>NZ_JAFMOF010000002.1 GCF_017349075.1 Streptomyces triculaminicus | reverse complement strand
CGAGCAGCAGTGCGGACAGGCGTGTTGGACGCGGCTGTGCGCCGGGAGAGTACGTCATTGTTCTCCGTCGTCTTGATCTCTTCCAAGAGTCCCGCGACCTTAAGTTGGTGAACACACAACGTCAACAGTCGAGTTTGTCCGTATGACTCTTGAAGGCGACGCGGTTTACGGTTTGCCCTGGGCCGTGGGTGACGACGCGGATGCGCATCCGTCACGACGGCGGAGTCGACGAGTTCCGTGGCCGGCTCGAGGAGTTGCTCCCAGCCGACGGGGCCACGCTGCGCAGGCGGTACTCGACGCCGGCTGGCGCGAGCAGCGGGTCGTCGGGGGAAGTCCACGCGCAGCGAGCGTGGCCGTCCTCGGCAGCGTTCGCCCCGGCGAGGCGCGAGTGATGATCTTTGTGATACCTTCGGCGCCGCCGTGCACCATTGCGCATTCGAGGAGGTGAGACCGATCAACACTGTGACACGTCGGGGCTCCCTCCTTCTCCTTCGCATGGCCTAGGGAGCGCTCACACAAGGCATTCCCGAAAGGCTTGAAACGCTGATGCGCTTCACCTCCCAGACGTCATCGGATGGCGTCACCGAGCAGTTCTTCACCCTCGACGAGATCCCCGGCGTGCTCTGGACGCCGGAAGGCGCCTGCGGTACTCGTCCCCTGATCCTGCTGGGCCACGGCGGCGGGCAGCACAAGATGGCCCCCGGCACCGTGTCCCGCGCGCGCCGCTACGCCGCCGAGGGTTTCGCCGTCGTCGCGATCGACGCACCCAACCACGGCGACCGGCCCAAGGACGAGGAGTTCGGTCGCGTCGCGGCCGAAATGCGGGCCGGCATGGCCGCCGGTAAGAATCCCGGCGCGCTGGTCGCCGGCATGCACAGCCATCTGGCCGGCCAGGCTGTCGCGGACTGGCAGGCGGTCCTGACCGCGGTCCAGCGCCTCGACCAGGTCGGCGTCGGCCCGGTGGGTTATTGCGGCATGTCGATGGGCTGCGGGCTCGGCATCCCGCTCATCGCCGCAGAGCCCCGGATCCGCGCCGCGGTGCTGGGCCTGCTCGGTGTGCACGGGCTGGCCGAGGACGCCGCGCGGATCACCGTGCCGGTGGAGTTCGTGGTCCAGTGGGACGACCACATGGTTCCGCGGGACCAGAGCCTGGCGTTGTTCGACGCCTTGGCCTCTGCCGAGAAGACGCTGCACGCCAACCCCGGCAAGCACGGGGATGTCCCGTCGTTCGAAGTGGACAGCTCGCTCCAGTTCTTCGCCCGGCACCTGAGCTGACAAGACGATCGCAGTGCTCGGCGCGCCGGCCGGAAATCGTTCCGGCCGGCGCGCTCGGTCCGGACTGTTCGGCGTGGCCGGGCGGAAGATCTCGACACTCGCCGTCCGGGACTCCTTCCCGGCCGAGGCGTGGCCGGAGGCGATCGCCGAGCAGGAGGCGTTCAACAAGAAGTACCGCGAAAGCGGTGAACTGCTGGGCGCCTACGGCCTGGCGGACACGGCCAACGCCCAGCTCGTGCGCCGTGAGGCCGGCGTCCCGGCGGTCACCGACGGCCCGTATCTGGAGACCAAGGAGTACATCGCCAGCTTCTACATGCTGGACTGCGACAGTCCGGAGCGGGCCCAGGAGATCACCGCGGACATGCCGTTCGCCGATGTGGAGCCGGTCGAGCTGTGGCCGGTGCTGCACGAATCCGCGGCGGACATGTGACCGCCGCGCCACGCCGCCGAGGACCTGCTACGCGGGCTGGCGCCGCAGGTCCTCGGCGCGCTCGTCCGTCGCTACGGCATATTCGACGTGTGCGAGGACGCGGTCCAGGAAGCGCTGCTGGCCGCCGCCCTGCAGTGGCCCGAGGCGGGGGTGCGGGACAACCCCCGAGGCTGGCTGATCACCGTCGCCTCCCGCAAGCTGGTCGACCAGATCCGCAGCGAGAGCGCCCGGCGTCGCCGCGAGGACGCTCTCGCCCTGGCCACCCCGCAAGCAGAGCTGCTGAGCCACCCCGCCGACGCCGTACCCGCCACGGACCGGGACGACTCGCGCTCAAGGCCGGCCCGACCGTAGGCACTCGGACATCGCCCACAAGCCAACTTCGTAGCCTCCTGCCCAAAGGGCCCGGGCGGGCACCGCGACAGCGCCCATGAGGTGAATGTGCGGGCCTGCGGCGACCGTCCTGGGTAGGCGGTAGGCATGAGCGACACGTTGTGGATCGTCGTCGGTGTCCTGGCCGTATTGTCCGCTGCGACCGCCGTCGCAGCCGTGATCGTCGCGGTCCGGCTCTTCAAGGCCCGGCGGCTGCTGCGCGGCGCCGGTGTGCCGGACAGCAGCAGGCTGCTTTTCTGGGGCGCCCTGCTCTACCTCGTCTCCCCCGTGGACCTGCTGCCCGACCCCATCTATCTGGACGACATCGGAGTCCTTCTGCTGGCACTCCGGTCGCTGCACGAAGCCGCCGACGCCGCGGGCGTGCCACGCACGCGGGACGGGCGGAAGCCGACGCTGTGACCGCTCTCCCCCGCCCACCGCGTACGTGGGGCAGCACCACGGCAGGCCGACTCCACGACCAGACAGGGGTGGGCAGAAGCTCGTCAGTACCAGGGGTCTTGTAGAGGTCTCGTCGACGCCCGTGACCGCGATGTGCTACCTGGATCGACCGGTCTGGCCCCCGGCTACGTCGGCCAGCTCAGCGCTACGCCGGGACTGGCCGTGCTGGCCAAGGACAGCGACGCCACCTACCGCGCCCTCTCGGAGACCGCGTCGGCGCCACTCTTCTGGCAAGTCGGATGCCTGGAGATCGCCACCCGACCCGGCTCGCCAGGACCAAGCCCACCGCGACCTCGAGCACGGGCGCCGCCTGGGCATCGAGGCCCGGGTGCTCGATGCGGTCGATGCCGTCGCGCTGGCCCCCGCGCTGGTCGACGCCGAACGGGCGCTGGGCGCGCTGTACGTCCCCTCTGACGGTGTCGCCGATCCGGTCGCCCTCACGCACGCACTGGTCGACGCCGTTGAGAGCGGCGGTGCCGGTTTCCGCTGGAACACGCCCGTACGCGCGTTGGAGAGCGACCGTGGCCGGGTCGTCGGCGTCCGCGTAGGGAAGGACGCAGAGCTTCTCAGGGCCGACTGGGTGGTTCTGGCCACGGGCATCTGGGGTCCTGTGCTGGCGGCGGGCACCGGCGTGCGGCTGCCAATGGTGCATGTCCAGCATCCCTACGTGTTCACCACCGAGGTTGGGGGCCTTGACGACACCCCTGTCGGATACCCCGATCGTCCGCTATCCCGACCACGCGGTCTACACCCGCCGTCACGGCCGCCGCTACGGGCTGGGGTCCTACCCCCACACCCCACTCCCGCTGACTCCCACGTCGGCGCTCGCATCAGCCGAATGCCCTTTCCGGGAGGCCGACTTCGGGCCCGCCACCGCAGAGGCCACCTCCCTTGTCCCGTCTTCCGGGAAGCGGCCCAGGCTGCTGGCTACCATCGGCAGGGCTGCCTTCACCGCGACTCGGCGACGAGGGCTGCATGACGGGTTCAGCGTGACGAAGGCGGCGCCTTCCCCGCACGCTGTGAGGGAACGGGGCCGGTCGGTCCGTTGGGCCGCCCGGGTGGTCTCCCCGGGCCGGGCCGCCCGGGTCCGGTGCCCAGTGGACCCGTTCCGTCTCACCGTCGCGTCTGATGGGTAGGCCGTCTTGCCGTGGTCATTGCCCGGGACCGGGGAGACGGGGATTCGAGGAGGTTCGGAAGGCATGACGAGTCCCGCACGCGTCGATGTCCACCAGCACCTGATCCCGCCGGAGCAGCGCCGGGCGATGTCCGGCCGCGCCACGGCCTTCGGCTGGCCGGCGCCGGTCTGGGACGAGCGGAGCGCGATCGCGATGATGGACCGCCGGTCGATCGCCACCGGCATGCTGTCGTTCGCCGCGCCGGTCGGGGCGCCTGACGACCCGGCCGGGGCCCGCGCCACGGCCCGGAAGGTCAACACGTACACGGCGGAACTCGTCAAGGACCGGCCCGACCGGTTCGGGCACTTCGCCGTCCTTCCCCTGCCGGACGTGGACGGCGCGCTCGCCGAGGCCGCGCATGCCCTGGACGAACTGGACGCCGACGGGGTGACGGTGCTCAGCAACGCCCACGGCCGCTACCTCGGCGACCCCGCGTTCGAGCCGCTCTGGGCCGAGCTGGACGCCCGTGGCACAGTCGTCCTCATCCACCCCACCGCACCGCCGGGCGCCGCGCTCTCGGACCTGCCCGCCCCGCTGGCGGACTTCCCGTACGACACCACCCGCACCGCCCTGCACCTGGTCCTCAACGGTGTTCCGCGCCGGTACCCGCGGATCCGGATGATCCTGCCCCACGCCGGCGGCTTCCTGCCGTACGCCTCCCACCGGTTCGCCTGCGCCGGACGGTTGCGGACCGGCACCACCCCCGAGGGCGTCCTGACCGACCTTCGGCGCTTCTACTTCGACACCGCCTTCGCAGCCGGCCCGGCCATGCTGCCCTCGCTCCTCGCCTTCGCGGCACCCGGACACGTGCTCTACGGCAGCGACTTCCCCATGGTTCCCGAGGACTGGGGCACCGGCTTCGACGCCGCCTTGGACAGCTACCCGCACTGGGCACCCGGACAGCTGCACGCCGTCAACCGCGGCAACGCCGAAGCCCTCCTCCCCCGGCTCGCCCGGGGCTGACCCCGCGTCTGCCATCCGCGCCGCCTGTTCCCACCGGAGCCTCGTCAGGGTTCGGCCATATGACCGAGCCCGTTCTGGTGCGTCCCTGGAGCCGATCGCCGGCGACGACACCCGGCGGCACGTACTTCCTGTGCCATGTAGTACCGAGGGTCGGGCCCAGGACCAGGACCGGGGCGTCTTCTGGCCCGTCAGAGCGGTATTGCAGGGTGTTCGGCGTAGGACGGAGGTCCTCCACGCTCGGCTTCACGTACCACTTCTTCGTCGTCTTGACGTTCGTGTGGCCGGCCCACCAGGCAAGGATGTGGTCCCGCACGTCCTTGTTCGCCAAGTACGTCAAGCACGCGGCGCGGGCATCGTACAGGCGTACGCGACGGAGATCACTCCGGTCCATGATCAGGTATGCACGGACCCGAAGCTGCCGGCCGTTCAGCGTGGTGCCGAGCTCGTCCACAAAGACGTAGCCCGCATGAACGTACGCCTCCCCGATCGCCAGCCGGTCCGCCGCCTGAATCGCACGCAGCACGCGCAAGGCGTCGCACACCATTGATGGGAGGGGTAGCAGCCGCTCCCCCGCCATCGACTTCGTGCCCTTCTCGATGATCTCCTTGTTGCCCATCAGCGTCCGAGTGTTGGCGATATACAGCGTCTCCGCCTCCAGATCTACGTCCTCCCAGCGCAGGCCACACACCTCTGCAGGACGGAGCCCCATCAGCGAGAGCAGCAAATGTGCGACCCGGCAGTCGCGGCGATATCCGTCCAGGAATGCGGTGAACCGCTCGTGGACGTCCGCGGCAGCGACCTCCTAGTCGATCGCCGGCAGGACGCCGCCGGGGCATACGCGCACGTACGGGCAGGCGTCTTCGAACGGTGGTCGAAAAGCCCTCCGCCTCCGCAGCACAGGAGAAGATCGTGAAGATGATGGGCGGCCAGAAGGACGTCGCCGACAACATGTACTACAAGATGGTCGTGGCGTCCTCGGTCGAGTCGGCACTGCTGGAGGCGGACGTCTCCGCCAGCTACATGGGATTCAGCGGCAGCGGCAACACGAAGCTGGAGAAGCACAAGGACGGGAAGACGATCCTCGCGTGCTTCCTGCAGAGCGCGTTCACCATCACCTGTGACGGAAAGAGCACCCCAAAGAAGCGGTTCACTGACAAGCTCACCTGGGAAGACTTCAAGGACCTTGAGGAAGCTGGGCGCATCGGGATCAACAACCCCCGCTGTATGTCTCGGCAGTCACCTACGGCCGGTCCCTACTCTTCGCGCTCATCACAAAGTCGGAGGTGACCAAGGCGAAGGCCGCCCTGCAGTTCGCCTACAAGGGCATCCAGGGCGAGGGTAACGCGAAGCTGAAGGCCGAGTACGAGAAGATCCTGAACGTCGGTTGGACAGCGGGGTGCCCCCGGTTGCTCGACCACGACGTTCGACCTGCCACGAACTCACCCGGGGCCTGGGGAGCTTCGTCCCGGGCTCGCGGCCTGTCAGGCAACAGGCCCGCCCGCGTTGCGGATCAGCCGCTGGAGCACCTTTACCGTGGTGACGTAATCCTTGTCGTCGATGCCCTCGTGGAGGGCGGCGCGGATCGCGGGGGCGTTGCGCGCGAGGTCGACGCGGGCCTGTTCTCCCTGCGCGGTGAGCCACAGCCGGTCCTCGGCATCGCGGGTCAGCCAGCCGCGCTCCAGGAGTACTTCGGCCTCCACCGCCAGGTCGTCTTCGGGCCGGATGTAGGAGGCCATGGCCTCCCGCAGCTCGGGCAGGCTCATCCCCTCGCCGTCGGGCGAGATGTCGTTCACCGACAGGTTGCGCAGCAGCCAGAATTGGGGCTGGGTGTAGCCCTTTTCGGCCTGCTGGGCCCGGGTGTACGCGATGAGCGCCTCGTAGGCGACACCGGTCCAGTACGCGGCGGGCTGTCCGGCGAGTTCGACGTCGGAGATCTGCTGGGTCGTCATGAGATATTCCCTTCAGGCACTTCAGTATGGAGCCCGCATATCGTGCGGGTCATGCGGAGACCGTATGACCTCAAGTGCGGTTGAGGGCAAGCAGGTGATCTTCACAACGACCGTCGGCACGGCAACGAGGCACTCTGCCTCTGGTCCTCATGCGGTTGCTGGAGGTCTTCCCGTCACACATGGTCGCAGGTGCGATGATCTTGCGATGGCTGGCGTGATCACGGCATCGGAACCGTCCTGGATAGCCCCGTTTGCCGGGCTGAGTCCGCACCACTTCCGCAAGTTGGTGACTGCCGTGCGCCGCCAGAGCGTGGCCGACGGACATCGTGTCCGGCCGTGGAGCCTGTCGCTGGAGGACCCACAGCAGTGCGGTGCGGATCTTGGTCTCCCAGGTGCGCAGGGGACCGTATCGGCTGTCGGCGATGGCTTGGAGGATGTGTTCGTTGACGGGGTTGAAGCGGGCGAACAGGTCCACGAACACCTGCAGGACACGGCATGGGACCGGGCCTCGGAGGCGTACGCCCTCGCCCGCCTCGAGCGCCGCAAGGGTGACCTCGCGGCGGCGGGGCGGGCGCTGGAGCGGTGGGCGGCGGGCGGCGGGCGGCGGGCGGCATCAATGGCACCGCGCCGGGCGGAACGGTTACCCAGTGGCACCGCCGGGCGCTCAGCCGGCTGTCCACGCGAGCGAAATGGGCCGTGGCCGGGACCTGACCCGCCCCGCCACGGCCGGAACGCGACGCACCGGTCGACACCGGTCCATGGTGGACGACAGGGTGGTGTCCTGTGCACCGGGCGGATCAGCGAGGAGGAGCGGGGTGGATATTCCCGGACCCGAGCCCCGGGCGGACGGTGGGGCCGGCGCAGTCGCGGCGGCGGGCGGACTGCACACCTACCAGTTGCGGCTGCATGCCGAGTACGGGCCCGTCGTACGGTTCCAGCTGCCGGGCGCGGGGACGGTCGTGTCGGTCGCCGACCCGGTGCTGCTGGAGTCCACGGCGCACATCGACAAGCGACCGGAGCGGCTGTTCCAGTTCCTTGCTCCGCTGTTCGAGACCGGCAACCTCCAGGTGATGCCGGCCCACGAACACACCCAGTGGCGACGGTTGATGCTCTCGGTGCTCGCCGGGCGCCCGTCCCACGAGCGGCACTTCGCGTCCCTTACCGCACTGGCGACAGCGCTCGCCGACCGCTGGGGCGAGCAGGCCGGCCGCGGGCCCGTCGAGCTGCAGAAGGATCTCACCGCCCTGTCGCTGCGAATGATCTGCGAGTTCGCGCTGGGAGGCGACGCCACGGACGCGGACAGCGTCATCGCCTCGTTCGAAGAGGTGCTGGCCGAATACATGGGGCGGCTCTACCGAGTACCGGCCCCGGGCGCACGGGAGGAACGTGCCCGGCGGGCGGAGGAAGCCCTCGCCCACCTGCGTGCGACGGTCGACCGGATGGTCGCGGCGCATCGGCATGGCGGCCGCGCGGACAGCAGCGACCTCATCGGGGCGCTCGTCGAGGCCGGCGAGCGCCCCGCACGCATCCGCGACACCGTCATGGTGACGATGCTGGCCGGCCACCATACGACCGGAGTGGCCGTCTCGTGGACCCTGCACCTGCTGGGGCGGCATCCCGAGGTGGCCGAGCGCGTCGCCGCCGAGCTCGATCGCGTGCTCGGTGACCGAGCGGTTCCCGCGTACGCCGACCTGCGGCGGCTCACGTACCTGGACATGGTCCTCAAGGAATCGATGCGGCTCTACCCGCCCGGCCCCTACGGGGCGCGGGAGACGACCGAGGCCCTCGTCCTGGGCCATCACGAGATCCCGGCGGGGACGACGATCTTCTATCCGTTCTGGGCCGTCCATATGAACCCCGAGTACTGGCCCCGGCCCGAGGAGTTCACACCCGAGCGGTTCACTCCGCAGGAGATGACCGGACGGCCGAGGCTGGCCTACATCCCGTTCGGGCTCGGGCCGCGCAGCTGCGAGGGCACCGGCCTGGCCATGGTCGAGGCCGCGTTGATCCTGTCCGTACTGCTCAAGCGCTTCCGGTTCCGTCCCGCACCAGGACACGAGGTGACTCCGATCGAACGGTTCGTGCTGTGGGCGGCCGACGACATCCGCATGATCGTGAGCCCGCGGGTTCCCGGATAGGGTCCTCCGGACGGAAGGCCGCCCCCTCCCCCGCTGCCCGCACTTCGGGCCCCGCTCCAACGTCCAGATCGCCGCGCGATCTCCTTGGTTCCAACCGGGCCACGGCGCACCGCTGTTCCTAGCGGACCGCCCTGCCGCCCCAGGGCCGCAGTTTCTCCGGGTTGCGGACGGCCCAGATCCGGGCGACGCGCCCGTCGAGGACGTCGAACGAGGCTACGGTCACGACGGCGCCGGCGCGCTGGGCCACCAGGCCCGGCACACCGTTGACCGACCGCTCCAGGAGTTCGAGCCCCGGAGCCTTGTCGGCGATGGCGACCATGTACTGGGCGATGCGCGCGCCGCCCTCGACCGGGCGCAGGACGGTACCGACCATGCCGCCGCCGTCGGCGGTCATCACGGCGGCCGGGTTGAGGAGACCGACGAGGGCTGTGATGTCCTTGGACTCCCATGCCTCTTTGACGCGCCTGACCACGTGGGCCTGGCCGGTCGCCGTCACCGGAGGGCGTGCGACGCTCGCCCGCCGCCGGGCGGAGGCCGCCAGCTGCTTGCAGGCCGCAGGGGTCCGGCCGAGGATGCCGGCGACCTCGGCGTACGGGTACCGGAAGACCTCGTGCAGGACGAACGCCACCCGCTCGGCGGGCGTCATCGTCTCCAGGACGACGAGGAAGGCCATGCCCACCGACTCGTCCAGAACGATCTGGTCGGCCGGGTCCGCGGAGCCGGTGGGGTCGGCGCCGCCCGCCTGGTCCCACTCGGTGCGGTCGGGCAGCGGCTCGGGCAGCCACGCGCCGGCATAGCGTTCACGGCGGGCCCGCACGGACCCGAGCAGGTCCAGGCAGATGCGGCTGGTCACCGTCGTCAGCCAGGCGCCGGGTGAGAGGATCTCCTCCCGCCGGCTTCGCGGCAGCCCGTACCAGCGTGCGTAGGCAGCCTGTACGGCATCCTCGGCCTCGGTCACCGAACCGAGCAACCGGTAAGCAACATTGATCAGTTGGCGCCGCTCGCCGGCTGTCTCCTCTGCGCCGGTCCCGACAGTCCCCATGCTTCCGGCCGCCCCCTCGCCTTACCTTTCGCAGGCCCGCGTCGTCGGACTGGTGAGACCTTATCGAGCTCCTGCCCGAGGGCGGAAAAGAGGACTGTGACATGGCCACTCAGGTGACGGCGAAGACACAACGCAACTCCTTGTTCCTGAAGATCGCGATCGCCCTGCAGACCCTGACCATCTTCCTTCAGGCGGTTTCCGCCGGACTGCTGCTGACCTCGTCCTACGGAGAGACGCTGCACAGCGTCGGAGCCCGTGTGATGTACGGGGCGTCGATGCTGTATGTGCTCACGGCGGTGCTGGCGTGGAAGCCGGGCGGCAGCTCGCCTCGGCCTGTCCGGCACGCGTCAGGATTCCTCGTACTCGCCTCGGTCCAGGTCATGCTGGGCATCGCGCACGTCCCAGCGGTTCATATTCCCCTGGGCGTCTTGATGTTCGGTCTGAGTGTGCTGACGCTGGCCCGGCGTTGAGGTCCGATACGAGCTCACTCCGGATCGACCAGGCCGCTTCTCGCACGTCATCCGATCGCTGGTCTGCGTGTCGTCGGCTGATGCCCAGTGGGCACGGATCGAGCCGTTGCTTCAAGCAGCCCGCCGACGGGGACGCGCCACTCGTGAACGCGCCGCCAGGGCGCCGGTGCGGGGACCAGGCCTCCAGGATCCGGCCGCATGGGGTGCGTCTGGCAGGAACGGGCTTTCGTGCGACTCAGTTCTCGATGACGAGATCGGATGCCGCGACAGGCTGCGGGGCTCTGGAACAACGGCTACGGGGTCGGAAGACGATCCTATCGCTGCCAGAGCCGGCCTGTGCAAGGCCGTGCGGTTGTGCGGGCCCCTTTCCCCCACGCGAATCCTCGGCCTCACGAAGGCGGGCGGACGAGGAACGGACTGCGCATGGGCCGCGGCCGACCTCGCACGTATTCGGGCGACTTTGCCACCCGTGAATTCCTCTTCCACAATGCAGCGTCTTCGACGCCATCACCTGAATCTCTGCGATCGCAGGATCGATTGTCCTGTTCTTCGCCTACCGCCTCCTCTTGACAACTCACGCGACTGCCCTCTGCTGCAGCCGGTTCGCCCCGGAGGAGAAGCTAGGATTCCGCGTATGACTCATACGGGGGACAATTCGAGAAGGATCACCACGCCCGGCCAACTGGCGGCATTGGGCCTGTTGCTCGCCGGTATAGCCGTGCTGGCGAGATGGCATGAAGGCCCGGCGCTCTGGGGTGGCGCCCTGCTGGGAATCGCGGGCGTCGGCGGGTACTTCGTCCAGTTCGACACCCCACGCGGCTTGGTCCAGTCGCTGCTTGCCGCAGTCGGCCTGTGCATGGTGTTCATGTTCGGCCTGCAGTTGTTGATCGGTGTCTTCGCCTGACCTCACCACGTCACGGGCTTACGCCTTTCACGAGACCGGCACAGCGGCAGGGGCCGGCCGCGCCCTCGCCTATGGCGGTGCCCATGCAGGGCGCCTGAGCGGTGGCCTCCGCCGTGGCCGTGGTCGTCCTTCTGGGCACCGCATCCTCGACGCCGCGCGCAGGCACGGAGCCACGCAAGAACCATCAGGAAGCAACATGACCGACATTTCACAGAACAACCAGCGCACCGAGCCCAGCAGGAATCGCCCCGCCAAGGTGAGCCTGTGGTTCGCCCTCTTCGGAGTCTGCGCGTACGGCAACTTCGCCACGGGGATCGCCTGGCTCAACCCCGGCATCTTTGTGACGATGGCGGTGCTCTGCGCCTTGGTGGCGATCGTCGCGGGACACATCGGCCGGTTCCAAGGGCGCCGTCTCGACGGCGACGGGCGCGGCATGGCGCTGCTGGGCATCCTCGTCGGCTGGCTGATCCTTCTGGTGACCGCTGTTGTCATCGTGGCGGTCGGTGGGCTGATCGCCGGACTGGCGGTGCTCATCGACAACAGCTGACGGCAGGGAAGTCCCGCGCCCTCGGCCAGGGCTACGCCTCCGGCCTCGCCGGTGTCGCCAAGGACTACGGCGTCAACGTCCGGGGGTGTCCGACGCGGTCGCCCTACGACCGGCCGGACCGATCCCAGGGCTGGCCGCGTACCGTGCCGGGCACGCAGAGCCCGGCACGGTCGGCTGCTGGCAGGGCACGCTGATGGTGTAACTGCGCTGGCCGCTGTTGATGTCGTTGCTGCTGTCGGTCCAGTACGGGCCGCTCTGGTGGAAGGTCATGGTGACGCTGTAGCTGCCGCAGCCGTTGAGGACCACTGGAGAACCACCGCTTGCCGAGCCGTTGGCCGACCCCTGGGTGACCGGGTCGGGGGTGGCGTGGTTACCGGACTGACCGCTTTTGCTCACCGATCCGGTGGCGTTCCAGCGTGCCGGGTAGCTGTTGTCCGCGTAGTACCAAGCGCCGCCCCACTGGTACTGGGTCTCGCTGTTCCTGACGATCACCTGGTTGCTGGAGGCGAAGTTCAGGCACACCTGGACTCGGGTGTACGTGTACTGGCCACCGCCGTAGAACTCTTCGGCCGGCGGGCAGTAGTCACCGGCCGGTGCTGCCGCGGCACGGTGTTCGGCGGCAGTGGCCGGTGCGTGCAGGAGCGAGGTGGACAACGCCAGGACGGCGATGGCCAGGCCGATTCCGTAGAACACCACTGACGAGAAGATGAAGTGCACAGGAAGTCCGTTGAGCTGGCAGGAAATGTGGCAGCGCAACATCCACCACGCTCAAGAAAATCTGCGTCTCGGCCGGATCACGGTGAACCACGACCGCAAACCGGTGAAGGTACTGCTCAACTTCACCCACGAGATAGAGCTGTGACCCGCGACGGGGCGTAGGCGTGCGGAGTCAGCCTGGTGTGACCCCTGAACGCGCGTCGCACAGTTCAAGGTGCGAGGCACGACGTTCAGTTGACTTGGAGCACGCTCCAACACCTAACGTCCTGGGCAGATGATCCCGAGCTCAGGAGGCAACACCATGACCGACACCCCCACCCGACACCTGGGCAACCTGACGGTCTCCGCGCAGGGCCTGGGCTGCATGGGCATGAGCCACGCCTACGGTGCCACGGACGACGCGCAGTCGATCGCGACACTGCACCGCGCTCTCGACCTCGGGGTGACCTTCTGGGACACCTCCGACTACTACGGCGCCGGACACAACGAGGAGCTGATCGGACGGGCCGTCGCCGGGCGCCGCGACGAGGTGGTGCTGGCCACGAAGTTCGGCTTCGCCAACCGCCTGGGCGAGCCCACCCACGTTCGCGGCGACGCAGCCTACGTCCGACAGGCGTGCGAGGCGTCGCTGCGCCGGCTCGGGGTCGACCACATCGACCTCTACTACCAGCACCGGGTCGATCCGCAGGTGCCGATCGAGGAGACCGTCGGCGCCATGGCCGAGCTGGTGCACGCCGGGAAGGTCCGCCACCTCGGGCTGTCCGAGGCCGGCGCGCGCACCATCCGGCGGGCGCACGCGGTGCACCCGATCACCGCGCTGCAGAGCGAGTGGTCGCTGTGGACCCGCGACCTGGAGGCGGAGATCGCCCCGGTCTGCCGCGAACTCGGCATCGGCCTGGTCCCCTTCTCCCCGCTCGGGCGCGGCTTCCTGACCGGCCAGTACAGCTCGGTCGACGGGCTGGCCGAGACCGACATGCGGCGCAGCCAGCCGCGCTTCGCCGACGGCAACCTCGAACGAAACCTGGCGATCGTCGCGAAGCTGAACGAGCTGGCCGAGGCGAAGGGGGTCACCACCGGGCAGCTCGCCCTGGCCTGGGTGCAGCACCGAGGCGACGACGTGGTGCCGATCCCGGGCACCCGGCGACAGCGCTACCTGGAGGAGAACCGCGCGGCCCTGGCCGTCGAGCTGTCCCCCGAGGACCTCGCCGCCATCGAGGCCGCCGCCCCGCCGGAGCAGATCGCGGGCTCCCGCTACGACGCGACCAGCCTGAACTTCGTCAACAGCTGAGCCCGCGCCCGCCACGATCGCGCGCTTCGGGCATCGTCTCCTCAGGTATGTCCGGAGCCATCGCCCGTCGCGGCGATGACGCGAAGCGTCGGTGACCGGCCCCGTGCAGGCGTGGATGGGGCCGATTTACCGGGTGCTCGAGCCGGCTGATGTACGGCAGAGTCGGTCAGACACCCCGAAGGGATCGATCGCTGACAGCGCGGAGGCTCCATGGGACGACCCTGCGGCGTGAGCCAAGGAACCACTGAGGTGTGACCGTCACCGGACCACCCCGAGGAGCCGACGTGGCAGCACGCACCGGCAAGGACCTTCTCGACCGGCTCGCCGACTCGCGCCCCACCGTGCACATCCAGGGAGAGACCCTGAGCACGTCCAGGAGGACGTGGCAGAGGTGATCACCACGTTGGAGATGCTGCGGGCTTTCCTGCGCGCCGCCGAGGCCGATGCCGCTGTGAACGAGTTCGGGGTGCTGACCCCGGCATGGGCCCCGCTGAACGCCGCCCGCAACCTGTACCCCAAGCTCTACCAGCGCTTCCCGCAGATCCTGCGCAAGCTCGGTGCCGCCGGGCTGATGGCCACTCCCACCGGGTCCGACGTCACCGGGCCGGCCGCCGCCGACATCGACGCCTACCTGCAGTCGGCGACGCTGACAGGGGCCGAGCGCGTGAAGCTGTTCCGCCTGCTGTGGGACACGTGCGGCTCGGCGTTCTCCGGTCGGCAGGCGCTGTACGAGTACTACTTCTTCGGCGACCCGGTGCGCATGGCCGGCGCGTATGTCGCCTCCTACGACCGGGAGCCGTACAAAGCCCGAGTGCGGGCCTTCCTCGACGGGTACGACGCGAACGGGGCCACGGACGTCCGGGCCGGGCGGGGCCGGCATGAGCCCCGCCGCACCGCCGACGCCTTCCGTCGTCAGGCACTGGATCGGAGGCGAGGCCGCCGATGCCGCCGACGGCCGCACCCTCGATGTGACGGATCCGGTCTCCAACCGGCCGTACGCGCAGGTGGCCAGGGGTGGGCCGGCCGACGTCGCCCAGGCTGTGGACGCTGCACGCGCCGTCTTCCCCGCCTGGGCGGCGACCGCCCACCACGAGCGTGCCCGTGTCCTGCACCGCATCGCGGACGCCGTCGAGGACCGGCACGACCGGCTCGCCGTCCTCGAGTCGTACGACTCGGGACTGCCCATCGGCCAAGCGCGGGGGCAGACCTGGTGTGCCGCCGAGAACTTCCGCCACTTCGCCGGCGTGATCACCACGCTCGGCGAGGAAGCCTTCCGGCAGGGCGAGGAGCAGCTCAGCTACGTGGTCCGTAGCCCCGCGGGGGTCGCGGGCCTCATCACCCCGTGGAACACCCCCTTCATGCTGCAGAGCTGGAAGCTCGCCCCGGCCCTCGCGGCAGGCTGCACTGTTGTCCTCAAACCGCCGAGTGGACCCCGCTGTCGGCCTCGCTGTGGCCGGAGATCCTCACCGAGGCGGGCGTACCGGCCGGTGTCGTGAACGTCGTGCACGGCACCGGCCCGAAGGCGGGTCAGGCGCTCGTCGACGTACGCGGCATGGATGTACCGAAAGCCGACCGTCCACGACGTGGCCTTCACCGGAGCTGCCGGGCCCCGCCTGCACCACCTGGGGCTGGCGACCCACGAATCCCACCAGGTCCTGCGGGCCCCTGACATCCTCGGCGCCCTGCACCAGGAGCACCACATCGAACGCGGTCGCGGCCGACACGGCGTCTCCAACGCCTTCTACCTCTACCTGCGCGACCCGGACGACCACCGCGTGGAGATCTACACCTCCGACTACTACACCGGCGACCCCGGCCACGAGACCTACCGCTGGAACGTCCACGACGACCGCCGTCGCGACTTCCGGGGCAACGCGGTGATCGAGTCCTGGTGCAAGGGGCCCTCCCCGGTGCACGACCTGGCGGGCGCGGTCCAGCCGGTGTCCGACGCCGCGCTGGACGAGTCGTCCGCCCGGGTGGGAGCGGACGGGCTGGGCTGACGCGGCGACGAGGAGCGTCGAATGTCCGGGCGGGCGTTGTTGAGCGCAGGGGGGCTGGGCTGTCAGCTGGTGTTCTGGACGACGATGCCGCCCGGGAAGACGATCACGCCGGGGGTGGCCGACGTCCCGTCGCAGCCCCGGAAGACGCTGCGGTCCGTACCCTCGGTCACGAGTGACAGGGCCTGTGGTGTGGCGGTGTACGTTCCCTGGTGGATCACCCCGTCACCGAGCTCGTACTCGAATACGCCGCCGGCCCGGAACGTGATCCTGAGGGTGGTCTCCGGGGCGTTGAGGCGGTATGTCACGCCCACATAGTCGTCGGGCTTGGTGCCGCAGGGGTCCGCCGCCCGGGCGGGCCGAGCGGGGCCGAGCGGCGTCAGCGCCACCAGCACGGCGGCGAGCAGGGGGAAGACGAGGGAGGGAAGACGGAGACGGTGTCGCTTCATGGGTACTCCTCCGACGGAGGCGGGGAGCATCGGCTGCCGCCGTACGCCGCCCCGGATGTGCCGGCGGGGCCCGGGCAGCACGACCCGGGCCTACGGGTACGGGACGGTGGTGCCGCCCTGGCGAGTCCTGCTCAGCCTTCGGATGCCGCACCCCGCCCACCGTCAGGACACCTCTCTTCCCGCCGGCACGCAACACACGCCCGTCAACCCCGGCCGTACCTGGCGCTCCCCCACTTGCGCGAAGCTCAACGTCTTGTGTCGTCTGCCCACGCCGAGATCTCCACGGCACCCCGACGAACGGCTTGTTCCGGGTCCTGGGTGAGCTGCCCGCAGACCGCTGAGATGTCCAGCGCGCTGTCCGGGGCCGCGAGCGCGTCATGGACCCCGGTCAGCATCCAGTCGGCATGGCTGTCGTCGGCCTCGGCAAGCGCGAGAGCGATGAGCCTGACGGCGGCCACCGTCCCCACCCGGGCCAGGGCCTCTGTCGTCTGCCGAGTCACCGCCGTGTCCGCGGCGTCCAGCAGCAGGCCCACCAACGCTTCCGCAGCCTCAGGAACATCAGCGAAGGAAGCAAGGTCACGCCCGGCGCGGGCACGTTGCGACCACGCAGGAGACGAGGCCTCAGCCAAGACCGCCTGCAACCCATCCAGCATCTCTGACACAACCAGACAGTCTCATCCCCACCAAGAAGATCGAACCCGGGCGCCTCCGCCCGGTGCCTCACCCGTCCCAGGTCAGACGTCGACATGCCCGGCGATGACGCCGGGCAGGGAGGCGTCGTTGTGTCATTGACCGACCTTCGCGCCACCCGTGACCGGCGAAACCCACCCACACCACTCCGATAGCATGTTCGGGCTCACGACGATCAGCTTGACCGCCCGCCCTCACCGGAAAATTAAGCTATCCAGCACGAAGAGTGACCCATTTAGCTAACATCTATCAAATTGGCCAAACAATTGATATCCATATCATCACGGGTGCTTTCGCGAATAAACCGCAGAAATACATTCGCCGCGTGGCGTCAGCCACGGGCGATACTGTGGGCCACAGTGGGCGTGGTGGCCCTCGGTTTTTTCATCGCGCTGGAGATCGCCGCGCGTCACTACGGACAACCGGGGCCGATCACCAACCAGGCGAAGGAGGTGATATTCGCCCCTAAATCGGGTCCGCTGCTGTACGCCAGCATGGCGTTGATGATGGTGGTGCTCACCTGGCGGCAACGATGGATCGCGGCTGCTGTCGCGATCGGCATCGACGTCGTCTTCGTGCTGGTGCGGTGGGCGTTCGACATCAAGATGAGCCACGGCCATTTCTTCGGCAACGGCGCGTTGTGGGTGATTTTGGGCTATGCGGTCATCGCTGTCACGCGCCGCACCGGCCGGGAACGCATTCTGCTGCTGAAGGGTGTCGGGCTGGGCCTGCTGCTGGTGGCCGGCCGTAAGACCGGCGATACCTGGCTGCTCATCACGTCGAAGACCCGGCCGGCGGTGCTCGACCAGTATGTGGCGACCGCCGATCACGCGCTGGGCGACCCGTCGTGGCTCATAGGCCGGATCGTCAGGGCCAGCGGTCCGATCGGCGAGCATGTTCTCGACTACGTCTACATTCAGCTCGCGGTGGCGGCGTCCGTCGTCGCGCTGTACCAGCTGCGCAAAGTGGCGGCCGAGCGCCGCTTCCCGCGCCATCACCTGGTGCGCACCTTCCTGATGATCGGCCTCCTCGGGCCGGGCATCTACATGATCTTCCCGGTGGTAGGTCCGATCTTCGCCTACGGCGCCGACGGCGGCCACTGGGCGGTGGCCGACCTGTGGCCGAACACGGCGCCGACGCTCGCTGCGCCGCACCAGATGCCATTCGACGAGATCACGCCCCGCAACTGCATGCCCAGCCTGCACACCGCGTGGGCTACCGCCATCTTCATTCATTCCCGAAAGGGTCCAAGGCTTCTGCGATTCGCAGGCGCATTCTGGCTGATTGCCACGCTCGGCGCAACGCTGGGATTCGGCTACCACTACGGCACGGACATCATCGCCGGCGTGGTGTTCACGCTCACGATCGAGGCCGGTCTGCGCGCGCTCGACCGTGGCTGGGATCGGTCAGGAATCCAGATGGTCGCTTATGGTGCAACGGTCTTCGTTGCATTCCTGGTGTCATACCGCTACCTGCCGATGGAGATGGCCGAACACCCGTGGGTGTTCGGACCGCTTCTCATTCTGGCGACGGCCTCGGTGATCCACCTCTATATACGGACCACCAGACTGTGGGACTCGGAGGCCCCGAAGGCCGCACCAGCGCGGCAACCGAAACCGCAACCCGAACTGGTCTGAAGCCGTCCCGCCGGCCCGGACGACCCGGGCCGACGGGAGGCAGACCGCCACGCGGCTGCTGCACCTGGGCAGGAGCCAACAGAATCTGGCTAGCGGCCGCCGTCACGCGCGCCGGACGTCCGCTCCCAGGCCTCCGTGAACATCTCGTGCAGTGGTGCCGTCGGCAGCACCCGTCCGAACGGGGCGTGGATCTCATTGCCCCACAGGGGGCGGACCAGGTGGCTCGCCAGCTTCACGGTCTCCAGTGGCAGGTGCGGGGCCTTCAGCTCGGTCCACTCCCCCGGCAGGAAAAGGGTCCGGCCCGCCCGCGCCCGCTTGGCCTCCACCACGGCGCCGGTGGCGAGCATCTCCGCCCGGACCTCCGCGTGCCGCTTGGTGGACCAGCCGTTCCACCGCCGCACGTTGCGGTCGGTGGGCGTGGCCAACGTCGCCACCTGGAGGTACAGCGCCGCCGCGTCCGCGCCCACGCCGAGCTGCTTCGCCACCCGCGTGACCAGCTCCGGGCAGGACTGCCGCGGATCCGCCTCGTACGCGCCGGCCGGTACCGCTCCCGAGCGGGCCCGGCGCATCATCCGGTCCAGCCCGCCGCCCGCGATGAGCGGTGCCACGCGGTCCAGCTCCTCGGCGAGGTCGGTGACCTCGCGGACCCGCCGCCACGCCTCGGCGTCGGCGACCGCCGCGGGCCGCAGGAACGAGGCACCGCCGGGCGCGCACACCACCAGCGGTCCGGAGTCGTACGCGGTGACCGGAACCGGCCCCTCCTCCTTACGTCGGTCCATCGCCACCGGCAGCCGAGCGGGCCCGAACCGTTCGGCGATCCGCGCCGAGGTGTCCTTGACCCGCCCGCCGGGCAGCGCCAGCAGCAGTTCCGGACGCTCCAGCTCGGCCCGCAGCCGCTCGTAGAGGGCCATCGCGCCGGCCACGGCGGGATCACCGACGGGCCGGTCCGTCCACGCCCACACCAGCGCGCTCGCTATCTGCCCGAGCGGGAGGCCCACCGGGGTGCGGTAGGGCAGCTCGGGCCCCGCAGGCGGCACGGCCCTGACCTCTACTCCTATCCCGTACGGGGTCGCGGCCAGTTCCCAGCCGGTCGCGAGGACCGTCGCGTCCTCGGCGGCCTCGTAGCCGCCCGCCAGCCGCCGGGCCCATACCTCGGAGAGCCCCAGGTCGGCCTCCAGGGCGTCGGCCGCCTCGTCGTGCACGGCGGGCAGAGCCCCGACCAGCTCCTGCCACACCCCGGCCATCCGTTCCACGGCCGCCTCGATTCCTCCCGGCTGCCACAGTTCGGCCGGGTCGTCGGGCAGGGCGGCGGCCAGGACGGCCCGCCGGCCGTCGGCCCCGAGGCGCTCGCGCAGCCGCTCGTACGACTCGGCCGTCATCGGGGTCGCCTTGAAGGGGGCCTTTCGGACCAGGGCGCGGTCCTCGTCCCGGTCGGACCGGCCGACGAGGCCGGCCACCACGAGCCGGGCCACGGCTCGTCGCACGCCCGTCAGTTCGGCGAAGCGCGCGGCCGCCGACTCCGGCAGCGGGAGCGGACCGTGGGTGTCGACCGCCGCCACCAGGGCCCGGAGCCGGGCGGCGTCGTCCCGCTCCACCCGGACGAGCCGCGCCTGTTCGGCCGCCGCCGGCACCGGGTCGGCGTCAGGGTCCTCGGCGGCGGGCGCCACGAACCAGCACTGCGACCCTCCGCCCCGCACGGCCGCGGACACCACGGCGGTCCCGCCCGCCCGCAGGCCGTCCAGGGTCTCAAGGCCGGACGCGCGGCCCGCCCACCACCGGCTGCCCGCACGGGCGAACGGCTGGTCGGCCCAGGTGTCCAGGAGCGCCAGCAGGGCAGCCCGCTCCGTGTCCGGGGTCGGCGCCACCGCCGCACGCCACGCCGCGGCGTCGATCGCGCCCAGCAGCTGCGACCAGTCGTGCGGCGGCGCAGGCGGCGAGAGCCGCCGCACCTCCTCCGTGATCGTCCCGGCCAGGCAGGCGCCGTCGGCGGCCAGCGCGCTCAGCGTGGCCGGCAGGGCCGGGTCCGGGGCCCGCCGCCACCGATCGTGCTCCTCGTCCAGGACCAGGCCGAACAGCGCGGGCATCAGATCGGTGTCCGGCGCGGACCGGCGCGGCAGGGCCGGCGGTGCCTCGGCGAGCAGGGTGACGCGCCGGTGCAGGACGCGCCGCCGCTCCTCCACCCGGGCAGCCCGCTCGGCGACCGCCACGACGGCCTCGACGAGCACCGGGTCGGTGACGTCCGGCAACTCCCGTGCCACGGCCGCGCGCAGCGTCCCCGTGCCGTCGAGAGCGGCAGTCAGCAGCGTGTCCGCCGTCCGCTGTTCCACGGTCCGCAGCGCCCGGGATCCGGCCGCATCGCGGGTCCGCAGCAGGTACCAGAAGGCCGGTGGCAGGGCCACGCCGCCCGATACGGTGACCTGCCGGGCCGGCTTGACTCGGGGGTTCCGGGGTGAGTGGTGCCCGTCCAGCTCCCACAGCAGGACGCCGTCGGCGGTGTACGCGCGTACGCCCGTCCGGGTCTCCGCCTCGGCGAGGACCACGTCTTCCGCCGCGCCTTCCGGCGGCGCCCACAGCGCCCAGGGCTCCTGCCCGGGGCGGTCGATGTCGAAGCGGGCCGTGCGCCCGTCGACGCTCTCCACCAGGAAGTGGTCGGGCGCGTGGTCGCGGTGCCGGGTGCGGAACAGCACCCGGGTTCCGACCAGTCCGTTCCGGCTGCCCAGCGGGGAGTCGGACAGGCCGGCGGGCAGCGGTGCCAGCTGCAGGGCCTCGACGGCCAGGGTCATCCCCGCCTCGGACGGCTGCGCGGCCGCATCGGCGCTCGCGGCGCGGCCGGGGAAGTCCGGCAGCGGCGTCGCGCCCCGCCGCTCGCCGGTGACCGGGTCGACGACCTCCCACGGCTGCCGTCCGTAGACGGCGTTGGTCCAGATCCGGGTGCCGTCGCCGAGCTGCAACTCGTCCCGGTCGATGCCCTCCCTGCCGCCCGGACGCAGCACCCGCAGGCCGCCGTGCCGTCCGTCGGCGTCGGCGGTCTCGAACTGGAAGCCGTAGGCGCCATCCAGGCTGCCGCCGAACGGCACCAGGCCCCCCACCTCGTCCGGTGTGAAGGGCTCCTCGGGACGGTCGGCCCAGACGGCGGTCTCGCAGTAGTAGGGGTCCGGCTTGAGGGTCCAGCTCACCAGGAAGGATCCGCCCACGTAGTGGACGGCGTACATGGTCGCGTCCTGCGGCACCGTGAACCGGCAGGAGCCGCGTACCCCGTCAGGGGCGACGGCGACCGCCCGGTCGCGCCCGAAGACCGTCAGCACCGGCCAGGTGGAGGTCACGCCTGCCACTCCCGGCAGCGCGCCGTCCGCCTCATCTCCAGGTGCGGCGTCCGCCGCGAACTGCGCGTACACCGACTCCAGGGCCGGCCAGGCCAGCTCCTCCGGCAGCCCGGCCGCGAGCGAGCGTCGCAGCGCGCCCGACGCGCCCGCCCGGGCGAAGGCATCGGCGATCCCGTCGAGCGCCGTCACCGTGGGCCGGTCCAGGAGGGTCTCCAGTTCTGCCACGGCCTCCTCGGCTCCCGCCATGCCGCCGCCGGCGACCGTGTCGACGAGCTTGCCGACCCGTACGGCGACCTCGTGGGCGATGCCCTCGTTGCCCGGCAGCAGCGTCACCGCCGACCCGGACCGGCGCCGCGCCAGGGACCAGTTCGGCAGCAGGTCCGCGTGTACGGTCCCCTCGAGCCGGGGGCCGAACACCGGGTCGGCGGCCAGCGCGGCGAGGTCCCGCCGCGACTGCTCACCCCAGAAGCGCATCCGGGTCTCCGGGCCTGGGTCGACGACCGTGGCCCCGGCCGCCAGGCAGGCGTCCAGCACGTCGGCGTCGAAGCCCTGGTAGTAGTGGCGGGTGGTGTGCACCGTCACCGGGGCGCCCGCCGCCCGCAGCCGCGGCCCCAACCGGCCCACCAGGTCGAGGAATTCCACCGGCAGCGGCTGCCGTGCGACCCCGCCGCCGGACTGCGCCGCGTACTGGTACATGTGCACGAAGTGCCCGACCCAGCGGTGCACCCCGCCCCTCCGGCACCACCCGCCCGGCCTCCATCGCTCGCCGCGCCGCAAGCGATCAGCATCCGCAGCCACGCCCCGCCGTCGGTGGCCCCCTCCGGGAAGACCTCCACCAGCCCGGCCGCGACCGTGTCCGCCGGCGGATGGGCCGCCAGCACCGGGCCCGCGGCCGTCAGCAGCGCGTCCGGCACCGACTTCTTCCGGGTCACCGACAGGATCGCGCCCACCAGCCGCGCGACCTCCTCGTCCCCGTGCCCGGCCGCCTTGGCGGAGGCCCGGACCCGGCGCACCAGGTCCGCCGGCAGGTCCGCCTTCGAGCCCGCCCAGGCGGTCAGGAACGCGTCCAGGGCCGCGTGTGCCGCGGCCGGCTCCAGCGTCTCGGCGAGGAACCGCTGATGGGCCCCGAACTCCTTGGCCGGCATGGCCCCGCCCGCGGCGAACAGCAGCGCGTTGGCGCGGCGGTAGCCGGGATCCACCGGCAGCCCGTGCTCGGCCTCGGCGGCCCGCGCCGCCGCGTAGGCCCGCCCGCCCGGCCGGCTCCCGTAACCGATCAGCCGATGGCCCACGGTGTCCCAGAACCACGGCAGATGCGCCGGCGGCAGCCGCCGCGCCCGCGCCGCCATCGTGTCGACGAACCGCCCGGGCTTGGTCCAGGACTGGTTGAGTTCGCGACCCATGTCCACGATCAGGTCACGCGCGGCCCCTACCGCGTCCGGGTCATGGGCGGCGACCCAGTCGGCGTAGGTGGACGAGACGTGCGTACCTGCGGCGGGCAGCAGGGCATCAAGCGAGGCGATCATGCCCCGGATGGTCGCACGCCCCACTGACATCGCTTCTTCGGGAGCGATCCGCGTCCCTGGCCACGCCGGGCATCCCAGCGGGTTCTGCGTGGTTGTCGGCCACCTTGCTACGGGTCACTGCGGAAGGGAGGACGCCTCACCGACAGCGGCGATCAGCTCGAACGGCAGCTCTGGATCGGCCTGGCCGACGGCCAGCGCGAGCCAACGGTCGCAAGACGGCAGCCGCCACACCTGCATGCTGCCGGCCACGTTGCACAGGTAGCCCAACGGCTCGGGAGCCGTGCGGTCAGGATCCGGGTCGTCGAATCCGAGGTACGGCCACAGGTCGACCGTTGCCGGAGTGCCCCATCGACCCGTCAGAGCGGCAGCCAGTACGTCGCGATCGGCTTCCAGCTCCTTCTCGGCCGCCTCGACGATCTCCTCACTACGGTCATCCCAGAAGTCCCGGCTCCGGCGGAGCACGGCCAGGTGATATCCCGGCCCGCTCAATCCTCCGTTTGTCCCCGGCCTGTCCCCCTCCTGCTGCGGGAACGGCAGCGCAGTCAATTCGTCAATGATCGACAGCTGGTCGTCAGAGGAACCCGTCGGGTGGTGCTGGCTCGGCATGAACGGAGCCTAATTCTCGAACCGGGGCGGCTTGAGGCCGGTGAGGCATCCGGTCTTCGGGGCGGTCGGGTTGTCGAAGAAGGAGAGGGTGATCTCTTGGGCGCACTGTGAGCTGGCGAACACCACGTGGGGCTCGTAGGGGACCGTGACGACGGTGGCGCGGCTCAGCGTACGGGCTACGTACGGCCCGTTGGCCGCCCCGGTCTGGGAGTCGAAGCCGCCCGACAGGGCGAGGGTGGGGATGTCGCTCCGCGTGACGTCCCGGATCGAGCGCGGCGCCGCGGGGACGTTCCAGACGGCGCAGTCCGGACGCAGGAAGGTGAGCTGCGGAGCCTGGGCCAGGACCGAGCGGGGGAACGACGGGAACGCTTCCCGGCCGCCCCGGAGCGCCTCGGCCCGGCTCTCGTACGGCACCCACTCACTGCAGAAGACTCCGTAGGCGAGCCCGTGGGCGGTCCTGCCGAAGGCCTGGGGGCTGAGCTTTCCGCCCGCCCACTGCTCGGCGATCCGCTGCGGGTTGCCGTGGGCCAGCTCGTCGAGGGAGCGGGGTACGCCCGGCGCCACGTGGGTGGCGGAGGTCATCCAGTTCACCAGGGCCCCGCCGTCCAGGACGACTTTCACCGGCTGCGGGTGGCCGGGAACCGTGACGGTGGTGGTGACCGGGTGGGCTTCCAGTTCACGGACGAGGCGTTCGAAGGTGGCGGACAGGTTCGGATAGCGGCGGTTGCACGCGGGCTGCTCCGCGCAGGCCTTGAACAGGCCGTCGAAGCCCTGCCGGGCACTGCTCCAGGTCAGCGCCGACCCCGCGGTGGACGGCGGCAGGATGCCGTCGATGCCGACCGACCGGATTCCCTGGGGGTGTTGGCGCATGTAGATGAGCGCCAGGTGGGTGCCGTAGGAGATGCCGAACACGTTCCACTGGTCGATGCCCAGCGCCACGCGCAGGTCCGCGTAGTCGGCGGCGCTCTCGGTGTCGTTGTAGGCGCTGAGGTCGGCGCCGCGAGCCGCCAGCTGGTCGCGGCAGGTGCGCGTCGCCTGGACGTGCAGGCGCTCGGTGGACGGTGCGTCGTGGACGAGGCCGACCGCGCGGGCGTTGAACTCGTCGATGTTCGGGCAGGTGAGGACCGGGTCGGCGGAGTACGTCCCCCGCTGGGACATGAAAATCACGTCCCGGTCGCGGTTCAGGCCTCCGTCGATCGCCATCTGCGCCTCCCCGACCGCGTCGTCGCCGGGGCCGCCGGCGAGCCACACGATCGGGTCAGGCTTGGGTGTGCTCGTGGCCGCCGGCACGATCGCGACGCCGAGGGTGATCGTCCGGCCGTTGGGCCTGGCGCGGTTCTCGGGCACGGTGAGCGTTCCGCAGCGGGCCCCTTTGAGCGCGGGTATCGGGTCTGCCGTCTTCGGGCAGGGGCCCGGTACGAAACGGGCATCGCCCGCTGTCCGGGTGGCTGTGCCGATCGTCGCTCCGGTGCCGGTGCTTCTGCCCATGCCGATACCCATGCCGATGCCGTGCTCCGCGTGAGCGGGCGTCGCGAGCAGGCCGGTTATGAGGACCCCGGTCGCCACGCCGGCCGACGTGGCGTGGAGCTGTCGCATGGTGCGACGGCGACGGCGGCGGGGTGCGTGGTCGAGTGCCATGTGGCCTCCCGGTCACTTGGGGATGATCGTGAACGGTTTCGGCGCGAGGCCGCCCACGCAAACGGTGTCGGGGGGCACGGTCGGAGACGCGAGGAACGACGCCAGCACGTGCTGTGCGCAGGGCGACTGGGGGACCACCCAGTGGCCGATTCCGGGGATCTGCACGGAGGTCGAGCGGGACAGCGTACGGGCCGCGTCCCGCGCCAGGCTCGCCCCGGTCTTCGTGTCGAACGTGCCGGAGACGATGAGCGTCGGGATCGCGCTGACGGTGGTCACCCGCTGTGCGGCGGTGCGGTCCGGAACGTTCCAGACGCGGCACACCTCGTGCTGGAAGGGAAGCTGCGGTGCCTGGGCCAGGACCGTGTCCGGCCACCCGGGGAAGGCCCGGCGTCCCGCGTTCAGCAGGTCGGCCGCCGAAGTACCCGGGACCCACTCGCTGCATGCCACCGACTCCGTCAGGCCGTGGGCCCACTCGCCGACGGTCTGGAGCGAGTCGGCCGCGCGGGCCCGCGCGAAGCGCTCCGGACGTCCGTGGGCGAGCTCCTCGAGCGCCGCCGGGACGTCGGTGGCCGGGACGGCGTTGGCGACCAGCAGGTTCAGCAGCGCACCGCCGTCGAGGACGACCTTGACCGGGTCTCCTCCACGCGGCGGCCGGGCGTTCAGGGTCAACGGCTGTGCCTCCAGCCTGCGCACCTGCTCGGTCAGCGTACGGCGGAGGCCGGGGTAGCGGCTCTTGCAGCGGGGCTCGGCCGCACATGCCTTGAGGAGGCTGTCGATCCCCTCATGGGCACTGCGCCAGGTCACGGGCAGCCTTGTGGTGCGCGGAGGCGCGACCGAGTCGATCGCCACCGCGCGAATCCCCTGAGGGTGTTTGCGCAGGTAGGTGAGAGCCAGGTCGCTGCCGTAGGAGTACCCGTAGACGTTCCACGAGGGGAGGCCCATGGCCGTTCGCAGGTCGGCGAAGTCCGCTGCGTTCTCGGTGGTGTTGTAGGCACTCAGGTCGATCCCGGCGGCCGTCAGGCGGTCTCGGCACGTCTTCACCGCGTCCAGCAGGAGCCGTTCCGTCGACGGTGCGGCGTAGGGGAGCCCCACGGCCTTTGCGGTGAACCGGTCCATCTCCGGGCAGGCGAGGTGCGGCTGCGCATAGAGGTTTCCGCGCTGGGCCATGATGATCAGTTCGCGGTCCCGGTTCAGGCCGGAGTCGACCAGGAAGGGAATGTCATCGAAGGTGTCGGCCCCCGGGCCGCCCGCCATGAACACCACCGGGTCCGTTGCGGGCTTCGCCGATGTGGCCGGAATGACCGCCACGGCCAGCCGGATGGTCCGGCCTCCGGGGCGGGCGCGGTTCTCGGGGACCTCCAGAAAGCCGCATCGTGCGGTACTCAGCGCGGAGATCGGCTCGGACGGCGCCGGGCAGGGGCCGGGTATGAACCGCGGCGGCACCGCCGGCCGGGGCGCGCTGGGGGGAGGTGGCGCAGGTGGTGATGCAGCACTGCTCGGTGCCGGGCCGAGAGCTGCCAGCAGCGTCAGGGCCGCGGCGGCAGCCGCCACGGTGGTCGGCGCGCGGCCGGACCGCCGCCGGGCGCACCGGGCCTTCGCTCTCGTCCGTATGGACCTGCCGCTCTCGAGAGCGGATGACGGGCTTATCGGACCGTTGTCCTCTGTCATGTGATCCCGTTTCTCTGCCGACATCCACAGCTGCCCAACAGGACAACGCCACAGCGGTTCGGACGAAAGGCATGATACGGACCATACCGGGCGGCGCGGACCCGCGCACACGGACCGGCACACCGCACGGCCACCGGTTCACCACGTACATCGAAGGCAAGATCACTTTCTTTCCTTCGCAACGAAGACGCCAGGTCGCAGCATCGCCTTCGATATCGGCAGTCGGACGGGAACGAGGCCTGAGCGAGACGTCTTCGAAGTCCACGGCCGGTCCACGTGCCTCAGGTCCTCCAGCTGCCGGAGCTGAGGGTTGCAGTTGACGGGAGGTCTCTGCTGTGCGGATATCCCTTTGTGGGGCCAGGAGTACGGCCGTAGGGTCTTCTGCATGTCTCTTCGTCTTCGGATGCGTCAGGCCCTGCCGGAAGCGATGCGTGCCCGCGACAAGGCCGCGGTGAGCGCGCTGCGTTCAACGCTTGCCGCGCTGGACAACGCCGAGGCGGTGCCCGTGGACGAAGCCGCGCTACGTGGGGTGGCTCTCGAGCAGTCGCCGGTCGGTGCCGGCGCCACCGAGGCGGCGCGCCGTGAGCTGAGCGAGCACAGCGTGGCGGAGATCGTGCGTGCCGAGGCCACCGAGCGACTGGAGGTTGCAGCGCAGCTGACTGCGCCCGCGCACGCTGACCGAGTCGCGCGGCTCCGTGCGGAGGCCGCCGTGTTGCTTCGGTTCCTCGACGGCGCCGGCACCCTTCGAGCACAGTGAGGCTTGGCGCGATACCGCGTCACTGGTACTGCGGGCGCCATTCGAAGAGCTGGATGGTCGCGTCGTCGCGCAGTTGGTTGCGCTGGTAGTCGAGGATGGCGTGAATGAGCAGCCGTAGAACCTCGGCCGGGCGCTGGCCTGCAGCGGAGGAGCGGATGATGAAGTCGGTGAACCGGTCGAGGCCGAACTCCGCCCCGTCCGCGTCACGCGCTTCCACGACACCGTCGGTGTAGAGCAGGACGCAGTCACCCGGTTCCAGTGTCGTCTCGTGGACCTGCCGGGGCGCCGGGGCGAGTTGGCCGACCAGGCCGATCGGCGGCTGCGGGGGGCTGTCCAGCGCCCCGTCGAGCACCCGCTCGCCACGGATCAGCAGCGGCGGCGGGTGACCGCAGTTGACCCAGCGCAGCACCCCGGTGAGCGCGTCGAGCCGGCACAGCACGCCGGTGCAGAAGTGGTCGGGCAGCCACTGGGCGAGCGCCTGATCGACGGAGCCGACGATGTCGGCCAGGTCGCCGCCGCCGCGGCGGGCGTTCCGGGCCGCCGCCATGGCGACGGACGTGGTCAGGCCGGAGTTCAGATCGTGCCCCATGGAGTCGAGGATCATGGTGTGCAGGATGTTTTTGACGACCGAGTGGTCGAAGGCGTCGCCGGCGACGTCGTACGCCGGTTCCAGGACCGCGGTCGAGACGCACCTGCTGCTGCCGATGGTGTGGGACGGCAGGAAGGCCCGCAGCATCTCGGCGGGCAACCGCATGGTCGCGGTGCGGGCGCGGGCGGCGAGCCAGTCGCTGTAGGCGCGCTTGGAGGTGATCAGCATGGCGAACAGGTAGGCCAGCATGCGGCTGCGGCGCATCCGCGCCCCGTCGAGCGAGGCGGTCCGCACCGCCAGCACGCCCAGCCGCTCCGCACCGTCGACCAGAGGCATCCAGATGATCACGTCGTCGCCGGCGTCGGCCACTCGCGGAGTGACCGTGCGGTACGCCCAGCCGGCCAACGAGCCCTCCACCAGCAGCGGCTCCAAGGTCTCGTCGAGTGGGATGAGCAGCTGTTGTTGCAGGTCGACGAGATAGATCAGCGCGGTGCCCAGGCCGAGGGCCGAGGCGCACCGGTTCGCCAGGTCGGGCAGTTCGAACGGCAGGGATGTCTGCGCCTCGATGATCAACTCTTCCAGTCGAGTCTCGTCGACGGCGGTGTCGGGACCGGCGGGCGCGTGCGGCGGGTCCGGCACGGGGATCACCCCTTCCCTTTCCAGTCTCACACCGATCCCAGCCTCCCTCACATCGGGCGTGATCGCGCGGGATGTGGCCGCGGTGAGGCGAGCGCGGCGGCCAGGGCGGTGAGCTGATCCCGACCGGGCCGGGTACACGCCCTCGCCCTGCGCCGGCCACCCGCTCACGAGCGTCGGCAGCTCGGCTCGGGGTTGTGCGCGTACCGCATCGGCGTGCTCGTGCGGCAGACCGCCATGGGCGGAGGCATCGGTGCGCTCAACGGGTACGGCGACACGGGGCCGGCGACACGGGGCCGGGCGTCAGGTCAGGGGCCGTGACGCGCGCGTCGGCCGGTGGCGCTCAGCCACAGCACCGTGGCGATGATGAGCGCGGAAGGGCGATCAGGGCGGGGCAGCCAGCAGCAGACCGGCCGCGGCGACCGCCCGGGACGGGCCCGAGGGCACGGGCGAGGCAGTCGGAGGTGGTCTCCCCCATGCCGGTGGTGAGAATCTTGACGCTACAGAACACCGCGGTCACCCGGGGAACCTTGCTCGCCGCGGCACGAACGGCCGAGGCCTGGGCGCGGCGGTACACCCGGAGGGTTGTCGTGGCGCCCAAGACGGCAGCCCTCCTTGACTGCGCGGCGCGGCCGGAGCCGCGCCGCTCGACTGGTCCGGTTCAGCCGCCCAGGACGGTGTTGCCGGTCAGCTTGCCGCTGGTGCCGTCGACGGTCACCACGTGCCGCACCGCGTCGGGGCCCACGACGACGATCTTCCAGGCGCGGCCGCCTCCCTGTTCTGTGACCGGCGCCAGCGACTCGATCTTGCCGTCCTTGACCGCGTCGGCGGCCTTGCCCACGGCGTCCGCCGCGGAGACCGAGGGCAGCGGGGCCGGGGCGTGGCCGGTCGAGAAGTCACGGCCGTGCTTACCGCGCGGGCCGGGCCCGCCGGCCCGGGTCCGGCCGTCGTGGCCGTCGCGGCGCTTGGGCTTCTCCTGCGACCCGTCGCGCCACTTGTGGCCCCCGGCGAACGCCATCTTGTGCTCGCCGCGTCCCTTTCCCTCGTGGTGGTGGTGGATCGCCGCCGCGGCCGCGCCGCCGCCTATGACCACCACGGCCGCCGCGCCGGCCACTGCCCAGCGCGCTTTGCGGCCACGCGGCCGACGCCCACCGGCCGGCTTCGTCTGCGTCGTGCCCGGACCGTCCTCGTCCGTCCGCTCCTGCTGCTCCCCGGCGCCCATGGATTCGCTCACTGGGCCCACCCCGATCTCCTGACAGGGTCCGGGCCCTGTGCCCGGACGTCCGGGCACAGCATCGCCGGGGCACGCTGAAGAGAAGCTGAAGACCTGAAGGCACCTTCAGCTTGGCGGCTCCGCCTTCCGGCGGCATGCCACCCTGGGGGCATGCGTGTACTGGTGGTGGAGGACGAGCGCCGGCTGGCCCTGGCGCTTCAGCATGGCCTGAGTGCCGAAGGGTTCAGGGTGGACGTCGTTCACGACGGCCTGTCCGGGCTCGCCAAGGCCACCGAGCACGCCTACGACGTGGTCGTGCTCGACATCATGCTGCCCGGCCTCAACGGCTACCGGGTGTGCTCGCGGCTGCGGGCCTCCGGCAGCAACGTCGGCATCCTCATGCTCACCGCCAAGGACGGCGAATGGGACGAGGCCGAGGCGCTGGACACCGGCGCCGACGACTACCTGTCCAAGCCGTTCTCCTTCGTGGTGCTCGTCGCCCGCCTGCGTGCGCTGGCCCGCCGGATCGGCAGCCGGGCCCCGAGGCGCACCGTGCTGGGCGACCTGGTGGTCGACTCCGCCGCCCGCACCTGCACCCGCGGGGGCGTGCCCGTCCCCCTCACCCCGCGGGAGTTCGCCGTCCTGGACCACCTCGCCCGGCGAGCCGGGGAGGCCGTCTCCAAGCGCGAGATCCTTGACGAGGTCTGGGACAGCGGCCCGGACAGCGACCCCAACACCGTCGAGGTCCACGTGAGTGCCCTGCGCCGCAAGATCGACACCCCGTTCGGGCGGGCCGCGGTGGAGACCGTCCGGGGCGCCGGGTACCGGCTGGCGGCCGACGGTGGCTGAGCCGGAGCAGACCACCCCGGGACCCTCACGCCTCGGGACCGTATCCGCCGCGCGCCGCCGGGTCCGCGCCGCGCTGCACCGCCTGACCGGCCGTTCCCGGGCGGCCACGCTGATCCATCGGCTGGTGCCGCGCTCGGTCCGTGCCCGCACCACCCTCGCCGCGTGCGCGAGCGTCGCCGTCGTCCTGCTCGCCGCGTCGGCCGTCGTCCTACTGCTGCTGCGCCTCAATCTGGAACGCACCGTGGAGACGGTGGCTCGCGATCAGGCACGGGCCGTCGCACGCCTGGCCGCCGCCGGACGCCTCACCCCGCAGCTGCCGCTCCGCCCCGGAACCGACTTCATCCAGGTCGTCGACGCCCGCGGGAGGGTCGTCGCGCAGAGCCAGAACCTCACCGGCCGCCCCGCCCTCACCCCCACCGGCGCCCACAACCGCCACCGGACGTACAACCTCGACGCCCTCGGCCAGAAGCATCACCAGCGCGTCACCACCGTCACCACCATCACCCCCGCCGGCCCCGTCATCGTCCACGTCGGCGCCTCGCTGCGCACCGCCGATGCCGCCGAGGACCTCACCACCGCAGCCCTCACCGCCCTGAGCGCCCTGCTGCTGTTCACCGTCGGCGCCCTGACCTGGCGTACGACCGGCCGCGCGCTGAGGCCGGTCGAGGCCATCCGCGCCGAGGTCGCCGCCATCAGCGACCGCGGCCTGGACCGCCGGGTCCCAGCACCCCGCGGCGACGACGAGATCGCCCGCCTCGCCGACACCATGAACGCCATGCTCGAACGACTGGAGGCCGCAGGCGCCCGGCAGCGCCGGTTCATCGCCGACGCCTCCCACGAACTGCGCAGCCCCCTCGCGGTGCTGCGCACCCAGCTGGAGGTCGCGCTCACCCACCCCGATCCGGAGGTGCGCAACGCCTTGGTGGCCGGCGCCCTTGAGGACACCGAGCGCCTCCAGGCGCTCTCCGCCGACCTGCTGCTGCTCGCCCGCCTCGACGCCACCGGTCAGAGCCGGCCCGACGAAGCCGTCGACCTCACCGAACTCGTCCGCACCACCGTGACGGCCCGCTCCACCGACCCCCACCCGGTCGCCCTCCACACCCCCTGCGACATCACCGTCCCAGGCAACGCCCTGTGGCTCGGCCGCCTGCTGACCAACCTCCTCGACAACGCCCAGCGCCACGCCCACCGCACCGTCACCGTGCGGCTGACCGCGGACCCGGCGACCGGCGACGCCGTCCTGGACATCGCCAACGACGGCCCCCCGATCGCCTCCGCGTACCGGGAGAAGATCTTCGAACGGTTCACCCGCCTCGACGACGCCCGCAGCCGCGACGACGGCGGCACCGGCCTCGGCCTGCCCATCGCCCTGGACATCGCCACCCTCCACGGCGGCACGATCACTGTCGAGGACACCCCGGACGGCACCACCTTCCGTACCCGCCTCACCACCAGCACCCGGGGCTGAAGCAGGGGCACCACCAGGGCGACCGTATGCGTGCGGATCCCCGATCAGCCCTGGTGGGGCTGGACATGAAGCGATCCCTCATCGCGGCCTGCACCGCAGCCGCCGCCGCGTCCGCCGGGCCGGGCTTCTGACGGGTGGGCGTCGCCTGCGACGGCCGTACGTACGGGCCGCCGACGACGGGCCCGGACCGGCCGACCGCACATCGGTTGAACGACCGATGTGCGCGAACCCCGCCCAGGTGCACAGTGCTGTTGGCTTCCCCGGCCGATCCCGCGAGAGCCCCGTCAACAGCCCCTCGCAGAGAGGACAACACCGTGCCCGCCACTCCGGCAGACCTCGTCTTCGTCAACGGTTCGGTTCTCACCGTCGACTCGCGTTTCACCGTCGCCTCCGCTCTGGCGGTCACCGGCGGCCATATCAGCGCGGTCGGCGACCGGGCCGAGGTCATGACGCACGCAGGCCCCGCCACCCGGATCGTCGATCTCGGCGGCGGGACGCTCCTGCCCGGCATCAACGACTCGCATCTGCACGGCTGCGCCTTCGGGCTGACGATGCCCCCGCTGTCCGTCGACGTCTCGTTCCCTGCCGTACGGTCGCTGGCCGATGTGGCCGAGGCCGTGTGGAAGGCGGCCGCGACGACCCCCGCGGGAGAGTGGATCACCGGGTACGGGTGGGACGCGGGGTACCTCGCCGAGTGCGTGGCCGACCCGTCCCGGCTGCCCTCCCGGCACGACCTGGACGTCGTCAGTCCGCACCACCCCGTCCTGCTGTACTCGGCCACCGGCCACGCCACCTGGGTCAACTCCGCGGCGCTCGCAAGGGCCGGAGTGGACCGGAACTCCCCCGTCCCGCCCGGCGGGGTCATCGTCACGGACGCGGAGGGCGAGCCCACCGGCCTTCTCCAGGAGGGTGCCCAGGACCTCGTCCACCAGGCGCTGCCGACGCTCTCCCCGGAGGTGCGCGCCGACGCGATCCGGGCGACCCTGCGCGGCCTCGCCCGGCTGGGCATCACCAGCTACACCGAGCCCGGCCTCGGCCCGGGCGGCGACGCCCTGATGCGCGGCGCCATGGCCCACAGCACCCTCGACGTCTACCGGCGCCTGCTCGCCGACGGCGAACTGACCGCGCGGGTCGGCGTCCTGCTGCTGCCGACCGGGATGACCAGTACGGCAGAGGATTTCGTCCGGACGCTGGCCGCCATGGACGAGCCCCCGACCACCGACCCCCGCCGCCTCGCCGTCCTCGGCGTCAAACTGTTCGCCGACGGCATCCCGGTCAACAAGACGTCCTGGATGCACGAGCCGTACATCGGCGGCGGCTGCGGCGCGCTGTGCGTGGGCGGGGACACCGACGAGGAGCGCGTCGCCCAGATCGCGGAGATGATCGGCTACACCCACGCCGCCGGATACCAGGCCGGTGTGCACGTCACCGGCGACCGGGCCATCGACACCGTCGTCGACGCCTTCGCCGCGGCCGCCGCCGTGCACCCCCGGTCGGACGCCCGGCACTACGTCATCCACGGCGACTTCCTCACCGCCCGCAGCATGCGGACGCTGGCGCGGCACGGCTTCGGCGTCAACATGAACCCCACCATCAAGTGGACCGTCGCCGACCTCGAGGAGGAGTTCGTCGGCCCGCGACGGGCGGGCTACGAGTGGCCGTACCGGGACGCGATCGACGCCGGCGTGACCGTCACCAGCGGCTCCGACGCCCCCGTCACCCTCCCCGACTGGCGGCAGGGCGTCTCCACGATGATGCTGCGCGAGTCCAAGGCCAGCGGCCACGTCAGCGGACCCGACCAGCGCATCCGGCTCGCCGAGGCCCTGCGTACGTACACCTCCGACGCGGCCTGGCAGGACTTCGCCGAGGACTGGAAGGGCACTCTGGAGGTGGGCAAGGTCGCCGACCTGTGCGTGCTCGCGGGCGACCTGCTGACCGCCGACCCGCACGACATCCCCGCCATGCCCGTGGTGTTCACCGCCGTCGGCGGCGACGTCGTGCACGACGAACTCGCCGTTTGACGCCCGCACACCGCATGATCATTCTGAGCGCATGGAAGCCGAGCCGACGCCCATGACACAGCAGCCGAGCACGACGGACGTCCTGAGCGCGGCCCTGGGCGTGCGCGAGGCGGCGCGCCACGCCGTGCGGGGGAAGGGTGGAGCCGACGCCGTCCTGACGGCGCTGTCCGCGGTGATCGATCACGACCACGCGTCGTTGTCCCGGTGGGATCCGTTGCTCCGCCGCCATGTGACGCTGGCCGGCAGCTACCCGGCGGGCACCAACCGCTACATCGAGACCCGCCTGCACGACGATCCGGCGTTCGCGCTCATGCGGCACGCGCCGGGCAGCACGAGCTGGTGGCACGACGTGCCCGCTCCGGTGCGGCGGGCCTCCACCGGGTTCCAGGAGGTCCTCGAACCCCTGGGCGTCCAGGACGGCGTGGCCCAGTGCCTGTTCTCCACGGACGGCCGGTACGTGGGCATCCTCAACGTCAGCACCACGCGGGTGCGGTGCGACCAGCCGGCCGTCCGGGCCGTGATGACCCTGCTGGGCGAGAGCCTCGCGGCCGTCGCCGACCCGCTCGCCGGGCACCGCTCCCCCGGCCCCGGCGCCTCCGGCCACACCTGCGCCGTGCTCCTGCCGGATGCCGAGGACGCCGACTACGCCGAAGAAGCAGCCCCGGTGACACTGAGCGGGGAGCCGCTGCCCGGCCTCACCGAGGCCGGCTCCCCGCTCGTGGCCCTGCTGCGGCGGACGGCCGCCCGACGGACACTGCCGGCCACAGTGCTGGTGCCCTACAGGCAGCGCATGCTCGAACTGCACCTGACCCGCCAGGGCGACCGCACGGTCGCCGTGTGCCGTACGGTCACCCGGCCCGCGGCACTCTCCCCGCGCGAACTGGAGGTGCTGGCGGAACTCACCCAGGGGCGCACCAACCGGGAGATCGCCGACCGGCTGTACGTCAGCCCGCGCACCGTCGCCACCCACATCGAGCACATCCTCGCCAAGCTCGACGTCCCCAACCGCGTGGCCGCCGCGGGACGAGCCGTCGCCTGGGGCCTCGAGCCGGCACCCTGACCGGCGGGATGACGGGACGAGGTGCGGCGCCCCCCGGGCCGCACCATCCGGGATTTAACGGGTCGCTAGGGGCATACCGTCACGCCCCCCTGGCTGAAGAAGATCGTCGACGAGGTCGGCTGGCCGGGCCTCGCCCTCGTCGGCGAGGACGCATGCGACGCGGCCTGCCTGTTCGCGCATCACGCGGACGAGCACCGCGAGTTCCAGGAACAGGCACTCGTCCTGCTGCGCAAAGCCGTTGAGGGCGGCGACGCCCCGACTCCGTATGCAGACCGCGATTCGCCGGGGCCGGGCGGTATCGCGAAACCAGTCTGCTCACACACGTGCAGGCCCGTCGAGTCAGAGGTCTTCGGCAGGGAGGGCAGTCGCCGTCCACACCGTTGGGCGGCGCCTGCACCGGTCCGGTGACCAGCCAGTTCAAGAGGCGAAGTCGGTGGCGGGCTCGGTGGCGTAACGGCTCATCGTTCGGATGCCCGCCTGTGGGGTCATCGCCTGGCCGCCGGCAATCATGTCCTGCAGGTCCCGGAAGTACTGCACGTACAGGTCCGGCGTGAAAATGCTGAGCATGACGGCCGGTTGGTCGGTCACATTGGCGAACGTGTGCGGAGCTCCGGCCGGGACCATCACGAGCGTTCCCTCGGTCACGTCGTAGTCCTTCTTGCCGACCGTGAACCGCACCGTGCCGGAGATGATATAGAAACCCTCGTCGTGCTGAGCGTGACGGTGCTGCGGCGGCCCGGGCGTGTGCGGCGCGAGGACGGACTCGGCGAGCCCGAGGCGGTGCCCGGTGTTGCTGCCGTCTTCGAGGACGCGCAATCGCGTGGTGCCCAGGAAGATCGTCTCACCCTCGCCCGGACCGACCACCGATACGGCGGGGTCTGCGATCGGCTCAATGGCTTTCGGTTCGTCAGTCATGCTTCGATTCCACTGCCAGGGCACTACGACTGTCCAAGACCCATACCGCAGCGCCGATACCGTACGGGTATCGTCGCACTATGGAGCTACGAACACTGCGCTATTTCGTGGCGGTCGCCGAGGAACTCCACTTCGGCCGGGCCGCCGCCCGGCTGCACATGAGTCAGCCGCCGCTGAGCCGGGCGATCAAGCAGCTGGAGACCGCGCTCGGCGCCGTACTGTTCGGCCGATCTCCCACCGGTGTCACGCTCACTCCGGTGGGGGCGGTACTGCTCGATGAGGCACGCGCCCTGCTCGGCCAGGCCGACCGGGTACGCGTGCGCGTGGCCGCGGCGGCCGGCGCCGCCACCATCACCGTCGGCATCCTGGGTGACAGCACCGATCCGGACGTGACCCGGCTGGCCGACGCCTACCGTCGGCGGCACCCGCACGTCGAGGTCCGCATCCGCGAGACCGACCTGACCGATCCCACCTGCGGGCTGCACGCCGGAGTCGTCGATGTCGCCCTGACCCGCGGGCCGTTCGACGAGACCGGCCTGACCGTGCGCGAGCTGCGCACCGACCCGGTGGGCGCGCTGCTGCGCGCCGACGATCCGCTGGCCCGCCGCGACAGCCTGAAGCCGGCCGACCTGGCCGACCGCCGCTGGTTCCTGTTCCCGGAGGGCACCGACCCCATCTGGCAGGCGTACTGGAACGGCGGAGAACCTCGCCAGGGCCCGGTGGTACGTGCCGTCCAGGAATGCCGGCAAGCCGTCCTCTGGAACGGCACGGTCGGCATGACTCCCCTGGGCCACGAGCCGGCAGAAGGGCTCACCGTAGTGCCGCTGATCGATATGCCGCCGAGCCGCGTGGTGGCGGCATGGAACGACGGCGACACGAATCCACTGATCCGCTCGTTCGTCGAGATCGCGATCGCCGCGTATCACGGCTGAGCGCCTCACCGGCTGATGTGGTCCTGCCGAAGCAGAGACCGCGGGAGCAGGCGTTGAGCCGGTGCAGGGAGATCCGGCCGGAGCGCAGCACGAGGGTGCCGGGGGCAGTGGTCAGGGGGTGGGTTCGGTCTGGCGGGGTCTGGCTATCGCTGCTCGGTGAAGAGTGTGGGGAGTCGGGCGGTGGTGGTGACGTGTGCTTGGCGGGGGAAGATTTTGCCGGTGAGGAAGTCGTGGACGGCTGGGTCGTGGTCGGCGCAGGCGTCGGCGAGGACGACGAGGCGGTAGTCGCGGTCGGCGGCGTCGCGAAGGGTGGACAGGACGACGCCGCTGGTGGCCACTCCGGCGAGGATCAGGGTGTCGATGCCGGCCGTGCGCAGGCGGTTGTCGAGGTCGGTGGTGGAGAACGCTCCGATGCGGGTCTTGCGGACGACGATGTCCTGTGGGTGCGGGGTCAGTTGTTCGTGGATGGCGGTGCCGGGTGCGTCGGCGTGCAGGGCGCGTAGCCGTTCGGGCGTGGCCAGGGCGGCGATGGGGCTGGTGGGCGGGATCGCGTCGCCGTCGGCGTCGGTGAACGCGACGCGTACGTAGCCGATCCTGCCGCCCAGGTCACGGACGGTGTCGATCGCGGTGGCGGCGTTGTCCAGCAGGTCCGGGGCAGCCGCTGCGAGTGAGTTGAGGATGGAGGGCTGGTAGTCCATCACCAGCAACGCGGTGCGGCGGGGGTCGAGTGCGGGTCGTGTCTCTGTCATGGGTCGGCCCTTCTTGGTGTCGATGGCGTTCAGGCGGTGTCGGTACCAGTGCCGGTGCCGGTGTGGCGCAGGGTGCGGTCGGCGAGGGTGATGAGCAGGAACAGTGCCGAGGCGGCGAGCATGAACCAGGCCAGGTGGTGCAGCCCTGTCGTACCCGAGCCTGGGGTCAGGAAGGCGCTGGTGCCCACGGTCGATCCGATGGCGCCCAGGTAGGAGAAGGTGCGCAGCAGTCCTGCCGAGGAGCCGATGCGCTGCGGGTCCGCCTGGTGGTAGACGGCGTTTTGGATGGCGAGATTGTTGAGCCCGTACGGGATGCCTATGGCGCACGCGGCCGCCGGCAGTAGCCAGAGCGGGGCGGAGGGGCGTATCGCGAGCAGGAGCGCGCAGGCGGCGAGCTGGGCTGCGCTGCCGGCGAGCAGCTTGCCGCGGATCTCGGCGCGACGCCCGGCGATGGCCGAGACCGCGATGGCGGTGGCCGACATCGGCAGCATGACGAGTCCGGCCGTGGTGGGGTCCAGGCCGCGGTCCTCTTCCAGCCACTGGGGGAAGCCGTAGAGGAAGCAGTTGGCGACCATGGCGATCAGCAGGCCGCGTGCGTAGCTGGCCAGGAGCGGGCGGCTGCCGGCCAGCGTCCGTATGTCGAGGAAAGGCTGCGCGGTTCGCAGCTCGCGCACTGTCAGGGCCGCCGCCAGGACTACGGCGATCACCGGTAGGTACCAGTGCCCGGTGTGCGGGTTCATCAGGAACAGCAGCAGTGAGATGAGCGTGGCGGCGAAGAGCACCATGCCCGGCAAGTCCAGGCCGGCCAGGCCCGCCGGGCCGGACCGGGTCTCCCGCCGCGGCGCGGCGGAATTCGGCAGCCAGATCATGCCCACGATCAGGCAGCCGAGCGCCAGCGGGATGTTGATCGCGAAGGTGCTGCGCCAGCCGCCGAGATGGATGAGCAGCCCGCCCAGGGCCGGCCCGATCACGATGACGGTCTGATTGGCGATCGCCAGCACCGACAGCACCCCGGCAGGGCTGCTGCGGCCGGTGCGGTCGGATTCGCTGCGCAGCAGGTACATCGAGGCGGGATATCCGGCACAGGTGCCGAAGCCGAGGATCACGCGGGCCAAGACGAGCACCCACAGCGAGGGGGCGAGGGCGCCGACTAATCCGGCGAGCCCGGTGAGCGCGGCTCCGGTGAGGAACAGCGGGCGCGGGCCGTAGAGCTCGATCAGCCGTCCCATCATCGGCTGCCCGATGGCGGTGGCCACATACAGGGCCGAGACCAGCCACACGGTCTGTGACGGGGGCGCTCCTAACGCCACCCCGATCGCCACCAGGGACACCGAGATGATCGAGGAGTTGACCGGGTTCAGCACCGACCCGAGCACCATGGGGATCAGCAGCCGCCGGTCGAAACCGTCCGTCTTCTGCCGTGTCTCGTCGGCTCGTTGCGACGTGGAGGTGACGGTCACGGCCGCACCAGCCTTTCCAGGAGCCCCAGTGCCGTCAGTACGGTCTGCCGCTCCTGCTCGGTGAAGTTCTCCTCGAGCTCGGCGGACAGCCATTCCTGTGCGGCGTGCGAGCGGCCCGCCACGTAGTCCCGGCCCGCCGGGCTCAGCGACACCAGCTGACGGCGCCGGTCGTCCGGGTCCGGCCGGCGTTCGACCAGCCCCCGCTCGCCCAGCACGGCGACGGTCGCGGCGATCGCCTGCGGACGCACCCGCTCGACCGCCGCGATATCGCTGGCCGACGCCTCCCCGTCCCGCAACCGGCTCAGCACCGCCACCTGCGACGGCGTGAGCTCCCCACTGCCGGACGCCTCCTGAAACCTGCGCCGCAACCGGCTGACAAGCCCCCGCAGGTCCTGCGCGGCCCGAGCCGCCGATACAGAGATGTTCGAAGGGTTCTGGGTGGATTCGGACATGCCCCCAGAGTAGATCTACAAGCCAGGTTGAACAAGCTGGATTGAAGAGTGCGCCGCGCCCGTAGAAGCACGGCACGGCGATGTCTGGGCTGTAAGTGACCAGGGCGGCGCGCAGTTGGTTCGAGGTCGACCAGGGAGATCCAGTCGTCGGCTTCGTCCAGGCCCGCGCCGAACCGGGCCAGGCGTCCAGGAAATCGGTGTCCCGGCCGGCGCAGTACAGCGATCATGGACCGGAGACCGAAATGCAACTTCCCTGAGGAATCACCGACCATGCCTGTGCCTGCCGACCCTACGATCCTCCATCCGATGCCCGAGCAGCCCCGGGTGGTGCTGCTCAAGCCGCTGGTCAAGTCCCCGCTGATCGAGGTCGGGGAGTACTCCTACTATGACGACCCCGACGATGCGACCGCGTTCGAGACGCGCAACGTGCTCTACCACTACGGGCCGGAGAAGCTGGTCATCGGCAAGTTCTGTGCGCTGGGCACGGGAGTGCGGTTCATCATGAACGGCGCCAACCACCGCATGGACGGCCCCTCGACCTTCCCCTTCCCCACCATGGGCGGCTCGTGGTCCGAGCACTTCGACCTGCTCACCGGCCTGCCGAACCGAGGGGACACCGTCGTCGGCAACGACGTCTGGTTCGGACACGGCACGACGGTGATGCCCGGCGTGCGGATCGGACACGGCGCGATCATCGGCTCCGGCGCCGTGGTCACCACCGACGTACCCGACTACGGGATCGTCGGCGGCAACCCGGCCCGCCTCATCCGCACCCGCTACAGCGAACAGGACGTCACGCGGCTGCTGACGGTGGCCTGGTGGGACTGGCCCGCCGAGCACATCACCGAGCACGTGCGCACGATCATGTCGGGAAGCATCGCCGACCTGGAAGCCGCCGCCCCGGACACCCGCCCCGCGACGTGACATCGAGACGGGAGCTCCCATGCGGGCCACGCCACCTGGCCCGCGTGGGACCCCTCTCCACGGAGGCCGCCATAAATGCGGTGCACCGAAGACTGGAGGCGGGCTAGAGTCGCGGCATGCACCTCTACCAGATCTACGGCTGACACGGACGGGGCAGCGCCCCCGCTCCCGTCCCGCATGCTCCAGTGCGCCCCCGCGACTGCGCCCTTCCTCGCGCAGCGGTCGGCGCACCGGCTTGCTGTGTCTCTTTCGCCGTAGACCTGAGATGAGTGATCCTTCATGTCTTCCCTGTCCCGTCGCCGCGCGCACATCGCGATGATCGGTATCCCCGCCGTCAGCCACGTCCTGCCAAGTCTTGAGATCATCCGAGAGCTGGTGGCTCGCGGCCATCGGGTGACCTACGCCAACGACCCGGCGATGACCGACCTGATCACAGCCACCGGCGCCGAATTCATCCCGTGCACTTCCGTGCTGCCGGTCACCGACAACAACTGGCCCGACGACCCCATCGCCGCGATGAGTCTCTTCCTCGAGGACGCCGTCCAGGCACTCCCGCAGTTGCGCGCCGCCTACGACCACGACCCGGCGGACCTCTACCTGTACGACATCGGCGCCTACGCCGCGCGTGCCCTCGCCGAGTCGCAGGACCGGCCCGTCATGCAGCTGTCTCCGACATTCGTGGGCTGGAAGGGCTACGACCAAGACGTCGCAGCACACGTGCGGCAACTGCCGGGTGCCGACGTGTACCGAGCGGAGTTCACACAGTGGCTCGCCGGCTGCGGAGCGTCCACCACCGACGTGGACACCTTCTCCGGCCGTCCCGCGCACGCTCTGGCCCTTATCCCCCGAGCGATGCAACCGAACGCCGACCAGGTCGACACCGACACCGTGACGTTCGTCGGCCCCTGTCTCGGCCCGCGTTCAGGCGAGGGTGTCTGGACGCGTCCGGCCGATGCGGAGAACGTACTGCTGGTCTCCCTGGGCTCGGCGTACACACGCCGGCCGGAGTTCTACCGCCAGTGCCTGGCGGCCTACGGCAACCTGCCCGGCTGGCACGTCGTACTCCAGATCGGCAAGTACACCGATCCGCGGGAACTCGGCGCCATCCCGCCGAACGTCGAAGTGCACTCCTGGGTGCCTCAAATGACAGTCCTGGAACAAGCCGACGCCTTCGTCACCCACGCCGGAATGGGCAGCTGCAATGAAGCGCTGTTCACCGGCGTCCCGATGATCGTAGTCCCGCAGGCCGTCGATCAGTTCCTCAACGCCGACCGACTCGTCGAACTGGGCGTGGCCCGCCGCATCGACACCCCTGAAGCCACCGCCGAAACACTGCGGACGGCGCTGAGCGAACTTGTCGCCGACCCGGAGGTCGCTCGCCGCTCGGCGCGGCTCCGTGCCGACGTACGAGCCGAGGGCGGCAGCCTGCGCGCCGCCGACCTCATAGAGAACTTGCTGGGCTGATCTCCGCACGCCACAAGGCGGGGGTGGTGAAGCAGCGTCCCGCTTCACCACCCCCGCCTGTCGGCTGGCTGCACCAGTTCGTCGTCGGCGTGGAAGCGGAAGATTGCCAGCACGTCAGCAGTCAGCCAGACTCGCAGTTCCGTGACACCGGCCATGGCATCTGCCAGGACGTCAGGCCAGGTGAACGTGAGGTCGTACAAGCGCCCGAGAGACGCGCCACGGCCAGGACAGCCCAGGGGGGCAGGCGGCTTGCTGTGCCGCGCCTGTCACACGTCCGCATCATCCGGCACAGCAATCGATCACTACGTCAAACAGAGAAGGCATGTCGTGGTGCCCCGGGCGGGCCGGTACGGGATCGCGTAGCCCGGCGGGCGGTCGGTCGGGGGTCGTCCACGGCCGGCTTGGAGGGGCGGGATTTCATGCGAGCGCGGCGACGGGACCGGCTGCGGTACTGGTTCGAAAGCACGATGGACCGTGGTACGCCTGCTCTGATCGGCTGGCTGGGCCTGGGGTCGGTGGCGCTGATCGCGGTCATCACCGTGGGCGTCGTACTGCTCACCAATGAGGACACCGAGGCCAACGGGGGCTGGGCCGGGGTGGCGTGGATGAGTCTTCTGCGCACCCTCGATCCGGGCACCATGGGCGGCGACGACGGCAGCCCGTTGTTCCTCGGGCTCATGCTGGCGGTCACGGTGGGCGGCATCTTCATCGTCAGCGCCCTCATCGGTGTGCTGACCACCGGTCTCAACCACCGCCTTCAGCTGCTGCGCAAGGGGCGTTCCCGCATCATCGAGCGCGGCCACGTCGTCGTGCTCGGCTGGTCGGAGCAGATCTTCACGGTGGTCGAAGAGCTCGTCGAGGCCAATCAGAGCGAGCGCCGGTCCTGTGTGGTGGTCCTCGCGGACCATGACAAGGTCGACATGGAGGAGCAGATCCGCACTCGGGTCCGCGAAACGGGCCGGACGCAGATCATCTGCCGCTCGGGCAACCCTCTCAAGCAGGCCGATCTCGAGCTGGTGAGCCCGGACACCGCCAGAGCGGTCATGGTGCTGCCGTCCTTCTCCTCGGAGAGCGACACCACTGTCATCAAGACGCTGCTCATCCTCAACAACAGGCCCTGGCCTGCGGGTCGGCCGCCCTTCGTCGCCGCGGTGATGGATTCGGGCAACCTGGCCGCCGCCCGGCTCGCGGCCGGTGCGAGCGGGCTGGTGGTCGACGCCGACGACCTCGCCGTCCGGCTCGTCGTGCAGTCGCACCGGCAGTCCGGCCTGTCCGCCGTCTGCAACGAGCTGCTGAGCTTCTTCGGCAACGAGATCTACATCCGGCACGAGCCGGCGCTCACCGGCTCGGCCTACGGTGAGGCCCTCGCGCGATACGACCTCGGGGTGCCGATCGGCCTCCGCACCAAGGACGGGCGCGTCGTCCTCAACCCCGCGGGGTCGACCGTCATCGCCGCGGACGACAGCATGATCCTGGTCGCAGAGGACGACGTCCTGATCCGCCTGGCGGACGCCCCGGTCAGGACGGTCGAGTCGGCCATCGCGGATGCCACGGCCTGGCGACGAGAGCCCGACCGCACGCTGATGATCGGCTGGAACTCCCGGGCCTCGAAGATCATCGACTTGCTGGACCAGTTCGTCCAGCCCGGCTCGCACCTCGACATCGCCGTACCCGACCGTCCCGACGCCGCGGGCTCGGAGCTGATGAACCTCACGCTCGGCCACCGGACGTGCCAGCCCACGAGCCGGGCGTCCCTCGAGGCCCTCAACCCGGGTGGCTACCAGCACATCCTGGTCCTCGCGGACGAGTCGGTGGACCCGGAGCTCGCCGACAACCGGACCTTGGTGACGCTGCTGCACCTGCGCGACATCGAGGAGGCACTCGGCGACCCGTACTCGATCGTCTCCGAGATGAACAACGACAGCAACCGCGAGGTGGCCCAGGTCACCAAGGCCGACGACTTCATCGTCAGCAGCAAGCTCATCTGCCTGCTGCTGACGCAACTGGTCGAAAACCCGCAACTGCACGAGGTCCTCACCACGCTCCTCGACCCCGCCGGCTCGGAGATCTACCTCAAGCCCGCGGACCAATACCTCCAGGCCGGGAAGGAGGCCAACTTCGCCACCGTCATCGAGGCGGCGCTCAGGCGAGGGGAGACGGCCATCGGCTACCGGCACGGGCGGGACCGCAACACCGCTCCCTCCTACGGAATACGTCTCAATCCGCCCAAGGACACAGCTCTCACGCTGGGGCACGAGGACCACATCATCGTTCTCGCCGAGAACGAGTAGCCGGACTGGCGAGCAGCCGGGCGGGCTGCTCGCCTCAGCAAGGCACTTCGGCGGCGGCGCCTCCCGCCCGGCCATCGCCGCACCTTCCTGGTGACAGAACTGGCAGTATGTTCGAGTGAACGAGGTGACCATAAGCGAAGAAGACCGGCGGCTTCTCGGTCTCTGGGCTGCCGATTGCGCCGAGCGTGTGCTGCCACTGTTCGAGGCCAGGGCCCCCTCCGATACCCGCCCTCGCGAGGCGATCGAGGTCCTTCGGACCTTCACGCACACGGGCAAACGGACAGGGCAGCTGCGCTCCGTGGCCTGGGCGGCTCACGCAGCCGCACGCGAAGTCGACGATCCGGCTGCCACAGCCGCCGCTCGCGCCGCGGGCAACGCGGCAGCGGCCCCTTATATCCACTCATTGGCCACCCTTCACCAGGCGAAGCACATCCACGGGCCGGCCATTTACGCCGCACGCGCTCGCGAGCTCTCGGCGGGCGATGACTCCGGCATCGGTGACGAAGAGGTCCGCTGGGCGATCGAACACGCGCCGCCGGCAGTTCGCGAGCTCATGCGGCAGATGCCGGCTTGCGAGCCCGGTCGCAGTCGGCTGGACGTGCTTCGCTACCAGCTCGACGCAGCCCTTCGCCGCTGATCAACGAGGGGCGTCGCCGCGTGGGCAATGGCCGACATACGCCCGAATGCGCAGAGCAAGGTACGAGGCTGCGTGCTCATACCCACGCCGGCCCCAGGCCCGGCTCGCTGCCCGCGCACCGCCGGGTGACCATGGAGTGCGGAACCGTTCCGAGGACCCGAAGACCCTGATGCTCCGCGAGGCCCAGCTGCTCGTCACCTACCGGGGCGGCCCCCTCGCCGGCAGCCCGTACGGGCCGGCCGACGCGCCCCAGCCCGGTGACCGCGCCCCGGACTGCGCCGGGCTGACCGCGCCCTTGGCCGCCTATCCGCTGCGCCTGCTCGACATCCTGCGCGGCCGCACAGGACACGTCGTGCTCCTGTACGCGACAGACCCCGCCGACCTGGCCGAAGCCGCCGAAGCGACCAGGCCTGCCGGGGCGCCGCTGATGTCCGGCTACCTCGCGGCTCTGTCCGTGTCGGCGTGAACACGGTGGTGGCCCCGCAGCAGCCCGGTTCACGTCAGCGAACTGATTCGGATTCAGACAGACGTCCATTTACCGCGGTTGGTCCACACATGGCGGTATAGGCAGCGACTCAGAACTTTCGACAGTGCTGTAGTTTTATGTGCAGCCGGACGGGACCTCGTCCCGACGGGATCACCTCGCGCAGGGCGCCACCGTTCGCGCGTTCCCAACCTCTACCCACTCAGGGGGTACATCTCGATGGCCGTGAACCTGACCAAGGGCGGCAACTTCTCCCTCACCCGCAACGAGCCCGGCATAGCCAGTGTCGTCGTCGGGCTCGGCTGGAAGGTGAACACCGGCCCTGGCGACGTCGACCTGGACGCCAGCGCTCTCGTACTGGGCGGTGACGGCAGGGTCCTGTCGGACGAGCACTTCGTGTTCTTCAACAACCGTGCCACGCCGGAGAACTCGGTGCGCCACACCGGCGACAACAAGACCGGCGAGGGCGACGGGGACGACGAGCAGATCGCCGTCGACTTCACCCTGCTGCCGGCGCAGGCCGAGTCCGTCGTGTTCGTGGTCTCGATCCACGACGAGAACGGTCCTGCCATCACCTTCGGCCGCGTCCGCGACGCCTACATCCGTGTGGTCCACCAGGCCACGGGGGTGGAGATGTGCCGCTTCGAGCTCACCGAGGACGCGCACGACCAGACCGCGATGGTCTTCGGCCAGCTCTACCGCCGTGAGGGCGAGTGGAAGTTCCGCGCGATCGGCCAGGGCTACGCCGCGGGGCTGGCCGGTATCGCCAAGGACTACGGCGTCAACGTGTGAACGTTCCCGGACGCTGACCGGACGGGCGTGAACGCCCGGTGCCCCGCGCACCGGGCGGGAGTCCGGTCCGGCTGATCCGACCAAGCCCGCCAGGCCTGCAGAGTTCCTTCTTGCGAGCGCGTCGCACCTGGTCAGCGGTGGTACGACGGTTGTAGCCGCGATGGGCTTCGCGTGCCACGGTAGGTCGTATGGAGGCACGTCACCGCACACACGCACACGGGCCCGACGGGCGGTGGGCTCGCATACGGCACCAGGTGGCCCATCTGGTCGCCCCGCATTCCCACGCGTCGGCCGACAAGCTGGACGGCGCACTGGAGTCGTCCGTGCGGGGGATGCGCGCGCTGTGGATCTCCCTTTTCGTGCTCGGAGTGACGGCTGCTGCGCAGGCTGTGGTCGTGGTGCTGTCGGGGTCGGTGGCGCTGCTGGGCGACGCGGTGCACAACGCCGCCGATGCCATGACCGCGCTGCCGCTGGGCATCGCCTTCGTCCTGGGGCGGCGGGCGGCCACACGTGGGTTCACCTACGGATACGGGCGGGCGGAGGACCTCGCGGGTATCGCGATCGTCCTCACCATCACCGCCTCGGCCGCCTTCGCCGCGTACACGGCCGTCGACCGGCTGCTGCATCCCCGCGACGTCGCTTACCTGCCCGCGGTCGCGATCGCCTCGGTGATCGGGTTCCTCGGGAACGAGTGGGTGGCCCGTTACCGCATCCGCGTCGGCCGGAGGATCGGTTCCGCCGCGCTCGTCGCGGACGGTCTGCATGCCCGTACCGACGGTTTCACGTCCCTGGCCGTCCTGCTCGGGGCGGGTGGCGCCGCGCTCGGCTGGCGCTTCGCCGACCCGCTGGTCGGCCTGGCCATCACCGCGGCGATCCTGCTCGTTCTCCGGGATGCCGCCCGTGAGGTCTTCCGCCGGGTGATGGACGCCGTGGATCCCGCTCTGGTGGATGCCGCGGAACATGCTCTGCTCGGTGTCGCCGGAGTTCAGGCGGTGGGGGAACTACGCATGCGCTGGATCGGGCACGCACTACGTGCCGAAGTGGCCGTCACCGTCGATCCGCGCCTGCCGCTGAGGGAAGCCCACCGCATCGCCGTCGACGCCGAGCACGCCCTCCTGCACGCCGTCCCCCGCCTGGTCGCCGCTTTGGTCCACACCGACCCGGCTCCGCAGCCCGGCGCGGCGGACGCTCCTCGAGATCAGTCGGTCAGACCTTTGTGAAACACAGCGTGTAGTCGGCGCCCCGCCTGCTCGAGTACTGGATGCCGTAGTCGAAGTTCGAACTGCACTCCTTGTCCGGGCCGTACAGCCTCTCGCCCGTCCTGTACTCGGCCTCGGGAGAGCCGCAGTCCACGATCACCGGCAGCGGCTTGCCCTTGGGGTCCTGCACCTTGACGCAGTCGCCAATCTGCGGGTCGTGCTTCTTGTTCTCCTCCACCTGGGCGACCCGTGCGGCCTCCTTCTTGGCTTTTCCGCCGTTCGGATCGGTGTTGTACTTCCACACGTACCAGGCACCGCCACCGAAAATCGCCAGGACGATGACGGCGGAAATCAGCCCGCGGATCGCACTCCTCTGCGGCGGCTGCCGCGGTCCGCCCTGAGGCGGCGGGTAGCCATGCGGCGGCTGGTTCTGATACGGCGGCGGCATAGACATGTCGGAAATTCCCTGTAGTTGACTGCACGAGCGAAGGTCAATGCGACATTGACCCGGTGCAGGCTACCTTCCGAACCGACGGCGTCCGCCGCCATACCCATGCGTGCCCAGAATGCGCCTCTTTTCTGCCGATGGCCGTAAGGCACGCATACGGGATAGCAAGTGAACTCAGCTTCAGAATGAGCTTGTTCAGCGCGTGTGCTCAGAACACCGCCGGATGAGCTCGGGGTTGCTCAGGCCGGCCAACGACTCCCGCGCGGCGTTGGGCCGGCTGCTGACGAATCCAGGGGACCGGCTCAGTAGGGTCGAGGCATGGTCTTGGGAAGAAACAGGAACAGCGAGCCTCCCCTCCCGGTCGTCGACTGGCGGAATGTTCACAAATTCACGATAGACATCGTGGAGCGGGAGAAAAGCCCGCATCGCAAACGTGCGGTGCTGGGTCCCAACGCTGTGCGCGTGCCCAGGCGCGAGGGCCAGGACCGTATCAAAGCGCCCTGCGCGTTTTTCGGTTCGGGTGTTGTCGGCGTCCGTAGTGCCGGGCGCGTGCTGTTCGAGGACCGCGAGGCGCAGCAGGTTCTGTGCGTGATCGAGGAAAACGGCGCGGAAGGCGAGGAGCGTCGCCATGGAGTGCGGGACGGCCAGGGTCAGGACATCGGCGTGATCCGGCGGATTCCGCCGTCGCGGAGGCTGCTGCGGCACACCTGGCGTATTCAGCAGCCGGATCAGCCGGAGATCGTGGGGCGTAACAAGTGGGCAGCCATTCCGCCCAAGGACGCCGCGGCGCGCGCGGCGGGCAAGTTCTTGGGTGGGCTGGTGGAATCGGCGCTGTTCGGCGGGGACGACGACGGTCAGGTGAGGGACCGGACCCTGCTGTGGATGGCGGGTGAGGAGCAGGTGATGCAGTCCGTGGGCCAGGATTTTCAGATCAAGGCCGGCTGGCTGGACCGTAGGCTCGCGTTCGCCGTCGCGGCGCTCGGGGATCGCTGACCGTTGACCGGCCCCTCCCCCGGTCGGCGGGCGGAGGTGCGGGCAAGGACTACAGGTGCGCGGTGATGGTGGGCATGAGGTCCTGGAAGGTACGGCCGGTGGCGGGGACGCCGATGGCGGCCATCTGCCAGCCCTGTGCGGTGCGGTGGACCTTGGCCATGATCTGAGCGGTGTGGTTGCCGCCACCGCTGAGGGTGTGGCGGGCCAGCTCCTGCCCGTTCGTCTCGTCGACCAGCCGGCAGAACGCGTTCTGTACCTCCGCGAAGGTCTGTCCGGTGAAGGAGTTGACGGTGAAGACGATCTGGTCGACGTGGGCGGGTACGCGCGGCAGGTCGACGAGGATCGACTCGTCGTCCCCGCCCTGCCCGCTGCCGCCGACGAGGTTGTCGCCGGTGTGGTGCACGGAGCCGTCGCCACTGGTGAGGTTCTGGAAGAAGACGACGTCGACGAGCTGACGGTCGGCGAAGAGGAGCGCGGAGGCGTCCAGGTCGATCTCGCGGGCGGTGAGCCTGGCGAGGAACCCCTTGCGGGGTGCGGACTGCCAGCCCAGGCCCATTCTGACGACGTCGAGCGTCCCGCCGTCGGATTTGCTCAGGCTGATCTGCTGGCCCTTGGCGAGATTTACGGTCATGCCGACCTCACTTCATTCGTGGAGTTGGTATGGCTGTCGCGGTGTACCGGAGCGGTTTCGCGTAGCGCGTGGTGGAGGAACGGGAGGAGCCCCCGCTCCAGCAGGGACTTGCGCCATGCCTGGCGGGTGCGGTCCACTTCGTCCGCCTCGTGCAGGTCACGCCCGGCGGTCGCAGCGGTCGTAGGGGCCCGGTGGTGACGTAGCGCCGTGATGAACAGCCCGGCGCCCGCCAGCAAGGCGGTCACCGCGGCAACGCCCGCCGCGGCCCAGCCGGCGAGGGACAGAGCGGCGACGTTGCTGCCGTTGCCGGTGAGTTCCAGCGCGTAGCCGAGCAGGAGGAGGACCACAGAGGCCACGAAGGCGACGATGGGTGCCAGGACGGCCAGCATCGGGAGCAGTCCGGCCGATGGTTTCGGCTGATGACCGGGGCCGGGGTTGGCCAGGCGGTCCGCTTCTCGTGCCTGCCGGTAGGCGCGGTACTCGGTGTCGCATACGGCCGTGATGTCGTCGGCCGACCCGAGCGCGCGGGCGCGCAGCCGCCCGGCGTCCCTTCCGGCGTCATGGAGTGCGGTACGGACTTCGGCTGTGTTCAACGCCTGGTGCAGCACCTGTTCGAAGGTGTCGAGGTCTTCTGGTTGCAGACGCATTGGGCTGGTCACGGTGCATACACCCCAGGTGGATTGCCTTTGGCCAGGACCCGGCCGTACCCGGTGCGGCTCGGTGCCGGGGTGCGGCCTGTCGGGTCGGAGTGACGGTGTCGTCTCAGACGTTGATGCCGTAGTCGCCGACGGTCCCGGCGAGCCCCGAGGCGTAGCCCTGGCCGACGGCGCGGAACTTCCATTCGGCTACGTGCCGGTAGAGCTCACCGAAGATCATCGCGGTTTCGGTCGCGTCGTCCTCGCTCAGGTCGTACGTCATCCCTCCCGATCGTCAGGCGCCGGGCCGGATGAGCCGACGCGCCGCGGACAGGACAATAAAACTACAGCACTGTCGAAACAATCGGGTAGGGCGAGCCCCGCAGTAGGATGGGGCGCCGTGCCCGAGGCAGCGGGCCCAGCAGACGAAGGGACACGGCGTGACCGACAGCAAGGGGCCGCTCGACGAGCCGCGCTCCCGCCGACGGGGCCAGGGCGAACTCGAAGCACACGTGCTGTCCGTGCTCCAGTCCGCCCCCGCACCGGTCACCGCCGCGTGGGTGCACGAGCGCCTGGACGACACCACGCTCGCCTACACCACCGTCGTGACCATCCTCACCCGCCTCCTGGCCAAGAACGCCGTCACCCGCAAACGCGCAGGCCGCTCCTTCGAATGGCAGGCCACCTCCAGCCACGCCGGCCTCGCCGCCCGCCGCATGCACCGCGTCCTGGACGCGGACGAGGACAGGGCAGCAGTCCTCGCCAGCTTCGTCACCTCCCTCTCCCCGGACGACGAACAACTCCTGCGCGACCTGCTCAACCAGACGGCCGAGAACTCAGAAGGCTGACTCCGTGGGCGTCTTCGTCTTCCTGCCACTCGTCCTGCCCTTCACCGCATGGCCCATCGCGCGACTGGCGGAACAACAACTCCACCCGCGCAGCGCCACCCGCCTCCTGACCACCGTCAGCGTGGTCCTGGCCGCCTGCAGCACCCTGTGCCTCGCCCTGCTCATGGTCGTCGGCACCGCACAACTCCCCGGTAATCCCCTGCCCGACGGCTGGTCCGACCCCGAGGTCCGCGCAGCGGTCCCCTTCGACGAGATCGCCGGCAAGGCGTCCATCGTCGCCCTCATCGCCGTGACCGCCGCATGCACGGCCACCGCCGTGCGCCACTGGCGCGTACGGCGACAGGCCCGCCAAGCCCTCGCCGGACTCCCGCCCCGCCAGGTCGCCGTCCTGCCGGACGACATGCCCTACGCCCACGCCGTCCCCGGCAAAACGGGCCGGATCGTCGTCTCCACCGCCATGCTCGCCGGCCTCAACTCCCGCGAACGCCGCGCCCTGTTCGCCCACGAACGCGTACACCTCACCGCACGCCACCACCGCCACCTGCTGGCCGTACAACTCGCCGCCCGCGCCAACCCCTTCCTACGCCCCCTCGCCACCGCCGTGGCCTACACCACCGAACGCTGGGCCGACGAGAGTAAGCAGCCCACGCGATCGGCGACCGCCGACTGATGGCACGCGCCGTCGGCGCGCGGCGCTCATCTCCCCCGCCGCCCCTCCCTCCCATTCGCCGCCTTCGCCACACCGGGCCCCGTCCCCCGCCGGGTCGCCGCCGGCTCCTCGGCCCCGCCCCTGCCCACGCGGCTGGCCGCCGGCCTTCACCCCAGCCGGCTTCGCCGCCTGGATGGCAGCCACAGGCGCCGCCGCCTCAGCCCTCTCCTCCGCGAACGCGGCCATCGGGCTGACTCTCGTGCTCCACGCCGCCACGCCCTTTGTTTGAGCCGCGAGAGCGCGCGAGGTTTCCGCTCCCCCGGAAGTCTTCTTGTGTGCTCTGAGCTTCACGCCGTGCCTCCCGTCGTCGTGGTCCAGCCGTGGGTGGACAGCAGGGCACCGGCACAGAATTGGTGCAGGACGGCGGCGGTGTAGGGGACGCAGTCCGAGGGGGGCTGTGCCGGGTTCGCCCAGATCAGAGCCGAGCACTTGTCCGGCTCCTGGTTGTGGGGCTCTCCTGACCACCGTTGCGCGGTGAAGACGACGCCCAGCCGGGCGTCTCCTTCCGGGGAGCGGTGGTGGACGAGATGACAGAACTCGAGGTCGGGCCGGGCGATGTCGACCCCGACCTCCTCGCTGACCTCGCGCAGGGCCCCGTCGACGACGGTCTCGCCGTTCTCCAGGTGCCCGCCGGGCGGGGCGAGGAGGCCGCTTGCGTAGACGTTTCCGGCCCGGCGCAGCAGAAGTACGCGCCCGTCGGGGCGGTGCAGCAGGACCATGACGTCGACCACGCTCGTGTAGCGGCTCCGGTGGCTCATGCCGGCCTCCTCATCGGGTTGCCGGTGGAGGCGACCAGGAGCCGGTGTTCGAACAGCAAGGGCACCCTCGTGTGGTTCGTACGGCAGGTGGGGCGGTGACGCACTGCGCCTCCTCATTGACGGGCCGATCGGACGAGTGATCGGAAAAACGACCCCCGATCGGGCGCGTCACGGGCCCCAGGGGGCGTTTCATCGCGCGTAAGTTCGGGTTGATGTCAATCGGCCTGTGATCAAGGGGCAGGAGCTGGTGGCGGGCTTGTGCGATTCACTCGGCCGTGTCCGCTCACCCGATCCGGGGGTTGCGTTGCGTGAGGAAACGGCGGTCCGCCGGCTGGCGCCCCGGCGTTACCGGGCGGTGGGCGCGGTGGCTTTGCAGCCGGCCGGGTGACGGCGCCCGGGCGGGAAGACTCGCGGCTCGGCGGCGTCACGTGGCGGGTTGGGGCGGAGTGAGGATCTCCGGTGGGCTCGGCCTGCTCCTTGACCGCCCGCGTGCGGCGCAGAGCGCCCGCCGCCATCCAGGCGTCCGGAAACTGTCGTGTTTCACCCGTCGGACCGGCCATTATGAGCCGCTTCGGAGTGTGGGGCCGGCGGTTGGAGAGGGGCGTAGCAGTGCTGTGGGTCGCACGGGAGTAGGCCGCGGAGCTCGCATGCGTGCATGTGGCACGTGCCGTCTGCTGATGCGGGGTCCGGTGGGCCGCCGGCACGGCAGGAAAGACGTTGGTGGGCAGTGCACCCTCTTTCACAGGCGACTGCACCGTGTGAGCATATGCATGCACAGCGTAATTACCCACGGGTCAACGCCCATCAGGGGCCTGCCGTGTGAACAGATACCCATGCCCGCTGATCCCCCTCAGTACATCTGGCTTGGCCCTCGCATGGGCGCCGTCGTGTTCACGGCCCGTGGCGCCAGGCGGCCGCGCCGGCAACGCCCCACTGTCGCTTTCGCTTTCGTTTTCGTCCTGCCCTCGCCCCAGTACTCGTCCGGAGGGAGTCCTCCCACACGTGGATACGTTGGCACCACGCCCCCCACAAGCCCCGTCCCGTCACGCTCGCCAGATCGTCGAGCCTGTCCGTCACGGCCCGGGTGTACGGATACCCCCCTGCCCACAACGCGGGCTCGGAATGGATGCTGCACTCCATGCTGCGTCCCCTGGCCGAGCGCGGCCACCGGGTCACGGTCTGGCTCTCCCATCCGGGAAGCATCGAGAAGAGCTACGAGATCGACGGAGTGCGCGTCGTCCCCTACCAGGAGGGCGCCGACTTCGCTGCCCACGCGCAGCACACGGACGTGCTGCTGTCCCATTTCGAGAACGTCCCTCTCGTGTCGGGCCTCGCCCGCGCCCGCCGAATTCCCGTCGTCGTGATCTGCCACGACAACTTCGTCACCAGCTTTCACAATGCGGCCGGTGCCGATCTCGTCGTCTACAACAGCGAGTGGATCCGGCGGGACGGTGAAATCCATTACGCGCACTACCCCCGCGAGTTCCTGCCCAGACGCACGATCGTCGTCCGTCCACCCGTGATCGCGGAGGACTACCGCACCGACCCGGGCGAGCACGCGACCCTGGTGAACCTGAACCCCGACAAGGGAGGCGACCTCTTCTGGCAGATCGCCGCCTGGCCCCCGGAATGGAACTTCCTCGGCGTCCGCGGTGCCTACGGGCAGCAGATCATGCCGCCACCACGGCTGCCCAACTGCGAAGTTGCCGACGGTGTGCCCGGGAGTCAGATGCGCGAGCACGTCTACGCCCGGGCGCGCGTGATGCTCATGCCGAGCCTGTACGAGTCCTGGGGGCGGGTGGCCGTGGAGGCGTTCGCCTCCGGCATCCCGGTGATCGCCCACCCCACCCCCGGGCTCGTCGAGTCCATGGGCGAAGCCGGAATCTTCGCCTACCGCGACGACATCAACGCGTGGATCCATGCCCTGATGTCCCTGCGGGACCGGGAGAACTGGGCCCGCGCCTCCCGCCGGGCCAAAGCCCGTTCCGACGAACTGAGTGCCGCCCGCGACCTCGACAACTGGTGCGAAGCCATCGAGTCGCTGCGCGAGACGAGCAGACACAAACCCTTCAACGGGCGCCGGATCGGCACGCTCGTCGACGTCGGCGAGTTGGGCCAGGGATCCGGGGATGACGTCGCGGCTCCGGGGGGCTGACCTCACGCGTATCCACGACGGTCCTGTGCAGCAGCCGGGATCACGACGTCACAGTACCCACTACCGAAATGGCCGGCCTACGACGTAGGGATGGCGCGCCATGACCCAGGAAGCCACGCCAGTCGCTCCCGAACTCGCTGGTGGGCCCGAGCCCCGTGCAGCAACCGTGACGGGCGCAAGCACGCCCATCGCCCCCTACACCCACGTCCGGCGCTTCGGCCACACCAATGGCGTCCAGGACTTCACCGTTCCCCCCGGCGTCACCACGATCAACGCTCGCTGCTGGGGTGGTGGTGGCTATGGAACCAACGGGGGCGGGGGCGGATTCGCCACCGGGAACATCGCAGTCGTCCCGGGGGAGACGCTGCGGGTCGTTGTCGACCTAGGAGGTCGCCAGAGCTACGGTCATCAGCAAGGGGGCGGAATGAGCGGCTTGTACAGCCAGCGGCTGGGAGAGACGCTCCTGATCGCCGGAGGCGGTGGAGCGGGCGGCGATTCGGGTCCTGGCGGCCCAGGCGGCGGCGCCAACGGTTCCGACGGACAGACATGCTCAAAGGGCGGTCTGACAGGTGAGCGGGCGCGTGGAGCATCCGGTTCCACCGGGGGCGCCGGCGGGATCACTGACACCCGTTCCGGGGGACGTGGCGGCAACACCGGCCAGAACGGCAGCAACGCATGGCACCTGGACAGCGACCGGATGCCGATCCAGGCATGGGCGGAGGCGGGGGCGCAGGCTATGGGGGCAATGTCGGAGGGCGCAGGCTACGCGGGCGGCGGTGGCGGCGTAGCCGTCGGCGGCCCCAACCAGGCCACAGCCTGGTCCAGCGGCGGTGGTGGCAGCAGCTTCGTGAGCGGTCCTGGTGTCACCCAGGGACGCACTCTGCCCGGATCCGGCACCCAAGCCGGCGGCAAGGACGATCCCCTGTACCGGTCTCCCGTCGGCGACGCGAACAATCTCGGTCAAGTCGTGCTGCAGTGGACGGAGTTCACGGTGGCGCCCGGTGGGCCGCCCGACGTGGAGCTGACACGAGGTGGTCCGGTCGGGTACCCGGGAGTGCAGGTCGAAGGCGACGTGACCTTCGCCCCGGCGCTGGTCACGGTGACTCTGCCCGCCGGCGCCGGACTGCTCTTCGGTACGCAGACACTCCCCGATCACCAGCTGACCGTCCTCAGCGCCGACGGGCAAACGACCCAGTACACGGGAACCCCATCCCAGGACGGCACGTCACTCGCCTTCTCCGATGTGGATCTCGGGCTGCCCGGCACCACCGTGATGTGGGTCGGCGTGAGCGCCGCCCATGAAGCCCCGCTCGGCCCCACGAAACTGACCTTCACCGTGGGAGCCCAGACCTCCGCCTCCACACCGATCATCGTCAAGCCGGGCTTCACGGTGTCGCCGGGCGGCAGCCCGGTCACCGCGCACCGGCAAGGCCCCCCGTCCACCCGGGAGTGGAGGTAGGGAACAACCGATCGGCGTCCATCCCACCGCAAACGGTCACCGCGACCCTCCCGGACGGACTCCACATGCGGTTCGGCGTACCGGGGCTTCCCGATCACCAGCTGACCGTCCTGCGCAGCGACGGAACCACCACCGTGTATGTGGGAAGCATTTCCAGCGACGACCAGACCCTCACCTTCACCGACGTCGACCTGGAAATCCCCCAGGACGGCTCATGGTCGGTCATGTGGGTCTGTGTGAGTGCCACCGCCGACACCCCACCAGGCCCCACCAGCGTGCAGTTCACCATCGGCGACCTCGTCTCACCGTCCACCACCATCGAAGTCGTTTGAAAAGCGTCAACCGGCTCCGCCAGGCGCGAGATCCAGGGCGCTGAACGGACCAACCGGCTCGGGCCCCGTCGACCCTGTTCGACAGGGCCCGGGTGTGTTTCCCGGCCACGTCTGCCGGGATTCTCGATGCCTCCGTGGCCGGCTCGGTGCTGTCCGGCGAACTCGGTGGTCAGGTCGCGGTTCCGTTGCGTGCCACGATCCGGTACGCGTTGGAGAGCCGCGTCCGGCGCAGGAGCGGTGCGAGCAGTTGTTCCGCGCCGTACACGCCGGCCAGCAGGGGGACGGCCGACCAGAACAGGGCCGTACGGGCTTTCCGCTGGAGGTCGCTGGGCGGGGCGGCGTGCCAGGGTTCGTCGGCGAGGGGCAGTGCGTTGACGAGGGCGAGGACCGCGGCGCCGGTGAGGTCGAACGGGATGTGGGGCTCGTGCCGTTCGGTGGCGACGACGGTGTAGCCGAGTGATTCCAGTTCGCGGCGGAGGTTGGCGAGCGGGATGAGGTGCAGGTGCTGGGGCTGGAAGTACGGCATCCAATAGCGGCCCAGGATCGCGCTCGAGACGCACTCCGGGTCCGGGACCTCGATGATCAGGTGTCCGCCGGGGGTGAGGACCGTGCGGGCGGCGGTCAGTTCCGCGCGTGGGTCGGTGGTGTGCTCGAGGTAGTGGAACATGCTCATCGTGTCGTACGTGCCCTCGAGCTTGGGGGCGAGTTCGGTGAGGAGGCCGCGGTGGGCCTCGTCGATCCGGCCTTGGCGCTTGGCCTCGTCGACTCCTCCGCTGAGGTCGAGGCCGTCGAAGACGGTGGCCGGATGAACCGTCCTGGCGGTCTGGGGGAAGTGCCCGTGCCCGGTGCCGACGTCCAGCCAGCGGCGGGGGGCGCCGAACGGGAGGAGGGCACGGGCGCTGGCGAGGTAACGCTTGCGGTTGCCCTTGCCGTCGAAGACCCATTCCGCCAGGTCGGCTCCCAGGCCGTCGTAGAAGTCCCGGTAGTAGAAGTCCAGTCCCTCGGGCGTGAGCTGGGGGTTCTGGAAGGAATGGGAGCAGTCGCGGCACTGGTCGATCACGAAGGTGCCGGGCTTGTGCTGGAGCAGGTCGACGGTGCGCAGCCGGGTTCGCAGGCGGGAGGAGCCGCACCAGGGGCACGTGGTGCGTTTCGGTGCGTGGAAGCGGTCCGTGCCGAGGGCGAGTTCGCGCTGGTAGTCGACGCGGAGCCGGTCTACCTCCTGGGTCCGGTTCATGATCTTCCCGGTTCTCCTTGTCCTGTGGGGGCGACTTCTTCGTTTTCTTCGATGGGCGTGGCGACTTCTTCGAGGTGAGTGGCGGCCGCGGCGGCGCCTCCCGCGGCGCGGAAGGATTCCTGGACGCGGCGGGCGGCCGCGCGGTACTCGGGGGCGGTGAGCACGGCGTCCAGTGCGGCGCCGATCGCGTGACGGTCACCGCGGCCGAACCGGACACGGATCCCGGCACCGGCCGTGGTGAGCTGTGCGGCGATCACGGGCTGGTCGTCCCGTATGGGGGCGACGACCAGGGGCACCCCGTGCAGCAGGGACTCGGCGACGGTGTTGTGGCCGGCGTGGCAGACGACCGCCGATGCCCGGCGCAGCAGGGCGAGTTGTGGCATGCGCCGCACGGCCAGCACGGTGTCGTCCCAGGTGCCCTCCAGCACCCCGCCCAGGTCGGCGATGACGGCCTGGAGGTGCGGTGACCGCTCCCGTACGGCCGCCGCGCACTCGGTGAGGAAGCGGCCGCCGAGGTCGGTGTTGGCGGTGCCGAGGGACACCAGGACGGTGTGCCGTGCGGGGTCCAGCCACTCCCAGGGGAAGGGCGTGGTGTCGGGCCGCCGGGCGAGGGCGGGTCCTACGAAGCGGGTCTGCGGGGGCGCGGCGCTCTCCCCTGTCAGGGCGGTGGTGGTGAAGGCGAGGACGAGGTCGGGCGAGAAGCGGGGGTCGTGGGTGCGTGCCGGGTCGCCGAGCTCGGCTCGCAGCCCGGCCAGCAGCCCATGGATCCATTCGTCCACCTTCGGCATTCCGGCGAGGGCGCCGGAGAACTCGGCGGAGGTGGTGGCGGAGGTGGCGTAGGGGATGCCGAGCCGTTCGGCCGTCAGAGCCCCGGAGAGCGCCTGCTGGTCGGCGACGATCACATCCGGGCGGAAGGCGGCGGCAGCCCGTTCCACCCCGGGCGCCATCGCCATGGCGAGCGGAGCGAGGAAGTCCTGCCACAGGTAGCGCAGCGCCGCGGCCCCGCGCAGCTCAGGCGGCCGGCGGAGGTCGCGGGGCACCTCGCAGGGGTGGATGTCGGCGTCGGGACCGGCCAGCTCCTCGACGAGGCCGGGGAGACCGGCCCAGGCGACCCGGTGCCCGCGCCGGGTGAGTTCGGCGGCCACCGCGGCGGCGGGGTTGATGTGCCCGACGAACGGCGGCACCACGAAGAGGAACCGGCTCATGCCCGTATGGCCTCCGCCCGCTGCCGATGGCCCGCCCGGACCCAGTCGAGCATGAGCGCGCCGATGGTGCGTGGGGCGTTCACGAGTACGTAGTGGCCGTGGCCCGCCACGTGGTGGGTACGGCAGTCGGGGAGCAGGGATTCCAGCCATGGTGCCGTGCCGGCGAGGTCGGAGGTGTCCCCGTACACCGCGAGCACGGGCAGGTCGAGGGCCCGCCAGCGTTCCTCGGCGGGTATGCGGCTGGCCGCGATGTCCTCGGCGATCGTCGTTCCGTGCAGCAGCGGGCAGGCCTGGCGGGCGAGCCGGGCCTCGTGCCGGCCGTTGGTCCGCTCGATCCGGGGCAGGGCCTGTTCGTCCCGGAGCGTGTTCGCCGAATCCGCCAGCAGGGTGCTGACCTTGGCCGCCCAGGCGGCGGTGGGCGGTTCGGACTCCACGACCAGGAGGCTGGCGACCCGGTCGGGGTGGCGCAGGGCGTAGTCGAAGGCGACGGTGCCGCCGAAGGAGTTCCCGACCAGGTGAACCGGCCCGGTGGTGTCCGTACGGTCGAGGAGGGCGGCGAGGTCGTCGGTGAAGTCCTCGAGGCGGTAGCCGGTGGCGGGGCGTTCGCTGCGGCCGTGGCCGCGCTGGTCGTACATCACCACGTCGTGTCCGGCTGCCGCGAGGGCCGGGGCCACGGTGAAGTAGTAGCTGGTCAGGTTGTCCGTGACCATGCCGTGCACCAGGACGACGGTGTCCTGGCCGACCGGTCCGAGGCGTACGGAGTTCAGGCGCGGGCGGCGGGCCGCGCTCACCCCTGGCACCCGGCGATGTGACGGACCACCTGGCCGACGGAGAGCCCGATGATCTCGGAGAGTTCGAGGGAGGCGAAGAAGGCCGGGAAGTCGACCCGGTCGCCGTACCGGTGCCCGAGTTCACCGGTGAGGGTGACGAGGTCGATGGACTCCAGGTCGAGGTCCTCGACGAAGCGGGTGTCCATGGTGATGGCCGTGCCTTCGAGGCCGATCTCGGGGAGTACGGCGTGCAGTGCCTCGGTGACCTCGGCGAGCACGGCGTTCTCGCCCGCCCCCGGGAGGGGGGTGGTGGCGTCGGATGTGGGGGTGGTGGTCATGAGGGTTTCTCCTCGTGATGCTGCCGGTGGGTGTCCTCGGTCCAGGCGACGATGTAGCGGCGGGGTCGCAGGCCCGGCGGATTGCCGACCTCGGCGAGGGATACGGGGTGGGTGCGGCCGGAGGGCGTACGGACCGTCAGGCGGTCGCCGTCCGCGGTGGTGACGCGGAAGTCCCGTGGTCTTCCCCGCAGGCCGGTGCCCTCGGCCTTGGCCGCGGCCTCCTTGGCCGCCCAGAAGCGGATGAGGGTGCGCGCGCCGCCACCGAGGCGGTCGTAGAGCGGGTGTTCCTCGGGGGCCAGGACCGCGTCGCGGGTCGTCTCCGGCCGCTCGGCGATCTCCTCGATGTCGATGCCGACGGGCGCGCCGCCGGCGGGACGTACCAGGGCGACGGCCGCTTCCGCGCAGTGGGCGAGGGACAGGTCCAGGGGCGGCAGTTCCCGGCCGTGCACTCCTTCGGGGTGCGGGCGGCCGCTGTCGTCGTTGCGCACCCGGATCTCGGCGGGGAAGACGGGGCCAGCGTCGTGCTGCCAGAGGTGGTGGCGTACGGCGTCCTTGGCGGCGATCCGGCCGAGCAGCCATTGGTGTCTGCCCCGCGGCGGCCGGGCCGCGTAGGCGTCCCGTTCGGCGCCGCCCAGCACGTTGCGCATCATCAGCTCGCGGGAGGCCGGGTCGGGCCAGTACTCGAAGACCAGGTGCCAGCCGCCGGGCTGTACCCGGGCCAGGGTGCTGTGTTCGGGGTGGCGCCGGATGGCGTCGGTGGCGGGGGGTGAGTCGAAGCGGCGGTTCTCCCAGCCGTCGATCTCGCACCAGACGGTTCCGCGGTGGCTGAGCTGGATGTCCGCTGCCAGCCGGGTCTCGGTGAGGGAGGTGATGCGGACGTGGCATTCGAGGCGCTCGCCGGCGGTGGGTTCCGGCCCGTGGTAGCGGATCTCGCGGATCCCGACCGGCAGGACGACGTTGCCGTCGGAGCGGGTGGCCATCAGCCAGTAGCCGATGAGATGCCCGGCGCTGTCGAGGAGCGCTCCGGGCGCGGGCGGAGCGGTGAGCACGCCCCGGACGTGCCGTGCGCCGAGTCCGGTAACCGCGGTGACGCCCTGGTAGAGCGGGCCGGAACATCCAGCGCTCTTCGCATGCCGGGCCGAGACGGTGGGCGCTCTTCGCCGACGGGGCGGGCCAGTGGGCGGGTGGTGCCGGTGGCGGGGCCGATTCGGTCTCCACGCGCGTACCGGCCGAAGTCCACGGCGGTGTGGTGGCCCGGCCGTCCGGGGACGCTCCGGACGGTCGTGGTCACGTCGACGGCGGGCTCGGCGACCAGCCACGCGAGGAAACGGGCGTCGCGGACGGCGACCGTGACACCCGTGCCGGGCGCGGCCGCCGCCGCGTCGGTCATGTGCTGGACCATGGTCGTCGCGGGAACCACGGGCCAGCGGTCGCCGAGGTCGGGCCAGTCCGGCCGCTGGCGGTAGAAGCAGTGGTCGAGGAGGTACGGCATGGTGTCGAGGGCCACCCGAACAGTGGTGACCCGGGCGTCCGCCGCCTGGCCGGGCATCGCCGGGGCGGTAGCCCTGGTGGCCGGGACCGGCGGAACCGTGCGGGCAGTGTCGTGCGCCGCGAACAGGGCCGCGGCCGTGTCGGCCGTCTCGGTCAGCAGGGCACGTAGTTGTTCCGCCTCCGGATAGCGCCGTGCGGCATCCTCGAGCTGACCGGTGCCGGGCGTTCCCTGGCCGCCGAGGGCGCCGCGCAGCATCGTACGGAGCCGGTCCCGGGTGGCGGGTTCGAGACGGACGGGCCCGGCGTCCAGGCCGAGTCGTACGCCCGGCCGGGCCGGCGCCGCGGCCGGCGGTGGCGTGGCGGTACCGGTGACGCGGCCTCCCCCGGGGGTCAGGGCGGCGAAGTCGGGCTCCGCGCCGTACGCCCACAGCCCGGCCACGGCGCGCCGCATTTGGCCCAAGGCGTCGCCGCTTGCGCTTCCGGCCGTGATCGCCACGTGCTCGCGGTCGGTGAGGATGTCACCGACCAGGGACGGCAGCTGGCCCTGTCCGGCCTGGACGAAGGCCCGGAACCCGGCCGCGTGCAGGGCTTCGACGAGTCCGCGGAACCGGACCGGCTCCAGCAGGTGGCGTACGGCGAGCTCACGGACCTCCGTCTCGCGGTCCGGGAACGGCGCGCAGGTCGTCCCCGACCACACCGGCACCGAGGGCCGGTGCAGGGTGAAGCGCCGCATCGCCTCGCGGATCGGCCCCAGGCTGGGCGCGAGCATGGGCGTGTGGAAGCCGGACGCGAAGGGCAGGGTCCGGCCGATTACGCCGTCCCGGCGCAGTCGCTCGGTCACCTTCGCCACGTGGGTCGCGGGGCCGCAGACCACGGACTGGTGGGGGGCGTTGTCGTGGGAGAGCACCACCTCGTCGATTCCGGCAAGGGCCGCCTCCACTTGGGCGGCGGGTGCTCCGAAGGTGACGAAGACCAGGTCCGGGAACTCCAGGGCCATGGGGTCGAGGTCCCGTAGGAGGGCGTCCACTTCCTTGTCGGCGAAGATCCCGCCGACGGCCATGGCGGTCCACTCCCCCACGCTGTGCCCGGCCAGGGCGTCGGGGGCGATGCCGCAGCGGCGGAGCGCGGTGGCCAGGAGCCGGCCGGCGTCGACGACGGCGGCGGCGTGCTCGGCGACGGCGCCGACCTGGGCCTGCTGCCAGGAGGGGCGGGGCAGTCCGAAGTGGCGGGCGATGTCCTCGCCCTGGGAGATGAAACCGGCCTCCAGGCCGGGGAAGAGGAAGGCGGTACGGCCGCCGGCCGGTCCGAGCAGGGGCCGGGGCGCGAACCACACCTCGCGGCGGCCTCCCCAGGCCAGGCCGCGGGCGACGATTTTGCGGGCCAGTGCGAGACGGTCGGCTCCGGGCCCGGCCACGGCCAGCCGGGCGCCTCCGGCGCCGGTGTCGCTTTGGGCGCGCAGTTGGGCGTCCTCGGTTTCGAGGAGTGCGCGCAGTTCCTCCGTCGTGTCCGCCGTGATCCGCAGGACCGGTTCGGGCTCGTCGACCCGGAGCGCCGTGGGCGCGGAGCGTCTCTTCCCCGCCGTGGGGCGGAACTCCTCGAGGACCACGTGGGCGTTGATGCCACCGAAGCCGAAGGCGTTCACCCCGGCCCGGCGCACCTCCGCCTCCCAGGGGCGGGCCACCGGGGACGGGCGGAAGCGGGTGGCGAGCAGCTCGGGGTGGGGGTCGTCGCAGTGCAGGGTGGGCAGCAGCACCTGGTGATGGAGGGCGAGCGCGGCCTTGACCAGGCCCGCGGCGCCCGCCGCCGGCATGGTGTGGCCGATCATCGACTTGACCGAGCCGATCACCGCGTCCGGTTCGCGCCCGGTGCCGAACACCCGGCGCAGCGTGGTGATCTCGGCCGCGTCACCGTTGGGGGTTCCCGTGCCGTGCGCTTCCAGCAGGCCGATCGCGCCGGGGGCGGCGGGGTCCAGGCCGGCCGCCTCCCAGGCGAGCCGGACCGCCCGGGTCTGTCCGTCCGGGTCCGGGTTCACCAGGGCGGCGGCGCGCCCGTCGCCGGCCACTCCGGTGCCCCGGACCACCGCGTACACCCTGTCCCCGTCGCGCACGGCGTCGGCCAGCCGTTTGAGGACGAGCACCGCGGTGCCCTCGCCCATCAGCACACCGTCCGCGTCCCGGTGGAAGGGGCGGATCCGCTGTGTCCGGGAGAGGGCCCCGAGCCGGGCGAACACCGACCACAGGGTCACGTCGTGGCAGTGGTGCACGCCTCCGGCGAGCATCACGTCGCAGCGTCCCGCGGTCAGCTCCCCCACGGCCTGGCCGACCGCCAGCAGGGAGGAGGCGCAGGCCGCGTCGATGGTGTAGGCGGGACCGCGCAGGTCCAGCCGGTTGGCGATGCGTGAGGCGGCGAAGTTGGGGACCAGGCCGATGACGGCGTCGGGGCTGTCCGGCCCCAGGGCCTCCTCGAAGGTGGTACGGACCTGAGCCAGCCGCTCGTCGCCGAGCTCGGGCAGCAGTTCTCGCAGGGTGCGGGTCAGTTGGCCGGCGGTACGGACGCGTTGGTCGAGTCGCGCCAGCCCGGGCGTGAGGTAGCCGCCTCGGCCCAGCACCACTCCGACCCGTGCGGGATCCACCGTGGCCAGGCCGCCCGCGTCGGCGATCGCGGCGGCGGCCGTACGCAGGGCGATCAGCTGGTCGGGCTCGGTGGCCGGGACGGAGTCCGGCATGATGCCGAAGGCGACGGGGTCGAAGCCGGTGAGCCGGTCGTCGACGAAGCCGCCGCGCCGGCAGTAGATGGCACCGGAGCGGTACTCGTCCTCGTCCCAGCGCCCCGGCGGCACCTCGGAGATGGCGTCCACGCCGGTGAGGAGGTTGTGCCAGTAGCGGTCCAGGTCGTCCGCGCCGGGCAGCATGACCGCCATGCCGGTGACGGCCACCGGTTCCTGTGCGGGATTTCCGGAATGACCGTGGTTCACCGTCACCACCCCGGAGCGGCGTAGACGACCTCGCATGTGTCGTCGTCACCCCAGGTCAGTTCGCGCAGCAGGGCGAGCGTCCCCTCCCTCGGATCGATCAGGCCGATGCCGCGCCGGGCGTACTCCCGTGCGAGTTCCGGGCCGACCATCCCGCCGTGTGTGCCGTCCGGGGCCCACGGCCCCCAGTGGACGGTCACCGCCCGCGTCCCCGTGGAGCGGTGCCATGCCCTGCCCTGTGCGGCGAGGGCGTCGTTGGCGGCGGCGTAGTCCGCCTGGCCCCGGTTGCCGTACACGGCCGCGACCGAGCCGAACAGCACCGCGAAGCGGGGTGGTGCGGGGAGCCGGCGCAGCGCGGCGAAGAGCGTACGGGCGCTCTCCGCCTTCGTCTCGTGGACGCGGGTGAAGGACGCGGGGTCCTTGTCGGCGATGAGTTTGTCCTCGATGACACCGGCGGCGTGCACCAGGCCGTCGATGCGTCCGTGGCGGGCGTGGGTCTCCTTGACCGCCTGCTCGACGGCCTCCGCGTCCCGCAGGTCGACGGAACGGTATCCGCCCTCGCCGCCGGCCGCGCGGATCGCGGCGAGGGTCGCCTCGACCCCGCGGCGGGCCAGGATGAGGCCGGCTTGCCGGTCGATCTCCGCGTGGCGGAGCTCGCCGCGCTCGGCGAGTGCGGCCCGCAGCGCGGCGCGTCCGGTGACGCCCGCGATCCCGGGCGGCTCGGGGGCGTCGACCAGAGCGGTGCGACCGAGCAGTTCGACCCGGCAGCGGGCGGCCGCCGCGAAGGCGACGGCGACGCGCGCGGCGATCCCGCGCGCCCCGCCCGCGAACAGCAGGACGGACTCCGGACCGAGCCCGAGGGCCGTGACCGCCCGCTCCGCGGTGGACTCGTCGTCCGTGAGCAGCGGGCCCAGCGGGGTCTCCTGCGGCTCGATGCCGAACCGACGGCCGTCTTCGGTTCGGACGACGACGGGTTCCCGGTCGGGTGCGATGAGTTCCGCGACGATCGCGGCCGCCGTGCCGTCGGTGTCCTGCCCGCCGGGAAGAGACACCAGGCGGGCGGCTGTGTCCGGATACTCGCGGGCTGCGGTGCGGAGGAAACCGCCCAGCCCGTCGACTCGATCGCCGTCCTCGGCCCACCGTACGCACAGCAGGCGGCGCGGTCCGCGTCCGAGCAGGTCCTTCAGGAGGGGGAAGGCGCCCGGCAGTACGGGCCCGGCCAGCAGGATCACCCCATCCAGCGGCCCGGCCGGGTCTCCGGACACGCCGTCGGAGTGGGTGGCGTGCGCTCCGTGCTCCCGGAGCCGGGCGACGAGGGCCCGGGCGGTACGGTCGCTGCCGCCGAGCACGAGGACGCGCGTGTCCCGCAGGGCCGGGGAGCCGTCCGGTGGCGGTGCGTCGTCCAGGGCCACGCTCCGCGGGACGTACCGCCGGGGCGCGACTCCGGTCGGCTCCGCGGTCGCGGAGTCGTCCGGCTCCTGCTCCGGGCGCGAAGTGGGGGTCTGGGACTCTGCCGGACCTCCCGTGTGCGCATCCATCCACTCCACGATCGACGCCGCGGTCCGTGCCCGCGTCAGGCTCTCCAGGTCCGCGTCGTCCCAGGTCTGCAGTCCGACGCCTCCCAGGCGCTTCGCCAGTTCACCGGCGATCTCCGTCCGCTTGATCGAGTCCACGCTCAGATCGGCCTCGAGGTCGAGCTGGGGGTCGAGCATCTCCACGGGGTAGCCGGTCCGTTCGCTGATGACCGACAGCACCGTGCGCAGCAGGTCGGGCTCGTCGGCTTCCGCGGGAAGGGCCGTTGCCGTCGCCTCAGCCGCCACTGCTGTCGCTGCTGTCGCTGCCGGAACGGCGGCCGATTCCATCACCGGCGCGGGGGCCTGCGGCGGGATGGCCGCCGTCCCGCCGAAGTACGTCAGCAGGACGTCCCGCTGTGCCGCGATCAGCTCACGGCTGCCGCGCAGGAAGTCCTGGAGCAGGACCGCCCGGTCCACCCCTCCGGTCCCGTTCGCGCCGGCACCGCCCAGGGCCGGTGTCTCGCCCAGGGCGGGTGTCAGCGGTGCGATCCGCCGGGCCGGCTGCATTCCTCCGGGGAGCAGCCCGCCGTCCGCGGTGCGGACCATGTGCCCGTCCACGATCCAGCCGGGGCGCTCCGGCGTCCGCCCGGGCTCGGCCACCACCGCGTCCCGGCCCGCGAACAGCGCTTCCGCGTCGACGTGGACGCCCCCTGAGACCGCCAGCCGCGCCAGCGCCTCCAGGTGACCGCGCAGCCCCGCCTCGGGGTGCGGCTCGAAGGGGACGGCCAGGTGCGGCCGGTCGCCGAGGGTGGCGCGCACCAGGCCGGTGAGTACGGTGCCGGGGCCTGCTTCGACGAAGATCCGCGCTCCGGCCTCGTACATCGCCTCGATCTGCTCGGCGAAGCGCACCGGCGCCGTGATCTGCCCGGCGAGGCGGGCCCGCAGCTCCGCGGTGTCCGCCGGGTAGCGGGTCGCTGTCAGCCCGGACCACACCGGGATCTCCGGTGCACGTAAGGGGCGGGAGGAGAGCACCTCGGCGAAGGTCTCCGCCGCGCCGGCCATCATCGGGCTGTGGAACGCGCACGCCACGTCGAGCGGCTGCGCGCCGAAGCCGGCGTCCCGCAGTGCCGCCACGCCTTGGCGCACCGCCTGGCTCGGCGCAGCGATCGTCGTCTGGGACGGAGAGTTGTGGCCCGCGACCACCACGTGGCCGGCGAGACCGGCCTTGGCCAGTACGGCCTCCACGGCTGCCGCGCCCGCTGTGACGGCGGCCATGGCGCCCGGCTCGTCCCCGGCCGCGCTGAGCATCGTCTCGGCGCGCAGCTCGCTCAGCTCGGGCAGGTCCGCGGCGGGGAACGCGTCGGCCACGCACAGCGCCACGAGTTCTCCGTAGGAGTGACCGGCCACCATGTCGGGGCGGACTCCGAGCGTCGACAGCACATCGTGGGCGGCCAGGCAGGCGGCACCCAGGGCGGGCTGGGCCCGGCGGGTGTCGGCGAGCCGGGCACGCTGTGCGTCCCGGCCGGCCGGGTCGAACGCGGCCGGCGGGAACATCGCGTCGACCGGGGCCCGGCGCAGGTGCTCGTGCGTCTCCGGGAAGGCGGTGAACAGGTCCGCCAGCATGCCGGGCCGCTGGCTGCCCTGGCCCGGGAAGAGGAAGGCCAGCTTGCCGGTCTCGCCCTCTGCGGTGGCCGGGTGGTCGTTCCCCTCGGCCTCGACTGTGAAAACGCCCGGCGCCGCGTTGCCCGCCAGCGCGGCCCGTAGCAGGCCGGGCAGTTCGGCGAGGTCGGCGGCGACGACGGCCGCAGTGACCGGACCGGCGGCCGGGTCCGCGGCCCGGCGCGCCGCTGTGCGTGCCAGGTCGCGGAGCCGCCACGGCCGCCAGCGGGCCGTGTCCTTCCCGTCCGTGTGCTTCCCGTCCGCGGTGGCGGCCGTTCCGGTGACCGCGCGGTCCGCGTCCGTCTCCGCCAGTCGCAGCAGCTCCTCGATCGCCACCTTGCCGCGGAACAGGAACAGCTCGGCGGGCCAGGCGTCGGCGGCCTGGCGTGGCGGGGCTTCGTTGTCGCACCCGCCCAGCACGACGTGGAAGTTGGTGCCGCCGAAGCCGAAGGCGCTCACGCCGCCCACGCGTTCCCCGGACGGCGTGGCCCAGGGCAGGGCCCGTTGGTGGAAGACGAATGGGCTGCTCTCCGGCCGCCAGGCCGGATTGGGCTGCCGGATGTGCAGGGTCGGCGGGCGCACTCCGGTGTACAGCGCCAGAGCCGTCTTGATCACGCCGGCGAGGCCGGCCGCGCACTTGGTGTGGCCGATCTGCGACTTCACCGAACCGATCACGCAGCCGCCCGACGCTGCCGCCGACTCCTGGAACACCTCGGTGAGCACGTCGAGTTCGGTACGGTCGCCGACGACCGTACCGGTGCCGTGCGCCTCGACCAGGCCGACCCGGGCCGGTGAGATGCGGGCCTGGGCGTAGGCCCGCTCCAGCGCCGTGCGCTGGCCCTCCGGCCGTGGCGCGGTCAGGCCGCGGGAGCGTCCGTCGCTGGAGGAGCCGACGCCCTTGACGACGGCGTAGATACGGTCGCCGTCGCGCTGGGCGTCGGCCAGTCGTTTGAGCACCACGCAGGCGACGCCCTCGCCCAGGGCGATGCCGTCCGCCCCGGCGTCGAAGGTCTTGCAGCGGCCGGTGGGGGACAGTGCGTGCACGGAGGAGAAGAGGACGTAGTCGTTGATGCCGTTGTGCAGGTCGGCGCCGCCGCACAGGGCGAGGTCCGCCGCGCCCGTGGTCAGCTCCTTGCAGGCGACGTCGAGGGCGGCCAGTGAGGAGGCGCAGGCGGCGTCCACGGTGTAGTTGGCTCCGCCGAGGTCCAGGCGGTTGGCGATGCGGCCGGAGATGACGTTGGCGAGCATCCCGGGGAAGGAGTCCTCGGTGAGGGCGGGCAGCTGCTCCGCCAGGTCCTCCGGGAGCCGTCCGCCCAGATAGGACGGCAGGACGGTGCGCAGCGTGGTCGCGCCGGCCATGTCGCTGCCCGCCTCGGCCCCGAAGATCACGGCGGTGCGTGCGCGCGGGAAGTCACGCTGTTCGTAGCCCGAGTCGGCGAGGGCGCGCCGGGCCGCTTCCAGGGCGAGCAGCTGTACGGGGTCGACGGAGGCGAGTGAGGACGGCGGGATGCCGTAGCGCAGCGGGTCGAAGGGGATTCCCGGCAGGAAGCCGCCCCATCGGGAGGCCGAGGTGTCGTGCGCGGGCGCTTCCGCGCCGTAGTGGAGGGCGGGCTCCCAGCGGTCCTCGGGCACTTCGGTGACCGCGTCCGTGCCGGCGAGTACCTGGGCCCAGAAGGCGGGCAGGTCGGGGGCTCCGGGGAACATGCCGGCCATGCCGATGATCGCGACGTCGAGCGGCGGCGCGGGGGCCGGGGTCGCGTGGGCCGTGGCCCCGGAGGGCGCGTCGCCGGTCAGTTCCGCGGCGCGCCGCTCGTAGAAGGCGGCCGCCCCGGCCGTGACGGCGTGGTGCAGTTCGTCCACGGTGGTGGTGGCGTCGCGCAGCACCGCGACCTCCCCGGCCATGAACATGCCCTCGTCGAGCTGCCGTTCCTCTCCCACCGGGTGGAGTTCGTCTTCCACGCGCTCGACGCCCTTGGCGGCGATGCGCAGCCGTCCCAGGTTGAGCCGTTCCAGCCGCTCCCAGGCTTCTCGTCCGCGGATGCCTTGCCGGCGCAGGTCGTCCTGGTGCCTGCGGTAGGTGGCGGTGAACGGGCTCGGTACGCAGCGGGTGACGTGGCCCGGCGCGGTGTCCAGCAGGACGGTGCTCTCGGCGGTGAGCACTGTGTGCTGGAAGGTGGGCTGGAGCGCGCCGCACTCCACCGCCTCGTGGGTGAAGAGGTACGCGGTGCCCATCAGGACGCCGATCGCGGCGCCGCGTCGGGTGAGCCCGGTGGACAGGGCCGCGACCATGGCCGCCGAGCGCTCGTCGTGGATGCCGCCGGCGAACAGCACTTCGATCCCGGGTGGCTCGTCCCGCTCCCGCCGGTCGCGGTCGTCCAGGAACCGTTCCAGGACGGCCAGCTGGGCCTCCCAGAGCGGGAAGGAGTTGCTGGGCCCGACGTGGCCGCCGCATTCGGCGCCCTCGAAGACGAAGCGCCGGGCTCCCGCGTCGAGGAACTGCCCGAGCAGCCCGGGCGTCGGGACCTGCAGGAAGGTGCGGACGCCGTGGGCTTCCAGCGCGGCGGCCTGCGTGGGGCGGCCACCGGCGAGGACGGCATGGGTGGGCCGGAGTTCGCGTACGGCTTCGAGCTGGGTGCGGCGCACGTCGTCCGGCGCGAAGCCCAGGATGCCGACGCCCCAGGGCCGCCCGTCGAGCACGGCCCTGGTCTCCTCCAGAAGGGATCTGGTCCGCTCGGGACCGGAAAGGGCCAGCGCGAGGAACGGGAGGCCGCCGCCCTCCGCGACCGCCGCGGCGAAGCGCGCCTGGTCGCTGACCCGTGTCATCGGCCCCTGAGCGATGGGGAGTTCGGTGCCGAACGAACGGCTCATGGCGGATCCGGGGCGCAGCGCCTCGGGCCCTCCGGGGGTGCGGAGCGCCCGGTCGATGCCCTCGCGCACCGCTCGTACCGCCGCGCCCACCGTGCGGTGGTCCTGGGCGAAACGGCGGGCGAGGAAGGCGTCCTGTCCGAGCGGGACGGGGCGGTCGCGCAGTTCGGCGGGCAGGCCCGGCCGGTCGCGGTCCAGCAGGCGCCGTCCGCCGGCGAGGATCGTGCCGGTGCCGTCCGCCGTGCGCAGCAGGCGGGCGAGCGCGGGCGGAGTGGCCGCTTCCTCCAGCAGTGCGAGCTGTACGTCGAGTACGACCCCGGTGGCGCCCGCGAGGACGGCCGCCGCGGCGGTGTTCGGCCCGACGCCGCCGCACGCCCAGACGGGGACGCCCACCTCGGGGTCGGCGAGCAGCTGTTGCAGCAGCACGAAGGTGGACAGTTCACCGGCCGGGCCACCGCACTCACTGCCGCGCGCGACGATACCGGCCGCCCCCGCCCGTACCGCGGCACGGGCCTCGGCCCGGGAGCGGACCTCGGCCAGGACGGTGACGCCTCGGGCCCAGTCCGCGGGCCGGGTGACGCCGGGGGCGAGCAGGACGGTGTGCGGCCCCGGGGCGTGCCGGTCGTGCAGTTCGTCCGGATGGAGTGCGCAGTCCTCCGCAACACGTACACCGAAGGTGCCGCCGGTCCAACGGCGGGCGAGGGAGAGGGCTTCGCGGGCGCGCCGGCCCCCGCCGCCGAGGTCGAGGACGCCGAGCCCACCGGCTCTGCGGACGGCCGCGACGAGTCGCGGGTCAGACTCCCCGAAAGGACTGACACCGATGACGGTTGTCTGCACCACGAAGACGGCTCCCCACCAGGGACTCTGGAAACTGGACGATGCCGGAGGAGCCGGATGCAAGGACTATCGCTCCCGCCTCCGCAGTTACTTGAGCCTCTGCAGCAAAGTTCCGGATCACCGTTTCACGCCCGCAACCAGAGGTACAAGTCCGGTTACACAGCGCACAGTTGCATACACGGGAATCCTTTTGGCGCCCGCGCATCATATTCCGCTTGACATTGGACCTCAATACTCAACCTGAGACCGGCCATTCGCTGCCCGGCGCCGGGTACACCCCCAAGACGACCACCCGGGTCAGCTGCCGGTGGCCGTCTTCCACGCCTCGACATAGGAGGGAAGGTTCTTGTCGATGTCGGCCCAGTCGGGCTGGAAGATCTCCACTCCGCGCATGATTCCGGTGAGCGCGGTGGCGTTGAGGTCCGTCGCCTTGACGTCCGTACGGGAGGGGAAGCCGCCGCCCACAGCCGAGACCTCGCGCTGCACGCGGTCGGTCAGGAGGTAGTCGAGGAACTTCTTGGCGCTCGCCGCGTGCGGGGCGGCCTTGACGAGGCCGGCGGCGTACGGGAGGGCGAACGTGGTGGGCTTTCCGTTGTCGCCCGCCGGGAAGAAAATGCCCTGGTTCGGCATCGACTTCGTGTTGGCGAAGTTCATCTGCACGTCCCCGTTGGCCACCAGGAGTTCACCTTTGTCGACCTTGGGGGCGAGCTGGCCGGTGGACTTGGAGGGGCCGACGTTGTTCTTCTGCAGGTCCTTGAGGTAGGCCATGGCGGGTTCCTTGCCGCCGAGGTCGTGCATGACCTTGATGAGGACGGCCGTACCGTCGCCCGCCACGCCAGGCGTGGAGTACTGCAGCTTGCCCTTGTATCCGGCGTCGAGGAGGTCCTTCCAGGTCCTGGGCGGGGTGCCGTGGAGCTCCTTGGTGTTGTAGATGAAGCAGAAGTAGTTGTTGGCGACGGCCGTCCACTTGCCTGCGGGGTCCTTGGCGCCGTCGGCTACCTTGTCGGAGCCCTGGGGCCGGTAGGCGGCCAGCAGGCCTTTGCCGTCGGCCTGCTGGATGAAGGGCGGCAGGGTGACGACGACGTCGGCCTTGGTGTTGGACTTCTCCCGGGCCAGGCGCTGCACGACCTCGCCGGAGCCGCCTTCGACGTAGCGGACCTTGATGCCGGTCTCCTTCTCGAAGTCCTTGAAGACCTTGTCGTAGAAGCCGGAGCCGTCCTCGGCCCTGAGGCCGTCGGCGCTGTAGACGGTGATCTCCTTCGCGTCGGCGTCGGCCGTCCCGCCGCACGCGGTGAGCGGCAGGACGAGCAGGGCGGCCAGGGGAAGCATCGAGCGGGTACGGGGCATGGCGGACTCCCTGAGGTTCCTGGGGGTTGGGGGGGTGATCAGCGGTGTACGGCCCGTGTGCGGATCCGGGAGACCGCGAGGAGCGCGAGGAATGTGGTGGCCATGAGGACGACGGCGAGCGCGGCACCGGAGAAGAGCGCGCCGCGGTCGGTGGCGGCGAAGATCTTGACGGGCAGGGGCGCCCAGTCGGGCGGGTACAGCATGATCGTGGCGCTCAGTTCGCCCATGGACAGGGCGAAGCACAGCCCCGCGGCCGCCGAGAGCGACGGCAGGAGCAGCGGCAGCCTGACCCGCAGCAGCACGCGCAGGGGGCTCGCGCCGAGGCTCGCGGCGGCCTGTTCGTACGCGGGGTCGAGGCGGTCCAGGGCTGCCGAGACGGCCTGGTGGGCGAAGGAGGTCACGAGGACCGCGTGGGCCAGGACGACGATCGTGGGGGTGCCGTTGAGCAGGAGCGGCGGCTTGGAGAAGGCCACCAGGAGGGAGAGCCCGATCACCACGGACGGCACGGCGACCGGCAGCATGAACAGCAGGTCGATCACCCTACGGGCGCGTGAGCCCTTGGCCGCCAGTGCCGCCCAGGTCCCGGTGACGAGGGCGGCGGCCGAGGCGGCCAGCGCGGTCAGCAGACTGGTGGTCAGGGCGTCGAGCGCGTCCGCGTCGGTGGCGGCCCGGTAGTGCTCCAGGGTCGCGCCGGCGGGGAGGACTCCGCTCCACCGGGTGGCCAGGGAAGCGGCGAGGACGACGAGGAACGGCAGGGCGAAGACGGGCAGGAAGAGGGCGAGGAAGGCGGCGTGGACGGCCCGGCGGGCGCGTCGGCTATGTACGAGCACGGTGGGCTCCGTCGATGCGGTGGGTGAGCGTCCGGTAGAGCCCGTACAGCGCCAGGGAGAGGGCGATGTTGACGACGGCCACCACGCAGGCGCCGGCGTAGTCGCCGTCGAGGATCGCCTTGCCGTAGACGAGGACGGGCAGGGTCGTCACTTCCTTGGCGCCGGTGAACAGGACGATGCCGAATTCGTTGAGGCACATGACCAGGACCAGCGAGCCGCCCGCCGCCAGCGAGGGCAGGGCTTCGGGCAGGATCACCTGCCGGACGATCCGTGGGGCCCGGGCGCCGAGCGAGGCCGCGACGTCCAGCTGTGCGGGATCGATCTGCGCGAAGGCGCCGAGCAGCGGCCGCATCACGAACGGTGTGAAGTAGGTGATCTCGGCGAGCAGCACGCCCCAGGGGGTGTGCAGGAAGTCGAACGGACCGGCTGCCGCCCCGGTCGCGCCTGTCCACAGGCCGTTGGCGATGCCCGCGGTGCCGTAGACGAACAGCAGCGCGAGGGTGATGAGGAAGGAGGGGAAGGACAGGAAGACGTCGATGAACCGCCCGATCGCCTTGCCGCCCGGGAACGGTACGAACGCGATGACGAGGGCGAGGGCGAAGCCCAGGAGCAGGGAACCGGCGGTGGAGCCCGCGGCGATCAGCACGGTGTTGCGCAGGGCGTCCCGGAAGGCGGCCTGGGCGAAGACCTCGCCGTACGCGGAGAACGAGTGCCCGCCGCCGTCCGGCGACACCGACTGCCACAGGACGAGCGCGAGGGGATGGAGGAAGACGACGCCGAGTGCGGCGACAGGCGGGAGGGCCAGGACCCAGGCGGGGATCCGGCGCGGCCGGGCGGGCACGGCCACCCGTACGAGCGGCAGGCGCACGCCGCTAGCCATGAGCGGCACCTCCGCCCGGCCCGACGGGGGCTGCTGTCGCCGGGAGCACCACCGCGTCGCGCGCGGCGAAGTGCAGCGTGACCTCGGTGCCGAGCGACGACGTTTCGTGCAGTTCGCGGACGTCGGCCGTGACCCGGTGGCCGGCGACGTCGACGCACAGGCGGTGCGTGGCACCGCGCCACTGCACCTCCGTGACCGTCCCGCGCAGGGCGTTCGGCCCCTCCCCGAGCCCGATGGCGTGCGGGCGTACGCACAGCGTGGCCGGGTCGCCCGGCGCGGCGGCACCGGCCGCCGGTACGTCCAGCACGGCGCCGGCGAGCCGTACGCCGTCGCCGGTGACCGTCACCGGCAGCAGGTTGGCGTTGCCGACGAAGGAGGCGGTGAACTCGGTGCGCGGCCGCCGGTAGAGGTCCTGCGGCGTACCGCAGTCCTGGAGGCGGGCGCGGTCCATCAGCGCGATCCGGTCGGCGAGGGTGAGCGCCTCGATCTGGTCGTGCGTGACGTACAGCATGCTGACGTCCGGCAGGTCGCGGTGCAGGCGGGCGAGTTCGGCGAGCATTCCCGAGCGCAGCTGCGCGTCCAGGGCGGACAACGGTTCGTCCAGGAGGAGCACGCCGGGCCGGACGGCCAGCGCGCGGGCGATGGCGACGCGCTGCTGCTGTCCGCCGGAGAGCTCGCGCGGGTAGCGCCGGGCGTACGCGGACATGCCGGTCATCTCCAGCGCCTCGGTGACACGCGCGGCGATCTCGTCCCGTGGCGCCTTGCGTGCCCCGTGCGCCCCATGTACCCCTCGTGCCTTGAGGCCGAAGGCGACGTTGGCGTCGACCCTCATGTGGGGGAAGAGCGCGTACTGCTGGACCACCATGCCGACGCCGCGCCGGTGGGGCGGTAGGTCGGTGACGTCCCGGTCCCCGATGAACACCCGGCCGGCGACCGGCTGCACGAAGCCGGCGACCGCGCGCAGGGCGGTGGTCTTGCCGGAGCCCGAGGGGCCGAGGAGCGCCATGACCTCGCCGGGTTCGACGGTGAGGTCGAGCGCGTCGAGGACGATGTTTCCACCGTAGGCGACCGAGACGCCGTCGAAGCGGATGCCTGTGTTCAACGGCCGTCCTCCAGTCGGGAGAGCAGCTCCGGGAGATCTGCCACGGAAGCGAGGACGTGGGTGGCGCCGGAGGCGCGGAGTGTGGCCTCGTCATGGGCTCCGGTCAGGACGCCGGCCACGACGGCCGCCCCGGCGGCGGTGCCGGAGAGGACGTCGGAGGAGGTGTCGCCCGCCACCGCGACCTGCCGCACGGAGTCCGCGGTCTGGGTGCGCAGCAGGGCGGTGAGCACCATGTCGGGGTACGGGCGTCCGCGGCCGCCCGCGTCGGCGGGGCACAGGGCGAGGTCGGCCAGGTCCGTCCAGCCGAGGGCACGGAGAATGGCGTCCTGGGTGACACGCGCGAAGCCGGTGGTGAGGACGACGGTACGGCCGTCGGCGCGCAGCCGTTCGATCGCTTCACGGGCACCCGGCACGGCCTCGCAGTGGCCGTCGGTCACCAGGCGGCCGTACGCGGACTCGAATTCCGTGTTGGCGCGTCGCGCCCGCTCCTCGTCGCCGGCGAACAGGTGCCGGAAGACGGAGATCTTGGATTCGCCCATCGTGGCGCGCACGTAGGCGAGCTGTTCGTCGTAGCGGGGCGTGCCCGGCTCGACGCCCAGTGCCGTGGCCGCGGCGCCGAAGGCCCGCTCGACGAGACCGTCGTCGAGGACGGTGGTGCCGGCCATGTCCAGGGTGACAAGGGTGATCCTCTCGGTCATGCGTGTATCACCAGCCCAGTTCGTTCGCGGTCGTCTCGGCGATCGCCGGGGAGCAGGTCATGCCGCGGCCGCCGGGGCCGGTCACCAGCCACACGCCGTCGCGCAGCCGCTCGCGGTGCACGACGCGGGTGGTGTCCACGCACTGGGCGTACACCCCGGCCCAGCGTCGGCGGATCTGCGGCAGGGGCCGGCCGAGCAGCGACTCGGCGACGGCGGTCAGGTGCTCGTACGGGGCCTCGTCGACGTCGAAGGCGAACGGTTCGGCGTACTCGTGGGTGTCGCCGATCGTCAGGCCGCCGTCCGCGCGTTGGACCATCAGCAGCTGCATCTTGTGCTCGGCCGCGACCGGGGGCTGTGCCTGGCCCGCGGCCATGGCCTCGAGGGCGGTGCCGCTGTAGGCGGGGTAGTAGCGGAAGCTGTCGGCGTCGGCGACGGAGGTGGTGAGCTCCTCCCCCAGCGGCGCGGTTTGCATCATCTGCAGCCGCACCCGGCGTACGGGGAGGGCGGGGGCGAGTTCGCGGACGAGTCCGCCCAGCCAGGCGCCGGTGCACAGGATGACCGCGTCGCCGCTGTGGACGCGGCCGTGGTCGTCGCGGACGGCGCGGTCTCCGACGACCTCTCGGACCTCTCGCCCGCCGAGGAAGGTGTAACGACCGGAGAGATGTAGGGCGTCCTTCAGCGCGCGCTGGGCCGTGCGCGGCTCGACGGCGGCGTCGCGGTCACAGGCCAGGGCGCCGAGGAGCTCGCCGCGCAGGGCCGGGTTGGCCGCCCGGACCTCGGCGGGGGTGAGGAGGCGGAACCCGCGGACGTCCGCGTCGGGCGCGGCCAGGGCGGCGCGGGCGACGGCCAGTTCGGCCTCGGTGGTGACGGTGGTCAGGGAACCGTTGGCGCGGAAGCCGAGGCCCGGTACGGCTTCTGCGATCTCCTCCCACAGGGTCCGGGCCCGCAGGGCCGTCTCCAGCTCCTCGCCCGCGGCCCGGCCGCTGACCCAGATCAGGCCGAAGTTGCGGACGGAGGCGCCTCTGGCCTCGCGCTCACGCTCGATGTGCACGACCTCGTGGCCGCGCTGAACTGCTTGCCAGGCATGCATGGTTCCCAGCACGCCCGCTCCGACGACTATGACTCGCATGAGTCGAACACTCGTCAAACGGAGTGACCCGAAGGCGGCCGAACGACGAACCGGCGGCAAACGAGCCGCCAATCTTGGACTAGACCCGTTATCGATTCGTGATGGAAGTCGGAGCGGCCGTTGGGCGGCGTCGGCTCAGCCTTCGGTACCGCGCAGGTGGGTGGTGAAGGAGAACCGGTCCCCTCTGTAGAGCGAGCGCACGCGCTCCAGCGGCCTTCCCTCCGTATCCCGCGACACCCGGTGGATCAGCAGCATCGGCAGCGCGGGCGGCGTACCGATCAGCAGCGCCTCGCGGGGCGTGGCCAGAACGGTCTCGAGCCGTTCGTCCGCGTCCCCGAAACCGATGCCGAGGCGCTCGCGCAGGTACGCGTAGAAGGACGAGTCCGGCTCGAACTCCGCGTCCAGCCCCGGTGCCCGCTCGACCGCCACGTACGTACTCTCCAGCCCCACCCGTTCGTCGTCGGCGAGCAGCACCCGCTCCAAGTGCCACACGGGATCCCCCGGCGCCACGCCGAGGTCGGGAGCGAGTGCGGCAGGGCAGGCGAGCCGGTCCAACCCGATGAGGCTGCGTCCCGGGCGCCGGCCCTGGCGACGCACGCCCTCGGTGTAGCTGGCCAGGGACAGCGGCTGCTCCAGCTTGGGCCCCGCGACCACCGTCCCGCGCCCCATCCGGCGCAGCCGACCCTCCAGCAGCAGCTCCCGCAGGGCCTGTCGCACGGTCTCCCGCGACACCTCGAAGCGCACGGCCAGCTCGCGCTCGGTGGGCAGCAGTCCCCCCTCCCCCAGCTCGTCGAGGAGGACGGCGACTTGGGCCTTGACCGCGTAGTACTTGGGGATCCGCCCGTGTTCGGGAATGCCGGCGCGCACCGGGGCGCCGGGCGGCCGCGCGGATTCGTCGTGCGTGTGCGTAGGGTCCACGGCGCGATCTTCGCATCTGCCACCGGTGCGATGCAGGTCCGGTGGCTTGCTGCACGGCGTCTGGCGAGGCGCCGTCGCACGGCTCGTCACACGGGCCGGCTGCGGGCGGCCGGGGCGGAGCGGGTCGCGAGGTAGAGAGCGACGGCCCAGCCGATGAGGGTGCCGCCGAGAACGAGGTTGATCGTCAGGATGAGCAGCCGGTTGGGATGCCTGCGGCGGAAGGCGATGACCGACGGCACGATGTATAAGGCCACGATGACGACGCCGAGGGCGACTGCCTCGAACGGTCCTATGTTACTGAACATCGGCTCAGCTTGTCATTTAAGGTCCAGCGTCGAACGTGACTCGAACTTGACCAGTGTTTTCGCAGTTCAGCGGACGTGAAGGCGGCCTTCGTCTGATCCTGTGCTCCGTCACAGAGGCAGAGGAACCAGCACGAAGGCCGTGGTCGTGAGTTTGGGGTATCAGGACGTCCTGCGGGATGCGTTCGCGGAAGTGTCATGCTTCCGGGCGGAGTTGTACGCGTGTCTGGCCGCACGGGGCGACGCCCTGTTCGAGTTATGCGACGCGCTGTTGTGCACGGACGGGCCGGTGCGGACGCTCGTCGACCTGGCACTCGCGCCGGAACACCGCCGCGGGCACGGAGCTCTTTACGACGGCCTCAACCAGGGACGGATCGATATCGCCCGGCTGCGTCGGGCCCTGGCCGGGATGCCGTTGCCGAGGGCGGCGGATGGTCGGATCGTCCTGGCCGCGGATGTCTCGCCGTGGCTGCGGCCAGACGCCAACACCTGCGCTGACCGGTCCTTCTGCCACACTTTCGGTCGGGGTGAGGGCAAGCATCAGATGGTCCCGGGCTGGCCGTACTCGATCGTGGCTGCGCTGGAGACCGGCCGGACGTCGTGGACGGCGGTGCTGGACGCGGTTCGTCTGGAGCCCGGCGCGGACGTTGCCGCGGTGACCACGGCCCAGCTCCGCGAGCTGGTCGACCGACTCGTTGCCGCCGGCCAGTGGAAGCCGGGCGACCCCGAAGTCCTGGTCGTGCTGGACGCCGGATACGACGCACCCCGCATTGCCCACCTGCTGACCGATCTGCCCGTCGAGATCCTCGGCAGACTGCGCTCCGACCGAGTCATGCGCCAGCCGACACCGCCGCGGGTCTACGACCCCAAGGGCGGCCGACCACCCAAGCACGGAGGCGAGTTCGTCTTCGGTGACCCCTCCACGTGGGGTATTGAGCAGGCCGTGACGACCACCGACACCCGCCTTTACGGCAAGGCGACCGCGCAGGCATGGGACCGCCTGCACCCGAGGCTCACCCGCCGGGCGGCCTGGATCGACTATGACGGACCGCTACCCATCATCGAAGGCACCGTCATCCGCCTGACCGTGCAGAAGCTGCCCAGCGGCGGGGTGAACAAGCCGGTCTGGCTGTGGTGGTCGGGCACCGCCGCCACCGAGGCCGATGTCGACCGCTGCTGGCAGTCCTTCCTCCGCCGCTTCGACCTGGAGCACACTTTCCGCCTGTTCAAGCAGACACTTGGGTGGACCAAGCCCCGTCTCCGCAGCTCGGAGGCTGCCGACCGGTGGACGTGGCTGGTGATCGCCGCCTATGCCCAGCTCCGGCTCGCGCGGCCACTGGCCATCGATCTCCGGCGGCCGTGGGAGAAACCGGCTCCGCCGAACAGGCTCACGCCCGCCAGGGTCCGCAGGGGGTTCAGGAACCTGTGCACGAAGACCGGCTCCCCGGCCAGTGCACCGAAACCGTCTCGTCCGGGGCCTGGCCGGCCGCCGGGTTCGAAGAACCGCCGCCCAGCCACCCGTCATGACGTGGGCAGAGTCCTGGCCACCGGCGAGGCATACAGCCGCCCCGCCCACCACAAAAAGGGCACCAAACCCCGGCGCACCGAGGAGCGGCAAACTTGACGGCCTGGGCCATGTGCAGCGGGCACGAGGCCGAAGAATTTCACGGGGTACGTCGGTGGATCTCAGCTCAGTGATCATCGCTGTCGCAGGCGTCGCAGGAACCCTGGGAGGGGCGCTACTCACCCAGCGCGGCTCCGAACGAGCGAAGCGCCTGGAGATAGAGCTCGTTCGAGACCATGAGGAGGTTCGCGAGGCCCGTTCGCTGCGACGCACCTGCTATGTGGAACTCAACCGGGATGCTCGGCAGTTCACCACCGCTCTCAACCGCCACCTGCACGTCATGAGGGAACGCGGCGTGGAGGAGGCCGACAGCGACGCACTCGAGGAAGCGAAGAACGCGCACCGCGATCGATACTCCGAAGCACAGATGATCGCCCCCGAAGAAGTACTCAGGCGAGCGAGTCTCGTCAACCAGGCCCTGAACAAGGTCTACGGCCAGGTCAAGCGCCTCGAACGCGGTGCCCCCGAACCAGGCGAAACGATGGAGACCGCGGCCCAGGCCCAGTACGAGGTCTGGGAGATGCTCCGAACTATGAGGACCGCTATGCGCCACGACCTCGGTGTGTCGCATGAAGATTGAGAGCTGGCACTCAGCTCCGTGCGAGCTCTCTTGTCTGCTTCGACCAGCCAAAAAACTGATCGAGACAGAGGTTAAAACGCAAGCTCAGACTATCCCGGTGCTCCCGCCGTGCGACCCCGGGCGCTCTCGGCTTCGGCCTGCCCGTCCGGGCCGCTCCAAAGAGCCCGGTAGGGGTGGTCGGCTGTCACTTCGTAACGGTGGCGTATCGGCCCGGTAACCGGGTGAGGCTGTCCCAGGGCCCGGTCCGTACGGACCAGTGACGGCTTCGGGCGGACCGGAGCCATGACCTGGGGGGAATCATCATGATCCGCACGCGCACTGCCACGTCTGTCGCTGTAGCCACTGCAGGCCTCCTGCTGCTCACCGCCTGCGGCGGCGACAACGACAGCTCCGCGCCCGCCTCCTCGGCGTCCGCCGACTCCAACCCCATCGCCGCCGGACAGAGCCTGGGCTTCCTCGGCGGCACCGCGAAGGCGAACAACGCCCCGCCCAGGACGGGTGACTGGGCGAACGAGCCGGGAAAGCCGGCGGTGAAGCCGGAGGCGCAGCAGTGGGTGCAGCTGTCCGCGTCGAAGGCCGGTGCGCTGAACCCGGTGGTGGTCAACGGCGCGGGCTTCACCCTCTACCGGTTCGACAAGGACACCGCGAGCCCCTCGAAGTCCACGTGCAACGGCGAGTGCGCGTCGACCTGGCCGCCGGTCGTCGTCGCACGGGGCGGCAAGATCTTCCTCGACGGGGTCGACAAGTCGAAGGTCGGCACCGTCAAGCGGGACGACGGCACGCTCCAGGTCACCGTCGGGGGCTGGCCTGTCTACCGCTTCGGCAAGGACACCAAGCCCGGTGACACGAAGGGGCAGGGCGTCGGGGGCACGTGGTTCGGTGTGACCCCCGACGGCAAGAAGGCGGGCGGGGCTGCTACCGGCGGTGGGAACAGTGGCCAGGGCAAGCCCGCCACCAGCGTCGTCCTCTTCGACGACGCCAACTTCGGCGACCCCTCCCAGGGCCTGGCGGGCAAGGGCTGCCAGAACGTCGCGCGCGACAACGTCGCCTCCTCCCTGCAGGCTCAGGGCAGTCTGAAGATCTGGTCCGAGGCCAACTGCAAGGGCAAGTCCAAGGTCGTCAACGGCGACGTCGCCGATCTCGCCACCATCGGCTTCGACAACGACATCTCCTCCGTCTTCTTCGGCTGAGCTTGCCCTTCAACCTCCGTCTGCGCTGTACCGCGCAGACGGAGGCTCCCGATCACGCGGAGCGGGAGAGCTGTTCGCGCACCCATTCAGGGTCGGGGTTGACGTGCAGCCGGCCCTGTTTCCTCAGCTGTCTCGCGCCCGCGTCAGGGCCCGAGTCACCCGTCATCGATGTCCGAGATGAGCTTGGTGCTCAGGTCGCTTTGCACTGCCAGCCGAGTGTGCCCGGCGTCCGGGCCGGTACCCCAGGTGAGCGTGACCGTGGTGAACAGGTGCCCAGCACCGGAGTCGTGGTAGCGGACTTCCCAGTGGGTGGGCACGTCCTGGGCGCGCAGGACGCCGTCGGCGTGGTTGGCCTCCTCCCAGGCGGCCAACCGTTGCCGGAGGTCCTCCGTGAGGTAGTGGGCGCGAAGCTCCTGACCCAGGTCATCGGTTCCGTCGTCGACGGCATCGATGTAGGCGCCGTAGAAGTCGGCCACCCGATCGACTGCCGAGTCCGGGCTCCCGCCACGGACTTCCTCATTCGACTGATCTTCCGGCATGAATTCCCCCCTGGGAAACTGTTGCCCGCCCACACTCTTGGCGACAAACTGCCCAAGTTCCGCTTGAAACAGTCCTTTTAGAGGATATGAGGCCGAACGTGATGTTCTGGCCATTGCCCGCGCTCGTGGGCGCCGCAATCACTCCTGGACATCGCCGGTGGCCGTGAGCCGTGTGCCGAGCCATGCCCGGATGGTCTCCGCCGTCGTATGCGCGTGCTCCTCGGTCATGCTCCAGTGGTTGCCGGGGACGTCCACTGAGGTGTGCGGCAGCGGCCAGGACGTTCGCCGCTCCCCGGCCCCCGTCTCATGCATGCCGTGGCCTGGTGGCTGCGGCAGCGGTTCGGTGGCGCGGAGCAGCAGGGTGGGGACGTCTGTCGGTTCCGGCTGCCAGCCACGGGCGATACGGGTGTAGGCGCCGAGGGCGGCCATGGACGTGTCGTCCACGGCGGTGTCGAACCGCTCGCCCATCTGCCAGGGGATACGGGCGGGCAGGGCGAGCAGCCACGGCTCGCTCTCGAGGTCCGGGGTGACGTGGTAGGTGTCGATGAGGACGAGGCCGAGCGGTGGTGTACCGGTGGCCGCGAGACGTGCGGCCACCGAGTGCGCGGGGCAGCCGCCCATCGAGGAACCGAGGACGACGTACGGGCGGTCGCCGACGTGCTTGCGCACGGTGTCGGCGTGCAGGTCCACGAGGGTCTGCCAGTCCCGAGGGACGGCATCCCCTTCTGCAACGCCGGGGTGCTGGAGCTCGAGCACGTCCCGTTCGCCGCCGAAGGCGGAGGCCAGCGTGGCGTGCCCGGGTCTGCCGAGAGCGGGGAAGAAGCCGGGGAAGCACACGAGCGCGGGACCGGCGGTGCCTTCGGCCAGCTTGAGGGGCGCGAGCGCGTGCCGGGCGCTGTCGGCGTGGTCGAAGGCGGGCAGGGCGAGCGAGGCGGTCACCAGCAAGTGCATCGCCGAGACGACATCCCCTGTCTCGCACACGCGCCGGTAGAGGGAGGCGAGCGTCTGGGGCGTCCGTGCCGTTCCTCGTGAGGGGGCGGGACCGGTGGCGGGGACACGTTCGAGCAGGGCTCCACCCAACTCCTCGTGGAGAAGGCCGGCCAACTCCACGGCGCTGGGCCGGTCGAACACGACAGTGGCGGGCAAGGGCACGCCAGTGAGAGCACTGAGACGGTTGCGCAGCAGTACCCCGGTCAGGGAGTCGAAGCCCAGCTCGGTGAAGGGGCGGCCGGGCGCCACGGCGTCCGCGCCGGCATGGCCGAGCACGGTGGCGACTTCCTCGCGGACGAGCTCGAGCAAGGCCGGCGCCCGGTCGGATACGGGCAGCGCGGCGAGCCGTTCCCGCCAGGCTCCGGTCGCGGCCCCGGCTGCCGGGCGGGCCGTGCGCAGCAGCCCCCGCAGTGGCGGCGGCACCGGCTGCCCGGCGGTGCCCGCCTTCCGCGAACGGTCCAGCAGCAGCTGGGCCAACACCGGTTCACCGCTGCCCAGCGCGGCGTCGAACATCGCCAGACCCTGTTCGGGGGAGACGGCGCGCAGCAGGCCGTCCATGGCCCGGTCGGGGGCGGCGGTACGTGCCGCCATCCCCTCCCCGCCTGCCCACGGCCCCCAGGCGAGCGAGATCGCCGGCAGGCCGAGGGAGGCGCGGTGGTGCGCGAGCGCGTCCAGGAAGGTGTTCGCGGCGGCGTAGTCGGCCTGGCCCGCGGTGCCCAGCACTCCGGCCGCCGAGGAGAACAGGACGAAGTGGGACAGGGGCAGATGCTTCGTCAGCTCATGCAGATTCCAGGCGGCGTCCACCTTCGGCCGCAGCACTGCGGCCAGCCGCCCGGGTGTCAGGGCCTCCAGCACGCCGTCGTCCAGGACACCAGCGGCATGAACGACGGCGCTCAGCTCGTGCGCGTACGTCTTCACGACGGAGGCCAGCGCCGTGCGGTCGGCGGCATCACAGGCGATCACGTCCACGCGGGCGCCGGACTCCTGGAGCTCTGCTCGCAGCCGTCGCGCGGCCGGCGACCGGAGGCCGTGACGGCTGACGAGGACGAGGCGGCGGACCTTGTGCCGGGTGACCAGGTGCCGGGCCAGCAGGCCGCCGAGGGCTCCGGTACCGCCCGTCACCAGGACCGTACCCTCGACCGGAGAACTGCCCTGGGGCGTGTCGGTGCCGGCCAGCCGGGGAACGCGCACGGCGCCTTCGACGAGGGAGAGCTGGGGTTCGCCGGTGGCGACGGCGGCCGGCAGCAGGCGCAGGGAGTCGGGCCGGCCGTCGGTGTCCACGAGCGTGAGACGCCCGGGATACTCCGTCTGTGCGGAACGCACCAGGCCCCACACCGCGGCGGCCGGCAGGTCCGGCACGGCGGAGGTGGCGCCGCGGGTCACCACGACGAGCCGCGATCCGGGCGCGGCCGGGGCGGACAGTCGGGCCTGCAGCACAGCCAGGGCACGCGCGGTCAGGGTATGGGTGTCCGCGGCCGGGTCGGCGCCCGAGGAGAGACAGGACAGGGAGACCACCACCGCCCTGGGGGCGTCGGTCCCTCTTCCGGCCGGCGGCCCGGGGAGCAGGGAGCGCAGGCCGAGGTCGTCGGGTTCCGCCACGGACAGGTACGGCACGTCGCCGTCGGCCGGAACGCCGACCCACCGCAGGCCGTACAGGCCCCCGGCAGCGCTCACTTCCGCGGCCGCGGCACCGACGGATTCCGGTACGGGCCGGGTGGTCAGGGAATCCACCCGGGCCACCGGCCTGCCGGCGGGGTCGGCGAGGTCCACGGCGACCGTGTCCGGGCCGGTGGTGCGTATGCGTACGCGCAGCGCCGTGGCACCGACGGCGTACACGCTCATGCCGCGCCAGGCGAAGGGCACGCGGACGGGACCGGCGGTCGGCGCGGCAAGCAGTGTCGCGTGCAGCGCGGCGTCCAGCAGGGCGGGGTGAATGCCGTACCGGCCGGCGTCGGCGCTCGGCGCCCCGGGCAGGCGTACCTCGGCGAACACCTCCTCGTCCGGCCCCCGCCAGACGGACGTGACGCCCCGGAAGGCAGGACCGTACGCGTGACCGGCGTCGGCCAGGCGATCGTAGGCGCCCGCGAGGTCCACGGGCACGGCGCTCGGGGGCGGCCACGCGGAGGCGCCGGAATCATGGACTCCCTGCCCGGTGGCCGGGCCGAGCCGCCCGGTCGCGTGGTGCGTCCAGGTGCCCAGCGGGCCGGACTCCCGCGGACGGGAGTGGACGTCCGCGGTGCGGCGGCCGGAGGCGTCCGGTTCACCGAGGACCACCTGCACCTGGACCCCGTCGCCAGAACCGGAGGGCGGCAGCGGCAGCGGGGCCAGCAGCGCGAAGTCCTCGATGACTTCCAGCCCGCATGCGTCGCCCGCGTGGATCACCATCTCGGCGAACGCGGTGGCGGGTACGAGCACCTGCCCCGCGATGACGTGGTCGCCCAGCCAGGGCTGGGCGGCGGTGGAGAGGTGGCCGGTGCAGAGCAGGCGTTCCGTGCCGGGCATGGTGGTCGTCGTGCCGGTCAGCAGAGGGTGGTCCTTGCCGGCCGGTGCGGGGGCTTCGGTGTCCTCCAGCCAGTAGCGCTGCCGTTGGAAGGGGTAGGTCGGCAGGTCCACCCGCCGGGCGCCGCTGCCCTCGTACATCCGGCGCCAGTCCACCGGCAGGCCGTGTACGTGCAGCCGGCCGAGCGCGGCCAGGACCGCCTGTACCTCCGGTGCCCCGGCCCTGGCGGTGGCCGTGCACATCACTCCCCCGCGCTCCCCCGCGGCGCCGCCCAGGGCAGCCGCCGTGAGCTGCGCGTCGGGGCCCACCTCCACGCAGGCGGTCACCCGCTCGTCGTTCACGAGATGTCGCACGGCGTCCCCGAACCGTACGGTTTCGCGGGCGTGGCGCACCCAGTACGCCGCCGAGCGCAGGTCGTCCCCGTCGGCTGGGCGCCCGGTCACGGTCGATATCACCGGGATGCGCGGCTTCCCGTAGGCCATGCCTGAGGCGATGCGGCCGAACTCGGCGAGCATCGGTTCCATCAGCGGTGAGTGGAAGGCATGGCCGGTCCGCAGCCGCGTGGTGCGGCGTCCGCGACCGGCGAACCGGGCGGCGACGACGCGTACGGCTTCCTCCTCCCCGGAGACGACGACCGACCGGGGACCGTTCACCGCCGCGATCGCCACGTGGTGCGCCAGATCCGCCAGGTCTGCCAGCTCTTCCGCCGCCTCGGCCTCGGTGGCCTCCAGGGCCACCATGGCGCCGTGACCGGGCAGTTGCCGCATCAGCCGGCCCCGGGCCGCGACCAGCTCCACGGCTTCCACCTCCGACAGGGCGCCCGCGACGTGGGCCGCTGCCAGCTCTCCCACGGAGTGCCCGGCCACGGCGTCCGGCCGTACTCCCCAGGACTCCAGCAGCCGGAACAGCGCCACTTCGTAGACGAACAGTCCCGCCTGCGCGAAGTCGGTCCTGTCCAGCAGGGCGGCGGCGTCGGTGTTCTCGTCCGCCCACAGCACGGTGCGCAGCGGCCGCTCGAAACCGCCGGTGCCGTCGAAGCGTTCGCACAGGGCGTCGAAGGCGGCCGCGAAGCCGGGGAACGTACTGTGCAGTTCTCGTCCCATGCCGGGCCGTTGCCCGCCCTGGCCGGAGAACAGCATTGCCAGCCGCCCGGCAGGCGCGCCGGGCCTCACCTCGGTGCTTCCGGGGCCGTGACCGGTGGCCGCCAACGCGTCCAGAGCGTTCAGCAGCGCCTCGCGGTCCCCTCCGGTCACAGCCGCCCGATGTGTGAGCGCCGCCCGGGTCGTAACCAGGGAGAACGCGACATCCAGCGAGGACAGCTGAGGTTGCTCTCGCAGCAGGGACGCCACCTGCCCGGCCTGCGCGCGCAGAGCCTGAGAATCCGCACCCGACAGCAGCAGTGGTGGCACCGCTTTCCAGTGCCCGGGGGCGGCAGTTTCCAGAACCGATTCCCCAGCGGGCTCCTCAAGGGCCTCCTCCAGAATGACGTGGGCGTTGGTCCCGCCGATACCGAACGCGGACACCGCTGCCCGGCGCGGGCCTCCGGGTCGGGCCGGACGCCACTCCTCCTCCCGCGTCAGGAGGCGTACGGCGCCCGACGACCAGTCCACGCGCGGTGACGGCTCCTCGCAGTGCAGGTTGCGCGGCAGCCGTCCGTGGCGCATGGCCAGGACCGTCTTGATGACACCGCCGACGCCGGCCGCGGCCTGGGTGTGCCCGATGTTGGACTTGAGCGCCCCGAGCCACAGCGGCCGGTCGCCGGGCCGCTCCCGCCCGTACGCGGTCTGCAGCGCCTGGGCCTCGATGGGATCGCCGAGCGCGGTGCCGGTGCCGTGCGTCTCGACCGTGTCGATGTCGGCCGGGGACAGCCCGGCGGTGGCGAGGGCCTGCCGGATGACGTCCTGCTGGGCCGGGCCGCTCGGCGCGGTCAGGCCGTTGGACGCGCCGTCGGAAGCGACGGCCGAGCCTCGGAGCACGGCCAGCACCGGATGGCCGTGGCGCCGGGCGTCGGACAGCCGCTCCAGCAGGACCACACCTACGCCCTCCGCCCAGCCGGTGCCGTCGGCCGCGGCCGAGAACGGTTTGCACCGGCCGTCCGGCGCCAGGCCCCGCAACCTGCTGAACGCGACGAACGACGCCGCGGTGGCCATCACCGTGACGCCCCCGGCCACCGCCAGCGAACACTCGCCGGACCGCAGTGCCTGCGCCGCCGAGTGCATCGCCACCAGCGACGACGAGCAGGCGGTGTCCACGGTCACGGCGGGCCCGCGCAGGTCCAGGGCGTAGGCGATACGGCCCGAGGCCACGCTGCCCGCCGAGCCCAGCGCGAGGTGCGCCTCCAGCTCGTGCGGGCCTCGGTTCAGCAGACGGCCGGCGTAGTCGTCGTGCATCACGCCGACGAAGACGCCGGTGTCACTGCCGCGCAGGGCCGTCGGGTCGATACCGGCCCGCTCCAGGAGCTCCCAGGTGGTCTCCAACAGGATCCGCTGCTGCGGGTCGGTGGCCAGTGCCTCCCGCGGAGACATCCCGAAGAAGGCCGCGTCGAAGTCGGCCGCCTCGTGCAGAAACCCGCCGCGGCGGGTGACGGACGTGCCGAGCCGGTCGGGGTCGGGGTCGAAGAGGCCGGGCAGGTCCCAGCCGCGGTCGTCGGGGAGGTCCGACGTCGCGTCGATCCCGTTCGCGACGAGCTGCCACAGGTCCTCGGGTGAGGCCACGCCGCCCGGATACCGGCAGGCCATCGCGACGATGGCCACCGGCTCCGCCGCGGGCGTACGCGCCCTGCCACTGCCCGGGCGGCCGTCGGGGGCCGAGTCACCGAGCAGCGCGGTCTGCAGGAATTCCGCCACGGCGGCGGGCGTCGGCTGGTCGAACACCAAGGTGGCGGGCAGCTCCAGGCCGGTGGCCGTGCCCAGCCGGTCGCGCAGCAGTACGCCCCCGAGCGACGTGACCCCGAAGTCGGTGAAGGGCCGGCCCGGTTCCAGGTCCCGCTCCGGCACGCCGCTCGCGTGTGCCGTCGCGGCGAGGACGAGACGCAGCACGGCGTCGTACCGCCCGGACGGGGCCAGTGCCGCCAGGCGCCGGCGCTGGGCGGACGCGGTGGCCTCGCGCGTCGAGCCGAGGCGTTCGGCCAGGTGCCGGGCCAGCGCGGGACGGTCGGTCTTGCCGGAGGGGGTGCGGGGCACAGAGTCGGTCTCGTACACCTCGTCCGGCACCTTGAAGCCCGACAGCCGCTCCCGGCACGCGTCGCGCACCCGGTCGAGGTCGACGCCGAGCTGCGGGTCAGCGACCACGAACGCGACCGGCACCTCACCGAGCACGTCATGCGGTCTGCCGGCGACGGCCGCGTCCACGACGCCGGGGCAGGCGAGCAGTACGTGCTCGACCTCGACCGGGTTGATGTTCTCGCCGCCACGGATGATCAGTTCCTTGACGCGGCCGGTGACGCGCAGACCGCCGTGTCGGACGCGGCGGCCGAGATCCCCTGTGCGGTACCAGCCGTCCTTGAACGCCTGGGCGGTGTCGTCCGGGCGATCGTGATACCCGAGCATCAGGTTCGGGCCGCGGACCCAGATCTCCCCCTCGTCCCCGTCGGCGACGTCGTCGCCGCTGGACGGATCGGTCAGCCGCACCTCGACGCCGGACACCGGCAGACCGCTGGGGCCGGCGCCACCGGAGCCGTCGAGCCGGTCGACCGCGATCTTCCCGCAGGTCTCGGTGCTGCCGTAGCCGTCGAGCAGCGGTGCGCCGAGCAGCTCCTCGACGTCCGCCCGCAGCTCCGGGGGACATGGCGCGCCCGCGGTGACGCACAGACGTATGCCGGCCGGCGGCCGGGAGGCTTCGCGGACCGCGCTCGTGAGCAGGCGGTAGGTGGCGGGCACGCCGGCGACGATGGTGAACCGCTGTTCGGTGAGTGCTTGCGCGACGTCGGCACCCCGGTCGAGGAGATACGCGCTCGCGCCCACGGCCACCACACCCAGCAGGCACAACGAGTGGGCGTAGGCGTGGAACATCGGCAGCGGCCACAGCAGCCGGTCCTGTGTCTCCAGGCCCCACAACGGGACGTAGGCCGCCGCCACGGACCACAGCGCGGTGCGCTGGCTGGAGACCACGCCCTTGCTCCGCCCGGTGGTGCCCGAGGTGTAGAGGATCCAGGCCGCCTCGTCCAGGCCGGGGTCGTCCCGGGGCGCGCATCCCGGATCCGCCCGGGCCAGCCGTTCGAAGACGTGCGTGCCCGCGGCCGCTCCGTCCGGCATGGCATCCGCGCCTGTGGCTGTGCCCGCCACCAGGACCCGCGACCGTAACCGTGGCCGTACGGCCGCCAGCCGCGAGACCCGTGGCAGCAGCGTGTCCTCGGTGACCACCGCGACCGCCCCGCTGTCGTCGAGGAAGTACGCGAGCTCGGCGTCCGCGGCCCCGGGATCGAGCGGAACACCCACCGCTCCGGCCCGCAGCACCGCGAGGAGACTCTCCACCGTCTCCACCCGGTTGCCCAGCACGAGCGCCACCCGGTCGCCCCTGCGTACGCCAAGCCGCTCGAGGTGGCCGGCCAGACGACGGGTCCGCTCCTCCAGCTCCTGGTACGTGACGCTTCGCCGTGCGTCCTGGAAGGCGGTCTTGCCTCCCGACCGTGCCGCGTGCGTCTTCAGTACCTCCGGCAACGCGCGGATCAATTCGCGACGGATCTCCGTCATCCCCACCCCATTCGGCCCCGGACGAGCGAGACAGCTCTGCTCGGCGAACTCCTCGTCAAAAGCGGAGCGTTGCCGTCACGGCGCCCCCGGCGCCATGACAACAGGCTACAGACGCCCCCTGGGCGGGAACGGCTCGACTCCGACCACGCGACGGACACGCGTGGGCTCGATCAGCACGATGACCCGCTGTTCACCGGGAACGCGCCACTCGAACCGTTCGGTGCCCAGGTAGATGCCCGCCAGCTCGTCCATGTTCCGGTCCGCCGCCGGGCCCTCCACGAACCGGACGGCACGGCCACGGATCTGAACGCGGTCGTAGGGGTCGGCCGGGTCCGCATGGGACAGGCACACGCGCGGGTCACGGCGCAGGTTGCGTTCCTTGACCCGGCCCACAGCGGTGTTGAACAGCACCAGGTCCCCGTCGAGCCCCACCCACATGGGACTCACGTGCGGCGAGCCGTCCTGGTTGACCGTTCCCACGTACCAGATGTGCGGCGTTTCGATCCTCGGACGGATGTCGTTCGGCAGTGCGACCACAGGCCGACTACTGCCCAGGCGCGAGGCATCGGACGCGTTCGAACCGGCCGTGCTGCCAGGACGCGGCAGTCACTGCCTAAACCGTCGCCCCCAGCAGTTCCTGGAACGCCTCGGTCCCTTCCGGTGTCACCTTCACCGCGCGTCCGGAACCCACTCGCCGCACCCACTGTCGTTCCAGCGCCGTGGCACACAGGGCGGCCCCCAGTGCTCCGGCGAGATGGGGGCGGCGCTCCGTCCAGTCCAGGCAGCTGCGTACCAGGGGCCGCCGGGTGCCTGGCGGTCGCGTGAAGCCCAGGGTGTCGGCCAGCCATGTCCGGCCGTCCGGGGTGACGGCGAGACCGTCCTCGGCGGCGACCAGGCCTCGGGCGATCATCGCGTCGGACAAGGCCACGCCCAATCGCCCTGCCAGATGGTCGTAGCACGTACGGGCCCGGGCCTCGGCGCTCAGGCGCACCGATTCCCGCAGGTTCTGCGGTGGTTGGGTGTTCGAGGCGTGGGTGGCGTATGAGGCGAGCGCTTCGATCAGGCCGGCTGCCTCGGGGCCGGCCAGCCGGACGTAGCGGTGCCGGCCCTGGCGTTCCTCGGTCAGCAGTCCGCCCTCGATGAGGCGGGAGAGCTGCTCGCTGGCGGTGGAGGGCCGCACCCCCGCGTGCCGGGCGAGCTCGCCCGCAGTCCAGGCGCGTCCGTCGAGCAGGGCAAGGCAGAAGGCGGCCCGCGTACGGTCGGCGAACAGGGCGGCGGTCTCGGCGAGCTGAGGTGGTTGAGGCATGAGGCGATGATGCCGTAGGCATGGTTCGGGGAGCGCCGAACTGTTGCGGCCCTAGGGTCAGGGTCATGACGCACGTGATCACGACGCATGAATTCGACCGCCATGAGGACGTGCGGGCCGCGCTCGCGGATCCGGCTCTCGTGCCCGAGTTGCCGGCCGCGGACGGCGGTACCGCCGGGGCGAGTGTCGCGTGGTTGCGTGCCACCGTGGTCCGGTTCAGCTCCGGGGAGCGGCATCGACGGCGACGTGCCTTGGTGGAGGCCGAACTGGACCGGCTGGACCCCGCCGCGCTGCGGCGGGCAGCGGTGGAGGCGCCCGCGGGGGACGTACGCCTGCGGGTGGTACGTACCCTCGCCGAGGCCCTGGAGATGCCGGAGCCCGGGGCGGTCGCCGAGGCGGTGACCGTGGTGGCCGGTGCCTACTTCGGGGCCACGGACCCGGCCGCGGACGAGGCGGTGGCCTGGCTGACGGCTCACCTGGCGGCGCCCGAGGGGGCGAACGAAGCCCGTCTGGAGGCCGCCGCCAACCGCATCGGGCTGCTGGTGCAGGCCTGCGCGGCGACGGCGGCGCTGGTGGAGGCTGCGGCCGAGGGCGACGTACCGCTGGCCCGCGTGCTCCGGGAGGCGTCACCGGTGCGGGCCATGCGCCGGGTCGCCGCCCGTGCCACCCGCATCGCCGGTCGTGAGATCGCCGAGGGCGACGTGGTGCTCCTGGACGTGGCCGCCGCCCACCGCGCGCACCCCGTACCCCTCTCCTTCGGCGCACCGCCGCGCGTATGCCCCGGCCGGGCTCACGCCCTGGCCCTGGCCGACGGCCTGCTCCAGCGCCCGCTGACCGCCTTCGCCGGCCTTCACCACCAGGCCGCCCCGCTGCTGCTGCCCAACGCCTGGGACTACGCCTCCGCGGCCGCCCTCGCGGAGCAGGGATTCCAAGCCATCGGCACCACGAGCCTCGGCGTGGCCGCGGCCGCCGGCCTGCCGGACGGGGTGGCAGCGACCGCCGAAGCGACTGTGGCGCTGGCCCGACGGCTCGGACGGGGCTCCTTCCTGTTCACCGTCGACGTCGAAGGGGGCTTCAGCGACGACCCGTTGGAAGTGGCAGTGCTGGCTCGAAAGCTGTACGACGCGGGCGCGGCGGGGATCAATGTCGAAGACGGTCGCCCGGACGGCTCTCTCGCCCCGCTGGAGCTGCACGCCGCGAAAATTGCCGCCGTCAAGGCCGCCGTACCCGAGCTGTTCGTGAACGCCCGCACCGACACCTACTGGCTCGGACATCGAGAGGAGGAGACGGCGGTGCGCCTGGCGGTGTACGAGCAGGCCGGTGCGGACGGGGTGTTCGTACCGGGTCTGTCCGATCCGGACCGGATCGCCGCTCTGACAGCCATGCTCGTCGTCCCGCTGAACATCCTCTACTCGCCGACCGGCCCCTCCCTCACCGAGCTGACCGCGCTGGGCGTACGCAGGGTCAGCCTCGGCTCGCTGCTCTACCGCAGCGCCCTGGCGGCGGCCGTGAGCACCGCGACCGCCATCCGCGACGGCCGGCCGGAAGCCCTCACGGCCCTCTCCTACGCGGAGGTGCAGGCGCTGGCAGTGCCCGACGAGACGCTCCACTCTTGTGAGAGCGAGTCGGCGAACCGCCTGAACGCTGCCTTGAGCTTCTCCCCGATTATTCCGTCGACGGCGTCGGTATAGCCCCAGTTCTTCAGCCAGCGCTGCAGCGCCACCACCGTGCCCCCTCGGATGTTTCCGTCGATCGGGCCCTTGTAGCCCCAGTGCTTCTTGAGGAAGCGCTGTATCGCGCTCCAACCGGTGCGGTCGAGCTGCCCATTGATCGGTCCGTTGTAGCCCCAGTTTTCCTTCAGCCATTGCTGGACCTTCTTGGCCTGCCCGGTACTCAGACTGAGGTTGTCAGCCCACGGGGCGACGGCCTCTGTGCTCGCCGTCGGCTCTATGGCCGTTGCGTTCGCCGCGAAGCTGGTGCCCGCGGTCGCCAGGGTGCCGGCGGCTATTCCGGCGGCGGTGGCAACACTGACGAGCGTCCTGGTCAAGGCTCGCATTTCTTCCCCTCCGATTGTCGGAGCCGACCGCGACGGCCGGCTCGCCAACGAGATTGCGGGAAGGGGAATGGGGTCGCCACGGTTGCCGAGGAAATGACGTACTCGTGGGACGTCCGACGCCCTGACCTGCTGGGACATCGCCTGCCGTGGGGGTTCGGCGGGACGGTCCCAGGCCCCGGCTGTCAATGGTCGCCGGCCACACGGACGGCATGGCAGGTGAACTCGGGCGCGGGCCCCCGCTCATGCCGTCACCCGGCCGCTTGCGAGGCCGGGTATTGAGGCGTGGGTACCCTTGAGGTGGGCGGCCCATCCGTCGGCTTTCGTCATTCACGGGGGATGGTGCTAGCCCTACCAACCCTGCCGGGCAGGACGCCGAGGAGAGCGTGGAGTTCCGTAGTAGGGACTTGACGCTGCAGGGTACGGTCACGGCACCTGCCGAGGCGGCAGGATTGGCGGCCCGGGGTCGTGCTGGTGCACGGTTCTGGTACCGAGAAGCGGGCAAAATACCAGGCCGAGGTCCAGGCCATGGCACGAGCCGGGTTCGTGGTTCTCAGCTACGACAAACGAACCACGGGGCGGGGCCGTTTTCGGCTGGGCCGCGACCCCGTACGGTCCGGAGTACACCGACGTGGACTGCGGCGGCGGAGTCAGCCTTGGCTTCCAACAGAACCCCTCGGAAGCCCCAGCAGGGCCGCTAACCGTGATCCAGTTACGAAGACACGCTCCCAGGGCGTGTCCGGTGGGTCCAGGACATGTCCGACGGGCGACGAACGGCACGGTCGGGTGCGCCCTCCGCTCGACCAGCCGTTGCCGGTGGCGCGCTTCAGTCGGTCTTCGCCGACTCGTCGAAGAACCTGACGATCCGGGGCAGGGCTTGCCGCACCGATCCGTTGTGGTCGTAGTCGCCGACGTCGGTCAGCCGGCGTGCTGCACCGTTCCTCGTCAGCTGGCTGGCGCAGTAGGCCGCGTGACTGAAGTCGACGTCCTTGTCGCCCCGGCCGTGGAAGATCTCCACCGGTACGTTCGGCCGCCAGTCGCAGGTGTTGTCCATCGGGCGCAGCTTGTCCTTCAGGACACCCTCGGGCTTGCGGATCTTGTTCAGGAAGTCCTCGGTGAACAGGTCCTTGGAGGCCGCCGGGAGTTCGCTGACGATCTGCCCGGCGGTGTGATGGCCGTCGAAGAGGCCCTCCACCTTGCGGTCATAAGGGGAGCGGAAGACGTCGCCGGGTGATGCGTAGAGGCCGTACATCTTGTTCCAGGCGGTGACGAAGTAGGCGAGGTAGATGCCGGATTTGGCGATCTTGTCGTCGGCTGCGGCGGCCTCGAAGGCCGAGAGGTTGTAGGGGCCGCTGACCGGGGCGAGTACCCCCAGCCGGAAGTAGGGGTCGGCGCTCTCCTGCTGAAGCGCCCGGCCTACCAGCATGGTCGCGGGGCCGCCCTGCGAGAACCCGCTGACCTGAACCTTCCGCTTCAGCTCCCGGCCGTTCCGGTGGGCGACGGTCCGGGCCGCGCGCAGGCCGTCCACCGAGGCCGCGACGGTGGCACGAGGGTCACCGTAGGGGTGGAAGCCTTCGCCCGAGCCGAGGCCCACGTAGTCGGGCGCCGAAACGGCGCGCCCGGTCGAGGCGAACAGCAGTGCGGCGAGCCGGTCGTTGGACTTCGGATTCTCCGAGGCGACGTCCTTGCGGTAGACGGTGGTGCCGTGCAGCCAGGAGACGGTGGACAGGTGGCGCGCCTTGTTCTTGGGCAGGGCGACGAGCTGGCTCGCGGTCGTGGGGGAGCCCGCGCTGTCAGTGGTGCGGTAGGTGACCCGATAGGCGGTCACGCCGTAGCGGACCTGGGACGAGTCGATCTTTCCCCGGAGCTCCCCGGACACTTCTTCCGCTGTGAGGTCGGCCGCTTGCTCGACGGAGACGACTGCCCCGCCTTGTGCCCGCCCACTGTGGGAGCCGGCCGCCGCCGACGCCGGAGTGGCCAGGGCGGACACACTGCCGAGGACCGCCGCACCAGCCAGAATCCGGGTTTTCGTTCGCCGTGAAGTCATGGACGGATCATGCCGGTCGGCCGCTCCGCTGGGACATGGAGCGACCCCCCGGGCCGCAAGGGGGAGAACCCCATCGGGGCCCCTAGGTGATGGCAAAGTCCGGGGCCGGAGCGCGGTTCCAGCGCATGCGGGACCATGGCAGGGCCAGCCGGCTCTGGTCGGACACCTCCCGCGGGGCGAGATCCGCGATCGGCGCGGCTTCGCGGTGCCGGGCGTAGACCGTGTCGACGTAACGGTGGCCGGTGTCGGCGGCGATGAAGAGGACCGTCCGCTCGGGGGAACGCTCGCGTTCGTGGCGGGCGGCGAGGTACCCGGCGCCGGTCGACAGGCCCGCGAAGACCGCGTGCCGGCGCAGCAGGTCGACGCTGCCGGCCAGCGCCGCGTCGAAGGAGATCCAGTGCAGGGTGTCGTACAGCTCGTGGGAGACGTTCCCGAAGGGGATGGAGCTGCCGATCCCGGCGATGATGATCTCGGGGTCGGAGACGTGCTCGGCGCCGAAGGTGAGGCTGCCGTAGGGCTGGACGCCGACGAGTTCGACGCCGGCCGAGCCACCAAGGCTCTCGGAGCGCAGGTAGCGGGCGAGGGCTCCGGTGGAGGCGCCCGACCCGACCCCGCCGACGACGGTGAGGGGCCCTTCCGCGCCGGTCGCCTCCCGGATCCGGTCGGCGATCGCGTGGTAGCCGAGGTAGTGGATGTCGTCGTGGTACTGCCGCATCCAGTGGTACTCGGGGTGTTCGGCGAGGATCTCGTGGATCCGCTCGACGCGCCGTTTCTGGTCGAGTTTGAGGTCGCTGCACGGTTCCATCTGCTCCAGCGTCGCCCCGAGTACGGTGAGCTGGGTGCGCAGCGTGTGGTCCACCGTCGTCGAGCCGACGATGTGGCATCGCATGCCATGCCGGTGGCAGGCCAGGGCGAGGGCGTACGCGTAGATGCCGCTGGAGCTGTCCAGCAGGGTGCCCCCGCGCCGCACCGCCCCGGTGTCCAGAAGATGGCGTACCGCGGCGAGGGCGGAGACCACCTTCATCGTCTCAAAGCGCAGGCAGACGAGCCGGTCGTCGAGGCGTATCAGGTCCGGCCGGCCGATCGACTCCGCGATGTGCTGGTCCATTCAAGAGCTCCTTGGTGGTGGTGAAGGTCGTGAAGGTCCGGGTGGCGGGGATGCCGTGGGCGTCCAGGGCGCGCAGGCAGCTGCGGACGCGGTGCCGCAGGCCCGGTGCGGCCGGGTCGAACAGCACGCCCGCCACGGCGCCGCTGTGCGCGATCTGGACACCCGCCGCCCCGACACGGCGGGCGATGCAGGTCAGCGCGTCGAACTCCGGGTGGCCGAGCACCTGTTGTGCGCGCCGCGCGCTGGCGGTGGCGACCTGGCCGAGCAGCTGCACGTCGCCGGTCGCCACCGCGCGTCGCAGCCGCGTGCGCATGCGCTCCCAGGCCCGTACGTCACTGTCGCCGGGTTCGTGTACGGGCAGGGACAGGGTGTCCACGGGTGCGCCGCCGCCGAGGGTGCAGCCCACGACGGCCAGCGGGGGCAGGGCCGGGCCGAGGACCTCCAGGACGCGGCCCTCCCGTTGGGCGAACAGCACCGGGCGGTCGTCCAGCATCAGCGGATCGCAGGCCGACTCCGCGCGCACGGCGATCCGGGCGACCGTGCCGGGGGCCAGCCGCAGGCCGTAGGAGTCGGCGACCGCGCGGACGGTGGCGATGACATCGCTGGTGGAGCTGCCCATGCCCAGGCCTACGGGTATGTCACCGGTGAGCCGCAACTCCCCGCCGCAGAGCGGCTGACCGGTCCGCTGCGCGCATTCGGCCACCGCGAGGGCCGCGGCCCGTGCGGCTTTCGTACGGTCGGCGGTTGTGACGGTGAGCGCCTGGGGCGCCGTGCCGGGCCGGCGGACGAACTCGGCGCTGCTGCCGGGCCCGGCCATGGGGAGGGTGACCAGGCCCGCGCACCGGCGTCCGTCGCCGTCGAGGAAGACGCCCTGGAGGATCTCGCCGTGGTGGCAGGGGGCGTATCCGGTGCCGGTGGGGAGGGCATCGGCACCGCATACGGCGGTGGTGGTGCGGGCGGCGGGTGTCATGCGCCGCTCACCGTCCGGTAGCGGTACAGGACCGTCTCCTCGGCGCTGAACTGGGAGAAGGGGAACGGTTCCGCGGACAGGGCGGTCACCCCGGCGCCGAGGAAGGCGCGGGCGACGGCGCTGCCGGTCTGCGCGTAGACGACCAGCGGGATGCCCCGGGAACGGCAGCGCTCGAGGATGGTGTCGAACGAGCCGTTGCTGAGGGTCATTCCGGTGGCGACGACGGCCTCGGCGCGCTCAAGGACCTCGTGCATGTCGTCGGTGACGGGGTCGCCCCACTGGGTGGTCTTGAGGTTGAAGTCGCAGGGCAGTGGTTCGCCGCCTCGCTCGCGTATCGCCGCGACCAGCGGATTGACGACGCCGATGAGGCCGACCTTGGCGCCCTCCTCGATGTCCAGCAGGCCGGCGATGGCCGCGTCGCGGGCCCTGGCGCGGACCTCCGGGGTACCGGTGGGGAGGGTGACGGGCTCGGCGTCGCCCTCCTCGGCGGCCACGCGGTGCGGGCGGGCCGCGGAGAGGTAGGCGTCGAGGGCGGCGATCCGCAGCGGGCGTGGGGCCTCGCGCAGCAGGAGGTCGAGCGGGGCGCCGGAGGAGTCACGGCAGATCACCGGGTCGATCTCGCCGGCTTCGAAGGCGCAGCCGCCGAAGGAGTCGCCGAGGCGGACCAGGACGTACTGGTTGAGGTAGGTGGTGTCGCCGCCGGCGAGGCGGGTGCCGTGGTGGATCCAGAACACGCTGGTGGCGACGAGTTCGGAGGGAAGGGGGCCGTGTTCGCCCGCCAGGACGGCCTCGACGAGTGCGTCGACGGTCGGGGCGGGGGTGGTGGCGGGGGAGTCTGGCGCATGGGATTCCTTTTCACAGGGATTCAGAGAGATTCAAAGGGAGGGTCGGGGTGCCGGGGCAGGGGCGCCGCCGAGCGGCCGCGGTAGGTGACCACGGGGTGTCCGAGGGTGTCGGTGGTGAGGTCGGCGTCGACCTCGAAGACCTCGGCGAGCCGCTCGGTGGTCAGGACGGCGGCGGGGGTGCCGCAGGCGATCAGGCGGCCGTGGTGCAGGAGCAGCAGGCGGTCGCAGTAACGGGCGGCGAGCGACAGGTCGTGCAGCGCGACCAGGACGGTCTGGTCCGTACCGGTCAGCAGCCGCATGAGTTCCAGTTGGTGTTTGACGTCGAGGTGGTTGGTGGGCTCGTCGAGCAGGAGCGCGTACGGCTGCTGGGCCAGCGCGCGGGCGATGTGGGCGCGCTGCCGCTCGCCGCCCGACAGTGCCTTCCAGGAGCGGCCGGCGAGCGCGGTGAGTCCGACGCGTTCCAGCGCGGCGGCGACCACGGCCCGGTCGGTGGCGTCCGGCCCGCGCCAGCGGTCCCGGAAGGGGGTACGGCCCAGGCCCACGACGTCGGCGACCCGCAGGTCGCTGTCCGCGGCCGAGTCCTGTTCGACGAAGGCGACATGGCGGGCGATCCGGCGCGCACTCCAGTCCTGTACGGGCTCGCCGTCATAGCGGACCGTGCCCGCGTCGGGGGCCCGCAGGCCGGCCAGGCAGCGCAGGAGCGAGGACTTGCCCGAGCCGTTGGGGCCGAGCAGTCCGACCGTCTCGCCGGGGGCGATGTCCGCGCTGACGTCGCGTACGACCTGTGTGCCCGCCACCGACCAGCTCAAGCCCTCGGCGGTGATCCTCACAGCTCACCCCTCTTGCGCAGGATGAGAAGGAAGAGCGGCACGCCGAGCAGTGCGGTGATCACGCCCACGGGCACCTCGCGGGGCGCGAAGGCGACCCGCGCCAGTGCGTCCGTCCACACCAGGAACACCGCCCCCGCCAGCGCCGCGTACGGCAGCAGCACCCGGTGCAGCGGCCCGACGAGGAACCGCACCCCGTGGGGGACGATCAGCCCGACGAAGCCGATGGCGCCGACGGTGGCCACCGCCACCGCGGTCAGCGCGGCCGTGACCACGAGCAGCAGCATCCGTGTGTTCCGTACGCCGATCCCGAGGGACGCGGCGGTGTCGGTGCCGAACGCGAGCCCGTCGAGGGCGTTCGAGCAGAGCCACGCGGTCACCAGCCCCAGCGGGGTGACGACCGCGCACACCACGACGGTGTCCCAGCGGGCCGGCGCCATCGAGCCCAGCAGCCAGTGGGTGACGGCCCGCGTGGTGTCCGCGTCCGCCGAGGCCATCAAAACGAGCGAGGTCGAGGCGGTGAAGAGCTGGCCGACGACCACACCGGTGAGCACGATACGGGCCGAGTCCAGGCCGGTGCGTCGCAACAGCAGCAGGAGCAGCCCGAAGGAGGACAGCGCGCCGGCCAGCGCGCCGCCGGTGACCCCGAGGGCGCTCGCGCCCACTCCGAGGACGACCACGGCGACGGCTCCCGTCGAGGCGCCCGAGGAGACGCCGAGCAGGTAGGGGTCGGCGAGCGCGTTGCGGGTGACCGCCTGGAGGACCGTGCCGCATACGGCGAGGGAGGCGCCGACCAGGGCGGCCATCAGCACACGCGGCAGCCGAAGGTCCCAGATGAGGGAGTCCAGCAGTGGGGGCAACGGCTCGACGCCCAGGCCGAGTCGCGTGCCGAGGACGCGGGCGAGGCCGGTCCAGCCCACGTCGGCGGTGCCGATGCGTACGGCTGCCGCCATGGAGCCCGCCAGGGCGAGTGCGGCGAGGAGGAAGAGGAGTGTGTGGGCGGCCGTGGACCGGCCGGGCCGACCGGCCGGTGCGGGTGATCCGGGTGATCCGGGTGACAGCAGGAGATCCGCAGTTGGTTTCGGGGCGAGGGGGTCAGCGGACATACCCGAGGTCCTTCATCCCCTTGGCCAGCAGTTCCAGAGCGTGCACGGAGCGCACGGACGGGTCCAGTTCGATGCCCGGCACCTCGAGGATCTTGTTGTCGTGGACCGCCGGGAGCTTGGATATCACCGGGTGCTCGGTCATCGTGGCGCGCTTCTCGGCGGCGCTGTCGCCGGGCCGGCCGCGCTCGGACAGGTCGCCGATCACGATGAAGTCGGGGTCGCGCTTGGCGACTTCCTCCCAGGAGACCTCCGGCCAGTCCTCGTCGATGTCGTCGAAGGCGTTCTTCGCGCCGACGATCCGGCTCATCTCGCTGGGCAGGCCGGACTTGCCCGCCACGTACGGCATGCCGTTGAAGACGGAATAGAGGTAGACGACGGTCGGCCGGTCGTCGCCCTGGGGAACCTTGGAGGCGTTCTCCCCTGCTTTGGCGACCGCGGCGCGCTGGTCGGCGACGAGCTTGCCGGCCCGCTGCTCGGCACCGAAGACTTTGCCGAGGTTCTCGTAGTCGGAGAAGAGCTGCTCGAAGGGGGACGTGACGGCCTGGTTCTGCTGCGGGCAGTCCACCGCACTGACGAACGTGGGGACCTTGAGGGCGGCCAGCTCCTCGCGGGTGCCGGCGCGGTCCTTCGTGTAGAGGTCCGAAGAACCGGCGACGACGAAGTCGGGTGTGGCGGAGCGGAGTTGCTCGCCGGTGGCGATCTTCGGGGCGATGACCGGGACCTTGGCGTACGCGGCCGCGTACTGCGCGGGGATCTTCGTCTTGAGGTTGGCCGTTCCCGCCATCCGGTCCTCGAGTCCGAGGGCGAGGAGGGTCTCGGTCGAGGTCTGGTCCAGGGCGACGGCCCGGTGGGGAGGCTCGGCGAAGGACAGCCGGCGGCCGCAGCTGGTAACGGAGGCCGCCTTGGCGGAGGCCCGGGCGGCGGGGCTGTCGTCCTCCTCGGTTCTGTCGCCGACTGCCGCGGAACAGCCCACGGTTGCGAGAGCGATGGTCAGGGCGATGCCGAGGCGGGCGGGGTGACGCATGGCTTCTCCGGTCCGAGAGGGGGCGAGGGATGGGGAAAGCGTGAGTGCTGTGGTGCACCGGGGCAGGAGTGCCGCACTCGAGGGTACTGTAATGGTATTCATTTTCATTAAGGAAATCGGGTGCGGCCACCGAACCTCACCCCATACCCTCAAGGAGCACCCACACCGTGACGACCACCCACACGCCGACAGCGACCAAGTCCGCTGCCCCTCCCCCGCGTTCAGTCCTTCGCAGCACCGCGTTCCTGCGCCTGTGGACCGGCACCACCGCCTCCGGCCTCGCGACCTGGGCCCTGCCCTTCGTCCTCGGGCTCGCGGTACTGCACCACGACCTCGGCGCCGCCGGCCTCGGCCTGGTCCTCGCCGCGCGCACCGCCGGCTTCCTCGTGGCCGTCGCCATCGGCGGCGTACTGGCCGACCGGCACTCCCGCCGCACGGTCGTCCTCTGGTCGGCCCTCGCGGCGGCGGTCGCCGCGCCCCTCCTCGCCGCCGGTCTCGGCCGCTCCCTCGTGCTGATGACGGCCGCCGCCGCCCTCGCGGGCGCCGGACAGGGCGCCTGCCGACCGGCCTTCCAGGCGCTCACCGCCGAGACCGTCGCCCCCGAGCACCGTCAGCAGGCCAACGCCGCCATGACCATGGCCGTACGCAGCTCCACGCTCACCGGCCCCGCCCTGACCGCGCTGCTCGCGGCCTTCCTCGACATCGGGACGCTCCTGCTCGGCATCGGCCTGCTCTGGCTGGTCGCCGCGCTCGTCCCGGGCAAGGGCACTACGGGCACCACCGTGGCAAACCAGGCCGGCGCCGAGCCCGCCCCGCGCGCCGGCTTCCGCGCCGAGTTCCTCGAAGGGATACGCGAGGCACGCCGCCATCCCTGGTTCCTCGCCGGACTCGCCGCCCTCGTCGCCGTCATCGCCCTCGGCTACTCCGCGACCAGCGTCGCACTGCCCCTGATCAGCCGGGATCGTTACGACACCGAGTGGGTCCTGGCCGCCGCCATGACCGCGTACACGGTGGGAGCTCTCGGCGGGGCGCTGGTCATCGCCCGCTGCCGGCCGCGTTCGCAAGGCTGGGCCGCCTTCGCCGGGCTGGCCGCGTACGGCGTCGCCCCGCTGAGCCTGATGCTTCCCGTGCACCCGCTCGTGGTCGTCGCCGCGTACGCCGTCGCCGGGATCGGCATCGAGTTGTTCAACGTGCCCTGGTTCACGGCCACCCAGCGCGAGGTCGCCCCGGACAAGCTGGCGCGCGTCTCCTCGCTGGACTTCCTCGTCTCCTACGGCCTCGCGCCGGTCGGCCTCGCCCTGATCGCCCCGGCCATCGACGCCTTCGGGTTCACACCCGTACTCGCCGTATGCGCCGCCGCCTGCTTCCTCGTACCGGCCGCGGCGGCCCTGGTGCCCACCGCCCGCCACTTCGCACGCACGGCCCCGGCGACGACGGACTGACCTGCCGGACGGTCACGGCGCGCCCCGCCCTCCGGCCAGACAGTGCGACCCCGGCCGGCCCTCCCCCACCGGCCGGGGCCTCGCAGGGTCGGTCATGAAGTGAATGAGCAGGTCAGCCACCGCGGTACCCGCCCTCCATGTGCCCAGGCTGGAAGCGCTGCCCCATGAAGGTGGGCGGAGTCACCGTCACACCGCGTGAGATGTGGGCGATCCTATTAGTCATGAAGATCCATCGCGCCTCGCCGCTGGAACCCGACCAAGCCACGATGGTGGACATGGCGAACCTGGTGACGCAACAGGTCGCCACCTTCCTCACGACACTGGACTCCCGACCGACGCACGACAGGACGGTTCCCGAGGTCGAGGAGAAGCTGGCGGAGTCCTTCCTGTCGGGGCCGCCGGAGAACGGCACCCCCTTCGCGTCACTCATGGACCAGCTCGGGACGGCTGCCGAGAGCGCCATCGAATCCGCCGGGCCGCGGTTGATGGCCGCGTTACCCGGAGGCGGACTCTACTCATCGGCACTCGCCGAGTTCTTCACCAGGGCCCTCAACCGCTACGGCACCCTTGCCGCTGCGGCACCCGCCCTGACCGCCCTGGAGGAAGGTGTCCTGCGCTGGATGGCGCAGGACGTGTGCGGGCTTCCGCCCGGCAGCTCGGGAATCCTCACCACCGGCGGATCCATGGCCAACCTCTCCGCCGTGGTGACGGCTCGTCATGACCGGCTGGGAGAGGACATCGGGCGGGGCACCATCTACGTCAGCGAACAGGCGCACTACTCCGTTGCGAAGGCTGCTCGTATCGCCGGGATCCGGCAGCAGAACGTTCGCATGATACCGGTCGCCGAAAACCTGAAGATGGATCTCGGCTTGGCCGCGGAACGGATACGTGCCGATCGCAGCGCGGGATTGCGGCCCTTCCTGCTGGTCGCAACAGCGGGGACCACGGACACCGGAGCCATCGATCCGCTGACGGACGCAGGCGCCCTGGCTGATCGCGAGGACCTCTGGTTTCACGTGGACGCGGCCTACGGAGGCTTCTTCCGGCTCACCGCACGCGGCCGCGAGCGCACGGCAGGCATCGAGCGGGCGGACTCCGTGACCCTGGATCCCCACAAGGCCTTGTTCCTGCCGTTCGGCACCGGCGCCCTCGTGGTCCGGGAACCGGCACGTCTGCATGCCGCGCACGAAGGTTCCGCCCCCGCCCTGCAGGACGTCGGCACGTCCGACGCCCTTCCGGACTATGCGCAACGGGGAATCGAGCTGAGCAGAGAGAACCGAGGGGTGAGGGTGTGGCTCCCGCTGCACCTCCACGGGCTGTCCGCCTTTCGCGACGCGCTCGACGAAAAGCTCGACCTCGCGGGCCACATCCACAGCAAACTGAGCGCCGTTCCGCGTCTCGATGTCCCCTGGCACCCCGAGTTGACCGCCGTCGCTTTCGCAGTCCGGCCGAGGCATCCCGGGGCGACGGCACGGCGTGATGCCGACGCCGCCACGCGACAGCTCCTCGACAGGATCAACTCCGACGGCCGTGCGATGGTGCACAGCACCACCATCGCGGGCCGGCAGCTGATCCGCATCTGTGTGCTCGCGCATCGCACGCACAGGGAACACGTGGACGAAGTACTCGACGTGATCACCGCCGGGACCGCCGAGTTGTGAGCTCGAGCGTTATCGAGAACAACAGCGCGCGAAATACCGGCGAATCACCCGGGGCGGGCTTCCCCGGAGTGCCACGACACACACGGAAAGTTGAACGATCCATGGCAACACGGTATGCAGTATTCGATGCGGGTGATCAGTCCTTCGGTGAGTTCATATGCCGTCAATGGGAAAGCGCAGCAAGCGCACTTCGCCTTCCCCATGAAGGCTTGAGACAGACGGAAGAAATCCTCCGCGATGTCCTGGCCGACTGGTTCGACACGCCCATCGGACGCGAATGCCGAATGCCCTCGTACGTTGCTGCAGACGGTTTCCCGGCCGAATTTTCGATCAACTGGTCAGGAGCCCAGCCGGAGCTCCGGATCCTCTTCGACGCCGGGTTCTGCTCACCCCGGCCCAGCGAATCAGCCATGGAAGTGTCGCGGAAACTTGCAGGCCAGCCCGGCGTCAGCCTCGACCGATACCTGAGTGTCGAGGACATTTTCCTCGGTGACGCCGACCACGAGCCCGCACCCCTTTGGCACGCGATGGCCTGGCGCCCTGGTGAGGGGCTCACCCTCAAGGCGTACTTCGGCCTCTACCGGTGGGACCACCGAAGGCGCGAGGCCGTGATCGGGCAAGCCATGGAGCGGCTGCTCATGGATTCCGCGTGGGAGAATGCGGCACAATCGCAAGGACTGGTCCCAAGCGACAGGGAGCTCGAGTTCTTCGCCCTGGACCTGTCCCACGAGCCCAAGGCACGAGCCAAGGTGTATTGGCGCAATCGCGTCGTGGATCTGGACACGGTCAATGCTTTCGCCTCGACGGCACGGGCCCACGATCCGCTGCAAGCAGCGAAGGTGTTCCGCGCACTCGCCGGTCCGCACAGGAAAGACGCGGGTGACGCGGCGTGGACGTGTCTCGCGTTCCGGGGTGGCGCGGACCGGGCGGACGAGGCGACCACATACCTGCGGATGCCGGACCTCTGTGAAGACGAACTGGAGGTGGTCCGCCGGGTTGAGGCGGTCCTGCTCGACGAGGGCGTACCCGTCGGCCCCTACCGAACTCTTGTCGACTCCCTGGCACCCAAATCACTGGACTCGTTCACTGGGCTCCAGGAGCTCGTCAGCTACCGAACGGGGCGCCGCCGCGGCGACGTCACAACATATCTACGCTTCTCGGTCTACCCGGGCCCTTGCCCCGAGGACTACGCGTTCCAACAGCACGGCGCAACGGCTTCGCCGAACTAGCGATCCAGTTTCCGGCGCTCCGCTGAGAGTTCGTCCCGCCATCACCTCTTACCGCGGTGCCTGCCCCGCCTCCGTCAGTGGGCCGGGAGGCACCGGCGGCGGCTCCGGGGTTGTGGTGCCATCTCCCGCCTTCGGCGGCGCCATCGTTGAGGGCGGCGGCCACCATGCGGCCGGCAGGTGGCGGTCGCGTTCTTGATGGTCGTCCAGCCGGGCCGTGCCTCGAGCGCGGGGCGCTCCCCCAGCTCAAGGCCGTTCAGCAACTCTCGCGGTCGAGGCATGCGGGGTGGGCGGCGAAACGGTCAGAACCAGTGCAGACAGTGCGGGGGGCGGTCGGCGCGGAACAGGGCGTCGGCGAGGGCGGCCGCGCCCGGGTGGTGGGCCCGGATGTGGCCGGCACGTACGAGGGTGCTCGGGGCGGTGCCGCCAAGGTAGACCGAGCCCAGGTCGCGCACGTCCAGGGACAGGTCAGGCTCCCGGTCGGTGGGGACGCAGTCGGCCTTGCCGTCCCGGACGGTCAGCAGGTAGCGGCCGTGCTCGCCGAGGAACGGGTCGTCGACGTCGAGGACGAGCTCGCCGTCGGTGAACCAGCCGCGCGCGGTCAGCGCACGGGGGACGTCCAGCAGCCGCACCCAGAGCCAGTCGTCGTCGCTCACCTGGCCGGCACGGAAGTCCGCAAGCTGCCAGCGCAGCGGGTGCCCGGGCGGGAGGTGCTTGAAGACGACCTGAGTGACCAGGTCGTGTCCGAGGACGAACCGGTCCAGGGCTGCGGAGACGGCGTCGTCGGTGGCGATGGTCTCGTCGACCGTCAGGGTGCCGGACTCGAGCGAGTAGCTGGCGTACCCGTCCGGGACGCCGTCGGCGTCCCGGTGGACGGCGACGTAACGCGGCGCCGGGGAGACCGGGGGCCGCCCCGCGCCCAAGGCCCACCAGCGGTGCGGGCGGGACAGCGCGCCGGGCTGTGCGCGGCGGTACCGGTCGTAGACCTCTTCCAGGATCGCGCCGCACTCGGCACGCCGCAGCAGCTCGATGGAGCCCGTGTCCGATCCGGTCGCCGGGGCGTCGGCCGTTCCGCGAGCCCGGGGAAGGGCGAAGGCGGCCTGGTGGCGCGGCACCGTCAGCCGCTGCGTGTAGGTAGCCGGTCCATAGCCGAACCTGCCGTAGATCAAGGCCTCGGAGGCCAGCAGCACGGAGAGGAACTCTCCTCGGGCTCGCAGCTCGGCGAGCTGATGCCGCATCATCGCGCTGAGCACGCCCTGGCGTCGGTGCGAGGGCAGGACGCCGACGGCGGTCACCCCGGAGGCCGGGACGATGATCTCGCCGGGCAGGGTGAGCTCGAAGGAGTACGCGCCGGCGGTGCCGACGGGCCGCCCGTCCGCGGTCATGGCGAGCAGGTTGCGGTCCGTTTCGAGCGCCGACCACCAGAGCCCGCCGCCGCCCTCGGCCGGGGTTTCCGGGAAGAGCCCGAACGCGGCATGAAGTGTGTCGACGAAGACGTCGAGATCCTTGTCGGTCGTAGGACGGATCTCCATTGCTGCGCTGCCTCCCCGGGATACCGGCACCACGACTCGTGGGGCCCCGCCACAGTGCAGCGTTGACCCCGTGACCAGGTCAAACCAATTACGGCGTCAGGTGAAGTCGTCGGAAGTCGCCTGGTTGCTGACGCAGGGGCTGGAGCGGTTGCGGCGGTGGGCCTCATGCGGTGGGCGGGCGCAGGCGGTCTGCGGTCAGCTCGGGGGTGAAGGGCCCTGCCGCAGCCTGGCACCTGGCATAGGCCGGCACCCGTCGACACCCGCGGTGGCTGAAAGCCGCCTACCCAGGCCGCCCGCCCACCCCTAGTGTCATGGCCGCTTCATGCGCGACTCGGCAGTCACCGGCGCGGAAAGTGGTGGGTATGGGCCTTCCCGAACGTTCCGACGAATCCTCGCGGCAGTCCGACGGTGAGCGCCCGGGGCGCCGTCTCTTCCTCTCCAGAGCACTCGGCACCACCGCCGGCCTTGTGGTGGTCGCCGCGGCCGGTGCGGTCACCGGCGGCGTGACGTCGGCGTACGCCGCGCCCGTCTCCGGCCAGGGACCGACGCGGCAGCAGGGCCAGCGCAACTGGCGTTTCTGCAACAAGTGCTTCGGCATGTTCTATTACGGATACCCGCAGAACGGCGTCTGCCCGGCCGGCGGGGCGCACTACATGGCCGGCTACGACTTCGACATCCCGTACAACGTGGGCGAGACGCCCAACGCCCAGGCCAACTGGCGCTTCTGCGACCGCTGCTACGGCATGTTCTTCTTCGGCTACCCCAGCGGCGGCTGGTGCCCGGTCGGCGGGTCGCACCACGCCGCGGGCTTCAACTTCGTGCTGCCGCACGAGGTCGTCGAGACCCCGAACGCCCAGGCGTACTGGCGTTTCTGCACCAACTGCTACGGCCTCTTCTTCTGGGGCTACCCGTCCAAGGGCCGCTGCCCCGCGGGCAACGAGCACAACGCCGCCGGATTCAACTTCGTCATCCCGCACTGGTGAGCAACCGGCGGTGCCCCCGTGTCGGTTTGGCCCAGGATGCATAGGTCGGGGTGAAGTACAGCTCGACCTGGTTCTCATCCGCGAGCTGTACGCAGAAGGGTGCACCGCTCCGCAGAAGGGGCGGTGCAGCCCGATCGCGGTGCCGGCGGTGGAGGTCCGTCACGCGCGGCTCGGTGCCGACTCCGGCTCGGGCTCCTCCTCCGGCTCGGAGAGAGGCGCTCCCGCACGGCGGGGAAGCAGCAGCGGGGTCACCAGCAGGAGCACGCCGGCCAGGCCGATGGCCGTACGCGGGCCGAGCAAGCTGCCCAGCACGCCCCAGACGGCTGTCAGGAGCGCGGTCGTGGCCTTGGTCGTCACCGCCCAGGCGGACAGCGTGCGGGCGACCCGGTCGGTCGCGGTGCGTTCGAGGCGGTAGGTGGCGTGGACGGGGTTGAAGACCCCGCAGCAGAAGATGAGCCCGAGCTCGACGCCCATCACCAGCACCAGCCCTCCGGCGCCCGGTCCGATGAAGGCCAGGCCGACGGGCCAGAAGGCGCGCAGCGTCCCGGTCACGATCAGGACCTGGCATTGTCCGAACCGGGTGACGAGCGGTCGGGCCAGCCGCGAACCGAGCAGCCCGCCGATCGCGGGCGCGGCGAAGGCGAGGCCGTACTGCCACGGTGCGAACCCGAGCCGGCCGAGCATCAGGACGGCCAGCAGCGGCTGGGCGGCCATCACCAGGCCGTTGAACAGGGCGGTGTTGAAGAACAGCGGACGCAGCGTCGCGTCGGCGAGGATGTACCGCCAGCCGTCGAGCAGGTCCCCGGCCCTCATGCGCGCGGCCTCCCGGCGCTCGGGCCGCGGCTCGTGCCCGCCCGTCGCGCGGATGCCCAGGGCCGAGAGCAGGTAGCTGGCCGCGTCGGCCACCACCGTCGCCACCGGACCGAGGAGCCCGATCGCCGCGCCGCCCAGCGGCGGTCCGATGATCGTGGTCGTCCAGGCCGTGGACTCGAATCGGGCGTTGGCGACGAGCAGGTCCTCGGCCGGCAGCAGCGTCTTGAGGTACGCGCCGGAGGCGGCGCGGAAGGTGATGTCGGCCGCCGCGACGACGACCGAGACCAGCAGGAGCTGAAGGAAGGTGAGCACGCCGAGCGCGAACGCGGCGGGGATCGTCAGCAGCGCCGCGAACCGCACCAGGTCCATCGCGATCAGCACCGGCCGCTTGCGGCGGAACTCCACCCACGGGCCGAGCGGCACCGCCACGGCCGCGCCCACCGCGGCCCCCACGGAGGAGAGCGCGGCGACCTCGGCCGGTCCGGCGTGCAGCACCTGGATGGCGATCAGCGGGAACGCGCCGAAGGCGAGCCACGTGCCGAGCGTGCTGGTCCCGTACGCTCCCCAGAGCCACCCGAACCGCCGCCCCAGCCGGTGCCCGCTTCTCATGCCCGACGCCCCCTCGCCACTCACCCACACAACCGATCCGCGATCGGAACCATCAAAGCGAGCGCCATACCCGGTGATCAAACAACTACAGGGCCCATCAGCCACAACCAATGGTTGTACCCATAGGGTGCCGGCATGGACCTCGAAACCGTCCGGACCTTCGTCGCCGCCGCCGACGCGGGGCAGTTCCAGGAGGCAGCCGCCGAGCTGGCGGTCACCCAGCAGGCTGTCTCCAAGCGCATCGCCGCGCTCGAGCGCAACCTCGGCGTGCGGCTGTTCACCCGCACGCCGCGCGGCGCCGAGCTCACCATCGACGGACAGGCGTTCCTGCCCCACGCCCGGGAGCTGCTGCGCGTCGCCGAGCGCGCGGTCGCGTCCGTGCGCGCCGTCCGCCGTCCGCTGCGCGTCGACGTGATCAACTTGCGCGGCGCGGCGTCGGGCCTGATGCGCGACTTCCACCGCGCGCACCCCGAGATCGAACTCGACGTGGTGACGCTTTTCGACATCGACACGGCCGTCGCCGCCATCCGCTCCGGCACGATCGACGCCTCCTTCCGCGCCGTCGCCGCGCCCGGCCGTCCCCTTCCCGAGGGCATCGAGTCCGTCCGGGTGGTCGACGAGCCGCTCCAGCTCCTCACCGGCCCCGCCCACGCGCTGGCCGGCGCCCGCTCGGTGCCCCTCGCCCAGCTCGCCGGGCACCGGATCTGGATGCCCGGCATCGTCCCTGGAACCGAGTGGGCCGCCTACTACGACGACCTCGTCGCCGAGTACGGCCTCACCATCGAGGCGACCGGCCCCAACTTCGGCTCCGACGCCCTTCTCGACACCGTCGCCGACACCCCGGCCCTGGCCACCTTCATGGGCGAGCACACCCGCCTCGTCTGGCCCGCCGGCCACGGCCTGCGCCGCATCCCGGTGACCGACCCCACGCCCGTCTACCCGCACTCACTCCTCTGGCACCGCGACAACCACCACCCGGCGCTGGCCACCCTCCGCGCCCACCTCGCCGCCACAGCGGCCGGGCGCGACGCCGCCGGGACCTGGGCGCCGAGCTGGGTGATCCCCCGCTGAACGCCGCGGTGCGCTCAACTCACCCCAGTTGAATGCGCGAGCTCACATGGGTCAGTGCTGAAGCCGAACCGACGGGGCTGGTAACAGCGTTACCCATCAGATACTGTGTTGCCGTGAACACGCCCTACCAGGACGCCCAGTCCGTCGGCCAAGCCGCCGTGCGCACCACGATCCTTGACCACGCCATCGACCTCCTGGTCACGGAGGGGCCGGCCGCCCTGACGATGCGTCGGATCGCCACCGGGATCGGCGCCTCGACCAAGGTCCTGTACACCATGTTCGGCGGCAAGGAAGGTCTGGCCGACGCCCTCTACCGGGAGGGGTTCGCCCGGCTGCGCCGCGCGCAGCAGCAAGTACAAGGTGCCGGCAACCCCTTGGCCCACCTCAACGATCTCGCGACCGCCTACCGGGCGCACGCCCTGGCCGAACCGGCCTACTACCGGGTGATGTTCGAGCAGGCCATACCCGGCTACCGGCCGAGCCCCGATGCCCTGAGCGCGGCCGAGACCGCCTTCGACGCCTCCGTGACCGCCGTCCAGGCGTGCATCGACTCCAGGGTGTTCCGGCCCGGAGACGCATACGAGATCTCCAAGCTCCTCTGGGCGGCTGCCCACGGGGCGGTGAGCCTGGAGATCGCCGGCCATTTCCCGCCGGAGACCGCGGCGCACCGCTACGACACATTGATGACGGCGCTGGGACAGTCGTTCCTCGCCGAGCAGGGACAAAGCAGTGACAAGGACTGACATGACGATCAACCGCTACCTGTCGGGGAGCTTCGCACCGGTCACCGAAGAGGTCACCGCGTTAGACCTGCCCTTCACCGGCCGGATCCCGGCCCACCTCAACGGCCGCTACCTGCGCATCGGCCCCAACCCGCTCGGCATCGAGGACCCCGCCGCCCACATCTGGACGCTCGGCTCCGGCATGGTGCACGGGGTCCGCATCCGCGACGGCCGCGCCGAGTGGTACCGCAACCGCTGGGTGCGCTCCGGCTCGGTCGCCGACCGGCTCGGGGAACCACGACGCGGGATCCCCTTCGACGAGCGCCTGGACATGGCACCGAACGTCCAGGTCGCCGGTCTCGCGGGCCGCACCTTCGCCCTCATAGAAGGCGGGATACGCCCCTACGAGCTCACCTACGACCTTGACACGGTCGGCCCTTGCGACCTCGGAGTGACTCCCGAGGGCTACAGCGCCAACGCCCACTCCATCTTCGACCCGCACACCCGCGAGCTGCACTCGCTCGCCTTCCTCTACGGCTCGGAGCACGTCCAGCACATCGTCATGGACGAGACCGGCACGGTGGTGCGGACCACGCTGATCCACGCGCCCGGCAACCCCTACATGCACGACTTCGCGCTGACCGAGCACCATGTGATCCTCTTCGACGCCCCGGTGCTGTTCAGCGCCGCACACCTTCCGACCGGGGTCCCCTTCGTCTGGGACGACTCGCACCAGGCGCGCGTGGGTGTCATGCCCCGCACGGGAGGCGAGGTGCGTTGGTTCGAGGTCGCGCCGAGCCTGGTGGGTCACACCCTCAACGCCTACGAGGACGGCACGGACATCGTCGTCGACATCGTCCGGCACCCCGAGGGCTTCAACATCAGGGACTTCGGCAACAGCCGCCCCACCCTGGACCGCTGGCGGATTGACCTCGCCGCCGGAAAGGTACGGGAGGACCGGCTCGACGACCGCACCCAGGAGTTCCCCCGGGTCAACTCCCACTGCGTCGCACGCCCTTACCGCTACGGGTACTCGGCCGCCGTCGAGCTCTACGCCCCGCCCACCGGCCCCACGGACCCGCGACCGGGCCCCGGGTTCAGTAACGCGCTGCTCAAGCACGACGTGGTGCGCGGCACGACCGAGGCGCACGAGTTCGGCCGGTTCGGGGCCGTCGGTGAGGGCGTCTTCGTCCCCGCGGAGTCGCCCGCCGCCGAAGACGACGGATACGTGATGGCGTACGTGCACGACCCCGAGCGCGGCGCGGCGGACCTGGTGATCCTGTCCGCCCAGGACTTCACGGGCGAACCGGTCGCCCGTATCCACCTGCCCGTTCGGGTACCGCTCGGTCTGCACGGCAACTGGGTCCCCGGCGACCCGTGGGGTTCGCGTCCGTAAAAGGTCGACGCGCCGGTACTGATCCATCGCACACCCCGAGGCGCTCATCTCACGGAGGATCTTTAGAACAGTGGCGGTGTTCGTGGCCAAGGGCTCCGGTCGGTTCGGTGAGCCGGGGTGTGCTGTACCTGGGCAGATGGCGGCCTGGTTGCCGCCGGCGGCTGGTCCGAAGCTGAGGTCGTAGCCCACCGCGTAGGGGCCAGCCGCCCCTGGCATGACGGACAGGATCCTCCCCTTGACTTCCTCCGGCACCACCAGCCCTGCCGTGCTCGAACAGCTTCAGCGCCGATCCGCCGACCCGAAGCGGCGCGTTCTGTTCACCGGCGCGACCATCGTCACCATGGATCCCGATTCCGGTGTCCTGGACGGCGCCGATCTGCTCGTCGAGGGCGACACGATCACCGCGATAGGTCCTGCTCTGAGCCGGGAGGGCGCGGTGGTCGTCGACGCGACCGGCACGATCCTCACGCCGGGCTTCGTCGACACACACCGGCATGCCTGGCAGACGCAGCTGCGTCGGATCATGCCGGACGTCGACGATCTCGGTGCCTATGTGATGTCCACCCTCGCCGGCTACGCCACGGTCTACCGGCCCGACGACATGTACGTCGGTACCAGGCTGGCCGCGCTGACGGCGATCGACAGCGGCATCACGTGCATGCTCGACTTCTCCCACAACTCCCGCACCCCTGAACACTCCGACGCCGCCGTCCAGGCCCTCATCGACACCGGCATCCGCGGTGTGCACGCCTCCATGGGCCCGCACTTCGGTGACTGGGACAAGCAATGGCCCGGTGACCTGGCCCGCCTCAAGGAGAAGTACTTCGCCGGCGAGGACCGGTTGCTGACCCTGCGGCTGGCCGCTCTGGCCACCGACGAGGTCGCCGGGGCCGCCCTCGCCTACGGCCCCGAACTCGCCCGCACGGCCAAGGACCTGGGAATCGGTGTGAGCGTGGATGCCGTCTTCGGCGTCTCCTCCTCCCGGGCCATCCTGGATTGGGAGAGGGCCGGCATCCTCGACGCGGACCTCACCCTCATCCACGCCACCGGCCTGACCCCCGAGGCGTGGAGGGCGATCGGGGAGAGCGACACGACCATCGCCCTGGCTCCGACCTCGGACGCCCAGATCGGGCTGGAGACCGCGATCCCCGCGATCGACGAGGCCCTGTCGGTCGGGGTGCGGCCCGGTCTGAGCATCGACGTCGAGGTGGCGCTGGTCAGCGACATGTTCACGCAGATGCGGGCTCTGCACGCCATCCAGCGGATGCGCGCGGTCAACACCGCCTACGGCACAAACCAGCAGCCGGCCCGCATCACCACCCACGACGTCCTGGACTTCGCCACCCTCCAGGGTGCCCGTACCAACGGGCTGGGCGGCGTCACCGGCTCGCTCACCCCAGGCAAGAAGGCCGACCTGCTGGTGATCCAGGCCGAGGACCTGAACAACATGCCGCTCAACGATGCCGTCGGCACCGTCGTGCTGGGCTCGGACGCCCGCAACATCAGCGCCGTCCTCATCAACGGCGAGCCCCGCAAATGGAACGGCCAGGTCCTCGACGTCGACCTGGCCGCCCTGCGCGACGAGGTCCACGCCTCCCGCGAGTACGTGCTCAATACGCCCGCCGTCTGACGCCGCACACCGGATCTTCCCTCAACCCGGGCCAGGCCGCCGATATCGCCGTCCTGTGCCTGGCCGACGAGGCCCGCGGGGACGCCTGCACCACGCCGGCTGCCGCTTCACCCGCCGCTGACCACGCCGCCCCACGTACACAAGGCCGTGTCGAGGAGTTACGTCTCCGAGGCGGACTCCTGGTGGCGTGTGGCGTGGAGGCTGCCGAGCAGGGCGAGCGCCTGGGCGCTGGGGCTGCCCGGTTCGGCGTGGTAGACCACCAGCTGCTGGCCCGGCGCTCCGCGGACATCGAAGGTCTGGTAGGTGAGGTCGAGGGGGCCGACGTCGGGGTGAACAAGCTCCTTGCCGTCACGGGTCTTTGCGTGCACGGTGTGCGAGGACCACAGGGCGGCGAACTCCTCGCTCTCCTCGGTCAGGGAACCGACGAGATCGTGCAGGCGCCGATAGTTCGGGTCCAGGCCCATGGCGTGGCGCAAGCCGGCAACGACTGCCTCGGCTGCTCGCCCCCACCGGGTGAAGAAGCTCCGGGCGGCCGGGTCGAGGAGGGTCATGCGGGCCATGTTGTCCACGTGTCCGAACGGTGAGAACAGCGCGTCGGCCAGTGCGTTCGAGGCCAGGAAGTCGTTGGCCGGGTTCAGGACGAACGCCGCGGCGTTCGGGTATCCGTCCAGCAACTGCCGCAGCGCGAAACTGACCGTCTCCCGCGGCTGCGACCGCACGCCTTCCGGCACGGTGCCGGCCAGCCGGAACATGTGCTCCCGCGCTTCGCCATCCATCCGCAGCGCACTGCTGATGGACTCCAGGATCTGCGGGGAGGGGCTGCGCTCGCGGCCCTGTTCGAGGCGGGCGTAGTAGTCGCTGTTCATCCCGGCAAGGACGGCGACCTCCTCGCGCCGCAGTCCCGCAACCCGGCGCGCGCCGTAGGAGGCGAGCCCGACGTCGTCGGGGCGCAGGCGGGCGCGGTGGGCGCGCAGGAAATCTCCGAGATCGTTGCTGGTCACCCCGTCAGGCTATGCCGCACCCGCCCCGCGTGCCTGGGTGCGCCGTACCCGGGCACGACTCGTCCAGGCTCCCCTCTCCTCGTCCGCCCTCGCTGGTGACCAGCACCCGCGAACGACAAGGAGCGCATCGTGAGGAACCAGTCGAGCCCGTCGGAGGAAGCCGCCAGGCGGTGGTCGGTCACCTCATGCCGACTCCGCTCACCCCGTGCGGTGTCACGATCGCCATCACTTGTGGCCGATGGCTCACTGGCCGACGGGTTCTCCCAGGGCGGCCATGATGTCGTGGAGGGTGTGCCCGAAGAGTGGCTCGGGGTCGGTGAGGGCGAAGTCGAGGTGGCCGAACACCTCGACTGCCACCGCCCCGTACAGGCGGGCCCAGCAGGCGACGAAGACGTAGATGACCTCCAGCGGTACGGGCTCGCCCGCCAGGTGCTCGCGTACCTCCTCCAGCTGGCCGATCCACGAAGGGTCCAGATCGGTTGGCGGCTGCATGCCGCCGCGGCGCCACAGTTCGACCATCAGGTCGAGGAGTACGGCGCCGAAGCGCCAGCTCGGGTCGTGCGCGGCCGAGCCGGGCGCGGTGTCGGCGTCCGTGACCGGCTTGGCGAACAGCAGCCCGAACTCGCGGGGGTGGGACAGTGCCCAGCGGCGCAGTTCCCGGCACACCTCCCGCAGCCGTCGCCCCGGCTCATCAGCAGGATGGCGTTCGCGCGCCTCGGTCAGTGCGGCGGCCAGCTCGTCGTACAGGTGCGAGGTCAGGGCCTGGATCAGGTCGCGGTGGCTGGCGTAGTAGCGGTAGAGGGCGGGTGCGGTCATGCCCATCTCCCGGGCGATGGCCCGCAGTGTGACCGCGGACGGCCCCTCCTCGATCAGGAGCCGGCGGCCGGTGCGCAGGATCTCGGCCAGCGCCTCTTCGCGGACGCGGTGACGCCGGCCAGTGGACCCGGTCCCCGATGTGCTCGGCACGGCTGCGCCCTCACCTTCCCTTGACAAAGTTAACGCCTGTAACTTTAGCTTGCCCCGAAAGTTAACGGTGTTAGCAAATCTCTTCGGGGGATCTCATGACCTACGGCATCGTCCTGACGTACACGGTCACGCCGCGGTGGCTGGCGCTCTCGCGCGAGCAGCGCAACGCGATGCGCGCCCAGCACCTCGAGCCGGTCTTCGCCTCCTACGCGGACCGGGTGACGGCCCGCTTCTTCGACGCGGAGGCGTTCAACGGACGCATCTCGGACTTCGCCGTGCTGGAGACGGAGGACCTGGGCGCCTACTACTTCCTCATCGAGGCCCTGCGCGACACGCCGGTCATCGCCGAGGGCTACCTGGCCTTCAGCGATGTCTTCCTGGGCGTCGAGGACGGCTTCCACGCCTACGAGCAGGCGCTGACGGCCGGGGCCGACCCCCGGTGAGCGGACACAACGGGGCGCCTGTGCGCCGGTGGCCTTTGCATGCGCTTCGGGTGGTGGCCGTGCTGGTGCTGCTGGACACACTGGCGCAGGCGGCCCTGGCCGGCCTGTTCGTCACCGGAGATCTCGACCTGCTGACCTGGCATGCGGCGAACGCGGGCGTGCTCAGTGCGTTGACCATCGCTCAGACAGCGGCTGCGCTGGTGGTCTGGCGCACCGGGCGCGGTCCGTGGTGGCCGGCTGTGGCGAGCGCGGTGCTGGCCGCTCTGGTGAGTGTGCAGCAGGGGCTGGGCGAAGCGCGTGTCCTTGCCGGCCACATGCCGCTGGGCATGGCCGTCTTCGGCTGTGCCACAGCCCTGACGTACTGGGCGTTCACCCAGCACACCAGCACGTCACCGCTGGTGGCCCGGTCCCGGCAGGGGGCGGCCGAGTGATGCCGAGGCTGATGAGCCGACGCGGACTCCTCGCCCTGACGGCCGGAGCCGGCGCGGCGATCACGGTGGGCGCGGCGGGCTGGTCCCGCGTCGCCAAGGCGTCCACCGGCCGGGTGCTGGCCAGCGCGGGCCCGCTCCCCCGGCCGTTCGGCGTGCCGCTGCCGGTGCCGCCGGTGGCCCGGCCGGTGCGCAGCGAGCACGGTACCGACTTCTACGAGGTCGAGCAGCGCGAGGGCCGGGTGGAGATCCTGCCGGGCCGTAGGACAACGGTGTGGGGGTACGACGGGATCTTCCCCGGTCCGACCTTCACCGCCCGCTCCGGGCGCCGGACCCTGGTACAGGTGCGCAACAGCCTCACCGTGCCGACCGTCACCCATCTGCACGGCGGCGTCACCCCGCCCGAGTCCGACGGCTACCCCACCGACCTCCTGCTTCCCGCCCGCTGCGCACCCGGCCAGACGCACGACGGCATGGCCGGCGCCCACCCGGGGCGGACGGCCGTGGGGTACCGCAGCTACGAGTACCCGCTGCCGCAGCAGGCCGCGACCCTCTGGTACCACGACCACCGCATGGACTTCAGCGCCCCGCAGGTCTGGCGCGGCCTGGCCGGCTTCTTCCTCGTCAGCGACCAGGAGGAAGACCGGCTGCCGCTGCCGGGCGGGCACCGCGACGTACCGCTGATGCTGTGCGACCGCTCCTTCGCCGAGGACGGCTCCTTCCGCTATCCCGCCCATCACGGCCACGACACGTTCCCGGACGGCGTGCTCGGTGACGTCCAGCTCGTCAACGGCGCCCCCTGGCCTGTCCTGGAGGTCTCCGCGACCCGCTACCGCTTCCGGCTGCTCAACGCCTCCAACGCCCGCCGCTACCGGTTGCGACTCGACGCCGGGGACGGCAAGTGGGGGCAGTTCGTCCAGATCGGCAGCGACGGCGGCCTGCTGGCCGCACCACAGCCGTTGGACGCCGTCGACATGGCGCCCGGCGAGCGCTTCGACGTCATCGTCGACTTCTCCGCCTTTCCTATCGGCAGCAAGGTCACCTTGCACAACTCCGCGGCCAGGGGCGGCATGCGCGACGTCATGCGCTTCCACGTCGTGCGCAGGGAGAAGGACGACAGCCGCGTACCGTCCCGCCTGTCAGCCTCCTTCGAGACACTCTCCCCGGGCAGAGCGGTACCGGTGCGCAGTTTCGACTTCCGCCGCACGCACAGCGCGGACGAACGGCAGATGTGGACGATCAACGGACGGCCGTTCAGTACGGATACGATCCTGGCTTCCCCGCACCTGGGCAGCGTGGAACGCTGGCGCTTCAGCAGCGACTTCCACCACCCCGTCCACCTGCACCTGGCCCAGTTCCAGGTCACCGCCCGCGGCGGCAGACCACCGGCGGCCACTGACGCCGGCTGGAAGGACACCGTGGACGTCCGCCCCTACGAAGTGGTCGAAGTGCTCGTACGGTTCACCGGATACAAGGGCCGCTACATGCTCCACTGCCACAACCTCGAACACGAGGACATGGCCATGATGGGCAACTTCCAAGTGATCTGATCCCGGAAAGAAGAGGGGAGCGGTCATGGCACGGCGCCCGGCCCGTCGCCTGAAGCACCGAGTGGCGCCCGACACCTCGTCGAAGGACCTGGGCGAGTGCCATCGGGGAGGTGCTGCGCCGATGCGCAGGCGGCGGGGCATGGAGGTCTCCTGGCAAGAAGGCTGGAAAGGGGCAGGAAGGGGATCAGGCCTACGGTGCCTGAAGGTCGAGGACGACGGGCAGGTGGTCCGACAGGGCCCGGGTCGCCTTGCTGTCGTGGACGGCGGCTGCGGCGATGTGGTCGGCTACGTGCGTGTTGGCCAGGATGAAGTCGCGGCGGTGGTCCACCGCTTCCTGTGGGCTCCAATAGCCCACCGTGCGCGGTGTCGCCTGGCCGAGGACCTCGAACGGATCGCGGAAGCCGGCCAGGGACAGGAGCTGGAGGGCCCGCCGGTCGGTGTCACCGAACGTGCCCCCGGCGGTGAGGTGGCAGTGGCGCGCTCGCAGGTTGGCCGGCATCCGGCTCCAGTCCGGCTCAGGGTCATTCGCGCCGATCGAGTTCAGATCCCCCGCCAGAACCACACGCTGCGGCTCTCCCTCGTAGGCGCCGCCGTAGCCGGCCAGCCACTGCGCTTCCGCATAGCGTTCGGCCCCGCCGAGGACGCACAGGTGGGTGAACAGGACGGTCAGCAGCGGCTGGCCCTTGATGGAGAGCCGGGCCCGGCCGAGCCCGTGGTGGAACGTCCCGCTGGCCGCGTCCGGCTCGTAGTCGTCGATCCGTACGGTGGCCGGCCGGTAGAGCAGGGCGAGGTGGTTGCCCCGCCCGCGCGCGGAGAGCACCGGGGGCAGCGGAACCATGCCCAGGGCATTGGCCGCGCCCCACAACCGCCACCAGCCGCCTTCGTCCCAGCGGCGCAGCTCCTGCAGCGCGATGATGTCGGCGTCCAGCGAGGCCAGGAACTCGATCTGCCTCCGGCGCCGCCACTCGCCGCCGTCGGAGTCGATGCCGCCGGTGAGAGTGTTGTAGGTGACCAGCCGGGCGTTGCCCGCCACCTGGCGACGGGCGTCGGTGGTGGTGCGGCCGTCGGTGACGAGCCAGCCGGTCGCGTCGGAGATGACCGGCTCATTGATCAGATCCTCATCGCGGCGGGCGGATAGTAAGCGGGGACGGTCCGGAGGTTCGGGAACGGCATGTGCGGTCCGGTTCAAGGGCTTTGACCTTTCGGCGTGCGGGGTCAGGGATGGTTAGCGGATGAAGGTCAGACACGCGGCTCCGAGCGGGCCGCGGGTGAGGGCCATCAGGCGCAGGTCGGCCGGCCGAGCCTCACACGTCTTGGGCAGACTCACCCGGTGACGTCGAAGCACGAGCACATCGTGGCCCCCGGAGCATTGGCACCCCCGCGGACCCAAGGGATAGGGGTTGGACGGCAGACGACCTGGGCGCCGGGCCACCTGGCCGAAACGGTCCACGGTCCTGGCGCTCGACCGCCGTCGGCCGCCGTCTGCTGACGTCGTCCGGCCGCCGCAAAATGCTCAGCAGGCAGATCCGCTGCTCGCACCGGACTGTGTGAGGATGCGCCGAAGCCAGCGGGAACGGGCGTTGCGGGCGTCCTGGCTGAGAGCTGTCTGTGGTGCGAAGGTGTCGAAGCCGTGGAAGGCTCCGGGCCATACGTGCAGTTCGGCTTGGCCACCGGCCTGCCAGATCGCATTGGCATAGGCCACGTCCTCGTCCCTGAAAGTCTCGGCCGACCCGACCTCGATGTAGGCCGGGGGGAGCCTGGACAGGTCCGTGGCGCGGGCGGGAGCCGCGTAGGGCGGCAGGTCCGCGGCGCCGTACTGATCGCCCAGCAGCGCCTGCCACGCGGTGGCGTTGGAAGTTCTGTCCCAGGTGTCGATGCCGGCCATCTGATGGCTGGAGAAGGTGTTGTTGCGGTCGTCGAGCATCGGGCACAGGAGCAGTTGCCCGATCGGTGTGGGCCCTTCTCGGTCACGGGTGAGCAGGGCGAGTGCTGCGGCGAGTCCACCGCCGGCGCTCTTCCCTCCGACGATGATGCGGTCCGCGTCGATGCCCAGTTGGGCCGCGTGCTCAGCCACCCAGACGAATCCGGCGTAGCAGTCCTCCACCGGTCCGAGGTACTGCGCCTGCGGTGCCAATCGGTAGTCGACAGAGATGACGGCCAACTCCAGCGTGAGAGCCCATTCGCGAAGCAGTCGCGGAAGTACGGACCACGCATTGCCCGTGATCATTCCGCCGCCGTGCATGTAGTACAGCAGCGGCAGCGTCCCGGCGATGCCGGCGGGTCGTGCGCTCACGAGCGTGACGTCCTGCCCGCCCGACGGTCCGGGTACATGCAGCTCGTCTACCTCGAAGCGGCCGTCGGCCCGTAGATCCCGGACCGTCGGCCTGGGCCGGCGCGCAGCATCCTGCTCCTGCCGAGCCGCAAGGTTTTCCAGGGTGAACGGCTCCCTCGCCTCCTCCCCCAACGCCGCGAGTGCCACACTCAGTTCGGGGTCCAATGGGGGTGCGTCCCAAGCCGTCGAGACGGGGCCGGGCTCCGACGGCATGCCACCGACGCTCATGACAGGCCATCCCGTCGGGTGAGGGAATGCTGGCCGTCGGGCCAATCGGAACAGCCCATCATTACGTCCGCGTATGGAGCGGACGCTCGTGCGAAGTCCATGCGGCGTAGTCAATCATCTGCCAGGCGGGATCCCGCTCCTCAGTGAAGTGAAGGTCATAGCAGGGCGACTACGATCCGGCGGACGTTCGCGACCAGAGCGTGAGATCGCTACTGGTCGCGACTGCCAGGGTGTGCCCCGACGGTGAGAACCCGGCGGCGCGGAACTCGGAGTAGTTCGCGTGGAGAACGTGCCACCAATCCTCCTCGTGCGCTCCTCGGTGGAGACCACTGGCCCTGACGAGCAGTACGCGGTGGGAGGGCCATTCAGGGCTGGCGACGGTCACGGTCCACCCGTCCCCGGTGCCCGAGTGGAGGCCGCCTCCGAAGAGCCCGGCGATGTGGATCCGGCTGCCCGCGACCGGGCCGAGCCCGGGGCAGGTCAGGTCCGGCGTGGTGTCGGGTGTGCAGGAGTCGTCGTCGGGATCCCGGTCGCGGGCGATCTTCTCGCCGGTGACCGCGTCGAAGAGCCCGTGACCGCTGGTGGAGACCGTCATGACCAGGTCGTGGCCGCTGTGTGGGTCGACGGCGAAGCCGATGCCGAGCAGCCCGCCGACGGGCACACGCCAGTCGCCGACCAGGCGCCAGGCGCTCGGTGCCGGTACGACGGGAGCCTCGAGGACCCGGTCGTGGAGCCTTTGCTGGTGCGCGCTGATCAACGGTTCCCCTTGGCGTGGCGGTGGAGCTTACGCGGCATGTCCCATTCTCTCGCGCCGCCGTCGTGCCGGAATTCCGTACCGTCATCGCGGAGCCTTTCGTCGGTGGAAGGCCTCACCTCCACGCCCCGGGCGGTTGAGGGTCGTCAGAAGCCCGGCGCCTGGCAGGCCAGGTCCTCGGCCGGGAGCCGTCGCGGAGTCGCTCACGGTGAGCCCCCGACACGCGCCCGGCCCCGTAGACGGCCGGATTGATGTCTTTACACCCCTCTTCCCGGCAAGAAGAGTGACCACTTCTGCCCAGGTTCAAGGGCGGCGCCCGTACTGACTCACTGCTTGACCGTCTTCACCGCCATCACCGCCATCACCGCTTCACCACCGTCCCAGTCCTCACCTTCCTGACCTTCGAGGTCCTCCAGGAGGCGAAGTGTTACCCGAACCATCCCGCCGGACCGGCCTGTTCCGGCCTTCCCGTCTCTCCCGCCTCTCCCGCCTCTCCCGCCTCAGATGGCAGGGGCTCGTCCTGCTCGCCTTGGTGGCGGTCCTCGTCGCGCTCCTGCCCGTACTGAACGCGCGGGGCGGCGGGTCCGTCGCCGAGGCCGAGGCGCACGGTGATCACCCGTCACGTCCGCACCATGCCGCTGCGCCCGCCTCGGCCATGGAACCGGCGGCACCCGTCCTCTCCAGGGCGGGTTGGACGGCAACGGCCAGTGACGAGGAGACGGCCCGGGGCGACAACCGTGCCGCGAACGTTCTCGACGGCAAGGCCGAGACCATCTGGCACAGCCGGTGGTCGGAGAGCGCGGCCGCGCTGCCGCACTCCCTCGTCATCGACATGCACCGCACCGAGGTCGTGTCCGCGCTTCTCTACCAGCCGCGTGCCGACGGCCCCAACGGCCGCATCGGCGAGTACGCCATCCACCTCAGCGCCGATGGGCAGAACTGGGGAGCGGCCGTTGCGAGCGGCACCCTGGCCGACGACGCCACGACCAAGACGCTGAGCTTCGCCGCCCGTGGCACCCGGTACGTCCGGCTGACGGCCACCTCCGAGGCGGGCAAGCGCGGTCCCTGGAGCTCGGCCGCCGAGATCCAGCTGCTGGGTGACCCGGGGCTGCCCGCTTCCGTCGTCGAGCTGCCCACCACCGGCTGGACCGCCTCCGCGAGTGACGAGGAGACCGCGCAGGCCGACAACCGTGCCGCCAACGTCCTGGACGGCGACGCCGACACCCTCTGGCACAGCCGGTGGTCGGGCGGTGCGACCCCGCTGCCGCACTCCGTCACCATCGACATGCACCGTACGCAGACCGTGTCCGCGCTCACCTACCAGCCCCGCAAGTCCGGCGGCGGCCCCAACGGGCGCATCGGCGCGTACTCCGTCGCCACCAGCCTCGACGGCGTCTCGTTCGGGGCCCCCGTGGCCGGCGGCGTGTGGAAGGACGACGACACCGTCAAGAGCACCACGTTCACGCGGCCCACCCCGGCCCGGTTCGTGCGGCTGACCGCGACCACCGAGGCCGGCAACCGGGGCCCGTGGAGCTCCGCCGCCGAGATCCGGCTGAGCAGCCCGGCCGACCCATCCGTCTCCGGCGCCTGGGACCGGGTCACCGGCTTCCCGCTCGTCCCCGTGGCCACTACCGTCCTGCCGAACAACAAACTGCTGGCCTGGTCCGCGTACGCCATCGACCGGTTCGGTGGCAGCAACGGATACACCCAGACCGCCATCATGGACCTCGGCACCGGACAGGTCACCCAGCGCCGCGTCGACAACACCGGCCACGACATGTTCTGTCCCGGCATCGCCATGCTCTCGGACGGCCGGGTGCTGGTCACCGGCGGCAGCAACGCCTCCCGCGCCAGCATCTACGACCCGCGCACCGACACCTGGTCCGCCACCGGCCAGATGAACACACCGCGTGGGTACCAGGCCATGACGCTGCTCTCGAACGGCGAGGCGTTCGTGCTCGGCGGCTCCTGGAGCGGTGCCCGCGGGGACAAGGACGGCGAAGTGTGGTCCCCGGCGACCGGCAAGTGGCGCAAGCTGCCCGGCGTACCCGCCAAGGACACTCTGACCGCCGACCCCGCCGGCCCCTACCGCGCCGACAACCACCAGTGGCTGCACGCCACTTCCCGCGGCCGAGTGCTGCACCTCGGGCCGAGCAAGCAGCTGAACTGGATCGACACCACCGGCAACGGCACCATCACACCGGCGGGAACGCGCGCCGACAGCCCGGACGCCATGAACGGCAACGCCGTCTCCTACGACATCGGCAAGCTCCTCACGCTCGGCGGCGCCACCGCGTACGAGAACGCGAACGCCACCCGCCGCGCCTACACCGTCGATCTCGGCGACGGCATCGGCGACGGCATCCGGCCCGTCAGCAAGCGCACGGGCGACATGGGCTACGCCCGCTCGTTCAGCAACAGCGTCGTCCTGCCGGACGGCAAGGTGGCGGTGTTCGGCGGGCAGTCCTACCCCGTCCCCTTCAGCGACGCCACCTCGGTGATGACCCCGGAGATCTGGGACCCGGCGACGGGCACCTTCACCAAGCTGGCCAGCATGGCGGTCCCGCGCAACTACCACAGCGTGGCGAACCTGCTGCCCGACGGACGGATCTTCTCGGGCGGGGGCGGTCTCTGCGGCGACTGCGCCACCAACCACTCCGACGGGGCCGTCTTCACCCCGCCGTACCTCCTCAACCCGGACGGCACCCGGAAGCCCCGCCCGGCCTTCACCAGCACGCCGCCCGCCAGGATCGCGAACGGTGCCGCCCTGCCGGTGACGACGGACAAGCCCGTCACCGCCTTCTCACTGGTACGGGCCGGAGCGGCGACCCATTCGGTCGACAACGACCAGCGGAGGATCCCGCTCACGTTCCGGCAGACAGGGGGCACCTCCTACGAGCTGAAGGTCCCGGACGATCCCGGAGTGGCCCTGCCCGGCACGTACATGCTCTTCGCCCTCGACCCGGCGGGGGTTCCCAGCGTCGCCAAGATGATCACGATTGGCTGACCTTCGCCTGATCTTCGCCTGACCTCGCCTGACCTCGCCTGACCTCGCCTGACCTCGCCTGACCTCGCCTGGGGGGCTGGCGTTCCCCCGCCCCACCCGCTTACCCCTCCCGTACCAGGTTGCTCACTCTGTCTGCTCCGCACGGATGGTGACCGGCAGCGCGGTGAGGGCATGGGAACGGAACGAGGAACGCCACACCAGCTCGGTGTCGGGCACGGCGAGAGCGATCCGGGGCAGGCGGCGAAGCAGGGTGTCCAGGCCCAGCTGGATTTCCATGCGGGCCAAGGGCGCACCCAGGCAGTAGTGCATGCCTTGCCCGAGGGCGAGGTGTGCCGTGTCCTGTCGCCGGATGTCGAAACGGTCAGGGTCCGGGTACCGGGCCGGGTCTCTGTGGGCTGAGGCGAGGCAGAGCATGACGGTGTCTCCGGCGGGGATGTGGACGCCGTCGATCTCGAGGGGCTCCGTGGGGAAGCGACGGATGGCCATCTGATTGGGGTGGGCATAGCGCAGCAGCTCCTCGACCGCTGCGGGCAGCAAGCCGGGTACCGCTTTGAGGGCGGCGAGCTGCTTCGGGTGGCGCAGCAAGGTGAGCAGCCCCGAGCTGATCAGGTGCTGGGTGTTCTCGCTGCCGGCCATGAGGATCAGAAAGGCCAGGGAGACGAGTTCGTCCTCGGTGAGCTGGTCTCCGGCGTCCCGTGCGGCGATCAGGCCGGACAGCAGGTCGTGCCCGGGGTTCGCCCGCCGCTCGGCGACGAGGCGGATCAGGAAGTGGTGGATGTGGTCGATGGACTCGGCGATCTGGTTCGGGTGCTCAGGGGCGAACATGTTGCCGACCCAGGTGGAGAAGGGGTTCCTGTCCGGCTGGGGGACGTCGAAGAGGTCACCGATGACGGCCAGTGGCAGGGGGTTGGCGAATTCGGTGACGAGGTCGGCGCTCGGCTGGGTGACCAGCCGTTGTGCCAGGCGGTCGGCCAGTCGGTCCGCGGCGCCCTGGACGCGTACGCGCAGGTTCTCGACCCGGCGGGGGGTGAAGGCCTGAGAGACGAGGCGGCGCAGTCTCAGGTGGTCTGCGGAGTCCAGGTTGAGGAGGTTGGCATCCAGCGCGGGCGGCAGGGAGAAGCCCTTGTATCCGGTGTTGGAGTGCGTCTTGTTCACCGACAGTCTCGGGTCGGTCAGCAGGGCACGTACATCGTCCTCCCGGACCACGAGCCAGACCGGGGAGCCGTCAGGCAGTGCTATGCGGTGGACTGGGCCGGCCTCGCGGAGTCGTGCGTAGGTGGGGTACGGGTCAGTGAAGAAGGCCGTGTCGAAAGGCCGCGGGAGAGCAGGTGTCGAGGGGAGGGAGGTCATGCGTCCTTCTTCTCCGTATCCGTAATGTTCGTCGCGTGTACCAGGTACGCCGTGTGGGTGACGGCGGGGGCGGATGTCGCGGTGAAGGCCCGGGCCAGCTTCCGTTGGAAGGACAGTTCCGCTGCGAGGTCTTCAGGCTCCTCCATCCGCGGTGTGGCGACGTGGGTGGCCGGCTGCGCCTGTTCTCGTCTGGCCTGGAGTGCGGCTTTGAGCTGTGCCGCCTCGACAGCCGCGGCGAGGTTGGCGCCTTCGAGTCCCGCTGCCTGGCCTTGCTGCATGGCCAAGGCGGCGACAGCGGGGTCCATCCAGGTACGCAAGGCCCATTGAGCGTCGCGAATCTCCACCAGACAGCGGTAGAGGCGAGTCCTCAGGTCGGCTTTCTCCCCCAAAGGGAGAACTACCTCGGGCAGGTGAGAGGTGAGCTCGCGGTGGAGGGGGATGATCTGCCGGTAGGCGCGGCGCCTGTCGAGCCGTTCGGACGCGGTGGTCAGATGGCGGCCCCAGTCCGGCATCGTCCAGCCGACCGTCTTGAGTACCGTTCCCGCGATGGCGAGCTGCGCCACTGGTTCCCAGGGATGGCCGGTGACACCGAACTGGCTGGCGATGATGTCAGCGATCCGGCAGCTTGTGTAGATCATGGCGAAGGGCATCGACGCTGCGACCAGTCGCAGCCCCCGCCGAAGCCACGGAGTGGGAGCGATGCGTGCGTAGCGCCAGCCCATGATGCCGATGTCGATCTGGTTCGCCGCGTATCCGATCAGGTAGATCGACAGGTACGCCGGGTAGTACTGCGCCTTGGTCAGGGCGAAGTCGGTGGGACGTTCTCCGATGCTGGTGGCGGCGGAGAAGAGCGTGATCATGCCGAGGAGCACGATGCTCAGACCGGTGAGGCGTGGGACGGCTTTGCGCCAGGCGGTATCGCGTTCGTGTGTCAGGTGCAGGAGCACGAGTTGCTGGCAGGCGGCCGACAGGATGACGGTGCTCTGGGCCAGGAGTCCGGAGAAGTTGACGATTCCGACGAATTTGCTCGTCGCTATCCAGACCGCCGGCGTCGAGACGACGAAGGTGACGGTCAGGAAGAAGAAGTTTCCTGCCAGGGCCAGCTGTGTGGGAGAGCGGTCGGTGCGTGTGACTCTCAGCTTGAAGAGGAACGCAGATAAGGAGATCAGTGCGCATATGGGATAGAGGGTGCTATTCATCATTTCCTTGCCGTCTGGGGGCTTCCAGGGCGGAGAGTCTGGCGACCAGCTCCCGCGCTTCCAAGGGCGTTGCCCTGGTGCGCTCGGCAGTCCAGTTGCTGATCTGCCTGCCTATGAGCGAGCCCACCAGTTCGGCCTCGATCTCGGCCTCGGCATGCGAGTGCTCCCGGCCCAGCACCCGGCGCACCATGTCCGGGTTGAGCGACGGCAGAAGGAGCGTGGACGACTCCGCCGTCATGACCGGCGCTGCGTCGTGATCACAGATCACATGGCCGAGCTCGTGCAGGATCACCTGCTGCTGGTGCACGGGAGCCAGACGTTGCTCGAAGAAGACGAAGTCCTGGCCCTCCGCCGAAATCCAGAGACCATCGGGACTGCCGAGCGGCAGCTCCAGGGGAACGAGTTGGATGGGCCGGCCGTGCAGCTGTTCCACGTGCTCGCACAACGTCCGCATCGACACCTTGGTCTGCGAGGGCAGGCCAAGGGCTCGCACTCGCTCCGCGCACTGCTTTTGAAGACTGTCCGGTCGCCCGCCGTCAGCCCGAAGCCGCCATCGCACCACCATCACGTGAGGCGATCGGGCGACGCCTGACGCGCGCTGTCGTCCGCGGCGGCCGAGGTGTCCCGCAAGGACTCCCGCGCCCTGGACGCCGCATTGATGATCCCTTTGAGGAGCTCGGACATCTGCTCTGGAGCAAGGCCCCCGGGCTGCGGCGCGCGCGTACGCAGGGAGATGCTCTCCACGCCGTGCCGACGCAGTTCACCGACCGCTTCCAGCTCGGCGTTGACCTGCTGAAAGACCTGCTCGTCGAGAAAGTAGGCCCACCTCTCGATGCCCAGGCTGTGCGCCACCTTGACCAGGGTTTCGATGGTGAGATTCGTGCCGTCAGCGGATTCGGCCGATGCCAGGGTGCGCTTGGACACACCTGTGCGTTCAGCCAGCATCGCAAGGCTGAACGGCCCTTCCGGGTGGTGCCGGCGCAGGTGTCGCATCCGCGCGGCGATGGCCGTCTTCGCGGCATGGAGCTGCGCCGCGAGGCCATCACTCCGATCCACGCCCGATCCCCCATTCGCCCAACCACCGCTCACCACCTTGGCGTTGCAACATGTTGCACCATGGCGCAAGTTGTTGCAACGATGCACGTGTGCGGCCCGTCGTCCTCGCTAAGAGGAGGAGCCTTCAGGGGGCTTCAAGGGGAGGGGGCTGCGACACATACTGCTCTGACATCGGTACATCAGCAACGAAAGTTACCCGTGCGTTCGCACACACCCACCTCTGGAGTGGTGGACCACACAACCTGCACCGAGCCGACGCGCCGCCCCCCGAGCAAGTCCGCTGCGACCTCAGGCGCAGAACTCGGCCGTCCAGGAACCGCGCGCCGGCTGGGTCCAGCTCACGGAGATCAACACCGGCACAGGCGAAGTCCGACAGCCGGCGGCCGCGACCAGTCCGTTGCGTGCACGACGGCGTCGGGCCGGCCCCACACGGGCTGACCCACCCGCTCGTCGCTCACGCGTCCGGCAGGAGGAGCCAGACCTCGGAGAACGAGAGCCCGTGATCACGGGTGACGGTCCCGCACGGGCAGCCCAGTGTGAGCAGTTGCCAGTCACAGGTCACGGTCCACGGGCCGGCCGTGCGCCCGCACCCCGGGCAGGCGACGGTCTCGGCCGTCCACACCCCGGGAGCGGGGCGACCGTGGCGACGGAACGGGCCCGCGTGCCGGACCGTCCACGGCTCGATGGTGGGTGCGCACGGGACGGTGCCCGGCGGGCTCGGCGCGGCCAGGACAGTGAACAGGGCGATCAGGTCCGGGAGCAGGGCTTCTCCTGCCTCGGTAGGCGGCGCTGCCACGCCGGCCGGTGTCCCTGGCGGGGCTCCGTACCTCGGGGCCGCTGCGGCGGCCGGCGGGTTCGGGGCGGCGTGCCAGGGCAGGAGGGCGCGGGCGACAGCTGCCAGGAGGGCGGCGGCCGGCGGGCTGACGGCGTCCGCGTCGAGGTGGTGGAGGGCGGTGCGCAGGATGCGCTGAAGCCGCCGGTCCCGATCCGTAGCCTGGGTCTTTTCCGTCGCGGTCCGCCGGGTCGGGAGAGGGGCGGTCAGGCGCGTCAGGACGGCCGCTGCGGCGTCGGTGTCCGCCGGGGCCGGGCGCCAGTCCCCGGAGTTCAGGAGCCGCCGCGATCGCTCGGACTCACGGACCAAGGCGCGCGTCGGCAACGGCCGGAGGCCATTGCGCCCCTGGTCGGTGTCGTGCCCGCTTGCCATGATGCTGTCGCTCCCCGTTCCATATCCATGCCCGACCGCGGTGTGCCCGCGTTTCCTTCGACGGACATCCCATCACACGGCGAACCGACGTCAGGATGCTGCCAGGCGGTTAAGGTGCGGCGTCTGGGTCAGCGCGGGCCATGGACGGCACAGACCGCGGCAGAAGTGGGGTTCCGCCGCAGACAGCGCGCTCCTTCGCGCACATCGGGTCGTTCTTCTGGCGTCGCCATCGGCATAGCTGGTCGCCGCGCCGCCGGGGCACCTGCGGCGATGGCTTCCCACGCAGGAGGGGGAAGGACGCACATCCGTACATGCTTCGCTTGAGGAGCTTGATCCGGCAGGCGTGGCCAGAACCTTGAAACGGTCACCCGGTTCTCGGCCTCGAGAGGCGTACGGGGCATGGAGGTCATGGGGAATCTGCCGCGGCGTATCGGCGCGTAGGCCGTGGAGCGAGAGCTCGGCGCGGGCGGCATGGGCACGGCGTATCTGGCACGGTCCCGGGGTGGTCGCCCCGTGGCCATCAAGGTGGCGCGCCCTGAGCTGGCCGCCGATCCGCACTTTCGCAAGCGGTTCCGTGCCGAGGTCGATGCCGCGCGCAAGGTCGGCGGCTTCCACACGGCCCCGGTCGTGGACGCAGACCCGGACGCGCCCTGGCTGGCCACGGCGTACATTCCCGGCCCGACACTGTCCGGGCTTCTCGCGGTATCTGTCGATCAGGCTTGGCTGCTGATCACGCCAAGGGAACCTGCGGGCCGCCCCTGGCAAGGGCATCGCTGCGAGCCCACCATCCCTATCGATGGCGACAGCACCAGCCCCGGCTCCCGCTGCCACCCGAGCCAGCCGCAGGCCCTTTCCCTTCCGAATCTTCGGCCCGTTCCCCCCTTCCGTGGGGCGAGGCCCGAAGTGAAGGATCACGGCATGTCCTTGACGCCCTCCAATAAAGCCCCGGTCACGCCTGTGCGCCGGATCGGCGCCCTGGTGCTGGCCGGGGTGCTCGCCTGCGCGATGCTTCTTGTCGGCGGCGGTCCCGCGGCCGCCGCGAACCCCGACACCCACCGCCTGGCCACCTGGAACATGCAGGTTGGTTCCGACCGTTGGTCGGGCGTGCGGACGCTGTCGCGCACGTTCAGCGTCGTGGCCCTCCAGGAGGTGCCCAGAGCCGCCCCCGGCGGGTCGCACCTGCTCGGCCAGAACGGCAACATCCGCTCGTACCTGTGGGACATCGGCAACGGGCAGTTCCGTTACCTCCACATCCTCAACCAGCGCTCCCGCAACCTGGGCATCGTCACGTCGTTCTTCCCGGACTCCGTCCACGAGCTGACGGGCGGCTACCGCTCCGCACTCGCGGCGGTGCGCCGCGAGGACGGGACCGTCTTCGCCTCCGTGCACGCGGCGTCCAACGGCGGGCGGCCCAACGACGCGGCCGGCCTCATCCGCCGGGTCGCCGGGTACGCGTCCAACAACAACATCGCGAACTGGGTCGTGCTCGGTGACTTCAACCGCTCCCCGCAGGCCGTCGCCAACGACGGCGTGCCGCAGAACACCCGGATCTACAACAGCGGGCAGGCCACCCAACTGAGCAACAACGAGCTGGACTACGCGGCCTCCAACGTCAACACGCAGAACTGGCACGCGACCGTGAACCCGAACTACGGAAGCGACCACTGGCCTGTCGGCTTCTCCACCCTGCGCGCCTCGGGGAGCCCACGGGACCTGACCATCCACGCGGACAACAGTGACCGGCTCCTGGACGTCTACAACGGCCAGAGCGCCAACGGCAGCCACGTGATCATCTACCACGCCAACGGCGCCAGCAACCAGCGCTGGCGACTGCTGCCCATGGGACGCTCAGCTGAGACCGGGCAGCCGTTGTACCGCATCCAGACCCTCAGCAGCGGCAAGTGCCTCGACGTCCACCGGGGCCAGAAGAGCAACAACGGCGACTACCTGAACATCTGGGACTGCCACGGCCCCAACGGCGAGCCCGACCCGGGTGGCTCCCAGCGCGACACCCAGAACTTCACGCTGGAACACCCCAACTGGCGCTTCCCCAACGTCACCGTGCTGCGCAACATCAGCACCCGCCGGGTGGTCAACGTCGACCACAACCGCACGGGTGACGGGACCTGGCTGATCCAGTGGCCGTACCAGCGGAACTCCGACGGCACCCCGGCCATCAACGAGACCTTCTACCTGCACCCCCGTTTCTGAGCCCCGTCCCGCACACACAGGGCGCCGGCCGCTTCCCCACGGCCGGCGCCTCTTGCGCTCTCACACCTCGGGAGCACCTCGTGGCCGACCTCACGGCCCGGGGGTCCGCTACGACGTGTTTGAGACGTGATCACAGCGCTTGCCGTGTCAGGGTGAGTTGGACGGTCGGCTGGTAGCGGACGGCGAGCCTGTCGTAGCGCGTCACGGTGCAGAACCGTGCTGTAGGACGTGCGGGGTTCGCCGGCTGTGTGAGGCATCCCTCTCCCGTGGTCGTGGCGCTGGTGGCCTGGGAAGGTTGACCATGTAGTCATGACCTCCTCGCCCCGCCCGCCGCACGTCGGTGGCCGACCGGATCCCACAGACGGGACTACCGCGCCCGGTGGAGAGTCCGCTGCCGCCCGCGGGTACCTGCTGGACAACGCGCGCGCCGAGGCGGGCGAGCGATTCGTTTGGCTGGCCGAGCTGTTCGACGGTGTGACGCGCGGGCACTTCGATCGACTGGGGGTCAGGGCCGGCTCGCGCTGCTGGGAGGTGGGGGCCGGTGGCCCCGGTATCCCGGAAGCGCTCGCGGCGGCCGTCGGTCCGACCGGGCACGTGCTGGCCACGGACATCGACCCGTCGTGGCTGAAGACAGGCGACGGGTACGAGGTGCGCCGGCACGACGTCGCCACTGATCCGTCCCCGGAGCCGGGGACGTTCGATCTGGTGCACGCCCGGCTCGTGCTGGTCCATGTACCCGACCGGGCTCGCGCGTTGGCCACGATGGCGGCAGCGCTACGGCCCGGCGGCTGGCTGCTGGTCGAGGACGCCGATACCGCTCTGCAGCCACTGGCATGCCTGGACGACAGCGGCCCCGCGCAGCGGCGGGCCAACCGGCTGCGCGACGCGGTCCGAGAGCTGCTGACGCGCCGCGGCGCGGACCTGCGCTACGGCCGGACACTGCCGCGGGCATTGCGTGAGGCCGGCTTGGTAGATGTCGCCGCGGCGGGCTCTTTCCCGGTCGGCGGCCTGGCCTGCGACCGGCTGGAGGCGGCGACCATCCGGCACGTGCGCGGCGAGCTGCTCGCGGCCGGCCTGGCCGACGACGCCGAGATCGACGCACACCTGGCCGCCATCCACGCGGGCAGACTCGACCTGACACTCGCGCCGCTGATCTCGGCCTGGGGCCGCCGTCCGGCCGAGCACCCTCCGGCACTCGGTTAGGTGCGGATCCAGGCGTTGTCCGACCTGCCCACAGCGCTGTTCGTCGGGGGGAGGCCAGGCAGCTCGCGCAGGTGCGCGCTGCGCGTCACCTGAGATGGGGCCGGCCCGCGCACGGGGTCCGAAGATCATGGAGTTCTCGACGCCCCATGTCCCGAGTGGAAGACTGTGCCTGCCGACGCATCATCCCCGATCCCGGCTGCTTTCGGCCGCATCACCCTCGATGTCCTGCGCTCAGGCCGGACCCGCCCGGAAGTCTCCTACGACGACCAGCTGCCCGAGTTCACCGTGACGCTCGACGACGCTCCCGCTCGGGGAAGACCTGTTGCACTCGGGGACTCCGTCAGCCTCGCGCTGCTGACGGTCCTCGACTCGCTGCGCCCGGTTGAACGCCTGGCGTTCGTGCTGCACGACGTGTTCGCCGTGCCCTTCGCGGAGATCGGCCCCGTTCTCGGCAAGTCCTCCGACGCGACCAAAATGCTCACCACCCGCGCCCGCGGGAAAGTACAAGCCGCCCAGCAGCCGGCAAGCGCCGGACGACAACAACGCGAGGTGGCCCAAGCCTTCCTGGCCGCGGCCCGCGACGGTCAGTTCGAGCAGCTGCTGCAGGTTTGCGTTCAACATCGTCATGCTCATCGCCATCATCGTTTCGACCTGGTGTGGCCGGCGCCGGTCGGCGCCGGCCACACCAGGTCTACGAACGGTCAGCCGTTGGCACGGCCTGCGCGGCTGCGCTCACGCAGCGAGATGCGGTTGCCGTCCGGGTCCGCCGTATCGATGCGGACGCCGAACCCGTAGTCCTCCGGTTCCGGCTGGTCGAAGGTCACCCCGCGGTCGCGGAACACCTTGAAGTCCGCCCGCAGGTCGTCCGACTCGAGGATGACCGGTCCGGGCGTGGCGCCCGGCACCGGCTCGGTCGGCTGCCCCGCCGCCGCGAGGTGCGCCCACAGGATGATCTCGACCGGAGCGCCGGGGGCGCCCACCGTGAGGAAACGTCCGTCGGGGCCCGGGAAGTCGATGCGCTTCTCCAGGCCGAGCTGCTCCGTGTAGAACCTCAGCGCGCGGTCCTGGTCGGTGACGTAGAGCGTCACGTACATGACGTTGGTCAGCATGGAGTGCTCTCTTTCATCTGTTGATCCGCTTCACCTCCCTGACGGATCCCAACAGGAGAATGTGACGGATGGGCGGAGAAGCTCTGCCGAGGCACTGCCACCGTCGCCGCGCTGGTCATCTGGCTCCGCTCATGATCGCCCGGACACCCCTTAGTCGGCGACGACCCCCGTGTTCTGGCAGGCGGTCAGCAGCCAGCGGCCGTCGGTCTGCTTCGAGATCACGTACAGCGGGGCTCCCTCGCTCTCCTCGCCCGGGGCCAGGTAACGCTGACGGACCTTGACCGCAGCGACGTCGGGACGGATGAAGAGCACGTGGACCACCTCGTAGGTGACCTTGCCGTCCCAGCTCGCCGCAGGGAGGACCTTGCGGGTGAACTCCGAGATCGCGTCGAGGCCGATGAGGACTTTGCCGTGGGCCGTCGTCCAGATTGCGTCCGGGTGGAAGAGGCCGAGGAACTCCTCCGGGTCCTTGGTCTGCTGAGAGTGCTCGACGGTGGCGACGAGCTGGGTGATCGCTTCGACATCTGCCGCGTGGGATATGGATTCCGTGGTCATGTGGATCATCGTCACACCTCAAGCGGGATTGAGGTCAAGCCTGTGATCGCATGGCGATGTGAGGACGGCCGGACATCCGGCGCAGTTCCGGCACAAGCTTGCCCAGGGAGTCTGCGCCCTGGGCAACGACCTGGGCAGGCGACATTCACATGATCGGCCGGACAATTCGTAGGACCAGGGACCAGGGGCCAGGTACCCGGATGGCAGATGCATGATGTTGTCCCGCAGGTGCAGCGGGTATTCACCCTGTCCGTTGGTGATCACTGCGGCTGCACCCTTCGGCTCCTGACTGATCACGTGTCCTCTGCCCGGCTCTGACTCTGTGAGCCGCTAGCATCGCGGAACCATCCGGTGGAGGAGGGAGCGTTCACCCGTGCGTCACCCGCGCCTAGGCGTCGCCATCTTGACGATGGGCAACCGGCCGCAAGAGTTGCAAGCGCTCCTGGACTCGGTCGCCAAACAGGACACCGCCCCGGCCCACGTGGTGGTGGTCGGCAATGGGTCTCCCCTGCCGCCCCTGCCCGACGGCGTGACCGGCATCGAGCTGCCCGAGAACCTGGGCGTCTCCGGCGGGCGCAACGTCGCCCTGCGTGCCCTGCAGGAAGCCGGGGACGTGGATGTCGTCGTGGACCTGGACGACGACGGGCTCCTGATCAGCCCGGATGTCTTCACCCTCATTCAGTCGCTGTATGAGCGGGATAACCGACTGGGCATCGTCAGTTTCCGGATCGCCGACGAGACCGGGCACACCCAGCGTCGGCACGTCCCTCGCCTGCGGGCCTCGGACCCGATGCGCCGGGGCCTGGTGACGACGTTCCTTGGCGGAGGGCACGCCTTGTCGATGCCCATGCTGGAGCAGACCGGCGGATGGCCGGAGGAGTTCTTCTACGCCCACGAAGAGACCGACCTGGCATGGCGGGCCCTGGACGCCGGTTGGAAGATCCTCTACGAACCCGCGCTCGTACTCCAGCACCCGCGCACTCTTCCCACCCGCCACGCGGTCTATCACCGGATGGTCGCCCGTAACCGCGTCTGGCTGGCCAAGCGCCACCTGCCTGCCGTCCTGGCGCCCGTCTACCTCACGGTGTGGACCTTGCTCACTCTCGCCCGCACACGCTCTCTCGGCGGGCTCCGGGCCTGGGCGGGCGGCTTCCGGGAAGGGCTCCGAACGCCGTGCGGGCGACGCCGGCCGGTCAGGTGGGCCACGGTGTGGCGCATGACGAGGCTGGGCCGCCCGCCGATCATCTAACCCGCGCTCACACCGCCCGAAGGCTCGAGGCGCCGGCCGGCTGCCGGATCCACCGGCGACATCCGCCATGGCGGCGGCATGGATGACGTAGTCGAGGACACGTTCGCGGCCCCTCAGTCGAGACAGAACTCGTTGCCCTCGATATCCTGCATCACGATGCACGACTCGTTGTAGCCATCGGCAATCAGTACTTGCACGCGTACCGCGCCGAGCGCGACCAGTCGTGCGCACTCGGCCTCGAGGGTGGCGAGACGCTCTTCACCCGTGAGCCCGGTGCCGACCCGCACGTCAAGATGAACACGATTCTTGACGACCTTGCCTTCGGGAACGCGCTGGAAATACAGTCGCGGGCCCACACCTGAGGGATCAATGCAGACGAACGCTGCACCCTGACGCTCGGGCGGCAGCGAGCGATCGAAATCGTCCCAAGTAGCAAACCCCTCCGGCGGCGGCGGTACGACGTATCCCAACACCTCGCACCAGAAGCGAGCGACGCGCTCAGGATCCGCGCAGTCGAAGGTGACTTGGAACTGCTTGATCGATGCCATCGGTCCACCATAGTGGCGGTGCTGTTCACCGAGACCCCAGGGTGTCATCGCCCGCACGGGTCGAGGTCTCGCATGGCATGAGTAGCGCCGACGGACCGGATCGCCTGAGACAACGAGCCAATCGGGCCAGATCACCTGAGAGCAGGGGGCAATGCGCATGAGAGCGGGACAACGTCAGGTGACGTCAGCCAGGCCGTCGACGATGTGCCGGACGAGCTCGGCCAGGCGCGGTCCGGCAGGAGCGGAGGGCCGATCACATCGCACATCCCTGTGGCGTAAGTGACTTGACCATTCTTCCGTTCGCGTCTGCCTCTGGTCGGTCGGCATCGGTAACATCGCAGCTCGGCTCACCCATCAACTGGAGCGGGGACCACCTCATGCCAGACACTGCCGCCTCCCTTACAGACCAGTACAAGGCCCAGGTCACCACGGACATCGAGCGCGTGACCCAGGAGCGGGAGCAGGTCCGCGCGGAGATCTTGGACCTGCAGCAGCGTCTGAAGACGCTGGAAGCCGACCATCAGCAGCTGCTGAAGCTGCAGGTCGCCCTCACCCGTGAGCCGGCTGCGCTGGTGCCGCCCTCCCCGGGCGGCACCACCGGCAGAGACCTGGGCGCGGAAGTGCCCCGGCCGCGCTCGCCCCAGACGGCCGCGCGAGCACAGGCCCGTCGCCGCGGGGCAACGGCAGGCCGGGGGGAAACCACCTGGGGTGAGATCATCCTGGCGTACCTGGCCGGGCAGCAGGAGCCGCAGCCAGTCGTCGACATCGTGGACGGTGTGAGCTCCGCTCATCCAGCACGTACGGTGAAGGCGACCGTGGTGCGCAACACGCTGGAAGCACTCGTGGCCAGGGGTAGGGTGCAGCGCCGCAAGCAGGCGCGGTCGGTCACCTACAGCGCGGCACACCGACAGGACGGGGCAGACCGGCCCGAACAGAAGCAGGCAGATGCCGAGCCGATGTAGCGACTGGGCGGTGACCAAGCCCCCGCCAGGTGGCGACGTGGTCCGTACACCGTTGTGCATACTTCTGGGATGACTCCGCCGCTCACTGCCCGCATCCATCTGCTGATCACGCTGGTGCTGGTGACGTGCGCGGCTCTGGGGGGCTTGTGTTCGGGCCTGCTCCTGGGCGGCCGGCTGATGGCTCTGGTTGCCGCGGGAGCGGCTGGACTGGGGGCCTGGATCGGCTCGCGTCTTGCCCGTCGGCAGATCATGGCCTGCGTCTCCCCCGGCATCCAGACGGTGTCGGCGGACGGATACGCGCAAGGAATCGCCGACGCGGTCGTCGTCAGCATCGCCACCTACCGGGCCGCGGTCTTCCCTCTGGTCCCCCACGGTGTGACCGAGGAGGAACGGGATGCTCGCCGTACGCTCGCCTACCGGCTCTCCGCTTTCGACGCCCTGCCGCGCCCGGTACAGCTCTCAGCGGCCGCGGCCCTGGAGGCCATCGATCGAGGAACGGACGCCAAGCAGGCGGAAGCCGCGATGAAGGGCCTATATCTCACCGCTTATGAACAGCGCCTCAGCCACTGAGCCACCTTCTTCACCACTCGACCGTGACACGCCCACTTCCCTGGAGAGCGCGTCGGTGCGGGTGGCAGCCCGGCGTGCGCGTTGGGAGTCTCTGTAGGAGATCCCGCGGTTGACCGGCGTGGTGCCCTTCAGGTGCTGGTACAGCAGTCGGATCATCTGTTCCAGCTGCAGGTCGATGTGCCGGCGTCGCCGGTTGCGGATCTCGGCGACGGTGAAGGTACTGGTGCCGAGCTGCCGGGCCAGGTAGGTGGCGGGCCAGCCCCGCCTGGCCAGTTCCAGCAACCACTCCGCCGCCTGCTCTCCCGGCGTGAGGCCTGGTAGGCGCGGTGCCCGTGCTTGTGAGGGGATGGGCAGGCCCAGAATCGCGTCGGCGGTCGTCCGGTGGATTCTGGCCTGGATACGCGCTGGCCGCAGGAGCCTGCGGACCAGGGTGACCGAGATACCGGCACGTTCGGCGATGTCCCCGGCGGACATGCCGGCCCTGCGCAGGCGCAAGGAGTGAGCCGCGGCCGGTGCCGCATCAACACGGGCGTCCTGCCCGCGGGCACGATCCGTCTCCCGCCGCACCCTGGCTCTGCGTGCGGCCCGTCGGCACTCCTCGCGGCCACAACCGTAGTCCGCACAGGAGGGGCTGCCGTGACGCACTCGGCTCTTCGAGGGCCGCCCGCCGCGAGCAGCAGGCTGCGGCATGACACTGGCTTCCAACGTCGTAGGCCGGTTGGGGAACGGATCTCCATGAGGGGGCACGGCCGCCTCGGCGGTGATCTCCATGGTTCGCAGCATGTTGTGATCTTCGCAGAGCCACCAATTCGCGGCCCCTGGCCATGCGCTGAGTGGCGACATGCCCGGATAGTGAGGCGGCAGGTTGCCCGCCGAGCGGGAAGGGTCATGGTCGCGGCGATGCGAGACGCACCCGGGCGGAGGACCGGCCCCGTCGCGCGATCGCCCGCCCCGAAGGAGGAGGCGTGCTACGCGGCCCGCCCCACCCGCCCCTCGGCGAGGGCCTTGGAGACTGCCTTGCACGCCGGCTCGATCAGCCGCTTGTCTGCCCGAAGCAATGAAGTCCCCTCCGGCGCACGGGACGTCGATGGCCACCGCAGCGGCCGCGGCAGTTCTCTCGTGGCCGTTCACGCTGCTTCTACGGGCCTGTCCAGTGCGATCCGGACGGTCAACGTGACCGCCGGCCGGTAGGTTCACCAGCGCAGCTCTGCCGACCGGCAGGCGACTTCGGGGTGGAACCGGTGCGCGGCCGACAGTACTTCCCGCTCGAAGTAGGTCACGCACGGCGTCACCAGATCCAGGCCGCTCAGTGCCTGCATGAAGAGGAACTGCCCTTGAGGATTGACCTCCAGCCAGACAGGAGTCCCGCTGCTGTCCAGCTTCATGTCGACCACGCCCATTCTCAGCCGAAGGCGTCTGAGGACATCTATCAGGCCGGCGCGGGTGGCATCGTCGACCTGCGCGATCCCGAAGCTTCCGGGGAGCCTGCCCCGCCAGTCCAGATCCTCGCTGCGGATGGATACCGCATAGATCTCGTCCCCGAGAACCAGTACGCGAAGGTGATCCTGCCCCGGGACGCATTCCTGGTAGATGGCCGGGGCCAAGCGCATCGACACCTCTTCCCTGAGGTGCGCATCGGTCATCTTGGTGGTGAATGTCGGCGCAGAAGAACAGCCCCGCACGCTCTTCACGACCACGTCGCCCTCGATTGACAGGCAGAACCGCCTGATCTCTTCCGGGTCCTGGCTGACGAGAGTCCGCGGCACGGGCAGTCCCGCTGCCCGCGCTGCGCTCAGTTGAACGAGCTTGTTCTCGGCCATGGCGGTGGCGTGCGGGTCACTCACCCATGTGCCGTGAAAATCGTTCCAGAGCATCCCGGCCAATGCCGTCCGGCAGTCGTTGTCGATGACTTCCACGTCGGCCCGGTTGGTGATGTCCGGCGGGATCTTTTGGAAGTTGCTGCCGCGCCGCCACCAGACGACATCGAGGTCTCCGACGTCGATCGAGCCCCCACCCTTGACAGACAAACAACTCCGGGCGTCCGACCAGCTCAATCCGCCGCCTCCGCAGAGGCTGTCCGTCTCGACGACGTCGCAGGCGATCCTTCCCCGGCCATTCAGCACTTGCTGCATGAGCAAGGCATGAAGATCTGCCGAGTCCGTGAGAATCGCCAGGCGGCCCGTCTTCACCCTTCACCTCCAGGCTGGCCAGTACGTTGTTCCGGGCCGCTTGCGGACTCCTTCCGCAGCCGTGCTGGAGCCGGGACGAACACCCGGCTCCAGGGCCTTGCCTACATAAGGGTGTAGTCCACCTTGGAGTCATCGGCTTCACGAGGAGTCCCGCTCGTGGAGAAGGCGCAGGAGCCACCGGATCCCTCCGGGATCTCCTCCCTCAGCTCCGCGAAGCGAATGACTGCTGCTTCCCACTCCCTGAGCTCCGGGGGCACCGGAGTGTCGACGCCACCTTGCGGTGCGCCGAGGAACACGATCGGTCGTGACTTTTCGGATTCCGAGGCCATGGTTCGCATCCCATTTCTCGCGATCGGTCACCCACCCCTGGTGTGTGATCAGGCCGCCACCAGGGCAATCCGCCGGCGAACGGCGTGCGGTGAGAACCGGGTTCTGCGGTGCCGGGACCTGAAGCGGCCGCAGCTCTCTTTTCATGAGATCACCAGGTGCTGAGCGTGTCAAAATGACCTCTTATTGCGCCTTTCTGGTTGTTGTGCGATCAACAAGTGAGGCTGTGAAGGGAGTTCATCGCAGGCCGGCTCCGGCCCCATACAGAAGGCGATATCGGGGCGCCTGCGCCTTGACCTTCTCCACGCCGGCGAACCCCGGCGTGTTCGCACACTGCGGGTTCCGTCGTCGTTCGCGGCGGCTGGGTGTCGCCCCGCTTCCCGGTTCAGGCGCCCGACCCGGTCATGCCGGCATGTCCGGACAGGCCGCGCGGGCAACGGGAGAGCGAACGCCCGGCCCCTTACGGCCCCCCTGCCGCGTACCGCCCAGGCGCGGCTCCTGCCTGCGGCGATCCCCCGGCCCGCGCGCATCACCCCGCGCCCCCCAAGAAGCGGCTCAAAAACGCCTAAACCCCATGTTTATCGGCTAATCGGTCGGGGATTGATCTCTCGCTCTCAAGATTGTTCACAGCAGTGACGTCACTCCAACAGCACCACTTCAGCCACAGCCGCCAAGACAGGAGCCCCCGCACATGTTGCCTTCCATGCCGCGCCCCGACCGTGAACGCTTCCTCGCCGAACCGCGCGTCGGCGTCCTGGGGGTCGCCGACTCCCGGGGCGGTGACCGCGCGCCCCTGATCGTGCCGGTTTGGTACGACTACGAGCCCGGGGGCGAGGTCGTCGTCCAGACGGACCGGGAGAGCATCAAGGCTCGGCTTCTGCGCGCCGCCGGGCGCTTCAGCCTCTGCGTGCAGGACGAGGGACGGCCGTACCGGTACGTCAGCGTCGAGGGCCCGATCACGGCGATCGAGGACCCCGTGGACCCGGCCGTACGAGAGGCGCTCACCCAGCGGTACCTGGACCCCGAGGAAGCACGCGCGTACCTGGTGGCGACCGAGGCCCAGCTCAAGAACGACATCCTCTTCCGCATGCGCCCCCAGCACTGGCGCAGCGCCGACTTCGCCGCGTTCGCGGCCGACTTCGCCGAAAGCGGCGCCGAGACGGGCGGCGACGCCGGCTGAGCACCGACGAGTCAGCCGCGTACCCGTAACTGCCGCCTTTCCCACACCCCGCACCACCCCATGGCCGCACCGGCCTCCCCCGCGCCGCCGCGAACGTCTCACCGACCGCGCGGCCACGTCGCACAGAACCGCTCGAGCAAGAAGGAATCGATGACCGACACCCACGTTTCGTCACGCCTGTTGCCCCCTGCCCTGGCCCCGGTAATGTCCCCGGCGGCCGGCACTCTTGTGCCCGGCTACCCCCGGGACAACCGCATCCCGGATCTGTTCGAGGCACGGGCCGCGGCGCGCCCCGACGCGCCGGCGGCCCGGCACGGGGAGCGCGTCGTGACCTACGGGCAACTCGACGCCCACGCCGACGACCTGGCGGCGCGCCTGCTCGAGCATGGTGTCCGTCCCGGTGAGCTGATAGGCGTGTGCGGCGGCCGGTCGCTCGAGGCGCTGGTGGCATTGCTGGGCATCCTCAAGGCCGGCTGCGCCTACGTGCCGCTCGATGAGGACCTTCCGCCGGCCCGATTACGGGCCATGGCCGAGGACGCGGGTCTGAGCGCGGCGGTCACTCTGCCGGGCAGTACGCGCCGCGTGCGCGGTCTACGCGCGTCAGTCGAGGTCGGTTCCCTCGACCATGCGGCCGACGGTCCCTCACTTCCCACCCCCGCCCGTACCGGCTCCGCGACCGACTGCGCCTACGTGGCCTTCACCTCCGGGACGACCGGCCGCCCCAAACCGGTCGCGATACCCCACCGGGGCGTGGTGCGCCTGGTGCTCTCCGAGCCCGAACTTCCCCCGCCCGGACCGGGCGACGGCGTGCTGCACGCGTACGGCCTGTCCTCCGACGCCTCGACGATCGAGATCTGGGGCGCCCTGCTCACCGGCGCCTGCCTGGTCATCGCCGACCGGGAGGAACTCCTCTCCCCCACCGCTCTGGAGCAGCTCTTCCTCACAGCGGGCGTCACCGTGGCCTATCTGACGACGAGTGTCTTCCACCTCGTCGCCCGGACCCGCCCCGAGGCGCTGGCAACGCTGCGCTTCGTCTCCGCCGGCGGCGAGGCGATGGACCCGCACCTCGCGAACGCCGTCCTCGCGGCCTGCCCCGGCACCACAGTGGTCAACTTCTACGGCCCGACCGAGAACGCCGTCGTCTCCACCGCCCACATCCTGCGCCCCCTGCCCGAGGACGCCACGCACGTCCCCCTGGGCCGCCCCTTCGGAGCCTCCACCTGCCACGTCCTGCGGGCCGACGGCTCGGTCGCCGGGCCGGGTGAAGAAGGGGAGCTGTACGTCGGCGGGGACGGGCTGGCCCTGGGCTACCTCGGCGACCAGCAGCTGACCACCGAACGGTTCGTCTCCCTGCCCGCCGTGGAGCCGGGCGGCGGCCTGCTCTATCGGACCGGCGACCGGGTCGTACAGCACACCGACGGCCTGCTGGAATACCGCGGCCGCCTCGACCGCCAGGTCAAGCTGCGCGGCGCGCGCGTCGAGCTCGACGAGGTCGAGGCCCGCCTGCGCGCCCACCCCGAGGTCGGCGAAGCCGTCGTCGAGGTCGAGTCGGGTGCCCTGACCGCCTACATCACGCCCGCCGTCCCCGGCCACCACCTGCCGCTGCCCGCCCTGCGCGCATACTGCACCGAGTGGCTGCCACCTCAGGCCGTCCCCACCCTGGTGCCCATGGACCACTTCCCGGTGACCAGTGGCGGCAAGGTCGACCGCACCCGCCTGAAGTCCACCGCACCCCTGACCGACCGCGGCAGCGACAGCGACACAACAGGGATGCAGGACACCGAGGAGACGGACGAGCCGAAGATCGAGGGCCTGCTCGACGTGCTCACCGAGGTGTGGCAGCAGGTGCTGCGCGTACGCCCCATGCCCCACGACGACTTCTTCCACCTCGGCGGCGACTCCCTGCTCGCCTCGGAGGCCGTCACCCGCACCCTCGCCGTGCTCAGCCTCGACGCCACCCTGGGGTCCACCCTGATCAGGGCCCTGCTGGCCACCCCCACGCTGGAAGGCTTCACCGCCGCCGTACGCGAGGCCCGGGGCGGCTTCGGCGGCATCGCCGGACCGGAACCGGTGGTCGACTTCGTCAGCGAGAGCGAACTCGGCTTCGCCCTCCCGCCCGCCGAAGGCCCGGCCCCCTCCCTCAGGACCCCAAGGACGTGCTGCTCACGGGCGCTTCCGGGTTCGTCGGCGTGTTCCTGCTGCACCGTCTGCTGCGCTCGACGGCCGCCCGCGTCCACTGCCCCGTACGGGCGACGAGCCCGGCACACGCCGAGCAGCGGGTGCGCACCGCACTGGCCCGCTACGGCCTCCACCTCGACGAGGCCGAGTGGCAACGCGTCGAGTGCTTCCCCGGAGACCTGACCCAACCGGAGCTGGGCCTGACGGCCGAGCACGCCACCCGACTGGCCCGCCGGCTGGACCTCATCGTGCACAACGGCGCCCAGGTCAACTTCCTCTACCCCTACGAGCAGCTGCGCCCGGCGAACGTCGACGGAACCCGTGAGGTCATCCGGATCGCGGCACCCCGCCGGATCCCGGTGCACTTCATCTCGACCGTCGCCGTCGTCGCCGGATTCGGCACCGCCGGAGTGCACGAGGTCGACGAGGACCTTCCGCTGGCGCACGCAAACGGGCTCACCATGGGCTACGCGGAGAGCAAGTGGGTCGCCGAGGGCGTGCTGCGGCAGGCGGCCGCGCTGGGCCTGCCGGTGGCCGTGTACCGGCCGTACGAGGTGACCGGCGACCGGGTGCACGGCACGTGCAACACCGAGACGGCCATCTGCTCACTGTTCAAGACGATCGCCGAGACCGGCGTGGCCCCCGACATCGAGCTGCCGATGGACTTCGTCCCCGTCGACCACCTCGCCGAGTCCGTGGTCCACATCGCCACGCACCAGCCGGCCGACGGCCGGGTCTACCACCTCACCAACCCCCGCCCGGCCATGCTGTCGGACGTCCTCGACCGGATGCGCGCGGCGGGCTTCACCCTGCGCACGCTCCCGTACGACCGATGGGTCGGCGAGCTGGTGCGTCACGTCGCCGAGAACCCGACGAGCGCCACGGCACCCTTCGTGTCCCTGTGCGTCGACCGCAGCCGCCACGCCGACATGTCCGTCAAGGAGATGTACCTCAAGGACACCTTCCCCGTCCTGGGGCGGCGCAACGCCGAAGGAGCACTGACCGACAGCGGGCTGCACTGCCCGCCGGTGGACTCCGCGCTGCTGGACCGGTACCTGGAGCACTTCTTCACCACCGGCTACATCCCCCGCCCCCCGCACACACCGGACCGCGCCACGCCGGACCACAGCACGTCGCGCATCACCGCGGGATCGGAGCACACCGCATGAACCACCCCGAAACCATCATCCCGGTTCCGGACGTCGAACCCGGCACCGCCGGACCGCCCTGCGCCTACGCCCGCCTGCGCGCCGAACAGCCCGTCGTCAAGGCACTCCTCCCCAACGGCGAGACCGGCTGGCTGATCAGCCGCTACGACGACGCGCGCGCAGCGTTCGCCGACCCCCGGCTCATCCGGCCCCTGCTCTCGGCCTGGCCGCCCCGCGAAGGCGACGACGCCCCGCCACCGGCCCTGCCGACCTTCCTGGAAATGACCGGCGAGCACCACGAGCGCGTACGCCGCACCGTCCTGCCGATGTTCGGCCGACGGCAGCTGGAGTTCATGCGGCCGCGGATCCGGGCGATGGCCGAGGAGCTCATCGACACGATGGTGACCGGCACGGCGGACGGCGCAACGGCCGATCTCGTCGCCTCCTACGCCGAACCCCTGCCGCTGCGCGTACTGTGCGAGACCGTCGGCCTGCCCTACGAGGACCGCGAGATCTACCTGCCGCACACCCTCGCTCTCCTCGGCGCCTCCGGGCTGTCGATGGAGGAGGTGCTCGAGGCGCTGTACGCGCTGCAGGACTACGCCGACGAGCTGATCTCCCTCAAGGAGAAGGCCGCCGAAACGGACGGCGAGGACGAGGACTACATCCGCCAGCTCCTGGCGGAGGCCCGGCGTCCAGGGGGCCGGCTGACCCGCGACGACGTCGTCAGTTTCGTCGTCACCATGCTCATGGCCGGCTACAAGACCAACATCCAGCACACCGCCAACGCCCTGCTTGTACTGCTCACCCACCCCGAGCAACTGCACAAACTACGCGAAAAGCCCGAAGGCATCAGCACCGCGGTGGAGGAACTACTGCGGTACGTCCCACTGATGAACGCCATCAACATCCTCGTCGCGACCGAGGACCTCACCCTTCACGGGCAGCACATCCGCGCGGGCGACGCGGTCGTCCCCGTACCGGCGTCCGCCAACCGCGACCCGGAGGCGTTCGACGACCCCGACCGCCTCGACCTGACCCGCACCCCCAACGCACACATCGCCTTCGGACACGGCCCGCACGCCTGCACCGGCGGGCACCTGACCCGCCTGCAACTCGCCATCACCATCGAGGTGCTCCTGGAACGCCTTCCCGGCATCGAACTCGCGGTACCGGCGGAAACCATCGCCTGGGACGAGTCCACCCCCCTGCGCGCGCCGACCCAGCTTCCCGTGCGCTGGTGAGCGACAGTCCCGCTCCACCAGCGCGCCCTACGCGCCCCCAGAAACGTTTCGTAGGCGACCCCAGGAAAGAGGGCCCGCACCCCATGACCACACCGCAAGCACCCGCATCCACGTCCACGTCCACGTCCACGTCCACGGAAACCCCGCACGAAGACCCCCTCCCCCACTACCCCTTCAGCACCCGCGGCGACCAGCTCGCCCCCGAACTCACCGAACTGCGCGGCCGCTGCCCCGTCGCCCGGGTCAGCACCAACTCCGGCGACCAGGCATGGCTGGTCACCGGCTACGAACTGACCCAGCACGTCATGCGCGACCGCGCCTACGCCCGCTCCGTCCTGGCCGCCGCGGACAGCCCGGCACAGGACGCCCCGATCCTCGCGCCCGAACTGCTCGACGCCATGAACCACCTGCAGCAGGCGGGCCTGCGCGACGAAGTACTCAAGGCCCTCGGGCGCAACCAGCCCGACCTCCCCGCCGACTGGGTCGAAGCCGCCACCCACGAGGGCCTGGACGCCATGATCCGGGAGGGCAGCCCCGGCGACCTGCAGCGTCACTTCGCCGAGTGGGTCGCCGCCCAGTGCATGTGCCGGCTCCTCGGACTGCCCTTCGAGGACCGCGAATGGCTCGCCGTACGGGCCGACCTCGACCTGACCATGGTCACGCCCACGTACGAGGAACTCGCCCGCAACTGGGAGGAGATCCGCGCGTACATGCACGAGCACATGGCGACCCGCCGCCCCGGCCACCCGCGCGGCCTGGCGGACCGCCTCGCCGACCTCAACGCCGAGCACCAGGGCCTGACCGGCCGCCAGCTGTCGAACATCGTGTCGGTCCTCTTCGTCAGCGGCTACGAGGACTTCGCGAGCTTCCTGGGTGTCGCCGCCTTCAACCTCCTGCAGCGCCCCGACGTCATGAGCGCGGTCCGCGCCCGCCCCGAGACGATGCCGCAGTGCGTCGAGGAGCTCCTGCGCTGCAGCGTCGTCCTGGGCAACGCGATCCCCCGCTTCGTCACCCAGGACGCACAGCTCGGCGACGCGGAGGTGAAGGAGGGCGACATGGTCCTGCTCTCCCTGGACGCGGTCAACTACGACCCCGCCGCGTTCTCCGACCCCGAGACCTTCTGACCCCACCGTTCCCCCAACCCGCACCTCCGCTTCGGCTACGGCCGCCACCACTGCCCCGGCGCCCACCTGGTCCGCCGCCAGTCCGACGTCGCCTTCCGCGTCCTCCTCGAGCGCCTGCCCGGAATCCGCCTGGCCGTGCCGCCGGCGGAGGTCCCGTGGCACCCCAACCGCATGGCCATCATGGCGGCCGGGCTGCCTGTGACCTGGTAGTCCCGCAAGCACGGCAGGAGGGCCGAGCCCGGCAGGCCGAGACGGCTATTCGAACAGGTCGTGTCGTGCCGTGCCGGGCTCGCGCCCAACCAGCCGTGTTAGATCCCCTGCGGCCATGGGTAGAGTTGGTTTGACGCTCAATGAGTGGATTTCAGAACCAATTCCAACGTGGTCAGGGACCTGGTCGTACTCGAAAGCCGGGACATGACCCGCCCCCCGAACACCCCGCGCCCGGCCAGGGGCTGACGCCGCCCCTGGCAGCCGGACACCACAGTTGCCTGCCGGTACGCGCGCGGCGCCGACCGTGCGATCTCCCGACCGCCCGTTCGTCGTTGCACTGCATCTCGGCCACGACCAGGCGTCCGACCAGATGGCGGCAGCCGCGACAGCGGCAATCCTCAAGGGACCACGATGACCACCGATGCGCGTGGACGGGGCGACGGACGCGAGTCTCTGCTCCCCGCCGACCTGCCCCACCAAGCGACAGGAACCCCGAGCGTCGACACGGGAGAGGAGTCGCGGACACCATCAATGCGTCACCCCGTCTACAGGCCACCCGACATCCCCGGCCTGGAGTTCGACCCGTTCCTGACCCAGGCGCTGGCCCAGGGCCCGGTGATGAAAATCCGGCTGCCCCAAGGAGCGGCGTTGGCGGAGTGCTGGCTGGTCACCGGATACGAGGAAACACGGTTCGTGGCGTCCGACCCGCGATTCAGCCGGGACATCACCAAGCGTGCCTTCCCCACGATGAACCGCCACCTCATCCCGATGGGCGCCAGCGTCAGCTTCATCGACCCGCCCGACCACACCCGGATCCGCTCCGTGGTCACCCCGGCCTTCTCCGCCGGCCGCATGCAGGAGCTGCGCCCCCGGGCGGAAGCCCTGGTGACCCAGCTGCTGGACGGCCTGGAAGCGGTCGGCCCGCCGGCCGACCTGATCGAGCAAGTCATCTCCCCGTTGCCACTGACGCTCATCGGAGAGATCTTCGGCATCGACCCGGCCGAACGCCCGCGACTGCGCCGCTGGGCGGAAGGCATCCTCGTACGCCCACGCACCGAACAGGACGCGGCACACGCCCGCGCACTGCGCGACGAGGCGGCCGCACACTTCCACGACCTGCTGGACCGACGCCGCGCCTCGTCCGGCGACGACCTCATGACAGTCTTCGCGCACGCTGTCGAGGAGAGGCAGATCAGCGAGGACGAAGCACTCGCCATGGCCTCTCTCACGGCGCTGAACGGCTGGCATCCGGTCCGCAACAACCTCGCCAACATGGTCTTCACCCTGCTGCGCCGACCGCACCTCGTCAAAGCGCTCAGCGGCGGAGACATCCCCGTCGCACAGCTGGTCGAAGAGCTGCTGCGCTGGATTCCCCACAAGAACGGCATCGGGCAGCCCCGGGTGGCCACCGAGGACGTGGCACTGGGCGAGGCCACCATCCGCGCCGGGGATTACGTCTACGTCCAGTACTGGGCCGCCAACCGCGACCCGGCCGCTTTCACCCGCCCCGCCGAGATCGATGCCGACCGCTCCGGTCCGCCCCACCTCGCCTTCGGACACGGCCCCCACTACTGCGTGGCCCCGCACCTGGCCCGCCTCCAGGCCCAGCTACTGCTGCCCGCCCTCTTCACCCGTCTCCCCGCACTATGCCTGGCGGTGCCCGCCGACGAGGTGGCCTTCCAACTGGACGCCCTGATCCGTGGCCCCATCACGCTCCCAGTGGCGTGGTAGCCCCCTGCGAGCGCGCCCTGCCGAGGCCAGCGCTTCCTCCTCCCCCCCCAGCGGAGCGATCAGCCCACGCGTCCATGCCACCGGGGCCTCCCGCGCGTGGCTTGACGAATTGCCGGACGGACTAGGGTGAACCGGCTCGTATCAAGCCGAGTTGTCCGTCCGTCTGATCACTGGGCGACCCACTCCCAAGACGCGGCCTTCATATAGTCCTCGACAGTCGTCATATCCGTCGTATCCCAGGCGAGTCGGGCAGGGGGGTTCGACTCGTCCCCGGCAAAGACCGTGCAAAGGGTGCGCGTCTCTCCGATGTCCCAACTCATGTAGACGGGCGGGACCTCGCAACCACCCTCGACAAAACCCGAGTGGACAACCGGCCGCGCCGCGACCTTCACACCATTCATGTCGAGGGCCGCGGCGTGGGCTCCGAGGTCAGGGTTGGCGACTTGCGGCTTCCCTTCCTTCAGCGTGTACGCGATGTACACGAAGTACGGGGTATTGCCCTTCAGCTCGCCAGGACTGCTCTGGTCCCAGTGCAGGTACTTCGCCTGCGCGGCGGTCCCCTTGACGATCTTCGTGGCAGTTACCTCGAACTTCCCCCCTTCGGTGTTCTGGGGTTCGTACAGCTTCGGTGCCGGCCGGCCCATCGCCAGCGCTGGACCCCACTCCGGCTTCTTGGACGGACGCACGGACGGACTCTCCTGGCCAGTCGCGCCCTTCGCCGAGCTGTCTTCCGGAACGCCGGACTTCTCACCGCCTCCAGCACCACCGCAGGCGGTGAGCGTGATTCCAAGGACGGTTACCAAGACCCCGTACAGGGTCTTAGATCGGCGGTGCATACGTGCTTCCTTCTCACTGAAATTCCGGATTGGGGGGACACGAGCCTGAGCGTGCGGCCCCTTTTGGCAGCGCGACGCGACCGTCGTGCATACGCAACACACTCACGGCGCGCGGTCGCCTCGCCCGCGGTCATCCTGCCAGCGGGCCGCTGCGCTCACCGTCGCCGGTCCCACGGACGCCTTCCAGCTGACCTTGACCGCCATCGAGCGAAGGTCAACAGATTACGCTGCGTACACCACCACAGGAAGTGGACCAGGACCAGAACTCACCTGTGCAGTCAGCAACGGGCAACCCGGCAGGCCTTCCCGGTCACAGCACTGAACTGGCAGGGACGGCTCGTCCAGGCGACGGGGAAGATCCGGTGCGGCGCAGGAAGCTGATGGCCAACCTCGCGGTCACCGCCCCCGCGGCCGTCGGCGCCCCGATCCTGCCCACCGGCACGGCGAGCACCTGACACACCGTCGCCCTGGTCGGCCTACCGAACAGGGCGACCAGGGTCGATACCGGGAACGGATCAGTGCGGGGTCACCGGTCAGCGACTACGAAGGGGTGATCACGACGCACCATGACCTCCGTGGTGGCACACCGCCCGGTGCGTGCGAAGCGCCGGGTTCACCGTGTGATCGGGGTGGCGCCGGTCGCAGCGATGGACAGGTCCCAGAGCCGTGCGGCCGCGTCGGGGACGATGGCGTACTGGCGGACACCGCCGTCGTCCATCGGCGTGTTGGGGGCGGAGACGCGTGCGATGTCGCAGTCTTCGAGGTAGAGCCCGCCGCGCTCGTCGAGGAGTGGGGATGTGGCTGCCCACAGACCGGTGGCGGCGCCCTGCGAGGGCGTCTTGAAGTCGGCGCCGATCACGTTGCCGTGCGCGTCCAGCCATCCGCGTTCGATCTGTTCCTGGAACGTCATCTCCCGCTGAAGACCGGTGATGATCTTGCCTGGGTGGAGAGCGAACGCCCGGACGCCCTCGTTGCGCCCGAGGGCGTCGAACTGCACGGCGAAGAGGGAGTTTGCGGTCTTGGCCTGGCCGTAGGCCAGCCACTTGTCGTAGCCGGTGCGGAAGTGCGGGTCGTGCCAGCGGATGTCGGTCAGGACGTGTCCGGCGGAGCTGTTGATGACGACGCGCGCACCATCGGCGGCGGCCAGGAGCGGATAGAGCTCGCAGGCGAGGGTGAAGTGTCCGAAGTGGTTGGTGGCGAGCTGGCTCTCCCAGCCGGGGCCGACGTGCCGCTCGGGGGTGGCCATGACTCCGGCGACGGCCATGAACAGGTCGAGCCTGGGGAGCAAGTCCCCGATCCGTGCGGCGGCGGCGCGCACACTGTCGAGATCCGCCAGGTCCATGGGGATGACGTCGCAGCCCTCCACATCGGCGAGCGCGGCGCGGGCGATGTCGGGTCGGCGGGCCGGGACGATGACCTGGGCCCCGGCGGCCGTCAGGGCCCGGGTGGTTTCCAGGCCGAGCCCTGAGTAGCCCCCCGTCACGACGGCGCTCGTGCCGGACAGGTCGAGGCCGGCGATGACGTCCTCGGCGGTGCTGGTGGCGGAGAAGGGCGAGCCGAGCGGCTGCTGATCGGTGCTGGTCATGGCGTCGACGCTACGATCTGGAGCAAGGTCTAGATCAAGTCCTAGACTGGCCGGCATGGCGACTACCGAGACCTCCGCGGAGCCACTGAGCATCGGCGAGGTGGCCGAGCGGACCGGGCTCAGCGTGCACGCACTGCGCTTCTACGAGCGTGAGGGCCTGCTGGTCGGACCGGTCCAGCGCACGTCCGGCGGTCGGCGGCGGTACACCGCGTTCGATGTCGACTGGCTGCTGATCTGCGTCAAGCTGCGTGAATCCGGGATGCCCCTGGCCGACCTCAAGCAATTCGCCGAGCTGGTGCGGCAGGGGCCGGGCAACGAGGCGGAACGCCTCCAGCTCCTCGATGCCCACCGGCAGCGCGTCGATGCACAGATCCAGGCGTTGCAGGAGTGCCGTTCCGTCATCACCTGGAAGGTCGGCGTCTACGCCGACCACCTCGCCCGCGGCGAGGCCGGCGGACTGTGGGACCCGACGGCCTGAGACGAGACCAAACTCCCCGAGAGCTGCCACTAGCCGGTGCGTGAACTACTCCTGCGGGCAGACCGGTTGTCCCGGTGGCCGTGTTCTTCGCCGATTTGCAGGCCGCCTCGAAGTCACATTCCCCGCAGCCATGCCGCCACGCCCCTCGCCCGCACCCACGGCATCGACATCACCGTAGCCGTCAAAAGGCAGCGAGCCGCAGCTGGCGACTGGGGCGCCAGCGCACGCTGCCAAGGCGAGCTCCACCTCCCCGAACGAACTCAGCTCAGCTTGGCCTGGGCCTGTTTGGCAGACGCCTCCAGCTTGTTCCAGTACTCCTGGTACCAAACTTCGCCGTCGCCGGCCATGTTGCTTCTGCTCTCTCGCATGCCGACCTTGCCGTCGATCAGCTCGCGGACGATGTCGGCGTGGCCGGCGTGCCGGTTCGTCTCCGCCGTCATATGCAGCATGATCCGCTGAAGCGTCACCTCGCCCTCGTCGCCCCACCATGCCACGTGGCCCATCGCATCGAGCGGTAGCGCTTCGATCGTCGCATCCGCGTGCGCCCAGGCACGGTGGTAGAGGCTGAGGATATCCTCGCGCGACTCGTCGGCGGGTGCCCACATGTCCGAGTTGGGCTCGGCGTCCTCCTCGTGCCAGGGGAGGGATTCGTTGTGCGGGCGGCCGAAGGTCGGGCCGAAGTACCCGAACTCGACGCTGGCGAGGTGCTTGACGAGGCCGAGAAGGTTGGTGCCCGTGGGTGTCAGAGGGCGGCGGACGTCGTACTCGGACAGTCCGTCCAGCTTCCAGACGACGGCTTCGCGGGCTGCCTTGAGGTAGCGGTGCAGGTCGCCTTTAGGGTCATTGGGCTTCATGGGGCTGAGTCTCGCACCGCATGCCGACAGCAGTCGCATGAGTTTCCCCTCGCTCACAAAGCATCAGCCAACGACTAGGGTCCGTCTTCAAATTGATCTTGCCCAGAGCAGGAGTGATGCGAGTGTGACTGCTGCTTCGTAGGAGGTGGCGGTCTTCTCGTAGCGGGTGGCGATGCCGCGGAAGCCTTTGAGTTGGTTGAAGCAGCGTTCGACGGTGTTGCGGCGGCGGTAGATCTCGCTGTTGAAGCTTGTCGGCCGGCCGCCTCGTCGGCCTCGGTTTCGGCGGTGCCGCTTCTGGTCGTTCTTCTCCGGGATCGTGTGTCCGATGCCGCGTTTACGCAGGTAGGCGCGGAAGCCGCGTGAACTGTAGGCCTTGTCTGCGATCACGTGATCTGGGCGGCAGCGGGGCCGGCCTGGTCCGGTACGGGGCACTCGGATGCGTTCGAGCAGGGGGCGTGCGCAGATGCCGTCGTGTCGTTGGCCCGGAGTGAGCAGGATGGCCAGGGGGCGGCCGCGGCCGTCGCAGGCGAGGTGGATTTTGCTGGTCAGGCCTCCCCGGGATCGGCCGAGGGCGTGATCGTCCGGTTCGTCCGTCCGGTGCCTCCCCCTTTTCGGCCGGTGGCGGCGGCGTGCTGGTGGGCGCGGACGATGGTGGAGTCGATCTGGACCAGCCAGTCGATGTCACCAGCGGCGTCGGCACGGGCCTGGATCCGTTGCAGGGCCCGGGTGAACACGCCGTCGATGGCATAGCGGCGGAAGCGAGTGTAGACCGTCTTCCACGGGCCGTAGCGTTCTGGCAGGTCACGCCAGGAGACCCCGGTCCGGATCTTGTAGACCATCCCGTTGATGACCCTGCGGTCCTCGGTCCGAGGCCGGCCTCTGCTGGCACTCGGTATCAGCGGAGCCAGTAACTCCCACTCGGAGTCGGTCAGTTCATGACGTCGAATCACGACACCATGATCCACCATCGAACGACCATTTGAAGACGGACCCTAGGTCGTCCACCCCGCGGACGATGCCGCCCGGGACGGTGCTCAGCGCTCAGGTGCCGCTGCCTCAGCCGGCAGACGCGTTCCCCTGGCCTTCGCCATGTCGGGCTCCGACCAGCAGCAGGTAGGCCGCGACGAGGAGGACCAACAAGGGCGAGGGCCCGTCGACTACGAAACCGAGGACGACCCACGCCACCATGGCCCAGGCGATGAACGCGGGCGGCGTCATTCCGCGACGGGCGAGCCACAGCACGGTCAGGCCGGTGAGGAGAAGCGGCGGGCCGAAGCTGAACACCGAATACCACCAGGCGACGGTGGCGTCGCTCATCTCGGGGTAGTCCCCGAGGTTCCACACCCCGCCGAACCAGGTCCCGGCGTAATCCGGAGCCGTTTCGAGAAGGCTGCCCAGCGTGTGCCCGATGCCGGCCAGCGTGATGATCCAGCCTGCCCACTTGATCATCTGAGTACTCCGTTTCTCGCGACCACGGGGACGAGGGGACGGGTGGGTCTTCGTTTGGGGGCCGTCCTTCCGGAACGCCGAAGTCCCCCTTCCCCAACGTCCGTTGTACAGTTATGTACAACACGAGACTAGGCCCGTTATACAGCCCTGTACATCCAGCAACTGCATGAGGTGAACCACAAGATGGGTGCGCTGCGCACACCGCGCGAGACCTGGGTCGAAGAAGGACTGCGCGCTCTGGCGAAGGGCGGCGTGGAGGCCGTACGCATCGACGCCCTGGCAAAGACGCTCGGCGTCACCAGGGGAGGCTTCTACGGCTACTTCGCCAGCCGCGAGGCGCTGTTGACCGAAATGCTCGACGCCTGGGAGCGAGAGAGCGTCGACGACGTCATCGACCGGGTCGAGCAGGAGAGCGACGCCCCCCTGGAAAGGGTGCGGCTCGCCGGGCAACTCACCTTCTCCGGCGACCGTCTGCTGCCCATCGACCTCGCCGTCCGCGACTGGGCACGCCGCGACCAGGCGGTCGCCGACCGGCTGCGCCGCGTGGACAACCGGCGCATGCGGCTGCTGCGTGACGCGATCAGCACGTTCTGCCCCGACCCGGAAGAGGTCGAGGCCCGCTGCCTGCTCGCCTTCTGCATGGCCATCGGCAGCCACTTCCTCGCCGCCGACCACCCCGGCCGCACCCAAGCCGAGGTCCGCGCCCGGGCCGGCCGGCTTCTCCTCGACCGCTCGCCCGGCACGGACAAGGTGCCCCGGATGAAGAGCGGGCACGAGCCACGGTGATCATGGGGTTTCCACGCTCAACCCGGTGACCGTCGGCAACCTCTCTACAACTACGCGGCTCCGGCCCGCGCCGGAGTCAGGCGGCCGCGTGCTGCGCGGGCAGGTGGTCCCGTATCTCGTCGTAGCCGCCGGCGGCGACCACCCGCCCGCCGTCCAGCACGACGACCTGGTCGGCGGACCGGATCGTGGACAGCCGGTGGGCGATGACCAGCAGCGTGCACTCCTTGGAGATCAGATGCAGGGTCTGTGCCAGGAGCTGCTCATGGGCGGCGTCCAGGTGCGAGGTGGGCTCGTCCAGCAACAGGATCTCCGGCCGGGCCAGCAGGGCACGAGCGATCGCCACGCGCTGTTGTTCGCCACCGGACAACGACGAGCCGTGTTCCCCGACGGGGGTGTCGAGGCCGTCGGGCAGCCGCTTCACCAAGGCGGACAAGCCCGCCATCTCCACTACCCGGTGCAGCCACGGTTCTTCGGCGTCCGGCGCCGCGTAGGTGAGGTTGTCGCGCAGAGTGCCGTACATCAGCGGTGAATGCTGCTCCACCAGGCCGATGCGGGACCGCCATTCGCCCGTGGTGTGCTCGGTGTGGGCATCGCGCCCGTCGAGGGTGATGCTCCCGGCCGCGGGGTCGTAGAACCGTCCGAGCAGGCTGAAGATCGTGCTCTTGCCGGCCCCGGACGGCCCTGCGATGGCCGTGAAGCTGTGGCGGGGCACCCGGAACGACGCCCCCTTGAGAATCTCGCGATCGGTGTAGCGGAACCGGAGGTCGTGCAGCACGAGCCCGGAGGCGGCGACGGCGACGGCGACGGGCTCCTTCCGGAACTGGTCCGTCTGCGGGCGGTCCGTCCGGAGCCGGTCCGTTTCGACGGGCAGATCCAGGACCTCCTGGATGCGCTGCAGCGCCGCGAGCCCGGCTTGCAGTGCGGGAGCGATGTCGAACAGCCCGGCCATCGGTACGGCCAGGTAGTTCACGTAGAGGAGGAAGGCCACCAGCTCGCCGACGGCCATGTCCCCGGACGCGACCCTGGCCAGGCCGACGACGATGACCACGATCAGCGAGCCCTGCACCGCGAGTTCGATGGCGGGTGAGACCACGGCGGTCAGACGGGCGGCCTTGACGTTGTGACCGTAGATGTCGTCGGTGCTACGGGCCAGCGCCGCGGATTCGCGCGCCTCGGCACGGTTGATGCGCACGGTGCGGATGGCGCTGAGGACGCGCTCCAGCTCGGCGGCGAGGGAGCCGGTGGCTTCCTGCGCGGCCTGGGTCTCGCGGCGGATCCCCTTGAGTACGAGCGCCATCACCGCTCCGGACCCGATGACGACCGCCATGACCACCCCGGCGAGTATCGGATCCAGCCAGAACATCATGCCCACGCCGCCGACCACGACGATGGAGTTGACGATCGCGTTCACCACGTCGGTGGCGAGCACGTCGCGCAGCAGGGTGGTGTCGGTGGTGGTGCGGGAGATCAGGTCGCCCAGCCGGTGACGGTCGTAGACGGCCATGCGCAAGCACAGCAACTGGTCGACCATCGCCCTGCGCAGCCGCTGGACGACACCCTCGCCGGCCTGGTCGAGCCGGAACGTCGACCAGGCCTGCAATGCGGCTTGGCCTGCGAAGACGGCGGCGAGCAGCCACAACAGTCCGGCGACGGACCGCCCCGCCGTCGCCGCCTCGATGGTCCGGTTGACGATCAGAGGCTGGGCCAGCCCGAGTCCGGATCCGGCCAGGGCGCAGAGCAGAGCGAACAGCAGCCTTCGCCGACTGCCCCGCGTCCAGGCCAGCAGAGTACGGAAGGTGACGCGGCTGACTTTCGAGGTTTCGTCCATGGCTCCGCAAGGGTGATTAGTCGATCAGTTCGTAACCGAGTTCCATCGCCGTGGCCAGCCATTGCTCGACCTCGACGATGCGGGTCGCCACCATGGGATCCAGGTCTCCTGACAGCGCGCGGGCGCTGAGGATCCCGCTCTCCAGCAGATACTTCGCCGACAGTTCGGCGGGATCCACACGGCTGACGATGGCCCGGCTGAAGATTTGTTTGGCGGTGGGGAGATGCGCCAGGGCACCCGGGGGCATCAGCTTGATCACCTGGGATTTCATCCGCCAGTACGGGTGCGGGTAGCTCGGGTCGTAGCGCCGGTGCAGCGGTAGTCGCTTCGCCCGTTCGACGAACTCCGGGTCCAGGAAGGGGTCCTCGTTGCGCACCAGACCGGCTGTGCGCAGCCGTTGGTGTGGATAGAGGTCGCTCCACGCTTCCATGACGGCCAGCGAATCATGGTGCCGTTCGTGGAGCCGTACCAGCGAACCGATCCAGGACTTCGTCCATGCGGTGGCGATTCCTCGGTACGGCTCGGCGAGGAAGTCGTGCGGTGGATTGCTGCACAGCTCCGGCCAGGAACACGCCAGATACGTCATCGCCCGGCGTCGTCGGCCGAGGAGGGGCGAGAGTACGGCGAGCGTCTCGAGTTTCTTCGTGGGCTGATACTCGCCGCGGTGATCGCGCCAGTAGTCCGGCAGTGCGCGCACGTTTCCGTGGCGAAATAAGTGGGGTGTCAGGTACTGCCCGCTGCCCAGGAGTTCGTCGGCGCCGTCGCCGGTGAGCAGCACGTCCGCGCCCGCCTCGTGGGCGAGTTCCACCAGAAGCCGGTTGGCATCGGGCAGGGCGTCGAGACGTGGCCCTTCCGCATGCCATTCCGGAACCCCCGTCGGTCGCCGGGAGATCGGTACGATCCGCAGGTCGCACCGCAGACCGATTCCCTCGAGCAGGTTCCGGGCGACGGGGATGTTGGACTTCCCCCGGTCATCGATCATTTCGATGGCGACAGCGGTGATCCGGCGCTGATCACCGTGCTCGAGGATGAGGTTGGCCAGAACGGCGAGGGAGTCGAGCCCGCCGGAGGTGGCGACCGCGACCCCCTCGCTGTTCCCGACGGCGCGCCGTAACGAGGCGAGGAACTCCGTGCGCAGATTTCGCATTCCAGGTTCGCCCCGGGGCCACGGGGGTTCCGTCGCCATATCCGGACCGTCCTCGAAGGGATGGGCCGGGCCGAACTCGCCCCTGATGGCCGGCCAGGTCAACCACAGTGCGAGTCTGCGTCGGGAGATCCGCTCGTACGGCACGCCGTCACCTGCCTCTGGTTACTTGCGGGCTTCGCTTTCCAGCGTCTCGGCCAGGTCGGCCAGGGAATCCCGGATCGAGGTGGTGGCCTCCGCCTCCGGGGTCTCGTCCATGAACATGAAGCGTCCCCGGACGCCCTTGCCGCGAATACCGTCGCCCGGCTTGCTCTTCTTCGACATCGCTACCTCCTTGGATGGTGAGAAAAAATCGGTGATACGGCTCCCGATTTTCGATGAAGGCGATCGGCACACCCGTGAGCCGATTCCCTTCGTCATTCATGACAACGTGTCGACGCCATGGAAATCAATGCCCTGAATTGGACAGCGGCAATGTACGATTCCGGACTTGGCGAACCCATTACCACGAGAGATCCCGGTGCGGGCCGTACACAATCGGACAGTTTTCGTACAAAGATCATCACCAGCCGACGCGAGCACGGAGCTTCGACCTGTGACGACGACCGACGAGTGGCCGATAGTGGACCAGCACGACGAACGTGATCCAGATCTCAGCCTTCCGATATCGATTTTGCGTTACCTTGATCTGGACCTGTCCTATGATCCCGGACCTTTCACGGCCCGGCTCATGCGCTTGGTTAGGGGGAGCACTGACAGTGGGACGACCCTTACGTGAATTAACTCCCTGCGCGTCGGTACGCCATCGCTTCGGGGCGGAACTACGCACATTCCGAAAACAGCGGGGACTTTCCCAAACGGCCCTCGGGGAACGAGTGATGCACAGCGGTTCCACCGTGTCGAAGATCGAAAAAGCGGAACGTTGGCCGAGCCGGGAATTCGCCTTCCTCAGCGATAAGGTGCTGCACGCCCAGGGCTCCCTGAAAGACCTCTGGCTCAGGGCGCAGGCGGAGAGAACAGCCTCGGAACTCGCCGTCTCGACCATCGGGGAACCAGCCCAGGCGCCGGACGCGAGGGCCCGGCTGAGCCGGGCGATTCCCCACCTCGACGAAGGTCTCGGCATGTCGGCCGCCGACCACGAGCACCCGTACCGGGCGACCGATCGAATCGTCGCCGACCTGCTGGACCTTCAGGAGATCGTGGCCGGGCATCGGGAGGAAGCAAGGCTGCGGAGGAGCCTCGACCAGACCATCAGCCTGCTGATCGGCGACATCGAACCCATCTCCCTGGCCACCCTGCAGAACGCCGAGTAGTGACCGGTACGGGCGACGAGCAACCGGCCGTCCTGGACAGAAGAGGACCCGGTGACCAGTGTGGTAGCCATGACACGCCTAACGCTCCGCCCGTACCGCGCGACCGACCGGACGGCCGTCCTGACCCTTGTCAACGCCGACAGGCTCCCGGGCCAGCCGGAAGCCACACCCGACATGCTCGCGCAGGCCTTACGCGGCGAGTCGCCCGTCGACGACAACTGGTGGGCCGAACTCGACCCGCCGACCGTACACGTGGCCACCACCGCCGACGGCAACGGCAACGTCGTGGGCGTCGTCTCCTGCGCACTGCGTCCGAAAGACGACACCGGGCTGATCCTGTGGGCCCACTGCCGTGAGAACGCGGCCGTGGCCGAGGCGCTGATCGCCCATGCCCTGGCAGAGCTGGCGCCCCGCCCCGTCGAAGCCTTCCAGTTCGCGACCGCGCTCACCCTGGGTCTGGAGGCGCTGCCGATCGGCCACCGGCCGGTGACCCGCGCGGCACTGGAACGCGCCGGGTTCACCGGCGAACGCCTCTGGCGCTACATGCACGCCGCCCTACCGCGCCCCGGCCTGCCACGGGCGGACAACATCCGGATCGTCCCCGAGCCCGAGCGGACGACCGCTCGGCAACTGCAGGTGCGCAGAGACGGCCGGACGGTGGCCGAGGCGGTCATCGGCGAACCCGTCCAGGGCGTCGGCGTCCTGTGGTGGATCGAGGTCGGCCCCGAAGCGCGAAGGCAGGGCCTGGGACGCGCACTACTCGGCTCCGCCCTCGACACGCTCACCGGTCTAGGAGCCACTGAAGCGATTCTCTACGTCGACGACGACGAACCCCCCGGGGGCGAACGCGACCGGACGGCGGCCAACGCCCTGTACGAATCCGCCGGATTCAACGAAGTCGATCAGCTGTGGATCTACGTACGGCCCACCGTCACGCCGTGATGCGGCATCTGGTCACGGTCACCCGTCCTGGCCGGGGCGGTTTTCCTGTCGCGCCAGGGGGCTGGTGGCCCAGCCGTGTTCCAGCAGGGTGAACAGGTCGCGCATGGTTCGGGCCGGGTCTTCGCTTGCGCGGGCGATGCTGGGGGCTTCCAGGGCAAAGCGCGCCAGTCCTGTGACGGCGGGGTCTCCCGCGGTGAGCCCAGTGGCCTCGGCGAGGGCGGCGGCGAGCGTCTTTTCGTGGCGCGACCAGATGCGCCTGGCGTAGTCCCGCAGCGCGGGGGTGGATTCGACGAGGACGAACGTGGGGTCGTCGGTCCGCACGGCGGTACGGGTGTGCACCATGTGGTCGCGCAGGGCGTGCAGCGCGGACTGGCCGGGGGCTCGGTCGCGAACGGCGGTGATCAGAGCGCTCTCCATGTCCGCGTCCAGGTCGAAGACGAGGGCTTCCTTGCTGGGGAAGTGCTTGAAGAGCGTGCTCAGCGAGACGTCGGCCGCCTCCGCCACCTCGCGTACACCGACGTTGTCGAAGCCGCGCTCGGTGAACAGCCGCACTGCGGCATCCGTCAGCGCCTGCCTTGTCTGGGCCTTTTTGCGCTCGCGGCGTCCTGTCGTGGTCTCTGCCATGCCCCTCACCCTACCCGCTTCAGACGAGCCGATCGTAAAGGCGATCAACTATAAAGTCGGAGCGATTGCACTTTTGTAGCGGCTGTGATTCTGTGGCCGAGTACGCAAGACCTGCCCTCGCCTGCCGGAACCCAGGGGCCCACCCTCACGCCGGAACGATCCGACATGCCCGAAACAGGGCGTCACCACAAGGCGTCGGCACTCTCGCCAACCGTCGAACGGAGCATGACTCTCATGTCCACCACCCCTCGCATCGCGATCGTCGGCGCCGGCCTCGGCGGTCTCGTCTGCGCGCGCGTCCTGCAGCAGCACGGCGTGCCGGTCACGGTCTTCGAGCGTGAGAGCGACCCCCACTCCCGCGCGCAGGGCGGCACTCTCGACATCGACGCGGACACCGGCCAGGCGGCCCTGCGCGCAGCCGGGCTGTTCGACCAGTTCCTTGCCCTGTCCCGGCCCGAAGGCCAGGAGTGGCGCTTGTACGACCGCCACGCGACCCTGATACGCCATGACCAGGCCGGTGAGGGCGATCTGAGCAGGCCCGAGATCGACCGCGGCCGGCTGCGCACCCTCCTGCTGGGCTCCCTCGCCCCCGGCACGGTCCGCTGGGGCCACCCCGCAAGGGCCGTCACCCCGCTACCCCACGGCACCGCCCGCCTGCACCACCACGACCGCGCCGCCGAGGACTTCGACCTGGTCATCGGCGCCGACGGCGCCTGGTCCCGGGTGCGCCCCGCGCTCTCCGACGCCCAACCCTCCTACGCCGGTGTCACGATGGTGGAAGCCCACTTCAACGACGTCGACCACCGTCACCCCGGCATCGCCCACCTGGTCGGCCACGGCACCATGTCGGCCAAGGCCGGAGGCCGAAGCCTGGTGATGCAGCGCAACAGCAACGGACACGTCCGCGCCTACATCACCTTCCGCGGCCCCCAGGACTGGCACGCCGGCCTCGATCTCGCAGACACCGAAGCAGTACGCGCCCGCCTCCTCGTCCAGTACCAGGGCTGGCACGAGAGCCTGCTGGACATCCTGCGCGACAACGAGGGCGGTTTCATCAACCGGCCCATGTTCGTCCTTCCCGTTCCCCATTCCTGGCAGCGCGTCCCCGGCATCACCCTGCTCGGCGACGCCGCCCACCTGATGCCGCCCGCCGGCGTCGGCGCCAACCTCGCCCTGCTCGACGGCGCCGAACTCGCCCGAGCCGTCATCGACCACCCCACCATCGACGAGGCCCTCGACGCCTACGAAAGCGTCATGCTGCCCCGCGCCATCGACAACGCGAAGACCGCCCTGCACATGCTCAACACCCTCATGCCCGACACCGACTCCGACTCCGACGACGCCGCCTTCCCCGATTCCATCTGGCCGGCCAACACCCTCCCTGGGGCATGATCCAGATACGCCTGTTGCCACCCTGAGTCCCCCTCCCCGGCTCCCGACTCCCGGCCGGGCTCACCCCTCCCCGCCTCCGCCCCTGCGGCGGGTCGGCTGCTCAGGAGCGTCCGGTACGTACCCACCTCGCCGCCCGCCTCCTCGCCGGCCGGGCGGCCGTCGACCTCGACCCAGGCGTGGGCGGCGAACGGGCTCGTCCGCACGCCCACGCACCAGTCGGGACGCTGCCCGTACAGCCGGGCCAGCAGCACCACCGCCAGTGAGCGGCGCAGACAGCCCTGCTGGCCGCGGCAGGCGGGGCTGACGGCGACGACGGCGGCCCGGTACGCGCACACCGACGCGTAGTCCGCCCCGCGCGCCCCACGCGCTACGAGGCGCAGAATCCGCAGGATCGCAGCGGGCGGGCGGCGGGCCAGCGGGGCGGCGAGGCACGCCGCGGCGTACGCGGGAACGCGCAGCCGCCAGCCCGGCAGCGGCGGGCGGTCCAGCGCCTGGGCGGTGGCGGTGGCCTTGGCAGTCATGGCGCCACCAGGCCCGCGCCGCGCAGCCGGTCGATCAGTGCGGTGACGTCTCGGTGCACCGTCTCCCGGACCGCGCCCGAACGCTCCGCGATCCCGCTGACGACGTCGGGCAGGCGCTCACCTGCCAGCAGGCGGGACAGTACTTCCGAGCCGGTGGCGTTGAGTTGGTAGAACTTGCCGTCGCGCTCGTGGAGCAGGACCGTGCCGTCGTCCGTGTCCAGCGTCGACACGGATTGCGCGAGACGCATGCCGCCCCCTCCTGTCGTCCTTGCTGCTGTTGTCCCTGTTGCAGGTGTCGTTGTGTCCGTCATCGAGTTCGGTAGGGCGCGCTGACTCCGGTCACCGGCCCGCGGTCCAGCGCGCGCAGCCATACCTCGCCGCCCAACGTGAGGGTCACGGCCGCGATGGGCAGGCGTGGCGGGACCGGCCCGGACAGGAGCGTGCGCAATGTCCCCGCGTCGATGAGGCCGAGCCCGGCGAGGGCCGAGTCCTCGCACAACTCCAACAGCTGATGACGGTGCCGGCGCAATCCCTCGTGCGCGTCCCGCGACGTCTCGTCCTTCGTGCGGCGTGCCAGAAGCTCCGGCGGCAGGACGCCGGTCATGGCCTCCTTCAGCAGCGGTTTGTACTCCCACGGTGAGAACCGCTCACCGGAACGGACGCTCAGACAGGCGTCGACGACGGTGTCGTCGAAGAACGGGAGCTGGCAGCGGACCCCCTCCGCCTCGAAGATCCGCCCGTACAGGCGGCTGCCGCGGGATCCTGCCCGTACCCGCTCCACGGCGAGGTGCCGCCCGCGGCCGTCCGCCTGCGGTCCCGCATCGGTCAGGTGGCTCTCGATGAGCCCGCAGACCAGCTCGGCGGCCGTTGCGGTGGCCCACGGCGGCAGCTTGAGCGGGTAGCCCCACGAGGTGGGCGGCGCGGAGTAGTTCATGTCCGAACGGAGCCCCTGCCGCTGACCCGCCAGCCACCGTGCGTATCCCCGGGGTCCGCCGCCGAGCAGCCCTAGCGCCTGCCGCAGGGGCCAGCGGTGGTGCGCCCGGTACGCGCTCCAGTGGCGTAGGGCCTGGAGTGGTTCGCGGCGGGCGAGGTCGTGGAGGTGGCCGTGGGCGGGCGCGAAGAGTTCGTCGCCGCCAAGACCCGCCAGGTGCGCGCGGGCGCTCCGGCCGGCCAGGTGGCGGGCGACCCCGCGCAGCCGGGCTTGGGTGCGGGCTTCGGGGAAGGGTTCGTCTGGTGGCGCCCAGGCGCCGGACAATTCCGCGTAGCAGGGGGCGAGTTCGTTTGCCGCGTCAAGTGTGATGTGGGTGGCGTCCGGCATCAGGGAGCGGGTGAGCGCCGCCCAGCGCATGTCCTCGTCGCCGAGCCCGGTGACGGACACGGTGGTGAGCGGGGCGCCCGCCTGGTGGGCGAGGAGGACGAGACTGGTGGAGTCGAGGCCGCCGGAGAGGTCCGCGGTGAGCGGCCCGAGAGCGGTACGTACCGCGACGGACCGCCGGAGTTCGGTGCGGAGGAGGTCAGCCCCTTCACGTAGGGAGAGTTCCTCGGTGGGCGGCGTCCACCAGCGGTCTTCGGTGGCCCGGCCGTCCGGGGTGAGTGTCAGAAGGTGGCCGGGCGGCACGGCCCGCAGGCCCTGCCAGACCGTTGTGTCCGCCAGGGCCTGCGGCATGCCGGGCAGGAGCAGCCGGGCGGCGAGGGCGGCCGGCTCGACGCGGGCCCTGGCGAGGTCGGCGAGGATGTCCGCGCGGTCCGCGGCGACCGTCAGGCCGCCGAGGGAGGCGGTGAACACCTGCCGTACGCCGTGTGCACCGCCCCGCAGCGACGTCCTCCCGTCGGCGTCGCTGACGGCGACGTGGAACGAGCCGGGCAGGACAGTGCGCAGCACCCCAGCTGATCCAGCCGAGGCCAGCACGGCGCGGACTTCGGCGTCCGGGAAGACTCCGCACACCGCGACCCGCACCGGCCCCACGTCGAGGACACACAGCGCATCCGCCCGCCAGACGCCGATCAGCCACGGCCGGCCCGAGCGGTGGGCCACTTCGGAGGGGGTCGCTTCGGCGGGGGCGCGGACGCGCAGGCTCGCCGCGACCTGCTCACTCGCCGGGCAGTCGGGGAGCGCGACGAACCAGCCCGCATCGGCAGCGGGCATGCCCTCGGCGCGCGCCACGGCGGCTCAGCCGTTGAAGCCGAAAGCCATGGGCTCCACGGCGATGCTCCCGGTCCCCTTGGTCAGCTCGGCGAAGTCGCCCAACTCGGTGAAGGTCGGGGCGATGTACGTCATCGGCTCCGATTGCTCGGCAAGTCCCGCGCGTGCGGTGTCATTCTGCGGTGCGATGCGTGTGCTGTCATTCCTGTCGTTCATGGAGCCCTCCCAGAGGGGTGAACGGTCTGCAAGGAACGGATCATCCGCGCATTCATGGTATCGAGAGGCTCGAGGTTTCCTCAACGAGCCGTCAGCAGCGCGAATTCGCATGGGTATGCGCAGCGGCGAATCGGCCGACCCGGCGTCCGGGCCGGGATCCACGGGCGCGGTGCCGGGCCCGAAGTGGCCGCAGCGGCAGCGTCTACCGTCTTGACCAGGGCCTAAGAGACCGGCCCGGTGAAGCGTCTGTCATTGTCCCCCTCAATGAGGCTGTCCGTTGCCGGGCATTCCCAGAAGAACGGCGGCAGCGGCTGTCTATAGCGAGACATTTCGTTCGTCGGCCTTGAGACCGCGGAGCGTCCACAGTCCGTACAGAGCCAGGAGCGGTTTGACGACCATCCACTCGCCAGAGCGGTAGTCATCCGCCCGTACCAGCTTCTCTGCAAGGTCAGGGCGCTGGCGCCGCAAGTACGCGCGGGCCTTGAGCGCGTGAGCCGGCTGGGAAGCGATCTTGATGCGGTCGACATCCTCAAGCAGTGGGATCACGTTCGTGATGTTCTCCCACGTCGTGGCGCTTTGGTCTTCCAGAATCACTCTGCCGTCGAACTCAAGCGCCGACTTCGCGTAGTCAGCCATCAGCTGGGCCTCCGCAGCGCCACCGCTGGTCGCACCGCCGCTGAAGATCACGCGAGTGTCATAGGCGCTGTCGGCGGCGATGGAGCGAATGCCGGCGCGGACTCGCCAGCGGTTGATGAAGTTCGCCGTCGCTTGGGGGTTCCGGTAACCCAACACGACCACGGCCTCGGCAGCGCCCCCGCTGTTCCCTACGAGAGCTCGAGACCAGCGCCAGTTCAACCACTCGCCCCAGGCCAGAGCTGCAACCCCAGCTACCGCCAGTCCTGTCCTTCGCCGCATGCGGCGACTCTAGGGCACCCCCGTATCAGGCCGCGAAACCGACCAGCCGTGCTACGAACAACGCATTCTGTTATGACCGCGCATCAAAGGGTGCGGCGCCGGCCGGGCACGAGTCGTCGGTCCGCTCGCCCTGGGCGAAGAAGTTGATCACCTCCTGTGATGTGGGGTTGTGGGCGGCTACGGCGGCCGCCGCGGCGCCTCGGGGGAACAGCGCTTGCTCGTATGCGGTGAGGGCGGTCTCGATGTCGTCCGGGTGCGCGGCGATGGCCTTGCCCAGTTCGGCGCCATCGAGCATGGCCACGTTGGCGCCTTCGCCGTTGGGGGTCGAGAGGTGGGCGGCATCGCCGAGGAGGGTCACTCCCGGCACCCGGTCCCACCGGTGCCCCATCGGTAGAGCGTGGAGAGGGCGCAGAACCGGTGCCGTCGCGCCGGCGGTGATCAGGGCGGTGAGTTCCGGCGCCCAGCCCTCGAACTCCTCCGCGAGCCGTGCGGCGGCTGCGACGGCATCGGTGAAATCGATGGTGGCGAACCACTCCTGCGGGCGCGTCAGCATGGCGTAGCTGCGGAGGATCCCGCCCTTCTCCCGGTGAGCCACGAACCACTTCCCGTTCGCGTCCGGGTCGAGCGCGACGAGCGTCCCGCCGCCGACCGCTCTCGCGGTGGCCGGATGCCGGGTGTCGGCGTCGTACAGAAAGGTCTCGACGACGGATCGGCCGACGTATTCGGGCACGGCGTCGGAGAGCATCGGTCGCATTCGCGACCACGCGCCGTCCGCACCGACCAGCAGGCTCGTGACGGCGGTGGTGCCGCCTGCGAAGGTCACCTCGTGGCAGCCCTCGGCGAGGGCCCGGACGCCGGTGGCCTTGTGGCCCCATCGGACGGTACCGGCGGGGAGCGCGTCGAGCAGGATCTGTCGCAGTTCGCCGCGCTGTACCTCGGGGCTTGTGCCCGTGCCGTCGTCGGCCTTGTCGAACAGGACGGTCCCGTCCCGGGCGAGGAGCCGTATCGCCTGGCGGCCCTCCAGGACGAGGGGACGGAACTCGTCCATCAAGCCAGCCGCTTGGAGGGCGAGTTGACCGTTGCGGTCATGGATGTCGAGCATCCCGCCCTGCGAACGGGCCGTCGGGGACGCTTCCGCTTCGTAGACCGCGGCCGCGATGCCGTGGAGGTGCAGGACCCGGGCCAGTACGAGCCCTCCGAGGCCGGCACCGATGATCGTGACAGGAGTGCGCATGGGTCTCCTCGCGTATCGCGCACCTGCCGGGCGGACCCCGGCAGGATCTCTGGAGGATTTGGGTCGGCCGGGCCGGCGGCCGTGCAGGAAACGGCTCAGACGACCATGACCCGGCGCCCGCGCGTGTGACCGGCCTGGCTGTCGATGTGCGCCGCCGCGGCCTCGGCGAGCGTGTACGACTTCTCGACCGGGATGTGGAGCTTTCCCCGCGAGATGAGGTCGGCGGCCTCGGCGAGCGCTTCCGGCACGCTTCCGGTCACGCCGGAGTACCGGACACCGAACTCCGGGGCCGTCAGATCGGCGATGGAGATCACCTTCTGCGGATCCCCGGTCAGCTCGACGAGTTCGCGGATCACGCCCGACCCGGCCAGATCGAGAGCCGCGTCCACTTGGCCGAGCTGCCGCACGCGCTCGACCCAGCCCTCTCCGTACGTCGTGGCGACGGCACCCAGGCCGCGCAGATAGCCCTGGTTCGCGGCCCCGGCCGTGCCGATCACCGTGATGCCACGGTCGCGGGCGATCTGCAGCACCGCCGATCCGACGCCCCCGGACGCACCGCTGACCAGCAGCGTCTGGCCGGGCTGCACACCGGCCTGGCGCATGATGCGCAGCGCGGTCTCCACCACGGAGGGGTAACCGGCCGCCTCTTCGAACGACAGCCCTTCGGGCATACGGGCCCAGGCCGTCAGCACGGCGAACTCGGCATAGGTGCTCAGACCTCTGCCGAACACACGGTCCCCGACCTCGATCCCGTCGACGCCCTCTCCGACCTCGTCCACCACCCCCGAAGCGTCCTGCCCGACTCCTGCGGGCAACTCGATCGGACGGGCCTTCTGGAACTGGCCTTCGCGGTTCCGCCAGTCCACGGGGTTCACGCCCGCCGCCCGCACGGCGATGCGTATCCGACCGGGGCCCGCGTGGGGCTCCTCGGCATCTGTGAGGTGCAGAACGTCCGGACCGCCGAACTCGGCGAAGCTCACTCTCTTCATGCGGCGACCGTAACCCTAACGGTTAGGGTTTCACAACGGTTCCTGCTTTGTATTTGATAGCGTCAGGGGCATGACCGAACCGCCCGGACGCCGCGAGCGCAAGAAGGCCGCAACCCGCCAGAAGATCGCTGACGCAGCCCTGCGGCTCTTCCTGGAACGCGGATACGACGCGGTGGGCATCCGTGACATCGCCGCCGAGGCCGACGTCGCCGTCACCACGCTCTTCTCCCACTTCGCCTCGAAAGAGGCCCTGGTGTTCGAGCAGGACCAGGACTTCGAGCAACGACTCACCCAGGCGGTCGCCGACCGGGGACCCCACGAGCCGCTCATCCCCGCGCTGCGTCGCGAGATCCATGCCCTGGTGCGACATTGCACGGCGGACAGCGCCGCCCCGATCTGGCGCATGATCGACGCATCGCCTGCCCTGCGTCAGTACGAGGAGTCGATGAGGCTGCGCCATGCGGACTCGCTGGCAACGTCCATCGCCGCCGATCTCGGCCTGCCGCAGACCACGACGGCCTGCCGGACGATCGCGAGGTTCGTGATCGACGCCTATTCACTGGCCCGCGAGGCACCCGATCCGGACGCCGCGATGGATGAGATCTTCCCGATGATCGAGGCGGCCTGGGAAGTCGTCTGCCCCATCCCAGCGCCGACCGGCGACAGGTCGAGGCCGAGGTAGCGGTCGAGGTAGCGGTCGGCCCAAGGGCGTCAGGTTCTCCTGCAGGGCGCCCACTTCGTGTCGTCCGGGGCAACCGCATACGCGGCGGACTCGAGCCGGCCGACGAGGCCGGAGACCGGGCAGCGGGTAAGCGGGTAAAGGGGCGAGCCTTACCGCTCCGCCGCCGGCTCGTCGTCAGCGAGCTCGGTGAGGGCCAAGACGGCGGCGTACTGCTCGGCGCTGAGGCCGAGCGGCTGCTCGCCCCGTTCCTCGGACGCGGTGTACAGGTGGCGCTGGATCTCGGCCCAGGCACGCAGCAGCGCACGGGCCTCGTCAGAGGCGATGTCCAGCGCTGCGGCGACCTCGGCCCAGGTGGCACCGAGCTGCAGGGCGTCGCGGACGTGGGCACCGCGGCCGTACTCCATCTCGCGACGGATGGCCTCGCGCAGAGCGAGCACCGCAAGGGCGTCGTCGGAGGTGCCCCGCTCGGCCTCGTGCGGGGAGTCGACGGCGAGCAGGCGATTGGTCAGCCGGTCGGCGTGTCCCTGGTGTTTCTCGGCCAGCCACATCAGCGGCGTGGCCGGCGGGACGTCGCCGGGGCGGCAGACCTCGAGGTCCTGCCAGTGCTTGTACGCGTCGGTACTCATTTGGGTTGCCCTTGTCCCTCCGTCGCGGGGGGCGCCGATCGTGGCGGTTCTCCATGTCCGGTTTACCACCCCTCGAATACGACTTGTCCGAGGTGACGCAGATCACGGGGCGGGTTCCGAAATTCTTTACCGGAACACGGCCACCCCACCGGCCAAGAGTGAAGCTGCTGAACTTCTCCCCTCCGATGAGCGCCTCTCGCGGTCACCGAACCGGCACCGGTGAAAGCGCCTCGCCGCTCGGCCCGACCCTCAGTTTTGCGTCTCTTTTCGGTGCACAATCTCTTCGAGGTCGAGGCGAGGGCGGGCCTGCCCAGTTCCATCCGGCTCCACCCTGACGGGATGACACGTCCCGAGCACCGCCTCCCTGGCTGCGATGAGCACGCATCACGCCATGCCGGACGAGGTGTTCGACGACGACATTACGTACGAGTTCAGTGCGCGCCGTCGAGGGCAGCCCGACGCCTCTCTTCGAGAGGAACTGGGACATCTTCGCCAAGAGACGGCGGCAGCCGGCGGGTCAGGACATGGTGCGTTCAAGGTCCCGGCGGTGCCGACCCAGCCGCTGAGAGGTTTCGGCGCCATGGCGGGCGCCCTCGATGCCCGCCGGGTGGCGAGAGCCCGAAGACCACGCCATCCGGCACGACGAACGACCTTCTCAGCCAACACCCAACAAATCGGTCAAATAATTGATGCCTATAGTATGCGGGTGTTTTCGCGAATAAGCTGCAGAATCAAGTTCGCCGCGTGGCGTCGACCACGAGCGATCCTGTGGGCCGCGGTGGGTCTGGCGACCCTCGTCCTCCTCGTCGCGATGGAGATCGCCGCGCGTCGCTACGGCGGCGTGCCGGGGCCGGCGGCCACCCTGGTGAGAGAGGTGATCTTCGCCCCCAAACCGGGGCCGCTGTACGGCGGTCTGGCGTTGATGATGGTGGTGCTCACCTGGCGGCAACGGTTCATCGCAGCCGGCGCCGCGATCGGCATCGACATCGTCTTCGTGCTGGTGCGGTGGGCGATCGACGCCAAGGTGCCCGACGACCACTTCTTCGGCAACGGCGCGTTGTGGGTGATGCTGGGCTGTGCGGGCATCGCGGTCACGCGCCGCACCGGCGAGGAACGCGTCCTGCTGCTCAAGGGCGTCGGGCTGGGCCTGCTGCTGGTGGCCGGCCGCAAGATCGGTGATTCCTGGCTGCTCATCACGTCGAAGACCCGCCCGACGGTGCTCGACCCGTACGTGGCAACCGCCGACCACGCGCTGGGCAACCCCTCGTGGCTGGCAGGCCGGATTCTCAAATCCACCGGCCCGATCGCCACCCATATTCTCGACCTCGTCTACGCGCAGCTTGCGGTGGCCGCGGTCGCCGTCGCTATTTACCAGCTGCGCAACGTGGCGGCCGAGCGCCACTTCCCGCGCCATCACCTGGTGCGCACCTTTCTGGTGATCGGCCTCCTCGGGCCGGCCATCTACATGATCTTCCCGGTGGTCGGACCGATCTTCGCCTACGGCCCGGGCACCTCCGGCACCGGCGGCGTGGAGTGGGCGGTGGCCAACCTGTGGCCGCACACGCCGCCCCCGATCGCTACCCCGCACCCTGTGCCCTACGACGCGATCACCCCTCGCAACTGCATGCCCAGCCTGCACACAGCGTGGGCTACCGCGATCTTCATCCATTCCCGCAAGGGCCGACGGATCCTGCGATACGCGGGGACGTTCTGGCTGATCGCCACGCTCAGCGCAACGCTGGGCTTCGGCTACCACTACGGCGTGGACCTCGTCGCCGGTGTGGTGTTCTCGCTCACGACCGAGGCGGCTCTGCGAGCGTTCGACCGTGGCTGGGATCGGTCTGGAATCCAGCTGGTCACCTACGGCACAACAGTCTTCGCTGCGCTCCTGGTGGCGTACCGCTATCTGCCGATGGAGATGGCCAAGCATCCGTGGGTGTTCGGGCCACTTCTCATTCTGGCGTTGACCTCGGTGATCTACGGCTACGTACGGACCACCAAACTGTGGGAGTCGGAGGCGGCACCGAAGGCCGCACCGGCGCGGCGACCGGAACCGCAAGCCGAGCTGGTTTGAGTCATGTTGCATGGGGTTGTGGGCGCTGCTCGCGGTGCCTCACCCCATGTTCAGCTGGCTGGGCTCAAGGGAGCGTCATGTCCGATTCCCCGGATTCCGAGCCAGGCCCAGCACACTGCGAGATCTTGCCCGGTGTGCTGGGCACGTTGACAGCCACCGACCCCGTGCGGGTCAGTGGCCATCACCGGCGCCCGAAGCCCCGACAGAGAGTGACGACGCACCCGGTCCAGGCCATCGCCGTCCGCTGAAGGCTTCACCGATCCGACACACCGGCACCGACTCCTACCGCCCCGCCAGCACCCGAGCCCGGTCCGAGGCCCGCCAGGCCGTGTCGCCAAAAGCGCGGGTATGCCGGGCGACGTTGCTGGTCACGGTCTGGTCGCAGTGGTGTGTCGCGGGGTGCGTATGAGTGAGACCGCCTCCCCGGCGGTCGAAACTTGCATCTGTACAAGCCCGCGATTGGTGGCACAGGTGCGGATTCCGCCCCGAGCTGAGATGACAAGGAGCGTGCACACCGTGGACCAGGAGAAGGTGAGCGCCACCCTGACTGTCTCCGCACCCGCCACGAGGGTGTTCACGGTGCTGGCGGACCCGACGGCCCATGCTGCGATCGATGGCACCGGCTGGGTTCAGGAAGCTGTCGACAGGGCGCCGCTGACCGAGGTGGGGCAGGTCTTCCGGATGGACATGTACCACCCCAATCATCCGAACGGTGACTACCAGGTGGCCAACCAGGTCCAGGTGCTCGATCCACCACGCGCCATCGGCTGGCTGACGGGACAGGAGAAGGAGGACGGTCACCTGGAGTTCGGCGGCTGGGCCTGGCGTTACGACCTTGCGCCGCTCGGTCCGTCCGAGACCGAGGTCATGCTCACCTACGACTGGTCGGCGGTGCCGCAGTCCATCCGGGAGTACATCCAGTTCCCGCCGTTCGGCCCTGAGCATCTCACCAACTCGCTGCACCATCTGGCCGAGCTTGTCTCCGGCAGGTGATGCCGTCGACCAAGCAGACGGTGCCCAAGCTCTTACCAGGCGGTCGGCACCTCACCAGACCTCACGAGAATCCGGCCTGAGGCCCATCGGATCGAAGCTCGGCCGACAAGTCGTCCAGGGTCGAAACGGGACAGCCGACATCGGATGACCAACCGGGACGGAAGCGTTCGACGAACGCAAACCGAAGCACTACCTGGCCTTGTTCGGTATAGCCGCAGCACTCATCGGATGCCGTCGGCTCACCTCGTAAAGCCGACCGCTATCCGCGCCGCCGGATCACTGCTGTACCTGCGTCCAGGTCGATACCCATGCGCGGTGGCGCGGCACCCTGCACATCGTCCCGCAGTACCAGTTCCACGTGCCGTTGCTCTATCTGCACACGCTTGTTGGCATTCATGAACGCGTGCAGTTCCTCGGTCACCGTTGCTCCCAAACCGACGCCACTCCGTGGCGAGCGCGCAGCCAGTCGGCGGCGCAGCCACGAGGGACGCCCCGACCGCAGGACCACGTACCGGACAGAGGCGAACGTGAACGGCACGATCACCAGCACTGTCATGAACAGCAGGCCCGCCATCATCACCATGACCTGCCAACGCTCCGGGGCAACTCGTCAGTTCCCAACAACCGCTGAGCGCCGTCAGGTTGCTCACGTCCCGAACTCCCCCACCACCTGCGGCCGTGCCACCCGGTGGCCGACCCGGCGTCCTGCCGGATGACGCCGAGCCCGCGCCCCCCACCTACCTGGGCACAATGCACAGCCGGTCGAGGATCATAGACAGATGACGACTGATCACTCCTCCGATGGGCCGGCACCAGCCGTCGTCCGCCTCGCCCGGTACACGACCACGGATCTGCAGGAAATCCTCGGTGACGGCAGCGACCCGTTCGGCGTCGCCGACACCGGCCTGATCTGGCTGCCGAAGGAAGAGCACTTCGGCATACAGCACGACGGACGTCTCGTGGCGCACGCCGGCCTACTGCGGCTGCCCGTGTCCATCGGCGAGAACATCACGGACGTCGTCGGCGTCGGCGGCGTGGCCGTCGCACCGGACGTACGGGGCCGGGGCCTGGCACGGCACGTCATGACGGCCGCACTCGACCACGCGCGGACGATGGGCCCCCGTCACGCGATACTCTTCTGCCGACCTCCGCTCGTCCCCCTCTACCAGCGCCTCGGCTGGCAGGCGCTCGACGGCGACATCCGCGTCGAACAGCCCTCCGGCTCCGTGGTCATGCCCCTGCGCACCATGTGGACGCCCCTGCACGAGAACGCGGAATGTCCTGCCGGAGAAGTACGCCTGCTGTCGCTCCCCATGTGAGCTCGGCCTTGGACCGTGTCCTACGTGATGAGGTGGGCGTTGCCCCGTCCGTAGGACACAGTCCTACTGCTTGTGCCACCGGTCGTACTGATCAGGCGGATCGCACGGTGTCGTTTGCACGAGGGTGCCGTTTCGCACGCTGGGCGTCGACAGGCATGGCCCGCTCGACGCGTTCTGCCAAACGTCGTACCAGCCCGAGGGCGGCCCGTTGGGGTTGTCCGCGAAGAAGACGCGCCACTGCTGGGTGGTCGCGGCCGCGTCGCAGAACGCCATCGTGACCGTTCCCGATCCCGAAGCCGGTGCGGTGATGCATCGTCCTGTGCGTGCATTGGTGAAGGTGAACAGGCGAGTCTGGGTGTTGAACCCGTCGAGCCACTTCTGCTCGGAGCCGCTGCCGCATGACCACATCTGGAGCTTCGTGGCATTTTCGGTGGCGTTGTCGAGACAGTGGCTCGAATTCCAGACGTTGATCGGGCTGAAACCTGCGGCCTGCGCAGGTGCACCGGCGGCTAAGCAGAGGGCCGGCATCGCCAACACCGCGGGGGCGAAGGCGAACAACCTACGTCGTATGGACATGAGCTTCTCCGGTTTCTGACGGGAAACTGGTGGAGAGCCCGAACGGCATCCGGTAGGTGCAGAGGAAGGGGTCCGAGCGTCGCAAGTGTTGCGGCCGCCTGCTGGAGACGTCGGCGAAAATCTCCGGTCAGGTGCCAGGAGTCTCCCACCCGGGCTGGTTGCCGACAACACCGGCGTCGCCTCGGCTCGGAGTCGGTGGCCCTGGCCGTGGCCGTGGTCCTGGCCGTGGCCGTGTCCGGTAAAGGGGTAGGCTCCCCCAGTCCAAGGATCTTCGTGCTGGGGGAAGCAATGAAACGCCGGGCTGTCGGTGCCGCTGCTGTCGGGATACTCGCCCTGGCCGGGTGTTCCAGCTCTGGCCAGTCGCTGAAGTTCGGCGGGACAGCGACGGTCGCCGGGGACAGGTCCGGCACCGTCGGCGTGACCGTCGTACGGGTGGAGAAGGGCAGCAACGCCGATCTCTCCGGGCTCAAGGACGCGTCGAAGTACTCCGGGAAGACGCCGTACTACCTCCACTACAAACTCACGAAAACCGCCGAGGGAAACGACAACGACGAGTCCTCGCACTTCGAGGTGTCCAAGGGCGGCAAGCGGCTGACGGAGCTGCTGGTCCTCACATCCTTCGACCCCACAGGGGATCCGTCCAACCCGCTGGTCACCCGCCGCTTCGACCGGTGCCAGAGTGCGAGTCACACCGCGTACAAGGAAGCCTCCGAGGGACAGAGCGTCGAAGGCTGTGCCGTCTTCCTCGCGACCAAGGAGACCATGGATCCGTCGACCGTGAAGTGGACGCGCCGCAGCGAGGCTCTCGCCACCTGGGAGTGACCCCGGCGACCATCCCGTCGACGCGCCGTCGCCTGCAGCGGCCGCTCCCCCGCTCCCCCGCGCGGCTCACAGCCGGATCAGCACGAGACCCATGCTGAATCCGCTGGCCAGGCCGATGAGGGCGACGACGTCTCCCGGCATGACGCGGTCGGCCTGCTGGGCCAGGGAGAGTTGTAGAGGGAGGGACGCGGAGGCCGCGTTGCCGTATTTGTCCACCGTGACCTGGAGTCGGCTCGCCGGCAGGTCGAGCGCGGCGCAGGCCTCATGGAACTGCGGCATGGAGATCTGGTGGACGGCCACGAAGGCGCTGCTGCGCACGAGTGCCACCTCCTCGGGGGCGTGGCCCAGAGCGAGTTGGATCGTGCGGCGGCCGGACTGGTTCAGCTCGTTCTCGTTGAGCCGGAGGCAGACGTGGTCGTCGTCCGTGGAACGCGGGTGCATCGAGCCGCCCGCCGCGACGGTGCACGCGTCCCAGGAGGAGGAGTCGGCCGCGAAGACCGTGCGGAGCACCCCGGGGTCGTCCGGGCCCGCCGGGCCGGCGGTCAAGAGGAGGGCCGCACCGGCGTCGGAGACGGTGTAGCCGGGGAGGTGGCGCATGAAGGTTTCGTAGTCGGGCACGTGCCAGCGCGTGGTGAGCGTCGCTGTCTCCCCGCAGGCGATCAGAATGGTGCCGTACCGGCCGGTCTCGATGAACGCCGACGCTGTCTCGATGGCGTTGAGCACGCTGTTGCAGGCGTTCTTGACGTCGAACACCGGGCAGAGGGCGCCGAGTTTGGCGGCCACGATGTGGGCGGTGGCCGGTTCGACGAGGTCCTGAGCGCTCGAGGCGAACAGCAGGAGGTCCACGTCGCCGATTCCCGTTGCCGCGATGTCCAGCGCCTTGACGGCGGCGGCCACCGCTAGGTCGGACGCCTGCTCGTCCTCGGACTTCACGTGCACGCCGCGTACGCCGGTGATGTTCTCCAGCAGCCCGGGCGGGGGCACGAAGGGACTCTTGGCCCTGGCGATGCCTGCCCTGACCTGTTCCATCGTTCGGTAGCGAGGAGGCAGGTGCACGGCGGTCGACACCAGTCGAGCTCGGCGAGGAGACGACACCAGCTCACAGTAGTCGTTTTTCAGCTGAACTTGCGTAAATGCAACGCGAGTTACCTCGAACGGGTTGTCTTTCACTGAGCCGTTCCGCAGCCGGGCAGGCATATGAGTCAGGTACGCGGACCGGCCATGGGCAAGCATCCGACGGGGGGCTGAGGATGAAACAACATGACGACCGCGCGGTGGCCGTGGTGGGCGCGGCCTGCCGGCTCCCCGGGGGAATCCGCGACCTCGACGAGCTGTGGGCGGCCTTGTGCGAAGGCAGGGACGCGGTCGGCGAGATGCCGGCGGACCGGATCGACAAGACCCGGTTCGTGGATGCCGGCGCCCTACGGCCCTGCCGGAGCTATACGGCGGCCGGTGGCTTCCTCGACGACGTGACGGGCTTCGACGCGGCCTACTTCGGGATCGCCCCGAAGGAGGCCGCAGCCATGGACCCGCAACAGCGGCTCCTGTTGGAGATGTCCGCGGAGGCGCTGGACGACGCCGGGATCCCCGCCGAGTCGCTGGCCGGGTCGGACACCTGCGTCTTCGTCGGCATCTCCGACCCGTTCTACGGGACGGTCCAGGGCACGGTGGAGGAATACGCCAACCCCTACACGATGAGCGGCTCCAGCCTGTCCATCGCGGCGAACCGGATGTCGTACTGCTTCGACCTGCGCGGACCGAGCATGGCGATCGACACCGCCTGCTCCTCCACACTGGTCGCCCTCGACCGGGCCTGCCGCGCGCTGCTGGAGGGCGAGGGCCGCACCGCCCTGGTCGGCGGCATCAACGTGCTGGACAACCCCTATTCGTTCTCCGGCTTCTCGCAAGCGGCCCTCCTCTCGCCGCGCGGGCGGTGCGCGGCCTTCTCCGCCGATGCCGACGGTTTCGTCCGCGCGGAGGGCGGAGGCGTCATCGTCCTCAAGCGGCTGGCCGACGCGCTGGCCGACGGAGACCGGATCCACGCGCTGATCCCCGGCACCGGCAGCAACTGCGACGGCCGTACGCACGGCATGTCCGTGCCCAACGCCCAGGCCCAGGAAACGCTGCTGCGTGCCGTCTACGAGCGGGCCGGGGTAGGCCCCGACGACCTGGTGTACTTCGAGGCACACGGCACCGGAACCGCCGTGGGGGACCCGGCCGAAGCACGCGCGATCGGACGAGCACTGGGCCGGCACCGGACGGTGGGGCCCCTTCCGATCGGTTCCGTGAAGTCCAACCTGGGGCATCTGGAACCGGCCTCGGGGATGGCCGGCCTGTTCAAGGCGGTGCTGGTGCTGCGGCACGGCAGGGCCCCGGCCACACTGCACGCCCAAACGCTCAACCCGGACATCGACTTCGCCGGCCTCGGCCTGGCCCCCACGGTCGAACCCGTCGAGCTCCCGCACCGGGCCAGGGCGGCGGTGGGGGTGAACTCCTTCGGGTTCGGCGGTGCCAACGGCCACGTCGTCCTCACCCGTCCACCGGCGCCGGCACCCCCGGAGGACCGCAGCGGCGGCACACTCCCCGTCGTCGTCTCCGCCCGCTCGGCGAAGGCGCTGCGGGAGCTGGCCGCGCGCGTCGTGGAACGACTGCGGGAGGCGGCGCCCGGGGAGTTCTACGACCTGGCCCACACCACCACCCGGCGCCGCAGTGCCCATACGCACCGCGTGGCCGTCCTGGCCGACGGCCCCGGTGAAGCAGCCGACCGGCTCGAAAGGGTCCTCGCGGACGCGCCCTCCCACGGCGCCATGGTCCGCAAGGCCGAGCGGGACACGGTGGCGTACGTCTTCTCGGGCAACGGCTCCCAGTGGCCGGGCATGGCCGCCGACCTCCTGGCCGGCGAACCGGCCTTCCGCGACGCCGTCCAGCAGGCCGATGCCGCACTGATGCCGCACCTGGGCTGGTCGGTGGCCAAGGAGCTGGCCCACCCGCAGCCGGCCCACTGGCAGCGCACCGAGACCACCCAACCCGCCCTCTTCGCCGTCCAGGTGGGCCTGGTCGCCCTGCTCGCGGCCAACGGGCTGCACCCGGCGGCCGTCATCGGGCACAGCGTCGGCGAAGTGGCCGCGGCCCATGCCGCCGGGGCGCTGACCCTCGAACAGGCCGCCAAGGTGATCGCCGAACGCAGCCGCACCCAGGGCACCACCGCGGGCACCGGCCGGATGGCCGCCGTCGAACTGTCCGAGCAGGAGGCCCGGAAGGAACTGGCGGCCTACGGCGACGCCCTGGAGATCGCCGGCATCAACGGCGACCGGAGCGTCACGGTCGCCGGCGATGCGGAGGCGCTGGAAGCGCTGGGCGCCCGGTTGACGGCCCGGGACGTCTTCTTCCGCGACCTCGGTCTCGACTACGCCTTCCACAGCCGCGCCATGGACCCCCTCGAGCACCCGCTGAACACCGCGCTGTCCCGACTCGAACCCGCCGCCACCCGCGTCCCCTTCCTCTCCACCGTCACCGGCGCCGAGCTGGCCGGCGAGGAACTGACCGCCGACTACTGGTGGCGCAACGTCCGTGAACCGGTCCGCTTCCGCCACGCCGTCGCCCGCCTCCTCGCCGACCACGCCGACATCGTCGTCGAGATCGGCCCGCATCCGGTGCTGCGCCCCTATCTGCGGCGCACCGGCGCCACCTACGTTCCCACCCTCCACCGTGACGGCGAGGGCCCCCGGGAGACGGCCGCCGCCGTCGCCGCCCTGCTGGCCGCCGGCTCCCGCGTCGACTGGCGGTCGCACTTCCCCTCCCCGGGCCGGGTGGCCGACCTCCCCGCCTACCCCTGGCAACATGAGCGGCACTGGATCGGCACTCCGCAGGACCTCCACCTGCGCACCAGCGGCACCGGTCACCTCGAACACCCCCTGCTGGGCGAACGGCTCCCGGGACCCCACGCGTTGTGGGAGGGCGCGGTCGAACCCCAGCTGGTGCCCTGGCTCGGTGATCACAAGCTCGGCGGTTCGGTGCTGATGCCCGCCGCCGCGTACGTCGAGATGGCGGTGTCCGCCGGGCGGCTGGCGCTGAACCGTCCGGTGGAGGTGCGGTATCTGGGCATCTCCCGTCCGCTGCCGATCGGCTGGCCCGATCCCGGTACCCTCCGCCTGCAGACGGCCGTCACGCAGGAGGACGGCACGCTGACCATCGGCAGCAGCGAAGGCCGTGGGGCCCCGTGTCAGCCGATCGTACGCGCGCAGGTCCGTACCCTGCTCGGGACGGCCTCCGCACCGATCGACGCCGAAGCGATCCGGGCGCGGTGCCCCCGCACGATAGGCCGTTCCGACTTCTACCAGATGTGCCACAGCCTCGGCCTCCGCGTCGGCCCCGCCTTCCAGCTGTTGCACGACTTGCGTGTCGGGGACGGAGAATTGTTCGCCTCCTACCGGCATGAGAACCCGGCCGAGCAGTACACGGTCCACCCCGTCCTGCTGGACGGCCCCTTCCAGGCCACCGTCGCGCTGGTGGAGCACTACATTCGCGCCGGCCAGGCCTACCTGCCCTCCGTGTTCGACTCGGTGAAGGTATGGCGCAGCCCCTCGGCCACCGGAATCATGCACCTGCGCCGGCGCAGCCGCACCGAGACCGAGCTGTGCTGGGACGTCACCTATGCCGACGAGGACGGCACCGTCACCGCGGAGATCGACGGCATCCGTACCCGGCGCTACAACATGAACCACACTCCCCTGACCGTTCAGCACACGGTCCTGCGCGCCGCCCCGGACCCGGCCCTGCCGGCCGCGCCCTCGCCGCTGCCCCCGCCCGCCGAGCTGCTCGGTGCCGTCCACGAGCGGATCAGCCGGCTGCGCGACGCGCTGGAGGAGACCGGATACGACCGCTTCACGGCAGCCCTCGACGAGGTGGCAGCCCACTGCTGGGCCCGCTCCCTGGCCGGCCTCGTCGCCGACCCGAGCGCCTCCTTCGGCCTGTCCGACCTGATGGCCGGCGGACTCCAGCCCCGGCACCGGAGGCTGGTGCGGCTCATGCTCCCGCTGGTGGCCCGCTACGGGCTGGCCCGCCCGGCCGGTGCGGACCGATGGCAGCTGACCGGCGGCGAACCGCGCCACGAGGAGCTGCTGAGGAGCCTCGTGGAGGACCATCCGGCGTTCGTCGCCGAGACGACCCCCCTCAACGCACATCTGCGGCGCCTGCCGGCCCTGCTGCGCGACGCCGCGCAAGCGCCGGAACCCCTCGAGGCGGGAGACACCACCGCCGAGCAGCTCCACGAAGCCGCGCCGGCGCGTCGCTTCGCCCACCGCGTCGCGCAGACCCTGGTCGGCGAGCTCGTCCGCCACTGGCCCGCGGACCGCCCCCTGCGGGTGCTGCAACTCGGCGCGAGGACCCAGGCCCTGACCGTGGCCCTGCTCCCGCTCCTGCCGGCGGACCGTACCCGCTACACCCGCACCGACACCGAGGAGACCGCCGCCACCGGGGGCGGACCACGCCTTGCCGCCTACGACTTCGTCGAGCACCGCGCCCTCGACCTGGACACCGATCCCGTCGACCAGGGTTTCCTCCGGGGTACGTTCGATCTGATCGTCGCCGACGACGCCCTGCACAGTGCCGCCGACCTGGCCGAGGTCCTGCGCCGCGTCCACACCCTGCTCGCCCCCGGAGGCCACCTGCTCGCCGTCGAATCGCACCACGCACGGCGGCTGGGGCTCCTTCACGGTGACACGGAGGCGTTCTGGCAGCGCCGCGACCGTGCCCTGCGCCCGGACACCGTGCTACTGCCCCGGGACCGGTGGGCGCCGCTCCTGCAGGAATGCGGATTCAGCGGCACCGTACAGACGGACACGGACGACCACTGCGTCCTTCTGGCCGCCGCGGACCGTCTCCCGGACGACGCGACGCCCGAACCCGACCCATCCGCACCGGCCCCGGGCGCCGCCTGGGTCATCGCCACGGAGACCCCCGGCGAGACCCCGACCGCGCATGCGCTCTCCGGCCTGCTGGGCGGCGCCGCCACGATGGCCGCCACCGACGACCCCGCCGCGTGGGCCGCCGCGTTGCCCGACGGGGCCACCGCAGTCGTCCTGCTGCTGGGTGAGCCCGACGGTCCGGACGATCCGGCAGCGGTGGTCTCCCGGACGACGCGCACCGCCGCCGTCCTACGGGCCCTGGCCGCCACCCGCGCCGAGCGGTCGCAGGACAGCGGCCCCGGCTGTGGCTGGTCACCCGCCCCAGCGGCCTCTTCCCGGCACCCGAGCGCCCCGCCCACCCCGCCGACGCGGCGGTCTGGGGCGCCGCCCGCACCCTGGCCAACGAACAACCCGAGCTGCACATGCGACGGATCTCCCTGGAGCGCACCGGTGATCAGGTGACCGACGCCCGTCGCCTGGCCCACGAACTGCTGGTGGCCACCGCCGAGGACGAGGTCGTGCTCACCAAGGGCGGCCGGTTCGTCCCGCGCCAGACCCAGCACCTGGCCGAGGAGCCCACTCCCCTGCCCTCCCGCTCGTCCTTCACCCTCGACGTCAGGTCGCCCGGCTTCTCCCGGCGGCTCGTGTGGCGGGAGACCGAGCCGCTCCGTCCCGGCCCCGGCGAGCTCCTGGTCGAGCTGCGAGCGGTCGCACTGAACTATCGCGACCCCATGCGCGCCAACGGACTGCTGCCACCGGAATCCGTCGAGGGCACACCGCTCAGCCGTGGGCTGGGCACCGACGGAGCGGGCATCGTCAGCGCCGTCGGCCCCGGAGTCATGGGCTTCGCGGTCGGCGACCGGGTGGCCGGGCTGATGGCCGCGGCGCTCGCCTCCCATGCCCTCATGCTCGCCTACACCGCCTGCCCCGTCCTCGACGGCATGACCTGTGCGGAGGCGGCGACCTTCCCGGTGGCCTTCCTGACCGCCCATCACACCCTCGTCCAGGAAGCCCGGCCGTTCCCCGGCGAGACCGTGCTGGTGCACGGGGGCGCCGGAGCCGTCGGCCTCGCCGTCGTCCAGTGCGCCCGGCACCTGGGCCTGCGCGTCATCGCCACAGCGGGCACCGAGGCCAAACGCGACCTGCTGCTCACCCTGGGCGCCGAGCACGTCCTGAACTCCCGCACCCTCGACTTCGCCCCACGCGTTCGCGAGCTGACCGAGGGCAAGGGCGTCGACATCGTCGTCAACTCCCTCCGCGGCGAGGCCATCGGCCAGAGCCTCGACCTCCTGCGCCCCAACGGCCGCTTCATCGAACTCGGCAAGCGGGACATCTTCCTCAACAACCCCCTGCTGCTACGCCCCTTCCAGCGCAGCCTCACCTTCCTGGGGTTCAACCTCGACAGCGTCGTGCTCGACTCGGTGCGAGGCCCCCGTCTGTCGCAGGAGATCGCGGAGCGGGTGGCCGACGGCCAGTACCGTCCATTGCCGCACATCGTCTATCCGGCCGCTCGTGTCGAGGAGGCCTTCCGGCTGCTCCAGCATTCGCGTCACACGGGCAAGGTCGTCGTGTCCCTCGACCAGCTGGACGAGCCGGTGCCCGTCGAGCCGGCCCGCGGCGTACCGGTGCTCGACGCGGAAGGCACCTACCTGATCACGGGTGGACTGGGCGGCTTCGGGGCAGCCACCGCCGACTGGCTCGCGGACCGCGGCGCCCGCCACCTGGCCCTGCTCAGCCGCCGCGGCGACGAGGCACCCGAAGGAGCCGCCGTACGGCAACGGCTCGCCCGCCGCGGGGTACAGGCCACGGCCTACGCCGCCGACGTCACCGACGAGGCGGCCGTACGCCGCGTGATCGCCGCCGTCGACGCCACCGGACACCGGCTGCGCGGAGTGGTCCACTGCGCCATGCACCTGGACGACGCGCCGCTGGCCGACCTCACCGACGACCGATTCGCCGCCGTCCTCGCCCCCAAGGCCGCCGGCGCCACCGTCCTCGACCGGCTCACCGCCGACCGTGACCTCGACCTCTTCCTCCTGTACTCGTCGGTCACCGCGGCCACCGGCAACCTCGCCCAGGCACCGTACGTGGCCGGCAACGCCTACCTGGAAGCCCTGGCACGGGCCCGGCGTCACGCAGGGCGTACCGCCACGGCGATCGCGTGGGGCCCGATCGCCGAAACCGGATACGTCGCCCGCAACGACCTGGGGGCCACCATGACCGGCCTCGGCTTCGACCCGCTCGCCCCGGCCGAGGCGTTCACCGCCGCCGACGGCCTCCTCGCCTCGGACACCGACGTCGCGGGCATCGGCCGCTACCGCTGGGCCCGAGCCCGCCGCCTCCTGCCGGCCCTCGCGACCCCTCGCTACTCCGGGCTCGTCCCCACCGACGTCGCGGACATGGACGACAGCCGCGAGGAACTGCTGCGTTCCCTGGCCGCACTGACCCCTGAGGAGGCCGTGCGCACTATCGCCGACGTCCTGGCCCGCCACCTCGCCACCGTGCTGCACACGGAAGCGTCCGAACTGGACCGGGAGCGTCGGGTGGAGGAGTTCGGCCTGGACTCCCTCATGGGAGCCGAGTTCATCCTCCATGTCCGCGAATACTTCGACATCCACATTCCCCCCAGCGAACTCATCGGCGCCGGCGGCAGCCTGAACCACTTCGCCCGGCTGATCCACGGACGTCTGGGCATCCACTCACCCGACCGGCCGCAGCCGGCCGACACATAGCCGGGGCCGTGATGTCGTCACGGTCCTGTGCTGACCGGCAGGACCTCGGCGGCGCCGTAGATGCCGTAGATGCTGTGCACGGCCGTGGCCGCGGGCAGGCAGGCCATGCCGGCAACCGCCGAGGACCGCGTAGGGCAGGGAGGCGCCGAAGGAGTGGACGTGCCGCGGAGTCGGCAGGTCCCTTTTGGGGCTCACCTCGGCGATATCCCCACCAGGGCCGCGTTAATGGCCGCCTCAGCGTGCAGCCGTGTAGTGGGGAAGACCGGCACGGGGCTGTCCTGCGGCCCGACGAGAAGCTCGATTTCGGTGCAGCCCAGGATGACGCCCTCTGCACCCGCCTCGACGAGACCCCCGATAACGCGCTGATATTCCTCACGTGATTCGCCCTTCACGATACCGAGGCACAGCTCTTCGTAGATCACCCGGTGCACAAGAGCGCGTCCTTCGGCATCTGGGACACACACATCCAGCCCGCCCGCCTCCAGGCGTGCACGGTAGAAATCCTGCTCCATGGTGAACGCGGTCCCGAGCAGGCCGACCTTACGAATCCCCGCAGCCCGCACCGCATCCACTGTGGCATCTGCAAGGTGCAACAACGGAACCCCCACTGCCGCCTCCACCTGGCCCGCGACCTTGTGCATCGTGTTGGTGCAGATCAGCACCATGTCGGCGCCGGCCTTTTCCAGAGAACGAGCGGCGGCGGCCAGAATTTCCCCGGCTTCCTCCCAGCGCCCCTGCACCTGCAACTGCTCGATCTCCGCGAAATCCACCGAGTAAAGCACGCACCGGGCGGAGTGCAGACCACCAAGCCGGTGGCGTGTGAACTCGTTGAGCAGTCGGTAGTACTCTGCCGTCGATTCCCAACTCATCCCCCCTATCAGCCCGATTATTTTCATCGTCACCCCTCCGCCATCCGCTGCCGATGTGCAGATTTTGCAGGAGCACAACACTCAAAGCAATTCAAGGAAATCCAAGACCCTCCCCAAGGTTTCCTTATGGGGCAGTCCGAGCGTGTCCGGCCGAGGATCTCGACCGGCAGGTCGGCCGGGAGATGGGCCGGCCACGGGGCGTCGTAGCCGGCGTGGATCACGACCAGGACGTCCGGATCCCCGATCTCCCACTGCCCGGCGATGGTCAGCCGCTCGACGACTTCGCGGATCTGCGTGATGGTCACCGCCGCGACGTCGGCGCCCGACTGAAGCCGGACGGCGTCGAGGATCGCGGTCCAGGAGATCCGTCCAGTCTCCGGCGCGGCAACGATTACGGCCAGCCGGGGATCACCAGGTGCTTGTTCTCGCCATAGCCGTTTCTGGTCGGCGGCGGCGTCGTCGCCCGCCCGGCTGGCGGCGCACGTCGTGCAGTCGCTGACCTGGCACAGAAGGCCTTGCGCCGCCCGCACGCCAGCGGTCACGACGGCGGCCACCGTGTCGTCCAGATCCGCGGAACGCAAAGTGGGGGGAGCGGTGGGCGGCTGCCGGCAGCGAGGGCGTCCTGCGCAGACGCCTGGAGTCGCCGGCGGGCTTCACGTCGACGGTCCAGACCGGGTCGGCTGGGATGAACTTCGGTGCGCGAGCGCCCTCGGCGTTTTATCGTGGCCGCATGGACGAGAAGCGAGCGCTTCGAGTCGTGGACGTGTTGCGGCAGCGGGGCACGGATGCCCACCTGGCCCGCGAGGGCGTCTACCAGATCGGCGTGCGCGTAGTCCTGCGCGACGGCCGTGAGGCGGTCTGGGACACCGACGACACCGCCGGCCTGGAAGCCCAGGTCATGCGGGACGGCGTCCTGGTCGGCTTCGTGCCGTGCATCGAGGGCTCCGAGGACTTCGACGTCGACCGGACCGTCGACGCGATCGTCCGGGCCGACTACGACCAGCCGGTCGCCCGCGAGCGGCCCACGGCTCCACCGCCGTCCGACCCGCTGCCCCGGGAGGGCGGCGTGTTCCGCCGCTTCCTCGGCGGCTTCCGGGAGCGTTGAGCAGCAGCCAGATCCGCAGGCCCGGCCCGCTGGTCAGCAGGTCGGCCGTCCGCGCTGACAATGGCCCGCCTCTACTTCATCGCCCGGCGCTGTAGTACCAGCCGGGCGCAGACCACGTTCTCCCGGACCATCACCGACGGCGTCGGCGAGTGTACCGGCTGCGCGGCTGGGGCTGAGGGACCACGGCTCGAGGGGCGCGAGCAGCTGTTCCGGTCCGGCCCGGGAGGTGCCCATCAGCGGTGAGTACGCCGGCCCGGCGGAGGGCGGAGATGCGATCGTTTGCGCGAACCGCGCAATGCCCCGAAAGGGTGAGCCACCCCGCGCGGGTGATTCGAAAATGCCACCACACCGCCGGAGCCCAAGCGCGCGCCGGGGCGTGGACGACTATCGAACCTTCGTTCCAGCCTTCGCCCAGCCGCGCCCGTGACGGGCCCTTGATCAGCAGCGTTGTTCCGGGCGTCCGCCTCGACTGCCCACCCACGGAGGACTCGCGACCCCCCATGTTCGACGCCGCCGCTTCGCGCACCGCATTCGAACTCTTCCCGTTCAGCGATCAACTGGGAGAGGCGAGCACGGTTGACGGTTTCTTCGCCCATGCATTCGACGCAACGTGGCGGCCACCAGGGCGTCGGGCAGGCCACTGGAGCGCCGCAACGCCCGCGGCCGACCGCACCACACCACACCCGAGCCAGAGGAGAGGAAGCCCGTGCCGATCTTGCCGAACACCGTTGGCGCGCACCTGTTGTTCGAGAGGAGAGGCCACGTCCTGCTGGGGCTACGACCGCCGGACGCACTGTTCGCGGCGAATATCTGGCATGTGCCGGCGGGCCATGTGGAGCGGGAGAGCGTACGAGCCTGCGCTGTACGGGAAGCCGACGAGGAGCTCGGCATCACGGTCGCAGAGCCCGACCTCGAGCTCGTGCACACCGTGCACCTGCTCCACGCCGATAACTCCGTGCCGCGGTTGCAGCTGTTCTTCCGCGTTCACCGGTGGCAGGGCGAGCCGCAGTTGATGGAGCCGGACCGGTGCGTGGAGTGGCGGTGGTGGCCGTTGCACGCTCTGCCCGAGCCGACGGTGGAGTACACCGTCGCGGCGCTGGAGGGCATGGCGAACGGCTGGCCGTACACGGACATGGGATGGCCCCGATAGCCCCTCGCCGACCCGGTCGGCAGCCGACCATCACAACACCCTCGCTGGAGGCTGCTTTGTGCCACTCCCCCTCCCCCGCTTCACCGGCCACGGCTGTGGTCCAGGCGACTGCCGCGCGTGCGCGGCAGGCCATGGTGCACCGCTTGGAGGAACAGAGGGACTTAACCGACCCGCTGCTGCGTGAGGCGCTGCTGAACGTGCGGCGTGAGGTGCTGCTGCCCCGCGCCTACGTCCGGCGCGACGCCGGGTATCCCGAGCCCGTGGTGCTGCAACTGCTGGGCGGCGCGCACCCCCAGGACCGGGAGGAGTGGCTCGACCTCATGTACAGCGGTGCCTCGGAGCGCTGGGTGCGTGCCGGGCGCCCGGAGAGCTACCGGCCGGAGCCGGCCGCCGATGGCCGGCAATACGTCTGCTCCGGCCAGAGCGCGGCGGCCCTCGCGTGGGAGTCGCCGAAGCCGGCTGAGTCCGTCGACGAAAACGAGGGGGAACGCACAAATGAGTGACGCGGACGACATCAACAGGTCGGAGAACGGTGATCGGAAGGAGGTTCCCGGCCCCCGCCGGCGCGTGGAGTTGCCGTTGCCCCCGGCCAGGGCTGCGGCGGCACCGGAAGGCGAGGAGGTCGGCGACGAGCTGACCAGTGTCTACTGGATGCAGTGGGACGGCGAAGCCGCCCGCACCAGCGTGGCGCGGATTCTCGGCCGGCTCCCGGCGATCAGCCGTAGGGTGCTCGGATTGGCCTACCGGGCCGACGCGCGGGCCACGGTCATGGTCGTCGTGCTGCAGCTCGCGTCGGCGTTGATGAGTGCGTTCGGGCTGCTGGCCTCGGTGCGCGTGCTGTCGGCGCTCTTCGCCCAGGGCGCGACCTCCGAACGCATCCACCACGCCCTTCCCTCGCTCGCGCTGGTCGCCGGCCTGTTGGCGGCGCAGGGCCTGCTCGACTTCGGTGTCGCCCGCGGAGAGGCCGCGCTCACTCCGAAGGTCCGGCGCGCGGTGGAGCAGGAGTTCTTGCGGCTGAACTGCCACGTGCGCCTGGAAGCGGTGGACGACGCCGCCTTCGCCGACGAGGCCAACAAGGCGAACGACCGTGGCCTGTACTACATGCGCCAGGCCGTACCGCAACTGATCGCGCTCGTGCACGCCGTACTCGGTCTGATCGGGGCCGCCGGCGTCCTGGCCGTACTGCACCCTGTGCTGCTGCCCCTTCTTCTGCTCTCCGTGGTTCCTCAGGGGTACGCGGCGGTGCGCTCGGCACGGGCGCAGTTCCTCTCGCACAGCCGTTACAGCACCCTGCAGCGCCGCATCCGCCTGTTCACCTGGCTCCTTCTCGACCGCGACTCCGCACCGGAGGTACGCGCGTCCACGGCGCAGCAGGCGCTGCTCGAGGAGCACGAGCGCTTCGCCCGGCGGATCGAGAAGGAAGACGCCCGCCTGGGGCGGCAGGAAGCGAATGTCTCACTGTGGGGCCGGGCGGTCGGCGGCCTGGCGGTCGGGGCCACCTATGCGGTGCTGGGATGGATGACGGCGGCGGGCTGGATGCCGCTGGCGGCGGGCGGCGGCGCGTTCCTTGCCATCCGCTCCAGTCGGGGCACGCTGGTGAACGTCGTACTGGCCATGCACCAGATCTACGAGCACGCCCTGTGGATCGACGACCTCGAGCGGCATCTGGAGCGCTGCCGCGCCCTGCAGCCGCACCGTACGGGCCGGCGCCTTCCGGATGCGGTGAAGACCATCACGGTCACGGACGTCCACTACACCTACCCCGAGGCCGGCCGGGACGCGCTGCGCGGGGTGTCGATGACGCTGACGGCGGGCTCCACGGTGGCCTTCGTCGGAGCGAACGGGTCCGGCAAGTCGACGATGGCCAAGCTCCTGGCCGGGCTGTACACGCCGAGCAAAGGCAGCATCCGCTGGGACGGCGTGGAGGTGCGGGAGGTGGACGCCGAGAGCATCCAGGCCCAGGTCGCCATGGTGCTCCAGGACCCGGTCGCCTGGCCGTTGTCGGCGCTGGCCAACGTCACGATCGGCGCGGGGACCATCACCGAGGCCGACCCACGGCGGGCCCTTGCGGCGGTGACCGAGTCCGGGGCCGATCGCGTCATCGCCGGTCTGCCGCAGCGGTGGGCCACCCCGCTGTCCAAGCGTTTCAAGGGCGGACAAGAACTGTCCGGCGGGAACTGGGCGAAGGTGGCCGTGGCCCGGGGCCTGTACCAGGACGCCGCGATGCTGGTGCTCGACGAGCCGACGGCCAGCATGGACGCCCGCGCCGAACACGCCGTCTACGAGGCCGTGCTGCACGGGACGCGCCGCCCGGACCGCATCACCGTCCTGATCTCCCACCGGCTGGCCAGCGTGACCGCGTGCGACATGATCTACGTCTTCCGCGACGGGCACATCGTCGAGTCGGGCGACCACCACACCCTCATGTCCCGCCGGACCGCCGGCGGCGAACCCGGCGAGTACGCACAACTGTTCACCCTCCAAGCCGCCGCCTACCAGGCGGCAGCCGGCGCCGAAGACGAAACGTGACCGCCACTGTCACGGTCTCGGGCGGGTGGCGGGCCCGGACCGTGGCCGCCGCCGCGCCCTGGCGCGAACGCGGCTACCGGACCTTCCTGACCGCCCAGGTGCTCTCCGCAGCCGGGTCCGCCAGCGCGCCGGTCGCCTTGGCGTTCGCCGGACTCCAGGTCGGCGGCACGGCCGCCGACCTGGGCTGGATCCTCGCCGCCGGCAGCCTGCCGCAGCTGGGGTTCGCCCTGGCAGGCGGGGTCGTCACGGACCGATACCCCAGAGCGCACATCCTGCTGACCGGGAATCTTGCCCTGGCCGTGCTGCAGGCCGCCGCCGCGATCCTGTTGCTCATGGACCTCGCCTCGGTCGGTGCCCTGGCCGGTCTGTCCGCGGCGAGCGGGACGGTGAGCGCGTTCCTCGAACCGTCCACGAAGAAGACCCTTCCCGCGCTGGTCCCCGCCCATCTGCTGCGGCAGGCCACCGCTCTGCTCCAGGCCACGCTGAACGCGGTCAAGGTCGTCGTCCCCGTCGCCGGCGGGGCACTGATCGCGCTCACGGATCCGGGTTACGCCCTGGCCTTCGATGCGCTGACCTTCATCGGCGCAGCCGCTCTTCTCGTGCGCCTCCCGCCGCCGGTCGGCAGCGCCAATGCCGGGCGCTCCACCGCCTGGGAGGAGTTCCGCGAGGGCTGGGACGTCTTCCGCTCGTACGGGTGGCTGCTGCTGTGGTCCGGGCAGGGCTGCGTCACCGTGCCACTGTGGCTGGTCGGCTACGTCCTGCTGGGCCCGGCCTACGCCCACGAGCACCTGGGCGGCCCTGCCGCGTACGGGCTGATGGCCGCCGGGTGGACGGCCGGGCTGGTCCTCGGCGCACTGCTGTGCATGGTGTGGTCCCCGAGGCGGCTGTGCCCGGTCGCCGCCGGGGTGTCCACAGCCATGGCCCTGCCCATGGCCGCCATGGCTGTCGGAGCGCCCCTGCTCGTCATCGTCGCGGCGATCGTGACCGCCGGGGCGGGCTCGCGCTGATCCCCGAGGCGATCTCGTTCTCGATCATCGCCGGGGTCGATCCGGCGCTCGGCCTGTTCGCCTCCTTCACCATGGCCGTGACCATCGCGATCGTCGGCGGACGTCGTGCGATGATCTCCGCCGCGACCGGCGCCGTCGCCCTGGTCATCGCGCCGCTCAACCGCGAGCACGGCCTCGGCTACCTGATCGCCGCGGTCATCCTCGCCGGCGTCCTCCAAGTGGTCCTCGGTGCGCTCGGGGTGGCGAAGCTGATGCGGTTCATCCCCCGTTCTGTCATGGTCGGCTTCGTCAACGCGCTCGCGATCCTGGTCTTCATGACCCAGGTCCCCGAGATGCGGAACGTCCCCTGGGCCGTCTACCCGCTCATCGCCGGCGGCCTCGCGCTGCTGGTGTTCTTCCCCAAGGTCACCACCGTGATCCCGGCCCCGCTGGTGTCGATCGTGATCCTGACCGTCGTCACCGTCGCGGCGGGCATCGCGGTGCCGACCGTGGGCGACAAGGGCGCGCTGCCCTCCTCCCTGCCGGTGCCGGGCCTGCCCGACGTCCCGTTCACCGTGGACACTCTCACCACGATCGCCCCGTACGCGTTCGCCATGGCGCTGGTCGGTCTGATGGAGTCGCTGATGACGGCCAAGCTGGTCGACGACATCACCGACACCCCCTCCAACAAGACCCGCGAGTCCATAGGCCAGGGCATCGCCAACATCGTCACCGGCTTCTTCGGCGGCATAGGCGGCTGCGCCATGATCGGCCAGACAATGATCAACGTGAAGGTCTCCGGTGCCCGCACCCGCCTGTCCACCTTCCTCGCCGGCGCCTTCCTGATGGTGCTGTGCGTCGTCTTCGGCCCCGTCGTCTCCGACATCCCCATGGCCGCCCTCGTCGCCGTCATGATCACGGTGTCGTTCGCGACCTTCGACTGGCATTCCATCGCCCCGAAGACCCTCAAGCGGATGCCCGCCGGGGAGATCACCGTCATGGTCATCACCGTCGCGGCCGTCGTCGCAACCCACAACCTCGCCATCGGCGTCGTCCTCGGCTCCATCACCGCCATGGTCGTCTTCGCCAAGCGCGTCGCCCACCACGCCGAGGTCACCGCAGTCACCGACCCCGACGGGAGCACGGTCGTCTACCGGGTCACCGGCGAGCTGTTCTTCGCCTCCTCCAACGACCTCGTCGGCCGGTTCGAGTACGCCACCGACCCGAAGAAGGTGGTCATCGACCTGAGCGCTGCGCACATCTGGGACGCCTCCTCCGTCGCCGTCCTCGACGCGATCGAAGCGAAGTACGCCCAGCGCGGCAAGACCGTCGAGATCACCGGCCTGAACGATCCGAGCGCCGACCTCCACGGCAGGCTCACCGGCGAACTTGCCGGCAGCAACTGATTCCGGCTCCGGCACGCGCGAGCCGCCGCTGCAGACGGAGCGGGAGGGTGACGCACAGCAGGCCGGTCACGCACCCATGGATCAGACGTCCCCAGCGCCGAACGATCCCGCATGCACCGCCCGCGAGCCGTGAGGTTACGAATCCGAGAGCGATCGGCAGCAGGCCGCCGCGACCTCAAGTGCCTCGCTCAGCGAATCCACCTCACGCCGGAATGCGACAGGAAACGTGATCACTTGGTAAAGGCCTCCAGAAAGAGGAGTGATCTTCACAAGGCCGGATTCCAGGTCGCATGGCTCCCGGGTCAGCATCAGGCTCCTATGGCTGATGTCCGGGTAGAACACCCGCAGGTCAGGATGCGCATGGGCTGCCTGGAGGAGCGGGCGGTCGGGCAGATGCCAATCGTTGGAAAGAAGCTGTCTCCACTTCGTGGGGGCAGGGTCGCCGTCCTCGAACGCCTGCGCCAGTTCGTCCCAGCTCATGAACGGGAACCGGTCGTGCAACTCCCGCAAAAGGCCGCCGCGGCGCCATAGGTCCGCTACCTCCACCACTGCGACGAGATCGTTCGTCCAACCCTGCGACCAAGCGAAACCGCGGTGGAGGATCCGTACGTGGAATGCCCCCTCCGCTCGCGGGGACACGACCACCTTGCCTCGATCAGTGCCTATCTCGGCACTGGCATCCCAACCGGACCTGGCCTGCGGCTCGCCCAATTCGAAGCCGTGAGCCAGTGCGATGAGCTCCATGCTCCGGACCAGATCCGCAGGCGATTCCGCACCAGGGGCGGCCACAGCCTGCGACTCAGCCTCTTGGTCGCCGGTTGCCATGACCGCCTCCACAATGCTCTGACTCGGGCGGACAGGATATGCCGCCGGTCCGCATCGCTCGGCGCGCCCGCGGATCGGTACAGGGTCCGTTCGACCATCTCAGCCAATCCGGCCCGCTACCGGTCTGCTCACCATTACGGTCGGTTCGTCGACCGCCCCGATAAAGGAGGCGCTTCATGGGCAAGCACGGTGACGGCAAAGGCGGCGAGGAAGGCGACAAGCAGCAGTCGCCTCGTGAGAGTGACGGACAGTGGCCCCGGCCCGTCTCGGACCCGCCGAAGAAGAAGTGAGCATAGATGAGCACCCCGGCACGCCTTGTCCAGATGCTCGCCAACAAGGGCTCCCTGACCCCGGACTCCCCGTGGAGAGACGCGGTTCAAGGCGTGCTGCGGGAACTCTTTCTCCCCGACACCTTGGAAGTCGACGGTCGCACCTACGACCGTAGGAAGAATCCCGAGAAATGGGCCTGGGCCGTCTACGCCGACCTGCCCCTCGTCACCCAGATCAACGAGGGCGCCGATTTGGGCGAGGATGCCTACCAGCGACCCACATCGTCCAGCTCCATGCCCACCATCATGCTCGAGATGCTCGAGCTGCTGGACGTCCGCGACGGCCACACGGTTTTCGAGGCCGGGGCCGGCACGGGGTACAACGCGGCCTGGCTCTGCCACCGCCTCGGCTCCGGTCACGTCACCACCATGGACATCGACCCGCGCATCGCCCAACAGGCCGAGGACAGCCTCGCCCGCGCCGGCTTCACCCCCCGCGTCCTGTGCGGCGACGCCGAGGACGGCTGGCCGAAGGGCGCACCGTACGACCGGGTGATGGCGACGTACACCGTGCCGGAGATCCCCTACGCCTGGGTCGAGCAGGCACCCCGAGGACGGATCGTCGCACCGTGTGGCGGAGGCATGTTCCACTACAGCTTCGCCGTCCTGGACGTCGCCGATGGTCGGGCCTACGGCCGGTTCACCGGCAACCCGGCGTTCATGCACACCCGCAGCCGGCCCGGCGGAGGAGGTCGCCTGAAGGACTTCCTCCACCACGCGGACGATGGACAGCCCAGCCGCACCACCCTCAGCCCCCTCGATGTCGCCAGCGACTACGACGCCCTGTTCTACGTCGACGTGTCCGTTCCTGGGGCCTGGCACTTCGTGGGCAAGGCCAGGGACGGCAGTGACGAGGCCAGCGTCTGGCTCTTCTCCCACGACAAAAGCTCCTGGGCTACGGCTGAATACGTCCCCGGCGACCAGGCCGACTACGAGGTCGAGCAGTACGGGCCGCGCCGCCTCTGGGACGAGGTGGAAGCCGCCTACCGTCGGTGGGAAGGCTATGGGCGCCCCGACCGCGACCGTGCCGGCCTGACCGTCGACCGCACGGGCCAGTACCTGTGGCTGGACAGCCCGGACAACATCATCTGAATGCCGCGTCAGCAGTGTTCCGGCGCGTCATCCGGTCACCGGGCCGCTGTGAGGATCGAGGCGATCACCGAGGGGGCGGGAGGACCGTCGAGGGCGCGACGCAGTTCCGCCACTGCCCCGCGCCGCTGTTCGGGGGTGAGGCAGAGGTACTGCTCGATGCGTTCGTTGAAGGTGCTGCGGAAACGCGCGTAAAGGTCGTCGTCCCGGACGATACAGCCGGCGACGGCGACGAGGGCCTTGGTTCCGGCGTAGTCGTCCTCGGGCAGTGCGTGTCCGGGCAGGACGTCCGCGAATCGGCCGGCCAGGTGCCCGAAGAGGGTGCCTGCGAGGTTCCGGATGGTGAACGTGTGGGCGTAATGCTGTTCGTGGAGTGCCAAGGGCAGACGACCCAGGAGCGTGGCCTCGTTGAGCGCCGAAAGGCCGGGGGCGAGGAGGGAGTGGGGTGTTCTCGCCACCTGTCGCAGCAGCTCGCGCTGGGGCAGGAACTGGCGGTCGACGCGTCGTCCGGCCGTCCGGTGGGTACCGCCGCGGTGTCCCGCGTACGGGCCGCCGCAGACCAGGACGCGGGTGAAGCGGGGCCAGTCGGCGAGGAGGTCGGGGATCCAGCGGTCGATGAGCCGGAGGTAGTCGTTGTTGGCCTCGAAGTCCAGGAGGAAGTTCTTGAAGCCGCCGGTGTTGATCAGCAGGTCGTAGCCCGGTCCATCGGCCGCCGGTACGTCTTCCCCCGCCTCTCTCAGACCGTCCAGGTCGACGAGGGGACCGGTCAGATGCATCGCGCAGTCGGCGCCGGCGTCGGCGAACTCGGCCATGCGTCGCGAGATGCCGGGGAAGTCCTGGACCACGCTGTGGTCGGCCAGCAGATGCGCGGCAAGGATGCGTTCGTGCGGCGAGAGGCAGGCCAGGTGGCGGCGTGCCGCCGGTAAGGACGTACGGGGAACGGTCGTGCACAGCTCGCGGATCCGCGCCAGGGAGTGGTGGTGCTGCCAGAAGCCGAACAGGCAGTCCACCAGGACCACCGGTCGGCGCGCCACGACGGAGCGCAGGACGAGGTCGGCGTCCATGACGGAGACGACCTGGTCGCTGTCCTCGAGCAACCGGTCGAGGTCCGGGGATCCGTTCCTGCGCGGCTGGGTGAGCTGGTGGATGCCGTCGAAGGCGGTGGCGTTGCGGTGGGCGAAAGCCGCTGCGACACCGTCTCCCACGAATATCCGCTCGTGTCCGGGGAGCAGTCGGGATACGGCGGTGAGTACGGAGGCCGGGCCGAAGCCGCAGTTCTGGGCGCCCATCAGGATGCGCATGGCCTGTCAGCCGAGTGAGGGCTGTGGGGCGGCCAGGATTGCCTCGAGCTGTGCGGCGAAAGGGGCGGGGTGTCTGGCGTAGCCGGCGTGCCCGCCGGGGAACTCCGCCAGTTCCCGCCCGAGCCGATTCGCGAGGACGGCCGCCGGCCGGTGCACGTCATGGGTGCGCGATCCTTGGCCGCCGGCCATGACGAGACGGTCCGCCACGGCTGCCAATGCGTTGACGTCGGGCACGCAGCGGGTGGAGGGCAGCATCACGTGGGAGAGGAAGAATTCACTGTTGTCGGTGGCTTCGGGGAGCGGCGGGGCGGGCCTGCCGCCGAAGACGGCCCGGAGCTTGTCCAGGGCCGCCGGGACGCCTTCGCGGCGGAACGTCGCGTGCACCTCGTCGAAGAACGCGGAGTGTTGTGCCGCGTCAGGCAACAAGCCCATAGCGGGCGGCTCATGGGCGACGACCAGCCGGAACCTCTGCGGATGGCGGACCGTGAGTGCCAGGGCGATCAGGGCGCCCGAGCAACTGCCGAACACGCGCAGCGGCTCGTCGGCCGTGGCGAGGTGGTCGAGCAGCCGGGCGGCGTCGTCGGCCTGGGTGTCGAGCCACGATTCGGGCGGCGGTCCGTCGAGGAGGCTGCGGGAGATGCCGCGCGGGTCGTAGGTGACGACGCGGTGGTGGGCGGCGAGTTCGTCGGCCAGGTCCCGGAAGACTTCGGCGTCGGAGGCACCGCCCGGGATGAGCAGCAGCAACGGTCCGGTGCCGCGCACTTCGAAGTACAACCTCGCGCCCGGCACCGTCAGCGTGCCGCTCTGCAGCGTGTCCATCTCTCTCCAACTCGCTCCGGCGCAGGGCCCTATGGGAGGTCGAGGGGGCGGCACGAGGCTACCCGCGGGGCGGCCCGCGCGGGTAGGCGTGCGCACCGCGTCGCGCGCCGTTCACCGGGACCGGGCATCCGACATCGCTCTGACACGCCTGTCTCCGGGCGGTACGACCGGGGAAGGGTTTGCCCCATGTTGCTGAGTGTGAAGAGATCCGCCGTGGCCGTCGGCGGGAAGCGGCTGCGCGCGCTCGCCCTCGTGGCCGCCGTGGTGTGCGGCGCGGCCACGCCGGCGCCCGCGGCCGCGTCCGCCCACCCGCGGGAGTCCGTGCTGTTGCAGTGCCAGGGCACCGAGTCCGTCAGCTACGAGCCAGGGGTCACCCTCCAGCCACGACCCATCCACGTCACGGTCGACGGGCGCTTCACCTCCTGCGTCGGCGGTGACGGGACCGTGAAGAGCGGGGGGTACCACGAGGAGTTCACGCTCGACACGGGCTGCAACAACCTCCTCGAAGGCTTCCGGGGCCACCGGACGTACACCTGGAACACCGGTGACTCCAGCACTGCGGACATCACCGGCAGCAGCACGGCCGTAGCCGGTCAGGTGGTCACCCCGGTCACCGGCACCGTGACCCGCGGCCGCTTCCATGGGCGGAACCTGCTCCAGCTCATCTCCTTGCCCCAGCCGAGCGCCCTGCAGTGCCTTGGGCGTGGTTTCACTGGTGTGACCGGGGTGACGACCTTGACGATCTCCTAGCGACTCGAGTCGCTCGTTGTGCTGGTGGAACGTAGCTGGTCTCCGACCAGCACGGGGCGGCAGCTATGGCACCACCGGTCAGGGTCCGCACACTGACTGAGCAGGAGCAGCAGACAAGCCGCAGCGGATAACAGGGCAGGGCACCACCAGCGCCCCGGACGCAACACGAGGATCTGCTGCAGCAGCACGAGCTGGCGCTCTGCGTAGTACCGGTGGCCGTTGCTGCCGATCCGGGCCGGCGGACCTCCGCGAACGGCCAGTCCCTCACCCGCGCCCCTTCCTCTTCCTCACGAACACCTCGCCGGGCCGGCCCGCCTCTCCGGCCCTGGTCAGGACGGTAGAAGCTGCCGCCACGACAACTTCAACCCCCCGAAAACTCGCGCCGGGGTTTTGTATCCGGTGGGTATCAGGAAGCGCTTGGTTGTCCATCAAAACAGCGCGCCGGGCCGCGGCGACGGAAGCCCCGCAAGGCCCGGTGCCACCCAACCTGACCTGCGGGTTTACTGATGGAGGAGACCCTGCACAGGGGTCACGCGTGTCCGCTGTGCGACCTGGCTGTACCCGGCGACGTCTGTCGTATCGTTCCTTTCGGGTCGCCGGCTGCGCATGAGTCGTAAGCGCAGCCAGGACCGCCGTCCCACCTGGCCCGTACGAACAGGAGTCCTCCGCCCGTGTCCTCGCCCACCCCCGCTGGGGTCTCTTCGCGACCTGTTCGCGTGTTGCTGGTGGAGGACGACGACCTGATGCGCCGGTCCTTCACCGTCGCCCTGGAGCGCTACGGCTACGAGATGAAGGCCGCGGCCGACGGTCTTACCGGGCTCGAGCTCTTTCGTGACGAGAGCTTCGACCTGCTGATCCTGGATGTGATGCTGCCCGGTCTGGACGGGATCGGCCTGTGCCGCAGGGTCCGGGAGACCAGCTTGGTGCCCGTCTTGATGATGTCCGCTCGCGGCGACGGGCTCGATGTCGTCGCCGGCCTGGAGGCCGGGGCGGACGACTACGTGGTCAAGCCCGTGGACACTTACGTGCTCGTGGCGCGCATTCGCTCCCTGCTGCGGCGGGCGACCTACTCAGCCGCCCCAGGACCCGAGCAGGCCGCGGGCGAGAAGCCGCCGTCCGAGTCCGAGGCGGAGGTGCTGGTATTCGGGGACCTGACCATCGACACGGCCGGCATGGAGGTGTCCCTCTCCGGAAGCCCGGTGGCGTTGACCCCGACCGAACTGAAGCTGCTGCTGGAGTTCGCCGCCCACCCGGGCGTCGTACTGGAGCGGCACACCCTGCTGCGCAACGTCTGGGAGTACGGCTGGGACGGCGACAGCCGCGTCGTGGACCTGTGCGTGCAACGGCTGCGCAAGAAGCTGGGGCGGGAGCGGATCGAGACGGTCCGCGGCTTCGGCTACAAGCTCAGGCGATGAGGCCAATGCGTCCGTTCCAGAGGCCAGTGCGTCCGTTCCACCGGCTGCGACGGCCGGCCCGCACGTACCTGCGCTGGAAGATCGCCGCGCTGGCCGCCGCCACAGCGTGCCTGGTGGCGGTGGCGGTGGGCGTGCTGGTGCACCTATGGACCGCGCAGGACATCCGCGACCGGGCCGGAGCACGAGCCTTCAACACCGTGTACTCGGCCATGGACGTCTACCGGCGTACCGGAACGCTCGCGGACGGCGCCGAGCTCGATCCGGCCGAGCTGCCCGTCGTACTGCGCCACCCGGCCGACGGCGACCGGCACACGGCCTACGACGGGCGCGTCGAGGGAAACCTGGGCCCGAGCGTCTGGGCAGCCCAGCGGACCGGCGGCCCGGGCAGCCCGGTCCTTGCCGTCCAGGTCAACATGAGCCCGGATCTCCACACCCTGCGCCAGCTCGACGTGACCGTGACGTTGGCCTCGCTGGTCGCGCTCGCGGCGGCCGTGCCCCTGGCGGTGTACGGGGCCGGGCTGCTCGGCCGCCGACTGCGGCGGGTCTCCGAGACCGCGGGCCGGATCGTCGCCGGGGACCTCGACGCCCGGACCGGGCCCACCAAGGGCGGCGACGAGGTGGCCGACATCGCCGCCACCGTCGACCTCATGGCCGACAGCCTCGGCCGGCGGCTACGCACCGAGCGCCAGTTCACCGCGGACGTGGCCCACGAGCTGCGTACCCCCGTCGGCGGTCTGCTGGCCGCCACCGACCTGCTGCCGCCCGGTGAGACGGAGGATCTGATCCGTGCCCGGGTGCGTGATCTGCGCGGTCTGGTCGCGGACCTGCTGGAGATCTCCCGGCTGGACGCGGGTGCCGAACAACCGGTCCATGCCCGGGTGCCGCTCGGCGCTGTCGTCTCCGACGCCGTGGCGCGCACCGGCTTCGACGCCGAGGTCACCGTCGGCGGCGCGCAGCGCGCAGAGTATGCCGACACGCAGCACGTAGAAGACGCCACGACCGTGGAGACCGACCCTCGCCGCCTGGAGCGGATCGTCAGCAACCTCGTCGTCAACGCCCACCGGCACGGGGACACCCCCGTGCAGGTCACCGTCGAGGGCCGTACGGTCGTCGTGCGCGACCACGGCCCCGGCTTCCCGGCGGACCTGCTGCTCCATGGCCCGCGCCGGTTCCACACGGGCGCGACGGAGCGCGGCTCGGGCCACGGCCTGGGCCTGACCATCGCCCTGGGACAGGCCCGGCTTCTCGGCGCCGAGCTGCGTCTGGACAACGCCCCGGACGGCGGCGCCGTCGCCACCCTGCGCCTGCCGGCCTGACCACCCGGGCCCCTGCACAACCGCTATCGACCCGGCCCCTACACAACTGCTACAAAGCGGCGCGGACGCTGATACACAGCGGTCCAGGCCCCGATACGTTCCCCCGGCACCCTTCGAAGTGCATCTTTCCGCACTCGAAGAGGAGCCCCTGTGATCGTCGATCCCTTTGCCCCGCACGCGCTGCACACGACGCCGGGGATCGCGGCCGCCACCGTCGGCCTGACGAAGGTCTACGGAAGCGGCGACACCCAGGTCGTAGCCCTGGACGGGGTCGGGATCGACTTCCGCGAGGGCGAGTTCACCGCGATCATGGGCCCTTCCGGCTGCGGCAAGTCCACCCTGATGCACTGCGCCGCCGGGCTCGACTCGCCCAGTTCCGGCTCCGTGCGCATCGGCACCACCGAACTGAGCACGCTCAACGACCGGCAGCTCACCGAGCTGCGCCGCGATCGGATCGGCTTCATCTTCCAGGCGTTCAACCTGCTGCCGACGCTGACCGCGCTGGAGAACATCACGCTGCCGCTGACCATCGCCGGACGCCGCCCGGACCGGCAGTGGCTGGACCGCGTCATCGCCATGGTCGGCCTCTCCCAGCGCCTCGACCACCGGCCCGCACAGCTGTCCGGCGGGCAGCAGCAGCGCGTCGCGGTGGCCCGCGCCCTGGCCTCCCGGCCCGCGATCATCTTCGGCGACGAGCCCACCGGCAACCTCGACTCCCGCGCCGGGGCCGAGGTCCTCGGCTTCCTGCGCGACTCCGTACGCGACCTGGGCCAGACCGTGGTCATGGTCACCCACGACCCCGTCGCCGCCGGCTACGCCGACCGCGTGGTCTTCCTCTCCGACGGCCGCCTGGTCGACGAGATGACGCGTCCCACCCCGGACCGGGTCCTGGACCGGATGCTGCGTCTTTCCGGGGGGAACCCCCAGACCCCCGCCTTCGACACCGGCTCACGCACCAGCTGACCCGCCGCACACCGGTGCCGGGCGAGCCATCCGCTCGGATCCGTCGACCCCGCCTCCAGGCCCCGCGCACCCGCGCCGTACGTCCCCGCCCCTCCCCCGTTCCCGAAAGCTGCCCATGCTGAGAACAGCCCTGCGCAACGTCCTGGCGCACAAGGCCCGTCTGGTCATGACCGTCCTCGCGGTCTGCCTGGGTGTCGCGTTCGTCTCCGGCACCCTCGTCTTCGCGGACTCCTCCGCCGCGGCCTACCGCGCCGCCGCGTCGCAGAACTTCGCGGGCATCGCGGTCACCGTGACCGCGAAGGAGCCCCCGCCGGGGGCCGCCGCGAACGAGCACACCAGCGTGCTCGACGACGCGCTCGTACGGAAGCTGGCCGACGTACCCGGTGTCGCCGCCGTGCGGCCCTCGGCCGACGGCTCGGCCACCCTGAACGCCGCCGACGGCACTCCGATGCGGGCCGACAAGGCGTGGGCGCACCTGGCCGCCGCCTACGTACCCGGCGCGGACGGCAAGGACAGCCTCTATCCGCTGGTCAAGGGCCACGCCCCCACGAACGGCGGCGAACTGGCCGTGGACAGCGGGACCGCCGCCGCGGGCCACCTCCGTATCGGCAGCACGGTCACGCTGGCCACGGACGGCCCGGTCATGACCAAGCGGCTCGTCGGCATCGTCAGCACCAAGGACTCCCGGGTGACCGCCGGCGGCACCCTCGCCTTGTTCGACAAGGCGACCGCCCAGCGCCTTTTCGCCACCCCGGGCCACTACACCGGAATCGACCTGTCCGCCACGCCCGGCACCCACCAGGTCGAGCTCTCCAACCGGGTCACCGCCATGCTCCCGGCCGACCGGGCCGAGGCCACCAGCGGCAGCGCCCAGGCCGCCCAGCAGGCCACCAACGTCGACACCATGACCCGTGGCTACAAGAAGCTGCCGCTGGTCTTCGCCGGGGTCTCGCTGTTCATCGGCTCGTTCCTCGTCGTCAACACCTTCACCATGCTCATCACCCGGCGCACTCGCGAGATCGCGCTGCTGCGGGCGATCGGCGCCTCGCGCCGTCAGGTGGTCCGCTCCGTGCTCTGGGAGGCCCTCCTGGTCGGCCTCGCCGCGTCGGCGGCCGGATTCGCCGTCGGCCTGGGCATCGCCTCGGTGCTGCCCGACGTCCTGGGCACCAGCGCCGACCCGCTGCCCCGCGGCCCCCTGGTGATCGGTCCGCGCTCCATCGTGGCGGCGCTCGGCGTGGGCGTGGGCGTCACCATGCTCGCCGCGTGGCTGCCCTCCCGCAGGGCCGCGAAGGTCGCGCCCATCGAGGCGATGCGCTCGGCCGAACAGCCGCCCTCCGCCACCCGGTCCCGAATCCGCGCCGTGGCCGGCCTCGTCCTCCTCGTCGTCGGCGCCGGCCTGCTGATCTCGCTCACGGGAGCGAAGGACGCCTCGGAGAAGAACCTCAACAGCGCGATGCTCGGCTGCGCCGTCCTCGTCATCGCCATGATCGTGCTGGCGCCGCTGCTCGCCACCCCCGTGATCCGGCTGACCGGACGGCTGACCCGCCGCTTCGGGATCACCGGCCATCTCGCGCAGGAGAACGCGCTGCGCGACCCGCGGCGCACCGCGGCCACCGCCTCCGCCCTGATGATCAGCACGGCACTGGTCGCCGGTCTCGCCGTCCTCGGCAACTCCACCGGACAGGCGCTCGACCACCAGGCCGCGGCCGGCCTCGGCGCCGACTACGTGATCGGCACCCGCACCCCCATGATCGCCATCGACCCGTCCGCCGTACAGCGCGTGGCGGACACCCCCGGGGTACGGACCGCGACTGCCGTGGCCGACTCCACCGTGGTCATCGGCGGCAGCGTCCAGGGCATCTCCGGCGTCGAGCCCGACACCGTGAAGGACGTCATGAAGCTCGACCTCACCAGCGGTTCCCTCGCGGACCTCGGGCCGGGCCGGATCGCCGTCTCCAGCACCATCGCCCGCGAACACGGCGTGAACACGGGCGGCAGGATCAACGCCGGCATGGGCCGCAGCCAGGACTTCAGGAAGTACACCGTGGTGGCCGTCTACAAGGACAACCCCATCGCCGACGACGTACTCGGCTCCCGTACCGAAGTGCAGCAGAACAGCTTCAAGCCCGGCTCCGTCCAGCGGATCCTCGTGCGCACCGACAGCGGCGCGATCTCCAAGACCACCGAGGACCGGCTGCGCACCGCCGTGGGCAACAACCCGCTGCTGAAGGTGCAGGACCGAAAGGCACTCGTCCGAGAGGCCGCCGGCACCATGGGCGAGCTGCTCACCCTCGTGTACGGGCTCCTCGCCATCGGCGTCGTGATCGCCTCGCTGGGCATCGTGAACACCCTGGCCATGTCGGTCGCCGAACGCACCCGCGAGATCGGCGTACTGCGCGCCATCGGCATGGACCGCGCCGGCATCCGGCGGATGATCCGCCTGGAAGCGGTCACCGTCGCCGCGTTCGGTACTCTCCTCGGCCTGGCAGGCGGGCTGTTCAGCGCCTGGGCCGTCGGCTCGCTGGCCAACGGCGCGATGGAGCAGTACTCCTTGGCCCTGCCCTGGGGGACGCTGCTCCTCGTGTGCCTGCTCTCCCTCGCGATCGGCTCGGTCGCGGCCGCCGTCCCGGCCCGCCGGGCAGCCGCCCTGAGCCCGCTGGAGGCCGTCGCGAAGGCGTGACACCCCGGTCCCCTGAGCCGCCGTGCCACCGCCTGGGCCTCACTGTCGACTTCTCGAACGGACGACGGTGGGGCCCAGCGCTTGGGTGATCAGGGCGGAGGTATCGGGCCGGGCGAACTCACCGGCGGCATGCGGTTCCGCAAGCAGAAGGCAGTGCAGCCGGACAGGACTCCGGCCGGCTCTCACAGCCCGGCCGAGGCGCGGGCGTGCGACCGACTACGGTGCGTGGCAGACGGCTTCGACGTTATTGCCGTCGGGATCGCGAACAAAAGCACCGTAGTATGACTCGTGGTACTGGGGCCAAAGCTGTGGTGCGTGCAGGGACTCGGCGCCGGCTGCAACCGCAGCGGCATGAAACGCGTCAACGGCCACGCGGTCGGCCGCAGCGAACGCGAGATGCACCTCACGAGCTTTACTGTCTTCGTCGACGGGGACAAGCCAGAGGCTGTGCCCAGTGGTACCGAAGCTGACGAAGTCGCCGAACTCCTTCGTCCGCTTGCCGCCGAGCGGTGCGAGGACCGCATCATAGAAGTCAGCGCACGCTGCGACGTCCCGTACCTGAATCGCTATGTGATCAAGCATGCCGACAGCCTTCCACAAGCCCGGCGGGCATGTCTCCTCATATCCACGGGGGTCTCATCCCCCGCTGAGCCCTCGCCCTTACTCCCGGCACGGCACGGAAGATGAAGATAAAGATCAGGCTTAGAGTCCTGCCCATGACCAGGACGACGCCGCCGCGCCCCCTCGATGTCGAGGCGCTCTTTCTGGAGTTGGCCGCGTACCGCGGCACGACGACGCGGCTGCACCCGCGCCCGGGCAGCCCGGCCGTGTCGGACAGCTCCGTGGGTGGGCCGATGCTCTGGCCCGTGGACGAGCCGTGGCCGGTCTGTGATGAGGCCCATGGGCGCGGACGAGGGCGGCGCATCGCGGACATCCGCCAGGAGCGGGACCTCCTGGCCACCGCGTGGGCCGGCGGACGGTTCTCGGGACTCACGCAGGAGCAACAGCAACTGCTGGACGAGCTCCGCCGCACCCACCGGAACCCGGAGGCCCGCGAGTGCGATCCGCTGCCGCTCATCGCACTCGCCCAGCTGTACCGGCGGGACGTCCCCGACCTCCCGCCGGGCCCTGACGGCTGTGACCTGCTCCAGGTCTTCTGGTGTCCCTTCAGCGCGCACGGCCCGGGCCGCTACGAGCCCCTGCTCCATCTGCGCTGGCGCAGGTCGGCGAGGTCGGTGAGGTGCTCGGCACGCCGCCGCTGCCGCAGCTCGTAGGTTCCGACTCGTACGTACCCGAGACCTGCGTGCTGCATCCGGAGCAGGTACGCACGTACCCCTTCGCCGGCGTCCTGCCCGAGGAGCTGTGCGCCCGGCTCGACGCCTGGGAGGAGGCCCGCGAAGCGGAGGCCGAGCGCGTGGGCGACGACGCCGGCGAGCCGGTGGGGTACCAGTACGACCTGTCCATCCCGCCCGGCTGGCGCGTCGGCGGCTTCGCCTCCTGGCACAGGACCGACCCGTACCCGATGGACTGCCCGACCTGCAAGGTACCGATGGATCTGCTGCTGACCATCGACGGTTCCGAGTGGGACGGCGGCAGCGGCAGCTGGAAGCCGCTCGAGGAACGAGACCTCGCCCCGCACCCGTTTGCCATGCCCACCAAGGTCGTCGTGGGCCGCCACGGCGAGCTCAACGTCTTCGTCTGCCCCGCCGATCCTGGACACCCACACCTCTGGGGTCTCCAGTAGGCCCCTGTCCCAGCCGCTGAACGACCGCCCAAGTGGGCCCCGCCGAGGCGGGGCCCACCGGGTCTCAGCTGTTCCCCTCCTTCAGGGCGATGCCCTGGAGGTTGTAGACCAGGCCCTGGTTGGACTCGGCCAGCGAGTGGTGCAGCACCTGCACCTGCACGTCCAGCGGTGTGTTGGGCTCGATGCTGTGGCCCGTCGCGGGCGACTCGATGATGACGTGCCCGTCCGCGCTGCCGTCCTTCACCACCGTGTACCAGTGCTCCTTGTACACCGGGTTGAAGCGGCTTCCGGCGGGCAGCCCGTCGAAGGAGAGCTGCCACTGCTGGATACGGTTCTTGCTGGCGGCCAGCGTGAAGGTGTACGACCAGACGTAGCCCTTGTACTCCTCGGGCCAGCTCTGCTCGAAGCCGTTCTTCGCCTTGATGGTGATGTCGATCTTCGGTGAGGCTACCGTCGTCGTCACGGAGCCGGTCTTGTCCGGCGAGGTGTTGGTGACGTCCGGGGTCTCGATCTTCGACGTACTGGTGAGGCCGCCGGTGAAGTTCTGCTCGATCGTGCCGGTGATGCGGATGACGGCCTTGCCGCCCTTGGGCAGGTTCAGGGGCTGGGTGAAGTCGGTGCCGGAGACGGTGCCCTGGCCGGCCGTCGCGCCCCCGGAAAGCTGGGGCGTCTCGAACTTCGCCCCCGTGATGTGCGCGGCGAGGGTGCCCGTGATCTTCGCTGCGGGAACGGCGCCCGGCCCCTTGTTCTCCACCGTCATCGTGTAGGAGATCGGCTTTCCCGAGTCGGCCGTGGCCGGTCCGCCCATGCCCAGCGGGACCTCGGCGGTCGGCGGTGCCGTCACCGTCGTCGTGACGGAGTCGGAGTACTTCGTCGCGATGTTGGCGCGCGTCTCCGAGGTGACCGTGGCGTCGCACGTGATGCTGCCGGAGGTTCCGGTCTTGACCGTGCCGTTCAGCGGGATGGCGACCTTGCCGCCCACCGGAAGGTTCAGCGGCTGCGTGAACGTCCCGTCCGTGATGGTGCCCGCGCCGGCCGTCGCGCCGCCGCTGAGTTCGAGCGTGCCGAAGGCCGGGGAGGTCACCTCCGTCGGCAGCTTGCCCGTGACCTTCGCGTCCGGAACGGCATTGGGGCCCTTGTTCTCGACCGTGATCCGATAGCCGATCTGCGCGCCGGCCTGCACGGACTGCGGGCCCGCCATCGCCAGCGGAAACTCGGCGGGCAGCGTCACCTCGAGGTCGCGGACCTCGTAGTTGTTGGTGAGCGCGCCCGTGGCGGCCGACAGGCCGAGCTTGAGCGTAGCGGGGAGCGGGTCCTGGCCCGTGGCGGTGCGCAGGTCGTAACCGTCGATCAGCCGCTGCCAGTTGTTGTCCTTGCGGACGGAGACCGACACCTTGCGGTCGCTGATCGACAGGAGGACGCGGGTGGGGTTCGCACGCTCGAGGCTCAGCGGGGGCAGGGCCGCGCCCACGAGGTAGCGGTAGCCGTCGTACCCGTCCCCCGAGCCGCGCAGCACGACGTTGTCCGGCCTCGTCCCGGGCCCGGTGTCCCCCGCCTCGGTCGGGTTGGAGAACGATCCGTGCTGGTCCACGCCGATGCCGACGTAGCCGTGGGAGACGCCGGGCTGCTTGTCCGCCTGCCCCTTGTGGTAGCAGGCATAGCCGAGGGCTCCGCCGGGACCGCCCACGCCGGTCTCGTACGCGCCGTCGATGAGGAAGAACGAGAGCCCGTCGGCGGGGTCGCCACTCCCGTAGGCGGCGAGGTCGAACTGCACCGAGATGCCGTCGCTGCTGGGGAAGGCGACGTTCAGCAGGGCCGTCCCGGCCTGGAACGTCGTGGCGGGCGTGAGGCTGAGCCAGCCCTCGCCGGTCATCTTCGCCGAGCCGTACAGCTTCCAGTCGGGCGGGACGGTGGATCCGGCGAAGGACTGCTTGTAGGGGAACAGCGACATCCCGAGGGCCTCCGTTGTGGACGAGGACGGTTTCGCGTACGCGACCAACGACGCAAAACGTACGGGCGCGCCTGGCCCGCCCGCAGCGGCGCCAATGCGCCACCGGCGCAGGAAGTGCCCTATCAGGACATGGGGTTGGCGTCGCAGCGCACGAGGCCTCTGCCTTGGCCCGGGGGTGCGCCCGGCGCGCCCGGAATATGCCGGCGCCATGGCCGGAACCGGCTCCGTAACCGTTTCTGCTCACGGGCGCCCGGAGCGCCATTGGCCTGTTTTACCCCCGTAGTCGAGCCCCTGGAGGGTACGGAGAACACTGGCGGTCAAGGGTGATCAGGGCGCTGCGCGGGCCCGCGCCCGCTTGAGTTGCGACGCTCATCCGTTGGACTGCCGTCGCCAACGCATCAGCGACCGGATCGCTACCAGACGACCGGGCCGATCCTGTCGAAGAAGCCGCTGGTCGGGCCGTCGGCACCGATCGAGGCCATGCGGACGATGATCTCCGCCCCCTCCTCGATGGTTTGCGTGCCCGTGTGGCCGTTGAGGTCGGTGGCGGTGTAGCCGGGGTCGACGGCGTTGAACCGGATGGCGGGAAAAGCCTTGGCGTACTGCGAGGTGACCATGACCAGTGCGGTCTTGGAGGAGTTGTAGTCCAGCGCCATCACCTGGAACTCCACCCGGCTGGGGTCGGCGCATGCCGCCGGCGAGCCCAGACCGCTGCCGACGTTGACGACGACCGGGGCGTCGCTCGCTTCCAACAGCGGCAGGAAGGCGTGCGTGACGCGCACGACGCCGAAGACGTTCGTGTCGTACGTGGTCAGCATGTCGGCCCCGGTGACCTCGCCGACGGGCTTGCGCGCGCCCACGATCCCGGCGTTGTTGACCAGGACGTCGAGGCCACCGGCGTCCGCACGGACGAATTCGGCGGCAGCCTTGACGGAATCCTCGTCGGTGACGTCGAGCTGCACGAAGCGGGCACCGAGCCTCTCGGCCGCATCCCGGCCGCGCTGTGCGTCGCGTGCCCCGACGTAGACGGTGTGCCCGGCCTCGATCAGGCGGCGGGCGGCCTCGAATCCCAGGCCCTTGTTCGCTCCAGTGATCAATGTGATGGTCATGTGTCCGCTCCGTGATCGGTGGGTGGGTGATGCCTCCACCCTCCTCGCACCGCACGAAAACAGACAGTGCCCGCCTCAGCCAGTGGACCGGCAGTACCAGGCTGTCCGGGAACGGCAACGCGATACTGGGACGATGAACGAATCCAGGGAACTGGGCAGAGCCCTGCACGGCTGGCGGGACCGGATCACCCCCGAGGCCGTCGGACTGCCCGCGGGCGGAGTACGCCGGGCGGCCGGGCTGCGCCGCGAGGAACTGGCGCAGCTCGCCGGTCTGTCGGTGGACTACATCACCCGCCTCGAACAGGGCCGGGCCACCTCCCCGTCGGCGCAGGTCCTGTCCGCGCTGGCTCGCGCCCTGCGACTGTCGGCAGCTGAGCGCGAATACCTGTATCACCTCGCGGGCCAGCCTGTGCCGGGCCCCGGGCAGCTGTCGACGCACATCCCACCGGGGGTGCGAAGGCTGCTCGACCAACTGGACGGCTCACCGCTGAGCGTGCATGACGCCGCATGGAACCTGATTCTGTGGAACCCGTTGTGGGCTGCCCTGTTCGGAGACGCGTCCGCGCAGCGCGGACGCGAGCGCAACATCGTCTGGCGGCACTTCGCCGGTCTGCCGAGCCGTGTCAGCCACACCCCCGAGCAGGAGGCCCGGTTCGAGGCGGCCGTGGTCGCCGATCTCAGGGCAGCGACCGCCCGCTACCCGGCCGATGCCGGCCTGCGCATGCTGATCAATGACCTCCGGAGTGTCAGCGCCGGCTTCGCACGCCTGTGGGACACGGGCATCGTGGGCGTCCATGAGTCGGACTCCAAGACCGTCCATCACCCCGACGTCGGCACATTCACCTTCGACTGTGACGTGCTCACTGCTCCCGGCAGCGATCTGCGCATCGTCGCCTACACCGCCACTCCTGGCAGCGACACCGCCGACCGGCTCAGGCTCCTCAACGTCATCGGCACGCAGGCCATGACCGAAGGCAGCACCCCGGGATAGCGGCAGCCGGCCGGGGCAGCAGGGTACGCCGGTGGCAGCGTCGCCTTCCCGGTCCACGGGTTGACCGACCGGCCGGGAGACTCCCTTGGCCGCGGTTGCCACCAGGATGCGGCGGCCAACGGACCTGAGAGGCGAGGTTCAGCGGCACAGAGCCGTGTCCACGACCCTCTCGGCACGCTTCATGACTTCCTTGTCGGTCGCCTGGACGGTCACCGCGATGTTGGCGGCGCGGCCCTTGTCGGTGGCGCCGCCCCGGGTCTCGTACCCCGGGATGCTCCCGCCGTGCCCCCAGTAGACACCGCCGCACGACAGTGGCCTGCTCACGAGCCCCAGTCCGTAGCGGGCGCCGGAGCCGAGGTATTCAGCGGGGACGGTGGTGCGCATCTGGGCGAGCTGGGCCGGCTGGAGGAGGCGGCCGGCCAGGAGCGCGCCGAAGAACCGGTTGAGGTCGGAGTCGGTGGAGATCATCTGACCTGCCGCCCAGGCCCAGGAGTGGTCCATTTCCGTGACGTCGCGCAGCGGCGCGCCTGCTGATTCCTGGTAGTAGCCCTTGGGATGGGGCTCTCGGATGGTCGCGTCGCCGGGGGCGGGGAAGTAGGTGTGGCGTAGCCCGAGGTGCTTGATGATGCGCTGGTCGATCTCCTCGGCGATGGTCCGGCCGGTGACCTTCTGGACGATCAGGCCGGCCAGTACGTAGTTCGTGTTGCTGTACTTCCAGCCCTTCCCGGGGTCGAAGTCGGCCTTGTGCTGGAAAGCGATGTCGAGGAGTTCGCCGGGTTCGTAGTGACGGATGTCGTCGCCGAGGTATTCGCTGTAGTTGGGAAGTCCGCTGGTGTGCTGCAGGAGCTGACGGACGGTGATATGGCGTCCGTCGATCCCCTCCCCGCGGACGAGGCCGGGCAGATAGGTGTCGACGAAGGCGTCGAGGCCGATCTTCCCTTCGCCGACCAGTTGCAGCACGACCACCGCGGTGAACGTCTTGGTGTTGCTGCCGATCCGCACCTGACCGTCAACCGGCACCTTCGCCCCGGTGGCCAGGTCACCCACCCCTGCCGTGTAGGTACGCGTGCGGCCCTCAAGGCCCTTGACGCTCGCCAACGCGGCGGGCACGCCGTCAGCGCGCACCAGCGTGTCCAGGCCCTGCTGGACGGTATCCGGCCTGGAGGCGGCAAACGCCGCGGGCGGCGCCAGGACACCCATCGTCATCACGCCCACGGCCACCGCGACCGCGGCCGGCACGGCTCTGCGCCGACCGCCCCGCCGCTTGGAACCACGAAACTCCTGCCACGTCTGCTCACTCACGAGCCAACTCCTACGGATTCACTGGAACATCAGCGGTATCTGCCGGTCCCAGCATGTCCGGACACGATCACCCGCAGCGATCCTGCTAACCGCCCAGCTCCAGGTAGGGCTAACCCCCGGTGCTCTCAGCCGACGGGGAACGCAAACGCATGGCTCCGCCTGACCGCGCGGCGTGGCTGATCGCGCAGCATGCCGACCGGCAGCTCGCTGTTCAGCGGCTCGCTCTCCAGCTGATGGAGCAAACGCCATCGGTGGCCGACTCTCAGACCCGGCCACCCCGCGGATGGTCCGCGAGGCAGGCCCGCTCCGCCTCAGGGGTGAAGCCGCATTCCAGGGGCGGTTCGCCGCGTTCACGATCCCAGGCCAGGACGTCGGCCGCCGTCACCTCCAACGGTGTCGCGGGCATGCCCGCCGCTCGGGCACGCGCCGGGCTCCTCTGCTGTGTGGCCCGGTCGGCCCGCACCAGCGGGAACATCGGGGGCGCCCCGTCGGGTGACACCGGCACGATCTCGACCTGGCTGCCCGCAACGCGCGCGCAGGTCTCGACGAGCCCGTCGAGCGTGACCGGCTCGGCCGGCCCCACCGCGTGGAACGCCCCGGGCCGGTCGTCCAACAGCAGTCGCACCACGAGGCGGGCCAGGTCACGCGAATCGATGACCTGCACCGGCTGCCGGGGATCGGCGGGCAACGCGACCCGGCGTCGCCGGCACCTCCCTGGGAGCCCGCCTGATCGGCCTGTCATGGCACGACGTCAGAATGCTGGCCGTGTTCCTCAACACCAGAGGACTGGGTGAAGTCGTCATTCTGAGCATTGGGAGGAACGCCGGAATCATCGACGACCAGGTCTTCACAGCGATGCTGGTGACAGCACTCCTGGCCACCGCCTCGGTCAACCCCCTCATCCGACGCCTTGCCGCCAGAGCGACAGCATCGAACAATTCCCCGGCACTGCCCGCGCAGGCCGTCCGGCAAGCGCTCGACAAAATCACCGAGAAACACAACATGCCGTGAACAACCTCTGACCGCACGCATATGGCGGGCCGCACTCGGAGGGCCGGCGGGGCGAAGGCGCCGCCGACCCTCCACGCCTTGGTTCGCCTACGGGTGGTACAAGGCTCGCGCACGCGCCACGTCGACGGGCCCGTCCTCATGCCCGAGATACAGGAAGTAGTTCACCTGCCACGTCTGGGTGCTGCTCGCCTGGCGATTGGTCGTGATCACCCACGGCGGGTACACGCGAAACCCTCGCTTCCCGCCGGACCCGTTCCGGGAGACGATGCCGCGCTCGCACAGCACCTCTCGCGGGAACACGAACTGCCCGAAGTGGCCGCTGTCGCGGCTGCTGATGACGAAGAGATCAACCCCGTCATCGGCGTCGAAGGGCCGGATCGGGCCTTCCTCGGATCGCTGCCACACGGTGACGAACTGGCCGACCTTCGTCGGTGTGGTCTTGCCCACGCGGAACCTGACCGACAACCCGTCGAGCGTGAAGCCGTGAGCCGCGTATTCGGCACTCTCCGGTTCGGGCACCGGCTGTGAGCACGTAAAGCCATTCGGGTCGTACACCAGGGTCTTCGCCGCCAGCAGGTCGTCGTGAAGCCCTGCCCACGGTTGGTTCGTCGCCATCCCCACATCCTGCCACTTCGCTCGCCACGCTCTGCCGAGTGATCGCGGTCGCTCGACTCTCAGCGAAGCCGGCTGCCGTCCTCGAACTCGTGCTGCCCGGGAAAACCCCTGGTGGCGCAGGCCCCGCCCCTCGGTAGACTGCTGCCGCGCCGGGGTGCCCGGTGCGCAGGTGGCGGATCCTTCTGGGGCAACAGCCCCTCGCGGGTTCAAATCCCGTCGCCGGCCCCGGTGGCCGGTGTGGCCGAGCGGTCCATGGCAACAGCACGCCGCCGCCGACCCTGATCTCGGGCACCCCCACGCACCACCCCGAGCCCGAACGGTACTGATGACCACCCCCTCCTGCACGCCACTCGACGACACCACGGTGAACCGTCCCGTCCCGCGCGATGTGAAGGTCCAGGCGCTGCTCGTCCCGGTCATGACCGTCCTGGGGGTGGTCAGTGCCTGGGCTGCGCAGGTCCTCGAGGATCACCGATTTGACCAGTCGAGGCCCTGCAAGGTGGTGCGGGCGTCCGTCCCGCCGACGGAATACGTCGCCGCCTGGGCCGGGCCGGCCCTTGGCATCGCCGCCGTCGTCGTCTGCGTTCTGGCCGCCAAGAGCATCCGCCGGCAGTGCGCCGTGGGGCTCTGGTCGACGAGGTCCGGTCTGCTCGCCTATATCAGTGTGTGGTTCAACGTCCTGGCGATCCCCTTCGCGGTGTTGACCCTCTTGATGGCCCACACGCCCGGTGCCACCTGGGGCGGCGGCGACTGCGGGTGAGCGCCGCACGGGAACCCGCTCCCGTCCTCGCAGGGACGGGAGCGGAGTGGCTTTCACACTTCTGACCGGATCAGCGGGTCAGCGGGTGTCAAGGGAGGTTGACCCACCTGTGGGAGGCGATGTTGTCGTTCAGCTGCTCGCCGGCGCCTCTGCCGGTGCCCGCGTCGAAGGTGTACTGGCGGAGGTCCGGCAGGGCGACTCCGTTGTAGACGCCCCGACCGGCACCGGTGTATCCGCTGCCCCAGTACACCCAGACGTCGTCCAGGTTGCCCGGGTAGCCGTTGTTCCACAGTGAGGTCGCCTGGTTCTTGCACGAGCCCCAGTTCGAGGAGTTGCCTGCCCAGGTGCAGGCAGGGCCTTGGTAGTTCAGGTGATACCAGGCGTACAGATTGCCGTCCGGTGCCTTGATGGAGTCGGGCCCGGCCACGGTGGGCGGCGGGGCGGGTTCCGCTGCCTGAGCCGCGAAGGGCGCGGCCGTGACGGCCAGCGCGGCGACCGCCGTACTGACCATGAACGTGCGCAGGGTTCTCATGCTGCCGTGTCCTCTCTTGTTGTTCCGGGTTCCGCCGTCGTGGTGCCGGCGGATATCGGGGCAGGAGGTCTGTGGCGAGCGGCTGTGCGGCTGTGCGGCTTGTGCGGCTGAGCGGTCAGCCTGCCCTGACGATCTCGCGCGCACGAGGCAGCGCCTCGAGCTGGAGCCGGGATGCGGTGTTCACGTCGGACGCGTAGCGTCCCCGCAGTTGTGCGTCATGTTTCCGGTCGAGTCGCTTCGCCGTTTCGGCCAGGCCGGAGGTGTGAGCACAGTTCGCCTCGGCCAGGGCCAGTGCGACCTCTTGTGTCCTGGGCAGGGGCCGCTCCGGGGGCGGCAGGCTGCGGCGTAGAGCGGCGGGGTCGGCGTAGTCGTGTCCGGCCTGCCGCATGCAGCGGGCCCAGGCCTGGGTGGCGGGGGCGTATTCGGCGTCGGACGTCACCTCCCGGATGCGCATCGGGCGCAGCGCGTCCCGCGTGGCCCGGGCTTGGAACCAGGCCCCGAGGTCGCGGTAGAGGGTACGTTCGGCCTCCGACCGGCATCCCTGAGGGCTACGGGTGAGCTTCACACCGTCGGGGCCCGTGGCGGTGAGGCCTTGCGGTTGTGTGCCGTTGGCGGCGGCGAGTGCTTTGGCCCTCTGATCGGCCGGCAGGCTGCGGAAGTAACGCTGGTTGGGGTCGTTCGTACGAACCTCGCTCATACGGCGCTCGATGTCGGTGCCGTAGCCGTGTCGGCTGGCCCAGTCGGCGTCCTCGATGACGTAGGGGAACTCGCGGGCATCGGGCACCGGCTCGCGCGGGACAGGGCGGTACTCGAAGCCCTTTTCGCGCATGCAGTCGCGTAACAGGATCTGTTCGGCGGAATGGAGTGTGTCCTTCTCCGTGCCGGTCAGCTCGCGTGGTTCCCGCACTGTCCGCAGGGGTGGCGTTGGCGGAGGCTCGGCTGCCTCCTCGGGGGCGGTGTACGCCGCCAGCGCAGCCGCGCCTGCGACCACCGGTGCCACGAGGACCGTGACGAGCACGGGGCGAGGCAGTCTCCCCACCGTCAGGAGGGCGTGCCGTAGGCGTTGATGACGCCCGCGTCGAGGTCGCACCAGACGGTCGATGTGCCGCCGGACGGAGCCCGGTTCCCGAAGTGGCGGTAGACGTAACCGGTGTCGAACCGGCGGCAGTCGATGACGCCGGTGAACGACCCTCCGTAACACGTGATCGCCGAGCCGTAGTGTCCCCCGCTGCCTTGAATTCCCCGGGCGCTGCACGAGAGCGCGTCGGCGGAACCGGAGGAGGCGGAAGCGAGGGGAGCGGAAGCGAGGGCGCTTCCGGCCGCGAGGACGAGGCAGGCCCCGGTTGTTGCGATTCGCTGACGGACATTCATGGTGATCTCCAAAGGTGATCGAGTATGTCCACGCTGTCTCGCATGCAGGAAGCTACGGGCAGGCATGAGCTCGCCGCTAGCCCACTTGAGCAACTTGACCGGAAATGCGCCCGGGGCTCGTGTGCTGTCGCGTAGGAGTATGGGGAGCACATGCTTCTCCCCTGCCGCCGCCTGCTCGACCTCACTGAGCATCTATCGAATGGGTTCTGGTGCCGTGGCGGCCTGATTGTCGAAGTTCTGGCGGGCTGCCAGGATTTGCCGGGCGTGCTCCACGGACCATGCGCCAATGGCGCTGGTCAGCCGACCGGCCTCGACCCCGAGGTCGGTCAGTCCGTACTCCACGCGCGGCGGAACGGTGGGGTAGACCGTGCGGTGCACGAGGCCATCCCGTTCCAACGCGCGCAGGGTCTGGGTCAGCATCTTCTGTGTGACCCCGTCCAGGAGTCGCCGCAGTTCACTGAAGCGCATCGGGCGGTCATGCCGACGGAGGGCCCCCAGGACGTACAGCACCCACTTGTTGGCCAACGCCTCGACAACGGTGCGCGAGGGGCAATCGCGGCGATAGGTGGCGGCCCACTCGTCAAAGGTCTCACTCGGCTTGGTTTCCATGAGGTACCATCAGCGGCGACTACGGGCCCCGGTCGCTGGACACGCTCACATCGGGCGGAATCCTCATCGACGTACGGGGCACCGGTCCCGACCGGGCCACTGTCCGGGAGCAGGCCAAGGCGCGTGGCGTGCGGTTCGTCGAGTTCGGATTCACCTCGTCCGGCATCGATCTGGAGAGCGTCACCGACCTGGTGGAACGTGGCAGCCTCCGCGTCGCCGTCGATCACGTCCTGCCGCTGGAAGACGCGGCCAAGGCGCACGAACTGAGCGAGACCAACCGCATGAAAGGAAAGATCGTTCTCACTCTCTGATGCGTTTGCCCTGCCGGGGACGGTCACGGCATGGACGGGGTCGAGGCCACCCGCCTGATCACAACCGGTCCGGCGACGACCCGCGCCCTCCGAGCGGGAACGGAAAGCGTCCTGTCAGCGGCACCGGCGGGCGTTGAGCCGGGCGGCCTGGCGCGTCAGGTGGTCGCGTTCGGCGAGGTTGGGCGCCTTCCGGGCCGCCTCGGCGTACAGCCGTGCCGCCGTCGCCAGGTCGCCGTCGCGCTCGTGGAGGTACGCCGCCACCGCGGCGTGGCGGGGCAGTGAGTCGTCCAGCGCCGCGAGCGCCGCCAGCCCGGCGCGCGGTCCGTCGGCCTCTCCGACGGCCACCGCGCGGTTGAGCCGGACGACCGGGCTGTCGGTCAGGCGTACGAGCTCGTCGTACCACTCGACGATCTGCACCCAGTCGGTCTCCTCGGCGGTGGGCGCGTCCGCGTGGAGTGCCGCGATGGCGGCCTGGGCCTGGAACTCGCCCAGCCGGTCGCGGGCGAGGGCCGCCTGCAGGATCTCGACGCCCTCGGCGATCGACGCGGTGTCCCACCGGCCGCGGTCCTGCTCGGCGAGCGGCACCAGGCTGCCGTCGGGGGCGGTCCGGGTGGCGCGCCGGGCGTGGTGGAGCAGCATGAGGGCGAGCAGTCCCGCCACCTCGGGGTGGTCGATGGCGGCCGCGAGCTGCCGGGTGAGCCGGATGGCCTCGGCGGCGAGGTCGACGTCGCCGGAGTAGCCCTCGTTGAAGACCAGGTAGAGGACGCGCAGCACGGTGGCGACGTCGCCGGGCTGGTCGAACCGCACGCCGGAGACGGTGCGCTTGGCACGGCTGATGCGTTGCGCCATGGTCGCCTCGGGCACCAGGTAGGCCTGGGCGATCTGGCGGGTGGTGAGCCCGCCGACGGCGCGCAGCGTGAGGGCGACCGCGGACGAGGGCGTCAGCGACGGGTGGGCGCACAGGAAGTAGAGCTGGAGCGTGTCGTCCACCGCGGGCGCGGGCCCGGGCGCCGGTTCCTCGTCGACGAGGTCCTCGCGCCGGCGGCGGGCGGCGTCCGCCCGGGTGGCGTCGAGGAACCGGCGCCAGGCCACGGTGACCAGCCAGCCCTTCGGATCCCGCGGCGGGTCGGCCGGCCAGACGCGGACCGCCTCGACCAGCGCGTCCTGTACGGCGTCCTCGGCCGCCGCGAAGTCGGCTCCGCGGCGGACGAGGATCCCGAGCACGCTCGGCGTGAGGCTGCGGAGCAGGGCCTCGTCCATCTGAGACACCTGAGAGGTCACTCCGTGATGGTGGGCGGCGCGGTCAGGAACGGGCGCACCTCGAGCCACTCGTGGATCGGCTTCCCGCCCGCCCCCGGGGCGGCCGACAGTTCGCCGGCCAGCTCGACGGCGCGTTCGTAGCTGTCGACGTCGATCACCATCCAGCCGGCGATGAGGTCCTTGGTCTCGGCGAACGGGCCGTCGGTGACCGGCGGGCGGCCTTCGCCGTCGTACCGGACCCACCTCCCCTCGGGGGCGAGCGCCTGAGCGTCGACGAACTCGCCGGTCCCCTCGAGCCGGGCCGCGAAGTCGTTCATGTACTGCACGTGCGCCGAGATCTCCTCCGGCGTCCACTGGTCCATCGGCACGTCGTTCACCGCGGCCGGAGCGCCGCGGTAGTGCTTGAGCAGCAAGTACTTGGCCATCGTGCTTCTCCTCGGTGCTGGTGCGACCCATTGTGGTCGCGTTCACCCCGGGGACGGAGCCGGGCACGGGTTCTCGACATCGCCGCCGAAAATTTCTTCCGGCTCTCGTAGCCTGTGGCAGGCGCTACCTCGGCAGCCACCTCCTGGTCAGCTCCATCACCTCCGCGAGGGCCCCAGGGGGACCGACCCCCGCTCGGTTCCGTTCACCTCCCTCTACCAACTGCACGACGAGTGGGCGGCCGAGATGGCCGACCGGACGGTGCACGCGGTGATGCACATCGGCTGGGTGGAGGACGGGACCGGTGGCTACCGCGGCCAGATGGCCGTCCTGGTGAAGCCGAACGGGCTGTTCGGCGCCCTGTACATGGCAGCCGTCAAGCCCTTCCGGTACGTGGGGGTGTACCCGGCGCTGTTCCGGGCGACGGGACGCGCATGGCAGGCGAATGCCCGGGAAAGGAACGCCGCGGCGCGACCGGGCTCAGAGGAAGGCGCGGCACGGACGACGTGACCGTCAGGGGGTTGCCGAGCGGGTGATCGCGGCGAGGGCCCGGTGGAGTGTGGCGTCGCTCGGCGGGCGGTCGCGCCAGCGGGCGCCGATGTGGCCGTCGGGCCGGATGAGCAGCGCTCCGTACGGGCCGAGGCCGCAGAGGTCGGCGTGCTCGTCGGGAAGAGCCTCGATGCGCACTGGCCAAGATCCGTCGACGTGCTGCTCCCAGCAGGCGGGGGCCGGGGTGAGCAGGGTGAACCATTCGCCGAAGGCGTCGAGCGTGGAGCGGTCGCGGGTGAGCCACAGGTGTGGCATGCGATGGCCTGGTTCGGCGGTGGGGACGTAGTCCGTGCCCATGCCGGAGGGATCGGGTGGGGTGCTGTCGTCGGTGAGGACGGCGTCGGAGTGGTAGGTGACGCCGAGTACGAGACCGAGTTGGGCGAAGTACCGGTCCGTCCAGGGGAGCTCGACGTGGGCCGGCGCCGCTTCGCCGGCCTGGCGCTGCTCGCGGCGCCGGCTTTGCACGTCGAGCAGGAGTCTGGTGTTGGCCACCGCTTGGCGGAGGGTCTGGTGGGCGACGGGTTGCCGCTCCGTCCCGTAGGTCTCCAACAGGCTCGGGTCGGCCCAGCCGCGGAGAACGCCCGCCAGTTTCCAGCACAGGTTGTGCACGTCGGCGATGCCGGCGTTCATGCCCAGGCCGCCGACGATGGGGACCGCGTGCGCGGCATCGCCGGTCAGCAGGATCCGGCCGTGACGGAAGCGCTCGGCGACGAACGCGTTCATCACCCAGTGCTGAACCCGCAGGACGCGGGCTTGCACCTCGTCGCCGGATCCGAGGGCGTGTGAGACGAGGCCGGACCAGTCGGCGCCCGCGACGTCCTCAGGGGTGGGGACGAACCAGGCCCAGCCTCCTTCGGGGTAGAGCGGGGCGAACATGCCGTGCGCGGTGAAGTAGACGCCGGCGGGCTGGTCGGCGCTCCAGTGGTTGAGGTGGGCGTCGAACACGACGGTGGTGAAGCCTCCCATCGCCTGGGGGCCGGTGGTGTCGATTCCCAACATCTGGTGGACGGTGGAGTTCGCACCGTCGGCGGCGAGGACGTAACGGGCACGGACGCGCGTCTCCTCACCGCTTCGGTGGTCGACGAGTACGGCCGCGACGCCGTCGGCTTCCTCGGTCAGGTCGATGAGCTCGACCCCGAACCGCATGGGTGCCTCCGCTGCGGCGAGCAGGGTGGGTTCCAGCCGGTCCTGTGAGGTGACCACGCCGGTCACGGGACTCTCGGGTACCGGCGCGTTGATCCCGACCATCGCCGCTGTGGCGAAGTCCTGGTCGAGCAGGGTGTCGCGGAAGCGAATGCGGCCGTACTCGGGCGGGAACGCACGGGCCGTGATCCTGTCAGCGAGCCCGAGCCGACGGTAGATCTCCATCGAGCGCACGTTGACCAGCCGGGACCGTGGGAAGGGTGACAGCTCGCCGCGTTTCTCGACCAGCAGAGCGCGTACGCCCCAGCCTTCCAGCAATGCCCGGGCGGTGAGCCCGACAGGCCCGCCACCGACGATCAGTACCGCCGTCTCCTGAACCGCCATGAGATCAATCTTCCGCAGGCGGCGGGCAGCCGCAATGCGGCCTCCGGTCGGCGGCGGTGTCGGCGCCGGCGCCGCGCCCCAAGAAATCCGGGCCGGTCCATTTCGGCCAGCGGCGTTGGCCTCGATAATGACGTGACGCCATGGGCGGTCACGGACGGGGGAGGAACGGTGGCACGTAAACGGGCTCTCGAGAACACACCTCACCGAGCGGTGATCACGGAAATCGCCAGGGATGTGATCGAGGAGATAGCCCGGGAGGAAGTGCCGGTGTTCTCGTCGGTCAGTCAGGCATACTTCGCCGATCCTCAGCGGGCGTTATCCGGGAGGGGGTCGCGGAAGGCGCCGCTCGGGTTCGGTTCCGGGGTGGTCGAGCTCATCCTGACGCCCATCGTCCTGGCCGCCACGGCCAAAGCGGTCGAATGCCTGGCCGAAATCACTCTCAATCACCTCCCGGAGGACGGAGTCCGTGCGGCACTGCGGCGGATCTTCCGTGCCGGGCAGCGTTCCCCGGGCACCTCCGCGCCGGATGACTCCGCCGAGAGCACGTCCTCCGGGGCGGTCGGCGTCGAATTGCGGCAGGAAGACATCGAACGCCTCAGGCACGTAGTCGAGGCAACCCTCCACGACTGTGGGGCCGCCCCGGAGATCTCCCGTCTGATAGCCGACGCGATCATAGGTCGGTGCCGGACTCCACGGTCGGCCGGCTAGCAGCGCGGCACGGCCATGACCGCGTCCAGGAATGCATCCGCCGGGCGGCCTGAAGGACAGCCGGCCTCACCCACTCTTCCCGAACCCGCTCTTCCCGGCGGCACGACCAGCCGATTCGCCCTCCTCATCGCGGCCGTGGGTGTGGGCGGGCTGTTCGTATTCCTTGAGGCGTACTTCCTCGTCCCGCAGAACGCGGATTTCTTCTTCGGTACGTTCAGCCAGTGCTTCGGGGATCCCCGGATCGGACTCCCGGACCAGAGCGTCCAGGGGTTCGAGGAGTCGCGGCGCCTGCTGTCGATCTGTCAGCAGCCGGCCTTCTTCGACCAGGCGCAGTGGGTCGGCATGGGGTTTCTGTTGCTGTGCGGTGTGGCGGCGCTCTGGTATCTCCTGCACCCCTGGTGGATCACCCGCGACAGATGCGGGAGATTCCCGGCGCTGCCGAGCCTGCGCTCGCGGCTTCTTCCGCGGTTCCCGTCGGAGGAGAATCCCGACGAGAGGGAGATCGCGGAGTACCTCGACCAGCAGTGCCGCGCGGTGGGTGTCGACCCCGCGCCCGTATGGCTGCTGGACGTCTCGGCGCGTTCGTCCAACGGGCTCGCGTTCGGCCTGCCCTGGCGACGATGCGTCATCATCGACGCCCCGCTGGTGAGTAATTTCCACACCGATCGCGACAAGTTCCGGGCCGTGATCGTGCACGAGCTGGCGCACCTGCGCAATCGCGACGTCGACAAGACGTATCTGGCCTTCGGAATCTGGTGGGCGTTCCTGCTCGTGGCGATGGTGCCCTTCGGAGTGCTGACCCTGCGCACGGCCTTGTCCGGCGGGCCGCCCGTGATCCCTCCGGGCGTTGTGCAGTACCTCGTGGACGTGCCGCATGCCCTGGGGCTGATGGCCACCCTCGGCGTGCTCGTCCTCCTCGTGCGCAACTCGGTTCTACGGGCTCGTGAACTGCACGCCGACGCGGTGGCCGCAGCGCACGGCGGGCGCGAGGGGGCGATGGCGATCCTCCGGGGGTTGCTGGGCCCCGCCACCGCGGGCCGGGGCCCGGCACGCGCCGCCTTGGCCCGGCTCACGCGCCGGCTCGGGTACTGGCCGACGCCCGAGGCGCGGCAGCGCGTCCTGCGCGAACCCGCCCTCCTTACCCGTCCGACGGTGTGGGAGATGGCGGGGGCCGGAGTCGTGGCGGGCGTGTTCGCCGCCAGTGCCGACGGCCTGGTGGACACCCTGTTCCGCCTGCTCTGGGGCAAACTCAACACCCGAGCGGGCGATCTGACGGTCGGCTGCGCCATCGGCGCCGGACTCGTGGGTGTGCTCGCCGCAGCGGTGTGGCGCGCCGTGGCGGTGTCCGATCTGGCGCCCCGGCCTTCCAAGCTCGTATGGCCGGCGCTGCCTGCCGGGCTCGTCGGGGGGTACCTCGCCGGAGCCAGCCTCCCCCTGATCACGGACGGAACCGAGCTGCCTGCCACCGCGCTCGAGGAACAGGGCTTCGCATGGCTGTTGAGGACCGGACCGGTCCTCCTCGCCGGGGCGGCGTGCGTCACCATCTGGCTCGTCTCCGCGGCGCGCGCTCTGCTCCCCCGGGCGCGCAGCCGAAGAGCCCTGTACGCGGTGGTGGCCACGTCCGTCGTCTCCTTCGCCCCATGGTTCGCCGTCTGGTACTCCACCCGGCGCATCGTCCGGACCAACGGATTCCAGCCCGTCCTCGGGGACGCCCCGGACCTCGGCTCCTCGATCGGCTGGTACAGGGCGCCCAGCGAGTGGACGGGCTTCACGTGGCAGCCACTCACCGTGCTGGGACAGCTCCCGTCCACCCTGGTGGGCCTGATGCTCCTGTGGCTGACACCGCTCGCCCTGCTCCTGCTGCGGGACAAGGCGCGCGGCGCGGGCGCGGGCGTCCGGCCACGGGTCGGGACGGCTCTGCTCGCCGGCCTGGCCGGAGGGGTCTCGGTGATCGCCGTGGGCGTCGCGCTGCCGTTCCTCGCCCGGGCCGCGCTGCCGCCCGCTGTCCTGCACCATCCCGGAACGCGACAGGACGCCGGTTTCCCGACCGTCTACTGGCACACCTACATCGCCCTCGCATGTCTCGCCCAGGGCGCTGTCGCAGCGGTGATCGCCGCCGTCGCCCGAAGGCACCGGCCCGCGCTCGTCCTGGCCGCTGTGTCGGTGACCGCGCTGGCGGCGGATCTCGGCCGCCCGCTCGCCTTCGCGGCGGTCGGCTGTACGCGTCTCTTCGGCGCGCCCGTCCGCCACTGTTCCGTCCCGTTCGACCCGGAAGTCCTCGCGGGAGACCTGCGGACCATCGCCCTGCGCGGGCTGTTGACGGTCATCCCCGCGGCCCTGCTGGGAGCCGGCGCGGGAACGCTCGCTCGGATCCGGATGGCCGCACGGCGCGGTACGCGCGTAGCGAGCGGGCACCGGGGCCCGCCCCGGACTGCGGCCTGGGTGACGGCTGCGGCCTTCGCCGTCCTCATCGCAGCCGACCTCGCAGCGGTGGCTCTCGCGCTTCCCGCAGACCAGTACGTCTGGGAGCTCTGGCTCAGAGGCTGACGCCTCACAGCAGGAGCTCGGATCTGGGTAAACATCGCTTCACCCTTGTGGGTAGGCGCGTGCCGCTCCGCAGCGGCGCACGGGGTGGGAAGGCTGTCCCGCGCCTCGTGTTCGCGCCCCCTTCGGGGGGCGATTCTCTCGTGCATGGCCTCTTCCGGTGATGTGGCAGAGAGCGCCGGCGCGGACCGGACGGCCGCGGCGTGACCGGGGGCCGGGCGCGGCTGGCGGGGCTGGGGGGCTGGTCGGTGTCCAGCCCCGAGGTCCTGATGCGGTCGCTCGGCGGTTACACGGTCTCCGACGCGGGGGCGACCCTCGTCCTGACGGCCGGGCCGGACGGCCCGGAGGACGCCGGGGTGCTACGGGCCGTGTTCCGGGCGGAGTCGGCCGCCTGGCCCCTGGCCACCGTCGGCGGGGGCTCGCGCTGGCCGCGCGAACATTCCTCAGTTGGCCCGCGCACGGCAGCGGGAACAGGTCCTTCCCGGAGACCTCGTCGCGCTGGTAGGGATGGGGAGCGGCCTGAGCCTCGGGCTCGTCGTCGTACGTCTGTGACCCCGTCCCGGGGGTACAGGGTGAAGCGGGACGTACTCGCATCGTTGACCGGTACACGCAATCAGCCCGAGACTGTGTGCCCCACACTTCTCGGGAGGCACAATGCGAGCACGCGTCTTTGCCGTCACCCTCGTCATCGCCGCCGTCGCCGCCGCGGCGACCCAGGCCACTGCCCAGCCCGCGAAGCCCCACCCGAAGACCCCGGCGGCCTGGTGCAAGTCCCAGGGCGGCGACCCGGCGACCTACCGGCCGCTCTACGACTCCGGCCCCAAGCTCACCCCGCTCGGCGGCCAGCGGGAGCTGTGCGAGTTCAGCGCCAAGGACACGTCGCACATCGTCGTCGCGACCGACACCCTCGATGCCGACCTGCCGACCCTCGCCGCGCTCGCCTACGTCCGCAAGCCGCCGCTGCCGGAGCACCCGCAGGGGAACCCGTCGGCCGCCTACTGCGCCGCTATCGGCGGAACGACGCAGTTCGGCAACCGGAAGAGCGACACCGGTGGCTGGATCAAGTCCGGCGACCCGATCGACCGTGACCACCTGCGGAGCATGTGCCTCTTCGCCGACGGCTCGACCATCGACGCGTGGGGCCTGACCTACCACGCCCACGGCGTGATCCGAGGCGCCGACCTGGAGCACAAGTTCCGTGCCACCATCCCCGCCGGCACGTGATCTCCAGGTGTGCGCAGAACCACGCCGCCGCGCTCGCCGGTGGCAGGGTCAGCCGGCCGACCGGGTTCGGGTGACGGTGAAGAGCAGCGGTGTGCGGACGCCGAGCGAGGCGGCAGCGTCGGCGAGGGCCTCGGCCAGCCAGCCGACCGCGTCGCACGACCACTCGGTGAGTTCCCCGCGCAGCACCATGCCGTGCAGGGGTGGACCGTTCCAGAAACCGTCGTCGAACGGTGGTGCGAGGACGCCGTCCTGGCCGACGAGGTCATGCGAGCTGTAGGCGAAAACCGGTTGGTCCAGGTGGCGGAGGCAGTCTGCGAGCCGTTCCGCGACGTCGGGGACCGAGGTGTCCCGGCCGCTGTTGATGTTGACCTCGACCGGTGTCCTCGACCGGGGGTCGCGCTCGGCGAACCAATCGGCCGTCAGCATCGACGGGAGGGGCGCGTACGCCGGGCGGGCCGCGGCGTCGAGCCCCTGAACCGGCAGGAGGAGTTGTACGGCTGTCAGGCGCAGTGTGCCGATCTGCAGGGTCGCGCTCTCGGCGCACTGCAGGAACGACCGTACGGGTAGCGGCCGGTCATCGGCGACCGCGCTGGCCTCGACCTGGAACCACGAGACCAGGTCGGCCCCAAAAGCGTTGGAGGGGGCGTTCCATCCGGCGTCGTTCATGGCCCACAAGCCGGCGGCCCGCCGCAGACGGTCCTCGGAGCCGCCTCCGGCCGACCTGTCGTCGAGCCATCCCATGGCGAGCGACCGCTGGTGGAAGAGCGAGTAGGCGTCATGCTCGAAGCCGGGATCGCCCCAAGCGTGCGCGGTGAGTTCACCGTGCAGGGCGGCCAACATGGTGCCTGCGGTCCGTCGGACCACAGGCACCACGCCGGGCTGACCTGTGGCGCTCTGCTCCGGCACACCAAGTCCTCTCTCTTTGCTGTGCATCGCAGCCGCGCCGTTCTCCACCTGCTCGTTCTCAGAACACCTGGCAGGCGACCTCGGCTTGGCGGTACGGCCGCTCGCCCGTGTCGCTCTCATCGATCACGTCGACGTCCACGTGGTTGCGCCACGATGCCGCGTTGGTGTTGGTGCAGTCGTGGCGCGCTGCCGTGCGGTAGCTGCTCCCACCTGTGCCGGGCTTGAGCGTTTCGGTTCCCGAGCACGCTTTCCTGCGCCAGGTGTTGTCCGTGTACCACTCGTAGAGGCAGTTATATACCTTGGCGCGATCCTTGGTGCAGGTTCCCTTGCCCCACCATCCGTGGCCGGACACCGCCACTCCGGTGGCGGACCGGTGCGGATTGTCTCTCCCGCTCTCAGGTGTGCAGGCCGCCGCCACTGTCGTCTCGGAATCCACGTTCGCCGGGTTCCCGGTGGGGAGAACCTTTCCGTCTTCGTCAAGGTACACCGCGGTGTCGTCGATGCCCTGCGGCGCGATTCCCGGTACAGCGTCCCCCTGGTGAATACCCTCCGGAGCGCTCTCGACCGGTATGGACACGGCCATCGCGGGCGTCGACACGCCTCCGATCGCCAGGGTCATGAAGACGGCCGTGACAGCACGACGTAATCTCATGTTCAACAAAGCATTCCCCCATCACGCAGGCGGACTTGCCCTAGGTCGCCATATGATTACCTGCCTTTCAAAGGCGAGACCACCTCACATCCGGCCAAGCCGCACGGATACCGCGGCCCGCCCCGCGCCTTGGCACGGGCCTGCCGTCAGCCGGGTGGTACGGCCGGCTGGGCCATCCGCTCGTGGATGAGGCGCGCGAGGCGGGCCGGGGTGGCGTCCGTGGAGAGGTCGAGCGGTGAGAGGTGGATGTCGAACCGGTCGCGGACGCGGAGGAAGAGCTGGGCGCCCATGAGGGAGTCGACGCCGAGTTCGTCCAGGCGCCGGTGCGGATCGATAGCGGCGGCGTCCATGGCGAGGACAGGCCTTCACTCCGTCACGGCCGGCGGAGCCGAGGGGCGGCCCAGCGGGCGAGCCGGTCACGGTCGATCTTGGCCCCGTGCCGGTGGTCGACCGGCAGCGAGTGGTGGAAGAGCACGGGTACGTCCGCCGGTACGCCTCCGGCCCCGCCGGCGAGCGCCTCGCGCACCCCACGCCGTACCTCCGCGCGGCCGGGGCCGGACCGCTCCTGCTCCACGACCACGACGGGGCGCCGCTCCCCGGCCGTGGCGACACCGACCAGCGCGGCCCTGCGCACCCCCGGCACCCCCTCGAGCACCGGCTCGACGCGCTCGGTGAGCAACTCCCTGCCCACAGCCTGCACCCGGTGCGCCAGGCGGCCGTGGAACCAGATGCGGCCCTGGCCGTCGAGGTGGCCGGCGTCCCCGGTCCGGTGGACGACCTCGCCGTGCGCGCCCCGCTCCTTCGCCGGGGCGGCCGCCCCGGTGGCTGCCGGGTCGAGGTAGGCGGGGCTCACGTACGCGCCGCTGACGGCGAGTTCGCCGACCGTACCGCAGGGCAGCCCGGGCGCCCCCGTCCCGGCCGGGCGGTCCGGCGGGAGGACGCGGACATCGACGCCGGGCAGGGGGCGACCCAAGCACACCCCGTGGCCGGCGGCGGTGGCGGGGCGCAGTGCGAGCAGTTCATGGTGGTCGATGGCGCTGACCGGCAGGGCCTCGGTGGCGCCGTAGACGCTGTGCACGGTCACGTCGGGCAGGCAGTCGCGCACCCGGTCGAGCACCGCGTAGGGCAGGGTGGCGCCGAAGGAGAGGATGTGCCGCAGCGTGGGCAGCGCCGTGCCGGTGCGGTGGCAGTGCCGGGCCAGACGGTCCACCAGCGCGGGCGATCCCCACAGCGTGACGGCGCCCGTATGCAGCACGGCCTCGACGAGCGCATGGGCACGAACGTGGGCGGGCCGCCTGAGGTCGAGGCGGGGGACGACCATCGTGGTGCCCAGGAGCGGCCCGAGGAATCCGGCCGGCGCGAAGGCCGCCACCGAGAGCTCCCTCGCCGGCGGCAGTCCCTCGCTGAACGCCCGGGCCACCGCACGAAGAGCGGCGTGCCGGTGGACGACGCCCTTGGGCGGTCCCGTCGCACCGGAGGTGAAGACGACGAGCGCCGTCGCGTCGTCGGGCGGATCGGTCAGCCCCTGCCGGGGCGTCACCTGCCGGCGCAGCCTGTCCAGGGACGGGCCGGGCCAGAGTACGGGCGCGCCGACGGCGAGGCGCCGCCGCACCCCGCGCCCGCCCCAGCCGATGATCCTCCCGGCGAGATCCGCGAGCGGCTCGCCCAGCACCGCGTCCGGTGCGGCCGCGGCCAGGCACCGCCGCATCACCGGCAGCGGAAGGGATCCGTCGACGAGGACCGGGATCGCCCCCATGCCGATCAACGTGACCACATTCACGGCGAGTTCGACGGGGTCACGGGTCAGGACCGCCACCCGGTGACCCGGCCGGACGCCGGCCCGGTCGAGCGCGGCGGCGGTCGACATACTCAGCGCCACCGCGTCGGCACGGGTGAGGGCCCCGAACTCCCCTCCAGGCGCCGGATACCGGAGACACACCTGCTCGGGAGTGCGTGTGAACTCCCCCAGCACGTCCGTCACCAGTGACGCCACCTCGGGGCACCTCCCCTCGCCCACGGGCCCACGGCCCGCCACCCCAGCATGCTGCCGCCCACGGCACCCGGCATCACCCACAGGCGTGAATCAGCACCGTTGTCGCCCGTATCGGTCCGCGCCCGCACATGAAGGCGTCGACGGCGGACGAGACATAGCGGTGGGAGCACACCGCACGCGTCGCCTCAAACCCCGAGGAAAGGCCGACCGCATGCCCGCCCCGACCGCCCGCACCACCGCCTGGCCCCGGTTCCCCTTCGCCTCACAGTGGTTCGACCACCCCGACGCCCGCATGCACTACGTGGACGAGGGCACCGGCCCGCCCGTACTCATGGTCCACGGCAACCCCGCCTGGAGCTACATCTGGCGCCACCTGGTGACGGGGATCCACGACGCCTACCGCTGCGTCGCCCCCGACCTGCTCGGCATGGGGCTCACCCAGGACCACGCCCCACTTCCCGCGTCCCTCCTCGTCGGATCCCAAGTGGCCGCCCTGGACGACCTCGTGGACCACCTGATCGCCGAACGGGGCGCACCGGAGCACGGGTGGACGGTGATCGGCCACGACTGGGGCGGCCCCATCGCGCTGACCTGGGCCTGCCTCCACCCGGACCGGGTCGACCGGCTCGTCGCCCTCAACACGCTCGCCTTCCCCTTCCCCGCCGACGGCCTGCCGCCGCGCTGGTTCCGCCTGCTGCAACGCCCCCTGCCGAGCACGGTGGCCGCGCACTACACCACCGGCTGGGTACGGGGAGCCGCCCGCCTGGGCACCACGACGCCCCTGCCCACCGAGGTGCGCCGCGCCTTCGCCGCCCCTCACCGCCGACGCCGGCACCGGATCGCCCAGACCCGGTTCCTCCGCGACGTCCCCCTCACCCGCAAGGTGCCGGGCTGGTCGATGATGACCCTGATGCAGCACCTCACGCGTGCCCTGCGCCACCATCCCCTGCTGGTCGGCTGGGGCATGCGCGATCCGGTGCTACGGCCGCCGCTGGCCCACGAATGGCAGCGACGCTTCCCCCACGCCCACGTCCTGCGCTACCCCGACGCCGGCCACTACGTCCTGGAAGACGCCCGCGCCGAACTCGTCCCCGCCATCCGCCACTTCCTCGACACCGCCCCTCCCCCACCACGCCCGGCCGCACCCCACCGGGACCTGCCATGAGGATCCTGGTCACCGGCGGCAGCGGCTTCCTCGGCCAGGCCCTGTGCCGGCGACTCCTCGCGGCGGGCCACACCGTGCGCGCGTTCCACCGGCACCACGACCCGGAACTCGCCGCCCTCGGCGTCGAACAACGGCTGGGCGACATACGGGACGCCGACGCGGTACGCCGAGCCGTCGCCGGGCACGAGGCGGTCCTCCACACCGCCGCCCGCGTCGCCCCCGGCGGGGCACCGGCCCGCTTCCACGACGTCAACGTCACCGGCACCCGGCACGTGCTCGACGCCTGCCGCCGCCACGGCGTGGGCACCCTGATCCACACCTCCAGCCCCAGCGTGGTCCTCGGCGAGGACGACATCGACGGCGGCGACGAATCACTCCCCTACGCCCGCGACCCTCTCGGCCCCTACCCCGCCTCCAAGATCGCCGCGGAATGCCTGGTACTCACCGCCAACGGCCCCGGACTCGCCACCGCCTCGCTCCGCCCCCACTGCATCTGGGGCCCGGGCGACCCCCACTTCGTCCCCCGGCTGCTGCGCGCGGCCCGCTGCGGCGTCTTCCCTCTCCCCGGCGGCGGCCGCAAACGCCTCGACACCGTGCACATCGACAACGCCGCCCACGCCCACCTCCTCGCCCTCGACCGCGTCACCCCAGGCCAACCCGCCGCCGGCCGCCCCTACTTCATCACCCAGGACGAACCCCGTACCCTCGCCCACTGGCTGACCGCCCTCTTCCACGCCCTGGGCTACGCGCCCCGCCTGCTGCCCGTCCCCGAACCACTCGCCCGTACCGCCGGAGCGATCTGCGACACGGGCTGGCGGCTACTGCACCTACCGGGAGCACCCCCGGTGACCCGCCTCGTCGTGGCCGGAGCGCTGCGCGCCCACTGGTTCGACATCACCGCGGCCCGTAGCCTCCTCGGCTACCGCCCCCTCGTCAGCACCGACGAGGGCCTCCGCCACCTGCGCGACGCGCGGGCTGCTGAGAGCTGAGGCATGCCGGGGAGGCCGGGGGCTTCAGAACCTCGGCACCATGGTCGCTGACGACGGCAAGGCGGCGGGCTCCATGGTCGACCAGCCGGCGAGGGGCGGCCGCCTCGAGCCTAGAACGGCCCCTGCGTGAGGGCGACGGAGTCCGGGACGCTGACCACCGGCGGGGCGGTCAGCGGCATGACACCGTGGGCCCCTCCAGGCCGGCCATGGCCCGGTACAGGCACTCGGCGGCACGGCCGACGGGGGCCGCGACTCCGTCCGAAAGGCCGCCACAACGGCCACGGTTTCCGGAAGGCACCGCACCGTCGGCCGAATATGTGCGGAAGCTGAATACGTCGGGAAGACCGCGACGACCTCATTGCGGCCGGCGCGGACCGCAGCCGAGAGGCACGCCGGTGCGCTCGGACTGGTCACGGGAGGCTTTGGAGTCCTTGCTCAGGGCCGCCTCCAGCGGAATGTCGGGCGCGTGCGTCGGACGTCCGGGCGGCGGGACGTATCCGGGCAGGCGCAGGCCACCCCATACGTACGGGTCGGCCTGGGCGCTGCCGTACGCGGACCAGGCGAGCCGGGAGTGGCCCGCCTTGTCCTGGGTGTCGGAGTCGAAGACGAGGACGTTCGCGGTGAGGCGGTCGGGGTCGACGGGCGCGGGGAGGTCGGCGAGCGGGATCTTCGCCTCGACGGTGTAGCCCTCGTACGGCTCGGTCACGGTGGACGCGGCGACCATGCCCGGTGCGGTCTTGGCCGCCGGGCCCTGTCGGTTGTCGCCGTCGCGCCCGGCGCACGCTCCTCCTCCGTTCGCGGTGAAGGGGAGGACGGCGGCCTTGAAGGTGGTGGACGTGTCGTCGGAGCGGCCCTGCGGGTCGAGGCCGACCTCGACGGAGTCGGTGCGCCAGTGACGCTTGCAGTCGGTCTTTGCGTCGAGGGCGGCGCCCTTCTTGTCGTCGGTGACGTGCACCAGGACGAACAGGTCGTCGCCGTGGCGAGCAAACCGGGCGTCGGCCGCGCAGTCCTTCGCGGAGGAGCAGCGCGTGCCCTCCCAGTGCGCGAGCTTCAGCGCCCCCGCGGGGTACTCGCCGGGGTCCGCCTTGCCGTTGACGACCGGCGCCTTCGCGACCTCGGGGACCGTGGCGGAGGGACGGGCCGGGTAGGCGGGCTGGGCCTCGTTGGCCAGCCACGGCATCTTCATCCGCCGCGCCCAGTCCCGGAACTCGGCGTACTGGGGACGAAGACCGGACTGGGCGCGTTCCTCGGCCTGCCGGGGCTTTCCGTTCTCGGCCACGACCGTGAACCATTCGCAGGGCATCTTCTCCGCCGGGGTGGTGACGTCCTTCGGCAGAGAGCCGAAGCCCTGCGTCTTGTACGTACGGGCCGCGTCCCGTTCCAGCTGGGCCCACGTCTTCCCGCTGACGGAACGCCCGCCCGGCCAGACGCCGAGGACGGGCAGCTCGGTGCTCTTGTCAGTGATGCGCCTACCGTCGCACTGGGCACCCAGGGGGCCCTTGAAGCCCCAGCTCTGGGTGAGGAGCCGGGAGGGTTTCCACGGCTTGTACTTCTCATCCTTGATCTGTTCGGGGAACGCCTTGGGGTCGCCGGCCATGGCGAACGCCTCGATCGCCCGGCGCCCGGCCTGCTGGTGGGCGCCGTGCTGGTTGAAGGGCCGCGGGTCCATGGTGACCACGGTCTTCGGGGTGGTCGCCCGGATCACCCGGACCAGCCGCTCGAGCGTGTCCGTCGGCCGCTGCGGCGCCCGGTTCCAGACCTTGCCGGTCAGGGGCGCGTTGAGCGTGTACCAGAAGTCGGGCTTGTCGAGGTAGTAGACGTCGCGGACTCCCAGGATTCCGACGGCCTTGCGCTCCTCCGTCTCACGGATCATGCCGAGGGCGGCGCCCTCCTGGGGACCGATGGCGTTGCCACCGCCCTCGCCCCGCGTGATGGTGACGACCGCGCTGCTGAGCCCTTCCTTCTCCTTCCACCGCCCCAAGGTGGCCAGGGACTGGAACTCGTCGTCCGGGTGGGCGCCGATGAACAGGACGTCGGCGTGCGCCCGGTCCGTACCGCTGCTCGACGCCCCGCGCCCGGTCGGCTCGGCCTTCGTGTCGCACGCGGCCATCACCGGCACGAGCGCGATCAGCCCGGCTGCCGAGAGCGCGACGGGCAGGATGCGTCTCCGTTTACGCGGATGCTTGGGTGGATGCCTGCGTGGCAGTTTGCATGGATTCACAGGAACTCGTCCTTTCCTCCGGCTATTTCTCTGTCTACCCACGAATTCGGGCACGGCCCACCAGGAAAATCCGCCGCCTCCGGGCCGGTTATCCGATGGTTACCGCCACATGGTTGACGCGGTGACGCATCTCGTTTGCCTGCCGAAGCCCCCGGACAAACGCCGAAGGCCGCCTCTGAAAGGATCACGATGCACACCGTCCGGCATGCCATCGCCCTGTCCGATCCCGATCCGCTCCGCAGGCTGAAGCTCCAGGAATTCTTCGCCAAGTGGTACGGAGAGCAATTCACGGTTGTTCCCACCGCACAGGCGGAGGACACCGCACAGATGGTGGACGCCCTCACCCAGGAGGGAATCGACGTGGTCCTCGTCGCCGCGGTGGGCGACGAGCCGGGGGCCTCTGCGGTGCTGGAGCGTGCCGGGGCGGCGGGAGAGGAACCCGGGCGGCTCTGGCTGGTGCCCGACAGCGAGGGCGAGGCCGTCGCGCCCCATGACAGCGCACCCGCCCGCCTGCCGTTCACCACCGACACCCTGGCGGAACTGGCCCCGCGCGTCGTCGACGACGCCATCGCCGACTGGTGGGAGCACGCGACACCGGACCAGCGTGACGGCCTCGAGAGGGTGACGGTCAAGGCGCCTCACCGTTCCCTCAAGGCGTTCGAGATCCGGGCCTTCCTCTCCGGCAGCGGCTTCGTCATCAAGTGGCAGAAGCCGAATCCGGCCACGGACGAGAACGTGTACGTGACGGTCCCCGGCGTGCAGGAACCACTGAAGAACCCCTCCCTCGCCCGCCTGGCGGTCGCCCTCAAGCTGGTGGACCCGGCCGAGGACAACGCCTGGTTCGACATCATCATCGTGGGCGGAGGGCCTGCCGGACTGTCCGCCGCCGTCTACGCGGGGACCGAGGGCCTCAAGACGCTGGTCATCGAGGACGACGTGCCGGGCGGCCAGGTAGGGCCCAGCACCGAGATCGCCAACTACTTCGGCTTCCCCGACGGGATCGCCGGCTTCGAACTCGCCCGCCGGGCGCTGAAGCAGGCCCGCAAGTACAAGGTGGCCTGGCAGCCCGCCCATCAGGCCACCGCGCTGCGCATCGGCGACTCCAAGAAGCCGCACGAGGTGACCGTCGGCGGAACGGAGACGCACACCTACAAGGCCGGGGCGGTCGTCCTCGCCAGCGGACTCAAACCCACCCGGATGGACGTCCCGGGACTCAAACCCCTGCTCGGGCGCGGCGTCTACTACAGCGCCCTGGCCGTCGACGCGCCGGAGACGACGGGCGACCGCGTGGCCATCGTGGGCGGCGGCAACTCCGCCGGCCAGGCCGCGCTCCACTTCGCCAAGTACGCCAAGGACGTCACCATCATCATCCGCGGCGACAGCATCAAGCAGAAGATGTCGGACTACCTCGTCAAGCGCATCGAGGTACAGAAGAACATCCACGTCTGGACGAACAGCAACGTCTCACGGTGCAAGCCCGACGCCGGCAACGAACTGGCGAGCCTGGAGATCACCCACAACCAGACGGACGAGGTCCGCTACCTGGACGCCCGTTGGCTGTACCTCATGCTGGGCGGCAAGCCGGACATCGGCTGGGTCGGCAAGGACGCCAAGGGAAAGATCGCCGTGTCCGCCGTCTCGGGTGCCGTACTGACGGGCATGAACATCCCCGGTCATGCCAAGGCGCTCGTGAAGGTCGCCGAACTCGCCCAGAAGGAGGGCGAGCAGAAGGGCCACACAGGAGACAAGCTGGTCAAGCACATCGAGACCGCGGTACAGAAGGCCCGGGCGGCCAACAACGAAACGAGCGTCCCCGGCGTCTACGCGGCCGGAGACGTCCAGTACGGCGTCCCCCCGCGTGTGGGTTCCGCCGTGGGACAGGGCGCGGCCGTCCTCGGCGAGCTCTTCCGCTACATCGCCAAATACCCTCACCTCTTCCCGTCCTTCCAACCGAAGTCGTGACCACCGGCCTCCGCGTCGGTGAAGAGCGGCGCTGAGGTCATGGGGCTCGGTGCCGGCGTCTCCAGAACTGCCGCTGTGGCCAGCGCTGTTCGAGGGCGTAGTACGCGTCCCGGTTGCGCAGGTGGGCGGCGACGATGCCGGCGATGTTCGCCGCGTAGTGGTCGAGGGCCACGGGGTCGCCGTCCAGGCGTGCGGCGATGGCCTCGCCCGCTCTCATGCCCGTGTAGAGCGCGGTGAGGATGCCCTGGGAGGAGAGCGGGTCGAAGGCCGCCGCCGCGTCACCCGCGGCGGTCCAGCCGTCTCCGTGCACCCGGTCGAGGTGCGCGGTGTGGGCGGGTGCCCGCCGTGGGGCCACGGGCGTCGCGTGCATCGCATGCATCGCGCGGCCGTGGCGCAGGCCGGCCCCGACGCCGACGCGCGCGGCGATGTGGCGCGTGGCGGCGAGCCGGTCGAGCCAAGGCGGGCCGGTGCGGGCGGCCGGGAGGTCCGCGTCGGTGAACCAGGCGACGAGCAGGTGGTCCGAGGGCAGCGCGGCGGAGTACCACCAGCCGTCGGGGGCCGCCTCCACCAGCGTCGAGTTGTCCGCGCAGGCATCCCGGTCGCGGCCGAGGACGCAGTGGAGCGCGGTGAGCCGGTCGTACGTACGCCGCCGCGCGCCGTACGCGGTGGCGATGGCGGCGCGGCGGCCCGTGGCGTCGACGAGCCACCGGCACCGTACGGTCCGGCAGTCGTCGGCCCGGTAGCCGTCAGCCGGATAGCTGTCGGCCCGGCGCAGGCTGACCGTCCAGGTGCCGTCGGCGTGCCGTGCCCGGGGGCGGACGGTCACGCGCGTCTCGACGTGTGCTCCCGCCGCCTCGGCGCAGGCGCGCAGGCGGCGGTCGAAGAGCGGGCGGTCGAGGTGCCAGCCGGGGCCGTGCGGGTCGTTGACGCTGTCCACCGAGCCGAGGGCCGGCGAGCCCCAGGCGGAGAGGTTGGCGTAGCAGGGCAGGTGGCCGTCCCCGGGGATCCGGTCGCCGACTCCCAGGTCGCGCAGGAGCACCCCGGCGGCGGCCGGCAGGGCTTCGCCGACGCTGGGGGCGCCGGTGGCCGCGTCGGCCAGTACGACCGTGCGGCCCTCCCGGGCCAGGGCCAGGGCGGCGGCCGCGCCGGCGGGCCCGCCGCCGGCCACCACGACGTCGTACAGATCGTCGCAACCCCTCACGACGTCTCTCCGGCCGCTCCCTCCCCGTAGGGGTCGAGCTTGTCGATGTACCCGACGGTGATGATCTCCGGCGGGTAGCCCGTGGCATCGGAGATCTCGGAGACGACGGCGTCGAGGGAGACCCGCTCCAGGCTGACGGCCTCGTCGACGTGGATGTTCACCAGGTTGTGGTCGTCGGACACCCCGGTGAGGTCGAAGCCGGGAACGGACTCGACCTGCAGGCGCTCGGGGTACTTCCCGTCGCCCACGGTGTACGGGCGGACCTCGACGATGCCGAACTTGTGCCACTCCTTCACCGCCTGGACCAGCTGCGCCTTCGGGTCATTGCCGCTCAGGCCGCGCAGCCAGGAGGCGCGGCGGGCGAAGGCGTCCTCCCGGTCGCTCTCCACCGCGTTCGAGTCGTTGACGACGTGGTAGTCCGATTCCTTGAGGACGTGATTGGGCACGCGGGCGGGCCAGAAGGTCGGCAGGTGGGGGTCGTAGCGCGGCCCGAGGTTCGCCCGGCTGAATTCGTATCCCCAGCGGCAGCTGGCGGCGTCGGTCTGCCAGGGGACGGCCATCCACCGGGTCAGGCCGCCGGGCGCCTGGGAGTGGAGCGGTCCGTCGGCGGCCAGCACTCGCTGTTGGGTGAGTGCGGCGCCGTAGTCCGGTTCCGGCTGTCCGGCCGGCCGGTGCTGGATGCGGAACGGCTCGGAGTACATCGAGGGGTGCCGGACGGGCCAGGTGACCTCGCAGCCGGGGTGGAAGGCGTCGGCGAGGCAGAAGTCGAGCGCGGCGCGGTCCAGGAGCCCGGGCTGGTCCCCTACGGGGGCGTCCTCGAGGGAGTGGGGGAATCCGGCCCAGGGGCTGGGGTCGAAGTCGCCCTGCACCCACTTCAGCAGCATGCCGTCCTGCAGCTTCGAGAGGGTCATGTACTGCAGGTCGGATTTCGGCTTGCTGGCCATTCCGTCGCCGTAGAGCCAGGGCCAGGTCATGGGGGCGATGTGGTCGCGGTTGCGGTCGCGCAGGGCGGTGTAGATCTGCCGGCGCAGTTCCTGGTGGGTGTCGCCGGTGGCGGAGAGGCGGCGCAGCGTCTCGGGGGCCATGAAGTGCTCGGGTCCGCCGAAGCCGAAGTGGGTGGCGAAGCCCTTGTTGACCCATTGGAGTTCGCAGAACCGGCGGAGGATGGGCTTGATGTCGCGCTCGAAGGACACGACGGTGGGCGCGGGGAGTGTGCCTTCGTCGACAAAGAGGTCTACGAGCAGGTCGTAGACCGTGCGCAGGGTCTTCACGTCGGGTGCGTAGTTGGGCGGGGCGACCACGAGCCAGGCGGGGTGGACGGGTACGGCCTGGCCGCCGAGGGTGAGCTGTGCGGTGACGGGGCCGTCGGAGGTGTCGTCGTACCAGCCGTCGTTGTTGGCGAACGACGTCAGCGGCTTGTTCTGCGGAGACTTCGCCGCTCCGGCGCCGCCGAGCACCACCAGGCGTCCGTCGCCGTCGGCGTGCATCCGGCCCAGCGGGACGGCTTGGCCGAGGAACTTCCCGCCGGTGAATTCCACCGGCTGGCCGCTGGAGGCGTGCAGGGACTTGCGGCCTGGGTCGATGACGAGTTGGCTGCGGTCGGTGACGGTGTTGTTGCGTCGTGGCGAGCTGATGTTCACGCTGTCGTCGATGTCCAGGGCGAGGTTGAACGCGTACCAGGCGCCCTTCTTGTTCGCCAGATGCACGCTCCAGGTGAGGTCGGCGCCGGGCTCGGTGCCCTTGATCTCACGGACGACATGGCCCGCCGCGTCGTACCCGTAGAGACGGAACCGTGCCGCCTGGCGCTTCACGGCCCCCTGAAAGTCCTTGTACGAGCCGGGGGCGCGGGCTGGGGCTCGGGGTTTCGGGGCCGAGGAACCAGCCGTCCGGGTCGGTGCTGTTGCCCACGCGGGCGACCCCGATGGCGGGGTGGATCTTGGCAAAGGCGATGTCGTCGGGCACGGTCCGGGCCTCTCTGCGCGGCGCGGCGGCCGGGCTGCGGGGAGGAGAGCTTGTTTGTCGCCGAGTGACTGTTACGCCCAGAATTGACCGCATCGAGAATGTATGGCTATGCCACATAACATCTTGTGACCATTTAAGGTGGTAGGGCCGTCTGCTGGGCTCGAGCGGGACGGAGGTATATGCGGGTGGCGACGGGTCCACGGCCGGGCAACATTTTCCTTGGACGGCGTCTCGGCTGGAGGTAGGGATGTGTCTCGGCTGCTCGTGGTGCAGAACGCCGTGCGTGCGGATGCGGGCCGGTTCGGTGAGTGGCTGACCGAGGACGGCCTGGACCTGGAGGTGATCCCGGCCTACGCCGGGGCCGAGCCGCCCGCACGCCTGGGGCACCGGGCCCTCCTCGTCCTCGGAGGCGGGTGCCTGCCGGACGACGACGAGCGAGCACCCTGGCTCGCCCCCACCCGCGCACTCGTGGCCCAGGCCCTGGAGACCGGGGCGCCGGTCCTGGGCATCTGCCTCGGTGGCCAGCTATTGGCCCACGTGGCCGGCGGCACGGTCCGCGCGCGGCACGGAGCACCGGAGTTCGGCAGCACTCCCCTGGCCCTGCGGCCCGAAGCCGACGACGACCCTCTCTTCACCGGGCTGCCCCGCCGCGTCACCGCCATCGAGCGGCATCGGGACGCCATCACGGCCCTCCCCCCGGACGCGGTGTGGCTGGTGACCGGCGAACACTGCCCGTACCAGGCCTTCCGGGTAGGAGAACGGGCATGGGGGAGTCCAGTTCCACCCCGAGGCCGACCCGGACACCGTCCGCCGCTGGCCCCTCGACCGCCTGACGGCCCACGGCGTCGACCCCCACGAGCTCCTGCGCCGAGCGACGGCCGACGAACCGGCGGCAGCCGCCACCTGGCGCAAGGTCGCCGGCCGCTTCGCCCGTATCGTGCGCGCTGCGGTGCCGCCGCCTTGACCTCCTCCTGCGCGAGCCGACCGAGATCGTGGGCAGGTGAGGCCGCCGGATCTCGGACGCTCGAGGACGTGGCTACTCCTCCGGCGACGGGCCTATCGCCTGGGGCTGGCGGAGCTGCACCATCGGCCGCCGCATGGGCTCCCACTGGCTCCGCCCCCGCACTGCCGGCCGGTGGGGTGGGAGGTGAGCGCGCCCCCCGCATCATCCGTACGAGTGGCCGACGCATGTGGCGACTCGTACCGGGGCAGCTCTCGGGCGTTCCGACCTCGTCCAGAAGGATGGATGCCCATGCGACACCTCGTCCCGAAAAGCTTCGGTGCACTCGCCGCTGCGGCAGTGCTCTCGCTGACCGTTCCCGGTTCCGCTTCCGCAGCGTCCGGACAACTCGTCCTCAACGGACGCGTCTTCACCGACCCGCCCTCCGGGTGCTACCGCAACCTCAACGCGCCCCTGTCGGTTCAGAACCGCACCCGCACGGTCGCATACGTCCACACCACCCAGGACTGCACCGGCCCCGCCCAGTCTGTTCCTCCCAACTCCACATATGCAGCGAGCTCGGGACACAGCGTCCGCATCTAGGGGCTGCCTGGCGGTGGCATGCCTATCGCGTCGGCGCGCACGTTCCATCGGGCCCACTCTCATGACATCGGCGGGTGAGGCCGAGGCCGTTCAGCGCGATCTCCGCCGACGGCCGCCCGCGGCTCGCCCGGCGGCTCAGCGGCCCTCGCCGGGCGGCGTGCCGCAACTCGGGCCACCCGGCCCGTCGAACTGCACCGAGCTGAAGAAGTCCCGGTAGGTGGGGAAGAAGTTGCCCTTGCCGGTCGGCCCCGAAGACGTCACGGCCGTGCAGCCGCTGTAGTTCGCGTCGGACCAGAGGTAGATGGTCGAAGCCGTCCGGTTCCAGTCCGACTTGGCCCGGTCGTTCATGCCGAGCACTGCGAGGTCGGGAGTGCTGCGCGTCAGTTTGATCATGTCGCCGGTGCCGTCGAGGCCCGAGAACATGCAGTAGTAGCCGACCGGACACCGGTCGTACCCGTCGGCCGCGTGAGCCGTGGAGACCGGGACCACAGCGGCGGTCGCGGCGGCCACCGGCACGAGCAGTGCGGACAGCCTCGTTCTCATCGACACGAGATGGCTCCTTCACTGAGATGTCGTGAACTCATCGAGGACAAGGGTAGAAGCGGGGCACATCGCCGCGCCCGGACCACATGAGTTCTCCACCGGATGACCAGAAGACCCCGCCCTGCGGCCTTCCTGAACGGCGCTCAGCGATGGCAGTGGAAGATTCCGCTGCTCAGGTGGCCGTTCCGGCTGGCGTCCACCCACAGGGGAAGGTTCTCCAGGAGGCCGTCCAGGTAGGCGGGGCTGACGGCGGCCCGCAGTTCCGGTCCGCCCCGCTGGGTCTCTTCCAGGATGCGGAGGTAGTGGGTGAGCAGGTGCTCGCTGCGGTCTTCGAAATCGACGTGGGAAAGGCCCAGTTCAGCGAGGTGCTGCCGATAGAAGCCCGGCGTGGCCATCGCCTCCACGCCCAGGCGCGACACAGCCGGGCGCAACGCGTTCGGCGGGGCGTCGTCGGCCGCCATGAGGTCCGTGAAGACGAGCCGGCCGCCCGGGTTCAGGACCCGTACCGCTTCGCTCAGTACCTTCGCCCGCTCGTCGCTATGGCAGAACGCCTCCTGGGACCAGACGACGTCGAAGTATCCGTCCTCGTAGGGGACGTCTTCGAAGGAGCCGGTGACGACCTCGATCAGATCGGCCAGGCCGCGCTCGACGTTGGTCTTGCGGTGCCGTTGGTTCTGGGACTCGCTGATGTTGAGCGCGACGACGCGGCAGCCGAAGCATCCGGCCAGATAGCGTGCGGCCCCGCCGTATCCGGAGCCCAGGTCCAGGACGCGAGAACCAGGTCCCAGGAAGTCGGCGACCTTGTCCGCCGCCTTCTCGACCGTGCGGCGGGAGGCGTCCGCGACCGTTTCGCGTTCATGCTCGTACGTGCCGATGTGGATGTCCTCGCCACCCCACACGGTGGCGTAGAAGCCGTCGACATCGCTGCTGTCGTAGTAGTCGCGGGCCAACCCGGCGGCGTTTCCCGCGCTCTCGTGACTCAACGCTGCTCCCCTCACCCGACTGCCCCGACGCGGCTGTCACCGCCCGGCCCACCACGTCTACCGTGGGCCTCTCCTCACGACAAAAGGGCACGCTCTTCAGCAGTGCGCCGCCGACGCCTCAGCCCGTCCGTGTCGGCGCCCTCATCGGCGACCGTCGGCACGGGGCTGCAGCACGAAGTCGTACGTGGCGTGCCGGAAGGGCCGGTCGAGGGTGCTGCCGTCCGGGGCCGGGCCTGGGGGGTGGCGGGTGAACGCGGTGATCAGCTCCGGTCTGGTGGCGAAGACCACGTTGCTGTCCAGGAATTCCGAATCCTGCTGATAGAGGATGGTGACCAGTTTCTCGTGGCCCGGGTGGTCGACTAGGCAGTGGATATGGGGCGCGTGGTGCGGGTCGATGTCCGTGGTCCGGACGAGTGCGCCGACAGGGCCGTCCATGGGGATGGAGTAGGCGCGCGGGACGATGGTGCGGACGCAGAACGTACCGTCCTGCCGCGTCCGGTACTTGGCCCGCAGCCGGACCTCGTCCGACTCGGGGATCCGTGAGGTGTACGCCCCGTCGGCATCCGCGTGCCAGACGTCCAGGACCACGTCCGTGAGCGGCTTGCCGTCGGTGTCGGTGACGGTTCCGGTGAGGAAGAGCGGCTCTCCGGGGGCGCCGCCGGACATGTCGTGGCCGTAGGGGACCGTGGGCGAGCCGTCGATGTGGAAGGGGCCCATGAGGGTCGCCGGGGTGGCGCCGTCCCGGAGGCGGTCGTCCAGCTGCACGACGAGCCTGCTCAGCCCCAGGACGTCGGAGGCGAGAACGAACTCCTGGCGCTCGCCGTCGCAGGCGTGGCCGGCGGCGGCGAGCCAGTCCGCCGCGGCCGTCAGCTCGTCCTCGGTGAGCCGGACCTCACGGGCGAAGGCGTGCAGGTGCCGCACCAACGCGCTCATGACCTCGGCCGCCCGGCCGGGCCGCGCGGTGGCCCAGCGGCGAGCCGCCGACTCGGTGATGTCGTCCTCGTCGGCGAAGGTCATGGCGATCGTCCCCGGTTCCGTGCTGGTGGTGCTGAGGGCCGAATCCACGCTCCCATCGGCGTGCGGGCGCATACAAGGGCGCACCCCGTCCGCTCGGGCGCCGGTCCGCTCGGGCCTCCGGCCTTCGGGGCGCCCTTCCCCGAGCCGCCCGTGATCGTCCATGCTGCCCGTGAGAGGGCACGGCAGCGCGCTGTCCCGGTACCGCGACGTGGAGGGCACCGTCATGACGACGAGCGCGAAGAACCGAGCGCTGACCGAACGGGCCGCCGCGCTCGTCGGCCTGCTGCGTCGCAACGCCGCCCGTACCGAGGAGGACCGGCGGGTGGCCGAGGAGAACATCGAAGCCCTCGCCGATGCCGGCCTGTTCGGCATCACGGTCCCCGAGCGGTTCGGCGGTCACCAGGCGAGCATCCGTACGCTCCTGGAGGTGAGTGCCGAACTCGGCCGCGGCTGCGGATCCACCGCCTGGACCACCACTCTGTCCAATGTGTGCGGCTGGCTCGTCGGCCTCTACCCGGAACGCGCGCAGCGAGAGGTGTTCGAGACGGACACCGCCGCCCGTGTGTGCTCCGTCCTCACCCCCGCCGGGACGAGCAGGGCGGCCGACGGAGGGCAGGTCATCACGGGGCGATGGCCCTTCGCGTCCGGCTGCCTGCACGCCCGGTGGGCCCTCCTCGGCATGCCGGTCACCGGCGCGTCCGGCGAGAAGCCGGAACAGGGGCTGGCGCTCGTCCCGATGGACGAGCTGAAGATCGAGGACACATGGCACATGGCCGGGATGCGCGGCACCGGCAGCCACACCCTCGTCGCCGAGGACGTGTTCGTCCCCGCCCACCGCATCCTTTCCGTCACCAGGGCGCTGCGGGGCGAGTACCCCACCGAGTTCACGGACGAGACCCTGTACCGGTCCGCGTTCGTACCGGTGCTCGCCTCGGTGCTCGTAGGACCGCAGCTCGGCCTGGCCCGCGGTGGCCTGGAGCTGGTCACGGCGTCCCTCGCCAAGGGACGCCCCATTTCGCACACCTTCTACGAACAGGCGCGCGAAGCGTCCTCCACCCAGACGCAGATCGCCGAGGCCGCCCAGCTGATCGACTCCGCCGCGCTGCACTTGATGCGCGCGGCGGACGACATCGACGGCTGGGCGGCGAGGGGCCAGTACATGCCCTTGCTCGAGCGGGCACGCGTACGCATGGACACCGCCACGGTCGCCCGCCGCTCACGGGAGGCGCTGGACATCCTCCTGAACGTCCACGGCGCCGGGAGCTTCGCCGAGGCCAACCCCCTGCAACGCATCTGGCGCGACCAGGAGACCGCCGCCCGGCACGCCATGACCAACCCCGCCATCACGAGCGAGCTGTACGGGCGGGCTCTGCTCGGCGTCGAAGAACAGGTCAGCGCACTGATCTGAGTCCGAGCGTCGGCAGACGCCGAATACCGACCGCGGCGGCGCGTCACACGTAGGTGAACTCCACGTCGTTGCTCTTCTCACCGTCGGCCACGGCGACAACCCGTACCGTCCCCGAACCGGCGGGAACCGTGATGTCGAGTTCTGTGTGACCGTCCGGGCGCGAACTGAGCCCCGCCCCCGATTTCACAGCTCGTCGGCCAGGTCCTCCCAGTTCATCTGCTGCAGCACGACGCGCGTCGTGGCCCGGAACTGCTGGTGGCGACCCGGATCGCTGTCCAGTCTCTCCATGACCTGGGCGAGAACGACGGCAGCGCGCATGGCCTTGGACTGGGGGTCCTGCGCGTTCCCCACGTACGGCAGCACGTGGGTGTTGAACTCCTCCCACGAGATGGGGCGACTGCCGTCTCTGTGGAGGTCGATCCACCAGGCACGTGCCGCATCGGCGCTGACGAGTATCTCGCTCCTCAGGTGGCTGATCCGGTCGAGGTCGAGATGGTGCCGCAGTTGCTGCTCGCGACGGGCGTCGTCGTACGCCTGGGACCGCGCGCGATCGTCGGAGGCGAGGCGGAGTGTGATGCGGGCCCTGATCTCCGTCGCGGATCCTTCCGCTGCCGGCCCCCATTCGGACAGCCGTAGGGCCAGGGCGTTCTGCGCCTCGTCGAGCGCCGAGGGCATGTGCGTGCCGGTGATGGGGCGGGCGATGTCCTCGAGGGCCTGGCGTGCGGCGGAGCGCACAACGCCCCGGCCCCGCTCCCGGAGCTCGGGGGCGGGGCGGCAGCGCAGTACGCCACTGGCGCTGTAGTGGATGCCGAAGAGCGCTGTGGGCCAGGTGGCGGAGATGCGCAGGCGCATGCTCCGCCGCAGCCCGAAGTACGACATCACCCGGTGGCTGCCTTACGGCGCTCGTGGTTCCGGATGATCGCCTGCTCGAGGATCCGGCCCCAGAAGGTCTGCTGGAACGCCTCGTCCCTCGCGAAGAAGCGTTTCAAGCTGCTCCGGTGCACCTCGGGTTCGTACACGTCTGCCAGGAGGTCAGTCAGCACACCGGCCGGAAGGTCCCCCTGCTCGGCAGCGACTCCCCACCGGGTCAGTTCCGTTTCCGCGGCGTCCCGCGCGTCGTCATCACCGAGCAGCTGTTGCCAGGCTCGTACGAAGCGTGCGCGCCCCTCGCGCTCGCTCGCCGTGTCCAGCAGGAGCCGTGCACCCACGTCGCTGGAGGCGAGGGCGAGGAAGGCGACCAGCGCATGCCGCTTGGGCTGTTCTTCCCCCAGCCAGGACTTGAGCGCCCTGGCCACTTCGGCCGGGTTGACCTCGCTGAGCTTCCTGAAGGCTTCCGCCATCGGCTGGGAAGGGTACGCGGAATGCGCCGCTGCCCTCGCCAGGCGGGTCATCGCGATCGCCGGCTGGTGGACCGCCAGCTCGCCCCCGCAGATCTCCGTGACCAGAGCGATCAGCTCGGCCGGTGGCTTCGCGGCGGTCATCCATTGGTAGAGCCTGTTCCTGACGTACCTCCCGATCTCGGGGTCCAGCGCCGCATGGGTGAGAACCTCGACGGCCAGCGAACGGCGGCGCCCCGCGAGGTCCCTTCCGACACGGTCGATGATGGCGTTGTCGTGTACCTCGGTCGCCAGGTTGAGCAGCGATCCCATGACGAGGCGCGCGTCGTCCTCGGGCAGGCTCTGGTCGGCCGCCACAGCGACGGCCCAGGTGCGCAGCAGGTCTCGCTGCGTCGGGAACTCCTCCCACAGGTGTCGCAGAACCGCCGGTGCCAGATCGTGTTTGTTCCTGTCGTGGAACACGCGATCACCGTGGGGCTTGAGGTGTGCGGCCTCCAGTCGCCGGCTCGACGTCGCGTCCGAGAGGACGTCCACCGGTGCGCGGGAAAGGTTCAGGCTTGTCAGCAGCGTGTCGGCCGCCTGGATGACCGACCTCTTGGTGCCGCCGTTCACGAGGGCGCCGGCCCAGACCATGGCGCGGGTGGCGACGAGCGTGGGCTCCCCGGGCCCCTGTTTCGACGGGCTGAGGAGGTTGCCGATGTGGTGGTGCCAGCCCCGGAACTCGTCGAGGATGGCGCTGTCGTCGTGTTCCGTCGCCTCCTGGATGATGCGGGCCAGCCGGCGTGCGTCCTGAGCCGGCGGGTTGGACTCCCAGATGTCGCCGTAGGCCGCGCCCTCGAGCCAGCCGATCTTGTGGACGGCGCCGCGCCGTCGGAGCTCCTGGACGACCAGCGGCTTCGCGTCGGGCGAGGGAAGCATGACCGTGAACGGACGCGTCGCTTCCGTCCACTGCCCCTGCCAGCTCTGCGGCGTGGCGAGGACGACGAGGTATCGGTCGGCTCCCTTGCCGGTCTCTCCGTAACCGCGCAGCATCTCACCGAAGCGCGGGCCGGGAGGCTCGGGCATCTCGGAGAGGTCCAGGAGGTACCTGCCGCCCGGTGCGGCCGGGAGCTTGGCCACGTCCGGCTTGGACCACTCGGGTTCCAGGTCCGTGAACAGCGGCCCGGCGGAGAGGGACGCGACCGTGCCGAGCAGGCGGAGGGCAGCCGTCCGTCGTCCGTTTCCGGGGGGCGCGCACAGGACGACGACTCCGCCTTGGGCGAGGAGTTCCTGGGCCTGGGTCCAGCGCCGACTGTCACGCGGTGCGACGAAGCGGTCATCGGCGCAGGCGTACAAGTCGGTCAGGGGGACCGGCTGGGGAGTTACGAAGTCGCTGCCGTAGAAGTTCTGGGTCTCCGCTTGGAACGCGAGGCCGCCGGGCGGCACTTCCTGCGTGAACTGCTTGGTGGTGTGAGCGGCCGGGGGGCCGGGGTCCGGGTCTGCGGGCGTCGTTTCCGGTGATTCCGCCGCTGGTACCGGCTCGGCTTCCTCGTACGCCTCTTCTTCAACGGGTCCATGAGCGCTCGGGCCCCCGTCCGCGGTGTGGGGTACGGCGGCCCCCGCGTCGGCCGTACCCTGCTCGTGGTCGGACTCGTCGGTGGGGTCGGCCGGGCGGTGGCCTCCCCCGAGCGACCAGGCGGGCCAGCCCGGCCATGAGGAGCGCCTCGGCGATGGCGTCACCTCCTCCCGGCGTACGGGCTCGTTGTCCCGGTCGTCGCCCCTGCCGTCGGCGCGAGCACCGGAGTTGGCGTCCCGGTCGGGCTCCCAGGGCGGCCGAGTGAAGTAGGTGTCGTCGGTCATCGCAGTCCCCCGAATCCGTTGAAGTGCTGGTGCTGGCCCTGAACGTTCCCGTCGCCGTTCTGGGTGAAGGACACCGCCGCGGGAGCGGGCGACGAAGCCTGCGCCTGCGCCTCGCTGGGCGTCCGTGAAGACGGCTGCGAAGCCGACTGCTGCGTACCGGCATCCGCGGTCTCGAAGATGGCGGGGTCCGCCAGGCCCCAGTCGAGGCCCGGGACGTGCAGCCACGCGGGCTGCTCGAATGTCTTGACCTTGGCGAGACTCCGCGCATAGTGCGCGGGAAGCGTTCCGCCCGTAGCCAGCCCGCTACGGAAGACGTCTTCGTGGACGCGCTGCGAGATGACGACAGCCGTGTTGGTCAGCTCCGGATTGGCGCGTGCCAACAGGTCACGCAACGCATCGTGATCCAGCAGCCGGTGGGTTTCCACCATCGGCACGCCGAGCCCGGTGGGAGGCAACGGGCCGACGTGGATACTGACCCGCAGCTGCAGAGCCGGCTGACCGGGGTTGTGCCTCCGGTAGTCGTGGAGGACCTGGCTGAGCGCGTCGGGGAAACACCCGACCAGACCGGGCAACACCTCGGGGTCCATCCCGGCGACGTACCCGTCCCCGGTGTGCTGCGGGAAGGCGCGCTGCTCCCACCTGGCGCTCAGGCCGACAGCCGACAGCGCCTGCGCGAGCACCTGCTGGATGACGGCGTTGACCTGCTGCATACCGGTGCTGTTATGCGCGCTGAAGTTCCTCGCATCGACCGCGAGGACGGCGCGATAGGGCCATAGCGGCTCCCAGGACGGAGTCATAGGGGTCTCTTCTCTTCGTGTCTCTTCGTGGAAGGTGCCGGTGAAGCGGTCACAAGTGACTGTGACGGCAGACGGCAGGCGGTACCGTCCAGCGCTGGACCTTCCAGCGGTGACGTGGACCACATTGCGGTGCCGGCGCCGTGCTCTACTCCTCGGAGAGCTCCGCGAGGGCGACACTGTCGTTGACCACCAGGCGGCCGCGCCCCAGGGTCAGCACCCCTGTGGCGTGGAAATCACGGAGCACCGCCATCACCGAGGAACGGCTCATCGCCGCCATGACGGCGAGTTCCTCCCGGTCCATGCCCAGTTGCACGCTGACGGCTCCATCGGCGTCCGGGGTGCCGACTTCGGCAGCCAGGTGGCCGACCACGCGCGCCACACGCGCTCGAGGCGACAGCCGGATCAGCGCGGCATGCAGGTTTTCGTTCTCCTGCATACGTTCAACGGCAAGCCGGTACACGGCCCCCTCCAGGCGGTGCCGGGCGAGGTAGCCACGGAACGCGTGCGCGGGCAGCACGTACCCGGTGCACGCGGTCACGGCTGTCACCGTGGCCGATCTGCGGTGGTCGAGGAGCGCTCCCATCTCACCCAGCACTTCGCCCGCACCACGCAGAGCCAGGGGGACGCGCTCCCCGCTCCGGGCCGACTGCGCGACCTTGACGATGCCGTCGGTGAGGGCGATGACGGCGGTCGCCGTCTCTCCCTGCCCCAACAACACAGCCCCTCGCCGGTACTGGCGCCGTTGGCCGCGTTGCACAAGATCCGCCCATGCCTCTTCAGGCACCAAGCCGCGAAAGTTCACGAATCCCCCGTCCGTACTTCCCTACCCGCGCACTCCCCCGTCCGCGGCAGCTGCTAACCGATCACCGCCGCGATGCCCAGCGCACCCGAACCCGTCACCGCCGCCGCGAACGACCACTGCACCCGGCGATGCTTGGCCCAGGCGATCTCGCTCATGACCACCAACTGCCGTGACAGCGCGGCCAGGAGATCCCTCTCACGCAGCGCGCCCTCCAGCTGCTCGGGCTCGAAGTGACGCAGGTGGCCGAAAAACAGGTAGTCCTCGTCGGGTTCCTGCCCCCGCCGCTCGGATCGCAGGTTGGGTGACACCGCCGCTGCCGCGAGGCAGGCACCCGCCAGGAGCGTCAGCACCCCCGCCCACCCCAGCACCTGCGCCGGAACCGATCCCCGCGGAACCCGTGGCCTGCTCCGGTCAGCACCCCGAACAACGCCAGCACGGCCGACTGCAGGCTGAGCGCGATCGACGCCTTGGCGTCGGCCTTCCCCGTCCAGTCCGCCAGAGCCGTCTGAATCCTCCACGCCGCATCCAACGGATCTGCTGCCACCAGATTTTCCGCCCTCTCACGGCTCCGGACGGCCCCACCAGCCGACTTTTCGGCACCATGATCGCTCACCACCCACGCGAACCAGCCCGCCGACCGTTCTTCGGCCGAAAATGACCCATGGGCCAGAACGGATCCCCGGCCATCGCTGGGTTCCGGCTTCTCCACCTTCGGCGGAGGACGCGAAACATCTCCGGACGCTCGCCCAGGGCGCCCGGTGTGGGCGCCCTCCGGAGCACCCCCGGGCAGGGTGCACTGTAGGGAGGGGGCGCCCATGGGACGCCACCGGAAGAAGCCGCTTCGCGAACGCATCCTCGCGGTGACCCGCGAGTTCGGGAGGTGGATGATCGGACGGTGACCGGCAGTCCTCACAGATACTGAGGGCTGACGGCCACACGCCGTCCATCTCTTTTCCGGTTGGCCCTCGTCGCGGACTAGCCCTCCGAGGCGGGGGCCTCTGCACGGTCGGGCGCCCGGCCGCACAAGCATCAAGCTCACAAACGTAGGCACGTGCCGCAGCCCTGATCGGCATCCGTCGACGCGCCCGGAGCGAGGCTGGGGGTCGGGCGAGTGGTCCGCTGCTCGATCAGCCGGCCCGGCTGACGGGCACTGGCGTAAATCCGCCGCTTGCGACGGTTCCTACCCGCGACGGCTCCGGTGGGAGCACTGTGTTGCCGCTTCAGCACACCACAGGACAACACCACGGAACGCACGTCACCGGGGGATCACCATGCCGAGCCGGATCGGAGTCGCGGTCGCCGTCGCCGCACTCACCCTGCTGATACCCACAGCGGCCGCCGCCGCGCAGGACACCGACTCGTCGGCCACACCATCAGTCTCGGGCCCCGCCGCCCAGCCTTTCGCCGGACAGGCCAGAACGCAGGACGGGCCCACCCGGCCACAGCTGCGCGCCCGGGTGGTCGGCACTCTGGAGGAGGACGGCGTCGCCCGGGCGATGAACAAGCACGGCGACGTCCCCTTCCGCACCGAGCAGGGCGATCCTCGCCGGCATGGCACGGCTGGGCGAGGACGGCACGCTGCTGGTGACGGCGTCGCACCAGTTCATCGGCTGGCCCGGAGGGCACCCGCGCGTCGCCACCTCGTACTACCGCTGGCGGCCGGAGACCGGGTTCAAACACCTGGCGGGCCCGGGCGACGGCTCCTACACCGCCGCACTCGACGACGAGGGGCTCGTCGTCGGCTGGAGGAGCGACACGGGCACCGCCTGGCGGACCGACGGTACGGAGGCGACGTACGCCGGCTCGGTGCCCGGCACCACCCGCACCTGGCTGCGCGGCGTCAACGACAGTGGCGTGGCCGTCGGTGGGGAGATCCGCCCGGACGGCACCGCCGCGGCGATCCGCTGGGACGCGCCGAACACCCCGCAGCAGCTGACCGACGAAGGTTTCGGCGGGGAGGCCCTGGACATCGACGAACGCGGCTGGATCACCGGTACCGTCCGCGTCGCCGCGGGCGGCGGCAGCCTCCCCGTGGTGTGGGATCCGCACGGAGGAATTCACAGGCTCGATCGGATGCTGGAGCTGCCCGAGGGCAGTTCAGTTCAGTCGATCGACGCCATCAACGACCACAACCAGCTGCTGCTGCGGATCCGCGACGCCGCCTCACACCGCACCAGCGCCATGGTCGTCCAGCTCGTCTGAGGACGGGTCATCAGGCGGATCGACGCGTCACCACAGACACGTCGATCCGTCGACCTCCGGCACACCGGCCCAGCTTCAGGCGGCGGTCCGCTCGGGCGCGACAGACGCGGCCGTGCTCGGCCGGCCGGACCACCAGATCGAGGCGAGCAGGAGCACGCCGGGGAGGATTCCGGCGACCCCCCTGATGACGGCGACGGAGGCATCGCAGGCCGCCAGCACCAGGCCGGCGGCGCCGCAGGCCGCCATCGACGCGCCGAGCACGCGCAGCAAGGGCCTTCCCCAGGCGGCTGCGAGGCCGAAGAAGTGCACGCCGACCACGAAGGCGATCCAGCCCACGGCCGCGCGCGGGGTGTGCAGCACCTTGCTGATCACGATCAGCCCGACCGCGAGCCCGAGCACTTCGGCTGCCACCACGTACCAGTAGCGCCGCCCGAAGCTCGCGCTCGGCGTCGCGTCACCGCCGCTCTCGGTCCCTCCACCGCGCCGCCGCCCCAAGACGACCAGGCCGAGGAACGCGGCGATGGCGGCTATCCGCAGCGGAACGGCGACGGCCATCGGCAGCGCGCCCGCATTCACCTGGATGAAGGCAAGCCCGAAGCTGGCACCGATAAGACTGCCGACCCGATCTTTTGTCATGAGCACAAGTTTTTCACCCATGTGGATCATCGGCCAAATCCCGCCTTGACAGCGGCCGGTCGCGAGCCTTCCTCTTCCCGGTCCCGTTCAGCCTTCTACCCGGTCAACGGTCCTGGCTGAGTTCGTACAGTTCCTGGAACAGCCCACCGGCGCGGACGAGCTGGTCGAACGTGCCCTGCTCCGTGATGCGGCCTCGCTCCATGACGATGATCCGGTCGGCGATCTTGGTGTTCTCCAGGCGGTGCGTGACGACGATCGAGATCCGCTCGGCGGCCATTTCCTTGAGCACTTGGAAGATCAGGTGCTCGCCGCGGGCGTCCATCTCGCTGGTGGGTTCGTCCAGGACCAGTACGGCGGGTTTGCGGTAGATCGCGCGACCGCAGGCGAGGCGCTGCCACTGCCCGCCGGAGAGTGTCACGCCGCCCCACACCTCGCGGGCGAGCAGCATGTCCAGGCCGTCGGGGAGTTCCTCGACGGCCTCGCGCATGCCGACCGTCTCGACGACGTCCCACACGGCTTCGTCGTCCCAGGTGACCGGCTGGCCGAGGGTGATGTTCTCCCGGCACGCCAGGGGCCAGCAGGCGAAGAACTGCGGCACGAGCCCGGTCTGTGCCCACACCGTGTCGGGGTCGACGCTCGCGAGATCGACGCCGTCCCAGGTGACGGTGCCTTTCTCGGCGAGATACAGCCCGGTGACGAGCTTGATGAGGCTGGACTTCCCGGAGCCGTTCTCCCCGACCACCGCCACCACCTCACCCCGGCGCAGAGTGAGCGACAAGTCGTCCACGGCCGGGTGGGGTTTGTTCGGATAGGCATAGGTGACGTTCTCGAGACGGATCGTCTCCGGGCACACCGGAGCCTGCTCGCCACCCCGGGCCAGGGCGACGTCGGCGGTGGTGGTGTCCACGAACCGCTTCCAGTCCCCCAGGAAGAGGGACGAGTGGAACAGGCTCGCGCTGTAGTGGACGACGTTCGTCAGGTTCCCCAGCGCCGTGCGCACGGCCACCACGGCGGTCGCCGAGACCGCGAGGGACACCTGCCCGGAGACGGTCAGCCACACCAGCGTGGCCCAGGCGCCGGTCAGGCATACGCCGCCGGCCGCCGCCGCGATGAGGTTCGTACGTACCTGCCGCCCGGCCGCGGCTACCGTGCGGCCGTCGATACGGCAGCTGAGTGTCTCGTACCAGAACATCAGGTAGCGGCGCATGCTGTTCGCGCGCACCTCGTTCGCGAAGCCGGAAGTGGTGATGTGCCAGCGCATCATCCCTTTGAGGTTGCGGTTGGCGGCGTTCTCGTAGTGCGTACGGTGCTCGATCTTCGCCTCCGCCACCGCCCCGATCCCCGACGGCAGCACCGCCAGCGTCAGGACCGGCAGCATCAGCGGGTGCAGCACGGTGACGACACCGAACGCCGCTACGAGGCGGATGAGCGCGGCCATGAAGGACTGGGCGTCGTAGAGCATCCGCTCGCAGCGCACCACGCCCGTCTCGGCGTGCTCGTGCTCCTCGGCGAACGAGGCGTGGTTGAAGGCCTCCAGCTCCACCGACAGCATCGCCCGCACCAGCGCCGTGTCCGCCGCCGTCATCACCCGCGGCTTGAGCCGGGCCACCGCCCAGGCCGCCAGTCCGTAGGCGACTCGTCCCACCGCCGCCGCGACCGCGACGACCGCCAGCGCCGGCAGGGCCTCGCCCACGCGGTCGGGAACCAGGCCGCCGCCCAGGAGCGGCACCATAGCCTTCGCCGTGGCCGCCAGTACCACTGCCGCGGCGACGCCGGAGGCGATCTGGCAGCCGACCAGCAGCATCACGTCCCGCCGGTCGATCGCCCACGCCATCCGCGCGATCTGCCCGAGCAACGCGGGAATCCTCCTGCAGAGCCCCCAGAACGAGGTGTCCTGGAACGCCGACCGCAGCTTCGCCCGCTTCTGCTTCGGCTCCACCGGCTCCGGCATCGGCGGCCTGCCCGGTGTCCGGGTCTGTTTGTCCCCCTGTACAGCCTCCATGATTGATCTCCCTCCCATGACGGGTTAAAGGCTCCCCTGGTGGGTGAAGTGCACCGAATTCAAGGCACCCGGTGCCTAACCGGCATCAGCGGGGAACGGTCACGGGCCCGGGCCGACCGATTTCCTGACCTCACGTCACGTGGTGGTCGCCGGCGCGGGGCTGGGACGATCCGGCCGCTGAGGTGTTCGGGGGCGGGGAGCCCGGGGTGGGTGGCGAGGTGCTGCTGGAGGCGGGCGTGGCGGAACTGGTAGCCGGGGCCGACCTGGCGGAGGATCCCGAGCCGGTGTGCGTCGGCGAGGAACGCCTGCAGCCGCCAGGGGAGCTTGCCGCGCGCGGCGAGGAGCAGGCGGGCGACGGTGTAGTGGGGCCAGGAGTGAGCGGCCAAGGCGACCACGAAACCCATGATGCCACCGTGGAAAAGGCCGACGACCGCCGCGAACATGGTGGTGCGCAGAGGATCGGCCGGAACCCAGGGCACGGCCCGCATGGCGGCGTCGGGAATGACGAAGACCACCGCGCAGGCCGCTCCGCTGATCAGCGAAACAAGGCGATCCGCTTGAACGGAGGACGCGGCCGTCGCCACATCGTCAGCGGTGGACGGATCCCGGACCCAGTCCAGGGCGGCCAGGCTCACGCCCGCCACGGTGCCGATCACCAGGCCCCACGGCACGGTCCCGAGCGGAAGGACCGCCTCGTACCCCGCGATCGTATAACTGGCGAAAACGGTCACACTGATGACGGCGACGCCGACGACGAGTACGAGCGCGCGGATCGCCTGCCTGCCCCAGTGACGCCGGGCAGGGCTGCTGCGGCTCGGCGTACGAGGAGGCGAGGGCAGCCCGGCGCCCAGCATGACGAGCCACAGGCTGAAGCAGAGGAAGCCTATGGAGGCTACGAGCACCGGTCCGGAAGCGCCGCGGTAGTACCACCACGTCGACGGCGGAAGCGCGAGGCCACCGGACAGGGAGATGACGGCGGCCACGGCGGACGCACGGGGCAGGCTGCGTTCCCGTGTGGCGATCAGGCCGCTGAGGGCCAGCACGGGAACGAAGACAAAGGACTCGAGTACCGACTGGGGGAACCACCGCAGGGCCTCCGGCCACGAGGGAACGTCCTGGACCATCACCAGGAATGACGTGGCCAGCAGCAGTCCGGCGCAGGCGATCGAGGTCCACGTCCATGCACGCCGCCATGGTCCGGCGAGAGCCGGAGTCCACCGGTACAGCTGCCACCACATCAGGTCGTAGGTGCCCTGCGCGTGCATCCCCGCCGCGAGATGAGCGAGATAGCCCTGGGCCTGCCGGGGATCCCAGCTGCGGGTGGGGCTCTGTCGCCGGGCTCGGCGGTAGAGGGTCGGGACCAGCGCGCCGAGGAGGTGGCGCTCGATGTCGGCGGGTGTGGAGAAGCTTCGGGTGTCGACGAGTTCGGCGGGATCACCGTCGTTGTCGGCATAGACGGACCGGGCCAGGGCCACCATCAGAGGGCTCGTCAGTGCCTGGGCGGCAGGGGCCTGCGGATGGTGGTCGAGGTGCTCTGCCAGGGCGTTCCAGCCGTGCTGACGACCGGACTCCGGTGGCGTGGCAAGCCGCAAGAGAGCGAGGGCATCGCTGGTGCGTACGGGCGCGGGCTCCAGGACCGCCGCCCCGGTCAGGATGCCGCTTTCCGTCACCGCTCGCACGTAGTCGGCGGTGCGGCAGGTGAGGACGAGAGGGGCGTCGGAGGGCAGGGTGTCGTTGAGGGAGGCCAGGGCTGCTGCCCGGCGTCGTTCGGGGAGCTCGTCGAGGCCGTCGAGTACGGGGATCAGGCGGTGCTCGGTGAGGAGGTCCTCGATGACGCTGGCACCGTAGGTCTCGGTGTCGGCTATCGCCGGGTAGTCCGCGGCGATGCGGCGGCGCAGCCAGTTCCTGGCGCTCTCGCGCGCGGGATCGAAAGAGGACAGCGAGAAGAGCACCGGCACCGGATCGTCGGTGGTGCGCGTGCGCAGCAGCGCGAGCAGGAGCAGTACGGTGAAGGTCGTCTTCCCCGATCCTCCCGCCCCCAGTACCACCAGGCGCCGACGCGGAAGCGAACCGAACGCCGCGGCCAGCTCCTGCGGGTCACCGGCCCGGCAGACCACTGCCGTGCCCACCAGCTGACGGTGGTCGGACACTCCCGGGTGGGAACAGTCCGACCAGGCCAGCGGCAGCGGCGCCGGGTCGTACAGCTGCCGGAGGATCGCCTCTTCCTCCCACTGCCGACGGACCGTACGAGCCAACACCTCGACGGCGTCCGCGGCTTGTCCACTGCTGGAGTGCACACGTCCCCGGCCGGCGCGCCAGGCCCACACGGACAGCACTCCGAACAGGGCGACGACAGCGCTCAGCACCGCGGCCGCGGCGGATATCCGGGCGGGATCGCGCAGCGGCCACACCAACAACAACCCACACATGACCGCGGCGCACAGCGCCCAGGTCACCATCCATCGCCAGCGCATACAGAGCGTAACGACCTGGGGGTGGCCGCGGTCACAGCGGCGGCTTTCGGTTCTCTGTTCCCAGGGAGCGTTGAGTGAACCGGCGTATCTTGGGCGCTGGTTGGGTGCGGCGCTCTTCGCACCGCACCTTGTCAGACGGTAACGAACCGCAGTTCAGGGCGTTCCCAGGCAACCTTCGGTGGCGCCGGCGCAACCATTCCCACCCGCTCGGCGCCAAGACGCCGGTAGAACTCCTCGGCCGGAGGATGAGAGACCACCCGCACATCGGCCAGGCCGGCCTCCCTGGCCTGGCCGATCATGTGCTCTATGAGGAGCCGACCGACGCCTCTTCCCTGCGCGTCATCCGCCACGAACGCCAAATCCAGCTCCGGTGGCTCCAACACCAGGGCGTAGAAGCCCAGAAGCCGCTCGACTGTATCGACGGCCACGAAAACCCCGTGCTGGGCGATGTAGTCGGCGGTGACCCGGTAACCGGAGATGATCGAGGCGTACTTCCCCTCATACGCACCGGACTCCTGGACCAGGGCGGTGAGGCGCTCCGCATCCTGTGCAGCGGCTCTCTTGATCGTTATGGACTGCATCTGCCGCAGTATAGGAGCACGTACGGCTAGCGCCTATTACATGCCAGGCTCTGGTCCGCTGCTGAACAGATGCAACGGGCGTACGCCTGTGGGTTTCGCGACGCCAGCACGTCGGCAGTCGGCGGTCAGCCGATGACGAGGGGAAGCTTCGCGGCCAGCGCGCCCAGTTCGGCGTTCTCCGCGTCGGTCGGGGCACGCCGCCCGGTGCCGACCAGCAGCGCGTCCTTGTCGGAGAACGACGCGGGGAACGCGCTCCCGGCGATCTTCTCGAGCATTTCGCGGGACCGGGCGAGCCCTTCCGCGGGCGGTTGTGCCGCGTCGGGGAGGTGGGCGACCAGGTCAAGGTGGTGCAGGGTCCACTCCAGGACGTACGCCGAGAGGTAGTCGCCCGCGGTGAGGACCTCGTCGCGGGTGCCGACCCGTAGGTGCAGGTCGGCGAGTTCGGCGGCGCGGCCGGCGGCGGAGCCGACGTCGTCGAGGTGGAACTTGAGCAGCCAAGGCTCCTGGTACGCGGCGGCCAGGCGGACGATCAGCGCGTCGAGCGGGTCGTCGCCGGTCGGTGGTGTTTCGGCGACGGTCCAGTAGGTCACCGCGTCGCAGGTCGGTTCCCCTTCGGCGGGGGTCACGAGGGTGATCAGGACGTCCTGAGCGTCGATGACCAGATGGCACACCAGGTCGCGCACGAGCCAGCCGGTACAGCCGGACGGCTGTGCGAAGTCCTCGTCCGAGAGTTCGGCGACCGCTGTGCGCAACGCCGTCCAAGAGCGCGAGAAGAGATCCACCTCGGCACCGTAGTGCGGTGCCGAGGTGACGGACAAGCGCACCGGGAAGCCGGCCGGTCCATACGGAGTCCGTCCCACCCGTCCCACGAGAGCCTCGATGGATCCCACGTCTCCGCAGGTCAGAGCGTGGGACGTCCCACGATGGCCCGACTCCTCGAGATCCGTTGGCAGGCGTGGACGCGGCGCAGCAGAGTCGTTCCCGCAAGCCGACGGGCGGTGCGGTCCACCCCGCGCCGCCCGTCGCACCACCACTCACCAACGGACTCGTCAACGGGGAGGAATCCACCTCATGAACGTACGCAGGAACATCGCCGCCGTGGCCGTGACCGCCGCACTGGGCGGAGGGCTGGCGCTGGCGGCACCGGCCGCCACCGCCGCTCCGGCGTCCGACACCACCGTGACCGCACCCCAGGTCCAGGAGCGCTGGTACCGCCAGTGGGGCCCTGTCGACATCAGCCAGGCCTACCTCCGGTCGCACAACCACCGCTGGGACTCCTCCGGGCACCAGCAGCCCGGCGGCGGGCTGACCATGGCTCGCGGGGCCATCAGCTGCACGGGGAAGGGCTCGATGTCCCTGGAGGTGCGCAACGTGAGTCAGAACAAGAAGGACTCCGTGAAGGCCAGCTGCAACGGCAAGAAGAACTACTCCACCGTGGCCGCCAGGCAGGGCGACGTCATCAAGTTCACCATCAAGGGCAGCAAGGCCACCAAGATCGAGGCGTGGGCCGGCTGACGCACCTCCATCAGGTACCCGGGCGCTTGACGCCCTGACCTGACCCTTGTCCGACCGCGGTGGCGTGGCCTCTCTTGGGGGAGGGGCCACGCCACCGCCCTCCTGCCACGCCCATCAGCATGCAGCGGTGCTTGCTCGAGCGGCAATGGCCGCACCTGTGGGAGGGGAGCGTCCATGGGACGCCACCGCAAGAAGCCTCTGCACGAACGGGTCGCCTCGGTGATCCGGGAACTGTCGAGGTGGATGCGGATGCGGGGCCGGTGACCAGCCCGCCCCCAGAAGGACTAGGGGCGGACCAACTAGGGTCCGTCTTCAAATTGATCTTGCCCAGAGCAGGAGTGATGCGAGTGTGACTGCTGCTTCGTAGGAGGTGGCGGTCTTCTCGTAGCGGGTGGCGATGCCGCGGAAGCCTTTGAGTTGGTTGAAGCAGCGTTCGACGGTGTTGCGGCGGCGGTAGATCTCGCTGTTGAAGCTTGTCGGCCGGCCGCCTCGTCGGCCTCGGTTTCGGCGGTGCCGCTTCTGGTCGTTCTTCTCCGGGATCGTGTGTCCGATGCCGCGTTTACGCAGGTAGGCGCGGAAGCCGCGTGAACTGTAGGCCTTGTCTGCGATCACGTGATCTGGGCGGCAGCGGGGCCGGCCTGGTCCGGTACGGGGCACTCGGATGCGTTCGAGCAGGGGGCGTGCGCAGATGCCGTCGTGTCGTTGGCCCGGAGTGAGCAGGATGGCCAGGGGGCGGCCGCGGCCGTCGCAGGCGAGGTGGATTTTGCTGGTCAGGCCTCCCCGGGATCGGCCGAGGGCGTGATCGTCCGGTTCGTCCGTCCGGTGCCTCCCCCTTTTCGGCCGGTGGCGGCGGCGTGCTGGTGGGCGCGGACGATGGTGGAGTCGATCTGGACCAGCCAGTCGATGTCACCAGCGGCGTCGGCACGGGCCTGGATCCGTTGCAGGGCCCGGGTGAACACGCCGTCGATGGCATAGCGGCGGAAGCGAGTGTAGACCGTCTTCCACGGGCCGTAGCGTTCTGGCAGGTCACGCCAGGAGACCCCGGTCCGGATCTTGTAGACCATCCCGTTGATGACCCTGCGGTCCTCGGTCCGAGGCCGGCCTCTGCTGGCACTCGGTATCAGCGGAGCCAGTAACTCCCACTCGGAGTCGGTCAGTTCATGACGTCGAATCACGACACCATGATCCACCATCGAACGACCATTTGAAGACGGACCCTAGTCCCGGCTCGGTCCTCGCCCGTGAACTTGCCCTTCACGGGCGAGGACCACCTACCGCCCTGCGCTCCTCGCGTCAGCCTCAGACGTGGTCTGCGGTCTGCCGGATGGCCACGACCGGCTCCGTCGGCACTATGCACTCCTGCTGCCCCGGTTCGGCGCGGTGGGAACCCTGCTATGAAGGACCTGACCACCTCGGTGGTCGCGCTGCTGGTCTCGGAGGCGTGCAACATCGGCATGACCCCGGTCACCAACCCCGGCCACGAGGCCCTGACCCGTTCCCGCCCTGCACACCCTGGACGCCCTGCTGAACCTCGACGGCGGGGTGAAGCCGGAGATGGTGGCCACCGACAAGATCCTGGGCTATGACTTCAGCCCCCGTTTCAAGGACCTGGACGACCAGCGGTTCTCGCGGGCGACCATGCCCGGCGTGGAGACGGGGACGTACGGGGTGCTGGAGCCGCTTGCGCGGAACCGGGTGACGCGAGGGGCCCGACTCCGCTGGGTGCGGCGTTCGCGGAGTACGGGCGGATCGCCAGGACCGAGCACCTGCCGCGGGTGGTCGACCCGGTCGATGACACCTACCCCCGGCAGATGAACCGGCAGCTCACCGTGCAGGAATCCTGCCACAAGCTGGCCCGGGACGTGTGCCACGGCAAGCGCGGCACCATCCACCAGGCGTACCGGGACGGGATGGAGGGTTCACCTCCTCCACCCCGGCCGCCGGTGCCCTGCGCCCGCTGCGCGATCCGGACGCGGCCGGGTTGGGGCTCGACGAGGACGATGAGGAGCAGGGGCCTCTTGGTGTCTCAGCCCGGTCAGGTGGGGGCCGTGGGGTTCGAGGGTCCGGCAGCCTTGCGGTATTCGGCGTTGATGCGCTGGGCCTCTTCGAGCTGGTCTTCCAGGATGATGATGCGGCAGGCGGCCTCGATGGGGGTGCCCTGGTCGACGAGTTCGCGGGCTCGGGCGGCGATGCGCAGCTGGTAGCGGGAGTAGCGGCGGTGTCCGCCCGCCGAGCGCAGCGGGGTGATGAGGCGGGCTTCGCCGATGGCGCGCAGGAAGCCCTGGGTGGTGCCGAGTATCTCGGCGGCCCGGCCCATGGTGTAGGCGGGGTAGTCGTCGTCATCGAGACGGCCGAAGGAGTCGTCTGCTGTCATTGCACCTCTCTGTGGAACGCGTGGAGGGGCCCGGGCGCCATTGGCACCCGGGCCCCGAAGGAACTTCTACACCATCTGCCGGCCCTGGTTCTGCGCCGGCCTTCTGTTTCCGCCCACCCGGCCTGAGCTTCGTCGGGGGTGCGGGGATCGCGGTTGCTTGACCGGAGACCACCTCACCATCGATGTCCTGCGGTACCCGGACCCGCGTGGCGTCCGGGCGATCCTGATGGCGCCTGGTTCCTCCGTTCTCTCGGTGATCAACTGCTTACCAAGCGGGGGACTGCGTACTGCTGATACTGCGAACTGCGGGTACTGCCGGTGTTGCGTACTGCTCGTGGCCTCTTCCAGCGCCACGTTTCGGCAGCCAGCCCCGTTGCCCGTCCTGCATCTGCTCTGGCTTGGAACCCCGCTGCCGAACCTCCCGGTGCGCGCGTCCGCAGCCGACGCCTTCACCGAGGTACTGCTCACTGACTTCACTGCTGGGTACTGCCAGTAGCGGCCCCTGATCACTGCGGGCCACCCGGTCCGGTCACCAGTCCCGTCGCCGTCCTGCAACCAACCTGGCTTCGAAACTCCGTCACCGCACCGTCCTGCGCACTGCAACTGCGGGTACTGCGGTACTGCTGCCCGGCAGTTCGTCTCTGCCGAGCCCTTCGATCTCTTCGGGCTACGAGAGAAACCATAACCACACCACCGCCCGATGTCTACTGCGGCGAACATAGATTTTCCTGTGCGGTGTCGAGAGGTAATCGACGCACAGGAGCGGCGCACAACGAGCGCTGCAGGGCTGTACGCGCCGGCGCGGCGTACAAGAGCGGGGCAGTATGCTGCCTGGGTTCCTCTACCGCCCTCTGTGGGCGTGCGTGTCCTTCGAGGTGATGACGTATATCCCAGGCCCAGTAGCCGTTCTTCCCGGGCTCTGCCCGCGGACCCCCGCCTGTGCTGACAGGCGGCTTGTGCTGTCCGCTGTGAAGACGGTGTTCCCGATGGCCTGGGCTCCGTGACACTCTCCTGTGCGCAGTCGGCGTACACGGGCCCTGGTCTGCCCGTTCTCTCCCTACTGCTCTGAACAGGAACCCCTTCCCTGTGTCTCGTGACACCCCCAACGCCCCGCCCCGCCCGAGTGCTACCCCTGCTGGACGGTCTTCGCGCCGTGGCAGCCGGATCATGCTGGCCGTGGCGCTGGTCGGCGAACTGATGGCCGTCCTGGACGCCTCGCTGGTCGACACCGCCCTGCCCACCATCCAGGCGGACACCGGTGCCACGGCAACCGGCCTTCAGTGGACCCACGCCGCCTATGCGCTCGCCCTGGGCATCGGGCTGATCACCGGCGGCCGCCTCGGTGACCTCTATGGCCGCAAGCGCACCTTCCTGCTGGGCACCGACGCCTTCACCACCGCCTCACTGCTGTGCACCCTCGCCACCGGCCCCGCCTCGCTGATCGCCGCCCGCGCGGTGCAGGGCGCCGGTGCGGCGGTCATGATCCCGCAGATCCTGGCCACCCTGCACGTCACCTTCTCCGGCAGCGCCCGCGCCAAGGCGTTCGGCCTGTACGGGACCGTCACATCCATCGGCAGCGTCGCCGGGCCCGTCCTGGGCGGCATCCTCACCCAGGCCGACCTGTTCGGTCTCAGCTGGCGTTCCATCTTCCTGATCAACGTCCCCCTCGGCATCGCCACGGTCCTGCTCGGCCACCGGTACCTGGCCGAGTCCCGCAACCGGCACGCCCTGCGCCCGGACCTGCTGGGGATGGTCCTCTCCGCGCTGGGGCTGCTGCTGATCGCGTACCCCCTCAGCGCGGGCGGCGCCCACCACTGGCCGTGGTGGACGTTCACGGCCATCGCCACGGGCGTAGCCGCACTGGTGGGCCTGGTCTTCCAGCAGCGTGCCAAGACCCGTAGGGGCGGCTCCCCTCTGATGGTGCTGTCCCTGTTCTCCAACCGGCCCTTCTCCGGTGGACTGACCGCTCAGCTGGTCCTGGGTCTGCTGTCCGGTCTGTTCTTCATGTGCTGGACGCTCTTCATGCAGCAGGGCCTGGGCCTGAGACCGTCGCGGGCGACGATCGGTTTCCTCACCCTCGCCGAGATCGCAGGCGCCTGGCTGGCCATGGCGGCCGTCGCCCGGCACCAACGCCGCGCACCCCAGGCCGGCGCGCTGCTTGCCGCGCTGGCCCTGGCCGCCTTCCACCTGCTGGCCGCCACGTACGGCACCGGCCTGTCGATGACCGCCATGGCCCTGCCGGTCCTGACCCTGGGTTTGGGCCTGGGCCTGATCGGGGCCCCGCTCACCGACCTCACCATCAGCCGCGTCGGTGACGTGCACGCCGGATCGGCCTCCGGACTGTTCAACACCGCCACCCATCTCGGCATCGCACTGGGAGTTGTTCTGACCGGGATGGTCTTCTTCACCCATGACCAGACCGCGACCGCCCGCGGCAGCGAGGTTGTCGATGCCTTCACCGCCACACTTCCGTACGTGATCGGCGGCCTGTTGATCACATGGGCGCTGATGTTCTTCCTCCCCCGCGCGACTCCACGCCCCTCCCGGCTCTGACCCCCCTCAGATCGGGGTGGATGGTCATCTGTGAGAGTTCTGCGAGAGCTCGGAGCACACTCCACGAGGAACTCGAAGTGCTCGTCCCTAAGGGCCGCTCCCGCACATCCCGCCCGCCGGGCGGCTCCAGGCGCACGACGCCGTACGTGTGGGCGTGTTGCCGGGCACGGAGGCGCACATGGAGGTGTACGCGCTGCCATTCCTGAGGCCGGGGCCGCCCGTTACCGGCAGCGGCGGCGCCAGTACGCGTAGGTCAGGGCCGGTACGAGCAGGCCCCACGAGCAGAAGAGGCCGCTGACGGTCGCGGCCAGGATCCGCCACCCCTGGTTGTCCCATGGGCCGTCCTCGAAACCGGCGAGGTGGAAGGTGCACACCACCCAGTCCACGAGCAGGAAGAGGAGGAAGAGGCCGGCGATCGTCGCGGGTACGAGCGCCACGACCGGCGGGATGCGCTTGCCGCCGAGCCTCGGCACCCAGTCGGGCACGACCTCTCCCCACCAGCTCACCAGGCCGCGGCACGCGAACGCGGCGAGCTCGGTCAGCACGCTCAGCGCGCCGACGTAGGCGACACCGCCCAGGATGCCGACCGGCAGAGGTTCGACGTCCATGCCCATCATGTACCCGAAGCCGATGGGCAGCCGCCACAGGCACACGGGCAAGGCGAGCAGGGGCAGGAGCCGGACGATCCGCATCGCCCAGGGCGGGACGGGCCGTTCCGTCGTTCTCCCGGCGGACGTCCTCTTGGTGGGTGGTCGGGCGTCGGCATGCGTCATGTGCGGGTCGTCCTTTCGGCCAGGCGTCGGGGTCGGCCCCAGTCGCCTGTTCGAAGATCGCAAACCGTTCTGCCAAGGGGCGTCGGCCAAGGGGACGAAGCAGGTCCGCCTCGTGGCGGAGGCCGCGTTCCACCTCGGGATGACGCGCGGAAAGGGCTCTGGTTGGGTGAACCCTCAGGGTTTGTGGCGGGCACGAGGATGCGCGAAGGGAGCTACACGGTGACCATCGTCGTCACAACACCTACGGGCCATGTCGGATCGCGGGTGGTGCGGCTGCTGATCCAAGCAGGCGTCCGTCCCCGGGTCCTCGTACGAGATCCGGCGCGCCTGAACACGGAGACCCGCAGCCGCGTCGAGGTGCGACAGGGCGATCTCACGGACGCCGGCTTCGTGCACGAGGCGACCGCCGGGGCACGTACCGTCTTCTGGGTCGACCCCACGCCTCACACGGCCGAGGAACCGGTCGAGACGTCGCGGCGCACCGCTGCCGCACTGGCCGATACCGCCCGCGCGGGAGAGGTGGCGCGGATCGTGTTCCTGAGCAGTGCGGGGGCGGAGAAGCGGCACGGCGTGGGGCACATCGACGGCCTGGCCCGGATCGAGGAGCTTTTCGATTCCACCGGCGCCGACGTCCTTCATCTGCGGTGCGGATACTTCTTCACCAATCTCCTGCTCAGCGTGGACGAACTGCGCCAAGGAGTGCTGACCACCGCGGCCGACCCCGGTCAGCCCATGCCATGGGTCGACCCCCGCGACATCGGCGAGGTGGTGGCGGCCCGTCTGCTCAACGACGGGTGGAAGGGCCGGGTGGTCCAGGCCGTCCACGGTCCCGAGGATCTGACGTTCACTCAGGTAGCGGAGGTTCTCACCGACGTCCTGGGACGCCGGATTCGTCTCCGGTCCGTCAGCGACGACGACGTACGTGCCGCGCTCGGTTCGGCCGGGCTGCCGCCCAAGGCGGTGGAGGGCATCGTCGGCATGATCGCCGGAACGCGCCATCTCGTACCGGAGCAGTCCCGTGACGTGACCACCACGACTCCCACCCCTCTCACCGCCTGGGCCTACACCCACCTCCGCCCCCTGCTCGCGGCCTGAGACGCCCAGCGGTCACGCTCGCTCGGCCGGCGCAGTTTCTTTTGCGCCGCATGCCATCGGCTGCGAGGGTCGATGGAGACCGTCCGGCTGCCGAGGCGAGGAGTGAACCCAGTGCCCGACCACCCCGGCCTCACGGGGCATCGGAAGATCAGGGCCGTCCGGTCCCCCTTCTGTGCCGCCCCTCCGCATCCCGCGCTGAGGAAGAGGATCGAAGAGGAACTCTCGATCAGTCGGGAACGGAACTCGGACCTGGCGGGCCTGCTGGGAATCGCCCCGAGCCCGCGCTGGCCGGGGTACAACGACGGCATGATCTTCCCGCCGGACTCGTTTCCGCCGGGAACGCCGTCCTCGGCCATCCGGGCGGCGGCCGCCGAGCGCACGCCGCTGACCGGCACGGTACGCGTCGCCGTCGTCCTCGTCGATTTCGAGGACCGGGCGATGACCACCGAGAAGGAACACATCGAGAACCTGTTCTTCTCCCTCAACCGGAAGATTCCGAACGGAAGCGTGCGGGAGTATTTCCGTGAGGTCACCAACGGGGCCGTCGACCTCGTGGGGGAGGTCGTCCCCGTGGTCCGGATGCCGCAGCCGCTGTCCTGGTACGCCAACGGAAACTTCGGAATCGGCAAGCCGACCGGTGTTCCACGGGCACCGGTCATGGCCAAGGACGCCGTCGTGAAGTCCAACCCGTTGATCGATTTCGCACCCTACGACAACGACGCCAATGGATACGTCGACGCCTTCGTCGTGGTGCACGCGGGGACCGGTGGCGAGCTGAGTGGGAACTCGGGGGACATCTGGTCGCACAAAGGGGTGCTGGACGCGGAGCGCATCGTCGACGGCGTCAAGATCTTCGCGTACCTCACCGTCCCCGAGGACGCCAAGATCGGGATCTGCGCCCATGAGCTCGGACACCTGCTCTTCGGTCTGCCGGATCTCTACGACGACGACCTTTCCTCGGAGGGCATCGGCGACTGGTGTCTGATGTCGTACGGCACCTGGGGCGGCGACGGTGAGCTGCCCGTCCACCCGTCCGCCTGGTGCAAGGCGACCCAGGGCTGGGTCGCGACGGAGACGATCACGACCGGGCAGACGGTGACGCTGAACGACGTCAAGTCCTCCTTCCGGGTGTACCGGCTGTGGACGAACGGGGATGGCGGCCAGGAGTACTTCCTGGCGGAGAACCGCCAGCGCACCGGCTACGACGTCTCGCTGCCCGGCAGTGGACTCCTCATCTGGCATGTCGACGAGAGCCGGCTGGACAACAAGGACGAGAACCACTTCATGGTCGGCCTCGTCCAGGCGGACGACAAGCGTGATCTGGAGCTCAAGAAAAACCAGGGCGATCCCGGCGACCCCTATCCGGGAAACGCGGGCAACGCGTCCTTCAACTCCTCGAGCCTGCCGAACTCTCATTCCTACGCCGGTGCCGACACATGCGTCTCGGTCACCGAGATCTCGGCGTCGTCGACGGCGATGACGGCGAAGTTCGCCGTTTCCTGCGGCAAGAACGCACAGAAAGACACCAAGGACGGGAAGGACCGGAAGGATCACAAAGAGGAGAAGGAAGAAAAGGACCACAAGGACCGGAAGGACGTGCACAAGGATGTCGGGGAGAAGGAACATCCGAAGGAACACGGCAAGGAAGCCGAAGCCCCGCCCGCCCCCGGGGCGGCCGCCGATGCCATCACCTCGATGCTCGGGGACCTGCACCTGCGGCTGAGCGCCGTCGAGCAGGCCATCTCCGAAGGCTGTACGGAAACGGCGGAGCCGTTCATCGGTGCCGCGCTCCGGCCCGACCTCGTGGGCGGCCCGACGTACGGCGCGGACGCCGAGGCGCTGCGCGAGGGCATGCAGGCCGGGAACGCACAGGCCAAACGGTCCTACGACACCCAGCCGCCACAGTGAGCCGCGCGGTCGTCGTCCTCGCCGACGTCTGGGACGCGGGCGCCTCGGCGGTGGCATCGGCCGTCGCCGGCCGCCTGGGTGATGGCCGGGTGATCGCCGTTCGCCCCGAGGACCTCGCCCGGGCGCGGTGGACACACCGGGTGGACGCCCGGGGGGTGGCCACCACCCGGCTGTCCTTGCCCACGGGACAGGTGCTGGACGGCGGCGGCGCCATCGGTGCCGTACTGCACCGGCTGCACTGGGTGCCGCCCATCGGGTTCGCCGCCGCGTCCGCCAAGGACCGTGACTACGCCGCCGCCGAGCTGCAGGCCCTGACGTCCAGTTGGCTGCTGGGCATCGCCTCACGTGTCGTCGGCGTGGTCAACGCCTGCGGCACTGCACGCGGCTCGGTCTCCGAACTCGTGGCGTTGACGCACGCCCGGCACTGCGGCCTTCCCATCGCCCGGCGCTCCACCGCGACACGGGGTGGCCTCCTCCCCCCGCCCGGACCGGGCGAGCGGCACGTGCCCCGGCTCGCCTGGCCCGGAGGCCACGCGGCGCCGGTACCGGTCGATGTGCTGCCGGACCTGCCCGCCGCGCCCGGTGGCCGGCTGCTGGTGGTGGGAGACGAGGTCGTCGGGGACCTCGCCGGGAGGTACGCCGGTCACTGCCGCCGCCTCGCCAGGCGCCTGGGCACCCGGCTGTTCGAACTGCGTCTGGTGGCGTCGGGCGACACGCCCGTGGTGGCCGGGATCGACCTGTGCCCGCGGCTGGACCTGGACGGACACACTGCGGCCGTCGCCGACCTCCTGGTGAGGGTCTGCGACGGGCGACCTGCGGGGAGCGTCTCGTGATCCTCTTCTACGGGTGTGCCCACGACAGCCCGTTCGCCGCGGCCGTCGACGCCGCCCGTACGGCCCGGATCGACCACCGGGTCGTCGACCAGACCCGCCTCGGACGCCACGATCTCGTGGTGCACGCGGACGGGGGCGGCTGGCTGGCCGTCGACGGCACGCGGTTGCCGCTGGAGGACGTCACCGCCGTCTACCTCCGGCCGCTGACCCCCCGCCCGGAGGTCGGCTCGACCGAGGCGGCACGGGCCCGCGCCACCGCCCTCAACATGAACTTCCTGGAATGGCTGGACGTGGCGCCCGCTCTGGTGGTGAACCGGCCGGGTGCCATGGCGCCCAACAGGTCGAAGCCCTACCAGGCACAGCTCATCGCCCGCGCCGGCTTCCTCGTGCCGGAGACCGTGGTCACCAACGACCCCGACGAGGTGGGGGCCTTCCGGGGCCTGCACGGGCGGGTGGTGTACAAGTCGGTGAGCGCCATGCGGTCGATCGTGCAGGAGTTCACCGAGGCCGACGAGGCACGACTGCGTCTCGTCCGGCACCTGCCGACCCAGTTCCAGGCGTACGTCCCCGGCCGCGATGTGCGGGTGCACGTCGTGGGAGAGCGCACGTTCGCCGCACAGGTCGACTCCGACGCCATCGACTACCGCTACGCGTCGCGCAGTGGGCCGCGGGCCGAGCTGAGTCGCATGGAGCTGCCAGACGACGCCGCCCGCGGTTGCGTCGCGCTGGCTGCCGCGATGGATCTGCCGCTGGCCGGCATCGATCTGCGGGTCCGGCCGGACGGGGCATGGGTGTGCTTCGAGGTCAACCCCATGCCCGCGTACCTCTACTACGAGGCAGAGGCGGGCCTTCCGATCTCCGCGGCCCTGGTCGGTCTGCTGGCGGGAGCGGACGTCCGGGCTAGCCTTCCTTGATCCAGAACCACAGTTCGAAGGTGCCCCCTCTGCGGTCGTCCCCACTGGGGAGATGGATGTCCAGGCTGCCCGCCTCGGCGCCGAGGAAGGTGTCGCCGTCCAGATGGAGCCGGCGGTCGGCCGACATGATGAAGCTGCCCTTGAGGACGAGGCGTGCCAGCACCTTCGGGTCCATGTTCAGGTCACGCATGCGTTTGAGCACCTTCTTCAGGAAGGTGCTCGCCATGTCGGTGGGTTGCCAGGTGATCACGGTGTCGGACGACTCCGTCGCGATCGCGGCCTCCACGGTGAGCGTCTGGAAGCCGGCGGCCTTCACCGCCGGCTCCGCCCCCCAGGCGGCCTGGTCCTGGGCCGTGAGGGGATAGGGCAGCTCCACCGTGACCGCGCAGGTGGCCCGGCTCACCGTGTCCGGGTCCAGCGATTGGTCGACGTCGACGACGATCTTCTGGCTGAGGGAGCCCAGGGCCACGGTGGCGTTGTTGCGCAGGAGGTCGAACCCGCCCCCGGCCACGTTCGTCACATGGACGCCCTGTTGTTCGGGCAGTCCGGCCGGTCGCCGGCACAGGGTGTCGATGGCCTGCTGGACCGTCACCGCGGCGGCGAGGTCGGGGCAGCTGTTGTTGGGCGTGTAGGACGTGCGCTCGGCGGTGAGGAGCGAGGCGTTGAAGACGGCGGGCAGGCCGGTCGGCCGGTCCGCGGCATCGAGCAGTTCGGCCCGCAGCGTCTGGGTTTCCACGCCCAGGCGCAGCTCCCAGGAGACGGTGGCCTGGCCCTGACCGTCGGTCGTGACGACGGTCTTGTCGCCGGCTCCCGCCACGCGTCCCTCCCCCGGCCGTACGGAGAATCGCACCCTGGCACCGGGGACGGGCAGCCCGCCGTTGGAGACGCCCACGACGATCGGCTCGGGGACTTCGACGAGCGTGGGCGTGCTGCCCGCGACGGGCAGCACCGTCTGGCCGTCTCCGCTGACGGCGCGGAGGGTGACCAGTTGCGTCAGGTCGGGGAAGAGTTCCCGGCAGTCGTGCGGGTCCTTCCACTGGGTGCCGTCGAAGGTGACCACGGCGAGCTTGGCGAACCGGTGCCGGATGCCCTTCGGCTCCTGCGGCAGCGGCGTGGTGCCGTCCGATCCCCGGGGCCACAGGATGTCGGCGAGATGGGTCCTGGCCGGGATGAGCCAGTGGTCGCCGGTCCGGTAGCGGGCGGCGGCGAACCTGACCTGGACCCCGGATTCCAGCGCGACCCAGCCGTCGCCGGTGGCCGGCCGGGCCACGGGCTGTTCCGCCGCCTCCCACCGGCGCACCCGGGGTCTGAGAGGAAAGTCCGCGATGTCGATTCCGGTCGGGTCCTCGAGTGTGAGGCGGTTGCCGATGACCTCTTTGAGGCGGACCAGCTTTCCCCGCCCGCCGAGCAGCTCGCGTTTGTCGTCGGTCAGTTCGACCCACATGCCGGAAGTGAAGCCGAGGACCGCGTCCCTGCCCGGTCCGGCCACGGTGATGGCGCCTTTGGGGTCCGGTCCCGACACCCATGTCACCGCGGTGGAGGCGTTGTCCCGGGCCCAGATGAAGGTGGCCTCCCCGGCATCGCCGCCGCGGTGGATCTCGACGCGGTAGTGCTGGTTCTCCACGCCGCGGAATCCGGCGCCGGCCGGCACGATGCACGGATCGCCGCCGGTCTCCTCCGCGGGCTCGGCCCTGGCCTCCATCCTGCCCGTGGAGGCGGCGGTCAGTGCCTGCCACTCCGGGGTGTCGACGGTGCAGTCGACGGGGTCCGTCAGGTTTCCCAGTTGCAGCAGCTTGACCTGCCACACCGTTTTGACGCGCGTGGTCGAGTCGGGACCGCCGAGGGCCACCTCCCGTACCGCCTCCTCCTCGAGGGCGGTGCGGTGCAGGTCCCATACGTGCAGGTACACCAGGTAGCGGCCGGGGGGCGGGGTGGGCCCCGGCACGTCGTTGCCGTCCTTGAGACGGATGATCGGCGCGTTGGGCGGCAGGTCCTGCTGGGCCCAGACGTCCGTGCCGGAGGACGGTCCGTCGCACTCCACGAGAACGCCGTCCACGTAGTAGCGGCCGTTCGAGACGCTCAGGCCGGTGCCGTGCGTGGTGAGGGCGAAGGCCGCCGCCGCGGCGGGTCCGCCGGCGGGGCCGACGAGGTGCGCGGTGGTCGCCGTGCGCAGGTGGTCGTGGATGTCCTGCTGTTCGTTCCAGTCGGCGTCGAGGTCCACCCGGCCCTGCTGGCGGAACACCTGGCGGAAGTGCTTCGCCGGGTCGAAGGTCGAGCGGCTGGTGTCGGCTTTCACTGCTGGCTCCTGGGAGTGACGATCAAGGGTGCGGCTTCGAGACCGAACGGCAGGTACTCGTCCAGTGCCCGGGTCAGGTTGGCCAGCCGCTGGGGCCGCTGGACGGCGCCGAACGCGCCGATCTCGACCCCGTGCTCGGCGCCCGTGAGCAGCTCGTCCGGGCTGTCGGGGGCCGGATAGGCGTAGCCGAAGTGACCGAATTCGGTGGACAGGAAGCGTGGTACGAGCCGGGAGCTCACCACCTCGTCGAGCGGTGGTGGTGCGGCCTGGGTGGCGGTGTCCGGCTGGCACCGGTACCGGCGGGGGGTGTGCGAGCCCTGCGGCACGTAGCTGAAGCGTACGCAGCCGGCCTGCCCTCGCTCGATCTGTACGTCCGCGGTGAACAGGGTGTCGGAGGCGAAGAGTTTGCGGGCGACGGTCTCTCCGAGCACCGTGCTGCGGTCGATGGTGACGTCGGTGCCCGGCGCGTCGAGCGCACGGTCCCCCGCGGCCTGCACGACGGCGTCGCTCACCCGGAGCTGCCGCACCATGCCGGGCAGGCTGATCGGCCCGGTGATCGAGCGGTGCACCTCCACGGTCAGCTCCGGGTTGCCGGCCTCGACGCGCAGTCCGCCGGCCGACGGCACGAGGCTGCTGTCGCGGATCACGAGCCGGCCGAGGCCGCCGGACGCGGAGGCTTTCACCCGCAGTTCGCCGTCCAGCAGCAGGCCGTCGATCAGCAGCTCGCCCGGCCCGGTGCCGGCGGCCGCGGTGCCGGTCACCTCGAGGGGCCCCGCGACGCACGGCCGCAGGCCGACCGGTTCGATGCGGCCGGGCCGGCGTTCCTCCTTGCCGGGAGGGCCGCCCGCGACCGGGGTCGAGGGCCACTGGGCCGCGACGACGGCCAGTTTCCCGCCCGCCCCGACGCGGATGCCCGCGCCGTCGGCGAGGGGGTCGGTGTACCGGTGGTTGTCCATCACCGTGATCACCCCGAACGTCCCGGGGTGGGTGTCCTGCCAGGCGTTCCACGCGGCGACGGCGGTGGCCAGGTCGGAGTGGAGGATCCCTGGTTCCGGGGGGTCGCCGGGTTCGGGTGCCCGGACGCCGGCCTGCCAGTCCACGGGGCGGTCGAGGACCGCTTCGAGACTGTCGCGGCGGCTGTAGGAGCCGGCGCCGAGGTCGCCGCCGGCTCCGTACGCGTGGCTGACGCGTACCCGGTGCGGCCGGTCGCGGAAGGAGACGCGCCCGAGCACCGGGTCGACGAGGACGTGTCCGGCTTCGGCGGGGCGCCGCCAGGTGCTCAGGTCGCATACGTGAAGGCGTTCTTCCGGTACGGCCTCCAGGGTGTCCGTCGCCTCCTTGGCCGCGTACACCCGGAACACCGGATCGGCCCCGAAGAAGCGGCCGGCCGGTGCGCGTCCCGTCGACAGTGCCGTGCGTCGTTCCTCCAGTTCGACGTACAGGGGCCGCCTGCGCAGCAGCCCGGGCACGTTCTCCTCCTGCGCGACGTGTTCGATGCCGCTCTCCCCCGCCGGCCGGACGAACAGGGGCCGGTCGACGCCCAGGGGGTCCACCCGGTAGCGGCCGTCGTCCGGATCGGCCGGCCGTGGGGTGACCCGTTCCATCCAGTAGGAGCCGATCGGCCAGAGGAACAGGCCGACGTGCGGGATGTTGAACCACCCCTGCTCGCCTGCGATCGCCCGGATGTCCGCGGTGTGCGCGAAGGAGTCGAAGGGCCCTCCCACCAGTTCGAGGGCGTCGGCGCGGCGGAGGTCGGCGGAGGCCGGGCGCCGTGGCCGCGGGTGGTTGACGTGCTGGGTCGTGGACAGCAGCTCGAAGAACTCGACGGCCTTCGCGGGCCAGCCGGTGGTGTCGCGGGCCAGCTGTTCCAGCATGGCCCTGGTGCCCTTGCGGCAGCGGAACCTCAGGGTGTTGGCGACCCAGGCCCGGCCGGTGGTAGCGACCGCGCCGGTGACCTGGTGGACGCCGCGCACCCCCAGGAGGTCGCCGATGTACGGGATCGCCCAGGGGGCGCAGGTCTCGATGAACCAGTTCTCGCCGAGCTGTTCGATGTCGGCGTCGACCACGGCGATCTGTTCCGCCATGAGGTCGAGCAGGGCCCGGACGGCGCCCCCGGTCTCGGCGTCGGCGCGGCGCAGGGCCGCGGGCAGCAGTGTGTGGAGCCGGTCGCCTCCGGTGAGTGTGGTGTCCACGGTCATCGCTCGTGCTCCGTGAGGTCGGTGAGATGGACGTCGGCCTCCACCAGAGTCAGCAGGTGGGCGGGGCCGGCGGTCAGCACGTCGGCGGGGCCCGGCGGGTCCTCGGTGAAGTGCAGGGCTCGCAGGACCGCCCCGCGGACCCCGGGCACGCCCTGGGCCGCGGCCAGGACCTCGCTCGCGGCGACGGGCTGGCCGAAGTCCCTGCGGTCGAAGGCGAAGGCCTCGACCAGGGCCCGCGTCACGGCGGTGAGGACGTCGTCCGGCATCCGGTCGGCGGCGGTGCCGATCTGGAGCTTCACGGAGAAGGGCCGCGGCGCGTAGGAGTCGACGCGCACCTGGTGGTCGGCGTGCCGGGCGGCGTCGACGGCCGCGGCCAGCCGGGCGCGTGCGGGCGGGGCGGCGTCGACGACGAGGCGGACGAACTGCCGTTCCCCGTCCCATTGCGCGCTCGCCTTGGCCTTGCCGACGCCGGAGAAGGAGCGGGCGAAGTCCTCGTGGTCGCGCAGCGAGACGATCCGGTCCAGGGTGAGGACCGTGGCGGGTGCGCTGCGGCGTGCCTGGTCCAGCCGTTCGGGGTCCTCGGCGCCGGTGGCGGGGACCGGGTTGATGACGTCCTGCAGCCCGAGCGGGCGGGACAGCAGCAGGCTGATCCGGCCCGCGTCCAGGTCGCCCGCGCGTCCGGTGCCCACCCGGTAGTCGGCGACCACGTTGTCCCGGCCGGTGGGCAGGCGGGCGCCGGTGCGTCCGTCGCCGAAGCGCACGGTGACGACGCCGTCGTCGTCGATCCGGGTGGTGAAGACCCTGGCCTCGGGCGGCTGGCCGCGCAGGGTGGCGACCTCGTCCCACCGCACGCCGTCCACGCGGATCCTGAGGGTGCTGCGGCCGCCGGAGGCGGTGGCGGCCGGTACGTGGGTCAGGGGGCGGCCGAGGAGGGTGAACGTGGGGAAGGGGACGGAGCCGTCGCCGCTGCCCAGGACCTCGGTGCGGCTCTCTCCGTCCGTCGCCGGGGCGACGTTGGCGTTGATCCGCACGGAGTCGGGCACGTAGGCATGGGTCAGGGCTTCGGTGAGTTCCAGCGAGGCGAGGGGGCCAGTGATCGTCCTGGAGATGCGGCGGACCTCCGCCACTTCCTCGGCGGTGTCGGCGTGCCGGCCGCGCACGGCCACCAGCCGTCCCGGGGACGGCAGCTGTGCGACCTGTCCGGCCAGGGTGATGCTGTCGCCGGAGAGTGGTGTGGTCAGGGGGTGTTCGGCGGTGGGGAGCGGTTCGGGCTGGGCGTGGACGGTGGTGGTGCGCGGTGAGAACTGCTGGATGCCGGGGCCTGTCAGCACCAGTTTGGTGACCTGGGCCTGGAGGAGGAAGTCGGCGGCGGTCTCCTCGTAGACGTCCTCGACCGTGTAGGCCTGGGCGCGGCCCTCGGCGGCCAGGACCACCCAGCTGCCGGGCACGATGCCGGGGTAGGTGCGGTCCAGCAGGATCTCGGTGGTGCCTGTGGGGAAGGGGGCGTCGGCCCAGCTGTGCCGGCGGTCCGCGTAGGGGCCGGTGACCCAGGTGGGTGCCGGCGGGGCCGCCTCGTCGTCGCCGGGCGGAACGGGCGGGGCGGGCGGTGGGCCCGAGTTGGGCACCCACTCCCCCACGCGCAGCGCTACGGGCAGCGTCTCCCACGGCACGGCGTTGTGGCCGAAGACGGCCGCCCGGGTGCGCAGGGCGTAGGCCTGTGCCGGCCGGGTCGGTGGGAGGGTGGGCCGCAGGGAGTCCGCGGTGACCACGGTGTGGGCGGGGACCGACCCGTCGCGTTCGACCGTACGCAGTGTCACCACCCGGCCCGCGTCCCAGGCCCTCTTCTCCGGCGTGTCCGTCTCGTCGGCGAGGAGCAGGAGGACGTCTCCCGTGGTGAGCCGGGTCGCGGTTCCCTCCAGGTACCAGGTGGTGCTGCCGAGGACGAGGGGGACCGGCTGGGTCGTCGGTACCCGCAGCGCGTTCCACTCGGGGCGGGCCTCGATCTCCTCGTCCGTCTCGAAGGTGCGGGGGAGCTCGTCCTGGCCGGGGATGCTCTGCGCCCTGGTGCCCACGGCGATGCGTACCGAGGGGGGTGTGGTGACGGCGAGGAGGGCGGCCGGCACGTCGACGCCCGGTGGGGGCGTGACCCGCTCGGGCTCGGTGAGGGTGAAGGCGAGCGCGGTGCCGGCCGATACCCCGGGGCGCAGTTCGTAGCCGATGGCGCGGGCGAGTTCGAGTGCGGACATGCGCTCGGTGGCGGTGCGCAGGAATCCCTCGTTGGCGATGCGTTCCTGGTAGAAGGTGAGCACGTCGAGCATGGAGGCGCAGGCGTCGATGAGGGCGACCACGGGGTCGCCGTCGTCGCGGGTGGCCAGGCGGCGCAGGACGGCGTCGCCTCCGAGCCGCTCGAGCATGGCGGCCTTGAACGCGCTGTGGGTGCCGATGCGGTAGGCCAGCGCGTCCAGGCCGGGCGGGTTGGCCGGTGCCTGTACCGGTGCCGGGCCGGTGTCCTCACAGCCGCAGTCCGTTCCGTTCACATTCCCCCCTCGGCGGTGATGCGCAGCAGGCCTCGCTCGGGCCGGTCGGGGTCGTTGTCGAGGCGGAGGACTTCCAGGTCGCCGGCGGTGACGCGACCGCTGTCGAGCTCGCCGGCCGGTGCGCGGCCGTAGCGGTTGCAGGCGGTGATCGTCACGAAGGCGACGCCGGCCACGTCCATGGCGGCCCGGTGGATCTCGCTGAGGTAGAGCGTCTGGCCGAAGGTGAAGTTGTCGGGTGAGAAGAAGCCGCGGGCGCCGTTGGCCCGGGGCCGGTTGCCGAAGACCTCCAGGAGTTCTTGTTCGACGTCTCTGCGGAAGTAGCCGGGCCGGACGCAGACGCGCAGGTCGAGTTCGAGGGGGACGGGGACGGGTCCGGCCACCTCCAGGTCGTAGCCGGCCACGCGGAAGCGTTCGAGGTGGGCCGTGAGGTCGGCGAGGAAGGCGGGGTCCTCGACGACGGCTCCGCCGCCGGTGCGGTCGATGGTCAGGTGGACGGTGTACCAGCTGCCGGTCCACAGGAAGCGTGCCTTGGCGTTCTGCACCTCGCCGTGGCGCCGGGACGCTTCCTCCCAGTCGGCTTCGGTGACCGCACGCTGTTGCAGGCGGAAGGCCTGGGGGGCGAATTCGCGGATCTCCGCCATGGATTCGGGGCGTTGGCCGCCGGTGCCGGGCAGCGGATTGGTGACGCGGAGGATGCCGGGCAGGTCCCACACCAGGCGTCGCAGGGTGTCGTGTCCGACGTTGCCTTCGGGGCCGTTGCCGACGCGGTAGACGGCGCGCAGCCTGGTGCCGGCGGTGGGCCGGCGGCCGTGCGCGTCGTCGCCGAAGCGCAGGCGTGCGCTGTCGTCGCGTTCGGTCTCGACCACGAAGTCGCGGTCGAAGCGGTCGCTGGCCAGCAGGTCGAGCCGGGCTTGCCAGTGTTCGTCGCCCTCGATGAGCTTCACTTGCGGTACGGCGGCGCCGGGTGAGCGCCGGGTGGCGTCGGCGGCGGGCAGGGTGCGGGCGCGTTCCTGCGGGGAGGGCTCGGCCTGGCTGACGGGCATCCGGGGCAGCAGGGGCCGGTAGCGCCCGGTGTCGGGTACGGGGGGAAGGTCGCTGGTGACCTCGCGCCCGTGGTCGGCCAGGACGACGTTGCCCCGTGCGACGGCCAGCGGGCCGGGGACCGCGGCCGATGTCACCCACAGCGGGAACGCGAGGGCGTCCGCCTGGTGCCAGCGGACGTCGACCACCTCGAGGTCGTTCTCGATGGGGTCGCGCCGACGGACGACCTCGACGAGCCGTACGGCCTGGCGGTGGGTGGGGTCGGCGTCGGCCGCGAGCCCTGTGCGGCGTCCGGCCGTCTCCTCGAAGAGCAGGACGTCGCCGGGGCCGAGGGGGGTTCCGGTGTGGACGAGGGTCGTGCCGGTGCAGCCGGCGGGCAGGCAGTAGGTCTCGGCGCTCCAGGTGTGGACGGGAATCGTGGACCGGTCGGCGGACAGGGTGATGTCGTGCGTGGTCTGGAAGGTCACGACGTCGTCCAGGGCGTCGGCCTGGTCCGGTGTCAGCGTCGGGGGGTCCTCGCGGCGGCCGAGGAGGACGCGTGTCCCGGCGGGCAGCGGCCTGCCGTCGCTGGCCGAGCCTTGGGCGACCTCGATGCTGATCCAGGTGCGGGCGTTGCAGCCGTCGTGGACGGGGTGGTCGAGCAGTCGCGCGTGGCGCCGGGCGGAGATCCTGCTGCGTGCGGTTCCCAGGTAGGCCTCGGTGGCGATGGCGTCCTGGAAGTAGCTGAGCTGGTCCCCTACGTGGGCGAGGAGCTCGACGAGGGCGACGACGGCGTCGGCGGGGCTGCGGTCGGTCCAGGTCGGCAGGAGGGTGCCGAGCCGGTCGAGCATGAGGCGGCGGAAGCCCTCGTAGTCCTTGGCCAGGTAGTCCAGGACCGGTTCGGTGCGGAGTGCGGGCACACGCTGCTGGGGCGGGCGGCAGTCGAACTCGGCCAGACAGGCGATCTTGAAGAAGAACGGGACGGTGGACAGGAGGGGGTCGAAGCCGTCCGGGGGCTCGGTGGTGGCCGGTCCCTTGACCAGGCGCAGGGTGTAGGTGGAGTAGTCGCCGGCCCGGCCGGCCTCGACCCTCAGGACGCGGTCGGAGACCGGCCTGGCGTCCTCCACGGTGATCGAGGTGATCCGTTCGCCGCCTTCGATCACGAGCTGCCGGCTGTCCAGCGGTGGGGCCGATGCGGGGATCCCGCCGGGCTGTCCGGGCAGCGGGTGCACGAAGTGCACCAGGAGGACCCGCTGGTCGCCGGGGTCGATTTCGAGGTAGTCGATGCCGTTGTGGGTGGTGCTCTCGGCGACTTTCAGCCGCCGTTCCTCGCTGACGCAGGCGTACACCGTGCCGGCGGTCGTGTCCGTCACAGCGACCACCCGAACTCCTCGACGACCCGGCGGTCGGAGCCGCGCACGGTGTACGCGACAAGGACGCGCAGGGTCTCCTGTTCGGCCCTGACCTCCACGGCGCCGACCTCGATGAGGTCGCCGAGCCAGCGCTGGAGGGCGCTGTGCACGGTGAGCTGGGTGGTCGCCGCCAGCGTCTCGTCGGCGGGGGCCAGGACGAGCTGCAGCAGGCCGCTGCCGAAGTCGGGCCGGTTGACCCGTTCTCCGGGCTGGGTGAAGAGGACCTCGCGGACGAGCGATCGGATGTAGTCCTCGCCCGCGACCGCGGCGGTGCGCCCGGAGGTGTCGATGCGCAGCGGGGCGCCGATGTGGGTCACTGTCCCGTCACCTTCGTCTGGGTCGAGGCGATCACCGGTGGTCCCTGGGGGATCTGTTCGGCGCTCTGGCACAGGCCCGTGCTGGTGTTGAGCAGGGCCGGGCGCCCGTCGACCAGGACGCGGGTGGCCGGGGCCTGCCATTGGACGCGCACGCACGGCTGGGGCTTGGTGCCGGCGCCGACCGGTACCTGGAAGGGGCATCCGGCCACGGTGGTGGTGTCGGTGAGGGTGGCGACGGGGGCGCCGCCGACGAACACCTTGGTGTTCGACGTGGTGGTCTGCGCGGTGGCGCCGTGCGGGCAGGAGACGGAGGCGCCGGTGTGGAGGAGGGTGCCGGGCATCAGGTCACCACCAGGGCGCCCTGATTGACGGTGACCGTGCGGCCCGTCATGGTGATGTCCGCTCCCTTGCCGTTGCTGAGGGTGATGCCCAGTTCGTTGACGGAGATCAGGGCGCCGGTCGCCGATTTGATGAGGATGCCGCCGGCGGGTCCGGGGGCGTCGGAGATGACCAGTGCGTTCTGCCGGACGGTCTGCAGCACCACGTGCGGCACACCGGGCGGGGCGGCGAGGGCCATGGCGGGCACTTCGGCGACGCTGCCGTACCAGCAGCCGGCCCAGATCGGGTAGTGCGAGTCGCCCTGCTCGTACTCGACCCACACTCCCGCGCCGCGGGTGGGCAGCATCCAGGTGCCGTGCTGCGCGCCGGTCGCGGGGAAGCAGGGCATGGCCCAGGTCGAGGGGCCGGGGCCGGTCACGTCGGGCACCTGGACCAGCAGCCGGCCGGTCCTCAGGGGGTCGATGTCGTTGACGACCGTGCCGCGGTACTTGCCGAAATAGCGTTTGCTCATGGACTGACTGCTCCCGAGATGGCCACCTGGGCGTTGCGGCTCAGGCTGAACCGTTGCTTGAACTCGCCGGGCTTGAGCGTGCTGGTGACGCTCTTGACGTAGTACTCGCCGTCGTACGCGGGCCCGGCGCCCCGTACTCCCACCAGTCGGCGGGCTTCGAGGAGCCGGCCGTAGCGCAGGACGTCCAGCGACCCGGAGGCGGAGACGACGTTCGCGGACTGGGCGGCCCGGGCCAGCGCCCGTGCGGTGGTCTGCACGATGTCGTACTTGGCGGTGGCGTCGTCGCGCTCGTGGGTCTGCTCGGATGCCGACGCCTTGCGCCCGGCGTTGATCGGCTTGATCGTCAGGGGGAGCGGGATCTTGCGCCCGAGCGGCGGGTTGAGCGGGGTGATGTCCGGTACGGGCACGGGGATGGTCAGGTGCGCGTGCGGCAGGTGTCCGAGCACGACGGGCACCGACTTGGAGATGCCGTCGAAGGAGAAGGACAGGGATTCCACGTTGGTGGCGGCGTCCATGTTCACGCTCAGCGCGGGCTGGACCTGGCCGGCGCGGATCTCGGGGCCCCAGTAGGCGAGGTTCTGGCCGGGGCGCGGTCCGGGTTCGACGTAGAAGACGTAGCCGGCGTCGTCGGCCAGCTTCGTGACGTACTCGTAGTCGGTTCCCTGCTGGTTGGGGATCTGCTGGAGCGGGTTGGGGACGAGCAGCAGGAGGCTGGGCACGATGCGCGGGACGATCCCGTACATCGCGTACTTGGCGACGATGAACCCCACGCACAGCTCGGGCGGCATGGCGGGCAGGGGCAGCCATGACATGTCGACGAGGTCCATCATCTGGGTCACGTCCACGCCGGTGAGGGTGAGCGTGGACTGTCCCGCGTCGTTGGAGGGCACCACGTCGTGGCGGGTGATCACGCCGTCCATCAGGACCGTCGGCACGCCGTCGACGTGCACGACGAGGATGACCCGGTTCGGCGGGTCGAGGCTGCGGCCGGGCAGCAGCCGGCGGTCGAGGACGCCGTCCTTGGCCAGGGCGAACTTCAGCTGGAAGCCGCTGCGCTGGCCGGCGGTCACGCTGACCTGTGCCTCCAGCAGGGCGTCCGCGACTTCGGCGGGCACCGGTTCCACGCGGACGGCCCCGATGAGCAGGCTGAAGGTGATCCCCTTAAGCACCGCCGCCTCCGGGGATGCCCTCGGCGGCGGTCACCCGCAGGACGCGGCCGGGCTCGGCCGTCAGCGCGGCGGGGCGCGGTTCCAGGCCGGTGTCGGCGAGCCGCCAGAAGAGCGTGGGGTCGCCGAAGACCTCCGCCGCCAGGGTGTCGATCCGGTCGCCGTCGCGGACGCGGACCCGGCCCACGGTGGCGAGAAGGTCGGGCTCGGGAACGAATCGACGCCGCAGGTGCACGGTGGAGGTGCCGTCGGGGTTGGTCAGCTCGGCGGTGGGGATGTCGCGGTAGCGGCTGTTGGGCGCGTGGTGGACCGGCGGGGCGGCGGTGACGGAGGCGAGGAAGGCGGTGGGGTCGATGCTCATGGCAGGGCTCCGATCCCCAGCGTGTCGATGCCGGCGGGGGCCTGCCGGGCCGCGAGCTGTTCGAGCCGCTGGTGATGGGTCATGGCCAGGCTGCCCGCCCCGCTGGCGGTTCCGACGTCGTTGACGGTGGAGACGCGCATACCGAGGTGGACCTTGGCCCGGGTGGGGTTGAGCCGGGCGTCGAAGCTCTCCTCGGTGATGGAGAACTCCGTGATGCGCACCGGCGTGATGTGGTCCTTGGACCACACGAAGAGGGTCAGCGGCGCCGGGGTGGGAGCGATCTCCAGCGCCCCGGCGGCGGCCAGCGCGGCGGATCCGCGGAGGGCGTCGGCGGAGGGATAGACCATGGTCTCCAGGACCGCGAGCTGGGCACGCAGCCCGACCTCCACCACCGTGGGGTGGGCCTCGGGGAACTCCAGCTGGTCGGTGGCGTCGAACTCCGCGTCGAGCGTGATGCTCTGCTGGGGCGGTCCGGTCAGGCGCAGTGCCTCCGCGCGGGCCCCGGCGTCCCCGCCGGCGCCGCGGATCTGGAAGGTGCGGGTGACGGTGTCCGGGTTGTACTGGAGGCTGATCACCCGGCGTACGGCGTTGCTGGTGGCGTCGAGGAGGACGAGGCCGCCGCGGACGGTGCGCGGGGAGCTCTGGGGGCTCATCGTCGCTCCTTTTTGAGCCAACGCAGGATCTCGAGCAGGTCGACGCTGCCTTCGACCGGTGTGGGCAGGCCCTGGCGGCGCAGTTCCTCGTCGCTGCGGTCCTTGACGGTGTTGCCCTCGCGGCTGAGTCCATCGGCGACGACCTTGCGGGTGCCGAGGTTGGCCAGCCATCTGGCCTGTTCCTCGGGGACGCCCTTGGAGCGGTAGAACTGGTACCAGCGGAGAGCGAAGGATTCCGCGGCCGCGCCGGTGCGGGCGTCGATGGACCCGGCGCCGTGCTCGGTGAACACCTGGCGCAGGGCGGGCCAGTCGACGATCGGGCGGGTCGGCGAGAACGGCTGCGGAGGGCGCGGGCGCGTCGGGCTTGAGCACCGAGGGGCCCGGCGCCGGGGTCTTCAGGTCGGGCAGGGGGTCGCGAGGCGCCTCCCGCCCGGGCAGGTGGGGTGGGCGCAACTGCACGTCGGGCACCGGGGGCAGCGTGCCCGGCGGCAGGGGAAGGCCGGCGGGCGGCTTCAGTTCCAGGTGGGGTACGAGGCGGGGGCGGGTGCCCAGAGGCGGGGCGGACGGCGGGGCGGCGGGCTCGGGCAGCTCGGTCAGCCGGATGCCGGCTCTGCGGTTGGCGGCGGAGTCGGCGCCGAATTCCTCGGTCGCCCCGTGAGCGTGCAGGCGTACGACCGATCCCTCGGGCAGCAGAGGGGTGAGCGCGGCTGCGACCACGGCCGCGCGGTGTGCGGAGAGGTTGAGGTTGTGGTCGGCGGCGCCCTCGCGGCTGGCATAACCGTCGATGTCGGCCTGGAGCGGTCGGTTGCCCTCAAGAGCGACCTGCAGAGCCTTCAGGTCCAAGCCGCTGAGCGAGAGCGAGTCGTGCTGGAAGAGCACGCGCGCGTGCTCGGCGGTCGGGCGGGTGCGGACGATGTCGAAGGGCGTGGTCGGTGGTCCGAGGTGCTTGGTCTCGGTCGGTTGGCGCTCCTGGCGTTGCAGGGCGGTGCGTCCTGCCCGGCGCTGTTGCAGGACGTGGACCAGCTCGTGGGCGAGCACGTCGTGGTCGGCGTCGGCGGCGAGCACCACGTGGTCGCCGACGGTGTAGCCGTGGGCCTGTTCCTCGTCCGCGGCGTGGGCCGCGGCGGCGTCGTCGTGGACGCGCACCCGGCTCAGGTCGGCACCGAGCCGCCGCTCGAAGAACAGCCGCCGGTCGTCGTCGAGCGGCCGTCCGACGCCGGGGTGGTGGTGCGGGCCGTCCGAGAGGGGCACCTCTCCAGTCGGTGTGTGCCCAAGGGGGCTGGTGGTGTGCAATGCGGCCTTGGCCGTCTTGTCGGCCTCGCGCTCGGCACGCCGCCAGCGCGGTGCCGGACCCTTGTCGGTGCGGTGGGGCAGGTCGCGGGGCATGCGGGCGTACGGGGTCACGGTCGCCTCCAGGTGATGCCGCGGGCGACGGCACGGTCGATGCGGCCGCTGAGGAGCCTGGGTTCCCAGCTCGGGCTCAGGGTGACGTTCAGGTCGCGCAGGCCGGTGATCACGATCTCGCCGCTGCGCACCTCGGGGCCTCCGGGTAGGTGGACCTCCGTCGTCTCGATCTTCGCCTGGGCCAGGCCGGCCTGGTCCTGTACCAGGCCGCCGGGCAGTGCGCCGGTCAGGCGGAGGCTGCTGAGCGCGTCGGGTGCCAGGATCACCTTGCCGGTGATCTTGCCGCGGCTGGCTTCGGCGAGGTCGATGGGGATGGGGCGGCCGCTGCGGGCGGCGAGGTCCAGGACGATGTCGCGCAGTTCGACGGGGCTGGGGGCGGCGCCGGGCTTGGAAGGGGCCTCGAGGCGGGTACGCAGCTCTCCTTCGGGGTCGAGCAGGCGCCACAGGCGGATCTGGCGTGCGGTGTCGGCCTGGCGGAGTTCGTCGCGGTCCAGGTGCCAGACCGCCACCGGCAGGTCCTGCATACCGTCCGGGGTCGGGATGCTCAGCGAGAGGTCCAGTTCGGACTTGCCGAGGGGGAGGTCGAAGTGTACGAGCGCCTGGTAGCCACCGATGATCTGCTGTTGGATCTCGGAGTAGTCGAGGCGCCCGTCGGTGATGTTCAGGTTGACGCTGGTGTCGGTGCGGAACCAGCCGGTGGCCGTCTGGTGGATCGTCAATTGGATGGTCGCCTGCAGCGAGTCGAAGACCTGGCGGTAGGGGCCGAGGCGGGTCAGCAGCTCCGTCCACGGTTTGGCCGCGGGCGGTCCGGCCGGTTGCTGGGACAGGTCCAGGCGGAAGGAGGCCCCGTCGACGATGAGCTCGCGGACGGGGTCCTTTGATCCTGTCCGGAGGTCGTCACGGATTTCGCCGGGCACCCTGGCGCTGTCGACGGTGACCTCCAGGCCGGCGTCCGCGTTCTTGTAGGAGAGTCCCTTGAGGCCGAGCTCGGTGATCGTGACCTGGTTGGTGCGGCTGTCGAACCGGGCTCGGTCGGCGCGCACTCCGCCCGCCTCGGGCGGCTGCCCGGGGCCGAGGCCGACGAGACGCAGCCGGTGCTGTGGGGTTCTGGGGAAGACGGCCTCGAGCGCGGTGATGCTGGGGTGGCGCAGGTCGACGACCACTCCCCCGCCGCTGAGGTGGTCGACGTCGATGCGCTCGACGGCCACCCGTGCGGTGGCGTCGGGGAGGATGCCCGCGATCCTGGCGCGCAACTTGGGCAGCAGCAGCGCGTCCGAGGTGCCGCCGGCGGCTCCTGGGCCGGTGTCCCCGGTGACCTGCAGGTGCAGTTCGGGGATGGTCCAGCCGCCGCCGGGTGCGGTGGGGGCGACGATGGCCGCTCCCTCGGGCGGCAGCACCAGGCTCGTGCCGCGCAGCAATCCGGTCTCCCCGGGGGCCAGCCACAACTCCACCGGGCGGCCGGCTCCCGCCGGGTCGGGAGGCAGCAGGGTCGGCAGGGTGACCTTGAGCCCGTCGATCTCGATGACGTCGATGCCGAGCTCTCTGAGCAGGATCCGGCGGATCGGTGAGGCGTCGCGGCCGGCTGCCTTGCGTTCGGCGGCGTTGCGCAGTTCCACGCGGAACTTGGCGTGCGGTCGGCGCAGGACGACGCCGCGGCCTCCGCCGATGCTGTCGATGCGCAGGCCGGGCGAGGCGTAGTGGATCCGGTCGACGGTGATGTCGGCGATCTGCAGGCCCGGTTCGGTGCCGGGACCGAATTCGATACCGTCGGGGCCGATGGCGACGACGCCGGTGTCCAGTCCGGCGATCCTGACGTGGGCCTGGGCCTCCTGCTTGGGTGTCGGGGCGCCGGGCGGGCCGGGTTCCTCCCAGGCCACGTCGGCGTCGGCCGTTCCCCGGGCGCGCAGGACCACGTGCCCGCCGGAGGTGAAGTCGGCGTGGATCGTGGTGGCCTCGACGGTCGCCCCGAACCGCAGGTGGTCGGTGACCTGTCCGTGGAACTCGACCGCCGCCGAGCCGACGTCCAGGGTTCCTTTGCCGATGCCTCGCGTCGACGTCCAGTCCAGGTCGAGCAACCGGATGTCGCGGATCTCCAGCGGCGGATGTCCCGTTCGCCGGGGAGCGTCGGGTCGTCCCAGTTCGAGGATGAGGGAGCCCTGCTGGTAGCGCAGGTGCTCGGCGGTGACGGCGGCGACGCCGAGGTGGTCGACGTGCACCCGTACGGGCTGCCCGGGGGGCGCGGTCAGGGAGCCGACGGCGTACAGTCCGGTCAGTGCGGCGGGACCCTGCGAGGTGATCTCGGCCGCGTCGGCGGTCCGCCAACGCAGCTTCTCCACCCGCAGTTCGGGCACCTTCAGCTCGCGTACGGTCCATACGTCGCCGGAGTGGTGCACGGAGGCGCCGACGGTGAGCCGTTTGATCTGGACGCGGCCGCTCTTGGTGCTGAGCACGCCCTGGGTCAGCTGCAGTCCGGCGAGGTCGATCTGCTCACCGCCCTGCTCGGCGTCCGACCCTGCCCGGACGACGAGGGTGCCGGTCAGCTGTGGTCGTCCCGTCGCGGTGACGCTGGACAGGACACCCGACCCGCCGCCGAGCGCGCCGAGCGCCACGTCGAAGCGGAGCTGGTCGAGGCCGCCGATCTCGAATCGGCGCGGCAGCCGGTCGTCGGCCTGCGCGGTGCCCAGGCGGAAGACGTAGTCCTGGACGTCGATGTTGAGCAGTGATCCGGAGGTGATCTCGGCGCGGAACGGGGTTCCGGGCGCGTTCCGTTCGAGGAGGAGCCGGTCGGCGCTGACCCGGTCCAGGCGCAGGTGGGGGACGCGGACGATCCAGCCGGGGCCGTCCGTGCCGGCGGTGCGGTGGAGTTCGGCGGTGAGTGCGACCCCGGTGATGCGGGTGGTGCCGGTGGAGTGCAGCCAGACGGCGTTGTTGCGGTAGTCGAGGCCCGACACCGTGGCGGACGCCACCGTCAGGTTCGGGATCCGCAGCGTCACGGCCGGGCCGCCGGGCGTCGCGCGCACCACTTGCAGCTCGCCGGCCAGGCCGCTGACGCCGACCTCGTCGGCCCGGTTGCCCGCCCAGTCGACGACCGCCCCGGACGCCTTGAGCCGGTCCGCGTGGAAGGTGAGGTTCTGCCGTTCGGGCCCGCCGACCCGGTCGCCGGGCCTGTCCGTCCACGCGGCGCCGACTCCCCCGCCGGTGATCTCCTTCGCCGTGAAGAAGCCTCCGTAGGCGACATCGGTCGCGGTGAAGGATTCCGCGACGATCTCGCCCCGTTCCACACGGGTCAGCGCGGGTCCGATCACCAGGTCGGCGCCCACGCCCTGGGCTCGTACCCGGGCCGCCCGGAAGCCGAAGAGACGCTGCAGCTCGTCCCGGGCGTCGTCCAGTTTCTTCCTGTCCCCCGGGCTCAGCGCGTGCTCGCGGGCCTGCCGCTGCAGCTCTTCGTACGCCTCGACCTGCGCGACGAGCGCGCGCAGCAGCTTCCTGCGCTCTTCGGGTGTGCCTGGTGGCAGGCTGTCCAGCTGCTTCCGCAGGGATGCCGCGCTCGGAATGTCGCCGCGCTGGAAGAAGCCGGTGGTCACGGACTCCTCGGCGCGGAGGGGCAGTACGGCGGGTGCCACCGTGCCCGTGGGCGGGGTGCGGCCGGCGCGCCGGCGGAATTCCGCGATCCGCTCGGGGTCGGTGACGAACACCGACGACAGAGGGGCCGTGTCCGGGCCGAAGACCGGCGCGGACACCTCACCCGTCACACCGGTGAGTTTGATGTCCTTGGCCTGGACGTCACCGTCCAGGCCTTCGAGTGCGACGCGTCCGACGTCGAGGACCGCGCCACCGGTCATCTCGCGTTCGAGGGCCGCCGCCTCGCGGCGCTCCGCCTCGGTGACGGCGCCCGGGTCGCGCACGTATCGGCGCCGCAGCTCGGCCAGCCGGCTCTCCCGCCCCTTGAGCGATTCGAGCTCCGCTTGTGTCTGCGCGATCCGCCGCTCGAGCGCGCCGCGTGTCGCGGCATCGGCTCCGCGCTCGACCGCGCGGGCGAGCCGGCGCCGCAACACCTCCTGCAACGAGCGCAGGTAGGCGGGACGGTTGAGCCCGACCCCGAGCAGGACGTCGTCGATGCGCGCCGAGTGCGCGGTGATCCCGGAGCCGTAGGCGATGCCCGTGAACTCGACGCTGCCGAGGGTCACCTGCAGTCCGCGCAGCGAGAAGGCGGAGCGGGCCTCCTGCTTGGCGGACCTCACGGTCTGGACGAGGTCGATGATGGTCGCCACGAGCGGCGCGAGGACGGGGATGGGCAGGGCGTAGTCGCTGCCGGGCGACTGCGGAACGGGCTCGTCGACGCCGGTCTCGCTCAGGTGCAGGCCGAGCGTGCGCGCGACGGTACTCGCGATGCCCACCAGCAGGTCGTCCCCCGTGACCAGCAGGTCGGTGATCTCGGCCTGGGAGAGGGTGAGGCGCACCGCGTTCGGCCGGTCGCCACGGCTCGGCGGAAACGTCGCGGCGCCGGACAGCCCGCTGAGGACGATCCGGTTGCTGCGCAGGGCGATTCCGGAGGAGAGCTGGTTGACCGAGGCCACTTCCAGGCGGGGGAGGCTGAAGGTCAGAACTCCCGTGGGCGGGTCGTAGAGCAGGGTGAGCTGGTTGCCCGCTCCGGCCGTGGGGACGGTGGCTCCGACGGCGGTGGGGCCGGGGCCGCCGGTCTTCTCCTGGGGGCCGGCCAGGACGGCGGGGCCGAGCGAGCCGCCGAGCAGTTCCTGGACCGCTCCGAGGTCCAGTTCTTTGACGCCGACGCCGTGTTCCCCGGCCCGCAGGCTTCTGCCGAGCGCGCTCAGCGCCCGCAGTTTCACCCACAACCAGCCGCCCACCCGCCGGATCACGCCCCCCAGGTCCTGCGGGGCCTCGTCCAAGGGCAGCCGTTCCGCTTCGTAGTGCGTGCGGCGCGGATCGGCGTAGAGCGTGAACGCCTCCACCATGGGCAGCAGTTCGGGCTTCTCGAACGCCCGGGTCTCCCGCGACCGGTCGAAGACGAACCGCCGCAGGCCGAGCTCGATGGCCAGGCGCACCAGTGTCCGCAGTTCCGCCGCCCGCGAGCCTGTCCAGAGCCTGTCGTCCCGCAGCCGCTCCTGGATCCGGTCGCGTTCCTGTCCGTGCTTGTCCGCGAAGAGGTGGACACCGCTCGCCTGGCGCATCTCCACGGTCATCGCGTCGGCCATGGCGCCCCAGTGGCCGCTCGCCTCCAGCTCCCGCCGGTCGGTCTCGGGGAGCAGCCGGACCAGTTGGAAGGCGATGAAGGCCTCGTGGGCGGAGACCGACCACGGGGAGAGGAAGCCGCCGATGATGGGGAGCTGGTGCCAGAAGTTGCGGCCGATCAGATCGTGGACCTGTCGCCGGATGTGCTCGGGGTCGCGGAGCGCGGCGATGCGGCGGACGAGGGTCAGGTTGTCGATGTCGAACAGGAAGCGGTCGGGCAGGGCCACCAGAATTCTGCTGAGCAGGCCGAGCTGGTCGAGGCGGAGCACCACCGCGCGCCGCACCTCGTCCCGGCGTGCCTCGGGGATGCGCTCCCCCGCCCCGTTGATGCGCACCAGCAGTCCGGGGGCTCGGGCTTCGTCGATTCCCTCGCGGGTCGCCGCCAGGACGCCGTCCCAGGCGGCGCGGCCCGCGTCGTCGGCGAGGGCGCCGGAGATGCGGGAGGCCACGTCGGCCAGCCGGCCGTCGGGGTCGCGTTCGACGACGACGCCCTCATAGGCGCCGCGTCGCTCCTCGGGGACGTGGTCCTCCAGCCGGCGGAACCACAGGCCGTTGTCCAGCCGCCGCCAGCGCTCCTGGTCCGCCGGTGGCAGCCGTCTGACGATCTGGTAGGCCAGCCATGCCTCGCCGCCGCTGATGCCGCCCAGGCCGAACAGGCCGTGGAAGAAGCCGTAGGAGAGGAGTTCGCGCAGCCGTGCGAGGTTGGCGGCGACCGGACGGTGCCGGATGACCTCCAACAGGACCGCGCCGTACGGGTCGCCCTCGCTCCGCTCGCGCTCGGGCAGCCCCTCGATGAGGCGATCGACGATGCCGCCGGGCTCCAGCTGCTCCACGACCTCGCTCAGGCCGGGCGCCGACGGCCGGTCCGTCGGCGCCCGTTCGCCGTCGGCGGGGCCGGGCAGCAGCGCGCTCAGCAGGTCCAGGGCGGCGTGCACGGCCTGCCGGCCGGAGCCGCGCATGCGGTCCCGTACACCGGAGGCGATCTGCCGTAGCCGCTCGTCGCCGCCGGGTCCGGGCCGCCCCTCCAGGCGCTCCGGTTCCTCGGCGGCCCGGGCCTTCCTCCGGCGCTCCCCCTGCGCCTCGTCCAGGGCCGGGGCCTGCATGATCTCCAGCACCTGGGTGCGCGCGGGGCCCTGGAGGAGCTCGGCGAACGTGCTGCCGGGCAGCTCGCGCAGTACTTCGACGATGGTGGCGCGCTCGGCGGGAGGCGCCTGGTCCAGGTTCATGCCGTCGAAAAGGTGGCGGTCCAGGCGGTGCTTGTCGTCGGCGGTCATCGCGCCGTACCAGGCGGTCACCGACTGCTGGTGCCGGCGGCGGTGACCCTCGATCAGGTGCTGGGGCAGCCGTGCGAGGTACGGGGTGCCGACCGCCCGGGCGATCGCGGTGGCGGTGGCGAACGGGTACTGGTCCAGGACGAGCAGGACGTACGAGACGTCGGCGTCGTCGATCCCGGTGAGCCAGCCGCCCCGGAGCTGGGCCCGGATGACGGTGATCTCGCGGGCGTAGGTGTCGAGGACCTGGGCCCCGGTGTCGGCGGCCGCCGCTCCGTCCGGCAGCGCCGCGGACGCGGCGGTGAGCTCGCGGCCCTCGGCGAAGTCGACGGCGGCGCGGGCCGCTTCGGCCTCGGCGTCGGTGAGGGTGGCGACGGGAGCGAGGTGCCTGCGGGCGCCGCGCTGTGCCAGGTGGGCGGCCTCGTGTGCGAGGAGGGCGCGGCCGGCGGCGGTGGCGGGGTCGTAGCGGTCCGGGTGCAGCCAGATCACGCCGTCGGCCATCAGGCCTCGGGCACCGCGCGGCGCGGTGCGGCGCGCCGCCTCCTCGTCCACCACGATCTTGGCCTCGGAGATCCGGAAGCCGAGCTGTCCGGCCAGCCGGGCGAGCAGGTGCGCGGTGCGGTCGGCGCGGGTGCTGTCGGCGTCGACGATGCGCGGGTGGGCACGGGCGCGCGGTCGTCGCCGGTCCTGGGCGAGGGACGCTCCCCGTTCGGGGGCGAGCCTGTTCCGGCGGGGGGCCAGGGAGGTGTGGGGCGCGGCCGCGTTGCCGGGGCGGTTGGTCGTCCGCTTCGCCGGCCCGCTCATCGCAGCCCTTCGTAGACGGTGCGGGCCAGGCGTTCGGCGAGCGCCTCGGTGCTCGTCGTCGGCCCGAAGCGGTCCATCGTCAGGGTCCTGTCCGGTGCGGTGAGCTCGCCGGTGGACCAGCTCGCGGGCACGCCGCGCTCGTGCAGCAGCCGCGAGAACGCCGCTTCGAACGCCGGGCCCAGCAGGTCGGGCCGCTCCACCTCCACACCGTGCACCGCGATCTCTCCGATGTGCAGTTCCACGTCCCGCACGTCGTCGCTCATGCCCATCCTCCGGCCTCCACGGCGGTGATCGGCCGGTCGAGCTTGGCGTACTCGCTGCGCGCCGCCCGCAGCACATGGCCCATGGTGACCGGTTCGTCGGCGTCGGCGGCGAGGAAGGCGGCCTGGAGGGCGATATTGCGGATGCTGCCGCCGGTGACGTTGAGCTGGGCCAGTCGCTCGGGGTCCAGGCCGCTGGTGGGCACCTCCGGGGGGAAGACCACGCGCCAGATGTCCGCGCGCTGGGCGGGGTCGGGGAAGGGGAAGTGCACGACGAACCGGAGCCGGCGCAGGAACGCGTGGTCGAGCGCGGAGCGCGTGTTGGTCGTGAGGACGGCGAGGCCGCGGTAGCACTCCATGCGCTGCAGGAGGTAGCTGACCTCGATGTTGGCGTACCGGTCGTGGCTGTCGCGGACCTCGGTGCGCTTGCCGAAGAGCGCGTCCGCCTCGTCGAAGAGCAGCACCGCACCGCCCTTGTCCGCGGCGTCGAAGACGGCCCGGAGGTTCTTCTCGGTCTCACCGATGTACTTGCTGACCACGGCGGACAGGTCGATGCGGTAGAGGTCGAGGCCGAGTTCCCCGGCGATCACCTCGGCGGCGAGCGTCTTGCCGGTGCCCGACGGGCCGGAGAACATCGCGCTCACGCCGAGCCCGCGCTGGGAGAGCCGCTCGAACCCCCACTCGTGATGGACCTTGGCCCGGCCCCGTACCTGGGCCGCGATGTCGCGCAGGGCCGCGAACTGGTCTTCGGGCAGCCGCAGTTCGGACCAGCGGGCCCGCGGCTCGATGCGCTGGGCCAGATCGCCCAGCCTCGATCGCGACCGCGCCTGGCACAGGCGCCACAGCGAGGCGGCGGACGGTGCGGTGCCGGCGGCCGCGTCGGCGATGTCGGCGTATCCCACGTCGAACTGCGTGGTCGCCTCGTCGACGTGGCGGGCCAGCCGGTCGTCCGAGCGGATCTCGTCGTCGAGCACCGCGCGCCACAGTTGCCTCTGCTCCGCCCGCGGCGGCCGTCCCACCGCGATCGGCGCCGCGGCGCCGGGCAGGGCCACGGGGTCGGGCGCGGCCAGGACGACGGGTACGTCGACGCGGTCGGTCAGCGCCGCGACCGCCTGCCGCTCCAGCGGTCCGCCGTCCGAACAGTCGATCATGAGCACGGCGCCGTCGAGCAGCGCCTCGCGCTCCCACAGCCGCGCGAACGTCTCCCGCTCCACCGCGCCCGGCGGCAGCTCCGCCGCGCTCACCGTGTACACCGGCAGCCCGTCGGCGGCCTCCGCCACCACCGCGCCGAGGTCCCGCGGCTCCGGACCGTGGAGCACCACGGCGGGCACCGGCCCCGTACGGGGTTCGGCCCACACCGCGCGCACCTGGTCGGCGGCCGCCACCAGGCTGGCGGGCAGCGGCAGGGCAGGGCGGCGCACGGGCACGACGTACGGCTGGAGGCGGCGGTCGAGCCGGGACACCCCCAGCAGGCTGTGCAGCACGCGTTCGTCGATCTGCAGCGGGGCGTCCACGAGCCGGCCCTCGCCCACGTCGACGAGGCGCCCGGAGCGCAGCGGACCGTCCGGGGTGATCGCGCTCCAGTGCGGCTCGTCGAGGGCCGCGAGGGCGAGCCCGAAGGTCGGGTGGTCGTGCGCGCCGCCGTTGGCCATGGAGCACACCGCGCGGATGCCGGGGTGGAGTTCGTCGGCGGCGGTGAGCAGGACGATGTTCCGTTCGAACGCGGTGAGCCGGTACGCCCACGCGAGGGCGTCCAGCGCGGACCGGCCGGGCAGGGCGGCGGCCGCCTCGTCGCACGCCTGCCGCGCCGCGGCCGACTCCGGGTCGTCGTCGCCGGCCAGGCCCGCGTACCGGCGGAGCCTGGTCTCCATCTCGGTGACCGCCGCCGCCAGCCAGCGGTGGTTGGCCTGGGCCCGGTCGCCGGTCACAGCGTGACCCGCGGCAGGGCGTAGCGGCCGGAGCCGTCCCTGGCGAGCGGGCTCTCGGCGCCGTCGACCGACAGGCGTACGACGTAGTCGCCGCGAGGAACGCGTGTGAACGGGAAGGCGATCGTCGCCGTCTCCCCCGCCCCGGGCGGTACCCCGTTGTCGGGCGGAGCCGCGAGCGCGATGCTGCGTGCTCGTCGGCCGGCGGGCGGGGCCACCTCGTTGAGCAGCAGGCTGACCCGCTGTCGGGCGGTGACCGGGGGGCTCAGGGTGACGTCGACGTGGCCCGTGCCCACCGGTACGCCGCCGGCGGTGCCGGTGCTCGTCACCTGCGCGATGGCGGCGATGGCGGGGGCCAGGACGAAGGCCACGGAGTTCGAGGGGTAGGCGGCGTGCGCGGTCTCCGGGTCGCCGAGCGCGATGTTCATCCGCACCTGGGCGGCGACGGTTCCCGCGCGCGGCCGTGGGGTCACGTCCGCCAGTCGCACGGTGATCGTCCCCGAGGTGACCTCCTTCGCGACCGTCAGGGGGTGTTCGGCCTCTCCCAGCAGGAGGACGCCGTCGGTGGCGAAGTCGCGGCCGCGCAGCACGACGGTGCTGTCGGCGGTGATCGGGGCGCTCCCGGCGGCGTTCTCGACGGCGTCGAGCACCGGGGGCATCTGGGCCCGGCCCCGCGAGGACACGCCGCCGGCGGAGACCGGCAGGGCGGGCCGGCGCGGGCGTGCGCTGTCGATGAGCACCGCGTGGGCCGTGTAGCTGGCCGTGGGCCGGTAGTGCGCCTGCAGTGCGGACCACACCTTCGACATCTCCTCGGCCGTCATGACGGTGGGGGTGAGCCGGATGGTCTCCACCTGGTCGGCGAGCCCGGCGTCGCGCAGCACCGGGGGCAGCGTCGGGTCGGGGGTGGCCGGGTTGAGCGCCTCCCTGATGAGAGGCCGGGTGAGCAGCGGCTCGTCGTGCAGGGCCCGCAGGGCGTGTCCGAGCACGATCTCACCGACGTACATGTCGGATCCGTAGGCCGTGAGCAGGTAGTGCAGGTCGAGGGCGAGGGGCTGGGCATCGATGGCGGCGCCCGTGGAGTCGGCGGCGGGCAGGCCGGTGTTGCGCCATGCCTGGTTGGGGGTGACCTGGTGGAGGAAGACGTTGAGCTGGGTCGGTTCGCCGCTGCCCACGGGGATGCGGTCCGGTGGCAGCGCACTCACCGTCACGTCGCCCACCGTCCCGGACAGCCCGGCGGCCGTGAGGTGGTGGTTGAGGCGGTTGCGCAGGACCGCGGTGACGGCGGCGAGGGCGTAGCCGTTGCTCACGCGCCACCCCCCAGACCCGCCAGGTAGTCCTCGAGGGAGGGCACCGTGGAGGGCGGGGCGGGCGGGGGCGTGCGTCGCCGGTACGGGCCGCGGCGTGGCGCGGACGTCCACGCGGCCCACGGAGACCGTGATGACCGGAGCGCGCGGCTGGGGATCCGGGTCGCGGGGCGGCGCGGCGGCGCGTACCGTGACCGCCTCGCCGGCAGGGCGCTCGCCGGCCGGGGGCGGTCGGGGGCGGGTGAAGGGTCCTTCAGACGCGTGACCACACGGGTGGGAGCGGGGGCGCCGGGGTCCGGGTGCTGCCGCTCCGGGACGGTGTCCGGGAGGGCCGTTCGGGCCGGTGGCGTGGCTGGGGGTACGGGCCTGTCGGCCGGGTGGGCTGCGTACCGGGGCGGCTCCGGGGGCTGCGGGCGCGGGGATACGGACTCGGGCTCCTCGGGCGACCGGGCGACAGGTGAACCCGGCGCGGGTGCTGCCACGGGTGCCGTCGCGGCCGGTGGCCGGTCGGGCGGCGTGGCCTCCGGTGCCGGTGCGCCGGCCGGTTCGGCGCCGGGCGCGCCCGTCCGGCGCGGCGCCGGTTCGGTGGGTGCGCCGGCAGGGGACGCGGGTACGGGCCGCGTCCGCCATCGGGGAGCCGGCGCCGTGCCGGGGAGCGGTTCTGCGGCCGCCGCTGCCGGCGTGGCCTGCGCGGTGTCCGTACGGGCGGACGGGTGACGCACGGTGAGGGGACGCCGGGCGGGCGCCTCATGGCCGGCCGCCCGGGGGCGCAACGGCTCGTCCTCGACCACGGTCAGCCCGAGCACGGGTGCCTCCTGGGGCTCGAAGCGCGACACAGGCCGGGCCTTCAGCGTCGTCGCGTGTCCCACCGCGACCCGTGCCAGGGAGCGCAGGTAGCCGCTCATCCGATCAGCTCCAGATAGCCGGCCCGGCGCAGCGGGTCGATGCCGAGGCACTCGCGCTCGCTCCAGCCGTACCTGTCGGCGAGCCGGTGGACGTCCAGCAGCAGTCGCCGGGCCCGCGCCTCCAGTTCGTCCCAGTACAAGGACACCGGGTCCAGGACCAGCTCGAAGGTGTGCTCGCAGCCTGGGCAGGACGCCGAGAGCCGAAGGTCGGCGTGCGGGTCGCGGCGCCCGAGTTCGGTGTCGAGCGCGTGGAGGAGCTCGGTGGGAAGGTCCTCGGCCGGGCGGAGTTCGCCGGCCCTGTCGAAGGACACCACGCAGGAGCGCAGGAGCACGCGGGCGGCGGACTCCGGGTCGGCGCCGGCCGCCGCCGTCTGCAGGTCACGGACGGTGGGCAGGCGGAAGCACACCACGCAGTCGCCGCTTCGCAGCTCGCCGTCGGCCGCCGCCCGGCTGTCGCCGTCGTCCGCAGCGTCGTCGTCCGCGCTTGCGTCCGCGTCGCCGAGGAGCTCGCTCAAATCGACCGCGACCTCCAGCCGGGCGTCGCAGGCGGAGCAGGTCGTCTCCCCCTCCAGCCGGCTGCCCAGGGTGTCCCGGCGGTCCCGCAGCAGCAGGAGGTTGCTCCTGCCGGCGGTCAGCCCGGCCAGCGTCTCGGCGGGGGTTCCGGGGCAGGCCGCGGCGAGCAGGAGGAGTCGTCTGGCCTCGGGGCGCCTCCTGCCCGCGCTCCACGCGTCGAGGATGCGGACGTCGTCCATGGACGGGCCTAGGGCTCGACGTACGTCGGTTCGGTGGGTTCGACCACCTCGTAGTCGCGCTCCCACCCCTCGTTCTCGAGTTTGAGGTGCTGGATGGCCACCGCGTTGGCGTTGGCGTCCAGATCCGGGAGGGCCTGGAACTCGGAGACCCACGCGCGGAACACCTTGTACGCGAGCACCAGCTGCCCGGCCTCGTTGTACACCTCGATCACGAGGTCCTTGCGGAAGTCCTTGAGCGAGGTCTCGCTGCCGAGCGCGGAACCGAAGTTCCACACCTTGTTGGCCCACTGCTCGAAGTCGGTGTCGTGCGTGACGCCGCGCTCCAGGGTGATCGCCTCGTACTCGGTGCGGCCCGGCGACTTGCGGCTGGTGCTCGGGTCGCCGCCGTCGCGGTGCTTGACCACCTCGGTGGTCCGCTTGAGCGCGCTGACCTTGCTCACGCCCGCGACGTACCTGCCGTCCCAGCGGACCCGGAACTTGAAGTTCTTGTAGGGATCGAAGCGATTGGTGTTCACGGTGAACGACGGCATGACAGCCCTCTCAACCCTGCGTCTGGCCGGTCAGCTGCTGGATGCGGATGAACACGAACTCGGCCGGCTTCAGCGGAGCGAATCCGAGGAGCACGTTGACGATGCCCCGGTCGATGTCGTCCTGAGTGGTGGTCTGGGCGTCGCACTTGACGAGGTAGGCGTCGCGCGGCGTCTTCCCCTGGAAGGCTCCCTGCCGGAACAGCCCGTGCATGAACGAGGTGAGGTTGAGCCTCAGCTGCGACCACAACGGCTCGTCGTTCGGCTCGAAGACCGCCCATTGCGTTCCCCGGAACGCGCTCTCCTCGATCACCTTGGCCAGTCTGCGCACCGGAAGGTACTTCCACTGGCTGGTGTTGGCGTCGGCGCCGTCGAGCGTGCGCGCGCCCCAGCTGACGGTGCCGTACACGGGCAGGGTGCGCAGGCAGTTCAGGCCCAGCGGGTTGAGTACGCCGTTCTCCGCGTCGGTGAGCTGGTAGGCCAGGCCGCCGACGCCCGCGAGCCGGGCCTCGGTGCCTCCGGGGGCCTTCCACGATCCGCGGGAGGCGTCGGTACGAGCCCACAGGCCGGCGATCGTGCCGCTGGGCGCGAAGGTGCGGAGCTGGAAGCCGTCCAGCGGGTCGGGCACCCGGACCCGCGGGAAGTAGGCCGCGGCGTCCGGTCCCTTGGCCGTCAGACCCTGGCTGATCCAGTCCAGTGCCGTGTCGACGTCGCGTACGGGCGGCGGCGGGTCGACGACGAGCATCGCCCGCCGGTCGGCGCAGAGCTCCATCGCCGCCCCGAAGACCGCGTTCGGGTTCACGGCCGGGTCGAGCCGGTCGGGGTTGCCCGGCTGGGCCCGGGTCGCGTCCGGGATGCTCAGGATCGTGAACAGGTCCACCCGGCGCAACGCCTGGATGCCGGTGAACCTGTGCTCGTCACCGATCAGGTCGCCGGTGCCGGGAAGCTTGAGCCCGTCGGCGCCGGGGACCGCGGACGCCTGGGCGGCCTGCGTCCGGCCCAGGCCCAGGCGGTAGCGTCCGACGTTGGCCTTGGCCGCGTCGAGCTTGAGCAGGCGAAGGAGGGTGGGGGCTGCCTCGTCTCCCCCTCCTCCCGGCTCTTCCGGGCCTTCGAGCTCGCTCGCGTGCTCCGGCTCGGAGAAGGTGAGCACGGCGTCCACCGCGCCGGGAAGCTCCTCGGGATCGAAGTCACTGATGACCCGCAGCCCCCGGCCGGTAAATGACGGCACACAGCGGACGCGCGCACCGACGTGAAGGGCCGACAGGCTCTGGTCGAGCTTGCGCTTGAGCAGGGCGCACAGTCCGGCGACCGACGTGGGCAGCGGCTCGCCCTTTTCGATCACCGTGACGACGACCTTGTCGAACACGCCGCCGGGCACGTCACTGCTGACCCTGAGGGCGTAGTCCTTGTCGTTCTTCAGCTCGTTGAGCCCGACGTCACCGCCCCAGGTCCCGGTCGCCATGGGCCTGGCGGTCGCGCCGGCGGGAACCGTCACGCTCACCATGCGCGAGCCGCTGTCGGGATCGCCGACCACCGCCTCCACGTAGGAGGGGCTCGCGGAGTCGACGCTCACTCCAGGGAAACGTTCCGTCGCCCCGCTTCGCAGATCGGTGACCGTCAGGTTGAACGCCTTGGTGTCCGTCGCGGGAATGCCGTCATTGTCCACGTCGACGACCAGGTCATTGCCCCACGCACCCCCGCTGGAGGCGGAGACCACCAGCGACGCGTTGGCGCCCGTGGTGTCGCCGTCCTTCAAGGTGATCGCGGCATCGGCCGCGTCGGGCGCGGGCACACGCACCACATAGGCGTCGGTTCCACCGTTCAGGAAGAACTGCTGCACCGCATAGCTCAGCTCGCTCCGCCGGTCGAGCCCACCGAAATTCCGCTCGAAATCCGCGAAACCGAGGATTCTGGTGGCCCGGTTCTCGGGGCCGCTCGCCGTGTACCCGACGAAGGCCGCGATCGACGACGGCGTCGCGACAATGGTCCGTGTGCCGCTTTGCAGCTCTTCGAGATAGACGCCTGGATAGGTCGGTACAACAGCCATGAGCGCGAATCCTCACCTCTCGAATGCCCCATGTGGCCGAACCGCGTCCGAAACGTCGAGCACTATGCGAACACCGGTCACCGAGAGGCAACCCCGATCAGGGCTTGACATCCCATGATCAGCAAAGTGACAACTCAATGTCAAAGACCGAACACACTCCGCATTCACGTGTCCGGAAGAGCTGGTACTGGCCGATTGTTCGCAGCCACCCCGGACGGCCCGCTCGAAACCATGCGGGTCTCGGCCCGCACAGGGACCGCGAGGGCCTCGGTCAGGCGCCGACGTAGGCGGAGAGGTGCTCGCCGGTGAGGGTGGTGCGGGCGGCGACCAGGCCGGCGGGGGTGCCCTCGAAGACGATCCGGCCGCCGTCGTGACCGGCGCCGGGACCGAGGTCGATGATCCAGTCGGCGTGCGCCATGACCGCCTGATGGTGCTCGATGACGATGACCGACTTGCCGGAGTCGACGAGCCGGTCCAGCAGGCCGAGCAGCTGCTCGACGTCGGCGAGGTGAAGGCCGTTGGTCGGCTCGTCGAGGACGTACACGCCCCCCTTGTCGGCCATGTGAGTGGCCAGCTTGAGCCGCTGCCGCTCCCCGCCGGACAGTGTGGTGAGCGGCTGGCCGAGGCTCAGGTAGCCGAGCCCGACGTCGGCGAGCCGGCCGAGGACGCGGTGCGCGGCCGGCGTGTGCGCCTCGCCTGCGCCGAAGAACTCCTCGGCCTCGGTCACCGGCATCGCGAGCACCTCGCTGATGTCGCGGCCGCCCAGGTGGTACTCGAGCACCGACGCCTGGTACCGCTTCCCCTCGCACTCCTCGCAGGTGGTGGCGACGCCGGCCATCATCGCCAGGTCGGTGTAGACGACGCCGGCGCCGTTGCAGGTCGGGCAGGCGCCCTCGGAATTGGCGCTGAACAGCGCCGGCTTCACGCCGTTGGCCTTCGCGAACGCCTTGCGGATCGGGTCGAGCAGGCCGGTGTACGTCGCCGGGTTGCTCCGCCGCGAGCCGCGGATCGGTGTCTGGTCCACCGACACCACGCCCGCCGAGGCCGGAACGGACCCGTGGATGAGCGAGCTCTTGCCGGAACCGGCGACGCCGGTGACGACGGCGAGCACCCCGAGCGGGATGTCGACATCGACGCCGCGCAGGTTGTGCGTCGTGGCGCCGCGGATCGGAAGCGAGCCGGTGGACTTGCGCACCGTCTCCTTGAGAGCGGCCCGGTCGCCGAAATGACGGCCGGTGACCGTGCCGCCGGCCCGCAGCCCCTCGACGGTGCCCTCGAAGCACACTGTGCCGCCCGCCGTACCGGCGCCGGGGCCGAGGTCGACGACGTGGTCGGCGATCGCGATCACCTCCGGCTTGTGCTCCACGACGAGCACGGTGTTGCCCTTGTCCCGCAGCCGCAGCAGCAGGCCGTTCATCCGCTGGATGTCGTGGGGGTGCAGGCCCGCCGTGGGCTCGTCGAAGACGTAGGTGACGTCGGTGAGCGAGGAACCGAGGTGGCGGATCATCTTCACGCGCTGCGCCTCGCCGCCCGACAAGGTGCCCGAGGACCGGTCGAGCGAGAGATAGCCCAGGCCGATCTCCACGAACGAGTCGAGGGTCCCCTGCAGCGCGGTGAGCAGCGGCGCCACCGACGGCTCCTTGAGACCGCGGACCCATGCGGCCAGGTCCCTGATCTCCATCGCGCAGGCGTCCGCGATGCTGATCCGCTTGATCTTCGACGAACGGGCGCCCTCGCTGAGCCGGGTGCCGTCGCACTCGGGGCAGACGCCGAACGTCATCGCCCGCTCCACGAAGGCACGGACGTGCGGCTGCAGCGCGTCGATGTCCTTGGCCAGCATCGACTTCTGGATCTTCGGGATCAGACCCTCGTACGTCAGGTTGACCCCCTCGACCTTGATCTTGGTCGGCTCCTTGTGGAGCAGGTCGTACAACTCTCGCTTGGTGAACTTGCGGATCGGCTTGTCCGGGTCGAAGAAGCCGCAGCCGCGGAAGATACGGCCGTACCAGCCGTCCATGCTGTAGCCGGGGATCGTGAGCGCGCCCTCGTTGAGCGACTTGCCGTCGTCGTAGAGCTGGGTGAGGTCGATGTCGGAGACCGTGCCCCGGCCTTCGCAGCGCGGACACATGCCGCCAGTGCGGCTGTAGGTCGCCTTCACGGCCTTCTTGTTGCCGCGCTCGACGGTGATCGCACCGCTCGCCCGGACCGAGGGGACGTTGAAGGCGTACGCGCTGGGCGGGCCGACGTGCGGCTTCCCGAGCCTGCTGAAGAGGATGCGCAGCATCGCGTTGGCGTCGGTGGCGGTGCCGACCGTGGAGCGGACCTCGGCCCCCATCCGCTGCTGGTCGACGATGATCGCGGTCGTCAGCCCGTCGAGCACGTCGACCTCGGGCCGCGCCAGCGTCGGCATGAAGCCCTGCACGAAGGCGCTGTAGGTCTCGTTGATCAGCCGCTGCGACTCCGCGGCGATCGTGTCGAACACCAGTGAGCTCTTGCCCGAACCGGAGACGCCGGTGAACACCGTCAGCCGGCGCTTCGGGATCTCGATGCTGACGTCCTTGAGGTTGTTCTCGCGCGCACCGTGCACGCGGATCAGATCGTGGCTGTCGGCGGCGTGCGGCGCAGGCGACTGCGTGCCCGTCCTCGAGGCCTTGCTCATCGTGTTCGTGTCTCCATCAGTGGGGCCGCAGCCGCCTGCGCGGTCTCCGTCGGGGTCGCCTGGCTCGATCTACTCGATCTGTCTGTCGCGAGGAGCGCCGCCGAGCGGTCCTCGCGACAGATCGAGCGCTATGCCTTGGCCTTCTGCTGGATCCGCACCATGTTGCCCGAGGGGTCGCGGAACGCGCAGTCGCGCGGGCCCCAGGGCTGGTCGATGGGCTCCTGGAGGACCTCGGCGCCGGAGGCCCGTACCCGCTCGAAGGTCGCGTCGAGATCGTCGGTGCTGAAGACGGTCATCGGCAGGACACCCTTGGTGAGCAATTCCTGCAGGGCGTCGCCGTCGGCCTGGGAACGGCCGGCATGCGGTACCGAGAGGACGATCTCGAGGTCATGCTGAGCAGCGCTGCCAAGGGTGACCCAGCGGAATCCGCCGGAAGCGACGTCATTGCGCGCTTCGAGGCCGAGCGCGTCGCGGTAGAAGGCGAGCGCCTCGTCCACGTCGTTGACGGTGATGTGGCAGTACTGGAGTGCGATGTTCATGTCGCCAACGTTAGGTGGCGGCGTCGCGGCCCGCTTCTTCAATCCTGCTCGGCGGATTTCTCGTCGGGCGGGTGTGCACCTTCGCCACACACGCGGGCATCGCCGCCACCGCGCGGTGCTCCCGTTTGCTGTACGCGCTCGGCGTCTCCCCCACGACCTCGGTGAACCTCGAGCTGAACGAACCGAGCGAGGTACAGCCGACCGTCATGCACGCGTCGGTCACGCTCATGCCCCCGCGCAGCAGTGCCATCGCCCGCTCGATCCGGCGGGTCATGAGGTAGCTGTACGGCGTCTCGCCGTAGGCCGCGCGGAACTGCCGTGAGAAGTGCGCCGGCGACATGAGCGCGTGGCGGGCCATCGTCGGCACATCGAGCGGCTGTGCGAAATCCCGGTCGATCAGGTCGCGCGCTCGGCGCAGGTGCACGAGGGTGGCGAGCTCTTCCGGGGTCATGGGACGACGCTACCACCCGACCCCTGAAACAGCCGTTGACCTGCATGAACGGAACGGTACCGGACGTGAGACGGCAGACGGGGGCGTCGCTCCGGAGCCAGGGCGTCGGCCGACGGGCGACCGTCAAGGACGTAGCCCTCAGCCTGTGGCACGCAGGGTGCGGCGCGCGGTGTCGCGGAGGTAGGCGATGACGTCCGGGTCGGCGTCGAGGGGTGTAGTCGGTGTCGAGGCCGGCCAGGGTCTGGGCGATGCGGGGCAGGGAGTCGTCGGAGGCGTCGACGAGGCAGGTGTTCTTCCCGGCGGGGCGAAGGCGGGTGGCCAGGCCTCGGGTGCGGGCGCGGATGTGGTCGGCGGGGGCGTGGACGGTGGCGACGGCGCGGTGGCGGGGGGGCGGCGGAGAGACGGTCGGCGACGAAGGCGGCGGGGTCGCCTCCGGGCACCGGGCGGGGCGGCACGCGCCGGCCGGTGGGTAGGGGGTGGGTGATGCGGTCGAGGCGGAAGAGGCGCCAGTCGTCCTTCTCGGTGTCGTGGGCGAGGAGGTACCACAAAACGGGAGGTTCCCCATGAAAATCGCAGTTCTCGGCACCGGCGGCGGTGGCCGCGCGCACGCCGCCAAGCTCGTCGAGCTCGGCCACAAGGTGTACGCCGGTACCCGCGACCCCGAGGCCACCCTGGCCCGTACCGAGCCCGACATGATGGGGAACCCGCCCTACGGCCAGTGGCTCGCCGACCACCCCGGCATCACCCTGGGCACCTTCGGCGAGGCCGCGGCCGCCGCCGACGAGCTGGTCATCAACGGCATCGACGGCCACAACGCCGTCGCGGCCCTGACCGCCGTAGCCGACGGGCTCGCCGCCAAGACGCTCGTCGACTACGCCGTCCCCTACCTCTACAACCCCGACGTCGAGCACCCCTGGCCCACCCCGTGGGGCGTCATGCCGAAGCTCGATCCGTGCGACACCGACAGCCTCGGCGAGCAGATCCAGCGCGCCCTCCCCGAGACCAAGGTCGTCAAGAGCTTCGTCACCCAGGAACAGACCACCGTCGTCAACCCCGGCGTCATCGCGGGCGGTGACCACACCATGTTCGTCGCCGGCGATCATGCCGACGCCAAGCAGCAGGTCACCGAGCTGCTCAAGGCCTACGGCTGGACCGACGTCCTCGACCTCGGCCCCCTCGTGTGCGCCCGTGGCATGGAGATGTACGCCCACATGCACTCCGCCATCGGCTTCGGCCTCGGCCAGCAGTTCGGCGGTCACTTCGGCATCAAGGTCGTGCGATAGGATCGAGGGGCGAGTGCCGCCGACGGCGGCAAGGACGAGCCGCTCGTGGACGAGCCGCTCGTGGACCGGTGATCGAGTACCTGGCCGGGCGTTGTCGCCGGGCCAGGCTGCGGGCGGGCTGGCGCTGCCGGCAAGGACGCGGATCATGCCGTGGTGATGACGATCTTCCCTCGCAGGTGGCCGAGGTCGAGACGGCGGTAGGCGTCAGGCGCCTTCTCCAGCGGGAAGACCGCTTCGACGGGCATGCGGATACGGCCGGACTCGATCAGGGGAAGGGCCTCGGCCATGACGTGGGGGATGGGCAGCGCTTCAGTGGAGAAGTGCACGCCGTGCCGGGCGGAGTCGAGGTCGGCGATGGTGATGACCTTCGCCGGGTTGCCGGTCAGTTCGATGGACAGGGGCAGGACGCCGCGTCCGGAGCCGTCCAGGACGGCATCGACGCCCCGCGGGGCAACGGCCCGTACCCGTTCGGCCAGGCCGTCGCCGTAGGTGACCGGCGTGGCGCCGATCTCGCGGAGGAAGGCATGGTTGGCCTCGCTCGCGGTGCCGATGACGGTGGCGCCCCACGTGCGGGCGAGTTGGACCGCCATGAGGCCGACGCCGCCGGCAGCGGCATGGACGAGCAGGGTCTGTCCGGCCCGCAGGCCGAGCTGGCGCAGGGTGCGGTAGGCGGTCTCCGTGGCGATCGGCAGCGCCGCCGCCTGTTCGAAGGTGAGAGCGTCGGGCTTGGCGACGATGGCGTCGGCGGGAGCCAGGGCGTGGGTGGCGACCGCGTCGAGCGCGGCGGTGCGCCCCAGCACCGCCCGGCCGATGCTCCACTCGCTCACGCCCGGGCCGAGCGCGTCGATGACGCCGGCCATTTCGATGCCCAGCGACGCGGGTTCGGCGGGGGCGGCCTGACCGGGGGCGAACAGCCCCTGGCGCATCTTGGAATCGAGGCCGTTGACGCCGGCGGCATGGATCCGGACACGGACCTGGCCCGGCCCCGGTTCGGGCAGGGGTAACTCGGCGAGCTCGAGCACCTCGGGGCCGCCGTAGACGGCGTGCTGAAGGCGGCGGGCGATGCTGGCGGTCATGGGCGAACATCCTTGGGTGGCAGTTATGCGGGGGTGGGCGTGGGCCGGCCGGGGGCCGGGGGGGCGCCCGCGGCTCTTCCGAGCGCACAACCGCCCGTGCCGACCGGTGACTCCAACGATGCGGGCAGCGTGTGCCCCCGTCCAAGACCCTTTTCGGAACACCCCATGCGATTTCGGCATCACCGCACGTGGGAGCGCCCGGACATGTACGCCATGGGTGACGGGCTTGACCCCGCCTCAGCCCGCAGGACTCCAGCGCGGATCGCGTCCCACGAAGGCCAGCAGCGCGGCCGCCCTGTCGCCGTCCTCCACCTGCCGCACAGCCGGAGCGTAGACGCCGTAGGCGTCGCGGATCCGGTCGACGAGCTGGTCCGCCGCGGCGCTCAGGCCCTCGGCCAGCTCGGCTTCCAGGGGCAGGTCCTGGCCGGTCGCGACCGCGATGTCCCAGGCATGGACGCCCGCGTCCAGGGCGGCCGCGGTGGCGCCGAGCCAGACGGGCAGCGGACCCAGCGGCGTCGGCGCCTCGGCCGCGTCGGCCGGAAGCTGGGCGTAGGCATCGAACGCCTTGGCCAGGACGTCTTCCAGCACCTGGACAAAATCGCCGTCAAGGGCGTCAGCGGGCTGGAAGGGGTCGGACTGCGGCCCTCCCTCGCCGGTGATGGCCGCCGCGTACGCCTGCTGGTCCAGCCTCGCGTGGTTCAGCACCTGACGTACCGTCCACTGGTCGCACGGTGTCGCCGCACCCCACCTGTCGGCGGGCACGCCCGCGACCGCCGTACGCAGGTACGCGTGAGCCAGGCCCAGAATCTTGAGGCCGTCGGTCGAGTTCATACGTATCTCCCCTCCCCTGTTGTCTCAGGGACTCCCCCCAGCCCCTGCCGACAGATCAATGTACGCCCCTGGCGGCCGCGTTCGACTACGTCAGGAGCAGGGCGCGGCCCCAGACGACGTTGGCGGCAGGCTCGGGGGAATCGTCGCTGCTGGGGTTCCGTGCGGCCGCACGGGGCGGTCGCACGGAACGGGTCGGTACGGGTCGGTACGCAAGACCGAGGTCACGACGGACAGCGCGGCGGGTCCGCCTACTGACCGCTCGTACGGAGGGTGTCACAGCACATCGCGGGCTCCAGCGCCTGCTCGTCCGTCTCCGGCAGCTCTTGCAGCTCCAGGACTGTCTCTTCCATGGTTCTCACCTCCTTCCGTGGGGGTACGACCTGTGATGTCCTCCGTCTCTCACCCCCCTTCGGGGGCCGCCGGCCGGGGGTCCACGGACCAGGAGCGACCACCGCCGTGTTTGAGGCGCAGCAGCAGGTCCAGTGCGCCTGCCAGGCCGACCTGGTAGCTGACGCAGAAGTCGCGCAGGGTGTCGTCGAAAACGACCAGCCGCCCGTCCCTGAGTGCGGCCCGCGCGTGGAGGCATGCGACGGCCTCGGCGGCCCGGGTGCGGTAGGTCTCATCGCCGGTGGCCGCGGCCAGGTCGAGGAGGAGTTGGGCGTTGCCGGCCACGCCGTGGCAGGTGCCGGTGCCGAGCCGCCAGCGGTCCCGGTGGGCGGTGCGCGCGGCCAGGTCGGCGTACTCGCCGAAGCGCGGCTCGCCGGTCTCCTGCCACAACCGGACGAGGGTGGTGCCGATACCGGAGGCGCCGTTGCACCAGAAATCGAGGCCGGTGCGTTCCGTACGTCCGGGCCCCTTGGGCCACACGGCGATGTCGCCTCGGCGTTCGGCCACGGCGCACAGCGCGTGCCCGCCGCCGATCGCGATGTCGAGGAGCTCCCGGCGGTCGAGGTCGCGGCCGGCGGCGAGCAGGAAGGCGGCGTTGCCGGCGACGCCATGGCCGAAGCCGTAGGAGCCGGAGCCGGCGAGCTCGGAGCGGTACGAGGGGCCGAGCGGCCAGTCCACTCCCCCGTCGGCCTCCGCCAGCAGGCGCAGCACGCCGTCCGCGCAGGCGGAGGCCCGCTCGGCGAAGCGCTGGTCGCCGGTGGCGTGCCACAGGTGCAGCTGGGCGAGTCCGGCACCGGAAAGGCCGTGGCAGATGTCGGGTTCGGTCGCCGCGAGGGGAATGCCGAGAGGGATATCGAGGGCGTACTGCCGTGCTCGGGCGGCGAGTTCGGGGTCGTCGAGGGTGCGGGCGGCGTCGTGCAGTGCCCATGCGGTGCCGGAGCGGCCGAAGTAGAGGCCGGGCAGGACGCGGCCGGGCCGGGAGAGTCGTTCGTCCAGCCAGTGGGCGGCGGTCCGCAGCAGAGGTTCGAGGGCGGGTGCCCTCGCCCGTACGGACGGCTCTGTCCAGGACGGCCACGACGCCCGCCGCTGCCTGCTGGAGGTTGCAGGGGTCGCCTTCCGGCAGCGTGCGGGGTCTGGGCCACAGGTGTACGGCGGAGGGGTCGGCCGTCGCCGCGATGTGACCCAGTCCGTCGGCAGGCAGCCGGTCGAGGTCGGCGCCGGCCAGGGCGGGGCCCGGCCAGATCACCGGTTCGGCGGGCTCCGCCCGGAGGAACGCGGCGGCCTTCTCCAGCGGCCAGCGGGCCGGAGGGTCGGCCGTGAGGCCGAGCACGAGGGGAGCGAGGGCGCGGAGAGCGGGGCAGTCCGGAGCGGCGGCCTCCACGGTCGCCGTGAGCCGCTCGCCGGGCGGGCGCGCGGGCGAAGTGTCGGGGGCGAGCAGGGGGTTGATGCCGGCGGTGGCGTGGAGCAGGGTGGCGCCCAGGCTGAAGCAGTCGGCTTCGGGGCCGGGCGGGAGCCCGTCGTCCTCCGCGCGGGAGAGGTATTCGGGCGCGGTGAAGCCCTGGGTGCCCATGACGGGGGCCGTGCCGTCCGCGCGTACCGCGCATTCCAGGTCGACGAGGACGGGCGTGCCGTCGGGGCGTACGACGAAGTTCGTCGGCTTGAGGTCGCGCAGCACGAAGCCCGCCGCGTGCGCGGCGCCGACCAGGCGGGTGAGGTCGCGTGCGAGCCGCCACGCCGCCGGGACCGGAAGCCTGCCGCCGGCGCGCAGCGCGCCGTCCGCCGACCATTGGTGCAGGTTGTCGCCGTCGATCAGGTCCTCGGCGAGGAAGACGTGGCCGCCCGCCTCGAAGACCCCGTGCGGTGCGGGGGCGATGCCGAGCGGTGCCAGGTGGGCCAGCACGCCGGCCTCGTAGCGCAGCCAGTCCCGGGCGTCGGTCCCGTCGGGCCGCGCGCCGACGTGCGGGCGGGCCTCCTTGAGGAGGACGTCCCGGCCGGTGCGCCGGTCGTGCGCGCGGTAGACGCCGCCGCGGTTGGCATGGCGGATCGCCTCCCGGACCAGGTAGCGGTCGGCGAGCGGTACGGGACCGCCGCCGGCTCCGGCGCGGGTTCGGGCGGGCTGGTCGAACGGCGGCCTGGCCCAGGTGGGCGGCGAGAACCACGGGTTGCGCTCGTCGGTGACGAGCGTCCCGTCCGGGGCCTTGAGCCGCCCCCGGTAGAAGCCTTCGTCGTCGAGTTCGCGCGGTGCCGAGAAACAGCCGTAGCGGTAGTGGACGAGGCTGCCCGGACGGTACCGCCGGTCCGACAGGATCACGGGACCGGCGAGTCCGGCAGTGGCCCGGTGCAGCTCCTCCGCGAGGAGGCGTAATTGGTCGTCGTCAGCGGGATACGCGGTGAGGAACTTGCCGGAGTGCGCCCGCGCGGCCCGTACGCCGGTGAGATCGGCGGTCACGCTCGGCGACACCGCGAACTTGAACGCGCAGCCGTGCGCCACCAGGACGCCCGCCGCCCGCTCCAGCACCTCGTGAGCCGAGACGTGGAGCTTCCACCCCTGCCTGCGGGTCCGGTAGCCGGGCGGCGTGATCATGCACCAGGCTTCCCCGTCCCGCATCGTCCACGAGGGGCGCTCGGCCCCGAGGATCCGTGCCGCGATCGACTGGTAGCTCGCCTGGGGGCTCACCGTCACACGGCCACAGTGGCACGGCTCGCCGCCGCGCGGAAGGTTGCGGCCGTGCGCTCTCGAAGCCCCGCGACGCACACGACGAAACGGCTACCTGAGCGGCCCTCCCTCGTCGATGAACACGGTCGGCGCCGACAGGAACACACCGGCGTCCACCGGGCCGTAGGCGACCGGGGCCGTGTTACTGCGGGCGGCCGCTTCTCCTCCCTGTCATGCGGTCCCGTGCCATTTGTCGCTGCTCGGGCCGAAGTGACGGGGGGTGCCCAGCCAGTCGTCGAGGGGTGCGTCGGGAGTGTCGCTCCGCATGCCGTTGGCCTGGCGCGGGTCGCCCGCCATGATCTCCTGCGCCAGGCGCTCGGCCTGCGCCGTGGGATCCTCGTCGGTCACCGGTCGCACGGTCCCGAAGCAGCCCGCGGATCGCCAGACGCCGTGGGGCTGCGGCACGTAGCTCCGAAAGGAGAGGCGTATCTCGTCAAGGACCCCTGGGGGCGACCAGACCTCGCCGACTTCGCACGTCCAGCCGTCGAGCCAGTCGGTGTGGGAGCGAAGGATTCCCCCGAGTATCCGGGCGACGGCCGCGGAAGGCCATTCCCAGCTGCGGTCCTTGGTGGCCCGCTCCACTTCGGCGTCGTACTGCCGGGCATCGAACCGGATTTCGCTGGAGAACGGGGAATCGGCTTCGGGCTCATCCCAGTGCCACACCACCGTGTCGCCCTCGCGCCGCATCGTGACGTCGAGAGTGCGGCAGGCGCACCCGCACCAGGCCGCCATCTCCACTTGGTGCGGCGTTTGCCCTACGACGAACGGACCGTCAGGCAGCAGCCAGCTGAGCGCGTAGCCGCAGACCGCCCCTCCGTAGTCCCGCTCGATGAAGTCCGTGCCGTTGACCAGCGGTCGGACTTCGGGGTTGTCGTGCCGGTCCCGCGGGTCCGAGGGGATCACGTGGATACCGAAGCGGTGCAGACGTTCAGGCATTCCGCCAGCCTCGGCCCTGGCCGGATCGGCTGTCACACCATTTTCCCGAGTCTCGTCGGCCCGGGCGTGGAATGATCAGCGGGCCGGCGACCGGCTCGTCCCATCCCTCCCCCGCCCCTCAGGAGTTCCTCATGTCCCGTCGGTTATCTCTGGCGGCAGTCGTAGCGGTCCTGGCCTGTGCCGTTCCCGCCCTTACGGCCAGCAGCCCCGCCTCGGCGCGGACCGACAAGGCCGCTGCCGACATCAGCCGGACGAAGCCGCTGATCATCGCGCACCGCGCGGGTACGAGCGACGCGCCGGAGAACACCCTCGAGGGCGTCGAACAGTCCCTGAAGGCCGGTGTGGACGGCGAATGGCTGAGCGTCCAGGCGACCCGGGACCACGTGCCCGTCCTCTACCGGCCGGCAGACCTCTCCGCCCTGACCGAGGGCTCCGGAGCCGTCGCCGACAAGGACCTGAGCGACCTCGCCGCCCTCAACGCCGGCTATCGCTTCAAGGACGCGGCCGGCGCGTACCCCTACCGCACCCACCCCGTACGCATCCCCACCCTCGCCGCGGCGCTGGACGCCGTCCCCGAGGGCAAGCAGATCTACCTGGACCTCAAGCAGACGCCGGCCCCGCACGTCGTCGACGCCGTGGCGCGCGTGCTGGACGAGAAGAAGGCGTGGGGCCGGGTCAGGCTGTACTCCACCGACGCGGACGTCACCGGACTGCTGGCCAAAACCCCTGAGGCGCGCGTCGCCGAGTCCCGGGACGCCACCCGGCAGCGGCTGGCCGAAGTGGCCCTCGAGCACACCTGCAAGAGCGCACCCGGGGGTTCCTGGGCCGGGTTCGAGCTGAAGCGGCAGATGGTGCTCCGGGAGCAGTTCACTCTCGGCGCGGGAGAATCCCCCGTCACCGCCCAATTGTGGACACGAGAGGCCGTCGCCTGCTTCCGCTCCGCTTCTCCGCACATGCCGATCGTGATGCTCGGGGTGAACACACCGGCCGACCTGCGTACGGCCACCCGGCTCGGCGCCAGCGCCGTCCTCGTCGACTCCCCCCGGCACATGGTGCCGCCCACCGGCTGAACGAGTGCAGCACCTTGAGCGCGGCCACGTACTCCTCGTCGCTGATGCCCTGAGAGCCAGCCCCGGTGGAGCAACTGGTCCACAACCCGGGCGATCTCGTGCGGCCCTTCCGCAAGAGGCGTCAGCTGCAAGGGGCCGCGAGGGGTGTAGCCGTAGTAGACGCTCACCTCTTATGCGCCCCCCGGCGCGCCCGCGTACGCGCCGCCGCGCTTCCGCGGGTTACGCCCCGGCGCTTGCACTCCCCGCCTCGCGCGGCTGGAATGCGCAACGACGGAACGCTCCATGCCGACCACCGCGAGAGGTGTGAGTCACCGCGTGATCCACATGACCGAGACGCTGGCCGTGCACACCATCGAGGGGTTCCTCACCCCCGACGAGACCTCCCACGTCATCAAGACTCTGGACGAGCACCTCGACGCGACGGGATGGGTTCCCGCGCGCCCCAGCGACGGCATGACGCCGCCCGACGAAGTGCAGGGCATCCTGAACGACGCCGTCGAACGGGCCCTGCCGGCCATCCGGCGGGTCTTCCCGTCCATCGCCGGAGTCACCCCGTGGGACTACCACGACCTCGGGCCCGGGGACGAGATACCGCCGCACCTTCACGGCGTGGACGACCCCTACGCACGGCCACAGCGGGTCGCGCGGGTGGCCTTCCACCTCCAGGAGGCGGAGCGCGGCGGGGAGTTCTTCGTCGACACGTCATCCTCCGAAGCCCTGTGGACCGACCGCACCGCCGAACCGGGCGGCCGCTTCCTGACCGGCACCCGATTCGCCCATGAGATCTCGCACCACGCCCCGCCCGAGGCCTTGGCCCTGCTGCGGCATGTCCCCCGCACCCGCTGGACCAGCGCCCCGCCCGCCGGTACCGCCGTCGTCTACGGCGCGCAGCTCGTGCACGGCGTACAGCCGGTGATCGAGGGGCGGCTGCGCAAGCTCATCACCAACCTGCTGGACGGTTCACCCCGCCAGTAGTGCTTCGTCAGGCTGGGGGCGGTGGCAGTGCGCGCCTCTAGGCGTTGGTCGACGGCGCGGGTTCCCGACGATGGTCCAGCCAGGTGCGGCTCAGGTCGTCCCAGATCGCCTGATACCGACCGAAGATCTCGCCCAGCTGATCGAACGTGAGCTCGTCGGCGGCCGTCGATGCCACGAGGTATTCGAGGTCATCGGCAAGCCGCTGGAACCGGTACTGCGCTTCCTCCATCAGAACGAACCGGGAGCGCCAGTTGAAGAACGGCTCGACGGCCCCCAGCAACGTCACCAGCGCCACACAGGCCAAGGCCAACCCAGCCCACGCGTTGAGATTCTGCAGGCCCAGGATGACGGTGGACGCGGCGGACAGTGCAAGCGTCGCCACCTTGGTGGCGGAGGCGCTTCGACCGAATCGTTTCTTCTTGCCACGGGCGTAGCCGTTGCCCTGCCGAATCTTGTCCAGCAGGAGGGCGGCCGCCTGCCTCGGGCTGAGACCAACGTCTAGTCCACTGTCCGGCTGCACTCCGCCCCCATAGCTCAGTCGCCACCTTGCAGCTCGCTCCCCGGCAGACGCTGCCCCTGACATCGCGCGGTTTGCCTGGCGTCGCCGCTCGATAGCCCCTACTGCGGAAGGTTATCGGGCGGTCAAGTCTTGTTGGCACGCGGTCATGACCACAGCGGCGCGACGGCCGCCGTCCTGCCTCACCGCTGCAGGATGACGGCCGCCGACACCGGTGGTGGTGCCGTCAGGGCTGGGCTTGAGGTACGTGCCGGGCGTCTGGTCCTCCCACGTGCACTTGGAGACGTCGCCCGCGTCGATGGCGCATCCGGTGGTGGTGCGGTTGGAGTTCCAGTCGCGCTGGACGTCCCAGCCGCTCAGGCAGCCGGCCCAGAGGCCTCGCGGACAGCCTCGACGTCGACCACGACATCGATCATGTCGCTGACGACCACCCCGCCCCGGTCGACGACGTCATTCCAGCTCACGTTGAAGTCGTGCCGGTTGATGCGGGTCGCGGCGGAGAATCCGGCGCGTTGCCGGGGTCCGAGGTCGCGGCCGTCCTCCCACCAGGGCGTGTCCCACTGCCCCAGGTAGGTCACGTCGAACGTCACGGGACGTGTCACGCCGCGCACGGTGAGGTCTCCGACGAGCGAGAACTCCGTGGCGCTCAGCTGACGGACGCCCCTCCCGGCGAACGTCCACGTCGGATGGTGCTCGACGTCGAAGAAGTCGGGGCTGCGGAGGTGATCGTCGCGCTGGGGCTGTCCGGTGTACACCTCTGCGGCGTCGATCGTCGCCTCGACCCTCGCCTGCTCCGGGTGGTCCGGGTCGACCTCGAGGGTGCCCCGCACGTTCTTGAGGTGCCCGCGCACGTACGTGACCATCATGTGCCGGGCGCGGAACTCCGCGCTGGTGTGACCGGGCTCGAAGAACCATTTGGTTGTGGCCATGGCCGCTCCCTGTCTTCGCTGCCCCCTGTAGCCAGGATAGGCGCCCACAGAGAACCATGAGGGTCATATGTCCGGATCAAATGTGACATAAGGCGGAACAGAGCCTGTCCGGGACGTGTCCCGGACGGATCCATCCATGCCCTGGGGCCGTCCTTCGCGACAGCCTGGAGACGTCGGCCCCCTCCTTGGGGCGTGCATGACACGACTCCACTCCGAAGCAGGAGACAAGGCATGGGTATGCCCGGAAGCTGTCCATCCGAACCCGCTCCTCACAGCGAACGACTGCGGCCGTCGCCGCACCACACGGCGGTGCTGGAGGAAATAGCCGGGTTATGGCACGGACCGGCTCTGCGGCCCGACGGGCCGACGCGGCTCCGCGCGGGCCTGCGGGGCCTGCACCTCGGTGGCGTGTGGGTCGCGGCAGTGGCGTGCCAGCGGACCGGCTTCGCCCGCACCGAGCGGCTGATTCGCCGGCGCGACCCGCAGGCCTTCCACGTCCTGTGCATGAGAAGAGGCCGGGCCACCTTCGACGTCGGGGGCACCGCACCCGGGTCGGAGCCGGGCATCTGGTGCTGGTGGACAGTTCCAGTGCGCGGCGGCGTGGTGTGGGCCGTGGTGGCGGCGCGGCCCGGTCACCTCTCGGTGGGCGACATCGCCATCTTCATCGCGGCGGTGGCGGGCGTACAGGGCTCGCTCACCGCCGTGGCGGGGCATGTCGCGAGCTCCCACGAGGCGCTGATGCTGTTCGAGCACTACCTCGACGTCGTGCACTGCGCGCCGGACCTGCCGGTGGCCGCCGCTCCGGTCCCGCTGCCCGCGCTGCGCGAGGGCGTCGAGTTCAAGGACGTGCGGTTCCGGTACTCCGACGAGCATCCGTGGGTGCTGCGCGGGGTCAGCTTCCGGCTGCGGCACGGGGAGGCGCTGGCGCTCGTGGGGCTGAACGGTTCCGGCAAGTCCACCCTGGTAAAACTGCTGTGCCGGTTCTACGACCCGACACACGGCGCGATCCTCTGGGACGGCGTCGACCTGCGCGACGTCGACCCGGCCCGGTTGCGGACCCGGATAGGGGCGGCGTTCCAGGACTACATGGCGTACGGCATGACGGCGGCGGAGAACATCGGCCTGGGCGATCTGGACGCCTTCGACGACGCGGAACGGATCCGGGGAGCTGCCCGGCGGGCGGGCACCGACCGCGAGCTGTCCACCCTGCCCCGGCGCTACGACACGCTGCTGTCCCGCCGCTTCCCCACGATGTCGGAGGACGGCGAGCCGGCCACCGGTGTCGTGCTCTCCGGCGGCCGGTGGCAGCGACTCGCGCTGGCGCGGGCGTGCCTGCGGGACGAACGGGACCTGATGATCCTCGACGAGCCGGCCTCCGGGCTCGACGCGCAGGCGGAGGCGGAGATCCAGGAGGCGCTGCGCACTCACCGGCGCGGACGGACCAGCCTGCTGATCTCCCACCGGCTCGGCTCGGTCCGGGAGGCCGACGTGATCGTGGTGCTGGCGGCGGGACAGGTCGTCGAACGCGGCAGCCATAAAGCCCTCATGTCATCGGGCGGAGAGTACGCGCGGCTGTTCGCCCTCCAGGCATCCGGCTACCGGGCGGAGGACAGCCGACCCGGCGTCGAGGAAGCGGGCCTTCGGTGACGCGCCGCGGCTACGGGGCCGTGTCCGCCACCGCGCTCGGCCTGGCGGGCGTCGTCGTGCTGCTGCGGCGCACGGTGGTCCGGGTCACCGTGCGCGGCAGCAGCATGACACCGGTGTACGAGGATGGTGCCCGGGTTCTCGTGCACCGCGGCGGCCGGATCGTGGTGGGGCGGATCGTCGTGCTGGAGCGCCCCGCGCCGGGCGTGACCTGGCCCCTGCCGTCGGTGGACCGCGCGGCCTCGTCCCGCGCGGTGGCGGCCCGGCAGTGGATCATCAAACGCGTGGCGGCGGTCCCCGGCGACCCGGCCCCACTGGACCGCGTGCCCGGCCTGGTGACGTGCGCGGCCGCGGCCGGCGGGCGGGGCGAGCGGTCCGGTGCCGCGAACGACGGCCTCTTAGGTTCGACGCGAGGGTGGCCCACGCCGCGCGGGCGACCGTGCGCCCGGGCCCCGGCGCCTCCCTGGACGCCGTCGCCGCCGACGTCGGTCTGTCGCCGCCCCGGCTGCGGGCCCTGGTCCGCGAGTCGGTGGGGATCCCCCTCGCCCGGCTGCGGCAGCGGGGGCGGCTGCGGGGCGCGGTCGCCGACCTGCCCGGCTCGTCCGTGGCCGCCGCGGCGGCCGCCGCGGGCTTCGCCGATCAGGCCCACCTGACCCGTACGTCCCGCACCCTGCTCGGCCGCACCCCCGCCTCCCTGGGCCGGGCGGTGCCCGCCCCGCGCGACGAACGGCCCTCCGACGAGCGGCCCTCCCCGGTCAGTGCCAGGGGCTGAACCGCCATCCGGCCACCAGCACGCCGAGGCCCGGCAGGCTCAGCGCGGCGAAGACGATCAGATCCGGCGTGTCCAGCGACCCGAAGAGCACGCCGTCCGTGATCGCCACGGCCGAGAAGGTCAGCAGGAGCCAGCCGGCGGCGAAGAAACCCGCATAAGTCTTACGGTGCACGGCCAGTGATCCGACGACCAGGCCGAGGAGGGCCCAGGCACCGGCCATGCGCCACAGCATGGCGGATTCGGCAGGCGCGAGGTACGACTGCGTGTGGCCGTGCACGACCATCCTGACGACGGATCCGTGCCAGGTGCGCAGCTCGGCGCGGTCGTCGCGGCGGACGGCGCGATAGGTGGAGGCCGAAACGCTCAGCCAGGGCGTGCCGCGCTCGTAGCGGACGCGTCCCGTACGCGGCGGCCGCGAGCAACAGGAAGCGCAGGCCGACGAGCAGCAGTCGGCGGCGCCGTCTGTTCCTCTTGTCCCATGCCCCCATCGCGGGTTCCTCCCGCCCCGTCGCCCAGCGTACGAGGCGCCTCGGGGCGCGGGAACCCGGCGGGCGCGCGGAAAACCGGTTGCCGACGGGGGTGGTGGGTGCGCAAGCTGAAGGGCACTCGATCACCGATGGGAGCATGCGATGCGCCGATTCCTCGAAACACCCCAGCGCCCCTACCGGACGGTGAATTTCGAGGACTTCGTCACCCATGCAGATCCAGCACACCCTGAACATCGGCATCGTCGCGCACGTAGACGCGGGTAAGACCAGCCTGACCGAGCGCCTGCTGTTCGACACCGGCACGATCGACCGGCTCGGCAGTGTCGACGGCGGGAGCACGCAGACGGACACCGGGTCCGTCGAGCGGCGGCGCGGCATCACCGTCCGCTCCGCGGTCGTCTCCTTCGCCGTCGGCACGACGCAGGTCAATCTCATCGACACCCCGGGGCACGCCGATTTCGTGGCCGAGGTCGAGCGAGCCCTCGAGGTGCTCGACGGCGCGGTCCTGGTGCTCTCGGCCGTCGAGGGCGTCCAGGCGCACACCCGCGTCCTGATGCGGACCCTGCGCGACATGGGGCTTCCGGTGCTCCTCTTCGTCAACAAGATCGACCGTCCGGGCGCCCGGCGGGACGGTCTGCTGACGGACATCCGACGGAGGCTGACGCCGTACGTCCTCCCCATGACGGCGGTACGCGACCTCGGTACGCGGGCCGCTCGCACGCTGCCCGAGTCGCTCGACGACCCGGACTTCCGTACGCGCACGGGCGAGGTGCTCGCCGAGACGGACGACGCGCTGCTCGCCCGGGTCGTGGACGGCCCGGCTCCCTCCTCCGAGGAGCTGGGAGCCGCGCTCCACGACCACACGGCCCGGGGGCTGGTGCACCCCGTGTACTTCGGCTCGGCCCTCAGCGGGCAGGGCGTCGGCGCCCTCGTCGAGGGGATCACCGGCCTGCTCCGGCCCCCGCGCGCCGATGCCACCGACACCGCCGACACGGCTCCGGCGGAGGCGGCGGCGCCGACGGGGGCGGTCTTCGCCGTCGACCGCGATCCGTCCGGACACAAGACCGCGTACCTGCGGCTGTCCACCGGAGCGCTCACCGCGCGCCGGCGGGTCACGCTCCACCGCCGCGAGCCGGACGGCACACACCACGCGTACACCGGCCGGATCACCTCGCTCGACGTCGTCGGACGCGCCGGCGCCGGCACGAGCCGTCTGACGGCGGGGAACATCGGGAGGATCACGGGCCTGACCGAGGTCCGGGTGGGCGACCTGCTCGGAGAGCCCGACGGGCGGGGCGGCGGTCCGCGCCGCCCACGCTTCCCCGCCCCCACGCTGCTGACCGTCGTCCGGCCGCGCGACGCGGCGCCCGGGGCGACGGCGCGCCTGCGCGCGGCCCTGCGGAGCCTCGCCGAGCAGGATCCGCTGATCCACGCGAGCGCCGAGCCCGACGGTGCCACCTCGGTGCTGCTCTACGGCGAGATCCAGAAGGAGATCATCGCGGCCGCTCTCGCGGAGGAGTTCGGCATCGAGGCCGTCTTCGAACCCAGCCGCACCGTGTGCGTCGAACGGCCCGCCGGCACCGGCGAGGCGTACGAGGAGATGGGGCGTCGCGCCCCGTCCCCCAGCGGCTTCTGGGCCACCGTCGGGCTGCGGGTCGAGCCGGCGGAGCGAGGCACCGGTGTCGGCTTCCGGTACGAGACCGAGCTGGGCGCCCTCCCCCACGCCTTTCACTGCGCCGTCGAGGAGAGCGTGCACGCCGCGCTACGACGGGGCCCGCACGGCTGGGCGGTCACCGACTGCACCGTCACCCTCGTCCGTTCGGGCTTCGCGGGCCCGGTCAGCACGGCCGGCGACTTCCGCGGGCTGACACCGGTGGTGCTGGGCAGAGCCCTGGAGCGCGCCGGCACGCGGGTGTTCGAGCCCTACCACCGCTTCGAGGCGGACATCCCCACGGACACGCTCGCGCCGGTCACCGGATGTCTCGCCGAACTGGGAGCGGACATCGGCGAAACGGCGGCCGGCACGGAGTCGTGGCTGCTCAAGGGCCTGCTGCCGGCCCGCCGGGTCCGCGCCGTCGAACAGCGGCTCCCGGGCCTGACGCGCGGCGAGGGCGTGTGGTGGTCGAGACCGTGCGGGGACGGACCGCTGATCTCAGCGTGCGGGGTCAGGGGTGAAGGTCGGGCGGGAAGCCGGTCCAGCGGAGCTCCGGGGGAAGGTGCCCCATGTCGTTGAAGAAGAGCACGGAAGCAGGGCGTCCGGGCGCGTAGCGGATCACGGTCAGCGCGGCGTTGCCGTGGTTGAGGCCCATCCAGCGCCACTTCGGTGCGTCGAGGGCGGCTCGGACCAGCCATCCGATGAGGAAGTTGTGGGTGACGACGAGCTCGTGGCGGGGCTCGTCGCCGTCAACGGGTCCGGCGAACCGTGCGAGAGCCGCCTCGGCCAGCTCGGGGCCCCGCTCCCGCTCTTCTGCCGGGAACTGGGACAGATGGGCGAGCTTGGCGTCGGCCGAATCCGCCGGCAGCTCCTCCCGGTGCGGCAGGTAGGGGATATAGTCCCCGGCCAGTTCCGTCTCCTGTGCCGGGACGCCGTCGAGCTGTTCGCAGACCGACCGAGCGGTCTGCCGTGCTCGGGGCAGCGGCCCGTGATGGACGACGGACAGCGGGCTGTCGCGAAGCCGCTCGCCGAGCAGTACGGCCTGTCGGCGTCCGTTGTTCGTCAGCTCGCTCTCGTCCGGTGACGCCTCACCGTGCCGAGCGAGGTAGAGGAAGCGGGTGGCGGTCCCGGTCATGGGCAAGGTCCTCTGCAGCGTTCATGATCTTGCGGATGTCCGGTGGGACGCCGCCTCGCGCCCTATGGTTTCCGGCAGCCGATGCGCGACCGTCCAGCGCTACGCCTCCGGCTTCCCCGGAGCGCCCGGGTCCTCGGTCCCATACCAGGGCCGGAGCTGCAGGTACTTCTCCTTCATGACCGGCCCGAGATGCGCCTCGATCCCGTACCCGGGTTCCTTCTTGCAGGGGAGGTCGTAGAGGAACGACGTCACGATGACCTCGAACGCCCCGGGCACGCGGCGTCGCGTCTCCTCCTCCGGGAAGGCGAGGACCCGGCGCCAGTCGGGACCGTCCGGGTCGTGCTCTCCCAGGTACGAGCGCACGGTGTCCTGCACGACGTCCCAGAAGAACAGGTGCGGGAGCACCACCCCGTTCTCGTTGACGATGTGGCACTCGTACGCGTCCTCGAACCCGGGCACCTGAGCAACCAGGTCCTCCACGAGTCGCACACCGGCAGCAGCCTTCTCGTCCGCCTCGTGCTTCCCGCGCTTCTCGTACGTCTCATCGCCGTCGGCCGTCATGTGCCGGGACGCTACCTCAGCGCGGCAGCACCACCCGCGACCTCTTCCCGCCACGCGGGCGAACGGGTCCAGGGCGGACCCGTTCACCTCGGACACACCGCACTCCTGGTCAGCCGAACTGGCCGGGCTGGTAGTCGCCGGCGGGCATCTGGAGCATGACGTTCCCGCGGTTGAAGGCGTTGATGAGGGTGATGACGCCCACCAGGGCGCCGAGCTGCTCCTCGTCGTAGTGCTTGGCGGCGTTCGCCCACACCTCGTCCGGGACGCCGCCGGCCGCGTCGGCGATGCGGGTGGCCTCCTCCGCCAGCTCCAGCGCGGCGCGCTCGGCCTCGGTGAACACCGTGGCCTCGCGCCAGGCCGCGACCAGGTTGAGGCGCTCCGCGGACTCTCCGGCGTGTACGGCGTCCTTGAAGTGCATGTCGGTGCAGAATCCGCAGCCGTTGATCTGGCTGGCGCGGAGCTTCACCAGCTCCTGCGTGGAGGCCGGCAGGGTCGAGTCCTCGAGCACCTTGCCCGCGGCGATGATGTGCTTGAAGACCTTGGCCAGGACCGGGTTGGTGAAGGCGTTGAGGCGTGCTTCCATAATGCGCTCCATTGCTGTTGCCCGTCGGTACACATCTATGACGGGGCGGCCCGGCGAGTTGTGACACGACTGCCCGTGACGTGCGTCTCACCCGATTGCGCTACGGCAACAGGGCTCTGCGCCGACCTGGACGGCCACCCTTCGCCGGCCCAGGGGCCGGCAAGCGCTGACCACCCGGGCGCACCCATGCAGTCGCCCGGGTGGGAGCGTCGCTCGCCGACGTGGATGCCGACGGACATACCGGTCAGGTCAAAGGTCGCACGGGGAGGCAGCAGGCGCCGGCCGTCCAGCCCCCATGGCAATGCGGCCGGGAGGCGACCGGTGAGTCGGCAGAGTCTGCGAGCAGTAGAGGAGCTCGCGGGCGCCGGTGAGTGTCCGGTACAACGCCCTAGGGCCTCAGCAGGCCGTCGAACTGCTCCCAGCCCGACCAGGGGCCGCCGATCCTGGTCTGCCAGCGGTGGTACGGGTAACCGCCGCCGTTGACGCCGAAGAGCTCGATACGGCCGTCGGCGTTGGTCTCGGCCGCGACCTGGCTCAGCGCGCCGTCGAACTGTTCCCATGCCGACCACGGGCCGCCGATGGCCGTCTGCCAACGGTGGTAGATGTTCCCGGCGCTGTTGGTTCCGAAGATCTCCAGACGTCCATCGGCGTTACGGGCCACGGCGATCGACGTCAGAAGTCACCGCACAGCCTTCCGGCGCGCCCTCCCTGGTCGCTTTCCAGTCGACCGCGGCAGGCTTTTGAGCGCGCGGCTGGGGTCACGTCTGGGCGGACGAGCATCCTGTCCCGTGCGCCGACGGCGGCGGCACCGCGACGTGAGCTACGCGCGCCTGACCGACCCGCCCGGTGATCCGGCAATCCAGCGGTCCGGCGATCGGTGTGTGATCGGCACCGCGGACGGGTCGGCTCGGCTGTCCGGGGGCTCAGCTGGTGTAGAAGCGCTTCACCGCCTTCAGGAACTCCTTGGGGCTGATGCGTCCGCTGCCGTCGGCGTCGAGTTCGTCGAAGTACGTCCCGGCGTCGGCGTCCGACATGCCCAGGAAGTCACCGGCCCGAAGGAATTCGTCCCGGTCGAGAGAGCCGTCGTCGTCACGGTCGAGCAGATCGAACAGGGTCCGGCACACGTCGCCCTTCCCGGGGCGGTCCGCCGAACGGAAGGCGGGGGACGTGCGGGCGGTCACGTACTCGTCGGTCGTGAGGACCCCGTCGCCGTCGGCGTCGCCGAGGGACAACAGGAACGTCCACTGGGTCTTGTTGGCCTCGAGGAGGGCCCGTCCCTTGTCCGATTCCTCCGGGATGCCGAGCTCGGACAGGAGCCGGTGCGGTGCCCGTAGGAAGTCGGTCAGGTCGACGGATCCGTCGCCGTCCGCGTCCATGCGCTGGAACTCCTGGACGGGCGCGAGCTGGGCGTTCTTGGTGATGTCGGTCATGTTCCGAGAGCGTGCCACCTCCTGGCCGACCCACCGGCGAGCCCCGGTGGCGTTCCCCCTGACGGGTGAACACCACCACCGGGCGGGACCGCCGCCTCACGGCGGCAGATGACGGGCCGAAACCCCTCAGCAAGAAGGCGGTTGAGCTGCGCCCGCCCCCCTCGACAGGCGGGCTCTACGTCCTCTAAGCCACGGGCACGGCGATGTCGCAGACCTGCGCGGCCGGGCCGGCCGACTCCCAGTCGGCGAAGTAGACCTCCCGGCCGGGGCCCGTCGCACGGGCACCGCTCTCCTCGATCCACTGGTACACCGCGTCGTACGCGGAGAGGATCTGCGGGTACTTCACCTGTGCCTTGGTGAGCGTGGTGTACGCCTCGCGATGGGCCGGCTCGGTCCGTACGGGCGCGGTGACCTCCGCTTCCCGGGCCGGGTCGATGGGCACACAGACCTCCACCGGCCCGTCACTGTCCTCGTTGACATGGCCGTAATAGACCACGAACGGCGCCGCCACGGGCCCCCCGTACGCCTTGGCCTCCTCCTCCAGGCGGGCGCAGGCGTCGGGGATCCACACCGGCAGGTCCTCCGGCCGGACGTGACGCCGCTCGGTGAGCACCACCTGCTCCGGCACGTCGCGCTGCTCGATCTTGTAGGTGTCCATTCCTTCTCTTCCTCCCGACAGCTGGATGCGGAGGTGGACGGCGAGCTCCCGCTGCGCGGCGATCCGCCGCTCGACACCCTCCCAGTACCCGGCGACGACAGCGGCCGCTTCGGGCCCCGGCACCGCCAGCACCTCCCCTATCCGGGCGAGCGGCATGTCCAGGCCGCGCAGCCGTACGATCAGGCGTGCGGTGGCCAGCCGGCTCTCCCGGTAGTACCGGTAGCCGGTCGCCGCGTCGACCCGGTCCGGGGCCAGCAGGCCCTGCCGGTCATACAGCCGCAGGGCCTTCGGCGAGAGCCGCGCCCGGCGCGCGAACACACCGATGCTCAGCAAGGGATCGTCGTCCTCCACGCCCGTCACACTCCCCTCTGCCCCAAGGGCAAGGTCAACCCTCCTCCGGTCACCGACCGGCGTGGCGTTCCAGATAGATGGAAGTGAACACGGCGACCTTGGCGCGCAGCGCCCAGGGGTCGAAGGGCTTGCTGATGTAGTCGACCGCGCCGGCCGCGTAGCCGCGGGCGGAGTGTTCCGGGTCCACGCCCATCGCCGTCAGGAAGATGATGGGCACGTCGCGGGTCCGGGGCCGGCGCTTGATGTGCGCGCACGTCTCGTAGCCGTCCATCTCCGGCATCTGCACGTCCATGATGATGACCGCGAAGTCGTCGTGGTCCAGCAACGCCTTGAGCGCCTCCCGCCCGGAGGAGACCGTGACCAGGTCCTGGTCGAGCGTCTCCAGTACGGCCCTCATCGCGAGCAGGTTGTCCGCCTGGTCGTCGACGATCAGGACCTTGGGCATGTCCTGGGGTCCGGAGGCGACGGCGGTCAGGGCGGCGGCGGGCCGCTCGATGGCGTCCAGTTGCCGTTCGAGCAGGGCGCACCGGGCCTCCGCGGCGGCACGCTGGTCCCGTGTCTCGCGGAGCTCCGTTCCCAGCCGCGACACTTCGGCCTCGAGGGCGTCGCGTTCCCGCAGGAGGTCGGACACGTCGGGGTGGGCAGCCGCGAGCTGGTCCGCCCGCTCCCGCTCGGCGCTGCGGTCGGCCTCCAGTTGGTGCAGGCGCACTTCCAGGTCGGCGATACGGTGCGTACGGTCGAGCAGCGCGTCGCCCAGCACGTCGCCGCGGACGCTCGATCGCCGGGAGACACGGTCCGCGTCGGCCAACTGCTGCTCCAGGATCTCCACCGCGTGTTTGGGAGAGGAGCCGGCGTCGACCGCCGACCCGTACAACCCTCGTACGTACTCGATGGCCTTGGTGGTGACCGCGGTTCCACGATGCTCGGCGAGGTCCGCGAACAGGTCCGTGATCACCTGCCATGGGGGCAGGCGGGTTCCGTTCAGGTAGCGCGAGAACGTCCCGGGATCGCGTTGGCGCCGGGCCGCGTACCGCCGCACGGACACCTCCATCCCCTCGAACAACTCCCGCAGCGCCTCGGCGAGGGCCCGGGACGTGTCGGTGAGGTCGTCGCCCAGCGGTCGAAGCTCACCCATGTCCTTGCCCCTCCCCCACGCCGGCGCCGGCGTCTACGGCCCCGCGCCTCCGGTCGCCGCCGGGCTCCGGCCCGGGCTCCGCGGCGATGAGACGGTCGAAGAACGACACCGCCAGTCCCGCGGCGGCAAGGCCCGCGAGCACGCTGCGCGGCGTCCCCTCGCCCGCCAACGCGGTCAGGACGCCCCCTGCCGTGCCGACGAGCAGAGCGAGCAGGAACACCAGGGTCGTTCTCAGTGACAGCAACGGCCGGTCCACCGAGGCCTCCAATCCATCCGAGCCGTCGCGCAACACAACGGGACGAGTCACCCCGTCCAACAGGTCGCGGGTGGGGGGACTCACAGGATGGTGGGGCGCGGAGCCGTTGCGCTTCGGGATCGGGGAAGAAGCGCAACGATGTCTCCCGTTGCCATCGTTCCCGCAACTTCATGCACGCCGGTTTTCGCTGGTCAGAGCGGTCTGGCGGCGAAACCGTTGCCGCGCCGTTGCGCCGCAACGCTGCCGACGCCGCGCCCTGCGGTAGTGAGCACTCCTCGTAAAAATGTTTGACCTCGGTCGAGTTCGACGGTCGGATGGCGGTTCATGAGCGCAGGGCAGATGCATGCAGGCCAGTTCCCCGTCGACGAGGACCTCGTACGACGGCTGGTCGCGGGACGGTTCCCGCGGTGGGCGGGGCCGGCGGTGGAGCGGTTCGCGTCCGGCGGCACGGTCAACGCCATGTACCGGCTGGGCGACGACATGGCCGTACGGCTGCCGCTGGTGAAGGGCGGGGCCGAGGACCTGGCGATGGAACGGGAGTGGCTGCCCCGCCTCGCACCCCTGCTGCCTACGGCCATCCCCGAGGTACTCGGGTCCGGGGAGCCCGCCGAGGGGTATCCGTGGCCGTGGTCGGTGTACCGGTGGCGGGCGGGCGAGAACCCCCAAGAAGGGGCCCTGAGCGAGCCCGTACTGCTGGCCAAGGATCTGGCCGCGTTCGTGGCGGCGATGCGCAGCATCACGCTGCCGGGCGCGCCAGCGGCCCACCGCGGTGGGCCGCTCGCCTCGCTCGACGCGGAGACCCGTGCGGCGATCGAGGAGCTGCGCGCGATCCCGCAGGAGGGCGTCGACTGCGACGCCGTGACCGCCGTATGGGACGACGCGCTACGGACCCCGGACTGGGACGGGCCGCCGGTCTGGCTGCACGCCGACCTGATGCCCGGCAATCTGCTGGTGGCCGGCGGCAGGCTGACCTCGGTGATCGACTTCGGATGCATGGGTGTGGGCGATCCGGCCTGCGACCTGTTCCCGGCGTGGAACCTGCTGCCGCCCGACGCGAGGAAGGTCTTCCGCGAGACCCTCGACGTCGACGACGCGACCTGGACCCGCGGCCGGGGACGGACACTCTCGCAGGCGCTGATCGCACTGCCGTACTACCGCAAGACGAACCCGGCGATGGCGCGCAACGCCCGGCACGTCATCGGGGCGGTGCTGGGAGGCGACTGAGCGTAAGGCACGTCCGCTATGCGGGGGCACCGGGCCAGGTATTCAGCGCCTGGGTCCGTTCGGCCCGACGGGTGCCGGTGTCGGTGGTGCGCGTGGCCCATGCGATGTGGCCGTCGGGGCGGACGAGGACTTCGCTCACTCCGCCGAGGTCGGGGTCAACCTCGGCCGGGCGAGCGGTGAGCGTGCGGATACGGCCCGGCCGACCTGGCTCCTCCGGTTCCCACCCGCAGGACTCGTCGTCGCCGTCGAGGTTCAGCAGGACGAAGTGGCCGTCATGCAGGAGCTCGTACACGCGGACGGTCTCCGTCGCGGTGGTCGCCAGGCCGATGTCCGGCATGCGCCGGCCGGTGAGCGGATCGGCGGGCGAGGCGTCCGGGGGCGGGTAGGCGGTGTCGAGGGCGGAGATCCGGGCGGCCAGGTGTCGGTTGACGTCCTTCATGCCCAGGAGCGTGTCGAGCAGCTCGCACAGGATGCCCGCGGGGAGCCCGTAGCGCTCGGTGAGGGGCAGTTCCACCAGCAGCGTCTGAGCCCGGGTGCCGTCGGTGACGGCTCGACCCACGGCGTGACGCTCGGTGTGGTAGGTGTCCAGGAGAGCCGGCGGCGCCCATCCATGCACCTGGGCGGCCAGTTTCCAGCCCAGATTCATCGCGTCCTGCAAGCCGGTGTTCAGCCCCTGGGCCCCGACGGGGAAGTGGACGTGCGCGGCGTCGCCGGCCAGCAGGACGCGGCCGCGACGGTAGCTTTCGGCGAGGCGGGTGGTGTTGCCGAACCTCGACAGCCACCGCGGCTCGTCGATCCCGCAGTCCGTCCCGCAGACCCGCTTCAGCGAGGTACGGAACTCCTCCAGCGTCACCGGCTCCGTGGAGGGCACCCGGATCCTGTCCGGATCCATCACCACGAAGCGGGTCAGCCCCGCCTCCAGCCGCGCGACGAGCACGCCGTGCTGCCGGGCCCGGTCGTTGTCCGCGTGATCGGCGACGGCGAAGTCGCCCACGACCGCGGTCATCGACTCCCCCGTCCCCGGAAACCCGATGCCGGCGGCCTGCCGTACGAAGCTGCGCCCGCCGTCGCACCCGACCACGTACCGGGCCCGGACGGTGACCTCACCGCCGGGGCCGCGCAGGCTCACCTCGACGCCGTCGGGGTCCTGTCGCAGGGCGACGGCTTCGTACCCGCGATGGATCTCCACGCCCAGTTCCCGGGCCCGTTCCGCGAGCAGGGCCTCGGTGCGGGACTGGGCTATCAACAGGGCATAGGGGTGCCGGGTGTCGAGCGCGGTGAAGTCCAGCGGCTGCTTGAGGCTCGCGGCGAACTGCCACCCGGGCACGGTCCGGCCGACGGCGAGGAAACGGTCGGCCAGGCCCCGCATGTCCATCAACTCCATGCTGCGGGGGTGCAGGTTCAGCGCCCGCGACTCGCGATGGGACTCCAGGCGTCTTTCGACCACCCTCGTCCGCACGCCGGCCAGGGCCAGCTCGCCGGCGAGCAGCAGTCCGGCCGGCCCCGCACCGACCACGAGGACCTCAATATCCGAGCCCGTGTCCGCGCCTGTGCCCGATGACGTCACAGCGTCACCCTTCGACGCGGGTGGACGGCCGTCAAGCCCAACCGGCTCCGGTCCTCCGGGTTGGCTTGGAAGAGCGCTTGGCAGCGAGGACGCCCCGTACTGGGATGGGGCGGACGACGCGGGGCCCTCGAGAGGAGTCCGTTCGTGATCCACATGACCGAGACCTTGGCCATGCAGACCGTCGAGGGCTTCCTCACCGACGAGGAGACCACCCGGCTCACCAAGATCCTGGACGAACACCTCGCCACCACCGGCTGGGTTCCCGCGCGCCCCAGCGAAGGGATGACTCCGCCCGAGCCGGCCCAGTCGATCCTGGACGGTGCCATGCAGCGCGCGCTGCCTGCACTCCGTCGAGCCTTTCCCTCCGCCACGGGCATCGATCCGTGGCTCTACCACGATCTCAAGCCCGGCGACCGGATACGCCCGCACGTCCACGGCGTGAGCGACCCCCAGGCTCGTCCGCAGAGGATCGCCCGCGTCGCCTTCGATCTCCAGGATGCCGAAAGCGGCGGCGAATTCTACCTCGACACCTGCTCCTCCGACGCCGTGTGGAGCGACATCACCGCCCCCACCGGCAGTGACTACTCCCCCGGTACGCCCTTCGTCCACGAGATCACCGCCCGCACCGGCCCGGTGAGCCTCAACGACATCGCCCGCACCCGCTGGACCTGTAGCCCACCCCCCGGAACCACCGTCGCCTACGGCATCCAGCTCGTCCACGGCGTCCTGCCGGTCGTACGGGGCCGGGTACGCAAGCTCATCACGAACCTCATCGCATGACCGTCACGGTCACACGATGAACGGCGCACCGCCCTGACCGAGCTGTCCCGGCTGTCCCCGCTGCCCCAGCGCGCGTATGCCGCGCTCGAGCTGGTCGGCCGCCTCTTCCGGGCTGTTCAGCAACACGCCCGTCGGCAGACCGGTCAGCCATGCGCGCGCGGCGGCCGCTCGCTCGTACGGGACGCCGAGGACCGACCGCTGATACCCGCCGATGAGAGGGCCCGGGTTGGCCGGGTTTCCCGGGAAGGGCATCAGCTCGGTCCCGGCGGGCGCGGGCGGCAGCACCGCGTCGTTGTAGACCGGCAGCTCGAGCGCGACCCGCGCGGCTCGTGGTCGCCGTCGGGGTGCGCGGCCGAGCACGGCCTCCATGTGCGCCGCATGCGGGTCCAGGCCCGTACTGACCCAGCTCATGTTCGACACACCGCTCAGCCGGCCGTTCAGCTCGATCACCTGGAGCCGGCCGTCATCGGTGACGGCGAGGTCCATCTGCCACGGACCCCAGGGCGAGAAGGCCTCCACCATGTCCGCGACCGTGGCGGCCAGCTCCGCCCGCGCACGGCCGGGCAGCTCGGCGGGCGCGACTCGCACCCGCTTCCCCGGGGCGCAGTCGCCGTCGAGCCGCCCCAAGGACGCCACCGGCCACGCCACGGTGGACGAGGCCCCGGAGAGGAGCTCGACCGCGAACTCCTCCCCCTCCACCGCCTGCTGGACCAGGACCGGGTACGTCACCTCGCCGCACACGCGGTCGAGATGATCGATGTCCCGCACATAGTGGCGCCCGGCGTGGAACTCGCTACGGGCCTCCTTGACCAGCACCGGAAGCCCGAGCTCGCCGACCGCCTCGCGCATCGCCCCCGCCGCCGCGCACACCACCGCGCGGGGCACGGGCCAGCCCCGTTGTCGCGCGATCCGGTGAAGGGCCACCTTGTCGCTGGCCAGCATCGCAAAGCCTTCCGCATGCACCGGCAAGCGCAGCCCAGCCGCCCGCACGCCGGCCGCGACGCGCGCGTAGACGGGCAGGAACTGCTCCTGACCAAGACACCCGAGGTTGGGCACGGCGACGTCCGCACCGTAATCGCCGAGCAACCGCGTCAGGACTCCCTCGCTCAGTGCGGCGGGCAGCACCCCGCACTCCACACTGGGCTCCAGGAACGATTCCAGCCCCACAGATGCCAGCACGGTCACATCGGCACCGTCCTGCCGGAGCGGCGGAATCAGTCTGTCCACACGGAACTCGCCCAGGACGACCACGCGCATCATCCACACCCCGCCGGTCGGCCCACCCCGCATCCCGCCGCTCAAAGGCTAGGCGGCGGCGCTCCAGCCGGCAGCCCCGACGGCTCTTCGTCGTACGCCGCATGGTGCGGGTTGGCCGCTGTGCCTTCGGTGCTGAGCAGCACGACCGTCGCGTCGGGGCGGAGCCCGACGGCGGCCCGGCGGTCTTCGGCCTGCACGACGGCACGGACCCCGGCGAGGGAGGCCGCACCGCACGGGCCGGAGGAGACGCCGAGCGCGGCCAGGTCGCGGCCGGCTCGGGCGCTCTGCTCGTCCGTGACGGCCACGGCCGCCGCGAGCCCGTCCCGCAGCAACGGCCACGCGAGCGCGGACGGTGTACCGCAGTTCAACCCCGCCATGGCGGTACGGCCAGTGGCCACGCTGACGCGTTCGCCGCGCGACAGGGAGCTCAGCACGCAGGCGGCGGCCACGGGTTCCACCGCGAGCAGTGCGGGGGCTTGGCCAGGGGAGCCTCCGTAGTGCGCGACCGCCGCCTGGGCCAGCGAGCCGACGCCGACCGGTACGACGACGAGGTCCGGTCGCGGGGCCCCGGCGGCGGCCAGTTGCTCGTCGATCTCGCGGAAGAGGGTCGAGTAGCCCTCGACGATCCAGCCGGGGACGCGTTCGTAGCCGGGCCAGGCGGTGTCCTGGACGAGCAACGCGTCCGCGGTCTCGTCCGCGACGGCGGCGGCCCGGCGTACGGCTTCGTCGTACGAGCCGTCGACGCGTGTCACCCGGGCCCCCTCGCCGGCGATCGCGTCCGCGGCGGCGGGATGGACACCCGCCGAGACGAAGACGTGCGCGTGCTGCCCGAGGAGGCGGGCCATCCGGGCCACGGCCCGGCCGTGGTTGCCGTCGGTGGCGGTGACGAGCGTCACCGGGGTGGAGGTGTCGCGTCCGGCGAGCGCGCGGTGGATGGCCCAGGAGGCGCCCAGGGCTTTGAAGGCGGGCAGTCCCAGGCGCGTGGACTCGTCCTTCACGAAAAGCCGGCCGATATTCAACTCGCTTGCGATGCCGGGTAGTTCAGTCAGTCGTGTCGGGCTGTACCCCGGCAGGGAGGCGTGGAATTCCCGCACGGCGGCAGGGGCGGGGGCTGGGGGTGGGGGTGAGGCGAAGGGGGTACGGGGAGCCGGCCTCGCGTACCACCGCGCAGTAGGTTCTTCGAGCACCCCACCACCCTGCGACGCCCCCACCGATTCGGTCCAGCGAATGTTTCCGGCCTTTTCTGTTCACGAAACCCGAACGTTTGGCGGTGGGGGCCCTGTTCGCGCCGCTCGGTGTCTGCTGTGTCCTGTGGACGCCGGGAAAGACCTGCTAGCCTGGACCGGACGTTGATCATGTATTGAGGAGCGACAGACATGGCAGGGGACGACGACATCTCCGGGTGATACCCGGATGTGATCGACCACCGGCAGCCGCACGCGAGCGCAGCCGTCGTGGTCTCTCAGCCGTTCCCTCCTTCATGTCTGCCAGGGCAGTGGTTTCCTCCTGCCCTCCTCCCGCACGAGGTCGTCTTCATGTCCAACGCTTCCAACGCTTGCGTCGTTTGCTCGAACCTGTCCTTCTCCTGGCCGGATGACACCCCGGTCTTCGAGGATCTGTCCTTCTCCCTGGGTGGGGGACGTACGGGCCTGGTGGCCCCCAACGGCTCCGGCAAGAGCACCCTGCTCAAGGTGATCGCCGGCGAACTGCGCCCCCGTGCGGGTTCCGTGTCGGTGGCCGGCACCCTCGGCTATCTTCCCCAGAGCCTGCCGCTGACCAGTGACCTGACGGTGGCCGAGGTCCTGGGGATCGCCTCGGTGATCCGGGCCATCGACGCCGTCGAGTCGGGCGACGTGGCCGAGGAGCACTTCACGACCATCGGCGACGACTGGGACATCGAGGAACGCACCCGCGCCCAGCTCGACCGCCTGGGCCTCGGCGACCTCGCCCTGGACCGCGGCCTCGGCACGCTCAGCGGCGGACAGATCGTCTCCCTCGGCCTCGCCGGCCAGCTGCTGAAGCGCCCCGCCGTGCTGCTGCTCGACGAGCCCACCAACAACCTCGACCTGGACGCCCGGCACAAGCTCTACGACGTGCTGGAGGACTTCAACGGCTGCCTGCTGCTGGTCAGCCACGATCGGGCGCTGCTCGACCGCATGGAACGCATCGTCGAACTCGAAGGCCGTGAACTGCGCTTCTACGGAGGCAACTTCACCGAGTACGAAGAGGCCGTGCGAGCGGAGCAGGAAGTCGCCGAGAAGAATGTCCGCAACGCCGAGCAGGAGCTGAAGCGCGAGAAGCGGGAGATGCAGCAGGCCCGCGAACGCGCCGAGCGCCGCCAGAGCAACGCGGCCCGCAATCTCAAGAGCGCCGGCCTGCCTCGGATCTTCGCCGGAAACATGAAGCGCGGAGCACAGGAGTCGGCGGGCCGGGCCGGGCAGACGCACGCCAACCGGGTCGGCGAGGCCAAGGCACGCCTCGACGACGCGGGCCGGGCTCTGCGTGACGAACAGCGCCTCACGCTCGACCTGCCGGACACCACCGTGCCTGCCGGCCGCACCGTCTTCCTCGGCGAGCAGCTGCAGGTCCGGCTCGGTGACCGGCCCGTGTTCGAGGGCCCGGGCGTCGACCTCACCATCCGGGGCCCCGAACGCATCGCCCTGACCGGCCCCAACGGGGCGGGCAAGAGCACGCTGCTGCGTCTGATCACCGGCGACCTCCCGCCGGGCAGCGGAGAGATCAAGCGCGCCGACGGGCGGCTCGCCTATCTCTCTCAGCGTCTCGACCTGCTGGACCTGGACCGTACCGTCGCCGAGAACTTCACCGCCTTCGCACCCCACCGGACGGACGCCGAGCGGATGAACCTGCTCGCCCGCTTCCTCTTCCGCGGCGCCCGGGCCCACCTGCCCGTAGGCGTACTGTCCGGTGGTGAGCGGCTGAGGGCCACCCTGGCGTGCGTCCTGTACGCCGAGCCGGCTCCGCACCTGCTGCTCCTCGACGAGCCGACGAACAACCTCGACCTCGTCAGCGCGGGGCAGTTGGAGAGCGCCCTGAACTCCTACCAGGGAGCCTTCGTCATCGTCAGCCACGACGAACGGTTCCTCCACGAGATCGGCGTGAACCGGTGGCTGCGGCTGGCCGACGGCGAGCTGACGGAGACCGGAGCACCGCGACAACAGTGAGTCGCGAGCGGGCGCGCGGCCTCTGTCAGCGCCCCTCTGTCAGCGCCTCCCCCGCCGGCGAGCCGCAGCCGGCGGGCGGCCGAAGGTGTCGAGGTCCTCGACCGCTTGGCGCAGTGCCTTGCGGCATGCCTCGACAGCGGGGTGGCGGCTGCTCCCGACCCGCACCGCCGTGATGATCTTGCGTGCGTTGAGGCCCTGAGGGAGCGGGTGGAGCGTCACGGTCGGGGTGCGGCCGCTCCAGAGCAGGTCGGGGAGGAAGGCGACGGCATGGCCTTGCTCGACGAGGCGCGCGTGGAAGAGGAGGTCGGCGGACTCGAACCGTACGTCGGGCTCGAAGCCGGCCGTGCGGCACAGCGTCAGGGCCCAGTGCCGCGCGGCGCTTCCCTCCGGTTCCAGCACCCAGGGCCGGTCGCGCAGGTCGGCAAGGCGGACCGCCCTCCCCTCGCCGGGCGGGATGGCCAGGCGCAGTGCGTCCTCGTGGAGCTCCTCGAGTTCCAGGCCCGTCGGGCGGGGGCTGGGGCTTCCCGGGTACTCCTCGGTCACGACCAGGTCGAAGTCGTGGGCGAGCAGGGCGGGAAGGGCCTGCTCGGGCTCGGCCTGGGTGAGGTGGACCCGTAATCCCGGGTGGGCGTCGCGCAGCAGGGTCAGCGCGTTCGGCGCCAGGGCGAACGCGGCCGTCTGGTAGCAGGCGATCCGCAGCCTGCCGGTCGGTCCGGCCAGCGAGGCGGCGATGTCCGCCTCGGCCCGCTCCAGCTGTTCGAGAACGGCCTCGGTGTGCCCGACCAGGATCTCGGCCTGCGGCGTCAGCCGCACCCGCCGCCCCACCGGTTCCAGGAGCGGAAGGCCGACCTGCGCCTCCAGCTGCGAGAGTTGCTGGGAGACGGAGGACGGGCTGTACGACAGCGCGGCGGCGACGGCCGAGAGCGTGCCGCGATGCTTGAGCTCGCGCAGCAACCGCAGCTTGTGCAGATCGAATGTCATGCCGTCCCCCGCTCGTCGACCGTTCGGATTCCGTGACGAATATAGGACGCATACATTCACTGGACCGAACGGGCGTGGACGCAGCACAGTAGTGACGTGCCCGATGATCTCTTACCCGGGCGGGGCGCGAGGACACTTCCCCGCACCGCCCCCGCCCGCCCTCCGCCTCCACGAACGTACGGCACTTCACGTGCCTGTTCGCCCGGCCGGGCACACCGAGGTCTCAGCCGGACGTTCCCACACCCGTACGGGGGTTGGGTGTGGGAAACGTCCTCCTTCAGGCGGACTCGGCGGTGACCAGCTGGTCGGCGAGCTTGCACAGGCGGCGCACCGTGCGGTCCTCCATGGCGGCGGGGGCGGCCGGGGAGAGGGCCGTACGGTCGTAGTAGGCGCCGGGGACGAGTTCGGTGGCGGGGTCGCAGAGGCGGACGACGCGCGCGGCGCCTTCCGCGGCGGGGTCGCCCTCGTGCGCGTACAGGGGCAGCAGACCGGTGTCGCACACGCCGGGGTGCACGCTGACCGACGTCCACGGGGCCTTCTCGCGGGCGAAGACGGTCAGTGCCAGCTGGGACTGGGCGTAGGCGGCGAGGCGGGAGTAGCGCTTGGCGCGCTGCGGGTCGTTCCACGAGATGGACGCGGTGCGGTGCATGGAGGACGACACGTTGACGACGCGGGCACCCGGGCGGGCGCTCAGCGGACCGGCCAGCTCGTGGGTGAGCAGGTAGGCCGCCAGAAAGTTGACCTGGAAGGACAGTTCGTTGCCGTCGGCGGTCACCGTACGCCGTTCGGGGGCGGCGACGGCGGCGTTGTTGACCAGGACGTCCAGGACGGGGTGTTCCTCGGCGATCCGGACGGCCATGGCCCGGACCTCGTCGAGCCGGGAGAAGTCGGCGACGACCAGGCGTAGCCGCAGGACGTCCACGCCGGCCGCGGCCAGGCGGGCGACGGCGTCGTCGCCGGATACCTGGTCGGGGGCGTGGACGATGACCGTGTCGCCCCTTCCGGCGAGCAGCCGGGCGGTCTCCCAGCCGATGTCGGAGGTGGCACCGGTGACCAGCACGGTCCTGGAGGCGGGCGAGGCAGCAGAAGACATGGGAATCCACTCCGGGAAGGGCAGAGCGGCAGCGAGGGCCGTATGGCGGAGCTGCCGTGCGAGCGTGAGGCGGCATCAGCGACAGGGACGGCCGGAGCCGGAACGCGCTGTGCCACGGGATACCGGCTGCTGTGTGATGGGTGCAGCCGGGGTGTCAGTGAAGAGTGGGCGCGCTCAGCGCATCGTGCGCGAGCGGCGCACCATGTGCGAACAGTGCGCGGAACCGGGCAGCGCCGTATGAGGCGGCCGGTCGTCGTGGCGCAGATGGCTGTTCACGAGCACCGTTGAAGGAAGCCCCGCGCCCGGGCACAAGCGACACGCCACATTCCTGACGCCGCCCTGACGTGTGCCCCCCTGGCCTCGTCGGCGTTCCTCATCAGCGTCGTCATCACCGCCCTCATCGGCGTTGCGCACCATCACATAGGTCACATATGCCGCCTAGGCTCGCCTCGTGATCAATGCGACGGGGCTTCTGAAGCGGCTGGCCATCGGCCGGGCGATGCGCAGCGAGGAGCTGCACGAGACGCTGCTGCCCAAACGGCTGGCCCTGCCGATCTTCGCCTCCGACCCACTGTCGTCGGTCGCCTACGCCACGCAGGAGATCCTGCTCGTCCTCACCCTCGGCGGCATGGCGTACCTGCACTTCACGCCGTGGATCGCGGCGGCGGTCGTGGCGCTCATGGCCGTGGTGGTGCTCTCCTACCGCCAGGTGGTGCACGCCTATCCGAGCGGCGGCGGATCGTACGAAGTCGTCTCGCACAACCTGGGCGCCTCGGCCGGCCTGGTGGTCGCCGCGTCGCTGCTGGTCGACTACGTGATGACAGTGGCCGTCTCGGTCGCCTCGGGCGTGGACAACATCATCTCGGCGGTGCCCCAGCTGGCCGGATACCGGGTGCTCATGGCCGTGGTGTTCGTGGCTCTGCTGACGGGGGTGAACCTACGGGGCGTACGGGAGTCCGGCCAGGCCTTCGCCGCTCCGACGTACCTGTTCATCACCGGTGTACTGATCATGGTCCTCACCGGTCTGGTCCGCTACGCGTTCGGCCATGCCCCGGTCTCGGAGAGCGCGGGGTTCGGCATCGCCCCCGACCCCCGCGACGCGGGCCTCGCGGGCTTCGCCCTGGTCATGCTGTGCCTGCGCGCGTTCTCCAGCGGCTGTACGGCCCTGACGGGCGTGGAGGCGATCTCCAACGGCGTCCCGGCCTTCCGTAAGCCCAAGTCGAAGAACGCCGCCTCCACGATGAGCATCATGGGCACCGTCGCGGTGGCCATGTTCGTCGGTGTGACGGCCCTGGCGCTGATCACGAAGGTGCACATCACCGACGATTCCTGCCGGCTCACGGGCCTGACGGGCGACTGCGACGCGTACACCCAGCGCACGGTCATCGCCCAGCTCGCCGCGGCGGTCTTCGGGGGCGAGCAGAGCTTCGGCTTCTACTTCGTCCAGGCGGCCACCGCCCTGGTGCTGATCCTGGCCGCCAACACCGCCTTCAACGGCTTCCCGCTGCTCGCCGACATCCTCGCCCAGCACCGCTACCTGCCGCGACAACTGCACAACCGCGGCGACCGGCTGGCCTTCTCGAACGGCATCCTCGCCCTGGCCCTGGCCGCCGGGCTGCTGCTGTGGTTCTACGAGGCGGACGTCACCAGCCTCATCCACCTCTACATCCTCGGTGTCTTCACCTCCTTCACCCTCTCCCAGACCGGCATGGTCCGGCACTGGAACCGCGAACTGCGCACGGAGACGGAGATCGACGCCGAGACCCGCCGGCGGGCGCAGCTCGCACGGGTCATCAACGCGGTCGGCGCCGTCGTCACCGGTCTCGTCCTGGTGATCGTGCTGGCCACCAAGTTCACCCAGGGCGCCTGGCTGGCCGTGGTCGCCGCGGTGGTGCTGTGGCTGACGATGCGCGGCATCCGCCGCCACTACGACACCGTCGCCGCCGAACTGGCCGTCAGCGACCCGCGCGCCGAGCTCGTCGGACCCTCGCGCGTGATCGCCGTCCTCCTGGTCTCCACCATCCACAAGCCCACCCTGCGCGCCCTGGCCTACGCCCGTGCCTTCAGGCCCGACCATCTCGAGGCGCTGACCGTGTCCGTGGACCGGGAGGAGTCGAAGGATCTCGAGCGCCGCTGGGCGGAACTGGACGTCGATGTGCCGCTGAGAGTGCTCGACTCCCCCTACCGGGAAATCACCCGGCCGGTCGTGGAGTACGTACGCTCCCTGCACCGTGACAGCCCCAGGGACGTGGTGGGCGTCTTCATTCCCGAGTACGTGGTGGGGCACTGGTGGGAGCACCTGCTGCACAACCAGTCCGCGCTGTGGCTCAAGAGCCGCCTGTTGTTCACCCCCGGCGTCATGGTCACCAGCGTCCCCTGGCAGCTCACCTCCTCCCGCCGCGCGGACCACCCCGCCCGGCGCGCCCCCGGCGCCATCCGCCGCGGGGAGCCCCTGCCCATCCATCAGCACCGCTCTCACTCCGCCGACAGCACACGACCATGACGGCGCGGGCGGCGTTCGCACCGCGTTAAGAAGCGGGCGGTTGCCTCGCCGAGGCCCGCAGCGATCATTCGGACTCCGCCGCGGCCGCGGGGCCGTCGTCGAGGCATCCCTGGCGACCCACGGAACCCGAAATTCCGCCGCATGTCATGGGAATTGCCGACGTCAAGATCGCATAAGGAACCCTCGCCGACCGGTGACCTGACCCGCCGGTAATGGAAACGTTCCGGCCCGAAGATCGCATGTCCCGCGGCAGGTGACCTCCGTCCCTGCCGCGGGACAACCATGCCCACACTCGAGGGGGAACCCGAATGAAGATCACCCGGCGCACCGCGGGCATCATCGCCGGCCTGACCGCCGCCGCTGTATGCGTCACCGGCGCCACGGCCGCTGCCTCGCCGAGCGCGCCCGACCACGCGAAGACCGTCAAGACCGCGCCCGCCAAGCCGGCCCCGAACGCCGCCGAGGACGGCAAGGCCGTCTTCAAGGGCCTGTTCTTCGGGCAGGGCAAAGTCGGCGCCGAGCTCGCCAAGAGCCCGCTGTTCAGCGAGATGCGCGCGGAGCTCGCCACGTCCGACGCCAAGGACTCCGCGCGCGTCGCGCAGGTCGTCACCGACGCCGTCGACGCCAAGCACCCCGGCTTCTTCGCCTCGTTCGACAAGAAGGTCCGCAGCGGCGACCCGCGCAAGGTCGAGTCGGCCGTCAACGACGCACAGGCCAAGCTCCTGTCGATCGCCAAGAAGGCGGACGCCAAGGACACCGCGCAGCCGGTCCAGAACGGCCAGATGTGCGGGACGTTCGTCGCCGTCGCCGGCGCGGTCGTCCACATCGCCGCCGCCGTGACCGCGGCGGCCGCCGCGGTGACCGTGACCGTCGCGGTCGGCGCCAACTTCGTCAAGGCGAAGAACTGGTTCTGGAGCGTCGCCCCCAAGGGCGACGACACCGCTCTCGGCCACGACGAGGCCGTCGCCACCGTGACGAAGATCCTCAAGACCGCCTGACCACGCTCCCGGCCGTGCACGGCCGGGACCGCACCACTCCGCGCGGGCCGGGCCACGCCGGCCGCCCGGCCCGCGCCCCCACACGCACCCGCACCCGCACCCGCACCCGCACCCGCACCCGCACCGAACACCACGGGGATCGACGACGTGATACGCCACCGATGGACCACAACGGTCCGCCGCTTCCCACGCTTCCTTCGCAGGGTCGCGCAAGGACCCGCGCCCGGCCGCGTCCAGGTGTCCGGCCGCTCGGTACTGGCCCTCGCGGCCGTGTGGGGCGTCGCGGTCCTCTACGTGGCCGAGATCCACGTCCCCAAGAACGTGCTCTCCCTGCCCGGCCAGAAGCAGGCCCGCTCCACGGTCGCCAACGTCGCGCCGCAGGGCTGGGCATTCTTCACCAAGTCCCCCCGGGACGTGGAGGTTCTGCCCTACCGGCGGACCGCGGACGGGACCTGGACCTCCCTGGCCCTCACACCGCACTCCAGCCCGCACAACGCCTTCGGCCTCGACCGCGCCTCCCGATCGCAGGGCATCGAGATCTCCCTCCTGCTCAACCTGGCAGAGAAGAAGGACTGGAAGGAGTGTGAGGAGGACCTCACCGACTGCCTGGCCGACGCCCGGCCCGCCCGGAAGGTCAAGAACCCCTCGCCCGAGCCGACCGTCTGCGGCCGCGTCGCACTCGTCCAGGAGAAGCCCGTCCCGTGGGCCTGGCGCGACCTCGTCCATGAGCGCACCACCCCCGAGCGCTACCTCGCCATGGACGTCACATGCTGAACACACCGACCCGCCGCACCCGTGGCATCCCCCTGCCCTGGGGCAACGCCTACGGCCTCGCCCGCACCCTGCTCGCCCTCGGCACCGCCGGCACCCTCGCCTTCAGCAGCTCGGCGACCCTCTTCCGGCCCGTCGCCACGATGGGCGAATACCCACTGTGCCACGACATGGCGGCGGGCGGCGCCTTCTGCCTCGTACCACGCGGACAGTTCGACCTGCTGCGATGGCTGTGCGTCGCCGTCCTCCTGGTCGTCGCGTCCGGCTGGCGGCCCCGCCTCACGGCCCTGCCGCACGCCTACATCGGCTTCAGCGTCTTCTCCGGCATCGCCATCGGCGACGGCGGCGACCAGATCACCTGGATCCTCTCCCTGCTGCTGGCCCTCGTCGCGCTCGGCGACGGCCGCCGCTGGCACTGGCGGACCCCCGGGCCGCGTACGGACGACGAGCCCGCCTCCCGCGCCACCCGCGCCTGGGCCCTCCTCGGTGTGAGCGCGTGGACCGTCGCCCGCCTTCAGATGGCGATCCTCTACTTCCAGGCGGGCGCGGCCAAGCTGCCGCACACCGAATGGGCCGACGGAAGCGCCATGTACTACTGGGCCAACAACTCCTCCTTCGGCTTCCCCGAGTGGCTGCGCCCCCTCACCGACCACATCGTCTACTCCCCCGCCGGCGTCGCCGCCCTGACCTGGCTCCCCATCGCCCTCGAACTCGCCCTGGCCGCCTCCCCGGTGATGTCACAGCGGGCACGGTGGGTGCTGCTGCCGCTCGGCATCACCTTCCACCTCGGCATCGCCGTGCTGATGGGCCTATGGAGCTTCGCTTTCGCCATGTGGGCCGGTCTCTTCCTCCTGCTGTCGCCCATCGGCCACAGCTTTCCCCTTCTCTCACCCGACCGTTCACGAAAGAAGAGCGTCGGCATGCAGATTGTCGGTGGCCACGAGGCATACGATCCGCGGAATCATCCAGCGGTATCGGGAGGAAAGGCTGTCCGAGAATTCAGCGGATGACGACCCACTTATGAGGGTGGGCTTGCAGGCCAGTCACAGCCTGAGCAATCCGCGCCAGGCCCACCCCGCGTCAAGGGCCGCTTGCCGCAGGGCATTCCTCATGTCCCGCGTATCCAAGTGATAGGTCTCGACTCGCTGCCGGCGGCCGTCGGGGCCTCGCTCGTACGCCCATTGCCGCTGAGCGGTGAACCCCATCCCGCGACTGTAGCCACGCGACGCGGACATATTGCCTCTGGTGGTAGTCCACTGCTCCTGGAGAGTCCGCACCTCGCGCTCCGAGGGATCCAGGTGCATCCGGATCCTGAGTCTCAGCTTCATCCGCTCATCGAAGTAAGTGGTGTCGACCATCCACTCCCCCACCAGATCGGCCTTCTCCGCAGGGTTGGCCTTGCGTACTCTGTACGGCACATCCGGGGTGTCGACCGCGAGCAGCGCTTCACGGACCTCCGCGGCGGAAAGCGGTACGACATCGCTGTCCGGGTACATGGTTCCGAGCATTCTACCCAAAAGGCCCATAGCCGAATCCCCCATTCTCGCGCCTGCGCCACCATTTGCTCAGCACCGAGCGGACGCTGCGCAAATCCTGGCATGCACCTTACAGCGGGCGCTCAAAGAGAATGACCAACGGACGCTTTGGACGGCGCGGCCCGGCAGCGGATACCGGCGGCGGGCAGTCGACTCCCGAAAACTCCGCTCACCGAGCCTTCAGATCCAGCAGCAGAGCCATCATGGCGACCAGGGTCGCGCTGCTGACGATCTCCCGTCGGGCGATCATGCCGGGGACGTCGGCCAGTGGGATCCACTCCAGCCGGTCCGACTCGTTGCGTTCCGTAGGCTCACCGACGCGCCGGACCCCGTCCGCGCGGAACACGAAGTGCTGGGAGTCGGTGATCCCGGCCGCCGGCTGCGCGTAGATCAGCTCCTGCATGGCCTCCGGGCGCCACCCGGTCTCCTCCTCCAGTTCCCGGGCGGCGGCGTCCAGCGGGCTCTCGCCGTCCTCGACCAGCCCCATCGGCAGCTCCCACGCCCAGGTGTCCGTGACGAAGCGGTGGCGCCACATCATCAGGACACGCCGCCGGTCGTCGACGGCCGCGGCGATGGCGAGGTCCCGCAGCCGGACGACGTGGTAATCGGTGCGGGCGCCGTCCGGTTGCTCCACGTCCAGCGAGCGCAGCCGCACCCACGGGGTGTCGTGCAGGGCACGCTCGCCGTGCACCGTCCAGCGCATGCTCTCGTACGTGCCCGTTTCCTCGTTCGACGGCGCATGTGAGTCCTGCATGTCAGCCCCTTTTCGGCGTTGTGTTGATCTCCTTGGTAGACGGCAGCGGGACCGGGCCAGTTCGTCCCGGCCCAGCCATTTATGCAGGTGTTCCCGTCAGGGTGTGCGCGATGTGGTCGCTGAGGTGGGGCAGCCAGTCGGGCCGGGCGTTGCCGAGGAGGTGGTCGCCGTGCGGGACGGACAGGTAGGTGCCGTGTGGTGCCGAACGGGCAAGGGGCTCGCCGTTCGTCACGCCGGGAATGACGTCCTGACCTCCGTCCACGACCTGCAACGGGGCCGTGATGCGGGGCGCCAGGGTGGCGAGGTCCACGTGGCGGGCGAACCCGCGGGCGGCGTCGGTCCCTCCGGTGCGTCGGGCCAGGATGTCCCTCACCGGCGCCGGCAGCTCCTCCCAGTCGAGGCGGAAGGGACCGCTGACGGTGGCGGCCGCCGCCACGCGCGGTTCCAGTGCCGCGGTACGGGCCGCGAAGTAGCCGCCCAGGCTGAGGCCGACCAGTCCGATGCGGGTGACGCCGAGGGCGTCGATGACCCGGCCCACGACCTGCTCGTAGTCCGGCCTGAGGGTCGTGGTGGCCGCGAGCACGCCCTGCCCGGGGCCGTCCATGGCGAACACCGCCAGCCCCCTGGCCAGCAGCGCGGACACCAGATCGAGGAACTCCTCCTTGGCCGAGTCCAGGCCGGGGACGACGACCACGGTGCCGGGCGCGTCGGCCGGGCCTCGCAGCAAACCGGTGAATCCCTCGCCGCTCACGCGCCGGGCACCTGGCTCCAGTACCGTAAGCGCCCGGCTCAAGGCGTGGTCCGCCTCGGCGGCGGCACGATGTGCCTCCGCGTACGGCGCGAGCGTGGCGAGGTGGAACCATCGGGCCGCCATCAGCAGGTACTCACCGGCCGAGAGGGACGATCCCGCGTCCTCGGCGCGCTCGAGGTAGCCGTGTCCGGTCTGCCGGAACGACGGCCCCCAGTCGGCGACGGAGGCGAGGCCATCGGTGACGCGACGATATTCGTGGGGGTCGACGCCCGCACCGGTGGCACGCGTCCACTGAGCGGCGGCGAACTCGGCGGCGCTCATCGTGCTCCTCCTGTCAGCAGCACGGCCTTGCCACGGATCCGGCGCTCTCGCAGGTCGACCAGAGTGCCGGCGGTCTCCGACCAGTCGGCGATCCGGCCGATCTCCGGGTGCAACCGTCCCCGTTCCACAAGGCTCACCAGAGCTTCCAGGTCAGCGCCGTACGGGGCGCCGGCGTAGTGGAAGTGCTGGATCGTGACGCGCTCCGGTCCACCCAGCAGGTCGAAGAAGTCGAGGGTGACGGGGGTGCGGCTCGCCTGGCCGAACCAGACGAGGAGGCCGTCCGGGCGCATCTTGGAGAGGGCGAGCGGCAGACCCGGCCCGCCCGTGGACTCCAGTACGACGTCGAACGGCCCCTGGGCCGCCGCGACATCGTGCACCACCGTGGCGCCCAGCTCGGCGAGCCGCTCGCCGCGCACCGGTGTGGCCGTGACCGCGGTCAGGTCGGCGCCGGCCCCCACGGCCAGCTCGGTGACGTAGTGGCCGACCCCGCCCGAGGCGCCGGTCAGCAGCACCCGTCGCCCGGCCAGGGAACCGGCCGTGCGCAGCAGGCGCAGGGCGGTGATCCCGGCCAGGGGCAGGGCCGCCGCCCGGACACTGTCGATGCCGTCCGGAAGCACCGCGAGAGAGTGCGTGGGCACGGCGGCGTACTCGGCCCAGCCGCTGTGTGCCGGATGCCCTACGACGCGGGTGCCGATGCCGGGGCCCGAGCCGTCCGCGGCGGCCTGTACGACGAGCCCCGCGATGTCCTTGCCGGGCAGCAGCCCCGGGCGGGGGGCTTCGAGGAGGAACGTCTCGCCTCGGTTCGGCGCGAACGCCTCGACCTTGATCAGTGCCTCATCGCGCTCCGGGACGGGCTGAGGGGCTTCGGCGAAAGCGACCGGACGTGCCGCGTCGCCCGTGGGAATCAGTCTTTGCATGCCCCGAATGCAACCCCCGCGGCCCCCCGGCGATCCAACAACGAACACGCAGGACCGACAACCTTTGGTTGTCACCTATGGTGAGAGCCATGGATCTCGACGTGGTACATGTACGTGCCTTCGTACGCGCCGCCGAGGAACGGCACTTCGGGCGGGCGGCCGGGACGCTCGCCATCTCCCAGCAGGCGCTGTCCAAGAGGGTCGCGCGGCTGGAATCGCTGCTCGGCGTCACGCTGTTCCAGCGCGGCGGCAACGGCGTACACCTCACCGAGGCCGGACAGCGTTTCCTCCCGCCGGCCCGCCGGACCCTGGCAGCCGCCGACGCCGCGGTCGCGGCGGCCGTCGGCACGCACCGCCCGCTGCGTGTCGACGTCTGGGGACACCTCTACGCGCCGATGCGGACACTGGCCCAGGTCGCGGAACGGGCCGGGGACCTGGCCCTGGGGCACGGGCGCGATCTGCCGTCGGTGACGAACGCACTGCTGCACGGCGACATCGACGCCGCCTTCGGCCGGGTCCACCCCCCGCTGCACACAGGGCTGACCCACCGCCTCGTCCGCCTCGAACCCGTCGACGCCGTACTGAGCGCGGCCCATCCCCTCGCAGCCGAACCGGCGCTACGACCCGATCAACTGCGCGGCAGCCTGCTGTGGGCCCCCGGAAATCTGGACCGGCTCGACTTCCTCCACCAGTTCGCCGACCGATTCGACATCCGCGACAGGGCCGCGAGCGTCAACCTGGGGCTCGCCCACTTCCTCGAAGAAGTGGCACGAGACCCACAACGCTTCTCCCTGCTCCCCGCCGACGTCCCCCTGCCGGAGATCCCCGGCCTGCGCGCCGTCCCCCTGGTCGACCCGACCCCGCTGTACGCCTGGTCCCTGCTGTGGCGCACCGGAGACGAACACCCCGGACTCGACGGCCTCACCGCCGCCTGCGCCACGGAAGCGGGACGAAGCCGCTGGCTGGAGTACGACCCGGCCCACGACTGGCTGCCCGAACCACCCGGTTGATCACCCTGCAGTGACTCCAGGGCGGAGCCCTCGGTCACAATGCCCCCCATGACTGATGACCAGGCCCATGTTTCCGCCCGTCCGCTGCTGCGTCGCCCCCAGGACGGTGAGCTCCTGGACGTCGCCGGTGTCGCGCACTTCTTCCGGCTCACCGGCGAGCACACGGGCGGGCACTTCGCCTTCGAGGAGTTCAGCCTCGCCCCCGGCACCATCGGCGCCAGGCCGCACGTGCACGATGGACACGACGAGTACTTCTACGTCCTGGAGGGCGAGTTGACGCTCCACACCGGGGACGGCGAGCTGACGGCCGGCCCCGGGCATCTGCTCGCCGCGACCCGCGGCACCCCGCACGGCTTCCGCAACGCGGGCCCGGTCCCCGCACGCGCCCTGTGCCTCTACACCCCTGCCGGCTACGAGAACTACTTCCGCGACGTCCACGCCGCCGTGAACGCCGGGGCCGAGGTGACCGACGAGCTGCTGGCCGAATTCCGGAGCCGGTACCGGACCAGCTCCCACCAGGTCTCCTCGGACGGGAACTAGCTCTGCCGGAAGACCGGAAGCCTTGCCGCCACTCGCCCACCGAGCCGGTGACGGGCTGCGGTTCGCCGTCACCTGCGGTCGCGGAGGAAGGCGGGGATCTCGCCGCGGGTCGGGTGGTTCGGCAGGGGCGCCGCCTTGTCCTGCAGGAACGCGGTGATGGTGGCGGCGGCTCGGCTGTTGTTGTCGTCGAGGCCGTTCCACATGTGGTGTCCGACGCCGGGCATGTACTGCGTGCGCTGGATGGCGGGATCGTCGGCGAGGATGGCCGTCGCCCATTGGCGGACCTGGGAGGAGCACTCTGCGATCATCAGCATCGCGGGCGTCCGGGACTGCCGCAGTTGCGGGGCGATGGAGGGAGAGTCCTTGGTCGTCTGCTGAACGCGGAGGCTGGCGGCGGGGCTGAAGGAGAAGTTCCGTGCCGTGTCCTCGACGGGGATGCGGTGCGCGTCGCGCGCGCAGTAGGCGGAGGCGGTGTCGCTGCCGAGATCGGCGGCGGTGAACGCGTTGTCGCCTTCAGCCTGTCCGATCAGCCCGCTGTCGGGGGTGAGGAGCCCGAGCCGCATGAAGCCGAATGCGACGGCGTACCGGGGGGTGTGCGTCGACCGCGGTCCGGTCATGGCCGGCGCGAGGCCGCGCGCGGAGTCTCGGCCCTTGTGCCCGGTGATGTGCGCGGTGGGTCCGTCCATCGGACCGGGCTCGGCGACGATCGCCCGGTGCAGGCGTGCGGCGACGTCCGGGTCGGCCAGGGCTCGCGTGAGCACGACCGCGCCTGCGGAGAATCCGAGGATGTCGACCCTGCCCTTGCCCAGGCGGTCGGCGAAGGCGGCGAGATCGCGGACCGACCTGGAAATCGTGTACTGGCCCATGGGAAGCAGGTCGCTTCGCCCACCGCCGGCCTGCTCGTAGGCGTAGACGTCGTAGCCCTGTCGCGCCAGGAGCTGAAGGAACCGGTGGTCGAGAACCGAGATGCCGCGAACCGGCCCGCCGTTGAGGTACACCAAGGGAACAGGGTGTCGGGTGCCGGCGTTCGCGGGCGGGTAGTGATACACCGCGACCCGGCTGCCCGTAGCCAAGCTCCAGTGCTGCGTGGCCACGAAAGGCAGGTCGGGCGGGTACCGCCGTGCCGTGGGAGCGGTCGGGATGCACACCGACGCCGCCAACGCCGCCGCGACGACCACCGGCACGAACGGCACGAGCCGCGCCGGCCAGGTGCGGCGCCGACCCCACCACAGCGCGGCGGCAGCCCCGATTCCAAGGGTGGTCAACAACGCGGGAAGCCCCGATCCCGCTCCGTCCGTGAGGACGATGAGCGCCAGAAAGAGGACGACCAGCACCGCGATGGCAGCCAGGGCCAGCAGCAGACGACCGGCCGAACGGACAGGACGTATCAACGTTGGCACGAGGGCCTCCAGTCGTTTCAGAACACTGTTTCAAAACGACGTTATCAGAGCGGGTAAGCTGTTCGCCGTGGGTAGGCCCAGAACGAACGACGAGACCGTCAAAGAGCGCCTTGTGGCGTGCGCGACCGAGATGCTCGCCACCCGCCCGCGGGAGTCGCTCACAGTCCGCGCCCTCGCCACCGCCGCCGGGACGTCGACGACGGCGGTGTACTCCCTGTTCGGCGGCAAGGACGGTCTGATCGGCGAGGTACGCAACAGAGCCGTCGCCGGTCTGTTCCAGGACGTGTCGGCAGTCCCGATCTCCGAGGACCCTCTCGCAGACCTCTACGCACTGGCCGCCGCATACCGTCGATGGGGACGCGACCACAGCCACCTCTACACGGTGCTGTTCGGCGGCGTGCAAGCCTTCGATCCGTCCGGCGCAGTCGGCACCAGCGACCCCATCCAGCCACTCCTCGCGGCGATCGATCGCGCCCTGACGGAATCCGTCCTCGCCGGCGAAGCGACCCTCATCGCCCTCTCGCTCTGGGTGACCCTGCACGGGCTTGTGACCCTCGAACTGGCCGGAGCCCTCGACGCCGGCACAGCCGAGGCCACCTTTGGCCCGACGATCCACGCGACGCTACGCGGCTGGACAACCCCCGACGTCTTCCGCACCCTCCGGCACACCGATCCCGCCCCGTAACAGCGGCGCGAGGGAACGTTCGTGCGACACCATGGCCGCATGGTGTCTGCCGCGCGCCTGCCGCGCCCCTTGTTACCCGTGATTGCTGTGGTGTCCGTTGTTTTGATCGCCTGCGGGACCGAATCCGCCGGAAGTGGGGCCGTCCACTCCGGAGTTGACCGGTCCGAACTGGAGGCACGTGCGCGTGCCGCCCAGGTGTCGATCAAGAACGTCTACGTCACCAAGGTGCCCGGCTACGAGGTCGCCAAGCAGTCTGTGGGCGTCCTCGGCTCCGACGGGTTCTCGGCGACGTATGTGAAACAGGAAACGGGGGTGCAGATACGCCTCGCTGTGGATCAGGGTTCCATGGACGCGGCAAGCTGCCCGAAGACCCCGCTCAGGGGCGGCAACGGTGACATGGGCGGCGTCGTCGAGTGCGTGAGAGATGGCAACAGGTGGTACCGCACGAGCGGCAAGCAACACGAGTACGCGAGCGAGGTGGACGGGCGCCTGGTGCAGGTCAACGCCGACACCGGGACCGTCGATCGCGCGACCCTGCGCAAGGCGGCCGAAGCCGCGCACACCGCGAGCGACGCGGAACTCGACGCCGTACTGCCTCCCAAGCAGAGCAGCGGTGGGCAGCCTGTCGAGCGGGGCGATCTGCCGCCAGTCGGCGACGGAGCACCGAACAACAAGGCGGGCTCCACCGGTTGAGCGCTGAGGCGGATCCCGGCCCCGAGGGGATGTACCTCAGGTGTTCTGTAGCGCTCGTTGTCGGCAAACCCGCCTTGGAGCCCGATCTCCAGTCGACTCTCGCTCTCGCTCTCGGTATTCAGCCGACCGTTGAGACCTGCGTGTTGTTGATCGGGACTCCTGCCTCCTCGGCGAAGGAGTGCTGGGAGCATGATCATTGCCAGAAGAGTTCTTCGATGATGATCTGCGGGTCTGCGGCACGGCGGATGAAGACGAAACGGGCCCATCCTCGGCCGCTGTCGAAGGCGAGAACGTGAGGGCCGCGGAAGCGAGTTGACCGGGCGGGTTCGACCGGGACGTGTTCGCCTGGCCGGTAGGGGTCCTTGGCGGTGAGGAGATCGATGAGAGCGTCCCGGAACCTGTTCCTCACGCCGTCGGGCAGTGAATCACGGTACGCGCGGGCGGCTTCGACGTAGTCGATCTGCCAGGGCGGCCCCATGAACCCCTCGCTCACTGACCGGGCTCCGCGTGTCCTGCTTCCCGCCGCAGATGTGCGGCCCGTTCGAGGAGAGCGTGGGCTTCGGCAGTGTCGTCGGCTTCGGCGGCCTGGTCCTCGAGGTCGGTCACCTGGGCGTCCAGCTCAGGGTTGCGGGCGAGGGCGTACTCGGTCCACCAGCGGGCCATGAACCCGGGTACGGGAGTGAGATCGTAGGTGTCGGCGATGTCCCGCCTCCAGTGCCGGTCAAAGTCGGCGAGAAGCTGGGGGGCGTGGGCGGCGATCGCTTCCCGAAGCGCCTTCGGGTTGCGTTCGGGCATGGGCGGAACTCCGGCGGGGCGCTGGGTGGCGGAGTGGCTGTTCACGCGGCTTGCCCCTTGTCCTGTTCGGCCGTGGCGGCGTCGTTGAGAATCTGGCGGACGCGGGAGTCGGAGAAGCCGGCGGCGCCCGCGATCTCGGCCTTGCGGCCGTGGATGGGCTTGGCCTCGAACGCGCGGACGATGGCGGCATGGAAGTCGGCCTCGGCCTTCTTCCATGCATGGCGCGCAGAGGTCACGGCGTCGAGGGTGAGGTCCTCACCCTTCTTCTTGATCATGACCCTTCATCGTATCAGGGTCCGCACTTTTCTGCGTTTTATTCTTCGGAATCGCCAGCCCGAGACGGTACGAACAGTGGGTCAGGCAGAGGCTCGACCTTCGACCATCGCGCGACCGCGCAGCGCCCGCACTCCGCCGTCGACTCGGGCCATGTAGGGCTGGGTGCTGCCGGTCCGCCACTACGCGGGCGAAAGGCAGGCCGCGACAAAGCGGCAAGCCCCGCGGGGCACACCGGCTGGATCACAGATCGCTTCGCTAGAACGGGCGGGCGTACGGGTGGCCCTTCACCCGGGTTGTAGATGGTCAGCGCGGTCCGTCGCCCGGACCTTCCTCGGGGTTGTCGTCGAGTGTGGAGCGACGGCGGACCTGGTCCTCCTGGGCGAGGCGTCGCAGCAGTTCGAGCATGGGGCCGGAGAGGGCGAGGACGATGACCGCCTGTTCGGCGAGGGCCGGCGAGTCGTCGAAGGCGGCCGCGCGTTCGAGGTCCAGGCGGGCGATGGAGTGGGCCAGTTCGGCGTAGGCGACGAGTCTTTCCGGCCGGTAGTCCGCGTCGAGGCGTCTGAGCTCTCTCAGCGCCATCGCCAGACCCCGGATGTGGGGAGAGGTGTCGGGGATCTTCCAGTCCATGGCCGCGATGAGGCGCGTCACGTCCGCTTCCGCGGCCGCTTCGGCGTCCGCGTCCCGTTCGGCGTCTCCGGCCGAGGCCGCGGTGACGGGTACGGGCAGGGCGTAGCTGATCGCCCGGAGGGTTCCGTCCGTGGTCTCGGCCTGGTCGACCGCTGCCAGTACGTCGCGGGTGGCGGCGATGGACAGCCCGCCCAGGGTGGTCAGGGCCTTGATCAGCCGGAGGCGCTGGACGTGCTCCTCCCCGTACTCGGCCAGCCTCGCGGCCGTCGCCCTGCCGGCGGGAAGCAGGCCTTCGCGGCGGAAGTACTTGATGCTGGCGACCGGCACACCGGTCCTGCGGCTGAGCTCCGAGATCTTCATGCGGCGTCCTCGCTGGTGGTGCGACCGGGCATCCGTCGGCGACGACTGGACACCTTAAGAAGATACTGCCACTATCCAGTACTGGATACCTTAAATATCTAGCTACTCTATGTAACCATCCGGAGCAGTCATGCCTTCCCCTCAGCCCTCCTCCGCGCTCCGCAGCCCGCGGCTGTGGATCGGGTCGGGCCTCATCCTCGCCGTGGTCTCCACCTTGTTCGCCCTGCTCTATGTGGGTGGCAACGTGAATCCCAAGGGCAACCTGCGCGACCTGCCCGTCGCCCTGGTCAACAACGACAGCGGCGCCCAAGCGGGCGGCAAGCCCGTCAACCTCGGCGACCAGGTCGTCTCTGGCATCAAGAAGAACGCCGCCAACAACCACAGCTTCGACTGGCAGATCCTCAGCCAGAAGGAGGCCGACAAGCGGCTGGGCCAGGGCAAGGTCTTCGGCGCGCTCGTCGTGCCGAAGGACTTCACCGCCGCGGTGATGGGGCTGACCAGCCCGCAGCAGAAGCAGCAGAAGCAGCCCGTACGGCCGACCCTGACCGTGCTGACCAACCAGTCGGCCGGCAGCATCGGTTCCTCCATGGCCAGCCAGGCGAACCAGAAGGCCGCCCACGCCGCCTCCGCCCAGCTCGGCAAGGAGCTCCTCAGCCGTGCGAACAGCCAGGGGGCCAAGCTCACTCCGGCCTCCCAGCTGATGCTCGCCGATCCCGCGACCGTGGTCATCGCCGACGGCCACCCGCTCGGCTCGCACAGCGCCATGGGCCTGAGCGCCTTCTACTACGCGCTGGTCCTCGTCGTCTGCGGCATGCTCGGCGCCAACGCGATCAACTCGCAGGTCGACACCGCGCTCGGCTACCTGCACGCCGACTTCGGGCCCATCCGTCAGCGCATGCCCCTCCAGCACACGAGCCGGGTCCGCACGCTGGGCATCGGCACCGTCCTGATGCTCGCCCTCTCCGTGGTCATGGGTTCCCTCGTGGAGTTCGCCACCGTCGGCGTCCTCGGCATGGACGCCTCCCACCTCGGTCTGCTGTGGCTCTACTCCGTGGGCGCGATCGCGGTCGTCGGCGTGAGCGCCCTGGCGCTGCTCGCCGCCTTCGGCGTCCCCGGCATGCTGCTTTCGGCCATCATCTTCGTCGCCATGGCCGTGCCCTCCTCCGGGGCGACCGTCCCGCTGCAGGCGCTGCCCGGCTTCTTCCACGGGCTCTCGGAGTTCGAACCGCTCCGGCAGATCACCGATGGCATGCGTTCCATCCTCTACTACGACGCCCAGGCCGACGCCGGCCTCACCCGCGCCTGGGTCTCCATGGGCATCGCCCTGGCCGTCTCCGTCGTCTTCGGCTTCGGCGTCACCCGCTTCTACGACCGCAAGGGCATGCACCGCATCCCCCCTGCCGACGAGACCGCTGAGGCCGTCGAGACCGCCGAGGCCGCCGAGTCGGCTCCGGCGTCTGCCACAGCCTGAGGGGCGTAGACGCAACAGGGCGGCGAGGCCCCTGCCGCACAGGACCTCGCCGCCCACCCAACGCTCCGGAAACGCCGTTCAGGATGCCGCAACCGGCATCCTGAACGGCGTTTTGGCGTTTTGGCGAAGGGGAACGCCACGGCGTACGAACGGGCGCCGGCGGGGCAGTCCGACGACGTACCGCCCGCGGCCTCCCCACCATCACCCTTCGTGGCACAAAAGAACGCTCAAGTTGCTCGGCTCGTCGCAGGTGCCGACGCTGAGATCGCTGTTGGGTCCGGTGGAGGCATCGAGCCCCTCGCCTCGCGCGTCGTACACCCGGTACGCGACGCCCATGACCTGAAGATCAAGAAGGATCATTTCCCGCACCTCTCCCCGGCCCGCAGCGTGCCCACAGCACGGCCGACCCGGCCCGCACGGCCAGGAGGCCGCGCACTCACCGATCGCTTACCTCAGCAATAGCACCCAGGTCAGGGAGCGGGCAGGCGTGTTCGGGCGGCGCGTGCGTCGTTGGACCGCCTGCCGGGTCCCGTTCGTGCGCCGCGCGGAAAAGACCCGGTCCCGGGCGAGCCCGAACGGTCCCGAAGGCCTGCCCGCTGCCATCGTGGGCTCAGCGGCTGAGGGATTCCAGGTGTCGGTAGAGCACCTGATGGCCCTCGGCGGTGGGGTGAAGGCCGTCGACGAACAGTTCGGGGCTGTCGCGCAGCGGCTCCCACATGTCGAGGAAGTCGACGTGGTTCTCCGCGCACCAGGCCTGTATGGACTCGCGCAGGGCCAGCGCCCGGGCCCGGGTGAAGCACAAGCCCTCGTAGTCGCCGGTGCGCGCCTCGTCCAGCCACGTCGGGCCCGCGACGACGAGCCGCGCGTTGTGGCTCTGGGCCGTGGCGGCCAGCGAGCCGAGGTCGTCCGCGAGGCGGGCCAGCCCGTCGTGGCCGGCCGGCTGGGTGGCGAGCGGCACGGCGGAGTCGTTGATGCCGGCGGCGACGAGGATGGTGTCGGGCCGGCGAGCGGCCAGGAGCGGGGGCGTCTGCTCACTGACGTCGGTCAGGGTGCTGCCGGGGATGGCCAGGTTGAAGACCCGGTGCGCGGCCTCGTTCCGGGCGATGTGAGCGGCCGCCAGGTGCGCTGCCCATCCGCCGTGCGGATCGCAGCGTCCGTAGGCGATGCTGTCGCCCACGATGACGATGCGCTCCGCCGAGCGCAGCGGCTTCGCGTCCACGTACGCCCAGGCGCTCTCACCGGAGGTGAGGAGCACCCGCCGGCGGGTGTAGTCGTCGACCTCGTACGCGTCGGCCGCGGCGAGGTCCTCGTCGGTGAGGCACAGGACGGCACCGTCGACGACGGCTCCGATCCTGCGCTCCAGGGTCAGGTGCACATCAAGGCCGCTGGCGTCGATCACGGACTGGTCGGTGATCGGCAGGGGCCTGGTCGTGTAGCCGACCAGCGACGCCGTGGAACTGGGCACGGACTGACCGAAGAGCGCGGTCTGGACGTGCTCCTCCCTCAGCGTGCCGAAGGAGAACAGGAAGTGGGGGCGGGACTCGGTCACCGTGAACGCCGTGGCCTTTCTTCAAACAATGATCACGCCACCCTAACGACCGAGCCGGACCGCAGAGCAAGCCAGGCAGGCAGGCACACCGCACGACGCTCACCTGCGACGACGCCCCGCCCGACGTCCCGCCGGCGGTCCGGCAGCCGTACTCTGCCAGGGGTCAGGCCAGGTCGAGCAGCTGCTCGTAGAAGCCGCCGAACCGGCGCTGTTCGTCGACGAGGTGCAGCTCGAGGATCCAGTGGCAGACCCGGCCCCCGCGGTCGGTGCGGCGCAGCGGGCCGTCGTTCTCGGGCGTGATGTAGGACTGGGTCTTCGCGCCCTCGTTGGTCTCGTGCGGGAATTCGCCCACGAGGTGCCCGGTGTGCCAGATGCCGATGCTCCAGCCGGCCTCGGCGGCCAGGCGCTCGACCTCGGCGTACAGCTGCTTGCCCGTGATTCCGGGATCGGCCTCGAACGCGGCGCGCCCGGCGTCGAAGATGCGGGGGAGGTCGCGGACGAGCCGGTGCTTGTCCGGGTCGTCACCGAAGACGTACGTGCGGCCGAAGTCCGCCTCGTACTCCTCGAAGATCGGACCGAAGTCGACGAAGACGATGTCGTTCTCGTCGATGACGCGGTCCGGCGGGTTCTCCTGGTACGGGGCGAGGGTGTTGGGACCGGAACGGACGATGCGCTTGTGCCAGTGCTTGGTCGTGCCGAACATCTCGTTCGCCAGGTCCCGGATGCGGTCGCTCGCCTCCCGCTCCCCCACGCCGGGCGCCACCAGCCCGCGCGCCTCCACCTCGGCGAACAGCGCGATCGCCTTCTCCTGTGCGGCCTCCAGGCCCGCGACGCGCCGGGCCTCGTCGTGTTTGGGCGGTTTCACTGCCATGTTCGAATTCCCCCACTTCACCTGGAACGGTGGTCTGCTCCTCACGGCGGCAGCAGACCGGGCTGCACACACGCGGGATCCTCCATGGCCGGAAAACCCTTTCATCGGCCACGCGTTCGCAAGCTTAGCCATCCAGCGAGGCGCGTATCTGCGTGTCGATCACCACATCGTTCCCTGGGGGCACAAGGGAATACGGGACGGTGACGGTCGCCGTCGTTCAGCCCTCGAGCGTGCCGCGCAACGCTGTCGCGAAGTCCGCCGCGTGCGTCAGAAAGCCCACGTGTCCGCCCGGGAACTCCACGATCCCGGTGCCGACGCTCTCCGCCAGGACGCCCGCCGTACGGTGCAGCAGCGTCTGCGGCCCCTCGCCGCCGACCACCAGCGTGAACGGCGCGGCGCGCAGTGCGGCGACGTCCGGCCTGAACCGGACGAACGAGCGGAGCTCGTACCGCAGGCAGGTGTCCATGTTGACCCGCAGGCGCGCCAGCATCTGCCGCACCGGCTCGGGCAGGCCCTCCGCCGGTTCCGGCGGCGCGTCCACGCCGATCGCGTCGCCGAGCTTCCGGAAGGCGGCGTCGAGCCCCTCGCGCTCGTACAGGTCGTAGATCTCCTGGAAGAACGCGTGCCAGCGGTCCGCGTCGGGCAGGAGATCGATGAGGAACGGCTCGTGCGCCACCAGAGCCCGCACCTGGTCGGGGTGACGGGCCAGCAGGTCCATGCCGATCATCCCGCCGTAGCTGGTGCCGAAGACGTACGCCGGTTCGCCGCCGGCGACCGCGCTCAGCAGCAGGTGGGCGTCCTGGCCGTGCCCCTCGATCCGTTGTTCCTCGGGCGGGCCCGTGAGGCGGCTGCGGGAGTTGCCGCGCAGGTCGAACGTGATGACGGTGTAGGTCTCCGACAGCAGTGCGGCCAGCGGCCCGAAGAGGGCCGCGTCGCCGTCGCCACCGTTGACGAGCAGAAGAGGCCGCCCCGATCCGCGTACCTCGTAGTAGATCTCGGCCCCGGGCACGGTCAACGTACGTGTCTCCATAAGACCATCAGGGTGCACGGGAGACGGGACGCCCGGCAATGGCCGGCAATGGCCCACGGGTGGCACTCAGCGGATCCGCCGTCGCCGGAGGCCGCGGACCGTCTGCCTGCCTGCTTGGCTGGCTGGCTGGCTCCCCATGCTCCCTGCAGGTGGTATTCCGCGCCGTTCGGTCACGCGCCGCGCCGGAGGGGTATGCACCGACCGGGCCCGGGCCGACGACCGCCGGTCCGGGCCCGGTGGCGGAGAGGAGGGAGTGCTGACCGGCAACGGTGCGGAAGAGGGAGAAGAGGGAGCGGACGCGACATCCGAGGGCGCCGGCGCGCGACCGGGCGGACGGCGTGCGGGGCGCGAGCGCCGGGTACGACCGACGTCGTCCTGGTTCGCCGTCGGCTTCGGTATCGGCCTGGGGCTGACGCTCGCCTTCGTGGCGCTGCAGACGGTGCTGCACATCAGGGACCTGCTCACCCTCCTGTTGCTGGCCCTGTTCGTGGCGATCAGCCTGGAGCCGGTGGTGGGGTGGCTCGCGCGGCGGCGCATCGGCCGGGGCTGGGCGGTGGTCGTCGTGATCGCGGGCCTGCTGGTGGCGCTCGCGGGCTTCCTCGCGCTGGTCATCCCCCCGGTATCCAAGGAGGTCTCCGCGCTCGCCGACGCCGTGCCGAAGTGGCTGCAGCAGCTCCACGACCGCCACTCGCTGCTCGGCCGGCTCGAGAATCGCTACCACCTCGTCGCCAAGCTGCGCGAGCAGCTCGGGGCGGGCGGCGGCTCGGCCGTGCTCGGGGGGCTGCTGGGCGCGGGTCACATCGTGCTCAGCGCGGTCACCGGGACCGGCCTCGTCATCATCCTGACCATCTACTTCATGGCCGGCATGGAGCACCTGAAACGATTCGCCTACCGGTTCGTACCGCTGAGCCGGCGCGCCAAGGTGATCGACGTGACCGAGGAGATCCTGTGGCGCGTGGGTCGCTACATGCTGGGCAACGCGGTCACATCCGCCATCGCGGGTCTCGCCACGTTCCTGTGGTGCGTGGCCCTGGACGTGCCCTACGCCGCCGCGCTCGGCGTCTTCGTCGCGCTGATGGACATGGTGCCGGTGGTCGGCTCCACCATCGGCGGCCTGGTGGTCAGCCTGGTCGCGCTCTCGGTGTCCTTCCCGGTCGCGCTGGCCACGGCCGGCTTCTACGTCGGCTTCCGCCTGGCCGAGGACTATCTGATCATGCCGAAGGCGATGAGCTACGCCGTGAGCGTGCACCCCATCGTCACGGTCGTCGCCGTGGTGATCGGCGGTGCGCTGCTCGGGGTGGTCGGCGCGCTCATCGCCATTCCGGTCGCGGCCGGCATCGGAATCGTTCTGGACGAGGCCGTCTTCCCCCGGATCGACGCGCTGTGACGCTCCGCTCGCGATCCGGCGTTGACGTGCCGCGCCCCGGACGTTGATCGGTCAGCTTCCGCCGATGACGAAGTCGAACGTCGCCTGCTTCGCTGGGCCGGCCTGACGGACGTTCATCAGGAGGGCCGGATTGAAGATCGGGTCGGTGTTGTTGCGGGGCTCACCAGGGAAGTAGAGCTGGGTGGTGAGGATGGGGCCCCCGGGCGCCTGGACCTTGACGTGGATGTGGCGGGTGCGGCTCGGATAGAGCCCGGGGACGATGGTGGTCAGCATGAAGGCTCCGCGCGCGTCGGTGTACTGGTGTCCTCTCAGCCGGAATCCCGTGTTGTCGTACGCACCGGCCGTGTCCGCCTGCCAGAAGTCCAGCAGAGCGTGCGCGACCGGGCGGCAGGTCAGGCCGAAGACGTAGCCGCTGATCGTGAGCCGGGTGCCGCGCGTACCGGGTTCCAGCAGGGAGGCGCGTTCGGGAGAGTCCGGCTTGAAGTACGGGCCTTCGGTCTGCGGCGGCGTCGGATCGTCCCCGTCGTCGCAGTACGGCGTCGGGGTGAGGGGCGGGTCCGACGGCCGGTGGTCGCGGGCGAGAGCCACTCCGCTGCCGAGCAGCGCGGGCATGGGCACCGCGATGAGTGCCGCCTTCAGCAGCGTCTTGCGACTGACCGACCGCCGTCCGAAGGGTTCCGGGGCGTCGGCGCCGGCTCCGGCGCCGGGGTGCTCGTCCGTCATGGTCCGCCTCCTGGGGGTGAGTGGCTCGCTGACGAACCTAGGGAGAACGAACGTGCGGATCGATGGACTCCGTTCGGTGAACGTGGTGATTCCTGTGGGTGTCCGCTCCGACGCGGTCCCCCGACTCACTCCTCCGTGGCCGCGCCTGCGGCCGCCCGCCGGAAGGCCCCCGGGCTGATGCCGGTCTCCCGGCGGAAGAAGCGGCAGAAGTACGCGGGATCCGTGAACCCCACGCGCCGCGCGACCTGCCCCACGCCGAGGCCGGAGCCGGCCAGCAGACGTTTCGCCTCCAGGAGCCGTGCCGCGCGCACCAGCTCGCCGGGGGTCCGGCCGGTCGCCTGCTTCACCACCTCGTTCAGGTAGCCGACCGAGACGCCGAGGCGGGCCGCGTAGGCACCGACCGATCCCTCGGCCCCTGCACTCTCGGCCAAGAGCAGGCCGAACGTCCGGGACACCTCCACCGCCCGGCCCGTGGCCGTGCCGTGCTCCCGGGCGGCGGGCAGGCGCAGGGCGCGTATGAGGAGAATGTGAAGGTAGGCCTCCAGCACGGAGACGTAGCCGTCCGCCTTGGCGGTGCATTCCCGTTCCATGGACCGGAACAGCGCACCAATGCCGGCGCCGTCCTCGCCCGGCTCGGCGGGCTCGGCAAGGCCGGTCGGCGGCCCGGGTGGCAGGTGCAGCCATGGCCGCTCGCCGAGCGCGCGCAGAAGGTGCCGGTCGCCGGGACGGGCCAGGAGGAAGTCCTCGGTGAACAGCATCAGCACACCGCGGAGGTCGGAGGCCCGTTCCCAGTGGTGCACCTGACCGGGCAGCAGTACGCATAGGTGCGGCGGGCGCAGCGGCCGGCGGACGAGGTCGATGACGTGCGTACCCGAACCGCCGGTTACGTAGACGATCTCGTAGAAGGTGTGCCGGTGGGGGTAGCCCGCCCGGGAATCGGGGCCGAGGGAGTCGAACGAGCCCATGGCGAACGGCGGCACCTGCGGCCGGGGGACCTGCAAGCGGTGCAGGGGGACGGAGTCGGTGTGCCGAGTGTCCTCATGCGCGCACGTGTTCATGCTCCGCTTCATGCTCCGCCTCTCAATCCGGCGCGGCCCGGCCCCTCCGGTGCTCCTTCGGAACGGAATGCACCATCTCAGGAAACGAAGCCGATGACACCGAACCCGGGTCGGCTCTCCGCAAGCCGCAGCCAGCCGATGCAGTCGAAGACGGCGTCCACGACCTCGGGCTCGAGCGGCGGCGCGTGCCCCTTCCGCTTGGTCTCCTCGAACTGCTCCAGCGCCTGCGCGCACTGCTCGGGCGTCCACACGCCGCACCCCGGCATGTACGTCCACGGCAGCGGATTCGGCAGGCCGCAATAGCCGAACTCCGCCACCGACACCGCGGTGATCCCCAGCTCCGTCAGCCCCTTGTCCACCACCGACAGCCAGTCGCCCCGGTGCGGGGTGAAGCAGGAGTTGTCGAGGAACGAGCCGGTCAGTTCGCACAGCCGCTTGTACGCGTACCCGTACTGAAAGGCGTGCTGCTCGTCCTCGCTGAAGGGGCCGCCGTGCACGACCGTACGCAGCGCCTCGTACGCGGTGGGGGCGCCCTTCTCGATCTCGTGACGGAACCAGTCGTCGTCATGGGCCAGTTGGTCCCCGAAACTGTCGCGTATCACCTCGAGCAGTTGGTCGTCGCGGGAACCGACCAGCGCACGCGTCGCGGCGGGGTCGAGCAGATAGACACTCAGTGCGGAACTCATGAGAAGGAAACTAGCCGCCCCCACTGACAACGCCCCGCTCCGGCAGTCGTTCCTGTCGTGCTCGACGGGATCGATCTGTTCGGCTGTCCCGCGGCCGAGGTGCTGGGCGAGGACCCATACCCCGGACTCCTGCTCCAGTCCGCCCCGCCGGGCGGCTATCAGCACGACGGAAAGTCGCGGGCCTTGATCTTCGCCATCCGGCCGTCGGGGTGGTGGAAGACGACGCCCTCGCAGCCGTCCGACGTGTGGAAGGTCAGGACGCGGTCGCGGATCATGGTGAAGGAACGCTCCGGGATGTCGCACTGCGCGGCACCCCGGTGGGCGATCAGCTCATGCTGCTCCTTGCGCTCCGGGTTGCCGTTCACCTTCGGGCCGACCAGCTCGTACGTGCCCGGGGCGAACGTCCCGGCGGCCTCCGCCGCCAAGTTCGCCAGCGCCTCCGCGTGGAACTTCGCGAACGACGACTGCGCGATGGGCTCCCAGCCGACGGTCTTGCCCGTCACCTCGTCCGTCTCGACCGCCAGGTAGCCGGGCGGGGGCGTCCTGCGCGGCTTGACCTCGCGACGGGCCCACCACTCGCCGGTGCCGTCGAGCATCACGCACGTGCCGTCGTACTTGCGAGTCGGTATGCCTTCGCCCGCGATCACCCACTCGCAGCCGGGCGTCACCTCGGGGAGGACGTACCGGCGGTCGTCGGGGTCACGGACGAAGAGCGTAGAGATCTTCTGCATGCGCCCATCTTCGCTGGTGAGACCGGCGACGGCCGGTGATTTTCGAACGACGGGCTGCATGCTGTGGCCAACGCAGCGACCTTGGAGGGGCGTTGTGAAGCGAATCACAATGAGGGACTGTCACGGTTCGCCGGTCCGGCGTGTCTCGATGGGCAACCGAAGAGAGGAGCCGGTGTGATGCCGGGATGCCAACGCGTGCTCGGGCCGAGGTCGGGCCATGGCTGAGGACGCCTTCACCGAACACCGTCCGCTGCTGTTCACCATCGCCTACGAGATGCTGGGCAGCGCCGGCGACGCCGAGGACGTACTGCAGGAGAGCTACCTGCGGTGGAGCGCGGTCGATCCGGACACGGTCGAGCATCCGCGCGCCTACCTGGTCCGGGTGGTGACCCGGCAGGCCCTCAATCATCTGCGTGCGGTCAAGGCACGGCGCGAGGAATACGTGGGCACGTGGCTGCCCGAACCGATCCGTACCGCACCCGACGTGAGCGAGGACGCGGTCCTGGCCGAGTCGGTGTCGATGGCCATGATGCTCGTCCTGGAGACGCTGAACCCGACCGAGCGCGCGGTGTTCGTGCTGCACGACGTGTTCGGCTACTCCCACGGCGAGATCGCCGCCTCGATCGGGAAGACCGAGGTCACCGTCCGCCAGATCGCCCACCGCGCCCGCCGGCACGTCCACGCGCGGCGCCGTCGCTTCGAGCCCGACTCCGAGGCCACACGGGCGATCGTCCAACGGTTCCTGCTCGCGACGGCGACCGGAGAGGTCCAGGTGCTGATGGACCTGCTGGCACCCGATGTCGTGCAGCTCTCCGACGGCGGCGGGAAGGTCGTCGCCGCCCGTCGCCCGATCATCGGCCGCGACGACGTCGCCCGCTTCGTCCTCGGCGTCACCCGCGCCACCGCCGCGACGACCCGCGTCGAACAGGTCACCTACAACGGCATGCCCGCGGCACGGTTCCTCACCGACGGCGAACTCGACTGGCTGGTCGCGTTCGAGATTCACGACGGACGGATCACCGGCCTCTACGGCATCCGCAACCCCGACAAGCTGCACCGTGCCGAAACGGTGCGCCCACTCGACCGAGGAGGTCATCAGCCGTGGAAACCATGACGGTCGAACGCGTCATCAACGCCCCGATCGACGATGTCTTCGCCTGGCTCACCACGACCACCAACTACACGAGCTCGCCCCTGGTGCAGCGCTGCCGCCTGACCCGGCGCGGCGAGACCGCGCCCTACGGCGTCGGCGCGATCCGGAATCACCTGTGGCTGATCGGCTGGTTCCGGGAACGCGTCACCCAGTACGACCCGCCGTACTCCACCGAGTACGTCGTCGAGCGCAGCCTGCCGCCGTCCAGGCACGAGCTCGGCCGCATGACGTTCACCGAGGTCGACGGCGGCACCCGGGTGCTCTGGACCACTCGCGCCGAGATGCGCCTCCCGTTGCTCGGTGCCGCCCTCACACGGCTCCTCGTACGGCCTCTGATCACCCGCACCTTCGGCAACATCCTGGGCGCTGCCGACGCCGCGCTGATCGGCGGATCGGCTCGACAGGCCTATCCGGTTGTGACGGACCGCCAGGTCAAGTAGGGTCACCCGACGTGAACACCGGAACGGCTCTACGCCACGCACGGATTGGCCACCCGGTGGGGGGCTGATCACGCGACGGGTGCGAAGAAGGCACCCCCTCAGTTCGGCACGCGGACCCCCAGCGCAGCTCGCGCACCACGAGTCCGTTCTTCCTGTCGAACATCAATGAGGTCAACCGCATGACAGTTACGTTCAACCACACCATCATCGCCGCCAAGGACCGCCACGAGTCGGCGCGGTTCTTCCGGGAGTTGCTGGAAATCCCCGAGGCGCCGTCCTGGGGGCCGTTCGTCAACATCCAGCTCACCGATGGCGTACTGCTCCAGTTCGCCGAGCCGCCGGTGGACATCCAGATGCAGCATTACGCGTTCCTGATCGACGACGAGCTGTTCGACCGGGCGTACCGGCGGCTGAACGACGGCGGCATCGAGCACTGGGCCGATCCGCACATGCAACGCCCGGGCGAGATCAACAACGAGCACGGCGGTCGAGGGGTGTACTTCAAGGACCCCGCCGGTCACGCGATCGAGCTGATCACCCGCCCGTACCTGTAAGGGGCGTTCGGGGACGACGGCCTCTCGTCGGCGGGGCTCCGAGCTGGCAGCATCGGGGCGTGGAGGCCGGGGAGGAGTCGGTGCCGCGCTTCGTCATTCGTGCGGGATACGCGTGCTATCTGGGTCCGTCGACGAACAGCTCGTTTCATGGTCACGCCGCCTTCCAGATCGCCATCGCCCTCCAGGGCGGCGTGACCATGCTGGACGCGTCCGGGACGTGCCATCGCGACGTGGCGCTGATCGTGCCGCCGATGGTCCGTCACCGCATGCTCGCGGCGACGAGCCTGCGGGTCTTCTTCGTCGACCCGCACTGCGCGTTCGCGGACCGGCTGCGCGAACGCTGCGGCGATGACGTCAACGGCATCACCGCCGCTCCCGACCTGAGCGAACTCCGTGAAGAGCATGTCCGTCCCGCCGGCGCGCGCCCCTCGAGCAGGATCGACGGGCGGCTGCTGGCGGCGATGGACGCGCTGGCGGACCGGAGCGTACCGATGCCGAGACTCGCCGAGGAGGTGGGGCTCTCGCCCCAGCGTCTTCGCGCGCTGGCTCGGCATCAGCTGGGCATGCCCCTCGCCCGCTGGCGTATCTGGCAGAGGCTGATCCGTGCGGCCGAGGCCCTGCGCGAAGGCCAGTCGCTCGCCGACGCGGCGATCACGGGCGGCTTCGCCGACCAGGCCCATCTCAACCGGCAGATGCGCGACATGATGGGCCTCACCCCCTCGGTCCTACGGCCGATACTGCTACGGCCGATTCCGCGCCCGTCAGCCGCGACGAGCGACGTACACCGAGATCGAACCGAAGGCCGTTGAGACCACCTCCGTTTCGCGCACCTCCCGGAATCCGGCCTCGGTGATCATCCCGGGCAGGACGCCGTCCGCATTGGGCTGCGTGTCCGCCCTGCCGTCCGCCAGCTGTACGAACCGGAACGCCAGGCGCATCAGCCTCGTCCGCTGCAGCCCGAAGTCGGCGATCACCAGCTTCCCGCCGGGCCGCAGTACCGCGAACGCCGAGGCGAGCACCGCCCGTTTCATCGCGACCGGACACTGATGGAGCACCAGGCTGGAGACGACCGTGTCCGCAGATCCGGCGCCCAGGAGCTCCACCAGCACGTCACCCATGCCGACCCGCCATTCCAGCACCGCTCCGGCGGCATCCGCCTTTCGCCGTGCCAGCGCCAGCACGTCACGGTCGGGATCGACGCCGACGATCCGGGCGTCCGGTTCCACACGTTTCAACAGCAAGGCCTGCGAGCCGGTTCCGCAGCCCACGTCGACGATCACGTCGCCCGGGCGCGGCGCCGCATGGGCGGCCAGCAGGCCGCGCCACAGGGATTCACGCATGAGGGCGAGGACGAGATCGAAGAAGCGCACGGGGGCGATGCGGCCCAGCGCGGGCGTGAAGGGTCGCTCAGTCACTGGCTCTGTCGCTCGCTCGGTCATACGGGCAGCTTCGGGCCAGCGATGCCGCCCGGTCTTGAACGAACCGCTCGCGCGGTCGGTCCCGCCACCTGCCCACCACCTCGGGCTGGATAGTCTATTTGGACTGATAGAGTTCGACCATGCCACGCCGCGCCCTCGACAACCCGATCGTCCTGGCAGTGCTGGGACTCCTGCTGGAACAGCCCTCGCACCCCCACCAGATGCTGAACGAGCTGCGCCGACGCAGCGAGAGCCACGCGGCCGCGATCACACGGGGCACGCTCTACAACACCGTCGCCGCCCTGGCCGAAGCGGGATGGGTGGCCGAGCAGGGCCGGGAGCGCTTGGGAAACCGTCCGGAGAGGACCGTCTACGCACTGACGCAGGCGGGCTGGGATGAACTCGTACGGCGCCTGGACTCCCAGGTCCGCAACCCGCGGCGGGAGTTCTCGCAGTTCCTGGGCACGGTCGCCTACCTCGGCGCCCTCGGCCCGAGCGGCGCGGTGGAGGCCCTGACAGAGCGCGCCCAACGCCTCCGGCAGCGCACGGACGCCGATGAGGAGCGCCTCGCGGACGCCCTGGCGGCCGGCGTGCCTCGCCTGCACGTGGTCGAGGCCGAATACGCGCTGTGCCTCGCTCGCGCCGAGCTGGCATGGATCGCCTCGGTCATCGACGACATCCGCGGCGGCTCGCTGACCTGGCCGGCCGCCTCGACGGCCACTCCCCCACCGCAGGACCACTGGGACAACCACTCCCCGACCGCACGACCGCACGACCACTGAACCGAGAGGAATCGAACGCGTGACGCTGACAGCGCATGACGGCATGCTCTTCGGGATCTACCCGGGGGGAATCTCCGGTGACGACGCCGGGGGCCTGGCCGTCGGCCCGCCCGACGACCCGGCCCGCATATCGAGCGCACTCGACCTGCTGCAGGGCCGGCCGGACCGCCCGTTCCTGGTGCGCGCCTACACCCGCTTCGACGACGCCACCCGGCTCGGCGAGCCGCACGCCACCGCGACGCCGGCCGACGCGGACCGGTACGCCACCCGGGGGCGCAGCCTGGACCTGGTGGCGCAGTACCAGTCCACCGCCGGAGACGTCGACGGCTACTGCGACTTCCTGCGCGAGCTGGTCGAGCAGTACGGCGCCGTCACGAGCACCCTGCAAGTGACGGAAGAGCCCAACTTCACCTCGAACCCGATGCTCGACGGCTACTACCCGGCGGTGCACGAGGCGGTCGTCCGTGGGGTGTCCGTCGTCAAGGAGCGAGCACGCGAGCTCGGGTACACACACCTACGCGCCGGGTTCAACACCACCCCGCTCTTCGGCCCGGCCACCTCCTTCGTCGCCGACCTCACCCACCGCGGAGGCGAAGGCTTCATCGCCGATCTGGACTACGTGGGCCTGGACTTCTTCCCCGACGTCTTCCAGCCTGTCGCCATGCCGGACCTCGCGCTGGCCGTCGAGGGGCTGCTGCGCCACCACCGTGACGCGGTGCTGGCTCCCGCCGGCCTGGGCCACCTGCCCCTGCACATCACCGAGCACGGCTGGCCCACCGGACCCCACCGTCCCCCGCACCGGCAGGCCGACATCGTCGAGACCGTCGTACAGGTCATCGCCGCCCAATCGGAACAACTCAACCTGAGCGGCTATACGCACTTCTCGCTGCGCGACGCCGACAGTGCGAAGCCCGGCCTGTTCCACCGATTCGGGCTCACCACCGACGACTACACTCCCAAGCCCGCCTTCGACAGCATGAAGACGCTCATCGAGCGCTTCAGCGCCTGAAGAACCCGAAGGGCCTGAAAGAGTTCGGCAGGCGGCACACGGCCGCCTGCCTCCCCCTACGGGCCGGTGTCCGCCTGGCGGGCGCGGGCCCACTGCTCCTCGAACTCGCCGCGGCTGATCTCCTGGCCCACAAGCTCCGGGTCGAAGAGATCGACAACCGGCGGGTTGAAGGGCCAGTCGTCGGGGCCGCTCTTGAGGCCGGTTCCGTCCTCGGCCAGCTCCACCTCGCGAAGGCGGCGCCCGTCGGGCCCCAGCTCCATCAGATAGACCGCCGCCAGGTCCTCGTCGTCTTCCTCGTCCCAGCGGCGGCGCAGGTACACGACATCCCTGCCCGCGAGTGCGCCGAAGCCGGGCTGCCCGCGCTGCGCGTCACGCTTGGCGCGCAGTCCGTCCAGGCCCGCAGGCATCCGCGGGGCGTCGATGTCGACTTCCTCGAGGCTGTCGTCGGCCTCCCGCCATGCCACCGTCTCCGGGTCCGTGACGACCTCGACCCACGCGAACGTTTCGAGGATCTCCCGCTCCGACCTCGCGTGGATCCACCACCACAAGCCGCCCATGCCGTAGTCGTGCAGAACGAGAAAGCGCGATATGGGCGCGGCGTCAGGAGCGGTCACATCAGTAGCGGTCACAGCGGCAGAGGCTACCGGGCTTGGGGCCGTCGTAGCCGGTCAGGGGGCATGGGTGGAGGGCTCCCTGGCCGTCAGCCGACGGTGAGGGTCCGTGCGAGGAGATCCAGCAGGCGGTCCCAATGCCGGTCGAGCCCGGCCTGGTTGAAGACCGCGGTGTCCGCCATGGTGAAGCCGTGCACCGTGCCCGGGTAGACCTCGCAGGTGTTGCGGACGCCGGCGGCGTCCAGGGCCGCGCTCAGGCGCGCGACGGCCTCGGGCGGCATCGACTCGTCATGTTCGGCGATCCCGAAATGGACCTCCGCGCTCACCTTGGGAGCGAGCAGGTGGGGGCTGTCGGGGGCATCCGTGGCGAGGGAGGCGGGGTGGAAGCCGGCGACGGCGGCCACCTGCCCGGGGTGGGTGGCGGCGGTCCGTAGGGCCAGGGTCGCCCCCATGCAGTATCCGACGGCACCGACCGGGCCGGGACGGACCTCGGGCCGCACCGTCAGGAAGTCCAGGTAGGCCTGGGCGTCGGAGAACGCACGCTGCGGGGTGTGTTCGGTCAGCAGCGGCATGACGCGGGAGATGAAAGTCTCGCGGCTCTCCGCGTTCGTCAGGTCGGGGATCTCGAGAACGGGCGCGCGACCGGCACGGTAGAAGACGTTGGGGACGAGAACGCAGTAGCCGTGCGCCGACAGCTGCTCGGCCATCTCGCGGAGCACGGGCCGCAGCCCGATGGCATCCATGTAGAGGAGGACGCCGGGATGGCTGCCGCCGTCATCAGGTATGGCAAGGAAGGCATCGGCCGTACCGTCGGGTGTGGGAACGTCGATCATCTGGCTGGACATCGCGCACCGCTCTTTCTTGATCATGTTGGTGTCCGTCACGCTAGCGCGTGCCGGTGGAGCGAGCCGAGAGGGCCTCGGATCCTCCTCTGTCCGCTTCGGCTCGGTACATCCCGTCCACGGCGCGCGTTCCGGCGTTTTCCCGCCAGGCGGTCTACGGTCGGACACATGATGAAGATCATCACGGTGTACGAGCTCGAGAGGGCGCCGACCGCGGCCGACAGGGCGTCCGGTGGGGAGGAGGCGACCCCGGTCGTCCGCCGGGTACATGCGGCGCCGACCGCCCCGGGCTCCTCGGCACTGGGCCCTCGGACGTTCTGCGGCAAGGACACGTTCGCCATGGAGGCGGCGCCGGGGAAACCGTCGGAGCACCCCGGTTCCCCGTGGTACGCCCCGGAATACGCCGACCGGGTCTGCAGCACCTGCGACGCCGCGATGGAGGACGAGACCTGACAGCCGGCCTCCACTCTCGGCTCGAGGGGCCTACGCACTCCCGTCCGCGCCCTCCCCGAAGAGACGTGCTTCGGTCGCCGGAACCGCCAGGAACGCCTCGGCGACCGCGGTGTGCACGGCCGCCCCGATCGCCATCACGCTCTCGTCGTACACGACGCGGTTGGAGTGGTTGTCGGGAGCCGTCGCGGGCGAACGGCCCGGTGGGCAGGCGCCGAGGAAGGCCATCGCGCCGGGCACGCGCCGCAGGACGTACGAGAAGTCCTCGCCGCCCATGGTCGGGTGGGGCATCTCGTGGACGCGGCCGGGGCCGACCACCGTCGCCGCCGCCTGGCGGGCGCCGGCGGTGAACAGCGGATCGTTGTGCAGGGCCGGGGAGCCGTCGACGAGCTCGACGTCCGCCACCGCTCCGTGGGCCGCGGCCACGCCGTGGGCCACCCGGACGATGCCGTCGCGCACCACCTGCCGACTGGCGTCGGTGAAGGTGCGGTAGGTGCCGTGGAGCTCGGCGGTCTCGGGCACGACGTGGAACGTGCTGCCCGCCGTGACGCTGGCGATCGTGAGGACGGCGGGGTCGAAGACGCTGACAGTCCTGGTCATCATGGTCTGCAGGGCTTGTACGATCTCGCAGGCCACGGGCACCGGGTCGAGGACCTTGTGCGGCGCGGCCGCGTGACCGGCCCGGCCGCGCACGGTGACGCGCACGAAGTCCGCGGCGGCGAACTGCGGCCCCGGGCGCAGGTGCACCGTCCCCGCCTCATAACGGGCGGCGACGTGCAGGGCGAACGCCCCGTCCACTTTCGGGGAGTCTTCCGCGTCGCCCAGTACGCCTTCTTCGAGCATGAGCTGGGCCCCGCCGCTGAGCTCCTCCCCCGGCTGGAACATGAACACCACCCGTCCCGCGAGCCGCTGCCTGCGGGCGGCGAGCAGCCAGGCCGCCCCGACGAGCATGGCCGTGTGCGTGTCATGACCGCAGGCGTGCATGAAGCCTTCGCTTTGCGAGGCGAACTCCAGCCCGGTTTCCTCCTGCTGCGGCAGTGCGTCCATGTCGGCCCGCAGCAGAACGGTACGGCCCGGGGCCGCGCCCTCGAGGACGGCGACGACCGAGCTGAGGCGCTCACCGACGGACATGGTCAGCCCCAGGCCGGCGAGCGCGCGCAGCACGGTCTGCTGCGTCCGGGGCAGATGAATGCCGGCCTCCGGAGTGCGGTGGATCTCGCGCCGCACGGCGACGATGCCGGGCAACAGCCCGCGGGCCTCGGCCAGCAGCGGTGACGGGGGCATCGCCTCCTCGTCGCCCGGCGCTTCGACCCGGTCCATGCCGTTCAGGCTCATCGGTCGGTCACCGCCTCGAGGACGGCACGCACAGCCTGCGCTGGTCCGACCGTACCGATGAGCAACGCCACACGCACGGGTGATACCTCCCCAGCCGCCTATGGATGTACCAGTCCCCACCACTCTTCCCAGTCGGGCCCCCACGCATCCACGACCACGCCGCCCTTCCCGGCACAGCACGTTCAGCAAGATCGCGACAGTACGGCCGGGACGCCGGCTATCTGATCCCGCGTCGGGAGGAACTCGGCCCTCGCATCCGTTCCACGCAGGCAGAGAACATACGGAATGCTGAACAAAAGGGTGAGGCCATGTCAGTGGCGTTCGACGAGGAGACGCGCAAGCTTCTGGACGGGACCGGAAGAAGTCGCTTCCGCGCAGGCTCTCGCGCAAGTACCTCGGCGAGGACCCGCCCGCCGGGTCGGACGATGTCCTCCGGCTGGTCGTCCGGGTGACTCCGCAGAGGATCTCCGGCTTCTCCGTCTGAGGCCGGCAACTTCCTGCGCCGGACGGCCCCTACCGTCCGGCCTGCTGATGGGATGTGGAATGCCCCGAACCCGCCCTCGCCGCTTCGGATCTGCACATGGTGATGTTCTGTGCGATGTGCACTTTTACCTGTACGCGATGCTGAGCTGCACGGTTCATGGGGAGTCGAACCCCAGCGTTGCTCTTCACGCGCCATAGGTGGGCCGGAAAACCGCCGGCCCTCGGTTTGTGCACGCCTCCGAAACGGCTACCTGCTCCACATCGTCACGCCTGCTGGGACTGGACTGTTCAGTCCAGCAGGTCGGCCTCCCAGTTCGCCCGCTGGATCCGCATGTCGATCTCACGGATCTCCCGGGCGATGCCATCTGCCTGACGGCGCAGTTCCGCGACAGGAAGCGCGGAGAGCACCATCAGCTCGGAACGGAGCTGGCGGCCGTAGCCCCGCTCGCCCGTGCCCGCTGCCGCGTCCGCCGCCGCGGTGACCACCGAGTGGCGCAGCCGCAGCACGTCGCGGCGTGCGAGCGCGTCGGTGAGCGTGCCGTCCTGGCCCATCTCCACTGCCGCGTTGGTCCGGTTGATCCGCCGGATCAGCGTCTCCAGGGTGCCCAGCACCTCACCGGCCTCGGCCAGCAGCTCGGCCGCGTCCTCGGCGGGCCTCTCGCCTTCCTGATACCGCGCACTGCCGACGACGCGCGTTCGCAGCTGTTCCACACGGCGCGTCGCCTCCGCGCGTTCTGCCAGCGCCTCAGCAAGCTTCATCGTCCCCACCTCCCGTCTTTTCGGCTCGCGCAAGTATACGGAGGCAAAGCGGCTCAAACGCACCTGGTTTTCGCTCCGTCGGGGCTCGGACCAGGCCGTTCGAGGCACGGTCCGCCACCGGCACCCCGGCTCCCCGGGGCAGCGGGAAAGCACGCTAAGGTCTGCTTCATGAAGTGCTGACTACGCCCCGGTGCATCGATTCGCACAACACCGCCGCCCGAGCCCTGCTCCGGCGTTCATCCGGTGTGCCGCGGCCCGCATCGCCCGTCATCCACTTCTCACGATTCACGATCGGATCGCCATGACCGACGACATCTTCCTCGACCACGTCGCTGCCCGGCTCGCCGCCCTGCCCGCCGTACGCGCCGTCGCGCTCGGCGGCTCGCGCGCTCAGGGCACCCACACCCCCGACAGCGACTGGGACCTGGCCGTGTACTACCGGGGCGGTTTCGACCCCGCCGACCTACGAGCTGTCGGCTGGGAGGGCGAAGTCTCCGGCATCGGGGACTGGGGCGGGGGCGTCTTCAACGGCGGCGCCTGGCTCAGGATCGACGGCCGGCAGGTCGACGTCCACTACCGCGACCTCGACGTCGTCGAACACGAGCTCGCCGAGGCCCGGCAGGGGCGCTTCCACTGGGAGCCGCTGATGTTCCACCTCGCCGGCATCCCCAGCTATCTGCTGGTCGCCGAACTCGCCGTCAATCAGGTGCTGCACGGCACGCTGCCCCGCCCCGAGTACCCGCAGGCGCTGCGCGAGGCGGCCCCGCCGATGTGGCGCGACCGGGCGGCCACGACACTCCAGTACGCCAAGGGTGCGTACGCCCGGCACGGCCGGGCCGCCGAGGTCGCGGGTGCGTTGGCCATCGCGGCCATGCAGACGGCGCATGCGGTGCTGGCGGCGCGCGGTGAGTGGGTCACCAACGAGAAACGGCTCTTGCAGCGGGCCGGCCTACGAGGAGTCGACACGATCGTGGCCGGGCTGCGGCCGGATCCCGAGGCCCTGACCCGGGCGATCTCCGAGGCCGAGACGCTGTTCGAGGTCGCTGCCGCATAGAGGAACGGCAGGGCGGGCGCCGGTGGTCCTGGGCGGGACGTGAACGCCCAGGACCACCGAGCGGCGGATCAGGCCCCGATGTCGACGACGCGCGCCCACGCGGGCGGGGAGTCCGGAACGTAATCGGGATCGTCCTCGTCCCACGCCGCATGCTGCCGGGAGAACAGGCCCACCACCGTCCGGCACGGTGGTCGCGTGGCCGGCCAGGGCGTCTGGCCGTCGGTCAGGACCACGATGACATCGGGGCGGGGCTGTGCCCGGAGCGCCTTGGCGAAACCCGTGCGCAGGTCCGTACCCCCGCCGCCCATCAGCGGTATGCCCTCGGCACGGCACAGCGGGTGCACGATCCGGGCCGCCGCGTCGCACGGCAGTACGGTGATCAGGTCGCGCCAGCCGCCCACCGCACGGGAGATCGCGGTGACTTCGAGGAGGGCGCTGCCCAGTTCGGTGTCACTGACCGACCCGGAGGTGTCGATGACCACGGAGACGCGAGGCGGACTGCGCCGCAGGCTCGGCAGAACGGCGCCGGGCACCCCGGCCGAGCGCCGCGACGGCCGGCCGTAGGTGTAGTCCTCGCCCGCGCCGGAGCCGGAGACGGCCGAGCGGACCGCCGATCCCAGCAACTCCCGCCACGGCTGCGGCGGATGGAACGCCTCCTCCGCCCACCGCCGCCACGCTTTGGGGGCGTTCCCCGGACGGCCGGTGATGCCCTGCGCCACCCGGAACCGGACCGCGTCTATCTCCTGCTCGCTGAGGCCGTGCGCGCCGTCCGGGCCCAGGTCCCACTCCCGTTCGAGTCCGTCGGCTCCGCTGCCGCAGTCCAGCCAGGTCACGCTCAGCGTGTGCGGCCCGAGCCTGAACTGGCGCAGGTAGTCCTCCATGAGCTCCCCTTCGGGCAGCCCCAAGGACTCCGGATCGATGGCGCCTTCGGGCCGGACCAGCCCGTCGCCGAACACGTCGTCATTGATCTCGCAGTCCGCGGCGATGTTCATCCGCAGCCGTTCCCCCGGGCCGGTCAGCCCGCGCTCCCGTGCGACCCGGTCGCTGCGCCCGTGGTGGTCGCGCAGCAGGTGCGACACCTCGTGCACCCATACGCCGGCCAGTTCCTCCACGGGGGTCCGGTCCACGAACGCCGGGGAGACGTAGCAGCGCCAGTACCGGTCGACGGCCATCGTCGGTACGCGCCGCGACTCCACGGTGTGCAGGGCGAACAGGGCCGTCGCCAAGTAGGGCCGGACCCGAACGGCGTGCAGCCGGGCGGCGAAGAGCTTCTCGAGGTCGAGTGCCCCCGGAGCGTCCAGGGTCGTCGATGTGTCCGGTGTCGTCGGTACGTCCAAGGTCGTTGATGGCTCTGTCATCGGCCGGCCTTCGCGGCGGCCGTCGCCCGGGTCGCCGCGTGGTCTGCTCGCCGGGACAGGGACACCACGCCGGCGAGCCCCTCGATCGAGGGCGGTACGTCCCACTCCTCCTGCCGCAGCGTGGCGAGAGTGGTCGCGGGGACGACGACCAGGTCCGGGGCTCCGGTCTCCACCGCCCGGGCCAGGAGCGCCCACGCCGCGTCCCAGCGGGACTGCTCCGGACGCCGGCGGACCGCCTCCACCACACCGTCGAGCACGGCCTGGCGCAGATCCCCCCGCTCGGGCAGGGCGGCGCCGGCGGGGTCGGCGAGAAGCGCCTCGGGGTCAGGGAGGTCCATCCGGTCCAGAGCCGCCAGCAGCTCCAGCCCCGGCCCGTCTCCCACGGTGCCCCTGACCAGCAGGGACAGCACGTCCCGGGAGGAGCCGGCCGCGGTCGCGAAGGCGATCAGGCAAAGGGTCATCTCCCAGCTCCGGGGTGACGGCCAGGGGCCGCCGCGGCGGGCTTCGTTGCCGGGCAGTCGGTGTACGAGCGCGGGGCGGGCGGAGAGGAGTCCGCACACCGCGCGGCGGGCATGGCTCACGGCCTCCGGCAGCTTCTCCGGGTCGAGCCGTGGCAGCGTCGCTCGGGGCCAGGTCCCGCCGAGGCCGCGTACCACGACCTCGTGGTCGTGGGTCCACTGCAGGTGGACGAACCGGTTGGCCAGAGGCGGGCTGAGCTCCCAGCCGTCGGCGACCGAGGAGCGTGGGTTGGCGGCGGCCACGATCCGGATCCCGGGCGGCAGTTGCAGGGAACCGATCCGTCGCTCGAGCACGAGGCGGAGCAGGGCGGCTTGAACGGCGGGTGGTGCGGTGGACAGCTCGTCCAGGAACAGCAGTCCCCGGCCGGCCCGTACCAGGCGCACCGCCCAGTCCGGCGGGGCCATCGGGACGCCCTGTTCCGCGGGATCGTCCCCGACGACGGGCAGGCCGGAGAAGTCGGACGGCTCGTGCACGCTGGCGATCACTGTGGTCAGCGGAAGGTCCAGGGCTGCGGCGAGCTGTGTCAGGGCCGCGGTCTTGCCGATCCCCGGTTCGCCCCACAACAGCACGGGCAGGTCGGCGGCCACGGCCAGGGTCAGGGCCTCGAGTTGTGTGTCGGGCCGCGGTTCGGTCGTCGTGTCGCGCAGCAGGGTCAGCAACTCGCCGGCGACGTCGAGTTGGGAGGTGCGGGCCGGGTCGGCGGGGGTTTCGGTGGCAGCGAACGGGGCGCATGCGGGCATGTGTGATCACCTAGGGGTTCGTGGTGAGGCGTATGGGTGTGCGTGTGCAGGGGGGGACGGAGGTCCCAGGGTCAGCGGGAGATCGCGTGGCGCGGGTGGGAGCGGCGGGCAACGGGACGGCGACGCTTCGGGGGGATACGGCGGGGCCCGGGGCCGAACAGACCCGCCCTGTACAGCCCGTAGGTGATCCGCCGCAGCGCTGCCGTCTCCAGTTCGTCCCGCAGGGCGCCGGCGCGCAGCAGTGCGTCGGGGCCCAGCAGGCCCTCGACGACGGCCAGCGCACCGGCTGTGTCGCCATGGTCCAGGCGTTCGCGGACGCCGGTGAGGCAGTCGGGATGACGGTGCGCCTCGTCGATCGCCCGCAGGCAGGGAAGCGGAGTGCCGGTCAGTGCGGCCAGCAGTTCCTCCCGCCTGATCTCGGCCGGGTCGTGGTCCAGCGGGGCGAGCACCCCGTTGACCAGGGCGATCCGGTGCTGTGCTCCCCGGCACTCCACGAGGCGTGGCTCTCCCGCCCGGTCCGAGGTCCGGGGCGGACGGGACGGGTCGGGCAGTGAGTACTCCGGTACGAGCGCCGAGGCGACCAGCGGGTGCAGCCGATCGGCCTCGATCGCACCGGTGCGGAGCAGTTCGAGGTCGGGCAGCACCCAGGTCGCCGCGTCGGGCAGGACGGAGACTCCGCCTTCCGTGGACGTCGCCGCGATCCGCAACGGGGGCGGTGCTCCGCCGTTTTCGTTCATGCCCAGGTCCAGGACCAGCCGATGCCGGGCCCCGAGCCGTACGGTGACGGTGCCGGAGGACCGTCCTTCGGCGTGCAGAAGGATGCCCGCCTCGGCCGCCCACCGGTCCACGGCGCAGCGATGCCCCTGCGGCACCGCCTCCAGCAGCTCCGCGCCCAACACAGGGCGGCTCTCCGCGGGGAGCCGGTCGGCGCCGGACCGGGTCCGTAGTTCACCGGTCCTGCGCGCGTCCCACAGGTGACGGTGCAGGTCGAGGCGGAACCGCTGGTGGGGACGGGAGTGCGGATGAGGGGAGGCGCCGGCCTCGGAGCCGGATTCGTCCCACAGCGCGAGGCTGATCCGCTGGCCCGCGTCCGCCCAGGCGGGCGGGGTACGGGCCACGAGGTGCACGGGGCTCGCGCCGTCGCGCCCCGCGAGGTCGTACCGGGCCAGAGAAGTGGTCAGGCCTGGGCGCAGCAGCCCGTTGGGAGCGATCCTCGGCATGTGCCAGCGCAGCAGGTCGGGCGCCAGGTGACGGAGGTCGGCCCGGACGCGGGCTGCGAGTTCCTGGCCATGGGTACGTGCTGTGGAGCGAAGGTTGAGATCGATATCGAAGCCTGCGGCGGCGCACGCCCCCGCCCAGTCGCCGGCGTACCGGCGGGCGGTCGCAGTCTCGATCATGGACGGCGGCACGGCGAACTCGCGCACGCGCAGCCAGAAGGAAAAGCGGGAATCCCCGTTCGCGGTCTGAGTGAGCATCAGCACTCACCTTGCGCGGACAGGACCCCCGATCTGTGAGAAGAAGGAGTCATCATCGCAGTGATCATATCGCTCCTCGCTCCGGTCCGTCTGCCGGGCGCCCGGATGTTCTCCGTCCTGAGGGGGCATGAACGCTTCCTCAGTGGGGCCGGGCGTGCCCACCGCTGAGGCGGGGTATCACCGAGACGCACTGAGACGATCGCTCTTGGCGATCAGGATCCGGACGGCGCATGGGGGAGCGATGGAGCCGGGTGACATGCTGGATGGGCGCTATCGGCTGATCGACCCGCTCGGCGAGGGCGGCTTCGGCGTCGTATGGAAGGCGTTCGATGAGCACTTGCGGCGCCATGTCGCCGTCAAGGTCCTGACCCGCACGGAACAACCCGGCCATGAGAAGGCGGAGGTGCGTTTCTGGCAGGAGGCGATCACGGCCGGCGGCCTGTCCCATCCGCACATCGTCACGGTGCACGAGTTCGGCCGGACGCAACACAACGGCAGCCGGCAGGACTTCCTGGTCATGGAACTGCTCGGCGGGCGTTCGCTGTCGCAGATACTCACCGCCGGGCCTCTGCCCACGCAGCAGGCACTGCGCTGGGCGCGGCAGATCTGCGCGGCGCTGCAGGCCGCGCACACGGCCGGGGTGATCCACCGGGACATCAAGCCGCAGAACGTGATGGTCGACGAGAGCACCGACACCCTGAAGGTGGTCGACTTCGGCATCGCGAAGAGTGCAGCCTTCTCACTGAACCTGACGATGACGGGCGAAGTCATCGGCACGGTGAACTACACGGCTCCTGAACGCGCGGGCAACGGCCCGGTGGACGCGCGCTCGGACCTGTACTCGCTGGGGTGCGTGCTCTACGAACTACTCACGGGCAACCCGCCTTTCACCGACCCCGACGCGGCGCCGCTCATCGTGCTCTACCGCCACCTGCACCAACCGCCACCGGCACCCCGCGCCACCCACCCGGACCTTCCCGAGGAAGCCGACCGGCTGGTCCTGGACCTGCTGGCGAAGGACCCCGGCCGGCGCCCTGCAGACGCCGCCGCCGTCTGCACGCGGCTGGCCGCCCTGGCCTCGCAGGTGGAGCGTCCACTCACCGTCCTCACCAGCGGCGCACCCGGCGCCGATCCGCAGGCGATCCTGCTCCACCGCCTGCAGGAGGCTGTGCACATCGGCGAAAAGGGGCGTGCCGACACGGCGAGGAACCTCCTGCGCGGCGTGGTCTCCGATCACGTCCGGACGCTGGGTCAGGAAAACCCTCAGACCCTTGAGGCACGGCTCCAGCTGGCGCACTTCACCTCTGAGGCGGGCGGCTACGAGCAGGCGCGCGACCAGGCCGCCAAGCTGATGGCCCGTTGCTCGCTCGCCCTCGGGCCCGAGCACCCTCTGACCCTGCGGGCGAGGATCCAGCACGCCGAATCCACCGATGACGCCTTGAGGCCGGACCTCGCCCGAGATCTGTTTCCGCCCCTGATAGCCGACTGCACTGCCGTCCTGGGGTCCGACGCCGCCGAAACGCTTGAAGCCCGGGTCCATTACGCCGACGCCCTCCACTCGACAGGCGCCCACGCCGAAGCACGAGATCTCGGTGCAATCCTGATCAGCCACTGTGCCCGCGTGCTCGGAGCAGGTCACCCTTTGACGCTGAGCGCGCGAATGCAGCACGCGATCTCCACGGACGGCGCTGGAGAAGAAGGCCGGGCAAGGGAGCTGCTCTCGTCGCTGGTGACCGACTGCGCGGCCGCCCGTGGACGCGATGCGCGTATCACGCTCGAGATCCACACCGCCGCGTCGATATGTGACATCGCCGTCGACCCGTCGGGCGCGCTGGACACAGTCGGTCTGCTGCTGTCCGACTGCCTGCGTGTCCTCGGCCCGGTCGCGCCCTTCACTCTGTTCGCACGCCTCGGACAAGCGGTAGCCATCGCCGCACTCGCCGGAGGCCAGGAGGGGGTGACGCGGCTGACCGCGCTCGCGGCCGACTGCGCGGCGGCCCACGGCCCTGATTCGGCGTTGTCCCTTGTCGTCAGGAAGCTCACCGCGGACTTGCATGGTTCGTTCGGATACAGCGCTCAGGCACGTGACCTCCTGAAACCTCTCGCGGCAGACTGCGTCAGGGTGCTCGGGCCGGACGCCTCGTTCACCGCCGAAGTCCAGGCATCTCTGAAGGAGTGGACCCAAGCCGCTCCCCGCCGAGGCCTGCTCGACTGGCTCAAGGGCCTCTGAGACGAGACCCGCGCTTGTTCCGGGAGCCGCTGCTGGGGAGAATGAGGCGATGGGTACGACGGGTTTCGATGTGGCGACCGGTGATACGGGCCCTGTCAGCGCCGACCCCCGTGAACGCGCGGACGCGGTGCGGCAGGCCGTCGACGGTCTGTTGCAGATCCGCCGCGTGATGAACGCCGGTGCCGCAGAGCCCGAAGCGGTCCCGGCCGAGTGGGAACGCCGGCAGCCCGTACGCGCGGTCGCCTTGCTCCTGGAAGCAGCCGGGATCCCGCCCTCCGCCGTGGGCGAGGACGGGCGGCGCCTGGGCACCGGGTACGTCGTCCGCCCGAGCGAGCCGACCGGGGCGCTGCCGCGCGGTGGTGAGCCGCGGAGCGTGGCACGTGTCGAATGGCTCGGCCCGCCGGGGAGCGGGGCCGCGCTCCAGCAGCAGGCCGAGCTGCAGCGGTGCGCTCGGGCCCTCGAGGGGCTGGGCTGGCTCGCGCTGGCGTACCGGGGTGAGCGACGGCAGCACTGGCTGGAAGTCGAGCCCGTCCTCCCCTAAGAACTCCTAACGGAATGATCTTTCGGGTCAGGAGTCGATCTCCCAGTGGAGGGCGCCGGCCTGGGCAAGGGGTTCCAATGCCTCGACGAAGGGCGCCTCATCCGAGCCAGGCGGGAGGTCCACGGCCAGGTAGGTGCCCTGAAGCCACTCATGTGGCAGGCCGGCGTCGACAGCCTTGCCGTGCAGAAGCTCGTGCACCTGGTCTCGGTCTGCGTGTTCCGCGACGAGTGCGACGCGAAGGGTCCGGTGGCCGGACTTGCGCACAACCCTGTTCACCAGGTGGTTGCTGTCGATGGTCACCACATCGCGGTAGCAGATTCCATAGGTGAAGAACGGCAGACAGGCCACCTCGAATGTGTCCTCGGTGAGCTGGCGGGTCCACAGCTGCTCGCGCCAGCCGTCCTGCCGGTCCGACAGATCGGCGTGGATCACGTAGTTGGTGGGGCCCCGGCCGATCGGGTCCTCGTGCGTGATGATGGTGATGGGGTGCCTCCCGGAGCTGGGTCCCGACTCCAAGATCCTGCAACAGCTGTCGCGGCCTCGATGCAGCGGGGCGTGTTCAGACGTCGCCAGCAGATCAGTGCACATCCGAGGGTCAGGAAAGCTTCGTGGATGTCGTCGCGGATCTCCCAGCGGATCCGCAGGCGGCGGAACCAGTGCAGGTGGGCGAACGCGCGCTCGACGACCCAGCGTTGAGTGCCCAGTCCGGAGCCGTGCTCGGTGCCCCGCCGGGCGACCAGCGGCTTCACTCCGAGCCCCCAGACCAGGCGTCGGTACTTGTCGTGGTCGTACCCGCGGTCAGCGAGAACGACATCGGGGCGCCGCCGCGGACGGCCGCGCTTGCCCCGCACGGGCGGCACCGCTTCCAAGAGCGGGATGAGCTGGGTGACGTCGTTGCGGTTCCCGCCGGTCAGCATGACGGCGAGCGGGATGCCGGTGGCGTCGGTGATCAGATGATGCTTGCTGCCCGTCCTACCCCGGTCAACAGGGCTTCGTCCCGTCTTGGGGCCCCTTTTAACGCCCGGATGTGGGAGCCGTCGACCGCCGCCCGGGAGAAGTCCAGCAGGTTCGCCCTGCGGAGTTCGGCCAGGAGAACCTCGTGGAGCCGGTGCCAGACGCCGGCCTCGGTCCACTCAGCCAGGCGGCGCCAGCACGTCATGCCCGAGCCGAAACCGAGCTCCTGCGGCAGGTGTTCCCATGCGATCCCGGTATGCAGCACGAACAGAATGCCCTGGAACACCAGCCGGTCCGGATGCCGCTTGCGCCCGGGATAGCGAGAGCGGCGCTCAACCTTCGGCAACAGCGGTTCGATCACCGCCCACAGCTCGTCCTCAACATGCCACGGCTTCGACCGAGCCACCCCACACCCCCGGATCGTCACTCCCGGAGCGATCCAACCACCTCGAAGATCATTCCGTTAGGAGTTCTAAGAGCGCAGGGCATCAGGGCCGTAGGATCCCTTGATGATCGCTGACAGCCACCAGGGAATGTCGGCAATGAAGAACACGTGGGGGACTCTGGCCGCCGTCATAGCCGTCGGCGTGCTCGCCGCCGGTTACGGGTCCGGGGACGATGGCAAGAACGCCCGAGCACGGCACCCCGATCGACCCGGAGCCCCCGGAGGACTACTACGACGCCCCCGCGGCCGCCGAATCGCCGGTGTCCTGGCCCGAGGGCGCGCCAGCGAGCCCGCTGTGAATGACTTCGAGATCGGCGACCGCGTCCGCATCACCAACCGCGTCGACAGAATGAGCGGCTGGTACGGCACCATCCTCTGTAGTTCTCTTGGGGCCCATACGGCATCGACCTGGACGAAGACCCCTGGCAGATGCCTGTCGAGGCCCGCCCGGATGAGCTGGTCAGGATCAACTTCCCCTGAACCCATCCGGATGCGGTCCGGACGCGAATCCGGGCCGCGTCCAGCCCTTGGAGGGGCTCACGAGGGCCACAACCACCTTGAGGTGGAGGGATCCAGTCACCTGGCTCCGACCTGATCCCGGCAGCCTCCAAGGGCTGATGCCAAACGTACCGCCGCAGCCACCCTCGGCGCATGGCATTGCCTCGTCGGTGGGCCGTCCGTCCTTCACCAACGCTTGGGCCCTCCGCCACGCCACTCGATCAAGTGCGGATCATCGATCCGGACGTCATCCGGATCCAGGCCGGCACGCGCGAGGAACTCCAGCAGATCGGCCAGGCCGTACGCCACGCCGAGGCACTCCGTCCTGATCGTCACCCGTCGGCCGCCAGATGGTGACGGCGGGTGAACCACTATCCGTGCAGGTCCCGACATGTATCCAGCCTGCGCCTGGACCAGTCCGGACGCATCCGGGTGCGCCGATAGGTCGCTCGCCCGTGGATCACCACCCTGTGTGTCACTAGTGAGCGGCGCGCAGCTCTAGCTGCCACACCCAGCTTTGATGCACAGAGAGATGATCTGACTTATCGTCAACTTCCTTGCGAAAGCGTCGAATTATAGCGGAGCAGGCTCGCCTTGGTCAAGGAAGCGACGAAGCATATCTGGGAGGCACAGCACTACCCAGATCTGACCCTGCCGACCGCCAGAAACAAGTCCATACCTGGTTCGATCGAGTCCAACGAGCCGCTGCAGCGCCTATATGGCGACAGTAACGGTCACAATCGAAGCAAGAGCACGGCGGCTTGCAGGAAGTACTACGGAAAGCGGTACGGGAAACTCCCGAACGGTCCGTGGGACTGTGACGAATACCCTTTCGCGTCCACCTGGCAGGGAGCTTTTACGGGCGACAATGACACGAGAGCCACGTCTCATTTTTCCGCCAGGCTCATACCTAGCGCTGACAATCAGCAGGGCGGTCGAGAGCTCGATGATTGGTACCGCGAGCAGCGCATAATTGATCACGATGATTTTTTCGTCAAAGTCGTAAAAGCCGACGGCAGCGAAATGGTACTTCCGGCACCGCCTCCCCCGCACAAGGGGCCGGGAACAATGGGGGACATGAACTCCGACGGCAAGTCGGACCTTGTTGCTGTTCACAGCGACGGCTCCGGGAAGCTGCGTTTCTACCCTGGAAACGGCGATGGAACCCTGGGGGGAGCGAAGGAGATCAGTAGTGCAGGATGGGCCGGTGCGGCGATCTCTCATGGCGGCGACTTCAACAGCGACGGAAAGCAAGATGTGGTCGCCCGAGTCGGTAATGAACTACGCCTATATCCGGGTCAAGGCGACGGCACCGTAGGAACGCCACGCGTATTCAATAGCGGAACAGAATGGGACACGTCCATCAGTAAAATCATTACGGTCGAGGATGCTGACGGAGACGACTACCCCGACGTCATTACGCCCTACGACAACAAACTCTGGCTGTACCCAGGAGACCCGAACAACGAGCCAGGCCTCAAGGATCCCATACAAATCGGCGGTGCCGGCTGGGACAAGTTTGACCTGATATCGCTTGACGACGTCAACGGTGACGGCCACTCGGATCTAGGGGCGAGAAACAGAAATGACGGAATGTCATATTTCTACCCAGGCCCGCTCAACCGTGACCTCTCCCAGCGTACCGCTATGATTCGCGAGCAAAGCGGCGATAGGGCAACGACCAGGCTCTACGATGGCGCAGGCATGCCGCTGATCACGTCCGGTCACGACGCCGATGACAACGGCCGCATGGACATGTGGGCAACGACATGGAATGGCAAGCTCGTTCACATCAAGGACGATCTCGCAGTCGTCGACGAATCACGCCCATCGGATTCCAGCCGCCCCTGGATCACCTACCGCAAAGAGGTAGGGGCTGCCGGTTGGCAGAACATCAAGGCCCTCGGGTAGTGGGCCGCACGCCTGCGGCATGATGCAATCGCCGTAGCACCACAGCTGGCAAGTCTCAGGGAGAAGCATGACCACCGAGCACCTGGTGTCGTCCACTGACACACGGCCACAACTTCACTACAGCACTATCGACATCGGCCCAATAGCGTTCAGCCAACGGCCGGAGAACGACAGCACGATAGAGGTACCTGGAAACAGCCTGCGACTAAGCAGTCGTGACGCATCCGGCTACCCCATGCTGCGCATCGAACACCACTCCAGGGTTCCGGAAAGCACGCCGCCTGACGACTGGGACTACCAGCGAGTCTTTCAGGGCGTGTCAATCGACGCCCCTGTAGCCGTGCTGAGCATGTTCGGCGATAGGTACGGCGAACTGGTCCTTCCTGAAGGGAATTACGGCCTGCGCATCTTGCACAGACGTGAAGAGCTGCCTGACGAAGAGGAAGAGGTGCCAGAGTTCATCGAAGACTTTGACGAGGATGAACTGGACGCGCCTCTCGAAGACCCCGAAGAACACTGGCTTCTCCAGTTCTGGCCCGTCACGATCCCACGGCCAGAGTAGACCTGAGCTCAAGTAGACAACTTGGCATGGATTGAGTCCCCGCCCTTGGGGGCGGGGACTCAATCCCCTTACCGGCACCCCGTCATCCGATGCCGGCCGATCGCTTCAACGCTGGCCGTGCCGCCTCAGAGCCACACCCCAGGACCTCCTTCAGGCCATTCGATCAGCCCCGGATCATCCAGCCGGACATCATCTGGGTCCAGCCCCACCCAACGAAGGGTCTCTAGCGGTGGGTTGTTGTTTGGGCTGCTTGCCGCACCCTGCAGTCGGAGCGCTGGACTACCACTGCTGCGGCGTTTGACCGTCCGAGATGGAGCGTGCTGAAGGGTCGAGGTCGAGGCGCATCTTGGCTCGCATGGCGTTGAAGGCGTCGAACCATGGTTGGTTGTCGTCCTTGAGCGCGGTTCAGCTGCTGTAAGTCTTGCCAGCGCTGAGTTCTCGGATGAGCCGACGCATACCGTGCATGGTCCGGTCGGAGAGAACTACGATCTCGGGTGGCGCGGTGATCGACATCTGGTAGCGCAGTTCGTACACGCCGCCGTCGCAAATGTCCGCGGCCGCCACGCGCAGCGGTTCGAGTGCGGAGTACGCGGCAGCCGAGGGGCACAGTCGTGCGGGTCGCTCGAGAATGTCGAGCATGGGAAGCACCGTGATGGTCCTGCGGCGAAGCGCCAGTTACTCGCTCAGCCCCGGTCGCCGCCCGCCGTTCCATAGACGGATTTCCCTGCAGGTGCCTTCGGCGAACTCCCGGTAATGGGCGACGAATCGCACACGCCAGGAATGCGGCATCAGCACGGCGGTGGAGCGCCACAGCCCGGTGAAGGCCGCCACCACGGCGCTTCCGGAGGCCGATTGCCAGGTGCCGGCCGCACTTCGTCAGTAATGGTCGCTGTTGCCGATGCGGGATCCCGTGAGGACGACAGCGGTGGCCAGTAATGAGCGACACGCATCGGCTGCTCCCCGCGGTGGCTACGACCGCTCTTGTGGGAACAGTTCCCTGGATGTGATCCGGGAATTCCGAGACTTCTCGTCGGGTTCAGGCGGCCGGGTCGGTGGGGGTGGGCTGGTCGCCCCAGCCGGACCGGGCGATCAGGTCGTACCAGTCGGGCATCGTGCCGGGCGGCAGGTGGCGGCGCAGGAGCTGGCCGGGGAAGCCCAGGGGTCCGGCCTTGGCGGGATTGGCCAGCGCCTGGTGGACGATCATGTCGGTCATCGTGTAGGCGAGGTCCTCGCGGGGGAGGGCGGCGTGCACACGGTCGGCGAAGCCGTCGGGCAGGAGTTCCTTGCCGTACCCGAGAACGTCCACGGAGATGCCGGCGTGAGCCAGCGCGACTTCCGGGCCCTTGCGGGAGGCGATGCCCTCCGAAGTGTGCAGGGCGATCGCGTCCCACACCACGGTCACGGCGTCCTCGCCGGTGCCGTGTTCGCGGAGGAAGCGGGCCGCCAGATCCGCGCCGTCCACCTCGAAACGCTGGTCCCCGTTGCCCTGCTCGGACAGACCCAGGTCGTGCAGCACACAGCTGACGAACACCAGCTCGTCGTCGAAGTCCGTCCCGGCCTCCATGCCGCGGTGGCCGGCGAGCGCCCGGGCGAAGAGGTAGCTGCGCACGCTGTGGCGGAAGATGACCGCCGGCTCGGTTTCCTCGGCGTAGCGCAGCGCGCGGGCGGCCAGGTCCGTCCGGGGCAGATCGAATGGGTCGTAGACAGCGGGCAGGGCGACATCCACCGCGGGGACTCCTCATACGTCGTTCAGTGGGTACGCCCTTGATCCTGCTGCCGTCCGCATCCCTCGGCCAGCGGCCACAATGCCGTCCTGCGCTAAATTCTGGCCATGACTCGTGTGGTGGCCGTGCTCGCGCTCGACGGCGTCCTCCCCTTCGAACTGTCCATCCCGGGCCAGGTCTTCGGCACCGCCAACCAAGCCGCCGACATGCCGCACTACGACCTGCGGATCTGCGCTCCCGACCGCAGCGCCACCACCTCACCCGAGCACGGCGCCTTCCGGATCCACACCCCTCACGACCTCGACGGCCTCGCGGACGCCGACACCGTCGTCATCCCCGCCCACGCCGGTTTCCTGGGCGCACCGCCCCCCGCGGTCGTCGAGGCGCTGCGGCGGGCGGCGGCGCGCGGGGCGCGTCTGGCATCGGTGTGCGTGGGCGCCTTCACCCTGGCCGCCACCGGCTTGCTGGACGGTCGCCGCGCCACCACCCACTGGCAGTACGCCGGTGAACTCGCCCGGCGTCACCAGCGCGTCGACGTCGACCCCGCCGTCCTGTTCGTCGACCACGGCAGTCTGATCACGTCGGCCGGGGTGGCCGCCGGACTCGACCTGTGCCTCCATCTGGTCCGCCGCGACCTCGGTGCGGATCTCGCGGCCGCCACCGCCCGCCGCACCGTGATGCCTCTCCAGCGCGACGGTGGTCAGGCCCAGTACATCGAACGCCCCGAGGCCCCGACCGGCCTCAGTACCCTCCAGCCCGTCCTGGAGTGGATGGAGAGCCACCTCCACCGGCCCCTCACCCTCGCCGACATCGCCGGTCACGCCAGGATCAGTATCCGGACGCTCAACCGGCAGTTCCGCGCCCAGACCGGCACCACCCCGCTGCAATGGCTCCTGGGCGCCCGTATCCACCGGGCCCAGGAACTGCTGGAGACCACCGACCTGCCCGTCACGCACATCGCCGACCGCACCGGCTTCGGCTCCCCCGTCACCCTGCGCCATCACTTCACCCGCCGCACCGGAGCCTCCCCCCACGCCTACCGCGCGGCCTTCCGGCGACAACATCTCGACAAATAGACCCCGTCACCGCGACCGTGGCCGGCGTACCTCCGCTGTCAGCAGTTCCTGGCCGGTCGGGCGCGGGATCGTGGCCCAGAAGTCGCACTGGTGGGCGGTGTCGAAGTCGGTCCGGGGCGTGATGGCGTCCGGGCCAGGAGAGCGGGCGGTAGGGGTCCGGGGCGGTCGCGGGCCAGGTGCCGGGGACGGGGTCCGTCATGGTGACCAAGCGGGTCCAGAAGGTGGTCATGGCCTGCGACAGCCGGGCCTGGGCCGGGTCCAGCCGGAGGTCGCCCGCCTGCAGGTAGTCGAACAGGTACGGGAGTTCAGCGCCGTGGTAGGCACCCAGCGGGAAGTCGGGGTGGACGTTGTAGAGGACGGGGGCGGCGCGGTCGGCGAACTCGTAGGCGAAGACGCGGCCCGGTGTGGCGGTGGCGAGCTGCCGCGCCGACTCCCGGGTGGGGCAGGCGACGAGGTAGTCGCCGAACGCGGCCGCGAACGCCAGGCGGTGGTCACCGCCGTAGTTCGACGCCGGGTAGTGGGCGGCGGCCCGGACGTCGGACCACGGGGCGGGGGGCTGGGGCGGCCGCCACCGCCGCTCCCCCACCGGCGGCGCGGCGAACGGCACGCCGAGGAAGGCGCGGCCGCGCTCGGTGACGGTGCCGCGTACGGGTCCGGCGTCCGTGGTGACCACCGCCGGGTCCTCCGGCGCACCGGCGCCCGCCCGGGCCGGGACGACGGCCGGGACGACGGCCGCGGCGGTGGCGGTGGCGGTGGTGGCAGCGGCAGGGGCGAGTCCTCGCCGTCGCGGCTTCGCCCAGCCGATGAGTCGTGACCACGGGCGCGCGCGGGGCGCGGGCCGTGACCAGGGTGATCCTGATAGGCAGTCACGGTGAGCAACCATGCGTCCGCGCGTCGAGGGGGCGACGCCGAGCCCGGCCCGTATGACACCGACCGCTGGTGGCCGTTCGCCGTGGCCGCCTACGCGTTCGCCGTCGCCATGTGCGGCACCACGCTGCCCACGCCGCTCTACGGCTTGTACCAGCAGGAACTGGGCTTCTCCTCGTTCATGGTGACGCTGATCTTCGCGGTGTACGCGGTCGGTGTCATCGTGGCGCTGCTCCTGCTGGGGCAGCTGTCGGACTCCGTGGGCCGCCGGCCGGTGCTGCTGGCCGGTCTGGTGCTGTCGGCGATGAGCGCGGTGTGCTTCCTCTTCCAGAGCGGGCTGCCGGAGCTCTTCGCGGGCCGGGTGCTCTCGGGACTGTCCGCGGGGCTGTTCACGGGGACCGCGACGGCCGCCGTGGTGGAGCTCGCCCCACGGCGGTGGGCCGCGCACGCCACGCTGATCGCCACCGCGGCCAACATGGGCGGGCTGGGCAGCGGACCGCTGCTCGCCGGCCTGATGGCGCAGTACGTTCCGGATCCGCTCCGGCAGGTGTTCGTCGTGGACCTCGTGCTCGTGGCAGTCGCCTTCGTCGGCGTGCTGCTGATCCCGGAGACGGTGCGGGACCGGCACGGTACGTCGCGCGGCCCCCGGCGGCTGCGCGTGCCGCCGTCGGTGCGCCCCGCCTTCGTCCCGGCGGCCATGGCCGGCTTCGCCGGGTTCGCCACGCTGGGTCTGTTCACGTCGGTGGCGCCGAGCTTCCTGAGCGAGGTGGTGGGGGTGAGCGATCCGGCGGTGTCCGGCACCGTGGTCTTCGCGGTCTTCGGGGCGTCGACGGCCGGTCAGCTGCTGATGGGGCGGGTCGGTGTGCACCGGGCGCTGCCGTGGGGGTGCGTGGTGCTCGTGGCGGGGATGGCGATGATCTCCTCCGCGCTGATCACGGCCTCTTTGTTCTTGCTGGTGGCGGGGGCGCTCACCGCGGGCGCGGGGCAGGGGCTTTCGTTCCGGGCCGGCGTCACCATGGTGGGTGAGCGCAGCCCGGCCGAGCGGCGGGCGGAGGTCACCTCCGCGTTGTTCGTGGTGCTGTACGTGGCGATCTCGATCCCCGTGGTCGGGGTGGGAATCATGGCCGTCACCCTGGGGCTGCGACAGGCGGGGCTGATCTTCAGCGGGTGCGTGGCGCTGCTGGCGGCCACCACGACGGTACTGCTGTGGCTGCGGCCGGTGGCGGTGCGGGGCGGCGGGGAGTAGGGACGGCGGCCGGTGGGGCGGCTGATGGGGGCGGCCGCCCCGGCTCGTCCCGGTCACGATCCGACGAGTTCGAGTGCCTGGGCGGCGTGCGGGACGTCGGCGGCCAGCGTGGGGTAGTCGGTGTACCCGGTCTCTCCTCCCACGTACATCATGTGCTGGTCGCGTACCTGGTTGAGCGGTGCGCCGACCCGCAGTCGTTCGACCAGGTCGGGGTTGGCCAGGAAGGCGCGGCCCAGTGCGATCAGGTCGGCTCCCGCGTCCAGCAGCCGCTCGCCCGCCAGTTGGCCGCCGTCGGCGGGGATCGGCCCTCCCCAGCCCAGCGCCGGGTTGGCGATCAGCGTGCCCGGCCAGGCCTTCCGGAGGTCCTGGAACAGGGGCTGGTCGGGGTCGGCCCACACGATGTGCAGGTAGGCCAGGCCGGTGTCCGCCAGTGCCTCGACGAGCGTCGGGTAGATGCTCTCGGTGTCGCCTTCCTCGATGCCGTTGACGGTGTTTCCCGGGGAGATGCGCAGGCCCACCCGCTCGGGGCCGATGGCTTCGGCGACCGCCTGGACCACCTCGACGGCGAACCGGATGCGGCCGGCGACCGAGCCGCCGTAGGCGTCGGTGCGGTGGTTGGTGTTGCGCGCCATGAACTGGTGCAGGAGGTGGCCGTTGGCGGCGTGCACCTCCACCCCGGCGAAGCCGGCGTCGACGGCGTTGCGGGCGGCCGCGGCGAAATCGGCCACGGTGGACCGGATGTCGTCCTGGGTCATCTCCCTTGGTACGACGGCCTCCTGGCGCCCGGCGGGCGTGTGGATCGTCTCCGGGAGCGGCACCGGCGACGGCGCGACCGGCATCAGTCCGCTGTTGTCGGGATGCCCGACCCGGCCGCCGTGCTGCAGCTGCAGGAACATCCGGCCGCCCTTGGCCGCCACCGCGTCGGTGACCTGCCGCCATCCGGCCACGTGGGCCTCGTTGTGGATCGCGGGGATGTTGGGGTACGTCTGCCCCACGGCGTTCGGTGTGGCGGCCTCGGCGATGATCAGGCCTGCGGAGGCGCGTTGTGCGTAGTACGTGGCCATGATGGGCTGCGGGACGCCGTCGGCACCGGCGCGGTTGCGGGTCAACGGTGCCATCACCAGGCGGTTGGGCAGGTCCAGAGGGCCGAGACGGGCGGGGTCGAAGAGGCGGGACGGTGCTGGCGTGTTCGTCATGCCGGTACCGTAGGAGTTGACATCAGTGTCAGGTTCAAGTCCCGTAGCGGCAAGGCAGCGGCAGCGGCAGGCGAGGTGGGGAATGCGGATCGGCGAACTGGCGCGACGCAGCGGTGTGAGCGAGCGTTCGTTGCGCTACTACGAGACGCAGGGACTGCTGAACGCCGAGCGCACTCCGGGCGGTCAGCGGCAGTACGGCGAGTGGGCGGTCGACCGGGTCATCCGCGTCCAGGCGCTCTACGCGGCGGGGCTCAACAGCAAGAAGATCGCCCAGCTGCTGCCGTGCATGCGGGACACGGACGGCGGCCCGTCCGAGGCCGCCACCGAGCAACTGGTCGTGGAGCTCGCCTCGGAGCGGGACCGTATCAACCGACTGATCACCGACCTGATCCGGTCCCGCGACGTCCTGGACGAGGTCATCACCACGGCGTCGGTCGGCGTCTCCTGAGGCGTGCCCGACAGATCACATGACGCCATCCCCGAAGGGCGTGCGGATCAGCCGCCCTGACCGGCGCTTCCGATCGGGCCGACCTTCACCGGGGAGCCGGAGCCGTCCGTGACGGGCAACGTGGCGGCGCCCGGCCAGGGGAGGGAGACCGACTTCGTCTCGCTCGGCGGGGTCACCAGCAGTCCCGTGATGCGGACGCCGGAGCCACCCGACGTGTTGAACGGATAGCTGATGCCGAAGAACGTCGACTGCCCGTCCTTGAGGATGGTCGAGGGGGCCTGCTCACCAGTGCGCTTCGCGGACAGCGACCCCGCGTTGGTCTTCAGATCGACGCCCGCGTACCCGGAGATCGCGCAGCTGTGGCCGCCGCGGTTCTTCAGCTCCACCACGACGGTGGCATCGGAGTCACCGTCGATGGTGCGGTCCTTCGCCGTGATCTCCAGCTCGTCGGTGCGGCACTTGCCGGCCTTGCCGCTCTCCTTGGAGCCGGTCCCAGCGGCCGTGCCCTGCCCGCCGGAGCTCTTCCCGGCGGGGCTCTTCCCGGCGGAGTCCTTCCCGCCGCCCTGGTCCGAACCGCCCGAGCCCGAACCGCCCGAGCCCGAACCGCCGCCCGTGGAAGACGCGGAGGATGCGGACGACGCGGACGACGGGGCGCTCTTCCCCGTGCCGTCGTCGTCGCCCTGGCAGGCCGTGAGTAAGAGACCAGCGGCAACGGCCAGGGTGGCGAAAGTGAGCTTGTGAACGCGCATCGTGTCTGCCTCAATATCGGTTGGGGGTGCCGACCGCTCGCACGAATTCGCACAAGCGAGCGTTTCTGATCATCAGGATGCACCCGGCCCGGCGAAGCGTTCCACCCAACCACCCTCTAATACATTCCTGTTACACACAGCCGGGCGCGACGCGCACCACCACCGGGCTGTCCGGTGGGACGGTGACCGACGCGGGCCGGTCCCCGCCCCATCCCGTCACTTCACGGTCACCGTGGCCTTCCACGGCGAGACGACCAGGGGGCAGATGTGCCCCGAATCGGGGCGGCAGCGTCGTTGCGCGCTGATGGTGGCTTTGCCGGCATGGTCCGCGTGGAAGACCGCCGATGCGCCGCCGCCCGGTGTCATACCGCCGGCGGTACGCCGCAGCACCGTGGAGTCGCTGGACTGCGGGGTGCTCCAGGTGTAGTTGAGCCCGTTCTCACGGTAGCCGGTGAGGCGGACTTCGATGTCGTCACCCAGACTCGCGGGCACGGACCGGCCGTTGTCCGGGTTCATGAGCACGATGCGCTCGGCCAGTCGGTGCGATACCGGGCTGTGAGCAGCCACCGGCGCCGCCGCGGATGCCACGACGATCACCAGGGCCGCACCCACGCCCCATGGAACAGACCACTTCGTTCCCACCACGATTCCCTCCCCTTGGTCCCGCCGGACCCGAATCTCCCTGCCGACGGCAACAGCGGACCCATCCTTCCGGCCGTCCCGACGTGGTAGCCAAGGGTCCGGATCGAAACCACCCGACCGAGGGTCGTGGCGTCCGCCCGGGATCCCTACGACTGTGCGCCCACCTCCACCAGCCCCGTCTCGTACGCGGCGATCACCGCCTGGGCCCGGTCGCGGACGCCGAGCTTCGCGAAGACGCTGGTGATGTGGTTCTTCACGGTCGACACGCTGATGTCCATCTCCCCCGCGACCTCCGCGTTGTCGAGCCCCGTAGCCATCAGCCGCCACACCTCCTGCTCGCGCGGCGTGAGGTCGCCCGAGAGCGCGACGGGCGGCCGCGGCCGGTCCGGGGTCCTGACGTACGTGGAGATCAGCCTGGTCAGCAGCCGGGGAGCGACCGCGGCCTCCCCCGTGTGCACCACGCGGACGGCGGCGACCAGTTCCTCGGGCGAGATGTCCTTGGGCAGGAACCCGTAGGCGCCCGCCCGCAACGCGGCCACCACGTACTCGTCCATGTCGAAGGTGCTCAGCGCCAGCACCCGGCAGCCGGGCAGCTCCCGTGCGAGCTGCCCGGTCGCGGCGACGCCGTCCAGCACCGGCATCCGGATGTCCATCACGACGACGTCGGGCCGCAGCCGGTGCGCGAGGACCACCGCCTCCGCGCCGTCACCGGCCTCGCCCACCACCTCGAAGGCCGGGTCGGGCGCGAGGATCAGCGCCAGCCCGCGCCGCACGAGCGGCTGGTCGTCCGCGATCAGCACTCTGATCGCACCCCCGCGCATCGCCTCTCCCATCGCCTCGTCCATGGTCTCCTTCATCGCAGCGCCCCCACGCCGGTCTCCTGCGGCAGCCGTTCGTCGGCCGTCAGCGGCAGCCGGGCCGACACCCGGAACCCGCCCTGGTCCAGCGGACCGGCCTCCAGCGTCCCGCCGTGCAGCACGGTCCGCTCCCGCATCCCGACCAGGCCGTAACCGGAGCCCGACCCGAAGGCCGTGCTCACGCCGGCGCCGTCGTCCGACACCTCCACCGCCACGCCGTCCGGCTCGTACGTCAGCCGTACGGACGCCCTGGCCTCGCCCGCGTACTTGCGCGCGTTCGTCAGCGCCTCCTGCACGACGCGGAACACCGTCAGGCCCACGCTCGGCGGCAGCGGACGTTCTTCGCCCCGCACCTCGAGCGCGGTGGGCAACCCGGCCCGGCAGGACTCGGCGACGAGCCGCTCGAGGTCGCCGACGCCCGGCTGCGGGGCGGTCGGCGCCTCCTCGGCCTCGTCGCCGGCCCGCAGGACGTCCAGCAGCTGACGCATCTCGCGCAGCGCCATCCGCCCGGATCCCTCGAGGGTGATCAGCGCCTCCCTGACCACCTCCGGGTCACCGCCGAGGTTGGCCCGGGCGCCCCCGGCCATCAGCTGCATGGTGGTGATGTGGTGCGCCACGATGTCGTGCAACTCCCGTGCAATGCGCCGTCGTTCGTCGGCCACCGCCCGGTCGGCCAGCATCCGGCGGTTGGCCTCGATGTCCCGCTGCCAGTGGTTCATCACGATCGCGGCGATGACCACGAGCGCTCCGGCGGACACGTTGCCCGCCACGTCCACGAGCCTCGGCCGCGGCCACGACGTCTGCCCCACCAGCGGCAGCGTCACGGCGACGAGCGACGCCGGCACCGCCACGGCCGCGCCCCGGGTCCGTACGACCGTGTAGAGCGCGACCACGACCGTGGCGTTGAAATGCTGCGCGACCGGGACGCTCAGGTTCAGCACCAGGCCGAGCAGCAGGATGGCCGCGAGCGTCGGCACCGGGGCGCGGCGCCGGGCCACCAGCGGCAGCGCGGACACCATCAGGAGCACGCAGCCGACCGCCGGGACGTACCCCAGGTCGACCTGGCTGGTGAGCGTGAAGCCGATCAGGTCCACGACCGCCGCCCCGACCGCGACCAGCGCGTCGTTGCGCGTCCAGGGCGATGCGTCGCCACGCGTCCACGGCAGCGCGTCGCCGCTCGGCACGGCCCGGAATCCTGCGGAGGCTTCCGAAGCCCCGGAAGTCCCTGAGCCCGGGGAACCTCCCGGAGCCCTGGCTTCAAGGCGTGTCGTCGACATTACGGTCCTCCCCCTCGGCCGCCCCGCCGACCACGTCCGGTGCGGCACGACCGTCATTTGACGATCCATTCTGGCATCGGCTCCCGGCCCCTCCCCCGGCCCCTGAGTCGATACCGCTCTGGGACCACGATCCTGGTCGGCGGCTCCGCCCGGCCCCCGCTCCCAGGCCCTTTCTCGTCCCGCGCTCGGACGATTCGCGCGATCCGCGCTGATGAGCTGGACACCTGCCGGGAGAACCCGGTGCACCACCCACCGCCGGAGGACAACGTGATCCGCGCCCTGACCGGGCTCTCCACCCGCAACCCATGGAAGGTCATCGTCCTCTGGACGGTGCTGGGCCTGTTCCTGACCGTGCTCGGACAGGGGCTGCTCTACCGCGTCACCCAGGCCCAGAGCGGCGACTTCCTGCCCGCGACGTACGACTCGGCCGCCGCGCTCAAGGTCGCCGAGGAGCGGTTCGGGGTGAAGCCCGACGCCAACGCGGTGACCGTGCTCGTCGCCCGCGCCGACGGCAAGCCCCTCGCAGAAGCCGACCACCGCCGCGTCGGCGCGCTCGCCGAGCGACTGGGCCACCGGCGCGTCGCGATGCCCGCGCCCAAGGAGGACGGGCCGCCCTCCTTCCTGGCCGAGGACCACTCCCAGACGCCCAAGGTCGCTCCCGCGATGGTCGCGCCCGACCGGAGCTTCGAACTGCTCTCCGTACAGCTGACCGGCAACTCCACGGACCCCGGCATGCACGACCTCTACCGCGCCTTCCGCGACCGGGCGAAGGCCGACTTCGCCGAGGCCGGGATGCGCACCGGTTTCACCGGCGGCCTGGCCGACCTCGTCGACACCGACGAGGCGGAGAAGACCACCCAGACGGTCGTCGGCATCGTCATGATGGGCCTGATCGTGCTGATCAACATCCTGGTGTTTCGCAGCGTGCTGGCAGCCTTCGTCCCCCTGCTCTCGGTCGCCGTCATCGGCGGCGCCGCGACGGGAGCGGTGACCGGCGTCGCGATGCTCACCGGCATCACGCTCGACTCCTCCACCCCCAGCATGATCAGCGTCGTGCTGATCGGCATCGGCGTCGACTACTTCCTCTTCCTCCTCTTCCGCTTCCGCGAACAGCTGCGAGCCCACCCCGACCTGCCCGCGCGCGCCGTGGCGGCCGAGGTCAGCGCCCGGGTCGGAACGGCGATCACCTCCGCCGCCCTCACCATCGTGGCCGCCTTCGCCACCCTCGGCATCGCGACGTTCGGGCAGTTCCGCGTGCTCGGCCCCGCCATCGCCGTCTCGGTGCTCGTCATGCTGCTGGCCAGCCTCACCTTCATGCCCGCGCTGCTCGCGGTCACCGGGCGCAAGATGTTCTGGCCGTCCCGCGCCCTCAAGCGCGAACCCCGCCCCGGCACGGCCGGGCGCGTCGGCGACCTGGTGGCCCGACGCCCGGTCACCCTCGTGCTGGCGTCCGTCGCCCTGCTCGGCGCCCTGGCGGCCGGACTGGTCGGCATCCGGATGGACTTCGGCCAGACCTCCGGCGCCCACCGCACCCCGGCGGCCGCCACGTCCGCCGAGATAACCCGCGCCCTGCCCGCCGGAGTGTCCGACCCGGCCACCGTCTACGTCACCGCGAAGGACGGCCGCGCCCTGACCGCCGAGGCCCTCGGCGCCCTGCCCCAGGCCCTCGCCGGGCTCAAGGGCGTCGGGCAGGTCGGCGGGACCGCCCTCAACGACGACCGTACCGCCGCCCGTATCGACCTCTACCTCACCGCCGACACCCAGAGCCAGGCGGCCCGCGACCTCGTCTCCGGGCCCGTCCGCGACACCGTCGCCCGCCACACCCCCGCCGGCCTGCAAGCCCATGTCGGAGGCACAGCCGCGATCTTCGCGGACATCTCCACGGCCGTCGACCACGACCTGAGGATCGTCTTTCCGGTCGCCGCCGTGCTCATCGCCCTCATCCTGCTCGTCCTGCTGCGCAGCCTGCTCGCCCCGGCCGTTCTCATGATCGCCGTCGGCCTCGGGTTCGCCGCCACCCTCGGCGCCTCCGCCCTCGTCTTCCAGCACCTCCTCGACAAGCCGGGCGTCAACTTCGTCCTGCCGCTGGTGCTCTTCCTCTTCGTCGTCGCGCTGGGCACCGACTACAACATCCTGATCAGCGACCGCATCCGCGAGGAGATGGAACGCCCCGGCCCGGCCCGCGCGGCCGTCGCCCGCGCCGTGCGCCACACGGCACCCGCCATCGCCACGGCGGGCGTCGTCCTCGCCGCGTCCTTCGGCAGCCTCGCCGTCGACGCGGCCCCCTCCACCCAGCAGATCGGCTTCGCGACGGCGCTCGGCATCATGCTCTCCGCCTTCGTCCTCTCCATCGTGCTGGTGCCCGCGCTGGCCGCGATCCTCGGCCGGGGCATCTGGTGGCCGGTCCGACCGGGCCGTGCCCAGGGCCGCCACCACGCCGGACCGCCGGCCGCCGAGCCGCACGTCGACCGCGTCCCCGTGCACTGACCGGCCCGGCGTACGAAGCGTCGGCGCACGAAGGGGGCGAGGCACGCCCCCGGTCCGGGGATCCTATGGCTGCGGTGAACGCGCGTCGTAGCGGATGAAGTGGCGACATAGGGCGGCGATCAGTACGACGGCCGCGACGCAGGCGGCTCCACCGCCCGCGACCGCGAAGGAGGGTGAGGCCAGGTCGGCCGCGGTTCCCGCGACGAAGTCGCCGAGCCGCGGCCCGCCCGCGACCACCACGATGAAGACGCCCTGGAGTCGGCCGCGCATGTCGTCCGGGGTGGCCGCCTGCATCATGGTCATGCGGAAGATCGCGGAGATGCTGTCGGCGCACCCGGCGAGCGCCAGGAAGAGCAGCCCCAGCCACAGATCGCGGGTCAGCCCGAAGACGGCGACGGCCGTTCCCCAGGCGGCGACGGAGAGCAGGATGGCCAGGCCGTGCCGGTGGATACGGCCGAGCCAGCCGGAGAACAGCCCGCCCAGCACCGCACCGACGGCCGGGGCCGCGACCAGCAGGCCGACCGTCTTGGTGTCCCCTCCGTACCAGAGTCCCGCGACGGCCGGGAAGAGCGCCCTGGGGTGGGCGAGGATCATGGCCGCGAGGTCGGCGACGAACGTGACGCGCAGGTTGGGTCTGGAGACGAGGAAGCGCAGGCCGTCCCGGACGGAGGCGCGGCGCCGCACCGCCTGCCCGTCGGCCGGCTCGGGGCGCATCGACGGGAGCCGCCACATGGCGTACAGGGAGCCCGAGAACGCGACCACGTCGATCAGATACGCGGCCTGGTAGCCCCACAGCCCGACGACCGCACCGCCGATCGCGGGCCCGCCCATGAGGCCGATGTTGGTCGTCAGGGACGCCAGGGCGTTGGCGGCGGGCAGTTGTTCCTTGGGCAGCAGCCTGGGGATCATCGAGGTGCGGGCGGGGTTGTTCATGGCGAAGCACACCGACTGCAGGGCGACGACGGTGTAGAGCAGCCACACCTGCCGCAGGTCCAGCAGCGCCACCGTGGCCAGCACGACGGACAGGGCCGTCAGGCCCGCCGCGGTCGCCAGGCCCAGGGTCCGGCGGTCGACCGTGTCGGCGACCGCGCCTCCGAACAGGCCGGCGGCTATCAGCGGGAACAGCGAGAACAGGCCGACCAGGCCCACCGAGAACGTCGAGCCCGTGATCGCGTAGACCTGCAGGGAGACCGCGAGCGCGGTCATCTGCTGGCCCACCCACGACACCGTGTGCCCGCACCACAAGCGGCGGAAGTCCGCCGAGTCGCGCAGGGGTGTCAGATCGGCGAGCAGGCGTAAGCGCCGCGCGGGACGCGGCTGTCGGCGGCCGGGCCGCTGGCCGGGTTGCCGGCCGGGTTCTTGACCAGGTTGCTGGCCGGAATCGACAGGGAGTGTGGTCACAGGACATCTCCGGTAGACAAGGCGGATGCCATTACGGCAATAGAACCGGTGTACTACCTGTCGCTCGCGGTTGGTGACGTCCAGTGATCATTTTCACGTGATGTTCGCAGCGGGCTCGAGGGGGCGGAGGCTCCGGGCCGACTGCGCCACGCGCCCGGGCCGTGCGTTCTGCCGTACAGGATGCGCGCATCAGGAGAAAGGTTCCCCATCGGGTCGTTCGCCACCCTGGTGTCCGGTTCTCTCCTTGGGAGTTGCGCGAAGGCCCGAGAGAATTCCCCACCGAAACGCCATGCACAATGCCATGCATCTCGTGTCACGCCGGTGAGGAGAAGCCATGCGCACGCTGAAGACGGTTCTCGCTCTCGGTGCGGCGGCGCTCGCCGCCGCGGCAGGCATCGTGGCCCCGGCGACGGCCGCTCCGGCCGCCACCGCCTCCGGCGGCAAGGCCATGACCTGGACTCTGCTCGCGGACGGACCCGCCGGCACGGTCCAGGTGGGCGGTGGCGCCCTGAGCAACCCCTACCAGGGGGACACCGCCACCACCACGGCGCTTCCCGTGCTGTGCCTGAAGATCGACGGCCGCCCGGCCCCCGCCGGCATCACTCCCGACTTCTACGCAGGCTGGGCGCGCGGGGCCGTCGCCGCCACCCGTCCGATCCGGGGCACGCGTCTGGCCGACCGCGCGGTCGCGGACGGGGTGTGCGCGAACACCTTCGGCGCGGGGTGGCGCATGGCCGAGTTCCATGACGGCAGATACGGCCCGAACCTGGAGAGCTCGGGCGGATGGAGCTACTGGGCCTACGGCGACGTACCCGCGGGCACCCGCTTCTGGACGGCCATCAACGACCAGCCGGCCAACCCCTGGAACTGACACAAGAACAGATTCCGGGTCTCACAGCCGTGAGCGGTCATCGCCCGATGCCGGTGATGACCGCGTCCACGACCTTACGGACGGCTCCGCTCTCCGGCGGAGTGCCCTTCCGGTCGGCGAACAGCATGTGCACCGCCCCGATCAGCATGGGTGCGAGCGTGTCCACGTCGGCGTCCGCCGCGACGCGGCCTCGTTCCCGCTCGGCGGTGAGGTAGGAGGCGATCGCGGCGGCGGCTTCCGTCAGCAGGGGGATGCCGGTCGGCGTGGTGCGGCGAAGCCGGGCGCGCAGCTCGTCCCGGGAGGTGACGAGACCGACGATCGCCACGGCCACGGAGCCGAACAGGGCCGTCAGCACGTCGGTGAGGTTGTCGGCGACGGTGCCGGTGCCGGCGGAGTCGCGCAAGGCGGCGGCCTGGTCGTCGAGCCGGGCGATGCGGTCCCGTACGAGGTCCGCGAGGAAGGCGTCGAAGTCGGCGAAGTGCCGGTGCAGGACCCCCTTGGCGCAGCCCGCCTCCGTGGTGACCGCCCGGCTGGTCAGCGCGCTCGGCCCCTCCCGGAGCAGGACGCGCTCGGCGGCATCGAACAGTTGCTCGCGCGCATCGCGCAGGGCCACCCCTGTAGGCACGTCGTGCGTCCCATCTTCCTTGTCGGTCCCGTCCGTTGACGAGTGGGCATGCGCCCACCATAGTGGGCACATGCCCACTGTACCGTCTGGGCCATCGGGCCCTTCCGAGAACGAGCTCCATCGAGACCGCCGGACGGCAGAGTCCTTCGGCTCGGACGCCGAACGCTACGACCGGGCCCGCCCCCGCTACCCCGAAGCCATGGTCGACCGCATCATCGCCGCCTGCCGCGAAACCGGCCCCGGCATCCTCGACGTCCTCGACGTCGGCTGCGGTACGGGCATAGCCGCCCGGCAGTTCCAGGCGGCCGGCTGCCGGGTGCTGGGAATCGAGCCCGACGCACGGATGGCCGACATTGCGCGGCGGCACGGGCTCGAGGTCGACGTCGCCACGTTCGAAGCCTGGGATCCGGCCGGCCGGCGATTCGACGCGATCGTCGCAGCCCAGGCCTGGCACTGGATAGACCCGCTCGCGGGCGCGGCCAAGGCCGCGCGGGTCCTGCGACCCGGTGGCCTGCTGGCCGCCTTCTGGAACGCGTTCCACCTTTCGGACGACGTGGCGGAGGCCTTCTCCACGGCGTATCAGCGGGTGGCGCCCGGCTCGCCGTTCGCTCTTCAGGCGATGAAGCGGCCCATGGACGGGTTCCAGGCGCTGTCCACCAAGGCCGCCGACGGGATCCGTACGGTGGGCGCGTTCACCGGCCCCGAGCAGTGGCGGTTCGAGTGGGACTGGACCTACACCAAGGAGGCGTGGCTGGACCAGCTGCCCACCTTCGGTCCCCTCACCCGGCTCTCGCCGGACCGGATGGCGGAGGTACAGGCGGGCGTCGGGGCCGCGATCGACGCGATGGGCGGCGACTTCACGATGCACTACACGACGATCGCGGTCACCGCGGCGCTGCGATAAACGTCGTTCCGCTACGCCGGCCGAACGCCCGGCGCCAGTCCGACCCAGGCGTCCTCGCTGTGCGGAATCACGTAGACCGGGTCGGTGGTGTGGTCCCAGTGGACGGGTACGACGTAATAGCCGTCCCGGCCTTCCACTACGAGCCGGAGGTTGCTGTAGCGGTAGCGATGGCGCAGCCCGGCTCCGAGGTCCTCTTCCCTCGTCGGCGAAGGCAGGCTCAGGCGCTTGCCGCTGAGGATGAGCACGCCCGTCCTTTCCGTGATCCGGCGGGCGTCCCGCTCGGCGTCGCGCACACCGAGTTGCACGGTGACGAGGCTGAGGGACCAGAACAGGCAGAGCCCCGCGGCCAGAGCGGGCAGCGTCCTGCGGCGCAGGCCTTGCGGGCGGTTGCCCTGCGCGTCGCGGGTCTGGCCCATCAGGAGGCCGATCGCGATCACGAGAGGAATGACCCAGATATAGGGCCCGACCCGTCGAAAATTGAGCAGCAGGATCAGCCCGGCCGCCACGATCACCAGATGGAAGCGCGCCAGCGTGTCGCCCGCGGCGGACAAGGACCGGGCGACGCGGTGGGGCAACCGTGACCCCGTCGACATGCGCGGAAGGCCGGCGACGATCAGCGCGATGATGAAGACCACCATGACCGGAGTCCTCAGGACCACCGTGCTGCGCATCACGAGATCGGTGAATCCCAGCCCGAGGGCGAACAGGGACAGGTGGAAATAGCCGTAGTACTGACTGGCGTAGAGCGCTCCCAGGTAGAACAGGAGCGCCGCGACGAAAGAAGCCTGTGCGATCAGCGTTTTCGCAACCGTCGTCGGGCTTGCCTCGGTGAACCGGTTCGACGATTTCTCACCGGGTGTGGGCTGCCGGTCCTCCATGGGGACCGCTCAGGTGTTGAGAGACGTCGGCCCTGGAGAGGGCGGCGTGCCCGTCGGCGGCGGAGGCAACACGCTCGTGCCATCGATGGGGCCGGTGGCCGTGGGAGGAGGCGGGGGCGGGGGCACGGGCGTGGGCCCGGTTTCCGAGGGCGACGGAGAAGGCGACGAAGACGTGGGCGCCGGTTCTGGTCCTTCGTCGTCGCCGGAACATGCGGAGGTGAGGGCCAGGCACACAAGGGTGAGCGAGCCGAGGGCGAGCGTCACGCGTCGTGTCTTCCTGCCCATGGAACCTCCTCGTCGCGCGCAACCCTAACGTCGGCCCGAATTCCTCGGCCGACACCACGCGCTCGGGAATCCCGCAATTCACGCCCCTGGTGCCTACGGTCCCTACGGAATACGGAAGTCGTTCGACAGCGCGACGTCGAGCGACAGGTCGAGCTGGCGGTCCATGAAGTCGAAGACGGTTTCGATGATCTCGGCGGCCATGTCGCGCTGATCGGGCGTGACCGGGTCATGGGTGAAATGGGGCGCGGCGACCTGTCGGCGCCCGGCGAGGTAGTCGAGGCGCAGGCCGGTGGCGGCCTCGGCCTCCACCGCCAGGGGCCGGGTGCTGTCCAGGAGTACGTCGGCGGCCGCCGCCATGGCGCCGGTCAGCCAGAGGCGCAGCATCGGGTCGGCATGGGTGGTGGCGAGCTGCGTGGTCGTGACCCGGTGGTGGCGGTGGATGTCCATGGTCCGGCTGAGGTAGTAGAACTCGAGGGTGTCGCCGGCGTTCCAGCCGAGCAGCTCGTCGAGGCTGAGCTGTTTCCAGTCGTTGAGGAAGAGCGCGTTGCGGGCGGTGAGTTCGTCGGCCCAGGCGTTGACGGCGCGCTCCGGTGGGGTGGTGGGCTCGGCGTAGCCGATGGCGTAGCGGTTGAGATCGCGGTAGCCCATGACGTCGATCGCCCACATGGGCAGGAACCGCTGGAGGGCCTGCAGTGCGGAGATCCTGCCGCCTCGGTGGCCGAGCCATGTGTGGAACGGGTGCGCGGCGTGCCGGGCCCTGCGTTCGTGCAACAGGTGGTGCAAGGGTTTCTGGGTGGGGTGGACCGGCCCGGTGGTGGGCGTGACGCCGCCGGTCGGTTCGGCCGGCCGGGGGCGGCGGGAGGGTGCGGGGGTAGGCCCGTCGCGACGTGCTGCAGCGCGTAGGCGTGGATCGCGTCGAGGATCTCGCCGAAGACGCCGACCATGACGTCGGCCAGCTCACGGGCCCGGCGTCGGCGCCCGTCGTCCAGCACCAGCGACTCGAAGACCTCTTCCGCCCCCTCCCCCTCCGCCTCGATGTGGTGCGCGCCGAAATAGCGCATGGTCAGGCCCGTCCGGTCCGCCAGCCTCGAGGCGACGGCGGAGATGTGGGTGAAGAACAGGTCCCGTGCGCACAGCTCGCCGACCTGGGCGTGTGCGAAGCGCAGCAGCGGGTCGCCGCGGTCGGCGGCCGCGATCGACAGGAAGTACATGCAGTGGCCGCGGATCACCTCGCTGGTCTCGGCCTGGAACAGCCACCACAGGGTGTCGGACGCGTCCCATCCCAGGCGGCGGTCGAGCCCGAGCCGCCTCCAGTCCTCGAGGAACAGCCGGGAGTGGGTCTGGTCCTCGAAGGTGTGGACGTTGATGCCACGCTCCAGGTCGTCGGCGGCGTGCGGGTAGCGCAGGACCCACTTGTTCACGTCCCGGAAGCCCAGCGCCACGGTGGCCACGCTGGGCAGGATCATCAGGCGTTCCTTCAGCGGCGTCTCGTCCGAGGCCAGCCAGGAGAACAGCGGGTGGCCGTCGAGGGCCGCGACGCGCTGCTCGACGTACGCCAGGAGGTCTTTCACGGTGCCTCGATCCTTCCGGTCACGTCGGCCGGGGCGGCCAGGTCTGCTGATTCGGTCAGGCCGGCCAGGCCGGTCACGGGATGTCGAACTTATTCGACAAGGCGACGTCGAGGGAGATGTCGAGCTGCTCGTCCGCGGCGTCGAAGACGGTCTCGATCATCTCGGCGGCCACCTCGCGCCCGGCCGGGTCCATGGGCCGGTCCTTGAAGCCGGCCGCGAGTCCTACGGGCGAAGCCGACGGCCGGTGGGCGATCTCGTGGCGGTCGCCGAGGTAGTCCAGGCGTACGTCCGTACTGGCCTCCACCTCGTCGGCCAGCGCCTTGGTCTGCCGGAAGAACGGCTCCCCGCTGGTCTCCAGGGCGTGCATGAGCCACAACCGCAGCAGCGGATCGTCGTGGCCGACGGCGAGCTCGGTGAACCGGACGATGTTGCGCCGGTGCACGTCGGTCTGCGGGTCCAGGTAGCAGAACTCCAGGGTCCGGCTGCTGTTCCACCCGAGGATCTCGTCGAGTCCGAGCTGCTTCCAGTCCTCGAGGTAGAGGCTGTTGTGGGTGGTGAGGTCGTCGACCCAGGCGTTGACCGTGCGGTGGAGGTCGCCGGCCGGTTCGGCGTAGCGCAGGGCGTAGCGGTTGAGGTCGCGGTAACCCATGACGTCCATCGCCCACATGGGGATGAAGCGCTGGAGGGCCTGGAGAGCGGAGATCCGGTCGCTTCGGTTCCTGAGCCATAAGTAGAAGGGATGCTTCTCGCTGCGCTTCCGGCGTTCCCCCAGGAGTTTCTCGAGGGATGCCTGGCTGGAATGGACGGGTCCGTCGGTGCGGGGCCGCAGAACCGGAATGTTGTTCGCGACCCGGGTGACCGGCGGGCGAACGGGAGGGCGCGGTGGGTTTCCCGTCGTGATGTGTTCCTTCGCGTAGAGCAGCCACATGTCGAGCTGGGCGGAGAAGATGTCGTATATCGCGTCGGCCAGTTCGAAGGCGCGCGCCCGGTTCCGCTCGTCGAGCCGCTGCCTGGTGAAGAGCTCTTCGCAGTCCATATGGCCCGATTCGAGGGCCAGGTGAAAGGGGCCCACATAGGGAAGCTCGATTCCGGTCTGCTCGGTGAACCGAATCGCGATCTTGGAGGCGTGCCGGAAGAAGACCGACCCGAGTGCCTCCATCATCTCCGACTGGGCGAAGCGCAGCAGGGGGTCCTTGGCGTCGGCGGTCGCCATCGACAGGAAGTAGACGCCGTGGCCGCGGGCCACCTCGTTGGCCTCGGAAAGGAACAGCCACCACAGGGTGTCGGAGGCCTGCCAGCCCAGGCGCCCGTCCAGGCCGAGCCGCTTCCAGTCCTCGAGGAACAGCCGGGAGTGGGTCTGGTCCTCGAAGGTGTGGACGTTGATGCCGCGTTCCAGGTCGTCGGCGGCCTCCGGATATCGGAACACCCACTTGTTCACGTCCCGGAATCCCATCGAGAACGTGGCCATGGCCGGCAGGATCAACAGGGAATCCGGCATCGGCGTTTCGTCGGAGTTCATCCATGCGTACAGAGGATGCCGATCGAGATCCGCTTGTCGTTTCGCCACCAGTCGTAGCACGCTCTCCACAGGAGGACCTTTCTTCTCCGGCCGGTGCGGGGCCTCACGAACTCCAGCCAATTCTCGGCACGGACCCGGAGGGCGGCATCTTCGCATGTGCGCCCTTTTACCTCCTCTTCCCTCCTCGATCCGGCGCTCGACGGTGCGTACGAGCTGCCGCGTTCGCCACCTCCACATCCACCTCCCGTGCGCCGGGTGAGGTCCCTGGGCACGGCCGGCTTGTCCGGGCACCGAGTGCCTCGTTCACCGGACCCACCCGACCCGCCGCACGTGAGGAGATGCCTCCGGTGGGCGGGCCGGATTAACGTCCCGGGACATGCATCCCCGCTACAGGCACGCCGCGTCCATTTACGACAAGGCTTTTCCGGTCTTCTCCTTCGGCGCCGGTCCGAAGATCCACCAGATGGTCGCGCAGGCCGTTCCGGTTCGCCCCGGGGCGACCGTCGTCGACATCGGGTGCGGGACGGGTCTGATGCTGGCGATGCTCCGCGAGCGCGTCGGCCCGCAGGGGAAGGTCATCGGAATCGACACGACCGGACCCATGCTCGACCGGGCGCGGCGGCGCGTGGCCGGGGAGGGCTGGAAGAACGTCGAGCTGTACCGCGCGGACATGACCGGGTTCGATCCGGGCGTCGCGGTCGATGCCGTCGTGTTCGCGCTCAGTCTCAGCGCCGCGCGGCCGGCGGAGGTCTTCCACCGCACGCTCCGCTATCTACGGCCCGGCGGGAGCATGGTGATAGCCGACGGTATTCCGGCGCACGGCCGCTGGTACCACCCGGCCGTCAACCTCTATGCGCGTTTCAGGGCCCCGCTGGTGGGGTCGGACCTGGGGCGCGCCGCGGAGATCGCCCGGCTGGCGCACGAACACCTCGTGGACGTCCGTACGAACGTCATCTGGGCGGGCCTCTACACGATCGTCAGCGGCCGTGCGCCCAGTGAAGGAGACCGGCATGTCGGTTCATGAGCCGCCGGAGTTGTTCGGCCCCGAGTTCACCCGCGATCCCTATCCGACGTACGCCTGGCTGCGCGAGCACAGTCCGGTGCACCGCTTCACGCTACCGCAGGGCATGCCCGCGTGGCTGATCACCCGGCATGACGACGTGCGGAAGTGGCTCGCCGATCCTCGGCTGGCCAAGAACCTGGAGCGGTTCCTGCCGGAGGAGGCGCTGCCCAGCCCGCAACTGCGCGATGTGCTCACCCGGAACATGCTGGCCAGCGACCCTCCCGCGCACACCCGTCTGCGGCGGCTGGTCGCGAAGGTGTTCACCGCCCGCCGCGTCCAGTCGCTGCGCCCTCGCATCACACAGGTCACCGACGAGGTCCTGGACCGGATGGGCACGGCCGGCGAGACGGACCTGGTCGACACGTTGGGGGCGCTGCCGATCACGATCATCTACGAGCTGCTCGGCGTGCCGATGCGCGACTGGGAGACGTTCCGCAAGTGGTCCGTCCTCGGCTCCGACGAACAGTCCACCGGCAGCGAGGAGTTCGAGACGGCCACCGAGGCGCTGAAGTCCTACACCCAGGGCCTCATCGCGGACAAGCGCGTCGCGCCGGGCGAGGACCTGCTCTCCGACCTCATCGTCACCCGTGACAACGACGAAGGCCTCTCCGACGACGAACTGGTCGCCATGGTGTTCCTGCTGCTCCTCGGCGGCCAGGAGACGACCATCAGCCTCATCGGCGCCACGGTCTACCACCTCCTCCGGAATCCGGACCAGCTCGACCTCCTGCGCAAGGAGCCGGAGCGGCTGCCGGCGGCGATCGAGGAGGTCCTGCGCTACGACGGCCCGGCCATGAACGCGAGCATGCGCTTCGCCGTCGAGGACATCGAGGTGGAGGGCGTGGCCATCCCGGCGGGCGGCGTCGTCTTCCTCGGCCTGGGATCGGCCGGGCACGACCCGGAGCAGGTGCCCGACGCCGAACGCTTCGACATCAGCCGATCCGGCGTCAAGCACCTCGCGTTCGGCCACGGAATCCACACCTGCATCGGATCGGCCCTGGCCAGGCTGGAGGGCGAGATCGCGATCGGCCGCCTGTTGGATCGCTACGCCGAGTTGCGACTGGCCGTACCGCCGGAGGAGCTGAACTGGCGGCCGGGCATGCATTTCCGGGGGCCCGTCGAGCTTCCCGTCGTCTACCGGGCGAAGCCTCGATGACGCTCGACATCACCGTGGCCCCCGAGCCGCCGCGGGACGGCCGCCTCGATCGCGACCTGTCGGCCGTGCTCGGTTGGCTGCGCGACGACGTGGGCGAACCCTCGGAGCACATCGGCCGGGCCGGGCCCGTCTGCCCGTTCGTTCCCGGGGCGCTCAACGCCGACGCGGTCCGCTTCAGCTTCCACTACGGCGTCGACGCGTGCGACGTCGACGAGCTACGGCGCCTGGTCTCCTGCGAACTGCGCGTGTTCCAGCGGACGACGGCACCGCCGAAGAAGTCGGGCATCTCGCTGCACAGCCTGCTGGTCGTCCTGCCGGACGCCACCGAGGAGGGCTGGCGGCGGATCGACGAAAGCTACGGCACCCTCAAGGACCTGGCCGTCGGTGCGGGCCTGATGATCGGCCAGTTCCATCCGGCCTGCGCCGAACCCTCCGTACGCAACCCGTCCTTCCCCGTCTCCCGGTCGCCGCGCGCCCTCTACGCCATCCGGCACATGGCGCCGCACGACGCGCTGTTCCTGCATGTCGAACAGCGATGGTTCCGGACGTACGCGGCACGATTCGCCTCACACGCCCGGCAGCCACGGACGGACCCGCTCGTCCACGAGCTGTACCGGAGCGCCCGCGAACGCCATGGAAGGAGACAGGAGTGAACGTGGAGGGTGAGCAGCCGGCGGCCGTGGTGATGCGGCAGATGATCTTCGGCCAGTTGCTGTCCCGCGCCGTGTGCACGGCCGCCGAGCTCGGTCTCTCCGACCTGCTCGCCGACGGCCCGCTGGCGGTCGCCGAGCTCGCCGCGCGTACCGGCGCCGACCCCCGGCGGTTGTCCCAGCTCATGCGCGGCCTGGCGGCGTTCGAGGTCTACTCCGCCCGCGCCGACGGCTCGTACGAGCTCACCCCGCTCGGAGCCACGCTGCGCACCGGTGTACCGGGATCGGCGCTTCCCACCGCCCTGCTGGCGGCGGGCGAGATCAGTGCCGCCTGGGCGGGCATGGCCGGCACGGTGCGTACGGGCAGGACGGCGTTCGACGAGCTGCTGGGAGCGAACTTCTTCCACCATCTCGGCCGCGACGGCCGGCTCCGTGAGCTGTTCGACCGGTCGCAGACCCACGACCAGGAGCTCGAGACCGGCCAGCTGCTGGAGGCCGTCGACCTCTCCGGACATCGCCGGATCGTGGACGTCGGCGGCGGCGACGGCGCGCTGCTCGCCCGCCTGCTCCAGGCCCATCCCCGCGCCGAGGGCGTCCTGCTGGACAGCCCCGAGGTCGTCGCGACCGCGCGGGCCCGTATGGCCCGCATGGGCCTGGGCGATCGCTGCTCGACGGTCGCCGGGGACTTCTTCTCCTCCGTACCGTCCGGCGGCGACCTCTACGTGCTCCGCCAGATCCTGCACGACTGGGACGACGAACACTGCGTCGAGCTGCTGCGCGTCTGCCGGCGGGCCATGCCCGCCCATGCCCGCCTCGTGGTCGTCGAGCGGCTCGCCGAGGACGACGGCACGGGGCAGGACGCGCGCTTCGCCGCGCTCATGGACCTCTACATGATGACCGTGCTCGGCGGCGAGGAACGCTCCGGCCGCGCGTTCGGCGACCTGCTCGGCAAGGCGGGGTTCACCGTCCGGGCCGTCCACCGCCTGCCCACGGCGGTCGCCGTGATCGACGCCTGCCCTGCATGATCCCGGTGTCGCGAGGGCGAGGGACTACGGATAGCGCGCGGCCGCCGCGGTGCATGCCTTGGGGTGGATCAGGGTCCGCAACTCGGTTGCCGGGCCCCGCGGTGTGCTCTGCTGAGCCCCGGGGGCGGCGGTCGTCGCCCTGCTCTCCTTGCCGGGAACTTCACGCTCGTCCCCATCCTGTCGGGCGCCAAGGCCCTCGATCCGGCCTAGCCCGCCCGCTCTCCCTCCGCACACGGCCGGCCGGGCATCGCGCCCGGCCGGCTGTTCGCGTGCTCGCGTCGTGCCCTCCCCGACCACGACGCTGGCTCGAAGTGATCGAACGTGGCGTGACGGCTGTTGTACTGCGCGCATGAGAGATCAAAAGCAGTGCACGGTCGTCCGTACCGGAGAGTACGAGGGGATCCAGGGCGGCACGTTCGGTGCGGGCATCAGCGCCCAGTCGGCGGGGGCGGAGCGGCTGTGCCTCCACCGTCTCGTGATGCCCGCCGGCACCCGCGGCCGTCCTCACCTGCACGAGGGCCACGAATCGGCCATCTTCGTCCAGTCCGGGACGGTCGAGGTGTGGCACGGCGAGGGCCTGGCCGAGCATGTGGTCCTGCACGCGGGCGACTACATCCACATCCCCGCCGACACCCCGCACATGCCGGTGAACAGCGGCACGGAGGACATGGTGTGCGTGGTCGCCCGGACGGACCCGAACGAGCAGGAGGGCGTCCGGCTGCTGGAACTCCCGGTCTGGCTGGAATCCCAGCTCGGCCCCCTGCTCGTCGGAGCCGGCTGAGCCACCTGGCCGAAAGGTCAGGGGTCAGGCGCGGATTTCCAGCTGAGCCTGCCCGGTGCTTCCCCGCAAGCCCGAGGTGAGGCATTCCGTGGGCGGCTGGTCGGGGAGCGCGGACACGACGCGCCGCGCGGCCTGCCCCGCGCCGCGTCCTCCGGCGACCCGGCCCGACAGCTCGACGAGGAGGACGCCGGCGACCCGGGAGGTCCTCACCCGGTCGTAGACGATCGACGACGTGCGGCCGTCGGCGTACTCGAGCGTTTCGGCCGCACGGGTGCTGGCCACCGTGACGCAGGAGGAACCCGGCGACACCGCGTCCAGCGAGCCGGTGGCCGGCAGGTTCACCCCGGTGGCGAGGTTGCACAGGTACCGTGCGTCCGTATGGACGTGGGCCACCTCGGGCTGGAGGGTCAGGGGCGGGTCGTAGGTGCTGTCGCTCCTCCCCACGCAGGTGATGGTTCCTCTTTTGCCCTCGTGGGCCCCGGCGGCCGGGGCCGCCGTCCACGACGAGCCCACCAGGACCAGGGCACTCAACGCCACCGCCGCACCGCGCCTGCCGAACATACGACCTCCAAGGAGTCCCGAACCACTACCGGCCACTACCGGCTCCTCACTACCCCCCGTTCATCCCTGAACGCCCTCGCCGTCCCGGCTCCCGCAGCGCCCCGGCCGCGCGGGCATCGCCCCGCGCGCCGTCGCAGGCGGCGCTGGCACCCCCTCCCGCCACGGGCGACGCAGCGCTCAGCGTGCGGCGCCGTGGTCGTAGCCGCATGGAACCGGAAGTTCCGGGTAGGGACAGCCCGCGTTTCCCCCTCCCCCGATGTCAGAGCAGGAGAGAACTCCGGTGAACCACTCGACCGCCAAGGGCCGTGTCTTCGTCATGCTGGACGCGGACGGCGACGGGGTCATTTCCCAGCAGGACTACCTCTCCCGGACCGAGCGGGTCGCTCTGGCGACGGGACGCAAGGCCGACGACCCCCTGGTCGTCACCGCCCGGGCGTCCGGGGAGCGTGCCTGGGCGTCGATGGACGCGGACGGCGACGGAAGTGTGACCTTCGAGGAGTACGCGGCATGGGCGGGCGCCGAGGCGTTCGAGAGCGTCTGCAGGGGCACGCTCGCGGCGCTGTTCGACCTCGCCGACGCCGACGAGGACGGCGCGCTGGACCGGTCGGAGTTCACTGCCCTGCGCGAGGCACTGGGCAACCCGGCCGGCAACGCCGACGCGGCCTTCGACGCGCTGGACAGCGACGGCGACGGCCGCGTCGTTCGTGACGACTACCTGGAGTCCATCCGGGCCCATGTCATCGGCGAGGGATCGCCCATGGGCGACGCCTTGTACGGCGACGGGAGTTGAGGCGGCGCCAGGAGTAGCCCCCCATTACCTTCTTTGGTGGCCCCGCAATGGGGCGCCCGGCCTCCGGAGTTGGCATGACTTTCTCCCCCTGTCGAACGTATGGCCTGGGGGGTGGTGTCACCGGCTCCGGAGGCATCGACAGACCGCTGATTAGGGGCATGACCACCGGCTTCTCCGCAGGTCGGGAGGCTCTTCGTAATGTGGATGTGGCGATCGGTGCCGTGGGACAGCCGGGCGAGGACGACCGAAGGACACACGTGATCGACGTCAGTGACATCGGTGCCTTCCTCGGCCTGGACGTCGGCAAGGGCGAACACCACGCCACCGCCGTCACCCCGGCCGGGAAGAAAGCCTTCGACAAGCGCCTGCCCAACAGCGAACCGAAGCTCCGCGAGGTCTTCGGCAAGCTCAAGACCAAGCACGGCACCGTGCTCGTGGTCGTCGATCAGCCCGCCTCGATCGGTGCTCTGCCGCTCGCGGTGGCCCGCGACATGGGCTGCGAAGTCGCCTATCTGCCGGGCCTGACGATGCGGCGAATCGCCGACCTCTATCCCGGAGAGGCCAAGACCGATGCCCGCGATGCGTTCGTCATCGCCGACGCTGCCCGCTCGATGCCGCACACCCTGCGGGAGATCGAACCAGCCGACGAAACGGTCGCCGAGCTGGAGATGATTGCCGGCTTCGACGACGACCTCGCCGGCGAAGCCACCCGCGTCTCCAACCGGCTGCGGGGACTGCTGACCCAGATCCACCCGCACCTGGAACGGGTCCTCGGCCCGCGCGTCCAGCACCCGGCGGTCCTGGCCCTGCTGGAACGCTTCGGGTCTCCGGCACAGATCCGCAAGGCCGGCCGTCGCCAGCTGGTGAACCTGCTCCGGCCGAAGGCACCCAGGATGGCCGAACGGCTGGTCGACGACATCTTCACCGCCCTGGACGAGCAGACCGTGGTCGTTCCCGGCACGGACGCGGCCGCGCTGATCGTCCCGAGCCTGGCCACTTCTCTGACCGCCGTCCTTGACCAGCGGAAACTGCTGGCCGGACGGATCGAGGAACTGCTGGAGGCCCACCCTCTTTCCAAGGTCCTGACGTCCATGCCGGGGATCGGCGTCAGGACCGGAGCAAGGATCCTCATCGACGTCGGCGACGCCAGCAGCTTCCCCTCCGCCGCCCACCTCGCCGCCTACGCGGGCCTCGCCCCGGCAACCCGAAGTTCCGGGTCCTCGATCCGCGGCGAACAACCGTCGCGGAGAGGAAACAAGCAGCTCAAACGAGCTTTCTTCCTCTCCGCGTTCGCCGCTTTGGCCGACCCCGTCTCCCGGGCCTACTACGACAAGAAGATCGCCCAGGGAAAACACCACACCCAAGCCCTCCTCTGCCTCGCCCGACGACGAGCCGACGTGCTCTTCGCCATGCTCCGCGACGGCACCTTCTACGACCCCAAGCCCGCCCCCACAGGTTGACGAAACCCATAGGGGCACCCCCCCGGGCCGCCCGGCTCAGCCGTCGCCGCCCGGCATCAGATCCAGCGCGCTGAAGGAGTCCGCGACCCGGGAGCGCTCGCCCGCGTCCAGGGCCGCGCTCCGGCTGTCGCCGCTGTCCAGCCTGCGCAGCCGGTCGACGGCCTCCTCGAGGTGGTAGGCGCCGCCGCCGAGCACGACCCACTTGCCGACCTCCGGGTGCATGACCAGGGCGGCGTCGCGGTTCTCGGCGGAGGTCGTGGGACGGTCCACCCAGACGTCGCAGGTGCCGGTCACCGCGACCGGCAGGCCGCCGGCCGACCACGCGACCGTCACCGTCACGGTGTGCCGGCCCGGTCGTTCGAGCGGGAATCCGTCGGAGCTCCAGAAGACGCGGTAGTCGGCGGACAGGGAGGCGCCGGGCTCCAGCGGGGCCAGCTTCGCGCCCTCACAACTGATGACGAACGGGCGGACCGGCCTGTCCTCCCCACTCTCGTCGAAGCTCGACATGGTGGTGAACAGCGCCTCCATGCGGAGGTCGTTGGGGACCATCAAGGCGGCGCCGGAGGTGTTGGTCAGCTTCCAGGAGACGGTGACGGGTGCGCCCAGCGGGGCGTGGTCGGTCTCGGCCTTGACCTCGAACCGCAGCTCGTTCGGGTAGAAGAGGTTGCGGTCGGATGCCTGCGGGGCGCCGGAAGGGAACCAGCTGGCGAACGGCCAGCCGCCGGGGCGTATCACCGGGTCGGGCATGTGCGCCAGGTGGTTGCGCACGGTGGTGTTGAAGCCGAGGTTGATCTGGTCGGGGAACACCCCGGGTGCGCCGGTGGCGGGTCCGCCCAGGACGTCGGCCACGCTCGGTGTGGTGGTCATGATCGAGTTGTCCGCCGCGGTCTCGGACTCCTGGTGGATCTGGTTGAACGCGTGGGTCACCTCATGCATGGCCGAGCGCAGGTAGGCGCGCGGTGTGTTGCGCTGCTGCTGGTTCTCCGCGGCCCCGAAGTTCGAGGAGTCGGAGCTGGGGTAGCCGTCGTCGCTGAAACTGGCGGCCCCCTCGCGCGGCACGCCGATCTGGTCGTACATGACGCCGCGCGAGCAGCCCATGGTCGCCGGGACGACGACGAGGTGGGTGCGCCATTCGGCGTCCAGGTCGGTGCCGGTCTTGCGTACGCTCGTCATGAGCGCGTGCAGGTTGGCGGGCGTCCAGCAGACGTTGGGGTTGACACCGGCAGGCGCCGGAATGTCCACCTGGTCCTCGACGCGGTCGATGGTCAGTTGCCAGCCGGCCGTCGCGTAGAGGGTGTCGAAGAACTCCGTACCGGTGCCGGCCGCGTCGGGGACCGGCTGGGGGGCGACGGCTCCCCTGAGGGTGTCGATCTCGAGCACGGCACGGCGCAGGAAATCCGAGACCCAGGTCAGGGTGACGGATCCCCGGTCGGTGCCGCCCTCGAGGACGCGGCCCTCGAACCTCGGCCCCGAGGGGATCGGCGTGGGGAAGGTGCCCGGCACCTGCTGGAGGACGAACGTCAGGGACCGGCTGGGCGAGTCCGGGAAGGAGCCCTGGAAGGAACCCGCCGACGGCTGGGTGTAGTCGAACTCGTCCACGTCGACGGTGACCGTGCACGGCCGCCCCGGCACGGTGACCGGCGGCACCACCAGGCGCGTGCCCCTGAGGTAGGAGCGGTACCGGTCGCGGGGGAAGACCGGGACCTGTCGCAGGAGGGGGAACGGCGAATCCCCTCGGCTGGCCGCCGCGGCGGCGGACTCGCCGGCTGCGCCGGGGATCACCGGGCTGTCCTGGTCGAGTACGGCGCCGGGGGGCGAGGCCGCTCCCGGGCCGCCCGCGAGAGGGTTCGCCACGGTAGGCGGCTGCCGGTACAGGTCACCGCTGACGATCACCCCGTCGGGCCCGGCGGACGGCGCCGCACGGTCGACGCGCAGGGTGCCGACGGTGCTCTGGAGGGAGGCGAGGCTCGGGCGGATCGTCACCTGGTAGCAGCCGTCGCGGAAGTCCAGGCGGCAGGGCAGGAGGGGTGGGATCGGAGGGAGCGGGGGCGTGGCGGGATCGTCGGCGTTCACGCCGTGTGCGCCCGGAGGGCCCGGCAGCTCGTTCTCGACCGTGATCGGCGCGGCGACGGGCGCTCCGGCCGGCGCGACGTCGGCACTGTTCGGCAGCAAGTGGGGGTCGACGTAAGGCTGCGGTTCCCGGTCACACATGGTGCCCTCCTGGATCCGATGCACGGGATGGCCCGCTGTACGGGATGGTCCGGTACGCGGGATGGGCATCCCCCGCCTTTACCGACCCCCGCAATCTCCCCGACCGACCGTCGCACCCCGGTACGCGGGCGGGTTGCGCCGGGGATCCCCGCCCGTCTCAGCCTGCGCCGGGTGAGGAAGCGCGGCAACATGGGAGGGTGCGGGCACCGGGCAGGGGCGAGCGGGCCACCTGTCCGGCGGGACGGACGTGCCGGTTGTCCGGCGGGCGGACCCCGCGCCGGTGCACTCGACCATCACTGACGATCGGCCTGACCATGACGGACCTGGGGGCATCCGAGCCTCGGCTCATCATGGGCCGCTGGCGCCGCGTCTCGCGCTCCGAGTGCGCCCGCACGTACCCGGCCGAGCTCACCATCGGCCCTGGTTCCCGCTACCTCGGGAGGCGCGACCCCGACCAGGGGTTGCCGGTGTGGGACGTGGGCACGGCCCGGATGCCGGACGAGACGACGCTGGTGATGAGCACCTCCAGCGACGAACTCGTCAGCTACGCGATCGAGGTCGCCGCCGACCGGTTCACGGTGACCGCTCCGGACGGCTGCGTGGTCGTCTTCGAGCGGCAGGCGTGAGCCCCGCCTACCGCGGCGTTCCGTGGTGAGGAAGTGACTTCGTCCTTGACGATCTCCAGCTGTAACTGAGATTGTTCTTTCAAGGGGGTGTCATGGCCGCGAACAGCAGGCTCACCGTCGCCGTCCACGTACTGGCATGGATGGCGCTGGTGCACGGGCGAGGCAGGGACCTGGTCACGTCGGAGCAGGCAGCCGACAGCGTGAACACCAACCCGGTCGTCATCCGGCGCAGCCTCGGCGCGCTGCGCGCGGCCGGGTTGGTCGAGGTCCGCCACGGCGCCGGAGCCGGCTGGCGGCTGGCGCGCGAGCCTGAGTCGATCACCTTGCTGGACGTCTACCGGGCGGTCGAGGACGAGCCGCTGTTCGGTCTGCACCGCAGCGAGCCGAACCCCAAGTGCCCCGTAGGGGCGGGCATTCAGCCCGCGCTTCGGCAGGCCTACGGCGAGGTCGAGGAAGCGGCGCGGAACGCCTTGGGCGGGACGACGATCGCCGACGTGCTGCGCGAGACGCTGTCGGCGTAGCCCGCGAATGCGCGCCACGCGCCACCTCGTCACTTGCCACACCCTTTGCTGTAACAAGAATGGTTATCTCGAATGGAGGGGGAACCCGGTGCGCGCGATCCAGTACCGAGAGCACGGAGGGTACGACAGGCTCCGCCTGGTCGAGATGGAGGTTCCCGAACCGGCACCCGGCCAGGCGCTGGTACGGGTGACCGTCGGCACGGTCAGCCCGCTGGACGACACCGTGCGCGCGGGCCGCATGTCACCGTCCCTGCGCAAGCCGCTGCCCATCATTCCGGGCGGAGCCGCCGTCGGCGTGGTGGCCGACGCGGGAACGAGCGGCTTGCCCGAGGGCACCCGCGTGGCGATCCACGGACAGGGACGCGGTCTGAGCACGGACGGCACCTGGCGGGAGTACGTCGTGGAGTACCCCGAGGCGCTCACCCCGCTGCCCGACGAGGTCGGCGACCGGCAGATGGCCGCGATGCTCGCCGGAGCCGGATACTCCACCGCCTATCTCGCGCTCACCGAACTGGTCGGCTTCCGGCCCGGCCGGAGCATCCTCGCACCGGGTGTCGGCGGCGCGGTCGGGATGGGTGCCGCACACGTCGCCGCGCGGCTGGGCGCCTCGATGGTGATCTCCACAGCCGGCCGCACCGAGAAGGCCGAGCAGGCCAGGGCGGCCGGATTCGCCCATGTCATCGACCTGTCGCGGGAGTCCCTGCGCGACGGCGTGGCGCGGCTCACCGACGGCAGGGGCGTCGACGTCGTCCTTGACGGCGTCGCCGGCCCACTGCTCGGCGACGCGCTCGCCGCCCTGGCACACGGCGGCGACTACATCGCCGTCGGCTACTCCGGAGGCACCCGCGGCACGGTCGACGTGACCGACCTGATCTGGAAGACCGCCCGCATGCACGGCTACAAGTTCGACATGTTCCCGGACGCGGCGGTACGCGCCGCACGGCTGACCCTGCTCGACTGGCTGGCCGAGAAGCGGTTCGAGCCCGTCGTCGCAAGGGAGTTCCCGCTGTCGCAGGCGGCCGAGGCGCAACGCCACCTGATGGAGGACAGGCCCTTCGGGCGGGTGCTGCTGACCATGGACGGCGAGGGCTGAGACAGGCGATCGCCCTCGGTCTCGCCGCCGGATCGGTTCTCGCCGTGGCGCTTCCCCGTCCTCGGCATGGTCGTTTTCACCGTCATGCGGCAACTGGGCATCGGGCTCGGCGCCTCCTCCGATCCGGGCCCGCAGCTGAACGCAGATCCGGCTTCCAGAAGTTCTACTTACCGCCGGCCTCCGCGAGGGTGTGGGCGACAAGGGCATTGGCGTGGCCGTGGCCCAGGCCATGTTCGGTCTTGAGCCAGCCGACCAGCTCCATGTGCTTGGTCAGCGGTGAAGTACGAATGAGGTCCTTCCACTCGGCTATCGACCGGCCGTACTTCTTCTCGATCGACGGAAAGTAGCTGGCGGGGCCCTTCACAGTTTCAGTCATGGCCGCATTCTGGCACCCGCCACTGACAACGCGACCTGCCCGGGCACGCTCCTGCAGAGCCGCGGTCCGCCGGTCAGCGGCAAACGGCGTAGAAGGCGTCATGGACGGCCTTGATCCCGGCGACTCCTGTGGCCATGGCCGACGGATGGGCAGCGCCAGCTCAAAGAGACAGGCCCGCGCTCGGCGTTCTCGGGTCAGATCAGTGAGAGTCGGCCGCCAGCTCCTGCCAGAGGAACGTGTACATCAGGGCCTCGTTGAACGCGGCCTGTTCATGGTCGGAGGCACCGCTGTGGCCGCCTCCGGGGCTCTCGTGGAAGAGCACCCGGTGGCCCATGTCCCGCAGGCGCGCGGCCGTTTTGCGTGCGTGGGCGGGGTGGACCCGGTCGTCCCGGGTGGACGTCAGGAGCAGGACCGGCGGGTAGAGGTGGTCCGCGCGGAGGTTGTGGTACGGCGAGAGGCGTGCCAGGTGCGCCCGGTCCTCGGGGTCGTCGGGGTCTCCGTACTCGGCGATCCAGCTGGCTCCGGCGAGCAGCCGGTGGAAGCGCAGGAGGTCGAGTATCGGCACCTGGGCGACGACTGCTCCGAAGAGGTGGGGGTAGCGGGTGAGCATGGCGCCCATCAGCAGTCCGCCGTTGCTGCCCCCGGTGACGCCCAGCCTCGAGGGGACGGTGATGCCCCGGTCGACGAGGTCGCGGGCGACGGCGGCGAAGTCCTGGAAGGACCGCTCCCGGCCGGCCTTGAGGGCGCTGCGGTGCCAGCGCGGCCCGTACTCTCCGCCGCCCCGGATGTTGGCGACGACGTAGGTGCCACCCTGGGCGAGCCAGGCCCGCCCGGTGACGCCGCTGTAGTAGGGGGTCAGGGAGGTCTGGAAGCCGCCGTATCCGGTGAGCAGTGTGGGGCCTTCGGGCGCGTCCGGGCCGACGACGAAGTAGGGGACGCGGGTGCCGTCCCGTGACGTCGCGAAGTGCTGGCGCACGGTCATTCCGGCGGTGTCGAACCACGCGGGGGCCCGCTTGACCTCTTCCCTGTCCCGCCCGATCTCGCCGCGGTAGAGGGTGGAGGGCCGCAGGTGGCCGGCGACGTCCAGGAAGTACTCGTCGCCCGTGTCGGGATCGGTGTCGGTGATCGTCACGGCGGTCAGGGGCGGGACGTCCGTCAGCGGCTCGTGGGACCAGTCGCCGTCGGGGCCCGGGGTGCACACGCGTACGCGGGTGGCCACGTCCGTGAGGGTTTCGACGATCAGGTGGTTACGCGTCCAGGTGTGCCCGACGAGCGAGGTGTGCGCGTCCGGTGTGAACAGGACGGTCGCGGTCCGGTCGCCGGCCATGAAGGAGTCGAAGGGGAAGGCGAGCAGGGATCCCGCCGGGTACTCGAGCCAGGGCGACTCGGGCGTCACCAGCAGCCATGCGCGGTGGACGTCCTTGCCCGCGTCGTCCGGCACGTCGATCTTCACGGGAACGCCGTGGTCGGTGAGCAGGAACATCTCGTGGTGCCAGAAGTCCGCGTACCGGGCCACGAAGTCGCGTTCGAACCCCTCGGTCGGATCGTGCCAGGCCGCGGCGCACAGATCCCGCTCCGACACCTCGTACACCGGCTCCGCGTCGGCCAGCGGAACCCCGCGCCGCCAGCGCCGGAACGTGCGCGGATACCCCGACGTCGTCATCGACCCCGGGCCGAAGTCCGTACCCACGAAGACGTGATCGCGGTCGATCCAGCCGATCTGCGTCTTCGCCTCGGGCACGTGGAAGCCGTCGTCGACGAAGGCCTTGGTGTCCAGGTCGAACTCGCGCACCACGACGGCGTCCGCGCCGTCGCGCGAGAGCTTGACCAGGGCACGGCGGAAGTCCGGCCGGAGCAGCAGGCACCCGTCCCACACCCACGGCTCCCCCTCGGCCTCGGCCAGGGCGTCGAGGTCGAGCAGGACCTCCCACGCCGGCCGCTCCTCGCGGTACTCCTTCAGCGTCGTACGGCGCCACCGGCCCCGTACGGAGTCGGCGTCCTGCCAGAAGTTGTAGAGGTGGGGGCCCCGGCGGCCGGCGTAGGGAATCCGCGAGGTGTCGTCCATGACCTCCCGCAGCCGCGCCGTCAGGCCCGGGAACCCGGGGACGCCGGTCAGTCGCGCGGCGGTTTCCGCGTTGCGCTCCCGCACCCAGGCGAGCGCGTCTTCGCCCGTGACATCTTCCAGCCACTCATAGGGATCGTCTTCCCGCCCCGCGTAAGGATCGTCATCGGCCACGCCGACATTGTGCAGACCGGCACGACTCTCGCGATAGCTCGCCCCCCATCAAGCCGCGCCGCGGCCGGGTCACCCCGGGCAAGGGAGCATCGGGCGCGCAGCCGGACACGAATCTCGGCGAGCGACGGGCCGGCGCGCGGTGTGGTCAGTAGCGCAGGGCCGTGCCGATCTCGGCGCGGAGGCCGCCCGACACCTTGTGGGTGCCGGTGGCGGTGGCCTTGCCGTCCTGGCCCGGGGCGACGTCGGGGACGGTCACCACGGCCACGTCGAGGAGATTGCCGTCCGTGTCCTTGAACTGGACCAGGACGGCGAAGGACTTGGCCGAGTCGGCGGTGTTGTGCGCGGTCGCCTCGACGGTGGCCCGGCCGTCGCCGCCCGTCGACGGGGTGCCGAGCGTGACCTCGTCCTTGGCGTTGACGCCGTTGTGCACCTCGTCGAGTTTCCGCTGGGCCTCCGCGGTGGCCGATGCCAGTGCCGCCGCGCCCTGCGAGGCGAGGGAGGCGGCGGCGGACGAGGCCGCAGACGCGATCTTGGACCCCTCGCCGGACGGTTTCCCGGCCTCGTCCGAGCAGCCGGACGTGGCCGCGATCAGGACGGCCGTCAGTGCCATGCCCGCCGCGCTCCGCGTCCACCGTGCCGAGCACTCCACCCGCACCGTCACGTCGTCTCCCTCGAGGTCTCCGGTCGTCACCGCTTTCAGTCAAGGGCCCTCGTGCCCCGCCGTGCGTCATCCCGGACGTGACAGGACGGCGGTTCACCCGGGCGGCCCAACCGCGGCCCGGTTCGCCGAGAGCCCTCCGTGCGGACGGGCGAAGGGGAAGAATCGGCGGCGGGAGCATCGGACGGGTGTGGGCCGGATCGCCCACCGGACCGGGGGAGGCGGCATGAGCGTCCCGGGCAGCGAGATCGTCGTGGCGGTGGTGGGCATCGCCGGCACCCTCCTGTCCGCGCTGCTCACTCAGCGCAGCGCGAACCTCATCAGGCTGCGGGAGCTGGAACAGACCAACCGGCAGCGCGCCGAGGAACGGGAACAGGCCTTGCTGCAGGCGCGGTTGGAGGCGCGCCGCGCGTGCTACGCCTCCCTCAACGCCGCCGCCCTCGACTACCTGACCGTGCTGTCCAACTTCAGCTACGCCCTGGAGGCGGGCAACGTCTCGGACGAGATGCGGTCGGAGCTCGATCAGGCTCGCCGCGATCACCGCGCACGTCACGCCGACGCGCAGATGGTCCTTTCGGACACGGTGATGGCGGCGGCGGACAAGGCGAGCAAGGCGGCGGGCCTGATCTACGGGACGCTCAAGCGCATGGACGGCGGCACCCCCGGGCCGGATGACACCATCCAGGCGATACGGGACGGCATCACGGTGTTGTGGGACCACCTGTGGGTCATGCGACGTGACATGCGGCTGGACGTGGGCGTGGGGACGCCGGCCGAGGACTGAAAAGCGGGTGCCGGGCGGTGACGGCCCCCGCTCAGCTCACTGCGTGCACAGCCGCGAACAGGCCCCGGGCGCGGGTGCCGTCCGGCAGGTCCCACGAGCCCGCGACGTGGCCCGTCGCGTCCTCGGGGAGGAGGGCCTCGCCATCCTGGCCGGGGCTCAGAACGCGGTGCAGGCGGAGGGTCGCGCCGTGCCGGGCGGGCAGCTCGGTCCACGTTCGGCCGTCGGTGACGGGGGCGACGGCATCCGCCGGGGTCAGGGCGTCACCGGTGAAGGAGCGGGTGACGTCCCGGTCGGGAGTGTCGCTGGTGTTCTGGTCCTGGGCCTGGACCCGGCCCTCCGTCAGGGCGAACAACTGGGCCACCAGCACCGGGTCCTGGCAGCCGTCGTAGACCCAGCGCCGCCCCAGCACTCCGTGCTGCATCGTCCCGATGAGCGCGTGGTCCGCCCCGTCCAGCGCGGCACCGCGGTAGGTGAGCGGAACCAGATAGGTGGCCGGGCGGGCGGCGGAGGCCTCGGTGACCACCATGAACTCGATCCCGACCTCGCCCCGCGGATCGTCCAGCCGGAAGCCGCCGGCCTTGGCCAGGCGGGGTTCGCCCGCGCCGCGGTACCACGGGCGGGAGGGAAGCCAGGAGGTGAGCAGCTCGAGCTTGGTCGGCTGGAGGGTGGTGCGGTGGATGACGGCCATGTGGTGCGAACTCCTTCGCCAGGTGGAGGGATGGCCCTTCCCACTCTCGCATCCGCACGTGCGGGGCACGCGAGCGGGATCCGGCGACCCGGCGACCCGGCGACCCGCACATGGCTGAAAAACATCCACCTGATTTGGTCACTGAAACATGGCGAAAACACTACCTCTTCAGGCCTCCCGGATGGTCGATGTATCCGGAATCAGGGACACCGAGCTCTCAACAGGCTTGCGTCACAAGGGAGTGACGGTAACCACAGCGCACGTCTCCCCTCATCAAAACTCGTGGTCAGGGGCTGTTTCTCGAGGTACACCCGAACGCCGTACCGGCTCCGGCGCGGGGATCCGTCCGTCCGTCACTTAAACAGCGCGCTAACTTTCAGGTCATCCTCCCGGCCACCGTTGACCCGTTCATGGCCAGCACCTACTGTCCTGATCACGTTCTTGATCTTGCACAGGGGGTGCAGGAGTCGAGGGGGTCCATGCCGCTATGCGCGGCAATGCCCTTGAGTCAGCGAATGATTCCGGACCGGCCCGAAGCGGACCGGCCATGGAATCTCATGGGTAACCGGGGGGATAAATGTCTGCATTAATCACGGACGGCACCGATGGGACGTCGCACGCCGCGCCCGACCACGCATCGCTGCCCGACCTGCTCCGGGAGCAGGCGCGGAACAACCCCGACGGCACCGCGGTCTCGTACGGCCGCGATCGTCTGAGCCATCGCGAGCTGCTCGAAGCGGGCGAGGGCCTGGCCGCCCACCTGCGGCGACTGGGCGTCGCACGGGACGACCGCGTGGGTCTCTTCGTCGAGCCCTCGCTCGATCTCATGGTGGGCGCCTGGGGAATCCTCTGTTCCGGCGGGGCCTACCTTCCGCTGTCGCCGGAGTATCCGGAAGAGCGACTGCGCTACATGATCGAGGATGCCGGAGTCGGCATCATCTTCTCCCAGGAGCACCTGAGAGGAAAACTGGCGGAGCTGGCTCCGTCGGGCACAAGAATCTTCACACTTCGGGATGCGGAAGAGGCGCGAGCACAAGACGCGCAAGCCTCCGCGGAATTCGTTCCGGCCGGCCCCGGAAGGGGGCCTCGCCCCGATGATCTGGCCTATGTCATCTACACCTCGGGAAGCACCGGAAAACCCAAGGGTGTGATGATCGAGCACCGCAGCGTCGTCCATCAGATGCGCTGGCTGCGGACCGCGTACGGACTGGGCCCGGACAAGGTCGTTCTGCAGAAGACCCCGATGAGTTTCGACGCCGCGCAGTGGGAAATCCTCGCCCCGGCCTGCGGCAGCAGCGTGGTGATGGGAAGTCCCGGCGTGTACCGGGATCCCGAAGGGCTGATCGAGACGATCACCGAGCACGGCGTCACCACGCTGCAATGCGTGCCGACCCTGCTCCAGGCGCTGGTGGAGACCGAGGAATTCGACCGCTGCGCGTCCCTGCACCAGATTTTCAGCGGCGGCGAGGCCCTGTCGCGGAACCTCGCGACGCAGGTGCTGAACACCCTGCCGGGCTGTGACCTGGTCAATCTCTACGGGCCGACCGAGTGCACCATCAACGCGTCCGCGTTCACCGTCGACCCCGAACGGATCGGCGAGGGGCCGGGGGCGGTCTCCATCGGCTCGCCCGCCACCGGCACCAGCTACCACATTCTGGACGCGTCGCTGTCCCCGGTCGGCGTCGGGGAGATCGGCGAGCTGTACATCGGCGGCGTCCAGCTGGCGCGGGGCTACCTCGACCGGCCGGAGATGACGGCGGAACGATTCGTCGACGGCTCGTTCGTGGGCGAGGACAGACTCTACCGTACGGGCGACCTGGCCTCCTGGAACGACGACGGCACGGTCCAGTTCGCCGGCCGGGCCGACAGCCAGATCAAACTGCGCGGCTTCCGGGTGGAGCTGGACGAGATCAAGCTGGCGATCGAGGCCCACGACTGGGTCAAGAACGCGGCCGTACTCGTCAAGGACGATCCGCGCACCGGCTTCCAGAACCTCATCGCGTGCGTCGAGCTGAGCCCGAAGGAAGCGGCGCTGATGGACCAGGGCAACCACGGTGCCCACCATCAGTCGAAGGCGAGCAAGCTCCAGGTCCGCGCCCAGCTGTCGGACGCCGGCGCCCGGGGGGACGCGGAGCTGGCCGGCAAGGACGTGGTCGCTCTTCCCGGTGCGGAGGCGACGCCGGAGCAGCGGCGGCGTGTCTTCGCGCGCAAGACCTACCGGTTCTACGAGGGCGGCGACGTCTCCCGGGAGGACATCCTCCGCCTGCTCGGGCGCACGGCGCGCGGCACGTCCTCGCGGGCGCCGGGGGATCTGGACATCGCCGAGCTCGGTGCGATTCTGCGGTACTTCGGGCAGTTCCGGAGCACCGAGCGGCTCCTGCCGAAGTACGGATACGCCTCGCCCGGCTCGCTCTACGCGACGCAGCTGTACCTGGAGCTCAGCGGAATCGCCGGGCTGCGCACCGGGCAGTACTACTACCACCCCGCGCGGCACAGCCTGGTACTGATCCGGGAACTGCCGGACGCGGGCGGCGCGCCCCGGATCCGGGCCCACTTCATGGGCAGGAAAGGCGCGATCGAGCCGGTCTACAAGAACAACATCCAGGAAGTCCTGGCCATCGAGACCGGTCACATGGTGGGTCTCTTCGACGAGATCCTGCCCGGGTACGGGCTGGGCATCGGCGAGCTGGAGCTGCGTCCCGCCGTGCGCGGGGACCTGGAGTGCGCCGACGAGGACTACTACCTGGGCACGGCGGAGATCGTCGCCTTCGACCGGCGTCTGGCGGAGGAGCCGCTCGACGTGTGCGTCCAGGCCCACCCGGGGAAGGTCGCGGACCTGGCAGCCGGTCAGTACCGGTACACCGGCGGCGACCTGGAGCGAATATCGGACGACGTCGTCCGAAAAAAGGACGTCATCGCCATCAACCAGCGCGTCTACGACCGGTCGCAGTTCGGCATCACGGTGCTGAGCCGGCCCGAGCGCGGCTGGCTCGCCTACGCCGACCTCGGCCGGGCCCTCCAGCGGCTGCAGATGAACGACCTGGACCTCGGGTTCATGGCGTCCGGCTACAGCTCCGAGACCGGCCACGACCTGCCGGCGGCCAAGCGCATCGGCGCCGTCCTGCGGGAGCGCGGCGACCGCGTCGGTCCTTCCTACTTCTTCCTCGGCGGCCGGGTGAGCTCCGCGCAGGTCCGCAGCAAGGGGATGAAGGAGGACATCGTCCATATGCAGGGACCGGAAGAAATGATCAAGGAGGACCTGGTCAACTTCCTTCCCGACTACATGGTGCCGAACAAGGTCGTCGTCCTGGACCGGCTGCCGCTCACCGCCAACGGGAAGATCGACGTCAACGCCCTGCGCGCCTCCGACCGCACCGACGTGGACTTCGCCGACCGTCCCTTCGTCCCGCCGAGGTCCCGGACCGAGAAGCGGATCGGGGACATGTGGAAGAAGCTGATGCGGCGGGACGCCGTCTCGATCCGCGACGACTTCTTCGCCTCCGGTGGCAACTCGCTCATCGCGGTCTCCCTCATCAACCGGATCAACAAGTCCTTCTCGAGCGCGCTGCCGCTGCAGGCCCTCTTCGAGTCCCCGACCGTCGAGCAGCTGGCGCGACGCGTCGACGACCTCGGCGCGGGGGGCCGGGACGACGCGGACTCACGACTGGTCCGGCTGCACGACGCCGGCTCGGGACGTCCCGTCTTCTGCTGGCCCGGGCTCGGCGGCTACCCCATGAACCTGCGGCTGCTCGCGGGCCGACTGGATGCCGACCGCCCCTTCTACGGCGTCCAGGCGCACGGCATCAACGAGGGCGAGGTGCCCTACGACACCATCGCGGAGATGGCCGAGGAGGACATCAGGGCCATCAAGCAGGTCCAGCCCACCGGCCCGTACACCCTGTGGGGCTACTCCTTCGGCGCGCGGGTGGCCTTCGAGACGGCGCACCGGCTCGAGCGGGCCGGCGAGACGGTGGAGAACCTCTTCCTCATCGCCCCCGGGTCGCCCAAGGTCAGGGCCGACGACGCGGCGGTGCACGGCGACGAGCCGGACTACCGCAACCCGGCGTTCGTGACGATCCTCTTCTCCGTCTTCACCGGCACGATCAGCGGTCCGCTGCTGGACGCGTGCCTGCGCCAGGCCACCGACGACGAGAGCTTCGCCGCTTTCATCGGCACCGCCTACAGCGGCCTCGACACCGAACTCGTGAAGAGGATCGTCCGTATCGTCCGGCGGACCTACGAGTTCACCTACACCTTCCGCGAACTGCGGGAGCGCCGGATCAAGGCCCCCGTCACCATCTTCAAGGCGCGGGGCGACGACTACTCGTTCATCGAGAACAGCGACGGCTTCTCCGCACAGGCCCCCACGGTGGTCACGCTCGAGGCCGACCACTACAGCCTGCTGCGCGACCCGGACATCGACGAACTGCTGCGGGCGATCCGGCACGGGCTGCGGGACGGTGACGAGGCCCGAGGCGAGAACCGGAACAAGGAGCTGATCTTGCCCCACGTGAACATCAAGCACTTCCCCGTCGCGCTCAGCGAGGAACGCGAGTCCGAGCTGGTCGCCGCGGTGACCAAGGCCGTGCAGTCGGCCTTCGGATGCGACGAGGGAGTCGTGTCCATCGCGCTCGAGCCGGTCGAGCAGAGCGCCTGGGACGACGACGTCTACCGACCCGAGCTGGTGGGGCGCAGGGAACTGCTCCGTAAAACGCCCAACTACTGACAGCTCCTGCTGACGGCTCTTACCGACAGCTCCGAAGAACCACAACAAAGATCGGAACACGCATGACCACGCGCCGCCCTCAGCCCGGCGACATTCCCCTCGTGTACAGCGAAGAGGTCGCGGAGGCGGTCCGCTCCGGTGCACCGGTGGTGGCACTGGAGTCCAACGTCATCACCCACGGCCTCCCCTACCCGGACAACGCCGCCACCGCACGGAAGGTGGAGGCTGCCGTCCGGGCGGGCGGCGCCGTTCCGGCCACGATCGGCGTGGAGGACGGGCGGATCCTCATCGGCATGACCGACGCGGACATCGAGCGCTTCGCCTCGACGCCCGGCATCCCCAAGGTCAGCAGCCGGGACCTGCCCGTCGTCCTGGCGCGGGGCGGCATGGGCGCCACCACCGTGGCCTCCTCCCTCGTGGCGGCGGAGCTCGCGGGCATCCCGTTCTTCGCCTCCGCCGGCATCGGCGGGGTGCACCGCGGCGCCGAGACCACCATGGACGTCTCCTCGGACCTCGTCCAGTTCACGCGCTCCAAGGTGGCCGTGGTCTGCGCGGGTGCGAAGAGCATCCTGGACCTCGGTCTGACCATGGAGTTCCTCGAGACCCACTGCGTGCCCCTGGTCACGTACCGGTTCGACGAGTTCCCCGCCTTCTACTGCCGCACCAGCGGCATCCGCAGCCCCCACCGCCTGGACGACGAGGCCGTGATCGCCCGCGCCGTCGAGGCCCACTGGGCCCTCGGCGGCAACGGCTCCTTCCTGGTGGCCACGCCGATCGGCGAGGAGGACGCGATCGACAGCGCCGAGGTCGACGCCGCGATCGCCGACGCGATCGTCGCCGCCGAGCGCGAGGGGGTGCGGGGCAACGCCATCACCAAGTACCTGATGCGCGCCGTCGACAAGGTCACCGACGGCCGCTCGGCCCAGGCCAACATGTCCGTCCTCATCAGCACGGCGGAACTGGCCGGCCGGCTGGCCGTGGCCCACGCCGCTCTGCGCGCCGAGGGCTCCGAGGGCTCCGCGAACACTGCGGGCGGTGCCCGATGAGCACCCTGGCGGTCTTCGACCTCGACGGCACGCTCGTCGACACACCGCGCGGAATCGTCGAGACGTTCACCGCGGCCTTCGCCACCATGGGCCTCGAGGCCCCCCGCCCCGAGGAGATACGGGCCACCATCGGCCTTCCGCTGGAGCGGGCCTTCGGTTCGCTCATGGGCGTCGCGGACGACGACCCGCGCGTCGCCGAGGGCGTACGGCAGTACCTGTCCGCCTTCCGCGAGATCGTCCTGCCGAAGGCGGCGGACCTCCTCTTCCCCGGCGTGGCGCAGGGCCTCGCCGCCCTGGAGGACGACGGCGTGATCCTGGCCGTGGCCACCAGCAAGTTCTCCGCGAGCGCCGACGCGCTGCTCACCTCGGCGGGTCTCAAGCACCACTTCCGCATGGTGGTGGGCGCCGACCAGGTCGCCCACCCCAAGCCGCACCCCGAGTCGGGGCAGGTGATCCTGCGCGAACTGGGCATGGACGGCGAGCGTGCCGTGATGGTCGGGGACACCACCCACGACCTGCTGATGGCCCGGGCCTGCGGCATGCGGTCGATCGGTGTGACCTACGGCGTGCACGGCGTGGAGGAGCTGCGTTCGGCGGAGCCGACCTGGCTGGTCGACACCTTCGACGACGTCCTCGACCGCATCACCACCGCCTCCGTGCGCGACTAGGGCGGCGACCGTGTTCGGACGTTCCACCGACTGGGTCCTGGGCATCGCGGCCGGTGCCCTGCTCGCCCTCATGATCCACTACAACAGCCTGCTGGCCGAGCACACCACACCCACCTTCGCCTCCTGGACGGCGCACGGCCTGGGCGCGGTGGTGGCGCTCCTCCTCGTCCTGCTGACCGGTGCCCGGCTGTCCCGGCGGCGGCGCGCGGACGGGGAGGAGAAGAGCGCGCCGGTACAGGTGCCCCGCTGGGTCTACCTCGGCGGCATCCCCGGCGCCTGCACCGTCATTCTGGCCGCCGTCACGGTGAACGGAAGCCTCTCGCTGTCGGGCACGATCGCGATGATGCTCGTGGGCCAGATCGTCTTCGGGCTCGTCTCCGACCACTTCGGGCTCTTCGACAGCCCGAAGCGGCGGATCGTGCCCATGGACGGCCTCGTGGCGCTGTGCGTGCTCGCTGGCAGTGCCCTCATCATCTTCGGCGGGTCGTGACCGTGCTCCTCTATGTGTTTCTCGCGTTCCTCAACGGCGCCGTGATCGGCACCAGCCGCGCCCTCAACGGCCGGCTCAGCTCCGCGATCGGCCCCTTCAAGGCGTCCCTGTGGAACCACGTCGTGGGATTCGTCTTCCTCAGCGTGGCCCTGGTCGTGCTCGGCCAGTGGGAATGGGGGGCCTCCGTCCCCTGGGCCGCGTACCTGGGCGGCTTCTTCGGCGCCCTGTTCGTGGCGGTCAACAGCTATGTGTTCCCCCGGCTCGGGGCGATGCAGGCCGCGCTGCTGGTGATCAGCGGCCAGATGATCGCGGCCGTCCTCACCGACTGGCAGGCCGGGGGCGAGTCCCCCACCGGGCTGCGGTGCCTGGGGGTCGCGGTCGTGCTCCTCGGCATCTACCTGTCGCAGACCCGTGGCCGGAAGGAAGACCGGAAGTGAACCCGGAAGTGACCTCGAAAGCGACCTCGAACGTGCACCACTCGCCCCTCGTCGAGCAGTTGCTGGACGACCGGAGCCACCACATCGAGTTCAACGGCCACCTCAGCAACCACGTCAAGCACGCCGTGGTCGCCCTGGCCCGTCTCGGAGCGGCCCCGGAGCGCATCAAGGCCTACTACGACGGCTACGCGACCCTGACCACCTACGGCTACGGCCTGGAGCCCGCCAGGCCGGCCAGGTCGCTGGTCACGGAGGACAACTGGAAGGACTACCTCGGCCGGCGCACCGACTTCACCGCCCTCTGCGAGTTCTTCGACCGCCAGGAACGCGAGCTGGGCATGGACGAAGTGCTGCGGCGCTACGTCCCGACGCTGCTGCCCGGCTGGGTCGGAGCCTTCACCCACGCCACCATCCACCTGGGGTGGGCGCTGGACGCGGGCAACCGGTGGATGACCATCGAGGGACTGGCGTACATGGTGTTCTCGTACGTCTCCTGCCACCCCGAGCGGGTCTCCGCGCCCGCCGACGGCCCGGCGGACGCCTCGCCCCTGGACTCCCTGTTCCGCGTCGCGGGCGCCTGGGACGACGACCGCGACGCGCTGCGCGACTGGGCGCGGGAGATCGGCACCGTCCCCGACGGGGAGCTGCCCGCCGGCATCCACCCCGAACTCGCCCGGTCGGGGCTTCAGTACCGCAACGCCAGGATGCTCGCCGAAGGGCACCCGCTGATCGACGACATCCCGGCATGGATCGCCGGGCAGCCCGTGGCCACCAGCTGGGAGCAGCTGTACTACGCGGTGACCCTGCTGTACCTCTCCCGGCCGGGCGACTTCGTCCTGCTGCATCTGCTCACGTCGCTGCACGCGATGGAGCAGATCGCCGACCGGCTGCCCGAGGACCTGCGGCGGTACGCCGTCACCTGCTTCTGGACCGGCATGCTCGGCGTGGTCTTCGCCCTCGCGGACTTCCCCGGGGAGAGCAAGCTCAAGGCCCTGCACTCCGCGTTCGGCGAGGCGGTCGACGCGGGCGACCGCGACGTCTGGGCCGCCGACTGGCGGCTGACGGTCGCCCGTTCCTTCGAAGAGGAGGAGGAGCACAACTCCAAGCTCGTGTACGTCATGCGGCTGCTGTGGGAGCGGACCTCGGGCAGGTCCGTCTACCGCCACGCGGCCGCGCAGTTCACGGCCACGCCCGCCCTGCCGCCGTCCTTCGAAGAACCGCCCACCGAGTGACTCTTCGCGCAGACCCCTCGAGCCTTGGGAGACCGGCCTCCATGCCGACCATCGCACAGCCGTCCACCGACGAGCCGTCGACCGACCAGCCGTCCACCGACGAGCCGTCGACCGACCAGCCGTCCTTCGACGCGTCGTCCTTCGACATCGACGCCTACCTCGGCAGCAGTGTCCACCTGCTGCCCCAGACCCCGCGGCTGCGGGCCCTGCACACCGTCATGCGGGACCGCGGGGCACGCCGCGACGCGTTCCTCCACGCCTCCGACCTCGTCATCCGCATGCTGATCAAAGCGGGACTCGACCTCCTGCCGTACGAGCGGCACGACGTCACCACCCCCGTCGGGGCGACGTACGAGGGCCTGCGCCCGGCCTCCCCCGTCTGCGGCGTGTCCGTGGTGCGGGCCGGCGAGAGCATGGAGGGCGAGCTGCGCGCCGTCCTCCCGGACGTCCGCATCGGCAAGATCCTCATGCAGCGGGACAAGGAGACCAAGCAGCCCCACCTCTACTACACCTCGCTCCCGGCCGACATCACCGAGGGACACGTCCTCCTGATGGAGCCGATGCTCGCCACCGGCGGCACGGCGGTCGCCACGATCCGCCTCCTCCTCGACAAGGGCGTCGCCGAGGAGAACATCGTCTTCGTCAACCTGATCACCGTTCCCGAGGGCATCGACGCCGTCTGCCGGCGCTTCCCGAAGGTGCGCATCGTGACCTCCTCCATCGAGGAACGGCTCAACGAGAACGCGTACATGATTCCCGGCATCGGCGACTTCGGCGACCGGTACTTCGGCACCGACATCGGCCTGCGGTGATCGAGAAGGTCGCGTGGATCCGGCTGGAGAACGGCCGGGTCCTCGCCGCGCGTTCACGGGGCAAGGACGCCTACTACCTGCCGGGCGGCAAGCCCGAGCCGGGGGAAAGCGCCCACCAGGCCCTGATCCGGGAGATCCGGGAGGAGCTCGGCGTCGACCTCCTCCCCGAGACGATCACCCCGGCGTTCACCGTCCAGGCCCCCGCCCACGGGGCGTCGGCCGGCACGCAGGTCCGTATGACCTGCTACACGGCCGACTACCGCGGCACCCCGGCCCCCCGGGCCGAGATCGCCGAGGTGGCCTGGCTGTCGCCGGCCGACCGGGCCCGCACGAGCCGGGCGACCCAGGCCGTGCTGGACCAGGTCTGGCCCCGCCAGGGGGAATGAGGCCCGCCCGGGCGCCGTGCCCGCCGCCGGGAACCGCGCCGGGGCCGGCCGTGTCCTGTAGGTCATGATCAATACGACCGAACCGACCCCCGACCGCCTCGCCGAAGCCTGGCGGCGCGTCAGCGACACCTCCCCGGCGGACGAAGCGGACCCGCTCGTCCTGGACTGCGCCCGCAGGCTCGCCGCCGATCCGGGCGGCGAGCGGGCGCATGTGTGGGTCGCCGGGCTGGTGGCCATGTCGGGCTACCTCGCCTGGCGTCCCGGGCGGGAGGCCGAGCGCACCGCCCTCGACGCCCTGCGCGCCGCGGTGCAGGAGCTGGGGGACCGGCCGTGCCCGCACGACGACCACCCGTACGAGGCCGATATGCGCGCGCTGGAGGACGAGATCTGGCAGGGCGACACCGGGCTGCTGACCGGCGAGCTCGCGGCGGGCGACGGTGACGTCGACGCCGAGCGGATACTGTGCCCCCGCAACGTCGCGGGGTGGGCCCGGCTCGCGGTGGACGTGATCGCCCCGTTCACCGTCCGCCGCGTCCCCGTGGGAGCGCCGGAGGGCCACCGCAGCGCCATCAGCACGTTCTCGGGCATCGTGAACGACTACCCCTACGGCGATCCGGCCGAGGACCTGATCGACGAGGCCGGCAGCCTGCCCGCCCGCCCCACCCGCGGGGTGCTGGCCGGCTACCTCGTGACCATGAACGCGACCTGCTGGTACGCGGCGTCGGAGCGGATCACGGACCGCTCGGTACCGGACGCGATGATCAAGGGGGTCGAGGCCGCCGTCGCGTTGCTGGGCGACGACGACCCGTGCGCCCACGCTCCCGGCGAGCATCCCTCCACCGACGATCCGGACCACACGAGCCGGGTCGGCTACCTCCTGCGCAGCCCGGGCGGCCGGGCCGAGATCTCCGAGGACTACGGCTGGGACTCGGAGGACGAGGAGGATCACGAGGACGAGCCCCTGGACGCGTGGGTGTGCCCCGCCTTCCTCCACGAGCTGGCGGCGGAGACCCTCGTCGCCCTCGACTGAGGCCCGGCGTCGCAGGCCCGGCGCAGGACGACGAGTCGGGCGGGGCCCCGGCGTCCCCGTGACCGGGCGTCAGCCCGTGGCGGGGTGCGCGCCGGGGTCCGGCGCGTCGTCGCCGGGGCGGGCGGCGTCGGGAGAAGCGGCACCGCGCATGGCGGCGCGGTATTCGCTGGGGGACATTCCCGTGGCGGTACGGAAGGCGCGGGAGAAGCCGTCGGGCTGGGGATAGCCCCAGCGAGCTGCGATGGTGTGGATGGTGAGGTGCGCGAGGGCGGGGTTGGCCAGGTCCCCGCGGCAGCGGTCCAGCCGTTGCTGCCTGATGAAGGCCCGGGGCGTCGTGCCGTTCTCCTGGAAGATGCGGTGCAGATAGCGCAGGGAGATGCGGTGGGCCGAGGCGATGGCCTCGGGGCCCAGGGCGGGATCCCGCAGATGCTCGACGATGAAGGCGCTGATCCGCAGGAACATTACGTTCCGGCCGGCCTCGCCGGGCGCGGCGGACATGTCGGGGAGGGCGGCGTCGCGCTCGAAGTGGTGCGCCAGCACGGCCGACAGCAGGTCGAGCGCGGTGCCGCCCAGGCGGGTGACGTCCTGCGGTGTGCAATGGACGTATTCCTCCGCCATTCCCACCAGGTACTGACCGAAAAGACGGCCGACGCCCTCGGTCCACGGCAAGGAGAGCCCGCACAGGCGGGTGAACCGTTCGTGCGGAAGCCGCAGGAGCTTTTTGGGGAACTGGAAGAGGAGCGTTTTCCCCGGGGTGTCGCCGGCGAACGTGTCGAATGACCGGGAGCTGTCGAAGAAGCCCATGTCGCCGCGCTTGAGCAGGCAACTCTGCCGGTACTGCTCGATGCCTATCTCTCCGGCCGTGACGACGGCGACGTGGTACATCTCCGGGTCGGACTGCCTGATGAGCCTGGGTGTCCGCTGTGCGATCACCGATGCGTAGGAGAGCTCGGACACCTGCCCGACGCCCAGCGGCATCATTTCTATCCGGGCCCCGAAGGTCGCCGTCTCGAGGAACTTGACGCGCTGGGTCACCTGCGCCAGCGCCATGGTCTCGGCCCACGCCTCGGGCCGTTCGTTCACGGGGAACTCGACGGTGTCGATGACTATTGAATGCATCCCTGCTCCCGGATGTCGCCAATGCTGATTCAAGACAGTTAGCAAAGTGCAGGGGCATCAGGGGCCGACAGTGCGTTCCACGCCAAGAAGCATGCGCTGGAAGCCAACGACGCCCCCGGTCCGCTCGGACAGGATCGGTAGCGCACACCACGGGGGACGCGTTGGTGCCGCTTCGGGGGGCGGCACCAACGCGCGGCCGGCAGGACGTGCGTCACGGCCTTGCGCCCCGGCCGGCTCGCGGAAGGGCCCGGCCGGCGCCCGGCCGCCGGGGACGGCCCCGCAAGGCTCTTCAGAGCCAACTCCCGTACGGGCAGCCGGATTTGCGTACCCATCGCAAATAAGCCAACGCAATGTTCCGGCCAATCACGAAATGATCCAACACAATCCGCCTGGTGACAGCCCTATAGTCATGCCCGCAACGTTGTGATCACTTTCGGTCACCGGGCATCACTGGCATGACTTCGGGCCATGTGACGCACTCTCGGCGGACCGCCAGGTTCCATTCAGCACATCCATTCAGTGCACTTTTCGGCCTTCGCCTCCACATCAAGGGGATAAGCATGTCCGACCTGGCCCGTAACACCGACTTCGCCCTCCAGGACCTGGAGCTGGACCTCAGCGAGCTCACCGTCACCTCGATGCGCGACACCGCCGCGCTTCCCGAGGGCGGCGCGTCGTGGGGTTCCTGCTCCTGCCAGGCCTCCTCGTCCTGCGCACACCCGCAGCTCGAGACCGGTATGCCCGACCTGGGCTGACCTCGGTCACACCACGGACGGCGTCCACCGGACGCCGTCCGTCCCTCACTCGTCCGTCAGCAGACCGGCAAGGGAGAACCCCATGTCCGACACCACGGGCGCCCTCGGCTTCGAGCTCGAGGACCTCGACCTCGGTGAGCTCACCGTCACCTCGATGCGCGACACGATCGCGCTCCCCGAGGGCGGCGCCTCCAACGGCGGCAGCTCCTGTTCCTGCGGTTCGTCGTCGTGCGCGACCCCGCAGTTGCCGCACCTCCCGCAGTAGTCCGGGAACGCGTCCTGTGACGCGTACCCGGAGGCACTCGATTCCATGACGCCCGCCGCGGGCCGCGCCCACCGCACCACGGGACGGCCCGCGGCAGGTACAGGCCTTACGAAAGGGACGGCGACCCGAATGCCGTACTCCGCGGGCGCCGAACCCGTCGGCCACCTCGTGCGGTCCGCACCGCACGCGCTCACGCGCGCGACCGTCCTCGCGTACCCGGCGCAGAGCCCGGCCGCGGCGGACTTCCGCGCGTCACTCGCCCGTCTGACCACGCTGGACGGCGAGCTGCTGGAGCTCACCGGCCCGCTCTGCGACGACCTGTACGCCGCCCGGGACGGCCACCCGGACGCCTTCCACCGGGACGTCGTCCTCCCCCTGCGCCGCGCCCTGCACAACGGCCGCGCGCCACGCCCCGCGGTACTCGAGCGCCTCGGCGACCTTCCCCGGCGCGTACCCCGGCTCGCGACCTGGCTCGCCCTGAGGGACCGCCGCGACGCGCTCCTCGCCGAGCTCGACCACGCCGCCGGCCGGGCCCTCGAAGCCGAACGCAGCGCGCTCGCCGCCCTGTGCCGGGAGCCCGCCCTCGCCCGGGCCGTCGCGCTCACCAGCACCGACCTGCTCCGGGCCGTGCACCGCGCCGGCACCGGCGCGGACGACCGCAGAGCGCGCAAGGAAGAACCCAACGTGCTGCGCTACGCCCTGCGGGCCAGCACCAAGACCAGCCCGCTGTCGTGGTTCACGGCGGTCGGCTGGGGCCCGCTACGGCAGCCCTCCACCGCGCACCGGCACGTACCGTCATGGGGTGAAGCCGACCTCCTCGACGGCCCGTTGACGTCGACGGTCAAGGTCAACCGCACCCTGACGGCCGCGCTGACCGCCGCCCTCCTCGACGCTCCGCACCGCCGCGCCGGACTCCCCCACCGCATCACCAGCACCGCACGGATCGCCGACGGCCGGGCGGCGTACTCGCGCGGCCGGGCCGCCTTCGCCGGAGGCCGCTACCTCGTCGTCGACGAGGACGAGGCGGAGCTTGCCGCGAGCGGCCCCCTGCGGCTGGTGACCGAGCGGGCCGAGAGTCCGGTCGGACTCGACGAGCTGACGGACGCTCTCGCCGCCGCCCTGCCCGGCACGGACGACGGCCGCGCGGCGGCCCGGGCCTTCCTCGACCGCCTCGTCCAGGCGGGTCTGCTCGTACCCGTCGATCCGGTCCGGCCGCAGGAGGACGACCCGCTGGGCCGGCTCGCCGATTGGTTGCGCACGCTCGGCGGAGCGCACGGCGAGCGTCACACCGACGACCAGGAGCAGGAGGTCGGCGGTGGACACGACCGGGCACTGGCCGGGCGCCTCGACGAGATCGCCCGCCTGACGGCCGGCTTCGCATCCGCCCCCGCCGACGAGCGCCCCGCCCTCCTCGCCGACCTCTCATGGCGCTGGTCCACCCTGCTCGCCGACGCCGGCCGCGCGGTCCCGGCCGGCGCCGCCCCGCTCAACGTCCTGTCCGAGGACGTCGTCGCACCACGCCCGCTGCGGCTCGACGGCTTCCTGGACGGCGCCGACCACGAGGCGCTCGGCGAGGTCACCGCGCTGGCCGAACTCTTCGACCTCGGCCATCTCATGCGCCGTGTCGTGCGCGACCGCTTCGTCGAGCGGTACGGCAGCGGGGGCCGCTGCCGCCACCCGTGGGAGTTCGGCGACGACATCGCCGAGGCATGGGAGAAGGCCGGCCGGCTCGCGGCCCTGGCCCCCGCGGACCGGGCCGGCTTCCCCACCGGCGCCGCGGAGCAGGCGGCTCTTCGCCGGGAGCTCGCCGACGCCCTCCGAGAAGGCGCCGTCCGGGAAGACGCCGTTCCGGAAGCGGTCGCCCCCCACGAACCGACCGGCGCCGACGACGTCGTCCTGCCCCCGGACCTCGTCAAGGGCCTGGGCGAGCGGCTGCCGCGCTGGGCCCTGGAACGCCCGCTCTCCTACTCCTTCTTCCTCCAGCGCGACCCGGCCGGCGGCATGCTGTGCGTGAACCGCGTCTACAGCGGCTGGGGCCGGTTCACCAGCAGGTTCCTGGACACCCTCGAGCCGCGGGCCGCCGACGAGGTGGCCCGGCAGATCCGCCGCGGCCTGGGCGCGGACGCGCGGGCCGCGCAGATCCGCCCGGTCGGCGGGTTCAACGCCAATCTCCACCCGCTGCTCGTCCCGGACGAGCTCGGACCCGACCGCCACACCGCGTCGATCGGCGAACCCGACGTGGAACTCGTCCACGACGAGGCCACCGACCAGGTGCGGTTGCGGCTGCGGTCCACCGGCGAAGCGCTCGACGTGCTGTACCCGGGCTTCCTCGCGCCCATCATGCTGCCGCGCCGGATCGGCGCCGCCCTCGGCGACCAGCCCCACGGAGTCGTCGACTTCGGCTCGCTGGTGCCCCGGTACACCCTCCCGGCCCCGGGCGGCCGGGTGGTGCGTACGCCCAGGCTCCGCCACCGCCATGTCGTCCTGCGACGCCGCCGCTGGCTGCTGCCGCCCGGCGTCGCCGACGCGCTGCGTACGGAACTGGCCGCCGCCCAGGGAGTACCGGCGGAGGCCACGGCCCGCTGGCGCGCGCTGCTCGACCTGCCCGAACAGCTCTTCCTGCATCCCGTCGCCACCGCCCCGACCGGGCATGCGGCCGAGGACTTCCTGACCCACCTGCGCCGTCCCAAGCCGCAGTTCGTGGACCTCGGCAACGCACTCCACCTGCGCTGTCTGGCCAAGTGGCTGGCCCGCCACCCCGACGGCGTGGTGTTCGAGGAGGCGCTGCCCGCGCCCGGCGGGCTCGCCGCGCCGGCCCGGGCGGTGGAGCTCGTCGTGGAGACCTACCGGGCCGGACGGCCCCGATGACCCGCAACCGGAGAGCCGAGGAACCCGCCGTGCCCGGAGCCGACCCCCACGACGCCGTCGTCCGCGACGTGGTCGCGTACTACCACCAGCCGGTCAAGGCGCCGCTGCTGCGCGAGGCCCTGCTGCCGCTCGCCGCGTCGTGCGCGGCGCAAGGCCTGGCCGCCCATGTCGAACGGCACTGGCTGCACGGTCCCCACCTGCGGCTCCGTCTCCACGGCCCGGCGGAACGGGTCGAGCCGGCCGCCGAGGACGCCGCCCGCGTGCTGCGCGACTGGATCGGTGCGCACCCCTCCGTCGGCGACCTCACCGAGGCCGAGTTGCTCGACCGGGCCGCCGAGGCCGGGCGCGCGGAGCTCATCGCCCCGCCCTACGGCCCGATCGTGGCGGACAACACGGTACGGATCGAACCGGCCGACCTCTCCTCGCCGCTCGGCCTTCTCGGCGCCGACGGCATGGCCCTGCGCGACGACCTGCTGCGCGCGGGTCTGAGCGCGCTGGGGGCGGGTGCCGGGTTCCTCGGCGCGCACGACGACAGCGCCCAGGCGCGGATGCAGCTCGCCGTGGCCTCGCTCGCCGCGCACGCCTCCGCCCACCCCGGAGGACTCGCGGGCGGCCACTACTCGTACGTCTCGCATCTCGAGGACTTCCTGGTCCACGACGACCCGGACGGGCGGCTGCGCGAGGGCTTCGCACGCCGGTGGGACAGCGCGGGCGAGGCGGTGACCGGCCTCGTCGGCCGGATCGCCGACGGCGGTTCGCACGGTTGGGAACGGGAGTGGGCCGAGTGGTCGGCCGGCGCCTGGCGGCTCGCGCAGAGCCGCTACGACGCCGGGGCCGATCTGCACGGCCTCCCGCTCGAGTACCGCGAGCGGGCGGCCGCCACCGGGGACGCGGACGCGATGGAACGCTGGAACCAGGACATCCGCACCCGGTACAGCGAGTTCCACCGGCTCCTGCGCCGCTCCGACCCGCGGGGCACGATGTGGAACCGCCCCGACTACCTGGTGTACCGCGCGTGCACCAACGCCCTGTACCGGCTCTTCGCGATCTGCGACATCCGGCCACTGGAACGCTATCTCGCCGCCTCCCTGGTCGTCCGCACGGTCCCGCCCCTGACCGGCTGCGACTGGCGGGCCCAGGTGGGCGCGGTCATCGACGCGGTGGAGGGAAGATCATGACGCCGGACGCCCCCGAGCCCGGGTCCGTGCCCGAGTCCGTGCCCCAGCCCGGGCCGGTGACCGCCTGGCGGCTGCGCCCCGGATTCGCCGTGACGCTCCTGCGCAACGGGCTTCACCTGCGAGGCAGGCGCGGCAGCGTCACCCTGGAGGGCAGCACCGCGCTGCCCTCCCTGTGGCGGCTGCTCGAAGAGCCGCTGCGCACGGGCGAGTCCACCGAGCTGCTGCGGCAGGCGGAGGCCGGATCCTCCGTGCGGAAGGCACTGGACACGCTGATCGCACAGCTGCGCGCGCACGACCTGATCGTGGAGGCACCCGCCGATCCCACCCCGGACTGGGTGGCGGCGACGGCCGAGCGGCCCGTCGAGGCGGCGTCGGCGATCGCGGCGGCGTGGGTCCAGGTCCTGGCCGGCGCCCCCGGCGGCCCGCTGGCCGAGGCGGCGGGACGGGCGCTGTCACAGGGCGGCGCCTCCGTCTCGTACGCCGCCGGGAGGGCCTTGCCCGCCGGCGCGGTCCTCCTGTGCGCCGGGGAGGACGAGCGGTGGGCGGTCGCCGCCGGAGTGTGCGGCGACGCCGGATACGTCACGGCCCCGGGCAGCCCGGAGCAGGTCCGGGCCGACGCGGCGGCGCTGGCCGCGCGGCTGTCATCCGGCGCGCAGTCATCGTCCTCAGGCGTCTTCGCCTCGCTGCTCGCCGGGTCCGCGGCCCACCGGCTGCTGTGCGCGGTCGGCGGGCTGCCGGACCCCGCGAGCGAGGGGGACGACCAGCGGCTGCTGCCCGGGCTGCCCGCCGTGCTGGTGGCGGGCGTACGACCGCTGCGGGCCGACTACCGCACGTGGCTCGGGCCCGACCGGCTCGACGCGGACCGCCGGGTGACCCTCGATCCCGCTCGCACCCTGACCGAGGCGCTGGGGCGGGTGTCGGCGCTGGGCGACGAGCGGACCGGGGTGCTCCCCGCGCCGCTGCCGGGAGACCTGCGGCAGTTGCCCGTACCGCTCGCCGCCTGCGACCTGCCGGACGGCACCGTGCTCGCCGGTGCGCCGCGCCTGGACCTGGCACGGCTCGACGCGTTCTGCCGGGCGGCCGAGGTCCGGCTGGGCGGGGCGTGCCGGGCGGTGGGGGCGACCCCGTCGCAGGCCTGGGGCCGGGCGCTGCGCCGTGCCGCCGCCCGTACGACCGCGCCCGCCCCGGGCGACACCCCGCTGCCCTCGGCACTCTGGTTCGGCCACCCGCAGGCCCGCCACTGGTGGACGGCCCTGACCGTACGCCAGGGAGTCCGCGCCCGCCTGGAGGTGTTCCGGGTGCGTCCGGACGAGGACGTGTACCACGCCGTCGTCCACAACGCCGGGCAGGACGTCGGGCAGGACTTCGGACAGGTCCTCGGGCGGGCCGTCGAGGCGACCCCCGGGGACGCCGCCGCGTTCGCCGCGCTCTCGGCCGTCGCCGCCCTCAGCGCGGCGGGCGAGGAGCTGACCGTCCGGTATCCCTGCGGGTCGGACGGCTCCGCGGCCGCCCTGGCCACCGTGGACGCGCGCGCGGCCGCCTGGGAGGACAACGGCTGGACCACCGGCTGGCTGGCGGACGTGGCCCGGCGCGAGCCCACGCTGCACACCGCCCTGCACCGGCTGACCGGGCCGACCGGACTGCGCGCCGACGAGACGGCGACGCAGCACCATGAACTCGTCGCACTGCTGCGCGCGTTCGGCTTCACCGTACTGACCGCCGAGGAGGGCGAACGATGACACCGGCCGTACCCCCTCTCCTCGGCTCCCTGCCCGTGCCCGTGCTCGACGCCGAGTCCGCGTCGGCGGCCACGGCGGGCCCGGCCGTCGTCCTGCTGACGCGATGGACGCTGGAGCTCGCCGAGCGGCTGAGCCGCCATGCGCTCGCGCACCCGGTGGATCTGGTTCCGGTGCGCTTCGACGGGGCGCTGGCCGTGGTCGGGCCCGTGCTGCGGGCGGGCGCGGCCGCCTGTCTGTCGTGTGCGGAGTACCAGCGCCTGGCCACGACCGGCGGCCGCGTGCCGTGGCAGAGCCCGGCGCTCGCGCTGGCCGGGGTGCTCTCCCCCGCGCTGGGCGAGGCGATCGGCGCCCTCGCGATGGATCTCCTGGAAGCCGCCCGGACCGAGACGGCCGGATCCGCTCCGGCGGAGACGGCCACGGTGTACGTCGTGCACACCGCACGCGCCACCTGGTCCACCCATCACATCCGCCCGGTCGGCGGCTGTGCGGTGTGCCGGCCCCTGCCGCCGGACTCCGCGGAGGCGGTCGCGGCCCTGCCGTCCGGCCCCCGCCCGTTGCCCGACCCGACGCGGCTGCGCGGCGCCAACGCCCGTACCGGCAACGCGGATCTGCGCGCGGCCCTGCACGACGAGCGGTTCGGCCCGGTGCGCGGGCTGTTCCGGTCGGAGGACTCCGCCTTCTGCCTGACGACGGCGCTCGTGACCGACGGACGGCCGCTGGACGACGGCGGATACGGCCGCGCCGGCGACTTCGCCGACAGCGAGCGGGTGGCGCTCTTCGAGAGCGTCGAACGGTACGCGGGCATGCGCCCCGCCGGCCGGCGCACCGCGCTGCGCGCGTCCTTCGCCGCGCTGGGGCCCGACCGGGCGGTGGACCCGGAGCGGCTCGGCCTGCCCGACCCCGCCTACCACGGCCATCCGGCGTCGCGGTCCGTCCCGTACACCCCCGACCTGGAACTGGACTGGGTGCACGGCTGGTCGCTGACCCGGGGCCGGGCGATCGCCGTGCCCGAGCACGCGGCGTACTGGGACGTGCCGGGCCAGGACCGGCCGCGCGTGGTGTACGAGTCCTCCAACGGCTGCGGGCTCGGCAACAGCCTCGAAGAGGCCGCGCTCTACGGCCTGTTCGAGATCGCGGAACGGGACGCGTTCCTGATGGCGTGGTACGCGGCCACACCGCTCCCCCGCGTCGTACCGCCGCCCGAGGACCTCGACACGGCCCTGCTCGCCGACCGGGCGGCCACGGCCGGCTACCGGCTCGTCCTCCTCGACGCGACGAACGACTTCGGCATCCCGGCGGTCGTGGCCGTCTGCCGCTACGAGGGCTCCCACCCGCGGGCGCCCCGGATGTTCCTGGCGGCCGGGGCCCACCACGACCCGCGCACGGCGATCCGTTCGGCGGTCGCCGAGGTCGTCACCAACGTCCTGGAGTCCGCGCACCGCGCCTTCGCCGACGGCCGCCCGCACGATCCCGAGCGGCTCCGCCCGATGCTGGACCGGCCGGAGCTCGTCCTGACCCTCGATGACCATGTGGGCCTGAGCACCCTTCCCGAGGCGGCCGGCCGGGTGGAGTTCCTGTTCGCCGACACGCCGCGTCGCACGGTCGTCGAGGCGTGGCCCGGGGCGCCGGAGCCCGTGGCCGACCTCGCCGCCCTGCTCGAGGCGACCGTGGGCCGCCTGGCGGACGAGGGGCTCGAGGTGATCGCCGTCGACCAGACCGAGCCGGGTGTACGCGACCGGCTCGGCCTGCATTGCGCGAAGGTCGTCGTTCCCGGGTCGCTGCCGATGACCTTCGGCCACGTCAACCACCGCACCAGGGGCCTGCCCCGGCTGCTCGACGTCCCGTACCGGATGGGCCGCACCGACCGGCCGCTGCGCTACGCGGACCTGGCGATCCACCCGCATCCCTTCCCCTGACGGCTGGCTTCCCCGCCGACCCCATCCGACGAACAAGGGCCGCACGTGACGACGACCGACACCTGGCACAGCTTCCACCTCTTCCTGCACTCCGGCACCGAGGACACCGACGGCTTCCTGACCGAGGACGTGGCTCCGCTCCTCGACGGGCTGGTGGCGTCCGGGGAAGCGGCGCGCTGGTTCTTCATCCGGTACGGGGAGGACGGCCCGCACCTGCGGATACGGGTCGCCGGGCTGGGCGCGGCGGCCGCGGCCGAACTGCCGGAGGCCCTGGCCCGGGCGGCGAAGGAGCGGCCGGCGGTGGCGGGTTCGTGGCCGTCGCACCACGGCGAGGTCCGTGCGGTGGCGTACGTCCCGGAGACCCGCCGCTACGGCGGGCCGCGCGCCCTGCCGACGGCCGAGCGGCTCTTCGCCGTCTCCTCGCGGGTGGCGGTGGAGGCGCTGCGCGACCTCCGCCGGATGCCCGCCGGCGCGGGACGCCTCACGCTCGCCGCGGACCTGGCCCATGCCACGGCGTACGCGCTCGGCATGGACCGGCTCGCGGCGGCGCGGTGGCTGCGGCGGCAGGCGACGGGCCGGCGCTGGGTGACCGAGGTGCCGCTGCTGCCGGGCGCGGCGGTGCACATGCGCGTCAACTCCGTGTACGGCACGCAGCACGCGGCGCTGGACCGGCGGGCGCGGACCCTGCGGGAGGGGCTGGAGGAGGACGCGGGGGCGCCCTGGTTGGTGGAGTGGGTGCGCCGGGTACGGGACGCCGACGAGGTGCTGCGGGGCGAGGCGGACGCGGCGGCGGGGGCGGGGGCGGAGGTGGAGTGGGTCTGGGCGTCGCAGCTCCACATGCTCTTCAACCGGCTCGGCATCACCCCGGACGAGGAACGCGCGGTGTGCCGGCTCGCCGCCCGGACGCTGCTGGACGCGGGCGAGCCGCCGTCGTTCTTCCCCGACGGGCACAGCGCGCCCGACCTGCGGTATCTGGAGCGCAGCAAGTTCCAGATCGGGCGCAACGAGGACACGGCGCTGCGGCCGTTGCCGGCGCCGGCTGCTGCCGCTGCGGCTGCCTCTGCTGGGGAGAGTCCGCCGGAGGTTCCCCTTCCGGCGGACCGCCTGCCGGACGTGTCATTGCACACCGTGCTGGCCGACCGGGCGTCCGTACGCGGTCCGCTCGACGGACCGCTGGACGCCGGCTCGCTCGGCACGCTCCTGTGGAACGCGCTGTCCGAGAGCAGCCGCTCCGAGCAGCGCCTCGCGGACGGCTCGGCCCGGTCCCTGGTCCACCGCCCGTACCCGAGCGCGGGCGCGCTCTACACGGCCCGCGTGCGCCTGCTCGCCCTGGACGTGGCCGGCCTTCCGGCGGGCACCTACGACTGCGTGCCCGAACGCCGGACCCTGCGCCCCGTCGGCCCGGTGCCACCCGTCGCGGAGATCAAGTCGCTCTCGACGTACTTCTCCCGCCCGGCGGAGGACCCCGACTGGATCGGCGTCGACCGGGCGCCGGTCGTGCTGGGCCTGTACATCGACCTGGGCCTGCTGCGGCGGCGCTACGGCCTGCGCGCCCTGCGCCTGGCCCTCCTGGAGACCGGCCACCTGGCCCAGACCCTCCTCCTCACGGCCACGGCCCTGGGCCTGGCCGGAACCCCGCTGGGCGGCTTCCACGACGACCTGGCCCACGAACTCTTCGGCCTGGAGGACCTGGACCAGCCTCTCCAGTACCTCCTGCCGCTCGGGCGCCGCGCGGATAGGGGCTGAGCGAGACGGCGTCACTCGCATCGCCGGAGCGCGGAGGGGCATCACGACGGCCGACGTGTCCGGAGGCTTCCCCGGCTCGTTCTTGTCGCGAGAGCCCCTCACGCCGACGTTCTTCGAAGGAGTCCTGATGCGACGAATGCGACGAGTCCTCGCGACAGCCGCCCTGGCGGCCGCGGCCCTGGGTGCGGGTGCCGGCGGGCAGGGTGCCGCCGCGTACGCGGCGGACCTGCCGACGGTTCTCGACCTCGGCGGACTGCGCGCCGTCGATCCCGGCAGCCTGGGCTCGGCGGTGGACGGAGCCGCCCGGAAGGCGACCGGGCTGACCGGTGAGGCCGGGAGCAGGGCGGTCAAGAAGACCGTACCCGCGGTGGGCCGGACGGGTGGTACGGCGGTGAAGAAGACGACCACCGCCGTCCAGCGGGTCGGCGGCCACGCGGCGGGGTCGGCCCGCGAGGCCGTCGGGGCGACGGCGAAGGCGGCCACCCGGGACGGCCTGCCCGTCGGCGACCTGCCGCCCCGGGGGCTGAGGCCCCCGCACCTGTCCTGACGAGGGCGCGGGAGGCCTACTTCTTCTCGTTCTGCTTCCCGTCCTGCTTCTCGCGGCGTTCCTTCTCCACCCGTCGCCAGGAGTTCCCGAACCACATCGCGAGCACCACCGGTACCGCGCCCACGAGGGCGATCGTCTGCTCGTACCCCCGGTCCGTCCACGGGACGAGCACCAGCACGACCGCGCACAGCGTGCCCCACAGCGCCTGCGCGACGGGCAGCCGCGAGGGCCAGTAGCGCCGCAGCAGCGACCACACGGTGTTCCGCGCGCCCTGCGGAAGCTTGCGGTACGCGAAGAACCAGGCCCCCAGGACCCAGGTGACGCTCATCAGCACCAGGGACCACAACCGCGTGTCGAGCGGCACGGGCAGCTCCCTGGGATCGTCGCCCGTCGGGAAGGCCCGTGATGTCAGGGCGGCGATGGTGAGGCAGACCAGGGCGAACCAGCGGGTGCGGCGCAACAGACCGAGAACGACCAGGTTGAGCCGGTGCTCGATGTAACGGGAGTCCGGATCGGAGCCCAGCGCGGCGCTGTACTCACCGGCCAGTTCCGGCAGCTTCATCTGCTGCGCGTCGCGCAGCAGCTCCGCGAGCTGGGCGCGCGCGTCGGCGTGGTCCGGGTCCAGGCGCAGGGCGTTGCGGAGCGCCTGCTCCCGGACGTCGAGCCGGCCGATCAGCTCCGCGGGGTGGGCGAGGTTGAAGTGCGCCGTGGCGCTCTCGGGGTTGAGCTCGACCACCTTGCGGTGCGCCTCGTAGCAGCCTTGATGGTCGCCGGTGAAGAGCAGGCATCTGGCGAGCACGCTGTGCGCGGACGGCTCCTCGGGGCCGACCCGGACGGCCTCCCGGGCCGCCTCGAGCGCCTCGTCGACGCGCATGAGGAACGGCAGCAGGAAGGCCCGCCGCTCCCACGGGTACCAGCACTCGGGGTCGGCGGCGATGCCTTCGTCCGCCGCCTTCAGGGCGCCCTCGTGGTCGCCGGCGCGGAAGCGGCAGTGGGCGAGGTGCGACCACGCCCAGGCGTCCCCGGGCGCGTCCACCAGGTACCGGGCCAGGAGCTCTCCGGCCTGCTCGTACCGCCCGATGCCCATGAGGGCGTCGGCGCGTTCCTTCAGCTCCGTGCCGGTGCCGGTGCCCGTGCCCGTGTTCGTGCTCACAGCATCTTCCGCTTCTTGAGGTAGACCAGCAGTTCGTCGTACGCCCCGCCCTCGTTGGCGAACTGGGCGACGTTGCGGGCCGAGGCGAACCACGGGCCCGTGGAGGGCCGCACCTGGCCGAGCACGGCCGTGAAGTCGGCCATGCCGATCATCCGGGCCTCGCCGGTCCGTACGGAGTCCATCAGCGCGCGCTCGGCGGCCGACTCGCACAGGTGCTTGAGGTCCGCGCCGGAGAAGCCGTCGGTCCGCTTGGCCAGTTTGGCCAGGTCGATGCCGGCGACCGGGCGGTCCTTGAGGTGGTGGCGCAGGATCGCCTCGCGCGCGGGCTGGTCGGGCGGCAGCACGAGCAGCATCCGGTCCAGGCGGCCGGGGCGGCGCAGGGCGGTGTCCACGTCCCAGGGGTGGTTGGTGGCGGCGAGGACGAAGACGCCGTCGTCGGCCGAACCGCTCACGCCGTCGAGCTCGGTGAGGAGCTGGTTGACGGTCGTGCGCATGCCGGTGTGCCGTATCTGGCTGCGCTTGGCGCCCAGCGCGTCGAGCTCGTCGAGGAACAGCACGCAGGGTGCGTTGCGGCGGGCCGTCTCGAAGAGCTGGCGGAGGTTGCGTTCGGAGTTGCCCATCCACATGTCGAGGACGTCGCTGATGCTGACGGACATGAAGCGGGCGCCGAGTTCGCCCGCCACGGCGCGGGCGATGTACGTCTTGCCACAGCCGGGCGGCCCGTACATCAGCAGCCCGCCGCCCAGGCTCTTGCCGTACAGCCTGCGCAGCTCGGGATTGCGCATGGGGGCGAGGAACGCGGCCTCCAGGCGCTCCTTGACCTCGTGCATGCCGCCGACGTCGGCCAGGGCGAGGGTGCCGCTCTCGACGTCCCAGGGGGAGGACGTGTCGTCGTCGTACGGACCGGTGGGGCGGTCCTGGGCGGGGAGCGGGCTCTGCGGGCCCGAGGGGCCGGCTGGGCTCTGCGGGCTCTGTGTGCTCTGCTCCGTCCGGGCTTCGGTGGTCTCTTCCGTGACCGACCGTACGAAGCGGGGCGGGACGACGGCCGACAGCTCGTCCTCGGCGCGCTGCCAGTCGTACCTGCCGGAGCCGCCGGGGGCGGGGGACGGAGCGGAGGCCGGGGCGGGTGCCGGGGTGGAGTCCTGCGCCGGGTCCTGAGGCGCGGAAGGTTGCGGGAGCGTGGCCGGGGGCGTGACGGCGGGTGCGACGGCGCGCCCCATCAGGGCCTGCGCCTCGGCGTTGCCCGGCTCGCGCTGCAGGGCCGCGGCGAGCTGGGTGATGGCCTCCTGTTGCCGCCCCTGTCCGAGCAGGAGTTCGGCGAAGTGCAGCCGCAGGGGCACGTCGTCGGGGGCGGCGTCGACGGCGGCGCGCAGGCTTTTGAGGAGGGGGGACTCGTCGGGCATGCGCCAAAGAATAGTTCGGCGGCCACGGCCCGCGGCGGGCGGCTTCGGGGCCGGCACTCGCTCCGGGCCGGCATGGTACGAGGCGGGTGGCGACGGCCCGTCTGTAAGTGACGACGCACCAAACGCTTTAGGGTGTGCACCGGAAACCGCACGTCAGCCGATGCAGGGAGATTCCGCGTGGGAGTGTCCGGGATACCCGGAGCATCCGGGAACACGGCCGAAGCCACGCTCGAAGCCGCGGCCTCCGCGCCGCGCAGGACGCTGAACTCCCTCCTGTGGGCCGTGCTGATTCCGGTGGTCTCCACGGCGGCCGGGTTCCTCGCCCAGTACCCCTACGGGCTGTGGGCGGGGGTCGTCATCGCCCTGGGCGCGACCGCGGCCGCGGCGATCGTGGCGGGCGGCATGTGGAACCGGGCGGGCGCCGCGACCCTGGCGTCCTTCGCGACGCTGGCGCTGGCGCTCTTCGGCGGACCCACCTTGTACGAAACCTACGTCAAGACGTTCGGCGAGCGGGTCGACGCCCTGGTCGCCGACACCGGGCAGCGGGTCAACGCCAAGGGGACGAAGCTCGACGTCTGCCGTGTGGTCGACACGACGGGCCGGGCCCAGGACGTGTCCGAGCAGCAGAACTGCCACGGTCAGTTCAAACCGGAACAACATGTGATCCTGTTCAACGACCCGCTCGGCGGCCTCGACCCATGGGTGGAGGCCACCGGTGACCGCACCCTCGACCCCGTCGGCCCGGCCTGCACGGGCGGCCTCTTCGCCCTGACCGGTGGGGCCCTGTTCTACGCCGGGCAGCGGCGGCGGACGGACCGGGACATGGCGCTGCGGCAGCGCCGCGGGTACGGGGCTCCGCACCGCTCGGAGCCGTGACGGCCGGCCCGGCCGACGCCCGGGCCTTCCGATGCGCATGCATCTTTTGCCCCGGTTCGCAACGCGCATTAGCCTTTTAGTGAAAGGCTTTCTCATGCCTTTCACACAGCATGCCGATCTTCACCGGCATCAATTCCCTCACCGGTCACAGCCGCTTCGCGCGGCCGAACCCGGAGGTGCAGTGTGAGTACTCCGACACGCCGGGGCTGCGGCACGATGCCGGTTCACCACCGGCTGATGGCCGAGAACCCCGAATACGCCAGGGCCCGCGTCGAGATCGAGAACATGGCCTTCGCCTACGAGACCGGCGCCGCGACCACCGACCGCGAAGGCCCGACGCGGATACCGGTCGTCGTACACGTGGTCTTCAACACCGCCTCGCAGAACATCAGTGACGCCCAGATCACCAGCCAGATCGACGTACTGAACAAGGACTACCGGGCGCAGAACACGGACATCGGCCAGGTGCCGCCGGTATGGAAACCGCGCGTGGCCGACAGCCGCGTCGAGTTCGAGCTCGCCACGAAGGACCCCGACGGGCAGCCCACCGACGGCATTACACGCACGCAGACCCAGACCAAGAAGTTCAACACCCAGACCGACGACGTGAAATCCGCGTCCACCGGCGGCCACGACGCCTGGCCGGCCGACAAGTACCTCAACATCTGGGTCTGCCCACAGATCTTCGACCCCCAGGACCCGACGAACGAGATCCTCGGCTACGCCCAGTTCCCCGGCGGCCCCGCCGAAACGGACGGAGTGGTCATCGGTCACCGTTTCTTCGGCACGACCGGTACCGCGGCGGCCCCCTTCAACCTCGGGCGCACCGCGACCCACGAGGTGGGCCACTGGCTCAACCTGCGGCACATCTGGGGCGACGACGACGGCGGCTGCAGCGGCAGCGACCTCGTAGCCGACACCCCGAACGCCGGCGGCCCCAACTTCGGCACCCCGACCTTCCCCTCGGTGACATGCATGAACGGGCCGGACGGCGACATGTTCGTCAACTACATGGACTACACGGACGACAAGGGCATGGTCATGTTCACCAGGGGCCAGGTCGACCGCATGGCCGCCACCCTCGACTCCTTCCGCTCGTCGTTCAACGGCAGCGGCCCCTGACCTGCCGAAACGTCGCCATCAAGGAGGGAAGCGCGCCCGTAACCATGTCCCTGCGGAGGCACGAATCGGGGCCCGGCTCGAGAGCCCAGCCGGGCCCCAGGACATGTCGACCGTACTCCGGCACCGTGCGTTCGCCCCCGTACATCACCCGAGGGACCACGGCACTCGGCAGATATGGGGCCCGCTGCCCTCCGGGCACAGCTCGCGGGGCACCGTCTTGCGCAGCGATCGCCACTGTCGCAGGGAACATGCGAGGCCCAGGCGTAGCTCCACCGGGCGGTGTCCCGTCGGTTCCTGGCCCGGGTGCTCGTATGACCACTGTTCCGCCAGGTGGTCGTACAGGTCTTCCACCGACGCGTCCCGCTCCGGGAATCCGCGTTCCTCCCATCGCACCACCCGTGCGCGGTGCGATGCCGCGGCGGACCGTATGACGCTGCGGGCCCATTCCAGGGCGGCCTCGTCGGCGTAGAGACCGAGGACCAGGTGTCGGGTTCTCACGCTGTCACCATCCCTCCGAGGTCTCGCCCACCAAGGGGGGAGACGCTCATCGTAGTCACAAGATCAATTGTATTGATCTTACAGATTCCGGCCGCCGATTCGGTGGGCTGGGCAGAACAGGACCGCCCCCAACATGCTGGCAGTGTCACCTTCATGCCGTACGGATCAGGTCCGCGGGTCACCGCGGGACTTGTTGGCTTTCTACTGACGCAGCAGGCATGGAGGGGCGGAGAATGAGGATGGGCGACGACCGCGAGGTGCTCGTGACCGGCCTGGGGGCGATCACGCCGCTGGGCGCCGGGGTCGAGGCGATGTGGGAGGGGATGCTCGCCGGGGAGTCCGGGGTGGGGCGGCTCGGGGAGGAGTGGCCGGCGGATCTGCCGGTACGTGTGGCGGGGACGGTTCCTGTCGATCCGTTGTCGCTGCTGGGGCGCGTGGAGGCCCGTAAGTGGGACCGGTGCGAGCAGCTGGCCATGATCGGTTCGCGGGAGGCGTGGCAGGACGCGGGACGGCCCGAGGTGGAGCCGGAGCGGCTCGCCGTCGTCATCGGTACGGGGACCGGCGGCATCCTCACCACGCTGGGTCAGGACGACGTCTACGAGCGGTCGGGGGCGCGCCGGCTCTCCCCGTACGCCGTGCCGATGCTGATGCCCAACGGCCCGGCCGCGTGGGTCAGCATGGAACTCGGTGCGCGGGGTGGCGCGAGGACCCCGGTGAGCGCCTGCGCCTCGGGGGCGGAGGCCATCGCCATGGGCCTGGACCTCATCCGGGCCGGACGGGCCGACGTGGTGGTGGCGGGCGGCGTCGAGGCGTCCCTGCATCCGTTCTGTATCGCCGCGTTCGCGCAGATGAAGGCCCTCTCCACGGACGAGGGCGACCCGCGGGCGGTCTCCCGTCCCTTCGACGCCGGGCGCAGCGGCTTCGTCATGGCCGAGGGCGCCGGGGTGGTGGTGCTCGAGCGTGCAGGGTTCGCCCGGGCCCGGTCGGCGCGGGCGTACGGGCGGCTGGCCGGGGCCGCCGTCTCCTCCAGCGCGCACCACATCACGGCCTCGGACGCGGACGGCCAGGTGCACGCCATCCGGACGGCGCTGCGTGACGCCGGCCTCGAGCCCGGTGACATCGACAACGTCCACGCGCACGCCACGTCCACCGAGCCGGGGGACCTCGCCGAGGCCCAGGCGATCGCGCAGGCCGTGGGCGGGCACGCGGCGGTCACGGCGACGAAGTCGATGACGGGCCACATGCTGGGGGCCTCCGGCGCCGTGGCGGCCGTGGCCGCGCTGCTCACCCTGCGGGACGGGATGCTGCCGCCGATCCGCAACCTCGACCGGCCCGGTCCGGGAATCGACCTGGACGTGGTCCGTGGCGGGAGCCGCGCCGGGAACTGGTCGGCCGGGCTGGTCAACTCCTTCGGCTTCGGCGGTCACAACGCCGGCCTGGTCGTCACCCGCGAGGGCTGACGTCACGGCAGGCGCTCCAGGAGGGTGCGGGCCGCGTCCAGCATCAGCCGGCACACGTCCTCCGGGTCCGCGCCGGCCAGTGGTTCCTGGCGCACCACGACGCGGGTGAGACCGATGCCGAGCAGCCAGGCGACGACGAGGGCGGCGCGCAGATCGGCGTCGTCGGCGCGGGTGAGGCCGGCCAGCACCTGGGAGTACTCCTCGGTCAGGCGCCGGTTCGTCCGTGCCGCCTCGTCGTCGCCGCCGACGGAGCGCAGGAAGACCTCGAGGGTACGGTCGGCCGACGCTCCGCCGGCGGGTTCGAGCAATCCCCGCAGGGCGGTCTCCAGCAGCCGCTCGGCCGGGGTGTCCCGCAGCTGTTTGTGGCCGTTGCGCGCCACGACCTCGCCGAAGAGGGCGGTCTTCGAGCCGAAGTAGCGGAAGAGCAGGGTCTGGTTGACGCCCGCGCGGGCCGCTATCGCGCGGACGGTCGTCCGGTCGTAGCCGCGTTCGGCGAACAGCTCGGCCGCCGCGTCGATCAGGGACCGGCGGGTCGCCTCGGCGTCCCGCCGGCGTACCGGCTTCTCTGTGGTCATCCCTTACTCCTCACCGGACCGGCCCATCGTGTCAAGGTGGCCGATCTCCGTGTGGACAGGCCCCGTTGACGTCCTTCCTACCCGGTCCTACGGTCGATGTAAGCAGCTGCTTACATCACTCGACCGCTCAGGGCGCGGGTTCCCGCCGCCCCGGCGAAGGGAGCAGAGGTCCGGATGTCCACCTCCCCCAGCGAGCCCACCGACTATCCCTTCAACGAAGCCGCCGGACTGGCCCTGTCCGGGAAGTACGACGCGGCGCGCCGCAGCGAGGGGCTGACGCGCGTGAGGCTGCCCTACGGCGAACCGGCCTGGCTCGTCACCCGCTACGCGGACGCGAAGCTGGTCCTGGGCGACCGGCGGTTCAGCCGCGCCGACGCCGCAGGTCACGACGAGCCCCGCCAGTCGCCCGGGCGGGCCGACGGCGGCATCCTCTCCATGGACCCGCCCGACCACACCCGGCTGCGCACCCTGGTGACCAAGGCGTTCACCGTGCCGCGCGTGGAGCGGCTGCGGCCGGAGGTGCGCGCCCTGGCCGAGAGCCTGCTGGACGACATGGTGGCGGCGGGACCGCCGGCCGACCTCGTCGAGGCCTACGCCCTGCCGATCCCCGTCGCCGTGATCTGCCGTCTGCTCGGAGTGCCCGAGGCCGACCGGCCGCTCTTCCGCAAGTGGAGCGACGACGCGCTGTCCACCAGCTCCCTCACCGCCGAGGAGTCGGACGCCAGCCGCGAGGAGCTGCGCGCGTACATGGCGGAGCTGATCGCCGACCACCGGGCCCGGCCCGCCGACGACCTGATGACGGACCTGATCGGGGCCCGTGACAAGGACGACCGGCTGTCCGAGCGGGAGCTGATCGACCTGTGCGTGGCGGTCCTGGTCGCCGGCCACGAGACCACGGCCACGCAGGTCCCCAACTTCGTGCACATCCTCCTCGACCACCCCGGCGAGGTCGCGCGGCTCCACGACCGTCCGGACCTGATCCCCGGCGCGGTCGAGGAACTGCTGCGCTTCGTGCCGTTGGGCATGGCGGCGAGCATGGCCCGCTACGCCACGCAGGACGTCGAGGTGGGCGGCACCCTGGTGCGCTCGGGCGAGCCGGTCCTGGTGTCCGTGGGGGCCGCCAACCGCGACGCCCTGCGTTTTCCCGCGCCCGACACGCTCGACCTCGGGCGGGAGGGCAACCAGCACGTGGGCTTCGGGCACGGCGTCCACCACTGCCTGGGGGCGCCGCTGGCCCGGCTGGAGCTCCAGGAGGCGCTCCGGGCGCTGGTGCTGCGGATGCCGGGCATCCATGTGGCCGGTGACATCGTGTGGAAGACCGAGATGCTGGTCCGCGGGCCGCGTTCGATGCCGGTGGGGTGGTGAGCGTGGCCTGGCGTGTGGCGGTGGACCGTTCGCGGTGCATGGGCTCGGGAATCTGTACGGCCCTGGCTCCCTCGGCGTTCGCGCTCGACGGCGAACGGTCCCGCCCGCTGTCCGAGGAGACCGCTCCGGATGAGGCGCTGCTCGACGCCGCCGACTCCTGCCCGGCGGGGGCCGTCACCGTGACCGAGGACGGGCGGGTGCTCGGCCCCCGCGACTGACCCGTGAGCGGAAGGGTGTGGCGGCCTTCCGGTTCATCGGTTCATCCGTTCCGCAGGGCCCCCGGCACCGGCTCCGCGCGCCGCGCCCGGGGCCCTCCGGGGCCTCTCGCGAATGCTCGTCACCCCATTGAGTCGTGTCGTTGTGCGAATTGGCTCAACAGGCGTGTTTCTTATATCGTTTGACTCGCCATCACGAAAGGAATACGTCCAATGGCTGTCAAGTTTGAGCAGGTTGACGAATCGGTAAAGGACGAGCCGGGCGTAGAGCCGGTTCTCGTTCCACTGGGCGAGCAGGAAATCACAACGTATTGGCGGAAAATGCGCCATGATGACCTGAATCCCGAAGTCACCGACGGTGTGTTCACCGTCGAGATTCTGGTGCCGGTAATGAGCACCGAGGAGTACGAGACCGGGGAGGAGCTCGAGGACGGCAGCCAGCAGATCGCCACCCGTCCCTGCCTGACCCACGAGCGGCGGGAAGTCGATCTCGGCAAGGAATCCCTGGAGAAGTACTTCGAGGCGCTCGCGCCCTTCATCGCCGTCGCGCGCGAGGCGCAGGCCGTTCCGCAGCAGGGCCGCAAGCGCCGCGCCAAGGCGGGCAAGCCGGCCACGGACGGCATCGCGTAAGGGCCTGGGCAATCCCGCGGGGCCCTCGGAACGCAGGGCCCTGACCACAGGGCCCTGAACTCAGGGGCCCGCGCACGACGCCGCAGGGGCGACTACCGAGACCGGTGGTCGCCCTTTTCACACTCCCTGCGGGGATGCGAAAACGGAAAAACCGCACCCTGGACCCGTGATCCCCTGATCCTCGGAGGGGATTTTCCGGCTTGCGGAGAATATCCGTCGGGCCGTCGGGGCGCGCCGGTCAGAGCGTCCGTTCCATGCCCCACAGGGGCAGGTGTTCGAAGAAGGCCACGGCCTCCTCGCGCCAGAACGGCCGCCATTCGGCCGCCGCGGCCGAGGCCGCTTCGGCGTGGTGGCGCATGGCCGAGCGCAGCCTGTCCTCGACGCCCCGCCGGCGGGCGATGTCCCGGATCCGGTCGACGGTCTCCGGCGCGCAGTCGGGGTCGCCCAGGGCGCGCTCCACCACGGCCCGTTCCGGCCCGGTGGTCGCGGCCAGGACCGCGCTCACGGCGTAGCTGCGGCGGCCGGCGCGGATGTCGGAGCCCGACGGCTTGCCGACGACGCTCTCGTCGCCGAAGAGGTCGAGGTAGTCGTCGCGCATCTGCCCGAGAACGCCGACCGGTATCGCGTACCGGCGCAACGGCTCGTCGTGGCGGGCCAGGTCCTCGCCGGCGGCCAGCAGCCCCAGGCGCAGGGGCGCGAGGATCGAGTACCGCGTGCTCTTGTATTCGGTGACCGTGTGCAGCAGATCCTCGCCGGGCAGGGGTTCGAAGTCGCGTTCCAGGTCGACGACCTGACCGACGACCGTGTCCGTCGCGGCCCGTGTCTGCACCTCGAGCAGAGCCTGCCGCAGCTCGGCGGGGGCCTTCGCCTCCAGCAGCACCCGCAGGGACAGGAAGGCGGCGAGGTCCCCGGCCAGCACGGCGAGGCCGAGGGCCGTCCGGTCACGGTCCGGGAACTCCTGGAGGTAGGCGTAGTACGTCGACGCCCCGCCGCGCCGCACGGGCGCGTCGTCGATGATGTCGTCGTGGACGAGCCCGTGCGTCTGGAGCAGTTCGAGGCTCAGCGCGGCTTCCTCCAGCCCGGGGACGTCCTCCGTCGTCACCAGCCGGGCCGCCTCGTACATCAGCGCGACCCGCAGCCGCTTCCCGCCCCGCAGGGAGAGGTCCCGCAGGAGTTCCAGGCAGCGGGGGGTGAAGCGGCTGAACGGTGGAGCGCCGAGGTCGTCCGCCAGCGCGTCGAAGTACGCCTCGAAACGGGCGTCGAACCGGCGCCGGTGTCCGGCGACGCGTTCGATGGCGGCGGTGGCCAGGGCCTTGTCGTTCATGACGACCATTCTCCGGCAGCTGCGCGAGACCGCGGACCCGCCCCTCCCCCACACCCAACGGCCCCTATGGCCGGGGTGCGGCGACAGGTCGCTCTCAGGCGATCCAGCGCGGTCGCCGGGCGGCGGGTGCGGGCGGCAGGCCGTCGGCGAGCGCGGCGGCCATGCGCTGCACGGCCTCGCGCAGGGCGTCGGGGGTGGCGGTGTAGGGGATGCGCATGCGCTGTTCGAAGATGCCGGGGTAGGCGCCGAAGTAGCCGCCGCCCTCGATGCGCACCCCGCACTCCCGCGCCTGCTCGGCCAGCGGCGAGGCGATGGGTTCGCCGAGGTCGACCCACAGGGACAGCCCGCCGGCCGGCGTGCGCCAGGTCCACCGCGGCATGTGCTCGGCCAGGGCTTCGCTCAGGGCGGCCCGCCGCGTGCGCAGCTGTTCCAGGCGGGTGGGCAGCAGCTCCTCGGCCCGGGTCAGCAGGTGCAGGGCCAGCAGCTGGTCGACCACCGAGCCGCCCATGTCGTTGGCCATGCGCTGGCCGGCGAGCTCGGTCACCACCTGCGAAGGGGCACGCAGCCAGCCGATGCGCAGGCCGGCCCAGTGGGTCTTGCTCATCGAGCCGATCGTGACGATCTGGCCGTTGCCGCCGGGCCCGGCGTGGGAGGCGAAGGGCTGCGGGGCGGGCACGTCGAGGGCGAGGTCGGTCAGCGTCTCGTCGATGACCAGCCAGGTGCCGGTGCGTTCGGCGGCGCGCAGGACGCGCTCGCGGTCGTGGCCGGGCATGAGGCAGCCGGTCGGGTTGTGGAAGTCGGGTATCAGGTAGGCCAGTTGGGGGACGACCTGGCTCAGCGTCGACTCGACGACCTCGATGTCCCAGCCGGTGTCGGTCACCGGGACGGACACGGGGCGGAGCCGGGCGCGGCGCAGCGCCTCCAGGGCGTTGGGGTACGAGGGGTTCTCGGCCATGACCCGGTCACCCGGTCCGCACAGCAGTCCCACGGTCAGCGTGAGCGCGTGCTGGGCGCCGGCGGTCACCAGGATCTGTTCGGGCACGGTGGCCAGGCCCCGCCGGGTGAAGCGTTCGGCGATGGCGGCCCGCAGGTCCGGGAGGCCGTAGGGGTGATAGCCGGGGGTGTCCGCGTGCCGGGCCAGGTGGGGGGCGATGTGGACGAGCGCGTCGGCGAGTACGTGCTCCGGCAGGCCGGGGGCGGCCCTGGCCAGGTCGATGGCGGCGTCGGGGGTTTCGAGGAACCGCGCGATGCGACGGGGTGTGCGGCCTTCCGGCATGGCCGTCCAGGTGCCGGAGCCCTGGCGGCTGTAGGCGTAGCCGTTCTCGCGCAGCAGGTCGTACACGGCGGTGACGGTGGCCCTGCTGGTGTTCAGGGCGGCCGCCAGTTCCCGCTCGGCGGGGAGGCGTACGTGCAGTGCGATGCGTCCGTCGAGGATCAGATCGCCGATCTGGCGGGCCAGGTGGCGGAAGGCCGGCCTCATGCCCGTCGGGTCGGGCAGCATGGCGGCCAGTTGCCGGCTCCCCAGCGTCCGGTCGGAGCGGCCGGTCCTGTCCCCGCGCCGCAGCGGGTCCACCGCGTCCATTCCCACCACTTTCCCGAGATTGGCCATGTTTTCCAGGCCAATCACTGTACAGACTCGCCGCCATTGGCCCGTGAGGGCGGATCAGCGCACAGAGACGGGTCGGAATGCAGCAGAAGATCACAGTTGATGACGAGCGCCGGCGGCGGCACTTCCCGGGGAGACGGCCTACGTCCCCGCCCGTGGGGCGCCCGTCCCCGCCGCCCCTCTCCTACCTCCCCCTCGGCGAGCATCCGCTCCGGCGCGTACCCCAGTTGTTCGCCGGTCTCGCCCTCTACGGGTTCAGCCTCGCGGTCATGATCCGGGCCGCGCTGGGCGTCAGTCCCTGGAGCGTGCTGTACGAGGGGGTGACGCGGTACACGTCCCTGAGCTTCGGCACGGTCAACGCCGCCTTCGGTGCCGCGGTGCTCCTGCTCTGGATTCCGCTCCGGCAACGGCCCCGGTTCGGCACCGTCGCCAACGTCGTCGTCCTGTCGTGCTCGTCGGATCTCGGGCTTGCGCTCGTTCCCGCGCACCTGGACCTGCCCGCGCGGGTGGGCCTCCTCGTCGGCGGTGTCCTCCTCAACGGGCTGGCCGGCGCCGTCTACATCGGCGCCCGCCTCGGCCCCGGGCCCCGCGACGGGCTGATGACGGGTGCGGCCGCCGGTACCGGCCGCTCCATCCGGTTCGTCCGTACGCTGATCGAGATCACCGTGCTCACCATCGGCTGGCTGCTCGGGGGGACGGTGGGCGTCGGAACGGTGCTGTACGCGGCCGCGGTCGGCCCGGTCACCCAGGCCTTCCTCCCTCGGTTCGCCTACCGGAGCACCGCCGTCGAGGGGCCCGGCGGACGGTAGGCAAAGGGGCCCGGTGGCCCGCCCCGCCGTGAGACGGAGAAGAAGCCACCGGGCCCTGGACGGAGGGATCAGCTTTCGCAGTTGCTCTCGGTGCCGAGGAAGGGGATGTCCTCCTGGCACATGTCGTTGCCCGGGCCGCCGTCCACGGTGCCGGTGGCTTCGGCGCCTTCGTGGATGTTGTCGTTGCCGGCCCCGCCGGAGACCACGCAGGCGTTGGCGTCGGTGACGTCGATGGTGTCGTTGCCGTCCTCGCCGGCGACCGTGCTGGCGTTGCAGGTGGTGACGGTCAGTTCGTCGGCGCCGTCGCCGCCGTGGATGCTGCCGCCGTCGGCGCTGGTGGCCGTCAGGCTGACCACGCCGAGGGACATGAGCGACACGGCGGCCAGCCAGGCCAGGCCACGGCGCAGGGGGATCGCGTGCATGACGGGTTCTCCTCTCGGCCCGTCCCCGCTGAGGGCGGGCGGGCGAACCGGGGGTGTGTGACCGAAGGAGTTCGCCACGCGGGCTCCACGACCCGGAGGGCCTTGTGCGTCGGCACGAGGGGAGGTCCTCGCGGGCTGGGGGCGCGCTGGGCGGGTGAAAGCGCTTTCGCGAGAGTCGGGCGCTGGGAGCGGGATGTTCCGCCACTGTCGTGCTCCGGCGGCGCCCTCACCGGAGCTTGAAGTGTGCGCGCGGACTGGCCGAAAACAGGAGGCGCGCACAGGGGCGTGCCGTGGTGCGATTCAGCGCCCGGGCCGCCTGTGAGCGCCGGTCACCGGATGGCCTGGCGTGACGTGCGAGGGATGAGCGGGCCGTTCCGGGCCGGCGCCGGGCTTCTGTGAGCACGTAGGGGGATGGTGGCGGGGATCCGGCGGGGTGACGATGTGGCCATGGGAGAGCCAGCGGAGCCGGAGCCTCACCATGCTGCCGATGCCGAGGGGTTCGTCGCCGCCATGCGGCATCTCAAGAGACGCTCGGGGCTGACGTACCGGCAGTTGGAGGAGCGGGCGGCGGAGCGTGGTGACGTGCTGCCGCGCAGCACTCTCGCCGACGTCCTCAGCGGGAGGACCATGCCGCGTCCGGACGTGCTGACCGCCTTCGTGCGGGCGTGCGGAAGCGGCCAGCAGGAGGCCGAGTGGCTACGGGCCCGGGAACGGATCGTCGAAGCCCGGGCGGGGGCGGCGGAACCGCCCCGCTCCCCCGCTGCCGCTCACCGGCGTGCCCGTAAGCGCGTCCTGTCTGCGTCGCCTACCGCGAGCTGGAGGCGTGCACGGGAAGCGACAACGTGACGAGGGTGAAGCCGTACCCCAGCCGGGACGCCTAGGCGCCGGCTACGGGCCGCCGGCCGGGCGCGCCGGCCGGTGACCCGGCGTGTTCGACCGGCTTCAGGAGGCCTGGTCGGCCTGCTCCGCGTCCTTCTTCTCCTTGATGCGCGCCGCTTCCTTGCGGACCTCGGCCTGGGTGGCGCGCTCCCGGCGCAGCCACTCGGGCATCTCCTGCTTCAGCGCGTCGATCTGCTCCGTGGTGAGGGCGTCCGTGACACCGCCGCGGGCGAGGCCGGCGATGGAGACCCCCAGCTTCGCCGCGACCACGGGCCGGGGGTGGGGGCCGTTGCGTCGCAGCTCCTGCAGCCACTCGGGCGGATCGGCCTGCAGCGCGTTGAGCTCGTCGCGCGAGAGGACCCCCTCCTGGAACTCGGCGGGGGTGGCTTGGAGGTACACACCCAGCTTCTTCGCCGCGGTCGCGGGCTTCATCGTCTGGGTGGTCTTGTGCGACGTCATGGGGTCAAGGGTATTCGAGCATGTGCGCTACCTCTGACCACGACCGGTAATCTGGGCGGGTGACAGGCTCGGAAACACACCCTTCGTTCCGGCTCGCCTACGTCCCGGGAGTGATGCCCACGAAGTGGGTGCGGATCTGGAACGAGCGGCTGCCCGACATCCCGCTGGACCTCGTCTCGGTGCCGGCCGCCGCGGCGGGTGACCTGCTGCGCGACGGCGGTGCCGACGCGGGTCTCGTACGGCTGCCGGTGGACCGGACGGTTCTCAGCGCGATCCCCCTCTACACCGAGACGACCGTGGTCGTGATCCCGAAGGATCACCTCTTCATGGCGGTCGAGGAGGTGTCCGCGGCGGATCTGGCCGACGACGTCGTCTTCCACCCGCTCGACGACACCCTCGACTGGGAGCACCCGCCGGGCCGGCCCGCCATCGAGCGCCCCGCCACGACGGCGGACGCCATCGAGCTGGTGGCGGCGGGGGTGGGCCTGCTCGTCGTGCCGCAGTCGCTCGCCCGCCTGCACCACCGCAAGGACCTCACGTACCGGCCGATCACGGACACTCCGCAGTCGAGCGTCGCCCTGTCCTGGCCCGAGGAGAAGACCACCGACCTGGTGGAGGACTTCATCGGGATCGTCCGCGGGCGGACCGTCAACAGCACCCGGGGCCGTTCCTCCGCCCAGGCCCCCGCGCAGCCGAAGAGCAAGCGCCCCGACCGCAAGCCCGCGGGAGACAAGTCCGCGGCGGGCAGGACGGCCGGCAAGGGAGCCGGCAAGGCGGGCGGCGGCAAGGGCGCGCGCGGCGGTTCCGGCGGCGGCCCCAAGGGCGCCAAGCGCGGCAAGCCCCGCCGGCGTCCGTAGCCCGGTCGTACGCCTCACGGTCGGTCGTGGCCCGGCCGCCCCACCGCTGTGACCTGCGAGCCTAGGTCCAAGGGCCGAGGCGAGTACCGACTCGGGGCAGAGGTGCGTGTACGGCCCGTCGCCTACGGTCGTGGTGAAACGATCGACAAGCGGGGGAAACACCATGCACACGGGCCGTACGCACGACTGGAACGGCGACCTGTTGGATCTCGACGCCTACCTGGACCGCATCGGGTACCGGGGAGAGCGGGCGCCGACGCTGGAGGTGCTGCGCGCGCTGCACCGCGCGCATGTCACCTCGATACCGTTCGAGAACATCAACGCCGTCCTCGACATCCCCATCCTGCTGGACATCCCGTCCGTCCAGGACAAGCTGGTGCGCGGGCGCCGCGGCGGCTACTGCTTCGAGCACGTCGTTCTGTTCGCCGCGGTCCTGCAGCGGCTGGGCTTCGAGTTCACCGCGATGAACGGGCGGGTGACGCTCGGCGAGGAGAAGATCCTGCCCGCCACGCACGCGCTGCTGGCCGTGACCGCCGCCGACGACGAGCGGCTGTGGCTGTGCGACGTCGGGTTCGGCTGCGGGCCGCTGGAGCCGGTCGAGCTCGCGGACGGCGCCGAGGCCGACTTCGACGGCTGGAGGTTCCGGCTGGAGCGGCGCGAGGGACCGTTCGGCATCGACGACTGGTGGCTGTACCAGTACGGCGCGGACGGCTGGCGGCACCGGCACACCTTCACGCTGAACCCCCAGTACACGATCGACTTCGTGGTGGGCAGCCACTTCGTCGCCACCCACCCGCGGTCCCCGTTCTCGGCGCGCCTGTTCGCCCAGCGGTTCAGCGCCACGCACCACCACCGGCTCGACATGACGACCTGGACCACCTTCGGCCCCGACGGCTCGTCCACCGAGCGGAAGATCGGGCCGGCCGAGCTCGGGCGGGTGCTGGAGGAGGACTTCGGCATCGTCGTGAGCGCCGAGGACCTCGCGCGGATCGGGGAGGGGCTCGTCTCACCCTCGTGATCCACTCGCGTTGCGGGCATGTGTCCGCATATTTACTCTGCTAATGCCAGTCGTTCATGCCACCAGGGGGCACGCAGAGGAGCACGCATGGGACAGCAGACGATCACTTCCGACCGGGCGCTTCCCCGTTTCGAGGAAGCCGAGGGCCTGGGCCCTCAGGACAGCGCGTTCGTCCGTGACCTCGTGGCCGTACTGGAGAAGCACGGCAACCTCGACCGGTTCGGCCTGTGCCTGTTGCACGACCACTTCCCCGTCGCCTCCGACGAGATCCTGGTCGAGACGCACGACATCGAGGCCCGTACGCTCCGCATCGAGGTCGAGAAGGCCGCGACCACCGGCCACACCCAGCCCTCCCAATGGCGGTTCGCGAAGACCGGCGGGAACGGCGACGAGGCCGAGGGCCACGTGTGCCAGGTGATTCTGCAGTGCACTCCCGTCAGCGGATGTCCGGGAAGCAAGAGCGCGACGTCGTGAGGGTGCGCCGGGGGCCCTGCCACCCCGGCCCGGCCGGGGTACGCCCCGGCCGCCGTACGCCCCCGTGACGGGCGGCGCGCGGGCGGGGCGGGACGGCGGCCCGGGGGCGTGGCGCCGCTGGGCCGCGCTCCTGTTCCTGGGCCTGGCGGCATGGTGGGGCGTGTCCCCCACCCCGGCGAACGCCGCCGGGCCCGGGGTCGCCGACGACTGCCACACCGCGCAGCTCACCGAGGCCCATACCGACGTCGATCTACGGCTCGAGAACCACGCCCGCTCCGTCGCCGAGGCCTGGGGGCTGATGACGGTCCGGGTGCCGACCGCCTGGCTGTACGCCAGCGACCTGCTGCTGAGCGAGAGTTCCGAGCCCCACCGGCGGGCGATGCGCTGCCTGCTGCGGGCCCCGGACACCATGAGCCGGCCCGAGGAGTGGCGCGAGCACAGCCCACGGGTCAGTGCCCAGGCGTCCTGGGTCGAGGTCCAGTACGAGACGCAGTTCCGGTTCAACAACGGCGGACGGTTCAACGCCGGCCCCTGGACGATGGACATCCACACCGAGCAGTGGGGTCTGTCCCTCTCCCCGCCGCCGGCCCTGAGAGGCGCCCACTGGGACCGCGTCCGGATCGACCTGGGAGGGCTCGACGCCTCCCAGGTGACCCCGAGGCCCTCGGGGGCGGACCAAGGGCACCTGACGTGGTCCGGGCTCGGGCGGACCGGGGCGGCGGGCCCGAGGGTGACCGTGCAGGTCATCCCTCCCTGGCAGCGCGCCTGGGCGGCGACCAGCGCCAGCAGCCAGCCATGGCTGGTCGCCAACGCCGCCGGCATGACCACCTGGTGGGTGGGCACGTCGATCGTCGTGATCCTGGCCGCCCTGCGCGCCCGGCGCCAGCCGGCCGGCCCCGAGCTCACCGAACTGGAGAAGAGCAGCAGCGCCGCCCTGTGGTGGTGGGGCGCGCTGAAGGCCGTCCTCGGCGTGATGATCCTGCTGTTCTACAGGGCGGTTCTCAACACCGCCGATCTCCTTGCCGACAAGCCGCCGGCCTGGCTGGACTACAGCATGCGCTGGCCCGTGCTCATCGGTGTCCTGGCGGGCTGGCTGCTGGTCGTCTCCGCCCGGCCCAGGAGAACCGTGCTGGTGGCCGCCACCCTCGTCGCGGCGGCTGCGGCCCTGGTGGCCGCGGAGCCGTCCCTGTTCGGGCTCCCCGCGCCACTGGCCACGCCGACCCGCCCGGCCGACGCGGGCTTCACCGCGCTGGTGGCGGAGGTCTGGGCCGTGCAGTGGCTGTGGCTGGCGGGCACCGCCCTGTGGGCCTGGACGCTCGCCCGCCAGGGCGGACTGCTCCGCTCCACGGCCACTCCCTGGCGGCTGCGCCGCCTCGGCCCCGCACTCGCCGTGCTCGCCCTCCTTCTCCTGGGTTGGGGAGAGTGGGCCATCGAGCGGAAATGGGAGCGGGTCAGCTGGCTGGCCAACCGCGACATCGCCGCGTACCACACCCAGCACGTGGCCTCCCTGGCGCGCGACATGGCCTCGTTCGCCGCCCAGATCCCCACCTGGTACTACACCCACACCTGGGTGCTGACCGGTCTCGCGATCGTCGCGCTGCTACGGGCCAGAGACCTCGCCCCCACCGTGCCGTACGCGAGCCCCACCCCCCTGGACCGCCTCCTGCTGGCCGTGTTCTTCGCCGTGGTGGTCGCCTGGCGCCAGGGCTCCTACGCCGGCAGCCAGGCGCTCTCCGCCTTCTGGCTGGTGCTCGACATCGCCGCCCTCTACGGCCTGCTGGCCGTCGGGAAGCGACGGGCCGTCCTCACCCAGCACCTCGAGGGCTGCAGCGGGTCTCCTCAGCAACTGTGCGAAACCATCACCGAGGCCGAGCGCAACGACCTGATCACCCGCGCCCGCCGCTACCGCGAACTGACCACCAGCCTGCGCGCCATGGACCAGGCGGGAGCTGAGAGCGCTCTCAAACGGCACGAGGTGGAGAAGGAAATGAACCGGCTGCACCGCCGGCGCCCGGCACCCGGGGCCGGCGGCGCGCCACGGTCCTGGCTTCCCCTCCAGGTCAACGTCGTCGACGTGGCCCTCAGCTGGGGGCCGCACGCCAAGTGGTGGGACAACGCGCGCCGGGCCGCCCTCCTGGCGGCCGCCTTCGGCGTTCCCGGCAGCATCGTGATGGTCTGGATGGCCTACTCGCCCCAGGGCGAGTGGATGCGCCGGGGCCTGTACATGTTCGGCGCCCCGGAGATGCTGTTCATGTTCGTCTACTGGGAGCTGGTCTGGTCCGGCGCGGGCCTGGTGCTGGGGGCGTTGTGGCGCCTGCTGCCGGGCCGCCGCGGCCCGGCCCGCGCCCTGAGCCTGACCCTCGCCTACACCCTCCTGATCGGCCTGGGCCTCGTCGGCAATCTCATCACCGACCAGGAGATCGGCAACGTCGCCGTCGGCATTTCCCTGATGCTGCTGGTCCTCACCCTGACCAGCCTCGCGATGGACGCCGACACCTTCCGCTCGGAGCGGCGCTTCTGGCCCAACCGTGTCGGGCTGCTGCTGTCCATCTACCAGATCCGCGGCTTCTCCGCGCAGGTCGCCTACATCCTGATGCAGCTGGTCGCGGTCCTGACCATCCTCAAGTTCTTCTCCGGCTCCGACGCCCGGTGGAAGTAGCGACGCTACGAAGGCCGGGCGCCGACCCGGGCCCGGATTGGGCCATGTGGGTGACGCCCAAGAGGAGGATCCGGCCGGCGCGTGCCCAGACTGGGAGGTAATGAGCGGTTCTGTCTCTGCCGAGCGAGGAGACAGCGCATGGCGACGATCGAGTACCTCCCCCGGACGGAGTTCCTGCGGCAGACGGAGCGGGCGACCGAGCGCTACGAGGCACGGACGCGTGAGCGCCAGGCCATCCGGAAGGCACTCGACGACCGCGGAGTGCTGCATGCGGACGCACCCGACCGGGTGACCAAACGGCTGGCGCGCCTGGGGGCGAGCTGGCCGCTGGCCACCGCGCTGGAGCGGACGCCGCGCGAGGCCACCACGGGACGGAGCCTGGCGGGCCTGGCGCCGGACAGCTTCGGCGCGGACGTGCTCGCGCTCGAGCGCCTGATGGGGCGCAACGACCTGGTCGACGTCGGCTTCCTCGAGGCCGGCTCCCTGGCCGCGCGATCCGTCGGGCGGGTGTTCGTCGGGGGCCGTGGGGCGCACTACGGCACGGGCTTCCTGGTGTCCGAGTCGTTGCTGCTGACCAACAACCATGTGCTCCGCGATCCCGAGCAGGCCGAGCGCGGCCTCGTCCGTTTCAACTACCAGGCCGGGCCCGACGGGCGGCCGCTGGAGCCGGTGGAGTTCGGTCTCGAGCCCGCCCGGTTCTTCGTCACCGACCGCCATCTGGACTTCACGCTGGTCGCCGTGGCCGCCCGGAGCCGCCACGGTGAACCGCTCGGCGCCTTCGGCCGGCTCGGGCTGAGCGAGGCCCAGGGCAAGGTGATCCTCGGAGAACTGGTGAACATCGTCCAGCACCCGGGAGGGGAGCCGAAACAACTCGCGCTGCGCGAGAACGAGGTGGTCGACCTGCTCGACGACTTCGTCCAGTACGGAGCCGACACCAGGCAGGGGTCCTCGGGAGCGCCGGTCTTCAACGACCAGTGGGAGGTCGTCGCCCTGCATCACGCCGGCGTGCCCGCGAAGGGCGCCGACGGGCGCTACCTCGCGGTGGACGGCAGCGTGTGGACCCCGGAGCAGGGCGAGGAGCGGCTGGCCTGGAAGGCCAACGAGGGCGTACGGATCAGCCGGATCCTGCGGGCCGTGCGCGAGGCCGCCGTGTCGGGCTCGGCCCCGGAACTGCGCGCGCAGCTGCTCGAGACGCCCACCGGCCTCCCCGGGCCCGTAGGTCCGCCGTCGCCGGCCGGTGCGGGACCGGCACCGGCACCGGCACCGGCACCGGAGATATCCGGCCGGAGCGAATCCGGCGACGTCGTCCACCTGACGGTGCCCCTGCGGATCGCGGTCGGCATCGCGGGCGCCGGCCCTCCGTCGTGGGCCGGTCCGGCGCCCGACGGCGATCGCGGTGCGCCGTCGCCACCCCTCCCGCCGGCGTACGGCGGGCCGGCGTACGGACCGCCGACGGACGGCCGCGTTCCGTACCCCGAAAGGGAACTCCAGGCCGCCCTGGTCAACCTCGAGGCCGGCCGCGACCGCCCCTACTACGAGGCCGAGGCCGACCAGGCCGCGCGGCAGGAGTACTACGCCTCCCTCCCGGGCGTCACCGGCGCCCCGCTGCGGCAAGCGCTGACCGACCTCCTGGAACGGACCCACGAGCGGCGCCCCGCCTACAAGCCGATCATGCTGCTGTACCCGTGGGTGGACCTGCACCCCGACCTCGAGCTGCGCGGCATCTACTCCGGCGAGAGCTTCAGTCCGGAGGAGTTCATCCGGGCCGACGCCGAGGCCGAGGCCGCCCGCTTCGAGCGCTGGCGGGAGCTTCTCGTGCGTGAGGCCGCGCTCGGGCCGGACGCGGTCGCCGCCGAGATGGACGCCCTGGAGGACGCCGTGCTCTTCAACTGCGAGCACGTCGTGCCGCAGTCGTGGTTCGCCAAGCGTGAGCCCATGCGCGGGGACCTCCACCATCTGTTCGCCTGCGGCACGACCTGCAACAGCTTCCGCGGCAACTTCCCCTACTTCGACTTCGCCGATCTCCAGGAGGCCATCCGGACCTCCTGCGGCCGCCGCGAGAGCCAGGGGTTCGAGCCCTCGGCCGGCAAGGGGCCCGTGGCCAGGGCGACCTTCTACTTCCTCCTGCGCTATCCCGGCCTCATCGGGGACGCCCCGGGCGAGCTGCGGCGCGAGCGGCTGGAGATGCTGCTGACCTGGCACGAGTCGGAAGCCGTCGGCGAGTACGAACACCACCGCAACGCCGCCATCGCCGAGATCCAGGGCGACCGCAACCCCCTCGTCGACCACCCCGAATGGGCGCGCGACCTGGACTTCGAACACGCCTGGCCGGCGGCCTGAGCGGTCCCCCCGCCCGAGGCCGGGGGCGGGGGCGGCGCGGGTCAGCCGAGGAGGGCGTCCGCAGTCGGCCGGAGCCGTCCGTGGTCAGGCCGACCGGGCCGCCGTGGCGGCCTGGGTGATGTTCTTCGCCATGCCGCCGAAGACCACGGCGTGGAAGGGCGAGACGCTCCACCAGTAGGCGTGACCGAGCAGGCCGCGGGGATGGAAGAGGGCGCGCTGCCGGTAGCGGGTACGGCCGTCGGGGTCGCGGTCGACGGACATCTCCAGCCAGGCCAGGCCCGGCAGCCGCATCTCGGCGCGCAGCCGCAGCAGCCGGCCCGGTTCGATCTCCTCCACCCGCCAGAAGTCCAGCGAGTCCCCCACCCTCAGCCGGTGCGCGTCACGACGGCCGCGGCGCAGGCCGACGCCCCCGGCCAGGCGGTCCAGCCAGCCGCGGGCCGCCCAGGCGAGGGGGAAGGAGTACCAGCCGTGCTCGCCGCCGATTCCTTCGATCACCCGCCACAGCCGCTCGGGCGGGGCGTCCACCGCCGCCTCCCGGCAGTCGGTGTAGAGGCTGCCCCCGGCCCAGTCGGGGTCGGTGGGCAGCGAGTCGCTGGGCGCGCCCGGCACGGCGGCGGACGACCAGCGCGTGGCCACCTGGGCGTCCCTCACGCGCTGCTGGGCGAGCCGGAGGGCCTCCTCGACGCCGATGAGGCCGGCCGGCGGGTCGGGAACGTACCGCGCGATGTCGTGTTCGCGGCAGACCACTTCGTGACGCAGCGATTCGGCGAGGGGGCGGGCGATGCCGCCGGGAACGGGGGTGACCAGGCCGATCCAGAGGCCGGACAGGCCCGGCGTCAGCACGGGGACGGGCAGGATGAGCCGACGCGGCAGGCCGGCGACGGCGGCGTAGGCCTGCATCATGTCGCGGTAGGTGAGGACGTCGGGGCCGCCGATGTCGAAGGCGCGGTTGACGTCGGGCGGCAGCTGGGCGCTGCCGACGAGGTAGCGCAGGGCGTCCCGCACGGCGACCGGCTGGATGCGGGTGCCCACCCAGCTGGGGGTGACCATGAGCGGCAGGCGTTCGGTGAGGTAGCGCAGGATCTCGTAGGAGGCGGAGCCGGAACCGATGATGACGGCGGCGCGCAGGACGGCGGTGGGCACTCCCGAGCCGAGCAGGATCCGGCCGACCTCGGTGCGTGAGCGCAGGTGGGGCGACAGGCGGCGCTCGTCGACGCCGGCCGGGGTGAGGCCGCCGAGGTAGACGAGGCGGCCGACGGCCGCGGCGCGGGCCTGCTCGCCGAAGAGCCGGGCGGCCCGCCGGTCGGTGTCCTCGAACGACGCGCCGGTGCCGAGCGCGTGGACGAGGTAGTACGCCACGTCGACGCCCCGCAGCGCCTCGCCCAGCGACTGCGCGTCCGTCACGTCCCCCCGCACCACCTCGACGCGGTCGGCCCACGGGTGGTCGCGCAGCTTCTCGGGGGACCGCGCCAGGCAGCGGACGCGGTGTCCGGCGTCCAGGAGCTCCGGCACCAGGCGGCCCCCGATGTATCCGCTCGCGCCGGTGACCAGGCAGAGCGTTCCGCTGGGGGTGCCGTCGTCCTCGCTTCGCATGTGCCGCCTCTTCTCCGTCACTGCCGTGCGCCGCATTCACGACTAAATGGATCAATATTGGCACATGCGGTGAAAAATCCAGGAACACGGAGCTGGTTTGCGTCCAAAGGGGCAGGGCATGTCAACTTATCCTCATGAGCAACGTGTTCTTCGACATCACCATCAACGACGAGCCGGCCGGCCGCATCGTCTTCAAGCTGTTCGACGACGTGGTCCCCAAGACCGCCAAGAACTTCCGCGAGCTCGCCACCGGCCAGCACGGCTTCGGCTACGAGGGCTCCGGCTTCCACCGTGTCATCCCCGACTTCATGCTGCAGGGCGGTGACTTCACCCGCGGTGACGGCACCGGCGGCAAGAGCATCTACGGCGAGAAGTTCGCCGACGAGAACTTCAAGCTGAAGCACACCAAGCCCGGCCTGCTCTCCATGGCCAACGCGGGCGCCAACACCAACGGCTCGCAGTTCTTCATCACCACCATCGTCACCGACTGGCTGGACGGCAAGCACGTCGTCTTCGGCGAGGTCGTCGAGGGCATGGACCTCGTCAAGAAGATCGAGGGCCTCGGCTCCCGCACCGGCGCCACCAAGGCCAAGATCGTCATCGCCAAGTCCGGCGTCGTCGAGGCCTGACCCGTCCGATGACCGGCCGCCGGTGACGGCGGCCGGTCACGGCCCGGGCCCCGTTCGCGGCTCAGTCGTCGGCGGCGGTGAGCGGCTTGGCGATGTCCTCGAGCGAGCGGCGTTCGGCCGGCAGGGCGAGGAAGCCGGCCATGACGCCCGCCGCCGTCATGAGCGCCGCGCCGATCCGGAAGGCGAGCACGGTGTCCCCCACCACCCCGGAACTGGTCAGTCCGGAGAAGAGCAGCGGGCCGGTGATGCCGCCCGCGGCGGTGCCGACGGCGTAGAAGAAGGCGATGGCCAGCGCCCTGGTCTCCATCGGGAAGACCTCGCTGACCGTGAGGTAGGCGCTGCTCGCCCCGGCCGACGCGAAGAACAGCACCGCGCACCAGCAGGCGGTCAGCGTGCCGGCCGTCAGCACTCCCCGCCCGAACAGCCAGGCGGTCGCGAACAGCAGCAGCCCGCTCAGCACATACGTGCCGGTGATCATCGGCCGCCTGCCGACGGTGTCGAAGAGGCGTCCGAGGAGCAGGGGTCCGAGGAAGTTGCCGAAGGCGATGACGGCGAAGTAGTAGCCGGTGCGGCCGGACGGTACGGAGAAGAAGCCGGTGAGGATCGCGCCGAACCCGAAGGTGATCGCGTTGTAGAGGAACGCCTGGCCGATGAAGAGGGCGAGCCCGAGCGCGGACCTGCGGGGGTAGTCGCGGAAGACGGTCCGGGCGATGGTGAGGAAGCCGATGCTCTCGCGCTGACGGATGGTGATGCTGCGGTCGACGGGCTCGCACGGACGGCCCGTCTCGGCGGCGGTCCTCTTCTCGATCGCGTCGACGAGTTCCTCGGCCTCGTCGCCGCGGCCGTGGATGATCAGCCAGCGCGGCGATTCGGGGACGTGGCGGCGGACGAGCAGGATCACCAGGCCCAGGACGACGCCCAGGCCGAAGATCAGCCGCCAGCCGAGGTTCGCCGGGAACAGGCCGGTGTCGAGCATGGCGACGGACAGCAGCGAACCCCCCATGGCGCCGATCCAGAAGCTGCCGTTGATGATGAGGTCGACCCGCCCCCGGTAGGCGGCCGGGATCAGCTCGTCGATGGCCGAGTTGATGGCCGCGTACTCACCGCCGATCCCGCAGCCGGTCAGGAAGCGGAAGGTGAAGAACCACCAGGAGTGGAAGGACAGGCCGGTCAGCGCGGTCGCGCCGAGATACAGCACGAGAGTGAGCAGGAACAGCTTCTTGCGGCCGAAGCGGTCGGTGAGCCGGCCGAAGAACAGCGCGCCGGCACACGCACCCGCCACGTACAGGGCCGCGGCCAGGCCGGTGACCTCGGCGCCGGTGATGTCCAGCCCGCTGCCCTTCTCCGGCAGCCGCCCGGCGATGTTCCCCACGACGGTCACCTCGAGACCGTCGAGTATCCACACGGTGCCGAGACCGATCACCACGGTCCAGTGCCACCGCGACCACGGCAACCGGTCCAGCCGCGCCGGAACCGTCGTCGTCACCGTGCCCTGTGCGCCGGAACGTTCCCCGACTGTCGTCATGTGCGCCCCTCCTGTCCCGACGGCCTCGAGCCCCGCGGCCCGGCCGGCGTTCCCCACGGCTTCCCGGCCGACCCGGGCGCATGCCCGGGGGCCGTGCCACCATCGGTACGGCATGCACAGGACAGGTCGAGTCAGCGTGGGCGTGCGCGCCCCTTCCCACCACGGCCCCTCGAGGAGCGTCGTCATGAGCGACCGCACACCGTCACCGCGTCCACCGCACCCCCTCGACCCCACCGGCGCCGGCGCGCACGCGGAGGCCGGACGATTACGGGACGCCGGCGCGGCCGTTCCCGTAGCGCTGCCCGGTGGCGTGGGGGCCGTCGCCGTCACGCGCTACCAGGAGCTGAAGGAAGTCCTCGCCCACCCCGACGTGGCCAAGAACGCCCGCCACTTCACCGCGCTCGCCCAGGGCGCGATACCGGACGGATGGCCGCTGACGACCTTCGCCACCGTCGAGGGCATGACGACCGCCGACGGCGACGACCACCGCCGGCTGCGCACCCTGGTGACCAGGGCGTTCACCGCGCGCAGGATCGAGGCGCTGCGCCCCCGCGTCGAGGAGCTCACCGCCGCGCTGCTGGACCGGCTCGGCGAGCGGGCCGACGCCACGGGCGTGGTCGACCTGCGCCGGCACTTCGCCTACCCACTGCCGATGGGCGTCATCTGCGAACTGCTCGGCGTGGCACCCGGCATGCGGGACGACCTGCACCGCCTCTCGCAGACGATCGTGCGCACCAGCGCCACCCCGCAGGAGACGCGGCACGCCAACCGCGACATGGCCACTGTCCTCCAGCGCGTCGTCGCCCAGCGCCGTGCCGCGCCCGGCGACGACCTCACCAGCGCGTTGATCGCCGCCCAGGAGGAGGACGGGGACCGCCTCAGCGAGGGCGAACTCCTCGGCACCCTGCTGCTGTTGATCGTGGCGGGCCACGAGACGACGCTCAACCTGATCACGAACGCCGTACGCGCCCTGTGCGGCCACCCGGACCAGCTCGAGCTCGTCCGGGCCGGGCGGGCCGGCTGGGACGACGTCGTGGAGGAGACGCTCCGCTACGACAGCCCCGTCGCCTTCTTCCCCTTCCGTTACCCCACCAAGGACCTGACCGTCGACGGCACGCTCATCGAGCGCGGCACGGCCGTCCTCGCCTCGTACACCGCCGCCGGCCGGGACGAGCGCGCGTACGGCCCGTCCGCCGCGCGCTTCGACGTGACCCGGCGCCCCGAGCCGCGTCACCTCTCCTTCGGACACGGCCCGCACTACTGTCTCGGCGCCCCGCTCGCCCGGATGGAGGCGACGATCGCGCTGAGGGCCTTGTTCGAGCGCTATCCGGGCCTCGCCCTCGCCGTGCCCGCCGACGGACTTCCCCCGCACCCGAGCTTCGTCGGCAACAGCACGGACACGCTGCCCGTCCGGCTCGCGGCCGAAACGACGCACTGACCTCCGGCGCCCTCCGCCTTGGTGCGTTTGGACGGTTTTCCGCGCGATGACGTCCCGACGGTGTGGTGACGCCCGCTCACGGACGGCCCGTATCCCACAGTGAGAGCACAGGGAGAGCCCGGAACACCGACGGGAGAGCAGAGATGTCGCGCAGTGTCGTGGTGACGGGGGCGAGCAGTGGGATCGGACAGGCTACCGCCCTGCAGTTGGCGGGCGCCGGGTACGAGGTGTTCGCGACCGTCCGCAGCGAGGAGAAGGCCGACAAGCTGCGCGCCCGGGCGGAGGAGGAGGGTACGCGGCTGAGGACCATGGTCCTCGACGTCACCGACGGCGCGCGGTGCGCCGACGTCTTCGCCGAGATCGCCGGGCTGACCGGAGGAGGCCCATGGGCGGTGGTGAACAACGCGGGCACGGCGCTGCCGGGGGCGATCGAGGACGTGGACGAGGACCAGGCGCGCCGGCTGATGGAGGTCAACCTCCACGCGCCGGCCCGTATCGCCCGGCTGGTGCTGCCCGCCATGCGCCATCGCGGCGACGGCCGTATCGTCAACGTCTCCTCGGTCGCCGCCCGGGCGGTCATGCCGTTCGCGGGCTGGTACAGCACCAGCAAGGCCGGGCTGAGCGCGCTCAGCCACGCCCTGCGCATGGAGGCTGCGCCTTGGGGCGTACGGGTCGTGCTGGTCGAACCGGGCTTCCACGCCAGCCCCATGCTGGAGAACGCCGCGGACGCCTTCGAGCGGCGCGCCTCGGTCTCCTCCCGGTACGCCGACTGCTACCGGGTGGCCTCCCGGTCGCTGCGGGACTCGTCCCGCTATCCCGGGCCGGAGCGGGTGGCCCGGGCCATCCACCGCGTCCTGGCCACCCCGCGCCCCAGGGCCCGTTATGTGCTGGGGACGGACGCGCGGGTGGGCGGAAGGCTCGACTCCCTGGTGCCCTACGCGCTCAGCGACCGCGTGAAGTCGGCGGCCACGGGGCTGAGCTCCGCCGCCGGGCTCGAGGGGCTGCTGGCACGGGCCGGCGGCGTGCACCGCCGTCCCTGACGGCGGTTCGCGAGGCGGTCGCCGCCGCCGGGCCGGTTCCCAGGGCGTGACCCGGGTGTCCCGGACGCGGCGGCTCCTTCGCGTTTGTGCCGGCGCGTTTGTGCCGGGCCCCAGGGGCAAGCCGGTCACTGTCACGCCTCCGACTCTCGGCTGTGCCGGAAGGAGCCCCCGTGGTCGCCGTCGCCCTGCTCATGCCTCCTCTGCTCCTGTGCCTGGTGCTCGCCCTCGGGCGGTACGAGGAGTGCCTGTTGAAGAGCGGTTCCGCCGAGCAGCCGCGCCAGGGGCTGCCCGGCCGGCCGCTGCGCGTCGTGCCCGATCAGCCCTCGTACGAGCCGACCCCCGTCCCGGGCGAGGGCAGGCAGGCCGCCTGAGCACGGCACGGCACCACGTCGGCTTCTCGACGACATCGGCGTCGGGGCCGGATGAAACGTACGGAAGACGTACGGAAGGGGACTCCATGTCAACCCACGCACTGATCGCCGTAGCCGTCACGACGGCCGTCATCTTCCTCGGTGTCTCCGTGGCCGTCTGGGCCGTCGGACACGGCGCGCGTACCGGCGGCGGCACTCTGCGGCGGCGCTTCGGGCCCGAGTACGACGCCGCCCTCGCCCGGCACGGCGGCGAACGCAAGGCGGCCGAACGGGAACTGTCCGAGCGGCTGGGACGCTACGAACACCTGCGGGTCTCGCCGCTTCCGGCGGCGGCCCGGGAACAGTACGTCGCACGGTGGACCGGCATCCAGGAGCGGTTCGTGGACGCCCCGGCGCGGTCCGTCGCCGACGCGGAACTCCTCGTCGGCGAACTCGCCCGCGACCGCGGCTTCCCCTCGACCACCTGGGACGACATGGCCGACGCGCTGTCGGTCCACGCCCCCCGGAGCGTCCACGGCCTGCGCGAGCTCCGCACCGCCTCGGTGGGCGGCCGCTCCCGGGAGGTCCCGACCGAGGAACTGCGCGAGGCGCTCGTACGGGCGCGCGACCTCTTCGAGGACCTGGTCAGGGCCCGGCCGGAGGACCACCGCCCGCAGCGGCACGCGCGGCGCGGCGGCCCCCGGCCGGCGGTGAACCGGCTGCGGCGCCCGTGACCGTACGCACCACACGAGGCGCGCACCCGCGGCCTGCACGGGCGGGCCGCAGACGCCCTCTCGCGCCGCTCCCCCGCTCCAGGGCACGATTCCGGCAGTGAACGTCGGCTTCGTCGGAGGAGGCCCGTGTGACCGGTCGCGCGGAACGTCTGGAGCAGACGGAGAACCACCTGTTCTCCCTCGTCGACCGGGCCCGGGCCCTCGCCGGACAGGACGGCGTGGCGCCCATCCCGCTCGGGGTGGGCGACTGCGACCTGCCCGCCCCGCCGCACATCGTGCGGGCCATGCGCCAGGCCGTCCGCGACCCGGGCACCCACCGCTACCCGCCCTCCGCCGGCACCCCGGCCCTGCGCGAGGCCGCCGCCCGGCACCTGGGCCGCCGGTTCGGGCTGCGCGTCGATCCCGCCACCGGCGTCGTGGTCACGCTCGGCAGCAAGGAGGCGATGGCACACCTCACCATGGCGTACGCGGAGGCGGGCGACGTGGTGCTGGTCCCGGACCCGGCCTATCCGGTGTACGCCACCTGGGCGCGGTGGTGCGGAGCGGAGGTGGTCCGCGTGCCCCTGCGGGAGGAGAACGGCTTCCTGCCCGACCTGTCCGCGATACCCGCGGACGCGGCACGGCGGGCCAAGCTGTTCTGGGTCTGCTACCCCAACAACCCCACGGCGGCCCTCGCCACCGAGGAGTTCTACGCGCGTCTGGCGGATTTCGCGCTCCGCCACGACATCGTGGTCGCCTCCGACGCCGCGTACAGCGACATCTACTACGACTGCGCGCCCCCGCCGTCCTTCCTCCAGGCGCCGGGCGCGATGGAGTGCGGCATCGAGTTCCACTCGCTGTCCAAGGCGTACAACATGCCCGGCTGGCGGGTGGGCTTCGCCGTCGGCAACGCGGCGGTCGTGGACGCGCTGCGCACCGTCAAGGCCCATACCGACTCCGGCACGTTCGGCGCGGTCCAGCACGCCGCCGTCACCGCGCTCAACGACACCACGGGCTACCCCGCCCACCTCCGCTCCGTCTACCGCGAGCGCATGCGGCTGCTCTGCGACGGGCTCGAACAAGCAGGCCTGAGGGTGCTGCGACCCCGGGCCACCTTCTCCTGCCTCGTACGCTGCCCGGCGGGCCACGACAGCGAGGCGTTCTCCAAGCGCCTCCTGCAGGACGCCCGCGTGCTGTCGATCCCGGGCAGCGGATTCGGCCCCGGGGGCGAGGGCTACGTGCGCCTGACCGTGTGCGCCGGCACCGACCTCATCCGCGAAGCGGTGCGCCGCATAGGGGCCTGCCACTGGGGTTAGGGTGCACGTGCACATTGCCGATCGTCGAGGGATTCTTCCGTGGTCAACCCGCCGGGGCCGCCGCACCCGTACGCCAGCCAGCCCTACGGTCAGCCGGCTTACGGCCAACCCTCGTACGGCCAACCCTCGTACGGACAGCCGTCATACGGGCAGCCGTCATACGGGCAGCCCTCCTACGGGCAGTCGCCCCTCGGCGGGCCGCCGCAGTGCGAGATATGCGGCGGCATGCCGGCCGTCCACGCCACCGTGCGCGGGCACCAGGGAATGGTCGTCCTCATGCGCTTCCTGAAGCGATCGGGGACGTTCTGCCGCCCGTGCGGAACGGCGCTGCACCGCAGGATGACCGCCGACACCCTCTGGCAGGGGTGGTGGGGCCCGCTCTCCATGGTGATCACCCCGTTCACCGTGCTCGCCAACGTGCTGGGCCCGCGAGGCACGTTCCGCCGCCTCGGCCCTCCCGCCGGGGGCTGGCGGCCGCCACTGGACCCGGGCAAACGGGTGCTCCTGCGCCCGGCGACCCTGCTGGTCACCCTCCCCGTCGCCCTCGTCGTCCTGGCGGTGCCGCTGCTGATCCTGATCGGCCTGCTGGTCGGGGACGCGAAGCCGGTCCACCTGTCCGTCGGCGACTGCGTCCGCAACAACGCCGAGTGGCCCCGGCAGGACCTGGAAGCGGTCGTCTGCGGTTCCTCCCCCGACCAGTACCGGGTGTCGCAGGAACTCACCGGCCCGGGCGAGAACTGCGCAGCGGACGGCCCGGAGATCCCGTACATCGCCTACGCGGAGTACAGCGCGAAGGGCAACACCCTCTGCCTCGTCAGGGTGCGCTGAGTCGACCAGCACCGCCGACGCGTCCCGCCGGCCTCCGCCCGCGCTAGCGGCGCCGCACTGTGCGGAGCAGGTCGCCGGCCATCCACAAAGGTGGCAGGAGCACGAAGAGGACGAGCGCCGCCCACAGCCAGGGGTGGACGCCCAGGTAGGGGACGGCGGTGTCGCCGAGCCAGGGGAAGACGTGTTCGTTGAGGCCTGGGATGGCGGCGGCCAGCACCAGTCCGATCACCGCGAGGATGGCCAGGGCGGAGAGGACGATCGTGAGGGCGCGGGTGGCGATCGCCAGGACGACGAGGCCTCCTGCCACCGCCGCCGCGCCGAGGAAGCGGATCGGATCGATGGTGCTGGTGAGAGCGACGACGCCCGTCACCACGAGCAACAGGCCCGCGAGCCACGGCCGGCTGCCGAACGACGTGGACCGCACCACGCGGTGCGCGAGCCGCAGGGATCTGCCGATGGTGCCGAACACCGGCCGGAACGACCTCAGGCGGGAGGTCCCCGCTTCGACGGCGTTGGCGGCCACGGCGGCGCTCTGCACGATCGTGCGGGTCAACGCCTTGCTGCCGCGTTCGCCGGCGAATGTCTCCTGTGAGACGCGGCAGGCACCGAGCAGCGCGCGGACGCCTTCCGGCGGAACGGGCGCCTGGCCCGTCCGGCCTTGGGTCGCCGTCCTGTACGCGGCGAGGAAGCCGGCGGCAGTGTCGGCGTGTCCGTCCCGCCTGTCGTGTTCGGCCTGCTCGGCGACGCAGGGCAGTTCCTCCGCCGCGATGAGGCTCTGGAGCCCGCTCGCGACCCATTGCGAGGTGATGGGGAGGCTGGTGGGCAGGTCCGGCGCGTCGGGGTCGGGATCCCCGAGAAAGGCCAGTTCGGGTCGTGAGGCCTTGCCGGGGATCGGATCGAACACGCCCGGGGGTGGCGCGGAGCCGGCGATCTTCTCCAGTGCGGCCCTGATATCCCCTGGTCCCCGGCGGTCTTCCACTACGAGCCGCTTCAGGTGACGCGGGGACAGCATGACGTGGACGAGCCAGCCGGCGCCGTCCAGGCGGCCCCACATCCAGTCGTTGGCGCGCCATGACCTCTTGTAGAACGCGCCGAAGTGGTTGAGCTGAAGGCCGGTGAGCTTCTCACCGGCCAGGCTGCGCGCGTCGAGGTCGGTCCTGGTGTCGGCGCTCATCTGGACGAGTTCCACCGCCTGCAAGGCGGCCGGCTCGTCCGGGAACATCACCTGCTGGGCGGCCTGCAGCTCGAACAGCCGCCGGGCCACCGACGCCGCGTCCGGCCCGGCGGCGGTCGTCGTGCCGGTCGTCGTGCCGGTCAGGTACTCCAGAACGGACCGAGCGTCCGCCGACGTCCTGTCACCCCCGCTCAGCAGGTCCGAGAGCAGCGGGCGGGCCTCCAGGACGACATCGGCGAGCTCACGCCAGCCGGCGCCCAGGTCCCCTGTGGCCTCCGCGGTCAGACGCCCGCGCACGGCGTCCCGCCATGCGTCGGACGCCGCCAGTTCGGCGATCGCGCCGGGCGGCAGAGGGCCCGTGCCGGGCAGCCCCGCCTCGAGCCCCGTCCACGGGCTCTCCTCCGCTCGCCGAGGCACCGCGGAGTGAGCGGCGTCGAGGAGGGCGTTCAATGCGCTACGGGCGTCCGGCACCCACCTGGCGAATCCCGCCCGGAGCAGCCGCACCACGGTGGCCTTCGCCCCGTCCAGAGGCAGCCGGCCGAAGGCCGCGAGCTGCTCGAAGACATCGGCGGAGGCGGAAGCGGAGGCGGAGCCCCCCAGGCTGTCGGGCATCATCGCGGTCAGTGTCTCGGCGGCCGCGGCCGTGAGGATCTCCAGGTCGCCGCCGAAGCCGACCGGGCGGCCGTCGGACTCGCTGCGGCGGCCGTCGGCGATCAGCCCGCGCAGCGTCTCGTCGGCGGCGTCGTGTGCCAGGGTCCGGGCCCGTACGGCACGGTACTCGGCGTACAGACCGTCCCAGGCCAGGTCGCCTCCCTCGCCGGCGAGGAGAGCCAGGCGGCTCTCGAGGCTCCGTCGGCCGCGGGCCCGTTCGTTGTGGTCGGCGAGGGCGCGCAGCTCGGCGGTGATGGTCTGGGACCGGAGGGCGTTCACATCGGCCAGCAGGGCGGCCCCAAGGCCCGGGAGGTCCTGCTGCCGGGGCTCTGCCGGGGCCGTCGGGGGGTCACCGACGCCGGCGGAGGGCACGACGTAGGCCAGTACTCTGCGTACTTCCTTGTCCGCCCGCCGGTCGAAGATGGCCCGCAGGGCCGGCCCCAGCGGCCGGTTGGCCAGCAGTCCTCCGTCCGCGCAGAACTGCGTGCGGACGCCCTGCGTCATGAAGCCGGCCATGTCGGGGTGCTTGGCGTCACCCGATGCGCCGATCGGCACGTACGCCGGTTCGAAGGCGCCGGGGAAGGAGGCGCTGCTGCGCGCCGCCAGTGCGAGCGCGGGCAGCGCGGTGTCGTACTTCAGCTGGTCGGCCGTGAAGGTGTACAGGCCCTGGTGGGTCGTGTCCCGGACAGCGGTCCCGTAGTCGTCCTTGAAGGTGCTCTCGAGGCCGGAGAGCAGGGTGGTGGTGATGAACACATGCGTCGGGTCGCCCTCCTCGGGCTTGACGACCGGATCGCCACTGGCGAGGGTTTCCAGCGCCGAACGGAGTCCGTTGAGCAGGACTTCGTCACCGAGCAGCAGGGACGGTGGATTGCGTACGGAGGGGTCGCGCAGCAGCTTGCCGAGCGACCCCTCGTCGAGCCAGAGATCGCGCAGCCGGCCCAGGTCGAGGCGACGGGCGTTCGCCATGCCCAGGAACGCCGCGTTGATGCCGCCCGCGCTGGTTCCCGACAGCACGTCGATGCTGACGTTCAGCCGCAGCAGCTCGAGCAGACGCTGGTACTTCTCCACCTGGCGGCCCCGGACGGTATCGGTCCTCTGGTCGGACCAGCCGGCCGCCGCCAGGAGATTCATCTCCCGCGCGATACCTCCCATCCACACGGCCAGGCTCACGCCGCCCGTGAACGTGGCGGCCAACCGCAATTCGGACTGCGCCGGCTGCCTCGCCTCTTCTTTCCCTGCTTCCTCCACCCCACCATCGGAACGTCGATCGGCAAGGCCCGCATCCCGGGTCGCCCCAACGGGACGGTCCGCGGCCCCCGCCTGCTCCGGATGGCGGACACCCGGAGGCAGCAGGACCTCGCCGTCACGTCGGGGCACCCTCCGTGCGCTACGTCCCGAACCGGCGCCGGTACGCCGACGGGGTGAGGCCCGTCTCGCGCCGCATCAGCGCGCGCAGGGTGGCGGCCGTGCCCAGGCCGCTGTGTCGCGCGACCACCTCGAGACGGGACTCGCCCCGCTCGATCAACCGGCGGGCGAGTGTGAGCCGTTCGCCTGTGAGCCAGGCCCAGGGCGTCGTACCCAGCTGCGCCCGGAACCGGCGGTGCAGGGTCGCGGAACTGACCGCCGCGCGGGCCGCGAGGTCGGACACCGTCAGCGGGGCGTCCAGTCGTTCCTGGGCCCAGGCCAGGACGGGGGCCAGGGACTCGTCCGGCAGGTCGGGCACGGGCCGTTCGACGAACTGCCGCTGTCCGCCGTCCCGGTGCGCCGCGAAGACCAGCCGCCGGCTCACCGAGTTGGCGACCTCGGCCCCGTGGTCGCGGCGGACGACATGCAGGCCCAGGTCGAGCGCGGCCGCGCTGCCGGCGGCGGTGAGGATGTCGCCGTCGTCGACGAACAGCACGTCGGGTTCGAGCCGGACCGAGGGGAAGCGGGCCCGGAACGCGTCCGCCCACTGCCAGTGCGCCGTGGCCCGACGCCCGTCGAGCACCCCTGCTTCGGCCAGGGTGAAGGCGCCACTGCAGAAGCCGACCAGGCGCGCGCCGCGCGCGTGCGCCCGTCGCACGGCCTCGAGCACCGCGGCCCGGCGGGGGACCTCGACGTCGGGCCGGTTAGGGACGATCAGCGTGTCCGCCGCGTCGGCGGCCTCCAGACCGGCGATTCCGGTGAGGGTGAAGAACCCGTCCCGCATCAGGGTGCTCGGGTCCGGCGAACAGAGCCGGAAGTCGTAGAGGTCGCGCCCGATCTCGGGCCTGCGCAGACCGAATATCTCGGTCGCGCAGCCGAGCTCGAAGGGGTTCGAGTTCTCGTCGACGATCACGACGACTCGATGCGGGCCGACGGCACGCTCCACGTGCGAGGATCTTTGCGTCATGTGCGATTCCTAGCACTCACGCACGGCGTACGGAACGCACGACGATGAGCTGCATGAACAGCACGAACGGCATGAACAGCACGAGCAACGAACCCATAGCCCTGACCGAGGCCCTGGCCTCCTTCGACGCCCTGTGGAGCCCGCGCATCCTCGCACGGGTGAACGACTACGACGTCCGCGTCACCAAGGTCCGGGGCGAACACCTCTGGCACGTCCACGACGACACCGACGAGTTCTTCCTGGTGCTCGACGGTGAGCTCCGTATCTCCCTGCGCGAAGAGGGCGGGGAGCGTACGGTCGTGCTCCCCCAAGGCAGCGCCTTCACCGTCCCCCGGGGCATCGAGCACAAGCCGTCCGCGCCGTCCGGCGCCGCGATCCTGCTCTTCGAGCCGGCCGGAACGCCGACCGTCGGCGACCGCCACGAAGAGATCCCGGATCACGTGGACGTGACGACCGGCCACGCCCTGCGGTGACGGCCTCACCTCACGACGACGTCCCCTCGCCCCGCCACCGCCGCAGGTCGGTGCGGACGCCCAGGGTCTCGATGTGGTCGGGCCCCAGCAGCCGCAGGTAGTCGGCGAGCAGTGCGCGGTACGCGGCGGGTGCGGCGGGATGCCCTGGGCGCCGCACATGCCCGTGCCCTCCGGGATCACCCGGAGGGCACGGTGTGGAACAAGCCGTTCTTCAACGGTGGTAGTACAGGTGCCACTGGTAGTCGTACTGGCCGGGGTGCCGTTCCTCATGCTTGCAGCGGTACTCACTCCACTTGTTGTCGTGCTTGCCCTTCTCTCCGGCCTCCTTGCAGGACTTCTCGTCGTCGTACCAGGCGCCCGGCTTCCAGTCCGCCTTCGCCTCATCGCCCACGGGGCTGCTCGTCGCGTTCGGAGTCTCCTCCGACGGAGCCGCGACGGCCGTCCCCGCCGTGCCGGCGAACAGCATCCCGACGGTGGCCGCCACCACCGCCGGGGCAAGGCGGAAGTTCCTCGATTTCACGGGGGTTCCCTCTCTCGTTCGAGCGTTTGCCCTGATAGTGGGCTCGGAACGGACCCCTCGGAAGCCGATGCCCCGGGCGCGTGGGAGTGGGGTTCCCGGTACATCCCGCGCGGGCGGGTTCGAACCTCACGCGGCGTGAGGAGACGGGGGCGGAGGCCGCAACCCGGAGTGCGCCGGAGGGGCTGCCACCGGGAGCTACGGCCGGGCGGGCGCCGGCCGCCGGTAACGGGTTCGCCCACCGATGCGGCAGACTGCCCGCGTGACCACAGCACCCGCCCAGCCGCCCCGCGACCGCGCTCTCGGCCGGGGCCTCGAGGCCCTCATCCCGAGCGCCGGCGTCTCCCCCGCGAACGTCGCCACCGCCCTGGTGGCACTGCTGCGTACCGTCGAAGTCCCCGCCGGGCTGCTCGAGGCCGCCGCGGCGGCCCTCGACGCGGCGGTCGCCGGCCCGCTGGACGAACGGGGCCGGGAGTCGGCGGCGGCCGTCACGGAGCTCCTGCGCAAGGCGGTGGACGAAGCGGCGGGCTGACGCTGCCCGGAAACGCCCTAGCGGCGCAGGTCCTTGCTGCGTACGTACCGCAGCCCGCAGCCGTCCTCGTAGGGTTCGCCGTCGTTGCCGAGCCAGCTCCAGATCGGCTGCAACGGGAGCCAGGTCAGGCCGAGAAGCCAGCGCTGCACCGCTCGCCAGAAGCGCGGCCGCCCCGCGTCGGCCTCGCGCACCACGCGTGTGAAGAGCAGGAACTTGCCCACGGTGGCCCGGAACAGCACGGCTCCCAGCACGTGGTGGACGAAGGACACGCCGAAGAAGCAGATGGCGACGTAGGTCCAGTAGGTGCCCGAGGTCTTGTCGTCCGCGAGCCGCATGGCGAGGCCGAAACCACCGAAGACCGTGATCGCGGCGTCGATCCCGGCGGCGAGCATGCGGCGCTCGTCCCCGACCTCTTGAGGGACGGCGGGGGGCTGCGGCGCGTGGGGGTGCTGCTGAGGATACGGATGCGGCTGGGCGTAGGGATGTGCCTGCGCATGCGGCTGGGCCTGCGCGTACGGATGTGCTGCCTGCGCGTACGGGGGTTGCTGAGCGTACGGCTGCTGTGGCGCGTACGGCTGCTGTGGAGGATATGGCTGTTGTTGAGCCTGGTACTGCTGAGGATCGATCACAGGGTGTCATCTTGCTGCACTCAGATGACAATTGATGCACAGAATGATCTACGAGCCGTAACTCGCGCCTCCCCCTGCTCGCCTTCGGCCGCAGGCCGCCGAGCGGCCGGCCACGTCCACAGCGGACGACAAAGAGACGGCTAAAGGACAACTAAAGGACGACTAAAGGCAGAGAAACGACAATGGCAAGGAGGTTCACCCACTCCTTGCCACTATCAAGATATAGCGCACTGGGGGGCTTGCGGCAAGGCCCCGGTCGTCCCGCAGAATCATCGGCCTAAGCCAGACCTGCGGAAATGTGGTTTTCATGATTGACGTGATCGTTGCCGGCTGTGGACCGACCGGCTTGATGCTGGCCGCCGAGTTGCGGCTGCACGGTGTCCACGTGCTCGTGGTGGAGAAGGAGGCGGAGCCGGCCGGGTTCGTCCGCGCGCTCGGCCTGCACGCGCGCAGTGTCGAGGTGCTGGACCAGCGCGGTCTGCTGGAGCGGTTCCTCGCGCACGGCAAGCAGTACGCGGTCGGCGGATTCTTCGCCGGCATCGACAAGCCGTGGCCCGCCCGGCTGGACACCGCTCATTCGTACGTCCTCGGCATCCCGCAGCCGGTCACCGACCGCCTGCTCCACGAGCGTGCCCTCGAACTCGGTACCGAGATCCGGCGCGGCTGCGAACTGGTCGGGCTGAGTCAGGACGAGGACGGGGTGACCGTCGAGCTGGCCGACGGCACGCAGTTGCGCTCGCGCTACCTCGTGGGCTGCGACGGCGGCCGCAGCACGGTGCGCAAGCTGCTCGGCGTCGGCTTCCCCGGTGAGCCCACCAGGGTCGAGACGCTGCTGGGCGAGATGGCGCTCACCGCGTCCCCGGAGACGCTGACCGCCGTGATGACCGAGGTCCGCAAGACCCAGATGCGGTTCGGCGCCATGCCCCTCGGGGACGGGATGTACCGCGTCGTCGTGCCGGCCGAGGGGGTGGCCGAGGACCGCTCGGTCCCGCCGACCCTCGAGGAGTTCAAGAAGCAGCTGCAGGCGGTCGGCGGCACCGACTTCGGCGCGCACTCGCCGCGCCGGCTCTCCCGCTTCGGCGACGCCACCCGGCAGGCCGAGCGCTACCGGACCGGCCGGGTGCTGCTGGCCGGCGACGCGGCGCACATCCACCCGCCGACCGGCGGGCAGGGACTCAACCTCGGCATCCAGGACGCGTTCAACCTCGGCTGGAAGCTGGCCGCCGAGGTCGCCGGCTGGGCCCCGGAGGGACTGCTGGACAGCTACCACGCCGAACGGCACCCGGTGGCCGCCGACGTCCTGCACAACACCCGCGCGCAGATGCAGCTGATGTCCACCGAGCCGGGCCCGCAGGCAGTGCGCCGGCTGGTGGCGGAGCTGATGGACTTCGAGGAGGTGAACCGGTACCTGATCGAGAAGATCGCCGCGACCGGGATCCGCTACGACTTCGGCGGGGGCCACGAACTGCTCGGCCGGCGGATGCGGGACATACAGCTGAAGAAGGGTCGCCTCTACGGGCTGATGCACGGCGGCCGCGGACTGCTGCTCGACCAGACCGGCCGGCTGTCGGTGGAGGGCTGGGCGGACCGGGTCGACCACGTCGTCGACGTCAGCGAGGAACTGGACGTGCCCGCGATGCTGATGCGGCCGGACGGCCACATCGTGTGGGTCGGTGACGACCAGCAGGATCTGCTCGAGCGGCTGCCCAAGTGGTTCGGCGCCGCCACCGCCTGAGCGCGCGACCGGCTGCCGGCCGGCGCCCGGAAACCGGAACGCCGGTCCGGTGTCGTACCCCGCCGGCTCCGCGCCCCCGCGGCGTAGGCGGGCCTCCCCCGGCCGTACGCCCTGGCGGCCGCACCCCGCGCGAGGATGATCACGCGGGGTGCGGTGCGCGGACCCCCTCGATCAGGCGGGCGTAGCTGTCGGCGCCGTGCCCGGCCGCGACCGCCGCTTCGAAGGGGGCCTTGAGCAGCTGGGGCAGCCGGGCGTCCAGGCCGCGTGCGGCACTGGCGTGGAGGAGGTGCTCGAGGGCGCCGAGGTGGACGGCGAGGGTCGCGTCGTCGCCGGGGTAGACGCCGGCGTCGATCTGCGGGGCGTAGGTGGACATGAAGGTGTTGACGGCGGCCGTCCAGCGGAGGGCGACGGGGGTGAAGGTCCTCGCGTCGACGCCGTCGGCGCCGGTGAGGGCCACGCCCTGCAGCCAGCCGGCGAGGGTGGCCCACATCATGCCCAGGAGCGCGGTGTCGTAGAGGGAGGCCACGCCCGCGTCGTCGCCGAGGTCGACCGGGTCGCCCAGGCACGCCAGGACCTCGCGGTGCTCGGCGAAGGCCTCCGACGAGCCGCTGTAGAGCAGCATGATCGCGGAGCTTCCGATGCCGGGCGGGGTCGACATGATCGCGCCGTCGAGGTAGCCGATGCCGTGGGAGGCCGCCCAGGCCGCGCTCTCGCGGGCCTGCTCGGGCGTGCCGGAGGTCAGGTTCACCAGGGTGCGCCCGCGCAGTTCGTCCGTGAGCGGGCCGAGGAGGTGGTGCACGGCGTCGTCATCGGAGAGGCAGACGACCACGAGCGGGCTCGCCCCGACGGCGTCGGCGGCGGTCGCCGCCCGCTCGGCACCCCGGGCGACGAGGGCCTCGTCCTTGCCCGCCGAGCGGTTCCAGACGGTGGCCGTGTGGCCCGCGTCCAGGAACGCGCCGGCCAGAGCCGTCCCCATCGAGCCCAGGCCGAGAACGGTTACGTTCATGGGTTTTTCCCCGTTTCGTCATGAATGATGATCACGTACGACCACCCTCGCACCGGGGCGGGCGCCCGGACAGTGGCCGAAGTGACACCTGACGAAAAATTCCTGCCACCCCTCGCCTACGCTGACGATCATGAAGGCCGGAAGCGTGGCAGTGGTGGTCATCGACGACGACGTCCCCATGTGGGACCTGTACGAACTGGGGGTCGTCTGCACCGTCTTCGGCATCCCCCACCGCGACCTCGCCGACCCCTGGTACGACCTGCGCCTGTGCTCCGCCGGCGGCGGCGAGAAGCAGCCCGGCCCCTTCGGCCTCACCCTGCACACCGCCCACGGCCTCGACGCCCTGCGCGGCGCGGACACCGTGATCGTCCCCTCCGTGCCCGAGGCCTGCGTCACCGGCGAACGGGAACTGCCCGCGGAACTCCTCACGGCCCTGCGCCGAGCCGCCGACTCCGGCGCCCGCATGGTCTCCCTGTGCGCCGGCGCCTTCGCGCTCGCCGCCGCCGGGATCCTCGACGGCCGCCGCGCCACCGCCCACTGGATGCACACCCGGGACCTCGCCCGCCGTCACCCGCGCGTCCAGGTCGACGACTCCGTCCTCTACGTGGACGACGGCGACGTGCTCACCAGCGCGGGCGTCACCGCCGGCCTCGACCTGTGCCTGCACATCGTCCGCCGGGACCTCGGCGCGCACGTCGCCAACCAGCTCGCCCGCCGCCTCGTCGTCCCCGCCCACCGCCCCGGCGGCCAGACCCAGTACGTCGAGGTGTCCGTGCCCGAAACCGACGACGACGGCCTCGCCCCCGTCCTGCAGTGGGCCCGCGAACACCTCGACACCCCGCTCACCGTCGACGAACTCGCCGCCCGCGCCGACATGAGCCCACGCACGTTCTTCCGCCGCCTGAACGCCGTCACCGGCTCCACGCCCCTCCAGTGGCTCCTGACCCAGCGCCTCGCCCGCGCCCAGGCCCTGCTGGAAACCACCACCCTGCCCGTCGAACGCATCAGCCACCTCAGCGGCCTCGGCACCGGCACCAATCTGCGCCGCCACTTCACCCAGCACTTCGGAGTGACGCCCACCGCCTACCGCCGCTCGTTCCCGCCCGCCTGACGCACCCTCAGGTCTCCACTCCTGCGGGGGCACCACCGCCATCACCGGTCCGAGCGTCCACCTCTGACCCGGTGCCGAAGGCCGGTCACGGCAGGGGCATCAGGCGGTAGAAGACCGTGGCGACGAGGTCGCGTGCGTACTGGGCGTCCAGGAGTCCGGGACGGAAGAGGACGCGGTACATCATGGGGGCGACGACGTGGTCCATGACGACGTCGGTGCCGGGCACGTGCTCGCCGCGCTGTGCGGCGCGCGCGAGGATGGTCTCGACCTGTTCGACGGCGTAGGCGGAGCACTGCCCGGCGTTGCTTCCGTCGGGGTCGCCGGCGAGGGCGTCCCGGATGTAGGCACGGCCGGCCGGGGAGGACATCTCCTCGAGGAAGGCCGCCGCCCAGTGCTCCAGGTCCTCGCGCAGGCTGCCGAGGTCGGCGGGTGGTTCGTCGGGGCGCAGGTGTTCCACCGCGACGTCGGCGAGGAGTTCCTGGAGGTCTCCCCAGCGGCGGTAGACGGTGGAGGGGGTCACGCCGGCCCGGGCGGCGATGAGGGGGACGGTGAGGCCGGTCCGGCCGTGCTCGGCCTGGAGCTCCTGGACGGCCGCGTGCACCGATCGCTGCACGCGGGCGCTTCGTCCTCCGGGGCGGACCGCTGGTCTGGGGCTCATGCCGCCACCTTAACGCAAAGGAATTGCGTGTCGTGGAACGACCACCGAAAGCGGTTGAGCGCGATCATGACGCGTGCACCGCGGGGAGCGGGAGGACGCCCCGGGCGTCCTCGTAGGCGCGGCCCATGCGCAGCAGTGTCGCCTCGGCCGACGGTGGGCCGATGAGCTGCATGCCGATGGGCAGCCCCGCCGTGTCGAGGCCGACGGGGAAGGACAGCGACGGCATCCCGGTGATGTTCGCCGGTACGGAGAGCCTGACGTAGGCGTCGGAGACCGTTTCCGTGGTGCCGTCGGGCCATTCGATCCTGTCCTGCCCGGCGCGGGTGGCGGTGGTGGGCACGGTCGGGGCCGCGATGGCGTCGACCTCGTCGAAGAGCCGTCCCCACGAGGCCCGCATGAGCGTACGGGCGCGCTGGGCGCGCAGGTAGTCGCCGGCCGGCACCTCCCTCCCGGCTTCCAGCAGGACGCGCACGTCCGGACCGTAGAGGTGGGAGGACGAGCGCAGCGTCGGCTCGTGGTACGCGGTGGCTTCGGGGACCATCAGTCCCCAGTGGACGGCATGGATGTACTCGGTCATCGGGATGTCGACGTCGACGAGGTCGGCGCCGAGTTCGCGCAGGTGGGTGAGGGCTGTTCGTACCGCCGCCTCCACCTCGGGCGTGACGTGGTCGAAGTAGTAGGTGCGGGGGACGCCGACGCGTATGCCGGTCAGGCCCGCCGTCGTCGTCTGCAGTGCGCCGGGGCCCTGTTGACAGTCGGTGAGGGCCGCGAGTACGGGCTGGGCGTCGCGGACGGTGCGGGTGATCGGTCCGACGTGGTCCAGGGACCACGACAGCGGGACGACGCCGTGCCGGGGCACGAGGTCGTAGGTGGGTTTGAGGCCCACGACGCCGTTGAGCGCCGCCGGGACGCGGATCGACCCGCCGGTGTCGGTGCCCAGGGCGAAGGTCGCGCCGCCGGAGGCGACCGCCACCGCCGAGCCCCCGCTGGAGCCGCCGGCCACCCGGTCCGGGGCCCAGGCGTTGCGGGTCTGAGGGGTGATCAGCCCGTAGGCGAACTCGTGCGTGTGGGTCTTGCCCAGCACGATGGCGCCGGCCTCGCGGAGCCGTGCGGTGACCGTCGCGTCGGTGGCGGCCATGTGGTGCGCGCGGACGCGGGAACTGGCCGTGGTCGGCAGGCCGGCGGCGTCGACGAGGTCCTTGAGCGCCACCGGGATGCCGTGCAGCGGCCCGCGGTACCTGCCTGCCGCGATGTCCTCCTGCGCCCGCGCGGCGGCGTGGAGTGCGGCGTCCGCGGCGAGCGTGGCGTAGGCGTTGAGGTGTCCGTCGACCGCGTCGGCGCGTTCGAGGACGGAGGCGGTCAGTTCCAGGGGTGACAGTTCGCCGGCGGCGATCGCCTCGGAGGCGTCGGCGAGGGTCAGTTCGCAGGGCTTCATCGGTCGCCTCCTGCCGCGTCGTAGGTCGGGGCCGGAGGGGTGTCCCCCAGGTCGAGTGCGTGCAAGGCGCTGATGACCGCGCGGATATGGCGGGCCGTGGCGGCGACCTCGTCGGGAACGGGCGGGCCGGCGGGTGCGGGCGGGGATGCGTCCACGGGACGTCCTTTCGGGCGTGGGGGCGTACGGGCCTTCAGTGTGCGTGCGTGGCAGCACGCTCTCCGGCCACGCAAAAGCGAAGAGTTTGCGTTAGTGGACTCTAACGGCCTACCGTCCGCTAAAGCAATGAAACTGCGTTAACGGAGGTCTGCGCATGAACCAGCCCGCACTCTCGGGCCCTTCACCGGAGCCCGCGCCCGTATGGACCGTGGGCGAACCCGTCCTGGTTCCGCAGGGGACCAGGACGGGCCGTCGTCAGCCTGCCGTCCTCACCCGGCCGTCCTCACCGGCCGGCCTCACGCCCACTGGTCGGCGAACGTCCGGCCGGGCACCGGCTTGACGATGAGGGCGATGGGGACGAAGAAGTTGACCTGCCCGATCGCGATGGTCAGAGTGACCAGCGCCTTGGTGTCGTAGTGCTCGGACACCTGGGCGTACAGCTCGTCCGAGACCCGCTCGCCGTGCGCGGACGGCTGGAGGACGGCCTCCACCAGAGCCAGCGCGGCACGCTCGGCGGCGGTGAAATACGGGGCGTCCTGCCAGGACGCCACCGCGGTGATCCGCTCCTCCGACTCCCCCGCCTTGCGCAGGAAGCCCGTGTGCAGGACGGTCAGGTAGGTGTTGCCGACGATCTGGCCGGCGCGCAGCTGGATCAGACCGATCGTGCTCCGCGGCACCGAGCGGTTGCCCGTGGCCTTGAACAGCGCCGCGGACACCTCCGCCAGCTCGGGAACGGCCTCCTGAGGGTCGGACATCCGCGAAGCCATGGGTACCTCAGCAGTGATCGAACGTGCTTCCATCGCCGTCTTCCTTTCGCGCTTTCACATCGCTTTCACTGCCCTGACGGATCACGGCGCACGAATGTGACAGGCGACCGCCGGAAAAACGACGCGGTGGTGCCGGCGCGAGGAACCGGCGCCCCGGCTCACCGCTTGGGCCAGTACCACAACGGCTCGTCCAGCAGTCCTTCGCGGCCCGCCACCACCGTCTGGGCGCTCGCGTCCTTGACGAGGGTGATGGAGTTGAGGTCGAGCCGGTGGCGTGCCGAGTTCCGGGCGAGTTCCGCGGCCAGCTCCGGGGCGTGGGTGACCACCACGATCTGGGTGTGCCCGGCCGCGGTGAGGATCAGATCGGCGAGCGGGGGCAGCAGGTCCGGATGGAGGCTGGCCTCCGGCTCGTTGAGGACCAGGAGCGCGGGCGGGCGGGGGGTCAGCAGTGCCGCCGCCCACAGCAGATAGCGCAGGGTGCCGTCGGAGAGCTCACCGGCACCCAGCGGGCGCAGCAGGCCCCGCTGGCGCAGCCTCAGCTCGAACCGGCCGCCGTGGCTGTCGGTCTCCACGCGGCTGCCGGGGAACGCCGCGTCCACGGCGTCGTCCAGCGCCTGGCCGTCGCCGATCTCCCGGATGGTCTCCAGAGCGGCCGCCAGGTCGGAGCCGTCGTGGCTGAGCACGGGAGTGCGGGTGCCGACCTGTGCGCTGCGGGCGGGTGCGTGCGCGTCGGTGCGCACGTGGTCGTAGAACCGCCAGGACCTGATGAGTTCGCGCAGCCGCAGCAGGTCGGGGGCGAGCTGGGGGTCGGCGAGTTCGCTGAGCATGCTGTCGTAGGGGCGGAGGGCGTTGACGGTGCGGTGCCAGCCGCCGTCCGCGGTGCGGGTGCGTACGGCCGGTCCCGACCGGTCGCAGAGCAGCGTGGCCGGCCGCAGCACGGGGCCGGTCCATGTGCACTCGCGCTTGACCTCCGGGTCCAGGTCGAAGAGCGAGCGGTCGGGGATGGGGTGCCCGAAGTCGACGGCGTAGCCGAAGTCGGTGCCGGCGAAGCCCAGCCGCAGGCCGGCGGGCTCGCCGCCGCCCGTGCCGTGGACCGGTTTCTCGTGTCCCGCCCACAGGGTGGAGGGCAGCCCGCCTTCACGGGCCAGCGCGGCGACGGCGCCGCCCCGGGCCGCCTCGGCGAGCAGTCGCAGCGCGCGGTAGAGGCTGGACTTGCCGGTGCCGTTCGCGCCCGTGACCACGTTGAGTCTGTCCAGCGGCACGACCAGGCGGCGGAGGGAGCGGTAGTTCTCGATGGCGAGGGTGGTGATCATAGGTCTCACTGATGCTCGGGGGTCCTGTCCCCGCCAGTGTGCTGGGTGGGTCTGACAACGGCGGGTCTGACAACGCGGGGGCGGCGGCCGGTCGCCCCGTCGTGTTCGGCCGCACGGCCGGGCCGCCGCTCACGGCAGCCATCGCACCGCGGACGCCTCGCGGAAGTGGATGAGCATGTCGAACGCGTCGGCGAGGGAGGCGACGGTCGTGTGCGCGGTGGCGTCGCGGGAAGGGTCGTAGACACCGCCGATGACGCGGAGCTTCGCCGGTCCGTCCCAGCGGCGGCGGACGTCGTCCTGGCGCAGGTCCAGCCAGTGGGCGGGCAGGTCCACCTGTCCGAGCGTCGCGTCGATCAGGTCCGCGCCCGGCTCCGGGACGACGGTGACGCCGAGGTCGCCGTGGTGGAAGCCGATGGCCACGGAGACGTACGCGTCGCCGTAGGCCTCGCGCAGCATGCCGCCGACGCTGGGCCGCGGACCGTTCTCGGCAGCCATGCCCAGGGTCGTCGCGGTCGCGGAGGTGTGAGCGATGCCGTCCCAGTAGACGACGCGCGTGCCGGTCCGTCGCTGGTGGTCGCCGATGGCCCCGGCCCATGCCGCGGCGTCGCCGGCGTAGTCGTTTCGCCCGGCCACGCTGCGTTCGTGGTAGTCGACGATCCCCCGCATCCGGGCCAGGACGTCGTCGTCGTGGCCGAGGCCGGGCAGTGACCGGACCAGCGCGAGCGCGTCGCGGGCGTGCTCGGCGAAGGGGCGCCCCGGGTGGGTTCCCTGGTGGCGCTGCACGTGTTCGTCGGTGTGGTGGGCGGTCCGGATCGGGTCCAGGTGGGAGGCCAGCTCCTCCGTCAGTTCCGGGGCCGACCGGCGGACGTGGTCGAGGACGGCGTCGTAGTCCTCGAGGCGTGTCTGCACGGGCTTCACTCCGAGGATCCGGACGGGGTCGTTCGGGTGGTCCCGGTTGAACTCCCGGATCCACTCCAGCGTCGTGGCCATCTCGACGGTGCGCCAGGGACGCCAGGCGCCGTCGAGGGCGGACGCGGCCGAACCGCCGCCGGAGCGCACGTACCGGTCGAGGGCGTCGCCGACGGCGACGGTGTCCTGGATGGCCAGCGCCCGGAATCCGTGGTGGTGCACCAGCCGGTGCAGGAGCCGGTCCTGCACGCCGAAGGTCTCCCGGGAGAAGCGCGTGGACTCCCCGATGCCGACGACCAGCGCCGCCTCGGAGATCTTCTGGGCGATCGTGTCGAGCGCGGCGTCGGACAGGGGTCGGGCGTCGGCGTGCCGCGGGCCGGACGGAGCCACGGGCGAGCGGAAGGGGGCCTGAACAGCGGTGGAGGTGTTTTCCATGCGCCAAGCCTCACACCTGAAGTTTGGTTGAGGTCAAGACGGTTGAGCCGGCCGCGCCGGGCGGGGGTGGCGTCTCCCCCGCCTCAGGCGGGTTTCCGGGGGTCAGGGCCGGGGCGTGGGGCCCTGCAGGTGCTGGCTGATCCACTCCATGGGGCCCATGCCCATGCCGCGGACGTATGTCTCGGCGTTGTGGAGGCCGCCGGGTATCTGGGTCAGATGGGTGTGGACGGGGCCCTTGTCGCCGTACGTCTTGATGAACCCGTTGACGCCGTTGATGGTAATCGGGTGCTCGGCGGTGCCGTACTGGAAGGCGAGGTAGACGTCGGGGCCCTTGGTGTCGATGAGCTGCTGGGCGAGCTTCTGCGGGTTGTTGGCCTGCCGCTCGGCCTCGTGGCCCTTCCAGTGGGGCGAGTCGGGGACGATGTCGGGGCCGGAGGCGATCACGGCCTTGAACCTGTCCGGGTACTGCAGGACGGTCTTCAGCCCCGCGAAGCCGCCGCTGGAGGAGCCCATGAACGCCCACCCGTCACGCGACTTCAGGGTGCGGAAGTTGGCGCGCACGAAGTCGGGGACGTCCTCGGCCAGCCAGGTGCCCATCTTCGGGCGGCCGGGGATGTCACTGCCGTCGTGGTAGTCCTCCTTCTTGTCGGTGCCCGGGTTGAGCACCGGCATCACCACGATGAACGGCTGGGCCTTGCCCTCCTGGGACCACTTCGCGATGGACGACTGCAGCTTGAGGTTGGTCCCGATCCAGTAGTTCCCGCTGGCCCCCGGGCCGCCCGGCAGCGCGACCAGCACCGGGAACCCGCTCTTGCGGTACTGCGGCTCCTTGTACTGCTTGGGGGCCCACACCCACACCTTGCCGGTGAAACCCGACTTCGCGCCCTGCAGCGTGGTCTTCGCGATGACCGTGCCGTCCGCCAGCCTGCTCTCCTCCCTCAGGTCGGCGGCCGGCCCCGTCGGCATCCGGGTCTCCGGCGCCTCGTCGACCGGATCGCTGCGATGCGGCGCGGCACCGGCCTGACGGGTGGAGCCGGCCGCGTCGTCACCGAAGGTGACCGGATCGCCCTTGCCGGAGAGCACGCCGGTGTACTGCAGGACCGCCCAGGATATGAGGCCCAGGACGAGGAGGACGGCCGCCGTTATCCACCAGCGTCTGGCGCGGCGGAACCGGAATCCCCGGCGTGGCGACCGGGCGGGGTACGAGGACGAGGGCATCGGTGAGCTCCAACAGCTGAATCAGGCATGCCGACGAGGACGTAGCGGCGGGGTGGGGAGCGCGCCGGAATCGGCGCGCCGTGATCACTTATTGTGCGCCCTGCCTCCGCGGGCCCGGGCAGGGGCTGCCGGGAGACGGAAGCGGCCCCTCTCCGTCCGGTCCGGGCCGGACGGAGAGGGGCCCGACGACGTGGCGGAAGACCCCCGGTACCGTACCTGGACGATCTTGTTGTCGTCATGGGGACGACAACGGCGGTGGCACGGAAGGAACCCCATGCAGACGGCGTCCGCCGACGAGGCCCACGACGAGTTCTTTCCCGTCGTCCCGGCGCCGGAGGACGGCAGCCGCTGGCTGGCGCCCACCGACCTGGAGCAGTACCTGTACCGGATGAGCCGCACCGACAACGCGTACGGCTACCTGCGCACCCTCGCCGTCGAGGGCGTGTACTACCCCGTGCGGCTCGACGAGGCCCAGGAGGCGGGCGAGGACGAGCACCCCATGCTCACCGTCCCGCTGCCCGACGGGCGCACCGCGGCGCAGGTGTACACCTCGGGTCTGCTGCCGCGGCCGCATCCGCACCTGGTCTACGAGTACGCGTCCCTCGGCGCCCTCGCGGGGATCCTGCCCGACGGCGTGGACATCCTCGCGGTCAACGCCGCCACGCCCTGCGAGGAGTACTTCTCCACCACCGACGACGAACGCGAGACCTGGCTCGACCTGCACCACGAGCTGTTCGAGCCGGACGGGCTGGGTGACCGCGTGGTCACCCGCCGGACGGGCGCCCCGCCGGCGGGCCCGCTGCTGCACGGCCTGGCCTGCGGCGCCCACCTGTGCTTCCAGAACGGCGACGCCTGGAACACCCCGCACTGGCACGGCATGGGCTACCGCGGCGAGGTCGAGCGGATCGCCGACGCCTGGGGCGTCCACGGGCGCGACGACTGGCTCACGATGCAGGAGCGGCTGCTCACCCGCGACGTGAGCCCCTGGTACTGGGACTTCGTCCTCGGAGCCCGTGCCGCGCTCGCCGGTGTCCGCGGCGGCCGCGTGGATCCGCGGGAGTGGCGCGACCTCGTCCGGTCGGAGCTGCGGGAGCGGGCCCGGGAGAGCGGCGACGCCGTCGACGACCCGGAGTTCACCGGGTTCGTGGAGCACCTGTGCGCGCTGGTGGGCGAAGTCCTGCGGTACGAGGCGCGGTTCCGCGCCGACGGGCTCCTGCCGCCGGACGGCTTCGTCCGTACGGTCGCCGCCTGGGACATCGGCCGTGGCTCCAAGATGGCCCGCTGGGGCCGGGGCGCCCGGTACGCCACGGAGGCCGAGATGCTCGCCGCCCTCGAGCGCGCGTCCGGGGCCGCGCGGGAGGCGTACGGCTCGTGGGAGGAGTTCTCCGCGGGCTATGTGCTCGGACGGTGCCTGCACTTCGACGAGGAGCATTTCGGCACCTGGTACACCGACGTCCTCGACGCCCACCACGCCCTGGCCGTCGACCCCGAGAGCCCGTGGCGCACGGTGCCGTTCGCCGCCGCGTGAAGCGGCTTTCCCGGCGCCGTGCCGGTCGTCACGCCCGTAGTGGCGTGACGACCGAGGCGTCGGACCGTGGCCGGGGCCGTCACATGTCCGGCCCCACCGACGGCAGGTAGCGCGGCGCCCGCCAGGCGTCCAGCCGGTGCTCCACGGCGGCCCCCAGCGTCAGCAGCCGGGCGTCCTGGTGGTCACCGCCGATGAGGAGCAGACCCACGGGAAGCTCGCCGACGAATCCGGCGGGGACGGACAGCGACGGGTAGCCGGCCACGGCCGCGGGGGTGGACGAGGGGATCACGTCGTTGTCGCCCCGCGCGCAGTCGGTCGTCCAGGCGGGCGGGTTGGCCGGCGAGGCGATGGCGTCCAGGTGGTGGGCGGCCATGGTCTCGTCGATGGAACGCCGGGACAGGTCCTTCAGCTCGGCACGCATCGCGCGGTACTCCGGGCTCGTGGTGGGCGGCGCGGCCAGGGCCTGCTCGAAGAGCTCCTGGCCGGCGAAGCAGGTCCGCTCCGCCGGGTGGGCGCGGTTGAACTCGATGAGTGCGGCGAGGTCACGGGGCCCCTCGCGGGTGGCGAGATAGGCGTCGATCTCCCGGTGGAACTCGCTCAGCAGCGCCGGGAACTCGAGTGCGGCGAGTCGTTCCTGGTGCGGTGGCGTCACCTCGACGACCTCGGCTCCGGCGGCGCGCAGCTTCTCCGCCGTACGGGTCATCACGGCGTCCACCCGCGGCCCGAGCGAGGGCAGGCGCCACAGGCCGATCCGCCGGCCGCGCAGGCCGTCGGCGTTCGCCGGCCGGTCCGTGGGGCCGACGGAGCCGCCGGGGCCCGTTGCCCGGCCGCCACTGAGGACCGCGAGGGTGAGCGCGGCGTCGGTCACGTTGCGCGCCATGGGCCCCGCGGTGTCCTGCTCGGCGGAGATCGGCACCACGCCGGCCTGGCTGACGAGTCCGAGACTCGGCTTGTGCCCGACCACTCCGTTCATACCGGCCGGGCACACGATCGAGCCGTCCGTCTCGGTGCCGATCGCCACCTGCGACAGCGACGCGGCGAGCGCGGCGGCCGAGCCGGAGGAGGAGCCGCACGGATTGCGGTCCAGTACGTACGGGTTGTTGGTCTGCCCGCCCACCGCCGACCAGCCCGATGTCGGCTTGGCCGCGCGGAAGTTCGCCCACTCGGACAGGTTGGTCTTGCCCAGGATCACCGCTCCCGCGTCCCGCAGCCGGGTCACCAGGGCGGCGTCGGCGCCCGGCGGGCGTCCGGCCAGCGCCAGCGACCCGGCGGTGGTCGGCATGTCGCGAGTGTTGACGTTGTCCTTCAGCAGTACGGGGATGCCGTCGAGCGGGCCACGGGTCTCGCCGCGCCGATGCCGGGCATCGCTGGCGGCCGCCTGGCGCAGGGCGGTCGGGTCCGTGCGCAGGACCGCGTGGATCCTGGGGTTGACGGCCTCGATGCGCTGCAGGTAGGCGGTGGTCAGCGCCGACGAGGTCAACGAACCGTCCGCCATGCGACGCTGCAGCTCCGGGATCGTCACCCTGTCGAGATCGACTCCCAGCGTCCGCAGCGATCCGGCCGGCGGCGGACCGCCGGTGCCGGGCACGTCGGCTTGCGCGCTCGGGCCCGGCGCGCCGGTCGCCAGGGACGCCGCCACGAGGGCGACGGTCATTGCGGCAGTACTCCTCTTCCCCATGGGGAGCAGCGCACTACATGCGCGCCTCGGGCGCAAGGGTGCCGCAACGGCCACTCGTGCCCCGGGCCATGGGGCCCCGACCCGTCAAGTCCCCGCCCGCGAAGGCCCGTTTGCTAGCGTCACCCCGACAAGATCACACAGTGGGGGCGGCACATCATGTACGGGCACCGGCACCGGCACGGTCGTAAACTCCGGCACGCGATACGAACGGCGTCGATCGGACCACGGCGGCGGGCCGCCGCGCTCGGCGCGCTCCTCGCGCTGGTCACCCTGCCGGCGACGGCATGCTCCTCCTCGGACTCCGCACCCCGCTCGAAGTCCCCGGCACCGTCGGCGACCGCCACGCGCGTCACGCCCGCCACGCCTGCCGCACCGGCCGCCCCACGGACCCCCGAGGCCCACGAGCCGACCCCCGACCTGACCCCCGAGAAGGAAGCGAAGGTCTACACCCCGGCGGACTTCTGCAAGAACAAGGACAAGCTGCTCGAACCGGCGAAGCGGATCGTCCTCAGCATCGCCAACGCGGGCGAGAAGAACGGCACGATGCGCACGATGGGTGCCGCCGAACCGAAGCTCAACTGTGGCCCCGGGGTCGACAACGACGGCTACTTCGACACGGATGTGCCGCTCGGCCCCTACTACGTCGCCGACAACGTCACGGTGCGTCTGCTGACGTACGACGGCGCGACACAGCGCATGGAACTGCGGTCGGCCGGCATCACCACGCTCGCGGACGTCGTCAAGTCCTGCGCGGCGGGAGCGACCCCCGCCAAGCCGTACACGTGCGGCGGCAACCTCTTCTACGCCACGCTGGACGAGAAGACCGGAGTCGTCACCCACCTCACCGGGATCTTCCAGTCGTGAGCCGGGGGCGCGGCGGCGCCGGCGGTTTTCGTCAGCCGCTGACCACGTCCCGTACCGCCGCGAGGAACGCGTCCGTGTGCGGGTGCGTGGGATGGGCGGGGCGGGCGAGGTAGACCGTGGCGGCGGGGGCGTCGGCGACCGGGACGAAGCGGACGCCGGGGTGGCCGTGGCTCTCCGCCGTACCCGCCGCGCCGACGCCGAAGGCGCCGCCCGTGGCGATGAGATTCAGCCACTCGTCCACGTTGCGCACGTCGACCGTCCGGGCGGGGCGCCGAGCCGGGGGCCACAGGTCCACCGAGGCGGTGCCCGTGTCCGGCCACAGGGCGAGCGGCAGGTCCGGGCCGGCGGTGAGGTCGGCGAGGCGCACGCGGTCGCGGTCCGCGAGCGGGTGGTCGTCGGGCAGGGCGGCGACGCGGTCCTCTGTGTAGAGGGCCTCGGTACGGATGCGTGGGTCGTCGGGCACGGTACGGAGCACCGCCACATCGGTGTCGCCGGTGGCGAGGCCCGCGGTGCGGTTGTCCTGGCGGACCACCTCGAGCGGCGCGTGCGGGTGCGCGCGGCGCCAGGAGCGCAGCAGCGGCACGGTCTGCTGCCCGAGGACCGCGCAGGTGTAACCGAGGCGGAGGGGGCGGGAGACGGCCCGGGTGTCGGCGAGCGCCGCGTCGAGGTGGGCGAGGATGGCCTGCCCGTGCCCGAGGAGGGTCGTCCCGGCCGGCGTGAGGGCGAGATGCCGGGAGGACCGGTCGACCAGCCGTACCCCGACGCGCGTCTCGAGCTGGGCAAGCGTGCGGGAGAGGGCGGGTTGCGTCATGTGCAGCCGGGCCGCCGCGGCGGTGACGGTGCCCGCCTCGGCTATCGCGGCCAGGGCCTTGAGGTGACGCAGTTCCACATCCATGCGCGCCAAGCATAGTCACTGCCCGGACGGCATTTCCGGGGACGGAGCGCGATCCGTAGCGTCTGTTCTGCCCGGGCGGTTCCCCCGGGTTTCCTTCCCAGGTATTGGACGTGTGTTGTGAGGATTCTTCTGGTCGGCGCGGGCGGCACGCTGGGCGGCGCGGTGAACAGGGCGCTCGTGGAGCGGGGTCACGAGGTGATCGGGGTGGGCCGCTCGGGCGGCGATCTGGTCTGCGACGTCACCGACCCGGAGGCGGTCGCGCGGATGTACGGGCAGGCCGGCCCGCTGGACGCGGTGGCGGTCGCCGCGGGCGACGCCGTGTTCAGGCCGCTGGCGGAACTGTCAGCGGACGACTTCGCGGCGACGTTCCGCGGCAAGGCCCTGAGCCAGCTGGAGCTCGTCCGCCAGGGCGCCCGTCACGTGGCCGAGACCGGCTCGTTCACCCTGGTCAGCGGCATCCTGACGGAGGAGCCGATCGTCGCCGGCTCGGCCGCGTCGGCGGCGAACGGCGCGGTCGAGGCGTTCGTACGGGCCGCCGCGATCGAGCTCCCGCCGCGGCGGATCAACGCGGTGAGCCCGACGGTGGCCGAGGAGTCCCTGCCCGCCTACGGGCCGTTCTTCGCCGGCATGGAGCCGGTTCCGGCGTCCCGCGTGGCCACGGCGTACGTCCGCTCGATCGAGGGCGCGCAGACGGGGCAGGTGTACCGGGTGCGGTAGGGCGAGCCACCGCCCGCCCCGGAGTCGGGACCACCACGCCGAACAGGCCGCCGCTTCGGGGGGAAGCGGCGGCCTCACGGCCACTCGTCGTCGTGCGAAGGCTTCCGATGTCATGGTTCGGGGAACGGCTCTGGGCATCGGGGATCCGGTGAGCGGCGTCGTGCTGGGCGTGATGGGAGGGGCCTGTGGTGTCGGAGGCGTCAGAAGATCGGCTGCTGGTCGTGTCGGACGAGGTGCGGCAGGCACTGGACCGTGGCCGACCGGTGGTCGCCCTGGAGTCGACGATCATCGCCCACGGCCTGCCCCGGCCCCGGAATCTGCGGGTGGCGGAGGAGCTGGAGGGCCTCGTACGGGCCGGCGGCGCCGTTCCCGCGACCATCGCGGTGCTGGACGGGCGCCCCCACGTCGGCCTGGACGCGGCGCGGTTGGCGCGCGTGGCCGGCGAGGACGGCTTCCGCAAGCTGGGGCACCGGGACCTGGCCCCGGCGGTGGCGGCGAAAGCGAGCGGGGCGACGACGGTGTCCGCCACCGCCCTCCTCGCCGCGCGGGCCGGTATCCGCGTCTTCGCGACGGGCGGCCTGGGCGGCGTCCACCGTCAGTGGGAACAGTGCCAGGACGAGTCGGCGGACCTGCACCTGCTGGCGAAGGTGCGGATCGCGGTGGTCTGCGCGGGGGTGAAGTCGGTCCTGGACGTACCCGCGACCCTGCAGCGTCTGGAGACGCTCGGCATCGGCGTGCTGGGCTTCCGGACCACGGAGTTCCCCGGCTTCTATCTCAGCGGTTCCGGCGAGCCGGTCGACTGGACGGCCGGGACGGCGGCGGAGGTGGCCGGCGTCCTGCGCGCCCAGGACGCGCTCGACGGTCCGCCCTCGGCTCTGATCGTCGCGAACCCCGTGCCCCCGGCGCAGCAACTGGACCCGGTGCTGCACGACCGGGTGCTGGCCCAGGCGCTGGAGGCGTGTGCGCGGGACGGCGTGACGGGCCAGGCGGTCACGCCCTTCCTCCTGGACTACCTCGTCCGGCACACCGACGGCGCTTCCCTGGAGGCCAACGTGGCCGCGGTGCGGGGCAACGTACGGCTGGCGGCCGAGATCGCCGTGGCGTACGCCTCATGACCGGCGCCGGCGGTACGGCGCTGCTCGTCGTCGGCGACGTGGTCACCGACGTCCTCGCCCGTCACCGCACCCCGCTCGCCCCCGCGACCGACACGGCGGCCCGGATCGTCACCCTCCCGGGCGGCGCCGGCGCCAACGTGGCCTGCTGGGCCGCGTACTCAGGCGTCCAGGACGTACGCCTCCTGGCCCGGGTCGGCGTGGACGCGGCGGACCGGCACGACCGCGCCCTGCGCGCGGCCGGCGTCCGGCCCCACCTGGTGACCGACCCCGACGCCCCCACGGGCACGGTCATCTGCCTGGTCGGCGCGGACGGCGAACGGACGTTCCTCACCGACAGCGGAGCGGTGCTGCGCCTGTCGGCCGCCGACTGCAGTGACGACCTCCTCACCGGCGTCGGCCATCTACACGTCTCCGGCTACCTCTTCTTCGCCGACGCGAGCCGCACGGCCGCCCGGCTGGCGATGGAGGCTGCCCGCGCCCGTTCCGTGCCGGTGAGCGTCGACCCGGCCTCCGCCGGCTTCATCGCCCGTTACGGGGTGGACCGTTTCCTCACGGCCCTGGCGGGGGCGGACGTCCTGCTGCCCAACCACGACGAAGCCGCGCTCCTGACCGGTCTGCCGGACCCGGCGGACGCCGCGGCCAAGCTCAGCCGCCACTTCCCGCTGGTGGTCTGCACACAGGGCCCGCGAGGGGCTCTGGTCGCCGCGTCCGGCGCGGTCACCGCCAGGGTTCCGGCCGAGCCCGCCACCGCCGTGGACACCACCGGCGCGGGCGACGCCTTCACCGGGGCCTTCCTCGCGGCCCGCCTGGCAGGACACGACCCGGCCGCGGCCGCGCGCCACGGCTGCCGCGCCGGCGCCCGAGCCGTCACCCTCATCGGCGCCCGCCCCCACATCCCCGCCTAGGCGCGCCGGATCCGTTCCGCCAACTCCTCCAAGGAGAGCCGAACATGAGCCAAGACCACTCCGCCCCTTTCGTCAGCTACCCCACGGCGATCCTCGACGCGCTCTCGCGCGACCCCGGCCGGCCCGTGCTGACCGCCGCCGACGGGCGGCGGGTCACGGCGGGCGAGCTGCGCGACAGCACGTACCGGATGGCCAGGGAACTGGCCGGACGGGGAGCCGGCCGCGGCGCGACCGTCGCCCTGCTCACCGGCAACACCCCCGAAGCCCTCGTCGGACGCTACGCGGCCCACGTCGCCGGCGCCCGCGTGGTCCACCTCTACGAGGGGATGGCCCCTGCGGTGCTCGCGCGCATCGTGCGGACCGTCGAGACCACGATGCTGCTCGTCGACTCCACCCGGCACGCGGCCGCGAAGGAGCTGCTGTCCCTGGTCGAGCCTCCCGTCGTACTGGGCCTGGGGCCCGGCCCGTTCGGCGAGGACGCCCTGGCGGTCTCCTCCCGGCACGAGGCGCTCTCGTTCACGTCCGGGGTCCGCCCCGAGGACGACCTGTCCATCGCGTTCACCGGCGGCACCACGGGTATCCCCAAGGGGATCCGTACGACCCATGGCCCCTACAGCCGGGGCCTGGACCACCCGCTCCCCGACGCGGGCGACCCGCCCCGCTACCTCGCCTGCACACCGCTCGCCCGGCTCTCCGGCCCCCTCACCGACAAGACCCTGTGCCAGGGCGGCTCCGCCGTCCTGAGGCACGGCTTCGACCCCGGCGACGTCCTCGCGACGATCGAACAGGAACGGATCACCCACATGTGGCTCCTGCCGCCTCTGCTCCACCGGCTGCTCGACCACCCCGCGCTGGCCGGCACCGACTTGTCGAGCCTCACCCGGATCACCTACGGCGGCTCCCCCGCCTCCGCCACCCGCCTGCGCCAGGCCGTCGACGTCTTCGGCCCGATCCTCTACGGCTGGTACGGCCAGACGGAGGTCCCCGCCATCGCCGAAGCACGCCCGCACGAGCACACGGTGACCGGGCGCGGAGGCCGGGTCACCACCGGCCGCCCACTGCCCTGGGTCGAGGTCGCCATCCGCGACGTCGGCGGCCGGACCCTGCCGCCCGGCGCGGAAGGCGAGATCCAGGTGCGCTCCCCCGGCGTCATGCCCGGCTACTGGAAGCGCCCCGACCTCACCGCCGAGGTCCTGCGGGACGGATGGCTGCGCACCGGGGACATCGGCTACCTCGACGACGACGGCTACCTCTTCGTCGTCGACCGCCTCAAGGACCTGATCATCGTGGTGGGCGGCCACGTCCACCCCACCGAGCTCGAGGAGCTTCTCCTCTCCCACCCCGCCGTCGCCCGGTGCGCGGTCTTCGGCACCCGGGACGCCGACGCCGGCGAGCACGTCCACGCCGCCGTCGTCCCCCGGGACGGCCACGCCCCCGGCCTCGAGCAGATCCGCTCCTTCGTCACCACCCACAAGGGCCCCATGTACGCACCCGAGGCCCTCCACCTCCTGCCCGACATCCCTCTCACCTCGGCGGGCAAGCCCGACAAGGAACTGCTGCGCAGGACACTGGGCGGCTGACGCGGACGGCGGGGCGGACTCGATGCGGCGCCGGGCGACGGGGCGGGGAAAGGCGGTTCACGAAGTGCAGCTGCCACGGACGTAGCTGAATCCGTCGAGGAACAGCATGTCCCCGACGACAGGGTCCGCCCTCACCTCCCACGTCGAGGCGACGGGAGCCTTGAGACCGGTGGAATGGAATTCCATGACGTGCCCCGAGGCGACGACATAACCGGAAAGGCTGCCGATCCGCGCGTTCTGCATGGCGAACCTGCCGTCCCTGGTGAAGGCGTAGGTCCAGTGCCCTTCGGGGGCGTCATTACGCCCGCCGCACCAGACTCCCACCACCTGTGGGGGCACCGAGGGGTCCGCGGCGCTGCCGGAGCCCGACGAACCACGAGAACCCGACGCACCGGAAAATCCCGGGACGCCACCGGAAACCGTTGCGGCCACGGAGCCGGACGTGCCGACAGAGCCCGAGGTGCCGTCGGGAGCTGATGTGCCGACAGAACCCTTGGCGGCTGAGGAACGTGACACGTCCGCGGAACCGCTCGCTTTCGAGTCTCCGGATCCACAGGCGCTCGAACCCATCAGCAGGAGCAGGCCCACTATCGAACTGGAGACGAATCGGGCACAGGATGTCTGAGAACGCATGCGATTCCCCCGGACAGCAGCGTCGATTGCCGCACCATCGCCGAAGGGGCGCCCGCAAGCCGCCGTCTCTGAACGTGATCGCGCGGTAATTCACGATTATACCAATGGAGTTGGCGTGATCGCAGCCGAAAAGGCGCCTCATTGTCGGGGCCGGGCGACCGACCCCGCGTCCGGCCGGAAGCACCCGCGCTCGCCGACGGCACGGGCCTCGACGCCGCCCCGGCGGATGCGGGGGTGGTGGTGCACTGCGCGACCGATTCCCGCAACGACGTGGCGGCGACCCGGCGCCTGGCGGAGGCCGCCCGTACCCGGGCCGGGCAGCGGTGAGGACGTCCGTACCGCCCTGGTGACCGACGCACCCCGGGGTCCGGGAGCGACGAGTGGAACATCGAGGCTGTTCGGGGGAACCTGTAAGCATGCGGTGGCCCCTCCGCTCACCTCCTCGGCCGGGAACGGGCGTCCTCAGCCGGCGCCTCTTCACAGCGGCAGAGTGCATACCGTTCGTGATCGCCTTGCTGGTGGTGGGCATCGAGCTCTCGCCCGCGCACTTTCTGTACACGGGCCCGCTCCTCACGGCGACGCCCGCGCTGGCCGCGGTGACGATGGGCCCCAAGGGCACCCTGTCGGCGGCGGCCGTCGCCCTGCTGGTCAGCGTCATCACCGCGACCCACAACCACGCCTGGGGCGGCCAGCAGGTCTATACCAACCTGATAGCGCTCTTTCTGGTCTCCGTCGCCAGCGTCACGACCAGCAGCGCCGTGCAGTCGCGCCGGTCCAGCGAGCTCGAGCAGATCCGCCGGATCGCCGCCGCCGCGCAGGACGTCATCCTGCGGCCCGTACCCCGGCGCCTGGGGCCGGTCCAGGCCGCCAGCATGTACCTCGCGGCCGAGACGGGCGCGCAGATCGGGGGCGATCTGTACGAGGCCGTGCAGACCCGGTACGGAGTCCGCATGATCGTGGGGGACGTCCGGGGCAACGGACTGCCCGCCGTGCGCTCGGCCGCCGCCGTGCTGGGCGCGTTCCGGGAGGCCGTGCACTACGAGGACGACCTCGTGGAAGTGATCCACCACTGCGTGGCCGCGCTGCGACGGGAGTGCGCCGTACCGGGTGCGGTCGATCATGAATCCCTGACGGAAGGATTCGTCACCGCCCTGGTGGCCCAGGTACCGGACGGACCCGTCGTCGAAGTGGTCAACCGGGGGCATCCACCTCCACTGGTGCTGCGCCAGGGCAAGGTCCTGGCCTTGGCGCCCACCTCCGCGATGCCGCCCCTGGGCCTGGAGGACCTCGTCACCGGCCTTCCCGACACGGCCGAGAGATACCCGTTCGCGGCCGGTGACCGTCTGCTGCTGTACACCGACGGCGTGATCGAGGCCCGAGGCCAGGACAACGGCTTCTTCCCGCTGGCCGAGGCCATGGAGAGGGTGAGCGCCCACACCCCGCAGGACTACCTGGAACAACTGCACGAGGAGCTGGTCCGGCACACCCACGGCCACCTGGCGGACGACGTGGCGATGCTTCTCGTCGAGCGGTCGGCTTAGCGGTCGTCGGCTCAGGCGTACGTCAGCACGACCACCACCAGGATCAGTACGATCACGGCCGCAGCGATCAGCACCGCTCGCAGCCCCCACTCCTGCTCCGGAACGGGTGTCCCGTCCGGAAGGGGTGTCGCCCCGAAGGTGTCCACGCCGGTGGCGGCGAGGCGCGCGCACCAGGGGCAGGCGTCCAGGTGGGACCCGTAGCTGTGGAGCGGGCGGGCCGTGCAGGTGCGTACGCTCGGCCGTTCCTGCGTCAGGGCCACCAGCCATTCCCGCGCGGAGGGCCGGGCCGGCGGGTTGGTCACCCCCAGCCCGAAGGCGCGGTGGGCGAGGGCGAGCAGCGCGGGCGGCAGGACGCTCGGGTCGATGACGCCGCGCGGGATGACCACGCGTTCGGGCCGTACGACGTAGGAGCAGCTGGCGGCGATGTTGTCCTTGACCGTGGCCTGCGAGTCGCTGTCGTGGAGCACGCCGCCGAAGGGGTGGTTGCCCGCCGTGAGGATCTGGTAGATCAGCACCGCCAGCGCGAAGTCGTCGCTCGCGCGGGTGGCCGGGCCGCCCGCCTGCCGTTCGGGCGCGGAGTAGTCGGCGGTGTGCATCTCGCAGGGGAAGGCCTCCCCCGACACCGGGTCGGTGAAGGCGATGGAGTCGCAGTCGAGGAAGGTGATGAACCCGTTCCGGTCGACGACGACGTTGTTGCTGGAGAAGTCGCCGATGACGAGGTCCTCGTCGTGCATCCGGGCCGTCATGAAGGCCAGGTTCCAGCTCACCCCGAGCAGGAACTTCCAGTCGGCGCGATCGGGGAACATGCGCAGCCGCTGGGCGCGGGAGAACAGGGCCACGAGCTGTACGTGCTCGGGTTCGCCGAACTTGCGCATGGCGTAGCCGACGAACTCTCCGCCGGGGTCGCGCGCCGGCGCGGTGGGCCAGGCGAGCTCCGGCTGCTGGGTGAAGTCCACGGGCCGGCCGCCCAGCGGCGCCATCGTCAGCATGCGGCACAGCCGTCGTTCCTGCTCGGGCCCGGGCGGCTCGTGGTAGATCTTGACGACGGATCCGGGCTGTCCCTCGACCTCGAACACGGCGGCCTGTCCTCCGCTCTTGAGGGGGTTCTCGGCGAGCACGACGCGCTCGCCGCCGATGAACACGACACGACCGCTCATGCCCGCACCGCCCTCAGCAGCGTCTTGTCGTCGGCGTTGAAGGCCGTCAGCCGGTCGGAGCGGAGCAGTTCGGCCAGCGCCCGGTCGTCCGCGTGCGGATCGGGTCCGGGGCTGTCGAGGGAACGCAGGACGGCCGAGGCGAAGGAGGCGTTGGCGCCGCGCGGCCGTCCGGGCGGCCGGGACAGCGCGGCCTGCGTCAGCCCGTCCGTGGAGAGCAGCACGCCGTCGATCCCGTCGTCGCGGACGCACTCGGTGTGGACCCAGTGCTCGGCGTCGGTCGAGGTGAGGAAGACGGTCTCGTTGCTGTACTCGCTGACGGCGTCCGGCTGAGGCAGCAGATGGAAGTGCCGCTCCCCGCCCTCGGCCCCCGACCGGACCACGACGAAGCCGTCGCCGACGCTGAGATGGCCCAGCCAGGTGGGAGCGAGCACCACCACGGTGAGGGTGGCCGCGAAGTCGTCCGGGTCTCCCTCCGTACGGCTCACGAACTCCTCCCGTACATCCACGAAGGCGTCCAGCAGCAGCTCGTGCACCTCCTGGGCGGTCTGCGGCCGTGCCTCGGCGCGCTGCCCGAAGTGCGTGGTCGCCAGTTGGACCGCGAATCTGGCGCCCTGTCCGGAGTGGGGGCGGCTGCCGGCGCCGTCCGCGACCGCCAGCACGACCACGGCGGCGTCGGGCGGACCCACCACCGCGGAGTGCCAGGCGTCCTGGCAGGGGATGTTCTCCCGCCGGTGGCGGTACCCCTCGACGCTCATTCCGTGGATCCGCCATCCCGGCCGCGCCGGTCCGTCGTGCCGGTCCAGCCCGTCGTACCAGCCCTGCCTGTCCTGCCTGTCCTGCCTGTCCTGCCTGTCCTGCCTGTCCTGCCTGTCCACGATGCCCGGGCCCCGGTCAGGATTCCCAGGCCGGGCGCTGGGTCTTGAACTGGCTGAATATCTTCTCGAACACCTCGTCCCCGGCGCCCTTCTGCTCGGCGGTGGCACTGGCCGACATCATCTGGAGCAGCTGGCGGAACGGGAAGCCGTTCAGCCGGGCGTTGAACTTCGGGGCGAAGGCCTGCAGCACTTCCTCACCGCGCGGCGTGATACCGCCCACGCCGATCGCGTACAGCCGGAAGTGCCTCGCCTGTTGCTCGGCGGCCAGCACGGGAACCACCCGCTTCCAGTTGTCGGTGGGGTGTCCGGTGCCGTCGGTGGGCAGGCCGTCGGTCACCAGGCAGATCTGGGGGCGGTAGTACTGCAGCCCGGACCGCCTCAGCTCGGTCTTGCGTGCCGAGACGATCCACATGGCCAGCTCCAGGGCCTCGGTCATCAGCGTGACGCCCTCCGCGAAGAGCAGCGGGGGCCGGAAGGCGTGGGCCGGCACGAAGGGGCTGTCCGGTGACTGCGGGGGCAGCTGCCGCGATCCCTGCCAGGTGCTCACCCCCTGCTGCCCGAACGTGACGACGGCGACGTCGACGCTGTGGCTGAGGCTCACGTCGTCGTGCAGCTCCCTCGCCCATTCGCGCAGTGCCTCGTTGAGCGTCTGTATCGGGGGGCCGGACATGGAACTGGAGGTGTCCAGGCAGAGCACCAGGGGCAGGCGCTGGGCGTTGTTCTCGAACTCGATGTCGGCGTATTCGGTCCGCACGGTCCTGTTGCGGGCACGGTTGTGGCGCATGGCTGCTCCGGAACTCCTGACGGGATGGCGGGATGGCGGGACAACGGGCGGTGAAGGGCGCGAGGTGAGGTGTACGTGGTCCGGATGCCGTCGCCTACCGTCCCGCGTCGTGCGGGAAGGCGAGGAGGACGCCGGGTTCGGTCCCCGTTCGTGCGTCGGCCTCGAAGACGTCGACGACCTCGCCGAGGGCGGGGGTCGGCTCACGAGGATCCGCCCAGGTGGCCCGGTACAGGCAGCGCCCGAGCTCCACATAGCCCTGCGGGTGGAGACCCGTGCGGACGGTGGCCGAGCGCGGCGGGCCGGACGGTACGGACACGGGTTTGCGGCGCCGGGCGGCCATGGCGGGGCGGCCCGGGGGATCTCCGGGCGGGGGCGGGGCTTGGGCGGGGCGGGCCGGTGCCGGGCAGTCCGGTGGCGGGCTCCCAGCGCTTGCCGGAGCGGACGATGAGGACGCCGAGGATCGCCAGCAGCGCCAGGAGTCCCCCGCCGGTCACGGTGAGGAGCCACCGTGAGTCGTCCGTGTCGTCGGCCTTCTTCGTGCCACCGGGGCCGCTCGCGGCGGGGGCGCTCACGCCGGGGCCGTCTGCCCTGTCCCCGCCACCGTTCTTGGTGCCGATGGTGATGTCGCTGTCGATCGCTCGGGCGAGTTTCGCCTCGATCAGCTGCCTTCCCTGGACGCCCTCTTTGGACTCCCGGTTCTTCTTGCACAGGGGGTCGCAGGCGCCGAACCGTTCGAGGAGGGTGTGGGTGGTGTCGTCCAGGCGGGTGAGTTCGACGTCCGGGCCCACGAACCGGTCCGTGTCCGCGGTGAGCACGAGGAGCAGTGTCCCTCCGGCGCCCGTGCGGGCCTGTCCGGTCACCCACACGATCAGCTTTCCGCCGCGGTCGCGGGCCTCCTTGAACGTCTTGAGGTCATCGTCGGAAGGCGGCTTCCCGTCCTTCGAGATGCCGCTCGGATCCACGGGCCCCTCGAGTCTGACCATGACGGACTTTCCCGCCTGGAGCGCCTTGGCCCAGCATGTCAGATTGGCATCCGTGCACGACGTGGAGTCGGCGGCGGAAGCGTTCGTACGCGGCACCGCCATCAGCAGCCCCACGAAAAGCATCGCAAGCAGCGACCGGCCCATGGCACCCCCTCAGCCCCGGGCGAAGTGCGGTAATTCTAGGGACCGTTACCGGCCACCGTCAGGGCATGCACAGTTTCCGCGCATACTTATTAAAGTCTGAACACCTGATGGCACCGGGTGAACATCTGGACGGCCGCCTCCACCCATTCGCCGGCGAGCACATGGAAGTCCGAAGCCGCGATCCGGCAGGTCAACGGCAGAACGCATGATCCGGCGAGACAGGGGTGCGGCCCGCGTACGTCCCAGACGGACAGTACGGGGATCAGCCGTTCGACGTTCCAGGCGTTCGCGGCGGCCGCCCCCAGCGCCAACTGGTCCTTCGACAGGAACCGGCCATCGGTCATAAAGGCGACGAGAAGTCTCGCCGTCGCCATGAATCTCACGGTCATCACACGTCCCACCTCTGGAAGGTCGAATTCCAGCGATATGGAGGTGGCGTCCGGGACGGAATGGAAATTGCTGTGCGTCGCCCAGTCGCTCACCAACCAGCGCCAGTGGGCGCCCACTTCCCTCTCGTCCCATCCCGGATTCGCCGTCTCACCGTCCGCCACGACTCACCGCCTCCACGACGCCTCGACGACCATGCCGTCGGTCAGCCCGGCATCGAGCAGGGCCTCGGCATGCGACAACAAACGGGAGGGCACGGAAGCACCGGGCGTACCGGTCGACCCCCGTGCCTCCACCTCGCCGGCACGCTCGCGAATGGTCTCGGCGACCCCGGGCGGCGGCCAGCACTCCTCCGCCACCTCGGCGGACCGGGCCGCGAACTCCTCCAGCAGGGCCTCGGTCGTGGGCCGGGCCCCCGGCGGCTTCGCCATGCACCGTGCGACGAGACTCCGCAGCCCGGCCGGCACCGCGTCCAGGCGCGGCTCCTGGTGCGCGACGCGGTAGAACAGCCCCTCCCCGTGGCCGAAGGGCGCCCGGCCGGTCGCCGCGAACACCAGCACGCCCCCGAGCGAGAAGACATCGCTGGGCGGCCCGACCCGCTCGCCCATCACCTGCTCCGGCGACATGAACGGCGGTGTGCCCATGACCACGCCCGGCAGCGTGAGACCGTTCCGGCCCTCGACCAGCGAGATCCCGAAGTCGATGACCCGGGGGCCGTCCTCCGCCAGCAGGACGTTCGACGGCTTGAGGTCCCGGTGCACCACATGCGCACCGTGGATGGCCTGCAGCGCCTCCACCAGGCCCGCGCCCAGCTGCCACACCTGCTCCTCCGGGAGCGGCCCGTCGGCGCGCACGGCCTCCGTGAGGGAGGGGCCGGGCACGTACACGGTCGCCAGCCACGGCGGATCGGCCTCGGCGTCGGCGTCGACGACGGATGCGGTGAAGGCGCCGCCCACGGCTCGAGCGGCCTCGACCTCGCGTGCGAACCGCTTCCGGAACGTCCGGTCGGCGGCCAGTTCCGGGCGTACCACCTTCACCGCCATCAGCCGCCCGCCCGGCGAACGGGCCAGGTACACCCAGCCCATGCCCCCGGATCCGAGCCGCCCCACGATGCGGTAGCGGCCGACCCATCGGGGATCACCCACCGGTAACTCCACCATCACCACCCCCGTCGTATGGCTTCGTCCCACTCACACGGCGCGCGTGGCTCCGGCCGCACCGCCATGGACACGTGGACGTGCAGAGTGTCCCGCGAATCGCCCCGTCCGGTACCTGCCACGCGCATATCGGCGGACGTCGGTCGCGCGTGACGGGGCGCCACCGGCCGCCGGGGAGAGCGGGTGCCCGGGGAAAATCATGTGCGAACCGGGAATCCGCTTGGCAGGGTGGGCCCATGAACACCCAGCTCGACGACGTCCCCGAGCCGGAGCGAGCAGGCACGGCGACCGACTGGATCACGACGCCGATCGAACCCCGCATCCTGCGTGGCGCCCTCGATGTGGAACGCACCGCGCACGGCCTGCTGCCGCACCGGCTGCCCGCCCGGGCGCGGAAGCAGTTCCCCGACCCGTTCCTCGCCATGATGGAGGCCCAGCCCTCCGGCGTGCGGCTGGCCTTCCGCACCCGGGCCACCGCCCTCGAGCTGGACGTACTCCCCACCAAGAGGCTCTACCAGGGCGCCCCCGCCCCCCTGGACGGCGTGTACGAGCTGCTCGTCGACGGCCGCCCCAGCGGACGGGCCAGCGTGACCGGCGGCAACGTGCGGGTCATCGACCTGACCACCGGGTCCATGGAAACCCGTCCCGGCCCGCCCGGCACCGTACGCTTCACCGGGCTGTCCGCCGACGCGAAGGACGTCGAGATCTGGCTGCCGCACAACGAGACCACCGAGCTGGTCGCCCTGCGCACCGACGCGCCGGTCGAGGCCGTACCGGACTCCGGCCGCAGGGTGTGGCTGCACCACGGCAGCTCCCTCAGTCACGGCTCCAACGCCGACCGTCCGACGGCGACCTGGCCGGCGCTCGCCGCCCTCCGGGGCGGTGTGGAGCTGATCAACCTGGGATTCGGCGGCAACGCCCTGCTCGACCCGTTCACCGCACGCGCCATGCGCGACACCCCCGCGGACCTGATCAGCGTCAAGATCGGCATCAACCTGGTCAACACCGACCTGATGCGCCTGCGCGCCTTCGCCCCGGCCGTGCACGGGTTCCTCGACACCCTCCGCGAGGGGCACCCCACCGCGCCCCTGCTGGTCGTCTCCCCCGTCTTCTGCCCCATCCACGAGGACACCCCGGGCCCCGCCGCAATGGAATTCGACGGCCAGAAGCCGCGGTTCCGGGCCACGGGCGACCCGTCGGACCGCACCCGGCTGACGCTCAACATCATCCGGGACGAGCTCTCGCGCATCACCGGGCTACGAGCGGCCGACGACCCCAACCTGCACTACCTCGACGGTCGTTCGCTGTACGGCGAGCCCGACTTCGCCGAGCTGCCCCTGCCCGACGAGCTCCACCCGGACCCCGCCGGCCACCGCCGCATCGGCGAGCGCTTCGCCGAACTGGCCTTCGGCGACGCCGGCCCGTTCGCCGCCGGAAGCCGCTGAGCAGCGCGACAGCGACCAAGCACGGGGATTCAGCGCGGGCATTCAGCCTGGGCATTCAGCCCGGGGGTTCAGCGAAACGACGTCGGCATGGACGCTTCCGGCGGAGCCGACGGGCCCTTGGGGCCGGTCCGCCAGGCCGTCGCCAGCTCCGCCGGGAAGCGCCGGCCGCTGCGGGTGAGCACCACGCCGGGCGCGAGCTCCACCTCGTCGCCGGGACCGAAGCGCCGGTCCTTGTCCCGGGTCAGCCGCTCCCAGGGGCCCAGGCGGCCACGGCGGTCGGCGGCGCGCATGCGGGTGCCGTACGTGCTGACGTCCCGGACCCGGAGGATACCGTCGGTGGTGGAGACGACCACGTGCTCACGGCTGACGCGCGCCGCCACCTGCGGGGACAGCAGGGCGTACAGGGCGATGCCGCCCTCGGGGTTGCGGCCGACGGCGGTGCGCGAGCCCTCCTCCACGGTGTAGCGGGCCGCGCAGCCGCCGTTCACCATGGCCTTGAGCTGGGCCATGGCCGGGCGGGGCCCGGCGTCGGCCAGAGGCAGGCTGTGCACCTCGCAGGTGGGGACCCCGCCCCGCATGCGGGGCAGCAGCACGCGGCCGCTGCGGGGATCGTAGAGGGAGCAGCGCCGCTCCGGGCAGCGCCAGAACCGTTTGATCACGGCGGAGATCGGCTGCTGTGAGCTCTTGAGCAGCAGACCCTGCTTCTTGAACGCCGCGAGCTCGTCGTTCCGGGAGATCTCCGCCTGTGTACGGACGCCCATGTCCAGCGGGACGAGCCGTACCGAGCCGGACGGTCCCGCCACCGGCTTGAGGAACCGGTCGGTGTTCCCCTGGATCCAGGGGTGTTCGCGGCGGTGGCCGACCAGGAGGTCGCCGGTGACGGTCCGGGTATGTGCGGCGCTGGTCATCTCCATCAGTTCCAGGATGCGCCGGTCGGCGTCGCCGACCTCCTCGACCAGCCCCTCCTCGACCCAGCGCCGGAGCGTCGCCACGTCGCCCGGGTCGGTGAACTCGCGGGCCCCGCCGAGCAGGCTCGCGTCGGCCACGGGGTAGACGGGGACGTCGGGATCGCCGGTGAGGCGCACCAAGGCCTGTACGACGAGCCGGAACCGGTGCAGGGAGCGGACCCCCGGGGCGCCGAGCGACCGGTCGCGTACCACGTTGGACAGGTCGACCAGGTAGTCGGCCAGGTCCGCCGCGCCTGGCAGGTTGTGCTCCATCGGCCCTCCGGCCCTTCGTGCCGCCACGTCGGAGTGCGGGTATGTCGGCGTGTTGACGTGTTGAGGTGTTGACGGGTTCGTGTGGCGGGCGGGCCTGTACGAGGCAGGCGTGCCGGACGTGCCACAGCCCGTCGGTCATCCGGTTTTCGGCCACCGTGGCGCGGTGCCGCCGCTAGCATCGCACCCCTCAGAACGACCGGGGAGGGATTCTCATCGAAATCTCGTGGAAGCAGGGCCACTTGAGGCCACTGCGAACGGAAGACCCGCGAGAGGTGGCGGGTTACCAGCTGCTGGCCAGGATCGGCGAGGGGGGCATGGGGTCGGTGTTCCTCTCCCGTACCCGGGGGAACCAGCCGGTGGCGCTCAAGCTGATCCGAAGAGAGCTCGCGGACGAGGAGGAGTACCGTCTGCGCTTCCAGCAGGAGGCCCGCGCCGCACGGCAGGTGCGCGGCTATCACGTCGTGCCCGTCGTCGACCACGACACCACCGGCGCCAGACCCTGGCTCGCCGGCACCTACATTCCCGGGCTGCCGCTGAACACCGCGCTCGACGACTTCGGCCCGCTGCCCGCCCCTGCCGTCCTCCACCTCGTCGGTTGTGTGGCGGAGGCGCTGCGCGCGGTCCACGCGGCCGGGATCATCCACCGCGACCTGAAGCCGAGCAACATCCTGCTCGGGTCGGAGGGACCGTGGGTGATCGACTTCGGCATCGCCCGAGCCGCCGACTCCACCCAGCTCACCCGCAGCGGCGGTGTCGTCGGCACCCCGCAGTACATGTCCCCCGAGCAGGTCGCCGGGCTCCCCCTCACGCCGGCCGCCGACCTGTTCTCGCTGGGGCTGGTGGCGGCCGTCGCCGCCACCGGTCACCACCCGTTCGGCGAAGGGCAGGCGACCACGCTGGCCCACCGGATCGGCAACACCGTCTCCCACCCGCCCGACCTGAGCCGCTACCCCCGTGAACTGCGCCCGCTCCTGGACCGCTGTCTCGACGGCGACCCCGAACAGCGGCCGGGGCCCGAGGAGCTGGCGGCGATGTGCGAGGAGGCGTGCGGCCGCAGGCTCCGCGACTTCGACGGCTGGCTACCCGCCCCGATCGCCGCCGAGACGACCCGCAGGGAACAGGCGGTCGGGGCGCTCCCCGACGCGCCGCTCACGCCGGAAGGCGAGCCCTCACAGACCGGGTCCGCGCAGACCGGCTACGGGCATACCGGCTACGGGCACTCCGGCCACGGGGCGGCGGCGGGACCGGACGCCTTCGGGCCCGACGGCCCGACCCAGCCGCCGTACACCGGCGGCTTCCCCGGCCAGAACTCCGGGAACGCCGCAGCACACCCCCCGACCGGCACCGGGCCGGGCCACCCCGCCGACGCTTCGCCCGCACCGACGTCACGCCGCCGCCGTCTCCCACTGCTCGCCGCGGCCACCCTGACCGCCGTCGCCTGCGTGAGCGCGGTCGTGCACTGGTGGCCGGACGGCCACGACGCGCCGTCCTCGTCGCACAAGACCGTGACGGGCGCGGCCGCGTCGGCCTCACCGCCCGCCCAGACCCCGCCCGCCCAGAGGTCGTCCCCGACCCCCTCGCCGGGCGCCGCCGTCCTCGCGAGCCCCGCAGCGGGCGCGGCCGCGGACACCGGAGGCACCCCGGGCGCACTCGTCTTCTCGGGCAGACAGCTGACGCTCCGGCCGCCGAGCAACGGTTCCCTCTTCGCCGACCTCGACACGCCGCAGAGCAGCACCGACAACACCAAGTCGACGAGCGCGGAACTGCGGTACGAGGCCGTGGACGGGGGCTCCGACCTCTTCCAGAGGGTGCACTTCAACACGACGACGGGCGTGAGCAGCGGCACCACGTACCAGCAGTGTCTGGCCGGCGCGCAGACCAATGTCCTGCCGGCGGACGTCAACAAGAAGGACCTGGTCGACCACACCACGCTCCACAAGGGCATGGTGCTCTGCACCATCACCACGGAGCACAACCTGGCGATGATCGAGATCAAGGACGTCGTCGGCCAGAACGAGCTGCCCTCGTTCGACACGCTGCTCACCCTCTGGAGGTACTCCGGCTGAGCGGGCACGCGCGAGGGGCGCGGCTCCCTTGCGGGTGCCGCGCCCCTCGGGCGATGCGATGCGCTACGTGCTGCTATCAGTATGCGGAGTTGACGTTGTCCATGGAGCCGTACTTGTCGGCCGCGTAGTTGCAGGACGCGGTGATGTTGGCGACCGGGTTATAGATGTCCCAGGACGTGCCCTCGACGTGATACGCCTTGAAGGTGGGGTCGATGATCTGCAGCAGACCCTTCGACGGCACACCGTTCACCGCATTGACATCCCAGTCATTGATCGCACGGGGGTTACCCGTCGACTCACGCATGATGTTGCGCTTGATGCCGTCATAGGAGGCCGGGATGCCCTTGGCACGCAGGATGTCCAGCGACTCGTTGATCCAGCCGTCCAGGTTGTCCGCGTAGGCCTTCTTCACCGGAGCGGGCTTGGCGGCCGGCTTGGCCGGAGCCGGCTTCGCGGCGGGCTTGGCGGCGGGCTTCATCGGCTTACGGGCCTCGGAACGGCTCGCACGCTCACGGTCGGCCTTCGCCTTCGCGGCGGCATCGGCCTTCGCCTTCGCCTCGGCCTTCACCGCGGCAGCGGCCTTGACCTGCGCCTGACCGGCAGCAGCGTCCGCGGCCTTCGCCAGGTCCGCGTCCTGCGTCACACCGAACTCCTGAGCACTCAGCGACACCGGCTTCACACCGACCGAGTGAGCATCCGCAGCCTGAGCCTGCGGCACCAGGGCGAACGTCAGAGCGGCGGCACCAGCAGCGGTCACCAGACCGGCAGCGGAGAACTTATGAGCCTTGGACAGAGCGGAATAACCGGAGACGGTGGAGCGCATAACGAGCTGAACCCTTCCAATCGCTTACGTCGCAATGGCCGTCAATGGCGCAAAAAGAGCGCCGTTTCTCGGTCGACGGCGCCGTGCGACTCAGCAATTGTTAGCGGCCCGAAAACCCCCTGGCAAAGGTGTGACCTACGGCGAAACGCCGTACCCCCACACCCCCGACAGGAGATCAAATGCCGGAATTCCGCCGCCACTCCGGTACGGCCCTCTTTCGTATGTGAGCCACGCCCCATGAGCGCCCTCACATCCCCGGCCCCCTCCAATCGCTCGGCGTGAGCAAACGGGCACGGTCTGCGGCACCACTCGCAGACGGACGCTAGAATGAGACGTTTGTTCGACACCAAGGGTGGGGACCAGAGTGAGACGAGCGGAACTGAGGGAAGTCGCGAGCGAGCTGGCCGGCGTGCTGTGGCAGGAGCACACCGTCTACCGCGACCGGGCCGGCCAGGTGGTCATCCGAGGCGAGCACGTACAGCGCTGGATCAGCCTCGCGTCCACGGGCGGCAGCGACGAGGCCCTCCTGCGGGCAGGTCGCATTCTCGACGGCGGCACCACCGCACCGGCGCGCGCGGAAGCCGTGGTCCCCCTCTCCGCCGGGACGGCCGCCCTGGCCGCGGCCTGCCGCCGGCTGCTCGCCGAGACCACCGACGACGCCACGACGCCTACGCCCCGCGGACCCCGGCAGCGACGCAAGCCCCGGTCGCGGCGCGACGGGCGCAGCCCTCACACCGGGCTCACCTCGTGGATCGTGATCGTGTGCGTGGCGGGGTTCCTCGGCCTGTGCGCGTACAGCACCTGGGCGAACGGCATCTGAGCCGCGGCGGGCCGACAGCCGCTACGGCTGCCGGCCCGCCGCTCCCGGGCGGTGGCCGGGTGGGTCAGCAGGCGTCGACCCAGTCGTCCGAGGAGATGTTGTCGTTCACCTTCTCGCCCTGGCCTCGGCCGGGGGCGGTGAACACGGTCCCCGCGGCGTTCAGGTCTGGAATCGACTGGCCCTGCTGGAGGCAGACCCATGAGCCGGTCATGGCCAGACCGTAGTAGAGGCGGACGTTCGCGAGACGGCCGGGGAAGCCGTTGTTCCAGACGTCGGAGATCTTGTTCCGGCAGCCCGGCCAGCAGAGCACGCGTACGAATCTTGTGTGTCGTCATGCGTTGTCCTTCGCTTTCTGTCACGGCCGTGCCGCCCGGTGCGGCATCCGGCGGGGGCTTTTGTCGGTCCGGTGGGCCCGTCAGCGCTCGCCCAGGGCGGCGACGACCGCGCGCCCCTGGTAGCGCCTGGTTCTGCAGGCGGACCTTCCGATCGATGTCACGGCGGTACTGGCGGCGCAGCGCCGAGCCGTGGTGGTCGTCGAGCCGCCGGGCGAGTCCGGCGAGCCCGGTCCGTGTCGCGCACCGCGCCTCTGCCAGGGCGAGTGCGGTCTCCTGTCCGCGCGGCATGGGATCGGTGGTGGAAAGGGCGGCGGCGCGGGCCTGGCCCGGGGTGTCGTACGGATGGCCGGCGCGGCGCATGCACTGCGCCCATGCGGTGACGCCGCGGGTGTAGCGGGGGTCGGCCATGACCCGGGCCCTGCGCAGGGAGTCCAGGGCCCGCACGGTGTTCGACAGCTGGAACCACGCGCTGACGTCGCCGTACAACCGGCGCTGGGCGGCCGAGACGCACCCGCGGTCGCTGCGCCGCACCACGCCGCCGGTGGGAAGGGTGGCGCGCAGCCCGTCGGGGCTGGGGCCGTTCGCGGCGACGAGGGCCTGGGCCCGGCGCGGCGCGGGCAGCGACTGGAAGTACCGGCGGTTGGGGTCGCGCCGGGCGAGCTCACGCAAGTCCCGCCACATGTCGCGGCCGTAGCCCTGCTCCCTCGCCCGGACGGGATCGTCGAGCACGTAGGGAAAGGAACGGTCGTCCGTGAGTGAAGCGCTGGGTACGAGGTGGTAGTCGAAGCCCGCGCCGCGCATGCAGGACCGCAGGAGCAGTTGCTCCGCGTCGTGCAGCAACCGCTGGAGCTGGGCGGTGGGGGCGCCGCTAGGGGCACGCGCGCCCGTCGGGTCGTGGGCGGGGTGCGGCCATCGCGCCCACCACGCCGCCGTCAGCAACAGCGCGACCGCGGCACCGGCGGACAGGAGGGCCAAGGTCCGCGTGCGGGACCGTTCGAACAGCATGTCGGCTCCAGAAGGCCGTCGTGGCGGTGGGGCAGGGTGCGGGCCGGTCCTTCCGGCACGGAGCGCCGGGAAGGGGGCCGGCCCGCTTCGCGGGCCCTGGTGCGCGGCGTCATCGCCGACGGCCGCGCACCAGGGCCCGGAACCTGCCGGTGGGGGGTCAGCCGGTGATATTGACCGGGCGGTAGGCGTGGTAGCCGTCGCGGCCGTTCACGCCGTAGGAGTGCTGCTTCCAACGGGTGCCGACGCCGCCGGCCTGCTCGTAGGACTTGTACGCGGTGTGGGCGCTGTCGGCCCAGCCGTCGAAGATGACGACGTGGCGGAAGTCGGCGCTGTCGCTGTCCGCCTTGATGACGAGGTCGCCGGGGGCGAGCTGGTTCATGGCGATCGGGCGGGTGTAGCGGCTGCTCTTGAGCTTGACGGTGTTGGGGGCGGGAACCCCCAGGCGCAGGGCCATGGAGACGTAGCCGGAGCAGTCCTGCCGGTAGCCGTCCTTCCAGTGCTTGACCTGGCTGTACGGGACGGGTCGGCCGTTGTTGGCGGTCAGCCAGGTCTTCGCCCGCTGCAGCATCTGGGCGCGGCTGATGCCGGGCGCCGCGACCCGGGTGACCGGGGCGTGGTGGGCGGCGGCGTGGGCCGCGGTCGTCGGCGCGGTGGGCTGTGCCGCGGGTGCCGAAGGAGCCGACAGGGCCGTGGAACCCGCGCACACCAGGGCGGTGAGCGCCGCCATTCCCCATCGCTTGACCACGGTCGTGGACGGGGTGGTGGACGTGTTGGACATGGGTGTCTCCCGTGTGGGTGAAAGGGTGATGCGGCGATCGGCGCGGCAGTGCGCTGTGCGCCTCGTCGCTCGGATGGTTCGGGGCCGCGGCACAGCGCTTCTGCGCCTGCTCATGTGGCGCCCCGTCGGCGCGGCGACGGACCCGGTTGTTCCCGGTCCGGCTGCCGAGCCGGTGATCCGAGTCTGTGGCGGCGTGTCACCCACCGCAAGAATGTCCCGTTTGCTTCAGTGAGGTCGGGATCCCTAGGGTTCTGACCTGCTGGGACGTGCTCGTCCCGGGACCGGCGAGACCTGTTGGGACAGGCGTCGTCGGATGTGCGGAAGGGAGTTCGCATGGCCGGCGGTGACAGGCGTGCCAGCAGCCCGGCGCGGCAACTGGGGAACGCGTTACGTGCGTTGCAGCGGCGGTCCGGCCGCACGCTGCGCTCCCTGGAGACCGAAGTGCAGAGCAGCGACTCGTCGCTCTCCCGGTACTTCCTCGGGACCACGGTCCCGCCCTGGTCCACGGTCCGTGAACTGTGCCGGGTGCTGGGCGCCGACCACACGGAGTACCGGGCCCTGTGGGAAGCGGCCGACCGTAGCCAGGGCAGGCCACCCGCGGACCCCGAGCCGGCTGAAGGGCCAATCGAAGGGCCGGCTGACGCGCCGACTGGCATCCCCGCTCACGCACCGGCTGACGAACCGGCTGACGGACCGGCACCTCGAGCCCGCCGTCGGCTCGGCTCACTCCGTACCGCGCTGCGCGGCCGCTGGGCGTACGCCACGGCGGGAACCGTCGCCGGCCTCCTGCTCGGTGCCGCGCTCACGTCGCTCACCCTGCAAGCCGACCCGGCGTCCACTGCCGGCTCCCGCACCACGCAGGCGGCGGGCAAGGAACGCGCGCCGCAGCACGCGACGGGGCTGTCCGAGTCCGTACGGATCTTCGTCAGCCGGGCGACCGGGCGCTGTCTGGACGACAGCCTCGACAAGAGGCTGCGTTCCTACGACTGCAACGGGATGAGCTACCAGCGGTGGACGGTTCATCCCTTCCCGGACGGCACGCGTCAGCTGCGGAACCACGCCACGGGCGCGTGTCTGGCCGACGGCGAGGCGGAACTGCGGGCGGCTCCCTGCTCGGCGTCCTCCTCCGCCGCGGCCGCGCAGTCGTGGACGGTGACCACATGGCCCGACGAGTCGGTGGAGCTCAGGAGCAAGGCGACGGGGGCCTGCCTGGACGACGACGGGAATGCCGGACTGCGGGCCCGCCCCTGCGACCGCTCCGGTCACCAGAAGTGGGGCTGACCGCGTTCATACCGCGGTCAGGCCCCTGCAGCGCCGCCCCGCACCACGGGACGGCCGTTCTCGAAGCCGAGGCCGGCGATGTACATGGCCCGGGGTGAACCGAGGGCGCGCCTGCCGTGGAAGACGATGCGGTCACGGCCGTCCGGGCCGGTCACCACGTCCTGGCCGCCGGGGCTGTGGACCGCGCCGGCGAAGGACTCGGTGCTCATCAGCGGCGCCTCGGCCTTGGTGTACGGGCCGTTGAGGCGGCTCGCCAGGGCGTAGCCCGTCTTGTAGGCGTCCTCGCCGTAGAAGCCGGCCGAGTAGAACAGCACGTAGCGGCCGGCGCGCTTGACGAGGGTGGGCGCCTCGACGACCTTGCCCTCCCAGGGCCGGTCCTGCTTGATCAGCCGGACGGCCGGGCCCGTCGTGCGGGTTCCGTCCCGGGAGACGGGCTGGAGGTGGAGCCAGGTGTCCATCTCGCAGCAGTTGCCGTCGTTCTTCCAGAGCATGTAGCGATGGCCGTTCTCCGTGTAGCTGGAGGCGTCGATGGCTCCGCCCTCCGCCACCGGGCAGACCAGGGGGCCGTCACCGACCGGCCGGAACGGGCCGTCGGGCGAGGGCGACAGGGCGGCGCCGATGCACTGCTTGCCGCCTGCCCGGTCCAGGGCGGTGTAGTGCATGGTGAAGCCGGTGCCGTTGTCGAACACTTCAGGGGCCCACACCTTCCCGCGGTCCGGCACCGCCCAGGCACCGAGGGAGGGCAGCGCGTCCGCTCCCACGACCGTCCAGTGGACGAGGTCGCGCGAGGTGGCGTGCTGGATGTTCTTTCCCTCGCCGTTGGTCGCGTAGGCGTGGTAGGTGCCGCCCGCCTTCACCACGTCGGGATCCGCGAATTCACGGTCGATGACGGGGCCGCTCACGGCGGCGCCGGCCGGGGCGGCGGCGTGACACAGGACGGCCGCCAGAACGGCGAGGAGAACGAGAAGACGGTGGGGCCGGCGCGTGGCGGCGTGGTGGAGCACGGGGAGCACGGAATCCCTTCCTTCGGCTTGTCCGCTCGGTTTGTCCGCTCGGTCGAGCGGTGCGTCAGCGCGAGTGTGGTGCGCGGGGGCGGCCCGTGGGGTGCGGTGGGCCGCGCGTCACGCTTTCGGAGGGCGGCCCATCGGATCGTCCGGGCGCGGCGTGGGCGTGGGCCGTCGGAATGACGGTGGGGCGGGGTCGAGCGGGCCGTAGGGTTGGCGGGGAGTGTGTACGGATATCCGTGCTGTCATGACACGGGACAGGCGGCACGACGGCGAGGGCGAGGGGCCCGGGCGCCGGGGTACGCGGGAGGCGCCCGGCCAACCGACCGACATGGGCAGGAAGTCGTGGTGGGCGGTGCTGCGCCGCACGGCGGCGGAGTTCAAGGAGGACGAGCTCGCCGACCGGGCGGCGGCCCTGACCTACTACGCGGTGCTGGCGCTGTTCCCCGCGCTGTTGGTGCTGGTGTCACTGCTGGGTGTCGCGGGCGAGTCGGCGACGAAGAGCATTCTGGAGAACCTGAAGACGTTCACGCCCGGCGCGGCCCGCGACATCGTCACCCACGCGATCGAGCAACTGCGGGCCGCCAGTGGTCTCGGATCGATTCTGGCGGTGGTCGGTCTGCTGGCCGCGCTGTGGTCGGCGTCGGGGTATGTGGCGGCGTTCATCCGCTCCGCCAATGCCGTCTACGACATCCGCGAGGGGCGCCCGGTGTGGAAGGTGACGCCGTTGCGCCTCGCCCTGACGCTGGTGCTGATGATCCTGGCGTGCGTCAGTGCGTTGCTGGTGGTGTTCACCGGGGCTCTGGCGCGGCAGATGGGCAAGGCGCTGGGTGTGGGCGAGGTGGCGCTCACGGTGTGGTCGATCGCCAAGTGGCCGGTGCTGATCCTGCTGGTCACGATCATGATCGCAATCCTGTACTGGGCGGCGCCGAACGCGCGGGGCCGCGGCTTCAGGTGGGTCACCCCGGGCAGTTTCCTGGCCCTGGCGATCTGGATGGCCGCCTCGGCCGGCTTCGCGCTGTACGTGGCGCACTTCGGTTCCTACAACAAGACGTACGGCACCCTCGCCGGGGTGATCATCTTCCTGGTGTGGCTGTGGATCACGAACCTGGCGATCCTGCTCGGCCTGGAGTTCGACGCGGAACTGTCCCGGCAACGGGCGATCATCGGCGGACACCCCCCGGGCGAGGAGCCCTACGTCCAGCCCCGCGACACCCACGCCTGGCCGGACAAGGACCGCGAGGACGGGGACGACGGCTGACCGGGGTCGCCGGACGCGGCGCGCCGCCGTTCGGTGAGGTGATACGGGGGCGGAGGGGCGGTCGGGCGGGTGTGAAGGAGCAGTGGGCGGGGGCGTTCGCCCGGAATCGTTGCCGCCTGCGCGCGACGCGGCCGGTATGCCATCGATGAGGACGTCGTGCGCGACCAACGCTCCGCCGTGTCCGGCACGGGGAGAGAACGCAGAGGCAGTCGATGAGTCAGGACCAGCCGGGCCCGTATGGCATACCGCCGCACCAGCCGCCGCAACCGCCCACCGCCCCGGCCCCGTATCCGTACCCGCCCCCACCGCCGCGGCCACCGGGCGGGCGGGGCAGGGGAGGACGGTCGCCCTCGTGGTGGGGGTGTTCGTCCTCGCGGGGGCGGTCGCTGCCGGGGCCGTCGTCCTCACGCGCGGAACGCAGGGAAGCGACCGGCAGGAGCCTTCGCGGGCCCCGGGGACGGACGGCCCGTCCGGGGCGGCGGGCCCCGGCGGCCTCAGGGACGCCGTCGAGGCGGCGCCCGGCTCCACGCCGTCCGGCACCGGAGACGGCAAGCGCTATCGGCTCACCGCTCCGGACACGATCCTGGCCGGCACGTACCGGAAGGACCCGGTCACGAGCCGGGATCCGTTCCGCGAGGTGGACAAGCAGACGCTCGCGATCGTCGGCGTCACCGACGCGCAGAGCGTCGGGGGCGCGTACAGGTCCGACACCACGGCACCCTCTCTCAAGCTGGCCAATTTCGGCGGCCTGTGGGGTGGGGTGAAGGATCCCGAGGCGACGGTGGACAACATGTTCCGCACCTTGATCCTCGGCATTCAGGCGGACCCCACGGGCAAGCCGGAGCTCGAGGGCAGTCCCAAGGCGTTCAGGCCGAGCCGGCTGGACGGCAACGCGGTGATGAAGTGCCAGAAGATGAAGACGACTGATCCGTCCCTGGGCGCGCAGTCCTTCACGGTGCCCGTGTGCATCTGGGCCGACAGCAGCACCGTCGGCGTCGTCTCCTCGGCCGACGCCACGACGATCCTGCTCCATCAGGACCCCTCGCTGGAGCAGGCGGCCGACACCACGGCGAGGATCCGGCTGGACGTGCGCGTGGAGATCACCCGCTGAGCGACGCGCGCTGACCCCTGGAGTGGCGGCGCGCCATCCTCCTGAGGTAGGGGCTCGGGGTCGTCCCGTACTCGGTGGGAGTAGCGATCCCCGTGCCGTGAATGCCACGTTTGATGGAGATGACACCGTCCTCGTCGGTGATGCGAAAGATATCCCTTCCGCCGCATGCTTAAGGTGCGAGGGCGCGGGGGGACGCGCCCCACCACGGGGGGATTTCCACCGATGTTCGATTACTCAGGCTTCTTCGCCGATCGTATGGACAGTCTCCGCAAGACCGGGCAGTACCGCACGTTCGTCGAGATCGAACGGCTCGCCGGGCGCTTCCCGCGCGCTCTGCACCACCGGCCCTCGGGGCCCCGGGAGGTCACCGTCTGGTGCAGCAACGACCATCTGGGCATGGGTCAGCACCCCGCCGTCCTGGCCGCGATGCGCGCCACGCTGGACGCCTCGGGCGCCGCGGCCGGTGGGTCGCGGAACATCTCCGGCACCACGCCGCACCATGTCGCGCTGGAGCGTGAGATGGCCGACCTGCACGGCAAGGAGAGGGCGCTCAGCTTCATCACCGGCTACGCCGCCAACGACGCCGCGCTGTACGTCCTGGGCAGGACGCTGCCGGACTGCGCGTTCTTCTCCGACCGGCTCAACCACGCCTCGATGATCCTGGCGATGCGGGCGAGCGGCGCCGAGCGGCACGTCTTCGCCCACAACGACCCCGCCGACCTCGACCGGCGGCTGAGCACCGTCCGTCGCGGCCGGCCGAAGGTGGTCGCGTTCGAGTCCGTCTACTCCATGGACGGCGACATGGCCCCCATGGCCGACCTGTGCGCGGTCGCCGAGCGGCACGACGCCCTGGTGTACGTCGACGAGGCGCACACCGTCGGCATGTACGGCCCCCAGGGCGCGGGCCTGGCCGCGCAGCTCGGCGTCGCCGACGGGGTCACCGTCCTGATGGGCACGTTCGCCAAGGGCTTCGGCACCGCGGGCGGATACCTGGCCGGGCCCGACCCGGTGATCGACGCGGTGCGCAGCCTGGCCCCGGCGTTCATCTTCACCCTGTCCATGCCGCCGGCGCTGGCCGCCGGCGCCCTGGCCAGCGTTCGGCACCTGCGCGCCGGCGACACCGAGCGCGAGCTGCTGCACGAGCGCGCCGGGCTGCTGAAGTCGCTGCTGCGCCGTTCGGGAATCCCGCTGGTGAGCGACGAGAGCCACATCGTGCCGGTGCTGGTGGGCGACGTGGACAAGTGCCGGCGGCTGGCGGGCATCCTGCTGGACCGCCACGCGCTGTACGCGCAGCCCATCAACTTCCCGAGCGTCGCCCGGGGCAGCGAGCGGCTGCGCATCAACCCCTCGCCCGTCCACCGGCCGGAGGACGTCCATCACTTCGCGGACGTCCTGGACCGCACCTGGGACGAGCTCGGCCTGCCCCGCACGCCGGCGCCCGCCTACGCGGAACCGGCGTGAGCGGCCCCGGACCCGGGCCGCTGGTCGTCCCCCGCCCGGAGGCGGCGGAGGACGACCGGCGGGCCACGCCGTGGGGCCGCTGCGCCGTGCTGTACGCCTTCCTCTTCCTCATGGGGTGCGAGACCTTCCTGGTGTCGCCGCTGCTGCCGACGATCGCCGACGACCTGAACGTCGGCACGGGTGCCGCGGCCCGGATCGTGACCGCCTACGTGCTGACGTACGCCGTCGCCGCTCCCCTGCTCGGCGGCGTCTCCGACCGGTTTCCGCGCCGGGTGTTCGTCGCCGGCGGCGGACTGCTGTTCCTGTGCGGCAACCTGCTGTGCGCCATGGCCGGCAGCCTGGGCGCGCTGACCGCCGCCCGCGCGCTGACCGGGCTGGGCGGTGCGATGGCCGCACCGGCCATGTGGGCCTACTTCGCCGAGGCCGCGGCGCCGCGGCAGCGCGGCCGGGCGGTGGCCGGCGGGGTGGCCTGCTACGCCCTCGGCCAGGTCCTGGGCGTGCCGCTGGGCGGGCTGCTCGCGCGGACCGCCGACTGGTCCTGGGCCTTCGCGGCGCTGGCCGCCGGGCTGGTGCCGGTGGTGGTCCTCGTCCTCTGGCTGCTGCGCGGCCCTCGCCCGGCCCGCCGGGGTTCGGTGCTGGGCGGGTTCGGGATCTGGCGGGACCGGCGGCTGGCGCTGCCTCTGCTGTCGACGGGGTTCCTGCAGGCGGGCCGGCTGGGTGCGTATACGTTCGTCGGCGCGCTGTTCACCGAGCGGTTCGGGTTCGACGTGGGGCGGCTGGGGCTGGTCGGGCTGTTGGTGGGGGCGGGATCCCTGGCGGGGTCGGTGCTGGCCGGGCGGGTGATCGACCGGGTGCGCGAGCGCGGCCGCGACGAGAACGGCCTGTCGGCCGTTCTCGCGCTGGTGTTCGTGGCGGCCGCCGTCGTCGCGCTGTCCGTCACCCAGCTCGCGGTGACTCTGGCAGCGCTGTTCGTCTGGTTCGCGGCCGGGGGCGCCTTCTACACCACGCAGCAGACCTATCTCGGCAGCGCCAGCCCCCGCCGGAGGGCGAGCGTGGTCTCGTGGAACGGCACCCTGGACCACCTGGGCGTCGCCGTGGGCACCACGGTGCTGAGCCCCTGGCAGCCGGCGGGCCCGGCGTTCGTCGCCGTCACGGCGGGCCTGGGCGTCATCGCGGCGGGCCTGTCGGCCGTGACCGCCCGGTCGAACGCCCGGCTTAAGGCCTGAGCGTACGACCGGCGGGCCCGGCCGGCAGCCGTGCTCAGAACGCCGAGTGGGCGAACCAGTGGGCGAGCAGGTCCCGGTCGCCCAGGAGCTCGAAGGCGTCGCTGTCGCGGTCGAGGCGGCCGTAGAGGAGCAGGAGCAGGTCCGCGGCCGTGCCGCGGACCGTCGCGTCCGCGGTGCGCGGCGCGGCGTCGGCGGGCACCGGTCCGAAGCCGTCGGGGCGCAGGCGGATCAGCCAGTCGCCGCCACCGTCGCCCTCGCCGCTCTCGTCGGCGTCCGTGCAGCTGAACCGGATGGTCCGGTCGGGGGCGCGCAGTTCGGCCGTGCGGGGCGCGAAGGGGGTGGCGAAGGGCAGGTTGGTCAGGAACTCGTCGACGCCGTCCACCGCCAGTTCGCGGTCGATGTGCGGGGTGAGCCCGAGGGCGTGTTCGGCGTCGGCCCGGTGGACGAGCGTCTCGCAGAGCATGCGGCGGACCCAGAACCGGGCGTGCTGGTCGACGCCCCAGGCCCACATCGGGGCGTCCGGGTCCATGGCCGCGAAGACCTCGGCGGCCTCGGCGGCGCTCTCGGCCAGCCAGTCCGGGTAGTCCTCGGACCGCTCCGGCAGGCGCAGGTCCATGTCGCGGCTGGTCGGCGCCTGCTGGACGCGCTGTCGCAACAGGGCCGCGAACCAGCGGTGGACGCTGCCGACGTGCCGGGTCAGGTCGGCGAGGGTCCAGTCCGGGCAGGACGGGACCGGGGTGGAGAGGTCGGCGCCCTTGACGAGGGCGACGAACGCCGCCGTCTCCGTCGCGACGGCCGAGGCGTGGGCGTCTGGATTCATGTCCGGTGTCCTTCTCGTCGGCGCTCCCCGGCCCGGCACGGGTCGTCGTGCCGGGCCGGGGGCGCATGGTGGGGTGGTGTCCGCCGGTGGTGGCGGACCGGTCAGCCGAGGGGCTTGTCGAGAACGGCCTTGGTGTGGCTGAACGTGTCGATGGAGTACGGGCCGTGGTAGCGGCCCATGCCGCTCTCGCCGACACCGCCGAACGGCAGGTCGGGCACGGTCAGATGAGCGACGGGCAGGCCGAAGGCGAGCGCGCCGGAGGACGTCTCCTCGGCCAGTCGCGCCTTGGTGGCCGGGGATTCGGTGAAGGCGTACAGGGCGAGCGGCTTGTCGCGCTCGTTCACGAACGCGATCGCCGCGTCCAGGTCGGGCACGCCGATCACCGGCAGGATCGGCCCGAAGATCTCCTCGCGCATCACCGGGGCGTCCGGGGAGACGTCGGCGAGGACGGTCGGGGCGAGGTAGCGGGTGGCCCGGTCGTGCGCGCCGCCGGTGACGACGCGCCCCTCGTCCAGGAGGCCGGTGAGCCGGTCGAAGTGCCGGTCGTTGACGATCCGCCCGTACTCCTCGTCGGCCGACGGGTCCTCGCCGTATGCCGCCCGGACGGCGGCGGCCAGGTGCTCCTCGAGCGCGGCGGCGGTATCGCCGATGGCGAGGACGTAGTCCGGTGCGACGCAGGTCTGGCCGGCGTTGAGGAACTTGCCGCGGACGATCCGCTCGGCCGTGACCGCCAGGTCGGCGCCGGGCTCGACCAGCACCGGGCTCTTGCCGCCGAGCTCCAGCGTGACGGGGGTCAGGTTGCGGGCGGCGGCGGCCATGATGATGCGCGCGACCGTGCCGTTGCCGGTGTAGAAGATGTGGTCGAACCGCTGCTCCAGCAGCGCGGTGGTCTCGGCCACGGCTCCCTCCACGACCGCGACGGCCCGCGGGTCGAGGTAGCGGGGCAGGAGCCGGGCGAGCGCCGCCGAGGTGGCCGGTGCCAGCTCGCTGGGCTTGACCACGGCCGCGTTGCCCGCCGCCAGGGCCCCCACCAGCGGGGTCAGGGCGAGCTGGAGCGGGTAGTTCCACGGCGCGATGACCAGCACGACGCCCAGCGGGTCGCGCACCACCCGCGCCTCGGCCGGCCGGAGGGCCTCCGGGAGGGCGACGGCCCGCGGGCGGAGCCACTCCGTCAGGTGCGCGACGGTGTGGTCCAGCTCGTTCAGGGCGAAGGCGATCTCGGTGCGGTACGCCTCCTTCGGCCCCTTGCCCAGGTCGGCGTGCAGGGCGGCCAGCAGCTCCTCGGACCGCTCGGTGAGCAGGGTGCGCAGGGCGCGCAGCTGGCGGAGCCGCCAGTCGAGCGGCTTGGTGCGGCCGGTCGCGAACTCCGCCCGCAGCCGGGCCACGACGGCGGCCGGGTCGGTGTCGGTGGCCGCGGCGGTCTCGGTGGTCCGGGCCAGCGCGGCGACCAGGGCGTGGGCCAGGGGCGCGGAGGAGGCGGGGTTCTGGCCGGTGTAGAGGTTGCGGTCGACGACGATGTGCGGCGTGAACGGCTCGGCGGCGACGACGTCGGCCCCGAGCTCGGTCAGCCGGTCGGCGAGCAGCCAGGCGGCGCGGTCGGCGAACCCGGCGGCGGTCTCCTCGGCGTTGCTGAACGCGGTCATCCGGTAGCCGGCGAACGGCCGGGCGCCGTCCTCGCGGCCGCCTTCCTCGCGGTGGGCGTCCTCGCGGTGGGCGTCCTCGCGGTGGGCGTCCTCGCGGTGGGCGTCCTCGCGGTGGGCGTCCTCATGGCGGGCGGCGAGCAGCGCGGCGGGCGCGTGGCAGACCAGGGCGAGCGGCTTGCCCGACTCGAGGGTGCGGGTGAGGATCCGGCCGGAGACGGGATCGTGGGCGAGGTCCTCCATGGGGCCGTGGCCGCCGGGGTAGAAGACCAGGTCGTAGTCGTCCGGGTCCACCTTCTCCAGCGCGGCGGGGGCCTCGAGCTCGGCCCGAATGGCCTCGAGGTAGGAGGCGAGGCGGTCGGCCCGGTCCTGGCCGCCGTTGGCCTCGGCGGCCAGGCTCGCCAGGTCGACCGGGGCCGCGACGCCGCCGGGCGTCGCGATCGTGATGCGGTGACCCGCCTCGCGGAGGATCCGGTGGGGTTCGGCGAGCTCCTCGGCCCAGAATCCGGTCGGGTGCGACGTGCCGTCGGCCAGCGTCCAGTGGCCGGCGCCGGTGACGACGAACAATACGGAGGTCATGGCGGTGCTCCAGGTGACGGCGGGGGTGAAGCCAAGTAGTTAAAGGCTTAGATGGTTCATACCCTTAAGCAATGAGGTGAAGGTAAACCTCAATGGTTGAGCCAGTCAACTTTTCCCCGGGGGGCGCTCCGGCCCGCCCCGCACGCCGCTTTGTATTCTCGGCAGGCGCCACTCCACCGATGCCGTACCCGCGGGAGGAAACACCATGACCACCGAGCTGAGCCCCGACGCCCTGACCGAGCTCCTCGAGCGAGCCCGCCAGGACTACCGGGACCTCGCCGGACGCGGGCTCTCGCTCGACCTCACCCGGGGCAAGCCGGCACCGGAGCAGCTCGACCTCTCCGAGGAGCTGCTGAGCCTGCCCGGCGGGCGGTACACCTCCGCCGACGGCACCGACGTGCGCAACTACGGCGGCCTGCAGGGCCTGCCCGAGCTCCGGGAGATCTTCGCCGAGGCGCTCCAGGTCCCGGCCGGCCAGCTCCTCGCGGCCGGCAACTCCAGCCTCGAGCTGATGCATGACTGCCTGGTGCACGCCCTGCTGAGCGTGCTGCCGGGCGCCGAGTCGCGCTGGGTGGAGCAGGAGCGGATAGCGTTCCTGTGCCCGGTGCCCGGCTACGACCGGCACTTCGCCCTCTGCGAGCGGTTCGGGATCGACATGATCCCGGTGCCGATGACCACAGACGGCCCCGACATGGACGTCGTGGAGCGCCTCGTCGCCGAGGACCCGGCGATCAAGGGCATCTGGTGCGTACCGAAGTACAGCAACCCGGACGGCGTCTGCTACAGCGACGCGACCGTGGCGCGGCTCGCGTCGATGAGCACCGCCGCGCCCGACTTCCGGATCTTCTGGGACAACGCCTACGCCGTCCACCACCTCACCGACGAGCCCGTCGAGGTCGCCGACCTGCTCGCCGCCTGCGCCGGGGCCGGGAACCCGGACCGGGTGTTCGTGTTCGGCTCCACGTCGAAGATCACCGCGGCGGGCGCGGGCGTCGCCTTCTTCGGCTCCTCGCCCGCGAACGTCCAGTGGCTGCTGGGCAACAGCGCCAAGCGGTCCATCGGCCCGGACAAGGTCAACCAGCTGCGGCACGTCCTGTTCCTGCGGGACACCGACGGGCTGCGCGCCCACATGGAGCGCCAGCGCGCCCTCCTGCAGCCCAAGTTCGAGGCCGTCGCGCGGATCCTGGACGCCGGGCTCGGCGGCACCGGCCTCGCCACCTGGACCTCGCCCAAGGGCGGCTACTTCGTGACCCTCGAGGTGCCGGAGGGCTGCGCCAAGGAGGTCGTGCGCCGCGCCGCCGAGGCCGGCATCGTGCTCACCCCGGCCGGCGCCACGCACCCGTACGGCGACGACCCGCGCGACACGGTCATCCGGATCGCCCCCAGCTACCCGCGCCTCGAGGAGCTGGAGCAGGCGATCGAGGGCCTCACCGTCTGCGTCCGCCTCGTGGGCTACGAGCAGCAGGCCCGCTAGGAGCCGTCCCGACGGGCCGCGTGCCCGTGGCGGGATCGCTCGTCCGGCCGGTCGCGCCGGGCGGGTGATCCCGCCGCCCGCCCGCGCGCGCCGCCGCCCGCCGGCGCTCCCGCCCGGCAGACTTCGCGTCGTCCGGGCGTGCCGTTCGAAGCGCCCGGCATGCCGTCGGAGCGCGGAGAAGGGTCGGTGTCCTGCCCATGTCCATCGAAGAGAACAAGAAGCTCGTCCGCCGCTTCTACGAGGAGATCGACAAGGGCAACGTGGACGCCCTGGACGAGCTCGTGGCCGAGGACTACCTCGACCACTCGCCGCCGCCGTTCCCGGGCTTCGCGCCCGGTCTCGAAGGCCTGCGGCAGGTCTTCCGGCTCTTCTGGGACGCGACACCCGGCACGCACGAGGTCCAGGACCAGGTCGCGGAAGGCGACAAGGTGGTCACGAGACTGCTCTGCCGCGGCGTCCACGAGGGCGACCTGCCCGGCATCCCCGCCACCGGCCACCAGCTGACGATGACGGCGACGGTGATCCACCGCATCGAGAACGGCAAGCTCGCGGAGAAGTGGTCGGACAAGGACCTCCTGTCCTTCCTCCAGCAGCTCGACGTCGTCCCCCCGCTCGGACCGGACGCGCCGGAAGAACGCTAGGGCGGGGTCCATCGCAGTGGGCAAACGCCTGCTCTCGCTCCCACTTCCCGGGAAACATCCGGTCATCCAGCGACATGATCAGGTCAATACCCGTCGCCCGAAGGACCTCGTGATCACCGGGCGCGTCCTCCCTCGTTGGTGTGGTGCGACGGATGCCGGCTGTTCGGCATCCGCCCCCCTGGAGAGAGGAATCACGGACACCCATGGACATCGCCACCATCACGTCCCGCACGGCGGCCGCGGCCGCGCTGGCCCTGGCACTCGGGCTGGGAGCCGCTCCCGGCGCCCAGGCCGCGCCCACCGTCGGCGTGGCGGCCCAGGCCGTCAGAGGGGATGACGGGGGCGGCTGGCAGGGTGAGGGCGGGCTGACACTGAACGCGGCGGACAACGCGCGCGTGGACGCGTTCGCCGACCGGGCGAAGAGGGCCGAGCGTTCCATCAGCCCGCAGGTGCGGGCCGCGGCGCGGCTGAGCTCGGCGGAGCTGGTCGGGTTCGACCACCGGCTGAAGTCGCCGGACTCGCTCAAGCGCAAGGTCGCCACGGCCATGAAGGAACACCCCGGCCAGAACGTGAACGAGGCGCTGGCGGACATCAAGGACTCCGTGCGCTACACCCTGCAGTGGCCCGACGCCCGCTACACCGCCGGCGTCACCGTCGCCTCGCACCTGCTGTCCGCATGGGGCAACGACAGCACCAAGTGGTCCAACACCTGGGGCCGCGCCAAGGGCTACCGGGCCATCAACTCCGGCTGGCGGGCGCCGCGCTCCGAGCACCTCTTCGAGGTCCAGTTCCACACCCCGGCGAGCAAGAACGCCCAGGAGGTCACGCACAAGCTGTACGAGGAGCAGCGACTGCCCGGTACCACCCCGGAGCGCGCCAAGGAGCTCCAGGAACAGCAGGACGCGATCTTCGCCGCCGTCCCCGTCCCGCAGGGCGCCGACCGCCTCTCCGGTCCGGCCCCCACGCGCTCCGCGCCGGTCGGATGAGCCGGGCCGGGGCGCAGGAGGACACCCGCCGACACGGATTCCGACGCGCCCCGGCACCCCTTCCCGTTCACCCCGCCGGAGCAACCCCGCTCGCGCCCACCCCCGTACGTCATAGGACGGTGATGACGGGTGGTGCGGAGCGAGGAGCGGACAGGGCCGGGATGCAGATCGTTGTCGACCTCAATCGCTGCCAGGGCTACGCCCAGTGCGCGTTCCTCGCTCCCCAGGTGTTCCAGCTGCACGGCGAGGAGGCGCTGACGTACGCGCCGGCCGTTCCCGACGACCAGCTGGAGCGGGTCCGCGGGGCGGCGACGGCATGCCCCGTTCAGGCCATCCTCGCCGGCGAGCAGGCGGGCGCCGATGCCGGCTGAAGCGCGTTCCGACGGCCGGATCGTCATCGTCGGCGCGTCGCTGGCCGGGCTCCGCGCGGCGGAGACGCTGCGCGACGAGGGGTTCTCCGGCGAGCTGACCCTGGTCGGGGAGGAGCCCCACCCTCCGTACGACAGGCCGCCCTTGACCAAGCAGGTCCTCCTCGGCCGGGTACGGGCGGACGACGTCGGGCTGCCGCGGCGGCGCGCGGTGGAGGCGCGCTGGAAGCTCGGCGTACGGGCCAGCGGCCTGGACCTGTACGGCAAGAAGGTGCTGCTGGCGAACGGCGAACAGCTGCCGTTCGACCGGCTGCTGATCGCCACCGGGACGCGGGCCCGGCCCTGGCCGGACCCCGACGCGGCCCGTCTGGACGGGGTGTTCACGGTCCGGACACGCGACGACGCCGGCCGCCTCGCCGAACGGTTCGCCGCCGGGCCGCGGCGGGTCCTGGTGATCGGGGCCGGATTCACCGGCTCGGAGATCGCCTCCGCCTGCCGGGAGCGCGGCATCGAGGTGACCGTCGCCGAACGCGGCCCGGCACCGCTCGTGGGCGCGCTGGGCGGGACGCTCGGCGCCTTCGCGGCGAGAATGCAGCGGGCCCACGGCGTCGACCTGCGCTGCGGCGTGACGGTCACCGGGCTGAAGGGCGCCGACGGCCGGCTCACCGGCGCCGAGCTCTCCGACGGCGGCCGGATCGACGCCGACATCGCCGTGATCGCGCTGGGCGCGGTCCGTAACACCGAGTGGCTGGCGGGCTCGGGGCTCGCCGCGGGGCCACGGGGTGTGGCGTGCGACGCGGGATGCCGGGCCTTCGACATGTACGGCATCGTCACCGACGACATCTTCGTCGCCGGCGACGTGGCCCGCTTCCCGCATCCGCTGTTCGAGTACCAGATGCTGTCCCTGGAGCACTGGGGCAACGCGGTCGCCCAGGCCGAGGTCGCGGCCCACAACATGATCAGCTCCGGCCCGCACCGGCGCCCGCACCTGACGGTGCCCGCCTTCTGGTCCAGCCAGTTCGGCCTCAACATCAAGTCGATCGGGGTACCGACCTTCTCCGACCAGGTGGTCGTCGCCCAGGGATCACCGGAGGAGGGAAGGCTGGTCGCGGTCTACGGCTACCGCGGCCGCGTCACCGCCGCCGTCAGCGTCAACCGGGCCAAGTGGCTGGAGCACTACCGGCGCCTGATCGAGACGGCGGCGCCCTTCCCGCCCGGACCCGGCGCCGCCGACCGGCCCGAGTCGGCCGAACCCGTCCCCTCCGACGTACCGGATCCGAAGGTCCTCTCGCACGGACCCACCGTCGCCCTCACCGGGCATCTTCCGGACCGGCGCCTGACCCTGGTGCGGCCCGGCGGCTGACAGCAGGACCCCCCGACGAGGAGCTCGCGCGCATGTCCACGGAGACGCTGTTCCACCGGATCGCCGACTACGCCAGTCGCCCCGACCCCTACCCCCTCTACGCCGAACTGCGCGAACACGGCGTCGTGCGCCAGGACGACGGCAGCTACCTGGTCGGCACGTACGACGAGATCGCCGCCCTGCTCCACGACCCGAGGATCAGCTCGGACCGCCGCCTGCGCACCGTGCCGGACCCCCTGGGCCCCGGACAGGACGACGTCCCCCCGGCGTTCATCGGACTCGACGACCCCGAACACGACCGGCTGCGCCGGCTGACGATGCGCCCCTTCGGCCCACCCCACTCCCCCGGCCGCATCGACGCCCTACGGGACGAGATCTCCCGGATCGCCGGCGAACTGGCCGACGGCTTCGGCGGCGACGGAAAACGGATCGACATCGTCGACGACTTCGCCTACCCGCTCCCCGTCACCGTGATCTGCCGGCTGCTGGGCGTGCCGACCGAGGACGAACCACGCTTCCGCGCCTGGTCGGACACCATCGTCGCCGGCTTCGACTCCACACCGGGCGAAGACCCCGAACAGCGCGTGCGCTCCGCCACGGAGGCCCGCCGGGCGATGGCGCTGTACCTCGGCGAACTCGCCGAGAGCAGGCGCGGCCACCCGTCCGACGACATGCTCTCCGCCCTCGTCAACGACGAGGCCCCCGAGGGACGCATGAACCGGATCGAGCTGATGACCACGTCGGTGCTCCTCCTCATCGCCGGGCACGAGACGACCGTCAACCTCATCACCAACGGCGTCCTCACCCTGCTGCGCCACCCCGACGCGCTCGCCCGGCTGCGCGACGATCCCGCGCTGATGCCCCAGGCCGTCGAGGAGCTGCTGCGCTACGAACCACCCGTCCAGATGCTGCCCCAGCGCACCCCACTGGCCGACGTCGAGGTCTCCGGCGTGACCGTCCCCCAGGGCGCGCCCCTGATCCTCGTCCTCGCCGCCGGCAACCGCGACCCCCTGCGCTTCGCCGAGCCCGACCGCTTCGACATCACCCGCCCCGACAACCAGCACCTGGGCTTCGGCAGCGGCGTCCACAGCTGCTTCGGCGCCCCGCTCGCCCGCATCGAGACACAGATCGCGCTGACCACGCTGCTGCACCGCCTCGGCGACCTCCGCCTGGTGGAGGACCCGCCCCCGTACCGGACCAATCCCGTGCTCCGCGGGCCTCGCCACCTGGTCGTCGAGCCCCGCGCGTGACGCCAGGACGGTGTCAGGGCCGTGTCAGCGCCGCGTCAGGGACGGCTGGCAATATTCTCTGTGTGAGCGGGGCCGGGAAGAACCGGCGCCGAACACGGAGAGGTGCCCGGAGTGGTTTATCGGGGACCAGAGCACAGCTCACGGTCGGGTTTTGCCCACGCAGGTTCGAATCCTGCCCTCTCCGCCGACAGCACTGTTCATACAGCCCATACGGCGCATACGGCCCATGCGGCTAGGGAATGGACAGCTTCCACGTGTACGACGCGTGGAGACCGCCGGGGGCGTACACGAGCTCCAGGTGGGAGGGCTTGGTACGCGCCGTGTACACGAACTCCAGGCGCGTCGTGTCGCCTTCCGACACCAGGTGCGGTTCGCTCCCGGCCAGCTCACTGGGGTAACTGGTGAGTCGTTCGACGCCCGGGTTCGCTCCCTCGTAGCCGCCGATGTCGTGGCTGCGCAGTTCCACCGGGGCGCCGCTGCGGTTCGTCACGGTGACGGGCACGCGGTAGGTGTACGCGGCCGGTGCGGCGCCACCCGTCATCTCCGGGGTGGGCTTGATGGACTCGACGGGGCCGATGGAGACCCGGACACCGTCGTCGTAGGTGATGGTGCCCTCGCGCCCCGGGCCACCGCCGGCCGCGGCGCCCGTGTGCTTGCGCCCGCTGACCCGGTCCTCGGTGTTGTAACGGACGCAGCCCCCGTCGGTCCACAGACCGGGCTTGCCCGTGTACTCGTCGACGCCCATGGTGATCGTGACGCCATGGTCGTCGGTGGTGGTGATGCCCGGCCAGCGCGGGGTCCGGTCCTGGGAGTTCAGGGGCTCGTGCGGCGGCTTGTCGTCGGTCTTCCAGCCGCGGTGCTCCCAGGCGGCGCGAAGCTTGTCCAGATCCGCCCGGTACTCGGCCTCGGTGGCGTAGCGGAGCTCCCACGTGTAGCCGGGCTGCTTCCTGGTCACCCCGTCACCGTCGAACCCCAGGTCGTCGACGCACGAAGTGCTGCCCACTTCCCGCATCCAATCGGCCCTGCCGACGCCCGGCCGCAGATCGCCGATGGTCTGCCGTCCCGCCTCCCGGGTCCTGATGTCCTGCTTGCGGAAGTCCGCCGCCGACCGCACGGGTCCGCCCCCGAGGTTCTCGAGGAAGTCGGACACGGCCCAGAGCCCCCACCCGACGACTCCGGCCGTGGCGATACCGATGACCCAACGCCGCACGACCACCTTGCGGCTCACCCCGGGGGTCGGGGTGGCGTCCGGTACGAGAGTCGGCTCCTGGGGCGGGTGTTTCTCCATGAGGCGATCTCACCTCATGACGCGGGCGCACCGGAAGGTGCTCATGTGCTCAATGAGGACTGAGTAGGTCTACTCAGGGTGCGGGGAGGAATACCCTGCCGGGGCCGCCCCCAGGGCGGCCGGAACCGGCAGGGCCGCCCGGCGCGTTGTCGATCAGGAGGCGGGCACACCGGGAGTCTGGGGGCACGGGTGGAAGCGGAACCGGAATCGGAACGGGAAGAACGGCGGGGCATCGGGCGGCGCCGGGTGCTGCTCGGGGGTGCCGCCGTGGTGGCGGCGGGGGTGGCGGGGTACACGGGACGGGACGGGATCCAGCGGTGGTGGTGGCGTACGTCCGGGCGGGAGAGACCGCGCAAGGACGGCGTGCTCGATCACCCGGGCGCCACATGGGTCGCCGCGTCGTCGGCGAACTGGCGGCGGGCGGACCGGCCGCTCGATTTCGCCGTCGACCGGGTGGTCGTGCACGTGGTCCAGGGCAGTTACGACGACGCCCTCCGGGTCTTCCGCGACCCCCTGCACAAGGCGGCCGCGCACTACGTGGTGCGCAAGGACGGGCTCGTCGCGCAGACCGTCCGCGAGCTGGACGTGGCCTTCCACTCCGGAAACCGCGCCTTCAATGAGCGCAGTGTCGGAATCGAGCACGAGGGGTACGTGGACCGGCCCGACGGGTTCACGGACGCGATGTACACCGCCTCGGCCCGCCTCACGGCCGGGATCTGCGACCGCTACGCGATCCCCGTGGACCGGACCCACATCGTCGCCCATTCCGAGGTGCCGGGCACGGACCACACGGACCCCGGACCGCACTGGGACTGGGACCGGTATCTGAGGCTCGTACGGGCGGCCGCCCGCTGAGGCCGGCCGCTCACGAGCGGTCGAGCGCCTCGTCGTGCCCGCTCCGCCCGCCGAGGAGGTGCTTCCTGCCCCAGGCGCCGAGGGGGCCGAGCGCCTCGTTGAGGGAGACGCCGAGCGGGGTGAGGGCGTAGCTGACGCGGCGTACCGCTCCCTCGAAGGCCTCCTCCCGGAGGACGACGCCGTCGTCCTCCAACTCCCGCAGGTGGGAGGTGAGGACCTTCTCGGTGACGCCGGGGATCCCGCGCCGCAGTTCACCGAACCGGCACGGCCCGCCGTCCAGCGCCCACAGGATGAGCACCTTCCACTTGCCGCCGACCACGTCGATCGCCGCGTCGATACCGCACACGTAGGTGTCCCGCCTGGTCATGTGCTCACTTTAAGGTAAGCACCCACAAAACAGTGCGTACTTGATCATGGTCCGGGCCCGTACGAGCCTGGTCCGTATGAACACCCACACCACTTCCAAGACCCCCATCACCCTTCTCGGACTCGGCGACATGGGCACCGCGCTCGCCCGCGCCTGGCTCGCGGCGGGGCATCCGCTGACCGTCTGGAACCGCACGCCGGGGAGGACCCGGCCGCCGGCGGACGAGGGCGCCCGCGTCGCGGCCACCCCGGCCGAGGCGGTGGCCTCGGCCACCGGCCCGGTCGTCCTGTGCCTGCTGGACGACGCCTCCGTGGGTGAGGTGCTGGACGGCGTCGACCTGAACGGCAAGGACGTGGTCAACCTGACCACGAACACCCCGTCCCAGGCCCGGGAGCGCGCCCGCTGGGCCGCCGATCGCGGGGCCCGCTTCCTCGACGGCGGGATCATGGCCATTCCCCCGATGATCGGCCGGCCGGAGACCGGCGGCTACGTCTTCTACAGCGGCGACCGCGAGCTGTTCGAAGACCATCGCGCGGTCCTGGAGGCTCCCGCCGGGGCGACGTTCGTCGGCGAGGAACCCGGCCACGCGGCGCTGCACGACGTCGCCCTGCTCAGCGCGATGACGGGCATGTTCGCGGGCATCACCCACGCCTTCGCGCTCGTGGGCCCGGAGAAGGACCTGGACCGGATCCGGTTCGCCACCCTGCTCGCGGACTGGCTCGGCGCCATGGCCGGCGCCGCCCACGGCATGGCCGCCCAGCTGGTGAGCGGCGACTACACCGAGGGCGTCACCTCCAACCTCGCCATGATGACGGCCGCCAACGACACGCTCCTGGCCACGGCGGAGGAACAGGCCACCGATCCCCGGCTCATCGCCCCCTACATGGAGCTGATGCGCCGCCGCGTGGCCCAGGGCCACGGGGACGAGGGCCTGGCGGGCACGGTCGGCCTGCTCGGCGGCGCGTAACGGTTCACGCGGCGCAGAATTCGTTGCCCTCCGGGTCCTGCATGACCCACCAGTGCCCGGCAGGCCCCCTGTCGACCTCGCGGACGCGGGTCGCCCCAAGGCCTTCCAGCCGGGCCACCAGGTCGTCGAGGCCGCCGGGCTCGCTGTGGACGTCGAGGTGCAGGCGGTTCTTGCCGGACTTCTCCTCGGGGACGTCCTGGAAGAGCAGTCGTCGGCCGCGGCCGACGCCGCTGGTCGCGTCGAACGGGTCCTCGGGGTGGCGGATCGCCGCGTAGCCGCGGAAGACCTTGCGGCCACGGTGCTCGGTGGCCGCCTCCTCGCCGATGTGGCCGGCGGCCAGCAGCTGCTCGATGAGCGGACCGGGGTCTTCCACCTCGTACTCCAGGGCCGAGGCCCAGAAGTCCGCGAGGGCGGGCGCGTTCGTGCTGTCGATGGCCAGCTTCCAGTTCAATGCCATGTGACCAGTTATACGAGGCGGCCGCCGGGTGCGTACCGCCCCGCCCGGCGCTCGTTGAATTCCCTGAACCGGCAACAGGACTTTGCCGCCTCCTCCTGGCCGATGCACGCTCCCCGGCATGAGCACGCACAACGATTCCGGACGCGGACACGACCACACGGACGTCGGTCCAGGAGAACGAAGAGAACCAGGAGAAGACGAGACAGCGGCCGAAGGCGCGGGGCGGGCGCCTTCGGTTCGGTGGGCGCTCGCCTGCCTGTCGCTCTCCGTGTTGCTGTCCTCCCTCGGCACCAGCATCGCCAACGTCGGCCTGCCGACGCTGGCCCAGGCGTTCAGCGCCTCTTTCCAGGAAGTCCAGTGGATCGTCCTGGCCTATCTTCTCGCCATCACCACCCTCATCGTCAGCGTCGGACGACTCGGTGACATCGTCGGCCGCCGGCGGCTGCTCCTGGCCGGAATCTCCCTGTTCACGGTGGCCTCGGTGCTGTGCGGCCTGGCGCCCACGCTGTGGCTGCTGATCGCCGCCCGGGCGGCGCAGGGCCTCGGAGCGGCCGTGATGATGGCGCTCACCATGGCGTTCGTGGGTGAGACGGTTCCGAAGGCGAGGACCGGCAGGGCCATGGGGCTGCTGGGAACGATGTCCGCGATCGGCACCGCTCTCGGTCCCTCGCTGGGCGGGGCTCTGCTCTCCGGTCCCGGCTGGCGCGCGATCTTCCTCGTCAACGCACCGCTGGGTGTCCTGGCCTTCCTTCTCGCACGCCGCCACCTGCCCGTCGACCGGCGGGAGCCCAGGACCGGCCGAGCCGGCTTCGACCCTGTGGGGACCTCGCTGCTCGCTCTGACGCTCGCGGCGTACGCGCTCGCCATGACACTCGGGCACGGCGGATTCGGTTCGCTCAACGTGGTTCTGCTGCTGACCGCGGCCTTGGGGGTCGGCCTCTTCGTACGCGCCGAGGCGAGGGCGGCATCGCCTCTGATCCGACCGGCCATGTTCCGCGATCCGGTGCTGAGCTCGAGCCTCGCGATGAGCGCGCTCGTCTCGACGGTGATGATGGCGACCCTCGTCGTCGGACCGTTCCATCTCGCCCGTACGCTCGGGCTCGACGAGGCTCGTGTCGGGCTCGTCCTGTCGGTCGGTCCGCTCGTCGCCGCGCTGAGCGGTGTGCCGGCAGGCCGCGTCGCGGACCGTTTCGGCGCACCCCGCATGACCGTCGCCGGGCTCATCGGGATGGCGGCCGGTTCCTTCCTGCTGTCCCTGGCACCGGCGACGCTCGGCGTCCTCGGCTACATCGCCCCCATCGTCGTCGTCACCGCCGGCTACGCGGTGTTCCAGACGGCCAACAACACCGTCGTCATGACCGGCATACGCCCGGACCAGCGCGGTGTCACGTCCGGCATGCTCAACCTCTCCCGCAATCTCGGCCTGATCACCGGAACGTCCGTCATGGGGGCTGTGTTCGCGTTCGCGTCGGCGACGAAGGACGTCACGACGGCACGCTCCGACGCCGTCGCCACCGGTACGCACGTCACGTTCGCGGTCGCGGGGGTCCTCATCGTCGTCGCGCTCGCCATCGCGATCGCCGGCTGTGAACGGGCTGGAAATCGGAAGAGGTGATCCGGGCGGGGCCCGGCGAAAAGGCCTGGGTACGATGCGCCCGCACCATCGAACGAACTCGAAGGGGGCCGTCATGCCTGGCCCGCACACCACCCCGGTCCCGCCTTCCGTCCCGGCGTCGTCCGAACCCGCCCGCGACCCGGGCGACATGGCGCGGCGACGCTGGTCGCGGACGAATCCCGTACGGGTCGGGTTCGTCGCCGCCGTTCCGGTGCTCGGCCTGATGGAGCCCCGGCTGGGCGGGGTCGCGCTGATCGCGGCGCTGGTCGTGCTGTGGCGGGACAACCCCTGGCCGAGGGCCGGGAAGGTCGCGGCGACGATCGCCGCCATGGCCCTTCTGGGCGCGGTCGTGCCCGCCCCGCCGAAGGCCGCCGGCACGAAGGCGGCCGGCACGAAGACCCCGGTGGCGCCACGAACCCCGAAGACGACCCCGAAGGCGACGACACCCCCGGCCCCCGACTACCGCGGCAAGAAGCTGGACGTGGCGTACGGGCAGGCCACGAAGGCCGGGTTCGTCGTCAGCTCCCACGACGCGTCCGAGAAGAACACGTTCGTCCGGAGCCGCTCGCTGTGGACGGTCTGCTTCCAGGAGCAGGGCCGGGGCGGCGTGCGGCCGACGCTCGACTTCGCCGTCGTGCGCAGCGGCGCCCCGTGCCCGAAGAAGGACGGCGAGCCCATCCCGTGGCCGACGATGCCCGAGCTGGTGTGGAAGACGTGGCGCACGGCTCGTCCGCAGGTCGTCGCCCTGGGCGTGCGCTCCGATCACGTCGAGGCGCGGGCGGCGTACCGCAACGACACGCTGCCCGGTGAGGGCGAGTACGACGACTGGCGGGTGTGCGCGCACGATCCGGCCGAGGGCGCGACGGTGCCGGCCGACACGCGCGTGACGCTCTACCTGTCGTCCCAGGACAACGGCTGCCCGGAGCCGGATCGGGGGACCGGTACCGCCGTGGACCTGCCGGACCGGGACGACGACGGCGATCCGGACTACCGCGACCCCTTCCCCGGCGATCGCGACCGCAACACCCGTTTTCCCGACGGGATTCCCCACCTGGGCGATTCCGACGGCTCCGACGGCTCGTCGGGCAGTTCCCACGGCGGCGGCCGGAGCGTCTGCCACCACACCCGCTTGTGCTGACGGGCGGAGGTGCGGCAGGGCGGAGCGAACAGGTGACGGACCGTCAGGGCCCTCCGCAGGCAGGCGTTCCCGCGTCACCGGCCCGACCGTGTCAACGGCCCGGTGCTGCCTTACGATCGGCGCATGGCCAAGCATTCCGCGGACTCACCGCTGTCCCTCTGGTCCCAGCACTCCGTTCTGTCGATCGGCTCGGTGGGCTCGACGCTCTCGATCGGCTCCGTCGGATCCGTGCTGTCCGTCGGCTCGGTCGGCAGCGTCCTGTCGTTCGGCTCGATCGGCTCCGCGCTCTCGTTCGCCTCGGCCGGCTCATGGCTGAGCACCGGCTCGCTGCTGTCCGCCCATTCGCGGTGGTCCGTGCTGTCCTGGCGGTCCCACCGGGGCTTCCTGGCCGCCGGCGCCGTGGCGGTCGTCGCCTGCGCGGCCCTGGCGGGCGATCACCGGCGCCGGGCGTAGTCAATCGGGCGTGGCCGGTCGGGCGTGGTCAGCGGCCGCGGCCCAGCGCCGACCGCATGGTCACCCCGTGCCGGACGCGCAGACGCCGTATCTCCCACACGGACATCGCCGTCACCGACAGCGGCCCGCCGAGCAGGAACGAGTACAGCACCTCGGGCGGGGCCGCCACATCGGGGTCGTCGAGGAGACCGAGGACGAACAGCGACCAGACCAGCAGGGGTGACAGAAGCGCCGGAAGCAGCTCGTGCACGTCGCCCGTGCGGAAGCACGAGTTCAGGGCCTTGATCGCCGCCACCAGGGTGAAGAGCACCGCGAGGACCAGGACGATGGCGCAGGCGATGCCGGCCGCGATGAACAGCAGCACGATCAGCAGGCCGGTGATGATCCGCCCCAGCATCTCGCCCAGGAACCCGAAGAGGATGTCGTGCGGACCGACGTCGGCGGTGGAGATGATGTCGCCGCTCAGCGCGGCGGACATCAGCCAGCACACTCCCGCCCCGAGGGGTATCGCGCCCAGCGCGCGCAGCGGGCCGCCGAGACGGCTCGCGTACACGCGCCCCAGCGGGGGGCGTGCCGTGAGGATGAAGGCGGTGACGCCGACGGCCACGGCGGCCAGCAGGATGGCGCAGCCCAGCGCCAGGTCCTCGAGCTTGCCGAAGACGAACTGCTCCCGCCCCTTCTTCAGGGGGTAGACCATGAGCAGCCCCACGGTGGCCATCAGGCCGAGCGCCGTACGGGCGCTCTGGAGCCGGGTGACGACGGGGTCCTGGATGCGGTCGGTCCGGGCCGGATCGGTCAGGGCCGAGGCGACGGCGATCGGACTCGGCACGGAACGGATCGACGCGATCATTCTTTGCCGACCTGTGCTCACGTGCTTTTCCTTCGGGGTGGCGTCACTTCCCGTGCGCCTGTCGCGCGGGAACGCCCGACACCCTAGCCGATCATGCCCACATCAAACGGAGGGCCGCCTTCGCAACGACCCCGGAGGCGGTCGCCCGTTCACCCGGATCCCCGGCGTCCCGGTGACTACCATGGCCGCATGATCAGCTCTCCGGTCACCTCCCCCTTCGGCCGCTTCGAGGAGACCTGGCGGGCCGTGCACCGCCCCGAACTCCTCGCCGACCCCGTGGCCTCGGCCCTGGAGCGGTACAGCGGCACCGAGCCCGTCGAGTCCGTCCTGGTCGTCGACACCGACCCCGAGGTGGCCGACACCGCCGCCTTCTGCGCGGCCTACGACGTTTCCCTCGAGGTCTCCGCGAACTGCGTGGTCATCGCCGCCAGGCGCGGCCAGGACGTCTCCTACGCCGCGTGCGTCGCCCTGGCGACGACCCGCGTCGACGTCAACAAGGCGGTGCGCAAGCATCTGGGCGCCCGCAAGGCGTCGTTCGCCCCGATGGAGACCGCCGTGGCGCTGACCGGCATGGAGTACGGCGGGATCTGCCCCGTCGGACTGCCCGACGGGTGGCCCCTCCTGATCGACGAGGCGGTCGCCTCCTCGCCGTACGTCCTGATCGGCAGCGGCAGGCGCCGGGGCAAGCTGATCCTCCCCGGCCCGTTCCTGGCCCAGCTGCCGAACGCCGAGGTCGTCGCCGGGTTGGCCGGCTGAGAGACCGGCGCCGGCCGGCTGAGGGATCGGGGCCGCCCGGCGCCGCCGCGCGTCGTCTTCCCGCCAATGTCCGGGGATCCCATCCCATGCCTGTCGTTCCGTGACGGCCGCTTATAACCTGCGCCCTGGCCGGGCCCCGACGCGGGCGCCGGGCCGAGATCCGCACGGCATGTACGACTCATGATCCATGCACTTCCGTCGTTCGAGGAACAAGGAAGGGACACATGATGTCGCGCTATCGCCTCCCGGGAGTGCTGGCGGCCGCCGCAGCCCTGCTGTTCACCTCCGGCGTCGCCGAGGCCTCCGCCACGAGCACCGACAGCAAGCCCGGCCCGAGCGGCACCACCTCCTACGGGTGGATCCGCAACGCCAACAGCGCCCACTGCCTCGCCGTCCCCGGTGGCAGCACCGAGAACGGCATCGGGCTCATCCAGTGGGGCTGCGGCGGCTGGCGGGACCATTTCTGGCAGTTCGAGTACGCCTTCAACAGCGGTGGCCGCAACTACTACCGCATAAGAAACCTCAACAGCCAGCAGTGCCTGGCCGTGCCGGGCGCCAGCACCACACCGGGCACGCAGGTCATCCAGTGGCCCTGCAGCACCTGGCCGGACCACTACTGGGGCATCGACTACACCGGCAACGGCACGCGCCTGGTGAACTGGAACAGCGGCCAGTGCCTCGCCATCCCCGGCGCCAGCCGCGCACAGGGCGAGAAGGCCATCCAGTGGCCCTGCGGCACATGGGCGGACCACTACTGGAACTTCTGAGCCGCCCGTACCGACGATCCACGACGTGCCCGGCGGGTTCCGACCCGCCGGGCACGCTCGCGACGACGACAGAGACACGATACGACTCACTGCAAAGTGGACATTACGGATATAGACTCATTCAGTCCGCTAGACGCCACAACGTAGGGAGTCGGCATCATGTCCAAGCGAGGCAACAAGCGACGCGCCCGCAAGAAGAAGAGCGCCAACCACGGCAAGCGGCCGAACACCTGAGCATCAGTCGGTGTCGAGGCCGTCGATCAGGCGGTTGAGGAACCGGGTGAAGGTGGCCTCGGGAGTCACCGGGCGTCCGGGCGCGGAGAGGGCCTCGGCGAGCTCCGGGTGGCGCCCGTCGGCGGCGACGGCGGCGAGGTAGCGGGCCTCGGCCGCGAGACGGTCGGGTGACCGCGCGGCCGCGGCCTGCGCGATCTCGTAGCCGACATGCCCGGACACGAACGCGGTGAGCTGGGAGAAGACCTCCAGCCTCGCCGCGCCGTCCAGCCCGGTGGGCCGCAGGGCGGCGAGGGCGTGCTCGAGGAAGGCCAGGACGTTGGGGCCGAGCGTCCGGCGGGCGGACACGGCGGCGGGCAGCCAGGGGTGGCGGAGCATGAGGGCGCGCTGGAGGTGGCCGACGGCCTTGAGGTCGGTGCGCCAGTCGCCGGTGAGGGGGGCGTCGGCCGGCAGTTCGCCGCTGACGTGGTCGATCATCAGGTCCAGCAGCGTCTCCTTGTCGCGGGCGTAGCTGTAGAGCGACATGACGCCGGCTCCGACCTCCGAGGCGACCCGCCGCATGGTGACCGCCTCGAGCCCCTCGGCGTCCGCCAGGGTCACGGCCGCCACGGTGATCGCCTCGCGGCTGAAGGCGGGTCTGCGTCCTCTGCGGGGCTGGGCTCGGGCGAGCCAGAGCTCTTGGGGGTCGACGCCGGGGGCGCCGGGCCCGCCGGCACGGGTCACGGTCTTCGGGCTCCTTTCCTCGCCGCCGCGGCTTTCGCACGGCGGCCCTTGCATCCGTCATCCAAGCATCCATTATTCTCGTACACAGTACGAGAATAATGGAGGGGAACGATGCCGTCACCCACGCACGACGCTCTGCGCACGCCCGCCTGGACGCCGCCCGCCGGAAACACGAAGCCGCCGCTGTCCTCGCGCATGATGCGGGCGGCCTGGCGCGGCCTCCCGGCCAGGCGGTACGACGTCGGATGGGAACCGGGGCTGGTGGTTCCGGCCCCCGACGGCAGCCCGCTGATCACGGACCACTACTTCCCCCGCGCGGCGGGCGACTTCCCCACCCTCCTCGTGCGCTCGCCCTACGGCCGGGGTGTGCCGTGGTCCCCCATGTACGGCCTGCTCTTCGCCGAACAGGGCTTCCACGTGATCCTGCAGAGCTGCCGCGGCACCGGCGGCTCGGGCGGCCGCTTCGGCCTGTGGCGCAACGAGGCCGCCGACGGCCGGGCCACGGTGTCCTGGCTGCGTGAACAGCCCTGGTTCGACGGGACACTGGGCACGATCGGCGCCAGCTACCTGGGCTACGTGCAGTGGGCGCTCGCCATGGACCCGCCGCCGGAGCTGAAGGCGATGGTGGTGCAGGTGGGCCTGCACGATCCCCACGCCTTCTTCCACGCGAACGGCGCGCTCAACCTGGAGAACGCCCTCGTCTCCGGCGTCGGCATGGCGTACCAGCACCAGGGCCTGGCACCGATGGTGAAGGCGACGCTGCGCCTGCAACGCCGCCTGCGCGAGATCACCACCGCGCGGCCGCTGCGCGGAGCCCAGGCCTCCGTCGTCGGCGACGTGCCCTGGCTGGACGACGCGATGACCCACGCGGACGCCGACGACCCGCACTGGCTCGGCACGTCCATGGGGCAGGCGGCCGAGCGGCTGGACGTGCCCACCGGTCTGATCACCGGATGGCACGACGCGCTGCTCGACCAGACCCTCGAGCAGTACGGCCGGCTGCGCCGGGCCGGATGCGACACCGCCCTGCTCGTCGGCCCCTGGACCCACACCTCCGCGTTCCAGCGGGGGTGGCCCGAAGTGTTCGCCGAGAGCCTCGCCTGGCTGCGCGCGCACCTGTGCGACGACCCCTCCGGCCTGCGCCCCACCCGTGTGCGCGTGCACACCGGCGGCGACGAATCGTGGCGGGACCTCGACGACTGGCCGTCGTCCCCGGCCGTCACATCGTGGTTCCCCGCGCCGGACGGGCAGCTCCTGCAGCAGGCCCCCACCGACGCCGAGCCGCTGGCGTCATTCCGCTACGACCCGGCCGACCCCACCCCGTCCGTCGGCGGCCCCCTGCTCTCCCGGGGAGCCGGCCCCCGCGACAACGGCGCCCTGGAGGCCCGCGAGGACGTCCTGACGTTCACCGGCCCGCCGTTGACCGAGCCGGTGGACGTCCTCGGCCCGGTCTCCGCGCGGCTGAGCGTCTCCACGGACACCGGATACGCCGACGTCTTCGCCCGCCTGTGCGACGTGGACGCCCAAGGCCGCTCCACCAACGTCTGCGACGGGCTGGTCCGGCTGCGCACCACCGGCCAGGCGCCCACGCGGGTGACCGTGCCGATGAGCTCCACCGCCCACCGCTTCGCCGCCGGTCACCGCATCCGCTGGCAGATCAGCGGAGGCGCCCACCCCCGCTACGCCCGCAACCCCGGCACCGGCGCATCGCCGGTCGACGCCACCGAGTTCCTGCCGGTGCGCATCACGGTCCACGCGGACTCGGAGCTGACGCTCCCCCGGGGTGCGGCGGGCACGGTCAAGGACCGGGGTCAGCCCAGGTCGTAGTCGAAGGTGTAGGGGACGGACGGTTCGCCGTGCCGGGCGGTGTAGCCGCCGGTGCCGCTCAGCCCGGTCAGCTCGCCCGTTCCCGACCCCGGAACGACCTCGAAGGCGCAGCGCACGGCGCCGTCGTCGTCGAACGAGCCGCGCTCCTCGACGGCGAAGGTGCCGTCGCGGCCGTCCACCCGGCCGGTCAGCACCTGCATGCCCGTGAACGTGCCGGTCTTCTCCGTGACGTAGACGATGGAGTACTCGCAGGTGGTGTCGGCGGCCTCGATGCCGCCGGAGAAGGTGTTGACGACGGAGGCGTGGGCGAGCTTCGGGCTCGCCTCCCCCGCCCCGACCGTGCGCTCCTCCCAGGCGGCGAAGGTGAAGTGGCCGGTGGTCGTCTGTACGGGCATGGCTGTCCTCTCGGTCGACCGCACGGGCTTTCGCGTGCGGTGTGGTGACAGCCTCGCCGCCGTACCTGACACCTCCTGTCAGGTACGGGGAACAATGGCGCCATGCGCGCCGACCGGCTTCTGTCCCTGCTCCTGCTGCTCCAGAACCGGGGGCGGATGACCGCTCCCGAGCTCGCCGAGGAGTTGGAGGTGTCGGTCCGTACGGTCTACCGGGACATCGAGGCGCTCGGCGCGTCGGGGATCCCGGTCCTCGCCGACCGCGGCCCCGCCGGCGGCTACCGCCTGATGGAGGGGTACCGCACGCGGCTGACCGGGCTGACCGACGCCGAGGCCGGCGCGCTGTTCCTCGCCGGAGCACCCGGGCCGGCGCGCGATCTGGGTCTCGAGGCGGTGCTGGCCACCGCCCAGCTGAAGCTGCGGGCCGCGCTTCCGGCCGAACTGGCGGAGCGCTCGCGGCGCGTACAGGACCGGTTCCACCTGGACGCGCCCGCGTGGTTCCGGGACGCCGACCCGGTCACGTATCTGGCACCGGTCGCGCGGGCGGTGTGGGAGCAGCGGGTGCTGCGCGCCCATTACCGGCGCTGGAACGGCGAGGTGCACCGGGAGCTGCGCCCGCTCGCCCTCGTCCTCAAGGGCGGCATCTGGTACCTGGTGGCGCTCGGGGACAGGGAGGTACGCACCTACCGGGTATCGCGGTTCGTGACCGTGGACGTCGCGGAGGAGACGTTCGAGCGGCCGGCCGGCTTCGATGTGGCCGCCTACTGGGAGGAGTCCTCCCGGCGCCTGGAGAGCGCCCTTCGTCAGGGAACGGCACGACTACGGATCTCGCCCGTGGCCCAGCGGCTGCTGCCCGCACAGTTCGGCACGGCGGGCACCCGGGCCCTCGAGAGCGCCGGGCCGCCGGACGAGGAGGGATGGGTGCGTGTGGACATGCAGGTCGAGGCCCGGGCCGTCGCGGTCGGCGACCTCCTCAGGCTCGGCGCGGAAGCGGAGGTACTGGGCCCCGCCGACCTGCGGCAGGCCATGGCCGAAGCCGTGGCCGCACTGGCCCGCCGCTACGCCGCGGCGCCCTGAACCCGGCGCCGGCCGTCCGCCCCACCGCTCAGGCCGTGCGTCTTTCGGTGCGTCAGCCGGCGGGCGCGTCGAGTGCGAGGCCGTTCTTGGCCTCTTCCAGCGCCTCGTCGGAGGGCATGCCGCCCTGGTTCGCCGTGGCGAGGGCCTGGTTGAGCTCGACGAACGGGCGCATGCGCGCCTCGTAGCGGGCGAAGGCGGCCGGGTGGTCGCCGTCCGCCCCGCCGAGCTCGGCGGCCAGGACGTACGCGCCGACCAGGGCCAGGCTCGTGCCCTGACCGGAGAGCGGCGAGGCGCAGTAGCCCGCGTCGCCGGCCAACGCCACCCTGCCGGTGGACCACCGGTCCATGTGGATCTGGGCCATCGAGTCGAAGTAGAAGTCGGGCGCCTGCCGCATGGCGTCCAACAGCCGCGGGGTCTCCCAGCCCATGTGGGCCAGGCCGGCGGTCATGAGCGCCTTCTGCTGCTCGGTGTCGCGGTGGTCGTAGGCGATCGGCTCGGACCGGAAGCCCAGCGTGGCCCTCAGCTCGCTGTTGTCGCGCACCGGGTAGAGGCAGTAGGTCGCGGAGTCGTCGTTGAGCCAGAGCTGCCAGTTGTCGAGGTCGAGGAAGTTGCGGGTGCTGAAGACGGTCACGTAGGCGCCGAGGTGCCGGATGAACCGCTCCTCGGGGCCGAAGGCCAGCTGCCGGACCTTCGAGTGCAGGCCGTCCGCGCCCAGCACGAGGTCGAACGTGCGGTCCTGGCCCCGCTCGAAGCCGGCCCGAACTCCCTCGGCCCCCTCGTCGAGGGTGGTGAGGGAGTCGTCGAAGAGGAACTCCACGCCCGCGTCGCGTGCCTGGCGGTACAGCAGCATGGCGAGGTCCTCGCGCAGGAGCTCGATGTCCGCGCTCTCCAGGCGGCCGCTGCTGTACGTCATCTCGGTGGAACGCCACAGCTCCTCGCCCTGGCCGTCGAGCATCGCCATGCCGCGCATCCGGGTACGGACCTCGCGCGCCTCGTCCAGGATGCCGGTCCGGTCGAGGACGTCGAGGGCGACGCCTCGTACGTCGATGGCCTGGCCACCGGGGCGCACGGCGGGGGAGCGCTCGACGACGGTGGCGGCGAAGCCGTTGCGGCGCAGCCAGTAGGCGAGGGTGAGGCCCGCGACGCTGGCGCCGGACACGAGGACGTTCTGCATGAGGCTCTCCTTCTGAGACGCTGTACGCCACTGAATGTACAGCGTACATACAGCCTTGCAAAGCGCCGTTTTTGCTGGCTGTAGCAGTACAGTTGCCGACCTCGAGCACGTTTTCGCTGCTAGTCTCTGTACTAGGACAGCAAGAAGGGACCGGCCGTGACCGAGAAAAACGCTCCGCCGTATCTGCGCATCGCCGCCGAGCTGCGACGGCGCATCGCCGAGGGCGAGCTCGCCCCGGGCGACCGCGTCCCGTCCACCCGGCAGATCGCCAAGGAGTGGAACGTCGCACTCGCCACGGCCACCAAGGTGCTCACCACCCTGCGCCAGGAGGGCCTCGTACGGGCCCAGCCGCGGGTCGGCACGGTGGTCGCGGACGCCCCGGAGCGCCTGCCTCACCCGCCCCGGCCGCCCCGCGCGGCGGCGGCGCCGGCCGCGTCCGACGGCGAACTGACGCGGGAGCGCGTCGTCCGCGCGGCCGTCGACATCGCCGACGCGGAAGGGCTCGCCGCGCTCTCCATGCGGGGGGTCGCCGCACGGCTGGGCGTCGCCGCCATGTCGCCCTACCGGTATGTGAACAGCAAGGACGACCTGGTCTTCCTCATGGCCGACGCCGTCCTGGCCGAGGCGCACTACCCCGCCGACGCGCCGTCGCACTGGCGCCCCCGCCTGGAGGCCGGCGCCCGCTCGCTCTGGGCGGTGCACCGTGCCCATCCCTGGCTCGCACAGGTCACCCCCCTGACCCGCCCGCTGGCCCTGCCGCACCTGATCGCCTACTCCGAGTGGATGCTCGGCGCGCTCGACGGCCACGGCCTGACCCCGGCGACCATGTTCAACCTGAACGTACTGATCTACAGCTACGTCCAGGGCACCGCCGTCCACCTCGAACGGGAGGCCCAGGCGGCCGGCGCCACCGGGATGTCCGAGGACCAGTGGATGGAATCCCAGGCCGCCGCCTTCGACGCCCTCGTGGCCTCCGGCGCGTACCCGACGTTCGCCAAGGTGACCGGATCGTTCGACGACGGCGGCTACGAGCTGCGCCTCGACGAGGTGTTCGAGCTCGGCCTCACCTCGATGCTCGACGGACTGACCGCGCTGATCGACGGGTGAGCCCGTTCCTCGCTGAACAAAAAAGCCCGGGCCGGCCCCCGTCGTTCGCAGGGCCGGCCCGGGTACAGCGGTGTTGGTTACGGGGCCATCTCGTACGCCCCGGACAGTGCCTCGACGCGCTCCCAGACGCGTGCCGAGCGGGCGTCGTCGACGACCGGGCGGCGGACCGCGCCGAGCGCCCAGCTCTGCTGGGCCTCGGTGGCGGAGTCCTTGCCGTGCAGCTCGACGGCGTGCGCGGAGAAGTCGCGGACGAGGACGGCGAACAGCTCGTCGAGCACGTCCTCCTCGAGGCCGGTCAGGCGCGCCTGCTCCAGGATCAGCTGGCCGTGCACGACGAGCGCGAACAGCTGGCCGATGGCGAGGAGGAGGTCGAGGTCGCGGCTCTGCTCCTCGTCGGGGGCGGCGGTGGTGACGAACTCGCACAGCGCGTCGGCCTGCTCGCGGAAGCGGCCGACGTTGGGCACGTGGGCGTACGCGTCGTAGGCGCCGCGCCAGTCGTGGAAGCGGATGGAGCCGAGGCCCCGGGCCGGGCCCTGCCGGAAGAGGAACTCGTCGTCGGCCGCGTCGAGGCGGGTCGGCACGGGCGCGTACTCGGCGGGGTTCAGCAGGTGGTTGCCCATGAACTTGAGGATCAGCGCGAGGTTGACGTGGACCGTGCCCTCCAGCTTCGGCAGGCCGCGGATCTCGGTGGCGGCCTGGGCGAAGTAGGTGTCCTTCTCGAAGCCCTTGGCCGCGATGACGTCCCACATGAGGTCGATGACCTTCTCGCCCTCGGTGGTCACCTTCATCTTCGTCATGGGGTTGAAGAGGAGGTAGCGGCGGTCGTCGGGGCCGGCGGAGCGGAAGTAGTCGACGGCGCGGTCGCTGAAGAGCTTCATGCCGACGAGGCGGACGTAGGCGTCGGTCAGCTCGCGGCGCACGTGCGGGAACGCGGTGACGGGGCGGCCGTAGAGGATGCGGTTGTGCGCGTGGGTGACGGCCTCGTACATCGCGTGCTCGCAGATGCCGATCGCGCCGGTGCAGAGGTTGAACTTGCCGACGTTGACGGTGTTCAGGGCGGCGTCGAAGGCGGCGCGACCGGTGTGCAGGATGTCGCCGGCCGCGACGGGGTAGTCCTCGAGGCGGAACTCGCTGACGTACTTCGAGGAGTCGACGACGTTCTTCACCAGGTGGTACGCCGGGTGGCGGCTGTCGGCGGCGAAGAAGACGTAGCCGTCGGGGCCCTCGACGTCGGTGCGGCGACCGAAGACGGAGACGAGGCCGGCGGCGTTGCCGTTGCCGATGTAGTACTTGGAGCCGCTGGCGCGGAAGCCGCCGTCGCCGTCGGGCTCCAGCAGCATGTCGGTGGAGTAGATGTCGGCGCCGTGGGTCTTCTCCGACAGGCCGAAGGCGAACACCTCGCCCTGGGAGAGGAGTTCCGCGGCGCGGGCGCGGGCGGCGGCGTTGTCGCTCTGCCAGACCGGGCCGAGGCCGAGGATGGTGACCTGCCACGCGTACCAGTAGTCGAGCCCGTAGAAGCCGAAGATCTCGTTGAGGGCGGCGATCCGGGCGGTGTCCCAGCGCTTGTCCTCGGCTCCGTCGGCGGCCGCCGCGGGGGTCAGGAACGTCGCGAACAGACCCTCCTTCGCCGAGAACGCGAGGAAGTCCGCCAGCCAGGCACGAGAGCGGTAGTCCTCTATCAGCTTGCGCTTGCCGCGCTCCTCGAACCAGTCGACGGTGGCGCGCAGCAGCCTGCGGGTCTCGGGGTCGAAGTGCGCGGGGTCGTAGGTGCGAGGGTTGAACAGCAGCGGGTCGGCCATGGAAGTTCGCCTTTCCGGCTTGACGGTCGAAGGTGGCGGTTGCCTGGGGTTTCAGCGCTCGGCGCGGAGCCGGTGGAGGGTGGCGAGGACGTCGTCGAGCCAGGCGAGCGTCATCCGCTCGTACGCGATGCCGCCGCGCAGCACGACGTGCTGGAGCTCCCGCCCGACATCGTCGGGCGTCACCGGAGCCTCGGGCCCGGTGAAATCACGCCGTTCCCCCACCAGGTAGTGCGCGAGCCGGTCGGTGTGCACCTGGTGGTGCCGCTCGACCTCGCGGATCAGCGCGGCCGGGTCGTCGAAGGCCGCGCCGCGGATCTTCACGGCGAGATCGTGCCGCACGCTCTCGGGTTCGATCGGCTCGTGCAGCCACCGGGAGAGGGCGGCCTGGCCGAGGGCGGGCACGGAGTACTCCTTCTTGTCCGGCCTGCCCTGCTGCGGGATCTCCCGGACGGTGACCCAGCCGTCGCCCTCCATCCGCTTGAGGACGCGGTAGATCTGCTGGTGGGTCGCGGTCCAGAAGTAGCCGATGGACCGCTCGAAACGCCGGGCCAGCTCATAGCCGGAACCCGGCTTCTCCAGCAGAGAGACGAGGATCGCGTGCTCGAGCGCCATGACCCCGGATCTTTCTATGCAACTTGTTGCATAGACAAGAGGTACGGCCCGGGTGAGACGCGGCTCACCCGGGCCGGCCAGGACACGGCCACGCCCTACGCCGCGGACTCCAGCGCTCCGGCCTCCAGGGCATCGGCCCTCAGGCGGAGCTCGGCGGCGATCTCGTCCCAGTCGGGGCCGTGCAGGTGGAGGCTGTCCGCCGCCTCGCGCATCAGCGCCGGCTCGTCGGGGCGCTGGAGCAGGAGCAGCCGGTAGGCGAGATTGCGGATCCACACGGGGAGACGCCCCTCGACCACGTGCGGGCCCAGTCCACGCAGCATGGCGAGGATCGCGTCGGCGTCGGCGAACGTCAGCTCTTCGACGAAGTTCCGCTCGTGGTGGGCGCGGCCACAGCCCGGCACCGGCTGGTACGCGTCGTCGTAGAGGCACCGGGCGTGCTCGGTCAACGTGATGTGCATGATCCAAAGCCTAAGGTTTCTTGATTCACAAGAGGGAATCGCCGGGTGCCACATCGCCCGAGGGGCGCGGCTCCCTTGCGGGTGCCGCGCCCCTCGGGCGATGCGCTGCGCTACGTGCTGCTATCAGTATGCGGAGTTGACGTTGTCCATCGAGCCGTACTTGTCGGCCGCGTAGTTGCAGGACGCGGTGATGTTGGCGACCGGGTCATAAATGTCCCAGGACGTGCCCTCGACGTGATACGCCTTGAACGTCGGGTCGATGATCTGCAGCAGACCCTTCGACGGCACACCGTTCACCGCGTTCACATCCCAGTCATTGATCGCCTGGGGGTTACCCGTCGACTCACGCATGATGTTGCGCTTAATACCGTCGTAGGAGGCCGGGATGCCCTTGGCACGCAGGATGTCCAGGGACTCGTTGATCCAGCCGTCCAGGTTGTCCGCGTAGGCCTTCTTCGCCGGAGCGGGCTTGGCAGCGGGCTTGGCCGGGGCCGGCTTCGCGGCGGGCTTGAGGGCCTTGCGCTCGGTGGAGCGGCTGGCGCGCTCGCGGTCGGCCTTGGCCTTCACCTCGGCGTTTGCCTTCGCCTTCACCGCGGCCTTCGCGTCCACGCCCGCCTTCACGGCGGCATCGTCCGCGGCCTTCGCCAGGTCCGCGTCCTGCGTCACACCGAACTCCTGAGCACTCAGCGACACCGGCTTCACACCGACCGAGTGAGCATCCGCAGCCTGAGCCTGCGGCACCAGGGCGAACGTCAGAGCGGCGGCACCAGCAGCGGTCACCAGACCCGCAGCGGAGAACTTATGAGCCTTGGACAGAGCGGAATAACCGGAGACGGTGGAGCGCATAACGAGCTGAACCCTTCCAATCGCTTAGTCGCAATGGCCGTCAATGGCGCAAAAAGAGCGCCGTTTCTCGGTCGACGGCGCCGTGCGACTCAGCAATTGTTAGCGGCACAAAAACCCCCTGGCAAAGGTGTGACCTACGGCAGAACGCCGTATTCACCGAACGAAATACGCGCCGAAGTGGCCTATTCAGGCCTCGGCCTCCACTACCCGGATTCGTATGTGATCCAGGCCCCATGAGGGGCCTCACAGCCGGACCCCCTCCGACTCACGGAGTGTGAGCACTCGTACCCGCGCGCGGCCGGGGCCGTCGTCCCGGTGGACGCGGCCCCGGCGGTGGGGAGACTGCGGTCAGGCGCCGCGACGGGCGGCGCGGCGGCGCAGGGCCAGGAAGAGGGTGGCGCAGCCGGCCGACAGGACCGCGACGCCCCCGACGGCCAGCGCCGCCGTGCGGCTGTCGCCGCCGGTCTCGGCGAGGCGGCCGCCCTGGGCGGCCGGGGCGTTGGCCGCCTTCGCCGCGGAGTGGGGCTCGTGGCCGTTCTTGACGTGCACACTCTCACCGTGTCCGGCCTCGCCGGGGTCGTCGCCGCCGTGTCCGTTGTGGTCGACCGTCGACTTGGCGGCGTCTTCCGCGATCTGCGCGTCACTGGGAGCGGACGCGACCGGCGCCAGCGCCTTGGCCGCCGGCGCCTTGCCGGAGAAGTCCACGTCGGAGCAGGTGTAGAAGGCCTCGGGGCTGTCCGAGCGCTGCCAGATGCTGTAGATCAAGTGCCGGCCGGACCGCTTGGGGACCGTGCCCTCGAAGACGTAGCTTCCGGCGTTCAGTGTGGGGTTGGTGACCTTGGCGAACGGCTTGGCCTCCAGGTCCGACCACTTCAGCGGCTTCTTGGGGTCGTAGCCGTCCTTGGTGATGTACAGCTCGAACGTGCCGCGGTGGGGGGCGGTGGCCCGGTACCGGAAGGTGTGCCTGCCCGGGGCGAGCTTCGATCCCGGCCAGTCGGCGCGCGGCGCGTCCAGGCCCTTGTACTTGTCGCGTCCGGCGCTGCACAGCTTGCCGTCGGGGATGATCCGGCGGTGGCGGCCGGCGGCGTCGCCGATGTTGACCTCGTTCCAGTCGTAGAGCGGCTGGGTGCCGCCGGCCGCGACCATCGCCTTGCAGGCCGCCGAGCGCGGATGTTCGGGCCCCTCGGCGAAACACGCGGACACCCGGCTGACCGGGTCCGTCATGGAGCCGTGCGCCTCCGCCGGGCCGGTGGTCAGCGCGGTGAGCGTGAGCGGGGCGAGGCCGAGCAGGGATATCCGCAGGGCCGTGTGACGCGTGCGCATGGGGGTCTCCTTGTGGGTGAGGGGGTGCCCCGCACGCCGGCCGTTCGGTGGGGGTGCCGGCATGCGGGGCGGTGTGGGGGAGGTGGGGGACGTGAGGGGGACGGTCCTCAGCCCTGCGGGGCCGCGAACGCCTTGGTGAAGGCGAGCGGGTCCTGCCGGATCGAGCTGCAGGTCGCGGACGCGGAGTTCTGCGGGCCGCCGGGGCACGGCTTGTCGCGGGCCGCCGACCACATCGACAGCCACCCCATCCGCTTGGCCCGGGCGAAGCGCGCCAGCTGCGTCGCGTCGTCGACCGTGAAGACCTCGGCGGCCACGTCGTTGACGCCGATCATCGGGGTGACCGCGACGGCCTTCCACGCCGCCGCGTCGCTCAGCCCCAGTACGCCCTTGACCTGCGCCTGCGTGGCGGTGGCCGCGTCGATGGCGTACTGACCCATGTCGCCGTTGAAGGACGAGCCGTAGTCCATGGCCATGACGTTGACCGTGGAGACGGCGACGCCGTTCTTCCGGGCGTTCTCGATCAGGTTGACGCCGTCCTGGGTGAGTCCGCTGGGCATCACCGGCAGGGTGAAGGAGACGTCGAGGCCGGGGTGGCTCTTCTGGAGCCGGGCTATGGCCTGGGCGCGGCGGGTGTTGGCGACCGTGTTGGGCAGCGCGGCGCCCTCGATGTCGAAGTCGACCTTGGTGAGCTTGTACGTGTCCACGACCTTGCCGTAGGCGGCGGCGAGCGCGTCGGTGGAGGAGCAGGCCAGGCCCAGTTCGGATCCGGCGGCCCCGCCGAAGGAGACCCGTACGTCGCCGCCCGCCTGGCGCAGCTTCCCGATCTGCTGGGCGACGGCGTCGCCGCCGAGGTCGGTGACGCCGCCCCACTTGGGGGTGCAGCCGCCGCCGGAGGTGATGAAGGCCAGGTTGAAGTGCTTCACGCCGGTCTTCTCGGCGGTGCCCAGCAGGTCGTAGGCGGGGTAGAGGGAGGTGTCGACGTACGGGGCGAAGGCGGCGTTCGCGCCGCCGGGGGCCGGCGTGGTCGGGGTGGGCTGCGGCTTCGTCGGGGTGGACGTGGGCTCGGTGGGGCGCGGCTCGGGGTCCTTGTCCACGGAGCACTTGGCGCCGTTGACGCGGCAGTTGGCCGGAGCGGTGGACCCGCTGCCGCCGGTGGCGACGAATCCGACGGTGACGGTCGCGCCGGGGGCGATGGTCGCGTTCCAGCTCTCCGGCTCGACGGTGACGCTGCGGCCGCTGACGGTGTGCTTGCCGTTCCACAGGGAGGTGATCTTCGCCCCGGCCGGGAGGTCGAACGTCAGCTTCCAGTGCGACAGTTGCTTGCTCGTCGCGTTGGTGAGGACGTACTGCCCGGTGAAGCCGCCCGACCAGGAGCCGGTCGTGGAGAAGGCCGCGCCGACCGAGGCGGCCTGGGCGGTGCCGGTGAGGGTGAACGCGGCGCCGGTCGCGATCGCCGCGGCGGCGACGATGCCGGCCGCCTTCGCCTTGCGGCTCGGTCGTCGGCGGTGTGCGGAGGAACCCATCGCGTGCCTGCCTGTTCTGACTGGGGGGTAGGTACGGGCGGCACGCTAGCGGGCGCGAACGGTGCAAATCGCCGAATCGTGCTGCGGGGGCGGGTTCTTATGGCTCGTTTAAGGAACGCATCGGTGGGTGTTAAGGACGTGCCCGGCCGCGCCGTACCCGGCGGCGGCGCTCGCGGCGCCGCCGGGTGCCGCCCCCGTCGAGCGAGAGCCACACCCGTACCTCCGTACCGCCGAGGACCGATCGCCCGACCCGTACGTCCCCGCCGGTGGACTCGGCGACCCGGCGCACGATGTCCAGGCCGAGGCCGGTGGAGCCGGGGCCTCCCGCGCCGTGGCCGCGGCGCAGCGCGGCGTCCGGGTCGGCGATGCCGGGGCCCGCGTCGGAGACGAGCACGATCACGGCGTCCTCGCTGTGGTGCACGTCCACGGCGAAGGCGGTGCCCTCGGGGGTGTGCCGGAAGACGTTGCCGAGCATCGCGTCCAGGGCGGCGACGAGTTCGGGGCGGGCGACGGGGACGCGTACGGTCGCGTCGACGCCCGCGAGCCGTACGGTGCGGCCCTCGTCCTCGGCGAGGGCGGACCAGAAGTCCATGCGGTCGTGGATCACTTCGCAGGCGTCGCAACCGAGGGTGGGCCGTTCCGTGCGCTCGCCCTGTTCGCGGGCGGCGCGGATCAGCTGGTCGACCTCGCGTTCCAGCTGGGCGACGGCGGCGCGGGTCTGGTCGGCGGCGGGGCCTTCGCCGAGCGAGGCGGCGTTGAGGCGGAGGACGGTGAGCGGGGTGCGCAGCCGGTGGGAGAGGTCGGCGGCGAGTTCGCGTTCGTTGGAGAGCAGCTGCACGATCTTGTCGGCCATGGAGTTGAAGGCGACGGCGGCGGCGCGCAGTTCGGCGGGGCCGTCCTCGCGGACGCGCACGCCGAGCCTGCCCTCCCCCAGCTCGGCCGCGGCCTTGGCGAGCCGCTCGGCCGGGCGGACGAGGCGCAGGCCGAGGCGGTCGGCGGTGGCGAGGGAGCCGGCGATCAGGCCGAGGCCGACGCCGGCGAGGATCACCCAGGAGGTGGTGACGCCGTTGCCGACCGCGCGGTGCGGCACGTAGACCTCGACCACCGCGAACTCACCGGTGCTCAGGGCCGTCGGCTGGAGCAGGGCGTAGCCGCCGGGCACGGAGGTGATGGCGGAGCGGCCGCGGCGGGCGGTCTCCACGTCCCGTGCCCGGGCGCGGCAGCGTCCGATGTCGAAGACCTCGTGGGCGTCGCGCGGGTCGGTGCTCGGCGGGTTCTGCCGGGTGCCGTCACCGCCCGGTACGTGGACGGCCATGCGGCCGTCGCCGCCGGCCTGCGAGCTGGCGACCGCCCGCTCCAGCTGTGCGCGGTCGGTGGTGATGGCGAGCGCGGGCCGTATCTGGGCCGCCTGCCGTTCGGCGTCGGCGAAGGCGCGGTCCCGGGCCAGTTCCTTGACCACCAGTCCGAGGGGGACGGCGAAGGCCAGCACCACCATGACCGTGACGGCCAGCGACACCCTGACGAGCGCCCATCTCACGTCTGCTCCATGAGTGCCTCCGGAGGCACCGGGGGCGGCCCCTGCGGCGGCTCGAGCTTGACGCCGACCCCGCGGACGGTGTGCAGGTAGCGCGGTCTGGCGGCGGTCTCGCCCAGCTTGCGGCGTAACCAGGACAGGTGGACGTCGATGGTCTGGTCGTCGCCGTAGGACTGCTGCCAGACCTCGGCGAGGAGCTCCTTGCGCGGCACGACGACGCCCGGGCGGGCGGCCAGGTAGGCGAGCAGGTCGAACTCACGGCGGGTCAGGTCCAGGGCAAGACCGTCCAGTTCGGCCAGCCGGCGCAGCGGATCGACGGACAGGCCGGCGACGCGCAGCGCCCCGGACGGCGCCGGTTCGCCCGCCGCGGCCGCACCGCGGCCCGTCCGGCGCATGACGGCGGCCATGCGCGCGGTCAGGTGCGCCACGGAGAACGGCTTGACCAGGTAGTCGTCGGCGCCGTCGGTGAGCAGGCGGATGATCTCCGCCTCGTCGTCCCGTGCGGTGGCCACGATGACCGGCACGTCGGTGATGCCGCGCAGCATCTTCAGTGCCTGCGCCCCGTCGAGATCCGGCAGTCCGAGGTCGAGGATGACCAGGTCGAAGCCGACCTGCGCCACCTCGCGCAGCGCCTCGAGGGCGGTGCCGACGCTGCGTACGGTGTGCGAGGCCTCGGTCAGCTGACGGATGAGGGCCGAGCGCACGAACGGATCGTCCTCGACTACGAGCAGTCTTGCCATGGGCGGCACCGTACGCCATTCGAGTGAGGCACCATGAGCCAGGTGAGGCGAGGAATCATGCAGGCCCTGGTGTGGGTTCTGGCGACCGCGGCAGCCATGGCGGTGTCCTGGTACGGGGTGCGGACCGTGCTGGCGGGCACGGCCTACGAGCCGCCGCGCGCGCTGCCGATCTCCGGCGGCGCGGCGCCGGAGACGGGCGGTCCGGCCCCCTCGGCCCGTGCCCCGCTGCCACCGTCGCCACCCCCGTCCCCGTCCGCGTCGGCGAGCACCGCGGGGCCGTCCGCGCGGCACGTCACACCCACGCCCACGCCGGAGGACGAGGCGGGGGCGGCGCCGCACCCCGAGGAACGGCCGGCGTCGGGCGGCGGTGCGGTGAAGAGCTATCCGGTCCGGGGCGGGCGGGCTGTCTTCGATCTCGGGGAGAGCTCGGCCACGCTCGTCTCGGCCACGCCGGACGAGGGCTGGCGGATGCGGGTGTGGAAGCAGAGCGCCTGGATCCGGGTGGACTTCGTGGCCGGCCTGCGGACCACGTCGGTGTTCGTCACCTGGAACGGCCATCCGCCGCAGGTGCAGACGGTGGAGAGCTGACGCTCGCGCAGCTGACGCGCCCGCACCTGCCGAGGGCCGGCGACCGCTATTCCTCGGCGGTGGCCGGCGCGAGGGCGGCGTCGCGGACGTCCGGGTGCGGGTGGCGGCGCAGCGCGCACAGTCGCTCGCGCCAGCGCTCCGCCCAGTCGGTGCGACGGCCGCGGGCGGCCGTGAGACCCACCGCGAACAGCCCGGCGGCATGGCCGCCTTCCTCGGACAGGACCCATGCGGCGTGGGCGAACGCCTCGTCGTCGCCGCCCCGCTCGGTCCGCAGCCGCGCCTCGAGCGCGGTTGCGGTACGGACGGCGAGGGCGGGCCTGCCCTCGTGCCGCCGGGCCAGGCGTGTCAGCTCCGTCGCCAGCGTGTCCGGTGCCGCGTCCAGGTCGAGGGCCCGGACCGCCAGGTCCACCGCGTCGGCGACGAAGTCCGGTGAGCCGCCGAGGAGTTCGATGACGGCGTGTGTCACGGGCAGGGTGGCGTGGTGGTTCCACCGGCAGCCCTGGGCGTCGGTGACGACGTACCGGACGCGGCGGCGGGCGGGCCGGTCGCGGTCGGGCTCCGCGTCGGGCGTACCGCCGCCCGCGTCGGCGGCGATCAGCGCGGCGAGGGCGCGAGTCAGGGGCGCGGGGTCCGGGGTGCCGGACGGGCCGCCCGTGGTGACGAGGTGGCACAGCGCGAGGGCCGCGGCCCGCCAGCCGGTGCGGTCGTCCAGGTCGGTGACGACGTCCACGAGCGTGTCGGCCGCCTCCGGCACCCAGCGCGACCACTGTCCGAGCGCCGTGTACGCGGCCACCGCGACCTCGGGGTCGTCCGTGCGGCACAGGGCGTGGACCAGCCGTGCGTAGCGCGGGCGGTGCCGCTCCGGCAGCTGGTAGGGCGAGGTGCCGAGCACCGCCTGGCGCAGCTCGCGCCGGCCGGTCACGGCGTCCTCCAGCAGCGCCCAGGCCTCCGCGTGGTCCAGCAGTCCCGTCGTGACGGCCACGCAGGCGGCCCGCACGTCGTGGTGCTGGCCCGGGTGCGCGCAGGCCTCGGCGAGGAGGGCGGCCGCTTCCCGTACCGGCAGCGAGCCGGCGGCGAGCCTGGCCGCTTCCTTGCGGCTGGTCACCTTCACCCCGCTGTCGGCGAGCAGCAGGGCGCGTAGCTCCCCGGCCAGGCGGGAGGGGGCGACGAAGCGGCTCACGCGGGTCGCGGCGTAGATCGCCACCCGGGCGCGGTCCCCGCCGGCGTGGGCGAGCAGCGTCGTCAGGTGTTCTTCCGGCCGGTCCGTGTGCGCCATCGCCGCGAGCGCGGCCTCGGCCAGCGGCACCTCCGTGCTGTCGGCGAAGCGCCGCAGCAGCTCGGTGCCGTGCCCGGGGATCCAGGCGGCCGACCAGATGGCCGATACGCGCCAGTGCATGTGGAGTGTGGTGTCGTCCGCGGCGCGGGCCAGCAGCCGTGCCGCGGCGGCCTGGTGTCGCGGCGGCCAGTGGCGGGTGGAGGGGCCGACGTGCGGCACCCAGTGGCGGTTCTCGGCCAGCAGACGTCCGTACGGCGGGGTGTCGCCCAGCACGACGTCCAGCAGGTCCATGCGGCGGCCGGCGAGTGTCGGCGTGACGAGGGGGTGGGTGGCGAACGAGGGGTCCAGGGCGAGGAGCCGGGGCAGGCGTTCGTCGCGGGTGGTGATGTCGTCCAGCCACAGCCACACGGCCTGGGTCGCCATGTTCTCGTCGCCGTCCCGGATCACCCGCCACAGGATGTCCTGCAGCTCGGGCACGGCGTGGGCGCGCCGCTCGAGCCTGCGGATCAGGTCGAGCGCCGGCGCGTACTCGGCCCTGGACACGGCCGCTTCGAGGGAGGGGAGCAGCGCGTCGACGACCTCGCGCTCCTGCCCGCGCCGCAGTCCCGTGAGGCGCGGGCGGCTGGTGGCGAAGAGCCGGACGAGGGTGCGCAGCGCCCAGGCCGTCAGCTCCTTCTCGCCGGTGCCGGCGTGTTCGCGCAGCACGGCCTCGGCCAGCTTGCCGAGGGCGGAGACGCCGTTCCAGGAGAGGTCGCGGGCCTCGAGCGCGTCCGTGGTGACGCGCTCGAGGTGGGGGGCGGCCGCGTCGGTGAACAGGGCCGGGTGGACGGCGGCGAGCGCGGCGAGCGCCGGGGAGCGCACGGGGTCCTGTTCGTTGCGCAGCCGTCCCAGGTGCTCCGCGAGGAGTTCGGTGAGGACGGCCGGCTCGCGTGTGCGCGCGGCGTTGCGCAGCAGCAGGGGGTAGGCGTACGCGCGGTCCTCGGCCGCGGAACGGCGGGTCGCGGCGAGCAGTTCCGGCCGTGCCTCGGCCACCGGCAGGAACGAGACGGCGGCGAGGATCAGCTGCCAGGAGCCCCCGTACTCCCGGGCCTGCGCGGCCATCCGCCGCGCCTCGGCCTCGCGCCGCGCCCGCGGCAGCACCTCGAGGAGGTCGTCGGGCAGGCCGGCGCGGCCGGAGCGCCCGGTCATGGCGGTGTCGTAGCAGGCGGCGCGCCGGGACGGGGCCATGACGCGCAGCAGGCGCGTCAGCTGGCGGGGCTCGGGGGCCAGGGCGCGGGCCAGGTCGGGGAGTTCGGGCGGGTCGAGGCGCACCAGGGTGCGCAGCAGGGGTGTGCCGAGCCGGTGGAGGTGCGCGGTGCCGCGTTCGGGCGCGAGCAGCAGGCGGAGGGTACGGCCCGGGTCCGCGGCCGCCAGCCTGCCGATCCGGTGCTCGATGCGCCAGGTCAGCTCCCCGTGGCACAGGCGTTCCAGCAGGTCGAGCACGCGCAGGGGTTCGGTCTCGGCCGCGGCCGCCACGCTCGCCCCGTTCGCCTGCCACCAGGCGCGCCGCGCGGCCTCCGGCAGGGCGGTGAGCTGGCGCTCGGCCTCGTCGACGATGAGCGCGGCGTGGTGGCGGGCGAGGGCCGTCCAGCCGATGACGGCGTGGAAGAGGCCGGGCAGCAGTTCGGCGACGGTGGCCGGGCCGCAGCCGGGCAGCAGCCTGACGGCCTCCGCGTCCCCCCAGCGGGCGCGGAGGGGCCCGATGAGCGCGTCGGCGAGGCCGGTGCGCCTGCCGGTGACGACGGCGCGCGTCAGCTCGTGCCGGACGACGGCGGGGGCGTCGTCCATCGCCGCCATAACAGCGGCGTCCGGTATGTGCCCCCGCCGGACGGCGGAGACGGCGTGGAGCCGGACGACCGGATCGGGGTCGGTCAGGCGGGTCTCCAGCCAGGCGAAGTCGCGGCCGGCCTCGGCGGCCAGCGCCGCGAGCCCCCGCTCGTACGCCCCGCGCCCCGCCAGCTCGTCGACCATCGCGCGCAGTTCGCCGCTGCCGCGCAGTCCCTTCGCGCGGAGGGCGGTGTGGGTCAGGCGGCGGCGGTACGACATCGGTGCGTCGGCGGCGAGCAGTTCGTCGACGAGCGCGGCCACGGGCTTCTGGATCATGCCGGGATTCTCGCCGACGCCTCGCCTCCCGCCCAATTCTTATCGGAGGGGCTCCCCCGCCTCCGGCCGTGAAGCCCCGGGCGCCTCGAGGCCGGTCCGGTCGGTCAGGGCTGGGGCATCTCCCACAGCTTGGCGAGGGTCAGGACGTCGCCGCCGATGCCCCAGCCGCCGTCGGCGACCTCCTCGACCAGCACCATGGTGGTGGTGCGGGCGCGTTCGCCGTAGAGCTCGGCGTACAGGTCGGTGGTGCGGGCGATGATCTGCTGCTTCTGCTCCTCGCTGAGGGTGTGCGCGGGAACCTTGAAGTTCGCGAACAGCATGTGCGTTCTCCTTCTGCGACGAGGTGTGCGGAACCGCCCGCGGTCAGGCCGTCGGGCAACGGCGGCGTCGCCGTTCCGTGCCCCACGATCGGCCGGGTGCCCCGCCGCCAGCCAGGGTTGTGTCCACCCAGGGGATGCCACCCCCTGGATCGGCCCTCGCGGTGCGGGTGACGATGGGCGGCGTGAACCTCTCCGAACTCGCCGCGTTCCTCAAGTCCCGCCGCGCCCGTATCCGTCCGGCCGACGTGGGACTGCCCACCGGACCCAGGCGCCGGGTGCCCGGCCTGCGGCGCGAGGAGGTCGCGCAGCTGGCAGCCCTGTCGTCGGACTACTACACCGAACTGGAGCGCGGGCGCGGCTCCCAGCCCTCGGAACACGCCCTGACCGCCCTGGCCCGGGCGCTGCGGCTGAGCGGCGACGAACGCGACCACCTGTTCCACCTCGCCGGCCGCCCCCTTCCCCAGGCGGCGCACGGCCCCACGGCGCACGTCCAGCCGGCCCTGCTCGGCCTGCTGGACCGGCTCACCACCACTCCCGCCCAGGTCATCACCGACCTGCACGAGACGCTCGCCCAGAACGACCTGGCCGCGGCCCTGGTCGGCCGGCATCCGGCCGTACGCGGCCCGGCGGCGAGCTTCGTCTACCGCTGGTTCACCGACCCCGCCGCCCGCGCCCTCTATCCGGCCGACGAGCACGCGCACCACTCTCGGGTCTTCGTCGCCGATCTCCGGGCGGTCGGCGCCCGGCGGGGCTGCGACGGCGAGATCACCGCTCTGGTGACGGCGCTGCGGCGGCGCAGCACGGAGTTCACCGCCCTGTGGGAGACCCGCGACGTCGGCCTGCGCCGCGTCGACCGCAAGCGCATCGTCCATGCCGCGCTGGGCGTCATCGAGCTGGACTGTCACACCCTGTTCAGCGAGGACGGGCACCAGCGCCTGCAGTGGTTCACCGCCCCGCCCGGCACCCGAGCCGCCGCCCAGCTGGAGCTGCTGTCCGTCATCGGCACCCAGGACATGTCGGCGGCCGAGAACACCGTCCGGGAGGGAGCGCGGGCACGGGCCGGGAAGGGGCAGGCGTAGCCGTGCCGGAGGCGGGGCGAACGCGCCGTCGCGGCCTGTTTCTCCGTCCGCGGGTTCATCGCCGGGCGCGGGCCACGCGTCCCTCGTCCCAGACCGGTTCGTCGCTCTCCACCACCCGGCCGTCCTCGCGGAAGACGAGGAAGCGGCCGAAGGCGCGGGCGAACCAGCGGTCGTGGGTGACCGCGACGACGGTGCCGGTGAAGGTGTTCAGGGCCGCTTCCAGGGCCTCGGCGGAGATGAGGTCGAGGTTGTCGGTGGGCTCGTCGAGGAGCAGCAGGGTGGCCCCGGCCAGTTCCAGCAGGAGGATCTGGAACCGTGCCTGCTGGCCGCCGGAGAGCGTCTCGAAGCTCTGCCGGCCGGCGCCGGCGAGGCCGTAGCGGCTCAGGGCGGACATGGCGTCCCGCAGGTCGGGGACCTACACCGGACGCCACCAGTACGAGTCTCCCCGCCAGGCCATCACGTACGTGTGCGACACGATGTCGACAACCTCTGTACCGGTGTCGTGGCGCGTCAACGGCAACGGCACCCTGGACGCCGGCCCCGAGTCGAACCTCTTCGTGACGACCCCCCAGTGCCTGATCACCGGCAAGGGCACGGGCGAGGACATGAGCATGCGGGCCCTGCCCGGCAGCTTCGACGTAACCCGGGACGCCGAGGACTACACCACGCGCGTCGTCCTCCTCGCCGAGGGCGACGGCACGAGCATCGCCACTGGCGCGGCGGACATCTCGCCGGCCACCTCCTACAAGGACATCCACGGCAACGCGGTCCGGCTGACCAGGCTGGTGTCCGAGTCAGACACCTCCACCAGTAACGCCTCCACACGCGCCCAGCTCCAGCTCAATCGGTTCACCTCCACCCGCAACGAACTGCGCCTGTCGACGTCCGACTACGACATCCACGGCACGTTCTCCGTCGGAGACCGCGTGTGGGTGTACAGCCCGGAGGCGGGGATCGTCGACACCGCGAACGAGATCGTCTTCCGCGGCCAGCGCCTGAACCCCATGAAGCTCCAGGTGACCGAGACCAGCAGGCCCGTCACCTCGGGCTACACCGTTGCCTACCGGGCCACTGACGGTACGTGGATGGACCTTACGGACTACGTCGCGTTCGAGGGCGCGGGCAGCGTCAGCGTGACCGTGGGCGACTTCTCCCGCCAGCTCAGCGCGTCCGGCACCGAACCGGTCGGCTCCCGGCCGAACGCGGACACCAGCGTCCCGGGCGTGCCGACGCTGATCGAGCCGTTCACGGGCATGGCCTACCTCGACAGCCGAGGATTTACTCGAGCGCGGGTCATCGTCTCCTGGAACGCCCCACTCAACACCGACAACTCCACGATCATCGACGGCGATCACTACGAGCTCCGGTGGGCCGTCGACACCGACATGATCTACCCGGCCACGTGGACGCAGGTCTCGCAGATCCGCTGGGCCGACATGCAGACCTGGGCGCAGCCGTTCGCCGCGCCGGACGGGCAGTGGCAGACCATGGTGGTGGCGTGGGACCAGACCACCGCACAGCTGCAGGATCTCTCCCCCGGGGTCGGGTACGACGTGCAGATCCGGGCCGTGGACAAGGCCGGGAACACCGGCGCCTGGTCGGGGACGACGACGTTCGTGGCGAGCGCGGACAACATCCCGCCCTCGACGCCGGCTGCCCCGACGGTGGCCGCGTCCCGGATCGCGGTCCAGGTCACGCACACGCTCGGGAAGGCATCATCAGGCGGTACATACAACTTGGAGTCGGACCTCCATCACCTGGAGATCCACGTCGACTACGAGCCCACCTTCACGCCGTCCGAGTCCACGCTCAAGGGCAAGGCCTCAGCGACGGCCGGGATGATCCAGGCGCAGATCCCGGTCGTCGTCACGGTGCCGGTCGAGGAGACCTCGGCGCGCTACGTGCGGGTGGTGGCCGTGGACATCACGGGCAACAAGAGCGGCCCGTCCGACGCGGCGACCACCACGGCGCTCCTCATCGATGATGCGCATATCTCGGACCTTACGGTCACCAAGGTCACGGCCGGGACGATCAGCGCGGACTCGATTGTCGGCGCTCGGATCAAGACCGCCGACACCGGGGCCCGGGCAGAGATGTCGTCCTCCGGGATCTCGGCGTACAACTCTGCCGGCACCCGGACCTTCTTCGCTGACGCCTCCACGGGGGACGTGTCCATCATCGGCCAGCTCGTATCCGGCACCTCGGGCAAGCGGCTGGAGATCAACCCCACGGCAACGTTCCTACCGGAGATCCGTTTCTACCCGAACAGCGGTTCTGACTTCGGGTTCATCAACGGGGTGAGCAGCGGCTCCGACGTGGCTGTCGGCATCAACTCCAGCCCGTTCGATGACGGAACCGGCGTCCAGGTAGTTTCCCGTGCCTTCCTCGCGACCTCTGGGGGCGCACGTCTGGAGACGATTCGTGCCGACACTGAAGCGGCACGCGGCGCCTTCGTCATCGCTACGGCAGGTACGGGCGGGACTCTCTTTGCCGGCTACGAGAGTGGTGGCGTGACCGGTGGCTACATCACCGCCTCGGCCACACTCACGACCATCGGCTGGAACAACGGCAGCTCCAGCACCAATTACCACCAGTACGAGAGCGGTGGGGCCACCAGGCACATCGGTGTCTGGCGCGACTACGTCTCAGCCTCCGCCGACGAGGGAATCTTCACCGGGCATGTGAGTACAAACGGCGGCACGGGAGTATCGCTCTCCTACGGGCCGACCATGACGTCGACTCCTCGCCCGGTGGTGACCGTGTACGACGACATCGACCACCAGGTCCGGCTCTCCGCAGAGTCCACCACGGGCTTCACAGTCACCATCAACCCGGCCGGCTCCGGCTTCTGGGATGTCAACTTCTGGTGCTTCAGGGTGTGATTATGACTATCAAGTACACCGTCATCGACGTTGCCGAGGACACGCAACGGGAGCTGTGGCAGGTCACCTACGAGACCGCCGATGGGCAGAGGCACGCCCACCACTTCCCGAAGGCGACCCTGGAATGGCGGGCGGCTGAGTACGGCCTCGACGACCCGGCCGAGATCCTCGAGGTGATCCTTCACGAACCCCACGTACCGCGCGAGCCAGCAGGGGCCCCGGTCTCTTTGACCAGTACGACGGCGCGGGCTGTAGCGGCCAAGCCGCGGGTGACGCTGTACACGGCGACGACGACCGGCCAGGCCCGTGACGCGCACCGCGAGCTCATCAGCCAGGTAAAAGCCGAGCACGTGCGCATCGAAGCTCCGGCCAAGGGGCCGGATCCGCTGGATGTGATCCGCGCGCGCCACGGCATCACGCCGGAGGGACGGCGGGCGAAGGCCATGGCCGTAGACATCAACCGCTGGAAGCACCTGTACGGGGGCCTGCCCGTGCCGATCGAGGAGGTTCCCCGTGCCTGACCCGTCCACGACCCGCCTGGCGATGTATAAGTCCAAGTCGGACGGCTCCGAGCTCGTCTCGTACACCCAGGACATCGGGCAGAATCTGGACAAGATCGATGCGGCCGTCGGCTTCCAGTCGTGCACCTCATCGACCCGGCCCTCATCGCCGTACTCCGGCAAGCCGATCTTCGAGAGCGACACGAGCTACCGGACGTATTTCTCGAATGGCACGAGCCCGGCCAGCGCCTCGTGGGTGGAGATCCCGAACAGCTCGGCGACCTTCAGCCAGAACCTGAAGATCGCGTCTGGCAAACAGGTCAACGTCAACGCCTCCGGGTCCTCTGCGACGTTCGCGGCCCTCAACTCGGCCGCAGGCACGGACCTAATCTCCGGACGGGTCAGTGGCGACACCCAGGACCGCTTCCTCGTGGACACCGACGGCACCCTCAACTGGGGCTCGGGAAGCGCAACGCCGGACACCAACCTCTACCGCTCGGCTGCCAACACGCTGAAGACGGACGACGCGCTCGTGACCGTCGGCAACGTGACGGTTGGCGGCGATCTGAAGCTCGTCAACGGGACTCTGGTCTACCGGCCGAAGGTTTTCGGCGGGGCGGTCACCCTTGCGAACTCGACGACCGAGACCGTACTCGCGTCGTTCACGATCCCCGCCGGTGACGCCGTCGTTGGGGCCTGCTACCGCATCGAGATGTGGGGACAGGCCGGGTGCACCGGCACACCCACGATTACCTTCCGGGGGCGGATCGGTGGGGTCAGCGGCACTTCGCTGAGCCCGAACACCTTCACTTTCGCCAGCGGCGTCACCTCGAAGCGGTGGCGGTCCTCGCTCCTGGTGACCTGCACCGCGACGGGCGCGTCCGGTACGTGGGCGTCGAGCATCGTGTCGCAGTCCAGTATCCCGACTTCGGGCTCCAGCACCACCACGGACTGCACCGTGCTGGCCGACGGAACCGCCGGCGCTGTGCGCGACACGACCACGTCCAACGACCTCGTGATCACCGGCCTGTGGTCCGCGGCGTCCGCCTCCAACACGCTGACCATGGACGGCTACATCGCCGAACGCGTCGCCTAGCATCATGCCCGGTTGCGCCTGACTGTCGGGTGGCAGACTACGGGCATGAGCCACCTTGAGGATGCCCCAGGCGCAGCCGGACCACACCGTCAGCAAATTCGGGATGCGATCACCGTCGAGATCTCGTTTTCTGTTGTCGCCGGCTCGGTTGTCGCAGCGCTACTGTTCTTCGTCGTAGCAGGTCCAGCTCTGTTATTCGACTTGAGCGCGGCTCTTGAATCGGGACTATTTAGGTCCGCTGCGGTCGTGGCGGCAGTGGGCTTTGTCGTGCGAGTCGTAACGCTACTTTTCAAGCTCCGGTCGGCGTTGCGGGAGCGCGGCAGCCTGCAATGACAGATTTCGGTCCGTGAAGCGGACTGCCGCGCAGATGACCTAGGCTACGCCGGTTGCGGTTCCGCAGTATTCCTTGCGGCCTTCGGATCCGCTCTTCAGGCAGACTTCGAGGCCGACCTTCGTTCCCTCGGGAAGGTCCAGGTCGTTTCTGATCATGCAGTCGCCATTAGCGCCATTGGCGTCCTCGACCCAGGCGTAGTGACTGCCTGTCGAGTCGTTCCAGTAGATCGTGGCCCGGACCCGTTTGCCGTCCGCCTGAGTATCACAGGCAGCTACCTTGTCGCCGTCTGCGATCCAGTGTGCTCGTCCACCGATAGCGCCACTGTCGGTCGTGCGAGCCTCGACCGTGACTCCGAAGGTGGTGCCGCCAGTCAGGTCGGCAAGTTCCTTTTCGCTGATGTACTGGGTGCTCCCGGGGGGCGGTTCCGGGGACGGGATGGGTTCGGCGGCTGCGCTCGTTCCAGCGGCGAAGGGCAGCAGGGCGGTGGCCCCTGCGACGGCGAGCGCGGCGCGTCTTAACGCGGGCATGCGGTACCTCTCATTGCCTGTTGATGGCCTGGCTTGTTGTGCCCGGCAATGATTGTTCGGCATACCAAGCAAGGGCCAGATGAATTTCGGCCTACAGTTCGAGGTGCCCGGTATTGCTATGCCGATGCTTCGGAATCCGACCGTCCATTCTCCGCTTGCGCTTGCGTAAGCTCCAATTCCAGTTGTTCGACACGTGCTTCCAGCAGCACATTCGCATCCACCAGCTCGGCCAGCTTACGCCGATATGCGACTAGGGCCGCCTCCATACTGATCTGCCGTGCCATTACGCCGCCACCTTCTCAGCGAGGGCCCGGTAGCGGTCCAGGACGTCGGAGGCGAGGACGATGGCGCGCTGCGGGAAGAACGTGAAGTGGGAGACGATGGCGTTGCCGATGAGGATGTTCGGCTGCCCGGTGACGGTGGGCTGGTGGACGGTGTGCCAGTGCTCCTCCTCGTCGGGGACCAGGACGCCGGGCCCGTCGGGGAGGCTGGCGTACAGGGTGCCGAGGCTGGCGAAGCAGGACACGGAGAACTGGGTGCCGGGCTTGATCGGGAAGTCCTGGTAGAGGTACAGGTCCTCGACCCGGCCCGTCTCGATCTTGTCGAGCAGCAGGTGGTGGATGTCCACGGCGAACTGGCCGTTCGCCCAGCCCATCGGGTCCATGCAGAACGGTTCGGCGCCCAGGCGTCCGAAGGTCTCCGGGATGACGCCGGCCATCTGGGCGTACCAGGAGACGATGGCGTTGTTCCAGGCGGTCGCGAAGATCGCGGTCGCGTGGGGCATCTCCAGTCGCTTCTCGACGAGATTCGAGATCGCGTCCTCGTGGAGGTAGACGATGTCGTCGTCGAATCGCAGATACACCGTGTCCGGGTCGGTCATGTACCGGTAGGCGTAGCCGGTGTTGCGCTGCTTCGGGCCGGGGTGGCGCTCGACGCCGGCGGGGCGCTCCTTGATCCGGAACCAGTCGGGGTAGCGATCGGCGAGCTCGTGGGCGTACTGGATGTCGTCTTCCTGGCCCACGGGGTCGGTGTTCATGTAGGCCCAGACCTCGTCGATGAGGCCGCGCTCGACGTCGCGCCGCAGGTACTCGATGAGGATTGAGTAGGTGAGGGTGCGGCCGTAGGGGGTCCAGGCGACCACACGCTTGCCGTTGATCATTGGTTGGTCCTTTCCGCGTGGAGCGCCCAGACGTCCAGGTGTTTGGCCCGGATCAGCGCTACGGTCTCGTCGTGGATGGCAGCGCGCTCAAGGCCCAGCTGCTGCTCATGCATCCGGTAGTAGTAGAGGGGTTCCTTGATCACGGCGTAGTCGGTGTAGCCGGCCTTCCAGACCTTGATCCAGAATTCCCAGTCTTCGGCCGCGCCCCAGGAACCGGGGACCATGACGTCCGTGGAGTAGCCCCCGACGCTCTCCCACACCTCGCGACGGAACATGGCCTTGTCGGTGAGCGGCGGCCACACGGCGAAGTCGGCCAGCGTGATGTGCTCCTGGCTCGCCTGGACCACGTTCTCGCCGCCGATCTGCTGGGAGTAGGGGACGACCCAGTCGTGGCGTTGCAGGGCCCGTACGCACTGCTCGATGCAGTCCAGGCGCAGGAAGTCATCGGCGGCCGCGACGAATACTGCGTCGCACCCGTCGCCGAAGGCCAGTTCCGCGGCGGCGTTGAGGGCGCGCGGCCAGCCCAGGCGCTGCTCGCTGCGCTCCATGTCCCGGTACCAGCCGGGCCGGTCCCGCAAGAACTGGGTCATGCCGTCGTCGCTAGCGTCGTCGACGATGTACGCCGCGCAGGGGTAGGTCTGCGCGTTGACCGTGGTGAGCAGCGTCTCGATCCACGGCAGGGCGTTCCGTGCCGGGACGGCGATTCCGACTCTCATGCGTGGCGCTCCATGTGCTCGAGGGTGGCGCGTACGCCCTCGCGCCAGCTGGTCGTGGGCTGCCAGCCCCGGACGGCGGTCACCTTGGTGTTGTCCATGACGACCCGCTGAAGGTCACCAGGGAGCCGTTCGTCGTGGCTGACGTCGGTGTGCGCGAGGGCGGCCAAGAGCTCATTCAGGGACACCTCGTTATCGGGGCCTCCGCCGACGTCGTAGGTCTGCCCTGCATAGTCGGCGAAGTGCTCGACCTGGTCGACGAGCAGGGCTACGAAGTCGCTGACGAATAGGATGTCGCGGGACTGGGTGCCGTCGCCGTGGACGGTGACAGGGTGCTCCTCCAGCGCTGCTCGCAGGAACCAGGTCACCCAGCCGGCTTCCGCGCTGCCCTGCTGGCCGGGGCCGTAGACGGTGGAAGGCCGGTTGATGATGTAGGGCACGCCGTAGAGCTGGTGGTAGAGGCGAAGGTAGTCCTCGCCGGTGCGCTTGGACTGGCCGAGGGGGGCGATCAGCCCGTCGGCGCCGGGCTGGACTTTCACCGAGGACACGAAGAGCACGGGCGTCCGTTTGCGGCGGGCGGCCTCGCAGACGTTGAAGGTGCCGACGACGTTGTCGGTGAAGTCGGCGACCGGGTCGCGTAGTGAGACGGCGGTGGAGCAGCTGGCGCCGAGGTGGACGATGACGTCGGGCGCGGCGTCATGGACGGCGATGGTCAGACGCTGGAGGTCGGAGGTGGGCAGGCCGTTGCGCTTGTCGATCCACCGGACGGTGTGACCGAGGTGCTGGAGGTGGCCGGCGAGGTGGCGGCCGATGAATCCGGCGGCTCCAGTCACGAGGACTCTCATGCGGCCACCGCCTGGGCAGCGCTGATGGGCGGCGGGCGGTCCGGAGCGGTGAGCGCCTTCTCCCACTGCTGGTTGAGTGCCTGGAGGATCGAGCCGGAGGCCCGGGCACGCGCGGCCATGCCCATGGACTGGCGCAGCTCGGGGTCGTCGGCGAGCTGCTTGAGGTAGCGGCCCCACTCATGGTCACGCCGGACGAGGAACCCGGTCACGCCGTGGTCGACGGCCTGCCGGTACGGCTCGATATCGGAGGCGATCAGCGGGATTCCGAGGAACCCGGCCTCCAACGCCTTCGTCGCGAACTTCGCTCGGTTGAAGGGGATGTCGCGGTACGGCGCCACCCAGATGTCGAACTCGTCGGCAGCCTGGAGGTAGTGGTTCTGGTCCGGTACCCAGCCGAGGGCGCCGACGCGTCCACCGCGCAAGCCGGCGGCCATGGCCTGCTCGGGGGTGACGCCGACGAGCCGGACCAGGGCGGGCCGCTCGTACACGGAGATCCGGTTCAGGGCCCTTGCCGCGATGGGGAGTTCGGCCAAGGTGGAGCTGCTGCCGGCCCAGCCGACGCGGAGGGTCTCGGGGTCGTAGTCGCGGGGGGTGCCCAGGTACTGGGCGGGCAGGCCGTTACCGATGACGCGGACGTCGTGGTGGTAGGCGCGCAGGACCTTGGCGAGGGGTTCGGAGCAGCAGGTGACGACGTGGGCGATGCAGAGGTTCTCGGCGAGCGCGGCCTGAAGCGCTGGCGTCCACGTGGCGCAAGCGGTGGTGTTGGCCGGATCGAGGTGGAAGTAGTCGTCGTCGAGGTCGAGCACGAGGCGGACGCCGGCGGCCTTCATCTGCCGCCATGCCTTCGACGCGCCGGGGATGGCGACGCGGCAGCCGACGACCGCGTCGAGCTGTTCCCAGTCGCCCGGCAGGCGTACGCCGACGGTGACTTGGTGGCCGAGCCAGGCGAGGGACATGCCGACGAGGTGGCCGCGGTACCAGCCGGAGCCCGCGGTGTCGGCGGTCCACATGTGGATGCGCATTACGCGGCCCGATAGCCGGGAAGCCAGTTCTCGGCGAACCACCCCACGGTGCGGCGAATGCCCTCATCGAGCGGCACGAACGTGTCAGCGGTGTACTCGGGCCCCAGCTGCTGGAGCGTCTTGGTGTCGGCGCGTACGACGGCGTTGGGGACCTCTCCGGGACGCATCGGCAGGTGTTCGACGGTGACAGGGGCATGGCCGGTGACGCGGGCGACCTCGGCCGCGACGAGCCGGGCAACGTCGAGGACGGTGCAGCTGCTGTCAGGGCCGACGCCGATGGGCTCGGCCGGGGGGCCTTGCCGGGCTGTGTGCTCCAGGGCGGCTACGAAGACGCGGGCGACGTCACCGACGTACACGCAGTCGGAGATCTGGGTGCCGTCGCCGTAGACCTCGATGGGCGTCCCGGTGAGGGCCCGGCAGGTGAAGGCCGGCAGGATCTTACGGACGCGGCTGGTGCCGTACGGGGCGGCGACGCTCTGCCCGGGGCCGTAGGCGTTCACGGGGCGCACGATCGCGATCTGGCCGCCGCGGTAGGCGTTGAACATGCGGGCGTAGTCCTCGGCGGCGGTCTTGCTGATCGTGTACGAGCCGGTGCCCTGTTCGCGCATGAAGTAGTTGCCGACGCCTGCGTAGGCGACGGGGATGGCGTATTGGTCCGCGGCTTCGAAGACGTTGAGAGAGCCGCGGATGTTGGTGTCGGCTGAAGGCCGGGGGTTGCCGATGGTTTCCTGGGTGCCGAGGACAGCGGCGAGGTGGACGATGCCCTGGACGTGCGCGGCGAGTTCGACGACGGCGGTCTCATCTCGGATGTCGCCGAGGAAGAACTCTTCTCCGTTGGCCATCTCGCTATGGAGGTGGCGGTCGAAGACGACGACCTCGTGCCCGCGGGCGAGGAGTTCGTTGCGGATCCAGGAGCCGATGAAACCCTGGCCTCCGGTGACAGCTACCTTCATCGGTTTCTCTCCACGTAGTTGGCTGCTGCGCGCAGCGCTGTCGGGTTGTCTTTGAACCATCCGAGGCCGCCATTGCGCCGGCGGCAGAGCAAGCCTCTGACCTTGCCTGTGGCGTGATCGTGGTCGACGTTCCATTCCAGGCCGACATCGTCAGGGCTGTTCGTGCCGCATATCGCGCAGCAGTTGCCCTGCGAGGCCAGGAGGAAGCGGTAGCTCTCGGGGTCGAGGCCGTACTTGCGCTTGATGTGCTGCCAACGTGACGCTTCGAGCCGCTTCTGTCGGAAGTCGGGGTCCTTTCGCCATCGCTGGCCGAAGTAGGCCGAGCGGCTTCCGCGAGCCGCTGGTGTGCCGTTGCGGAGGTAGTTGGCGCGCGAACGGCACGGTGGCCCGCAGTAAACCTGCTGCTGGCCGCCGCGGCGAGGGGTGAACTCCCCGTTGCAGACGGGGCACGACAGAGCTTGGGGATTCATGCGGGTACCTCTGTGCGGGTGTGTTCGTTTGTGTGCGGGTTGGGGCGGCGGGGCGCGGACCCGCACGGCCGTAGGGCCCCGCCGCCGGGTCGGACCGTGACCCGAGATCAGCGTAGCGCGTCACCTTGGATTCGTAGGCTATCCGGGCGCGAGAGTCTACGATTCAAAGGTGGGGTCCTGGTAAGGGCCGGACCGCCAACCAAAGGCAGGCACGCATGAGGCTCATCACCCGCAGCCAACTCGGCTGGCCCACCTCAGCCGCCCCGGACCAGGCCACCACGCTCGGCGTCAAGGTCCACTACGAAGGCTCTCCCGTCAGCCGCACCCTGCTCGAAGACCACGACGCGTGCGTCCAGGAGTGGAAGGACATCCGCACTTCCCACCTGGCCAACACCGCCGAGAACTACAGCGATATCGCCTACAACTTCGGCGCCTGCCCGCACGGCTACTTGCTCGAAGGCCGGGGCCTCGGCAAGCGCACCGGCGCCAACGGCAACCAGGCCCTGAACAGGGCCCACTACGCGATCTGCGGCCTCGTCGGATCCTCCGGCCTCACCGAGCCCACCGACGCCATGCTCCACGCCATCCGCGACGGCATCGAGCTTCTCCGCCAGCACGGCGCCGGCAGCGAGATCCGCGGCCACCGCGACGGGTACCCCACCGAATGCCCCGGCGGCCCGCTGTACGCATGGGTGCAGAAGGGCGCCCCTCGGCCCGGTGGCACCCCGCCCCCTACCTACGAGCCGTTCCCCGGCGCCGGCTTCTTCCACCTCGGCCAACACAGCCGGATCATCACCGAGATGGGCAAGCGCCTCGTCGCCGAGGGCTGCAGCCGCTACCGCGTCGGCCCCGGCCCGGACTGGTCGGAGGCCGACCGGCAGTCCTACGCCGCGTGGCAGCGCAAGCTCGGCTACTCCGGCGACGACGCCGACGGCATCCCCGGCCCCACCAGCTGGGCCAAACTCCGCGTCCCCAACGTCTGATCCAAGGAGACTCCTGTGCTCATCTTCAAGCGTGAGCCCGCCCTGTGGCTGGCTCTCATCGCCATCACCGTCAAGGTCGTCTCCGCGTTCGCGATCGAGGTGACCGACGAACAGCAGACGTGGATCAACGCCGCCGCGGCCGCACTGGTCGGTCTGATTCTCGCTGTCGTCGCGCACGACGGGATCGGCGCGGCCGTCCTGGGCGCGGTGCAGGCCGTTCTCGCCCTCGCGGTCGGCTTCGGCCTCCACTGGTCCGCCGAGCAGCAGGCAGTGGTTCTCGCCTTCGCCACCGCCATCGTCGGCATGTTCGACCGCACCCAGGTCACGGCCCCGGTCCCGGCCGCAGCCAGCCGGCCGTCTCGCCCGGTATCGAGCCTCTGACCGGAGGTGCGCGTGTCCGAGGAGCCGACCCTCGGTGAGCTTGCACGCCGCTTTGAGGACCGGCTTACGGATGTGCGCGATGACATCCAGCAACTTGGGCGGCGCATCGACAGCAAGGTCAGCCAGGAGGTCTACGACCTACGGCATGAAGCCTTGTCCGCCCGGGTGGCGACACTTGAGACGCTGCGGGAGAAGGACGCCGAGAAGCTCGTCGCCACACGCCGCTGGCTGATCGGTGCCGTCATCGTGCCGCTGATCGGTGTGCTCCTGCCCGTCATCATCATGCTCACCCGGGGGCCAGGATGACGCCGTCCAAACTGCGGGTAGAAGAACGGCGATGGCGCAGAGGCGACCTCCTCGCCATCACAGGCGCGCTTGTGGTGAGCGCGGCCCTGGCCTGGATCATCTTCAGCATCCAAAGCCTCACCGACGATCTCACCACCGCCAACGAGGCACGGGATGCGCTGGCGCGCCAGGTCCAAGGTCTTGGCGAGAAGCCGATAGCCGGCCCTCCCGGGAGCCGGGGAGAGACCGGCCCATCGAAGTCCGGCCCTCCCGGCCCATCAGGGCCGCCAGGGCCGCCAGGGCCGCCCGGCCCGGCATCCACGGCATCCGGCCCGCCCGGGCCCTCCGGGGCCCCGGGAAAACCAGGCGCGGACTCCACCGTGCCAGGGCCAAGCGGCCCGCCCGGCAAACCCGGAGCGGACTCCACCGTCCCCGGCCCACAGGGCCCGAAAGGAGACCCCGGCGAGCGCGGCCCAGTAGGACCGCCACCAGCGGGCTGGACCTTCACCGACGGCACCGGCAAGACGCACACGTGCACTCCCGAGCCGGCCAGTTCAACCCACTACACATGTACTCCGGCACCGGAACCCTCACCAGCCCCGCCCCCACAACAGCAGAACCCCACTCTGGAACCCCAACGCCGCCGAGGTCGCTAACCTCGCGGCCCCTACGCCCCCGCTCCGTGCGCTGTGCAGGAACGGAGGAGCATGCCCGAGCAACCCGCCCCGGTACCCGTGCAGCCGCGGATGACACCGGCTGTCGACATGGGCACGCTCGAGGACCTCGGCCTCGCCGAACCACAGCCCGAGCCCAGTCCCGAACCGCCACCACCGCCGCTCGACGGCTACGACACCACCGCATGAGAACGCCCCGCTGTCCTCAGGGACAGCGGGGCGTCGTCACGTTCTGGCTGAGAACCACACTTCAGGCTCCGACGAACCATGTAGCGCGGGATACACCGCCAGTGTGTGGGGCGTTAATGCCACTTCGTGCAGGTCCAGCCGCCACCGTACTCCTCGATACAGGCCCGGTAGCGGCTGCTGGTGCCGACCATGGTGGTGTAGGCCGCGTAGCTCTGCGAAGCGTGAATGATGACCGGTTTGCGCCCCTGAATATCCAGCTTCGCGCGCCAGTTCTCGTTGGCAGGGCCATCGAAGCGGGCCCATGCAGCGCTGCACCGCTTCGAGCGGCGCAGCTCGACCCGAGGCCCTCCTCCTGAGGGGATCGCACGATCGAGGACGTCGGCGCCCTGGTCGCAACCCTGCGAGTGCGGGTTCTTGCCGGTGCACGTGTTCCCAGCACAGCCAGCTGCCTCGGCCGCGGTGGCGGGACCAAGCAGCGCCATCACCGCGAGGGTGACTGCCCCTAAGGACGACACTAACGAGCGTTGGACGGTCATACATGACCCTTTCCGGATCGGGGATGTCGCAGAGCCTGGTGATCGGCTCCGCCAGATTCTTGATAGCCGCCGTAGCTGCCGAGTCGGGGCGGAAGCCATGGATCATCACCCGAATGTGGGTACAGCTCCATCCCTCTCAGAGGCTGCCCTCTGGCGCAAGCACCGCTGATAACCGATGTGATCCTCGGGGACCTGCATCGGTACGTGACCCGTCGGCGTCGCGAGCGAGGGGTCGTGGATGGGCCTTCCGGGGCTCCGAATCCTGGCGCTTAAGGGAACGTCATGACGAGTCCATTGCCCAGGTTCTCGAGGGCGCGTTCGCCGGCGCTGGTGTCAGTGGTGGCCGGTAGCCTGGAGTCATCTATTGGAGCTGCTGGCTGCTGCTCACCGCCCCGCCCCACGACGCAGGGGGCGGGGCGTTCCTCTGCCGTCCTGCACATCGCTTGCGATGTGGACTCACTCACACGAAATCGGCCTTGCCCCATACCCTGACAGTGTCGAGCTGCACAGAGAGGGGCAAGGCCATGCCAGTTGATGCTACCCCGGACCCGTACACAAACCCGCTTGTCTTCGGTCAGCGCATGCAAGTTCTCCGCACACGACGCGGGATGAGCCGACCAGTCCTCGGCGGCCTGCTCGGGCGTTCACCCTCGTGGGTGAAGCAGGTCGAGAACGGCGCCATCCACACGCCATCCTTGCCCATGATTCTCCGCATTGCCGAAGTGCTTCGTGTGCGCGACCTCGCCGACCTAACCGGTGACCAGACCCTGCCCGTTGATCTATTCATCGGGCCTGGCCATCCCCTTCTGCCAGCCGTCCAGGCAGCCGTCAACGCCTACCCACTGGCCTCAGATCGACAAGCACCGTCCACGGCGCATCTGCGGCTGCGCCTCGACCGCGCATGGGCTGCTCGCCATGAAGCGCGCAATCACCGCGAGGTCATCGGTGGACTGCTCCCCGACCTGATCCGTGACGCGCAGCTGGCCGTGAGGCAGGCCGAGGCAGCGGCCGATCGACGCGCAGCGCAAGCGATCCTGTCCGAGGTCTACTCGCTCGGACAGTTCTTCGTGGCCTACCAGCCAGACTCTGCGCTGCTATGGCGGGTGGCTGAGCGGGGCATGGTCGCAGCCCAGGAGTCCGAGGACCTCCACGCCATCGGCGTGGCCGCGTGGCTCACCGTCCAGGCGCACCGCGATGCCGCGCACTTCGATGCCGCGGACTCGGTCAACCGGACCACTCTCGAGTTCCTGGAGCAGTTCCTCCCGGACGCGAGCGACGATGTCCGGGCAGTTGCCGGCGCGCTGCAGTTTGAGGCGGGGTACACCGCGGCCCGAAGGGGCACATCTGGTACCGCGTGGAGCTGGTGGAAGAAGGCACATGCGACGGCCCAAGGGCTGCCCAAGAGCTACTACCACCCCATCACGTCCTTCTCCCATGCGGTGATGTCGGCTCACGCTGTCACTGTCGCCGTCGAGCTGCATTCCGGGGGCGAGTCGGTGCGGCAGGCGGCACGGGCGGACGCCGACACCATCCCCTCGCTGCCGCGCAGGTCCAGGCACCGCATCGAGGAAGCCCGCGCCCTCCAGCTGGACGGACAGCCAGACGCGGCGCTAGCAGCCCTGGCGAAGGCCCACGAATGTGCGCCGGAAACGATCGCGTACAACGGGTACGCGCGGCGGATCGTGCTGGAGGAGACGGAGTCGAAGAGCCCGGGGCGGCGACGACGGGCCAGCGAGCTGGCCGTCAAGCTGGGGACGCTGGCAGCCTAGCGGCGAACGCTTGAGCGAGGGGCAGGATTCCTGCCCCTTCCCTTCCCCCGGCGCGCCTATGGTCAGCGGCCCAACCAGCAGTCAAAGCCCGGGGGCCTCCGTGGACACACCATGGCACAACGACAAGAACAGCCGAGAGTGCGACAGAGGGCCCGAATGTCTTCCAGACTTCTCGCAGGTTGCATCGGACATCGATGCTGTCCTCAAGGGATTCGCTGACCTTCACGGTCCGGTAGACAAAGGGCTGGCCTCGGCTGCCGCCCGTCTGCGTGAGCACTCGCGACGGCTCACGTGCATGGTGCAGGGTCAGCTCGAGTCGTCGTTCGCCCATGAGCACACGGCTCGGCTGGACACCCTCGGCCGCGCAATGAAAGTGATCACCCGTCTCCCCGGCACCGGGCAAAAGGCAGCCGTCGGCCACGCCCTGGCCCTGGCCAAGGCCTGCAGCTCCCTGCTCAAGTTCCACCCGGAAGCCCAGTGGTGACCCCGGCGGAGCTTCCCCCGTCGCATGCCCAGCAACGAGCAAGGCAGTGGCTGACCATGCTCAGCAGGTGTCACAAGGCTGGGGCATGGCTCGTCTCACGTGACGACAACCCTGGGCCAGCCTGGGAGGAGTGGAAGCAGGGCAGACCTGCCCTGCTCCAGGTCGGTCGATGCTTCGATGTCATCCGGCTACCGGCCTCCACCATTCAGGGAGTCACCGAATCCGCCGGCCGCGAGTCCCTCGAGTGGGCACTGCGCTACCGCGGAATCAGAAGCGCGGTAATCGTGGACAACACGCACCGCTGGCATTACGCGCTCGTGCCGCCGGGCGCTGTAGCGCACTCCACCAATGGGCTCGAGGTTCTCGGCCGGGACACCTGCCTCGGTATACCGCCCCCGCACTACTGGGACGGACCGGGCACCTACTGGCTGATGGCGCCGCCCAACAGCGAGGACATGCTGTGCGATCCCACCGCGCTACGCGCGCTGCTGAAGCCAGCCGAGCTGGGCCGGCCCGGGCACCAGGAGGAGCCGTGAGCCGCATGCCAGCAGAGCGCAAGTGCTGCGCGTGCGGGCGGTCGACGATCCGGCCGATCACGGTCGCCAGGGTCCACCATGAGGGCCAGCCCAGCGACATCGTCGTCTGCTGGCTGTGCAAGGAGCAGCGCCGGCTCCTCTCGCTCGACGAGCAGCGCGAGGCCGACGAGCCGCAGCAGCGGTTCCGTTAGGAGCGCGAGTAGGGGCATGCTGCAGATAGGGCCAGTTTCAAGTAATTGGCCATGGCAACAGCCGCAGCACTCTCCTACCACCCGCTGCAGCGGGCGCAAGGCATACCTCACGACGACCTGATGTGCCCTCGCCCGCTCCCCCCTTGAAGCCGACCCCTGCACTGTCCTGCTCCCCAGGCGGATGTGCGGGGGTCTGAGCCCCTGGCCCTCGTGACCAGGGGCTCACCTCTGCCGCCCTGCGGTACGGGTTTTTTCCAGTCACCTCTGGCGGCGGAAGGGCGAGTCGCCCTGTGCGTGTTCCCGTGGGTACCCCGTTCCGGATCTAGGGCGCGTTCAGCAACATCGAGCGACATCAAACCGCATCGAAATGTCCCGGTATCTGTATCGTCGCAGGTCACAGTATGTCCAAAGATCAGGTCGACGCCCTGCCGGTCGCCGTCGCCGCGGCCGAGGATGTCGGCGGGGGTGCGGCCCGCCCATTCGGGGTGCCGGTGGGTCTGGGCGAACAGGCCCGGCCGTACGCGTGCGCCCAGGCGGCAGGTGCCGGAGTGGCCGACGGTGGGCGGGGCGTCGGCGCCGCTCTCGTCCAGCAGGCGCAGGAAGTGGCTCTTGCCCGAGCCGTTCGAGCCCAGGACGCAGACGCGGTCGCCGAAGAAGACCTCCAGGTCGAAGGGGCGCATGAGGCCGGTGAGTTCGAGGTCCCGGCAGGTGACGGCCCTGAGCGCGGTGCGGCCGCCGCGCAGGGCGGGGGCGACGCGCTGCGTGCGGGGCGGGGCCGGCGGGGGCCTTCGGCCTCGAACCTCGCCAGCCGGGTCTGGGCGGCGTGGTAGCGGGAGGCCATCTCGTCGCTGATGGACGCCTGCCGGCGCAGGGTGCGGACGAGGTCCTCGAGCTGCTCGTGTTTCTCGCTCCACCGGCGGCGCAGTTCCGCGATCCGTTCCCAGCGGGCCTCGCGGGCGGCGTGCCAGGTGGCGAAGCCGCCTCCGTGCGTCCAGGCCGAGCCGCCCTCCAGGGTGACCACCTGGGTGGCCGTCCGGCTGAGGACCTCGCGGTCGTGGGTGACGAGCAGGACGCCCTTGCGGGTGCGCCGGAGCTGTTCCTCGAGCCAGCGCTTGCCGGGGACGTCGAGGTAGTTGTCCGGCTCGTCGAGCAGGAGCAGGTCCGCCGTGCCGCGCAGGAGGGCCTCCAGGACGAGGCGTTTCTGCTCTCCTCCGGAGAGGGTGGAGACGTCGCGGAACTGGGCGGTGGAGAAGGGCAGGCCGAGGGCCGCGACGGTGACGGTGTCCCAGAGGACCTCGGCCTCGTAGCCGCCGGCCTCGCCCCAGGCGGTGAGGGCTTCGGCGTAGCGCAGCTGGGCGGGCTCGTCGTCGTGGTCCATGAGCGCGAGTTCGGCGGCGTCGACGGCGGCCGCGGCGGCCCGCTGACGCGGGGGTGCGACGGACAGCAGCAGGTCGCGTACGGTGCGGCCGTCGCGGAGGCTGCCGATGAACTGCGGCATCACGGCGACGGCCCCCTGGCTGCGTACCGTCCCCTGCCCGGCGGGCAGCGCCCCGGACAGTATCCGCAGGAGGGTGGTCTTGCCGGCGCCGTTGTCGCCGATCAGGGCGACGGTCTCGCCGCCGGGCAGCCGGAACGACACATCGCGGAAGAGTTCGCGCCCGTCGGCCAGGGTGTGGGCGAGGGCGCCGGCCTCGAGGTAGCCCATGCGGGAAGCGTAGCCGCGGGTGCGCTCGGTCTCCGGCTCATTAAGGCCACGCCGTTGTCTTCCGCCCGGCCGTGCGCGTCGGGGCGTACGCCCCTCGTCGGCGAGCCGGGCACTGCCGGGTTCACCTCAGGGGCCACAGTGGGCATGCCGGAGCACCTCGTGGGGCACAGGGACAATAAAAAGAGGATTTAACCTACTTATCTATTGTCACCTGATTCATCATCGCGTGACCGAAATCCAACGATGCCCGTCCTTGTGCCTCCAACGACCCTGCGCGAAAGTTGGCCCCGGCACCTATCCCCCGAGGAAGCCGGAAGATCACTGATGCGTCGAGATCCCGAAGTCCGTCCGCCGCACCTCCCCCAGCGCCCCCACCCCCGGTCCCGCACCGGGCCGGGAGGCCCTCACCATCGCCCTGTCGGGGGCCGAGTTCGGCTGGGGCAGCTCGGGAAAGCTGAGCGCGGTGCTGTCCGCGCTGTGCGAGAGGTCACCGGTGCCGCTGCGGTTCGTCGGACTCGGCTCCGGCCTCGGCCGCCCCCTGCTGACCGAACACCCCGTCGAACGCTGGTACGACCTGCCGGAGTCCGGGCCGGCCGCACGGGCCGCGCTCGAGGAGGTCGTACGCTCCCAAGGGGTCGAGGTGGCCCTGGTGGTGCTGGACGGGCCGGTCGCGGCGGCGCTGGAGGCGGCCGGCGTGCCGACCGTGTTCGTGGACAGCCTGCCGTTCCTGTGGACCGAGGGCGACCGCCCCTCTCTGCCGCTCGACGCGACCGTCTACTGCGCCCAGCGCTCCCCCGAGCTCCCGCCCGAGTGCCAGGGGATCCTGGCGTCCATCCCCCGGCTGCGCTGGGTCGAGGCGATCGTCGGCACGCCTCCCGTGCCCCGCGCGGGCGGGAGCACCGGGCGGCCCTGCCGCAAGGTCGTCGTCAGCCTGGGCGGTCTGCGCGCGCCACGGCTCGCCGACTGGACGAGCTACCCGCGCCTGGTCGTCCCCGCCGTCCTCGAGGCGCTCGCCGCCCACGGCGTGCGCGACGTCCGGCTGACGGGCAACCTCTCGGCCGGACTCCTCGCCGACTTCGTCGGCCGGTCCCCCTTGCCCCTGCGGGTGACCGCCGGGGCGCTCCCCCACGCCGCGTTCCTCGCCGAACTGGCCGGCTGCGACGCGCTCCTCACCTCCCCGGGGCTCACCACGCTGCTGGAGGCCGGCAGCCTGGGCGTGCCCACCCTCTGCCTGCCCCCGCAGAACCTCAGCCAGATCTTCAACGCCCGGTTCCAACGCCAAGCGGTCGGCGCCGACGTCCAGGTCACCTGGCCCGCGGACGTCCTGCGCGAGGACGACGTCCTGGCCATGCGCGCGAAGGGCGAGGACCACGCACTGGAACTGATCTACGAAGCGATCGGCCGGGCGGCCGCGCGAGCGGACGCCGAGCGCGTGGTGGCGGCCCTCAGCGACCGCATCCTGGCCGCCCTGCGGCACACCGCCGAACCCGCCGACTGGGGGGCGCTCGCCACGGCCGTCGGCACCGGGGGCGCCGCGCAGGTGGCCGACGCCGTGCTGGCGGCGGCGGGGCAGTCGCCGCCGAGCTCCTGAACCCGGCCCTCGTCGCCGAGTTCTCGAACCCGGCCGTCGCCACCCACGTCCTCGCCGCCCGAAAGGCCTCGTCCCGATGCGTGAGCGTCAGCGCTACCTCTTCATCAGGATCCTGGAAGCCTGCAACGCCGACTGCTTCATGTGCGAGTTCGCCCTCTCCCGCGACGCCTACCGCTTCTCCCCCGCCGACTTCGACGACCTGCTGCCCAAGGCCCTGGCCGCCGGGGTGGGGTACGTACGCTTCACCGGCGGCGAGCCCCTGATGCACCAGGACGTCGTGGACCTGGTGGCCGCGGGCACGGCGGCGGGCATGCGGATGTCGCTCATCACCAACGGGATGATGCTGCCCAGGATGGCCGGACGGCTCGCGGCGGCGGGCCTGGCCCAGGTGATCGTCAGCCTGGACGGCGGCTCGGGCGCGACCCACGACGTCTACCGCCGCTCCCCCGGCATGTTCGACAACGGTCTGCGCGGCCTGCGCGCCGCCGCCGGACTCGGCGTGCTGACGCGGGTCAACACGGTGGTCGGGCCGCACAACTACACCGAGGTGCCCCTGCTGCAGCAGGTCCTCACCGAGGCGGGCGTACGCCAGTGGGAGCTGTCCGCGCTGAAGCTGGAACGCGCCATCACCTACCCCGACCCCGGCCACGTGCGCGAGGTGTGCGACCCGGTCTACGAGGCCGACCCGCGCTCCCTGCTGGTTCCGCTGGGCAAGCGGTTCTACGGGGACACCGCCGAGGAACAGCAGCGGTACTTCACCCGCTCCCTGACCCCGCGCGCCTCCCGGCCGCTGTGCCACGTGGTGGACGACGTCATCTACGTCGACGGACGGTTCGGGCGGATGTACGCCTGCAGCTGCCTGCCGCACCGCGAGGACGGCGACACCCCGGCCGGCGGCGCCCCCCTGCGCGAGAACGGCACGGTCCTGCTGGACACCCCCGTCTTCCGGGCGCACGCCGACTACTTCCGCGAGAACGGCCCCGCCCTGTGCGGGGGCTGCTCCACCACGGCCGCCGGCTACAGCGACGACGTCGCCCGGCTCGGGTCGGTGCCGCCATGGACGTACTGAACCCCGGCGGCACGACCCCGCTCCCGCGGTACGGCAGTTCACCTCTGAACCCCGCACCGGCCGCCGGACCGCGCCGCCGCGTGCTGCTGGTCTCGCGGGACGAGGAACTCGACTCGGTGCTGGCCTGCCGGCGCGTCGCCGCGCACCTCGGCGGGGTCGCCACGACGGCGGACGCCGGCGGGGCGCCGCCGGACGCGGCGCTGGTCTGCGACGACGAGACGGCCGCCCGCCGCCTGCTGGAGCGCGGCGTACCGGTGGTCCACCTGCGCTCGGGACACCCGGGGACGACCGCCGCGTGCTCCCCGGACGGGGCGCTGTCACGGCTGCACCGGCCCGGGTGGCTGCCCGGCCCCTGGCCGCCCGGGGGCGGCGCCCGGCCCACGGGGAGTCTGGCCCCGGCCCGTACCGCCAGGGACCGGGTGCGTGCGGGGGCGCTGCTCCTGCTGTCCCTCTGGGGCGTACCGGACGCCGAGGCCGAGGCGTTCGCGAAGGGGCCGCTGCGGGCGCTGGTCCGGGCGGCGACGGACATCGGCGGGCGGTGCGAGGTGGTCGGCGACACCCGGCTCGGCCTGCTGCGTTCCGCGCTCGAGGAAGCCGGCGAGGCCGGGCGGGTGCGGCTGAGCCGTGCCGCCGACGTGGACGTGGACGCGCTGCACGCCGCCGCCGGGGCCTTCGTGGCCTCGCCGACGCTGGGGGCGCTGGTGCTCGCCCACGCCCGGTGCGCGCCCCTGACCCTGCTGCCCCCGCTGGGGCCCGCGCAGCGGGACCTGGCCGGGCGGGTGGCCCGCGCGCTCCCCGTTCCCGTGGCCGGCGACCCGGGCGACCCGTCCCCGTGGACGCCCTCCGGGGGCGCGGCGCCGTGGAGCGCGCTCGATCCGGCGCCGGACGACCTGCGGGGGGCCCAGCGGGTCGCCCGCGGGCTGCGCCAGCTCACGTTCGCACCTCCGTGACCAGCCGTTCCGCGGCGACGCGGGGCCTCGCACGTCATGAGCCATCGACACGAGTCTCGACATGAGTCACCGACCGCCCGTCGACACTGGAGCCGCCATGCCCGGCACGCACGGCGAACACGACGCGACAGCAGACCCCGGCTTCCGGCCCCGCATCCCCGCCGCGGAGTGGGACGACTGGCGCTGGCACATGCGCAAGCGCGTCAACACCACCGAGAAGGCGCGCCGGTGGCTGCGCCTGACGCCCGACGAGGAGAAGGCCATCGCCGACTCCGCCGGCAGGTACCGCTGGAGCATCACCCCGTACTACGCGTCCCTGATGGACCCCGACGACCCCGCCTGCCCCATCCGCCTGCAGGCCGTGCCCGCGCCGGGCGAATTCGAGCGGTTTCCCGGCAGCGACGTCGACCCGGTCGGCGACACCTACTACCGAAAGACCAACCGGGTGGTGCACAAGTACCGGGACCGGGTGATCCTGCTGGTCACCGAGGCGTGCCCGGTCTACTGCCGGCACTGCACCCGCAAGTTCCACACCACCGACGTCAGCGGCACCTACTTCCGCGACGACGAGGGCGGCTCGTTCGACGAGGACCTGCGCTACATCGCCGAGCATCCCGAGATCCGCGACGTCCTGCTGACGGGCGGCGACCCGCTGTCGTACCAGGACGGCAAGCTCGAGGAGATCGTCTCGGGGCTGCGGGCGATCCCCAGCGTGGAGATCATCCGCATCGGCAGCCGGTTCCCCGTGCTGCTGCCGCAGCGCATCACCGACGGCCTGTGCGAGATGCTCGCCCGCCACCATCCGGTGTGGCTCAACACGCACTTCAACCACCCCAAGGAGATCACCGAGGAGTCCGCCGCCGCCGTCGACCGGCTGCTGCGCCACGGCGTTCCGGTGGGCAACCAGACCGTACTGCTGCGCGGGATCAACGACGACGTCGCCACGATGCGCACGCTGATGACCGAGCTGCTGCGCATCCGCGTGCGTCCTTACTACCTCTACCACTGCGACAACGTCACCGGTGTCGCCCACTTCATGACCTCCGTGGAGAAGGGCTGGGAGATCATGGAGGGCCTGCAGGGCCACATCACCGGCTTCGGAGTGCCGCAGTACGTCCTGACCACCAGGATCGGCAAGGTCCCCCTCGCCCGGCCGTACTTCACCCGCACCCCCGACGGGCTGAGCCTGCGCAATCACCGGGGCGAGGAGATGGCCGTCGACACCGCCGCGTACCCGATCACGGAGCGTGATGCGCGATGAGCCTCGGCAAGCGACTCGGACAGCGTTTCCTGCCCTACGGGGCCAACTACCTCGACTGGTCGGACATGCGGGAGCTGCGCGAGGCGATCGAGCAGGGCGTGCTGTTCCGCTACCAGACGGAGGGCGAGAGCGTCGCCTCCCGCCTGGAGCGCCGCGTCGCCGAACGCCTGGGCGCACCGCACGTCCTGGCGGTGCACAACTGCACCGAGGCCCTGCGGCTGGCCCTGATCTCCACCCGCCCCCGCACCGGCGACCTCGTCCACATCCCGGCGGTCACGTTCGTGGCCGTCGCGGGCGCGGTGCTCTCCAGCGGGCTGATCCCCGTGCTCGTCGACGTCGACGACTCCCTGTCCCTGGACACCGCCCTGCTGCCGCCGGGCACCGAGCGGGTGATCGTCGCCCATATGGAGGGAACGGTCGCGCCGCTGCCGGAGGGTGTGCCCTACGTCGTCGAGGACTGCGCCCAGGCGCTCGGCGCGGTCTTCCCCGACGGCCGGCACACCGGGACCGCCGGCTACGCCGGCACGTTCAGCTTCCATCACAACAAGGTGCTCACCTCCGGCGAGGGCGGCCTGATCGCGACGTGCGACCCCGCCGCGTGGGCGACCATGCGCCGCTACCACGACCACGGCTCGGCCCGGGTGCCCGGCCGCTACCCGACGTGGGACCCCGACGCCCACTACGGCGAGAACTTCGTCACCAGCGAGGGGGTGGCCGCCATCCAGTTCCAGCAGTTCCGCCACCTCGACGAGGTGCTCGCCGGGCTCGAGCGCCACCACGCGATCGCCATGGACGCGCTGCCGGACCGCACGGACCTGCGGGTCCTGCCCCGGGCCACGGGCGACGTGAAGATCAGCCTGCGGTTCCGGTGGGAGAGCCGGGAACTGCGCGACGCGGCCGTGGCCTCGCTCACCGGGCGCGGCATCGCCAGCTGGACGCTGAACAAGTACCTGCTGCCGGAGCACCCGGTGTTCACCGGCCGGCGGTCCCTCTACGCCGACGGCTTCCCCTGGAGCCTGGCCCCGGACCACCCGCTGCTGCTCAGCCGCGACCGCTTCGCCCGCACCCGCGACCTGCTGGACCGCACCCTGTGCGTGCCGCTGTCGCCGGAGCTCTCCGAGCAGGACCAGGTCCTCGCGGTCAAGGCCCTGCGCCAGGCGCTGGAGGCGGTGTGAACGGCGGCCCCGCGACGGGAGCCGGCCCGGAGGACGGCCCGGTGCTGCTGATGGCGGACGACCGCGCCACCTCCTTCACCCGGTACGCGGCCCGGCACCTGGCCGGGCGGCTGGTGCTGCTGCGCTTCGCCGAGGTCCGCCGCGACCTGTCGGAGGACTATCTGCGCGAGACCGCGCACCTGCCGGCGTTCTGGGTGCTCGAGGGGGTGCCGCTGGAGGAGGAGGTCCGGCGCTACGGGGAGTGGGCCGCCGGCCTGCCCGTACCGCCCGGCCGCTTCTGCAACCCCTCGGAGCCCCGGCAGGCGGTGGCCCAGCGGTTCGCGCGGCTGGCGGGCCTGCCGCACCTGTCGGAACGGCAGGTGACGTGGGTGCGGGACAAGGCCGCCATGAAGGACCGCTTCCGGGAACTGGGGCTGCGTACGGCCCGGTACGCGCGCGTGGCGTGCGCGGCCGACGCCGAGCGGTTCGCGGCGGAGTGCGGCTGGCCGCTGGTGCTCAAGCCCACCGACTCCTTCGCCTGCGTGGACACCTTCCGGCTGGCCGGGCCGTCCTCGCTCGCCGGGATCGACTTCGGCGCGCGGGAGTGGATGGTGGAGGAGTACCTCGGCGGCACCGAGTGGGAGGTGTGCGGCCTCGTCCACGACGGGCGGGTGCTGGACGCCTGGCCGAGCGCGATGCCGTGCCGCCCGCTGGACATCGTCGACGGCGCGATGAACGCCAACATCAGCGTCGCCACCGGCGAGGGGCCGCCCCTGGACCTGAGGGCCCTGCTGCAGCGGATCGTCACCGGCATGGACCTCGACCACGGCTACCTCCACATGGAGTTCTTCGCCGTCGACGGGGAGGCCTACGCCGGCGAGATCGGCGTGCGGCTGGCGGGCTGCGAGATCACCGCCAACCACGGACACGCCTACGGTTTCGACGTCTTCGGCGCCACGCTGGACGTCTACCTGGGCCGGCGCCCCGCGCTGCGGTACGGCGAGCGGCGCTGCGCGGGCGACCTGCTGCTGCCGCTGCCGGGCTCGGGCGTCGTGCGGGCCGTCACTCCCCGGGAGGAGTTGTTGCGCATCCCCGGGGTCGTCGACGCCGTTCTCAGGGTGGGCGTCGGCGACGCGGTGGCGGCACGCCGTGCCTCGCACAACGCGTCCGGGTACGTCCATGTGACCGGCACGTCGATCGGCGAGGTGGAGCAGCGCATGCGCGAGGTCCTGGGCGTCTTCACGATCGACGTGGCCCCCGCCGCCGGGGCGCGGGAGGCCCCCGCCCCGCACCCCTGACCCCCGGCCGGCCCCGACCCCGCCCGCCCCGCGCGGCCACCGAACGGAGACCGAGACAGTGTCGAACGGCTTGCCCCGCCGGTTCCTCGAGCTGCTGACGCGCCGCCATGTCGCGGGCCCGGCCTGGTGGAGCGTGGTCGCCCGGATGCCGGTGTACCTGATGTCGCTGGCGATGGTGCTGGTCGTCCGCGAGCAGGGCGGCAGCTATGCGCGGGCCGGGCTGGTGGCCGCCCTCTACACCGTCGGCATGGCGGTGGGCGGGCCCCTCATCGCCCGGTACGTCGACCGCAGGGGGCGGCGCCCGGTGCTCGTCGCCACCGGCCTGCTCTACCCGTCGGCCCTCGCCGTGCTGGTGTGGGCCACCGGTCCGGATGACGGGGCGCAGCCCGTCGTGGCGGCCGTCGCCGGTGTGGCCCTGCCGCCCGCCAACGCCTGCATGCGCTCGCTGTGGGCGCGGCTTCCGCTCCGGGACGACGAACGGGAGATCGCCTACCTGTGGGAGGCGCTGCTCACCGAAGTGCTGGTCATCGGGGCGCCGCTGATGCTGGCCGCGCTGATGATCACGGGATCGGCGTCCCTGGCGCTGACGACGGTGGCCACCATCGGCGGCGTCGGCGCCCTGGGGCTGGCCCTCACGCGGCTGCCCGCCGGCACGGCGGCGGCGAGCCCCCGCCCGGACGGGGTGCCGCACAGCCTGCTGGGGCCGCTCAGGGAGCCGGCAATGCTGGCGCTGACGGGCGTCATGGCCGTGTGCGCGGTGCCCATCGGTCTGATGACGCTGGCGATTCCCGCCTTCGTCGACGCGCACGGGTCGCCGGGCAGCACGGGCGTGGTGTACGCGTGCTGGGGGGTCGGCAGTGCGGTCGGTGCGCTGTGGCTGGGGCGTTCGCAGTCGGAGGTGGCGGTGCACCGGCGCTTCCCGCGCCTGGTGCTCGCCTACGCCGTCGGCACGGCCCTGCCGCTGCTGGCCGTCTCCGAGCTGACGCTGGGGGTGGCCCTCGCGGTGGGCAGCGCTCCCCTCGCCCTGGTGTCGGCGAGCGAGATGACGCTGGTCAGCACGGTCGCGGACGGCAGGCTGCTGACGGAGGCGTTCACCTGGGCGTCCCTGGCGACCGTCGTGGGCGACGCCGTGGGCCAGCAGGCCGGCGGACTGCTGATGGAACCGGTCGGACCGCACGGGGTGTTCGCGGCGGCGACGGGCGTGGCCCTGGCGGGGGCGGCCCTGGCGTTCGCCTGCCGGGGGCTGCTCGGCAGCCGTACGACCGTGCCCGCGCGATGCGCCGCGTGAGCGGGGCCGGCCCCGCCCGGCCGCCGCCCGCCCGATCCCCCTTCTTCCAGCGTCCTTCCAGCTCGTCCAGGTCAGCCGAGAACACGAGGTAACGTCCCATGAACCCTGCCGTCAACGGCCGGCGGCCCGAGCAGCCGTCCGCCTCGCCGGACAGCGGCCCGTTCCGTACGGTCGCCCTCGACCGGTTCCCCGCGGCCGTCGGGGAGTTCCTGGCGGCGCCCGGCCGGGCGCCCGTGCCCGTACCGGTCGACGGCCGTGCCGATCTGGCCGACGGCGTGGCCGCGGCCAACGGCCTGTACGGTGCCGTCCGCCCGCCCGCGCCCCTGGACTTCGGTGTGGTGCTCGGGTCCGGCGACCTGCCCGTCGGGGTGGCGGAGCTGGCCCGTCCGCTCGCCCGCGAGTGGCTCGACGAGAAGGAGCTCGACGACGGCGCCGGCTTCCACGACCGCTACCCGGGCACGCTGGTGGTGGTCGGCTGCTACGACCGCATGAACCTCTCCCCCGTACGGGCCCTGCTCCTGGCCACCTACCGGGGGCCCGAGCACGCGCTGACCCTGCTCAGCGGCCGCGACGGCGCGTCCGTGGCCTGGAACGTGGCCAAGCAGTACGCCCGCCCGGACGCCGGCGTCAAGGCGCTGGGCCTGTTCACCGACACCGACCGGCCCCCGCACCTGCCGGGCGTCAAGGTCTTCGACGACCGTGACTTCGAACGGGCCGACATCCAGGCGGAGATCCTCGGCACCCGGTGGCGCAGGGTCGTCTTCCAGGGCCATGGCAAGGACGACAGCGTCAACCTCGGCGAGTTCACCATCTGCGGCCTGAACCCTGCCGTTCCCGCCGTCCCCGGCCTGCTGGGCCCCCGGTGCGCCTACGGGCTGCCGTGCTACAAGCCGGAGGACAAGCTCGTGCCCCTCCACCGCGTGGAGGCGGTGGAGCTGGTGCTCAGCGCCTGCAACAGCGGCCCGCTCGCCGACCTCGCGCTCTACGACCCCAAGTACCAGCTGCTGCTCAACGCCCTCGACGGCCCCGCACGCACCGTCGTCTCCGCCGTCTCCGTGCACGACTCGGACCGGCCCGAGAACGTGGCGTGGATGCGCGCCGCCCTCTCCGGCGCGGACTCGGTCGACACCCTCAACGCCAGCCTGGCGGGCTCGCACCCCTATCCGGCGTTCATGCGCTTCGGCATGCCGGGCGATCCGGACGACGCGCCCCCCGCGCCGGCGCCCTCCGACCACCGGCCCGATCCCCTGGTCCTCACCACGGGCCGCCGGCTCACCGCCCTGCTGGCCTCCGAGCTGCTGCCGCACCACCACGCCCTGCGCCCCCGGCTGGCCAGACTCGCCCGCAAGGTGGACCAGTGGGTGGCCCGCCCCACCCACTCCGCCGACCGGTCGCCGCAGGAGATCCGGGCCTCGCTCACCGCCGACCTGCAGTCGCTCGACCACGTGATCGCCGAGCAGGTCGCCGAGAACCCCGAGAACGAGATCATGAACTACCCGGCGCACTTCGGCGACCGCAGCTCCCTCGACCCGCACGTACGGGAGGTGACCTGCCACTGCGGCCGCCCCGCCCAGGAGTTCACCCGGCGCGGCCTGCTCCCGCACGTCCTCGACACCGCCTGCGCGGTCTGCATGCGCTGCGGCGACGTCACCTTCCGGGTGCCCGACGCGCCCGCGCTGCTGGCGTACGCGGACGACGAGGTCGGGCAGGGCGGCGTGCTGGAGGTGCGCGCCGCGCTCACGGCGTCCCGGCCCGGCCCCGTACGGCTCGGCCTGTTCGTACCGACGTACCTGCGCGAGGACACCACGGTCGAGCCCGCCACGGTCAAGGTGCGGGCCTCGCACGAGCAGCCCCGGGACGTGCTCTTCCGGGTGCGGTTCGCCGAGGCCACCGCGCCCCAGGCCTACTACTTCACGGTCTTCGCCGTGCAGGACCTCGCCGTCTCCACCGCCCGGCGCCACTTCGGCGTCGTACCGCGCCGCGCGTGAGACGGCCCGCGCACGCCCCACGGAACCACCACTGGCCGGCCCCGACGGACGAAGGACGGTTGTCATGAAGAACCAGGCCACGCCCGCGATCGAACTCGTCGAACGCGACGGCGAGGTGACCTTGAGCATCGACGGCGAGCAGGCCATGCAGGCGTGGGAACGCGACCTCATGTGGGCGAGCGCCGACATGCTGTGCGAGTACGGCCACGACTTCTACGAGGTGGGCCTGGGCCTCGGCCTGTCCGCCCTGCGCATCGCGAACAACCCCGCCACCCGCAGCCACACCGTCCTCGAGCTCTTCGACAAGGTCGAGGACCTCTTCCGCGCCCGGCACCCGCGGCTGCCCGGCAACCTCGCCATCGAGCGCGGCGACTTCTTCCGGCGCGTCTTCGAGCTGCCGTCGGAGAGCGTCGACGGCATGTTCTTCGACCCGGCCCTCGACATGGACGTCTGGACCGACAAGGAGCTGTGGGACCGGACCATGCCGGAGGTCGTCCGCGTCCTGCGCCCCGGCGGGGTGTTCATCCCGTTCTTCAGCACCAAGCCGGAGCTCCGCTGGCAGTACCTGCCGCACTTCCGCACCATCCGCGTCGAGCGCCACCCCTACGTGGCGTACGACACGACCGAGTACACCTACGGGACCAGCGGCGACGCCTACATCCAGTGCTTCCGCAAGGACTGACGACACCCGCCTTGGAGGCTTCGATGACATCCGCGCCCCGCCCCGCCGCCGACGCCGTGACCCACCCCCGGGCATTCGCTCGGTCTTCCTCGCCGGCCCCTTCCTCCAGCTCCTGGACCCGGCCACCGGAGAGATGCCCGAGAGCGCCCGCTCCCCCTTCGACACCCTGATCAAGCACTTCGAGGCGCAGGGCCTCTCCGTCCACAACGCGCACCGCCGCGAGGCGTGGGGGGCGGACCTGATGCGCCCGGAGGTGTGCACCCGGATCGACCAGGAGGAGATCCGCAAGGCCGACGCCTTCGTCGCCCTCCCGGGCTCCCCCGCCTCTCCCGGCACCCACATCGAGATCGGCTGGGCCAGCGCCTTCGGCAAACCGATCGTTCTGCTCCTGGAGAGGGGCCGGGACTACACCTTCCTCGTCCAGGGCCTGCACACCGTGGCCACGGTCGAGTACGTGCTCCACACCGACGTCGCCGGCGCCCTGACCGCCGTCGACAAAGCCCTGCACCAGGCGGTGGCCCGCCGCCGGGAGGAGAGGGGCGAACGCTGAACGGCGGCCGCCGCACCCGGGCACCGCGGCGGCCATCGGCCTCTGTACGGTGATCGCGACCGGGGCCGATCACGGCCCCGAGAGCGTGAGGAACACCCGGCGATGCCCCCGTGCCCACCGAGCCCCAGAGGCCCGCGGACCTGCCCCCGCCCTACGGCCCGAACGACAGCGGCGAGCCGGGAGAGCTGGGCTGTCTCCGCATGGTGATCGGCGGGCCGCTGGTCCTGCTGCACCTGCTGTCGGCGTTCCTGGTCGGCTCCGCGTACATGGTCCACCCCGACGGCATCTGGGACGACAACGCCTATGCCGGCATCTCGGTGGTCTGCTTCATCGCGCTGCACGTCAGCGGCCTCGCGCTGCTCCTCACCCTCACCCGTTCCGCGCGCCGCACGCTGGGGCTGTGGTGGCTCCTGCCGCCCGTGATCCTGATCTTCCTCGCGGTGCTGCGTGTGAAGACGGTCTGACCGCCCTTGGCGGGCTGGCACCATAGAGGGATGCACGAGAAGATCATCGCCGCGTGTGACGGCGCGTCGAAGGGGAACCCCGGGCCCGCCGCCTGGGCCTGGGTCATCGGGGACGCCACGGGCGGGATCCACCGCTGGGAGGCCGGCCCCCTGGGCACCGCGACGAACAACGTCGCCGAACTCACCGCGCTCCAGGAGCTGCTGGAGGCCACCGACCCGGCCGTGCCCCTGGAGGTGCGGATGGACTCCCAGTACGCGATGAAGGCCGTGACGACATGGCTGCCGGGCTGGAAGCGGAAGGGGTGGAAGACCGCTTCGGGCACCCCGGTGGCCAACCGGCCCCTGGTGATGCGGATCGATGAACTGCTGACCGGCCGGACGGTCGACTTCGTCTACGTTCCGGCCCACCAGGTCGACGGCGACCCCCTCAACGCCGCCGCCGACGCCGCCGCCAGCCACACCGCCCGTGCGCAGATCGCCGCGGGCACCTCGCTCGGCTCCCCGCTGCCGGAACCGGAGCCCGGGTCCGCGACCGGAGCCGGTGCGGGCGCTCGTGCCCGTAAGCCGTCGAACGCCTCGGGGGAGCGACGGCCGCAGAGCGGGCGTACCCGGGGCTCGCTCAAGGCGAAGTTCCCCGGCCGCTGCCGCTGCGGACGGTCGTACGACAAGGGCGAGACGATCGCGAAGAACCCCGACGGCTGGGGACACCTCGCCTGCGCCACGGCGACGGCGGGCTGAGCAAGCCGCCTCCCGCCGGGCCGGCGATCATCCGGTCAGCTGCCCGGCGGGGGCAGCATCGTCGGTTCGTCGCCGCTGAGGATCCGCGCCGTCCGGTGCCTGATGTGCTCCGCCCATTCCGGGTGCGTCAGGACGTAGAAGCGCTGCTCGCGCATCGCCCGCACCACGTGCTCGCCGATGGTGCGCGGGCTGGTGCCGCGCTGAAAAGCCTTCCGGGCGGCTTCGGTGTCCCAGCCGCTCGGAAACGGGCCCGCGTCAGGGAAACGGTCGGGGCGGTTGCGCTGGGAATGGAAGATGTTCGTGTCGACCAGGCCGGGACACAGCACGGATACCCGTGGCTTGAGACCTCCGCCGACGAGTTCGATGTGCACGGTCTCCGACAGGGCCACGACGGCCGACTTCGTCGCGCCATAAAGCGAGCCGCCCGTCACCAGGCCGGCCAGCGACGCGGTGTTCACGATGTGCGCGTCCTCGTCCTGCTCGATCATGACGGGCAGGAAGGCCCGGATTCCGTGCACGACGCCCATCAGGTTCACCCCGAGGATCCAGGCCCAGTCGTCGAGCGTGCTCTCCCAGCTCGGCCTGCTGCCGGTGTGGACGCCCGCGTTGTTGCACACCACGTGCACGGCGCCGTATTTCCCGAGCGTGGACGCGGCGAGCGCGGTGACGTCCTCCGCCTTCGACACGTCGGCCACCACGGCGTGCACGTCCGCGCCCCCGTCGCGCAGATCGGCCGCGGTGGAGAGAAGCGCCGCCTCCTCGATGTCACTCAGCACCACGCGCATTCCCACGTCGACGAACGCCTCGGCCATTCCACGGCCGATTCCGCTCGCCGCGCCGGTGATCACGGCGACTTTGTTCTCCAGGTCGTCCATATCCCCTCCCCATCGCACATCGCACAGGGCCGCGTCGGATCCAGAGATTAGGGATCCGGCGGTCGCATGGACATCCGCCTGCGGGCCGATGTATTCCGGCCCCCGGTTCGGTTACGGTGAAAATGGCCGGGAAAGCGGGCGGGCGGGCCGGCCGGGGCCGGGCCCACGGCGGCCTCATCGCGGCCGGAAGCGGTGGGTGGGGCGTGCCGCCCCGGGCCTGAAATACACTCTCCGGATGACCGAGAACCTTCCGCCGTGCCCCGAATGCTCCAGTGCGTACGCCTATGAGATGGGCGTGCTCCTGATCTGCCCGGAATGCGGGCACGAGTGGTCGCCCGCGTCCGCGGAGCCTGCCGGTGATGCGGCTGAGGACGGGGTGATCAGGGATTCGGTCGGCAACGTCCTCGCCGACGGCGACAGCGTCACGGTGATCAAGAGCCTGAAGGTCAAGGGCAGCCCGAGCGGCATCAAGGCGGGCACCAAGGTGCGCAACATCCGCCTCGTGCAGGGCGTGGACGGCCACGACATCGACTGCAAGATCGACGGGTTCGGCGCCATGCAGCTGAAGTCCAGCGTGGTCCGGAAGGCCTGACCCACGACGCCGGCGCGCGGCCCGCGCTCCCCCGCGGGCCCAGGTGCGCACAGCGCCCCGGGAACGCACCCTGGTGCCATGGCCGCGCCCGTATCCGTCCACAAGCTCGACGCCGGAGGCGGCCGCCATGTGGTCGTCCGCCGGCAGGGGGTCGACCACAGCCTCGGTCTGGCCTACAACGACGCCGACGTCGTGGAATTCCTCCGCCGCGCCGGCCTGCCCGACGCCGAGGAGCTGCTCGACGACCCCGAGGTCGTCGAGTGGACGGGAAGCCTGCCCCACGAGTGGACGGCTGCCTGAGCGACCGGGCGGCGCCTTCGGAGCCCTGCTCGCCGTGATCACGGCGTCGGGGCCACGCGGCCGGTCACCCGCCCGGCGCAGGGGCCGGCGGAGCCTTTCGCCCATTCGGACACGGCCCGGCCCGGTCGCCCCGGCCGCCGCCCCACGGCGCGGATAGCCTGGCGGACCATGAACGCCCATCCCGACCGCTACACCGTCGTCCTCAGGCCCCAGCTCACCGACGAGGACAACCGCCCCCGGCACGGTGCCCCGCTGCGCTCCGCGACCGTCGAGGCCACCGGCGAGATGGGCGTCTCCGGCTTTCCGCGCTACGAGGGGGACGGCGTGCAGGCGGAGATCGATCCCGAGACGCGTGCGGTCGAGAAATTGACGGTCGACGGGCAGGAGCTGCCGTACGGCTGGGTGGCACAGGTCATGGGCCGCGGCCGTCGCGCCTGAGGCGTCCCGTGCGGGCGCACGGCAGTCCTGCGCGGCGCGGCGTACGGACCTCCCGGCGGGACGTACCCGGCCCCGCTCCCGTGTCACCGGGGCGGGACCGTGCGTGTGCCGGCGGCTATCGCGTCACCACCGGTCGATGCCCATCACCTTGGCCGCGCTGTGGATCGCGTTGTAGTGCGGTATGGACATGCCGGACTTCTTCTGCTTGGCCGGCAGCTTCTTGTCGGTGTTCCGGAACTCGTCGCGTGCCGCGGCCAGCAGGCTCGTTCCGTAGCCGACCGGCACGTCGTCCTTCCCGTGAATGGGGTGCGACTTGGCCGCCGTCTGGCTGCCGGCTTTGGCCAGGATGCTCCGCGCCTGGTTGTACGCGGCCGGCTTGATCGACTTGGGGTTGGGAACCACCGCGTGCGTACCCGTGGCCACGTCGCCGGCGACGGCGGCGGAAGCCGGGGCGACGGCCACGGCAAGGGCTCCCGCAGCGACCACTGCGGCGATCCCGGTCCGGACGGTGAGCTTCATGAGCTCTCTCCTCTTGACGGACGAAAAGATTTCCGATTGGTGCAGGAGCAAGACTGCCCAGACCGGCACATGGATAACAAAGGGCTTTTAAGACACAAGCGTGAACGACCGGTTTGAATGCGCTCAGGCAGTCTCCGTGGCGCCAGCCGGCCCAGGGTCCGGGGTGGGGGCGGAGGCGGGTCTGGGGCCGGTGGTGCGGCGGCGGGTTCGCGGAGGGTACGCAGGGGGAGCCAGCCGAGGGCGGGCAGGGCGAGCGCGGTCCGGAGGGTCGTACTCCCCAGCAGCCCCTGCGGCTGCCCGCCCCCGCTGACTCCCGCCTGGCGGCCGTCTGCTCGATCCTCCACGACGACCCGGCGGACCCCCGCCCCCTCGCCGCTCTCGGCGCCGCGGCCGGGGCCGGGGCCGGCGAGCACACCCTCAGCCGCCTCTTCCTCCGCTCCTTCGGATACACCCCCGGCACCCACAACCGGCGCCCCTGAAAGTCCTGAAGCCCGCCGGGGGAACCCGTCAGGAGACGGTGCGCTCGACGGCGTCCGCGACGACGGCCCGCAGTCCGCCACCGCGCGCGAGCGTCTCGCGCTGCCTGCCGGCTCCGCCGCCCCGGCTCAGCAGCCGGTCAAGGGACGCACGGACCAGGGCGAGATCGCCGGCGTCCGACAGCGCGTCATGGACGTGGGCCACCAAGGCCCCCACCACCACCGGGGCCGGGGCGGGCTTCCACCGCAGCGGATGGACGAGCCGGTCCGACACACCGGACTTCGCCGCTCGCCAGGCGGCCAGCCGGAGCATGCCCACCGTGGCCGGCGCCGGCGGCTCCCCGGCGCGCCAGGCGCGGGCCGCCGTCTCCACCAGCCCCCTGGCCAGCGCCGCGATCAGTACCGTGTCCCCGGCCTCCAGGCAGACGTCGGCCACCCTGATCTCGACGGTGGGGTAGTTGCGGGAAAGCCGGGCGTCGAAATAGATCATGCCGGTGTCGAGGAGCGTGTCGGTCTCCAGCATCGCCTGGACCTGAGCGTGGTACTCCTTCGCCGAACCGAACACCTCCACCGCGCCCGCCGAGGGCCATCGGCCCCAGACCAGACTCCGGTAACTGTTGTAACCGCTGTCCTGCCCCTGCCAGAAAGGGGAGTTCGCGCTGAGCGCCAGCAGGGTAGCCAGCCACGGCCGGATCCGGTCCAGGACCGCCACCCCTTCCTCGTCCGAGGCCACGCCCACATGCACATGGCAGCCACAGGTGAGCTGCTCCTGCGCGGTGAGACCGAACTCCGCGGCCACCTTCCGATAGCGCCGCCCGTCGCTCAGGAACGGGTCGACGGGAAGCGGTGACGTGGCCAGCGCCGCCACCTCGGCCCCGGCGGACCGGGCCTGCTCCGCGGCCATGGCGCGGCGCTCGCGCACCTCGGCCGCGAGATCCGTCATCGCCGTCGTCGGCCGCGTCGCGATCTCGAGCTGTTCCCGCTGCAGTTCCTTCTCCAGGCCCGGGCCCGCCCCGCCGTCGTCCGCCGCCTCCGCCCGGGCGAGAACCGTCCCGGCGACGGCACGCGGATTCCCGGTCCCCGGGTCCACCAGGAGCAGTTCCTCTTCCACGCCGACACTCCGCATGTGCTACGCCCCTTTCGGTGGTCCGCCCTTCCTGCTGCTTTCCGGCGCCCGCCCTCTTGACGGCGACCGACGCCCGGCGCCCGGTGCTCCCGGCCCCGTCGCGGCGACCTCACACGTTCCGCCATCTGGCCATCGCGAAGGAGAACAGCCCGAACAGGACGAGCCCCACGGCCACCACCGTGAGGAGCCAGGGGCCGGCCGGCGTTCCCGCGAAGGTGCGCAGGGTGTCGTCCAGCCCCTTGGCCCGGTCGGGGTCGTAGGCGACGGCCGCCTGGATGGCGAAGCCGCCCGCCGTGGCGAAGAGCAACCCCCGGCAGACGCCGCCGGCCACCCCCAGGACGTCCACCGTCCGCCGCGTGCCCTCGGACATGTCCCACAGGTTCAGCTGCCGGCGGTACGTGCGCAGGGCGGCTCGTACGGCGATCCATACGCCGGCGCCGGCCAGGGCGGCCCCGGCGCAGATCACCAGCGCCTGGCCGGCGGGCCAGCCCAGCACCCGGGCGGTGATGTCCTTGGACTGCTCGTCGGTCGAGCCGGCACCGCTGCCGCGCTCGCCCGCCGCGAAGGCGATCACCGAGCCGGCGACGACGGAGTAGAACACGAAGCGCACGGCCGACAGCAGCCGCGCACGGGCCTTCCGGCCGTCGGGGCCCGCCGCCCCGAAGACCGCCTCCGACAGCCGCCACAGGGCCATGCCGATCAGGCCGATGCCCACGGCCCAGACCAGCACCTGTCCGAACGGCTTCTCGGCCAGTTCCTGCACCGCTCCTCCGCGGTCGGCCTGCTCACCGCCGTCGCCGCCGTTGTGCGCGATGCGCAGCGCCAGCACCCCGACGAGGAGGTAGATCACGCCGCGTGCCGCCAGTCCGGCGCGCGCCGCCACGGCCGTGCCCTTCCCACGGGCCGCCCGCGCGTCGCTGTCGTTAGCCCACTGACCCATCACGCCGCCTCTCGCGTCGCGCGCTCCGTCGCCCTGTCATGGGGAGGATCGGCTGCCCCCGGACGCGGGGACGAAACGGCCCGCGCGGGGGCGGGCGCCGGGCGGAGGCGCCCGGCCGTCGTCCCTCGGCTCGCGGGAGTCACGGCTTGCGCCTCACCGGCCCCCACGGACCCGGCTGTCTCTCGATCTCCCGGGTGGCCTCGTCGATCACCCGCGGGTCGATCCAGGCCAGCGGCTCGACGTCGTTGACCAGGGGCTCGTTGTCCGGGCCGCGGCCGCACTCGCGGCCCCGCAGCAGCCACGGGCGTACGTCGCCGCTCCTGGTCCGGGGCAGGTGGCAGTAGTCGTACAGACGGCGGGCGGCCCAGATCCGCAGCGGCCGGTCCTCCCACCACGACTCGACGTCCAGGGGGCTGGCGGACAGCCCGGGCAGGGGGACGCCGGTCAGTTCGTCCCTGCTGGAGGTGGCGGACAGATCGACCCCGGGGCCCAGGGACCAGCGCACGTACAGGCGCCGTTCACGCCTGATCCGGTCGGCCACCTCCTCCAGGCTGTGCAGGGTGGCAAGGTCACCGGGACCGTTCGTCACCGTACCTCCTGGGTGGGCCCGGGCAGGGCGGCCTTCAGCACACGCCTCCCCGTCCCGGCGCACCAATAACGCGGGGGCCGCGCGAACCACCCGGGCAGCCGGACGCCTCCCCTGTCACGGGAAACGTGTCCTCGTGACGGAAGAACGTGTCTCCCGTCACGGGAGGAATCATGAAGGACCGCGCAGGCGGGGCCGTTAGGCTGATCGCGCAGCTGGTTCGCCCCGTCCGCCAGGCGGGAGGCGTCGTAAGAGGGAACCCGGTGCGATTCCGGGACTGCCCCGCAGCGGTGAGCGGGAACGACCGCCGTCATACGCACTGGACCTCAGCGGCCCTCGGGGCCGCGGGTCCGGGAAGCGACGGCCAGTAGGAGCCCCGTCCGGTCCCGCCGGACGAGGCGTGTCCGCGAGTCCGAAGACCTGCCGCTGCCCGTGTGCGGCGGTCGCACGCGGACCACTCGGTGACCTCGAGGGCGGGTCGGCGACACGGCCGATCGCGCCGTGTCCTTCGCGTCCCGGCGGGCCGCCGAGGCCGATCCTCGACTCGCGAAGGAGAGTTGACGTGACGATCAGCCCCCAGGACACCGACGCCGCCCCGGCCCGCGCGCCCAAGACCCCGGCGGACTCCCGGGTGACGCTCGCCCACATCATGAGCGAGCACGACACCAATCTGTACGGCACCATCCACGGCGGCGTGGTGATGAAGCTGATCGACGACGCGGCCGCCGCGGCCGCCGGGCGTCATGCCGACGGGCCGGCCGTGACCGTCTCCGTGGACCGCATGTCCTTCCTCGCCCCGGTCCGCGCCGGCGACCTGCTGAGCGCTCACGCCGAACTGCGCCGAGCCGGCCGCACGTCGATGACCGTAGCGGTCCGCGTCACCGCCGAACGCTGGAACGCCTCCGGCCCCACGGCCGAGGTCGCCAACGCCGGCCTGACCTTCGTCGCCGTCGACGCCGGGGGGCGCCCCCGCCCCGTACCTCCCCTGACCGTGCCGGAAGAGCCCGCCGACCGGGGCTGATCGCGGGCCGGGCGTGCTCCGGGTGCCGGGGCGCCACCCGGCCTCCGCTCTTCCGCGTCGTCGGACACCGCGTGCGCCGCGGTGTTCGCCACGCCGCGCGAAGTGGCCCACGAGAACGGCCCGTCATTGGACCTGCCGGGCCGGCCACTTGCGGCCGTAGCGTGGCAGGGCCAGCGAGGAGGACGCGGCTTCCGAGCCGCTCGCACCCAGGAGAGTCGTGCCGATACCGATGATGCCGCGCGCCGGAGCGCCCCGCGTTCTGACCGTCGCCCAGTTGAGCAACTCCGTCGGTGACGGCGCGTACTACACGTGCTCGGCGCTGTACTTCACCCAGGTCGTCGGCCTGTCCCCCGCCCGGCTCGGGGCGGGGCTCACGGTGGCGTGGGCCGTCGGTTCGCTGGCGGGCGTCCCGCTGGGCCATCTCGCCGACCGTCGTGGTCCGCGCGGCACGGCGGTGCTGCTGGCGCTGGCCACGGCGGTGGCCGTCGCCTCGTTCCTCGTCATCCGTTCCTACGCGCCGTTCCTGATCGCCGTCTGCCTGTACGCCACCGCGCAGTCGGGGCTCGCGGCGGCCCGCCAGGCGCTGCTCGCCGGCCTGGTCGCACCCGCCGAACGCACCGGCGTCCTCGCCCACCTGCAGGCGGCGCTCAACGCGGGACTGGCCGTCGGCGCGGCCCTGGGCGGCCTGGCCCTGGCGCACGGAAGCCGGGGCGGGTACCTCGCCGTGTTCGCCGTCGACGCGCTGAGCTTCGTGGTCTGCGCCGCGCTCACGCTGCGGCTGCCGGCGGTGGCGCCCGTCGCGAGACCCGTGGACGACGGGCCCGCGCTGGCGGTGCTGCGGGACCGGCCGTACGCCCTCGTCACGCTCCTCAACGCGGTCCTGCTGCTGCGGATGCCACTGCTCAGCCTCGCCGTTCCGCTGTGGATCGTCCGCCGGGTGCCCCAGCTCACGTGGCTCGCGTCGGCGCTGTTCGTCCTCAACACGCTCGGGGTGGCGCTGTTCCAGGTCCGTACGGCGCGTTCCGTCACCGGTCTGCGCTCCGCCGCGCGCGCCGTGCGCGTCGCCGGCGCCGTTCTGCTGGCGTCCTGCGCGGTGTTCGCCCTGTCGGCCGCGGACCTGCCGCTGTGGGCCACGGCGACGGTTCTGGTGGCGGCCTCGGTCCTTCTGCTCATCGGCGAGATGAAGCAGTCCGCCGGTTCCTGGCAGATCGGCTTCGACCTCGCGCCCGACGACCGCATGGGCCAGTACCAGGGCTTCTTCGCCACGAGCGTGGCCGCCGCGCGCACCCTCGGCCCGCTGTTGCTCACCACGACGGTCGTGTCCTGGGGAGTGCCGGGCTGGCTCCTGCTGGGCGCCGTCTTCCTCACCGCCGGCCACGCGATGGGCCCGGCCGTACGGTGGGCACGGCGCGACCGCCCCTACGCGCTGCCGGAGCCCGGGGCGGCAGGGCCCCGGGCGGCCGCGACCGGGTGACGCCCGGTCACCCCGGGAGCTGTTCCTCCGCGCGGCGCGGGCCGCCCGGCCCGCACACCCGCTTCGCCGCCAGCCACTGCACGGTGAGCCGCTGGTACTCGAGACTCTCGTCGCGGGTGAGCAGTCGCCCCTCGCGGGCGCTCAGGAACGTACGGATCTTCGCGTTGATCACCTCGGGGCGTGCCTGCTCGCAGGTCTGGATGACGGACATGTGCCACAGGCTAAAGGCAGTCACTGACACGGAGCGGACGACTGTGATCAAGTTCGGCAAACGCTCATCGAATCGTCATGAAGAGGAGGCATAGACCTTTCTCACCTCGGTTCTCACCCCGGTCGCCAGCGAGTAACGGTTGGCAGGCGAGTGACTGGTGGGAGTGGAGGTGGGCCGGTACAACGGAGGACATGCGTATTCGATCATTAGCGGTCATAGGAAGTCTGCTGGCGACGCTGGCGGTTGGCATGCCGGCGGTGTCGCAGGCGGCATCCGGACGGTCGGCGGTTACCCCGGCCCTTGATGCCTGCCAGGAGCGGGCGAGCGTAAAGGTGTTCCACGAGGGCGGCATACCGCTGCTGGACTGGCGGGAGAACCTCGAGTTCGACGGGCGCGGCACGCTCTGGGTCGCGCACATCACCAAGGGCCGGGTCGAGGGGTACACCCCCGACGGGACGCTCAAGACCAGCTTTCCGGTGAGCGGGGCGGGCGGCATCCGGCGCGGTCCGGACGGGATGATGTACGTCAACTTCGGCGTGAATCCGCTGACTCCCGTCGGCGGCATCGTACGGTTCGACCCGACTGCCGCCCATCCGAAGCCGGAGAAGGTCGTCAGCGGTATATCCGGCATCAACGGCCTCGCCATCGACACCGAGGGCAACTTCTACCTCAGCCGCGAGCTGTCCACCGGCATCCTCAAGATCCGGCCGGACGGCACCAAGGACGAGGAGTGGACGAAGAAGGCGAACGTCTTCGGCACCAACGGCCTGGAGATCGTCGGCGATCAGCTGTACGCGAGCGTCATCACCGACACCTCGTCCCCGGTCGTGCGCATCCCCCTGAACGACCCGGCGCGGCACACGACGGTCGTCAAGCTCAGCAAGGGCCCCCTGGGCATCAAGCTCCTCGACGACCTCACCGCCTTCAACGGCGACCTGGTGGTCGCGAGCTTCCGCGACGGCGAGCTGATCCGGGTGAACCCGGAGACCGGCCGGTCCTGCCTCCTGGTGAGCGGCCTGCGGATGCCCAGCAGCGTCCGCGTCGCCCGGGCGTTCGGCGACAACGACCCCCGGCGCGACCTCTTCGTCGTCGAGGCCTCCGGCCGCATCGTCAAGGTGACGGTCGGCTGACACGGGGCCGGCGGTCTCCGGGTCCGCGCCCGGAGACCGCCCGGACCGCCCGGAGACCGCCCGTGCCGCCCGGACCGTCGCAGCCCTCCGGCGCGCATCGCGCACCGCGCGGCACGCCGCTCAGCAGGCGAAGCCCGGGCTGTTGGCGAAGAACGCCAGATGCGACCAGGTCTGCGATCCGATGACACCGTCGACGGTGATGTCGGCGCAGCCCTGGAAACGCCGTGTCGCCGTCTCCGTGAGGGGCCCGAAGTCCCCGTCCACCGCGAGATCGGTGTTCGTCAGGGAATTGTTGAGGTAACACTGGGCCTGCTTGACGGCCGTACCCTGCGAGCCGCGCTTGATAGTGGGCCGGGTATTGGTGTGACTGCAGATTTCCGTGATTTCCGTTGCCATGACGAACCTTCACCTTCCTCCCCCGAGTCGGCTTCCGGCGCTACTCGAATTGCGGGAAGGGAACCTGCAGTTTGTCCCAGGACTTCTCCCCCGGCCAGCCGTCCGCGTCGTCTCCCTTGAAGCCGAGCTTCTGCTGCCACAGCGAATAGGACCTGCGGTCCTCGTCGTCCCACTGCGTCTGGCCACCGTTCGGACCGTAGGCGGAGCAGCCCTCTTCGACCAGACGAACAGCCATCAGGCTGATGATCGGGTGGTTGGGCTTCGCCTTGAACCATGCGGCCCCGGGGAACGGAACGAACCCGGAAGGGGACTTGGCGACGAGCAGCTGCTGCCCTACCTCGATATGGTTCGGGTCGGGAATGTGATTCCACGCCTGAAGCTGCTCGACGGTGGTGTTGAACCGGGTGGCGATTTTGAAGAGCGTGTCACCCGTCACGACGACATAAAAAGTGTCCTCGACTCTCATAATTGTATGCTAGGCGGGCCGGCCGGAGTCTGCATGTTCACACAGCCGGACGCGGCGACGGCATGGAGGTTCGTATGGGTCACCAGCGAAACGCTTCCGACGTCGGATTGCAGAAAACCCGTGCATGGGCCGGCCTCGCGGTGGTGGTCCTCGGCGACGCGGCGATCACGCTCGCCGCGATCTGGGGCGTCCACAACGCCGACGGCGCCGCCGCCACGGCCATCCTCACAAGCGCCTTCACCGCGGTCAGCACCATGACCACGGCCTACTTCGGCATCCGAGCCGCCACCAACACCGCCCAGGCACACGCCCAGGCCCAAGCCGACCAGGCGGTAGCACGGGCATCCGGGCCGGCCACCGGCCAGAACCGCGAGAACCCCCCTGGCCACACGGCGGAGGGGGCGGCGGAGGGTGAGCCGTCCGGCGATCACCCCCGATCTCCTCCGGGGCGGGCATAGAGCCGGTAGGCCACCAGCACGGCTCCCTCTACGCTGACGGGACAGGATTCCGTCGCGAGGGAGCAGATCGTGGGGCAGCATCCGGACCGCTACACCTCCGTTGTCGACGTCTGTGTGATGCTCCGCCGGGCTGACGGCCGGGTGTTGTTCTCCGAGCGAGCGAACACACGCTTCTCCGACGGTCTGTTCGGCATCCCCGGTGGGCGGCTGGAAGCCGGCGAGTCCCTCACAGCGGGCGCGGCGCGGGAGCTGGCCGAGGAAGTCGGCGTTCAGGTCGACCCTGACTCGTTGACATTCGTGCACGTCGCTCACCACTACGGCGAGGAATGGGGCGCGCGGCTCGGCTTCTTCTTCGAGGCGGACGCCTGGAAGGGCGAACCGGTCAACCGCGAGCCCGATCTCTGCGCCGGCCTGCACTGGGTCGACCTGGCAGACCTTCCCGACAAGACGATCCCGTACGTGGCGAACGTGTTGACCGAGATCCGCGCGGGGAAGACGCTGTATCTGCACGGCTGGTGAGTCTCTGCACGGCTGGTGACCCGCTCCGGCGACGCACCGAGAGACACAGGAGGCGCACGGTGGGCCTGCCTTCCCCGATCTCAGAGAGGCCGGCACGCGCGCGCGAGCACGAGGGGAACCGGGGGAAGACTCGCACCCGTCCAACGCCTGGACCGTCACAACGTCGCCGGGGCACGCCGCCAGTACGCACGGGCTCCTCGAAACCCATCCACCTGATCGCGTTCCCTGAACACCCATCGAACACACAGCAGAGCCCCGGCCGCGGAACGTCTCGGCCGGGGCTCGGGTCTACCTGATCAAGTGGAGAGGCAGATCGGCGAGCATGACGGCGTATACCGGGGAGTCGGGGAACGGCTGCCGCTCGCCGACCTTCCGGTACCCCCAGGATTCGTACAAGGCCTGAACCTTGGGGTGCGTCACGTCCACCAGTAGCGCGGCGAGGTCATCGTCCCGGACGCCCAGTAGGGCCCGGTGCAGCCGCTCGGAGTGCCCGTGCTTGCGCCACTTCGGTCGCACCATCAGCTCGGACACGTGGAACGTCCTCGTCTTCGCCGGCGCTGGGGTCAGGTGCTCCCGCCACCATTCACGGTCCGGGTTGGCGGCGGCCCCGTAGGCGTAGCCGACCGGCTCGGAGCCGTCGTAGCCGATGACGCACGAGAAGCCCGGATGGCTGGACCAGTGGTCCACGAACCAGGGGAAGCGCTGGACGAACGGGTCGTCGGCGCGGTCGGCGTAGGCATCGGCGTGTACGTCGAGGAGGGTCTGACGGATCTCGGCCGCGTCGTCGTGGGTGAAGTGCCGGACGTCGATGGTGGTCAAGCTCGGCTCCATTCGCTGCGGAAGCGGTCGCCCCACTCTCCCGCGACGGTGGCGTCCGGGGCCAGGGTGATGAGGTCCCGGTAGAAGTCGCCCAGCAGGGACCGCATCCGTCCCGGGATCGGGTATCCGGTCATCAGGTCGAAGACGCTGGAAGCGGTGGCGCACGCCTCTTCGATCTCGCGCTGGTGCAGCCGCGCGACGGCGAGGCGTGTGGTGGCCAGGGCTCGGTTGCGGTGGAACTGGCGCGGGATGGACGACAGCGCGCGGTGCGAGGCCGCCTCGGCTTCCGCGGAGTCCCCGATGCGGTCTCGGACGATGGCCTTGAGCGCCGTCAGCTCCGCCCTGGCCCAGCCGACGCCTTGGTGGGGGCTAGAGCGATCACACGGGTAGGTAGCCCCACGAGCATGACGGCTCCCCGGTTGGTTGCCCCCTTTCGCCTCCAAGGCCCCAGAAGCGCCACGGAGCCCAGGCCAGATGTGCTCTGACCTGGGCTCCAGCGATAGGCCGTGTGGGACTCGAACCCACAACCAATGGATTAAAAGTCCGCCGGACCGGGCCGTTCAGGCCCAGCCCGGTCCCGGCGGCCGGGCGTCCGGCTCCCGCTCAGCTCAGGGGCCTGCCGTCCGCCGGTTGGCAGGAGGGGGTGGCGCCGGCGGAGTGGGGGCGGTGCACAGGAAGAGGGGCGGGTGGACAGGGAGCGGTCGTCGGCGGGGAGGTGGAAGGGGCGGTCCTGGGCGACGGTGTCCTTCACGTCCACGCCGTTGCGCAGTTGCTGGAAGACGTTGGACGCGCGCAGGGGGATCTTCGTGCCCGTCCAGGTCCGGTTGATGGCCGCCGCGGCGGCGCGGAAGGAGTCGCTTCCGGCGGCGTGGTCGCTGTGGCGGTCGGCCGAGAAGGCGATGTAGGTCAGGTCGACCGCCGTGTAGCGCTCGAGTTCGGCGAACTCGGGGAGCTCCGGGTACTCGATGAGGGTGTCGACGTCGGAGGCCAGCAGCGGGAACGGCGTTCCCTGGGCGGAGCCGCACTCGGCCTGGACCTCGTTGAGGATCTTGGGGAGTTGGCCGCCACGGGCGGCGAACACGGTGATGGCCTCGTTGTGGTTCTGTCCGCAGATCCTCTTGGCGAGCTCCGGCAGGGCGCTCGCCACGCCGGGCTGTCCGAAGTCCGGCGTGCGGACGATCGAGGGCTCCAGGACCTCGATGCCCTGTCCGGTGAGTTCGTCGCGGAGGTCCTCCCGCAGGTTGATGCTGTAGCGGTCCTTGTCGTCGTAGATGATCAGGGCCTTCTTGCGCCGCAGGGAGGTGATGCGCCGGGTCAGGGCCCGGGCGAGGTGGCGGTTGGTGGGCTGGGTCTGGAAGTAGGTGTCGGTCTCGGTGGCCATGAAGTCGCCGGTGACCGCCGCCCCGATGACCGGCAGGTCCGGGGAGAGGCGTTGGATGGCCTTGACGGAGGCGTCGCGGCTCTGGGAGATGCCGATCACGGCGGAGATGCTCGTGCCGTCGCCGGCCAGGACGTTCAGCCGGTCGGCGACGTCCGTGCCCTGGGCGAAGGCGTAGCCGGCGTTGGCGACCAGCAGCCGCAGGTAGGGTCGTTCGGCGTCGCCCACGGTCTGCTTGTTGAACTCGCGCTGGGCGTCGGCGGCGCCCTCGAGCTGGAGGACGCCGGCGGGAGTGAGCTGTTCGCTCCGGCTCTGGGGGTCGGCGGTCAGTGGTGCGAAGAAGACCACCGTGCGGTACGCGCCGCGCCGGGCGGCGTCGTTCTGGGCGCGGATGCGGTCCTGGAGTGTGCGCAGCAGCTTCTGGCTGCCGCCGTCCGTGAAGTAGCAGCCGTGCGGGGCGGTGTCGACGCCGACCCTGACGCCCTGTGCCTGCCAGGTGTCGTGGCAGGGGTCCTGGCGCAGCCAGTCGACCGCCGGCACGGCGCCGGCCAGCAGGACGACGGCGAGGATGCCGCCCAGGTAGGCGGACGGCCACGGCACGGCGAAGGGACGTACGGCCACATTGGTGTCCAGCCAGTCGATCACCTCCTGCCGTTCCTCCCCGGCCAGGCGGACGTGCAGCCGCCCCTTCTCGGCGCCGGGTCCGGCGGAGCGCACGCGCCGCTCCAGCAGCGGCCGCAGGCAGGCGGCAGCCTCGGCCGGGGTGCGGACGCCGCCGCCGGGTTCCTGTTCGTCACGGAGCGCGCCGGGTGCGGCGGGGGCCGCCAGGACCAGCAGCGGCAGGCCGCGCCGCTGCAGCTTCACCAGGCCGTCCAGCAGGCGCCGGGTGGCCGTACGGGGGCCGTGGACGCGCGGCAGGAGGACGACGAACGGCCAGACGCGGCGGCGTCGCCAGGGAAGGAACACGCCCCTGCGGCAGGCCCGGAGCAGGTCCACGGCCAGCGCTTCGAGGAGCAGGGACTGGCGCAGGGCCGCGCGGTCGCGCAAGTCACCGCGGCGGCTCAGCGAGACGGCGGCGGGCAGGAACCGGGTGGCGGCCGCGCCTCCGGCGCTGCTCACCTTGGGGGCGTACCAGCGCAGGCGCCGGGTGTGGTTCAGCCACGTGCGGTAGCCCCACTCGAGCGGCCAGGCGATCAGAACCGCCGCGAGCGCGCCCAGGCGTGCGCTGATCTGGCCGGCTCCGCCGGTGTCGATGAAGGAGCGCAGCGCCTTCAGGCCGGTCGTGTCCTGCTGCCAGGCCACGCACAGCTTCTCGGCCAGGGTGCGGCGCTGCGCGCGCTCCGACCCGGCGCCCGCGTCGATGTCCAGGACTCTGCGGCACGTCCAGTAGGTGGGCAGCCCGAGTCCGCCCGCGGCTCCGGGCGTCGTGCGCTCCAGCTGGGCGGTGAGGCCGTCGAGCAGGACGACGTCGGGTTCGGCGGATCTCCCCGCCCGGTCGAGGAGTTCGCCGTCGAGCAGTGCGTGGGGGACGAGGGCGGGCCCGCCGACGGCGCGCAGCCGGTCGCCGTAGCCGGTGACGAACGCCGCTCCCTGCCCCTCCTCGCCCTCTAAGGTGACGGCGGGGAGCTCGCGTTTGCCCACGGGCCGTCCCACCAGCTCGTCCAGTACGGTCACGAGGTCTTTCACGCCGTCCAGCGGTGGAATCCCGTTCATCCCGCCCCCCACTTACGCAGTGTTACTTGAAGGGCAGAACTGTCCCACCGGAGCGGGGTACGCACGGGTCGTCGTCCTCAACTGACCGCGAATGCCGGAAAACGCTTACCCGGGCGTGGCCGACGACCGCCGCACGACCGGAATTGACCTGTCGTCAGTACGCTGCGGCCTCCAGCGGCTTCGGACCGTAGGAATTCTCCCCCGGCGTACCCGGGAGGGCGAAGAACACCAGCAGGACGATCGAGCCCAGGAGCGGGATCAGGGCCAGCAGCAGCCACCAGCCCGACCGGTCGATGTCGTGCAGGCGACGCGTGCCGACGGCGAGGCCGGGGAGGAGCACGGCCAGGCTGTACACCAGGCCGATGACGGGGGCCGTGCCGAGCGCGGAGTCGATGACGGCCAGCACGATGCTGATGACGAAACTGATCAGGGTGAACATCCAGAATTCTGGGCGGCCCGCGCGCCCGCTGAATGTCGCGTATTTCTTGAGCACATCCACGTACCAGTGCACCTGCGCCCCCAAGAGCCGCGGCTGGCCCCGTTCTCGTGGACGGGGCCTCATGGGGAACGTAGGTGGCGCACAGGGGTCGGTCAACCGTCGGCCGGGCTCGGCCGACGGCGCCCGGGGGCGCGCCCGGCCGCCGGCGTGCGCGACGGCTCGCGATGGTGAAAATCGGTGGCCGCTTCGCGCGGAGAAGGGTGATCATCGCGGGGTTGTTCACCCGCCCCGGAGGCCGCATGCTCTTCCGTCCCACGACCGTCCACGATCTCGACCGTACGGCCGCCTACGCCGTCCATGCCGTCGACGACCCCGTGAGCGGGATCGCCGAGGACCGCTACCGCGCGGAGCTGGCGGAGCGGCGGTTCCGCCCCGAGTGGACCTGGGTCGCGGAACGGGACGGCGAGATCCTGGCCCGTGCCGTCTGGTGGGGCCGAAGCGACAGCGAGCACCCGGTGGCCCTGGACTGCCTGCACGTCAGCCGCTCGGTCGAGGACCGCGCCGGGCTGGCCGCCGGGCTCATCGCCGCCGGCCAGCGGGCCTTCCGCACGGCAGGCGCGACGCAGGACCCGCAGTACAACCTCTCGCTGCCGGGCGGCTGGCGGCAGGATCCCGCCCTCGCGGCCGCCGTGGCCTGGCGGAAGGCCGCCGCCGCCTCGGCCGGCCTCGGCGAGGAGGTCGAGCGGCTCCGCTACGAGTGGATCCCCGCCGCCGGGGTGCCGCCGCGCACCGGCCGGCTCGTCTTCTCCCCGGAGCCGGACGACGAGGCGTTCGTGGCGGTCTTCCGGAGCATCGCCAGGGGGAGCCTCGACATCGCCACGCGGCGGGACGTCGCCGCGCTGGGCGCCGACCGCCAGGCGCGCGACGACCTGGACTTCTACCGCAACTGCCCGGGCGAGAGGGACTGGTGGCGCCTGGCGCGTACCCCCGACGGCACCGTCGTCGGCATGGCCCTGCCCTCTCGCACGCCGTACCACCCCAACGTCGGATACCTGGGAGTGGTGCCGGAATTCCGCGGCCGGGGACACATCGACGAGATCCTCGCGGAGATCACGCGCTTCCACGCGGCCCGCGGCGCCCAGCGGATCACCGCCACCACGGACACGGTCAACGTCCCCATGGCGGCCGCCTTCGACCGCGCCGGCTACCGCACCACCGAGATCCGTCTCGTCTTCGAGGCACCCGCCGGGTGACGACGCGCCGGCACCCTTGACCGGTCCGACGGCCGGCCCCGACCGTCCCTGGTCGACGAACGACACGTCCTGGTGGGCGGGCGAAGGGCCGTCGAAGAGGCCGCGGTCCGGGCGGCCGCCCGGCCAGGTAGGCGCGTTGGGCCCGGAGGGAGCGGTGGGCCGCACCGGCCACGTCCTCCCACGGGCGGGACCGCCTCCGCCGGAAAGGGGAGGGCACGGGCGACCTCGGGCTCACCCTGTACTCCGGCGGCACGGACCGCGACGACAGCGGGGAAGACCGCACGGACGACAGCGGGGGTGACCCGTGCGCCAGGGCGTCGTTGTCACGGCATGATCAAGCGCCTGACTCTCGCCATGTCCGTCACCGGTGCCGCGCTCGCCCTGAGCGCCGGTATCACCTCCGCCGCGCCCATGCCGGCGCCCGTCACCGCTCAGCCCGCCGTGGCACCCCAGGCCCCCGCTCCCGCGCCGGGCGGCGGCGAGATGGCGGAGCCGCCGTTCAACCCCCTGACCCCCGCGCTGGGGCTGCTCACCCCGGTCACCGACCTCCTGCCCATGCCCATGCCGCCCTCCTAGCCCGCACGCCCGTATCGCCTGTACCGCCCGTACCGCTCCACGGAATTCCGTGGAGCGGAAACGTTTCCGGCATAGGGGTGAGGTAACGCGAATCGAGAACGGACCCCTCAGAAGGAGTTCTCGTGCTCTTCGCCGCCCTGTCCGTGCCGCCCCTGCTGCTGGGCCTGGTGCTCGCGCTCGCGCAATACGAGGAACGCATGCTCATCAGGCCACGCGTCCCTCGCCACGCCGCCGGAAAACGACATGTGCGAGCCGTCCCCGACCCTCCTGACGGTGTCCGTCGCCTTCCCGTCCACCGGCGCCGGCGCGGCCGTGATGCCGGCGGACGGGAAGAACGCGCGGCCTGACGCTCTCAGGCCGCGCGGGATCTCATGGCGATCTCACGGTGGCCGTACGGGATCACGGCCGTACCGGATCACACACCGGCCCGTTCCCGGGCCCGGTCACACGGGACGGCAGGGCGGGGAACAGGCCCGCAGCGCACTGCGCTGACCGTTCCCTACCAATAGTGCTTCCGCCCGCCCACAGCGTGCCCGACGGCGCCGAGGATCCACAGGACCAGCCCGATGATCACGAGCACGATGCCGATGGTCCACAGGATCGCGATTCCGGTCAGAAAACCGATGATGAGCAGGATGACTCCGAGAACGATCACGGTGTCCTCCGATCTCATGTCTTATTGCTCGATATCCACTATCTCCCCCTGGGCCGAGTCCGGCAATCAGGACCGCACGGCGGCCGTACGCGGCAAAACGGCTACGCAGAGTGAGTGCATGCGGGGCCGAGCAGACAATCGGACACCCCGCCCGTAGGCCATCGGCCGATCAGCGGCACACCTCCCCCTCACGGGTGAACTCCCGGTCGGAAAGTCACAGAAACGCCGGTTCCAGCCGGTCGATTCACGTGGCGTTGTCCTGACGTGTACGGGAGTGCGGAGGGAGCAGAGGTCTCATGGCGAGCAATGCGGGGCCCGGATGGGCCGACCCGGCGGCGACGCATGTCAGACGCCGATTCCTCACTCTGACCGCCGCCGCCACCGCCCTGGCGTTCACCCACACCTCTCCACGGGCCCGCGCCGAGGAGAGGCGGCTCGGAAGGCTCACCGAGAATCCCTTCACCTTGGGGGTGGCCTCGGGAGACCCGCTGCCGGACGCGGTGGTGCTCTGGACGCGGCTGGCCCCGCGTCCCTTCGAACCGGGAGGCGGGCTTCCGCCGTCGGCCGTGGTCCCGGTGAGCTGGGAGATCGCGGACGACGAGCGCTTCGCGCGCGTCCGGGGCAGCGGGGTGGCGAGCGCCCGCGCCGAGCAGGACTACAGCGTCCACGTCGACGTACGGGGGCTGGAGCCGGGCCGCACGTACTGGTACCGCTTCCGGGCGGGTTCCTGGCTCAGCCCCGCCGGCCGGACCCGTACCTCCCCCGCTCCCGACTCGCCCGTCAGCCGGGCGCGGCTCGCCCTCATCACCTGCCAGCAGTACGACGACGGCTACTACACCGCCCTGGCCCATGTGGCCCGCGAGGAACTGGACGCGGTGTTCTTCCTCGGCGACTACATCTACGAGAACGCCATCGACACCTACGGCGGCGCCCGCCGGCTTCCCGCCGGCAGCAGGCTCCCGGACGTCTTCCACCACGAGACGGTGACGCTGACGGACTACCGCCTGCGGTACTCCCTGGGGAAGACCGACCCCGACCTGCAGGCCGCACACGCCGCCCACCCTTGGTACGTCACCTGGGACGACCACGAGGTCGAGAACAACTACGCGGCGGACGTCTCGCAGAACCGCGACCCCACCGGAGAGTTCCTGCTGCGCCGGGCCGCGGCCTACCGCGCGTTCTGGGAGAACATGCCGTTGCGCGCGCCCTGGAGCCCGGCCGGCCCGGAGATGCGGCTCTACCGGCGCTTCCAGCACGGCCGGCTCGCCCAGTTCGACATCCTCGACACCCGGCAGTACCGCTCCGACCAGGCGTACGGCGACGGCTGGCAGTACCCCGGGCCCGAGTCCGACGACCCCGCCCGCAGCCTCATCGGCCCCGCGCAGGAAAGCTGGCTCCTCGACGGTTTCCGCACCTCCACGGCCCTGTGGAACGTCATCCCCCAGCAGGTGGCCTTCTGCCGCCGCGCCCTCAACCCCGGCCGGTCCCGCCTGTCGATGGACGCCTGGGACGGCTATCCCGCGTCCCGCGGCCGGATCCTCGGCGGAGCCCGCGCGGCCGGAATCACCAATCTCGTCGTCCTGTCGGGTGACTCCCACAGCCACCTCGCCATGGACATCAAGAAGGACTTCGACGATCCGCGCTCGCCCACCCTGGGCGTCGAGGTCCTCACGACGTCCGTCTCCAGCGACGAGGACGGCGTCGAGAAGCCCGCCGACGAGGAGAGCCTCCTGCGCGTCAACCCGCACATGAGGTACTACGCCAAACGCCGCGGATACGTGATCCTCACACTCACGCCGTCACACGCCCGGGCCGACTACCGCACCCTGCCCTACGTCACACGCCCCGGCGCCCCCGCCTCCACGGCCTGCAGCCTGGTCTCGGAGGCGGGCCGCCCGGGATTCGTCCCGGCATGACACCGATGGGACCAGCACCAGGAGGACGGCGGTACGGGCGTACGAGATCCGACCCGCCTCAGCGGCCGTCCTCGCGCAGGAAGTCCTCCACGACCCGGATGAGTTCCAAGGGGGTCTCGTCCATGGCGTAGTGCCCGGCGGACGGCAGTTCGCGGATCCGGCCGTCCGTGTACCACCGCATCCATGTGTCACGGGTCAACTCGGCCGTCAGCGCCGGGTCCAGGGCCCCGACGACCGCCAGCGCGGGGACGGAGGAGCCCTCGACCTCGGCGTGGAAGTCCTCGCCGGCCCAGGAGTCCAGCCAGGACCGGAACGCCTTGGGGTCGCTGCGCTCCAGCGACCGCCGCACCATCCGGTCCAGCCAGCGGGCGGGGCGCTGTCCGCCGGTGGTGAGGTCGATGATGAGCCGCCGGTTGTCCGGTCGTTGATCCGCCGCCGCGAACAGCTCCCACTGTTCCGGCGGCAGGGGGAGCCCCGAGGCGGGGACCGGGGAGACGCCGACGATCCTGCGCACGCGCCCGGGCGCCATGGCCGCCACGCGCTGGACGACACCGCCGCCCATCGAATGCCCTATCAGCGAGAACCGCTGCCAGCCCAGCCGGTCGGCGAGTGCCAGCACGTCGGCCGCGCCCTCACCCGTGGTGTACGTACCGGCGGCGTCCATCGCCTCGCCGTAGCCCCGCAGGTCGGCCAGCGCGTACTGGAAGGCGTCCCCGTCGAGGTCCGGCGCCACCGCGTCGTAGGCCGAGCGGTCGGCGAACCATCCGTGCACGGCGACGACCTTGTGCGGTCCGTCCCCGATCAGGGCATGAGGCGGTACGAATGAGGCCATTACGACTCCCGACGCGTCATGGTCATCCCGCACGACCGCTGGAACCGGCGGTCCACTGTAGTGGCTCCGTTCACGGCGGGACGAGGGTCCGATTCAGGCCACCGTGCCGGAAGGCTCCACCGGATCACCCGGAAAGGGACCGCCCGCTGAGCTCGGCGGCGGCCGTGCCGGCATCGCCGAGGAGGTCGCGCAGGTCGTCAGCGCGCGGGTGGCGGTCGGAGGCGCGGTATTCCGCGACGATCCCGGCCGCCCGTGCGATGTCGCACGCCTCGCGGCCGAGCAGCTCGCGGGTGATCACGATCGCCTGTGCGGCGTGGTGGTACCGGGTCATCAGCACCTCCTGGAGCCCGTCCATGCCGCCCGTCCTCAGGGCCTCCCGGAAGGGAGCCATCGTCGTCGCGAGCCACGCGACGCGCAGCTGGTAGGCGGGGGGCTCGCCGCTGCCGTCGTCGAGGGCGAAGGTGGGGGCGAGGGCCGCGGTGAGCCTGCGTACGAGGTCCGCCGACGGGCCGTCGCCGGGCCGGCCGGGGGCGCCCGCCAGATGGGGGCAGTCCTTGGCGAACTCGTACCAGTCCGCGTGCGACCCGCAGGACGCGACGGTCTTCGGGAGGACGGGGTTGCGGTCGTAGTAGCCGTCCGCGCTCACGAACACGGTGCGCAGCAGGTCGAAGGGGAGGGCGGTGGAGGTGTCCTCGGCCAGCAGCAGGGCGTCGTAGAGGTCCTTGCCCTGGGGGTACATGTCGGAGAGCAGCCACAGGACCTTCCAGGCGAGGGAGAGTCCGGGCGTGGCGGCGAGGAGGGTCAGCGGCTCTCCGGCGCCGTCGGGGCGGGGGCAGGGAGGTGGGGACGGCGGGGACGGGCAGCGGCTCGTTGAAGACGAAGTCCACCTGGACCGTTCCGCCCGGCAGCCCGTCGGCCGTCCACGGGATCACCACGCGGCGGCCGGGCACCCGGTCGTACGTCCAGATCTCGTCGCTGACGGCGCCGCGGGCGTCGAACCGGACCGGGCCGCCGCGCAGTGACAGTTCCTCGGCGGCCCGTGCGATGCCGGTGAGCATGCGCTCGGTACGGGCGTCCGTCGCCTGCCATGTGGCGGGCGTGACGACGAAGTCCACGTCGCCCGGCTCCCGCGCGGCCTGCCCGTACCGGGCCCGGAGCAGAACGCTGCCGCGCAGCACCAGGTGGGCGGCCCACTCGCCGCCCGCGACGGCGGCGAGGACATGGTCGAGGGCGATCCGGCGTGCCCCGTACCAGCGCTCGCCCGTCGTGGCGTCCGCGAACCGGGGCTCGCTCGGCCGCACGGCCCGGGCGTGGTGCTTCATGGAGGGGTCGAAGACGGCGGACTGTGTCACTCCGTCACCCTTGACGGGCTTGAGCGTGCCGGGGAGCCCTCGGCCGGTGAGGGTCGCCTCGTCCGGCACATCATGCGGAATGTCTTCGTCCGCACTCCACGGCCCCCAGCCGTACTGCTCCCACGACGCCGTCATCGCCTTGCCCTTCACTGCCTTCGCCTTCACTGCCTTCGTCGGCGGCCATTCTGCGGCACGGCGGTCCGGGCCCGAACGGTCCCTCGGTTCTCAGGAGGTTCCTCCGAAGAGCTGGGTCCAGTACGTGCCGGCGCGGCCGCCGGGCGCGTACCCCACTCCCAGGTGGGAGAAGCCCGGCGTGAGGATGTTGGCGCGGTGGCCGGGGCTGTTCATCCAGCCGCGGACGACCTCGGCGGGCGTGCGCTGGCCGCAGGCGATGTTCTCCCCGATCGCCCGGTGCGCGGCGCCCGCGGCCCGCGCGCGGTCCCAGGGTTCGCGTCCCTCCGGGGTGGTGTGGGAGTAGAAGTCCCGGCGGACCATGTCCGTGCTGTGGTCCCGGGCCGCGGCGGCCAGGCGGGGGTCGGCGGCCAGCGGGGGCAGGCCGGCGGCGGCCCGTTCGGCGTTGGTGAGGGCGAGCACCTCGTCCGTCGCCTGCTGCAGGCCGGCGGCGGAGTACGGCCGCGCCCACAGCACCGTCCAGTACATGAGTCCGCTCCTGGCGTCCACCGCGTGGCCGGCGCCAAGGTGCGTGAACGCCCCGTCGCCGAAGGGGGCACGGCGTTCGTGCCCCGCCCGGCAGTAGTCCACGAACTCGGCGGCCGTGCGCGGGCCCGAGACCAGGTGTTCGGCGAGGACGAGGTAGGTGTAGCCGGCGCCGGTCACGCGCTGGAAGAGCGAGTCCCCGCCGGGGCTCTCGGCGGAGAGGCGGCCGTGCGCGGCCATGTCCGCGGCGTGGACACGGGCGGCCGCGGCGAGCCGGGCGTCCACCGCCAGCGGGCGCACGCCCGCCCGGGACCGCTCGGAGTTGACCAGGGCCAGGAGCCCGACCGATCCGGCGGATCCGCCGGCCTCGTCGGCCTCGTCGGCCCCGGCCTCGTCCTCGTCCTCGACGACGTCGATGCCGAAGTCGCGGGCGATCCCGGCCAGTCCGTCCGCGTAGCCCTGCCCCAGCGCCCGTATCTTCCATCCGCCGTCGCGCGCGTAAAGCTCGGCGAGCAGCAGGACGGTCTCGGCGGCCGGCCGGGGAGGGGCGAACCGGGCCAGCGGCCGGCGCCCATCACCCGTAACGGTCATGACGGGCGGGGGCAGCGAGGCCAGCGGGGTGTGGGCGTCGGCCGGGCTGAGGACGACCGTGACCCGCACGGCACCGGGCCGCAGCAGGGCCGGGTCCACGGTGACGGTGTCGCCGTCCAGGCGCGCGCCGGGTGCCGAGGGTTGGTTGAAGAACACGAAGTCGCCGTCCCCCGACGTCCTGCCGTCCGTTCCGGTGACGATCAGGGAGACGTCGAACGGACCGGGCACACGGATCGTGACCGCCCCCGTGGGCAACGCACGGTTCCCCCCGGCCACCAGCTCGTTCATCACCGCTCCCCCGTCCTCCCGTTCGCCCGCGCCGGGCCCCTCGGGAGGAGCAACGCGGCCCGGACCGGGGCGGTTCCCCACGGGCGGGGGCGGCTACGGCCGGGAGCGACGAGTGACAGGAGTGCCACGATGTGAAGCCGTGACCCGCCTCGCGCCGGGCGTGCGGACCTTCCCGGCGAGGTCACCGACGCGATCGTCGTTGCCGCCGGCGGTGATGCGCCGGCTGCTCGACGAGGCGGGGGTGCCGCCGGCCGGCGGCGCTACTCCGCCCGCCGCTTGCTCGCCGTGACCGTCTGGGCCATCCCCGGCAGGAAGTCCGTGAACAGCTCGTGCACCTCGTGGACGAGCGGCCGCAGGACGCGGAAGCGTGCCAGGGCCACGCCGCGCGTGGTCAGCCGCGCGCCGCGCTCGGCCAGCCGGCGGCTGCGCTCGAGGCCGGGTGAGCGGTCGAAGACCCAGTACAGGACGAGGCCCATCTGGGACAGCCACATCAACTCGGGCAGTATGTCGGCGAGTTCGGACGGCACCTTGGCCTTGGAGCCCGCGAGCACCTCCCGGTGCACGGCGATGGCCGCCTCGCGCGCGTGCTCGGATTCGGGCGAGAAGGGGCTGAGGGGGCTCTCCGGGTCGGCGGCGTTCTTGAAGAACTGGGCCGCGAACTCGTGGTACGGCGCGGCGATGTCCAGCCACGCCCGCAGCACCCCGGCCAGCCGCGCCTCCAGGTCGGTCTCCCGGTCCAGCACCTCGCGGACCGCCGCCTGGTGCTCGGCGGCGATCCGGTCGTAGAAGCCCTGGATCAGGTGTTCCTTGCCGGCGAAGTAGTAGTACGCGTTGCCGACGGAGACCCCGGCCTCCTTGGCGATGGCCCGCATCGTGGTCTTGTCGTAGCCCAGCTCCTGGAAGAGCCGCATGGCGGTCTCCAGGATCAGGGTGCGGGTCTGCTCGCTCTTGGCCGGCCGGGGCTCGTTCTCTGTGGGCACGATCAGAGCCTAATCGGGCACCGCGCAGCCACTGTCGCAGGCCGGGGCGCCCAGGTGGATCCAGCCGTTCGCCGGATCGTAGGCCCAGCCGCTCCGCCCGCCGTACACGTCGTGGCCGGGCTTCGCGGCGCCCCGCCGCCACCGCGCCCCGCGGTACTTGGCCGCGGCGAGCACCGCGCCGCGCGCGACGCGGAGGCCGGAGGGGGTGCTGAGCCGGTACGCGAGCGGCCGGTGCTCGGCGAGGGCCCACAGGCACGCGATCCAGGCGCCGGGCCCCCGGTGGATCTGGCCGCCGTCGCCGACCACGGTGATCTCCTCGAGGGTGGCGGCGTGGTCCAGGGCCGGGAAGCGGCGCCGGGCCTCGGGCGACCCGGCCGGCACCGTGTCGAGCGGCACCAGCTGCCGCTGCCCGGTGAGCCAGTCGCGTACGAAGGCGCACAGCGGGCACTGCGCGTCGTAGAGCACGGTGAGCCGGCGGACCGGGGCGCGGTGGGCGCCCCGGCCGGCGGCGGCGACGGCCGTCATCGGTCTCAGAGCCCGCCGGTCGGCGCGGCCCACGCGTCCTGGCCGCCCGTGTACCCCGCGGGCGGGACCGGCGGGACCTGCTCCCGCTCGAGCATGCCGCGGCGGCGGAACCTGCCGAGCGCGAACACGTTGCCCAGGTGCATGACGCCGAGGACGAGCAGCACGACGCCGAGCTTCTGCGACAGGGCCTCGAACACGCCCCGGGCGTCGGCGACGGTGGTGTCGTCGCGCAGGTACAAGGCGATGAACCCCAGGTTCACCAGGTAGAACCCGACCACCAGCAGGTGATTGACGGCGTCGGCGAGTTTCTCGTTCCCGCGCAGCACGTCGGCGAGGAAGATCCGCCCGTTGCGGCTGAGCGTGCGCGCGACCCAGACCGTGAGCCCCAGGCTGCACAGCAGGTAGATGACATACGCGACGACTGTGAGGTCCACGTCCCCACTCCTTTGAACGCGTTCAAAACTCTGACAACAGCGACTGTAGACCTGTTTTTGAACGCGTTCAAGCGCGGGTTGTCTCTGACCCCTTGACTTTGGACAAATAAGGAGGAAACTGGCGATTACACCAGACAACCGGTGAGAGCCGCACCGTCGGTGGAGACGTCCATCGGCCCGAGTGACCCCCATCTCGGCAAACTGGCTAGGCCCCCGGAGGGCACGCAGCGATATCCGAGCTGGTCAGCGACGACTGGAAGGCTCGAGAGTCGGGGCGAGCACCGGGGGCTGTCGTATGCCCGGACGCAGGCCCGGGCGTACGACCGGAACCGGCCCGTGAGCTACCGGCCGCCGGTCGGGATCTCGAGGCGCCGGCTGCCGTCCAGGACGTCCGCGACGACCCCACCCGCCGACGCCATGACGTCCGCGACGAAGCGTCCGCGCCCCACCCCCAGCCGCCCCAGGGCCGCACCGTGGTCCGCCGCCACGAACAGCGCGGCGCCGAGCGTCAGCCCACGCCAGCCCGCCATCGTCAGCGACCGCAGCGGGCGCGCGGGCAGCTCGGCCACGGAAGCGCGCAGGCGCCTGCAGTGGAACGGGATGTGGCGCTCCTCGTCGGCCAGGATGCGGGCCGCCACCTCGGACGTCAGGGCGTCCCCGGCGCCGTCCCGGACCGCGCGGTAGTACCGCACGGCCACGAGTTCGGCGACCATCAGGGTCAGCAGCTCCATGCGCAGGCCGAGCAGGCGGCGCATGCGCACGAAGACCTTGTCGCTCCAGCACGAGTCGATGGCGCCCTGACCGCCGGCCGCCAGCAGGAGCGCCAGCAGCCGCGCGTGGTTGCGCTCCTCGGCGACGAACAGACGGACGGCCGCGGCGTAGTCGGCGTCCCCCGCACGATCCGCCTTGCCGATGAGGTTCGCCCCGTCGCCGTCCTCGCCGAACTGGAAGCGCTGCAGGCTCCGCCACACCGGCCCCGGCAGGTCTGCGCCCGCCGCCCAGTCGGGGTCGCCGACCCGCTCGCGGTGCTCGGCCTCCGCGATGAAGTGCTCGGTCCACTCCGCGAATCGTGCTGCGTTCATGTGGCCGCCCCGCCCCGTTCGTGATGGTGCTTCAGTGGTTCGGGAACGAGTCAACCAAGCATTTGTTCGGATTTTGTCATGAAGTCGTCAGGTCTTGAGATCACCGGATGCGACGAAGCGGCGTACGCGGCGACCTCGGGCCGTCGCGTACGCCCCCGTCGGCGCTCCGGTCAGAACGTCACGGCACGATCGTCCAGCGCTGACGGGCGTCGTCGCTGCAGGTGCCGATCGTCACATAGCCCGTCTCCCGCGCCGACGGCACCAGGCACAGGTGCGCGGCCTCGTTGCGGAAGCGGAGGGTGCCGTCGCCGTACATCTCCGCCTGCCAGCGATGTCCCGTGCCGTCCGTCTTACTGCCGCGGCCGGTGCAGTCGTGCAGCACGGAACGCCCGCCGGGATGGGGCTGGACGCTGTCCACGACGTCGATGCACCTTCCGCTGCCGCGTCCCTTGATCCGGACGAGGCTGTCGCCGCTGCCGGCGTACTGGATGTCCCATCGCTGGGAGCTGACCTCGTTGCGCCGGCGGGTGGTCAGCGGGGTGCCGTCTCCGCCGCTCCCGCTGAAGTTGTCCAGGTAGAGGCCGTTCCACGCACGCAGCCGGATCCGCTCCTCTTTGTCCTCCCACGCGCGCTCGGGTACGGCGCGGGAGTTGTCCCACCACTGCTGGGCGGGCATGTCACTGCACTGGTAGGCCACGACCGGCTGCTCGTTCCCCGTACCGGTCAGGCACAGGTCCGGGTAGAGGGAGTTGTGCCAGCGCAGCGGGCCGCCGGGCGCGCCCGGGTCCTCGGGGTGCCACTGGGCCCCGGGCGACTCGCACGACAGCATGAGGATCGGGGACATCGGAAAGAACGGATTGACTCCGGGGCACGTCTCGTCGGCGGCGAGGGCGCCGGACGCGGCTCGGGGACTGTTGCCGCGGGCGAAGCGGTACCAGTGTCCCCGCGTGGTGTCCATACGGAACCGCTGCCGGGCGTTGTACGCCTGCAGGCGGGTGGTCACACGGTTGTTGTTGTCCACGTCGAGGACCAGCCCGGTCCGGGCGTTCTCCAAGGCGGAGGAGAAGTTGTGCACCGGGCCGTCGGGCGCGGCCGGTACGGGGGTGGGGGCCGGTTCGAACTGGACGGGGTAGTGGTCCGAGCTGCGCCCCGCGGGGATGTCCGCGTTGAACCGGGGCGTGCCGCGCGTGATGGCGTAGTCGAGTTCGCCGCCCCGCTGGTGGGTGGAGCGGCGGGGCCGGGCCAGCTGCTCGTCGGGCCGCAGGTGGAGGCTCTCCCGGGCCTGCCGGTCGGTGCGGTTGCGGATGTCGAGATTGAAGTCGCCGACCATGACCCAGTTCTCGCCCGCCCGGGTGGCGGCACGGATGCGCCTGAGCAGGGGGGCGACGTCCGCGCCGCGCGCGTGGACGTTGTAATAGACGGTGTTGCCGATCCGTACGCCGAGGGCGCGGCGGTAGCGGTACTCGTTGCGGGGCTCGTCGCGGTTGTACAGCGGGTTCTCGATGATGCGGACCTCGTCCGCGCGGGTGTGGGTGACCACCGCCAGGTTGACCCGGCCGCCTCGCCAGCGGTCCCGTCCCGTGGTGCTGTCGCGCTGCGGGTCGGTCTGGAGGAAGTACACCTGGCGGCTGTGGTGGCGGTACCGCCACACCGTGTGGTTCACGTGGTCCGGCAGGCCCGCCGGGAACGGGCCGGGAATGCGGATCGACTCGCCGACGCCGTGGCGCTGGTGCGCGGCGGGAGGCGGCCCGTTGCCGGCCTCCTGGAGGGCGACGACCTCGTGATGCATCGTCAGTGGGCCGACCTCGCCGTTCCAGCGCAGCCCGTTGTCGGAGCCCTGCATGTTGTAGCCGGCGAACGGCAGGCTGCCGTCGTTCGGCGAGGCCGCCGTCTTCGTCGGCAGGTCGTCCGCCCGCGCCGTGGAGCCGCCCGGCCCGGGTGCGGCGCCGACCAGCAATCCGGTCGCCAGCAGGGCGGAGGTGAGGGCCGCCGTCAGCCGCGATCGGCGTGGTCCGGAGCGGGCCCTGGCGCGGGGCGGTGGTAACGGTAATCGCATCGTGGTCTCCTCGTGGAGTGGTCGGGTACGAAGAACCGCAGGAACGATCCGCCCATAATCGGAGAGTTCATGTCAAGGGCCCTTCGTACGCCACTCGCCCGCCGGGAGGAGGGAGCGGGTCAGCCCACGAAAGTGATCTGTACGAGCGTGACGGTGCCGTCGCCGATGAGGATGACGCCCGCCGTACGGCCGTGGGCTATCGTGCGCAGCACGCCGTCGTCGACGCCGTAGACGGCGGAGTGGGCGAGCGGGTCGGCGAGGGCGTCGAGGAGGCAGACGGCGAGGTCACGACGTGCCGCGTCGGGCAGGTCCCGGTAGGCCGCGTGGAGGCCCGGATCGATGCGCAGCCTGTAGGTCACGCCTGTGAGACTAGCCAGCCGGCCGGTGGCCGGGCGGGCGTTCGCGCCGACGCGTCCCGGTCGTCGGCCCGCGTCGGGGGCGCCGCGCGAACGACGCCCCAGACGGCACCGGTCAGGTGCGGTAGGCGTAGTACACCGCGTCCGGGTAGGAGGCGACGATGCTCGCCACCGACTTCCGGTACGTGTTGGTGGAGTGGTACGTGACGTACGGCACGCCCATGCGGCTGCGGTAGGTCGTGATCATGGAGTGGTCCTTCGAACCGTCACGGTCGAAGTCCATCTGCAGGATGTCGCCCACCTCGAGCTGGTAGACGTTCGAGAGGGTGGTGACGCGCTTGGAGTTCAGCGCGTACCAGGACCACTCGTTGGCGCCCACCCAGGAGTCCGACTGGGCCTTGGGGTCGTACCACCACGTGCGGTAGTCCGAGGCCGGGCCGGTCTCGTTCTTCCAGCCGCCGGCCTTGAGGGCCTGGCTGATGAAGTTGGTGCAGTCCCCGCCGTCCGCGTTGAACTTGCGGTAGGAGGGGTTGTAGTTCCGCCAGTACTTCTCCGCGTAGGCCGCCATGGCCGCGTAGTCGTAGCCGGAGGTCGTCTGCTTCTTCGGCACCGCGCGGGCCGGCCACGAGGTGGCGGCGCGCGTCGCGCTCGGCGTGGAGCCGGCGGAGGCGACCGGCTTCGCGACCGGCGCGTTGACGGCCCGCAGGCCGTTGTCCGTGGAGCGGATGCCGGTCAGCTCCCACTTCCCGCCCTTGGAGGCGGTGAAGCTGAGCTCGTGACGGGCCTTGAAGCCCGTCGTCGACGGCTCGTCGCCCTTGACCCGCTTGTAGGTGAAGGTGGTGGTCTCGGTGACCTCCACCGTCGCCCGGCCGTCCTTGACCTTGGTGTCGTCGACCGAGACCTCGGTCCTGGCGGCGGAGTACGCCTCGCCCAGCTTGGCGAGGAGCTTCTTGCGCGCACGCAGCGAGGTCACCGCGGTGTCCTCGCTGTGCGTCAGACCCGCCGAGACGCGGACGTTACGGCCGGCCTTCGGGCCGGCTATTCGCTCGGCCGCGCGCGGGTCGTCCACGAGGGCCGCCGTGCGCTCGGAGAGCACCGTCTGGGCGATGCGGCCGAACGAGTCCACCGTCCCGTCGTCCACGGAGTTCTTCTGCGACGCACCGGCGGACCAGGAAGGCAGCAACGCCGCCGAAGCGGCCACCGCCAGACCCACCCCCACGGCGGATCTCACTATCGCTTTTCTCACGAAGGGTTCCCTTTCACCCCGGCCCCCCACGGGCCAGGGAAACGGAATCCTCGCACACGGATGCGTATCTGTGGACACATTCTCGGAATGTGCATCCGAGACCTGGTCAGATGTGCTCATCCCATGCACTCTGCAGACGAACTGACAGCGACGCGGCCATAACCGGAGGCGACTTCCGGCCCGGTCGGGAGCCCGCCGAGCAGCCCGGTTAGGCTCCCCGCTCATGGATCACCGCCCCACCTACCCGGCACCGCCGGGCATGCCCTACGCACCCCCACCCGCACCCGTGCCGGAGCCCGCCTCCGCGCCGACGGGCCGACGGCGGCGCTTCCGGGTGCCCAAGCCCGACTTCGACGCCCTCTTCGCGAACAAGGGCCTGCTGCTCGGCCTGCTCCTGTTCCCCTTCCTGGTCGTCGTCGCCTTCCTCGCGCAGTTCCTCGAGCTCCTCTACTACGCGGGGTGGACGGTCTACGCGATCGTGATGAGCCCGTACTGGTCCGTGCGCGCGCTGTGGCACGCCTTCGGGCCGGCCACGACGCCGCAGGAGCTGACCCGCCGCGCCGAGGCCCGCGCGACCGTCAAGGCCGCGTTCGGCTGCCTGGGGATCCTCCTGATCCTCGCCGTGGTCGTGCTGGGCATCATGATCTGGATCGGGCTGAAGCAGAACCTGACGGAGGCTGCCGGAGGCCGGGCCGGGACCGGGGCCGACGGCGGCCGGCTGCGGCAGACGGCCTGTCAGGCCGACGCCCTCCAGTGCTTCCACGCCTACCGGGACGTTCCCGGCGAACCCGGTGAGTAGCTCCTGGGCAGCCGCGGGCGTGCTCCGGCCCGTACACGCCGACGCGCTCACGACGGATCGTGGTCGCCGTCCTCCCCGCTGGTGATGTGGAGAGCTCCGTCGCGTAGGAGTACGTGGCGGAGCGCATCGTCGTCGACGGTGACGCGCGCATGGCCGGCGCCCTGGAACGCCTCGGTCCGCAGCTGGAACCGGGCGAGACCGGTGCTCCGCGCGGACCGCAGGCGCCACGGAGTCCCTGCGGCGTCTTCGGGGTGAGGCGGCACGGCCAGGTGCACGAGGGCCGAGGAGTCGTGGTGGGTGCCGTAGCGGGTGTGCGCCGCGGTGTACATGGCCAGCCGGAGCTCGGACTCCGGCGGACCGGGAAGCGCCCAGGGGGTGGGAGCGGACCGCCGGGGCGCACCCACGGCCCGGGCCGCCCGGGCCTGTTCGCGGAGGTCGGCGACGAAGTCCGGTTGACGGCAGGTCACATCCAGCACCTCGGCGATCCATTCGGTCAGGGCCGGTCCGCCGCGCCGGGCCCAGGTCTCGATCAGCCGGCGGAAGGCGGCTTCACGGCGGAGGTGCGGGCGGTGCCCGCCCGCGGCGAGGACCGCCTGCCCCGCACCGGCGAAGACCCGCTGCAGCACGCGCACCGGAGCCTGGTGCGCGTGCTGGTGGTAGCGGACCGTGCGGATCTCCAGCATGGCGTGGTGGAGGAGGGTCGCGGCGGCCATGGCGTAGTCGCCCAGGTCTCCCTCCCGCGGAGGACCGGCGGGAGCGGGCCGGCTTTCGCGGGGCGGTGTGGTCGCGTCGGCCCGGCGTCCGGCAGAGGACAGGTGCCAGCAGCGGTCGTCGGGGCTGACATCGGCCGTCGCCGCGCGGAGCGCGCCGCGGGCTCCGATACCGATCGACGTCCCTTCCGCGTCCGGCCGGAAGGCGACGCCCCGGGCGTCGCGGGAGTCGAAGCGGACCTCCGTGATGTCGCGCAGCCGTATGGCCAGCGTCGCGCTCTCGGGAGAGTCGTCCGGAGAGGTCTCGTCGTCGACGGGATAGGACCGGCTGACGGCCAGTTCGAGACAGCCGGTCAGACGGCTGCCGGCCCGCTCGACGTGGAGGGAGCGGACCTCCGCCGACGGCAGGTCGTAGTCGGCGGCCAGGCTCTGCGCGGTCCGCGGCGTCATCGCCATCACCGGGGCCATGGCCCGCCCTTGGTAGTCGCGGCTTCGCGGGCGGGAGCAGCCCGTCGACCGGGTGTCCGGCGGCCGCGGCCTGCCCCAGCACCCAGGCCCGACGCTCCTCTCCGAGGCCGGCCATCCACTCCAGCGCCGCCAGCGCCCGGTGCTCCCGCTCACTGGGCGTGTCGGCCGTCGCCGCCCGGAAGAAGGGCAGGGAGTTGCTGTCCCACACGTCGGCCGTCGAGCGGATGAGCTCCCGGTCGAAGCGGCGGGCGTCCGCCGAGGCCTCGCCGATCTGCGTCAGCGAGCGATCCAGCAGCGCCCCCAGCACCGCGAGCGCGGAATCCCCGCCGTCGAAGTCGATCACGACAAGATCGTCGCACGGCACATGATCACGCAGGACGGCACTCGGTCTCAGCCGCCGACCGGCAGGCCCCGGGATTCCTTGATCCGCTTCATGATGATCTGCGAGTTGACCTCGGTGATGCCGGACAGCGTGGTGAGGCGTTCGATCCACAGCCGTTCGTAGGCGGTGATGTCGGCGACCGCGATGCGCAGCAGGCAGCCGGGGCTGCCGAAGAGGCGGTAGGCCTCGATGACGTCCGGGATGTCCTGGAGTGCGGCCTCGAAGGCCTCGACCGCCTCCCGGTCGCGTTTGACCTCGATGGAGACGAGGACCTCGAAGCCGCGCCCGACGGCTTCGGGGTCGATGACCGCCCGGTAGCCCTGGATCACCCCGTCCTGCTCGAGCTGCCGGACGCGGCGCATGCAGGGCGAGGAGGTGAGGCCCACTCGCTGGGCCAGTTCCTGGATGGTCAGCCGACCGTCGTTCTGCAGCTCGCGCAAGATATTTCTGTCGATCTGGTCCATGGCGCAATTGTTCACCATGGCCTACGCGCATCCGGGCCGGAATCCGCGATCCCCCGCGCGGCCGTGCCGCCGGTCCGGGTGCGCGCCGGGCTGCGCGCCGGGTTCAGACGGTGCTCAGACGGTGCGCGGCGCCGTGTTCCATGGCGCGAACGCGTTGCTCAGGCCCGCCAGGGCGGGGCGCAGTTCCGGGTGATGGCGCAGCAGGACGGTGAGCATCGTGTTGTCGTCGATCCACGCCATGCCGGCCTTGGAGTACACGGCCGGGGTGTAGTACTCGGTGAAGAAGCGGTCGCTGTTCAGGCGGCGCGAGGCCATCAGGATGAAGATGCGGAACGCCGTGTCGCTGAAGGCGAATCCGGCCGGCAGCGTCTCGGCGAACATCCCGACGGTGAGGTCGACCTTCTCCACGTCGCCCGCGTAGAGCCGCTTGATCTCCTTGGCCCATGCCGGGTTGTCCGTCAGCTCCTCGAAGCACTCGGCGGGCTTCATGCGCAGCAGCCGCCGGAACTCGTTGTAGCGGGGGACGCCCATTTCGCGGTTGCGCAGGATGTCGGTGGCGGCGAGGTCCTGCAGATGCCCGTCCGGGCGCTCGTACTCCTGCAGGAACCGCGGGAAGTTGTGGAGGGTGACCAGGCCCGGGGGGAGCGTGCCGAAGCTGTAGAGCAGGTCGGCGGCGTCCACGGTCTGCAGGACCTGGAGCGCCTTGGGGCCGGCGATCTCGCGGAAGGTGCATTCGCGCAGCGTGGCGTTGTCCGCGGCCGAGCGCAGGTGCCAGTCGTCGCGGATGAGGGGGTGCATGCGGTAGACGGCCACGAACTCCTCGGTGAGGGCGTACGGGATGCCGTAGTGGTCGGTCTCGCCGCCCGGGATGCCGCTGATGATCTCGCTGTCGCTGACACGGCCGAAGAGGTCGTGGACGCGCTCGCCCGCCAGGCCCCACCAGTTGGTCCGCAGTGCCTTGACGGTGGTGGGGTGGCTGATGACGGCCGGGGTCCACTCCGTGGTGTGGATCTTGGCGAGGAGGGCGGCGTTGACGAGGCGGGCCCGCTGGAAGAGCTCCTCGTCGTCCCAGGCCGGGTACGCGGCGTGCAGCTGGTCGCAGATCGCGTTGTGCTCCCGGGTGAACAGGTCGTGCATCATGGCCAGGCCGAGCCAGAAGCCGGGGATGCTCGAGGGGTCGGTGGCGGGGCCCGGCGTGGGGCGCTCGTCGTCCCAGAGGTAGAGCTTGCCCAGGGTTCCGGTGCGCAGCCGGCGCTGTTCGTCCGCGTCGGCGCCGTAGATCTGGGAGGCGTCCCACCAGTGGGAGAAGGCGTTGACGCGGGTGTCGGGGGTGCCGGCGGGCGCGTTGGGGTCGCGGGTCGGGTCGTCCGGGGTGCGCATGATGCGCATGGGGCGTTCCGGCCAGCGGTCGTCGGCCATGAGGGGGACCTCCCAGGGCCGGTCCGTGGGGCTCGTGCCGTGGCTGAACCAGTCGCGGATCATGAACTGCAGCCAGGCGGCGACCAGGGAGTTGACCGTAGTGGCCGGGACGAGCTCGTGGCGGGTGAACAGGGCGCGGCTGACCTCGCGCGGGTTCGGGCTCGACAGGACGTCCTCGGGCTTGGCCGGGGCGATCCGGTCCAGCGGGACGTTGCGGCCGAAGCGGGTTCCGGCCATGCCCATGCGCGGCTCGTCGAGGTCGTTGTGGCTGCCGTCCGCGGTACGGGCGACCCGGTGCTTCGCGGACGGGGGCGCGGGGTCGGGGAGGTTGACGGAGGGCAGGTGGGTGGTGTCGTGGAGGTTCTCCCGGCGGTACCTGACGCGCAGCCCGAGGATGGTCAGCAGCCCGGGGATGACGGCCAGTTTGTCCCAGCCGACGCGCCGGTCGACGTAGCCCGCGAGGCCGGCCAGGAGCCGCCACGGAAGGCTGGAGCGGTAGCCGGAGCCCCGGGGGGTGCATCGTCGCGTGCTCATGGTCGTACTCCTCTGGCTGTCCCTGGTCAGGTCGTCGGGGGCGGTGAGGGGGTCCTGTCGCTGCGGGCCGCGTCGGCGAGGATCACGTCGCTCGCCTTCTCGCTGATCATGTAGACCGGCGTGACGATGAAGAACCCGGGGATGCGGGGGAAGACGGAGGCGTCCACGATCCGCAGGCCGGACACCCCGCGGACCCGGAACCGGCTGTCGACGACGGCCGACGGGTCGTCGGCCCGGCCCATCCGGCAGCTGCAGGACGCGTGGTGGCCCCACGCCTCGTCCTGGACGAAGCGGCGGATCTCCTCGCGGTCGCGGACCTGCGGGCCGGGCCACAGCTCCTTGACGATCACCGAGTCGGCCCTGCGGTTCATCCGGCGGACGAACTCCACGGCGTCGGCCATCGCCTCCAGGTCCCGGCCGTCGGTGTCCGTGCCCTCGGTGAAGTAGTGGAAGTCGACGTCGGGTGTGTCGCGCGGGTCGTCGGAGCGCAGCCGCACCCGGCCGCCGGTGTTGTGCGTGCGGCTCTTGAGGATCGCCCAGGTGAAGCGGTCCCGGTGGCGCGTCAGGTCGAGGGAGTAGCCGGGGCGGTAGCCGCGGAAGTCGAAGGGGCCGCCGAAGACGAACAGGTCCGGGGCGTCGAGGTCCGGGCGGGACTTGCGGGTGATGCCGACGACGGCGCCGTTGGTGGTGTACAGGCCCTCGCCGCGCCGCCAGGCGCGGTAGCAGCGGTCGGGTTCGGCCCCGGGCCGTGGCGCGTGGAAGTCGCAGTCCTTGACGACGGGGAACTCGCGGTCCATCTCGCTGACCACGCCGACCTCGTAGCGGTCCTGCAGGTTGGCGCCCACGCCCGGGAGGTCGACGCGTACGGGGATGCCGTGCCGGCGCAGCTCCTCGGCCGGGCCGATGCCCGAGAGCATCAGCAGCTGGGGGGTGTTGAAGGCGCCGGCCGCCAGGATCACCTCCCGGGAGGCCAGGATCGTGCGGCGTACGGGCGGCGGCCCGGTCGCGTCCCCGCCGCGGGGGTCGGCCCGGTAGGCGTGCGGACGCTCGACGCACTCGACGCCGACGGCCCTTCCCGACTCGTCCAGCAGGACTCGGGTGACCAGCGTGTCCGTGCGGACGGTCAGGTGGTCCGGGTGGCCGGCCGCGGCCGCGAGGACGCGCTCGCGCGCGGCGCCGCGCCGCCCGTTCGCCGTGGACAGCGGGATCTGCCACAGGCCCTGCAGCCCCTGGGTCTGGACCCGCCAGTCGTTGGGGTCGACGAAGGAGCGCAGGCTCTCCGCCGGGGACAGCGGCCGGCCGAGGAAGTCGGCGAGGGTCTCCTCGGCGGCGGAGAGGATGACCTTCAGCAGCTGCTTGTCCTGGACGATGAGCTCGGGATCGGCGAGAGCGGTCGAGAGCCAGCCGTCGAATCCGTGCCGCGAGTCGTTGCGGTATGTGGCGGCGATGAAGGGCAGATGCCGCAGGAGTGCGGCCAGCAGAGGATTCGCGGGCGGCTTCCTGGGCGCGGACCGGTAGGTGCAGCGCTCCAGGCGCTCGAAGTAGCGGCGCATGACGCTGCTGCGCCAGGAGGCGTCGCCGGTCTCCTCCGCGATCGCGTCCCAGTCACGGTTGTACGGGTAGACGGTGATCAGGGCGTGGTGGGCGGTGCAGCCGCCGACCGTCCCGGCGCGCGGGTAGAGGATGCCCTTGCCGGGGACGAGCTTGCTGTCGCGCTGGTGCTGCTGTTCGTCGGCGTAGTGCCGCACGAAGTAGTCCCAGCGCTGGACGGGGTCCTCCGAGGCGTCCGCGTGGAAGGCGGGCACCGCGTAGTTGTCGTTGTCCTCGGCGCGGCCGGCGTCGATCAGCAGGACGCGCGTGCCGGCGGCGGCGAGGTTGGCCGCCAGGGGGCCGCCGCCGGCGCCCGCGCCGACGACGACGTAGTCGAAGCCGGTCTCGGTGGCGGGGGCGCCGGGCTCCGCGGTCACGTCCGCTTCCTCTTCCCCGCCCGCTTCCCGCAGCAGCGGTGGGAGGGGGCGCCGCACCCTTCGACGCGGTCCGTCGCGGTGGCCGCCAGGACCGTGTTCGTGGCCGAGATGAGCGTGGTCAGGGCGGCGGTGCGGGGTGCCACCCGTCCGGTGACGCCGAGCAGGGCCGCCGTCGCGGTGTCGCTGCCGTGGATCACGACGCCCTCGCGCAGGTCCTCGCGCAGCCGCTCGCCCCGATGGGTGAGCAGGTCGAGGCCGAGCAGGATCGTACGGATCCCGAAGAGCCGGAAGGCGTAGACGGCCGCCGGACTGAGCCGGCTGCCGGGCTCGAGGCGCCGGATGAGCGTGGCGGGCATGAGCAGGCCGCTGACCCCGTTGAAGAGCCGGACCCCTGCCAACGCGTACACCGAGGCGGGGCGGCGGCCGGCAGTGTGCTTGGCCATGGTGTCTCCCTGAGGGTGCGGTGGCTTCTACGGCGGCGGAAGCACCGGCGAATACCCCGAATACGGGCAGAAAGGCCGCTCCCGTCCACGCTAGGGGAACGACCTTCCCGGTGCACCTCGGGCCCGGCCCGCCGGGGCCCGCCCCTCAGCCGGCGGCCCGGACCGGCAGGTGACGTGCGAAGAAGGAGAGCAGATGGCCGCGCACCGCGGGCACGCTCACCGCCGGGTCGACGCCGCCGACCAGCTTGACCCGGTCCCGCGCCGTCATCAGCCCGGCGGCCTGCAACTGGGGCGCCATGGCCGCGTAGTCGGTGAACACCCAGTGCGCGGCGTCGTCGATCCGCAGGCGGCGGGTGCGGCCGCCCGGGTGGGCGAGCATGGCGCCCCAGGAACGGTCGATGTCCCCGTCGCGGAAGCCGTCGGTGCCCAGCAGGAGCAGCGGCCGGTCCACCCCGTCGCGCGCCACCGGGAACAACTCCCCTTCCTCGCCCGGCGCCTGCGGCGGATGGTTGAGATAGCCCTCCAGGTCGACGGCGGCGCCGATGCGCCGGTCCTCGTACATCGCCTCGGCGGCGGTGGTCCCGCCTGCCGAGTGCCCGTACACGCCGACCCGCCGCGGGTCCAGCGCGCGGCCGAGGCCCTCCGGCAGCCGGCGCCCCTCCGCGTCCGGGTTCCGGCCGGCGGCCAGCGCCCCAAGCCGGTCCAGCACGAAGCGGACGTCCGCGATCCTGGTGGCGATCAGGGCCCGGAAGAAGGCCGGGTCCTTCCGGGGATCCCCTCTCAGCACGGTGTGCCGGACCTGCGGCCGCCACGGCGCCCGGCAGGGGAAGGCGACCTCGGAGGCGTCGCCGGGATGGTCGACGGTCACCACCGCATAGCCGTGGCTCGCCAGTTCCTCGGCGGTGGTGGTGCCCATGGTGCGCGGGTCGCCGCCTCCGGGGCTGTACAGCAGCACCGGCCGCCGCCCGGCCCGCGCGGGCGCGCCCGTGTGCGCGTGCGTCGGCGTGGCCGCCCAGTCCACCCCCGCCTTCGGCAGCTCCGGATGCAGCAGAGGGTCGATGATCTCCCGGGCCGCGCCCACGCTCATCTGCGGTGCGCGCGGGTACCCGTGGACGGTACGGGCCGGGTAGAACACCGTGACCATCACTTCCCGGACCGGGATCGCCGGATCCCACGGATCCTTTCTGGCGCGGTCGACCAGGTGGAGCTCGGTCGTACCGATCGGGTACGGGCCGGTCGGCGCCGGAAGTCGGAGGGTCGGCCCGGCCGCCTGCCGCTCCCCCGGCCGAGCGACCGCGCTCCCGCCTCCGCCCCCTCCCGTGACCAGCAGCGCGGCCGCCGCGACGGCCGACGCGGTGACGGCCCGCCGGCTCACTCCGGGCACGCCTGCACCCCTGCTACCACCGGTGTTCGTAGTGGCGTTCGCGACGGCATCCTTGCGGAACATGACGTCCCCTCACTCCTGTGACCTCGGTCCTTGCGCCTTGCGGCGGCCCCCTGCGTGAATGGCGGGGGCATGACCGAATGCTGGCGCCCGGCCCGGGGCGCGGGCGAGGGTTGAGGCCTTGACCGAAACGATGGCGCGGCGTCGCCGGGGAGTGTAGTGATCCGGATCCATCTCACGGCCGCCGACGTCGCCCGGGTCCGTTTCGCGTCCCGACCGGCCCCGCTGCAGGAGTTGAACGCGACGCTGATGATGCTCGTGAGCGGCCACCGGGAGGAACTGCTCTACGGCCGCTGGCGGCGGCGCCTGCTCCGGTCCCTGCCGGCCGCCGTCGAGCCGCTGGCGGACCTGGTCCCCGCGGGGCGGGCCCCCGCCTTCCTCGACGTCTTCAGCACGGACCTCCGGGAAGGGCTGGACACCGCCCGGGCCTCGCACCCGGACCTCGTCCGCTCCGGGATCGAGCGCGCCTACGCCGGTCACGACGCCCCCGTTCCCCTGTGGGTCCGCGACCTGCACCGGGGTGACGCCGACGCCTGGCAGGTGCTGCGCCGCGCCCAGCACGCCGCCTTCGAGACGGCCCTGGGGCCCGTGTGGCCGCTGGTGCAGGACCTGCATCAGGCGGAGTTCACCCGCCACGCCCTGACCGTGGCCGAGCACGGCGTCGGCGCCGCGCTCACCGCGCTCCTCCCCGGCTCACGACTGCGCGAGAGTGTCTGGGAGTTCGACGGCCCCGGCCCCCGGGACGTCAGGCCGCAAGGGCGGGGGCTGGTGCTCGTCCCCACCTTCCACTGGACCGGCCATCCGGTCGTCGCCGACCCGCCCGACGGCCCCTTGTACCTGACCTACCCCGCCGGTCCCGGCCTGCCGCTCTCCGCGTCCGGGGCCCCCGGCACGGAGGAGGCGCTGGCGGCGGTGCTCGGCCGCACCCGCCTCGGCGCCCTGGTCCTGCTCGCCGAGGAGCACACCACCGGCGACCTCGCGCGCAGGCTGGGCGTCAGCGACGCCACCGCCTCGGCCCACGCCGCCGCGTTGCGCGGCGCGGGCCTGATCACCACGGAACGCGCCGGCCGGGCGGTCCTGCACCGGCGCACCGCTCTGGGCAGCCTGCTGGTCCGGCGGCGCGGGCCGGCGCGGGCCCGGCCGGACGTCAGCCGCGCGGGGCGTCCAGCAGATCCGTGACGAACTTGCGCATCCGCCCCGCCCGTACCGGCAGCACGCCATGGATGAGCTGGGCGCCGTAGGCGAGGGCGACCCCGGCCGGGGCGTCGGTGATCCAGCGGGTGCGCGCGGCGGCGCGCAGCCACTCCGGTTCGCCCTGGTGCTGGTGCGCGCGGTCGTGCGGCAGCCGGTGCGTCAGCGCCGTTCCCTCGGCGTATCCCTCCGCCCCGCCGACGACCACGCCGCTCCACACCGACGGACCGGAGGTCGTGTCGACGTAGAACTGGCCGCCGGACTCGGGCAGTTCGAGGACCACGCCGATCCTGCCGATCCGGCGCGGTGCGACGTCCGGGCGGGGGATGCCGTCGATGTGCGCGGGGACCTCCTGCCCCGCCGTCAGCTCCGTGTAGTGCCAGACGTCGGCGCCGGCGACGGAGGGCAGCACCCGCCGCAGCACCGGCAGGGCGCGGTCGGTGGCGGCGCGCAGGATCTCCTGCGCCTGGCCCGGGGCCGCCACCACGTCCGCCTGGTGGGCGGGCCGCCATCCGGTGACCTCGAGCTCGGCGTCCATGATCTTCCCGAGCCGGCCGAGCTCGTCCGCGGTCAGGAAGTCCTCGACGCTCTGCAGTGCCAGGGTCTCGCTCAGACGGATCACGCTGACTCCCCTCGATGGCGGCCATGGCTCCAGGGGCAGTGTGGGTCCGCCCCGGCACGGCGTCGAGGCCACTATCGGCCGGGGAGCCGGACCGCGCCCGCCTCGGCAGGCGCGAGCACCGACGCCGCGAGCAGCAGGCCGATCGCGCTGCCCGCCTCCGAGACGGCCCCCGAGGCCACCGCGGCCACCGCCTCGCCGAGCGGCACCCAGCGCACGGTCATCGTGGCCTCGGTCGGATCCCTGCGCAGGGCACCGCGCCGCAGGTCGGTGGCGAGGAAGAGGTGGGTCACGGCGGACGTCCGGGCCGGGAGCGGGTGGTAGGCGGTCAGCGGGCGCAGCGTGCCGGGGCGCAGGCCGGTCTCCTCCTCGCACTCGCGCGCGGCCGCGTCCTCGGGGCGCTCGCCTGCCGCGACCGCGCCGCCCGGCACGTGGAGGAGGCGCTCGCCCAGCGGGTAGAAGGCGTCCTCCACGAGGGCGACCCTGTCGTCGGCGTCGATCGCCACGGCCCTGGCGCCGTCCGCGAGGGTGATCCGGTCGTACGTCCCCTCCGTACCATCAGGCTGCAGTACGCGGTCGTGGTGCAGGGTGAGATGCTCGCCGCGGTGCACGGGCCGGCTGCTCAGCCGGGTCCACGCGCACCGTCGCGCACCGGGGTCGTCGCTCATCGCCGTGCACAACGCCCCCGTCCGCGAAACGTTGCGGCGGTTATGGGCGCGACCCCTGCCGCGCCATGTCCTCGATCGCCCTGACGACCTCGCCCGCGCCGTCCTGCGCCTTGAGCGCCGTGGCGGCGCTTCGGGCGCGGTCGCGGTGGGAGGGCTCGTCGAGGGCCCGCCGTATCGCGTCGGCGAGGCGGTCGGCGGACAGTTCGGCGAAGGGCACGGGGCCGGTCGCCGCGCCGAGGGCGGCGACGCGCCGGGCCCAGAAGGGCTGGTCGGCGGTGACCGGCACCGGTACGGCCGGTACGCCCGCCCGCAGCGCGGCCGCCGTCGTGCCCGCACCGGCGTGGTGGACCACGGCGGCCATGCGGGGAAAGAGCAGTGCGTGCGGCACGTCGCCGACGGTCAGGACGTCGTCGGTGGCGACCGACAGGCCGGCCGAGCCGGCCTGGACCACGCCGCGCGCCCCGGCCCGGCGCAGCGCGCGGACGGCGAGCTCGCTCAGGCGCTCCCCCTCGCCCGCCCCCATGCTGCCGAAGCCGACGAAGACCGGGGGCGGGCCGGCCCGCAAGAAGTCCTCGACGGCACCCGGCAGGCGCCGGCCGGCGTCGGTGTGGGGCCACCAGTTGCCGACGACCCGCAGTCCTTCGCGCCAGTCGGCCGGGCGGGGTACGAGGGTGGGCTGAAGCCGTGCAGGACCGGCCAGTCGGCCTGCTCGAGCCCTCGGCGTACCGCGCGGGGCGGGACGGGCGGCAGGCCCAGCCGGTCGCGCAGGTCCTTCACCGCGGCCGCGTGCACGCGGTCGACGACGCGCAGCGCCAGCCGCCCGGCGGCCCGGTTGCCCCAGCGGCCCAGCGACCGGCCTCCGCCGACCACCGACGGGAAGTCGGCGGTGGGGGCGACGGGCTGGAGGTAGGCGCCGAGGGTGGGGATCCCCATGGCCTCCGCGACGTGCCAGCCCAGCGGGGCCGTGGTGGTCGAGAGCAGCAGCAGCTGGGCGTCGTGGGCCTCGGCCGCGTCGGTGAGGCCCCGGCCCAGGTCGCGGACGAAGGCCGCCGCCGCGCGGATGAGCTCTCTTGTGCCGTTTGGTGCGCCACCGGAGCCCCCGGAGCCGTCGGCGGGCGGTTTCCGGCCGCGGGGGTCGACGGGCAGGCCCTGGAAGTCCAGGCCGCTGTCGGCCACCAGTCCGGCGAAGGACTCGGGCGCGGCGACGGCGATGTGGTGGCCGGCCTCCCGCAGCCGGGCGCCGATGCCCGTGTAGGGGGCGACGTCGCCCCGGGAACCGGCCGTCATGATGAGGACTCTCATCGCTCCCGCGTCCTCTCTGCGTTGGCGTGGACGGCCGCCCGGAGAAAGGCGGCCAGGCCGGTGCGCTGCTCGGAGGGCGGTACGACGAGCGCGAAGGCGCGGGCGTCCTCCACGTAGTCGTCGGCGATGCGGCAGTGCATCTCCGGAGGGCACGGCGTGAACCAGCGGCCGATGTGGCCGCGGTGCTCCTCGGCGAGGGCCATGGCGCGTTCCCCGTCGCACGCCTCGTCCGCGTCGTACGCGGCGATCAGGCGCCGCCGCCACTCGGCGGCCTCGGACATGATCTGCCGCCAGTCCTCCTTGGTGTGGGCGGCCGCCCGGGCCATCGACTGCCGGTGGCCCTCGCTGTGCCCCCATTTGAGGTGGGCGTCCGTCGCGTAGCTGAGGTCGAAGGCGACCTCGCCGAACACGTCGAAGCGCTCCTGCGGGGTCAGCTCGACGCCCGTGCCGCTCACCTCCATGGCCTGCTCGGCGACCTCGACCAGCCGGTTCAGCCGGGTGATCTGCTCCTTGAGCAGCCGGTGCCGCCGCCGCAGGTGACCGAGCGCGTCGGCGTCGGGGTCCGCCATGATGGCGGCGATCTCGTCGAGCGGGAATCCGAGCTCGCGGTAGAAGAGGATCTGCTGCAGTCGCGCCAGGTCCGCGTCGCTGTAGAGCCGGTAGCCCGCCGGGCTCCGGTCACTCGGGGACAGCAGCCCCGCCTTGTCGTAGTGGTGCAGGGTGCGGACCGTGACTCCGGCGAATCCCGACACCTGCCCGACCGAATAACTCATGCAACCACCCTTCGTTCCGCCTCAGGGTGGAGCCTGACGTAGGGGGAGGGTCAAGCGGCGACGGGATCGACGGCCCCGGACCGGAAAGGGAAAGGCAAAGGAAAAGGGAGAGGCCGCCGAATCCGGCGGCCTCTCCCTTGTGTGCTCGTCAAGCACGTTCCTGTGGAGCTAAGGAGAATTGAACTCCTGACCTCCTGCATGCCATGCAGGCGCTCTACCAACTGAGCTATAGCCCCATGTTCTGTTGTCCGCCGGGCGTCCCTGGCGGCACGGAGAACATTACACGGACATCCCGCCCGTCCGCCAAATCGGTTCCGCTCCCCCGCCGCCCGGCTTCCGGCTGACCCGTACGGGTGACACGCCGGATCGTCGCCGGGTGGCTGGGCATGCACTCGTACGCCCTGTGATCGGACCGAAGGACGGACCTCATGAAGCGTGCCCCGCACCGTGCCCCCGCCCGCACACGCCGGCTCCCGCGCGCCGCCGCGTGCGTGACGGCGGTGACAGCGGCGACGGCCCTGCTCGTCACCGCCGCCCCCTCCGCGTCGGCGGGCGGCCGGAGCTGCGCCGGCCAGGCCTGCCTCACGGTCGAGGGCACGGGCCTGTACGTGGCCAAGGCGACGGCCACCACCACGCCGGACTCCGAGTTCTTCGGGCACTTCCACATGTACGGCGGCGGCCTGAACGGCATCAGCTCGACCCAGCACTGGCACGAGGGCTCCCGGTACACACTCGCCCTGGGCCGTAGGCTCCCCGACCACACGAAGATCTGCGTCGAGGGCTGGGAGCACGTCGACAAGAAGGTCGTCCCGCGCGGGCGCACCTGTGTGGAGATCCGCGGCTGACGGCGGGAGGGGCGAAAACGTGTGCGCCGCGTGCGCGGGGTGAGCCATGATCGACAACTGTGATCATGCTCTTTCCTCCCCGTCTGACGGCCTCGGCCGAATCCGTGCGCGACACGGCCCTGAGGCGCGGCCTGCACGCGGTACAGCTGCCGACGTTCACGGTCCCGGACGGGATGCGCGCCGCGCACCTCCATGCCGGCCCGGGCTTCGCCGACGCCGTCGCGCCCGTCTGCGGCATCGCGCCGCTGGAGGCGCCGCAGGACTGGCTGGCCGGCCTGCCGCGCGCGTACACCCGGCGCGATGTCCGCCTCGTGCCGATCGGCGAGGCCTACGCCCTGCGCCGCCCGGCGTTCGTCAAGTCCCCCAACGACAAGGGGATACGGGCGATGGTCTACGCCGACGGCTCGCGGCTGCCGGGGCCAGACGCCGTGGACCGGCACACGCCCGTGCTGGTCAGCGACGTGGTGGAGTTCACCGCCGAGTACCGGCTGCACGTCCTGGACGGCGCGGTCCGTACGGGCGGCCGGTACGCCGAAGGCGGTCGCCTGGCGCCGGGGCCGCTGTCGGACGACGCCGTGGCCTTCGGCCAGGACCTGCTGGCCGCTCTCGCGCCGACGCTGCCGAGCGCGATCGTCGTGGACGTGGGCGTGGTCGACGGCCGCTGGGCGGTGATCGAGGCGAACGCCGCCTGGGCGAGCGGCCTGTACACCGCCGACCCGGAGCACGCTCTCGACGTCATTCTGCGGGCCGCGGGCCCGGCCGGCGCCGTCGTGTCGCGGGACCGGCGGTTCGTTCGCCCTGTCGGCTCCGGGACCGCCCCGGCTTCCGGGTGAACACGCGCGGCCGTCGGTGTCACCGTTCCTTCCCGGAGGAAGGCATCGGGGGACAGGTGGCGGCCGTCGGGCCGGGAGCGCGGCGCGGCCTGTGCGGGTAGCCGTGACGTCGCACCGAGGAGAACGCCGTGGAGATGCCTCAGGTGGCCGTGTGCCAGGTCGCCGACTGCGCGTACAACCAGGACAGCACCTGCCACGCCCTGGCGATCACGGTCGGCGACGGGACGCACGCCCGTTGCGACACGTTCTTCACCTTCCCGTCGAAGGGCGGCGACGCCGCCGCCACCGGCCGGGTCGGCGCGTGCAAGGTGTCCGGCTGCCTGCACAACGTCGGGCTCGAATGCCAGGCCCCCGGCATCACGGTGGCCGCGCTGCAGGACACGGCCGACTGCCTGACGTACACGATGCGGTAGCGACCCGGCGTCAGGAGGAGGGCGTCGGGCCCGCCAGCTGCTCGCTGACCCACTGCATGGGGCCCTCCATGTTCGCGAGGTAGGTGGCGCCGTTGTGGTCGCCGCCGGGGATCTCCCACAGCCGCGTGTGGACCGGGCCCTTGCCGTAGGAGGCCATGAACTTCTTGACGGCGGACATGGTCGCCGGGTTCTCCTTCGTGCCGACCTGGAAGGCGACGTAGACGTCCGGGCCCTTGGCGGCGATCAGGTTCTTCGCCAGCACCTCGGGGTTGTTCTGGGCCTTCTCCTTCTCGTGGCCCCTCCACAGCGGGGAGTCGGGGACGATGTCCGGGCCGTTGGCGACGGCGGCCTTGAACTTGTCGGGGTGCTTGAGCACGGACTTCAGGCTCGCGAAGCCACCGGTGGAGGAGCCCATGTAGCCCCAGCCGTCACGGGACTTGATCGTACGGAAGTTGGCCTTCATCAGGTCCGGGACGTCCTCGGTCAGCCACGTGCCCATCTTGGCCTGACCGGGGATGTCGCTGCCGTCCCAGTAGATGCCCTTGTCGTCCGGCCCGGGGTTGAGGATCGGCATGGCCAGCAGGAAGGGCTTGCTCTTGCCCTCCTGGTACCACGTGGAGATGCTCTTCTCGAGCGAGAGCTTCTGCTTGCCGAACTCGCCCAGGGACCAGTAGTTGCCGTCGTGGCCGGGCCCGCCGGGCAGGGCGACGAGGACGGGGAACCCGCTCGAGGCGAACTTCGGGTCGTCCGTGTACTCCTTGGGCGCCCACACCCACACCTTGCCCTTGAACCCGGACTTCTTGCCGTCCAGGGTGACGACGCTGACATGCGTACCGTCGGAGAGAGTCTTGACGTTCGTGAAGCCGGCCTTGGGGCCCGTGGGCATCAGGGTTCCGGTGTTCCCCGCCGTCGCCCCGGTCGCGCCGCCGGCCCGGTCGTAGCTGACCGGGTCGCCCTTGTCCGTGAAGGGCGGTATCTCGAAGTAGCTCATGACCGGCCAGGCGATCAGACCGAGCACGGCTATGGATGCCACCGCGAGGATCCATCGTCGAGCGCGGGACGCTCGGCGGCTGCCCCGGGAGCGGTAGGCCCCGGTGGTTGTGTGCGTCATCGTGTTGCTCCGGCGGGTGCTGCCCCTGAGGACAAGACGGTCAGTTCCGTCCCTGCTGATGAGGAATCCGGGGCCGGAGGTTCCAGGAATGTCCCGCTAACCGGACCTTTGCAACAGAACCATCATATGACCGTTCGCCCGGACGGCACGGCGGGAGAAACCGCCCCGCCCGGCCCCGGCGGCAGCGCCGGTCACCCGGCCATCCACCGCATGACGTCCTCGGGCAGCGCCGGGTTACGGGCCGCGTCGCCCATCGCGTCCGCCCGCCGCAGCAGCGTCACCAGCACCCGTCCGGGCAGCCGTGGGTGCCGGGCCGCGGCCGCTCGCACCGCCTCCCGGGGGTCGTCGAGGAGGAGCACCGCCGACGCCGCCGACAAGCACGGATCCGTCGCGGCCGGCAGGCGCGCCTCCGCGTCGGCGTCCCTGGCGGCACGCTCGGCCCGTTCGGACGTCGCGCCGGGCCCTGCATCCGGGGCCGGGGAAGACGCGACAGCTCCCAGGCGCACGCGTACGTCCTCGGGGGCGGCCGGGTTCCAGCGGAGCCCTTCCGCCCAGGCCCGGCGCAGCCCGGCCGTGACGGGGCCCCGGACGAGCCGCCGCCAGGCGGCCTCGCGCTCTTCGTCGGTCTCCTCGGCGGCGGCCCGGGCGGCCTCCTCCTGCCGCCGTGTGATCCGGTCCACCGCGACGAGCCAGATCTCGTACTCCTCGGACGTCACCCCGAGCAGGGTCTCCCCGTCCGTCGAGAGCGTGAGGAACTCCGGCCGTCCCGGCCGGTCCCCCAGCACCCCCGCGAGGTCCCACGTCCCGGCGAGCCGCACCCGTCTCCACCGCCTCGGGCCACGGCCCGTGCCGGCGGCGTCGACGAGGAACTCCCCGTCCTCACCGATCACTCCGAGCTCGAGCGCGAGCCGGTGCCACCGGGCGTTGACCTCCGCGACCAGGCCGGGGTGGTCCTCCCGTACGGCCACGGCCGGCTCGGCCTCCCACGACGCGACCGGCCGCCAGGCGGCCCACGGCGGCAGCACCTCCTCGAGCCGTCCGTCCCCCGTCGGCTCCAGCCCGGCACGCTCGAGCACGTCCGCGCGTTCGTCTCCGCCATCCGTCATGGGAGCCCATCCTGCCCGGTCCGCCGCGAGCATCCTTCCGATCTTTGGCCACGGCATGCGCGCATTGTGATCGACTACTCCTCATGGAGGCTGTTCTCGCGAGTGTCATCGCCGTGCTCGGCACGCTGCTGGGGTCCGGCGCCACGCATCTCTTCCAGCGGCGGTCCGACGAGCGCAGCGCGCACTTCACCCGGGGCGAGAGGCTGCGGCAGGAGCGCATCGATGCCTACTGCGCGTACGCCGGGGCGTTCCTGGACTACCGGCGGGTGATCGTGCACCGGTGGTTCGTCACCCACGAGAACCGGCGGGACGAGGACACCCCCGAGCTGCGGGAGACCGTCTACAAGCTGCGGTACGCCGCCCAGGAGGCGATGTTCCGCGCCCAGATGGTGTCCGACGACCCGGCGTTGGTGGAGCTCACCGAGCATGTGCTGGAGTCCCTGGCCGACATGGAGCGGGCCGGGGACCGGGAACAGCTCGCCGAGCTCCGTGCCGTGTCCCGGCAGCGGCTGCGGGACTTCGTCGCCACCGTCACCCCGCAGGTGCGCTGAACGGCGCGCGCTCAGCCGTTCTGCTGCTTCTGCGGCTTCACCTCGCTCGGCCGCACGATCACGAAGCCCTCGCCCTCCAGCTTGAGCTGGACGGCCTCGCCGGAGCCTCCGCGCAGCATGGAGCCGAGGCTCTGCGAGCGGTGCAGGGAGGTGTGCAGGGCGGTGGACCACCCGACGACGGCGTCGGTGTCCACGAAGACCGGGGACTGCGGGGAGACGGGGATGACGATGGGGTTGCCCTCGCAGATCACGCCGAGCTTGCCGTGGCCGGTGAAGACGCTGTTGAACAGGCCGCCGCCGGTGATGCCCGCGCCCTTGACCGTCTGGATGTCGTAGGAGAGCGTCGGGTCGAAGCACAGGACGTTGCGGCCGTTGATGGTCAGGCTGTCGCCGGGGGCTATCTCGACGATGAAGCAGTTGGCCGCCTCGTGCGCGAACCACACCTCGCCCTGGCCCTGGACGGTCATCAGCGCCAGGCCCTCGCCGGTCACGGCGCGCTTGAGGAAGTTCCCCACGCCCTGGCCCTGCTTCTCGAACCGCAGGTCGCCGCGGTAGGCCACCATGGCGCCCTGGCGGGCGTAGCACTCGCCGTTGACGGCGTAGACGATGGACTTGGCGTTGTGGACGGACATGCCGGGCGCGGTGGCGGGCTTGGCCATGTTCTCGTGGGCGAAGAGGTCGCTGTGCATGACGTGCATGATCGCCTGAAAGCGGGTGATCCGGCAACGGGCGCGCGTCCGGCGCCCGGGGCGGCCGGCGGGCCGGTCAGGGCAGGCGCTGTTCGATCCAGACCGCCTTTCCCTCGCGTGCGTAGCGGGTGCCCCAGCGTTCGGTGAGCTGGGCCACCAGGTACAGGCCGCGGCCGCCCTCGTCGGTGGTGCGCGCCCGGCGCAGGTGCGGGGAGGTGTTGCTGGTGTCGGAGACCTCGCAGATGAGGGAGGAGCCGAGGATGAGCCGCAGGGTCACGGGCCCGCCGCCGTAGCGGTAGGCGTTGGTGACGAGCTCGCTGACGACGAGCTCGGTCGTGAAGACGAGTTCGTCCAGCTGCCATGCGGTGAGCCGCTCGCCGACGAGGGTGCGGGCCCGGGACGCGGCGGCGGCTTCGGCCGGCAGGGTCCAGGTGGCCACGCGGTCGTCCCCGAGCACCCGGGTGCGGGCGAGGAGCAGGGCGACGTCGTCGGGGGGCTGCGCGGGCAGCAGCGCCTCCACGACCGACTTGGCCGTCTCCGGCAACGGCCGGGCCGGGCCCGCGAGTTCCTGGGAGAGGCGGGCGAGCATGTCGTCGACGTCGCGGGCGGGGGTGTGGATGAGGCCGTTGGTGTAGAGGGCGAGGACGCTTCCCTCCGCGAGTTCGAACTCGGCCTCCTCGAAGGGCAGGCCGCCGAGCCCGAGCGGCGGCCCGGCGGGCAGGTCGGGGAAGCTCACCTGCCCGCCGGGGGTCACCACGGCGGGGGGCGGGTGGCCCGCCCGCGCCACGGAACAGCAGCGGGAGACGGGGTCGTAGACGGCGTACAGGCAGCTGGCCCCGGTCACCTGGTCCAGCGGGAAGTCGCTGGTGTCGGCCTCCTGTTCGGTGGCGAGCCGGTGCACGAGGTCGTCCAGGTGGGAGAGGACCTCCTCCGGGTCGAGGTCGAGTTCGGCCAGGGTGTGGACGGCGGTGCGCAGGCGGCCCATGGTGGCCGCGGCGTCGATGCCGTGCCCGAGGACGTCGCCGACGACGAGGGCGACGCGCGCCCCGGACAGGGGGATGACGTCGAACCAGTCCCCGCCGACGCCCTCCGCCGCGCCCGCGGGGATGTACTGGTGCGCGACCTCGGCCGCCGGCAGGTCGGGGAGCTCTCCGGGCAGCAGTCGGCACTGCAGGGTGAGCGCGGCCTGGTGCTGGCGGGTGTAGCGGCGGGCGTTGTCGATGCAGACGGCGGCGCGGGCGGCGAACTCCCCGGCGAGGGTGAGGTCGTCGGCCTCGAACGGGTCGGGGCTGCGGGAGCGCCACAGGGTGACCAGGCCCAGGACGAGTCCGCGCGCGGCGAGGGGGAGCATCATGGCGGAGTGGACGCCCTGGTTCCGTGCGTGGGCCGCGCGGTCCTGCGCGACCGCCGCGAAGTCGGCGGTCGTACGGATGTGGGGGACGAGGAGGGGGGCCTGGTCGGCCAGGCAGTCGGCCTGGGGGGTTCCGGGCGGGAAGTGGATGAGCGCGCCGAGCGGGTTGATCGCGTCCTCCGCGCCGGGGACGACGGATCGCACGGCCGTCCTGCGGACGGGCCCGAGGCCGTCGGGGTAGGGCTCCTCGCCGCGGCTGACGGGGTCGAGGAGGTCGACCGTGGCGCAGTCGGCGAGCTCGGGAACGATGACCTCGGCCAGTTCGCGGGCGGTGGTCTCCACGTCGAGAGTGGTCCCGATGCGGGCCCCGGCCTCGTTGAGCAGCGCGAGCCGGAGTCTGGCCCGGTGGCGTTCGGTGACGTCCTCGACCAGCTGGGTGACGCCGAGGATGTCGCCGGCCGAGTCCTCCATGCGGAAGGCGGAGACGGAGACGTAGCGCGTGTACGCGGGGTCGGAGCGCAGTCTGCAGGGCTGCTCGGTGAAGATCATCGGTCGGCCGGTCTCCAGCACCTCCCGCAGCCGGCGCTCGACGGTCTGCGCGTCCTGGTCCACCAGGAAGTCGCCGATGCGCCGGCCCCTGGTCTGTTCCGCCGTGACGCCGCCGGTGCGGGAGAGGGCGCGGTTGATACGCAGGATGCCCAGGTCGGGCGCGTGGACGGCGAGGCCGATGGGCGACCGCCGGAACAACCCGTCCAGGACCGACCGGTCCGTCTCCCACTGGATGACGTCCTGCGCCGGGGCGCCGACCAGGAACCATTCCTCCCGGGAGCTCTCGCGGGTGAGGCGGCGGGCTCGTACGCCCAGCAGGTGCCGGCCGCCGTCGCGGTGGACGACGGGGAGGACGCCGAAGCAGCCGGCGGTCCGCCGGCAGGCCGCCGCGGTCTCCGCGACCCGGTCCCGGTCCTCCGGGGCGACCAGGGCGTCGAGCGCGGGCCGGCCGATGACGTCGGCGGCCCGGTGGCCCAGGAGCGCCTCGGCCCGGGGGCTCCAGCCCACGATGCCGCCGCGGTGGTCGAGCACGGCCGCGGCGGCGCTCGCGACCGAGAACGGGTCCTCCGGGCTCTCGTGGAAGAACGTCGTCGGGTCGTCCATCACGCCGGCCTCCTTCCGCCGGACCCACGGGGACGGAACGTTCTCCTTCCACAGTGAGGGGTGGGCGACCTCGGCGCCTGTCAGTCCCCGGGGCGGCAGCTGGCCCCGGGCCGCCGGGCCGCGCCCTCCGGGACGGGCCGCGCGCGGACGTGCATGCGTTCGCCCTGCGGCCCGAAGAGGCTGAGGACCTCGACGGGCCCCCGGCCCGTGCTGCCGAACCAGTGCGGCAGCCGGGTGTCGAACTCGGCGGCCTCCCCCGCCCCCAGCACCATGTCGCGCTCGGCGAGCACCAGGCGCAGCTCCCCGGCGAGGACGTACAGCCATTCGTAGCCCTCGTGCGTCCGCGGCTCGGGGGTGCTGCGCGCGGTGCCGATGACCATCTTGAACGCCTGCGGGCCGCCGGGCTGCCGGGTCAGCGGCACCACCGTGCAGTCGTCCCGGTGCTTGACCGGCCTCAGGCGCACCCGCGGGTCGCCCACCGGTGGCGCGCCGACCAGCTCGTCCAGCGGCACCTGGTGGGCGTGCGCGATGGGCAGCAGCAACTCCAGGCTCGGCTTGCGCTGCCCGGCCTCCAGCCGGGACAGCGTGCTGACCGAGATGCCGGTGGCCTTCGAGAGCGCGGCGAGGGTGCAGGCCCGCTGCCGGCGGATGTGCTTGAGCCGCGGCCCGACGGCGGCGAGAACGTCTTCCATTCCCATATTGCAGAAACGGCAACAAGGTTTGTCAACCGGCCGGGCCCGGGAGCAGGGTCGGCGATGTGGTCGGCGCCGGGCCGGCCGCGACCCGACGAGACGTGACGGAGACGTGTGATGAACGACTTCGACTGGGCCGCGATGGCCGACCTGCTGGAGCTCGAGGGCGAGACCCACAGCCCGTATGTGCGGCAGGCGTTCGAGGAGCTGAGGCACCTGGCGCCGCGCCGGATCCTGGACGTCGGCAGCGGTCCCGGCGTGGCGGCCTGCCGGCTGGCGGCCACCTTCCCGCAGGCCGAGGTGACCGCGGTGGACGGGGCGCCGGAGCTGCTGGCCCGGGCCGAGGAGCGGGCCGGGCGGCTCGGCGTCAAGCTGCGGACGCGGGTCGCGGAGTTCCCGGCGGGGCTCGCCGGCCTCGGGCAGGCCGACCTGGTGTGGTCGGGACAGGTGGTGCACCATGTCGGCGACCAGCAGGGGGCGCTGGAGCGGCTGGCCGGGCTGCTCGCCCCCGGCGGCGTGCTGGCGATCGTCGAGGGCGGCCTGCCGGAGCGGCGGCTGCCGCGTGACCTGGGCCTCGGGCGTCCGGGGCTGGAGGCCCGGCTGGACGCCGCGATGGCGAGGCGCTTCGCCCGTATGCGAGCCGAGCTGCCGGGCTCGGTGGCGGTGGTCGAGGACTGGCCTGGCATGCTGCGCGCCGCGGGCCTCACCGACGTACGGAGCAGGACCTTCCTGGTGGACCACCCGGCCCCGCTGGCCGAGGGGCCCCGCCGGTCCGTGCGCCGGACGCTGGAGCGCCAGCGCACGGTGCTGAACGAGCTCCTGGACGCCGAGGACCTCGCGACCCTGGACCGGCTCCTCGACCCGGCCGCCCCGGAGGGCGTCGACCGGCGCGCGGACCTCTTCCTCCTGACCGCGAAGACCGTCCACTTCGGCCGCCGCCCCGGCCACTGACGCCGTCGCCGTCGCCGGAGGAGCGTGTCCGTCAGCGCAGGGCCCGGACCAGGACCCTCAGCAGGGCGTCCAGCGGCGGGCGGGCCGATCCGTGGGACAGGGCCGGGCCCTTGGCGAGCGCCGCGTCGGCGGTGAGCACCTCCAGGGTGATGACGGCGCGCACGAAGGCCCGGTGGGCGGGCGGCGCGAGGCCGGGCAGGCCGCGGGCGGCGAGCAGGTCACGGCGTGCCTGTCCGAGGAGGGTCCGGATCAGCTCGCGCGTCCCGGGGGTGTCCCGTCCCTGCTCGAGGTCGGCGCGCGTGACGCCGTGCCGCGTCAGTGTCTCCTCCGGGATGGTCAGCCGGCCGTCCCGGAGGTCTTCGGCGAGGTCGTTGACGAAGTCGAGGCGCTGGCTGCCGTCGATGTACGCGCGGCACAGCTCCCGCACGGCGGTGGCGTCGGCGTCGGGTTCCACGAGCAGGCAGGCGATGAGCATGAAGGCGGGAAGCGAGTACGCGTCGACGTAGCGCTGGTAGCCGGCCTCGTCGGCGAAGCCGCTGAAGTCCCTGTCCACGGGCGCGCCCGCGAGGAAGTCCTCGACGTGGGAGCGCAGGCGGGGGTGGCGGGTGAGGGTGTGCAGCAGCGGGCGGAGCACCGGATGTTCGCTGTCCCCGGTGGCCAGGGCGTCGCGGACCTCCTTCTCCCACGCCCCGCACGCGTCCTCGCCGCTCGCCGCGGCGGCGTCGCTCCCCTGGTCCAGGAGGGTGTCGGTGTGGTGCATGAAGGCGGTGGCCGCGATGACGTGCGGGGCCAGCGACGGGGGCAGCAGGAGCCGCACGGCGAGGTAGGCGTGCCGCCGGTACGACGCGACCAGGGCGCGCTGGCGTGTGTAGTCGGCGCGCAGCGACGGGGTGTCGATGCCCGCGATGGTGAGCGTTCCGCCCCAGGTGCGCATGTCGGTGAGGACCCCCTGCAGTGATGATTCGGCGGGCCCGATCCTATCGGCGGGCGAGGTGCCGCCCGCGCCGGGCACGCGACCGGCCGCCGGTCCCCGCCGAAGCGGGGCCGGCGGCCGGCGCGAACGTACTGCCGTGTGCCTACGGCACGACCTTGAGCAGCTTGTTGGGCGTTCCCGCGCCCGGGTTCGAGACCTTGCCGTCGGTGGCGCCCTGCGTCAGCGCGCCCGCGACCTGCTCCGGGGTGGCGTCCTTGTGACCGCCGAGGTAGAGCGCGGCGGCACCCGTGACGTGCGGGGTGGCCATGGACGTGCCGGAGATGGTCTTGGTGCCGGAGTCGCCATCGTTCCAGTCGGAGGTTATCTCCGAGCCGGGGGCGTAGAGGTCCACGACGGAACCGTAGTTGGAGAAGTCCGACTGCTGGTCGTCCTTGGTGGTGGAGGCGACGGTGATCGCCTCCTTCACCCGGGCCGGGGAGCCCTTGCCGGCGTCGGTGGACTCGTTGCCCGCCGCGACGGCGAAGGTGACGCCCGAGGCGATGGCCTTCTGCACGGCCGCGTCGAGCGCCTCGTCCGCCCCGCCGCCGAGGCTCATGTTGGCGACGGAGGGACCCTTGTGGTTCTTGGTCACCCAGTCGATGCCGGCGACGACCTGCTCCGTGGTGCCCGAGCCCTGGGCGTCCAGCACCCGGACGGCCACGATCTTGGCCTTCTTGGCCACGCCGTGCGCCGTGCCGGCGATGGTGCCGGCCACGTGGGTGCCGTGGCCGTTGCCGTCTTCGGCCTTGTCGTTGTTGTCGACGGCGTTGAAGCCGTACGCGGCGCGGCCGCCGAAGTCCTTGTGGCTGATGCGCACGCCGGTGTCGATGACGTACGCGGTGACGCCCTCTCCGGCGCCGTCGGGGTAGGCGTACTTACCGTCGCCCTTGGTCTCGGCCTGGTCGATCCGGTCCAGCCCCCAGGAGGGTGGGGCCTCCTGGCTGGCGTTGATGCTGAACCGGTGGTTCTGGACGACCTTGTCCACGGCCGGGTCGGCGGCGAGCCGCTTGGCCTCGTCACGGTCGAGACCGCTGGCGGAGAACCCGTTGAGGGCGGAGCTGTACGTACGGTTCAGCTTGCCGCCGTACCGTTCTGCGAGGTCCTTTCCCTGCGTGGTGATGGACGCGGTGGCGCCCTTCTTGCCGTCCTTCAGCAGGACGATGTAGCTGCCATCGATGGCGCCCTTGGCGTCGGCACCGTAAACGGTTCCTTCGGCGGGCGCCGCGGCACCGGCGGGCAGAGCCAGCAGAGTGGCTCCGGCGGTGACGGCCGCCGCGGCGGAAATGGCCAGGACGATCCGCCGCTTTCCGGTGCGCTGGTGAGTCGGCATAAGGAGGTTTCCTCCATGCGAAGTTGTGGGGGGGGAATTGCGCGTTGTCGCACAACGCACCCGGAGCGAAGGGGTCCGTTCCGGGTGTTCAAAACCCTGTCAGTCTTGACGCGCTCAGTTCAACTCCCGTCCGGAGGTGTGACATACGCAACGCTCCTGCGTAAATGCAAACACCAATGAACGACGGCAAAGCGGACGAGCGCGCCAAGCCCCTTTCCTCACAAGGGAGTTGAGATCCAGCCGGTCTGGCCGGAATCTCTCCCTCCGAACCGCGCCCCGCCCGTCAGTGCGTGACGATCGCGGGGTCGCTCACCCCTGGCTCGCCGTTCTCGACATGTCCGGCGAAGCGGCGCAGGAACGCACTGTCCCCGTCGGACACCACCGACACGTCGTACCAGCGCTTGCCGCGGCGCAGATCCAGCTCCCGCACCACGCGTCCGCCCGCGGGGACGGTGAAGGTTTCCTTCTTCGCGCCGTACGCGTCGGTGACCGTCAGGTGGCAGGCGGCGCGTCCCGCGTTGGTCATGGTCAGCTCCAGGCGTCCGCTCGCCGTCAGATGGCGGGCCGTCACCTCCGGTCCGACCGCGTCACCGGTCCCCCGGAACACGCGCAGGAAGCCGTTCGGGCCGTGCGCCGAGAGGTCGTACCGCCCCTTCGAGTACGCCGAGTTCCAGGTGTCCGAGATCTTCTTGCCGGCCTCGGCGGTGTACGTCCACGGGCCGTCCGTGCGGTTGGCGGAGGTGACGGTGAAGCAGGCTCCGGCCTGGTCGCCGCCGCTGAAGGTGAGCGTGAAGCGCCCTGCCCGTGGCGTCGCCGCGCCGTCGACCAGCGGCGCGTAGCGCAGCGGCCGGGTGCGCTTGGTGCCCTTCTCCTGCTTGGGGAGGGAGGGGGTGGCGGGCGGCTTCGGCACGTAGTCGGGGTGGCGCTCGCGGTCCTTGGGCTCGTAGGACGCGGTGTCCGGCAGCTCGGCGGGCTCCGGATCGCGCAGGCGGAAGTCGAACGCCGAGGTGAGGTCGCCGCAGACGGCACGCCGCCAGGGCGAGATGTTGGGTTCGCGCACGCCGAAGCGGCGCTCCATGAAGCGGATGACCGAGGTGTGGTCGAAGACCTCGGAACAGACGAAGCCGCCGGTGCTCCAGGGCGAGACCACGATCATGGGGACGCGCTGGCCGAGCCCGTAGGGGCCCGCGGAGTAGTGGCCGTTGCCGCCGAAGACGTCGAGGGTGGTGTCGACGGTGGACAGGCCCTGCGCGGCCGAGGCCGGCGGGAAGGGCGGCAGTACGTGGTCGAAGTAGCCGTCGTTCTCGTCGTAGGTGATGAACAGCGCGGTCCTGCTCCACACCTCGGGGTTGGCGGTGAGGGCGTCCAGGACCTGGGAGATGTACCAGGCGCCGTAGTTCACCGGCCAGTTGGGGTGCTCGGAGAAGGCCTCGGGGGCGGCGATCCAGGAGATCTTCGGGAGCCGGCCGGCCATGACGTCGGCCTTGAGGATGTCGAAGTAGCCGTCGCCCTTCTTGACGTTCGTGCCGGTGCGCGCCTTGTCGTGGAGGGGGTCACCGGGCTTGGCGTTGCGGAAGTTGTTGAAGTAGAGGAGGGAGTTGTCGCCGTAGTTGCCGCGGTAGGCGTCCTTGATCCAGCCCCAGGATCCGGCCTGGTCCAGGCCGTCGCCCTCGTCCTGGTAGATCTTCCAGGAGATCCCGGCCTTCTCCAGCCGCTCCGGGTACGTCGTCCAGTCGTACCCGGCCTCCTCGTTGCCCAGCACGGGGCCGCCGCCCTTGCCGTCGTTGCCGGTGTGGCCCGTCCACAGGTAGTAGCGGTTGGGGTCGGTGGCACCGATGAAGGAGCAGTGGTAGGCGTCGCAGACGGTGAAGGCGTCGGCGAGCGCGTAGTGGAAGGGGATGTCCTCGCGCGTCAGGTAGGCCATGGTGCCGGCCGACTTGGCGGGGATCCAGTTGTCGTACTTGCCCTGGTTCCAGGCCTTGTGCCCGCCGGCCCAGTCGTGGTTGAGGCCTGCGATGAACCGCATGCCGAGGTCCTCGGCGTCGGGGCGGTAGGGCAGCACGTCCCGGGTGCCGTCCGACTGGTGCCAGACCGGCTTGCCGCTGCCCAGGGTCACCGGGCGGGGGTCGCCGAAGCCGCGGACCCCCTTGAGCGAGCCGAAGTAGTGGTCGAAGGAGCGGTTCTCCTGCATCAGGACGACGATGTGCTCGACGTCGTCGATGCCGCCGGAGCGGCGCCGGGCGGGGATGGCCGCGGCGCGCTCGATGCTGTTCGACAGGGCCGCGAAGCCCGCGGTCGCTCCGGCGATCTGAAGGAAGCGCCGACGGTTGAGTTCAACCATGAGTCTGGAGACCTCTTGGAGTCAGGGGGACGGGGACCGAACTGACTGGCGTAGCGCCAGGCAAGCGTTCCAAGAGGAGCCAGTGCCGGGGAAGGGGTGGTGTCGTCCGAGTGAAGGAATACGGTCGCCGTGACGAACACCACGGCCCGGTGCGCGGGCGCACGCGTCGAGACGCCCGCACGGAAGTGGCGTCCCGCCGGTTTGGGTGGGCGGAGGGAGGGCACTCGGGTGCTCACTCCCGTCTCCACAGGCATGCGGGGGTGCGTCGCACAAGGAGGTTCGATGGAGCGAGCGAACAGCAAGCACGGGGCCAAGCGGGACGACGAGCTCAAGAGGGAGGTGGCGGAGCTGATGCGGTCGGGACGACCGACGCACACCCAGGAGTGGCAGGACGCCGAGTCGCCGGCGGCGGACGAGACGCCCGAGGGCATGACCGCACCCCGCCAGGGCAGCACCCGCCGCTGAGGATGTGGCAACCGGCGGTCCCGGTCCAGGGGTAGACCGGGGCCGCCGGGGGGTGTCCGAGGGGAGCGGACGACCCGAAGAGAACACCGCCGGGACGACGAGGAGGGTGGTCGTCCCATGGCGTTCGCCACTCGGCACCGGGGCTCGCCGTCGCGAGCGCTCAATTCCGGTTCAGCCCATCAGGCCCAGGCGCCACATGCAGTAAATATATTTACTGCCGAGTATGCAAGAGCATGAAAAATTTCATTCGAACCGGTGGCATGAAAACCTGCGGACCCGGGAAGGCCCGCGAGCCGCCCGGGCCCTCAGAGGCCGAGGAAGAAGTCGTGCTGCTCCGCCGCCTGCTCGTACTTCTCCAGCCGCAGCTGGGTCCGCTCGGGGTCGGCGTCGGCCATCGCCTGGAGGATCGCCGCGGAGATCACCCCGGGCGCCGCGTACGAGTCGAAGACCAGGCGCGAGCCGGTCCCGGCCGTGAAGGCCACGTCGGCCTCCTCCACCAGCGGCCCGTGCGTCACGTCCGTGATCAGCGCGACCCGCAGCCCCGTGCTGCGCGCGGCCCGCATGGCGGCCAGGGTCTCCTTGGAGTGCCGGGGCATGGCGAACGCCAGCACCCATGTGCCGCCCGCCTCGCGCGACTGCAGCAGCGCGTCGTAGGCCACGCTGCCGCCCCGGGAGACCAGGCGCACATCCGGGTGGATGCGGCTCGCCGCGTAGGCGAAGTACTCCGCGAGCGAGACCGAGATCCGCAGGCCCAGGACCGTCAGCGGGACCGAGCGGGCCAGCTCCCGGCCGGTGCCGAGGACCTGGTCGGGGTCGGCGAAGACGCGGCGCAGGCTCTCGAGGTTCGCGATCTCGGCGTCGACGGCCGCCTGGAGCTCGTTGCGGCGGTCCTCCTGCGCGACGCTCTCCGGTGAGCCGGCGACCGCGCTCAGCGCGATGGGCTGCAGCGCCTCCCGCAGCGCGGGATAGCCGCTGAACCCCAGCGAGGTCGCGAAACGGGTCACCGACGGCTGGCTGACCCCCACGCGCTCCGCGAGATCGGTGATCGACAGGAAGGCGGCCTCGGTGAGGTGGTCGGTGATGTACTGCGCGATGCGCCGCTGTGCGGGGGACGGCCGGTGGCCGCCGAGCAGGGCCCGGACCTTGTCCGCGGGAAGCTGCTCGACCTGCGTGGACCGCCGCTTTCCCGGTGTGATCGCGGAGGCCCGCGCCCGCGCCCGTTGCTGCCCTGATGGCACCGCTGTGCCCCCTTCCCGCATATTCCGATCAACATAGCCCACCCGCCGGCGCGGCCCGCCGGCCGGCGGTCACGGCCGGCGCTTGAGGGCGACCAGCGCGACGTCGTCGTCGAGCGCGCCGCCGGTGTGCGCGAGCAGGTCCGTGTGGATGCGGTTCACCAGCCGCTGGGGGTCGGTCTCCCGCCATGCGGCGAGGCGCTCGGTGAGCGGATAGAAGACGCCTCGGTAGTCGCGGGCCTCGATGACTCCGTCCGTGTACAGCAGGAGCAGGTCGTCCTCCCGGTAGGGGAAGGCCTCGGCCTCGTAGTCGCTCTCCGTGATGTCGCCGGCCAGGCCCAGCGGGAGGGCGGTCTCGCGCACCATCAGCGGAACGACCTCGCCGTCGCGCAGGCGCAGGGGCGGCGGGTGGCCGCAGTTGATCAGAATGACCGAGGGGTCGTCGTCCGGGATCTCCAGGACCAGGGCGGTCACGAAGCTCTCCCCCGCCGCGTCGTCGTCGACCAGCCCCTCCAGGTCCCAGTAGACGGTGTTCTGCAGGTGGGCGACCAGCCGGGGGAACGGCGGGAAGCGATGCGCCGCCGCGCGGAAGGCGCCCAGCAGCAGGGCGGCGTCGCCGACGGCCGTCAGCCCCTTGCCGCGCACGTCGCCGATCAGGACCCGGGTTCCGTCCCGGGTGCGTACGGCCGCGTAGAGGTCGCCGCCGATCTGGGCCTCCGCCTCCGCGGCCACGTACACCGAGGCGATGGTCAGCGGGCCGATGTGCGGGGGGAGCGGCCTGAGCAGGACCTTCTGGGCGACGTCGGCCACCGACCGCACCTGGTCGAGCGCCTGCTCGTGCCGTGCGTGGACGGCGCGGAAGACCACGATGAAGAGGGTGGCCAGGAAGAGGGCGACGGTCTGCGCCTCGTTGTCCGGCACCGTCAGGCGGCCGAAGACGATGCTGAGCATGATCTGGGCCGTGACGGCGAGCGCGCCGACCGCGGCGGTCGGCCGGGGGCCCGCGAACGCCGCGGTGAGCGCCGGCGCGGCCACGAGCAGCGGCCCCAGGTGGATGTCCGGGCCGGTCACCAGGTCGAGTGCCACGATCACCGCGATGAGCCCGAGGGGCACCCCGATCAGGGCGGGGCGGTAGCGCACCACCCCGCGGGGGCGAGGGAGAGGTTCCGGAAGGCTCACCCCTCCTGCTTACCGCCCCGGCCCTCCCGCTGCCCCTCCGGCGCGTCCGACCGGCCCCGCACCGCCGCTCGCCCGGCCGGGATTCCCCGCCGGCTCAGGGCTCCGGCCGCGGGTCGGGCGCGTCGGCCGGCAGGGTCCAGTCGTTGACCAGGCGCCTGGCGCGCCCCGCGTCGTCGGCGAAGACCAGCACCTGCAGCGTCCAGGGGGCGGGGGCGCGCCGCCGACGCCGGGGCGTGTACGGGGCGACCGTGGAGCGGATCCGCCAGGCGCCGAGGAACCGGCGGATCTCGTCGGCGGCGGTCACCGTCGCCACGTTGGCCACCGGCACCAGCAGTCCGTACGGGTAGGGCCGGCGCCGTGCGAACGCCGGCGGGCGCAGGCCGGCTCGCGGCAGACGTCTCACGGATCACCGCCCTGGGGAGTGGGGGTCGCGGGTCAGTGACTGCGCTCGGTGACCGGTTCGTGCTCGGCGCCGTGGCCTCCGTGGGCCTCCAGGGCCTCCCTGTACTCCGCGGGTGTGGGCTTCGGGTACTGCCCGCCCTCGCCGAAGTAGGCCCTGGACAGGACGGCCCGCATCCGCTGCGGCCAGCCGATCTTGCGGCGGATGCCGTTCTCGTCCACCTCGGGCGGAAGCTCGAGGGGCTGGTACTGCTCGTGGGCGGTCAGCGAGTACAGGCTCGACTGCGTCAGCGGCTCGTGGACCTCCACGAACTCGCCGTGGGGCTTGCGCACGATGATTCCCGACTCGCGCCCGTGCAACACCTTCTCGTGGTCGCGGCGTTGCAGCCCCAGGCACCACCTCTTGGTGATGACGAAGACGAGGACGGGCAGGACGAAGAAGCCGACCCGCACGGTCCAGGTGATGGCGTTCAGCGAGAGGTGGAAGTGCGTGGCGAAGAGGTCGTTGCCGCCTCCGACCAGGAGGAGCGCGTACTCCGAGATCCAGGCCGCGCCGAAGGCGGTGCGGTTGGGGTTGTTGCGGGGCCGCTCGGTGATGTGGTGCTCGCGCTGGTCGCCGGTGAGCCAGGCCTCGAAGAAGGGATAGAGCCACAGCGCGAGCAGGATCAGGGGGAAGACCATCAGCGGGATGAGCACGCCCAGCACCAGGGTGTGTCCAAGGAAGTTGATCTCCCAGCCGGGCATGACGCGGATGAGGCCCTCGGAGTAGCCCATATACCAGTCGGGCTGCGCGTCGGTGGTGACCTGGTCCGGGCGGTAGGGGCCGTACGACCAGATCGGGTTGACCTGCGCGATGGCGGAGAAGACGGCCAGTACGCCGGTGACGAGGAAGAAGAAGCCGCCCGCCTTGGCCATGTAGACCGGCATCAGGGGCATGCCGACGACGTTCTTGTTGGTCCTGCCCGGCCCGTAGCCCTGGGTGTGCTTGTGGAAGAAGACCAGGATCAGGTGGGCGACGAGCAGGCCCAGCATGATGCCGGGGATCAGCAGCACATGGACGGTGAACATGCGCGGCACCCAGATGGTGCCGGGGAACTGGCCGCCGAAGATGAAGAACACCAGATAGGTGCCCACGATCGGCAGGGAGAGGATCGCGCCCTCCATGAAGCGGATGCCGGTGCCGGACAGCAGGTCGTCCGGGAGCGAGTAGCCCATGAATCCGTCGAACATGCCGAGGATCAACAGGCCCGCTCCGATCAGCCAGTTGAGCTCGCGGGGCTTGCGGAACGCGCCGGTGAAGAAGACGCGCATCATGTGCACCAGCATCGCCATGATGAAGACGAGCGCCGCCCAGTGGTGCAACTGCCGCAGGAGCAGGCCGCCCCGGATGTCGAAGCTGATGTCGACCGTCGACTTGTACGCCTGGGACATCATGACGCCGTCCAGCGGGGCGTACTGACCGTGGTAGACGACCTCGTCCATGCTCGGCTTGAAGAACAGCGTCAGGTAGACACCGGTCAGGATGATGATGAGGAACGAGTAGAGGGCGACCTCTCCCAGCATGAAGGACCAGTGGTCGGGAAAGATCTTGCGCAGGTTCGACTTGGCGAGCGAGAAGAGGCCGACGCGGCCGTCGGCCCAGGTCGCGAGCCTCTCCCCCCTCGACGCCTGGGCGGTGGAACCCCGTCCGGCCGCAGTGGTGTGTGGGGTGTTGGTCATGCGCTGCGCTCCCGGACCCTGATGGGCGGCATCTGCCTGCCTGCCCCTTCTTAGCGAATTTAGGGAAAACCGCCATTTCTGACGCCGTGGCCCATCTTCCACCCTTTCAGCCGCAGCATGCGTGATTTGCGAAGAGTGTCGGGGTGGGTGAAGGGGCGGCGGCGGGCCGGGTTCACGCCGCCTCAGGAATGTCCCGCAGGCACTCTGGCGTCACCCCCCTCCCCGCCCTACCTTGACCGCGAGGGCCACAGCCGTCACCTTGCTTGTCATGTCCCCATCCGTCCACTCCCGGCAAGAGGTGAGCCTTGTCCATCCGCCACAGAGGCACCCGCCGATTACGCCGAACGGGCGTCCTCGCCGCGCTCTTCGGCACCCTGGCCGCCGTCGCGGCCGGCCCCGCCGGGGCCGCACCGGACGTCGCCCCCCGGGTCCGGCCGCCCCTCGTCCAGCCGATCGACCCTCAGCACTGGCGCAGTCCGGACGACATGACCTGGGCCGAGTACCGCGCGGTGCCCGGCACCGACTGGGCGAACCCCGACGTCAAGCCCACCCGCCGCACGTTCAAGGGCGCGCTGGTCCTCCTGGACTACCCCGACGAGGAGTTCTCGGTCAGCAAACCGGCCGGCTCCGCCCGGTTCGGCAATCCGCTGCCCGCCGCCTCGAACGTGCCCCGCGAGCGCCTGCCCGGCTTCTACCGGGACTTCCTCAACAAGCCCGGCCCGCTCAACCACGGCCACACCATCAACGAGTACTGGATGGAGGATTCCGGCGGCCGCCTCGGCGTCGACCTGACGGCCTTCGGCGTCTACCGCATGCCGTGGAAGTCGTACCAATACGGCATCGAGCCCGGCATGAACCCCGGCGCCTGCCCGCGCGGCGACACCTGCGGCAAGGACATCCGCGCCGACGGCAAGCGCGCGTGGGTCGCCGACGTGGGCGCCGGCAAGACCGGCGAGTTCGACTTCGTCTTCTACCTCACCGCCGGCGTGGACGAGTCCTCGGCCTGGCAGGAGTTCGGGCAGATGAAGTTCGCCTCCCCACAGGACGTACCGGCCGCGTGGGGGCCGCCCTCCCCCATCCCCTCCGGGGGCAACGCCGCCGCCACGCGCTACGTGCCATGGACCTCCTGGCAGGCGGCCGCCCGCATCTGGCCCAACGCCGCGAACGGCTCGTCCACCCAGGCCGAGAGCTCCGGCATGGCCACGTTCGCCCACGAGCTCAGCCACATCCTGGGCATCGGCGACAACTACAACAACCCCTACGGCACGCCCCTCAGCCGCGCCTACACCGGCATCTGGAGCATGCTCTCGCGCGGCTCCTTCAACGGCCCCGGCGGCCCCCACACCCGCTGGCAAATCCCCGCCGCGGCCGGCGGCTCCATGGGCTCCCAGCACGTCCTGCGGGACAAGATGAAGCTGGGCATCGTCGACGACAAGAACGTGCTGCGGCTCGACCGCGACGCCCTCAAGACCTCCGGCCTCGTCGTCGCCCGCGTCACCGCCCGCTCCGCGCCGCCCGGGCAGCAGGGCCTCGCCGGCGTCAACGTCGGCATGGGCCGCGACCTGTCCCCCGCCTGCGACCGCACCACCGACCCCCTGTGCGACGGCGGCGGCTACGACAACTACACCGTCGAGGTCGTCGACCGCATGGGCATGGACTCCTTCACCCCCGACCACGGGGTCCTGCTGAGCAAGACCAAGAACGCGGACCGGGCCCCGTTCGCCTGGGTCATCGACGCGCATCCGGAGGACATCGGCCTGGTCGACTTCACCCGCCCCGACGGCACCCGGCAGAAGATCACCATGGGTGACTACCGCCAGCTCAGCGACGCCCTCTTCCACGCCGGGGCCGACTCCGGCAGCTCCTACGAGTACGTCGACGAGGCCAACCGGCTGCGCTTCTACGTCCTCAACGTGCGCCGCGACGCCGCCGGCGTCCTCTCCTACGACATCGGCGTCAAGTCGCTGGACGGCGCGGGACCGCAGGAGCGCGGGGTCGCGCTCCGCCCGGGCTCGGCGAAGGGCAGGCCGGCGGACGGCCGCGCCCTGTGCACCTTCGCGCTCGCCAACACCGGCAGGCCCGCCCCTCAGGGCGACGCCCTCGCCTCCTCCGACGTCTACCGCCTGTCCACCGAGGCCTCCGGGCGCGGCTGGTCGGCCTGGCTGCCCAACCGCCTCACCACCGCGGCCGCCGGCACCTCGGTCCCGGTCGACGTCGCCGTGAGCGCGAAGGCGGGCGCCGACCGCAGCGGCAAGGTCACGCTCACCGCGCGCTCGGAGAGCGACCCGAACCGCACCGCCAAGGCCACCTGCTCCCTCACCACGTCCGGGAGGTGAGAAGAGTCACCCCGCGGGCCCCCGGCCGTGCGCCGGCCGGGGGCCCGCGGGGTGACCGGAGCCGTCACACAACGATCATCTAAACCGGCCAACCGGTAACCCGTTCAAGATCGTCTTACTCGATGTCACCGATTTCCCGCGTGAGCCCCCCTCGTCGAGGAGCGACTGACACTTGAGCAAGCACCGGAACACCCCCCGCCCCCGCCGGCACCGCACGAAGGACGCCACGACCCGCAAACGGTTCATCGACTACCCACGCCGCGGCCGAGGCCGGCTACGGCGCTGGCTTCCCTCCTGGCGGCAGGTCCTGTGCGTCGTGACGCTGTGCGTGGGCTGCCTGGCCGGCCTGTTCGCGTGGGCCTACGCCGCGTTCGACATCCCCGACGAGAACGCGGCGGCCCGCCAGGAGGCCAACACCTACTACTGGTCGGACGGCAGCCAGATGGTGAGCCTGGGAGCGCTCAACCGCAATATCGTCCGCCTGTCGGACGTGCCGGACTCCGTCGAGAACGCGGTGATAGCCGCCGAGAACGAGAGCTTCTACCGGGATTCCGGCGTCTCGTTCCAGGGCATCGTCCGGGCCGCCGCCAGCGCGGTCCAGGGCGAGGAGACCCAGGGCGGATCGACCATCACACAGCAGTACGTGAAGAACACCTACCTCTCCCAGGAGCAGACCGTCTCCCGGAAGGTGAAGGAATTCGTCATCTCCCTGAAGGTCGACCGGACCAAGAGCAAGCAGGAGATCCTCCAGGGGTACCTCAACACCAGCTGGTTCGGGCGCGGCGCCTACGGAATCGAGGCCGCCGCACAGGCCTACTACGGCATACCCGCCAAGAAGCTCGACCCGAGCCAGGGCGCCATGCTCGCCGCGCTCCTCAAGGGCGCCGAGCTCTACGACCCCTCCACCAGCGCGAGCAACCACGACCGGGCGGTGGACCGCTGGAAGTGGATCCTCGACCGGCAGGTCAAGGTGGGCCTGATGTCCCGGGCGGACCGGGACGCCTACCGGACGTTCCCCGAGCCGCGCAAGCAGTCCACGTCCACCAACCTCGGCGGCCAGACCGGATACCTCGTCGACGTCGCCAACAAATACATCAAGCAGCGCACCCTGCTCACCGACCAGGAACTCGCCCACGGCGGCTACAAGATCTACACGACCTTCGACAAGAACCGCATGCGCAAACTGAGCACGGCGGTGGAGGGCGTGCTCAGCAAGAACATCGACCCCGGCAAGCGTGAGGCCGACAAGGGCGTCCAGGTCGGAGCCGCCTCGGTGCGCCCCTCCGACGGGGCGATCCTCGCCCTCTACGGCGGCCCCGACGCCACCAAGCACTTCACCAACAACGCCGACACGTCCGGCGTACCGGTGGGCTCCGCCTTCAAGCCCTTCGTGCTGGCCTCCGCCCTCGAGAACGGCGCACGCCCCCGCGGCGGCGACCGGCAGGACGTGTCGCCCGACACCTACTACGGGGACGACGGCGCACTGCGCACCGCCTCGGACGGAGCCGGGCCCGACGACTCCCACCCCACGCTGCGCCAGGCCCTGACGACCGGCGGCAACGCCACCTACGTCACGCTGGGCCGGGACGTCGGCCTGGAGAAGGTGCGGGAGACCGCCGTCAACACCGGCCTGCTCAAGGAGAGCATGGCCGAGCTGGAGCAGACCTTCCCCGTCGGCACCTCGACGCCGAGCGCGATCCGCATGGCGGACGCGTACGGCACCTTCGTCCGCCACGGCCTGCAGAACGACCCCTACTCCGTGACCAGGCTCCTCAAGGACGGCACGTCCATCGGCGGGTTCGAGAGCAGGGCGAAGCCCCGGCGTGCGCTGGAGAAGGACGTGGCGGACCGGGTCGCGGACACCCTGCGCGAGGCCGGCACGAAGAGCGCGGCCGACATGGACGCCGACGCGGCCGAACGGATCGGCTCCTTCGCGGCCGGCCGGACGGGCGATCAGGACCGGCTGAGGTCGGCGTGGTTCGTGGGCGCCACGGACGAGCTCTCCACCGCCGTGATGATGTTCCGTACCTCGCCCGACGAGCCGCGGCTGCTGCCCATGTCGGACGTGGGCGGCGACACGACGCAGCGCGGCAACGTCTTCCCTGCCCGCATCTGGGCGGACTACACGAGCGCCCGGTGACCCGTCAGGCGTACGGGCGCAGGGCGTACGACGGGTCCTGGGCGGGCGCGATGTCGCGGGCGCCCCGGGCGTAGAGGGTGGTGAACTCCACCGGTTCGTCGAAGTGCACGGCCGTCACCGGCACCGGCTCGCCCACGGCGGTCTCCTCCTGGCCGATGGTGTAGCCGGTGACGGTGACGAACTGACGGGGACCCTGTTCGTCCACCGAGGAGAATCCTCCGGTGGACGCCTCCCACTCTCCGCCGGCGGACCATTCCCCCCGTATCTCCAGCCGCCCGGGGGCCGGGCAGTGCCAGCGGAAGCGGGTGACGGACATCCCGGCCAGGTTGGCGAGGACCGACCAGCCGCGGCCGTCGGGCAGGAAGGCGAGGTCGCTGCCCTCCATCACGCCGTAGTCGAAGGGGGCGCTGCTCCAGTGGCCGATGAGGGCGTCGTCGTATCGCATGACGGAATCATGTCGCACCCGGCCGGCGGCACGGCTCGGCGCCCGGGGCGGAAGGCGGCCGCGTGCGATGGTGGAGGCATGAGCGAGCTGCCTCCCGAACTCTTCCGGCGGTGGGTGCACTCCTACGAGGAGGACGCCGAGGGTGTGACCGTCTACCGCCCCGGCGGCCACCCCCTGCCGCCCGCGCGCGGCCGCCGGGGCATGGAGATCGTCCCCGACGGCACCTTCGTCGACCGGCCCATCGGCAGCCGCGACGTGCCCGGCGAGGTGGTCGGCCGGTGGGCGTCCGAGGACGGGCGCACGCTCGTCGTCTCCTTCCCCGGGACGGACCGGCCGGGCCGCGCTCTCGAGATCGTCCACTGCGACAAGGACGTACTGAAGGTGCGCGTCATGGACGGCACTCGGTGCTGAGCGGTACCGGTCCTTCGGACGCGCCCTAGCGGTTCAGGTGGTCCCGGGCGAGTGCGGTCAGGACGGTCTGGGTCTTGGGGGCCTGCCGCGAGGACGGCCGCAGGCCGCGCTCCAGCATGGTGCGCTCCAGCAGCTCCTGGGCCTGGGGGGCCTCCGAGTGCCGGGTGCGCAGGGACAGCTCCAGGAAGCGCAGGTCGTCGCCGACGCTCCAGAACTCCGCGATGAGCGGGTGGATCAGGTCCCGGCGGCTGGGCTTCCACTTGATGGCCCGGACCGGGCCGAGCGCCACGAGGTCCTCGAGGTCGCCGTCGCTGATCTCGGCGCTCGCCAGCAGGTCCCGCTGCTCCGGGGTCAGCCGGGGCCCGCGCGAGCGCTTCTTCCCGCCGTCGTCGTCCAGGGGGCGCTCGAAGTCGCCGTCCACCTTCAGTGAGGCCGCCCAGACGCGGTCGCGACCGCTCCAGTCCTCCTCGATCTTGAACTCCCACCCCTTGCCGTCGCGGTTCTCGCGCCAGCAGGAGGGAAGGGCGTCCGGATCGCACGGGCGCAGTTTCGCCGTGAGGTCGCCCTTGTCGCCCTTCGCGGGCCGGCGGAGCCGGATGATGGCCCCGCCCTCCGAGAGGGGGAGGCGGATGTCGTCGCCGTCAGCCCATGGCCTGTCCCAGAAGTAGACGGTCAGACGCTTTCCGTCCGCGGCGTCCAGCCCGAGCGCCCGGCGCGCCCGCTCGGCCGTTCCACCGGAAACGATGATCTTTACTTCGGCCTCCGCGTTCCTGAACGTATCCGCCATGTCACCCTTTATGGCACAGGAAGAGTGGGCGCGCCAACCGGCTTGCGTTCCAAGAGGATTCAGCGTAGGCAGCTATGTGATGTCACCCGGAATCGGGCCTTCAACCGTGGATTCCAGACGTCGTCGGTGACGCCCGGGAGCCGGCCCGCGCCCGCTCGGCGTCCGCCCCGGCGACGAGAGCCGCCGGGGCGGACGTCCGGCATGCGGGCCGCTGCGGCCGTCAGAGTCCCAGGTCCTGCGCGGCCAGGGCGGTTCCCTCGACGCGAGCCCTGATCTTGGCGAACGCGGTGTCGCGCGAGGTGGAGGTGTCGTCGGCGAAGGGGGAGAACCCGCAGTCGTCGCACGTGCCCAGGCGCTCCACGGGCAGGTGCCGGGCCGCGGCGAGGACCCGGTCGCGCACCTCCTCCGGCGTCTCGACACGCGGGTCGATCGGGTCGGTCACGCCGACGAACACCCGCGCGGCGGCCGGCAGGTGCTCGGCGATGACCCCGAGCACCTTGTCCGGTTCGGGTTCACTCGCGAGCTGGACGTAGAAGGCGCCGGCCTTGAGCTGCAGCAGCCTGGGCAGGAGCGCCGCGTAGTCGACGTCGGCGCTGTGGGTGGAGTCCTGGTCGCCGCCCGGGCAGGTGTGCACCCCGATCCGCGCCCGCTCGGCGTCGGAGAACCGCTCCAGGACCCGGTTGTTGAGCGCGACGAACTGCTCGAGCACGCCGCCGGACGGGTCCAGCTTGAGCGAGAGCCGTCCCTCGGTGAAGTCGAGCTGGACGACGTGCGCGCCGGCCTCCAGGCAGCGGCGGATGTCCGTCTCAGCCTCGGTCGCCAGGTCGTCCAGGAACCTCTCGCGGGGGTAGCCCTCGATGCCGTCGGCGGGGTAGAGCAGGCTCAGCGCCGAGGGGGCGATGACGGCCTGCTTGACCGGCACGCCCGCGTGCCGCAGAGCGGCCCGCAGATACCCGTCGGCGTGGACGGCGTAACGGAACGGCCCGCCCGTCAGCCGGGGCAGCTGCCGCTGGTGGCCGTCGGCGAAGGGGATGACGACGCCGTCGGGCGACAGCCGGTCGAGCCCCGCGACGGGATAGGTCGCGAAGCTCGGCTTGGCCTGCTCGCCGTCGGTGACGACCGGCGAGCCGGTCTCCTCCAGGCGGTGGATGGTGTCGCGGACCGCTTGGTCCTGGGCGGCGGCGAGCTCGGCGTCGCCGATCTCGCCGGAGGCGTGGGCCGCCATGGCGGCCAGCAGCTCCGCGGGGCGGGGGATGCTGCCGATGGGCTCGGTGGGAATGGTCACGCGGGGAGGCTAGGTAACGGGCGGTAACCCGGCAATCGCACAGGTGAACTCCGCACCGTTCGCGTGACCGCGACGGTGGTTTCCGGCCATCGTGGGCCGGCCGCCCAGGGCGTGATTACGGGAACCCGCCTTCCGGGAAGGAAGGTTACGCCTGCTGCCGAGCCCGCACCGGGAGGGCACCGTGCCCGTATCCGTGCCGAGACCGCCGTTCAGCCGTCGTACCGCCCTGCACGCGGCGGCCGCGGCGGTGGCCGCCACCCAGGCCACCGCCGTCGCCTCCGCCTCCGCCACCCCGTCGCCGGACCGCCGGCGGGCGCTGCGGGTGATGAGCTTCAACCTGCGCTACGCCTCCGAGACGGGCCCGCACCCCTGGTCCGAGCGCCGGCCCGTCATGCGCCGCCTCCTGCGACGCGAGAAGCCCCACCTGCTGGGGACGCAGGAGGGGCTCCACGGGCAGCTGCGGGACATCGTCGACGACCTCGGCGCGCGCTACGCCTGGATCGGACTGGGCCGGGCCGGCGGCAGTCACGACGAGTTCACGGCCGTCCTCTACGACACCGACCGGCTCACGCCCGAGGAGTACGACCACTTCTGGCTCTCCGACACCCCGGCCCTGATCGGCTCGGCCACCTGGGGCAACACCGTCGTCCGCATGGCGAGCTGGGTCCGCTTCGCCGACCGGCGCACCGGGGGGCGGTTCTACGCGCTCAACACCCATCTCGACCACGCCCACCAGTACGCCCGCGAACGCGGCGCGGAACTGATCAGCAGCAGGCTGCGGGGGCTCGATCCGTCCCTCCCCCGCGTCGTGACCGGCGACTTCAACGTCGCCGCCCACCGCAATCCCGTCTACGACACGATGCTGGACCACGGCACGCTGAAGGACACCTGGGACGACGCCGCCGAGCGCGGCCGGCAGTACGCCACGTTCCACGGCTACCGGCCGCTGGTACCGGACGGGGACCGCGTCGACTGGATCCTGGTGTCCCCCTCGGCCCGCACGCTCAGGGCCGGCATCAACACGTTCTCCGAGGACGGCCGCTTCCCCAGCGACCACCTCCCCGTCCAGGCGCTCGTCGAGCTCTGACCGGCCGCCGGCGCGCCGGCCCGCGGTCAGCAGGGGGCCAGGTCCTCGGTCTCCACCGCGGTGCGCAGCTCCGGGTCCGCGATCAGGTCGGCGGGGTAGAGGGCGCGGCCGACCTCGTGGGGGCGGGCGTAGACGGCGACGAGCTGGCGGACCTTCAGGGGGTCGGCCTCGACGGGCGAGTCGTCCGTCCCGTCGTAGGCGTCGGGCTCGGAGAGGGCCGACCACATCTCCTCGGCGGCGCTCATGAGCTGGTCGGCCTCCTCCCGCGCCCGCCTCCAGTCGCCCTCGCGGATCGCCTGGTCCATGGCGGACACCGTGCCGAGGATCGTGACGTAGTCCTCGGCCAGGCGCTCTTCCTCGGCACTGGGCTCGACAAGCTTGGCAGCCAGCTCGGCAGCGTACATGGGTCCTCCGTACAGAGACATGGTCCGAGGGGCTGATGAGCCTCGGTCCCGGGTATCGTCGCGCGACCGGGGCCGTCCGCTGTTTGTTGACAGCGCAATGGCGGTGATTTGTCACCCGCGCGGTTGAGTCCCGGCGCGTCCGCCACCCCTTGGGCCCGGCGGTGGCCGCCCGTAACTTCCCCGGGATAGCAGCGGGGTTGCTCGGCCGCGCGCCGCGTCCCCGCCGCGTGCCCGGCCGGCGGGGGACGACCGCGTACGGGGCCTTCGCGCGGCAGCACGCCGGGCCGATCTTCCGCCCATCGGAGGAATCATCGGCCGATCGCGGCCGCGGGCGCCCGGGGATGTGCAAGCTGTTCCGGGTGAGGGGATGGCTGAGAACTGGCGTTGTGGTCTTGACGGTTACGGCCGGGCTCGCCCCGGCCGGCGCGGCGGTCGCGGGCGAGGCGGGGCTACGGGCGGAGGCCGGCGGCGTGTCGCTGAGCGCCGTCGCCGGGAGCCTGCCGCGCGCGCTGCCGGCGCTCGCACCGTCCCGTCCGGACGTGGGCGTGCTGGAGGTCGCCGTGCCGGGCGGCGCCGTGCGCGCGCGGGTCACCGACGGTGGTGCGGGGTGTCTGAGCGTCACCACGCGCCTGGTCGCCGCCGACATCGGATGGTGGCCCGCGTGCGGAAGGCCGCGCCCGGCCCTGCCGGTGCGCCGGCTCCCGGCACCGCCGGTGGCCCCGCCGCCCGCGCCCGCTCCCCCGCAGCCGCCTCCGCCCCGTGTCACGCCCGTACGCCCCGCGCCCGCGCCCGTCCCCGCCGCGCCCGAAGCGGCGGCCCTCGTCGCGGAGCCTCCGCCGCCGCCGTCCGCCCCGCCGGTGGCGGCGAAGGTCGTATCGCCCGCGCGCGTGCGGCTCGCTCCTCACCGTGTGCGCCGCCACTACGTCGCGGCGCTGGGGAAGCCGCCGGTCCGCGGCACGTCGATGGTCACGCTCACGCTGATGATCACCGCACCGGCCGTCCTGGCGGCCGCCATGCTGCGGCCGCGCTCCGGCGGCGGCGGTGGGCGCCGCCGCTGACCGCGCGCGCTCCCCTCGCCTGGCGATCACCGGCGGCGGCGGGCGAAGATGGTCACGGCAGGTCGAGACCGCGCTCGCGCTCCCCCTCACGGTGGTGATCGAATGCTCCCGACCGTATTCCCGGACTCCCGGGACGAACGCGGGGATCCGCTGCCTGCCGCGCGGTTCTCGGCCCCGGCCCTTCCCCGCGCCCACGTCCGCAGACAGCGGCTCCTGGACCGGCTCACCGACGGTGCGAACGGGCCCCTGACCCTCGTCACGGGCCCCGCCGGGTCCGGCAAGACGACGCTCGTGGCCGCCTGGGCCCGCTCGGAGACCTGCCGCCGGCCCGGGCCGGTGGCCTGGCTGACGCTGGACACGCACGACAACGCCCCCGGAGTCTTCTGGTCCGGTGTGGCCGAGGCCCTGCGGCGGGCTCTGCCCGCCCTGCCCCTCGACCCGGTCGCCGCGACCCGCCTCCGGAGCGCCGGCCGGTCCCTGCCGGACGCGCTCGCGGAGGCCGTGGAACGGCTGCCCGAGCCGGTGGTGCTCGTCCTCGACGGCTTCGAGAAGCTGCCCGGACGGGACGTGCCGGCCGGCCTGGAGTTCCTCCTCGCCCACGCCGGGCCACGGCTCCGGCTGGTGCTGACCGGCAGGTCCGACCCGCCGCTGCCGTTGCACCGCTACCGCGCGGAGGACCGGCTGACCGAGATCCGGGGCGCCGACCTGGTCTTCACCCCACGCGAGGCGGCGGAGCTCCTGCGGCGGCACGGCCTGACGCCGGGCGAGGACGCCGTGCGCACCCTGACCGGCCGCACCGAGGGCTGGGCCGCGGGCCTGAGGCTGTGCGCCCTCGCCATGCGGCGGTCCGACGACCCGGACGGCTTCGCACGCTCCCCCGCCGCGCCCGAACACGCCGTCACCGGCTACCTGCTCGCCGAGGCCCTCGGCCCACGCCACCCCGACGCGCGGGAACTGCTGATACGGGCCAGCATCCTCGACCCCGTCACCCCGGGCCTGGCGAACGCGCTGACGGGGCGCCGGGACGCCGAGCGGATCCTGTCCGGGCTCGCCCGCGTCAACGCCTTCGTCGAGGCCGGCCCCTCACCCGGACCGGACACCGGGGCCTCGTGGTACCGCCTGCATCCTCTGTACGCGGCGGTCCTGCGGACGTACCTGGAGACCGAGCGGCCCGGGCTCGCGCCGCGGCTGCACGCCCGCGCCGCGCGCCGGCTGGCCGGGTCCGGGCAGGTCGCCGAGGCCCTGGAACACGCGGCGGCCGCCGGGGACTGGCGGTTCTGCGCGCGGGAGGCCGTCCGCCACTCGCCGGTCACGGCCCTGCTCGCCGGGCCCGAGGCGGAGCGGCTCGACGACGTGCTCCGCCACCTGCCCGCGGACCTCCCGGGCGCCGAAGCCGCCCTGCTGGCCGCCGGCCGCCGCCTGGCGCGGCACGACGTCGCCGCCTGCCGCCGGTGGCTCGCGGAGGCCGAACGCCACCTGCGGGACGGGCGCGGGCGCCCGGCGGTGGAGGTGAGGCTCTCCCACGCGCTGCTACGGCTCCTGAGCGGGCCGGACGAGGCCTGCGCGGACGCCCTGGAGGCCTCCCGCGCCGTCCAGGAGCTCGCGGGTCAGGCGCACCCCGCACTGATCGAGGCGCACCCCGAGCTCGAGGCGCTGCGGTGCCTGGGGCTCGCCCGCGCGCTGCTGTGCGCCGGCCGCGTCGACGAGGCGCGCCGGCACTTCGCCGCCGCCGTCGAGGCCTGCTCCGCCGAGACCACGGCCCTGATCCGGCACGAGGCCCTCGGGATGCTCGCGCTCACCGAGAGCGCCGAGGGCGCGCTCGGCGCCGCACAGGACCACGCCTCGCGTTCCCTGGAGCTCGGCGACCGGCACGGCGTGCCTCCCGGCCGCCGCCGCGCGGCCGGCCACCTGGCCCTCGCCATGGTGGCCTGGGAGCGCGACGACCACGGCACCGCACGCCGCCACCTGGAGGAGGCCGAGACCTGCCCCGGAGGCGACGACGACCCGGTGACGGCGGCCTGGAGCGCCGTCCTGCACTGCCGGGCGGAGGCCGCCCGCGGAAGGGCGGAGGCGGCCCTGGCCGCCCTCGACGCACACGGCCCGCCCCGGGGGGCGTGGGCCGCCGAGCGTCTCGCCCTGGAACGCTCCGCCGTCCTCCTGGCCCACGGCGACGCCGAGGGCGCCGCCGACGCCCTGCACGAGGCGGGGACGGACGGGCCCGCACTCGTCGTCGCCCTGGCCTCCGCCCACCTCGCCGCGGGACGCACCGGGCGGGCGCTGCGGCTGGCCGGGCACGCCGACCGCTCGTACCGGCTGGACCTGCCGGACCGGGTCCGCGTCGCGCTGCTGCGCGCCCACGCCGCGGCCCTCGAGGGCGACCCGGCCGACGCCCGCCGCCTGCTCGGCCGGGCCCTGGAGGACGCCCGGCCCGAGGGGCTGCGCAGGCCCTTCGCCGAGGCCGGTGCCTGGCTGCCGCCGCTGCTCGACGGGACCTCCGGCCACGACGGGGCCTCGGCCGCGCCCTGGCCCCCGCCACGGGCCGACGGCCACGAGGTGCGCGCCCCCGCGCCCGTACCGGCGCTCGTGGAGCCGCTCAGCGGCCGTGAGCGGGAGGTGCTCGCCTGTGTGGCGCGGATGCTGTCCACGGACGAGATCGCGGCGGAACTGCACCTGTCGGCCAACACCGTCAAGACGCACCTGCGCAGCATCTACCACAAGCTCTGCGTCTCGCGCCGCCGCGCCGCCGTCGAACGCGGCAAGGAGCTGCACATCCTCTGACGACTCACCCGTTACGGGCGATGCGGGCGGCCCGCCGGGGTGGCGAAGCTGAGAGTGTCCCGATGCATACGCCGGAGGTGGATCATGTCGTCCTCGCTCAACCCGCGTCCCGGCGGGTCCCAGGCCGCGGCAGAGGGGCTGGCGGTCTTCGCCGCCGTGATGATGCTGGTCCTGGGGTTCCTGGATGTGTTCCGGGGCGTGATGGCCCTGGTCCATGACAACATCTTCGTCACGACGCCCAACTACGTCTTCCATTTCAATCTGACGAGCTGGGGCTGGATCCATCTCCTCCTGGGAATTCTGGCGATCATGGTGGGCGTGAGCCTGTTCAAGCTCTCGCTGTGGTCCAGGATCGTCGGCGTGTCGCTGGCGGCCCTGTTGCTTCTCGCCAACTTCCTGTCCATCCCCTACTACCCGCTCTGGTCGATCGTGGTCATCGCCCTGTGCGCGTTCGTCATCTGGGCCCTGTGCGTGGTGAAGCCGAACTCGGCTCCGCCCGGTGGGACGACCCTGGGGCCGACCGGCCACTGAATCCCCTGGCGAGTACGTACCGCTTCCTCATCGAGGCCCTCGCGCCGGCGTGAACGGCGTGGGGGCCTCGTCGCGTCGCGTAGGCGGTGGCGGCGGCGGCGAGCACATCTGTGCTGCGGATTTCGTCGCCTGACGGTACGCCATGTTCTGTTACCGGCGGTAGACATGGGGCGAGAGTCACGTCATGATGCGTTTGGGACTCTCGTGACCAAAGTCCCCCTGCAGCATGGATGACCACGGATCGCCCTGCATATCAGGGAACTTCGTCCGTTCTGCCGTCAACACCCGCAAGAAAGTACGGAATTCAATGAGTCATGTCTCCAGGCGGCGTCTGCTGACGTTCGCCCCCGCCGTCGGGGTCGCCGCGGCCCTTCCCGTCGCCGTCGCGACCGCGGGCTCCGCGGCCGCCGCCCCCCGGCCGCAGAGCGCCGGAAAGGGAAAGGGCGCCGCCCGCTCGCTCCAGGAAATCACCGACGAGTGGGGCCGGTGGATGGCCAGGGAGCGCTTCCCCCAGTCCAACGGCTGCCGCTACACCGCGTCCACGGAGTACGGCAAGCAGAGCTCGCTCGGCGACTACCACCAGCACCAGGTGCGCACGAAGTACACCGGGATCGTCTACGACCCCAGCGCCCCCTCCCCCGTTCCCGGTCAGGTCACCTCCGTGGTCACCAACTACCGCAACGGCACCGACGTCGAGCAGCAGGTCACGTACAAGCAGAGCAAGACGACCGAGCAGGACCTGCGGATCTCGGTGACGGAGTCGCTGAAGATCGGCGTCACGATGGAGGTCTCGGCCGAGATACCGGCGGTCGCCAAGGTCAGCGAGACCACGTCGATCGAGGCGAGCCTGTCCTCGACGCAGGAGTTCGCGCACAGGGAGACCCAGAACTGGAGCGTCGACCTGCCGCTGAGGATCCCGGCGAAGTCCCTCGTCGAGGCGTCCCTGGTGGTCGGCACCCAGAAGTACGACATCGACTGGACCGCCACCGTCACCATGTCGGGGAACGTGGCGATCTGGTTCAACGAGAAGGTCGACCTCAACCACGACGGGGACAACCACTGGCTGTGGTTCGTGCCGATCGAGGAGGTCTTCCGCGACTGCCGGGCCAACGGAATCATCGACACCACCGGCTATGAGGTCACCGCGGACGGCGTGAACGCCTTCGCGAGCGGCACGTTCACCGGCGGCCAGGGCGTCTCGCTGAACATCAACGCCGTCCAGAAGACGCTGGACGGAAAGCCGAAGCGCGGCGTCGCGCCCGTCCGGACCATCCCCGTTCCGCTCAGCCAGAGCGGCAAGCGGGTCATCGCCTCCGGCCGCTGACCGGTGACCGGCGCGCGGGGTCCGCACCGGGGCCGGCCCCGCGCGCCGGTGCGTCGCAGGGGTGCACGTACACTCATGGGCCAATTCCGGGTTCCGCTACCGGAAAAGCACCATCAATAACGGGGACACCTTGCTGACGCACATGAATTCCGGGACACGCCGCCGATCCGCGCTCGCCCTGGCCGGGGCCGTGCTCGCCGCGGTCGCGCTGACCGCCTGCGACGACTCCGACGGGACCAAGTCCGGCGCGAAGAGCGGAAATGACAAAAAGGCCTCCGCCGAGGCGTCGAAGCCGCTGAAGCTCGGGCAGCCCAGCCCCGAGAAGCAGGAGGACGAGCGCTACGGCAAAAAGGGCGAATTCATCATCACGCCGCAGCGCGTCGTCATGGGGAAGGCGTCCGACCTCACCGAGCTGGACGCGAGCAAGTACCAGGGGAAGACCCTCGCCTGGGTCTATGTGAAGGCCAAGCTCGCCGGCGGCGACCCGGAGATGAAGGGCCCGATGCTGTCGACCGACGTCGGCACCGTCTCCGAGGGAGAGCAGCGCGGCACGCGACTCATCCTCATCGGCAGCCTCAGCAGCAAGCCCGCCGACTGCAAGGACACCACCGACGGCACGTGGAAGCAGGGCGACGAGCAGACGTTCTGCACCCCCTTCATCGTGCCGGACGGCAAGAAGGTCACCTACGTGACCTACGCCCGGGGCTTCTACAAGGAGCCCCTGAAGTGGGCGACGCAGTAGACGCGCCGGTACGGGCGACGAACGACAGGGCGGCCGCGACCTCGTGCGAGGTGCGGCCGCCCTGCGGCGTCATGCGGGTCGCGTCCGGATCAGTACGCGGAGTTGACGTTGTCCATGGAGCCGTACTTGTCGGCCGCGTAGTTGCAGGACGCGGTGATGTTGGCGACCGGGTTATAGATGTCCCAGGACGTGCCCTCGACGTGATACGCCTTGAACGTCGGGTCGATGATCTGCAGCAGACCCTTCGACGGCACACCGTTCACCGCATTGACATCCCAGTCATTGATCGCACGGGGGTTACCGGTCGACTCACGCATGATGTTGCGCTTGATGCCGTCATAGGAGGCCGGGATGCCCTTGGCACGCAGGATGTCCAGCGACTCGTTGATCCAGCCGTCCAGGTTGTCCGCGTAGGCCTTCTTCACCGGAGCGGGCTTCGCGGCGGGCTTGGCCGGAGCCGGCTTCGCGGCGGGCTTGGCGGCGGGCTTCATCGGCTTACGGGCCTCGGAACGGCTCGCACGCTCACGGTCGGCCTTCGCCTTCGCCTCGGCCTTCACCGCGGCAGCGGCCTTGACCTGCGCCTGACCGGCAGCAGCGTCCGCGGCCTTCGCCAGGTCCGCGTCCTGCGTCACACCGAACTCCTGAGCACTCAGCGACACGGTCTTCACACCGACCGAGTGAGCATCCGCAGCCTGAGCCTGCGGCACCAGGGCGAACGTCAGAGCGGCGGCACCAGCAGCGGTCACCAGACCCGCAGCGGAGAACTTATGAGCCTTGGACAGAGCGGAATAACCGGAGACGGTGGAGCGCATAACGAGCTGAACCCTTCCAATCGCTTAGTCGCAATGGCCGTCAATGGCGCAAAAAGAGCGCCGTTTCTCGGTCGACGGCGCCGTGCGACTCAGCAATTGTTAGCGGCCCGAAAACCCCCTGGCAAAGGTGTGACCTACGGCCTCAGGCCGCATGCCGTGAGGCCGGACACGGTTTTATCGCGTCCCGTAAGGGGACCTGAATACGGCCCTCTTTCGTATGTGAGCCACGCCCCATGAGCGCCCTCACATCCCCGGCCCTCTTCGCTCGCTCAGTGCGACTGTTCGCACACGGCGTGGCAGGCCTCGATGAGCGCGCGCAGCCCGGCCCCCGGCGGGTCGGGTCGTACGGCGAGATACGTGCGCATCGCGGGGGCGGGGTTGCGCAGGGGGCGGAAGGCCACGCCCGGTACCGGCAGCTGGTCGGCGTGCGGGGCGTAGAAGACGGTCCAGGAGGGCTTGCCGTAGGCGATGGTGGCCAGAGTGTCCTGGACGGTGGTGAATTCCGGGCCGAGGACCGGCTCGAAGCCGGCCGCCCGGCAGGAGCGCGTCACCAGGTCGAACAGCGCGGGGTTGCGGGTCTGCGGGGTGAGCCGTAGCGGCAGGCCGGCGAGGTCGGCCATGTCGATCCCGTCCCGTGCGGCGAGGTCGTGCCCTGCGGGCAGGGCCACCATGAGCGGGTCCTGCCACAGGGGCAGCAGCTCCAGGCCCGTGTCCTCCCGCTCGCCCCGCAGCAGGGTCGCCGTGAGCTCCCCGGAGCGGACGTCCTTCAGCCTGGTGTCGGTGGCCGCGGTCACGAGTTCCAGCTGCGCGTCCGGGGCGAGCCGGGCGAACGCGGCGAGGATGCCCTCCAGCCGTGTGCCCAGCCCCGAGCTGGTGCCCAGGCGCAGCGTGACCGCCCGCTCGGTGCGCAGCCGGTCGATCGCGGCGCGGGCGCGTGCCTCCGCGGCGAGGACGTCCTGGCGTGGGGCAGCAGCTGCCGGCCCGCCTCGGTGAGGGCGACGGTCCGGGTGGTGCGGTCGAAGAGCTCGGCGCCCAGCTCGTGCTCGAGGCGGCGTACCTGCTGGCTGACGGCCGACTGGACGATGTGCAGCCGGTCGGCCGCCCGCCCGAAGTGCAGTTCCTCCGCCACGGTCAGGAAGTAGCGCAGCTGCCGGATCTCCATGCCCACCCCATTGATCACTTCTCGTGATGAGTGTAGGCGCGCTTCGCCGGTTGGTCGCGGGCCCGGTCCGCGGTGGGATGGATCCCGCAAGCGATCAAGGAAATCGAGGCGGCGAAGGAGCCGGGCCATGCCGTATCTGAAGGTCGACGACACGTCCTACTACTACGAGGACGCGTACACGGGCGGGGACGGGACCGCCGTGGGGTCGCTGCTGTTCCTGCACGGCTGGGGAACCAGCGGGCAGGTCTGGAACGCCCAGGTGCCGGCGTTCGCCGATGATCATCGCGTGGTCACGGTCGACTGGCGCGGCTGCGGCCGCTCGGACAGGCCGCTCGGGGGCAACACGCTCGACACGGTCGTGACCGACCTCGTCGGCCTCATCGGCGCCCTGGGCCTCGAGCGGCCGGTCGTCGTCGGCTCGTCGATGGGCGGCATGTTCGCCACCGAGCTGGGCCTGCGGTACCCCGCGCTCGTCGGCGGCGTCGTCTCGGTGGACGGTCCCGCCTACTGGGCGGCCCAGGCCGTCCCCATCGACGATCTGCTGGAGGACCTTCGCCGCGACCGGACCGGCACCGTGGTCGGATGGGTGCCCGAGTGGTTCGCGCCGGGAGCGGACCCGGCCCTGAGCGACGAGACGGTGCGGCAGGTCCTCGACGCGGCCGTGTCCATCGACGAGCTGATCGCCGGGCTCGCCGGCTACGACCCTCGGCCATCCCTGCCCGGGCTCGGCGTCCCGGTCCACTACCTCCACGGCGAGCTCGACAGCCAGATTCCGCCCGAGGTCGCGCGGACGTGCGCCGCGCTGACGCCCGGCGCCGGGGTGACCGTCATCCCCGGGGCGGGCCACATGCCGCATCAGGAGTCGCCCCGCGCGTTCAACGCCGCGCTGCGGGACGCGCTCGCCGGGATGCGCGGCGCCACCCGTACCGCCGCCGTCGCCTGAGCTCCGGCCCCGTCCGGCGCGGGCCGGCTCAGCGCGGCGACGCGTACTGTTCCGCGTCGCCGAACCGCGCCAGGACCAGGGCGCCGGCGATCGAGACGGCGAAACCGGCGAGGGCCAGCAGCCTGAAGCCGTGGCGCGTGGAGTCGCCGAGCCAGAGCACCCCGTAGGCGGCGGGCCAGACGGTCTCGCCGATCACCATGGCCGCCGTGGCCGCGGTGACCGCCCCGGAGCTCAGCGCCTCGATCAGCAGGAGGTAGCCGCCGAGGCCGGCGACGGCCACGGCGTAGGCCGACGGCGCGGTGAGCAGGCGCTGGACGCCGAGGTCCGGCAGCAGGCGCACGGCGACGGCGACCAGGCCGAAGCACAGGCCCGCGATGCCGCCCAGCACCGCGGCCCGCCCGCGCCGGACGCGCCGGGCAACCACCCGGCCGGCGACGACCAGCGCCGGCGTGACGCCGAGGATCACCCACCGCATGCGGGCGTCCCCGGCGCCGGTGCCCTCGTGCCCGGCCGCGACGGCCAGCAGGGCCAGGCCGCAGCACACCCCGCCGACGGCGGCCCACTCCGCGTAACGCAGCCGGATGCCCAGGGCGGCCGCGGCGACGACGGCGGTGACGGCCAGCGACGAGGCGAGGGCCGCCTCGACCAGGAACAGGGGAACCGAGCGCAGGGACACCAGTTCCGCCGCGAAGCCGAGGGTGTCCAGGGCGATGCCGGCCAGGAACGGCCACCGGCGCAGGGTCAGCGCCAGCGTCGCCAGGCCCGCCGCCGGTGTTCCGCCGGCCTGCGCCGTGCGCGCGCCCATCGCCTGGAGCACGGTGGCCGTGCCCATGCAGACGGCGGCACAGAAGGCCATGACGACGCCGAACACCATGGACGCACCGTAACCGCCCGGCCGCGAAGGAGCTGCGCAGATCCCTCCTCGGCGCGCCCGCCCCGGTCAGGGCGGCGGGCCGGTCAGCGCCGCTGTCCGGTCAGGGCCGTGCGCCGGTCACCCGGTCCGCGCGTACGCACTCGATCATGTAGTCGCCGGTGTCGGGGTCCACGGTGACGCCGTGGGTCTCGCTGCGGAAGCCGGGGAACTCGCGGTCGAAGGCCTCCAGGGCGCCGAGGTAGCGCAGCAGCGGCCCGTCGGCGGTGCCGGTGGACTCGCCGGGCATGAGGACGGGGATGCCCGGCGGCGTGACGGTGACCATGGCGGCCGCCACCCGCCCGGGAGCGTCCGCGAGCGTGACCCGCTCGGTACCCTCCCGGATCAGCTGCTGGTAGCACCACTGGGGCGGGGTGACCGGCTCGGGCAGGTCCTGGAAGGCCGTGTCCAGCAGGGTGACCAGATCGGCCCGGCGCAGGTGGTCGTGCATGCTCCGACACAGCTCGCTCAGCGTCGTGCCGGCGTAGCGCCGCGGGTACTGCGCGACGAGGTCGGGCAGGACGCGGTCGAGGGAGGTGTCGGCGTCGTGGAGCGCCTTGAAGTCCATCAGGGCGTCGAGGAGCGTTCCCCATTTGCCCTTGGTGATGCCCATGGAGAAGAGGATGAGCGTGGTGTAGCTGTCGGTCTTCTCCACCATGATGTTCCGGGTGGCCAGATAGGCGGTCAGGACGCGGGCGGGCACGCCGTGGTCGGCCCACCGTCCGGTGGCGTCGATGCCCGGGCAGGTGAGCGTCACCTTGACCGGGTCGAGCATCGCGTACCCCTCGCCGAGGCCGGCGAAGCCGTGCCAGTCGGCGCCCGGCTCGAGCTGCCAGCAGGACGGCTGGGTGCGCAGCAGCTCGGCGGGGGCGTCGGCGAAGTCGTGCTGTTCGCCGGTGGCCGGGTCGGTGACCGTACGGGGCTGCCAGACGCCGAAGAACCAGGCGGGCCGGTCCCCCGCCGCCGCCACGCGCCTGCCCGTGCGGACCACGGCCTGGCGGAAGCGGACGGCCTCGGTGACCGCCTCGTCGACGAGCCACTGCCCCTGCGGCCCGTCCATCATTCCGGCGGCCACGTCGAGGGAGGCGATGGCGGGATAGAGCGGCGAGGTGGTGCCGTGCATCATGAAGGCCTCGTTGAACCGGTCGTGCTCCACCGGCGCCCGGGGCGAGGACTTCACATGCACCATCGCGCTCTGGGAGAGCGCGGCCAGTAGCTTGTGCGTGGACTGCGTGGTGAAGACCGTGGGACGTTCGGGGCCGGCGAAGGTGTCGGGCCCCACCGCCATTCCGTAGCGCCGGTCGTAGAGCGGGTGGAAGCGCGCGTAGGCGAACCAGGCCTCGTCGAAGTGCACGCGCGGCGTGCTCGCGGCGAGCTCCCGGGCGACCTCGACGGCGTCGTAACACAGCCCGTCGTACGTGGAGTTGGTGACCACCGCGTACTCGGCCCCGGGCGAACGCGCCGCACGGGCCAGCGGGTTGCCGGCGACGCGCTCGCGCACGGCCGCCGCGCCGATCTCGGCCGGGGGCAGCGGGCCGGCCAGTCCGTAGCCGTTGCGGGTGGGGACGAGGTAGACGGGACGGGCGCCGGACAGGATCAGGCCGTGCAGGACGGACTTGTGACAGTTGCGGTCGACCAGGGCGATCTCGTCGTGGGAGACGCAGTAGTGACCCACCATGCGGTCGGCGGTGGAGTTGCCGTGGAGGACGAAGTACGTGCGGTCGGCGCCGAAGACGCGTGCGGCGTTGCGCTCGGCGTCCCCGATCGGGCCCGTGTGCTCGAAGAGGGAGCCGAGTTCCTCGACCGAGATGGACAGGTCGCTGCGGAAGAGCCGTTCGCCGTAGTAGTCGAAGAAGGCGCGCCCGACCGACGACTTCAGGAAGGCGACGCCGCCCGCGTGGGCCGGGGTGTGCCAGGAGTACTCGTGGGCGCCGTCGAAGTGGCGCAGCGCCTTGAAGAACGGCGGGAGCACGGTCTCCCGGTAGGCGCGCGCCGCGCCGGCGATCCGCCCGGCGATGAACGCCGGAGTGTCCTCCAGCGGCCAGACGTAGCCGACCACGGCCTCGGACACCCACAGCGGCAGGTGGTCGAGGTCCTCGTCGGCCCCGTCGGCCATGACGAGCAGCACCGGCAGGTCCTTGAAGCGCCGGCCGATCTGACGCAACACCGCTGCGCCGCCCGGCTCGTCCTTGCTGCTGTCGCCGGGAGCGAGGTCCCAGGCCACCACCGCGGCGGCGATGCCCGCCTCCGTGCGCAGCACCGCCCGCGCGTCGGCCTCGGTGCGGGCCCAGCGCACCTCCAGGCCGTGGTCCTCCACGGCCTTACGGATCCTGCGCAGCTGCTCCGCCCCGGAATCCGGCGCGTGCGGGTCCTCCCGCAACGCGAACAGAACGGTGCCGACGGCCATGTCGCCCCCCATGTTCCCCCGCCATGCCTCTTGTGATCATCACTCTGCTGAGCGTTCAGTCTCGTCAGGAGAGGGCGGGCAGGTGGCGAGGGAACGACGGAACCACCCGTGGGAGGGGCGAGGCCGGGGGAAACTCGCTCACGCGCTCGACGGGCCGGCCGCCGGTCAGCAGGCGACGAGCAGCTCGTGCAGGCCACGGATGACGAACCCGGGCTTCCACTCCGGCTCGGCCACGAGCCGCATCCCCGGTGCCTGGCGCAGCAGTTCGCCGAACACGGCGATGAGTTCGCGGCGCGCGAGGGGGGCTCCCAGGCAGTAGTGGATGCCGGCCCCGAAGCCGAGGTGGGGATTGTCGGAGCGGGTGATGTCCAGCCGGCCGGGGTCGTGGAAGCGGGCCGGGTCGTGGTGGGCCGAGCCGAAGAGAAGGGCGACCTCGGCGCCGCGCGGGATCACGGTGCCGCCGATCTCGATGTCGTCGAGCACCCAGCGCTCGAAGAGCTGCAACGGCGAGTCGTAGCGGATCAGTTCCTCGACCGCCGTGGGCAGCAGCCGGTGGTCGGCTCGGAGCGCGGCGAGTTGGCCGGGGTGACGGAACAGGGCCCACCAGCCGTTGCCGGTGGTGTTCACGGTGGCCTCGTGGCCGGCGTTGAGGAGCAGGACGCAGGTGGAGACCATTTCCTGCTCGGTGAGCCGGTCCCCGGCGTCGTGCGCGGCGATGAGCGCGCTGATGAGATCGTCGGCCGGCCGCGTGCGCCGGTGGGCGATCAGGTCCCGCAGGTAGGCGGAGAAGTCCTCGGACGCGCGGACCGCGCGGCGTGCCGTCTCCTCGTCCGGGTTCAGCTCGTACATCCCGCAGATGTCCGCCGACCAGGGCCGCAGCAGCCCCCGGTCCGCCGCGGGGATGCCGAGCATCTCGGCGATGACGGCCACCGGCAGCGGTTCGGCCACCGTGGCGATCAGATCGCCGCCGCCCTCCGCGACGAGGCCGTCGACCAGCTCGCGGGCCAGCCGGCGCACGGTCGGCTCGAGCCCCTCGACCGTGCGGGGGGTGAAGGCCTGCGACACCAGGCGCCGGATCCGTGTGTGGTCGGGGGCCTCCAGGTCGAGCAGGCCGTTGCCGTTGAGGACGTGGAAGGGCTCATGACCGGCCGGCGGCGGGGTCCGGCCGAACTCCTCGTGCGTGAAGCGGTGGAGATACGTACGCCCCAGCCGCCGGTCCCGCAGCAGCGCCCGTACGTCCGCGTCGTGCGGCACCAGCCACTGCCGGCTGGGGGCGAACCAGTGGACGCGCCCGGAGGCGCGCAGCCGGGCGTAACCGGGATAGGGGTCGGCGACGAAACGGGGGTTCCACGGGTCGAAGTCGGCGCTCGCGTCCATGGGACGGATGCTAGCCGGGCGGCCGGGTTGTGGAGAGGGCCCGACGAAACTCAAGGCCCCCGGGAGCATGTCCCGGGGGCCTTGGGGGGTGCTTTTCCACCGCTCGGTTCGATCAATAAGCGGAGTTGACGTTGTCCATGGAGCCGTACTTGTCGGCCGCGTAGTTGCAGGACGCGGTGATGTTGGCGACCGGGTTATAGATGTCCCAGGACGTGCCCTCGACGTGATACGCCTTGAACGTGGGGTCGATGATCTGCAGCAGACCCTTCGACGGCACACCGTTCACCGCGTTCACATCCCAGTCATTGATCGCCTGGGGGTTACCCGTCGACTCACGCATGATGTTGCGCTTAATACCGTCGTAGGAGGCCGGGATGCCCTTGGCACGCAGGATGTCCAGCGACTCGTTGATCCAGCCGTCCAGGTTGTCCGCGTAGGCCTTCTTCACCGGAGCGGGCTTGGCAGCGGGCTTGGCCGGGGCCGGCTTCGCAGCGGGCTTGAGGGCCTTGCGCTCGGTGGAGCGGCTGGCGCGCTCGCGGTCGGCCTTGGCCTTCGCCTCGGCGTCCGCCTTCGCCTTCACCGCGGCCTTCGCATCCACGCCCGCCTTCACGGCGGCACCGTCCGCGGCCTTCGCCAGGTCCGCATCCTGCGTCACACCGAACTCCTGAGCACTCAGCGACACGGTCTTCACACCGACCGAGTGAGCATCCGCAGCCTGAGCCTGCGGCACCAGGGCGAACGTCAGAGCGGCGGCACCAGCAGCGGTCACCAGACCCGCAGCGGAGAACTTATGAGCCTTGGACAGAGCGGAATAACCGGAGACGGTGGAGCGCATAACGAGCTGAACCCTTCCAATCGCTTACGTCGCAATGGCCGTCAATGGCGCAAAAAGAGCGCCGTTTCTCGGTCGACGGCGCCGTGCGACTCAGCAATTGTTAGCGGCCCGAAAACCCCCTGGCAAAGGTGTGACCTACGGCCTCAGGCCGCATGCCGTGAGGCCGGACACGGTTTTATCGCGTCCTGTAAGGGGACCTGAATACGGCCCTCTTTCGTATGTGAGCCACGCCCCATGAGGGGCCTCACAGCAGCGCTTCTCCGCGCGAGCGTGCGCACGCGGAGCGTCAGCGAATTCGGTCGCCGCGACGGCGCCGGCAGTAGGCGACCGTCACCACCGCCAGCAGCGGGCCCCAGGCCAGTAGCGGTGCGCAGCAGACCGTCATCAGCCAGGCGAGCGCGCCCTTGGGGGCGTCGGGCGCGGCCATCTGCCCTTCCCAGCCGCCGCACGCCGCCGTGAACGCGATGGCCGTGACCACTGCGGCGCCGAGCAGGGCGGGCACGGCGGCGGCGAGGGTGGGGATGCGCCGGCTGCCGAGCCAGGGCACCCAACCGGGCACTCTCTCGCCCCACGACTGGACCAGGCCGAGGGTGAGCAGGCCCAGGCACTCGGCGAACACGCTCAGGGCGATGAGATAGAGGGACGTCGGGCCCGGAAAGTTGCTCCTGTGCAGGGGATTGCCTTCGGCGAATCCGGACGGCATGCCGAAGGCGACGGCGATCCGCCACAGGCCCGAGGGCAGGAGGGTGAGCGCGGCCGCGTGGGCGGCCCAGCGGACCGGGCGGGAGACCGCGGGGCTCTCGTTCGCCGGCCGGGGGCCGGCCGTCGCGCGGGGCGCGGCCGTCAGGGAATGGGACATGGGGGTGTCCTCCTCGTCGCAGGGGTCGTCGGTGGCCGTCAGTGCTCGCGGCCGGGCCAGCCGGCGGGCAGAGGCGGCAGCTCCGCGTGCTTCACCGTGAAGCCGCCCTCGGCCACGGGGGCGAAGGGGGCGGGTGCCATGCAGGTGCCGACGTGCGGCATGACCACCTTGCCGTCGACGACGTCGAGGTTGCTGACGCCCCAGTGGAATCCGAACCGGCCCTTGCCCGGGCCTCCGGTCCTGACGCTGAAGCCCATGCGCGTGCCGATCTCGCCCGGGTCCTGCGACTTGGTGACGACGGCGGTGAGCGTCGCGGTGTCGCCGCCGGTGACCAGGCAGTCCACCGCGGCCTCGCCGCGCCGCGCCTCCTTCTTCTCGGGCGACCAGTGGTAGATGGTGACCTTGCCCCGCGCGTCGGTGGGCATCCCCATCGGGAACTCGCCGACGGGGCGGCTGAAGGGCGCGGACTGGGCCTCCACGGAGAAGCGGATCTCGTCCTTGGGCGAGTAGGCGTAGGAGATGCGGGCCTTCCCGCTCACCTGGGCGACCGCCGCCGGCTTCTTCGCGTGGACCGCCTCGTGAGCCGTATCCGTGCCCGAGGCGGAGGAGGATGCGGAGGCGGAGGAGGCCACCGTGGCCAGCGCGGCGAAGACGGTGGCGGTGGCGAGGGCCGCGGCGGTGGTCCTGCGGCGGGGCGTGGAGAAGACGCTCATGTCGGGCTCCCTGGTGTTCGGGGTGGATCGGTTGACGGGCTCCAATCTCGTCGGTGGCCGGGGGCCCGGGCCATCGGCCGATCGGCAGAGATCCGGTGCGAACGGGCCTGTGCGCTCTGCCGATCGGGAGAGGAGAGAGTCGAACGCCCGCTCGTAGGATCAGGGGTGTGGGGACGATGGAACGGACGACGGGGCGCATGGGACACCGGGATGTGGGGCCGGCCGTGATCGCGGTGGGGTGTGGCGGGGCGGGGGCCGTCGGCGCGTACGGCGCGCGGGTGGCGCCGTACGGGGTCGTGCCCGCCGTCGCCGCCGTGGCGCTGCTCGTGTGGTGCCTGTGCCGGTGGCGCCGGGCGCGGGGCCGTCTCGCCCTGCCCGTTGCGCTGGTGGGTGTGCTGTCGCTGGCGACCACGGTGGCCGGCGTTCCGCCGACGGTCTCCGGGGGCGCGTGGCCGCGGCTCGTGGAGACGGCGACGCTGCTCGTCCTGCTCGTCGTCGTGGCCCGCTGGGCGCCGCTGCGGCACGCGGTGGCGGCGGGTGCGGTGGCGGGCACGGCGGTGGCGGTGTGGACGCTCCCGCTGTTGCCCCACCCGTCGGTGCTGGTGATGGCCGGCGCGGCGGCGTTCTGGTGGCTGCCCGTGTGCGGGGCGGCCGTCGTCGGCGGCTATCCGCGGCTGATGGAGTACCGCAGGGACCGGCTGGTCGCCGGGACGCGCCGCTCCCAGCAGCTGGAACTGGCCCGCGACCTGCACGACTTCGTCGCTCATGACGTCAGCGGCATCGTGGCCCAGGCGCAGGCCGCGCGGTTCGTCGCGGCGGCCGACCCGGGACAGGCCGTGCCGGCTCTGGAGCGCATCGAGAAGGCGGGCCTGAACGCGCTGGCGTCGATGGACCGCATGGTCCGGATGCTGCACGACACGGACGGGGCGGACGGGACCGGCGGGGCGCGGGGGCCGGTACGGGCGACGAGGCGATCGAGCCGCTGCCCGGCGTTGACCAACTGCCCGGCCTCGTCGAGCGGTTCACCGCCGCCGGTCCGGGCGAGGCCCGGCTCTCCATGGCCCCGGAGGCGGCCGGGGACCTCTCCCGTGACACGGGCTCCACGGCCTACCGGGTCGTCGTCGAGGCCCTGACCAACGTGCGCCGTCACGCACCCGGCACCCCGCGCGTCGACGTGACGCTCGGTCGCGTGCGGGGCGCCGACGGCACGCCCCGCGTCGAGGTGCGCGTGGCCGACGACGGCGGGGGCGGGCCCGGAACGCGTTCCCGTGCGGCCGCGCGCCGGGAGCGGGAGGGCCTCGGCGGGCGCGGCCTGAGCGGCCTGCGGGAACGCGTGCGGTCGACGGGCGGGACCTTGGACTACGGGCCGTACGAGGACGGCTGGCAGGTCGTCGCCCTGCTGCCGGCGGCCACGGCCGTCGCCGTGGAGCGCACCGTGGAGCGGGCGTCATGAGCGGCGCGCCGACCCGCATCCTGCTGGCCGACGACCAGGACGACGTACGCAGCGGCTTCCGTCTCGTCCTGGACTCGCAGCCGGACATGACCGTCGTCGGCGAGGCCGCCGACGGGGCCACCGCACTCGAGCTGGCCCGGCGGCTGCGGCCCGACGTGGTGCTGGCCGACATCCGCATGCCGCGGCTCGACGGCCTGGAGCTGACGCGTCTCCTCGCCGGGCCCGGGGCGGCGCACCCGACGCGGGTGGTCGTGGTGACGACCTTCGACCTCGACGACTACGTGCACACGGCGCTGCGCCACGGCGCCTGCGGTTTCCTGCTCAAGCGCTCGGGCCCCGCCCTGCTCATCGAGGGCGTCAGGGCGGCCATGGCCGGGGACGCGCTGATCAGCCCGCAGATCACCGTGCGGCTGCTGCGGCGGCTGTCCGCCACGCCGCCCGCTCCGCCCGCTCCTCCGGTGTCCGCCGCCCCGGCCGCCGCCGTCGTGGATCCCCTGACCGACCGGGAGCGGGAGATCGTCCGCCTGATCGCGCGTGGGCTCACCAACGCGGAGATCGGCGCGGAGCTGTTCATCTCTCCGGGGACCGCGAAGACCCATGTGGCCAACATCCAGGCGAAGCTGAAGGCAGGCAACCGGGTCGGGATCGCGGCGTGGGCGTGGGAGAGCGGCCTGGTGGCCCCGGGTTCCTAGCTACCTGGCGGCCCGTCAGCCCGGCGGCCCGTCAGGAGGGCTGCTTCCAGAGGGTGAGGAGGCCGGAGTAGCCGGGCGGGTCGAAGGGCTTGCCCGTCGGCGACACTTCGGTGATCTTGAGCATCGCGAGGTTGCCCTTCGAGGTCACCGTGCACAGCACGTCGTCCTTCTGCAGGATGTTCTTGTCCATCAGGTCCGCGCGGGTGAGCTCGGCGGGCAGCGGTGCGGTGTCCACCGCCTGGCGGCACTCCTGGGGCGTGGTCCCCCTGCTCTTGGCGGTCGCCTTCTTGAAGTTCATCCACTGGGCCATGTACGACAGTTCGGTGTCGTGGCCCGGGATGTCGTCCTGCGGCGACACCCTGGGGGCGTCGAAGTCCACGGTCTCCAGCGAGTTGGCGGGCGCGCCGATGGTCAGGGGGCGGTCGGCGAAGACGGTCTCGTAGTCGCGCTTGGCGGGCTTGGCCTCCTGTTTCGCCTCCTCCTTCGCCTTCTTGCTCGGCCCGGCGGCGGGCGGGGCGCTCGCGGACGGCTTCGCGTCCGCGTGCGCGTCGGACTTCTCGTCGTCGCCGGACATCGCCCACGCCGTACCGGCCACGACGGCCAGGGCCACCACGAGTCCGATGGCCAGCGGCGTCCGCCGGCCGCGGGACGGCGGCGTCGGGGTGGTCGCCGGAGCGGAGGGTGTGTACGCGGGCGGCGGGGGCGTGGCCGGGGCCGCGCTCGCGGCCTGCGTGGGTGCGGCGTGCACGGCCGCGTCGCCGGAGGGCGCGCCCTGGTCGTGTCCCGGCACCTGGGTGGGGACGTAGGTGGCCGTACGGCGCGGCCCCTCCTGGTCCGGGCCCGGCGGCGGCTGCTCGCCCTCGCCCGCCAGCAGCAGCCGCATCCGGCGCTCCCGTTCGCCGACGGCGGCCGCGAGCGGGGCCGGGAGCCAGCCGTCGAAGGCGCGCGGCGGGCGGCACGAGGCCCGCTCGCACAGGTCCGCCAGTTCGCGGGGCGTGGGCCGGGCGGCGGGGTCGGCGGCGAGGGTGCTCTCCAGCAGGGGGCGCAGATCGTCCGGGTAGCCGGACAGGTCCGGCGGCCGCTGTGCGGTGTTGGCGATCTGCGTGGCCACGGTCAGGGCGCTGCCGGAGCCGTAGGGGTGGTTGCCGGTGGCGGTGACGGCGGCGATGAGGCCGAGGGAGAAGAGGTCGGCGGCGGGGGTGAGGTCGGCCCCGGTGCCGTGCTCGGGCGACATGAACTGCGGGGTGCCGATGAACCCGCCGCTGCGGGTGAGCTGGGTGGCCTCGGCGGCGCGTGCGATGCCGAAGTCGATCACCCAGGGGCCGTCGGCGGCCAGCAGGATGTTGCCGGGCTTGAGGTCGCGGTGGATGACGCCGGCGGCGTGCACGGACTCCAGGGCCCGGGCCACGCAGCCGACGAGCTGCAGCGCCGCGGGCAGCGGCAGCGGGCCGTAGGTCCGCAGCGCCTCGTCCAGCGGCAGTCCCGGCACGTACGCCGTGGCCAGCCAGGGCTGTTCGCCGTCGGAGTCGTGGTCCACGACGGGCACGAGGTGGTAGCCCCGCACCTGCTGGGCGGCGCGCACCTCGTGCTGGAAGCGCCGGCGGAACTCGCCGTCACCGGCGTACTCCCGGCGGATCATCTTGAGGGCGACCGGCTGGTTGCCGCGCGTGTGCGAGAGGTAGACGGATCCCATGCCGCCCTCGCCGATCCTGGCGAGCAGCCGGTAGCCGGCGATCTCGCGCGGATCGGTCGCCGCCAGCGGGCGCAGTGCGCCGCCGTAGTTCCCACTGATGGGTCCCACCCCCGAGGTGATGCGTTCATGCCGAAGATCAGAATCTACGTCATGGGGGAAGACGGCGGCACATCCGGCCGCCCGGTGCCGGGCGAACGTCCATGGGACTTTCGGCGAATGTTCTCGCGCCGGCGCCTTCCGTACCGTTCGTGACGTGCGAGGAACGACAGTGAACAGGCGCGACCCCGCGGTGGTGCTCGCGGCGGCCGCGGTGGCGGCCACCGGGCTGAGCGCCGTGACGAGTCCGTGGTGGGCGGTGGTCGCCGCGGCCGCGGCGTTCTCGGCGGGCCACCGCTCGGGGCGGACGCGGACCATGGCCGTGGCGGTGAGCGTACTGGTCGTCGCGGCGGCGACCGCCGTGGTGACCGTGCCGGCGCTGCTGGCGCTGGGGGGCGTCTTCGTGGCGACGGTGGTCGGCGCGCTGCTGCTGCCCTGGTGCGCGGGCCGCGTCCTGCGCCAGTACCAGGAGCTGGTGCGGGCCGGCTGGAGCCGGGCGGAGCAGCTCGAGCGCGAGCAGCGGCTGATCGCCGAGCAGGCCCGGCTGCGCGAACGGGCCCGGATCGCGCAGGACATGCACGACGCGCTCGGCCACGACCTGAGCCTGATCGCGTTGTCGGCGGGGGCGCTGAAGCTGGCGCCCGGCCTGCCGGAGCGTCATCGCGCGGCCGCCGACGAGCTGCGGGCCCGGGCCGCCGGGGCCGTGGAGCGGCTGGCCGAGGTGATCGGCATCCTGCGCGAGGACGCCGAGGCGGCCCCGGCCGCTCCGGCGGACTTTGCCATCGGGCCGCTGGTCGAGGGGGCCGCGGCCTCCGGCCTCGATGTCACCCTGCGCGTCGAGGGCACGCCGGCCGAGGTGCCCGGGGTGGTCGAGCGGGCCGCCCACCGGGTCGTCCAGGAGGCGCTGACCAACGTCGCCAAGCACGCGCCCGGTTCGCGGGCGACGGTGCGCGTCGTCCACGCGCCGGGCCGGACCACGGTCTCGGTGCGCAACACCGCCCCACGCCCGGCCGCCGTCGCCGCGCTGTCCGGCGGCGGCCGGGGCTGATCGGGCTGGACGAGCGGGTGCGGCTGGCGGGCGGGTCGCTCTCGCACGGTCCGCACGACGGCGGCTTCGCCGTCACGGCCGGCCTGCCGCACGTCCCCCGCCGCGCCCGCCCTCGCCCCCGGCCTCCGGCGCACCGGCCGCCCTGCCGCCCGAGCACCGCCGGGCCCGCCGGCGCGCGGGCCGCGCCCTCGTCGCGGCGGTTGTCGTGCCGCTGGCCGCCACGGTGGCGCTGAGCGCCGCGCTGGTGACGTGGGCGTCGCTGACGCTGTCCCACACGGTCCTGGACCCCGCCGCCTACGCCGCCCTGCGCGTCGGGCAGAATCGCGCCGAGGTGGCGGCCGTGCTGCCCGAGCGTCAATTGCCGTACCGGCCCCGGGCGGCGGAACCGAAGGGACCGGGAGTCCGGTGCGAGTACTACGCGGTCACGACCGACCGGTTCGTGGACGCCGCCGGCGACGCCTATCAGCTCTGCTTCCGGCACGGCACGCTGGTGGCCCTTGCCGTCCTGCGCGAGTGAGCGCCCCGTGATCCGGGTTGTGGTCGCCGACGACGAGCCGATGATCCGCGCCGGCGTACGGGCCGTGCTCGCCGCCGATCCCGAGCTGGACGTCGTCGCGGAGGCCGGCGACGGGGACGAGGCCGTGGACCTGGTCCGCCGTCACCGTCCCGACGTGGCAGTGCTCGACATCCGGATGCCGCGCGTGAGCGGCATCGAGGCGGCGGCGCGCATCCGCGCCGACGCCCCGGACACCAAGGTCGTGATGCTGACGACGTTCGGCGAGGACGACTACATCCTGCGGGCCCTGTCCGGCGGGGCCGCCGGCTTCCTGGTGAAGTCGGGGCCGCCCGAGGAACTGATCGCCGGTGTCCGCGCGGTGGCCGGCGGCGCGGCCTGGCTCTCACCTCCGGTGGCCGCCCGGGTGGTCGCCCATCTGACCGCCACCGGCGCCGCCGGCGCGGCCGGGCGCCGCGCCACCGCCCGGGAACGTGTCGCCGCCCTCACCGCCCGCGAACGCGACGTGCTGTCCCACCTGGGCGCCGGCCTGTCCAACGGTCAGATCGCCCGGCGGCTGCACGTGGTGGAAGGCACCGTGAAGGCGCACGTCAGCTCCATCCTGGCGCGGCTGGGCGTGGACAACCGCGCCGCCGCGGCCGTCGTGGCCCACGAAGCGGGCGTCATCCCGACGCCGGGCCCAGCCGGTCCGTGACACCACGGCCTCGGCGAGCGGTCGCAGCGCCAGCATCGCGGCCGCGGCCACGGCGCCGCCGAGCAGCGCTCCGGCCATGACGTCGTGGGGGTAGTGGACGCCGACGGCCACGCGCAGCAGCGCGGCGAGCGCGGCCAGCGGCAGCGTCACGGCGGCGAGCCGCGGTCGCACGACGGCCAGGCCGACGGCGAGCGCCGCGGCGAGGGTGGAGTGGTTGCTGGGGAACGACCAGTCGCCGGGCTCCGGACACGGATCGACGGGGTTGACGCCCGCCAGCGCGCGGCAGGGGCGTTCCTCGTCCAGCATCGTCTTCAGGAGCTCGCTGGTCGCGTACGCCAGCACGGTCGCCGCGCCGGCCAGGAGGATCCCGGCGACGGCCCGGACGTCGTGCCGGCGCAGGGCGGTCAGGCCGGCCCACACCAGCAGCAGCCCCAGCACCACCAGCGTGCCCTCGGTGGCCGCGCCGAGCAGCGAGCCCACCCAGGCCGGGGCGTCCGCCGCCGCGCCGGCCAGCGACCGGTAGGCGGAGACGGACGGGCCGCCGGTGACCCGTACCGCCCCGGACGCGTCCGCTCCGGAGGGTGCGAGCCAGGCCAGCAGCCCGGCGGCCACCGCCAGCACCCCGGCGGCGGCCAGGGGCCGCGCCCCGGGCTTCCGGGCGTGACCGGCGCGTTCTTGTTCGGTTCTGCGTTCCATGCCGTCGAACCTACGGACGGCGAACCGTCGGCGCCCGACCCGAACGACAGCGTCGTACCCCTGACGATCGTCAGGGGTCGCCCATCGGTCAGGCCCGGTTCCTCGAGCGCCGGGCGCGCAGGACGAGCACCCCGGCCGTGAGGGCGGCGGCGAGAACGGCGGCCGCGGTGACCACCGTCGCGGTGACGCTCTTGTCCGCGTCGTCGGAGGCGTCGGCGGCATCGGCCTGCCGGGTCGGCGAGGCGGCGGAGCGCGCGGCGGGCGACGACGGCGGAGCGGAGGACGGGGAGGCCACGGGGCCCTGGGCGAGGGCCGGTACGTTCACGGTCGCCTCACCGTGGCCGAGGTCGGGGAAACCGCAGTGGACGGTGATCTTCCAGGTGCCCGGGGTCAGCACCTCGTGGGTGGTGTACGTGGCCTTCTCGCCCTCGACGCGGACGAGCTGCCAGGGCCCGCGCGTGGTGCCGTTGGGGTCCTGTGCGGTCAGGGTGCCCGCGACCGGCTCGTCCACCGGGTCGTCGTCGTTGTCCCAGAGGGCGACGGCCCGTACGTGGCCGTCCGGCCGGTCGCCGGAGACGGTGAAGTGGATGGTGTCGCCGTGCGCGGCGGCCGGTGGGGCGGCGCCCAGCACGATCAGGGCGCCGAGCAGTCCGGCCGCCGGGGCGAGGGCTGCGGGACGGAAGGTCATCGGGTACTCCTGGTGGGGGACGGCGAAGGACGGAAAGGGTAAGGGCCGGCGACCGCGGTGGGGGTGGGGTGGGTCGCGGTCGCCGGCCCGGTTCAGGGGATGCCGGGGCTTTCGCCCGTCAGGACGCCTTGGAGAGCGTCCAGTTCTGGTAGCCCTGCTTGTTCTGCTGCTGCAGCTCGAGCAGCCATCCGCCGTAGTACCAGCGCTTGCTGATGCCCAGCGCCAGGGTGGAGCCCTGCGGCTGGAGGACGTAGGAGCCGGAGCCGTTGGCGGTCAGCTTCCACTTCTGGGCCGAGGAGCCGCCGCAGGGCTGCTGGGCGACGTACTGGCCGGCCACCGCACGCCCGTCGGTGCCGGGCTGGAGGCACTTGCCGGACTGGACGGACTTCACGCGCACGGCGCCGCTGCCCGCGTCCTCGAACGTCCACTGCTGGTTGGCGTAGCCGTGGCGCTGGTAGGCGATGGCGACCGTGCCGTTCGCGGTGGAGCCGCTCCACAGGTCGGCGGCCTGGCCGGTGAGGCTGTTGAGCAGCAGGAACTTACCGCCCGGCTTGGTCGGGCCGTTGCCGGAGGGCAGGGTGCGGAAGGAGGCGGTGCGGCCGGGCGCGGAGACCTTGCCGTCCGCGCCGCGCGCGGCGACGGCGACCTTGTAGGCCGTGTCGGGGGTGAGGCTGACGAGCCGGACGGAGGTCTCCTTGACGTCCGCGTACTTCTTGCCGTTGAGCAGCAGGTCGTAGCCGGCGGCCGAGGCGGCCTTCGGCCAGCTGACCAGGGCGGAGTCCGGGGCGATCTGGGTGACCTGCGCGGCGGGCCCGGTGGACGGGTCGGGGGTGGAGGTCCCGGTGGGGTTCGGGGTGGGGCTGGGGTTGGGGTTGGGGTCGGTGCTGCCGCCGCCGGCTATGAGGAAGCGGTTGTTGGCGATGTTCCAGTGGGTGGCCAGGTAGCTGCCCGGGCGCGGGTTGGTGTGGAAGTAGTCGTCGTGGCCGCAGTCCAGGCGCTCGTCGTTCGAGCGGTCGGGGCAGATGGTCTGCATCGCGGGGTAGTACGGCGCGTCGGAGTAGCACATGATGTCCCACTCGTCGACGCAGTGCGCGGCCTTGCTGGTGTGCGGGGCGCTGTTGTTGACGGCGCCGAGGTTGTGGCCGAGTTCGTGGGCGGGGGTGCTGCCGCCCCAGCAGCCGTTGTCCGTACGGCCGTAGGAGGGGCCGAAGTTGCTGAGGTTGTCGGCGCCGGGGCGCTCGTCGCCGTTGAAGGTGCCGATGCCGCAGTACACCTGGGCGTCGGCGAAGATCATGTACTTGCGGTCGCGGCGGTTGAAGCCCTTGGCGGCCAGGGCGTTGTTCGTCGCGCCGAACTCGGCCAGGGAGCCGTCGGGGATCTCGACGTTCAGGACGGACGGGGAGCAGTCGGCCTCGGTGACGTAGCGGACGTGCCGCTCGCCGCCGGTCTCCTTGGCGCTCGCGTTGTAGATGACGTCGGTCTCCGCCGCCCACTGCTTGAACGAGGCGGCGTACTGCCCGAACCGGTCGCGGCCGGGGCCGTGGACGTACAGCACCTGGACCCGGTTGCCGGTGGAGCCGTCGCCCTCGCAGACGGTCTTCGAGCCGCCGGGAGCGCCGGGGGCGGCCGGGGCGGGGCCGCCGGCGGCGACGCTGCCGGTGCGGGCGTCGAGGGCGGCCGTCGAGCCCTGCAGGGCCTCGGCCGCCGCGGGGGCCTGCTTGCCGTCGCCCTTCAGGTCCGGCGCGGACGCGGCCTTGGCCACGGGCGGGGTGTCCTTGGTGATGTCGATGCCCTTGGGCGGCGCGTCGGGTCCGTGGGTGCACAGCCGGGCGTCGGAGACGCGGTAGACGCCGACACAGGGGTCGCCCTTGGGCGCCGGGTCGAGGCCCTTGTAGACCAGGCCGCGGCCCGTGTCGGCCTTGGGGGTCTTGGTCAGCGGCGCGGGCGGGGCCTTGTGCACCGGCTGGGCGGCGGCGGGAACGCCCTTGGCCTCGGTCGTCGCGTCGTCCGGCGTCGTCGCCGACCCGATGCCGATGACGCCGACGGCCAGGGCGGCGGCCGCGGCCGTCGCGGCGGCCGCGACGATCACCCGGCGCCGGGTTCTGCTCCGGCGGTGCGTGCTGGGTTTCTTGCGGGAGTGCGTGGTGCGCATCGTGCGAGTCCCATCGGTGGTGGAGGGTCAGTACTGCGGGGGCCTGTCAGGCCCCGGAACCGCCGGGCCCGCCCTTGACGGTGCGTGGGGGGTTCGTCCGGCGCCGTGACAGCGCGCGGCGGGACGATCCGGGCGGGCCCGGCGGTGGCTCAGGGGTCTTTCGGGGGCGGTGGGGGCGCTTCAGCGGGTGGCGAAGGCCTGGTTCCAGCGGCGGGCACCGGCGTCGGCGGTGACCCCGACGCCCATGCGGGTGCGCGAGCAGTCGAGGACGGCCTCGCGCCGGCCCGGCGTCTTCATCCAGACGGACACGACCGCGGCCGCGTCGGGCCGGCCGCCGACCGTGGTCACGCCGGAGAAGGTCCACCGGCCGCCGGCCGTGCGGGCCGCCCCGGCGGAGCGCTCCCGCGCGGTGGCCGCCAGCTCGGCGTCCTGCCGCAGCGGGCAGCAACCGGCCCGGGCGCGCTCCGCGTTGACCAGGCGTACGACCTCCCGCTCGAGGTCCTCGCGCGGGCCCCGCGGGCGCGGGGCGTCCTTGCGCGGGCCCGGCGGGGGCGCCGGGCGGCGGGACGCCGTACGGGCGGGAGCGGGGGCCGGCGTCGTCGGCGGGGTCACCGGCGCGGTGGTGCGGGCGGCCGGCTCCACGGGGCGACGGCCGCCGGGCGAGGAACGGTCGGCGGGCGGGGCCTCGCCGGCGCGCTCGGACGCCTCCGGGGCAACGGTCGCGAGGGGCACGGCGGACGGAACGTCACGGCCGGGGGCGCTCAGCTCCGTCGGGGCGGCCTGCTCCGGGGAGGCGGAGAAGTACTCGCAGCCGCCGAGCACACCGCCGGCGACGACGGCGAGCGCGGCGACGGCCAGGGCGGGCCGGGCGACCCTGCGCGGACCGCCGGCGGTGCCGTCCTGCCCGGGGGCGTCGTCCGCGCCCCCGCCGGTATCCTCCGCGCCGTCCGGCCCCAGGGGCGCGGCGCCCGCCACGGGAGCGGCGGGCAGCGCCTCGGCGACCCGGTCGGCCAGAGCCGCGGCGACGGGCACCAGGCCGAGGCCGGCGAGCAATCCCTCGGCAGGCACCAGAGCGGACCGGTGGCCGCCGCACTCGGCGCAGCCGCGCGTGTGCCGGGCGATGCGCTTGCGCCACAGCGGGGAGGGCACGCCGTCCCACGGGCCGAGGACTCCTGCCAGCTCCGGGCAGCGCGGGGCGGCGGACAGGACCCGCACGACGGCGCGCGCGGTCTCCAGCTGGCCCTTGATGCGCTGGACGCGTACGGCGGTGTGCTGGGGCGACAGTTCCAACGCGGCGGCGACCTCGGCGCGGGTCAGTTCGCCGGTGGCCTCCAGCCACCACAGCGACAGCACCGCCCGCTCGTCGTCGTCCAGCCAGCGCGTGGCCTCCGCCGCCTCTCTGCGCTCGCCCTCCAGGCTCAGCCGCACGATGGTCAGGCCCACGAAGTCCGCGTCGGGGTCGTGGACGTCGCCCGCGTCCTGCAGCCCGGTCACGGGCGCCTCCTGACGCTCGCTCCGCCAGTGCCGGCGTATCTGGTTGACGGTGATCGCCACGAGCCACGAACGGAAGCGGCCCGGATCGCGCAGCCCGTCCAGGCCGCTGACCATCCGGATCATGGTCTCCTGCACGACGTCGTCGACGTCCGCGTGCCCGTTCAGCGCGCGCCCGACGATGTTGTAGACCAACGGGAGGCAGGCCGCGACGAGCTCCTCGCGCGCGGCAGTCTCCCCTGCCTGTGCCGCCTCGACCATGTCGGCCACGTTCGTTCCCGTCACGCTCCGCCCTCCTCGTTCCCGCCGCGCCGCTGTGGCGTCCCGGCACTTGGGAGACCTGGGGAGTACGGACGCATAACAAAAAAGCTGCGATCCGATCGATTTTTCGTTCCGGCCCGGCCCGTCCGGGTGGCCGCCGGCGGCCGAGCCATGCCCGGCCCGCCGGAGCGCGGCGGGCCGGTACGGGCACCCGGTGGGCGGTCAGGAGGCGGCCGGCATCCGAAGGCCCGCCGGCAGCGGGCCGGTGTACGTCACGCCCAGCCGCTGGGTGGCCCGGGTGAGCGCGACGTAGAGGTCGCTCACCCCGAAGTCCCCCGGCTCCGCCACGATCACCGTGTCGAACTCCAGGCCCTTGGCCTGCCGGGGGTCGAGCAGCACCACCGGGCTGGTCAGGTCGGGGGACGGGCCGGTGGAGGCGGCCGGGAGGGCGGCGGCCAGGGCCGCGTGGTGCTCCCGTGCGGCGATCACCGCCAGCCGGCCCTCCTCCCGCGTCTCGCGGGCCACGGCCTCGGCGACGGCGCCGGGAAGGTCGCCGGTGCGGTGCGCCCAGGGCCGTACGCCCGTGGAGCGGATCGACTCCGGCGGTGCGAACGAGGGGTCCGCGGACCGGGCCACGTTTGCCGCGACCTCCATGATCTCCTGCGGGGTGCGGTAGTTGACGCCCAGCCTGACGTGCCGCCAGCGGTCGCCGACGTACGGGGCGAGGATCGTCTCCCACGCGCCGCACCCGCCCGGCTCGGCGGTCTGCGCCGGGTCGCCGACCAGGGTCATCGAGCGGGAGGGGCAGCGGCGCATCAGCAGCCGCCACATCATCGCGGACAGCTCCTGCGCCTCGTCCACGATGACGTGGCCGAACGCCCAGGTGCGGTCGGCGGCCGCGCGTTCGGCGGCGCTGCGGTGGTCGGCCTCCTCGTGGCGTTCGGCGAGCCGTTCGGCGTCGACGAGGTCGTGGGCGGCGAGCACCTCCGAGTCCTCGTCCTCCCGGTCCTCGAACTCCTGGGTGCGGGAGCCGTAGGAGAGGTTGAGGACGCCCTGCGCGTAGGCGATGCGTTCCTGCCGCTCGGCCTCGGCGGCCGCGCGGGCCGCCGAGTCGTCCTCGCCGAGGAGTTCGGCGGCCTCGTCGAGGAGCGGCACGTCGGCGGGCGTCCAGGCGCCGTCGCCGCGGCGGACGGCGTCCGCGTCGGCGCCGGGCAGGTGGACGGGGTCGGCGAGGAAGTCGGCGACCAGTTGCTGCGGGGTGAGCAGGGGCCACAGTTCGTCGATCGCGGCGTGCACGCCGGGGCTGGCGGCGACGCCCTTGCCGAGCTGGGCGATGTCGTCGGGGCCGAGGAAGTTGGGTCCGCCGTAGGGGTCGGCGCCGAGCCGGTCGGCCAGCTGGGCGGTGAGGGCGTCGATGACGTGGAAGGCGAAGTAGGGGCGGGCGAGGTTGTGGGGCAGCCGGGTGGCGCGCGCGTGGCGGCGGGCCTCGTCGGCCAGGCCGGCGTCCAGCAGCAGTTCGCCGTCCTCGTGGTCGATGACGGTGACCGGGTCGGGCAGGGTCTGCCGGTCGCGGACGAACGCGGCCAGGGCGTCGGCCATGGCGGCGGAGCCCTTGACCTCGGCGGCGCGGGGGGTGTCGGTGCCGTCGGCCGTCACGCCGGGGAAGAGTTCGCCGGGCGTGGCGAGCAGGACGCCCGTCTCGCCGAGCGAGGGCAGGACCTCGGCGATGTAGCCGAGGAACGCCGGGTTGGGCCCGACGATCAGCACGGCGCGGCGGGCCAGCTGCTCGCGGTGAGCGTAGAGCAGGTAGGCGGCGCGGTGCAGGGCGACGACGGTCTTTCCGGTGCCCGGGCCGCCCTCGACGACGAGGACGCCGTGGTGGGGGGCGCGGATGATGCGGTCCTGTTCGGCCTGGATGGTCTGCACGATGTCGTGCATGCGGCCGGTACGGGCCGAGTCGAGCGCGGCGAAGAGCACGGCGTCGGCGTCGGTGCCCTCGTGGCCGGTGCGTTCGGCGTCGGTGAGGTCCAGGATCTCGTCGTGCAGCGCGGTGACTCGGTGGTTCTCGGTGGTGATGTGGCGCCTGCGGCGCAACCCCATGGGGGTGTGCCCGGTGGCGAGGTAGAACGGGCGCGCTACCTCGGCCCGCCAGTCGATGACCAGCGGGGTGCGGTCCGCGTCGTCGCGGCGGATGCCGATGCGGCCGATGTGGTGGTCGCGGCCGTCGCGGAAGGCGAGCCGGCCGAAGCACAGGCCGCGCTCCCCCGCGTTGAAGGCGGCCAGCAGGCCGGACTGTTCGGCGACCAGGACGTCGCGTTCGAGCCGCGCCTGGTGGGTGGTGCCCGTCGGCACGAGGGCGGCCCGGACCGAGTCCTCGGCCGAGGCGCGCAGCTCGGTGAGGCGATCATGGAGCAGATCGATGAATTCCTGCTCGTGTCGCAATTCCTCGTTTGACAATTCGACTCCCGCCCGGATATGATGGCCTCATAAAGCTTCTCCATGCTCTGATTTCAGTTAGGCATGGAAACCCCCAATATACGCAGAGAAATACCCCGGCCGTCAATACGGCCGGGGTGTTTCTTTCTTGTGACGGGGCTATGACGGGGCGCGCGGGGCGGCCGTGATGCGCTCAGCCGTTCGTGAACTCCGGGGCGACGAGGGAGGGTTCCCCTTCGCCGGACGGGGCGAAGAAGCGGGCCACGGCCTCGTCCGTGACCTCGGCGAGGGTGGCGGGGGACCATCGCGGGCTGCGGTCCTTGTCGATGACCTGCGCGCGGATGCCCTCCACCAGATCGGGCGTGGAAAGGGCCGCGCACGACACGCGGTATTCCTGCTCCAGCACGCGCTCCAGCGAGAGAGGGCCCCGGGCCCGGCGCAGCGCGGCGAGCGTGACCTTGAGCGCGGTCGGGGACTTCGCGAGGATCGTGGTGGCGGCCTCCTTGGCGTCGGGCGTGCCGTGGTCGAGGAGCCGTTCCACGATCTCCTCGACGGTTCCGGCCGCGTAGCAGGCGTCGATCCATTCGCGGTGGCCGGCGAGTTCACCGTCCGGCGCCGGACGGGCATGGCGGGGCAGGACGTCCGCGGCCCCCTCGTGGGCGAGGTCCGCGACGAGGGCCGGCACCGCGTCCGCCGGGACGAAGTGGTCGGCGAGCCCGCACAGCAGGGCGTCCGCCGCGCCCACCGCGGCGCCGGTGAGCGCCAGGTGGGTGCCGAGCTCGCCGGGGGCCCGGGCCAGCAGGTAGGTGCCGCCGACGTCCGGTACGAAGCCGATGCCGGTCTCGGGCATGGCCACGCGGGACCGTTCGGTGACGACGCGGACGTCGCCGTGGGCCGAGACGCCGACGCCGCCGCCCATCACGATGCCGTCCATGATCGCGACGTAGGGCTTGGGGTAGCGGGCGATGCGGGCGTTGAGCCGGTACTCGTCGCGCCAGAACGCCGCCGACGCCGCTCCCCCGCCGGAGCGGACGTCGTCGTGGATCGAGCGGATGTCGCCGCCCGCGCACAGCCCGCGCTCGCCGGCGCCGCTGATCACCACGGTCGTGACCGCGTCGTCGTGCTCCCAGGCGGTGAGCGCCTCGTCGATGCGGCGCACCATGGCGTGGTCGAGGGCGTTGAGGGCCCTGGGGCGGTTGAGGGTGAGGTGTCCGGCGCGCCCTTCGGTGCGTACCAGTACGGAGTCGTCGGTCATCGCGGGGCTCCCGGTCCTCGCAGGGCGTGTGGTCCCGCCGGCCCGAGGGCGACATCGAGGCGCATGTTCTCGTTCGTTCCTTCCGGGGTCCGGTGGACCCGTCGATCGGGGACGATCTTCTTGAGGCCATCGTCGCTCAGGCGGCCACCGCCCGCACAGGGCCCCCGGGCCGCCCTCTGACGTCATGTCACACCGCCGCGCTCCTCCGGGCGGAGGAGCCGGGGCGGCCGCTCTCCGTCCTGAGTCGGATGCCGGGTGCGGCGCGGGCCGCCTAGCGTGTCGATCATGATGAGCACGACGTCACGGCGGTCCTTCACCGTCGCCGCACTCCTGACGGCCCTCGCCGCGCCGCAGATACCGGCGGCCGCGGCGGCGCGTCCCGCGCCCGCCCCGGCCGAGCTGCCGGCGCCGGCGACACGAGCGCCGATCGGCACCCGGACCCTGCACCTGGTCGACTCCTCCCGGCCCGACCCGTGGAAGCCGGCCGCGGGCCACCGCGAGCTGATGGTCTCCCTCTGGTATCCGGCGGCGGTGCGGCACGGCGTGCGGGCGCCGTACGTCTCGAAGGAGCTGGCGAAGAAGGTCCTGGGCACCGAGGCCGTCGCCGGCGTCCGCACGCACGGCCTCGTCAACGCGCTGCCCGCGCCGGGGAAGCGACCGCTAGTCGTCCTCTCCCCCGGCTTCGGGATGAGCCGCGCCACGCTGACCGGTCTGGGCGAGGACCTGGCCTCCCGCGGCTACGCCGTGGCCGCGGTCGACCACACCTACGAGGCGCCGGTGGAGTTCCCCGGCGGCCGCATCGAGGACTGCCTGATCTGCGACAGGCCGGACCTTCCCGTCGTGCCGAACCGGGCGAAGGACATCAGCTTCGTGCTCGACCGGCTGACGGCCCCCGGCAGCGGCCTGGTGATCGACCGCAAGCGCGTCGGCGTGGCCGGGCACTCGATCGGCGGGGCGAGCGCGGTCGAGGTCATGCGCGAGGACCCGCGGGTGAAGGCGGCGGTCAACATGGACGGCAATTTCCTCACCGAGCCGCCCGCCGAGGGCCTCGCGCGCCCGGTGCTGCTGCTCGGCGCCCAGCGGGGGAAGATGCCCGAGCCCCGGGCGAACTGGGAGCACACCTGGGACCGGCTCACCGGCTGGAAGCGCTGGCTCGACGTCCCCGACGGCGGGCACATGACCTTCACCGACGCGCCGTGGCTCGTCGACCGGTTCGGCCTCGGGGACCGCATCCCGCCGGAGTCCCTCCCCTTCGCCTTCGGCACGCTCAAGCAGGACCGGGCGACCGCCCTGACCCGGGCCTATGTGAGCGCCTTCTTCGACCGGCACCTGCGGGGCGCGCGCGGCCCGCTGCTCGACGGGCCGTCCGCGGCCTACCCGGAGGTGACCTTCCTCCCCTAGGAGGACGCGCGGCGGGACGTCCGGGTCCGGACGTCCGGGGGACGCCGCGCTCCTCGCACCGCGGTGTCACCGGGACACACGGGGGTTCCGGCGGCACAACGCCGGAGGCGTCCCCCACGGCCGATGCCGTGGGGGACGCCTCCGTTTACGACCGGTTCCGGTCAGCCGATATGGGGGTTACGACTGCTCGGCACCGGCCCGCTCGAGCTCGGCCTCGCGCTGGACCCGGGCGACGCGACCGCGCACCAGGAACCAGCCGCCGACCAGGGCCGCCACGATGATGGGCAGGCACATGACGGTGGTGCGGCTGGCGCCCTCGTCGGAGGCCATGATGCCCAGGACACCGGCCAGGAAGACCAGGGTGACGATCTGGGTGTACGGGGCCCAGGGCAGCTTGTAGCCGGGGCGGGTGACCCGTCCGTCCTGCGAGCGCTTCCAGAACAGCAGGGAGCAGACCATGATCATGCCCCAGGTGCCGATGATGCCGATCGCCGCGAAGTTCAGGACGATCTCGAAGGCGTCCGCCGGGACCACGAAGTTCAGACCGACACCGAGGACACAGAAGAACGCGGTGAGCAGGATGCCGCCGTAGGGCACCTGGCCCTTGTTCATCAGGCCGGTGAACTTCGGCGCGGAGCCGGACATGGCCATCGAGCGCAGGATGCGGCCGGTGGAGTACAGACCCGAGTTCAGGCTGGACAGCGCCGCGGTCAGGACGACGAGGTTCATCACGCCGGCCATGTACGGCACGCCGATCTTCCCCAGGACGGTGACGAACGGGCTCTCGCCGACGATGTAGGAGGTGTACGGCAGCAGCAGCGCCAGCAGGATGACCGAGCCGACGTAGAAGAGGCCCACACGCCACATGATCGAGTTGATCGCCTTCGGCATGATCTTCTCGGGGTTCTCGGTCTCACCCGCGGCGACGCCGCACAGCTCGACGGAGGCGTAGGCGAAGACGACACCCTGGATGACCATCAGCATCGGCACGACACCGGTCGGGAAGATGCCACCGTGGTCGAGGATGTTGTCCAGACCCGGGGTGGTGGTACCGACCTTGTGCTGGCTGGCCAGCAGGAAGATGCCGACGACCATGAAGATGGAGATGGCGGCGACCTTGATGATCGCGAACCAGAACTCCATCTCACCGAAGTACTTCACCGAGATCAGGTTCACAGTGAGGACGACGGCGAGAGCGATCAGGGCGAGCACCCACTGCGGGATGTCGCTGAACATGCTCCAGTAGTGGGTATAGGTGGCGACGGCCGTGATGTCCGCGATGCCGGTCGTGGCCCAGTTCAGGAAGTAGAGCCAGCCGGCGGTGTAGGCGCCCTTCTCCCCCATGAACTCACGGGCGTACGAGACGAACGCACCGGAGGAGGGACGGTAGAGCACCAGCTCGCCGAGCGCACGGACGACGAAGAAGGCGAAGAGCCCACAGACCGCGTACGCGATGAAGAGGGACGGGCCGGCGTTGTGGAGACGGCCACCGGCGCCGAGGAACAGACCGGTACCGATGGCACCGCCGATCGCGATCATGTTCACGTGGCGGGACTTGAGGTCCTTGCTGTAGCCCGCGTCACCGGCGTCGACGTGTGGGGACGTCGTCGCCGGCGCGGCAACGCCGGGCTGGGGGTCGGCCGCAGTGAGGGTGCGGTCACTCATATATGTCTTCGCCTTCACTGGAGGGGGGAACAGCATGCCCGGATACCGGCTGGCGACGCCGGAGCCCGAGGTTGTTCGGAAGGTGTGGACCGGTGGTCATCGACTATCGGACACCGTGGCCCGATCCAGTCCATGAGGTGAATGGTGTGAGGCGCGCCTGTACGCCGTCAAGAGTTTACGGAGAGTTGATTTTATGAATTACATACGCTAGCCGCGCCGGAACCCAGGAAACGAGCGGCCCGAGGAATGCTGTGTAACGAAAAGACAACCGACCCCGCTATGTGGCGGCGATAACAGCGGGCATCGCCGTCCGTGACACCTCCATAACCGTGGGGAGTGAATGTCGGGGGCACCTATTTTTGGAATAAAAAATCCGCGGGAGAGCAGGTCGCTCTCCCGCGGACGAAGGAAGCCGGGTTACTTCAGCGCGCTGCGCTTCTGCCACTGCTCCCAGTTCTCCTGCCAGACCTCGAGACCGTTGCCGACGTCGGTCACCTTGGTGCTGGTGGTGTTCTTGACCTCGACGGTGGAGCCGATGGACAGGAAGTCGTAGGCCCTCTTGGCGTCGGAGGTGGTCATGCCGAAGCAGCCGTGGCTGTTGTTCTCCACGCCGACCGAGTTGTTCCACGGCGCGGAGTGCAGGAACGTGCCGGAGGCGGTGAGGTGGGTGACCCACTTGGAGTCGAGCATCCACTCGTTGCCGTGGCCGATGGTCGCGGAGTCCATCGTCTCGGCGGCGTTCTTGCTGCGGACGGTGTGGATGCCGCCCCGCGTGGGGTCGACGGGCGAGCCCGCGGAGCCCTTGATGGTGCCGACCGGCTTGCCGTCCTCGTACATGGTCAGGGTGTGCGAGGGGACGTCGATGACGGCCTTGTGGTCGGCGCCTATGGTGAAGCCGAAGTCGTAGTTCCGGGCGAACCAGCCGCCCTCGCCGGAGTCGACGCCCGTCAGGTTCCCCTTCACGGCGACCTTGGTCCCCGACGGCCAGTAGGTCTTGGGCCGCCAGTCGACGCGGTCCTGCCCCGACCAGTCCTTCACCCAGCCCCAGGCGCCCTCCACCTTCGGCTGCGTGGTGACCGTCAGGGACTTCTCGATCTCGGCGCGCTTGCTCTTGTCGACGGGGTGGTCGAAGAGGATGGACACCGGCATGCCCGTACCGACGGTCTCCCCGTTGCCCGGCGTGTTGGTGAGCTTGTTGACGCTCGGCGCCGACTTGGTGGTGAAGGTGGTCGTGGCGGAGGACTCCTTGCCCTTGCCGTCCTTGCCGCCCTTCGCGGTGGTGCGCACGGTGTAGGTGGTCTTGGGGCCGACCTTGCTCTCCGAGGTCCAGGTGGCGCCGTCACCGGCCATCCGCCCCTCGACCTTCTGCCCCTTGTCGTCCTTGACCTCCACCCCCGTCAGGCGGCCGCCGTCGGCCTTCACCGATATCGGCGCGCCGAGCGCGACGTCCTGGCCGCCGCCCGGAGTGACGCTGACGCGGACCTCGGCCGAGGCGTCGGAGCCCGAACCGCCGGAGCCCGACGAACAGGCGGAGAGCGCCAGGGAGCCCATGAGCGCGGATGCCAACAGGACGGAGCGACGGCCCGTTGCGACGTGCACGTGAGTCGACCTTTCTCTACAGCGACGAAAGTGACGCGGCGGGCCCTGCTTTGCCGTCCTACCTGCGGTCGACGGCACCCCCCACCACACTCCTAGAGATGATCGACAAGCTTGTACGGTTGCACGAAGAAAGAAACATTTGTTCAGCGCGGCCCGGCGGTGTGCCGCGCTACGTTCCGTACGCCGGCGGTCGCCTCCGCGTAATGTCGGGCGCATGGGAGATGACGCGCTGCGCGATGACGTCCTCGAGGAGCTGGGCGAGGACCGGATCCAGGAACTCGCCGGGGAGCTCGGCACCGACTCCGAGGGGGCGAGGCAGGTCGTGGCGGCCACCGTCTCCGCGCTTCCCGCCGACTTCGGCGAGCGGCCCGGCGGCGGGCTGATGTCCGGAGTCCTGGCCCGGATCTCCGCTCCCGTGGCCGAGTCCGTCGCCGCGCGGACCGGGATCCCCGTCGCGACCGTCAGCCGGGCCCTCGAGCTGCTGCTCCCCGTCATCGCCACCACCCTCGCCAAACGCCGGAAGGGCTGATTCCGCCGCCGGTCACGGAAACCCGACCCCCGCGGTCCACCGCTTCGAAGCAGAGCGGATCATGGGGGCGTGAACACGAAAACCGCAGGCCGCAGGGTGTGGACGTGGTCGGCGATCGCCACCTCGACGGCAGCGCAGCTTGTCGAGATCTGGATCGTGGGAGCCGCTCTGTTCGGCTGGGGCCTCACCCGTCCCGATCCCGACCCGGAGGCCGACAGCCCCGCCTTCTTCCTCGTGTTCGGCGTGCCGATCCTGACGGCGTTGCTGACGGTGGTGTGCTCGGTCGTCACCCTCGCGCTCGTCATGCCCACCGTCACCCTCGCCCACCGGGTGGGCCGCCGGTGGGGCGGCGACGCCCTGTGGTGGACCCCGGCCACGTCCGCCGTGACGTCCGCCGCGGCCGTGGGCGCCACGGGGCTGGGGGCGGCGGTGTTCGGCGGGCATGTCGGCGCGCCCGTGGTCTACGCGTGGTGGTGGTTCGCGATCACGGTGCTGATCGCTCCGGCGGGCATGACGGCCTGCCTCTCCTCTCAGCGCACGGCACTGGGCCGGCCGAGCCTGTGGCGGCCCCTGCTCCTCCGCGGCGGCGCCGGCGCGGTGGCCGTCGCCGTCGTCGCGACGTTCGCCGGGATCCTGTGGGAGACGGCCACCGGCTGACGGCCGGTAAGGGCGTACGGCGGCGGCCTCGCGGGGTCGTACGGTGCTCCTGCGGAGCCCCCGATGATCGCGGGCGTACCGGCATCGGCGACAATTTCCCCGGGCCGGCCGGCGCCGGCTCGTGCGGCCCGGAACTCCCGCTCGTTGAGTAAGTGGTGGGCCTGCGCCGCGGACGGGGGCGGGCCGCAGCACAGACTGAGGAGTAGCACGTGGGGAATCCAGCACAGACCGACGATCCCGTCGCCGGGGGCGGCAGCCCGCCGGACGACGGGGATCGGACGGACGGCACGCGAGGCCGGAGGCAGGCAAGGCAGCAGCGCTCCTTCTGGAAGGAGTTCCCCTTCCTCATCGGCATCGCCCTGCTGCTGGCGCTGCTCATCAAGACGTTCCTGCTGCAGGCGTTCTCCATCCCGTCGAACTCGATGCAGAACACGCTGCAGATAGGCGATCGCGTTCTGGTCGACAAGCTGACGCCGTGGTTCGGCTCCGAGCCCGAGCGGGGCGAGGTCGTCGTCTTCCGCGACCCCGACAACTGGCTGCGGGACGAGCCGACGGCCGAGCCGAACGCCCTGCAGAAGGCCCTCAGCTTCGTCGGGCTCATGCCGTCCGCCGACGAGAAGGACCTCATCAAGCGGGTCGTCGGAGTCGCCGGCGACACGGTGGAGTGTGTGGGCACCGGCCCGCTGAAGGTCAACGGCAAGGCGCTCGACGAGCCCTACGTCTTCGCCGGGAACACCCCCTGCAGCACCGAGGAGCAGAACGGCCGGGGCGGCCAGTTCAAGGTGACCGTGCCCAAGGGCAAGATCTGGGTGATGGGCGACCACCGGCAGGACTCGGCCGACTCCCGCTACCACCAGGACAGTCCGGGCCAGGGCTTCGTGCCCGTCGACGACGTCGTCGGGCGTGCCGTGGTGATCGCCTGGCCGCTCAATCGCTGGGACACGCTGCCCGTTCCGGACACCTTCGACCAGCGGGGCCTGAGCGCCGCGGCGACCGTGGCACCGGGGGCGCTGGCCCTCACCGCGGCCGTGCCCGCGGTGCTCTGGCGCCGGCGCCGCCGGTAGGAACTCCCGCACGTCCTGGGCGCGCCGGCGGCGTGCCCAGGACGGAAGCGGGATGACGTACGGTCAGGCCGCGGCGGACCGGCCGGTCGGCCGGGCCGGCGCGGCGACGTCATGACCGGCGGGCGGGGGCGCAAGGCGCAGCGCCGCCCGGGCCTCGGTGGCGTAGGTGTCGACGTACTCCTGCCGCGAGAGCTTGAGGATCGCGTACATGATCTCGTCGGTGACCGCGCGCAGCACCGCACGCTGGTCCTCCATCCCCGCGTAGCGGGAGAAGTCGAGCGGCTCGCCGAAGCGGATGGTGATGGGCACCAGGCGCGGCAGCCGCCGTCCGGTCGGCTGCGCCTCGAAGGTGCCGATCATGGCGCAGGGAATGACCGGGGCCCCCGACCTGAGCGCCATGGCGGCGACGCCGACCTTGCCCTTGTACAGCCGCCCGTCGTGCGAGCGCGTCCCCTCCGGGTAGATGCCGAGCAGCTCGCCCCGCTCCAGGACGCCCAGCGCCGTGTCGACCGCCGCCTGCGCCGCCTCCTTGCCCGAGCGGTCCACCGGGATCCCGCCGATGCCGCGGAAGAACGCCGCCGTGAGCCGGCCCTTCAGGCCCGTACCGGTGAAGTACTCCATCTTGGCGAGGAAGGTGATCCGGCGCTTGACCATCACCGGCATCATGAAGTGGTCGGAGAACGACAGGTGGTTGCCCGCGATGATGGCGGCCCCGGACGTCGGCAGGTGCTCCATGCCCTCGACCTTCGGCCGGAAGACCCACCGCAACAGCGGTATGAGCACGATGTTCTTGAAGAAGTAGTAGAACATTGTTCGACAAGCCCCTTGTCCGAGCGACCTGACCCCCGCGCCGAGGCACGCTAGCCGGAGGGCGGGATCATGGGGAGAGTGTCTATTCGGCCACTCTGCGCAACCGCTTGGCGGGCCACCAGTTGGCCCGGCCGGCCAGCGACATGATCGCGGGTACGAGCAGGGCGCGTACCAGGGTGCAGTCGATGACGACGGCCACGGCCAGGCCGAAGCCGATGAACTGAAGCATGATCAGGTCGCAGGCGGCCAGCGACGCCATGACCACGGCGAAGATCAGCGCGGCGGAGGTGAACAGCCGCCCCGTGCGCTGCAGGCCCACGGCGACGGCGAGTCCGGTGGGCGTGCCCCGGCGGTGTTCCTCGAGGATGCGGGAGAGCAGGAAGACCTCGTAGTCCATGGACAGGCCGAAAGCCGTGCAGAACATCACCGCCGGAATGACCACATCGGTGGTGGCCGGGCCGTGGGCGTGGCCGAGCAGGACCTCCAGGCGTCCCTGCTGGAAGACGGCGACGATGATGCCGAACGTCGCGGCGAGGCTCAGGGCGTTCAGCAGCACCGCCTTGACGGGGACGAGCAGGCTGCGCGTGTAGAGGAACAGCAGTACGAGCGTGGCGACCACAGTGAGCAGCATGGCCAGCGGCAGCGGGCCGGTGAGGGCCTGTTCCGTGTCGGTCAGCCGGGCTCCCGGACCACCCACCAGCGCCCGGGCGGGGGCGGGTTCCTCCCGCAGCCGCTCGGTCAGCAGGCGGCCGTCGGGAGAGAGCGGGGAGTCGGAGGTGGGGGTGACGTCCAGCCAGGTGCCGGCCGGCCCGGTGAAGCCGGCGGCCCAGGGGCCGGCGGCGGCGATGCGCCGGCCGTGGTGGTAGACGCCGGTCGCGGTCCGGACCTGGCGGACGCCGGGCAGGCCGGACAGGCGGGCGGCGTAGGTGTGCACCCGGGTCGCGGCGGCGGCACCCGCGCGTGCCGCCGGGGCGGGCTCGCCGGCGGCGGACCCGTCGCCGGCGGGTGTGGTGCCGGCGGATGTGGTGCCCCCCGGCGTGCCGTTCGCTGCCGTGTCGCCGGCGGGTGCGGTGCCCCCTGGCGTGCCGTCCGCTGCCGTGTCGCCGGCGGGTGCGGTGCCTCCCGACGCGTCGCTCGCGGACGCGTCGCCGACGGCCGCGGTGCCCGCCGACGCGTCGCTCACGGGCGGGACGCGGAGGTGCGGGAGCACGACGGTGGCCGCGGCGCCGCTTCCGCCTGCGAAGTCCTGGCGCAGCCGCTGGGAGGCCTGGGCCACGGGTGAGGAGGCGGGCAGGACGCGGTCGTCGTACATGCCGAACCGCGCGCCGGCGCCGGGGGCGGCCAGCAGCCCGAGCAGCAGCAGGGTGCCGAGGGTGACGAGGACCGGCCGCCGGGTCACCCACATGGCCAGCCGGTACCAGCGCCCTTCGGCGACCGGCCGGCCGGGGCCGGTGCGCCAGCGGGCGAAGGCGTCCCAGGCGTTGACCTTCTCCCCCAGCAGCACCAACAGCGCCGGCAGCACCAGCAGTGCGCCCGCCGCCGAGCACAGGGCGACGGCCGCGCCGCCGACGGCGAGGGAGCGGGTCAGGGTGAGCGGGAAGACCATCAGAGTGCCCAGGACCGCCGCGATGGTGGTCGCGGAGAAGAGCACGGCCCGCCCCGCGGTGCGTACGGCCCGCTCGACGGCCCTGACCGGTGAGGTACCGTCGGCGAGTTCCTCGCGGCAGCGGCTGACGAGCAGCAGGCAGTAGTCGACGGCCAGCCCGAAGCCGAGGGCGGTGGCGATGTTCAGGACGAACACCGAGACCGTCATCACCTCGCTCAGCGCGCGCAGCAGCGCGGTGGTGGTGAGGACGGCGAACGCGCCGACGGCCACGGGCAGCAGGGCGGCCACCACGCTGCCGAAGACCCACAGCAGGATCAGCAGGACCACCGGCGCGACGACGATCTCGGCGATCAGCGCGCCCTTGGTGCTCAGGCGTTCCATCTCGGAGAACAGCGCGGCCTCGCCGGCGACGGAGACCCGCAGCGGCCCGGCGCGCCCGGTCTCGCTCGCGGCGACGGCCCGCCCGGCGGCCAGGACGGCCCGCTCGTCGCCCTTGAAACGCACGGCGACGACGGCGGTGTGTCCGTCGCGGCCGCGCAGTTCGGGTGTGGCCCGCGGCCAGTAGCCGTGCACCCAGGCGGTCCGGGGGTCGGCGGTGAGACGGTCGGTCAGCGCGCGGCCCGCCCGGGCGGCCTCGGGCGAGTCGACCGGTTCCTTCGAGGTGGCGAGCAGCATCAGGTGGGGCTGGCCGGCGCCGAAGCGGGCGGCCAGGAAGGCGTCGGCCCGGGTGGACTGCGCGGTGGCCGGCGTCCAGCCGCCCGGTGCGAGCCGTTCGCCGACGCCGTGTCCGGCCACGGCGGCCGCGAGGGCCACCAGACCCAGCAGGACGAGCAGGACGGCGGCTCGCCGCCGGGTTCCGTAGGCCGTACGCGTCCAGGGCGGGCGGCGGGGCTGGTGGAGGAGCATCACGCATCGCGCCCTTCGCCGCGTCACCTGGCGGGTTATCTCGTCGTATTAACTCGTCCTATTAAATGGCGTGGTGATGAAATTCCCGGCAGGAAACGTGGAGCGAATGAGTGAGCGTCCGGAAGTTCGGTGGGCGGCCGGAGTTACTCCGGGTCACTTCCCCGGCGGGTAGCCGGAGTTACTCCCGGTCACTTCCCCGGCCCGCAGCGGCTCCGAAGGCCCGAAGAAACACCCGCGTCTAGGAATCCGCGGTGAGCCTGGGCATCTCGCCCTTCGTCGTTCCCGTGTCGATGACGGCGAAGGCCGCGCCCTGCGGGTCGCTGAGTGCGGCGAACCGGCCGAAGGGGCTGTCCACCGGGCCGAAATGCAGCCGCCCGCCGCGCTCGAGCGCCTTCGTGACGGTCGCGTCGCAGTCCCCGACGGCGAAGAACACGTTGATGTAGGGCGGGACCTCGGGCGGGAAGTCGTCCGTCATCCGCATCCGGCCCAGGACGATCTCGTCGCCCACGCTGAAGACCTTGAAGTCGACCGCCTCGTCCTCCATCCGCTTCACCGTGTAGGGGAAGACGGCGGGGAAGAAGGCGTCGGCCTTGCCCGGCTCGCGTGTGAAGACCTCGGCCCAGCAGTACGCGCCCGGGACGCCGCGCTTCTCGAAGCCCTGGTGGGTGCCCGCCTGCCACACGCCGAAGGCGACGCCGCCCGGGTCCTGCGCGAGCAGCATGGAGCCGAAGTCGCCCACCTTCATGGGCTCCAGCAGTACGGTGCCGCCGTTGGCCCGGATCTTCTCGGCCGTGGCGGCGGCGTCCGGCGAGGAGAAGTACAGGCACCAGGCGGACTGGCCCTCCTGCCCCGGCATCGGGGGGACGACGGCGGCGACGGCCTTGCCGTCGGAGTAGGCCTGGGTGTAGTTGCCGTACTCCGCCGCGCTCTCACCGAAGGTCCAGCCCAGCACGTCGCCGTAGAACCTCTTGGCGCTCTCGAGGTCGGCGAACATCGCGTCGGCCCAGCACGGCACGCCTTCCGGTGGTGCGGCCATGGCGTTCGCCCCTTCCGATCGGTGGATGATCCGGCTTCACGCTAACCGGATGACCACCTTCCGGTGCGTACGCACGACCGAGGTGACGATTCCCCTTGCCCCGTACGGGCGACATGGTGCTTGTGCGACCAGGGGTGAGGGCAGGCACTGCTATGTCAAAACCGATGACCGGATAAGAGGTACTTCATGCGCCGTCCCGCCGTCATGACCCTCGGAACCGCCGCCGTGCTCGGTCTGCTGGGCGGTCCGGTCGCCGCGCCGGGCAGGGCCGGCCGCGTGCCCGGCATCCCGGCGGCCCGTGCGCCGTACGGCCGGTCCGGCCGGCCCCTCGCCCCCGGCGCGGAGGCGAAGGACCGGCGTCCGGGCGACTAGGCGCGCGTCAGCGGCCGTTCTCGTCGCGGATGAGGGTGCGCACCATCCGGCAGGTGACGTCGGAGGGGCGGTGCACCCCGATCTCGATGGCCACCCTCCGTATCCTGCGGTTGCTCGCCGTCCTCGGGCGGTAGACGCCGGAGTGGAGCAGGGCGATGGCCAGGCGCATGGCCTTCAGCCGGCGGTTGTGCGACTCGTACCACTCGCGCGGGCGCCCGGCGGGCAGCCTCTTCCTGGGCAGGGTCGCAAGGCTCGGCAGCTCGGTAAGGGACGTTGCGGCGACAGCCATCGGCATCCTCCTGACGTGGTCGTGCGCTCTTCCTCGACTCTTCGATTTTACTGCGGGGCACTGACAATCGGCCCAGGTCAGAAGGTTCTTGGAGCATTCACGACGGATGGCCGACGGGCAGCCGGCGGATGGCGCGAGGGACCGTCAGGCGCTGCTGTTGAGGAAGCCGATGCCGGTCGCGCCCCACCAGCCGGCCTGAGAGAGGAGCACGCTCGCGGCGCAGCGGGCGAGCAGCGGGCGCGAGGCGCGGTGGCCGAGGAGGCGCCGGTGCAGGGCCATGGCGTGGACGCCGTTGAGGGCGACGAGGAGGACCAGGCAGAGCTTGACCCGGGTGAGGGTGGAGCCGGTGTCCGGGTGCAGGAAGACGCCGCTGGCGGTCAGGCCCACCAGGCCGCCCCATATCGGCGCGTGCACCGCGCCGGCGGCGGAGAGGACGTCGCCGAGGCTGCGCCGGCCCATAAGCCACAGCGCCCCGATCCAGTCGACGGTCAGTACGGCGCCGAAGCCGACGAGCAGGCAGGCCAGGTGGGCGAAGAGCGCCACCCGGTGCAGGAGGGGGTCGGCGTGCACGTGCGGCGCGGCCCAGACGGCCGCGGCCCACACCGCGCAGGCGGCGCCGGCCGCGAGCAGGTGGACGACGCCACGGGGGATCAGGCGCTCGGATTCGGCCAGTGCAGGACCGGCGGGGGCGGGAGCGTGCGGGGCGAGGAGCGTCATGGTCTGGCCCCGGGGGCACGCGTGAGGCGGGCAGCGCGGAGGCTCACCGCAGGGTTCACCGCGGAACATATGGATATGGGCGATATGGGACTCACGGCACTCACGGCAACCTCCCGTTTTTAGGTGAGGCTTACCTAAGAGCCTGTGTGGCTGGATGTCAAACCCGGTCCCCGGTCAGCCGCAGCGGCTTGCGGGGGGCCGGCGGCTGGGCGGGCGCGACGACGTCGGGGACGTCGTCCTCGCGCTGCGCGGCGTAGCGGCCCAGGCCGCGCAGGAGCGCCTTGGGCATCGTCGGCGGCAGCGCCGCGTCGACGGCGGGCCACGCCTCGTCGAGCAGCCGGACCGCGTGGGCGCGGGCGGCGTCCACCGCGCCGCACTCGGTGAGCACGGCGGCCACGGCCGCCGCGACCGCGGGCGTGGCCCGCCCGCCGCGCACGGCGGCCCATACGGAGCGCCGGCGCTCGGGCGACAGCAGCGGCACGGCGTGCGCCAGGGGCACGGTGACCTTGCCGTTCAGCAGGTCCTCCGCCACGCGCTTGGCCGCGCGGCGGCGCCCCTGGTGCCTGACGGTGCCGATGCCGCGCAGGTCCGCGACGTCGTCGCTGATCTGGTAGGCGACCCCGACGGCCTCGAAATACGCGCCGACGGCGGCGATCTGCTCCTCCCGCGCGCCGGTCATCAGGGCGCTGGCCTCGGCGAACATCCGTACCGGCAGGCCGGACTTGAGCCGGTGGGTGGAGTGCAGCCGCTCGAGCAGCGCCGAAGGGTCGCCGGTGGCCACGGCGGCGTCCATGGCCGGGCCGTGTCCGGCGATGTCGAGCGCCTGCCCGGCGTGGCCGGCCCGCAGGGCGCGCAGGAAGGCCCGGTACACGCGCAGGCGCAGCACGGGGTCCTCGGGCAGGACGTCGTCCGCCACCCGGTCGAACACGAAGTAGGCCGCCGTGCCCGCGTTGATGGCGGTCGGCACGCCGAAGACCTCGTGGACGGTGGGCCCGCCGCGGCGCAGTGGGGAGTCGTCCTCGACGTCGTCGACGATCAGGGATCCGGCGTGCAGCAGCTCGGTGACGGCCATCAGAGGGCGGTAGCGGTCGGCGTGACGGCAGAAGAGGGCCATGACGCAGGCCGACGCGAACGAACGCCAGGTCTTTCCCCCCAGGTCCGTCAGGTGGCGTACGGGCAGGACGAGTTGGGCGTGCACCTCTGCGGCCGAGGGGTCGTCGAGCGGCGTGTGGCCCTCGAGGCCGGCCAGGCCGCGCAGCACGGCGCCGTCCGCGGCGTCGGGGTAGTAGCGGTGTACTTCCGCGCGGGTGAGGCGGCCGACGCGGCGCATGAAGTCCTCGAGGTCGCCGATGACATGGGGCGGGACGAACTCCACGCGTGCGTGGCCGCGCACGGGCCGCCCGGCCATGGTGCCCTCGACCTCGCACTCGCCCTGCCAGAAGGCGCGTCCCACGGACATCGACAGGACCTCCTGGTCGCGCGGCGCGGCGGTCAGGCGCACGTCCAGGCCGGCCTCGGGGATCCGCAGCCGGGTGCCGACGGGATAGGAGTTGAGGGTGAGTGAGGAGTCCCAGCGCCGGACGGTGCGCAGGTCGGCCGTCACGGGGCGGGCGGGGCCGCCGGGGCCTGCCAGGGCACACACCGTGTGCTGTTCCGTCGCGGTGTGGGTGGCCATGGGCCGGTCCGGTCCGGCGGCGTCCGGCGGCGGCGCGTCGGCCGTCTCCTCGACGAGGCTGGTACGCAGGACCGTCGCGTCCCAGCCGTTGTCCAGCCGCACCTGCGCCCACATCCGGGCGCTCGGCGCGTCGTCGGGGCCGGGTGCCCGGCCGGGCACCCCCGCGAAGGAGCGCTCCAGCCACGCCTCGCCGGTGACGGGCGCGGGGGCGCGGCCGGGTGCGGTCAGCGTGCCGTCGGCCGCCATGCGGGGCAGGCAGGAGACGACGAGGCCGTCGGGTCCTTCGCCGGCGCTCAGCGGCAGCGGGGCCCTGCGGGGCCGGACGGTCAGCGCGAAGCCCTCCTCCTGGCCGGTCACCGTCAGCGCGTAGGAGCCGTCGGGGTTCCGCCGCAGGGTGGCGACGCCCCCGAAGTCCAGGTCCAGCCGGTGCGCGTCGACGCGTACGGGCGCCGGCAGCAGCCGGTCGGGGAGCAGGGGCCGGCCGTCGGCCAGGATGTCCAGGACGGCCCGGCGGACGTGGGGGTCCCAGGCCCCGCCGCCGTCCTGGATCGCCGATCGGGCGCGGGCGAAGGCGGCGTCGTCCAGCCAGGACTCGAAGGTGTGGCCGTTCCTGGTGTGGTCGGTGTGCGACCAGATGAGGGTGTGGGCGGACGGCCGGGCCGGCGTGCCGCCGGGATCCTGACGGTGGCACAGGAAGAGGACGGACAGGCCGTGTTCGTTCCCCTCGGCCGTCCGTACGCGGGCGTTGACGCACCACCGCTCCACGGCGCGGTCCGGGTGGGGCGGATCCTGAGCGAAGTGCTTGTTCACGGGAGTCCCAAGGAGGAGGTTCCTGCGGTACGGAACGCGTACTGGCCGTAACCGCGGAGTCGTCAACTCGGTCACGCGTCATCACTCGATCGAATGCTGATCGCCTGGCGATTGACGCTTCGTCGACCGGCCATCCAGGTGAGGACGCAGCGCGCCGCCCGTGGGCGCGCCCGGTGGCCCCCGTATACCCGGGACACGACCCCCGAGGCGGACGGGAACGGTGGACGAGCATGGTGACGCGGTGGGTGATCTCCCGTCCCTGGCGGGTGCTGACCGGGGCGGCGCTGCTGGGCGCGGTGCTGGGGCTGTGGCTCATGGGGGCGCACCCGCAGTTCAGCGGCGGCGGCTATCTGGCCACCGGCACCGAGGCCGCCCGGGCCGACGCCGTGCTGGCCGAGCGGTTCCACGCGGGCCTGCCGGACCTGGTGCTGCGGGCGGACGCCCGCTCCCCCGTCACGGACGAACCGGTCGCCCGCGCCGGCCTCGGACTGACCGCCGGCCTGGCCCGGCAGCCGGGCGTCGAGCGCGTCTACTCCTACTGGAACACCGGCGCCGCCGAACTGCTCGGCGCGGACCGGCGCGGCGCGCTGCTCGTCGTCGACCTCGCCGGGGACGACGCGACCACCGCACGGGCCGCCGAGCGCCTGGTGCCGCGCTTCACCGGCCGGCACGGACCGCTGCGGGTCTCGGCCACCGGCACCTCCTACGTCTCCGCCCAGGCCACCTCCGTCAGCCGGCACGAGCTGCTGCGGGCGGAGATGCTGGGCGTGCCGCTGACCGGGCTGGCCCTGCTGCTGGCCTTCGGCTCGCCCGTCGCGGCGCTGCTGCCCGTGCTGACGGGGCTGTTCGCGGTGCTGGGCGCCTATCCGCTGCTGTGCGCGCTCGCCACCGCGATGCCGGTGTCCGCGCTGGCCACGAACCTCGTGACGGCCCTCGGCTTCGGGCTGGCCGTCGACTACGGCCTGTTTCTCGTCAGCCGCCACCGCCAGGAGCTCGCCGCGACGGGCGGCGACAACCGCGAGGCCACGCTGCGCACCATGCGCACCGCCGGTCGTACGGTCTTCTTCTCCAGCGGCACGATCGCGGTCTGCCTGACGCCGATGCTGCTGCTCCCCGTGCCGTTCCTGCGGTCGCTGGCCTGCGCGGGCATCGCGGTCGTGATGTGCTCGGGGCTCGCCACCGCGCTGCTGCCCGCGCTGCTGGTGCTCCTCGGCCGGTGGATCGACCGCGGCGACCCGTTCGCCCGGTGGCGCCGGGAACGGTCCGACGAGAGCCCGCTGTGGCGGCGCGTCGCCCGCGCCGCCACCGCCCGGCCGCTGCTGGCCGGCGGCAGCTGCGTGCTGCTGCTCGCCGCCTCCGCGCTGCCGTTCACCCACGTCCGCTTCGGCGTCACCGACTACCGCGTCCTGCCTCCCGAGCTGGAGTCGCACGCGGTCGCCGCGGGCATCGGGCGCGACTTCGCGCTCCCGTGGGACCGGGCCGTCACCGTGCTGCTGCCCGCCACCGACGCCGTCGAGCAGGAGGCGGAGGTGACCGGCTACGCCCGCCGGCTCTCCGCGCGCCCCGACGTCTCCCGCGTGGTGACGGGACTGGGCACCTACGCCCACGGACGCGAGGTCGCCGGCCCCACGCCCGGATCACTGCTGCAGATCACCGACGGCGGCACCTGGCTGGCCGTCACCGGATCGGGGCCGACGTCCCAGGACCCCGCGCTGGTACGGACCCTGCGCGCACTGCCCTCACCGGGCCCGCACCTGGTCACCGGCACCCCGGCCCGCGTGCTGGACACCAAGTCGGCGCTGGCGCACTCCGTGCCGTTCATCGGGGCGCTGCTCATCGGCTGTGTGCTGGTCCTGCTCTTCCTGTTCACCGGGTCCGTGGTCATCCCGCTCAAGGCGGTCGTCCTGGCCGCGCTGAGCCTGAGCGCGAGCTTCGGGGCGATGGTCCTCGTCTTCCAGGAGGGCCATCTGCGCGGGCTCCTCGGGCCGTTCACGGTGACCGGCGAGCTGGAGACCTCCATGCCGGTGGTGATGTTCTGCTTCGCGTTCGGGGTGTCCGTGGACTACGAGCTGTTCCTCATCGCCCGCATCCAGGAGGAGTACCGCGCCGGCGCCGACTGCCGGGACGCCGTCGTCGGCGGCATCGCCCGTACCGGACGCGTGATCACCACGGCGTCGGTGCTCGTCGCCCTCGCCGTGCTGCCCCTGCTGACCTCGCACGTCGTCCTGCTGAAGATGTTCGGGTGCGGCATCGCGCTCGCCGTCCTCGTGGACGCCACCGTCGTGCGCGGGATCCTCGTGCCCGCCTTCATGCGGCTGGCCGGCCGGGCCAACTGGTGGGCGCCCGCACCGCTGCCGCGCCTCCACCGCCGCCTGGGGCTGCACACCGCCTTCCTGCCGTCGGCGCCGGCCGGCGCCGTGCCGGCCCAGCAGAAACAGACCCTGAGGAAGAAGATCCGGACATGACCCTCACCCGACGCTCCCGCACCGCGGCCGCCCGCGCGACCGCCGTCGCCCTGCTGCTCGGCGCCCTCACCACGGCGGCCGGCCCCACCGCGCCGCCCGCCACCGCCGTGCCCGCGCGGAGCGCTCCGGCGGCCGCCCTGAACTGCGCCCTGCAGACGGCGCCGGGCGAGCCCGTCGTCTTCCGGCCGAGCCTGACGGGCCGCATGCGCCAGGTCTCGGCGACGGGCACCGTCCTGCTCGACCGCTGCACGTCCCCCGACGGCAGCCAGCGCGGCGTGCGCTCCGGACGGCTGGTCCTGCGCGGCTCCGCCATGGCCAACTGCCTGACGGCCGACCGGATCGAGGGATCCGGCACCGTCACCTGGTACCACGGCTGGGCCCAGCGCGGCTACCGGGCCGGAGTCTCCCACCTCAGACCCGCCGCCCGGGGCGGCGGCTACACCCCGGCCGACGCCTTCCTCAGCGGCGGCGTCGTCTCGGGGCGGATGGCGCGGCGCCACGTCCACGGCTGGGCGGTGCCCACCACCGACGTGACCGGCTGCGCCCTCAGCGGGCTGCGGGCCGTCGCGGGACGGGGCAACATCTCGTTCGGCTGAGCCGGCGTCAGGCGCAGTCCTGGGTGGCGCACAGCCGCCAGGGTTCCCACGACACGAAGCGCTCGCGCTCGGTGATCTGCCAGAACCGGTTGCGGTTCCACTCGCGGACGACCAGGCGCAGGCAGCCGTCGGGCAGTTGGGTGACCGAGCTCGGCTGGCTGAGACCCACGTTCGGGTCGGGGACCGTGCCCAGGCCCATCCTCACCCACACGGCGGCGCCCGCGCTACGGCGCGAACCGCCGTCCGTCGCGGCACCCTCCCCGGCCGGGCCCGGCTCGCCGATCCTTGGGTCATGAAGATGCCCGTGCCGGTCGCCGTCCTCGCCGCGCTCGCCGCCCTGTGCGCCTTCCTGCCCCCGCAACCGGCCCCCGCCGGGCCGCCGCGCGTGACGGACGTACGGCCGCTGCGCGCCCTCGACGAGGCGTTCGGCCGGTACGCCGACCACGGGCGTTCGCCGCGTCACTGGACGGGCGGCGACAGCACGTACTCCGTGCCGACGCCCGCCGGCGAACTGTGGGTGTTCTCCGACACCTTCCTCGGCACGGTACGGCCCGACGGCTCCCGCTCCCCCGTCATCGGCGAGGGCGGCACGACCCCCTTCGTCCACAACAGCTTCGTGCTCTGGAACGCGGGCGGGCCCCGCACCGTCACCGGCCGGGACGCGTCCGGGCGTCCCGCCCCGCTCGTCGCCGGAACCGACCCCGGCCAGTGGTACTGGGCACGGGCCGCACTCCGCGACGGAAACGACGTGAGCGTCGTCTACGCGCGCTACGCCCGCACCGGCAGCGGCCCGCTGGACCTGGCCTGGCGCGGCAACGTCCTGGCCCGCTTCCGCACCACGGCGCTGTCCCGGCCCGCCTCGCCGACCCCGCTGCCGTCCTCGTCCGGCGTCTCCTGGGGCGCGTGGCTCGAGCGCCGGGGGGCGTACACCTATGTCTACGGCACCGAACCCGCCGCGTCGGGCGCCCACCACCTGCGGCTGGCCCGCGTCGAGGGGAGCGACCTGCGGCGGCCGTGGCGCTACCGCACCGCCCGCGGCGGCTGGTCCGCCCGCGAGGCGGACGCCGCCCGGCTGACCGGCCCCGGCGGCGCCGCGCTGCTCACCTCCGACGAGCTCAGCGTGGTCCGGCACGGCGACTGGTACGCGCTGGTGACCCAGCGCGCCGACCAGCCGTTCAGCGCCGAGACGCAGCTCGCCTGGGCCCGGGATCCCGGCGGCCCCTTCACCCGGCCCCGGACGGTCCACACCGCGCCGGAGGCCGGACCCCACGGCACGTACCACGACGCGGACGTCATCGCCTACAACCCGCACGAGCATCCCGAGCTCGAGCGCCGGGGCCGCCGGGAACTCGTCGTCTCCTACAACGTCAACAGCCTGGAGCCGCGCGACGTCATCCGCCGCGCGGCCATCTACCGGCCGCGGTTCCTGCGCATCACACTCGCGCCCGCTACTTGACCGCGCCGAGCCCGGCCGCGCCCGCCCGGGCGTACTTCTCGTCCAGGTCCCCGCTCGGGGCGCCCGCGACGCCGATGCCCGCGACCGGGGCGCCGTCCGCCTGGACCGGGGTGCCGCCCGGCAGGAAGAGGGTGCCGGGGATGTCCTTGAGGTTCGGCGTCTGCTCGAGGCGCTTGACCAGCTCGGACGTGGGGGCGTTCCAGGACACGGCGGTGTACGCCTTGCGCTGGGCGGACTCGTAGGACTGCGGGCCCGCGCCGTCGCCGCGCAGGACGACGACGGTGTTGCCGTTGCGGTCGACGACGGCGACGGTCACCTTCTGCCCGTCCTTGCGCGCGGCCGCCAGCGCGGCCTGCGCCGCCTTGGTCGCCGAGTCCACCGACAGGTGGGACGACCGGGTGAGGCCGCCGCCGGCCGCCTGGACGGGGGCCGCCTGGCCCGCGGCCGGGGAGGCGGTCGCGGAGACGGCGCCGAAGGTGGCGGCGCCGACGGCGGCCGCGGCGGCGACGCCGGTCAGCACCCGGGCGCGGGTGGACGGACGGCGGGAGGGCTTCTCGGTGTTCGGCACGGTGACTCCTCGGTAAAAGGGGACGGGCTGGTGCGACGACCTCATCCTCGAATCCGGGCCCGCCCCCGGGGATCGCCGTTCCGGCTGCTCCGCCGGGGCGGTACGGACGACCCCGTGTCAACCGATCGGATGATGCGCGGCGGCCCCGCACGGTTTAGGACAGGAGAAGGGAGATCCCCGCCGCGCGCAGAGGCGCGGCACGACGAGCCACGCGAGAAGGAGACGAAATACGTGCACGCCGACCCAGCGCACACCCCGGAACGGGAGCCGGACCGGAAGCCGGACCGGGAGCCCGACGCCTGGTGGCTCGCCATGGTCAGGCACAGCGCGTTCCTCCTCCTGCTGGGCGCCTCCCTCGTCCGCTTCCTGATCCGCCACCCCGGCGACCCGCGCACCGCCTGGGTCGTGGCCCTGAGCGCGGTGCTCGCCCTGCTGTACGGGATCGGCCGCGACGACGACCGCGCCACCGCGAAGCGGCGGCTGTGGCTCGGCGCGCTCGTCGCGGTGTGGGCCGTGCTCGTCGTGCTCGCCCCCAGCTTCGCGTGGTGCGCGATCCCGCTGGTCTACACGAGCCTGCGGGTGCTGCCCGCCCGCGCCGCCCTGATTCTGATCGCCGTCCTGACGGTCTTCGTGACGGCCGCGCAGATCAGCCTCTTCGGCTTCGACCCCGCCCTGGTGGTCGCCCCGCCGGTCGTCGCCGCGATGGCGACCGCCGTCTTCGTCCACATGGAGCGGCAGGCGGCCCGGCAGCGGGCGCTGATCGACGACCTGCTGCGCACCCGCCGCGAGCTGGCCGCCACCGAGCGGCGCGAGGGCACCCTGGCGGAGCGGCAGCGGCTGTCGATGGAGATCCACGACACCCTCGCGCAGGGCCTGTCCAGCCAGGGGATGCTGCTCCAGGCGGCGGACCGGGTCTGGGACGCCGACCCGGCCACGGCACGCGCCCACGTGCGGACGGCCACCCGGATCGCCGCCCGCGGTCTGGCCGAGGCCCGCCGCTTCGTCCACGACCTCGCGCCGCCCGACCTCGAGCGCGGCGTGCCGCTGGCCAGGGCCCTGCGCGGCCTGGCCGAGCGGGAGTCGGACGACGCCCTCACGGTGCGCTTCCACCTCGAGGGCGAGCCGGGAGAGCTGCCCGCGCGGGTCGAGTCGGCCCTGCTGCGCATCGCCCAGGGGGCGCTGGCCAACGTCCGCGAGCACTCCGGCGCCCGCCACGCGGCCCTGACCCTCACCTGCCTGGACGACCAGGTGGTCCTCGACGTGGCCGACGACGGGCGGGGCCTGGGCCCGCGCGGCGGGGAGCGGCGGCGGCCGGGCCGGGGCCGCGGGCACGGCCTGCCCGGCATGCGCGCCCGCGCCGAGCAGGTCGGCGGCCGGCTCAGCGTGGAGTCGGCGCCCGGCGAGGGCACCGTCGTCTCCGCCCGCGTCCCCCTTCCCCCGCACACCCCCGCGCCCTCCCCTCGGAGTCCTCATGAACGCCCCCGTACGCCTGCTGCTGTGCGACGACCACGTCGTCGTCCGGGCCGGTCTGCTGGCCCTGCTGGCCAGCGAGCCGGGCATCGAGGTGGTCGGCGAGACCGGCAGCGGCGAGGAGGCCGTCGCGCTGGCCGGACGGCTGCGGCCGGACGTGGTGCTGATGGACCTGCAGCTCGGCCCGGTCACGGGCGCGGCGGGCGGCATCGACGGCGTGGAGGCCACCCGCCGCATCACCGCCGCGCCCGGCGCGCCGTACGTCCTGGTCCTGACGACCTATGACACCGACGCGGACGTCCGGCGGGCGGTCGAGGCCGGGGCGACCGGCTACCTGCTGAAGGCGGAGCGCCCCGAGGAGTTGTTCGCCGCGATCCACGCGGCGGCCCGGGGCCGGACCGCCTTCTCCCAGCCGGTCGTCGGCCGGGTCATGGCGCACATGCGCGGCGGGGCGGCTCCCGGCACTCTCACCGAGCGGGAGCAGGACATCCTCGGCCAGCTGGCGCGCGGCCTGGGCAACCGGGAGATCGCCCGGGCGCTGTTCATCAGCGAGGCCACGGTCAAGACCCATCTGGGCCGGATCTACGCCAAGCTCGGCGTGGACACCCGCGCGGGCGCGGTGGCCGTGGCCAAGGAGCGGCGGCTGCTGCCCTGAGTCACCGCCGGTGGGCGGGCGCAGCGGCGTGCCGGGGGGCGTGCGGGAGGGGGTCGTGGTGGATCCGCCCGGCGGGCAGGCCCATCTCCGTCAGCCGTGCGACCGTGGCGGCGACCATCGCCGGCGGGCCGCTGACGTAGGCCGTCCTGTTCGACCAGCCGCCGTCCTGCCGCCGGAGGGCGTCGAGGACCGTGCCGCCCCCGCGGATCGTGCTCTCGTCGCCGAGCACGGGCACCACGCGCAGCCACGGCCGCCGGCTCTCCAGGTCGGCGAGCCAGTCGCCGTCGTACAGGTCGGCGCGATTCCGGGCGCCGACGGCGAGGTGGACCAGCCGGTGCCCGGAGGGGCGGGCGGACACCTCCTGCAGCAGGGCCTTGAGGGGGGCGAGTCCCGTGCCGCCCGCCACGAGCAGCAGGTCGCGCGTGAGTTCGCCGCCCAGGGTCATCTGCCCCTTCGCGGGGCCGAGCCGCAGCGTGTCGCCCACGCCGGTGCGGCGGACGAGCGCCTCGCTGACGCCTCCCGTGCCGGTCTGCCGGACGTGGAACTCCACGACGTTGTCGGCCCGGGGCGCGCAGGCCATCGAGTAGTGCCGCCAGGCGTGCGGCAGCAGCGGCGACTCCACCGCGGCGTACTGCCCGGCCCGGTAGGGGTAGGCCTCATGGGTCCGTACGCGCAGCACCGCGAGGCCGGGGCGGCGGAGTTCGTGGGCGACGACCACGGCGTGCCAGGAGGGCGGTTCGCCGATGGCGGCGTCCGCGCCGGCGACCATGGCGTCGACGGCGGCCCGCAGCATGCGTAGCCAGGCCCCCTCCAGCTCGGCGCTCCACCGCTCGCCCGCCCGGATCTTCAGCGCCTCGCAGAGCGCGGCCTCGAAGGCCTCGTAGTGCGCCGGCCGGACGCCGAGCTTGCGGTGGTCGCGGCCCAGCCGGGTGAACGTGGCGGCCACCTCGTCGGGGTGGTCCAGATTCTCCGTCAGGTAATGGAACATCCGGGCGAGGTGCTCGCGCTGGAAGGCCATGGACTCGGGGAAGAGGGACCTCAGGTAGGGCCAGCGCCGGAACATCACCTCGTACAGGTGGGTGATGAGGTCCTCGAAGGGCGTGACCAGGGGGAGCTCACGGCGGATCAGCCGCCGGTCGGCGTCGTCGGGACCCGGCGCAAGCGCCGGGGAGTCGTCCCGGGGGGATAACGCGCCCGGCGAGAGCAGCTGCCTGCGCAGCCGCATCGCGTCGTGCCTCGCCAGCAGCGCGTAGTAGTCGTTGCCCTGGGTGCTGGTGTTCACAGGCCGGATCTCCGGTGAAGGGGGTGGGGTGGCAAAGCAGTATGACACCGCCCAAAAGTGCCCGTTCGGCCCGGGGCGACAGGGCCGAACGGCCCTGTTCCGGGGGGCGGGTGCGGGTGCCCGGTGACAGGCTGTCGGGGCGAGGGCCCGGGCGGGTGCGACAGGGAGACCGCCCCGGGATTCCGGCGCGGACCAGACGAGGACCGGCGAAGGGCAGCCCATGATCACCACCGATTTCCGTCCCGGCTCTCCGTGCTGGATCGACCTGGGCACCCCCGACCTGGGTGCGACGGCCGGCTTCTACCGGGCCGTCTTCGGCTGGGAGTTCGAGACCGGCGGCCCCGAGACGGCCGGTTACGGCATCTTCAAGCTGAATGGCAGGACGGTGGGCGGGCTGGGCCGGCTCACCGAGGAGGGGGCCCGCTCGGCCTGGATGATCTACTTCAACACCCCGGACGCCCGCACCGCGGCCCAGACCACCGAGCGCGCGGGCGGGCGGGTGCGGGTCGCCCCGGTGGACGCCGACGGCGAGGGGATGATGGCCCAGCTCACCGATCCGCTGGGCGGGCAGTTCGCGGTGTGGCAGCCCGGTACGAGCCAGGGCCTGGAAGCGGTCGACATGCCCGGCACGCTGGCCTGGACCGAGCTCTACACCACGGACGCCACGGCCGCGCGGGACTTCTACGGCTCCCTGTTCGACTGGCAGACGTCGGACATTCCGCTGCCGGGCGGCGGCGGTACGTACACCCTCGTCACCCCCGCCGGTTGCGGCGAGGAGCGCATGCAGGGCGGCATCATGCAGCTCCCCCGGGAGCACCTGGCCCTCAACGACGGCCGGCCCTACTGGCACCCGGTCTTCGGCGTGACCGACTGCGACGCCACCGTCGCCGCGATCACGGGCAACGGTGGCGCTGTGCAGATGGGACCGGAGGACATGGAGGGGGTCGGACGGCTGGCCGTGTGCCAGGACCCCTCCGGCGCCGACTTCGTGGCGCTGGCCCCCGCGTCGGACGCCGGCGGATCAGGCGCCGGCCAGGGGTGAGCGGAGGTAGATCTTCCCGGTGGCCTCCTTGGGGATCTCGTTCTTCACCAGGGAGGCGGCCCGGCCCACGGGGGCGGCGTCCACGGACGCCAGCCGGGAGACCCGCTCGGTCAGGGAAGGGGCCTTGGCACCGCCCTCGCCGGCCGCCTGCGCGGTGCCCGCGGAGAGGGCGAGGCCGCACGCGGCGAGGAGAACCGATCCGGCCGCGCGGCGCGTCATGATGTGATTCTTCATGGTTTCTTCAACGATGACGGTGTATTCCGGACACTGCCGCAGCATCCCTCCTTCCCTTTCTGCTTCCCCTGTCGCAGCACCCTCTTGTGCCCGGCGTCCAGGGCCGCGTCTTCGCCGGCCGGTAGCCGGGAGCGCGGGCAACCGACCGGCCCGCACCGGCGTCTCCCACCCTGTCCCCGGCCCGGTCCGGCGGGGGCTTCTACCGGGCCCGCCGAGCGCGTGCGAGGCTGGGGGAACCACAGGTCGGAACAGGGGACACAGTGAGCGATATAGGCGGGCCGGCCGGCACGGTCGCGAGGACCGGACCGGCCGGGGAGCCGGAGCCGGCGCTGAGGCCGCGCGGGCTGGTGGACCTCAGGGGGCCGGGCGCCGTCCCGGCCGTGCTGTCCTACCCGCCGGGCGCCGTGGTGGTCGTCTCCGGCCTGCCCGGCAGCGGCAAGAGCACCCTGCTGCGCCGCTGGTCCCGCGCGGCGGCCGTCGTCGACCCCCGCACCGTCCATGTCGCGTGCGAGGCCGTGATGCCGGCCCGCCTGCCGTACGCGGTGTACCGGCCCTGGGCCCGGCTCGAGCACGTCCGGTGGCTGCGCACGGAGGCGCGCGGCGGCGGGCCGGTGCTGGTGCACGACTGCGGCAGCCGGCCCTGGATGCGCCGCTGGCTGGCCCGGACCGCGGGGCGTCAGGGGCGCGAGCTGCACGTGGTGCTGCTGGACGTGGGGGCCGCGGAGGCGCTGGCCGGCCAGGAGGCCCGCGGCCGCTGGGCCCCGGCCCGCGTCTTCGACCGGCACCGGCGCGGCCTCGAACAACTGCTGACCGCCCTCGGCGGGCCCGACGGGCGGCCGGAGCGGGGTGCCCCGCTGCCGGACGCCGTCGCCGAGGCGGCCTCGGTGGTGCTGCTCGACCGGGCGTCGCGCGAGCGCGTCGCGGCCGTGGAGTTCACCGGCCGCTAGGGCGTGTCCGGGTGGCCGGCCGTCAGCCGGCCGGTGCCGGCTCGAGGACGAACACGGGGATCTCGCGCTCGGTCTTGGCCTGGTAGTCGTCGTAGTCGGGGTACGCCTCGACCGCGCGCCCCCACCACAGGGCCTTCTCCTCGCCCTCGACCTCCCGGGCGACCATGTCCCTCCTGACCGTGCCGTCCCGCAGCTCGACGCGCGGGTGGGCCTTGAGGTTGAAGTACCACACCGGGTGCTTGGGGGCGCCGCCCAGGGAGGCGACCACGGCGTACTCGCCCTGGTGCTCGACCCGCATCAGGGGCGTCTTGCGGAGCTTGCCCGAGCGCGCCCCGACCGACGTCAGGATGATCACCGGCATGCCGCGCATCGTGGTGCCTTGGGTGCCGCCCGAACTCTCGTAGAGCTCGACCTGCTCGCGTACCCACTGGGCGGAACTCGGCTCGTACTCACCGTCAAGAGGCATACCCCCCAGTGAACATCATGGGCCGGGCGCTCACCAGGGGTCACACGCCGGGACGCCCGGCCCCGCGCCCCGTCAGATCGCGCCGTCCTGCGGCAGGCGCCGGACCCCCGGCAGGAGGTCGTCGAGCTCGCCGGGCTCGAACCGGCACATCCCCACCACGTGCCAGAACTCCCCCGCCACGTCGCCGTCGAACTTGTAGCCGCCCGAGGGGTTCAGCGCGGCCCAGCCGCCCGGGACGCCGATCAGGGTGGCCTTGGGGGTGGGAGTGCCCTCGTCCGGCACCGACCACAGCCGGACCGTGCCGTCCTCGCCGCCGCTGGCCAGCAGCGTGCCGTCGGGGCTGAAGGCGAGGGACAGGACGCGACCGGTGTGACCGGTGAGGCAGCCGGTCTCCCGGCCGGACTCGGGATCCCACAGCCGGACGACCCGGTCGTCCCCCGCCGTGGCCAGCAGCGAACGCGTGGGATGGGCGGCGGCGGTCCAGATCCTGCCGGAGTGCCCGCGCAGCCGGTGCCGGATCCCGCCGTCCCGCCAGACGATGGCCTGCCCGTCCCAGGACGCGCTCGCCAGCCAGGCGTCGCCCGGGCCGTGCACCACCGCGTACACCCGGCCCTCGTGCCCGGCGAGCTCGGCGGCCAGGCCGCCGCCGGGCAGGTCCCACAGGCGTACGTGGCTGTCGTCGCAGCCGGTCACCAGCCGCGAGCCGTCGGCGGTGAAGGCGATCGAACGCACCCGGCCGCGGTGCCCGTCGAGGGTGGTCACCTGCGCGCCCGTGCCGCGGTACCACAGCCGCACGGTGTCGTCGTCGTTGGCGGTGGCGAGGATCTCGCCGTCGGCGCTGAACGCCTCGGCCCAGACGTGGTCGGTCTCGGCGTCGATCTCGCGTTGGTACTCGCCCGTGGCGGCGTTCCACAAATAGACGTCGCCGTCGCTGCTGGGGGTCGCGAGCACGGGCGCGCCGGGGGCGAACACGGCGGAGACCAGGCGGTCGTTGTCCCCGGTGAGCTCGCGGATCCTGCGCCCGGTGGACGGCTCCCACAGGCGGACCACGCCGTCGTTCCCGCAGGCCGCCAGGTGGGCGCCGCCGTCGCCGAACGCCAGGCTGACGATCTTGCGTCCGTGGCCCCGCAGGATGCTCCTGCCGCGGCCGGTGACGGTGTCCCACAGCCGCACGGCTCCGTCGTTGCCCGCCGAGACCAGCAGCGGCCCGGCGTCCGGCGCACCCGCCGCACCGCCGTGCGGCCGGAACCGGCAGGCCCACACCGAGCCCTGGTGGTCGGCGGGCTGACGGCGCAGCGCGGTGGCCGACCAGCCGACGCCGCCGGCCGGGGCCGGGGCGAGCTGCCAGAGCCGGACCGAGCCGTCGCTGCCGCCCGCGGCCAGCAGGCCGCCCTCGGGGTCGAACACCACCTGGTAGACGGCCCCGCCCCCGAGGAGCGGGGCGCCCGCGGGGCTTCCGGTGCGCGGATCCCACAGCAGGACGTGGCCCTGGGTGTCGCCGCTGGCCAGCAGCGTGCCCGAGGGGTGGAAGTCGAGGGTGTAGACGCGGCCGGGGTGGCCGGCGCAGGTGTGGCGCAGCCGCCGTTCGGCCACGTCCCAGATCCGTACGGTGCCGCGGTCGGCCTCGCCCATGTCGCCGGTGGCCAGCAGCGTTCCGTCGGGGCTGAAGGAGGCGCGGTAGACCGCTCCCCGGTGGCCGGTCAGCTCGCCGAGGAGGCGGCCGGAGCGGGTGTCCCACAGGCGTACGGCCGCCGCGGCGTCGCCGGTGGCCAGGACCGTGCCGTCGGGGCTGAACACGGCGGTGTAGACGGGGGCGTGGTGTCCCGCCAGCCGGTGCAGGGGCGTGCCGCCGGCGACGTCCCAGAGGGTGACGGTGCCCTCGGCGTCGCCGGTGGCCAGGCGGGTGCCGGAGCGGTCGAGCGAGACCGGCCAGACGCCGTCGGGGTGCACCTCGAGCCGGTGCAGGCAGGCTCCCGAGACCGGGTCCCACAGCCGTACGGTGCCGTCGGCTCCTCCGGTGGCGAGCACGCCGGGGCGGAACTTGACGGCGTAGACGCGGCCCATGTGCCCCTGGAGGGTGCGCAGGGCGGTGCCGGTGGCGGCGTCGCACACCAGCACGCCGCCGTCCTCGCTGCCGAGGGCGAGGAGTTCGCCGCCGGGGCTGAACGCGACGGGTTCGGGCAGGCGGCTGGTGCGCATGTCGAAGCCGTAGGGGACGCCGACGGCGGAGGGTCTGAAGCCCGGTTCGGCGGGCAGGCCGGGGGCGACGGCGGCGGCCCGCAGTTCGGGGGTGGCGAGGACGTCCCGGTCGGCGACGGCGTTGATCAGGGCCGCGCGGTGCCAGCTGCTGCCGGTGACCCGGGCGCCGCGCAGGTCGGTGCGTACGAGGCGGGCCCGGCGCAGGTCGGCGTCGCGCAGGTCGGCCCGGCCGAGGTCGGCGTCGTCCAGGCGGGCCCCGGCCAGGCGGGCCTCGCGCAGGATCGCGCCGGAGAAGTCGGCGCCCACCAGGCCGGCGTCGGTGAGGTCGGCGCGGGTGAGGTCGACGCCGGAGAAGTCGCGGTAGGAGAGGTCCTCCCCGGCGAGGACGGCGCCGCGCAGGTCGGTGTGGGCGGGCACCCGGAGGCGGTTGAGGATCTTCACGGCGTTGGCTCTGGCGGTCTCGCCGGCGCCTCCGTCGGCCTCGCCCGTCTCGGCGGCCAGCGTCGCCTCGGCCCACCGCTGGCAGGTGCGGTGGTCGGCGAGGTCGCACAGGAACTCGACGGCCAGCCGGCTGAGGTGGCGGCGGGCCAGCAGGGCGGCCTCGCCGTGGCCCTCGTGGCCGAGCCGCTCCGCGGCCTCCCGGGCCACCAGCCATTCGGCCACCGAGCCGTGGATGAACCGGAACAGGCCCTCGTCGGTCCGGACGAGCAGGCTGCCCGAGCCGACGGCGTGCGCGGCCTGGGGCACGGACAGCCTGCTGTCGGCGAGTTCGGTCAGGGTCTCGGCCACGTCGTTGAGCTCGTCCAGCCGCAGGGCGCTCTCGCCGCTCTCCCACAGCCGCAGCGCCAGCGTGGTGACGGCCTGCCACAGCTGGCGCAGGCCGAGGCCGGGGGTGCCGCCGGGGCCGCCCAGGCCGCGCCGTTCCTCGAAGCGCAGCCAGGAGGTGAACACCTCCTCGTACAGCCCGGCGGGGCTCAGGGCGCGTCCGGCACCGGCGACCGCGCGCAGCCGTTCGTGGTCGAGATCGGCGACGAAGCTGAGGAGGCGGGGGTTGCGGCAGAGGGCGAGGAGGTCGGGGATGCCCTCCAGGAGCCGCATCCGGCGGTCGGCGGCGTGCTCGTCGCCGTAGCGGTTGACGAGGTAGGAGCGGATCTGGCGCGGGGTGAACTCCTGGACGGCGAGGACGCGGCGCTGCGGGAGGAGCCCGACCCGTTCGCCGAGGGCGGTGAGCACCTGGGCCTGGGAGCGGAAGTGCTGGGTGCGGCTGCTGACGATGATCTTCGCGCTGTCCACGGCGGCGTCGAGCAGCACCTGGAGGTGGTCGGCGGCGCGGTCGTAGCTGACCTGGTTGACGAGTTCGTCGAAGCCGTCGAAGAGCAGGACGATGCGGCCCTGGCGGAGCATGTAGCGGAAGGCGCGCAGGTCGATGGTGTCGACGCCGTGGCCGGCCAGGTGGGCGGCGACGAGGCCGTCGAGGGTGTGGGCCTTGTCGAGGGCGTTCAGCTGGATCAGCACGGGGACGAGGTGGGGCAGCTCCTCGGGGATGCGGCGGGCGATCTCGCGCAGGGCGAAGGTCTTGCCGTGCCCGAAGTCGCCGAGGAGCAGCAGGAAGCGGCCGTGGTCGGCGTCGAGCAGGCGCAGGACGTCGTCGACGAGGCCGTCGCGCTCGACGCCGCCGGGGCGCTCGAGTTCGCGGTAGCGCTGGGGGAGGTAGAGGGAGGGCTGGTACTGGGGGTCGCCGGTGAGCCGCTCGGTCTGGCCGGCGACGTAGCCGCGCAGGTCCAGCAGGCCCTGGAAGGCGGTGAAGCTGCGCACGAGGACGCCGCGGCGGCGGGCGCGTTCGCGCAGGGCGCGCTCGGGCGGCGGTCCGTCGTGGACGAGTTCGGCGTCGGGATCGCTGTCGGAGGCGTGCACGTGGTCGATGAAGCGGTCGATGTCCTCGGCGCGCGGGGTGCCGGAGCAGACGCCGACGCGCTGCTGGCGCACGAAGCCGGACTCGGTCCAGGTGACCAGCAGGCTGGGCGGGTCGCCGGGGACGCGGCGCAGCTGGACGCCTTCGTGGCGGATGCGGCAGACGTCGGCGACGCGGTCGACGAGCGCCTCGAGGGGGCCCTGGAGCGTGCGGGTCTCCGGCGCGGGGGGTTCGTCGCCGGGCATGGGGTCGTCCGCGGGGGCCGGTTCGCCCGGGGCGGGGTCCGGCTCGAGGGCGCGGGTGCCGTGCCAGGCGACGGCGTAGCGGCGGGGTGTCTCTTCGGGGCTCTCCGGCCAGGCGGTGAACCCGTCGCGGGTGAGCTTCAGAGCCGGTGCCGGTGCCGGCCCGGGCCGGCGGCGCCGAGGACGGGCAGGTCGCGGCTGGTCAGCGGCAGTGCGAAGGCGTCCGCCGGGCCGGAGGCCGCCCGTCCGTCGCCCGTGGGGCCGTGCAGCAGCAGGTGCAGGCGTGGTGCGGTGAGGCGGGTGAGGACGTCGGTGTCGCGCAGGCGCGGGGTGGTGGTGCGCCGCCCGGGGCCGGGGGTGCGGCCCGGGTCGTAGCCGAGGGTGGTGCGCGCGGGCCGGGCGGTGGTGCCGGTGCGGCCCTCGCCGGCGTCGTCGGGGTCGAGCGCGCGGCCGGTCTCCGGGGCGTGCCGCAGGGCGCCCAGGCGCAGCCAGCCCTCCTGCTCGTACGGGCGCAGGGCCTGGGCGAACCAGGCGGCCTGCTCGGCGCCGACCCAGCCGTACTGGTCGTCGGGCCGGTGGCTGTAGGCCATGGAGGAGTTGAGGCCGGCGACGACCGTGCGCAGGGCGGGGACGGGGAACAGGGTCCAGGGCTGGTCGCCGTCGAAGACGGTGTCGAGGCCCTGGTAGAGCTCCTGGAACAGCCGTGCGTAGTGCCGCCACTTGGGCCAGTAGGGCGGCCGGGGCTGCATCTCGTCGGCTTCGCAGGTGCTGAAGTAGGCGCGGCAGGCGGCCTGGTTGACGTCCTGGCCGCCGGGTACGACCACGAGCCGGTCGGCGGCGAGGCCGAGCCGGGAGCGCAGGCCGGTGAGGAAGTTCAGCGCCTGGTCGCACTCGCGGGGCTGCCGGAGGCGGTGAGGTCGCCGGTGACGACGAGGAGGTCGGGGGCGGGGGCGCCGGCGTCGGTGAGCTCGACGAGGTCGCCCCAGATGGTGGCCTGCAGCTCGGCCGGGTCGGCGCCGCGGCCGAAGGAGGGGCCGGCGAGGTGGAGGACGGAGAGGGACTCCCTGCCCCGGCCTCCTTCGGGCGCCTGGGGGTAGCCGGGCGGGCTCGCGGGACGGCGGCGGCCCGCCCAGCCGGGGCTGCCCGGCTGCCGGCCGGGCGGCGGGACGCTCGCCGCCGCGGCCGGCCGGTCCGGCGGCTGGGGAAGCCGGGGAAGCGGGGGTGGCTGTCGGGGCGGGCCCGGCCCTCGAGCGCGTGTCCGACGCGGGTGAGCAGCAGTTCGCGGGCGGCGTCGGTGTCCTGGACGCCGACGAGGTCGACGTAGGTGATGGTGGCGAGGAGGCCCTCGACGGGGATGTCCTCGACGCGGACGGTGATCAGCCGGCGTTCCGGGGCGTCGGGGTCGGCGCGCAGCGCGGCCTGCCACTCCATGCGGCCGTAGCGGGAGCGTTCGTAGTTGCGGGAGAGGACGGCGATGACGGCGGCGGACTCGCTGACGCCGCGGTCCATGAAGTCGACGAAGTTCGTTCCCGGTACGAAGTCCCAGGCCTGGATGACCGTGCGGTAGCCGGCCTCCTCGAGGGTCCAGGCGATCCAGGCCGCCCAGCGTTCGTCGGCCGGGGAATAGCTGATGAAGAAGTCCAACAGCCGGTTCTGCCCGGCGATTTCCTGGCGTGCGACCATGGTCCCCATCCTAGGAACGGTCTCGCACCCGGTCACTGTGTTCGCGCGAATGGTGTGCGATGCTCTTGCCCGTGCACGCCTTACGACGTCTGCATGTGCTGGACTGGCTGGCCGGGGGGGTGTTGGCCTGCGGCCTGCTGTGCCTTGCCACGGGGCTGCTGCCGGCGCGGTCGGCGGGGGACGCGATGACGCGCATCGCGCCGCTGCTGGCGTTCCTCGGCACGGTGATCGTGCTGGCCGAGCTCACCAGCAGGGCCGAGGTGTTCGACGTGGTCGCCTCGTGGGTGGCGCGGGCGGGGCGCGGCAGTTACGCGATGCTGTTCGTGCTGTGCGTGGCGTTCGCCTCCCTGACGACGGTGACCCTCAACCTCGACACGACGGCGGTGCTGCTGACGCCGGTGATGCTGGCCCTGGCCTCCCGGGTGGGGATCGCCGCGGTGCCGCTGGCGATGACGACGGTATGGCTGGCCAACACCGCGAGCCTGCTGCTGCCGGTGTCCAACCTGACGAACCTGCTGGCCGCCGACCGGGTGGCGCTCTCCCCGGCGGGCCTGGCGGCGCGCATGTGGGCGCCGCAACTGGCCTCCGTGGCGGTGACGATGGTCTGCCTGTGGGTGTTCTACTGGCGGCGCGGCGTGCGGGGCGCCGAGGTCTACGTGCCGCCCGCGCCGCACCGGCCCGCGGACCGGGTGCTGTTCCGGGTGTGCGCCCTGGCCTGCGCGGGGTTCCTGCTGGCCATCCTGATCGACGCCGTGCCGCTGTGGACGGCGTCGGCGGCGGCCGCCGCGCTCGCCGTGGGGGCCTTCGCGCTGCGGGCACGGTCCGTACTGCGGCCCTCGCTGGTGCCGTGGCGGCTGCTGGTGCTCGTGCCGGGGCTGTTCCTGGTGGTGCAGACCGTCGACGTCAACGGCCTGCACCGGCTGCTGGCGACCGCGGTGGGAACGGACGGCGGGCTGCCGGGGATGCTGCGGGCGGGGGCGGTCGGCGGCGGGCTGTCCAACCTGCTCAACAACCTCCCGGTCTACCTGGCCGGGGAGTCGGCGGTCCCGGTGGACAACCACGATCAGCTGCTGGCGCTGCTGGTCGGCACCAACGTGGGCCCGGTGGTGACGCCGTGGGCGTCGCTGGCGACCCTGCTGTGGTTCGAACGCTGTCACGCGCAGGGGGTCCGGGTCTCGCCCGGGCGGTTCATGGCGACGGGCGCGGTGCTCGCGGCGACCGCCCTGCCGGCGGCCGTGGCCGCGCTGGCCCTCACCAGGTGAGCACGGGCGGGCGGCCGTTGTCCGCCCGGCGCGTGAGCAGGCCGAGGAGGTAGGGCATGTCCTCGGGCCGTCCCGCGACGAAACTGCGGTCGGTGTCCGGGCCGCTGACGCCGCCCCGGAAGACGCCGCCGTCCAGCGCCCGGATCTCCAGCCCCGCCTCGGCCGCCAGCAGCGCGCCCGCCGGCAGGTCGATGGCCTCGGCGCGGTAGCCCACGAAGCCGTCGATGTCGCCGCGGGCCAGCATCGCCCAGGCCAGCAGGGGCGCCCACAGCTGCAGCAGACGGCGGCAGCGCCCCTCCAGCGCGTCCTTGAGCCCCAGGGCGACGGGGTCGCGGCGGCCGACGGCGTGGCCCTGGGTCCAGGCGAGCAGCGGCCCGGAGGGCGCCAGCGGCGCGCGGGGGCCGGTGAGCCGGCCGCGCGGACCGTAGGCGCCGCCGCCCCGCGACGCCGTCCACGTCCGCTCGGTCACGGGGTCGTGGACCACACCCACCACGGGGCGGTCGTCGACGCACAGGGCGACGCCGACGACGTAGGCGGGCAGGCCGATGACGACGTTGTTGCTGCCGTCGAGCGGGTCCACCAGCCAGGTACGGCGGGTGGCGGCGTCCGCCGCGCCCGTCGCGCCCGCCTCCTCGGCGAGGATCCGGTCGTCCGGATAGCGCTCCCGGATCCGGCGCACCACCAGGCGTTCGGCCATCAGGTCGAGATCGGTGACCACGTCGCCCGCGTCGCCCTTGGCGCGGACGCCGTAGTCGTCCTGGAAGCGCGAGCGCAGCAGCGCCCCGGCCTCCCGGGCGGCGTCGACGGCCACCTGGCGTTCCGCCGCGAAGGGCTCCGCCGACGGGGCCGGGGAGCGGGGGCTGTCGTCATCCGGAAGGGTGCCCATGGATCCTCCTGAGGACGGTGCGCGCCGTCCGGGCGGTCTGCTCGGCGCCGCATGTCAGTCGTACCACCCGGTGGACGGCGCCATGCACCGGACCGAGGCTCAGGTCGTGCCGGCCGGGCAGCGAGCGGCCGAGCAGCAGGGTGGCGGCGAAGGTGCCGGGCGGTACCACGGTGGCGTGGAAGTGCCCGGCCGGCAGGGTGTAGATCTCGCCGCCCACGCTGGTCTCCTCGGGGCCGGCCTCGTAGGTCACCAGGCGTGGAGTCGGCCGGATCTCGTCCACGGACGCGGGGCCGCTGCGCACTTCGTAGACGCGGTGGGTGGGCCGCTCGGGGCTCTCGCGCACCCGCACCCGCAGATTGCCGACCTGCCCGTACAGCACGCAACTGGCCAGATCCCAGCTGTGCGCGTGGACGGGCGAGGTGGTCAGGGCGGCGGCGTGCCGTGCTGCGGGGCCGCGGACGCCGAAGACATGGACGCAGACCCCCCGCTCGGCCTCCCGCTCCACAGGCAGGCACAGGAAGCCCAGCGGGTGGCGTACGGCCCGCAGCTCGCGCCGTCCGGAGGCGATCTCCTCGAGGGCCGAGGCGGCGGCGCCCAGCAGCGCACCCGTTCCCCCGGTGCCGTCGCGGGCCCGGGTCATGGCCGCCTCGATCAGTCCGTACTCCAGGGGACGTCGCACGGGGGAGTTCACCTCCGGTAGGGATTCTCCGCGTGCAGTGCCTTGTCGATGATGTCGCCGACGTCGCGGTCGGTGAAGGACGCCGGGAGCGGCAGCGCGAGGCGGTCGAAGAGCCGCAGCACCTCGTCGACCGTCGGTTCCTCGCTCAGCGGCTCGGTGCGGCTGAGGTCGAGGGTGTGGGCCTGCTCGCGGCTCTGGTGGAGCTCGGTGACGTAGTAGTCGTACAGCGGCCGGTCCCGTTCCACGAGCAGGTTGACGCGCTGCGGGTCGTCCTGAGTGATGATCAGGCAGGACGAGGAGAGGTCGAAGCGGAGCGTGGGGACGACCGAGGAGAGGTAGACGTCGATCTCCAGGGTGTCCAGGCGCTGCCGGTACCAGCAGGCGGCCAGGACCGTGGCGAAGGACTCCTTGCGGGTGCGCTCGGCGCTCCAGGCCTCGGCCGGGACCGCGTGCAGCCGGTGGGCGAAGGTCTGCCGGAAGCGGGCGTAGGCCGCGCAGGCCTGCTCGTCGGCCGGATTGACGATGTCGATCTTCATGGTGAGGGAGCGGCGCTGACGCTGCGCCTCCCGCACGCACACCGGCAGGGTCACCGCGCGCAGGTACGTGCCCGTGCCGCCCTTGAACACCCAGCGGTCGGTGTTCTGGCGGGCCCGGTCCAGGGCGCTCTCGAGCTCGGCGCCCGAGAGCGAGCGCACCATGGTGAGGTCCTCCAGGGCGTGCCGGGTGCCGCTCATCGCCTCCCTGATGTCGACGATCCGGCGCCGACGCTCGGTCAGCGTCCCGAACACCAGCGCGGCCAGGACCAGCAGGATGGCACCGGAGGTGACATTGCTGTCGATCTTCTGGTCGAGGATGTCCAGGGTGCCGATGATCAGGGCGGCGGCCATGGCGACGACGCCGTCGAGATTCCGCAGGGTCCAGGCGACCGCGTGCTCGATCCCGCGTCCCAGTTCAGCTGTTCTGCGCGCCATGGCCCACGACCTCTCCCCCGGTTACGGCAATCGTAGGATCGGTGCCTGGCCGAAAGCCAGGCTGTGGATCAGCCGTTGACGACCCGAAGGGTCGTCGGCCAGCCAATTCGGTCGAGGGTGAGGAAGAGGCTCTTGATGTCCTGCGGGCTGAGTTTGACGCAGCCGTGGGAGGAGTAGTCGCCGACGCCGTCCCAGCGCTGACCCTCCGGGCCGCCCTGGCCTCCGGAGCGGGTCATCTCGCTGTGGATGAACAGCTCGGTCCGGTTGATTCCCTGGTAGCAGAGCTTGTTGCCCAGTTCGATGGCGTAGCCCTTGATGAGGTTTCCGCCGTAGGCGGTGTGGTGCCGGCCGAGCGGATAGGTGCCGTTGGGCAGCCAGCCGCGTCCGCGTTCGCACTCCTTGTCGTTGACGCCCGACCCGGCGCGGTAGACCACGACGGTCCTGCCGTTCCGCAGGACGCTCAGCCGGGAGTCGGTGGGCGAGTACTTGGTGAACTGCAGCCGGGTGGGTTCCGGGGCGGCCGCCGCCCGCCCCGTGGGGGCGGCGAGCAGGGCGGCGGCGGCCAGGGCGGCGCCGAGGGCGCCGCCCCGCACGACGGCGGCCGTCCGTGTCGGTGAGGTGAGGGACATCGTCGGCTCTCCTGGGTCGGCGCGTCCGGGACGCGGGGCGGAGCGGCCCGTCAGCCCTGTTCCTCGGGGTGGGCCGGCGGCTCGGTGGGCGCCCACGGCGCGGGGCCGAGGAGGACGGCCCGGACGACGGACGGTGCGAACAGGGCGGTGGTCGGGGCGGTCAGGGACAGCACGCCGCGGAAGACCTCGCCGACGCGCGGATCCCCGGTGGCGCGCTGCTGCACGCGCCGCAGGTACCAGTCGGCGGGCCGGTCGGCGAGGCGGGGGCGCAGCGCGCTGCCGGTGGCGCCCGGCATGTTCTTGTCCGCCCCGGCCGATATCTCCCACGCCTGCCGGACGGCGTCGAACAGGGCCTTCTGCACCCGCCGCGTCGTGGGCACCCGGCGCCCGCCGGCCAGGGCCTCGCGGAGGACGACGGCGCTGAGCGCCGCCACCGACATGCCCTGCCCGTAGACGGGGTTGAAGGAGCACAGGGCCTCGCCGATGGCCAGGAAACCGGCCGGCCGGCGGCCGGGACGGTCGTAGCGGCGCCGGACGTTGCCGGTCTTGCGGTACCCGTGGATGGGCGTGTCCGGTTCCGCCTTCAGCAGCCAGTCGTGCAGGACCGGGTGCGGCAGCCGGGAGGCGAACTCGAGGAACCCGGCCTCGTCGGTGGGCGGTTCGGCGCCGCGCAGGCCGGAGAGGATGACGGACCAGCGGCCGTTCTCCAGCGGCATGAGGATGCCGCCCCGCAGCTGGGAGGGGTTGGGGACGACGAAGACGCCCCGGAAGGGCTGCTCGTCGCGGCCGGAGGAGCGGTAGAAGCGGGTGGCGTACGCGAGTCCCGTCTCGATGGTCTCCTCGTGCGGCGGCTCGGCGCCCAGCGCGGTCAGCCACTGGGGGGCGCGCGAGGAGCGTCCGGAGGCGTCCACGACGAGGTCGGCCGGCAGGTCGCGGGTGTCCCGCGCGGCCGTACCCCGCTCGCGCAGCCGGACGCCGCGCACGCGGGCGGCGTCGCCCAGCAGGCCGGTCACCTCGGCGCCCTGGACGGTGTCGATGCGGGCATGGGCCAGGACGCGGCGGCGTACCAGCCAGTCGGTCAACGGCCGGGAGCCGGTGAGGATGTGGGCGGTCGGCGCCGTGCGGCGGTACCAGTGGCCCGCCTGCCACTGCACGACCTCGGTGGGCATGGCCACGCTCGGCGCGCCGTGCTCGCGCATCTCATCGAGGATCCCCGGCAGCAGGTCCTCCAGCGCCCGCTGGCCGCTCTCCAGCATGACGTGCGTGTGCCGGTCCTGCGGCACGCCGGCGCGGGACTCGGGGCCGTCGGGGAAGCGGTCCCGCTCCACCAGCGTCACCTTGTCGGCGTGGCCGCTCAGCACGTGCGCCGCCAGGAGACCCGCCAGGCCGCCCCCGATGACGACGGCGTGGCGCGGCGCCCGTCCGCCGACGGCCCGCAGGCCGTGCTCCCCCGCCGTGACGTCCGCTGTGTTCTCCATGCCCACCCCATCCGGTCGTCCGGGCTGCCAACTGCCCGTGCGGGCAACGGTACCGGCAGCGGCGGCGGGGCGGGGGCGGCCCCGGCCCCGCCCGTCTCCCCCGTCACCTCCGTTCCGTCCGGTCACTCGAAGGACCGGTTTTGCCGGTGGCACATCCCCGTACGGTCCTTGCGAGCGTCCCATGGGGACAGACTGCGGAAAAGGGATCGGGAGAACGAGATCGGGGAAAACCGGATCGTTCGCGGAGAAAGGCCGCCTTCATGGCCCCACGGGGAGACGACGGCGAGAGCGGCGGCGCGCCCGCCTCCACCGTCGAGCCGGGCGAACACCTGCGCCGGCTGCGGCAGGAGCGCGGGATGTCGCTGGCGGGGCTGTCCCATCTGGTGCACTACACCAAGAGCTACCTCAGCCGGGTCGAGTCCGGGAAGAAGCCGATGACCGTGGAGGTCGCCCGGCGCTGCGAGGGCGCCCTGCGGGCGGGCGGCGAGCTGACCCGGCTCATCGCGCCGACGGGGCGGCGCGGAGCGCGCGGGGCACCGCTCGAAGTGTGCCCGTACCGGGGGCTCGCGGCCTACGGGAGCGCCGACGCGGACTGGTTCTTCGGCCGCGAACGGGCGACGGCGGCGCTCGTGCGCCTGCTCACCGAGCGGCTGGACGGCTGCGGGCCGACCGCCGTGGTGGCGGCCTCCGGCACGGGCAAGTCGTCGCTGCTGCAGGCCGGGCTGGTGCCCGAGCTGCGCCGGGGCGTGCTGCCGGTGCGCGGCTCGATCCGCTGGCCCGTGGTCACCCTGCAGCCGGGAGAACGACCGGTGGCGGAGCTCATGGCGAGCGTCGCCTCCGCCGCCGGCGCCGACCCCGCGCGGCTCGCACAGGTCCTGGCCGACGACGGCCCTCTGGCCTTCGCCGAGGCGGTGCGCGCCGCGCTCGACGGGACGCGGGAGGGAACAGGAGACGGGGAGGACGAGCCCGTACGCCTGGTGCTCGTCGTCGACCAGTTCGAGGAGGTCTTCACCCTCTGCCCGGACCCCCGCGAGCAGGCGGAGTTCATCCGCGCCGCGCACGCGCTGACGACCGGCACCCCCGCGAGCGCGTCCGCCGGCGGCCCGGGCGTCCCGGCGGCGCTGGTCGTGATCGGCCTGCGGGCCGACTTCTACGGCCGGTGCCTGGCCTTCCCCGAACTGGCCGCCGCCCTGCGGGACGGACAGCTGCCCCTGGAGCCCCTGCGGGCGGCGGAGCTGCGCGACGCCGTGGTGCGGCCCGCGCACGCCGTGGGCCTGGACCTGGAGCCGGGACTGGTGGAGCTGATCCTGCGCGACCTGGGCGCCGGAGGCGGCGAGGAGCGGGAGCCCGGCCACGAGCCGGGCGCCCTGCCGCTGTTGTCCCACGCGCTGCTGGCCACCTGGCAACGACGCCGGGACCGTTCGCTGACGGTGGCGGGCTACCAGGAGGCGGGCGGCATCGCCGGGGCGGTGGCGGCCACGGCGGAACGCGCCTACGCGCGGCTGCCCCCGGACCGTCAGGACGCCGCCAGGTCCGCGCTGCTGCAGCTGGTCCGCGTCGACGCCGACGGCCGGGCCGCCCGCCGCCGGGTGCCGCGCGAGGTGCTGGCGCCGGAGACGGTGGAGGCCTTCGCCCGCGCCCGGCTGCTGACCGTCGACGCCGACCGGGTCGCCCTGGCCCACGACGCCGTGCCGCACGCCTGGCCCCGGCTGCGGGAGTGGATCGAGAGCCACGCCGCCCTGCTGCACGGATGGCAGCGGCTGCGGGCCGCCGCCGAGCAGTGGGACGCGGAGGGCCGCGACCCGGCGCTGCTGCCGCGCGGCGCCCGCCTCGCCGCCGCCCGCGACCTGGCCGCCCACCCCGTCGCGACCGTGACCGGCGTCGAACAGGCCTACCTGGACGCCGCGACCGCGCACGCCGCCGCCGAACAGGAGGCCGAGCTCCGCCGCACCCGGCGGCTGCGCCGGCTCCTGGCCTGCCTGGCCGTACTCCTCGTGCTCACCCTGACCGGCGGCGCGGTGGCCCTCCACCAGGGCCGGCGGGCCATGGCCGAGCGCGCCGCGGCCCGCTCCGACGAACTGGCCTTCCGCGCCGCCGCGCTGAGCACCTCCCGGCCGGAGGCGTCGATACTGCTGGCGACCGCCGCCTGGCGGCAGGCGCACACCCCGGCCGCCGCCAGCGCCGTGCTCAGCTCCCAAGCCCAGTCGTACGCCGGACGGCTGACGGGCCACCACGGCCCGGTCCTCGCCGTCGCCTGGCGGCCGTCGGGCCCCGGAGGCGGCGGGCCGCTGTCGGCCGGCGCGGACGGGACCGTACGCGCGTGGGACACGGCCCGCCCCCGGCGTACGCGCGTGGTGGCGCGCGGCACCGCGCCGGTCGGCGCGCTCGCCGTGGCACGCGGGAACACCCTGGCCGCCTGGGGCGACGACGCGGGCACGGTGTCGGTGTGGGACGCCGGCAGCGGCCGCCGTGTGCCGGTGCCGGCGGGCGCGCGGCACCGCGGGCCCGTACGGGCCGTGGCCCTGTCCGACGACGGGAGACTGCTGGCGACGGCGGGCAGGGACGGTACGGTCCGGCTCTCCCGCCCCGGCGACGCCGCGGCCGGGGTCACGGTGCACGACCCCGGGCTCGGGCAGCTGTACGCCGTGGCCGTCACCGGCGACGGCGGGCGGGTGGCCGCGGCCGGGCTGGACGGCAGGGTGTGGCTGCTGGACGTCCGCGACGGCGGCGCCCGGGTCATCGGCACCCGCGAGCACGGCCAGGTCCACGCCCTGGCCTTCTCCCCCGACGGAAGCCGCCTGGCCACCGGCGAATGGCACGACGCCGTCGGGCTGTGGAACACCGCGACCGGCGCACGGGAGGCGGCCCTCGAGGGCGCCCAGGACTCGGTCTTCGCCGTCGCGTTCTCCCCGGACGGCACCCGACTGGCCGCAGCCAGCCAGGACGACACCGCCGCCGTCTGGGACGTCGCCGGGCACCGCCGCATCGCCCTCCTGGCCAGCCACCTCGGCCCCGTGCACGGCGTCGCGTTCTCCCCGGACGGCCGGTCGCTGGCGACCTGCGGCGAGGACGGCACGCTGCGTCTGTGGTCCCCGCAGTCGTCGGTCAACGCCCCGCTGCCCGGTACGGCCTGGCTGGACGCGGCCCTCAGCCCGGACCGGTCGCTGCTGGCGGCCGCCGGGCACGACGGAACGCTGCGCCTGTGGCGGACCGGCGAGGCCGGGCACCGGACGACACGGACGCTGCGGGTGTCCCAGGAGCCCGTACGGGCGGTGGCCTTCAGCCACGACGGCTCGCTGATCGCCGCCGGGGACCAGCAGGGCACCGTCACCGTATGGCGGACGGCCGACGTCTTGCCGACGGCCGACGGATCGCGGACGGCCGACGCACGGCACGCTTCCGGCCCGGACCGGCCCATGGGCCGCTGGCGGGCGCACGGCCGGGCCGTCACCTCCCTCGCCTTCCGGCCCGGCGACGCCGGCTCGCTGGCCACCGGCGGCGAGGACCACACCGCCAAGGTGTGGCGCGTCACCGGCGGGGCCGCCGAGGAGACCCCCCGGCCGGAGCGGACGTTCACCGGTCACGCCGACGCCGTCTACCGGGTGCTCTTCCTCGACGACGCCACACTCGTCACGGGCAGCCTCGACAACACCGCCCGTATCTGGCGGCTGTCCGACGGCCGCGTGCTCCACCGGCTGACCGAACACGCCGACACCGTCCTCGGCCTGGCCGTCGGCCCCACCGGCATCCTCGCCACGGCGAGCCGCGACGACACGGTCAAGCTCTGGAACCCGCGCGACGGGCGCAGCCTGCGCACCCTGGCGGGCCACACCGGCCCGGTCACCTCGGTCGCCTTCAGCCCCGACGGCACCCGCCTGGCCACGGCCGGCCGCGACAACACCGTACGGATCTGGGACGCGCGCGAGGGGCGCCTGCTGCTCACCCTGACCGGGCACACCGACCGGGTCCGGTCCGCGGCCTTCGTCGCCGACGAGGGCCCGGTGGTGTCCGTCTCGGAGGACGGGTCGGTGCGCTGGTGGCGGCTCGACGTACCGGGCGTCCTGGCCACCACCTGCCGCGCCCTGAGCCGCGTCGACGAGCCCGCGTGGCGCCGTCTGCTCCCCGACGTGCCCTACGGGCCCGGCTGCTCCTGAGGACGACACCGCAGGTCGCAGGGGGTTGCCCGACGGCCTCTCGTACAGAGGCAACGGGAAACCCCTGTGCCCGGCCCGCGCGTCCGCCGAAGCTCTGAATGTCGGACATATCCGGTCCGCGCCACTCTCCACTCGCTCCTCGCCCCCTCGCCCCCTCACCCTCTCGATGTGAAGGAAGCCCGGACATGAACCACATCGCTGCCATCCCCGCCGCGACGCCCCCCGGAGCGGACCGCGACGAGGTCTACGCCTTCACCGTCACCATGGCCGCCTGCCTCGCCCTGGCCCTGGCAGGCCGCGCCTCCCCGGCCGCCCTCACCGACTACGCGGCCGCCCTCACCGGCCTCTACACCGCCTGGCACAACCGCCCCAGAACGTGACCCGCCACGCGCCACGCGACCCGCCATGCGCCGCGGACCTCCCGATGGCACGCTGGACCCATGGCCCGGGCCAACGAGGAGGTCGAGGCGCTGCTGCAGGAGTACGCCGACCTGATCGCGATCACGGGCGGCGACGCCTACAAGGCGCGCGCCTACGAAAAGGCCGCCCGCGCCATCGGCGGGCACCCCGGCGACGTCTCCACGCTCGACGCGAAAGGCCTGCTCGACATCCCCAACGTCGGCAGGTCCATCGCCGACAAGGTCCTGGAATTCCTGCGCACCGGCCACGTCACCGCGCTCGAGGAGACCAGGGCGGACATTCCCGCCGGGGTGCGCGAGCTCATCACCATCCCCACCCTCGGCCCCAAGAAGGCCATGACCCTCCACGAGGAACTGGGCGTCGCGTCCGTGGAGGAACTCCTCGACGCCATCCACGAGGAACGCCTGCGCGGCCTCAAGGGCTTCGGCGAGAAGACCGAGGCCAACATCCTGCACGGCATCGCCCTCATGCAGCACGCCGGCGGCGGCCGCATCCTCCTCAGCAGCGCCATGGACGTCGCCGACCTCGTCGTCGCCGCGCTCTCCGCCGTCCCCGGCTGCGAGGGCTGCGCGTACGCCGGCTCGCTGCGCCGCATGCGGGAGACCATCGGCGACGTCGACGTCCTCGTCGCCGCCGAACGGTCGGCCCCCTTCATGGAGGCCTTCACCGCCCTCCCCCACACCGCCGAGGTCATCGCCCACGGCGAGAAGAAGACCTCGATCCGCACGACCAAGGGCCTGCAGGTCGACCTACGGGTCCTGCCCCCCGACTCCTGGGGCGCGGGCCTGCTCTACTTCACCGGCTCCAAGGGCGCGGAAGCACTCTGACACCTTGCCTCAACGAGCGAAAACCGCAGGTCAGAGTGAAGATGGAAGACATGGGCACGCCACCCGAGCGCCCCCGCTGGGGCATCCTGGCCCGTAAGTCGAAGGTCTACGGGAAGGGCGACCGGCGTCGGGAACTGAGCACCGAGGCGCAGATAGAGACCGGCCATCGGGAGGCCGCAGAGGCCGGGGCCGAGGTGCCCCCGGAATTCGTCTGGGCAGAGCTGGGCTCCGCATACAAAGATCGGGAACGCGAGGACTTCGACGAGGCGCTAGCCGCACTCGCCGCAGGAAAGATCAGTGTCCTGTGGTGCTATCGGCTGGACCGGTTCAGCCGCAAGGGCGCCGAAGATCTTCTAAGGGTCATCGGCAAGGTGCGCGTCATCTTCTGGTACGACCGCTTGGACTCCATGGAGCCCGGGGACCGACGCCGGATCATCGACTATGCCGAGCAGGCTCGCGAGTACTCCGAACGCCTCTCACACAACGTGGTGCAGACCAAGCAGGTACAGCGTGAGCGAGGCGAGTGGTTGGGTGTCCACCCGTTCGGACTCAGGCCCAACCGGGACCGAAAGCTGGAGCACGGCGAGCGGTGGCCCGTGGTGGAACGGATCTTCTACACCCTCGCCGAGGGGAAGGTGTCCGGCCGGGGGCTGGTGCTCGACATGAACCGGGAGGGCGAGTTGTCCCCCGGTGGCAAATCGTGGTCCGTATCCACACTGAGCCGAATCGTCAACCATCCCGTGTACGAGGGATGGCAGATCATTCGGAACCCGGCTGGAAACTCACCCGTGAATCTCGTCTACAAGAACGCGCGGAGGCACCGGGTCGGCGTGTTCGCCGAGGGGTTCGAACCCATCCCCGCGGCGATCGTCAAGAAGGCCAGGCAGCACCTCAGTCGGCGGGACCCGGCACCCAACAGTCACCAGCTCCCCCAGCAAGGGAAAGCGCAATCGCTACTCGCCGACGCCCTACGGTGTCACGGCTGCAAGGGCCCTATGGTCACGGTGTCGCGAGAGTCCTACGGGTGCTACCGGCATCACCAGCAGGGCCTTGCCTGCCCCGCTCCTGCGTTCGTGTCCAAGAAGCCTCTTGAGGAGTACGCGGCTGTTCGCTGGATCAACCGCATCGGCGGTTCGGATGCCAAAGACCCGTTGCTGCTGGCCGTCGCGGAACGCTGGGCACTTCTCACCCGGCCCGAAGAGACCCAAGCTCACCGAGAGGCCCTGGAGGCCGTAGAAACGGCTCAGAAGCGGATGCGGCGGCTCATGATGGACCGGAACAAGGGCCGTTACGACCTGATGGAAGACCTCTTCGAAGAGCACGAGAGGGAAGCGCTCCAAGACCTCAAGGACGCCCGGGCGCTGCTCGCCGAGCACGGCCCCACAACGTCGTTGGACGCCGTGGGATTCCTGACCGAGCCGGAGCAGGTCCAAGAGCTCTGGGATACGGCCACCCTGCCCATGCAACGGGACCTGCTCCGCTTGGCGATCGATTACGTGACCGTCAAGAAGTCTCCGAAGAAGGGGACAAGGTTCGACGGCAACCAGCGGGTGACGATCAAGTGGGCGAAGGCGGGAAAACCGGTGGCGCACCAACCCGATGGTAAGCACGACGATGGGATCGGAACGCGAGCTGCCGCCGCGTGACCTCGCATCGAGGGCACAGCGAAAAGGCTGCTGTCCGTACCTCTTTCCCTAATACGCACTAGGAGAAGAAGGAACGGGCAGCGCCTTTTCTGCTGGGCGTGATGTTCAGTTCGCCCAGCGGGGCACCGTGCCGACCGCTCCACCTGCTGTACCCCACCCGAACTTAATCAGGGTGCAAGGCCGAGAGCGCCACGCGCGTGCGTGCGCAGGAGACGGAGCGACGCCCCGTAGCGCGGCCTTGCAACCCGCCCCGTCCGGCGCGGTCCCGTGGTGACTCTCCTCCCATGGTTCGACCCCGGGCGGGGCGTTGAGCGTCCCATGTGCCAGCAAGGAGGATGTCTGACCGGCAACTGGTCCACCAGCACCCGCCGTGCTCAGCTCCCGCGCAACTGGCCACGCGTCCGGGCCGGCGTCCTGCTGCGGGACGCGAATCTCTGTCAGTGGGTGCGGTACGACACCGGTCTCCCATGCTTCGAGGAAGCGTCCGAGGTGGACCACCGCTTCGACCCGCACGACCACCGGCCCGAGGCGCTGTGGTCGCTGTGTCACTGGCACCACGCCCGCAAGACGGCACAGGAAGCGGCAGCCGGCCGACGGCGAGCCCGCGAGGCCCGAGAGATGCCCCACAGCCGCAGGCCCCACCCTGGGGCGCTGCAAGCCCCCTCTGGCCTGCGATGACACCCAGGGTGGTTCCCGACCAGGGCCCCATCTGCACCCCCTGGGTGCCGACCGGGAAGGGCGGCCCGCGCGGAGCGCGTGGCCGGTGGTGTGGACGGCCGGGCTGGGTGATGCGCGCTGCGTTGCTCAACGTGTTCTCGAACAGTGCTGGCGCGCGGGCCTTGCCGGTGTCGCTTGGGCATGGCGCCCATCGAGGCGTGCCCTCGGCGGGCAGAGCCGAGGCGTTACCTCTCTTTGTGGTGTGACTCGCTCGTTTGCTGTCGCTTAAACGTTGTTGATCACTTGTCGTTCGCGTCGCGTGATCAGTCGCCGCTGAGTGGTCGCGAGCGCCGCGACCCCAGGGGGGTGCCTCCCTGATCATGATTCTCCCTGACCGGGGCGTGACAGCAGCTCGGTTTCTGTGCGATCCCGAGGCCGCCTCTTTTCCCCGCTTCGCCCCTTGCGCCACCTGGCCGAGAGCCGCTTCCCCCACGTACTGAGACCCGAGGAGACGACGCCCTGCACATCGATCCCAAGCTGAAGGACGCGGACAAGATCCGCGCCGCTCTCGTCGACGGGTTCGAGGTCGAGCTGGAGCTGGAGCCGGCGGACCTGGCGGCGATCGACATCGCCGCCCCCATGCTGGCCCGCGCCGCGTCGCTGGACGACCTCGTCCGCCGCGAGGGCCAGATGGTGCCGGGCGGCAACCGCGCCGGCATGTTCGTCCTGCACCCCGGCATCACCGAGGCCCGGCAGCTCCGGCAGGCCGCCGGCGCGCTGCTGGCGAAAGTCCGCGGCGAAGGCGACGGTGCCGAGCGCGGGCACAACTCCCGCTCGGCGGCCGGTGCCCGGTGGGCGGGTCGCCGCTGATGGCCCGCCGCAAGAACAGGGCCGGGAACGGCCCGTCGAACGAGGCCCTGCGCATCGCCCGGACGATCGCCTACTACGGGGCGTGCCTTGATCGCGGCGTCACGCACGAGCAGGCGCGGGCCCTGTGGGCGCACGACATGACGCAGCCCTTCACCTCCTGCCCGGCGGACGTCCCGCCGGCGCTGCTGGCCCGGCTGGAGGCCGAGGCCCGGCGCGACGCGGAGGCCAGTACATGACCGACTGAACCGAACGGGGGTGGCGCTTGCCCGCGCCGGTCTTCGCCCCCGTGCGGACCGTCGAGGACACCGTTCCCGAGCTGACCCTGGCCCGGGACATCCTGCGGTGGACGGCACGGCACTTCCGGGCCGACTGGCGGTACGCCCCGGAACAGGTGCGCATCCTGGCCCGCTGGTACGCCATCGACGCCGAGGGCGAGTTCACGTACACCTCGGGGACGCTGAGGCGACTCAAGGGCTGGGGCAAGGACCCGATGATGGCGTCGGTGTGCTGGGTCGAGCTGATGGGCCCGTGCCGCTTCGGCGGCTGGCGCGCGGACGGCTCGCCCAAGGGAGTGCCGGCGAAGGAGCCGTGGGTTCAGATCTTCGCCACCTCGGCGACGCAGAACACCAACACCATGTCGGCCCTGCTGGGGCTGCTGACGGACGAGACGATCGCGCTGTACGCGGTCGATCTGGGCCAGGAGAAGTGTTACGCGACGCTGCCGGATGGCCGGCGGTGCCGGCTGGAGGCCAAGGCGTCGAGCTACCGGGCAGCCGAAGGCGGGCGCCCGAGCTTCGCCCTGATGAACGAGACGTGGCATTGGGTGACCGCCACGCAGGGGCCCAAGCTGGCGGCCACGATCCGGGCCAACGCCGCCAAGGTCTCCGGCCGATACATGGAGATCACCAACGCCCCGGTCGTCGGCGAGGACTCGGTGGCCGAGAACACGCTGTACGACTTCCAGAAGCAGCGCGACGGCAAGAACCGGGCCACGGGCCTGTATTACGACAGCGTCGAAGCCCCCTCCGGCGTCGACCTGGGCGACGAGGAGCAGTTGCGTGCCGCGCTGCTGTGCGCCCGGGGCGACGCGGTCTGGGTGAATCCGGACCGGGTCATGCCCGAGATCTGGTCGGCGTCCACCACCGAGGACGAGTCCCGCCGCAAGTACCTGAACCAAACGACCGTCGCCGAGGACGCGCTGGTCGACCCCGAGGACTGGGGCCGGTGCGAGATCGAAGGCCGGGACCTGCGGCCGGGCGACCGCATCGTCCTCGGCCTGGACGGCGGCGAAGCCGACGACAGCACGGCCTTGGTGGCCATGCGCGTGCGCGATGCGCTGTGCGTCCCGCTGGGCGTCTGGGAAAAGCCCGACGGTCCCGCCGGGGCCGGCTGGCAGGTGGACAAGGAAGTCGTCAGCGACGCCGTCGCGAACGCCTTCACCACCTACAACGTGGTGGCGTTCCTCTCCGACGTCGCGTACTGGGAGACCTACACCGCCCAGTGGTCCGAGAAGTACGGCCCGAAGCTGCTGATCCGCTCGAACGCGCGGTCCGCAGTGGGCTACGACATGCGCGCCAATCAGCGCGAGATCACCACGGAGAACATGGCCATGGTGGGGGCCATCGAAGCCCACCAGCTCCTGCACCAAGGCCACTTCACACTGCGTAGGCACGTGGAGAACGCCCGGAAGCGGCCGAATCAGTACGGCATCAGCTTCCGCAAGGAGTCGCGCGAGAGCCGGCACAAGGTCGATGCGTACGCAGCCCTGCTGCTGTGCTGGATCGCCCGCCGGCGACTGATCGAGTCCGGCAAGCTCAAGCCACAGCGCGCGGTGGCACAGCTGACCGCGTACGAAGGGTATTGACAGCTTGACCGAGGTCGCGAGCGTGCTCACGCAGCGCGCACGCCACGCCCGTGGCCTGATCCAGCGGGACTACGAGCGGCTGAACCTGGCCGACCGGTACCTGCGGGGCTTCCACCGCGCGCCGTTCATTCCGAAGAAGGCCAACCCGGAGTTCCGGGCCCTGGTGAAGCGGTCCTTCGACAACATCGTCCCGCTGATCGTGGACGCGCCGACCAACGCCATGGGTGTGGACGGCTACCGCCGCTCGGGCAGCGACACCAACGCGCCCGAGTGGAAGTGGTGGCAGGCCAACCGGCTCGACCAGCGGCAGCACCAGGTCCACCGGGGCGCGCTCGCGGCCGGCCACAGTTACGTGACCGTCCTGCCCGGGATGCGGCCGGGTGAGAAGCGGGACCGGCCGCAGGTGCGGGCGTACGACGCGGTCAAGACCGTGGCGGTCTACGAGGACCCCACCTTCGACCCCTTCCCCTTGTACGCCCTGCACCTGGACCGCACGCCGGGCGACGGCGGCCAGGAGCCGCACACGGGCCGACTGATCGACGACCAGGCCGTCTACCACCTGGATTTCGAGGCCGGCGACCCGAAGGTCACGAAGGTCGAGCAGCACGGCATGGGCGTGTGCCCGGTCGTGCGGTTCGCGCCGGCGGTCGACTTGCAGGGCCGCACTCAGGGACTGGTCGAACGGGTCATGACCACGCAGGACCGCATCAACCAGATGACGCTCAACATGCTAATCGCCCAGCACTACGGGGCCTTCGCGATCCGCTTCGCCACCGGCCTCGCGCCGGTGGAGGTGCTGGACGAGTACGGCGACCCCGTGCGCGACGAGAACGGGCAGCCGACGTTCCTCCCTCCGGTCCTTGACCCCTCCACGCTGCTGGTCTCCCCGAACGCCGAAACCGAGTTCGGACAGCTCCCCGCCCAGTCCACGAAGGATCTTCAGGACTCCATAGCCATGGCGGTCAAGCACGCCTGCATGGTCACCGAGACCCCGCCGCACTACGTGATGTCGGACATGGTCAACATGGCGGCCGACGCGCTTGCGGCGGCCGAGTCCGCGTTCATGCGCAAGGTCGCCGAAGTGCAGGCCGCGTTCGGCGAGAGCTGGGAATCGGTCATGAGGCTGTGTGCCCTGGTAGCCGGCGACCGGGCCGGCTTCGAGGACGAAGAGTCCGAAGTCGTCTGGGCCGACCGGGGCAACCGCTCCTTCGCCCAGGCCGCCGACGCCGGCCTGAAGCTGTCGCAGATCGGCGTCCCGCTCGGCATCGTCCTGCGCAAGGTCCCCGGCTTCACGCAGTCGGACATCGACGAGGCGGTCAAGGAGTGGAAGGCTGCCCAGGAACAGCGGCTGCGCGAGATCGCCGCGAGCCAGCAGGCGAAGGCCCCCGACGAGGGGGTGAACGATGGCGACGAACGAGCCGGCACAGCGGGCGACAGCCGCGTACCGGCGGGCGCAGGAGCGCATAGCCGCTGAGTCCGCCGCCGACCTGACCGCATGGCTGGCCGGCATCTCCGCACACGACGTACGGACCGGTGCGGGGCCTCTGGGCCGCGAGTACCGGGCCATCGTCGCCCGGGGCCGGCGGAAGTCCTACGGCCTGGCCGTCGCCTTCTACCGACTGCTACGCGCGCTGGAGACCGGCACGGTCGTCAACCTGCCCGGCACGCCCACGGCCGAGGGGCCGACCCTCGAAGGGCTGTGGCGCGAGTTCAACCGTGCGGCCGGAGCGCAGGCCGGCACCGCGAGCCGCGGTGGCCACCTGCTGGTGGACGACTCCCCGTGGACCGGCTACGACGAGCGCACCGAGCAGCGGCGCGCCGAGGGCGCGTTCCACCGCGAGGTGACCGCCCGCCTGGACAAGGCCCGTGGCGCGGCCGAGCGGCGGGGCCGGCTCGATGACCCGCAGTTCGAGAAGGAACTGGCCGAGGTCATGACGACCGCCCGGCAGGAAGCCGCCCGCACCGGATCGCAGATCGCCGAGGACGGCGGCCGCGAAGCCCTGGCCGAGGCCGTACGCGGCGACCCGAAGGCGCTGGGCTACTACCGGGAGACCGACGCCGACCCGTGCGCCTGGTGCGCGATGCTCGCCAGCCGGGGCGCGGTCTACAAGTCGGCCACGACGGCCGGCCTGTCGGCCGGGCAGCGTTACCACCCTGACTGTCACTGTCAGCCGCGCCCGATCTTCACCCGCACCCACACGCTCCCCGAAGCGAACCAGCGCTACATGCGGCTGTGGCAGGAGAAGTCCAAGGACGGCCTGACCCTGGCCGAATGGCGTCGAGAACTTGAGAAAGAGAGCAGCACCACGTGAGCGAGCAGACCCCGTCGGAGGCCCCCGAGCAGCCGCAGGCCGCCCCGGCCCCGACGCCAGCCGAAGTCTTCGGCGGCAAGGAGCCCGCAGCGGTACCGGCCGAGCCGCCGGCCGCTGGCCCTGCCCCGACGGGGGAGCCGGCCGAGGCCGCGGTGGACTACCGCGCGCTGTACGAGAAGGCGCAGGCCGAGGCCCGCGCCCTCGCGGACGCGGCCAAGGCGGCGGACGCCGAAGCCGCCGACTACAAGAACCGACTGGCGGAGATGGAGGTGTCGGTGCTCCGGCACCAGGAAGCCGCCCGCGTCAACCTGCCCGCCGACCTCGCGGCACGTCTCCGGGGCGAGACGCCCGAGGAGATCGCCGCCGACGCCCGCAAGCTCGCCGCACTGGTCGCCCCGAAGCCCGTCACCGGCAAGGGCGGGCTGGAGCCCGACGCGCCGGCCGAGCACGACCCCGAGGCGATCACCCGCCGCATCCGCGCCATCAGCTTCTGATCCGCGCGCCTTCCCCCGGCCCCTGCACCCAGGGGCTTTCGCGTACCGAAAGTAGTTGCACCACCCCTTGGCTCATAGCTTCATCACTATGGAGAACGCGGGCGGCAAGGCCGCCCGTCAGGCTCTCTCCCTCCTCGCCGCCGAGCTGGTCCTGGGCCGTCTGGTCCACCGGGACGCCGAGAGCGAGTTCACCGGCGGCGTGGGCAACGTCGTCAACATCAAGAAGCCGGGCCAGACGCAGGACGCGCACGACGCCGGCACCGCCACGCCGAACATCGGCAGCGGTACCCAGGGCTATCTCGACGTCCGCGAGTCCTCGGTGCCGGTCCGCCTGGACCACCACTTCATTCACCCGGTCAAGGTCACCTCGCGTGAGCTGACGCTGGACATCGAGAGCTTCGCCGCCCAGGTCCTCGCCCCGCAGGTCCGTAAGATCGGCGAGCGCATCGAGGGCACGATCGCGGAGCCGATGAACGCCGCCATCAAGGCCGTCCCGGAGACGGCCACGGTCGACCCGTCCAAGGCCAAGGCGGTGCGCGAGGCCATCATCGCGGCCGGCGTCACCATGGACGAGGGCAACGTCCCGGACACCGGCCGCATCCTGGTCGTCTCGCCCGCCTTCTACGGTGAACTGCTCAAGGACGATCTGTTCGTCCGCGCCGACCAGTCCGGCAGCACCGAGGCCCTGCGCAGCGCGAACGTCGGCGACATCCTCAACTTCCAGGTCTTCAAGTCGAACTACATCAAGGGCGGCGCGCTGGCGATGACCCGTGAGGCGTTCGCCCTGGTCGTGCGGGCCCCGCAGGCGTCCATGGGCGCCAAGCACTCGGGCTCGGAGTCCTACCAGGGCTACGCGATGCGCTGGATTCAGGACTGGGACACCGCCGGCCTTTCCGACCTGTCGATCTGCGACGTCTTCGCGGGCGCCAAGCCGCTGTTCGAGGGCCCCGACCCGATCACCGGTCTCGCGGAGTTCTGCCGGTACGTGCCGATCACCCTCAAGGGCAACGGCACCGGTAAGTAAGGCAGGCCCCGCGTGACGGACATACAGTCCGCGGGCCGGCTCGCCGACCTCGCCGAACTGGAACGCCGCTACGGCGGCACCTTCACGGGGGCCGACCGGGAGCAGGCCGAGGCCGCCCTGGACGACGCCTCGGCGATCGTGCGGGCATACGGGAACCCGTCCTGGGGCGCGGTCGTCGACGGCCAGCCCCGGCCGGTCCCGGCGGCGGTCAAGGCCATCGTCCTGGCGGTGGCCGAACGCCGCGTGCGCAACCCCGAAGGGTTCGTGAGCGAATCGGCCGGTGAGTACAGCTACCGCATGCCCGAGCAGGGCGCGGTGGGCGGCTCCCTGTCGAAGGGCGAGCAACTGTTGGTCGAGCGGCTGTCCGGCCGCAGCGCCATGCGCTCGCTGGAGACCGTCCGGGCCGTCCTCCTTACCGACCGGTGCGCCGGCTACCCGTACCCGGACCCGTTCGACCAGCGGGGGCTCGTGTGATCTTCGATCGCCGGGCCCCGGTCGAGCTGCGGGTGTACCCGCCGGCTGAGACCGACGACGGGTACGGCGGCTCCGCCCCGGGCCTGGGCCGGCCTGTGACCATCCGGGCCTTCGTGCAGCCCCTGGACGCCCTGGAAGGGGTGGCGACGGGCTGGGCGGCACCGGTGCGCTGGAAGGTGCTCACCGGGCCGTGCGAGGCGGTGCAGGCGTGGGCGCGGGTCGAGATGGACGGCGAGCTGTGGCACGTGGTGGACCCGCCGCGCGTGCACGGGGCCTCACGTCGTACTCGCTACCTGTCCGCCGTGATCGAAGGGGGCAGCGGTGGCGTACGTGAAGCCCAACATCCATAAGACCGTTGCCGGGATGCCCGGCGTCATGCAGGTTCTCAAGGCCCACGCCACGGTCGTGGCGGGCGAGATCAAGGCCGCGGCCGCGCCGCACCGCAAGACCGGCGCGTTCGAGCGCGGCATCAAGGTCCGCCGGCATCGCAAGGGCTACTCGGTCAACCTGGAGGACCGCAACAGCGCTTCGATCAACTATGGCCACTTCACCAAGGCCGGCGAGTGGGTCGAGGGCATCCACGCCATCGAGCACGTGGTGGGCGCGGGTAGCGGCCCCCGCAGCCGGAGGTGACCGTGTACGTCCTGCCCGACACCGAAGCGCTTGTCCTGGAGGCGCTGCGCGCCTACCTGCCCGCCGGCACGGCGGTGCGGGTGGCGATGCCGCAGCAGTGGGCCGGGCTCCTGCCGCTGGTCGTCGCCCGGCGGGTGGGCGGCAAGGCCCGAGACCCGCGTTTCATCGACTCCGGCATGTTCACCGTCGAAGCCCTCGCCGCCTCGCGGCCGGCCGCCTCGCTCCTCGCCCGGCAGGCCCGGGGTGCCCTGCTGGCCGCATGCCGGGACCAGCATCGGGGACCGGACGGCTACCTGAGCCGCTTCACTGAGGTCACCGGCCCGTTCATGACGGGCGACGCGCTGACCGCCGGCCACCCGGGGGCCTGCCGGTTCACGGCCACCTATCAGCTCAACGCCCGCCCCCTGACCGCCCGCCCGCCCGCCGCTGACGATGGCGCTCGCGGCGGACCGGGACGACGGCAGGTACTACCGCGCGCAGGTGGCTGGCGCAGCCGCCGGCCCCGCGCGCCTGGATTGGGGAGACGGTCACATGGCCGACATCACTATCGGATCCGACCCGGTCGTGGTCGAGCACGAGTACAAGACGCCCGGCGCGCACACGGTCACGGTCACCGACGCCGACGGCAACACCAAGACCGTCACGACCGCGCCCGTCCTGCCCGTGGAAATCTCCTGGGCCATGGACGCCGGCTCGAACTTCGAAGGCGTGCTGTCGGCCACCGGCGTCAAGCCTGGCGTGACGGTGGACTGGGGCGACGGCTCCCCGCCGGCCACCCCCGCCGTCTCGGCCGGCAAGCTCACCGAGCGGCACGCCTTCACCGCCGACGGCGAGAAGACCATCACGGTCACCGTTCCGTCCTGGAAGGACGCCGGCTTCGAGGGCCACACCGCCACCGCCACGGTAACCGTGCGGCTCCCGCGCGACCTGGACGTCCAGCTCGGCTACTTCGAGGACGACCCGCGCAAGGTGTCCGCCACCATCCGCAACGCCGTCGCGGGCAAGGGCCAAATCACCTGGGGCGATTGATGGCGGCGGAGATCGTGGACATTCCCGGAACCGAGTCCGCGGTGACCTGCCACCACACCTACCCCGGCACCGCCACCCGCTTCGACGGCTCCTTCGAGGACCGGGCCGGGCGGCGCTTCGCCTTCACCGTGACCCTGCCCGCCCCCGCCCCGGAGGCCCCCAAGGACGTGCAGGTCTGGCGGGACGGCGGCGCACCTAACGAGGTACACGTGATGTGGCTGCCGGTCGAAGGCGCGGAGGACTACACCATCCGCATCTTCAAGAACGGCACGCTCCTGCGGACCGTCACCGCCCCCGGCAGACCCCCGAATGAGAACGGCTACCGGCAGGTCCACGTGGCCCCCGAGCCGTACCCGGTGGTCGGTCAGATCTACGAATACGACGTGTCCGTCAAGGGCACGGACGCTTGGTCGACACGAGTCGCCCACCAGTGGGCTGGTTCTTAAGCCTCTGCACATGAACGATCACTGACGGCCCGCACGGGATTCCCGGGCGGGCCGTCGGCATGCTTGAAAGGCGGCCCTTGGCCGAGAAGATCGAACCCGTCATCAACCCCTCACAGGGGTACGTGTACGTGGCGGAAGTCGGCACACCGATGCCGGCGCTTCCCATCCTTCCGAAGGACCCGAACGCCACCATGCCGCAGGTCGGCGGTGTGAAGTCCACGGCCTGGCGGGATGTGGGCAACACGTCGTTGGAGAACGGCATCGAGATGTCGGTGGACGGCGACGACGCCGAGACCCTGGGGTCCTGGCAGAACCCGAACCTGAAGCAGACCAACCCCAAGAAGACGTACGCGCTCACGGTGAATCTTGAGGACTTCACCGTCGAGACGTACAAGCTCTACTACGGGGCGGGGGACGAGGCGGTCATCACCGACCCCGTCACCTCCAAGCCGGTCGGCTTCAACATCCCGCTGAATCCCACGGCCACGGAAAAGGCGCTTCTGATCGTCGGTACGGACGGGGACAACGCCGTCGCCTGGCACTACCCCAAGGTGGCCATCATCGGCGGCGACTCCATCACCCTGGACCCGGCCGCCCTGTCCGAGGTGCCCGTGAAGGCCACCATCCTCGGCTACGGCGGCTCCACCGGCACCGTGACCGAGCGCTATCCGCTCTGACCTTCCCGCGTTCCGCCGGCGTCGTCGCCGGTAGCCGCAGCGGTGGAATCCGCCCTCGCGGCCCGTTGAGAAAGACCTCTGCTTGACCACCCTGAACTTCGCTGATCTCAAGGCCGAGGCCGAGAGCAAGGCATCCGCCGGCCTGACCTTCATCGGCCCCGCTGGCGAAACGATCCACCTGCGTCCGCTGGCCACCGTGCCGGGCGGTGACCTCAAGGCCGTGCTGGCGCACATCGACGCCCTCGGCTCCGACAAGGTCTCGGACGTTACCAAGATCCACGCCATGGACGCGGCCCTGGTCGCGGTCGCGACCGACAAGAAGGCCATGGCGGCGGCTCTGGACGAGCTGCCGCTGGACGGCCGTTCGCGGATCTTCGAGGCGTGGATGGAGGCTGCGGAGGTCCCGGAAGCCTGAGTCTCGTCAGGCTGCTGGACGAGCACGGGGCCGCCATCTACGCGGACTTGCACCGGTTCTACTCGGTAGATCTGCTGGCGTACTTCCGGGGCGAGATGTCGGCCCGCGCCGTTCTGGCGCTTGTCGAGAACCTTCCCGACGACGCGGCCGTCATGGCCGCTCTCCTCGGCGGCCGGCAGGCCGTCGGCTGGGACGTCCACGCGCACATCCTCGCGGACCTGGTGGACGCGGTGCAGTGGAACACCTACGTGGCGCTCACGCAGCGCGCGAAGCGGCTCGGGGCCCTGGAGAAACCGACGCCCTACCCGCGCCCCGGCAAGGCGGCCGGCACCACCGAGCGGGCCTCGAACCCCTTTGCCTCCGCGTTGGCCGGCGACCGGCCGCGCACCCCGCACCTCGCGCCCGTCCGCGCGTCGGTCGCCATCCCGGCCGTGGTCGCCGAGCGCTCGAAGGAGCAGCCGGAGGCGCCCCCCTTCATCGTCAACTAGCAAGGAGCACCATTTGGCAGGTGGGGGGCCGGGCGGGCCCGAAGGCGGCCGTGTCCATATCAAGGTCCTCCCGGACACCAGCAACTTCCACCAGTCGCTCCAGCGGTATCTCGACCGCATCGAGCGGCAGGCGCGAGTGCGTGTCCATGTGGACGTCGACGACGCCACGGCACGGGGCCGGCTGGACGCCCTGGCCCGCCGCGCGCGTCGCATCACCCCGACCATCCGCCCGGACGTGGACGCCGGGCGCGCCGAGGCACGCCTGTTGGCGCTCACCCGTCGGCGCGATGTGCGCATTCAGGCACGGGTGGACCGGGGCTTCCTCGGCAACGTCGGCCGCGCGGTCGACGGCGCCCGGCAGCTCCTCTCCGGCACTGGAGAGATGATCGCGGCCGGCTTCGGCACCGCGTTCACCTCCGTACGGGCCGGCTTCTCCGATCTGCTGGCCGGCGGCCGTCAGACCTTCAGCGGCATCGCCGGCGCGGCCGGTGCCGCGAGCAGCGCGATCGGCAGCGGCGTGCAGGTGGCCGTGATGGCCACGGTCGCCTCGCTGATGACCCTCGCGGTCGTCGCGGGTGCCGGCCTGGTCGCCGTCGCCGCCCTGGCAGCGGTCCCGCTGCTGCCGATGGCCGCCGGCATCGCTGCTCTGGCGCTGGGGACCGACAAGCTCAAGTCGTCGTTCTCCGCCGTCGCCAAGGAGGCGAAGTCCGTTTTCGCGGACGCCGCCTCGGTGATGGAGCGGCCGGTCAAGGCCGCCCTGGACCACATCCGCGGGTGGCTCGGCTCCTCCCGGGGGATGTTCCGGTCCTTCTTCGAGGCCGGCACCCAGTACGTCGATCCCCTCGTCCGCAGCCTGACCGGCTTCGCGGACAAGCTCCTGCCGCGCCTGACGAAGGCGCTCAACGAGTCGGGCATGCAGGACTTTGTCGAGCACGTCTCGACGGGGTTCGCCGAACTCGGCCGGATCGTCGGGGACTTCTTCGACAAGCTCGCGCAGAACGCGCCGACCCTGTCCAAGGTCTTCGACGCCTTCATCAACTTCCTGTCGGTCGTCACCAGCGCCTTCGCCGATCTGCTGGTCTCCCTGGCCGACTTCGCGCCGCAGGCGCTGAACACCCTGGCCGAGGCCCTGCGCGGGGTGATGCGGGCGCTGACGGACAACCCGGAGGCCATGCAGCTCCTGGTCGACCTCGCATCGTGGATCTTGATGCAGTTCGTCTCCGGGCTCCAGGCCACCATGGGCGCCCTGAACCTCTTCGCCCAAGCCTGGGAGGCCATGCGCTCGGCCATCGCCACGGCGGTGGACTGGGTGCGCACGGAGGTGCCGGCGGCCTGGCAGTGGGTGCAGGACAAGACGGGCGCGGCGTGGCAGTGGTGCTCCGACAAGGTGAGCTCCGCCTGGCAGTGGATCACCAACGCCACGTCGCAGGGCGCGCAGTGGGTACAGGACAAGGTCTCGTCCGCCTGGGACGCGTGCAGAAACGTCACGGCAAACATCTGGCAGGCCATCTCCGACGCGGTCTCCCGCGCAGTCGGCTGGGTGCGCGACGCCTGCGCCAAGCTCGGCGAGCTGCCGGGCAAGTTCGCCGACTGGTTCGGCCGGGCGAAGGACGGCGCGGTCTCGAAGCTCGGCGACCTGGTGAGCTGGTGCCGGGGCCTGAAGGACAAGGTCCTCGGCGCGATCGGCGACGCCGGATCGTGGCTGGTCCAGAAGGGCAAGGACGTCGTCAACGGCTTCATCTCCGGCCTGAAGTCGGTGTCCGTCGGCGGCGTCATCTCCGGCATCAAGGACGCGGTCATGTCGCCGTTCTCCAGCTTCATGTCCCTGGCCGCCATGCCCATGAGCTACGCGGCCCCCTCGCCGTTCATGGCCCTGCCCGTCCTGCCCGACTTCGGGCCGTCGCCCGTCGGGTACAGCGATCCGATCGCGGACGCTCTCCAGCCCCTCCAGCAGATCGTCTCCCGCTCCCTGGTCGGCGACTTCGGCCGCAAGGCCGGCCGCAGCGCGGACGACAACCGGGAGCGGCACCGGGGCGGCAAGACGGACCGGACCGAGAGGCCGATCACGATCAACGCCAGCACGAACGCGGACCCGCGCGAGATCGGCCGCGAGGTCGCATGGCAGCTGCGGATTGGACGGTAAACGATGAAGTCGGCGCGCATCCCGTTCACGGGCACGCCGTGGACGCTCGCGTACGGAGGCGTGCTCCTGGGCGGGGACTCCCCGCTCCTGCCGGTGAAGGTGGACGGGCTCGCCGCCATGCCGGACGTGAAGTCCCATGACCTCGAACTCGTCAACTACGACGGGCTGCTGCCCGGCCGCGACTACATGCGCGGCCGCGTCGTCAGCATCACGTTCCGGGTGATGGCCGACGACTCCGAACACCTCGATCTCCTCATGGGCGAGGTCGCCGCGGCCTTCACCCACTCCCGCAACGAGCAGCCGTTCTCCTTCTGCCTGCCCGGCGTCGCCCAAGGCGCCTGGGCCCAGGTCGCCGGCCGCGTCCGTAAACGGGAGACCAGCATCGACGAGACGTACGGACAGTTCCACCCCCTCGTCGACGTGCAGCTCGAATGCACCGAGCCATGGATTCGGGCCGTGCGCCCGATCCGCAAGGAACTGGCCCCCTCCACCGACTTCAAACGCGGCGGCTACCGCTTCGGCCGGCACCGGGCGCTGCGCATGCCGCTGCGTATCCCGCGTGACGGCGGCTGGGGCCCGCCCCGCACCGCGCTGCTCACCAACGGGTCGATGGACACCGCCGCGCTGCGAGCGGAGATCCGCGGGCCCGTTGAAGGGCCGGTCCTGGTGTTCAAGGAGGCCAGCCAGGTCGTGGGGCGCATGGGCGTCGAGCGGTGGCCGGACGGCACACCGTTCCGGCTGACCGCCGGTGAGCGCCTGGTGCTCGACGTCCCCGTGACCGGCCCCCCGGCGCTCACGCACTACGCGGACGGCGCGAGCGCGGGAACGACCGTCGCGCCGACCCTCACCCAGTGGGCGCGGGCGGAGGCCGGCCGGACGGTGGAGGTCTCCATCGAGCAGAGCAAGACGAGTTACGACGGGTCCGCCAGCGGCTTCGTCGAGTGGCAGCCCGGGAGGTTCGTGTGATCACAGTCGCGTTTCAGGAAGAGGCCGACTACCCGGCGCAGACCTTCCGCAGGATGTTCGGCTCCATGCAGGACTTCGTGGCCGGCTTCGACAGCCGCGAGAGCTTTGAGCCGTCCCTGTCCGCCCTCCACGGCCCCGGCTACGTCGCACTCGCCCCGGGCAGGGCGTGGGTCAAGGACGGCGACGAGGCCGGCGGCGTGTACTGGGTGGAGTCCGACACCGCCCTGCAAGTCCCGGTGCCGGCGTCCGTACAGTCCGGCTACGTCGTGCTGTACGTCGAGGACATCGCCCACGGCGACTGGCGCAACGCCCTGGTGCCCCAGGTGGTGCCCGACGACGTCCCGCCGGCCACGGACGAGGGCCGGCGGCTGGTCGTCGCGAAGTTCGCACGCTACCCGGACGGCACCCTCAACCTGCCCCCGGACTACGACCAGCGGTACGCCTACGGGTGGGGGCAGTACCTCGTCACCCGCACCGGCCCTGCGCGCGGCGAGGACCCCGCGCCGGCCGAGCTGGCCCGCTTCCGCCTCGGCACCCAGTACACCAACTTCTCCACCGGCAACCGCTTCGTGCGCACCGAGGAGGGTTGGCACCGCGACGGCAACAAGTTCTACGCCGCCACGGTGGACCCGGCGAAGGCCGAGGGCCTGAACGGGGACCAGTGGATCAACACCGCGACCATGGGCCTGTTCAACAAGGCCGGCGGCGACTGGGCGTTCCTCGGCAGCCTCAAGGGCGCCAAGGGCGAGACAGGCACCGTCGAGGCCAACACCGGCGCGACGGTCGGCGGCGACCTGGTCGTGAAGCAGAACATCACCACCGAGCGGTTCAAGGTCACCCCGGCCGGCGTCGTCACCCTCGGCCCCTGCGCGGCCGCCCCGGACCGTCCGCAGGACGGCGCAGTCCTGTACGCGAAAGACGGGGCCCTGTGGGTCGCCGAGTCCGGGAGCACCGGCAAGCCGTTCAAGGTCGGCTCCGCCGATCTCGTCATGGCCGGCGAAGGCCCGCCCCCCGGCTTCACCGCCGCGCCGGCCACCATCGGGGGCGGCGGTAATGGCTGACCCGATCACCCCTGGCACCACCTACGTCGACACTCGAGCGGGCACCGTCTACACCGCCCTGGACGACGGAACATGGCAGCCGGCGGAGCGCCGCCCGTTGAGTGTGCAGGCCCGCGTCGACAACGACCGCTACGCCTTCCGGATGGGGTACGCCGGCAACGCCTCCCCGGAGGTCGAGCTGGGTTCGCTCCTCGTCCCGCCCGCGCCGTACGCGCGGATCGTGTCGGTGGACGCTGCCATCGCCTGGCACTCCGACGGAGCCGGGAAGACCACGCGGGTCAACAGCACCACCACGACGATCACGCGGGACGTCCGCCTCGCCGACGGCCGGACCCTGACCGGCCGGGTCGGCGAAGCCACCCGCGAACCGTGCTGGCCGGACGGCGGCGGAGCGGACGTCTCCACCTACGACCGGCTACCGGCCGGCGCGTCGGCGACCTACCGCCTGATCGGGCATTGCAACGGCATCGAACCCCGCAGCACCGGCGTGTGCACCGTGAAGGTCGAGGACACCGAACCGGGCACCTTCCTGCGCGCCACCGCCTACCCCGATCAAGGGAGCACGACATAGCAACCCTCGGAACCCGGTACACCGACACCCGCACCGGCGACCGCTATTGGGCCGACTGTACGGGCACCTGGCGGCGCGCCGGCCAGGGCATGACCTACACCGAAGCGTTCCCGGCTGCCGTCACGTTTACCGGGGCCGACGAGGGCCGGTGGACGCCGCTCACCTCCGTGACGATCGCCCCGGCCGCGTACGACCGGGTGGCGGTCATCAAGGCCATGGCCTGGGCTGCGTTCTCCGGCGACACCCCCGAGTCGGTCTCGCTGCGCGTGCGCGAGGGCAGCGCCAACGAGCTGGCCGTGATGTTCCGCGCCCCGGCCTGGGCCAGTGCCGGCGGGACCGACACCGTCACCATGCACCCCGTCCCGGCCGGCACCACCGTCACGTACGCGATGGACTTCACCTTCCGTTCCGAGGCCGGCCAGGACACCGCCGGCATGCGCTTGAAGATCAGCCCCGACCGGCCGCACGACACCTACCTGCGCGTCGCCCTCCACCCGAGGGAGAACCGATGACCGTCCCGGGGACCCTCTACATGGACACCGCGACCGGCACCGAGTACGCCCGGACCACGGCTGGCACCTGGGTGCCGGCCGGCACGCCGGGAGCACAGTTCCGCAGCGACTACGCTGAGCCCGGCCTGACCGTCACCGGCCACCTGCGCTGGACCCTCTTCGGCGAGGTCCGGTTCGAGCCCACGCCGTACGCCCGCCAGGTCGAACTCACCGCTTCGTGGTGGGGCGACTTCCCCGACCAGCCCCCGGCCTCGGCGGACGTCGAGATCCGAGTCCAGCTCGGCGCGGCGGCGGAGACCAAGCTGGCCACCGTCTTCCGCGCCCCCTCCCGCCCTCAGCGCTCCCCGAAGGGCTGCGGGGCGGACGTCGCCACGCAGTTCGAGGCCCCCGCCGGCGTGCCCGTCGTCGTCCGCGCGCTGGCCGGCCTGCACGCCGGCGACAAGACCCGCGCCACCCTGCGCACCGGCTACCAGGTCACCTACCTGCACGCCGTCGCCTATCCCAAACGATGAGGTAACCCGCCACCGACCACGTCACACACGACAGCTGGCTTCTGCCGGCACCTCGGGCTCACCGCTGTCCGGGATGCGACGGAGGCCAGATCGGGTCGTCCGGCGCGGGGCGGCCCGACAGGCGAGGGAGTGAGTCCCCTGCAATGGACAGCCGACGACGCGCGGTGAGAATGAGGTCGGCCCGGGCAGCGGTGACCCGCGCTTGCAGGTCTAGCCAGTTCTCCTCGGGCGTCAGGCCCCGTCGGACCATGATGTGCAGACGCCACAACTGCTCGTCGAGAGCATGCGCGGCCTCCACGATCTCACGGTCGGCTACGACGTTGACCAAGCTGAGCGCCTCGTTCCAGGGATCCCAGTCAACCGTGGTAGGCACTACCGTCCCTTGCGGATCAGATTCAGGACGGCTGGCCTCCATAGCACTCAGGCTGGCCAGTGCGGTGGAGGATTCCTGAAGCATGCGTATGCACGCTGCCACTTGCTGATCGCGATTCCAACTGCGATCTTGGGCCCGCTTGCTGACCGCGCTGCCTGTGAAGACTCCGATGAGTGTGGTCAAGACCGCTGCGGCAGGTGGGGCTACCACGCTCCATATGGCTGTCACCGACCCAGTGTGTGAGTGCTGGGACGCCTCTCACAAACTCACGGGCGCTGTGACTGGTCACCTCCGGCCGTGTGGCGTACGGGCGGGCGCCGTCAGTTTACGTAGACGGTCACGTACCGAGGTAGCTTCTTGAACGCATGAACGACTTAAGCGGTCGGGACCTCGGCACACAAGCCAACGGTCACAACAAAAATGCAACCCACCAGCTTGGCCGGCCCCGGCAACCCTCCTTCCGACTGGCCACCCGCACGAAAGGGGGCCGCCCTGGCGGTCACCGAATCGGGCTACGAAGCCCGGTTGTACGAATTCATCCCCGACGGAGACCCCGCGCTCGACTTCACTCGGGGAACCGGCAGTACAGGGTGGCACCCCGACAGCTTCCGCCAGAAGGGCTGGCGCGCCGTCTACCGGGCCTCGCCCCGCTTCGTGAACGTCGGTTGGCGGCGCACCATGGACAAGCCGTCCGAGGCCACCGTGACCATCCCGCTGGCTGCACTGGACGACGCCCGCCTGCGGTACCCGGCGATCCAGCCGTTCCGTACCGTCCTGGGCATCGTCCGCGACGGCTACATGGTCTGGGGCGGCATCGTCTGGAACCTGCGCGTGGACCTAGAGGAGCGGACGCTGGAGCTGGCCGCGCGCGACTTCCTGTCGTACTACGAGACCAACCACGCCTACGGCGGATGGTCCACCAAGGCCGGCGGTGACTTCCAGTCCGACATCCTCAAGCGCATGGCCCTGCGCGCCGAGTGGGGCATCCAGACCAGCACCGCGGCCATCACCGCGATGCCCCGCAAGCGGGAGCTGTCGTTTCTGGAGAACGAGTTCAAGCCCTCGCTGGACGTGATGCAGGACCTCGCCGACAACATCGGCGGCTTCTTCTTCCGCAGCGCGGCATGGCGGGCCCACGAGGGCACCGAGCTGCGCCACGACATCCGCAACACCGTCGACCGCACGCCACGCACTGCCACCGACCCGGCTGGCGTACCGTTGCCGGACCTGGTCGACGGCACCACGTGCGAAGTGCAGGAACTGTTCCTCAACGGCGAGAACATCGCGACGACCGCGTACACCATCGGCGCGAGCGGCAGCGACAAGACCGCCGGCGTCTGGTCCCGCCGCGACAACCCACAGCTGCGCCGGCTCTTCCCGCAGCGCGACGTCGTCAACGTCATGGGATCGATCAAGCACCAGAGCACCCTCGATCTCCACGGGGACACCGCCCTGCACTTCGGGGCCACGGGCATCGTCACCCCGCGCCTGGTGACCTACCCCGACGTCTACGCCCCCCACTACTTCGACCCGAACATGGGCCAGAAACTCCGTCTCGTCTCAGCCAACGAATTCATGCGCATCGACAGCTCGTACGTGCTCACCGAAGTGCGCGTCGCGGTCAACGCGGACGGCTCGGACCGGTGCGAGCTGTCCCTGTGCCAAGAGGAACTGTTTGATGCGGAGAGCTTCACTAGTCCGTGAGCCGAGCCTGGTCGACCAGCTCGCCGACCTCGAACGTCGGCTGCGCGACCTGGAACGCACACCTCCGCGCGGCGGGCGCACCGACCGGTTCCAGTCGGTGGCCGTCTACCCCGGCTCCGCCCACCGCTTCCAGGGCCCCGGCTGGGTGGATCTTGCCGAAGTGCCGATCTCCGGCATGAACAAGCCCATCCTGCGGGTGGAAGCGCGCCTGTTCTCCGCCCAGGACTGGCAAGTCGAACTGAAGACGAACACCGGCAAGACCACCCACAACACCGGCGGATACCCCTGCGCCGTCGTCCGCCCCGGGGACATGCAGTCCTACGACGTCCCCGGCATGGGCACGATCAAATACCGCACACTGCGGTGGTTCTGGCGCTGGCCCGGACGTACCGGCTGGTCCGAGGGCGACAGCGCGGACCGCTTCTTCCTGCGCGGCAACACCCCCGCGACTGACAGCTCCTCGGCCTCGTTCTGGGTGCCTACCGTGACAGCTCTCGGCGAGGACGACCTGAGTGACGAGGAGCTCGCGAAGGTCGACAGGGCGCCCACTTTCGTTTAGCCCACCAATTTCCGGATTACTGTTTCCGGTATTCCGGAAATCCATGCTGACCTTATACATAAGGTGGAGCCGTATACATAAGGTCGCCATTTGCGCACAGTGGAACGGTCGCGCTATGTTCTTGCCATGGAGATGACAACTGCCCTACCGGGCACGGAGTTTCTGGCGGCGGTCACCGCAGTGCTACTAACGGCGGTCATGCATCCGGACCCCCGGATTAGAGAGCGTGCGTTGCTGGCACTCAAGGCGTTATTTGGAGGCAGGGTCAGGTAATTTTTGGCTGCCAGGGCTCCGTTGTGAATTACGCGGGCCCTGGCCGAGTCATCGTCATCTCGAAAGGAGGAGCCCGCACTGGGTTCCCGTAACGCCTTCCTCGCCGAAGCGAGGAAGTGGGCCGACCAGAAGTACAAGGAAGGCCGCAACAACGACACCGCCTTCGGCCGCTGGTACCCGATGAACTGGCAGCCCTGGTGCGACATGTTCGTCTCGTACTGCGCCGAGCGGACCGGCAACGCGGCGGCGGTCGGGAAGTTCGCCTACTGCCCCTCGCACGTCGAGTTCTTCAAGAGCCGCGGCCAGTGGTACGGGTCGCAGGCGCAGGCCAGGGCCGGCGACGTGGTGTTCTTCCACAACGGCGACGGCGTCGCCTACCACGTCGGCATCGCCCTGGCCGACGCCGAACCCGGGACGAGCGTGAAGACGGTTGAGGGCAATACCTCCAGCGGCACGGCCGGCTCGCAGAACAACGGCGACGGCGTGTACTACCGCACCCGCCCCCGGTCGATGATCCTCGGCTTCGGCCGCCCCGCCTTCGCCACCCTCGCCGGTGATACTCCCGCCCCGGCCAGCCCGGGACGGTGGACCATCAAACGAGGGCAGACACTGAGCGCGATTGCCGCCCTGTGCGGCACCACCGTATCGGCTCTCCTCTCTCTGAACCCCGGCATCGACCACCCTGACCGGATCACCGAAGGCCAGGAGCTGACCGTCCCGGCCACCGCCAAGCCCGCTCCGGCCAAGCCCTCCTCACCGGCACCCGACACGCCCCGGCGGGACCAGGACGAGCCGTCGGTCGGCCGAGTCAGCATCAGCGGCCACGAGTACGGCCCCGGCGCGTATGGACCACACATCACGGCCCTGGGCAAGGCCCTGGTGGACAAGGGTTTCGGCCGCCACTACGCCGAAGGTCCCGGCCCCCGATGGTCGCAGGCCGACCAGCGCAACTACGCCGACTTCCAGCGCTCCCTCGGCTTCACCGGCGTGGACGCCGACGGCATCCCCGGACCCGTCTCCCTGCGCAAGCTCCTGGCCCCTGCCCCCACGAAGCCGACGCAGCCGCAGGAGCCGGCCCTGGCCAAGCCGGCACAGCCGAAGCCCGCCAAGCCGGCCGATCCGCCGGAGAAGGCCAAGCCCGCGCCGGCCGATCCCCTGGGCGAGGGGCTGTGGACCATGGAGAAGAACGCGGACGGCTCGATCACCTTCCGCCCGGTCAAGCCGACCTCGAAGAAGGACGCCGTGCGCGCCGAGCTGGCGCGCACCGTGCCCGAGCTGGTGACGGCGGCATGAACGAACGCGACTCCCTCGGCGTCAGCATCTCCGCCCGCGAGATCTACGACCAGATCGTGGGCCTGCGCGATGACGTCCGAGGGCTGACCCAGACCCAGACCACCACGGCCGCGGAACTCGCCGACCACGAGACCCGGCTACGCGCCATCGAACGGTGGCGCTACGCCGCACCCCTGGCCGGGGTCTCCGCCCTCGGCGCGATCGTCGCCGAGGCCATCCGCGTCACCGGAAAGGCATGATCATCAGAGACGACATCCGAGACAACCCCGTGATGGTGCGCGCCATCGTCGTGGCCGCTCTCTCCCTGCTGGGAGCGTGGGTTCCCGCACTCGCCGGCATCGAGCACACCGAACCCATGGTCGGTGCCGTCGTGGCCGCCGTGACGCTGTTCCTCGGCCACGGCGCGCGAGCCCGCGTCACCCCCAACCATCGCGCGGTGCTCCGCGAGGAAGTCGAGGCCATCCCTGGGCAGGCAATCGGATCGAGGGAAGCTGCGGTCACATATTCATCTTCATCGCAGAAGTAAGCCCTGTGCCGCCAATGGAGCGTCGATAGGTGGGCTGCGTTCACCACGATTGGCGTAATGCTGCACCTTCCCCAAGGGTGCATGGATACTGGCCGAGTGGTCGATTGGCGCAGAGAAAACGGAGGGTTGGCAAATTGTGCAGCGATCTGCACGATTGCCGTTGCTCTATTGACGTTCCTAACTCTGCGTTCCTGTGATGAGCCGCCCCCGCCACCACCAACGCCAACGCCAACGCCAACGCCAACGCCAACGCCAACGCCAACGCATTCTCCTTCGGCGAGCGAAAGCGTCAACAGCAGCCCTAAACCCAGTTCAGGGGTAGACGGCACGGAATCTGAAACGCAATATCTTTCCGACTTTACTCCGCTGTCTTCAAGCCATAATGCAGACGTGGGTTCGGTCGACCTCCGCGGTCGAACGTATCCTCAGAGTGTCTCGCTAAGAGTCGATAGAGATACCCTCCCTGCCAATGATGTTGAGTACAGCTTGGGGGGTAGCTGGAAGCGATTCGTCGCCACCATCGGGGTGAGCGATGACTCCCCAACGGGTGGATCGCTGACTTTTGAACTAAACGGCGATAATCGCATTCTGTATATGCAGCAGCTTTCTAAGGGTGACCCTCGGGAGCTACGTTTCGCGGTAGCCGGTATGCAGACTCTTAAATTGAAAGTTAAATTCACGAGGGGCGAATATTACGATAACTACTCTCATGGAGTTTGGGGAGATGCCCGCCTGGAAAAGTAGCGGTAGGGCAGCCCCAGTTCGACAGGCGTGCCGTTAGTGATCGGCTGAGCTGTACCCCTCCCGAACTCAACCCTCGCGTCAGCCGAGGGAAGGGTAAGGGTGCGAGGAATCGGGATCATCGGACGGGCACGCAGCGGCAAGGACACCGTGGCCGCACGACTCGTCGAAGCACACGGATTCCGGCGCATGGCCCTGGCCGACCCGCTCAAGGACATGGCCCTCGGCATAGACCCCGTAATTGCCCCCGCTGCGCGGGACGGCAGCGCCCTGCGTCTCGCCGAGGCGGTGCGCCTCTTCGGCTGGGAGACGGTCAAGGAGCGCTACCCCGAGGCCCGGCGCTTCCTGCAACGCCTCGGCACAGAAGGCGTACGTCACCACATCAACGCGGACCACTGGGTCGACGTGCTGCTCCGGGGCGCCGACACCGTGCACCGGGAGGGGGACGCTCGCCCCGTCGTCGTGCCGGACGTCCGCTTCGAGAACGAGGTGCACGCCTTGGCCGCGCACGGCTTCGCCCTGTGGTCCGTCGACCGGCCGGGGCTCCCGGACGTGGCGCATGAATCCGAGCGACTGCCCCTCCACCACGGGGAGCTGCTGATCAACAACAACAGAACACTTGCCGCGCTGCACCGTCAGGTGGACGCGGCCATGGAACAGACCAGGAAGAGCCGATGCGACACCTACTGATCAAGCTCCTGCGGGCCGTGCCCGCCGAGAACGTGCTGAACACCGTGGACGAGAGTCCGCGGGTGGCGGTCACGCCGCGCGAGCTGCGCGAGCAGTGGGCGGCGGACGCCCGAGTGCACGCTGAGGTGCCTGGCTACCGGGACGGCGTGCCGTCCATCAACCGGGCGCGCTGACCCCGCCCTCCTGGCCCCCATGGTCGGTCCTCAGGATCGGTTGCGGGGGCCTTCATGCGTTCCCCGAGGAATACGGTCTTGAAAACCGTAGTGGCGGCAACGTCACCGTGGGTTCGAATCCCACAGTCTCCGCCTTGTGAGAATTAGCGCAGGTCAGAAGGGGTGCCCCGGTTCGGGGCGCCCCTTTGGTGTTGGGGGTCTGTCTCACCTCGTACCGCCCGTTTCCCGGGGTTGACCAGGGCGTGTGGCCCATCTGTGGCCCAGGCGTTCGAGCCCTCGCGACTGACGGAGTGCTGTCTTCCGTCCGCGGGCTACGAGAAGCGCCGGCCCTTGTGAAGGTCGGATGGGGGCCTGGGGCGGCGACGTCAGCGGTCGAGAATCGGTGGCTGTAATAGCCGAGAGCCAGAATGAAGTGCGCTAACTCCAGTACGTCAGAGGATGATCAATTCCGCGAACTCCGATGAAGGTGCTGATTGCTACACGGTCGCACGCTTCCGATGGTCGTACCGCGTGGACCCGAGTGGCGTGAAAAAGGATTAGCATCCCATCGCGTGGCGAGAGTACCAACGCTGGGTCAGGGATGAGGTCGCGGCTTAGTCCGTAGCTGTCGGGGGCGTCTAGCTTGGTTTTGTATTCAGGATGGTCGTAGCCGTGCAGCCAAAGTTCAAGCTCACCCCCGCTTTGAGGGGTCTGCAGATATATGTTTGCTGTAAGCTGCCCGATGAGTTCGGGTGCCCGATCTGTTCTCTCAGACTTGCGGAGGTCGCGCAACTCCCAAGGCAGGAAGTCTTGGTGAGGTATTGCCCCCTTGCCTTCGTGGAATATTCGCGCTTGCCCCACAAACAGTGCCCGGTTGTCGAGGTACTCCAAGTTCGCTCCAGCAGGCCACCCCTCCTGCAGTTCCAATCTAAGTCGGTCGATTGGAGAGATGCTCGGGGACCAGTACTCTCGCAGTGACTGGATTGCAGGAAGGGCGTCGTTGAAGTAGTGCTCTTCGCGCTCCGGGCTTGAAAAGCCGTCGTACGTATTTAGCCCCCATTTGTGCACATCTGGCACGTTTGGATACCCGGTGTAACGCTCATCATTCAGCAGATGTTGCGTGATGGAGCGCCCGAGGTCTGGGTCGCAGTATTCATCGGCAGAGATCGCCAAGATCTCGCCTTTGGCAAGAGCGAGTAGGTCTGCCCCACTTACTCTCTCAACGTTAGCCACGCTATCGCTGGAGAGTTCAGAGAAGGGGGTGGGGAGTTCATTCATAGGGTGCACTTGAACCACAACCCTGCGCCTGGCGCCCTCGCATGCAAAGTGGATGGGAAGCGCGAATTGTCTCGCGGAACGAGAAGCCGTTTACTGAAGAGTTAGGCCTCTGCTTGTTGGTGAGGCCTCTCCGGCACCCCGACAGCCAATTAGCTGCGGTATGAACGCCAACTATCTCTGTCTACTTCTAGTTGATGACTAGATGGCGGTTTTGTCAATACATGCCAGCTGATGCTGGCGTCGATCAGTGGCAGCCCCCTTGGGGGCTGCAGATCAGGTCTGTGGTTGATCTACTCTCGCAACTGGTCGTCCACTGAAGCCTAGTAGGGAACCGGCAACTAGAGTCTGCCTTCTGGCCGCAGGAAGTAGAAAGCCCTACCCGTGTTTGAGTCGGGTAGGGCTATTGGGAGTTGGGTGGTACTACCGTTTGTTCGTTTCCATCAGGGCCTTATCGATCTTTTCGTTGAAGTGCTGTTGGCTGCCGTGGATGACCTTGGCGTAGAAGCGAAAGAGGACGGCGATGCTGTGGCCCGCGCGGCGGGCGACTTCGGCAGGGGCGACGCCGGACGCTGTATGAAGCAGGCGCGATTGGGAGTCCAAGGCAGCGGGCTCCGCTCAAGCGGTGACCAGCGCACCAGCGGCCCCTCTATCCAGTAGTCAGGAGCGGGGATCAGCGCGCGTCCCGCGCTAGTGACCGTCCGTCGACCTTCAGTAGTGATCACCAGGGTCTGGGCGCGGTGCAGCAAAACAGCTGCTGCACGTACCTTCTTCCCTACCCGCATATAAGGAAAGAAGGTGACGACAGCGATTTTCCTGCTGTCGCCACCGATCTTGTACCCCGCCTGAACTCAAGCCCTCCGCAAGAGACGACCCCCGCCGTTGGCGGGGCTGCGGAGAGGGTGCGATGGCAGGCGCGAACACGATCATGCGGGGCGGTTCACGGTTCTACGTGGAGCCCGAGAGCGGCATCAAGGTCCCCGGAGTCACCTCGATCATCTCGTGCCTGCCCAAGCCGTTCCTGGCGTTCTGGCAGGCGAAGATGACGGCGGAGTGTGCGGTGCAGAACCTCGGCTCGGTGGTGGGCCTGGCGCTGAACGATGCGGATGGGGCGGTCGACTACCTCAAGGGGGCGGCGAGGAGGTACACCCAGCAGCGCGCCGCCCTCGGCTCCGACGCCCACGACCTCTTCGAACGCCTGGCGCGCGGGGAGATCGTCCGCCGGGTCCACCCCGACCTCGAACCGTACCGGGCCCATTTCTGCGAGTTCCTGGACCGGGCACAGCCGGAGTTCCTGCGGATGGAAGACGTCGCCTGGAGCGACCGGTATGTCTACGCCGGGTCCTTCGATGCCATCTGCCGCATTGACGGAGAGACGGTGATGTTGGACTACAAGACGTCGAAGGACACCTACGCGGACGTGTCCCTCCAGCTGACGGCCTACGCACGGGCGGACCACATCATCGACGCCGACGGGCTCAAGCATCCGATGCCCCGGTGCGAGGCCGGCGCGGTCCTGCACGTGACCGCCGACCAGTGGGCGCTCAAGCCCGTGGAGATATCCGACGAGGTCTTCGGCCACTTCCTCGCCCTGCGCGAGACCTTCGACTGGGAGCGAGAGCGGTCGAAGGTGGTCATCGGCAAGCCGGTGATGTCCGGCGGCTCCGCCCTCGTCACCGGCACCCAGCGCCGGGCATCCCAGTGACCTTCGAACCGGTCGTGGGGCTCGCCCTGGTCGTCGCCGTGCTTGCTGTGGCTGGCGACCGGGGACCGTCGCTGAACGCAGCTGTACCCCGCCCGAACTCAAGCCCTCCGAGAGAGGGGCCGCGCGCCCCTCTCTGCTCACCAACGCCACACAGAGCACGGAGAATTACTTGAGCCTGCGCATTTTCGAGACCGACCCCGAGAGCCGGCCGAAGCCGCGATTCAGCAGCGACACGGTAGGGCGGTTCCGGTCGGGCCGTATGGCGGGCAACAGGCCGGAATCGTTGAGCGCTTGGCGCGTGACCACCGGCGACCCTGAGGTCGCCGACGCTGTCGCCAAGACGTACGGCGGCCGGCCGGAGGAGTGGGAGACATCGGCCGAGGACCGGCTGGAAGTCCTCACCGAAGCCGACGCCATGAAGATCATCATCGATGGTCCGCAGGCCATCCGCTCCCGCATGGTCCTGTGGGGCCGGCAGGGCCCCATCCACGAGTGCGACGGCGTGGAGTTCCTGAGCCCCGAGGAAGACAAGGGCACCCCGTGCGGCTGTCCTGCCCTGCTGGCCGACCGCAAGGCCGCGGCCAAGACCGGCCGGGGCCCGGCCCCCTCCGTCGAGGTGACGTTCTCCCTCGCCGACCAGCCCGACCTCGGCCGCTTCCGCTTCGTGTCCGGCTCCTGGGAGCTGGTCAAGGTTCTGCACGAGGTCGAGAACAAGCTGGAAGCCGTCGGCGGTCCCGCGCTGTGCACGCTGCGCCTGGAACTCGTGGAGTTCCAGACCAAGAGCGGCATCGACGTGCGGTATCGCAAGCCCGTCATCGACGTCCACAAGGCCGTGCAGCCGGCCGAGGCCCCGTTCTAGGGTCCGTCTTCAAATGGTCGTTCGATGGTGGATCATGGTGTCGTGATTCGACGTCATGAACTGACCGACTCCGAGTGGGAGTTACTGGCTCCGCTGATACCGAGTGCCAGCAGAGGCCGGCCTCGGACCGAGGACCGCAGGGTCATCAACGGGATGGTCTACAAGATCCGGACCGGGGTCTCCTGGCGTGACCTGCCAGAACGCTACGGCCCGTGGAAGACGGTCTACACTCGCTTCCGCCGCTATGCCATCGACGGCGTGTTCACCCGGGCCCTGCAACGGATCCAGGCCCGTGCCGACGCCGCTGGTGACATCGACTGGCTGGTCCAGATCGACTCCACCATCGTCCGCGCCCACCAGCACGCCGCCGCCACCGGCCGAAAAGGGGGAGGCACCGGACGGACGAACCGGACGATCACGCCCTCGGCCGATCCCGGGGAGGCCTGACCAGCAAAATCCACCTCGCCTGCGACGGCCGCGGCCGCCCCCTGGCCATCCTGCTCACTCCGGGCCAACGACACGACGGCATCTGCGCACGCCCCCTGCTCGAACGCATCCGAGTGCCCCGTACCGGACCAGGCCGGCCCCGCTGCCGCCCAGATCACGTGATCGCAGACAAGGCCTACAGTTCACGCGGCTTCCGCGCCTACCTGCGTAAACGCGGCATCGGACACACGATCCCGGAGAAGAACGACCAGAAGCGGCACCGCCGAAACCGAGGCCGACGAGGCGGCCGGCCGACAAGCTTCAACAGCGAGATCTACCGCCGCCGCAACACCGTCGAACGCTGCTTCAACCAACTCAAAGGCTTCCGCGGCATCGCCACCCGCTACGAGAAGACCGCCACCTCCTACGAAGCAGCAGTCACACTCGCATCACTCCTGCTCTGGGCAAGATCAATTTGAAGACGGACCCTAGCACCCGGACGTGACTCCGTGGGCCTGCTGCGTCGAGGAACCACCGCGGCGGGCCCGTGACCACCGACCGACACCCCATGGAGATCGACAGGTTGACCAGCACCACCCTCCCCGGCCGCCGCATGCTGAGCGCCGAGGAGATCATGCGATGGCCGTTCCGCCAGGACACCCTCCTGCCCGACGTTCACCCGTCGACGGGCACGGGCAACAGCTCGGCCAAGCTGAACGAGGACAAGGTCCGCGCGATCCGGTCGGCCGCCGCAGCCGGCGCCCACCTGGCCACCCTCGGCCACGCCTTCGGCATCTCCGAGCGGGCCACCCGTCACATCGTCGACGGCACGAGCTGGCGGCACGTCCAGTAGTGGCCAACGTACACAAGGCCAGGGGCACGGCCTGGGAATCGGCCCTGCGGGACTACCTCAACGAGGGGCTGGCCGACCGGAACACCCAGGTGCGCCGCAACGCGCAGACAGGCGTGAACGATATCGGCGACTTGGACGCCTACCCCTTCACCGGCGAGGCCAAGGCCGTCAAGGCGTACGACCTCGCCGGCTTCGTCGAACAGGCCAACCGCGAGGCGCGCAACGTCGGCTCGCCGTTCGGGGTGGCGCTGATCAAGCGCCCCCGCAAGGGCGTGGGCGACGGCTACGCCGTGATGGACGTACGCACCTTCCGCCGGGTCCGGGCCCGGCTTCTGGGGGTCGATGCCCCCGACGACTGAGGAGAGAGAAAGCAAGTGGAGTTCCGTTCGATCCTGGCACGCTTCGAGGACGTCTCGGAGCACGCGGACGGCGGCTATCTGGCCCGGTGTGCCGGCCACGACGACCACCACCCCTCGCTGCGCATCTGGCGCGGCGAGGACCGCAAGGTGCGCATGGTGTGCCGGGCGGCCTGCCAGACCGCTGACGTGCTGAAGGCGGCCGGCCTGACGTTCTCCGACCTCTTCGACGCCGAAGGGGAGGGCCTGACCGTTCCGGCACAGCGTCCGTCGCCGGTCGGTCCGGCGCAGGTCGCCGCGCTGCGGGTGTGGCTGGACGACCGGATGATGGCCGCCGGGGAGGCGGTCTACAACTACGTCGCCGAGCGGTTCGGGCTCACCACACAGCAGGCCCAGACCCTGGAGCTGGGTGAGTGGCAGCCGGCCGCGGAGTACCCGGAGTTCATCTCCGACACCTTCGCCCGCTTCCCCCGCCTGGTAGTCCCCCTGATCGGCTTCGACGGCGTCGCACGCGGCGCCCAGGGCCGGGACATCTCCGGCCGCTGCCCGGCCCGCTGGGTCTCCCTCGCCAACGCCGGCGGCACCTGGGCCAAGTACGGCGTCTTCCGGGGCGGGGCCGGCTTCGACACGGTCATCGTCACCGAGGGCCCCTCGGATGCCCTGACCGCCGCAGCGGCCGGCTACGACTCAGTGGCCGTACGCGGGGCGGGACTGTCCCGCAACGAGCTGCTGGTGGCCGAGCTGGCAGCGGGCCTGGGCGACCGGGACGTGGTCCTGGCTGGCGACCGCGACCGGGCCGGCGACGCCTTCACCGACGACCTGGGGCGCGCCCTGCTGCTGGCCGGCGTCATGGTGCGCCGCCTCGATGGCATCCCGGCCGGCCTGGACCTGACCGAGTGGCGCGAGCAGGACCGCGAAAGGTTCGCCGGCCGGCTGCACCGGGCCGTCCGGGCGGCGCAGCCGGTCAAGGCCGCCAAGCCCGAGCCGGCCGTCGACACACCGGCCGGGGCAGAGGAGTCGGGGCCTCTGCCCCTGACCGACCTCGGCAACGCCGAACGGCTTTACCGCAAGCTCGGCGGCAACGTCCGCATGATCCCCGGGGCCGGTGTTTTCAAATGGCAGGGCCGCAAATGGGCCCAGGTGCCGGAGGAGGCCCTGTACGCCGACGTACGGGCCGTTGTCGCAGAGATGGCCACGGAGTCCGGACACACCAATCCGGACGCCCTGGCGAAGTGGGTAAGCCTTTCCCAGAGCGCACAGCGGGTGCGTGGCATGGTGGACATGCTGTCCTCCATACCTGGCGTCTACGCGAACGTCGACCAGTTCGATGCCGATCCCCGCCAACTCGCCTTCCACAACGGCATGGTCGACCTGTCCACGGGCGCCTTGAGCGAGCACCGGCCGGAGAACATGAACACGTTCTTCGTGGACGTGGACTTCAACCCGGAGGCGCCCGCGCCTCGGTGGGAACGCTTCCTTCGCGAGTGCCATCCGGACAGCGAAGCCATGCCGGCCTTTCTCCAAGAACTCGTCGGATACGGCCTTTCCGGGCTGTCGGTCGAGCGGTGCTTTGTGATGCACGTCGGCCCGACCACCAACGGCAAGACGACGTTCACCGGCACCATTGAGGACGTGTTCGGCGCGGCCGCACACCGCGTGGACGCCTCGCTGTTCCAACGCCGGCGGGAGTCCGGCGGGCCCCGTGCGGACATCGTGGGCCTGCGCGGAAAGCGGCTGGTGATCAGCTCCGAGTGGCCAGCCTCGATGCAGCTCGACCAAGCCCTGATGAAGGCCATCACCGGCGACCAGACCATCAGCGCGCGCGGCGTCTACGCCCGCCACGACATCACCTTCCGGCCGGCCTGCCTGGTGCAGGTAGACACGAATTACTGCCCGGACGTGGACGCCACCGACGCCGCACTGTGGCAGCGCGTCCGCGTCATTCCGTGGGAACAGGACTTCCGTGGCCGGGAGGACCGGCACCTGTCGACCACCTTGCGCCGCGAACGCGAAGGCATCGCCGCGTGGGCGGTGGCCGGCGCGGTGCGCTGGTTCGCCAAGTACACGGCCGGCCAGGGGCTCGATTTTCCGCCGTCGGTCGAGAAGCGCACCGCGCACTATCGGGACGCCTCGCACCCGCTCTCCGGATTCATCGGCGAGGAGTTCGCCGTCGAACCGGGCGCCTTCACGCGCCGGCCGGATACCTGGGAGCGCTACCGCACCTGGGTCGAGGAATGCGGGATCAAGCACCCCATGAGCCGCAACCGCTTCTACGACGCCGTGCGCACCTTCCCCGGCGTGGTCGAAGGACAGCGCTCCGACGGCTCCCGCGGCTTCCGCAACCTGCTGGACCTCTCCAAACCCGCACAGCGGGGCCCCGGCATCTTCGGGGGCGATAACTAAAGGAACGAACGCTTGCGTACGTACGGGTACCTCATCGCCGGTGAGCCGGTCGACATCCACGTGGTGGAGGACGCCCAGGATGTACGCGCGTTCCAGGACTGGGCGGCCGGCCGCATCTCCGCCGGCCGCCCAGTCGCCTTCGACACCGAGACCAGCGGTCTGGACATCTTCAGCGCCGACTACCGGCTGCGCCTCGCGCAGTTCGGCGACCAGCGCACCGCGTGGGTGCTGCCGGTCGAACGCGGCCGGCTGTTCGCCGACGCCGCCCGCCGAGTCCTTCTCGACCTGCCGCGCGTCGTCATCCACCATGCCGCCTTCGACTGGCTCGTGGCGGACCGCTACCTCGCCGTGCCGCTGGAACAGCTCTACCCGCGCACCATTGACACCAAGATCATGGCCACCCTGGTCGACCCCCGGCAGGTTCAGGAAGGCGGGGTGGGAACCGGCCTCAAACCGCTCTCCGCCCACTACATCGACCCGGCCGCCCCCGACACTCAAGAAGACCTGACCCGCGTCTTCCGGTCCCTCGGCCTGACCAAGGCCACGGGCTTCGCCGGCATCCCGCTCGATCACCCCACCTACGAGACCTACGCAGGACTCGACGTCCTGCTCACCAGTCGGCTCCTGGGCACACTCACTGGTGTCCACGCCCAGCTCGGCATCCGGCCGGCGCTGCTGGAGTACGAACACCGCATCGCCTTCATCTGCGCCCACATGCAGCGCACGGGCCTGCTGTGCGACGTCGAGTACACCAAGGCCCTGTCCGAGCGACTGCATGCCCAGGCCGAGGAGTTCGAGCACAAGGCCCGCCGCTACGGCGTCGAATCGATCAACTCGTCCAAGCAGGTGGCGGACGCCCTCCTGGGCATGGGTGAGATGCTGACCGAGCGCACCGCCGGTGGCGCGCTGCGCGTCGACAAGGCCGTCCTGCTGGCCCTGGCCGACCTCAACAGCTCATGGGAACGCCTCGGGGTCCGGATCCCGAACCCGCTGGCCGATGCGGTCATCCGCTCCAAGAGGGCGGGCAAGTGGAAGTCGGCGTACGCGGATACGTTCCTGCAAACGCTGGACGCCGAGGGGCGGGTGCACCCCTTCATCCACTCCCTGGCCGCCCGGACGGGCCGGATGTCGATCACCCGGCCAGCCGTGCAGACGCTGCCCGGCCGGGACGTGATGATCCGCCGCGCCATCCTGGCCGACGAGGGCCACGTGATGATCTCCTGCGACTTCGACGCGGTCGAGATGCGGGTCATGGCCGCACTCGCGGACGTCAAGCGCATGAAGGCCGCCATCCTCGCTGGCGAGGACCTGCACAGCTACACCCGCTCCCTGGTCTACGGCGACGCCCCGGACCCGGACGGGCGCCTGCGGGCGCTGTGCAAGGGCATCGGCTTCGGGAAGATCTTCGGCGGCGGGGCTTCCGGCGTCGCCCGCATGACCGGGGCCGACGAGGTCGCCGTCCGCTCGGCCATGCGCACCTACGACCGCGTCTTCCCCGAGATCAAGCGGGCCTCGAACGCCTGGCAGCGCGAGGCCATGGCCAACGGCATGATCACCACGACGGTGACCGGCCGCCGGCTCCCTCTCGACCGCGACCGCACATACGCGGTCGTGAACTACCAGGTTCAGTCCGCCGCCCGGGACTGTCTGGGCCAAGCGCTGTGCGACATGCAGGACGCCGGCGTCCTGGACTACCTCCGACTACCGGTGCACGACGAGGTCCTGGTGTCCGCGCCGGCCGAGGACGCCCAGGACATCGCGCGGGCCGTCGAGAAGGCGATGAACTTCGACCTGTACGGCGTGCCGATCACCGCGAGCGCGGACATCGGCAAAAGATCATGGGGCAGCCTCAAGGGCGGCGACTACTGAGGAGGCGAGACGGGTGAGCGTCAAGCCCTGCTGCGACTGCGGAGATCTCCTGCCGCTCGCCAGGTTCCCTCGGCACCGCTCGAGTGGTGACGGCCGCGCCTCCCGCTGCCAGGTGTGTACCGCCGCCCGCAGGAAGCAGGTCCGTGACCCTGCCCGCGAGCGGGATCGCCGACTGCGGCGGGTTTACGGGATCACGAGCGACGACTACCGGTCAATGGGGGCGGCCCAGGGTTGGCGCTGCCCGGTCTGCGGCGAGGGGCCGGCTTCCGGACGCTGTCTCGTCGTCGATCACGATCACGTCTCCGGGCTGCCCCGCGGCCTCCTGCACTCCACGTGCAACGCCGCGCTGGGACTGCTTGCCGACGACCCGGCGGTGCTAGAGAGAGCCGCTGCCTACCTCTCCCGGACGGCCGACCTGCGGGCCCAGGTGCTGGGCTGACCTGCCTCCGGAGGGACGGATTCAGGGTGCTCCACCCATGATTAGGCCCGGAGCATCGGGCCAAGGTCACGCAGACGTCACGACGATCACGCCTTCATCCGCCTAGTGGAGGGGGAAGTCGCCTCGGTCTCGTTCCGGTGGCGGATTTGGGTCACGGCACGGCTAATCAGCGCTTATCGCGTGTTTAAGTACTGCGGTGCGAATTGCGCACCAGTGAGTAACTAGCAGGAAAGGGAAGGGTCGTGCGGTTTTCAACTATTCGCCCCGTGTCATCCTGCCAGAGCTGTTCTGCCGGCCGGTCGGTGCCCCCCGAGCTGTTCATCCGCACCCTGATCACGCGCCTGCGATGCGTGGCGCTGCACTGGCTGACCGGCCTGTGCGCGAGCGTGATCACCCGGCAGATCCTCGCGTTCCACACCCTCCACCTTCACCAGGTGTGGGCGCATCGCGCCGTCTCCCGCGCAGCCCACATCGCGGCCGCACAGCGCTGCCGCGCCGACGGCGTCTTCGCCCGGCTGCTCACCCTCGAAGGGCCCTGCGCCTAACCCGCAGGGCACCGTTCGCATACCCCTGCGCTGATCACGGCACAGGGGCCCCTTTGTAACCAGTCACGCCCCCGCCCGGCCTACCCGCCGTCCGGGGGCTTCGCCATGCCCTTTTTCGGCCCTCCGCTGGGCGCTTTCTCCGGGTTTGTACCCAACCCGAACTCAAGCCCGGCGGAGAACCGAACAAGGAGCACCACCCTTGCGCACCACCATCACGGCCGAGCAGATCACCGCCGCCCAGAACGGCGACGCCGCCGCTGCCGACCACATCCTGGCCGCCCTCGAGGGCGCCGCCGTGAAGATCGCCGCCGACCGGGCAACCCGTACCGCCGGCGGCACCCAGATGCGCGACGACCTCATGCAAGAGGCCCGGATGGCCTTCTGGCGTGCCCTCCAGGACTGGGACGTCGACGCCGACAACGCCGCCGCCTTCACCACCTACGCGTTCCAGCGGGCGAAGTACGACGTCCACCGCGCCGCCCTGCGCTGGACGGTCCCCGGAATCGGCGACCTCGCGCGGGCCACCTTCGCCGCCGCCCTGCGGCAGAGCGGCGGCAACTTCGACGAAGCCGTACGCATCGTCACCATGCTGGAAGACCCCGAGCGCCGACTGTCACCGCAGCTCGCCGCGCTGGTCCGCAGCGCCTTCGAAGGCCCCGAACCCATCGAAGGAAGTTCCGCGACCGCGGCCGGGGTGGCAGCCCTGCCCGCGTCCTCCTCCGCGTACACCAGCGGCGACCGCTGGGCCGAAGACCAGGGCCAGCTCCCCGACCACATGTGCCACCCGCTCGACCTCTCACGCGACGCGGTCCGCTGCAAGGGCGTGGCCACCACCGGCAAGGGAGTGCAGGTCGGCGCGAAGCGGCGCGAACGCATCCACGCCGGCCAGTCGCCGGCCCAGGGCAGAGGGGCCACCTGGCGCGAGGTCGGGGCCCTGGCGGACCACGCCGCCGACCGGGAGATGCGCGAGCGCTCCATAGCCGTCGGCCACGTCATCGCCGGCCGCGTCGCCGAATTGCTGTCCCCGGCCGAACGGGAAGTCGTCTCCGTCGCCTACGGCACCGCCTACGTCTACAACGAGGCCACCGCCAAGGGCGCCCCCGACCTGCACACCACCGCCCAGATGCTCGGCAAGACCCACAACACCGTGAACGTGACCCTCAAGCGGGCCCGCACCAAGCTGCGCAAGGCCCGGGAAGTAGGCCACATCTGACCAACGAAAGCGATCACCAGGTGAGCTACTACGCCACCCCCGAGGACGCCGCCCTGGCCGGCGCGTCCGTCCTGGGCGGCCAGGACTGGACCACATGGGACGACTCCTGGGTCTGGTGCGACTCGACCTCCGAAGTCGAGCAGTAGACCGACCTCCGCCGGCTTCGACAACCACAGAGCAGAGAAATGATCTACCGCTTCAACTGCAACTCCACCCCCGGCGACTACATGGCCGTCTCCCTGGACACGGACGGCGACATCGCCTTCGCCGTTCACGAGCAGGAACAGACCCCGCGCATGGTGTACCTGGACGCGGGGGAAACCCGGCTCCTGACCCAGGTGCTCGACGACCTCGCCGAGCGCGCAGCCCGGCCGGAAGAACAGCAGCAGGACCGCAAGGACACGATCACCGAGGCGCTGAACCGCGAAGGGCTGGCCCTCGAACGCGACACCAGCCCCGGCGAGCCGGCCGTCGAACCGGCGGTGGTCAGCCCGTCCGACACCCTCTCGCTCCCCCTGCTCCAGCCGGTACTCCCCTTCGGAGCTGAACCCGCGCGGGTCAAGTCCGAGACGGCCGGAACGCCCATCAACGACACCGTCGAGGAGACAGCGGAACCGTCCCTCCCGGCGCAGGAAAGCCGCGACCAGGACCAGCCGGAACCTGCCATGGGGACCTTCGCGGACGCCATGCTCCCCAAGCTGGCCACCGTCAACGCCGAGCGGGCCTATCTGCGGGCCCGTGAACTCCTCCGCCAGGGCGACACACCGTTCACGCACGCCGCCGTACTCGACCTCGCGCGCTACCTCGCCGAGGCCGCCTAGACACCGCCGGCCGCCCCGGCCGGACGGTACGCAATGAAGGACAGCAGTTGATCCACCGCAAACGGACGGTCGCCCTGGTGACCGGGCTCGCCATACCCGGTGTACTCGCCAGCACCGCACACGCCGTACCCCAGGCTGCCGCCACCACGTACTCCGGCGACCCCGACAAGGCCACGCCGACCACCCCGGCACCGTCGAATACGGCCGACGCCCCCGGCCAGAACAAGATCAGTAAGAAGACCTCGCACACCGTGCGCGAGGGCGACACTCTCTGGGACATCGCCGCCCAGCAGCTCGGCTCCGGCGAGGACTGGCAGCGCCTCTACGGAGCCAACGCCGACAAGGTCACCGACCCGGACCTGATCTTCCCCGGTCAATCCCTCACCGTGGACAGCACCGCCCCCAGGTCGACGCCGCCCCTGACCGAGAAGGCGAAGGCACCGACGCCCCCGCCGGCATCGAAGAAGGATCGGGCTCGCGCTCCCGTCATCGGCACCCTGGACGGCTGGATCGAGCAGGCGCGCGAGGAACTGCGCAAGAACGGCGATCTGGTCCCCTCGGCCGCAGCGATCAAGGCGCGGGTCATGATCGAGTCTGGCGGCAACCCGAAGGCCATCAACCTAACCGACAGCAACGCGGCGGCCGGCACCCCGTCGAAGGGCCTCCTTCAGGTGATCGACCCGACCTTCCGCGCCTACCGCATCAAGACTCTCCCCAATGACCCGTACGACCCCGTAGCGAGCATCTGCGCCGGCGTCCGGTACGCGAACGCGACCTACGGCAACTTCGAGAAGATCGCCTACCAGGCCGGTGGGTACTGACCGCCCGTGGGAAAGCCACTACTGACTCAACTGACTTAATCAAGGTATGTCAGTTAGCCCCCGCCCGAACCGGCGGGGGCCTTGTCTCGTTCGCCGAAAAAACAGTTAGGCAGCGCGCCGCCGTAGTTGACCGGTAACCCCGGGATCACGCGGAAAATTTCACGCGTGAAACGTGATCTTGTGGCGCTCACTCTCAACCGTGCGTCAACCCTAGGGCCTGTTAGTTATCAACAGCACCGCCCTGACCTGCGAAGTTACAGGTTAAGAGAGACTAGAATATCGCTACACCTGCGAAGTGCATCCTCCGAGAATGCATTGCGGCCGCCCCCAGAGCGGCAGATGACTGTCCAGTAGATTTGACGGACGGTCTTCCCCGAGTTTCCAGTCCGAGCAGAGCGAGTAATGTTGGAGGCGTGAGCGCACGGATAAGGGACACAAACGTCCATCTGGAACTGCAAAAAATAGACCACCCCGGTGGTCAATGGCAGACAGCGCGGGCCCAGCCACCGCTCCCGGGCAACGAGCCAGTCGCCTTGCTCACTGCGGCGCACACGCTGGAGGAGGTCGGCCAAGTCATTCTGCGTTACTCACGATTCGTCAAGCGAATGTACAGGTGGCCAAACAGCCCATTCGAGAGACCTGCCGCGTTCCGGCTGGTCTGCTGCGCCAAGGGGACAGGTAAGCCCCTCGCGTTGGTGATGTATGCCAGAGGAGAGGAGGGGCGGTACGAGAAGACCGCGGAATGGGTGACCAACGACCCGACGGCCCTCCCACCATTGAGGAGCCGGCCCAAGCGGCGTGATACCCGAAGGGCGAGAGGGTGACCAGTGGTCCTACTGCGCTGCCGCCCGCACATCGGCAGCATTAGGGGGCGCCCTGGAGTTGACGCGCCCCAGGCGGTGGTGCAGAGCTCCCCCGAGCGGGCAGGATCTTCGGCATGGACGTTCTGATCATGGGTGGGTCGCACTTCCTCGGGCGCTGTGTCGCGGAGGAGGGCCTGCGGCGAGGTTGGCGGGTCTCCGTCTTCAACCGAGGGCGCACTGGTGTCAACCCCGAAGGCGTCACTGCGCTGAGGGGGGACAGGACGAGTGAGGAGGACCTTAAGAAACTGGCTGCGCACGGCCGATGGGATGCAGTAGTCGACACGTCCGGGATGACGGCTGACACCGTTGATGCCGCTACCCGGGCGCTGGGGCCGGTGGCGGGCCGGTACGTCTACCTGTCCACGGTATCCGTGTACGCGGGATGGCCGTTGCTGCCGCTCTTTGAGGACATGCCCACCCTGGCGGAGGCCGAGCCGGCGGCAGGGATGCCGACGGACGTCAACGTGCCTTACGGCCAGGACAAGGCGCAGTGCGAAGAGGCCGCGAAGGCCAACATCAGGGAAGCTCTGACGATTCTGAGGCCCGGTGTGATTCTCGGGCCTCACGAGTATGTGGGGCGGCTGCCGTGGTGGCTGCGTCGCATCGCCAAGGGAGGCGTGGTACTCGCCCCCGGGCGGCCAGAGCAGCCAATTCAGCCCGTGGACGTTCGAGACGTTGCGAAATTCGCTTGTGACCAGGCTGGTCAGGCCAGCGGTAACTCGGTCTTCAATGCTGTCGCACCTATGGGGCACTCCACTATGGGGGACTTCCTGGCCGCTTGCATCGAAGTCACCGGCCGTTCCGACGTGGAACTGAAGTGGGTGGACGCCGACTTCCTCCTGTCGCGTGGGGCGAAGCAGTGGACCGAGATTCCGCTCTGGCGGACTTATCCCGGGACGTGGCAGGTTTCGGGAATGCGGGCCCAGGACGCGGGTCTCGTGTGCCGGTCTCTGACCGAGACGGTTGCCGATACTTGGGCGTGGCTGTCCGGTGGGAACAACGCCGTGGAGCATGAACGGGCGGCTGCCATCGGCCTCGACGCGGCGAAGGAATCGGCGCTTCTGGCGGAATGGCAAGCCACCCGTGGGTGAAGCTAGGTGAGCGCTCGGGGAGCCGGCGGAGGCAGCAGGAGCCGGGCCGAGTTCAGGCTGAACTCTTCGATGCGCTCGCCTAGATCGGAAGCGATACGAGCACGCCGGAACGGTGCCGTCAGCAGCTGAGACCGAACCCCGGCCATGCGCAGCATCAGGCCGTCGACGCGTTGTTCAGGAGCAAGGTGGAACACCTCCTCCAGGGCGTGGGCGGCCGCCTCAAGGTCTTGGTTCAGCAGGTGACCGAGCGCTAGGTCGGCAGCGGCTTCGGCACCGACCTTCGTGGAGCGTTGATGCGCGGGCATCCCTTGCAGCAGCGTGATCGCCTTCGCGGAGGCGGCCACCGCATGATGACCGTTGCCCAGGAGAACCCAGGACGTCCCGGCCGACATGGCCGCTCGCTCCAGGGGGAACGCGAACTCGCCACCGACGTCGTCATGCAGCTCGTCCCGGTGGTCCCGGTCGGCCTCTTCAGCGCTGTGGGTCTCGCGTTCGACGGACTGGGCATCGCCCAGGTAGGCGTACGCGCGGGCGGCGATGCTGTGCAACCGGGCCTGGCAGCTCCCTGACGTCGCTATCTCCTGGGCAGCCCGGACGTGTCCGACGGCTTCCGCCGGCCGATTCCCCCAGTAGGCCAGAAGCCCTAGGTTGCCGCTGCTCCAGGCCATGAGGGGATGGTGATCGATCGGCCGTGCATAGCCGAGCGTGGCGTACGTCAGCGTGCGGGCCGCCTCTTGCGAGCCGAGGTCGAACGCGGCGGAGGCCATCAGGGCGCATGACTGCGCCGCGATGACGTACAGGTCGGTTTCCTGGTCCGGCCGGTGCGTGAGCGGCATGTGCCGCTCGACCTTCTCGCGAACGGCACGCGCGGCTCGGAAAACATCGTCGGGCCGCTTCACGTGGTACTTCTGCGCGAGGGTGAAGACTTCGTTGCGGAGGAGATCAAGGGTTGCGGGGGAAAGCGCTTGCGATGCGGCGTCGCCGGCGTGAGAGGCGGCGTCGTGTGCTGACATGAGTAGCTCGTCTTCCGTGATGGTCGGGAGTTCCGAGGCCATGTGGACGATCTGCGGCGTCGGCTCGACCGGCGGTGCCAGGGCGAGGAGTTCGCCGGCCGAGCGGTTGAACATGTGGCGCAAGATCCGACAGGCCACGGGATAGGGAGCTTCCTTGACGTCCCCGGCCAGCCACCGGGCGTACTGCCGCTGACTCAACGTGGCCTGGCGGATGTCGGGGTCGTTGTCCTGAGTGCTCAACTCACGAGCAGAACGTTCGTACTCCGGCCGGAACGCGGCGTACGGCTCAATGCCGCGTGCACGCGCCAAGCGCCTCAACAGGGTTTCGGAAGCGCTGTCCACCCCGGGCTCTCCAATCGTCGAGTGAGCACACCTACTGACCGGGATACCACCGGGGAGTCGCAAACGGGCCCCTGCCGTGAAGACGGCGGCAAGAAGGCACTGCCGTGACATGCGGCCTCCCCGAGGTCACCCGAAGACAGCGGAGATGACAAGTCCGCGGCATCGAGATGTCAGCCGGGAGCCCCGACGCTGGAGCGCACACACCAACCGCCGAACACAAGGGGGTTGCGGTGAGATCCGCGGACTCACAGCAGAACACCTTCGAACCGGACGATGTCGTACGCGACAAGCGCGACCAGAGGGTGGGGGTCGTCATGGGCAAGTGCGGCCCGCGCTACCAGTTGCGCCCGCTGCGCGGCGGGAAGGAATGGGAAGCGGCTCCGTCCGACATCGAGCCGGCCCCGGTGTCCGTACAGCTCAGTGCCCGTGTAGCAGAGGCGAACCGAGCCAGCCGGAACGGGGGCGTCTGCCGGTGACTCCTCGGCTTCTCCTCGCCGTCGCCGGTTGGGCGCTGCGGTTGTTGACGGGCGAAGGCGTACCCGACGCCATTTACTCGATGGAATGCGTGGCCTGCGGTGCAGAGTCGGGTGCCACCGACAACGACGCCGGCCCGGCCCAGCACTGGTCGCTCAGTCACACAGGCCGAAGCCCGCAGTGCCGAGTCTTCAAGCTGCACGCTGAGACCTTCTGGCGGACCGAACCCTGCCGAGGCAACCCGTACGCCGACGTCGAGCAGCGCAAGCCGCCTTCCGGAGTGCCACGGTGAGTCGACCGCGCTATCGCTTCTGGTGTGAGCTGCACGGCTTGGCGAAGGACGGCTCCCGGTCTCTCCCGTTGGCGGGGGAGCCGACGAAGACGCCGCGCCTAGCGGTCCGCTGGTTACGGTGGCACGCCCTGTACGCGGCCAACCGACTCGACCCCGCCCCCGAGGACCCGCACCACCTCGGGTTCCTCCGGGCCGGGTACTCGGCGACACGGCCGGACCCGACCCAGATCCTGCGAGCCTGGGAATCCAATGTCCGGGCGCACGAGCAGGCCATGGCCGAGTTACGCAATGGAGAACCGTACGCACTGATCGTCGCCCCGTACGCCTTCCTGACGGCCGCGCCGCTGTACCCCCAGGCCGCCGAGCTTCCCCGTCTCCGGGCGGTGGCAGCGCTGTGACCACCGACTCCCCGCGCCCGCCGAAAGGGCCCGAGGACTTCCCCGTTCCCTCGGGAAGCCCGGTCGGCGCGGGGTCTTATGCCCGGCGAGGGGTGCGCTGCACGCACCCGCCGGAGAACTGCACCACGGATAGCGATGTGACGCTCTGCCGTTGCGGGGCCCGGATGTTCCCCGGCTACCGGGCGCTCGGCGGCGCGGCCCTCGGGGTCGCCGACCGCCGCCCCGAACCGCCTACCGGCCCCACGAGCACCGCCACCGGCACCGTCACGATCAGTGAGGGAACGCCCCTTCGACTCCCGCCCCGGCTGTTGGTTGAGGTCCATTCCGCCGGGGCGGGTCCGTAAGAGCACCGCCACGCGGGGAAGGCCCCCGCGCTGGGAGAACTACCAGGAGTGACACCGTGAACGAATTCAAGCCGCCGCTCAGGCGCGCGCGCAGCTTCGAGAGGCTGTTCACCACCAAGGCGCACCGCCGGGTCCAGACGCCGGCGGAGACCCACGAGTACAAGAAGACCTCGGGTTCCTCCGACGGTGCGAAGACGTACGACACCACCGCCACCTGATCCGCAGATCGTCTCCACCACCCGAGGGGCCGGTTCGCCGTGCCCCTCGGGCCCTCGAAGGGAGAGCACGTCTTGATCAAGTTGCGACTCACCCCGTACGCGAGCACGACATGGACGTGGGACGGCCGCCGGTTCGTCACGGCCGACCACAGGAGCGAGATCGAACCGTTCGAGCACCCGATGGTGGAACAGACTGCGGTCAGCGACGGCACCCGCACGCTGATCGTCGTGCGCGAACGGGTCGCGGGCCGTCCGCTCGCTCAGCCCGGTCCCGTCGACGTCCCGCCCGGGGACTTCGACAAGGCGGCCGAACTGGCTCGGCAGTGGCCCACCGACTATGTCCTGGTGGAGACGGCTCCCGGCTTCCCCTGCCGGGTGACGGCGGGCCCGGGAGGAATCGCGCCGCTCTACGTCGCGTGCGACGCCGTCAGCCTGTACGGCTCCTGGGACATGGCCGACCTCGCCGAACACGCGGCCGGCCTGTCGCCCCGCGAGGTCGCACGCCTCCTGATCTACCGGCCGCGCTACAGCACCGAAACCGTCTTCCGCGGCATCCACCGCGTCACCGAGCGCACGACCGCCATCTACGGCGGCCACCTGCACTTGCACTACCCCGAACCCGTCCTGCACAGCGGTCCCCGCGAACTCGCTCAGGATGCCGACGTCCTCGCGGCCTTCGTCGCCGCCATGGACGACGCCTTGGATCTGCGCCCGCTGGACGAGGGCGGAACCGTGCTCCACCTGACGGGCGGCTTCGACTCCGGCACCGTCGGGACCCGGCTCGCCGAGCGCTACCCCGGACGGTTCCCGACCGCCGCCCTCCTTATCGCCGGCCCCGGACGCGCCCACCAGATCCGGCGGCGCACCGAGATCCTTAAGACGCTTCCCTTCGCCGAGCCGGACCACCTGGTCGACGCGATGGAACACGCCCCGCTCAACCCGGAGTGCGGGCGAGTTCGGGGCGCGCGCATCAGCCCGTACGAGGAACCCTTGCACCGCCCCTTCACCCGCCTGACCGAGACCCTGGCCGAGCACGGGGCCCGTGTGGTCGTCACGGGCCTCGGTGGTGACGAGATGGTGGCCCTGTCCCAGGACGAGTACCCGCACAAGTCCATGGGCGAGATCAGCGATGCCCTGCCGTGGATCGGGCCGCGCGCACGGGCGGCGCTGGAGTACGCGGACGACAACATCGCCCCGCCGGCCGCCGTCAACAGCATGACGCTGCTCTCCCTGGAGACGACGGCCCCCGTCCTCATGCGGGCGGGCATCTGGCCCGTGCACCCCTTCGCTGACCCCGGCATGGTCCAGCTCGGCGAGTGGCTGCCGATGCACTGGCGAGAGCTCAAACAGCTCCAGCGCCGCCGGCTCGCCGCCCTGGGGCTGAGCCCAGACGTCACCGAATCCCGCGAGCGCGAGTCCTTCGCGGAGGTCGTCCAGCACACGCTCACCACCCACGCCCGACCCCTATTCGCCCGCATGCTCCACGACGGCTCGCCGCTCTTCGAGGAACAGGTGGTGGACCCGGACGGACTCCGTCAGGCTGTTCGGCGCCTGTCCGAAGGGCCGTACCGCGAAGATGGCGACGCCCAGCTCCTCGAAGTGCTGGACCTTCACTTCGCCGCACAAGCCTTCTTGTAACCAACCCCAACCCCAGGAGACACCCGTGTACGCAATGCGCCCGGCCACGGTCGACGACATCCCCGCCGTCGAAACCATGATCCTCGCCCGCTCCACATGGCTGGAAGACCGGGGGCTGCCGAGCTGGCGGGAAAACGCCGCCGAACTCGCACGACAGGCCGAGAACCCTGACGGGGACGTATGGGTCCTCGCCGACCAGGACAACGGAAAGATCATCGGCTGCACCACCGTGCAGGAGACGACGCCGCCGTGGGGCTGGACGGAAGACGAACTGAACGAACCGGCGCACTACCTGTACACGTCCGTCACCGACCCGGCGCACAGGGAGAAGAAGCCCGGAACAGTGATGGGCTTGTGGGCCGTGGACCGGGCCGCGCAGGAAGGGAAGACGTGGGTACGCCGTGGCTGCAACTTCCCGGGGCTGGTCACGTACAACAAGACGCAGGGGTTCGCACTGCTGCACGAGGTCCAGCGCACGAACACCAAGGTCTATCTGATGGGGCGCAGGGCCGAGCTGATCGCGGATCTTGAAGAGCGGTTCTCGGCGCTGTAAGGGCACCTGACCGAGACGGCCCCGCCTGCGCGCTCTTCCCCCGAGGCGTGCGGGCGGGGTGTCCGGCTCTGGCGCTACCGGCAGACGAAGCCGCCCGACTCCCGGGCCCTGCCGCTGCGGGAGTCGATGGCGACCCAGAAATCTGGGCGGAAGGATGGGTCATAAGCGCCGCGTATATGGAGCACCTGGGTCTGCCCCGACTCCAGCACGCCCGAGGATGGTTCGAGCCTCACCCCGCGTGCGATGTTGGCGCTGGTATCGGGGGAGATCGGGTTATCGTTCTCGGTTCCCCGCGGCTCGAAGTCAACAGCGACGGCTTTCCAGCGGGCCCGCCCGTAGTGCGCTTGGAGCGTAATGTCGACGTGGATGTCGCCGCACGACACGAAAGTGAGGCCCTTGCCGTTCGTGTAGAGCGGGCTGATACGGATGCTGGAAGCCTGGCCGGGGGCATCGTCGGTCGTGACGGAGGGGCTGGGTGGCTTCTTCGGTGTCGGGGACGTTTTTGACGGATGGGGCGACTTTCCCTTCGGCGGCATCGTCACCGGCTTCGGTGATCCATCGCTTTGGGCCGGGCCGGAATCCAGCGACGTGCACGAAGCCCCCGTCAGCGTGAGGGTCGACACTGCTACAGCTGCCCACACCCGCCGTATGTCCATGATCCCCCCACATCCCGCCCACTGAATGTCGGCCAATATCACCGACCCCTGAAGCCGGAGTGTGGGCGTGTCAGGAGATCCACTCAAGGGAATCGGTAACACGGAACGAGCAGTACCGGAGTGACAGCGCACAGGTGGGGCGCACAAACGAGGATGCACGCCGGAGCGGGTGTAGGAGCTGCCGCCCCGGAGAGGCCGTAGTCAGCAAGAGGCTTCGCTGACCACGGCTGCCCGATCGCGTGCCCTTCTCCCACGGCGTGCGGGCGGGGCTTCTTTCGTGCCCACCGCCTCGATGTCTGGCCCCACACGCAGAGTCGGCAGCCTGGCCCTCATGGACTCACCAGACGCACTCTAGGCGTGCGGGGTAGGCCAGGTAGCTATCTTCTTCCTTCTCCATCCGAAGAGTACGGGGCTGAGTCCCCGCCAGTACCTGCGATGCGCCAATTGCTTGCATGGGTCATACGGTTCGATTGACGCCTTGAGCTCTTTCAGTATAGGAAACTGTCCACTGTCACCGACCAGGCTCCAAGTCTCCCGTATCGGCCACCGGCCGGTTTGGTTGCGCATGGCTGCGGCGCGTATGCACCAAGTGCGGTCAGAGATGGCTCCTCGTTTACGCATCTCACAGGCGTCTTCGCTGACCCGCAGATACAAAAGGCTGATACGTTGCAATTCGGGCAAGACGGCCGCTGGAGCTGTTGGTGCCAACACTTCGGCCAATGCCTCCGGTGGCAATTGATCGAGTAGGCCCCAGTACCGGCCTAGGTAGAACTGCTCAGATTGGCGAACGTGGGCCCTGCGCCCTTCGAGGGCGAGGTGCCATAGACCTGCGAACGCTAGAGCACCGGCCACTGTGGCTGCGATGAGTTCATTGGCCATGGTCGTCGCCTCCTCAAACCTCGGAGTGCTCCCGACCTACTTCCAGCATCGCGCGACAGATCACAGGCCGCGACTCGGGGCATGGGGCACGCAGGACTCGTCCTGACCTGCGGCTATCCTAGGTGTCGGAGTGTTACCGCCACCAAGGCGCACAACATCCGCGTCCGCGAGATCGCCGTACGGCAGAAGCTCAAGCTCTCCGAGTACGGCCTCTTCCACGCCAAGAGCGGCAAGAAGATCGTCTCCGAGACCGAGGAGGAGATCTACGCCCGGCTCGGCCTCCCCTGGATCGCGCCCACGCTGCGCGAGGACCGCGGCGAGATCGCCGCCGGCCTGCGCGACGAACTCCCCGACCTGGTCGAGGAGAGCGACATCCGCGGCGACCTGCACACCCACACCGACCTCACCGACGGCCTCGCCTCCCTCGAGGACATGGTGACCGCCGCGGCGGCCCGCGGATACGCCTACTACGCCGTCACCGACCACGCCCCCGACCTCTACATGCAGCGCATGACCGACGCCAAGATGCTCGCCCAGCGCGAGCGCGTGCGCGCCCTGGACGCCAAACACCGCCGCATGCGCCTGCTCCACGGCACCGAACTGAACATCGGACCGGACGGAAGCCTGGACTGGCCCGACGAATTCCTCGCCGGCTTCGACCTGTGCGTGGCCTCCGTACATTCCCACTTCAACCAGAGCCGCGAAGAGCTGACCCGACGCCTGGTCCGCGCCTGCGAGAACCCCTACGTGGGCATCATCGGCCACCCCACCACCCGCCGCATCGGCAAACGCCCCCGCATCGACGCCGACTTCGACGCGGTCTTCGCAGCCTGCGCCCGCACCGGCACGGCCCTGGAGGTCAACGCCCATCCGGAACGCCTCGACCTGGGCGACGAGGACATCCTGCGCGCCAAGCGCCACGGCGTGAAGTTCGCCGTGAACACCGACGCCCACTCGGTCACCCACCTGCCCTACATGCGCTACGGCGTGGGCACGGCCCAGCGCGCCTGGCTGACGAAGGACGATGTGATCAACACCTGGCCGTTGCAGAAGCTGCGGCGATTCCTGCGGCCGAGAACCCGCTGATTCGCGCTCCGCCGCTCCATAAGAGGGCGGAGCGCATCGGCACGGTCAGACCATTCGGGCTGTGACGATCAGGGTTCCCAGGTTCTCAGGGTCGGGGGCCTCCAGAACCCGGGCCTCCACGTCGAGGAAGCCGTGGTGCATGAGGATGCCCTTCCACATCTCTGCGGAGTACGCCCAGCGCTGCACCGGAAGGATCTTGCCGTTGAAGCCGTTGCCGTACATCCCTTGCGCGCCGTAGCAGCCGTCGACGGCCGGCGCTTGGGAGAAGACGAGGACGCCGTGCGGACTGAGCCGTTCGCGGATGGCGGGCAGGAGCCGACGGGGGTCGGTGAACCAGAAGGCTCCCCAGATCGAGTAGATCGCGTCGTACCTCTCCTCCGTGGTCCTCAGATGGTCCACGGCCTCCCGGAGGAGGAAGCGGGCACCGGCGAGATCACCCCAGCGCTCGCCGGCGGTCCTGATCTGCACAGGCGACAGATCCAGGCCCGTTGCGTCGATGCCCTTACGCGCCAGGTAGGCGACGGTGTCACCGCATCCGCATCCCAGCTCCAGCGTCTTCTCCGGCTGACAGAGCAGTTCCTCGCCGGGGCCGTGGTGGTCATACTGCGTCCAGCCGAACCCCTTCTCGATGGAGACTTCCACCGGGCCGATCTTCTCGACGGCTCCGGCTGCGTAGCGGTCCCAGTAACTCTCAACGCTCATACAGCAACGTTCCTTGGCGGCTTGTTGGTGAGCATCCGTACCGTCAGGCTCCGACGGTCACACGCTACTCCCGGGCCTTCGTGAGGGATGGGGGTTCCGCGGCCTTCCCTCGAACGAGAACCGGCGGCACCCTGAGGGTGCCGCCGGCCTTCACGCGATCGTACTGGTCAGTGGCAGCTCGTCCCCTGCGTGCAAGGCGAGCAGGTGGAGGCATCGCGCTCCCACAGCGGCCAGTCCACCTCGAACCCGTGCCGCTCGACCACGGCCGCCGTCCTCATGACGGTGCCGTCGGCTTTGCGCTCGATCTCAGGGATGTGGTGGAGGAACTCACCCTTGTTGTACTTCTTGCAGAACTCGGCGTAGTTCGCCGTGTCGAGGATGAGCGCGTGGACTGCCGTGTCCACGAGCTCTCCGCAGCCGAGCTCCAGACCCTCGCCCATGGTCTCCATGGCGGTGATCAGGTAGGCGACGGCCTGTCCCATAAGTCGGCCGGCCATGACCGTGTCCATGAGGTTGTCGCGGACCAGGAGCTTGATCTCGCGGTCCCAGACTTCCTCTCCCAGAATTTCCTTCGGATCGCGTACCGCTACTGCTGTACCCACGTGGGCACCTCCAGCTCGAACGGATCATGCGGAACCCTCCCCGCCCGACGGATGCGGCGTTGTCGGAGCCGACGACGAGCGGGGAGGGGGCTTGGGTTCTCAGACGACCGTAGGGAGCTCATGACTCAAACGCCCAAGAGATTGCGCGAGTTTGCAGCACATGGGTTGACGGGGTGATTCGCCACGCGGACGATCGGTTGTCTGAGCAATCCGGCGCAAGGCAGCGGACGGGAGAGCGACGATGAAGCTACGGTTCCTCGGCAAGAACAGCACCCCTGGGGACAGCCCCACCCTGTACGCCACCGACCGGGACAGCTACGTCGTCCAGGGCTGGAAGGTCTACGCGCACGACCTGCTGACACAGCTGGAAGTCCCCGTGGGCCACACCGCCGTGGAGGTGCCACCCGAGCTGTTCGAGCACCTGACCAAGGATGGTTATCCCTCAGGGAAGGTCAGGCGCTTCGAAGCGCCGATCATGCTGGTGACCGAGCAGGGGACATGCGTCGTTCAGGGACCTGCCATGACGGACGCCGAGGCCCTGGGCCAGATGCGCATGCCCGACTACGAGACCTGCATCGAGGTCGCCAAGTCCTCGATCACGGCCCTGCTGGAGGAGAACAGTGGACCTGATCACCAGCGCTGAGCGCGACAAGCTCTTCGAGAGCTTCGAGCGAGACGCCTTCCACCTCGAACTACGAGACGACTACGGCTCTCCCGTCGAGGACACCCCGTACGCGCGCTGGCAGCGCGGCGAGCCGGACGACTACGCCTGGCTCGACCCGTGGATGGCGCTCATGAAGCGGGTGACGGGTGAGGGCAAGAGCGTGCGGCGGGTCCGCGTCATCAGCGAACCGCACTCGGAGTACGTCCACTGGGAGCATTCCCTGACCCGCTTGAACATCGAGGCCGGCGAGGACATCCGGTGGCTCCCCCGGCACGCGGTGCCCGACAGCACCACCTTGCCCCTGACCGGCAACGACTGGTGGCTGTACGACGACCGGCTGTTGGCCGTCGGCCATTTCAGTGAGGACGGCCGAGTCCTCGGCTCCGAACTCCTGGACGATCCCGCCACGGTCGCCGAGTGCATCAAAGTCCGGGACCTGCTCTGGTCACTTGCCGTCCCGCACGGCCAATACCAGCCCTGATCCACTGTGAGCAACAGAGCACAAGAGGCGCGCGAGGCCCTGGGCGCCCGGCTGCGTGGATTCCGCAAGGACGCGGGGTTCTCCAGCGGCCGGGCATTCGCCGCAGCCACGGGTTGGCAGGAATCGAAGGTCTCCCGCATTGAGAACGGGCGGCAGAACGCCGGCGAGGACGACATCCGGCTCTGGTGCCAGAAGACCAACACTGAGGAGCAGATCGAAGACCTCATCGCCACCGTCCGGCACATCGAGGAGCTGTGGCTGGAGTGGCGACGCCAGCTTCAGACCGGCGCCGAGCAGCGGCAACGCAAGGCCCTGCCCGTCTATTCCAAGACCAGGGTATTCCGCATCTTCCACCCCACGGTGGTCTGGGGCACGCTCCAAACAGCCGAATATGCTGCGGCGACCTTTCAACAGGTGATCGGGTTCTACGAGATCCCCGACGACACGGATGCCGCGGTGGCCAAGCGGATGGAGCGTCAGCAGTACCTCTACCAGGGCGACCGCATATTCAACGTCTTGCTGTCCGAGCAGGCTTTGTACACCAACATCGGCGGGAAGGACGTCATGCGTGGGCAGCTTGACCGCCTTCTCGCAGTCATGCGGCTGCCGCGCCTGAGCCTGGGTTTCATCCCCCGTGACGCGGTGATGCACATCTGGCCCGGCAACTCCTTCTCGATGTTCGATGACAAGCTTGTGCTCGTCGAGACGTACTCTGCCGAGTTCTCGGTTACCCAGCCCCGAGAAATTGCCCTGTACGCCAAAGCGTTCGATCTCCTGAAGCGGTCGGCTATCTACGGCGAGCGCGCCAAAGCGCTCATCACCAGAGCATTGGCACACTTGGACTAGGCCCTGCCCGATAGGCCGAGGGGCAGGACCCGCGAGACTCGTCAAAGGGCCGCTGTCTTCCACAGCCGCCCCCGAGTCCCTCGCCCGAGCTACCCGAGTTGCGACGAGCCACGGAGGAACAAGGCGGCACAGCCCTGACCGACGGCGTGCTCGCCCGAGAGGAGGCGGCCGGTAGGCACAGCCTTCAACAGGGCTTCGTCCGCTGGCAGACGGAGCGGTCGGTGGCCGCGCTCGGCCGCGTGGACCTGGTCTTCGTGCACAACCCCGAGCACCACGGGCACGGCCTTGACCGTGCCGCTCTGCACCGGCGTGTACGGGAAGCCTTCACGGCGCTGGAAGAGTTGGCCCATACGCGCAGGATCCGCGGGTACGGGGTCGCCACCTGGTCGGGCCTGACTTCCGGAACGTTCAGCGTTCCCGAGTTACTTGCTCTCGCCCGGCAGGCGGCAGGTTCCGCCGAGCACCACTTCACGGGCTTGCAGATGCCCGTCAGCCTGATCATGGATGCCCCGATCACGGAGGCCCTGAACGGCGGCGGACCGCTGGTGCAGGCGAAGGACGCGGGGCTGATCACGTTCGGCTCCGCTCCCCTGCACGGCGGCGAACTCCTCGATGCCATGACACCCGAACTGGTGAACCTCATCCGCCCAGGCCTGTCGGCCGCAGCGGCTGCTCTGCTGACCGCCGGCTCGTGCCCTGGCCTCGATGTCGTCCTGACTTCCGCGAGCACCCGCGAGCACTGGGACGATGCGGCCAACGCTCTGGCTGCGCCTCTGACAGCCCAGGACCTCAGGAAGGTATCGGATGAACTCGCCTGTGAATGAGGAGGTACAGGCCCTGATGGTGGCCGCCCACGGCCGGGCGGCCAAGGCACTGGGCTCACCTGCACGGGGCCGCCGGCATGGGGATTTCTCGGTGTCACCCTCGGACGCCGAGCGAACGACTGGGCTGACGGCGAGTGGACCTTCGAGGCCGAAGTCCTCGACTACCTCACGCAGCCCATCGTGTCCCCGGACCGGGCCGACATCGATCACGACCCGGAGCTGCCGGATGAGTGGTGGGCCGACCTTCGCCAAGCCCTTGCCCTGCTCGCTGAAGCGGAGGGTGTGAAGACGACCGTCCGGGACGGGTGGATCGAACGGGCCTTCCCTCAGTTCCTTGGTATCCCGGCCCCATCACGGTGGAGCGGGTAACCGGTCACGGTGACCTGCACTGGGGCAACCTCACCGCCGCGCCCCTGTGCCTGCTGGACTGGGAGCGGTGGGGCCTGGTGCCCTTCGGCTATGACGCGGGACTCCTCCACGCCAGCAGCCTGCTCGTTCCCGACGTAGCCGCTCGCATCCGAAAGGAGTTCGCAGCGGTCCTCGACACCCCCGCCGGCCGAATCGGTGAGCTCGCGGCCCTGGCGGAGATGCTGCAAGCCGTAGCCCGTGGCTGGTACCCCGACCTTGCGCCCCGACTCGTCGCCCGCGCGGAGGCCCTCACCGGAGTGCACCCGCCCGTCCCAGTGCACTCCGAGGTCAGCGCCTGACTGCGCCCCCGTGCGCCCGCATGGGCATGGGGCGACCGGGCCGGCTGCGCCCGGTCGCCCCGTGAACTCCTCGGCTAGTCCTCGCTGATCGGCCTCACGAATTCCAGGGTCCACGTCTCCTGGAACTCGGGCTTCGGCGGGACGAGCTCGATCTGCGCGCCGCGGTGGCCGGCGCGGAGGGCGAGTCCCTTGTCCGACAAGATCTTGACCCCGCCGATGACCGACTCGAACGTGAACTTCGCGAACTCGGCGCGCGGAACGCTGTTGACCCAGAGCCTGTCCTCGGGACTCACGATGCCCGCCTCCTCGTGATAAGCGAGGCGGATCACATAGGGCGCACCCGGGACGGGCTCGGCGGGCTCTATGATCCACTCCTGCTCGATCGGGAGGGGCTGCAGACGGTCGGTGATGACCGGGGCGCCGTGCTTGGTCGCGTGTTCCGTGGCCGTCAGCACGGCGGACGGGCCGATGATGTGAGCGTGGATCTTGTAGATGCCAGGACGGACCGGGATCGGAGGCATGTGCGGGACTCCCTCTCTCGCGGTGCGCTTCCGCCGCCGACAGGCCACCGGCGGCGCAGGACCCACCCTCATGGCCGGTCCGCCCCGGGAACAGGACAAGAAGCCGCCAAGTCCATTACGGCGCGGACTGCTCGATCACGATTGCGAATACGGCGCACTGGCCCTGGCTCGCCGGCCGTCCGTGCGCTGTCGGCTCAGCGAAGGCCGACGGAACGGGCCGGAAAGAACACCTTCTCGGCCTCGACCGCCAGATGCAGAAGCAGACGCTCGCCGCCGTGGCGGGTGACGAGCTGGAGGCCGACGGGTTCCCCGGCGGGTGTCGTGCCGGCGGGGAGGGTGACGGCCGGGTGTCCGCTGATGTTGAAGGCCCAGGTGAGAGCCACGCTCATGCGGGGGCCGGGGCCTTCGTGGCCGTGGGGTGGGTGCGGCGTCGTCGGGGTGGCGAGGACGTCGACGCGGGCGAAGATCTCCCGCAGGTGCCCGTCGTTATCGCTGATCAGTTCTGTCACGGCCGGGGACGCGCCGTGCGACGCGTCCCGCAGGCCGCTCCACGCGGGCGCGGGATCGCGCAGGCGCACGGCGATGTCGGTGGGGGCGAGCAGACCGGCCCCGACGAGACGCCGCAGGGCGGAGCGTGCGGTGTCGGCGACGGCGGGCGAGGTGTCCGCGAACCCGAGCGTCGACGACCAGCCCACCGAGCGGGGCGACGCCGGCGCGAGGTCCTGGTGCCCGGTGAGGGCCCGTAGGTACGCGGCGGCGTCGTGGGCGTGGCGGGCCAGGGGGCCGGGTGTGTTGAGGCCTGCGCGATCGCGGGCGGGGAGCACGCCGTTGGTCGGCTTGAGCCCGACGATGGCGCACCACGCGGCGGGGATACGAACGGACCCGGCGCCGTCCGACCCCGTGGCGAGCGGAACCATGCCGGCGGCCACGGCGGCCGCCGACCCCGCCGAGGAACCGCCCGGGGACCAGTCGGGGTTGAGGGGGTTGGTGGTGGGCCCTCGGTCGGTGTGGCCGTACGTCTGCCAGCCGCCGCCACGGTGCGGAACCGACGTGGCGCCGATGGGCACGCACCCGGCAGAGGCCAGGCGGGTGCTCTGGAACGCGTCAAGGCCTTCGCCGGCCTTGACGCCGAGGGGCACTCCGGCGAGCGGGAGCCGGACGCCCCGGCGGATCTGCGCGTCGACCTCGGCGGCGCGTTCCCGGGCATGGGAGGGCCAGGTCCGGCGGAAGGCTCGTACGACTCCGTCGCGTTCCTCGACGCAGGCCAGGGCGGCGTCCACCACCTCACGCGCGGACAGCTCGCCGGCCTGAACGGCCACGGCGATCCGGGTGGCGGACAGAGTCGTGTAGTCGGTCAGGGTAAGCACACAGGATCCGTTCCAGGAGGTCCACTCCACTCGTCGCCAGCCGTCCTGCCAGGCGTACGGGCTGTCCAGGTCGTACGCCGGGGGCGGACCGCGGCGTCCACCGCTTCCGTGGCGTGGGCGACGCCCCCGGTCGGCTGTCGGCCGATGCCACGGCGCCCGAGGTTCGGTGGGCTCGTCCTTTGCCCGGAACACGGGGCCCGCCCGGTGCCGGCCCCGAAAACCATGATCGAATCATTTCACGGCCGGTCGTCCGCCGGCATCCGGTTCGGCGGCCCCTCGGCCGCCCGTACGTTCACCGCCCGCCCCTGGCCCGCCCGCACCGCCTGGGTAGGGTGGTGCCACAGCACATCGTGAACCGGAAACAAGGAGCAGACGTGAGCGAGCCGGCGTCCATGGCCCTGCAGCAGGAGATCGCCCGGGAACTCCAGGTCGCCGAGATCTTCGAGGCCGAGCGGGAGATCGAGCGCCGGGTGGCCTTCCTCGCCGAGCGGCTGACCTCGACCGGTCTGCGCTCCCTCGTGCTCGGCATCAGCGGCGGCGTGGACTCCACCACCGCCGGCCGGCTGTGCCAGCTCGCCGTCGAGCGGGCCCGGGCCGCCGGGCACGAGGCGCGGTTCTACGCGATGCGGCTGCCCTACGGGGTCCAGGCCGACGAGCACGACGCCCAGCTCGCGCTCTCCTTCATCCGGGCCGACCACGTGCTGACCGTGGACGTCAAGCCCGCGAGCGACGCCGCGCTCGAGGCCTCGCGGGCCGGCGGGGTGAGCTTCCGCGACGCCCGTCACGAGGACTTCGTGCACGGCAACATCAAGGCCCGGCAGCGCATGATCGCCCAGTACGCGGTGGCCGGCGCGCACAACGGTCTGGTCGTCGGCACCGATCACGCCGCCGAGGCGGTCTCCGGCTTCTTCACCAAGTTCGGTGACGGCGCCGCCGACCTGGTGCCGCTGACCGGCCTGACCAAGCGCCGGGTGCGCGCGGTCGCGGACGCGCTGGGCGCGCCCGCCGAGCTGGTGTGGAAGACGCCGACGGCCGACCTGGAGACCCTCGACCCGGGCAAGGCCGACGAGGACGCGCTCGGGGTCACCTACGACGACATCGACGACTTCCTCGAGGGCAAGCCGGTGGACGAGCGGGCCTTCGAGACGATCGTCAACCGCTACCGCCTCACCGACCACAAGCGTCAGCTGCCCATCGCCCCCTGAGAACCCCCTGAGACCTCCCTGAGGACCGCCAAGCAGGCCCTCGGCCGTCAGTCGTGGTCGAGGGTCGCCGCTTCGAGGTGGGCGAGGCCCTTGAGCTGCTCGGCGGTCAGGCCCTCCGGGAGGGGGCCGGGGCGGGGGTGCGCAGGGGCGGCTGCCAGCCGGTGTCGCGGTTCCAGGTGCGGACGATCCTGGCGGGGGCGCCGGCGACCACCGCGTGGTCGGGGACCTCACCGCGTACGACCGCGCCGGCCGCGACGACGACGTTGCGGCCCAGCCGGGCGCCGGGCAGGATGACCGCCCCCGTGCCGATCCAGCTGCCGGGGCCGATCTCCACGGGCGCGCTGCGGGGCCACTGCTTGCCGATGGGCACGTCGGGGTCGTCGTAGCTGTGGTTGGTGGTGGTCACGTACACGCCGGGGCCGAAGAAGCAGTCGTCGCCGATGGTCAGCGGCGCCTCGGCGACGACGTGGCTGCCGCGGCCGAGGACGACGCCGTTGCCCAGGCGTACGACGGTGTCCTGCCCGAGGTCGAGGTCGGGCATCATGCCGGCGGTGAGGGTGACGCCCTGGCCGATGATGCAGTGCTCGCCCAGCTCGATCCACGCCTCGCCGAAGACGGTGCCCTGCGGGAAGGCGAGCCGGGTACCGGTGCCGAGGGCGCGGAAGCGGTACGGGCCGGGGCGCTCGGCGCTGACGGCGCCGGCCTCGCGTACCCAGCGCGCGCCGCGGTGAACGGCCCGGGAGACGGCTCGGCGCCTGAGGGCGGCGAGGCTGGAGAACAGGTTCTGCTGTGTCGGCACCCGCTCACCGTACTCAGCGCGCCGCCGCCCGTTACCCGCCCTGACCTGTGATCTTCGCCCCACGCGTCGTCCCGTACGCAGTGGCGCGCAGGATGCGGCGGGCCTCCTCGCGGCCGGAGATCAGGGCGCCGTGGACGGTGCCGGGGAAGTCGCCGGTGGTGGCCTCGCCCGCGAAGTGGAGGCGGTCGCCGACGGGGGCGGCCAGGGCGGGGCGGTCGCCGGGGAGCGTGCCGACGGCGGGGAAGGAGTAGGAGCCTCGGGCGTGGGGGTCGGCGGCCCAGCGGGTGCGGCGGTGGGCGACGGGCTCGGTCACCGCGTCGCCGTAGATGCCGCGCAGGGACGCCAGCGCCTCGCGGACGAGGGCCGCGTCGTCGAGGGTCTCCAGGCGGCGGGCGACCGGTCCGCCGGCCAGGGTGGCCAGGACGGGGACGCCGAGGACGCGCCGGAGGTCGAACCAGTTGGCGAACGCGCCGTGGCGGGTGCCCTCCTGGCGGATCAGGTCGGTGTCGTCCCAGAAGGCTTCGGGGAAGCGCAGGTAGAGCTTGTCGTAGACGCCCATGCCGAGGCGTTCGATGGCGTGGCGCTTGGGGGCGGGGAGGGCGGGGGCGAAGGTGACGGTGCCGGCCTTGAGCACGCCGAGGGGCAGGGTGAGCAGGACGCGGTCGGCGGTGAACGTTCCGTGGCCGGCGGTGTGGACGCGCACCCCGGGGCCGCTGTGGTCCACGTGGGTGACGTGGTGGCCGAGGCGCACGTCCAGTCCCTGGGCGAGGTGGGCGGCCAGGCGGTCGTAGCCCTGGGGGAAGACGACCTCGTGGCCCGTGAAGTCCTGGCCCTCGAACATGAACGCGAGCGAGAGTTCCTCGAGGCCGGCGCCCCAGTCGTCCTCCACCATGCGGCCGCGCGCCTCGATCACCCGCGCGGCGCGCTCGGGGGCGAGGCCGCCGCCCTTCAGCACGCCGCCCTTCAGCACGCCGCGCAGGGCGTCGGCGGCGGAGGCGCGGTGGTCCGCGCGTTCGGCGCGGGCGGCCAGTTCGTACGCCGCGGCCTCCTCGTCGGCTTCCCGCTCGAGCGCCTCCGTGCGGGTGAGGCGGCGCCCGTCGGCGGCGTAGGCGGTGACGCCCCGGGGGGTGTCGTAGTCGAAGTCGAGGGTGCCGACGTCGTAGACGACGGTGGGGGCGCCGGCCTCCTCGGCGAGTTCCGTGACCGGGTTGCCGTCGACGCCGTGGATCCAGGACGCGCCCAGGTCGATGCGCACGCCCTCCCAGTCCTCGCTCCACAGCCGGCCGCCGGTGCGCTCCCGTGCTTCCAGCACGGTGACGGAGTGTCCGGCCCGGTGCAGTTCCCGGGCGGCGAAGAGCCCGGCCATGCCGGCGCCGACGACGAGAGTGGTGGTACCGGCGGGGCGCGCAGCGGCCGGGCCGTCCGGGGCGGGCGGGAGTCGTACGGGCATGTCCCCATTACACACCGGCCGTTCGGCCGCTTCGGCCATGGGTCGCAGGGCTGACGGCACCCTGGACCTGGCACGCCCGTTCGGACACACTCATGGCCATGCGATGGACTGACATCGAACAGATTGCGGCGGATCTCGCCGCACGGCACCCCGGTACCAAGCCGCTCGGGGTCAAGCCCACGGAGATCCGCGACCGCGTGGCCGCGCTGAGCGGGTTCACCGACGACCCCACGTTGTGCAACGCGCGCATCCTGGAGTCGATTCAGCTGGCCTGGAGCGACAGAGCCAGATGAGAACCGGATGAGAAAACGCCGGCGCCCCGGCGGGCGGCTGATGCCGTCCTCCGGGGCGCCGGTCTCCCGGGCGCGGCGGGGTCACGCCGCCGCGGGCGCCGATTCCGCTTCGGCGGCGGCAGCGGCGGCCGTCGCGGCCTCCCCCTTGGCGCGGGCGCGCTTGGAGTAGGTGATGGTCCAGGTGATCAGGACGACGGGCATGCCGTACGACAGGACGGAGTTCACGCCGACCATGGCGTCCGTCGACAGGGCGTAGGACAGGGCGATGCGCGCCGCCGCCTCGACGACGTAGCCCACACCCCACACGAGCGTGATCGTCTTCAGTGTCTTCCGGAAGCCCGGGAACCGAGCGAACATCCCGTTCCAGTGGGCGACGCCCTCCTTGGTGCCGTCGGTGCCGAACTTGCGGCCCATGAAGAACATCAGCGGCCGCGGAGTGGCCAGGCTGACTAGGCAGACCACGCCGAACAGGCCGGTGATGGCGGAATCCTTGACCAGCAGGAGCCGGGTGGAGTGCGGGCCGATGGCGGTGACGACGAGCGTCAGCGCCATGAAGATCATCGTGATGATGGCGAACTCGTCGAGCCTGCGGTGCCAGAGCAGGTACACGACGGTGTCGGCCACCGGCCACAGGCTGGAGACGGCGAGGGCGGAGAAGTCGCCCCAGCCGTGGTCGGTCAGCTGGTTGTACGTGATGATCGGCAGTACGACGTTGAAGACGATCGACACGATCCAGCTGAGTGCGGTGGTCGCACCGAAGCGCCGTTCCGGCGCTGACGGCTGAGCAGACACAAGTCCCCCGAAAGTAAGATCAAAAAGCAAACCGCACGGACCATAGGGGGAAGATCCGCTTCCGGGCAACTCCCGCTACGCCGGGTACGTCACCAGCTCACCCACAGCTCCTCGGGACCGCGGTTGATCGACCCCTGACGCCATCTCATCTGATCGGGAGAGGCGGTCAGGCGAAGGCGCGGGAAGCGCTCCAGCAGCGTGGAGAGCATGACCTCGGCCTCCATGCGCGTCAGCATCGCGCCGACGCAGTAGTGGGCGCCGTGACCGAACGACAGGTTGGGGGCCTCGTCGCGGGAGAGGTCGAGCCGGTCGGGCTCGGTGAAGACGGTGGAGTCCCGGTTGGCCGCGAGGTAGGACACGTAGACCACTTCGCCGTCGCGGATGACGCTCTCGCCGATCTCCAGGTCGCCGGTGGCGATGCGCGGCAGGCCGACGCCGTTGCGGTGCGGGATGAAGCGCAGCAGTTCCTCGACGGCCTGCGGCAGCAGCGCGGGCTCCGCCCGCAGCTTCTCGAGCTGTTCGGGGTGGGTCAGCAGGGCGTAGACCATGTTGGAGACCTGGTTGCGCACGGCGTCCATGCCGTTGAGCACCAGCATCACGGCGAGCGAGATCAGCTCCGGCATGCTGAGGCCGCCCTCGGCCTGTTCGGCCACCAGGGCGCTGAAGAGGTCGTCGCCGGGGTGCTCGGTGCGGTGCCGGGCCATCCCCCGGAAGTAGTCGGCGATCTCGCGCTTGACCGCGTCGCCGCGCTGCTGCGAGTGACTGCTGGAGAGGATGACGCCCCGCCAGGCCTGGAGCCGGTCGATGTCGTGGGACGGCACCCCGAGCAGATCCCCGATCAGCTGGGCGGGCAGCGGCCCGGTGAGGTGCTCCGCCAGGTCGGCCGGCGGGCCCTGGTCCAGCATCCGGCCGGTCATGCGCTCGGCGAGCTCCTGGGCCCGGGGGCGCAGGGCCTCCACCCGCTTGCGGCCGAAGGTCTGGGCGACCAGGCGGCGCAGCCGGGTGTGGTCCGGCGGGTCGGTGCGGCCGATGCCGCCGGCGGGCGCCACCACGTGCGGGGTCATGCTGGTGACCGGCCGGTCCACGGTGAGGGCGCGGCTCATCCGGGGGTCGGCGGCGACGGTCTTGACGTCCTCGTACCGCGTGACCAGCCAGGCGTCCCCTTCGCCGAAGCGCATCCTGATGCGGGCGACGGGCTCCTCGCGCAGCAGGCGGTGCAGGAGCGGGTCGAACTCCAGGCCGGGCAGGTGGTCCACGGGCCAGTCGTGGACCACCTCACCGGTCCGCTGCCGGGCCGGACAGGCTTCCTCGGTCATGGGTCGCTCCCCGTCTCGTGCCGGCCATGTCCCGCCGGAACCGGTCATGGGCCGCACAGCGGACAGCCCCGTACAAGGTGGGTATTCCCGCTGTGGTGGTGCTTGTCCCGATGACGGCGGATTACACCCGCAGGGGTGAGGGCCGGGCTCACAGCGGCCGCCGGCGCACCCGGCCGGGGGTGGTGTCCAGGCGCTCCCGGAGCAGCGTGGTGAGCGTGGTGGCGTTCTCGTAGCCGACCCGGCGGGCGACGGCGTCCGTCGGCAGGGTGGTGGTCCGCAGCAGGTGCACGGCCTGCTCCAGGCGGACGCGCTGGGCGAAGCGCAGGGGCGAGACACCCAGCACGCGGTCCACCGCGCGCTGCAGGGTGCGTTCGCCGGTGCCCAGCGCGCGGGCCGCCTCGGCGATCCGCAGCGGCTGTTCGAGGTGCTCGCGCACCCAGCGCTCGAACGCGCCGACGGTCGGGTCGGTGCGCGCCAGGTGGCCGGGCACGGCGTAGGCGGCCTGGCCGGTCCGGCTGTCGATCAGGAGGTAGCGGGCGGTGAGGTCGGCGAGGACGGGGCTGGCCTCGCGGACCAGGCCGAGCGCCAGGTCCAGGTGGGCCATGGCGGCCCCGGCGGTGGTGATGCCGGGCGCGTGCGTGAGCAGGCGGGTCTCGTCGAGGATCACGCCGGGGTAGCGCCGGCGGAAGTGCGGCCCCAGCCACCAGCTGGTGGTGGCCGGCAGCCCCTCGAGGACCCCGCTCTCGGCGAGCAGGTACGTCCCGGTGCACGCGGCCGCCAGCGGCACGCCGTCGGCGTGGGCCTGCCGCACGGCGTCCAGCGCGGGCCGCCGCTCGGCGGAGTCGACCCAGGCGGCGAGCGGCTCGGCCCGTGTGTGTCCGACGCCGGGCACCACCACCGCGTCGGGGCCGCCCGCCGCCCCGGGTGCGACCGCCTCCACCAGATGGCCCGCGGCCGTACGGACCGGGCCGCCCTCGCCGACGCAGCTCACCCGCCACGGCGGCGGGGGCTGCGGCAGTTCCCCGCGCAGTTCGTTGGCCGTCCGCAGGACGTCGAGCACGGCGCAGAGCCCGGAGTCGAAGACACGGTCCATGACCAGCACGGAAATTCTCACGCCGGGAACGGTAGGTGATGGCGCGCACCTGCCACCGGGGACACGACGGGCCGATCCGTAGGTTGATCACACCGGCCGCGCCGGGCGTCCGCCCGGGGACGCCCCGCCCGCCGCGCGGGCGAACGCACGGCTGGTCCTACGTCCTTCGACCCGGGCCGCGGACCGTACGACCAGCGGTGTAGGGCCCAGGACCGTTACGCGGGCGGCGGCCGGAAGCCTAGCCTCGGGCCATGGACACGACGAACGGCACCCTCGACGAAGCCCTGCAGCGTCTCCACCGGTCGGGCCCCGAGTTCCAGGGCTACCTCAGCAACCACGGCCCCATGGCAGTGGAGGCGCTCGTCCGCAACGGCCACGCCCCCACCGTCCACCGCTGGCTCGACGCCTACGAGACCAGGCTCGAGGACTTACCCCCCGCCCGCACCCCCATCGGCGACGACGACTGGCGGGAGGCGCTCGGCGACACGGCCCGCGTCACCGACTGGACCGGCTACTTCTCCCGGCGCATCGCCGAACGGCCCTGGCGCGAGGTCCTCACCGAATGGTGGCCCCGCCTGCTGCCCGGCATCGCCGGCGCCGCGACCCACCCCGTCATCCGCGTCGGCCACGCCGTGCGCGCGCTCCTGCGGGACGGCGAGGACGCGACCCGCCTGTCCGAACTGGCCTGCGCCCTGGGCTACTGGGCCGCCCGCCACACCCTCCTGCCCGTCACCGTCACCCCCTCCGGCCGCGCCACACCCCCGCCGACGCGATCGCCGCCCTCCCCCGCGTCGCCGAGCGGAACCTGCTGCCCCAGCGCGGCTACGACCAGCTGCCCACCACCCCCGGCTGGCTCGGGGCCGCCGAGTCGCTGTACGTTCCCGAGAACCCGGACGCCGTCCGGGACCGGCTCGCCGACCTGGTCCGCGCCGCCACCTTGAGCTACGCCACCCACGGTCACGGCGGGCCCGTCATGCTCGTGCACGCCGCCACCGCCCCGAACGCGGTGCTGCGCACCCTGCCCGCCCTCCCCCGGGAGCTGTGGGGCCTCTCGCTCACCGTCGCCTGGGCGGCGACCGCCGCGATCACCTCCATCTACGCGGCCGACGAACTCCTGCCCCCGCCCGTCGTCTCCTCCCTCACCCCCGAGGAGGTCTTCGAGCGGGCCGTGGCGCACGGCGACGAACACGTCATCAAGTTCGCGGACACCGCGCTCGACGTGGCCGCCGCGTCGAAGGACGGCGACGACCGGGCCCTGTCCGCAGCGCTCAACGCCGTACGGCTGATCGAGGCCGACGACTGAGCGACGCGGGACGTCGAGGGGCGCCGGGTGGGCCGACCGGCCTCACCCGCGCCCCCGCGCCTCCGCGCGCACGGCCGCCAGGAAGTCCTCGAGCGTCCGCCTCGGCGCCCAGCCGCACCCGCGCGCCTTGGTGATGTCGAGGACCACCCGGTGGGCGAGCTGGTCGACCGCGTAGCGCGACAGCGCGACCTCGGCCCCCGGCCGCAGGCGCGCCGCCGCCTCGGCGGCGCGGGCCGCGAAGCGGGCGACACCGTACGGGAGGTGACGGATCGTCACCTTGTCGCCGTGGGCGCGCAGCACGCCGCGCAGGGTCGCGTCGCGCGCGTACGCCTCGCCGTCGGCGATGTTGTAGGCGCCCGGCGGCCAGCCGGCGGCGACGAGAGCCGCGTCGGCGAGGTTCTCGACCGCCGTCAGGCTCAGCCGTACGTCCGGTCCGGGCAGCAGCAGACGGCCGGCCCGCACCCGGGCCCGCAGGCGGGGCAGCAGGTGCGGATCGCCCGGGCCGTAGACGGCCCGGGGCCGGAGCACCATCGCGCCGGCGTCCAGCGCCAGGCGCTCGCCCTCGGCCTTCGTACGCCCGTAGGCGTTGAGGTGACCGGAGACCGGGTGGTCCTCGCGGACGAGGGACCGGTCCCGGCGCGGGTCGTAGATGCTGGCGCTGCTCACCCAGACGACCGGGCGGCCCCCGGCGGCCTCCATCAGGCGGGCGGTGCCGTCGACGTTGACCGCGCGCATGAGCGCCTCGGCGCGGGAGCCCGGGGCGGGGTCGCCGACGGCGGCCGCGCAGTGGATCACCACGTCGGCCCCCGCGAGGTGGGGCGCCTCGCGCGCGGCGTCCCACGGAACGTGCCGCCCGACGGGCCCCGGGCGGCGCCCCACGCAGACCACGTCGGCGAACTCCGCGGCGGCGGTGGCGATATGCCCGCCGCAGAATCCGCTCGCGCCCGTCACGGCGATGCGCGGCGCGGTCATGACCCCTCCCCCGCGCGGACGACGAGCGAACGCCAGCCGGGCAGCGCGGCACGCCGGTCGGCGCGGGCGCGCACCACGACGGGCCGGTACGGGGCCAGCGCGCCGAGCGCGTCGTGGAGCTGGGCGCGGGCCGGCCGGGCGCCGGGGCAGGCGTGCGGCCCGGCGCCGAAGACGAGCTGGGAGACGGCCGGTTCGGCCGGCCGCCAGGGGTCGGGATCGTCGCGGTGGGCGCCCACGGCGTGGCGGGCGACGAGCAGCAGCCGGTCCCCGGCCCGCACCGGGCGCCCGCCCACCACGCCGCTTCCGGCGGCGACGCGCGGCAGCAGCGGGGAGGGTGCGGTGACCCGCAGCAGCTCGTCCACCAGCACGGTCCGCCCGCCCTCGGCCGCGGCCCGGTCCCACCAGGCGGCGTCGGCGCACCAGGCCGCGGCGCGCGGCAGAGCCGCGACGACGGTGGTGACCGCCGCCACCGCGAGCATCGCCCGCGCCGCGTCGTCCCCGGCCGGGCCGCCGTCGCCGAGCAGGGCCCGCAGCCGGGCCACGGGCTCGTCGGTGGCACGCCGCCGGAACCACGGCGGGCCGGGCAGGTGGTCCCGTACGGCCGCGTACGCCGCGTCCCCGGCGGCCTCGGCGAGCGCCAGGGGGGCGGCGTCCGTGCCCAGCAGGGCGGCGGCGGTGGCACCGGCCACCTCCCGGGCCACCGGCACGAGGTCGACCGGGCGGCCCGCCGCCAGGGGCGCGAGGCGCCTGGCGAGGACGGCGGTCCACACCGGCCGCAGGCGCTCCACTCCCGCCGATGACAGGTCGTCGGCGAGCGCCCGCCGCGCGGCCCGGTGCCCCGCGCCCTGCTGGTCGAAGAGCACCCCGCCGGCGGGCGCGTCGGCGCGGCCGAGGGCCGACCGGGCCGCCCGGCCGGTCGTACCGGCGGCCTCCCGGTCCAGCGGCACCCGCGTCAGCGCCTCGCGGAACGCGCCGGCATCGTGGACGAGCACGCTCCGGCCGACACGGACGACGGGCCCACGGCGGGAGGCCGCGAGCAGCGCGAAGAGGACGGGGTGCGCGGCCAGATAGACCCGGCGGTCGCGGCGCCGGGCGGCGGCGGTGGCCGAGGGGTCGGCGGCGGCCCCCGTCCACCGCCGCTCCGACACGGCGCCGGCCGCGGCGCCGGCCGCGACGGGGCAGCCCGAACCCGGCGGCGAACAGCGGGTGTCCGTCGTCATCACACCCCTCCCCTCCGGCCGCCGCCGGTCCCGCCCGTCCGTCGCGGCGTCAGCCGGGACGCCGCCCAACGGGCGGCGGCCTCGCGGTCCGGTTTGCGGGAGCGGCCCGACAGGGGATGTCCGCCAGGAGCACCGCGTCGGGGCGGGCGGTGCCCATGCGGGCCAGGGGGCGGCGAGTGCGGCGCGCAGGGTGCGGGGGTCCGTGCCGGGGCGCGGCTGGACGAGGGCGACCAGCCGCTCGTCGCCGTCCTCGGCGGGGACGCCGACGAGCACGGCGAGTTCGACGCCGGGCACGTGCAGGGCGGGCTCGTACAGGCCGGGGTAGATGTTCTCGGCGCCGCGCAGCACCATGTCCTTGCACCGGCCGGCGAGCACGACGCGGCCGTCCTCGAGGCGGCCGCGGTCGCCGGTGCGCACCCAGGGGTCGGGGTCCTCGCCGAGGTAGCGGTGCCGGGCGGCGGGTCCGGCGAGGAGCAGTTCGCCGGTGTCGTCGGTCCGTGCCCGGACGCCGGGCAGCGGGGCGCCGACGAGGTCGCCGTCGCCCGCGAAGGCGGCCTTCTCCTCCTGTTCCACGGCGGCCGCGGGGAACAGCTCGGTCAGGGCGTACACGCCCCACGCCCGCGCGGCGCCCGCCCGCTTGACGCGGGTGAGCAGCTCGGCCCCGGCCGGCGCGGAGCCGGTCCATACGCCGCCGGTGAAGCGGGCGTCCGCCGCGAGGGCGGCGCGCAGCTGGGGCGGGGTCAGGTAGGTGGCCTGGGGACGCAGCCTCGCCAGCTGGCGGGCCAGCACCCGGGGCGAGCGGGCGGGCAGGGCGACCGGGGCGCCCTGGGCGAGGGACGGTACGAGGACGAAGAAGGTGCCGCCCAGGACGGGCCGGTGGGGGCGGGGGTCGACGAGGGCGCCGACGGCCGCCATGCCGGCCGCGAAGGAGGAGCGGGTGTGGACCACGGCGCGCGGCCGGGAGGTGGTGCCGGAGGTGAAGACGACGGCGGCGTCGGCGTCGCCCGTGGGCCGGGCGGGCAGGGCGGTGCGCGGTGCGCCCAGGTCCAGGGCGGGGGCGCAGCCGGGCAGCCGGGGGCCGAGGGTGGCCACCGGGCCCAGTTCGGCGAGGTGGGGCAGGGCGAGGCGGGCGCGGCGGGCCAGCGGGCGGGCCCAGCCGGCGACGGCCTGGGCGGTGGCGTCGGCGAGCACGAGGGAGGGGCGGGCCAGGGCGAGGCGGGCGCGGAGCACGTCGGGTCCGGCGCCGGGGTCCAGGACGGCGGCGCGCAGCCCCAGCCGGTCGGCGGCGAGGAGGACGGCGAGGGCGCGCGGGCCGGGCCGTACGGCGACGCCGAGCGTGTCGCCCGGCCGCAGGCCGCGGGCGCGCAGGGCGGCGGCGCAGCCGTCGGCGAGGTCGGCGAGGTCGCCCCGGGTGGCGCGTACGCGCACCGCGCCGCTGCGGGTGGTGGTCAGCACCGCGGGGCGGTGGGGTCGCGGCGCAGGGTGGAGTCCAGGTGGTCGAGCATCAGCGGGGTCCTCCCCAGGGGCCGCAGCCCTTGTCGAGGTACCAGCGGGCGGTGCCGAGGAGGCCGTAGGCCTTCAGGCGGCGGGTGGAGTTCTCGACGACCATGGCGCCGCAGTGGGTGATGGCGGTGGTGTGGCGGCGCACCCGGTTGAGGAAGGTCCGGTCGGTGGGCGAGGGGCGGCGGGGCATACCGCCGACGCGCAGGTACAGGCCGGAGGTGACGGCCATGTTGTTGCCCGCGTGCATCCGGTAGGGGGCGAGGTAGCCGTGGCGGCGGGCGTGGGCGGGGCGGAGCCGGCCGAAGAGGGCGGCGGCCCGGACCATGGTGCGGAACGCGGCGCGGCCCAGCGGCCCGTGCTCGTCGCGGCGGGCGTCGACGCGCCCGCAGACCAGCGCCCCGCCGGGGCCGGCGGCGGTGAGGGGGCGGCGCGCGCGGCGGCGGTCCAGCCGGGGCGGGGCAGGCAGTCGGCGTCGGTGCGGGCGAGGTGGACGGCGCCGCGTTCGATGGCGTAGCGGAAGGCGGTGTCGACGGCGCAGCCGACGCCCTTCTCCTTCTCCTCGATGACGTGGACGGGGAAGGGGGCGCGGGCGGCGAAGGCGCGGGCGATGCGGGCGGTGGCGTCGGTGGAGGCGTTGTCGACGACGACGAGCGTGAAGTCGCGGTCGTGCTGGGCGGCGAGGGCGCGCAGCGTGCCGTCGATGCGGGCCTCCTCCTGGTGGGCGGGGACCACGACCCACAGTCCGGCGGGGGCGGGGGCGGGATCGGGAGCGGTCATGACTTCTCCCATACGAGCGTCATGACGCTGGTGCCGCCGCCGAGCCCGACGAACAGGACGCGGTCGCCGGGGAGGAGTTCGTGGTGGATCCGGTCCAGTTGCACGCCGAGCGTGGCGCTGGCGATGTTGCCCAGCTCGGGGACGGTCAGGACGAGCTTGTCCGCGGGGACGCCGGTGAGCTCGACGAAGCGTTCGAGATAGGGCACGGTCACCTGGTGGACGAGGATCCGGGCGAAGTCGTCCCAGTCCAGGCCGGTGCGGTGGCGCATGCGGTCGAGGACGGCGGTGCCGCTCTTCTCGAAGACCTCGCGCAGGGTGCGGCCGTCGCCGTGGAAGTAGGTGTGCTCCTCGGAGCGGGGGTGGCGCGAGCCGCCGCCGAAGATGCCGCCGACCGCCCAGTGTTCGGAGTGGGTCTCGGTGCCGGTGTCCAGGATGCCGCCGCGTGCGACCGGCTCGAGCACGACGGCGGCGCCGGCGTCGCCGAAGGTGTAGCCGGCGAAGCCGTCGCGGAACTGGGCGGGGCCTGCGGGGGCGCGGCGTATCGCGCGGCTGGGCGTCTCGCCGGTGACGACGAGGGCCCGCCGGGCGCGGCCGGCGAGGATCAGGGCGCGGGCGGTGTCGATGCCGTTGACGAAGCTGTTGCAGGCGTTGGAGACGTCCAGGGCGTGGGCCCTCGAGCCGAGCCCGTCCTGGACGATGTGCGCGGTGGCGGGCTCCGCCACGTCGCGGGTGGCGGAGGCGTAGACCAGCAGGTCGATGTCGAGGGCGTCCAGCCCGGTCGACGCGAGCGCACTGCGGGCGGCGCCGATGGCGAGGGTGGAGGCGTACTCGTCGTCCGCCGCGACGCGCCGGGTGGCGATGCCGGTCGCCCGCTCGAAGAGTCCCGGGGGCAGGGCGAGGCCGCCGGCGCGGGCGACCTCCTCCTGCAGTCGGTCGGAGGTCAGGACGTGTTCGGGCAGGTACGACCCGGTGGCGGTGATGCCGACTCCGCCGCCGGGCCGGACCCCGGTCTCGCTGTGCTTGGACATGGGTTCAGCTTCGGTGCCGCGCGGTGCGACGGGCGTGAGTACTCGTACTCATATGCGACTGGGGAGATCGCGCAGCGAGGTCCGTCATCGCACGCAGGAGCCCGGATTTTTTCGCAAGGGCCTTTCACGCCAGGAACTTTGACGCTTCATCGCGTTCTGTGACGGAGGATCGACGGGATAGAACGTGATCGTCGAACCCGACATCACCCCCCGCCTCACGTCTCATGCCTCACAAGGGAGAGCTCATGAAGCGCCTCGGTGCCGCCGTCACCACGGCAGCCGCCGCCCTCGTCCTCGCCGCCCCGACCGCCGCCCCGGCTGCCGGCGCGGACACCGCCGCGTGGCCCGTCCCGTCCTGCGGCCGCGTGGTGGGCGACGGCGGGGTCACCTTCACCACCGACGACGGCGCGAGCCTCGCGCCCACCACCGGAACGCTGAAGCGGACCAGCTACACCCATGGCCTGGTCGCGCTGGACACCCCCGGCACCCTGCTGGCCACCCGCGACGGCGAACTCCAGCGCTCCACCGACGCCGGCTGCACCTGGAACCGGGTGGCCGCGCTCGGCAGCGGGTCCACCCGCCTGGCGGCCGCCAAGGGGGGCCGGGCCTTCGCCTGGGAGATGGGCGGCGGCTACCTGGCCCGCGTCGACGGCCGGACCGTCACCCGCCTGCCGTCGCCCACCGCGGACATCGTCGGCGTGGGCACCGACCGGGCCCGCCCGGACCATCTGCGCGTCGCCGGGCGCGACGGCCGGCTCTACCACTCCGCCGACGCGGGCGCCCACTGGCGTCCCGTCGGCACGGCGGCGTTCGGCGGCGGGGCGAGCGTGTACTCCGTGACCTTCGACCGCGCCGACCTCGACCACGCCGTCGCGGGCGCCATGGTGCGCGGCGGCGAGGTGACCACCGACGGCGGGAACACCTGGAAGCCGTCCACCGGCCTGGCCGCCGGCGGCTCGGCGAACCTCTTCGACGTCGCCGTCTCCCCCGCCGACTCCTCGGTGGTCTACGGCCTGGGCCTCGACCTGGGCGAGAACGGGCCGGGCCGGGCCGGCGAGGGCCGGCACCTGTACCGCTCGGCGGACGGCGGCCGTACGTTCACCCGGGTCGTCGACGACACCGCGGACACCCAGCTCACCAACAGCACGCTGCTGGCCCCGAGCCCGGCCGACGCGAACGTCCTCTACTTCGAGTACGGCACGTACTTCTCCGGCTACGGCACCGACCTCTACCGCCTCGACGCGGCCACCGGGAAGGTCACCAAAACCCACAACGCCCACGACGGCATCTCCTCCATCGCCTTCCACCCCGCCCGGCCGTCGGTGATGTACCTGGGCCTGGAGGAGGTACGGGTCGACTGACACAGCGTCACGCTCACCTGTCCGCAGGGCTGTTCGCCCCTGACCGGCTCGCCAGGCGGCCGCTCGCGCACTCGGGCAGCTCGCCGGTGAAGGGGTAGGCGTGGAACGCCTGCCCGCCTCCGCCGGTCGGGGCGGAGGTGTGGGTCAGCGAGCCGGCGGTGAAGAACCGTCCGTTGACGCCCGGCACGGTGACCGTCGACTCGCCGGAGCGCTCGCCGGCCAGCACGCTGCCCTGGAACTGTCCCGTGCCGTGGAAGTCGGCGCGCCGGGCGTCGGGCAGGTTCCACAGCAGGCGCTCGCGCAGCCGGTTGAGCGGGGCGTCGTCGGTCAGGCCGCCGCTGTGGGTGTTGACGACCCGGGCGGGTCCGTTGAGGTTGACCAGGACGGTGGCGGCCGTGGGGATGCCGGCGAAGCGGATGCCCTGCGGCCCCCCGCCGGGGCCGACGAGGTCGAAGTCGACGTCGAAGACCTGCAGCGCGGAGGTGCCGTCGCCGGTGAAGACGGTCTCCGAACCGGTGTTGCGGGCGGTGCCGGTGGCCGGGCGTCCCCGGCCGTCGGGGCCCCGGGCGTAGCAGCGGCTGGCGGCCGCCAGCTCGTCACGCAGGGCGGCGTACGGGCCGGCCGCGGCCGCGTCCTTCACGGCGCGCCGGAGGATGGTTCCGCTGACGGGGCCCGCGTGCCGTACGACGCCTCGTTCGGCGTCCAGGTGCTGGCCGGGGGCGACGGCGACCGGGCCGCCGGCGGTCAGGAAGTCCGTGCCGTCGGCCGGGGGGACGCGGGAGCCGGTGGCCAGCACGCCCACGCCGTAGCCGGGGCCGCCGGAGGACTTGTGCACGTCGAAGCGGCCGAGGGCGACCACGCGTCCTTCGGCCCCGGCGGCCGCTCCGCGCACCCGGTAGTCGCCGCCGACGAAGACGTTGACGTTGTTGTCGCGGCCGGCGAACGGCCCGTCGCCGACGGCGGGGTAGGCGGTGGGGCAGCTGCCGGGCCGGCACGGCCCCAGACCTCCGGGCAGGTGCGCCGCCGCGGCCGGCACGGCCGGGCCGCCGGCCAGGGCGACGGCCGAGGCGACGCTCACCGCCGCCCTCGGCGGCTGTGGCGGGCGGGGGCGGCGCCGGGGTGGCCGGACGTGCTTGCGTTCACGGTGCCTCGCCTGGTCGCATCGCTATGTCGACGTTTCCGCCGAACCGATCCCGACTATGGCGTTGGGCATCTCGTCCGATATTCCGACGCGCCGGGGCCTTGCCCCGGACAGCCGATCGGCGCCCGCCGACGTCACGTCCCGGGTTTGCGGCCCCACACCTGCACCGGGTCGCCGAGCCGCAGCACGTCCCACAGCCGCTGGGCGTCGGGGACGGCGAGGTTCACACAGCCCGCCGAGCCGCCGCCGTCGAAGAGGGTGCCCAGCCGGCCGTGGAAGGCCTGGCCGCCCGAGAAGAACTGCGCGTACGGCATGGGGGAGTTGGCGTAGAGGGTGGAGACGTGGTCCTTGCTCCTCACGTACACCGTGTACCGCCCCGTGCGCGTGGTCTGCCCCGCCCGCCCGGTGCGCACGGCCACGGGCCCGAAGGCGACCCGGCGTCCCTCCTGCACCCACATCAGCTGCCGGTCGAGGTCCACGCAGGCCGTCCGGCCGGTGTCCACCGGGCACCTGCCGGCCGCGTTGGGGTTCGCCCGTGCCTGCGCCACCAGCATCGTGCGGTACGTGGCCAGGCCCGCGTACCCGTCGGCCGGCCGGACGTCCTCCGCGCGCTGGAACGCGGCGATGGCGGCGCAGTCCGCCGCCGACTGCCGCCCGTTCCGCGGCCGGCCCAGATACGCCTCGAGCTCCCACTGGTACGGGCCCGTCTCCACCCGGCATCCCGCCTCCGCGCGGGCGTGACCCGTCGCCGGGAGGACGAGGACGGCGCACGCGGCCACGAGCAGGGCCGCCGTGATGGCGGTGCGCCGGGGCGCCGGGCCCACCCGGGGCACCGCCTGTCCGATGTTCATGAACGACATCTACCGGTCGTGGCCGCGACCGGCATCCCGCGCGGGCCGAACAGGCGGACCGTTCACCCGTGGGTGTCGGGACCCCCGGCGCCGGGCGCGGGCGGCCGGTCACCGGCGCGGCTGGACCTCCGCCATCGCCGACCAGCCGGTGCCCGGCACCTCGACGTTGATGATCTGCGGGGTCTCGGCGACGGCGTCGGGCATCCAGGCGATGGCGGTCTTGAAGTGCTCGGAGTTCACGTGCACCGCGCCGGCCTCCGCGGACTCGAAGGCCTCGAGCAGCACGTACTGGTGCTCGTCGTCCACGCTCTTGGACCACTCGTAGAAGACGTTGCCCGGCTCCTCGCGGGTGGCCCGGGTGAACTCCGCGACGTCCTCCAGCCACCGGGCGCTGCGCTCGGGGCGGATGGTGAACTTGACGGCGATGAAGATCATGCGGCGCTCCAGGAGTCGTCGGTCGGGGTGTTCCGGGCGGAACCGGCACCATGCTGCCGCCCGTGCGCCGGGCGGGCGAGCGGAAGCGCCGCGCATTCCGGCCCTGCCGGAAAACCGGCCGGCTCCTGACGCCGCGGGCCCCTCAGGTCGTGAGCCGGGCGGCCTGGGCGCGCAAGCCCTCGAGCGCCAGCCGCAGGAGGGGGTGGCCCTCGCTGCCCCGGCGCACGGCGGTGAAGACGCGGCGGGTGGGGCCGGGGCCGCGCACCGGACGGACGGCCGGGGTGAGCGCCGGGCGGATGCCGTGCAGCGCGGAGCGGGGCACCAGGGCGACGCCCGCACCGACGGCCACCAGGGCGCACACGGCGGAGAAGTCGTCCGACAGGCACTCCACGCGCGGCTGGAAGTGCGCCTCCTCGCAGGCGCGCACGACGGCCTCGTGGACGGGGTTGCCGGGCCACGGCGTGATCCACGGCTCCTCGCGCAGGTCGGCGAGGCCGATCTCCGGCTCGTCGGCGAGGCGGTGGCCCGGCGGCAGGACGGCGTCGAAGGGCTCCGCGTAGAGGGGGGTGCGCAGCAGTTGCCCGTCCATGGTGCCGAGGGAGTCGCGGTGTTCCACGGCCACGGCGATGTCGACCTCGCCGTCCATGAGCAGCCGGGCGCTGGTGTGTCCCTCGGCGTCCTTGACCCGCACGCGCACCTGGGGCGCCCGCTCGCGCAGGGCGGCGACGGCGGGGGCGACGACCTCGGTGATGGAGGTGGCGAACGCCGCGATGGCCACGTCCCCGGCCAGGCCCGTCGAGCACCGGGCCAGATCGGCCTCGGCCCGCTCGAGCTGGGCGGCGACCTCGGTGGCGTGCCGGGCCAGGACGCTGCCGGCGGCGGTGAGCCGGACCGTACGGCCGCGGCGCTCCAGCAGGGTGTGCCCGGTCTCCGTCTCGAGGGCGGTGAGCTGCTGGGAGACCGCCGAGGGCGAGAGGTAGAGGGCGTGGGCGGCGGCGGTGACGGTGCCGTGGTCGGCGAGGGCGCGCAGCACCCTCAGCCGGCGGGGGTCGATCATTTGTCCACTATCCCAGATCGTGAAGTGGAGCTTCACAGGCAGTACCGCAAAACGTTGATGGACTTCACAGTTCCGAGGCGTCACAGTGATCCCTCATGAGGGCATTGGTGAAGACCACCGCTGGACCGGGTCTTGAGCTGACCGAGGTACCGACGCCGACGGCCGGCGCGGGCCAGGTACTGATCAAGGTTCTGCGCACGGGCATCTGCGGTACGGACCTGCACATCGACAGCTGGGACGAGTGGGCGGCCCGCGTGGTCCGCGCCCCGCTCGTGCTGGGTCACGAGTTCGCCGGCGAGGTCGTCGAGACCGGCCCCGGCGTCACCGGCGTCGCGGTGGGCGACATCGTCAGCGGCGAGGGCCACCTGGTCTGCGGCACCTGCCGCAACTGCATGGCCGGCCGCCGCCACCTGTGCATCCGCACCGTCGGCCTGGGCGTGCACACCGACGGCGCCTTCGCCGAGTACGTGGTGCTGCCCCAGTCGAACGTCTGGGTCCACCGCCACGAGATCGACATCGACGTCGCCGCCATATTCGACCCGTTCGGCAACGCGGTGCACACCGCCCTCTCCTTCCCCGTCCTCAACGAGGACGTGCTGATCACCGGCGCCGGCCCCATCGGCATGATGGCCGCGGCCGTGGCCAACCACGCCGGTGCCCGCTCCACCGTGATCACCGACGTCAGCCCCTACCGGCTGGCCCTGGCGGAGAAGATGGGCGCCACCCTCGCCGTCGACGTCAGCAGCCGCCGGATCGCCGACGTCATGCCGGAGCTGAACATGACCGAGGGCTTCGACATCGGCATGGAGATGTCCGGCCGCGCCGACGCCCTGCAGGACATGATCGCCACCATGTCGCCCGGCGGCCGCATCGCCGCCCTCGGCCTGCCCGCCGGCGACGTGACCATCGACATGGCCACCGTCGTCACCCGCATGCTGACCCTGCGCGGCATCTACGGCCGCGAGATGTTCGAGACCTGGTACGCGATGTCCGTCCTGCTGCGCAGCGGCCTCGACATCTCCCCGGTGATCACGCACCGCTTCGGCTTCGAGCAGCACGCCGAGGCGTTCGCCACCGCCCGGTCCGGCCAGTGCGGGAAGGTCGTCATCGACTGGACCCGGCCGACCGCCCCCTGACGCCGCCCACGACCGTACGACGAGGAGAGTCCCCGTGTTCGACAGCATGCGCGAGCACCTGCGCAATGAGCTGCAGGGCATCCGCGACGCCGGGCTGTACAAGTCCGAGCGCGTGATCACCAGCCCCCAGTCCGCCGCCATCAGCGTCGGCGACGGCCGGGTCGTCAACTTCTGCTCCAACAACTACCTGGACCTCGCCGACCACCCCGACGTCATCGCCGCCGCCAAGCGGGCGCTGGACGAGTGGGGCTTCGGCATGGCCTCGGTGCGCTTCATCTGCGGCACCCAGTCGCCGCACAAGGAGCTCGAGCGGCGGATCTCGCAGTTCCTGGGCACCGAGGACACGATCCTCTACAGCTCCTGCTTCGACGCCAACGGCGGCGTCTTCGAGACGCTGCTCGGCGCCGAGGACGCGGTGATCTCCGACGAGCTCAACCACGCCAGCATCATCGACGGCATCCGCCTGTCGAAGGCGGCCCGCTTCCGCTACCGCAACCGCGACATGGCCGACCTGGAGCGCTGCCTCAAGGAGGCCTCCGGCGCCCGCCACAAGCTGATCGTCACCGACGGCGTGTTCTCCATGGACGGCTACATCGCCCCCCTGGACGAGATCTGCGACCTGGCCGAGCGCTACGGCGCCCTGGTGATGGTCGACGACTCGCACGCGGTCGGCTTCGTCGGCGAGGAGGGCCGCGGCACCCCGGAGCTGTTCGGCGTGACCGAGCGGGTCGACATCATCACCGGCACCCTCGGCAAGGCGCTCGGCGGCGCCAGCGGCGGCTACGTCGCCGCCCGCGCCGAGATCGTCGAGCTGCTGCGCCAGCGCTCGCGCCCGTACCTGTTCTCCAACTCGCTGGCCCCCTCCATCGTCGGCGCCTCGCTGCGCGTCCTCGACCTGCTGACGGAGTCCGGCGACCGCCGGGCGCGGCTGCGGGAGAACACCGCGCTGTTCCGCAAGGAGATGACCGCCGCGGGCTTCGACGTCCTGCCCGGCGAGCACCCGATCAGCCCGGTCATGGTCGGCGACGCGGCGCTGGCCGGCCGCATGGCCGCGGCGCTGCTGGAGAAGGGCATCTACGTGATCGCCTTCTCCTACCCCGTCGTGCCCCAGGGCAAGGCCCGCATCCGCGTCCAGCTCTCCGCCGCGCACTCCCGTGAGGACGTCCTGCGCACGGTGGCCGCGTTCCGCGAGGTCCGGGACGAGTTCGCCGCCTGACGGCCCGTACCGCCCGTACGGACGACGAAGGCCCCCCGCACGACCGTGCGGGGGGCCTTCTGTCACCGCGGCGCCATGCCTGCGGTCACCACGTGATGTTGTGCGCCATGCCGTTGAGGATGAGGACGATCAGAACGGCCAGCACCGCGATCGTCGCCTTCTGACGCGTAGTGGCGGACAGCTGCGTCATGCCGCGGCTCCTTCCCCGACGACGGAGACCACCGGCGCACCGCTTATCTTGCGGTCGCCGCCGCTGCCGCCGTCGTCACCGGAGGCGAAGAGGGCGATTCCGGCGATGGCGAGGGCCACCAGTGCTGCGAGGATCACGGTCAGTGCGGTGATGACCGTCTTGGCGGACAGGGTCATGCGGCCTCCCTCAAGGTCAGATGTTCTTCAGGTACCCGCCCTGGTAACCGTACTCATTGGCCCAGACCTCCTGGCGCTTGTCGATCTGGATGCCGAAGCCCTTGTAGATGATGCTGCCTTCCCAGTTGACGGAACCGTGGGCGTACGGGCCCGACTGCCACGCCTTGGGCACACTCATGGAGATGGATACGGCGGCGTTGAAGTTCCGCTTGGCACCGTCGGCGAAGTTGACCTGACGGATCAGGTTGCCGTCGGTGTAGTAGTTCACCCACACCTTCAGCTTGGTCACGGTGATGCCGAAGATCTTCTGCGAGGCGGTGTACGTGGTCTCCCAGGTGCCCCTGGACAGCTTGCCCTTGGCCGCCAGCTCGTTCACCGCGTCGGGGCGGAAGGTGGCCGTGTGCTTGCCCTCGAGGACGACGTCACCCTTGTACAGCGAGGTCGAGCGGGCGGCGGCACCGGGCCGGGACGTCTCCGTCAGGAGCGCCTTGAGCGCCTTGGGGTCGTTGAGGTAGTCCAGGTACTTCTGCTGCTTGGCGGTCGACAGGCCCTTGAACTCCTTCAGGGTCTGCGCCGCGCCCTCCTCGTGAGAGGCGCCGAGGTACTTGACGTAGGCGGCCGGCGTGGCCGTCTTCGCGCTGCGGGCGGGGGCGGAGCCGCCTCCCGTGGCGGCGGTGGCGGCGGTGGCGGTGCCTCCCGCGAGGACGGCGGCGGTACCCAGGGTGGCTATGGCTCTGACAGCGGTACGACGGTTCACTTCATCTCCCCGTCCCCCAATAGGTCGTGTTTCATGGGCTGTTGGGGGTTCCCGGCCCACGGGAGAGATCCTGCAGGGGCGTCGGGAAGGGGGACAAGTGATTTGAGAGAGTTCTGAGTATCAGCGGACCGGCCTCCGGTTCCCCTTGGGCCCCGGGGCACCGTCGTCACCTCCGCAGCACCCTCTTCTGCACCGCTTCCAGCGGGCCGGTGGAGAAACGGCGCAGCCACAGGGTCGAGGCGGTCATGAGCAGCAGGCAGATCACGGCCCACAGGCCCATCACCCACCACGGTCCGCTGCCCTCGAGGCGGGCCGCCAGGCCCAGGCCCAGCCCGTAGCAGGCGAGGACGCACAGCACGTTCTGGGTGACGTAGCAGGACAGCGCGGTACGGCCGACCGACGTGAGGCCCGTCGTGAGGAGGCCGCCGCCGCGCAGACGGTCCGTCAGCACGCCGACGAGCCCGAGGTAGCCGAGGGCCAGCACGGGGGCGGCCACATAGCGGCTCAGGAGGTAGAAGTCGGGGCCGGCCAGGGAGGCGGCGAGGTTCAGCGGCAGGCCGAGGCCCAGGCCCCAGCCGAGCAGGCGGGCGCGGATGCGCCGCCCGGTGACGTCGGAGCCGAAGGCGCCCTCGCGGAAGAGCCGCACGCCGAGCAGGAAGAGGAAGACCAGCAGGCCGAAGGAGAGCACCGGCTCCATGCGCAGGACGCCGGCGTTGCGCAGGCGGAAGAGGACCTGGTCCAGGTAGCCGCCGTCGGCGTAGAGGTCCACCACGTTCCGGGCGGTCCCCTCGCCCCCGCCGGAGCCGGAGGAGGCCGTCGACGCCAGCGTGAGCAGGGACATGAACGCGAGGTGCAGCGAGGCCGCCGTCCACATCGCCACCCGCCGGAACCGTTCGGTCCGGGTGAGCAGCCAGGCCACCAGGAGCGCGGTGACCGCGTACCCCATGAGGACGTCCCAGGCGAAGACCAGGACGAAGTGGAGCGTTCCCTCGGCGAACAGGAACAGCGCACGCCACCGGTAGCGGCCGGGCCAGGGCTGTCCGCGCCGGGCGGCGGAGCCGAACTGGATGGCCAGGCCCACCCCGAAGAGCACCGTGAGCAGGGCCAGGAACTTGCCGTCGGCGAGGAAGCGGAAGACGCTTTCGGCGGCCCGCGGCAGGGAGGGGTCGGAGATCAGATGGCGCAGCGACGAGCCGTCCGTGGCGCCGTCGAGGACGCCCCACTCCGCCCCCGGGCCGGCGAAGATCCAGACGTTGGTCATGAGGGTGCCGAGGATCGCCGCGCCGCGCAGGACGTCGAGGAGCGGAAGCCTGCCCGCCGGGGCGGCGGGGGCGGCCCTCGCCAGGGTCTCGGCCGGGCTTCCGGAAGCCGACCGTACCGTGTCCGACATGAGAACCTCCGAAGCGATCGTTGGTGGTCGTTTCCCTTCATCGTCGATCGCGCATAGGGCATAAGACCTCGTATGCAGAGATGAAACGGGCCTACATCCTTCGATGTAGTGCAGGCGGAATTCAGCCATCCAGAGCCGCCGCGGACCTCCACATGTGACGGGAGAAAATGCCAAACCCTCACCACACGCTCCCTTTTTCGATTACCTTCCGTCGCAGACGGCACGCCATTCGGTGATTGACACCCGTACGTACGTCGCGGCACTCCCCTGTCGCCGCGCGACTGGAGAGGATCGTGTGACCGGTATCGACGGGTGCTTAGCCGAGGCCATGACCATTCCCGGCGCCCGGGGCGCGTGCCTCGTGGACTGGACCAGCGGGCTCACCTTGGGGGCGGTGGGCGAGGGACCGGAGGGCGACCACGAGGCGGCGGCGGCCGACGCGGCGGAGCTGGCCAGGCTCGCCTTCGAGAACGGCGCGTTCACCCGCGCCGGCCGCGACGCCGGGCCGGTGGAGGACCTGGTCGTCACGGCGCGCGGCAGCTACCACCTGATGCGCTTCGTGGAGACCGGCTTCGACAGCAGCGTCTTCCTGTATCTGTGGCTGGACCGCGCCGAGGCCAATCTCGCCATGGCGCTGTTCCGGCTCAAGGATCTGACGGCCCGGCTGGTGCTGGCATGACCGCCGCCGCCCCGGGTACGGGCCCCGCGAGCAGCCCGCTGGCCCGGCTGGCCGCCGAGGGGGCGACGGGCGCGCTGCACGGCCACGCCGGGGCGCTCTACCTCGCCGACGGCGCCGTGGTGCACGCCGAGAGCCCCGTGGTCCCCGACGTCGGCCGGCGGCTGACGGCGGGCGGCCGGCTGTCGGCGGAGGCCTGGGAGGAGGCGGTCGCCGAGGGAGGACCCGACTACCGGGCCGGCCGCTTCCTCGTCGAGCACGGCCGGCTCAGCCGCGGCGAGCTGGAGCTGTGCCACCTGAGCGCCCTCTTCGACGCCGCGTTCTTCGTGCTGTTCCCGCCGGACAGCTCCCAGCGCGCCCCGGAACGCTTCCTGAAGGAGGCCCGGCACTGGCTGGGGCCGGTGCGCCCGGTGCCCGTGCCGCTGCTCCAGCGGGAGTTGCGCAGGCGCGGCGACCTGCTGCGCCGGGCCTGGCCCTGGCCCGAGGTGGACACCGCCCCGGTGGTGCCCGTTCCCGGAGCCGTGCCGGCCGGGGCGCCCGGCGCGGGGCCGACGTGCGGGCGGCGGGCGGTCCTTCAGGCGGCCGACGGGGTGCGCACGCCCGTGCAGATCGCCCGCGCGCTGGGCCGCTCGGCCTTCACCACCCTCCTCGACGTCCGGCGGCTGGCGGCCGCCGGCCTGGTCCGCACCCCGCCGCCGGACACCGGACCCGGGGCCGGCCCGCAGGCGCGTACGCCGCTGCCGGCCCGCACACCGGCCGCCACCGTGGAGGTCTCGCTCCTCTACCGGATCCGTGACGCCTTGGAGGCCCTGTGACCCCTCTCCGCCCCGGGACCGTGCCATGCACCGGTCAGGTCCCACCGATCTCATGATGAGGCGCGCTTTGAGACAGTTCGCCGGAAGGAGGCAGTCCATGACCGCCGCACCCGAGGTGCTCGCCGAGCTCCAGGGGTTACGTGTCCGGGTACCGCATCTGACGGGTGCGATGGTGGCGAGCACGGACGGGCTGGTGATCGCGCATCTCGTCACCGGCATGGAAGCGGACCCGGTGGCCGCGCTCACCGCCGCCGCGCTGGGCGTCGGCTCGCGGCTGACGGACGCCGTGGGCCACGGAGGCTTCCGCGAACTGATCGTCAGCGGTGAGGGCGGCTACGTCGCCACCTACGCGGCCGGGAACTCCTGCGTGCTGACCCTGCTGGCCTCGGCCGACGCCAACGTGGGCCGGCTGAACCTGGAGGCGCGCAGAACGGGCGCCCGGATAGCCGAGCTGGCCGGGGCGGCGCTGGAGCGCCCGGGCCGGCTGTGACGGGCGGCCCGCCGGGCCGGATTCCGTCGACACATCGATACCACCACAAAACCGAACCCTCTACGGAAGCGGAATTCTCATGGCGAACACCGAAGCGGCCCTCAAGGACGCGATGGGCTCGATCGACGGAGCGATCGGCGTGGCCCTCGTCGACTACGGCAGCGGCATGGCCCTCGGCACCCTCGGGGGATCCCAGTCGCTCGACCTCAACGTCGCCGCCGCGGGCAACACCGACGTCGTACGGGCCAAGTTGAGGGCCATGGAGATGCTCAACATCCAGGACACCATCGAGGACATCCTCATCACCCTCGGCGGCCAGTACCACCTGATCAGGCTGCTGACCGGCCGCGGCGGACAGGGCCTGTTCCTCTACCTCGCCCTCGACGCCAAGCGCGCCAACCTCGCGATGGCCCGCCACCAGCTGCGGCGCATCGAGAGCGAACTGGAGGTGTGAATCCGTTCCGGCGGGCGGGATCATTGACTTGTCGACAAACCGCCCGCCGGACGCATCGTCACCTGATTACACGTCAACTGGCGCCCGGTCAGACTCCTCCGGATTGCGGGGACACCAGTCCCGTCGCAGGGTGATCGTGAAGATGCCCCGCTCGAAGGAGTACGTCATGAGTGCCTCCCGAAGATCCCGCCTTCTCGTCTCAGGCGCCGTGTGCGGTGCGCTCGCCCTGGGCGTGGCCGGTCCCACGGCCATGGCCGGGCCCGCCTCTCCCCCGCCCGGCTCGTCCGGCTCCCGCGTCGCCAGCGCGCCGGCCCCCGAGGTGTTGCGCAAGGCCGCCGGTGACGGCGTCAAGGCCATCGACGACAACGTCATCGGCAAGCAGGCCCTTGCGGACCTGTCCCGGTGCCGGGCCGCACGGCCACCGGAAGCGGGGGCGGACGGGTACTGCGCCAAGGTCGAGAGCCACCTCGGCGAGCTGGGCGGGGCCCGCGCCGGCCTGGCCCGGCAGGCCGGCGCCGAGCGGCCGTCCACCGACGCGATGGCCACCGCGACCACCGACGCCGTCGCGGCCATGGCCCGCCTCGCCAAGGCCCGCGCGGAGCACGACCGCGGCGACGACCACGACCGCGGCCGCCGCCGCGAGGACGACCACGCCCGCGGGCACCACCGCGACGACGACGAGCACGACCGTGGCCATTTCCGCGACCAGTACGGCCCGGGCCGCGGCCAGAACGGCGCGCTCGGCCTGCTCGGCACCGTGACCAACCTCGTCAACCCGCTCGTCGGCACGGTGGGCAGCGTCGTCGGAGGCCTCGGCAACACGGTGACGGGCCTGCTCCAGTCACTGCTGGGCTGACCGTCCGGCCCGCGTGCGCCCGGTCGTTCGGCCGACTGCCCGGCCCGTGTCGCGGGCCGGGCCCGGCCGCCGGATCGTGGCCCCATGAGGTCAGCACGCCTCGCTCCCGGCGCCCCGGTCCGCCGGGACGCGATCCCGGCGGGCCGCGGACCGGACACCCCGGCCCTGCCGTGGCTCGCGGCCGTCGCCGCCGCCTTCACCGTCGCCCAGCTGGTCCTGGTCGTGCCCGACGTGGGCCTCGGCTGGGACGAGACGGTGTACGTCAGCCAGGTCGGCCCGCACGCCCCGGCCGCGTTCTTCAGCGCGCCCCGCGCCCGGGGCATCACCCTCCTCGCCGCTCCGGTGGCCGCGCTGACCGCCTCCACCACGGCCCTTCGGATCTGGCTGGCCGTGCTCTCCGGCTGCGGGCTGCTGCTCTCCCTGTGGACCTGGCGGCGGCTGCTCCCGCCGCACGTGCTCGCGACTGCGGGCGCGCTGTTCGCCGGCCTGTGGATCACCCTCTTCTACGGGCCGCTGGCCATGCCCAACCTCTGGGTGGCCTATGGCGCCCTGTGCGCCACGGGCTGCTTCCTGCGCGCCGTGCGCGACCCCGGCGACCGCCGCGCCCTGCCGGGACTGGCGGCCGCCGTGGCGGGCACCGCCCTGATGCGGCCGGGCGACGCGGTAGCGCTGGTCGCGCCCCTGGCCGTCGCCGCGGTGTGCGTACGGGCCTGGCGGCGCCCCGCCGTGCTGGCCGCCCTGGTGGCGGGCGCGGCGCTCGGCGGCGCCGAGTGGGTGATCGAGGCGTACGTCCGCTACGACGGCCTCGCGGCGCGGCTGCACCGGGCGGCCGAGATCCAGGGCGGCATGGGAGCCCACCTCGCCCTGGACGACCACGTCCGCGCGCTCGAGGGCCGGTCGCTGTGCCGGCCCTGCGACGTGCCGTGGCGTCACCCCGTCACCGCCGCCTGGTGGTTCGCCCTGCCGGTGCTCGCGGCCGGCGGGCTGGCGGTGGCGGCCCGCACCCGCCGCCTCGCCGTCGTCCTGCCGCCCGCCCTCGTCGGGCTGAGCCTGGCCGTCCCGTACCAGCTGATCGACTACGCCGCGCCCCGCTTCCTGCTGCCCGCCTACGCGCTGCTGGCTCTGCCCGTGGCGCTGTGCCTGTCCGCCCTGGTCACGACCCCCCGCCGGAGGTGGCGCGTGCCGGTCGCGGCGGCCCTCGCCCTGGCCCTGCTCGGGCACCTCGCGGTCCAGTACAAGGTCCTCGGGCGAGCCGTCGCCCACAGCGGCGCCGCCCACGAGGCCATCGACCGTGTGGTGGCCGCGCTGCGCCGCCAGGGTGTGCGCCCGCCGTGCGTCGTCACCGGCTCAGAGGCTGTGCGCGTCGCCTTCCGGGCGGGCTGCTCCTCCCGTCAGACGAGCGGGCACGACGGGAGCATCACCGTGCCGGAGCTGATGGGGACGGCCCGCCGGCAGCCGGTGGCGGTGCTGGTGGACGGCGACCGCCCCGTACCCGCGTACGCCCGTGGCTGGCGCTCCCAGCCGCTGCCGCCGCTGCCCGGGGCGGCCGGCGGATTCCGCGTCTTCCTCTCGCCGCGCCCCGAGGCCGACGCCGCGCACTGAGGGGCGGCCGGCCAGGGCGTGCGGGCGCACAGGGTCCTCACAGAATGCACCGGGTACGCCTGTTCACCCCACAGTGCGCCTCCCGTCGGATCACCGGGGTGGTGTGCAGTGGAGGAGGTACCGGGGCGAAGCGGAAATTCATCGACGCAGCAGAGAAAGCGGACAGCACCATGGACATCCCCCGGAAGGAACGGCGCGTCCCCTCGGGACGCCCGGCGGCCGCCCCCTGGTGGGCCCCGGGCCGGGACGGCCGCGCCGACGTGCTCCTCGGCGAGGTCGGCGACCTCTACCACCACCACTACGGCCTCGGCCCCTACGACCCGTCCGTGCTCGACGAGCCGCCCGAGACCCGCGACCAGCGCATCGTGGACGAACTGCACCGGCTGGAGACGGCCCAGGCCGACGCCCTGCTCGACCGCCTCGGCGACATCCGGCCCGAGGACCGGCTGCTGGACGCCGGATCGGGGCGCGGCGGCACGAGCTTCATGGCCCACGAGCGCTTCGGGTGCCGCGTGGACGGCGTGTCCCTCTCCGACCACCAGGTCGACTTCTCCAACCACCAGTCCCTAGAGCGGGGTTGCCGGGGCCAGGTGTGCTTCCACCACCGCAACATGCTCAACACCGGCTTTCCCGACGGCTTCTACCGGGCCGTGTGGACCAACGAGACCACGATGTACGTCGAACTGACCGCGCTGTTCAGTGAGTTCTCCCGGCTGCTGCCCCTCGGCGGCCGCTATGTGTGCGTCACCGGCTGCGCCAACGACGCCCACGGCCGGCGCTCGCCCGCCGTGGCCCGCATCGACCACCACTACATCTGCGGCGTCCACTCCCGCGGCGACTACTTCCAGGCGCTGGCCGCGAGCGGCCTCGCCCCCGCCGAGGTCGTCGACCTCACCCCGCAGGCGATCCCCTACTGGGAGCTGCGCGCCCACTCGCCCGTACGCACCGGGATCGAGGAGGCCTTCCTGACCGCGTACGCCGAGGGCGGCTTCCAGTACCTGCTCATCGCCGCCGACAGGGTCTAGGGCCGGGCGCCGCCCGCGACATGACGGCTGGGCCGAACGGAGTACGGACGGGTTGTCCGGCTTCCCGGGCTGGATACACTCACGCGGAATCGTCCGACATCCGAAGGAGTGCCGTCATGGCCGAGGTAAAGCTGAATGCCAGTAAGCGTACCGACTTCGGCAAGGGTGCTGCGCGCCGCACCCGCCGGGAGAACAGGGTTCCCGGCGTCATCTACGGCCACGGCGCCGAGCCGAAACACGTGGCGCTCGACGGCCACGCGCTGATGATGGCCCTCAAGACGCCGAACGTCCTCCTCCGCCTGGACATCGAGGGCAAGGGCGAGCTCGTCATCCCCAAGGCCGTCCAGCGCGACCCGCTCAAGGGCTTCCTCATCCATGTGGACTTCCTCGCCGTGAAGAAGGGCGAGAAGGTCACCGTGGAGGTGCCCGTGCACACCGAGGGCGAACTCGCACCCGGCGGAAACCTGCTCGAACACATGCTCAACGCGGTGCCCATCGAGGCCGAGGCGACGCACATCCCCGAGGGGTTCACCGTCTCCATCGAGGGCCTCGAGGCCGGTCACACCGTACGCGCCGAGGACATCGACCTGCCGCGCGGCTGCTCCCTCGCGGTCGACGGCAGCACCGCCCTCCTGCAGGTCGTCACCGCCCAGACCGAACCGGTCGAGGAGGAGGCGGAAGAGGAGGAAGAAGGCGCGGAGGCGGCCCCCGCGGAGGGCGAGCAGGCGGCGCCCGCCGAGGAGGGCGCCGAGGGCTGACGCTCCCTCGGCCCCGACGGCTCCTCCCCGTGCGAGGAGCCGCGACGCCGCCCCGGCTCCGGGCCGGGGCGGCGTCGCGACGTCAGGAGGTCGCGGCGGGCAGCAGCTCGGCCGCCGTGACGCGGTGCAGGTGGATGAGGATGTCGTACGAGGGCGCGAGCGCCGTCGTGTACAGCGGCTCGGGATAGGCCGTGCCGATGTTGCGGGTCGGCCGGGCCACGTTCAGCCAGGCGCGGGCCGCGGCGGGGGCGGTGCGCATGTCGAGGACGTAGTCGCGGTACGGCACCCGGTCCAGGGTGTGTTCGTTGCTGCCGGGGTCGGCGGGGCCGACCGTGCAGACCTCGATCTTCGTCTCCTCCGGGTCGGTCGTGGCGTTGAACGAACCGGCGTCGAACGTCAGCCGGACGTTGACGTAGTCCTTGCCGAGCCGGTCCCTCAGGAAGGCGCCCTGCACCTTGGGGTACCTCTCGTCGTCGCTCCGGTAGGCCACGTGCGCGTTGTGCGCGGAGAGCAGGACCTTGCCGCCCGTGTGCTCCCGCCACCAGGCGACGTTGGCGGCCATCTGCTCGTCGCGGTAGAGCATGGCGCGGGTGACGTCGGCGGTGTCGTTCAGGTCGTACGCGTACTGGCCGGCGACCTGCGCGATGTTGCGGGCGTTCTGGACGACGAGGTCGAACTCCGCCCGGTCGGCGCCCGGTCGCTGCTTGCTCAGCAGCTCGAGCGCCCGGCGGGCCCGGTCGGCCATGTCCTTCCGCTCGGCCAGGGGCTTTTGCAGACAGCCGCGCATGTGCTCCCCGACGCCGGTGCCGTCCGCCGGGCGCAGCCCCCGGTAGAGCTCCGCGAAGCGGGCCCGCAGGCCGGGGTGGTTGCGGGCGACGTAGCCGGTGACGTCGTCGTAGAGCCGCGGTCCGCCGTAGCCGATGTCGTCGCCGATGAAGTGGACCTTCTTCTCGTGATGGATGTTGTACTGGCGCATCCACTGGATGAGGTCCAGGTACTCCCGGGTGTTCCAGAAGTTGTAGTCGCGCTGGAACTCCTCCTTCATGATCTGCTTCGGATCCCCCTTGCCGTGCACGACGTAGTCGTCGATGCGCAGACCGGTGCTCCAGGGCGCCTCGAGGGCGAAGGCGGTGAACCCCTTCTCCTCGACGAGGTAGCGCAGGACGCGGTGCTTGTTGGTGAAGAACTCGTGCGAGCTGTGGGTGGCCTCGCCCATGCCGACCACGCCGGCGTCGCCGACCATGCGCCCCAGCGGCCGCAGGTCCCGCAGGTCGCCGCCCGGTTCGGTGGTGCGCAGCGGGTGCGCGGCGCGGGTGAGGGCCGGCAGCGGATCGGTGGCGCCCCGCTCCGCCGCGGACGCGGCCGGCCGTGCGTCGGCCCCGGAGGCGGCGGCCGGTTGCGCGCCGGCCGGTTGCGCGAGCGCGGCCGCGGAGATGCCCGCGCACAGCAGGAGCGCGGTCAGCGCCGACGAGGTGCGGTGTCGGTGCCGGAGGTGAGGTGCCTTGTGTGCCATGCCCTTCATGGTTCCGGCCGGACAGCCGCGACCGCCATCCGGCGCTCCCCGGCAGGGGGTGGGGCGGTCCCCACCCCGCCTGGCCCCACCCCGCCGGCACCGGCGTGTTGGCCAGGCGCCCCCGGCGGCCTGGGTCACAGTGGTGCGTACGCGCGGCGGAGGAGCACACCCTCCCGAGGAGGTTCGTGATGGCACTGCACCCGGGCGAGCGCGGCGGGGCCGGCCGGCGCGGCTACGCGCTCAATCCCTTCTACGGCGAGGCCGATCCGCTGGGGGCCATGACGGCCGAGCCGCCGCGGCATTGCCTGCCCGACGGGCCGATGCCGCCGCGCACCGCCTATCAGTTCGTCCACGACGAGCTGATGCTCGACGGCAACGCCCGGCTCAATCTCGCCACGTTCGTCACCACCTGGATGGAACCGCAGGCGGCGGTGCTGCTGGCCGAGTGCGCCGACAAGAACATGATCGACAAGGACGAGTACCCGCGCACCGCCGAGCTGGAACAGCGCTGCGTGGCGATGCTCGCCGACCTGTGGCACGCCCCCGACCCGGCCGCCGCCGTCGGCTGTTCGACCACCGGCTCGAGCGAGGCCTGCATGCTGGCGGGCATGGCCCTCAAGCGCCGCTGGGCGCTCGCCAACGCCGATCGCCACCCCGCAGCCGGCGTCCGGCCCAACCTGGTGATGGGCGCGAACGTCCAGGTCTGCTGGGAGAAGTTCTGCAACTTCTGGGAGGTCGAGGCGCGCCAGGTCCCCCTGGAGGGCGACCGCTTCCACCTCGACCCGGAGGCCGCCGCCGGCCTGTGCGACGAGAACACCATCGGCGTCGTCACCGTCCTCGGCTCCACCTTCGACGGGTCCTACGAGCCGGTCGCCGAGGTCTGCGCGGCCCTGGACGCCCTTCAGGAGCGCACCGGCCTGGACGTCCCGGTCCATGTGGACGGCGCCTCCGGCGCGATGGTCGCGCCGTTCCTCGACGAGGACCTGGTGTGGGACTTCCGGCTGCCGCGCGTGGCCTCCATCAACACCTCCGGGCACAAGTACGGCCTGGTCTACCCCGGTGTGGGCTGGGCGCTGTGGCGGGACCGGGCGGCGCTGCCGGAGGAGCTGGTCTTCCGCGTCAACTACCTGGGCGGCGACATGCCGACGTTCGCCCTGAACTTCTCGCGCCCCGGCGCCCAGGTGGCGGCGCAGTACTACACCTTCCTGCGCCTGGGCCGCGAGGGCTTCAAGGCCGTGCAGCGCACCACCCGCGACGTGGCCCTTCACCTCTCCGAACGCATCGGCGCCCTGGGCGACTTCCGGCTGCTGACGCAGGGCGACCAGCTGCCGGTGTTCGCCTTCACCACGGCCGAGGGCGTGACGAGCTTCGACGTCTTCGACGTCTCGCGCCGGCTGCGCGAGCGCGGCTGGCTGGTGCCCGCCTACACCTTCCCGCCGAACCGGGAGGACCTGTCGGTCCTGCGGATCGTCTGCCGCAACGGCTTCTCCCTCGACCTCGCGGACCTGCTGCTGGCCGATCTCACGGCCCTGCTGCCCGAGTTGCGGCAGCAGTCAGGCCCGCTGGACCGGCCGGAGTGGCAGGCGACGGCGTTCCACCACTGACCGACGGGCCGAGCCGCCGGGCCGCCGACGGTCGTCTCAGTCGTGCGGCACCACCGCGACCGGGCAGGGGGCGTGGTGCACGCACGCCTGGGCCACCGCGCTGAGGCGGGGGACGAGCGCCGGGCGGTGCCGGCGGCGGCCGACGACCAGGAGGTCGGCGCCCTCCGCCGCGCGGACGACGGCCTTGGCGGGGCTCTCCAGGCTGACGGCGTCGACCACGGTGACGTCCGGGTGCCTCTCGCGCCACGGCCGCAGCGCCTGCCCGATCTCCAGCTCCGCGTGCTCGGTGATCTCCTGGGCGACCTCGGGGTCGACGCCCCAGGGCGCGTACGCCTGGACGGGCAGCGGCCTGCCGTGCAGCACGCGCAGGGGCGCCCCGCGCGCCGCCGCGGCGTCGAACGCGAAGTCGAGCAGGTCGTGCGCCGGGCGGCGCAGCCCCAGACCCAGGACGACGCCCCCGCCGTCGGCGGCCGGGGGGACGCGCGATCCCATGCCCTTCCGTACGAGCACCACCGGCCGCTCGGCCCGCCCGGCGACGTGGAGGCCTACGTCGCCGAGGAAGAAGCTCTCGAGGCGGTCCAGGCCGCGCGAGCCGAGGACGACCATGACCGAGGCCTCCGCCGCCGTCAGCAGGGCCGCGACGGGTTCGTCCCCGACGATGTCCTCGGTGACCTCCAGGGCCGGGAAACGGGCGCGGACCTCGGCGTGCGCGGCGTGCACGATGCGCTTCGCCCAGTAGTCGCGGTCCCGCTCGGGCGGGACGTCCGCGGGCTCGGGGACATGGAGGATCCAGGCGTGGAGCAGGCTCAGGGGAAGCCCGCGCCGGGCCGCCTCCGCCGCGGCCCAGTGGGCGGCGGCCAGGCTCTCGGCCGAGCCGTCCAGCCCCGCGGTGATGGGTACGGGCTCCATCGCGACCGCCTCCGTCCGTGCCGGCCCCTCCTCCCCCGGGCCCGGTCCCTGCCGGGGCCGGGGAAGGTGATGCTTCCAGTGTCGGCCCGGCACGTCGTACCCCGCCGGGCCACCGGAGTGCACCCCGGGCGTTCCGGCCGCTCACGGCCCCGGACGGCCCGGCGGGAGCCCGGCCGGGGACGGGCGCGGGACGGGTGTCCGGCCGGGCTGCTCCCAGTCTCACGGCGGGCGGGCGGCCCGCGCAGGGGCCGGGCGGTCTCCCGTAGGGGGACGCCCGGCCCCTTTCTCGCTTCCCCCACGTGCGTCTCCTGGGGTCGCACCCGTGCTCTGCGGCCCCGCGCGTTGCCCCGCGCCCTCGCCCGGCGCACGGTGGAGAAAGCGAGCGGAGGTGAGCGCGATGACCACGCGTGAGGCCGGCACGGCCTGGGTGGTCGACCACCCGGCTCCGGCCGCCGAGCACCCGCTGCGCCGCGTGCACCGCGCCCCGGGCACGCCGGCCGGCACGGAACTGCTGCTCGAGGTGCGCGCGTGCGGCGTGTGCCGTACGGACCTGCACCTCGCGGAGGGCGACCTGCCGCCGCGCCTGCCGCGCTGCACCCCGGGCCACGAGATCGTGGGCCGGGTGGTGGCGTGCGGGCCCGACGCCCAGGGCTTCGCGCCCGGCGACCGGGTCGGCGCCGCCTGGCTCGCGACGACCTGCGGCGGCTGCCGGTACTGCCTGGCCGGCCGGGAGAACCTGTGCCCCGCCTCCCGCTACACCGGCTGGGACGTCCACGGCGGCTACGCGGACCACACGGTGGCCGACGCCCGCTTCGTCTACCGGCTGCCGGAGGGCCCGGCGGACGAGGAACTCGCGCCGCTGCTGTGCGCGGGCATCATCGGCTACCGGGCGCTGGAGCGGGCCCAGCTGCCGCCCGGCGGCAGGCTCGGCCTCTACGGCTTCGGCGCCTCCGCCCACCTGACCGCCCAGCTGGCCACGGCCCGGGGCGCCACCGTCCATGTGCTCACCCGCGGCGAGCGGGCCCGGCACCTGGCCCTGGAACTCGGCGCGGCCTCGGCGGGCGACGCCCGCGACGCACCGCCCGAACCCCTCGACGCGGCCATCCTCTTCGCCCCCGTCGGCGACCTCGTGCCGGTGGCGCTCGAGGCACTCGACCGCGGCGGCACCCTCGCGGTGGCCGGCATCCACCTCACCGACATCCCGGCCCTGACGTACCGGCGGCATCTGTTCCAGGAACGCACCGTGCGCAGCGTCACCGCCAACACCCGGGCGGACGGCCGGGCCTACCTCGCGGAGGCGGCCCGGCACCCCCCGGTCGTCCATGTGCGGCCGTACCGCATGAGCCGGGCCGACGAGGCCCTCGCGGATCTGGCGGGCGGCCACGTCACGGGGGCGGCGGTGCTGGTGGCGGACCACTGACGCCAGGGACTGCGGTGGCCGGGAGGTCACTGCCGTGGTTCAGGCCGGCCTTCCAGGCTCGGCTCGGAGAACGCGGCGAGGTCGCGGCGGCGCAGTTCCTCCTCCTCGGTCTGTTCGATCCTGCGCATCGCGACGCGCAGGACGGGCGGGGCCATCACCGAGGTCACCACCGCCACCAGGACGATGATGGTGTAGGTGGCCGGGGTCAGCACGCCCAGGCGCAGGCCCGCCGTCGCGACGACGATCTGGATGACGCCGCGCGCGTTCATCCCCGCCCCCATGGCCAGCGCTTCCCACACGCCGAGCCTGGCGACGAGCGCCCCGAGGAACGCTCCGGCGAACTTGCCGACGACGGCGACCGCCAGCACCACCAGCGCGGCGGACGCCACGATCGGATGGGCCAGGGCGGCGAGGTCGATGTGCAGGCCCGCGGTGGCGAAGAACAGCGGGGCGAAGACCGCCATGACGACCGCCCGGAGCGGGGCCAGTCTCCTGAGGTCGACGTTGCTCCCGGAACCGATGAGGACGCCGCCGATGAACGCCCCGAGCATGGGCTCGAGGCCGAGCGCCTGCGTGGCGGCGGCGCCCAGCATGAGGATCACCGTGGCCACGGCGATCGTCGGCGCGGCCTCCTGGGACCGCCCCGCCAGGTCCAGCGCACGGCGCACCAGGGGCCGGGCGACGGCCAGCGCCAGGATCACCACGGCCGCCATGGCCCCCACGGACATGAGGACATGACCGGCCTGCGGCCGGCTGGTGGCCATGGCCGACACCACCGACAGCAGGAGCCAGCCGATGGCGTCGTCGACCATGCCGGCTCCGAGGATGAGCTGCCCCATGGTGCGGTGGAGCAGCCGCATGTCGGCGAGGATCTTGGCGATGACCGGGATGGCGCTGACGCACAGGGCCACCCCGAGGAACGCGGCGAACACCGGCTGCCTGCTTCCCGCCGCGACCAGCGACGACGGCAGCATGAATCCCGCCGCCACCCCGAGCCCCAGCGGCACCAGCAGTCCGGTGGTGCCCACGGCCAGGGTCGCCACTCTCCTGCGACGCAGCGCCTTGATGTCGATCTCGATACCCGTCATGCCCACCAGGAGCACGACGCCGAGCAGCCCGAGCGGGTTCAGGGGGCCTTGGGGCGCGGCCGCGTCCGGCAGCCAGGACGACAGGGAGGGGACGATGTGGCCGAGCACCGAGGGCCCCAGCAGGATCCCCGCGCACAGTTCGCCGACCACGGGCGGCATCCCGACGCGTACGGCCAGCCGCCCGAGGACCAGGGCCGCACCCAGCAGGGTTCCCGCCTCGGCGAGGAGTCCGCCGCTCATTCCGCGCCGACGGCTTCCCGGAGACCACGCGCCGCCCCCGCCGCGGTCACGGTCTCCAGGACGGAGACCCGGTCCGAGACGTCGGGAAGCGGCCTGCGCTGCCGGGGGCCCTTGGGGGACGTACCGATGTCCAGGGAGCCCAGTAATCGTTCACCGTCGGCCATGTGCAACAGGCCGCGGAGGCCGGGGCTGGTGCACAGCCGGCCGGTGCGCCAGATGCTGCCATAGCCGCGGGCGTGGAGCAGCATCATCAGCGCGTGCGTCATGGAGCAACTGGCGGCGAGCTGTTCCCAATCGGGAATCCGGTGCCCGGGAAGCGGGGCGAAGACCAGCAGCGCCCGCAGCGGCGGCTCCTGACGGCCGCGCACCCCCTTCCCGGCGGCCTGCGGTGCCTTGGGGGTCAGCGTGCGGGCCAGGGCGGCGCGCGCCTCGCCGCGCACCAGGATCCAGCGCCAGGGGCGCAGCCTTCCGTGATCGGGCGCGGTGGCCGCGCCACGCAGCAGGTAGTGGAACTCCTCGTCGCTCGGCGCCGGGTCGGTGAGTACCCTCTCGCTCCTGCGGGTGGTGATCGCGGTCATGACGTCCATGGGTCCTGGGGTTCCTTCCGGGTCGTGGGGCGGGGCGGAGGTCAGGACCAGGCGACCAGGTCGCCCGCCGGGGTGAGGCCGAGGAAGAACGTGACGGTGATCCGCCGCTGGCCCTCGGGGCCCCCGGGCCCGTTGGGCAGCACGCGGTGGTAGTGGTTCGGGTTGAACAGCAGGGCGTCACCGAGACCCGGACGGATCGTGAGGTTCCGGCAGCCGTCCACCACCCGGGGGTCGTACCCGTACCGCTGACGGTGGGCGTCGTCGGCCGCTTCCCAGCGGTGCTGCCACAGGCGCGTCCCGCCGCCGTCCTCCGGCACCACCAGGTAGGCGTTGTAGGTGAGCTCGGAGACGATCTCCTGGTCGAAGAGGCCGTCCGGGTATTCGAGGTGGATGTCGTCGTAGTGCAGGAGCGTGCCCGCGTTGATCTCGCGCATCATCCCCACGAAGGCGGGCCGCCCGCCGATGGTGGCGGTCGTCACCTTCTCGCCCCATGCCCTGCCCAGCATGTCCAGCGACTCCAGGACCGGGTCCGGTTCCATGCCGGCCTCCCGCCACGTGCGCTCCGCGGCTTCGGCGTCCGGCCAGTAGCGGTCCGCCTGCAGCACTCCCTGGGGGGTCCGGTAATCGTTGAGGGCCGGGCCGAACCTCGTCATGGCGACCCGCTGTGGGTAGTAGTCGACCGTGGGCAGCCGGTGGAGGGCGGCCGTCATGCGCTCCAGGGTCGCCCGGCCGAAGAAGCCGGGAATGCGGGCCGCGGCGAGTCCGCCCTCCGCGACGTCGAGGATGTGCTGTCTGGAGAAGGCCGACACGTCGACGGCGGAGAAATTGGGTCCGCGCGCTGTGCTGGGCATCATGCCTCCACATCCGAAGGTCGGGACTGGGGGGTGGCGGGCTGGAAATGGCAAGGCGGAGCAGCGGTTTCGCCCGCGAGGACGCACGGGCTCCTGTCGTGGGTGGCGCATCGGGGTGCCGATGACGGGTGGTCACCGAGGCGCGGAAGAGGTGGCCCGGTCGATGTCGGGCCACCTCAGTATGCCCGCCGAGCATGCGTGCGAGTAGGGGCCGTGCGGCGACGGATCCCCCGATGACGCGATCATCCGAGCGGGGGGACGGAAACACCGGCCGCCATGCGATTCGCGCCACGTTGGTCGCGGGATGGCCTTGTGAGCGGCCCGGAAGATCGGTCATGACGCATCGCGGACGCCCGCCTGCCCGTATTCCCGGAAGCCGATCATTCGAGGTGTGCGGTCCGACGTCTATCGGGCGTCGCCGATCGGCTGTAGAACAAGGATGAGTTCGCCTTCAGAGTTGACCGGAACTCACGCTCGCGGTTCGTCGCGTGGTTGATCGCGTCCAGGAAGCGCACTTACGGTCCTGGGCGTGTGTGTTCCACCAGGTACCGCATTTGATCAAGGCAGCGGATCCCGTATGCACCGGCCGAACATCGGAGACCCCTCGTGAGCGGTAACGGGCTTGGACCCAAGAACGTCTGCACCGACCTGGAGAACAGCGAAATCCGCCGCATGTCGCATGAATATCACCGGCGCGGCATCGTCACCGTGACGGACCTGTTAGAGGCGCACACCCGACAGGCGGTACGCGCCGAAGCGGAACGTCTCCTCGACAAGCACGCGGAACGGCGCGACCTACGCCTTGAGACCACCGGCTACACCCGGCGCTCCATGTCCGTGGTGCCCAGCGAGGTGATCGCGGGCAACAGCGAGCTGGTGACCTCGCTCTACGCGAACCCCCAGCTGGTGGGCGCTCTCGAGGCCATCGCCGGTGAGAAGCTGCATGCCTGCCCGAAGGCGGACGAGGAGTTCCTGATCACCCGCCAGGAACAGCGGGGGGACACGCACGGATGGCACTGGGGCGACTTCAGTTTCGCCCTCATCTGGGTACTCCTGGCGCCGCCGATCGACATCGGCGGCCTGCTCCAGTGCGTACCCCACACCGAATGGGACAAGAGCTCGCCGCGGATCAACAACTACCTCGCGGAAAACCCCATCGACACCTACTACTTCGCCTCCGGAGACGTGTACTTCCTGCGCACCGACACCACGCTGCACCGCACGATCCCGCTGCGCGAGGACGCCACCCGCATCATCCTGAACATGACCTGGGCGGGCGACCGGGACCTGAAGCGTGAGCTCAAGGCGGATGACCGGTGGTGGGACAACGCCGACGTCTCGGCGGCGTCCTCGATCAAGAAGTGAAAGTGCCCGACGCCAGAACCGTCCTCGAAGAGAGACGCCCATGACCGAGCTGAACGTTCCGGACGCCGACGTCAAGGCCGTCTGGGACCACTTCGACCACGTCGAACCGGGAATCCGCCGTCGGATCGCCGTCCAGGACCCCGCGATCAAGGAATACCTGGACGGCATGCTCGCCCGCATCGCCGGGCACCGCGGTGTCGAACACCCGTATCTGAACGCCTACCGCACCACGCGGCTCACCCCCGAGCAAGAACGCCTCATGTACAGCGAGTGCCACTACTTCTTCCGCTATCTCCCGTTCTACATCACCGGGATGGCGATCAAGACCCGGGACGAGATGATCCTCCGGGAGATCATTCTCAATGTCGCCGACGAGGTGGGCGGCGACCCCACGCATTCCACCCTCTTCGCCCGCTTCCTCGCCCGGATCGGGATCGACAAGGAACACCTCGACCATTACAAGCCGCTCGAGGTGACCACACGCCTGAACGACGGCATTCGGATCCTCTACACCGAATCCCCGATCAACAAGGCCCTCGGCGCGCTGTACGCCGACGAGACCATGTCGTCCATCATGGTCTCCAAGATCAATGACGGTCTGGGCAACCAGGGCTACGACAAGGACATGCGCCACTTCTGGCAACTGCACATCGACGTCGAGGTGGGGCACAGCAACTCCGTCTTCAACGCGATCGCCCCGTATGTGGGATCTCCGGCCGCACGGGCGGAGTTCGAGGAGGGCGCCTTCGAGTTCCTCGGGCTCGTGGAGCGCTATTGGGACGGCGTGCAGCGGCTCGTGGGCCTCGAGGCATGACCCTCGCGGCATCCGGTGAGTCCGGGGACGGCCGGCCGGCCTGCGGCCTGCGGCACACGGCCGTCGGCCGGCTCGTCCCCGGCTCCATCCACTCGGTGTCCGTCTCCCTCCCCGACGTCGCGACGGTCATCGGCTACGAGTCGGACGACCCGGCCACCCGGCGCCTCGTCTCCTGGGGCTACCCGCGCTTCCGCCCCCATCCGTATGTGACCCGGGTGGCGGAGCTCCTCGCCCAGGACGGCACCGGCCCGGGCGAAGGCCTCGTCCCGACCCGCTCGGCACGCGCCGCGCGGGCCGCCGCGGCGTACGCCGGGCTTCCCCCGGAAGCCGTGTTCGCCGGACACGACCTGCACGGGGTACGCCTCTCCCCGGACGCTTCCGCGGCCGCGCGGGTGCGTGCCTACGTCCAGCACACCGGCGGCCACCTGTCCTCGCGCGAGGCGGAGGACGTCCTGCTGGACGCCGGCCTGATCGAGAGCAGGCAGGCCGAGGACACGGTGGAGGACGCGCCCTCCCAGGCCGTCAGGACGGTCCTCGCCCAGGCCTACGGAGCCCCCACGGAGGACGTCTCGCTGTACAACAGCGGCATGAACGCCGTGGCGGCGGCCATCTCCGCGGTCTCCGGGATCCAGCGGGAGAACGGCCGGCGCGTCTGGCTCCAGCTCGGCTGGATCTTCTTCGACACCATGAGCCTGCTGGAGAAGCGAGTCATCGACGTCGAACACGTCACGATCGGCGACCCGTTCGACCTCGCGGAGGTCGCCCGCGTCGCCGAGGCCCACGCGGGGCAGCTCGCCGGCATCATCGCGGAGGTGCCGAGCAATCCGAGCCTGCGCACCCCGGACATCCCGGCCCTGAGGGAGATCGCCGACCGGGCCGGCTGCGCACTGGTGGTCGACGCGACGATCGCCACGCCGTACAACGTCGACGTGCTCTGCCACGCCGACGTGGTCTGCGAGAGCCTCACCAAGTACGCCACCGGATCGGCCGACGTCCTGCTGGGCGCGGCCGTGGTCAACCCGGACTCTCCCCTCGCGCCGGATCTCCGCCGGGAGCTGCCGCGCCATGGCGACGGGCCCTACCACCGCGACACGGCACGCGTGGCCGCCCGGATCCGGGGCTACGCGGACCGCATGGACCGGGTGAACGCCAACACCCTCGCCCTCGTCGCCTGCCTCGAACGGCACGACAAGGTCGTCCGGAGCGTCGACTGGGCGTACGGCGCCGGTTCCGAGGGGAACTACCGCAAGGTCGCGCGCCGCCCCGACGCGCCGGGGGGCCTGCTCATGGTGGACCTCAGGGTTCCGCTGGAGCAGGTGTACGACCGCCTGGCGGTCACCAAGGGCCCCAGTTTCGGGGCCGAGTTCACCATGGTGTCCCCCCAGGTCTTCATCGCTCACCACGACCTGCTGACGACGCCGGAGGGCCGTGCCACCCTGCACGCCAGGGGGCTGCACCGGGACATGATGCGGATCTCCGTCGGCACCGAGGAGCCGGAGCTCATCGTGGAGACCTTCGAGGAGGCCCTGCGCCAGGCCTGAACGCACCTGCGCCGATCCTGAACGCAAGGGACCGCCTCCCTGCCATGCCAGGGAGGCGGTCGCTCGTGCTCAGGCGTCCTCAGACACGCATCAGGGCCGCTTCCGCCGCTTTGCTGTACGCGTCGGCGGCCTCGAAGTCGGGCGCCAGGGCCGTCAGCTCCACGAAGCCGCAGGACCGCAGGGCCCCCAGCACGTGCAGGACCACGCCCTCGCCCTTGTCCGGACGGTAGAGCAGCCCCTCGGCCTTCAGCCGCTCGACGGCGGCCTTCGGGTCGAGCCTGCCGAGCGCCTCCGGTTCGAGCAGCCGGCCGTGCACGTAGCACACCGGCCGTCCGTCGGCATGCCGCAGCAGCCCGTCCTCGTCGACCTCCCGGCCGACGAGCGCCTCGGCGTACCGCAGCACGTGGCTGGGGCCGACCTTGCGCAGGTTGATCTCCACCGCGAGCGGCCCGCGCTCTCCGGCGATCACGAAGTCGATGCCGAACGTGCCCCGGTGACCGAGCTCGGACAGCACCGCGCCCGTCCGCCTGACCGCGTCGGTGATGACGGGCCGCCACCGCTCCTCCGCCGGGAACCGGCACCCCCAGTACTGACCGCCCGACAGCACCTGGTCATGGCAGGCGACCACCTTGACCGAGCCGTCCGCGCGGATGTAGCCCTGCCCGCTGGGGGAGGAGGTGACCTCCTCGAGGAACTCCTCCACGATCGCCCCGCCCTCGGCGAGCTCCTGGTAGAAGTCGTCGGCGGGCATCCGGATCACCTCGGCCGCGGCGAGGAGGTTCCCGGTGTCGGTGAGCTTCTCGCAGTCGATCAGCACATTGCCGATCGACGCGGCGTAGGTGCTCGCGCTCAGCTTCACCATGACGCGCCGCGCCCGGCGCGGGCCCGAGGAGAGCCGCTCGATCTCCCGGAGCACGCCCTCCTCGCTGCGCAGCTCCTCCGCGGACCCGTCGGGCACCGCGACGCCGGCGCGCAGGAGGATCTCCTTGCCCCCGCCCTTGCTGCCCCAGCGGGTGACGAAGGGCTGGCTGCCCTCCTCGAGGCCGGCGCCCACCCTGCGGGCCAGCTCGTCGAGGGAGTCGGAGGCCATGAAGTGGACGATGGTCGTCCGGGTGCTGTCCTGAGCGGCGCTCCGCAGGACGTCCACGATCCGGTCCTCGTTGAGGACCAGGTCGTCGAGGGGGCGCAGCTGGTGGGAGTCCGGCGTCAGCAGGGTCAGCCGCTCACGGACGCTCTCGATCGTGCGGTCGTCGAACCGGAAGACATCACGGAAGTGGTACTCGAGCGTGTAGGGATCGACCGGCTCGGACGTGATGACGACAGCCCGCACCGCCGGGTCACGGAGGTCCCACAGAAAACAGAGGCTGCGCTCTGCCGAGAACCGAAGATACGGCACCTCCTGCAGTATCCGGTCGGCGTAGTTGAAGGCGTAGATCAAAATCCGAGTGGAGTCGAAATCAGCCATAAGGAAGCGCTCTGCCTCGCTTGTCTGGGTTGTGGCGAACGGACCGCACAGTTCCGTAGGTACCAGGTGCTCAGGGTGCTGCTGGTGAGGTTACGAGCACGCCAGGGAAAACGGTATCGGAATTACACATTCCGGTGACTTCTCGCAAATAAGTGCGAGCGTTTCATGTAATGGATGTGGCTCGAAAATACCCATCTCCGCTTTATTTGCGTCTGGGTTATTTGATCCGTACACGCGACGGTGACAGGATCGGCACGTGAAGCTCTCGAAAGCCGTCTGGGCTCTGGCTCTTACTGTCTTCGCGTGGGCCTCGGCCTTCCCCGCCATCCGCGTGGGCCTGGAGGGCTTCGGAGTCGCCGGACTCTCCCTGGCCCGCCTCATGGTCGCCTCGGTCGCCCTGGCCGTCGCGGCACCCTTCCTCGGCGTGCGCATCCCGCGCCGTCAGGACCTGCCCATGATCGTGCTGTGCGGGCTGACCGGCATGTCCGCCTATCAGGTCCTTCTCAACTGGGGCGAGGTCAACGTCCCCGCCGGCACCGCGAGCCTGCTCATCGCCGTGGCTCCGGTGTTCAGCGTGCTGCTGGCGGTGGCCTTCCTCGGCGAGCGGATCACCCGGCTCAAGGTCGTCGGAAGCGTGGTGGCCATCGCCGGCGCCGCGGTGATCGCGGTGGCCGGAGGCCACGCCGAATACACCACCTCGGCGTGGGTCGTCCTCGCGGCGGCCGTCGTCCAGGGCGTCTACCACTTCGCGACCAAGCCCCTCCTGGTCCGGTACACGGGCCTCGAGGTCGCCTGTTACGCGATGTGGGCGGGGACGTTCTTCCTGCTGCCGCTCCTCCCCCAGATGGTGCACGGCTTCGCGGCCGCGTCGACGGCGCCGCTCCTGTCCACCGTGTTCCTCGGACTGTTCCCCTCCGCCGTGGGCTTCGTCGTCTGGGGGTACGCGGTCGCCCGGCTGTCCATGGCCTCCTCCACCGCGGCCCTGTACCTCGTACCACCGGTGGCCCTTGTCGTCGCGTACCTGTGGCTGGACGAGGTGCCCTCCCCGCTCGCCCTGGTCGGCGGCGTGCTCGGGATCGCGGGTGTCGCGCTCATCAACCGCCGGCCGCGCCGGGCGGACGGCGGCGAGGCCGCCGGCAAGGCGACCGGCAGGCACACGACGGACCGTCCGCGCCACGTGAACGGGCACGCGAACGGGCACTCGGCGGACCGTCCGGACCATGCGAACGGGCACGCCAACGGGCATGCGACGGACCATTCGGGGCACGCGAACGGGCGGGACCGGATGGACGCGTCATCGTGTCAGGGAACGGGACACCCGGCCGAGCGGAAAGGGCCGTCGGCGGGCTTCGAATAATTCGCCGTTTCCCCTCCCCCGCCTGTTCCCGTGACGCACCATGAGCACTCTCCCGCACCACACCATGAGCCGCATGGAAGGCACCCAGGACATTGGGCACGCAGAACGACACACAGAACGCCACGCAGAACAACGTCTATCTGACGCAGACGTACACCTACGAGGCCAGGACCACGATCCTGAGCAGCACGTCGAGCGCGGCCGGAATCCGGCTCGCCCTGGTGGACAACATCTTCCACCCGCAGGGCGGAGGGCAGCCGAGCGACCGGGGCTGGGTGGACGGGATTCCCGCCTCACCCGTCCGTGAGCCCGGCTCGGAACGGGTCTGTCTCGACCTGGCGCCCGAGTCCGGGGACGATCGGAGCGCGTTCTCCGAAGGACAAGCGGTCACCGCGGCCATCGACGCCGAACAACGCCGTCTGTTCGCCGCCCTGCACACCGCGGGCCACCTGGTCGACGCGCTGATCGACCCCTTCGGGGTGCGGCATGTGGGCAGTAATCACTTTCCCGGTCAGGCTCGGGTGGAATACGAGCTGGACGGCGCGGAAGTGGACAAGGAACGTATGGCCGATTCCCTGCGGGAGGGGGTGGCGAAGGCCATGTCCCAGGCCCTGCCGGTCATCTCCGGCGAGCGCGAGGGGCGGCGGACCATCACCATCGAGGGGTTCGCGACGGAGTTCTGCGCCGGCACCCACGTCACCGACCTGAGCTGCCTCGCCGACGTCGCCATCCGCTCCATCAAGGTCAAGTCCGGCCGGCTGAAGGTCGGCTACGAGGCGCACCACGCGGCGCCGGCCTGACCGGCGCCCGCAGCCGCCCGGGCCTGCCCCCACCGCCGGGCCTGCCCCCACCGCCGGGGCAGGCCCCACCGCCGGGGCAGGCCCGGGCCGAGCCGGGGCCGTTCGGCCCATGGCGTGACGCCCTCCCGATGGACCATGATCGAATAAGCGTGGCAGCGCGTGCGCGCGGATCGTCGACCGCGCGGACCGTCGACAGGGAGCGGTAGTGGACCAGTCAAGGACGTTCTCCCAGGAACGGCCGATCCGGGTGTTCCTGCTGGACGACCACGAGGTCGTCCGGCGGGGCATCCATGACCTGCTGGACGGCGAGGACGACATCACGGTCGTCGGCGAGGCCGGCACCACCGGACACGCCCTGACCCGGGGCCCGGCCCTGCGGCCCGACGTGGCAGTGCTGGACGTACGACTGCCCGACGGCGACGGCATCACGGTCTGCCGGGAGCTGCGCTCGCGCATGCCGGGCCTGGCGTGCCTGATGCTGACCTCCTTCGACGACGACGATGCGCTCCTCGACGCGATCATGGCCGGGGCGGCCGGCTACGTCCTCAAGCAGATCAAGGGCTCGGACCTCGTCGCCGCGATCCGTACGGTCGCGGCCGGCCAGTCCATGCTCGACCCGGCGACCACCACCCGGCTGATGAACAGCCTGCGCGGCGGCGGTGGCGAGGCGGAGGCGGACGCCGCGGGGCCCGAGGACGAGCGCCTGGCTGTGCTCTCCCCGCGCGAGCACGACGTCCTCGCCCTCATCGGGGAGGGCCTCACCAACCGTCAGATCGCCCAGCGGCTGTTCCTGTCCGAGAAGACGGTCAAGAACCACATCTCCCGCATGCTCGCCAAGCTCGGCGTCGAGCGGCGCATCCAGGCGGCCGTCCTGGCCACCCATGCGGGCCCCTACCGCCCGGCGGGCGGTTCGTAGCCCGCGTTTTGACTTCCGCTCCCCGGCCTAAAGGCCGGGGATTCCTACCACAGTCGTCTGACCGTCTCGGTGGGTTCCTGCTTCAATGCGCTGTGCCGGGACGAGTCTCGGTCTTAGCTGCGCTCGACAGGCTGACACCGCCAGTCCGGCGGCCCTGGCGACGTTGACCGCCGCGTTGATGTCCCGATCGAGGACGGCTCCGCAGGCCCCGCAGGTCCAGACGCGGACATGGAGGGGCTTGGGGCCGTCCTTGACGCCGCACGCCGAGCACACCTGAGAGGTCGGCTCGAAGCGGCCGATCCGGATGAAGGTGCGCCCATACCGGGCGGCCTTGTATTCCAGCATGGTCACGAACGCGGACCATCCGGCGTCGTGCACGGACTTGGCCAGGCGCGTGCGGGCGAGTCCCTTGACCGCCAGGTCCTCCACGGCAATCGCTTGGTTGTCGCGAATGATCCGTGTGGAGAGCTGGTGGTGGAACTCGCGGCGCGCGTCGGCCACCTGCGCGTGGGCGCGGGCGACCTTGACACGGGCCTTGTCCCGGTTGTTACTGCCTTTCGTCTTCCGGCTGAGGTTCTGCTGTGCGCGCTTGAGCTTCTTCTCTGCCCGGCACAGGAAGCGCGGGGCGTCGGTCTTCGTTCCGTCGGAGAGGACGGCGAAGTGTCCCAGCCCAAGGTCGATGCCGATGACGGGTTCCGTCCTGGGCAGCATGGCCGGCTCGGTCTCGACTACGAACGAGGCGAAGTACCTACCGGCCGCATCCTTGATCACGGTGACCGTTGACGGAACCGAGGGCAGGTTGCGGGACCACTTCACCCGTACGTCGCCGATCTTCGGCAGCGACAGGTCTCCGCCGGTGGTGATCTTCCATCGGGCGTTCGCGGTGAACCGTACGGCCTGCCGGGTGTCCTTGCGGGACTTGAACCGGGGTGCGCCCATGCGCGGGCGCTTGCCCTTCAGCCCGTCGAAGAAGTTCCGGTACGCGGTGTCCAGGTCCCGGAGAGACTGCTGCAGAACGACGGCGGACACGTCGCCGAGCCACGCGCGCTCCATGGTCTTCTTCGCCTCGGTGATCAGCAGCTTGGACAGGTCTCCGGTCTTCAAGAACGCCTTGCCTGCGGCGCGGGCGGTCTCCCGCGCCCGGAGGGCGTCGTTGTAGACCACCCGCGCGCACCCGAACGCCCTCGCCAGCGCTGAACGCTGAGGACCGTTCGGGTAGAGGCGGAAGGAGTACCGGAGCTGCATGCAGATCACCGTACTACGGTTGGTTTATACCTGAATATCAGAACATTCGTACTGGCCGTCACTGCACTTTCGCCCTCCACGCGCACTTGGTTTTCGTGACGAAGTACCGCCACAAGGTCTTCAGCGACCAGCACCTGACGCGACTTGAAGAGATCATGCGCAGCGTCTGCGAGGACTTCGAGGTGGAGCTGGTGGAGTTCAACGGCGAGAACAACCACGTGCATCTGCTGGTGAACTTCCCGCCCAAGGTCGCCTTGTCGAAGCTGGTCAACAGCTTGAAGGGCGTCAGTTCGCGAAGGCTCAGCCAGGAGTACCCCGAGCTGGTCCGGCACTACTGGCGGGCACAGCGGCTGTGGTCCGGCTCGCACTTCGCCGGATCGGTGGGCGGGGCTCCGCTGTCGATCGTGCGGCAGTACATCGAGCAGCAGAACCGCCCCGTCTGAGCTGAGGTCAACAGTGCGGACCCGTGCTCACGCGCGGGTCAGAGCACTTCTCAGAATCGCTTCACCACCGGGCTCAAGCCCGGTGCACTGCGATTAGACCCGGTAGCCCACGTTGTAGCGCAGGAGATAGCCGGCGAAACGGGCGAGGTCGTCCTCGTCCCAGTCGGCGAGGCGTTCGTGGAAGGCCGCCAGGCGGCTGGTGGCGACCTGGGCGAGGGTCGCGGCACCGGCGTCGGTCAGGTGCAGCACCTGCACGCGCTGGTCGTCCGGGTCGAGGCGGCGCTCGACGAGCCCGAGGCGCTCGAGGGTGGCGATCTGCCGGCTCACCGTCGACTTGTCGAGCAGGTAGTGCGCCGCGAGGTCGGTCGCCCGGCAGCCCTGCTGGTCCTCGAGGTGGGCGAGCAGGGTGAAGGAGACGAGCGAGAGCTCCGGGTGCATCCGGGCGGCGGTGGCCCGGGCACGGCGCGCGAAGGCGGTCAGCTCGCGCTGGATGGTCTCCACGGACGCGTCACGAGGGGGCACGGGGTTTCCTTTCGGCCATGTAGTTGTATAGTACAACTTGAAGAGAGAGTTGTATTTGCCAACCATTCGAGGAAGGGCGCCGATGAAACCCGCCACCGGTGGCGCGCTGCGACACGTGCTGACCCACCTGCTCACCCCGCTGCTGATGTGCGTCGGGATGGGTCTCGCCTACCTGGGCGCGTTCGCCCACCCCTCGCCGCACCAGCTGCCCGTCGCGGTCGTCGGCGAGGCCCCCGCCGCCCGGGTCCTGGCGCAGACGATCGGCGACAAGGCGGACGGCCGCCTCGCCGTACGGACCGTCGCCGACCGCGCCGAGGCCGTCCGCCGGCTCGAGGCCCGGGACGTCTTCGGGGCCTACGTCCCGGACCGGCACCACCCCGAGCTGCTGGTGGCCTCCGCCGGCTCGGACACCACCGCCATGGCGGTGCAGAAGGTCTTCACCCCCGTCGCCGCGCGGCAGGGCGCGCCCCTGAAGGTCACCGACATCGTGCCCCCGGCCGAGGGCGACCCCACCGGCCAGGGCGTCTTCTTCCTGCTGGTCGCGCTCAGCATCGGCTCGTACGCCTCCGTGGCCGTCATAGGCGGCGCGGGCGGGGCGCTGCCGATGCGGCTGCGGGCGGCGCTGGCGGCGGGCATGTCGCTGGTGGTCGCCGTGATCGGCGCCGCCTTCGCCGGTCCCGTCTTCCACCTGGTCGACCACGGGCTGTGGGGGCTGTGGGGCATGGCGTGGCTGTACTCGGCGGGCATCCTGCTCGTCGGCACCGGCCTGCACACCTTCCTCAAGCGCTGGACCACGCTGGGCGTGATGGTGCTGTTCGTGATGCTCAACTTCACCAGCGCGGGCGGGGTCTACCGGCCCGAGCTGCAGAACGGCTTCTTCGCCGCCCTGCACTCCTTCTGGAACGGCGCCGGGTTCGTCGAGGGCGTACGCTCCCTCGTCTACTTCGGCCACGCGGGACTCGGCCGGAACGTGACGACGCTCGCCGTGTGGCTCGCCGCGGGCGTGGCGACCGTCGCCGCCGCCTGGGCCGTCGAGAGGCGCCGCGCCACGCGGCCCGCCGCGGCCATCGTCCCCGGTGCCGGTGCCGGGGACGGGGCCGCCGAAGAGGAGATGGAGGAGGCCGTAGGGGTGTGACACCCCGGATCGAGCGGATCGAGCCGTGCCCGGGCCACCGCCTCCCCTCCTGTGGCGGTGGCCCGGGCATCGCACCGGCGACGGGCGCGATGGCCCGAGCCACGAGCCCGGACGGACACCCCCGTGGTACGTCCGGACCTGATGATCACCCGTCGCTCTCACTGTCTCCGGGCGATCGGCCGCCCGGTAGTGGCATCCGTAGTGGCATTCGAAGGGTGATTTCCGGGGGAAGATGACCTCTGTGGCAATCGGTGAGGTCGTCAGGGAGCTGCGGAGGGCGCGTGGATGGAGTCAGGGCCGGCTGGCCTCCGAGATCAACGACGCCTTCGCCACCAGCCTGACCCGCGAGTACGTGAGCGGCTGGGAGCGCGGCAAGGTCCGCCCCGGCCCGTTCTACGTCCGGTGCCTGTCGAGCGTGCTCGACGTCCCCCCGGCGGTCCTGGAACAGGAGACCGCCCGTCAGGACCTCGCGCTCCAGGGCCTGACCGGCGGCGTCGCCACGGCCTCCGTCGCACCCCAGCTGGCGGCGGACCTCCTCGCCGTGGGCTTCACCGCCCGGCTGCGGGGCGGACCCTCCCCCCAGGAGTGGGAGGAGAAGCTGACCGCCTACGGCGCCGACTACATGTCCCTGGGAGCGGCCGACATCCAGCGCCGCGCGGCCCACGACCTCATGGTCGTGCAGCAACAGCTCGACGACGACCGCATGTGGTCCGTGGCGGCCCGTCTGATGACCCTCTACGCCACCACGTTCACCTGGCCCGACCAGGCCAAGGCCGTCGCGTGGTTCCGCATGGCCGCCGAGGCGGCGGACCGCTCGGACGACGTACGCACCCGCGTCTGGACCCGTGGCCGGGCCGCCCTCACCCTCGGCTACGGCGGCAAGGGCCTCGGCTACGCCACCGTCCTCGCCGACCAGGCCATGGCCATCAGCGACAAACCCTCCGCGGGCCTGCTCAACGCCACCCTCGGCAAGGCCTACGCCCTCGCCCTGCAGGGCGACAAGGCCACCGCCCTCGACCTCGCCGACCGCGCCCGCCGCGTCTTCGACGCCTCCGGCCCCAGCACCCAGGTCAGCGACTACGCGGTCGCCCACTGGCGGCTGAACGGCTTCCTCTCCCTGCTCTCCGCCCGCCTCGGCGACGAGGACCGTGCCGTACGGGCCCAGGAGGCGGCCCGCCGCGAACTCCCCGCGAGCCTCCCCCGCTTCGCCACCCACCTCGACATGCACACAGCCCTGATGCTCACCCGCTCCGGCGACAAAGCCGGCGGCCACGCCCACGCCCGCGCCACGCTGGACGCGCTCCCCCGCGAAAAGCACTGCGGGACGCTGCGGATGCTCCTGGAGGAGATAGAGGCGTGAAAAGTGGCAGCGCGGTTGCAGAGCCACCGATGGCGACGACGCCGCCCTGCCCCCTCGTCCGCTGACGTTGCCGTCAACTACTGTCGCCTCCCCCGCAGAAGCCCCGCCAGGAAAGAACCTGACGGAGCTTCAAGTCTCCCACCGCCATCCCAGCACAACTGGCCTGATCACGGGGCAGCGAGACTACGCCTTACCTTCCAGCCATTCCGCGAATGGCGAGACCTTCGACAGCTCAGAGTCGATCGCCTTCAGCGCTCCAGCGAAGTCCTCCGCCAATTTCGAGAGCATCGCAACCAGTTCGCCTTGCGTGAGACTTTCGGACTTCGGACTTGGAACCCAATCGGTCCGCGACTCACAATGAATCATCACGCGATCCTCGGCTGGGCGAAATATCAAGGTCCTCTCGACACCCTGCGAGTACAGATCCATTTCGACTTCGCGATGCTCACGCACACCCATCAGAAGCGAAGGGAGTTGCTCCATGAAGGCAGACAAGTCATACGCGACGTCGAGCGGCCACTCGTCACTTCCGAAGCCGCCGATGTGGAACGTGTTGCCTCCGACATCGGAGAGAGCACTGCACGCCTCCATGACCAGGACTTCGTAGTCGTCGCCCCATTCTTGACCCACTGGAGCAGGACCTTCAGCGCCGGATGGCGCGCCCGGATGGAATGACACAGAGAAGCTCATTCTCCGCCCTCCTGGTTCGGTCCAACGGTCGGGACTGCCGTCTTCCTCAGCACGGTTACTTGCGGGGGCCACAGACGCGCCGCTGCACAGGTCGCCACCCGCGCCCCCTTCGTACGGCGTGCGCTTCCGACCGGGGGCGGCAGGGCGGCGGCGTCAGCGCGGGAGAGGACCAGGTCGCTATCTCGGCGACCTGGGGCGGGGGCGATGTCACGGGTAGGTGTGCAGGGTCTGGCCGATGCGGTGTGCTGCTTCGGCGTGGCCAAACAGTCCTGGCAGGCCGCCGGTGTGCAGCAGGACCGTGCGCTCTCCGGGCCGGATGCTGCCGTCGCGCACCGCGGCGATCAGTCCCGCCGCGGCGCGTCCGGTGTAGACCGGGTCCAGGATGATGCCCTCGGTGCGCGCCACGGTGGTGATGGCCTCCAGGACGGGTTCGTACAGGATGCCGTACGCCTCGCCCACCTGGTCGCCCCGGCAACGTAGCTGCTCGGCTGTCACCTGGCTGCCGGTGAGTTCCGAGGCGAAGGTGGCGGTGACGGAGGCGGGTTCGGGGAGTGCGCCGACGTCGACGCCCAGGACGCGTTCGGTTCCCAGGGCGGCGACCAAGCCGGCCATCGTGCCGCCGGAGCCCAGGGCGGTCACGACGTGCCGGACGTCGGGTTGCTGGGTGAGGATCTCCTCGCCTGCCTCGCGGTAGCCGCGGGCCCCCAGGGCGCCGGATCCGCCGAACGGCACCAGATACGGCACGGCGCCCTCTTCGCGCAGCTCGGCGCAGGTCTTCTCAGCCTGCCCGGCCAGCTCGGCGGGCGTGGCGTCACCGGCCCACACGATCCGGGCGGCGAAGGCAGCGTCCAGGAGGAGGTTCCCGCCGGGCTGATCCGGGCGGCCGGAGCCGGGCATCACCAGCACTACGTTCAGGCCCGCCCGGGCACCTGCGGCCGCGGTGAGCCGGGCGTGGTTGCTCTGCGGCCCACCCGTGGTGACCAGGGTGTCCGCGCCACGCTGCAGGGCGTCGGCGACCAGCCACTCCAGCTTGCGGACCTTGTTGCCCCCGCCGCCGAGTCCGGTCAGGTCGTCCCGCTTGATCCACAGATCGTCCGGCGCCAGGCCGATCAGCTGGGCCAGCCTTGGAGCCGCTTCCATCGGCGTGGGCCACGCCGACAACGTCACCTTCTCCACCACGAACTCCTTCATCCGCATCGCAGCAGCGCACTGAATGAAGGCATCCAGCGCGCTAGGCGCTCACCGTCTCACACAGGCACGAAGGGGCGAGGCTTGGGTGCGCCTGGGGAACGCGCTCGTACGCCTGCGCTACCCCTCAGCTTGTCGCGAAGATCCAGAAGACGGAGTACCCCGCCGAGCCGAGCAAGAAGATGGGGCCCGGCCGCCGCCCTAGGGTCCGTCTTCAAATGGTCGTTCGATGGTGGATCATGGTGTCGTGATTCGACGTCATGAACTGACCGACTCCGAGTGGGAGTTACTGGCTCCGCTGATACCGAGTGCCAGCAGAGGCCGGCCTCGGACCGAGGACCGCAGGGTCATCAACGGGATGGTCTACAAGATCCGGACCGGGGTCTCCTGGCGTGACCTGCCAGAACGCTACGGCCCGTGGAAGACGGTCTACACTCGCTTCCGCCGCTATGCCATCGACGGCGTGTTCACCCGGGCCCTGCAACGGATCCAGGCCCGTGCCGACGCCGCTGGTGACATCGACTGGCTGGTCCAGATCGACTCCACCATCGTCCGCGCCCACCAGCACGCCGCCGCCACCGGCCGAAAAGGGGGAGGCACCGGACGGACGAACCGGACGATCACGCCCTCGGCCGATCCCGGGGAGGCCTGACCAGCAAAATCCACCTCGCCTGCGACGGCCGCGGCCGCCCCCTGGCCATCCTGCTCACTCCGGGCCAACGACACGACGGCATCTGCGCACGCCCCCTGCTCGAACGCATCCGAGTGCCCCGTACCGGACCAGGCCGGCCCCGCTGCCGCCCAGATCACGTGATCGCAGACAAGGCCTACAGTTCACGCGGCTTCCGCGCCTACCTGCGTAAACGCGGCATCGGACACACGATCCCGGAGAAGAACGACCAGAAGCGGCACCGCCGAAACCGAGGCCGACGAGGCGGCCGGCCGACAAGCTTCAACAGCGAGATCTACCGCCGCCGCAACACCGTCGAACGCTGCTTCAACCAACTCAAAGGCTTCCGCGGCATCGCCACCCGCTACGAGAAGACCGCCACCTCCTACGAAGCAGCAGTCACACTCGCATCACTCCTGCTCTGGGCAAGATCAATTTGAAGACGGACCCTAGTGCCGCACGTGCGACCGGTATGGCAAACCGTGGCACCGGACCAGCAGCAAACCCCGCTCCCCGGCAGCGGCGCCCCCGGTTGAGCTGGCGCGAGGTGCGGGGCCAAACGGGTGCTCGCGGCGGCGATGGGCTTCGATCCGTCGTACGTCAGCCACGTGGAGTCCGGGCGACACAAGCCGACCGAGGCGGCCGGACGGCAGCAGCGCCGCCGGCACCGCGGGCGGTGGGCGAGCAGCCGTACGCGACCGGCTCCGCGCTGGTCGTCGAGCACGACGCGGCCCGGCTGGACTACGACGGCCGTCTGTACCGGCTGACGATGCGCCGGCGCTTGCGGAACACCGGCACCGAGCCGGTCACTCGCTACCTGATCCGCATCAGCGTCAAACCGCTACCCCGGCGAGCCCGAGCGGGCCAACGCGCACTACCGCACCCACCTCCTGACCTGGGAGGAGCTGGCGCTGGGCGCGACGTGCCGCGGCGAGGTGGTGCGATGGGAGGCCAAGCACGACCGCGACGCCTTCAAGGAGGTCTGGCTGCTGTTCGAGAACGGCCAGGGCCGCTTCCCGCTCTACCTCGGCGAGTGGGTGTGAATCGAGTACGCGTACTCGGTGGGGGACGAGAAGTGGGGCCGGTGGTTCCAGCGGGCCGTACGACTGCCCACCGAGCACCTGGAGGTCCAGCAGGTGTACGGGCTCCATGCCCGCTATGGCGAGGACGGCCTGGTGCACACCCGCACCGTCGACCTGCACAGCCTCCGGCAGCTCGCCGAAGGAGTCGGCGGCGGCACCGGTCCGGAATCCCGTGGACACCCGCACTCGCCCGCACCGCCTGCGCGCCCCCGGCGTTGCGTGACGTCAACCCCTCCTACCCGCCGGTATCGATCTTTGGTTCGCGCCGACGTCGTATGCCTGGGCCCGGCAGGCCGGGCCGCAGTACAGCCGCCGCCGTGTCGCGTTCTTCGGGAGCACGCGCCGCAGGCGTAGCAGTACCGACGGCGGCCCGTGCCTTAAGAAGGGCGGAGGTGATACGCGAGAAACCCGCCACTTCGTTACGGACTGACACATTCGGTGGCGGTGAGTACCGACACCGGAGTGACGACGGACGCTCTTATCTTTCACTAAGAACGTTTCCCTAGCGTCTCGTTCATGATGATGCAACGTGGTGCAGTCGGATCAGTTGTCCTCACGGCCGTGGCCTTGACGGCCACCGTCGGGGTGGTCGCCGCGGCTCCCGCCCCCGGCAAGGCCGCCCCCTCGGTGCCCCACGGCAAGGTGACGGACAATCTGTACATGTCGCTCGGCGCATTCGAGGATGCCACGTCCGGCGAGGACCCGAAGGTCAAGGCCATGATTGACCGTACGGACATCGGCGGCGTACAGGTGGTGGTGCCCTGGAAGGCCCTTGAGGAGAAGAAGGGGGAGTACACGTGGTCGCGGCTGGACAATGCCCTGAAGTATCTCCAGGAACGCCACAAGAAACTGTTCGTCCAGATTCAGGACCGGTTCTTCGATGTAGCCATGAAGGACGCCAAAGTTCCCCAATATGTGAAGGACGAGGGCGGGGTCGCGCCGACGGTCGATGAGAACCCTGACAACCCCACCACCCATGGGGCCATGGTCGCGCAGTGGAACAAGGAGGTGCGAGCAGACTTCCAGGCCATGCTGAAGGCGATGGCTAAGAAGTTCGACGGAAAGCTCGCCGGGGTGAACCTTCCGGAGACCGCGGTCGAGGTGGACACCAAGACGGACCAGACCAAGTACACCTCGAAGTCCTACATCGATGCCGAGATCGACAACATGCGCTACGGCAAGAAGGTCTTCACCAAGACGCAGTTCATCCAGTACATCAACTTCCTGCCGGACGACGACGATCACAAGCGCATGAAGGAGATGTTCGACCTCGCCAGGGACAAGAAGATCGGCATCGGAGGACCGGACACCCTGCCGGACCGGAAGTACCAGATGGAGAACTCCTACAAGTTCCTCCACGCATACAAGGATGCGCTTCCCCTCGTCGCGATGGCCGTCCAGGAACCCGACATCAAGGCCAAGGACCCCAAGACCGGTAAGCCGTTCACCCGCGAACGGTTCACGGACTTCGCCCACGACTATCTCGGTGCGCGCCAGATGTTCTGGACCACCGAAGCAGACTGGCTGCAGAAGCCCCCGGCGTAACACGTGCGCGAGTGCGGCTACTCAGACCCGTGTGAGTGACCGAGCGCTCCGGGGTGGCACAACGTCGCAATGCCCGACCCGCAGCAACTCCCGTTCGGAGACGGGCCGGGGGGCGAGGGTCAAGCCGGGCGAGTAGGAGGCGGCGACGGTGCCGGCGCACTCCAGGAGCACCGCGCCTTCATCGTGGCGGCCTTCGTGGTCGTTCGCCCGGGCCGTGGGCGCCACGGGGGCGAGGGCGGCGAGGGTGAGCGCGGCGGCCAGGGCTGCTCTACGGGTCTTGTGCGGTCGGGTGAGGTTCACGAAGCCGGTGTCCTTCCCGTATGGCTGTTGCTGTCGCTGTTCAGGTCCGGTGCACGTCGACTGCGACCGTGCTCCGCTGGTGGTCCGCCGCTGTGTAGACGCGTCCGTCGTTCTCGGCCCCGAAGGGGGGCAGGTCCACCAGGGCGCGCGTCAGGTGGGCTCCTTCGACGCGGACGTGCGCGATCTCGGGGCAGGCGTCCAGCACCGCCGCGCCCAACTGGTAGAAAGTGTGCTGGCTGGAGCGGCTGGTGTGGCCGGTGAAGGCTTCGGTGAGCGCGCGCCCGGCTCGCTGCCGGCAGGCCCGGTGGTCCGTGTCCCGTTCGGCGTGCTGCCAGGTCACGTCCAGGCGGGCCCCGAAGACACGGTCGGTGAAGACCTGCGTCGTGGTGTAGGCGTCACGGGCGAAGCCGGTGAACGTCGCCCCCTCGGTCACTGCGACGGGGCGCACAGCACCGTCCGGCGGCTCGCGGGCATATCCGCCCACCGGACGGTCCACCCCTACGACGTCCTGTCGGTCGACGCACGGATCGATGCCGGGCCGCAGCAGCCCTGGAGCCACTGGGGACGCGACGGCATGGTGCTGCTCCTGCCGTTCGGGGACGGCCGCTGGCGCCTGGTCCTCTACCCCTACCGGCAGCTCGCGACGGGCGGTACGCCCGGTGCCGCCGACGACACCGGGCCGGCCGAAGAACTGCTGCGCCGCATCACCGGGCGGGACCTCGCGCTGGGAGAAGTGGAGTGGATCAGCCACTACCGCTGCGAGCACCGCCACGCCGCCCGCTACCGGCACCACCGCGTGGTGCTCGCGGGCGACGCCGCCCACGTCCACCCCCCAACCGGTGGCCAGGGCCTCAACACCGGGATCGCCGACGCCATGAGCCTGGGATGGCGCCTGGCCGCGGCGGTCGCCGACCCCGCGCACGACCGGCTCCTCGACGCCTACGCCGAGGAACGCCGGCGGGCCGCCTGCCGGGTCATGCGGCTGACGGGCGCCATGCTGCGCTTCAACGCCACCCCCGCGCTGTGGGGCCACGCCCTGCGCGTCGCCGGACTGGGGGTCGCGCGGCTGCCGCCCGTACGCCGGCGCCTCGCCGCCGCGCTGGCCGGGCTGCCGGGAAGCGGCGCGAGCACCGGCGCCCGGGTACGGAGCGGGGCGCGGGCCCCCGACGTACCGCTGCTTCCCACGCCCAGGAGCCCCCACCGCCGGCTGTTCGAGGCCCTGCGCACCGGGCACCACGTCCACCTCCTGCCGGTGTGCGGCACCCCGGACCCCCGGGCCGCGACGTCGGCGCTGCCCCTGCTGACGGTACGGACCGACGCCTACCGGCAAGCACACGTCGTGCGCCCCGACGGGCACTTCCTGTGACGTCCGGGGCCCGGTGCACGTGCCACCTCGCCCTGCTGTGCGGCGCCCTGGCCGTCGCGGCCCCCACCGCGGCCGTGCCCGCCGTGTCGGACGCGCTCGGGATGGGCCCGGCCCTCACCCAATGGTTCGCCGCCGCCTACCAACTCACCAGCGGGCCGCTGCAAGCCCTGGCCTGCTCGCCGCCCGCCTGCTCCAGGGCGCAGGCGGCTCCGCCCTCTCGCCCGTCAGCCTGTCGCTCCTGCTCGGCCTGAGCCGGGGGGAGGACGAGGAACGACGCGCCGTGGGCGCGTGGGTCGCCACCGCGGCCACGGCCACCTGCGCGGGGCCGCTGCTCGGTGGCCTGCTGACCAGCGCACTGGGGTGGCGCGCGGTCTTCGGCACCCTCGCCCTCCTGGCCGCCGTCACGGCAGGCTGCGCCCTCATCCTGCTCCCCGGCCGGCCGGCGCGGTACGGCCGGCCGGAACGGCGGCTCGACGGTGTGGGCATCGCCCTGTGCACCGCGGCGGCCACGACGGCACTGATCGCCCTGACCGCCCCCGAGGCGGGCGCCGCCGCGGTGTCCGTCACGCTGCTTGCCGTACTCCTGCACCGCGCCCGACACCGCGCGGATTCGGTCCTCGACAGCGGGCTGATCGGGAACCCCTCGACCCGCACCGCCCTGTTCGTCCTGCTGGTGCTCTTCTGCGCGAACTCGATGTTCACGTTCCTCACGTACTTCGCACTGACCCGCGCGCACGGGCTGAGCCCGTTGGGGGCGGCGCTGGTCGGCCTGCCGGCCGTGACGCCGGCGGTGTTCACGGGCCGCTGGGCGGCCCGCCGCACCCGGGGCCCCGGTGACGGACCGCCCCTGATGCGCGCCGGCCTGCTCTGCGTCGCTGCCGGACTGCTCACGAGCGGCCTCGGTCGGTCCCAGGCCGCGCCGCTTTGGCTCGTCGGCGTCTCCTGCGCCATGGTCGGCTGCGGCCTGGGACTGGCCAACGGCTCCGCCATGGCCACCGTCACCCGCGACCGCTCCCGCCGCGCGGCTTCACGGGCCACGGCGACGGCCACCACGTTCGCCATGCTGGGCGGCGCCACGGGTCCGGCCCTGGCCGGAGCTCTCGCTTCCCATATGCCCTTGCTCATCGGGGCCATGGCCCTGGCCGCGGCGACCCTCACCCGCCAGGCGAACCCGGATCGGTGACTTGGGGCCCCTCCTGCCCAGCGGCCAGCGGCCAGCGGGACCATGACAAGCCCGGACGGCGACCAGCGGCCGTACACGACGACCGCCGACGTGCCGGTAAGGACTGTGCCACCACGGCCTCGGGGAAGGTCGTCAAACCCTGTCAGTAATCACCATCGGATCTGATGGGATTCGCGCCGCCGCGAACCCCCGGATTGCACGGGTTCATTGGACGCGTCAGCCACCTGTCGGCAAACGTTTGCCGACAGGCGGGGGTCGACTGTCCCGGCGCCTGCGCACGGGGGCCGTCAGGCGATGAGGGCAGGACCGCGTTCGCCACAGATCCGGCGTGCGCCGAGGTCCGTGGGGCCGTGAGGGCCGGCCGGAGCGCTCGGTGGCGTTCCGGCCGGCCCTGGGGGTTTCAGGCCGTCGGGCGCTTGGCGCGGGCGGTGAGGCGTTCCCAGTTGCGGTGGCCGATGTCGGCCTTCTGCTCGTCGGTGAAGGGCGAGTTCTCCAGGAAGGAGCGGGCTTCACCGTTGCTGGTGTCGACGTAGGGGAAACCGCCGGGGCGGTAGCCGTAGGTGAAGGGGTAGTCGGTGGAGTACAGCATTCGGTCGGTGCCCATCACTTCGGCGGTCCAGCGCAGGTAGCGGGGGCTGTTGGTGCCGCTGCCAGCGACCCAGAAGTTCTGCTTGAAGTAGTCCGCCAGGGGCTGGCGCAGGCGGCCTGCTTCGCCGAAGAAGCCGGTGTGGTCGAGGTAGAACAGCGCGACCTCGCCCCAGTGCCCGGCGATCACCTGCAGGTCGGGGAACCGGTCGAAGACCCCTGAGAAGATCATGCGCAGGTACTGGACACCGAGGTCGTAGTACCAGCCGAGCCCGGCTCCGGCCAGAACGGGGCCCATGGGCTCGGGGAGGTTGGAGTAGTAGGCGTCAATGACGGGCTGGACCGGTGTCTGCGGGTGGAAGTGCAGCGGCACGGCCAGCCGCTCGGCCATGGCGTACAGCTCGTCGTTGTCCGGGTGGTCGGCCAGCTTGTCCCCCGTACGCCCGTACAGCATGGCGCCGGGAAAGCCCAGCTCGCACACGGCGCGCTCCAGTTCGGCCGTGGCCGCGGCCGGCGACTGGGTGGGAATCGCGGCGAACGCCTGGAAGCGGTCGGGCCGGGAGGCGACGATCTCGGCAAGCTGGTCGTTGGCCTCGCGGGCCACCGCGACCGCGTCGGCCTCGGGCAGATCCTGCACACCCGGGGAGGACAGGGAGAGCACGGCGACGTCGATGCCCTGGTCGTCCATGTGGGCCAGCCGCCGCTCGCCGACCTCGTGCAGGTTCTTGGCGATGGGGCTGTCGCCGAAGCCGCGGGCGGGGATCTGCGGCGATCCGGCCCGCTGGTACGCGTCATAGACGGCCGGTACCACGACGGTCTCTTCCACCCCGATGATCCGCAAACGGTCGGACATGACGGTCTCCTCGTACTGATGTTTCCATTGGAACTCCTTCAACGGTACCTTCGATACTTTCAATGGAAACGCGAGGGTGATACCAGTGATAGCACCCAGGTTCCGGCGACGCTATCGTTGCTTCCATGCCTGTTGAACCGACCCAACCGACCCCCACCCGGCGCGCCGCGGAGCCCACCACCGCCGCACGAGAACAGACGCGCCGCCGGATCATCGAGGCCGCGACCGGCCTGCTGGAGCAAGGGGGCCGCGACTCGGTCACCACCCGGGCGGTCGCTGACGCCGCCGGACTGCAACCGCCCGCCCTTTACCGGCTGTTCGGCGACAAGGAGGGGCTGCTGGATGCGGTGGCCGAGCACGGTTTCACCCGGTTCCTGGCAGCCAAGCAGCAGCTCGAACCCTCGCCTGACGACCCGGTCAAGGAACTGCGCGTCGGCTGGGACACCGTGGTCGAGTTCGGGCTGGCCAACCCCGCGCTGTACACGCTGATGTACGGCGAACCCGCCCGGTCCACGACCGCCTTCCGGATCGGCCTCGAACACCTCATGGACAGAATCCGGCGCATCGCCGCCGCGGGACTCCTGCGCACGGAAGAGGGACTCGCGGCCCAGATCGTCCATGCCACCGCCAGCGGCGCGATCCTGACCTGGCAGTCCGTCCCCGAGCCCGAGCGAGACACCGCGCTCCTTGTCGCCCTGCGCGAATCGATGATCACCACCATCACCACCCAGGAACCGGCTGTGGAGGAACCGGGGCCGGGCGGCGCTGCCCGTGCCTTGCGCGCAGCACTGCCTGGCCAGAACGCCCTCAGCCAGGCCGAACAGCAACTTCTGACGGAATGGCTCCAGCGACTGTCCGCATAGCCGCTCCCCACGACCGGCCTCAAGTCCATGATCGTCGGCTTGGCATTGACCGCTGTACCGCAAGGCCGATTCCGAAACCGCGGGCCAGGCGAAGGGACCCGATCTCTTGCCGGTCTCGACGCCGGGCATCGTGGCCCGCCAGAACCGCCGCGCTGACCGTGCGCACGGGGACGACGAACCGCAGCCCGTCCACGGAGGCGAGTAGGCCCTCGCCTCAGAACCTCACGATGGACACCTCCGCCTGGGCGGCGATGAGCCTCGCGTTCGCCGCGGCGATGGCGTCGGCGCGCAGGTAGTACTGGTCGACGTGCACGATCCGGGCCCGTGTCAGGGCCTCGTAACCGGGGTTCACCACCCGGGCCAGGCCGATGTTGCACGCCTCCGACCAGCAGCGCGACCACCGGGGTGGACAGGTCCTTCATCCGGGTGGTGCCATCGCCGAGGTGCACGAAGGCGTCCAGGAAGCCGGTCCAGGCGTTCACCTCGAACAAAAGGTCCGGCAGGTCGATCTTCGGGAGCATCTTCTCGACCCGCTTGCGCAGCCAGGTCAGGAACTTCGGCTCGCCGAGCGCGCCAAGCTTGTCGACGTTCAGCTTCACCCGCCCGTCGTCCTGCACCTCGACAGAGACCTTCGCCGCCGGCCCCGCCTCCTCCAATCGCTCGGCGAGCTGCTTCCAACCGGCGTCCAGGCCCCGCACCAGCTCCGCCAGGTGCTCCTCGACGGGCATGTCCAGGCTCAGGGCCGCCAGGACGTCCTCGCACACCGCCTCCCACTCGGAGCCCTCCAGCAGACGAGCCCGCGGGTTGGACCAGCGGTGCGACGGAGCGGCGAACACGTCGCGGTTGTTCAGGGCACGGTGCACGAGACGCCGCCGTCGGCGCCCTTCTCCAACGTGGCGTCTACCGGCTTCCACTCACCGCCGATCCGCGCCCGGACCGGGCGCAGGTATTCCCTGGCCTCAAGCCTTCCATCGGCCCGGGCCACCACGTCCGAGGTCTCGGCGCGCAGGGATTCCACCTCGACGTTCCGGCCCGAGCGCTTGGCCAGAGCCAGCGCGTTGGTCTCCGACGGGGCGGACACGGCGGGCGAGGCCCTGCCCGGTGCGGCGAAGTCCGCGGACCTCGCCGCCGCCCGATCTGGTAACGCCCCGGTCAGCAGCACCAACCCGAGTCTCACGAACAACGACAATGCGCCATCATCGCACCGGTATCCGCCACACCAGGCGCGTGCCGCCGCCCTCCGGTGTGGTCAGGTGGAGTTCTCCGCCGTGGTGGGAGGCGCGCTCGGCGAGGTTGCGGAGGCCGCTGCGGCGGGGGTGGCCGGTGTGGGGGATGCCGGTGCCGTCGTCGGTGACGGTCAGGGCGAGGTGGTGGCCGTCGTTGACGACGGAGACGTCGGTGGTGGTGGCGCCGGCGTGGCGGGCGACGTTGGCCAGGGCCTCGCCGAGGACGGCCACCACGTCGTCGACGACCGGGCGCGGCACCTGGGTGTCCAGGAGGCCCTCCATGCGCAGGCTCGGGGCGAAGCCGAGGAGGGTGCCGGCCTCGCCGACGGTCTGGACGACGCGGGTGCGCAGGCCGTGCTGGGGTGCGGCCTCCCGGGAGCGCAGGCCGAAGATGGTCGACCTGATGATCTTTATGGTCTCGTCCAGGTCGTCGACCGCGCGGTGGACGCGCTCGACGGCCTCGGGGTGGTCGATGAAGCGGTCGGCGCTCTGCAGGGTCATGCCGGTGGCGAACAGCCGCTGGATCGCCAGGTCGTGCAGGTCGCGGGCGATGCGGTCGCGGTCCTCCAGGAGGGCGATCTGCTGGGCGTCCGCGCGGCGTTCGGCCAGTTCCATGGCCAGGGCGGCCTGTCCTGCGAAGCCGGCCAGGTGCTCGGTCTCCTCGTGGGAGAACTCCGCCTGCCCCTTGACGCGGGCCAGCAGCAGCACGCCCCGTACGGCGTCGCCCGAGGTCACCGGCACGGCGACGGCCGGGCCCGGCAGGGACTCGGTGGCGCTGCCGTGCACCGGGCCGCCGCCGGTGTAGGCGGCTCCGGACAGGGAGCCGTCCACCGGCAGGACGCGGCCGCGGATCCCGTCGGCGCGGTCGCCGACGGCCACCTCGACGGACAGCGCGTCGCCCTGGGGCACCGGCAGGGCCACCGTGGCCAGGGCGGCGCCGGTGATCTCCTGGGCGAGCTCGGCGATCAGGCCGATGACGTCGTCCGGCGGGCTGCCGGACATCAGGCGGTTCGTGACGGCGGCGCCGGCCCGAAGCCACTGCTCGCGGCGCGTGGCCTCCTCGTACAGCCGGGCGTTGTCGATGGCGACGCCGGCGGCGACGGCGAGCGTGGACAGCACGGACTCGTCCTCGGCCTCGAACTGGGCGCCGCCGTGCTTCTCGGTCAGATACAGGTTGCCGAACACCTGGTCGCGCACCCGGATGGGCACGCCCAGGAAGCTGTGCATCGGCGGGTGGCCCTCCGGGAAGCCGTACGAGGCGGCGTGCTCGCAGATCCTGGGCAGCCGCAGCGGCTCGGGGTGCCGGATGAGCTCGCCGAGGATGCCGTGGCCGCTGGGGTGGGGGCCGATGGCCGCGATGCGGTCCTCGCTCAGCCCGACGGTCAGGAACTGCGACAGCGTCCGCCCGTCGGGGCCGATCACCCCCAGCGCGCCGTACTCGGCGTCCACCAGCACCACGGCCGCCTCGACGATGCGGCGCAGCACATGCTCCAGATCCAGCTCGCGTCCCACCGACAGCACGGCCTCCAGCAGGCTGTGCACCCGGTCACGGGTGCCGCGCGCGGCGTCCAGCCTGGACTGGAGCTCCTCCAGCAGCTCGTCGAGCCGAAGGTGCGGTAACCGCACCGCACCGTCCCCGGTGTTCTCCACAGTTGATTCTCCTCAAGCGACGCCCGACCCGAAATCTATCTTGATCATCGGGGTCGTGGCGCCCGCCCTCAGGTGCCGGGCTTGCGCCCGTAGACGTACACGTCGTCGCCGTTCTTCAGCAGCGACCAGTACGTCTTGGCGTCACCGCGCCGCATGTTGACGCAGCCGTGCGAGCCGGGGGCCGACCAGACGTTGCCGTCGATGGAGTGGAAGGCCTGCCCGCCGTCGAAGAACTGGCTGTACGGCATGCTGACCTTGTAGATCGTGGACCAGTGGTCGATGCTGCGCCAGTAGACCTTCTTCAGGCCCGTGCGGGTCTCGTAGCCGTCGCGGCCGGAGCGGATGGGGACGGGGCCGAACTTCAGCTTCTTGCCGTCCTGGACCCAGCTCAGCTGGCGGGTGAGGTCCACGCAGGCTATGCGGCCCTTGTTCGTCGGGCACTTGCCCGCGGCGTTGGGGTTGGAGCCGGCGGCCCGCTGCTGGGTGACGAGGTCCATGACGCCCCAGGTGACGGCGCCCGCGTAGCCGATGGCCGGGCTGATGCCGTGGTCGCGCTGGAAGTCGCGTATCGCGCGGCAGTCGGCGGCCGACTGCTTGCCGTCGGCCGTCCGGCCGAGGAAGCGCTCCGCCTTCGCCTGGTACGGGCCGGTGCCGGCGGTGCACGCGGAGGTCGCCGCCTGGGCGGAGCCCGCGCCCAGCGCCACGGTGAGGGGCGCGGCCAGTCCCGCCGCGCCCAGCAGGACGCCGAAACGGCGCGCGAGGGTTCTCTTCGGTGAACTTGTCATGAACGATATGACAGCCCGGCCCGCCCGTTGGTTGCGCCCGCTCCCGGACATCCCCTACGGCCTCCGGTACGCGGCGGCCGCCGGGCGGCAGCCGTGAGCTCACCACAGCGTCAGCAGTGACAGCAGGCCGATCCCGGCCGTCGTCCAGGCCACGTAGTCGCCGATGTGGCCGGAGTGCAGCCGGCGCAGCGGCGCGCTCCAGCCGCGGGAGGGCACCAGGCCGACGACGGCCGCCGCCGCGAGGACGACGGCGAGGGCTGCCGAGAGCAGGCCGAGGGCCGCGCCGGTCCAGGTCCACCACGCGCCGCCGTGCGCCGCGGCCGCGTGGCCCGGCTGCCCGCCGCCGGCCCGGCCGCCGAGGACGGTGGCGGCGTAGCCGGCGTGGTCCAGGAAGGCGGAGGAGGCCGCGTACGTCGCCTCGGCGAGCGCGGGCACGGTCCCCACCGCGAGCGCGCCGGCCAGCAGCGCCACGGCGACCGACACCATCGGCGGGGGCGCAAGACGGATCCGGCGGCCGGTTTCCGGCTCCTCCTCGCCACCCGCCGTCTCGGGCTCCTCCTCACCGCCCGCCGTCTCCGGCTCCTCCTCGCGGCCGCGCTCGCCGGTCCCGAGGAAGACCCGTGCCGCGACCCTCAGCGCCGCGCCGCCGGTCAGCGCCGACACCAGGCCGAACAGCGCGGGCAGCCAGGCGGACCCCTCCTCCACGACGGCCTTGCCCAGGCCGGTGCCGAAGGGCGGCAGGCCCGCCAGGGCGAGGCCGCCGAGGGCGAAGAGCAGGCCGATGCCCCGTATGTCGCGGCCCCGGCCGTGCAGTTCGTGCTCGTCGACGCTACCGAGCCGCGCGAGGAGGATGCCGGTGCAGGCGAAGAGGGCGGCCTTGGCGCCCGCATGGCCGAGGACGTACAGGCATGTGCCCGACAGGCCCTCGTCGGTCAGCAGGCCGACGCCGACGAGGAAGAGGCCGGTGTGGCCGACCGTGGAGAAGGCCAGCAGCCGCTTGATGTGCCGCTGCTGCCAGCACATCACGGCGCCGGTCACCGCGCTCACCACGCCCAGAACGACGAGCACGCGCCGGGTGCCGGCGGCGGGGATGCCGCCGGGGCCGCCGAAGACGGTCGTGTGGACGCGGGCGACGCCGTAGACGCCCGTCTCGACCATGACGCCGGAGAGGACCAGGCACACCGGCGTGGGCGCGACGGCGTGCGCGTCCGGCAGCCAGAAGTGGAAGGGGACGGCGGCGGCCTTGACCAGCAGCCCGGTCATCACCAGGACGAACGCGGCGGCCACCAGCGCGTCGCGCTCCGGCGCCGCGTCCAGCTGCCGGCCGATCGCCGCCATGCCCAGTTCGCCGGTGCGCGCGTACAGCAGAGCGATGCCCATGAGCGTGGCGTAGCTGCCGAGGGAGTTGACGAAGCCGAAGGCCAGGGCGCCCTGGACCGGTCGGGACTCCTCGACGTGGTAGCCGGTGAGGGCGTAGCCGCAGACGCCCATCAGTTCGAAGAAGACGAAGGCGTCGAAGAGGTCCCCGGTGAGCGCGAAACCGCACATCCCCGCCTGGAAGAGGAGGACGAGGGCCGGGAAGGCGCCGGAGTGGCCGCGCGGCGGCTCCTCGAAGTAGCGCCAGGAGTAGGCCAGTACGGCCAGGACGAGGACGGAGGCCAGCGCCGCGAGCCCCAGTCCGATGCGGTCGCCGACCAGGACGATGCCCCCGCTCACGCCGTGACGCGGCCGCCAGCCCCCCGCCCAGGAGACGACGGTCGTGGCCCGCGCCAGCGCGGCGCAGGCGAGGGCGGTGGACGCGGCGGCGCAGGCGCACGCCACCGTCTCCGCCGCGAGGCGCGGCATCCGGCGGCCCGCGCCCACCAGCACCGCGGCGCCGAGCAGGGGCACCGCCACGATCAGCGGGAGCAGCCGGTCCACCGCGGGTCAGCCCTTCAGCCCGGACAGTTCGTCGGGGTCGACGGTGCCGTGCCGCTTGCGGGTCTGCACCACCAGGGCCAGCAGCAGCGCGGTGACCGTGGCGCCCACGACGACGTCGGTGAGGGCGAGGGCCTGGACGACGGGGTCGACGACCGTTGTGCCCGGCGGGATGTCGGAGAAGACCGGCGCGGTGGCGCCCCGGCGGTAGCCGACGGCCAGCAGCAGCACGTAGGTGGACGACTGGGCCACCGCCAGGCAGCCGACCGCGTGCACGAGGTGGCGGCTGGTGGCGAGGCCGTAGACGCCCACCAGGAAGATCCACCCGGCGACGAGGTAGGGCAGGACGCTCACTCCTTCTCCTTCTCTTCCTTCTCGTCCACGGTCTTCTCGTCCACGATCTCCAGGGCCTGGGCGAGGAAGCGGGCGAGCAGGACGACCACGGCGGAGGCGACCTCCATGCCCACGGCGGCGTTGAGCAGCGGGACCGTGCCGCCGGAGGCCAGGGTGTTGAAGGTGCCGTGCGGGAGGGTGTTGGCCAGGTAGGCCGAGCCGGCGAGGAGCCCGGCGGCGCCGAGGACGACGTACGCCCCCTCGCCGACGCCGTCGGCGAGTTCGTACAGGCCCACCGGGCGGACGCGTTCCAGGGCGCGGTGGTCGACGCCGATGTAGAGCAGGTGCAGGGCGGTGGCGACGACCACGCCGCCCTGGAAGCCGCCGCCCGGGCTGAGCTGGCCGTGGGCGACGACGTACAGCCCGATGAGGAGGGCCAGGGGCAGCACGGTGATCGCGTAGCGGCGCAGGGCGGGCGGTACGGACGCGGGCTGCGGGGCGACGCGGCGTTCGTCGGGCGTGCGGCGCAGCAGGACGACCGTGCCGAGGACGGCGGCGAAGAGGATGCTCTCCTCGCCGAGGGTGTCGAGGGCGCGCTGGTCGAAGTTGACGGAGGAGACGGTGTTGGCGGTGCGCTGCGCGATCGCGGCCGCGACGGCCCGGTCGCCGTAGGGGTGCCAGGTGCCGCCGAACGGCGGCATGCGCAGGCAGGCGGCCGCGAACAGCGCCGCCGTGCCGAGCAGTCCGGCGGCCAGCACCCACAGCCGCGCCCGGCGCGTCACTCGCGCCGCCTCCGGCGGCGGACCCGGCGGACCGTCAGCAGGATCATCAGCGGGGTGACCGCCGAGCCGACCGCGAGCTGGGACAGGGCCACGTCGGGCGCCTGCAGCACGGTGAAGAGCAGGGCGAGGGCGAGGGCGAGGGCGAGCAGGGAGAGCACGACCGCCTGCCGGGCGGGGTCGCGGGTGAGCGCGGCGGCGGTGGCGGCGGCCGCGACGAGCAGCAGCGAGGCGGCGACGAGCGTGTCGTCCAGGGCCTCACGCATGGCGCAGGGCCTTGGAGGTGACGATCCCGCCGGCCATCAGCAGGGCGCCGATGAGGAGCAGTTTGAGCAGGGCCCGGCCGGGGCCGGTGGCGACGCACAGCGGGACGAGGGTGGCGGGGTGCCGACGGCGACGAGGGGGTGAGCAGGTGCAGGCCCGGCGGGGGCGCGTCGATCTCGTCGCCGAGCAGCCGGACGAAGACGAGCGTCCCGGTCGGTCCCAGCACCGAGGTCACCAGCGCGAGGTCGGTGTACGACGGCCGCCCGTACCCCTGGGAGAGCAGGAGGAACACCAGGCACAGCAGCAGGGTCGCCGTGTTCTGGGCGACGACGCGCCGGCCGGCCCCGCCGCGCGCGACGCCCCACAGGCTCGGGCCCAGGCCGGCGACGACGAGCACGGCGGCGGCCACGAGCCACCCGTTCACCTCAGGCCGCCGCCCGCCGGGCGCCGCGGGCGGCGCAGGCGGCCAGGAGCGCGGCCGCGGCGCCGACGGCCGTCTCGAGCGGGTCCACCGAGCCGATCAGTACGGTCCACACGGCGGTGAGCACCACCCACCAGCCGAGGACCTCCGCGGCCGCGGCCGCCCTGCGCAGCACCGTTCCTCCACCTTCCCTGCCCAATCGGGCCGAACCGGACTCGCGACCGAGTATCGGACATCGGGCGGGCCAGGGCGGGACGCCACCCCGCCGCACCGCGAACCGCGAACCGGGAGGTTTCATCGCGGCGCCCGGGGGTTACCCGTTGCGTTTGAGCTCACCGCGCGGCCCCGGGGGATCCCACCGCGATGACGGAGTACGGCGAGGCCCTCGACGAGCACGTCCCGGGGCGACGCGAGGCCGCCCCGCACCGGGCGGCAGTGGAGAGGAACAGCATGAGCGAGCAGGTTTCCGACCGCATCCTGGCGCGCCTGCGCGAGTGGGGTGTGGAACGGGTCTTCGGCTACCCGGGGGATGGGATCAACGGGCTGCTGACGGCCTGGGGGCGGGCCGAGGACCAGCCGAGGTTCGTCCAGGCCCGGCACGAGGAGACGGCGGCGCTCGAGGCCGTGGGGTACGCCAAGTTCAGCGGGCGACTGGGGGTGTGCGTGGCGACGTCGGGGCCGGGGGCGATCCACCTGCTCAACGGCCTCTACGACGCCAAGCTCGACCACGTGCCGGTGCTGGCGATCGTGGGCCAGACGGCCCGCTCCGCGATGGGCGGCGCGTACCAGCAGGAGGTGGACCTGCACACGCTCTTCAAGGACGTCGCCTCGGAGTTCCTGGAGACCGTCACGGTCCCCGAGCAGCTGCCGAACGTCCTGGACCGGGCCATCCGCACCGCCTACGCGCGCCGCGCCCCCACGGCCGTCATCGTCCACGCCGACGTGCAGGACCTCCCGTACACCCCGCCCACCCACGACCACACGATGGTGCCCTCCAGCCTGGACCGCAGCGGCTGGCAGGCGCTGCCCTCGCCCGACGCGCTCGAGCGCGCGGCGCAGGTCCTCAACGCCGGCCGGAAGGTGGCGATCCTCGTGGGCCAGGGCGCCGCCGGGGCCCGCGGCGAGGTGGAGCGGGTCGCCGAGATCCTGGGCGCGGGGGTGGCGAAGGCGCTGCTGGGCCTGGACGTGCTCAGCGACGAGCTGCCGTACGTCACCGGCTCGATCGGGCTGCTGGGCACCCGTCCCTCCTACGAGCTGATGCGCGACTGCGACACGCTGCTGACGATCGGGTCCAACTTCCCCTACGCGGAGTTCCTGCCGGAGTTCGGCGCGGCGCGGGGCGTGCAGATCGAGATCGACCCGCATCTGGCGGGGCTGCGCTACCCCTACGAGGTCAACCTGATCGGCGACGCGCGGGCCACGCTGGAGGCGCTGATCCCACTGCTGGAGCGCCAGGACCGGCGCGGCTGGCAGAGCCAGGTGATCGCCAACGCGCAGCGGTGGAAGGAGGTGATGGCGCGGCGGGCCGCGGTGAGCGCCGAGCCGGTGAACCCCGAGCACGTGGCGCGGGCGCTGTCGCCGCTGCTGCCGGACGACGCGATCCTGACCTCGGACTCCGGTTCGGTGGCGAACTGGTACGCCCGGCACATCACCCTGCGCGGCACGATGCGCGGCTCCCTGTCGGGGACGCTGGCGACGATGGGCTGCGGGGTGCCGTACGCGATCGGGGCGAAGTTCGCCCACCCGGACCGGCCGGTGGTGGCGCTGGTCGGGGACGGGGCGATGCAGATGAACGGCATGGCCGAGCTGATCACGGTGGCCAAGTACCGGCACCAGTGGGAGGACCAACGGCTCGTGGTGGGCGTGTGGAACAACCGGGACCTCAACCAGGTGACGTGGGAGCTGCGCGCCATGGGCGGCTCCCCGGAGTTCCTGCCCTCGCAGGAACTGCCCGACGTCCCCTACGCCCGATTCGCCGAGCTGCTCGGGCTGACCGGGATCCGGGTGGAGAAGCCGGACGAGGTCGAGGACGCCTGGCGCGAGGCCCTGGCCGCGCCGGGGCCCGCCGTGGTGGAGTTCGTCACCGACCCGGCGGTGCCGCCGATCCCCCCGCACGCGGACTGGGACCAGATCGAGGCGACGGCGGCCTCCCTGCTCAAGGGCGACGCCGACCGCAAGGGCGTGCTGCGGCAGGGCATCAAGGCGAAGATCCAGGAGTTCCTGCCCGGCGGCCGAGGGAAGTCCGCCACCCCGGGAGGACCGTCATGACGTCCGACACCGTCGAGGCCGCCACCACCCGCTATCTGATGTACGGGCTGCTGCCCGGCTGGTTCGTCCCCGGTGTCGCCGACTGGGTGTTGCACCGGCGCACCCACATCGAGGACACCTCCGGCACCCGCGAGTCGGCCATCCACGCGCTGATGATGACCGAGGTGGGCGTGCCCATCGCGCTCACCCTGGTGTGCGAGGTCAATCCGCTGCTGCTCGCCGTGCAGCTGGGGGCGACGGCCGCGCACGAGGCCACCGCGCTGTGGGACGTGCGCACGGCGGTGCGCGGCGACCGCGCGGTCAAGCCGGTCGAGCAGCACGTCCACAGCTTCCTGGAGACGCTGCCGTTCGCGGCCCTGGCCTCGCTGATATGCCTGCACCCCGCGCAGGCCCGCTCACTGCTGCGCGGCGGCGGGGGCGATCCGACGGCCTGGCGGCTGGTGCCGCGCCGCACACCGCTGCCGCGCGGCTACCTGGCCGGGATCGGGCTCGGGGTGGCGGCGTTCATCGCCCTGCCCTACGGGGAGGAGCTGGTGCGCTGCCTGCGCGCGGGAAGGAAGCGCGGAGGCCGGGGGGCGTGGAGGGGGAGGAAGAACCGGGCTACGGAGCGAACGGGCGCTCGGCTCGCCGAGTACCCGACAGAAGGGAAGCCGTCATGAAGGTCGCGTTCCTGGTGGCGCCGGAGGGCGCCGAACAGGTCGAGGTCACCACCCCCTGGAAGGCGGTCGAGGAGGCGGGCGGCACCCCGCACCTCGTCTCGACGAAGCCGGGGAGGATCCAGGCGTTCCACCACCTCGACCGGGGCGACACCTTCCCCGTCGACAGGACGGTGGCCGAGGCGGGCACCGCGGAGTACGACGCCCTGGTGCTGCCGGGCGGGGTCGCGAGCCCCGACTTCCTGCGCCTGGACGAGCGGGCGGTGGCGTTCGCCCGTGGCTTCTTCACGTCCGGCAAGCCGGTGGCCGCGATCTGTCACGGCCTGTGGACGCTGGTCGAGGCCGACGTGCTGCGCGGCCGCACCCTGACGTCGTGGCCGAGCCTGCGCACGGACATCCAGAACGCGGGCGGGTCCTGGGTCGACGAGCAGGTCAAGGTGTGCACCCATGGGCCCAACACGCTGATCACCAGCCGTAAGCCGGACGACCTCAAGGCGTTCTGCGACGCGTTCACCGCCGAGTTCCGCAAGGCCGAGGGGGGTGGCGGGGCCTGACGTCAGGGCATCAGGGCGTCAGGACGTCAGGGTCGCCGGCCGAGCTTGGCGAGCAGCTTCTGCCAGGTGTCGGCGCCGGGGGGCGGCGGCACCGGCTTCGCGAACAGGCCCGAGCCCGAGAGGTCGTCGGCGTACGGCTCCACCTCGTGCAGGGTGAAGTCCACGAGCTCCTTCGAGGGGTGTTCCTCGGCGCCGATCGCGCGCGAGAGGTCCCAGGCGTGCACCACCAGGTCGGCGATCATCTGCGCGCAGTAGGCGTGGGCGGCCGTGCTGCCGAACGACAGCTGCACCGTGCGGTCCAGCGCCTCATGGGCGCCGAAGGCCTCCTGGGCCGTGGCGGCCGCCCGGTCCCAGACGCCGACGGGGTCCTCGCCGAGCCGGTCGCCGTCGAAGGCGTCGCCGACCTCCTCCACGGTCGAGCCGGCCAGCATCGGCGGCACCCACATCTGCTCGACGGCCAGGTGGTTCACCAGATCGCGCACGGTCCACTCGGTGCACGGCGTGGGCGCGTCCCACTGCTCCGGGCGGATGGCGTGCACCCGGTCGGTGAAGAGGTCGAGCGCCTCGGCGTGCCGGGCGAGCACGGTGCGCCGCCGGGAGTCGGTCAGGTTCTTGTCACCGGTCATGGTGCCCATGATCCGTCCGCATCCGGGCCGCGGCCAGCGCGGCGGCGGCGAACGCCGCCCCGCCGGCCAGGGCGCCCCGGTGCTCCGAGAGCCACAGCTGGGGCCCGTGCACCCGCGCGCCCCTGCCGAAGTCGCCGTGCGCGCCGTAGTCGTGGCCGCCGTCGCCGTCGACCGGATGCCACAGGTTCACCGGCGACGTCACCGGAGCGGGATCGGAGCGCTGCTGCGCGGCGTAGGCCGTCCGGGCGAGGTAGCGGTCCATCAGGCCGGGCGCGACGGCGTTGGCGACGAGGGTGGCGACGGTGCTGGCTCCGACCCAGTACTCGCGGCGGCGCGGATGGGCGGCGGCGTGCACGATGGCGCGGGCGGCGAGTTCCGGCTCGTAGACGGGCGGTACGGGACGGGGACGGCGCGGCATGCGGTTGAGCACCCAGCCGAACTGCGGGGTGTTCAGGGCGGGCAGCTGCACCATGGTCGTACGGACCTTGCTGCGCTGGTGGAGCAGCTCGCACCGCAGGGCCTCGTGCCAGCCCTGGATGGCGTGCTCGGCACCGCTGTAGGCGGACTGCAGGGGCAGCCCGCGGTAGGCGAGGGCCGAGCCCACCTGGACGACGGTGCCGTGGTCGCGCGGGAGCATGCGGGAGAGCGCGGCGTGGGTGCCGTACACATAGCCCAGATAGGTGACCTCGGTGACGCGGCGGAACTCCTCGGGCTCGATCTCGACGAAGGGGGCGAACACGCCGGTGAAGGCGTTGTTGACCCACACGTCGACGGGCCCGAACACCTCTTCCACGCGGTTCGCCGCGTCGGTGACCTGCCGGTGGTCGGCCACGTCCACGGGCACCACCAGCGCCTGGCCGCCGCGCGTGCGCACCTCGGCGGCCGCGGCCTCCAGCCCCTTGTGCCCGCGCGCCAGCAGCGCGACGCAGGCGCCCTGCCGGGCGAACGCCCTGGCCGTGGCACGCCCCACGCCGCCGCTGGCACCGGTCACCACCACGACGGACGGCTTCGTTCTCTTCATCATCGGCGCCGGGTACCCAGGGCCCGGCGCCATAAACGGAAGGGGCCGATGTGACCGGACTTCCCTCGTCCGGGCGAGGGCCCGCTCGCCGGGCGTCCGGCTCGTTCACCCGTTCCAGCGATTGCGGGCGGTGGCCGGCATTACCGACCCTTGACGGCGGGGCTCGCGTGCCCCGGTGGATGCCACGGTGCCGCCCGCGCCGGGGAGACGAGAGAGGGGAACGTCCTTGACGACCGCTCCTGCCGTGGCGGGCCCGCTCCCGGCCGAGGTCACCGCGTTCGCCGCCCGGTGGTGACGGCGCCCGGCCCGGGGGCGGACGCCGGGCACGAGGGGTGTCTGACCCGCTCGGCGTTCACCACCGCGCTGCACGCCCACGCCGATCAGTACTGGTCCCGGCACCCGGTGCACCTGCGGCTGCACCAAGGGGGCCTGACCGGGCCGGAGCTGCGGCGCTGGATCGCCAACCGCTGGTACTACCAGAAGCTGCTGCCGCAGAAGGACGCGGCCATCGTCGCCAACTGTCCCGTGCCCGAGGTGCGCCGCCGCTGGACCGAGCGCATCACCTACCAGGACGGCACGGCCGAGGGGCACGGCGGCAACGCCCAGTGGCTCGCCCTCGCCGAGGCCGCGGGACTGACCCGCGCCGAGGTGCTGGACGAACGCCACGTCCTGCCCGGCGTCCGCTTCGCCACGGACGCCTATGTGACCTTCTGCCGCACGCGCCCCTGGATCGAGGCCGTCGCCGCCTGTCTGACCGAGCTGTTCGCGCCAGGCCTGATGCGCGACCGGCTCGCCGCGCTGCGCACCCACTACCCCTGGGTCGACCCCTCCGGCCACGGCTACTTCACCACCCGTCCGGCGGCGGTCGCCGACGACGCCCGGCACGCCCTGGGCCTGGTCCTGTCGTACTGCACGACCCGTCAGCTGCAGGACGCGGCGCTCGCCGCCCTGACGTTCAAGTGCGACGTGCTGTGGAGCATGCTCGACGCCCTCGACCACGCGGGCAGGACGGACTCCGCCCCGCCTGGAGGGTGTCCGCCCCAGGACACGCCCTAGCGGACCGGGGCGGGCACCCGACGGGCGCCGACGGGGGCGTCCGCCGTTTCGGGGGTCTTGCGCAGGGCCCCGGCCAGCAGCAGGAACCACACGCCCACCAGCACCAGATGGGCCCGCTGCGGAACCCCGTGCCAGCCCGGCCGGCCGAACAGCGGGCCGACCGTGGCCAGGGCCGACAGCAGGGCCCCGGCCAGCACCCACGGGCCCCGGCGGCGGATGAGCGGGCGCGGGCAGGGACCGGGGCCGGACGCGAGGACGAGCAGCGCCATCGAGGCGAACAGCGCGGCGTGGACGAGCGCGCTGGTGGTCGTGTGCCAGGGATTGACGGCCTCACAGCCGCGCTCGATGGACGGCGCGCAGTGCATGGGCACGATGACGTCCGCCACGGAGAACGCCCCGAAGGCCACCAGCGACCACCAGCCCGCCGACGGCAGGCCGCCGGCCGTGCGGTCGCGGGCCAGCAGGGCGCCGGTCACCACCAGCACGGCGGCGATGATCTCGATGCCGCCGAAGAGGACATGGAAGCGCTGGTCGGCGGCGTACAGCTCGCTGACGTAGGAATGCCGGGCGTCCAGGCCCGTGGGCAGGAGGAATTCCAGCAGCCAGTCGTTGTAGACCACCGCCGCCGTGGCCAGCAGCAGGGACGCACGGCCGCCGCGCACAGCCGCCGCCGGCCGGCCGTGGAGCCGGCCGGCGGCGGCCCCGCGGACGACGGTGGAGGAATCGCGCATCGGGCTCCTTACCCGTTCGGCCGCGCGGGTGGTGGCCCGTAGGCCGGCGGGGGCGGCATCTGCGGCGCCGGGGTGGTCGGCGGCGTCATGTGCGGAGTGGTGGCGGGGGGCATGGGGTGCGGGGACGTGGGCTGCTGGGGCTTGGGCGGCTGCGGAGGCTGCTGGGGCTGCTGGGGCTGCTGGCCGCCCGGGGAGGTGGCCGGGCGCGGCGGTTGCGTGGTCATCCCGCCCTTGGGGGCGGAGATGGGGCGGTCCTCCTCGCCGTCGGTGCCCACCGGGCGCTCGAACCACTCCCGGGTCTCGGGGTCGTAGACCACGATGACCTCCATGACGGAGTCGGCCGGGTCGACCACCACCACGTCCTCCGGCCGGTAGGCCGGCCAGGTGTCGCCCTTGGCCTTGGGCGTGCCCTTCACGGCGACCGGCGGCTTCAGGGGGTTGCCGCACGCGCAACGTACCCTGGGCACGCCCCGGTCGTCGACGAGCACGGCCGTACCGGCCTGCAGGACGGACTGGAAGCTGGTGACGGAGCCGTCCTTGTAGCCGTGGTTGGTGACCCGGGTGTCGGTGCGCAGCTGCAGGGGCGTCAGGCCGCGCAGGTAGGTGGCCAGGCCGCCCGCCTCGATGCCCGCGGCGCCCGCGAAGGCGCGGGCCTTGGACTGGTCCTGGTTCAGATAGCCGATCTGGCGCTCGACGTCGCAGCTGGCGACGTTGCGGGTGCCGCCGTAGAGGCCGGGCGTGGAGCCCTGGACGGTGCGGGGGCCGTTGCCCGTGCCCTGGGGGTGGGCGGGGGCGGCGGCCGCGGCGGCGCTGGAGCCCTTCGCGGAGGAGTGGGTGAAGGGATCGCGGCCGTCGGCCGACGCGGCCTGCAGGAAGACCTCCCCGGCGGGCGTTCCGCTCTGCCTCATGAGGAAGACCGTGAGCGCCGCGGCGATCACCACGACGGCGACCGCCGCCGCCAGCGCGGCCTTGGACCGCCACCACGGCGCGCCACCGCCGGGCCGTTCGGCCGGGGTGCCGCGGCCGCCCGAGGGCGGGGCCGGCGGCCCGGGGGGCTCCTGGGGGACGGACGGGCCGGAGGGCTGGGACGGCCAGTCCTGACGGGTGGCCTCCGGTTCCTCGGAGGGGCCGGGCGGCTGCGATCCCCGCCCGGACAGCGGGCCGGACGGAGGACCGGTGGGGCGTTTTCCTGACGGTGGTTCGGACGACACGGCCCTTCTCCTACGCTGGAGGCTCTTTGTTCCCTTTCGCCGCCCCTGCGCACATTGTGTGTCCCAAACCGGTGCGCCCCGCAAGCGGGCGTGCGGGGCGGCCCCACGGTGCGTGGCCGGGATTCCCCCGGGCGCCCGCGCGGACGGGTGGCCCGGCGCGGTCCGGTCTACGTTGGACGATGTGAGCCAGCCACCGACGTCCCGTGCCCCACTGGGGGCCACGCGTGAGCTGCGCGCCTGGGCGCAGGCGCTGGCGACGGTGGCCGCCGGGGTGGCCGCGATGGCCGTGGTCGCCGCCCTCGGGCTGTGGGCGGCGGGCGCCGCCGACCTGCCGGACGGGGCGTTCGCCGCCGTCGTCGCGGCGGTGATGGTCACGGCCGTCGGCGGCACGGTCGAACTCTCGGGCGACGCGGGCTTCATCGCGCAGACGGGCGGCGGGCTGGCCGTGGTGCCGCTGTCGGTGACGCTGGCCGGGGCGCTGGCCCTCGCGGTCCTCTTCCTGCTGCCGATGCGGCACCACGCGGTGACGAGCGGGCGCGCGCTGCTGGCCCGTGTCGCCCGTACGGCCGTGCTGTGGCTGCTGGCGCTGCTGCTGATCGCGCTGGCGGCGCGGCACACCTTCCGGATCCAGGTGGGCGAGGAGTTCCTCGACGAGCTGGGTGAGGCGCTGGGCGCGACGCCGACGGTCGGCTTCCGCGCCGCCGTGGGCCCCACGCTCGGCTACGGACTGCTGTGGCTGCTGGTGCTGCTGGCGGTGGCCCTGGCCGCGTCCCGCAAGACCCCGCTGCCCTCGCGGCTGCTGCGGTTCCAGGACTCCGTCCGGCCGGCGGCGTTCGTGATGGTGGTGGTGCTGCTGGCGTACGTGGTGCTGGGTCTGCTCGCCGGAGTGGTCGCGGCCGTCACCCGGGGGCACGCGGCCCAGACCTTCGCCGTGCTGCTGCTGGGCCTGCCCAACCTCGCCTGGATGGCGTTCGGCATCGGCCTGGGCGGCGCCTGGGAGGGCCGGGTGCCGGGCGACATCGGCCTGCCGGTGCCCAAGCCGCTGGCGGCGGTGCTGCGCGAGACCGACGGCGGGAGCCGCACGGTGGACCTCTCCTCGCTGTCCGCCTACGACGGGCGGGCCTGGCTGCTGGCCCTGCTGGCCGCGCTCGCGCTCCTGGCGGCCGGCTTCGTGCTGGCCGTGCGCTCGCCCGCGGGGACCGCTCCCTGGCGGCTCGCCGTACGGCTGGCCGTGGCGGTGGCGGTCACGCTGCTGATCGTCGGTCTGCTCACCCGGGTCTCGGCGATCTTCGGCCTGTCGCTGCTGGGCCTGGGCGACCTCGGGGACTTCGGCGGCGAGGTCTCGCTGCACGCGCGACTGCTGCGGCTGGTGGGGTTCGGGTTGCTGTGGGGGCTGTTGGCGGGCTTCATCGGCGGCCTGGCCGGGTCCTGGGCGCTCCGCCGGGAAGAGAGCCGGGAAAGCCGGGGAGAGGGCGCGCCGCCCGGCGGGTGAGCCGGCCAGCGGGTGAACCGGCCTACGGGAACACCGGTGCCGCCCACTTCGGCGGGTCCGGCGGCGGACCCGCGGTCTCCACCCGGGTGGCCGAGTGCCCGGGCGTATGGTCCGGCACCACTTCCGGCGCGACCGGGCGCTCGCGCCCGGCCAGCCGCAGGGCCGTGACGAACTCCAGGCAGCTGTCGTACCGGTCGTCCGGCGCCTTGGCCAGGGCCGTGGTGAGGACCTCGTCGACCCGCGCCGGAAGCCCCCGCACGTGCTGGGACAGCAGCGGCGGCGGATCGTACTGATGCGCCCACAGCAACGCCATGTCGTCGTCGCGCTGGAAGGGCGGCGCCCCGGTGAGGGTCTCGAACACCACGCACGCCAGGCTGTAGACGTCGCAGCGCCCGTCCACCGGCTTGCCGGAGATCTGCTCCGGCGCCACATAGTCCAGGGTGCCGACGAACTGGCCGACGCGTGTGTAGCCGGTCAGCGACAGCGACTTCTTCGTCAGGCCGAAGTCGGTCAGGTAGACGTGCTCGGGGTGGTCGCTGTCGGTGCCCTCGGCCACCAGGATGTTCCCCGGCTTGACGTCCCGGTGGACCAGGTCGTGCGCGTGCGCGGCATCCAGGGCCGAGGCGACCTGGCCGGCGATGCGCACGGCGGTGGGCAGCGGCAGCGGGCCCTCCCGGTCCAGCAGGGCGCGCAGGTCCAGCCCGGCGACGTAGCGCATGGCGATGTAGAGCACGCCCTCGACCTCTCCGGCCTCGAACACCGGCACGATGTGCGGGTGGTCGATGGCGGCGGCCACCCGTGACTCGTGCGCGAAGCGGTCGCGGAAGGTGTCGTTGCGGGCGAGCTCGGGGGCCAGCAACTTGAGGGCGACGGTGCGGCCCAGGCGCAGGTCGGTGGCGCGGTAGACGACGGCCATGCCGCCGCGCCCGATCTCGCTCTCGACGCGGTAGCCGGCGAGCTGCCGGCCGATGAGCCCGGACGGGCCGGGGGCCAGCGTGGCGTCCGGGTGGGCGCGGCGGTCGTCCTCGCCCGCCATCAGGCGTCACCGAGCCGGGTGGGCGGCGGGCCGGAGGCGGGGCTGTCCAGGCGCGTGGGCTCGGGCGGGACGGACGACGGGGCGGGCTCGGGCGGGAGAGACTGCGGGGCGGGCTCGGGCGCGGCGAAGGTCGTCATGGTCGTGCCGTCGCAGTAGCACCAGCGGTCGTGCTCGGCGTCGTAGAGCCAGACCGCCTCGCCCTCGACCACCGCCCCGATGCGCAGGCCGTGGGTGGTGCGCTGGAACGTCTCCCCGTCCATGCGGCCCGCCGCCAGCTCCTCCACCGCTTCCCGGTAGCGGCCCAGGGTCTCCTCGACGCGGGCCAGCAGCCTGCGCGCGTCGGCCGTGCGCGCCATGGGCGCGCCCGCCGGCGGCGGGCTCTCGGGGAGCGTGACCAGCAGCCGGGCGTCGACCCACGCCGCCCAGCCGTTCGAGCAGAGCACCTGTCCCCAGTCGCCGCGCCGGGTGAGCAGCCGGACGGGCAGCAGCGGGTCCATGGGCTCGGTCGGCACGGACGTGTCCGGGGCGGCCCAGGTGGACAGCCCGTCCTTGGGCACCACATGGGTCGGCTCGAATCCGGGGACGTCGGGGGCGGCGTCGTAGGGGGAGGGGACGGCGTTCATGCCCCGTCCTCACTTCCGCATGACGGCGGGCTCGTGGCGGCGCAGCAGGCGCACGACCAGGAGGCCGAGGACGACGGACAGCACCACCATCATGCTCATGCTCAGCATCCAGGTGCCGACGGCGTGTTCGAAGAGGGGGTCGGTGCTCTGGGCGCCGGGCGGCGGGGTGGGCGTGCCGGGCTCGGGCGGGATATGGGTGACGTCGATGGTGCTGCTCATGGCCGCCAGCGCCCAGCGGGCGGGGACCAGCCAGGCCAGTTGCTCCAGGACCAGCCGGTTGTGGAGTTCGATCATCCCTCCGCAGAAGACGACCTGAACGAGGGTGATCATCACCAGCAGCGGCATGGTGACCTCTTCGCGGCGGACCAGTGCCGACACCACGAGGCCCAGCATCATCGAGGTGAACGCCAGCAGGGCCTCGGCCAGCGTCATCTCCACCAGGGGCGGCATGAGCACGCCCTGCCCGCCGGGGGCGCGGGTGTCCACGCCGGCGAGCGCCACCAGGGACAGGACGATCGCCTGCACGACCGTGATCACACCAAGAACGACGACCTTCGACATCACATAGGCGGATCTGGACAGGCCGACGGCGCGCTCCCGCCGGTAGATGACGCGTTCCTTCACCAGCTCGCGCACGGCGTTGGCGGCGCCCGTCAACACGCCGCCGACGCACAGGATGAGCATGACGGTGTTGGCCTTGTCCGCCGAGGCGAACTTGGTGCCCGCGGACAGCCGTGCCATGCCGCCGGTCAGGAACGGCAGCGCGATCATGATGGCGAGGAAGGTCCGGTCGGCGCTCAGCGCCATCACGTACCGGCGCATCAGCGTCCACAGCTGGCTGCCCCAGCTCTGCGCCTTCGGCGGCTCCTCGGCCGCGGCCGGGGCGGGGGCGACCGCCCCCAGCCGGGGCTGGTCGGTGGCCGCGGCGATGTACTTGCGGTGCTCGGGCGAGGTGCGGTAGTGCCCGGCCCAGTCCCGGTCCCGGTCGTTCTCGAACGCCTCGAAGGCCTCGGGCCACTGGGCGAAGCCGAAGAACTCCAGCGAGTCCCCGGGCGGACCGTAGAAGGCGATGCGCCCGCCGGGGGCGAGGACCAGCAGCCGGTCGCACACGTCGAGGCTGAGCACGCTGTGGGTGACGACGATGACGGTGCGGCCGTCGTCGGCGAGGCCGCGCAGCATGGTCATCACGGAGCGGTCCATGCCCGGGTCGAGGCCGGAGGTCGGCTCGTCGAGGAAGAGCAGGGACGGCTTCGTCAGCAGCTCGAGCGCCACGCTGACGCGCTTGCGCTGGCCGCCGGAGAGGCTGTGGATGGGCAGGTCGGCGCGCTGTTGGAGGCCGAGTTCGGCGATGACCTCCTCGACGCGGGCGTCCCGCTCGGCCTTGGCCGTGTCGCCGGGGAAGCGCAGCTCGGCGGCGTAGCGCAGGGCGCGCCGCACGGTCAGCTGGGCGTGCAGGATGTCGTCCTGCGGGACGAGTCCGATGCGGGCGCGCAGCTCGGCGTAGTCGCGGTACAGGTCGCGCCCGTCGTAGAGCACGGTGCCGCGGTCGGCCGGGCGGAGCCCGGTGAGGGCGTTGAGCAGGGTGGACTTGCCGGCGCCGCTGGGCCCCACGACGGCGAGCAGGCTCCGGGCGCCGACGGGGAAGGTGACGTCGTCGAGCAGGGTCTTGCGGCCCTCGTCGACGTGGACGGACAGGTCCTGGACGTCGAGGGAGACCTCGCCGGTGTCGACGAACTCCTGCAGCTGGTCGCCGACCAGGCAGAAGGCCGAGTGGCCGATGCCGACGATGTCGCCGGGGCCGAGGGGGCCGCGCTGGACGCGGACGCCGTTGAGGTAGGTGCCGTTGTGGCTGCCGAGGTCGACGATCTCGTGGCCGCCGCCGGGCAGGGCACGCAGTTCGGCGTGGCGCCGGGAGACGACGAGGTCGTCGACGATGAGGTCGTTGTCGGTGCTGCGGCCGATGCGTACGGTCCGCTCGGGCAGCGGCCGTACGGACGTGGGCTGCCGGAAGGTCCCGGTGGCCGAGGGGTGCGAGACCGACGAGGGCCGGTCCGCCGGGTGCGGCCGGACGCCGGTGACGACGGCGGCGGGGCCGTCTGCGGGGTTCCCGAAGCGCACGACGCTGCCGGGATGCACCTCCAGGGACCGGATGCGGTGGCCCTCGGTGTAGGTGCCGTTGGTGCTGCCGGTGTCCTCGAGCGTCCAGTGGTCCTCGACCGCGCGCAGCACCGCGTGGTGCCACGAGACGCGCGCGTCCTGCAGCACGATGTCGCTCGAAGGGTCGCGCCCCACGTGGTAGATCCGGCTCGGACTCATCACCTGCGAGCCGCCATCGGCTTCGACGACGAGTTCGGGGGCGGAGGGTGCGGAGGGTGCGACCGACCGATCTCCCATAATCCTCATCGTACGGCCGACGGCTCGTGGCCGCCTTCCGGCGGCCGCGCGGAAGGGAGCACCGGTGACCGGCGGGTTTCACGGGCGGCTGCCCTTCTTCGTCTACGGGACGCTGCGCCCCGGGCGGCACAATCACGCCCGTTTCCTGCGGGGCCGGACGGTGGCGGAGGTGCCGGCGAGGCTGCCGGGCGCGGTGCTCTACGAGGGGCCGGGCTACCCCTACGCGGTCGAGGGGGCGGCGGGCGAGGTACGGGGCGAGCTGATCACCGTGGCCCCGGCGGTGTACGACAAGGTGCTGGCGTCGCTCGACGCGCTGGAGGGCCACCGGCCGGGCGACCCGCGCAATCTCTACGAACGCGTGGTGTGCGAGGTGACGGTGGAGGGCGGCGGCACGGTGCGCGGGTGGGTCTACGTCGCGGCGGAGCGGCTCGCGCGGCGACTGCGGGCCGAGGGCCGAAGGGTGCCGGGCGGCGACTGGATGGGGTGATTCGCCCTCATCAACTCCCGTTTGTCGTCTCACATGACGAGCGATCGGCCAACTGCGGCAACCTGCATACCCCGTGACCCCTCTTCATCGCCGGGACGACGGGATGTCACCCCATGATCGCCGACTGTTGATCATTTGTTAACAACTGGTCAATTGTTCGACATTTACCCTATTATCACTTTTCATGAGCATGCCAATGCGTGCACAGTCATTCACGGACCACAGGTCCCCGTGGTGTCGCTGGTGACGGCACCGCGCGCACGCTAGCGGTCGGGCATGCCCGAACCGCCCTGATGGCAAAGGGCGCTGAAAAGTGCGTAATTCCCCCACATCTTCCATATCGGCCTCGTCCCGCAGACGTCTGGTGGCCGTCGGTGTCGCGGTGGTCGCCGCCGCGACCATGGCCGGCACGGCCATCGCCACCCCCGGCGCCTCCTCGGACCCCGCAGCCGCCTCCGCGCGGTCCGCGGCCGGCGCCGCCAAGCAGTCGGAGATCGTCAAGGCGGCCCGCTCCGCGGCGGCCGCCAACGCCAAGGACACCGGCCTCGGCGCGGACGACACCCTGAAGGTCAAGGACACCCTGGTCGACCCGGAGGGCAAGCGGCACGTCCGCTTCGAGCGGGTCCACCGCGGCGTCACCGTGATCGGCGCCGACATGGTCGTCCACCTCGACGCCAAGCAGCAGTACCTGGGCGTGACCCGGGCCAACGGCCGCAAGGTCGCCATGCCCAGCGTCACCCCGAAGCTCAGCGCCGACGAGGCGGCGACCAAGGCCGCCAAGTCGGCGGGCGGCACGGCCGGCAAGGCCGAGCTGGTCGTGGACGCCCGCGGCGGATCCTCCGTCCTGGCGTACCAGGTGACCGTCAAGGGCGGCGACGCCGAGACCGGCGTCTCCAAGGCCGTCGTCGTCGACGCGGCCTCCGGCAAGGTCATCAGCAGCACCCCGCTCAGCGACGGCTTCATCTCGCCGCGGCTGAAGTCCACGCTGCGCCAGAAGGGCCAGCAGGCCGCCCCGCGCGTCGCCGCCAAGCCCACCACGTCCGGCGTGGCCAAGCCGGCCGCCGGCGCCTTCCCGGCGCCCGCGAACGGCACCGGCGCCTCGATCTTCGCCGGCAACGTGCCGCTGCTCACCACGCAGACCGCGAAGAGCTCCTTCACCCTCAAGGACCCCAGCCGCGGCGACGGCGAGACCCGCGACGCGGGCCGCAAGGAGCTCGGGTCCTTCGGCGCCGGCAAGGCGTTCACGGACGCCGACAACAAGTGGGGCAACGGCACCGCCCGCGACTCCGCGAGCGCGGCGGTGGACGCGCAGTACGGCATCACCAGCACGTTCGACTTCTACAAGAAGACGTTCGGCCGCAACGGCATCAAGAACGACGGCACCGGCCCGCACGCCCTCGTGCACTTCGGCGACAAGGTCGGCAACGCCTTCTGGTCCCCCGACTGCGCCTGCATGCTCTACGGCGACGGCGACGGCGAAACGTTCAAGCAGCCGCTGGTGGCCCTGGACGTCACCGGTCACGAGCTCAGCCACGGCGTCATCGAGGCCACGGCCGACTTCCAGCCCACGCGCGTCGACGCCAACGGCAACCAGTTCGGCGAGGCAGGCTCCCTCAACGAGTCCCTCGCCGACGTCTTCGGTGTCGGCGTCGAGTTCACCACCGGCAACGCCGCCAACAAGCCGAACTACCTGCTCGGCGAGAAGCTCGGCCTGGAGCAGAAGTTCCTGCGCCGCATGGACAAGCCCTCCCTCGACGTCCTCGAGGGCACGGTCGACTACTGGGACGAGGGCTCCTACGACCGCGAGGTCCACGCCGGCTCCGGCGTCTCCTCGCACGCCTTCTACCTGCTGGCCGAGGGCAGCGGCGCGAAGACGATCGGCGGCGTCTCCTACGACTCCCCCACCCACGACGGCTCGACCGTCACCGGCATCGGCCGGGACAAGGCCCAGCAGATCTTCTACCGCGCCCTGACCCGGTACATGGTCTCCACGACCGACTTCCACGAGGCCCGCGTCGCCACGCTGCAGGCCGCCGCGGACATGTACGGCAAGGACAGCACCGAGTACAAGACGGTGAACGCCGCCTGGTCCGCGGTGAACGTCACCGAGGCCAACACGCCGAAGGCCAAGGCCGCGGCGAAGCACTGACCTCACGCGAAGGGCCCTCGGGCCGCGGCTTCCGCCGCGGGCCGAGGGCCCTTTCTTTGACGTTTTCGACTTTTTCGATGTTCTCGACGTTCTCGACGTTCCGTACTCGCCCTGCCGGGCTACGCGGCCTTGGGCGCGCGGACGGTGAACGGCAGCGCCTGCGAGAAGAAGGACATGTCGCCGTTGGCGACCGTCACACCCGCGTCGGCGGTGGTCACGTCACGGGGGGCGGAGCCGGCGACGGCCACCTTCAGCCGGTAGACCGCCACGGCACCCGGGGCGAGGGGGCCCTTGACGGCGGGCAGCAGCCGGGCGCTCATGCCCGGGTCGCAGCCGCCCGCGAGCAGCGGGACGCGGACCCAGCCCTGGCCGGTCCGGTACTGGCTCAGCACCAGGTCCTTGGGCGTCAGGGCGTGGCTCGCGCCGGCCCCGTAGGCGAAGTAGGAGGCGGCGAGGGACGGGTAGGCGCGGTTGGTGGTGTTCTTCACCGTGACCGTGACCTCGCGGGCGTCGCCGCCGCGCTCGAGCACCGTGCCGTTCTTCCAGCCGCCGACGGTGACCTGGGGGCGGGTGGCGGTGGTCGTGCGGGCGGGGGCGCGGTAGGTGTGACCGCGGCCGTCCTCGACGGAGGCGGTGACGCTCAGGGTGCCGGGACGGTCGAGGTCCTGCAGCCGCAGCGCGACGGTGTGCGGGTGCGCGGCGCTCGCGCCCTTGGCGGTGACGGGGAAGGTGAAGACGCCGCGGGTGGGCCAGCTACCGCCGCCCGGCGCGGTGTCCAGGTCGAGCCAGCGCTTGGTGCGCGAGTCGAAGCGCTGCACCGACAGGGAGTCGGTGCTGAAGCCCTTGCTGGTGACGTCGAGACGGACCTTGCCCTTGGTGACGGGGGTTCGCAGGGTGACGCTCGAGGGCGACCACAGGCCGATGGGCAGCTGGGAGGTCACGCTGTAGGAGACCTTCTGCGCGGCGGTGCCGGTGGCGGCCGGCGCCGGCGCCTCGGCGGATTCCTGCGCGGCCGTCCGGGCGGCCGTGGCGCTGCCCGCCGCCGGGGAGGTGTCGCAGCCCGTCTCCGCCCGCACGCCGGCGGCGGGGGCCGCGTGGGCCGCTCCCGCCGCTCCCATGACCAGCGCCAGCCCGGCCGCCAGCGCCGCCGCGGTCCTCCCGGCGGCCTTACGAGCCACCGACGACCGCTGCTGTCCGACATTTCGCGTCATTTACCGCCCCTGCACGTGGGATGTTCCGTACGTCCGTACGCCTCTGGCCTCAGAGAGCGCCTTCCACAGCTGATGGTTCCCCACCGGGAACGGAAATCCCACGAATTTCGTCCGCACCCGCGGACGGTGACAAACCGTTAGGGGTTGCCGGGGGCGGATCCCGCCCCGGCAACCCCCGTGGGGCCCGCTTCAGCCCGCCGCGGCCTCGCCCCCGCCGCGCAGGTAGACGGCCCGGGTGACGACGAGGCACAGGACGTAGTAGGCGAGGAAGGCGGCATAGGCCGTCTCGCCCGTGCCGCTGTGCCCGAACGCCTCGCGGAAGGCGGTGTTGATCAGCACGCCGCCGAGGGCGCCGACCGCCCCGGCGAGTCCCATCAGCGCGTTCGCCCGCTGGTGGGAGCGCTGTTCGGCGGCCCGGGGGTCCATGCCGGCGGCCGTCCAGCGGCGGGCGGCGGCGCGGTAGATGCCGGGGATCATCTTGTACGTCGAGCCGTTGCCGAGGCCGCTGAGCAGGAACAGCAGCACGAATCCCGTCAGGAACAGCGGCAGCGAGCCGTCGTGGGACGCCAGCAGCACCAGGCCGGCGCCCGCCGTCATGGCGATGAACGTCCAGAACGTGACGCGGGCGCCGCCCCAGCGGTCGGCCAGCATCCCGCCCACGGGCCGCACCAGCGAGCCCAGCAACGGGCCGAGGAACGTCAGCGCCGCCGCCCGCACCGGAGTCGGGAAGTCCGCGGGGAACTGCACCAGCAGCACCTGCCCGAACGCGAAGCCGAAGCCGATGAACGAGCCGAACGTGCCGATGTAGAGCAGGGACATCGTCCAGGCGTGCGGGTCGCGGGAGACCTCGCGCAGCGGACGGCCGTGCTGGCGGGCCCGGGGCAGGTCGTCCATGCGCAGGGCCGCGCCGAGCGCCGCCAGCACGATCAGGGGGATGTAGACCAGCGGTACGAGCCGGGGGTGGGCGGCGCCGGCGGTGGCCAGGACCAGCAGGCCGAGGAGCTGCACGGCCGGTACGCCGAGGTTGCCGCCGCCCGCGTTGACGCCCAGGGCGCGGCCCTTGAGGCGCTGGGGGTAGAAGGCGTTGATGTTGGCCATCGACGAGGCGAAGTTGCCGCCGCCCAGTCCCGCGACCGCCGCCACGACGAGGAGCGTGGAGTAGGAGACCCCGGGCTCGAGGACGTAGGCGATCAGGCCGGTGGGGATCAGCAGGGCGAGCGCGCTGACGAGGGTCCAGGTGCGGCCGCCGAAGATCGTCACCGCGACGGTGTAGGGCAGCCGCAGCGCGGCGCCGACCAGGGTCGGCACCGCGGTGAGCGTGAACTTGCCGGCCGGGTCGATGCCGTACTCCGGCCCGAGGAAGAGCACCAGGACGGACCACAGGCTCCACACGGAGAAGCCGATGTGCTCGCAGAGCACGGAGTACACGAGGTTGCGGCGGGCGGTGCGGGCGCCGGTGGCCTCCCAGAAGGCCGGGTCCTCCGGGCGCCAGTCGTCGAGGTGGCGGGTGCGGGGCCGCGCCGCCGTGGCCGGCGGCGGGGGTGTCCCGAGGGTGGGGAGAGCGGGGTTCGTGGTCACTCTCCAAGGCTAGGAAGGGGTGGTTTCCGGGCGGTGTGCGCCGCCGTTCGGCGGTGCAACATCTCCCGCACACCCGCTCGCGGGCGGTGTGAGGCGGACCCGCCACACGGGCAGCGCGGCCGGCTCGCCCCCGGGCCCGGCCGGCTCGTCCAGGCAGGCTCCCGTCCTGAGGTCGAAGGCCTGTTTGTACATCGGGGAGACGACCACCGGCGTGGCGCCCCGGCTGCCGAGCAGGCCCCGGGAGATCACATGGGCCCCGCTGAAGGGGTCGCGGTTGCCCACCGCGTACACCTCTCCCCCGCGGTCGCGGAACAGCGCGATCTGCCGACCGTCGACGAGCACGGCCGTGCCGCGTCCGGGCAGCAGGTCGTGGTAGGCGCACACGGCCCGCCAGGGGCCGCCGGCCCCGGGCTCGATCTCGATCTCGACGAGGGATCCGGTCATCCGGCCGCCACCGCCTCGTGCTCGAGGGCCGGGCGGATCTGGCCGCGCTCGGGCAGGAAGCGCACCGTGGGGTCGGGGGTGCCGGGCGCGTTGGCGAAGGAGACGAAGCGGCGCAGCCGTTCGGGGTCCTCCAGGGTGGCCCGCCACTCGTCCTCGTAGGTCTCGGTGTGCCGGGCCATCAGCGCGTCGAGCTCGTCGCAGATGCCGAGCGCGTCGTCGACGACGACGGCCCGCAGGTGCTCCAGCCCGCCGTCCATGCGCTCGATCCAGGGGGCGGTGCGCTCCAGGCGGTCGGCGGTGCGCACGTAGAACATCAGGAAGCGGTCGATGGTGCGCAGGAGGGTGGCGTGGTCGGCGTCGGTGAGGAGGAGGTCGGCGTGGCGGGGGGTCATGCCGCCGTTGCCGCCGACGTAGAGGTTCCAGCCGGCGGAGGTGGCGATGACGCCGAAGTCCTTGCTGCGCGCCTCGGCGCATTCGCGGGCGCAGCCGCTGACGGCCGCCTTGACCTTGTGCGGGGAGCGCAGGCCCCGGTAGCGCAGCTCCAGTTCGATGGCGAGCGCCACGGAGTCCTGGACGCCGTAGCGGCACCAGGTCTGGCCGACGCAGGACTTCACGGTGCGCAGGGCCTTGCCGTAGGCGTGGCCGGATTCGAAGCCGGCGTCGACGAGGCGGCGCCAGATCAGGGGCAGCTGGTCGACGGTGGCGCCGAACAGGTCGATGCGCTGACCGCCGGTGATCTTGGTGTAGAGGCCGAAGTCCCGGGCGATCTCGCCGATGGTGATGAGGCCCTCGGGGGTGATCTCGCCGCCCGGGACGCGCGGGACGACGGAGTAGGAGCCGTTGCGCTGGAGGTTGGCGAGGAAATGGTCGTTGGTGTCCTGCAGGGCGGCCTGCTCGCCGTCGAGGATGTGCACGGAGTTGCCGAGCCGGGGGTTGAGGGTGGCGAGGATGGAGGCGACGACCGGCTTGCAGACGTCGCAGCCCTCGCCGCCGGTGCCGTGCTCGTCGATGAGGCGGGAGAAGGTGGTGACGTTCTTGACCCGTACGATCTCGAAGAGCTCGGCCCTGGTGTGCGCGAAGTGCTCGCACAGCCCCCTGCTCACCGGCGTGCCGCCGGCGGCGAGTTCGTCGCGGACGATGGTGGTGAGCATGTTGACGCAGGAGCCGCATCCGGTGCCGGCCCTGGTACATCGTTTCACCGCGGCCACGTCCGCGCAGCCGCCCTCGCTCACGGCGGCGCGCACGGCGCCCTTGGAGACGTTGTGGCAGGAGCAGACGACCGCCTCGTCGGGCAGGGCCACGGGACCGGCGGGCCCGCCCTCCGGGGTGGGCAGCACGAGCTGCTCCGGGGGCGTGGCGGGCGGGGTGCCGGCGGCGGCGAGCGGGCGCAGCAGGTCGTAGGCGGCCGCGTCGCCGACGAGGACGCCGCCGAGCAGCCGGCCGTCGGGGGCGACGACCAGCTTCTTGTACACGCCCTCGCGGGTGTTGGAGTAGAGCACCTCCAGGGCGCCGTCGCCGGTGCCGTGGGCGTCGCCGAAGCTGGCGACGTCTACGCCGAGGAGCTTGAGCTTGGTGGCGAGGTCGGCTCCGGTGAAGGACCCCTCGCCGCCGGTGATGCCCCGTGCGGCGGCCTCGGCCATGGCGTAGGCGGGGGCGACGAGGCCGTAGACGCGGCCGTCGGCGGCCCGCGCGCATTCGCCGACGGCCCAGATGTGCGGGTCGGCGGTGCGGCAGGCGGCGTCGACGACGATGCCGCCGCGCTCGCCCACGGGCAGCCCGCAGGCGCGGGCGAGCTCGTCGCGGGGGCGGACGCCGGCGGAGAAGACCACCATGCCGACGGCGAGCGTCCGGCCGTCGGAGAGCGTCAGGGAGTCGACGGTGCCGTCGGCTCCGGAGCCGACGCCCTGTGCGCCCACGCCGGTGTGGACGACGACGCCCAGCTCCTCGATCCTGCGGCGCAGCGCGGCGCCACCGCCGTCGTCGACCTGGACCGCCATCAGGCGGGGGGCGAACTCGACGACGTGGGTCTCCATTCCCATCTCCCGCAGGGCGCCCGCCGCCTCCAGGCCGAGCAGTCCGCCGCCGACGACGGCGCCCACGCGGGTGTGGCCGGCGCGGTCCCGGATGGCCTGGAGGTCCTCGATCGTGCGGTAGACGAAGCAGCCGGGGGTGTCGTGGCCGGGCACGGGCGGCACGAAGGGCCGGGAGCCGGTGGCCAGGACCAGCGCGTCGTACGCGACGGTGGCCCCCGAGCGGGTGGTGACGGTCCGCGCGGTGCGGTCGACGGCGGTGGCGGGGTCGCCCAGGCGCAGGTCGATGCCGTGTTCGTCGGCGAAGCCCGCGGGCCACAGCGAGAGGTCCGCGGCGGTGGTGCCGGAGAACCACGAGGTGAGGTGGACCCGGTCGTAGGCGGGGCGGGGTTCCTCGGCGAGGACGGTGATGCGCCAGGCGCCGGGGGCGCGGTCGGTGAGCGCCTCGAGCAGGCGCTGGCCGGCCATGCCGTGGCCGATCAGCACCAGCCGTCGTCGGGTGTCCGTCACTGAAGGGCTCCTTCCGTGGTGAGCAGGTGCAGGGGGTCGCGGGGCAGGGGTTCGCTGCGTTCGTGGACGGCGGTGAGGTCCGCGACGCCCGTGAGGTCGCCGACGAGGACCGCGCCGACGAGCCGGTCGCCGCGCAGGAGGAGCTTCTTGTAGGTGCCGCGGGTGGCGTCGGCGAGGTGTACGGAGTCGGTGTGCGGGCCGGCGTCACCGGTGCAGTCGCCGATCGCGGCGATCTGGAGGCCGCCCGCGCTCAGCCGCAGGTACCGCGGCGAGCCGGCGTAGCGGGCGTCGGGGCGGGCGCCGGACAGCCGGGCGGCCAGGACGTCGGCCTGGGCCCAGGCGGCCTCGGCGCGGCCGTGGACCACGCCGCGGTGCTCGGCGCAGTCGCCGATGGCGTACACGCCGGGCGCGGAGGCGGCCAGGGTGTCGTCGACGACGACGCCGTCGCGCACGGTCAGTCCCGCGGCCCGGGCGAGGCGGGTGCGGGGGCGGACGCCCTGGGCGAACACGACCAGGTCGGTGGTGTGCCGGCCGCCGTCGGCGAACGCCAGGCCGGTGACGCGCCGGCCGCCGAGCAGGGCGGTGACCTCGTGGCCGGTCGTCACGGTGACGCCCGCCGCCTCCAGGCCGCGGCGTACGACGGCGGCCGCCCCGGCGTCGAGATGACGGTTCATCAGGTGTGGTGCCCGGTGCACCAGACGCACCGGCAGTCCCCGCTCGGCCAGGACGCGGGCCGCGTCGACGCCCAGGGCGCCGCCGCCGACGACGGTGGCCCGGCGGGCGAGCGGTACGTCCCCGGTCAGGCGCGCGGCGTCGGCGAGGGAGCGCAGCACGTGGACGCCGCGGCGCGGCGTGTGCCGCTCCGCCGCCGGCCGGCCGTTCGTCTCCCGCCGGTCCGCTACGGGCGCCGCGGATGCGGGCGGGGGCAGCGGCGCGGCGCCGGTGGCCAGGACGAGCGCGTCGTAGCGGGCCGTCTCGCCGGTGGCCGTCCGCAGCGTGCGGGCGGCCGGGTCCAGGGCCGTCACCTCGGTGCCCGCGCGCACGACGGCGCCGCCGGTGGGCAGGCCCGGTGCGGCGGGGCCGTAGCGGCCGGCGAGCACGCCGGTGAGCAGGGCGCGGTTGTACGGGGCGTGCGGCTCGCGGCCGTAGAGCGTGATCTCCAGCTCGCCGGGTCCGGCGAGGCCCAGCGCCTGGTGGGCGAAGCGGGCGGCGGCCATGCCCGCCCCGGCGACGGCGATCCGACGGGGCGTCATGACGCCCGCCCGGCGGCGTCGGCGGGCTCGGTGGTCCCGGTGGGCTCGACGGGCGCCTTCTCCACCCGGACGGCGCACGCCTTGAACTCGGGCATGCGCGAGACGGGGTCGAGGGCGGGGTTGGTGAGGTTGTTGGCGCTGCCGGCGCCGGGCCAGTGGAAGGGCATGAAGACCGTGTCGGGCCGGATGCCGGCGGTCACCCGGGCCGGTGCGACGGTGTGCCCGCGCCGGCTGGTGACGGTCAGCAGGTCGCCGTCGGCGACGCCGAGCCGGTCCGCGAGGCGCGGGTGGAGTTCGACGAAGGGGCCGGGCGCGGCCCGGTTGAGGGCGGGGGTGCGGCGGGTCTGGGCGCCGCTCTGGTACTGGGCGAGCACGCGGCCGGTGGTCAGGCGCAGCGGATAGCGGGGGTCGGGTTCCTCGGCCGCCGGCCGGTGCGAGACGGCGGCGAAGGGCCCGGCCGTCGTCGGTGGCGAAGCGGTCCGCGAACAGCCGGGGCGTGCCGGGGTGGGCGGGCCGCCCCTCGCCGGGGTCGGGGCAGGGCCAGAAGACGCCGTCCTCCGCCGCGATGCGCCGGTAGGTGATGCCGGAGTAGTCGGCCTGGCCTCCGGCCGAGGCCCGGCGGAGCTCGGCGAAGACCTCCTCCGCGGCGATGGGGAAGCCCTTCGTGACGCCGAGCCGTTCGGCGAGGCCGTGCAGGATCTCCAGGTCGGTGCGGACGCCCTCGGGCCGGGTCAGGGCCGCGCGGCGCAGGATCACCCGGCCCTCGAGGTTGGTCATGGTCCCCTCCTCCTCGGCCCACTGCGCCGAGGGCAGGACGACGTCGGCGAGCCGGGCGGTCTCGGACAGCACGACGTCGCACACCACGAGGTGGTCCAGGGCGCGCAGCCGTTCGGTGACGTGGGTGGCGTGGGGGGCGGAGACGACCGGGTTGGAGCCCATGAGGAGCAGGGCCCGTATTCCGTCGTCGGTGCCCGCGGTGTCGAGGAGTTCGTACGCCGAGCGCCCCGGGCCCGGCAGGGCGTCCGGGTCCACGCCCCAGACGCCGGCGACGTGGGCCCGGGCCGCGGGGTCGTCGATCGAGCGGTAGCCGGGCAGCTGGTCGGCCTTCTGGCCGTGTTCGCGGCCGCCCTGGCCGTTGCCCTGCCCGGTCAGGCAGCCGTAGCCGCTGTACGGGCGGCCGGCCCGGCCGGTGGCCAGGCACAGGTCGATCCAGGCGCCGACGGTGTCGACGCCCTTGCTGTGCTGTTCGCCGCCGCGCGCGGTCAGCACCATGCCGGAGGAGGCGCCGCAGAACAGCTCCACGGCCCGGCGCATGTGCGCCACGGGGACGCCGGTGATGCCCTCGACGCGTTCGGGCCAGTGCGCCATGGCCGCCGCGCGGGCGCGCTCGTAGCCGGTGGTGCGCTCCGCCACGAACGCCTCGTCGACGTGCCCTTCGGCGATCACGAGGTGCAGCAGACCCAGGGCGAGCGCGAGATCGGTGCCGGGGGCGGGGCGCAGGTGCAGGTCGGCGAGGTCGGCGGTGCGGGTGCGCCGGGGGTCGACGACGATCAGGTGCCCGCCGGACTCCCGCTGTTCGCGCAGGTACCGCAGGGCCGGCGGCATGGTGTCGGCCGGGTTGCCGCCGACCAGGATCAGACAGCCGGTGCGGGCGACGTCCGCGAGGGGGAAGGGCAGTCCCCGGTCCAGGCCGAACGCCCTGCGCTGGGCGGCGGCCGCGGAGGACATGCAGAAGCGGCCGTTGTAGTCGATGTTGGCGGTGCGCAGCGCAACCCGCGCGAACTTGCCGAGCAGGTAGGCCTTCTCGTTGGTCAGGCCGCCGCCGCCGAACACGCCGACCGCGTCCCGCCCGTACCGCCCCGCGGCCCGGACGAGTCCCCCGGCGGCGCGGTCGAGGGCCTCGGTCCAGCTCGCCTCGCGCAGGGCGCCGGTACGGCGGTCGCGCACCAGCGGGGCGTGCAGGCGGGCGGCGTCGGCGAGGACCTCGGCGGCGCTGTCGCCCTTGCCGCACAGCGCCCCCCGGTTGACGGGAAAGCCGGGGCGCTCCTCGACCGCCACGGCGGGGGCGCCCGGGGCGGGCCGCTCGAGGAGGCGCAGGCGCATGCCGCACTGCAGCGAGCAGTACGGGCAGTGGGTGTCGGTGGGCGGGGGAGCTGCCGTCATGTCACGAAGCCTCGTCCTGCCGCGTTACGCCGGTGCGACGGACGTATTGCCGTGGGCGCACATGCCCCGCACCCGGCCGACGTGGTGATGTGCGCGGCACGACACACGCGCGTAGAGAAGCGGGCATCGCACTAACGTCCCCGTCATGCGCGCGCAACGGCCCCTTAACGACCGTCGGCCACGCTCGGCACATGACGACAGCACTACCCGGTGGCCCGCCGCCGCCCGAGGGGCCACTGGTCGGTCTCACCGTGGGCGTCACCGCGGACCGGCGGCGCGACGAGCTCACCGCGCTGCTGGGCCGCCGGGGTGCCACCGTCGTCGGCGCGCCCGCCCTGCGCATCGTGCCCCTGTCCGACGACGCCCTGCTCCACGAGGCGACCGAGGCGTGCCTGTCCGGCGGGCTGGACTACGTGGTGGCCACGACCGGGGTGGGCTGGCGGGGCTGGATGAGCGCGGCCGAGGGCTGGGGCACGGGCGCCCGCCTGGTCGCGGCCTGCCGGGAGGCGATGCTGGTCAGCCGGGGCCCCAAGGCCGCGGGCGCGCTGCGCGCCTGCGGGCTGCGCGAGGCGTACGCGCCGGAGTCGGAGGCCCTGGACGACGTCCTGGCCTGGCTGCTGGAGCGCGACCTGCGGGGGCGGCGGGTCGCGGTGCAGGAACACGGGGCGGCGCTGCCGGAGTTCACCGCCGCCCTGCGCGAGCGCGGCGCCGACGTCATCACCGTGCCGGTCTACCGCTGGGGGCCGCCCGAGGACCCGGAGGCGCTGCGCCGGCTCGTCGAGCAGACCGCGCGCCGGGAGATCCACGCCCTGCCCTTCACCAGCGCACCGGCCATCGAGGCGTTCCTGGCGGCGGCCGACGCGGCCGGCCGCCGGGCCGAGGTCGTCGAGGCGCTGCGCCACGACGTCCTGCCGGTGTGCATCGGCCCGATCTGCGCCCGCCCGCTGATGCGCGAGGGCGTTCCCTGCGTATGGCCCGAACGGGGCCGGCTGGGCGCGCTCGTGCGCACCCTCGTACGGGAACTGACCGCCCTTCACCGGCGCGAGGTGGCCACCGAGGCCGGCCCCCTGGTGCTGCAGGGCACGGCCGTCCTGGCGGGCGGTACGACGCTGTGGCTGCCGCCGCTGCCGGCGGCGGTGCTGCGGGCCCTGGCCGAGCGGCCGGGCGCGGTGCTCAGCCGCGCGGAGCTGCTGCGCAGGGTGTGGCAGGGGCCGGTGGCCCGGCAGCCGGACGAGCACGCGGTGGAGGCGGCCGTGGCCCGGCTGCGCACCGCCCTGGGCCCGTACGGGCACCTGGTGGGAACGGTGACCAAGCGCGGCTACCGGCTGGCGGTCGCGCCGTGACCGCCCCGGGCACGGCCCCGCCCTTGCTGGCCGTGGCGCACGGCACCCGCGACCCGGCGGGCATGGCCGCGATCGGGGCCCTGCTGGGGCGGGTGGCGGCGCTGCGGCCGGGGCTGCCGGTCCGCCTGGGCTGCGTGGACGTCGCGCGGCCCTCCCTCACCGAGGCCCTGGCGGGCCTGAGCGGCACGGTCGTCGTCGTGCCGCTGCTGCTGGGGGACGGCTATCACGTACGGGTCGACATCCCCCGCGCCCTGGCCGCCGCTCCCCGGGTGCGCGCCCGGGTGGCCCCCGCCCTGGGGCCGGACCCGCTGCTGGCCGAGGCGCTGGCGGGGCGGCTGGCCGAGGCGGAGCCGCGCGGGGGCGGCGGGCCCGTGGTGCTGGCCGCGGCGGGCTCCACGGAACCGGCGGCGAACGCCGCGACCGAGTCGATGGCCGGCCTGCTCTCCGCCCGGCTGGGGCGCCCGGCGGTCGCCGCCTATCTGTGCGGCGGCTCGCCCACGCCCGCCGAGGCGGTGTCCGCCCTGCGCGCGGGGGGCCACCGGCGGGTGGCGGTGGCCCGTTACCTGCTGGGCCCCGGCTTCTTCGCGCGCCACGCGGCCCGCGCGGGCGGCTCGGTCGTCTCCGAGCCGCTGGGCGCGCACGAGGCGGTGGCGCGACTGGTGCTGCGGCGCTACGACCGGGCCGCTCTGCCGCTGTCAGCGGCCGCGTAGCTGTTCCATATCGCGCCGCTCGCGCTTGGTCGGCCGCCCGGCGCCGCGGTCGCGCACACCGGCCGGCGCCACGGCCTCGCGCGGCGGGGGCGGCGGGGAGTTGTCGACGAAGCACTCGACGGCGACGGGCGGTCCGACCCGCTTGCGGACGAGCCGCCTGACGACCACGATCCGCTCGCGGCCCTCGTACCGCAGCCGCACCTCGTCCCCCGGCTTGACCGTCTGGGCGGGCTTGGCCCGCTCGCCGTTGAGGCGCACATGGCCGGCCTTGCAGGCCGCGGCGGCCAGCGAGCGGGTCTTGGTGAGCCGCACGGACCAGATCCAGGCGTCGATCCGTACCGGCGTCCCCTCGTCGGTATCCATGCCCGCACTCTACGACAGGCAGGTCGCGGGCCCGCCCGGCCGCCGGCGGGCCGCTCGCCGCCGCCGCGGCCGTGGCCGGTTACCGCCGGGCGCCGACGGCCGTGCCCGGGGCGTGTGTTGACTTCTTCGGCACCCCATGCCACTCATGTCGTGTTCACATCAGACCCCCACCTCCTCGCACCCGGCCGGCCGGCCCACAGGGCCCGGTCCCGGACGGAAGGGAGCACGGCGATGAACACCACCCCCTCCACCCCCTCGATCCCCCGGCGCCGCAGGCGGACACTGGCGAGCGCCGCCTTCGTCACCGCCCTCGCCGCCGCCGGCGTCGGCCTCGGCGCACCCTCCGCCACGGCCGGCACCGTCTCCGTCGGCTACACCTGCACCGGCCCCGGCGCACCCGACGGCGTGCAGTCCCTGCAGGTCACCGTGACCGCCCCGGCGAGCGTGCCGCAGGGCGGCACGGCCGAGCTCGCGCTGGAGGTCACCACGGAGCTGCGAGTGCCGCTGAACGTGCCCGCGCACAGCGTCACGGGAGACATGACCCTCGAGCTCGGCGGCGCGGCGTCCGGCAGCGTGACGGCCACCGGCTTCACCAACCCCGCCTCCATACCCAGCGGTTCCACGGTGACGCTCACCGGCGGCACGGCCTCCGCCCAGCTCGACACCGCGGGCACGGCGACCTTCACCCCCGGCGAGGCCGCCGTCCACGTCTTCGGCGTGACCGTCGCCTGCACGGTCTCCGGCACCGCCCCCGTCGCCGCGACGACCGAGGTCACCGGCGCGTAGGGCGCCCAAGCCTCACGGACGGCTCAGGGCCGCCGCCCCGAAGGAGACGTCGAAGCGGTCGCACCAGATGCTCACGCTCCGGTAGCGACCGAGGTCGACGTCGGCGGGCACGGCGTAGTTCTGATCACCCTTGTTGCCCTTGAGCGCGCCGAGGCTGACGTGGGCGCCGTCGTCGAAGACGTACCAGCCGGCCCGGCCCTCCTTGACCGGCGCGTCGGACAGCAGGACCTTCAGCTCCGGGCCGTTGCTGGTGTCGAGGTTCTCCAGACGCACGGTGCGGGTGCCGTCCGGCAGCTGCAGCACGCGCACCGTGCCGTGGGTGGTGTGCTCGTGACTGATCAGCTCACCGCTCGCCAGCGTCCGGGCGGCCCCGTCGCCCGGCGCTCCGGGCGCCACGGGCACCGATTCCTTCACCGTCTCGTCCACCCACAGCTTCCATGGCTGGAACCAATAGATGCCAAGCCCCACCGCCACCACGAGGACACCCACGATCCCCATGACGATGGGCCTGGTCAGCAGCCGTCGTACGCGCCCCATGTCCGTCTCCCTAAGCCTTCGCGCTCTCATCCGGTACGAACGTCGATACGGCGGAAAAAGATCCATGGGCGGGGCCCACTTCGGGCGGGGGCCTCGCCTCAGGGGAACCCTCGCCTCAGGGGAGGGTGAGGATGCGCGGCCCGTCCTCGGTGACGGCGACGGTGTGCTCGATGTGCGCGGCCCGGCTGCCGTCGGCCGTGCGCAGGGTCCAGCCGTCGCTGTCCGTGCGGTAGCCGTCGCGCCCGCCCGCCATCAGCATGGGCTCGATGGCCAGGACCAGGCCGTGGCGCAGGGGGAGACCGCGCCGGGGCCGGCCGCGGTTGGGGACGTCCGGCTCCTCGTGCATCCGCCGCCCGATGCCGTGACCGCCGAAGTCGGCCGGCATGCCGTAGCGGCCCGCGCGGGCGACCGCGCCAATGGCGTGGGAGATGTCGCCGATGCGGTTGCCGGTCACCGCCGCGGCTATGCCCGCCTCCAGGGCGCGCCCGGTGGCCTCGATGAGGGCGACGTCGGCGGGGCGCGCGGTGCCGACGGTGAAGCTGATGGCGGCGTCGCCGGCCCAGCCGTCGAGCATGGCGCCGCAGTCGACGCTGAGCAGGTCGCCGTCGCGCAGCCGGTAGTCGCCGGGGATGCCGTGCACGACGGCGTCGTTGACGGAGGCGCAGATCACCGCGGGGAAGGGGACGGGCGCGAAGGAGGGCTGGTAGCCGAGGAAGGGAGAGCGGGCACCGGCCTTCTCCAGGACGTCACGGGCCACGCCGTCCAGTTCCTTCAGGCCGACGCCGACGTCCGCCGCCTCCCGCACGGCGGCCAGCGCGTGCGCCACGACGCGGCCCGCCTCCCGCATGGCCTCCAGCGCCGCGTCCGTCTTGATCTCCACCATGCCGACGACTCCCCACCCCTTGCCGCCGGCCGGTATGCGGGCCGACGGCGACCAATTCTTATACCGGTATTAGTATCACGGTCATGGTGAGAACTCCTCTGACCCCCTGGGAACGGCACCGCGGCGAGCGGCTCGGCGAGCTGCTGCGCACGGCACGCGGGGAGCGCAGCATGGTGGACGTGGCCGCGCGGGCCGGGCTGTCGGCCGAGACGCTGCGCAAGATCGAGACGGGCCGGGCGCCGACCCCCGCCTTCTTCACGATCTCGGCGCTCGCGAACACCCTCGGACTGTCCATGGACGTCCTGGCCGAGGCCTGCGTGGAGGGCCTCGGCGATCCGGAGGCGGAGATCCCGCTGTCGGCGTAGCCGGCGGGCGGAGGACTCCCCCGCCTGTCAGCGCACCAGGCGTGAAGCCACGGTCGCGCCCGGGCTGCTCGCGATGAGCGCGTCCACCAGGGCCTGACCGGCGGCGTCGAGCGCGTCGTCGTCCATCGGGCCGAGCGCGTCGAGGATGAAGACGGCGCGGGTGGTGGTGAGCGTCAGGCGGGTACGGGCGCACTGGCGCCAGTTCCAGCGGCGGCAGGTCACGCCGGCGTCGTCGCTCCAGACGACCTCGCCGGGCGGGCAGTGCTCGACCACCGTCTCGCCGCCGGCCGTGGTCGCGAAGGGCTCCTCGCCCGTGGCCCGGATCAGCCGTGCGGGGCCGGCGTAGTGGTCGAGATCCTCGCCGCCGAGCGGCAGGACGTGGGCGACGGAGATCGCGTTGTAGATGTCGGTGAGGCGGTCCACGCGCGGCAGCCCGGCGGGGACGCGGCGCAGCAGCGCCTCCGCGCTGGGGCGGGTGCGCTGCGGCTTGGCGCCGAAGGCGCGGAACGCCTCGCGCCAGGCGGCCAGGTGCGGGTGGTCCTCGGGGGCGGCGCCGGCGAGCCGGGCGCGGGCGGTCTCCTCGGCCGAGGCGAGCAGCTTCTCGCTCGCCTCGTCGCTCGGGCCGGGAAGCAGCCCTTCGGCCACGACGACCAGGGCGCGGTAGTCGGGCCGCAGGGTGCGCACGGCGGGGCCGATGGCCACGGTGTCGAGCCAGGCCTTGATGTCGGCGGTGTCGGCTGCCATACCCTCTCCTTGGATCAGTCCAATGAACTGGGAAGTCATTCAGACTGTACCAAGCGCGCCGGGTCACTCCCCGGGCGCCGGCGGCAGGGCCTCGCACAGCGCCTCGAGCGCGCCGGCGAAGGCGTGCTCGGGCGGGGTGCCGTAGCCCACGACCAGGCCGTCGCCCGGCACCCCGGCCGCCCCGCCGTGCCGGTAGAGGGACAGCCCCTCGACGGCGACCCCCTGCCAGGCCGCGGCCCGGACGACGGTCCGCTCGGTGCCGGGCGGCAGTTCCAGGACCGCGTGCAGTCCGGCGGCGACGCCGGTGACCCGTATGTGCGGGGCGCGCAGGGCCAGGGCCTCGACGAGCGCGTCGCGCCGGCGCCGGTAGTGGCGCCGCATGCGGCGCACATGGCGGTCGTACGAGCCGGAGGCGATGAAGTCCGCGAGCGTCAGTTGGTCCAGGGTGCTGGACCACGACTCCCGTTCGCCCTTCGCCTCGAGCACGGCGTCCACCAGGTGCCCCGGCAGCACCATCCACCCCAGACGCAGCGCCGGGGACAGGCTCTTGCTGACCGAGCCGATGTAGACCACCCGCTCCGGGTCGAGGCCCTGCAGGGCGCCGACGGGCTTGCGGTCGTAGCGGAACTCGCCGTCGTAGTCGTCCTCGAGGACGACCCCGCCCGTCGCCCGCGCCCAGTCGACGACCGCGGCCCGCCGCTCGGGGTGCAGGGGGCCGCCCGTGGGGAACTGGTGGGCGGCGGTGAGCAGCACCGCCGACGCGTCGCTCGCCGCCAACTCCTCGACGCGTGCGCCGTGTTCGTCGACGGTCAGGGCGACGGTGGCCAGGCCGGCGCCGGTCAGCAGCGAGCGGTGGAAGCCCAGCCCGTACGACTCCACGGCGATCGTGCCGTCCAGCACCCGCCCCAGCAGGCGCAGCGCGCCCGCGAAGCCCGGGCAGATCACGACGCGGCCGGGGTCGGCCCGCACGCCGCGGGCCCGTGCGAGGTAGTCGCACAGGGCCCGGCGCAGTTCGACGCGGCCGCGCGGATCGCCGGGGCCGAAGGCCTCGTTGGGCGCGGCGGTCAGCGCGCGGCGGGCGGAGGCGAGCCAGGCGGTGCGCGGGAAGGCGGCGGCGTCCGGGGTGCCCTGCACGAGGTCGTACGCCGGGCGCCCCGGCCGGGGCGCCGGGGCCGGGCCGCGGCGGCGACCCTCCGGGGGCTCCGCGCGGTGGGCGACCCGGGTGCCGGAGCCCTGGCGGGCGGTCAGCCAGCCCTCGGCGACCAGTTCGGCGTAGGCCTCGGCGACGGTGTTGCGGGCCAGCCCCAGGTCGGCGGCGAGCGAACGGTAGGGCGGCAGACGGGTGCCGGGGGTGAGACGGCCCGTCCGCACCGCGTCGCGCAGGGCGCGGGTCAGGGCGCCGCGCCGCCCGCCAGGGCCGTCGGACAGCTCCAGGTGCAGATCGCTGCCGGGGCCGGTGTCACGCGGGTCTTCCGCCGGATTGACCACTGATGTCATCCGGGAATTGCATCACAGGGGCGGCCACCCGCACTCCCGGCCGTGGAGCCGGTGAAGGCGCGACATCAGCCCCGGCGGAACCGGTCGCGGTAGGCGGCCGGCGAGACGCCCGTCTCGCGGACGAACGCCCGCCGCATGGTCTCGACCGTGCCGAAGCCGCACCGGCCCGCGATCGCGTCGACGCCGTCGGCGGAGCTCTCCAGCAGGGCCCGCGCCGCGGCGACCCGGGCCCGTTCGACGTACGCGCCGGGGCTCGTGCCCACCTGCTGGGTGAACAGCCGGCTGAAGTGCCGCCGGCTCATCCCCATCAGCGCGGCCAGCGCCGGCACCGAACGGTCGCCGGAGGGATCGGAGTCGATGTTGTCGACGAGCTCGCTCAGGGCGCCGCGCAGCGGCTCGCGCCGCATCCACGTGCTGAACTGGGACTGGCCGCCGGGCCGCTGCATGAAGACGACCAGGAACTTCGCCACCGCACGGGCCAGTTCCGGCCCGAAGTCGTCCTCCAACAGGGCGAGACTGAGGTCGATGCCGGCGGTCACCCCGGCCGAGGTCACGACCGTGCCGTCGCGGACGAAGAAGGCGTCGGGCTCGACCGACACGGCGGGGTGGCAGACGGCCAGTTCGGAGCAGAACGCCCAGTGCGTCGTGGCCCGCCGCCCGTCCAGCAGCCCGGCCGCGGCCAGCACGAACGCCCCCGTGCACACCGATCCCGTACGCCGGGAGCCGCCCGCCAGCCGCCGTACATGCCGGACGAGCTCGCGGTCCGCAGCGGCGGCCGCGTACCCCCGGCCGCCCGCCACCATCAGGGTGTCCGGCGGCTTGCGGATCCTCGCGAGATCCGCCGACACCCCCAACTGCGCCTCCGCTGAGGTGACTACGGGCCGGCCGCCCAGGGAGGCCAGCCGCACCCGGTACCCGGCCCCTCCCTCGGCCGCGGCCCGGTCGAAAACGTCCAAGGGCCCCGCGACGTCCAGCAGTTGCACTCCGTCGTACACGACGATCACCACGTCGTGCGTCACCACCTTGCCGTTCACAGTGGCCATCATCGGCGACCGGTACCGGCGGCACACCCCAACGAGGCAGCGATCACCTTTATGGAGTAATGTCCTTTTTTCTGGGCATACGACCACTTATGCCATTCCGGTGGCGGGGCGGCCCGGGAGCCGGTCCCGGGCCGCTCCGGGCCCGAGCCGATCAGGCGAAGATCCCATGAGTTGCGGCCCGGCCTCCCGCACCTAGGGTGGAAGCAGTCATGAAGCGCGACCCGGGTCGCGACAGCCCGTACGCGGCGCCGCCTCCGCTGCCCCGCAGCGCACGCTCGCTCGTCGTGGCCGCCTACGCCCTGCTCGCCGTGGCCATCGCGATGGACCTGGCGACCAACCCCACGCTGACCTTCTCCCCCGTGCTCGCCACGGCCCCCGTCCTCGCCAGCATCGGCACCCGGCGCGCCCGCGTGCCCCTGATCACCGGCCTGCTCGCCCTCGCCGTCGTCGCCCCGCTGGCCCTGGCCGACCCCGACGTCGCCCTCGCCGTCCACCTGACGGCCGGGGCCACCGTCCTCGCCATCACCCTGGTCAGCACCGCCAACGTCGTGCTCGTCGCGACCCGGGAACGCGAGCTGCTGCAGTCCCGCTCCGTCGCCGAGGCCGCCCAGCGCACCCTGCTGCGCCCCCTGCCCGAACGCGTCGACGGCCTGCGGGTGGCCGTGCGCTACCTCGCCGCGGCGGCCGAGGCGCGGGTGGGCGGCGATCTGTACGAGGTGCTGTCCACCCCGTACGGCATCCGGCTGATCGTCGGCGACGTGCGGGGCAAGGGGCTGTCGGCCATCGAGACCGCCGCCGACGTCCTCGGCACCTTCCGGGAGGCCGCGCAGGTCGAGCCCGCGCTGGGCACGGTGGCCCGGCGGCTGGACGCGGCGGTGGGCCGGCGCCAGGCGGGCGAGGAGTTCGTGACGGCCGTCCTGATCGGCGTGCCCCGGTCCGGCGGGCCGGCCGAGCTGGTCCAGTGCGGCCACCTGCCGCCGCTGCTGTGGCACGAGGGCCGGGTCACCGAGGTGGACGCCCCGCTCCCCGACCCCCCGCTGGCCCTGCGCAACATGGTCCCCGGCCCGTACCGCCGCGAGCACTTCGCCTTCGCCCCGGGCACGTCGCTGGTGCTCTACACGGACGGCGTCACCGAGGCCCGCGACGCCACCGGCCGCTTCTACCCGCTCGCCGAGCGCCTGGCCACCTTCCCCGACCTGGCACCCGACCCGCTCCTGGACCGCATCGTCGCCGACCTGCGCGCCTACACCGGCGGCGCCCTCTCCGACGACGCCGCGCTGCTGGTCGTACGCCGCGAACGCTGAGGCCGCGGCGGGGCCGGCTCCGGCGGGCCCGGTGGCGGGCTCAGGTCGCGGGGCACCGCACCTGGGCCGCCGGCATGCCGCCCTTGACGAGGAACGCCTCCACCGCCCGGTCCGTGCACTCCGAGCCGCTCGCGTACGCGGCGTGGCCCGTGCCCTCGCGGACGATCAGGGAGGCCGTGCCGAGGTTCCGCTGTACGGCGTGGGCGTTGACCAGCGGTGTCGCGGGGTCGACGGCGTACGACACCAGCACCATGGCCGGCGCGCGCGGGGCCGTCAGCGGCTCCGCCCTGCCCGTCGCGGCCAGCGGCCAGGCGGCGCAGCGGAACATGGCCGCGGCCACGGTCGCCCCGAAGAGCGGCGAGGCCTTCTCGAACTCGCCCATGCGGGCGAGCAGTTCCCCCGCGCTGCGGGGGCCGGGCTTGTCCAGGCACTCCACGGCGTTGCGGGCCATGGTCGGGTCGACGGCCGTCTCCGCCCCCTGCGTCCGCACGCGTTCGACGGCCAGGCCGATCAGCGCGTCCGGCCTGCCGGCCATCGCCTCCAGGAGCGCCTGCGTCAGATCGGGCCAGCGTTCAGCCTGGTAAAGGGGCTCCCTGATGCCCTGCGCGGCGAGGCCCGTGGTGAGCCTGCCGCCCTCCGGGCCGGGCAGGGGGTGGGCGTCGAGGCCGCGCACGAACTCGGTCGTGGTCCGGACGATCTCCTCGGGCGTACGGCCCAGCGGACACCTCACCTCCACGCAGTCGCGCGCGTAGCTGGCGAAGCTGGCGTCGAGGGAGGCGACGTCGCCGCGGGCGGTCCCGGTCTGGTCGGTGCCGGGGTCGACGACCCCGTCCAGCACGAAGCGCCCGACGTGCTCGGGGAAGAGATGGGCGTAGTGCTGGCCGATGTAGGTGCCGTAGGAGATGCCGAGGTAGTGCAGTACGGGCTCGCCGAGAGCCGACCGCAGCACGTCCAGGTCACGGGCGACGCTGACGGTGTCCATGTGAGCCAGCAACGGCCCCGTCGCCTCACGGCACTTGCGGCCCTGCTCGGCCGCCGCCCGGAGCTCGGCCTCCGCCTGCTCCCGGGTACGGGGAATGAGGTCGCCGCCCGTCCCCTCCGGGCACCGCAGCGGCTCCGACCGCCCGGTCCCCCGCGGGTCGAAGCCCACCAGGTCGTAGCGCTCCATGACCCGCGAGGTCGCCTCGAACGCCCCGCTGGCCACCATGCCGGCCCCCGCCTCCCCCGGCCCCCGGGGTTGAACACCAGCGCCCCGGCCCGCCTGCCCGAATCGGCGGCCCGCACCCGCGCCACCCGCACGTCCAGCGTGTCCCCGCCGGGCGCGGCGTAGTCGACGGGCACGGTGAGCCAGGCGCACTCGGCGTCCGGCCGCAACGTCGAAACCCCTCCCCCGCGTCGTCCAGGACGCAGCCCTCCCATATGAGCCGCTGCCGGGCGATACGGTCGGGCAGGCCGGGCAGGGCGCGCGCCGGCTGCGACGTACGCGCCCCGGCCCCCGCGGCGCCGGACGGCGACGCCGCCCCTGACGGCCCTGGCCCCTCTCGCCTCCGCCGCACCCGCCCACGAGCAGGGCCACCGCCGCGACGCCGGCCACGACGCCTCGCCCACGCCACCCGCGCATCGCCTCACCCCTTCCGGGCCCCGGAGCCAGTTCACTCGCACGGGGGTGCGGGCGCAGCCGGGGTGGGCCATAGGAATGACGGCGTCGGCCGCCTCCGCCGAGGTCAGTCCGCCTGCCGACGGGCCTCCTTCAGCTGGTGGTGGATGGCCCAGGCGTCGGCGACCGGGCCCAGATGGCCGAGCTTGTCGGGGTTGATCACCGCGCGGATGGTCTGGATCCGCCCGTCGAGCACCTCCAGGACCAGGGTCTGCAGGACCTTGCCGTCCCGGTCGCGGAAGATCGCGCCGGGCTGGCCGTTGACCTCGTGCGACTCGATCGTCACGTCGATCCGGATCAGCCAGGGGAAGACCGTGCCCAGCAGCCGGGCCACGTTCTGCGCGCCCATGACGGCCTTGGACAGCTGCGGGGCCTTGCCGCCGCCGTCCCCGACGAACTGCACGTCGGCGGCCAGCAGATTCCGCAGCCCGCCCACGTCGCCGTCCTTCAGCGCGTCGAAGAACCGCGTCGCCAGCTCCTGCCGCTCCTGACGGTCCGCCGCGAACCGCGGCCGCCCGTCCTCCATGTGCCGCCGCGCCCGCACCAGCAGCTGCCGGCACGCCGGCTCCGAACGCCCCACCGCCTCGGCGATCTCGTCGAACCCGAAGGCGAACACCTCGCGCAGCAGGAAGACCGCCCGCTCCAGCGGGCTGAGCCGCTCCAGCAACAGCAGCGCCGCCATCGACACCGAGTCCGCCAACTCCACCGACCGCGCCGGATCCTGGTACGGATCGCTCAGCAGCGGCTCGGGAAACCACGGCCCGACGTACTCCTCCCGCCGCACCCGCGCCGAACGCAGCACATCGATCGAGATCCGCGTCACCGCGGCCGACAGAAAGGCCTTGGTCGACGTGGGCCGGGTCGCCGAGCCGTCGAAGCGCAGCCACGTCTCCTGCACCGCGTCCTCGGCCTCGCTCACGCTGCCCAGAATCCGGTAGGCGATCGAGAACAGCAGCGGCCGCAGCTCCTCGAACTCCTCGACCTTGCTCACGACGAATCCTCTCCCCCTGAACCCCTCCCACCTGGCCGTATTCGCCGGCGCAGGCGGCTCCCGATGATCACCCGGGCCGCCGACGGGCCAGGGTAACGCCCCCTGCGCTCAGTGGAACTGCCCGGGCTGGTAGTCGCCGGCCGGCTGCCGGGTGATGACGTTCAGCCGGTTCGCCATGTTCATCATCGAGATCAGGATCACCAGGGCGCCGAGCTGGTCCTCGTCGTAGTGCTTCGCGGCGTTCGCCCACACCTCGTCACCGACCCCACCGGCCGCATCCGCGACCCGCGTCCCCTCCTCGGCCAGCTCCAGCGCGGCCCGCTCGGCCTCGCTGAAGACCATGGCCTCCCGCCACGCCGCCACCAGGCTCAGCCGCACCGAGCTCTCGCCGGCGGCGTCAGCCTCCTTGGTGTGCATGTCGATGCACACCGCGCACCCGTTGATCTGGCTCACGCGCAGCGCCACCAGCTCCTGCGTCGCGGCCGGCAGCGGCGAGTCCTTGAGCGTCCTGCCCAGCGACATCATGTGCTTGACGGCCTTGCCGGCGGTCGGGCCGGCGAAGAAGTTCAGTCGCGCGTCCATGGGGTGCTCCTCCGTGCTCGTTCAGTGGCTACACCCCTGAGACGAGACAGCCCGGCCCCCTGTGACATGGGCGAATGTGACCTGGGTCTCCTGCGGCCGGCGCGCGTCAGCCGACGAAATGCTCGAGCGCCCGGCGGACGGCGGGACCGGCGGGCTGCCGCGCTGTCAGCGCTTCGCCGGCGTCAGCGGATCGGCACGGGAGAGCGTCTCCGCCGGCGGCAGGCCGGCGCGGGTGGCCGCGATGAGGCGTGCCCTGAGTTCGGAGCGCCGGCGGGGGCGGTACTTCGGTTCCCTGTCGCAGCCGCAGGGTGACTTCCCGTCGTAGCGAAGTCCTTCCGCCAGGACGGCGGCCACGACGGACCACGCACGTACGTCACGCCGCCGCGGCGGGGCGAAGTCGGGCCCGGCACACACGAGCGGCCGAGCGCAGCGAGGGCACACGTGCCGACGCTCGGGGCCGCGCTCCTGCTTGAAGCTGACGCGGCATGTGACGCACGCGTAGTGCCATTTGTGGGACACGAAGCCGTAGAAGCACATCCGAAAGACCGTAGTCGGCGATCCGCCGCACCGGCCGCGCACTAAACGAGCACGCCCCCGCCGCGGAGGTCAGCCCCGCAGCAGCTTGGCCTCGGTGTCCGGGTCCAGGCCTACGGGGTCGCGGTCGGGGCGTTGGGGGGCGATGCCGCCGAGGGATTGCAGCCAGGTCCAGGTGTCCGCGACGGTCTCCTCCACCGGGCGGCAGCGCAGGCCGGCCGCGAAGGCCTTCTCCACGCCGCCCTGGTGGAGGGCCTCGTGGAGTTCGCCCGGGGGCACCCAGACGGGGAGCTGGACCCATGGGGCGATGCCGGCCTCGAGGATGGCGCCGGGGTCGGTCCAGCGGAGTTCGGCGTCGGCGCCGGTGGTGCGTACGCAGGCTTCCAGGAGGCCGCCCATGGTGGCGTGGCCGGAGCGGCTGATGATGTTGTACGGGCCGCCCAGGCGGCGTTCGGCGGCGTCCAGGGTCCAGATGGCCAGGTCGCGGACGTCGATGTATTGCAGGGGAGGTCGCGGGGGCCGGGGGCCAGGACGGGGCCGCCGCGGGCGGTGCGCAGCAGCCACCACGGGAGGCGGCCGATGTTCTCGCCGGGGCCGAGGATCAGCCCGGCGCGGACGAGCAGGGCCCGGTCGCCGAAGGCGTCGAGCGCGGCCAGTTCGCCGCCCCGCTTGTCCTCGGCATAGGCCACCTGCCCGGCGTCGGGCGAGCCGTCGACGACCGGCGCGCTCTCGTCGAGGCCGGCGGGGCGCGGCGGGGCGTAGACGGACCCGCTGGAGATGTAGACGTAGTGGCCGGCGCGGTCGGCCAGCAGCCGGGCGGCGTCCCGTACGGCCGTGGGCGCGCCGGACCAGGTGTCGACGACGATGTCCCACGTGCCGTCGGCCAGCTCGGCCAGGCCGTCCTCGGCCAGGCGGTCGCCCCGCAGCACGGTGACGCCCGGGGGCGCCTCGTGGCGTCCCCGGTGGAAGACCGTGACGTCCCAGCCGCGCGCCAGGGCCTCGTCGGTGACGGCCCGTCCCACGAATTCCGTTCCACCCAGCATCAGTACTCGCATGCCACAACTCTGCACGTCGGACACCACCTTGAGAACCGTCGCACGCTCTCGGCGAAATCGCCCTGGGCTTAACATCGCCCCATGACGACCATGGGGCGGCACGTGGTGATCGTGGGGGCGGGGTTCGCGGGCACCAGCGTCTTCCTGCACCTGATCCGCGCGGCGTCGGAGCGCGGCGGCGGCCGTCGGCCGCTATGCCACGGCGATGACGGTCGTCAACGCCCGTCGGCTGCTCGAGCTGTTCGACGGCGGGGTCCTGCGCCTGGCCGGCTCCTACCCCCGTGCGGTGTCCGTCGACGACGACGGGTGGCGGGTGTGGCGGCCGGGCGGGGAGGAGGCCGAGCGCTTCGACCACGTCGTCAACGGCACCGGTTTCCAGCAGCCCGCCCTCCACCGCTCCCCCGGCGGCGTGAGCCTTTCCCTGTCCGGCGGCGCCACGGCCGTCGACCGGCTCGACGCCGACCTGCGGGTGCGCCCGCATCCGGGCGCACCGCCCGAGCCCGTATGGCTGGCCGGGGTCGGGACGCACGTCCGGATCCCGTTCGCCAACCATCTGCGCAATGTGGTCCGCCAGGCCCACCTGGTCGCGGAAGCCATCGCGGGCACGGGGCCGGGCGCGCCGTCCGGCCCATGACCGGGCGAACGGCGGACAATGACGGACAATACGGTTGCCCGCCAGCGCCCGGCCGCCGAGGAGTCACGTGCACGACAGCTGGACCACCGCGGACATGCCGCGTCAGGAGGGCCGGCTGGCCGTCGTGACGGGGGCCACCGGCGGCATCGGCCACGTCACCGCCCTCGAGCTGGCCCGGGCGGGCGCCGAGGTCGTGGTGACGGGCCGGGACGCGGGCAAGGCGCGGCGCGCCGCCGAGCGCCTGGCCGGGGAGCTGCCCGGCGCACGGGTGCGGCCCGACATGCTCGACCTGGCCGACCTCGCCTCCCTCACCGGCTTCGCGCACCGCATGGAGCACGTCGGCCGTCCCGTCGACCTGCTGGTCAACAACGCGGGGGTGATGGGCGTCCCGGAGCGCCGCACCACCAAGGACGGCTTCGAGCTCACCCTCGGCACCAACCACCTGGGGCACTTCGCGCTGACCGGCCGGCTGCTGCCGCTGCTCCTGCGGGCGCCGGACCCGCGCGTGGTCACGGTCTCCGCCGCCATCAGCCGCAGCCCGATCGCCGAGCTGTCCGACCCGCAGAGCACCCACAGGTACCGGCCGATGGCGGCCTACGCCAAGTCCAAGCTCGCCAACGTGCTGTTCGCCCTGGAGCTCCAGCGCCGCGCGGACGCCGCGGGCGCCGCGCTGACCAGCGTCGCCGTTCATCCCGGCGGCAGCCCGACCGGCCTGCAGCGGTACGCCTCGCGGCCGGTGCGGGTGCTGGCCCGGCTGGTCCTCGGGCACGTGGTGGGCCAGAGCGTGGCCGACGCGGCGGGGCCGTCCCTGTACGCGGCGACCGCGCCCGGCATCGTGCCCGCCGGGTTCTACGGGCCCACCGGCCGCTTCGAGCAGCGTGGCACCCCCGGCCCCGTGGAGCTGCCCGACCTCGCCGGGGACGCCGGCCTGGCCCGTACGCTCTGGGAGACCTCCGAGGCCCTCACCCGCGTCCACTACCCCTGGCCCGCGCCCCCGGAGTGACCCCGCGCCCCTCGGCGCCGCGGGCGAATCCGGCGCGGGTGCTCATGGCGGGAACCGGTACCTTGCCGGGTGGCGTGCCCGGCGCTGCAATCGGCTCATGACGACGACCCGACACAGACGCGACGGAGCCCGCGACGGAGCCGGCGGCGGTCTCCTCGACCTTCCGAGAATGGCCACCGGGTTCGACCGGTTCGTCCACGCCCTGCGCGCCAGGCCGCCCCGGCGGCCCGCCGCGCTGCCCGGCGAGCCGTGCTGGCGCGGCGAGTTCGTGGCCCGGGACGTCACGGGCCCGCGCGTGGACCTGCGGGAGTTCGGCTACGCCGCCCACGAACTGAACCGCGGCTACGGCACGGTGGACGACACCGCCCTCGTCGGCCCGGTGCGGATCCTGACCCCCGAGGGCCTGGAGTGCCTGACCGAGGTGTGCGACCGGCTGGAGAGCTCGGCGGGCTCCGCCCGTTTCATCACCACGCGGCGGGTGCGCGGCGCCGACGGGATGTCGGCGTTCATCAGCAACATGATCCGCGACCGGGGCTTCCTGCTGGCCTGCTCGCGGCTGGCGGGCGTGCCGCTGATCCCGCATCCGCTGCGGATCCCCACCGTGCAGATCAACTACTTCGAGGCCGACGGCCGCTCGGACATCGTCAAGTGGCACCACGACGGCATGGACTACGTCCTGACCCTGCAGCTCAACAGCTACGCGGACTACGACGGGGGCCGCTTCAGCTACTTCCAGGGCCGCGTGGACGAGTTCACGGGGGCCCGGAAGGGCGATCCCCGGATCAAGGAGGCCCCGTGCGGGGAGCGGGGGGCGGCGCTGTTCCTGCACGGCAGCCGGATCTTCCACTCCGTCTCGCCCGTGACGCGCGGGCGGCGGGTGACGGTGGTGGTCTCCTTCTTCTGCCCGTACTTCGCCCGGCAGGACTCCAACACGTTCTGGCACCTGGCGGCGGACGACGGAATCCCGGCGACGGTGCCGAGCTGGCTGCGGCTGAAGTGGCCGGTGCGCGACGCGGCCATGAACTTCGCCCTGCGGGCCGGCAGCCCGGTGATCACCTGGGAGGACCTGCGGGACTGAGGCGGTCAGCCCCGGCCACGCGGTGCGTGCCGGAGGTAGGCGAGGACCGCGCTCACTCGGCGGTGCAGCTGGGGCTCCTCGGCCAGGCCGAGCTTGGCGAAGGTGGAGTTGACGTGCTTTTCGATCGTCGACTCGGACAGCACCAGCGCCTGGGCGATGGCCCGGTTCGTCTTGCCCTCCGCCATGTGCCGCAGCACGTCCAGCTCCCGCCGCGTCAGCGCCGCCAGCGGGGCGTCGGCGGCCCGGGTGTGGCTGCCCATGAGGACCTCGACGATGCGGGGGTCGACGACCGAGCGTCCGGCGGCGACCTCCCGCAGCGCCCGCAGCAGCTCGTCCAGTTCGCCGATGCGCTCCTTGAGCAGGTAGGCCAGGCCGTCGGTGCCGCGCTGGAAGAGGTCGAAGGCGTAGTTCTCGTCGGCATGCTGGGAGAGCATGACCACGCCGATGCCGGGGTGCCCGGCCCGGATGGCGTGGGCGGCGGCGATGCCCTCGGTGTGGTGGCCGGGCGGCATCCGGATGTCGGCGATCACCACTTCGGGCCGTAGCTCCTCGACGGCCTCCAGCAGTTCGGCGGCGTCGCCCACGGCGGAGACGACGGCGACGTCGCCGGTGTCCTCCAGCAGCCGCCGGGTGCCCTCGCGCACCAGGTAGTGGTCCTCGGCGATGACGACGCGCAGGGGGCGCTCAGTCATGGATCTCCTCCCGTACCCGCTCGGCCAGCCTCGTTCGGATCGTGGTGCCGCCGCCGGAGCGGCTGGTGATCCACAGGTCCCCGCCGACGGCCTCGATCCTGTCCCGCATCCCGGTCAGCCCCAGGCCCCGGGTGGTGCCGGTGGGGAAGCCGACGCCGTCGTCGCTGACCTCGACCACCAGCCATCCGCCGGCGCGCGTTATCCGGATCGTCACATGGGTGGCCTCGGCGTGCTTGAGGACGTTCGTCAGCGCCTCGGAGACGAGGTAGAACGCCGACTCCTCGATGTCGAGGGCGAACCGGACCCGGTCCAGGGACTTCTCGATCCGTACGGTGACGGGGATCGGCATCCGGCGCGCGCGGGAGGTGACGGCGGCCACCAGCCCCTGGTCGGTGAGGACCGGGGGGTGGATGCCGTGGGCGACCTCACGCAGCTCGTCGATGACACGGTAGGCGTCGTCCTGGACCTCGGTGAGCACGGCGTCGATGTCGCCGCCGCGGCCCAGCCGGTTGCGGGCGAGGCGCAGCTTGGCGACCAGGGCCACGAGGTCCTGCTGGATGCCGTCGTGCAGCCGGCGTTCGATGCGCCGCCGCTCGCTGTCCTGGGCCTGCACGATCCTCGCCCGGGAGGCGTCGAGCTCGCCGGCCTGGCGCTGCACCTCGTTCACGCGGGTGGACAGTTCGGCGGCGAGGCGTACGTTGTGCACGGCCAGGGCGGCCTGCCGGGCGAGCGTCTCCACCACGTCGTGGTCCTCCGGGGTGAACCGGCCGTCGGTCTTGGGCCCGTACTCGATGAGGCCCAGGACGTCGTCGCCGTAGCGCAGCGGGATCCCGCCCGCCGGCTTCCCGTGCGTTCCGCCCGCCGGCCGCCGGCCGGCCGTGCCCAGGTGGACGGGCATGTCGCCGCCCCCGCCCAGCCGTACCCGCGCCCAGCTCAGGCCGAGTCCGCCCTGCAGTCCCGCGGCCAGCCGGGGCGCCAGCCGGCTGAGGTCGTAGGCGTGCTCGAGGGAGCTGCCGAGCTGGACGAGCAGTTCGAAGCCGCTCAGGCGTTCGCCGAAGACGCGTCGCTCGGCGAGCTGGTTGAGCCGGGCGCGCAGCGGCTGGAAGAGGGCCGTGGCGGTGACGGCGACCAGGACCGACAGGCCGATGGGGAAGTACTGGCCGGCGGTCAGCCCGAGCGTCATCGCCATGCCCAGGTACCAGCCGCTGATGATCAGCCACAGGGTGCCGTAGACGACCGAGCGCCGGATGACGATGTCGACGCCCAGGAGGCGGTAGCGGAAGGCGGCGTAGACGACGGACAGGGAGATCAGGACGTAGGGCAGGGCCCCGAGCACCGCGCCGATCAGGTAGAGGGCACCGGCCTCGCCGTGCCAGGGGCGGAACAGGCGGGAGGCGGCGCGCGCCAGGAACAGCACCGCCGCGGCCACGGCGACGGGCAGCAGGGCGGCGATGTCGCGGCGGCCGGCCGCGCGGGCGCGCAGGCAGCGGACGACCAGCAGCACGGCGCCGATGCCCGGCAGCCAGGCCTCGGGGTAGTAGAACACCGCGTACTCGACGTCGCGGGTGGGCACCCGGGCCAGCGGCAGGGCGAGCGGCAGGACCAGCAGGGCCCACAGCGAGCGCAGCACCAGGCGCTCGTGGCGCAGGTGGAAGCGCCCGTCGGGGAGCAGGGCCAGGAGGTGGGCGACGAGGATGCTGACGGTGAGGTTGACCCACTCGGTCGGGAGGACCACCAGGGAGGCCTCGAGGGACGGCAGGCCGTTCTCGGGGGCGGTCAGGTCCCAGCCGTGGCGGGCGGTCAGCAGCGCCGAGGTGTAGCGGATGCCGATGCTGACCGACAGGGCGGTGCCGACCAGCAGCAGCCGGCGGGCGACGCGGCTGGCCGGGGCGTGCCACCAGGCGAACAGGCCGGCGCAGTAACAGGGCAGGACCGAACCGAGGATCCAGGGCAGGGTGACGGTGTTGTTCCGCAGCAGGAACGCTCCGGTCGCCGCCGCCCACAGCAGGCAGAGCCCGCCGGCCAGCGCGGCGATCCGTATGGGCCGGCCGCTCCCCCTCAACGCGTACGCCTCACCCGCGACATTATCGAGGGCGACGAGGCGGCAGTCCAGACGATGTCCCACAAACCGTGTATAGCGGAAAACCTCCAGACAGATCGGAGGATTCCGGGGTACGCAACGTGGGCGCGGCGCGCCAGACTCGGTTCGATTGTGCGAACCGAGGAATGCCGAAAGGGAACCATGAGCATGTCTTCCGGTCCCGAGGTGGTCGTCTGGGACACCACCTATGCCTGCCCCCTGCGTTGCTCGCACTGCTATTCGGAGTCCGGCAGGCGGGCGTCGCGGCAACTGGGCCACGAGGACATGCTGAAGGTCGCCGACGCGCTGATCTCCCTCAACCCCCGGGTGGTCGCGCTCTCCGGCGGCGAACCGCTCGTCGTCAAGGGCATCTTCGAGGTCGCGGGGCGGCTGTCCCGGGCCGGGGTGAAGACGGCCGTCTACACCAGCGGCTGGATCATGGAGCCCTGGATGGCGACCGAACTCGCGAGGGTGTTCGACGAGGTCGTCGTCAGCCTCGACGGGGCGACGGCACAGGTCCACGACCGGATCCGGGGCCGCCGCGGCTCCTTCGACCGGGCGCTGAGCGCCCTGACCCTGCTCGACGGCGTCGCGAAGGAACGCCGCCGCCAGAAGCGGACGCCGCTGTGGTTCGGCATCGACTGCGTGGTCGTGCGCAGCAACTTCCCGCAGCTGGAGGAGTTCTGCACCGCCATCGCCCCGCGCTTTCCGGAACTGCGCACCCTGACCTTCAACGCCGCCGTGCCCGAAGGGCTGGCGAGCAGACCGGAGTTCGGCCACTTCGAGCTCCTCGACGACGCACAGGTGACCCGGCTGACCAGCGAGCCGCAGCGCACCCGGCTCCAGGAACTCGCGCCGCCCGGGGTGCGCGTCTACACCACCGACAACCAGAACCTCGTCATGCGCCCGGACCGCTTCGCCAGCGGCGTCGACTCGCTCGTGATGCAGATCGAACCCGACGGCGCCGTACGGGCGTTGCCCGTCTACGAGGGCACGGTGGGCAACATCCTCGAGGAGTCCCCGCTCGACCTGTGGTACCGGGGGGTGTCCCGGCTGAGCGACCCCTTCGTCGTGGAGACGCTGTCGGCGGTGCGGACCCTGCAGGACTGGGCGGAGGCCGTGCGGCGCATGGACTACCACTTCGGTTCCGAGGAGGTGCGCTCCCGGATCGAGCGCCGCTCGGTACGGACGAACCCGCCGGAGTTCAGCGCCCTCGCCCTGTAGGGCGTGTCCGAGCCCACCCGACAGTCCTCGGCCCGAAAGGGACGCGCCGTGCTGACGCTCAAGGACTACGACCGCTTCTGCCTCGCCGATCCCGACTTCTACGAGGTGCCCGAGCGCTACCCCGACGACCACGACCGCCTCGCCGCGGCCCGCCGGCCGGCGCCGCCGGGCTGGGAGCGGGACGAGTGGGGCTGGTGGGTCACCCTGCGCCCGCGCGGGGCCGCACCGCCCCGGCAGGGCTGGCGGATCCACGTCTCGGTGGCGCTGCCGGACCTGGCCCTGGCCGTGGAGATCGTCTGGGGTCACTGCGTGGCGGCCGGGCTGCCCTTCGACTTCGTCCGCAGCCGGGCCACCGCGCGCGAGCTGGGCGACGACCGGGCCGAACGGCCGGCCGGCGGACGGCTCGTCACCGTGTACCCCGCCGACGACAGCGCCCTGGAGCGGGCCCTGGGCGACCTCGGCGTGCTGCTCGACGGCCTCGCCGGGGCGTACGTCCTCGGCGCCCTGCGGCACCGCTCCGGTCCGCTGTACGTCCACTACGGCACCCACGGCACGGACCTGCTCGAGCGCCCCGACGGCACCCGCGAACCCGCCTCCCGCCGGGCCGTGTTCACCCCGCCCGACTGGCTGTCGCTGCCCGGGGTGCTGCGTGAGGACCTGGCCGCCCTGCACGCGCCCCCGGCCGGGGAGTTCCCCTACCGGGTGGAGCGCGCCCTGGGCCTGCGGGCCGGCGGCGGCACGTATCTGGCCACCGACCGGCGCACCGGCGGGCGCGTGGTGCTGCGCGAGGCCCGGCCGCACGCCGGGATCGACCGCCGGGGCGAGGACGCCGTCACCCGGCTCGGCCGGCTGTGGGCGCTGCGCCGGCGGCTGGCGGGCCTGGAGTGCGTACCCCGACTGATCGAACACCGAACATGGGGCGAACACCACTTCCTGGCCGAGGAGTTCCTCGAGGGCACCTGCCTCGAGGAGGCCGCCTCGGCCGCCTTCCCACTCACCTCCGGCCCCCGCGCGGCCGCCGAGGCCGGCCCGTACACCGCGTGGGCCCTCGGCGTCGTCGAACAGGTCGCGGCGGCGCTGGAGGCCCTCGCGGACCGGGGGCTGTGCCCGGGCGGACTGCGGCCGCGCGACATCCTCCTGCGGCCCGGCGGACGCGTCGCCCTCACCCGCACGGCCTCGCTCGCAGCGCCCTCCGACGAGCCCGCCGCCGGGGGCTTCGACTTCCGTGTGCCGGACGGCCGTACGGGCGCCGCGGCCGCCCGCTATCTGCTGGACCGGCTGCGGCTGTGGCTGTTCCTGCCGCTGCCCTACCGTGGCCCGGAGAAGCTGCACACCCTCACCGCCGCCGTCGAACGGCACTACCCCGTGCCGCCGGGCTTCGGCGCCCGGCTGCTGAGCGGGCTGTGGCCCGCCGGCCACCCGGCCGGGGAGGACCGGGCCGGCGCCCTGTTCGCGGCACGGCGGCCCGACTGGCCGGCGATCCGGGACTCGCTGGTGCGCGGGATCCACGCCGTCGCCACCCCGGACCGCCCGGACCGGCTCTTCCCCGCCACCCCCACCGACCCCTCGTCCCTCGGCGGCCACTCCTTCGGCTACGGCGCCGCCGGCGTCCTGTACGCCCTGCACCGCGTGGGCGCCGCCGTCCCGGACGACTGCACAGACTGGCTGCTCCGCGCCGCCGAACGCGACCCGAGGCCCCTGCCCGGCCTCTACGACGGCCTGCACGGCGTCGCCCTGACCCTCGAACAGCTCGGCCGGCGCCAGGAGGCGCTGGCCGTCCTCGACCGCTGCCGGCCGCTGGAGGAGCGGGTGGCAAGCGCCGGCCTGGCCGGCGGCAGCGCGGGCATCGCCCTGACGCTGCTGCGGTTCGCCGCCCTGACCGGCGACGGCGCCCTGTACGACCGCGCGCTGCGCGCGGCCGGGCACGCGGCCCGCGCCGTCGAGGACGGCCCGCCGCCCGCGACCGCGGACGCGCCCCCGCCGTACGGCCTGCTGCACGGCGCGACCGGCGTCGCCGTGCTGCACCTGCGCCTGTACGAGGAGACCGGCGACCTCACCTGCCTCGACGTCGCCGGCCGGGCGCTGCGCCACGACACCGCCCGGCTCACCGCCCTGCCCGACGGCACGCTCACCCTCTTCGACGGCACCGCCCACCTTCCCTACCTGCACGGCGGCAGTGCCGGACTCGCCTACGCCGTACGGGACTTCCTCACCCACCGCCCCGAGCCGGACCTGGCCCCCCTCCCGGAGGCCCTGCGGCGCACCTGCGACCCCGTCCACGTCCACAACTGCGGCCTGCTGCGCGGACGCGCCGGGTCGATCGCCACGCTCGCGGCGCTGGGCGAGGGGCCGGACAGCCCCGCCGTGCTGCGGCAGGTCCGCCGGCTGGCCTGGCACGCCCGGACCCACCGCGGGAACCTCGCGTTCCCCGGATTCCGGCTGCTGCGCCTGTCGTCGGACCTGGCGACCGGCGCGGCGGGGATCCTGCTCGCTCTCGGCCGCGTGTTCGACGGGACCGGCCCGGTCCTTCCCTTCCTGGACCCGCGGCCCTCGCCCCGCCCGCACCGGGAGGGAGGTGAACGACGTGTCGGAGATCCTGGAGCTGCAGGAGCTGGAAGAGGAGGAGACCCCGGCCCACTGGCCGTGTAGCAACAGCTACCACAGCACCTTCGGGCAGGTCTGACCGGTCCGGAGGAGGCGCGCGCCGGCCGTCGCACCGGACGGCGGCGGCCGGCGCGCCGCATCGACCGGGGCCGGGCCCTAGGGGAGAACCGGAGGAGATCGTCGTGCTCGCTCAAGGACACCTCGTCGCGGACCCCTTCTTCGCGGACACGCTCGAGCGCGTCGAGGACAGCGCCAGCCGCTTCGCGCGCGCCGCGCACCCGGCGCCGGCCGGCTGGCGGCGCGCCGAGCGCGGCGGCTGGGTCGTCCTGCGGCACGGGGACGCGCGGCTGCCGGAACAGGGCTGGAAGATCCACGCCTCGGCCACGGCGGAGGAGGCCGCGCGCGTGGTCGACGCGGTGTGGGAGTACTGCGTCGAGCACGGCATCAGCTTCAAGTTCCTGCGCAGCCGCGCCCTGCTGGCCCTGGTCAACAGCAAGCGGGCGCCGCGGTCGGCCGGCGGGAAGCTCATCACCATCTATCCGCGCTGCGAGGAGCTGCTGGAGCGCACGCTCGAGGAGCTGTCGGCGCTGCTGTGCGGGGTCAAGGGGCCGTACATCCTCAGCGACCTGCGCTGGGACGAGGGGCCGCTGTACCTGCGCTACGGCGGCTTCGCCCCGCGGTTCTGCTTCTCGCGCGAGGGCGAGTACGTGCCCGCCGTCGTGCGCCCCGACGGCGAGGCGGTGCCCGACGTGCGCGGGGCGGCCTTCAAGGTCCCCTCCTGGGCGCGGATCCCGCCGTTCGTCGACGCCCGCATCCGCGCTGCCCGCGCGCGCTCCTCCGGCGGTCTGCCCTACCGCGTCGAGAAGGCGCTGCGGTTCTCCAACGGCGGCGGCGTCTATCGTGCCGTCGACCCCCGCACCGGCCGGCGGGTGGTGCTGAAGGAGGCCCGCCCCTACGCCGGCGTCGACGACAACGGCATGGACGCGGTGGCCCGGCTGGAGCGGGAGCACGCCGTGCTGCGCCGGCTGGAGGGGCTGGACTGTGTGCCGGGCGTGGTCGCCCGGACCCGGCACTGGGAACACCACTTCCTCGTCGAGGAGTTCGTCGAGGGGGAACGGCTGCACGAGGCGATGGGCCGCCGCCACCCGCTCCTGCGGCCCGCCGCGTCGCCGGAGGACCTCGCCGCGTACGCCCGCTGGGCCTGCGCGGTCCTCGGCCGGATCGAGGAGGCCACGGCCGCGCTGCACCGGCGCGGCGTGGTCTACGGCGACCTGCAGCCCGGCAACGTGCTGGTGCGGCCGGACGGCAGCGTGTGCCTCGTCGACTTCGAGACGGCCTTCGACCGGGCGGAAGCCTTCACCCCCGTCCTGGGCACGGCCGGCTTCACCGCCCCTTGGGCACGCTCGGGTCCGGCCGTCGACACGTACGCCCTGGACTGCCTGCGGCTGGCGCTGTTCTGCCCGCTGACGGAGCTGATGCGCTTCGACGCGCGCAAGTACGAGCAGCTGATCCGGCTGGCCGAGGACCGCTTCCCGCTGCCGCCCGGCTTCGGCGCCCGGCTCCGCGAGGGGCTCGCCCCGCCGCCGGACACGACCCCGAGATCGGCCGAGTGGCCGGCCGCCCCGGGCCCCCGGTCCGGCGGGGCGCGGGACGGGGAGGGCGGCCACGGGTGGGCCGCGGCAATGGAGTCGATGCGGGAGGCGATCCTGCGCAGTGCGACCCCGGAGCGCGAGGACCGGCTGTTCCCGGGCGACGTCAAGCAGTTCGACGGCCAGGCGGCGGGCCTGGCGTTCGGCGCGGCGGGGGTGCTGCACGCCCTGCACCGCACGGCGGGCCCCGGCGAGTCCTGCCCGGACGACCAGGTGGACTGGCTGGCCCGCGCGGCCGAGCGCACCCGGTGGCCCCGGCCCGGGCTCTACGACGGGCTCGCCGGGATGGCGTACGTCCTGGACGAGCTGGGGCGTCCGCAGCAGGCGCGGGAGGCGCTGGCCCGGCTGGCCGGGTTCGACCTCAAGGGCTGCGGGGTGGGGCTGTTCGGCGGCCTCGCCGGCATCGCCCTGGCCTTCCTGCGGTTCGGCGAGAGCGAGAGCGCCGCACGGCTGGCCGGCCGGCTCGCGCGGGCGCTCGAGGGCGAGGGACCGGACGAGAGCGCCGGAGTGGGGCTGATGCGCGGCTGGTCGGGCCCCGCGCTGCTGTTCACCCGTCTCTTCGCCGCCACCGGCGAGGAGTGCTGGCTGGGCCGCGCCGCCGACGCGCTGGCGCGGGACATCGGCCACTGCGCGGTGACCGGCGCCCGGCACGTGCTGGTCCGCGACGGGCCGCGGCTCTCGGCGGCCCTGGGCCGGGGCGGCGCGGGCCTCGGCATCGCCCTGCACGAGTACCTCCGCCACCGCGAGGACCCGCACTTCGCCCTGTTGCGGGACCGGGTGCGCGACACCCCGGGCAGCGAACTGCAGCTGTCCTCCGGGCTGTTCGACGGGCACGCCGGGCGGCTCTACGCCCTCGCGCACCTCGGCGGCCCGGCCGGCGCGCGGGAGGCCGAACTGCGCGGGCTGGGCCTGCACGCGGTGCGGTTCCGGGGGGAGCTGGCGTTTCCGATGGACGGCCGGCTGAGGCTGTCGATGGACCTCGCCACGGGCACGGCGGGCGTACTCCTGGCGGTGCACCGCGCGGTACGGCCGGGTTCGGCGGCGGCGTTGCCGTTCCTGTGCCGTTCAAGGTGACGGGCCGCCACTGACGGGCCGCCCGCGCCACTGCCGGGGTCCCGGCGCGCGGTCCTCAGCACGGGTCGAACGCGGCGCGCGCGGCCGCCGGCACCCGCCGGCCGGCCCGTCGGACACGCCCTACACGGGTTCCGGCGTCCGGAGCCGGGCCACGTCCTGCGCCACGCCGGTGAGCCAGGCCTCCGCGTCCACGGTCAGCAGCACCCGTTCGGCGTCCGTGACCGCCGCCCGCCGGGCGGCGCACCGCAGCGTGCCGGAGTCGTCGGCGTGGTACGCGTCCGGGGCGGTGTCGGGGGTGGGTTCCGGGGCGGCGTCGTTCCGGCGCAGGGCGTCGGCCGCCCGTAGGCAGTCCGCCGTCACCCGCTCGGCCAGGGCGGTGAGTTCGGCGGCCGCGTCCTCGGGCAGGGGCTCGCCGCCGGCCCGTTCCCGGTGCCGGATGAGCATCAGCTCGCCGCCGCGCAGCATGCGGTAGCCGGCCACGAGGGCGGCCTCCCAGGGCGGGTCGACGCCCCGCTCGCCCATGCGTTCCGTCTGGTACTGGCAGTAGGAGGCCTCCGCCAGGAGCACCGCGCGGCGGGCGGGCCGCAGGGGGTCGGCGGGGGCGGGCCGGCCGCACAGCAGGCCGGTGACCGCGCGGCAGACGGCCGCGCCCTCGACGAGGACGTCGGCGAGGGTGCGGCGCAGCTCGCCGCGGCCGCCGCGCGGCCAGGCGAGCAGGCCGGTCAGCGCGCCGATCGTGCCGCCGATGAGCACGTCGAGCAGCCGTACGGCCGACAGTCGCCAGTCCGGGGAGGCCAGCTGGGAGAACATCAGCACGAGGACCAGCGTGAACGCCGCCTGGATCCAGGCGGGCCCGAGCAGGGGGCCGGCGGTGAACGCCACGAGGAGGACCAGGGGCAGCACTGCCGCGTAGAAGGGGGGTACGTCGCCGACGGCGAGCAGCAGGAGGGCGGCGGCGCCGGCCCCGGCGGCCGTCCCGGCGAAGGCCGGGCGCAGGGCGGTGCGGGTGTCGGCGGCGGAGGTGCGCATGAGGCTGAGCGTCGCCAGCAGGACCCAGAAGCCGTGCTCCAGGCCGAGCCCGCCGGCGATCAGCCGGGCGGCGGCCAGGGCCAGGGCGAGCCGGACGGCGTTCTGCAGGTGGACCGAGCGCGGCGTCAGGTGTCCGCGCAGGCGCCACCACCACAGCAGGGGCGTGGGCGCGGCGGCGTACCAGAACGGTTCGCCGGGGTGCGCGGAGCCGGTGCCCGGGCGGGCGCCGAGCGCGATGCGGGAGGCCGTGGTGGCCAGCTGGGCGCCCTCGGCGGCCGCCCGGACGACGGCGTCCTGCCGCAGCCGGGGGGCGGAGGCGCGGGGCATCTCGCGCACCCGGACGGCGTCGAAGGACGCCAGGTGCCGGTGCAGGCCGTCGGCCGGCGGGGGCGGTTCACCGCCGTACAGCCCGGCCGCGACGGGCCGCAGCGCCTCGGCGGTGCGCCGCAGCAGCCCGGCGGCCTCCGGGTGACGAAGGCGTGGGCCGTCGCCGGGGCCGGGCAGCCGCTCGAGCTGGTCGCGCACGTGCCGCACGGCGGCGCGGGTGTGGTTGAGGGCGCGGTCGCGTGCCGAGGGCGAGGTGGGGCGCTCCTCGGGCGGGATGCGGGAGGGGCGGGCGGCGTCCAGAGCCAGGTCGGCGGCGGCCCGGCCGTCGTCCGGCCCGGCCCGCTCCGGCCCGTCGGCGGTTCCGGCGCAGCACTCGGCCACGGCCACGGTCGCCCCGGCGAGGCGCAGGCGGTAGGGGTCGGCGGGCGGCGGCGCGGGCAGCAGGTGGTCCACGAGGACGGTGAGCAGGAAGCCGATGGTGAGCCCGGCCAGCCGGGAGTCCAGGTCCTGCGGGGCGTAGGGCGGGAAGCAGGGCAGGACGTAGAAGAGCTGGAAGGCGACGCTGAGGGCGGCGAGGCGGGGGCCGCCCACCGAGCCGAAGGAGACGGCGAAGCCGACGACCAGCATCCCGCAGGCGGCGGACCAGTCGCGGACGGCGAGCAGGCTGCCGGCGGTGACCAGCAGCAGGGCCGGCGGCAGGGCCGCGAGCAGTGTGCGGGTGCGCTGGGCCACGCCGCCGGGCAGGCGGGTGAACATCACCAGCGGCAGGCAGCCGAAGATGGCGTACAGGCCCATGACGGCGTCGTCGAGGCCGTAGGTGCAGGCGTAGAAGCCCGTGCATCCGGCGAGGGTCACCCACAGGGCGCGGCGCACGGCCTCGCGGCCGTCCGGCTGCCGCAGGCGGCGGCCGAGGGCGGTGGTCACGGCGTGGCCCCGGGGCGGGCGGCGGTCGCGGCCGGCCCGCCGCTCCGGCGCCCGCGCCATCCGGTGGTCATCGGTTCCGACGGTACGCGAACCCGCCGGTCGCGGCGTCTACCGCAGGCGGGGCAGGGCGTCGCGGGCGGCGTGGCTGAGGGTCCTCAGGTCCTGGGCGAAGCGCTCCCGGTGGTCCTCGGGCAGCGGTTCGAGGAAGAAGCGCCGGATGTTCTCCCGGTGGACGCGCGCGGCACGCACCACCGTCTCCTCGCCCGTCGGGGTCAGGCGCACCAGCCGGCCCCTGCGGTCCCCGGGGTCGGCGTCCCGGACGACCAGGCCCGCGGCCTCCATGCGGTCCACCAGCCGGGTCACGCCGCCGGTGCTGAGGACCCGTTCCTGGGCGATCGCCCGCATGGGCAGCCCGGAGTGGCCCGCGCGGCCCAGGATCAGCAGCACCTCGAACATCAGGTGGCTGATCCCGCACTCGTGCTCGATGGCCCGGCCCAGGATGTACTCCAGCCGGTTAGCGGCCCCCTGCAGCCGCCCGAACGCCAGCACGAGGTCGTCGTTCGCCGCCTCCTCGGCCGTCGCGATCTCCGCTTCGTGTGCCACCTGGCACCGCCCCTCTCCCGCGTCTCACCGCATCCCATGGCACCCACGCGCCACTGAAGGAGCCTACGAGGAGAACTGCCGCCCCCGTCGCACCCCCTGGGCGGCCGTCATGTGCGGCAGGCAGGCCTTGGCGACGCGGCCGTGCGGCCGAAACGGTCGCGGCGGCGCCGTACCCGGTGGCGGGGGCGGCCGGACGGACCAGGCAGAATCGGGGGATGCCCTCACGAAGCACGCGCCGGCAGCCGGCGATCACCGCGGCCTCGCCCTGCCCCTGCGGTCTCGACGCCACGTACGGGGAGTGCTGCGGCGCCCTGCACGCCGGCCGGGCGACGGCACCGACCGCCGAGCGCCTGATGCGCTCCCGGTACAGCGCCTTCGCCGCCGGCGACACCGCCTATCTGCTGCGCACGTGGCACTCCACGACCCGCCCGCCCCGCCTCGCGCTCGACCCCGGCGTCCGGTGGACGGGCCTGGAGATCCTCGCCACGACCGGCGGCAGCGCCTTCCACACCGAGGGCACGGTGGAGTTCCGCGCCCACTGCGTCATCGACGGCGACGCCGAGGACCAGCACGAGCTCAGCCGCTTCGTGCGCGAGGACGGCGAGTGGGTCTACCTGGACGCGGCCGCCTAGGGCAGCGCTAGGGCAGGTCGTACGGCTCGACGCCGTAGCCCTCCCACACCCTCCGGGACGCCTCCTCCGGGTAGGGCGCCGTGCCGGTCGTGGCGTCGAACAGGCGGGTGAGCCGGCCCTCGGTGGCCCGGTAGGGCGGCCAGCCGGGGTCGCCGTGCGCGGCGAACGACGCCCACGAGCGGCGGATCGCGTCCCCGACCGCGAGCGCCTCGGCCGTGGGCGCTCCGTCGGGGAAGTACAGTCCGGCGGCGGGGCCGGCGTAGTTGCCGAAGAGCAGGGACACGTCGAGTGCGTGGCCGGAGCCCAGCGCACCGCCCTGCGCGGGGGCGGGCCAGCACAGTTCGTACAGGTACGCCGTGCCGCCGCCGGCGGACTGCGCGTCGGCCAGGTGCACGGAGGGGATCCGGAAGAGCACGTCGGAATGGACGAGCTCGAAGAGCCGGGCGGCCGGCGCGTCCGGGTACGCGGCCCGGTAGGCGTGCTCGCCGTCGGGACCGGGGCCGAGGGCGCGCAGGGCCGCCCCGGCCTCCTCCTCGGTCACCTTCTCCAGGCGGCCGGGCAGCAGCAGGAACGGCCGGAACTCGTCCCGGGTGTGACCGGTCAGCAGCTCCACCCCGCTCGCGCGGCCGTCCCGCAGGGTGCGCCAGGGCACGTCCGGCACCAGGTCGCCGTCCACGACGGGGCTGAACGGCATGCCCGTGCGGGCCGCGTCCCCCCACACCTCCCCCAGGCCGGGCAGCTCCTCCATGAGCGCCCCGACCGCGTCGGCCAGCTGCCACGGGTCGACCGCGCCGAGCCCGGCGGCGGTGGGCTCGGCGCCGGTCCGCGCGGCGAGGGAGCCGGTGATGCCGGCCGCGAGGCGGGGGGTGGCGTAGAGGCCGGGCACGGACTGGGTGACGGCCCGGCGGAACAGCCCCTCGGCCGCGGGCGCCGCCATCAGCGTGGCGATCGAACCGGCCCCGGCGGACTGGCCGCAGACGGTGACGCGGTCCGCGTCGCCGCCGAAGCGGCCGATGTTCTCCCGCACCCAGCGCAGCGCGGCCACCTGGTCGAGCAGACCGCGGTTGGAGGGCGCGCCGGGGAGTTCGGCGAAGCCCTCGGCGCCCACCCGGTAGTTGAGCGTGACCACGACCAGTCCGCTGTGCCGGGCGAGCGACGTCGCCTCGTACATGGGGTCGCCCGAGTGGCCGGAGACGTAGGCGCCGCCCGGGATCCACACCAGCACCGGCACCCCGGAGCCGCCGGGGTCGGGGGACCAGACGTTGAGCGTGAGCCAGTCGGTCTCCCCCCTGCCCTCGGTCGCCCGGAACGGCCCGGACTGCGGGGGCGGCGGACCGAACCGCACGGCCTCGCGCACCCCGTCCCACGCCTCGGGCTCCTGGGGCGCGGCGAACCGCAGGGCTCCCACCGGAGGTCGCGCGTAGGGGATCCCGCGGAACACCGCGAGCCCCTCCAGCGACTCACCGCGCACCGCCCCCTGGACGGTGCGCACCTCCACACCGGCGCCGGTCATGAGTAACCCCCCAGAGTTCGGCCGTTCGGAGCCGGGGCCCCGCCCGGGGCCACGGTAGCGGGGTATCCGCGGGCGGCGTAGAGGGCCCCGGCCTCCCCTCGGCCCCGCCTCCCCTCGGCCCGTCCGTCCCGGACCGCCCCTCAGAGCCCGACCGTGAGGTCGGCGTCCGGTGCGAGGCCCGGCAGCCGGGTGGTGGTGACCAGCGCCAGCTCGGGGGCCCGGTCGTGGCGCCGGCGCCACTGGCCGCCGGCGAGGGGCAGCAGCGCGACGTTGGGGGTGGGGCCGGCGGTGAAGTCGAGCGGGCCCGCGATCGTGTCCAGGCGCATGCGGGCGACGGCCGCCGCGACGGCGTAGCGGTCCGTCGGATCGGGCGCGGTGGCCAGGGCGTGCGCGGCGACCTCCAGGAGGGCGTGGGCGGGGCCCAGCGGCTGGAGCCAGAGCCTGCCCGTGGCGCGCCGGTAGTCGCGGGCCAGTTGCTGCGCCGTGGTGCCGTCGAGGGAGGAGCGAAAGGGGTGGCGGGGCGTCCAGTAGACGAGCGTGGCGATGCGGGTGCCCCGCAGGCCGTCGGTCGCGGCGTTCGCGCGCGGACAGGTCAGCCGGCGCGAACAGGTGATCAGTCGCGGCCGCAGCCCCGCCTCGCCCGCCTGCCGGTGGAAGAGCGCCAGGTCCTCCACGGTGGCCGCGCTGGTGACGATCTCCACCCCGGTCTCCTGGAAGCGCCGGATGTGGGAGGCGAAGCAGGCGGCCGGCTCGCGGTAGCCGCCCGGGTCGACCAGGGTGTGCCCGCGGGCGGCGGCCACGGGCGGGAAGCCGTGCCGCGGATGCCGTAGCAGCCGCCCCTGGAGGCCGTCGTTCCACAGGGCGCCGACGGTCCGGCCGGAACCCACGCGTTCCCACATCTCCGCGAAGACCGTCGCGATGTCGTCCAACCCCCAGGCGAAGTGATACGTCCAGCGGCGCGGCCGCACGGGCGGCTCGGCACCCCCGCCGTAGAGGTACGCGTGCCAGGGGAACACCGTGGACACGCACGGAATGCCCAGCACCTCGCAGGCCTCGGCGACGGCGGGCAGCACCGCGCCGCCGCCCATCGCCACCACCACGGACGCGCCCTCGTCACGCACGAGTTCGGCGACGGCGCGGCGGGCGCCGTCGGCCTCGCAGCGGCTGTCGCGCCGGGCCAGCCGGACCGGCCGTAGGCCCGTGCCGTCGGTGCCGCGTGCCAGGTGGGGGGCCAGCCGGTCCAGTACGTAGTCCAGCGGCTCCCCGGGCCGGGCCGACCGGCCCGTGCGGGCCACGACCGCGCCGACGCACAGCCCGTCCGTCCTGCGCGAAGCCACCCGACCGCCCCCGTTCCCCCGCGTCCTCCGGCATTGCTGTAACAACCTCCCCTTCCTGCAATCCCGTTGACACACGACACCCCCAACCCGGAAGGGTGATTGCGTACCCGAAACGTGCGGCACCTCGGCCGAATGCAGGCCACCCCCGGCATATCGGACAGCCGTCATCAGGCCGATCTCATCGCGGCCGGGTGTACCGCCCAGCGGTGCACGGGTGTTCGGAGTATGCGACTCCCGAGGCGTCGTATACAGGAGTTGCCACAGGTCACCTCAGAGATGACCGCTCACGGGGCCGATCCGGGGCGGATCGCCGGCCATGGGGCGGCGCGACGGGTTTCGGCCAGGGTTTCACGAACGGTCATGGCCTGACTCCCCGGTGAGCACGGCGCGGCCTTCGGGCATGCCGCACTATAAGGCTGAGCGGTCGGGAGGCGGTGCGAGTCTCCCGAGGCCGTGGCACGCCCGTGCCCGGAGCCCGCGTCATCGTCGCGCGACCACGGCTCCGGCCGTGCGGCTCGGGACCGGACAATCGGCGTCCGTTTCCGTGGCAGGGGAGGAACGGTAGCGACCGGGTGGGGAGCCCGGCCGCCACGGGGCCGACATGGGGATCACTCAATGTGCGCGGGCGTCTTCGCGACGCCGCGCGCACGTTCGTGGAGGACGGCGGCGCGCCTCACGCGCGGTTCGTCCTGGGGGGAGAAGGCAATGGGGCGTACGACACGTCTGGTCGCGGCATGGGCCGCGGCCGCTCTGCTGGCGGTGACCCTGCCGGCGGCCGGGGCCGCCGCGGCGGAACCCACGGCGCGCATCGACCTGCGCGTCCTCGTGGTCGACGACGGCGGACCGTCCGTCGCCGCGATCCGCAACGAACTCGACACCGCCGGCACGCCGTACACCAGGCTCGACCTGGGCGACACGGGGCGGGCCCGCGTCGACGCGGCGTTCCTCGCCGACACCGTGGGCGGCGGGCCGAGAGCGAAGTTCCAGGGCGTGGTGCTGCCCAACGACAACCCCTTCGGCGCGGGTTCGGCCGAGATGGCGGCGCTGGCGGACTACGAGAAACGATTCAGCATCCGGCAGGTGGACGCCTACACCTATGCCCGCCCGGCCGTCGGCCTGAACACCGGCTACGCCGGTTCGCTGGACGGGCAGAGCGCGCAGGTGACCACGGCGGGGGCGTCGGGCCCCTTCGGCTACCTGCGGAAAAACGTTCCGTTCGAGAACAACGACAACGGAGTGCCCGAGAGCTACGGCTACCTCGCCACGCCCCTCGACAAGCAGGCCGAGGGCGCGACCTACACCAGCTACGTCGACGCGCCGGTGCCCGGCGGCTCCCAGCGCGGCTCGCTGGTCGGCCAGTACACCCACGACGGCCGCAGCGAGCTGGTGATCACCTTCGTCTACAACCACTACCAGAGCCAGTTCCGGCTGCTCTCGCGCGGCATCGTCGAGTGGCTCACCCAGGGCGTCCACCTGGGGGCGGCGCGCAACTACTTCGCCCTGCACGTCGACGACGTCTTCGGCTCGGACGACCGCTGGGACTCGGTGCTCAACTGCACGCCCGGTGACATCGACTGCCCGCCCGGCAGCCCCGAGAACGACCCGATCCGGATGACCGCCGCCGACGCCCAGCACGCCAAGCAGTGGGAGAAGGACCACGGCCTGACCCTGGACCTGGCCTTCAACGGCGGCGGCAGCGAGGCCCACAAGGAGGCCCACGCCGGCACCGACCCGCTCGCCCAGCAACTGATCGCCGACCAGGGCTCCTTCCGCTGGGTCAACCACACCTACAACCACCCGTTCATGGGCTGCATCCAGGACACCTCCACCGTGCCGTGGAAGTGCGCCACCGACGCCCAGGGCAAGATCCGCTGGTACAGCCGGGCGGACATCACCGCCCAGATCAACGACAACCGCGGCTGGGCGGCCCGCCAGGGCCTGGCCCTGGACAAGGACGAGCTGGTCACCGGCGAGCACTCCGGCCTGCGGACCCTGCCGCAGCAGCCGGACGACAACCCCGAGCTGGCCCCCGCCCTCACCCAGACCCAGGTGGCCTGGCTGGGCAGCGACACCTCGCGCGAGCACGAGCAGCGCCAGGTCGGGCCCTCGCTGACCGTGCCCCGCTACCCGATGAACGTCTTCTACAACGCCGGCAAGGCCGCCGAGCAGGTCGACGAGTACAACTGGCTCTACACGCGCAAGGCCGACGGCGGCAGCGGGGTCTGTGAGAACTCCTCCACCACGACCTGCCTGCGCGAACCCCTCTCGCGCACCACGGGGTTCGCCGACTACATCGTCCCGCTCGAGAGCCGGATCGCCATGAGCCACGTGCTCGCCAACGACCCGCGCCCGCACTTCATCCACCAGTCCAACCTCGCCGAGGAGCGCATCGGCTACCAGCCGGTGGAGAAGCTCCTGACCGACTACCGCACCCTGTTCGCCGACAACACCCCGCTGGTCAACCTGCGCATGCGCGACATCGGCGGCGAGCTGCGCAAGCGCGCCGCCTGGACCGCGGCCGTGCAGTCCGGCAAGGTCACCGCCTTCCGCGTCGGCGCGGCCATCGCCGTCAGCGCCCCCGCCGGCATGGAGGTCAGCGCCACCCTGCCGTCGGGCACCGTCCAGGTGCGCGGCACCGGCCGCGTCGCCTTCGGCACCTCCTACGCCGGACTGCGCTCCGGCTGGGCCGCCCCGGACACGGGGCAGAACACCGTCGTCCTCGTCCTGCCCGCCGACGGCCCCACCACGTCCCGCCCTCTCTCCGGCAAGGCGACCCGGGTGCAGAACCCCGCGGCCGCGCTTGTGGTGCCCCAGGGCGTCAGCCACCGCGTTCCCTACGGCCCCGGCGACACCGTGCGCCGCTGAACAGGAACCGTGCTCGTGCTGACCCGACCCTCACCGCACCGTCTGTCTGGAGAGAACCGACTTTCATGCACGGACCGTCAGCCGAACCGGCGTCCGCCACACCCTCGGTGACCCTGCTCACCGAGGGGACCTACCCGCACAGCCACGGCGGGGTGAGCGTGTGGTGCGACCAGCTCGTCCAGGGCATGCCCGACGTCGACTTCCGCGTCATCGCCGTCACCGGAACCGGCCGCGAACAGCTCGCCTGGCAGCCGCCCGGCCACGTCCGCGGGGTGGAGGCCGTCCCCCTGTGGGGGCCGCCGCCCTCCGGGCGCGCCCCGCGCGGCAGGGCGCTGCGCCGCTTCCTCACCGCTTACGAACTCTTCCTGCTGACCCTCCTCGACCCCGCGCAGGAGCACCACTTCTCCCGCGCCTTCCACCGCCTCGCCGACCACGCCACCGAGGGCACGCTCTTCCCCGCCCTGCGCGGCGAGGAGGCCGTCCGCCTGCTCGCCCGCGTCTGGAACCGGCCGGGGCTCGCCACCGCCGACGCGCGCCCCACGCTCCACGACGCGCTGACCGCCACGGACCTGCTCGAGCACGCCCTGCGCCCGCTCGCCGCGCGGCCCCCCGCCGAGGGGATCACCCACGCGGTGAGCGGGGGGCTGGCCACCCTGCCCGGGCTGGTCGCCCACCACCGTCACGGCACCCCGTTCCTGCTCACCGAGCACGGCATCTACCTGCGCGAGCGCTACCTCGGCTTCCGCGCCGAGCCCTACCGCTGGCCGGTCAAGGCGCTGATGCTCGGGCTGTTCCGGATGCTCGCTGTCGAGAGCTACCGCACCGCCGCCCTGGTCACCCCGGGCAACCGCTACAACCGGCGCTGGGAGGAGCACGGCGGCACCCCCTCCGACCGCATCCGCACCGTCTACAACGGCGTCGACCCCGCCGCGTTCCCGCCCGCCGGGCCCGAGCCCGAGGTGCCGACGCTCAGCTGGGCGGGCCGGGTCGACCCCATCAAGGGCCTGGAGACGCTGATCCGCGCCTTCGCGCTCGTACGGGCCGAGATCCCCGACGCGCGGCTGCGGCTCTTCGGCGGCACCCCGCGCGGCGGGGAGGGCTACCGCACCGCCTGCGAGAACCTGGCCGCCGAGCTCGGCGTGGGCGACGCCGTCACCTTCGAGGGCCGGGTCGAGGACATCCGCGACGCCTACGCGGCCGGCAACGTGGTGATGCTCTCCAGCATCAGCGAGGGCTTCCCCTTCACCCTGATCGAGGCCATGTCGTGCGGACGGGCCACCGTCTCCACCGACGTGGGCGGGGTCCGGGAGGCCGTCGGCGACAGCGGACTGGTCGTACCGCCCCGCGACGCGCCGAGCATGGCGCGGGCGGCGCTGACGCTGCTGCGGGATCCGGGCCTGCGGGCCCGGATGGGCGAGGCCGCGCGGCTGCGCGTCATCGAGCAGTTCACCCTCCGGCAGACCATCAGCGCCTTCCGCGACATCTACCACGACCTCGCCGGGCTGCGGCAGCCCGTACCCGCGCACACTCCCCTCGCCCGTCCCGCACCCGTCATGGCCATGGCCGCGGGCGGTGCCGGATGAGCGGACTGCTGCGCCTGCTGCCGGAGGAGCCCGAGCCGGCCCACGACCTCGCGGTCGCGCCGGTCCCGGTGCGCCACCGGCCGGGGTGGGCCGCCGACCCGGTCGACGAACTCGCCCAGGAACTGGCCGCCGTCTGCGCGGCGGCCGTCCACCCCGACGAGATCGCCGCCGTGCTGGAGGCCGACGGGCTCACCGGCGAACAGATCGCCGAGCGCTACGGGCGCGCCGACGCCTTCGAGCTCGCGGCCGAGCTCTTCGCCCGCGTCCCGCGAGGTCATCCCGAGCCCGAACCCCGGCCCGACCCCTGGAAGGTGAAGCCCGGCCAGTTCCTGCTGCGCTCCCTGGTGTTCACCCTCCCGGGCTTCGGCTACACGCTCGGGTCACCCCTGATGAACGGCGGGCAGGATCGTTTCGGGCTGCCCGCCGGGACCGGGGCGCTCATCGCCTCGGCCTTGGTGGCCTGGGCCTTCAACCAGGCCCTCGCCCACCGCGCGTACCTGTGGCTCGCGGCCGGCGGGCGGGGCGCGGCGGCCCGCTGCCTGGCCGTGGGGGCCCCGCTGGGCGTCCTGCTCGCCACCGGCGCGGCCCTCGCGCTCCCGGCGCCGCCCGGGGCGCTCGCCTTCGGCGTCGGCCAGGTGCTCTACCTGGCGGCGGCCACGGCCCTGCTGGTGCTCGGCCGGGAGCGGCTCCTGCTGCTCGCCCTGCTGCCGACCGCGACCGGCGGCGCGGTGGTCCTGCTCGCCCGGCCGCCGTCCGTCGTGGGCGTCGTCCTGCTGCTGGCCACGGCCGGCGGCGCGCTCTTCGCGGCCGTCTACGAGATCACCCGGGCCCGCCGCACGGACGGCGAGCGGACCGGGCAGGCGCCGCCGCCGGCCGCCTCGATTCCGTACGGGCTCTTCGGCCTGGGCTGCGGCACCCTGACCACCATCGCCGCGCTCGGCGACGTGCTCGTCGGGCACCACGGCGGCGCGAGCGGACCCGCCGTCCTCGCCCTCACCCTCAGCATGGGCGTGGCGGAGTGGCTGCTCTACCGCTGCCGCGGGCTGGCCCTGGGCGCGCTCGCCGCCTCGACGAGCACCGGCGGACTGCTGTTGCGCGTGGGCCGTGTGCTGACGCTGTGCGTCGCCGGGTACCTCGCGGCGCTGACGGTGCTCACGCTGGCCGTCTCCGCCGTGTGGCCCGACGACCCGCCGCTGTCCGCGCCGCGCCTGACCGCTCTGCTGGCGCTCGGGGCGGTGCTGTGGACCGGGCTGCTGCTCCAGGCCTACGGCATCGGATGGCTGCCGGCCCTGCTCTGCCTCGGCGCCGCCGGCGCCGAGACCGCCGCCCTCGTGCTGCGGATCTCCGTGCCGACCACCGACCAGGTGGTGATCTGTACCGGCGCGGCCGCCGGTCTGCTGGCCGCCGCCACCGTCCTGCTCGGACGGATCACCACGCACCGCTGAACCACGGCACCGCTGAACCACGCACCGCCGCACCACGGCACCGCCGCATCACGGCACGTGTCCCGCACGGCATTTCCGCTCCACGTTTCCGCTCCATGTTTCCGCTCCGCATTTCCCGCTCCGCCCGTCACGCCAGAGGAGACCGCTCATGTCCGCACCGGCACGCGTCGCCGTCACCGGAGCCGAAGGGTTCATCGGATCGCACCTGGTCGAGGCGCTCGTCGCCGACGGCCACCAGGTGCGCGCGATGGTGCAGTACAACTCGTTCTCGTCCTTCGGCTGGCTCGAGGACCTGCCCGCCGAGGTGATGGACCACGTCGAGGTCGTGCTCGGCGACGTCCGCGACCCCGGCTCCGTCACCGGTCTGGTGACCGGGGCCGAGACCGTCTACCACCTGGCCGCGCTGATCGCCATCCCGTACTCCTACCGGGCCCCGCACAGCTACGTCGAGACCAACGTCACCGGCACCCTCAACGTCCTGGAGGCCGTACGGCACCTGGGCATCCCGCGCCTGGTGCACACCTCCACGAGCGAGACCTACGGCACCGCGCAGACCGTGCCGATCGCCGAGGACCACCCCATCAACACCCAGTCGCCCTACGCCGCCTCCAAGGCCGGCGGGGACCGGCTGGCCGACAGCTACCACGCCAGCTTCGGGCTGCCCGTGGTCACCCTGCGCCCCTTCAACACCTTCGGTCCGCGCCAGTCCATGCGCGCGGTGATCCCCACCGTCATCGGCCAGGTCGCCGCCGGGCAGCGCGCCATCACCCTCGGCGACCTGCGCCCCACCCGCGACTTCAGCTACGTCAAGGACACCGTCGCCGCCTTCCGGGCCGTCGGCACCGCGCCCGCCGACGACGTCGTCGGCCGCACCTTCAACTCCGGCACCGGCGAGGAGATCTCCATCGGCGACCTCGTCACCCTGATCGGCAAGCTCATGGACGCCGAGCTCGAGGTCACCGAGGACGCCCAGCGCGTGCGCCCCGCCAACTCCGAGGTGATGCGGCTGGTCGCCGACGCCTCCCGGCTGCGGGCCGCCACCGGCTGGGCCCCGGCCCACACCCTCGAGGAAGGACTGAGCGAGGCCATCGCGTTCTTCCGCGACCCGGTCAACCTCGGCCGGTACAAGACCGGCATCTACAACGTCTGACGTTCCACCCCCGATCCCACGTGGCTAAGAGAGAGGAACGGCACCCATGCACGTAGTCATCCTGGCCGGAGGCAAGGGCGTCCGGCTGCGCCCGTACACCACCGCACTGCCCAAGCCGCTGGTGCCCATCGGCGACCAGCACGCCATCCTCGAGATCGTCATGCGCCAGCTGGCCTCCGCCGGGTTCACCAGCTGCACCCTGGCCATCGGCCACCTCGGCCACATCATCCGCGCCTACGTCGGCGACGGCTCCCAATGGGGCATCGACGTCGACTACACCACCGAGGAGAGCCCCCTGGGCACCATGGGGCCCCTGCTGACCATGACCGACCGGCTGCCCGAGCACTTCCTGGTCATGAACGGCGACATCCTCACCGACCTCGACTTCGGCGACGTGCTCGGCGCCCACATCGCCTCCGGCGCGCCGCTGACCATCGCCACCTACGCCCGCACCGTGAACATCGACTTCGGGGTGCTGACCACCGACTCCGGCCGCGTCGTGGGCTTCGCGGAGAAGCCGAGCATGGACTACCGCGTCTCCATGGGCGTCTACGGTGTCTCCCGCGGCGCCCTCGCGCGCTACACCCCCGGGCTGCCGCTCGGCTTCGACGAACTGGTGCTCGACCTGCTGGCGGCCGACACCCCGCCGAACGCCTACGAGTTCGACGGCTACTGGCTCGACATCGGCCGCCCCGACGACTACGACCGGGCCAACGCCGAGTTCTCCGTACGCCGCGACCTGCTGATCAAGGGAGCGTGACCGGACGCGATGCGCATTCTCGTCCTGGGCACCACCGGCTTCCTGGGCCGGCACGCCGCCGACCGCCTGCACGCCCTGGAGGGCGTGCAGGTGCTCGGCGGCGGCCGGAGCCCCGGCGCCGACGTGCCCGTCGACCTGTACGGCGCCGACCCGGCCGCGCTCGCGGCCGTGCTGCGCGACGCCGCGCCCGACGCCGTCGTCAACTGCGTGGGCGCGGTCGGCGGCGACGCCCTGTCGCTGACCGCCCTCAACGCCCACGGCCCCGCCGTGCTGTGCGAGGCCCTGCGCCGGGCGGCCCCGGACGCCCGGCTGATCCACCTGGGCTCCGCCGGGGAGTACGGCCCCGCCGACGGCCGCCGGCCCGTCGGCGAGTCGCACCCGGCCCGCCCGCTGGGCCTGTACGGCGCCACCAAGCTGGCCGGCACCCTCGCGGTGACCTCCTCCGGCCTGGACGCCGCGGTGCTGCGGGTGTTCAACCCCGTCGGCCCCGGCGCCCCGGCCGCCTCGCTGCCCGGGCGGCTGGCCGCCGAGCTGCGCAAGGCCGGCCCGGACGGGCGGGTGCGCACCGGCGACCTCTCCGCCCACCGCGACTTCGTCGACGCGCGGGACGTGGCCGAGGCGATCGCCCTCGCCGTCACCGCGCCCCGGCCGCTGCCCGGCGTCCTGAACATCGCCAGTGGTACGGCCCGGCCGGTCCGCGACGTCGCCGAAGGGCTGCTGCGGGCCGCGGGCTTCGGCGGCCGGGTGGCGGACCGCGTCGACGAGGACGGCGACGGCTCGCCGCGCTCGGCGGCCGTGCCCTGGATCCGGGCGGACATCACGGCCGCGAGCCGTGCCCTCGGCTGGGCCCCGGCCCGCTCCCTCGAGGAGTCCCTCGCCGACCTGTGGGCCGACGCCGGCACCGTCGCGGAGTCCCCGCGATGACCGAGAGCACGCGCCAGGCGCCGCCGGACGACGGGCAACGGCTGCTCGTACCGCTGTACGCCCATCCGGCGGTGCACCCCCGGGAGTGGGACGCGCTGCTGGAGGCGGCGCCCCGTCTGCACGCCGTCGTGCTCAACGTGGCCGACGGCCCCGGCCGGCGGCCCGACGAAGACTTCCGGGCCGCCGCCGGCCGGCTGCGCGCCGCGGGGGTTCCCCTGCTGGGCTACGTCGACACCGGCTACGGTCACCGCGCGGCCCGCGCGGTGGTGGCCGACGTCCACCGGCACCGCAGGTGGTACGGCGTGGACGGGGTCTTCCTCGACCAGGTCCCGGCGCACGCGGCGCCGCTGCCGCGCTACCGCCGCCTGGTGACGGCGGCCCGGGTGCTGGGCGCGCGGACGGCGGTGCTCAACCCGGGGACGCATCCCGACCCGGGCTACGCGGCGCTGGCCGATCTGCTGGTGACGTTCGAGGGCACGTGGGAGGAGTACCGGCGGGCCCGGGTGCCGCAGTGGACCGCCGACCACCCGCCGGCGCGCTTCTGCCACCTGGTCTACGGGGTGCCCGAGGACGCCGCGGCGCTGGTGGCCCGGACGGCCGGCGGGCGGGGTGCCGGGGTGCACTGCGCGGTGCCGGGGACGGGGGCCAACCCCTGGCGGAGCGCGCCCCTGACGGCGGCCGGCACGGCGGGGGTGCGCGGTGAGGGGGCGCGGCGGGCCGGGGTGCTCGGGGTGGTGCTCCTCGTCCTCGCGGGGTGTTCGTCCTCGAGCCCGTCCGACGACGGGGACGACGGCGGCGGCGAGGCGCGGGAGCCGGTGCCCACGGACCGGATGACGCCCGGCGGCACGCCTGGCAGCACGCCGGCCCAGCCGTCCGGGCGGTGGCAGCCCAAGCCGGGCACCCGCTGGCAGTGGCAGCTCGGCGGGCGCGTGGACACCTCGGTGGACGCGCCCGTCTACGACATCGACGGCTTCGAGAACTCGGCGAAGACGGTGGCGGAGTTGCACGCCCGCGGCCGCAAGGTGATCTGTTACATCAACGCCGGGGCGTGGGAGAACTTCCGGTCCGACAAGGAGAAGTTCCCCGCGTCGGTGCTGGGCGCGAAGAACAAGGGCTGGGACGGCGAGAAGTGGCTGGACATCCGCCGTCTCGACGTACTGCGGCCGATCATGGCGGCCCGTATCGACATGTGCCGGCAGAAGGGATTCGACGCGGTCGAGCCGGACCTGACGGAGGGATTCCGTAATCGCACCGGATTTCCGCTGACGGCCGACCATCAGTTGGCGTTCAACCGGATGCTGGCCGAGCTGGCGCACGAGCGCGGGCTCGCCGTGGGGCTGAAGAACGACCTGGAGCAGATCCCCCAGCTGGTGCGCGACTTCGACTTCGCGGTGAACGAGCAGTGCGCGCAGTACGACGAGTGCGAGAAGCTGACGCCCTTCATCAAACGGAACAAAGCGGTCTTCCATGTCGAATACGAGCTCCCGCCGGGGGACTTCTGCGACACGGCCAAGCGGCTGGGGCTCAGTTCGATGAAGAAGAACCTGGACCTCGACGCGTGGCGGCGCCCCTGCTGACGCCCCCGCCGGCGCCCTCTGCGGAGTCATTCATTCCAATGCTTCGGAAACCAGTGGGGACAAGGGTTTACCGCCAGTTCGGCGGGGCTGGGAATACCACGGTTCCGGGTTTGCATCCGAAGTGAAGAAGTTCACAGATGACCGTTTGGGCACCGAATCTGAGCGATTGATGGTGCAGGATCTCTCACCGAACACAAGATCCCGTCACCGAGGCGGGCGACCCGGGCGGACGCCGAGTCCTGCCGCCGCACCGGGTGCGGAATCGAATTGATGGATCGGCAGGAGCGGGAGACCCAAGCGGTACGAACCACGAGGTCGGTGGTTCTGGGGGTGAAGCCACAACGGTGGCCGGGCAACTTCGCAGCCCGAACCCGACAGGTCATCTTTCGCAGGCGGATGTCGAAGGGCTTAGGCATGTCTGCGTTGCCTCGAATACCCGCGCTCGCCAAGCGGGCCGGTACCGCGTCCGCCCTCACCGTCGCCACCCTGGCGGCGACGGTGCTGGTACCGGGCCTCGCCCCGGACGCGTCGGCCGCCACCGCCGGCGAGCAGGCTCTGAAGGTCGCGGCCTCCAAGAAGGGCTCCCCCTACCAGTGGGGTGCCACCGGACCGAACCGGTTCGACTGCTCGGGCCTGACGCTCTACTCGTTCAAGAAGGCCGGCAAGTCGCTCCCGCGCACCGCCGCCGACCAGTACAACAAGACCCGCCACATCTCCGGCGGCTCGCGCCAGACCGGCGACCTGGTGTTCTTCCACTCCGGCAGCAACGTCTACCACGTGGGTATCTACGCGGGTAACAACAAGATCTGGCACGCTCCCAAGCCCGGCACCTCCGTCCGGCTGGAGAAGATCTGGAGCAACAGCGTCTGGTACGGCCGCGTCAAGTAGCCGTCCGACGTCCAGGGCCCGGCACGCGGTTGCGCGTGCCGGGCCCTGCCTGTTTCACGACCCGGACGCCCTCACGCCACCGCCAGCACGATCTTTCCCGTCAGATGGCCGTGCTCGCTGGCGCGGTGGGCCTCGGCCGCCTCGTGCAGGCGGTAGACGCGGTGGACGGGCAGCTGGAGGATGCCGGCCTCGTGCAGGGCCAGGGCGGCGGTGAGCGCCGGGCCGCCCCCGGAGGCCGGGCCGCCGGCGCTGAAGCGGGCGCCGGTGCGGCGGGCGCCCTCGGGGTCGGCGATGCTCACCACCCGCTCCGGGTCGCCGGTCAGCTCGACCGAGATCCCCACGGCGTCGCCCTTGCCGACGGCGTCCAGTGCGGCGTCCACCCCGCCCGGCGCGGCCTCGCGCACGCGCTCGGCGAGGCCCTCGCCGTAGGTCACCGGGATCGCGCCCAGCCCGCGCAGGTACTCGTGGTTGAACTCGCTGGCCGTGCCGATGACCCGGACGTCCCGGGAGCGGGCGAACTGCACCGCCAGCGTGCCCACTCCCCCGGCCGCACCGTGCACGAGCAGGGTCTCGCCCTCGTTCAGGGCCAGCAGGTTCAGCGCCCGCCAGGCCGTCTCGGCGGCCAACGGCAGGCCGGCCGCCTCCTCCCAGGGCAGGGAGAGCGGCTTGATCATCAGCTCCTCGGCCACGGCCAGGGCCTGCTCGGCGTAGGCGCCGGTGGCGGTGCGGCCGAGGACCGCGTCCCCGCCTGCACCCCCACCACTCCCTCCCCCACCGCCTCCACCACCCCGGAGGCCTCCACCCCGGGGACGTGCGGCAGGTCGACGGAAACGATGCCGGCCATGGCACCGCTGCGGATCTTGTGGTCGAGCGGGTTGACGCCGGCGCAGCGCACGGCGATCCGCACCTGCCCGGGCCCCGGGACCGGCTGATCGACGTCGGTGAGCCGGAGCACATCGGCGGAGCCGTAGGAGCTGAAGGCGACGGCCTTGATCTTGGTCATGGACTCAGCTTCACCGGAGGCCGGGCATTTCCCGGTCAGACTGGCCGTCGCGTACGGATACCGCGCCCGATCTCCGTACGCCCACTCCCGCGGCGGGGGCTCGGCGAGTCGTCAGGCGCGTCCCTCGACGAGGTCCTTGACGCCCTGGAGGGTGGTCCGCATGCCGGCGGCGAGGTCGCCGAGCCGGTGCTCGATGATCGCCTCCTCCTTCTCCGGCATGCGGTCGACCGCCAGGCTGATCCCCGAGCGGGCCGGTCCGAGCAGCGCGGACAGCCGCAGCAGCGTGCCGCCGGCCGCGGGCTCGAGAGCGAACGTCCAGGTGGCCATCGGGTGCGCCGGATCGGCGGGGCCGCCTCCGTACCGCCCGTCGGGGTCGGTGACCGCCCAGGCGAACACCCGCTCCGGCTCCAGCGCGACCACATGGGAGACGGTCCGCCACTCGCCCAGCACCGGGTTGTGGTTGTGGCCGGCGAAGGCCGCGCCCATCGCCGGCCCGGTGGCACCGTCCAGCCACTCGGCCCGCCGCAGCTCGGGGCTGAACCGGGCGGGCAGCCCGATGTCCGTCACCATCTTCCAGACCTCGGGCGGCGCCGCCTGGATGTGCACCTCTTCGTGGACCGTGGGGCCGTCCGCGTAACGCATGCGATCTCCTCAGTACGGGTTGTATGGGGCCAAGTCTGCCTGCGGCCCCGCGCGTTGCCCGCACCGCCCCCGGTTCCCGCCCCGGCTCACCGACCCGGGAAGAAGTCGACGAGCAGCATGTCCCGTACGCCCCGCCGCGCGCCCGGCGCCGGCCGCATCGGCGAGACGCCGTGCAGGACGCGCCGGTCGTCCAGGACGATCGTCTCCAGCGGCGCGCTCAGCGAGGCCCGGTGCACGGCCCGCCCGGCCAGGTCGTACAGGCACGACTCGGCGCCCAGGACTCCCTCGCGCCGGATCAGCACCTGGGCGACGTAGTTGTGCCCGTCCCGGTGGACGCCCTCGGGCGCCGGGTGACCGTCCGTCGCGTCCGTGGCGGTGACCCGGATCTGATGGACCCCGCACAGGTCGGTGCCGGTGCGCGGGCCCGGCAGGTGCTCCCGGAGGGTACGGACGACCGCGCCCAGCACCGGCCCGCACGCCACCGTGTCGTCCAGCGGGGCGAACATGCGCGCCACGCCGCCGCTGACCTTGTTGACGGCGCGGTCCTGGAAGAACGCGACGTGCGGCAGCCGCTCCAGGCCGTCGCCGGCGATACGGAACCTGCCGTAGCGGCGGAAGCGGTAGGGCGTGCCGGCGCCGAGGTGGGCGTCGGCGGGCAGGTCGTTCCACGACGCGGTGAACGCCCGCACCGCCTCCTCGGGTATCCGTGCGAGGGCCTCGGTGAGCAGGGCGGGGCCGTGGTGGGCAAAGGGCGGCGGGGCCGGCGGCGCGGGGCGGCGAGCGGCGTGACAGGCCTCAACAAGCGGGTACGACATGGCACTTCCCCCGTATTTTCGTGCTGGTGAGCACCACCGTACCGGGCGTCTCCCGGAGGCGGACCGTTCACCGCGCGTACACCGCGCGTCCGCGCGGCGGGGGCACGCTCGGTCCTGTGAGCGCCGTCTTCGTGGTCTCGGTGCACGACGTGGCCCCCTGGACCCTCGACCCGTGCCGCCGGTGGCTGGCGGGCCTCGACGAGCGCGGTGTGCGCGCGACGCTGCTGCTGGTGCCCGGCCCCTGGCGCGGCGTCCCGGCGGCCCGCGACCCGGCCCTGGTGCGGTGGGCGCACGCCGCCCGCGAGCGGGGGCACGAGCTCGCGCTGCACGGCTGGGAGCACCGGGGCGTACCCGGCGGGTCGCCGGCCCGGCGGCTGACCGGCCTTCTGGCGGCGCGCGGCTGCGCCGAGTTCGCGGCGCTCGGCGAACGGGCCGCCCGTGAACGGCTGGAGAAGGGTCTGGCCGCGCTCGCCTCGGTGGGCATGGCACCGTGCGGCTTCACCCCGCCCGGCTGGCTCGCCTCACCGGGGACGCTGACGGCGCTGCGCGGCCTGGGCCTGGACTACACCACCGGCCATCTGACGGTGCGCGACCTGCGGACCGGGGTCGCCCATCGCGTGCCGGCGCTGTCCCACCGGCCGGGCGGGCTCGGCGAGCGAGCGGGCGCGCGGCTGATGACGGCGGCGGCGCGGCGCCGGTCCGCCGCCGGCCGGCCGTTCCGCATCGCGCTGCACCCCGCGGACCTGGCGCGGCCGGGGCTGCGCGAGCGCACCCTGGCGGCGATCGACGGCGCCCTGGCGGCGGGGATGCGCCCGTGCACATACGCCGAACTGGTCCGTGCCCGGCGGCCGGCCGCCGGGGGCGCGGCATGAGGATCGCGCAGCTCGCCAACTTCTACGCCCCGGCCTCGGGCGGTCTGCGCACCACGCTGGACGCGCTCGGCCGGGGGTACGTCGCCGCCGGCCACGACCGGCTGCTGGTCGTACCGGGCGCCCGGTACGCCCGGGTGCGCGACGCGGCGGGCGGCGTGCGGGTGACGGTGCCGGGGCCGCGCGTGGGCGGCGGGTACCGGATGGTGCTCTCACCGGGGGTGCTGCTGGGGCTGCGGCGCCTGCTGGGGTGGTTCGCGCCCGACGTGCTGGAGGTGTCGGACAAGCTGACGCTGGTGGGTACGGCCCGTTGGGCGCGGGCGCGGGGCGTACGGACGGTGCTGCTCTCCCATGAGCGGCTGGACGCGATCCTGGCGCCCCGGCTGCCGGGGCGCCTGCCGCCGGTCCGGGCGGTCGACGCCTGGAACCGGTGCCTGGCCGGGGCGTTCGACGCCGTGGTCGCCGCGTCCGCCTTCTCCGGCGCGGAGTTCGCCCGGCTGGGCGGGCAGGTGGCGTTGCACCGGGTGCCGTTGGGCGTCGATCTGGAGGTGTTCGCCCCCGCCGGCGCGCGCGGCGACGGGGTCCGGCTGGTGTACGCGGGGCGGCTGTCGGCGGAGAAGTGGCCTCATCTGCCGCTGGGGGCCCTGGCGGTGCTGCGTCGGCGCGGCGTGGACGCCCGCCTGGACGTGCTGGGCGACGGGCCGGAGCGCGGGCGCCTGGAGCGGTGGGCGGCGACGGCCGGGCTGCCGGTGCGCTTCCACGGCCATGTGGCCGAACGCCGGGGCGTGGCCGCGGTGCTGGCACGGGCGGATGTGGCGCTGGTGCCGTGCGCGGTGGAGTCGTTCGGGCTGTCGGCGCTGGAGGCGCTGGCGTGCGGGACGCCGGTGGTGACGGCCGATCGGGGGCGGCGCGCGAACTGGTGGTGCCGGGGGCGGGGGCCGTGGCGCCCGCCGGGTGCGCGACGGGGATGGCGGACGCGGTGACGCGCGTGCTCGCCCGGCCCGAGGAGGTGCGGCGGGCGGCGGCGCGGGCGCGCGCGGAGGAGTTCCCGTGGGCCCGGACGGTGGAGCGGATGCTGGCCGTACACGCGAACGCCGGGCGGGCCGACTGCGGCCCGCCCGGCGTCCGGTGACGACGCGCGACTTTCAGCTCACGGCTGCCGTCTCCGGCTGCCGCTCGTCCCGCTCCGCGGCCTTCGGCACGAGGAGCCGCTCGGCGAACTCACCGAAGATCAGGCCGAAGCCGGTCCACAGCACGAGCTCGATGGCGAGGGAGGACATACGGAACTCCCACAGCAGCGTCGCCGGGAAGTGCTCCGGGACGTTGTCGCCGGAGGGCAGGAACGCGTACGCGAGCCCGATCGCGACGACCAGGGCGGCGCAGGCCGCCACGGTGGCGTTCCAGTTGCCCAGGCGCGGCGCGAGGCGCCGGCCCAGGATGACCGCGGCGACGGCGAGCAGCACGCTGAGCGCGATCATCAGGAAGAACAGCGCGGTGCGCTGGTCCAGGGTGTCCGGGTCGCCGACGGCCGGCGGGTTGGCCGGGTACTTCAGGAACGGCACCAGGAAGACCGCCACGAACGCGCCCAGCGCGACCAGTCCCGCGGTCGCGCGCGGGCCGAAGCGGCCGATGCGGCCCAGGGCCACGCAGAACGCCAGGGCGGCGATGCCGCCCAGCGCCACGCCGTAGACCAGGACGCCGGTGGCGAGGCCGCCGGTGGCCTGCATGGTCCGGCTGACCAGCTCCACCTCGTCGTGGCCGTGGTCGTGGCTGTGCGCCTCCTCGAACGCGATGGCCGAGTCCACATGGGGCTCACCCAGCAGGTAGGCGGTGATCAGGGCCAGCACGCCGGTGGCCAGGCCGGCCAGCATGCCCCGTACGAGCAGGGCCCTTACGGATACGGAGTTCATGGGCTCGTGCTCCCGCCGGGTCAGTGGCAGGGGAAACCGAGCAGGTGGCGGCCGTCGTGCACCCACTCGTGGACGTCCTTGCCCGCGATGAGGGAGGTGGCGCCCTGCTCGGCGCCGACGAAGTACAGCAGGACCAGCATCAGGATCCCGCCGAAGGCCAGCCAGGGGGCTATCTCCTTGAGCGAGATGGGGGCGATCTCCGGCAGGGCGGGGCGGCTGGAAACGGGGGCGACGGACTGGGCCATGACAGAACCTCCTGGGGAACACGCGTCCCGGTCGTTGGTGCTCGACGACGGTGGCGGGTCTGACTTTCCTGCCGCCGAACCCCGGAGCCGACCGGGGTGCCCGCCAGGTACACAGTGGCGCGACCGTGCCGGATTCGCACCGGCTTCCGAACGCACCGTCGTCATGTACACGCGACCGTACCGCCTGGTCCGTCACGGCGCTACGGGCGTACGGATGCACGCCCCCGGCGCACTCCCCGGCCAAAGCCCGTGGTCTGCTGGGCGCGTGGGCCCGAGCGCCCCGGAGGAGAGGATCATGACGACGCGTGTGATGTTGATCTCGCCCGCGACCGGCTCCGCGCTGCGGGCCGCGCGCTTCGACGACGGCTCCCCGCTCGACGCGGCGGGCGAGCGCGCCGCCCGCGCGGCGGCCGGGGCGCTGCCGCGCACGGACCGGGCCGCGACGGCCCCCGCGCCGCGCTGCCGCCGGACGGCCGCCGCCCTCGGGCTGGACGACGCCGAACCCGTGGGCGCGCTGCGCGATCTGGAGGTCGGCCGCTGGCGCGGCCGTTCGCTGGAGGAGGTGATGACCGCCGAACCGGAGGCGGTGGCGGCATGGCTGGCGGACCCCGGGGCCGCGCCCCACGGCGGGGAGTCGGTCGTGGCGCTCACCGAACGGGTCGGCGCGTGGCTGGACGGCCTGGCCGGGGACGGCGGGAGGGTGCTGGCCGTGGTGGAACCCGCCGTCGTCCGGGCGGCGCTGGTGCACGCGCTCGGGCTGCCGGCGCCGGTGTTCTGGCGCCTGGACGTCTCCCCCCTGTCCCTGACCGAGCTGAGCGGCCGGGCCGGGCGCTGGAACCTGCGCTGCGGCCGCCCGCTCACCCCGGCGGGCTGAAAGCCGCCGCGCCCGGCCGGACTCCCCGCCCCTCAGCGGGTGTTCCGGCCGGCGCGGCGGCGGCTCGGTGGGCGGGGGCTACCCCGCGGTGCCGCATTCCGCCCGCACCTGGCGGGCCCCCTCGACCAGGTGCGTCAGCGACGCGCGCACCTCAGCCCAGCCACGGGTCTTCAGCCCGCAGTCGGGGTTGCCCCACAGGCGCTCGGCCGGGACGGCCTCGAGCCCCTTGCGCAGCAGGGCCGCGACCTCGGCGGCGTCCGGCACGCGCGGGGAGTGGATGTCGTAGACGCCGGGCCCGACCTCCTGCGGGTAGCCGGCCAGGGCGAGTTCACCGGCGACCCGCATGTGCGAGCGCGCGGCCTCGAGGCTGATGACGTCGGCGTCCAGGTCCTCGATGGCGGCGATGATGTCGCCGAACTCGGCGTAGCACATGTGGGTGTGGATCTGGGTGTCCGCCCGCACGCCGGCGGTGGCCAGCCGGAAGGCCTCGGTGGCCCACCGGAGGTAGCCGGCCCGGTCGGCGGAGCGCAGCGGCAGGGTCTCGCGCAGCGCCGGCTCGTCGACCTGGATGACGGCGGTGCCCGCGGCCTCCAGGTCGGCGACCTCGTCCCGCAGGGCGAGGGCGACCTGGCGGGCGGTGTCGGCGAGCGGCTGGTCGTCGCGGACGAAGGACCAGGCGAGCATGGTGACGGGGCCGGTGAGCATGCCCTTGACCGGGCGGTCCGTGTGCTCCTGGGCGTAGGCGGTCCAGGCGACGGTCATGGGCCCGGGCCGGGAGATGTCGCCGGCGAGGATGGGCGGCCGCACATAGCGGGTGCCGTAGGACTGCACCCAGCCGTGCCGGGTGGCCAGGTAGCCGGTGAGGCGCTCGGCGAAGTACTGGACCATGTCGTCGCGTTCGGGTTCGCCGTGGACGAGGACGTCGAGCCCGGCCTTCTCCTGGAAGGCGAGGACCTCGCGGATCTCGGCGGCGATGCGCTCGTCGTACGCGGCGGCGTCGATGCGTCCGGCGCGCAGGTCGGCGCGGGCGGTGCGCAGTTCGCGGGTCTGCGGGAAGGAGCCGATGGTGGTGGTGGGCAGCAGCGGCAGGCCCAGGCGTGCGCGCTGGGCGGCGGAGCGCTCGGCGTAGGGCTGTGGGCGGCGGGTGTCGGCTGGGGTGACGGCCGTGGCGCGGGCGCGCACGGCCGGGTCGCGGGTGAGGGCGGAGGCGGCGCGGGAGGCACGGGCGCAGCGGTTGGCGGCGAGCTGCGGGGCGATGGTGTCGCCGCCCTCGTTCAGGCCGCGGGCGAGGGTGACGATCTCGTCGGTCTTCTGCCGGGCGAAGGCGAGCCAGCGGGCGACCTGCGGGTCGGCGTCGCGTTCGGCGGCGGCGTCCAGGGGCACGTGCAACAGGGGGCAGGAGGGGGCGACGTCGACGCGGCCGGCGAGGCCGAGCAGGGTGGCGAGGGTGGCCAGGGACCGCTCGAGGTCGTTGATCCAGACGTTGCGTCCGTCGACGACGCCGGCGATCAGCCGTTTGCCGGGCAGGCCGCCGGCGGCCGCGAGGTCGCCGAGGTTGGCGGCGGCGGGCCCGGTGAAGTCCAGGGCCAGGCCGTCGACGGGCGCCTTGGCCAGCACCGGCAGGGCGTCGCCGAGCCGGTCGAAGTAGGCGGCGGCGAGCAGCTTGGGGCGGTCGGTGAGGGCGCCCAGTTCGCGGTAGGCGCGGGCGGCGGCGTTCAGTACGGCCGGGGGCTGGTCCTGGACCAGTGCGGGCTCGTCGAGCTGCACCCATGCGGCGCCGGCCGCGCGCAGGTCGGCGAGCACGTCGGCGTAGACGGGCAGCAGCCGGTCGAGGAGGGTCAGCGGCTGGAAGTCCGGGGCGGTGCCGGGGGCGGGTTTGGCGAGCAGGAGGTAGGTGACGGGGCCCACCAGCACGGGCCGGGCGGCGTGGCCGGCGTCGAGGGCCTCGCGCAGTTCGCCGACGGGCTTGGCGGAGTCGGCGGTGAAGACGGTGCCGGGGCCCAGTTCGGGGACGAGGTAGTGGTAGTTGGTGTCGAACCACTTGGTCATCTCCAGCGGCGGTGCCTGCTGGGTGCCGCGGGCCATGGCGAAGTAGCCGTCGAGGGCGTCCTCGGCGACGAGGGCGCGGTGGCGCTCGGGGATGGCGCCGACCATGACGGTGGTGTCCAGGACGTGGTCGTAGAGCGAGAAGTCGCCGGTGGGGACCTCGTGGACGCCGGCGTCCGCCAGCGCTCGCCAGGCCTCGCGGCGCAGGCCGGCGGCGGTGCGGCGCAGTTCGCCGGCGCTGACGCGGCCGGACCAGTAACCCTCGACGGCCTTCTTCAGCTCCCGGCCGGCCCCCTGCCGGGGGTAGCCGTGGACGGTGGCCAGGGAACGCGGGGCGGGGCGGGGACGGTCGGCTGCCACGGAACTCTCCTTCGCGAGTCGCGGAACGCTCCCGGTGGTCGACGGGGTGCGAAGGAACGGCAGGACGGGGCGGGGCCGCGTCGCGTCCGCCCGTACCCGTCGGTCCGCCCACGAGACCACCGAGAACACCGCGTGCGGTCGCACGCGGGCAGTGGCAGGTATTCGGACTCGTGGGCCCGCCGCGTCCTGACGGACGCGACACCTACTGGCCGTCGCTTCCCGGGCCCTCGGGCCCAGTGCGTATGACGGCGGTCGTTCCCACTCACCGCTGCGGGGCAGTCCCGGATTCGCACCGGGTTCCCTCTTGCGACGCCGCCGTCCGAAGACGGGGCGAACCGACTGCACCCCCAGCCTAGACACACCCGGCTCCCCGGCGACAGGGGTTGCCGGGGGTTGTCCCGATCTTGCCAGCCGCCCCGGGCCGGGTAGGCGTGGAAGCGCTGCCCGCTCTTGCGGCCCGGCAGCCCGGCGTCGGTCATGCGGCGCAGCAGCGGGGGCGGCGCGTAGAGCGGTTCCTCGGCCGTGGCGAAGCCGGACTCGGCCATCCTCACGGCCGCCAACAGGTAGGGGACCAGCAGGGCGTTGACCACGAAGCCCGCCCGGTCCCTCGCCCGCACGACGTCGCGCCCCAGCGTGGTGGCGGCGAAGCGCTCGGCCGCGACCGGCGTCGACCGTGGCCAACTGCCAAATAGTGGGGAGTATTTGACGCGCCTTTGCGAAGGTTGCCAATGCTAGTCTCGCCGGATGAGCAAGGCCTACGCGGGAGCCCGGCTGCGCCGGCTGCGCGAGGCCCTCGCCGACGGCCCGGACGCCGGGCAGCTGCACCGCTACGATCCCGCCACCCGCGTCCTGCACCTCTCGCCCCGGCTGCGCCCCGGTCGGCAGGCCTTCCGGATGGCCACCCAGCTGGCGCTGCTGGAGTTCGGGGACGAGCTGTCGCGGCACGCGGCCGCGGCCACCCCCATCGGCATGGGCTGCAAGGTCTGCGAGCGGCTGGACTGCCCGCAGCGCGCGGTGCCGCCGCTGGGCCGGCGCCTGGCGGTCGACGAGAACCGGACGACGTTCGTTCCGTATCCGGTGGAGCCCGCCGGGCCCTGAGGCCGCACGGGGGGCGCCCCTCCGGGCATCCCCATAAGATGATATTTGCTCTCTCCAGGGGAAACCTCGAGTGGTCGTGATCCCTCTCTACAGGAGAAATCTCCCGCCGAAGAGGAGCGACAACGCATGGGTCTCACGTCTCCCGAACTCCTGATGGTCCTGGGGGTCATCGCACTGGCGGTGATCGCGCTGGTGCTGTGGCTGTGGCCACGGGTGGCGAGAAAGGGACCCCTGGCGTTCGCCTCCCGCCTCGGCCTGCTGCTGGTGACGCAGGTCGGCATCCTGGCGGTGCTGCTGGTGGCGGCGAACAGCGAGTACGGCTTCTACTCCACCTGGAAGGAACTCCTCGGCCAGAACTCCCGCAAGCAGACGCTGCAGACCGGCTCGGGGAACGGCAAGCGGCCTCCGGCCCTGACGGTCAAGGGGCAGGAGCCCGTCGGCCTGGGCCGGAAGGAGAAGGCCGGGCAGGTGGACCGGATCGAGATACGCGGCCCGGTGACCGGGCTGAGCATGGACGGCTTCGCCTACCTCCCGCCCCAGTACTTCCAGAAGGAGCACGAGAAGGACACGTTCCCCGTGATCGTGTCGATCACCGGTCAGCCCGGCCAGTCCATCAACCTCATCACCAAGGCCAAGGTCCCGCAGGCGGCCTCCAAGGCCATGATGGCCAAGGAGATGCGACCGGCGATCGTGCTCATGCTGCGGCCCTCGGTGGTGGCGGACCGCGACACCAACTGCACGGACGTGCCCGGCGGTCCGCAGGCGCTGACCTTCTTCAACCAGGACGTCCCCATCGCCGCCAACGACGCCTACCGCGTGGACAACACGCGCGGCTCCTGGGGCGCGGTGGGCAACTCCACCGGCGGCTACTGCGCGCTCAACATGGCCATGACCAACCCGGCCCGCTACGGCGCGGCGGCGGGCCTGTCCGCCGACCTCTTCGCCCGCCAGGACCGGGACACCGGGGACCTCTACGCCGGCAGCAAGCAGCTCAGGAACGAGTCCGACCTCATCTGGCGCCTGGAGCACATGCCTCCGCCGCCGGTGTCCCTGCTCCTGGCCGCCAGCGAGAAGGGCGAGGAGAAGTACTACGCGCAGATGCGGAAGTTCGCGGGGAAGGCCAAGGCCCCCACCAAGATCGAGAAGCTGGTCCGCGAGGAAGGCGGACACAACTTCGTCACCTGGCGCGACGAGTACCCCGTGGTGCTGCGCTGGCTCGACAAGGAGCTCGCCGCCCGCCGCTGAGCCTTCTCCCCCGGGTTCCGCGGACGGGAACGGTATGGCCCACGGCCACGTCTCAGCCAGTGTGGCCCGAACGCGCACGGCTTGGTATGCCGTACGTACGGGGAGGGGGCGTACGGCATGGACACGGAACGGCGTCATCCACTGCTGGCCGGACGATACCGGCTCATCGAACAACTGGGCCGCGGCGGCATGGGCGTGGTCTGGCTCGCCATCGACGAGGTCCTCGACCGCGAGGTCGCGGCCAAGGAGGTGCGGGCCCCGGAGAACATGGGCGAGGACGACGTCCGGGTGCTGTACGCCCGCCTGAAGCAGGAGGCCCGGGCGGCGGCCAGGATCAGCCACCCCAACGTCATCACCGTGCACGACGTGGTGGAGCAGGGCGACCGCCCCTGGATCGTGATGGAGTACGTGCGCGGGCAGGCCCTCGCCGACGTGCTGGCGGCCGAGGGCGCCCTCCAGTCCAAGGAGGCCGCCCGGATCGGGGCCCTGGTGCTGCAGGCGCTGCGCGCCGCCCACGCGGTCGGGGTGCTGCACCGCGACGTCAAGCCCGCGAACGTCCTGCTGGAGGCGGGCGGCCGGGTGGTGCTGACCGACTTCGGCATCGCGCTGATCGAGGGCGCGAGCACGCTGACCCGCACCGGCGACCTGGTGGGGTCCGCCGAGTACCTGGCCCCGGAGCGGGCGACGGGCAAGCGCCCCGGCATCCCCTCGGACCTGTGGTCGCTGGGCGCCATGCTCTACGTCGCGGTCGAGGGCGTGTCGCCCTTCCGGCGCGGCGACGCGCTCAGCACGCTGCGGGCCGTGGTCGACGAGCCGCCTCCTTCGCCGCGGCGGGCGGGACCGCTCACCCCGCTGCTGGAGGGGCTGCTGCGCAAGGACCCGCAGGAGCGGATGGGCTCGGCCGAGGCCGAACAGCTCCTGGAGGCCGTCGCGAGCGGGCGGCTCACCGAGACCCCGGTGGGGTACGTGCCGACCGCCCTCGGCACGGTCCCCTCCGCCCTGCCCCGGCCGGAGCCCCGTCCCGTGCCGCGGCCGGTGCCCACGCCGGTCCCGGCGCCGGTCCCGTCCCCCGCCGGGTCGTCCGCCGGGTCGTCCCTCGGCTCGTTCCCCGGCTCGTCCCTCGGGGCGGATTCGGGGACACGCCCCCGCGTGGCGCCCACGGGCGGAGGCGGGGGCGGGGGCGGCAGGGTGTGGCTGATCGTGGGCGCCGTGCTCGCCCTGGTGCTGGTCCTGGGAGGGACCGTCGCGCTGATCGCCCTGCGCGAGCAGGCAGGCACCGGCGGCACGGGGAAGGACACGCCGGGCCCCGGCCCCACGCCGTCGGCCACCGTCGGACAGTCGAAGGACCCCGCCGCCGGGGGGACGTCCGGCCCGGACCCCGGACCCACCCCGTACACACCGGCCCCGACCGGCACGTGCAGCGGCGGCTGGGTCTGCTAGAGGCCATCGCACGGAGCGTCAGGAACAGCGGGAACAGCAGGATCCATCGGGAACGGAAGATCGGCTATGGGGGGAGTGCGCTGTGCAACGGATACGTGTCGTCGCGCTGCTGGTCACCGGACTGCTCGCCGGTGCGGGAGTGGTGGGCTGCGGGAAGGGGGACGAGCCGAAGGCGGTGAAGGACATCGCCCTGGAGGCGACCGGGGTGATCGCCGAGAACGCGTTCCTGAAGTCGCCCGGAGTCGACCTCTCCGGCGTCAGGGCCGTCCCCCAGGCCGGGGACACCACGCAGGGCGATGCCCGAGGCGCGTTCGGCGGCACCCGCAAGGCCTCGCAGTGCGACAAGGCGCGGCTGCTGACGGAGCTCGGGCGTGACGAGGTCAAGGCGCGGGCGTGGGCGGAGGCCCGGGGCATCGTCTACGAAAGGCTCCGGGAGCACGTCGAGAGCCTGACGTCGGTGGTGCTGCTGCGCGACACCCTCGTGCGGAACCACAACTACCAGGGCGACGGCAAGACGGTGGAGTACCTCTCCGTCCTGCAGGCGGGCATCGCCGTGCTGGTCGACGAGTACGGCCAGCCCGCGGTCAAGTGCAACTGCGGCAACCCGCTGAAGGAGCCGGGGAACGTCGACCGCGAGGGCTCGACGTACAAGGGCCCGCGCTGGGAGGGCTTCGTGAACGTACGGGTCACGGTGGTCGTCCCCCGGGACAAGGACGACGGGCCGATGCGGAAGATCACGCTCGTCGACCCCCGGCAGCCGGACAAGGGCTTCGAGCGCCCGGCGGGCACGGACGGCGCGAAGGACTCCCAGCCCATGACCGTGCCGACGCCCAAGCCGCCCACGGCTCCGGGCGGGACCGCCTCCCCGACGCCGAGCCCCTCGGGATCGCCCTCCGACGGCACCTCGCCGTCGACGGAGCCCACGCCTTCCGGCACCCCGTCGTCCGGCGGGTCCGGCACGTCCCGCCCGCCGTCCGGCATGCCGTCCGCGCCCTCGGCGCCGCCTCGTACGGCCACTCCCTCGCTGCCGCCGCCCCGGACGCCCACGGGCGGCGGCGCCTCCACCGCCCCGCACACGCCGGGGGTACGGACTCCGGTGCCGCCGCCGGTGGACAGGACGCCCGCCCAGCCCGCGCACACGACCGCGGCCGCTCCGCCGGAGAGGACGGCCGCGCCGCCCGCCCGGACCACCGCGGCGGCTCCGGTGGAGCGCAGCGCAGCGCCTCCGGCCACGTCACCGCGGGAGCGGCCGGTGGCACCGCCCGCCGAACCGCCGGCCGGGACGTCCGGCGCCGGCCACACCTGACCGCCTCCGCCGCCGGGCCGGCCTTCCGGCCCGCCCGGCCGGAGGTCAGCGGCCCGCCCGGCGCAGGGGGACGAACCGGCGGGCCCGCTCGAAGTGCCGCTCCGTCACCTCGTAGGTGGCGCTGGCGTACAGCCCCCGGGCCCGCTTGGCGGGATCCGGGTGAGGGTTGCGGTACAGCCGCTCGGCGAGGAGCCGCATCCGCAGCATCACCGGCGCCGCGTCCCCGAGCGCCCGGGGCGCGCCCGTGAAGGCGGTCTCCAGGACGCACAGCAGCTGCGCGTACACGTCGTTGAACTCCTCGGCGGCCCGCCGCACCGCGCTGCCGCGCGGGTAGTGGGCGACCCTGGCCTCGGGGTCGATGGGGTGGACGTCGTGCCAGGTCACGTCGACGGCGGGGCCGGTGGGGCCGCCGGCCGGGGTGTCGTGGGGCGCGTAGGAGCGCTGTTGCAGGAGCTCGTTGAAGCGGAAGTAGTGCGCCGGCTCCCGGGCCTCGCCGAAGATCCGGTCGTCGGAGTCGAAGACGGACATGCTCACGCCCTCGCCCTGCTCGGTGATCACCTGCAGGGCCTTGAGCGCGGAGGCCAGGTCCGTGACGGCGAAGATCTCGCCGCCGGAGTTGTAGAAGTGCTCGGGGCCCACCTGCAGGGCGGGGTCGCCGCTGAAGAGCCGCCGCTCGCCCAGCTCGGCCGACAGCCGCAGCACGCCCTCGCGGATGGTGCCGTAGAACTGGCCGATGGACGTCCAGCCCTGGTCCTCGCGCGCCGGGGCGTGGCCGGGCGGCCCGCTGACGAACTCGGGCTGTTCGATGCGCAGGAACGTCTCCAGGGCCGTGACGCCGAAGTGGCGCAGGGACACCGTGATGCGGTCCCGGCTGTAGGGCAGCAGGGCGGGGTAGCCGGTGACGAAGCGAGGGTCGGCCGTCAGCACCCGGCCGCCGACCGCGTTGAGGAGGTTGGCGACGAGCGCCATGTGCAGCATCTCCTCGAGCACGACGGCCCGGACGGCGTAGAAGGCGGGCCGGTTGGTGCCGGGGCGCAGCGTGTACATCGCCGTCAGGTAGGGCGGGACGGTCAGGTGTTCCAGCGCGAGCGCGGCGCGCAGGAAGCGGTGCAGGTCGGCGCGGTCGGCCGGGATCCGGAACGGCGGTTCGCGCAGGACGTGGGGCCTGGTCGTGGCGGTCACGGCCGTCCTTCCCGCCGCCGGCCGACGGTCGCCGGCCGGTGCAGCTCGCGCAGGTCGCGGTGGATGCGTTCGCCGCTGCGCAGGGCGAGGGCGGCCATGGTGAGCGACGGGTTGGAGGTGCCCATCGAGGGCATGCTGCCGCAGCCGACGGCGTAGAGGTTGGGGTGGTCCCAGCAGCGCTGCCACTGGTCGACCACGGAGGTGCGGGGCGAGGTGCCCATGATGTGGGTGCCGCCGCCGTGGCCGGCGCCGTTGAAGACGAAGTCGTGGCCGTCGTGGCGGAACCAGCCGGGTGCCAGGGGGCCGGGGGCGTAGCGGGTGCGGTCCTCGGCGCCGAGCAGCCGGAAGATCTGGCCGGAGACGGACCTGGCGGCGGCCATGCCGCGCTTGACGTGCTCGGACAGGTCGTAGGTGAGCACGGGCCGCATGTTGCCGAGCCGGTCGCGGTGGGAGGGGTCGACGGTGACGCGGTTGCGGCTCTCGGCCCCCTGCTCGAAGGCGAACTGCAGGGTGAACTGGCGGCCGAGGTCCCGGCCCAGGCTCTCGCGCAGCCTGGTCCCGAACACTCCCCTGCCGCGCGGCCGACCCGGGTCGCCGTCGATGCCCAGCAGTCGGGCCACATCACTGCCCGGGGAGCCGGTGGGCCAGCTCCAGCCCCAGTTGCCGATCTCGATGCGGAAGGGGGCGCGGTCGCCCCGGGCGGGGCCGGTGCGGAAGCTCTCCAGGCCGGAGGTGGACCCGGGCCCGCGGAAGGGCCCGACGGGCTGGTCCATCAGTCCCCAGGCGAGCAGCATGGGGTGGTCCATGAGGTTGCGGCCGACCTGTCCGCTGCTCTCGGCGAGCCGGGAGACGAGCAGCAGCCTGGCGTTCTCGATGGCGTGGGCGGCGAGGACGACGACGTCCGCCTCGGCGGTACGGGTGGTGTGCGCGGGGCTCGCGGGGTCGTCGTAGTGCTGGTACTCGACGCCGCGGACGCGGCCGTCGCCGGCGGTGAGCACCCGGCTGACGACGGCCCTGTCGACGAGGGTGACGCGGGGGCTCCAGGTGGCCTGCGTCTTGAGGGGGTTGTACTTGGCCTGTACGGGACAGATGGGCACGCAGGAGGCGTTGCCGACGCAGCGCTCGCCGTAGTTGGGCAGGCCCGCCGCCCCGGCGGGCGGTGGCCGCGGCCGCCGTCGTAGCGGGGTCGGGGGTGGCGTTGCGGGCGTGGGGGTGGCGACGACGCGCAGGACGTTGTCCGGGCCGTCGGGCCGCTCGCGGACCACGGCTCCGTCGAGCCGGTGGGCGAGCACGGCGTCGAGGTAGCTGCGGGGGATGGGGCGCATGGGGTAGGCGTAGCCGGGCGGGAACGGCAGGCCGGCCCCCTCGCGCTGTTCGTCGGCGTCGCCCGCCACGCCCAGGGCCCGTTCGGCGGCGCGGTAGTGGGGCTCGAGGTCGTCGTAGCCGAGGGGCCAGTCGCGGCCGTATCCGTACCGCCGGTGGACCGCGAAGTCCTCGGGGTGCATGCGCGGCACGATGCCCATCCAGTGCAGGGCGGTGCCGCCGGTGGCGCGCAGGTAGTCGCTGGAGTAGGGCAGGGCGCCGTTCTGGACGAAGTAGCCGTGGGCGCGGTAGCCGCCGGCGGGCAGGCCCTCGAGGTCGAGGACGCTCGGGGAGGGGGCGGCGGCGTTGGGGCGGTAGGGCGCGTTGGGGACCTTGGCCAGGGCGGCGTAGTAAGTGTCCAGGGCGTCGAGGTAGCCGGGCCAGGTGTCCAGGGTGCGGGTGCCGGCCTCCAGGACGAGGACGCGCCAGCCCTGGTCGGACAGTTGCCCGGCGAGGAGGGGCCGGCCATTCCGGCGCCGACGACGATGACGTCGTGGCGGCGCCCGTCCCGCTCGGCGGGGGCGGCGCTCACGCGGCTCCCTCCCGGCGCCGGGCGGCGGGCCGGACGGGGGCGCCGGGCGGCGGGGTGGCCCAGGTGCCGTGGCCGGGCGGCTTGGCGCCCGGCGGGTGGCCGTGGAAGGTCCGCCAGACCAGGCCCTCGGTGTACGCCTCGGGCGAGGCCACGAACGCGGTGTTGGCCTGCTCGCGGCGCAGCGCGGCGTGCGTGGAGGGGGCGAGTTGCGGCCAGACGCCCAGGTACCACAGGTGGGTGATGGCCCGGGCGATGTCGCGCGAGGTCTCGTCGGTGATGCCGTCGGGGTCGCCGCCGGCCGCGTCCAGGTCGGCGAGGAAGCGGCCCACGGCGGGGCGGCCCACCTGCTCGACGGTGGTGTCGTGGTAGAGCCGGACCAGGCCGGTGCCGCGCAGGTCGAACTCGTCGAAGCCGGTGAGGCGTACGGAGACGGCGACGAACCCGGCGTGGTCCGGGGGCGCCGCCCCGGGTCCGGGATCGGGTGCGGGCACTGCGTGGCGGCCGTTCATGTCCGGTACCCCCCGTGTCTGCGACTGCCCCCATTTCTAGCGGAGAGTCCCCTTTGAGTGAAGGGCCGCGAAAGCCCTTCACCTTCAGGGGTATCGCCCCGCCGGCCGTGCGCCTGGGGGACTAACGCCGTACGAGGTCGCTCGGGTCGGTGTTGGCGCCGCAGACCACCACCGCGAGCCGCTCGCCGTCGGCCGGGACGTAGGCGGTGCCGAGCGCGGCGAGCGCGGTGGCACCGGCGTGTTCGACGGCGAGCCGCCGGTCGTCCCACAGCGCCTGGCGGGCGCGGACGATCTCGGCGTCGGGGACGAGCACGCAGCGCACGCCGTCGCCCTGGGCCGCGGCCAGCGCGTCCCGGGACACCCGGCGGGCGCCGAGCGCGTCGGAGGCGACGGAGTCCACCTCGACGTCGACGACGCGACCGGCCTCGAGCGCTGCGCTCAGGGCGCGGCAGTCGACGGGTTCGACGGCGACGGTGCGCAGGCCGTGGTGGCGGGTGGCGGCGGCGACGCCCGCGAGGAGCCCGCCGCCGCCGACCGCGACGACGACGGTGTCCAGGCCGGGGACCGTCGCGCGGATCTCGTCGACGAGGGTGCCCGCGCCGGCCGCGATGAGCGGGTGGTCGTAGGCGTGGCTGGCCAGGGCGCCGGTCGTGGCGGCGAACTCCTCGCAGGCGGCGAGCGTCTGCGCGTACTCGGTGCCCACCAGGCGGACGTCGGCGCCGTAGCCGCGCAGTCCCGCGACCTTGACGTGCGGGACGTTCTCGGGCAGGAAGACGGTGGCCGGCATGCCCTCCTGGCGGGCGGCCCAGGCGCAGGCCAGTCCGGCGTTGCCGCCGGAGGCGATGGTCACGCCGGCCTCGGGCAGGGTGCCGGCCTCGCGGTGGGCGGCGAGGAAGTTGTGGGCGCCGCGGGCCTTGAAGGAGCCGGTGTGCTGCATGTGTTCCAGCGCCAGCCACAGGTTCGGGCCGGCCCGGCCGACGATGACCGGCCGGACGTGGCCGGCGACGCGACCGGCGGCCCGCTCGACGTCGTCGTAGGTGAGGCGGTGCACGGAGGGCTCCTTACGCTGCATACGCTGCAAGATCCTTTTCGGGACGAGACCTTCCCGTTCCGGGCACCGCCCATGCGGCGGCTAGGCGGCGTCCAGCAGCACCAGCGCCGCCTGGCGGGCCTGGTGGGCCGGGGCGGCGGCGCCCGACAGGGCCGCCGTGGTGATGGCACCCTCGGCGAGCAGCAGCAGATGGTCCGTCAGGTGCGCGGGCGCGCCCGTCTCGGCGACCAGGCCGGCCAGGTAGCGCCGGAAGGCGTCCTTGTGCGCGCGGGCCGCGGCGGCCACGCCCGGCGAGGAGGCGCCCAGCTCGCCGAAGGAGTTGACGAACGCGCAGCCGCGGAAGCCCGGTTCGGCGAACCAGGTCCCGAGCCAGTCGAAGACCGCGAGCAGCCGCTCCCGGCCGGCGGGCCTGGCGCCGGCGTACGCGGCCAGCTCCGCGCGCCAGCGTTCGTCGCGGCGCCGCAGATAGGCCTCGACCAGGACCTCCTTGGACGGGAAGAGCCGGTAGAGGCGCTTGAGGGAGACGCCCGAGGCCGTGCGCAGGGCGTCCATGCCCACGGCCTGCAGGCCGTGGGCGTAGAAGAGTTCCTCGGCCGCGTCGAGGACGCGGCCCTCGGCGTCCTCCCCCGCCGGCGCCTCCGTCATGCCCGACCCGCCTTCCCCTTGCACGAGAACCATCGTTCTCCTACGCTACCGCACATCACGGAGAACGATCGTTCTCCGCGTCGTACGGACCAGGGGAGAGTCATGTCCGACAGCAGGCCGCCGTTCCCGCCGTTCACCACCGAGACCGCCCTGCTCAAGGTCAGGGCCGCCGAGGACGCCTGGAACAGCCGCGACCCCGAGCGGGTCGCCCTCGGCTACACCGAGGACAGCCAGTGGCGCAACCGCGACGTGTTCCTGACCGGCCGCCAGCAGATCGTGGCCTTCCTCCGCGAGAAGTGGGAGCGCGAGCTCGACTACCGCCTGCGCAAGGAGCTGTGGGCGCACACCGACGACCGCATCGCCGTGCGCTTCGAGTACGAGTGGCACGACGCGGCGGGGCAGTGGTACCGCAGCCACGGCAACGAGAACTGGGAGTTCGCCCCCGACGGCCTGATGCGCCGGCGCTACGCCAGCATCAACGACCTGGCCATCACGCCCCGGGAGCGGCGTCTGACGCCGGGACCGGATGCATCGTCAGCGGGGTGAGCTGCTCGATGTCGTAGCGCTTGCGCAGCTCGGCGACCGCCTCGTGGTCCACCTGGGGGCCGGAGTTGAGGATCTCGAAGAGCTCCTCGAAGTAGCGCTCGTGGTCCGGGGGCGGTGACGCCTGGAAGAACATCCGCACCGGTTCGGACGTCGCGTTGGCGAAGGCGTGCGGGCAGCCCGGCGGCACGACGATGATCGTGCCGGGGCGTGCCCGCACGCTCCGCCGCCCCGTCGCGGACTCCCACTCCCGCCAGTTGTCGCGGGTGCGCACGCGTGGCTCGAAGGCCAGGACGTCGAGCTCGCCCTCGAGGACGTAGAACAGCTCCTCGCTGCGGGTGTGCAGATGGGCCCCGACGTCGAACCCCGGCGGGACGAGGACCTCGAAGCTCGAGGCCGCCCGGGAGTGCTCGCCGGTGACCTTGAACGTCACCTGCTGGGCGGCGGTGGCCAGGGTCCGTCCCTCCCCGGGGGGCACGACCAGTCCGTCGGGGGCGGTGATGAGCGTCATGGTGCGGGCCTTTCGGTGCGGCCGGGACGTGGCCGGACGGCGGTCACCAGGTGACGGGCAGGTTCTCCGGGCCCCGGATGAGCGCGCTGCGCTGCCAGCGGATGTCCGCCAGGGGCTCCGCCAGGCGCAGCTTCGGGAAGCGCGCGATCAGCGAGGACAGGATGATCTCGGACTCCAGCCGGGCCAGCATCGAGCCCAGGCAGAAGTGCGGTCCGTGGCCGAAGGACAGGTGCGCGATGTGCTCGCGGTCGAAGTCGAGCTCGTCGGGGTGGTCGAAGACGGCGGGGTCGCGGTTGGCGGTGAGGTAGGAGGAGTGCACCACCTCGCCCGCGCGGATCCGCACGCCCGCCACCTCGACGTCCTCGGTGGCGACGCGGGCCAGGCCGACGGCGTTGCGGTGCGGGATGTAGCGCAGGAGCTCCTCGATCGCCTGGGGCAGCAGGGCGGGTTCGGCGCGCAGCCGGGCCAGGTGGTCGGGGTGGGTGAGCAGGGCGTAGACCATGTTGGCGCTGTTGTTGCGCACGGCGTGGGCGGCGCTCGCCTGGATGAGGAGCGCGATCGCGACGGCCTCCTCGGTGCTGAGGTCGCCCTCCCGCGTCGCCTCGGCCAGGTCGCCGGCCAGGTCGTCGCGGGGCTCCTCCAGGCGCGAGCGCAGCAGCTCGGTGAAGTAGGACGCCATGCCGCTCTTGGCCTTTTCGCTGGCCTCGCGGCCGTAGGCGGCGGACAGCTGGATGTTCGTCCACTCGGCCATCCGCGGCCGGTCCTCCTGGGGGACGCCCATCAGGTCGCTGATCACGGCCAGCGGCAGCGGGCCGTGCAGGTGCCGCATCAGGTCCGCGGGCGGGCCCTCGTCCTCCATCTCGTCCAGCAGCGCGTTCGCGGCGCGCTGGGCGCCGGGGCGCAGCCGCTCGAGGCTGCGGGCGGTGAAGGCCTTCGCGACGGCCTTGCGCAGCCGGGTGTGCTCGGGCGGGTCGGCGAAGCCCACCGCCTCGTCGAGCGGGATGAAGTGCGGGGCGAGCCGGGTGATGGGGCGTCCGACGACGGCCTGCCGGCTGAAGCGGGGGTCGGAGGTGACGAACTTGACGTCCTCGTAGCGGGTCACGAACCAGGCGTGGCCCTCGCCGTTGGGCAGCTTGACCCGCGAGACGGGTTCCTCGTGCAGCTGCTGGGCCATGAAGGGGTCGAAATCGAGCCCTCGCAGGTCCTCGACGTTCCAGAAGCGTACGGGGAACTCGTCCGCCACGGATTCGGTCGTCGTCATCGGTTGTCCACCCACCCAGTCGGGAGCACGGCTGTCGCTGCCACTCACCCTCCCCGCAAACACGCCCGCGCATCGGGGCGAACCGGGAAAACCACCCGTCCGGCGCACTGCTGGGATGGTCGGACCGGCGCTGGGCCGTGTGGCTGAGTGCCGGGCGTGGCACCGCCGCGCCCGGCGGCGCGCGGCCGATGCTGCTCCGCATGGGCAAGGGGAGCACACGACGGCCGGGGGTGACGCGGTGAGACGGCTGTGGATCGCCGCCCTGCTGGCGGTGTCGCTGGCGGCCGCCGTCCCGGGCGCGACGGCCGGGGCCAAGGGCCGCGGCCGGGCGGGTGCGGCGGCGGGCACCCCGATCGTGGCGGCGGACCAGGCGACGCGGTCGGTGTACGTACTGGACTCGGACCGGCGGGAATGGGACGCCGAGAGCGACGACCGGGGCGTGCTGTGGTCGTGGAGCGCCGACGGGCGGCAGTCCCTGGAGGACCTGGATCCGGCGACGACGTGGACGAACCCGAGCGAGGTCAAGCTCCGCCGGCTGGACGGCAGGCGCTATCTGCTGACCGCCGCCTCCGGCGGACTGGCCGCGGTCGTCGGCTACCCGGACCGCGAGGTGTACTGGGCGGCGGACACCGGCGAGGGCAACGCGCACAGCATCGAGCTGCTGCCCGACGGCAACGTGGCGGTGGCGGCGAGCACAGGCGGCTACGTGCGGCTGTACGCGGCCTCGGCCGGACCGCGGGCCACCCGGCACGCCCAGGCGGCCCTGGCCGGGGCGCACGGGGTGCACTGGGATCCGCGCACGCGGCTGCTGTGGGCGCTGGGCAGTCGTCAGCTGGTCGCGCTGCGGGTGGGCGGCACGCCGGGCGACCCCGAGCTGTCGGTGGACCGGCGGGTGGAGCTGCCCACGCGCGGTGGCCACGACCTGGCCCCGGTGCTGAGCACGCCGGGGCGGCTGTGGGTGACGACGCGTTCGGCGGTGTACCAGTACTCGACCGTCGAGGAGGCCTTCGTGGCCTACCCGCTGCGGTCCCGGATCGACGGTCCGGACGTCAAGAGCGTCGGCGACGACCCGGACACCGGCCGGGTGCTGGTCAGCCGCCCGGAGCCGGGGCACGCCTGCGCGTGGTGCACCACCACGCTGGTGCTCTATCAGCCCGACGGCACGCGGACGCTGTTGCGCGGCGGGATGTACAAGGCCCGCTGGTGGAGCGCGGACCGCGGCGGCTAGTCCCGTGCCGGCCCGTCGGACACGCCTAGCGCGGCCCCGGGACCGTCGGCGGCGCCTCCTGGAGGCGGGCGCGGACGGCCGCCGCGGCCTCGGCGCCGTCGGGCACGCGCTCCCACAGCGCGAGGAGCGCGGGGGCCAGGCCGTGCGCCCGTTCCCCGCTGTGCTGCCAGCAGTAGTGGGCGCGGCGGAGCGCCGCGAGGGCCTCGGCGTCGGACGCTCCGCCGTGCTCCAGGCGGTGGGCGGCGGCCGACATCCACAGTTCGGCGGCGCGCGGGTGGTCGCCTGCGAGCCGGGCGAGGTCGGCGCGCACCTCCACCCACAGCCCGGCCTCGGGGCTGCGCGGGCCGTGGCGGCGCAGGGTCTGCTGCTCCCACGCGGCGGCCATGGCGGCCGCCTCGTTGTGCCGGCCGGCGTGGGCGGCGGCCAGGATGCGGGGCAGGGGGCCGTCGCCTCCTCCTGCGGGGGCGGCTCGGGCGCCGGGGGCGCGGGCCGCTCCGCGACGATCCGGGGCGCGGGCGGCGCGGCGGGCGGCGCGGGGCCGGCGCGGCGGCCGGCGGGGCGGCGCGGTTGGCGAGGACGGGGCCGGTGGCGCCGGACAGGGGGGGGAGGGTGCCTTCGGGCAGTGCGGCCTGGGAGAGGGCGAGGTGGTGCAGCGGGCCGGGGTCGAGGGTGGGGCCGGCGGCGGGGTGACCGGCGGTCAGCGCGGTGAGGAAGGCCCGGGTGTAGGGGCCGGCCTCGAGTGACGGCTTGTCGGGAGCGGGGGTGACCACTCCGGCGAGCGCGAGGCCCGCGGCCAGCCGTCCGTCATGGGCGGCGGCGGCCACGTGCGGCCAGGCGTGGGCGTCGGCCTCGGCGTCGACGAGCAGCAGGGTGGGGCCGGCGTGCTCGCGCAGGGTGCGGGTGAGCCATTCCCAGGGCAGGCCGGTGTAGCGGACGGTGGCGCCGGTACTCTCGCGCAGCGCCAGGTGGATCTCGGTGCTGCGGCGGGCGGGGACCATCAGATGGCCGGTGACCCACATCAGCAGCGGTCCGGGCACCTGGACGGCGTCCCGCAGGTAGGCCAGCACGCTCTGCGGCCCGGCCATGGCGGGCAGCTGCACCACGTCGGCCGAGGCGGCGGCGAGGAAACCACGCGGGCCCGCACCGGCGATGGCGTGCGCGGTGGGGTTGGGCAGAGCGCCCCGCCGCCGGTCGGGGGTGCCGTCCAGCAGCAGGACGCAGCCATGCATCGCGTGGTCCAACGCGCTCTTCCTTCCGGCCGTACGAGTGCCTGTGACGTGACGCAACTCTAGGCGCCGGTCACCGGATGGCGGACGGCTTTCTCCACCACTTCCGGCCCCCCTCTCCGCGAAATCCGACATGCACGCACATATAAGTCATATAAGGCGTGCGTTTTTTCGGCGGAGAAGCGGGAGTCCGGACGATGCGGAAACACACGGGCACGGCCATGGCGGTGGCGGCACTGGGCGTACTGGCCCTCGCGGGGGCGGGCTGCGCCCCGCCCGGCGAGCAGCAACGGCAGCGGCGGGCGGCCCCGGCGGCGGGCAGGGCGGAGCCCGCCGGCTTCACGCTGGTGGCCACGGGGGACGTACTCCCCCACGACTCGGTCATCCGGCAGGCGCGGGAGGACGGCCGCAGGTCCGGTACGGGCTACGACTTCCGGCCGATGCTCGCCGGGGTCCAGCCGGTCGTCTCCGCCGCCGACGTGGCGATCTGTCACATGGAGACGGTCTACGGCGACGAGCAGGGGCCCTTCAGCGGCTACCCGGCGTTCGTCTCCCCGCCGCACGTGGCCCTTGCGCTGCGGGAGACAGGGTACGACTCGTGCTCGACGGCCTCCAACCACACGCTGGACGCGGGAAGTACGGGCGTACGGCGCACCCTCGACGCGATGGACGCGGCCGGCCTGCGGCACACGGGGTCGGCGCGCTCCGCCGCCGAGGGGACGCGGGTGAACCTGCTGCGGGCCGGCCCGGCGAAGGTCGCCCAGCTCTCCTACACCTACGCCACCAACGGCATCCCCCTCCCCGAGGGCCGCCCATGGACGGTCAACCTCATCGACGCGGACCGGATCCTCGCCGACGCGCGGGCCGCCCGCAAGGCCGGGGCGGACGTCGTGGCGGTGAGCCTGCACTGGGGCACCGAGTGGCAGCAGGAGCCGGACGAGCAGCAGCTGACGCTGGCCCGGCGCCTGACGGCCGCCACCACCGGAGGCCGCCCCGACGTCGACCTGATCCTCGGCACGCACAACCACGTGCCGCAGGCGTACGAGAAGGTCAACGGCACCTGGGTGGTCTACGGCATGGGCGACCAGCTCGCGGGCGAGATGTACAACCCCGAGGGTGCTCAGGACGGCCGGGGCAACCAGAGCTCCATCGCCCGCTTCACCTTCGCCCCGCCCGCCCGCGCGGGGCAGCGCTGGCGGGTGACGAGGGCGGAGTTCCTGCCCCAGCTCACGGATCTGCGGGGGCCGTTCAGGGTGCTGGACCTGGGCCGGGCGGTCGTCATGGAGCCGGGCCGGGCGGACCTCGCCGAGGCCCGGGAGCAGATCCGCCGGGCCGCGCTCTCCCGGGGCGCCGCCCGGGACGGCCTGGTCATGGCCGGCTGAGCGAGAGCCGGCCGAGCGCCTTCACCGCACCCGGGCGCCTTCGTCGCACTCGGGCGGCCCGGCCCCGTCCGGGCCGCCCGAGTGCCGCACCGCGGCCCCCTCGGCGGCCTCAGCCCATGGCCCGGCGGGACTCGGCGCTCTCGTCCAGCACGCTGCGGGTGAGGGTCCTGCAGAGCGGGACCTCCCCGGTGCTGTCGACATAGCGAGCCGAGACCCAGGTGTTGCGCTCCTTCAGCAGGTACCACAGGGCGTTGCCGGAGACGTCCTGCGCCCTGGCCTTGCAGCGCAGCGCGATCTGGGTGTGGAACTTGAGCACACCCTTGACGGCGGAGTCGGTGGTGGGGAAGACGCGCTCGTTGATGCCCGAGGAGGCGACGACCGCACCGTAGGGCCGGACGGGCGGAAGGGCCTGGGCCGGGGCGACGGCGAGCAGCGATCCGCCGAGCGCGGCCACCGCCAGCACAGCGGCCGAGGCCTTCCTGCAACGGACGGCGAGCGTACTGAACATGGGAACTCCCTCGATGCGAAGTGGGTCACGCATTGTCCGAGTTCCACCTGAAATGTCGCCATAAACACAAATCAAGATGAAGACCCGGATGGCACAACGAAGCGCCCGTACGCGAGGCGCGGGGTGCGTACGGACGCTTCGGTGGGGGCGGCGCGGATCCGGGGCGGGTCCAAGGGGGCGTCAGCCTTCGGTCCGGCCCTCGGACTTGCCGTCAGCCTTGCCTCCGGTCTTCTTCGCCCTGCTGGGCTGGACGCGCTTGGGCTCGCCCTTCATCTTGGGGTGCTCCGGCGGGTAGGGCAGGTCGCCCAGGCCGTGCTCGCGCTCGTCGCGGGCGGCCAGGTCGAGCGCCGCCTCCAGGGTGCCGGGGCGGGCGTCCATGTCCGCGTGCAGGTCGCCGACCTCGGCGAAGCGGGCGGGCATGGTCGCCAGGTCGAAGTCCTCGGGCACGGCGTCGGCCAGCTCCTCCCAGCGCAGCGGCGCCGAGACGGGCGCGTGGGGGCGGGGGCGCACGGAGTAGGCGCTGGCGATGGTGCGGTCCCGGGCGGTCTGGTTGTAGTCGACGAAGATCTTCTCGCCGCGCTGCTCCTTCCACCACGCGGTGGTGATCCGCTCCGGCGCCCGGCGCTCCAGCTCGCGGGCAACCGCGATGGCGGAGCGGCGCACCTGCACGAAGGTCCAGTCCGGCCGGATGGGCACGAACACGTGCAGGCCGCGCCCGCCGGAGGTCTTGGGCCAGCCGGTCAGCCCGAGCCCCTCCAGGACGTCCCGCAGCTCGAGCGCGGCCCGCACCGCGTCGGCGTAGTCCGTGCCCGGCTGCGGGTCGAGGTCGATGCGCAGCTCGTCGGGGTGGTCGGTGTCCTCGCGCCGCACCGGCCAGGGGTGGAACGTCAGGCACCCCAGGTTCACCGCCCACAGCACGGCCGCGGTCTCGGAGGGGCAGATCTCGTCGGCGTACCGCCCGCTGGGGAAGGCGATGCGGCCGGTGGGGATCCACTCGGGGAGGTTCTTGGGCGCCCGCTTCTGGAAGAACGACTCGCCCTCGACCCCGTTGGGATAGCGCTCCAGCGTCGTGGGCCGGTCGCGCAGGGCGCGCAGGACGCCGTCGCCGACGCTCAGGTAGTAGCGGGCCAGGTCGTACTTGGTGAACCCGCGCAGGGGGAAGTAGACCTTGTCCGGGTGGGACAGCCTTACCGTGCGCTCGCCGACGGTGAGCTCCAGCGCCTCTGCCATGGGTGTCACGCTAGGCCGCCCGGGCGGACGGCGCCTGTCGGCGGCGCGGGCCGGGTGCGCGGGCCCGCACCGCCCGCACAATCCGGACCATGGACCTTCCGGTGATGCCGCCCCTGCAGCCCATGCTCGCCAAGCCGGCGGCGAAGATTCCGCCCGGCATGCGGTACGAGGCCAAGTGGGACGGCTTCCGGGCGATCGTCTTCCGCGACGGCGACGAGATCGAGCTCGGCAGCCGCACGGGCAAGCCGCTCACCCGCTACTTCCCCGAGCTCGTGGCCGCCCTGCTGGAACAGCTGCCCGAACGCTGCGTGCTGGACGGCGAGATCGTCATCGTGCGCGGCGCCCGCCTGGACTTCGACGCCCTGCTGGAGCGGATCCACCCGGCCGACTCCCGGGTGCGCCACCTGGCCGGGGTGACGCCGGCCAGTCTGATCGCCTTCGACCTGCTCGCCCTCGGCGACGAGTCGCTGCTGGCCCGGCCCCAGCACGAGCGCCGGGACCTGCTGGACGAGGCCCTGCGCGGCGTGCGCGACCCCGTCTTCGTCGCCCCCGTCACCGACGACCTCGCCGAGGCCCAGGGGTGGTTCGAGCAGTTCGAGGGCGCGGGCCTGGACGGAGTGATCGCCAAGCCGCCCGAAATGCCCTACCGGCCGGGCGAGCGGGTCATGGTGAAGGTCAAGCACGAGCGCACCGCCGACTGCGTGCTGGCCGGCCTGCGGCCGCACAAGAGCGGGCCCGTGGTCGGCTCGCTGCTGCTGGGGCTGTACGACGACGCCGGACGGCTGCAGCACGTGGGGGTGTGCGCCTCGTTCCCCATGCGCCGCCGCCAGGAGCTGATGGCGGAGCTGGAGCCGCTGCGGATGCCGGACGTGACGGGGCATCCGTGGCAGGAGTGGGCCAGCGCGGAGGCGCAGGCGGCCGGCCGGCTGCCGGGCGGCCCCAGCCGCTGGACCGGCAAGAAGGACCTGTCGTGGGTCGCGCTGCGCCCGGAGCGGGTGCTCGAGGTCGCCTACGACCACATGCAGGGCGACCGTTTCCGGCACACCGCCCAGTTCCGCCGCTGGCGCCCGGACCGGGAGCCGCGGCAGTGCACGTACGCGCAGCTGGAGGAGCCGGTCGGGTACGACCTGGCGGACGTGCTGGGCACGGGTTGAGTCGTCCGGAGCAACGACGCCCCGCGCGGCGCGCGAAATCCCCGGCCGACGGTTCGGCATATTTCAAGCTGGTATGACCACCGGGACCGGCAGGAAGAAGTGCCGCTCATGCCACGCGCGCGTACGACCCCTCGTCTGGCCGGTGTGCGCGGCCGGGCCGTCGCACTGGCCTGCGCGAGCGCCGCGTGCGTGGCGGCCGGCGCCGCCCCCTCGGCCGCCGCCGGGGCCGGCGGCGGTCCCGACTCGCCGTTCTGGACCGAGCCCACCCCCCGCGCCGCCAAGCAGTCGCTGGTCTGGCAGGAACGGGGCCGCGAGGAGGACGCGGCGGTCATGCGGCGCATCGCCGAGCAGCCGACGGCGGTGTGGATGCCCGGCGACGACCCGCGCGCGGAGGTCGCGCGCGTGACGGAGGAGGCGGAGCGCGCGGGCCGCATTCCCGTGCTGGTGGCCTACAACATCCCGCACCGCGACTGCGGCCAGTACTCCTCCGGCGGAGCGCGGGACGCGGCCGCCTACCGGGACTGGGTGGCGCGCGCCGCCGACGGGATCGGCGAACACCGGGCGTGGGTGGTGCTCGAGCCCGACGCCATCGCCCAGTGGGCGACCTGCCTGCCGCAGGAGGCGAAGCAGGAGCGCCTGGAGCTGCTGGCCCACGCGGTCCGCGCCTTCAAGGCCCGGCGGGGCGCGTCGGTGTACATCGACGCCGGGAACGCCGGCTGGATCTCCGACCAGGGGCTGCTGGCCGAGGCGTTGCGCAGGGCCGGCGTCGGCGAGGCCGACGGGTTCGCGCTGAACGTCTCCAACTTCCACACCACACAGGTCACCCGCGCCTACGGCGACGAGCTGTCCGGGCGGCTGGACGGCGCCCACTACATCATCGACACCAGCCGCAACGGCAACGGCCCGCTGCCGCCGCCCCCGCCCGGCAGCGGCGACGACGAGTCGTGGTGCAATCCGCCGGGCCGGGCGCTGGGCACGCCGCCCACCACGGCGACGGGCGACGCCCGTGTCGACGCCTTCGTGTGGGTCAAGCGTCCCGGCGAGTCGGACGGCTCCTGCCGGGGAGCTCCCCCGGCGGGCAGCTGGTGGCCGGAGTACGCCCTGGGGCTGGCCGGCGGACAGCCCCTCCTCAGGCCCCGGCCCGAGGCGCCCACGCCCGCCCCACCGCTGCCACCACTGCCTCCACCACCGCCTCCCCCTCCGCCACCGCCCCCGCCGCCGGGCTGAGGCGCCCGGGCGGCCGGCGCGTCTCACCGCACGTGCACCCACGCGGCCCGCGACGGCGTTCCCGCCCGGTCCGTGAGGAAGAGCATGTACCAGCCGGCGGGCACCAGCGAGGGGTCCTCCGGGACCGTGACGGTGAGCGCGCCGTCGCGGACGCCGACGGTCAGGGCGATGGAGCGCTGTTCGACGTCCGTGGCGTGGGTGACCGCGCTCGGGCGCATCAGCCGGGCGGTGACCTTCTGCCGGGGGTCGGTCCCGGGCAGGCGTACGACCCCGCCCCGCTCGGCCTCGCGCGGGGCGGAGGGCAGCGCGGGCCGGCGGTCGCGGTAGAGGTAGGGCGGGGTGTAGACCTCGATGCGCTGCTCGAAGACGCCCATGCGGGTGTCGTCCTTGTCGGCGAACAGCGGGTTGGAGCCGAACACCGCGATCCGCCCGTCGGGCAGCAGCAGGGCCTCGGTGTGGTAGTCGCGGCCGACGGTGGGGGCCGCGGCGGTGCGGAAGGCGCGGCGCGCGGGGTCGTAGAACTGGGCGCGCAGGATGTCGGAGCCGCGCTTGCCGCGGTAGTCGCGCGAGCCGCCGGTGGTGAAGACCCGGTCGTCGGGGGTCAGCACGGCGTTGAGATAGCGGGTGCCCTGGGGCAGGTCGGGGCCGGGGGCGAAGCGCGGGGAGGGCACGCCGAGGTCGGCGATGGCGGTGCGGGGGTGGACTCGTGGGACTCCCCACCCCGCCGCCGCCCATGAGCATCACCTTGCGGTCCTGGGCCGGGGGCAGCAGCACCGAGGCGGAGGTCTCGGTCATGTCCTGCCGGGGCAGGCCGGGGACGGGGACGAAGGAGTTGGTCTCCACGTTCCACAGTCCCGGGGCGCGGCCCTTGTCGGCGGGGCCGTAGCCGGCGTTGGAGCCGGAGTAGAAGAGGCGGCCGCCGCCGGTGAGGAAGAGGGCGGGGTAGGTGGGGAAGTAGCGGTTGGGCCCGGCGGACCAGCGGTGGGTGCGGGGGTCGTAGATCTCGTTCTTGCCGGGGATGATCTCGCCCATGTCGTCGAGGCCGGAGACGGCCAGGACGCGGCCGTCCTCGAGGGTGACCAGGGTGGGGTACCAGCGGGCCTCGGACATGGGGTCGACGGGGACGTAGCGCTCGGCGATCGGGTCGAACTCGTAGGCGTCCTTCAGCCCCTGGAAGTCCTTCTTGTCCAGGCCCAGCTTGGCCGCGAGGCCGTACAGGTCGTGGCCGTCCTTCCCCCTGAGCCCCTGGATGCGGTACTGGTCGGCGGTGTGGGTGATGCCGCTCTCGCCGGCGGTGACGGCCTCGACGTAGACGCGGGCCTGGGAGGCGGTGACCCGGACCTTCTTCTTCTTTTTCCTGCCCTTGCCGTGCTCGCTGACCTCCTTCGTGGCGCGGGGCACGAGGACCGGCACCTGGGAGCGGTAGCGCTTGCCGGTGGAGCCGGTGAAGACGGTGCCGGCGGGGAAGGCCCGGGGGGCGTCGGGGTTCTCGTTCTTCACCAGCATCGCGCCGCCGGCCCGGTCGACGTCGCCGGTCAGCTTCTCGTAGCGGGCGGTGCCGCCCGCCACCAGCAGCCGGCCGTCGGGGAGCTGGGCGTGCCCGGCGCAGAACATGTCCTTGGGCGTCGGGACGGTCTTGAAGGTGTTGCGCACCGGATCCCACAGCACGCTGCGGAAGGTGCCGGCCCTGAAGTTCTTCTCGTCGTTGCCCGATCCCGCGATCAGCAGCACCTTGCCGGTGCGCAGCAGGGCGGCGTGGATGGCGTTGACGCGGAACCTCGCGGGGACGTCGACGACGTCCCAGTGGCCGTAGCCGGCCTTGTACGCGGGCTGGTTGACGGCGTACTCGTGCCAGGCGCGTTCCGCGAAGCCGGTGGCGGCCGGCCCGTTGGCCGCGAGCAGTGCCAGGACGCAGCCGGTGCTCAGGGCCGCCTTGCGCGCCTTCGGGCTCGGGTTCGGCAGATACCTCACCGCACTCACATCCCCTCGATCACACGAGTACTGACGTTCGCCCCCGGCCGGGCGGGGCGCCGCTCACATCGGACGCCGCTGGCCCACGGTCCGCGAGGGGCCGGCCGCCTCCGGCTCGGCGGCGAGGACCGGCGGCCCCGGGGCGGCGGCCGCGGGCCGGCGGTCGCGCCACAGGCCGCCCTGCCACACCGCCACCGGTCCGAGGGCGGTGACCAGGGCCAGGGCGGCCCAGATCCGCATCGCCGTGTGGGCGTGGCCGAACGCCCAGGACGCGGCGAGCGAGAGCGCGAACACCGCCGCCCACACCAGGTGGGTGCGGAAGGTCGCCACCTGGTCGGGGCTGGCCGAGTCACCCTTGGGGGTGACGACGAACCGTGAGCGCCGCCGCAGCAGCGCCTCGCCGAGCGAGCGCGCGTACAGCGGGGCGGAGAGCGCGGACATCACCATGCCCGCGGCTCCCGAGGAGCCGGCCGGCTCGTGGGGGCTGACGTTGTGCCGCCGGTTCCATACGTACAGCCCCACCTGCAGCGCGGCCGCGTCGCAGTAGAGCATCAGCCACAGCGACGACTCCACGGCGATGCCGGAGGCTCCCAGGCCCAGGAACAGCGCGCAGGTCAGGGACCCCAGCATCCAGTTGAGCGCGGCCATCGGGTAATAGGCGACCATGAAGGCGTAGTTGAGCAGCCGTCCGGGCGGCAGCGTCCACACCGCCCGCCAGAACTGGCGCAGCAGCGTCTCGTACGTACCGCGCGACCAGCGCAGCTGCTGCGAGAAGAAGTCCGTCCACGACGACGGCCCCTCCCCCACCGCGAGCACGTCCGGGGTGTAGACCGACTTCCAGCGCCGGCCGGTGGCGGGGTTGCGCCGCCGGTGGATCTCCAGGCCGGTGGCCATGTCCTCGGTGATCGAGTCGAACAGGCCGCCGATCTGGCGCAGCACGCTGATGCGGACGCAGTTGCTGGTGCCGACGAACATGGGTGAGCCGTAGGCGTTCCCGGCGCGCTGGATGAGGGCGTGGAAGAGGAACTGCTGGCTCTCGGCGGCCTTGGTGACGGCCGTGGTGTAGTTGCCGTAGACCTGGGGGCCGACGACGAAGGCCACGTCCGGGTCGCGGAAGTAGCCCAGCATGCGCTCGAGGAAGTTGGACAGCGGCACATGGTCGGTGTCGACGCAGGCCATGAAGTCGTAGGCGTCGCCGTGGGCGTCCAGCCAGGCGTTGTAGTTGCCGTGTTTGGTGCGGGCCCGGAAGCAGCCGGAGGGCTGGTTCCAGCGCGCCACGTCCTTGCGGGAGAAGTGGCGTACGCCCAGGCCCTCGCACAGCCGCCTGACCTCGGGGTCGTCGCCCTCGTCCAGCAGCCAGACGTCCAGGTGGCCGCGGTGCTCGATGCGCACCGCGCCCTCGAGCGTGGCCCGCACCATGGACAGCGGCTCCTTGCCGGGGACGAAGCTGGTCAGGAACGCCACCCGGGTGCCGGGCTGGGCGCGTACCGGCACCGGATCCCTGGCCACCCAGGTGGCGTGCGCGTTGGAGACGACGTTGACGACGCGGAACAGCTCGATCAGGGCGATGGAGACCAGCATCACGGAGTCGGCGCCGCGCTCCCAGTCGCTCACATAGGGGCGGTAGAGCCAGTGGTCGGGCGAGACCAGCCAGACCAGGAGCGCCACGGAGACCAGGGGGGCGGCCGCGACCAGGAGCATCACCCCTGCCCCGCCGCCGGGGCCGCGGCTCAGCAGTCGCCGGTAGGCGACCTTGTAGACGCCGGGGGGCGGCTCGGTCAGTTCCCCGGCCAGGCGGCTGAAGCCCGCGTAGTCGTAGCCGGTGGGGCCGCCGCTGCCGGTCGGCTCGGCCAGGTCCGGGCCGCCCGAGCCGCCCCGGCCGCCGGAGCCCGGCCCGTTCCTGCCCGTCCCGCCCGACCCCGGCTCTCCGGGCCCGCCGGGTCCGGGGCCGCCGGGTCCGCCTCCGGAGCCCGTTCTGCCGCCGGCGGGGGCCTGGGCCGGCGGGGTGCCCGGGGGCCCGCGGCGGGCTGGAGGCCAAGGGTCCGCTCGCCGGGCACGGCGGAGTCAGGGCATTCACGGGCCGTCACCAGCCGGGCTCCACTCGCCGAAATCGCCACCACACACCCCCAGCCGCACAAGGACACGGGACAAGCGGTGAAAAGTTAACAAAATGGACCTACGATCATGCGACAAACACACCCGAAAGGCACGACGGCTCACCCACGCGGTCCACGGCCGGGCGATGCTGCCCTAGACTTGCAGAATTCTTCAATTCACCAGATGTGCGGGCAGCCGACGATCGACGCAGGGGGACACCGTGAGTGCGTTCGCCGAAGCGATGCGGGAACGAGTGCGCGCCGCCCGGGCCGCGCTGGCGGAGGCCCGGGCAGCCGGGGACGCCTACGCGGCGGCCGTCGCGGAGGACGAGCTCGAGGACGCCCTCCGGCTGGCCCTCGCCCACGGAGTGGTGACGGACGCGGCGACGGACGAGGACGACGGGCAGGGCAGGAGTTGATCGGGGTGCGGGTGCCGCTCTACCAGGCGAAGGCCGAGTTCTTCCGGATGCTCGGGCACCCGGTGCGCATCCGGGTCCTGGAGCTGCTCCAGGACGGGCCGATGCCGGTGCGCGACCTCCTCACCGCGATCGGCATCGAGCCGTCCAGCCTCTCGCAGCAGCTCGCCGTCCTGCGCCGCTCCGGCATCGTCACCGCCACCCGCGAGGGCACCACCGTCGTCTACGCCCTGGCCGGCGGCGACGTGACGGAGCTGCTCGGGGCCGCCCGGCGCCTGCTGACCGACGTACTGACCGGCCAGGAGGAGCTCCTGACGGAGCTGCGGGGCGACCGGAGCGGAGCCGAGAACCGATGACCGACAACGAGAAGTACGCCGAGAAGGCCGTCGGCTGGCGGGTGCTCATCTACGTGGTCTTCGGCCACGTCCTGGCCGGCTTCATCTGGCTGCTCTTCTACATCGGCGCGCACGCGAAGTAGGCCGGAGGGGCGGGCGGCTCAGAGGTCGTTGCCGGCGTAGGAGAGATTGAAGCTCTTGTTGGCCAGCGGGAAGTCCGGGACGATCGTGTCCGCCAGCGCCACCGGCAGCGCCGGCCAGTTGAAGAACGACGGATCGGCCACCTTCACCCGGGCCAGCTCCCCGCCCCCGGCGATCTCGACGCGCGTGGTGATCGTGCCGCGCCAGCCCTCCACGATGCCCACGCCCGCGCGGACCGCGCCCCGCCGGGAGCCGGGGGCCTGCGGCCGGCCCGCCCACGCCCCCGCGTCCAGGCCCTCCGCGAGGTGCTCGACGAGGGCGAGCGAGGTGTCCGCCTCCTCCGCCCGCACCAGGAACCGGGCCAGCACGTCGCCGCCGGTGTGCACCGGCACCTCGAGGGCGGGCCCGTAGTCGTACAGCGGGTGCGCCAGCCGGGCGTCCAGGGCCAGGCCGCTGGCCCGCGCCACGTACCCCAGGCAGCCCAGGTCCCGCGCGGCGGCGGCCGGCAGCCCGGCCGTGCCGGTGAAGCGGTCGCGGACGGTGGTGTGGCCGAGGGCGAGCCCCACCACGGAGCGGATGTCGTCGCCGAGGGCCCGCATCCGTGCCCGGCCGGGCACGGCGCGCAGCTGCGCTCCGCCCGGCACGACGCCGCCCCGCAGCAGCCGGTGCCCGGTGACCTCCCGGTTCAGCCGCAGCAGCCCCTCACGGATCCGCTGGGCGTGCGCGCCCAGGATGCCGTGGCCGACGTCCGTGCACAGCGCGCCGAGGTCGGCCACGTGGTTGTGCAGCCGCTCCAGCTCCAGGAGCAGCGCCCGGGCACGGCGGGCCTCCTCGGGCACCTGGACGCCGGTGGCCTCCTCGACGGCCAGGCAGTAGGCGAGGGCGTGACCGACGGCGGTGTCCCCGCTGATCCGCTCGGCCAGCGGCAGGCCGCGCTCCGCCGTGCGGCCCTCGAAGAGCTTCTCGACGCCCTTGTGCGTGAACCACAGCCGGGCCTTGAGCTTGATGATGGTCTCGCCGACGACGGAGAAGCGGAAGTGCCCCGGCTCGATGAGCCCGGCGTGCACCGGGCCGACGGGGATCTCGTACACGCCGTCGCCCTCGACCTCCAGGAAGGGGTACGGGCCCTCGGGCTCGGCGAAGGGCGGCACGTCGCCCGCGTTCCGGCTCATCGGGTACCAGCCGCGCGGCCAGTGGAAGTGCCGCACCAGGCGGTGCGGCAGCGGATGACCGACGGGGACGACGCCGTACAGGTCGCGCATCTCGCGCTCGAACCGGCCGCCGGGGAAGGACAGATGCGCCAGCGTCGGCAGCTCGGGGCCGTCCGCGTCGAGGCGTACGTGCAGCTCCGTACGGGTGTCGGGCGGGCCGGAGACGAAGAGGTGGACCACCCGCAGGGCGCGGCCGAGGGGGGCGCCGTCCGCGTCGTGGTGGGCGGCGACCAGCGCGAGCCGGTGGCCCGCGCGCAGCAGGCCGACGGCCCTGCCGGGGAGTTCGGCGACGTCGATGTCGGTGACCGTCCTCAGGGCGGGGTGATGTTCCACGGCTAGCGTCCTCCGGCGATCTCGGCGGCCGAGGCCAGCAGGCCCGTCAGCGGCCCGGTGCTCACGCCCAGCGCCGCGCACAGCAGCAGCCCGGCGAGCAGGGGCAGGGCGGCCCGTACGCCGAGCCGCGCCGGCGGGCGCGGGGCGGGCGGGGCGCCCAGCAGCATCCGTGCGGTGAGCGTGCCCAGCGCGGCGAACGCGGTCAGCAGCAGCACCAGCGCGCCGCCCACGGCCCAGCCCATGCCCGCCGCGAAGCCCGCGCGGACCAGGCCCAGTTCGGCCGCGAAGAGCCCGAACGGCGGCAGCCCCAGCAGCGCGAGCACGGCCAGGGCGAGGGCCGCGCCCAGCACCGGCGCCTCGGCCAGCAGCCCCCGTACCCGCCCGGTCCGGGTCGTCGCCCGCAGCCGCTCCAGGTGCCCGGCGGCGCAGAACGCGACGGCCTTGGCGAGGCCGTGGCCCAGCATGTGCAGCAGCATGGCGGAGGCGGCGAGCGGGGTGCCGACGGCGGCGCCGAGAGCGATCAGGCTCATGTGCTCCATGCTCGAATAGGCCAGCATCCGGCGGTAGTCGCGCTGGCCGATCAGCAGCGCCGCCGCGAGCGCGAGGGTGAGCAGGGCGGTGCCGGTCAGCAGGGCGCGGCTCCAGGCGGGGCCGAGGGCGGTGTCCGCGATGACCTTGTAGCGCAGCAGTCCGGCGAAGGCCACCGAGGACAGCACCCCGGACATCAGCGCGGACACCGGGGCGGGCGCCTGCCCGTAGGTGTCGGGCAGCCAGGCGTGCAGGGGCGCGAGTCCGGCCTTGGCTCCGAAGCCGAGGACGACCAGGCCCGTGCCGAGCCGGGTGACGGCCGGGTCCAGCCGGCCGGCCCGCCCGGCCAGGGTGGGCCAGTCCAGGGCGAGGGCCTCGGGGATTCCCGCCTGCCGGGCGGCGTAGTACAGGAGCACGGTGCCCAGCAGGGCCAGGGCGATGCCGGCTGAGCAGATGACCATGTACTTCCAGGCGGCCTCGACGCAGGCCCGGGTGCGGCGGTGGCCGACCAGGAAGGCGGTGAGGATCGTGGTGGCCTCGATGGCGATCCACACCACCCCCAGGTTGGCGGCCAGCACCGCGAGGCTCAGCGTCGCGAGGAGGGCGTGCACGAGGACGTCGTAGCGGCGGGCGGCGGCCGCGTCGTGGTCCGGGCCCCGCGGACCTGCCGCCAGCGCGAGGGTGGCGACCGCGCCGACGGCCAGCAGCATCCACACGCTCAGCGCGTCCGCGCGCAGCAGCCGCCCGTACGCGGTGACGGGGCCGTGCCGGGTGACGGCGACGGCCAGGCCGGCGGCGCAGCCGAGCACGGTGAGGGCGGAGAGGAGGAGCGCCGCCTCCTCTCCGCCCCGGCGCCCCGCCCCGCCGCCGCGCACGGCCGGGAGCGCGGCGTCCGGGAGACCGGCGTCCGGGGCGCCACGGGCGGACGCGGCCCGGGGGCGGGGCCCGCGCCCGTCAGCGCCGGGACCGGGCGGGGCGCGGCCGGCTCGCCTGCGCGCCGGCGCGGCCGGACCCGCACGGCGAGGCCGCCCAGCGCACGGGCGCCCGCGAGGGCCAGCGGCACCGCGACCGGCCCGGTCAGCAGCGACAGCGTCACCATTCGCGCAGCTCCCGCAGGTCGTCGATGCCCGTTCCGCCGAAGGCGGCCCGCATCCGGGTGGTGAGGATCCGCAGCACCAGCACGGCGAGCAGGACGTCGAAGGAGACGCCGAGTTCGACGATGAGCGGTACTCCGGAGGCGGCCAGGAAGGCGACGGCGGTGATGCCGTTGTCCATCAACAGGAAGCCGACCACCTGCGCCAGCGCGCGGCGCCGGGTGACCAGGGTGAAGAACCCGGTCAGGACGACGGCGAGGCCCACCGGCAGGGCCCTGGTGGCGGGGGTGGGGTGCAGCTCGACCAGCGGCCGGGCCACGGCGTAGGACAGCAGGGTCAGCAGGGCCGCGCTCAGCAGGGAGGCCGCGACGTTGACCAGCGGCCGGGTCTCGCGCGCCTCGCTGACGTCCTCCTCGTAGTGGTGGCCGGGGTGGGCCGGCGCGGCGGGCGCGGACAGGGCGCGCCGCACCAGGTGGGGCAGGAGCCCCGCCCGGAGCAGGCCGATGCCGACGGCGACGGCGAGCAGCTCCCAGCGGCCCTCGTGGGCGCCGAGCAGGGCGGCGACGGCGGCCAGCGCCACGCCCTGCAGGGCGAAGACCCGCACGATGGAGGCGAGCTGGCGCAGCCACAGCACCACCACGGCGGCCAGCAGGAAGGCCCCGCAGGCCAGGTCGAGCAGCTGGGTGTAGAGGGTGTCGCCCACGAAGGCCTCACTCCCCCGTCAGGAAGTAGGAGGCGGTCACGGCGAGCAGGGCCAGCAGGAAGGAGCCGGCGAGCAGTTCGGGAACCCGGAACAGCCTCAGCTTGGCCCAGAACACCTCGGCGGCCGCGAGGACGGCGCCGAGCACGGCGACCTTGACCGCGAGCAGCAGCAGGGCGAGCGCGACGGCCGCCGGACGGGCGGTGGTGGCGATGCCCCAGGGGGCGGCGAGCGAGGCCAGCAGGCCGAGCAGCACCGCGAGCCGCATCTGGGCGCCGAGTTCGACGAGCGCCAGGTCGGGACCGGCGTACTCCAGCACCATCGCCTCGTGGACCATGGTCAGTTCCAGGTGGGTGGTGGGGTTGTCCACCGGCAGCCGCCCGGTCTCGGCGAGCACGGCCACGGCCAGGGCGGCGGTGGCCAGCAGCCCGGCCGGGGAGGCGAGGCGGTCGGGGTCGCGGAGGCCGCCGGAGACGATGGCGGCCAGGTTGGTGGAGCCGGAGGGCATCGACAGGGCGAAGACGGCGAGGAGGATCGTCGGCTCCACAAGGGCGGCCACCGTCATCTCGCGGGAGGCCCCCATGCCGCCGAAGGCGGTGCCGGTGTCGAGCCCGGCCAGGGCGAGGGCCACCGTGCCCAGCGCCAGCAGCGCCACGACCAGGATCAGGTCGGAGCTGCCGCCGGCCGGGGTGGCGGTGGAGGCCAGCGGCACGAGGGCGGCGACCACGGCGGTCGTGGCGACGAGCAGCAGCGGTGCCATCCGGAACGCCGGGCCGGTGCCCTGGGGGGTGACGGCCTCCTTGCGCATCAGCTTGCGCAGGTCGCGCCACGGCTGGCCGACGCCGGCCCCGGCCCGGCCCTCGAGCCGTGCCCGTACCTGCCGCATCATCCCGGTCAGCAGCGGCGCCCCGGCGCAGACCGCCGCGACCTGGGCGGCCACCGCCGCCGCTCCCGCCGCGCCGTGCCCGCTCACCGCGCGGCCGCCAGGGCGAGCAGGAGGGCGACGAGGCCGGAGAAGCCGTAGCCGAGGTAGAGGTGGAGGCTGCCGGTGGCCAGGCGGCGGGCGGCCCGGCCGGCCTGGGAGACGGCGCTCAGCAGCGGCCGGTACAGGCGGTGTTCGACGCGGTCGGGGACGCTGCGCCGAAAGCGCACCCGCTCCACGAGATAGGCGGAGGCGCGGACGGGGGTGACGTCGACGTCCTGCTGTGGGGCCAGCACGTCGTCGAACACCCGCTGCAGGGGTTCGGCGAACGAGGTGGCGGTGTAGGACATGCGGGCCGTCGGGGCGCCTCCGCCGCAGTCCCACAGCCGGGCGTTGTCCCGGCGCCGGCGGCGTGCGAGCAGCCGGGCCGCCACGGCCACGACGGCCACGGCGGCCGTCAGCGCGCAGGCCACCCACAGCGGGGACATGGTGGCGGCGAGCCGGTCCAGCCGGACGGCGAGCGCCCCTCCGGCCAGCGGCGGCCCGTCCCCCGCGCCCGCCGCGGCGACCGCCCGTGACAGCCCGTCGCCCAGCAGGCCGGGCACGAGCGCGAGGGCGGTGCAGGCGGCCGCGAGCAGGCCCATGCCGGCCAGCATGCTCGGCGGGCTCTCCACGGCGGCCCCGGCGGGCGCGCTGCGCGGCCGGGCGAAGAAGGCCACGCCGAGCGCCTTGACGAAGACGGCGGCGGCGAGCCCGGCGGACAGCGCGATCGCGGCGACCGCGAGCGGCAGCACGAGGGCGGTGACCACCCCGGGGACGGCGAGGCCGTGGACGAGGGACTGCAGGAGGAGCCATTCGCCGAGGAAGCCGTTGCCCGGGGGCAGCGCGACGGCGCCGAGCGCGGCGAGCGCGAAGAACGCGCAGGTGGCCGGCATCCGGGCGCGCAGCCCGCCCATCCGGTCCAGGTCGCGCAGCCCGGTGGCGCGCAGCACCGAGCCCGCCGCGCAGAACAACAGGGCCTTGAACGCGGCGTGGTTGACCAGATGCAGCAGGGCCGCCGCCAGGGCGAGCGCGGCCGGCGCCCGCCTGCCGGCGTCGGACAGCAGCCCGGCCGCGCCCACGCCGATGAGGGCCAGTCCCAGGTTCTCGGAGGTGGAGTAGGCGAGCAGCCGCTTGAGGTCCGAGGCCATGGCGGCCTGCAGGATGCCGTGGACCGCGGACAGGGCGCCCAGGCCCAGCACCAGCAGCCACCACCAGCGCGGTCCGCCGCCCAGCAGGTCGAAGCCCAGTCGTACGACGCCGTAGACGCCGAGGTTCACCATCGCCGCGCTCATCAACGCCGAGACGGCGCTGGGGGCTTCGGGGTGCGCCCGGGGCAGCCAGGGGTGCAGCGGGACGGCGCCCGCCTTGGTGGCGAAGGCGAGGGCGGTCAGGACGAACACCAGGCCGCGGGTGCCGGGCGACAGGGCGTGGGCGCCCGCGCGCAGGGCGGCGAAGGTCTCGCCGCCCGCGCCGGCGGCGAACAGTCCGGTGCCGGCGAGCAGCAGGACGAAGGCGAAGTGGGTCATCACCCCGTACCAGAGCCCGGCTTCACGGACGGCGGCACGCTCGCCCGGGCCGCCGCCGCGGTGGCGGGCGAGGACGAGCACCAGCGAGGTGAGGGCCATCAGTTCCCACAGCAGCAGGAAGGTGGAGACGGACGCGGCGGCCGGGACGAGCAGCAGCGTGAGGGCGAACACCGGCAGGGTGGCCTGGGCCGTGCGCGAGCCGGTGCCGTACGGACCGTGCCCCGCGGCGTATCCGACGCCGTAGACGGCGACCGCGAGGACGACGCCGCCCGCCACGGCCATGAACAGCCCGGACAGGGCGTCGACGGCCAGGTGCGCCCCGGAGAGCGGGAGGAGGGCGGGCGCGGTGGCGCTCCAGCGTCCGCCGCGCAGTGCCGCGGCGCCCGCCGCGAGGCCCGCGGCCCCGAGGGCGGCGGTGCAGACGCCGGAGGCGAGGACGCGGGCGCGGCCGGGGAGAGCGGCCCCCAGGATTCCTCCGGCGGCGGCGAGGGCGGCAGCGGCGGCCGTGGCCGCCCCGATGGCGTTCACCGTGCGCTCACCGCGTGGCCCGCCGGCCGCCCGGGGGTATCGGGGGGACGGCCGCCCGCCTCGCCGCTCATCTGCCGGTCACCGTCCGCAGCGCGGCCACGATCGCCTCGGGTTCCGGCGGGCAGCCGGGCACCTGAAGGTCGGTGGGGACCACGTCGGCGACCGTGCCCTCGATGCCGTATCCGCCTGCGAACTCCCCGCAGTCGATGGCACAATCGCCGACGGCCACGACGAGGCGGGGCCTGGGCATGGCGGCGACGGTGCGTCGCAGCGGTTCGGCCATGTTGCGGGTCACCGGCCCGGTCACCAGGGCCACGTCGGCGTGCCGGGGCGAGGCCACAAGCCGTGCTCCGTACCGCTCGGCGTCGTGCACGGGTCCGAAGGCGGCCGCGATCTCGATCTCGCAGCCGTTGCACGATCCGGCGTCCACGCACCGCACCTGCGCCGAGCCGCCCAGGTCCCGCGCGGCGCGCGGCGGAGTCCCGGTCGGCCGGGGCGGGGCGTCCTCCGCCACCCGCCCGGTGTCGCGGATCTTGCGCAGCAGGCTCATCGGGGCTCCCTCCGCTGTCGGTTCCGGGACGCGTGGTTAAACGGCCGTACCCCCCTGCGGGGTTACGGCCGGTGTGGTGGTGCGCGGCGGAGCGGCCGGGAAAATCCGCCGTGTTCACGAGGTCGGGTGATAACGAATTGGCCACGGGCGCCGTGCTCGGGGCATGGGGCGAGGACCTGTCGGTATATCCCGTCGTCCTATGCCAGTCCCGAAAGGGGGGCCCGGAGCTGCTCTTCATATGAACGGCGTCAGCCGGGCGTTCCTCCCGCGGTTGACCCGTACACGGTCAAGTCGCAGGTCAGCCCGGTGCGCGATCGTCCCGAACCCCGGTCACGCACGGTCCCCCGCTGCTACTGTCCGGCGTCATGGAGCAGCTCTTCACCGAGGTAGAACTCGCCCGCATCGAATCCGCCGCGCGTGAAGTCGGCCATTCCTCCCGCGATTGGGTACGCGAAGTCGTACTCCAACGCCTGCGGGGCGAGTGGCGGCAGGATTTCGAGGACGCCATCTGGGCGGTGACGGTCTATCCGCGCCCGGGCGGACCGCTTCCCGAACTGCACCACCTGGGCTGCTGGGTGCCCAAGGGCGACGAGCAGACCCTGACGACCGCGGAGGCCCGCGAGTTGTTCGACACCCGCGAGGTCCAGCTCTGCGAGGCGTGCAAGCCGGGGCGCTTCCTCAGCCAGGCGGGCTGACCTCTCCCGGCCCACCGGACGGAAGGGCGCGGCGCCCTATTACCCTGTCCACCTCAAGATCAATTAGGTGTGGTGGGGGACGTACGGCATGCGGATGGGGACGCGACTGGCGGGGTGGGCCACGCTGCTCGTGGGCTACGCGACCATGGTGCTCGGTGTGATCCCGTTCCGGGAACTGCCGCCCAAGCGCCACCAACTGGAGCTGCTCGGCGCGACCGCGGGGTGCGCGCTGTGCTGGCTCCTCGTCTCCCTGCTGGTGCGGGCCCGCCGCCGGGCGGCGCTGCGCAGGAAGGCCTGGCGCAGGAGGCACGAGCCGTGGCCCGAGCCGAGGCCCTCGCGCGCGCTGTGCTGGGTGCTGGGATTCGGCGTGGCGCTCACCAGCGCCGCCGCGCTCTGCCAGGGCGTGGGGCCGGACGGCGCGGACGGCAAGTGGCTCGCCAGAGCCGAACGGGCCGGCGCCACCACGCACGAGGTACTGGTCGAGCGGATCGTCGGCACTCCGCGGGCCACCGGCAGGGAGATCGACGGCACCGGCGAATTCGCCTCGGAGATCACCTTCACCATCCCCTTCGCCTCCGGCGACCAGCGGGTCACCCTCGCGGGGGTGCACACCAGCGGCCGCCCCGAGGAAGGCCGCACCGTCCAGCTGCTCTACGCACCGGACCGCCCCGACCTGGGGGTGCGTCAGGCTCCGGACAACGACATCGGCTCCTTCGCCGGCCGCATCCTCGCGCTCCCGGCCATCTGGATCACCGGCCTCGCGGCCGGGCTCGTCACCGCCATCGCGATGCACCGCCGGGAAGCGGGCGTGCGCTACGCGCGTCGATTCGAGCCCTGGGTCCATCTGCCCGCCGCGCTGATGCTCGCGTGCGGGGCCGGGCTCGTCGTCCCCCTGCTCATCGGGTTCCCCGAGACCGGTACGGGCTGGGCCCTGGCGGTCGCGGCCGCCGCCACGCCATGGCTCGCCCTGACCTGGGTGGCGAAGACGAGCTGAGGCGGGCGGGGACGGCCGCGACGGCGGAGCCGCAGGGGATCAGGACCGACGACGCTTGAAGGCCCGCCGGACCAGGAAGATCGCCAGGACGATCAGGGCGACCACCAGCAGGGTGCCCAGGATCATCGCGACGAGCGCGGCGACGCCCAGCTTCTTCAGGAAGCCCTTCTTCTTCTTGGACTTCTTCTTGTCCTTGTCCTTGCCCTTGGCCAGCGTCCGGTGGTCGGTGCTCCGGTGCTTCGACGAGGCCAGGACCGTCGACTCCGAGCCGCCGGCGGCCGCGTCCGCGGTGCCCACCGTGCGCGCTCCCGCGGCGTCGGCCGCCGCGGCCTGGGTCACGGTCCGGGCCGACGGGGGCGCGCTCACGGCCGATGCCGGCGTGGCCAGCAGGGCGGCGCCCAGGGCCAGGGAGATGACGGCCGAGACCCTACGGGCCAGGCGTCCTCGGTGTCGTCCGGTGTGGTGCTGCTCGCGCTTCATCCGCGCCCCCTGTTGTCTGGTGCTGTGGTTGTCCGGGGTGCTCCGCGGGCCGCGAAGCGCCTCCATTATCGGCACACCCTCGGAGGCGGTCGGCAGGGCGCGTACCCGGTGCCGGGAATGCACCGGGTACGTGTCGGACCGGCGTTCAGCCGCTCTTGCGGCGGAACGACCGCTGTCCGCCCGCTTTGCCGTGGGTGCCATGGACCTTGGATCCGTCGCGGTTCTGTCCGTTAGCGGCGGAGTCTCCCGATTTGCCGCGCTTGCGGTCCAGGGCTTCACGGAACTTACGCTTCACGTCGTCCTCGCCGCTGTCGGACGACTGCCCCGCCGTGTCCTCTGCCATGAAAAACCTCCTGGTCATAGGGGTGTTCGGGACAGCTTCGCACAGTCCGGGCACGACCGGCCGCGCGGAACGGGCCGACAGGGCGACCGCGCCCGCGCCCAGCGTCACTGTCACACCGTCAGCCCGGAGAAGACCGCCGCCGCCGCCGCTACGGTGCGCACCGGCCCCAAGTCGGCAGCCCGGCGGCGGGAGTCGGGTGAGCGGGCCGGTCAACTCCCCTGCCTCGTAGGCGGTGTCCGCCGTGGCGTGGTCAGCGGACCGTCTGGTCGCCGTCGGGGAGATCCTGAACGGTCACCTTCACCCGCGCGGGCAGCCCCAGGCCGGAGGCCACGGCACGCGCCAGCCCGTCGGGGTCGGGGTGCGTGGGGTACGGCACGGCCTCGCCCTCCCCGTAGGCCTCGATGGCCTTGGTGAAGTAGCCCGGGTGCCAGGCGCCGACGGCTCCCCTGACCTCGACGGCGGTGATCCGGCGGGAGCCTGCCACGCGCCGGGCGGCGGCCAGGATCCGGTCCGACCGCAGCTCGCCGGGCACCTGGAAGAGGCTGGCGTGCGCGCCGACCTTGGCACCGCCGCACAGGCGGAGGGTGATCGTCAGGCAGCTGGTCACGCTGGGGTAGAGGATCGGGAGGCCCGGAGCAGCCTCGGCGACCTGCCCCTCGGTGACGCGGACCGCGCCGGGCGGGGCGGCCGGGGCCGCGACGGCGGCCGCGGGCCGCAGGGCCAGCGCCACGGCGGCCGCGAGCAGCGCCCTGCGGGACGCCGGGGCGGACACGGCGGAGAGGGTGGATATGACAGGTGCGGACGGGCGGCGGCCGGGCACGGCACTCCTAGGACGTCGGGGCGGGGCCCCGACATCCTAAAGATCATCCGTCGTGGCTCACACCGCCGGCGCGTCCGGTTCGAAGCGGCTGCGGACGGCCGTCTGCACCTCGGCCTCCTCGGCCGGGTCGGCGGCCAGCCGGCGCAGCTGCTCCACGACGCGCGCGTCGGCGGTCGTCGCGTGGTGGGCGGCGAGCTCCCGGGTGGACTCCTCGCAGTCCCACAGGCACTCGACGGCGAATCCCGTGGCGAACGAGGGGTCCGTCGCGGCGAGGGCCCGGGCGGCACGGCCGCGCAGGTGGGAGGAGGACGTCTCGCGGTAGACGTGGCGCAGTACCGGGGCGGCGCAGGTGATCGCCATCCGCCCGGCGCCGTCGACGAGGTCCCACAGGACGGGCGCGTCGCAGCCCGAGACCCGCACGGCCTCGCGCAGGGCGGCCAGCACGAGCGGGGAGTCGTACTCCCCGCCGCGGCAGGCCAGCATGGCGGCGGCCGCGGCGCCCAGGGCGTCGGTACGCGTCAGCCAGGCACGGGCGCGCTCGAGGGCGGCCGTGCTGCGCATGCGCTCGAAGGCGGTGACGGCGGCGTCCGCGACGAGCTCGGCGGGGTCGCCGGCGGCCGTCTCGATCAGGTCGAGGGCCTGCGGGTCGTGGTGCTCGGCGAGGTAGCGCAGCGCGGTGGCGCGCGCCGCCTCCTGGCCGAAGGCGGCGGCCTCGATGATCTCCCCGCGGTCCTCGGGGCCGGCCACGGCGGTCAGGCAGCGGGTGGCGGGGACATGGCGGTGCTGGGTGGGGTGCTGGTCGAGGCCCTGCTGGGCCCAGTCGAGGACCTCGCGCACGCTCCAGCCGGGCCGGGGCCCGGAGGGGCGCAGCTGGCGCTGCCAGCGGTCGAAGGAGCCCTGCTCCCGTGCGGCGCGCACGCGGGCGCCGAGGGCGGGGGCGTGCGGGTCGTCCTCCCACAGCCTCCAGGGCCGGGGCTCGAAGGCGTCGCGCACCGCGGCGGCGAGCGCGGACTCGCCCTCGGGGGTGTGCGGGAACCGCGCGAGGACCGCCTCGCCGAGGGCGAGGAGACCGGCGTCGTCGTCGCGCAGGGCGAGCTCGTCCAGGGCCCAGGACCAGTTGCCGCCGCGGGCGGCGTAGCGGCGCAGCAGCGCGAGGGCGTCCTCGCGCCCGTAGGAGGCGAGGTGGCCGAGGACGGCGAGGGCCAGGCCGGTGCGCTCCTCGCCGGTCTCGAGCAGGTCGTCCGGGTGGAAGAGGTGCTGTTCGATCTCCCCGAGCCCGCCGTCGAGGTCCACGTACAGGCGCGCGTAGTAGAGCGAGCGGTTCTCGAGCTGCCAGTCGCGCCGGGGGTCGCGGAGCACGCAGTGGTTCAGCGCCGCGAGCGCCTCGGTGCGCGGCGCCGCGAGGGCATGCAGGGTCCCGTCGCCGCGGCCTCGCTGCAGGAGGCCGAGCAGGGTGCCGCTGGGCGCTATGTCTGGATCGAACATGGGGTCAGCATCCGGTGCGGGGAGTCGGCTGGCAACGGGATTTCCGTCGTCCGCCATTCTTGCCGGTGTCCACCGGCGCTATGCCTGGTGAACTGTGGGAACCCGGGTGGGCCCGAGCGCCCGCAGCCTACCTGGAACAACGCATTCCGCGGAGCGGTGTCGGATATGTCGCACAGAAGCCATGGGCATATGCCGCCAGCACCACCGTATCGGGTATTGCCAAAGCGCTGACGGCCCGTCGCCGACTGTGCAAGAGTCGTCACAGCACTCACCCAGCCCGGCCGGGTCCGTGGACCGCGAGCCGGGCCGCGCCCCGCTTGTATCGGAGTACGTGATGCCGTCACCGCAGTCAGCGGACCGACCCGCCGCAGAGGCAGCCGAGCCCGGTGCGGTCGACGCCCTCATCACGCAGACGCGGCGGCTCAGAGGCGGCCTCGACGCGGTCCGCCGCGAGACGGCGGCGGACGCCGAGCGCTCCGGCGACCCCCGGCTGCGCTGGCAGCGCGCCCTGGTCGAGCTGGCCGCCCAGCACGCCGACACCCTCGGCGAGCACCTGGGCCAGCTCCGCGCGGGACTGCCCGCCGACGACGCCGCGGCCCTGGCGCGGGGCGCCGCCCCGACCGCCACCCTGACCGCCGAGCGGCCCGGCGCGGCGGAGCCCGCCGCCCGCGCCGAGGCTCCCGGCGCCGCCCGGGTCGGCAGCGCCGAGTGGAACTTCCTCACCGACGAGGTCTCCTGGTCCGAGGAGCTCTTCGAGCTCTTCGGCCGCCGTCCCGAGGACGGCGCGCTCACCCTCGACGAGCTCCCCTCCTGGCTGCCGGAGGAGGACACCCCCGTACTGACCGCGATGGTCACCGACTGTCTGGTGGACGGAAAGCCCGTCGACGGCGAGTTCCGCATCGTGCGCGGCGACGGAGAGCTGCGCACCGTGCACATGATGGGCGAGCCCGTGCTCGACGCCGACGGCTGCACGGCCTCCATGTGGGCCGTGCTGCGGGACGTCAGCGAGCTGCGGCGGTGCCGTCGGGAGGTGCGGGAGACCCATGAGTCCGCCGGCCTCCAGCAGCACATCGCGCGGACCGAGCACCGGCTCGCGGTCGAGCTGCAGGAGGCCGTGCTGCCGCCGTGGCGCGGCTCGCTGCGCTTCCCGCAGCACACTGCGGGCACGTCCGGCGCCCCGCACGACGGCGCCGCCCTCGACCTCGCCGGCCACTACCTCCCCTCGGCGACGAGCACCCTGATCGGCGGCGACTGGTTCGACGCCATGGAGCTGCCCGGCGGGCAGACGCTGCTGACCGTCGGGGGCCTCACCGGCCACGGCGTGACCGCGACCTCCACCATGGCCATGCTGCTCGGCGCCGTCCGCGGCATGGCCGTCTCCGGCTCCGAGCCCGGGCCCCTGATGGGCTGGCTCAACCACCTGCTCGACGCCTCGGCCCAGCCGGCGCTCGGCAGCGCGGTGTGCTGCCGCTACGACCCCGGCACCCACACCCTGCTGTGGGCCCAGGCCGGCCACCCCGCCCCGCTGCTCTTCCGCGACGGCACGGGGCAGGCCCTCCGGCCGCCCCGGGGCGTGCTCCTCGGAGCGGTCTCCGACGCCGCCTACGAGCAGGACGCACAGACCCTGCTCCCCGGTGACGTGCTCGTCCTGCACACCGAGGGGCTGGCGGCCCTGCCGTCCGACGCCCGCCTGCTCGGGCTCGCGCCGCGCTTCGCAGCGGCGGGCAGCGCCCAGGAGTGCCTACGGGCCGTGCTGGAGGAGTTCGGCGGCACGGAGCGCGAGGACGACGCGTGCGTGCTGATCGCGCGCATCGGCTCCTAGGGCTTCCCGCCTCGTGAGGGCCTCCCGCCTCTTCCCGCCGGGACCGGCGGCCGCTCACACGGCCTTGACGCCGGACCTGGCGCCGGGCTTGGGAGGCCCCTTGGGCAGCGCCCGCTGGATGTCCTCCCGCAGATGCTCGATCTTGGCGTAGTCCGCGTACTTCCCCGTGAGCCGGTACATCTCGCGCAGCCGGTCCCAGGTGCGGTGCGAGGACATCTCGCCGATCGAGTTGAGCGCCATGCGGGCGAAGGTGTCCGCCTGCTCGGGGTCGTTGCCGATGAAGCACGCGGACGCCATGGAGATGTAGTCGAAGAGCATGGACCGCTTGTGCTGGTCCCCCCGCAGCTCCATCGCCCGCTTGGCGTGCCGCTGGGCGATGGGTGCCGCGGCCGGGTCGTGGTCCGCGAGCGTGCGGTAGGCCAGCGCCTGCATGCCGTGCAGGTCCGCCTCGTCGAACATTTGCATCCAGCTCGGCGGGGGCACGTCGCTCCGGTCCGAGACGAACAGCTCCTCCGCCTCGCCCAGCGTGCGCCGCATGGCCTGGCCCCGGCCCATGGACGCCTGCGCCCAGGCCTCGATGGTGCAGAGCATGGCCCGGGTGCGCGGCAGGGTGTCGTCGCCGCCGCCGGACTTGGCGAGCTTCATCAGGTCCAGGGCGTCGTCGGGGCGGCCGAGGTGGACCATCTGGCGGGCGGCGCGGGAGAGCGCCTCCCCCGCCCGGGGCCGGTCACCGCCCTCGCGGGCCGCATGCGCGGCGATGACGAAGTACTTCTGCGCGGTGGGCTCCAGTCCCACGTCGTGGGACATCCAGCCCGCGAGCACCGCCAGGTTGGCGGCGACCCCCCACAGCCTGCGCTGGAGATGCTCGGGGTGGTGGTAGGAGAGCATCCCGCCCACCTCGTTGAGCTGGCCCACGACCGCCTTGCGCTGCAGGCCGCCGCCCCGGGAGGCGTCCCAGAGGCGGAAGACCTCGACCGAGTGCTCCAGGGCGTCGATCTCCAGGGAGCCGACGGGGGCCGCCTCGTAGCGGTCGTAGCCGGCGGGGTCGGCGTGCGTCGCCCTGGCGCGCAGCGGGTCGTCGAAGTGAGGGGCGTCGGAGGCGAGGACCGGATCGGAGTGCAGCCAGTCGTGCATCGCGCCGCTGATTGCTGAGCCTGCGGCGAGCGCGGCGCCCGCGCCCACCAAGCCGCGTCGGTTGAGCATGAGGTCCATTCCCGTGAATTCGGTGAGGACCGCGGCGGTCCGCTCGGGCGGCCACGGCAGCCCGTCCGGGGACTGCCCCTTGCCTGCCCGCCCGCGCCGACCGAACCCGAGGTCCTCGATGGTCACGACACGGCCGAGTCGCTCGGTGAAGAGGGCGGCCAGCACCCGGGGCACGGGATCGCGCGGGGACTCCCCCATGTCGATCCAGCGCCTCACCCGCGAGGTGTCGGTCGCCAGCTGCGGATGGCCCATGACCGCCGCCTGCCGGTTCACAAGTCTCGCGAGCTCCCCCTTGGACCAGCCGGCCAGGCCGAACAGGTCCGCAAGGCGGGTGTTGGGTTCCCTCGTCACGTCAAGCCCCCAGGTTCCTCGGCTGACTTGAAGGTACTCGGGCCGTCATGGGCCAAGCGAGTATTCGCCAGGGTTCGCCAGGGTGCGCCAGATGGTGTGCCACCCGCGGCCGGGTGTGATGTAGGAACGCGCAACCCCGACCATCCGGAGCCCGATCGCATTCCCCAGGGTGCGGGAGGTTCCGGCGGTCGGGGGAGCGCGGTCATCAGCCGACACGAAGGGATCTGTTCAGCCCATGTATGCAGCATCGACCTCCGTGTCCGCTCCGCACCGGCCGCTCCGTAGCCAGCAGAGCGGCGGCGGGCCGTACCTGGACCCCTCCCATGCCGTGGGGGCCGCGTTCGGGGGCGGACGGGCACGGAGGGCTCCGGGAGCCGGTGCCCAACCGCTGAGCGGGAGAATCGACTTGTCCGGCCCCCAGGGCGCCCAGCTGCGCACGGTGATCTCGTCGGTCCACCGGATCTGCCCGGAGTTCAACCCCGTCCAGGTGCTCCGGCGGGGAGGACGCTCCGTCCTCCTGGTCGGCACGACAGGGCGCAGCACCGCGGTGGCCAAGTGTTTACTGGACCACTCACCGGCCTGGGCCGAACGGTTCCGTCATGAAATAGCCACATATCGGGCGTTTGTCCGGCATCGCCCCCCGGTGCGGGTGCCCCGGCTGATCGCCGCCGACCCCGACAACTGCACGCTCGTCCTCGAGCGCATGCCCGGCCGTCCCGCCGCCCTCCAGCGGCATCCGGTCGACACGCTCCCCCGCGCGGACGTCCGGGCGGCGCTCGGCGCGATCTGCCGGGTCAACCTCTGGCGACCGCCCGCCGGGATGTTCGACATGCCGCTGGACTACGGCAAGCGCATCGCCCGCTATCACGAGCTCGGCCTGCTCACCGACCGCGATCTGGGCGATCTGCAGAAGCTGTTGCACGGGCTGGCCCATGTGCAGGGGCAGTTCTGCCACGGCGACGCGCTGCTGTCGAACATCCTGCTCTCGCCCGCCGGGCCGGTGCTGGTCGACTGGGACCACGCCGGCTGGTACCTCCCGGGGTACGACCTGGCGACGCTGTGGGCGGTCCTCGGGGACGCCCCGGTGGCCCGCCGTCAGATCAGCCAGCACGCCCAGGCCGCGGGGCCCACGTCCCGGGACGCCTTCCTGGTCAATCTGATGCTGGTCCTCACCCAGGAGATCAGGACATACGAGACGGCCGTGCAGCGCGCCATGCACGAACCCGCCGCACCCGGTGCGGCCGGGGAGTCCGGAGAGGAGCAGCGACTGCTGCTGCGCCGCCTGCACGACGACTGCGCGATGGCTCGTCGCGCGGTCCGGGCCGCCGTCGGCACCCGCTGAGCCGTACCACCGACACGCCGTGCCGCCGACTTACGGCGTGTCGCTCCTCGCCCATCCGGAGGAGTGATCCGCGGGTGCGCCTCGACGCCCGCGCCGGGAATTCCCCGGCGCGGGCGTCGACGTGCGTAGCGGCACCGCCCGGTCCGATAACCGCCACCACCGGTCTTATTGACGGATCGTCTGCTTGGCCGGGGCCTCTTGGTAGGTTCGGTCACCAGCTTGACCGCGCACCACCACGACGCACGGCACTGCCCGTCCCGAGGAGGCCGCATTGCGAGGATCCGCCCCAGCGCCATCACGGAACGCACCGCCGGAAGAAGCACACGAGGGGAGAGACGCCCGCAGAAGACGCCGCCTGTCGCGCGCCGCGGTCCCGGCCGCCGCGGCCGCCCTGCTGCTGCCGCTGATCACGGCCGGGCCGGCCGCCACGGCCGAGCAGGCCGCATCCGGCGCCCTGCAGCGGGAGTTCGCCGCCGCCGCGGCCGCGTACCACGTACCGGAGAACGTACTGCTCGCCGTCTCCTATCTGGAGTCCCGCTGGGACGCCCACGCCGGCACCCCGAGCGTCACGGGCGGCTACGGCCCGATGCACCTGACCGACGCTGCCACGGCCCTGGCCGCCGCCGGGCACCACAGCGAGCCCGGCGAGGACGCCCGCGGCGACCTCGCCCGCCCCCGCGCCGCCGCCCGCCCGGCCGCCCCCGCACCCTCCGCTCTGCCGCCCCGGCTGCGCACCTGGCCCGCGCCGCCGAGCTCACGGGCCTGCCCGCCGCCTCGCTGCGCCGCGACGCCGCCGCCAACGTGCGGGGCGGCGCCGCCCTGCTGGCCGCCGAGCAGAAGCGGCTGGGGCTGCCCCTGAGCAAGGACCCCGCCGACTGGTACGGAGCCGTCGCCGCCTACTCGGGCGCCACCGACACCGCGACGGCGGCCGTCTTCGCGGGCGACGTCTACGACGTGCTGCGGCGCGGTGAGCGGCGCAGGACCGACGGCGGCCAGCAGGTCACCCTGCCCGCCGCCCCGGGCCTCGCCCCCCGCACGGGCCAGGCGGGACGGCTGGGGCTGCCCACCCTCGCGACCACGGGCGTCGAGTGCCCGCCCACGGTGGCCTGCGAGTCGGTCCCGGCGCCGTACGAGAAGCTCGAGGGCAAGGACTACGGCAACCACGACATCGCCGACCGGCCCGCCTCCCAGAAGGTCGACTTCATCGTCGTCCATGACACCGAGGGAACCTGGGAGACGACCCTCAAGCTGATCAAGGATCCGGCGTACGTCTCCTGGAACTACACCATCCGCTCCGCGGACGGCCACATCGCCCAGCACGTGCCGACCAAGGACGTGGCCTGGCACGCGGGCAACTGGTACGTGAACGCCAAGTCGGTCGGCATCGAGCACGAGGGCTTCCTGGCCCAGCCCGACGCCTGGTACACCGAGGCGATGTACCGCGCGTCCGCCCGGCTGGTGCGGCACCTGGCGCGGAAACTGAACATCCCGCTCGACCGGCAGCACATCATCGGCCACGACAACGTCCCGGGCACCACCACGGGGACGATCCCGGGGATGCACACCGACCCCGGCCCGTACTGGGACTGGGCGCACTACTTCGAGCTGATGGGCGCGCCCTTCACCGCTACGGGGAGCCCGTTCAGCGGGATGGTCACCATCGCCCCCGTCTACGCCGACCGCAAGCCGGTCTACACCGGCTGCGCCAAGCCCGGCGAGCCGTGCACCCCGCACGGCTCCGGGGCGGTGCGGCTGTACACCGCCCCCCGCGACGACGCCCCGCTGGTCCAGGACATCGGCCTGCACCCGGACGGCAGCCCCTCGACGCCGGGGGTCAACGACACGGGTGCCCGCGCCTCCACCGGACAGCAGTTCGCGGTGGCCGACCGCATCGCCGGGTGGACGGCGGTCTGGTACCTCGGCCAGAAGGCGTGGTTCCGCGACCCCTGGTGGGATCCGACGGCGCTCGGCGCGCACGGCCGGGTGATCACGCCGAGGGAGGGCCTGAAGGAGATCCCGGTGTACGGCCGCGCCTTCCCGGAGAAGGAGGCCTATCCGGAGGGCGTCCCGGTCCAGGCGGTGACCCCGCTGCCGTACAGGCTGGCCGCCGGGCAGGCGTACGTCCTGGGGGCGACGTCCCCGAGCGAGTATCTGTGGGCGACCACGTACGAGCCCGCCGGGCACAAGATCATCCGGGGCAAGGACGTCTACTACGAGATCCAGTTCGGGCACCGGGTGGCCTTCGTGAAGGCCTCCGACGTCCGGATCCGGCGCTCGGGCTGGTAGGTCGCCGAGCATGAAGGAGCCCGGCACGCCGTCGGCGTGCCGGGCTCCTTGCGGTCCGGGCGGAAAGCGGGCCTAGCCGGCCTGGAACATCTCCGCGGGCAGCGGCTTGAGCAGCTGGTAGAGGTCGTCGGTGATCGGACGGTCCCAGCTGGCGATGGTGACGAGCACGCCGTCGCTGCGGTCGAACTGGGTGCAGGAGATCCGGCTCTCCGAGCACTTCAGCCGACGCACGATGAGGAGGTTGTCCTCGTGCATGACCGGCACGTCCTCGCTCTCCAGCACCTCGACCGGCTCGTCGTTGCCGAGCGCCAGGAGCAGCTGCGCGACCTCGAAGGGCACCTGGCCCTCGCCCAGCTCCCGTGCCGGGGAGCCCTCGGGCAGGTTGCCGATGATCATCGCGGGGCCGCGGCCGCCGAACAGGTCGTAGCGGAGGAAGACCCCCTGGCAACTTCCGTCGGGCGCGGGCAGCAGCCCGGCCCCGAGGTCACCGGGCCAGTCCCCGGGATCCATGGCGAGGACGTCGAAGTCCGGCCCGGCGGGGTTGGCGGCGCTGCGGCGGCGGAGGAAGGACATGCCCACATCGTACGTGCCCGCCCACGCGCCGTGCCGCCGGGGAAGCCGGGGCGTGCCGTGGTCCCGGGCGGGCGTCCCGGCCCGGCCGGGGGGCTAGGTGAGGTCGAATTCCCCGTCCCGGGCGCTGAGCATGAACGCCCGCCACTCGGCCGGCGAGAAGATCACGGCCGGGACGTCCGGGTCGCGCCGGTCCCGCAGGGCGATGTAGCCCTCGACGAAGGCGATCTGGACGTTGCCGCGCCGGCTGCCGCCGCTCGGCTGCCAGGTGGCACCGGCGAGGTCGAGATCCGGCTTCACGTCGCCCGCCAGTTGTTCAGTCGTGCTGTCCGCCACGTCCGCACTCCTCCCGGCTCGTCGTCGCCGCCCACACTAGCGAGGGACGGCGGCGCCGGACAGGCCCCGTACGCGCCTCAGGTGACGGGCGGCGAGGCGGCCACGAGCCACATCGAGAAGAACTGCGCGCCGCCGCCGTAGGCGTGGCCGAGCGCCCGGCGGGCGTCCGGGACCTGGTGCTCGCCGGCCCGGCCCCGCACCTGCAGCGCCGCCTCGGCGAAGCGCAGCATGCCGGAGGCGCCGATGGGGTTGGTGGACAGCACGCCGCCGGAGGGGTTGACGGGCAGCGCGCCGTCGAGCTCGGTGGCGCCGGCCTCGGTGAGCTTCCAGCCCTCCCCCTCGGCGGCGAAGCCGAGGTTCTCCAGCCACATCGGCTCGTACCAGCTGAAGGGCACGTACAGCTCCGCCACGTCGATCTCGCGGCGCGGGTCGGTGACGCCCGCCTGGCGGTAGACGTCGGCGGCGCAGTCGCGGCCGGCCCGGGGCGAGACGAAGTCCTTGCCGGCGAAGAGCGTCGGCTCGCTGCGCATGGCGCCGCCGTGCAGCCAGGCGGGCGGGGCGGGGGCGCGGGCGGCGCCCGCGCGGTCGGTGAGGACCATGGCGCAGGCGCCGTCGGAGGAGGGGCACGTCTCGGAGTAACGGACGGGGTCCCACAGCATGGGCGACGAGCGCACCGTCTCCAGGGTGATGTCGTGCTCGTGCAGGTGGGCGTAGGGGTTCTTCAGGGCGTTGCGGCGGTCCTTGTACGCGACGAGGGTGCCGGTGGTGCCGGGTGCGCCGGTGCGGCGGATGTAGGCCCGTACGTGCGGGGCGAAGAAGCCGCCGGCGCCGGCCAGCAGGGGCTGCTGGAAGGGGACGGGCAGGGACAGGCCCCACATGGCGTTGGACTCGGACTGTTTCTCGAAGGCCACGGCCAGGACGGTCCGGTGGACGCGGGCCGCGACGAGGTCGGCGGCGACGAGGGCCGTGGAGCCGCCGACCGAGCCGGCGGTGTGCACCCGCGTCAGGGGCTTGCCGGCGGTGCCGAGGGCATCGGCGAGGTAGAGCTCGGGCGTCATGACGCCCTCGAAGAAGTCGGGGGCCTTGCCGATGACGACGGCCTCGACGTCCGCCCAGGTCAGCTCGGCGTCCTCGAGCGCCCGCAGGGCGGCCTCGCGGACGAGTCCGGCGAGGGAGACGTCGCGGCGGGCGGCGGCGTGGTGGGTCTGGCCGATGCCGGTGACGGCGACGGGTTCCCGGCTCATGCGTCCCCCTCCAGCACGGCGACGAGGTTGTGCTGCAGGCAGGGACCGGACGTGGCGTGGGCCAGGGCCCGGTCGGAGGCGCCGCGGTGGATGCGGGCGGCCGCCTCGCCGAGGCGGATGAGGCCGGCGACCATGAGGGGGCCGGCGGCGGCGCCGGAGGGGTTGACCGTGACGGTGTCGTCCAGGCGCAGCGCGCGGCGCAGGACGACGTCCTGGGCGGCGAAGGGGACGTGGAGTTCGGCGGTGTCGACGGGTGCGCGGAAGGCTCCGGCGCGTTCGGCGGCCAGGCGGGTGGAGGGCGAGTCGGTGAGGTCGCGCAGGCCGAGGGCGTGCGGTTCGACGCGGTGGTCGGCGCCGCGGATCCAGGCGGGCCGGCCGCACATGCGGCGGGCGGCGTCGCCGGCGGCGAGGACGACGGCCGCGGCGCCGTCGGCGACGGCCGGCGGGCCGGCGAGGGGGTCCGCCGCGGGGTCGGGGCCGGCGGTGTGGCCGGCGTCGGCGAGCGCCCGGGCCTGGAGGGCGGCCAGGGAGGCCGGCTCGGGCCACAGGGGGGCGAGGTAGTACGGGTCGAGCGTGCGGGTGAGGACGTCCCTCGGGTCGCCGGCGGAGGGTTTTCCGTGGGCGTAGACGAGGGCGGTATCGGCACGGCCGGTGAGGATCTTCACCCAGGCCTCGTAGAGCGCCCAGGCCCCGTCCATCTCGACGTGGGACTCCGCGATGGGCGGCCAGGCGCCGACGGCGTCGAGGGTGAGGGTGAAGGAGAAGGGGCGTCCGGCGAGGTAGTCGCTCGAGCCGGAGCAGGTGAAGTCCGCCTCCCCGGGGGCCAGCCCGGCCCGGTCGAGGACCTCGTGCAGGACGGGCAGCAGCGTCTCGGCCTCGGACAGTCCCTCGGCGGGGCCCTGGTGGTCGGTGCGCGCGTAGGCGACGACGGCGACGTCGCGGGGCGGCGTCACAGCAGCCTCCGGTAGGTGTCGTAGTCGGCGTCCGGCTCGCCGGTGGGGCGGTAGTGGTCGGGGTGGCGGCCGTCGCCGGTCCAGACGGGCTCGACCCGCATGCCCATGCGCACCTGGTCGTAGGGGATGCCGCCGATGCGCGCATGGAGGGCGAGGTCGGCGCCGTCGAGGGCGATGTGGGCGTAGACGTAGGGCACGTCGATGTCGAGCCCCTTGGCCTTGATGTTGACGACGCAGAAGGTGGTGACAGTGCCGCGGGGCCCTGGGGCGGCGGGCTCGGTGGTGGCGACGCCGCAGGTGGGGCAGGCGCCGCGGGGCGGTACGTACACCTTGCGGCAGGAGGGGCAGCGCTCGCCGAGGACCTCTCGGCGGGCGAGCCCGTCGAGGTAGCGGGTCTGGGCGCGGCCGGCGGTGTAGGTGTACTCGAGGCGGGCGGGCGCGGCCAGGGACGTGACGGGGTCGGGGAAGGAGCCGTCGTGCGGGACGGCCTCGTGGGTGACCGGGCCGTCGTACGGCTCGAAGCAGGCGATGTCGGTGATCGCCCCCTCGCGGCGGTCGGCCCAGCGGACGCGCACCCGCATGCCGGTGCGCACGGCGCCGGCGTGGGGCGCGTCGAGCGCGTGCAGCAGGGCGGTGTCGGCGCCGTCGAGCCGGACCAGCACCCAGGCGAAGGGGCGGGGCAGGGGCTGGTGCGGGCGGGGGCGGGGTTCCAGGCCCAGGTGGTGACCGTTCCGGTGGCGGCGACCTCGACGAGGTCGCGGATCTCGTCGGCGGTGACGGGGTCGTACTCGGCGGGCGGCACGAGCACCCGCCCGTCCCGGGCGCGTACGCCCAGGACGACGCGCTCGCGCAGCCCGGTGAGGAAGGCGCTCTGCACGGGGCCGAGGGAGCGGGTGAAGGGGAACTCGACGACGAGCGGGGCGGTGAGGTTCTCCGGCACCGTCTGTCTCCTCCCTCAGGCGCGCCGGTAGACGGGCGGGCGCTTCTCGGCGAAGGCGAGGGCGCCCTCCTTGGCGTCGGCGGTGCCGAGGACGGCGTGGCCGCGCTCGAGTTCGAGGGCGAGGGCCTCCGTCTCGGGCAGTCCTTCGGTGTCGAGGACGCAGGCCTTGACGGCCTCGACGGCCAGCGGGGCGTTGGCGTTGACGAGTTCGGCGGTCTCCAGGGCCCGCTCGAGCGCCGTGCCGTCCGGGACGACGTGCCCGACGAGCCCGATGCGGTGGGCCTCGGCGGCGGTGTAGGGGCGCCCGGTGAGCAGCATCTCCAGGGCGTGGGTGCGGGGGATCTGGCGGGGCAGGCGGACCGTGGAGCCGCCGAGGGGGAACAGGCCGCGGCGCACCTCGTAGAGGCCGAAGGTGGCGCCGCTGCCGGCGATGCGGATGTCGGTGCCCTGGAGGATCTCGGTGCCGCCCGCCACGCACGGGCCCTCGACGGCGGCGATGACGGGCTTGCGCGGCCGGTGGTGGCGGAGCATGGCCTTCCAGTGCAGGTCGGGGTCGGCCCGGAAGCGCTCGCGGACGGGGTCGTCCGGGCCGGTGGCCGGCCGGCCCGCGAGGGCCTTGAGGTCCATTCCGGAGCAGAAGGCTCCGCCGGCGCCGGTGAGCACCACCGAGCGGATGCCGTCGTCGGCGTCGGCCAGCAGCCAGCCGTCGTGGAGCGCGGCCAGCATCGGCAGGGAGAGCGCGTTGCGCGCCTCGGGCCGGTTCAGGGTGAGGACGAGCGTCGCGCCGACGCGCTCGAGCGTGAGGTGTTCGGTGCCGTCCGGGATTCCGCCCATGGAAGCCCTCCCGTCGTGAAGACCGCCACCAGCGTGCAGGAGGCGGGGAGCGGGTTCAAGAGTTTTCTGACAGATCGTCAGATTCATTGGTCCGGGCCCTTCCCCCTCCCCCGCCGCGGCGCTCTAATGACGGCCGTGGACTACAACCTCGCCGATCTCTTCGAGTCGATCGCCGACGCGGTACCCGGCCGGGAGGCGCTCGTCCACCTCGACCACCCGGGCGACGGCACCGAACGCCGCCTGACGTACGCCGGGCTCGACACCGCCGCCTGCCGGCTCGCCCACCACCTGCTGGACAGCGGGATCCGGCCCGGCGAACACGTCGGACTCCACCTCCTCAACGGCGTGGAATACCTCCAGACCCTCCTGGCCTGCCTGAAGATCCGGGCGGTGCCGGTCAACGTCAACTACCGCTACGTCGCCGACGAGCTGGCCTACCTCTACCGCGACGCCGACCTGGCGGCCCTCGTCTTCGACGGCGCCTTCACCGAACGCGTGGCGGCCGCCCTGCCCTCGACGCGGCGCCTGCGCCACCTGGTGCGCGTGGGCCCCGCACCCGACGGCGCGACGGCCCCGCGCGCCACCCCGGTCCCGTTCGCCCCGGTCCCCTTCACCGAGGCCGAGAACGCGGGCTCGTCCGTACGCGACTTCGCCCCCCGCTCCGGCGACGACCGCTTCGTCATCTACACCGGCGGCACCACCGGCATGCCCAAGGGCGTGGTGTGGCGGCAGGAGGACCTCTTCTTCTCCGGCCTCGGCGGCGGCGCACCCACCGGCGAACCGGTCACCCGGCCCGGCGAGCTCGCGGAGCGCGCGGCGGCGGGCCGCGAAGGCCTCGTCCTCTTCCCCGCCGCGCCCCTGATGCACGGCACGGCCACCCTCACCGCCCTCATCGCCCTCCACCAGGGCCAGAAGGTCGTCCTGCACACCAAGTTCGCCCCCGAGGAGACGCTGCGCACCCTCGCCCGCGAGCGGGTCACCGGCCTGTCACTGGTCGGCGACGCCATGCTGCGACCCCTGGTCGACCTGCTGGCCGGGCCGCTACGGGGCACCGACTGCTCGTCGCTGCGCAGCGTCAGCAGCTCGGGGGCCGTGCTGTCGGAGACGGTGCGTGCCCAGTTCGCCGCCCTGCTGCCGGGAGTACGGCTGATCAACAACTTCGGCTCCTCCGAGTCCGGCTTCAACGGCACGGCCCTCGAGGAGAAGGGCCCCGGCCCCGGACTGCGGATGCGGGTCAACGCCCGTACGGCCGTGGTCGACCCCGTCACCCACCGGCCCACCGCCCCCGGCGAGTTGGGCCGCGTCGCCCAGCACGGCCATGTGCCCCTCGGCTACCACAACGACCCCGAACGGACCGCCGCCACCTTCTTCACCGCGCACGGCGAACGCTGGGTACTGCTCGGCGACCTGGCCACGGTCGACGCCGACGGCGTGGTCACCGTCCTCGGCCGCGGCTCGCAGTGCATCAACACCGGCGGCGAGAAGGTCTTCCCCGAGGAGGTCGAGCAGACCCTCAAGGCCCACCCGGCGGTGTACGACGCCGTGGTCACCGGCGTCCCCGACCCCCGCTGGGGCCACCGCGTGGCAGCCGTCGTCCAACCCCGCGAGGGAGCGGAACCGCCGACCCTCCCCGCCCTGCAGGCACACTGCCGGGAGCGGCTGGCGGGCTACAAAGTGCCGCGCAGCGTCGTACTGACACAGCACATCGAACGCTCACCGAGCGGCAAAGCGGACTACCGGTGGGCACGGGCGGTGGCGGACGGGACCTCTCCGCCGTAGGGCCTGCCCTGCTGTTCCACGCCATGAATCCACGATCTTCAGCGGAAGCCCCCGCGGCGCCCGCCCGTCACACCCGGCCCGGAGGCCCGCCGGCCGTCGCGCGCCGCCTCCGTCGGCCTACTGGCGGCTTCGACGGGCCGCCATACTTGAGGGGCCGGGGGAGGCACAGCGAATCGACGGGGGCGGCGGCACAGCATGGCGGACACCAGGCTGATCCAGGGCCGGTACCAGCTGCTCGACCTGATCGGGCGGGGCGGGATGGGCGAGGTGTGGCGTGCCCGCGACGAATCGCTGGGCCGGCACGTGGCCGTCAAGTGCCTCAAGCCCATGGGGCGTCAGCACGAGCAGTCGTATCTGCGGGTGCTGCGCGAGCGGTTCCGGCGCGAGGCGCGGGTCGCGGCCTCGCTGCAGCACCGCGGCATCACCGTGGTGCACGACTTCGGCGAGTCGGAGGGCGTGCTGTATCTGGTGATGGAGTTGCTCGAGGGGCGCAACCTCAGTCAGCTGCTGGAGGACAACAGGCAGCATCCGCTGCCCGTCGCCGAGGTCATCGAGATCGCCGAGCAGGTCGCCGCCGCCCTGGCCTACACCCACCGGCAGGGCATCGTGCACCGCGACCTCAAGCCCGCCAACATCGTGCGTGTCGCCGACGGCACGGTGAAGATATGCGACTTCGGCATCGCGCGCCTCGCCCATGACATCGGTTTCTCCGCCCGGCTCACCGGCACGGGAATCGCCATGGGCACCCCGCACTACATGTCGCCCGAGCAGATCGGCGCCCAGAACGTCGACCACCGCAGCGACCTGTACTCGCTGGGCTGTGTGCTGTACGAGATCGCCACCGGCGCCCCGCCGTTCGACATGGACGACGCCTGGGCCGTGCTCGTCGGCCACCGCGACACCCCGCCCCGGCCGCTGCGACCGGTGCGCCCGGAGCTCCCCGAGCCCTTCGAGCGGGTGGTTCTGGACCTGCTCGCCAAGGATCCCGAGGACCGGCCGGAGGACGCGGCCGAGCTCGTGCGGCGCATCGCCGCGCTGCCTCCGCTGCGGGCGGACGAGCCGCCGCGCCGGACCCCGCCCGAGGGGCGGCTGCCGCCCATGGGCGCCTCCGCGCGGCTGTCCGGGCCGCCCCGGCTGCCCGGCTGGGCCCGCGACATGACCACCGGTTCCAAGGCGGCCGGCACCGGCCCCCTGCAGCCGCCGCCGGACCCCGCCGCCGCGCTCACCGGCTCCTGGACCGAGCCCTGGGCCGTGGGCCCGGGCGGGGCGGGCCCGCGCCGGACCGTGCCGCGCACCGCCGGGGCCGAACGCCCTCCCCCGCCGGAGCTGGTCGCCGAACTGGCCGGCCGGCACAGCGAGGGGCTGCGCCTGGCCCGCCTGGACCGGTGGGCGGAGGCCGGCGAGGTGCAGCGGGCCGTGGTCGCCGAGCGCGAGCGGATCCTCGGCCCCGACCACCCCGACACCCTGGCCAGCCGCTACGAGGTCGCCTTCGCCCTCGCCCGCCTGGGCCGGCCCGGGGACGCCCTGCGCGAGTTCGCGCGGACCGCGGCGGGCCGGGAGCGGGTGATGGGCCCCGAGCACCCCGACACGCTCGCCGCGCGCCAGGAGACGGCGTACGTCCTCGGGCGGCTCGGCCGCCACTTCGAGGCCCACCAGGTGTACACCGCGGTGCTCGCCGTCCGGGAGCGGGTGATGGGCCCCGACCACCCCGAGACCCTGCGCTGCCGCCACAACCTGGCGTTCAACCTCGGCAGGCTCGGCCGGCCGGAGGAGTCGTACGACATGGCCCGCGACGTCGCCGCGGCCCGTACCCGCCTCCTGGGCCCCGAGCACCCCGACACGCTCGTGACCCGCTACGAGGTCGGCTACGCGCTGGGCCAGCTCGGCCGGTGGACCGAGGCGCTGCGCACGTACCAGGCGGTGGCCGCCGCCCGGGCCCGGGTGCTCGGCCCGGACGAGCCCGACACCTTCGCCGCCCGCTACGAGGCCGGGATCTGCCTCGGCCGGCTGGGCCGCAGCGCGGAGGCGCTCGAGCTCTACCGCGAACTCGTCGGGGACCGCACCCGTGTGCAGGGGGCCGCCCATCCCGACACCCTGCGCGCCCGGCACGGCCTGGGCGTCAACCTCGGCCGGCTGGGCCGCTGGGAGGAGGCGCTGGCCGAGGCGCGCGACGTCTGCGCCATCCGCGCCCGGGTGCTGGGCGCCGACCACCCCGACACCCTCGTCAGCCGCCGCGAGGTGGCCGTGGGGCTCGGCTGGCTCGGCCGCTGGACCGACGCCCTGGCCGTCTACCGCGACGTCGCCCAGGCCCGCCAGCGGGTGCTGGGCGCCGACCACCCCGACGCGCTGGCCAGCCGCCACGACGAGGCCCACTGCCTGGAACAGCTGGGTCGTTCCGCCGAGGCCGTCGAGCTCTACCGGCAGGTCGCGGCCGTACGCCGGACCCGGGGCACGCGCGGCCACCGGATCCCGCCGAACTGACGCGTCGTCAGAAAGTTGGTGCGGCCGGGTTCCCTCGCTGGCCGCCCTGCGGCATCCTGCGGCCCATGCGGACCGAGCTGAGCCGCCGGCTGGGCATCGAACACGCCCTCTTCGGCTTCACACCGTTCCCCGCGGTCGCCGCGGCCATCAGCCGGGCCGGCGGCCTCGGCGTCCTGGGCGCGGTGCGCTACGCCGCCCCCGGCGACCTCGCCCGCGACCTGGACTGGATGCAGGAGCACACCGACGGCAGACCGTACGGGCTCGACGTCGTGATGCCCGCCCGGCGCGTCGAGGGGGTGACCGAGGCCGACGTCGAGGCCATGATCCCGGCCGGCCACCGGGACTTCGTCCGTACGACCCTCGCCGAACACGGCGTACCGGCCCTCCCCGACGGCGAGCCCTCCGGCTGGCGCGTCACCGGCTGGCTCGACGACGTGGCCCGCACCCAGCTCGACGTCGCCTTCGACTACCCCATCGCCCTCCTCGCCAACGCCCTCGGCCCGCCGCCCCCGGACGTCGTCCGCCGCGCCCACGCGCGCGGCGTCCTCGTCGCCGCCCTCGCCGGCAGCGCCCGGCACGCCGTCCGGCACGCGGAGGCGGGCGTCGACATCGTCGTCGCCCAGGGCTACGAGGCCGGCGGCCACACCGGCGAGATCGCCACCATGGTGCTCACCCCCGAGGTCGTCCGCGCCGTCGACCCGCTGCCCGTGCTGGCCGCCGGGGGCATCGGCGGCGGCGAACAGGCCGCCGCCGCACTCGCCCTCGGCGCCCAGGGCGTCTGGCTGGGCTCGCTCTGGCTCACCACCGAGGAGGCCGGCCTGACCTCCGGCGCCCTCACCGCCAAGCTCCTGGCCGCCGGCTCCGGCGACACCGTGCGCTCCCGGGCCCTGACCGGCAAGCCCGCCCGCCAGCTGCGCACCGCCTGGACCGACGCCTGGGACGACCCGGCCGGCCCCGGCACCCTGCCCATGCCCCTGCAGGGCCTGCTGGTCGCCGAGGCCCTCACACGCATCCAGCGCTACGAGGTCGGGCCCCTGCTGGGCACCCCCGTGGGCCAGATCGTCGGCCGGATGGACACCGTCAGGAGCGTACGGGCCGTGGTCGACGACCTGACGCGGGGCTTCGAACGAGCGGTGGAGCGCCTGAACCGCATCGCGGGCGGCGCCCGGGAGGAGGACGTAACGTCATGAAGGCAACGTCATGAAGCGCGAGAGCAAGGGCTTCTGGGCCCAGGCCACGGAGAACCCCGGCCGTACCGTCCTCATCACCCCCGAGGGCGAGGCCTGGACCGCCGGCCGGCTGCACGCCGACGCCAACCGCCTCGTCCACGGCCTGCGCGCCGCCGGACTCCGCGCGGGCGACGCCTTCGCGACCGTGCTGCCCAACGGCCCCGAATTCCTCACCGCCCATCTCGCCGCCACCCAGGCCGGCTTCTACCTCGTGCCCGTCAACCACCATCTCCTCGCACCGGAGATCGCCTGGATCCTCTCCGACTCCGGCGCCAGGGCGCTCGTCGCCCACGAGCGCTGGGCCGCCGCAGCGACCGCCGCAGCCGACGAGGCGGGCCTGCCCGCCGACCACCGCCACGCCGTCGGCACCATCGCCGGCTTCCGCCCGTACGCCGGCCTCCTCGACGGCCGGCCCGGCACCCCGCCCGCGGACCGCACCCTCGGGTGGGTCATGAACTACACCTCCGGCACCACCGGCCGGCCGCGCGGCGTCCGCCGCCCCCTGCCCGGAAGAGAGCCGGAGCAGAGCCATCTCGGCGGCTTCCTCGGCTTCTTCGGCATCGAGCCGTTCGGCGACAACGTCCATCTCGTCTGCTCGCCGCTCTACCACACCGCCGTCCTGCAGTTCGCGGCCGCGTCCCTGCACATCGGCCACAAACTGGTGCTCATGGACACCTGGACGCCGGAGGAGACGCTGCGCCTGATCGACACCCACCGCTGCACCCACACCCACATGGTGCCCACGCAGTTCCATCGCCTGCTGGCCCTGCCGCCGGAGGTACGGGCCTCCTACGACGTCTCCTCCATGCGGCACGCCGTCCACGGCGCCGCCCCCTGCCCGGACCACGTCAAGCGGGCCATGATCGACTGGTGGGGGGAGTGCGTCGAGGAGTACTACGCGGCCAGCGAGGGCGGCGGAGCGTTCGCCACGGCGGCGGAATGGCTGCGCAGGCCCGGCACGGTCGGCAAGGCCTGGCCCATCAGCGAGATCGCCGTCCTCGACGACGACGGCAAGCCGCTGCCCGCCGGCGAGACGGGCACCGTCTACCTGCGGATGACCACCGGCGGCTTCGCGTACCACAAGGACGCGGACAAGACCCGCGAGAACCGCGTGGGCGACTTCTTCACCGTCGGCGACCTCGGCCACCTCGACGAGGACGGCTACCTCTTCCTGCACGACCGCAAGATCGACCTGATCATCTCGGGCGGCGTCAACGTCTACCCCGCCGAGGTCGAGTCCGTGCTGCTGCGCCACCCCGCCGTCGCCGACGCCGCCGTCTTCGGCATCCCGCACGACGACCGGGGCGAGGAGGTCAAGGCCGTCGTCGAGGCCGCCGAGGGCCACCGGCCGGACGACGCGCTCGCCGCAGAACTCCTCGACCACTGCGCCCGCGCCCTGGCGGGGTACAAGCGGCCCCGGTCCCTCGACTTCATCGCCGCCATGCCGCGCGACCCCAACGGCAAGCTCTACAAGCGCCACCTGCGCGAACCCTACTGGCGCGGCCGCGAGCGGACGGTGTGACACAGGCCGTACGGACCGGCGTCCGGCCCCCGTGCACGGGGGCCGGACGCCGGTCCTCAGCCGACGGCCGGCGGGCGCTCAGCGCTCGCCGACCCGCACCACCTTCAGCTTCGGCGAGGAGAGGATGTCCTTCTCGCAGAACCGTCCCCGCACCATCCGGCCGGCCGAGAACAGCTCGGTCTGGTCGCTGTAGTGGGGGGAGGTGGGGTCGGAGGACTGCCCGTACGTCAGGAGCGTACGGGCCACCGGGCAGCCGCCGCCGTCGAAGCCGACGGCCTGGATGTAGCTGGAGCCGTGGGCCACGTCGGTGTAGCCGCCGGCGGAGGCGTCCCAGCGGGCCTCGATCATGTTCCAGATGCCCAGGGCGTGCGCGCCGCCGGACAGCGGGATCCGCTTGCCGTTCCGCACGACGAACTGGTGCTCGCCCAGCGGCGCGTCGAGCGCGATGCCCGCCGCCCGCAGCTCCGCGACCGTGTCGGCCAGTGCGCGGGGGAAGCCGTCGGCCGAGGTGTCGAGCGTGTTCGGGGTCGTCACGGGCGAGGCGGCGGAGAAGGGCACCCGCCACAGCTTGTCCTCGGGGACCGTCCGCACCAGCCTGCGCCAGAAGCGGTCGAAGAGCAGCGCGCCCTTGCCGTCCTTGGCGACGGTCCGGTCCCACCGGGACAGGACGCCGCACGCCGCCGAGACGTCCACGCTCGTGCCGTCGCTGCCCGTGGCCCGGCCGCCGGGCAGCGCCGCACAGCCCTTCGCCGCGTCGGCGGCGGCCAGGGCGCCGGCCGGCGCCCGGTTGGCGAACTGCTGCCGCTCCAGGTCGGCCACGGTCAGCCGGCCGCGCTTCGCCATGGCGGCGACGTCCTGGAGCCCGCCGCGCGTGCGCAGCGAACGGGACGTCGCGGTGTCGCCGAAGATCCGCGGGTAGCCGGTCAGCGGCCGGTCCGCGTTGGCCAGCCAGGCGCTGTCGTTGGAGTTCTCGGCGTACGGGGCGTCGAGGAGCGTGGGCATCGCGGACGGGCCGAAGATGCCGTCCTGCACGGCGTCGGCGTCCCGGCCCGGCGCGCAGTCGCCGCGCGAGCCGTCCAGCACGGCCAGGCCCGCGGCCGGGAACGTCTGCCGCCCGAACGCGGTGGAGCAGCGCCCGGCGAGGTCGTCGGTGACGCGGGGCAGCACCTGCGACTGGGTGTAGAGGCTGTGCCCGGCGGAGTCGGCGGCGATGGTGTTCACCCAGGGCAGGCCCTGCGTACGCCGCAGCCCCTGCTGGATGTCGCGCACGCTGCGGGACCTGCTCAGCGCGAGCGAGGAGTCGAGGAACCGCAGGCTCTGGGCGTTGGGGTCGTTGAGCGCGTAGGCCGTGCCGTCCGCCGCGGGCAGCGGCATGTCGTCGAGGGAGGTCACCACGGGACCGAAGCGGGTCCACCACTGGGTGCGGGTGACATCGGAGGTACGCCCGTCCGCGCCCCGTACGGGAACGGTGACGGTGCGCTTCGTCATCCGTTCGGGTTTGCCGTCGACGAGGTAGCTGTGGGAGTCGCCGGGGGCGGTCTTGAGCTCGTGGAGGTTCAGCGGCACGCCCGTGGCGACCGTGTGGCTCCAGGCGATGTGCTGGTTGTGGCCGATCTCGACGATGGGCATGCCCAGCAGGGAGCCGCCCGAGACGTTCAGCTCGCCGGGGATGGTCTGCTGCGACTGCCAGAAGCGGCGGCCGCCCTGCCAGGGGTAGTGGGGGTTGCCCAGCAGCAGCCCGCGGCCGTCCGCGGTGGCGGAGCCGGCGAAGGCGACGGCGTTGGAGCCCATGTCGGCGTTCTGCCGGTCGAAGACCTTGCGGGCCGCCGCGGCCGGGTCCGTGGGCCTGGCGGGGGCGGCGGACTTCTTCGGCTGCTGCCCGATGCCCGAGAGGCCGTCCGCGGCCAGGCCCTGGCCGCCCAGCACGGTGATGGCGTAGCCGCGCCGGGCCACGTCGACGGCGGTGACGGGAGTGACCCAGGAGGCGCCGCGGCAGGCCGGGTCGGAGATCTTGTTCTGCTTGAGCCAGGCGTTGTAACCGGCGGCCCAGCCGCGCATCAGCTCCTTGGCCTGGCGGCTGGGCCCGGCCGGGGCCGGTCTCTCCAGGAGCTTCTCCACGGTCTGCGCGTCCCGCACCCCGCGGAAGAACAGGTCGCTGGAGAGGTTGGTGGTGGCGGACGACAGCGACCCGCCGGGCCGGCCGTCGGGGCCGAAGGCGCGCGAGCGCTCGCCGCGCAGGGTGACGAAGCCGTCGGCCAGGACGCACACCTGGTCCTTGGCCTGCGCCCAGCCCGAACCGAAGCCCAGGCTCGCGTAGTCCTTGCCGACGATGTGCGGAATTCCGTACTCGGTATAGCGGATGACGGCGGACAGGCCGTCCCCGGACGGCTTGAGCGCGCCGTCCCCGAAGGCCGCCGGGGCCTGGGGCGCCGCCGCGGCGGGCAGGGCGCTCGCGCCGGTCGCCAGGGCGAGAGCGGCGACCGTCAGCGCGCGTAAGCGGTGACGAATGGGCAAAGTGACCTCCTGCGATAAGGGCGGGAAGACTTGTTGACAGGGGGGACGCAGCCGGAGGCCGCGGGGTTCAGCCGCGCTCGTCGACGACGCGCCGCAGCTTGCCGGCGGACCGCTGGAGGGTCCGCGGATCCACGAGCTCGACCGCCACGGACACCCCGACGCCCTCCTTGACCCGCCGCGCGAGGTCGGCGGCCGCGGCCGCACGCCCCTCGGACGTCGCCTCCGGACGCGCCTCCGCCCGTACGGTCAGCCGGTCCAGCCGCCCCTCGCGGGTCAGCACCAGCTGGAAGTGGGGCGCGACGCCCGGCGTGCGCAGCACGATCTCCTCGACCTGGGACGGGAAGAGGTTCACCCCGCGCAGGATGATCAGGTCGTCGGAGCGGCCGGTGATCCGTTCCATCCGGCGGAAGGGGCCGCCCGCCGTGCCGGGCAGCAGCCGGGTCAGGTCGCGGGTGCGGTAGCGGACGACGGGCATGGCCTCCTTGGTGAGCGAGGTGAACACCAGCTCGCCGTGGGCGCCGTCGGGCAGGACCTCGCCGGTGACCGGGTCGACGATCTCGGGATAGAAGTGGTCCTCCCAGATGTGCGGCCCGTCCTTCGTCCGCGCCCACTCCTGGGCGACGCCGGGGCCCATGACCTCGGAGAGCCCGTATATGTCGACCGCGTCGAGGGCGAAGCGCTCCTCGATCTCCCGGCGCATCCCCTCCGTCCACGGCTCCGCGCCGAAGACGCCCACCCGCAGCGAGGTGGCGCGCGGATCGATGCCCTGGCGCTCGAACTCGTCGAGCAGCGTGAGCATGTACGAGGGGGTGGCCATGATGACCCGCGGTCGCAGGTCGTGGATGAGCCGTACCTGGCGCTCGGTCATGCCGCCCGACGCCGGAATCACCGTGCAGCCCAGCCGCTCGGCCCCGTAGTGCGCGCCCAGCCCGCCGGTGAACAACCCGTACCCGTACGCCACATGCACCATGTCACCGGCCCGCGCCCCCGCCGCCCGCAGCGAACGCGCCACCAGGTCCGCCCAGACGTCGAGGTCGGCCTCGGTGTAGCCGACGACGGTGGGCGTGCCGGTGGTCCCGCTGGACGCGTGCACACGACGGAGACGGGACCGGTCGACGGCGAACATGCCCCACGGGTACCCCGCGCGCAGATCGGCCTTCGTGGTGAACGGGAATCGGGCGAGATCGCCGAGGGAACGGCAGTCCTCGGGCCGCAGCCCGGCCGCGTCGAAGGCGTCGCGGTAGAAGGCCACGTTGTCGTAGACGTGCCGCAGGGTCGCGCGCAGACGGGTCAGCTGGAGGGCGGTGAGCTCTTCGGGAGTCATGGTGGATCTTTCCCCCGGCCGGGGGCTCTCCCTAACCGGGGGTAAGCGGCGGGGGCGGGTCAGGTCCGGTGCGGGCAACAGCGGGGAGTGCCGGGCAGCGGGGTTGCTCCCCGCGGTTCGAGGCCGTCCTGAGCCGCATCCGGGTGCCGCGGCCCGTTCGTGTCGAACGCCTGGGCAACGGCAAGGCTGTCCTCGTAGATATGGTGCCGGGTGACAAGGCCGTCTTCGACGGTGAGGTGCAAAGCGAACCGGGCGCGATAGGCACGTCCGGTGGAGCGGGCCGTCTGACGGAATTCGCCGAGTACGACCGCGTCGTCGCCGTCGATGAGGATGCGCTCGATCTCGGTCGCCGTATGCCCGGGCACATGGTGCTCGGCGAGCTCCAGGTAGTGGGCGGCGGCATCCGCACGGGTGGAACGGTGGCGAATCCACGGGGTAGCAGTCCGACCGTGCTCGGACTCCGGCCAGTCCAGCTTCCAATCGCCCCACTCGGCATACATCTCCGCGATGCGTTCGGGATCGCCCTGGCCGATCCGGCGTAACAGCTCTTCCACCACAGCACGGGTAGCTGGGGGTACGGCTATGGACACGACTCATCACTCCGATCCGACATCCGCGTCCGCCTGACGCGGCGAGATCACCATTCTCGCCAGCACACCCACAGACCCGGTTCCCCACCTCGCGGGGAGGAGGCCGTTGCTGCGGAGGTCCCTGGGATCCGCTGCCGTGACGTCGTCCCGGTATCGGAGCCACTCGCTCACGCGGCGCCCCGGTCACAAGGAGCGGACACCGGGCGGTTGACCGGCCGAGGCTCGCCCTGGACCCCTCGCCTTGCAGGTCGGCCTCAGAGGGGGCGATCCTGAAGATGAGGCATGCCACCCATCCTGTGAGCCGACCGCAAGGACTGCGGAGCCGACAGGCGACCGCGGCCCGGCAGAGAGCGTGATCCAGGGGTGGAGCAGGCAGCTGCCGCCTGCCCGGTCCAGGCCGGCTGACACCGACGTCGAGGTGCTGCGGCGCCAGGGCCGCATTGTCGTGGTCGGTGCCTCGCTGGCCGGTCTGCGCGCGGCGGAGACCCTGCGCGAGCAGGGCTTCACCGGATCCCTGACCATGATCGGCGACGAGCCGTACGAGCCCTACGACCGTCCGCCGCTGTCGAAGCAGGCACTGCTCGGGAGGGCACGACCCGAGGACACCGCTCTACCGAGGCGGCGCCACATCGACGCCGAATGGCGGCTGGGCGTCGCCGCCGAGAGCCTCGACAGGGGCGCCAAACAGGTACGTCTGACGAACGGCGACACCGTCCCCTACGATCGCCTGCTGATCGCCACCGGGACCAGGGCGCGGCCCTGGTTCCACCCGGAAGAGGCCGCGCTGGGAGGGGTGTTCGTGCTGCGGACGCGCGACGACTCCGCACGCCTGCGCCGGAAGCTGACCGGTGGCGTGTCGCGGGTGCTGGTGATCGGCGCCGGCTTCACTGGCTCCGAGGTCGCCTCCGCCTGCCGGGAGCTGGGGCTTCAGGTCACGGTCGCCGAACGTGGCCCGGCACTGGCGGGCGCGCTCGGCGGAGTGATCGGCGCGGTCGCGGACCGGCTGCAGCGGAAGCACGGAGTCGACCTGCGCTGCGGCGTCAGCGTCACCGCCCTCGAGGGCGACGACGTGGGACGGCTGAGACGAGCCCATCTGTCCGACGGCCCGGCGATCGACGTGGAGGTGGCGGTCGTCTCGCTCGGTGCCCTGCGCAACACGGAATGGCTCGCCGGCTCGGGGGTCGCCGCGGGACCCCAGGGGGTGGCGTGCGACGCCGGGTGCCGGGTGTTCGACGTCAACGGCATCGTCACCGACGACATCTACGCCGCCGGTGACGTCGCCCGCAGCCCCCACCCGCTGTTCGACTACCAGTTCCTGGCGCTGGAGCACTGGGGCAACGCGGTCGAACAGGCCGAGATCGCCGCCCACAACATGATCTGCGCGGGTCCGGACCGCCGCCCGCACCTGTGGCTGCCGATGTTCTGGTCCACCCAGTTCGGTGTCGACATCAAGTCGGTGGGTGTTCCCTCGCTGGGCGACCAGCTGGTCGTCGCCCAGGGGACGCTCGCCGAGGAGCGGTTCGTGACGGTGTACGGCTACCGGGGCCGCGTCATCGCGGCGGCCGCATTCGACGGAGCCAAGTGGATGGGGTTCTACGAGCACCAGATCGCGTCCGGCGCGCCGTTCCCGCCGGAGTACCGCACAGTCGACCGCCGGACCGAGACACTGCAGCCGATCGACCCGGCCTTCCCCAACCCCCATCTGCCCACCCACGGGCCCACGGTCACGCTGACGGGTCACTCGCCGAGCGAGCGGCGTGTCTCGTTCGTTCCGGCACATGCGTGATCACCGGCCCTGTACCGCCCGGAGCCCTCAGGAGTCGCCATGACGTCCGGCAGCATCGTCGCGCAGATCGCCGACTACGCCAATCGGGCCGATCCGTACCCGCTCTACGCGGAACCGCGCAAGCAACCGGTCAGGCGGGAGGACGACGGCTCCTACCTGGTCAGCACCTACTACGAGGTGCGCAGCCTGGCCAACGACCCGCGGCTGAGCAACGACACGAGCAACCGTCCGTCCGGCGCCGCCCGACCCGGCGAGAACGACCCGGAGAGCGGCCTGCCGCCCAGCTTCATCTTCACCGACCCACCCGTGCACGACCGGCTGCGCGACACCATCAACCGGCCGTTCGGCCCCCCGCACAGCCCCCGATTCCTCGACGGCCTGCGCGGCGAGCTGGCCCAGGCCGTTACCGAACTGCTCGACGCCTTCGAGGGCAAGGACCAGGTCGACATCGTCGAGGACTTCTCCTACCCCCTCCCCATCACCGCCATCTGCAAGGTCCTGGGTGTGCCACGCGAGGACGAACCGCGCTTCCACGCCTGGGCCGACGCCCTGGCGTCGTCAATCGATCCCCGGCCCGGCGACGACAGCGCCCAGGAGAAGGGCCAGCGGGCACGCCAGGACATGGGCGCCTACCTGTCCGACCTGATCGAGACCAAACGCCGCCACCCCGGCCCCGGGATCCTCAGCGCGCTCGCCCCCACCATGGCACCGGCGGACCTGGAGGCCACCGCCGTGCTGCTCCTGGTCGCCGGCCACGAGACCACCGTCAACGCCATCACCAACACGACCCTCACCCTGCTGCGCCACCCCGACATCCTCGACCGGTTCCAGAAGGACCCGGACCTGGCCGTCCCACTCATCGAGGAGGTACTGCGTACGAGCCCCCGGTCCAGTTCGTCCCGTGGACCACCGCCCTGGACGACATCGACATCGCCGGCACCACCATCCCCAAGGGCTCGCCGGTCTGGCTCATGCTGGCCGCCGCCAACCGCGACCCCAAACGCTTCGAGAACCCCGACCGGTTCGATCCCGACCGCAAGGACAACGAGCACCTGGGCTTCTACACCGGCATCCACTACTGCTTCGGCGCACCCCTCGCCCGCATCGAACTCCATGCCGCGGTGCCCGAACTGTTCCGCCGGGTCACGTTCTCCCGGCTCCTCGAGGACCCGCCGCCCTACCGCGCCAACGCGGTCCTGCGCGGCCCGCGCCACCTCCCCGTCGCCATCGAAGGACTCACAGCCTGAACACCGCCGCCCTCCGCCGACCCGGTGCCCTTCGACCATGCGACGTATTCGAAAGTGTCCAGGGACGGTCGTCGCGACGTTCGCACCCGCCGGCCCCTACGCTGTCGGCCGGTGCACATGGACGGTGGTCGGGAGTGGGCATGGACGGTGCGGCGAGCGGCCCCGGTGGTCAGGGCCGTCCGAGGGGTCCGGGCAGCCTGGCTGTGCGGCTGCCGCGCGAGCAGGACGTGCTCGCGCGGATGCGTGGGACCGAGGACCGGATCGCGGACGCGATCACCGCCTTCGCCGGCACCATGCAGTTCGTCTACCTCCACGCGGCGTGGTTCACGGTCTGGATCGTGTGCAACGAAGGCGTGTTCGGTCAGGGGGCCGTCTGGGATCCCTTTCCCTTCGGGCTGCTCACGATGATCGTCAGCCTGGAGGCGATCTTCCTCTCCACCTTCGTCATGGTGAGCCAGAACCGCCAGGCCGCTCGCGAGAACATCCGCGCCGACCTCGACTTCGAGACCAATGTGCGTTCTGAGGTGTGGTCGATCCACATGGGCCACGCCCTGGGCGTCGACCCGGCGGAGGTCGAACGCAAGGTGCAGGACGTCCTCGCGGAGAACCGCGCCCGCTTGACGGGCTCCGGCCAGTCCTCCGGGTGACCGGCCTTCGGGCATCAGCGAGCCGTTGCGTAGCGATTCCGATGAAAGGCACGTCATGAAGATCGCAGTCATCGGCGGTACCGGACTGATCGGTTCTCAGGTCGTCAAGAACCTGAACGCCGCCGGACATGAGGCCGTACCGCACTCGAAGTCCACCGGAGTCGACGTCATCGGCGGCCAGGGGCTGGACGAGGCGGTGGCGGGAGCCGATGCCGTCGTCAACCTGACCAACTCCCCGACCTTCGACGAGGCCTCGCTCGCCTTCTTCCAGACCTCGATGGACAACCTCCTGGCCGCGGCCCGGAAGGGCGGCGTCGGCCACTTCGTCATCCTCTCGATCGTCGGCGCGGACCAGGTGCCGGAGCTGGACTACTACCGCGCCAAGGTGCTTCAGGAGAAGATCCTCGCGGCCGGGCCGATCCCCTACTCGATCGTGCGCGCCACGCAGTTCATGGACTTCATGGACGCAGTCCTGTCCTGGACCGCCGACGCCGACACCGTCCGGCTGCCCGCCACGCCCATCCAGCCCATCGCTTCCAAGGACGTGGCCGACGCGGTGGCGGAGGTCGCCGCCGGGGCTCCGCTGAACGGCGTCCGCAACATCGCGGGACCCGAGGTCTTCCCCCTGGACGAGCTGGGCCGGATCACCCTGTCCCACAAGGGCGACAGCCGTACCGTCGTCACCGACCCCACCGCCGGCATGTTCGCCGCCGTCAAGGGGGACGTCCTCACCGACAAGAACGCCCGCCTCGCCCCCACCCACTACGCCGACTGGCTCTAGCAGATGAGAGCGGTAACGACCCGCCGGGCGGAGCGCAAATTCACCGACCGGCCCGTTCCGCGAGGGGTGCTGGAGCGGGTGCTGCCGGCCGCGGCCTGGGCGCCGTCCCAGCTGAAAAGCCTGGTCACAGGGGCTCAGCGGCGCACCCTGGGCATGCCCAGGCCTATCCAGGAGATGATCTCGCGCTGGATCTCGTTGTTGCCGCCGCCGAAGGTGAAGATGACCGCGCTGCGGTAGCCGCGTTCCAGTTCGCCGTGGAGGGCGCAGCCCGCCGAGCCCTCCTTGAGGGGGCCGGCCGCGGCGAGCACCTCCATCAGCCAGGCGTACGCGTCGCGGCGGGCCTCGGAGCCGTAGACCTTGACGGCGGAGGCGTCCTGGGGGGTGAGGGTGCCGCGCTGGAGGGCGTCGACCATGCGCCAGTTGAGGAGCTTCATGGCCTCGAGCCGGATGTGCGTACGGGCGAGGCGGCCGCGGACCCAGCCGAGGTCGGCGACGCGGCGGCCGTCGGTCAGGCGGGTGGTGGCGGCCCACCGCCGGACGTCGTGCAGGGCGCGTACGGCGGTGGTGCCGTGGGCGGCGAGGGTGACGCGCTCGTGGTTGAGCTGGGTGGTGATGAGCCGCCAGCCCTCGTTCTCCCGGCCGACGCGGCGGGTGGCGGGGACGCGGACGCCGTCGTAGTAGCTGGCCGTGGTGTCGTGGGAGGCCAGGGTGTTGATGAGGGTGCAGGAGTAGCCGGGGTCGCTGGTGGGCACGAGGAGGATGCTGATGCCCTTGTGGCGGGGTGCGTCGGGGTCGGTACGGACGGCGAGCCAGACCCAGTCGGCGGTGTCGCCGTTGGTGGTCCAGATCTTCTGCCCGTTGACGGTGTAGTGGCCGGTGTCCACGTCGCCCTCGCGGACGGCGCGGGTGGTGAGGGCGGCGAGGTCCGTCCCGGCGCCGGGCTCGCTGTAGCCGATCGCGAAGTCCAGTTCGCCGGAGAGGATGCCCGGCAGGAAGTACGCCTTCTGCTCCTCGGTGCCGAACCGCATCAGCGTCGGGCCGACGGTGTTGAGCGCCATCAGCGGGAGCGGGACGCCCGCCTGCGCGGCCTCGTCGAAGAAGACGAACTGTTCCATCGGGGTCATGCCGCTGCCGCCGTACTCCCGGGGCCAGCCGACCCCCAGGCGGCCGTCCGCGCCCAGGCGGCGGATGGTCCGGCGGTAGAAGCGCTTGCGCTCGGCGGGGTCGGCGTGGCGCTCGTAGGCGTCGTCGGGCACGAGGTCCGCGAAGTACTCGCGCAGCTCGGCCCGTAACCGCTGCTGCTGCGGGGTGTACTGGAGATCCACGGCCCCTCCATGTGGTCGCCGGCCGGTGCTTCCGGTCGCTGCCGGTCGCTTTTCGGATGCGGCGGACACGGTAGAGCGGGTCGCGGGCATTCGGAAGGCGGATGCCGGGGCCGAAAACGGATCATGGCGGACTCCGCAGGGAGTCCGCCATGATCATCGCGATGGGGTGCGCGGGAGGGTGGTGCGGGGCTCAGCGCCCCGCGTGCCGGCGGTGGCGTCCGCCGCCGCCCGGGCCGGGCACCGCCGGGTGGCCGTAGCCGTCCCGGTCCGCCTCGAGCTCGGCGCGCTCCTCCTCCAGGCCGAAGCGCGTGAGCAGGGCCCCGATCAACGGCAGGCGGTCGAGGTTCGGCAGCAGCCAGGCGTGCCACACCCCGGTCACGAAGAAGATCGCGGAGCCGGCGATCAGCACCGAGCCGAAGGTGTCGGTCGGGTAGTGGGCGCCGACGTACATCCGGGAGAAGGCCACCAGCAGGACGGCGAGGACGCCGAGGAACACGACCGTGCGGCGGTGCCGGGACTCGCGCAGGAGGAAGTACACGCCGACCATGGCCGCGACGGTGAAGGCGGTGTGGCCGCTGGGGAAGCTGTTGGAGCCGATCTCGGGGTCCAGCATGAACTCCCGGGGCGGCCGGGGCCGGGCGACGATGGCCTTCGCGATCTGGGTGCTGTTCCAGCCGATCGCGACCACCAGGAACGTGGCGCTCGCGGCGATGGGCCGGCGCCGCACGAACAGCAGGTATCCGCACCAGACCGCGATGATCAGCACACCGGCGACCGGGGAGGCGCAGTAGCTGACGGCCTCCATCGTGTGGTTCAGCCAGCCGGTGCGCGTGTTGGTCTGGATCGTCCGGTCCAGGTCCAGGTCGTGCGGCTGGATGATCTTGGTGTGCGCGGCGGTCATCCCGAGGACGATCGCGCTCGCGAACAGCAGGATGGAGTAGCGCAGCCAGTGGCGCACGTAGGGCATGGGTGGGGCGTCCTTCGTATCGGTACGGCGGTACCAGGGCGGCAGCGCGGTATGCGTACGGTCTGGTGACGAGTACATGCCGCACGGTCTCAGCGCGGCTGTACGTCAAAAAGTACACGCGCGCGGGACCGCGCTCGGCGGGCGCCCACGGTCGCACGGGAGCACCGGGCGGATGAGGACCCCCAGGCCGGGGCAGGGCGGGCGTCCGGGGCGTGACGGGACTCACGTTCCGCGATCATGCGGGGACGGACGGGAGCCGGTGGGGGTGTGCGGCAGCCGGTGGGGCGCGCAGGAGGGCGGACCGCGACCGTCAGGAGCCGTGCGCCGGTCATACGTCCGTGATCATCAGGTCACCCGATCGTGATCACCACGTGAGGCTCCCGGGCGGGGCGCGGGCAGTCGCGGAGCCGGCAGCGGTCAGGCCCATTCGATCACCAGCCGCTCCCCCTCCACGGCCACCGTGGTGCCGAAGGCCGCGCAGGCGCGGGTGAAGCGGTCGCGGATCCACTCCCACTGGGCGCCGTGCGCCGCCGTCGTGCGGCAGTAGTCCAGGAACAGCGGAACCGCCTCCAGCCGCACCGGCCGCACGCGCGAGGGGGCGGTGCCGTCCAGGGTCGCCAGGAAGAGCAGGCCCAGGTCGTTGCGGAGCACGGCGTCGATCGCGTAGTCGTCGACGAAATCGCCCATGTCGTGGACGACCCGGCCGCCGACGCCGTGGAAGACGTGGGCGGAGTGCCCGGCGACCAGCGTCGCTCCGGCCTCCAGCAGGACGGGCGCGGCGTCCCGTACGTAGTGCGGCGGCCCGGGGGTCATGTTGGGCCCCCAGTGCGGGGTGACCAGCACGGCGTCGGCCTCGGCGGCCGCGCGGGCGACCAGGGCGGTGAGCCAGCCGGGAACGCCGTGGCGCAGGTCGGCGAGCGCCACGCCGGGGCGGTCGGCGGTCGCGGCGAAGTCCTCCGGGTGGTCGGTGACGCCGATGACCGCCAGCCGCGTCCCTGCCGCCTCCAGCACGGCGAACTCGCGGGCCGCCGTCACATCGGGCCCCGCGCCCACCGCGCGTACGCCGGCGCGTTCCAGCAGCGCACGGGTGTCGGACAGGGCGTCGAAGCCGAAGTCGAGTGCGTGGTTGTTGGCGACGGTCACGCAGTCCACGCCGAGCTCCGCGAGGACGTCGGCGGCGGCCGGCGGGGCGCGGAAGAAGAACGGTTTCCCGGGCGCGGGCCAGTGCTCGCCCCGGTCCGACACGCAGCACTCGAGGTTGAGGACGACCAGGTCGGCCCCCGCGAGCACCGCCCGGAGCTCGTCGGACAGCAGCGTCGCCGCCTCGGGCGCCTCGCTCAGCTGCTCCGCCACTCCGCGCCCCAGCATGGTGTCGCCCGCCAGCGCCACGGTGATCGGTGCCATCCGGCCCCACCTCCGTCCTCCCCTTCCAGGGTGGCACCGGGCGACCGCGCCGCGGGCTCCCTTGACGTGCGGAGAAGCCTTGTCACCGGAATGCCCGCCCGGCAAGGCCCCGCACACGGCGGCCGGCGGCGCATCATCACCACCATGAGCAGCGATTCCGCCGACGCGTCCGCTCCCCCGCCGGACGACGCCGGCCCCGGCAACGGCCCCGACAACGGGCCGGCCGTCTCGCGGCGGGAGTTCGACGCGCTCTTCGAGGCGGTCCGTACCTGGGGCCGCTGGGACGACGCCGGGCGCGGGGCGTGGAACCGGGTGACCGGGGAGCACGTGCGGCGGGCCGTCGGGCTGGTGCGGACGGGGGCCGTGGTGCCGATGGCACGGCCGTGGGACACCGTGGCCGGGCCGGACAACGGCAAACCGGCCCTGCACTACATGTCCGCCCTCGGCGACGTCGAGGCGGACGTCGAGGCGGACGTCGAGGCCCCCGAGCCGTCCACGCACAAGGACTTCCTCGGCGCCGACTACCACGGCAAGAGCGTCAGCCACCTGGACGCGCTCGCCCACGTCGCCTACCGAGGGCGGTTGTACGGCGGCGGAAGCGCGCGGGAGCTCGTGGGCTCGGGCGGCGCCCGCTTCGGCGCCGTCGCGGCGCTGGGGCCGCTGGTGACCAGGGGGGTGCTCCTCGACCTGCCCGCCGTGCTGGGGGCCGCGTGGCTGGAGCCCGGGCGCGCGGTGCGCGCCGCGGACGTCGTCGCGGCGCAGGACGCGCTCGGCGTGGAGATCGGCGAGGGCGACGCGGTGCTGCTGCGGGTCGGCCGCTTCCGCCGCCGCCGGGAACTGGGCGCCTGGGACGCCGACGCGTCCTGCGCGGGCCTGCATGTGGACGCCGTGCCACCGCTGGCCGAGCGCGGCATCGCCCTGCTCGGCAGTGACGGTGACAACGACGTGCGGCCCTCGCCGGTCGAGGGCGTGCACTCCCCGGTGCATGCGCTGGCCGTCGCCGCGATGGGAGTGCCGCTGCTGGACAACCTCGACCTCGAGGCGCTCTCCGAGGCCTGCGCCGGGGCGGGCCGGTACGCCTTCCTCCTCGTCGTGGCCCCCCTGAACGTCCCGGGCGGCACGGGTTCGCCCGTCACGCCGGTCGCGGTGCTGTGACACCCCGTACGACCTGCGGTGATCACGGATGGTTCCGGGATTGGTCTCTCCGCTCCCTCCGTCGTTATGTCCGTGAAGTTCTAAAATGGAACAACAATGCAGCCGCTTCGACGTACAGGACGTACAGGTGGCCATGGCCGTACGCACCGACGAGGACCGATGAGGACCGACGAGGGAAGTGATCCGGATGGGGCTCGTGGCGGACGACATCGGCCCCGTGCTCGCGCGTGACCGATTCCTTCGCGGCGGGCCGGTCGAGGGCTCCGTGCGCGGCCCGATCCTGAGCTCGTGGGAGCGCAGCCGGTCGCTGGGGCTCTCCCCGGACGGCTGCGAGCTCCCCTATGTCGAGGACCTCGACCTGGACGGCCGCCTCGTCCGGGCGGCCGGTCCTGTCATGGATCGGCTGCAGGCCATGTTCGCGGGCCGGAAGGTGAACATATGCCTCGCCGACGGGCGCGGGGCGGTGCTGCACCGCCGTTTCGGCGACCCGTCCATGGCCGGACGGCTGCCCGCGATCCAGAGCACCCCCGGCTTCGTGTTCGCCGAGAAGTTCGGCGGGACCAACGGCATCGGGCTGGCCCTCACGGAGCGGCGGCTGATCAGCATCTACGGCGCCGAGCACTTCGCCGAACGCTCCCAGTCCAACGCGTGCTCGGCGATACCCGTCCGGGACCCGCTCAACGGGCTCATCGAGGGCGTCCTGTGCCTCGGTTATCTCCCCGAAGAGGCGGACGCCGCCCTCGGCACCGTGATCCGCAGGGCGGCCGGCGTCATCGAACAGCGGCTGCTGGAGCAGAGCTCGGCGCGGGAGCGCGGCCTGCTGCAGGCGTACCTCGACGCCAGGAGCCGTATGCCGGCCGGCGACGGGCAGCTCGGCGAGCTCGCCGCGAGCGGGCTGGACTGGCGCGACCAGATGATCCTCAAGGAGAAGGCCACCGAGCTGATCTCCTCCGCCCAGCGGGCCGCCGTCGAGGTGCACCTGCCCGGCGGCCGGCACGTCACCCTGGTCAGCCGCCCGGTGACGAGCGCCTCCGGAGTCGAGGGCGTCGTCATCGAGGCGCTCCTGCCCTCCCGGCACCAGCGCCTGGCCGTCTCCACCGAGGCCCCCGCACCCCCGGCCTCCCGGCGCACGAGGGCCTCGTCCACGTCGTCCCGGCGTCCGGGCTGCTGAGCGGCGGCGCCGCACCCGGCCCGGCCTCCGCGACGGCCCGTCCGCCCGGCCCGCCACCCGAGGCCGCCCCGCGTCCCACCCCGCACGAGCCCGACGCCTTCGCCGTGGCCGGCCCCTCACCGCCGACGGCCTCACCCCCGACGGCTACGCCCCCGACGGCGCGGCCGGCGGGCTGGTGCTGGTGGGCGAGCCGGGAGTGGGCCAGTACGCCGTGGCGGCCCGGCGCCGGCTGGAGCTGCTGTCCGAGGCCAGCACCCGCATCGGCACCACGCTGGACGTGAGCCGTACCGCCCAGGAGCTCGCCGAGATGGCCGTACCGCGCCTGGCCGACTACGTCACCATCGACCTCCCCGAGGCGGTGCTGCGCGGCGAGGAGCCGACCGACCCCTGCAAGGACCTCCACCGCGCGGTGGTCCACGGCGTTCGCGACGACTGCCCCTTCTACCCCGCCGGCGAGCGGGTCGAACTCAAGCCGGTCACGCCCCAGCTGCGCTGCCTGACCAGCGGGCAGACGGTGCTGGAGCCCGAGCTGCGGGCCGCCCCCGGCTGGGTCGCCCAGAATCCCGTGCGCGCCCAGCGCCTCCTCGCCCACGGCGTCCACTCCCTGATCACCGTCCCGCTCCTGGCCCGCGGCATCGTGCTGGGCATAGCGAGCTTCTACCGCTCGCGGGATCCCGCCCCCTTCGGGGACGACGACCGTTCGCTGGCCCAGGAGCTGGCCACGCGCGCCGCCATCTGCATCGACAACGCCCGCCGGTACACCCGCGAACACACCATGGTCCTCGCCCTGCAGCGCAGCCTGCTGCCGCAGGGCTTCCCCGAGCAGAACGCCGTCGAGGTCGCGCACCGCTACATGCCCGCCGAGTCGGGGGTGGGCGGGGACTGGTTCGACGTCATCCCCCTCTCCAGCAGCCGCGTCGCCCTCGTGGTCGGGGACGTCGTCGGCCACGGGCTGCACGCCGCCGCCACCATGGGCCGGCTGCGCACCGCCGCGCGCAACTTCGCCGAGCTGGACCTCCCGCCGGACGAGGTCCTCACCCACCTCGACAACCTGGTGGGGCGCCTGGACCGCGAGGAGGGCGGCGACGACCCCTCCGGCGACAGCACCGGCATCATCGGCGCCACCTGCCTGTACGCCATCTACGACCCCACCTCGCAGCAGTGCGTCATGGCGCGGGCCGGTCATCCGCCGCCGGCGCTGGTGCACCCCGACGGGAGCGTCGAGTTCCCCGACCTGCCCGCCGGACCGCCGCTGGGGCTGGGCGGCCTGCCGTTCGAGACCGCCGAGTTCCACCTCCCCGAGGGCAGCCAGCTGGTCCTCTACACCGACGGGCTCGTCGAGGACCGCCGGCGCGACTTCGACACGGCCCTGGAGCAGCTGCGCAGCGCCCTGGCGCACCCCGACCGGCCGCCCGAGGACACCTGCCGGGAGGTCCTGGCGACCGTGGTGCCCGAGCATCCCGCCGACGACATCGCCCTGCTGGTCGCCCGTACGCACACCCTGGACCCGCACCGGATCGCCACCTGGGACCTGCCCGCCGACCCCTCGCTCGTCTCGTCCGTCCGTTCCGCCGTCACCGGCCGGCTGTCGGAGTGGGGTCTGGACGAGCTCGGCTTCTCCATCGAGCTGCTGCTCAGCGAGCTGGTCACCAACGCCATCCGCTACGGCACCGGCCCCATTTCGGTGCGCCTGCTCTACGACCGCACGCTGACCTGCGAGGTCGCCGACACCAGCAGCACGTCCCCGCATCTGCGCCAGGCGGCCACCACGGACGAGGGCGGGCGCGGCCTGTTCCTCGTGGCGCAGCTCTCCCAGTCGTGGGGCACCCGTTACGTCCCCGGCGGCAAGGTGATCTGGGCGGAGTGCGCTCTGGAGATGCCGGGAGGGAAGTCCGGGGCGGACGGGGAGCATATGGCGTTCGACATCGATCTCGACGACATTCCGGCGATCTGACGGGCCGTCCGGCGCCGGGGCCGACCGGACCGTAGAGTATCGGAATCGACCGGGTTGTCCTGAAAGGTCCTGGAGGAGGCCGTGCACGACGCTCCCGACATCCGCTCCTCCCCGGGCGGCGACCCGCGGCCCCTCGTCCGGATACGTGGTCTCACCAAGTACTTCGGCGGCACGCTCGCGCTGGACGCGGTCGACCTCGACGTCCGCCCCGGCAGCGTCCTGGCCCTGCTCGGGGCCAACGGCGCCGGGAAGTCCACGCTCATCAAGGTGCTCGCCGGCGTCCACCACGCGGACGAGGGCGAGGTGACCGTCGCCGGGCATCCGCTCGGCACCGAGGCGGCCTCCCGGGCCATGTCCTTCATCCACCAGGACCTGGGGCTGGTCGGCTGGATGACGGTCGCCGAGAACATCGCCCTGGGCACCGGCTATCCGCGCCGCGCCGGACTGGTCTCCTGGCGCCGCACCCGCCGGCAGTGCGCCGAGGCCCTCTCCATCGTCGCCGCGCACCTCGACGCGGACACCGTCGTCGCCGACCTCTCCCGCGCCGAACGCTCCCTGGTGGCGATCGCGCGCGCCCTGTGCACGCGCGCCTCGCTCATCGTCCTGGACGAGCCGACCGCCAGCCTCCCGGCCGCCGACTGCGAGCGGCTCTTCGACGTCCTGCACACCCTGCGCGACCGCGGCCACGCCATCGTCTTCGTCACCCACCGGATCGACGAGGTGTACAAGGTCGCCGACTCCTTCGCCGTCCTGCGCGACGGGCGCGTCGTCGGCCACGGCCCGCTCGCCGGCCGCTCCCCCGCCCGCCTGGTGCACGACATCGTGGGCTACGAGCCGGACGCCCACCGCCTCGGCACCCCCGCCGCGGGCGCCGCCGTCCTGAGCCTGGAGGACGTACGGACGGAGCACACGGGGCCGGTCGGCCTGCGGCTGCGCGCCGGCGAGATCCTGGGCATGGTGGGCCTCACCGGCGCCGGGCACATGGAACTGGGCCGCGCCCTCGCCGGCGCCCGGCCGATCCTCGCCGGCCGCGTCCTGCTGCACGGCCGGCCGTACCGTCCGGGCTCGGTCGCGGAGGCCGTCGCCGCCGGCGTCGGATTCGTCAGCGGCGACCGTCAGGAGGAGGGCTGCGCCGCCGACCTGACCGTACGGGAGAACTTCCTCGCCAACCCCCGGGCGGGCGGGGCGCCGGGCCCGCACTGGATCAGCCCCGCGCGCGAGCGCCCCCGGGCCGCCGCCCTGATCGAGCGGTTCGCGGTGCGCCCCCGCGACAGCGAGGCGCCGATCGCCACCCTGTCCGGGGGGAACCAGCAGAAGGTCATGATCGGCCGGTGGATCGGGCCGGTCCGCAGCCTGCTGATCCTGGAGGAGCCGACCGCCGGCGTGGACGTCGGCGCCAAGGCGGCCATCCACCGCCTCCTGCAGGACGCGCTCGCCGAGGGGCTCGCCGTCCTGCTGCTGTCCACCGACTTCGAGGAGGTCGCCACCGTGTGCCACCGGGCCGTGGTGTTCGTCCGCGGGTCGGTGACACGGGAGCTGAGCGGCGAGGACCTCACCGTCACCGCGCTCGCCCACGCCGCCTCGGCCATGGCACCCCTCACCGGGACGCCGGGGTGAGCGCCCCCCGCACCACGCCGGTCCACCGCCTGGGACATCTCGTCGGCGCCTACGGCCTCCTGGCCCTGACCGCCTTGCTGTTCCTCGCCTTCTCGCTCGCCCTGCCGGACACCTTCCCCACCCTCGACAACATCTCCGCCGTCCTGTCCGGCCAGTCCATCCCGGCCCTCCTGGCGCTCGGCGCGACGATCCCCATCGCCACCGGCAGGTTCGACCTGTCCATCGGCTACGGCCTCGGCCTCGCGCACGTCCTGACGATGCAGCTGATCGTCGGCGACGGGTGGTCCTGGCCGCTCGCCTGCGTCGTGGTGATCCTCGGCGGGGCGGCCGTCGGCGCCGTCAACGGCGCCGTCGTGGAGTTCGCCAGGATCGACTCCTTCATCGCCACCCTCGGCACCGGCAGCATCATGTACGCCTTCACCGGATGGATCACCGACGGGGCCCGGATCGTCCCCGGCCCGCAGGGCCTGCCGGCCGGCTTCACCGACCTCTACGACTCCCGGTTCCTGGGCCTGCCGGTGTCCGCCTTCTACGTCCTCGCCCTCACCGCCGTCCTGTGGCTGCTGCTGGAGCGCCTGCCGCTGGGCCGCTACCTGTACGTCATCGGGTCCAACCCCCGCGCCGCCGAACTGGTGGGCATCCCCTCCCGGCGCTACATCGTCCTCGCCTTCACCGGGTCGGGCTTCGTCGTCGGCGTGGCCGGGGTCCTGCTCGCCGCGCAGCAGCGGACCGGCAACCCCAGCGTCGGCATGGACTACCTGCTGCCCGCCTTCGTCGGCGCGCTGCTCGGCTCCACCGCCATCCGGCCCGGCCGCGCCAACGCCCTGGGCACCCTCGTGGCCGTGACCGTCCTCGCCATCGGCCTCGCGGGCATCGGCCAGCTCGGCGCCCGGTTCTGGGTCACCCCGCTGTTCAACGGCACCACCCTGCTCATCGCCGTCGGCCTGGCCGGCTGGGCCGCCCGCCGGCAGCTGCGCCACCGCCTGCGCCGACAGCGCTGAGCGCCGCCCGCCCCGCCGTCCCCGAGCAAGGAGCGCCCGTGCCCGCGAACCGCAGGAGTGCCCAGGGGGTCGCGGTCCTCCTGGTGGCGGCCGCCGTGCTCACCGGCTGCGAGCGCGGCGCGTCGACCGGCGGCGCGCCCTCCCCCACGCGTACGGCGACGGCGGGCTGCCCCGCCGCCCTCGCCCGGGCCGAGGCGGCCGTCCGGCAGGCCGAGCGGACCGACCCTGGCCGGGGCGTACCCGCGTCCGGCCCCCGGGCCGTCCCCGGCAAGTCGCTCGTCTTCGTCGCGCAGACCATGACCAATCCCGGCGTCGCGGGGGTCGCCCAGGGCCTGCGGGAGGCCGCGAAGGCCACCGGCTGGAACGTCCGGGTGATCGACGGCCAGGGCACCCCCGCCGGGATCCAGGCGGCGTTCAGCGAGGCGATCGCCCTGCGGCCCTCGGGCATCGTCATCGCCGGCTTCGACCCCCTTCTGACGTCCCCCCAGGTCGCGCGGGCCACGGCGGAGCACATCCCGCTCATCGGCTGGCACGCCGTCGCCGCCCCCGGCCCGAGCGAGGACCCCGAGCTCTTCACCAACGTCACCACCGAAGTGGAGGACGTCGCGCGGATCAGCGCCGACTGGGTCATCGCGCACTCCCACGGCGACGCCGGAGTGGTGGTCTTCACCGACGCCTCGATCCCCTTCGCCAGGAACAAGTCCGACCTGATCAAGAAGGAGCTGGCGACCTGCGCCGGGGCGAGGATCCTGGCGGAGGAGAACATCCCGCTCTCGGACACCAGCAGCCGCACGCCCCAAGAGGTCTCCGCACTGCTCTCCCGCTTCCCCGAGGAGTGGACCCACTCCGTCGCCATCAACGACGTCTACTTCGCCGACGCCGCCCCGGCCCTGCGCGCGGCCCGCAGGAAGGGGGCCGCCGCCCCCTTCAACATCGGCGCGGGCGACGGCGACCCCTCGGCCTTCCAGCGCATCAACAGCGGGCAGTTCCAGGCGGCCACGGTCCCCGAGGCGCTCTCCGAACAGGGCTGGCAGATCGTCGACGAGTTCAACCGCGCCTTCTCCGGCGAGCCGCCCAGCGGCTACGTCGCCCCCGTGCACATCGCCACGGCCGCCAACAGCGGCGGGCTCACCACCTGGGATCCGCCCGGCTACCGCGAGACGTACCGGAAGGTCTGGGGCGGGTGAGGCACGGTGACGGCGTGACGTCCCGGCCGGCGGGACGGACTGTTCACGCCGCCGGCCCCCCGGGCCGACGTGTCGTCACCGCCCGCGCGCCGGCCGGACGTAGGATCACGCCGACCCATCAGCCGAATTCCGGCTTATGCGACCTTTCAGGCAGCTCGTCGAGGAGCCTGCCCCGGCAGGCCCACGGAGGCCGGCGGTGACCATGGACGAATCGGCAGCGGCACAGGCCCGCACGGCGCCCGGGCAGCGGGCCCCGGGGGTCGCCCGGGTGCCGGTGTCCCTGCGGGTGAACGGCACCGAGCGGCGGCTCGAGGTGGACACCCGCACCACGCTCCTGGACGCCTTGCGGGACGGGCTGAAGCTCACCGGCACCAAGAAGGGCTGCGACCAGGGACAGTGCGGGGCGTGCACGGTGCACGTCGACGGCCGGCGGATGCTGTCCTGCCTGATGCTCGCCGCGAGCGCCGACGGACGCGAGGTGCGCACGATCGAGGGGCTCGAGCGGGACGGCACCCCGCATCCGATGCAGGAGGCGTTCGTCCGGCACGACGGCCTGCAGTGCGGCTACTGCACCTCCGGCCAGATCATGTCGGCCGTGGCCCTCCTCGAGGAGGGCCGGGCGGGCTCCGACGAGGAGATCAGGGAGTTCATGAGCGGCAACCTGTGCCGCTGCGGCACCTATCCCCACATCGTTGCGGCGATCCGCGAGGTCGCGGCCCGGGGCGACCATGCGTAGCTTCACCTACGTCCGGGCCACCGGCGTCGACGAGGCGATCGCCGAGGTCTCGGCGGACCCGGAAGCCGCGTTCCTCGCCGGGGGCACCACACAGGTGGACCTGATGAAGGACGAGGTGTTCCGGCCCCTGAAGGTGGTGGACATCACCCGGCTGCCCCTGCGCGAGGTGAGCGGCGACGACGACACGCTGATCGTCGGGGCGCTGACCACGATGGAGGAGCTCGCCGCGCACGACGTCGTGGCGCGGCGGCTGCCGCTGGTGCGCCAGGCGCTGCTCCTGGGGGCCTCGCCGCAGTTGCGGCACATGGCCACCGTGGGCGGCAATCTCCTGCAGCGCACGCGCTGCCGCTACTTCCGCGACCCGAGCACGGCCTGCAACAAGCGCGATCCGGGTGCCGGATGCGCCGCCCTCGACGGATTCCACCGGATGCACGCGGTCCTGGGCGCCAGTTCGTGGTGCGTGGCCACCCACGCCTCGGACGTGGCGGTGCCCCTGACCGCTCTGGGGGCCTCGGTGCGGATCCGGGGGCAGGGCGCGGAGCGCATGGTGCCGCTGACGGAGTTCTACCGCGTTCCGGGCGAGACCCCGCAGGTGGAGAACGTCCTCGAGCACGGGGAGATGATCACGCATCTGGAGATTCCGCTGCTGCCCCGCGGAACGCGCTCGGGGTATCTGAAGGTCCGCGACCGCGCCAGCTACGAGTTCGCGCTGGCGTCCGTGGCGGCCGCCCTGCTGATCGACGGCGGGACGATCCGCGCCGCCCACCTCGCGCTGGGCGGTGTGGGCACCGTCCCCTGGCGGGTGCCCCGTGCCGAGGAGCTGCTGCGGGGCGCGGCGCCGGACCGGGAGGTCTTCGCGGCGGCCGCCGAGGCGGCCCTGAGCGGGGCGGTGGGCCTGCCCGGCAACGGTTTCAAGATCGAGCTCGGCAGGAGAGCCGTCGTACGGATGCTGAGCATCCTGTCGGAGGAGAGCTGAGCGCCATGGACCGTGCCGTCGTCGGTGAGGGGGTCGACCGCGTCGACGCCCGGGTCAAGGTCAGCGGCCGCGCCGCCTACCCCACGGACCACGATCCTCCGGACGTCGCGCACGCCGTCCTGGTGCAGAGCACCATCGCGGCCGGGCGCGTCGCCGCCCTCGACACCTCGGCGGCCGAGGCCGCCCCGGGCGTGCTCGCGGTGATCACCCACGAGAACGCCCCCGAGCTGTGCGCGGCACAGGGCGAAGGGGGGCCGGTGCCGCCGCCCCCGCTGCAGAGCGACCGGATCGTCCACCACGGCCAGACCATCGCGGTGGTGGTGGCCGAGACCTTCGAGCAGGCGACCGAAGCAGCCCGGCTGGTCACGGTGCTCTACGCGCGGGCCGAGCCCGTCGTGGACATCGAGAATCCGCGCGCCGAGCACGTCCGCGACCCGTTCGGGACCGACGACGCGACCGGCGACGTCGACAAGGCCCTGGCCGAGGCGCCCGTACGCGTCGAGCGGACGTACCGCACGGCGGCGAACACCAACAACCCGATGGGCCCGTTCGCCACCGTCGCCTCCTGGGACGGCGACGAGCTCACCGTCCACGACTGCACCCAGGGCCCCTCCCGTACCCGAAGCGACCTCGCGAACGTCCTCAAGGCACCGCGGGACTCCGTCCGGGTCCTGGCGCCCTACCTCGGCGGCGGCTTCGGCGCGGGGCTGCGCACCTGGCAGCACACGGTCCTCGCCGCGGTCGCCGCACGCCAGGTGGGGCGGCCGGTGAAGCTGGTGCTGACCCGCAAGCAGATGTTCACCTCCGTCGGGCACCGCCCCGACACCCGGCAGACCCTCAGGATCGGTGCCACCCGCGACGGGCGGATCACCGCGATCGACCACGAGGCGTGGCAGACCCTCTCGATCGACGACGCCAACTACGAGCACGTCTCCCGGTGCTCGCTGTCGGGCTACGCCAGCCCCAACATCTCCGCCCGCGACGTCCAGATCCGCCTGCACGTGCCCTCGCCCGGCTCGATGCGTGCCCCCGGCGACGCCCAGGGCAACTTCGCGCTGGAGAGCGCCCTGGACGAACTCGCCCACGAGCTGGGCATGGACCCCCTCGAGCTGCGGCTGCGCAACCACGCCGACGTACACCCGGTGACGGGGCAGCGCTGGTCGAGCAACGAGCTGCGCGCCTGCTACCGCACCGGCGCCGAGAAGTTCGGCTGGTCGCGCCGCGACCCCGAACCGCGCTCCATGCGCCGGGGCCGGACCCTGGTGGGCTACGGCATGGCCGGCACGTCGTTCTTCTTCTACCAGGCCTCGTGCGCGGCACGGATCACGGTCACCCGGGACGGCCAGGCGGTGGTGGGCAGCGCGGGCATGGACCTGGGCACCGGCACGTACACCGTGATGACCCAGCTGGCGGCTGAGCTGCTGGGCCTGCCGCTGGGGCGGGTGCGCGTCGTCCTGGGCGACAGCTCCCTGCCGCGGGCGCCCTCGGCCGGCGGCTCCGGGCTCACCGGCAGCATGGGCTCGGCCCTCCACGACGCCCGGCGGAACCTGATCCGCTCCTTCCTGGACCTGGTCCGCGACGACACGGACTCTCCCCTGCGGGGAGCGGACGTGGACGACGTACGGGTCGAGGACGGCCGCATCGTGCGCGAGGACGACGGACGCGGTGAGAGCTATACGGAGATCCTCACCCGGCACCGGCAGGACGAGCTGACCGCCGAAGGGTCGGCCGAGGCGCCGAAGGAGGACCTGCCCGTGGTCCCCACCGGCCCTTACGCCGCCAAGTTCGCTGAGGTGCACGTGGACGAGGACCTCGGCACGGTCCGGGTGGCGCGGCTGGTGACCGCCGCGCACTGCGGGCGCGTCCTCAACGAGAAGACCGCGCGCGGCCAGATCGTCGGCGGGACCGTCGGCGGCATCGGCATGGCCCTCTTCGAGCACACCGTGACCGAGACCCGCACCGGACGCATCGCCAACGGCACCTTCGGCGACTACCTCGTCGCCGTCAACGCCGACATCCCCGACCTGGAGGTGCACTTCGTCGGCGGCCCGGACCCCACCTCCCCCAACGGCACCAAGGGGTGCGGCGAACTCGGCGTCCCCGGCACCCCGGCCGCCATCGCGAACGCCGTGTTCCACGCCACCGGCATCCGCGTCCGCCGGCTGCCCATCACCCTCGAGCAGTTGCTCTAGACCCGGCCCGCAGGCGTCGACACCAGGAGCGTCAACCGTGCTGGACATCGCCCCCGAGCTGAGCCGGTGGTGCGCGCGAGGGCGCGACTTCGCCGTCGCCACCGTGGTGGCCGCCGACGGCAGCACCCCCCGGCGGCCCGGAGCCACCCTCGCCGTCGACGCCGACGGCACGGCGGCCGGATCCGTCTCCGGCGGATGCGTGGAGGCGGCGGTGTACGACCTGTGCCGCCAGGCGCTGACCACCGGCGAGAGCGTGCTCGAGCGCTTCGGCTACGACGAGGACGACCCCTTCGCGGTCGGCCTGTCCTGCGGCGGTGCGATCGACGTCCTCGTCACCCCGGTCCGCGCGGGCGCGCCCGGCGCCACCACGCTCGCCGCCGCGCTGACGGCCGCCGCCGGGGGCGAGGCGGTGGCGCTCGTCCGGGCCCTCGACGGCCCCGCCGGTCATGCCCTGCTGGTCAGGCCCGACGGCCCGCCGACGGGCTCGCTCGGCGGCGACGGGCTGCTGGAGGACGCGGCCGCCGTCCGGGCGCGCGCGATGCTCGCCTCCGGCGGCACGTCGACGGTCCGCGTCGGCGACGACGGCTCGCGGTACGGGCCGGCGAGGACGCTGCTGATCGAGACCGCCGTTCCGCCGCCCCGCATGATCGTCTTCGGTGCGGTCGACTTCGCCGCCGCGCTCGCGGGCGTCGGCGCGTTCCTCGGCCACCGGGTGACGGTGTGCGACGCCCGCGCCGTCTTCGCCACGAAGGAACGTTTCCCGCAGGCCGACGAGGTCGTCGTCGACTGGCCCCACCGCTACCTCGACTCCCAGCGCCTCGACGAGCGCGCCGTCCTGTGCGTGCTCACCCACGACGCCAGGTTCGACGTGCCGCTGCTGGAACGGGCGTTGCGGCTGCCCGTCGCCTACGTGGGCGCGATGGGCTCGCACCGCACCCACCACGAGCGCCTGCGGCGCCTGCGCGCGGCGGGCCTGACCGAGGCGGAACTGGCGCGTCTGCGGTCGCCCATCGGCCTCGACCTGGGCGCCCGTACCCCCGAGGAGACCGCCCTGTCCATCGCGAGCGAGATCGTCGCCGCACGCCACGGCGGCACCGGACGCCCCCTCACCGGCACCGGCGCCCCCATCCACCGCGAGGGCGCGGCGGCCCTGTGCCACGGCCGACGCCCCACGTGACCGGGCTCCCGTGCCAAACCCGGGGGGTCACCAGAGCTCAGGGGCGGGGGATGTTGCGCAGGTTGGAGCGCGCCATCTGGGCCATCCGTCCCACGCCGCCCTCCAGGACCATCCTTCCCGCCGAGAGGGCGAAGCCGCTCACCATGTCCGCGGTGATCTTCGGGGGGATCGACAGGGCGTTGGGGTCGGTCACGATGTCCACCAGCGCCGGTCCCCGGTGCCGGAAGGCGTCCCGCAGGGCGCCCCGCACCTGCTTCGGCTTCTCCACCCGTACCCCGTACGCGCCGGCCGCGGTGGCGATGGCCGCGAAGTCGGGGTTGTGGTTGGACGTGCCGTACGACGGCAGGCCGCCCACCATCATCTCCAGCTCCACCATGCCCAGCGACGAGTTGTTGAACAGCACGACCTTCACCGGCAGGCCGTACTGGACCAGCGTCAGGAAGTCGCCCATCAGCATGGTGAACCCGCCGTCACCGGACATGGAGACGACCTGCCGGCCCGGGTCGAGGAACTGCGCCCCGATCGCCTGGGGAAGGGCGTTCGCCATCGAGCCGTGGGTGAAGGAGCCGATGACGCGGCGTCGGCCGTTGGGGGTGAGGTAGCGGGCGGCCCACACGTTGTTCATCCCGGTGTCCACGGTGAAGACCGCGTCGTCGGCGGCCTCCTCGTCCAGGACGGAGGCCACGTACTCCGGGTGGATCGGCGTGCGCTTCTCCACCTTCCGCGTGTACGCCTTGACGACCCCCTCGAGGGCGTCGGCGTGCTTGGCGAGCATCTTGTCGAGGAACTTCCGGCTGCTCTTGACCCGCACCCGGGGCGTCAGGCAGCGCAGCGTCTCGCGGACGTCGCCCCACACCGCGAGGTCGAGCGCGGACCGCCGGCCCAGGTGCTCGGGCCGCACGTCCACCTGGACGATCTTCACGTCGTCCGGCAGGAAGGCGTTGTACGGGAAGTCGGTGCCCAGCAGGATCAGCAGGTCGCAGGCGTGGGTGGCCTCGTAGGCGGCCCCGTAGCCGAGCAGGCCGCTCATGCCCACGTCGTACGGATTGTCGTACTGGATCCACTCCTTGCCGCGCAGCGCGTGCCCGACCGGGGCCTTCACCCGCTCCGCGAACCGCATGACCTCCTCGTGGGCGCCCGCCGTGCCGCTGCCGCAGAACAGCGTCACCTTTCCCGCCTCGTCGACCATCCGGGCGAGCGCGTCGATCTCCGCGTCGCCGGGCCGTACCGAGGGGCGGGCGGTGACCAGCGCGTGCTCGCTCGCGGGCGTCGTGGCCTGCTCGCCCGCGACGTCGCCGGGCAGCACGATGACGCTGACGCCGCCGCGGCCGATGGCGTTCTGGATGCCGGTCCGCAGCACCCGCGGCATCTGCCGGGGGCTGGAGACGAGCTCGCAGTAGTGGCTGCACTCGCGGAAGAGCTGGTCGGGGTGGGTCTCCTGGAAGAAGCCGGTGCCGATCTCGCCGCTGGGGATGTGCGAGGCCAGGGCGAGCACGGGGGCCATGGAGCGGTGGGCGTCGTAGAGGCCGTTGATGAGGTGCAGGTTGCCCGGCCCGCAGGAGCCCGCGCAGGCGGCCAGCTTGCCGGTCAGCTGGGCCTCCGCGCCCGCCGCGAAGGCGGCGGCCTCCTCGTGGCGGACCTGGACCCAGTCGATGCCGGCGTTGCGGCGCACGGCGTCCACGACCGGGTTGAGGCTGTCCCCGACGACCCCGTAGAGCCTGCGCACCCCGGCGCGCGCCAGGATGCCGACGAACTGCTCGGCCACCGTCTCCTTCGGCATGGGAACCCTTCCTCCCGGATCGCGGTCGTACGCGACCGGCACCGGCCGGTCTCCCCGCCCCTGCCCCCATCCATCCACAGAACACCTGGCGGTGCACCCGCACACGGCTCACGGCCCCTCGGACCGCCCTCGGACCGTCCTCGGATTGCCGCGGGCACCTCGCACTGTCAGGCTGGAGATCCTCGGAGAAGGAACCGCCATGACGCGACCCGACCCGCACCTCGAGCTCGTACGCCCCGTGACCCCCCGCACCCCCCAGGGCTGCGAGGAGTGCCTGCGCATCGGCTCACCCTGGGTGCATCTGCGACTGTGTCTGACCTGCGGACACGTGGGGTGCTGCGACTCCTCCCCGAACAAGCACGCCGGCCTCCACGCCGACGAAGCCGGCCACCCCATCGCCCAGTCCTTCGAACCGGGCGAGGACTGGCGCTGGTGCTACGTCCACCAGGCCATGGTCTGACGGATCCGCGGCGAGCACCGGACGCCGCGGATCCGCGTGGGGCATGGGCCGTGGGCCCTGGGTCAGACGCGGTCGGCGGCGATGAGCAGGTAGTGGAAGCTGCCCTCGCGGTAGGCGGTCAGGAAGGGGTCCTCGACGCCGGTGGCGAGGGAGGACTGGGCGCGCAGCTCCCAGTAGGGGATCGTGGCCGCCGTGAGGTCGACGACGTTGATGGGCACGAGGCCGTTGGCGGCCATGGCCTTGAAGTAGGCGCTGCGCGGGTGGATGTTGCAGGTGTAGTGCTCGTCGATGCGGCTGACCGCCTTGGAACGACCGCCCGTCACGTCGTTGTAGCAGCCGGTGATGGTGACGTAGCGGCCGCCGTAGGCGAGCTGGCGGGCGTGCTCGGAGAAGAGCTCGTGCAGGTCCACGTACATGGTGGACTCGTTGTTCCAGATGCCCTGGAAGGCGCCGGTGGGGAAGCCGGTGTCCAGCATGTTGGCGAAGTGGTAGCAGACCTTGTCGTCCACGCCGCGCTTGGCGGCCTGGCCGTTGGCGAAGTCGACCTGGGACTGGGAGATGGACACGCCGTCGACCTGGCAGCCGAAGCGGGCGTTGGCCATGATGCTGGTGCCGCCCCGGCCGCAGCCGGCGTCCAGCAGGCGCTGGTCGGGGGCGACGGGGCCCAGGTGGTCGAGGAGGACGTCGGCCTGGGCCGACTCCAGCCGGTGCAGCTCCTCGATGATGCGGGCGTCGCGGGTCTCCTCGGGGCCCTCCAGGACGGAGGGGTCGTAGTCGCCGATCCCGTAGTGGTGGTGGTAGAGGCCGTCGACGTCGCCCAGACGCAGGTTGACCGGGTCCTTCTCGTTGTTCCAGTACTCCGCGACCGACTTCTGGTAGGCGGTGCGCAGGACGCCGGCGGGGGCGGGCGTGGTCGTCATGGAATGCTCCTTACTGCATGCGTGGGGAGGTGTGCGGTGACGAAGAAGAGGGAGAGAGGCGGTGTTACGCGCCGTTGTAGCGGGGGCTGCCGGCGTGCCATTCGCGGTTGCCGCCGAGCCAGGCCCACACCCCCGCGAGGAACCGGCGGAGTGGGAGCGAGCCGGTGAGGACGAGGGCCGCCGCCTCCGCCTCGAAGGCGCGCACCAGCTCGTCATGGATCTCCGCGCTGCGCTCGATCGCCTCGCGCGGCGAGCACCGCTCCTCCTCGGCGATCACGGTGGGGAGGTTGAACTCCACGCCCGAGGAGTCGTGTTCCTTGGCCATCGAGTACAGGTCGTTGACGAGCGTGGCGGCGGTGGCGGCCATCGTGACGGCACGGCGCACGCGCGGGTCGGCGTACTCGGTGGCGGTGAGCGCGTAACCGCCCACCACGTCGGTCAGGGCGACGCAGGGCAGGAAGCTGTTCATCTGACGGTGGGCCAGGTACTCGTGGACGCCGGGCATGTGGCCACGGGAGCGCCAGGAGCCCTCCTGGCCGTAGCCGACGAAGAGGACGGCGACCTCGTGCCGCAGCCGGGCCATCTGGGACGGCTCCGCGTAGCGGGACAGGTGCTCGAGGCCCGAGCGCAGGGCGACCCTGACCGGGTCGGCGCTCACCTCCCGCTCCCACGCGGCGACGTAACGGGCCGGCAGGTGCGCGGGGTCGACGACCGGGTAGGCGAGCCCGAGATGCGAGCCGAGGAGCTCGGGACGGGAGCCCATGGTCTCGTCGTCGCAGTAGTAATCGTCCGTGGCCCATTCCGCCAGTGCGCACTTGGCCGCCGCCAGCAGCCTGTCCGGATCGTCGGTGTCGGGGTGGGCCAGCATCATCAGGCGCCCGAAGTCGGCCGCCTGGACGCGGTCGAGGCGGCCGGCGTAGAGACCGACCTCGCCGGCCCATGCCGCCAGCCGGTCGTTGACCTCCCGGCCGAGCGCCGGGTCGTCCCGGAGCGCGGGCGGGCAGTACAGCTCGGGGACGCCGGAGGTGCCGCTTTCGGCCGGGTCACCGGAGGCGCTGCCGACGGCCGGAACAGCGGAGATGCCGCCTCCGGCCGGTTTCCGGGCCGTGACGCGGGCGGCGGCGGTGCCCAGCCCCGTCGGCCCGGTGGGCAGGCGGGCGCCCACCGGGTCGAGGACGGTTCCGGGCAGGTCCTTCGGCGCGGAACGGTGCACGCCGGGATGGTGGGTGAGCAGCGTGGCCACGAGCCGCGCCACGTCGTGACCGGCCGTGGGCGCGGTGATCCGGGACAGCAATGACACAGGTGACTTCTCTCCGTTCCGGGGGTGGTGCCCGTCAGGACGGGGTGTGGAAGACCTCGACGTTCTCCAGGACACCGAGCGCGTCCGGGACGAGAACGGCTGCCGAATAGTACGTGCTCACCAGGTAGGAGATCAGGGCTTGATCGTTGATGCCCATGAACCGTACGTTCAGGCCCGGTTCGTACTCGTCGGGGATGCCTGTCTGCCGCAGGCCGACCACTCCCTGCGCATCCTCGCCCAGACGCATCGCGAGGATGGAGGACGTGCCCTCGTCGGAGACGGGGATCTTGCCGCACGGCAGGATCGGCACGCCGCGCCAGGCGGGGACGGGGTGGCCGCCCATGTCGGCGCTGTCGAAGGAGAGCCCCCGCTTGTTGCACTCGCGGGCGAGAGCGGAGATGGCCCGGGGGTGGGCGAAGAAGGCCTTGGTCCCCCGCCGCATGCTCAGCAGCTCGTCCATGTCGTCGGGGGTGGGCGGCCCGGAGTGGGTGGAGATGCGCTGGCTGTGGTCGGCGTTGTGCAGCAGGCCGAACTCGCGGTTGTTGACCAGCTCGGACTCCTGGCGCTCGCGCAGCGCCTCGATGGTCAGCCGCAGCTGCTGCTCGACCTGGTCCATCGGGTCGTTGTAGAGGTCGGCGACCCGGGTGTGCACCCTCAGGACGGTCTGAGCGACGCTCAGTTCGTACTCCCGGGGGGCGAGTTCGTAGTCGACGAAGGTGGCGGGCAGCACCGGCTCGCCGGTGTGGCCGGCGGCGAGGTCGATGTTCGCCTCGCCCTTCCTGTTGCGCGGCCGCGCCTGCTCGGCCTGACGCTGCCGGACGTGGGCGCGCAGCCGCTGGTGGCGGCCCGCGACCTCCTCGTACGCGGCCCGGGGCAGGGCCAGGACGGTGCACGCCGTCATGGCGCGCGCCGTGAACTCCCATGCGCCCGGCTCGTCGGCCACCGCCTCGGCGCCGAAGAATCCGCCGTCGGCCAGCACGCCGCGCCGGATCTCCTCGCCGTACTTTCCGGTGCCGGCCTTCTCCACCTTGCCGCGCACGATCAGGTAGACATGGTCGACGGGCCGGCCCCGCTCGGCGATGACCTCGCCGGGCGCGTACTCGTACTGCCCGCAGCGTTCGGCCAGCGCCCGCAGCGCCTCGCCGTCGTGGAACCCGCGCAGCAGCGGCAGTTCGCCCAGCTCCGCCGGGACGACCCTGACCGCGGCCCCGTCCTGGACGAAGGTGACGCGGCCGTCGCCGACCTCGTACGCCAGGCGCCGGTTGACCCGGTACGTGCCGCCCTTCACCTCCACCCAGGGCAGCATGCGCAGCAGCCACCGCGAGCTGAGGCCCTGCATCTGGGGCACGCTCTTGGTGGTGGTCGCGAGGTTCCGCGCGGCGTCGATCCCCAGGCTGAGCTGGGCTCGTGCCGCCTGCTGTTCGGGCTGCTCCGGCTGCTGCCGGTGCGCTGCGGTCGCCATCGGCGGTGGTCCCTTCCCTCTGGGCGCATGCGTCAAGAGGGAGCCCCTCGCAGTCGCCCGATCGGGCGACAAGGAGCTCCCGCCGCGCAAGTGAAGCAGCGCTTAATGATGTTGGTCGACATTGCCCGGGCGGCAACAACGTGTTCACGCCACCGAACGGACGGGGGCACGCACCCCCCACCCCGGATTCGGCGACGCCCCGCCGGACCGGGGGCGGAGACAAGGACCGCTTTGGCGCGAATTCCTCTCTTTCGACCGCGCCGGATCAGGGGTTTTCGCGCCACCCCTGCCGCAGTGCGGCCGGCGATCGAGGCGGCTGATATCGATCCGTCAGGTTCGACAGGAGCCTGCCCCGTGGGCTAAAAGGCCGCACGCGCGCGGCGGGCTCAGGCGGCGGTGCCGGACGTGCGGCGGTAGCCGCCGGGGGCCTGGCCGTACTCGCGCTTGAAGGCCTTGGCGAAGGCGTACTCGGAGCCGTAGCCGGTCCGGGCCGCGACGGTCGTGAGCGGGGCGTCGGACTCGCGCAGCAACTTGGCGGCGGTCGTCATGCGCCAGCGGGTCAGATAGGCCATGGGCGGCTCGCCGACGAGCGCGGTGAAGCGGCGGGAGAAGGCCGCACGGGACAGCCCCGCGCGCTCGGCCAGCGACTCGACGGTCCACTGGGCGGCCGGGTCCTCGTGGACGGCTGCCAGGGCCGGGGCGACCGCCGGGTCGCCGAGTGCGTCGGCCCAGCCCTTGGCCGCCGTCGGCGGCCGGTCCTCGAGCCAGGCGCGCAGGATGTAGAGGAGCAGCGCGTCGATCAGCGCGGGGACGATGCCGTGCGAGCCGCTGCGGGGGTTCTCCAGTTCGGCGCCGAGGAGTTGGACGGCGGCGCTCAGTTCGGGGTGGCGGCCGTTGCCGGCGGGGAGGTGGACGATCTCGGGGAGCTGGCGCACCAGGGGGTGGGGGCGCCCCTGGTCCAGGTGGTAGTTGCCGCACAGGAGGCTGGTGCGGGGGCCGTCGCCGCCGATCGTGACCGTGCCGATGGGTGATCCCGGCCGGAACTGCTCGGGCCGTTCCACCTCGGCCGGTGTGGAGGGGTGGTCGGCGAGGATGTGCCCGCGGCCGTCGCGCAGGAAGACCACGTCACCCGGGCCGAGGGCGATCGGCTTCAGGTGGGGCGCGTCGCCGAGGGGCACGATCCAGCAGGTGCCGGAGAGCACCACGTGGAAGCCGGCTCCGGCGACCGGGGGAAGGCGCAGGCCCCAGGGCGCACGGCCGTGGGTGCGTACGGACGTGGGTCGCCCGGTCCGCATCGAGCTCAGCGCCTCGGTCAGGATGTCCAACGCCGTTCCCCCTCTTTCCTCTTCATGGCTCCCCCGTCGCCGGGCGGCCGCTCTTCGGCCCGGTCCGTGTCAGTCGACGGTCAGGGCGATCTTGCCCTGGGTCCGGCCCGACTCGACCATCTCGTGGGCCTTGGCGGCCTCGGCCAGCGGGAACGTCGCGGCGACGTGGGGCCGGACGCGGCCGGCGTCCACGAGGGCGGCGATGGCCTCCAGCGAGGCGTAGTCGGGTTCGACGCTGACGCCGGCGAAGCGGCGGCCGGCGGCCTCGACCCGGGCGGCGAGCTCCTGGTTCCAGTGCTCCATGATGCTCACGAGCGTGCCGCCGGGGCGCAGGACGGCGAGGGAACGCACGCCCTCGGACGAGGAGTCGAAGACGACGTCGACGTCCTTGACCGCCTCGGTGAAGTCGGTGGTGCGGTAGTCGATGACCTCGTCGGCGCCCAGGCTCCGTACGAAGTCGTGCTTGGGGGCGCTCGCCATGGCGATCACGTGGGCGCCGCGGGCCTTGGCGATCTGCACGGCGAAGTGACCGACGCCGCCGGCCGCGCGGTGGATCAGCACCCGCTGCCCTTCGGCGAGTCCGGCCGCGTCCACCAGGCCCTGCCAGGCGGTGAGCGCGGCCAGGGGGACGGCCGCGGCGTGCACGTGGTCGAGGGTGGCGGGCTTGCGGGCCACCTGGCGGGACGGGACGGCGACGTACTCCGCGTAGCCCGTGGCGGCGCGCGGGAAGAACGGCATGCCGAAGACCTCGTCGCCCGGCTTGAAGCGGGCGCCGGGCCCGGCCTCCTCGACGACGCCGGAGATGTCCCAGCCGACGCCGAAGGGCGGCTCACCGAGCAGCGGGTAGGCGCCGGACCTGACCGCCACGTCCACGGGGTTCACGCCGCTGGCGTGGACCCGGACGAGGACCTCGCCGCCGAGCGGGGTGGGCCGGTCGGTCTCGACGACCTCCAGGACCTCGGGGCCTCCGAAGGACTTCTGGATGACAGCGCGCATGGTGGTCTCTCCCCTGCTGGTGGTCCGGGGTGGCGTCCCCGGTGGTTGATGTCCCCAACACTAGGAAGATCCAACGAGCCGATGAATATCTCCGAGTCTTCGAAAGATGTCCCATCGTCTTGATGGCCGGGACGCTCGGCCATCCCGCCCCGAGGACCGCCCCGGGGTGCGCTCCGGGGTGCGTCCCGCCCGCCCCGGGCCGACTATGGGTCCGTGGAACGATCACGGCGGGTGCGGGTGCGCAGGGTCTACGACCCGCCCGAGAAGGCGGACGGCGGCCGGGTGCTCGTCGACCGCATCTGGCCGCGCGGCGTGAGCAAGGAGGCGGCCGCGCTCGACGAGTGGTGCAAGGACGTCGCACCCTCCACCGAGCTGCGCACCTGGTACGGGCACGACCCCGCCCGCTTCGACGAATTCTCCCGCCGCTATCGCGCGGAACTGCGCGACGCGGACCACACGGAGGCCCTCCGGCACCTCGGCGAGCTGGCCCGGCACAGGAACCTCACCCTCCTGACGGCGACCAAGGACAGCGACATCAGCGCCGCGGCCGTGCTCCAGGAGGTGCTGACGCGGAATACTACGGGGACAGACAGGGACAAATAGGCAGATACCGCCCGAGTGTGGCATCCCTCTCAGAGCTGACCGCTTGAATGGTCAAAAGAGTGTGGGGTTAGCATATGAGCGCCGCCTAGCTCGAAAGATGGACCTGTGACTGTCAACGAAGACTCGTTCACAAACTGGAAGAACCGCGAGGAGATCGCGGAGTCGATGATCCCGATCATCGGGAAGCTGCACCGGGAGCAGGACGTCACCGTCCTGGTCCACAGCCGCTCCCTGGTGAACAAGTCGGTGGTCAGCATCCTCAAGACCCATCGATTCGCCCGCCAGATAGCCGGTGAGGAGCTGTCGGTCACCGAGACCCTGCCGTTCCTGCAGGCGCTCACCACGCTCGACCTGGGCCCGTCCCAGATCGACATCGGTATGCTCGCCGCGACCTACAAGGCCGACGGCCGCGGTCTGTCGGTTGCGGAGTTCACCGCCGAGGCCGTCGCCGGCGCCACCGGCGAGAACAAGATCGAGTGCCGCGAGCCGCGCGACGTCGTCCTCTACGGCTTCGGCCGCATCGGCCGCCTCCTCGCCCGCCTGCTCATCGAGAAGGCCGGCTCCGGCAACGGCCTGCGACTGCGCGCCATCGTCGTCCGCAAGGGTGCGGGCCAGGACATCGTCAAGCGCGCCTCGCTGCTGCGCCGTGACTCCATCCACGGGCAGTTCCAGGGCACGATCACCGTCGACGAGGCGAACAACAAGATCATCGCCAATGGTCACGAGATCACGGTGATCTACTCCGACGACCCGACGAAGGTCGACTACACGGCGTACGGCATCAAGAACGCCATCCTGATCGACAACACCGGCAAGTGGCGCGACCGCGAGGGCCTGTCCAAGCACCTGCGCCCCGGCATCGACAAGGTCGTCCTGACCGCCCCCGGCAAGGGTGACGTGCCCAACATCGTGCACGGCGTCAACCACGACATGATCAAGCCGGACGAGCAGATCATCTCCTGCGCCTCCTGCACCACCAACGCGATCGTCCCGCCGCTGAAGGCGATGGCGGACGAGTACGGCGTCCTGCGCGGCCACGTGGAGACCGTCCACTCGTTCACCAACGACCAGAACCTGCTGGACAACTACCACAGCTCCGACCGTCGCGGCCGCTCGGCGCCGCTCAACATGGTCATCACCGAGACCGGCGCCGCCTCCGCCGTCGCCAAGGCGCTGCCCGACCTCGACGCGCCGATCACCGGCAGCTCGATCCGCGTCCCGGTGCCGGACGTCTCGATCGCGATCCTCAGCCTGCGGCTCGGTCGCGAGACCAACCGCGAGGAGGTCCTCGACTACCTCCGCGACGTCTCGCTGACCTCGTCGCTCAAGCGCCAGATCGACTTCATCAGCGCCCCCGACGCGGTCTCGAGCGACTTCATCGGCTCGCGCCACGCCTCGATCGTCGACGCCGGCGCCACCAAGGTCGACGGCGACAACGCGATCCTCTACCTGTGGTACGACAACGAGTTCGGCTACTCCTGCCAGGTCATCCGGGTCGTCCAGCACGTCTCCGGGGTGGAGTACCCGACCTTCCCGGCCCCGCGGGCCTGATCAGCGGCCGACCGACCGCTGCGGGTGCCCTGAAGAGCGCCCGGTAACCGCCGGACGGCCGTCACCTCGTGCGAGGTGACGGCCGTCCGGCGGTTCGTCGTTCCTCACGCCCCGCCGGCCGGGTCCTCCTCGTCGTGGGCGAGGTCGAGGTCGTGGTCGAGGGCCAGGAGGGCCGCGCCCACCCACCCGGCCTCCGGCCCGAAGCGGGCGGGCCTGATGTCCGGGAGCTCACGGTGGGCGGCGGCGGTGACGAAACGGGCGAAGCTCGAGCGGAGGGGATCCAGCAGCAGGTCGCCGGCCTCCGCGACGCCGCCGCCGACGACCACCAGCTCGATGTCGAAGAGGTTGACGAGCGTCGCGACGCCGATGCCGAGCCAGTGGCCGAGGCGCTCGAGCTGAGCACACGCGGCCGGGTCTCCGGCGCGCGCGGCCGCGGAGACCATCTCCCCGGTCACCCGGTCGGGCCCGCCGGCGAGCGTGGCCAGCGTCCCGCCCGGATCCGTCGCGGCCGCCACGCCGCCGTAGCGCCCGAGCGCCCGCCCGGAGGCCAGGGGCTCGAGACAGCCGACGGTGCCGCAGCCGCAGCGTTCGGTGCCGTACGGGTCGACGATCATGTGCCCGACCTCCATGGCGATCCCGGTACGGCCCCGGAAGAGGCGATCGTCCAGGACGAGGCCGCCGCCGACACCGGTGCCCACGGTGATGAACGCCATGTACGAGGCGCTGTGCCCCGCGCGGTACTCCGCCCAGCAGGCGGCGTTGGCGTCGTTGTCGACGACGGCCGGCAGTCCGGTGGACTCCTGGAGCAGACGCCGGAGCGGCAGATCGCGGTAGGCGTTGTTGGGAGCGGTCCGGATACGGCCCTCGGGCCAGCGGACCAGGCCCGCCGCTCCCACGCCGACGGCCACGATCCCGGGATGGCGGGAGCGCAGGCCTTCGACCAGTACGGAAACGGTCTTCAGGATGGCCGCCTGGTCGGTGGGGCTCGGCACGGCCGGAACCCGTTCGACGACGTGGCCCTCCGCGTCGACCACTCCTGCCGCGATCTTCGTGCCACCGATGTCGAGTCCGACCGAGAGCCGGCCGTCACCGTGGGGTCGTGGGCGCATGGGGAACACTCCTACCGGGGTTGGAGCCGGACGTCGAAGCAACTCTGCAGAGCGATCAGCGCGGCGCCGTGCGCGCCACGGACGGCGTCCAGCGGTTTGGTGACGATCTGACAGTCCCTGCTGATGTGAAACGTGTGGGCGGGAAACTTCCTCATGGCCTGGAGGAAGGAGTTCGCCGCCCGGTGCCCGGGGCCGCCGACGAGGAGGTCCTTCGCCGCGTAGACCACCACATGCGTCGGCCCGAACGTGGTGAGGAGCGTCGCGATGCCGCGGGCGATCGAGGTACCGGCCTTGCGGAAGGCCGCCGCCGCATCGCCCGCCTGCGGGTCGTTGCCGTCGGCGAGGGCGATCGCCGCCTCCAGCCCGTCCAGTTCCCGGCCGGTCCGTTCCTTGACCACGGCGGTCAACGCCCGGTTCCCGACCTGGCTTTCGATGCACCCCCGCATCCCGCAGTCGCAGATCCGGCCCCTCTGCCACACCTGGAGGTGCCCGAACTCCATCGGGGCGAAGATCCGTTCGCCCCGTACGACCATTCCGGCGCCCACACCGTCGCGGACGAGGACGACCCCGAACGTCGCGCTGGTACGGCCCACCCCCAGGCTCTGCTCGTACGCCGTGAAGGCGTGCGCGTCGTTCTCCACCGCCGTCGCGCAGCCCATCATGGAGGCGAGTTCCGCGCCGAGCGGGTAGCCCACCCACTCGTACGGAGGCGGCTTCTCGTGCCGGTGGTCGTCGGGGCCGTTGACGAGGTGGAGCACCGTGCCCGTGTCCGGATCGACGGGGCCGCCCACCTGGACTCCCACGCACACCCTGCTTCTGGGAAAGGCACAGCCCAGTCTGTCGTCGACCAGATCGCCCGCCAGCTCCGCCACGCGCTTGACCACCTCCTTCTCCTCCATGACCGTGAGATGCCGACGGGCGCGTGCCATCACCACTCCGTCGGACCCGACGACGACCCCCGTGAGTTTGTACGGCTGGAGTTCGACGCCGACCGCGTAGCGCTCGTGGTCGAGTTCGTACGAACGTCGCAGCACCTGCCGCACTTTCACGTCGTTCACGTTCATGTGCCACCTTGCGTCCGGTGGTGCGCTCAGGAGAGAGGGTCAGGCTATCGATCCGGGGGCCACCGCCTCCGGGTACCGCTGGACCGCGGCACGGACGGCGATGGGCGTCAGCGTGACGAGCTCGTCGGCGTCGCCCTCCCCGTCCTCGTCCCGGGCCACGCGACGCAGCTCCTCCGCCCGCTCGGTGGTCGCGCAGTCCCACAGCGCGCCGACGAGATCGGCTTCGTCCGTGTCCTCGAACTCGTCGAAGGAGCCCCGCTCGGCTGTGAGGTGACGGCTCCGGTTGACGTAGGGGAGGTGCCGTACGCACTCGGTGAGGAACGCCGCCTTCAGTTCCGGGACGGCCGCCTGCGGTTCCGGTACCGGCTGCCGGGCCTGGTCGCGGAAGCTGTTCAGTGCTCGCGCCACCGTCTCCACCGCGAGCTCGTCGATGTCGTCGCGTTGGAGGCGCACACCGGGGCGGCCCGTCGTGGCGACGGCCGACAGCCAGAGCCGGAGGACGCGGTAGCCGTAGGCGGCCCAGCCGGCCTGGGACTCGAAGCCGGGCGCGTCGGCCGTCCGGGCGCGGCTCTCGGACGTCTCCGCCGTCCCGGACCCGACGAGGCGTCGCAGCCGGTCCTCCACTTCGTCCGGGGTGAGCCGGCTCTCGACGTCGGTCTCGACGGCCAGAAGAAAACGTTCGAACGCCGGGTGTACGTACGCGGTGGTATCTCTGGCGGCCTTCGGCTGGGTCCTGCGCGTTGCGAGACCCCGCTCATCCCATGCTGACATGCGACCCTCCCTCTTTTTTCTCGTAGTTCTCCAGTGAGCCGCGCAGCGTGGCGAGGGCGTGCCGCAGATTGCTGCGGACGGTGCTCGCCTTCACGCTGATGAGCTCGGCGATTTCCTGTGCGGTGTAACCGTCCAGATGCAGGGCCAGGACCTGTCCCTGCCGAGGGGGGAGACCCCGCAGGATCTCCACCACCTTTTCGTGCTCGCCCGGTTCGGAACGGCCGGCCGGCGTCTCTCGTGCGAGCCGGGCGTTCCGCGATTCCAGTGCCAGTCGCTTGCGGTTGCGTTCGGCTTTCCTGCAGTACGCGTGCCAGGCGACCGTGCGGACCCAGCCCGCGGGATTCTTGCAGTCCGGCCATGAGCGCAGGAGTTCGTGCATGGCGTCCTGTGTGGCGTCCTCGGCTTCCTCATAGGTCGCCCCGGCTCTCATCAGGCTATGAACGACTCGTGGATACTCCGCCGTAAAGAAGACGGCGAATCCCGGCAACTCGGCGGGTAAGGCCCCGTGATCTCCTTGGGGGCTCACGCAGCCACCTCCTCTGCGTCGGTCACACCCTTATGGGCCGCGAGGGGCCGGCATTGTGCAAAGGCCGGTGACGGCACCGGTCCTTCGGACGGAAGTTGCACGAGAACGGTGCCTTCCGCCCCTTCTTCCTTAAAGCCCCGAGGAAGGTGAGGCCCTCATGAGGCGCGATACCGGCACCTGGCACACCGACGACTCCGACCCCGCCGGCCCCACTGCCGGCCCGAATCGTCGGCCGAGCCCCACGGAGGTCGTGGCGCTCGTCGACGGCATGACGGCGAGCGTCTGCGGCGCGTACCTGATGACGTCATCGGTCCTGGTCACCGTGGTGGCCGGGGTGCTGGCGGCGGTCGTGGCGACCCTGCACCTCGTCCTCGGCCCCCGGGCCGACGGGTGAGGAGGTCCCGTCGCCGGCCTCGTCCAGCACCCTGGCGAGCAGGACCGCACACCGCAGGTAGGGCGTCCGCCCGCCCGACCAGTGGATGCCCGTGCTCGTCATCAGGCGCGTGAGCCGGGACGTGAGCAGGCCGAACCGGAAGGCGGCGAAGACGTCGTAGAAGGCGAGGTCGCGCAGTGGACGGCCGAGGAGGGAGGCATACGTCGCGACGGTCTCCCGCCGGCCCGGCAGGCCGGGGAGCCGTGGCAGGCCCAGGCCCTCGCTCAGGTAGCGGTCGGTGAAGAGGTACCAGGCCAGGTCGCTCTCCGGTGCGCCGAGCGTGGCCATCTCCCAGTCCAGGAGGGCGGCCGGCGTCTGCCCCGCGTAGATGATGTTGCCGATGCGGGCGTCGCCCCACAGCAGCCGCGGCGGGTCGGGCTCCTCCGGGAGGTTCTCCCGCAGCCAGTCGGCGGCACGCGCGACGACGGGGTCGTCCTGGACGCCGTAGAACCCGAGATGCGCCAGGCATTCGCCGAACTGGCGGCGAATGCCGACGGGACCGTAGGCCCCGCCGTGGGCGGGGTCGTCCAGGAAGGACAGGTCCAGGGTGCCGGGTTCCAGGCGGTGGAGCCTCGCCATCAGCCGCAGACCGCCGTTCCAGACCCGCGCGCGGTCGGCCGGGCGGAGTTCCGCCAGCCAGCCGGACCGATGGTAGGAGGGGATGTCCCCCGGCACCCGCCCGTCGATCCGTTCCATGACGACGAAGGGGGCGCCCAGGAGTTCGCCGGAGGGTTCGCTGCCGTGAACCCTGGCCACCGGTACGTCGGTTCCGGCCAACAGTTCCTGAAGCCTGACCTGACGGCCCCACGGGGACTCCGGCAGCAGGCTGTGGGTGACGGGAGCCACCCTGATGGCGAGGGGCCGGACCGTGCTCCGGCCCTGCCGGTCCCATCTCGCGTCGCACAGCAGCGTCTGCCCGCTGAACCCCGTCTCTACGGGGGTGCTCAGGGAGCCGATCGTGGGGGTCCCTTCCCCGGGGAACCGGTCGGCCAGCCAACGCGTGATCGCTTCACGGGTGCGGCAGGGATCATGCTGCAGCGGTACGGGCATGCCTGCTCCATGTCTGTGGTCCGGGGCCTGGCGGCCCGGGGGCCCGGTGGCCGGTCCGGTCGCCCCCGCCGCGCGGATAACGTGACGGCCGGTTCCCGCGTTACGTACCAGCCGGCAGATACGCCCACGCGGGCGGCCCGTTGTCAGTGGCCCCGTGCATCATGGTCGCCATGACACAGGACACCGCCGACGCGCTCCACACGCTCGCCCACGAGCACCTGCCCGCCGAGATCGCCGCGCGGTGGATCGGCCTGCTGCGGCCTGGCCTGGCCCTGGCCAACGCCACGGCCACGGACGCCGAGGCGGAGGCGGCCACTGACGCGGACGCGCAGCCGGGTCCGAGGTCCGTCGTCGGCCGGCTCGGCGGCCTGCCGGAGCTGCCGGAGGACCAGGAGTGGCCGGTGTGGGAGGGGCACGGTCCGCTCTCCTTCATCGCCTCGGTCGACTGCGCCCTGCTCCCTTCCGACGCCCTCGACATCGCCCTGCCGAAGGACGGCACGCTGGCCTTCTTCTATTTCGACGGGCAGCCGGACGACGGCCGCGCGATGGTCCATCCCCGTGACCCCGACAGCTGGGCGGGAGCGCGCGTCCTGTACGTACCGGCGGGCGTTCCCGTCACCGAGCGGGCGGCGCCGGAGGGGCTCCGGCCCTACCGCCACGTGCCGCTGACGACATGGGTGGAGACGACGGCGCCGTATCCCTGGCATCCGGTGGTCTACGGGGAGTTCGAGCCGATGCCCGACGACCACCCGCTGTGGGGCGAGGACTTCCAGGAGGCCATGGAGGACCACCCCGGGTGCCTGCACCAGATCGGCGGCCACGCGAGCCCCGACCAGGACGAGGTGGAGACCGAGGTCGCCCATGGCGTGCTGGGCGGCCCGCCGTGGAACGACCCGCGGATCCCGGAGGAGGCCCTGCGCTGGGTGCTGCTCGCCCAGTTCGGCTCGGACGACGACGCCGGGATGATGTGGGGCGACCTCGGTTCCCTCTACTGGCTCATACGCCCCCAGGACCTCGCCGAACGCCGCTTCGACCGCGCGATGTTCACCTGGCAGTGCGGCTGACGGGCGGGCCGCGCCCCGCCGGTCAGAGCCTCGCGCAGGCGACCGTGTCGTCCAGGACGTCCACGGCGTGGTCCGCGACGAAGGAGACGACGTCGTCGCCTTCGTCGTCGCCGAGTTCGAGCAGGAGGCTCCGTACGGGCAGGTGCTCCGCGCACGCCGCCAGCAGGGCCGCGACGACGGTGCGCCCGTCGGGGTCGGCAGGGTCGACGGGCCCACCGGAGAGGTCGCTGTCGTCGCCGGGGAATTCGTCGAGGAAGCCGATGCCGGCGATGGTGCCGTCGGGGCGGCGGGCCGCCACGAGAGGCGAGTAGCTCTCGCAGTGGAAGGCCCGGCGCTCCTGACTCATCGGCGTCGGCGGCGTGGGATGCGGCCAGTTCCGGGCGTCGATCCAGTCCCACCAGGCCTGCATGACGTCGTCCGGTGCCCAGGTGGGTCCCTCGTGCCACTCGATCGCGTAGCCGTGCTCGACGGGGGCGATCGCCTGCGGGCGGACCCGGAACGTTCGTATGCGGCGCTGGTGGTGGAAACCGCGATCGGTCATCCAGCGGTGCGCCGGGGAGCCGGTGACGGCCTTGCCCCACGGGCTCAGCCCCATGTCGCTCATCATCCGCGTCAGATGGGCCAGAGCGGCCGAGCCCAGGCCGCGCTCCCGCAGCCGCGGGACGATCTCGACGTGTGCCCACACCAGGCGTTCCTCGAGGAGGCCGGGCAGGCGGCGGAAGCCCACGACCCCCGCCGGCTCCCCCGTCGCGCTGTCGCGGACCACTCGTGCGCGGCACGGGACGTCGCCGTCCAGGTCGCCTCGCAGGAGAAGCCGGCCCTGGCTCACCGCCATGTCGCCCGCGGGCCCCAGCGCGGCCAGCACCGCGCTCGCCATCTCCTCGTCATCCGGCCACGGCTCGAACGTCAAGGACGGGGCCACGTCGTCTGTTGTGCGCATCAGTGCAGCGTAACGACGTCACCTCGCCGCGGGCTGCGCGGGCAGGTCGAAGACGTGCCCCGGCGTGACGATCTTCGTGATGGCCTCGCCGAAGAGCGTGCTGGGTTCCGCGCCGTCATGGTCGATGTCGGTGTTCAGCACCACGACGAGGGTCGCCCGCGTCGCCGGCAGGTAGACGGTCAGCGACTCGTAGCCCGGCAGCGAACCGTTGTGCCCGATCCAGCCCTGGACGTTGAAGATGCCGAGGCCGTACCCGACGCCCGGGAGCGCTGTGGACTCCATGGTGAGCCGCTGCTTCTGCGTGGCGGGGCTGATCAGGGTCCGGCCGTTGGGGAGGACGCCCGTGGCGACCGTGGGCGCCCATGTCCGCAGATCCTGCAGATCGGAGATCATCGCGCCGGCCGCCCAGCCCCAGGAGGGATTCCAGTCGGTGGCGTCCTCGACCTGCCCGCTCGCGGTCTGGTCGGTGTACCCCCGCGCGTGCGGTGCCGGGAACTCCGCGCCGACCGGGAAGAGCGTGTCGTTCAGACCGGCGGGGGCGAGAACGTTCTTCCGGATGAACTCCCCGAGCGGAGCGCCACCGGCCTTCTCGATGACCAGGCCGAGCAGGATGAGGTTGGTGTTGCAGTAGGAGAACTTCTCGCCCGGCGAGAACAGCACGGGGTGCTTGAAGGAGTAGTCGAGCAGCTGCCGGGGCGTGAACGGACGCCGTGGATCGGACGTCAGCGCCTTGTAGAAGTCCTCGTCCTCGGAGTAGTTGAAGAGCCCGCTGCGCATCCCCGCCAGCTGGCGCAGTGTGATTCTGTCCCCGTTGGGTACGCCCTCGACGTACTTGCCGATCGGGTCGTCCAGGCCCACCACGCCCTGGTCGACGAGCTTCAGGAGCGCGGTCACGGTGAACGTCTTGGTCTCGCTGCCGATCCGCGTGTACAGGTCCGGCGTCATCCTCTGGCCACTGCTCTTGTCGGCGACCCCGAACGACCGCACGTAGCGCCCCTTGTCGGGCGTCCACAGCCCCACGCTCACCCCGGGTACGCCGGCTTCCCGCATGACCCGCTGCACGGCCTCGTCGAGCTGCTGCACCACGGCGGGGGTGAGCTCCCGGAAATCGCCCCCGGGTGCCGGGGCGGAAGGGGGCGGCGCGGGTGGTGCGGCGGTGCCGACGGCGACGGGAACAGACGTCGGCGCCGCGGCCGCTGCCCCTCCCGCGAGCATCCCCACCGCCACGGTGGTCACGGCCCCCCTGCGCAACCGTATGCACGAATGCGTCATGGGCTGACTCCAACCGTTGAGGAAGAAATCGGAGGAAATCCGAAGAAACCCACACGAATCGTAAGCCGGTTCCCCCACGCGGGCCATTCGCCGGTCGGCTGCTCGTGCGACCGGGCCCGCCGTCCGCGGTCAGACGGGCGCGGTGACGCGCGCCTGGGCCAGGAGCCGGTCCAGCAGCGCGAGCAGGCAGCCGCGGACGTCCTCCCGGGAGCGGACGTCGAGCAGGAGGACGGGGGTTTCCGGATCCCTCAGGTGCAGGGCCGCCCTGATCTCCTCGGTGCTGTACGACTGCTCGCCGTTGAAGCAGTTCGCGCCGACGATGAACGGCAGGCCGCGGCTCTCGAAGAAGTCGATGGCGGCGAAGCTGCGGTCCAGCCTCCGGGTGTCGACCAGGACGATCGCCCCGAGCGCCCCGAGCAGCAGGTCGTCCCACATGAACCAGAAGCGTTCCTGGCCCGGTGTGCCGAAGAGGTACAGGACCACTCCGGCGTCGGTGAGGGTGATGCGGCCGAAGTCCAGCGCGACCGTGGTCGCCGTCTTGCTCTCGATGCCGTCGAGGTCGTCGACCCCGACGCCCGCGGACGTCAGCCGCTCCTCGGTGCGCAGCGGATCGATCTCGGAGATCGCTTCGACCAGAGTCGTCTTGCCGACTCCGAAGCCCCCGGCTATGAGGATCTTGACGGGGGACGCTTCCGGTGCGGCGGTGTCATAGGCGGGCAAGGTTGTCCCTGATTTTCATGAGCAGGTGGACATTGGAGGTCTCGGAGGCGTCCAGCGGCGGCCGGTGGCGGATCAGGCCGCGCTCCAGCAGCTCGCCGAGCAGGACCACCATGGGAGTCAGACGCATCCGCATCCGGGCGGCGATCTCGGCGACCGCCCGGCCGTTCGGCGCCGGGCACATGGCGAGGATCTCCTGCCACTCCGTGGGCAGGCTGCCGTGACCGTGGCCGGCGTCATCGGTCGCCGTGATCAGGGTGTCCATCGTCAGACCATGCCGGGATGCGGCCGTGCGCCCATCGGTGAGGGCGTACAGCCGCGTCCGGCGCCGCCGTCCGGGCTGGGGGGCGGCCGCCATTACGACGTGGGCGCCTGGGAGCGTTCGGGGGTGTCCAGCCACTCTCCGAGCGCCTGCGCGGCGCGGACCGTCTCGCCGCCCAGCTCTCCGAGCCGTGCCTTGCGGGAGGCCACCACGATCAGCGTGCTGCCCGATCCGCACCCCACGATGCACAGGTACCGGTCGTCCATCTCGACGAGCTGGCGGATCACTCCGCCGCCGTCGATCTCCCGCGAGATGGCCTTCATGGTGGACGCGATACCGGAGGCCGCCGCGGCCACCCGTTCGGCCTGGTCCCGCTCCAGCATGTAGGCGCTGAGCTTGATCCCGTCGTTGGAGAGCAGGACGGCTCCCTGCATCCCCGCGATCCTGCTCAGGTTGTTGTCCAGGATGCTGTAGATCGCATCGTTCTGTGTCGTTGTCATGACTGGTCCTGTCGGAGCTCGAGTTCCGCTTGCCTGGTGCTGTCTTCGTAGTCCGCCCAGGCGTCGGCCACCTCTTCGGGCGTGGCGGCGTCCTGGCCGACGGGTTCGGCCGTACGCGGCTCGCGGAGCCGCTGGGTCATGTGGGTCTGGGGGACGCGCTCGGGGAGAGCCGGGCGGCCGGGGGCGTCCCCGGAGCCGGACGGGGGCGGTGTCTCCGGCGCCGTGTTCGCGGCCTGCCGCACCTGCTCCTTCCGCGGGCGGCGCGGCAGTCCCGACGCGTCGGGGGCGGGGTCGTCGGCCGGATCACCGGTCGGCTGCCGCGCGACGAGCTTCGGCCGCCGCTCCTCGGCGGGCTGCGGTACGGGCGAGGGCTCCTTCGCCGGCCGGGGCGCCGCGGTGCTCTCCTGGGCCGGCACGAGGTGCTCGCCTGGGACGATCACTACGGCGGACGTTCCACCGAACGCCGACCGGCGCAGCGTGACCGTCGCCCCGAGCTGGTCGGCGAGGTTGCCGACCACGAAGAGGCCGAGCCGTTGCGCGTTCCGGGCCAGCACGGAGTACGGCGGGGCCGAGTGCAGCCGGCCGTTCATCTCCTCGTACTTCTCGGCGGTCACCCGCGGGCCACGGTCCTCGATCTCGATGCAGAGGCCGTCACCGACCAGTTCGGACCGGATGGCGACCCTCGCCGTCGGCGGGGAGAAGCGCGTGGCGTTGTCCAGCAGCTCTGCCAGGAGGTGGCTGAGCTGACTGATCACGCCGGCCTCCACGCTGGTCTCGTCCATGGCGTGCCGGTCGATGCGCCGGAAGTCCTCGACCTCGGCGGCCGCCTCCCGCAGCAGGTCGGCGATGCGCATGGGCTCCATGTGCGGGTCGGAGATCTCGCCACCCGCCAGGATGAGCAGGTTCTCGATCTGCCGCCGCATGCCCACCGTGAGCTGATCGGAGCTCATGAGCTCGGCGAGGAGTGCCTCGTCCTGACCGAAGGTGTCCTGGATGTGCTCGGTGAGGGCGAGCTGACGGCTGACCAGGTTGCCGGTCCGTGCGGCGATACCGGAGGCGAACACGCTGAAGCCCTGTCGCTCGTCGGCGAGCTTCCGGTGTCCCTCGACGGATACGGCGACGACGCGGGCGAAGGCGTCGCTGACCCGTCCGACCTCGTCCTGCTCGCCCCGCGGCCGCGGCAGTGCGTCGGTGCCGACGGTCTCTCCGCGCTGGAGGCGGTCCACGACGTCCGGGAGGGTCTCCTCGGCGATCGCCACCGTGCGGTCGTGGAGAGAGCGCAGGCGGCGCAGGACCGAACGCGTGGTGAAGACCACGACGGCGACGACCAGCAGGAGGGCGGCACCGCTTGCGGCCACCAGCAGGACGACCTGGTTCTCCAGCTCCGCCGCCCGGTCGTCGGAGTGGGCGAGCAGCTCCTTCAGCTCGCTCTCGTCGAGGGTGTTCAACTGGGCGGAAAAGGTGCTGTAGGCCGCCCGCCAGTCACTGACGTCCGACGGCAGCACGACGCCGGAAGAGACGTCCCGGTGCTCGGAGACGATCACGTTCTCGATGCGGGACTTGGTCTGCCAGGCGTTCGAGGTGAGAATCCGCTGCAGGGCGTCCTGGTCGTCAAGAGGCAGATCGAGGGTGACCGTGTCGTACAAGTAGTCGCTCGCGCCGACAGCTTCGACGAATTCACCGAACCTGGCGGACGTCAGCTTTCCGGAGGGGCCCGACAGCGCGAGGATGGCGTTCTCGCGCGCCACCACCTCCGCTGCCGAGAACAGGGCCACGAGTGATGTCGCCTCCTGCCTGAGCCCGCCGTCGTCGACGTGGTTGAAGTCTCCATAGCAACGGATCGTTCCGCTGATCACGTCGGTGTAGTAGTCGACGGATTCGTCCGGGCTGCCGTGGCGTGCGTCGGCGCGTTCGCGCTGGGCGCCCAGGTCGGCCAGTCGCCGCTCGACGTCGCGGAGGCGGTCCTTCGCCCGGTCGGAATGGAGCTGGTCGGGGTCCGGCGACTTCAGGAACACGGCCACGGCCCGGTCGGTGTCGGTCCGACGCTCACGCAGATCGGAGCCGGGGACGGGCATGCCCGACCACCACGCGGCGGTGATCGCGCGCTCGGCCTGCAGTGTGGTCATGAGCCGGTACAGGGGCACGCCGGTCTGCCGGCCGGCCACCACGTCCTTGCGCAGGTGCCGGGCCTCCTGCACCGAACGGTCGGAGCTGATGAGAACCTGGACGCCCATCGCCACGGTGGGCACCACCGCGAGCCAGACGAGCAAGGTACGCAGGCGCACGGGCCGTCGTCGGCTTCTTCGTACCGGCTCGCCCGGGCCTTCGGATCCTGTGGGAGTCATCAGTCCTCGTCAAACACAGCCGGCCATCTCGCACTGGATGCCGATCATAACCAGCCAATTCCAGGAACAGCGGTTGAGGTTGACGCACAGGATTGATAGAGGCACTCAAGGGGGATTCATCGCTGGTTGCGGCGATTGTCGACTGCGCCCGTAGATCGAGCGGATTGCACGCCGAGGTCGGCAGGACGCGCAGCGGAGAGGTGCGTCAGCTCGCCTGCGACGCGAAGGCCTCGTACGCCCGCTCGTCGAAGAGGACGAAGCGGACCTCCTCCACCGCCGTCTCCGCCTCCCGCACCGTCGCCACCGCGATGCGCGCCGCGTCGTCCATCGGCCAGCGGTAGATGCCGGTGGAGATGGCCGGGAACGCGACGGTCCTCGCCCCCAGTTCGTCCGCCACCCGCAGCGACTCGCGGTAGCAGGACGCCAGCAGCTCGGAGCGGTCCTCGTCCGCGCTGTACACCGGGCCCACGGTGTGGACGACCCAGCGGGCGGCGAGGCGGCCGGCGGGGGTGACGACGGCGCGGCCGGTCGGCAGGCCCTTGCCGTAGTGGGAGGCGCGCAGGTCGCGGCAGGCGTCGAGGATCGCGGGGCCGCCGGCGCGGTGGATGGCGCCGTCGACGCCACCGCCGCCGAGGAGCGAGGAGTTCGCCGCGTTGACGATGGCGTCGGCCTGCTGCCGGGTGATGTCGCCCTGGACGAAGGTGATGTGGACCATGGGGTCATTGTCGGGCACCGGCGTCCGGCCGGGCCGTGATGGTCGACGGGCGCGTCCTGAACCGGCTACGAGCCGGAGTACGACGGGGAGAACGCGGCGCGGTAGTCGCGCGGGCTGGTGGACAGCCGGGCGGCGAAGTGCTGGCGCATGGTCACCTCGCTGCCGAAGCCCGCGCGCCGGGCGATCTCGGGCATGGCGAGGCCGGTGCGCTCCAGGAGCCGCTGGGCGGCGGCCAGGCGCTGGTCGAGGAGCCAGCGGGCGGGGGTGACGCCGGTGGTCGCGGTGAAGTGACGGGCGAAGGAGCGGGCGGACATGCCGGCCCGGGCCGCCAGCGCGCCAACGGTCAGCGGCTCGTGGAGGTGGCGCAGGGCGTACTCGCGCACGCCGGCCAGGGCGTCGGCGTCGCGGTCGCGGACGGCGGCGGGGCGCTCGATGAACTGCGCCTGGGTGCCGGTGCGGAAGGGCGCGGTGACCATCGAGCGGGCGATGGTGGCGGCGGTCTCGGCGCCGTGGTGGGTGCGCACGAGATGCAGGCAGAGGTCGATGCCGGCGGCGGTGCCGGCCGACGTCCAGAGAGGCGCTCCGGGCGCGGCGTCGGCGCCTGCGTCCGCCGAGGCGTCGATGAAGAGGGCGTCGGGCACGACGCTCACCCTGGGGTGCTGCCGTCGCAGCAGGTCCGTGAGGGTCCAGTGGGTGATCGCGCGGTGGCCGTCGAGGAGCCCGGCCTGGGCGAGGGCGAACGCGCCGGCGCACAGGGCGGCGACCGGCACGCCGCGTGCGTGGGCGCGCCGCAGGGCGTCGAGCACCGGGGGCGGGACGGGCAGCAGCGGGTCCACCAGGCCGGGGACGATCACGAGGTCGGCGCGGTCGAGCCAGGCGAGCGTGCGGTCGGGGGCGAGGCTGAGGCCGCCGGGCATGGGGACCGGTGCGCGGTCGGCGGCGCAGCGGCGCAGCTCGAAGGGCGGCACGCCGCGGTCGGTGCGGTCCGTGCCCCACACCTCGGTGATGACCGAGACGTCGAAGGCCCGGATGTTGGGGAAGGCGAGCAGGGCTACGCGGTAGGGCGGCATCGACGTCATGCACGGAGTATGCCCCGACGGGGTGGCAGAAAGCCATCGAACCCCGGCAGTCCTGCCACTGTCCGGGCGCTCCCGCCGACGGCAGGATCGTGGTCATGAACAAGCGAGAGATTCACGGCAACGCGGCACTGATCGTCATCGACGTACAGAAGGGCTTCGACGAGGCGGAGCACTGGGGCCCCAGGGACAACCCCGAGGCGGAGGCGAACATCGCGGCGCTGATCGACGCCTGGCAGGCGACCGGCCGGCCGGTGGTGTTCGTACGCCATGACTCCGCCAAGCCCGGCTCGCCGCTGCGCCCCGGCCAGGAGGGCAACGACCTCAAGGACTTCGTCGAGGAGCGCCGGGGCCGGGGCGAGGGCCCGGAGCTGTTCGTGACGAAGACGGTCAACTCGGCCTTCTACGGCACGCCGGACCTGGGCGAGTGGTTCGAGGCGCAGGGCGTACGGCAGTTCGTCGTCACCGGCATCCAGACCAACATGTGCGCGGAGACCACGGCCCGCATGGGCGGCAACCTCGGCTACGAGGTGCTGTTCGCGCTGGACGCCACCCACACCTTCGACCTGCGGGGCCCGGAGGGGTACCGGCTCACCGCCCGGGAGCTGGCCTACGCCACCGCGGTCAACCTCCAGGGCGGCGGGTTCGCCGAGATCGTCCCGACGGCGGAGCTGGTCGAGGCCGCCAAGGGCTGAGCGGCACGCGGCGGCCCGGGAGGAGCGCCGCTCCTCCCGGCCGCGCGGCCGGGCGGGACACCCTCGCCGCCGACGGGCTCCCTATTTCCGGACCCGGTGGCGAAAACCGCTCCTTGACGCGGAATTCGCACCGGTAAGTCGTGTGATCGCCGCGCTCGCTGGGCGAGAGCGGCGCAGGTCAGAGGGGTTTCCCTCGGCTCCCGCACGTCGTTCCAGAGGAGAGGTTTTGTCCGGCGAGCAGCACTTACTGAAGGTGTACAGCGACCGCCCCTATGTCCACACCACCACCGTGCGGCACCAGGGCACCACGGTGGCGCTGGCCATGGACGAGCAGCGGCGGCTCGTCTACACCGTCCTCGATCCGGCGCGGCACGACGAGAGCAAGGGCGAACTGGACGCCGCCTACTGGTCGGAGAACCCCCTCGCACTCCGCTTCCCCTCCGAGATCACCGACGTGGGCTTCGCGGCCGTCGGCGCCACCGCCCTGCCGACCGTCAAGCACGGCGGCAGCGGCCCGGCTCACCGCCCTCGCCCCCTTCCACGCGCTGTCCGACGGCACCCACATCGTGGTGCTGCGCCAGTCCGTGGGCGCCGATCACCCCGACGCCGTCCACAAGCTGACCGGCGGCGCCTCCTCCGGCGACCCGGACCGCACCGACTACGCCCAGGACGCCGCCGGCGCGAAGGTGCCGCTCGTCGCGGACACCCTGCTGTGCGACCGCTTCCTGCTGGTGGGCGGTGAGCTGAAGCCGGTCCTCGAGGCCCGCTACCGCCGCAGCCGGCACAAGAACCGCCCCGACTCGGCCAAGGACAGCCTGGGCACGACGGACATGGAAGGCCGCCCCTTCCGCGAGCCGACCCAGGAGCTGTCGTTCGTACGGAACCTCTCCGGCGGGCGCTTCGCCGCGCTGCTCGTCCCCACCGCCGTGCACGGGCAGCAGCGCTGGCAGATCTTCGCGCACAACGACGCCACCGGCCGCATCGACTCCTTCAACGTCGAGCAGGGCCGCGACGGGCTGTTCAACCTCCAGGGCACCCAGGCGTGGACCAGCCCCGATCCCGCGTACCGCGACGCGGTGTACGAGAGTGGGCCCGGCACCTGTCCGTTCACCGGGCAGCCGCTCGTACCGGTGGTGAGCACGGAGGGGCACGCCGAGACCGCGCTGGCCTTCGGCGAGGGCGATGCCCATGTGCGCGTCGCCGAGGGGCCGGAGCTCGCCGGCCGGGACTTCACCGTCGAGTTCTGGGCGCGGCGCACGGCGTCGGGCCGCCAGGAGTTCCTCGTCGGCCATGGCGACGAGGGCGGCGCCCCCCTCAAGTCCCTGCACATCGGCTTCCGCGAGGACGACCGCTTCACCTTCGCGTTCTACGCCGACGACCTCAACGCCGACGCCCCGGCCGTGGACACCGCCTGGCACCACCGGGCCTGCGTCCACGACCACAAGGCCCGCAGGCAGACCATCTACCGCGACGGCGAGGAGGCCGGCAGCCGCACCACCGGCGGCGACTACACCGGCACCGGCGCCCTGCTGCTGGGCCGCGCCCTCCACCAGGGCGCCGGCACCCGGCTGCACGACCAGACCGACCACGCCCGCCATGGCGAACTCGTCGGCGGCCCGAAGTGGGTGATTTCCGAAGCACCCATCGGCGACCACCCCGGTGTCCGCCGGGACAGCTTCGCGGTGGCCGGCCGGAAGGCCGTCTCCGGCCTGTCCGCCGTCCTCTACCACCAGCAGGAAGCGACCACCACGGGCTACGACAAGGAGCCCAGGCCCGCCAAGCGCCAGGCCCGCGTCCTGCTGTCGTACGCCGCCTCCGGGCCCGACCCGAGGACCGGTGCGGGGACCGAGGAGTCGTACCTGGCCACGGTCGACTTCGGCGTCGGGCGCGACGGGCGCCTCGCGCAGGTGCCGGACGAGCTGGACCTGCCGGTGCTCGCCGCGCCGGAGGGCAGCGCGGACATCGAGGCGATCAGCGAGCTGGACGGCCGGATCCGGGAGCTGGTCGGGGACATCACGGCCAAGGAGGCCGAGGTCGCCGACCTCACCCGGAAGACCGCCGACGTACCGGAGCTGGAGCGGCTGCGCGAGGGCTTCTACACCCGGTGGCAGGACATCGCCGGCTGGACATGCCGACTCCGCTTCAAGAACACCCGGGACGGCAAGCCGCAGTACCTGGCCGTGAAGGACGACGGTGCCGGGAGCGAACCACCGCTGATCAGGACCTCCGACAAGGAGGCGAAGTCGGCGCTGTGGGCCGTCCTGATTCCCCCGGGGGCGTCCTGGAGCGGCCCCACGCCCTACCACCTGCACAATCCGCACACCGGCAAGGACATGAACGTCGCCGGTGAGCGCCGGGACGACGACGCGCCCCTGATCGTGTGGTCACGGAACGCCGGCGCCTGGAACACCCACTTCCACATAGCCGAGCGGAGCGACGGCTACAGCACCGTCGTCAACCGGTACAGCGGGAAGGCGGTCTGCGCCCCCGACCGGCTCGGCGACCGCGTCGTCCAGTACGACACCGCCACGGTCACCGAGTCCGGCGAAGGACTGATCGTCCTCGAGCGGGTCGCACTCCACGAGTTCGGGCATTCCGACATCCGCGATGCGGGCAGGCGCGTCGAGTCCCCCGACGCCCAGCTCGCCGAACTCCGCCCCCAGCGCGAGCTGCTGGAGCGGCGGCAGCGGGAGATCTCGGCCCACCAGGCCGAACTGGCGGCCAAGCGCGACGAGCTCGCCCGCCTCACCGGCGGTCTCAAGGGTGCGGACGACATCGCGCTGCCCATGCCGCAGCTCTTCCTCGACCGCACCGGTCTGAGCTGCTCCGGCGCCCTGCTGGCCTTCGCCCGCTCGGCCGACCGGCCGTACCTGCTGGACAGCGCCACCGGAAACGTCGTGCTGTACTTCCGCGGCTCCAACGGGCAGTTCTTCGCCGCCTACTACGACACCTCCGTCGTGCGCTCCTCCCGGCGGCTGACGGCGGGCGACGGCACGGGCCTCACCTTCGCCGCCCGCGACTCCGGCACCGACCTGGGCGCGGTACGGGTCCGGGTCACGGAAGGCGACGGGCCCGGTCTGTGCGATGTGACCGTCGAGCGGGGCGAGGAGAGCGAGACCTGGAAGGGGCTGCCGCGCGGCGCCGCCGACTTCGCCGCGATCGTCAACGGGGCACCGGAGGAGCCCGTCACGGTGGGTACGGTGAAGTCGTTCGACGCGACCACGCGACTCCTGTCCGGGGGCAAGGCCGGCGACGTCGTCGGTGGCGTCCTCCGGCTCGCCGAGGCCCTCACGGTTCCGCTTCCCGCCCGTACGCCCGTCACGGTCGGCGGCCATCTCTACCTCACGGAGGCCGGTCACGCGCCGGGGGCCACCTCGCTCCGCCTGGGTGACGGCGAGGGCGGACCCGAGCCCCGGCCCGGTGAGGCGGTCCAGCGGCTGCGCTACGACCACCGCCGGGCCGCCTCCAGCCGCCCCGGCGTCCCGCTGTCCGCGGGCTCGCGACTGGTGCTCGCCGACCCGGGTACGGCACACGAGGTCCCGCTCGGCGAGGTGTCCGGCCTGGTCGCCGGGCACGGCTGCCGCTGGCGCGCGGACAAACCGGGCCGGGCCTACTCCTTCGACGGGCAGCAGAACGTCCTCTCCCTGCCGAAGGAGCAGCTGGACAGGGCCGCGGTGACCCGCGACCTGACCCTGGAGGCGTGGATCAACCCCGAGCAGGTGTCCGGCGCGGCCAGGATCGTCCACGCCGGCACCGGCGAGGCCCCGTACACGCTGGGGCTGTTCGCCCCGGACGCCCCCGTCGTGCCCGCCCTGGACTTCGACGGCAAGAGCGGCGTGGCCATGACCGAGAACGGCTTCAGCCTCGCCGGCCAGTCGTTCACTGTGGAGTTCTGGGCGCGCCGCACCACGAAGTGGAACGGCAGGGCGCAGTACGTCGTCGGCCACGGGACGTCGCGCGGCAGCACGAGGAACGCCCTGCACATCGGTTTGACCGAGACCAGTGCCTTCAGGTTCGGGTTCTACGGTGACGACGTCACCACCAACTACGGCAACGACGACACCGACTGGCACCACTGGGCCTGTTCCTTCGACGCGACCACCCGGGAACAGGTGATCTACAAGGACGGCGCCGAGGAGGCCAGGCGCGTCGCGGCGGGCACCTACCAGGGAGACGGCCTCTTCAGCTTCGGCAGCTCCTTCGCCGGCTGGGTGGCCGACTACGCAGCGGTCGAAATGGACGAGGTCAGGCTCTGGGGCACCGCCCGCACCCTCGCGGAGGTCCGGGAGCTGAGGAACCGTCGGCTGTCCGGCAAGGAGCCCGGGCTCATGGGCTACTGGCCGTACACCGACCCGGCCGCCCGAGTCGGCGGCAAGCCGGGCGTCCTGGACCGCTCGGGCCAGGGCCGGCACGTCTACCTCCGCGGTGGCGTCACCACCGCGACCGCGCCCGCCGCGCTCGACCGGGCGGCGGACCGGCGTACCGCGTCGTCGCCGGGGTCGGCGACCGGCTGGTGGCCACCCGCGACTCCTTCCCCCCGCACGAGTGGGCGCACCTCGCGGCCGCCTACGAGCAATCCTGGGCCGTCGCGCTCACCGACGGCGCCTACCTCGACGCGCCCGACAACGACGCCCTCGACATCCTCGACGACCTCACGGTCGAGGTCTTCTGCCGCGTCGACGCCCTCGGCGGCACCCAGGGCCTGCTGTCCAAGGGCCGTGCCGCCGACGGCTCCGGCGGCAGCGTCCCGTACCGGCTGCTCGTCCTGCCCGACGGCAAGCTGGAGTTCGCCTTCGAGGAGCCGGACGGTCGGCTCGTACGCCTCGCCTCCACCGAGGCCCTGACCGCCGGAACGTTTCACCGGATCGGTGTCGTCCGTAAGGGCGGCCGGTCGATGCAGGAGCGCAAGGGCAACAAGGAGATCACCGCCGTCGGGGCGGACGGCAAGGCCGGCAAGCAGACGGTCGAGCTGGTGGAGTCCGTCGCCGTCCAGGAATGGCAGGACATCCGCTTCCACATCGACGGCCGCGAGGCCGGTACCGCCCGCTACGAGGGCCCGGGCCCCAAGGGCGACACCGGCACCCTCGACATCGGCCGCGCACGCGAGGGCCTGGAGACGCACGGCTTCTCCGGTGTGATCGCCGAGGTCCGGCTGTGGGGCGCGGCGCGCGACGCCGCCCAGCCCGGCGCACCCGTCTCGGCGCGCGACCGGGGCCTGACCGCGCACTGGCGGTTCGAGGAGAACGCGGGCAACACCGCCGCCGACACCACCGGCTCGCACGCCCTGCGGCTGCGCGGCGCCCGCTGGACCCGCAACCCCGACCCGCGCGGCAGCGCCTTCCGGCTCTACCGCAACGGCGTCTCGGTGGCCTGCGACCCGCTGGACTCACCGGACTTCGCCGACTACGGCGACGCCCAGCTCTCCCTGGGCGCCCGGACGAAGGAGGGCGGCCGGCCGGACCAGGTCTTCCACGGCGTCCTTGAGGACGTGCGGATCTGGCGCACCGCCCGCACCCAGGAGCAGGTCCTCGACAACCTCTTCAGCCGGCTCAAGGGCGAGAAGGAGGATCTGATCGCCTACTGGCCGTTCGACCGGGCCTCCACCGACGAGGCTGCCGATCTCGTGCGGGACGAGGGACTGCGCGGCAACCACCTGACGCTGAAGGACGGTGACGCGCGCCCCGCCGCCGTGCTCTCCACCGCGCCGGTCTCCACCGACACCGCCCAGGTCCGCTCGGCGCTCGCCGCGATGCGGACCCCCTTCCACGAGACGGTCACGGGCTCGCCGGCCGTCGCCGAGTACGCGGACATGCAGTACACCGCCAAGGGCGAGGCGTTCGGCGTCCTGAAGCGGGCGTACGGCTACCTGCGGGACGGGCGCTGGCACCTGGTCACCGGCTACAAGGTCGGTGATCTGGTCAGCGAATGGGTCAGCCAGGTGCAGTTCGACCCGCAGTTGGTCGGCTACGTCGAGGGCGCGCCGCCGGTGCCGTCGGAGAACCTCACGCCCAACACGATCGACCCGGACCGCGCGACGTACGACAGCGTCGCGTCGGTGGAGCTCAGGCAGGCGGAGGAGGTCGTCCACTCGCTGTCGTCGGCCAAGGAACGCAGCGTCGACGCGGCGTTCGGCTTCGCCCTCTCCAACGAGGTCGACGTCGACATGTGGATGATCAGCGCACCGCTCGGCTTCGGCGTCGCCAAGTCGATGGTGAAGGCGAAGGTGTCGGCGGGCGTCCGGGGCAGCCTGGAGTTCTCCAACAGCTGGGCCGAGGAGACCGCCGTCTCGCAGGGCGAGAACACCGCCCGTGCCATGAAGGTCGACCTCTCGGGCAGCTGGGAGGACCCGCTCAGGCCCCTCAACCCGTCCCTCGGGCGCCGCTATGTGCCCGTCAACACCGGCTTCGCCGTCGTCCAGTCCCAGACCGCCGACGTCTTCGCGCTGCGGATCGCGCACTCCGGGGCCCTGGTCGCCTATCGCATCCAGCCCAACCCCGACGTCCCCAAGGACTGGAACGTCATCCCCTTCCCCCTCAACCCCCGCTATACCAAGCAGGGCACGCTCGACGGCGCGGTCGGCTACGACGAGCACGGCAAGGTCCTCGACCCCGACTACGCCGGCGCCCGCGACCACGGCGAGTACAGCTACTACAAGCCGCGCGAGGCCTACGCCATCAAGCGGCGCATCCAGCGCGAGCAGCAGCGGCTGCGGGGCTACTACGAGTCCGTCTCCACCGAGACCCACACGCCCGACCCCACCGCCGAGCGCGCGGGCCGCGTCCTGGGCGGCGCGATCGGCGGCGACACCGCGCGGGGCAAGGAGGCGACGCGCTCCTTCGGGCTGAACGTCACCTGCGCGCCGTCCGGCAACGTCCAGCAGTACGACGCGGGCCGCAAGCCGGTCTTCGACGCCGACGGCAAGCCGGTCAACGCCCCGGGCAAGGTGGACGCGTACCGGTTCCTCAGCTTCTATCTCGGCGAGGACACCGAGCACTTCGACACCTTCTTCCACAAGGTCGTCGACCCGGCCTGGCTGGACGGCACCGCCCCAACGCCGCCGCCCTGCGCCAGGCCCGCCAGGCGGACCGCAAGCCGCCGTGCTGGCAGGTGATGCACCGCGTCACCTTCGTCAGCCGGCTCCTGCCGCCGCTCGCCGCCGCCGGCGCCGCGCCCCTGGAGCAGGCGATGCGGCAGCTGGACGTGGAGAGCAACTACGAGCTCGTCCGCCGCCTCGACCCCTACGTCAAGGGCGCGGCCACCTCGGCTGCCGAGCTCTCCGCCGCCGTGCGCGCCGCCCTGGCCGCGCACCTGCCGGAACTGGTTCCGCATGCGGATCAGGTGATCGGCTTCCTCGCGCAGTACTACGGCGTCGAGGGGTGATGCGGGCACACCGTCCGGTTCAGCCGAGCTGGCGCCGGACCAGCTCGTGGAAGAGGCCGCCCGGCTCGGCGAGCAGCCGGCCGGGCGGCCCCTGCTGGACCACCCGTCCGTCCGCCATGACGATCACCCGGTCGGCGTCCATGATCGTGGACAGCCGGTGGGCGATCACGACGCGCGTGGCGCGCAGGGCGCGGGTGGACTCGATGACCACGCGCTGGGCCTCGTTGTCCAGCGCGCTGGTGGCCTCGTCGAAGAAAAGGACGCGCGGCTTGCGGACGAGGGCCTGGGCGATCATCAGCCGCTGGCGCTGGCCGCCCGAGACGGTGCCCCCGCCGTCGGAGAGCACGGTGTGCATGCCCATGGGCATGGCCTTGACGTCCTCGGCCAGGCCCGCCATCGCGGCCGCCTCCCACGCCTCCTCCAGCGAGTACGTCCCGGCGCCGCGAATGCAGTCGAGGATCGAGCCGGAGAAGGGCTGGGCGTTCTGCAGGACGACGCCGCACTGACGGCGCACGGCCGCCCGGTCGAGCGCCGCCAGGTCCTGGCCGTCGTAGAGGACGCTGCCGGAGACCGGCCTGTCGAAGCCGATGAGCAGCCGCAGCAGGGTCGACTTGCCGCAGCCGCTGGCCCCGACGATCGCCACGAACTCCCCCGGCCGTATCTCGAACGACACGTCGTCGAGCACCAGGGGGCCGTCGTCGGTGTAGCGGTAGGACAGGCCCTTGGCCTCGAGGGCGCCGCTCAGTTCGCCGGGCTGGACGCTGGAGCCGGGGACCTCGGTGGGCTCCCGCAGGACCGGCTTGATCTGTTCGAACATCGGTTGCACGGCGGCCGCCGAGAGGAGGGCGCCGGTCAGCTGGGTGACCGAGGACAGCATCATCGTCACGGCGGTGCTGAAGGTGAGGAACGCGTCGGCGGACATGCTGCCCCGGGCGGGGCCGGCCAGCAGCATGAACATCACCAGCGTGCACAGCGGCAGATAGACGGCGTTGAGCACGGTGACGGCGTTCTTGACCCGGCCGATGCGCTGCTGCAGCTCGCGGGTGCGGGCGAACTCCCGGGCCCAGGCCGCGTAGGCGAAGCTCTCGGCCGCGGCCACGCGCAGCTTGGGCAGCCCGCGCAGGGTCTGGAAGGCCTGGTTGTCGAGCTTGTTGCCGAGCGTGATCAGCTGCCGCTGCCAGCGCAGCTGCCACAGCCCGAGCCCGAGGAAGACGACGGCGACGACGAGCAGCATGGCAAGGGCCGTCATCGCCAGCGGCACGCTGTACACGAGCAGCAGGACGAGGTTGACCGTGCCGACCGCGCCCGCCTGGAGGACCACCGGGCCGATGCCGGACAGCATGTGGCGGATGGAGCTGACGCCCATGGCCGCGGCCGCCAGCTCGCCGGTGGAGCGGCCGGCGAAGAACGACGTCGGCAGCCGCAGCAGCCGGTCCCACACGGCGGGCTGCACGGTGGCCTCGATCCGGCCCTCGACGCGCAGGACGGAGATGTTCTGCAGCAGCATGAAGGCGGCCGAGACGACGCCGGTGGCGATGAGCGCCATGGTGGTCTGCACGATGAGCCCGTTCTCGGCACGGGGTACGTACGTGCCGAGCACCCGGCCGGTGGCGATGGGCACGAGCGCGCCCAGGGCGACGGCGACGAGTCCGCCCACGGCGATGCCGCGCAGGTCCCCTCCGGTGCCGCGCGCGCTGAAGCGCAGCAGCCGCAGCAGGCCCACGTTCCCGGGGGGCAGCGGGCGGTAGAGCATGACGGCGTGCGGCGCGAAGGCGGCCTCGTTGGCCTTGCCGACGCGCTCGCGGGTGCCGGTGGCGGGGTCGACGGCCTCGTACCGGCCGCGCCGCCACAGCAGGGCGACCGGCGCCCCGTCCTCCTCGCGCCGGCCCACCAGGGGCCCGAGGTTCTCGCGCCACCAGCGGCCGCCGAGGGCGACGGTACGGGTGCGGATCCGGGAGGCGAGCGCGATGCGCTCGAGGGGGTCCGTCCGCGCGGAGGCGGCACCGGCGTCGGCCGGTTCGGTCACGGCGATGCCGGCCGCGTCGGCGACCAGGCGGAAGGCGGCGAACGTCGCGTCGTCGCCCGCGCCCCGGCGCGGTCCGCCGCCGGGGCGGCCGATGGAGGCCAGCAGCGTCCGGTCCGCCCGGTCCCGGGCGGCCTCGCCGGCCTCGATGCCGGCCGCCGTGCGGTCCTCGTGGGCGCGTTCCAGCTGCTCGATCCAGCCGTCCAGGGCGTACAGCAGCCGGTACTGCTGGTCGATCATGCCCTGCCACATCGCCGCGTCGATCAGCAGGGTGCCGGCGGTGTGGTCGCCGTATCCCTCGTAGAGGGCGCCGTACTGCACGCTGCCCGGCGTGATCTGCATCCACAGGACGTCGTCGTCGGCCCCGCCCGGCCCGGTGGCCGCACGGCCGTCCAGCGGCGCCTGGTAGAGGACGCGCAGGCCCCGGCCGACGCCGAGCGCGAAGGCGTCTTCCAGCGGGCTGAGCGTCGCGCCGGCGGGCCCGTACTGCCCCTGCTCGGCGTACCACTGGCCGTCGTGCTCCGGGCGGTACAGCTCGCGCAGCTCGACGCGGCGCAGCAGGCAGCCCTGCAGGGGCCGTCCGACGAGCGTGTGCGCGGGGCCGTCGGCCGGGCCGAGCAGCAAAGTGCCCGCCTGGAGCCGGCCCAGGAAGTGCCAGTGGCCCTCCTGCGCGGCGTCGACGGCGAACAGGTCCAGCTCGCCGTCCACGACGAGCCACAGGACGAGCGGGCCCTCCAGGGACAGGCTGCGCAGGCCCGTGCAGTCGACCGCCGAGCCGAGGGAGCCCAGGGCGGCGACGACCGGGTCGGGGGCGACGTAGGTCTGGTGGGAGGTCGTCACGTCAGTGCTCCTTGACCAGGTCGGCGTACGGGCCCCGCGCGGCGATCAGGTCCTCGTGCCGTCCGCGTTCGACGACCGTGCCCCGGTCGAGCACGACGATCTCGTCGCTGTCGCGGACCGTGCTCAGCCGGTGGGCGATGACCACGCAGGCGCAGCCGCGGCGCCGCAGGTTGTCCATGACGATCTGTTCGGTGGCCGCGTCCAGGGCGCTGGTCACCTCGTCCAGGACCAGCACGCTGGGGCGGCGCACCAGCGCTCGGGCGATCTCCAGGCGCTGGCGCTGGCCGCCGGAGAAGTTGCGGCCGTCCTGTTCGACGCGGCTGTGGATGCCGCCGGGGCGGCGGGAGACGACGTCGTACACGGCGGCGTCCTCGAGGGCGGCGACGACGGCCTCGTCCGGGATGGAGGGATCCCACAGGGCGACGTTGTCGCGGACGGTGCCCTCGAAGAGGAAGACGTCCTGGTCGACGAAGGAGACGGAGGCGGCCAGCGCGCCGCGCGGGATGTCCTCCAGCCGCATGCCGTCGATGCGGATGATGCCCTCCCAGGGGGCGTAGAGGCCGGATATCAGCCGGGAGACGGTGGACTTGCCGCTGCCGGAGCCGCCGACGAGCGCGACCTGCCGGCCGGGGCCGACCGAGAGCGAGAAGTCCTTCAGCAGCGGGGCGTCCAGGGGGCTGTAGCCGAAGGTGACGGCGTCCAGCTCCACATGGCCCTTGAGGCGGCGGGTGCCGGCGGAGGGTTCGCGGCGCGTGTAGAGGGGGTCGACGGGGAAGTTCTCGACGTCCCTGAGGCGGGCGACGTCGGCCGCGAAGTCCTGGATCCGTCCGGCCACGCCGTTGAGGCGGGTGATGGGGGCGGTGAAGCTGGTCACCAGGGCCTGGAAGGCGACGAGCAGGCCGACCGAGAGGTGTCCCTCGACTGCCCGCAGGCCGCCGATCATCAGGATCAGCGCGCTGTTGACCGCGGCGAGGGTGGGTGCGACGACCGCCAGCCACGCGCTGGGGACGCCGAGCCGCTGCTGGACGTCGAGGGTGACGGCGTGCTGACCGGCCCAGCGGCGGAAGAAGCCGTTCTCGCCGCCGGTGGCCTTCATCGTCTCGATGAGCGTCAGGCCGCTGTAGGAGGTGTTGACGAGCCGGGCGTTCTCGGCGCGCAGCTTCTGGGTGCCGGTGGCCCGCACATGGATCACGATCCGCATGGCGACCACGTTGAGCAGCGCGATGCCGATGCCGACGACGGTCAGCTGGGGGTCGTACGTCCACAGCAGCACGGCGTAGAGGATCACGACCACCGCGTCCACGCCGGCGGCGGCGAGGTCCCTGGCGAGCGTCTCGGCGACCGCGTCGTTGGACCGCAGGCGCTGGACCAGGTCGGCGGGGTTGCGCTGGGCGAAGAAGGTGACCGGGAGCCTGAGCAGGTGGCGCAGGAAGCGGGCGCTGCCCAGGGTGGAGGAGATGACGCGTCCGCGCAGCAGGTTGGCCTGCTGCAGTGCGGTCAGCGTCGCGGTGAGCACCAAGGTCGCCGCCATCGAAGCGAACAGCACGCCCAGCGAGGACGTCTGCTGCCCGATCAGGAACATGTCGATGTAGGTACGGCTCAGCGCGGGCACCACCGCGCCGACGACCACCAGCAGGAGGCTGGCGAGCACGGCGGCGAGCAGGGTGCCGGAGGTGCCGCGCAGGCGGGCGGGCAGGGCGCCCATGACGCCGGGCCTGCGGCCGGTGCGGCGGAAGCCGTCGCCGGGCTCGAAGGTGAGCACGACGCCGGTGAAGCCGGTGTCGAACTCCTCCATGGGGACGAACCGCCGGCCCTTGGCCGGGTCGTTGATGTGGACGCCCCGGCGGCCGAGGCGGCGGCCCATGCCCTCGTAGACGACGTAGTGGTTGAACTCCCAGAACAGGACGGCCGGCGGGCGCACTCCGGCGAGGGCGGCCAGGTCCATCTGCATGCCCTTGGCCGTCAGCCCGTAGGCGCGCGCGGCCTTGAGGAGGTTGCTGGCGCGGGAGCCGTCGCGGGAGACGCCGCACGCGATGCGCAGCTCCTCCAGGGGGACGAAGCGGCCGAAGTGGCCGAGCACCATGGCCAGCGCGGCGGCGCCGCACTCCACCGCCTCCATCTGCAGGACGGTGGGGGTGCGCACGGTCTTCTGCCGGCCGAGCTCGGGCGCGGGTGCGCGGCGGCGCGCCCCTGCCCCGGCCTCCGGGCGGCGGCGACGGGCGCTCATGGCAGCAGCCAGTCGACGGGGTGGCGGTCGGAGAGGTGGACGGCGCCGGTGACCGGCGTCGTGGAGTCGACGGCGTACGGCGGCCCGTCCGCGGAGGACCACCGGTAGCCGGACCTGGTGGCGGAGGAGCGCTCGAGGCGCACGAGCACCGCGACGGGCTTGCCCCGCTGGGTGAACTCCTCGGCGAGCCGGGTGTCGCCGAGGAAGCCGGCGACCTGGGCCTGGGTCTGGGGGGCGCGGCCGACCGCCTGGACGCGGCCGCGCAGCACGCCGAACCGCTGCTGGGGGACGGACTGGACGCTCAGGTCGACCGCGGCGCCCACGGATACCGACCCGCCCTCGTCGCCGGGCACGTACAGCATGGCCACCAGCGGCTCGTCCGGATCGCTCACGCGTTCCACGGTCGCCACGTCCGCGCCGGTCGTGACCACCGAGCCCGTCTTGGCGAGCAGGGTCGTCAACCGCCCGCCGGCCACCGCGCGCACGATGCGGACGCCCCGGTCCGTGCTGACCTCGGCCAGGGGCGCGCCCGGGGACAGCAGCCGGCCCTCCTCGGCGAGGACCCGGGTGACCTGTCCCGCGTACGGGCTCTGCAGCAGGTAGCTGCCCTGGGCATGGGTGAGGAGGCCGGGTGCGCTCAGCTTGGAGGAGACGGAGCCGGTGAACGCCCAGAAGCTCGCGGCGGCCATGACGACGACCGTGACGGCGAGGGCGAGCCGGCCCTGCGGCCGCGCGAAGCGTACGGGCACATCGAGCTCTTCGGGCGATTGCAGCTTGGAAAGCGCCTTTTGGCGGAACTGCACGAACTATTCCTTCGACTGCATTCGTGACACGGGTACTGAATTCACGGGCATTTCAACCGGACGCAGTAGTTCCGGGCAGCCATGAACCCCGGAACGAGGGGAGTTCCGGGGTTCATGGACTAAAGGTCGATCAGAGGCCGGCGACGCCGACGTGAACGCCGACGATGCCCTCGACCGCGCCGACGGTCGGGCGCACGGCCTGGACGGTCTGCAGGTTGGTCACGGTGCCCAGGACGGTGTGAACGTCGCCGGTCACGCCGCCGAGCAGGCCGCCGGACACGCTGACACCGCCGGAAACGGCGTCCAGCTCGGCGTCGGCGATCTCACGGGTCTCGATGTCGTTACGCATTATGGGCGCACCTTTCATTTGTCCGACTGTTATCGACAAGCCGCGGCGTATCCCGGTCGAAATCGACCGCCGTTCGTGGAACCGCTGCGGTGCGCAGATACAAGCACGGGAACGGGTGGCACGGCCAACCGTGTTGACGCCATACGGCACTCCGGACGGCGAATCAGGCGCCTCTTTTTCCGACTCCTATACCGAACCATCACAACTTCTTCACAAGATCGAGTAACAGATTCGAGGGGACCTGCATGCTCACGGAACATAAACGGACACACGCCCATCAAGCGCGTCGGGCATACCCGGCATAACGAGGGGCGGAGAGAAGCCGGCGAGCCCGCCGCGCGCATCGTGTGAAGATTCATTGAAACGACGCTGGGTGACGGGGCCACCACACTGCGCCCCGAGTTGCGGCGGGAGAGCCCTGTGACCAGGGCTCATGCCGACCGGACGTCAGCGGCGCAGGTCGCGCGAGAGGTCGATGAGGTCCTTCGCCAGGGTGGTGACGACCCGTTCGCGGAACTCGTCGGGGCTGAGCTTCACCGGGGCGTCGGGGCCGACGTGCCCGACGATGACGCCCGACGGCGCCTCGACCTTCGCCGTCTGCTCCTCGGATATGCCGTCGACGGAGTACGCGATGGCCCCCGCCACCGCGCTCTGCATCGACTTGGCCACGCTCAGGTCGTCGACGCAGAACCCGACATAGGCCGCGACCACCTTGCCGGACCCGTCCACCACACGGATCCCCTTGGCTATGGCGTTCCCCCCGCTCACCGTCAGCGTCGGGAGGCCGTCCGGCGACTGCGTCAGCGCCAGCGTGCCCCGTTCGACCACGGGATTGGCCAGGGCGTCATGCGAACCGCCGGAGCCCTCGGAGCCGTCGGACCTCTTCGCTGCCTCGTGATCAGCCACGGTGCCTCCCCTTCGCCGGAGCGTTCGGACGTGCTCTCGGCGCCTACCCCGTGGCCCCGCCCCGATTCGCGGCGGCGGGCGAACACCGGCATCCGCCGGGCCCGGAACACGACGCGGCCCGGCGGTCCGCTCCCCGTCGAGGGGAGCGGACCGCCGGGCGGGATCCGGCCGGGTGAGGAGATCAGGCCGCGTGACGCCGGCGGCGCAGGCCCACGACCACCGCGCCCGACGCCGCCAGGGCGGCCGCGCCGGAGGCGGCGGGCAGCCAGGGGCGGGAGGGGGCGGTGGCGGGCCGGTCCTCGGCGAGGGCGTAGCCGCCGGCCATGCCCTTGCGGTCGTACGCCGAGCCGGGCAGCTTGTCGCCGTAGCGCTTGGAGACGAGCCCCTGGTACGCGGCGAGGGTGACGCGCGGCTTGCCCTGGAGGGCCACGCCGGCCTCCTTGTTGAGCGGCTCGACCGAGCCGTCGCCGGTCAGCCGGTACCAGGCGTGGATCTGCGGCTCCATGAAGGTCCGGGCCTGGTCCGTGCCGCGTTCGGCGGCGCTGATGTCCGCGTCGCCGTCGCGGATGCCGGCCAGCTGCCAGGCCTGGTCGCCGCCGCCCTTGCCGGGAGCGAGCAGCACGGCGGCCTGGTGGCCGCCCGTCGCCGAGACGCGGGAGGCCAGGTAGGACACGCGCAGGGCTCCCCCGGCGGTGGGCTTGGCCTTGCCGGTGACGAACTCGGGCGCGAGCTCGTAGAAGGGGACGGGCTTCTTGAGGTCGAAGCCGGGCGCTGAGGGCGACTTCGCGAGGCCGCGCGGCGCGGCGGCGGTGCCGCCGTCCGCGCCGGTGGCCGGGGTGCGCTGTTCGGTGGCCGTCAGGAAGCGGGAGACGGTGTCGTGGACCTGGCCGGATCTCAGCACCTGCTGGGCGGCGGCGTAGTCGGTCGGGCCGGGAGTGGCGGGTGCGTCGGCGGCCTGTGCGGGAGCGGTCGCGCAGAGGACGGTGACGGCGGCGGCCGCGAGCAGGGCGGCGGCGCGTCCGGTCGTACGGTGCATGGTGGGTCGTCTCCTTCTAGCTGTGGATGCCGATGCGCGAATGGGTCCACCGGAAGGAGTTGTTTCCGGCGTAGGTGGAGTAGTTCCACCAGGTGTACGTCTGCGTGCTGGGCCAGGGGTCGCCGACCGCGACCATGTTGCTGGCGCTGTCGTAGCCGTAGATGACGTTCATGTGGCCGCCGCCGGAGGTCCAGCCGATGCGGACGGCGAAGGGACGCCCGTTCGCGATCTCGCTCTGGGTCTCGGCGAAGGAGGCGTTGCGCCACAGGTCGGTGCCGCTGTTACGGAAACCCATGTTCCGCAGGCCGTTGGCCATGTCGCCGAGGGTGGCGGGCTGGTTGTTGCAGTCGAGCCCGCTGTTGCCCTGGGCGGCCAGGCGGCAGAAGTCGTACTGGTTGTAGTTGGTGTAGCCCCAGTAGTTGGCGATGGTCAGGCCGGAGGCGTCCCAGCACCACTGGTCCCGGACCTGCTTCTGCATGCCGATGTTGAGGAGCTTCTGTCCGGCGGGCTGGGTGGAGCCGCAGACCGGCAGTCCGCCGGTGTCCTCCCGGATGAAGGCGTCGGCGATGTAGAAGGTGCCGGACCAGATCCAGCGGGAGTTGTTCTCGACGACCTCGCCGGTGGTGCGGCAGGACATCGAGACGCGGTCGCCGACCCGTGAGGTGCCGGTGATGCCGGCGGACAGGGACGGCTGGGAGCGCTGGTTGACGGTGCTGAAGTTGCCCTGCCCGCCGACGACCGTGCCGGTGACGGCGGCCTGGGCCTGGGGGGCGACGCCCATCAGGAGCCCGCCGGACAGGACGGCGGCCATGGTGGTCAGGAGGGTCTTCCTGCGGCCCGGTATACGGGACGGCAGACGGAATCTGCGCATATGGGGGGTTCCTTCTGTTCGTTCAGGCGTTCCGGCGGCCGCGGCGGCGCAGCCGGAACGCGAGGGATACGCCGAGGGCGGCGACGGCCAGGGCGGCGACGCCGAACGCCACCGCGCCGACCCCCGGTCCGTCCTCGGAGCCGGATGCGGAAGGGGCTCCGCCGTCCGCCGGCGGCGCGCTCGAGGGCGCCCGCGACGGTGCGGGCGGTCCGGCCGGCGCACCGGTGGCGGCGGTCAGGGATGCGGCGGTCACCTCGGTCTCCGCCTCGCCATGTCCGAGGGCCGGGAAGGCGGTCTGCGCCGTGACGGTCCAGCGGCCGGCGGGCAGTGCCTCGGCGGTGGTGAAGGTGCCGGGCTTGTCCGGCACCGGCACGAACCGCCAGGGGCCGAGCGTGGTGCCGTCGGCCGAGGTGGCGGTGAGCGTCCCGGCGACCTTCTCCCGCACGGGGTGGCCGTCGTCCTCCCACGTCGCCGTGGTGACGGGGTGGCCGGCGGTGACGCCCGTGACGGTCAGACGGATGGTGTCGCCGTGGGCGTGGGCCGTGGTGGCGGTCCCCAGGACGAGCAGGCCGGTGAGCACGGCGGTCGCTGCCGTGAAGCGGCGATCGGGCATGAGGGGGTGGCTCCGGGTGGGGTGAGGGGTGGCAGGGGCCCTCCGCACGGGCCCCTGCCACCGGTGGGGGGTGGGTCAGGAGGTCTTGCGGACGGTCCAGGCCTGGTAGCCGGAGCTGTCCGGGCTCTGGAGCTCGAGCAGCCAGGCCCCGTAGTACGGCCGCTTGCCGACGGCGAGGACGAAGGAGCTGTCCCGCGCGGTCAGGCGCAGGGCGTCACCGGCCTTGGCCAGCCGCCACTGCTGGGCGGCGTCGCCGGAGCAGGTCCGTTGCGCGACCCACTGGCCCGGTGCCGGATCCCCGCCCGGCTGCAGGCACTTGCCGGACGCGGCCGAGCGCAGCCGCACGCTGCCGCCGCCCGCGTCGTCGAAGTACCACTGCTGAGCGGCGAAGCCGTTGGGCTGGGAGCCGACCAGGACGGTGCCGTCGGCGCTCTTGCCGCCCCAGATCTCGGCGGCGAGCCCGGTGTGACCGTTGGTCAGCGTGTACCGCGCGCCCGGCGTGGCGGTGGTGCTGCCGACGGGCGGGGTGTGGAACGACACCCTACGCCCGGGCCGGGAGTCGCGTCCGGACCGGTCGCGGACCGCGACGGCGACCGTGTAGTCGGTGTCGGGCCGCAGGTTGTGGATCCGCGCCGAGTTCGGCTGGACCCAGGCCAGGTGACGGCCGTCCAGCAGCAGCTGGTACCAGGCGGCGGAGGGTGCCGCGGGCCAGCTCACCACGGCCGAGTCCGACGTCAGCTGGCCGACGACCGGGACGGGGCCCGTCGACGGTCCGGTGCTGCCGGTCGGGTTCGGGGTCGGCGTGGGCGTGGGGTCGGGGTCGGGCCGGGTGCCGCCGCCCGTCATCAGGAACTGGTTGTTGGCGACGTTCCAGTGGGTGGCGAGGTAGCTGCCCTGCCGTGGATTGGTGTGGTAGTAGTCGTCGTGGTTGCAGTCCAGCCGCTCGTCGTGGCCGCGTTCGGGGCAGACGGTGCGCATCGCCGGGTAATAGGGGGCGTCCGAGTAGCACATGACGTCCCACTCGTCGGTGCAGTGCGCGGCGCGGCTGGTGTTGGGCGCGCTGTTGTTCACCGCTCCGAGGTTGTGGCCGAGCTCGTGCGCGGCGGTGGAGCCGTTCCAGCATCCGGCGTCGGTACGGCCGTAGGACGGGCCGAAGTTGCTGAGGTTGTCGGCGCCGGGGCGCTCGTCGCCGTTGAAGGTGCCGATGCCGCAGTAGACCTTGGCGTCCGCGAAGATCATGTACTTGCGGTCGCGGCGGTCGAAGCCCTTCGCCGCGAGCGCGGAGTTCGTCGCGCCGAACTCGGACAGCGCCGACTGGGGCACCTCGACGTTGAGCACGGACGGCGCGCAGTCGGCGCCGGTGACGAACCGGATGTGCCGTACGCCGCCGGTCTCCTGCGCGCTGGCGAAGTAGATGGTGTCGGCGTCGGCGGCCCACTTGCGGAACGAGGCCAGGTACTCGGCGTACCGGTCCTCGCCCGGGCCGTGCACGTACACGACCTGGACGCGGTTGCCGGTGGTGCCGTCGCCGTCGCACTGCACGGTTTGGCCGGCGGCCGCCGTCCGTCCGCTCGCGGCGTCGGGCTTCGGCGCCGCGGGCGGCGGCGTCTTGGCGGCGGCGGTGCCCGCCTGGCGGGCGTCGACCGAGGCCGTGGTCCCGGCGGACGGCGCCCGGTCCTGGGCCGGCTTCCCGTCGCCCGGGCCGCCACCCGGGGTCTCGGCCGTGTCGTGGGTCTTGGCGGCGGGCGGGGTGTCCTTGGTGATGTCCACGCCCTTGGGCGGCTTGTCGGGGCCGTGGGTGCACCGGCCGTCGGCGGTCCGCAGGACGCCGACGCAGCGATCGCCCTTGGGTGCGGGCTCGAGGCCCTTGTAGACCAGGCCCCGCGTGCGGTCCTCGCCGGGTATTCGGGTCACCGGATCCGGCGTCTTGTCGTGCGCGGGGGCCGGAGCCGGACCGTCGGCCGTCGCCTGGGCGGCGTACGTCTCCGGCCGGGACCGCTCGTGGTCGAAGACGCCACCGAGCGCCGCCGTGCCGACGAGCGCTCCGGCCGTCACGGCGACCGCGGCGATGAGCATGCCTGGTTTTCGACGTCGCTGCCGCGCCTGTCTTCTGCGACCGGGCAAAGCCACACCTCATTTCCTGTGGGGGAGTTGTGGGTGGCGGGAAGTGTGCCAGAACAGACGACTCGTCAGACAGGGGTTGTTTAACGGGGCGCAATGAGGTGCATGTTCCAGGGGGAGGAGTGAACGCGAGGCATCGATTTCACAACTCGCCGTGAAATCAAGGGACTTGAGAACGTCGCCACTAAAGGTCTATTCCAATGACCGGCGATTCCAAGGGCATTGCTTAATAAGATCGTTACCACGGAACAAAACACTCCACTTGTGTGCAATGGCACAGCGTGGCGGCGCTATCACCCTTGATCACTTTCCTTGTGAACCTTTTGAGGCGACACCAAGAAAGACTTATGGGCCGCGAGGACGCGCGACTCCGGACATTCCGGCCGGGCGCGAGCGCCGGCGCCCTCCGGCCTCGCCCGACGGCCGGTCAGCCGCCGGACCTCCCAGGGGGACCCGGGCGCGCAAGAACAAAACGGGCGTGGTGCAGGATGACTTCTCGCGCCGGATCCCCTCCTCTACCGGCGCGATGACGATCCGTCGGGACAGGCAGGTACAAGGTGACGCTTCATTACTCCGGTCATCGCCCCGGGCACGGCCCCGGGCGGCACGCCGGGCACGGCCCCGGTCGTGGCTCCGGTCACGGCTCCGGGCTTCCGGCCGCGTGCGACGCCCTCGCGCCGTTCTCCGCCACGGACGGAGGGCGCCGATGAACCGGGACCTGACGGCACACGACATCATCGTCGCCGGCATCGCGCTGGCCGCCGGCCTGGCCCTGGCCCTGGTGCTGCGGGTGATCCTGCGCTGGCTCGGCGAGCGGGCCGCCCGCACCGCGTGGGAAGGCGACGACATCATCGTCGACCTGCTGCGCACGATCGTTCCCTGGGCCGCCGTGGCGGGCGGAGTGGCGTCCGCGGCCGCGGCCCTGCCCCTGACCAGCCAGGTCGGGCACACGGTGAGTCAGACGCTGACCGCCTTCGTCATGGTGACCGCGTCGTTCACCGTCGCCCGCGTCGTCAGCGGACTGGTGCGGTCCGTGGCCCAGTCCCGCTCCGGCGTGGCCGCGTCGGCCACGATCTTCGTCAACATCACCCGCGTGACGATCCTGGCGATGGGCTTCCTCGTCATCCTGCAGACCCTCGGCATATCCATCGCCCCGCTGCTCACCGCCCTCGGCGTGGGTGGTCTGGCGATCGCCCTGGCCCTGAAGGACACGCTGGCCAACCTCTTCGCCGGCGTGCACATCCTCGTCTCCAAGACGGTCCAGCCCGGCGACTACATACGGCTCAGCAGCGGCGAGGAGGGCTACGTCCGCGACATCAACTGGCGCATCACGGTGGTGGAGCAGCTCAACAACAACCTCGTCATCATCCCGAACGCCAAGCTCGCCGGCACCAACATGACCAACTTCAGCCGGCCCGAGCAGAAGCTGTCGGTCACGGTGCAGGTGGGCGTCAGCTACGACAGCGACCTGGACCACGTCGAGCGGGTCACCAACGAGGTCGTCGAGCGCGTGATGAAGGACATCAGCGGCGCCGTCCCCGACCATGAGCCCGCCGTCCGGTTCCACACCTTCGGCGACTCCCGGATCGGCTTCACGGTGATCCTCGGGGTCGGCGAGTACAGCGACAAGTACCGCATCAAGCACGAGTTCATCAAGCGCCTGCACGAGCGCTACCGCAGGGAGGGCATCCGGATCCCCGCCCCGGAGCGGACCGTCTCCCTGCTGCCGGGCGACGAGGCCGTGATCCCGCACCCCCGCACGCCCCTCGACCGGTGAAAATGGCGGTTCACTGCCGATCTGCGCTGACGGATGGAGATGTGCCCCGATCCGCATGGACCGGGGCACGACCGTGACCCGTCGGGGCCGCGAGCGAGGCGTCGCGGTCCAGGTCGCCCACCGCGGACAGGAACGCATCCACCGGCCCCGCACAGCCTCTGCAGGGTGCTGCCACCTGCCCGACAGGTCGCGGTGCAGCGCGGTCACCACAACATCCTTGATCGTGCAGTCGTCGTCTTCCGCGACAGACACCGGCGCTTGATGAGCGTCCGCCGAATCAAGGCAGTGGCTGAAATGACACTATGCACGCAAATCCCATAACCCCAAGACTCTATGCCGTCTCTTCTCCGACCGCCTGCCAAGGAGGCAGAGCACTCCCCCCTTCGACTCCGCTGGCACCCCGTCGTAAGAGGCGACGGCGCGGATGCCCCCGAACTTGCAGGGCCGCCCGTCGCCACCTCGCGGCAGCCACTCTCGTGGTGTCCATGCACCTGGTCGACGGCGGCTACACCTCCCTGGCGCACCTGGAACAGGCCGGGCGCGAACACCGGATCGCCCTCGTCGGACCGCTGCCGGTCAGCTCCACCCGCCCTGCCCGGTCCGGGCGAAGCGCACCACGGCCCGCGATTTCGCGCGCACCGTGGGCTTCCCGCCACGCGAGCTGCTCGAAGGCCAGCCGCGCAACCGTACCGAGCAGCAAGAACCTGCGCTCCTGGCGAGCTGCCGGCTGACACCCGCAGCCATCAAGGTCCCCGACAGAGTCAAGATGAGTCGTCGAGTGCGTTCCACCGACTACGGCTGGTGCCGCTGGGCAGGCGCGCATCCATGGTGCGGGCGTGTTCGCGCAGCATGTGCAGCAGCGAGCGCAGGGCAGGAGGCATCGGCCTGGCAGCGGACCAGGCGAGCACCGCGGTGCAGGGGAAGAGGTCTGTGACCATGACGTAGCGGACCGCTGGCCGGGGCACGAGTTCCCTGGAGCTGTCGGGGATGAAACGGATTCCCTGTCTCAGGCTGACCAGGGTGACGCAGGCTTCCAAGCTTTCCGCCGCATGGGGCGTATAGCGCACCGGAGTGCCGTCGGGCCGCGGGTCCGCGGCCCAGAAGGCGCGCCACTCGGGGCGTGTGTGCGGCGGGAAGCCGATGATGGGCAGGTCGGCTAGTTCCACGAGGGTCACGGCTTCGCGGTCCGCCAGCGGGTGGGTGTCCGGCAAGCACACGTACCGCGACTCGGTGCCGAGCCGAAATGAGCGCAAGCCCTTCGCCACGGGCTCGTAGCACACGACGGCGTCCAACTGGCCGTCCAGGACACCGCTGGCATGGTCGACGTAATCCATCTCGCGCCACTCCACTTCCGGGCCGGGGCAGCGCTGCGTTCTCATCGAGTCGACGAGCACTCGCAGAGCGGGCAGAGCGGAGAGGTACGAGCCGAGTACGAGGCTGCCCGCAGACGAGGCGGCCTCCGCCTCGGCGGCCCCGCGCAGGTCGGTGACGGCGTCGACGGCGGCCCGGACCCGCGGCAGCAACGCCCGTCCTGCTTTGGTGAGTTCGACGTGGCGGGTCGTTCGTTCGACGAGCGCCACGCCCAGGCGCTCCTCCAGCGCGCGTATCTGGCGGCTGAACGCGGGCTGGCTGATGAACGTGCGCTCGGCCGCGCGGCCGAAGTGCAACTCCTCGGTCAGCACAAGGAACAGACGTAACTGATGCGTGCTCGGGTCAGTCGTCACAGGTTCCCCTTCCAGGCGCGGACTTCCCACCCATACGGCCAGGGTATCAATCCCGCCCTCACCTGCATCAAAGAACTCTTCCCGGATCATCCGACACCGGCAAAAATGAATAGCGGAAACGAGCCGAAAAGCAAAGGGGATGAACGATGAACTCTTAAACCGGCCATGCCCCTGGAGGGGCATAGCCATCGGCGTTACGAACATTATGGGAATGGCCGAGGACCACGCCACGGCGATACTGCCCTGGCGGTCGGCCATGAAAAACGATCAGGGATCGATTTCTCCGGTCGGAAGGGAAACGGGAGATCATGCAGAAGAGCAACAAGCGGGTCGCCTTGGCCGCGTGCGGGTTACTGCTGTCGGCCGGTGCTCTTACGGGCGGTGCCACCCCTGCCGCGGCGGCCACCGCGGCGCAGGGTGGGGCCGATGTTCAGGCCTGCTACGACAGCGCGAAGGCATATTTCAAACCGGCGGGGTCATACGCCTACCCGACCGGAAGCGGCGTGCTCACGACCACGAGCAACTGCGCTGGCATCAGCATCAGACCCAACACCAGCCGCTACGTCAAGGTGTGCTTCCTGCCGAGTTCGGGAGGTTCCACCTGCCAGAGTTCCTACACGCTAGCCACCGGAGATGAGTGGACCGTGATCTCGGCCAACGTCTCGAACGGCACCCGCTTCTGGTTCCATTTCAAATCGGACGCGCAGTCCACGGGGAGCTTCGCCGCCTGAAGGACCGCCTGTCTGCGGCGTCGGACCCATCATGGTCTGTGCACCTAGCCGTCGTTGTGGGGGGTGGGCGGCGCAGGCCGCCCACCTCCCGGGCACCACACTCCCCGATCAGGTTGGGATGACGCACTGGGCGGGCAGCTCACAGGAAGGGCCGGTCGTCGTCAGCCGGTTCGACAAGGACCGCATCCAGGTGACACCACTGGGGTTCGCGCCCGAAGTCCTGGCGCTTCCGGGCCAGGCCCTCGACGGCTCGCAGCTGGAGAAGGTCAGTGCCGGGGAGAAAGTGACCCTGCTCCTCATGAGTCCTGGGGACGTCTGCGAGCTCACCCCCCTGACGGCGGATACTGCGTCCGGGGAGAGAGTGCCGTACAACCTGTCCCTGGACCCCGCCCGCCTGGACGCACTGCGACAGCTGGTGGCCGGCACGGCAGACAGAAAGACTGCGAGCGTTGATCCCGCCGCGGCCATCCGGATCGTCGCGCAGAAGTAGGCCGCCTCCGAGTCCGGCGTCCGGGGCTTCGACCTGTCCCGGCAAGGGCGAGGTTGTGCATGTGGGCAATGCTGCTGGCGGCCCAGAACAAGCCCTCGCCCTCCAGCCGGCAGTCCCGCAGGAACTTCCAGTTCTTCATGCGGGCGAAGGCGTGCTCGACCCGAGCCCGGACGCGCCGGTGGGTGGTGTTTGTGTTGTTCCGGCCGGTACCGGGTGGGCACCAAGGTGCCGTCCACGATGAGACCTTGCTGACGGCCTGGCTTGCGCCTGGCCGTAGCCAGGGCCGGCAGCGGGCCGTGTCGGCTGATGACTCGGCCGACGGCCGCCGTGGTGATGGGGATCAGCGAAATTGGTTCTGACCGGAGTTCCGTGAATCCCCAGGTCAGCGGCGGGAACGCAAGATCGTTTCTTCGGAGTGTTGTCCTCCGTGACGGTCAACGTGGTCGAGGATGTGCTGTTCGCCGGGCTGGGTGTGCGAGTGGAACGCGTCAGTCCGGCTCCGGACGGGCTTGTGGTGGAGGCGGTGCCCACGAGCCCGTCCGGGCCGGTGCCCGGACTGCCGGCGCCGGGCGAGCCGGGTGCACAGCTCGTACCAACGACGGCTCTCCGAGCGGCCGGTCGGGTCCCAGCGCGTCGTCGTGCGGCTCCGGGTCCGGAGGTACTTCTGCAGGAACTGTTCGCGGAAGACGTTCGCCGAGCAGATCGACGGCCTGACCGAGCGATATCGTCGCTCCAGCATCGGGCTGAAGGGGTGGCTGCGGTCCATCGCGGCCGAACTCGGCGGCCGTGCCGGCGAACGGCTCTGTCGACGATTACGGCTGGCAGCCGGCCGGACTCGGCTGCTGGACCTGCTCGAGGCACCGCCAGTGCCGGAACGGTCCCCGCGGGTGCTGGGCGTCGACGAGTTCGCGTTCCGCAGAGGCTGCACCTACGGCACGATCCTGGTTGATGTTGAAGCCGGGACAGTGGTGGACGTGCTGCCCGACCGCACCTCGGAGACGTTCGCCACCTGGCTGCGACAGCACCCCGGGGCCGAGATCATCTGCCGGGACCGGGCCTCTGCCTACACCCGCGCGGAAGGAAGCCGCCCCCGGCGCCCTGGAGGTCGCCGACAGGTGGCATCTGCTTCAGAATTTTTCGGCCGCGGTGGAGAAGACCTGTCACCAACACCGCCTCTGCCTGCGTAAACGGGCGGATGAGGAGTCCGGGGAGAAGCCTCCGGAGCCGAAGCCCATCGAGCTGCCGCCGGCCGGGCTGCCCAGCACGCAGATGATCGAGCGGACCCGCCACCGTTACACAGACATCCACCGGCTTGTCGACGCAGGCTGGACCATCAGCGCCATCACCCGCCGCCTGCACCTGGACCGCAAGACGGTCCGGCGCTTCCGCGACACCGACCTCGACGAGCTCCTCGCCTCCGCCAACTACCGGCGCCCAAGGAACGTGCTGAAGCCGTTCAAGCCCTACCTCAACGCTCGCTTCACCGATACATCAGGCGAGGTCAGCGGCAGCCGACTGTTCCTGGAGATTCAAGAACGCGGTTACCGCGGAAGCCGCGTCGTTGTCCGCTGGCACCTCGCCGCCCTCCGAGAAGGAACCGCCGAACCCATCCGCGCAGACATCCCCAGCCCTCGCAAGATCACCTCATGGATCATGCGGCCCCGCGAGACACTCACCGAGAGCCAGGAGGAACGACTACTTCAGGTCCGGCTCGCCTGCCCGGACATCGCCCGGGCCTGCGACCTCGCCCGCACCTTCGCCGACCTCGTCCGCCACCAGCGTGGACACTTCCTGCTGGAGTGGATCCGCCAGGCCGAACAGGACGCCCCGAAACCCATGAGCGGCTTCGCCGGCTTCCTCCGCCGCGACCTCGACGCCGTCACTGCCGGACTCACCCTGCCCTGCAGCTCAGGCGTCGCCGAAGGCCACGTGAACCGGGTGAAAACGCTCAAGAGAGCAATGTATGGCCGGGCCTTCTTCGAGCTCCTCCGGACCCGGATCCTCACCTGATCATGGCCTTCACGCAATCGCGGGTCAGAACCAATTTTCAAGGAGCCCTATCAGTTGAGATCGCGAACCACGGCGCCGGCTGCCGCATCGTGAGATTGGTGCGGCAGTACACCGCCACCAGCAGCACCCGGTCCTCAAACGTCAGCACCCACGGCCGACCCGGCCTGTCCGGGCCGAGTGCCTTGGCGTCCGCACGGCGGGCCGCTCGCACCAGCCGCTGGAACTGGTGCGAGCGGAGCCCGGTCAACACCTCTACGAGTTCCCGGTGCTGAGCGGAGATGGTCTGCCACGCCCGCCGCCCCGCTGCCGGTCACCACCCCAGTCCAGCCAATGCTCTTCACCCAGTGCACCTGTTTGAACCGTCGGTACTCCTGCCGCCGGCGCCGAAGGGCCTTCCGCGCCCGGTCCTCCGCAGCGGCATCGCCGGCCGCGGCAGTCAGCCCCTGACACCGGAGGGCACTCGCCAGAAACCGCCGCACGTCCTTTAATCACACACTTTCGGGGGACACCACTGCCGACGGCCCCTGCCCTAGCATTCTCACCAATCGCCGCTCATGCGATCGCATATGAGAATCGGCGATCTTGCATGGCGACCGTCCCTCATCTGGATCACGTCGCCCGACGTGGGCCCCGAGAGCGAAGGAACGAGGTCACTTCATGGTGTTCGACAACAGCGTCCCCGCCGGAAGTATCGAGGGTGTGCAGTGGGTCAAGAGCAGTGCGAGCGTGGGGCAGGGCAACTGCGTGGAGCTGGCGAAGCTGCCCGGCGGCGAGGTGGCGATGCGTAACTCGCGCTACCCCGACGGCGTGGCCCTGATCTACACCCGCGAGGAGATCGTGGCCTTCCTGAAGGGCGCCAAGGGGTCGGAGTTCGATCACTTGACGGTGTGATGCCCTGAGGCTTAGGCCAAAGGTTGGTGGGGCGGGCATCCAGCCTCCAGACTGGGACTGTCGTTCGTGTCAGCCTCTCAGCGGGAGTCTGGATGTCCGCCGTTCCCAAGTCCGGGGAAAGCGCCGCCGGTTCGGTGATCGCCTTGAAGCGCGATCCGAAACAGGCCGGTGCGGCACGCCTGTTGGGCGACCAGCTCCGGCGACTGCGGCAGGAGCGCGGCCTGGGCCTGAAGGACGTGGCCCCCGTCATCCGGGGCTCGGTGTCCAAGGTGAGCCGGCTGGAGCGCGGAGAGAGCCCGCCCAAGGACCGCGACATCCACGATCTCCTGCAGTACTACGGCGTATCGCCCGAGCTGGCGCGGGAGATCGAAGGCCTGGTGCAGCAGACGCGCAACGAGGAGTGGTGGCAGCAGTACCTCGACGTCACGCCGGGCTTCCTGAAGCGGCTCATCAGCCTCGAGGGCACGGCGGCGCGGATCCGCACCTACGAGACGCACGTGGTGCCGGGCCTGCTGCAGACACAGGCCTACGCCCGCGTCCTGGTCGCCGCCGCCATGCCGGATGCCACGGAGGAAGAGATCAAGAGGCGGGTCGGCCTGCGCGTCGGCCGGCAGCGCATCCTCGACGAATCCCGCCCCTCGATCGTCGCCCTGCTCGACGAGGCGGTCCTCCACCGCCGCGTCGGCGGCCCCGAGGTGATGGAGCAGCAGCTCGCACACCTCCAGGAGCTCGCCGCGCGCGACCGCGTCAACATCCGCGTCGTGCCCTTCGACAGCGGGGTGGACGTGACTCCGGCGTATCCCATCACGCATCTGCACTTCGACGACGGCGGCCCGGCGGAGCTGGTGTACGTGGAGCACATCGACAGCGCCCAGTACCTGACGCGGCCCAAGGAGATCGACCAGTACCGCTACGTGCTCGACCGGCTGATGGGAGCCGCCGCCCACAGGGACGCGAGCAACGAACTCCTCTCCTCGGCGATCGAGCGATGCCGGGGCCGCCGGCCCTGACGCCGCCGGGTGCGCGTCCGCCCGGTGCGCGCGTCCACCCGGCTCCCACCAGGCTCCGCGCGGTTCAGACCCGGGCGAGGCCGCCCCACTCCACCCAGTCCGGAGGGCGGAGTTCAGCCGGTGGAGGCGGGGAGTCCGGGCGCCAGTCGATGACGTCGACGAGCCCCGGATCGAGGACCTGGAGCCCCTGGAAGTACGCCTCGACCTCGCCGCGCTCGCGTACGCGCCCCCAGGCGCCCCCCGTCTTCTCCGCCATCAGCCGCGTCACGTTCTCCCGTACGGCCGGGTCGTCGCTGACGAGCTGACAGATGACCACGAGGTTCCCCGGCCCCAGGGCCCGGAGTTCGTCCGCCACCCGGCGGACGAGAGCAGCGGGGTCGCGGTCGTCGTCGGTGTCCGGGATGCAGTGCAGGACCGAGACGAACAGTGCCGCGGTGCGACGACCGGGCCGGACGAGCCGTCGCGTCTCCGCATGGCCGAAGATGCGCCCGGTGTCCCGCATGTCGGCCTGGATCACGGCGGTGTTGGAATTCTCCTCCAGCGCCGTGCGGCCGTGCGCGAGGACCATCGGGTCGTTGTCGACGTACACCACGCGACAGTCCTTGTTGATGCGCTGGGCGACCTGGTGCACATTGTCCTGGGTCGGCAGCCCCGACCCGTGATCGATGAACTGCTCGACACCGTATTGCTCGACCAGCACCCTGACGATACGACGCAAAAAGGCCCGGTTGTGCCGGGCCAGTGATTGTGAGCTGGGCGCGAACTCCAGGAGCTGGGCACACGCCTGCCGGTCGGAAAGATAGTTGTCGACTCCCCCCAATAACCAGTCGTACATACGCGCGACGCTCGGTGTGTGCACATCCACAACGGGAGCTTCGTATTTCTCTCTGCGGACCATCCCCGTCCCCCTTCGACCGTGATCGGTCCCGCTTCGATCGAAGTGCTCATGCTAGAGAGGGCCCATTGCCGGGGGTAGTCCCCCGTTAGAGGGCTTCACGGCCCACCGGGTGGATTTCGGACCACGCGCGGAGAAATACCGGACGGGGGTGGCGGCCGACGGGGCCGGATATGAATCCGCAGGTCAGCGATGTGGGGTGGGGCGCCGGGCGATCGGCCGGGTCGTACCGACCGCCGGCTCGGGGCATGGGGCGGGCACGACACTGTTCATGGCGGTCCCGGCCGGCGTCGGCCGGGCGTATGACGTGGCTTGTTCCCGCCTAGAGGAGACCGGCGGTGGCATCCGCCGTTCCGGCGGACCGGGCGGCGGCGATGCAGGCGTAATCCAGATCCTCCCACAGGCCCCGGACGAGCTCGGGCCCGGCGCCCAGGCCCACCGCCAAGGCGGCTGTCGTGGGCCAGTCGGGCAGGTCCCGGCCGGTGAGGACACCGGCGGCGGTCGCGGCGCACAACCCCGTCGAGCGAGCGATCTCCGGGAACGAGGGGCAGCCGGCCGCCAGGTGCAGGCCCCGCAGCGCGTGGCGGAGATTCCGGCCGGCGTCCGCGGGGGACAGCCTCGAGGCCCGCCGCATGCCCTGCGCGGCCTCCCAGAGGATGCGCGCCTCCTGGGGCCGGCCCCCGAAGATGGTGGTCAGCGTGTGCGCGATCGACCACACGGGCACGTGGTCCCCGCTGAGGATCCGGCGCACCTCGGCCGGAGCGAGATCGGCCTGCCGTGCGGCCTCCCGCACGCCGACCCCCGAGCGCTCCCGCAGCACGGACAACGCCTGCCCGAGAGCACGCGGGCGCACCGCATACTCCCCTTCTTCCTCTTCTTGTTCCTGCTCGCGGAGGACCGCCGCCTCGCTGGCAGTCCCCTTCTCGACCCCGGCCGCGAGGCGGAGGAGTCGGATCTCGCTCCAACGGGCCCGTGCGGACGCCTCGCTGACGCCGCCGGCCGCGCCGATGTCCCGCCACGACATGCCCTCGAGTCGCGCCTCGTGCACTGCGGCACCCGCGTAGGAGCGGGCGAGCTCCACGATCTGTTCCGCCAGGATCAGGCGAGTGCTCAGAGAGGCGAAGGAGTCCTCCGCCGCCTCCAGTCGCCATGCAAGGTCGCGCAGTTCGCGGGCCGTTGAGGCCCCGGAGGGCAGCATGTCCACGGCCGGGGGCCGGTGCCGGCCGCGAGCCCGGTCGCGCTCGGCACGCCGCCTGCACGTCACGTCGCAGTAGTCCCTCGGCCTGCCGGCACCGGCCCGACGGCCGACCTCCTTGCCGCACGCCCCGCACGTCCGCTGCTCCGGCCCCTGCCCCTGTCCCTGCGACGCCCCCATCCGCACCTCCCCCACCAGTCCTCGCTCACGGTGGGTGGGCGGACGCCTGACGGCCGACCGCCCACCCGGGTCATGTCAGCCGCGGCGGATGCTCACCAGCGGTACGGCAGAACCGGACGCCCCCGTGTGCGCCCCGCCCAGCACCTGCGGTAACCATTCCGGCAGGGGTCCGCCGGTGACCGCCCAGAGGCCGAGAACCACCAGCATCAGGGCGAAGTCCGCGGGCAGATTGAACTCCCATGCCCACGGGGGCGTTTTCACGCTACCGGGGCGAGGCATGCTTGACTGAGGTAGGACCGGGGACGTGGTACGACGTCCGCGGTCATTTCGCATGGCCATTGCTTTCCTTCCTCGGGAAACGGCCATCGAGAAACGACCCTGGGTTGCAGCCCAGGGTCGTTTCATGTGACGACAGGTTTCATGACGGCCGTAATCCCGACGATACAACCTGCGCCCTCGCGTTCACGACCTTTACAGAAGGACGAGAAGATCGTTCTCGCCATGCAAACGGTGGCAGCCATGCAAGCCAATGAGCACGCCTCAGGGCCCGGGTCAAGGGAGTTGACGCCATCACATCAAAAGATTTCGCCATCCCGCCCCAGAGGCCACCGCCAACGCCCCATAGGCGAAACCAGATTGCCCAACCTCGATCAAGTTCGATCATTCACGGAAGCCGTCGAGTGGGCCTCGACTGCATCAACCATCAACTACAGTGCGAAGGGGCCATAAAAGTACACCCGTGTGAGTGAAGGGCCCCTGTGGCGAAATATCAGTTCCGCTTGCGCGCGCACGGGCAGATGCAAAAAATAGCAAATCGCATTCGCGTAGACAAACGCCTGGAGCAAAGCTCCGGCACCCGCATCACCTGCGCAGAGGCACCCCCAAGCGGTGCGCGTCCCTCTTCGCCGACGCGCGACAGACCGTATACCCCGCGTGCCCCAACTCCCGCGGCGCCCTGACGCCTCCGTGAGGAGATCGTTTTGTGCCGTGTGCGCTGGTCCCAACCGTGGAAGGTGACGATGTACGCGATATCGCCGGGCGACGACGGATCCGAGCTGCGCCCGCTCGAGCCGTGGCAGGCCGAGGAGTTCCTGGCCGGCCGGGGGGGCCGGTCGGCGTTACCGCGAGGTGACGGGGAGGAGGCCGCGCTCGCCGAATACCTTCTTGGCGACGAAGGTCGCGTTGAGGGCGCGGGGCATGCCGCAGTAGACGGCGGAGTGCAGGAGAGCTTCGGTGATCTCCTCCGGGGTGAGACCGACGTTGAGGGCGGCGTTGATGTGGACGTCCAGCTGCGGTTCGCAGCCGCCCAGGGCGGTGAGCATGCCGAGGGTGACCAGCTGACGGTCACGGGGGGCCAGGCCGGGACGGTCGTAGATGTCGCCGAAGGCCCAGGCGACGACCTGGTGCCCGAGCTCCGGGGAGATGTCGGCCAGGGAGTCGATGACCTTCTGCCCGCTCTCCCCGTCGATGCGGGTCAGTACGTCCATGCCGTGGTCGAAGCGCGCCTGGCGGATCTCGGCGGTGGTGGCGTTCGCGGTCATGTCTGCTCCGTTCCTCGCTGCCCTGGCAGCAGCTGTTCGATCAGGTCGGCCCCGCTCGTAGCTCCCTGTGCGGGAGGGCGTTTCCGCCGGCCATGAGAAGACCGTAGGACTTGGAGCGTGCTCCAGGTCAAGCTTCGGCGCCGGGCGACGGGCCGGGGTACGAAGGCGGGCCCGGCGCCACCACGTCGCCGGGCCCTCGATGTCACGAAGTGCGGTCAGGTCACCATCGGTACCAGCGTCCCCGGCCGCCTCCGGGGCCGGCGGACCGCATGACGAAGCCGAGGAGCCAGATCACCAGGACGGCGACGGCGACCCACCACAGGACCTTGAGCGCGAATCCCGCGCCGAAGAGGAGCAGGGCGAGGAGCAGGACGAGAAGCAGGGGAACCATGGATATCAACCTCCGAAATGACGTGTTCCCCGCGTTCCCGCACGCACACCAGCGCTTTTCATCGTGACTGTTGTTCGCGAATGCTCTCGTTTACGTGGCGATGGCCGGGGCAGCTGATGCGATACCGCACCATGACCGAGGAGAAAGGTTGCCCGATGAGCGCGAGCGAGAAGGCCAAGGCCTCAGCCGAGCAGGTCAAGGGCAAGATCAAGAAGGAAGCGGGCCGCACGGTCGGCAATGAGAGCAAAACCGCGGAGGGGCAGGCCGAGAAGTCGAAGGGCGATCTTCGCGGAGCCAAGGAGAAGATCAAGGACTCGCTCAAGGACTGACCGGAGTAATTGCCCCGGACGGACGAGCGAAAACTCGGAACTCTCCTTTCCGCGCGGCGGACGAGCGGCTGCTCGTCCGCCGCGCGGACCTCTTTCGCACGTCTGTCGCCGCCGCGGCACGGCGTACCGGAAGCACTCGAACGGGTGACCGCATGGCGAGGCGTGCTCTCTGTGGGCATGCGTGGCGAGAGGACTCGTGGAACGGTGGTGGCCGTGCGTCCGCGGTCAGCCGGCGGCGCGAATCCGCGATCCGCGGAAGTCTGGTCGTTCGCCGAGGGATCGGAGATCCATGGCCGTCATGCCACTGACCAACCTGACGGAGTACGAGGAAGCCATCGCCAGGGACACACCGGTGGTGGTGAACTTCTGTGCGACCTGGGCACCTCGGTGCCGGGCCATCACTCCGGTCTTCGAGAGGCTCTCGGAGCTGCCCGAGTTCGCCGACACGGTCGGCTTCTTCAGGGTGGACCTCGACGAAGCGGCCGACGTCGCCCAGAAGGCGGGCGTCGGCCCCGTTCCCGTCTTCATGGTGTTCCACAACGGCACCAGGCTCTCCGAGGTGGTCGCTCCAGCCCCGGACGCGTTGCGCGAGCTGGTCGGCTGGGCGAGCGCCGTCGGATCCGGGCACGGGCCATGACCCGCGTCACGCCCCCGGCCCGCGGGGGATCACGCCGGTAGCCGGCCGCTCCTCCGCGGGGGCCACCAGGAACCCTCCGTGACCATCGAAGCGGACCTCGTACACCGCGTCGAAGCCGTCCGCCCGACGAGGTCTGCGGAGCCGCTTCAGCGTCGCGTACACGCCGATGTCCGGCACGCGCTCCGGGCCTTGCCGGGCGGCGTTGCGGGCCAGCGCGTCCTTGACGTCGGGCGGGAACCAGTAGGCGACGACGCGGGCGTCGTACGCGCGGCCGGCCGCGACGAGGGGCGCCCATTCGTGCGGTGAGGGGTTGGTGTTGTCGACCACCACCGGCACGCCCTCCGTCAGGGCCTCCTCGACCAGGCGCATCTGACGGCGCTGTCTGTGCCGGGCCCGGCGGAAGAGATCCTTGCTGACCAGCGCGTGGGTGCCGGAGAATCGGTGGGCGTAGAACGTCGACTTCCCCGACGCCTGAAGGCCCACCAGCACGACCAGCTCCGGTCGCGCGTCGCCCTCATCGGGCCCCACCGTCATCGTGATCTCCTCCTGCGCGATCTGCGCGACCTCTGTGGTCCGGTGCCCGGGCCGGTACCGGGCTGCGCAGATGTACGCGGAGTTCATCAACGGCGACGCGGCGGGACAGGACTTCTCCGGCATCGTACGGGCCGTCCACCGGCGCTCGGGCCTCTCGGAAGCCTCCACCCCTCAGAACGGAACCCGGCATGACCGCGATTCTCACTCGTGCGGTGCTCGCGCCGGCCGATGGAATCCGGCACCAAGCACCGACACGCTCAGTACGGGTGCCGGTTCGGCTTGTTCGTCCACGCGTCGTAGGCGTGGGCTCCGATTTCGGGATGCAGCTGCTCGATCTTGATCCTGCGCTCGTCGAGCGGCTTCCCGAAGTCCTCATACTGGAACGAATCGTCGAAACCGATGCGCCGGGTGTCCTCCAGGGCGCAGCTGAAGTAGACGGCATCGATCCGGGACCAGTAGATGGCGCTCATGCACATCGGGCACGGAGCGCCGCTGATGTAGATGGAGCAGCCCTGGAGCATGCGTGCTCGCTCGGGCACGGGATCCGGTGAGCCTTCGGGACGGGTGACGTATTCCAGGGTGCTCTCGTTCTGATGCTCCTCGGCGATCGACGGCGCCTCGGGGTTGAGGCACTGCACGGCCTTGCGGATGGTCTCGACCTCGGCATGGGCCGTGGGGTCGCCGGTCAGGAGGACCCGGTTCTGGCCACGCGCGATGATCTTTCCGTCACGGGCGATCACTGCGCCGAAGGGGCCGCCCCAGCCGTTCTCCACGGACTCGGTGGCAAGGCGTACCGCCTCGGTCATGAGTTCTTTGTGTTCCATCACGGAGTCTCCCATCGGCGTCGATTCCCGCTGCGGAGGGACCCACGGAGCAGGCAATCAAGTGCCCGGTTTGCCGTTTAAATACTATATGAACTAGGCTACTCCACGTGAGTCCACGTGCAAGCCGTGACTCCGCGGCCGAAATCGCCACCGTTGTGACCTCGCAGAAAGTGCGACCGGGCCACGTCGACGAGTATCAGCGCTGGCAGAACCGGACGAACGACGCGGCCCGCGAATTCGAAGGGTTCGAGGGCTCCGAGGTGTATCCGCCCGGCGCCGGCTCCGAGAACGAATGGGTGACGGTCTTCCGGTTTTCCGGGATCGGCTACCTGACCGCCTGGCTGGAATCGGACCGCCGGCGGGAACTGCTCGCCGAAGGCCGGGGATTCATCGAAGAGGCTCCGACGCAAGAGGTGCTCCGTGGCGGCTCCTTGGCCGAACAGGCCCCCGAAACCGTCACCGCCGTCATCTCCCACGACGTGAAGCCCGGACGCGAAGAGGGCTTTCTGCGCTGGCAGGAGAAGACCCTCAGAGTGCAGGAGAAGGCTCCCGGATTCATGGGGTCCGAGTTGTTCAGACCGGTCGAGGGGGTGGAGGACCGCTGGGTCGTCGTCTTCCGGTTCGACTCCCGCGAGCACCTCGAGGACTGGCTCGGGTCCGATGCCCGCAGCAAGCTGCTCGAGGAGGGGCGCACCTACTTCGCCTCCTACGACGTACGCAAAGTCGGCTCCGCGTTCAGCGGCTGGTTCCGCTTCGGCAAGGGCGCAGAGGACGCCGCTCCGCCGAACTGGAAGCAGGCCATGTCCGTGGTCCTGGCGCTCTATCCCACCGTCATGGTGCTGAATCTGACCGTGGGTTACGAGCTGGACGAGTTCGGCGTCCCGGGTTACGTGGGCCTGTTCATCGGCAACGTGCTGAGCGTCAGCACACTGACCTGGCTGCTGATGCCTCTGGTGAACAAGGCTCTCGCGTTCTGGCTCGTGCCCGGCCGTGCGCGCGGCTTCCGCGTCCACGCGGCCGGCGCCCTGGTCGTGGCGCTCTGCTATCTCCTGTTCATCGTGGTCTTCGGCCTGATCACCCGCTGACCCCGGTCCCGCCACCCGCCGCAACCGGCCCGTCGAGGAGGAGGTCACGATGCCCGGGCGTTCTCCCGCAGCACGCTTCGAAGGAGCCCTTCTCCGGCGGGGAGACCCCGCGTACGACACCGCCAGGGCCGCCGCGGTCTGGAACGGACGCAAGCCGGAGCGCTTCCCCGAGGCCATTGTGCGGGCGGCCTCCGAGCGGGACGTTCCGGAGGCCCTCTCCTATGCACGCTCCGAGGGGTTCCGCGTCTCGACGCGTTCCGGCGGGCACAATTGGTCCGGCTCCCAGCTCCGCGACGGGAGCCTGCTCATCGACCTCTCCGGGCTCCGGCAGTGCAGCATCGCCCCGGGGGCGATGACGGCCGCTGTGGGGCCCGCCGCCACCGGAGGGGACCTGGTCGAGGCACTGGCCCCGTACGACCTCGCCTTTCCCGTGGGCCACTGCCCTTCCGTCGCGGTCGGCGGATTCCTGCTCAGCGGCGGACTCGGGTGGAACTCCCGTGCGTGGGGACCGTCATGCGCCGACGTCCTGGAGATCCGGGCCGTCACCGCCGACGGTCGGACGGTCACGTGCAGCGAGACCGAGAACGCCGACCTCTTCTGGGCCGCCCGCGGCGCGGGGCCCGGATTCTTCGCCGTCGTCACCCGTTTCCGGCTCCGCCTGCACCCCCACCCGGGGGCCGTCGTGACCACGAGCCTCACCTTCCCGCCGGCCGCGACCGGCCCCGTGGCAGCCTGGGCGGAAGGAGTCGCGCGCGAACTCCCGGCGAACGTCGAGACGGCCCTGGTCCTCACGGCTTCCGGCGAACCGACCGCCACCGCCCCGCCCGGTCCGCGGGTCCTGGTCGGCATGACCGCGTTCGCCACGACACACGAGGAAGCACTCGCCGCTCTCTCGCCGGCAAAGTCCTGCCCCCTCGCCGACAGCGCCGTCCTCCTACAGGCGCCCGAACCGACGTCGTTCGCCCGCCTGCACCAGGGCGCCGACGCGGTATGGCCCTCGGCGCACCGGTACGCGGCGGACACGCTGTGGTCGGGGGAGAACTATGAGACACAGCTGAACCGTATGGCCGCCGCGATATCCCGCGCCCCTTCCGGCAGGTCTCTCGTCCTCGCGCCGGTGCAGCCCGTCTCCGAAGACCCGGCTCTGCTGCGGAACATGGCCTTCTCCCCGCTCGGCGCGTCCTACCTCGTGTGCTACGCGGTCTGGGACGAGCCCGCCGCGGACGGGACCAACGCGCAGTGGCTGCAGGCTGCCATGACCTCGGCCGATCCGTCGGGCCACGGCGGACACTACATCGCCGAAACGGACCTGGAAGCGGACGTCTCCCGGGCCCGCCGCTCGTACGCACCCGCCGACTGGGACCGCCTGCAGGAGCTCAAGGCCGCATGGGATCCGGAGAACGTCTTCCACTCCTACCTGGCACCGTGACCTTCAGAGAACGTGCAGGGCCGACGATCGAAGCTACAACTATGGACGCGGCAAGGACGTTTCCCCGAACTGCCGGTGATGCCCGGCCCGAACGATCGCAGCTCAGGGCACCGGTCTCAGTACCCTGGGGCCATCATGCCGAGTAGCCCCCGCCGAGCTGATATACGGTCAGCGAAGTCAGCATGAGGTCATTCATCAGTACCGCCAGGGACCACCGTCGACCGCCCGCCGGAGCCCGCCGGAGCCCGCCAGGATCACCTACTCCCTTCACTGCAACTGGCCTGCGGAAACGCGGGTCAGCGACCTGACCGCCTGATACTGAAGGAGCCCACCGTGAAAATGCTCATCAACGTCCCCGAGACCGTCGTGCCCGACGCGCTGCGTGGCATGGCCGCCGCGCATCCCGAGCTGACCGTGGATGTGGAGCGGCGCGTCATCGTGCGGCGGGACGCGCCCGTCGCGGGGAAGGTGGGGCTGGTGTCGGGCGGCGGCTCCGGGCATGAGCCGTTGCACGGGGGGTTCGTGGGGCCGGGGATGCTCGATGCGGCGTGCCCCGGGGAGATCTTCACCTCGCCGGTGCCCGATCAGATGGTGCGGGCGGCGGCCGCCGTGGACAGCGGTGCGGGTGTGCTGTTCATCGTGAAGAACTACACCGGTGACGTGCTCAACTTCAACATGGCCGCCGAACTCGCCGAGGACGAGGGCATCCAGGTCGCCAGCGTGCTCGTCAACGACGACGTCGCGGTCACGGACAGCCTCTACACGGCGGGGCGGCGCGGGACCGGGGCGACGCTGTTCGTGGAGAAGATCGCGGGGGCGGCGGCCGAGCAGGGCGCGCCGCTCGAGCGGGTCGAGGCGATCGCGCGGCGGGTGAACGAGGCCTCGCGCAGCTTCGGGGTCGCCCTCGCCGCCTGTACGACCCCGGCCAAGGGCAGCCCCACCTTCGATCTCCCCGCGGGCGAGCTGGAACTGGGCGTGGGCATCCACGGCGAGCCGGGCCGGGAGCGGCGCGCGATGATGACGTCGGGCGAGATCGCCGACTTCGCGGTGCAGGCCGTGCTGGAGGACCTGCGGCCGGGCGGGCCGGTCCTGGTGCTGGTCAACGGCGCGGGCGGGACGCCGCTGCTGGAGCTCTACGGGTTCAACGCGGAGGTGCACCGGGCGCTGCGCGAGCGCGGCGTGCCGGTCGCCCGGACGCTCGTGGGCAACTACGTCACGTCGCTGGACATGGCCGGTGCCACGGTGACGCTGTGCCTGGTGGACGACGAGATGCTGCGGCTGTACGACGCGCCGGTGCAGACCCCGGGGCTGCGCTGGGGCCGCTGACGCGTGGTGGCCGGCGGGGCGGTTCTCACGCCCCGCCGCCGGGCTCCGCTCCGTACCAGACGGTGGTGGCGTTGCAGAACTCGCGGATGCCGTGGCCGGACAGCTCGCGTCCGTAGCCGGAGCGCTTCACTCCGCCGAAGGGCAGGGCGGGGTGGGAGGCGGTCATGCCGTTGAAGAAGACGCCGCCCGCCTCCATGTCGCGTACGAAGCGGTGCTGTTCGTCCTCGTCGCGGGTCCAGACGTTGGAACTGAGGCCGAAGGGCGTGTCGTTGGCGATGCCGACGGCGTCGTCGATGCTGTCGGCCCGGTAGAGGGTGGCGACGGGGCCGAAGGCCTCCTCGCGGTGGATGCGCATGCCGGGGGTGATGTCGGCGAGCACGGTGGGTTCGTAGAACCAGCCCCTCGGTTGCTCCTCCGGGCGCCGGCCGCCGCACAGGACCGTCGCGCCCTGGCGCACGGCGTCGTCGACGAGCTCCTCCAGGTCGGCGCGGCCGCGTTCGGTGGCCAGCGGGCCGACGTCCGTGGTCTCGTCCAGGGGGTCGCCGACGGTCAGTCCCGCCATGAGGGCGGTGAAGCGCTCGGCGAAGGTGTCGTAGACGTCGGCGTGGACGATGAAGCGCTTGGCCGCGATGCAGGACTGGCCGTTGTTCTGCACGCGGGCGGTGACGGCCGTGCGGATGGCGCGGGCGATGTCGGCGGACGGCATCACGATGTACGGGTCGCTGCCGCCGAGCTCCAGGACGGTCTTCTTCACCTCGTCGCCGGCGACCGCGGCGACGGCCCGGCCGGCGGGTTCGCTGCCGGTGAGCGTCGCGGCGGCGACCCGGCCGTCGCGCAGGACGGCCTCGACCGCGCCGGAGCCCACGAGCAGGGTCTGGAAGCACCCCTGCGGGTAGTCGGCGCGACGGAAGAGGTCCTCGAGGTAGAGCGCCGTCTGCGGGACGTTCGAAGCGTGCTTGAGCAGCCCGACGTTGCCCGCCATCAGCGCGGGGGCGGCGAAGCGCATGACCTGCCAGAGCGGGAAGTTCCACGGCATGACGGCCAGGATCACGCCCAGGGGACGGTAGTGGACCCGGGCGCGTACGGCCCCGGCGTCGCGCACATCGGTCTCGGGGGGCAGCTCGTCGGCCAGCAGTTCCTCGGCGTGCGCGGCGTACCAGCGCATGGCCTTGGCGCATTTGGCCGCCTCCGCCCGGGCGGCGGCCAGCGGCTTGCCCATCTCGGTGGTCATGGTGCGGGCGATGTCTTCGCGGTCGTCGTCGAGGAGGCCGGCGGCACGCTCGAGGAGCCGTGCCCGCTCGGCGAAGCCGGTGGTGCGGTACTGGCGGAAGGCCGCGTCGGCGGCGGCCAGGCGCCGCTCGGTCTCCTCCGGTCCCAGTGCGTCGAACCTCTTGATCGTCTCGCCGTTCGCGGGATTCACCGTTGCGATGGGCATGCCTCGACTCTGCGGCGCCCCGCCGCGCCGCGCAAGACGTGTACCCGCCGGGGCGCCCCCGGTCACCCGAACGCGCGCGCCGGGCGCCTCCGGGACAGGTGAGGGAGGCGGTCCGAGGACCGCCTCCCTCACCACGGACGGCCGCCTCCGTCACAGCGGCGGCTGGTCCGCCGCGTCGTCGGAGGCCCGGGCCGGGCCGGGCAGCCGGGCCGCGTCCTGTTGCCGGACGCCGTCGCCGGCGGAGCCCGTCGGGTCCAGGGACGCCGTGGGGCCCTGGGGGGACTGGCCGGACGTGGGGCCGGTGGGGGCCATGGGAACCACCGGGCCCGCCGCCCGCTTGACGATCGCCGCGCCCGACCCGCCGGCCGTCGGCTGGGCCACCACCGGGCCCTCGGCCACCGGCGCTCCGGACGGAGCGGGCAGCACGGGGAGCATCCCGGCCCGGAAGAGCAGGGCCACCGAGCCCGCCGAGGACAGGCCGAAGGCCAGGCAGCACACCCAGGGCAGCCAGTACATGCCGAACTGTCCGCCGAGGTCCATGGCCCGCCCGACCACCGCGTTGCCGGCCGTGGCCGCGATCCCGGAGAAGACGTAGAAGAGCCCGAAGTAGGTGCCGGTCAGGCTCTCGCGTCCGAAGCCGGGGATCATCTCCATCGCCGTCGGGTGGGCGACCATGATGCCGAAGAAGAGCATGACCGAGCTGGCCACCATGACGGCCATCCGCGCCACCGCCTCACGGGTGCTCCCCGGCGGCTCGGTGCCGCAGACGAGCAGCGGGGGCAGAAAGCTGACCCCCATGACGACGAGCCCGGAGCTCACCCACCGGGTGCCGCCTCCGTTGCGTCCCAGCGCTCTGGTGATCCGCAGCTGGAACAGCATGTTGGCGATCGCTCCGGCGGCCAGCAGCACGCCCGCCGCGCCCTTCCAGCCGGAGGCCCGCAACGCTCCCTCGGGCAGCAGGAGGTAGAGCTGGTTCTCCATGGTGAACATGCCGGTGGTGGCGAGGCAGAACAGCAGGAACCGGCGATTGCAGAAGGCCTCCCGCCAGTCCCCCAGCACCGAGGCCGAGGGGCCCGCGGGCGCGGCTCCGCTGGTCGGCAGGACCATCGCCTGGGCGACCGTCAGGACGCCGAACACTCCCGCCACCACCACCGCGCACAGGCGGAAGTCCGCCAGGAACAGCACGCTGCCCAGGAGCAGGCCGAGGAGCGAGCCGATGGTGGCGTAGACGTTGAGGAGCGCGAACGCCTCGGCCTTGCGGTCGCCCGACTCCAGTGCGACGTAGGTGCGTACGGCGGGATAGAACAGCGCCGCCGCGAGCCCCGTGAGGACGGAGGCGGCGAGCAGCAGCCACAGCGAGTTGCCGAAGGCGAAGAGGCCGAAGCCCACGGTCCGCAGCGCGCACCCGGTGATGATCACCGTTCGTGGGCCCAGTCTGTCGGCGGCGGAACCACCGAGGATGAACAGGCCCTGTTGGCCGAGATTCCGCGCACCGAGCACGAATCCGACGAGCGCGGCCGACATGCCGAGGCCCTGTTCCAAATATGCCGCGAGAAACGGCAGCAGGAGGTAGAACCCGATGTCGATGCCAAACTGATTGAACAATAGCAATCGCAATGCGAGGGGGAACTCGCGGGTCGCCCGAATGTTTCTCATGCGCGTTCCTGATTCCAGCCCGGGCAGGCGAGAACACCCTGAACCAAGGGCGCGCCATACGGCCGGGGGGGTTGCCGGTGCGCCGAGCGGCAGGGACGACGGACGGAGCGACCTGATCTTTCTACCTGGTCAGAGGCCTGACCAAAGGTCAGAGCGCCCCGGCATCCGGCTCGTCGGCTCGCGTTTCCGTTCACAGGAACGGCGCACTCGCTGACTTTTGCGTGGGCGGTCGATCATATGCTTTTGCGGTGCATCCTCACTGACCCCCGACTGCTCTCGGAAGATGAGCAGAGGACACTTTAGCAAAGCAACGTCTTTCCCAACAGTGCGCGAGCGCGCCCGGTATCACCATCGGAGCCAAAGGATCGGCACCGAATTGCTTCCGGTTTTTTCTTCGAGTGCTGGAACGACCGCCCTACGAACTGGCCTACGGGCGATTCTGACGCGGAGAAGGGCGCACGAGCGGCGCGGTGCGCATGGATCTCCATTCAGAATTGACGATACGTCAGGCGCTTCGGAAATGAGGGGAAAGTAAATTGACGCGCACTCAATTTCCTTGCGCACGCCCGCCGGAGGGTCAGCGCTCTTCCGTGATGCCGTCGAACCACGTGGGTCCGCCCGCCGCCGCCTGCTTGATCCGCGTCAGCGCGAACCTCTGCATCGGCGGCAGGGCGTCCAGCTCGAACCAGCCCACCTCGAGCGACTCGTCGTCGTTGACCTGCGCCTCACCGCCCACCGCGCGGGCGAGGAAGCAGGTGTCCATGTACTGGCAGACGTCGCCGTTGGGGTACGTGAACGGCTCCAGCGCCTCGACCAGCAGGACGCGCTCCGGCACACAGTGGACGGCCGTCTCCTCGTACACCTCGCGCACCACCGCGGCGGCCGGCTGCTCGCCCGGGTCGGGGATGCCGCCGATGATCGACCACTGGCCCGTGTCCGAGCGGCGGCCCAGCAGCACCCGGCCGTCGTCGTCGAGGACGATGGCACTGACCCCGGGCAGCCAGAGCAGCTGGTGGCCCGCGGTGGTGCGGAGGGCGCGAAGGAAGTCGGGAATCGGCATGGGCCGAGCCTAACGGCCCGACCCGACTCCCCCGGCACCGCCCGGGGCGGAAAGCACGAGGCCAGGGCGCATGGAGGGAGCCGAGGACCGGGCTGTGCGAACGAGCCGGCGCCCTCAGGCCGAGGCCGGGCGGCCGCCGAGCGGGCGCAGGCGGTCACGGATCACTCGTACCGCCGCCTCCGCGTCGTCGACGGTGACCGTGATCGTCCGGCCGTCGCCGAGCCGGACCACGAACCCCTCGCCGCGCCGCACCACCACCCCCATGCCCTTCTCCGGGCGCCACCGGTAACCCCAGCCGCCCCACTGACGCGGGGTGACGCGCGGGTCGAAGTCGGCGCCGACCACGAGACTGAGCGGGATGCGGGTACAGGGGACGCCGATGTGGCCGCAGCGGATCTCCAGGGTGTCCTTGTCGACCCGTACGGCGACATGGACGAAGGCGAGGGTTCCGTAGAGGATCAGCAGCCCCGCCGCGACGCAGCCGACGACGGCCATCACCAGCGGGGCGAGGCTCGCGGTCCACGCGCTGTCGACGGCGAGCTCGATGCCGAGCGCCAGACAGGCGGCGCCGACGGCGGCCATCAGCCACTGGGCCCGGTTGGTCGCCCGGCCCGTCCAGACGGCGGGTGTCTCCGGCCCCTGCCGGTCGTCGTTCCCGGCACCGTGCGAACCCTCGTGCCCCTGCGGGTCCTGGGAGTGGTCCCTCATATTGGGCAGCCTACCCACGTTCCGCCACGGTGGCAGGGGTGCGCGCGGGCAACCCGGAAGGGTTGCGTCAGGGGCGCGAGGCGCCGACGGGCAGCAGCGAGCGGCCCTCGGGGTAGGTCAGCGAGGGCGCGTCCAGCTCCCCCTCCCGGCCGCTGAACAGCACGGTGAGGCTGCCGGACGGCTCGGCGTCGGGGACGGGCGGCACGCCCACGCGGCGCAGCGCCTGGGCCGCGACGGCGTCGGCGGAGCCGTACAGCTCGAGGGGCGGGGCCGCGGGGTCCTGCAGGGCGGCGCGGATGCGCTCGGCGACGAGCTCGTAGTGGGTGCAGCCCAGGACGACGGCGCGCACCCCGCGGGGGGTGGCGGCGGCAGCGGCCTTCACGGCGATCTCGACGGCGTCGGCGTCGGCGCGCTGCACGGCGTCGGCCAGGCCCGGGCAGGGCACCTCGGTCACCTCGACGCCGGAGGCGAAGTCGCGGATCAGCCCGCGCTGGTAGGGGCTGCCGGTGGTGGCCGGGGTGGCCCAGACGGCGATGGGGCCGCCGCCGGAGGCCGCGGGCTTGATCGCCGGGACGGTCCCGATGACGGGCAGGCCGGGCTCCAGCTCCGCGCGTATCGCCTCCAGGGCATGGACGGAGGCGGTGTTGCAGGCGACGATCAGCGCCTGGGGCTGATGCGCGGCCGCGGCGCGGGCGCAGGCCAGGGCACGTTCGATGATGCCCTCGGTGGTCCTGGGGCCCCAGGGCATGCCGTCGGGGTCCGAGGAGAGGACGAGATCGGCGTCGGGCCGCAGCCGGTGCACGGCGGCGGCCGCCGCCAGAAGGCCGTTGCCGGAGTCCATGAGCGCGATCTTCACCCCGACACTTTAATCGATACGGCCGCCGGCCCCGTCGTCCTGCGGCAGACTGCGGCCGGTGAGCGTGCTGACGTGGATCACCGCGGGCTCCCTGGCCGCGTGGGCGTGGCTGCTGGCGGGGCAGGGATTCTTCTGGCGTACGGACGTCCGGCTGCCGGACCGCGCTCCCCCGGCCCGGTGGCCGGACGTGGCGGTGGTGGTGCCCGCGCGGGACGAGGCGGAGGTGCTGCCGTCGAGCCTGCCGTCGCTGCTGGCCCAGGACTACCCGGGACGGGCGGAGATCTTCCTCGTCGACGACGGGAGCACGGACGGCACCGGCGAGCTGGCCCGGGCGCTGGGCCGGGAGCACGGCGGGCTGCCGCTGACCGTGGACTCGCCCGGTGAGCCGGGGCCGGGCTGGACCGGCAAGCTGTGGGCGGTGCGGCACGGCGTTTCCCTCGCCCGCGCCCGTACCGACGCCGAGTACCTGCTGCTGACGGACGCGGACATCGCGCACGATCCGGACAGCCTGCGGGAACTGGTGGCGGCCGCCCGGGCCTCGGGGCTGGACCTGGTGTCGCAGATGGCCCGGCTGAGGGTGGCGACCGGCTGGGAGCGGCTGATCGTGCCGGCCTTCGTCTACTTCTTCGCGCAGCTCTACCCCTTCCGGTGGGTCAACCGGGCGGGCGGGCGGACGGCGGCCGCGGCCGGCGGGTGTGTGCTGCTGCGCCGGGAGGCGGCCGAGCGGGCGGGGATCCCGGACGTCATCCGGCAGGCCGTGATCGACGACGTGGCGCTGGCCCGGGCGGTCAAGCGCTCCGGCGGCCGGATCTGGCTGGGGCTCGCCGAGCGGGTCGACAGCGTGCGGCCCTACCCGGGCCTGCGGCCGCTGTGGCGGATGGTCTCCCGCAGCGCGTACGCGCAGCTGCTGCACAGTCCGGCGCTGCTGGCCGGGACCGTCATGGGGCTGGCGGTGGTCTATCTGGTGCCGCCGCTGGCGGTGGCCGCCGGGGCGCTGGGCGGTGCCGTCGGGCCGCTCGCGCTGGGGGCCGCCGCCTGGGCGGTGATGGCGGGGACGTACCTGCCGATGCTGCGTTACTACCGGCAGCCGCCGTGGCTCGCGCCGCTGCTGCCGTTCACGGCCCTGCTCTACCTGCTGATGACCGTGGACTCGGCGGTGCAGCACTACCGGGGGCGGGGCGCGGCCTGGAAGGGGCGTACGTACGCCCGTCCCGAGCGGCCGGAGGCCGCGCCCTGAAGCGGCCTCGGGCCCGTGTCCCGGCCGGCCGCTCCCCCGTGCGGCGGGGCCGGGTCACTTGCGGCCGGGTGTCCAGTTCATGCCCCAGCCGTAGGCCCGGTCGAGGGTGCGCTGGGGGCTGACGCCGCGGTCGGGGACCAGGTAGCGGGCCTCGCGCTGGACGACGAGGTCCTTGCCGGTGTTGGTGATCAGGGCCAGGGCGCAGACGTTGGAGAGCACGGTGCACTCGTCCAGGGAGAAGTCGATGGGCGCGCCGTGCTGGGGGTGGAGGGTGACGGTGGCGTGCAGGCCGGCGAAGCTGCGGGCGCCTTCGTAGATGGTGACGAAGACCAGGATGCGGCGGAGCGCACCGATGTGGTCGAGGTTGATGGTGAGGTTCTCGCCGGTCTCCACGGCGCCGGTGCGGTCGTCGCCGTCGAGGTGGATGTAGGGCGGCTGGCGGAGCGCTCCGAAGGAGTTGCCCAGCGCCTGCACCACGCCCTTGCTGCCGTCGCTGAGCTCGAAGAGGGCTCCCAGGTCGAGGTCCAGGTCGCTGTGCACGGCCATGGCCTTGCCGAGCCTGCGGCCCCAGCCCTTGAACTGCTTGTTGACCTGCCAGTTGAGGTTGACGCGCATCGTGCCGGAGGTGCCGCCCTGCTTGGCCAGGGAGACGGCCGGGGCATCCTTGGTGAGCGTGACCTTGGTGAGCCGTACGGGCGCGGGCGGGGCGGCGGGCGCGGGAGTGCGCGCGGGGGCCGGGGCGGCCGCCGGAGCGGACGGGGCCACGGGAGCCGGTGCCGCCACGGGAGCCGGAGCGGCCCGCGGGGCGGGGCCCGGGGCGTCGACGGTGATGCCGAAGTCGGTGGCGAGGCCCGCGAGGCCGCTGCTGTAGCCCTGGCCCACGGCGCGGAACTTCCACTCGCCCTGGCGCCGGTAGAGCTCCCCCAGGACGAGGGCGGTCTCGACGGTGGCGTCCTGGCTGTCGAACCGGGCCAGCTCCGCTCCGCCCGCCGCGTCCAGGACGCGGATGTGGAGCCCGGGCACCCGGGCGAAGCTGCCGCCGTCGGCGGAGGCCGCGAGGACCACCCGCTCCACCTCGGGCTCGACCGCGCCGAGGTCGACGGTGAGGGTGTCGGCCACGGCGTCGCCGGCGGGGCGCCTGCCCTCGTGCCGCACGGCGCCGGAGGCGTGGCGGGGCTGGTTGTAGAAGACGAAGTCGGCGTCGGAGCGGACCCTGCCTCCCGTCAGCAGCAGCGCCGACGCGTCGACATCGGGCACGCCCGGGCCGGTGCCCCGGCCCAATTCGATCCGTACCACCTGCGCAGGAATCCTGACATTGGCGCCTTTGAGCATCCCCATGCTGCACCCCTCCCGAGGCCGGTCTTTACATGATCCCAACGTACCTTGGCGACCGATTTTCCCGGGTTCGATCGCTTTGGTGATCCGCAGCCCCTCCGAGCACCGCAATCAACCCCCATACCGCCCTCCCCAACCGGCACACCATGGGCTTAACTTATGGGCTATGACCTCCCCCCGCAGCACCTACGGCGGCGGCTACTACGCCTCCTCGTCTTTTCCGGACACCCCCATCTACGACAGCCTCGTCGCCGAGCGCGGTACGCCGCAGATCGCGCCGATCCAGGTGTCCTCCCCGTACGACTTCCGGGGCGGCAGCAACCTGCCCGCGCTGCCTGCCCTGCCCTCCGGCCCGTCCTCCCACCCGGGCCCGCAGGCCCCGCAGGGCGGCTACGCCCCGCAGGCGCCGCAGTACGGCGGCGGCAACCCCGCCCCGGCGCAGCCCGGGGGACTGCAGCAGGCGCCCGCGCCGTACATCCCGCAGCAGGCCGGGGCGCAGCGCGGCTACACCGGCCCGCAGCAGTACCAGCAGCAGCGCCCCGCGGCGTCCCCGAACCCGGGGGGCTTCGACGCCATGCGCCCGGTCGCGCCCCGCCCGGCCGGAGCGCAGTACGAGGAGCCGCACAACGGCCGCGCCTGGCCGGACCAGGGCGGTTACTGACCGTCGCCCGCCGGGAGCCCGCCGTCGCGGCGGGTCCGGCGACTCCGGCCGCCCAACTGTCATATCCGGCTGGCAAAATGACCGCATGTCCGAGCCTGAGCCTGTACTGACAGCGATCCGCTTCTATCCGGTCAAGTCGATGGCGGGGTGCGCGCCCGGCGAGGCGGCCGTGGAGCCGTGGGGGCTCGCCGGGGACCGGCGGTGGACGGTCGTCGGGCCGGACGGCCGGATCATCACCCAACGGCAGGAGCCGCGGCTGGCGTTGGCCTCGGCCGAGCTCCTGCCGGGCGGCGGGGTCCGGATGAGCGCCCCGGGGGCCGGCCCGATCGAGGTGGCCGTGCCCGGCCCGGCGGACCGGGTGGGCACGATCGTCGCGGAGGTCTTCAAGGACAAGGTGGAGGCGGTGCCCGCCGGCGCCGCCGCCGACGCGTGGCTGAGCGCCTTCCTGGGGGGCGAGGCCCGCCTCGCGTACATGGACGACCCCGCGCGGCGACGCCCGGTCGATCCCGATTACTCCCGTCCTGGCGACACGGTCACGTTCGCCGACGGCTTTCCCCTGCTGGTGACCACCACCGCCTCGCTCGAGGCGCTCAATTCCCTGATAGCCGCGGGCGACCACGCCGCCGAGGGCCCGCTGCCCATGGACCGCTTCCGGCCCAACCTGGTCGTCGGGAACACCGCGCCCCGGGCCGAGGACGGCTGGCGGCGGGTGCGCGTCGGGGAGGTGACCTTCCGGGCCGTCAAGCCCTGCGGCCGCTGCGTGGTCACCACCGTCGACCAGCGCACCGCCGAGCGGGGCAAGGAGCCGCTGCGCACCCTCGCGCGGCACCACCGCGTCGACGGCAGCCTGGTGTTCGGCAGGAACCTCATCCCGGAGCACACCGGAGTGGTGCGTGTCGGGGATTCCGTGGAAGTACTGGAATGAGTCCCCTCTTGTCCTGACCCGTCCCTTCTTGTCGCGGCTGTCGTCAACATGCCGCCATTGTCGGCCTCCGCGGGGGGTGATTTTGGTCTCCGCTCCCCCTTCCCCCGCATGCGCCGCGCCCCGTGAGGTATCTACGGACGGGTAAGGGGGTGAGCACTGTGCGTGCGAAGGCGTTCGTGTGGCGCTGGCGGCGCAACCCGCTGCGCCGTCGCAGCGATGTCCTGGAGGCGTGGGCAGGGGTGGCCGCCGTGGTGCTGGTCCTCATGGCGGGCCCGGTCGCCGGCTGGGTGACGGGCACGGCCGCCCATCAGGCGCTGCGCGCGACCGTCCGCGAACAGCACCTGCACCGGCATCTGGTGACCGCGACGGCCGTGCGGGCCGTACCGGCGACGGACGACGCCGGTCTGGAGGCACGCGCGGGGCGCGACGGGTACCACCACGTCGTGGCCCGCTGGCCGGGCCCGGACGGCCGGGAGCGCACGGGCACGGTGGCCGCCCGTCAGACCGCCGTTCCCGGCAAGAGGTTCCCGCTGTGGACCGACGACCTCGGCCGCGTCGCGGCGCGCCCCCTGGACGACGCGACGGCCGCCGTCCACGCCGTGCTCGCCGGCACCGGCGCTGCCGCCGCGACGGCCGCCCTGGTGGAGGGGCTGCGCCGGCTGGTCCTCTGGCGCCTCGCCCGGCGGCGGTTCGCCCAGTGGGACCGGGCCTGGGAGCGGGCCGGGCACACCTGGGGCCGCGCGGACGCGGGAAGTTGACAACGGACCGAGCGGCCGACCCCCGTGCCCCGCGCGCGCTACGGTGGTGCCGCCGGTACGCGTCCTTCCCGGATGCACACACACTCGAGGCGGGGGCACAGCAGCGCCATGGCACAGGGCTCGGTGGTCCAGGTGACGCACGCCGGCACGGCGCGCTGGCGGCGGCGCACGGGAGAGTACGACTCCCTCGCCTCGGCGCTCGAGGCGGCGGGCGACGGGGACGTGCTGTCCGTGGCGCCGGGCACCTACCGCGAGAACGTGATCGTCGCCCGGGCCGTCATCCTGCGGGGCAGCGAGGGCTCGCGCGGCGCGGTGCGCATCGCCCCCACCGAGGGTGTCGCCGTGACCGTACGGGCCTCCGCGACGCTCGGGGACCTGCTGATCGAGGGCCATGACGCGGCCGAGCCCGCCCTTCTGGTGGAGGGCGGGGCGCCGGAGCTGACGGACGTGCGGGTGGTGACGCGGTCCGCGGCCGGCATCGAGGTGCGCGGCGGGGCGCGGCCGACCGTACGGCGCTGCCTGGTCGACAACCCCTCGGGCGTCGGCATCAGCGTGCTGGACGGCTCCGGCGGCGTCTTCGAGGACTGCGAGGTGGTGGCCGCGGGGCAGTCCGGCGTCGCCGTGAGCGGCGGGGCCGAGCCGCGCCTGGAACGCTGCCGGGTCCACCACTCCCGGGGGGCCGGGCTGTCGCTGACGGGCGAGGGCAGCACCCTGGAGGCGGTGGGCTGCGAGGTCTACGAGATCAAGGGCACCGGCGTGCAGGTCGCGGCGCGCGCCGCGGGGCGCATGACGGACTGCCGGGTGCACCGCACCTCCGCCGACGGCGTGACGCTGGACACCGGTGCGGTGCTGGCCCTGGCCGACTGCGACATCCACGACGTCCCGGAGAACGCCGTGGACCTGCGCTCGCGTTCGGTGCTGACGATGACCCGCTCGACCGTGCGCCGCTTCGGCCGCAACGGCCTGTCGGTGTGGGATCCGGGCACGCGGGTCGAGGCGGAGCAGTGCGAGATCCACGACAGCACCGGCGACTATCCGGCGGTGTGGGTCAGCGACGGGGCAGGCGCCCGCCTCGCTTCCTGCCGGGTGCACGACGTGCCGGACGCGCTGTTCGTGCTGGACCGTGGCTCCGGCGCGGAGGTCACCGACAGCGACCTGACGCGGGTGCGGGGCACCGCCGTGTCGGTGAGCGGCGGCGCGACCGCCCATCTGACGGACTCCCGGATCCGGGAGGCGACCACGGGGGCCTGGTTCCGCGGCCACGGCAGCGGTGGCACGCTGGCCGGCTGCACCATCGACGCGACCTCCACCGGCGTCATCGTCGCCAAGGGCGCCGACCCCCGCGTCGAGCGCTGCACGGTGACCTCGCCGGCCGAGGCGGGCTTCTACGTCTCGGCGGAGGGCCGGGGCACGTTCGACGACTGCCGGGTGACGGGCAGCGGCGGCTACGGCTTCCACGTCATCGACGGCTGCCGCGCGACGCTGACCGCCTGTCACACCGAGCGGTGCGCGCGCGGGGGCTACGAATTCGCGGAGGACGGGCCCGTCCGCCGGCGGCGCTGGGAGCGCTGGACGCCCTGGTGGGCCTGGACAGCGTCAAACGCGAGGTCCGCGCCCTGACCGACATGATCGAGGTGGGGCGGCGCCGGCGACAGGCGGGCCTCAAGGCCGCGTCCGTCCGCCGTCACCTGGTCTTCACCGGCTCCCCCGGCACGGGCAAGACCACCGTCGCCCGTCTCTACGGCGAGATCCTGGCCGACCTCGGGGTGCTGGAGCGCGGGCACCTGGTGGAGGTGTCGCGGGTGGACCTGGTGGGCGAGCACATCGGTTCCACCGCCATCCGTACGCAGGAGGCCTTCGACCGGGCCCGCGGCGGCGTGCTCTTCATCGACGAGGCGTACGCCCTGGCACCGGAGGACTCCGGGCGGGACTTCGGGCGGGAGGCCATCGACACGCTGGTGAAGCTGATGGAGGACCACCGCGACGAGGTGGTGGTCATCGTCGCCGGGTACACCGCCGAGATGGACCGCTTCCTGACCGTCAACCCCGGGGTGGCGTCGCGCTTCTCGCGCACCATCACCTTCGGCGACTACGCCCCGCAGGAGCTGCTGCGCATCGTGCGGCAGCAGGCGGACGAGCACGAGTACCGGATCGGCGAGGGCGCGGCCGAGGCGCTGCTGCGGTACTTCACGGCCCTCCCCAAGGGCCCGGCGTTCGGCAACGGCCGTACCGCCCGGCAGACGTTCGAGGCGATGGTCGAGCGGCACGCGGGCCGGGTGGCGCAACTGGCCGCGCCCAGCACGGAGGACCTCACCCTGCTGTATCCCGAGGACCTGCCCGAGCTGCCCTGACGACGTGTCGGCCGGCGGGTGGAGGTGGCCATGGACGTGGCCGTGGCCGTTGAGGTGGCCGTCCGATCGCCGGGAAGCGAGCGGGTGTTGTCGTACACGCGTGGGAGGATGTGCGCGCACGACGGGCGGCGGTCGACCGGGAAGGACGGTTCGGGTGAGTGACCACCAGAATCTCCTGGCGGAGCAGCGTCGCGCCCTGATCCTCGACGAGGTCAGGCGGCGCGGCGGGGTGCGGGTCAACGAGCTGACGCGGCGGCTGAACGTCTCGGACATGACGGTCCGGCGCGACCTGGACGCGCTGGCCCGGCAGGGCGTCGTGGAGAAGGTGCACGGCGGTGCGGTGCCGGTGGCGGAGGCGACGACGCACGAGCCCGGTTTCGAGGCCAAGTCGGCGCTGGAGCTCAGCGCCAAGGAGGACATCGCCCGGGCCGCCGCCGAGATGGCCGTGCGGGGCAGCGCCATAGCGCTGGCGGGCGGGACGACGGCGTACGCGCTGGCCCAGCGGCTGGTGGATGTCCCCGATCTGACGATCGTCACCAACTCGGTACGGGTGGCGGAGGTGTTCCACACCGCCCAGCGGGCGGCTCCCGGCACGCCGGCCCGTCCGGGCGCCGCGACCGTGGTGCTGACGGGCGGTGTGCGCACGCCCTCGGACACGCTGGTCGGTCCGGTCGCGGACGCGGCGATCCGCTCGCTCCGCTTCGACGTGCTGTTCATCGGGGTGCACGGCATATCCGCCGAGGCCGGCCTGTCCACGCCCAACCTCGCCGAGGCCGAGACGAACCGGCACTTCGTGCGCTCCGCCCGGCGGGTGGTGGCCCTCGCGGACCACACCAAGTGGGGCACGGTCGGGCTGAGCTCGTTCGCCACGCTGGACGAGGTCGACGCGCTGGTGACGGACGCGGGCCTGCCCGCCACGGCCCGCGCGGAGATCGCCGAGCGACTGCCGGAGCTGGTGGTGGCCGGCGCGAACCCGGGGAGCCCGGGGCGGGGCGCGGACGGGTTCCGGCCGGTCGGCTGAGCGCGGGGGCCGGGGCCTCGGGGACTCGGGCGGACTACGGGCTCGGAGGGGCTCGGCCTCGGGTGGACCGGCGCGTCAGTCGGGCCAGCGGCCGGTCGCCAGGAAGCCGGTGATCGCCAGGGCGTAGGGCTGGATGTCCAGGCCCTGTTCGGCCAGCCAGGCGTCGGAGTAGTAGGTGTCGAGGTAGCGCTCGCCGGGGTCGCAGATGAGGGTGACGACGCTGCCCGTGCGCCCCTCGCCGACCATCTCCGCGACGATCTTCAGCGAACTCCACAGGCCGGTGCCGGTGGAGCCGCCCGCCTTGCGGCCGATGGCCTCCTCGAGCGCGCGGACGGCCGCGACGCTCGCGGCATCGGGGACCTTCATCATCCGGTCGATCGCCCAGGGCACGAAGCTCGGTTCCATGCGCGGGCGGCCGATGCCCTCGATGCGCGAGCTCCGGTCGCTGGTCGCGGTGGGGTCGTTCTCGCGCCAGCCGTCGAAGAAGCAGGAGTTCTCCGGGTCGGCGACGCAGACGCGGGTGTCGTACTGCATGTAGCGGGTGTAGCGGGCGATGGTCGCCGAGGTGCCGCCGGTGCCCGCGGTCGCGACGATCCACGCGGGCTCGGGGTGCCGCTCCCGGCGCAGCTGGCTGTACACGGACTCGGCGATGTTGTTGTTGCCGCGCCAGTCGGTGGCCCGTTCTGCGTAGGTGAACTGGTCGATGTAATGGCCTCCGGACCGCTCGGCCAGGGCGGCCGCCTCCGCGTACATCGTCCGGGGGTCGTCCACGAAGTGGCACCGACCGCCGTGGAACTCGATCAGGCGGCACTTCTCGCGGCTGGTCGTGCGCGGCATGACGGCGACGAAGGGCACGCCGATCAGCTGGGCGAAGTAGGCCTCGGAGACGGCGGTGGAGCCGCTGGAGGCCTCGATGACGCAGGCCTCGGGGCGGATCCAGCCGTTGCACAGGCCGTAGAGGAACAGGGAGCGGGCGAGGCGGTGCTTGAGGCTGCCGGTCGGGTGGGTGGACTCGTCCTTCAGGTAGAGGTCGATGCCCCATTCGGGGGGCAGCGGGAAGCGCAGCAGGTGGGTGTCGGCCGAACGGTTGGCGTCGGCCTGGACCTTGCGGATGGCCTCTTTGAGCCAGGCCCGGTAGGCCGGGTCGCTGTGGTCGACGTCGACGGTGGGCACGGCCGGACCGGCCGCTCCCGTGTGCCCTGTGCTGTTCACGCGCCGCTCCTAAGGGGTGTTCCGTACGGGCTCAGGCGGACCACTCGGGCGTTCCGATCATAAAGGGGCACTGGTGTCCGGGCCCGCGCACGGGCAGACTGCGCAACGGACAGCGACATCCGGCAGGAGAGGCGGTGCGCCGTGGCGGAACCGGAGTTCAGCGCGACAGGGGTACGGATCGAGCGTTCCCATCGCTCCCTGACGCGGGCCGGCCAGGTGCGGATCCGGGACGGCCGGCTGGAGCTGCTGACCAGCTACGGGCGGGAGATCGACAGCGCTCCGGTGGACTCGGTCCAGGCGGGCAAGCCGTGGTTCGCCGGCCCGGACCAGGCGCGGGCCACCGTCAACGGCCACCGCTACCGGCTCACCCTGGGCCGGCCCGAGGACCACCCGCCCGGGGGTGCGACCCGCGAGGACGAGGGCGAAGCGGTGGTCAACCGCTTTCTGGAGGTCGTTCGGTCGGCGCACGGAAGCACGGCGAAGCACTGAAGGGTGCAGGAGTTGCGAAGGTGGCCGCGAGAGTCGACCCTTGACTCGTACCAGCATCACTGAGGGTTTTCGGCGGTCACGCTCGGGATCAGTTACCGCCGATCGGTCCGGTGGCCCGCGCCGCGGGACCGCAACAGGCGCGTACCGCACGACTTTCGCAACGCCATCTGCATCAGGCTAGCCCTACTTCTTCAGGGAGTCGCAGCCGTGATCAGCCGAGTGAACAAGCACTGCACCGTGGAGCTCCAGGCTCTGCCCCAACGGATCGGCCAGGTCCGCAGAATCGTATCTGCGCAGCTGCGTTACTGGCATCTCGATCCCCTCATCGACCCCGCCGCGCTCGGTGTCACCGAATTGCTCACCAACGTCCACCAGCACGCCGAACCCGACAAGCGCTGCACCGTCGAGATCGAGCTCGTGTTGAACCGCCTCACCGTCTCGGTGAGCGACCACGATCCCCGGCTGCCGCGCGTCGCGGACGTGGACGCCGGCAGCACCCACGGCCGGGGGCTGGCGCTGGTGGCGGCGGTCAGTTCGAGCTGGGGCGTGCGCGAGCGCCACGACGGCGGGAAGGTCGTCTGGTTCACGCTGACCGTCCCCTCCCCCGGGCCCGCCGCGCCCCGCACGGCACGCGGCGACCGCAAGGCCTTCGCCTTCGATCGGCCCGCTCCCCTGTCGGCCCTGGAGGAGCCCGCGTTCGTGGGCAGCCCGGCCGGCCTGCGCCGGCCCGCACCGCGGCGGCGCCCCCTGTCCGTCGTCCCCGGCTGACCGGCGACCGGCTCCCGGCCGGCCGTCGGCGACGGGCACGCGTGCGCGTGCGCGCGTACCGCTCGCGAGGGGCCCGGGCGAGGGAGCCGCGAAGTCCCGCGCGGCGTCAGGCGAGCGCCGCCAGGGGATCGTCCAGGACCGGCTGCCAGGCCGCTTCGGCGGCGCCGATGAGGCTGTTGAAGTCCAGGGTGCAGGCGAGGATCGGCACGCTCCCGCTGCGGCCCCACAGGCTGCGGTCGGCGACGACCGCGCGCAGCCGTTCGGGGTCCGCCTCCAGGAGCTCGCGGTGGAGCCCTCCCAGCAGGATGCGGTCGGGGTTGAGGATGTTGACGAGCCCGGCGAGCCCGAGGCCCAGCCGGTCGACGATCAGCTCGGCGGCGGCCCGCACGGACGGGTCCGCGTACTCCGTGCGCAGCAGGTCGCGGGACTGCTGCAGCAGTGACACCTCGGGGCCGGGCGTGCGGCCGGCGGCGGTGAGGAAGGCCAGGGTGTCGGTCTCGACGTCGAGGCAGCCGCGGCTGCCGCAGTGACAGGGCAGTCCCGCGGGATTGACGGTCAGGTGACCGACCTCCAGCGCCAGGCCCGAACTGCCGCTGTGCACACGGCCGTCGAGGACGAGCGCCCCGCCCACGCCCCGGTGGCCCGTGGCCACGCACAGCAGGTGCCGGGCGCCCCGGCCCGCGCCGTGGCGGTGTTCGGCGAGGGCGGCGAGGTTGACGTCGTTGCCCGCGACGCCGGGCACGGGGACGCCCGCGGGGTCGTCGACCCCGGACTTGGCCAGCGCCTCGGTGAAGAGCTCGTGGACGGGGGCGCCGGCGGGCCAGGACAGGTGCAGCGGGTTGAGGGCCGTACCGTCCGGCTCCGCGACCGCCGAGGGCACGGCGAGCCCGGCGCCCAGGCAGCGCCGGCCGCTCGAGCGCAGCAGCCCGGCACCCGCCTCGACGACGGCGTCGATGATGCGCGAGGGGTCGGCGGGCACCGTCATGCAGCCCGGCGCGGTCGCCACCACCGTGCCGCCGAGGCCGACGAGGGCCGCGCGGTAGCCGTCGGCGTGGATCTGCGCGGCGAGGACGACGGGGCCGTCGGGGGCGACGGACAGCCGGTGCGAGGGCCGGCCCTGGGAGCCGGCGGGGGCCGTCGGGCGCGCGTCCACCCGGATCAGTCCGAGCGCCTCCAGCTCCGCGGCCACGGCCCCGGCGGTCGCGCGGGTCACGCCGAGTTCGGCCGTGAGGACGGCGCGCGTGGGGGCGCGGCCGGTGTGCACGAGCTCCAAGGCCGGGCCGAGCGCGCCGCGGCCACGCTCCAAACGTGTTGTCCGAGTCTGGGTCACACCCCTATTCTGACTTTGTGCCGACGCTAAACAAAATACGGATGGCCCTTCTGGGGGAACGGCGACCGGCTCCCGAGGAGACCGTACTCCCCCGTCTGAGAACCGCACTGACCCTTTTCTTCGCCCTCGACGGCTTCCTCTTCGCCGGCTGGGTGGTCCGCATCCCCGCCATCAAGGAGCACACGGGCGCCTCCGCCGGCGACCTCGGGCTGGCCCTGCTCGGCGTGTCGGCGGGCGCCGTCGCCACCATGACGGTGACCGGCCGGCTGTGCCGGCGCTTCGGCAGCCACCCCATGACGGTGCTGGCCGCCGTCCTGATGTCCCTGGGCATCGCCCTGCCCGCGCTGGCCGGCTCCGCCCTCTCCCTCGGACTGGTCCTGCTCGTCTTCGGGGCCGCCTACGGCGGCATCAACGTCGCCATGAACAGCGCCGCCGTCGACCTCGTCGCCGCGCTGCGCAGGCCCGTGATGCCCAGCTTCCACGCCGCCTTCAGCGTCGGCGGGATGCTCGGCGCCGGGATCGGCGCCCTGATCGCCGGGCATCTGCCGGCCGACCGCCACCTGTTCCTGCTGGCCGCGACCGGACTCCTCGTCTCCGGCGTGGCGGGACGGGCGCTCCTCGCCCACCCGGCGCCCCGCCCCGCCCCGCGCGCCACGACCCCGGCGTCCGACGCCCCGCAGGCCGGCGGGCGCGAGCGCCGGCTGGTCGCCGTCCTCGGCCTGATCGCCCTGTGCACCGCCTACGGCGAGGGGCGCTCGCCGACTGGGGCGCGCTCCACCTCCAGCAGGACCTATCGGCCCGGCCCGGAGTGGCGGCGATCGGCTACTCCGTCTTCGCGCTCGCCATGACGCTCGGGCGGCTGACCGGCAGCGCGCTCCTGGAACGGCTGGGCCAGACCCGGCTGCTGGTCGCCGGCGGCGCGACCGCCGCGGCGGGCATGCTGCTCGGCGCGCTGGCGCCCAGCCTCTGGGCGGCCCTCGCCGGCTTCGCCGTCACGGGCCTGGGCCTGGCCAACATCTTCCCCGTCGCGATCGGCCGGGCCGGCGAGCTGGCGGGCCCGGGCGGCGTCGCCGCCGCCTCCACGTTCGGCTACGGCGGCATGCTGCTGGGACCGCCGGCCATCGGCTTCCTCACGGACTGGTTCTCCCTGCCCGTGGCGCTGACCACGGTCGCCGCGCTCGCGGCCGTGTCGGCGCTGATCGCCCGTACGACGCGGGAGCCGGGCCGCGGGCCCGTTGTCGGTGGCCGCTGACACCATGGGGGGCATGGCGGACACGGAAGGCGGGAGCCGCGCCGGGTGGCGCTGCGCCGGGCTGCGCTGGAGCACGGCCGGCGCGGCCCCGGAGCCGGCGCTGGTGTGGCGGCATCCCGCGCACGGGGAGCGCCTGTCGCCGCTGCCGCCCGGGCGGCCGCTTGCGTTCACCACGGGCGACGGGCGGCACTGCGTCGGCGTGCGCAGGGGCGGGCGGCACACGCCGTGCCCGGACGCGGCCGCGGTGCCGGAGACCGCGGTCTCGGCGCAGTGCCCGCAGTGCGCCCGGCTCGACCGGTCCCGTTCGGTGGCGGCCGACACCATCGCCGACGACCCCCGCCCGTACGACGTCTACCTCGCCTGGTTCGCGCCCGGTCTGATCAAGGTCGGCATCACGGCCGCCGAGCGGAACGGCGCGCGCCTGCTCGAGCAGGCCGCGCTCTCCTACGCCCTGCTCGGCCGCGGCCCCCTGATGGCCGCCCGCCGGTCCGAGGCGGTGCTCGGCGCCGCCCTCGCGGTGCCGGACCGCTTCCCCTACGCGGCCAAGCGCGCCGCCCGACACCCGGCGGCCCCGCCGGCGGACCGCGCGGCCGAGCTGGCGGAGCTGCACGAGCGGGCGCTGGGGCTCCCGGGGCTCCCCGAGTCCCTGGCGGTACGGGACTTCGCGCCGGTCCACCACGACGCGGCGTTCCACCTCGGCCGCGTCCGCCCGTCCCCCGGCACCGTCGCACTCGCCCCGGGCCGCACGGTGGCGGGCCGCGTGGCGGCGGTGGCCGGGCCCGACGTGTACGTGGACACGCCGGGCGGTCAGCTGCTGCTGGACGCCCGGCACCTGGCCGGCTGGGCACTCACGGCGGCGGCCCCGGACGCGACGACGACGGCGTCGATACGGACCGCTGCGCGCCCGGCCGAGCCGGACGCGCTGTTCTGACGTACGCCCCGCGGCTGTATTGGGGGCGGGGGCGGGGCGGGAAGGGCCCTTCTGGGGCTGGATTATTTACGGCCCGGCCCAACCGGGTCAGCCGGCCGGACATTCGCCGCAAATAACCCTGACGCCCCTGCCAGGGCCCTTCCCGCCCCGCCCCTCCCGCTCGCGGGTCCGGTCAGCCCGGTCCATCGCCGACAGCGTCCGCCGCGCCAGCGGGTGCGTCCGTACGATCTCGGCGAGCGTGGTCGTGCCGCGCACGACGCGCGCGAACGCGCGCCACGCCGGGCGGAAGCCGGTGAGGGCGGCGTGGACGAGGCCCGGGCGGCGCTCGAAGAGGGTGAGCATGCGGCGGCCGACGCCCATCTCCACGCCCAGGCCGGCCTTGATGGCGAAGGCGTAGTTCAGCGCCTGGCGGCGGGCGTCGACGGCGTCCTGCGCCTCGGCGATGCGCACGGCCCACTCACCCGCGAGCCGACCCGAGCGCAGGGCGAAGGAGATGCCCTCGCGGGTCCACGGCTCCAGCAGCCCGGCCGCGTCGCCGCAGACGATGACCCGGCCGCGCGAGAGCGGCGAGTCGTCGGTCCGGCAGCGGGTCAGGTGGCCCGAGGAGATGCTGGGCTCGAAGCCCGCCAGCCCCAGCCGGGCGATGAAGTCCTCCAGATAGCGCTTGGTGCCCGCGCCCTCGCCGCGCGCCGAGATCACGCCGACGGTCAGGGTGTCGCCCTTGGGGAAGACCCATCCGTAACTGCCCGGAATCGGGCCCCAGTCGATGTGCACCCGGCCGGCCCAGTCCTCGGCGACCGTCGCCGGCACCGGGATCTCGACCTCCAGGCCGAGGTCCACCTGCTCGAGCTTCACCCCGACGTGTGCTCCTATGCGCCCGGCGCTGCCGTCCGCGCCCACGACCGCGCGGGCGTGGAGGGTCTCGCCGTCGGAGAGGACGACGGCCACGGTGCGCCGGTCGGGCACGGCCGGGCCGTGCTGCTCGACCTTGGAGAGGGCCACGCCCGTGCGCACCTCGGCGCCCGCCTCCTTGGCGGACTCGACGAGGGCGGCGTCGAACTCCGGCCGGTTGATGAGCCCGAAGAGCATCCCCTTCGAGCGGCGGGTGCGCGTCAGCTTGCCGTCGAGCGAGAAGGTGACGGCGTGCACGCGGTCCCGCAGGGGCAGTTGGAAACCGGGCGGCAGCGCGTCCCGCGAGGGGCCGATGATGCCGCCGCCGCAGGTCTTGTAGCGCGGGAGCTCGGCCTTCTCCAGGAGCAGCACCCGGCGGCCCGCGGCCGCCGCCGCACGGGCGGCCGAAGCCCCCGCGGGCCCGGCGCCCACCACCACGACGTCCCACACCGGCTCGCTCGCCGCCGTGCCGTCCGAGCCCGCTTCCCGGGCTGCGTTGTCGCTGCTCACCTGTGCTTCTACTCCCGTTTGATCACCGGCTACGACTACCGTGCGCATCCTACGGCCCACCGTCCGGCGGCCCGTTCGGGGGAAGGCCCCCGGGGACGCGCGCACCGGCCATGGGAGGATCGGTGCGCAATCGCCCGTATGTGCGGACACCACGTCTGTACGGACACAACGTCGCGCCCCCAAGGAGCGTTCCATGGACACGTCCTCGAGCCGCCTGCCCGATCCGGCCGCGCTCGCGACGACTGTCGCCTCCCTGCAGTCCCGTGCCCGGACCGAGCTGGCCGAACTGGTCGCCTTCAAGTCCGTCGCCGACGAGGCGCAGTTCCCCAAGAGCGAGTGCGAGGGGGCCGCGAAGTGGGTGGCCGACGCGCTGCGCGCGGAGGGCTTCGAGGACGTCGCCCTGCTCGACACCCCGGACGGCACGCAGTCCGTCTACGGCTGCCTTCCCGGCCCGGCGGACGCCCCGACCGTGCTGCTGTACGCCCACTACGACGTGCAGCCCACGCTCGACGAGGCCGCGTGGATCTCCCCGCCCTTCGAGCTGACCGAGCGCGACGGGCGCTGGTACGGCCGCGGCGCCGCCGACTGCAAGGGCGGCGTGATCATGCACCTGAACGCGCTGCGCGCGCTGAAGGCCCACGGCGGCGTCCCGGTCAACGTCAAGGTCATCGTCGAGGGCTCCGAGGAGCAGGGCACCGGCGGCCTCGAGCGGTACGCCGAGGCCCACCCGGAGCTGCTGACCGCCGACGCCATCGTCATCGGCGACGCGGGCAACTTCCGTGTCGGCCTGCCCACGGTCACCGCGACGCTGCGCGGCATGACCCTCGTCCGCGTCCAGGTGGACACGCTCGAGGGCAACCTGCACTCGGGCCAGTTCGGCGGCGCGGCCCCCGACGCCCTCGCGGCCCTGATCCGCGCGCTGGACTCGCTGCGCGCCGAGGACGGCTCGACGACGGTGGACGGGCTGGCGGCGGACGAGAGCTGGAGCGGTCTGCAGTACCCCGAGGAGCACTTCCGCGAGGACGCCAAGGTCCTCGACGGCGTCGAGCTGATCGGCTCGGGCACCGTCGCCGACCGCCTCTGGGCGCGCCCGGCCGTCACCGTCCTGGGCATCGACTGCCCGCCGGTGGTCGGCGCCACCCCGTCCGTCCACGCGAGCGCGCGGGCGCTGATCAGCCTGCGCGTGCCGCCGGGCCAGGACGCGGCGCAGGCCACGCGGCTGCTCGTGGCGCACCTGGAGAAGCACGTGCCGTGGGGCGCGCGGATCGCGCTGGAGCAGGTGGGCCAGGGCCAGGCCTTCCAGGCGGACACCGCCAGCCCGGCGTACGCGTCGATGGCGGAGGCCATGCGCGTCGCGTACCCCGGCGAGGAGATGCAGACGGCGGGCATGGGCGGCTCGATCCCGCTGTGCAACACCCTCTCCACGCTCTACCCGGACACGGAGATCCTCCTGATCGGTCTGAGCGAGCCGGAGGCGCAGATCCACGCGGTCAACGAGAGCGTGAGCCCGCAGGAACTGGAGCGCCTCACGCTCACCGAGGCCCTGTTCCTGACGAACTACGCGGCGAGCAAGCGCTAAAAACCGGCGAACCGGCACCCGGGAACGAACGGGAGGGGGCGGGCGCGGGCCGGGGAGGGACCTGGCAGGGGCGTAAAGCGGTTTCGCGGGCAGGTGCGGGGCACTCACAGGCAACGTCGGCGAGGCCCGCGAAATCGCAGCCCCGGAAGGGCCCTTCCCGGCCCGCGCCCGCACCCGCAGCACAGGCGGACGCACCCGCACCCGCACCACAGACGGACGCACCCACACCCGCCGGTCACCCCACCGGCACGCCGCCCTCAAGGTTCAACGCCCGCCCCTGCTCCCGCGCCCGCAACGCCCACCGCAGCCGGTTCAGCCGCACCGGCGGCAACATGCCCCCGCCTCCTCCTCGGTGACGAACCGCCACCCCCGCAGCTCGGCCCCGGGCAGCAGCAGCCGCCGCGCGTCGGCCTCGGCCAGCCGCCCCCCGTCGAAGAGCAGGCGCAAGCCCCCGTACCCGGGCGGCTTGGGCGGCTCCCAGTCGACGACCAGCAGCCGCGGCACGGACGAGAGCTCGATGCCGATCTCCTCGGCGACCTCGCGCATGCCCGCGCGGGCGGGCGCCTCGCCGGGCTCCACCACTCCGCCCGGGAACTCCCAGCCGGCCTTGTACGTGGGGTCCACGAGCAGCACCCGGTCGTACTCGTCGAAGAGCAGCACCCCGGCGGCGAGCGTCTCGGCCCGCGGCTCGGGGGTCTGGACGATCGGGCAGAACGCGGCGCTGCCGTCGCGCACGGCCTCGGCGACGCGCTCGGCCACCTGGCGCGGGGTCAGGCCGGCGGTGTCGACGGCGAGGGCGTCGTCCCCGAGCCAGGACGCCAGCGCCCGGCGGTACGGCACGACGTGGTCCCGCGACCACCGCCGGACGGACTCGCTCCGCTCCACGTCGCCGGGGAACTCCACGCGGTTCTCGATGCGCTCCCGCAGGATCGTTTCATCGACGGTGAGCACCACATGCCGTACCGGTATCCGGCGGGACGCCAGCGCCCCGAAGATCTCGTCCCGGTACTCCTGGCGCAACAGCGTCATCGGCACGACGAGCACCCCGCCCAGCTCCGCCAGCAGCGCCGCCGCCGTGTCCGCGACCATCCGACGCCAGATGGGCAGGTCCTGATAGTCCCCCACCTCGCCGAGTCTCCCGGGGGGCAGCAGATGGCGCAGCGCCCCGCCCGTCACCTCGGGGTCGTAGAGGGTGCTGCCCGGAAGGAGCTCGGTCAGCAGCTTCGCCGTGCTGGTCTTGCCCCCACTGAACGCACCGTTCAGCCAGACGATCACGGTTCCCCCTTCTCCGTAGCCCCCTGTGGCCTGCGGAACACCTGGCGCGGAACACAGCCCCCGGATCGCGGCGCGCGCGGCGGGGGAATACGTGCCGGAACACGTGCCCGCAACACCTTGCCACGGAAACGTGTACGAGCGGCATGGGGCACGGACTGGCCACGCGGCAGGTGACGGAGGCCACAGCGCCCTGTCACCTGCCCGTCACCTACCCGCGCCCGGCCCCCACAGTCCCCGCCGCTCGGCCGCCGCGGCCGCCGCCCCGACCAGCCCCGCGTCGGAGCCCAGCCGCGCGGGCAGCACCTCGACGGCCGAGGTGAAGGACAACGCCGCGTAGTCGCGCAGGCGTTCGCGCAGCGGGGCGAAGAGCACCTCTCCGGCCTGTGCGACGCCGCCGCCTATCACCGCGACCTCGATCTCCACGAGCGCCGCCGTCGCGGCGATGCCCGCGGCCAGCGCCTGCGCCGCGCGCGCGAAGGAGGCGAGCGCGATGGCGTCGCCCGCCCGGGCGGCGGCGGCCACGGCCGCCGCGCTCGCCTCCTCGCCGGGCTCCGGCCGCCAGCCGTCGGCGAGCGCGCGGCGCGTGATGTTCGGTCCGCTGGCGAGGCGTTCCACGCAGCCCCGGCCGCCGCAGGGACAGGGGTCGCCGTCCAGGGCGACGCTGATGTGGCCGATGTGGCCGGCGTTGCCCGTGGGCCCGGGATTCAGCCGCCCGCCGAGGACGAGCCCTCCGCCGACTCCCGTGGAGACCACCATGCACAGGGCGTTGGCCCGCCCCCGGGCCGCGCCGCGCCAGTGCTCGGCCGCGGTCATCGCCACCCCGTCGCCGACCAGCGTCACCGGCAGCCCGCCCACCGCCCGGGCCACCTCGGCGACCAGCGGAAACCCTCGCCAGCCGGGCACGTTGACGGGGCTGACGGTGCCGCGCGAGGCGTCGACGGGGCCCGCACTGCCGATGCCCACGGCCCGTACCCGCGACCAGTGCACGCTCCGGCCCAGCTCGGCGAGCACGCCGGCCACCGCGTCCATGACCGTCGCCGCGTCCTCCGTCGCCGGGGTGGGCCGCCGGGCGCGCGCGAGCAGGTGCCCGCCGGCGTCCACGAGCGCCCCGGCGATCTTGGTGCCGCCGAAGTCGAGAGCGGCGACGAGGTCGCCCTGGTCGTTGCGCACGGTGCGATTGTCTCCTGGTCCACGGGCGGTGGGGGTCGGTCCGGGAGGTCAGTCTGGCCCTGCTTGACAACGTTGTCCAGGCTCTATGCTCGAGGTCACCTCCGAGGTGCCCGACGTCGTCCCCGTACGTGCGACGTCACCCGCGGGCACCAGACGGCTCTCTGCGCGAAGGACGGGCGTCCATGGCCATCTCCGCCGATACTCCCCGGGCCGCCGGTTCTCCCGCGCCGGCCGCCGCCGGTGGCACGCACGCCCGCGGCGGGCCGCCGCCCCGCTACGGCACCCGTCCCACCATGAAGGACGTCGCCGCCCGCGCGGGCGTGGGCCTCAAGACCGTCTCCCGCGTGGTCAACGGCGAACCGGGCGTCACCCCCGACACCGAGCGGCGCGTCCAGGAGGCCATCACCGCCCTCGGCTTCCGCCGCAACGACAGCGCCCGCATCCTGCGCAAGGGCCGCACCGCCTCCGTCGGCCTCGTCCTCGAGGACCTCGCCGACCCCTTCTACGCCCCGCTCAACCGTGCCGTCGAGGAGGTGGCCCGCAGCCACGGCGCCCTGCTCATCAACGGCTCCAGCGCCGAGGACCCCGAACGGGAACGGGAGCTGGCCCTCGCCTTCTGCGCCCGCCGCGTCGACGGCCTGATCGTCATCCCGGCGGGCGGCGACCACCGCTACCTGGAGCCCGAGATCGCGGCGGGCGTCGCCACCGTCTTCGTCGACCGCCCCGCCGGGCTCATAGACGCCGACGCGGTGCTCTCGGACAGCTACGGCGGCGCCCGCGAGGGCGTCGCCCACCTCATCGCCCACGGCCACCGCCGCATCGGCTTCATCGGCGACCGGCCGCGCATCCACACCGCCGCCGAGCGACTGCGCGGCTACCGCGCCGCGATGGCGGACGCCGCGCTGCCCGTGGACGAGAACTGGGTGTCGCTGGGCCCGACCGCCCCCGAGCGCGTACGGGCGGAGGCCGAACGCATGCTCGCCGGGCCGCGCCCGGTCACCGCGCTCTTCACGGGCAACAACCGGGTGACCGTCACCGCCCTGCGCGTCATAGCCCGCCTGCCCCGTTCCGTGGCGCTGGTCGGCTTCGACGACCTGGAGCTGGCCGACCTGCTCTCGCCCGGTGTCACCGTGGTCGCCCAGGACGCGGCCCGGCTGGGCCGTACGGCCGCCGAGCTGCTGTTCCGCCGGCTGGAGGGCGCCGGGGAGGCGCCGCGCCGCGTGGAGCTGCCGACCCGCCTCATCGTCCGCGGCTCCGGCGAACTACCGCCCGCCGGCGACTGACCCGGGCCCCCGCGCCCCGCCAGCGCCTCGAGCTCCCCACGCCCCAGCCCCGTCAGCGCGGCGACCTCGTCCGCGTCCACCGCGCCGCAGTCCAGCCCGCGCAACAGGCTTCCGCTCAGCGCCCGGGCCGTGGCGGGCTCGTCCAGCACCGCGCCGCCCGCGATCCCCTCGGTGTACGCGGCGAGACGGGCCGCGTTCCGCTCGAGGCCCTCGCGGTGGAAGGCGTAGACGGCGGCGTAGCGGGTCGGCAGATGGCCGGGGTGCATGTCCCAGCCCTGGTGGTAACCCCGCGTCAGCGCCCGCCGTACGAGCCGGTGGTGCAGCCGCCACGCCGCGTGGACCTGTGCGGTGTCCCCGACGGGCAGCACGTTGGTCGAGCCGTCGGAGAGGCGGACGCCGGTGCCGGCGGCGGCGACCTGCATGACGGCCTTGGCGTGGTCGGCGACCGGGTGGTCGGGCGACTGGTGCGCGGCGCCGATGCCGCAGGAGGCGCTGTAGTCGAAGGTGCCGTAGTGCAGGGAGGTGGCCCTGCCTCCGGCGGCGTCGATCAGCCGGGCGACCGTCGCCCGCCCGTCGGCGCCGAGGATCGCCTGGGTGGTCTCGATCTGGATCTCGAATCCGATCCGCCCGGCGTCCAGCCCGCGCGCCTTCTCGAACTCCCCCGCCAGATGGGCCATCGCGGCGACCTGCTCGGGGTAGGTCACCTTGGGCAGCGTGAGGACGAGCCCGTCCGGGAGACCGCCCGCGGCCATCAGCCCGGTGAGGAAGATGTCGAGGGTCCGTATCCCTCGCTCGCGCACGGCCGCCTCCATGCACTTCAGGCGGATGCCCATGCAGGGCGCTGCCGTCCCGTCCTCGAACGCCGCCGCGACGAGCTTCGCCGCCCGCGCCGCCGCCGTGTCCTCCTCGGCGTCCGGACGCGTCCCGTACCCGTCCTCGAAGTCGATCCGCAGATCCTCGACCGGCTCGCGCCCGAGCTTGGCCCGTACGCGCTCGTGGACCTGATCCGCGAGCTCGCCGGGCAGTCCGAGAACGCGGGCCAACTCCCCCGCGCCCGGCGCGTGCTCGTCGAGCACGGCGAGCGCCCGGTCGCCCCAGGACCGTACGGTCGTGGCGTCGAAGACGTCGGCCGGGACGTAGACCGTGTGCACAGGCTGGCGGCTGCCGGGATCGCCCGGGTAGCGGCGCGCGAGCTCGGCGTCCACCCGCGCCAGGGACGCCGCGACGCGCTCGCCGACCGCGCTGGTGAACGTCGTGGCGATGCCCTGTTCCCGCCCCATGCGACACCCCTCCGCACTTCCGCTGCACGGAATCAACTGTCCGTCCGGCGAAGCTATCCGGGCCCGAGCCGAGGGTCAACGGTGCGTACGGCCCGCTCCCGACGGACGGTCAGGCGACCGGCGGCTCGAGCCCCAGGGAGCCGACCAGGTCCAGCATCTCGTCGCGGTAGAGCGCGCCGGGGTCGGTGGCGATGGGCGAGAGATGCCCGTAGAGCTCCAGCGCCAGCAGCCCGTGCATGCGCCCCCAGGCGCGCAGCGCCACCGCGACCGCCGCGGGCGGCAGGCCGGGATGCTCGGCCCGGATGCGGGCGCCCAGTTCCTCGCCGAAGTCGGGCCACCCGTAGGAGGCCTGGCGGCGGGCGGGGCGGGCGTGCGGCCACGCGTCGGCGATCAGACCGACCAGCCCGGCGCAGGCACGTCCGCGCGCCGTGGCGGCGGGACCGCCTTCCGGCGGCCGGTAGCCGGGGACCGCGTCGCCGTAGACGAGGCGGAAGCCCTGGGGGTTGGCGAGCGCCCAGGTCCGCAGCGCCTCGGCCCACGCCAGCAGGCGGCCTGCCGCGTCGTCGGCCGGCCGGGCGTCGCGGGCCGCCTCCACGGCGTCGACGAGGCCGGTGTACACCTCGCCGATGAGCGTGGTGATGAGGTCGTCGCGGGTGGCGTAGTAGCCGTAGATGGCCCCCGCCGTCATGCCCATCTCCCGCGCGATCGCCCGCAGGGTGATGGCGTCCGGACCGCCCTCGCCCATCAGCTTCAGCGCGATCGTCCTGATCTCCCGGGCCGTCTCGGCCCGCAGTCGTTCCCGGCGATTCAGCGTCTCGTTCACCACCGTTGACACTTTACGGCACGGAGTTACTATCTGGCGTAGAAAAACTGAACGGCGTGTAGTGAATGCACGCCGTGTATGCGGGAGGGGATTTTCCATGGACATCGGGGTTCTCGGCGCCACCGGGCTCATCGGCCGGGCGGTCGTGGCGGAGGGGCTGCGTCGCGGCCACCGGGTCACCGCCCTCACGCGGGATCCGGCGCGCGTTCCGGCACAGGGGGGCGGCGCGACATGGCGGGTCGCGGACGCGGGCGACGTCGAGGGGGCGGCACGGGCCGTCGCCGGGCTGGACGTCATGGTCAACGCCATCGCCCCGGGGGGCGACATCCCCGACCAGATCACGCACGCCCACGTCCTGCCGGACACCGCCCGCGCGCTGCTGAAGGCGCTGGAGCTCCACCCCGCCACCCGGCTGGTCGTGATCGGCGGCGGTGGCAGCCTGGAGTCGGCGCCGGGCGTACGCGTCCTGGACGACGAGGAGGGCTTCGCCCGCATCCTGACGGATGTTCTGCACGTTCCCGCCGCCTACCGCGCGGTCGCGCTCGCCCACGCCGAGGTACTGGACCTGTGCCGGCTGTCGGACCGGAACTGGACGTACCTGAGCCCGTCGGCCGGTCGCATCGAGCCCGGCGAACGCACGGGCCGCTACCGCGTGGGCGGCGACCAGGTACTGCCGCCCGTGGAGGGAGCGGGCGACATCTCCACCCAGGACCTCGCCGTGGCCGTGCTCGACGAGATCGAGACCCCTCGGCACGTCCGACGCCGCTTCACCGCGGGCTACTGACCTGCCGTCAGGCGCGCACTCCGGGACCCCCGTACGCGGCCGCGTACGGGGGACGTGGCGTGAATGGCCCCCTTTGTGCCTATGCTCGCGCGGTTCGACGACCGGGCAGCGGGCCCGGTCCCACGGAGAGGAACGCGCGATGCGTCGCAAGTCATGGCTGGCCGCCGGGGCCGGAACAGTGGTGCTGGTGGGCGGGGTGATCGCGGCCGTCGTGCTGAGCGGGGACGACGACGGGGATCCCGCGCCCAGGGCCCGCCAGTACAGCGCCCACAGCGCCTGCCTGCTGACCGACGCGCAGGGGGTGACGGGGCGTGAGGCGGCCCCGGTCTGGGCCGGGATGGAGGACGCCTCCCTCGCCACCAAGGCGAAGGTGATGAACCTCCCGGTGTTCGGTCCGGACAACGTGGCGAACGCCGTGCCCTATGTGAACACCCTCGTCCAGCGGCGGTGCGACGTCGTGATCGCGGTGGGCGGAACCCCGGTGGCGGCGACGCGCGACGTCGCCGGACGGACGCCGAAGACGCGGTTCGCGGTCGTCGGGGACGGCAGGACCGAGGGCAATGTGACGGTGATTCCGCGGACGGAAGGCACCCGGGCCGCCGCCGCGCGGGTGGTGAAGGAGGCGGTTCAGGGCGAACCGAAGGGGTGACCGATCGGCTCGGACCCTGTCTCGAACCCTGTGCGGTCGCACATTTTCGCAGGTCACCTCGGGTATCGTGAAGTAAAGAAATCTTAAGATCATGATCATGACTCTGGTGCGAAACCACCCTTATGAGTGAAAGTCAGCTGTTTTGCAGTTGATCTTCACTGGAGTCGATTTTCATGCGTCCCCGAGTTCTCCACCGGCCAGGCCGGTGGAGACACAGACATCCGGGTCTGTTCCGTACCGTGGCGATGGCCGTTCTCACGGCCCTCGCCACGATTTTGATTTCCGAACAGGCCGTAGCCATGGGAGCGCGGCTCGAGCCGCTGTCCCAGTCCGGTCTGTCCGGACTGACCTCCCTGTTGACCGGCCGCAAGGCCCCGCACTGGGGCCGTACGCCGCAGCAGGCGTCCGGCAGTGCCGCCGACCGTGGCCACAACGCCTCGGCGGCCTCGACCCGCGCCGGCCGCGGCGCCGGCACCAAGCCGCAGCACGGCAAGGGCGAGCTGCCGGCCCACGAGCCCTACGCGCGCAAGGTGGCCAAGGGCCCGAGCAAGGGCGGGCTGGGCTTCAACGCCAGGACCAGCAAGCGCGTCGCCTCGAAGTCCACGGCCACTTCCGACTACTACCAGAACGAGGACGGGTCCTACACCCGTAACCTCACGCCGGCACCGGTCAACTACCGGGACGACCGGGGCGACTGGCAGCGCATCGACACCACGGTGCGCAAGGGTTCCGACGGCCGTCTGCACCAGGGCGCGAACTCCATCGCGGTCGACTTCGCCCCCCGCGCCACGGACTCCGCGCTGGCCCGCGTCGCGTCCGACGGCAAGCACGCGCTGGCCTACGGTCTGCAGGGCGCGGCGGCGGTCGAGCCGGAGGTCTCCGGATCCACGGCCCACTACCGCAACGTCCTGCCGGACACCGACCTCGACCTCCACTCGGGCCCCATCGGCCTGAAGGAGGCGCTGGTCCTGCGCTCGGCCAAGGCCGGCAACGAGTGGACGTTCCCGCTTCAGGCCGATGGCCTGCGGCCCGTCCTCACCAAGAACGGCTCCGTCCAGCTGCTGGACGCCAAGGGCAAGGCCTCGGTGGTCATCCCGCCCGCCTACGCCTACGACTCCCACGTGGACCGCGCCTCCGGCGACCACGCCACCACCCACGCGGTCACCTACCGCCTGGTGCAGTCCGGCGGCAAGACGGCGCTGCGCATGACGCTGGACGCCTCCTGGCTGCACGACAAGAAGCGCGTCTTCCCCGTCGTGGTCGACCCGTCGGTCAACAACGAGAGCCCCATCACCACCTTCGCGGAGTCCGGCGAGCCCGGTGACCACTCGATGGAACTGACCATGAAGGTCGGTTCATACGACTCGGGTCCGCACTCCGCGGTGTCGTACCTCCAGTTCCCCAACCTGGGCCTGGACAACTCCCGGGTCACGGTCTCTTCGGCCCAGCTGAGCCTGTTCGCCATCTGGTCCTCCACCTGCACTCCGCAGCGCTTCGACGTCGCGCCGGTCACCAAGGCATGGACGCCACAGCAGGTCACCAGCTGGCCCGGTCCGTCCTACGGTTCCTCGATCGGCAACCTGACGCCGAACGTCCCCAACAGCTGCGGCAACACCAAGGGGGACCTGGCCAAGGGCGACCGGCTGACGGTGCCGCTGTCGACGGGCGTCTTCAACAACTGGGCCTCGGCCTCCGGGGCCACCAACGACTACGGCCTGGCCGTCTACGCCTCCACCTCGGACAACCTGCACTGGAAGCAGTTCGGGTCGATGAACAACATCGACGCCTACCCCTGGCTGCAGATCACTTACACCGGGGCCACCCTGCCCCAGATCCACCGGACGACGCCGGCGAACAACGCCCCGGTGAACACCCTGACCCCGCAGCTGACGGCGGTCGGCTCCACCGACCCCAACCTCGGCAGTCTGCCGAAGTTCAACTTCCAGGTCTACGACACCGACGGCAACAAGCTCGCCGACTCGGGCCTGACCACCTCCAACTCCTACACCGTGCCGGCCGGCAAGCTGAAATGGGGCAAGCCCTACTACTGGGAAGTGCAGTCCTTCGACGGCACCAACTACTCGGCGGGCCCGAACTGGCAGCTGATGACCACGCAGGTGCCACAACCACCGGTGACCGCGAGCCTGTCCCAGAACACGGACGGCAACGGCTACAGCCCGGCCATCGGCAACTACACCACCTCGGCCACCGACGCCAACGTCTCGGCCCCCGGTCCGTCCCTGACGGTCACCCGCGACTACAACTCCCGTGACCCCCGGGTCACCGGCGCCTTCGGCGCGGGCTGGTCGAGCATCTTCGACTCCAGGGCAGCCGAGCAGTACGACTCCTCCGGCGCGGTGACCAGCGTCCAGGTGACCTACCCCGACGGATCAGCCGTCGGCTACGGCAAGAACCCGGACGGCTCGTTCTCCCCACCGCAGGGACGTTTCGCCACCTTCGCGCCCGTCTCCGGCGGCGGCTACACCCTCACCGACAAGAGCGCCACGGTCTACGCCTTCACCCAGTCTCTCGGCTCGGGCGCGTACGGTCTGACGTCCGTCACCGACGCCAACGGCCGCGCCCAGAAGTTCGTCTGGTCCTCCGGCCGCATCACGACCATGTCCTCGGCCGTCTCCGGCCGGTCCCTGAACCTGACCTGGTCCACGCCGTCGGGCGCGACCGCCGCGCACGTCGCGACCGTGGTCACCGACCCCGCCACCGCCGGCAAGCCGGAGACCGCGGCCACCTGGACGTACTCCTACACCGGCGACCAGCTGACCCAGGTCTGCTCACCGGTCGACACCACCGGCTGCGCCCGCTACGGCTACAACCCGGGTTCCCAGTACCACAACCAGGTCCTCGACCAGGGCCCCACGTCGTACTGGCCGCTCGCCGAGACCTCCGGAACCACGGCCGCCAGCGCCGTCCTCTCCCAGGCCGGCGGTGACAACGCCACCTACAGCAACGTCACCCTCGGAGCGCCCGGACCGCTGGCCGGCAGCGGCATGACCGCGGCCGAGTTCAACGGCACGTCCTCGTCCGTCAAGCTGCCGAACCTGGGGCTGTACGCCTCGTCGTCCCAGTCCGTCTCGCTGTGGTTCAAGACCACGTCGAACACGGCCGGAGTGCTCTTCTCCTCCTCCGACAAGCCGGTGAAGGACACCCTTACGGTGGGGAACTTCATGCCGATGCTCTACGTCGGCGGCTCCGGCAAGCTCAACGGTCTGTTCTGGTACGACACGCAGACCAAGCCCATCACCACCTCGGCGTCGGTCACCGACGGCAAGTGGCACCACGTCGTCCTGGCCGGTTCCTGGACCGCGCAGACCATGTGGCTGGACGGCAACAAGGTCGGCACGGCCCCCGGCCGCCAGTCCATCGGCGACAGCGGCAACGCCCAGCCCTGGCTGTCCCGCAACGTCTACCTGGGCACCGGCTACCTCGGCTGGACCTGGCCCGACCAGCCGCACCCCAACTCGACGACGTTCTACGGCAGCTACTTCAAGGGCTCCCTGTCCAACGTCTCCTTCTACGGGAAGCCGCTGGGCCAGCCCGAGGTCACCGACCTGTACCGCGCCGCCACCAGGCAGGCCGGACTGCTGAGCTCGGTCGTGCGTCCCTCGGGCAAGACCTTCGCCTCGGTCTCCTACGACCCCGTCACCGCGGACGTCACACGGCTGACCGATTCCAACGGCGGCACCTGGGCCATGGGCGCGCCCACGGTGCAGGGCTCCAGCGAGGTCTACCGCTCCTCCGTCCTCGGTTCCGCCCCGGCCGCCTACTACCGGCTCGGCGACTCGGCCGGTGCCGGACAGGCGACCAATGAGGTGAACTCCGGCGCCGCGACCTACGCGAATGTCACGCTCGGCTCCGAGGGCCCCTTCACCGACTCCACCGGCGCGGCCTTCAACGGGTCGTCCTCGTTCGTCCGGCTGCCCGAGAGCCAGCAGGTGCAGGCCGGACCGAACTCGGTGGAGTTGTGGTTCAGGTCCCCGCAGGGGAACACCGCGGGCGGCGTCCTGTTCAGCCAGTCGAGCGCTGCCGTCAACGGCCCGAACCCGACCGCCGGCGACTGGACGCCGGCGCTCTACGTCGGTACCGACGGCAAGCTGCACGGCAAGTTCTGGGACACCAACGGCGTCTCCGGTGGCATGACCTCGTCCGCGCAGGTCAACGACGGCAAGTGGCACCACACCCTGCTGACCGGATCCGGCAAGGGGCAGCACCTGTACCTCGACGGCGTCCAGGTCGGCTCCACCACGGCCGCGCTCAAGGGCTCGGCCGCCGGGTACAACTACATCGGTGCCGGTGAGTCCAACGGCTGGCCCGCCCGTCCCACCAACGCCCTCGGCTACTTCCCCGGCTCGATCGCGGAAGCCGCCTTCTACCGGACCGAGCTCAGCGGCGGCGACGCCGCCGCCCACTGGTCCGCCGGGCGCAACGCGAGCGGGCTGTCCCCGCTGAAGGTCGTCAAGGTCACCGACCCCGGGACGAAGACGGTCACGTATCAGTACGACCTGTGGAACGGCAACCGCACCGTCGCACAGATCGACGGCCGTGGCTCCAAGACCACCTACGGCTACGACACCGCCGGCTTCCAGCACACGGTCACCGACCCCAACGGCAACGTCGTCACCACAGGCCATGACGTGCGCGGCAACGAGGTCGCCCGGACCACGTGCCAGAACCAGGCGGCGCAGGCCTGTTCGACGACGTACATGACGTACCTGCCGGACGACACCAGCGCTCAGCTGACGCCGAACCCGCAGAACGACCTGCCGGCCACCGTGCGCGACGGCCGTTCGTCCTCCGCGACGGACGACACGTATCTGACGTCGTTCTCCTATGACGCGGCGGGCAACAAGACCGGTGTGACGACCCCGGCCGTGCCGGGCTCGCCCAAGGGCCGGAGCACCACCGTCGCCTACACCGACGGCACGTCGATCGCGGCGGCCGACGGTGGCTACGCGCCCAAGGGCCTGCCGTACAGGACGGTCTCGCCGGGCGGTGCCACGACGACGATCAGCTATTTCAAGAACGGCGACGTCGCCTCCACCACCGACCCCAACGGGATGGTCACCAGCTTCGGCTACGACAACCTCGGCCGGCCGGTCACCAAGAAGGTCGTCTCCGACACCTTCCCCGACGGCCTGGTCACGCAGTACAAGTACGACGCCGAGTCGCAGGTCGTCGAGCAGACCGATCCGTCGGTGACCAACCGCGTCACCGGTGCCGTCCACCAGGCGAGGACCAGCACGGTCTACGACGCGGACGGACTGGTCACCTCGCAGACCGTCGCCGACCTCTCCGGCGGCGACGCGCCGCGCACCGTCTCCTCCACGTACAACCAGTACAACCAACTGGAGACGAACACCGACGCGACGAAGGCGACCACGTCCTTCACCTACGACGCCTACGGCAACAAGGCCACCGAGCGCGACGCGCTGGGCACCACCCTCGCCTACGCCTACGACGCGAACGGGCACCTGCTCACCCAGACCCTCAAGGGCTACACGGGTGACCCGGCCAACCCCTCGCCGGCGAAGGACCTCGTCCAGTCCTCCCGCGCCTACGACCCGGCAGGGCGGCTGCAGTCCATCACCGACGCGATGGGCAACACCACCGCGTACACCTACACCGACAACGACCTCACCGCGACGATCGCCAAGTCCGACGCGGCGGGGAAGAACACCTTCGTCCAGCAGGCCAACACCTACGACGCGGCCGGCAACCTCATCGAGCAGGCCACCAACAACGGCGCCACGGTGACCAAATCCGCCGTCGACGCCGCCGACCGCGTGACCGCGACGACAGTCGATCCGACCGGCGTCAACCGCACGACCACGGTGTCGTACACGCCCGACGACCGGGTCGCCACCAGCACCCTGAGCGACGGCGGCGACACCGTCCACACCACCAGCTCCACCTATGACCCGATGGGCAATCTGACCGGTCGCTCCATACGGCAGGACGGCGTCGGCCGCCCGACCGGATGGTGGCAGCTGAACCAGACGTCCGGCAGCACGGTCACCGACGCCTCCGGCACCGGCAACACGGCCGTCGCCACGAACGTCGCCTGGAACGACGGAGCGGCCTCGCTCAACGGCAGCAGCAGCGTGATCGGCACCAACGGTCCCGCGCTCAACACCGCGTCGTCGTACTCCGTCTCCGCCTGGGTCAAGCTGAACAGCCAGACCTCCAACGACCAGACCTTTGTCGGTCAGGGCGGGGCCAATCACCAGTCCCTCTACCTCGGCTACAGCGCCGCCACCAAGGCCTGGGCCTTCGCGACCAGCACCAACGACGGCCCCACCGCCGCCTACCCGGCCGCTTTCGTGCCGGCCGGCAGCGCGGCCGCCGGAGCCTGGACGCATCTCGCCGCGACGTTCGACTCGGACACCGGCGCGATGAAGCTCTACGTCAACGGCCGGCAGGCCGGCACGGCGACCAACTCCAGCCCCTGGAACGCCCCCGGTCAGACGACCTTCGGCGCCCTCCACACCACCGGCGGCGGCCTGTACAACCAGGTCAACGGCGCGATCGACAACGTCCAGGCCTATCCCCGCGCCCTGTCCGGCGACGAGGTCACCCGTCTGTACGGCGCCGACCGCTCCGGCGGCACCACGGCGTCCAGCGACCAGGCGACGACGAGCTGGAAGCTGGACAAGCGGGGCCTGCCGGTGAGCATGACCGACCCCGACGGCAACGTCACCAGCTACGCCCACGACGAGGCCGGTCACCAGACCGTCACCGTCGCTCCGGCGGTCAACGCGGAGATCAACGGCGGGGCGCCGGCCCTGGTGCACCCGACCACCACGGCCGGCTACGACACCTTCGGCGACCAGACGGAGACGCAGGACCCCAACGGCAACACCGTCACCACGTCGTACGACGCCGAGGGCCGCAAGTCCGCCCAGACCCTGCCCGGCTACACGCCGCCCGGCGCCGCCACGCCCATCACCGGTGCCACGACCAACTGGACGTACGACGCGCTCGGCAACGTCACGCTGATCACGGACCCGCTGAAGCACACCACCGGCTACGTCTACGACCAGCTCGGCGACGTCACACAGGTCACCGACGCCAACAAGGGCGTCACCCGCACCGTGTACGACGCCAACGGCGAGGCTCTGACGGTGACGTCACCGTCCGGCGCGCAGACGCAGGCGACGTACGACTTCATGGGCCGCAAGCTCACCACGACGGCCCTGGAGCGCTTCCCCAGCACGACCACGTCGACGACCACCCACTCCTACGCGGCTTCCGCGAGCAACCCGGGCGGCGCCTTCCTGGCCTCCACCACCTCGCAGAACGGTGTGAGCACCAGCTACGGCTACAACCGTGTCGGTGAGATCACGCAGGTCACCGACGCCGCGGGCAACACCACGCAGAACACCTACGACCTGAAGGGCCAGAAGACGGCCGTCGGCCTGCCCGACGGCACGTGGAACACCGTCACCTACGACCAGCTGGGCAACCCGGTCCGGACGCAGTCGCTGGACACCGACAAGAAGACGGTGCTCTCGACGCGGTCGGCGACCTACAGCGCCGCCGGTCAGCTGCTGTCCTCCACGGACGCCAACCAGCACACCAGCACCTTCACGCGCGACGCGCTCGGCCAGGTCACCGGCCAGGTCCAGCCGGTCGACGCGACCCACTCGATCACGACCGGCTTCGGCTACGACGCGGCCGGACACCGCACCCGTTTCACCAACGGCCGCGGCAACGCCCGCTACTACACGTTCAACTCCTGGAACCTGCCCGAGTCGGTCGTCGAGCCGTCGGTGTCGACGTCCACCTACAGCTACACCAGCGCCGCCGACTCGACGTTCACCACGTCCTACGACGCGGCCGGCCGTCCGGTGACGCAGACCGCGCCCGGCGGGGTGAAGGTCACCTCCGAGTACGACGCCCTGGGCAACCTGACGACGCAGTCCGGCAGCGGTGCCGAGATCGGCACGGCGACCCGTAGCTTCGGCTACGACGCCGAGGGCCGCATGACCTCCGCCGCGACCAGCGCCCTCACCGGGAGCGCCGCCGTCCCGGCGACGTCCAACACCTTCACCTACAACGACCGGGGCCTGCTGCTGACCGCTGCCGGAACCTCCGGCTCCAGCTCCTTCGCCTACAACGGCGACGGCCTGGTCACGGCCCGCAGCGACGCCGCCGGCACCACCGGCTACGGCTACGACAACGCCGGCCGCCTGTCCACCCTGACCGACCCGGTCACCGGAAGCCGGCTCACCTACACCTACGACGCCCTCTCCAAGCCGACCCGCATCCAGTACGCGCAGGGCGACAAGGACGGCAACGTCCGCAGGTTCGGCTACGACAAGCTGCACCGGCTGACCGACGACACCCTCAAGACCGCCGCGGGCAACACCGTCGCCTCCATCGGCTACGGCTACGACACCAACGGCAACCTCACCAGCAAGACCGCCAACGGCCTGGCCGGCCCGTCGAACAACACCTACACCTACGACTGGGCCGACCGCCTCACCTCCTGGAACAACGGCACCACCACGACCGCGTACGGCTACGACGACTCGGGCAACCGCGTCCGGGTCGGCTCCAACGTGTACACGTACGACGCCCGCGACCAGCTCACCAGCGACGGAGCCAACACCTACCGGTACAGCGCCCGGGGCACCATGACCCAGCAGTCGACGGCCACCGGCACGCCGACCGCCTTCGCCTCGGACGCCTTCGACCAGCAGCTCACCCAGGGCACCCAGACATACGTCACCGACGCCCTCGGCCGGGTCGTCACCGCCACCGGCGCGAACGCGGCCAAGGTCTCCTTCGCCTACACCGGTACCGGCAACACCGTGGCCTCGGACGGCGGCAACACCTACACCTGGACCCCCGACGGCGGCCTGATCGGCATCGGCACGCCCGGCGCGTCCGCCGGCGGTGTCCTCGCCCTGACCGACCAGCACGACGACGTGATCGGCAACTTCACGGCGGCGGGCACGGAACTGAGCGGCTCGGTCGGCTACGACCCGCTGGGCAACCCCACGGGCACGACCGGCGCCCCGCTGGGCCGGCTCGGCTACCAGTCGGGCTGGACGGACAACGCCTCGGGCAAGGTCAACATGGCCGCCCGCTGGTACAACCCGTCCACCGGCCAGTTCATGAACCGCGACACGATGGCCTTCGACCCGGTCCCGAACTCGGTCACCGCCAACCCGTTCGCATACGTCGACGACAACCCCCTCAAGGGCACCGACCCCTCCGGCCACGGCTGGTGGGGCAACCTCAAGAAGAAGGCGTCCAGCGCCTGGAGCAGCACGACGTCCGCCGTCTCGAGCGGCTGGAACAGCTTCTCGTCCTGGACGAGCAGCGTCACCAGCACCGTGTCGTCCTGGGCGACCAGCGCCTACGAGCACGCCTCGAGCTGGGTCTCCAGCTCGTACCACCGCGCCTCGTCCTACGTGAAGCACACCTACCACGCGGCGTCGCGCTACGTGCACCGGCAGGTGTCCCGGGTGAGCCGGGCGGTCCACGACGGCTACCGCTACGTCAGACGCACCGCGAGTCACGCCTATCACGTGACGAAACACGTGGTGAGCCACGCGTACCACCACACCGTCCAAGCGGTGAAGACCGCTTACCACGCGACCGCCAAGGCAGTTAATACCGCTGCGGTCTTCGTCAAGAACCACGCCGCGGCCATCGCCTCGTTCGCGGCTTCGGCTGTCGTCTTCGCCGGCTGCGAGGCAGCGCTTGCCCCCACGGGCATCGGCCCCATCGTGGGCGCGGCGGGTTGTGGCGCACTGGCCGGCGCGGTCGGCGGAGCCATCAGTCAGGGCGCGAAGTGCATGTCCGGCCAGTCCGGCGCCTGCTCGGTGACCGCCTTCGCGGGCGCGGTCGGCATGGGCGCCGCAGGCGGCGCACTCGGCGGCGCACTCGGCGGCGCACTCGGCGGCAAGCTCGCGGAGTCGGCGCTCGGCGGCATCCTGCCGAAGGTCGTCTCCAGCACCCTTGAAGGTGCTGCGGTAGGCGGCATATCGGGCGGCTCGGTCGGTGCCACGGAATACGGCATCAGTTGCTCCCACAGCGGGGCGGGCTGCTCCTGGTCGGGTGCGGGCAGGGCAGCGGCCAGCGGTGCGGCGGAAGGTGCGGTGGGCGGTGCGGTAGGCACGGTCGGCTTCGCAGCGGCGGCTCGAGCCAAGGGCCGTCTGAGCGCCGGACGCGCCGAGGCGGAGGCGGGGCCGTCCTGCCCACCGAGGCCGCACAGCTTCACCGGTGAGACCCGTGTGGCCATGGCCGACGGCTCGTCCAAGCGAATCGACGAGATCAAGGCGGGCGACCAGGTCAAGAACGCGGTTCCGGGCAAGCCGGGGACCACGGAGACCCACAAGGTCGACAAGGTCATCGTCACCCGTACCGACCGCGACTTCGTGGACGTCACGGTCGCCCCGACCACCAAGACCGGTGGCCTGGGATCCCGAGTCCTGAAGAAGGCCGCAGCCGGTGTCGCCGCCGTGGCCGCAGCCGCGGCAGTCCTGACCCCGACCACGGCCACCGCATCGCCGGCTTCCCCGTCGACCATCACCACCACCTACCACCACCCCTTCTACGACCAGACGCAGTCCTCCTTCGCCGAGGCCAAGGACCTCCACGAGGGCGACCTTCTCCAGACGGAGACGGGCAACGTCGAGGTCAAGACGGTCCGGCTGTACCACGCGGACGCCGTCACGTACGACCTCACGGTCGACGGACTGCACACGTACTATGTGCTGGCCGGAGACACGTCGGTTCTGGTGCATAACTGCACACCTGGCACGGCGCGACTTAATCGGTACGGCACTGGCAACGACACTCACTTCAGCATCGAGGTCACGGACGGAAGCTCCGCTTCCCACACCCATCTCGTGCCGAACAAGACGGAAACCGACACCATCATCAAGGTTCGTGGCGGATCCAAGCAGCCGACGGAGACTCGTGTCTTCGATCTTCCTGATGCGGCTGGTGCGATGCGGTACCAAGAGGAACTGGGATCGACCGGTAACCCGTACGTCATGTACCAGAATGACTGCCTGACCTACTGCATGTCCGTACTTCGAGAGGGAGGCTTGGGTGCTCCGCATCCAAATGCCGAGAGCCCGTTGGACCACATCAGGTGGATCAGTAGAAACAGCAGGAGAGAGAAGAAATAGGATGGTAAGGGTAAGCGGGGTACGCTACGTTCTTGTGGGGTACGGTCAGGACGGCGCCGTGAAGTGCCGTATTCTTTCCAACCGCAAGCAGCTGGCCGTTGCCCGTTCTCTTTTCGATTTGGGCGGCTCTGACGGTGATATTGGCCGTTGGGAGCTGACCCCAGACATGTGGCCGGAGCTCTCCCAGACCTTCGAGTGGCCTGAGCGAGAGAAGGACCTCAGGTTCTTTCTCGAGTCGGAGTCGGTTGCTGAGGGCGCGGAGCTCGATCCGGTTGGTTAACATCTCTCGTTGAGACGTGGGGAAGCCTCGTCGGAGCAATTGCTTCGACGAGGCTTCCGTGTTGCTACAGCTGCATACGGGGACTCTCCGGTGACTCAGTGGTTCTCAGCCGGAGCCTGCTCCATAGTGTCCAGAGCGAGGCGCCAAGGGTACGTGCAAAGTTGTCTGCCACCCGTATCCGGGAGGTGAGGTGTCCACTCACCTTCGCCGCAGAGCACCTGGATCCCCGTACTCCGCAGCACCTCCACGGAGCGCCCTGTCGCCGGGTGTCCATCAAGCGTCGTCGACCAGAACGGCAGCGCCCCACCGGTATCCCGAGCCCCACGGCCTCCATGATGACCCCCAGGGCGTAGGTTTCGGCGATGCCAGCCGCCCATTTGGGGCCGCGGCGGTGATTCGATGAGCCGAGCGGTCAGAACTCAATCACGTTACTGCGGTCTGGTCAGCCTCTGCGAAATACATTAGTGTTTCGCTCGCTTTTATTTGTACCTGCCTCCGCCGCGTTCATAGCCAGGTGCCACGGGTACATCAACAATTGTTCATCGCCTGTGCCCGGGGCGTGGGGCCTCCACTCACTGTCGCCGTAGAGCACACGGATTCCTGTACCTCGCAGCACTTCCAAGGACCGTTGCGTCGCCGGGTGCGTATCGAGAGCTGTCGACCAGAAGGGCAGCGCGACCACGGGGATCCCGAGCCCGACGGCCTCTGCCACGACGCCCAGGGCGTAGGTGTCGGCGATGCCGGCGGCCCACTTGTTGGCCGTGTTCATGGTCATCGGCGCAACGATGACAGCATCTGCCGGAGGATTACGCTTCTGCTCACCCGCACGGCGCCAGCCGCTCCGCACCGGGCGCCCGGAAGCCGCCTCCAAGGCTGGGATATCGATGAAATCGCCCGCCACGGCCGCTGGAGTAGCGATGACGCAGACGTCCCAGCCGCGATCCCTCGCAGCCGTTACCAACCGCACCGCATCGCAGGCGGGTCCAGCAGCGCAGACGATGAGGTAGAGCACTCGGGTATCCGTCACAGCGGGATCCCTGCTCGCGACGCCAGCGGCCGAAGCAAGGGTGCTTGTCCCCTTCGGTCGCGCGTCAGCAATTCGCCGATCAGCTCTCGGACCACGCGACGAGACCGTACCTCCTGCGGTGCCTCCCGCTCCGCGGCCAGCAGCGCAGCCGTGGCCTTCTGAGTTCTCCCACATGCGTGAAGGGCGCGCGCTACATCCGTCCAGAAGACGGCTCGTCGCTCCGCCACGGCCAATGTCCTCACCTTCACCCTCCGCGCTTCCACCAGTGCCTTACCGGCATCTCCCAAGGTCAGGGCGATGGTGAGCTTGTGAAGAAGGACGTTGTTCGGCCCGAACGCAGTCCACCGGCGATTGGACTCCTCCATCAGGGCTGCCGCGCGTTCTGCCTCATCCAGGAGAGCCGAGGCCGTATCCCTGTCGTTCGCGGCAGAGGCGGCCCAGGCGCCCCGCAGCAGCAATGCTCCGAAGACCGCGACCATGTCAGGCTGGGAGCTGTTTACCGCCGCGGACACCTCGTCCGCTCCTCGCACAGCCACTCCGACGCCCTGACGACAGTGTCCGACCGCCGCCACCGCATGGGTCAGAATGCGTGACGCCGTAGCAATCGCTGCCGGGTCTCCGACTCGCCGGGCCGCTGCCATGGAGCGTTCGGCCGAGATCCAGGCCGAAGGTGCGTCACCACTCTTCAACAGCAGTGATGCCGCAGTGTGGTAGGCATCCACCGCGATCCTGTTGACCAGTTGCTGTTCATGCCCTCGTCTGCTGCCGGGCTCCAACTGTGCGAGGAGACCCGGTAGACGCTGCGACAACCCCATGTAGTCGCAGCGTTGAATTTGTCTCTTCGCCGAAACTGCGGCACGAGCCAAGGCTTGAGGGCTACCGGGAGGCCCGGTGGGCACTACCTGTCCGGTCAGAACGTCTCGCAACCGGTCCAACGGGTCTACCACCGGTTCCGCCAGAAGCTCCTCCGGCCGAGCCGTGGCCCGTACGGCGGTAATCGCCGCCAATGAGTACGTGACGAATTCGCGCCTCTTCACAGGACCATCGTCCGATGTCCCGGCGCATGCAGTGTGCCGAAGGAGCCGGACGGGCCGACTGAATCCGAGTTCTTCGGCATCCCGGCGGAGAAGGGCCCGGAGGACTGCGCGGGCCGCGGGGTGAGGCCACCCCGGGCGCTTGGACTCCCACCGGCGCACTTGACGGACCGAGATGGTCACGTTCATCCCAAGCTGACCAGCCATGTCGTCGAACGATTCGACGAACTCCTCTTGAGTGTGGAGTCCTGCCTCGATACGAGCCCGTACGAACACGGGATTCCCCGTCTGCCCCGGCACGGTCACCTCCGTGAGTGCTGTGCCCTCAAGATAGTCCGCCGACTCACCGGGCAACCCGGAAATGTCCTGCCAGGTGTCCGGTCAGGCGTCCGCATGTCTGACCTAGCCACGGCCCGTGATCAGCGGTGTCCTTTGAGCATGCGGATCAAGACTCCCTTCGCTCCCTGGTTGCACCAGGCGGCGGCCGACCCCGACCTCACCACCATGCTCTGGGCCGCCGGCCGGACCGCGCTGGTTCCCCTGGGGACCGGGTACCGCCTCACCGGAGCACCAGGACTCCACCTCTATCCGGTCGGCGCCGAGCTCTTTGTACCGCCACCCGATAAATGCCTCGGGGAGCGGGTGTGGGTCCTTCCAGAGTCGGACGCTGACGTGCCGACGGCCGCCCTTACTGCCCCTGACGATCTACACCAAGCGCTGGAGTCAGCCGTCCAGCGGCTGCGTCGCAGGGCCAACGACGAACCCCCGCCCCGGCGTGAGCCGGAGCGGGGGCCTGAGAAGTAATCGGATCCCGAAGGGATCGATCAGCCCTTGCGGGCCTTGACCTCCTCCGTCAGCTGCGGGACGACCTCGAAGAGGTCGCCGACGACGCCGTAGTCGACGAGCTCGAAGATCGGGGCCTCGGCATCCTTGTTGATGGCGACGATCGTCTTCGAGGTCTGCATGCCGGCGCGGTGCTGGATGGCACCGGAGATGCCCGCCGCGATGTACAGCTGCGGGGAGACCGACTTGCCGGTCTGGCCGACCTGGTTGGTGTGCGGGTACCAGCCGGCGTCGACGGCGGCGCGGGAGGCGCCGACGGCCGCGCCGAGGGAGTCGGCGAGGGCCTCGACGATCGCGAAGTTCTCGGCGCCGTTGACGCCGCGGCCGCCGGAGACCACGATCGCGGCCTCGGTCAGGTCGGGGCGGCCGGTGGACTCGCGCGGGGTGCGGGAGACGACCTTGGTGCCGGTGGACTTCTCGCCGAAGGAGACGGCCAGCTGCTCGACCGTGCCGGCGGCCGGGGCGGCCTCCGGGGCGGCGGAGTTGGGCTTGACGGTGATGACCGGGGTGCCCTTGGTGACGCGGGACTTGGTGGAGTACGAGGCCGCGAAGACGGACTGCGTGGCCACCGGGCCCTCGTCGCCGGCCTCGAGGTCGACGGCGTCGGTGATGATGCCGGAGCCGATGCGGACCGCGAGGCGGGCCGCGATCTCCTTGCCCTCCGCGGAGGAGGGGAGGAGCACGGCGGCCGGGGAGACGGCGTTGTACGCGGCCTCCAGCGCGTCCACCTTCGGTACGACGAGGTAGTCGGCGAACTCGGCGGCGTCGGCGGCGAGCACCTTCACCGCGCCGTACTCGGCCAGCGTCGCGGCGGCGGTGTCCGCGCCGGCACCCAGGTGCACGGCGACGGGCTCGCCGATGCGGCGGGCGAGGGTCAGCAGCTCGAGGGTGGGCTTGCGGACGGCGCCGTCCACGTGGTCGACGTAGACGAGGACTTCAGCCATGGATCTGCTCTCCTGCGGGAATTGCGAGGGCGGTTGAGGGATCGGGTGTCAGGAGCTCAGATGAACTTCTGGCCCGCGAGGAACTCGGCGAGCTTCTTGCCGCCCTCGCCCTCGTCGTTGACGACCGTGCCGGCGGTACGGGCCGGGCGCTCGGCGGCCTCGTCGACCGTGGTCCAGGAGCCCTCGAGGCCGACCTCTTCCGCCTCGATGCCGAGGTCGGACAGGTCCAGGGACTGCACCGGCTTCTTCTTCGCGGCCATGATGCCCTTGAAGGAGGGGTAGCGGGCCTCGCCGGACTGGTCCGTGACGGACACGACGGCCGGCAGGGCCGCCTCGAGCTGCTCGCTGGCGGAGTCGCCGTCGCGGCGGCCGGTGACCTTGCCGTCCTCGACCTTGACCTCGGAGAGCAGGGTCACCTGCGGCACGCCCAGGCGCTCGGCGAGCATCGCCGGGACGACGCCCATGCCGCCGTCGGTGGAGGCCATGCCGGAGATCACCAGGTCGTAGCCGACGTGCTCGAGGGCCTTGGCCAGCACCAGGGAGGTGCCCAGCGCGTCGGTGCCGTGCAGGTCGTCGTCCTCGACGTGGACGGCCTTGTCGGCGCCCATGGACAGCGCCTTGCGCAGGGCGTCCTTGGCGTCCTCGGGACCGACGGTCAGCACGGTGATCTCCGCGTCGTCCGCCTCCTCGGCGATCTGCAGCGCCTGCTCGACCGCGTACTCGTCGAGCTCCGAGAGCAGACCGTCCACGTCGTCACGGTCGACGGTCAGGTCCTCGGCGAAGTGCCGGTCGCCGGTGGCGTCGGGCACGTACTTCACAGTGACAACGATCCTCAAGCTCACGCCGGCTCTCCTACTGCATCGTCTCTATCAAAGCTGCCTTGGCAGGCAGCATAGGCGCCTTGTGGGGGCGGACTCCGGCGGGTGCGGGCCGAGCCCCCCACCGGAATGTTACTCGTCAGTACATCGAGGGTGTGCGGCGAACGCAAGGCCGGTCGACTGTGATCTGCCCAACGCGGCGGAAAGGGACGCTCGGGCCCCGTGAACCGTTGAGACCCCGGGCGCCACGGGGTGTCAGACGGCGGCGCCGAGGGCCGCGATGACGTCGGCCCTGCGCGGCTGTCCCGCGGCCCGGCGCACCACCCGGCCGCCGGCGTCCAGGACCAGCGTGGTGGGGGTGGCGCGCACCTCGAGGGCACGGACGAGTTCCAGACGGGCCTCGGCGTCGATCTCCACGTGCGCGACGCCGTCGACCATCGCGGCGACCTCCCCCAGGACGCGCCGCGTCGCCCGGCAGGGCTGGCAGAAGGCGCTGGAGAACTGTACGAGCGTGGCCCGCGCGCCCAGCTCGGCGCCGATGTCGGCGGCGCTCAGCCGCACGGTCTCCTCGTGCTGACGCCGCACGGTCTCCCCGTCCTGATCCGGCACGCTCGTCCCTCTCCGCGGCTCAGCCCGCACTTGTCCGGTTTCCAGGGTGCAGCACCCGGGGAAGCGGGGAAATTTCCCGACGTGATGAGGATCTCCCGGCCGCCGGGGTGTCCCGGCTGGCCCCCGGCGCGGGCATTCAGGCACGATCTGGCGAAAGCCGGAATCCTACGCTCGCGTAACCTGCGCGTCGCGGCTTTATGAACACTTCAGCCGGGAGCACCCTCCCCCGCCCCGCCCGGAAGGACCTTCCCGCATGGCAGAGCTCGTCTACCCGCCGGTGATCGGTTTCGCCCACACCCTGTTCAAGGCGCTGGACCTGCGCTTCGACGTCGAGGGCACCGAGCACATACCGCAGCGTGGCGGGGCGGTGCTGGTGAGCAACCACATCGGCTACCTCGACTTCGTCTTCTGCGGCCTGGCGGCCCGGCCCGCCAAGCGGCTGGTGCGTTTCATGGCCAAGGAGTCGGTCTTCCGGCACAAGGTGTCCGGGCCGCTGATGCGCGCCATGAAGCACATCCCCGTCGACCGCGCGGCCGGCATGGACGCGTACAAGCACGCGCTGACCGCCCTGCGCTCGGGAGAGGTCGTCGGCGTCTTCCCGGAGGCGACGATCTCCACGTCCTTCACGCTCAAGAACTTCAAGTCCGGCGCGGCGCGGCTGGCCCAGGAGGCCGGGGTTCCGCTGGTGCCGATGGCGCTGTGGGGCACGCAGCGGCTGTGGACCAAGGGTCAGAAGCGCAATCTGAGCCGCCAGCACATTCCCGTGTCGATCCGGGTGGGCGAGCCCGTCACGGCCGGCCGGGACGAGAGCGCGGACAGCGTCACCGAGCGGGTGCGCGGCCGCGTCCAGGACCTGCTCGAGTCCGCGCAGCGCTCCTACCCCGTGCGCTCCGAGGGCCCGGCCGACAGCTGGTGGATCCCCGCGCACCTCGGCGGCACGGCGCCCACCCCGGCCCAGGCGAGGGGCCTGGACCGCCGCTAGCACCGGAGGCGACGCGAGAGAGCCCCCCTGCCACGTGCTGTGGCAGGGGGGCTCTCTCGCGTCGGTGTCGCCGAGCCGGCCAGGGCCGGCTAGGGCCGGCTAGGGCTTGGCCATCTCCTCCGCCAGGGCCTCCGCGAACGCGTCCACGTCGGCCTCGGTGGTGTCGAAGGCGCACATCCAGCGGACGTCGCCGGCCGTCTCGTCCCAGAAGTAGAAGCGGTAGCGCTTCTGCAGGCGCTCGCTCACGTCGTGCGGGAGCCGGGCGAAGACGGCGTTGGACTGCACGGGGTGCAGCACCTCGACGCCCTCCACGGTCCGTACGCGCTCGGCCAGCCGCGCCGCCATGGCGTTGGCGTGCGAGGCGCTGCGCAGCCACAGGTCGCCCGAGAGCAGCGCCTCGAACTGCACCGAGACGAAGCGCATCTTGGAGGCGAGCTGCATCGACATCTTGCGCAGGTGCTTCATCGCCCTGACCGCGTCCGGGTTCAGGACGACGACGCACTCGCCGAAGACCATGCCGTTCTTGGTGCCGCCGAAGGAGAGCAGGTCCACCCCGGCGTCGGTGGTGAAGGCCCGCAGCGGCACGCCCAGCGTGGCCGCGGCGTTGGCGATGCGCGAGCCGTCCAGGTGGACCTTCATGCCCCGCTCGTGGGCGTGGTCGCAGATCTCGCGGATCTCCTCGGGCGTGTAGCAGGTGCCCAGCTCGGTGGTCTGCGTGATCGAGACGACCTGCGGCTGGGCGCGGTGCTCGTCCTCCCAGCCGAACGCCTCGCGGTCGATGAGCTCGGGGGTGAGCTTGCCGTGCTCGGTGGGCACGTGCAGCAGCTTCAGCCCGCCGACGCGCTCGGGCGCGCCGCACTCGTCGACGTTGATGTGCGCGGAGGAGGCGCAGATGACCGCGCCCCACCGCTCGGTCGCGGCCTGCAGGGCGACGACGTTGGCGCCCGTGCCGTTGAAGACCGGGAACGCCTCGGCGGTCGGCCCGAAGTGGGCGCGCATCACGTCCTGGAGATGGGCGGTGTAGTCGTCCTCGCCGTACGCGACCTGGTGACCGCCGTTGGCGACGGCGAGCGCGGCCAGGATCTCGGGGTGCGCGCCGGCGTAGTTGTCGCTGGCGAAGCCGCGCACCGCCGTGTCATGGCGGCGTATGGCGTCGGTCCGGTCCGAGGGGGTCTCGGTCACGGTTGCGGGGTGAGCCACTGACGGGTTCCGTTCACTTCCTGGGCGGGCATCTCCCAGACGCCGGCGATGGCCTCGGCGAGGTCCTTGGCGTCGGTGAAGCCCGCGAACTTCGCGTTGGGTCGTTCTGCGCGCATCGCGTCGTGCACCAGCGCCTTGATCACCAGGACGGTGGCGGCGGCCGGCGGGGCGTCGTCGCCCCCCGCCTTGCGGAAGGAGTCGGCGAGCGCGAGGGTCCACGCCTCGGCGGCGGCCTTGGAGGCGGCGTAGGCGGCGTTGCCCGCGGTGGGCTTGCTGGCGCCGGCCGCGCTGATCAGGACGTAGCGGCCGTTGCCGCTGCGGGCCAGGGGGCCCTCGAAGGCCAGCGAGGTGTGCTGGACGGTCCGGATGAGCAGCTTCTCCAGCAGCTCCCAGTCCGCGGGGTCGGTCTCGGCGAAGGTCGCCGAGCCGCGCCAGCCGCCGACCAGGTGGACCAGGCCGTCGACGCGACCGAATTCCTTCTCGGTGCGGTCGGCCCAGGCGCGGGTGGCGTCGAGGTCCAGCAGGTCCACCGTGTCGCCGGTGACGGTCGCACCGCCGTGGGCGTAGCGGGCGGCGTCCACGGCCTCGGCGAGGCGGGCCGCGTCCGCGTCGGCGGCGACGACGGTCGCCCCGGCCTCCGCCAGCCGCAGCAGCGCCGCACGGCCCGCCGGGCCGGCCGCTCCCGCCACCGCCACGACAGCGCCCTCCAGCGGGCCATTGCCGTTGCCGGGAGTGCTCATGGTCGTCGCCTCCTTCTGCTCCTCGCTCACGCGGCCACCCGCTCCATGTCCGCAGCGGTGATCCCCTTGGTGGAGACGATCACGTCACGCAGCTTCTTGGCAAGGGCCTCGTAGAACATGCTGAGCGGGAACTCGTCCGGAAGCACGTCATCCACCAGCTTGCGCGGCGGCAGCGAGAGGTCGAGGGCCTCGGGGCCCTTGGCCCAGGTGGAGCCGGGGTGCGGGGAGAGGTAGGACGACACGAGGTCGTAGGCGGCGAACCAGTGGACGAGCTTGGGGCGGTCGATGCCGTCGCGGTAGAGCTTCTCGATCTCGCCGCACAGCTGGTTGGTGACCTGCGGGGCGCGCTCCCAGTCGATGTGCAGGGTGTTGTCCGTCCAGCGTACGACGTCGTGCTTGTGGAGGTACGCGAAGAGCAGCTGGCCGCCGAGGCCGTCGTAGTTGCGGACCCGGTCGCCGGTGATCGGGAAGCGGAACATCCGGTCGAAGAGGACGGCGAACTGCACGTCGCGGGCCTGGGCGTAGCCATCGGCCTCGAGCTTGACGGCCTCCTTGAAGGCCGTGAGGTCGCAGCGCAGCTCCTCCAGGCCGTACATCCAGAACGGCTGGCGCTGCTTGATCATGAACGGGTCGAACGGCAGGTCGCCGTGGCTGTGGGTGCGGTCGTGGACCATGTCCCACAGGACGAACGCCTGCTGGCAGCGCTCCTGGTCGTCGATCATGTCGGCGATGTCGCCGGGCAGCTCCAGGCGCAGGGTCTCGACGGCGGCCTCGGTGATGCGGCGGAAGCGGGCCGCCTCGCGGTCGCAGAAGATGCCGCCCCAGGTGAAGCGCTCGGGGGCCTCGCGCACGGCGATGGTCTCGGGGAAGAGCACGGCGGAGTTGGTGTCGTAGCCGGCCGTGAAGTCCTCGAAGGTGATCCCGAGGAAGAGGGGGTTGTCGTAGCGGGTGCGCTCCAGCTCGGCGAGCCACTCCGGCCACACCATGCGCAGCACGACGGCCTCGAGGTTGCGGTCGGGGTTGCCGTTCTGGGTGTACATCGGGAAGACGACCAGGTGCTGCAGGCCGTCGGCGCGCTGGGCGGCGGGCTGGAAGGCCAGCAGGGAGTCGAGGAAGTCCGGCACGCCGAAGCCCGTGTCGGCCCAGCGGCGCAGATCGGCCACGAGCGCGGAGTGGTAGGCGGCGTCGTGCGGCAGGAGCGGCGAGAGCTGCTCGATCGCGGCTATGACGGTGTCGAACTCGGCGCGCACGGCCTGGCCCGGCGGTGCGCCCTCCGCGGCGAGGTCGATGGAGCCGTCGGCGGACTGCCAGGGCCGGATCGTCTCCACCGCGGCCTTGAGCGCGGCCCAGGCCGGGTGCTCCACTACGCGATCCACAGACAGAATGTCGGATTCTGCTGCGGCCGACGCAATAATTTCCGTCACGACTAACCCTCCTCGAGAGAACCTGGCGTTAAGACACCGTATCTGTGTCAGCTTCTCCACCTCAAGGGGTTGAGCCATAAATTATCCTGCCGACCCCCGGGTCGCACCGCTGTTTTTCCTGCAGCCTTCCCCCGTCCGGGGGAACGGAAGCGGCCGTCCGTCGCTCCCGGCACTCCTGTCACGGGCGGCGTCCTAGTCGATTTCCAGCCATGACGGGCCGCCCGGGGCCCGGGCAGGGCGAGCCCCTTCCCGGCCCGGCCGCATTTCACGAAGCCGCAACAACCTTCCGCCATTCGGACGATCCCCCGCCCTGACCTGGACAGATCGCGGCGGCCGCTGCCAGTCTCGCGCCATGCCCGCCGCCAACCAGCCCAGACGCCTGGCCGCCGCCCTCGCCGTGCTGCTCGCCGCGGCCGCCGGCTGCGCCCCGCAGGACGACATCGACGCCGCGAAGTCCACCGGCGGCCCCGCCGCCTCGGCGCACGCCTGCGCCAAGGGACGGCTCGCCACCCGTGCCCCGGGAAAGCTGACCGTGGGCACCGACAAGCCCGCCTACGCGCCCTGGTTCCAGGACGACGACCCGGCCGGCGGCAAGGGCTTCGAGTCGGCCGTGGCCTACGCCGTCGCCGACCGGCTCGGCTACGACCGGTCCGACGTCCTCTGGCAGACCGTGCCGTTCAACAGCGCCGTCGCCCCCGGGGCGAAGAAGTTCGACTTCGACATCAACCAGGTCTCCATCAGCGACGAGCGCCGCCGCGCCGTGGACTTCTCCTCCGGCTACTACGACGTGCGTCAGGCCGTCGTCGCGCTCAAGGACTCCCCGGCCGCCGGGGCGACGGACGTGGCGGGCCTCCGGCACGCCCGCCTCGGCGCCCAGGTGGGCACCACCAGCCTCGACGTCGTGAACGACGTCATCAAGCCGGACCGCCGGGCCGCCGTGTTCCAGAAGAACGACTTCGCCAAGACGGCGCTCAAGAACGGACAGGTCGACGCGATCGTCGTCGACCTGCCCACCGCCTTCTACATCACCTCGGCCTAGGTGCCGGACGCGAAGATCGTCGGACAGTTCGAGGCGAAGGGCGCCGCCGCCGAACGCTTCGGGCTGGTCCTCGACAAGGGCAGCCGCATCACCGGCTGCGTGAGCGACGCCGTCGACTCCCTGCGCCGGGACGGCACCCTCGCACGGCTGGAGAAGAAGTGGCTGTCCGAAGCCGCCGACGCACCGGTGATCAAGTGACGCCGAAGGACACGGTGCCGGCGGCACGCACCCCCGGGGACCGGGCCGAAGAGCCGCACGACGCGTACGTGCCGTCCGCGCGCCGTCTCGAACGCGAGCGGTTCAAGCGGGCCCGGACCCGCCGGGCGGCGGCCGTCGCGGCCGTCAGCACGCTCGTCACCGGCACCGTGCTCTTCCTCGTCGTCGTCGAATCCCCCGGCTGGCCGCGCACCCGCGAGACCTTCTTCAACGCCCACTACGCCCGCGAGGCCCTCCCGCACGTCCTCGAGGGCCTGTGGCTCAACGTCCGGCTGCTGGCCGTCTGCGGCGCCGCGGTGCTCGCCCTCGGCATGCTGCTCGCCGTCGCCCGCACCCTGCGCGGCCCGGTCTTCTTCCCGCTGCGGGCCCTGGCCACCGCCTACACCGACTTCTTCCGCGGCCTCCCGCTGATCATCTGCCTGCTGATGGTCGTCTTCGGCGTCCCCGCGCTGCGCCTGCGGGGCGTGACGACCGACCCGGTGCTGCTGGGCGGGACGGCACTGGTCCTGACGTACTCCGCCTACGTCGGCGAGGTCTTCCGGGCCGGCATCGAGTCGGTCCACCCCAGCCAGCGCGCCGCCGCCCGCTCGCTCGGGCTCGGCGGCGGACAGACGCTGCGCCACGTCGTGCTCCCGCAGGCCGTGCGGCGCGTGGTGCCGCCGCTCCTGAACGACCTGGTCTCCCTGCAGAAGGACACCGGGCTGGTCTCCGTCGCGGGCGCGGTCGACGCCGTCTACGCGGCCCAGATCAGCGCGAGCAAGAGCTTCAACTACACCCCGTACGTGGTCGCCGGGCTGATCTTCGTGGCCCTCACCATCCCGATGACCCGGTTCACCGACGCGGTGACCGCCCGGATGGACCGCCGCCGGGCCCAGGGAGGGATCGTATGAGCGAGCGGCCCGCGCCACCGGACGGACAGCCGGTGCTGCGCCTGGAAGCGGTGCGCAAGACCTTCGGGAGCACGGTCGTCCTGCGCGACGTGGACCTGGACGTCGCCCCGCACACCGTCACCGCGCTGATCGGCGCGTCGGGTTCGGGCAAGTCGACGCTGCTGCGGTGCGCGAACCTGCTCGAGGAGATCGACGACGGCGCCATCCTCCTCGACGGCGAGGACATCACCGACCCGCGCGTGAACCCCGACACCGTGCGCCGCCGCATCGGCGTGGTCTTCCAGGCGTACAACCTCTTCCCGCACATGACGGTGCTGGAGAACATCACCCTCGCCCCGCGCCGCGTCCACCGCGTGCCGCGCGCGCAGGCCGAGGAGCGGGCCCGCGAGCTGCTGGAACGGCTGGGCCTGGGCGGCAGGGCCGGCGAGTACCCGGACCGGCTCAGCGGCGGCCAGCAGCAACGCGTCGCGATCGCCCGGGCGTTGGCGGTCCGCCCCCGGCTGCTGCTGCTCGACGAGATCACGGCGGCGCTGGACCCCGAGCTGGTCGGCGAGGTGCTGGGCGTGGTGCGCGACCTCAAGGACGAGGGGATGACCATGGTCCTGGCCACGCACGAGATGGGCTTCGCCCGGGACGTGGCCGACCAGGTCTGCTTCCTCGACGGCGGAGTCGTGCTCGAGCGCGGCACGCCCGACGAGGTCTTCGGCGCGCCGCGCGAGGAGCGCACCAGGCGCTTCCTGCGGCGCCTGACGGAGGCGGGGCGGCTGTAGGGCGTGCCCGATGCAGGGCGTGTCCGACGGGTCGGCCACGCCCCCCAGGGGGCCGGGCCCCTACGCCGCCAGGTCCTTGACCAGCAGCTCGAACTCCAGGTCGTCGCGCTGCGGGATGCCGAACCGCTCGTCGCCGTACGGGAACGGGCTCATCCGCCCCGTGCGCCGGTAGCCGCGGCGCTCGTACCAGGCGATCAGCTCGTCGCGCTGCCGGATCACGGTCATGTGCATCTCCGAGGCGCCCCACTCGGTGCGCGCGAGGCGCTCGGCCTCCGCCATGACGAGCTTGCCCAGGCCGCCGCCCTGAGCGGCCGGGCGGACCGCGAACATGCCGAAGTACGCGTGCGTGCCGCGGTGTTCGACGTGGCAGCAGGCGACGGTCTCGCCGTCGACGTCCGCGACCAGCAGCCGGCTGTTCTCGTCCGTGACCACGGCCAGGACGCCCTCGGGGTCGGTGCGCTGGCCCTCGAGCAGGTCGGCCTCGGTGGTCCAGCCGGCGCGGCTCGCGTCCCCGCGGTAGGCCGACTCGACGAGCGCGACGAGCGCGGGCACGTCGACGGCGGTCGCGGCCCGGAAGATCGGCGCTGCGGTACGGCTCCTTGCGGTCTCCATGGTGTCCCGTGGTCCTCTCCGTGCGGTTTCGGGCGCATGTACGACCCTAACGGAGGAGGTGTGCGTACAGTCGCGGGCATGGTGCACGTACTGAGCAGCAGGGTATTGCTGAGGCCGACCGATCCCGAGCGGTCGAGGGAGTTCTACGGCGGGGCTCTGGGGCTCGCGGTCTACCGCGAGTTCGGCACGGGCCCCGAACGCGGGGTCGTCTACTTCCTGGGCGGCGGCTTCCTGGAGGTGTCGGGGCGGTCGCAGACGCCGCCCGGGCCGGGGCTGGAGCTGTGGATGCAGGTCGCGGACGCGGCGGCGGCCCACAAGGAGTTCCTGCTGCGCGGGGTGGAGGTGATCGAGCCCCCCGAGCGCAAACCGTGGGGGCTGATCGAGATGTGGATCGCGGACCCCGACGGCGTGCGCATCGCGGTGGTGGAGGTGCCGGAGGACCATCCGATGCGGTTCCGGCCGGGCATCTGACGCGGGGCATCCGACAGGCCGGGTATTGGACAGGCCGGGTATCCCACGGGCCGGGCATCCCACGGGCCGGCGCGGGAGCGTCCGGCCCCGGCTCCCGGAGCTGACCGGGCGCGCGGCGGGAGGGCGCTGCGCGCCCCCTGTGCGCCCATGCGCTCCCATGCGCGGGGGTCGCCGTGGGCATTCTCCGGAAGTGGGTCGCGTCCGGGGGCCCGGGGAGGTGCGCCGTGCACGGACCGCCGCTGGTGGGGTGGTTGCTGGTCGCACTGTGCGCCGCCATCGGCGCGTACTGCCTCTTCAGGATGCGGGCCGGCGCGGCGGGGGAGCGCCGGGCCGCGGGGGGCGACGCACTGATGGGGCTGGGCATGGCCGCCATGGCGGTCCCGGCGGCGGCCCTGGACACCCGGGCGTGGGGGCACGTGGCCTTCGCCCTGGTCTTCGGGGCGGTGGGGCTGCGTGCCCTCGTGCTGGGCCGCGGCGGCCGCGCGGGCATGCACCACCTGCACCACGCGGTGGGCGCCTTCGCCATGGTCTACATGGCGCTCGCGATGGCCGGCTCCCCGGGCGTCGGCCACGCCGGGCACACCGCGGGCGACGGCATCCGCGAACCCGCGGGGAACCCCCTGGTCACCGGGCTGCTGCTGGTCTACTTCGCGGTCTACGTCGTGCGCACCGCGGCGGGGATGGTCCCGGTGACGGCCGTCGCCGCCCAGGACGCCCCCTGGCCGGGTCCCCGGCCCGGGCGGGTGGGCGGCCCCGAGCTGACCGACGCCTGCCGGCTGTCCATGGGCATCGGCATGCTGGCGATGCTGCTCACCATGTAAGCGCGCCACGGCCCGCGTGGTCTGCGTCACTTAACGTGCCGACGCGTATCCGGGCCCCGCCGCCTCCTCGTAGGCTGACCGCATGATGGTCCCGCTCGCGCTGCTGGTCCTCGGCGGCCTGGCCGCGTCGATGGCACCGCGCGTGCTGACCCGCGCAGACTGGCCCGACCGCGAACCCGTCCTGGCCCTGTGGGTCTGGCAATGCGTGGTGGCCGGCGTGCTGTTGTGCTGTGCGCTCGCCATGGCGCTGAGCGCCGCCGCGGCCTGGGAGGCCGTACGCGGCAACGTCTTCGCGCCCGCCCCGCACGGCGTGGTGGAGGCCTACGCCCTCACCGCCTACGGCCCCTGGGCCGCCCCGCTGGCCGTCGCCCTCGCCTCCGGCGCCGTGTGGACGGCCGCGATGCTGACCCGCGAGATCCGCGACGCCCGCGCCCGCCGGCGGCGCCGCCGCGCCGAGTTGCTCGTACGGTCCCCCCGGCTGCCCGGCGAGGACCGCGGCGCCGAGCGGCTCGTGGTCCTCGAGGGCGACCACCCCGAGGCCTGGCTGCTGCGGGCCGGCACCGCGCCCCAGCTCGTGATCACCACGGCCGCGCTGCGCCGCCTGAACGACTCCCAGCTGGACGCGGTCCTGGCCCACGAGCAGGGCCACGCCCGCGCCCGCCACGACTGGCTGCTGCACTGCTCGGCGGCCCTGGCCAACGGCTTCCCGCAGGTGCCGGTCTTCGCCGCGTTCCGCGATCAGGTCCACCACCTCGTCGAACTGGCCGCCGACGACAGCGCCTCCCGTCGCTCCGGCCGCCTCGCCACGGCCCTGGCCCTGGCCCTGGTCGAACTCAACGAGGACCGGGGCGTGTTCGGCCCCTGTCCCACCCCTCTCTCCCACGTCCCCGACCGCGTCCTGCGCCTGCTGGCCCCGGCCCCCCGCCTCACGGCGGGCCGGCGCCTGCGCCTGACGGCGGTCGCGGCCCTGGTGCCGTTCGTACCGGTGCTGGTGACCTTCGTACCGGGCCTGAGCGTGCTCGGAGCGCGCTGAGGCCCGACCGCCGGGAGATCCCGGTGCCGCGACCGCCGGTATCGGCGGCAGCGCAGGGACAGGTCGGTCCGGCGGGACAACGAGCGCCTCGCCACCTCGGAGCGCGGCCGATGGCCGCTTCCCGCCGTCGCTGTACTGGTCGGCCTGCTCAGTTTCGCCGTGTGTCGGCCTCGGCGACTTTGAGGGCCTGCCATCCTGATTTCTGCTGGTCGGCGGGGCTGGCGTGTCGTCTCGGTGGGGTGCTCGTGCTGGCCAGGGTGGAGATCGGTAGCACGTGATCGTCCGTCAGGGGCGCGTTGACGGCGAATTGAATATGAAGCGGGGCGGCAGAGCCGCACTACCGCTCCGCATAGCGCAGGAACTGCCAGCCCAGTACGGCCAGGGAAAGCGTCTGTGCGAGGGAGACGATCACGAGTAAAGGCTGGACGGCGGGAGAGCACCAGAATGCGGTCACGCAGATCATCGGCAAGGCCAAGTACGTGAACAGATCCACAGCGGTCTGTAGTCGCTTGCGCGTAATGCGGCTCGCATCGTCGCGGTGGAAGATCTCCCAGCCGAACACTGCGCCGTGGGCGCCACTGAGCTCGGCCAGCCGCGGTCCCAGCTGGTCGCGGATGTAGCAGCCGACTGCCGAGATCTTCTCGTCGTTGACCAGGTAGGTCCAGCCCAGGACCAGGCAGATCACGGGGACGGCGAGCAGCAGTTGAGCCTGCCTGCTCTGGACGGTGATCGCCAGGACCGCGGTGGACGCGGCGAGCGTGAAGTAGAGCAGGTTGTCACGGAATCCTATCCGGGTTTTTTGCTCCTCCTTGATGCGGTCGTACTCGGCCAGCAGCAGTCTGCTTTCGGTGACGTCTTCTATGGCGGCCACGGCCATTCCTAAGCTCGGGTCCCGGCTGGGCTGATGAGTGGGCGGGCAGGGCTCCGACCCCTGCCCGCCCTGAAGGCCCGGAAGACTCAGTCGGCAGCGCGGAAGGACGGCAGGTTGTTGGGGTTGTTTCGTTCGATCCACCCCTTTCCCTCCGCCGCGATTCCTTCCAGGAGGCGGAAGGTGTGGATGAAACCAGCCGCATTGAGGTTGATTTCGGCGATTTCCTGGGCGTTTTCGTCCGGCGCCAGTTGATGGGTGTCGGCGTCTTTGACACGAATGTTCCTGGCCGGCCCGTTGGTGAGGACGAGCTCCAGGTCGTAGCCGATATGGGTGCGTTCCGTGACCTGTACGGAGGACAACGCGTCGAACCGGTAGTTGCTTCGCTGTTCGTTCCCACGTTTCGCGTCGGTGAAATCGAATTCCGTGCTGATTTCACGAACGCCATCCTGTGTGACCAGGAAGAGACGGAAGCTGTAGCGCGAGTATCGCCAAGGACCGCCCTTCACACGCCCTCGCTTGTAGGGGCGTGTGGGTGTCATCAGGATGGTGTGGGTGATCAGGTCGCGCCAGGTGAGCTGGTAGTGGCGGAGTGCTTCGTCGACGAACAGCGTCTTGTCGCAGGTGAGCCAGGTCTCCATTTCCAGCTCACTGGGTCGCGTGGTGTCCAGGAACGACTTCCAGTTCTGGTAGGCGACTTGCCGCGCGGTCAGCCGCTCTTGATATTCCTGGGATTCCTCGGCCAGTCGGTGCTCTTCACCCCGGGCCTCCAGCCACGAGGACGCAGCCGCGCGTCCGGACCAGACCGCACCGACTACGGCCAGGATGGCCAGCAGCATCTGCGACGCACCGGCACCTGAGGCCACTGTTCCGAGCAGGACCAGAGTCGTGATGCCGAGAGTGATGAGGGCGACCACGCACAGCGCCTTCACCACCGCCAGCGTCTGGTTCTGGTGGCGGTGATCGAACAGAGTACCTTTGTTGTGGCGGTCTCGGGCATCCTCAGCGAGATAGCGGATCAGCCAGTTGACCCGGTCCACGCTGATTCGGCTCTCGCGGTAGAGAAGCGCGATCTCGGCGACGAGGCTGTTGCGGATGTGGACGGTACGACCGAGCCATTCGTGCGGGGCGAATCCGTGGGGCACACGGGTACTGAAGTAGTGATCGAATGAATGACGGACGCGATTGGTGAACCCGTCCCCAGTAGAGGCGGGATCACCCGTGTGCGGGATGTGGGACTCACGGTTCTTGGCCTTCAGCTGATGTTCCTGGTACCACCATCGGCGGCCGAAGTGTGCCGCGGTCAGGCCCGCACCGAGTGCCACCAGTAACTCGATGACTGCCGCAGCCGGATCCGCGACCAGCGCCAAGATCCAGAGGACTGCGGTGACGACGACGAACAGGCCGGCTCGGACTGGGAGGGCTGCCTGGGCGGCAGCACCGGTGCTCGGACGGGGCGGCAGGGCCCGTGGCCCGATGGGGTCGGGTTCGAAATAGGCCCAGACCCGTTGGACCCGGTCGTTGCCGAAGCGAGCTGTCTCGGCCCGCTCGCGGTTCTCGGCCCACAGGCTGTCCTTCAGCCCTCCGGTGAGTACGAGGTCGAGGTGGTGGAGGATCGCGTCACGCTGGCGAGGCGACAGGGCTCGCAACCGCTCCAGTACGCGTCCTGTTTCGCCGTCCGCGGTGCTGACCATCGCCAGCAGTTCGAAAGCGACGCGCAGAGCGTCTTTCCACTCTCCCTCGGCGTAGGTCCGTACGAGCCCGGAGGCATGGTGCAGCCGCTGGAGTTCTTCGGTACTGAGGTCGTGGTAAGCACGTGCACTGAGCATGGCAAGCACCCAGTGGAAACGGACCTCCGCGTTGTCGTGTCCGTGAGCGATCGCGTCACTGATCATGTCGCGAGCACGGCTGGGGATACCATCCTCCAGGAACCGCACACCGACCTTGTACTTTTCCTGAGGCGATGCATCCGGATGGACGAAGTAAACGTTGGAGTTGTGTACGGTCTCGGCCTGGATTCCGACGGTGGAGTCGTATGCGGCCGAATTGTGCGTGACACTGCTGCCGTCGTTCATGACAAGTCACCCGCCGCAACAACCAGTGGTGCCAGCCTGGCCACCAGATCGGGAAACTCTGCGATCAGACCACGTAACCTCTTGAGTGCCATGGTCGCCCTCTTGGACGATTCGGGAGTGTTCTCCCTTGCCGCCCGGCGGGCAAAGCCCAGCTCGGCCAGTGCCTCTCGGTGGATGTCGTCGTCGAGGGCGCCCTCGGCGTGGTGACGCTTCAGGTGCTCACGGAAACCGTCCAGTTCCGCAACCAGGTCCGCCGGACTGGTCACCTTCGGGTCCGCGTTCAAGTAGACGCTGCTCTCCTTGACTGAGCCGGCCATGATGCCAACGGTGCTGTTATGGGCGGTGTTGCTGACGTGCTCTTTGAGTCTGTCGGCCGTATGGGCCCTGTCTGCCTGGGACATTGCGATCTGTTCCTGTTCTCCCACCAGTTCCACGGCCAGCCGTGTGGCGAATGCCGCCGCGTTCGCCGCGGCCCGTGGTTGCCAGTTACGGTCCTTCGCGCTGCTCTTCGTACCGTCCGCTCGGTCGCTGATTCCCCGGATGATGGCCACCGGTGCCCCGTTGAGATGACCGGCCTGCGCCACACCGGCGGCCTCCATCTCGATAGCGAGCGCGTCGTTGTAGTGCTGCCGGATCCACCGCGCCTCAGCCGAGATCTTCGAGTTCTGCACGACCTCGCCGGCGGCGATCGCACCGAAGCGCACCTGTGGCGCGCGCCCATGACCGGGCGTGTCGTCTGCCCAGTCGTTCACGCGAGCCAGATGCGAGCCGAGCTGGCTGATACCGTGCGCCGCCTCCCACACCCGGGGACGGGCCTTGAGCCCGTCGTCCTCGCTGGTCCCGCCGTGGTAGGCGTACACATGTGTCGCCATCACCACGTCGCCCAGCCTGGCCGTGTCCCACAGGGCACCGGCGACGCCGACGAACAACACGGCCACCGGCGAAAACTCCTGTATCGCGCGCTCAGCGATCACCGCGGCGGAATGATTCCCTTTGTTCGTCAGACCGAGCGCGACACGACATGAAGTGCCCTGCACGGTTCCCACCTCGAACCGCGTCCCACGCTCATGACGGTGCACCTGTGGACCAGCCAGTTTCCGGCGCACGGCCTGGTACTCGAGATTGAGGGCGGTGAGAATCACCACTAGGTCTTTCGACATCTATTCCCGTTCCCCTTTCGTGTCCTCTTCCGTCGTGGACGGCACAGGCCGGATCAGTGGTGGGAACAACACCGTCTTCGGTCCGGCCCGGTACAGTCGCGCGGGCCGTCCTCCCGTGACCCTACGTCCCGAGCCGGCGGGGATGATGAATCCCTTTACGGCCTGGACTTTCCGGTAGAAATTACGGGTGTCGAGTTCGGTGCCCCAAACCGCCTCGTACACCTGCTGCAACTCGGCTATGGTGAAGAGTTCTCCACAGAATGCCGTGGCCAGCGCCGAGAATTCGAGCTTGGTACGCGCGCGTTCGATTCCGTCCGTCACGATCCGTCGGTGATCGAAGGCCAGTTCCACCTCACCGGACAGGACGGCTTCCGCGGGAACCCACCCAGCATCCATGGCATCCGTTCCCGCGACCGGTTCGGGGAGTCCCGGCGCGATCGCCAAGTGGGCCACGGAAACGACTCGTCCCCGTGGATCACGGCCCGCGTCCCCGTAGATGGCCAACTGTTCAAGATGCACCCACTCGGCAACCAGAGCGGTTTCCTCGCTCAACTCACGGTGGGCGGCGTCCAGAATCTCCTCACCGGCGTGATTGAGGAATCCGCCAGGCAAAGCCAGCATGCCCCGAAAAGGATCTTCGCCCCGCTCCACGAGCAGGACACACAGTCGCCCCTCACGCAGCGTCAGGATCACGAGATCGACCGTCAACAGCACGGGCGTTGGCGACCACACGTCAACTTGCATGTCACTTACGGTACTTCGGTTCCTGTCACTTTAACAAGAAGGGCGACGCGGAGGCCGCTGGTGCCGCATGGCGGAGGCACTCCAAGCGGTCAACTCGTCGTCCGCTCCGCAGCCAGGCGGGGGCCGATCGTGGTCTGCTGGTTCAGTGTTGCCTCGAGGCGGCTCGGGAACGGGTACTTGCGTTCCCGGAGGGTGTGGAGGGCTGCCTGGGCTGACGGTCGGGCGGACGGGGGGTGTGTCCACGTCGGTGAGGCAGAAGAAGTCGATGTCCTCGCCCGCCGCCAGGCTGGACAGGCGACGGTGCCTGTCCGGAGTGCCCAGTTGGACGTAGCGGAAGCTGTAGTCGGTGCGTGCCGGGCGTTCATGCGGATCTTGGTGAGGAAGCGCCAGGACTTCAGGTTCGCGAAGCCGTGCTCGACGGCGGCGCGTTCGCGGTTGAGCAGGCGGTTCGCTTCCTTCTCGGAGTCGGTGAGGCGGTGGTTGCGGGTGGCCTTTCGGCCGGTGATGATCACCGGGTAGTCGGGAGCGTCGTCCAGGCCGATGAAGCCGAGGTCGGCCAGGGCTCCGAGTCCGGCCTCGCGCAGATGGCCAGTGATCTTATTGTGGCGGGCGGCGGTGATCTCGCTGGTGCGGCCGGGCCTGGCCGCGGAGAGCCAGATCAGATTGCCCTTCTCGTCGGTCAGCGCGAGAAACAGCAAGCCATGGGCTTTGTGCTCGTCGGAGAAGTTCTTCCGGCTGTCCGCCCCGGTGCGACGGCGAGTGCGGATGAGGGTGCCGTCCAGCAAGACCACGACTCCGCCGCTGCGGGCGATCTTCCTCAGCGCCCGGTCCAGACGCGGGGTCCGCACAGTCAGGAGCTCGATCGCTTCCTTCACCCAGCGACGCACAGTGGAAGCGGCGACGGCGTTGCCACCGGCCATGTCGGAAAGGAGCTGGTCGTGGCGGAGCACGGCGAGTACGGCGACCGCCTGGGCGCCCGGGGTGAGCTTGCGCCAGCGGGAGCCCAGCTCCTTGCGCCGCGGACAACCACAAGCGGGAGAGCCGGCGCTGCCGCTGGCATGCAAGTCTCGCCCGGCGGGTTGGCTAAGAGATCGCGTAGCCGTTCCACGCCCCACCGTGCCCCGAAGGCCCAGAGCAGGGCGTTGCGACGGTTTCTGGAAGGCAGTCGAAGGAGGGCGCCGAGTGCAGTGGCACGTCCGAAGGACGTGCGCTCACGGCTGCTGCCTGATCGTGTGGGGGCGCAGCTGCCTGTCAGTCGATCCGCCTTCCCGCTTCGGAGAGAGCGGCGTCCCAGTCGACGTCGGGGGCACCGCGCAGCACGGTGACGCCGGCATCTCGCAGGGTCGCCAGAGAGCGCTCGAACTGCGGATGCTGGGCGAGCGCCTGGTTCACGCACGGCATCGTCACCAGAGGGATGCCCTTGCCGATGGCCTCTGCGGCGAAGGCCGGGACGAAATGGCTGGTCAGCCCGAGAGCCCAGTGATTGACCGTATTGAAGGTGGCCGGCGCCACCAATGCGACGTCGGCAGCGGGCCACACGTCGACCTCCGTGGGCCGACGGTGGCGCGATCGGATGGGGCGTCCGGTCAGTGACTCCAGTGCGGGCAGACGGTCCTCAAGCCATTCCGCGGCGGTTGGAGTCAAACCGAGGCAGACATCCCATCCATCCGAGTGGGCCCTGCGGATTACGTCGCCAATGTCCAGGACCGGAGGTGCAGCGGTCCCCAGCAGGTAGAGCACAGGCGTGGTCATGCGCTGATCCCATCACATGGGTCCGCCCCCGGACCGGCTCGCGGCGGGGGCGGGCACCGTTCCCCCGCAGGCATGCGGGGGAACCGTTCCGGATGCGATCGAGGCGTACCAGCCTCGTGCGGTTGCCCACTGCCCGGCGGCGGGTGGGGCACCGCGCAAATGACGTGACCGGGCCGTCGGCGGCGGTTGGGGTGATCTTCGCCTGGGTGCGCAGGCAGGGGTTACTTCCGTTGCCAATGGGGAGGTCGCGGGTTCGAATCCCGTCGCCGACTTCGGGTCGGCGTAGCTCAGGTGGTAGAGCACCAACGTCACCTCAGCCGTTCAGATCTCCGGGCCCCACGTCCCCGCCGGCTCCGGCCGGCGGGGGCGTTCGCGTACCGTACGGCGCATGGCATCGAAGCCCTCGCCCTCTCGGTGGACGATCAAGGCGTCGTCGGCCGCGTCCGCCCTCGTCTGCCTCGTCGTTCTCGCCGCGTGCGCGGGAGGCGGCGGAACGGCGGACGACGAGGAGGACCCGGGCGAGGGGACGGCCCGGTCGGCGTTCGCGGAGGGCTTCGCGGCCGGCCAGGAGGTGCTCGAGAAGCACGGCAAGGGTGCGGCCGTCCGGGAGACGGTGTGGGGCGGGTGCGAGAAGCGGGCCGAGGAGGCCGGGACCGGGTATCCGGACGACTGGATACGCGGATGCCGGAAGGGTGTTCAGTCCTTCCCCGGAAGTTGACCTCCCTCGCGAGCCCCGGGTGGCAGAGTTGCCCCATGAGCAATCTTGATCTTCACCCGGCGCCCACCGAGTGCGGTGGGCGCGGCGGGGTGGGCGCGGGGCCCGTGCGGGAGTTGTCGGCGGGCAAGGAAGTACGGCTCGGGGAGAGCACGATGGTGCGGCGGTTGCTGCCCACGCTCGGGCGGCGCATGGTCGGGGCGTGGTGTTTCATCGATCATTACGGGCCGGACGACGTGGCGCGGGCGCCCGGGATGCAGGTGCCGCCGCATCCTCACATGGGGCTGCAGACGGTCAGCTGGCTGCAGGACGGCGAGGTGCTGCACCGGGACAGCCTCGGCAGTGAGCAGACGTTGCGACCGGGACAGTTGGGGCTGATGACGTCGGGGCGGGCCATCAGCCACTCCGAGGAGTCGCCGCGGGAGCACGCGGCCGTGCTGCACGGCGCGCAGCTGTGGGTGGCGCTGCCGGACGCGCACCGGCACACGGCGCCGGCGTGGGAGCATCACGCCGCGCTGCCGGAGGTGACCGGCGGGGGGCTGACCGCCACGGTCATCATGGGCGAGCTGGACGGGGCCGCCTCCCCCGCCACCGCGTTCACGCCCATCGTCGGCGCGGACGTCGTCCTGGCCGCGGGCGCGTCGGCGCGTCTGCCGCTGCGGCCGGACTTCGAGTACGCCGCGCTCACCATGTCCGGAGAGGCCGAGGTGGACGGGGTGCGGCTCGCGCCCGGCTCGATGCTGTATCTGGGGTGCGGGCGGTCGGAGCTGCCGCTGCGGGCGGACGTGGACAGTTCGTTCCTGCTGCTGGGCGGGGAGCCGTTCGAGGAGCGGATCGTCATGTGGTGGAACTTCGTCGGTCGTGCCCACGAGGAGATCGCACAGGCCCGTTCGGAGTGGATGACCGGCTCCCGCTTCGGCGAGGTGCACGGCTACGAAGGGACCCGGCTGTCCGCTCCCGAACTGCCTCCGGTAGCGCTCAAACCGCGAGGAAGGGCACGCTGAGCTGGGCGAACATTCCTGGGGCAGACCGTTCAACCGACCCCGGAAGCGCAGCTGACAGCAGGTGAAGGTCCAGGTCCATAGCCTGGCAGATCTTTGCCTGGCCTCATGCCGCCGGCGCCATGCCCGAACATGCTGCCGCGGTCCTGCAGGCATGGTGCCCGCGGCCGGGAGGGGGCATGGCGCTCGTCTTCGCGGGCCCCGGTCAGGCGACTGCTGCCGGGTGGGGTGCGCGGGCATGGAGTGCGGTGTTGTAGCGGCGCAGGAGGAGGACCGCGGTGGTGGCGAGGCCGGTGAGGAGGCCGAGCCAGATGCCGAGGGTGTCGAGGCCCGCGGCGTAGCCGAGGAGCCAGGCGGCGGGGAGGCCGACGGCCCAGTAGCCGATGAGGGTGATGCGGAATCCGCTCTTGGTGTCGTCGAGGCCGCGCAGGAGGCCGACGCCGATGTTCTGGGCGCAGTCGAAGAACTGCAGCACGGCGATGACGAGCAGCAGTTGGGTCGCGATGGAGACGGCCTTGTCGTCGCCCGCGGTACCCGCGTCGAGGAACGGGCGCAGCACCAGGTGGGGCAGGGTGAGGTAGACGACGGCGACGGCGGCCATGACGACGGCGGCGCAGGCGAGCGCGGTGTTCTTGATGCGCTGAGCGGCGTCGACGCGGCCGAGGGCGAGTTCGCGGCTGACGTTGATGGAGGCGGCGTGGGAGAGGCCGACGGCGACCTGGAAGACGATGTAGACGAGCTGGTTGACGGCGGTGTGGGCGGCCAGGGCGGCGCTGCCGAAGGAGCCGGCCATCAGGGCGGTGACCGAGAAGAAGCCGGCCTCCGACCCGTAGGTCGCGGCGATGGGAATGCCGAGCCCGATGAGCTCGCGCACGGTGGCGCGGTCGGCCCGCAGCGCGTTGAGGCTGAGCAGCGGGGCGAGGACGGAATCCCTCTTCGCCGAGGCGTACAGGGCGAGGAAGGAGAGCAGGTAGACCGTGGAGGTGGCCACGCCGATGCCCGGCAGGCCCAGTTCGGGCAGGCCCCAGGTGCCGTGGATCAGCAGCCAGTTGAGTCCGGCGTTGACCGCGACCGAGGCGATGGTGATCTGCAGCAGGGCCTGTGGGCGGCGCATGCCGACGGTGAACTGACGGATCGCCTGGAACCACAGGCACGGCAGCAGGCCGGGGGCCAGTGCCAGCAGCATCGTCTGCGCGCGGTCGGCGACGGCGTCGTCCTGGCCGAGCAGGGTGAGGGCCTGGCCGATGAGGAGCATGAGGATCGCCCCGGCCAGTCCGGCGAGGGTGGCCACCGCCATGCTCGCGCGGACGATCTTTCGAACCCCCTCGTCGCTCTCCGCAGAGTCGCCTTCCGCTGTCTCCGCGTGGGCGGCGACGGCGGCGATCCGGTTGCCCACGGAGGTGACGAGGCCGACGCCCATGGTGCGGAGCTGGTTGAAGATGACGATGGCCAGGCCGCCCGCCGCCAGGTCCCGGGTCCCGAGGAGGCCCATCATCACCGTGTCGGTGGTGGTCAGGGCCACCTGGGCGAGCTGGGTGAGGACGAGGGGGACGGCGAGGACGGCCAGCGCGCGGCCGTCGCGGAGGAGAGCGGTCGGTTGCATGGAGGGCATCAGTTCTCGCGGAGCTTGGTGAGGGTTTCGTCGATCTCGCGCTCCGTGGCGGGGTCGATGAGGTTCCGGTCGTTCATCCAGTCGTCGTTGAAGACGGTGTCCATGTACTTTTCCCCGCCGTCGTTGACGAGGGCGACCATAGTCGTGCCCGGCGGCAGCGAGGGCAGGCGGGTCAGGGCCTCGTGGACGACGCCGCCGGCGGATCCGCCGATGAGCAGGCCGGTGCGGGCGACGGCCCGGCAGGTGGCGAACGCTTCCACATCGCCGACCTTGACCCCTTCGTCGATCAGGTCGAAGTCGACCAGGGCACCGATCCCGGCGCCCTCGGGGGTACCGGTGCCGGACTGGTAGTAGTCGTGGGCGGGGCCGCCGAAGGCCACGGAGCCCTTGGGCTCGACGCCGACGGTCTTCAGGCCGGGGACGAGCTTGCGCAGCTCGCGGGTGGTGCCGCACAGGGCGCCACCGGTGCCGACGGCGCCGATCAAGATGTCTATCCGTCCGTCGAGGGCCTGGTGGAGCTCGTGGGCGACGGGGAAGTAGCCGACGCCGTTGGCGGGGTTGTTGTGCTGTTCGGTGAAGATGGTGTTGTCCTGGCCGCGGGCCATGTCCTCGGCGAGTTCCTCGCGGGCCGCGGTGGCGAGCTCCTCGGTACCGTCGTCGACGACATAGATGAGCTCGGTGCCGAGCGCCTTCATGCCGCGCAGTTTGTCGGAGCAGGCGTGGTTGTCGACGACGGCGGTGAAGGTGTAACCGCGCTCGGCGGCGATCACCGACAGGCCCAGTCCGGTGTTGCCCGAGGTGGACTCGATGATCCGGCCGCCGGGGCGCAGCTCGCCCGCGGCTTCGGCGGCGTCGACCATGGCGCGGGCCATGCGGATCTTGGCGGTGCCGGTGGGATTGTACATCTCCAGCTTCAGGAGGAGGCGGCTGCCGTTCTCGGAGCGGCACAGCTCGAACAGCGGGGTGTATCCGATGAGGTCGGATATGCGGGAGACCACGGCGGGGCGCGTCAGTGCCTCGTTCATGGGGGGGAGCTCCTGTGACAGGTGGGACGGAGGGTTTCAGCAGGCGGGGCGGCGGTCCAGGCGCCAGCGCGGCCGCCCTTCGGTGGTTTCCAGGACGACCTTGGGCGGCAGCGGCAGGTCGTGGAACGGCGACTCGTTCGAATCCATCTGGTATCCCGCCGTGTTGGGGTAGACCAGCAGGTCGCCGGCCGAGGGACGGGCCGGGAAGGGGATCTTGCGCCAGGTGAGCATGTCCGACTCCAAGCAGGTCGCACCGCCCACGCACGCGGGGTGGACGCCGGTGCCGACGGCCCGCCCGGCCGGGGTGACCAGGACGGGGTCGGGGAGGTATTCGCTGTTGAACCACTGCTCGGACAGGCTCAGGCTCGTGCCGTCGACGGTGAGAATGGCGTAGTCGTCGCGGTCCTTGACTCCCTGGACGCGGAAGACGGAGGCGCCGGCCCGGTCGAGCAGTGCGCGGCCGGGCTCCATCAGCAAGATGGTGCCGGTCTCCCGAAGTCTGGCGCCGAGGCTGTCCCGGCCGGCCGCCGGAACGGCGGCCAGTACGGCGCGGAGGGCGCCGGCCCCGGCGACCGGCGAGTGGTACGGGTAGAAGCCGTCGGCCGAGAAGGTCTTGCGGGCGTGGTAGTGCCCGGGTTGCTGCGTCGCGAGGAAGGCGTGCCAGTCGTCGGCGGCCGCGTAGTCGACGGCGAAGCCGCCGCCGATGCTGATCCGGTCGGCCTGGAGCCCCAGGACGCGGGCCTTGAGGCAGAGGTCGACGAGCTGTCCGGCGAGGTCGGCGCGGGGCTGGACGGCGTAGCCGGACAGATGGAAGCTGAAGCCTTCCATCCGGACGGCGTCGCCCGCCCGTACGCACCTCGTCAGGGCCTCTTCGAGCTCGGCCTCGTCCAGGCCGAAGCGGCTGTGGGGCTGCGCCGGGGGGAGCCGGCGCAGCAGCAGCCGGGCGGGGCGGACCGCGCCGGTGCGCGCCAGCGCGATGATCCGGTCCAGCTCGTCGAGGGAGTCGACGGCGGTCAGGGCGCCCTGGAGGACGGCGATCCGCAGCAGTTCCTCGTTCTTGGCCGGGCCGGTCACCACGATGTTCTCGCCGCGTACTCCGTGGGCGAGGGCCTCGCGGAGTTCGCCGAGGCTCGCGACGTCCACTCCGGCGCCGGTAGCCGCGCAGCGTTCGATCCACGCGGCGGCCTTGTTGGCCTTCTTCGCGTAGTACACGCGTCCGTCGACCCCGGCCTCGTCCAGCGCCGTCCGGAACGCGGTGAGGTTGGCGTCGAAGCGGTGCGGGAGGAGGAAGTGGAAGGGGCCGCCGAAGGCGTGGGCCAGTTCGTGGAGGAGGCCGCTGTCGAGGACCGCGTCGGTCTCGGGGTCCGGGTGCGCGGGGAGCGTGGGGAGCGTGGGGAGCGCCTGGGGTATGCCGTTCACCGCCACAGCGGCACCTGCGTCCCCAGGCCCTGCTCGATGGCGAGCTGGGCGAAGCGGTGGCCGAGGGCGATGTCGGTGACGACCAGTCCGCTGTTGTAGGCGAAGATCCGCTGGTCCGGCGTGGTGCGGCCGGTCGCCGTGCCGGCGAGGACCGGGGGGAACTCGGCGTCGACGGCGGGGAAGTTGCCGTCGGCGTCGGCCATGTCGGTGCCGGTGACCTTCATCTGGGCCTCGCTGGTGGCCACGACGCGGTCGGCGCGGTGGAGGGCGGAGGGGGCCAGGCCGTGGCCGACCAGGATCGACAGCGCGCCGGGCTTCAGGTCGTCGGCCTCGATCGCCGCAGGGGTGTGGGCGCCCGCCGTGGCCACGACGATGTCGGCCTCGGCCGCGGCGGCCCGTGCGTCGGTGACGACCTCGACGTCCCGGTCGGGGAAGTGGGCGCGCAGCTGCGCCCGGACCGCCTCGATGCCCTCCGCGTGAGTGCCGAAGAGCATCAGACGGTCCAGGTCGGGCAGTGTGGTGAGCAGGAACGGCAGGGCCAGCCGTCCTTGGGTGCCGGTGCCGATGACCAGCGCGCCGCGCGCCCCCGGGGCGGCGAGCTCGCGGGCGAGGAGCGCGGAGACGGCCGGGGTGCGCAGGGAGCCGATGCGACCGCAGTCCATCATCGCCACGGGCAGGCCGGTGACGTCGTCGTAAAGCGTGAGGGCGGTGTAGTAGTGCTGCTCCTCGCGGCCCTTGTGCAGGCCGTGCTTGTACGAGGTCTTGACGGCGACGACGTCGCGGGAGCCGTCACGGCCGAGCATGGCGTACGAGACGGAGTGGCCGTCGGACGGCTTCACGGTGAGCTTGCGCGGGTTGTCCGAGAGGCCCGCGGCCAGGGTGCGGTAGGCCCCCTCCACCGTGTCGACGACGTCGGCGAGGGAGATGTCGATGCCCGCGAGGTCGCTGGTCGACAGCAGGCGCAGGGTTGTGTCGTCGGCGGGTATGCAGGGGCCCGTGGTGGGGCTGGTCATGGTTGGCTCCTCGTCTGCTGGTCGGTGATCAGGCGGCGTACGCCTCGAGGGCGGCCTGGCCGTAGCCGTGCTCGGCGGCCTCGGCCGGCGGGCGGGTGGCGCGCCCGGGGACGCGCACCGAGGCGCGCTTGAGCCAGCGGTCGGTGCCGTCGTAGCGGGCCGTGAAGGGGACGCGGCCGTGCACGACGAGGTCGTTGTCGACGACGAGGACCTCGCCGGGGCACAGGCTCACCGCGACCGAGACGCGGGCGAGTTCGGCTTCCAATCGCTCGTACGCGGCCCGGTAGGCGGGGGTGGCGTTCTCCAGCGGGGTGTAGGCGGGGTCGAAGCGCAGGGTGAGGCCGTCCGCGGAGTGCCACAGGACGGGAACGTCCGGCGGGCTCCCGTCGAAGCCCTGCGCCTCCGCGTAGGCGTCGTCGGGGAGGATGGGCAGTTCGGGGCGCGAGAGGACGGCGATGTCGGCCTCGTCCAGCCGCACCTTGCGGATGCTCGCGGCGGTGGTGGCGATGTTGTCGTGGTTGCGCATGCATCCGAGCATCAGCAGGTGGGCGCGGCCGGGGTGGAAGGCGTCCTCGGTGTGCGGGCTGAGGAGGACGGAGCTGCTGGCGCCGGTCTGCTCCTGCTCGTGGCCCGGGGCAGGGACGATGTTGTGGACGAACCGCCCGTTCTGCTGGCCCTCCCAGGCGATGGGGGTGCCCATGGCGGTGGCGAGCAGCAGCATCACGATGTCGTGGACGGCGCCGCTGTCCCCGGCGGTGGCCCAGCTTCCGGGCGTGGGGCCTATGTCGGCGTCGTCGACGGTCAGGCCGCGCAGCACGAACAGGCCGTCATCGGTGTCGACGGGCCGCAGGTGCTGCCGGACCGTTTCGCTGAGGGCGGCCGCCGACTGGGCGACCCGTCCGAGGAGTTCGGGGGACGTGGCGGAGGTGCCGGATGCGGCGAGGATCTGTCCGGCGGCCCGGTGGAGCTCGGCGGCCGAGGCGGCGTCGAGCAGGCGGACGGGGGCGGTTCCCGTACTCATGGCGAAGTCATCCGTTTCCGTGCGGTGGGGCGGAGGAGCGGGTTCCGGGCATGCCTCGGGGCGGCCGCAAGGCGGGGCGGTACACAGGAATGCGGCCTGTGGGGGGAATGGCAGATGGCGGGAACCGGCGGTTGGCGTCAGCGGCTGCCGAGGAAAGTACCACTGAAATTAGGTAAGGCAAACCTTACTAAAAAATAGTCCGCTTCACCCGATTTTGACCGATTGGCGGACGAGAAACGGAAGTTGAGGGTGATTCGCCTTTCGCTTCAAGACCCACTCACCCTTGCGATCATGACCGAGTTAGGGTAGGCAAGCCTAAGTAGCCGATGGTCGCAGCGGAACGAGGACGACGTGAATTGGACAAGGCGCCAGGCGCTGGGGGCCGGCGGGGGCATAGGCGCGGCCGTGCTGCTCGCCGCTTGTGGGGGCGGCAAGGACGCTTCCTCCTCACCGGCGGACTCCGCCGGCGGCGCCCCCCGCAAGGGCGGCACCCTCCGTATCGGCGCGCTCGGCCGGTCCTCAGCCACCACCCGCGACCCGCACGGGAACCAGGGCAACGAGAGCGACTACCTCATCATCGCCCTCGTCTACGACACGCTCACCGCACCGGGCCTGAAGGACAACACCGTCGGGCGCCTGGCCTCCGGCTGGAAGGCGTCCGACGACCTGAAGACCTGGCGGTTCACGATCGCCAAGGGCGCCACATTCCACGACGGTTCACCGGTCACCGCCGATGACGTGGTGTGGTCGCTGCGCCGGCTGCGCAACACCCCCGCGGGTGCTGCCCGGCTGCCGGGCATCAAGGCGGAGAACATCACCGCCGACGGCAAGGACACCGTGGTCCTGGTCTCCGACTACGCCAACGCCGAACTGCCCCTGCTCACCCGCCTGTCCACGTTCGTTCTCAAGAAGGACACCGCCGACAAGGACATCGTCAAGGCTCCCGGCACGGGCCCGTTCAAGCTCGACTGGTTCCGCGGCGGCAACGCCCGTCTGCTGCGCAACGACAAGTGGCACGGCGGGCAGGTCCACCTCGACGCCATCGAGGTGACCATGTTCGAGAGCCCCCAGGCCATGGCCAACGCCCTTCTGGGCGGCCAGATCGACGTCGCCTCCAACGCCGGCGCCGTCGCCGCCCGCACCGCCGCCTCGCGCAAGGACATCCAGGTTGTCCGCCGCCCCAACGACATGGCGATGCCCATCGTCATGCGCACTGCCGACGGGCCCTTCGCCGACGTCCGGGTCCGCGAGGCCATGAAGCTCGTCGTCGACCGCGAGGCCATGGTCAAGCAGGTCCTCTCCGGCTACGGAACCGTCGCCAACGACATCCTGGGCACCGGCGACCCCGCCTACGCCAAGGACATCCCCCAGCGCAAGCGGGACCTCGCCAAGGCCAAGAAGCTCCTCGAAGAGGCGAACTTCGACTTCTCGAAGACCTACGAGCTCATCACCACCGAGGACATCCCCGGCCTGGCCGAGTCCGCGACCCTGTTCGCCCACCAGGCCCGCGAGGCCGGCATCAAGGTCGAGGTCGTCAAGCAGGAGTCCGGCGCCTTCTACGACAAGACCTGGCTCAAGGGCGAGTTCTACACCACCTACTGGGGCACCAACGACTCCGTGGTGTTCTTCGCCTCCAAGACCATGGTCACCGGCGCCGGGCAGAACGAGGCCGGCTGGTCCGAGAAGGACTTCGACGACACATACCGCAAGGTCATCGGCACCGCCGACAAGAAGGAGCGCGCCACGTCCCTGCGCGAGCTCCAGCAGATCGAGTACGACAAGTCCGGTTACCTGCTCTGGGGCATGGCCGACGGCATCGACCTGGCCGGGCCCAAGGTCCGCAACCTGCCCAAGCTCCCCGGCTACGGGCGGGTCCAGCTCGAGAACGTCTGGCTCGCGCGTTGAGCGAGGCAGCGATAGAAGGGGCCGAGGCCGCCGCAGCACCTGCGGCGCCCTCGGCCCTGCGCCGTTCCCTCCGGGCGGTCGGCCGTGCCGGCGTGGTGCTCGCCAAACGTGCCCTGATGCTGGCCGTGCTGCTCGCCGTCGTGTTCGCCGCGATCGAGCTGCTGCCCGGCGACGCGGCCTCGGCCACCTCCGAGCGCGGCGAGAGTGCGGCCGACACCGCGGCCCGGCGCCACTTGCTCGGCCTGGACCGGCCCGTGTGGGAGCGGTTCGGGGACTGGATGACCGCATTGCCCACCGGTGACCTGGGCACCTCCGCGCGCGGTGAGCGCGTCACCGATCTGCTCTCCGCCCCCTTCCCCAACACGCTCCTGCTCGGCGCCACCGCCTTCGCCGTGACCCTCGCCGCGGCGCTCGCCCTGGGCTGCTGGGCGGCGCTGCGCCCCGGCGGGGCGGTGGACCGGATCGTCGGCTTCGCCTCCGGCATCGCGTTGGCCCTGCCGGAGTTCGTCGTCTCCATCGGCCTGCTGCTGGTCCTGTCGCTGTGGACCGGCCTCCTGCCCGCCGTCACCCTCACCGCCCCCGACGGCTCGCCCGCCTCCTGGACCATGCTCGTCATGCCGGTCCTGGCCCTCGCCGTACCTCAGATCGGCTGGAACGCCCGTATCGTCCGCGGTGCGTTGGCCGACCAGGCCGGGGCCCCGCACGTGACGGCCGCCCGGCTGGACGGGCTGTCCCCCCGGCGCGTGCTGCTGCGCCACGCCCTGCCCGGCGCGTGGCCCGCGATCGCCACGGGGGCCGCGACGTCCACCGGGATGCTGCTGGGCGGGGCGGTCGTCGTGGAGACCCTCTTCAACTACCCCGGCCTCGGCACCGTCCTGGCCGGAGCCGTCGCCGACCGCGACACCCCCGTCATCGCCGGGGTCGTCGCCTGCACCGGAGCCGTCATCAGCCTCGTCCTGCTGGGCGCCGACCTCATCCGTGCCCGCACTTTGGGAGCCCGTCCATGAGCGCCCCCGCATCCGTCCCGATCCGCTCCCGGCGCCCTTTCGCTCGCGTGCTCCTCCCGGTGGCGCCCGGGCTCCTGCTGACGCTGCTCGCCCTGGCCGGACCGCTGTTCGCCCCGCACCCCATCGGCACTCCCGTCACAGCCCCCTACTCCCCGCCCGGCAAGGACGCGCTTCTGGGCGGCGACCAGCTCGGCCGGGACGTGCTGAGCCGGATGCTGCACGGCGGCAGCGCCCTCATCGGCAGCGCGCTCGTCGTCGCCGTGCTCGTCACCGCCCTGGCCGCCGTGCTGGGCTGCTTCGCCGTCCTCACCCCCACCCTGGGCCGACTCGTCGAGCGCAGCGCCGACGTCGCCATCCTGCTGCCGCCCGTGCTGGGCATGATGCTGATCGCCCTGGCCTGGCCCGGCGGCGGACGCCTCGCCGTCATGGCCGCCGCCACCGTCCTCGGAGTGCCCTACGCGGTCCGCGTCATCGCCGGCGCGGCCGCGCCCCTCGCCGCGTCCGGCTTCGTCGAAGCCGCCACCGCGAGCGGCGAACGGCTGTGGCACCTGGCGCTGCGCGAGATCCTGCCCAACCTGCGCGCCACGGTCCTGGCCCTGTTCGGCCTGCGCTTCGTCGCCGCCGTCTATGTCATCTCCATGGCCGGCTTCCTCCAGCTCGGCCCCCAGCCACCCGCCGCCGACTGGGCCCTGATGATCCGCGAGAACGCCCCCGGCGCCCTCCTCAACCCCTGGGCCGTCGTCGCACCCAGCCTCGCCATCGGCCTCCTGGCCGTCAGCGTCAACCTCGCCGCCGACGCGCTCGTGCCCTCCGCGCGCCGGACATCGGCGGTGGGCCGGTGACTCCCACCCGCCGGCAGCAGGCGTCCGTACCCCCGCCCCGTCGAGCAGAGGAACCCCCTGCGGCCATGACCGACAACCAGACCGTGGTCAGCGTCACCGGCCTGGAGATACGGATACCCGACGGGCCGGTGCTGCTGTCCGGCGCCGGCCTCACCCTCCGGCGCGGCCGCGTCACCGCCCTCACCGGCCCCTCCGGCTCCGGCAAGTCCACCCTGCTGCGCGCCGTCATCGGTGACCTGCCCGCCGGTGCCCACGTCTCGTCAGGAACTGTCGAGGTCCTCGGCCACGACGTCCTCGCTCTCGCCCCGGACCGCCTGCGGCACCTGCGCCGCCACCAGGTCGCCCATGTCGGCCAGGACCCCGGCTCCGCCCTCAACCCCCGGATGCGCGTCCGTCGCCTCGTAGCCGAGACCGCCGTGGACCCCTCCCCGCAGGCGGTGCGGGACCTGCTCGCCGAGTGCCGCCTGCCCGTCGACGACGGGCTGCCCGACCGCCGGCCAGGCGCCCTCTCCGGCGGGCAGCAGCGCAGAGTGGCACTCGCCCGAGCCCTCGCCCGCCGCCCCGGCATCCTCCTGCTGGACGAACCCACCGCAGGACTCGACACCGCACTGCGCGACGAGATCGCCGGCCTCCTGCGCCACCTCGCCACCACTCGCGACCTCGCGATCGTCCTCGCCTGCCACGACCCCGAACTCGTCGACCGCTGCGCCGACGACGTCGTCGACCTCGCCACGGCCTGCCGGCCGGCGCCACGGCCTGCCACGCTCCCGGCGCGTCCGGAGGACACCGTTTCCCACCCCGACGGCATGGCGGGGAACGGGCTGACCGCCCACGGCCTCACGGTGGGATTCACCCGGCACGGACGCGCCCGCCTGGCCCTGGACGGAGTGGACTTCGCGGCCGCACCGGGCAGCGCCACCGGCATCGTCGGCCCCTCCGGATCCGGTAAGACAACCCTGCTCCGCGTTCTCGCCGGACTGCAGCGGCCGGACGCCGGCACCCTCACCCTCGACGATCAGGTGCTGCCCGCCCTGGCCCGCAAACGCGGCCGGGACCGGCAGCGCCGCATCCAGCTGGTCCCGCAGAACCCGCTCGGCACCCTCAACCCCGCCCGGACCGTCGGCGCCACCCTCGCCCGGCCCCTCAGGCTTCACCAGGCCACCGCGAAGGCGGACCTGGCCGACCGGGTCACCGGACTCCTCGCCGACGTCGGACTGCCTGCCGACTTCGCCCGCCGCTACCCCGCCGAGCTCTCCGGTGGTCAGCGCCAGCGCGTCTCCATCGCCCGCGCGCTCGCCGCAGGCCCCGACGTCCTGCTCTGCGACGAGGTCACCTCCGCCCTCGACCCGGACACCGCCACCGCCATCATGAGTCTCCTCACGGCCCTACGCGAACGGCACGGCATGACGCTGGTCGTCGTCTCCCACGAACACCACCTCATCGCCCGCTACACCGACACCGTCCACCTTCTCGACGCCGGACGCATCACCGACAGCGGGCCCACCGCCTCGCTCGTGGCGATGACCTGACGAGGACCCGATCCGCAGTCGTCCGGCATCCGGCGTGTGCGTGATGCCGGCCGCCGTGGTGCCCTTGGGCATTGGAGGGTGTGGACGGGGCGTGATCCGGGCGGCCGGTCAGTCTCCGCGCCGGTGGTCGGTGGGTGCCGGGGCGTGTGATCGGAGGGAGGCCAGTAGCCGGCGTCCCTGCCGACGTGGTGCGGGTTTGCCGTTCCGAGGGTCGCGTTGACCGGGAGAAGGGTGGCAGAGGATGCGCGCATGGGGTCACCGTAGGGTCGGCGTTCGCTGCGGGGTGGCGGTCGATTTCCTGGTGACGCCGGCCCCGGCGTGATGGGCCTGCGCTCCGGTTCGGGCGTCGTGTCCGCCCCGGAGTGCAGAACCGGCCCGCCCGCGGGCGGTGCGACCGGGACCGGTCCGCGGCGCAGCCGCTACTCGGCCGGTGCCCCGGCCGCCGTCTGGGTATTCGGTGCGGGCCGGGGGCGTTCGGGGGCCAGGAAGAAGCCCATGACCGGGGTCAGGTAGAGCGCCCAGACGATCACCTGCAGGACGGTGGGGTCGGGCTGGAAGTTGAAGACGCCCTTGAGGAGGGTGCCGTACCAGGAGTCCGGGGGGATGGTGGTGCTGATGTCGAAGGCGAGGTCGTGCAGGCCGGGGAGAAGGTCGGCCTCCTGGAGATCGTGGATGCCGTAGGCGAGGACGCCGGCCGCGACGACGACGAGCATGGCGCCGGTCCAGCGGAAGAACCTGGCCAGGTTGATGCGCAGGGCGCCCTTGTAGAAGAGCCAGCCGAGGACCACGGAGGTGGCGAGTCCCAGGAGGGCTCCGATGAGGGGGCGGATGCCGTCGCCGGTGGCCTGGGCGGCGGTCCAGATGAACAGGGAGGTCTCCAGGCCTTCGCGGCCTACGGCGAAGAAGGAGGTCACCACGAGGGCGCCGGTGCCGACTGCGAGGGCGGCGTCGAGTTTGTCCTGGAGTTCGCTCTTGAGGTGGCGGGCGGTGCGCCGCATCCAGAACACCATCCAGGTGACCAGGCCGACGGACAGGATGGAAAGGGTGCCGCCGAGGGCTTCCTTGGCCTGGAAGGTGAGGGTGGAGGAACCGAACTGCAGCAGCGCGCCGAATGCGAGGCTGAGGGTGACGGCGATTCCGACACCGGCCCACAGGGGTGGCAGCTGGCGGCGGTTGCCGGTCTTGACGAGGTAGGCGACGAGGATGCAGACGACGAGGCTGGCCTCCAGGCCCTCGCGCAGTCCGATCAGGAAGTTGCCGAACATGGGGTGGAGTTGTCCTTCCGGGCTACTTGACGACGGCGGCGGCGAGCTTGGACAGCGGTTCGGCCAGCGCGTTCACGCCGTCCGAGAGCTCCTTGCGCTGCGGCTCGGTGACCTTGTCGTAGGAGGTGTACTCGTATCCGGCGGCACCGATGCGGTACTTGTCCAGCAGCCCGGTCAGAGCGGTGAACTGGCCGTCCAGTTCCCGGGTGAGCCCCGGGTTGTTCTTGGCGGCGACGGGCTTGAGGAGTTCGTAGGACTTCTGGGCGCCCTCGAGGTTGCCCTTGAAGTCCACGAGGTCGGTGTGGGAGTAGCGGTCCTCTTCGCCGGTGATCTTGTTGCGGGCGACCTCGTCGAGCAGTTCCTTGGCTCCGTTGGCCATCGAGGTGGGGGTGATCTCGGCGGTGCCGACCCTCTTCACCCAGTCGTTGAGGTCCGCCACGAGCCGGTCGGCGAGCCGCTTCTCCTGGTCGTCGATCTTCTTGTCCTGCCAGAGCGCCTTCTCCAGGCGGTGCCAGCCGGTCCAGTCCTTCTCCGGGTCCTGGCCGGCCTCCAGGCCGTCCTCCCGGATGTCGACCTTGGGGTCGATGTCGCCGAAGGACTCGGCGACCGGCTCGGTGCGCTCCCACCCGATCCTGGAGGGAGCGTAGAGCTTCTTCGCCGTCTCGATGTCGCCCGCCTTGACCGCGTCGGCGAACGCCTTCGCCTTCGGCAGCGTCTCTTCGGCCTGAGTGAGGACGTAGGACCGGTATCCGGCGACCGCCGCGTCGATCTCCGGGCTGCGCTCAGCAGCCGTGTTCTTACCGGTGGCGGTGACCTTCCGGTGGATGCCGTCGCCCTTCATGCCGGGCTTGCAGGCGATCTCGTAGTCACCGGCCTTGATCTCGGCGGTGATCGAAGCCTTCGTGCCCGGGCCGATGTTCTCGCGCTCCGCCGCGATCCGGCCGTCCGGGAACAGCACGTACACCTCGGTGACCTTGGAGCCGGTGTTATCCACGTCCAGGGTGAGGTGCCCGGCCGGGAACTCGGCCCGGGACACTTCGCATTTGGAGTCCGAGGCCGTCACCTTGATCGAGCCGTCGCCGCCCGTGGCCTTCTGTGAGCATCCCGACAGCGATACGACCGCCGCTATGACGGTGCTGGCGCCGACCAGAAGGTGACGGGGTCTGACGGGCATGGACGCCTCGTTTCATAGGGGCAGAGAGACGAAAGCGCCGGGCAGGGGTGCCCGGCGCTGCGGAGTCTACTCAACTGTAGACACTAAAGGAAGGCTGCCCTAACTCCATTACGTGGGAGGGGGTGCGTAGCTACCGCGCGGGGCGCGGGGTGGGGTCAGTCGGAAGGCTGCTCGCCCTGGGCGATCTCGACGCCGCGGTGCAGCAAGACGGTTCCTGCCACGGAAGAGGTGCCTGCCGCGGTACACAGCAGGGCTATGGCCAGCAGTGCGGGGGCGAGGCGGCGGGCGGGTGCCTGGGTGAGCAGGGCCTTGACCCGGGCGGGGACGGGTCCGGTGACGGCGCGGGCGGCAAGCACCGACGGCCCCCGCTCGCGTCCGCGGGTGGCGGCCAGTGCCGCGCGCCCCACCGCTTGTGCGGTGAGTGTTCGATCATCCACGGCCCGGGCCGCACGTTCGTCCGCGGCGCGTTCGGCGGCCAATGACACATGGGGGGCGACGGCGGCCAGCGCCGGGTGACACCAGCCGGCGAGCTGGGCTGCGGCGAGGAAGACGTGGTGGTGCCCGGCAAGGTGGGCGCGCTCGTGGGCGAGAAGGGCCTCGCGCTCGCGCGGGTCCAGGGAGCGCAGCATGCCGGTGGTCACCACGATCCGGCCCGGGCGGCGCAGACTGGGTGGCAAGGCGTAGGCGTCCGGCCGGGGATCCTCCAGGACGCACAGGCCCCCGGCGTGCGGAAGGCCGGAGACCTCTCTGTGTGCGGCGCGCAGGCGCCTCGCCTCCGACGTGGTGTGCCGCACCACCGTGACGACGGTGACCGCCAGGAGTCCGGCAGCCAGCACGGAGACCCCGAGGACCGCGAGTCGTGGCCCGGCCTGGAGCGGTTGGATCAGCTCCGCGAGAGCGGCGAGCGGGGGAATCGCCAGGGCGAGCGGAAGGAGCAGGGCCCCCAGGCACGCCACAACCCCGACCGCCAGCGCGGCAGTGGCGGTGGTCACCGTCCACAGCGCGATCTCGGGCCGCACCCGCTCGACCGCCCGCCGCGCGAGGGGTGGCAGCATCCACGGCAGTACGAGGGGGAGGAGCAGCAGGGCGATCACTGACCGCCTCCCTCCAGCAGGCGCCTGAGCTCCGCCTCGTCCTCGGGGCTGAGTCCGTCCACGAACCGGGCCAGCACGATGCCCCGGTCGTCGTCCTGGTCCAGCTCGCGGTGCATCCGGCGCGCGGTCAGGCCGTGGGAGTCCTCCACCGGGAAGTAGACGAACCCCCGGCCGCCCGGGCGGCGGCCGACCGTCCCCTTCTCGTGAAGGCGTGCCAGCAGGGTCGCCACCGTAGTGCGGGCCAGTGGCTGCGGTATCGCCGCCCTGACCTCGGCCGCCGACTGCGGTCTGCCCGCCGCCCACAACGCCGCCAGAACACTGGACTCCAGCTCGCCCGCAGGCCTGCGCTCACCGTCGGTCTGCGCCATCGAACCATCCTCCCACCGAGATCGTCTACAGTGAAGTAGACGGACTACCGTCCTGTAGACACAGGGTATGTGGTCCGTGCGCCTCCGATGCCGCCCGGCACTCTGTCGTGCCTGCGGCGGTGAGCCCCCTATCGAAAGGGATTCCCGCGCCGATGATCCTCACGCAGCTCGCTGCACCACCGCCGGTGCACTTCGCGGTGAACCCGCTCGACGCGCAGTCCCTGCTCGCGGCGTTCGGGACGATCGGGATCGCAGTGATCCTGTTCGCCGAGACCGGCCTGCTCATCGGGTTCTTCCTGCCCGGTGACTCGCTGCTGTTCACCGCCGGACTGCTGTGCGCCGGCTCGGCAGCCTCCCCCGGGCGCCTGTCACTGCCCTGGGTGCTGCTCGCCGCGGCGGTGGGCGCCCTTGCCGGCGCCCAGACCGGCTACTTGCTCGGCCGGCGGGCAGGCCCGGCGTTCCTGGCCCGTACGAAGTCCCGCAAGATCAGTGACGGCGCCGCCCGCGCGGCGGAGATCCTCCAGAAGTACGGGTACGCGAAGGCGATCGTGCTGGCCCGGTTCCTGCCGATCGTACGGACCGTGCTGAACCCGCTCGCGGGCATCCTCGACGTCCCGGTACGCGCCTTCACCCTCTGGCAGATCCTGGGCGGCCTGGTGTGGACGATCGGCCTGGTCCTGGCCGGATACACCCTCGGCGCCTCCATCCCCAATATCGACCACTACCTCCTGCCGATCATCGCCCTCATCGTCGTCATCTCACTCGTCCCGGTCGCGTTCGAGCTTCTGCGCTCCCGGCGAGCGCACCGGAAGAAAAGCGCCTGATGCATGGCATGACAGCGGAACCAGCCGCTCAGGCGAACGGGATCTTCGATGGAGCCGGCATCGACGGTCCGACCTACCTCGGCGTGGTCCACTCCGCACAACAGGCACCGGCCTGGATCAACCGCCTCATCGACGACTACTCCGCCTACGGCCTGGCCCTGTTCGCCATCCTCATGCTGCTGGGCTGGTGGCAGGCCCGAAACCGCCACCCCGAGCAGGCGGCGCAGGCTCTGGCCATGCCCGTGATCACGGTTGGCGCCTTCGCCATCAGCAGCCTGCTCAAACTGCTGGTCCGCGAAGCCCGCCCCTGCCAGTCGCTGCACGTGATCACGCTGGAAGCCTGCCCCGCCCCCGGCGATTGGTCCTTCCCCAGCAACCACGCCACCCTCCGCTGCCGGCGTCGGCCATCCAGGTCAGGCCCGTGTGGCGCAGTCCGTGACGGCGCAGGTGTTCGTGGCCGAGCATGGCGACGACTTCGTCCCAGTGCGTGGCGTCCCGTAGGACGGCGGTGGTGATGCGTCACCTGCTGGCCCCGCCCCCGCGCAAGCCACCCGGGGCGGCTGAGGGCGGCCGCGTGCTGATGACCGCCACCACGGTGTGTGCGCTGGAAGCGGTGCACGATGTCCACAAGCTGCCGGAACTGGCCGACCCCCGTGAAACACACGAGCTGCCGTCGGGATGCTGCCCTCTCGCTGCGGTTAGCGTGAGGCTGTGGCACGCATCGTGATCGTCGAGGACGACGAGACCATCGGAGACAGGCTCGCCGCGACGCTGCGGGCCCTGGGCCACGACAGCGAGTGGTGTCCCGACGGTGCGGCGGCGCTGGCCAGGGCCGCCCGGGGCCCCGCCGAGCTGGTGCTGCTCGATCTGGGGCTGCCGGATGCCGACGGGTTCGAGCTGTGCCGACAGTTGCGGGAACGTCTGCCCGATGCCGTGCTGGTGGTGCTGACCGCCCGCACCGGCGAGATGGACGTGATCCAGGCCCTGGAATCGGGCGCGGACGACTACCTGACCAAGCCGTTCCGGCTCGCCGAGCTCCAGGCACGCATCGCGGCGCATCTGCGGCGTGCGTCACCGGGAGGGAACGGCGGCGCCGCGCGGATCCGCCACGGCACGCTGCTCATCGACCGCGCGGCCCGGCGCTGCTTCACGCCGACGCGGGAGGTGGCTCTGCGGCCCAAGGAATTCGACTTGCTGGCCCGGCTGGCCGCCTCCGCGGGGCAGGCGGTGAGCCGGGAGGATCTGATGAGCGACGTGTGGGACGAGAACTGGTTCGGTCCCACCAAGACTCTCGACGTCCATGTGGCGGCGCTGCGCCGCAAGCTCGGTGACCAGGTGCGGATCACCACCTTGCGGCACGTCGGGTACCGCCTCGAACCGCCCGGGGGGCGGTGACCGTGCGCCGCCGCATCCTCCGGGCCACTGTGGTGGCGGTGGTGTGCGCGGTGGTGCTGTTCTCCGTGCCGCTGGCCGTGGTGGTGCTGCGGCTGTACCGGCAGGACGAGGTGCGCGAGCTTCAGCAGCTGGCCGATCAGGTGGCCGTGAGCGTCCCGGCGGACGTACACGACACGCGGGACCCGATGGAACTGCCGCCCACCGAGTCCGGTACCCGGCTCGGTGTGTACGACGACACGGGGCGCCTGGTCATCGGGGCAGGGCCCGTGCGCGGTGACGGTCCGGTGCGTGAGGCTCTCGCGGGTTCGGCCGCGTCGCGCCGGCTGGGTGACCAGCTGGTGGCGGCGGTCCCGGTGGGCTCCGGGGAGCGGGTACGGGCGGTGGTGCGGGCCGCTTCCCCGGCCGATGGCCCACTGCGCCGGGCGGCTCTCACCTGGACCGGCATGCTGGGGCTGGCGGCGGTCGCGGTCGGGGTGGGCGTCGCGCTGTCGGTGCGGTCCAGCAGGCGCCTCGCCGGCCCTCTGGAGGCGCTGGCGGCGACGGCCGCACGGCTGGAGGGCGGTGACCTGACGGCCCGCGCCGCCCCCAGCGGACTACCGGAGGCCGACGAGGTCGCCGACGCGCTGGGCAGCGCCGCCGGACATATCGACCGGCTACTGCGACGTGAGCGGGCCTTCAGCTCGGACGCCTCGCACCAGCTGCGTACCGCGCTGACCCGGGTGCGGCTGGAACTGGAGGGTGCGCTGTCCGCGACCGCGCCGACGGACCCGCACGACGCGATGCGTACCGCCCTGGCGTCCTTGACCCACATGGAGACCACGCTGGGCGACCTCCTGGCCCTGGCCCGGGATGTGCCGGAGCGGGCGTCGCTGGACATCGGCGAGCTGCTCGCCGAGGCCGAACGGCGCTGGCACGGCGAACTGGCCGCTGCCGGGCGGCCCCTGCTGGTCATTGCCGAGGAGGACCTGCCCGAGGCGGTCGGCTCAGCGCGCGCCGGGCGGCAGGTCCTGGATGTCCTGCTGGCCAACGCCGTTGTCCATGGCAGCGGCGCGGTGACCGTCACCGCGAGGGACGCGGCCGGAGTACTCGCCGTGGACATCGAGGACGAGGGCCCCGCCCTGCCCGAGGACCAGGACGTGTTCGCCAGGCGCCGGAACGGTGGCACGGGCCACGGGATCGGGCTCGCACTCGCCCGCTCCCTGGCGGAGGCCGAGGGCGGGCGCCTGATGCTCTCCGGACGATCGCCGCACCCGCGTTTCACCTGGCTCATCGCCAGCCGTTACGAGGAGCCAGGACAGTGACGCACCGCGTTGTCCGCTGAACGAACCGCCCGCCGCGACGCGCTGCGGCGGGCGGCGGGCTTCCCGCTCACAGTTCGCGTAGCTCGGTCAGAGGTGGCCGCCGGGCGTGGCGTACTGCTGTCCACGCGGCCGCGGCCAGTGCAGCCGCGGTGGCCGCGGCCAGTGCGCCGAGGTAGCCCCACGGTACGGCGAGGGACGCCGGGGGCGGGTCGAAGACCCTGGACAGGACCTTGACCAGCATCTGGGACAGGGCCCAGCCCAGCACGATGCCGCCGGCCGCGCCCGCCAGGGCGACCAGGGCGGCTTCGCTCCACACGAAGCCGGACAGCTGCCGTCCCCTGGCTCCCAGCACGGAGGCCAGCGCCAGGGTGCGCCGCCGCTCGGTCAGGCCGAGGGCGAGCACCAGGCCGCCCGCCGCCGCTCCGATGACCAGGGCGAAGGCGAGCTCGACGCGGGTGAGCCCGCCCAGGTCCACGGCGGTGAGGCTGGATCCGGTCACCATGCGGGCCGACGGCAGGTCGGTGACGTGCGCGGCGGGGCCGAGCTCTGCCCGGACGTGCCGGGCCACGGCCTGCTGGCCGGTGCCGCCGGTGTCGACCAGCAGCGTGCCGACCGCGCTGATACCCGTCGCGCGGGCCACGTAGGAGGCGTTGGCCACCAGGAAGCTGTCCTTGGGGGCGGTGGGGAACTCCTTGACGACGCCTGCGAAGTGGAAGGCGACGGGTCGCAGCTGGTGGGTGCGGCCGTCCTGCAGGCGCAGCTGGATCCGGTCGCCGGGGTGGAGCTGGAAGTCGTTGGCGGTCTCGGCGCTGACCAGCAGGCCGTCTTGCTGCTGGTTGAGGCGGTCCATCAGCTGCCGGGCGGTTCCTCCGGAGAAGTACGCGTTCTGAAGGCGTCCTGTGTCCACGATGGTGGAGGGCCGGACCCCGTACAGGTCCTGGAGGTCGGGGCCGACGTAGGCGAAGCGGTGCTGGAGCGGTTCCACGCGCCGTACTCCGGGCAGTGCCGCCACCCGTGCCGCGTCGGAGGCACCCGCGGTGGCACTGGGGGACTCGGTGACGGTGACGTCGGCGCCGTTGGTGAGCACCGCATCGGCCTGGGCCTGCTGGCGGTAGGTGGAGTTGAACACCGCGGTCGAGGCAGCGAACGCGGTCGCCAGTGCGAGCAGCACCACGGCCCGCAGGACCGTGCCCCGCTGCCGCGACAGACTCGCCGCGACCGTACCGGACAGGGGTCCGGCCGCCGGCCGCAGCAGCCGCGCCAGTACCGGCCGGCCGCGCCGCAGCACCAGGTCCATCAGCAGCCAGGTCAGCAGCGCCCCGCCCGTCCACAGCAGGGCCGGTCCGGCGAACGCCCAGTAGTCCACCGACAGGGTGGGCGTGCCTTCGGGGGCGAGGACGAGGGCGTAGTTCGTACGGCTGGTGATCCGGAACACCAGCAGCGACACGGCCAGCAGCCCGACGGCCAGGGCCCACCACGTGGCACGCGGCACCCGGCGGTGCTCCACCGCTGTCCGTCCGGCCACGACTGTGGATGTCTTGAGGTCGCGGCGGGCGGGCAGCAGCACGGCCGCGCCTGCGATGACCGCGCCCACGGCGAGCGCTGCCAGCGCCCAGCCGGTATTGAAGGATCCGGCCGTGCCGAAGGCCGTACGGCCCAGCAGCGCCGCGACCCCCAGCCCGGCCGCCCCGCCCACTGTGGCCACGACCACGGCCTCCACGGCCGCCAGCCCCAGCAGCCGCCCCGCCGTGGCACCCCGGGCGCGCAGCAGGGCCTGTTCCCTGCGCCGTCGGGCCACCCCCGCTCCGGCGACCGCGGCGGTGAGCGACCCGGCCAGCAGCGCACCGGGCACCCCGAGGAACAGGAAGAGCATTTGCGCGTAAAGGGCGTCCGAGCGGGCCGAATCCAGTACCGCACCCAGGTTGTCGCCCACCTGACCTGCTCCGGCGAGGCGCACCTCGGTGTTGTGCGCGCTGCCCGTCACCGCCGTGTAGGCGGCGGCCGGGTCGTGCGGCAGAACGTGGCTGCGCCGTACGTGGATCTGGTCGTGGACGAGGTCGGGGCGTACCTTGGCGAGCGGGTCGAAGGCCGCGCGCCAGCGGCCCTCGGGCAGCAGCACCACATTGTCCGGCGGGGCCGTCGGCTGCGACTGCGGCGGCGCGCCGACCGTCTGGAAAAGCGAGTCGGCGTGCGGAAGGTCCACCACACCGTCCACACGGACCTTGAGCGGCGGCAGCCCGGCCCGTCCGACGGCCACCGTGTCCCCAGGGGCCGCGTGCAGGTTGGCGGCGGTCTGCTGGGCCAGCAGCACCCCGTTCCCGTGCCCGGCCAGCACCCGGATCGCTCCCGGGAACGCCGAGCGGTAACCGGCCGGCACACCCAGCACCATGCCTGGTCCGGTGGTCTGGGCGGTGCCTTGGGCGGTGGCGGAAAGACCGCTGGTGCCGGCGTATCCGACCGGCAGCGCCACCCGCGTCCCGGGGGCGTTCCGCACGGTGGTCAGCACCGACCGGGCGTCGGCGCCGCTCGCCACCTGCACCTGCCAGTCCACAGTGACGCCGCGCACGGACTGCGCGGTCATCGTCGCCCGCGTGGCGCCGAGGAAGCCGCCGAGCGCCGCCAGCAGCGCCACCGCCGTGGCCACCCCGGCCGCCACCGCGAGAAGCCGTCCGCCACGCCGCCGCAGCAGACCGGCCAGCCAGATCCTGATCATGGCCATTCTCCTTCTCGGCCCCGCCGGGGCGCCGGCCGCCGGGCACCGTCGGCCGCCCCGCCCGGGCGTGGACGCCGACGTGCCACGCCGCTGTCCGCCGCGCTGTTCATCGCGGGCTCCGCTCGGTCGACGGCCCCGGCCCCGTCCCCGAGCCCGTCTCCGGCTGGACCAGCCGCCCATCGGCCATGTACCAGCGGGTCTCCAGCTCGCGGGCGACGCGTGGGTCATGGGTGGTCACCAGCACCGCCGCGCCCAGCTCCTCGGCCGCGTCCAGCAGCACCCTCAGCACCTGGCAGCCGGTCGCACGGTCCAGCTGCCCGGTCGGCTCGTCGGCCAGCACCAGGCAGGGCCGCCGCGCCAGCACCCTGGCGACGGCGACACGCTGGGCCTGCCCGGCCGACAGCTCGTCCGGCATCCGACCCGCCAGCGACTGAAGCCCCAGGCTCTCCAGCGCGGCCCGCGCCCGGGATGCGGCCTCGTCCTCTCCCACGCCGTCGATCCGCAGCGGCAGTACGACGTTCTCGGCGGCGGTGAGCGGTGGCAGCAGACTCGGGCCCTGGAAGACGACTCCGATGCGCCGGGCGAGTCCGTCCGTGCCTTCGCGGTCGAGACCCGGGTGGCTCACCCGGCCTGCGGTGGGGCGGTCCAGACCGGCCATCAAGTGCAGGAGAGTCGACTTGCCCGAGCCGGACGGACCGACCACACAGATGCGGGCGCCGGGCGGTACCGAGCAGGTCAGCCCGTGCACCGCGACGACCGCGCCCGGCCCGCTGCCATACGTACGCGCCGCGTTCTCGCAGCGGACCAGGGGTGCGCCGGTGGTGTCCTTCCTCCCCGTGAGGCACATGGCGTCCGCGCGCCGTTTCATCACGCCCACCTCCCGTCCCGCAGTCGCAGCACCCGGTCGGCGGCTCCCGCCACGGCGCGGCTGTGGGTGACCACGACCACCGCGGCCCCGGCGGCGGCACGCTCGCCCAGCAGGGCCAGCAGCCGCCGCTCGGTCTCCCCGTCCACCTCGCCGGTCGGCTCGTCGGCGAGCAGCAGGTCGGGCGCGTTCGCCAGGGCGACGGCCAGGCCGGCCCGGGCAGCCTCCCCTCCGGACAGCCGGCCCGGCAGAGAACCCGCGCGCTGCGCGATGCCCACCCGCTCAAGAAGCTCCTGCGGCGGTACACGGGTACGGGCCGACCCGGGCGCCAGCCGCTGCACGAGGGCGATGTTGTCCCGCACTGTGAGGTGGTCCAGCAAATTGCCCGACTGGAACAGCACCCCGATGTGCCGTGCCCGGACAGCGCTCCGTTCGCGCTCGGTCCGATGACTGATCCGCTCTCCCGCGACATGCACCGTGCCGCCGTCCGGCTCGTCAAGGCCCGCGAGGCAGTTCAGCAGCGTGGTCTTGCCCGAACCGGACGGCCCGGTCACCGCCACCGTCTCGCCGCGCTCGACCTCCAGCCCGACGCCCTGGAGCGCGAATGTCTCCTCCTCCCCGGCCCGGAAGAACCGGTACATCGAGTAGGCGCTGAGCACCGGCGCAGCCATCACGACCACCGGAAGGAGTCGGTGACGACCCGCCACGGGTCGACGTTGTCCGCACCCACGGCACCGGACAGCGTCAGCACGGCCTCGCCCTTGCCCGCCTTGTAGAAGACGTACCGCTGCACGTCCAGCGCGACGCGCTTACCGGTCACCTGATCCGGCGGGGAGTCCGCGTGGTACTCGGCCATCACCGCCCTGCCGCCGGCGCGCTGCACGGTGGTCACCTTGACCAGGCTGAAGCGTGTACTCGCGGCGCTGATCGCGGGAATGGCGGTGGCCTTCACGGAGTTCACCGTCGAGGCCGTCACGGCGTGGATGCGTTCGACGCGCACGCTGTTGAACTTGTCGGTGAACACTGTCGCCGACCCCTGGGTCGTACGCGACCATCCCTCCGGCACCTTCACCGTGAAGCCACCGCCAGGAGGCGACCAGGGCACGAACACCTGCGTGTCCGGGATGTCACCGGGCGGATTCGAATCGGAGGGAGCAGGCGTCGAAGTGGACGGCGCCGTGGTCCCGGACGGATGAGAGGGCGAGGACGAGGAGCAGGCTGCGGCTCCGGCCCCGGCGACGAGTACCAGACCGGCCGCGACGGCGGCGAGCGGACGACGCATGATCGGCACCTCCACAGCGGTACGGGCGGCAGCTCCGCCGCCCCTGCTTTTCCGCCTTCATCCATCACGCTAGGGACCCGACGCCCAGCGCCCGCACTGCGCACGGTTAGCGCACGGTTAACAAGAAACGGCCGTCAGGCGCCCGGCCGCCGGGCACTCGCGGCCGTGGCGGCGGCACGTGGTGACCGGCACCCCCGTAGCCGAGCGGGCCGTTCTCGGCGTGCCCGCCGGGGCCGTCGGGGATGTCGCCATTGCCGCACCGGTGGCCCCGGCCCCCGCCCCTCCGTCCCGCGTGTCGGTGATCAGGCGGGCGTGGCCGAGAGCACGGCCGCGTACCGATGCGCATGGCGTCAACCGGGGGCGCGTTCGCGGACGACTCGGCCGGCGGCGAGCTTTTGCAGCAGGCCGTAGGCGAGCACAGGCAGGAGGAGGTAGGGCTTGTCGGGCAATGTGGTGGTGATGAGGACGGCGCTCGCGCTGCTGTTGTTCATCCCGCAGGCGAGGGTGAGGGACGACCCGGTGGACGGTTCCAGGCGCAGCAGGCGGGCGGTGATGCGGCCCAGGGTGAAGGAGAGCGCACATACTGCCGACGCCACGGTCAGTGCTGCGATGAGCAGGAGGGGGCGGGGCTGGTGGAAGAAGGAGCCGAGTGCGCCACTGGCGTTGACGTACGTCAGGAGCAGGGATCCCCATAGCGCCGCCAGGGGTGTCGCGCGCAGCAGCGGTCGTAGTGGACGGCTGGGGAGGAACAGCCTGCACAGGATGCCGGCGCCGCAGGGCAGGAGGACGGAGGTGAGTGCGAATCCGGGGCCGAAGGTGTGGGCCGCGCGGTCCAGTGTTCCCGCGTAGTCGCCGCCGAGCAGGGGGGACAGGGCGGTCAGGGTCAGTGGGATCGTGAAGGGACTGAGCAGGGTGGAGGCGAGGACGAGCCCGACCATGACGGGCTGGTCGGCGTTGCCTTTGCCGGTCCAGACAGTGGCGCCGGCCGCCACGGGCATCGCGACGATCGTGATCATGGCGGTGATGAGTCCGCTGCCGCCGTCGCTGTCGGGCGAGGTGCGCAGGGCGATCGCGACGGCGGGGATGACCAGCAGTGGGGTGACCAGGTGGAGGACGAGGCCGGCGAGGAGGGCCAGGGGCCTCCGCAGTAGTCGGCCCAGGTCGCGGAGTGGTACTTGGAGGCCGGCTGAGAACAGCACCAGGGCCAGCAGTGCAGAGGGGACGCTCAGGGGGAGGTGTCCGGTCGGCAGGGGCAGGGGCACGGTGCGGGTGTGGCGGAGCCACAGTCCGGGCCCGGGCAGGGCGACGGCGGTGAGATAGGTGGCGGTGACGGCCCATCCCAGCCGGCGGCGCAGCCACGCCGTCAGGCGGGCCGCTGGGGAGCGGGCGGGCGGCTGGAGGCTGTCGTGGCTCATGGCCATGATGTTCCGGCTCGGGGGTGGCTTGGAGCGGAGGATGCGGGAACGTGGTCAGGATGCGTTCAGGTTGGCGGTGGCATCGTCTGCGCCATGACCCCTGAGATCTCCGAAGCCGCCGAGGCGCGGGAAGCGGCCGATGTCCAGGCCACGGCCGTCGGCCGTCGTCTGCCCTGGAACAAGGTCCCCGAGGTCACCCTGTACTTCTGGGTGATCAAGGTGTTGTGCACGACGGTCGGCGAAACCGCCGCCGACCTGCTCAACGGCAGGCTCGGCCTGGGCCTGACCGGTGTGTCGTTGCTGATGAGCGCGCTGCTGGCGGCGGCGCTGGCGGCGCAGTTCCGGGCCCGGGCCTACCGTCCCGGGCTCTACTGGCTCGTCGTGGCCCTCGTCAGCGTCGTCGGCACGCTGATCACCGACAACCTGACCGACAACCTGGGCGTGCCGCTCCAGGTCAGCACCGGGGCGTTCGCCGTCGCGCTCGTCGGGGTGTTCGCCGTGTGGTACCGCAGTGAGCGGACCTTGTCCATCCACCATGTCGACAGCGTTCGGCGGGAGGGCTTCTACTGGTTGGCGGTGTTGTTCACCTTCGCCTTGGGCACCGCGGCCGGTGACCTGGTAGCGGAGCGCATGGATCTGGGTTACTGGCTCTCGGCCGCTCTGTTCGCCTCGGCGATCGCGGCTGTCGCGGTGGCGCACTTCGCCTTGGGCCTGGACGCGGTGTGGAGCTTTTGGATCGCGTACGTCCTGACCCGCCCGCTCGGTGCCTCGGTCGGCGACTACCTGTCCCAGCCGGCCGCCGACGGTGGCCTGGGGCTGGGCACGGTGGCCACCAGCGGGCTGTTCCTGGCGGTCATCGCCGGCCTGGTGGTGTTCTTGACGGTGACGCGCCGGGACGTGACCGAGCGGGATCACCTCACGCCGCGGGAAGGCTGATCACGAAGGCGGCGCCCGGCGTGTGCTGGGCGTCATGACGCACGTCGCCGTCGGCGGAGCGGGCAAGGCGTCGCGCGAGGGGCAGCCCGAGGCCCGCTCCACCGTGTCCGTCGCCGGGGTCGGCGCGCCGGCCCGGCTGGAACAGCCCGCCGGTGAAGGAGTCCGGGACGCCCGGGCCGTCGTCGACGACTTTGATGCGCACGCTGCCGTCGGGGTGTTGCCGGGCACTGATGAGGACACGGGAGCGGGCGTAGCGCAGCGCGTTGTCGAGGAGGGGGCTGACGATCCGTTCCAGCAACGCGGCGGGAACCCCCGCCGTCAGCGTCTCCGGGCAGCTGACCGTCACCGTGGCTGTGCCGTGGGCAGGGGCTCCGGCCGTGAGATACCGCAGGACGGGCAGGACGCTCGCGGTGCCGGGGACGGCCCGGGTGCTGTCCCGTGCGTCGTCGAGCAGGGTGTCGCAGATCGTCCGCATGCACTGGGCGGCGTCCGTGAGTCTGGCGTGCATGGCCCGGGTCTCCTCGGCCGACCGCGGCCGGGCGCGCCACCAGTCCAGCTCGGTGGTGATGCGCGTGAGCGGGGTGCGCAGTTCGTGCGACAGCTCCCCGGTGAGCAGTTGTTCGTGTCGCAGCACGGCGCGGATGCGGTCCAGCAGTCCGTCCAGGGAGGCGCCCAGCTGCGCGAGCTCGGCGGGGCGGGCGGTGGCGCCGAAGCGTTCGTCGGAGGCGGCGGCGCTCCACCGGGTGGCCTGGCCGGTCATGACCTGCACCGGGTGCAGGGCCCGTCCGACCGCGAGGCGGGTGAGGACGTAGGTGCAGGCGAGGACCGTCGTACCCAGGGCGAGGGAGGCGAGGAGCATGGTGGCCGCCGAGGCCCGGTAGGGGGCCAGGTCCAGGGCGGTGACCACGACGGCGCCGGGTGCGGTTTGAGAAGGGACCTCGCCGACGGGCCGGGAGCACAGGCGGACAGGGCCGTCGCCTTCGAAGGTGGTGCACCGCGAGGTCACGCGCGCGGCGAGCCCGGCGGCCACTGTCGTGAGGGTGCCGTCGGCCGGGGCCGAGACTGGGCGTTCGAGCAACCGCGGGCCGGCATAGATCCACACGTTCGTGTCGAGCAGTGCGTCGTCCGCCGTCTCGCGCACCCGCACCGGGTCGCTTCTCGTGTCCACGGTCGTGGCCACGGCCTCGGCGCGGGTGCGCAGTTCGTCGTCGGCCTGCCGCTGCAGGTGGTCGCGGACGACAGCGTTGAACACCACGGTGAGGACCACCATCACCAGGGTGGCCGTCGCCAGTGCCACCAATGAGAGGCGGCCGCGCAAGGTACAAGGCCACATGGCCCGCCGGATCGCCTTCATGCCAGCCGGTGCCCGACTCCCCTGGCGGTACGAACCGTCAGATCGCTGCCCGCCTGCCGTAGCTTGCGCCGCAGCCGGCTCAGGTACTGGTCGAGGGTGTTCTCGCTGACATGGGCGCCCTCGGGCCAGCCCGCCCGGATCAGCCCGCGCCTTGACACGATGTCCCCGCAAGAGGCCATCAGGGCGGCCAGGAGCCGGAACTCCGTAGGGGTGAGGGCGATGTCGCGGCCGCGTACGGTCACCGTGTACCGCGCCGGGTCGAGCGTCAGCTCCCCGGCCGGGGCCGGGCCCGCCGGCCCTGCCCGCTTGAGCATGGCCCGTAGCCGGGCGGTCAGTTCCGCAAGGTGGAACGGCTTGGTCAGGTAGTCGTCGCCGCCGGCGGAGAACCCGCTGAGGCGGTCCGTCAGCCGGTGGCGGGCGGTCAGGAAGATGACGGGGTCGACAAATCCGTTGGCCCGCATCGCCTGGCACACGTCGCGCCCGTCCGCGTCCGGCAGCCCGACGTCCAGGACCACAGCGTCGACGGTGTCACCGGCCAGCCGCAGGGCGCCGGCACCGTCCTGGGCCGCCACGGTGGCGAAGCCCTCGTCGCGCAGGCCGCGTAGCAGCACGTCCCGCAGGGCATGGTCGTCCTCCACGACCAGGATGGTGTGCACGCCGGCTCCTTTATGAGTTCGGGCGGGGAGCCGCATCGTTCCCCGGGTCCGGATCGTCCTTGTGCGCGGGGGCGGTGAGCGCGGGGAGCCACCGGGCGGCCGCCCTGGCGCACGCCGCGTACCAGGCGAGGGCGAAGAGCCAGGCGCCGATGACGTCGCTGAACCAGTGGACCCCGAGGTAGACGCGCGTCAGCCCGACCGCGACGCCCCAGCAGCCGACGAGCGCGACGGCGAGGAAGCGGCCGGGGGGCGAGCGCAGCAGTACTGCCGTGATCACCAGTGCGGCCGTGAGGGCCGCCGTGGTGGCGTGGCCGGACGGAAACGACCACCCCGACGCGTGCGTGGCCCACTCCTCGGCCGGCGGGCGTGGGCGACCGATCAGGTACAGCACCGCCCGCCGCAGGAGCTGCCCCACGCCCAGGCAGAGCAGGCTCGCGGCGGCCACGTACACCTTCTGGCGTTTCGTGCGCCCGGCGATGACACCCGCCAAGGCCGCCAGGACGTAGGGGACCGCGCCCGTCCCGGTATCGGTCAGCGTCCGTATCGCGCTCACCGCCGTGGCCGGACGGTGACCGACGGCCCAGTAGAGCAGGGCCCGGTCCCCGGGCAGAGGAGCACCGCTTCGTGCGGTGACGATCGCGGCCAGGAGCGCGAAGCAGGCCAGGGTCGCAAGGCCTGCCGCTGTGCGGCGCCCGGTCACGCGCCCGCGCCGCTTCGCCGCCCGGCCGCGGCGCGGCGCGAGCGCAGGATCTCGGCCAGGAGCGGCGACAACGACACGCCGACGATCAGCGCGACGACCGGCAGGCCCGTCTCGGCGAACAGCACCACGCCGACCCCGAGCACTCCGAAGGCTCCGAGAAGCGACTGGGCGTCCAGGACGTTGACGGCGAGCGGGGACGCCGTCGCGAACAGGGGTGCGGACATCGTCGCGTGCCCTTTCACAATGAGGGAGCGGGCGGCCTGCACGGCACCCCGACTGACTACAAGCATATAGACGGTCTACTGGTATGTAGACGACGGCGGGGTGAAGGACGTTCCCATGACGAACGCGAAGGACGAACGACGGTCGGCGGGCGAGCTCGAGGCCGGCGTCCTGGCCATCCCGTGGGCCGCCGGCGCCCCCTGACCCCGGCCGAGGTTCAGGCGACCCTCCCCACGACCCGGCTCGCACGACCGTGACCACGACCTTGACGCGCCTGCACGAAAAGGGCATAGCCGGACGCAGGCGACAGGGCCGCGGCTACTCCTACCTTCCCGTCCAGGACGCTCCCGGCCTCACGGCCCTGCGCATGCACAGCGAACTCGAACGGGACGCCGACCGCGAAACCGTCCTGGCCCGCTTCGTCGCCCGGCTCAGCCCCGACGACGAACGCCTCCTGAGGGGCCTGCTGGAGCCGGAGGAGCGATGACCGCCCTCCCGCTCCTCCCCCTGCCGCTCCCCTTCCTCGCGCCTCCACTGGCACAGCGCACCGTCCAGCGGCTCGCCCCGTCCCCACCGTGTGGCTGCTGACGCTCACCGCGCTCGCGCTGGCCGGCGGCTCGCTGACCGCCCTGGGCGCCCTCGTCCTGACCGGCCTGCTGAAACCACCCTTCTTCACCTCGCTCGGGGAGCTCGTCCACCCCCTGTACACGCCGTGGGACGCCGTCGCCGTGCCGTCGGCCACGGCCGCGGTCGGCCTGCTCGGCGTCGGCGCCTGGGCGCTGACCCGCACGGCCGTCCGCCAGATCAGGGGGCTACGGGCCGCCCACGCCGAGGCCGGCCGCCGCCCGACGGCAGGGGATCTGTGCCTCGTCGACTCACCGCACCCGGACGCCTACGCCCTGCCCGGCAGGCCCGGCCGCATCGTGATCACCACCGCGATGATCCGCTGCCTCGACGCGGCCGAACGCGAGGTCCTCTTCGCCCACGAACGCGCCCACAACACCTGTCACCACCATTACTTCCTGGCCGCGGCCGAGGTCGCCGCCCACTGCCACCCCGCCCTGCGCCCCGTCGGTGACGCGATCCGGTACGCGGTCGAGCGCGCGGCCGACGAAGCCGCTGCCACTGCTGTCGGTGACCGACGCCTGACCGCCCGCGCCGTCGCCCGCGCGGCCCTCGCCTCAGGCACCCACCCCACCGAGCGGCCCGCGGTCGCACCGGCGGCGACGACCGGCCCCGTCCCGCGCCGCGTCGCCGCCCTCCTCGCAAGCCCCCAGTCCCGCCACAGCCGGACCACCCCATGGGGCGCCCTCCTCCTGGCCGCCTGCGCCATCACCTCTGTCGGCGCTTCGGCGACGGGCCTGATCGACTTCCACCACGGGGTCGAAGTCGCCCAGGGCGAAGCAGCTCGCTGATCGGCGCCGCCTGGTCGGGCGCACGGAACCACCGGACTGCCGTTATCGTCTACCGGCGTGTAGTCACTCCACGGGGTGTCCGCACGCCGACGCATGCCCCCGTACCGTAACCGCGCGGGAGCGCACCCTCCGCACGATGGGAACACGCAGACGATGACGACCGCTTCAGGCTCGCCCGGCCTCGACGGATCCGCGATAGACGGCGGCCTGTACACCGACGTCACCGACTTCGCGCACCACACGCACTGGCTCAACGGCGCGGTGTCCTTCTACACGACCTACGGCATCGCCCTCTTCGGCCTCCTCCTGCTGGCCGGCTGGTGGCTCGCCCGCCCCCGCGACGCGCGCATCATGGCCGCCGCGCTGGTCACCCCCGTCGCCGTCGTCATCGCCTACCTCGTCAACGACGGCATCAAATCCCTCTTCCAGGAAGCACGCCCCTGCCGCGCGCTGCCGCACGACTTCCTCATCGAAGCCTGCCCGCCCGTCAACGACTACGCCTTCCCGAGCAACCACACCACCGTCGCCTTCGCCGTGGCCGCCGGTCTCCTCCTGGTCAACCGGCGCCTTGCCGCCCTCGCCTGGCCGGCCGCCATCTTGATGGCCGCATCACGCGTCTACGTCGGCGCTCATTACCCGCACGACGTCCTCGTCGGGGCCATCGTCGGATCCGTCCTCGGAGTCGCCATCGTGGCGACCACGCGTCGCACGGCCGCCCAGGCCGTCTCCAAGCTGCGCGGCGGCCCGGCACGCTCGCTCCTCGGATCCGCCTGACCCGGCACGCGCCGCCCGCATCCAAGCCGACGGCCACCCCTGCTCCCGGTGCGAGAAACCCGGAGGAGCGGGTCCTCGCGCCGGGATGACAGTGAGCAGGGTCAGGTGGATCGGCCGTCTCTACGGCCCTGTCTGCCCCTCGGCCGCCTCGGCCGGGGACGGCCGGTCCAGGCGGGCGACCTGTTCCCGCAGCGTATCGACCTGCGCGGTGAGGCCTTCGATGCGGCGGTGGAGGGCCTGGATGCAGACGAGGGCGACGCCGTTGGTGTCGGTGGCGGAGATGGTGACGTTGTTGTCGCCGAGCCCGAAGGCCGCGTACCAGTCCTGCGCCATCGGGCCGAGGTGCCGGACATGCGGCGGGTCCCAGTGATAGCGCCAGGTGCTGACCGGCAGCCGGAGGACATCCTCCAGGACCTGGTGGCCGTTGACGGCCTCGGCGGGGCCGGTCGTGGCCGCGGTGGCGGCAGAGGCCAGACCCGCCGGGCCGGCAAGGACCTGCGCACGGGTCAGGGGATCACGGCGTGCCGCCCGCGCTGTGCGGGCGGCACGCCACCAGGTGGCGATCAACGGTCCCAGCGCACCGGGGTCACGTCGGTCTTCGCATTGCGGTCCGAGAGACCGCCCAGCAGGCCAGTGACGATGCTCAGGAGCTGGGGGGATGCCTGCTCGGCGATCGGGGTGAGGGTGACCGCGCCGCTTCCGGCCCGGGTGCCGTCGGCGTGGGTGACGGGCGTGGCACGACGGTCGGGATCGATTGATGTCATGAGCTTCTCCTGCGAAGAAGGATCCGGCCCTGCGCGATCTGCCCACGGTGACTACGGAACAGGAGATTCCGACCCGCCATCACCCAAACGAGTCCCGACCGAAGATGCTCACACTCCTTGAAAACCTACCCATACCCGGGGCAAGGACGTGGCCGCCATGTGATGCTGACTCCTCTGGACCGATGCTGACGGTTTGCTGACCGCCAATGGCCCAGAACGTCTCTGACCTGTACAAAGGCGCGAAAGGCCTGGTATGTGGTGGAACTTCGCCGCCCGGACGAACGACGAGATCGCGCGGGCGCGGGAGGAGTGGACGGCGGGATCGCGCTTCGGCGACGTCCACGGCTACGACGGCGACCGGCCCGGCGCCCCCGCCCTGCCGCCGGTGCCGCTCAAACCCCGGGGGCGGGTGCGGTGACGGGGGCCAGGGGGGTTCTCTTCGACTTCTCCGGCACGCTCTTCCGGGTCGAGCCCGCCGCCTCGTGGCTGCGTGCCGCCCTCGCCGGGGCCGGCGTCGCGGCCGCCGACGACGAGGTCGCACGTCTGACGGCCCTGCTGGAGGAGGCGGGCGCGCAGCCCGGCGGCACCCGCCCGAGCCGCGTGCCGGCGCACCTCGCGGACGTGTGGGCCGAGCGCGATCTCGGCCCCGAGCGGCACCGGGCCGCGTACACGGGTCTCGCCCGCGAGGTCCCGCTGCCGGAGGAGAGCCTCTACGAGGCGCTCTACGCCCGGCACATGGAGCCCGCCGCCTGGCGGCCGTACGCCGACGCCGCCGAGGTCCTCGGCGAGCTGCGCCGGCGGGGTGTGCGCACGGCCGTGGTGAGCAACATCGGCTGGGACCTGCGGCCGGTCTTCCGCGCGCACGGCCTGGACGAGCTGGTGGACGCCTACGTCCTGTCGTACGAGCACGGGGCGCAGAAGCCGGACCCGCGGCTGTTCCGTGTGGCGTGCGAGGCGCTCGGGCTGCCGCCGGGCGACGTCCTCATGGTCGGTGACAACCGGCGCGCGGACGGGGGCGCCGGGGGCATCGGGTGCGCGGTGCGCCTCGTGGAGCATCTGCCGGTGGAGGAGCGGCCGGAGGGTCTGCGGCCGGTGCTCGGCCTCGCGGGCTGACGTCCGGCCGCCCGGCCGTGCCGCTACTCAGCCTCGCGCGCGGCGCCCGCCCACGCCCGGAGCGCCGCGCGGTCGGCGAAGCGGCCGACGTTGCGGTCCAGGCCCCCGGCCCAGCTGTACTGGTGGAACGTCCACGGGTGCTGGACGGCCGGGTGGCCGGCGGCGTGTCCGGGGTCGGCGATCCACAGTCCGTCACCGGCGTCGCTGGTGGTGTCCCGGTTGAACCAGTAGTCGCGGTTGCAGTACAGGACCACTTTGTGACCGCTCGCCTCCTGGCGCACGTAGTCCAGCCAGCGGTCCTTGTCGCGGCCCCAGACGTCGGCGTGTTCCCAGTCGAGGGCGAGGACGTCGCCCTCGCGTAAGGCTATTTTGCCGAGGAAGTAGTCGCCCTGCGCGGACATCGAGCCGGGGGTGACGTAGTGGTAGTAGCCGACGACCAGGCCCTCCCGCCGGGCACGGTCGCGCTGTTTGACCCATTTCGGGTTGGTGTACGACGTTCCTTCCGTCACCTTGACGAAGACGAAGTCGTAGCCCTCGACGGGATAGTTCTCGCTGTTGTGGCTGCTGACATCGATGCCGTGGAGCATGCCGGTCACCTCCGGTACCGCGGACGAACGACGGGGCGTCCGCAGTATCGGTCCCAACCGGCGCTCCAGCGAGAGCTTTGGCCCTACGTTTTTCCCACGGCCGTACGAACGTACGGCCGTGCGACCCCACAGCCCTACGGACCCACCCCTACGGGCCCACCGGCACCCGCGGCCGCCGGCTGCCCGCCGCCGTGTGCAGGGCCAGGGCGGCCAGCGCCTCGGGGGCGCCGTGCTGGCCCCGGATGCCGGGGAAGGCGTTGATGTCGACGATCACGGGCGCGCCGCCGCCCGCGTCGAGCAGGTCGACGCCGTAGACGTCCAGGGCGAAGATCTCGCCCACGCGCCGGACCACCTCGAGCCACTCGTCCGGGAGGTCGCCGAGGCCGAGCGTGCGGGTGCGTTTGTCCGTACCGCCCTCGGCCAGTTCGGAGCGGCGGAGCCCGGCGAAGATCTCGTCGCCGACCACCCACATCTTGTGGTCCCAGCCGCTGTTGGGTGTGAAGGGCTGGATCACCACCGGCTCGTCCGGCCAGCGCGCGGCCAGCTCCCGCAGCCGCTCGGCGTCGTCGACGCGGGCGACGAGGTCGTGGCGGCGGCTGTGGCGGCTCTTGACCACCACGGGCCAGGCGGGCTCCCCCGCCGTCCCCGGCAGCCGCAGCGAGGGCTCGGTGCGGGTGGCGACGAACGGCAGGCCGGCGCGCAGGGCGACGTCCGCCATGGCGGTGCGGTCCTGGCAGAGCTCGGTGGCGGCGGCGGAGTTCAGCACGGGTGCGCCGTGCTCCTCGAGGTGGCGCGCGTAGGCCAGGGCGCGCGGTGTGCGCGTCTTGAGCAGGTAGACGTCGGCGAGCGTCGCCGGGTCGGGGAGGGCGTCCGCGGTGCCCGGGTCCAGCCATTCCACGGTGTGCTGGGACGTCAGCAGGTCCGTGGTGCGGGCCAGGAGCGGGTGGTCGGGGGCGGGCGTCAGCAGGCAGATCCTCATGCGCCGCCGCCCAGGCCTCCGGCGGCGACGGGCGTGGTCGGCGGCGGGACCGCGGCCGTCCGGTCCGCGCCGGCCAGCCGCAGGATCGCGCGGGCCACCTTGGCCACCGCGTCGGGAACCTGCCGGAAGCTGGGGAAGTCGTTGACGTCGACGACCACCGGGCCGTCGGGGCCGAAGACGATGTCCACCCCGTACAGGTCGAGGCCGAAGACCGCGCCGACCTCGGCGGCGATGGCCGCCACCTCGCCGGTCAGCGGCACCTGGCGCTCGCGCGCCGGGTGGTCGGGGTGCAGAGGGCTGCGGCGCTCGGTGGCGTACAGCTCGCCGTCGACGCAGTACACCTTCAGGTCGACGCCCGTGTTGGGCACGTACGGCTGGGCTATCAGCATGCCGTCCGCCGCGGACCCGGCGTCCGGCGCGGGCAGCCGCTCGGGGTCCGGTACGAGCCGCACCGCGCGCCCGGAGCTGCCGTCGGCGGGCTTGACCACCAGGGGGTAGGCGCTCGCGGGCAGCTCGGCGAAGTCCTCGGCCCGCATCGCCGCGTACGTGGCGGGCACGGGAAGGCCGCGGGATTCGGCGATCACCGCGGCCAGCGCCTTGTCCCGTACGCCGCGTATGGCACGGGCGTCGTTGACCGTGGTCAGGCCCACGGCCGCCGCGCCCTCCAGCAGCGTCAGCCCCGGACCGCCCGACACCGTCTTGAGCACCCAGGCGTCGTGCCGCCCGGCGCGTACGGCCTCGGAGAGCCTCAGCGGTGAACCGCCCGGTCGCAGCACGTCCACCCGGTGGCCCCAGGCGGTCAGTTGGCGGATCACGTCCACCGGCATGCCGTCGTACCGGTACTGCTCCTCCACCAGGAAGCAGAGTCTCATGTGCTGCATCATCCTCGATATCCCGGACATCCGCCGATCCGCCCCGGCGGAACTTGACGGCTCAGGATGTCATGGGCGCGTGGGTGGAACGTACAGCACCGCCGCGACCGGTCACGGGGGCGAGCGGAACACCTCCAGCAGCCGCTCGGCGGCCAGGCTCGCCGTCAGGGTGCCCTCTCGCACCCTTTGTTCCAGGTCCGGGCCCAGGCGGCGCACCTCGGGATGGGCGCGCAGCTCGGTCAGGAGCTGTTCGCGGACCATGGTCCAGGTCCAGTCCACCTGCTGCTCGCGGCGGCGGGAGGCGAGTTCGCCGGTGGCCTCCAGAACGCGCCGGTGCTGCTCGATCCGTTCCCAGAGCGTATCCAGTCCGGTGCCCTCGCGGGCGCTGCAGGTCAGGACGGGCGGGTTCCAGGCCGCGTCCGGCGACTGCATCAGACGCAGGGCGCCGGCGAGCTCGCGGGCGGCGGCTTTGGCGTCGCGTTCGTGCGGTCCGTCCGCTTTGTTCACGGCGACGAGGTCGGCCAGTTCCAGTACGCCCTTCTTGATGCCCTGGAGCTGGTCGCCGGTGCGGGCGAGGGTGAGTAGCAGGAAGGTGTCGACCATGTTGGCGACGGCCGTCTCGGACTGGCCGACGCCGACGGTCTCCACCAGCACCACGTCGTAGCCGGCGGCCTCCATCACCACGATGGTCTCGCGGGTGGCCTTGGCGACCCCGCCGAGCGTGCCCGCGGTGGGCGAGGGGCGGACGAAGGCGGCCGGGTCGACGGCGAGGCGTTCCATGCGGGTCTTGTCGCCGAGGATGCTGCCGCCGGTGCGGCTGGAGGACGGGTCGACGGCGAGGACGGCGACGCGGTGCCCGAGTCCGGTGAGCATCGTGCCGAGGGCGTCGATGAAGGTGGACTTGCCGACGCCGGGCACGCCGGTGATGCCGATCCGCCGGGCCGCGCCCGCGTGCGGGAGCAGTGCGGTCAGCATGCGCTGGGCGAGGGCGCGGTGGTCGGGGCGGGTGGACTCGACGAGGGTGATGGCGCGGGCGATGGCCGCCCGCTTCCCGTCGAGCACATCCTTCACATAGGCGTCGATGTCGATCGCGCGGGCCATCAGGGATGCGGCCTCACAGCTCGTGGCCGAGGACCCCGGACAGGGTCTTCAGCAGGTCGTGGGCGGCGTCCGGGATGACCGTGCCGGGCGGGAAGACCGCGGCGGCGCCCATCTCGAGCAGCGTGGGGACGTCCTGCGGCGGGATGACCCCGCCGACGACGATCATGATGTCCTCGCGGCCCTGTTCCTCGAGCTGTTCGCGCAGCGCGGGGACGAGCGTGAGGTGACCGGCCGCCAGCGAGGAGACGCCGACGATGTGCACGTCCGCCTCGACCGCCTGCCGGGCGACCTCGGCCGGGGTCTGGAACAGCGGGCCGACGTCCACGTCGAAGCCGAGGTCGGCGAAGGCCGTGGCGATCACCTTCTGGCCGCGGTCGTGGCCGTCCTGGCCCATCTTGGCGACCAGGATGCGCGGTCGGCGGCCGTCCTCCCGCTCGAACGCCTCGACCAGCGCGCGGGTGCGCTCCACGCCGGACGACATGCCGGCCTCCTCCCGGTAGACACCGGAGATCGTACGGATCTGGCCGGCGTGCCGCCCGTACACCTTCTCCAGGGCGTCGGAGATCTCGCCCACGGTGGCCTTGGCGCGGGCCGCGTCCACCGCCAGCGCCAGCAGGTTGCCCTCGAGCCCGGGGCCGGGGTTCGCCGCGGCGGCCCGGGTGAGCGCCTCCAGCGACGCCTGGCAGGCGCTCTCGTCGCGTTCGGCGCGCAGCCGGCGCAGCTTGTCGATCTGCTGGGCGCGCACCGAGGAGTTGTCGACCTTGAGGACCTCGATCTGCTCGTCGCTGTCGACCCGGTACTTGTTGACGCCGATCACCGGCTGGCGGCCGGAGTCGATGCGGGCCTGGGTGCGGGCCGCGGCCTCCTCGACGCGCAGCTTGGGGATGCCGGCGTCGATGGCCTGGGCCATGCCGCCGGCCGCCTCGACCTCCTCGATGTGCTGCCAGGCGCGGCGGGCGAGGTCGTGGGTGAGCTTCTCGACGTAGGCGCTGCCGCCCCAGGGGTCGATGACCCGGCAGGTCCCGGACTCCTGCTGGAGCAGCAGCTGGGTGTTGCGGGCGATGCGGGCGGAGAAGTCGGTGGGCAGCGCCAGGGCCTCGTCGAGGGCGTTGGTGTGCAGCGACTGGGTGTGGCCCTGGGTGGCGGCCATGGCCTCGACGCACGTACGGGCGACGTTGTTGAAGACGTCCTGCGCGGTCAGGGACCAGCCCGAGGTCTGCGAATGGGTGCGCAGCGACAGCGACTTGGTGTTCTTGGGGTCGAAGCGCTTGACCAGGCGGGCCCACAGCAGCCGGGCCGCCCGCAGCTTGGCGATCTCCATGAAGAAGTTCATGCCGATGGCCCAGAAGAAGGACAGGCGGGGCGCGAAGGCGTCCACGTCGAGGCCCGCGCCGAGGCCTGCGCGCAGGTACTCCACGCCGTCGGCGAGGGTGTAGGCCAGCTCCAGGTCGGCGGTGGCCCCGGCCTCCTGGATGTGGTAGCCGGAGATGGAGATGGAGTTGTAGCGCGGCATCTTCTGCGAGGTGTACGCGAAGATGTCGGAGATGATCCGCATCGAGGGCCGGGGCGGATAGATGTAGGTGTTGCGGACCATGAACTCCTTGAGGATGTCGTTCTGGATGGTCCCGGCCAGCTTCTCGGGCGGTACGCCCTGCTCCTCGGCGGCGACGATGTACAGCGCCAGCACGGGCAGCACCGCGCCGTTCATCGTCATGGAGACGCTCATGCGGTCGAGCGGGATGCCGTCGAAGAGCTGCCGCATGTCGTAGATCGAGTCGATGGCGACGCCGGCCATGCCGACGTCACCGGTGACGCGCGGGTGGTCGCTGTCGTAGCCGCGGTGGGTGGGCAGGTCGAAGGCGACGGACAGCCCCTTCTGACCGGCCGCCAGGTTGCGGCGATAGAAGGCGTTGGACTCCTCGGCCGTGGAGAATCCGGCGTACTGACGGATGGTCCAGGGCTGGTTGACGTACATGGTGGGGTACGGGCCGCGCAGGTAGGGCGCGATGCCCGGGTAGGTGCCCAGGAAGTCCAGGCCGTCGAGGTCCTCGGAGGTGTAGAGCGGCTTGACGCCGATGCCCTCCGGGGTCTGCCAGAGCAGGTCCTCGACGCTCCTGCCGGTGCTCTCCTTCAGGGCCGCCCGCCAGGCGCCGGGGTCGGCGGGGGCGACGGCCGGGCCCAGGTCGATGCCGGAGAAGTCGGGGATCGGCATCACGCCACTCCCATCTGGTCGAGGACGGAGGAGAGGACGGCGACGGCGTCGCCGCCGGCGAAGACGAACTCGTCGACTCCGGCCCGCAGACAGTCCTCCCGCAGCTCGCCCTTGGGCTTTCCGGCGAGGAGGACGGTGGTGGCGCCGGCGGCCTTGAGCGCCGAGGCCACGGCCGCGGCCTGGTCGGCGTAGAGCGCGTCGCTGGAACAGAGGCAGGCGATCGTGGCGCCGTCGGCCGCGAGGGCGCCGGCGGCGTCCTCGGCGGTGACCTGACGGGTCACGGGCTCGATGCCGCCCGCCTGGAAGAGGTTGGCGGCGAAGGTGACCCGGCCGGTGTGGGCGGCGGCGGGGCCGAGGGCCGCGAGGAGGACGCGGGGCCGGGCGCCGGTGGCGGCGAGGTGGGCGTCCGAGCGGGCGCGCAGGGCCTCGTACGCCTCGTCGCGGCGGACCCTCGGCAGTCCGCCGGAGGGTGCGGCGGGGGCGGGCTCGCGGTGGACGGGCTGCTCGCCGAGGTGCGGGAACTCGCTGACGCCGGTGATGGGTTCGCGCCGCTTGGCGATCCTGTCGCCGCGCGCCTGCCAGCTGTCGGCCAGGTCCTGGGCCAGGCGTCCCGAGCGCAGGGCCGCCGCGTGGCCGCCCAGGCGCTCGATCCCCTGGAAGACCTCCCAGCCCGCGTGGGCGAGTTCGTCCGTCAGCCGCTCCACGTACCAGGAGCCGCCGGCCGGGTCGATCACCCGGGCCAGGTGCGACTCCTCGAGAAGGATCGTGGAGGTGTTGCGGGCGATGCGCCGGGCGAAGGCGTCGGGGAGGCCGAGAGCTTGATCGAAGGGCAGCACGGTCACGGAGTCCGCGCCGCCGACCCCGGCGCCGAGGCAGGCGATGGTGGTGCGCAGCATGTTCACCCAGGGGTCGCGCCGGGTCATCATCACCGAGGAGGTGACGGCGTGTTGGCGCTGGGCGCGGGCGGCGGGCGCGGCACCGCTGACCTCGGCGACCCGGGCCCACAGCCGGCGCGCGGCGCGCAGTGTGGCGATGGTCAGGAACTGGTCGGCGGTGGCGGAGTAGCGGAACTCCAGCTGGGAGCAGGCCTCGTCGACGGTGAGCCCGGCGGCGGTGAGGGTACGGAGGTAGGCGACGCCGGTGGCCAGCGAGGCGCCCAGCTCCTGGGCGGGTGTGCCGCCGGCCTCGTGGTAGGGCAGCGCGTCGACGGTCAGGGCGCGCAGGCGCGGGTGGTCGCGGACGCACAGGGCGGCGAGGCCGGCGGCGGCGTCCAGGGCCTCGGCGGGGTCGGCGTCGGTGCCGGTGCGGGCCAGGGTGCCCAGCGGGTCGGCGCCGAGGTTGCCTGCGGCCGCGCCGGGCGGCAGGTCGCGCTCGGCGTAAAGGCTCAGCAGCCGTCGCGCGGCGGGCTCGAACTCCGCGCCGGCGTCGAGGACGACCGGGGCCAGGTCGAGGTAGACGCCGTCCAGGACGGCGGGGAGGTCCTCGACGGGCAGTCCGGAGCCGCCGGCGGTCAGCCACAGGGAGGTGGCACCGTTCTCGAGGTCGGCGAGGACGGCTTCGTTGGCCTTCCGGGGGTCGGCGCCGCCGTGGTGCTGGCGTACGTCCCATCCGGTGAGCGCGGTGCCCTCCGGCCGTCCGCCGCGGACGAACGGGGGGAAGCCGGGCGGGCCGGGCAGGGTGCCGGCGTCGTCGGCGGTGTACAGCGGGCGGGTGGCGAGCCCGTCCTCGAGCGCCGTGGTCAGCGCGTCCTCGGCCGCCGGTCCCTCGGCCGCGGTGCCCGCTCTGCTCAGCACGCCCTCGACGAGGCGCTGCCATTGCTCGCGGGTCGCGTCCGGGAACTCGGCGGCCAGGTGGAAGCCGTCGTCGGGCAGGACCGTCATGGGGGGAAGGCTAGGGGAGCGGGCGCGCCCCGCAGCAGGGGCAACCGCTGTGACCTTGGCCTCTTCCGATCAGCCGGTCAGCCGGCGTCGTCGGCGGCGTGCCGGCCGTCGGTCACGACGAATTCGCACCAGACCGACTTTCCGGTGCCGCGCGACTCCACGCCCCAGTCGTCGGTCAGCTCCTCGACCAGCAGCAGCCCCCGGCCCGAGACCCCGGCCTCGCCCGGCTCGCGGCGGCGCGGGAGGACGCTGGACTTGTCCTCGACCTCGACCCGCACCCGCCGTTCGGGGCCGGGCATCATACGGATCGTCACCACGGCAGCCCCGTCGGTGTGCAGCAGGGCGTTGGTGACCAACTCGTCGGCGACCAGCTCGATCTCGTCGGAGCGTTCCCGGGCCCCCCAGGCCCGTACCGCCGCGCGGATCATGTGCCGGCCGGCCGAGAGGGCCTCGGGGTCGGCGGGGGCGATGTGCTGCTGCAGCCGTCCTCCGCCGCGTACCGCGGGGCCGTGGCGGCGCAGCAGCAGGACGGCCATGTCGTCCTCGCCGATCCGCTCGCCGATCGCGTCGCACAACAGGTCGGCCATCTTGTGGAGGTCGTAGGGGCCCTCGCGGACGGCGGCGCTGAGTGTGCGGATGCCCTCGTCGAGGTCGGAGCCGGGCACCTCGACCAGACCGTCGGTGAACATCATCAGGGTCTCCCCCGGGTCCAGTTCCACGGTCGTCACGGGATAGTCGAGGCGTCCGAACTCGGCGGACAGGCCCAGCGGCAGGCCGCCGGAGACGGGCAGGCGCCGGACGGTGCCGTCGGTGTGGCGCAGCAGCGGGTCTATGTGGCCGGCGCGGACCAGCTGGACGACGCCGGTGGCGAGGTCGGCCTCGGCGTAGGTGCAGGTCGCGAAGCGGTCGGTCTCGAGTTCGTAGAGGAAGGAGGAGGCGCGGGCCATGACGGTGGCGGGCGCGTGGCCCTCGGTGGCGTAGGCCCGCAGGACGATGCGCAGCTGGCCCATGACGGCCGCGGCGTGGGTGTCGTGGCCCTGGACGTCGCCGATGACGGCCCCGACCCGGCCGCCGGGCAGCGGGATGGCGTCGTACCAGTCGCCGCCGATGTCCCGGCCCATGCGGGCGGAGCGGTAGCGGACGGCGATCTGGGCGCCGGGGATGTCGGGGATGCGGCGCGGGAGCATGGCCTGTTGCAGGCCCTCGGCGAGGTCGTGTTCCTGGTCGAAGAGCATGGCGCGGGCGATGCTCTGGGCGAGGCTGCTGCTCAGCGCGATGAAGAGGTTGCGCTCGTGCTGGGTGAAGCCGCGCGCCTCGCGGTAGAGGAGGCCGAGGGCGCCGATGGGGCGGGCCTGGGCGATCAGGGGGAGGTAGGCGGCGGAGGCGATGCCGATGTCCTTGATGCGGTCCCACAGCCAGGGGTAGCAGGTGGAGAACTCCTCGCGGGACTCGATGAAGCGCGGGGCGAGGGTGCGGATGACGTCGCTCATGGGGAAGTTGTCGTCCACCCGGGTGTAGCGGGTGCCCGGGATGAAGTGCTCGGAGGGGCCCTCGGCGACGAGGTGGATCCGACCGGACTCGACGAGGCCGAGGACGAGCAGGTCGGAGCCGAGGTGCTCGACGGCCTGGGCGTCCTTGAAGAAGTCGATGACGTCCTGGACGGTCCTGGCGTGGGCGAGGGCGGCGGTGATGGTCTCCACCACGGTGGTCTGGTGGCGGCGCTCGAGCTCCTGCTCGCGCGGTCCGGCCTGGCCGAGCTCCTCGCCGGCGTCCCGGACGATGCCCATGATGCGGCAGGGGCGTCCCTGCTCGTCGCGCCGGATGAGGCCCTGGGTGTACGTCCAGCGCAGGCTGCCGGTCTCGCCGCGTACGCGGTAGTAGGCGCCGTAGCTCTCGCGGCCCTCCTTCAGGGCGCGGGCGACCTGGGCGTCGAGCCTGGTGGCGTCGGAGCGGGGCAGCCGGCCGGAGAGGTCGGAGATGTTGCCGTGGAAGGCCTCCGCCGGCATGTCCAGGACGTCGAGGGCCACGGCGTCGAGATGCAGCCGTCCGCTGACGAGGTCCCAGTCGAAGCTTCCCGTGCGGTGGAGGGCGTGGATCAGCTCCGGGCGGGCGGGCCAGTCGTCCGGCGGCGCTGCGGCGGCGGCCGTCGCTCCCCGATCAACCATAGAGCCACTCTGCCACCTTTTGTCGGTTTCTTCGATGTGGCTGCGCGCTCCCGGGGCAGCGGTGGTACGGATACCGGCATGGAGTGGTTCACCGCCTCCGGCTACTGGCTGAGCCGGCTCGTCCTGCAGCGCGCCCTCGCCGTCGTCTACCTGGTGGCCTTCCTCTCGGCCGCCCTGCAGTTCCGCGCGCTCATCGGCGCGCGGGGCATGCTGCCGGTCCCCCGCTTCGTCGCGTACGTCCCGCTGCGCAGGTCGCCCAGCGTCTTCCACCTCCACTACTCCGACCGTTTCTTCGCCGCCTGGGCCTGGGGCGGCGCGCTGCTGTCGGCCGCGGTGGTGGTGGGGGCGGCGGACGCGGTGCCGCTGTGGGCGTCGATGCTGATGTGGCTGGCGCTGTGGGCGCTGTATCTGTCCATCGTGAACGTCGGCCAGACCTGGTACGGCTTCGGCTGGGAGTCGCTGCTGCTGGAGGCCGGGTTCCTGGCGGTCTTCCTGGGCAACGCGCGGACGGACCCGCCCGTGCTGGTGCTGTGGCTCATGCGGTGGCTGCTCTTCCGCGTGGAGTTCGGCGCCGGGCTGATCAAGCTGCGCGGGGATCCCTGCTGGCGGAACCTGACCTGCCTGTACTTCCACCACGAGACCCAGCCCATGCCGGGGCCGCTGAGCTGGTTCTTCCACCGGCTGCCGCGGCCGCTGCACCGCGTGGAGACGGCCGCCAACCACGTCGCCCAGCTGGTGGTGCCGCTCGGCCTCTTCGTCCCGCAGCCGGTGGCGAGCGTCGCGGCCGGCGTGATCATCTGCACCCAGCTCTGGCTGGTCGCCTCCGGCAACTTCTCCTGGCTGAACTGGCTGACCATCGTCCTGGCCCTCGCCGCCGTCGACGGGCAGGCGCTGGCGGACGTCTTCTCCGTGGCGCACCACACGCCGCTGGGCCCGGCGCCCCTCTGGTACGAGGCCGTGGTCCTCGCCGTGACGGTGCTGGTCCTGGTGCTCAGCTGGTGGCCCGCACGCAATCTGCTCTCCCCGCACCAGCGGATGAACGTCTCCTTCAATGCGTTTCACCTGGTCAACACCTATGGCGCCTTCGGCAGCGTCAACCGCAGCCGGCACGAGGTGATCGTCGAGGGCACCGACGAGGAGACCCTCACCGAGGAGACGGTCTGGAAGGAGTACGGCTTCAAGGGCAAGCCGGGCGACCCGCGCCGGCTGTCCCGCCAGTACGCCCCGTACCACCTGCGGCTGGACTGGCTGATGTGGTTCGCCGGGATCTCGCCGGCCTACGCACGGGAGTGGTTCGGCCCCTTCGTCGAACGGCTGCTGACGGGCGACCCGGCGACCCTGCGCCTGCTGCGGCACAACCCCTTCCCCGCAGCCCCGCCCACCCACGTCCGCGCCCGGCTCTACCTCTACCGCTTCACCACCTGGCGGGAGCTGCGGGAGACCGGCGCCTGGTGGCACCGCACCTTCGAGCGCGAGTACCTTCCGCCGACCCGGCTGGCGCGGCGCTGACCGGCATGCCGGTCACCGTCGCCGCGCCGGCCGCGACGCCGAGGGGCTCGTGCCCGCCACCGGCGGTCGGCCCGGTCAGCGGGCGGCGAGGCCCACGCGGGCCAGCTCGGCGGCGGTGACCGGCGGCTCGTGCGACGGCCGACGGCCCGGTCCGCGCGCCACGCGCAGCGCCACGGCGGGCGCGAACAGGCGCGACACCGGCGCCGACAGCGTCATCACATCGAGCAGCGCCCGGGTCACCGCGTGGTCCACCGTCCCCGTGCGCATCATGCGCTGCAGATAGCCCCGCAGCAGCCGCGCGGCGGTCGGCGGCCGCTCGCCCACGGCGCCCGGGTAGTGGATGTCCTCGCCGGCCGCCATGGCCCAGGCCGCGTCCGCCGTACGGGTGATGGCGCGCTGGGCGCGGCGGCCCACCCGGGGGTCGGCGAGCACCTCCCCGGCCAGGACCTCGCGCAGCGCGACGGCGGCGAGGGCGGCCACCGACATGCCGTGCCCGTAGACGGGGTTGTAGGCGGCGACGGCGTCCCCGGTGACGACGAAGCCCGCGGGCCAGGGGTCCAGGCGCTCGAAACAGCGGCGCCGGTTGACGGTGGAGCGGTTGAGGTGGACGTCGGACAGCGGCTCGGCGCGGGCGATGATGTCGGCCGCGAGGGGATGACGCAGACCTCGTGCGAACGGCTCGAACGCGGCGGCGTCCCGGGAGGGTTCGCCGCCGCGCGTACCGGAGACGGTCACCAGCCACCGGCCGCCCTCGACGGGGTGCATGGTCATCCCCTGGCCCGGCAGGTCCCCGCCCGGCGCGGGGGAGACGCTCACCACGGGGAAGTCCTCGGCGCCCGGCGGCGCCCGGAAGAGCCGGCTGGCGTAGACCAGGCCGGAGTCGACGGTCTCCTCCCGGACGGCGGGCAGGCCGAGGCCGGTCAGCCAGTGCGGGGCGCGCGAGCCCCGGCCGGTGGCGTCGACGACGAAGTCGGCCGGCAGCGTCCACGGCTCGCCGCCCCCCGCGCCGGCCAGGCGCACGCCGGTGACCCGCCGGGCGTCGCCGGTCAGGCCGAGGACCTCGACGCCCTCCCGCACGGTGACCCGCGGCAGGGCCGTGACCCGCTGCCGGACCACCAGGTCGAGCAGGTCGCGGCTGCAGGAGATGAGGAACTGCCGCCCGGCCGCGCGCGGGATCCAGCCCTGCGCCGACAGCGTCACCAAAGCGGCGGGCAGCGCCATCCGCCGCGCCCCCGCGGCCACCCAGGCGTCGGTGATCCCGGGCAGCAGCGACTCCACGGCCCGCGCCCCGCCGGAGAGCATCAGATGGGCGTGCCGGGCCTGGGGCAGACCCTTGCGCGGCAGGGCCGTCGCCGGGAGCCGGTCGCGCTCGAGCACCACCACCTCGTCGGCGTGGCCGGCCAGTACGGAGGCGGCCAGCATGCCGGCCAGGCCCCCGCCGAGGACCACCGCCCGGCGGGGTACGGCGGCCGGCGGGCCGGGCCGCGGGTCGCTCGTCTCGGTTCTCTCCTCGACGGTCACCGTCGCCTCCTCGAGGGTCGCTGAACGGGAAGGGCGCTCCGGTGGGATCTGCCCACGCCAGGGCCGGGCCGAACGCGTGCGAACGTGCGAGGGGTGGCGCACGGTGGTGGTGTGGAGGCAGAGGCCATGGAACCGGTGGAGGCGCTCGAGCGCATCGCGTTCCTGCTCGAGCGCGCCCAGGCGCCCACCTATCGGGTGAAGGCGTTCCGGACGGCCGCCGCCGTGGTCGGGGAACTGCCGGACGAGGAGGTGCGCCGCCGCGTCACCGACGGATCCCTGACGGAGCTGAAGGGGATCGGCCCCAAGACCGCGGCGGCGGTGGCCGAGGCCGTACGCGGGGAGGTGCCCGGCTATCTGGCCCGCCTGGAGGAGGAGGCCGGGCCGCTCGCCGAGGGCGGGCTGGAGCTGCGGGCGGCGCTGCGCGGCGACTGCCATCTGCACTCGGACTGGTCCGACGGCGGCAGCCCGATCGGGGAGATGGCCCGCGCCGCCCGGGCGCTGGGCCACGAGTGGGCCGTGCTCACCGACCACTCCCCCCGGCTGACGATCGCCCGCGGCCTGTCGCCGGAGCGGCTGCGCGAGCAGCTCGCGGTGGTCGCCGAGGTCGACGACCTGCTCGGGGACGGCTTCCGGCTGCTGACGGGCATCGAGTGCGACATCCTGGCCGACGGCTCGCTGGACCAGGAACCGGAACTGCTCGAGCGGCTGGACGTGGTGGTCGCCTCGGTGCACTCCAAGCTGCGGATGGACGCCGAGTCCATGACGCGCCGCATGGTGGCCGCCGTCGCCAACCCCCTCGTCGACGTGCTCGGGCACTGCACGGGGCGGATCCTGGGGCACCGGCCGGAGTCGGAGTTCGACGCCTCGATGGTCTTCGCCGCGTGCGCCCGCTTCGGCACCGCAGTGGAGATCAACTGCCGGCCCGAGCGGCTCGACCCCCCGCGCAGGCTGCTGCGCCAGGCGCTGGACGCGGGCGTGCTGTTCTCCATCGACAGCGACGCCCACGCCCCCGGCCAGCTCGACTGGCAGATCCACGGCTGCGCGCGGGCCGAGGAGTGCGGCGTGCCCGCCGACCGCGTCGTCACCACCTGGACGGCGGACGAGCTGCTGGACTGGGCCGGGGCGACGTGACGCCGGAGCGCGGCCTCCCCGAGATCGGGCCCATGCTGGCCACGCCGGCCCCGCTGCCCGCCGAGGACGACGAGGCGTCCTGGGGCTTCGAGGTCAAGTGGGACGGCGTGCGCTGCGTGGCCGGCGCGCCGGGCGACGGCTCGCTGCGGCTGGTCACCCGGGCGGGCAACGACGTCACCCGGACCTACCCCGAGCTGCAGGGGCTCGGCGAGCGACTGGCGGGCCGGCCGGTGGTGCTCGACGGGGAGATCGTGGTGGTGGACGAGAAGGGGCGGCCCGACTTCGGGCTGCTGCAGCGGAGGATGGGCGTCACCAACCCGCGCCGCGCGGCGCATCTGGCGATGGAGTGTCCCGTCCATCTGATGCTCTTCGACGTCATGTACCTCGACGGCGCGCTGCTGACCGAACTTCCCTACCGGGAGCGCCGCGCCCTGCTGTACGGGCTGGGCCTCGGGGGGCCCAACTGGTCGGTGCCCGCGCACCTGGAGGGGCACGGCCGGCAGGCGTGGGACGCCACGCTGGCGAGCGGCTTCGAGGGGGTGCTGGCCAAGCGGCTGACGTCCCGCTACCTGCCGGGCGTCCGGTCACCCGACTGGCGCAAGACCAAACACGTGATCACCCTCGACGTGGTCATCGGTGGCTGGGCGGAGGGCCGGGGACACCTCTCCGGGCTCCCCGGCGCCCTGCTGACCGGCCTGCCCGAGCCCTCCGGCCTGCGCTACACGGGTTCCGTCGGGTCCGGGCTCTCCGAGTACGAACGCGGGGAGCTGGCCCGCTACCTGGGGGTGATCCCGCGCGCCGGGTCCCCCTTCACCGGCCCGGTCGACGTGCCGGGCGCCCACTGGGTCGAGCCGCGCCTGGTCGCGGAGGTCGTCTTCTCCGGCTGGACGGCCTCCGGGCGGCTGCGGCACCCCACCTGGCACCGGCTGCGCCCGGACCTGACCCGGCTGGGGTGAGGGGCCCTCAGGGCAGCGGCGCCCGGGTGTCGTTCCCGGCGAGGGCGGCCAGCGGGTCGCCGTGGGCGTCGAGGCGGTCGAGGACCTCCTCGGGGGTGAAGGCGAGATCGCCGGGGTCGGCGCAGGCGGCGACCTCGTCCCAGGTGACGGGGGCGGCCACGCCCGGGCGGTCGGGCAGCAGGCGCACGGTGTAGGGGGCGGCGGTGGTCTTGGCGCTCGCGTTCTGCGACCAGTCGATGAGCACCTTGCCCCGGCGCTCGGCCTTGGTCATGGAGACGACCACCAGGCCGGGGTGTTCGTTCGTCATCGCGGTGGCCAGGCGCTTGGCGTAGTGCCCGGTCGCCCGGCCGGAGGCGGCCTCGACGGGCGCGTACAGGTGCAGCCCCTTGGCGCCGGAGACCACCGGATGGGCCGTGAGCCCGTCGTCGGCGAGCAGCTGGCGCAGCCGCTGGGCGACGCGGCAGCAGACGACGAGGTCGGCGCCGGGGCCGGGGTCGAGGTCGAGGACCAGGCGGTCGTGGCCGTCGGGGCCGGCCTCGGCGGTCCACTGCGGGACGTGCACCTCGTACGCGCCGAGGTTCACCATGGCGATCAGGGCCGCCATGGAGTCGATCATCACCTGTTCGGCCACCCCGTCCTTGTGCCGGACGGGCACCCGGGGCACCCATCGGGGTGATCCGTTGGGCGGGGTCTTGGCGACCCAGCTCTCCCCGCCGGTGCCCTCGGGGGCGCGGACGAACGAGGCGGCCCGGCCCCGGGCGTGCGGCAGCATCGCGGGGGCGACGGCGGCGTAGTAGCGCAGGATCTGGGCCTTGGTGTGCCCGGAGGCCGCGAAGAGGACCCGGTCCAGGTGGGAGAGGGACAGCCTGCGGCCCTCGACCTCCACCACCTGCCGTTCCGGGGACTGCCGCTCCGAAGAAGTGGACATATGGTGATAGTTCCCACGGAGGGATGCGAGCTATGCGGACGATGTGGAAGGGCGCGATCGGGTTCGGGCTGGTCTCCGTCCCCGTACGGCTGTACGCCGCCACCGAGGAGCACGGCACCAGGCTGCACCAGGTCCACGACGCGGACGGCGGCCGGATCCACCTCAAGCGCGTCTGCGACGCGTGCGGCAAGGAGATCGACTACGAGCACGTCGCCAAGGGCTTCGAGGACGACGAGGGCAACACGGCCGTCCTCACCAAGGACGACCTGGCCGGCCTGCCCCTGCCCAGCAAGAAGCTCATCGACGTGCTGGCCTTCGTCGACGGCGACCGCATCGACCCCCTGCGGCTGTCCGGCGCCTACTACCTCGCACCGGACAACGCCGCCGCCGACAAGCCGTACGTCCTGCTGCGCGAGACCCTCCAGCAGACCGAACGGGTGGCCGTCACCAAGATCGCGCTGCGTACCCGGGAGTCCCTGGCGCTGCTGCGCGTTCACGGAGACCTGCTGACCCTGCACACGATGTACTGGCCCGACGAGATCCGCGAACCCGCCGGCCTGGCCCCGCCCGCCTCGGTCACCGTGCGTCCGCAGGAGCTCAAGATGGCCACGAGCCTGATGGACACCCTCTCCGAGGACTTCGACCTGGAGTCGCTGGAGGACGAGTACGAGGTCGCCCTCGGCGAGCTCGTCAACGCCCATCTCGAACACCGGCCCGTGCCCCAGAAGGCCACCGCGGCCGCGCCCGACAACGTCATCGACCTGATGGCCGCCCTGCAGGCGTCCATCGACACGGCGGGGAAGAAGGGCGCCGAGACCGGGAAGGCCTCGGCGAGGACGGCTCCGGCCGCCCCGAAGAAGACCACGGAGACGAAGAAGCGCACGACCGCGAAGAAGTCCGCCGCCTCCTCCACGGCGAAGAAGACCACCGCCAAGACCACGAAGGCGACGGGAGCGGCCAAGACGGCGAAGAGCGCGACGAAGAAAACGGGCCGCCGCGCGGGCTGAACAAGCCCCGCGCACGGCCCCCGGACACCCGGATCCCTACCGGACCGGCTGCCCCTCCTCCCCGGCGAGCGACGCGCACTCCTCCCGGGCCGTCGCCGCGAGACCTTCCGCCCCGCACTCCTCCGCGAGCACCAGCCCCTCGCGCAGCTGCGCCTCCGCCTCCCCGGACCGCCCGGCCCGGCGCAGCGCGACGCCATGGTCCACCAGCGCGGCCGCGTACTCGGAACGGCACGGTGACCTGCGCAGGTGCTCGAGCGCCTGCCCCAGCCGGGGCAGCACCTCGTCCTCCTCGACCACCCGTGCGGAGCGCCGCAGCGCCTCGCCCATGGCGGTGTCCGTACCGAAGCGGGCCGCGTTGCGCACCGCCTGTTCGGCCAGCGCCCGGGCCCGCTCGGGCTCCTCGGGCGCGACGGCCGCGGCGAGGTCCAGCGCCCAGGGCGCCCAGAGGGTGTTGTTGCGGCCGCGCTCCTCGAGCCGGCGCCCGGCTGCCTCCAGCTCCGCGACGGCCTCCTTGCGCCGGCCGAGCGCGAGCAGCAGACGGCCGACCACGCTGGGGGCGTCGGGCATGACCATCGCCGGAGGATAGGGCGGCCCGAAGGAGTACGTCTCGGCGACGACCCGGGCGTCGTCCACCCGGCCGCGGGCGAGCAGCGTGTCGACGAGCAGGCAGGTCCCGTCCCACTGGATGGGCAGCCCCGGCCCCAGCCGGTCGGCCAGGCGCAGCCCCTCGCGCAGGAAGCCCTCGGCGAGGTCGAGCCTGCCGCGCCGCAGGTGGACCATGCCGAGGAACTCATGGGCGAACGCCAGGTGGGCGCCGCGCCATCCGGAGATCTCGAACGACCGCACGGCCTCGTTGAAGAGCTCCTCGGCCTGGTCGAGCCGGTCGGTGTAGGCGTAGGTGATGCCGACGACGCTGGGGATCTCGAAGCCCCACTCGCTGTTGGTCCAGGACATCTCGGCGGGGAGCCGGCCGTCCTGCAGCACCCGGTCGTTGAGCTCGGTCACCCGCACGGCGTCCTCGCCGCGGATCATCGCGTCGAAGGCGCGCAGGGCGAGCATGGCCCGCTCGGCGTTGTCCCGGCCCTGCAGGGGGTCGGCGAGGTGGGCGAGCCGCCGCGAGCGCTCGTGCGCGCCCTCCTCCTCCAGCTGGATGCCCTTCCACAGGTAGTGCGCGGCCTGCAGGCGCATGCGCCCCGGCCCGTCCGGGGTGTTCTCCTCCTGCTCCGCGACCACCCGGGCCGCCTCTTCCAGCTGGCTGTTGTGGGCGTAGGCCTGCGAGAGCCGGTAGGTGGCGTCGACGCGCAGCTCCTTGGGGAGACCGGGCAGCGCCAGGGCCGAGCGCAGGTGGTTGATGGTGGTGGGCGGGGACGTCAGCAGCGCGGAGCAGCCGAGTTCGTAGAGGACGGCGGCCCGCTCGTCGGGCGGCGGCGGCTCGGCCAGCGCGCGCTCCAGGCACCGGCTGGCCGCCTCGGGCGCGCCGACGGCGAGGTGTTCGCGGGCGGCCTCGCGCAGGGACTCCACGAGCTCCGCGTCGCCGTCGGGGTGAACCTCCAGCAGGTGCCGGGAGGCGGCGGCGGCGCCGAGCCCCGCGTTGGTGAGCGCCCAGGCCGCGAGGCCGTGCATCGCGGTGCGGGTGGCGGGCGGTACGGCCTGGTAGACGGCGGTGGCGATCAGCGGATGGACGAATTCCAGCGTCTCGACGCCGGTCAGGATGCGCGCCTCGCGCAGCCGGTCCGCGCAGTCGTCGGCCTCCGCCGGGCTCATCCCGGCGAGCATGGCGGCCCGGCGCGGCGAGACCTCGCTGGCGAGCACGGCGGCCGCCCAGGCGAACCGGGTGGCTGACGTGCCCAACCGCTCCAGCCGGGTCACCAGGCCGCTGCCCCGGGCGGCGGCGCCGAGCTCGCGCAGCAGGACCGCGGACTCCTCGGCCGGCTTCAGGCCCCGGTCGCACGCCTTGGCGATCAGCTCCGTGGTCTCGTAGGGGTTGCCGCCGGTGACGGCCCACACCTCGCGGCAGAAGGGGTCGTCGGCCTCCTCGCCCAGGGCGGCGCGGACCAGCTCGGCCACCGCGCGCGGCGTGAGGGAGTGCAGCACGACCGGACGATGGCCGCGGGCGCCGACCAGCTCCTGGAAGGCGGGGGTGTGGGCGGGAAGTTCGTCGGGCCGGTAGGCGACGACCATCAGCAGCGGCAGGTCGCCCAGCCGCACCGCGAACGAGGCGAGCCAGGCGAGGGACTCCGCGTCGCCCCAGTGCGCGTCGTCGACGGCCAGGATCAACGGCGCGCGGGTCAGGGCCATTTGTGTGACCAGCCAGTCGATGCCGTCGCGCACGCCCTGCGGGTCGGCGGGCGGGCCGACGGGCGGCGCGATGCCGAGGGCCGGCCCCGCGATGTCGAACCAGCCGCCGAGCAGCTCCTCGCGCTGCTCCGACGTCATGGCGGCGAGGGCGGGCTGCAGGAGCTGCCGGACGATGTGGAAGGGGACGGTCTCCGCCGTCGCGCTGCAGCGGGCGTGGAGGACGGTGCAGCCCTCGTACCCGGCGGCCATCCGCCGCAGCTCGCCCAGCAGCGCCGTCTTTCCCGCTCCCGCTTCCCCGCTGTACAGCAGCAGGCCGCCCTGCGCCGGGCGGCCCTCGGCGACGCGGGTGCACAGGCCCTCGACGGCCTGCCGCGTAGTGGCGATCTCCTGCTCGCGCTCGAACAGGGCGTTGTGCGGGCGTCGTTCACGCTGTTGCCCCGTCATAAGAGTGTCTCCCGTATGAGTGTGGTGCAGCGAGCCTAGACCCGCCGGCCGGGCTTGGGGACAGGGTTCCGCCAGCCGAACCACCCGGGAGCGTGACCCCGACATCGAATCGAACGCCCATCCCTTAATTCAAAGTTTTATTCGAAGGTCGTGGTGCGGGGGCATTGTGAACCCTTTCGAATTCGCTTGTCAGCCCATTCTGCGAATATGACAACTTCACGTCGTCACACCGCACGACAGGCTACGCTCCATGTCGCACAGCGGGTTGCGGCCACCGCCGCACGCTGCTGTCCACTGCTGCGCCGCGCAGCCGGAGAAGCCGCCGCGCATTTCGCGGCAGGGCGGCGCTCCCCCTTTTTCCCATGCCGCACGCACATCATTTCCCAAGAGCTCCCGAGGACGTCGATGGCTGGTACTGGATCGTCACAGCAAGGCAGGCGGCCCGCCTCCTCCCTCATATGGCTGGTACCACCTGTCGTGCTCGCGGCCTGTACGGCCGCCGCGACCCTCCTGGTGCCCGACGGGGCGCACGTCTTCGCCGCGTGGTGCGGCATCGCGGCGACCCTCGCGGTGACCGTCACCTCCTCCGAGGTCGCGCGCCGCGGACGGGCGATCGCCGCGCTGCGCCGCCGGTGCGCCGAGCAGGAGGCCGTCCTGCGCCACCAGCTCGTCCAACAGGAGGCCGAGACCCAGCGGTTGGCCCGCGAGCTGCTCCCCGCGGCCGTCCGCATGCTGCAGCAGGGCGCCTCCACCGACGAGGTCCTGCGCGAGGTGGCGCCGCGCACGCCGCTCGACCCGTCGTTCCTGGCCGCCCACCGCGCCGTGCTCCGTTCGGTGCTGGAGGCGGTCCAGGCCGAGGAGGGGCTGCGCGAGTCGGCGCACCGCGCGTTCGTCAACATCGCCCGCCGGGTCCAGGCGATCGTGCACCAACAGGCCACCGACCTGCGCGAGATGGAGGACCGGCACGGCAACAACCCCGAGGTCTTCGGCGACCTGCTGCACCTGGACCACGAGACCGCGCTGATCGGCCGCCTCGCCGACAGCATCGCGGTGCTCGGCGGCTCCCGGCCGGGCCGTCAGTGGAAGAACCCGGTGCCCCTCTACAACGTCCTGCGCGGCGCGATGTCCCGGATCATGGACTACCGCCGGGTCGACCTCCACTCGGTGGCGGACGTCGCCGTGGTGGGCCCCGGGGTGGAGCCGCTGATCCACGCGCTGGCCGAGCTGCTGGACAACGCCACCCGGTACTCCCCGCCGCAGACCCGCGTCCACCTCACCGCCGTGGAGGTCCAGTCGGGCGTCGCGGTCGAGATCGAGGACGCCGGCGTGGGCCTGACCGACGAGGCCCGGCGGCGCGCCGAAGCCGTGCTGGAGATCGCCGACCGCGGGCTCGACCTCAACGACCTCGGCGAGACCCCCCGGCTCGGCCTGGCCGTCGTCAGCCGGCTCGCCAAGACCTACGCCTTCCGGGTCTCCCTGCGCCCCTCGGCCTACGGCGGGGTGCGGGCGGTCCTCATCGTGCCGGAGGGCCTCACCACCCCGAGCGCGACGCCCGGCGGCGAGATCGCCCGCGCGGCCACCCTGCCGCCCCCCAAGATCAGGAAGAAGCCCGGCCGGCCGCTTCCGGACCTCCCCTTCGACGCTCAGGCCGTCCCCTCGCACAGCTCGGGCGGACTGCCGCAGCGTCGCAGGCGGGCCCGGGGCTGGCCGCGCGCGGCGTGCGGGCCGCCGCGGCGGCCCCGGCGGCCGGGCCCCGCCACCAGCCCCGGCCGATCCTCCCCGCAGCCGGGCATGTGGCTGGCCGCCTTCACGAGCGCCGTCAACGGCGAGGCTCTGCCGGCGGTTTCCGGGGGACCGACCAGTGATGAATCGTCAGACGAGAAAGAGTAGCCAAGTGACGCAGCCGCGGTTCAACATGGACTGGATGCTCAAGGACCTGGCATCCAGCGTCCCTCAGACGCGCCACGTGATCGTGCTGTCCTCGGACGGCCTGCGCATGGCTCAGCACGGCTCGGACACGGATGCCGCGGACCGCCTGGCAGCCGCCTGTGCCGGACTGCAGAGCCTCTCCACGGCCGTGGCAGCCGAGTTCCCCAACGGCGACGGCCGGATGCGCCTGGTCGTCATCGAGGTCGACGGCGGCTTCTTCTATCTGATGGCGGCCGGCGCGGGGGCGTATCTGGCGGTGCTGGCGGACGACGACGTGGACGCCGGGCTGATGGGGCAGCGGATGCGCGACCTGGTGGCCCGCATCGGCGAGCATCTCACCAGTCCGCCGCGCGTCAGCGGGCCGGTGGCATGAGCAAAGCCGGAAAAACGTGGGACCCCGGCAATCCGGACCGGCTCTACATCATCACCAGCGGCCGCAGCCGTACGGGCAAGCAGACCAGGCTCGATCTGGTGACGCTGGTCGTCTCCCGGGCCGCCCCCGACCCCGGGCTCCAGCCCGAGCACTCCGCCATCGTCCAGATGTGCGACTACCCGCTCTCCATCGCCGAGATATCCGCGTACCTCACGTTACCCGTCAGCACCGTGACCGTCCTGGTCACCGATCTGCTCAAGGAAGACCAGGTGGAGGCCAGACCCCCCGTACCGGTCGCCGCCCTGCCCAATGTCCAGCTCCTGGAGGCGGTGATGCATGGACTACAAAACCTCTGACCCGTACGCCGGCCCCAGGAAGGAGGACATCCTTCCCTCCTCGACGGCGGCCGCCGTCAAGGTCGTGATCGTCGGTGGGTTCGGAGTCGGCAAGACGACCCTGGTGGGCACGGTCAGCGAGATCAGGCCGCTGACCACCGAGGAGACGATGACCCAGGCCGGCGTGGGGGTGGACGACCTCGCCGGCATCGAGCACAAGATCGAAACCACCGTGGCCATGGACTTCGGCCGGATCAGCATCAACGAGCAGCTGGTGCTGTATCTGTTCGGCACTCCGGGCCAGGAGCGCTTCTGGTTCCTCTGGGACGGCCTCTTCGAGGGCGCCCTGGGCGCGGTGGTCCTGCTCGACACCCGTCGCCTGGAGGTCAGTTACGACGTGATCGGGCTCCTGGAGGAACGCGGCGTCCCGTTCGTGGTCGCCGTCAACACCTTCCCCGGGTCCCCCGTCCACCCCATGACGGAACTGCGCTCCGCCATGGACCTGCCCGAGTCGGTCCCCATGTTCACCTGTGACGCGCGGGACCGCGCGTCCTGCCGGGACACGCTGATGGCGCTCATGCGCTACCTCTACCACCTCACGAACGAGATCTCGGAGCCACAGTGACCCCACCCGACGAGCACTCCCAGGCGGACACCACCCTCGCCGCTCCCCCGCCGCAGTGCCCGGCCCACGCCTACGGCCCGGGAGGCCTCGCCCGCCTGTACGGCCCGACCGCGGAGGCCGACCCGATGGGGTTGTACGAGCAGCTGCGCGACCGGCACGGCGCCGTGGCCCCGGTGCTGCTCCACGGTGATCTGCCCGCCTGGCTGATCCTGGGGTACCGCGAGAACCTCGACGTCACCCGCACCCCCTCGCGCTTCTCGCGCGACTCCCGCATCTGGCGGGACATGCGCGAGGGCAAGCTGACCCCCGATCACCCCCTGGCACCGATCTCGACCTGGCAGCCCATCTGCGCGTTCGCCGACGGCCAGGTCCACGAGCGGTGGCGCGGCGCCATCAACGACTCCCTCGGCCGTTTCGACCGGCGTGGGGTCCGGCGCCACATCACCCGCTTCGCCGACCAGCTGGTCGACACCTTCTGCCTCAAGAGCAGCACCGACCTCGTGCACGAGTTCGCCGAACCGCTGCCCATGCTGGTGATGACACAGCTGCTGGGCATGCCCGAGGAGTACGGCCCCCGGCTGGTCAAGGCCGCCCGCGACATGATCAAGGGCACCGAGACCGCCGTCGCCAGCAACGAGTACGTGCAGGAGGCCCTGCGCAAACTGGTCGCCCGCAAGCGCACGGACCCCGGCCCCGACCTCACCAGCTGGCTGCTGGAGCACTCCAGCGAGCTCACCGACGACGAGGTGCAGCAGCATCTGCGGCTGGTGCTCATCGCCGCGTTCGAGACCACCGCCAACCTGATCGCGAACACGCTGCGGATGCTGCTGACCGACCCCCGCTGCCGTGCCAACCTGGCCGGCGGGCACATGACGCTGCCCGACGCCGTCGAGCAGATCCTCTGGGACGAGCCTCCCTTCACCACCATCCTCGGCCGCTGGGCGACGCAGGACACGGAACTCGCCGGACAGAAGATCAAGGCCGGCGACGCCCTCGTGCTGGGCCTCGCCGCGGCCAACGTCGACACCGCGATCCGCCCCGACCCGACCACGCCCGTCCACGGCAACCGCTCCCACCTCGCCTTCAGCGGCGGGGCGCACGAGTGCCCCGGCCAGGACATCGGCCGGGCCATCGCGGACACCGGCATCGAGGCGCTGCTGAACCGGCTGCCCGACATCCAGCTGGCCGTCCCGGAGGACGAACTGCGCTGGCTCTCCTCCCTGATGTCACGTCATCTGGTGGACCTGCCCGTGAAGTTCACCGCGCAGCAGCCGCTCCCCGCCGAACAGACCAAGCCGGCGCTCACGGCCGCGCCCGCCACGCCTCACGAGCTCGAGCGGAACTCCGCCCCTGAGCAGCCCACGGCGATCCCGGCGCCGCCGGCCCGCGCCTCCGGCACCCGTGCCTCCTGGTGGACGTCGCTGACGCGGTGGTTCCGGCGCCGCTGAGACGTGGCGTCGAGCTGATCCCACCACCAGGCCGCCGACGCTATGGGCAGCGGTCCGGTGCCGGGGTCGCTGGGGGTGTCGCGCCACGTCACGCCGTAGGTCGCGCCGGGGACCGGCAGGTCGTAGCGGTTCCGCGGGCTGGCGTAGCGCGGCGCGGCGTTCATCCACCGGATGCAGCCGGCGATGTAGTGCCCCAGCGCCTCGAGATAGCGCAGCAGCTCCGGGTCGGCTTCGCGGGCGATCTGCTCGCGGAGCCGCAGGAAGAGCGTCATGGCGCGGTCCCTTATGGCCAGGGCGTCGCGCAGCGCCCGCTCCGGGGAGCTGCCGTCGTGGTGGACGAGGACGTTGACGATGTTCTGGTCCGTGGTCTCCTGATTGTCCTCCTTGGCGTAGGAGAACAGGTCGTTGTCGCAGCTGACGATGAAGCCGGCGGCCTCGGTGAGGGCCTGCACCGGGGCGGAGTACAGGTCGCTGTCCGGCACCTCGATGCCGCCGGCGATCTCGCTCCAGGACAGTGAGAAGCGGGTTCCGTTGATCGACGGCCGCAGGGCGACGTAGTCGGAGAGCGTCGGCATGACGCGGCGCTCGATGTTGCTGACCTGCCAGGCGGCGCCGAGCAGCCAGTCCCGCATGCCCTCGGCCACGCGCCGGAGCTGCACCGGGGTGGCCATGGCGCGGGTGCGGGCCGCGAGGTCCTCCAGGGCGGCGTCGAAGGGGCCGCTGCCGAGCATGGCGGATCCCGGCGCCTCCAGACAGCGGGAGATGCGCGCGTTGAGGTCCACGATGGCGGCCGTGCGGATGTCGGCGCTGCCGGTGTCGTGCCAGACGTCGTCGAGGGCGAACGCCCAGTGGTTCCACTCGATGAACAGCAGCAGCGGCTCGTCCCGGCCGTAGGGGATGATGCGGCAGCTGAAGTCGGTGCTGTGGGTGGCGATGCTCCAGGCCCGTTCGGTCTCGTCGCGGAAGATGCCGGTCGAGTCCAGCCAGGCGATGGCCCGTCGTTCCAGCTCGTCCACGCGCGGGTGGACGGGCGATTCGATCGGGCAGTAGAAGGGCGGTAGCCGCCAGCCGATCGCCGAAGCGCGTACTGCGCCGTCGCTCATGTCACCTTCCTTCGAGCCGGAAGAGCAGTTGACGGGTCTCGACGGCGTGGTCGCGCCACACGCGGAAGAGCTTGCTGTGGGCGAGGGCCGACTCCAGCAGCCGGTCCGCCGAGATGGGGGACGCCGCGTCCGAGTGTTCCACGCGGTCGAGTTCGGCCGTGGTCCAGGCCATGGACTGCACCCAGAACTCGGCCACGCGGTCGGTCAGGTCCTCGTCCTGCTCCAGGGTGAAGCCGGCGGAGCGGGCGGCCGCGATGTACTCGGGGAGCGTGCCGAGGCGGGTCTTGTAGTAGCCGTCGATGAAGGTCGTCCACTCGGGGCGGCACAGGAAGTGCTCCTGGATGCCGAACCAGCCGCCCGGCTTGAGTGCCTTGGCGACCACCGAGAAGAGCCGCTCGCGGTCCATGTATCCCGAGCTCTCGATGGCGACGGCCGCGTCGTACGTCTGCTCCTCGCGCAGGTCGTGGATGTCGCCGAGGACCGGGGTGACCAGGTCCTCGACGCCTGCCTGGCGGACCAGTTCGGCCATCACGGGGACGTGCTTGGCGGTGACGGTGATGGCGGTGACGGAGCAACCGTACTCCTGGGCCCAGTAGATGGACCCTCCACCGAGGCCGCAGCCGATGTCGAAGAGCTGGGCGGGCGGGTTCTCGGCCACGTTCCAGGCCTGGGCCGCGTGCGCGAGCGCGGTCTCCTGGGAGTCGAACAGGCGGCGCCTGAGCATGCTCTGGGACACCGTGGTGTTGGGGGCGGATCCGGTATCGAAGAGGCCGACGTGGAAGTGCACCCGCGGGCCGGGCCCGTATTTGTGCAGGATGTCGGTGGTCTTGCGCGAGTAGTACGAGGGCACCAGGGTCTCATCACGTACCACGTCGGCAGCAGCGGTCACTTCAGTAACAAAATTGTCCATGGGGCCCTCCGGGACATCGAGTGTCGGTGGATGGACGTACGGAACGGTCGGCTGCGAAAGGGGGACGGCCCCCTCCGGCGGGATGCTCATTCGATCACGCGTGCGTGTCACGCCGCCCCCCAGCGACCAACGACCAACGTTCCTGTCCAGTTTTGCCCGGTACCTGCCCACGCCGCATCGGCGATAACCCACGGTACGTACCGGCGCGGGCCGTTCTGACGTGCACACCTACGATCACTTCGCTTCACTTTAGATCAAATCAAGTCATTTTTGCCTTACTTGAAGACCAGAAAGACTGAAAATTGCGCACCGTTGTCGGGGTTTTGGCCTCACGGTAGGCCAGATTCCGGCCGCCCGGCACATGGCCGGAACCCGTTCAAGAGCCGGGTGTGCGGGCGATCGGAGGGGCGCTGGGCATGTGCCATTCGCGCCCCCCGCAACGGCACCGCAGCGTGTCGCACAGGGCGCCCCCTGTGTCCGGCCGCCTCACTGGCGCACACTGGTGACCTGCCGGAACGAGGGAGACACGCATGGCGGTGACTGCGGGGCGGCGCGAGCGGCTCCTCGCCTCGTCGTGGTGGCGGGCGGCCGCCGCGATCGGCGCGGGCGCCCTGCCCGCCCTGACCTTTCCGGCACCGTCGTTGTGGTGGCTGGGGTACGTGGCGCTCGTGCCCTGGCTGCTTCTGCTGCGTTCGGCCACGACCGCCCGCCGCGCCGCGCTCCTGGGCTGGCTGGGCGGCGCCGGCTTCCTGCTGGCGGTGCACCACTGGCTGCTGCCGAGTCTGCATGTCTTCATTCTCGTCCTCGCGGGCCTGCTGGGCCTGTTGTGGGTGCCGTGGGGGGTGCTGGCGTACCGGCTGCTGGGCGGCTCGCCCGGGCCCGGGCGGGTGGCGGCGGCCCTGCTGGTCCTTCCGTCCGGGTGGCTGCTGGCCGAACTGGTGCGCTCCTGGGAGTACTTGGGCGGGCCGTGGGGCCTGCTCGGCGCGGGCCAGTGGCAGGTCGCCCCGGCGCTGCGGCTGGCCTCGGTGGGCGGCGTCTGGCTGGTCGGCTTCCTCCTGGTGGCGGTCAACGTGGCGCTGGCGGCGCTGATTTCGGCACCCCGGGCCCGCCGGACGGCGCTGGGCGGCGTGCTGGCCTGCGGAGCGGTGGTGGGCTGGGTGTGGGCGTGGGCGCCCGTCCCGGAGCCGGCCGGCACGATGCGCGTCGCGATTGTCCAGCCGGGCGTGATCGACGGGCCGGGCAGCGTGGGGCGCCGCTTCGACCGCGAGGAGGAGCTCACACGGACGCTGGCGGGGCGGCGGGTGGACCTGGTGGTGTGGGGCGAGAGCAGCGTCGGCCAGGACCTGGGCAGCCGGCCGGATCTGCGGGAGCGGCTGGCCGCGCTGTCCCGTACGGTCGGCGCGGACCTCCTGGTGAACGTCGACGCCCGCCGCTCGGACCGGCCGGGCATCTTCAAGAGCTCGGTTCTGGTCGGCCCCGACGGCCCGACCGGCGACCGTTACGACAAGATGCGGCTGGTGCCCTTCGGCGAGTACATCCCGGCCCGCTCGCTCCTGGGCTGGGCCACGTCGGTGGGGAAGGCGGCCACCGAGGACCGCAGGCGCGGGGACGGACCGGTGGTGATGCGCCTGCCGGACGCGAACGGCGGGCAGCGGATCGGGCCGCTGGTGTGCTTCGAGTCGGCGTTCCCCGACATGAGCCGGCGGCTGGCGCGCGACGGCGCCCAGCTGCTCGTCGCCCAGTCGGCGACCTCGACCTTCCAGCACAGCTGGGCCCCGTACCAGCACGCCTCGCTGGCCGCGCTGCGGGCGGCCGAGACCTGGCGGCCGATGGTGCACGCGACCCTGACCGGCGTGAGCACGGTCGCGGACCCCCACGGCCACCTGATCGGCGAGCGGCTGGGCCCGGACCGCTCGGCGGCCGCCGTCTACGACGTACCGCTGGCGCGCGGCACGAGCCCGTACGTACGGACCGGCGACTGGGTCCTGTACGGCTCGCTCGCCGTCCTGGCCGTCACCTGTGCCGTCGAGGGGCTCCGATTCCTCCGACGGAGGGTCAGGAAGCCTGCTCCCGAACGAGAGTGACGACGCGTTCGCACAGCTCGTGGGTGCGCAGCGCGTCCTCGGCGTCGAGGGTCGCGCCCGCCCGGACCGCGTCGAGGAAGGCGTGCACGACCTGTTCGATGCCCCGCTGGCGGGCGACGGGCACCCAGTCGCCGCGGCGGCGCACGGTCGGCTGTCCCTTGTGGTCGATCACCTCGGCGAGGTTGAGGACCTGCCGCTTGGAGTCCTGGCCCGAGACCTCCAGGATCTCCTCGGTGGAGCCGCTCATGCGGTTCATGGTGCCGATGGCGGTGAAGCCGTCGCCGGAGAGCTGGAGCACCACGTGGTGGAGGAGGCCGTCGCGCGTCCTGGACCGCACGTCGACGTGGTCGACGGGGCCCGGCGCGAGGAAGCGCAGGGTGTCGACGACGTGTATGAAGTCGTCGAACACCAGGCTGCGCGCCGCCTCGGGGAGGCCGACCCGGTTCTTCTGCATGAGGATCAGGTCGCGCGGGTGCTCCAGGCACTGGGCGTACCCGGGCGCGTATCGGCGGTTGAAGCCGACCGTCAGCGAGACCTTCCGCTCCCGGGCCAGGCGGACCAGCCGCTCGCTCTCCGCGTAGGAGTAGGCCAGGGGCTTGTCGACGTAGACGGGGACGTCGGCTTCGAGGAGGCGGGTGACGATCTCGGGGTGGGCCTCGGTGGGGGCGTGCACGAACGCGGCGTCGATGCCGGCCGCGAGCAGGAGTCGAGGTCGGTGTGGCGGTGGGCGTCGGGCACCCGGTGGGTGTCGGCGACCCGGTGGAGGGTGGCGGGCGTGCGGGTCTGCAGGTGCGGCTCGAGGCCCGGGTGGGCGGCGAGCACGGGCAGGTACGCCTTCTGCGCGATGTCGCCCAGACCGATGCAGCCGACCTTCACTGTGCCTCCCGTGGCATGTGATTCGTCCGTTCCGTCTGTGCAGCATACGTGCGAACGGGCGGCCGCCAGTCGGCGATGCCGTCGAATCCGCGCAGCAGCGCCGAGGGGGCGAGGCGGCTGACGGCGGTGATCCCGAGGTCGCGCGCGGCGACCGCGGGGACGCCGGTGAGCATGGCCAGCCGGGCCGTCCTGGCCGAGCGGCGCACGATGCCGGTGGTGCGGGGCAGCCGGTCGCGGGTGTAGGCGGCCAGCGCGGACGACGGGTTGGGCCGGCCCTGTGTCAGGTGATGGGCGAGGACGACGGCGTCCTCGACGGCCTGGTTGCCGCCCTGGCCGAGGGTGGGGGCCATGGCGTGGGCGGCGTCGCCGAGGAGGGCGGTGCGCCCCCGGTGGTAGGCGGGCAGCGGGACGGTCATGTGATGGACGTCGTGACGCAGGACGTCCTCGGGGGTGATCGCGGCGAGGATGCCGGGGACCGGGGCGTGCCAGTCGCCGAAGCGGCGCCGGAGTTCGGCCTTCTCGTCGTCGGGCGCCCGGCTCCCGGCGGGGGCGAGGGCCGCTGCGTAGGCGTAGATCCGTCCGTCCTTCAGCGGCTGGGTGCCCCAGAGCCGGCCCCGGCCCCAGGTCTCGTGGGGTGCGAAGGGCTGCTCGAGGGCGGGGATGACGACCCGCCAGGTGGTGAACCCGGTGTAGGCGGGGCCGGGGTGGCCGGGGAAGAGGGTGCGGCGGACGGCGGAGTGGATGCCGTCGGCGCCGACGACGAGGTCCGCCTCGATCTCGCCGTCGGAGGTGGCGACGAGGGCGGGGCGGTCGGCGGCGCCGGGGTCCGTCAGCGAGGCGGCCCGTCCTGTGCGGAGGGCCCCGTCGGGCAGGTGCGCGGAGAGCAGGCCGGCGAGGGTGGCGCGGTGCAGGAGGGCCAGGGGGCCGCCGAAGCGCCGCGCCGCGGCCTGGCTGTCGGTGCGGGAGAGCCAGCGGCCGCCGGGCGCCCGCAGCCCGCCGTCGCCCTGCCAGGCGGCCAGGGCGCGGACCTCGTCGCCCAGGCCGATGACGTCGAGGGCGCGCTGGGCGTTGGGGGCGAGGGAGATGGCGGCGCCGACGGGTTCGAGGGAGGCGGCGCGTTCGAGGACGGTGACCCGCCAGCCGGCGCGGTGCAGGGCGACCGCCGCGGTGAGACCGCCGATTCCGGCGCCGACGATCACGGCATGGGGGTGTTCCATGGCTCCTCCTCGTCACGAGGCGCGGCGCCCACGAGCCCCCGCCACTACAGGTGTAGTTGCAGGCTACTACGCCCGTAGTGGAGCCTAGGTTGGACCCATGACCACGGAACGCCCCGCCCCTCCCCGGGCACCTCCCGCAGCGAACTCATCGCCGACACCGCCCTCGCCCTGCTCGCCGAACGCGGCATGCGCGGCCTGACCCACCGCGCCGTGGACGAGGCGGCGGGCCTCCCGCCGGGCTCCACCTCCAACCGGGCCCGCACCCGCGCGGCGCTGCTGGAGGCCGCGGTGCGGCGTCTGGCCGTGCGCGAGGCGGCGGCGCTGGGCACCGCGGAGCTGCCGGACCCGGCGGGCGGCCCGGACGCGCTGGCCGAGGTGCTCGCCCGCGCCCTGCACCGCTCGCTGACCGGGCAGCGGGAGCTGCTGCTGGCCCGCTACGAGCTGGCGCTGGAGGCCGCCCGGCGGCCCGGACTGCGGGAGGTCTACGACGCGACGGGCCGGGGCTTCTTCCGGGAGCCGCTGGTGGCGTTGATGGCCGCGGCGGGATCGGCCGAGCCGGAACGGCACGCGCTGTCCCTCATCGCCTGGTGCGAGGGGCTGATGTTCTCGTGCGCCGCGGGCTCCTATCACGCCGAGGTGCCCGGCGAGGCCCAGCTGCGCGCGGGCATGGCGGAGTTGCTGCACGGCATGCTCGGGCGCGGGCGGCGGGACGGGGGTGAGGGTGTGAGGGGCGGCGCGCGAGGGGGCGTGATCCCGCGCCACTCCCGCGGGGTGTTCACAACCGCCCTCGGCCGCCTGCAGGGTTGGGCGGGTGCAGCGAATGCCCGCGGCGGCGGTCCTGGTGGCGGTGGCGATGTCGGCCGCCGTCGGCTGTGTCTCCGTCTCGCCGCCCGCCGAACGTACCGGTCCGCACCGCCTCGCGCGCGGCGCCGCACCGGAGGTGGGGCCGGGCCCCGCCCGTGAGTCCCTGGTCACCGTCGGGGGCGGCCCGGGGCGCGACCGGTCCACGGACCCGGGGGCGCCGTCACCGGCACTGACGCCGGGAGCGCCGTGGGATCCGGGGCGGATCCGGCCGTGGGATCCGCCATGGCTGCCGGGGCGGGATCCGGCCCGGAGCGCGGACGCCGAGCCGCGCCGTCCGGCCGGACCGGCCGACCCTGCCGCCGCCGGTGAACCCGCCCGGGGAGCGGAGCACCCGGCCGGCTCCCCCACTCCCCGCTCGTCCGCCCGCCGCCGGCTCCGCCCCCGCCTCGCGGGAGGCCTCCGACGCCGCCGCCCCACGGCACCATGCGCCGCCGCCCGAGTCCCGGCGCGAGGAACCCCGGTCCCGTCCCGGCGAGCAGCATGAGGCGCCGCACCAGGAGGCCCCGCGCCAGGAGGTGCCCGCTCCCGCCCCGGACCGGCGGGGCCCCAAGGGCCGTAACGTCTGCGCCCTGGGCGACACCTACGGCAAGTGGCAGCAGGGCGGGGACGCGTCGCGGATCTGCCACCAGGTGTACGGCAACTGACCGGCCGCGCGCGGCTCCGCACCTCCTGCGGCGCGGAGTCGCGCGTCCGGCGCGATCAGATCGCGAGGTCCGGGATCCGCCAGTCGATCGGCTCGTGGCCCTGGCCCGCGACCGCCTCGTTGATCTGCGTGAAGGGGCGGCTGCCGAAGAACTTCTTCGCCGACAGCGGCGAGGGGTGGGCGCCCTTGACCACGATGTGGCGCTCCTCGTCGATCAGGGGGAGCTTCTTCTGCGCGTAGTTGCCCCAGAGCACGAAGACGGCCGGGTCGGGGCGGGCGGCCACCGCGCGGATCACCGCGTCGGTGAACTTCTCCCAGCCCTTGCCCTTGTGGGAGTTGGGCTCTCCGCCGCGCACCGTGAGCACGGCGTTGAGCAGCAGGACGCCCTGCTCGGCCCACGGCATCAGATAGCCGTTGTCGGGGACGTCGTAGCCGAGCTCCTCGCGCATCTCCTTGTAGATGTTGCGCAGGGAGGGCGGGGTCTTGACGCCCGGGCGCACCGAGAAGCACAGGCCGTGCCCCTGGCCCGCGCCGTGGTACGGGTCCTGGCCGAGGATGAGGACCTTCACCCGGTCGTACGGGGTGGCCTCCAGAGCGGAGAAGACCTCGCCGCGCGGCGGGTACACCGGCGCCTTCGTCCGCTCGTCCTCGACGAAGTCGGTGAGCTCCTTGAAGTAGGGCTTCTCCAGCTCCTCGCCGAGGACGCCGCGCCAGGACTCGGGCAGCATGTCGGTGACGGTCACGGGGCAACCTCCGGGTTCGCTTTCGTTCTCGGAGGAGAACTTACCGGCGACCACTGACAACGCCCGCCCCGGAGGTCCGCCGCCCGCTCGGACCCCGGCGTCGAGCGCTCAGACCCCGGCGTTGAGGAAGAGCCCGCCGTCCACGACGAGCGTCTGGCCGGTGATCCACCCGGCGGCGTCGGACAGCAGGAAGGCCGCCGCGCCCCCGATGTCCTCCGGCACGCCCAGCCGTCCGAGCGGGTAGGAGGCCGAGGCCTCCTCCTCGCGCCCCTCGTAGAGGGCGGCCGCGAACCTGGTCTTCACCACGGCCGGGGCGATGGCGTTGACCCGCACGCCCGGCGCGAACTCGTGCGCGAGCTGCGCGGTGAGGTTGATCATGGCGGCCTTGCTCACGCCGTACGCGCCGATGAACGGCGAGGCGGAGATCCCGGCGATGGAGGCGATGTTGACGATCGCCCCGCCGTTGTCCTTCTGCCAGGCGTGCCAGGTCCGCTGGGCGAAGCCGAGCGCCGAGACGACGTTGGTCTCGAAGACCTTGCGGGCGACGGCCAGGTCGAGGTCGGCGATCGGGCCGAACACGGGGTTGGTTCCGGCGTTGTTGACCAGGTAGTCGACGCGGCCGAAGGCCTCCATGGCCCGCTCGACGGCCGCCGCCTGGTGGCTCTCGTCGTGCGCCTTGCCGGGTACGCCGACCGCCCGCCCGTCACCGAGCCGCTCGACGGCCTCCTTGAGGGCCTCCTCGCCGCGGCCGGTGATCACGACCTTGGCGCCACGGGCCACCAGGGCCTCGGCGACGCCGAAGCCGATGCCGCGGCTGGCCCCGGTGACGAGGGCGACTCTTCCTTCGAGCTCGCGCTCCTGAGCGTTCATGTGTCCTGCCCCTTCCGTCAGTTGAGCGGGCCGCCGGCCACGTACATGACCTGGCCGGAGACATAGCCGGCCTGCTCGCCGGTGAAGAAGGCGATGGCGTGGGCGACGTCCTCGGGCTCGCCGACACGCTGCACCGGGATCTGGGTGGCCGCCGCGGCGCTGAAGTCCTCGAAGCTCATGCCGACCCGCGCGGCGGTGGCGGCGGTCATCTCGGTGGCGATGAAGCCGGGGGCGACGGAGTTGGCGGTGATGCCGAACTTTCCGAGCTCCTTGGCGAGGGTCTTGGTCAGGCCCTGCATCCCGGCCTTGGCGGCGGCGTAGTTGGCCTGGCCGCGGTTGCCGAGGGCCGAGCTGCTGGAGAGGTTGACGATCCGGCCGAAGCGCGCGTCCACCATGTGCTTCTGGCAGGCGCGCGACATCAGGAACGCGCCCCGCAGGTGCACGTTCATGACGGTGTCCCAGTCGCTGTCGCTCATCTTGAACAGCAGGTTGTCGCGCAGGACGCCCGCGTTGTTCACGAGGATGACGGGCGCGCCCAGGGCGTCGGCGATGCGGGCGACGGCGGCGTCCACCTGGGTGGAGTCGGAGACGTCGCAGCCGACGGCCAGGGCCCGGCCGCCCGCCGCGGTGATCTTCCCCACGGTGTCCGCGCAGGCCGCCTCGTCGAGGTCGAGGACGGCGACCGCGCGGCCCTCGGCGGCCAGGCGCACGGCGGTCGCCGCGCCGATGCCGCGGGCCGCGCCCGTGACGACGGCCACGCGCTGCTCGGTGGTGGACATGCGGGTTCTCCTCACCTGAAGGCGGCTCCCCGGCCGCCCGGGGCAGCAGGTGAGCAACCGCTTAGTAACGTCCGACGATCAGACGCTAGAAGCCCCGCCACCCACTGTCAACGCCTGCGGCGCGCCCGCCCGGCGTCAGCGCACCAGCAGGTCGAGGAGGCGTTCGGACTCGCTCTCGGGGTCGGCGGTCAGGCCGGTGTGCACCGGGCCGGGCTGGACGACGGTGCTGCGGGGCGCGATCAGCCAGCGAAAGCGCCGCCCCGCGTCGTCGCAGGCCGCCTGTCCGGCCCGTTCCCCGCCGGCGCAGACGCCCTCCACGGCGTGCAGCGCCGCCCGTACGCCCGCGACGTCCGCCGCCGGGTCGAGCGCCAGCAGGCGGGCCTCGTCCAGGTGGACGCGGGCGGCGACGTAGGACTTCGCCTGGCAGTAGACGACGATCCCGGCGTTGATCTGCTCGCCGCGCTCGACGCGGGGGACGACGCGCAGCAGCGCGTACTCGAAGACGTCGCGTCCGTTGTGCCGGGTCACTGCGGGGCCTTTCCGTTCAGCCTCACGCGTACCCACTCGGGCGCCTGCGAGGGTTTGTCGGCGGAGCGCTCGCCGACGGTGATGCGGTCGCCGATGACGGCGGCGCGTTCGAGCAGCACCTCGACGTAGGCGCGGCGCAGGGCGTCCGGGCTGTCGAAGCCCGGCTCGTCGGCCAGCCACGCGTCGGGCACGTCGGCGGCGGCCTCCGCCAGCAGCTCCTCGGTGACCCGGGGGGCCAGCTCGGCCGCGGCGCCGGCGACGTCCGGGGCGAAGGTGGCGAGGACGTGGTCGGAGGCGTCGTACGCCTTGCCGGCCGCGGCGGCCGCGCCCGGCCAGTTGTGGTGCCAGATCATGGTGGCGCCGTGGTCGATGAGCCACATCCGGCCGTGCCAGACCAGCAGGTTGGGGTTGCGCCAGGAGCGGTCGACGTTGTTGATCAGGGCGTCGAACCACACCACGCGCCCGGCCTCGGCGGAGTCGGTCTCGAAGGCGAGCGGGTCGAAGCCGAGGGCGCCGGGCAGGAAGTCCATGCCGAGGTTGGGCCCGCCGCTGGCCTTGAGCAGCGCCTGCACCTCGGGGTCGGGCTCGCCGCGGCCGATGACCGGGTCCAGCTCGAGGACGGCCAGCTCGGGGACGCGCAGGCCCAGCCGGCGGGCCAGCTGTCCGCAGATGACCTCGGCGACCAGCGTCTTGCGGCCCTGGCCGGCGCCGGTGAACTTCATGACGTACGTCCCGAGGTCGTCGGCCTCGACGATGCCGGGGAGCGAGCCACCCTCGCGCAGGGGCGCGACATAGCGGGTGGCCGTGACATGGGGGAGCATCGTCCCAGGTTACTCGGCGTCTGAACGCCGGGGGCCGCCGATCCGTATGAGTCCTCAAGACCCAGCTGCCCCACCGGATACAGCAAAGGATCGATCATGACGCATCCCGCATCCGCCCAGGCCGGCCCGGCACGTCGCACCGTCGTCGCCACGGCCGGGGTTTGTGGCCTGGCCGCCCTGCTCGCCGCCTGCGGCGGCTCGGACGGCAAGGAGGAGAACGCCAAGGAGGGGAACGCCAAGGAGGGGAACGCCAAGGAGAGCGAGAGCGGCGGCGGGGCCGCGCGGCCGGGGGCCGGGGCGGCCCTGGGCAAGGCGGCGGACATCCCCGAGGGCGGCGGGAAGGTCTTCCCGGACCGCAAGGTGGTGGTCACCCAGCCGTCGAAGGGCGAGTTCAAGGCGTTCTCTGCGGTGTGCACCCACCAGGGCTGCCTGGTGAAGGAGGTCGCGAACGGGACCATCAACTGCCCCTGCCACGAGAGCAGGTTCTCGGTGACGGACGGCAGCGTACGCGGCGGGCCGGCGCGGCAGCCGCTGGCGGCGCGCCGGGTGTCGGTCGACGGGGACTCCCTCACCCTGGGCTGAGCCGGCCGGTCCGCCGCGCCCTCGCCGGCCCGCTTCCTTCAGCCGGGCGGCCGTCGCCGCTGCCGCCAGGTGCGCAGCAGGGCGTCGGTGGTGGTGAGGGCGGCCACGTGCGCGAGGGTGTGGCGGACCATCGCCCCGGTGTAGTCGGCGGGCACTCCTGCGATGGCGTCGGAGGGGACGACGGCCGCGTAGCCGAGGTTGACGGCGTCGAAGACGGCGTTGGGCACGGCGACGTTGGCCGAGACGCCGGTGACGACGAGGGTGCGGCAGCCGAGGTTGCGCAGGAGAGGGTCCAGCCCGGTGCCGGCCAGCGGCGAGAGGCCGTGCAGCCGCCGCAGGACCAGGTCGCCGTCCCCCACGGGGATCGGCTCGGCGACCCGGACGGCCAGGGTGCCGGTCAGCTGCTGTACGGGCAGCCGTTCGACGGCGCGCAGGAGCGGGGCGTTGCGCCCGGCGCCGCGGCCGTCGGGGCGGCGCTCGGCGAGGGCGTGCACGACCTGTATGCCGGCCTCGTGCGCCCCGGCGACGAGGCGGGCTACGTTGAGCAGGGCGCCCGAGGCGCGGGCGACGGCGGCCAGCTCGGGCATGGCGCTGTCGGGGCCGACGACGCCGCGCTGGCACTCGACGGTCAGCAGCACGGTGGTCGCCGGGTCGCTCTCGTCGGCGGGCGGTTCCTTCGGCGCCATGGTGCGCGTGAGGCTAGCGGGCATTGCGCGGCGGGGGAAGAGGGCCCATGCTGTGCACCCATGCTTTCTGACGCTCAGTCAGCTATGCGGAGGGTGGGGTGCGCGATGACCGGCACACAGCGACGCGGCCGCCGGATCATGATGACGCCGGCGGAGCTGGACGCCTTCCTCGCCGGGCAGCGCGTCTGCCGGGTGGCGACGGCCGGCCCGGGCGGCCGTCCGCACGCCAGCGCCCTCTGGTACGCGTGGGACGGCCGGGCCCTGTGGCTGTACTCCCTCACCCGCAGCCGGCGCTGGGCCGACCTTCGACGCGACCCGCGCGTGGCCGTGCTCGTCGACGACGGCCACGCCTACGGCGAGCTGCGCGGGGCCGAGCTGTCGGGCTCGGTCGTACCGGTCGGCGAGGCACCGCGCTCGGGCGAGGCATGCCCGGAGCTCGAGGAGGCGGAGCGGCTCTTCGCCGGCAAGTACTTCGGCATGGCCGCCATGCCGCACGACGGCCGGCACGCCTGGCTGCGGCTGGTGCCGCGGACGGTCGCCTCGTGGGACTTCCGCAAGCTCGCGGGCGGCTAGCCGGCATGCTCGCGGCCGGCGACGGCCGCGCCGGACGCGCACAGCGCGTCGACGGCGGCCCGGACCGAGGGCCTGCGGCCCGCGTCCGCCCGCCAGATCGCGTACACATGGCGGCACATCGTGTGCCGCACGGGCACCACCCGCACCCCCTCCGGCACCGGTCCCCGGCCCAGCCGCGGCGCGACGGCGACGCCCAGGCCGGCGGCGACGAGGGCGAGCTGGGTGTGGTGCTCCTCGGCCATGTGCGAGATGCGGGGCTCGACGCCCTTGCCGCGCAGGGTGAGCATCAGCCAGTCGTGGCAGAACTCGCCCTTGGGCCAGGAGATCCACTCGTCGTCCGCGAAGTCCTCCAGCGCGACGTGCTCCCGGTCGGCGAGCGGGTGGCCGACGGGGACGGCGACGTCGACCGGGTCGTCGAGCAGCCACTGCTTGGCCAGCTCGGCCGGGACGGGCAGGGGCTTGTTGTACCAGTCGAGGACCACCGCGAGGTCGATGTCGCCGCGCACCACCCGCGGCACGGCGTCGTCCTGCTCCATCTCCTCCAGCCGCAGCCGCAGCTGGGGGTGGTCGCGGCGCAGCCCCGCGAGGGCGGTGGGGAACAGGCCGCGGGCCGCGGTGGGGAAGGCGCCCAGCAGGAGCTCCCCGACGGCCTGGCCCTGCTGCGCCTCCAGGTCGGCCTGGGCGAGCTCCACCTGGGAGAGGATGCGCGAGGCGTGCTCGGCGAGCAGCCGCCCGGCGTCGGTGAGGCGCACACCCCGGCCGTTCTTGGCGAGCAGCCGCTGGCCGGTCTCGCGCTCCAGCTTGGACAGCTGCTGGGAGACGGCCGAGGTCGTCACATGCAGTCCGTCGGCCGCGGCGCTGACGGAGCCGTGGCGGGCGAGGGCATGGAGGGTGCGCAGGCGCTCCAGGTTCAACATGTAAGCGATGCTACGCGGTTTCATCCAAAAATATTTGCTTGTTCTAATTGTTATGTGCCTGCATCGTAGTCATCATGAGCACCGCCGCCCCGCCTCGATCCCCCGCCGACCCCTCCGCCCGCCCCGCCGTGGACTGGCGCATACGGTTCGGCGTCCTGTCCGTCATATGGGGCTTCAGCTTTCTGTTCATCAAGCTCGGCACCGACGGCTTCGCCCCGATGTACGTCTCCTTCGGCCGGATGTTCTTCGGGGCCGTGGTGCTCCTGGTGACGCTGCCGGCCACCCGGCAGCGGCTGCCGCGCCGGGGCCGGACGTGGGCGCACCTGGCCGTCGCGGCGTTCCTGTGCAACGCCCTGCCGTTCACGCTCTTCGCCTACGCGGAACTGACCATCTCCACCACCCTGGCGGGCATCTGCAACGCCACCACCCCGCTGTGGGGCATGCTCCTCTCCCTCGTGGCCCTCTCCGAGGACCGGCCGACCCGGCGCCGCTTCGCCGGGCTGGGGCTGGGCTTCATCGGCGTGCTCGTGGTGCTCGGCGCCTGGCAGGGCTTCTCGGGCCAGGACGCCGAGGGCACCCTGCTGGCCCTGATCGCGTCGCTGAGCTACGCGGTCGGCTGGATCTACGTCCGGCGCACCCTGTCGGACACCGGCGACTCCCACCTGGCGAAGTCCGGCAGCCAGCTGCTGCTGGGCGCCGCCCAGCTCGCCGTCGTCGCCCCGCTGGTCAGCCCGCTGCCGTCCTCCTTCCCCGTCGTGCCGCTGCTGGCCGTCTTCGCGCTGGGCGCGCTGGGCACCGGCCTCGCCTTCCTCCTGCAGTACGCGCTGGTGGCCGAGGTCGGGCCGACGACGGCCACCATGACCACCTACTTCATCCCCGTCGTCGCGACGACGGCGGGCGTCAGCCTCCTCGGCGAGGACCTGACCTGGAACACGCCCGTCGGAGCGCTGATCGTCCTGGCCGGGGCGGCGCTCACCCAGAGCCGGGGCGGCGGCGCGGGCGCCTCCCGCACGGCGGCCCGCTCGGAGGACGGCCAGGCCGCCGCCGCCCCGGAGCCGACCGCCGCCCCGGAGGCCGAGGCCGCCCGGCCGTAGCGCGCCGACGAGCGCACCCCTCAGTCGTAACGCCCCGCGGGCACCGGGACGGTCGCGGACGCCAGCGCGTCCGCGACCGTCCCTATCTCGTCCGGGGACAGCGAGGAGACGGTGATCCGCACCCCGGGCGGGGAGTCCAGGCGGAAGCGCGCCCCGGGCGCCACCGCCCAGCCCGCCTGCAGCAGCCTCGCCACCGCGCCCGTCTCGTCCGGCACCGGCAGCCATACGTTCACCCCGCTGCGCCCGTGCGCCGCGATCCCCCGCTCCCGCAGCGCCGCCAGGAGGGCGTCGCGGCGCCGCCCGTACGAGGCCGCCACCACGCGCGGGTCCACGGCCCCGGCGCGCCACAGGTGCAGCACGGCGTCCTGCAGCAGATGACTCACCCAGCCGTGCCCCAGCCGCTGCCGCCCCAGCACCCGGTCCACCGTCACCGCGTCGCCGGTGAGCACCGCGAGCCGCAGGTCGGGCCCGTAGGCCTTGGCGACCGACCGTATATGCGCCCAGTGCGTGGTGGCGCCGGCCAGGGGGTGCAGCGGCAGATCGACGAAGCCGTGGCCGTGGTCGTCCTCGATGAGCAGGACCTGGGGATGGCCCGAGAGCACGGCGCGCAGCTCGCGGGCGCGCGCCGCACCGATCGCCGCGCCCGTGGGGTTCTGCGCCCGGTCGGTGACGACCAGCGCCCGGGCGCCCGCGCGCAACGCCCGCTCGGTCTCCCCGGGAAGGGGGCCGTCGTCGTCGACGGCCACGGGCACGGGCCGCAGCCCGAGCGCCGGCACGAGGTCCAGCAGGCCGCCCCAGCCCGGGTCCTCGACGGCGACGGCGTCCCCGGGGCGCAGATGGGCGCTCAGCACCCGTTCGATGCCGTCCAGCGCTCCCGAGGTGACCGCGACCGGCCCCTCGGGGACGCCGTCCGCGGTGAAGGCCTCGCGGGCCATCCGCTCCAGCTCGCTGTCGACGGCCGGGGTGCCGTAGAGCACGGGAGCCGTGCGGGAGCGGGCGGCCGCGGCGGCCAGCGCCTCGCCGAGCGGGGGCAGCAGGGCCGGGTCGGGATTGCCGCTCGAGACGTCCCGGACCCCCTCCGGCGCCTCCACCCGCAGCATCTCGCGGGGCGTGCTGGCAGGGCGCGGCCGCACCCGGCTCCCCCGGCGGCCCGCCGTCTCGATCACCCCGCGGTCGCGCAGCGCACGATACGCGGCCGCGACGGTGTTGGGATTGACGCCCAGCTCGACCGCCAACTCCCGCAGCGGAGGCAGCAGTTCACCCGGGGCCAGTCTGCCTTCGCCGACCGCCCGCTCCACGCTCGCGGAAATGTCCGCTGCGCGACGCCCTTCGATCCGATACTCTCCTAGCACAAACAACACTATGCACTAGTTCAATGGAGAGCGCAATGCCTTCTTCCACGGTTCCCGGGCAGTACGAGCAGACCGAGCGCACCACCCCCACCCGTGCCCGCGAACGCGCCTCCTACGACCGTGCGCGCGTCCACGCGATACTCGACGCCGGCTACGTCTGCCACCTCGGCTTCGTCCGCGACGGCGCTCCCGCCGTCCTGCCCACGCTCTACGGCCGGATCGGCGAGCGCCTGTACGTCCACGGCTCGACCGGCTCGCGGCCGCTGCGCGCCGCGGGCGGCGCCGGGGAGGAGGGGATGCCGGTGTGCGTCACGGTCACGCACGTCGACGGCCTGGTCCTGGCCCGCTCGGCCTTCCACCACTCCCTGAACTACCGCTCCGTGGTGGTGCACGGCCGGGCCCGGCAGGTCACCGACCCGGCCGAGCTGACCGCCGCCCTCGACGCGCTGGTGGACCAGGTCGTGCCGGGCCGGGCGGCCGACTCCCGTCCGGCGTCGCCCAAGGAGCTGGCCGCCACGGCCGTGCTGCGCCTCGACCTCGAGGAGGTCTCGGCCAAGGTCCGCGAGGGCGGCCCGAACGACGATCCCGAGGACCTCTCCCTGCCGCACTGGAGCGGTGTCGTCCCCGTGGCCCGGTCCTACGGAGCCCCGGTCCCGGCGGACGACCTCGCCCCCGGCATCCCCGTGCCGGCCTACCTCACCGGCTTCACCGGCGGCTGAGCGTCCTCCTCAGGCCCCACCGGCCCGGGCACGGGGGCCGGTTCACGCGGCACGGAAGCCGACGCTCCGCGCGTCTCCGCGACGGCCAGCGCCGCCACCGCCCCCAGCAGCACGGCCGTGCCGAGCAGGGTCGGCGCGGTCAGCCGCTCGCCGAGCAGGCCGACCGCGACGGCCGCCGCCGTCACCGGCTCCAGCAGGGTGATCACGGTGACCGTGGTCGCCCGTACGGTCGCCAGCCCCGCGAAGAACAGCCCGTACGACAGCGCCGTCGGGACCGACACCAGATAGGCCATCAGTCCCAGCGTGCGGCCCAGCCCCTCCGTCCGGGGCCACAGGCCCTCGGCGGCGGCCAGGGGCAGCAGGGACACAGTCCCCACGGCGAAGGACGTCAGCGTCGTGGTGAACGCGTCGGTGCCCCGCCCATGCCGGCCCAGGGACCGGCCGTAGAGGGTGACGACCGCGTAGGCGGCGGCCGACAGCAGCCCCATCGCGGCGCCCAGCGGACGCACCGCGTCCGTCCCGGCGCCGCCCAGCATCAGCACCGCCAGCCCGGCCAGCGCCCCGGCGACGGCCACGCCGCCGCCCACGCCCAGCCGTTCCCCCATCAAGAGCCTGCCGCCCAGCGCCACCAGCACGGGCGCGGCACCCTGCGTGATGACCGTGCCGACGGCCGTCCCCGTCCCGGCGACGGCGCCGAAATAGGCGGCCTGAAAGACGGTCAGGGCAAGGCCGGTGATCAGGACGCGGGCCGCGCGGCTCCGCGCCGGCTCCCGCCGCCGTGCCGTGCCGGTGCGCCGGGACAGCAGGGCGCGGACGGCCAGCAGCAGGACGAGGCCGCCGGCCATCCTCCAGAAGGTGAGCGCTATGGGGCCCAGACCGCTCGAGTCGAAGACCAGCGCGGCGGTCGCGCCCGCCGTGCCCCAGCCGGCCGCCGCGACGGTGACGCAGGCCAGGCCGCGTCCGACGGACATCCGGGCCTGGCCGCCGGGCAGCGCGCCGCCGGGGCGGTCGTCGCCGGACGAGCCCGGGCCGGTGAGGTGGCCGCCGCGTTCAGGGCAGGCCGAAAGAGCGGAGTCGTGCATGAGTGTTCTCCCGCGGAAGACGTGGATGATCGTGTGATCCCGTCTGCGGGCAGCGACGATCGGCCGGGGAGGTGGTCCTCCCCGGCTCCGGTCCTTTGGAAGCGGCCGCCCGCGCTAGGCGGCGGGAGGCGGCAGAACAGTCATCGGCATGATCGTCAGACTAGGCCGGGCGGGTGTCGCCGGACAACTCCCGCCGGGCGGGCACCCCCGCGACCGCCTCGTCCCCGCCGGCCACGACCGCCTCGTCCCCGCCGGCCACGACCAACCCGTCTCCCCCGGCCACCGGCTCCGCCGACGCCGCCTTGGGCGTGGAGCTCTGGGCGATGAGGGCGCCCATCAGCACCAGTCCGCCGCCCACGAGCTGCGGCCCGGACAGGTGCTCGCCCAGCAGCACCCAGGCCAGCACGGTGGCGACGACGGCCTCCAGGCAGGCGACGACTCCGGCGACCTGCGGGGAGAGGCGACGTACCGCCAGCACGCCGGTGAGGTAGGCGGCCACCGTCGCGACGAGCACCACCCAGCTCAGCAGCAGCGCGGCCGGCACCTCGGTGCCGTTCATCTCGGCGGCCCCGCCCAGCACCGTCCAGTCCATCTCCCAGGGGCGCGCGACGGCGGTCAGCAACAGGGCGCCGATGAGCAGGCCGTAGGCGATCACGCCGAAGGGGTCGGCGGGGGTCTCGCCGCCGGCGCCGTGGTCGGCCAGCACGAAGTAGCCGACCTGGCAGCAGGCCGCGCCCAGGGCCAGCACCAGGCCCAGGGCGTCGAAGCCGAGCCCCGACCACACCTCGACGACGCAGGCGAGGCCGGCCACCGCGAGGATCACGCCCACCGCCGCGGCCCGGCTCACCGGGCGCCGCTGGACGAACCGCACCCAGCCGAGCAGCAACGCCGGCCCGAGATACTCCAGGAGCAGGGCGACCCCCACCGGGATCCGGGATATCGCGGCGAAGTAGCAGGCCTGCACGCCGGCGACGGCCAGCAGCCCGAAGCCCGCGAGCAGCGCGGGCCGGCGTATGAGGAGGGCGCGATGGCGCCAGGCGACCGGCAGCAGCACCAGGGCGGCGCCGGCCACGCGTAGCCACACCACATGGAGCGGGTCCAGCCCCGCCTCGATCAGCGGCTTGGCCGCCACACCCGATCCACCGAACGCCAGCGCGGACGTCAGGGCGAGGCCCAGACCCGTGCTTCTCCCAGGAGTTGCTTGCATCGGTGCATCATGGCAGCAATGGACATGACCGTCACTAGCGATGGTCCTGTCGTGATCAGCGGCACTCCTGGCAGGTGTACCACGCCAGTCCGGCGGCCAGCGCGGCGGTGTCGACGCCGGCCCGGCGCAGCACGTCGACCGCCCGGCAGCGGGGGTCGCGCAGCAGTGCGGCGAGCAGGTCGAGCCCCTCGACCCGGCCGGCGCCGCGCGAGCGGGCCCGGTCGCGGGCGTTCCGCATGGCGCCTGCGGCGGCGTGCGACCAGCCGGGCACCCCGGCGCCGGCCGGCCCGGGCGGGGTCACGGAGTCCTCGACGGCGTCGCTCCAGCGCAGGCCGTAGCCGATGGTGCGCTGGACCAGGTAGCCGAGCAGCCGGGCGACCTGGGCGGGCCCGTCGTGGAAGGCGCCGCGCGTCTCGGGGTCGGCCTCCAGGAGGGTGTGCAGCAGGTGGGCGGTGTCGGCCTGGCGGTCGCCGTCGCGCGCGGCGCGCCTGCGGGCGCCGGAGACCGCCGCGGCCAGCTCCGCGCTCAGCGGAAGCTCGCTCGCGGCCCCGGCCCGTCCGGTGTCGGCTGGTGTACGGCTTTGCACCTTCCCACCCCATCAGTCCCGTGTGATGAGAGCATCCCCGGAGGGTTGCATTCGGGCATCCGACGCCGGTTGGGTGTGCCGGCCGGCTCGTCATCCTTCAGAAGGAGGGCTGCCACGCCCGTCTCAGGGGCGCACGGGCCGCCCGGTGCGCCCTAAGTGATCGTCAGCGTGGCCGTGCGCGCCCCCACGGCGGCGGTATACGTGCCGGGTTCGACGCGCGGCGTCCCCGCCCCGTCGAGGTCGCCCGGGGTCACCTCCAGGGCCCGGGCGGGGACGGTGAGACGCAGCGTGCACGACTCCCCCGCCCTCAGGCGCGTCCTGGTGAAGGCCACCAGCCGGCGCCGGGGTGCCAGGACCCGGCTCACCGGCCGGGAGACGTACACCGGTACGACCAGATCGCCGTCGCGCCCGCCGGTGTTGGCGACCCGCACCGTCACGCGCGCGTCCCGTCCGGCGGGGACGGTGGCCGCCTCCAGCCCGAGGGCCTCGAAGCGGTAGGTGGTGTAGGAGAGGCCGTCGCCGAAGTCGTACGCCACGTCGTGCGTGGACTCCGCGCCCGCGTTGGTGCCCGGCAGTTGCTGGTAGTACAGCGGTTCGTTGCCGGTCCGGCGGGGCCAGGACACCGGCAGCCTCCCGCCGGGGTTCACGCCGCCGAACAGCACGCCGGCGACGGCGTGCCCGCCCTCGGTGCCCGGCAGCCAGGACATCAGCAGCCCGTCGGTGCCGGCCGCCTCGCCCAGCGCCAGGGGGCGCCCGGCGATCACGACCACGACGACCGGCCGGCCGGTCTCCTTCAGGGACCTCACCAGCTCCTGCTGGTCCGGCGAGAGTTCCGGCCGGGGGCTGTCGGCCTCGCCCTCGGCGGCCGGCCGCTCGCCGACGACCACCACGGTCGCGTCCGCGGTACGGGCCTGCCGCACCGCGTCGGCGGCGTCGCGGGCCCGTACCACGCGGGTTCCGGCGGGGGCGGCCGCCTCGATGCCCGCGAGCACGGTCGTACCGGGCACCTTCACGTCCTCGGGCACCCGCTGCCAGCCGACGGTCCAGCCGCCCGTCTGGGCGGCGATGTCGTCCGCGTACGATCCGGCGACGACGATCCTCCTGGCCGACGGCCCGAACGGCAGGATGTTCCTCTCGTTGCGCAGCAGCACCAGTGAGCTCGCCGCGGCCCGGCGGGCCGTGTCCTGGGCGGCGCCCAGGACCTCCCCGTCCGCCCGCTCGGCGTCGGTGAACGGCCGCTCGAAGAGCCCGAGCGTGAACTTCAGCCGCAGGACGCGTCCGGCCGCCTCGTCGATCCGCCGCCGGGAGACCAGTCCGCCCTGGACGGCGGAGCGCAGCCCCTCGGTGAACTCGCCGGCCTCGTAGGGCTCCATCGCCATGTCCACCCCGGCGTTGACCGCGAGGGCGATCGCGTGCGGGTAGTCCGCCGCGACCTTGTACGTCGTCCAGAGCGCGCGGACGTCCTGCCAGTCGCTGACGGTGACCCCGGTGAACCCCCACCGCTGCCGCAGGATCGTGGTCAGCAGGTGGTGGGAGGCGGTCGCGGGCACGCCGTTGACGGCGCCGGAGTTGACCATCACGCTCTTCGCCCCGGCCTCGACCGCCGTGCGGTAGGGGGCGAGGAGGGTGTCCTGGAGGTAGCGCGGGGAGACGTCGGCGGGCACCCGGTCGTGGCCGTTGGCGGGTTCGGAGTAGCCGCCGACGTGCTTGACGGTGGACGCGACGTCCTTGGCGCCGTGCGCGTCCTCGGTCCCGCGCACGGCCGCCGCGGCCAGGGCGCCCGCGAGCAGCGGGTCCTCGCCGAACGTCTCGTAGTAGCGCCCCCAGCGCCGGTCGCGGGCCAGGTCGGCGACGGGGGCGAAGTTCCAGTCGATGCCCGTCGCGGCGACGGCCCGGGCGGTGGCCCCGGCGCAGTCGCGCACGAGCTCCGGATCCCAGGCCGCGGCGAGGCCGAGCTGGTGGGGCAGGACGGTCGCGCCGAGGACGCTGTGGTGGCCGTGGACGGCGTCAATGCCGTAGAGCACGGGAACGCGCAGCCGGCTGTGGTCCAGGGCGTACTTCTGTACGGCGTTGACCATGCGGGCCCAGGCGCGCGGCGTGTTCACCGGCGGGCCCATGCCGCCGCCGGAGAGCACCGAGCCGACCGCGTGGCCGCGGAGCACGGTCCGCAGGCAGGCCTCGGTGAGCTCGCCGCCGCTCTCGCGGCAGTCGCCCTGCAGCCGGACGACGGCGATCTGGGTCATCTGCCCGATCTTCTCCTCGAGCGTCATCCGGCCCAGCAGGTCGCGGACGCGGTCGTCCACGCCGGCCCGCGCGTCGCGGTAGAGGGGCTCGCCGCCCGCCCCGGCCGGGAAGCCGGTGAGTGGGGCGGCGCAGACGGCGACGGCCGCGAGTGCGGCGGCGGGGCGTCCGAGGCGGGGGCGCGGGGCCATGACCGGGCTCCGTTTCTGTCGGCCCCCTCCGGAGTCTGGCAGGTCCTGACGGTCGGTCAAGGAACCCCGGCGGAGCGGCGGGGATCCGTCCGGCAGGCCACATATCAGTCCAGTTCCCGGCGATTGGCCATGGCCGGTGGCCCCTTCGGGCCTCTACGCTCCAGCCATGAAGATCCGCATCGTCGACGCCTTCACCGACCGTCCCTTCGCGGGCAATCCCGCCGGGGTCCTGCTCTTCGACACCGGCGCCTTCCCCGCCGACGACCGGCTCCAGCAGATCGCCGCGGAGGTCAACCTCTCCGAGACCGCCTTCGCCCACCGCCTCCCCGAGGGCACGCCGCACGCCGACTGGGCGCTGCGCTGGTTCACCCCCACGACCGAGGTCGACATGTGCGGCCACGCCACGCTCGCCACGGCACACGTCCTGCACGCCACCGGCCTCGCCACCGGAACCGTCCGCTTCGCCGCCCGCTGCGGCGTCCTGACCGCGACCGCCCACGAGGACGGCCGGATCACCCTGGACTTCCCCACCTCACAACTCACCCCCATGACCGTCCCCGGGCTGGCCGAGGCGCTGGGCACGACGCCGCTGCGGGTCCTCGACACCAGCGAGCACATCGGCGACCTGCTGGTGGAGCTGGCCGACGAGAAGACCGTCCGCGCCCTCGCCCCGGACCTCCCGGCGCTGGCCCGCACCTCCCGCCGGGGCGTCATCGCCACCGCCCGCGCCGAGGACCCGGCGCGCGGCTACGACTACGTCTCGCGCTGCTTCTTCCCGAACGTGGGCATCGACGAGGACCCCGTCACCGGCAGCGCCCACACCGCGCTGGCCCCCTTCTGGTCCGCCCGGCTGGGCCGCGACGACCTCACGGGCCTGCAGGCCTCCGCCCGCACCGGCCTCGTCCGCACCGCGCTGCGCGGCGACCGTACGCTGCTGACCGGTTCGGCCGTCACCGTCATCGAGGGCGAGCTGCTCGCCTAGCGGGACCGGGCCACAGCGGACCGGACCGGGGGCGGGGCCGACCGGTGGCGGGTCAGGCGGTGGGCAGCCAGGCCACCTTGCCCGCGAGCAGCGCGTAGCCGACGAACGCCACGATGTCGATGAGCGCGTGCGCGGCGACCAGCGGTCCCACCCGCCCCCACCGGCGGTAGCACAGGACGAACACCACGCCCATCACCATGTTGCCGACCAGGCCGCCGATGCCCTGGTAGAGGTGGTACGAGCCGCGCAGCACCGCGCTCGCGGCCAGGGCCGCGGCCGGGGTCCAGCCCAGCTGCCCGAGCCTGCGCAGCAGATAGCCGACGACCACGACCTCCTCGAGCACGGCGTTCTGCAGGGCCGAGGCGACCAGCACGGGCAGCTTCCACCACACGTCGGGCAGGTTCTCCGGCACCACGGTCAGGTTGAAGCCCGCGGCGCGTACGGCGAGGTAGAACAGCAGCCCGCTGCCGCCGACGGCCGCGGCGAGGCCCGCGCCGCGGGCCAGGTCCAGGCCCGGCCGGCCGCGGTCGAGGCCGATGGCCCGCAGGGCGCCGCCCTCGGGCACCTCGCGCGCGAGGAGGTGGACGACGAGCAGGACGGGCACCAGCGCGGTCGTGATGCCGAAGGCCTGCCAGGCGAGGTCGAGCCAGGGCCGGCCGGGGGCGTGCGAGGCGTTGAGGGTGGCGGCCTGGTCCTTGAGCCCGCCGGGCCGGGTGGCCGCGCCGACAAAGCTGATCAGCGACGACAGCGCGCTGGCGCCGAGCGAGAGCGCGAGGACGATCAGTATCTCCGCGCGCAGGGTCCGCCGGGACAGCCCGGTGCCGCCCGACGGCCCGCCACCGGACGGCCCTTCGCCGGGCGCCGTCGTCCCGGCGCCCGCTTCACCGTCTGGAGCGTTGTGCCGCACCCTCGTCTCCCGCCTGCCCATGGTCACGGTCGTCACAGCTTGCCCGACGACCTGGGCCGGTACGAACAGGGGGTGCGGCGGGCCGCGTCAGGCGATGCCCGTCGGCCAGGTGTGCACCGGCTCCCCGGTGCGCATCAGCTCGCAGTAGCGGCGCGTGGTGGCGGCCAGGGCGGACCGGCGGTCCAGCCCGCGCTCCAGCGCCCGGTGGTAGGTGTCCGCCTGCCAGGACGCGCCGTTGACCCCGCGCCGGCAGCGCTCCTCGATGACGCCCAGGTAGTGGTCGCGGTCGGCGGGCTCGACGCCCCAGGCGTCGAGCCCGGCCGCGGCCAGCGGCAGCAGCTCGTCCCGTACGAGCCGCACGGCCGGAACCCGCGCCGGGGTGCCGCCGCGCCCGGGCCGGGGCCAGCGCAGCACGGCGTCGATGCCGTGGCGGCAGGCGAGGTCGAAGTTCTCGGCGGCGACCTCGAACGGCAGCCGGGTCCACACCGGCCGGGACTCCTCGGCCAGCGCCCTGACCAGGCCGTAGTAGAAGGCGGTGTTGGCGATGACGTCGGTGACGGTGGGCCCGGCGGGCAGCACCCTGTTCTCCACCCTCAGGTGGGGGACGCCGTCGGCGACGCCGTAGACCGGGCGGTTCCAGCGGTAGACGGTGCCGTTGTGCAGGGTGAGTTCGTGCAGCCAGGGCACCCCGCCCTCGTCCAGCACGCGCAGCGGGTCCTCGTCGGCGGAGATGGGCAGCAGCGGCGGGAAGTAGCGCAGGTTCTCCTCGAACAGCTCGTACGCCGAGGTGATCCAGCGCTCCCCGAACCAGGTGCGCGGCCGTACGCCCTGGACCTGGAGCTCGGGCGGCCGGGTGTCGGTGGACTGGACGAACAGCGGGGGCCTGGACTCGCGCCACACCTCCCGCCCGAAGAGGAACGGCGAGTTGGCGCCGACGGCTATCTGCGCGGCGGCGACGGCCTGTGCGGCGTTCCACACGGCGGCGAACCGGCCGGGGGTGACCTGAAGGTGGAGCTGGACGGAGGTGCAGGCGGCCTCGGGGGTGATGGAGCGGGCGGTGCAGGTCAGGTGCTCGACCCCGGCGATGTCGATGGTGAATTCCTCGCCCCGGGCGGCCACCACCTGGTCGTTCAGGAGGAAATAGCGGTCGGCCGCGGAGAGGTTGGCGGACACCAGGTCGGCGCCGGTCAGCGTCGGCAGGATCCCGATCATGACGATTCCGGAATCGACCTCCATGGCCCTGCGGTCGGCGTACGACAGGGCGGTGCGCATCTCCTCCGCGAGCTGGTCCAGAACCCGGCCCGACAGCCGGTGCGGGACGATGTTCACTTCCAGGTTGAACCGCCCGAGTTCGGTCTGGAAATCCCCGCTCGCGATACGCTCGAGCACCTCCGCATTCACCATGCTCGGCATGCCGTCGGAGCCCGCGAGATTCAGTTCGATCTCCAGCCCCATGAGATTCCGGGGACGATCGAACCGCTTCTCCTCCAGCAGCCTCGCCAACCCTTCCAGGCACTGCCGGAGCTTGTCCCGGTACCGCCGGCGGTCGGCGAGGTCGAACCCCATGGCCGCGACCTTCTCACCCATTCAAGCGTCCCTCCCTCAACCGGGTCGCCCCTGGCGCCGGCCGCCTTGTCACGGTCGATGATGCCCAGACGGGACGATCCATAACGCCTCGCGGCGAGCGCATACCCGGTAGGCTTCCCCCGAGCGCACTCCGGCACATTCCGTCGGCATAACGGGGAGACCCGACTACGGTGCAATGCGCTGGTGATAAACACCGATGAGATCCGGCCTACCGTATGCGACGGGGACGCCGAGGTCACGCTCGTAAATAGGCCGCAAAATCACCGAAATCACCCTCCGAACGCGCCCTGTTTTCCCCTTGCCGGAAATGCTGCGGACAGCTAGGCGAAACACTGTGTGAACACGTGTCGTATAAACTCCGTAATGAGGCAGAGAGCAGGCGTCCCCGGAGTCGGTCCGGCCCCCCTCTGACCCCGTTCCGCTCGCCGACAGCGTCGTCGCACCTGCCCAGCTCCACCGTGTGTCTCCCAAGCGAGAGGCGACTCACCATGCCGCTGCATGTCCCCCCTGCGCCCGCTCCTGCCCTCAGCAGCGTCCTCACGGCCCTCGGTTCCCCCGCCGCCGTCCGCGAGGCCCGCACGCCTTCCCTGCGGTCCGCCCGTACTCCGCTCACCGCCGAACTCCCGCTGCCCGTCCATGTGCTGGAGCGCGTCACCGCGCGCGGCGGGACGCCCCGCACCCGGCTCTCGGGCTGGCGCTTCCTCATCGCGGAGGACGGCCGGGCGGTGGCCGCCGGCGAGGCGCGGCCCACGCCCGACGGCTGGGCGTTCTCCCACTTCTTCGAGGGCCCCTACCTCGCCTCCACCCAACTGGCCCTGCGGCAGGCCGAGGCGCTGACGACGCCGTACCAGCCGCGGCTGCTGTCGGTGCCCGAGCTCTACATGCTCACCCTCTGGCTGCACGCCGACATCACGGCCGACGCCGCCTCGGAACTCTTCGCGCCGGGCGACCTCCTCGTACCCCTCGCCCCCGCACCGCCGGGCATCGCCGCGCACCGCCCCCACCGGGTCAGCGATCTGCTGCCCGTCCTCACCCTCCGGCTGGCCCCGGACCCCAACTCAAGGCGACCGCCTGAGCCGACGCCGGCCACCCGCCCCGCGCCCCCGCAGTCCGAGGAGGCGCGGGGCGCATCTCTGTCCCCGCCCTCACCCCACCGGACTAGCCCACCCCGGCCATGCCGAACCCCCAAAGGGACTGCGGAGTTGGAAGCAACCGCCCGCATGGGTGATGCGTCATCCTCCTGTGAGGAGCGTCACGGTGAAATGCCTGCGGAACAACGCCCGTAGGGCAACACTGGGACCGACCGACGAATCACTACGGGGGGCGGCATGACCACCGCATCGAGCCGCAGGACAGCCACCACAACAGAGCGAAAGATCCCTTCCATGTGCCAGCACCAGCCCACGTGCCCGTCAGCCGACTCCGCCGACCGGGAGGCCGCCCATCTCGTGGCCGCCTACCCGGAGCAGGGATGGAGCCTGCTGTGCAACGGCGTCCTCTGCTTCGAGGACACCGGTGAGCTGCTGCCGGACGGGCAGATCATCGCCCCGCACCGGCCCCTGGGCACCGACCACGTGGTGACCGCCGCCTAGCGGCGCGCCACGCGGCACGTCACGGCATGACCCACGGCAGCACGAGCAGCACCACAGGCGCAGAAAGCACATAAAGGGGCCGGCCCGGCGCGAACGCCGAACCGGCCCCGACCCGTGTCCGGGCCCGTGACGTCAGCCGTGGCGGCCGACGTCGGTCGTCATCAGCCGTCGTACTCGTCCAGCGGCGGGCAGGAGCAGACCAGGTTGCGGTCGCCGTAGGCGCCGTCGACGCGCCGCACCGGCGGCCAGTACTTGTCGGCCGCCGACACCCCGGCCGGGAAGACGGCCTCCTCACGGGTGTAGGGGTGCTCCCACGCCCCGGCCACCGAGGCGGCGGTGTGCGGGGCGTTGCGCAGCGGGTTGTCGTCCTTGTCCCACTCGCCCGAGCCGACCTTCTCGATCTCCGCGCGGACGGCGATCATCGCGTCGCAGAACCGGTCCAGCTCGGCGAGGTCCTCGCTCTCCGTCGGCTCGATCATCAGCGTGCCGGCGACGGGGAACGACATGGTCGGCGCGTGGAAGCCGTAGTCGATCAGGCGCTTGGCCACGTCGTCCACGCTCACCCCGGTCGCCTTGGTCAGCGGCCGCAGGTCCACGATGCACTCGTGCGCGACCAGCCCGTTCGGGCCGGTGTAGAGCACGGGGTAGTGCGGCTCGAGGCGCTTGGCGATGTAGTTGGCGCCCAGCACGGCGACCTGGGTGGCGCGCTTGAGGCCCTCGCCGCCCATGAGACGGACGTACGCCCAGGAGATCGGCAGGATGCCCGCGGAGCCCCACGGCGCGGCCGAGATCGGCCCGACGCCCGTCTCCGGGCCCGCGGTGGGCTGCAGCGGGTGGTTGGGCAGGTACGGGGCGAGGTGGGCGCGGACGGCCACCGGGCCGACGCCCGGGCCGCCGCCGCCGTGCGGGATGCAGAAGGTCTTGTGCAGGTTCAGGTGCGAGACGTCGCCGCCGAACCGGCCCGGCTTGGCGAGGCCGACCAGCGCGTTGAGGTTGGCGCCGTCGACGTACACCTGGCCGCCCGCGTCGTGCACGGCCGCGCAGATGTCGGCGACGTGCTCCTCGAAGACGCCGTGGGTGGACGGGTAGGTGATCATCAGCACGGACAGCTCGTCGCGGTGCTGCTCGATCTTGGCGCGCAGGTCCTCGACGTCGACCTCGCCGTCGTCGGCGGTCTTGACGACGACGACCTTCATGCCGGCCATCACGGCGCTGGCGGCGTTGGTGCCGTGCGCGGAGGACGGGATCAGGCAGACGGTGCGCTGCTCGTCGCCGTTGGCCCGGTGGTACGCCCGGACGGCCAGCAGGCCCGCGAGCTCGCCCTGGGAACCGGCGTTGGGCTGGATGGAGACCTTGTCGTAGCCGGTGACCTCGGCCAGGCGCTCCTCGAGCTCGGTGATGAGGGTGAGGTAGCCCCCGGCCTGCTCGACGGGCGCGAAGGGGTGCAGCGCGCCGAACTCGGGCCAGGTCACCGGCTCCATCTCGGTGGTGGCGTTGAGCTTCATGGTGCACGAGCCGAGCGGGATCATGCCCCGGTCCAGCGCGTAGTCGCGGTCGGCCAGGCGGCGCAGGTAGCGCAGCATCGCCGTCTCGGAACGGTGCTGGTGGAAGACCGGGTGGGTGAGGTACTCGTCGGTGCGCAGCAGACCCTCGGGCAGGGCCTCGGCGGTCGTCGCGTCGAGCGCCTCGACGTCGGCCTCCACGCCGAACGCGGCCCACACCGACGCCAGGCGGGCGCGGTCGGTGGTCTCGTCGCAGGCGATGCCGACGTGGTCGGCGTCGGTCAGGCGGAGGTTGACGCCGCGCTCGCGGGCGGCCTCGACGACCTCGGCGGCCCGGCCGGGCACGCGCGCGGTGAGGGTGTCGAAGTAGCTGCCGTGCACGACCTCGACGCCGCCGGCCCGCAGGCCCTCGGCGAGGAGCGTGGCGTAGCGGTGGGTGCGGCGGGCGATGCCCGCCAGGCCCTCGGGACCGTGGTAGACGGCGTACATGCCGGCCATGACGGCGAGGAGCACCTGGGCCGTACAGATGTTGCTGGTGGCCTTCTCGCGGCGGATGTGCTGCTCGCGGGTCTGCAGGGCCAGGCGGTAGGCCTTGTCGCCGTCGGCGTCGACGGAGACGCCGACGAGGCGGCCGGGGAGGCTGCGGGCGAACTTCTCGCGGACGGCCATGAATCCGGCGTGCGGTCCGCCGAATCCCATGGGCACGCCGAAGCGCTGGGTGGTGCCGACCGCGATGTCGGCGCCGAGCTCGCCGGGCGAGGTGAGCAGGGTCAGCGCCAGGAGGTCGGCGGCGACGGTGACGATCGCACCGAGCTCGTGGGCGCGGTCGATGACCGGGCGCAGGTCGCGCACGACGCCGGAGGCGCCGGGGTACTGCAGCAGGACGCCGAAGACGCCGCGCTCGGCGATCTCGTCGGGGATGCCCGCGGAGAGGTCGGCGACGACGACCTCGACGCCGGTGGGCTCGGCGCGGGTCTCGATCACGGCGATGGTCTGCGGCAGGGCGTCGGCGTCGATGAGGAAGACCCCGCCCTTGACCTTGCCGACCCGGCGGGCGAGCGACATGGCCTCGGCGGCCGCCGTGCCCTCGTCGAGCAGGGAGGCGCCGGAGGTGGGCAGGCCGGTGAGATCGGCGACGACCGTCTGGAAGTTCAGCAGCGCCTCGAGGCGGCCCTGCGAGATCTCCGGCTGGTACGGCGTGTAGGCCGTGTACCAGGCGGGGTTCTCCATGACGTTGCGCAGGATCACCGGCGGGGTGAACGTGCCGTGGTAGCCGAGGCCGATCATGGGGGCGAGGACCTCGTTGCGGTCCGCGAGGGAGCGCAGCTCGGCGAGGACCTCGGCCTCGGTGCGGGCCTCGGGCAGGTCGAGCGCCTCGGCGTTCTTGATCACGTCCGGCACGGCGGCGGCGGTGAGTTCGTCGAGCGAGCCGAAGCCGACCTGGGCGAGCATCTTGGCCTGGGCCTCGCCGTCGGGCCCTATGTGGCGGGCCTCGAAGGGGGTACCACGCTCAAGGTCGGAGAGAGCGATGCGGTGGGCGTTCATCTGCGGAGGCCTCCTGGTCAATACGACCTGCGAGGGGTACCACGGCGCGGGTACCCGGACGGCCTCCCCCTCTGTCATCTCAACCTGAGAGCTTCACCGGGCCATGGCGGACGACCCGATTTTCACCGTCGGTGAGGAGGGGCTTCGGTGAGGTGCCTGACCTGGGCCCGCCCTGCTTTCCAGAGTGACCTCGTCCGTGCGGTACCGGGTGCCTGAGAGATTCCGGGGAGGATTTGCTCCTTCGGCGCCTCACCGGTGCCCTTGCGGGCCTCGAGGAGGACTCTCCCGCACGGGGTCTGCGGCCATTCGCCAGCCTACCAGCGCGTCTTTCCGGGCGGTTCTCCCGAGTGGCCGGTTCCGGTTTTGTGCACTTTCGTGGTGTCAGGGCGATGTCCGGGGCGGAGGAGCCAAGGGAGGAATCGTGCGGAGCGACATCGATCCGCGGAGCCTGATCGGGCGCAAGGTCTTCGACCGGGAGGGCGCGAAGATCGGCACCGTGGACGAGGTGTACCTCGACGACGCGACCGGGGAGCCGGAGTGGGCGGCGGTGCGCACCGGCCTGTTCGGCCGGGACGCTTTCGTGCCGCTGGCGCCCAGCCGGGTCGAGGACGACGCACTGCACGTGCCCTACGAACGGGCGCTGATCAAGGGGGCGCCGGGCTTCGGCGTCGGCCACCACCTCTCCCCCGAGCAGGAGCTGCGGCTCTACCGGCACTACGGTCTCGAGCTGCCCGCACCGCAGGCCCCGGCGCCGGCGGACTCCGGCGAACCCCCGGAGCCGGGGACGCCCTCCGGGCCGTCCTGACCCCCCGGTCCACCGTGATCCGCCGGTCCGCCGTGATCCACCGGGTCCGGCCCGTCGGTGTCCCGTACGAGCGGCAACGGCTCCGCCGGTTCCAGCGCCGGGTCGTCGACGGCGAGGGTCCGCACCCGGCCGGGCGCCGACCAGGGCGTCTCGAAGCGGACGGTGACCCGCCCCAGGCCGCTGCCCTGCACCCATCCCGGCCCGTACTCCGCGTGCCGGACGTCCAGGCCCGGCAGCCACCGCCGGGGCGGGGCGGGATCCGCCGGCTGCTGGGCGCCGGCGCTCTCGCCCTCCTCGTCCGCCGACGCCTCCGGCGTCTCGTCGGGGGCGCTCGCCGCCTGGGCGAAGAGGTCCTCCTGGGTGTAGTCGGCGAGCCCGGAGACGCCGACGCCCAGCAACCGCACGCCCGCCGTGGTGTCCACGCCGTCGAGCAGCCGGGCGGCCGCCTCGCGGATGACCGCCGGGTCGTCGGTGGGGCCGCGCAGGGTCTCGGAGCGGGTCAGCGTCGAGAAGTCGTAGCTCCGCACCTTGATGACGACCGTGCGCCCGGACCGCCCGGCGCCGCGCAGCCGCCGTACGCACCGGTCGGCGAGGCGGGCGAGCTCCAGCTCGACCCGGGTCCGGTCGGTGAGGTCCTCGGCGAAGGTGTCCTCCACGGAGACGGACTTGGCGTCGCGGTCGGCGACGACGGGCCGGTCGTCATGGCCGGTGGCCAGGGCGTACAGGCCCCCGCCGTGCGCCCGGCCCAGCAGCCGCACCAGCTCGTCCTCACCCGCCTCGGCGGTCTCGGCCACCGTGGTGATCCCCGCCCGCCTCAACGTTTCGGCAGTGGCGGGGCCGACGCCCGGGATGGCGCGCACGGACATCGGGCCCAGGATCCCCAGCTCCGTGCCGGGCGCGATGAGCAGCAGGCCGTCGGGCTTGGCCTCCTCGGAGGCGATCTTCGCGAGCATCTTGGAACCGGCGAGCCCCACCGATCCCGTGAGTCCCGTGGCCCTGGCGATGTCGCGGCGCAGCTTCTCCCCCACCGCCCGCACGGCCGCGGGCGTGGGCTCCACGCCGCCCGCCTCGAGGTCCACGAACGCCTCGTCGAGGCTCAGCGGCTCCACCAGGGGCGACAGCTCGCGGAGCAGCTCCATGACGATCTGGCTGATGTGCTGGTAGAGACCGAACCGCGGGGTGAGGTAGGCGGCGTTCGGGCAGAGCCGGCGGGCCTGGGCCGTGGCCATGGCCGACCGCACGCCGAAGACCCGCGCCTCGTACGACGCCGTGGCCACCACGCCCCTCGGGCCGATGCCGCCGACGACCACCGGTTTTCCGCGCAGGCTCGGCTTGGCCGCCTGCTCCGCCGAAGCGTAGAAAGCGTCCATGTCCAGATGCAGGATCGTCGGCACACCCCTCACACGACCGATGCTCCCGCACACCACTGACAATCGGGCTTTCCGCCGGTCCGGAGCACGACGAAGCGCCCCGCGCCGGATGCCTCACGGCACCCGGCGGGGGCGCTTCGATGTCGCTCGGAGAGCCCTATCCCGCCCGGTTGCGGCGGCGGGCGAGCTCGTCGGCGGGGTTGTGGCCCACGAGCGTCTCGCCCGTGTCCACGCGCTCGCCGTGCAGCTGCGCGAGTGCGCTCTGGACATCGCGCCAGACCACGCCCACGGCGATCCCGAAGACCCCCTGCCCGCCCTGGAGGAGGTCGACGACCTCGTCGGGCGAGGTGCATTCGTAGACCGTGGCGCCGTCGCTCATGAGCGTCATCTGCGCCAGGTCGTCCATGCCCCGGGCCCGCAGATGCTGCACCGCGGTGCGGATGTTCTGCAGCGAGACACCGGTGTCCAGCAGCCGCTTCACGATCTTCAGGACCACGACGTCCCGGAAGCTGTAGAGCCGCTGACTGCCCGAGCCGTACGCGGGCCGCACGCTGGGCTCCACGAGCCCCGTACGCGCCCAGTAGTCCAGCTGCCGGTAGGTGATGCCGGCCGCGGCGCACGCGGTCGGCCCCCGATATCCGATGCTGTCCGGACCACGCGAGGCGCTCTCGCCTTCGGAGTCCCGCCCCCGCGGAGTGGTGACCGCTGGCGTGGCGGAATAACGGGGCACTGGTTCGACCATTCCCCCATGCAGCGGATACGGACCGCCGACCGCCGTACCGTCGCCCGTGCTTCTCACGCCGACCTCCGTCCTTGACCTGCCTTCTCGACGGTAGGCAGTCGCTCGGGGTGCGTCAACGATCGCCACACTCGGCACGCCGAGTGATAATCACCCTGAGAGTGGTTTCACGTGTCCGCGTAGCGGGAAAAGCTACTCGAATGGGCTCGTATCGCCCGGCGACGCCCCGGTCGAGAGACGGTCCTCGAGGACCGCCCGGGGTCTCACTGATTGCCGCTGCCGAAGTCCTCCGGCGAGATCTGGTCGAGGAACTCGCGGAACTTCTCCACCTCGTCCTCCTGCTCGTCCGGGATGGCGATCCCCGCGTCGTCCAGCACCCCGTCGCTGCCGTAGATCGGCGTGCCGGTGCGCAGCGCCAGCGCTATGGCGTCGGAGGGCCTCGCGCTGACCTCCACCCCGCTGGCGAAGACGAGCTCCGCGTAGAACACGCCTTCGCGCAGGTCCGTGATCCGGACCTCGGCGAGCTGCTGTCCGACCGCCTCCAGCACGTCCTTGAACAGGTCGTGGGTCAGCGGGCGGGCAGGCGCCATGCCCTGCTGGGCGAAGGCGATCGCCGTCGCCTCCCCCGGTCCGATCCAGATCGGGAGGTAACGGTCGCCTCCCACTTCCCGCAGGAGCACGATCGGCTGGTTGGAGGGCATTTCCACCCGGACGCCCACGACATCGAGCTCGTTCACACAGCAACCCTAGGCCGTGCCCGGCAGGTTTGGGTAGTCGGGCCGTCCGCGGTCACTGTCCCCGCAGGTGCAGGGCCCCGCGCACCAGGGCGGCGTGCAGTCGAACGGAGAGGGCGGCCAGCTCACGGGCGGTCGCCTCGGCGTGCGCCCTGGTCTGCGGATTGCGGTGCCTGCGCAGTGGCGCGATCACCTGTTCGATCAGGCCGGCCTCACGGTCGGCGGCCGCCTTGACGGCCCGCAGGTGCCGGGGCTCCAGGCCGAAACGCCCCAGCTCCGCCACGAGCCGGGCGATCGTCGTGGAATCGCTGTCGAACCCGCCGTCCGGATGAGGGACGACCAGGCCGTACGACTCCCACTCCGCCAGCTCCTCCTCGGTGGCGCCCACGGTGGCCAGCAGCTCCGCACGGCCGACGCGGGTGAGGGTGGGGCCCTCGGGGCCACTGTGGTCCCCGTCGGGCGCCGCGACCCCCTCCAGGCCCTCCACGAGGTCCAGCGCGTCCCGCGGCTGGGCGGGAGCCGGCAGCTGCACGCGCTCACCACGGGCCAGGGCGTCCAACTGCTCACGGATGACCTTGAGCGGGAGGTAGTGGTCGCGCTGCACCCGCAGCACGTACCCCAGCCGCTCCACGTCCTCCGCGCAGAACTTGCGGTAGCCGGACGGGGTGCGCCGGGGCTCGACCAGGCCCTCCGACTCCAGGAACCGGATCTTGGAGATGGTGACCTCGGGGAACTCCTCGCGCAGCACATTGAGCACCGTGCCGATGCTCATCAGCCGGCCTTCCGCGCCGACGGCACCGGAGGACCCGGTGCCGCCCGACGGTGTTCGAAGCATGTGGCCCTTCCCTGGAGATCCCCCCGGACCCGGTCCGGGGGAGGGTCAGATGCCCCGCTGGCCACCGAAGAAGACCAGACGGTACTTGCCGATCTGCACCTCATCGCCGTTGGACAGCGCGACCGAGTCGATCTGCTCGCGGTTGACGTAGGTGCCGTTGAGGCTGCCGACGTCGGTGACGGTGAACGAGCCGTCCTGCTCCCGGCGGAACTCCACGTGCCGGCGCGAGACGGTGACGTCGTCGAGGAAGATATCGCTCTGTGGGTGACGACCCGCGGTGGTGACCTCGGCGTCCAGCAGGAAACGGCTGCCGGAGTTGGGACCCCGGCGCACCACCAGCAGGGCGGAGCCCAGCGGCAGCGCGTCGACGGCGGCCTGCGCCTCGGGCGAGAGCGCCGGGATCGCCGTCTGGCCGGTGGTCTCGGAGTCGTACGCCTCGAGACCGGAGATGGAGATGGTCGAGGTCGTCTCCGACGCGCGCTCGGCCACGGCACCCGGCCGCAGCGGCGCACCGCAGTTGGAACAGAACCGGCTGGCTTCGCCGTTCCGGTGGCCACACCTCGTACAGACCGGCAAGGCAAACCCTCCACCCGCACTCGAGGTCGCTGGTGCCCCGAAACCTATGCGCCCCGCCTGGGCAGGGTCAACAGAGGACGCGCCCTGAGCGCCCGGAATGTCGCCACCCGGTGCGCCGTGCGCATCCATCTGGTCCCGGAACAGCGGACGCCCTTCCTGGGCCCCCTCGCCGCCGTCCACCGGGCCCGACGCCCGATGCCGTGCGCCGCCGCCGTCCTGGCGTGCGCTCTTGCCGAACAACTTCGCAAACAACTTCACGGGCGATTCCCCTTGACCGCTACAGACCCGCCCGTGGGGCAGGACAAACCCTTGCTGCACACACCATCCGACCTGGACATCTCTACAACGTCCGAGGTCAACAGACAGTTTCCATGACGCGCCCCGAACTTGGTGCGCCGACCCCCCGCAACCTCCCGCCCTCCCCATGGGCCCCGCCTGGGCGCCCGTCTCACTGCGATGACGACCGAGCGTAGTCAGGCCGCTTCGCCGGGCGCAAGGCGTCCACGATGATCTTCTCAGACCGGGAGACGCTGACCCCGGCCTGCTCCTTCTCCAGAGTCTGCACCACACCGCCGGGGATGTTCAGTGCGGGCTCCAGGTCTTGCGGCTTGCCGATGACCTTGAACTTATAGGGCTGCGACACCTTCTTGCCATCGATCTCCACCTTTCCGGCGGAGCCCGAGAAGTAGGTGTCGGCGACGACGCGGACGTCGTTGATCTGGATCGCCTCCGCGCCCGCGGCCCGCAGCTCCTGGATGGTGTCCAGCAGCTTGTCGGCCTCGACGGCCCCCTTGCCGTCGCTCACCGTGAGCTCGATGCCCGGCCCCTGGGCCGCCACCGTACCGGCGAGGATGCCGAGCTGGTCCTCCTTCTGCGCCGTCTGCTTACGGGCCTCGGCGGCCTGGTTGGAGCTGCTCTCCAGCTCCGTCTTCTGGTTCTCCAGCCGGCGCTTCTCGTCCTCGAGCCGCTTGGTGCGGTTGTCCAGCTCGTCCAGGATCCGTACGAGGTCCTCCTGCCGGGCACCGCGCAGCGCGCTGTTGTCGCTGGTCGACCGGACCTGGATGGCCAGACCGAGGCCGAGCACGCACAGCAGCACCGCCACGGTCAGCTGGGCCCGCGTCAGCCTAGGCGGCCACAGCCCGTTCGCCAGCCGTTGACGTCCCGTCAACGGCCTCGCCGCCCCGGGCTCCCCCGCGGACGGCTCGACGGGCTCGAGGCCGGGACCGGCCACCGGCTCCGGTTCCGGCTCCTTCTCGGGTTCCGGTCCGGGCTCCGCTTCGGATTCCGTTTCGGGCTCCGCCTCGGGCTCCGGCTTCGCTGCGGGCTCCGGACGCGGCCGCGGCCCGGGTTTCCCGGCGGTCCCGCCGGACTCACCGGACTCGCCGGCGGGTTCCACCGGCCGGGGCTCCTCGCGCCCCGCCGGCTTCTCCGGCTTCTTGCCGCTCTCGGACATCGGGGACTTCTCCGTCCCCTCCGGCCCCTCGGGCCGGTCCTGCGCTCCGGACGTGTCCGGGGTGTCGTCAGTGCTCATTCGGTCTCACGCCCGGAAGATGTGCCGCCGGATGGCGGCCGCGTTGGAGAAGATGCGGATGCCCAGGACGACCACCACACCGGTGGACAGCTGCGCGCCGACGCCGAGCTTGTCGCCCAGGAACACGATCAGGGCGGCCACCACCACATTGGACAGGAACGACACCACGAAGACCTTGTCGTCGAAGATCCCGTCCAGCATCGCCCGCAGGCCCCCGAACACCGCGTCCAGCGCCGCCACGACGGCGATGGGCAGGTAGGGCTCGACCGCCGTCGGCACCACGGGGCGGACGACCAGTCCGACCACGACTCCCACGATGAGGCCCAATACGGCGATCACGATGTGCCCTTCCCTGGTTTTGCGATGCGTACGATCAGACTCGGCGCGGCCGGCAGCCGGACCTCGTCCTGAGCGGAAATGCTGGCGCGGACCCCGTAGTTCTGCTGCAGCACATGCAGATACTGTCCGTCGACGCTGTCCTGGAAAGCGGTGCTCAGCCGCTGCCCGTTCCCCACCGCCAGCACCGTGTACGGCGGCACCAGCGGTTTGTTGTCGACCAGTATGGCGTCCCCCGCGGCCCTGATCGCCGACAGCGACGTCAGGCGCTGCCCGTTGACCGCGATCGCCTCGGCGCCGGACTGCCACAGGCCGTTGACGATGCGCTGCATGTCACGGTCGCGCACCCGTCCGGTGTCGGAGAACCCGGTGCTCTCACGCGGGCCGCCACCGCTGGATTTGGCCTGTTTCGCGTCGTCGACGACCACTTTGACCCCCGGCCCGTGCACCGGAGTCGCACCGGCCAGCAGGGACACCAACTCGGCCTTGTCCCCACCATGTTTCCGCAGCGCGTCGCGCTGCTTGCTGCCCACCGTCGAACGCAGGGAGTCGACGTTCCGCTGCAGCGTGTCGGCGGCCGACGTCTCCCTCTCGATCCGCTGGATCAGCTGTTCGCGTTCCTTGGCCAGCGTCGGTGCCGATATCTGCGCCTGCGCCGCACCCAGCGTCACCACCACGGCGGCCAGCAACAGGGCACCGGCCAGACCCAACTTCGCCCGCAGGGTGCCGGGAAGCCCCTTGCCACCCTCGGCACGTCTGGCCGCCGCCTCCGCGTACCCCTCGTCGAGGCTGTGATGCATGGCATTCGTCAGCAGCGACATCGACGCATCGGGACGCGGCGGCGGTGAGGAGGTGCTCCGAACGGGGGGCTGCTGCGACATGCCGCACATCGTCGCACGTCGGGGCCGTCGTCTCCCAATGGCCCCACCGGCGTGCCGGATCCGGGACAGATCCGGGACACTCCGCGAACCTCAGGAGACGACGCCCTTCCCGCCGTCAGCGCCCGGCGCCGTCCACGACCGCCGACCACTCGTCCAGCAGCGCCTGGGCGGAGGCGTCATCAGGCCCCTCCGCCCACAGGTGCGTCACGGCCTCGGAGGGATCGGGCAGCACCATCACCCAGCGCCCGTCGGCCTCCACCACGCGCACACCGTCCGTCGTATCCACCGAACGATCCCCGGCCGCCTCCACCACATGCCGCATGACGAGGCCCTTCACCGCCCAAGGGGTCGCCAGGTCACGGCGCAGGACATGAGCCCTGGGAATCCGCGCGTCTATCTGGCTGAGCGTGAGCTGCGTACGCGCCACCAGCCCGATGAGGCGTACGAACGCGGCCGTACCGTCGAAGACGCTGCTGGACTCCGGGATGATGTACCCGCCCCGGCCGTCCCCGCCGAAGATCGTCGAATCCTGCCGGCCCACCCGCGTCAGGTCGTCCGGCGACGTCGTCGTCCACTCCACCTGCGTGCCGTGGTACGCCGCCACCTGCTCGGCGATACGTGTCGTCGTCACCGGCAGCGCCACGCGCCCGCTGCGCCGCTCGGCCGCGACCAGGTCCAGCAGCACCAGCAGGGCCCGGTCGTCCTCCACGATGCGCCCGCGCTCGTCGACGAGCGAGATCCGCTCCCCCACCGGGTCGAACCGCACCCCGAACGCCGCCCGCGCCGACGCCACGATCTCCCCGAGCCGCACCAGCCCCGAACGGCGCGTGTCCGCGGTCTCGGTCGGACGTGCCTCGTCGAGCCCGGGATTGATGGTGAGCGCGTCCACCCCCAGCCGTCCGAGGAGGCTGGGCAGAACGAGCCCGGCGCTGCCGTTCGAGGCGTCCACGACGACCTTGAGCCCGGCCTCCGCGACTCCGGTGGTGTCCACGGACCGCAGCAGCGAGCCGGTGTACGAGTCGTAGACGCTGGAGGGGAAGGACAGGTCGCCGATCTCCCCGGGGAAGGCCCGCCGGTACTCCTGGCGGGCGTAGACCCGGTCGAGCTTGCGCTGCCCCGCCTGGGAGAGGTCGGCGCCGCGCTCGTCGAGGAACATGATGTCCACCGAGTCCGGCACGCCCGGCGAGGTGCGGATCATGATCCCGCCGGCGCTGCCCCGCGCCGTCTGCTGCCGGGCCACGGGCAGCGGTACGTTCTCCAGGTCCCGCACCTCGATCGCGCTCGCCTGCAGCGCGGAGATCACCGCGCGCTTGAGCGCCCGCGCGCCACGGGAGTGATCACGCGCCGTGGTGACCGTCGCGCCCTTCTTGAGCGTGGTGGCGTACGCGCCGGCGAGCCGCACGGCGAGTTCGGGGGTGATCTCCACATTGAGAATGCCGGAGACGCCCCGGGTACCGAAGAGGTGCGCCTGCCCCCGGGACTCCCAGATGACGGACGTGTTGACGAAGGCGCCCGCCTCGATCGTCTTGAACGGGTAGACGCGGACGTTCCCCTGAATAATCGATTCCTCGCCGATCAGGCACTCGTCCCCGATGACGGCTCCGTCCTCGATCCGGGCGGCCCGCATGATGTCGGTGTTCTTGCCGACGACACAGCCGCGCAGATTGCTCTGCTGGCCGACGTAGACGTTGTCGTGGACCACGGCCCTGTGCAGGAAGGCGCCGGACTTGACGACGACGTTGGACCCGACGACGGTGTGCTCGCGGATCTCGGCGCCGGCCTCGACCTTGGCGTAGTCGCCGATGTAGAGCGGGCCGCGCAGGGTGGCGTCGGGGTGCACCTCGGCGCCCTCGGCGACCCAGACCCCCGGGGAGATCTCGAAGCCGTCGAGATCGACGTCGACCTTGCCCTCGAGCACGTCGGCCTGGGCCTTGACGTAGCTCTCGTGAGTGCCGACGTCCTCCCAGTAGCCCTCGGCGATATAGCCGAAGACACGCTTGCCTTCCTTCATCAGCTGCGGGAAGACATCGCCCGACCAGTCGACGGGGACGTCGGGCCGGACGTAGTCGAAGACCTCCGGCTCCATGACGTAGATGCCGGTGTTCACGGTGTCGGAGAAGACCTGGCCCCAGGTGGGCTTCTCCAGGAACCGCTCGACCTTGCCCTCGTCGTCGACAATGGTGATGCCGAATTCCAGCGGATTGGGCACCCGGGTGAGGCAGACCGTGACGAGGGCGCCCTTTTCCTTGTGGAAACGGATCAGATCGGTCAGATCGAAATCGGTGAGGGCATCGCCGGAGATGACCAGGAAGGCGTCGTCCTTGAGCGCCTCTTCCGCGTTCTTGACGCTCCCCGCGGTGCCGAGTGGCTTTTCCTCGTTGGCATAGGAGAGCTCCATACCGAGTTCCTCGCCGTCACCGAAGTAGTTCTTCACGAGGGAGGCGAGGAACTGCACGGTGACCACGGTCTCGGTGAGCCCGTGCCGCTTGAGCAGCCGTAGCACATGTTCCATGATCGGCCGGTTGGCCACCGGCAGGAGCGGCTTGGGCATGCTCGAGGTCATGGGGCGAAGTCGGGTTCCTTCGCCACCGGCCATCACGACGGCCTTCATGTCGGAAGCGTCCTCCTTGAGAGACGACGGTCTTTGCCGGCTTTCACGCCTCGACTTCGGTCAGGCCCCGGAACGCTCGGGGCCACGGCGAGATCAGTCGGCCGTGGCGTCCGCCTTGACCAGCCGGCGGACCTGAACCACATAGAGGATCCCTGCCCACCAATAGAGGGTTGTACCCCATCCGGCGAACGCCCATCCGAAAATCGCGGCGAGCGACGACAACCAGCCCTCTCCGTCACTGAGAAGCAGCAACGGGAAGGCGTACATGAGGTTGAAGGTCGCGGCCTTCCCAAGGAAGTTCACCTGCGGCGGCGGATAGCCGTGGCGCCTCAGGATCCACACCATGACCAGCAGCATCGCCTCGCGGGCGAGCAGTGCGACCGTGATCCAGAGCGGAAGGATCTCACGCCACGTCAGGCCGAAGAGGGTGGAGAGGATGTATAGCCGGTCGGCGGCCGGGTCGAGCAGCCGGCCGAGGTTGCTGATCTGGTTCCAGCGCCGGGCCAGCATGCCGTCGAGGTAGTCGCTGACGCCGCTCAGGGCCAGGACGACCAGTGCCCATCCGTCGTGCTTCTGAAGAATCAGCCACAGGAAGAGGGGTACGCCGACCAGGCGCGCCATGCTGAGGATGTTCGGGATGGTGAGGACGCGGTCGGTCTGGACGCGCGTCTCCTGGACCTCCACCCGGGGGCCTCCTGTGGGGATATGTACCAACGATGTCCCATGACTTTACCCCCAGCCGAGTTGGGACCGTGCGGAGGGGGAGGGAGGCCGGCCGCAAACATGGCCGGAAACGCAAGAAAGCCCTGGCAGGGTAACCCTGCCAGGGCTTTCTTCAAAAGGAGTTCGGCGGCGTCCTACTCTCCCACAGGGTCCCCCCTGCAGTACCATCGGCGCTGAAAGGCTTAGCTTCCGGGTTCGGAATGTAACCGGGCGTTTCCCTAACGCTATGACCACCGAAACACTATAAAGTTAGAACTCCAGCCAGCAAGGCGAGTTCGTTACTTCAGAACTAACACAGTGGACGCGAGCAACTGAGGACAAGCCCTCGGCCTATTAGTACCAGTCAGCTCCAACCGTTACCGGTCTTCCACACCTGGCCTATCAACCCAGTCGTCTACTGGGAGCCTTACCCCATCAAGTGGGTGGGAGTCCTCATCTCGAAGCAGGCTTCCCGCTTAGATGCTTTCAGCGGTTATCCCTCCCGAACGTAGCCAACCAGCCATGCCCTTGGCAGGACAACTGGCACACCAGAGGTTCGTCCGTCCCGGTCCTCTCGTACTAGGGACAGCCCTTCTCAAGACTCCTGCGCGCGCAGCGGATAGGGACCGAACTGTCTCACGACGTTCTAAACCCAGCTCGCGTACCGCTTTAATGGGCGAACAGCCCAACCCTTGGGACCGACTCCAGCCCCAGGATGCGACGAGCCGACATCGAGGTGCCAAACCATCCCGTCGATATGGACTCTTGGGGAAGATCAGCCTGTTATCCCCGGGGTACCTTTTATCCGTTGAGCGACGGCGCTTCCACAAGCCACCGCCGGATCACTAGTCCCGACTTTCGTCCCTGCTCGACCCGTCGGTCTCACAGTCAAGCTCCCTTGTGCACTTACACTCAACACCTGATTGCCAACCAGGCTGAGGGAACCTTTGGGCGCCTCCGTTACTCTTTAGGAGGCAACCGCCCCAGTTAAACTACCCACCAGACACTGTCCCTGATCCGGATCACGGACCGAGGTTAGACATCCAGCACGACCAGAGTGGTATTTCAACGACGACTCCACCATGGCTGGCGCCATGACTTCACAGTCTCCCACCTATCCTACACAAGCCGAACCGAACACCAATATCAAGCTATAGTAAAGGTCCCGGGGTCTTTCCGTCCTGCTGCGCGAAACGAGCATCTTTACTCGTAGTGCAATTTCACCGGGCCTATGGTTGAGACAGTCGAGAAGTCGTTACGCCATTCGTGCAGGTCGGAACTTACCCGACAAGGAATTTCGCTACCTTAGGATGGTTATAGTTACCACCGCCGTTTACTGGCGCTTAAGTTCTCAGCTTCGCCCTGTCGAAACAGAGCTAACCGGTCCCCTTAACGTTCCAGCACCGGGCAGGCGTCAGTCCGTATACATCGCCTTACGGCTTCGCACGGACCTGTGTTTTTAGTAAACAGTCGCTTCTCGCTGGTCTCTGCGGCCACACCCAGCTCAGAGTGCAAGACTCATCACCGGACATGGCCCCCCTTCTCCCGAAGTTACGGGGGCATTTTGCCGAGTTCCTTAACCATAGTTCACCCGAACGCCTCGGTATTCTCTACCTGACCACCTGAGTCGGTTTAGGGTACGGGCCGCCATGAAACTCGCTAGAGGCTTTTCTCGACAGCATAGGATCATCCACTTCACCACAATCGGCTCGGCATCAGGTCTCAGCCTTAATGTGTGACGGATTTGCCTATCACACGGCCTACACCCTTACCCCGGGACTACCACCGCCCGGGCTGGACTACCTTCCTGCGTCACCCCATCGCTTACCTACTACAAGTCTGGTTCGTCGGCTCCACCACTCCCCTTCACCCGAAGGATCCAGGACGGCTTCACGGACTTAGCATCGCCTGATTCGATATTGGGCGTTTCAAAGCGGGTACCGGAATATCAACCGGTTGTCCATCGACTACGCCTGTCGGCCTCGCCTTAGGTCCCGACTTACCCTGGGCAGATCAGCTTGACCCAGGAACCCTTAGTCAATCGGCGCACACGTTTCTCACGTGTGTATCGCTACTCATGCCTGCATTCTCACTCGTGAACCGTCCACAACTCGCTTCCGCGGCTGCTTCACCCGGCACACGACGCTCCCCTACCCATCCACACACCCGTTGGGGTTATTGTGTGAATGACACGACTTCGGCGGTACGCTTGAGCCCCGCTACATTGTCGGCGCGGAATCACTTGACCAGTGAGCTATTACGCACTCTTTCAAGGGTGGCTGCTTCTAAGCCAACCTCCTGGTTGTCTCTGCGACTCCACATCCTTTCCCACTTAGCGTACGCTTAGGGGCCTTAGTCGATGCTCTGGGCTGTTTCCCTCTCGACCATGGAGCTTATCCCCCACAGTCTCACTGCCGCGCTCTCACTTACCGGCATTCGGAGTTTGGCTAAGGTCAGTAACCCGGTAGGGCCCATCGCCTATCCAGTGCTCTACCTCCGGCAAGAAACACACGACGCTGCACCTAAATGCATTTCGGGGAGAACCAGCTATCACGGAGTTTGATTGGCCTTTCACCCCTAACCACAGGTCATCCCCCAGGTTTTCAACCCTGGTGGGTTCGGTCCTCCACGAAGTCTTACCTCCGCTTCAACCTGCCCATGGCTAGATCACTCCGCTTCGGGTCTTGGGCGCGCTACTCAATCGCCCTATTCGGACTCGCTTTCGCTACGGCTTCCCCACACGGGTTAACCTCGCAACACACCGCAAACTCGCAGGCTCATTCTTCAAAAGGCACGCAGTCACGACGCACCAAGCAAGCTTGATGCGCGACGCTCCCACGGCTTGTAGGCACACGGTTTCAGGTACTATTTCACTCCGCTCCCGCGGTACTTTTCACCATTCCCTCACGGTACTATCCGCTATCGGTCACCAGGGAATATTTAGGCTTAGCGGGTGGTCCCGCCAGATTCACACGGGATTTCTCGGGCCCCGTGCTACTTGGGTGTCTCTTAAACGAGCCGTTGATGTTTCAGCTACGGGGGTCTTACCCTCTACGCCGGACCTTTCGCATGTCCTTCGCCTACACCAACGGTTTCTGACTCGTCTCATGGCCGGCAGACCATGAAAAAGAGATCCCACAACCCCGCATGCGCAACCCCTGCCGGGTATCACACACATACGGTTTGGCCTCATCCAGTTTCGCTCGCCACTACTCCCGGAATCACGGTTGTTTTCTCTTCCTGCGGGTACTGAGATGTTTCACTTCCCCGCGTTCCCTCCACACTGCCTATGTGTTCAGCAGCGGGTGACAGCCCATGACGACTGCCGGGTTTCCCCATTCGGACACCCCCGGATCAAAGCTCGGTTGACAGCTCCCCGGGGCCTATCGCGGCCTCCCACGTCCTTCATCGGTTCCTGGTGCCAAGGCATCCACCGTGCGCCCTTAAAAACTTGGCCACAGATGCTCGCGTCCACTGTGCAGTTCTCAAGCAACGACCAGCCACCCGTCACACTCTGCCGAAGCAAAGCTTTACCGGGGCCGGCATCGCGAAGGTTCAGACCGAAGTCCGTACCCTCAGATACCCAACAGCGTGCCCGGCCCAGTCTTTCAAGATTCACGTTCCACGCCGAAGCAGTACTAGTGATCCCTCAAGAACTGTGCCGAATAGTCAACGTTCCACCCATGAGCAACCGTGCGAGTCATTCGCTCGCAGTCGGCTATGTGCTCCTTAGAAAGGAGGTGATCCAGCCGCACCTTCCGGTACGGCTACCTTGTTACGACTTCGTCCCAATCGCCAGTCCCACCTTCGACGGCTCCCTCCACAAGGGTTGGGCCACCGGCTTCGGGTGTTACCGACTTTCGTGACGTGACGGGCGGTGTGTACAAGGCCCGGGAACGTATTCACCGCAGCAATGCTGATCTGCGATTACTAGCAACTCCAACTTCATGGGGTCGAGTTGCAGACCCCAATCCGAACTGAGACCGGCTTTTTGAGATTCGCTCCACCTCGCGGTATCGCAGCTCATTGTACCGGCCATTGTAGCACGTGTGCAGCCCAAGACATAAGGGGCATGATGACTTGACGTCGTCCCCACCTTCCTCCGAGTTGACCCCGGCAGTCTCCTGTGAGTCCCCATCACCCCGAAGGGCATGCTGGCAACACAGGACAAGGGTTGCGCTCGTTGCGGGACTTAACCCAACATCTCACGACACGAGCTGACGACAGCCATGCACCACCTGTACACCGACCACAAGGGGGCGACCATCTCTGGCCGTTTCCGGTGTATGTCAAGCCTTGGTAAGGTTCTTCGCGTTGCGTCGAATTAAGCCACATGCTCCGCTGCTTGTGCGGGCCCCCGTCAATTCCTTTGAGTTTTAGCCTTGCGGCCGTACTCCCCAGGCGGGGAACTTAATGCGTTAGCTGCGGCACGGACGACGTGGAATGTCGCCCACACCTAGTTCCCAACGTTTACGGCGTGGACTACCAGGGTATCTAATCCTGTTCGCTCCCCACGCTTTCGCTCCTCAGCGTCAGTATCGGCCCAGAGATCCGCCTTCGCCACCGGTGTTCCTCCTGATATCTGCGCATTTCACCGCTACACCAGGAATTCCGATCTCCCCTACCGAACTCTAGCCTGCCCGTATCGAATGCAGACCCGGGGTTAAGCCCCGGGCTTTCACATCCGACGTGACAAGCCGCCTACGAGCTCTTTACGCCCAATAATTCCGGACAACGCTTGCGCCCTACGTATTACCGCGGCTGCTGGCACGTAGTTAGCCGGCGCTTCTTCTGCAGGTACCGTCACTCTCGCTTCTTCCCTGCTGAAAGAGGTTTACAACCCGAAGGCCGTCATCCCTCACGCGGCGTCGCTGCATCAGGCTTTCGCCCATTGTGCAATATTCCCCACTGCTGCCTCCCGTAGGAGTCTGGGCCGTGTCTCAGTCCCAGTGTGGCCGGTCGCCCTCTCAGGCCGGCTACCCGTCGTCGCCTTGGTAGGCCATTACCCCACCAACAAGCTGATAGGCCGCGGGCTCATCCTGCACCGCCGGAGCTTTCCACCTTCAAGCATGCGCTCGAAGGTCGTATCCGGTATTAGACCCCGTTTCCAGGGCTTGTCCCAGAGTGCAGGGCAGATTGCCCACGTGTTACTCACCCGTTCGCCACTAATCCACCCCGAAGGGCTTCATCGTTCGACTTGCATGTGTTAAGCACGCCGCCAGCGTTCGTCCTGAGCCAGGATCAAACTCTCCGTGAATGTTTACCGGTAATCCGGTTCACACTCGCGTTGAGCGGAACAACCAGGCGGAATAGGCCCGGTCGTTCACAGCGTCCTCGCTGTGTGTGCCCACCCGATCCGTAATCGGACCCGGTAGGACTTTTAAAGGAACCTCATCCATCGAGATGGACGGGGTGTCAACATATCTGGCGTTGACTTTTGGCACGCTGTTGAGTTCTCAAGGAACGGACGCTTCCTTTGTACTCACCCTGGCGATATTCGCTGGGCTTTCCTCCGGGCGCTTCCCTTCGGTGTTCCACCACTCTATCAGGACTTTTCCGGCCCGTTCACCGCCCGTTTCTCTTCATGCACGGAGGCATGCAGAAAACACCAGCGGATCCAGGAATGGATCTCATCCGAATGGAGGCCGCCCTCGCCTTGCCAGCAGGTGACTGCGGGCCTCGGTCGTGGGCAGGGATCTGACAGTACATGCCTCCCAGAGGCGAGGCAAATCGATTACTCAGCGCACATGAGCTCCCGCGCGCACGCTCGTGCGGAATCCTCAGTTCCTATGACTTAGGCTTCCGACCAGTGCGCCGTCCAGGACAGGTAGTGACGGCGCGTGATGAATCTCCACCTCTGGGAGGCTTCCCATGACCACCGTGACGTCCCCGATCGCCGGACGCGCCATCGGACTCGCGGCAGTGCCCGACCCGGTCTTCTCCGGCGCGATGGTGGGACCCGGTACCGCAATCGACCCCGTGCGTGAGCCCGCCACCGCGGTCTCCCCGGTCGACGGCGTCATCGTCTCGCTGCACCCGCACGCGTTCGTCGTCGTCGACGCGGACGGGCACGGCGTGCTCACCCACCTCGGCATCGACACCGTGCAGCTCAACGGCGAGGGCTTCGAGCTGCTCGTCAACAAGGGCGACACCGTGACCCGTGGCCAGGACATCGTGCGCTGGAACCCGGTCGCCGTCGAGGAGGCCGGCAAGTCCCCGGTCTGCCCGATCGTCGCGCTCGAGGCCACGCCCGACGCCCTGGCCGACGTCCGCGAGGACGGCGACCTCAAGGCCGGCGACACCCTCTTCACCTGGCAGTGACGTTTCACCTGCAGTGACCCCACGCCGTCGACGTCTCTGGTGACGACATCACCGACGGCCGACGGCACGTACGACATCCACTGCGGCGGCACGGTTCGCCGCATCCAACCGGAGACGGGTGAAATGGAGACAACGCTGCGAGGCGTCGGCGTGAGCCACGGTGTGGCGATCGGCGAGGTGCGGCACATGGGCACGGCGGTTCTGGAGCCGCCGGCCAAGCAGATTCCGACGGACGAGGCGCCGCGTGAGCAGGGGCGGGCGCGTCAGGCCGTCGAGGCCGTCGCCGCCGATCTGATCGCGCGCGGCAACCTCGCCGGCGGCGAGGCCCAGCACGTGCTCGAGGCCCAGGCGATGATGGCCCAGGACCCCGAGCTGATGGCCGACGTCGAACGGCGCATCACCGTCGGCAGCACCGCCGAGCGCGCGGTGTACGACGCCTTCGCCGCCTACCGCGCGCTGCTCGCCAACGCGGGCGAGTACCTGGCCGGCCGCGTGGCCGACCTGGACGACGTGCGCAACCGCATCGTCGCGCGCCTGCTGGGCGTGCCGATGCCGGGCGTGCCGGACAGCGACGAGCCGTATGTGCTGATCGCGCGGGACCTGGCGCCGGCCGACACCGCGCTGCTGGACCCGACGCTGGTGCTGGGCTTCGTGACCGAGGAGGGCGGGCCGACCAGTCACTCCGCCATCCTGGCGCGTGCGCTCGGGGTGCCGGCGGTCGTGGCGCTGCCGGGCGCCGGGGAGCTTGCCGAGGGCACGGTGGTGGCCGTGGACGGCAGCACGGGCGACATCTTCGTCGACCCCAGCGAGGAGAAGCGTGCCGAGCTGACGAAGGCGGCCGAGGAGCGCAAGGCGGCCCTGGCCGCGTCGTCCGGTCCGGGCGCGACGTCCGACGGGCACAAGGTGCCGCTGCTGGCGAACGTCGGCGGTCCGGCGGACGTGCCGGCCGCGGTCGAGGCGGGTGCGGAGGGCGTGGGCCTGTTCCGTACCGAGTTCCTCTTCCTGGACGACAGCGCGAAGGCGCCGTCGGAGGCCAAGCAGGTCGAGGCGTACCGCAAGGTGCTCGAGGCGTTCCCCGAGGGCCGGGTGGTCGTGCGGGTGCTGGACGCGGGCGCGGACAAGCCGCTGGACTTCCTGACGCCGGCCGACGAGCCGAACCCGGCCCTGGGTGTGCGGGGTCTGCGGACGCTGCTGGACCACCCGCAGGTGCTGCGGACGCAGCTGACGGCGCTGGCGAAGGCGGCCGAGGGGCTGCCGGTCTACCTCGAGGTCATGGCCCCGATGGTGGCGGACCGTACGGACGCCAGGGCCTTCGCCGACGCCTGCCGCGAGGCGGGGCTGCGGGCGAAGTTCGGGGCGATGGTGGAGATTCCCTCCGCCGCGCTGCGGGCCCGTTCGATCCTGCAGGAGGTCGAGTTCCTCTCGCTGGGCACGAACGACCTCGCGCAGTACACGTTCGCCGCGGACCGTCAGGTGGGCGCGGTCTCGCGTCTGCAGGACCCGTGGCAGCCGGCGCTGCTCGACCTGATCGCCATGTCGGCCGAGGCCGCCAAGGCCGAGGGCAAGAGCTGCGGCGTGTGCGGTGAGGCCGCCTCCGACCCGCTGCTGGCCTGTGTGCTGACGGGTCTGGGCGTGACGAGCCTGTCCATGGGCGCCGCGTCGATCCCCTATGTCCGTGCCACGCTGGCCAAGCACACGCTCGCCCAGTGCGAGCGGGCCGCCGCTGCCGCGCGTGCCACGGACACGGCCGAGGAGGCCCGTCTGGCCGCTCAGGCCGTGCTGTCCGGCGAGTGATCCGGGCCGTATGACCGGCGTGTGAGGCCGCGCGTGCGGTCCGCGTGATGTGAGGGGTGCCCCCGCCCACAGTGGTGGGGGCACCCCTTCCTCTTTATCTCCTCCAGCCCCCCACTCCTTCCCTTTACGCGTCTCCGTCCAGGTCGAGCGGGATGCCCGCGCGGTACTCGACGCCGTGCTCGGGTGGCACGGGTTCGCCGGTCTCGGCGTCGGTGCAGTAGGCGGCGAAGACCTCGGCCTCGGTGAGGGGCCGTAGTCCGCCGCCCCTGAGGCCCCAGCCGCGGACCGTGTCGGGCCGGTCGGGGAGGGTGGAGCGCAGGACGATGCCGCCGGGCCGGTCGGTGGCGAGGCCGGCCGCGAGCACCGTGCAGAACACCAGGGCCGCGGCCTCGCCCAGGTGGAGGGCGCCGTCGCGGCACTCGGCGTGGAGCACGGCGATCAGCGGCGTCTCCTCGTCGGCGGGGACGCTGCAGACGAGGTGGTGCGCCCCCTCCCCCACGGCCTCGAGGATCAGGCGCAGGGCCCTGGAGGCCCGGGCGAAGGCGGCCCGGCCGATGTCCTCGCCGCAGGTGGCGCAGTCGCCGCCGGCGGAGAGCAGAGCGGAGGCGTACTCCCAGGTCGCCTGCTGTTCGGCCTCGTCGATGAGGCGGGGCAGCAGGCGGGCCAGGGGCTGGCCTTCGTAGGGGAGTCTGGTGCCGGCCGCGGCGACGTCGGCGGTGTAGCGGGTGCGGCTGAGGGCCGTGTCGGGGTTCAGATGGCGGCCCGTGCAGTAGCGCTCGTAGTCGTCGGGGTCGAAGAGGGCGACGCTGGTGTACGTGCCCTGGGCGGCCAGGGAGCGCAGCAGTCCCTCCACGTGCCGCAGGTAGGTGGCGTGGTCGTCGAAGAGGAAGGAGGCGTAGCGCCGCATGGCGGCGAAGTCCTTCTCGTCGGCGAGGACGGCCACGGTGCTGGGTGTTTCGCTGCGCAGCGTGCGGCGTGCGTTCGGTCGCCGGCGTGGGTCCGGTCGCTTCCGGTTCCGGCCGTTGTCGGTGTGCGGCATGAGCTCCCCCTTGCCCTCGGCGCGCGTGATCGATGCTCACTCACCGTAGCGGGGGGTACTGACAACGGCCGGTCGGCGGCGCGTCGGTGCAGGTCAGCGGCGTTCGCGTGCGAGCTGCTCGTAGAAGTCCAGGAGGGTGACGTCGTCCACGGACCCGGGGTTGACGGCCTTTTCCAGGGGGGTGCCCTGGAGGAGGCGCTTGACGGGGACCTCGATGCGCTTGCCGGTGAGGGTGTGGGGGATGCCGCGGACCTCTATGACCTCGTCGGGGACGTGGCGCGGGGAGAGCTGCTCGCGGATGGTGTGCTTGATGCGGTCGAGGAGCGCGTCGTCGAGGGTGGCGCCGGGTGCGAGGTGGACGAAGAGCGGCATCCAGTAGCCGCCGTCGGGCTGTTCGACGCCGATGACGAGGGATTCGCGGATCTCGGGGAGGCGTTCGACGGCCTCGTAGATGTCGGCGGAGCCCATGCGGACGCCCTGGCGGTTGAGGGTGGAGTCGGAGCGGCCGTGGATGACGACGGTGCCGCGTGAGGTGAGGGTGATCCAGTCGCCGTGCCGCCAGACGCCGGGGAACATCTCGAAGTAGCTCTCGCGGTAGCGGCTGCCGTCGGGGTCGTTCCAGAAGCGGACCGGCATCGAGGGCATGGGGTTGGTGACGACGAGCTCGCCGACCTCGTCGGTGACGGGCTTGCCGTGCGCGTCCCAGGCCTGCAGGTCGGTGCCCAGGCAGGGGGCCTGGAGCTCGCCGATATACACGGGGAGGGTGGGGACGGCGCCCGCGAAGCAGCTGCAGACGTCGGTGCCGCCGCTGACGGAGGCGATCCACATGTCGCGGCCGTCCTCGCCGTCCTCGTGGAAGGCGTCGTGGATCCAGCGGAAGCCGTCGGGCGGCAGCGGGGAGCCGGTGGTGGCGACGCAGCGGACGGTGGAGAGGTCGAAGTCGCGGGCGGGGTGGACGCCGGCCTTGCGGCAGGCCATGACGTAGGCGGCGGAGGTGCCGAAGAGGGTGGCCCCGGTGCGTTCGGCGATGCGCCACTGGGCGGCGGTGTCGGGGTGGCCGGGGCTGCCGTCGTAGAGGACGACGGTGGAGCCGACCAGGAGGCCGGACACGAGGAAGTTCCACATCATCCAGCCGGTGGACGTGTACCAGAAGAAGCGGTCGCCGGGGCCGAGGTCGCAGTGCAGGGCGAGCTGCTTGAGGTGTTCGAGGAGGATGCCGCCCTGGGACTGGACGATGGCCTTGGGCAGGCCGGTGGTGCCGGAGGAGTAGAGCACCCACAGGGGGTGGTCGAAGGGGACCTGCTCGAAGACCGGTTCGGTGTCCGAGGCCGTCAGGGCGTCCCATTCCAGCGTGCCCTCGGGGGCGGGGGTGCCGAGCAGCGGGATGTGGACGACCGCGCGCAGGGTGGGCAGTTCGGCGCGCAGCTCGGCGACGACGTCGGCGCGTTCGTGGCGCTTGCCGCCGTAGTGGTAGCCGTCGACGGTGAACAGGACGACGGGCTCGACCTGCTGGAAGCGGTCCAGGACGCTGCGGGCGCCGAAGTCGGGGGCGCAGGAGGTCCACACGGCGCCGACGGCGGCGGTGGCGAGGAGGGCGACGACGGCCTGCGGGATGTTGGGCAGGTAGCCGCTGACGCGGTCGCCGGGGCGTACGCCGAGGCGGCGCAGTTCGGCGGTCAGCGAGCCGACCTGGCGGCGGAGCTCGCTCCAGGTGACGGGGCGCGGCTCGTGGGTCTCGTCGACGTGGAGCAGGGCGGCCTCGCCGGCCCGGGCGGGGTCCTGGGAGGCGCGCAGGGCGTGCTCGGCGTAGTTGAGGGTGGCGCCGGGGAACCACTGGGCGCCGGGCATGTCGCGGTCGCCGAGCACCCGCTCGTAGGGGGTGGCGAAGCGGACGTCGCACCATTCGGTGACGGCCTGCCAGAAGCGCTCGAGCTCCTCCACCGACCAGCGGTGCAGTGCGCGGTAGCTCGCCGCGGGGTCGCCGGGGACGGGGGCGGGCGCGCCGTGCCGGTCCGCGGCCCAGGCGTGGAAGCGGGTGACCTGCGCGCGGTCGATGCGGTCCGCGCCGGGGGTCCACAGGGGCTCCGGCCGGTCGGCGGGCTGCGGTGCGGTGGTCATGGCTGCTCCCGGGCTTCTGCGCGTCGTGGGCGGCGCCGCGCGCACGGCGGGGTGTGCGCGCGGGCGTGACTGACCAGGACGATGCCATGTGATCGACTCGTGCACCAGGGTTGGCGCCGCAGATCACGTCGGTGGGGGCGGCCCTGAGGGGGTGAACGGCGTATGAACGGGGGCGCGCCGGTCGGGGCCGGTGGCAGGGTGAGCGGCATGGACGCTGGTGACCTTGTGCGGTCGGAGAAGTGGATGGCGGCGTTGCGGGTGGTGGGGAGCGCTCAGGGGCTGCGGTCCGTGCGGTCGGCGTGGCGCAGGCAGCGCGTGGACGCGGTGGGGCTGCCCCGGCCGGGGGCGGGGCGGGCGCGGGTGCCGGGCGCGGTGGTGGGGGCGGACGCGGAGCCGGGCGGTGGGGTGGTGCGGTTCGCGCGGTCGTCGCTGCGGGTGCGGGTGGCGGCGGGCGGCGCGGTGTTCTGCGGCTGGGACGACGCGGCGCCGGAGCCGTCGTACGCGCTGGAGGGGCGCCTTCCGCAGGCCGACGACCGGGCGGTGCTGGAGCCGGACACCGACGGTGGCTGGCGGGTGGTGTCCGAGCGGGTGCTGGTGGTGGTGTCGCGGCACGGCGCGGTGGAGGTGCGCACGCCGGGCGGGCTGCTGCTGCGCCGTGATCTGCCGCCGCGCTGGTGGGAGCCGGAGGCGCGGGATCCGGGCGGGCCGCGGTGGACGCAGCGGTCGCAGGTGGCGGCGGACGGGCGGTTCTTCGGTCTGGGCGGCCGGTCGGCGGGGCCGCGGCTGCGGGACGGCTCGTACCGGCTGTGGAACACCGACCCGGGGGCCTTCGAGCCCGGGGAGGATCCGCTGTACATCACGATGCCGGTGCAGCTGGTGGTGGCGGACGCGGGGACGCACCTGGTGTTCCACGACAACACCTGGGACGGGCGCGTGACGCTGTGGGAGGGCGAGGAGGGCGCGGGGTCCGGGCACGACCGGCCGGGGCGCTGCGAGATCCGGATGGACGGGGGCCGCTGCGCTACTGGGTGCTGGTGGGCACGCCGGCGCGGGTGCTGCACGGCTGGGCGGCGCTGACGGGCGCGGCCGCGCTGCCGCCGTCGTGGGCGCTGGGGTATCAGCACGCCCGCTGGGGCTTCGGCAGCGAGCGGGAGGTGCGGCGGGTGGCGGAGGGGTATCTGGAGCGCGGGCTTCCGCTGTCGGCGCTGCACCTGGACATCGATCACTACCGGGGGCACCGGGTGTTCACCGTGGACCGGGAGCGGTTTCCCGATCTGCCGGGGATGGCGGCCGACCTGCGGGAGCGGGGGGTGCGGCTGGTGTCGATCGTGGATCCGGCGGTCAAGGCGGAGCCGGGGCTTGCGGTGTACGACGAGGGGGTGGCGGAGGACGCGTTCGTGAAGGACGCGCGCGGGCGCCTGGTGCGCGGCGAGGTCTGGCCGGGCGAGGCGGTGTTCCCCGACTTCACCGATCCCGGCGTGCGCCGCTGGTGGGGCGGGCTGTACCAGGAGCGGCTGGCGCAGGGCTTCGCCGGGTTCTGGCACGACATGAACGAGCCGGTGTCCTTCGCCGCGTTCGGCGATCCGACGCTGCCGCGGTCGTCCCGGCACGCGTTGGAGGGGCGGAGCGGCGACCACCGTGAGGCGCACAACGTCTACGGGCTGACGATGGCGCGGGCCGGCTACGAGGGGCTGCGCGCGCTGCGGCCGGACGAGCGGCCCTTCCTCTTCTCGCGCTCGGGCTGGGCGGGCATGCAGCGGTACGGCGGCACATGGTCGGGCGACGTGGCGACGGGATGGCCGGGGCTGCGGGCCTCGCTGGCGCTGGTGCTGGGGCTGGGGCTGTGCGGAGTGCCGTATTCGGGGCCGGACATCGGGGGGTTCACCGGGTTTCCCTCTCCCGAGCTGTTCCTGCGGTGGTTCCAGCTGGGAGCGTACCTGCCGTTGTTCCGTACCCACGCGGCGATGACGGCGGGGCGGCGGGAGCCGTGGGAGTTCGGCGCGGAGGTGCTCGAGCACGCGGGCGCGGCGATGCGGGAGCGGACGCGGCTGCTGCCGTACTTCGTGACGCTGGCGCATCTGGCGCAGCGCACGGGGGCGCCGTATGTGCGGCCGGTGTGGTGGCGATCGCCGGAGGACCGGGCGCTGCGCGACTGCGAGGACGAGTTCCTGCTGGGTGACGCGCTGCTGGTGGCTCCGGTGCTGGAGGCGGGGGCGGACCGTCGGGCGGTGCGGCTGCCGCGCGGGCGGTGGTACGACACGGCGACGGGCCAGGCGCACGAGGGGCCCGGCCAGGTGCTGCTGGACGCGCCGCCCTCGCGCATCCCGGTGCTGGCGCGGGCGGGTTCGGTGGTGCCGGTGGCGGGTGAGGACGGGCGGGTGGAGCTGGACGTGTGGGCGCCGGCCGCGGGGCGTACGGGCGGCGGGGTGCTGATCACGGACGCGGGGGCGGGATGGGGGCGGCCGGAGGTGGTGCGCTTCACCACGCGGGCGCGGGGCGGGGTGGTGACGGTGGAGCAGGGGGGTGCCGGAGGTGGCGTACCGGGTGCGGATGCGCGGCTGAGCCGGGGGCGAGGTGGGGGCGGGCCTCTTCCGTGCGGGGCGGTGCGGCTGGTAAGTGGAGGGTCATGCCGAGTCCTTCCGCCGTATGGCGTGTCATGACCCTGTCGCTGGCGGCTCTTCTGGCCACCGTGACGTCCGCTCCCGCCGCCGGTGCGCGGGAGCGGGCCCCCGCCCCGCCGCCGGGCTTCGTGGCGCTCGCGGACGTGGACCCGACGATCCTCCAGGAGATGCGCTACGCCACCGTCCACAACTTCACCGGCCACCGCGTCGAGGGCTACCTGCGCCCCCGCTGCCTGCTCACCCGCCCGGCCGCCGAGGCGCTGCACCGGGCGCAGCGGGTGCTGCTGCGCGAGGGCTACACGCTCAAGGTCTACGACTGCTACCGCCCGCAGCGCGCGGTGAACGACTTCGTGGCGTGGGCGAAGGACCTCGAGGACGAGCGGATGAAGACGGAGTTCTATCCGCGCGTGGAGAAGTCGCGGCTGTTCGAGGACGGCTACATCGCGGAGAAGTCGGGGCACAGCCGGGGCAGCACGATGGACCTGACGATCGTGCGGCTGCCCGCTTGGCCCACGCGGCCGTACGTGCCCGGTGAGCCGCTGGTGCCGTGCTTCGCGCCGAAGGCGGTGCGCTTCCCGGACGACTCCGTCGACATGGGCACCGGTTTCGACTGCTTCGACACCCTCTCCCACACCCTCGACCCGCGCGTGACGGGGCAGCGACGGGCGAACCGCATGCTGCTGAAGTCCACGATGGAGAACGCCGGGTTCAACAACCTCGCGGAGGAGTGGTGGCACTACACCCTGCGCGGGGAGCCGTACCCCGGCACGTATTTCGACTTCCCCGTCCGCTGAGCGCCCTCACACCGCGGCGGGGCTGCGGGCCGCCCCGCCGGCCAGCGCGTGCTCGACGACCGAGACGAGGACCTCCTTCACCGACTCTCGCTCGCGGGCGTCGCACATCATGACCGGCACCTGCGGGTCGAGGTCGAGCGCCTCGCGCACGGCCTGCTCGGAGTGGCGCTCGGCGCCGTCGAAGCAGTTGACGGCGAGGGTGAAGGCGATGCCGCGGCGCTCGAAGTAGTCGACGGCGGCGAAGCAGTCCTCCAGCCGCCGGGTGTCGGCGAGGACGACGGCGCCCAGCGCGCCCTGCGCCAGCTCGTCCCACAGGAACCAGAAGCGGTGCTGGCCGGGGGTGCCGAAGAGGTAGAGGACCAGGTCGTCGCGGAGGGTGATGCGGCCGAAGTCCATGGCGACGGTGGTGGTGCGCTTGGCCTCGACGCCGGAGGTGTCGTCGACCGGCCGGCTCGCCTCGGTGAGCAGTTCCTCGGTGCGCAGCGGCTTGATCTCGCTGATGGCGCCGACCAGGGTGGTCTTGCCCACGCCGAAGCCGCCGGCGACCAGGAGCTTGAGGGCCACGGGAGTGATCGCGTTCTGTTTGCGGCGGTCAGTGCGCCCGAACACCATGGGTTCTTCCTCCGATTCAGGGTCTGTGCGTCATCGCGCTCCCCCGCGGTAGTGATCGTTCCGTAAGGGCCGCCGCTGGACAACCCCCGGCCGGCCCCGAGGCCGGCCGGGTGGGTCACAGTGCGCGCAGGGCCTCGATGACCTCGCGCAGGACGCCCTCGTCGGGCAGTTCGGCCGGCGGGACGGGGCGCGCGACGCGCACGTACCCGCCGTCGATGAGGTCGCCCACCAGCACGCGCACCACGCCGACCGGGAGGTCGAGCCCGGTGGCGAGTTCGGCGACGGACTGGGGGGCGTGCCGGACGAGACCGGCGATGTCGAGGTGTTCCGGCGACAGGGTCCGGTCGGCGGCGGCGTGCACGTCGTCGGGGTGGTCGGTGAGGAAGTCCTCGGCCACGACGAGCGCGATGAGGTCCAGCCGGTCCTCCCCGGGGCCGCGGGTGCGGCCCCGGGTCATGGTGTACGGGCGGACCACCGGGCCCGCCGCGTCGTCGTACCAATGGTCTCCGGTCATGCCGCCCGTCACTCGCCGGCGGCGCCGGCCCGCGGAGCGGTGGCCAGGTGCGCGCCCACGCGCTTGACGAGCAGCGTCATCTCGTAGGCGACCAGCCCGATGTCGGAGTCGGCGTCGGCGAGGACGGCCAGACAGCTGCCGTCGCCGGCGGCGGTGACGAAGAGGAAGGCCTGGTCGAGTTCGACCACGGTCTGGCGGACGTCGCCGGCGTCGAAGTGCCGGCCCACGCCCTTGGCGAGGCTGTGGAAGCCGGAGGCGACGGCTGCCAGGTGCTCGCCGTCCTCACGGCTGAGGTCCTTCGACGTGCCGGTGGCCAGGCCGTCGCCGGACAGGACGAGCGCCTTGCGGATGCTGCCGACCCGCTCGACGAGGTCGTCGAGGAGCCAGTTGAGCTCTCCCGTGGCGGTGGCCGGCCGGTCCGGGCCGGTTGTTGACGGAGCGTTGCGTATCGCGGCCTTCGGTGCGGTCATCGACCGTCCCCCTCAGTTGTCGTTCCTGGTGCTGGTGTGCTCGGCGGGTTCGTGTCCCCATTGTCCTCCCGGCCCCGCTGCCAGCCGCGTTGCAGGGCCGTCATCCTGGCCCGTACCTCGTCGGCGTCGCGGTCGTCCTCCGGGCCCGCCGGGTCGGGCACGGGCCGGGACCGGGCGGCGGGTTCCCTCAGCTGGGGAGCGAGGCTGGCCTGGCGTACGCGGCGGGGCAGTCCGCCGCTCGGGGTGTCCTCCCGTGCCGCGCCGTCCGCCGGCCGGCGCCTGCGGCGCGGCAGCGGGGCGGGGCCGTCGTCCGCCTGCTGGTGCTCGCCGCCGGTCGGGGGCTCCTGGGCCAGGCGGCGCAGGATGCCGCCGACCGTGCCGCCGCCGGAGCCGTCCGTGCCGTCGCCCGGCCCGGCCTCGTACGGGGAGGGCGTGGCGTCCATGTCGAAGAGGCCGTCGAGGGCCGGTCCGTTCACCGGGCCGGGCTCCTCCCGGTAGGGGAGGGCCGGCGCCGCGCGCTCGGCGCCGGCCCTCGGCCGTGCGACGGGGCGGGGGCCGGTGTCCTCGTCGATGAGCGCCGCCGTGCGGGCGGGCTCGGTCTGGGTGAGCAGCGTGGCGGGGAGGAACACGACGGCCGTGGTGCCGCCGTAGGGGGAGGTCTGCAGCGAGACGCGCACGCCCTGGCGCTGGGCGAGCCGGCTGACCACGAACAGGCCGAGGCGGTCGGTGTCGGACAGCTCGAACTCGGGCGTCTCGGCGAGGCGGAGGTTGGCCTCGCCGAGGGCCTCGGGGCTCATGCCCAGGCCGCGGTCGTGGATCTCGAGGGTGAAGCCGTTGGCGACGCGCTCGCCGTGCACCTGGACGGCGGTGTGCGGCGGGGAGAAGACGGTGGCGTTCTCCAGGAGTTCGGCCAGGAGGTGGGTGAGGTCGGCGACGGCCGGGCCGCTCAGGGCCAGCCGGGGCAGGCGGCGCACCTCGATGCGCTCGTAGGCCTCGACCTCGCCGACGGCGGCGCGGACGACGTCCATGAGCCGCACGGGCCTGCGCCACTGCCGGGAGGGGGTGGCGCCGGAGAGGATCACCAGGCCCTCGGCGTGGCGGCGCATGCGGGTGGTGAGGTGGTCGAGGCGGAAGAGATCGGCGAGGTGGTCGGTGTCCTCGGTGCGGCGCTCCATGGCGTCGAGCAGGGCCAGCTGACGGTGCAGCAGGACCTGGCTGCGGCGGGCGAGGTTGACGAAGACGGCGGAGACGCCGCGGCGCATATCGGCCTGCTTGACGGCGGCCTCCACGGCGGCCCGCTGCAGGGTGTTGAGGGCCTGGCCGACCTGGCCGAGCTCGTCGGGGCCGTACGCCAGGCGGGGGGCCTCGGTCTCCACGTCGACCCGCTCGCCGGCGGCGAGGCGGCGCATCACGGCGGGCAGCCGGACCCCGGAGACCTCGTGGGCCTCCTTGCACAGCCGGCGCAGGTCCCGGACCAGGCCGCGGCCGACGCGCAGGGAGATGACGAGCGAGCAGACCAGGGCCGCGAGGCCGAGGACGCCGGCCACCGCGGCCTTGGTCAGGACGCCGATGGCGACGGGCTCCACGCGGTCGCCGAAGCGGTCGCTGGCCTCGGTCCCCATCCGGCCGAGGTCCTCGAGGACGGGCGTGACGGCGGCCTGCCAGCGCTGGGCGTCGATGATGTGGACCGCGCGCGAGGCGCCGGCGAGGACCACGGCGTCCTCGGCCGCGCGCAGGGTCTGGGCGTCGCCGCCGCGCCAGTAGTCGTCGTAGGTCTTCTGGTCGGCGACGGGCAGCAGCGCCAGGTTGGTGCTGTAGAGGATGCGGCGCTCGGCGACGCGGTCGGAGAAGGCGCGCAGATCCTGGCGGCTCATGCTGCCGGCGGCGAGGGCGGAGGCGAGCAGGGCGTCCTCGCGGGAGACCGCCTCGCGGGCGCGGGTCAGGCCGACCAGGGCGCGGCCCTGCTTGTCCATGTCGGCGTCCTGCAGGGCGCTGAGGCTGCCGAGGAAGTCGTAGTAGGGCTCGATGAGCTCGTTGTAGGCCTGGAAGGCGCTGTAGCGGGTGATGGTGTCGTCCTCGACCCGGCGGCGCAGGCCCTCGATGCTGTCGAGGCTCTTCTCGATGGCGCGGAAACGCTTCGCCGAGTCGTCGCTCATGTCGTCGCGCACGCCGCCCTCGACGCCGGCGCGGAAGGAGGCGACCGTCCTGTCGGTGCCGCGCTGCAGGGAGCGCAGCTCGGCCAGGGCGTCGGCGCGGCGGGGGTCGGCGAGGTGGACGAGCGTCTGGCGGCGCTCCTTCTGCAGGGCCCGGGCCATGTCCTCGGCGGGGTAACCGACCTTGCGCATCACGTCGGCGACGGAGAGCAGCTGGGCGGCCTCGGTGCCGGTGATGACCGTGGCGAAGACCCACAGCCCGGTGAGCGACACCAGGGGCACCAGCAACAGCGCCACGATCTTCCGGCGGATCGACTTCGCGCGAAAGCGCATGGCCTCCCCTACGTCAACCCCGGCGCACGGGGGTGGTGTTCCGACAGTAATGCGGCGTGAGCCTACTACTGCGGGGTACGTGACTCGAAGGCCAGTGCGGCGGACGGACGGTGGTCTGGCCGGAATTCCCCCGCACGCCGGAATTCGTCCCGGCACGGGAACCTCCGGGCGCCGCCGTTCGCTCATAGTTTCCGGGTGCTTTTGGGGAACGCCCGGGTGGGGCAGCCACTGGGGGAGGTGAGCCGCCGATGGACCACGATCACCGCACGCGCGACGTCCCGTCGTACGGTGCGCGCCGGCCGCTGTGGGTCGAGGAGCCGGCCCGCAGACCGCGGATGCCCGATCCCGTGCGGTCCTCCGCCGTGCGCGCGGGTCTGATCATCGCGGTGACACTCGTGGTGACCCTGGTGACGATACTGTTCGCGCTCGCCGGCTCCTGGTACGCGTTCCCGGCCGTGCTGTGCGCGGTGGCCAGCACGGTGGCGGCGACCTGGGCCGTGCTCGACGTGTGGGTGACGCGTCAGGTGTGGCTCCAGCGGCACGGCGTGGTGTCCGTGCCGAGCAGCACCGCGCGGCCCGTACGCGGCACACGGAGCCCGCGCTTCCCCTGACGGATCGTCCGCCGGGGAGGCGCGGGCTCCGCGCGGCCCGCTACCGCCCGGCCGGCACCGCCCCGGTCGGCGCCGTCTCCTCCATGGGGCGGCGGAACATCCGCGTCGCCGTGATCTCGCCGTGCACCTTCTCGGCCGCCCCGTCCTCGCCGGCCCGCTGCTGGGGAAGCCCCGGCCGCAGGTGCTCCTCGACGCTGATGTACTTCAGGCCCGCCCGCAGGTCCGCGTCGTTGCGCAGACGGATGACCAGCGGGAACTCCGCCAGGGCCGTGGTGTCGAAGAGACCGGTGGTGTAGAGCAGCTGGACGCCCAGCGCGTCCGCGACGGCCCGCTGAAGCTCCAGCAGATAGGTGGCGTTGGCCCGGCCGATGGGGTTGTCCAGGAACAGCGTGCCCGCGTGCCGCTGCTTGTCGCGGCCCCGGTCGTTGCTGCGCAGCGCGGCCATGGTGCAGTACAGCGCGATGGCGGCGGTCAGCAGCTGGCCGCCGGAGAACACGTCGCCCATCTGCCGGACCGGCACGCGCTCGGCGCGCAGCACCGCGTCCGGCTTGAGGATCTCCACGGCCACGCCGCGCGGCAGCAGCGCCGCCTGCACGCCGCGCAGCAGCAGCGACATGCCGTCGCGGCGCAGGTCGGAGTTCTTCTTCACCGCCGAGCGGGTGGCCTCGTCGATGACCTCGCCCAGGCGCTCGGTGAGCGTGGCCTGGTCGGGGTCCTCGAAGCGGATGCGCAGGAACTCCTGGCCCGACCACTCCCCCAGCCCCTCGGGCAGCCGGGACAGGCGCTGCGCCGAACGCAGCGTGGTCAGCGAGGACTCCACCAGGCCGCGCAGCCGGTCGACGATGCTGTCGCGGTTGCGCTCCAGCTGCTCCAGCTCGTCGGTCAGCACGCGCAGACGGGGTGCGAAGGCCTCCGCCCAGGCGGCGGCGTGCTCGGGCAGCGCCGCGGCGGGCAGCTCGCGGATCTGCTGGCGGGCCGGGGTGCGCACCTGCTCGTAGCGGGTGGAGTTGGCGTGGCGGACGAGCACGTCGCCAGCCTCGCGGACCGAGGCCTCGGCCGCCGACAGGTCGCCCGCGCAGCCGCGCAGCGAGCGCCGGGCCTCGGCCGCCGCCTGCCGGGCCTCCTCGAGGGATCCGGCGTACGGCTCGGGCGACTCGGCGCCCTCCTCCGGGGAGTTGTCCCGCAGCAGGTCGCGCAGCAGCGCCGCCGTGTCGTCGAAGCCGCCGGCCGCGTCCTCCGCCGAGCGGTGGGCGCGCAGCAGGTCGGCGTGGACGGTACGGGCGGTCTGCAGCGCGTCGGTGCGGGCGGCGAGCTCGGCGGTGGCGGTGCGCAGCAGCTCCCTGGCCCGCTCGGCGTCGGCGGGCACGAGCTCCTCGGGAAGCTCGGTGTGGGCGTCGCCGTCGGCGGGGGCCAGCCGCTCGGCCTCGCCGCGCAGCCGGCCCAGCTGCTCGCTGGCGGTGGACGCGCGGGTCTCCAGCATCTGCACCAGCGACTCGGCGCGGGCCGCCGCGGCCTGGCGGGACGGCCCGTCGGCGCCGTCGGTGCCCTCCAGGAGCTGGGCGGCGCGGGTGCGCACCTTGTTGGTCAGGCGGTCGAGCTCGGCGCGGGCGGCGCTCTCGTCGCTCTCGGCGCGGGCCTGCTCGGCGCGCAGGTCGGCGCCGACGCCGACCTTCTCGTACAGCTGCGAGGCGGCGCGGTAGGCCTCGCGCAGGGCGGGCAGGGAGATGGCGGGCGGCTGTGCGCCGTCGCCCATCTCGTCGGGGGCGCCCGCGATCTCCGCGCGCTCGGCGCGCAGCGCGCGGGCCGTGCGGCGCGCGTCGTCGGCGGCGCGCTGGGCGGCGCGGCGGTCCTCGTCCGCGGCGCGGGCGCGGTCCACGCACGCCTCGGCGCGCTCCTCGGCCTCGGCGGCCTCCTCGGCGAGTTCGCGCGCCCGGCTCTGCCAGTTGGCGCGCTCGCGCAGCCGGTAGGCGAGGCCGGCGAGAGCGTCGGCGACCCGGCGGGCGCGCTGGGCCGTCTCCTGCCGCTCGTCGCGCACCCGGGCCGTCTCGGCGGCACTCTCCTCCGCCTCGGCGCGGAGGGTACGGGCCTCGGCGAGGACCTCCCGCGCGGCGTCGGCGGCCGTACGCGCCCGCCCGGCCGCGTCCGCCAGCTCGGCGAGGCGGCCGGCCGGGCAGCCGGCCCGCCAGGACGCGAGGCGGGCGGCGAGCGTGCGGTCGCCGGTCAGCCGGGCCGCCACCGCGCGGATCTCCTCGTCGCGGGCCATGGCCCGCTCGCGGGCGTGCCGCTCCTCGTCGGCGGCGCGCTCGTCGTGCATGGCGGGGTTCGGCGGCACCAGGAAGACGCCCGTCTCCCCGCGTCCCGGGCCGGGGCGGGGGCGAGCAGCGCGGCGGCGGTGCCGACGGCCACGGCGGAGCGCGGCAGCAGGGAGGCCGCGCCGAGGACCTCGCGGGCGCGGGCGTGGGAGCCGGCGTCGGTGATGACGACGCCGTCGACGAGCTCGGGGCGGGCGGCCAGGACGGCGGCGTGCCGGGGGGTCGACGGACTGGGCGAGGTAGCGCCAGCCGGGCAGGGCGGGGATGCCGTGCTCGCCGAGGAACTCGACGGCGGCCAGCACGTCGGCGCTGGGCGGCAGCAGGCCGCCGTCGCCCAGCGCGCCCAGGATGCGGGAGTCGTCGGCGGCCGCGGTCCGCAGCTCGAACAGCTGCCGCTCGGCGGCGGCGACGTTGTCGTCGAGCAGCTCCCGCAGCGCGTCGGCGTTGCGGTCCAGCTCCTCGGCGGTCAGGGACGCCTCCCCGGCCGGCGCGTCCGCGTCACCGGCGGCGCGCTGCCCCGGCACCCGGCCGGCGGCCGCCGGCTGCGGCAGGCCCAGCAGCTCGATCAGGCGCCGGTCGGAGCCGATCGACTCGGCGGCGCGGCGCTCGGCGTCGTACGCGGTCTCCGCGGCGCTCGCGGCGTCGGCGGCGCGGGCCGCGGACAGCTCGGCGCGGCTCTCGGCGGCCGAGGCCTCCTTGGCACGGTCGGCGGCCTGCCGGGCGGCCTCGCGGGCCGTCTCGTACGCGGCGACGGCGGGCTTCTCGGCGTCGCTGGCGGCGAGCGCGGCGCGCGCGGGGTCGGCGTCGGGTTCCGTGTCGTCGAGCCAGCCGGCCCTGACCGCCTCGGCGGTCTCCTGCTCGACCTCCGTCAGGCGCTGGCGGAGGTGGCCCGCCTCGCTGCGGGCGCGCTGGGCCTCGGTGGCGGCGGCGGTGGCGTCGCGGTGGGCGGCCTCGCTCGTCTCCTGGAGCGTCGCCGAGCGCTCCTCCTGCTCGTTGGCGAGCTGCTCGCCCTTCTCGGCGGCGGCGTTGAGGGCGCGGACGAGCTCGGCGGCCGCCTGGGCGCGGGCGGCCAGCGCCGGGGCGGCGTCGCGCTCGGCCTCGTGGATGGCGGCGGCCACGCGCGCGGAACGGTCGGCGGCGGCACGGTGGCGCAGCACGGTCTCGGCGGCCTGCCACGCGGAGTGCAGGGTGCGGGCGTCGAGGAGCTCGCGGCGCTGGGCGGCGGCGGCCTTCTCGGCGGCGGCGAGCGCGAGGGAGGCGTGCCGGTAGGCGATCTCGGCGGCCACGAGGGAGGTGCGGTCGCGCTCGGCGTCGGCGTCGGTGACGGCGTGCGCGGCGGCGGCGACCTGCCCGGCCAGCTCGGCGGCGCGGCCGCGCTCCTCGGCGCCGCGCGCGGAGAGCCGGCGGGCCAGGACGCGGGTACGGCGCTCGGCGCCCGCGTGCACGCCGCGCGCCTGCTCGCGCCGGTCGGCGCACTCGGCGATGCGCGAGAGCAGCTCGAGGGAGCCGGCGGTGAAGTCCCGCTCGGCGGTCAGCTCGGCCCGGCGGCCCAGCTTGTGGGCGAAGCCGTGCACGAGGTCGGCGAGGCCGTCGGTGTCACGGGTGTCGGTGACCGCGCGCAGCAGCAGGTCGGTGAAGTCGGAGTCGTTCTTGACGGCGAAGAGGCCGGCGGCCTCGCCCTCGTCGGCGTTCATCTCGCGCTGGTAGCGGAAGAGCTCGGGGTCCAGGCCGAGCTCGCCGAGGTGCTCGTTCCAGCGCTCGTGGACCTCCTCCCAGACCACGTCCAGGTTGGGGTAGGCCTTGCCGGCCTCGGTGAGGGCGTCGCGGAAGCCCTTCATGGTGCGGCGGCGGCCGCGCGCTCCGGAGCCGCCGTCCGCCCTGGGGCGCATCGCGGAGGACTCGGCGACCGGCAGCGAGTCGAGGCTGAGCCCGGGGCCGGGGCGGAAGGAGTACCAGGCCTCGGCGAACTTGCGCGGGTCGTTGGAGACCTGGCGGCCGCGCCACTCGCTGACCTTGCCCACCACGACGGACTCGCCGGTGAGGACGTGCTGCCACTCCAGGGCGACGTGCCCGCAGTCGTCGGCGAGGAGGAACTTGCGCAGCACGCCGGAGCTGGCGCCGCCCAGGGTGTTGCGGTGGCCGGGCAGCATCACCGAGAAGATCAGCTTGAGCAGTACGGACTTGCCGCCGCCGTTCTCCAGGAAGAGCACGCCCGCGGGCGCGGGGCGGCGCGGCGGGCCGACGGGCTCGTCCTCGAAGAACTCCGCCTGCGTGGGCGCGGGGGAGGGCACGGGCGCGCCCACTCCGCGCAGGTCCAGCACGGTGTCGGCGTAGCGCGCACCGGCCGGCCCGATGGAGTAGAGGCGGACCCGGGACAGCTCGTACATGGCGGCGGACTCTCGTGTAGCGGTGGGTCGGGCGGAGGGGGCGGGGCCGTCAGGCGGAGTGGAAGGGCAGACCGGCGTCGGCGACCAGGTCGAGGTCGTCGGCGTCGTCCGGCGGCAGCAGCGTGGCGCTGCCGTCGGCCACCGGCACGATGCCCAGCTCCAGCAGCTCGGTCATGGCGGCGGTGCCGGCCATGTCGCGGACCTGGAGCTGGTAGCGGGCGGTGGTGCGGTACGTGCCGCCGGCGTCGTCCCCGGTGCGCTGGAGGAAGCCGGAGTCGACGAGGAAGGCGACGGCCTTGGCGATGATGCCGGTGGTCGAGCCGGCCAGGCGGCGGGCGTCCTTGGTGGCGCCGGTGGCGCTGCGGCGGGCGTAGACCCGCCAGGCGGCCTCGAGGCCGGGGGCGTCGGTGGTGGGGTCGGTGTTCTCGCCCTGGGCGGCGGCCTGCTCCTCCAGGCGGCGGCAGGCCTGGCGTACGAACGCGTCGACGCCGTTGACCGTGACGCGGCCGATGTAGCCGTCGTCGGCGAGGTCCTCCGGGCGCGGGAAGGCCATCGCGGCCACCGCGAGGTGGGCCACGCCGTGCAGGAAGCGGTCGCCGGAGTCGGCGGTGGCGCGGCGGGCGTAGTCGCCCATGCGGACGGCGAAGACGGAGTCCTCGGCGGCGGTGACGGCCATGCCGGCGCGGGTGGACACCTCGAGGACGACGAGGCCGAGCCCGGCGGCGACGGCGTCGGCCAGGCGGGCGAACGCCGGGTCGTCGCGGTGGCGGCGCAGCAGCTCGGCGTACTCGGCGTCGCGGGCGGGCTGCAGCTTGGGCTGCAGCCCGAAGGCGATCAGACGCGCGGCGTCGGCCGCGTCGGCCGGGGTCACCGGCGCGGTGCCGCTCGCCGGGCCGCTCGCCGCGGGGGCCTCCGCCTCGCCGACGGCGTCCGGCTGCGCCGGGAGGTCGGCGTCGTACTCAGTCACGGTTGGTGCTCCTGCTGGGGGTCCATGGGGTGAGGTTCGTTCGGCACCGCCGGCCGGACAGGGGTGGTCGCGCGCCGACGGGGCTCACGTCGCCTCCGAACGGTCCGCCGCCATGCCCACCGCGTCCAGCAGGGCCGTGCCGACGATCAGGTCGGCGCCGCCGAACTCCGGGTCGTCGAGGACGGTGCCGTCGTCGACGGCGAACAGCAGGGACTGCTCGCCCTGGCGGTAGGCCGTGCCGACCGAGGGGCTCGCGGCGTGGACGGCCAGCAGGGCGACGAGGTAGGGCAGTTCGGGGTCCTGGCGGCGGGCGTCGGCCAGGAGGCCGGAGAGGCGGCGGGGCGCGTCCGGCGGCAGGGACAGCAGCTCCATGGCGACGGCCAGCTGCTCCTCGCTGAAGCGGCTGTCGTCGGGCGTCTCGACGAGGTCCGGCTCGGGCATCTCCGCGCCGAGGTGCTCGCGCTCGGCGGGCGGGCTCAGCAGCATCTCGACGAGGTCGCCCACGCGCACCGAGACCGGCGTGCGCAGGCCCGTGCCGCGCGCGAAGAAGGCGTCCGTGACGCGGCCCGCCTGCTCGAGGGGCAGCGGCAGCAGCGGCGCCAGGAGCTGTCCGTACAGGTCGAGGCCGGCCCGGGCCGCGGGGGTGGCGAAGGCCTGCCGGTCCTGCTCGGCGCGGAAGAGCGGTCCGGCCTCCAGCAGCCGGGACTGCAGCTGGGTGTGGCGGCGGATGCAGTCCTTGACGATGTCGACGAGCTCGGCGGCCCGGCGCTTGTTCTCGGGCTCCTCCGCCTCGTCGCGCGCCTTGCGGATGTTGGTGAGGATCGCGTTCTCGTGGCGGTAGCGGTCGGCGACGTGCTCGAGCGCCTCGGCGATCATGTCGGGGACGGCGCGCAGCCAGTCCACCGCGCGGACGTTGCGCCGCGTGGCGTCGAGGGTCTTGCGGAGCGTCTCGGCGTACTGCACCGTGCGGTAGCGGGCCTGCTCGGCGGCGAGCTGGGCGTCGGCGAGACGGCCTCGGCTGATGAGGACCTCGAGCTTGACCTCGGCGGCGATCTGCGCGCTGGTGACGTCCGTGTCGAGGGCGCCGACCAGGACGTTGACGGCCTCGTCGGTGGTGCGCAGGAAGACCGTGCCGCCGGGGCCGGGGACCTCCTCGATGAGCTTGAAGTCGTAGTCGCGGCGTACGTACGCGCCGTCGGCCCCGAAGGTGCCGTAGACCGCGCGGAAGCCGCGGTCGACGCTGCCGACGTTGATGAGGTTCTCCAGGACCCAGCGGGCGACGCGCTCGTGCTCGCCGTGGGGCCGCCCGGGCGCCTGGGCGGCGACGCGCGGCTGGAGCCTGGCCACTATCTGCTCGTGGTCGGCCCCGGTGTCGAAGTCCATGGTGAGCGTGACGAGGTCGATGGCGGCCAGGGCCACCTCCGCCATGGCGTAGACGCCGTACTCGCCCGCGAGGTTGGCCTTGCGCACGTCGAGGTCGTGCAGGGGCGCGGTGCAGGCCAGCGCGCGCAGCCTGCGGGCCAGGCCCTCGTCGGCGGCCGGGCCCGGGGCTGGGCGCAGGGGCCCGTTGAGCTGGGGCGGAACGGCCGCCGGGGCTGGAGAAGTCACGTCGCACAGAGTAGGCGGTCACCCCGACAACGGACGAAACGGCACGGGCTCGCCGGGCCGCGGGGCCCGCCCGGCGACCGCCGCCCCTCACACGGCGAAAACGGACATGATGGCGATATTGCAGCCGAGCAGGATGAAGGCCGTCGGCATCTGGGCCTTGATCGGCCCGTACGGGTCCTTGAGCTCCAGCAGGGCGGCGGGCACGAAGTTGTAGTTGGCCGCCATGGGCGTCACCAGGGTGCCGCAGAAGCCGGCGAGCATCCCGACGGCGAGGACCGCCGGGGCGTTGCCGTGGTGCTGCTCGACCAGCACCGGCCAGCCGACGGCGGCGGTCAGCACGGGGAAGGCGGCGAAGGCGTTGCCCATGACGACGGTGAAGAGGAACATCCCGCAGCAGTAGGCGACGACCCCGAGGAAGGCCGACCCGTCCGGGAGCACCGTCGTGGTGATCCGGCGGACCTGCTCGCCCACCCCGGCGACGGAGAAGATGGCGCCGAGCGTGGCGAGCAGCTGCGGCAGCAGCATGGCCCACCCCATGGACTCCAGCATCGACCGCCCGGCGTGCAGCGGCGTCGAGGGGCGCCGCTCGCGCAGCATCACCATGCCGACGGCGAGCGCGACGACGGATCCGATGCCGAGCCCCAGGACGGTCTCGCTGCCCTTCTGCAGCACCGGCTCCCCGCCGACGTGGAGCTTCTTCACCCCGACCGCGCAGATCAGGGCGACGACGGGGATGGTGAGCGCGGGCACGAACAGCCGGGAGCCGTGCCGCCGCGCGCTCGCCTCCCGCTGCTCGGGGGTGACGGTACGGGCCGTGCCGCGGCCGGTGAGGCCGAAGCCCGCGAGGCAGACCATGACCAGGACCGCCGCGCCCAGCGGTTCGGCGGGCGCCGTCTTGTCGACGACCCAGGTGCTGTAGACGAACCCGGCGCCCAGCAGTCCCCAGAAGGCGGCGGTGCCCACGCGCCGGGGGTTGGTGCGGTCGGCGAGCATCTGCGCGGCCATGGCCAGGAAGAGGCTGCCGACGAGCCAGAAGAACCACTCCGCCTTGATCACTTGGCCGCTCCCGCCAGGTCCGGCTTCGCGTGTTCCAGGGTGCGGTCCAGGCGCAGCAGCCGGCAGCCGTGCACCGCGAGCGCGCACAGGGCAGTGGGGATTGCCCACAGCGCGAGCCGCAGCGGTTCCAGGTGGGTGTGGTAGGTGGTGTTGACGAAGCCGGTGATCAGAAGGATCGAGCCGACGGCCAGGAAGACGTCCTCGCCGAAGAAGAAGCCCACGTTGTCGGCGCTGGCGGCGAAGGAGCGCACCTTCTCCCGGGCCTTTTCGGTGAGCGGCCCGTGGCGTCGTTCGGCGGCGCCCTCGGCCATCGGCGCCGCCAGCGGCCGTACCGTCTGGGCGTGCCCGAAGACGCCGTTGAGGCCGAGGGCCGCGGTGATCTGCCGCAGCAGGAGGTAGAGGGCGAGGAAGCGGCCTGCGGTGAGCCCGGCGAAGCGGGTGATCAGGCGGCGGGCCTGTTCCTGGAGCCCGTAGCGCTCGAGGAGGCCGATGACCGGCAGGGTGATGGCGAAGATGGTCACCGCGCGGCTGGAGGCGAAGCCGGTGCCGAAGGCGGCCAGCACCTTCTGGGGCGACAGGCCGCCGAGCAGGCCGGTGGCGACGCCCGTGACGCCCACGACCAGCAGGGGATTGCGCCTGGTCGCGAAGCCCACCACGACCACGAGGACGCCTAACAGTACGAGCATGCGTCCGCCTTCCGCGCTCTCGGACCTCACTCGATCAGGTGAGGCGACTGGCGAGGAGGCTAAGATATTGTTCAACAATCCTCAATAGGCAATGCTGTCACCGGAATTCCCCGCGCCGGCACGGGGCCACCCGCCGCCCGGCCGCCACCGCCACCCATGGGGGACGCCATGGCCCGATCCACCGCGCAGCGCGTCGCCACGACGCTGCGCGACCGCATCGAGGGCGGCGACCTGCCGCCCGGCACCCAGCTGTCGGAGGAGGCCCTCGGACGCGACCTCGGGGTCTCCCGCAACACGCTGCGCGAGGCCTTCCGGCTGCTCGTCCACGAGAGCCTGGTGGTCCACCGGCTCAACCGCGGCGTCTTCGTACGGGTCCTGGACCCCGCCGACGTCCACGACATCTACCGGATGCGCGGCGCCCTGGAGACCGCGGGCGTCCGGGCCGCCGCCACCGCCCCCCACGCGGCCCGCGAGGCCGTCTCCGAGGCCGTGACCCGGGCCGAACAGGCCGCCCGCGAGGGCGACTGGCAGGAGGTCGGCTCCGCCGACCTGCGCTTCCACCGGGCCCTGGCGGCCCTCGCGGGCAGCGCCCGCGTCGACGCGGCCATGGACCGGCTGATGGCCGAACTGCGCCTGGCCTTCCACGAGATGCCCTCGCCGCGCCGCTTCCACGAACCGTTCATGGCACGCAACCGCACACTCGCCGCCCTCCTGGAACAGGGCGAGTACGGGCGCGCCGAGGCGGAGTTGACCACTTATCTGGATGACGCCCTCCGGCTCATCCTCGACGCGATGCGGGAGGCCGGCCGATGACGACGCCCCTGATGGAACCCGTGCTCGATCTCAACGCCGACCTCGGCGAGGGCTTCGGCCGCTGGCGCCTGACCGACGACGACACCCTGCTGTCCCTCGTCACCAGCGCCAACGTCGCCTGCGGCTTCCACGCCGGCGACCCCTCCACGATGAGATGGGTGTGCGAACGGGCGGCCGAGCGCGGCGTGCGCATCGGCGCACAGGTCTCCTACCGCGACCTCGCCGGCTTCGGCCGGCGCGCCATGGACGTGCCGCCCGACGAACTCGCCGACGAGATCACCTATCAGATCGGCGCGCTCCGCGTCTTCGCACAGGCCGCCGGGACCGACGTCACCTACGTCAAGCCGCACGGCGCGCTGTACAACCGGGTCGTGACCGACACCGAACAGGCCATGGCCGTCGTCTCCGGCATCCTGCGGGCCGGCGGCCACCTGCCCGTCCTCGGCCTGCGCGGCTCCCGCCTGCACGAGGCCGCCGAGCACGCCGGACTGCCGGTGATCTCCGAAGCCTTCGCGGACCGCGCCTACACCGCCGCCGGCACCCTCGTGCCGCGCGGGGAACCCGGCGCGGTGGTCCTCGACCCCGACTCCGTCATCGCCCGCTCGGTCCGCATGGCCTGCCTCTCCTCGGTCACCGCCCTCACCGGCGAGGAGATCCCCGTCCACGCCCGCTCGCTGTGCGTCCACGGCGACACCCCGGGAGCCGCGCTCCTCGCCCGCCGCGTGCGCGAAGGCCTGGAGGCCGCGGGCGTCCGCGTGGAGGCGTTCACATGACCGGGCCCGGGCCGGCCCCCCTGCCGACCCCCCTGCGGGCCCTGCCCGTCGGACGGCACGCCCTGCTCGTGGAGGTCGCCGGCACGCGGGAGGCCCAGGCCCTGCACGCCGAACTGCTCCGGCGCCGCGACGCCGGCACCCTGCCGCCCGTACGGGAGATCGTGCCCGCCGCGCGGACCGTCCTGCTCGACGGCCTCGCCGACCCCCGCGCCCTCGCCGCCGACCTCGCCCACTGGACGGTGCCTCCGCTGCCCGCCGCCGAGGCGCCGCCCGTCGTGCTCCCCGTGCGCTACGACGGCGCCGACCTCGCCGAGGTCGCGGCCCTGTGGGGCGTCGGCGAGGACGAGGTCGCGCGCATCCACTCCGGAACCGAGTTCCGCGTCGCCTTCTGCGGCTTCGCCCCCGGCTTCGGCTACCTCACCGGGCTGCCCGAACGGCTGCACGTGCCGCGCCGGGCCACCCCGCGCACCACCGTGCCGGCCGGCTCGGTCGGCCTCGCCGGCCCCTACACCGGCGTGTACCCGCGCTCCTCCCCCGGCGGCTGGCAGCTCATCGGCCGCACCGACGCCATCCTGTGGGACACCGGCCGCGACCCGGCCGCCCTGCTCTCCCCCGGCACCCGGGTCCGCTTCGAGGAGCGCCCGTGAACGCCCTGACCGTCGTCCGGGCCGGAGCGCTGACCACCGTCCAGGACCTGGGCCGGGCCGGGTACGCCCATCTGGGCGTACCCCGCTCCGGAGCCCTGGACGAGCCCGCCCACCGGCTCGCCAACCGGCTGGCAGGCAATCCCGTGGAGTGCGCCACGCTCGAGACCACCGTCAACGGCTGCGCCGTGCGCCCGGAAACAGCCGTCACCGCCGTCGTGACCGGCGCGCCCTGCCCCGTACGGGTCGACGGCCGCCCCGCCGCCTGGGGCGCGCCCGTGCGCGTCCCCGCCGGAGCCGTCCTCGAGGCCGGGCCGGCCGGCGCCGGGCTGCGCAGCTACCTCGCCTTCGCCGGCGGCATCGCCGTGCCGGCGGTGCTCGGCAGCCGCTCGCGGGACCTGCTGTCCTGCCTGGGGCCGGAGCCGCTGTTCGACGGCATGTCCCTGCCGCTGGGCGAGCCGTACGGGCCGCCGGCCGGCTCCGCCGCCGACGTGACGCTCTGGTCGGCGCCGCCGCCGGGGGGGCTGGTCCTACCGGTCGTGCTCGGGCCGCGCGACGACTGGTTCACGCCTGAGGCCCTGCGGACGTTCGCCGGACCCGGGTTCGTTGTCTCGCCCGCCAGCAACCGCATCGGGCTGCGTACGGAGGGGCCGGCCCTCGCCCGGGCCGCCCTTGCCGGCTCCTGCGAACTCCCTAGTGAGGGGATGCCGCTGGGCGCCGTCCAGGTCCCGCCGGACGGGCGTCCGGTGGTCTTCCTCGCCGACCACCCCACGACGGGGGGCTACCCGGTGATCGGGGTGGTGCCGGAGGCTTCGCTGGCGGTGGCGGGGCAGGCGGTGCCGGGGCTTCGGTGCGGTTCGTTCCGGTGCGGGTCTGAGGGTTGCCGGGGTTCGTGGGCTGAGCGCCGTTGTCGTGGTGCGGGGGCCGGGGCTCCGGAGGGTGTTCCGGAATCGGATATTTACGGGCCCGTCGCCGTCTCACGTGATGCGTGCCCTCACATTGGGCCCACAAATATCCGGCAGCATTCCGGAACACCCTCCTGCGCCCCCGACCCCCTCCCGTCACGTCGACGAGACGGTGCGGGCCGGTGCCCAGGGTGGGCGGGCCGGTCCCAGGGTGGGCGGGCCTCCGGATGGGTGGGCGGGCCAGTCACCAGGGGGTGCGGGCCGGCCACCAGGGTGCGGACCGGTGCCCAAGGTGGGCGGGCCTCCGGGTGCGGGCCGGTGCCCAGGGTGGGCGGGCCTTCGGGGCGCAGCAGCGCGGTGAGGTGAATGTACGGGCCACACCCGGCCCCGTGACCTGAGGGGGACCTACGCTCCCGCCCCCTCCCCGTTCCCGGATGCGGACCGGTGCTGTGGCCTGAGGGGAACCCTCCCCCTGCCGGGTGCCGCCCCGGCGGCGTGAGGGGACCCCCCCTCCCCTCCCGGGCGCGTACCCGGCGCCGTGACCTGAGGGAACCCACCCACCCCAGCCCCTCCCCACCTCCCCCTCCCCCGGGTGCGGGAGCCGCCGGCCGCGTCGCGTGAGGGGCCGGGGTGGGAGGGGACGGGACCTGGTAGGGGCGTAAGGGTTATTTGCGGCCCGGGTGCGGGGTGATCAGCGCGGTGGACGGTTCCGGGCCGTAAATAATCCAGCCCCGGAAGGGCCCGGCCCCTCCCGCCCCGGCCCCGCCCCACAACGAACCGCACCCGCACCGGAACCCGCGCCCGACGCCCCCCGCCCCACCCCGCCAGAACCTCCGCGTAGTGCGCCAGCAACTGGTCCCCCACCACCGCCCACGTCCGCGCCAGAACCGCCGCCCGCCCCGCCCGCCCATACTCCGTACGGGCCCTCCACGCGGTCTCCAGCGTCAGCACCGCGTCCCGCAGGGCCTCCGCGTCGTGCGGCGGGACGAGAAGCCCGGTGCGGGCGTGGTCGACGAGGTCGAGGGGGCCTCCGGCGGCGGGGGCGATGACGGGGACTCCGCTCGCCTGGGCCTCCTGGACGGTCTGGCAGAAGGTCTCCTGGGGGCCGGGGTGGACGAAGACGTCCAGCGAGGCGAAGATGCGGGCGAGTTCGTCGCCGGTGCGGGTGCCGAGGAAGCGGGCGCCCGGCAGGGCGGCCCGGAGCCGGCCGGCGTGCGGGCCGTCGCCGGCGATGACGAGGCGGACGCCCGGGAGGGCGCAGACGGGGGCGAGGAGTTCCACCCGTTTCTCGGGGGCGAGGCGCCCGACGTAGCCGACGATGAGCTCGCCTGCGGGGGCGAGTGCTCGGCGCAGTTCGAGGTCGCGGCGGCCGGGGTGGAAGCGTTCGGAGTCGACGCCGCGCGGCCACAGCCGGACGCGGGGCACGCCGTGGGCCGCGAGGTCGCGCACGGCGGCCGTGGACGGCGCGAGGGTGCGGTCGGCGGCGCGGTGGACGGCGCGGATGCGGCGCCAGGCGGCGCCTTCGCCGGTGCCGAGGTAGGTGCGGGCGTAGCCGCCGAGGTCGGTCTGGTAGACGGCGACGGCCGGCAGGCCCATTCGCCGGGCGGCGGTCATCGCGCGTGCCCCGAGGACGAAGGGGCCGGCGAGGTGGACGATGTCGGGCCGGTGCGCGGCGAGGGCGGCGGCCGGGCGGCGGCTCGGCAGCGCGACGCGGACCTGCGGGTATCCGGGCAGCGGCAGGGAGGGCACGCGCAGGACCGGGCAGGGCCCGGCGTCGTGGTCCTCGCCGGGGCGTCCGCGCGCCCCGGCGGGGGTCACGACGAGCGGCTCGTGGCCGCGCAGCGCGAGGTGCCGGGCGGTCTGCCAGGCGCAGTGCGCGACGCCGTTGACGTCGGGCGGAAACGATTCGGTGACGATGACGACACGCATACGGGTGTTGTCGGCCATCGGCACGTGGCGCGGGCCACGTGGATCTTTCCGCCCGGGGAACGTCCCGTGAGCGTCAGTCCACGCCCCGCACGATATGCGGCTCGGGGTCGTCCTCGTCGGGCGTGAGCGGTTCGTGGCGGGCCCGTGCGGGGTCCGCCGCCGACCGTGCGGGCCGCTCCGCGGCCGTTCCGGTGGCGTCCTGTACGCGCTCTTCGGTCATTTCGGGATCGTCCATGGTGACTCCTCCCCCTGCAGTACCGTTCCTGCTGCTTCCGCAGCCCCTTGCGCCCCCGAAGGACAAGCCTTCCCCGTCTGCCTGCCCGATAAGCAGCTTCTTCGGACCAGGCGTCACTTCCTACCGCCAATAGGGTGAATTCGCGGTCAATTGGGATAAAATGCAACCAGGTCCGCACCGGTACGGAAAGAAGGTGGCTGACGTGACCGTCCCCCGCACGTCGCCCGGGATCGATCAGCACCCGGACATCCTGGCGCTCCGCGCCCACTCCGAGGAGACGACGGCGACCCCCGCCGCCCAGGCCGTCGAGGCAATCGCCCTTCTGTGTGGCGTCTATTTGGCCGCCTCACCATGGATTGTGGGCTTCAACGGCGCGACTACCCTGACCATCAACAATCTGATCACCGGTGTCGCCTTCGCCTGCCTGGTCGGCGGCTTCGGTCCGGCCTATGAACGCACCCACTCCTCGAGCTGGGCGGCGCTGGGCCTCGGCGCCTGGACGATCATGGCTCCCTGGATCGTCTCCGGCCACGCCTTCATCACCGCCGCCAACGTCAGCAACGCCGTGGTCGGCATCGTGTGCTGCCTGACCGCCCTCGCCCTGGCGGGGTTCGGCGTCGTACGCGGCACCCGCGGCATGGCCGGTGCCCGTCGGTGACCGGCCGTCCTGAGAGGTAGGGCCGCCGACCCGCCCGCGACACCCCGCCGCGTCCCGCGGCGGGGTGTCGCCGTTCCTACTCCCTCGCCACCGCCCCGGCATTGCCGGCGGTGGCGGGCGCGTCGTCCCCGCCGTCCGCGCCGGCCTCCCCCGTGACGGACCAGCCGGCGGGGCGATCCAGGGCCCGCCTCGCACGCTTGCGCAACTCCGTGTCCATATCCCGTCGGATACGTCGGATGATCTCATCCATGTCAGGCATGCGGGCGACGGTAGAACCCGCCGCGCGGTAATACCGCGCAGGCCAGGGGGCATTCACTCGCGCGGATGAATACTCAGGTGATCTTCCGGCGTCATGGCTTCGCCGGTCGGGAAGTGGCAATGCTCCCCCTCCCCGAACGGCCCATCGACCCCAAGAGGTGCCAGGCATGACGACCGTACGCGCAGCGGCGCGTGAGCTGTTGCGGTCCCGCGGAGTGACCACCGTGTTCGGCAACCCGGGCTCCACCGAACTGCCCTTCCTGCAGGACTTCCCCGCGGACTTCCGGTACGTACTGGGCCTGCAGGAGGCCGTGGTCGTCGGCATGGCCGACGGATACGCCCAGGCCACGGGCACCACCGCGCTGGTCAACCTGCACACCGCGCCTGGCGTGGGCAACGCCATGGGGGCCATCGTGACCGCCGCGGCCAACCACACCCCGATGGTGGTGACGGCGGGGCAGCAGGTGCGGGCCATGATGACCATGGAGGCGCTGCTGACGAACGCGGACGCCACCGCCCTGCCCCGCCCGGCCGTGAAGTGGGCCTACGAGCCGCCGCGCGCCCAGGACGTGCCCGCCGCCCTCGCCCGCGCCTTCCATATCGCCGAGACCGCGCCGCGAGGGCCGGTGTTCCTCTCCCTGCCGATGGACGACTGGGACGTGGAGCTGGACGAGGCGGCGGAACGGGCCGCGCGGCACGCGGCCGTGCGGCGGGTCCACGATCTGACGGCGGCCGACCGGCCGTGCGTGGAGGCGCTCGCCCGGCGGCTGGAGGCCGCGGTCAACCCGGTGCTGGTGACGGGCGGTTCGGTGGACGCCGAAGGGGCCTGGTCCGCCGCCGTGGCGCTGGCCGAGCGCCGGCAGCTGCCGGTGTGGGCGTCGCCCGTCGAGGGCCGGGTGGGCTTCCCGGAGAACCACCCCCTGTACCAGGGCGTGCTGCCCCCGGCGATCGGCCCGCTGGCCCGGACGCTCGCGGGGCATGACCTGGTGCTCGTGGTCGGGGCGCCGGTCTTCCGGTACTACCCCTATGTGCCGGGTCCGTTGCTGGCCGAGGGCTGTGAGCTGGTGCTGCTGACCAGCGACCCGGGCGAGGCCGCGCGGGCGCCCGTCGGCGACGCCCTGGTCGCGGGGCTGCGCCCCACGCTGGAGCTGCTCGCGGAGCTGGTGGACAAGCGCGGCGACGCCGTTCCCGCCCGGCCGGCCCGCTGTGCGGTGGAGGTGCCGGAGGCCGACGGCGAGCCGATGTCGGCCGCCATCGCGCTGGCCGCCGTGGCGAGCGCGGCGCCCGAGGACACGGTGTGGGTCAACGAGTCGCCCTCCAATCTGCAGCTGTTCCGCGACCACGTCCGCGTCGACCGCCCGGACTCCTTCCTGATGACCACCGGCGGCGGCCTGGGCTTCGGCCTCGCGGCGGCCGTCGGGGCGCAGCTGGGGCGTCCCGAGCGGCCGGTGGTGGCCCTGATCGGCGACGGCTCCGCGCAGTACGCGATCACCGCGCTGTGGACGGCGGCCGCCTACCGGGTGCCGGTGACGTTCGTGGTGCCGGCCAACCGCGAGTACGCCATCCTCAAGTGGTTCGGCCGCTTCGAAAACACGCCGGGCGTGCCGGGTCTGGATCTTCCCGGGCTGGACCTGTGCTCCCTCGCCCGCGGCTACGGGGTGCCCGCCCACCGTGCCACGGATCCGGCGCACCTCGCCGAGCTCGTCGGCGCCGCCACCGCCGGCGCCGAGGGGCCCGTACTGATCGAGGCCCCGGTCACGACCGTCCCGCCGACGCTCTGACCTCACCCCACCCCTTCTCCGCCCGCCCGGCGGCCACCGCCGTGCGGTCGTCCCTTCACGCCGTCGAACGCTCTCTCCACGCCTTTCCCACTCGCCCTTTCCGGGCCCCATCGCATGGAGCTGCCCATGACCCCTCCTGTCGGCAATCCGCTGCTCGCGGCCCTCGCGGAGGCCCTGCCTCCGGAGGCCCTCGGCACGGCGGACGTCGAGCTGGCCCTGCACCGTTACGACGCGGCCCCGTTCAGCGAGGCGGGCAGACCTGCCGTGGTGGTCCGGCCCGAGACCGTGGAACAGGTGCGCCACGTGCTGCGCGTCGCGCGCGCCCTGGGGGTTCCCGTGGTGCCGCAGGGCGCCCGTACCGGGCTCGCGGGGGGTGCCAACGCCGTGGACGGCTGTGTGGTGCTCTCCATGGTCCGGATGAACCGCATCCTGGAGATCGACAGGGCGAACCGCCTGGTGCGCTGCGAGCCGGGGGTGATCACCGCCGATCTCGCGGCGGCCGTCGCCGGCGAGGGCCTGTGCTACCCGCCGGACCCGGCGTCGTGGGAGACGTGCACGATCGGCGGCAACATCGCCACCGGCGCGGGCGGACTGTGCTGTGTGAAGTACGGCGTCACCGCCGACTACGTCCTGGGCCTGACGGTCGTCCTGGCCGACGGCGAGGTGCTGCGGGTGGGGCGGGACACGGTCAAGGGGGTTGCCGGGTACGACCTGACCCGCCTGTTCGTGGGCTCCGAGGGGACGCTCGGCGTCATCGTCGAGGCGACGCTGGCCCTGCGGCCGCCGCGGCCTCCGGAGCTGGCGCTGCTGGCCTCCTTCGCGAGCGCCCGCGACGCGGGCGCGGCCGCCGGGGCGATCATCCGGGAGGGGCATGTGCCGTCCGCCCTGGAGCTGATGGACCGTGCGACGACCGAGGCGGTCGCGGCGCTGGGCCATCCGCTGCTGGCCGGCGCGGGCGGCGCCACGCTGATCGTGGCCAGCGACGCCCCGGACGCGGCGGCCCGGGTGCGGGCGATGGCGGAGCTGTGCCGGGAGGCCAAGGCGTTGTCCGTCGCGGTGGCCGAGGACGACGAGCGGTGCCGGCAGGTGCTGGACGCCCGGCGCATGGTGATGCCCGCGCTGGGCGCGGTGGCCAAGGGGCTGCCGGGCGCGATGACGGCCTTCGTCGAGGACGTCGCCGTGCCGCGCGACCGGCTGGCCGACCTCGTCGAGCGCGTGGAGGAGATCGCCGGGGAGTACGACCTGTACATCGCCACCGTCGGCCACGCCGGCGACGGCAACCTCCACCCGACGGTCCTCTTCGACCGCGCCGACCGCTCGGCGGTGCGGCGGGCCAGGGAGGCGTACGACGCCATCATGGCCGCGGGCCTGGAGCTGGGCGGCACCATCACCGGCGAGCACGGCGTGGGCGTGCTCAAGCGCGAGTGGCTGGCCCGGGAGCTGCCGCCGCGCGGCCTGCGCCTGCAACGGGACATCAAACGGCTGCTGGACCCCGACGGTCTGCTCAACCCGGGGAAGGTGCTGGCATGAGCCGGACGAGCGAGACCTTCGGCAGCGGCACGGACGCCGGCTCGGACGCCCTCCCGGAGGGGGCGCTGCCGACGGCCACCCGGAGCGAGAACCTGCGCCTGACGCTGGGCTACTTCCTTCCCAACTACCTCCGGGGCGTCTTCCGTCCCCGGCCCCGGGCCGCCCGCCTGGTCGCCCGGATCGACCCCAACCGGCGCGGCATGGAGCTGATGCGCTCCCTGCGGGGGCGGCACGGCCGCGGTCCCGTGGTGGTGCGCGGTACCTCGGGCCCGACGCTGCTCGTGCTGGACGCCGAGGACGCCCGGCAGGTGCTGGCCGGGCCGGTCGAGGTGTACGCGGTCGACACCTGGGAGAAGGTGAGCGGCTTCGCCGCCGTGCAGCCCGAGGCGCTGGTCGCCTCGCACGGCCGGCAGCGCACGGCGCGGCGGGCGTTCAACGACGCGGTCCTGGACGCCGGGTGCCCGGTGCACCGGCTGGCCGGGCACTTCCTGCGGGTGGTGGGCGAGGAGGCCCGGGCGCTGCTGGGCCCCCGGGCGGAGTCGGGGCTGTCGGCGGGGGACGTCCGCGCGCGGCTCGAGCGTGCGGGGCGGCGTTGCTTCCTGGGCGAGGCGGCCGCCGAGGACACGGAGTTCTCCCGGCTGCTGGAGGAGCTGCTCACGGAGGCCAACTGGATGGGGGCGCGGCGCTGGCGCAGGGCCCGTACCCGCCGGATCCGGCGGAAGATGACGCAGCGTCAGGCCCGGTATCTGTGCGACGCCGACCCGCGCAGCCTGACCGGGCTGTTCCGTACCGCCCCCCGGGGTCCGGAGACCGCTCCCGAGGGGCAGGTCGCGCACTGGTTCATGGCGCTGGGGGTCGTGCAGGCGGCCGTGACGCAGACCCTGGCCCTGCTCGCCACGCATCCGGCGCACTACCGGCGGGCGCTGGAGGAGGTCGCGGCGGCGGACCGCCGGCACGGGGCGCACACGGTGGCGGGGTTCGAGGCCCTGCCGTACCTGCGCGCCTGCGTCCAGGACGCGGCACGGCTGTGGCCGCCGGTGCCGAGCCTGATGCGGCGTACGACGGCGGAGACCCGCTGGCGGGGGGCCGTGGCGCCGGGCGGGATGAACGTCCTGGTGCCCGCCGCCTTCCACGCCCGCGACGCGGAGCGCGTCGACTACGCGCACCGCTTCGCGCCCGAGAAGTGGCTGGACGGCACGGCCTCGCAGGACTGGGCCGTCAGCCCGTTCAGCCGGGGCGAGGCCCAGTGCAGCGGCATGGAGCTGGGGCTGCTGCTGGCGACCGGCTTCGTCGCCGAGTTCCTGCGCGGCGGGGAGCTGGCGGTGGCCGGGGTACGGCTCGGGCCCGCCCGGCCGCTGCCGTACACCTTCGACGCGACGCGCCTGCGCATCGGCTACCGCGCCCAGCGCACTCCGGGGGCGTCATGACGTCCGGCGGCGGCATCCGCGCCGCCGGGCCGGACGTGGCCGCCCTGGCCCCGGTGGCCCGGGCGCTGGGGAAGGCGGCGGGCGAGATCCGGGCGGCGGGCCGGGCGCTGACGGCCGTGGCCACCGACCCGGCGCTGGCGGCCTCGCTGGGCCGCTCGCCGCGCACCGGACTGCGGGCCGTGCGGGCCCTGGCCGGCGCCCTGACCTCGGCCACCGGGCTGGGCTACGCGCCCGACGGCGGGCGGCTGGGCCGGGCGGCGTGGCTGGGCGGGGTACTGACCAGCCGCGAGAGCCTGGCGGTCGCCGTGGCGGTGACCTCGCTGGAGCTGCGCATCCGGCTGTGCTCGGTGCGGCACCCGGAGTTCGCCGAGGACGGCCCGGTGCGGCGGCTGCTGGACGCCATCGCGGCGGACCGCCAGCTGCGCGCCCTGCGGGTGCTGCGGCAGAACGTGCGCGAGCAGGGCGGCGAGCGGGCCCTGGCACGCCTCGCGCCGTCGCTGACCGAGGTGATGGCGTGGAACGCGCTGGTGGACGAGAACCCGTTCAACGACGCGGCGGCCTGGCACATCGTCACCGGCACCCGGCCGGACGGCGATCCCCTGCTGGGCACGTCCATCGGCGCCTGGGCGCGCTGGGACCGGGGGGCCGGCCGGGCCGAGGTACTGCCGGCGGACCCGGCCCTGCTGGCGCGGCTGGATCCCGGTACGAGCGTCAGCGGCCACCTGCGTGACATCGCGGTCCTGGGCACCGACGGCCGGATGCTGATCCACCGGGTCACCGGCCCGGACGGCGTCACGCGGCATGTGGTGGTGCTGCCGGGCATGGCCTTCGGCCGGCCCCGCAACGCCACCCCGCAGGACCTGGTGGGCGCGGTCACCGCGGTGGGCCGCAACGACTCCCCGTACACCCGGGCCGTGCGCAAGGCCCTGGCCCGGGTGGTCCCCGAGGGCACCGAGGTCGCGCTGGTCGGGCACAGCCTGGGCGGCATCACGGCCCTGAACCTGACCGAACTGCCCGACGTCAACCGGCGGTGGCGGCTGACCCACGCCGTCGCCGTCGGCTCCCCCGTCGACTTCAAGCGCCCCCTCGACCCGGCCACCCGGGTCGTCAGCCTCGTCAACGAGCACGACGTGGTGCCCAACCTCGAGGGGCGCAGCCCGGTCTCCGTCTTCCCGGTGCCCGCCGACTGGCTGGAGATCACCTGGGTGGACCGCTCGCACGACTTCCCGCAGTGCCACAACGCGGGCGTCTACGCGCAGAGCCTCGACGACGTGGTGCCCGAGGCGCGCGACCGGGTGGACGCCCTGCTCGAGCCGTACCGGGGCCGGGTGGAGGAGACCGTCGTCCTCCGGCTCCACGACCGCTGAACCGTCCCGCCCCCTACCCCCCGTTGGAGAGCGATCGATGACACCGGCACCGCGGCGCCGCCGCGAGTGGCACTCGCTGCCCTTCCCCCTGGCGCTGCTGGAGATCAAACGGCAGCGGGACCTGCTGCGCGCCCACAATCTGCACGACACCTTCGGCGCGGGCGGCGAACGGCCCCGCACCCCGAGCCCGGTCCTGCTGCCGTACCGCAGCTACGACGGGTCCGGGTACGACCCGGACGACGTGGACATGGGCCGGGCGGGCACCCGCTTCGACCGCAACTGCGCGCTGCCGCAGACCTTCCCGGAGCCCGAGGACCACGGTCTGTTCTCGCCCGGTCCGCGCGAGGTGAGCCGGCGCCTGCTGGCCCGCTCGCGGGGCTTCCGCCCGGCCGTGTCGCTGAACCTGCTGGCGGCGGCCTGGATCCAGTTCCAGAACCACGGCTGGTTCAGCCACGGCGACAACAGGGCCGAGGCGCCCCTGGACGTCCCGCTGGCCGCGAACGACGACTGGTCGCGCTGCCCCATGCTGGTCCGCCGCAGCCGGCCCGACCCCGTCGCCCACACCGGGCCCGGCCGTCCTCCGACGTACGAGAACACCGTCTCCCACTGGTGGGACGGCTCGCAGATCTACGGGTCCGACGAGGAGCGGTGCCGTTCGCTGCGCACGGGCGAGGGCGGCCGGCTGGCCGTCGTGGACGGCAGGCTGCCGGACGAGACGCGCCCGGGGCTGGCCGGCATCGACGCCACCGGCTTCAACGACAACTACTGGGTCGGCCTGTCGCTGCTGCACACGCTCTTCGCCAAGGAGCACAACGCGATCTGCGCCCGGGTGGAATCCGCCCATCCCACCTGGGACGACGAGCGTCTGTTCCAGGTGGCCAGGCTGGTGAACGCCGCCGTGATGGCCAAGATCCATACGGTGGAGTGGACGCCCGCCGTCATCGACCGTCCGGTGACGCGGGCGGCCATGCACATCAACTGGTACGGGGTGCTTCCCGCGCGGCTGCGGCGCCGGGTGGGGCGCCTGGGCCGGGGCGAGGCGTTCTTCGGCATCCCCGGCTCCCCCACCGCGCACCACGCGGCGCCGTACTCGATGACCGAGGAGTTCGTCACCTCCTACCGACTGCACCCGCTGATCCGGGACGAGTACGAGATCCGCTCGCATCGTGACGGCGCGCTGATCGACGTCACCGGCTTCGAGCCGCTGCAGGCGCTGGCCACCCGCAAGGCCGTGGACCGGTGGGGCATGACCGACCTGCTGTACTCCTTCGGCACCATGCACCCCGGCGCCATCACCCTGCACAACCACCCCGACTGCCTGCGCGACCTGGTGCGGGTCTCCGGGGAGCACGTCGACCTCGGCACGGTGGACGTGCTGCGCGACCGTGAGCGCGGCGTGCCCCGCTACACCGCCTTCCGCGCCGCGCTGCACCGGCCGCCGGTGACCGGCTTCGAGGAACTGACCGGCGGGAACGCCCACCTGGCCGCCGAGCTGCGGGACGTCTACGACGGGCGCCTGGACCGGGTCGACACCATGGTGGGGATGTACGCCGAACCCCGGCCGCGCGGCTTCGCCTTCAGCGACACGGCGTTCCGGGTGTTCGTCCTGATGGCGTCCCGGCGGCTGAAGAGCGACCGCTTCTTCACCACCGACTACCGGCCCGAGATCTACACCCCGGAGGGCATGGAGTGGATCGACCGTACGACCATGCGCGACGTCCTGCTGCGGCACCACCCGGAGCTGGCCCCGGCCCTGGAGGGCGTGCGCAACGCCTTCGCGCCCTGGGCGAGGACGCGGTGACGGCCCCCGACGGGGCCGGCGGGGTGCCCTGGTCCAGGTCGGTGCGGGCGCAGGCCGACAACCTGCGCGAGCAGGCGGGGCGGTTGCGCGCGAGCGCCGACGCCGTGACGCTCCTGGGCGAGGAGGGCACGGTGTTGCGGCAGCGGATCCTCACCCACGCGGACCGGGCCGAGACGGCCGCCCGGTCGCTGGAGCGCGCGGCCGAATCGCTGCTGGGCCACGAGGCCGTGCTCGCCGCGCTGGCGCGCAAGCGCCGCGAGAGCGGGGGCGCGCCGAGGATCGGCTGAGCCGCGCGGGGCCCCGGGCCGGGGGCGCGGGCGCGTCCCGTGCGGCCCGGGGCCGGCCGTCACCGGCTCACGAGGGGCTCTTCCGCCCTCGCGTACCAGCGGTCGCCGCGCAGCACCGCCAGGCCGTGGCCGGCGAGCCCGTTGACGTGCTTGGCGATCGTGCGCGGCTGGTAGCCGACCGAGGCGCACAGCTCGTCCAGGGAGGCCCCGTCGTCGCCGAAGGCGCGCAGCCCGTCCCAGGTGCGGGCCTCGTGGCGGCCGAGGGCGGCGGGTGTGGGGGCGGCCTCGGGCCGCTCGTGGCGCGCGTCGCGCTTCGGCTCCGGCCGCGCGGTGGCCGGTCGGGAGGCACCCACCGGGCGTGGGGTGCGGTTGATCCTGCGGTGTCGGCGGCCCTTCTGGCGCTTGCTCATGGCTGAACCACTGCTCCGTCCTGCGTCGTCGGTCCTGCGGTGCCGGTGCCACAACTCGGCGCGGCTCCGGCCGGTTACGACAATTCCACTAAGTGTGCGCGACATCACGCACCGTCACCCGCCCATGTTCATACGAGCCGCGCAGTGCGACGTGTCCTGGCGGTCTTCTGACGGGTGGTCCGCGTGTGGAGCGTTTCCGGCGACTTCTTCGGGTCGTGCGGGCTTCTTCCGGTCCGGCCGCTCATCATGACGGGTGTGACCGTGGAAACCGTACGAGTCGAGGGAGGCGGCGACAGCGGTGTGCCCGCGGCGGCCTTCCCCCCGGGGTCCGGCAGGCGCCTCGGCGAGGCGGTGCTGCTGGTCCTCGCGGTCCTGACCGGCTGCTCCGGGTACGCGTACACCGGGCTGGCGACCGCCGGCGAGGTCCCCGCGGGGCTGCCCGCCTTCGCGGGGGTCATGGCGTGCCTGGCCCTCTTCCCGCATCTGGCGGTGCGTCAGTGGGCGCCGCACGCGGACCCGCTGATCCTGCCGCTGGCCGTGCTGCTCTCGGCGCTGGGGCTGGTGCTGCTGTACCGCCTGGACCCGGCCTATGCCAGGCGGTACGACGCCGGTCCGACGGCCGACGGGCAGTTGGTGTGGACGGTCCTGGGGGTGGTGCTGTGCGTCGTGGTGGTGGCGCTGCTGCCGGACCACCGCCGACTGCGGCGGTACATCCATCTGACGATGGCCGTGGCGCTGGTGCTGCTGATGGCGCCCGCGTTCTTCCCCGGGGACCTCTACGGCGCCAAACGGTGGATCCTCATCGGCCCGCTGTCCTTCCAGCCGGGCGAGTTCGTCAAGATCATGATCGCGGTGTTCTTCGCCGGCCATCTCGTCACCCATCGCGACGCCCTGGCGCTGACGGGCCGCAAGGCGCTCGGCATGCGGCTGCCCCCGGGGCGCCAGCTCGGACCGATCGTGACGGTGTGGGTGCTGAGCCTGCTGGTGCTGGCCCTCGAGCGGGACCTGGGCACCTCGCTGATCTTCTTCGGGCTGTTCGTGGTGATGCTCTACGCGGCCACCGAGCGCACCGGCTGGGTGGTGTGCGGCCTGCTGATGGCCGTGGTGGGGGCGGGGGTGGTGGGTTCGCTGGAGCCGCACGTCAAGGGCCGCATCGACGCCTGGCTGCACCCCTTCGACGCCTTCAAGGAGGGCAGCGGCGTCTCCGACCAGGCCGCGCAGGCCCTCTTCAGCTTCGGCAGCGGCGGCGTCACGGGCAGCGGCCTGGGCCGCGGCCACCCCGAGCTCGTCCGCTTCGCCGGCCGCAGCGACTTCATCCTGACCACCGTCGGCGAGGAACTCGGGCTCGCCGGCACGATGGCCGTCCTGGTGCTGTACGCGCTGCTGGTCCAGCGCGGCCTCAGCGTGGCCCTGCGTACGCCCGACCCGTTCGGCAAGCTGTTGGCGGTGGGCCTGGCGGCGGCGCTGGCGCTGCAGGTGTTCGTGGTGGCGGGCGGTGTGCTGGCCCTGATCCCGCTGACCGGCAAGACCCTGCCGTTCCTGGCCAAGGGCGGCTCGTCGCTGGTGGCCAACTGGCTGATGGTGGCGCTGCTGATCAGGATCAGCGACAGCGCGGGGCGGGCGGAGGACGAGGCCGCGCGGGCCGGTGGCTGAGCAGAGCCCCGCTCGCGAGCACCCCGGCCTGCGGCCCGCTCGCGGCCGCCGCACGATGGAGTCATGCTGCTCGCCGAGGTCGCACGGGTGTCCGGGGAGGTCGCGGCGACGAGCGCCCGTACGCGGAAGACCGCCCTGCTGGCCGGCCTCTTCCGCGACGCCGAGCCCGACGAGGCCCCCCTCGTCATCCCCTACCTCGCCGGCCGGCTGCCGCAGCGCAGGATCGGCGTCGGCTGGAGCACCCTGCGCCACGCGCCCGCCCCGGCCGCCGCGCCCACGCTGACCGTGGGCGACGTCGACCGGGCGTTCACGGCGATCGCGGCCGTGGCGGGCCCGGGCGCGCAGGCCGAGCGCCGGCGCCTGGTCGGCGAGCTGCTGGGCGCGGCCACCGCCGAGGAGCAGGACTTCCTCTTCCGTCTGATCGGCGGCGAGCTGCGCCAGGGCGCGCTGGACGCGCTCGCGGTCGAGGGCCTGGCGGCCGCGGCCGGCGCGGCGCCCGAGGACGTACGGCGGGCGGTGATGCTGGGCGGCTCGCTGGGCGCGGTGGCCCGCGTGCTGCTGGAGCGGGGCCCTGCGGCGCTGACGGAGTTCCGGCTGCGGGTGGGACGGCCGGTGCTGCCGATGCTGGCGCAGAGCGCCGGTGACGTCGACGAGGCGCTGGACCGGCTGGGGCCGTGCGCGGTGGAGGAGAAGCTGGACGGGATCCGGGTGCAGGTGCACCGGGACGGCGGGGACGTACGCGTCTACACGCGGACGCTGGACGAGATCACCGAGCGGCTGCCGGAGGTGGCCGTGGCGGCGCTGGCGCTGCCGGTGGACTCGGCGGTGCTCGACGGGGAGGTGATCGCGCTGGACGCGGCGGGGCGCCCGCACGCCTTCCAGGACATCGCCGGCCGGGTGGGTTCGCGGCTGGACGTGGCGGGGGCGGGGGCGGCCTTCCCGCTGTCGCCGGTGTTCTTCGACGTGCTGGCGGTCGACGGCCGGGAGCTGCTGGCGATGCCGACGGCCGAGCGGCACGCGGTGCTGGCCCGGGTGGTGCCGGAGCCGATGCGGGTGCGGCGCCTGGTGGTGGCGGATCCGTCGGCCGAGGGGGCGAGGGCGGCGGCGCAGGACTTCTCCGAGGAGGTGCTGCGGCGCGGGCACGAGGGGGTGATGGTCAAGGCGCTGGACGCGGCGTACAGCGCGGGCAGGCGCGGGGCGGCGTGGCTGAAGGTGAAGCCGGTCCACACCCTGGACCTGGTGGTGCTGGCCGCCGAGTGGGGGCACGGCCGGCGCCGGGGGAAGCTGTCGAACCTGCATCTGGGGGCGCGCCGGCCGGACGGCTCGTTCGCGATGCTCGGCAAGACGTTCAAGGGGCTGACGGACGCGGTGCTGGCCTGGCAGACCGAGCGGCTGCGGGAGCTGGCGGTGGGCGACGACGGCCATGTGGTGACGGTGCGGCCGGAGCTGGTGGTGGAGATCGCCTTCGACGGTCTGCAGCGGTCCTCCCGGTATCCGGCGGGGGTGACCCTGCGCTTCGCGCGGGTCGTGCGGTACCGGGAGGACAAGACGGCGGCGGAGGCCGACACGGTGGAGGCCGTGCTGGCGCTGGGCGCTACGGGTTGACGTTCACCGTGGCGGGGCACAGGCGCCGCGACTTCTCGTCCCCCTTGAGCTTCGCGTCGACGCAGCCGCCGGGCAGGCCCTCGTAGGCCTTCGTGCCGCCCCGGCCCCTGCCGGCCGGGCGGGGGCGCTGAGCGGCGCGCCGTCGCGCCGCTCAGCGCCCCGGCGGTCATTCGCCCTGGAGCAGCTCCAGCAGGTCCTGGCGGGCGAACATGGCGGCGGTGTCGAGCGCGGACGGCATGCCGGCGGCGGGGTCCGCGCCATGGGCCACCAGCACGCGGACGACCTCGGTCTCGCCCTTGAAGACGGCGCCCGCCAGCGGCGTCTGGCCCCGGTCGTTGGGCCGGTCGGGGTCGGCGCCGCGCTCGAGCAGTGCGATGACGGCGTCGATGTGACCGTGGTAGGCGGCGAGCATGACGAGGGAGTCGCCCCTGTCGTTGGTCAAATTCGCAGGAACGCCTGCGTCCACATAGGCCGCGAGGGTGGCGGTGTCACCGTGCCGCGCCAGGTCGAAGACCTTGGCGGCGAGCTGCAGCACCTCGGGGTCGTGGGCGGGCTCTTCGGTCTCGGGCCTCGGTCCGGTCATGGTCTGCCATCCTCCGTACGGGGGTATCCCCAGTTGCCGGAATAATACTTTCTGTGAAGCTGGAGGGACTCATGGTGACCGCCCCCCAGTTCCGCAGGAGATACCCAATGATCCTCTCCATCTCGGGCGTCGTGCTCCTCGGTGTCGTCGTCTTCCTCTTCTTCCGCAAGGACAACCTCAAGGCCTCGCACGGGCTGGTCTGCGCCCTGTTCGGCTTCTATCTCGCGAGCACCGGCATCGCTCCGAGCATCCGCGCGGGCGGCGCGAGCCTCGCCAGCCTGCTGGGCGGCATCAAGTTCTAGTCCGACCCCGCCGCAGCGACCCAGGAGGCCGACGTGGGCCGGCGCTCGCTCCCCCGCATCCCGACGACCGGCGGCGGCACCTCGCTCGTCCGGGGCAGGGAGCTCGCGCGCGGAGCCGCCGAGAGCACCCGGGACACCCTCCATCCGCTGTTCGTGGTCGCGCGGGGGCTGCGCCGGCTGGCCGCTGCGGGCGTACGCGGCTGGCTGCGGATGCCCGCCGACCGGCGCGGGCCCTCGCTGCTCCTGCTGGGGTCCTCCCTGGTCATCGTGGCACTCGTGCCCTACGGACCGCCACTGGCCGCGGCGGTCATGGTCGCCGCGGGCGCCTGGGCCGGCCGTGAGCGGGCGCCGGAGCAGGAGGAGCCGGACGAGGCGGAGAGCGCCCGGTTGCAGGCGCTGTACGAGGCGCTGGTGCCCTACCTGACCGCCCCGGAGGACCCCAGTCCGCTGTACGAGCACGGCGGCGACTGGGGCGCCGTCTTCGACGGGCACGCCTTCGACGACCAGGGGCGGCTGACCTCCCTGCGGCTGCGCTACCCCGGCTACTTCACCGACAGCGAGGGCCCGGCCCGTACCCGGATCGAGCAGTTGCTGCAGCTCAAGGCCGGCCGGGGCCGGGAGTACCGCTTCGACTGGGACGAGGCCGCCAACCACCTCGAGCTGAGCGCGCTCTCCCCGCTGCCCACCGGCATCGGGGCCCAGTACTTCGTGACCGCCCCCGGCGAGACCGTCCTGGGCTTCACCGACCCCGCCTCCGTCCAGCGGACGCTGCCGGTGACCGTCGGCGAGAGCACCCGCGACGCGCCGCCGGTCGTCTGGCGCACGGGACCGCGCTCCACCGAACCCCACCTGCTGGCCCTGGGCCGGCCCGGGAGCGGCGTCACCACCCTGCTGCGCTCGGTCGCCCTGCAGGCCCTGCACCACGGCGACGCGGTGATCCTCGACGGCGGCGGCACGGGCGGCTACGCCTGCCTGGCCGGCCGCGAGGGCGTGCTGGCCGTGGAGTGCACGGCCCCGGACGCGCTCGCCGTCCTGGAGTGGGCCTGCCACGAGACGGAACGGCGGCTGAAGGCCGCCACCTACGCCCGCCGCAACGGCCGTCCGGCGCCCGACGACATCCGGCGCCCCCTGTGGATCGTCGTCGACCGGCCCGCCGCGCTCAGCCGGCTCGCCGCCGCCGAGGGGCGCCGGGATCCGCAGGAGCTGCTCGAGGTGCCGCTGCAGCACGGCCGGACCGCGGGCGTCACCGTCGTCGTCGGCGAGCGGCTGGACGCGGCCGGGCTGCTCGGCGAGACGCTGTTCGCCCACACCGGGGCCCGGGTGGCGCTGGGCCCGGCCACCGCCCAGGAGGCGGCGGCGGCCCTGGGCACGGCCCCGCACACCACTCCCGCCGAGGACACGCCGCCCGGGCGCGGCTACGCACGGCTCGGCCCGGGGCCCGTGCACCGGCTGCAGGTGCCGGCGACCCCGGACCCGTACGACGAGGAGACGGCCGACGCCCAGCGGGAGGCGGTGCTGCGACTGCTGCCGGAGTGGCCCGGCGCCGCGGCCTCCCGGTGCGCGGCGGAGGGCGACGGGATGCTGCCGGTCCAGGGCGTGTAGCCGCCGGGCCCCCGGCTTCAGGCTACGTAGCTGCCGGTTCAGGCCACGTACGTGCGGGGCACCTCGACGGCGGCGGTGGCCCCGCTGGCCACCAGGCGGGTGGCCTCGGCCAGCCGCGTCGCGGCCTGCTCGGCGACCGGGGCGCCCACGGTGAACGGCAGCCGCACGTACCCCTCGAAGGCGCCGTCGACGCCGAAGCGCGGACCCGACGGCACCCGCACCCCCAGCCGCTCCGCCGCCTCGGCGATCCGGGAACCGGACAGCCCCCCGGTGCGCGCCCACAGCGTGAGGCCGCCGCGCGGGACGGTGAACTCCCACTCGGGCAGGTGCCGGCGGACGGCCGCGACGACGGCGTCCCTGTTCTCGCGCGTCTGCTCGCGCCGGATCTGCAGGGCCGCGTCCCAGCCTCCGGTGTTCAGCAGCCAGGTGACGGCGAGCTGGTCGATGACGGGCGTGCCGAGGTCGGCGTAGGCGCGGGCCGCGATCAGGCTGCGGATCACGTCCGGGGCGGCGCGCACCCAGCCGATCCGCAGGCCGGCCCAGAAGGACTTGCTGGCCGAGCCGACGGTGATGACGGCGTTGCCGGCGGGGTCGAAGGCGCAGACGGGCCGGGGAAGTTCGAGGCCGTCCTCCAGGGCGAGCTCGGACATGGTCTCGTCGGCGACGAGCAGCGTGCCGGCGGCCCGGGCCGCCTCGACCAGCTCCCGGCGCTGTTCCTCGGGCGCCAGGGCGCCGGTGGGGTTGTGGAAGTCGGCGATGACGTAGGCCATACGGGGCGCGGCGTCGCGCAGTACCTGCCGCCAGGCGGGCAGGTCCCAGCCGGCGAGCCGGTCGGCCATGGCCACGGGCACCAGCCGGGCGCCGGCGTCGCGCATGAGCTGCAGGACGTTGGCGTAGGAGGGCGACTCCACGGCGACCCGCTCGCCGCGCCCGGCCATCAGCCGGCAGATGGCGGCGACGGCGCCCATCGCGCCGGTGGTGATCATGATCTGCTCGGGCATGGTGGGCACGCCGCGGGCGGTGTAGCGGTCGGCGACGGCCTGGCGCAGGGCGGGCAGGCCGGCGGGGTAGTCGCCGTGGGTGTGGGCGTAGGGCGGCAGCTCCTCGAGGGCGCCCTGCAGGCCGCGGGTGAGCCAGGGCTCGGGGGCGGTCAGCGTCGCGCAGCCGAGGTCGATCACCGAGGCGGCGGCCTCCGGCGGCAGCGGGTCCAGCGCCCGGGTGGGCAGCGGGCTCCCGGCGGGGACGGCGGTCCAGCTGCCCGCGCCGCGGCGGGACTCCAGGAAGCCCTCGCCGCGCAGCGCCTCGTAGGCGGCGGCGACGGTGGTGCGGCTCACCGACAGGGCGGCGGCCAGCTCGCGCTCGGCGGGCAGCCGGGCGGCCACGGGGACGCGCCCCTCGAGGACGAGCAGCCGGATGCCGTCGGCCAGCGAGCGGTAGGCGGGCAGCCGTCTGCCGCCGAGCGGGGTGACGGTGTCGCGCGTGTGCTGCGAGCCGAGGAGGCGCGCCAGCTGAGGCGCTCCGACCGAAGAGGTCCACTGGGTCATGGCTTGCGGTCCACCTTCCCGGGATTGGCCATGGATCTTTCTGCTCTACAGTCCACAGACTGTCATGGCTCAAGCCACTCGCACCACCACAGGGGGATTCTTTGTCCGCGCCACAGGGATCAGGGCCACGGTCCGCGCTCGCCCGCCGTCTCGTCCAGCTGTACGGCGGGCTCATGCTGTACGGGATCAGCATCGCGCTGCAGCTGCGCGCGGGGCTGGGGCTGTCGCCGTGGGACGCGCTGAACCAGGGAGTCTCCCGGCACACGGGCCTGTCGATCGGTACGGTCACGATCGCCATCGGCGCGCTGGTGCTGCTGCTGTGGATCCCGCTGCGGCAGCGGCCCGGGCTCGGCACGGTCTCCAACGTCCTGGTGATCGGCCTGGCGGTGGACGCGACGCTGAGCGTGGTGCCGGCGCCGCCCGGCACGCTGTGGGTGCGGATTCCGCTGCTGCTGTTCGCGGTGGTGCTGTGCGGGGTCGCGACGGGGCTCTACATCACCCCGCGCTTCGGCCCGGGCCCGCGCGACGGGCTGATGACGGGGCTGCACCGCAGGACGGGGCGCTCGGTGCGGCTGGTGCGGACCTGCATCGAGGTCACCGTGCTGGCGACCGGCTTCGCGCTGGGCGGCTCGGTGGGCGTGGGCACGGTGCTCTTCGCGGTGACGATCGGCCCGCTGGCGCAGTTCTTCCTGCGCCTGTTCGCCGGGCCGGAGCCGAGCCCGGTGGTCGCGGCGGGGCCCTCGGCGGCACCCCCCGCGACGGCCGCCGAGGAGGGCGCGGCCCGCGGAGTTCCGGACCCGGTTTAGGTGGGAAACCGGCAGCCCGGTAGTGTACGCCTTCGACCCACCGGACGGACCGTTACTGCGCGCTAAAGCAGCGGAAACACAGGGTGACATCTGTTGCCGGATGTGACAAAACGGGCGTTGGTGGGTACAACAAGGGGCGGCACGACGGGCGACGCATGTCCCTCAACGGGGAATCTTCACCGCCGACCGGACGTTGACCGGATGACGACGACAGCGACACCTGTCCTGTGGGCGACAAAGCCCGGGAGGCACAATTCATGAGTGAGCGAGCTCTCCGCGGCACGCGACTCGTGGTGACCAGCTACGAGACCGACCGCGGCATCGATCTGGCACCGCGCCAGGCGGTGGAGTACGCATGCCCGAACGGCCATCGATTCGAGATGCCGTTCTCGGTAGAGGCGGAGATTCCGCCGGAGTGGGAGTGCAAGGCGTGCGGCGCCGTGGCACTCCTGGTGGACGGCGACGGTCCTGAGGAGAAGAAGGGCAAGCCCGCGCGTACGCACTGGGACATGCTCATGGAGCGACGGACCCGCGAGGAGCTGGAGGAGGTGCTGGCCGAACGGCTGGCCGTCCTGCGCTCCGGCGCCATGAACATCGCCGTGCATCCGCGCGACACGCGCAAGTCCGCCTGACGACGGACCGCGCGCTCCACAGCACCACCAAGGGCCCGGGCCACTGCACTGAGCAGTGGCCCGGGCCCTTGTCCGTACCCGGTGGCCGCCTTGCGTGGCGGCCGGCGCCGGTCAGCGGGGCAGCTGCGGGTCGCCCGGGCGGGGTGCGGGCGGCGCGTCCTCCCGGATCACCTCGCCCTGCACGACTTTGCCCTCGCCCATCCGTGTCTGCTGCGCCTGCTGGGCCTGCTGGAAGGCCTCGCCCAGCGTCCCCGACCGCCGCAGCCGCCGCTCCAGCGACCCGCGCAGGAGCGCCCGGGTCGGCGGGAAGAGGCACAGCAGCCCGGCCACGTCGGAGATCAGGCCCGGCACCATCAGCAGCAGGCCGCCCAGCATCGTCAGGGCGTTGCCGCCGCCCTCCGCGGGCGCGGGCGCGGGAGCCGCGCCCGGGGTCTGCAGGGACTGCGTCAGCCGCTGCCAGGCCCGGCGGCCGGCCCGCTTGATCACATACGAGCCGGCGATCACTCCCCCGGCCAGCAGCGCGAAGACGGTCCAGCCGCCCGCCGCGCCGGCCACGAGCGTCAGCAGCCACACCTCCAGCACCACCCAGACCGCCACCACGAGGGGAACGATCCTGCGGGCCCGGCTCCGCCGGGGCGGCCCGCTGTTCACCGTCTGCTGCTGCGCTCCGAACGTCATGCCTCAAGTGTGCCCGGAGGCCCGAAAAACGGGCGGAGGGCCCTTATGAGGCCCTTACGGCCGGGGGCCCTGCTGGTCCTTGCCCAGCACCTTCGCGGCCCGCGAGCCCAGCCCCCAGGACGTGACGCGCCACAGGGCCTCGGCGACGATGTCGCGGCTCATCTTGCTGTCGCCCAGCTCCCGCTCGACGAAGGTGATGGGCACCTCCACCACATGGAAGCCGGCCTTCACCGCGCGCCAGGCCAGGTCGACCTGGAAGCAGTAGCCCTGGGAGGCGACGTCGTCCATGCCCAGCCCCTCCAGCGTCTCCCGCCGGAAGGCCCGGTAGCCGCCGGTGACGTCGCGGATGGGCACGTCGAGCATGAGGCGGGAGTACGTCGAGCCGCCCCGGGAGAGCATCTCCCGCGACTTCGGCCAGTTCACGACCCGGCCCCCGGGCACCCAGCGGGATCCCAGCACCAGGTCGGCGCCCTTGAGCGCGGTCAGCAGCCGGGGCAGCTCCTCGGGCTGGTGGGAGCCGTCGGCGTCCATCTCCACCAGCACGCCGTAGCCGTTGTCCAGGCCCCAGCGGAAGCCCGCCAGGTAGGCGGCGCCCAGGCCCTCCTTGCCCTTGCGGTGCAGCACCTTGACGTGGTCGTCGTCGGCCGCCAGCTCGTCGGCGAGCTTGCCGGTGCCGTCGGGGCTGTTGTCGTCGGCCACGAGGACGTGCGCCTCGGGCACGGCCTCGCGCACCCGGGCGACGATGGGCTTGATGTTCTCCGCCTCGTTGTAGGTCGGAATGATCACCAAGGTCGTGCCGAGCGGACCGTATCTCCGCTGACCACCGTCGTTCACAGCTGGCCCTTCTTGTCCATATCCTCTTCGGTTCCCTCCGGCCGGACCCGACGACCGATCAGGAAAGCGGCCGCACAGGACAGAAGCCCCACGATAGCGAGCGCCCATTCGGGGCCCGCACCCACGCGGTCGGCCAGGGTCGTGCCGTCCCGCAGCGGGATGCGCGCGCTGATCACGTCCCGGGTGAATTCCTCGCTGTGCTGGAGCACCCGGCCGTCGGGAGAGACGACGGCGCTGATGCCGCTCGTCGCGGCGGTGACCACCGCGCGGCCGTGCTCGACGGCCCGCAGCCGCGACATCGCCAGCTGCTGCTCGGGCTGGCCGGTACGGCCGTAGGTGGCGTTGTTGGTCTGCACGACGAGGGCGCGGGCACCGGCCCTGACGGTCTCGTGGACGATCTCGTCGTAGGCGACCTCGAAGCAGATGACGTCGCCGAGCCGGGCCGGGCCGACCTGGAGCACGCCGGTGCGGTCGCCGGGGTAGAAGTCGCGGGGGACGCGCTGGAGGCGGGTGATGACCTTGCTCAGCTGCGCCCGGAAGGGCACGTACTCGCCGAACGGCACCGGGTGCTGCTTGGCGTAGGAGGCGCCGGGGCCGGTCCTCGGGTCCCAGACGATGCCCTTGTTGTCTATGTACCCCTGCTTGCCGGGGTGGTCGATGAGGGCGCCCACGAGGACGGGGACGCCGACGGCCTTGACCGCCTCCTCGATCCGGTCGTAGGCCTCGGGGTACTGGAAGGGGTCGAGGTCGGAGGAGTTCTCCGGCCAGATCACCAGATCCGGCTTGCGTACCTTGCCCGCCTTGATGTCCCGCGCCAGCTGCAGCGTCGCGTTGACGTGGTTGTCGAGGATCATCATCGGGCGGCCGAGGAAGTTCATGCCGGGGTTCTGCACGTTGCCCTGGACGATCGCGATGTCGGCGGTGTCGTCGGCCTTGGTGGGCACGGGCACGGCGTAGCCCACGAGGGTCACGGCCACCGCGAGGGCCACCGCCTCCACGGCGGGCAGCGCCGCCCGCACGGTCCGGGGGCCGCCGGCCCGCAGCCGGTGGGCGGCGGACAGCGCGTACGCCAGCAGACCGCCCGCGAGCGCCACGCCGAAGGTCACCACGGGGGCGCCGCCGAGGGCCGCGAGCGGGGTGAAGGGCGAGCCGGTGTTGGCGAAGGCGAGGCGACCCCACGGGAAGCCGCCGAACGGCACCCGGTCCCGGGCCCACTCCTGGGCGATCCACAGGCAGGCGCCCCACAGCGGCCACGCGGGCAGCCGCGAGGTGACCGCGAGCCCGGCGCCGAGCGCGGCCACGAACAGGGCCTCGGCGATCGACAGGCCCACCACCGCGTCGTAGCCGACCACGTGCAGCCAGCGCAGCAGGACGAAGAAGAACGGCAGGGCGAAGGCGAAACCGGTCCAGGCGCCCTGCCGTGCCGTGCGCCCCCGGGTCAGCAGCGCCAGCGCCGCGACGGCCGCGACGGACAGCGGCCACAGGCCGTAGGGCGGGAAGGCGGCCGCCAGTCCCAGTCCGCCGACGGCGGCCAGGGCGGTGCGGGGCGCCTCGCGGCGGACGAGGCGGGCCAGACGCGCGGCCCGTCCGGGGCGGGCGTCCGCGACCGCGTCGCGGGGCGCGCCGGCGGCCGCCGGGGGGCTCACGGCGGCTTCTGGAGTGGTTTCGGGGCCCGAGGGCACGGTCGGCGGCCTTCCTGGAGCTTTCGGGAGTATCAGCTGACCGTACCTCGCTCCGGCCGCCCGGCGGCCCGCCGGGTGTGCTTCGGGCGGCCCCTCGCGGAACGGCGGAATGGGGGCCCGGCGTCCTTCGGGCCGGCCTGGGATCCGCTGGCTGCGGGTCGCCCGAGAGCCGTTGTCTACTGAACTTCCGGGCCCCACCCGGGTCGCACCTGCCGGCCTGGCCGAACCTCCCCCGCCCCTCGTGCGCTGGACCTGGCTCCCAGTGGCGGCGCGCCTGCTCGGCACCCCGCCCCATGGCCCAGCGGCGTTCGACGACTGCGTGGAGGTTCCCCGGCCGGACGTCCTGTGGTGGACAGCGGAGAACCTACCGGCCGCCGCCCGCACCGTGTCAACACCCTTCCGACCTGCGCGCCTCGTTCAAATCAGCAGGTCAGTACGGCAGATGACGGGGCGGTGCGACAGGCCGGGGCACGTCGTTCGGCGGTACGCGGATCTTGCCGCGTCACCCGTTCGGGCGCGCGTGGACCGTGCGCCCGCCCACGACCGTGCGCAGGCAGACGGGCAGCGGGACGCCGGGGGTGAGGTCGGGCAGTCCGGGGGTGCCGGAGCGGGGGTCGGTGGACCAGTTGGCGACCCGGTTGTCGGGCACCTGCACCACCAGGTCGCCGGCCTCCCACACCGCGTAGTCGGCCGGAGCGCCCGGCACCAGCACGCCCGCGTCGTCCCGGCCGATGGCCCGCCAGCCGCCGCGGGTGTGGGCCGTGAAGGCGGCGCGCACCGAGATCCGGTGCTCGGGGGTGCGGTGGAAGGCGGCGGCCCTGACGGTGCCCCACGGGTCGAGGGGGGTGACGGGGCTGTCGGAGCCGAGGGCGAGCGGGACGCCGGCCCGCAGCATGGCGGCGTAGGGGTTGAGGGTGCGGGCGCGCTCCCGGCCCAGCCGCTGGGCGTACATCGCCTCCTCGCCGCCCCAGGCGGCGTCGAAGGCGGGCTGGACGGAGGCGGTCAGGGCGAGTTCGGCGAAGGCGGCGATCAGCTCGGGGCCGAGCATCTCCGCGTGCTCGACGCGGTGCCGGGCGGCGCGCACGCGCGCCAGGCCGAGCCGGTCTGCGGCGGCCCGTACGCCCTCGACGACGGCGCTCAGCGCGGCGTCGCCGATGGCGTGGAAGCCGGCCTGGATGCCCGCCTCGGTGCAGGCGGTGACGTGGGCGGCGATGGCGTCGGCGTCGAGGTGGGCGGAGCCGGTGCCGTCCGGGGCGTCGGCGTAGGGCTCGTGGAGGCAGGCGGTGTGGGAGCCGAGGGAGCCGTCGACGAAGAGGTCGCCGGCCGCGCCGGTCGCGCCGAGCTCGCGGACGCGGGCGGCGCCGGCGGGCGAGGTGATCACCTCGGCCCAGTAGCCGGTCACCCGGAGGCCGGGCTCCTCGGCGGCCAGGCGCAGCAGGCCGGTGAGGTCGTCGGCGCCGGAGATCTCGGGGCCGGCGCACTCGTGGACGGAGCCGATGCCGAGGGACGCCGCGCGGGCGAGCGCCGCGCGCTGCGCCTCGGTGCGCTGGGCGGGGGTGACGCTGTCGTACGCGGCGGCGCGCACGGCGTGGTGGGCGGCGCCGGTCAGGGGGGCGTCGGGGGCGTATCCGGACAGGGTCCGGGCGTGCGGGACGAGGTCGAGCAGGGCGGTGGTGACGACGGCGGAGTGCACGTCGGCCCGGGTGAGGTAGAGGGGCCGGCCGCCGGCGGCCTCGTCGAGCTCCCGGCGGGACGGCGGCCGCCGCTCGGGCCAGGCGCTGGCGTCCCAGCCGTGGCCCAGCAGCACGCGGTCGGCGGGCCGGGCGGCGGCGTGCGCCCGCACCCGCTCCAGGGCGCCGGCGAGGGTGTCCACGCCGGTGAGGTCGAGGCCGGTCAGGGCCAGCCCGGTGGCGGTGGTGTGCACGTGCGCGTCGGTGAACGCGGGGGTGACCAGGGCGCCGCGCAGGTCGACGACCTCGTCGACGCCGTCGGCGAAGGAGTCGGCCGCGCCCTCGGAGCCGACCCAGGCGACGTGGCCGCGCTCGACGACCATGGCGGTGGCGAAGGGGTCGGCGGGGCTGTGCACGTCGCCGCCTCGCAGCAGGACGGTCTTCTCGGGACGCTCGCTCATGGCCCTCAGTCTGCCGCTCCGGGCGCCCGTCGCCGTCACCGGGGGCCCGGCCCCGGGCGCGTCATCCCACGCGTGGCGGCCGCGCCTCGTAGGGCGTGGACAGCACGATGGTGGTGCGGGTCGACACCCCCGCCAACGAGCGGATGCGGGCCAGCAGATGCTCGAGCTCCAGGGGCGTGGCCACGCGCACCTTGAGGATGTAGTTCTCGTCGCCCGCCACGCTGTGGCACGCCTCGATCTCGGGGATCTCGGCGAGCCGGTCCGCGATGTCGTCCGGCGCGCTGGGGTCGAACGGCTTCACCGAGATGAACGCGGTGAGGGGCAGCCCGACGGCTTCGGGGTCGACGACCGCGGCGTAGCCGCGGATGACGCCCCGCTGTTCGAGCCGGCGCACGCGCTGGTGCACCGCCGAGGTGGACAGGCCCGTGGCCTTCCCCAGGTCGGTGTAGCTCATCCGCCCGTCCTTGACGAGCAGTTCCACGATCTCTCTGTCCAACTCCTCCACATGGATCAACCTACTGCGTCCCGGTGCGCCCGGCACAGTCGGCGGTACCACAGGCGCACAACCCATGTGACAAATGCCACATGCGCGCACCCGTGTCCTGTCGGGTGCGGCGATTACCCGGCCATCCAATAGGGAAGTGCTTGCTGTGGCCGAGGCCGGGAGGCCTGGCCGGCCCATCCGAGGGGGAGAAACACTATGCCCAGCCTGGAACGCCTCGACAACGACGGCGAAGGCGGCCTGTTCGAGACCGACACCTATGACATGTTCCGGGTGACGTGCCCGGACTGCGCGCGGCCCATCGCGCTGCTCGCGGACGAGGACGTGCTCCCGGAGCACGCGCTGTGCCCGTCGCCGTGGAACCCCTTCGGGCTCACGGTCTGCCCGGGCTCGGGGCGCGGCGTGGAGGACGCCACGTGGGCCGACGAGTCCCTGGACGCCCAGGGCCTGGACGCGGCCGGGCTGCTCACGCTGCCGGAGAGCCTGGACTGGCGGACGCAGCCCTTCTCGCACATCGGCGGCCCGGGCTCGCAGCCCCGCAGCGTTCCCGGGATGCGCCGCGCGTCGTAGCGCGGCCGGGCGCCGGGCGCGGGCCCGGGGCCGGCGGACCGTGAGGTGCCGTCGGCCGCCGGGCCGTGGTGGCCCCGGCGGGGCCGGGACCGGTGGGGGCCGGGTCAGTGGGACTCGGGACCGGCGAGGTGCCGGGCGACGACCATCCGCTGGATCTGGTTGGTGCCCTCGACGATCTGCAGGACCTTGGCCTCGCGCATGTACCGCTCGGCGGGGAAGTCCGCGGTGTAGCCGTAACCGCCCATGAGCTGGACGGCGTCGGTGGTGATCCGCATCCCGGCGTCGGTGCAGAAGAGCTTGGCCATGGCCGCTTCCTTGGAGAAGGGCCGGCCCGCGTCGCGCAGCCGGGCGGCCGCCAGGTACAGCGCGCGGCCGGCCTCGATCTGGGTGGCCATGTCCGCGAGCATGAAGCGCAGGCCCTGGAAGTCGGCCACCGGGCGCCCGAACTGCCGTCGTCCGGCGACGAAGGCGAGGGCCTCGTTCAGCGCCGCCTGGGCGACGCCGATCGCGCAGGCGGCGATGCCCAGCCGGCCGGAGTCGAGGGCGGACAGCGCGATGGCGAAGCCCTGTCCCTCCTCGCCGATGCGGCGGGCGTCGGCCACCCGCACCCCGTCGAAGTGCAGTTGGGCCGTGGGCGAGCCCTTCAGGCCCATCTTGCGCTCGGGGGGCGCGGCGGACAGGCCGGGGGCGTCCCCGGGCACGAGGAAGGCGGTGATGCCGTGCGCCCCCTCGCCGCCCGTGCGCGCCAGCACGGTGTAGAAGTCCGCGATGCCGCCGTGGGTGATCCACGCCTTGGTGCCCTCGATGGTCCAGGTGTCGCCCGAGCGCGTGGCGCGGGTGCGCAGGGAGGCGGCGTCGGAGCCGGAGGACGGCTCGGAGAGGCAGTAGGCGCCCAGCAGTCCGCCGCCGAGCATGGCGGGAAGGTGCTCGGCCCGCTGCTCCTTGGTGCCGTAGCCGGCGAGCGCGTGGCAGGCGAGGGTGTGCACGCTGACGCCGAGTCCCACGGTCAGCCGGGCCGCGGCGAGTTCCTCCAGCACCTGGAGGTAGACCTCGTAGGGCTGGTCGCCGCCGCCGGACTCCTCGGCGTAGGGCAGCGCCAGCAGGCCTGATCCGGAGAGCAGCCGGAAGAGGTCGCGCGGGAAGCGTCCGGCGTCCTCCTCCTCGGCCGCGTGGGGTGCGATCTCCCGTTGGACCAGTTCCCGCACGAGCGAGATCAGGTCGCGGGCTTCCTCGGTGGGCAGCTGACGCTCCACCGGCTGCGGGCCGTGATCGGTCATGACGGCGGCTCTCCTCCCTGTCGGGCGCTACGGCGGCGGGCGCGCAAGGGTGTCGGCGCCGTCGCCGGTGGGTGCCCAGGCCGATGGTCCCGTCCCGGGTCGCGGAATCCGGTGACCTGCGGCTGTGGCGGGTTGGAGTATGCCCGATCGGGGCCCCGGCGTCACGGGTCAGCCGATCATGACCAGCGCCGGACCGTGTTTTGGTCCGAACCATTGACCGTATTGGTCTAGTCCTTCTACGGTTTCCCCACTGTTCAACGCGTCCATGTCAAGAGCGCTCTCCCCACCCCATCGAGGAGACCCCCCCATGCCCAGAACGCACGGACATCACCCCCGCAACCTGATCACCGCGACCGCCGCCGGCGCTGCCCTTCTGGCGGCTAGCCTCGTGGCGACGCCGGCCACGGCGGACGGCGGCACGGACGAGACCGCGGCCGGCCACCGGGTGGTCGGCTACTTCACCAACTGGGGCGTCTACGAACGCGGTTACCACGTGAAGAACATCGAGACCTCCGGCTCCGCGGCGAAGCTCACCCACATCAACTACGCCTTCGGCAACGTCAGCGGCGGCAAGTGCGCGATCGGCGACGCCTACGCCGACTACGACAAGGCCTATGACGCCGCCGGCAGCGTCGACGGCAAGGCCGACACCTGGGACGACGGCGCCCTGCGCGGCAACTTCAACCAGCTGCGCAAGCTCAAGAAGATGCACCCGAACCTCAAGGTGGTCTGGTCCTTCGGCGGCTGGACCTGGTCCGGCGGCTTCGGAGAGGCGGCCAAGAACCCCACCGCGTTCGCCGAGTCCTGTTACGACCTGGTCAAGGACCCGCGCTGGGCCGACGTCTTCGACGGCATCGACATCGACTGGGAGTACCCCAACGCCTGCGGCCTGACCTGCGACACCAGCGGCCGCACCGCCTTCCGCGACATGATGGCGGCGCTGCGCGCGAAGTTCGGCACGAGGAACCTGGTCACGGCCGCCATCACCGCCGACGCCTCCCCCGGCGGCAAGATCGACGCCGTCGACTACGCCGGCGCGGCGCGCTACGTCGACTGGTACAACCCCATGACGTACGACTACTTCGGCGCCTGGGAGACCAAGGGCCCCACCGCCCCGCACTCGCCCCTCACCTCCTACAGCGGCATCCCCAAGGCCGGCTTCTCCACCGACGCCACCGTCACCAAGCTCCTCGCGCAGGGCATCCCCTCCTCCAAACTCCTGCTGGGGCTGGGCTTCTACGGCCGCGGCTGGACCGGAGTCACCCAGTCCGCCCCCGGTGGAACGGCCACCGGCCCGGCGAAGGGCACCTACGAGGCCGGCTTCGAGGACTACAAGGTCCTGAAGTCCACCTGCCCGGCCAACGGCACGGTGGGCGGCACTGCCTACGCCAAGTGCGGCGCGGACTGGTGGAGTTACGACACCCCCGCGACCATCGCCGGGAAGATGGCCTACAAGAACCGGCAGAACCTGGGCGGCACGTTCTTCTGGGAGCTCAGCGGCGACACCGCGAACGGCGAACTGATCAAGGCGATCAACTGATCCGAGGCCCCCGCCTCCGATCCGGTCATGGGCGGCCCGGCCCAACTACCCTGAGCGGACCCGAGCCCGCACAAGGAGCCGCCCGCCCATGACCGTCACGCTCGACCTGGCCTTCTTCCAGCGCTTCCTCGACCGTGCGACGCGCGTCATCGTCGCCGAGTCCGCTCGCCTGACCGAACTCGACGCCGCCATCGGCGACGCCGACCACGGCGCCAACCTCAAGCGCGGCTTCACCTCCGCCGCCGATGCCCTCGCCGCCGACCCGCCCGCCACCCCCGGCGCCCTGCTGACGGCGGTCAGCAGGGCGCCCACCTGACCAACACCGTCGGCGGCGCCTCGGGGCCGCTGTACGGCACGGTCCTGCGCCGCATGGGCAAGATCCTGGGCGAGGACCCCGTCGTCGAACCCGCCGTCCTGGGGCGCGCGCTGGCCGCCGCCGTGGCGAGCGTACGACGGCTCGGCGACTCGGCCCCCGGCGACAAGACGATGGTCGACGCGCTGCAGCCGGCCGCCGACGCCTACGCCGAGGCCCTCGGCGAGGGCGACGCGGCCGCGGCCCTCGAGGCCGCCGCGCGGGCGGCCCGCGCGGGCGCCGAGGCGACGATCCCGCTGCGCGCCCGGCGCGGCCGGGCCAGCTATCTGGGCGAGCGCAGCATCGGCCACCAGGACCCGGGCGCCACCTCCTCCGCGCTGCTGGTCACCGCGCTCCACGAGGCCACGGACCCGGCGCTGTGCGCCGCCGCGCCGCGAGCCGAGGCGGAGGCCGAGACGGAAGCCGAGACGGAAGCCTCGGTGACGAGCGGGGCCGCGCCGGAGCGGCCGGCCGGGCGGGTCGGCGTCGTCCTCGTCTCGCACAGCCGCGAGGTGGCCGAGTCGACCGCCGCGCTGGCCAGGGCCCTGGTCGGCACGGGCGACCCGGCGCCGGCCGTACCGGCGGGCGGCCTGCCGGACGGGTCCATCGGCACCAACGCCGAACTGATCCGCCGCGCGGTCGAGGAAGCCGACCAGCGGGCCGGCGTGGTGGTGGTGTGCGACATGGGCAGCGCGGTGCTGACCGTCAGGACGCTGCTGGCCGAGAAGGAGTTCGAGGGGGCGCACATCGCGGACGCGCCTTTCGTCGAGGGCGCGGTGGCGGCGGTGGTGACGGCGTCGGCGGGCGGCGACCTCGACGCCGTCCTCGCGGCGACCGCCGACGCGCGGACGTACCGCAAGATCTGACGCCCCGCGTCAGGCCACCGCGTCAAGCCGCCGCGTCAGCAAGGGTGTCCGGAAATAACCGAACAGACAGCGCCGACACGGCGGCGGCCGCCACGCATTCGCCGCCGAAGTCTGGAAATGTCGACGTGTTCCGTTTCCGCACGTTCCCCTTCCCCTTCCGGCCGGAGGTCCTGCCGCGGTGTCGCGCACGCTGTCGATGTCGGGCAGATTGCCCTTCGCGCTCCTCCTGACCTATCTCCTGATCATCGTCGTCATCGACCTGGTGACACCTGCGGACCTGCGGTTCGACGTCTACGCCGCCCTCGCACCGGTGACGGCCTCCGTCCTGTGCACCTACCCGCAGACGGTGTTCATCGGGATCGCCGACTTCTCCCTGATGGTGGCCCACCACGGCGTCCTGCCCGGGGACGTTGCGGCCGTCAACCGCGTGGGCTCCTTCGTGGGCAACGCCCTCATGGTCGGCGTGAGCATCGCCGTGGCCCGGCTGCGGCGGGACGGCGACGAGCTGCTGGAGCGGGTACGGGCCACCGGGGAGGCGGCGCAGCGGGCGCTGCTGCGGCCGCTGCCGCTGCGCACGCACGGCATGGTCGTGGACGGCTTCTACGTCTCCTCCCAGCGCGAGGCCCTGGTCGGCGGCGACATCTACGAGGTCCTCGACACCCCGTACGGGACGCGGGTGCTGATCGGCGACGTGCGGGGCAAGGGGCTCGGCACGCTGGGGGCGGGGGCGGCGGTGCTGACGGCGTTCCGGGAGGCGGCGTACCACCGGCGTGAGCTGGACAGCGGGGTGGTGGCGATGGAGCAGGGACTGTCCCGCTACCACCGCTCGCACGAGTACCGGTCGAGCACGCCGGAGGCGCACGCGGCGGAGGAGTTCGTGACGGCGCTGGTCATCGGGACGGAGCACGACGGCGACGGGCCGGCCACCGCCGAGGGGAAGGTGCCGGTGGTCTTCGTCGACTGCGGCCATCCGGCGCCGTTCCTCATCGGCGCGGACGGCGGCGTGCGCGAGCTGGAACCGCCCGAGCCCGGCCTGCCGTTGGGGCTGGGCGAGCTCGCGGCGGCGCCCCGGCCCGCCCGGCGGATCGCGCTGCCCGCCGACTGCCGGGTGCTGGCCTGCACGGACGGGGTGACCGAGGCGCGCGACGGGGACGGCGGCTTCTATCCGCTGGCCGAGCGGCTGGACGCCTGGGCCGCCCTGCCCACCCCCGAGCTGCTGCGGCGGCTGCGGGCCGACCTGGCCGCGCACACCGGCGGCAGGCTGCAGGACGACGTGGCGGTGCTGGTGATGGAACGCGCGCCGGCGGCTCCCGGGCCTGACGCGCCCGCGTACGAGGGGGCTGTGGGTCAGCCGGTGACGAACAGCTCGAAGGCCACGCCCGGCCGCCCGCCGAACCGCTCGGCGACGGCCGCCATGCTGCCCTCGAGGAAGGTGCGGCAGTAGGTCTCCGGGTCGTCCCGGGTGAGCGCCTGGATGTAGGTGCGGTGGCAGAGCAGGGACCGCACCGCCCGCTCGAGGCCGGCCCGGGCGTCGACGGCGTGCGTGGGGTGGGGCGAGCCCGCGACGGCCACGTAGCGCACGCCCTGCCACGGCGGCAGGCCGTCCTCGACGAGGTCGGGGAAGATCCAGCGGTTGCCCGCGTCGGCGACGGCGTCCAGGACGGCGCGGCCCACGGCCCGGTGGTCGGGGGTGTTCCAGTGGGTGCCGCCGGGCCAGGTGTCGTGGTGGTTGAGGGTGATCACCAGCTCGGGGCGGTGCCGGCGGATGGCGGCGGCGAACTCGCGACGCAGCTGGACCCCGTACTCGATGACGCCGTCGAGGTGGCCGAGGAACTCCACGCTCGTCACCCCCACGGCGGCCGCCGAGTCCCGCTGTTCGCGCTCGCGCAGCGGCGCGGCCTCGGCGGGGCCGATGGTGTCGATGCCCGCCTCGCCGAACGAGGCCAGCAGGTAGGCGCACTCGCGGCCCTCGTCGGTCCAGGCGGCGACGGCGGCCGAGCCGCCGTACTCGAGGTCGTCGGGGTGGGCGACGATCGCCAGGGCCCGCCGCCAGTCGGTGGGCATCTCGGCGAGCTGCTCGGTCATGGGAACTCCTCGGGCGAGGCGGGCGATGAGCCGGTGGACGGATCCGGCCGGCGAGCCGGCCGATGAGCCCCTGGCCAGCGTATGCGTCCTTCCGTGCCCTTTTCCTCACCCCTCTTCGCGACACGCGGGAACCGGGCGGACGCGCCGTCCGACTATCTGGTCCGGGACCGTAACGGCGGCCCCGGTGAATGCGATGACGTCCGACTCTGGAGTGTTTACTGATGCGCCCTCGTGCGTGGTGCGGTGTGCTGGCCGCTGTGGCCCTTTCGGCGACGGCCTGTGGCGGCGGTGACGGGAAGAAGGCCGACGACGCGGGAGCGGCGGCGGCCGGCCGGGCCGGCTTCCCGGTGAGCGTCGGCGACTGCATGGGGGCGAAGACGACCTTCGAGTCGGCGCCCCGGCGGATCGTCACCAGCAATGCCGCGGGCCTGGAGCTGCTGCTGTGGCTGGGGGCGGGTGACAAGGTCGTCGGTACGGGCTTCCCGCCCGGCAAGGGCGCGCTGCCCGGCGAGTACGCCGGCGCGGGCGCGAAGGTGCCGGTGCTGGGCAGGACCGTGATCTCCAAGGAGAAGCTGCTGGGCTCGGGCGCCGACCTGTACGTCGACTCGTTCTCGTCCATGAAGAACATGGGCAAGATGGGCGACGCCCCGACCGCCGAGGAGTTCAAGGCCGCCGGCATCCGGCACGTCTTCCTGAAGTCCTCCGCCTGCGCGTCGATGAACAAGTCCCCGCGCACCGACCTGTCGGGCGTGGAGGCCGACATCGAGGAGCTCGGCAAGGTGACCGGCACCTCCAAGCGCGCCGGCGAGCTGGTCGCGGGGATGCGCAGGAAGACGGGCGAGGTGCGCGACGCGCTCAAGGACGTGCCCGAGGACAAGCGGCCCACCTATTTCCTCTTCGACTTCGACGCCGGCACCAAGCAGCCGATGGCGGTCTGCAACCGCCAGGTCGCCAACGCCGTGATCACCCAGGCCGGCGGCCGCAACGTGTTCGCCGACTGCGACGGCGACTTCAAGCCCGTCGGCTGGGAGGACGTCGTCGCCAAGAACCCCGACTTCATCCAGCTGGCCGTCCGCAACCGCGGCAGCGAGGAGGCCAACGCCAAGGCCTTCGACGAGGCGGCCGAATTCCTCAAGTCCTTCCCCGCCACCAAGGACCTCAAGGCCGTCCAGGACGGCCGCTTCCTGCGCATCCGCTCCGAGCAGACCACCATCGGCGGGGTGCGCAGCGCGGACACGGTGCGGGAGATCGCGCACACGCTGCACCCGGACCGGGTCAAGTAGATGACGGCGCTCACCACCGCCGGGGAGGCGGAGGAGGAGCGGGAGCGTGGCGTTCGCACGGTGGGCGCCGGCTGGGCCGGCGCCGCGCTGGGCGTCGCCCTGCTCGTGGCGCTGACCGCCTCGGTGTGCCTGGGCTCGACCTCGGTGCCGCTGGGAGAGGTGTGGTCGGCGGTGGCCCGCGGCATCAGCGGCAGCGAGCCCGCGCCGGGCACCCAGGACCTGATCGTGTGGCAGCTGCGCATGCCCCGGGCCCTGCTGGCGGCCGTGGTGGGGGCGGGGCTGGGCCTGGTCGGCACGGCCGTCCAGGCACTGGTCCGCAATCCGCTGGCCGACCCCTACCTGCTGGGCATCTCCAGCGGGGCGTCGCTGGGCGCGGTCTCGGCGATCGTGCTGGGGGCGAGCGCGGGCGGGGCGCTGGGGCTCGGGCTGTCCTCGGCGGCGTTCGTGGGGGCGCTGGCGTCCTTCACGCTGGTGTGGACCTTCGCCCGGCGCGGGGGCGGCTTCCGGCCGCTGCGGCTGGTGCTGGCGGGCGTGGGCATCGGGCAGTTCCTGTCCGGCTTCACCCACTACCTGGTGCTGCAGACCGGGGACGAGCAGCAGACGCACGGCGCGCTGTTCTGGCTGATGGGCTCCCTCGGCGGCGCCCAGTGGTCCACCCTCGCCCTGCCCGCCGCGGCGACCGTCCTGGCGACCGCCGTCCTGCTGGCCCGGGCGCGGCCGCTCAACGCGATGCTCATGGGCGACGAGACCGCCGCCGGGCTGGGCGTGGACGTCACCCGGCTGCGGCGCGAACTGTTCGTCGTCACCAGTCTGCTGACGGGCGTTCTGGTGTCGGTGTCCGGGGCGATCGGGTTCGTGGGGCTGATGGTGCCGCACGCCTGCCGGATGCTGGTGGGCGGCGACCACCGCCGGCTGCTGCCGGTGTCCGCGCTGTTCGGCGCCGTACTGCTGACCGTCGTCGACCTGGTGGCCCGCACCGCGCTGCCCGACCAGGAGCTGCCGGTGGGCGTGGTCACCTCGCTGATCGGCGCGCCGGCGCTGCTGTATCTGCTGGACCGACGACTGGAGCGGCCGTGAGGATCGCCATCGAGGGACTCGAGGTGAGGCTGTCCGGGCGGACGGTGGTCTCCGGAGTCGACCTGCTCGCCGAGGACGGCGAGATCGCCGGGCTCGTGGGCCCCAACGGCAGCGGCAAGTCGACCGTGCTGCGCACCGTCTACCGGCACCTGGCGCCCCACGCCGGGCGGGTGCTCGTCGGCGGTACGGACATCCGGCGGCTGACGCCCGTGGAGTCCGCGCGGCAGGTCGCGGCCCTGCCGCAGGAGCGGGGCACCGACTTCGAGCTGTCGGTCCGCGAGGTCGTCGCCATGGGCCGTACGCCCTACAAGCGCGCCTTCGCGGGCGAGGACGCGGCCGACCGGGACACCGTGGCCGGCGCGCTGGCCCGCGTGGGCATGGCGCACGCGGCCCGGCGGCGCTTCTCGGCGCTGTCCGGCGGCGAACGGCAGCGGGTGCTGCTGGCCCGGGCGCTGGCCCAGGACCCGAAGGTGCTGGTGCTGGACGAGCCGACCAACCACCTGGACGTCCGTCACCAGGTGGAGCTGCTGGCCCTGCTGCGCGAGCAGCGCCGTACGACGCTGCTCGCGCTGCACGACCTCAACGCCGCCGCCTCCGTGTGCGACCGGCTGCACGTGCTGCACGACGGGGCCGTGGTGGCGTCCGGGACGCCGCGCGAGGTGCTCACCCCCGGGCTGCTGGCCGAGGTGTTCGGGGTGCGGGCGGCCGTGGTCGAGCACCCGCTGACCGGCGACCCGCTGATCGCCTTCGATCACCGGGCGCCGGCCTCCGTCGAGGCGGTGGCGGTCAGCTGACCGCCGCGCCGGCGTCGTGGCCGGCTTCGTAGTGGCTGGGGTGCCCGTCCCGCAGGACGAGGCGCCCCAGCCTTTCGGCGTCCGAGCGGCGCATCAGCCGTGCCGCTCCCCCTGCCTCCCGCAGCACGGCGGCGTGCCAGGGCGTGGCCCAGGCGTCGGCCGCCTCCAGGAGGCGGATGCCGAACTTCTCGGCGCCCGGCCGCTGGGGGTGGATCGACAGCCGCACCGACCGGGGGTGGTGGTCCGCGATGAGGTCGCCCCACGCCCGGCTGCGGGCGATGACTCCGTACGCCCGGCTGCGGCACTCGCGCTGCAGGGCGGAGCGCGTGCCGGGGAAGTCCGCGGTGTCCTCGAACAGGAAGCGGGTGATGCCGCGGTAGAGGCGGGCCGTCTCGTCGTCGGTGCGGGCCGTCGCGCGCAGCGCCTCGAGGGAGGGCGCGTAGGCCTCGGTGACCAGGGCGCGCTTGGTGTCGTAGTCGGCGTCGCCGTGGACGTGGCGCAGGTCGAAGGTGTCCAGGTGGCGCAGGCCCTGATCGTGGATCAGGGCGTGCAGGGCGTCGCCGTAGGCGTCGATGTGCTCGTCGGGGACGTTGATGAGGTCGCCGAAGATGTGGCCGTCGGAGCAGATGAGCATGCGGGCCCCCGGCGCGTATATCTCGCCGATGCGCGCGCACAGCCGGTCGAGGAAGGCGAGCGAGAGCCGTTCGCCCTCGTCGGGCAGGTGCCCGAGGACCTTGGCGGGGTTGGGGGACTTGCAGGGGAAGCCCGGGAGGGTGAAGAGGACGGGCTCGCCGGCGTCGGTGAAGTGCCGTATCTGGCGCAGCTGCTCGGGGTGGTCCGCCGGGTCGGGGGCCGGCGCCGTGGTGGTGCGGTGGTACGGCAGGAGGAGACCGAGGATGCGCGTCTCGACGGAGGCCACGGAGGGCGTGGTCGGAGTGGTCGTGGAGGCCAAGGAGGCCACGGGGCTCGCGGTCAGGGTGGTGTGGGACATGCGGCGGTCATCCACGGGAGCGGGGGCACACGGGCCCCTCGAAGGCGACGGGGAGTTCGGCGGTGCCACGGCCGAGGACGGCGGGGATCCAGCGCAGTTCGTCGTCGTCGACGTCCAGGCGCAGGCCCGGCAGCCGGGCGAGGAGGGTGCCGAGGGCGACCTGCATCTCGATGCGGGCCAGGGCCGCGCCGGGGCAGAAGTGAACGCCGTGCCCGAAGGCCAGGTGCGGGCCCTGGGCCCGGTCCAGGTCGAGGGTGTCGGGGTCGGGGAAGCGCTCGGGGTCGCGGTTGGCGGCGCACAGCGAGACGATCACGGAGTCGCCGGCCGGGACGCGGGTGCCGTGCAGGTCGGCGTCCTCGGCGAGGAAGCGCCAGGTGGTGAGCTCGAAGGCGCTGTCGAGGCGCATCAGTTCCTCGACGGCGCCCGGCATCAGGTCGGGCTCGGCCCGCAGCCGCTCCATCGCCCGCGGATGGCGCATCAGGGACACCAGGGCGGTGGTGATCTGGTTGGTGACGGGTTCCTGACCCGCCACCAGCAGCTGGAAGATCATGGAGTCCAGCTCCTCCGCGCTCAGCTCGCCCTCGTCGCGGGCGGTGACCAGGCGGCTGAGCAGGCCGTCCCCGGGGTGCTCGCGGCGGTCGGCGACGACCTCGGCGATGTACTCCTGCAGTTCGCGCAGCAGCGCCTCGTAGGCGGGGCGGCCGGGGTCGGTGGGGCCGACGGGCGCCACGACCTTGCCCCAGTCGCGGCGGAAGCGGGCGGCCAGGTGCGGGGGCAGCCCGATGACCTCGGCGAGGACCTGGAAGGGGAAGCGGGCCGCGAAGCAGCGCACGAGGTCGGCCGTCCCCTCCTCGGCGGGCATGGCGTCGACGAGCATGGCATCGACGAGCGCGTCGGCCATCTCCTGGAAGCGCGGCCGCAGCTCCTCCATGCGGCGCGGCGCGAACGCGTCGGTGATCAGGCGGCGCATGGCGGTGTGCTTCGGCGCGTCCTGGTGGAGCAGGTGGACCTGGAGCTGGGAGTGCTGGGGCTCCGGCATGATCGAGGCGCGTTCGCGCCAGCGATCGTTGCCGAGCGCGTGGTTCTTGCCCAGCCGGGGGTCCGCGAGGGTCCTCTGGGCGGCGGCGTGCCCGGTGACGAGCCAGGCCGTGACCCCGCTGGGGAAGAGCACCCGGTGGACGGGGCCGGCGGCGCGCATCCGCTCGTACAGCGGGTACGGATCGCGCTTGTACTCGGGGCCGTAGAGAGGTACGGGGTCGGGCAGGGACACGGTGGGGATCTCCTCGCGAAGTCGTGGACCCCAAGGAAGTCGTACGGAACGCGGGGCGAGTTCCCGGGGGTTCGTACGCGTATGCGGAAGCAGCGGAAGCACCTGCCGCAATCTCTGGGTAGTCGGCTGCGGGGGCCCGCTGGTTCCCGGGTGCGAAAGGGATAATCCTCACGCGCCGAGCGGGCTGCGCGGAAGGACGCGGGCGGCTCGCGGCGTGTCACGATGCGGCGATGACCGCACGCCGAACACGCCCTCCTCTTCGTCCGTACGCCACCCTGACCGGCTTCGTCCTGCTGCTGTCCGCCGTCTTCGGCGTGTCCTACGCGGCGGGCTCGGCGGCCGGCCCGGTGTCACCGGGTATGCACCGCACCGGCGGTGGCGACTCCGGGTCCGGAACCGGGTCGGGAACCGGCTCCGGCGGGGGCTCGCAGAACGGATCCGGCGGGGACATGGGCGGCATGCCGGGGATGAGGCACTGATGAGTACGACGACCGACCCCGCCGTCACCACGACCGAACTGGTCGTCGGCGGGATGACGTGCGCGGCGTGCGTGGCGCGCATCGAGAAGAAGGTCGGCCGCCTCGAGGGCGTCAGCGCGACCGTCAACCTCGCCACCGGCCGGGCCCGCGTCAGCCACCCGGAGTCCGTGACCGTCGCCGACCTGGTGGCCGTCATCGAGGGCGCGGGCTTCACGGCCGCGTTGCCCGAGCCGCCGGCCCCGGACGCGCCGGCCGAGGACGACGGCGGCAGGCCGGACGCCCCGGCCCGCAACCGGCTGATGATCACGGCCGCTCTGTCCGTTCCGGTGCTGGTGCTGTCCATGGTGCCCGCGCTGCAGTTCCGCAACTGGCAGTGGCTCTGCTTCGTGCTGGCCTCGCCGGTCGCCGTGTGGGGGTCGTGGCCGTTCCACCAGCGGGCGCTGCGCGGGCTGCGGCACTCGGCCGCCACCATGGACACCCTCGTCTCCCTCGGCGTCCTGGCCTCCTACCTCTGGTCGGCGTACGCGCTCTTCCTCGGCGGCGCCGGGGAGCCGGGGATGACGATGCCGTTCACGCTCGTGCCGACGGCGATGGGCGACACGGCGGACGTGTACCTCGAAGCGGTGGTCGGCGTCCCGCTGTTCGTGCTGACCGGCCGGCTCCTCGAGGCACGGGCGCGGCGCGGCACGGGCTCCGCGCTGCGGGCGCTCGCCTCGCTCGCGGCCAAGGACGTGGTGGTGCGCGCGGCCGACGGCACCGAGGAGCGCGTGCCGATCGGGCGGCTGCGGGTCGGCGACCGGTTCGTCGTCCGGCCCGGCGAGCGGGTGGCGACCGACGGCGTGGTCGTGGCCGGCAGCTCGGCGCTGGACCTGTCGCTGGTCACGGGCGAGAGCGCACCGGTGGAGGCCGGGCCGGGCTCGGCCGTGGTGGGCGGCGCGGTGAACTCCGGCGGCCTGCTGGAGGTACGGGCCGAGGCGGTCGGCGCGGACACGCAACTCGCCCGCATCGCCCGCCTGGTGGAGGAGGCGCAGGCGGGCAAGGCCCGCGTGCAGCGCGTCGCGGACGCGATCGCGGGCGTCTTCGTCCCGGCGGTCCTGACCGTCGCCGTCACCGTGCTCGGCTTCTGGCTGGGCGCGGGCGCCTCCCCGCAGGCGGCCGTCACCGCGGCCGTCGCGGTGCTCGTGGTGGCCTGCCCGTGCGCCCTGGGCCTGGCCACGCCGACCGCCCTGCTGGCCGCCACCGGCCGGGGCGCCGGCCTGGGCATCCTGGTCAGCGGCCCGCAGGCGCTGGAGAGCCTGCGGCGCGTGGACACCGTCGTGCTGGACAAGACCGGCACGCTGACGACCGGGTCGATGACGGTCACCGAGGTCACGGCCGCCGGGGACACGGGCGCGGAGGTCATGGGCGCGGAGGTCATGGGCGCCGGCGAGACGGCGCCGGGCACGCCGGCCGCCGCTCCGGTCGGCGACGAGGAGATCCTGCGCCTCGCGGCCGCGGCCGAGTCCGGCTCCGAACACCCCGTCGGCCGGGCGATCCACGCCCACGCGTCGGCGACGGCCTCCGCCCCCCTCCCCGCGGCGACGGACTTCGTGGCGACCCCGGGCGTGGGCGTACGGGCCGTGGTGGACGGCCGCGTGGTGGAGGTGGTCCGGCCGGAGGGGAAACGGGCCGGCGACGCCGAGGGCCCGGCGGCCCTGCGGCCGCCGCTCGCCGACGCCCTGCGCCGGGCCGAGGAGCACGGCCGTACCGCCGTCGTCGTCACGATCGACGGCACCCCGCAGGCCGTCATCGCCCTCGGCGACACCGTCCGCCCCGGCGGCTACCGCGCCGTCGACCACCTCAAGCGCCTCGGGCTGCGCCCGGTCCTGGCCACCGGCGACAGCGAGGCGGCCGCCCGGGCCGTCGCCACCGAGCTGGGCATCACCGAGGTCCACGCCCGGGCCACCCCCGAGGACAAGGCGGACCTCGTCCGCACCCTGCGCGAGCGCGGCCACCGGGTCGCGGTCATCGGCGACGGGGTCAACGACACCGCCGCGCTCGCCGGGGCGGACCTCGGGATCGCGATGGGCGGCGGCACCGACGCGGCCATCGGGGCGGCGGACGTCACGCTCGTACGCGAGGACATGAGCGCCCTGGCCGACGCGGTCCGCCTCGCCCGGCGCACCTCGCTGACCGTACGGTCCAACCTCCTCTGGGCGTTCGGCTACAACCTGGTCACCGTGCCGCTCGCCGCGGTCGGGCTGCTGAGCCCGATGCTCGCGGCGGCGGCGATGTCCGCCAGCTCGCTGCTGGTCGTGGGCAACAGCCTGCGGCTGCGCGGCTGGCAGCCGCGCCCCGCGGGCGCCGCGCGGAACAGGCCCGCACGGAACGCGCCCCAGCGGACTCCGGCGCGGGAACAGGCACCGGAGGAGACTCCGGCACAGGTACAGGCGCAGGAACAGACACCGGCACGGGCACGAGGTGGCATCCGATGAACGACTCGACGGCTTCGCTCGTCAGCACCGCCCGGGCCGCCCTCGTCCCGGTGGCGGCGTGCGCCCTGGCCCTGGGCGGGCTGACCGCCTGGACGGCGTCCGGGGCGGCGGGCCGCCCGGCGTCGGTGACGGTCGAGGACGCCCGCGTCCTGCTCCCCTTCGGCCTGGACAACACGGCGGCGACGGTCCGGCTGCGCAACACCGGCGACGTGGCCGACGAGCTCGTCGGCGTCGACGTGCCGACGGCGGGCGGGGCGATGCTCAGCCGGACGGTGGTGAAGAACGGCGCCGGCTCCATGAAGATGGTCGGCTCCGCGACCGTCCCCGCGCGCGGCACGCTGGAGATGTCGCCGCACGGCCTGGACATCATGGTCTACCGGCCGCCCAAGCTGCAGGTCGGCGAGCGGCTCCCGCTCGTCCTGCGCTTCCGCGAGAGCGGTGTGGTCCGGGCGGAGGCGGTGGTCGTGCGCCCGGGCAGCTGAGGGCGCCGAGGACGCGCGAGGGGGGCCACGGTGTACGTCCGTATACCGTGGCCCCCCTCGTCATGGGTGCGGCGGGCCGCTACCCCGCGAGCGCCGGGACGCGCGCCGCCCGCGCGGAGGCGCGGACGGCAGGGACGGCGGGCATCCGCACCGCGGGCGGCGCGGACGCGCTCACCGCCCGCTCGGCCGTCTCCAGCTGCACGATCAGCGCCTCGCGCGCCCGCGCCACGCGGGAGCGGACCGTACCGACCGGGCAGCCCGCGACGATCGCGGCCTCCGCGTACGGCAGCCCCAGCATCTGGGTGAGGACGAACGCCTCACGCCGCTCGTAGGGCAGCCGGTCGAGCAGCTGCGAGAGCGCGACGCCCTCGTCGAAGCCCGGCAGCTCCGCGGACTGGGCGCGCTCGGCGGCCGACTGCCAGTCGTCCGTGTCGGACAGCCGCGGGCGGGCGGCCTGGAAGCGCAGCCGGTCCACGACCGTCCGGCGGGCGATGGACAGCAGCCAGGTCCGGGCCGAGGAACGGCCCTCGAAGCGCGGCAGCGAACGCAGGGCCCGCAGGTACGTCTCCTGTACGAGGTCGTCCGCGCCCTGCGGATCGTTGCTCAGGCGGGCCACGTAGCGCCGTACGTCGTTCTGCGTAGCGCGGATGAAACGTTCCACCGCGTCGGCGTCGCCGCCGCGCGCGGCGAGCGCCCAGGCGGTCACACTCTCGTCGTCACGCACGTCGGCCTCCCGCACGGGGGGTGGTGCGCGGGGCGCGGCGGCCGCCGGGGACGATGGCGGGGTGCACTGCAGTGAGGCCCGTACCGCCATATCCGCCCGCGTCGACGGCGAGGAGCTGCCGCCGGATGTCCGTCCCGAGGCGCTCGACGCGCATCTGGACGCATGCGCCGACTGCCACGGCTGGGGCGAACGGGCGCGCCGGCTGAGAGTCCTCGCGGCGGCTCTCGACCTGGCGTGAGCGGCCGGACGAGGGCTGGCGGAAACGGTCCGAACGGCGGGAACGGCTCGGCGAAGGTGACGGTTCCGGCGGCGCCGGCGGGATGAGGGCAGGGGTCATCGCCCTGGGTCCTTCCTGGAATCCGGGCGCCCGGCCTCATGGGCGGGCCGGCCCGGTGACGTGGATACGGCCTGTCGGCCGCCGTCAGGCGACGGCGACGAGGGCCGCCGGAGGACCCCGCTGGGCGAGGACGTGGGCGTACAGCAGCTGCCGCAGCCGTTGCGCGGCGCGCGCCTGGGAGGCGCGGACGCGCGGCGGGCCCGGGCGGGCCGGTACGTCGTGGAAGAGGAAGAGCAGCGGCGCGAAGAGCCGCGCGCCGAGGGTCCGGCCGAGGCGGAAGGCCGCCTGTTCGCCGCCGGAGAGCCACAGGCCGCAGACGAGGGCGACCAGGATGTGCGCGGACCACATGCCGAAGGCGCCGTGGCCGGCGTGCATGCCGCCCATGCTCATGCCCGGGTCCAGGGGCACGGGCGGCACGCCCATGCCGGAGGCCGGGTCGGCCGGGGGAATGCCGCCGCAGGTCGCGTCACCGGGTACCTGCGGGAGGGGGCCGGAGCCCGGGGTGGCCGCGGTGAGCACGACGTTCCGGGCGACGTTCTGGGCGAGTGAGAAGAAGGAGTGCAGCCCCGTCTGCGCGCCCACCGTCGCGAGCGTGATCAGCAGCGGGCCGCGCTCGCGGCCCGCGAGGAACCACGCACAGCTTCCCGTCACCGTCAGCGCGACGGCTATGGCCCACCACGGGACGGTCGTCCCGGACATGACGGCGTGGCCCAGGGCGGCGAGCAGCACACAGACCGCTGCGAACACACCGGCTCGCAGCGTGCGCGGCCCCTGTCCGGTCTGCTGCCCTTCTTTCATGACGGGGACATCGTTGCACCCGTCCCCCGCGGCCCGACACCGGGGGCGCGAAGATGCCCGTACGACCCCCCGCCCGGGCGCATGGCTCCGCCCCGTACCGTCCGCCCGGCGGTACGGGGCGGTGGGCCGCCGGCTCGGGGGGAATGACCGGCAACCCGGTCCCGTCGCGCCAGTGGGACTCGCGAGATCGAGTCAACCGCGTACCGGCGCCGGGCGGGAGCGTGTGCGAGGGGGTGTGCGCGGGTGCTCCGCGCACACCCCGTGTGAACGACGCCGTTCCGCTACCGCTAGAACGACTAGAACGACGCCCTTCCGCTACCGCGCCCCGGACGAGGCGTCCCGGTCGGCGCGCCGCGGGAGCCAGGCCGCGCTGCCCTTGTCGCCGATGCGGCTGCCGATCGCGCCCTTGATCACCGACAGCGCGGCGGGCAGCGCGGCGATGGCCGCGGCCTTGAGCGCGGAGACGTCGGTGAGGTCGAACCCGTCGGCGATGATCAGACCGAGGAATGTGGTCACGTAGGCGGCGAGGGTGCGTTCGACTATGTCGGCGAGGACCTGGCGCATGGCTGTCTTTCCATTCGGGAGTGCTGACATTCGGAAGTGCTGGATTCTGCTCGTACGTAAGGGAGTTGCCGTTGCTGCAGGGGGCAGCGTCGCCGCTGTGACGTGTGCACCGCAAGCTTTCCCTGACGTGGTTGTACCCGCGACGACCCTCAACGGCACCGGAGTTGAGCGGTATCGTTCGGCGGGCGGCCGACTCCATGGGAGGGGAGGGCCACGTGGTCAACCCGTGGCTGGCGATGGCGTCCGGCGTCGATCCCGCCGAGCGCAGGGGCGCGGTCGGTTCCGCGCACGCGGCGTTCGTCTCCGGCGGGGAGCTCGGCGCGTTCGTCTCCGGCCGGGAGATCGACCCGGCGCTGCGTACGGTCGTCGCCGACTCCTGGCGCCGCTCGGCCGCGGCGCTGCCCGCGCCGGAGTTCGTGGCACCGCTCGAGCTGACCGACGCCGACCTGGAGGGCTACCGCCGCGCACACCCACTGGCCCGCGCGATGCCCCTCTTCCGCGAGCTCCTGGGCTCGATCGCCGACGACGGGGCCCACCTCCTCGCGGTCTGCGACGCCTCGGGCCGGATGCTGTGGGTGGAGGGCCACGCGGGCGTTCGCGGCCGCGCCGAGCAGATGAACTTCGTCCCCGGCGCCCGCTGGGACGAACGGCACGCCGGCACCAACGCGCCGGGCACGGCGCTGGCCCTGGACCACGCCGTGCAGATCTTCGCCACCGAGCACTACAACCGCCTGGCCCAGCCCTGGACCTGCGCCGCCGCCCCCGTCCACGACCCCGCCACGGGCCGGCTGCTGGGCGCGGTGGACATCACCGGCGGCGACCACCTGGCGGCCCCGCACAGTTTGGCCCTGGTCCAGGCCACCGCGCGCGCGGCCGAGGCCCACCTGGCGGCCGAGGCCCCCGTCCCCCGCAACGCGCTGTCGGCACTGGGCCGGGACGAGGCGCTGCTGACGACGGACGGACGGCGCGTACGGCTGGGCAGGCGGCACAGCGAAATCCTGGTCCTGCTGGCCGCGCACCCCGACGGCCTGACCGGCGAACGGCTGTCCGACGCGCTGTACGGGGACCGCCCGGTGCCCATGGTGACGCTGCGCGCGGAGATCTCGCGCCTGCGCCGGCTGGCCGGCGACCTGCTGGCCTCCCGTCCGTACCGGGTGACGGGACGGGTCGAGACGGACGCTGCGGACGTGGAGCGGCGGCTGGCGGAGGGCGACCTGCGGGCGGCGGTCCGGGCGTACGACGGCCCGCTGCTGCCGGCGTCGGAGGCGCCGGGCGTGTGCCGGCTGCGCCGGCTGCTGGAGGACCGGCTGCGGCGGGCGGTCCTGGGCAGCGGGGACGCGGCGGCGCTCCAGCTGTGGGCCGACAGCCCGTGGGGCGAGGACGACCTGGAGGTGTGGGAGCGGCTCCTGGCGGCGCTGCCGGAGAGCGCCCCGCACCGCGGCGCGGTGGCGGCGCGTGCGCGGGGCTTGCGGGCAACGTTCGCGCAACCCGCGCGGGTCTAGCGTCCGCGGCATGACCCGTTACGCCAGCCCGGGCTCCCCCGAGGCCATCGTCAGCTACCGGCCGCGCTACGACCACTGGATCGGCGGCGAGTACGTACCGCCCAAGCAGGGCCGGTACTTCGAGAACCCCACCCCGGTGACCGGCCTCCCCTTCACCGAGATCGCGCGCGGCACCGCCGAGGACGTCGAACGCGCCCTGGACGCCGCCCACGCCGCCGCCCCCGCCTGGGGCCGCACCTCCCCCGCCGAACGCGCCCTCGTCCTGCACCGCATCGCCGACCGCATGGAGCAGAACCTCGAGATCCTGGCGGTCGCCGAAACCTGGGAGAACGGCAAGCCGATCCGCGAGGCGCTCGCCGCGGACATCCCGCTCGCCATCGACCACTTCCGCTACTTCGCGGGCGCCATACGCGCCCAGGAAGGCGGCCTCTCCGAACTCGACGAGGACACGGTCGCGTACCACTTCCACGAGCCCCTGGGCGTCGTCGCGCAGATCATCCCCTGGAACTTCCCCATCCTGATGGCCGCCTGGAAGCTGGCCCCCGCCCTGGCCGCCGGCAACACCGCCGTCCTCAAGCCGGCCGAGCAGACCCCCGCCTCCATCCACATCTGGCTCGACCTCGTGGCGGACCTGCTCCCGCCGGGCGTGGTGAACGTCGTCAACGGCTTCGGCGTCGAGGCCGGCAAGCCGCTGGCCTCGAGCCCCCGGGTGGCCAAGATCTCGTTCACCGGCGAGACCACCACGGGCCGGCTGATCATGCAGTACGCCTCGGAGAACCTCAAGCCGGTCACCCTCGAACTGGGCGGCAAGAGCCCCAACATCTTCTTCGACGACGTCTCCGCCGCCGACGACGACTTCCTCGACAAGGCCCTCGAGGGCTTCACCATGTTCGCCCTCAACCAGGGCGAGGTCTGCACCTGCCCCTCCCGGGCCCTCGTCCAGCGCGGCCACTACGCCGCCTTCCTCGACGCCGCCGTCGCCCGCACCGAACTCATCCGCCCCGGCCACCCCCTGGACACCGACACGATGATCGGCGCCCAGGCCTCCAACGACCAGCTGGAAAAAATCCTCTCCTACCTCGACATCGCCCGCCAGGAAGGCGCCCGCCCCCTCACCGGCGGCGCCCGCGCCCACCTCGACGGCGAACTCGCCGGCGGCTACTACGTCCAGCCCACCATCTTCGAGGGCAACAACCGCATGCGGATCTTCCAGGAGGAGATCTTCGGCCCCGTCGTCGCCGTAACCTCCTTCACCGACCTCGACGACGCCGTCACCCTGGCCAACGACACCCTCTACGGCCTGGGCGCCGGCGTCTGGACCCGCAACGGCACCACCGCCTACCGAGCCGGCCGAGCCATCCAGGCAGGCCGAGTCTGGACCAACTGCTACCACGCCTACCCGGCCCACGCCGCCTTCGGCGGCTACAAACAGTCGGGCATCGGCAGGGAAACCCACAAGATGATGCTGAACCACTACCAGCAGACGAAGAACCTGCTGGTGAGCTACTCGGCGAAGCGGCTGGGGTTCTTCTAGGAGTACGGAAAAGGGCCTCCGACCTGTAGGGAAGCAGTCGGAGGCTCTTCGCCACGGCGGAAGGTGCCGATGAATCAGGATTGTTGATTCAGGGCTTATATGCCGATCTGTCTCACCCAGATCCCAGGGTTGACCAGCGACTGCGGGCCAGTCACGGGCCAAGCTGTCCACCAGAAACACTCGAACGGTGCTGCAGGTCGCCGAATCCACGGATGAGACAAGTCGCAGTCAGCTGCTCGACAAGCGTCGACTAGTGGCCGCATGAACACTTCCGGACATGGTTACCGAGCAACAGTTCCGGGCACGGTCAGATCGTTGGCGAGCGTATGCGGCGCAGAACCGGAAGGTCGGCGATGCCAGTGAGCGAGACCATGTCCGCCAAGGAGATGCTCGATCTCGCCCAATGGCACCTGAGCCGGTCTGATCAGCTTCGTCTCGGGCTGGTAACCCGCGCGAGCGCCTTACTGAGCGCGAACGCCCTTGTGATCGCTGGAATTGTCTTCACCTCCGGCTCCTCATCCTCACCTGGGGCGTTCGCCATAGGAGTAACAGCGCTTATCGCCCTGACAATAGGCGCATACTCGACTGTTCAGGCCATCGGCGTGCTCACGAGCCCCCGACGCCGTCGCTGTCCCGCCCCACGGGATCTGCGCTATCGATCGCCTTCAGCTACAGGGACACGACAGACGAAATCACTTCGCCAGAAGACTTCCAAGTCTGCTTCACTGCACAGAGAGTTGAAGAGGTCACGGATGCTGCAATTATCGAGCTCTGGCGCTGTATATGCGTCCATCAATTGAGAGCCGCCAAACTCCAGCGCGCCACGCGATACCTTCTCGCAAGCGCCTTGATCCTCATGGTCATGGCAGCCGAAAAAGTGCTGTTCACGACTATTTAACTGTGCCTCCAATAGCATGCCGGGAAGCTCAAAGCTAACGCTCACGCCACGCCTGCATGGCGGCCTCGATGCGCTGGTTAGCGCGCTCCTATGAATGCGCGAGTACCTTGACGTACACCCTGAACAGGACCTCGACGCTCTGGCTAGCGCGCCGCGCGCACTCCGCTGGATCGACGCCGGAGTGGAGCCAAAACGAGATACCTGCATGGCGCAGGTCGTAAGGGCGTTCCTGCGCGTGGGTGCGTATCACCGTATTCCTTTTCAGGGTGTTGGCTCGGTTTTGTCGCTAAATGACCTGGAAGCGGGGGAGCGCGGCGAGAGGGACGGAGGCGTGCGGATTCCGTACTCGCGGCGCAGCGCAGAGAGGGCGGCGAGGTAGCCGGACATGCCGTGCACGCTGGGACCGGGCGGTGTGGAAGCGGAGCACAGGTATACGCCAGGCAGGGGCGTGCGATATGGATCGATCTGAGGCATAGGCCGCAGGATGCTCTGGGTGAGTGTGAGGGCACCGGATCCGATGTCCCCGCCGACATAGTTCGGGTTGTACGACTCGTATGCGGAGGCGGTGATGCCGCGCTGGGCAATCACTGTGTCGGTGAAACCGGGGGCATAGCGCTCGATGCGGGCGCGCACGATCTCGAGCGGGTCGCGCGTGTCGCCGTTGGGTACGTGCGCGTACGCCCATACGGGGCGCTTGCCGGGTAGCCCTCGCCCGGGGTCGGTCGCCATGGAGTCGACCACCAGCACGAAGGGCTCGGTGGTGGCGACGCCTTTCGAGGTGAGGGTCTCCTGGAGGAACATCTCGCGTTGTGTGCCGCCGAGGTGGACTGTTCCTGCCTTGGCGACCTCGGGATCGCTCCAGGGGATCGGGTCAGAGACGAGGAAGTCGGCCTTGGCGGCAGCAGGCCCGTAGCGAAAGCGCGCGAGGCTGCGCGTATAGCGGCTGGGTAGCCTGTTGCCGGCGATCTGCACAAAGCCCTTCGGGCTGGTGTCGAGCAGCACGGTCTTTGCGTGGCCAAGTTGCTTCAGATCGGTGATGCGTCGCCCGGTGTGAATCTTGCCGCCATGTGCAGTGATGTCGTCGGCCAGTGTCTGGGCGATGCGGGCGCTGCCGCCCTGCGGTATGGGCCAGCCCGTGCCGTGCGCGAGGTGTCCCAGCAGCAGGGCGACCGCGCCGGAGGCGAGGCTGGGCAGCCTCCCGACGGCATGCGCGGCGACGCCCGTCAGCAACGAACGTGCCTGTTCTGTACGGAACAGCCTGGGCGCGAGCGGGCTGCCGTGGGCGAGGACCCAGGGCGCCAAGAGCAGAGGAGCCAGGAGGTCGCGGGGGATACTGCGCTGCCCGGAGAGGAACAGGTCGACAACACCGGCGCTGTGACGAATCAGTGGTTCCATCATGGCCCGCCACCGGGCTCCGTCTGGGCCCAGGTGCTCACAGGTGGCGTCCAGGTCGTGAAACGCGAGGGCGGCGCGGCGGCCGTCCAGGGGGTGGGCGTAGCTGATCTCGGGCTGCAGGAGTTCCACGCCGCGCGCGGAGAGGTCGAACTCGCGGAAGAACCGGGAAGCCGCAGCCATGGGGTGTACGGCTGCGCAGATATCGTGTACGACGTCTGTGTCGAAGAGAGACTCGGTGCGCAGACCGCCGCCGATGGACTCCTTGGCCTCGTAAAGATCGACGCGGAGTCCAGCGCGGGCCAGGGTTGCTGCGGCGGCCAGGCCGTTGGGACCGGTGCCTACCACCGCTACGTCTGTTTGGCTCATAGGGGCTCCTGAGGCGTTTTCGCTGCTCGGGTGACGTGTTGTGGTGACGGGAGTCGGGCGGTGCTGTGAGCAGCATGGGGGTATGGCCATTCGCTGTTTTAGAGAACAGCGACGGTGGCGAGCAGGAGGAGGGCCAGCAGAAGCATCGCGTACCGGCTCCCGAGCAACGTTGTCTTGAGTGGAGAAGGGGCATGCGGGTGGCTGGCTGTCGAGGTTTGTTTCGTGGCCGATTGGCATGCAGCGAGTGCGAGTAGACCGCACCCGAGAGCCCACGATGTCGGCGGGACGGTGAGCCAGTCTCCGAGACGGCGCACCAGCACGAGGAGCGTCGTTCCGAAGGCAAGACTCAGCATGAGGTATGTCCGGTAGAGAGCCGTGGGGCGCCTGAGGAGCATGACGTAGAGGGCGGGAAGGGCGGCGCCGGCGATGCACAGCAGGGTGACGGCCGTGCGGGGCGAGCGTGGCTGCGGGCCGTCTGGAGTGAGTCCCAGGAGCCGTTGGCCGATCGCCACTACCGGCTGGTCCGTGTTCGACAGAACCACCACGCCCTGTTTGCTGTTCCGGTCGAAGCCCATGTAGGAGGTGAAGCCGCCGGTAGCGCCGTCGTGCCAGGTGATGTCCCGGCCTTCTATGGAGGTGGTGTACCAGCCCAGGCCGATCTGCCGGGCGTGACCGGCGTCGAACCGCGGCGTGGCCGCGTCTGCACCCGGGCCGACGCCGAGTGCCACGGACCTCAGCAGGAGAGCCATATCCTTGCTGGTGGTCCAGATGTCGCCGGCTGGTGAGTAGCCCGAGGCGATCCAGTGCTGCATGGTGGCCCCTGCAGCCTTCTGCCCCGTCGCACTTCTGGCTGGAATATCAGCCTCGCGTTGCACAATTCTGGTGCTGTTCATCTGCAATGGCGTAAGCACATTATTTTTCAGCAGTTCGACATAGGGCTTTCCCACGACACGGGCAGCGGTATGGCCTGCGAGAGCCATACCAAGGTTAGAGTACTGGAATCTTCCGACACTGCTGACAGCAGCATTCTCTGCCGCAGCAAAGACGTGCTTCTCCGTTAATCCTCGGTACGGATCATTGCCAAATATTCGTGAGCTCGTGTCGCGAAGGAACATGTCGATATTCGACGGCATCTGGTCCAGCCCCGACCGGTGGCTGGCCAGGTCTCTGAGGGTGACCGCCTTCAGCGCTGGGTCATCGAATTGCATGCTGGGCAAGAGCCTCTCCAGCGGAGAGTCAAGCGGTAGACCGTCGTGCTCTGAAAGCTCGGCGAGCAGCATCCCTGTCATGGGTTTCCCGAGCGAGCCTGCCTCAAATACGGTGGACTCGTCGACATCCGGTCGTTCTGGATTACCTGAGTCCCCCAGGCCTGCAAGACGGATTTGATCACGGTCGAGGAACGCGACCGAAAGCCCGCGGTAACCCGGAGAAGCCCCCACAGCCGTACGAACGCGCTCCGCGAGCTGACGATCCCCTGTAGTCCTGCCACTGAGGTGAGCCGGACGCGGTGCGAGGAATGCGACTGCCGTCAAGGTGATTGAGGCCGACACGCCCAGTGAGGCAAAAATACGGAGCCACCATTGCTTTTTCCACGATCGGGTCGGCCGCACACTAGTCACCTTTCTTAGGAAGATTTAACGGGTTCAGCCAGAACTGTTGCCGCTAGGTCTTTGCGGCTCCCCAAAGCCTTACGGACCCTGTCGGCGAGCCGCTTGTAGTGACCGTCTCCCATGATGACCAGCTCCAGGGCGATCATGGTGGCAGAAAAAGTCACGAGACCGGACATGAAAAGTCCGATGCCCAGATGCAAGAGGATCCCTCCGGCGACAGCAAAGGGGCGCAGTGAACGTTTCAGGAGGAGGAATGAGAATGCAATTTGGAAGAACACTGTCGCATACGTGGCCGCAACGACAAGCGTGGCGTGTTCATAGATAAAGCGATTTACCCCAGGCCACCCGAACTCACCGACACGAAGGATGTAGTAAATCGCTGTGCCGTTCTGCCAGCGCTCACCTTGAACTTTGTACATACCCGAAACTAGGTAGACGGTGCACACTTGAAGAATTACAGCAAGGAGGCCGACATGGTGCAGGAGAGAGAATCCTCTTCCGCATCGATATACCTTCGGAACTCACCTCCTTCCGCCTTTTTATGCGGGCATCGAGAGACAGGCATGCGCTTGAGTCAATAAATATGAAGAAGACTAGGACTATGGCAGTAACATTGTCTCCACCATCCAGAATCAGCGGGTTCCTCTGCTGCAATGACCACAGAAAGACGTAGTGAAGCGCCGTTGTTATGCGCGTCTTCCAGCCCAGCGTAAACAGCAGGGCGACGATGACGCCAACGTGGAATACGAGCTCGAACCAGGCGTCAGTTTTTGCGACAGAATAAAGAGAGAAGGCTTCATTCTCGGGCGCCGTGAAATTTCGCCAGGGCCACACGCCTTCCGGACCCCAGAGAAAACTGCGATCAAAGTAATCCCGCAGATAAAAGTAGAGACCCACACCGCCGAGCACAACCCGCGCGAGTGCAGCGCCGATAAGCCCATACCGCCTACCGCTGAAATATTCCAGCCAGGAGTAGATCCTTATTTTGGCGTCAAGGATCAGGGCCCCGGCCCCCGTGCCGCTAATGCTGCTGTTCACCGCTTGACCTTAACCGGCTTCATCCAAGCCAGATCGTAGTAGGAGATCTTTCCCTTTGTTTCCCGCGCGTACCGCTGGGAAAATCGCGGATACTCGTTTCGAACAATCCTTACCTGCACATATTCGATGCCTTTTCCCCACCGCTTCTCAGCTTCCGTGCCGACGAATCCCTGAGTGAATCGAATCGCCTCGTCCCGGGCTTTCTCCTCAGCCTGGGAAAGCGGAGGATCGCTATCCTTTCGCTCCTGTATCTTGGAGCCTGTGCCGTCGGCGCCGTCCTCCTCCTTTTTGCTCCGCAGCTTCTCAAGCTCCGGATCTTGCCAGGACTCCAACTGATGGACCACGCCACTGGGTACGCGTGTGGCCCTCGAAGGCCACAACCTTTCCGCGTACAGCTTCTTGAGATTCGGTGAAGTGACATCGGACCATTTGGTCACCACAACCGATCCGTCCGGGCTCTTCTTCTTCGCCCTGATGAGCACTCCGGAGTCCGTGTCGACAGGATTCGGGGCGAAGAGATGCCAGTCCTGACTAAAGTGCGGGGACATATAGGAGTTGATTTCCTCACCATACTTCTCTTTGATCGGATTAAAGGGGGTGTTGTAAAGAGCCGTCATCGAGAAATGAAAAGCCAGGGCCAGGACCATCATGGCCCCGGCTGCAACAAAGGCCGATCGCTTGGCTCTGCTCCACTGTACGATCGATGCTCTTTGGGAATCCGAACTATCCACTGCTACTTGCCTTCCGGGGTAACGCCTGTGCGGCGGGCCAGATCGAGGCGCCCGCCGCACAGAAATGTTCATGTACTGCTGTCAGTCGAAGGCGCGGGACAAACCATTTCCGCTGGTCTCCTGATGAGCAGCAGCACCGCCCCGTCGGAAGTTCACGTTGTCTCCTGCCTTGCGCGCGGGTGCGCCCCAGTCAACCTGCTTCGCACCTTCCCAAGCCGCGTTACCGATGAAAGCGCCAGCAGCCTTTGCAGCGAAAGACCCCCATCCAGCCGGCGCCGCCTCGCCGTCAACAACCTTTTCCGGTTCGGCCGAGACCTCTCGGAAAGCAATTGCGGTGGTCTCGTCCTGAGAGGCAGATGCTACGGGATCGGCAGAAGCCGCCGTAGCAGCAAAGATCGTGGCGCCAACAGCAACAGCGGCGCCCGTAATAATGAGCTTAGTTCTGATCAACTTTCATCCTTAAGCAACGGCACGTACATGCCGACCAAGAAATATCCGCCACTGATTGCGCGGGCGGCGATTGAAACCTTACAGCCCGAGATGATCTTGAAGCTGTGACGTGAAGCACACTACGAGCACAAAAGACGATATGGCTGAAACGTGCACCGCTGGCGCGAAATCCACCCTTGCGGCGACTGGGCTGCAAAAAATAGTGGCCGGGTTTCCCGGCCACCACGAGAGGTTGTTTCTCATTCAATAAAAGAGGTGAGCTGAGCGGAGTACACCTCACTGCGAAGCGGTCTATCAGCGGATTGAGTTCCGACGCGTTCTGCAGATCAGAAGGGATAGGGCAAGCGACGATTTTGTGCGCTCAACGAAAGGCTCGGCCGCTATGAGCTTCAGCACTTGATAAAAATGCCTCGCGTCTGAAGCAGAGACCTGTACCAGGGCATCCACCTCACCCGTGATAGTCGAAGCAGAACTATCTCAGGGTAGTGCGATAAGGCGCACTGAATCATTCCCATTGCCGTGTTGCGGCAGCAGTAAAGCTCGATGATTCCCTCGGTCCGCCAGTCAAGCAAGACCGGGTCGAAACAGATAGTGAAGCCCAGGATCGCGCCCTCCTCGCACAGCTTGTCGCACGGCGCTTGATGGCTGGCGCTGAACGGCCTACCTCCGCGCCGATATCGGCGTACGACCGGCGGGCGTCCGCAGACGGGGCACACACTATGGCCTCATCGATCTCATTCGCCCTGGGCATGGCTGGCCGACCCCATCTCTGCCATAGCCAATCGGGAGCGCTGCCTGCCATAGCCGAAGTAGATGGCCAGACCGACGGCCGCCCAGATCCCGAAAACCTGCCATGTCACGGCACCCAGATCACCCATCCTCCGCACACAGAGGATGAACCCAACGGCAGGGTCGAACGGAAACAGGGGAGCCCGGAAGGCGCGCGGAATTTCCGGACGCCTGCGTCGGAGAACGATTTCCGCGACGTTGACAAGCGCGAAGGCAAACAGAGTGCCAATGCTCGTCGCATCCGCAAGCTGCTTCAGGGGCACGGCCGCCGCCAGGACACCGCAGAACACAGACACGATCACCGTATTCGCCCGCAGAGCACCCGTACGGGGACAGACTTTGGAGAACACAGCCGGCACCAGGCCGTCCCTCGACATCGCGAACAGGATCCTCGTCTGTCCGTACAACACCGTCAGGACCACGCTCGCGATCGCCACCACAGCGCCCGCCGCCAGCAGCACAGCCCAGGAGCTCTGTCCGGTGACGTCCTTCATGATGCTGGCGAGTGCAGCCGCCGAACCCTCGAAGCCCTGCCACGGCATGGCACCCACCGCCGCCGCAACGAGGCAGTACAGGATAGTGACGATGCCAAGCGAGAGCATGATGGCCCGCGGCATGTCACGCTTCGCGTCTCGCGCTTCCTCCCCCGCTGTCGACGCAGCGTCGAATCCGACGTAGGAGAAGAACAAGGTCGGCCAGCAGCGCTGACACCAGCCACGCCCAGCGGTATGAAGGGCGAGAAGTTGCCCGCGCGGACACCCATCAGAGCCACCGTGCAGAAGAGCACGAGCGTCGCAATCTTCACGACAACCATGACCGTGTTGGCCCTGGCGCTCTCCTTCACTCCGCCCAGCAGGAAAACCATGGCAAGCAGCACGACGAGCAGCGCGCGGATGTTGAAGTAGCCGCCGTCGCCGAGACGCTCCGAGTTCTCGACTCCCCGGCGGGCGATGCGGGGCGTGATGCCCCGGGATCGGAGCCATCGCCGCAGGTGGGGGTAGTCGTAGCCCTTGTCACCGTGCAGTTTCGCGGGTCGGCGTCGCCGGGGTCCGCGGCGGGAGCGGATGGGCAGTATGCCGCGTACGAGGGGCTCGAAGCCCTGGCTGTCGTGGGTGTTGGCCGCGGAGATGCCGATCGAGAGTGGCAGGCCGTTGCGGTCGACGATGAGGTGAATCTTGGACCCTTTCTTGCCCCGGTCGGTCGGATTCGGTCCCGTCAGCCGCCCCCTTTGAGGGCCCGGACGCTGACCGAGTCGATCGCGCACCGCGACCAGTCCAGCTCGCCCCGGGCACCCAGCTCATCGAGGACCAGACGGTGGAGCTTGGCCCAGACCCGGGCCTGCGACCACTCGGTGAACCGCCGGAAGGCGGTGACTCCAGAGGGCCCGAACCCGGGCGGAAGCTGCTGCCATGAGCATCCTGACGTGGCAACGAACACGATCGCGGCCAGCACTTCACGGTCGCCGTGCCGCCGCCGGCCCCCGCCCTGCGGGCGTACCGGCGCAGGCGGCACGACCCGCTGGAACAACTCCCACAACCCGTCCGGCACCAACCTCTCAACAAGCTTCGTCGTCACCCCACCACGATCCCGCAAGATCACACCAAACGAAATGGCTTGCAAGCGAGCAACGAAGCTGCCAAACGGCGGAGTTGAGAGCCGAGCTTCCTCCCACAGCCCAGCAAGGCGTAAGCATGCCGCTTAGCCTATTTGAGATGCTTCAACCCAGTTTGCCCATCCGCCTGATCAAGGCTTCCGGACCAGTCACGGACCAATGTCAGCCTTGCGCAACCAACGCGGTCTCGAGGCACGCGCCGTCGCCATGCCTGGACGGTCATTGTTGGGCTGATCCACGACGCGGTCGACATAAGGTGCTCAGCCATGACGCCGGACTGTCGACCGAGCGAATCAAGACATCTCGCAGTGCGCCGGCAGCCGTCTGCGCCTTGTTTCGGTTCGGGCGATTGCTGCGTGACCCGTGCGCGCGAGGTCGCGTTCATCGGCTATGCGAAAGTCATCATGTGTGGCCGCTGGATTCGGTGTGCACCGGGAATCGGCATTCTCGGTAGCGTGACCATCTGCTGCATGGGGTGCCCACGTGTCCGGCTGGTCCGTGCCGGGGCTTTCGACGGAGAGTGATGAGGCTGCAATGAGTGAACCGACGAAGCCCGAGGTCGAGGTTCCGGAGGGTGACGCTCCCACCGAGCTGACCATCCGGGACCTGGTCGTCGGGGACGGGGCCGAGGTGAAGCCGGGCATGGTGGTCAGGGTCCACTATGTCGGGGTGACCTTCGAGTCCGGGAAGGAGTTCGATGCCTCCTGGGACCGGGGCCAGCCGTTCAAGTTCGCCCTGGGCAGTGGCAGGGTCATCAAGGGCTGGGACCGGGGGGTGAGGGGGATGAAGGTCGGCGGTCGGCGCGAGATCATCGTTCCCCCGCGTCTCGGCTACGGCAAACAGTCGCCCTCGCCGTTGATCCCGCCGGGCTCGACCCTGGTCTTCGTGGTCGACCTGCTTGACTCGTATTCCAGCACAGCCGGGTGGAGCAACGCCTAGTGACCCTGGCCGCTCCCCCTTCGACGCGCCGCGCCGTCTCCCGGGGTTGGCGGACGGCGGGTGTGCAGAGCGGGCGCGGTCATGGTACGGCCGTAATGGCGCGACCGATCGGCAGCCGGCCGAGCGGGATCCCCTCGGTCAGTCGCGTGTCGACCTTCCCACAGGGCGCGCCCATCCACCCGATCACCGCTGTCGCCGAGCACCGCACGCACCAAGATCCGGAGCATTTCCGGACCAGCCCCGCCAGAAGGCCGCACCAACTACCGCTTCCCCCGGTCGGCATGGGTGCCACTGCTGTACCACCAGGAGACGAATAACTTGTTGGTGAGCTACTCAGCGAAGAAGCTGGGGTTCTTCTAGGGGAGTTGGGAGGGCCTCCGACCTGCGGCGGAGCGGGTCTGAGGCCCCTTGATGCAGACCAGAAACATCGCCTCGACGCTCCGGTCGAAACGACGGACGCGCCCAGTTGGCCGATGCCGAAGTAGGGCTAAAAGGGAAGCCCCCATGGCGCTGGCCACAGGGGGCGCTTCGCCAGGCGTCCGGGGCCTGGGCGGGAGGGGAGATCAGGCGGTTGCCTTGGCTGGAGCCGAGGCCGGAGGGCGGACGCCGGTCAATTCCTCCGCGCGCTGTCGCAGGATCGGGGCCAGCTCGACGTACCAGCCGCGACCGACGGCCTGGAGCATTTCTGCGAGGGCGATCTGTTCGCCGATCCGGCCGGCCGGGGTGTCGAGGATATGGGCGAACTCGACACGGATGCGGTCGGCTACGGCGGGGACGCGGAGGCTGTTCACGTAGAGCATGGCCGGGTCGTAGCCTACGGGGACGGCGCCCCAGCGTTCCCAGTCCAGGATGACGAGGGGGTCGTGGGTGAGGTTGGCCCACTGGAGATCGGCGTGGCCGGTGATGCGTTCGGTGATGGCCGGCGCGGGGATGCCCAGGAACTCGGGGAAGACCCGGTCTGCCCAGGACTGACGGATGGTCTCGCGGGGCGGTTCGGCGGTGCTCAGGGCGTCCAGGCTCTCCCGCAGGGTCGTCCACCAGGAGTCCGGCAGCCCTGGGTCCTCGGTGAGGTCGGGCGTCTCCGGAGAGATGACCGGCTGGGCGATGTAGTCGATCAGCTCCGCCTCGAAGACGTACTCCCCTCCGTCCCAGCGGTGAAGGTCGTGGAGGTGCGGGCGGGAGACCTTGTCGGACACCCGTTCCTCGGCGAGCGCAATGCCCTCGTTCCGTTGGGCAGGGGTCTTGGACGCCTCGCCGCAGTGGACGCGGAGCCAGTGGCCGCCCTCGGTGCGGCTGCCGATGGTACGGCCCAGCCAGCCCCACGCCGGTGTCCCGGTCGTCGTGGTGGACAGCCTTCCAGCGGCGTGCGCCAAGGCGTCCTCCATGCGTGCCCTGGTGGTCTCATCCTTGGGCGAGTACATCGGTGACCTTCCTGAGCTGGCCCGGGTCGAGCGGGGAGGCGATGGCGTCCTTCGCGGCGTCCCAGTGCTGTCCAGTGCTTGCGGATAGCAGTACCACGTCCAGGCTCGGGCAGGAGGCCGCAGCGAGGAGGCAGGCGGCGGCCGGCGAGGCCCCAGGGCGCATGAATCCGGCGAGTTCGGGCGTGGTGAGGGCCGGGAGTTCGCCGCCGTGCAGGGGCGAGGAGCCAAAGGTGATCAGGCCCGCGGCACGGGCCTGGACCAGGGGGCCCCGACCGTCGAGAGCGAGGGCGATCGGCCGGGCCATGACGAGGCTGACTGGTTGCTGGACGGCTCGCAGGTGATGTTCACCCGATCCGGCGGCTTCCTTCGCCAGGCCCAGAAGTTCGGGGACGGTGAAGGCACCGTGCTGGAATCCCGACCAGGTGGCCACGCCGTATCCGCCGATCCTGCCTGCGGTGGCGAACTCCTCCAGGACGGCGAACAAGGCACGCAGCCGCTCGTGGAGTGCGGCGCGGTCGAGGTGGGAGTGCTCGGGGTTGTGGACGAACACGAGGTCGGCGCGGCCGAGTGCGGCAAGGGAGCGGTCCGTCTGCCAGCGGGTGAAGGCAGGACCGAGGGTGTGGCCGGCGGTTACCTGCTGCGGGGTGAGGAGTCCGGCCTGTACTGCGGCCTCGCCCTCAGCCTTGCTGAAGAACCCCGTCTTCGTTGCGACCATGGCGCGCGGGTGATGGGAGATGACGGGTCCGAGCAGCTGGTGGGCGTCCTTGTAGTTGGGGGCGGTGTCGATCCACACCAATCCGTCGGCGCACGCGGTGCGCGCCGCCTGCTCGACAGCGCGCACCCGGTACGTCCCCAGTCCGAGGGCAGCGGTCACCTGGAGCCCCCGACGACGGCGACGGCTTGCCCCATGACCAGGGCGGTGACGACTTCGGCCGTCTGCCCGACGCTGAGGCCGGATTCGACGGCCAGTACCTCGAGCGTGATCGGCTTCCCGTCGGCCAGGAGGCGGAGCGCCGGGGCGACGGGTAGGGCGAAGGTCCATTCGTTCCCGGCGCCGGAGAACGTCACCGCGTCGTCGTCCTGGTCGATGCGAGCGCGGGGAGCGGTGAGCTGGACGGTGATCCCCGGCTGGGGCGGAACGGCGGTGAGGTAGGGCAGGGACAAGCGCGGAAGACCCGGGTGGGTGGTGTCCAGCGACCTGTCCCAGCGTTCGAGAACCCTCGGGTCCTCCAGGGCGGCCAGCACCTCCTTCCGTACGGCGGCCAGGTAGTCCCTCCGCTCCTCAGGTGTGCCGAAGCGGGGCACGTCGGCGCGGACGGTCGTGCTGGCCCGAAGGTCGTCACACAGCCAGCCGAGGAACTCGGCGCCGGTCTGTGCGGCGAGTCCGAAGGTGAGGTGGAGCGAGGCGGTACCCTGGTCGGCGCTCACGGCGTGCCACCAGCCGCGCGGCAGGTAGAGCATGTCGCCGGGCGTCAGGACGATGTCCGTGATCGGCTCGCCCGTCGGCGCCTCGGGCACTTCGACGTCGCGCCAGGCAGGGGCCTGGCGGGTGGGGCCGTAGATCTTCCACCGCTTGGAGCCTTCGAGCTGGAGGACCACCACGTCGTGGTCGTCCCAGTGGGTGCCGAAGCCTTCCTCAGCGGTCCATGAGGCGTACGCGTTGACCTGGACGGGAGTGCGGAAGAACCGTTCGAGGCCGGCGGCGGCTTCCCGGACGGGCGGGTGGATCTGGTCGATCGCGTCGATGACGAGGGACGCGCCTTCGGCGAGCCGGGCGTGGAACTCGGCGGGCTGGGGCTGGTACCAGGACACCCCACGACGGTTCGTGCGGAGGATCGAGTACGCCGCGGCAGGGACGGCTCCCCCGTCGCGGGAGAGCCGCATCCGAGGCGGTTCGAGCCGGTGAGCGGCCACGATCTCGTTGAGGTCGTCCCAGGTCAGCGGCGCGGAGAAGGTGATGCCGTTGGAACGGATCACTTTGTGGGCGCGGAAGCACATCTGGGCGAGGAACGTGTCCCCGCCCAGACGCTCCGCCCACGATGCGGATTCGATCACCGTGGGTCTCCTCGGTCGATCAGGTGTCGTTCATGTCCGACTTGCCGCCGGTGTTGTCCGAGGCTTCCTCGGCACGCGAGCGGGCCGCGGTGATGCGGCGGACACCGATCAGCAGACCGCTGTTCTGCTCGGTGGGAGCGTTCTCGTTCATCACGTACTCCTTCCTGACCTTGCTGGGTCCCACCGGGGTTCCGGCCGGGGGTCTTGCGGGTGGTGCAACCGCCCCGGGACGTACTCGGGAAATGCGGGGTGGAGATCAGTGGGTCAGCGGCTGGGGTTGCCGGCGAGGGCCAAGGCGACCACCAAGACGCTGACAGCAGCGACGTGGAGAAGAACGGCGAGCTGTTGGCGCCGGCCCAACGGGGCGCGCTCGTTCAGCCGCGCTCCAGACTGGAGGGGTCCTCGACCACCCACTCCACCCCACCGCCCTCGGGCCGGGCGAAGACCGCGTTCTGGATGACCACGCGGGTCTTCGGGTCCTCGAACTCTCCGATGAACTGCACGACGCCGGTCCGGCGTTTGAGCGGGTCGTGAATGAGGGTGCCTTCGCTGACCCAGCCGGGAATGGTCTGACGCTGACGATTACGGCTCTGAGGAGACACGGCACCTCTCCTTGGTCTGGGTCGGGCACTGCACTGCTGGGCCGCCCCTCCGAGCGGCTGTGACCAGTCAACGCCGCTGGCCAGACCCCGAACAGGGCATTCCGCTAGGCAGGTTGTAGGCACTCAGAAGGCAGAACCCGGCTACGCTTTCGGCGCCCAACTCGACCAGTGGACGGCGGGATGATGGCGAACGAGGCTCTTCGCAAGCACAGACGCGCTCGTCGGTGGACTCAGGAGCAGGCCGCGGAACGCGTGTGCGCCCAGGTCCAGGCCGTCACCGGACGCGATCCGGAGCTCGATGCAAACTGGATCTCCCGCCTTGAGCGTGGAGCCATCACCTGGCCTTCCGGCGACTACAGGGCAGCCCTGTGCGCGGTGTTTCAGGTAGCCAGCGAGGTGGAACTGGGCCTCTACCCGAAGGGGTCCGCCGCACAAGGAGGAAAGCCCACCCCAAAGGCTCCGACAGACGATGTCCGATCCCTGGCCGCCGATACGGAGCTGTCTGCCCGGCTGGCCCGGTACGCAGCGGAGACCAACGTCAACTCCCTCGTACTGGAGCAGTTCGACGCTGACGTTGAGCGACTCGCTCGGGACTATGTCAGCCGGCCTCTGCCTCTCCTGGTCCCGGAGATCCGCACCGTTCGGGCGGAGGTGTTCCGATTGCTGGAGGGCCGCCAGCATCCCGGCCAGACTCGTCATCTGTACGTGGTCGCAGGCTGGCTGTGCGGTCTTGCGGCGCATGTGTCGCTCGACCTCGGTGACCGCTCCGCCGCTTCCACCCATGTCCGGACCGTGGTGCAGTGCGCGGAGGTCGTTGGGCACTTGGAGCTACGGGCCTGGGCGCGGTCGTTCCAGTCACTGGCCGCCTACTGGGCGGGGGACTACCGGCGGGCAGCAGAGCTTGCGCAGGCCGGGCATGACGAAGACCGAGGCCCCGGCACAGGAACGATCAAGGCCCGGCTGCTGAGCTTGGAGGCACGTGCCCGCGCAGCCGATGGAGACAACCGCGGCGCGCTGCGAACCCTCGCTCTGGCCCATGAGGCACGGAGCACTGCGGGACCCGACGAGCTGTCCGGGGTCTTCTCGTTTCCCGAGGCCAAGCAGTGGGCCTACACCGGTACCACCCTGCTGGCCGTTGGGGGAAACGAGCAGATCCAGCAGGCCATCACCGCTTCCAACCACGCCGTAGAGCTGTACCAGGCCGGTCCGGAAGAAGACCGATCCCCTGGCGATCTACAGGCCGCGCATCTGGACCTGGCCACGGCCTACCTCGCGAGCGGCGAGGTCGAAGGAGCCGGCGTGAAGCTCTCGCAGGTTTTCGCTGCCGAGGCATACACGGCAAGCATCACCATCAGGCTGCGCAATCTGGCCGCGCTCCTCGGCAGCGAGCCGTACCGTGACGCACAGTCGGCAGTCGACCTCCGCGCACACATCCACGAGGTGACCCGCCGGCCCGATCTCGCCAGCAACCCCACGGAGCCACGATGACCGCCCAGCCCACGCCTGATCATTTGGTCACCGACCGCAGCCTCCTCTCCACCAAGGCGTATGGCACGGGTCAGCACCTGGCCGCTCGCCAGTCTCTCTATCAGTGGCAGACCCCGCGCCACGATCTTCCGGGCATCGTCGTGAACGAACTGACCGACATACGCGGCGCGGTCGCGGATGTGGGCTGCGGCAACGGGAAGTTCGTCGCCCGGGTGCGGGAGGACCGTCCCGACCTGACCGTGCTCCCCATGGACGTCTCTCACGGCATTCTCGGCACCATCCCCGGAGCCGTCGTCGCGGACGTGCAACAGCTGCCCATCGCAGATGGAGCCCTCGGCGCGGTCCTTGCGCTGCACATGCTGTACCACGTCGAGGACCAGGACCAGGCCGTGTGGGAGCTGGGTCGCGTCCTGGCGCCCGACGGCATCGCGATCGTCTCCACCAACAGCCAGACCGACAAGCGGGAACTGGAGCACCTCTGGCGCCAGGCCGCAGGCGATGTGCTGGGCATTCCGGAGGGGCCGGCCCGAGTGCAATTGTCCGCCCGATTCACCCTGGAGGACGCCCCGGCGATCCTCGGCGCGGTCTTCGCCGACATCCGTACGATCCCCCTTCCGGGGGTGATCGAGGTGACTGATGCTGAACCGGTCGTCGCCCACTTGGCCTCGTACGAAGCCTGGGCGGACAAGATGGGCGTTCCGTTTCGGAAGACGATCGAGCGCGCGCGAGAGCGGGTCAATGAAGTCATTCAGGCAGAGGGCGGGTTTCGTGTCACCTGCCTGGGCGGCATACTCGTCTGCCGGAGGCCCTGCCTGTAGGACTTCTGCAAGCAAATCGGGTCGTGTCTACAGACGCGTGCGACCTACCGTTGTCGGCCCGTCCCGAGCTGAGCTCGGGACGGTTACCGCAGTTCACAACCCGACTACTCGCAACTCCCGTTGCATGGCGACTGAAACATTGCTCAATGCGCTGGATGATTCGTGATTCGGACCATGTGCGGGCCAGCATCGACGGTGTGCCTCTATCAGTAACCCCTCCGCAGGTCAGACAGGTGACAAGTCAGCACCCCGAGTAGACGAAGAACCTGCTGGTGAGCTACTCGGCGAAGAAGCTGGGGGTTCTTCTAGGGGTGATGGGTAGGGCCTCCGACCTGCGGCGGAGCAGGTCGGAGGCAGGCCGGTGAACTCGGTGTCGGTGAAGTCGCCGGCACACGAGAAGCACAGCCGCCGCTGCGCCGGGTCGGACGCCGCGGTGACGACCCTCATGGCCAGTGCCCGGGCGGAGCAGCGTGCATGGCTGCGGGCCCGCCAGTGGCATCCGCGCCGACGGCGGGGTCAGGCCGTCGCCGCGGGCGCCCCGTCCTCCAGGTGGCGGTAGAACTCCCGCCACTCCTCGAAGGCCGCCTCGAACCACGGGACCCCCGCGGTGAGGGGTACCAGGTGGCGGCACGTCTCGCGGTAGTAGGAACGCCGCTTCTCGGGCCGCGGGTGCGTGTCGAGCCGCTGCACGTTGCTGAACCGGTCCGCCAGCTTGAGCAGCAGGACCTCCGGCGGGGCGGAACGCAGGCTCAGAAGGTAGCGGTCACGCACCTCCGCAGGATCCTCGTGGGCCTCGGGGTGCGGCTTCGTCACCCAGCCCACCAGTTCCTCGACCCGGGGGCCGAACCGCTCACTGACCTCCCCGGCCGTGCGGTCGGTGTCCTCCACGACGTCGTGGAGTATGGCCGCGACCAGCAGGTCCTCGTCGCGGAAACCCGCGCCCGAGACGAGGATCTCCACCACCTCCAGGAGGTGCTCCACGTACGGCTCACCGGCGGGCCTCTTCTGATCCCCATGGGCCTCTTCGGCGAACGCGACGGCCTCCCCGAGGCGCTGCGCCGAAACCTCTGGAGCGAGCACCGCCAACTGCCGGCGGGCGGTGTCCCAGTCGTGCCACGCGCCGAACACCCGATGGGTCAAGACGACTCCTGATCCGCAGCTTCCAGCTGCCTCTTGTATTCCGCCCACCGAGGCAGGGTCGAGGGCAGCTCGTCGGCCTTCGCCCTGCGGGTCTCGAACTCTCCGACGATGCGTCGGCGCTGGATCTCGGTGAGAGCTTCGTTCCTGATCGACTTCATTTCCGCAGGAGACTCGCACTCCCTCTCGTCGATGACGAAAGCCGCGAGCATGAATCCGTCCGCAGTCCTTCTGCGGAACGTCGAGATCATGACGAACTTCGGGCCTGCCTCATCTGTCACGGGTACCTCCTGCGAGTTTCTTCCTGATCCAACGCCGCTGCTTCTGCCTGCATTTTACGCATCACATCGCGTTCCTTCGAAGTCGTTTCGATATGCGGCTTGTACACGGTGTTGTGCTCAAGGTCAGCGGCCACGGAAGCCCGCTTGGTCGTGAGCTGAAGTTCGTACGTGTACGGCTTTCCGCCGACCTCGATGGCTGCGACCATGGGAATGACGCGGTAGCTCGGATTGCCGCTCTTGGGCTCGGCGTACATGTTCTCGACCTCCAGCAGGCGCCCGCCCTCGCCGGTACCGAAGTACTCCTTGGCCTTTTCGAGAACGGCTTCGAGCCGGGCGGTATTATCGACGGTAATTCTTGCACCCACGGCATCGATGACGTCCCCGATCTCGTAATCCGGGCGGGCTTTTCGGCCCTCGCTCCCCTCTGTCATTCGTTTCACTTTGTCGACCAGGCCGTCTGCGGATTTCGTACGGATGCTCAATTCGGCGTCGTCGGCGTCGCCAGCCTCCTCAAGGAGACTCGTCACGTCTTCGTAGACGGCTGGCTCCACCTCGTTCTGCAGCCTCATGCCGTAGTCGTCCAGGGCGGCGCGGTCGCTGTCCTCGATGGCGGCTCCAAGGGCTCGCACCGGGTCGTCCACCTTGGTCTGCTCGACGTAAGCGTTCTTGCGGAACGTCCCGTCGGGAGCGTGGTTCACCTCATGCTCCACGGGCTCGAACAGGGGGCCGCGCCCGGGGTTCTCGGACCTGTACTCCTCCAAGGAGCGTCCCTCCAGGGTCTCCCCCACGGCGAGCTCCTGAATGATCTCCAGGGTCCGTTCGCCCCCGGCCTCAGGGTCCTTCAGGTTCTCGATCACGTTCAGCCTGTTCGCATCGTCCGCACCGAGCTTGGTGATCACCGAAGCCACCTCGGGATGCCGCTCGCCGAGGGCCTCCGCCACGTCGGCCAGCGGGTTCTCCGACTGATCCCCCGACTTCGGATCGCCGGCCTCGCCGTCCTCCTCCGACGATGCGTCAGGCTCGTTCGCATCCTCTGCCTCGCCGTCGTCCTTCTGGGCACCGGAATGATCGCCGGTGTGGTCTTCGTACTCTCCTGTACCGTGGCCGCCGGTCAGGTCGTCGCGATGCCCACCCGTGTCAATGGCGGGGGTTCGGCTTGCTCCCCGGCCTTTCTGGACGTGTCCGCAGAATCCCCCTGTCCCTCAAGAGCCTCGCCAGGTGCTTCCTGCTCGCCAGCGGTGGGGGTCTTCTCTGGCCGCGGATCTTCAGCAGAGTCGTCCCTGCCTCGTACATCTGCGAAGCCATCATCCGGCCCCGGATGTTCTGCGGGTTCCTCACGAGGGGTCGTATCCCTCGCCTCTTCCTGCGCGGCCGGCTCCTCATCACCCGCAGTCTCCGGCGGAGAGGCCCCTTCACCGGCAACCGCGGTTTCAACAGACGGCTTGCCAGGGCTGCCCTGTTCATCCAGGTCTCCCCCGATGGCGGATCCATCGTCTGCAGGGGCGGACAGCAGGTCCTCTGATGTCAGCGGACGGTCCCACACATCACCGTCGCGAGCGTCATCATCAGCGTCACCTAAGGCATCCATATCCCCTGCCGCCACGTGCCCCGCTTCATCATGGTCTGGATACTCGCTGTCGATCGGCTCCGCCGACGCATCGTCGCCGTCGGCCTCCCCCTTCGGCTTCTCCGTCTCTCCGTCTTCATTGACCGGCATTTCCGGGCCGTGCGACGCGCTGTCGCTGTCTCTGTCGCCTTCGACGTCACCACGGAAGGAGTCCGTGGCATCAATATCCTCCATTGCGGTGTGGTCGGGTCCGTCGTCGCCCTGGGAGGAGCCGTTGTCGGGTGCCCTCGGGATCTCCTGCTCAACCGGCCTTGCGGGGCCGTCCGCGCTCATGTCCTCCCCCCGCCTGTTGTGGCTACCGCCCGTACAAACGACTTCAGTGGCCACCAGGGCGCTTGGAGGAAGGAAGCTGCCTTCTTCAGCCGCTCTTGGGACTCTCTCGCGTTGTGCAGGGCATCACACGCTTGGCTCCAGGCCATGGATACGCCGCGCACCGTGGTCTCTGAGGGGCGCCAGGTGTCAGGGTGTGCCTTCCAGGCTTCCAGTTGTTCTGCGACTGTGCGGCCCGGCAACTGCAGCCCGCGGGCGGCCCATGCGGTCGTGTCAGGGTGGGGGGCTTCGCTCGACGTGTCGGCCGCCTTGAGTGCTCGGTATACGTCTGCCCAGCGCCAGGTGCCTGCCTGCCACTCGACTTCACCGCGTGAGCAGGCGCTGCCTCCGGCCAGGACACGCATCGCTGAGGCTGTCAGGTGCTCCAGGAGATTCTCCGGTGGATAGAAGTCCGATAGCCCTGCCGACCGGTCGTCGACGGCTGCGTTGATGCGCGCAGCAATGGCGCACTCAAGGATCCGTTCGTTCGCTCGGTTCCGCAGTTCTTCGAACCAGGATGCGTGGGGCCGCGGAGAGGGCAAGCCGCAAATATGCGCGATCGTCAGCAGTTCGATCCAGAGGGTGAGGGCTGGGTCCTCTGCCAGATCTTTGCCCAGGCTGATCTCGCGGAGTGTATGGGGTCGGAGCCGCTCCAGATGTCCCGGTGCGGAGTGCGGGTTCGTCAGGGTGGGAACGGATCGGGTGGCTTGTGTTGTGCTCTCGCGGGCCAGTCCCAGCGGTACAGCGATACGCAGGGGGCGGTCCATACCGTCCGCGAAGGCGGCCGCGCGGCCTGGGGGGAGGGCGACGATGTGCCGGGACTGCTGGGGGGTGAGGTTCATCGTTGCGCCGACGGCCTCGCGGTCGTCGGCTGCCGGGAGGCGGTGGACGATTTTCAGTGCGGTGTTTTTGACGACGTCTGGCAGGATCTTCGACGGGATCTGCTCGGCGACCACGATGCCTTCGCCGTAGGCGCGGATCTCGGCGAGCAGCGAGGCGAAGAGTTCCACTGCGTGGGCGGCCGGGCTGCCCGGCGAGACATTCTTGAGCAGCCGGTGCGCCTCCTCGATCACTGTGACATGACGCAGCCCGCCGCCTCCGGTGGTGTCGGTGCGGTGGACTCGCAGGTGTTCGTAGATGCGGATCAGTACGGCTCCGATGAAGAACGCTTTGTCCTGGTCGTTGCCGATGTCTTCGATCTCCAGCACTACGTTTCGGTCCAGGAGGCTGCTCATGTCGATGGGGTGGTGGGCTTCGAAGAACCATCCGGGGGTGCCCATCCTGAGCGATCCGAGTCGTACGTCGATGAAGCCGCGTACGTTGTCGGCGACCTCCTTGCCGTATCCGATGTTGTCCACGACCTCCAAGGCGGCTTTCTGCACGTCCGCCAGACCGGGATAGCGCGGTGCCCTTGGCACGCCTCGGCGGGTGCCCAACGCCAGGTTCCAGCCCATCTCCTGATAACACCTGGTCAGTGCCTGGCTGAGGACCTGGGGAAACGGGTCCGTGGCCTCGAAAGCGGCCAGGAAGAGGGCTCGGACGAGGTCGAGGTGGGTCTGCAGCGGGAACCCGGGCTCCGGTTCGAGCGGATTCAGGCCCACGGGGACACCATCGGGGGCGCCGGGGCGGATCACTGTGACTTCTGCGCGGTCGGCCAGTCGGCCTGCCATGTTCGCGTATTCGACCTTGGCCGGCTCGATGACCAGCCAAGGGACCTCGATGTCGTGCAGGGACTCCAACAGGTGCCGTACGGTCTGTGATTTTCCGGAGCCGGTAGCGCCTGTGACGAAGGCATGCCGGTTGAGGGTGTCCGTGGTGATTCCCAGGGCACTGATCGGCTGGTCGGCTTCGTCAAGAACCGAGCCGAGCACAATGTCTCCGGTTGATTCGGGGGTGACATCGAAGTCGGCGCGCTCGACGTGACGGACGCCGGGGAGTTCCTTGCGCGGTGGACGAGCCAGCGCGGCCAGCAGCTCGGTGCTCGCAGGGAAGGGGGAGGCTGGTTCGCTGGCCGGGGTTGTTGCTGCGTGCCATGCCTGTGCCAGATCTCCGACCGGCGGTCCGGGTATGAGGGTGTAGGGGTGCTCGTCCAGGTCGGCGGAGCTGCACAGGAGTGCGGCCGCTCGGCGGGTGGTGGGCGCGTCGGGTGAGCCGACCAGGACGTGGATGTTCCACATCCCGCTGGGGCGGGCCCTGGACAGCTCCCGGTACCGGGCCTGGGCGCGTTCGAGGGCGACACGGTCCAGTTCGGAGTTCTCCCGCTGCCTGAGCCCCGGGATTCTCCCGGTCAGGGCCACGCGCTCCCTCTCCAGCGCCTCATCGCTGAGCGGTTCCGCGAGCACCATCCAGGCGAACGGGTCACGCATGTGGCCGACGTGGTCATCGAAGCCGCCGCGCATGACTTTCGGCCGGTCCGCCGCCGGCGTCCACAAAGGATCGGCCTGTCCCCGGCAGCGGGCCCAGGATGTGAAGCTGGCCAAGTCGGGGACATGGGCGGGCACGGCCACCGCACCTGGCGGGTAGAGCAGGGGGTAGCCGCGAGTGCCGGTAGCTTGGCCGTGGTCTCTTGCGAACGGTACGAAGGGACGTCCTCCCACCAGGACATCGAGCTGCTGGCTGCCGGGGGCCCGATGCCACACCACTGCCAGTGCCGCCCCTGGACGATCGTTGAACTCGGCCCGTGCGGCGGTGAGTGCGGCGAACAACTCCGCCGGCGTACGGTCCGGCCCTTGGTCTTCGGGAGCCTGCCGGGGGATGTCCAGCAGCCGGTGAAACCGGAAGCCCTCTAAGATCATCGATGCCTTGCTGGAAGAGGCGCCGGGCTCACCGCAGTCTGTCACAGCGATCGCCTCCCTACTCGGGTAGCCGTGGGGCGTCGGCCACGTGCGGTAGGAGGGTGATGGCAGGGTTGCAGTCGCCGAACACGACGCGGCGGCTTTGCGGACTCGTCTCGATCAAAATGAGTCCGGTGGGCGGCAGCGATTGGATTTGTGTCGGCTCGACCGTGAATTCATAGACCCGGGATACTGTCTCGCCGCGCGTCACAGAATTACCAATCGAACTGTTGACGGAATTTTGCCAACTAGTCGACCATCCCCCCGTCTCGCTATCACCTCCGCCGTAGCTGTGGGATCGCCCCGTGGAGTGTGATTCGCCGTCGTTCTGGGTGACGTCGTTGACGTTGGCGGCGTGGTGATCACTTTGAACGGGGTGTCGTTGCCGTCACAGATCACGTGGTGCTTGCTGCCGGTCTTGCGGCGGTCGACCGGCGAGGGGCCCGTCGCCTCGCCCTCATTTTCGCGCGCAGATGGGAGGCATCCACGCACACACGCGTCCAGTCCAGCTCTCCGGCCGCGTTCAGCTCGGCCAGCAGCAGGCGGTGCAGTGTGTCGAAGACGCCGGCCTCGTGCCGGCGTCCGAGCCGGCGCCAGCAGGTCTGGCCGGAGCCGAAGCCCAGCTCCAACGGAAGCTGCTGCCAGGTGATGTTGCAGTGCAGCACGTAGAGGATGCCCTGCAGACACCGCCGGTCATCCACCGGGCGCGGACCCGGCGAACGCTTCGGCCGCGGCGGCAGGACCGGCTCAATCAGCGCCCACAAGTCGTCGTCCACGATCCACGGCCTGGTACTCACACCCTCACGAACGGCCGAATCGTCGTACGAGTCACGCTCGACCAGCAACGCTGACCAAGATCCTGCTACGAGCTCGTGGGGGGTCCGGCATTGCCGAGCGTCGACGGCCACAACCCAGGGACAACCGGGACGATTCACGAAGACTGGTGTCCCGCTGTGGCTGGGCCTCCTGGTGTTGGTTGTGCTGGTGTACTCCTTCGTCCGCTAGCGGCCGGGGGGCCAGGGAGAGGGCGCATGCACGGCGGCCCGCAAGCTGCGGCCGGGGTGGGAACGGCCGTCGCAGCGGAAGACAGCACCCGTTCAGGGTAGGGGCTGCGGACGCAGATCGAGCCGGGAGTCCGGCTCAATCGGTGAGGGCCTTCGGAGTTCGCGATCCCGGCCCCATGTGGACCACCGGCCGACAGTGAGACTCTGCTCGATCACGTGGGCGGGGCTTCGGGCAGGAGGTGTCGGCCCGCGTTGTGTGTCAGGAAGGCGTCGAGGTCCGTCGGATCGACCAGAGTGTTCCGTATTCCTCGGTCACCTGCGTATCCCACCGCAAGTTGTCGCCACAGCGGTCACTGTCACGGCTCAGGAGAACGGTGCCGAATCCCCGCACAAGCCCGCCGCGCAATCGGGTGAGTTCCTTCAGGTCCCGGGCCGCGACCGGACCGCCGCGCAGAAGGCTTCGACGTAGTGGGCTACGAGGGGGTTGCGGTCGGAGCGGCGCCAGGCGAGGACGAGGTCGACCGGGGGGAGGTCGCTGACGGGGACGTAGGTGATGCCCTCGATCCGGTGGCCGCGTACTACCTGTTCGGGGACCAGTGCCACGGCCTTGCGCCACAGGACGGCGTGCAGGCACTCGTCCAGCGAGCGGACCACCGGGCCCTCCGACGATGCGTCGGGCTGCCAGTGCGCGCGGAAGAGGGGGTCGGTGTCGTCGGCCAGGCGGATGGAGAGGTGGCCGCGCAGGTCGGCGCGGGAGAGGGTGGGGGCGGCGGCCAGGGGGCCGGCGGACGGTACGGCGACGTAGCACCGGTCCTGTCGGACGGTGCGTGTGGCCAGGCCGGTCCGGGTGAAGGGGGTGAAGGTGATCGCCGCGTCCACGTTCTGGGCCGCCAGGCCGACGGTCGGGTCGCTCAGGTCGCCCTGTATCAGGCTGACTTCCACGTCTTCATGCTGTTGTGCGAAGGTGCGGGCCATGGTGGCCGACAGCGCCGCCTCGCCGGGGCCGACGACGCCCACGCGCAGCACTCGCCGGCCGGCTGCCCGGCGCACCAGGTCGCGGGCGCGCTCGACGCCCTCGAGCAGCCGGCGCGCCTCCGTCAGCAGCACCTCGCCCGGCGGGGTGAGCGTCATGCCGTGCGGAGTACGGACGAACAGTGCGCAGCCGAGGTCCGCCTCGAGTTCGCGGATGCGCTGGCTGAGGGGCGGCTGGGACATGAGCAGCCGACGGGCGGCCCTGCCCACGTTGCCCTCCTCCGCTACCGCGACGAAGTACTGAAGCCTGCGCATGTCCACGCCCAAGACGATATCGAACGCGTTGGCAGGGCGACCGAAACGGTCTTGGACCGGGTCGCGGGCCTCCTGATTCCATCGCTTCATGAGCTACCAACAACCCTCTGACCTGCACCGTATTCCCGCTGTCCGGGAGCTGGCGAAGACCGAGGCGAACGCCTTCCTGAACTTCCACGCGGCCGTCTTCCGCGAGGGCGGGGCGGTGCCGCTCAAGTACCGCGAGCTGATCGCGCTGGCTGTCGCCACGTCGACCCGCTGCGCCTACTGCATCGACACCCACACCCGTGGCGCCGCCGAGGCCGGTGCGACCCGCCAGGAGATGACGGAGGTCGCCTTCGTCGCCTCGGCGGTCAGCGCGGGAGGTGCCATGGCCCACTCGCTGCTGGCGCACCGGCTGCACGAGGAGAACCAGGGCGCCGCGGAACCCACCGGGGAAGGACGCGCCGGGCACTGATGAGGACGGCGCCGCGCCGCCCCCCCCCCTGTTCACGTTCACGGAAGGCTCGGCCAGTGTTCCGTACGGGGCTTGGTGAAGTAGTCCGAGTCCTGGGGGCGGCCCGCTTCGCGGCCGGCGGGGCGGGGGCCGGTTCCAGGTGGGGTATGTGCTTGGAGCAGTGGATGTAGGCCTCCTCGACGGCGATACGGACCCACACCTCCGGACTGCGCCCGGGTGCGACGTCGGTGGGGAGGCCGGGGTGGAGGCGGCGCAGGTCGCTGTCGCGGTAGACATGGGCCACGCCGTTGACGTGCAGGCCCACGTGATGGTGGGTGAAGTCCACGAAGAGCATGCCGAGGTGCGGGTTCTCGACCATGTTGCCGGCGCTCGCCATCACGCCGTTGCCGCGGAATTCGGGGTAGGCGAGCGTCTGGTCGTCGATGACGTGGACGAATCCCGGCGGCCCGGCCCGAAAGCTGGCGTCGCACTCGCCACGAGAGTCGGCGGTGGCCAGGAAGACCATGGCCTGGCGGCCGATGAACTCCCGCATTTCGGGCGTGAGGTGGCGACGCACCTGCTGGTCGTAGAACCGGGCGGCGCGGTCGGCGGTGCCGAGTTGCTGCTGCAGATGGTGTTCGCCCGCTGATCCGAAAGGCGGCGAAGGCAAGGTCACGGAGGGGGCTCCTGGCAGGGCGGACAGGGGATGCGAATCGCTGGACGGCTCAGGGATACGGCTCGGAGGGACGGCCACGGGGCGGCTCGCGGGTGTGGTTCGCAAGGCGGCTCAGGGCGTCGACAGGACGGGCGTCTCGAACGGGTCGTGATGGATGCGGCCGGGCGGGGTGCCCTGGAGGGCGAGCGTCTCTCTGGCCGTGGCGATCATGTGGACGGGGCCGCTGAGAAAGACGTCGTGCTCGTACCACGGCCCGTACTCCGCCAGTACCTCCGGCAGGGATCCACGGATTCCGGGGATGTACTCGTGGGAGACCGCGGCCCTGATGGTCAGCCAGTGGTGCCTCTGGGCCATCCTGAGCATCTCGTCGACCCCGTACAGCTCGGCCCCGGTCCGGGCGCCGATGAAGAGTTCCACCTGATGGCGCCCCCCGCGGCGGGCGACCTCTTCGATGAGTGCGCGGATCGGGGCGAGGCCGGTGCCGCCGGCCACGAAGAGCAGGTCGCTGTGGTCGGCGGCGTCCAGGACCATGTCGCCCATCGGGGGCCCCAGCCGGATCACGTCGCCCACGGCCGCCCGGTGCACCAGCGCTTCGCTGACCGAGCCGCCGGGCACGGCGCGCACGTGAAAGGTGAGGGTGCCGTCCTCGCGCGGCGCGTTGGCGACGGAGTAGTAGCGCCACCGCTTCGGCCACCAGGGGGTTTCGACGCTCACGTACTGGCCGGCGGCGTACGCGTACGGGGTGTGGGGACTCACGGTGATCTCGACGATGCCGTTACCGCGCGGGACGCGGTGCACGACCGTGGCGGGCCACACGGCGGGCCGTACCGCCTCGTCCTCCTCGGCCGCGCTGATCATGACCTGGGCGACCGTGCCGTACGCCTTCGTCCAGGCGGCGGCGATCTCCCGGGTCCACGCGGGGCCGGCGTACCGGGCCAGCGAGGCGAGCAGGCACTCGCCCACGGCCGGGAAGTGCGCGGGGAGGGTGCCGAACTTGCGGTGGTCACGGCCCAGGTGTCCGCAGAAGCGGACGAGGTTCTCGGGGTCGTCGACCAGGTCCACGATGCGCAACAGCGAGCGCAGCAGGCGGTCGCGCTGGGCGTCCATCCCGTGCGGGAACATCGGACGGACTTCGGGGTAGCGGGCGAAGAGGATCGCGTAGAAGTAGACCGTCAGTTCCCCCGCGAGCGGCTCGACCACCGCCAGGGACGCCCTGATGAGGCCTATCTCGTGGTCCGACAGGGGCGGTTCGACGACCTCCGGCTCTCCGGCCGCCCGTACGGCCTGGGCGGCCTGGACGGGTACCGGTTCCTCTGGAGGCAGGTGCGCGGGTGTGCTGCTGGCACGACCGATCCGGAATCTCAAGGGGACAGCGCTCCCCCGTCCGCCGAGCGCCATGACTCCTGCCGGGCGTACCGCCACGTGTTCTCGCCCACGGCACCTCGCCCTCGAGGCGCACCGAAGGCGGAACCTTCACCGGATCTCCACGAAGAAGGAGCGGCATGGGGGTCGAGTGGGGCCAACATGAGTCCTCATCGGAGTACAGAGGCGACGAAGCGGACTGAGTGCTTCCGGATGCCCCACGATCCTCGGGGAGGATCACGAGTGCGCGGAAGCGACGCATCCACTAGAACTCGGGGCCAGATCTTGTCGCCTTGCCCAGGCCCGATCCGGGCGTTATCGCAATTTGGGGCATTTATCGAGTCGCCGCCGCCACCCCGCCGACCGCCTGCCCCCGCCCTGGCGCCTCGTCGGCGCGGCCGTGCGGGTGAAGGGTCGACTGGCACTCCATACCCCCTCTGAGCTGCGGATTCGCTGAAGCCGAAGCGAATTGGCTACCGAATGGAGCAATACGGCTACTCTGCGGATGCCCCTGTGGAGGCGGCGGGTGAACCTCGGACCAAGGAGGTACAACCCGTGAAAACAATCCGTACCGCTGTCTGCGGCACCCTGACGGCGTTCGCCGTCTGCGCGGCCCCCGCCGCCTACGCTCTCAACGACCCGGCCGCCAAGGCCGCGCACGTCGATCTCTCCACCGTCAAGGCCGGCGTACCCGCCGGGCAGCACGGCGACGACGACGACTGCGACGACGACCACGGCCGGCATCACGGCCGTGACCACCACAAGGGCCACGACGGCCGGGACGACGACGACTGCGACGACGACCACGGCCGCGACGACCACGGTCGCAAGCACCACGAGGGCCGGGACGACGACGACTGCGACGACGACCACGGCAGGGACCGCGACCACGGCAAGGACAACGACCACGGACGTGACCACGAGGGCCGGGACGACGATCACGGTCGCGACCACGACCACGGGCGTGACGACCACGGTCGGGACCACGACCACGGCAAGGAGCACGGCCGGGACCACGGAGGCGACCACGAGCACGGACGTGGCGACCACGGCAAGGAGCACGGAGGCGGCCACGAGCACGGCCGGGACCAGGGAGGCGACCACGAGGGCGGCCACCACGAGCACGGCCGGCCCCACCACCACGCGCACGCGGGTGGTGGCGCGACCGCGTCCCTGGCCGCGTCGGAGTCTCCCGACACCTCCGCCATGGTCCTCGCGGGCGCGACCCTGGGTGTCGCCACCGGTGGGCTGATCTGGTACCGCCGTCGCGCCAACGCGGCCAAGCAGTAACAGGGAGCGAATCGGAGTGATGTCAGACAAGCGCACAGGCGGCGGGAGCCGCCTGCTGACAGGGGTGGCCTGGGCGGCGATGATGCTGGCCCTGTGGCTGGTGGGCAACGACACCGTCGAGGAGCCGATAGCCAAGGCTCCGAAGACCGGTGACGTCGTCGCCGCCGAAGACCGCCCCCCCGCGCTCGGCCTGCCCCCGGTACACGTACCCGTGCCGGGGGCCGGCCCCCAAGCACTGATCATCAAAGCCCTGGGCCTACGGGCCCCGATCGAGGCCCATGGGCTCGATCAGCTGGGCGGGGTCGAGGCGCCACCCTATGAACGGCCGAACGCGGTGGCCTGGTACCAGGACGGTCCCCAGCCCGGTAGCCCGGGCGCGGCCGTCCTTGTCGGGCATGTGGACACCAAGCGCTCACCGGCGGTCTTCTACGAGCTCAGCAACATCAAGCGCGGCACGGCGATCACCGTCGTACGCTCCGACGGCAGCACCGCCAACTTCACCGTCGACGACGTCTCCCTCGTCGCCAACGACAAGTTCGACGTCGACAAGGTCTACGGGCCGGCGGACACCAAGCGCGCCGAGCTCCGCCTGATCACGTGCGGCGGCGACTACGACCGCGCGCAGCGCGAGTACAAGGCCAACGTGGTGGTCTCCGCCTACCTGACGGGGACCGGGCACGCCGTCCCCGGCCCGGTCGCACCGGGCGGTGGCTCCGGCAGCGGAACGGGCAGCGGCAGCGGCACCGCGGTGGCGGCGGGAGAACCACGGCAGTCCTGATCCGACGTCACCCGGCCGGTCGGGGCCGCCCGGCCGGTCAGGCCCGCAGGTGGCCGAGGAGGGCGTCGTCCGCCGGGTAGGGGCGCTCGTGGGGCAGCAGGCGGGCGGCGTCGTCCAGCGCGCCCTCGCGCACGTGGCGGCGGATCTCGGCCGCGAGCGGCGTCACGTCGGTGATCGAGACGGTCCACTCGTCCGCGTAGCGGCGGGCCGCCTCGCCCGCGAGGCCCAGTTGCAGGGAGCGGTACGGCAGGGCCTGAAGGTGGAGGTCGCGCTCCGGATCCCACTGGACGCGGGTGGGCGCCTGCCTGAGCCGGCGCTTCCACTCCGCCGCGTCCGGGTGCAGGGCGCGCTCATAGTGGGACAGGCAGGCGTTGCGGAGGGCCCATTCGAAGCCCTCCCGGCTGATCTCGACGGCCAGGACCGTCTCCTGGCCCTCCTTGGCGGCCCAGCCGCAGCGGTACATCATCCACAGGAACGACGGCTTGATCCATGTCATGCGGTCGCGCTTCCAGCTGCCGGGGAAGCGTCCGTCGCGGGCCGCGGGCAGCCCGATGGCCGGGGCGTACGCCTGGTAGACGGTGACCGTGGAGTCCGTGTACGACGCGCGGATCTGATGCTTCCGAGTCTCGCGATGCGTGTCGTGCTGGTCGTGTATGTGGTGCTCCGGTGATGTCACTCGCCCAGCCCCGTACGCAGCGCCCGGCGCCGTACGGCGATCAGCCACTCCTCCACCCTCGCGGCGTCCGGCCGCTCGGGCAGCGGGCTGTGCTCCAGCGCCCGGTCCAGGCGTGCGGCGAGCCGTTCCTGCCAGGCCTGGGCCTCCTCCCAGGGCACCTCCCCCCGGCGCACCGCGAGGAGGCGGTCCCGGTCGTCCCCGACGTCCGTCCGCAGGGTGCCGGTCTCGAGGAGGACGGAGCCGCTGATCAGCAGGCGGAGCATATGGACGACGTTCTTCCAGCGGGGCTCGCCGCCGCGTTCCCGGGCGGAGCGGGCCTTGGCGAACTGCGTCTGGGCGTAGCGGCCGAAGGTCTGGTGGACGCTCCGGGAGAGGAAGGCCGGGGCGAGCTCGAGGAGTTCCGTACCGAGCGGTGTGCGGTGCTCGACGAGCGGGCTGTGCAGGACCTCGAGCAGGTTGGGGTTGGCGGACAGGGCGAGCTCGCAGAAGCGTTCGACCTCCCAGGCGAACTGCTCCGGGAGGGGGCCCTCGAGGTGGGTGGGCGGCTTGGACAGCCGCCAGAAGTCCTCGGTGGGGGCCACGTACACGCCGCGCCGGTCGGTGTCGGATCCGGCGGTCGCCAGCCCGAAGGCACGCGACCCCACGACCACGGTGAGGATGGAGTGTTGTTCGACCAGGTGGTCCCACTGCTGTGCCATGCGGGTCATTCTCGGCCCGGTGCGGCCCCTGCCACCAGCGGTTTTCTCTCCCGTGCCGGGCGGCCCGGGCCCTGCTCTGGCGATCAGGACCGGCACGGGGCAGGCTGACCTCTCTCGACACGATTCGAGACGCAATAAGGAGGGATGGCCCATGAACGCACGCTTACCCGACGTGTCGCGGATCGCGCTGACGCCCGCCGCGGCGCGGCTCGTCCGCGACCTGACCGCCCGGCACGGACCCCTGATGTTCCATCAGTCAGGCGGCTGTTGCGACGGCAGCTCACCGATGTGCTACCCGCGCGGCGAGTTCCGTACGGGCGCCTCCGACGTGCTCCTGGCCGAGCTGGTGGTCGGGGAGGTGGACGAGCCGGTCGGGTTCTGGATGTCGGCCGATCAGTTCGAGCGGTGGCGCCACACCCACCTGACGGTGGATGTGGTGCCGGGGCGCGGCAGCGGTTTCTCGCTCGAGGCCCCCGAGGGGGTGCGCTTCCTGATCCGTTCGCGGCTGCTGACGGATCACGAGGCGCGGGTCCTCGGCGACGGGAACGCCGCCGCGGGTGCGGCGGGCCTCCCTCAGGACGAGGACGCGTCCGCGAGGGAGAGCGTGTGCAGGCGCTCCGGGGGGCCGGGCCGGGCGTAGTACCAGCCCTGGGCGGTGTCGCAGCCCAGTAAACGCAGGTGGTCGGCCTGGGTACCCGTTTCCACGCCCTCGACCGTCACCGACAGGTCGAGGGTGTGGGCGAGGGAGACGATGCCCTCGACGATCTTCACGTCGACGGGGTCGGCGGGCGCGCGCTGCATGCCGCGGGTGAAGGACCGGTCGAGCTTGAGGGTGCTGACCGGCAGCCGGCGCAGGTACGACAGGTTGGAGTAGCCGGTGCCGAAGTCGTCGAGGGCGATGTCGACGCCGAGGTCGGCGAGCTCGCGCAGCGGGCGGAGCTCGTCCTCGTCGGCGCCGATGAGGGCGTTCTCGGTGACCTCCAGGCACAGGGCGGTGGGGTCCAGGCCCGCGTCGTCGAGGACGGCGACGGTGTCGGCGACCAGGCCGGGGTAGCGCAGCTGGGACGGCGAGAGGTTGACGTTGACGCGCAGCGGGCCCTCGTACTGGCCGGCGGACTTCCAGGAGCGGGCCTGGCGGGCGGCCTCCTCGAGGACCCAGCGCCCCAGCGGCACGATCAGCCCGGTGCTCTCGGCGAGCGGGATGAACTGGTCGGGGCCGAGCACGCCGTGGGCCGGGTGCAGCCAGCGGACCAGGGCCTCCGCGCCTCGTACGGTGCCGTCGGACAGGCGCACGAGCGGCTGGTACTCGATGAAGAACTCGCCGTTGTCGAGCGCGGCGGGCAGGCAGTTGGTGAGGCTGTGCCGGGCGATGGCGCGGGCGTCGGAGTCCGCGTCGGCGAGCTCGTAGCGGTTCCCGCCGGCGGCCTTGGCGCGGTACATGGTGATGTCGGCGCTGCGCAGCACCTCCGCCGCGCCGCGCTTGCCGGCCGCGCCGTCGACGACGCCGATGCTGGCGCGTACGGACAGGTGGCGGCCGTCGAGGTGGACGGGCTCGGCGAGGGCGGCCAGCATCCGGCGGGCGAGGGCGGTGGCGTCGCCCGGGGCGGCGGGGCCGGTGATCAGGGCCACGAACTCGTCGCCGCCCAGGCGGGCCACGAGCTCGCCGGAGCCGGTGACGCAGGCCCGCAGCCGTTCGGCGACGGCGACGAGCAGCTGGTCGCCCACGGTGTGGCCGAGGCTGTCGTTGACGGCCTTGAAGCCGTCTATGTCGAGGTAGCAGAGGCTGACGCGGCGCGAGCCGTCGGCGCGGGGTTCGAGGGCGTGGTCGAGGCGTTCGAAGAAGAGCGTGCGGTTGGGCAGGCCGGTGAGGGCGTCGTGGGTGGCCTCGTAGCGCAGCCGTTCGTGCAGCTGCCGGCGCTCGGTGATGTCCTCCATGAGCGCGAGCTGGTACTGGGGCCGGCCGGAGGCGTCGCGGAGCAGGGCGACGGACAGGTCGGTCCACAGGACGCTGCCGTCGCTGCGGTAGTACGGCTTCTCGACGCGGTAGTGGTCGCGTTCGCCGCGTACCAGCTGGTGGTAGAGGGCCCAGAAGTCGGGGGCGTCGTCGGGGTGGACGAGCTCTCCGACGTTGCGGCCGGTGGGGGTGCTCTGGAGGTTGCCGAACATCCGCAGGGTCGCCTTGTTGACGTCCATGATGCGGCCCTCGATGTCCGCGATGCCGACGCCGACGGCCGCTCCCTCGAAGACCGCGCGGAAGCGGGCCTCGCTGCGGTGCAGGGCCTGTTCGGTCTCGGCCTGGGCGGCGAGGGCGGCGCCGCAGACGGCCTCCTGCTCGACGAGGGTGCGCTCGTGCAGGGCGCGGGCGAAGCCGGCGGCGACGGCGTGCTGCAGCCGCGAGCAGCGGGCCCGGCTCTCCTCGGCGGGCATGGGCCGGTCGGGCGGGCAGTAGAGCACGAGGTAGGCGTCGATGACGCCGAGTATCAGGGGCAGGGCGTCCGGGTCGGTGCAGTGCGCCCGGACCAGGGCCTCGCCGACCGAGGCGGCGGGCCGGGGGTCGAACGGCCGGGCGCTCAGCGCGTCGCTGAGCGTGCGGGCGAGCGGGACGAGGTAGCGCTCGAACTCGGCGCGGGCCATGGCCGGTGCCGTCAGGGCGGGGTGGACCGCGCGGCTCCAGATGGCGGCGAAGCGCCTCAGCCGGTCGTCCCGGGCATCGGAGCCGACGGCCTCCACGGCGGTCCCGGAGGAACCCATGGCGACGTACGAAACCGGGGAGGCGGTTTGATTCACGGGCAGCATTCTGCCACTGCTCACTCGGCTCACGGCTTCCGCCCCACCCCTGCCGGTCCGGCATACGCGGCCGGGGCCGCCGCGACCGCCCCCGGCCGCCGCTCCGCGGCGCCGCGCGTACCGCCTTTTTGAGGGCCCATCAACGATGCAGAACCGACCGCTCGGCCCGCACCCCGCCATCCTTCCCCCCGTGCGCGGACCGCCGGGCCCGGCTCGTTCGGTACGGACGGGTCGATGCCCTGGGGGGCCCGGGTGGAACGCTCCATCAGACTGTGTCTCCAGCTCATCTCAGGGGTGTTGAGCAGAGGCTACTGATCGTCCGTTCGAATGGAAGTAGCAAGCGGAAATGGGCGATCCGCATTCGGCCACCACTCACCTTCGCCTCCTGCGGGTGTGTCATTCAGGGCGGTTCGAAACCACCCGACCGCGTGACATGCATCTCCTTCGCCGGGGAATCCGGGCCGTGCCGGCCCGGCGCCGGAACGCGCCGAACGTCACACCATTGATCGCTTCATCGGGTCACTGAAGCAAATGATCACATGAAGGAGCTATGCACCGTACGTGCGGGGGTGCCGGGCGGCGGCCGGCGGGCCGCCGCCCGGGCGCGGCTCAGCGCACCCCGACCGAGGCCAGCGCCCGCGCCTGACGTGTCGTCGGGCGCAGCGGGAAGTACAGGTAGCAGATACCGCCCGAGCCGTTTCTGACCTCCCCCTGGGCGTTGTGGCGCTTGGTGCGCAGCCAGATGTTCTCGAACTGCCGGCGCCGGTAGACACGCTCGACGGCCGCGTTCGAGGGGCTCGCCGGGTCGTTGGCCACCACGTCGCCGCTCTCCGTGAAACCGACCACGCACATCAGGTGGCCGGCCGTCCCGTATCCGGCGCCCTCGAGCTCGGAGGCGAGGAAGGACTGCGAGGTGATGAGGGGGATGCCCGCGCGCACGAGCCGCTCGGCGTCGTTCAGCGAGCGCAGCCGGGTGACCACGGCCTGCAGGTCGGGGTAGGTGGCGGCGTAGGCGGCGTTGAAGGGCCAGTTGCCGCAGCCCTTGTACTGGTTGTCGTAGGTGTGCCGGGCGGCGTGGCAGACCTGGGGGTCGGCGTAGGCGGGGTCGACCCAGGCGAGGTCCTCCCGGCTCGGCCGGTGGCCCCAGTACTCGATGACCATCTGCGAGGAGGTGGGACTGCACCAGGCCTCGCCGCCGTTGTCGTACTCGGGGTACTGCCCCTTGTGGATCTCCTGCGAGTAGCGCGGCACCCGCAGCCGGTGGCCGGCCCCCTCCCCCGGCCTGGAGGCGGGGACGGTGAAGCGGTCGGGGATGTCGGAGGCCATCGCGCCCAGCCGCCAGACGGTCGGCGTCAGACGGGTGCCGGGCCGGCGGTAGAGGGTGAGCCGGAGCTCGTAGGAGGCCAGGCGCAGCCCGCTCGCGGGGTTGTCGACGGCGAGGGTGTCGGTGGAGACGCTGCTCTTTCCGTCGCCCTGGCCGTCGACGGAGGTCCTGCGGATGTCGCCCGCCGCGTCGCCGGAGGTCCAGCGGCCCATCACGTACCAGGGTGTGCGGGTGCGGTCGGTGTACGTGCCGCGCAGTTCGGTCTGGAGCCAGGTGCCGGCGGGGGTGCGGGCGTTGAAGGAGACGACGACCTCGGTCGCGGGCGCGGGCAGGGTGCGCACGGGCGAGAGCCAGGTGGCGTACTCCCATGCCGCCGTCGTCCCGGTGTGCGGGTCGCGGTACTCGTGGGTGCCGATGGGGTCGCCGATGACCAGCCCGGGCCGGGTGCCGCCGATGACGCGGGTGCCCGCGCCCCGGCCGGCGGACCACTGCGGGAACGTGGCCCAGGCGCGGTGGTCGACGGCCCCTTCGGCGGGGCCGGGGCCGCTCCCGGACGCGCCCGCGAAGGCGGGCGTGGCCGAGGCGAAGGGCGAGGCGGCGGCCGCGACGGCGAGGGCGGCGGTGAGCACGGCTCGGCGGGGCGTGGGTCTGCTGGTCATGACGGTGGTCCCCCAGTCGTCGGTGGATGGGGCTGCGGGCGCGGTCCGGCCCGGTGGAGGTCCGCACCGGCCGGACCACTATCGCGGCTGCGGCGGTCCACGGCCAGTGATGCCCGCGCGGCGCGTCCCCGATACCGGCGGGAATGCCGTGCGGGGCGCGGGGCGGTCCTAGGGTGGTCCGGTGAACGATCAATTCCGGCCCCTGGACCCCTCGGACCGCCCGGACCCCTCGGACCCGTCCGATCCCTCGGACCACCCGGACCCCACGGGCCCGACCGGCCCCGGCACGCTCGCCGCGCTCGCCCACCGGCTGCGTGCTCTGCCGCCGTCCGTCGGCCCGGTGCGCCTGGTCGCCGTCGACGGGCACGCGGGATCGGGGAAGACCACCTTCGGCGAGCGGCTGGCCGCGGCCCTGGGCGGCGCTCCGGTCCTGCATCTGGACGATCTCGCGACGCACGAGGAGCTGTTCGAGTGGACCGGACGGCTCACCGAGTGGGTCCTCGCGCCCTTCGCCCGGGGGGAGAGCGCGCGGTACCGGGCGTACGACTGGGTGGCGCGGCGCTTCGGAGCGGAGCGGGAGCTGCCGGCGGCGCCGGTGGTGCTGGTGGAGGGCGTCGGCGCGGGCCGGAGGGCTCTCCGCCCTTATCTGGCCTGTCTGTTGTGGATGGAGTTGGCCAACGAGGGCTCCTGGGAAAGGGGTCAACTTCGCGACGGCCCCGAACTGACCGAATTCTGGGACGGCTGGAAGCGAGCGGAGCGCGCCCATTTCACTACCGACCCTTCGCGGCCCTACGCCGAACTCCTGGTGCTGCAGGGCAACGAGGGGTACGAGTTGCTTCCGGGGCTTCGGAAAACCGACTGACCGGCCCCCTCCCTCACCGTCCGTGATCCGTCGGCGGCCGGCCGGTGCCGCCCCTGCGAACGATCCCCGCCTACTGCCCCAACTCGGCTTGACCCAGGGCCCGTACAGGTCTTACGTTCTCAATGTGCGGCCCACCCAGGCCGCTTGCAGACGCGAAGCCCCCGGTTGTTCCCCCGTGATCGGGGGCTTCGTACTGCCCGCCGCGTCATGATTTGAGCGCTTTGCCTCACCGTCCGGTCCGCCCCCGTGTCACCCACCGTGACCACTCTCCGGGGCGCTTCCACGACCGCCCCCGGCTCGCGTTCCCGCTGTCAAGCGCGCCCCCGCACCCTTCGGCCGACACCGATCGCGCAGGTACGATGCGAGGCGGCGCACCCGTCGGCGGGCACCGCCGGTCCGGGCGCGCCGGCACCTCGACAGTGATGGTCAACTCCCGTCCACAGCACAATGGTTCGGAAAGGCGCGGCCAAGGCACTCGCCCGGCGGCACTGCACGCTACGGGGGCAGGTTTGTGGGGGACGTGATGGAACTCGGCATGCAGGGCCCGCCCGCCCCGGCCGATCTCGCCTGGCTGCGCGCCGTCGACGCCTACACCATGGGCGCCTACACCGAGGCCGAGCAGGAGTTCCGGGCCGCGGTGCGCGCCGACCCCGGAATGGCGGACGCCTGGCTCGGCCTGCACGCGCTGCGCGCCGAGACCACCACCGCGCTGCTGCGCATGTACCGGCACCGCGACCGCTTCGGCGAGCAGCGCGCCCGCCACCGGCGCCCGCTCAACTCCTGGTACTGGCTGGGCTGGTGGGTTCAGCCGGTGCTGGAGAGCGGCCGCGACCTGCTGCTGGCCCACGCCTCGCACTGGCTCGACGGCCGGCACGTCCCCGAGCTGGACCGGGCGCTGGCCGACTGCCCGCCCGTCGAGGCGGACCCCCAGGTGCGCTTCCTCCACGCGTGCCGGGCCTACCTGGTCAAGGACTGGGACCAGCTCGTACGGCACACCGAACCCCTGCTCGACGACCCGCTGCTGGGCATCGAGGCGGGGCTCTTCGGCGGCATGGCCCGGGTCCGGCTGGAGATGTACGGACACGCCGAGCCGCTGCTCGCCGCCGCCTTGATGCGCTGCCGCAGCGAGCAGCCGCAGCGCAAGGAGCTGCGCTACTGGCTCGCCCGCGCCCACGAGGGCACCGGCCGCAGCGCCGCGGCCCTCCCCCTCTACCGCGCCGTGCACCGCGTCGACCCCTCCTTCATGGACACCGCGGCCCGGCTGACCGCCATCGCCGACGCGGACGGCGACGGCCTCGACGACGACCACCTGGACCTCGCCTCCGTGCCGCTGGGCGGCCCGGCCGCCGATCCGGCCGCCGACGGCGAGCCGCAGGGGGTGCCCGACGCCCTCGACGTCCTCACGGGCACCGGCCCGGACACCGACCCCGTCGGGAGCGCCCCCGTCGAGGCGGACGGCGTGCGCGAGAAGTTCCGTGTCCCGGCCCAGGGCGGTCCGGCGCCGCTGCCGGGCCGGTCGGACCCGGTGCTGCTGGCCAGGGCGCTCGCCGAGCTGGAGCGCATGGTCGGCCTCGAGCCCGTCAAGCGGCAGGTGCGAGCGCTCTCCGCGCAGCTGCACATGGCCCGGCTGCGGGCCGGCCAGGGCCTGCCCGTCCAGCCGCCCAAGCGTCACTTCGTCTTCTCCGGCCCCTCCGGCACCGGCAAGACCACGGTCGCCCGCATCCTCGGCCGGGTGTTCTACGCCCTCGGTCTGCTCGGCGGGGACCATCTGGTCGAGGCCCAGCGGGCGGACCTGGTCGGCGAGTTCCTGGGCCAGACGGCGGTCAAGGCCAACGAGCTGATCGACTCCGCCCTCGGCGGGGTGCTCTTCGTCGACGAGGCGTACAGCCTCTCCAACTCCGGCTACAGCAAGGGCGACGCCTACGGCGACGAGGCGCTGCAGGTGCTCCTCAAGCGCGCCGAGGACAACCGCGACCGCCTGGTGGTCATCCTCGCCGGCTACCCCGAGGGCATGGACCGCCTGCTGGCCGCCAACCCCGGACTGCACTCCCGTTTCACCACCCGGGTGGACTTCCCGAGCTACCGCCCCGTCGAGCTCACCTCGATCGGCGAGGTGCTGGCCGCGGAGAACGGCGACGCGTGGGACGAGGAGGCCCTGGAGGAGCTCCGCAGCATCAGCGGCCACGTCGTCGACCAGGGCTGGATCGACGAGCTGGGCAACGGCCGCTTCCTGCGCACCCTGTACGAGAAGAGCTGCGCGTACCGCGATCTGCGGCTGTCGGCGTACCCGGGCACGCCGACCCGCGACGACCTCGCGACCCTGCGCCTGCCCGACCTCATGCAGGCGTACGGCGAGATCCTCTCGGGGCCGGGCTGGGGGGCTCCGCGCCGCCGCCAGGGCGACGCGCGCGACCCGCAGGACCCCTCGCCGTGAGGGGGCCGCATCCGGCCCCCTCACCCCGCGCCTCAGCCCGCCATGGCGCCCTGCGTCTCGGGGGCCCGTGCCTCCGGGACCTCCCGGTGCGCCGGGTCGCGGACCTCGCCGACGAGCATCTCCAGCACGTCCTCCAGCGCGACGAGCCCCAGCACCCGCCCGGACGCGTCGATCACCGCCGCCAGGTGGGCGGCGGCCCTGCGCATGACGGTCAGCGCGTCGTCGAGCGGCAGCTCGGCCCGTACGGTCTGCACGCGCCGCCAGATGTGCTGCGGCACCGCCCGCTCCCGGTCCTCCAGGTCCAGGACGTCCTTGACGTGCAGGTAGCCCATGAAGGCACCGCCCGGGGAGGTGCATATCGGGAAGCGGGAGTAGCCGGTGCGCACGGTCAGCTCCTCGATCTGCCGGGGCGTCACGGACGGGTCGACCGTCACCAGCGTGGCCGGGTCGAGCAGCACCTCCGTCACCGGCCGGCTGCCCAGTCCCAGCGCGTCCTCGAGCCGCTCCTGCTGCTCCGGCTCCAGGAGCCCGGCCTGGCGGGAGTCGTCGACCAGGCGGTTGAGCTGCTCGCTGGTGAAGACGGCCTCGACCTCGTCCTTGGGCTCGACCCTGAACAGCCGCAGCACGCCGTGCGCGCACGCGCCGAGCAACCGGGTGACCGGCCGGCAGAGCCGGGCGAAGGTGACCAGCCCGGGGCCCAGCCACAGCGCGGCCCGGTCGGGCGCGGACATGGCCAGGTTCTTCGGCACCATCTCGCCGATGACCAGGTGCAGGAAGATCACCAGAGCCAGCGCGATCACATAGCCCAGCGGGTGGATGAGCCCCTGCGGCAGACCGGCCGCGTGGAAGAGGGGCTCCAGCAGTTCCGCCACGGTCGGCTCGGCGACCGCGCCCAGCGTCAGCGAGCAGACGGTGATGCCGAACTGCGCGGCCGCCATCATCTGCGGCAGGTTCTCCAGGCCCGTCAGGACCGTGCGGGCCCGGCCCGAGCCCTCGGCGGCCCGGGGTTCGATCTGGCTGCGGCGTACGGACACCAGGGCGAACTCCGCGCCCACGAAGAAGCCGTTGGCCAGCACCAGGAGCACGGCGAGGAGGAGTTGCAGCACGCTCATCGGCGCGCTCCCGCCGGGACGTCCGCCCGGACGAAGCGCACGCGCTCCGCCCGGTGGTGGCCGACCCTGCGCACCGACAGCCGCCAGCCGGGCAGCTCGACGCCGTCCCCGGGAACGGGGATGCGTCCCAGCAGGCCGGCGACGAGCCCGGCGACGGTCTCGTAGGGCCCGTCGGGCGCCTCCAGGCCGATGCGACGCAGCGCGTCGACGCGGCAGGCGCCGTCGGCCTCCCAGGCCGGGCGGCCGTCCTCGCAGGGGACGGCGGCCAGGTCGGGCCGGCCGGCGTCCAGGGCGTCGTGCTCGTCGCGGACCTCGCCGACGAGCTCCTCGACGATGTCCTCCAGCGTCACCACTCCGGCCGTGCCGCCGTACTCGTCGACGACCACGGCTATCGGCTGCCTGCTGCGCAGCTGCTCGAGCAGCGGCTGCACCGGCAGGCTGCCGGGGACGAGGAGGGGGGCCACGGCGATCCGTCCGACGGGGGTGCGCAGCCGGTCGTGGCCGGGCACGGCGAGGGCGTCCTTGAGGTGCACCATGCCGATGACCTCGTCCAGGCGCTCCCGGTAGACCGGGAAACGGGAGAGGCCGGTGGCACGGGTGAGGTTGAGGACGTCCTCCGCGGTGGCGGTGGACTGCAGGGCGCTGACCCTCACCCGGGGGGTCATCACATGCTGGGCGGTCAGGCCGCCGAGCGAGAGGGTTCTGACGAACAGGTCGGCGGTGTCCTGCTCGAGCGCGCCGGCCCGGGCGGAGTGCCGGGCGAGCGAGACGAGTTCGCCGGGGGTACGGGCCGAGGCCAGCTCCTCGGCGGGCTCGACGCCCAGGGCGCGCACCAGGCGGTTGGCGACGGTGTTGAGCAGGGTGATGACGGGCCGGAAGAAGTGGGCGAAGACGCTCTGCGGGCCGGCGACGAACCGGGCGACCTGCAGCGGCCGGGAGACGGCCCAGTTCTTGGGCACCAGCTCGCCGACGACCATCTGCACGGCGGACGCCAGCAGCATGCCGGCCACGACGGCGACGCCGGGGGCGGCGCCGTCCGGCAGGCCGGCGGCGGTCAGCGGGACGGTGAGCAGCCGGCCGAGCGCGGGCTCGGCGAGCATGCCGACCACCAAGGAGGTGATGGTGATGCCCAGTTGGGTGCCGGAGAGCTGGAAGGACAGCTCCCGCAGGGAGGCGACCACGGTACCGGCGCGGCGGTCGCCGTCGGCCGCGGCCCGTTCGGCCTCCGGCTTCTCGACGGTGACCAGACCGAACTCGGCGGCGACGAAGAAGCCGTTCGCCAGGATGAGGAGCAGGGCTGCCGCGAGCAGCAGCAGGGACACGGTGATACTCATGACGCCGCCTCGCCGTGGGGGGCGGCGCAGGTACTACAGGACGATCCGTCCATCGCCGGAGGGAGTCACTCCTTGGTCCGCAGGTGCCCCGGTCGTGGGGCGGGGCACGTGTGTGCCCGTGGCACCAGAGTAATCAAGGAAGTGGGAGTGGCGGCGATTCAGGTCGCGGAGTGGCCTGTGCCGTGCGCCTCGACCAGCGCGCGCAGGGCGCGCGCGTCGGCGATGGCCCGGTCCCGGGCGATGCCGGGCTGGATGCCCATGGCGGGCAGGCTGGTGCCGTCGGAGAGGTCGAGGTGGACCCAGGCGTCGCCCGAGCGCAGGTTGACGCGGACGATCTGCGCCCAGTCCAGCCGCCGGGTGGTCGTCAGGTTGGTGACGGTGACGCCGTCCTCGGCGGCGACGACCTTGGGGCGGCTGAGCAGGGCGAGCACGCCGAGGCCGAGCAGGCCGGTGCAGATGAACGTGATCCGGTCCCCCGTGGTGAGCGTCTCCAGCAGCAGCGACATCACGGTGAGCGCGACCAGCAGGGCGGTGCCGATGCTCAGCAGCACGATCCGGGTACGGGTCGGGCGGAAGGTGACGGGCAGCAGGGGAAGGCCGCTCACGGGCACGGGGGTGGACACGTCGTACGTTCTTTCTCGGTGCTCTCTCGGTGGTCTCGGTGGGCGCGGGACGCGGTCAGAGGCGGCAGGCGTGGATGCCCGTGGTGAGGATGGCCCGGGCGCCGAGGTCGTAGAGCTCGTCCATGATGCGCTGGGCGTCCCGGGAGGGGACCATCGAGCGGACCGCGACCCAGCCCTCGTGGTGCAGCGGGGAGACGGTCGGCGACTCCAGGCCCGGGGTGAGGGCGACCGCGCGGTCCACCTGCTCGACCCGGATGTCGTAGTCCATCATCACGTAGCGGCGGGCGACGAGGACGCCCTGCATGCGGCGGAGGAACTGCTGGACCTTGGGGTCGTCGACCGGCGCGCCGTGCCGGCGGATGACCACGGCCTCGGAGGTGAGGATGGGCTCGCCGATGACCTCGAGCCCGGCGTTGCGCAGGGTGGTGCCGGTCTCGACGACGTCCGCGATGATCTCGGCGACGCCGAGCTGGATGGCCGTCTCGACGGCGCCGTCGAGGTGCACGACGTCGGCGTCCACGCCGTTGTCGGCGAGGTGCTTGGTGACCAGGCCGGAGAAGGAGGTGGCGATGGTCATGCCGCCGAAGTCGCCGACGTCCTTGGCGGTGCCGGGCCGGGTGGCGTAGCGGAACGTCGAGCCGGCGAAGCCGAGCTGCATGATCTCCTCGGCCTGGGAGCCGGAGTCGAGCAGCAGGTCGCGGCCGGTGATGCCGATGTCGAGCTTGCCGGAGCCGACGTAGACGGCGATGTCGCGGGGGCGCAGGAAGAAGAACTCGACCTCGTTCTCGGCGTCGACGAGGACGAGTTCCCTTCGGTCCTTGCGCTGGCGGTAGCCGGCCTCATGGAGCATCGCCGACGCAGGCTCGGAGAGAGAACCCTTGTTCGGGACGGCGATGCGCAGCATGAGGGCGGTTTCCTTTGTGCGTGGGGTTGTTGTGCCGGATGAGCCGGAAGGGCGGGAAGTGCGACGTCCTACCGGTCAGAGATGAGCGTATACGTCGTCGAGGGAGATGCCCCGGGCCACCATCATCACCTGAAGGTGGTACAGCAGCTGGGAAATCTCCTCGGCGGTGGCTTCGGCGCCTTCGTACTCGGCGGCCATCCACACCTCGGCCGCCTCCTCGACGACCTTCTTGCCGATGGCATGGACGCCCTTGCCCACCAGCTCGGCGGTACGGGAGGTGGCGGGGTCGGCGGAGGCCTTCTGCTGGAGCTCGGCGAAGAGCTCCTCGAACGTCTTCTTGGACATGGTGGTCCTACCCTACGCCGGTCCGCCCCGCCGTCAGTGCCAGGGCTCGGACACCGAACGGAGGATCACCGCCGTGGCGACGGCCGCGGTGACCGCCTCGTGGCCCTTGTCCTCCGACGAGCCCTCGAGCCCCGCCCGGTCCAGGGCCTGCTCGTCGGTGTCGCAGGTCAGTACGCCGAAGCCGATGGGGACGCCGGTGTCGACGGACACCTTGGTCAGGCCCTCGGTCACACCCTGGCACACATACTCGAAGTGCGGCGTGCCGCCGCGGATGACGACGCCGAGGGCGACGATGGCGTCGTAGCCGCGGCCGGCGAGGACCTTGGCCACGACGGGCAGCTCCCAGCTGCCGGGGACGCGCAGGACGGTCGGTTCGTCGATGCCGAGCTCGTGCAGGGCCCGCAGGGAGCCGTCGACGAGTCCGTCCATCACCTTCTCGTGCCACTGCGCGGCGATCACGGCCACCCGCAGGTCCTGGCAGTTCTTCACACTCAGCTGGGGGGCGCCCTTGCCGCTCACGTGTCTGTACTCCTCGGTCGGTGTGGTGTGATCACTGGTTGCCGCAGGCGGACACGCGCTCGGTGTCCAGCCAGGGCAGGTCGTGCCCCATGCGGTCCCGCTTGGTCCGCAGGTAGCGCAGGTTGTGCTCGCCGGCCTGTACGGGCATGGGCTCGCGGCCGGTGACCTTGAGCCCGTGGCGCACGAGGGCCGCGGTCTTGTCGGGGTTGTTGGTCAGCAGGCGCAGCGAGCGCACGCCGAGGTCGGCGAGGATGCGCGCGCCGGCGGCGTAGTCGCGAGCGTCGGCGGGCAGCCCCAGTTCGAGGTTGGCGTCGAGCGTGTCGCGGCCGTCCTCCTGGAGCTCGTAGGCGCGCAGCTTCGGCAGCAGGCCGATGCCGCGGCCCTCGTGGCCGCGCAGATAGAGGACGACGCCGCGGCCCTCGGTGGCGATCCGCTCCAGGGAGGCGTGCAGCTGGGGGCCGCAGTCGCAGCGCAGCGAGGCGAAGACGTCGCCGGTCAGGCATTCGGAGTGGACGCGGACCAGGACGTCGTCGCCCTCGCCGAGGTCGCCGGCGACGAGCGCGATGTGCTCGACGCCGTCGACGGTGGAGCGGTAGCCGTAGGCGCGGAAGTCGCCGAAGGCGGTGGGCAGCCGGGTCTCGGCCTCGCGGCGGACGGTGGGCTCGGCCGACCTGCGGTAGGAGATCAGGTCCTCGATGGAGATGATCGACAGGCCGTGCTTGCGGGCGAAGGGCACCAGCTCGGGCAGGCGCAGCATCGCGCCGTCCTCCCCTGCGATCTCCACGATGGCGGCGGCGGGGCGCAGCCCGGCCAGCCGGGCGAGGTCGACGCCCGCCTCGGTGTGGCCGTTGCGGGCGAGGACGCCGCCGCGCTTGGCGCGCAGGGGGAAGACGTGTCCGGGGCGGACGAAGTCGCCGGGGACGGCGGCCGGGTCGGCCAGCAGCCGGATGGTGGTGGCGCGGTCGGCGGCGGAGATGCCGGTGTCGGTGCCGTGGGCGCGGGAGGCGTCCACGGAGACGGTGAAGGCGGTGCGCATGGACTCGGTGTTGCGCGTGACCATCTGGGGCAGGTCGAGCCGGTCGATGTCCGGCTCCTCCAGGGGCACGCAGATCAGGCCGCGGCACTCGCTCATCATGAAGGCCACGATCTCCGTGGTGATCTTCTCCGCGGCCACCACGAGGTCGCCCTCGTTCTCACGGTCGGCGTCGTCCACGACGACGACGGGCCGGCCGGCGGCGATGTCGGCGATGGCGCGCTCGACGGGGTCGAGGGCCAGCACGTCGGCGTCCCCGCCTTCGGTCTCGTACCAGCTCTGCACGGCGGTCATGCCGTTGCTCCTTCCGCGACGGACGCTGCCTTGAGGCTCGTGCGCGACCGGAGCCACCAGTCGCGCATGCCCCACAGGACGAGGACGAGATAGACGACGTAGACGAAGCCGGAGAAGGCGAGCCCGCTGTCGAAGGCGAGCGGGACGCCGACCACGTCGACGAGTAGCCAGGCGAACCAGAACTCCACCAGGCCGCGGGCCTGGGCCACCATCGCGGCGAGGGTGCCGACGAAGATGTAGGCGTCCGGCCAGGGGTTCCAGGACAGCTCGGGCACGGCGGTGAACAGGGAGCCGACGGCGAGGGTGCCGACGGCGGTGCCGGCGAGCAGCACGGCGCGCTCGCGCCAGGTGGCGAAGCGGACGGCGATGGAGCCGTCCTGGGCGCCGCGGCTGCCGCGCGTCCACTGCCGCCAGCCCCATGTGGCGACGCCGATGACCAGCAGCTGCTTGCCGATGCCGCCGCTGAGGTGGGCGGAGGCGTAGGCGGCCACGAGGATGACGCCCGAGAGGAACTGGGCGGGCCAGGTCCATATCGAGCGGCGCCAGCCGAGGGCGAGGGCGGCGAGGCCGACGGAGTTGCCGATCATGTCGGACCAGATCACATGCTGGCCGAAGGCCGTGAAGGCCTCTCCGTTGAGCCAGGCGAGGGCGCTCACGCGGCACCCTCCTGACCGGCGCGGTGGCCGAGCAGCCGCTCGACGTACTTGGCGAGGACGTCCACCTCGAGGTTGACCGGGTCGCCCGCCTGCTTGAGGCCGAGGGTGGTCAGGGCGAGGGTGGTGGGGATGAGGCTGACGGTGAACCAGTCGGCCTCGGCCGCGACGACGGTGAGGCTGATGCCGTCGACGGTGATCGAGCCCTTCTCCACCACGTAGCGGCCCAGTCCCTCGGGCAGGCCGATCCTGACGATCTCCCAGTGCTCGGCGGGCATGCGCTCGAGGATGGTTCCGGTGCCGTCCACATGGCCCTGGACGAGGTGACCGCCGAGGCGGCCGCCGAGCGCCATGGGGCGCTCGAGGTTGACGCGGGAGCCCGGGACGAGGGCGCCGAGGCTGGAGCGGTTCAGGGACTCGGCCATCACGTCGGCGGTGAACTCGCCGTCCTCGGTGTCGACGACGGTGAGGCAGACGCCGTTGACGGCGATCGAGTCGCCGTGCTTGGCGCCTTCGGTGACGAGGGGGCCGCGCAGCCGGAAACGGGAGGCGTCGTCGAGCTTCTCGACGGTGACGACCTCTCCCAGTTCTTCGACGATTCCGGTGAACACTTCAGTTCTCCTCGGTGGCGTTGGCAAAGGCGGGGGCGGTGGCGAAGGCAGAAGCCTGGGGGGTGGCGGTGATCCGCAGGTCGGGGCCGAGCCGGGCGACGTCGGTGACGTCCAGGCGCAACGCCTGGGCGATGGTGCCGATTCCGGCGTCGCCGAGGGCGGTCGGACCGGCGCCCAGCAGCGCGGGGGCGAGGTAGCCGATGACCTGGTCGACGGCGCCGGCGGCCAGGAAGGCGCCGGCGAGGGTGGAGCCCCCCTCGAGCAGGACGGAGCAGACGCCGCGCTCGTGCAGGGCGCCGAGCAGGGCGCGCACGTCGAGGCCGGGGGCGCCCGCGGCGCGCGGGAGCCGTACGGTCTCGACGCCCGGCAGGTGCGTGGTGTCGGCGTCCTCGGCGACGGCGATCAGGGTGGGGGCGGCGTCGTCCAGGACCCGGGCGCCCGGCTTGACGGTGGCGTTGGTGTCGACGACGACGCGCAGCGGCTGGGTGACGGGCTCGTGGCGCTGCGGCGGCGCGCCCCGGACGGCCAGGTGCGGGTCGTCGGCGCGCAGGGTGCCGGAGCCGACGACGACGGCGTCGGCCTCGGCGCGCAGCCGGTGGACGTCGGCGCGGGACTCGGCGGAGGTGATCCAGCGGCTGGTGCCGTCGGCGGCGGCGCTGCGGCCGTCGAGGGTGGCGGCGTACTTCCACACCACGAAGGGGCGGCCGTGCAGGACGGAGGAGAGCCAGGCGGCGTTGCCGGCCGCGGCCCGATCGGCCAGCAGGCCGCCCTCGACGTCGACGCCGGCGGCGGCGAGCGTGGCCGCGCCGCCGCGGGCGTCGGAGGTGGGGTCGGAGACGGCATAGACGACGCGAGCGACGCCGGCCTCGATCAGGGCGCGGGTGCAGGGGCCGGTGCGGCCGGTGTGGTCGCAGGGCTCCAGCGTGACGACGGCGGTGGCACCGCGGACGTCGTGGCCCGCCTCCCGGGCGGCGCGCAGGGCGTTGACCTCGGCGTGCGGCTCGCCGGCGCGGTGGTGCAGTCCTTCGCCGAGGGTGCGGCCCTCCGCGTCGAGGAGGACACAGCCGACGACGGGGTTGGGGCTGGTGGAGCCGAGGGCGCGGGCCGCGAGCACGATGGCGCGTCGCATCGCGTCTGCTTCGGTAGCGGTGGCCACCGGGGTCCTCCTGCCTCTTCGGGCACGGACTCCGGGGCTGTCGTACGGGACGACGAGGAAGCGGGTACGCCGCAGCGGATGATCACCGGGCAGGGGGGACGGGAATGCGGGTACGCCACGAGGGGCGCCCGCTCCGCGCCACCTGTGACGGTGTGCCGATGCGTGCCCGCCGCGCACTGCCTCCCATCCGGACTTTAACCGTCGGTCCAGGAATTCCACCTGGTCAACCGGCCGCTGGCGTGCGGTCGGGTCGCGGACTATAACCGCCGGTTCGGACTTTCACCGACCCCGGAGTGCGCTGCGTAAATTCGATCAATTTTACAGTACAAGGTGTCTGACCTGCGGATTCATCAAATGCCGCAGCTCCGACGAGTCCGAGCGTACGCCGGACGGCGCCGCGGTGTCCACGGGGACTTGACAGAGTGCGCGGGCTCACACCCCGAGGGGCCCGCCGGATCGCCGCGCACTTGGTCCATACCTATTGACGCACTGGTCTAGTCCTTTTAACCTCTGCCACACCTCCGAGGAGTACGGCCCGCCGGTGCGCGCGCACCACGGGCCACAGCACGTCGCACACCCCCCGCATCGCTCGGTCACGAGCCCCCCACTGGAGGAACCGAACGTGTTGTCCCGTACGAGAACCCCCGGCAGACCCACCGGAAACCGATCGGCCGGTATCCGCGTCCGAGGGCGCGTCGCCCTCGCCTCGGCGGCCACCGCCGTGGCCGCGCTCCTGGCCGGCACGCTCTCCGCGACGCCCTCGCACGCCGAGGACCAGTCCGCCTGCCGCCCCGACGGCCTGTACGCCACACCCGGCGTCGACGTCCCCTACTGTTCGGTCTACGACGCCGCCGGCCGCGAGAAGATGGGCGTCGACCACCAGCGCCGCGTCATCGGCTACTTCACCGGCTGGCGCACCGGCAAGGACGGCACTCCCGCCTATCTCGCCCCGGACATTCCCTGGGACAAGGTCACCCACCTCAATTACGCCTTCGCGCACGTCGGCGCCGACGACAGGATCTCCGTCGGCGCGGACGGCGCGAACAATCCGGCGACCGGAATGACCTGGCCCGGCGTCCCCGGCGCCGACATGGACCCGGCCCTCCCCTACAAGGGCCACTTCAACCTGCTGAAAACGTACAAGAAACGGCACCCGCAGGTGAAGACGCTCATCTCCGTGGGCGGCTGGGCGGAGACCGGCGGCTATATCGACGAGAACGGCAAGCGCGTCGACTCCGGCGGTTTCTACAAGACCGCGACGAACGCCGACGGCTCGGTCAACCAGACCGGTATCGACACCTTCGCGGATTCCGCCGTCGCGTTCGTCAAGACATACGGATTCAACGGCGTCGACATCGACTACGAGTACCCGACCTCGATGAAGGACGCCGGGCACCCGAAGGACTGGGCCCTCGCCAACGCCCGGCGCGGCGGTCTCAACAAGGGATACGCGGCCCTTCTCAAAACGCTGCGCGAGAAACTCGACCGGGCCGGCGCCACCGACGGAAAGCACTATCTCCTCTCCGTCGCCGCGCCCTCGTCCGGCTATCTTCTGCGCGGCATGGAGACGTACCGGAGCACGCAGTACCTGGATTACGTCAACGTGATGTCGTACGACCTGCACGGCGCCTGGAACGAGTTCGTCGGCCCCAACGCGGTGCTGTACGACGACGGAAAGGACGCCGAACTCGCCAAGTGGGGCGTCTACACCGCCGGGCAGTACGGCGGCATCGGCTATCTCAACGGCGACTGGGCGTACCACTACTTCCGCGGCGCCCTCCCGCCGGGCCGCGTCAACCTCGGCCTGCCGTACTACACACGCGGCTGGAAGAACGTCACCGGCGGCACCGACGGCCTGTGGGGAACGGCGAAGTCGTCCTCCTGTCCCGCCGGTTCGGGCCTGACCACCTGCGGCGACGGCGCGGTGGGCATCGACAACCTCTGGCACGACAAGGACGACGACGGCAAGGAGTCGCCCGCCGGGTCCAACCCGATGTGGCACGCGAAGAACCTGGAGAAGGGCGTCGTCGGCGACTACGCCCCCGCGTACGGCTTCCCGGCCGGCACCAAGCTCACCGGCACCTACGCCCGCCGCTACGACGCCACGCTGACCGCCCCCTGGCTGTGGAACGCCGAGAAGAAGGTCTTCCTCTCCACCGAGGACGAGCAGTCGGTGAAGGCCAAGGCCCAGTACGTCGTGGACAAGGGGCTCGGCGGCACCATGATCTGGGAGCTCGCCGGCGACTACGGCTGGAACGCCGGCAAGGGACAGTACGAGCCCGGCTCCACGCTCACCACGGCCCTGTACGACGCGTTCAGGACCGCCCCCGGCTACGGCGCGCGGCGCGCGACGACGGACCTGCCGAGCCAGGCGATCGACCTCGGCGTCGACGTCACCGGCTTCCCGCTGGGCGACTCCAACTACCCGATCAATCCGAAGATCCACCTCATCAACAACACCAAGACCACCATCCCCGGCGGTGCCGAGCTGCAGTTCGACTACGCCACCTCCGCGCCCGGCAACGCCAAGGACCAGTCGGGCTGGGGCCTGAAGGTCATCCGCAGCGACCACCCCGGGACCGGCAACGTCGGCGGCCTCAAGGGCGACTACCACCGGGTCTCGGCGAAGCTCCCGGCCTCCCAGCCGCTCGCGCCGGGTGCCTCGGCCGACATCGACTTCGTCTACTACCTGCCGACGTCCACGCCCTCCAACTGGACCGTGAGCTTCGGCGGCAGGACGTACGCCCTGGCCGGCGACCTGGCCCGGGGCACCACCGTGGTCGACCCCGGCGGACCGACGCCCACGCCGACCGGCACCCCGACCGGCACCCCGACGGGAACCCCCACCGCGACCCCGACGGCAACCCCGACCGGCACTCCCACCGGCGGCACCTGCACCGCGCCGGCCTGGGACCGGGAGGCCGCCTACAACGGCGGCGCCACCGTCTCGTGGAAGTCCCGCTCCTGGAAGGCCAAGTGGTGGACGCGGGGCGAGGAGCCCGGCACCACCGGCCCATGGGGGGTCTGGCAGGACCAGGGCTCCTGCTGATGCACTGAGAGCGCACGAGCGGGCCGACGGCGAACGGGAGCGGCATGCACACACCTGCGGAACCCGGGGACCCCCGGCTGCGCCGGGCACGGATCGCGATCGCGGCGGTCTTCGCCGCCCACGGAGCGGTCACCGGCAGCTTCGCCACCCGCGTCCCCTGGATCCAGGAGCACACGGGCATCGGATCCGGCCTGCTCGGCCTCGCGCTCGTCTGCCCCGCGGTCGGCGCCTCGGTCGCCATGCCGCTCGCGGGGCGCGTCGCCCATCGCCTCGGCACCCGGGCCGGGCTGCGCCTGCTGCTCGTCCTGTGGTGCGTCTCGCTGGTGCCGCCCGCCCTGGCCCCCTCCCTGCTCACCCTCTGCGCCGCGCTCACGGTGTACGGGGCGACGTCCGGGATGGCGGACGTCGCCATGAACGCGCTCGGCGTGCGCACCGAGGAGCGGCTGGGCCGCTCGATCATGTCGGGGCTGCACGGGATGTGGAGCGCGGGCGCGCTCGCCGGTTCCGCCGCGGGCACGCTCGCCGCGCACGCGGGGACGGACGCCCGGCCCCACTTCGCCCTGGCGTCCGGTGGGCTCGTCCTGCTCGGCGTGGCCGCCTGCCAGGGGGTGCTGGACCTGCGCCCGGCCGGCGACGAGCGGCCCCCGCCGCGGTTCTCGCCGCCCCCGCGGTCCGCGCTGGCCATCGGGGCGGTCGGGTTCTGCGCGGTCTTCGCCGAAGGGGCGAGCCTGGACTGGTCGGCCGTCTACCTGCGCGATGTCATCGGCTCCGATCCGGGCACGGCCGCCGCCTGCACCACGGCGTTCGCCTGCGCGATGGCGCTGGCCCGCTTCGCCGGCGACGCCGTCGTACGGCGGTTCGGGCCGGTGGGGACCGTACGGGCGAGCGGCGTCGTGGCGGTCCTCGGCGGGGCGCTGGTGGTCTCCTCGGCCGGGCCGGCGCCGGTGATCGCCGGGTTCGGCCTGCTGGGCGTGGGGATCGCCGTGGTCGTCCCGCTGGCCTTCGCGGCCGCCGGGCGCGGCGGGCCGCGGCCGGACCAGGCCATCGCCGGAGTGGCGACCATCGTCTACTCCTCGGCGCTGGTGGCGCCGGCCGTCATCGGGCAGATCGCGAACGCCACGTCGCTCGTGGTGTCCTTCGCCCTGGTGACCGTGCTGGCGGCGGGACTGGTCGCGGGGGCGGGCGTCCTGCGCGTGCCGCCCGCCGCCCGGCCGTCCCCCGCCCTCGCCCGTACGACACGCCGCCGCGGGCCGTGAACCGGACCCCGAAGGGTCGGTCACGGCCCGCGGTGGAGGGGAACCGTCAGGCGCGGAAGGGTCAGATCACAATGGCCCAGCCGTGCCCGCCGCCCCAGTGGCCGCCGTGCCCGCCGTGACCGTTGCAGTCGTCGTGGCCGCGGTCGTGGCCGCCGTGGTGGCCGCCACCCCACTTGTCGTCGCAGTCGTCCGACTTGCGGTGGTGGCCGCCACCCCAGTTGTTGTGGTCGCAGTCGTTGTGGCCGCCGTGGCCGCCCCAACCGCCGTGGCCGCCCCAGCCGTTGTTCTTCCACTTGCCGATGAAGATGCCACCCCAGTTGCCACCCCAGTTGTTGTGGCTGCTGTGGCTCCAGCTGTAGTCGTGGCTCCAGCCGCCGTGGCGGTGGCCGCGGTCGCAGTCGTCCCGGTCGTTGTCCCGGTGGTGACGCCCGCGGTCGCAGTCGTCCCGGTCGCGGTCGCGGTCGCGCCCGCGGTCGCGGTCGCAGTCACGGTCGCGGTCGCGGTCGCGCCCGCGGTCACGGTCGCAGTCCCGGTCACGGTCGCGGTCGCGGTCGCGGCCCTTGTCCCGGCCCTTGTCGCGGTCCTTGTCGCGGTCCTTGTTCTTGTCACGACCCTTGTCGCGGTCGTGGCGGTTGCCCTTGTCTCGGTCGCAGTCCCGGTCGCGGCCCTTGTCCCGGCCTCGGTCGTGGTCGTCGTCCCAGCTCGCGGACTGGGCGCCCGACGCGATCTGCGGCGCGGCCTGGGCCACTCCGGCGAGCGGAATGATGGTTGCGCCGGCGATGAACGCGGCGGCCGCTGTGCGGCCGACGAGGTTACGCATGTGTGTCTCCTGAATTGCAGGAAATCGGACACAACACGCATACCTCCCATGAACTGATAAACAGCCGGTGTTCCTGGTCGTACAGTCCTACGGGGGGCTAATTGCGCCGATCGCAGCAACACCCGCCCCCTCCACCGTCGAGACGGAGCACCGCGCGGCCCGGCTTAGCATGGTCCGGATCACCACAACGCGACATATGGAGCAGCCATGGGCCTCGGCGTGCGCTGGACCCTGCACGGAGACGGGCGCACCCCCGCCCCGGGAGCCGTCGTCAGACCGGATGAGCGGCTCTCGTGGCCGAGGACCGCGGGCCTGGGCGCGCAGCATGTGGTCGCGATGTTCGGCGCGTCGTTCGTGGCGCCCGTCCTGATGGGCCTCGACCCGAACCTCGCGATCATGATGTCGGGCGTCGCCACGGTCATCTTCCTGCTGGCGACCCGCGGCCGGGTGCCCAGCTACCTCGGCTGCAGCCTCTCCTTCGTGGGGGTCGCGGCGATCATCCGGGCCCAGGGCGGGGACAGCGCGGCGGTCACGGGCGCGATCCTCGTGGTCGGCGTGGCGCTGTTCCTGAGCGGGCTGGCGGTACGGAAGTTCGGCGCCCGGATCATTCACGCGGCGATGCCTCCGGTGGTCACCGGCGCGGTCGTGATGCTCATCGGCTTCAACCTGGCGCCGGTGACCGCGACCGTCTACTGGCCCCAGGACCAGTGGACCGCGCTGCTGACGATGCTCTTCACCGGGCTCGCCGTGGTCTGCCTGCGCGGCTTCTGGTCCCGCGTGGCGATCTTCCTCGGCCTGGTCTTCGGCTACGCCCTCTCCTGGCTCCTCGACGAGCTCTTCGGGAAGATCCATTCGGTGCACGGCGGCACGCAGGCCGTCGACCACTGGCGGCTGGACCTGTCCGGCGTCGGCACGGCGGACTGGATCGGCCTGCCCTCGCTGCACGGGCCGAGCTTCGGCTGGTCGGCGGCGCTGGTGGCGCTGCCTGTCGTCATCGCGCTGATCGCGGAGAACGCCGGTCACGTCAAGGCCGTCGGCGAGATGACCGGCGACCCGCTGGACGACCAGCTGGGCACCGCGATCGCCGCGGACGGAGCGGCCACGGTGCTCTCCACGGCGGTCGGCGGCCCGGCCAACACCACCTACTCCGAGAACATCGGGGTCATGGCGGCCACCCGCGTCTACTCCACCGCCGCCTACTGGGCCGCGGCGGGCTTCGCCCTGCTCTTCGGCATCTGCCCGAAGTTCGGCGCGGTCGTCGCCGCGATCCCGGGCGGTGTGCTGGGCGGCATCACCGTGATCCTCTACGGCATGATCGGCCTGCTGGGCGCCCAGATCTGGGTGCACAACAAGGTCGACCTGCGCAATCCGCTGAACCTGGTGCCGGTCGCGGCGGGCGTCATCATCGGCGTCGGCGGCGTCAGCCTGAAGATCAGCAAGAACTTCGAGCTGAGCGGCATCGCCCTCGGCACGATCGTGGTGATCACCGGCTATCACACGCTGCGCGCCCTGGCCCCGGCCCACCTCAAGACGCAGGAACCGCTGCTGGACGCGGGCACCAGCGGCTACGACGACGGGGCGGCCGACGGCACGGCCGGCGAGGGCCCGGAACCGCGCGGGGCCTGACCCCGCCGGGCCCTGCCCCGGGCGGGGCGGGGTCTGAAGGGGCGGGGCGAGGTCTGAAGGAATCGTTTCGCCAGAACCGTTCACCCGTTCGGGCTAAATAGAGCTCCGAATCGCCTACGCTCCGTGTTCATCTGTCACTCTGTGTCCATGGCGAAGGTGGGGGCGCGGCCGGCGGTGTCCGTCGGCATCGACGGGGTGGTGGCGAGAATGCGGGGGCTCGAGGCCGGGCTCCCGCCCGGGGACGGGGTGGCGGTCTTCAACCGCGTCTATCTGTCGGTCACGGAGGAGATCGGCCGCCGGGTGAGAGCGGGCGCCTTCCGCGACCACCGGGCGGCGGCCGAGCTCGACGTGCGCTTCGCCGGGCGTTATCTGCACGCCGTCGACCAGGTCGCCGCGGGACGCCCGGCGCCGGCCTGCTGGCGGCCGCTGTTCCAGCTGCGGGGGCACCCGGCCGTACGGCCCCTGCAGTTCGCGCTCGCGGGGATCAACGCCCACATCGGCCACGACCTGGCCCTGGCCCTGACCGACACCTGCCGGGCGCTCGGCATGGAGCCGCGCGCGCTGGAGGGCGACTTCCACCGCATCGGCGAGCTGCTCGTCATGATGGAGGAGCGGATCCGGGAGGAGCTGATGCCCGGCCCGGATCTGCTGGATGTGGCCGACCCGCTGACGCATCTGGTCGGCTCCTGGACGCTCGAGGCCGCGCGGAACGCCGCCTGGGCCTCCTTCCGCGCGCTGTGGGCGCTGCGGACGCTGCCCGACCTGGCCGAGGAGTTCACCGACCGCGTCGACGCGAGCGTGGGGATGGTGGGGCGATGTCTGCTCACTCCCCTGGGCTGAACGCCCGGCCCGAAGCGGCCGGGCGGCCGGTGCGGGGGCGGACCTCCCCGCACCGGCCCCGTGCCTCAGTCCTCCGGCAGCTCGACGGGCGCGATCTCGTCGAAGACGTCGCCCGGGCCGGGGTTGGTGGCGTCCGTGCCGCCGCCGAACTGATGCATGACGCCCCACACCGCGTTCAGCGCGGTCTGGACGGCGCCCTCGGCCCAGCCGGCCGTCCAGGAGATGTCGTCACCCGCGAGGAAGATGCCGCGCTTGTCCTCGGGCAGACGGTCCTGCATGAAGTGGGTGTACAGGCGTCGCTGGTAGCGGTAGTGCCCCGGCAGGTTGGCCTTGAACGCGCCCATGAAGTAGGGCTCGTTCTCCCACGAGACCGTCACCGGGTTGCCGATGATGTGCTTGCGGATGTCGACCTTGGGGTAGATCTCGCCGAGCGACTTGAGCATGACCTCCAGGCGCTCGTTCGCCGACAGCGGCAGCCACTTGAGGCTGTCGTCGCACCAGGTGTAGGAGAGGCAGATGACGGCCGGCTTGTCCGGACCGTTGTCCAGCAGGTAGGTGCCGCGCGTCATGCGGTCGGTGAGCGTCATCGACATGACGTCCCGGCCGGTCTCCTCGTCCTTGTCCAGCCAGAACGGCCGGTCCACCGGCACGAAGAGCTTGGACGACTCCATGTAGTGCGTCCGCTCCATCGCCGTCCAGTGGTCGATGGGGAAGAGCGAGTCGTCGCAGGAGATCTTCGACAGCAGCATCCAGGACTGCGCCGTGAAGATGGCCGCCTTGAAGGTGCGGATGTCGCCGCTCGCGTCGGTGACGGTGATGCGGTTGCCGGCCGTGCGGTGCAGACGGGTGACGGCCGGGCGGGGGGTGCCGCCGTGCAGCGAGGACAGCGAGGTGCCCGGCGCCCAGTGGACGATCTTCGCGGGCTCGCGGTCCCACAGCCGCAGAGGAAGCTGCTGGCTGCCGCCGACGATGCCGCGGTGGTGGTCGTCGGCCTCGGTGTAGACGACGCGCAGGATCTCCAGGATGGAGTTGGGGAAGTCGGTGTCCCAGCCGCCGGTGCCGAAGCCGACCTGGCCGAAGATCTCGCGGTGCCGGAAGGACTTGAAGGCCTCGGACTCGCAGAGGAAGCCGTAGAAGGTCTGGTTGTCGAGCTTCTCGACCAGCTTCGCCCAGATCTCCCGGATGCGCGGCACGTCGCGCTCGCGCATGGCGCGGTTCATGTCGGAGAAGTCGGCGCCCTCCTCCAGGCAGGCGTTCCACGCCTGGGCCACGTCACGGTAGACCTGCGGCAGGTCCTCGACCGTCTCGGCGTAGTGCGACTCGCCCTTGAGGTCGACGACCGTGGAGGGGGTCTCGGGCGCGAGCGGGTTGGGGAACGGCTTGGTCTCCAGGCCCACCAGGTCGATGTAGTGCTGGAAGGCGGTGGAGGACGGCGGGAAGCGCATCGCGCCCATCTCCGCGGTCAGCTCCTCGTCGCAGCCCTCGAAGCCGACGGTGCGCAGGCGGCCGCCGATCTGGTCGGCCTCGTAGACGACGGGCTTGAGGCCCATCTTCATCAGCTCGTACGCCGCGATGATGCCCGACAGACCACCGCCGATGACGGCGACCTCGGTGCCGTGCTCGGTGGCCGGGATCTGGCCGAGGCCCGCCGGGTGGGCGAGGAAGTCGTCATAGGCGAAGGGGAAGTCCGGGCCGAACATGGTGATCGGCGGCTCGACGGGCTGCGCCTGCTCGTGCTCGTCGTGGACGGCGGTGGGCACCGTGGACGTCATCGGCTGGACTCTCCTACTGGCAAGGGGGTGGGGCAGGGGGCGGGCAGGGCCCGTGGTCTCAGGTGAGCGAGCCGTAGAGCTCGGGGCGGCGGTCGCTCAGGTAGGTGTTCTCCGCGCGCGAGGCCTTCAGCAGCCCCGGGTCCACGTCGGCGACGATCAGGTCCTCGCCGGCGCCGGCCCGGGCCCGTACGGTCCCGTCGGGGGCGGCGAGGCAGGACAGCCCGGCGAAGGCGAAGTCGCCCTCGTCGCCGCAGCGGTTGGCATACGCGATGTAGAGCTGGCTCTCCCACGCCCGGGCCGGCACGATCGTCTGCGGAACGATCTCGTACGGGCGCATCAGGGCGGTCGGCACGAGCAGCAGCTCCGTCCCGGCCAGCGCGTGGGCGCGCACGGCCTCGGGGAACTCCACGTCGTAGCAGATCAGCAGGCCCAGGCGGACGCCGTCGAGGTCCGCCTGGACGACGGCCTGGTCGCCGGGGGTGAAGAAGGTCGTCTCGTAGTCGCCGAAGAGATGGGCCTTGCGGTAGTTCGCGAGGAGACCGCCGTCGGGGCCGACGATCTGCAGCGAGTTGAAGACCGCCTCGCCGTCGCGCTCGGGATAGCCGAAACCGACGGCCAGGCCGTGCTCCGCGGCGATCGCGGCGACCGCCCGCGCGGCGGGGCCGTCGGCGGGCTCGGCGAGGTCGCGGACGGCGGACCCGAGGGCATAGCCGGTCAGGTACAGCTCATTGGTGAGCAGCAGCCGGGCTCCGGCGGCCGCGGCCCGGCGGGCGGCGTCGGCCAGCGCGGTCAGGCTGTCGGCGGTGGACGTGGGAACGCCGCTGGGGCCTTGGTACAGCGCGATGCGCAGCGGCGTCATGCGTCCTCTTTCGCGGTGGGTTTTCGCGGGGGGTCCATTCGGCGGAGCCGGGTCAAACACACTTTCGTGTAAACGTCTCGACGGTACGGTTCCGGCTCTGACCTGGACAAGGCATGGACGTTGCGCGGCGACGGCAAAAACGTTGCGCGTTCGGGGCCCGGTGCGGCGATTCGTTGCGCGGCGTTCCACGGACCGGGACCGGGGCCCGTACAGCCGGGGTCGCACGCGCTGCCCGCCGTACGGCCGAGGGGGATCGTCCGGCGGCCCGCCATGCGGCTGAGCGGTGATCGTCCGGCGGCCCGATGTGCCCACGGCGGGTGGCGCGGGATCTTGGGTGTCCGGCCGGTGATCACCGGCCGGACACCACGCCCCGTCACCGAAAGGGCCAGCCATGAACCGTCCCTCGCGCACCCGTCTCGCCGCCGTCGCCGGCGCCCTGCTGCTCAGCGCCACGGCCGTCGGGTCGGCGATCGCGGCGGACTCCTCCGCCAACGCCCCGCTCGCGAAGGAGCCCGCCCTCACGGGCTCCGCCAAGATGTACCGCCACTCCGGCGACACCGTTCACTTCGCCTTCGACGCCCATGGCGCGGGCGAGAAGGCACAGGGCACGTTCCGCTTCAGCCACCGCTTCGTCCAGGGCGGCGGCGCCTCGGCCGAGGGCAGGATCGACTGCCTGCTATCGGGCGGCAAGGTGGCCGTGGCCACCGGAATCGTGACGAAGACCGACAAACCCGGCCTCAAGGGCAAGCGGGTCGGCTTCACCGTCTCCGACGAGGGCAAGGGCAGGCGCGACCGCCTCGGCTACAGCTGGGCGGCCACCAACGACCCGGTCGGCATGAAGGAGGTACCGAAGTGCCTGAGCTCCGCTCCGTACGAGATCGTGGAGACCGGGGACTTCCAGGTGGCGCGGTGGGAGCCGCAGCCGCTGCCGCGGGGCTGACCGCCGAGCCGACCGCCACGTGGGGAGCGGTCAGGACGGCGCGCCGGAGCTGAAGCGGCGCAGCAGCGGCGAGAGGACCAGCACCGACTTGGTGCGCTCCACGAAGGGCTCGCCGGCGATGCGCTCCAGCACCCGCTCGAAGTGGCGCATGTCGGAGGCGAAGATCTGGACGATGGCGTCGGCCTCGCCCGTGACGGTGGAGGCGGACGCCACCTCCGGGTAGCGGCTGAGTCCGCGGTGGATCGCCTCGGGCGAGGTGTTGCGGCGGCAGTAGAGCTCGATGAAGCCCTCGGTCTCCCAGCCGAGCGCCGCAGGGTCCACCCGGACGGTGAATCCCGTGATGGCCCCCTCGGCGCGCAGCCTGTCCACGCGCCGTTTGACGGCTGGGGCCGACAGGCCGACCTCCGCGCCGATGTCGGCGTAGGAGCGCCTGGCGTCCTCGGCCAGGGCATGCACGATGCGTTCGTCGAGCTCATTCAATCGCACGGCGGGTGGATCACATTTCTACGGGAACCTGCTGTCGTTACCAGCAGTAGATCACGCGCCCGGGGGTGATCCCGCCCGGCGGGTGCGCATACCGGACGTCAGGTGCCCAGTGCGGTGCACATGGCGGAGGGTCCGGGGAAGTCCTCGACCAGGGCGTCCATCAGCACTTCGTCGACGTACTGGCCCAGCCAGTGGCCCGACTTGCGAAAGCGGCCGGTGGGCCGGAAACCGGCCTTCTCGAAGGCGGTGATCCCGGCCCGGTTGGGCTCGAGGACCTTCAGCCAGACCGCCCGCAGACCCGCCAGGTGGAAGCCCCAGTCCAGGGTGAGCCGGGTGGCCTCCTCCGCGAAGCGCTTCCCGCGCTGGTGCGGGGCCAGGAAGATCGTGAACTCGGCCCTGCGTTCCCTGGGGTCGACGCGCAGCGCGGTCAGCCCGATGGCCTGCTTGTCCTTCAGGCGGACGATCTCGAACCGGGCGTGGTCGCGGTCGTCGAGCTGCCGGTCCCACTCCTCGGCGTGGGCCTCCCAGGCCTGGGGGAAGCGGCTGCCCCGGCCGAGGATCGTGCCGGGGTCGGTTTCCCATTTGTGATATTCGGCGAGCATCGCGTCCCGGGGCATGCCCAGGGCGAGGCGGTCGCCGGTCAGCAGGAGGTGGGGGCTGCTCATCGGATGTGATCCCTTCCGCGCCCCGGTCGGCCGGGCCGGGGCCGTCGAATGCCCGAATGGCTGCCGGGTCCGCGAGGAGCGGACCCGGCAGCCAGGGATCATAGGGCGCGGCGGGCGAAGATCACTTCTTCACAGAAGTCTTCCGGGCCTTCGAAGGAGCCTTGCCGGCGGCCTTGCGGGGGCTCGCGGGGGCCTTCTTCGCCTTCGCGGGAGCCTGGGTCGCCTTCTCGGCGGTCGCGGACGCCTTGGCGGGGGCCTCGGACGCCTTCACGGCGGCCTCGGGCGCCTTCTGCGCGGCCTCCGCCTCCTGGGCCACCTCGGCCGTGACCTGCTCGCCCGTGGCCTCACGGGCCAGACGGGAGTTGCGCATGCCGTAGGCGAAGTAGATCGCCAGGCCGAGGAGCATCCAGCCGCCGAAGACCTCCCAGGTCACGACGTCCAGCTTGAACATCATGTAGACGCACAGACCGAAGCCGATGGCGGGGAAGACCGGGGCCAGCGGCACCGTGGTGTCGCCGAAGGGAACACGCACACCCGAAAGCGGTACCCGGAAGGTGCGGTTCATGGCGGGGCGGGTGAACCGCAGCACGATGACGGCGACGTTGACCAGCGCGAAGGCGAAGAGCGTACCGATGCTGGTGGCGTCGGCGAGCTTGGCGAGCGGGACGGCCGCGGCCAGGACGCCGCAGAAGAGCGAGACGATCACGGTGTTGGCGAGCGGCACGCCCTTCTTGGTGACCTTGGCGAAGGACTTGGGGACCAGTCCGTCGCGGGACATGGCGAAGAGGATGCGGGTCTGGCCGTAGAGCACGGTCAGCACGACGCTGGCGATGGCGATGACGGCACCGGCGGCCAGGAGGGCGGCCCAGTAGCCGTGGCCCGTGACGTCCTTCATGATGCCGGCGAGCGCGGCCTCGGAGCCCTCGAACTTGTCCCACGGCATGGCGCCGACCGCGATCGCCGCGACCAGCACGTACAGCGCGGTGACGATCAGCAGCGAGAGCATGATGGCCTTGGGCAGGTCCCGCTTGGGGTCCTTGGCCTCCTCGCCCGCGGTGGAGGCGGCGTCGAAGCCGATGTACGAGAAGAAGAGCGTGGCGCCCGCGGCGCTGACGCCGCCGAGGCCGAGCGGCATGAACGGGCTGTAGTTGCCGGCCCGGATGCCGGTGAAGGCGACGGCGCAGAAGAGCAGCAGGGCCGCGATCTTCACGCAGACCATGATGGTGTTGGCGCGGGCGCTCTCCTTGGCGCCGCCGATCAGGAACGCCATGCACAGCAGCACGACGAGCAGGGCCGGCAGGTTGAAGACGCCGCCGTCCACGCCGGGCGGGTTGGCCATCCACGTCGGGATGGTGACGCCGATGGTGCCCTCGAGGAGCTCGTTGAGGTACTGGCCCCAGCCGACGGCGACGGCCGCGACGGAGACGCCGTACTCCAGGATCAGGCACCAGCCGCAGACCCAGGCGACGATCTCGCCCAGGGTGGCGTAGGCGTACGAGTACGAGGAGCCGGAGACCGGGATGGTGCCGGCGAGCTCGGCGTAGGACAGGGCCGAGAAGAGCGCGGTGAGGCCCGCGATCACGAACGAGATCACGACGGCCGGACCGGCGTGGGGAACCGCCGAGCCCAGGACGACGAAGATGCCGGTGCCCAGGGTGGCACCGATGCTGATCATCGTCAGCTGCCACATGCCGAGCGAGCGGCGCAGGTTGCCGCCCTCGCCCTGGCCGCCCTCGGCGACCAGGCGCTCGACGGGCTTGCGACGCATCAGGCGCGCGCCGAAGCCGGTGGTCGGCAGCGGGGCACGCTGGTCGTCGCCGATGGCGGCTGACGCTGCGCCTTTGTCCAACACTGGGGTCGCTCCCACAGGGGTCGCTCCGTTCAATCACTGCCGGTCGGGGGGATCCGGTCGGGAGCGACGGCCGACGGCGGTACCCAGGGCGCGCCGGCATGGCAGAGCAAACCCGTAGCGAGGGGTACCGCCGAGCAAGCGGTACCCGCCACTCCACGTTCTGCGCAGACCCTACGAGGTGAGGGGCTGCGCTCGTAATGCACCATTCTTGCGTATGCCCGGTGGATCATTGCGTCCGGGGAGTCGAAACGGGCGATCGTTGCTCGTCGCGTTATGAATCGGTACATCGAGCGCGAAAAAGGGGCGCGATCCGGAATCGGATCGCGCCCCTTTCGGGAGCCCGGGAGGCTTACCGCCAGGTGGAGATCTACTGCCAGCTGGCGTGCAGCGGCTTGCCCTCGGCGTAGCCGGCGGCGCTCTGGACGCCGACGACGGCACGCTCGGCGAACTCCTCGAGGGAGCCCGCGCCCGCGTAGGTGCAGGAGGAGCGGACGCCCGCGATGATCGAGTCGATCAGGTCCTCGACGCCCGGGCGGGCCGGGTCGAGGAACATGCGGGAGGTGGAGATGCCCTCCTCGAACAGACCCTTGCGGGCCCGGTCGTAGGCGGACTCCTCCGAGGTGCGGTTGCGCACGGCACGGGCGGAGGCCATGCCGAAGGACTCCTTGTAGAGCCGGCCGTCGGCGGTCTGCTGCAGGTCGCCCGGGGACTCGTAGGTGCCCGCGAACCAGGAGCCGACCATCACGTTGGACGCGCCGGCCGCGAGGGCCATGGCGACGTCGCGCGGGTGACGGACGCCACCGTCGGCCCACACGTGCTTGCCGTACTTCTTGGCCTCGGCAGCGCACTCGAGCACCGCGGAGAACTGCGGGCGGCCCACGCCGGTCATCATGCGGGTGGTGCACATGGCGCCGGGGCCCACACCGACCTTGATGATGTCCGCGCCGGCCTCGATGAGGTCGCGCACGCCCTCGGCGGCGACGATGTTGCCCGCGACGATCGGGACCTGCGGGTCGAGCGCCCGGACGGCCTTGATCGCGGCGATCATCGACTCCTGGTGACCGTGCGCGGTGTCCACGACGATCGTGTCCGCACCGGCCGCCAGCAGCGCCTTGGCCTTGCCGGCCACGTCGCCGTTGATGCCGACGGCGGCGGCGATGCGCAGCTTGCCGTCCGCGTCGGTCGCGGGGGTGTAGAGCGTGGCGCGCAGGGCGCCCTTGCGGGTGAGGATGCCGGCCAGCTTGCCGTCCTTGTCGACGGCGGGCGCCAGCTTGCGGTGGGCGGCGTCGAGGGTGTTGAAGGCCTCGCGCGGGTCGATGTCGGCGTCCAGGAGCAGCAGCTCGGTGGACATGACCTCGGACAGCTGGGTGAAGCGGTCCACGCCGGTCAGGTCGTGCTCGGTGACGACGCCGACGGGGCGGTGCTGGTCGTCGACGACGACGCCTGCGCCGTGGGCCCGCTTGGGCAGCAGCGACAGCGCGTCGGCGACGGTCTGGGTCGGCGCGAGGACGATGGGGGTGTCGAGCACCAGGTGGCGGCTCTTGACCCAGGAGATGACGTCGGTGACGACCTCGATCGGGATGTCCTGGGGGATGACCACGAGGCCACCGCGGCGGGCCATCGTCTCGGCCATGCGGCGGCCGGCGATCGCGGTCATGTTGGCGACGACGAGCGGGATGGTCGTGCCCGTGCCGTCCGGTGCGGAGAGGTCCACACCCTGACGGGAACCGACCGCGGAGCGGCTCGGCACCATGAACACATCGTCGTACGTCAGGTCGTACGGCGGCTTCTGATCGTTAAGGAAACGCATACTGGCTCTCTCACCTGCGGTTTTGACGACTAAGCGGGTGGGGAGTCAGCACCGAACCAGCGCCGGATCGGGCTGAGGTTCCTGAACCCATCATCCATGATGCTCCTGCGTTCTGGCCAATATGAGTCACATTCTGTGACTTCTCCCAGGGTCGCCGGGAGGGCGTTTGTGGCTTTCGCCAAGGGGACGTGACGGCCGGCTCATAAGGGCGACGACGGGCAGGATCGCGAGCGCGAGGACTCCCCCGCCCGCAGCCAGCACGGGGAAGCCGCCGTGCGCGACGACCAGGCCCGATGCCATCCCGCCGGTCGCGCCGGCCAGCGAGATGCCGACGTCCACCAGGCCCTGCGTCGAGGCGCGGGTGGCCAGCGGTACGGAGTCGGTGACGATGGCGGTGCCGCTGACGAAGCCGAGGTTCCAGCCGAGGCCCAACACGACGAGCGCCACCGCGAGCGCGGCCGTCGAGTGCGGCGGGGCCAGGGCGGCGAGGAGCCCGGCGGCGAGCAGGGTGACGCCGGCGGCGAGGGCGACGCGCGCCCGGCCGAGGCGGTCGACGAGGTAGCCGGTCAGGGGCGAGGGCAGGAACATGGCCCCCACGTGGAGGGCGATGACGAGCCCGGCGGCCTGGGTGTCGTGGCCGTGCGCCCGCATGTGGACGGGCGTCATCGTCATGATCGCGATCATCGCGAGCTGGCTGAGGATCATGACCGCCGTGCCGGTGGCGACGCCGCGCGCGTGTCCCCGCCCGGCCGGGGCGCTCTCCTCCTCGCCCGGGGCCGGGGGCGGCGCCGCGCCGGCGGCCCGCTCGCGGGCCAGCCGCAGCGGGTCGGGGCGCAGGAACACCCCCAGGATGACGGTGGCCGCCGCGAAGGCCCCCACCGCCAGCAGGAACGGCCCGGCGAGGCGGGGGATGCCCCAGTCGTGCGCCACCTCGCCGGTGACCGTCACCAGGGTGGGGCCGACGACCGCGCCGAGCGTGGTGGCGAACAGGACCATGCCCGCGGCCCGGCCCCGGCGCGCTGGCGCGGCCACGTCCACGCCCGCGTACCGGGCCAGCAGGTTGGTGGCGGTCCCGGCCCCGTAGACCAGGAGCGAGAGGAACAACAGCGGCACGTTGTCGAGGGCGGCCGCCGCGACGACCCCGAGGCTGCCGACCGCGCCGGTCGCGTAGCCGACGGCGAGCCCGGGGCGACGGCCCCACCGCTGGCAGAGCCGCCCCACGCCGACGGCCCCGAGGGCTGCGCCCGCGGTGAACAGGGCGCTGGGCACGCCGGCGAGGCCGGTGGAGCCCAGCATCTCCTCGCCGAGCAGCGCGCCGACGGTGATCCCCGCCGCCAGCCCCGCGCCGCTGAGCAGCTGGGCGAGCACCAGCACGGTCAGGATCCGCCGCTGCTCGGGGGGCTCGTCGTGTGCGAAGTCCGCTGCCGCTCCCCGGACTTCGGAGGTGCCGGCGCTCATGAACCCAGCGGTTCGAGCGCCGAGATGTCCTCCAGCGTCATCTCCATCCGCTCGTGCAGGAAGCGCACGATCGTCCAGTGCGGCAGCGCCCCCTCGTCGAACGGGCCGAACTCCCGGCAGTACAACGGGATCCAGCGCAGGGCCTCCTCGGCCGCCTGCTCCCGGCCCGGCTCCTGCTCGTACTCCTCGTAGGCGATGCTGCGGTGCTCTATGAAGAACCGGCCGGGCAGCCTCTCCTCGCACAGCGCGCGGTATTCGCGCGTCTGCAGGATGAGGTAGTGCCATATCTCGTCGATCTCCTGCTCCACGGGCAGGAACAGGCCGCCGAGCCGCTCGCGGTGGCGGGAGACGAGGTAGAGGTACCGCAGGCATTCGAGGACCTGGCGCTCGACGTGGGCGCGGTCCGCCCCGGTGGACCGCTCGAAGTGCCGCACCACCTCCTCGTGGAGCGACGCGCCGAGGAGGGCCGTGAGGTCGTCGGCGCGGACGTGCGGCTGTCGGTTCATGGCTTCTTCCGTCCGGGGGGTCACAGGTCCTTCACCAGCCAGGCGTACTTCCCGGACGCCCCGATGGGGATGTGCGGGACGCGCTCGACGCGGCAGTGACGGCCGGTCAGGTCGCCGGTGCTCTCCGCGAGGACCGCGGCCTCGGCCGCGTCGAGGGGGGCGCCGTCGAAGGTGGTGACGAGCAGTCGGGCCCGGTCGCCGCCGTCCACGTGGAGGCGGTGGAGGAAGACCCGGTGGGAGGCGTCGGCGATGCGGTCGTCGAGGTCGGCCTGGGCGACGGGCCCGCGCGGCGTGTCCAGCAGCTCCTTCTCCCGGCCGCAGAAGCGGGAGATGCGGGCCGGGTCCGGGGTGCCGTCCAGCGTGCGCGCGCAGTCCCCCGAGCGGTACCGGATCAGCGGCATGTGCGGGTTGCGGACGCTGGTGACGATGAGGCCGAAGATCTCGCTGCCGGGGGCGACGGGGATCAGTTCGACGCTCATCTTGTCGAGGTAGGGCCGGTACCGGCCGCGGCGGTCGCTGTAGTAGAGGTAGCCCAGCTCCGTGCTGCCGAAGAGGTCGACGACGGGGCAGGCGAAGTGCCGGCCCAGGTAGCGGCGGACGTTCACCGGCGTGTACTCGTAGGCGTGGATGATGCTGGCGGGCGCCGGGAAGGCGTCCCACAGGCCCCACTCGCCGACCTTGTGCACCAGATGCGCCAGGTGGTAGCCGGAGCAGTCGAGGTGGTACCGGCCCCGGGGATGCGCCGCGGCGGCCGCCCTGATCTCGCCGAGCATGCGCTCGACGTCCTCGCGCTCCCACAGCGCCGGGTCCAGCCGGAGATTGAGGTAGACGGTACGGGCGTCGAGCCGGCGCTCGTCCGGCGTGGGAACGGGCGACGGGTCCGCCCCGCGCTTCTTCGCGTTGACGCGGGCCACGTGCTCGGTGGCCAGCACCGTGGTGAGGGAGACGCGCCGGCATCCCTCGTCCCAGGTGTCATGGATGTCGGGGTGCTCGCTCCACAGCCGGTAGTAGGAGTCGAGCAGGAAGTACGGGGGCCGGATGATCTGCATGCGGGCGTGGTTGGTGCCCGTGGAGAGCACGAATTCCGCCTCGCCCCCCTCCAGCGCCGCGGCGAGGGCGGGCGTCATCCAGTTGTCGGGGAAGCCGCGGGCTATCTCGGGTTTCTCCAGGATCGGGAAGTGGCCCCGCTCGATCGAGGTCCGGTAGATCGGCACATCCCTGATCAGTTCGACGACGTCCGCGGCCGGCTGACCGTTCACTGCCACCCCCAAGGTGAGCTCGGACAACGAGAACCCCGGGGCGAGGACCCCGGGGCGATGCCCCGGAGCGGGCGGCCGGTGTGCGGAGGCGGTCCGCGGCGCCCGCTCCGAGGCGTGGAGCACCGGGCGTTACGAGATACAACCGGCCTTGGGCGCCGCGCTGATGCAGCCGTCCTTGGGGGCGGCGCTGATGCAGCCGTCCTTGGCGGCGGCGCTCGCCGAGTTGGCGGCGACCCAGCCCTGCCAGACCGTGTCCTGGGCCATCTTCTTGATGAGCTGTTCCATGACGGACCTCCGAAAGGTGGGAAGTGCGCGGCTCGGGTGCGCCCCCGTGCCGCGAGATCCGACGGTAAAGCTCTGACCAACAAAGTGTCAACGATTGACAAAATAGCGCTGGCTCAAAACAGTTGGTCCCCTCCGGTTCCCCTACGTCCGGTCCCCTACGTCTGACCCCTCTTACTTCCGGTCCCCCTACGCGACGAGGGCGGCTCCCCCGGAATGATTCCGGGGGAGCCGCCCTCACATCGTGGAACGAACGTGCCGCTACGAGCCGTCCGGGTCCGCACGGTCCAGCGCCGGGCGGGGACCGGGGCCGGTCTCCAGCAGCAGATAGTCGGCCGCCGCCGTGTCCGTGACCAGGCTGGTCACCAGACCGGACCGCAGCACCGCCCCGATCGCCGCCGCCTTGCGCTGCCCGCCGGCGATCGCGACGACCTCCGGTATACGGCGCAGCCGGTCGGCCTCGACCGTGATGCAGCGCTCGCCCAAGTCCCGGCCGATGCGCCGGCCCTCGGCGTCGAAGAGGTGCGCGGACATCTCGGCCGCGGCGCCGAGGGAGGCGTAGTGGGCGCGCTCCTCCTCGGTGAGCATGTCGTAGACGGTCGAGATGCCCGGCTCCCACGAGCCGATGGAGACCGCGGCGACGGTGACCTTGTCGAAGTAGTCGAAGGCCCGGGCGATGCCCGTCTGGCCGCGCAGCGCCGCGGCGGTGGCGGAGTCGGGCAGCAGCATGGGGGCGTAGATGGGGTGGGCCTCGCCGCCCGAGACCTGGGCCGCCCGGCGGACGGCCTCCACCGAGCCGCGCTCGGCGGTGCCGGCGTCGTAGACGCCGGTGAGCTGGACGACCGTGCACGGCGGCAGCCGGTGCAGGGCCGCGGCCATGTGGATGGTGGAGCGGCCCCAGGCGAGGCCGAGCACGTCGCCCTCGTGGACCAGCTCGCCGAGCAGGTCAGCTGCCACCTCGCCGAGGTTCTCGGGGTCGGGCGCGTCGTCGGCCGCGTCGGCCGGGGACTCCACGACGACCGCGTGCCGCAGGCCGTAGCGGGCGCGCAGTGCGTCGGAGCGCTCCGCGTCCAGCTCCGCCGGCACCCGGATCTCGATCCGCACCAGATCGCGCTCCAGTGCCGTCTCCAGCACCCGGGCGACCTTGAAGCGGCTCACGCCGAACTCCTCGGCGATCTGGATCTTCGACTTGCCCTCGAGGTAGAAGCGGCGCGCCATCGCCGCCGCCTGCACCAGCTCGGCGGGCCCCATAGGCGTGGCTGAACGGCCCGTCGACACCGCGGTCTCCTCACTATGTGTTCAAGAGCTGTCCCGGGGAGAGCTCTGGAGTTGTGGACTCGACCGTCATCCTGTCAGATACGACGGCCCTTGATCAGGCCTTGACCTTCGCCCTCGGCAATTCGGGCGAGCGGCCGGGCGGTCAGTGCGCGCAGGCCCAGGGTGCTCCGGCGGTGACCCGCTCCGCCTGCGCGCGCAGCGAGCGTACGGCCGCCGCCGGGTCGTCCATACCGTAGACGGCGGATCCGGCCACGAACACGTCCGCTCCGGCCTCGGCGCACCGCTCGATGGTGGACTCGGAGACCCCGCCGTCGACCTGGAGCCACAGCTGCAGGTTGTGCCGGGAGATCAGCTCCCGGGTACGGCGGATCTTGGGCAGCATGATGTCGAGGAACGCCTGGCCGCCGAAGCCGGGCTCGACGGTCATGATGAGCAGCATGTCCAGCTCGGGCAGCAGGTCCTCGAACGGCTCGATCGGCGTCGCGGGCTTGAGCGCCATCGACGCCCGGGCCCCCTGGCGCCGGATCTCCCGGGCCAGCCGCACGGGGGCGGCGGCCGCCTCCGCGTGGAAGGTGACCGACCCCGCGCCCGCCTCGGCGTACTGCGGGGCCCAGCGGTCCGGGTCCTCGATCATCAGGTGGCAGTCCAGCGGCGTGTCCGTGGCCTTGAGCAGCGACTCCACGATCGGCATGCCGAGCGTGAGGTTGGGCACGAAGTGGTTGTCCATGACGTCGACGTGAAGCCAGTCGGCGCCCTTGACGGCCTCCGCCTCCTCGGCGAGGCGGGCGAAGTCAGCGGACAGGATGCTGGGGTTGATCTGCGCGGCCATGCCCCCAAGCCTGCCATGCCGCGTGGGCGGCGGTGACACGGGAGGGGCCGCGAGGCCCCCGCCACCGGACGCCGGCCGCCCGGCACGGCTCACGCCGTGCGTCGCAGCAGCGCCAGGTACATGGCGTCCGTGCCGTGCAGGTGGGGCCACAGCTGCACGTCGGGGCCGTCGCCCAGGACCGGGACGCCCTGCATGTACGGGCGGGCGTCGATCCACTCGGCGCTCACGCCCTCGCGCTTGAGCACGTCGTCGACGACCGCCTTGGTCTCCGCCGGGTGCGGCGAGCACGTGGCGTAGCCGACGACGCCGCCGACGCGCACGGCGCGCAGCGCCTCGCGCAGCAGGTCGCGCTGCAGGGGGGCGAAACCGGGCACGTCCTCGGGACGGCGGCGCCAGCGGGCCTCGGGGCGGCGGCGCAGGGCGCCCAGGCCCGTACAGGGCACGTCGACCAGGACCCGGTCGAAGGAGCCCTCGCGCCACGGCGGACGCGTGCCGTCGGCGGCGATGACCTGGTACGGGCCGGGGTTGCCGGCCAGCGCGCGCTCGACCAGGCGGGCGCGGTGCGGCTGCTTCTCGGACGCCAGCAGGGCGGCGCCGCGCTGCGCGGCGAGCGCGCCGAGCAGGGCCGCCTTGCCGCCGGGGCCGGCGCAGCCGTCCAGCCAGCGCTCGTCCGGCCCGTCCAGCGGGACCTCGGCCAGGGCGAGGGCCACGAGCTGGCTGCCCTCGTCCTGCACGCCCGCGCGGCCCTCGCGCACCGCCTCCAGCGCGCCGGGCTCGCCGCCCTCGGCGAGCCGGACGGCGTACGGCGACCAGCGGCCGGGCAGGCCGGAGTCCTCCCCCACCGCCGCAAGCAGCTCCTCGGGCGTCGACCGCCCGGGGCGGGCGACGAGGGTGACCTCGGGGCGTTCGTTGTCCGCCTCGAGCAGGTCCTCGATGCCCGCCCGGCCGCCGCCGAGCGCGTCCCACAGCGCCGAGACGATCCAGCGCGGGTGGGAGTGGACGATGGCCAGGTGGGCCTCGGGGTCGTCCTCGTAGGGCGGCGCGACCCGCTCCAGCCAGCCGTCCAGGTCATGGGCGGTGATCTTGCGCAGCACCGCGTTGACGAACTTCGCGCGCCCGTCGCCGAGCACCACCCGGGCCAGCTCGACGCTGGCCGAGACGGCCGCGTGCGAGGGGATCCGGGTGCCGAGCAGCTGGTGGGCGCCCAGGCTGAGCACGTCCAGCACCGGCGGGTCGACCTCGCGCAGCGGCCGGTCGACGCAGGAGGCGATGATCGCGTCGTAGGTGCCCTGCCGGCGCAGCGTGCCGTAGACCAGCTCCGTGGCGAGCGCGGCGTCGCGCGTCTCGAAGCCCTCCTTCTCCCGGGCCTTGCGCAGCAGCGGCGGCAGCACGAGGTTCGCGTACGCGTCCCGCTCGTCCACGGCCCGCAGCGCCTCGAAGGCGAGCATCCGTACCGGGTCCTTCTTGGGCCGGCGGTAGGGCTTTGCGGGGCGCTTGCGAGGGGCCTGATCGTTCACGAAAGGTGCTCCGGAGCTGTGACGGCGAAGGGCTCCAGACTACGCCCGTTCCGTCGCGCCGAGCCGCTCGCCTGCGGAAATGCGGACACCGCGGGCCCAGTCCGCCGCCTGCATCGGCTTCTTGCCCTGCGGCTGCACCCACTGCAGCTGCACCGCGTGCGAGCCGGTGCCGACGTGCACGGAGCTCTTGGCGACGGCCATCTCGCCGGGGGCGAGGTCACCGCGGTCCGGCGTCAGGGCCAGCGACATCAGCTTCAGGCGCTCGCCGCGGAAGGTGGTCCAGGCGCCCGGGGCCGGGGCGCAGCCGCGCACGACGCGGTCCACGCGCAGGGCCGGCGCGGCCCAGTCGACGCGGGCGTCCTCGACGCTGATCTTCGGGGCGAGCGAGACGCCGTCGGCGGGCTGCGGCACGGCCTCGAGGGTGCCGTCCTCGATGCCGTCCATGGTCGCGGCGAGCAGCCCGGACCCGGCGAAGGCGAGGCGCGTCAGCAGGTCGCCGCTGGTGTCGGTGGGGCGCACCAGCTCGGTCAGCACGCCGTAGACGGGCCCGGAGTCCAGGCCCTCCTCGATCTGGAAGGTGGAGGCGCCGGTGACCTCGTCACCGGCCAGGATCGCGTGCTGAACGGGGGCGGCGCCGCGCCAGGCGGGCAGCAGCGAGAAGTGCAGGTTCACCCAGCCGTGGGCGGGGATCTCCAGCGCGGCCTTGGGCAGCAGGGCGCCGTAGGCGACGACCGGACAGCAGTCGGGGGCGATCTCGCGGAGCCGGGCGAGGAAGTCCTCGTCGCGCGGCCGGGCGGGCTTGAGCACCTCGATCCCCGCCTCTTCGGCACGCTCGGCGACGGGACTGGCGACCAGCCGGCGGCCGCGCCCGGCGGGCGCGTCGGGCCGGGTGACGACGGCGACGACCTCGTGACGGTCCGAGGCGATCAGGGCGTCGAGGGCGGGTACGGCGACCTCGGGGGTACCGGCGAAGACGAGCCTCATGGGTGGCGAACAACCTCTCTCGCGGGGCAACGGCCAAGTCTAGAGGGGCCACACCCTCAGGGGGCGTGCGGGATGACGCGCGCCCCATTCCGGCGGATGTACGCCCCCATACCGTGACCCAGCGGCCTGTGGCGCGTTGGGTCAAGAGAGATTGACCGAACCGGGCCGCAACAGCGGCCCGCTTCCCCCGCGTTGGTTGTCCACGCGTCAACTTGCGTCCTTTTCCGTCCCCTTCACCGCCGGTCCGAGAGGCTTGTTCATGCCCGACCACGCAACCCACGACGCCCAGGCACGGGCCAGCCTGCATCTTCTGGTCCGGGACATCGAGAGGGTCCGCCGTCAGGTGGACGCGCTGCGCACTCTCACCGCTCAGCTGGGCAATGTCTACCGCCCACGCCGCACCGGCCCGTCGGCGGGCTTCGTCGTCTACGGACGCGCCCCCGCGCCGACGGTCCGGCTGGCGCAGGAGCTGCGGGACAGCGTCGAGACGCTGGTCACCGCGGCGGTGGACTTCGACCGCTCGCTGGGCTTCTCGTGGGACGCGGTGGGTTCGGCGCTCGGCGTCACCAAGCAGGCGGTGCACCGCCGCTACGGCGCCCGCCGCGCGGGCGCGCAGGGCACGCCCGAGCCGGCCGAGGCCGTCCGCGCGGCGGAACCCGCCACCGTCCCCGTCGTCCCGGCCGCCCGCACCAGCCCCGGTGCCCCCGTGCACCGCGAGGAGCCCCGCCCCGCCTCCGCCTTCCCCGGCCCGCGCAACGGCTGAGCCGCCCGGCACCGGGGCGGCGCCACTGAGCGACGGTCCTCGGCCCCCAGGCACGCACCCGGCGGGTCGGCCCGCACCCCTGACGGGATCGCGTCACCCGATGTCCGGCGGATCCACCCGCAGCCGCACCGGCTCGCCGTCGCGGCGAGCCAGCCGTATCGCCTGGGCGGCCTTGAGCGCGGTGGCGAGCGCCGCGCCCTGGCCCGGGCGCACCCGGATCAGCGCGCGCTCCCACCGCTCCCCGGTGGAGGATCCCCCGCCCGCCGCGGCCGGCCCGGCAGGGGCTCCGGCAGAGGCACGGGGCCGAGCACCTCGGCCCCGTCCGGCAGGTCCGCCATCCCGATCAGCTCCGCGACGGCGGCCGGCGGCCCGGAGACGGCCGCCATCCGGGACACCGGCGGGAAGCCCAGCTCGGCCCGGTCGGCCAGCTCGCGCACCGCGTGCCCGGCGGGATCCCAGCGGACCAGTGCCTGGACGGGGCGCAGCGTCGGATCGGCCACGACGACCACCGTGCCGCCCGCCTCCGCGCCGCGCACCAGCGCCGCCGCGCCCAGCCAGCGGCGCAGCGCCTCCTCTCCCGACCGCAGGTCCGGGCGGCCCAGCAGGGCCCAGCCGTCCAGCAGCAGGGCGGCCGCGTAGCCGCCCTCGGCGACGGGCTCGGCGCCGGGCGTGGAGACGACCAGCGCGGGCCGGTCGGGAACGGTGTCCAGGACGTGGTCGCGCCCCGAGGTCCGTACCGGCACGGCCGGGAACGCCCGCCCCAGCTCCTCGGCCGTCCGCCGGGCCCCCACCACCTGCGCGCGCAGCCGGAAGCCTCCGCACTCGCCGCAGTGCCAGTCACGGGCCTCCTCGCCGCACCAGCCGCAGTGCAGCGCCCCGCCCTCGCCCCGCGCCTCCAGCGGCCCCGCGCAGCGCACACAGCGGGCCGGCTCCCGGCACCGCTCGCAGGCCAGGCGGGGTACGTACCCCCGGCGCGGGACCTGCACCAGCACCGGCCCGTGCTTGAGGCCCTCGCGGGCGGCCTCCCAGGCGACCGTGGGCAGCCGGGCGGCCCGCGCGGCCGCGTCCCGCGCCTCGTCGGCCTCCCCCACCGTGCGCACGCGGGGCGCGAGCGCCCGCAGCCGCTCCCGGTCGGCGGCCAGCGGCAGGGCCCAGCCCGTGTCGACCAGCTGGGCCGCCTCCACGGTGCAGCCGAAGCCGCCCAGCAGGAACGCCGCCTTCTCGTGCGCGGCGCGCGACAGCAGCACCTCGCGGGCGTGCGGCTGGGGAGCGTGCGGCTCGCTGTGGCTGGAGTCGCCGTCGTCCCAGATGGCGGCGAGCCCCAGGTCCCGCACGGGCGCGAACATCGCGGCCCGGGTGCCGACCACCGCCCGCACGGCGCCCCGGCTGACCGCCAGCCAGCGGCGGTACCGCTCCTCGGGACCCGTGTCGGCGGTCAGCAGCACATGCCGCCCCTCGCCGAGCCGCGCGGTGAGCGCCGCGTCGACACGGGCGGCGGTCCGGCCGTCCGGCACGACGACGAGCGCGCCGCGCCCCGAGGCCAGCGCGGCCGCGGCGGCCCGGGCCAGCTCGGCCGCCCAGTGCGGCCCGGGGAGCGCGGTCCACACCGCCCGCGGGCAGTCGCCCCGGGCGACGGCGTCCAGATAGGCGGGCCCGGCCGGATACCGCGCCCAGCTGCCCGCCTCCGGCACGGCGGGCGGCGGCAGCGGCTCGGGCGAGGGCTCGGCCTCGATCCGGGCGTGCCGGGGCGGCACCGCCAGCTGCAGCACGTCCGCGAGCGAGCCGGCGTAGCGGTCGGCGACGGACCGGCACAGCCCCAGCAGCGCCGGGCCGAGCACGGGCTCGGGCGAGAGCACCTGGGCGATGGCGGCCAGCGGCCCCTGGTAGTCGGACTCGGCGACCCGCTCCACGATGAACCCGTCGAGCAGCCCGCCCCCCTCGCGCCGCCCTCCACGCACATTGCGCGCGCCCGCACCGAACCGCACCCGCACCCGCGTCCCCGGCCGGGCGTCGGCGTCCAGTTCGGCGGGCACGGCGTAGTCCCACAGCCGGTCCAGGTGCACCGGCCCCTTGTCCACCAGCACCCGCGCCACCGGCAGCTCCGCCGCCAGCGCCGCCCCCCGCCACGTCCGCGGCTTGGCCCGCGGCACCTTGGCCTTGCGCACGCTCTCCCGGATGAGCGCGAGCTGCTCCACCTCGGGAGCCTCCCGCTCGGACCGCCCGTTCTTGCTGCTCACGGCTCCAGTCCTACCAGAGGGCACTGACAACCAGCACGGACGACGAAAGGCGCCCCCGCTCGGAAACGGGGGCGCCTTCGCAAGCCGGAACGGCCGGGCCTACAGGCCCGCGGCCTTCTTCAGGGCCTCGACGCGGTCGGTGCGCTCCCAGGTGAAGTCGGGGAGCTCACGGCCGAAGTGGCCGTAGGCCGCGGTCTGGGCGTAGATCGGGCGGAGCAGGTCGAGGTCGCGGATGATCGCGGCCGGGCGGAGGTCGAAGACCTCGGCGATGGCGTTCTCGATCTTCTCGGTGTCGACCGTGTTGGTGCCGAAGGTCTCGACGAACAGACCCACCGGCTCGGCCTTGCCGATCGCGTAGGCGACCTGGACCTCGCAGCGGGCGGCCAGGCCCGCGGCGACGACGTTCTTGGCGACCCAGCGCATGGCGTAGGCGGCCGAGCGGTCGACCTTGGACGGGTCCTTGCCGGAGAAGGCGCCGCCGCCGTGGCGGGCCATGCCGCCGTAGGTGTCGATGATGATCTTGCGGCCGGTGAGGCCGGCGTCGCCCATCGGGCCGCCGATCTCGAAGCGGCCGGTGGGGTTCACCAGGAGGCGGTAGCCGTCGGTGTCGAGCTTGATGCCGTCCTCGAGGAGCTCCTTGAGGACGTGCTCGACGACGAACTCGCGGATGTCGGGTGCCAGCAGCGAGTCCAGGTCGATGTCCGAGGCGTGCTGGGAGGAGACCACGACGGTGTCCAGGCGCACGGCCTTGTTGCCGTCGTACTCGATGGTGACCTGGGTCTTGCCGTCGGGGCGCAGGTAGGGGATGGTCCCGTTCTTGCGGACCTCCGACAGGCGGCGCGAGAGCCGGTGCGCCAGCTCGATCGGCAGCGGCATCAGGTTGGGGGTCTCGTCGCAGGCGTAGCCGAACATCAGGCCCTGGTCGCCGGCGCCCTGCTTGTCGAGCTCGTCCTCGTCGCCCTCGACGCGCGACTCGTACGCCGCGTCGACACCCTGCGCGATGTCCGCGGACTGGGCGCCGATGGAGACCGAGACGCCACAGGAGGCGCCGTCGAAGCCCTTCTTCGACGAGTCGTAGCCGATCTCGAGGATCTTGTTGCGCACGAGGGAGGCGATCGGCGCGTACGCCTTGGTGGTCACCTCGCCGGCCACGTGCACCAGGCCGGTGGTGATCAGGGTCTCGACGGCGACGCGGGACGTCGGGTCCTCCTTGAGGAGGGCGTCGAGAATGGAGTCGCTGATCTGGTCAGCGATCTTGTCGGGGTGCCCCTCGGTCACGGACTCCGAGGTGAAAAGGCGACGGGACACAATGCTCCCTGGGGTTGCAGCGGCTGCTGGCTGATCATTTGACGGATCCTGCCGAGAGCTGCGCTCGACCCGGATCCGGAGCCAGTTTATCCGGCGTTCTGTGGCTTCGGACATCCCGCCCCACATGACATGGGGCACGTCCTGTGACTCCCGTCACGAGAACGCGACAGGTCACCCCCTGCGCGGGTCAGGTCAGGCACGGGGAGACCAGGTCCCAGACCGTGTCCGCGAGGGCCTCCTTGGGGCCGTGCGGGACCGGGGTCTCGGTGCCGTCGGGGGCCAGCACGACCGCCTCGTTCTCCTCGGAACCGAAGGTCCTGCGCTCCCCCACCTCGTTGACGACGAGCAGGTCACAGCCCTTGCGGGCGAGCTTGGCGCGGCCGTTGGCGAGGACGTCGTCGGTCTCCGCGGCGAAGCCCACGACGATCTGGCCGGGGCGCGCGCGGTCCGCGGAGAGCTCCGCGAGGACGTCCGGGTTGCGCACGAGCGCGACCGGCTCGGGCTCCTGGCCGTCCCGTTTCTTGATCTTGCCCTCGGCGTACCGGGCGGGCCGGAAGTCGGCCACGGCGGCGGCCATCACCACGGCGTCCGCGTCGGCCGCCGCCTTGAGCACGGCCTCCCGCAGTTGAACGGCGGTGCCCACGTGCACCACGTCCACGCCGGCGGGGTCGGGCAGCTCGCTGTTGGCTGCGACGAGCGTCACCCTGGCCCCACGGGCCACGGCGGTACGGGCCAGGGCGTACCCCTGCTTGCCCGAGGAGCGGTTGCCCAGGTACCGGACGGGGTCCAGGGGCTCGCGCGTGCCGCCGGCGCTGACGACCACGTGCCGGCCCGCGAGGTCGGGCGCCTGGGCGCCCCGGGCCAGCACCCGGCGGCAGACCTCGAAGATCTCGCCCGGCTCGGGGAAGCGCCCCTTGCCGGTGTCGACGCCGGTCAGCCGGCCGACGGCGGGCTCGAGGACGACCGCGCCGCGGCGGCGCAGCGTCGCCACGTTCTCCTGGGTGGCCGCGTTCTCCCACATCTCGGTGTGCATGGCGGGCGCGAAGACCACGGGGCAGCGGGCGGTCAGGAGGGTGTTCGTCAGCAGGTCGTCGGCCAGGCCGTGGGCGGCCTTGGCCAGCATGTCGGCGGTGGCGGGGGCCACCACGACCAGGTCGGCCTGCTGGCCGATCCGCACGTGCGGCACCTCGTGGACGGTCTCCCACACCTGGGTGACGGCGGGGTGGCCGGAGAGCGCGGACCAGGTCGCCTCGCCGACGAAGTGCAGGGCCGACTCGGTCGGTACGACCCGTACGTCGTGCCCCGACTCGGTGAGCCTGCGCAGCAGCTCGCACGCCTTGTAGGCGGCGATCCCGCCGCTGACCCCCAGGACGATCTTGGGCTTGTCCATCGCTCTCGCTTCTCCCCACGATCCCGGTACACACGCACGTGTGTACGGGTCTATGACACACCAAAGGCCCGGCAGGGGCGCTGCCGGGCCCGTGGTGGCGAAATGCCGAAAAAATCTGCGCTTACTGCGCCGGGGCCTCGACGGCCTCGGAGGTCAGCAGGCCCGCGTTGATCTCGCGGAGCGCGATGGAGAGCGGCTTCTCGTGGACGTGGGTGTCCACCAGCGGGCCGACGTACTCCAGCAGGCCCTCGCCGAGCTGCGAGTAGTACGCGTTGATCTGACGCGCGCGCTTGGCGGCGTAGATGACCAGGCTGTACTTCGAGTCGGTCGCCTCGAGCAGCTCATCAATCGGCGGGTTGATGATGCCCTCGGGCGCGGTGATGGAAGAGGACACTCTCTGCCTTCCGAAGGGGGGTGAAGAAAGATGTTCAGCTCAGCAAGGCTAGCAGCTCGCGCGCGACGTCCTCGACCGAGGTGTTGACCAGCGTGGTGTCGAACTCCGACTCCGCCGCCAGCTCGATCTTGGCGACCTTCAGCCGGCGCTCGATGACCTCGGGCGACTCGGTCCCCCGGCCGGTGAGCCGGCGGACCAGCTCGTCCCAGCTCGGCGGCGCGAGGAAGACCAGCTGGGCCTCCGGCATGGTCTCGCGGACCTGCCGGGCGCCCTGGAGGTCGATCTCCAGCAGGACCGGCTCGCCCGCCTCGAGGCGGTCGAGCACGGCCTTGCGCGGAGTGCCGTAGCGGTTGCCCGCGAACTCGGCCCACTCCAGCAGTTCGCCATTGGCGACCAGCTTGTCGAATTCCTCGTCCTCGACGAAGAAGTACTGGACCCCCTCCCGCTCACCGGGACGCGGCTTACGGGTGGTGGCGGAGACCGAGAGCCATACCTCGGGGTGGGCCTTGCGCATGTGGGCGACGACCGTGCTCTTACCGACCCCGGAGGGGCCGGAGAGCACGGTCAGCCGCGGTTGTCCGGCCGGAGGGACGGGGGACGTCCCCCGGGAGACTGCAGTACTCATGCAGCGATTATCCCGGTTCCCGGGAGTGCCTGGGAACGCCGGGCCGCCGCCGGGTGGCCCGCGGGCCACCCGTCAGGCGGCCTTGCCGCCGAACTCGCGCTCCAGGGAAGCGATCTGGTTCGAGCCGAGGCCGCGCACCCGGCGGCTCTCGGAGATCCCGAGCCGTTCCATGATCTGCTTGGCGCGGACCTTGCCCACGCCCGGCAGGCTCTCCAGGAGGGCGCTGACCTTCATCTTGCCGATGACGTCGTCCTTCTGGCCCTGCTCGATGACCTCGTGCAGGGAGGCGCCGGAGTGCTTGAGTCGATTCTTGACCTCGGCGCGGGCCCGGCGAGCCGCGGCGGCCTTTTCGAGCGCGGCTGCGCGCTGTTCAGGGGTAAGGGGCGGAAGAGCCACGCCTACGTCACCTCGGATGTCGAACTGTCGGATACGGACCGGTGAGGAACCTAGTCGGCCCACACCTGCGGAGCAACGAGCAACGCGCTTGCACGTTCGCTCTCGTCGGAGACTAGCGGCCGATCCCGCTCCAGTCAGCGAGAACAAGCGAAAAGTCCTGGTCAGCCTCGATCGACCCGGACTTTTCCGGACATAATGACCGACAATTTTCCTTGGTCTTTGGCGTTAACTCGCCGCTCCCTCCGGCCTGGGACGCGCTACCCGGCCACCGCTTCGCGCACCTCGGCGGCGAAACGCGCCGCGCTCTCGCGCAGAGCGGCCGTATCCGGCCCGTGCCGGAGCACTCCACGGCTCACATTCGGGACAACGTCCCGCACGGCCGCGCCGAAGACCCTGGGCAGGTCGGCGGCGGTGGCGCCCTGCGCCCCGATGCCGGGGGCGAGCAGCGGGCCGTTGATGGCCAGATCGGCACCCGCGGCGCTCAGGGAGTCACTCAGCGTGGCCCCGACGACGGCGCCGTACGAGCCCATGGGCGCGGCGTCCGCGTTCTCGGCCCGCAGGTGGTCCAGCATCGTGGCCGCGACGCTCGAGCCGTCCGCCCGCACCGCGTGCTGCACCTCGGCGCCCTCCGGGTTGGAGGTGAGGGCGAGGACGAAGACGCCGGTGCCGCTCTCGCGCGCCAGGTCCAGCGCCGGGCGCAGGGAGCCGTAGCCCAGGTACGGGCTGACGGTGACCGCGTCGGAGAACAGCGGGGAGGCGGGGTCGAGGTAGGTCGCGGCGTACGCGGCCATGGTCGAGCCGATGTCGCCGCGCTTGGCGTCCATCAGCACGAGCGCGCCGGCGGCACGGGAGTCGGCCACGGCCCGCTCCAGGACGGCGACGCCGCGCGAGCCGAAGCGCTCGAAGAAGGCCGACTGCGGCTTGAGGACGGCCACCCGGTCGGCCAGGGCCTCCACGACCGTGTACGTGAAGCGCTCCAGGCCCGCGATGTCGTCGGACAGGCCCCAGTCGGCGAGCAGGGAGGCGTGCGGGTCGATGCCGACGCACAGCGGACCGCGCTCGTCCATGGCGCGGCGCAGCCGGGCGCCGAAGGGCTCGGGGGAGGTCATGCGGCTGCCTTCTTCCGGGTCTCGGCGCCGACGGCCTCGGCGAGGGTGGCGTAGGGGCTGGCGGCCAGGCGCTCGGCCAGGCCCTTGTGGATCTTCCGGCACCAGAACGGGCCCTCGTAGATGAAGGCGCTGTAGCCCTGGACCAGCGTGGCGCCCGCCAGGATGCGCTCCCAGGCGTCGTCGGCGGTCTCGATGCCCCCGACACCCACCAGGGTGATCCGGTCGCCCACACGGGCGTACAGGCGGCTCAGGACCTGCAGCGAGCGCTCCTTGAGGGGGGCGCCGGACAGCCCGCCGGCCCCGATCGCCTCGACGGTGCCCTTCGGCGTCCTCAGGCCCAGGCCGTCGCGGGCGATCGTGGTGTTGGTGGCGATGATGCCGTCCAGGCCCAGCTCGACGGCGAGGTCGGCGACGGCGTCGACGTCCTCGTCGGCCAGGTCCGGGGCGATCTTGACCAGCAGCGGCACCCGGCGCGAGGTGACGGTGCGGTCGGCGGCCTCGCGGACGGCGGCGAGCAGCGGGCGCAGCGCCTCGGTGGCCTGCAGGTTCCGCAGGCCGGGCGTGTTGGGCGAGGAGACGTTGACGACGAGGTAGTCGGCGTGGGCGGCCAGACGCTCGGTGGAGGTGACGTAGTCGGCGACGGCCTCCTCCTCCGGAACGACCTTGGTCTTGCCGATGTTGACGCCGACCGTCGTCCTGAAGATCGCCTCGCGGGCCGCCAGGCGCTCCGCGACGGCCGCGGAGCCGTCGTTGTTGAAGCCCATGCGGTTGATGAGCGCGCGGTCCGCGACGAGGCGGAAGAGGCGCTTCTTGGGGTTGCCGGGCTGCGGCTGGGCGGTGACGGTGCCGATCTCGATGTGGTCGAAGCCGAGCATGCTCATGCCGTCGATGGCGGCGGCGTTCTTGTCGAAGCCGGCGGCGAGGCCGAACGGGCCGTGCATGCGCAGGCCCAGGGCCTCGGTGCGCAGCGCCTTGTGGCGGGGGGCGAGGACCGCGGCGACGAGCGTGCGCAGGACGGGTACGCGGGCGGCGGCGCGGATCCAGGCGAAGGCCAGGTGGTGGGCCTTCTCGGGGTCCATGCGCTTGAAGATCAGGTCGAAGAAGAGGCGGTACATGGCGGGCCTTCCGGGGCGGGAGGGGCGGACGGGGCGCATGCCGAGGGGGACACCTTCCGGTGTCCCCCTCGATGCGGGAGCCTTACGCCTCGCGGGCGTCGGTCAGCTGCCGCGCGTGCTCCTGCAGGGAGCGGACGCCGACCTCGCCCCGGCTCAGCGCCTCGATGCCCTGGACGGCGGCGGCCAGCGCCTGGACCGTGGTCAGGCAGGGGACCGCCCGGGCGACGGCGGCGGTGCGGATCTCGTAGCCGTCGAGGCGGCCGCCGGTGCCGTAGGGGGTGTTGACGATCAGGTCGACCTGGCCGTCGTGGATGAGCTGGACGATGGTCTTCTCGCCGTTCGGCCCCTCGCCCTCGCTCTGCTTGCGCACGACGGTGGCGTTGATGCCGTTGCGCCGCAGGACCTCGGCGGTGCCGGAGGTGGCGAGCAGCTCGAAGCCGTGGGCGACCAGCTCACGGGCCGGGAAGATCATCGATCGCTTGTCCCGGTTGGCGACGGAGACGAACGCGCGGCCCTTGGTGGGCAGCGCGCCGTACGCGCCGGCCTGCGACTTGGCGTAGGCCGTGCCGAAGACCTTGTCGATGCCCATGACCTCGCCGGTGGAGCGCATCTCCGGGCCGAGGACGGTGTCCACGCCGCGGCCGGAGGCGTCGCGGAAGCGCGACCACGGCATCACGGCCTCCTTGACGGAGATCGGCGCGTCCAGCGGCAGGCTGCCGCCGTCGCCGGTCCTGGGCAGCATGCCCTCCTCGCGCAGCTCGGCGATGGTGGCGCCCAGGGAGATGCGGGCGGCGGCCTTCGCCAGCGGCACGGCGGTCGCCTTCGAGGTGAAGGGGACCGTGCGGGAGGCGCGCGGGTTGGCCTCGAGCACGTAGAGGATGTCGCCGGCCATCGCGAACTGGATGTTGATCAGGCCGCGCACGCCGACGCCCTTGGCGATGGCCTCGGTGGAGGACCGCAGCCGCTTGATGTCGAAGCCGCCGAGGGTGATCGGGGGCAGCGCGCAGGCGGAGTCGCCGGAGTGGATGCCGGCCTCCTCGATGTGCTCCATGACGCCGCCGAGGTAGAGCTCGTGGCCGTCGTAGAGCGCGTCGACGTCGATCTCGATGGCGTCGTCGAGGAAGCGGTCGATGAGCACCGGGTGCTCGGAGATCAGGCCCGCGTGGCGCTCGAGGTAGCCGGCCAGCGAGGGCTCGTCGTAGACGATCTCCATGCCGCGGCCGCCGAGCACGTAGGACGGGCGGACCATGACCGGGTAGCCGATGCCGGCGGCGATGCCCTTGGCCTCGTCGAAGGAGTAGGCCGTGCCGTACTTGGGCGCGGGCAGGCCCGCCTCGGTGAGCACGCGGCCGAAGGCGCCGCGCTCCTCGGCGAGGTCGATGGACTCGGGCGAGGTGCCGACGATCGGCACGCCGTTGTCCTTGAGCGCCTGGGCCAGGCCCAGCGGCGTCTGGCCGCCGAGCTGGACGATGACGCCCGCGACGGGGCCGGCCTGCCGCTCGGCGTGGACGATCTCCAGGACGTCCTCCAGGGTGAGCGGCTCGAAGTAGAGCCGGTCGGAGGTGTCGTAGTCGGTGGAGACGGTCTCGGGGTTGCAGTTGACCATCACGGTCTCGTAGCCGGCGTCGCTGAGCGCGAACGAGGCGTGGACGCAGGAGTAGTCGAACTCGATGCCCTGGCCGATGCGGTTCGGGCCCGAGCCCAGGATGATCACGGCGGGCTTCTCGCGCGGCGCGACCTCGGTCTCCTCGTCGTAGGAGGAGTAGAAGTACGGCGTGTTCGCGGCGAACTCGGCGGCGCAGGTGTCGACCGTCTTGTAGACCGGGCGGACGCCGAGGGCCTGACGCACCTCGCGGACGACGTCCTCGCGCAGGCCGCGGATCGCGCCGATCTGGGCGTCGGAGAAGCCGTGGCGCTTGGCCTCGGCCAGGAGCTCGGGCTGCAGCTTCTCGGCGGCGGCCAGCTCGTCGGCGATCTCCTTGATCAGGAAGAGCTGGTCGACGAACCACGGGTCGATCTTCGTCGCGTCGAAGACCTCCTCCGCGGTGGCGCCGGCGCGGATGGCGGCCATGACGGTGTTGATCCGGCCGTCGGTGGGACGGACCGCCTTCTCCAGCAGCTCGGCCTTGTCGCCGGGCTCGGAGACGAAGTCGAACTGCGAGCCCTTCTTCTCCAGCGAGCGCAGCGCCTTCTGCAGGGCCTCGGTGAAGTTACGGCCGATGGCCATGGCCTCGCCGACCGACTTCATGGTCGTGGTGAGGGTGGCGTCGGCGGCCGGGAACTTCTCGAACGCGAAGCGGGGCGCCTTGACCACGACGTAGTCGAGCGTGGGCTCGAAGGACGCCGGGGTCTTCTCGGTGATGTCGTTGGGGATCTCGTCCAGCGTGTAGCCGACGGCCAGGCGGGCGGCGATCTTGGCGATCGGGAAGCCGGTGGCCTTGGAGGCGAGCGCCGAGGAGCGCGAGACGCGCGGGTTCATCTCGATGACGATGACCCGGCCGTCCTCGGGGTTGACCGCGAACTGGATGTTGCAGCCGCCGGTGTCGACGCCGACCTCGCGGATGATCGCGATGCCGACGTCCCGCAGGATCTGGTACTCGCGGTCGGTCAGCGTCATCGCCGGGGCGACGGTGATGGAGTCGCCGGTGTGCACGCCCATCGGGTCGAAGTTCTCGATGGAGCAGACGACCACGACGTTGTCGTGCTTGTCGCGCATCAGCTCCAGCTCGTACTCCTTCCAGCCGAGGATGGACTCCTCCAGGAGCACCTCGGTGGTCGGGGAGAGCGTGAGGCCCTGGCCGGCGATGCGGCGCAGCTCCTCCTCGTCGTGCGCGAAGCCGGAGCCGGCGCCGCCCATGGTGAAGGAGGGGCGGACGACGACGGGGTAGCCGCCGAGCTCGTCGACGCCCGCGATGACCTCGTCCATGGTGTGGCAGATGACCGAGCGGGCGGACTCGCCGTGGCCGATCTTGGCGTGCACCGCCTCGACGACGCCCTTGAACAGGTCGCGGTCCTCGCCCTTGTGGATGGCCTCGACGTTGGCGCCGATCAGCTCGACGCCGTACTTCTCCAGGACGCCGTTCTCGTGCATCGAGATCGCGGTGTTGAGCGCGGTCTGGCCGCCGAGGGTGGGCAGGAGCGCGTCGGGGCGCTCCTTGGCGATGATCTTCTCCACGAACTCCGGGGTGATCGGCTCGACGTACGTGGCGTCGGCGATCTCCGGGTCGGTCATGATCGTGGCCGGGTTGGAGTTGACCAGGATGACCCGCAGGCCCTCGGCCTTCAGCACCCGGCAGGCCTGGGTGCCGGAGTAGTCGAACTCCGCGGCCTGGCCGATGACGATCGGGCCGGAGCCGATGACCAGAACGGACTGGATGTCGGTGCGCTTAGGCACGCTGGCCCTCCATCAGGGAGACGAAGCGGTCGAACAGGTACGCGGCGTCGTGCGGTCCTGCGGCTGCCTCGGGGTGGTACTGGACGCTGAATGCCGGCTGGTCGAGGAGCTGGAGGCCTTCGACCACGTTGTCGTTGAGACAGACGTGGGAGACCTCGACCCGTCCGTAGGGCGTGTCGGTCGCGGCGTCGAGCGGGGCGTCGACGGCGAAGCCGTGGTTGTGGGCGGTGACCTCGACCTTGCCGGTCGTACGGTCCTGCACGGGCTGGTTGATGCCCCGGTGGCCGTACTTCAGCTTGTAGGTGCCGAAGCCGAGGGCGCGGCCGAGGATCTGGTTGCCGAAGCAGATGCCGAACAGCGGGGTCTTCCGGGAGAGGACCTCGCGCATCACGGAGACCGGGTGGTCGGCGGTGGCGGGGTCGCCGGGGCCGTTGGAGAAGAACACGCCGTCGGGGTTCACGGCGTAGACGTCCTCGGCGGTGGCGGTCGCGGGCAGGACGTGCACCTCGATGCCGCGCTCGGCCATGCGGTGCGGGGTCATGCCCTTGATGCCCAGGTCGACCGCGGCGACGGTGAAGCGCTTCTCACCGATGGCGGGGACGACGTAGGTCTCCTTGGTGGCGACCTCGGCGGAGAGGTCGGCGCCCTTCATCTCGGGGGCCTGGCGGACCCTGGCGAGCATGATGCCCTCGTCGGGCAGCGCCTGGCCGGAGAAGATGCCGACGCGCATCGCGCCGCGCTCGCGCAGGTGGCGGGTGAGCGCGCGGGTGTCGACGCCGCTGATGCCGACGACGCCCTGCTTGGCCAGCTCCTCGTCCAGGGAGCGGCGCGAGCGCCAGTTGGACGGGACGCGGGCGGGGTCGCGGACGACGTAGCCGGCGACCCAGATGCGGGCGGACTCGGGGTCCTCGTCGTTGACGCCGGTGTTGCCGACGTGCGGGGCCGTCATGACGACGACCTGGCGGTGGTACGAGGGGTCGGTCAGGGTCTCCTGATAGCCGGTCATGCCGGTGGAGAACACGGCCTCGCCGAAGGTCTCCCCGACGGCCCCGTAGGCGCGTCCGCGGAACGTACGTCCGTCCTCCAGGACAAGTACGGCGGGGAGCTTGCCGGTCCCCCTGGTGGAGGTCGTCATCGTGCGCCTTCCATGTCGGTGCTGTGCTGGTTGTGCAGGGTGGTCAGGGCCTCGGCCCAGTCCGTGTGCTCGGCCGCCCGGTCGAAGCGGAAGCCGGAGTCGATCGTGGTGTCGCCGTGCTGCCAGGTGATCACGAGCAGGCCGCCCTCGGCGAGGACCTTGCCCGCGATGCCCTTGTCGAGCCGGGCGCCGCGCAGCGCGGCGGCCGGGATGAAGAAGTCCTGGGCGCCGGGCCGCGTGACGGCCACGCCCTGCTCCGTCAGGGTGAGCCCGGCCTTGCTACGGGTGCCCAGGCCGTGCGCGACGATGCGGTCGAGCCACTGTCCGGCGGTGGTGGAGCCGTGGTAGCGGCCGGTCGTCACGAGGGTGGGCTCGCCCGCCTCGGCGGGGGCCGCGGGCAGCTCGGGCAGGCCGCCCTGGAGCGTGCCGCGCCACTTCCATCCCTCGCGCATCAGCCAGTAGACCAGCGCGATGAAGAGCAGCAGCCCGACCACCCAGCCGATGCGCGCGGCCCAGTCGGTGACGTCGGCAGACTTCTGCTCGGCCGCCAGATTGATGAGTGCAGATGTCACGCGAGATTCCCGTCCACGACCGTCGCCCGGCCCCGCAGGAAGGTGTGGGTGACGCGACCCGGCAGCTCACGACCCTCGTAGGGGGTGTTACGGCTGCGGGAGGCGAAGCCCGCGGGGTCCACGACACCACGGTAAGCGGAATCGACGAGGGTGAGGTTGGCGGGCTCCCCGGCGGCGATGGGGCGGCCGTGACCGGAGAGGCTTCCGATGCGAGCGGGCTTGAACGACATGCGCTCGGCGACGCCGGCCCAGTCCAGCAGCCCGGTCTCGACCATCGTGTGCTGGACGACCGCCAGCGCGGTCTCCAGGCCCACCATGCCCATGGCGGCCGCGGCCCACTCGCAGTCCTTGTCCTCGTGCGGGTGCGGGGCGTGGTCGGTGGCCACGATGTCGATCGTGCCGTCGGCCAGGGCCTCGCGCAGCGCCATCACGTCGCGCTCGGTGCGCAGCGGCGGGTTCACCTTGTAGACGGGGTTGTACGAGCGGACGAGCTCGTCGGTCAGCAGCAGGTGGTGCGGGGTGACCTCGGCGGTGACGTCGATGCCGCGCGACTTGGCCCAGCGGACGATCTCCACCGAGCCGGCCGTGGACAGGTGGCAGATGTGCACCCGGGAGCCGACGTGCTCGGCGAGCAGGACGTCGCGGGCGATCACCGACTCCTCGGCGACGGCCGGCCAGCCGCCCAGGCCCAGCTCGGCGGAGACGACGCCCTCGTTCATCTGGGCGCCCTCGGTGAGCCGGGGCTCCTGGGCGTGCTGGGCGACGACGCCACCGAAGGCCTTCACGTACTCCAGCGCACGGCGCATGATCACGGCGTCGTCGACGCACTTGCCGTCGTCGGAGAAGACGGTGACCCCGGCGGCGGACTCGTGCATGGCGCCGAGCTCGGCGAGCTTCTTGCCCTCCAGGCCGACCGTGACGGCGCCGATGGGCTGCACGTCGCAGTAGCCGGACTCCTTGCCCAGGCGCCAGACCTGCTCGACGACGCCGGCGGTGTCGGCGACGGGGAAGGTGTTGGCCATGGCGAAGACGGCGGTGTAGCCGCCGCTCGCGGCCGCCCGGGTGCCGGTCAGGACGGTCTCGGAGTCCTCGCGGCCGGGCTCGCGCAGGTGGGTGTGGAGGTCGACCAGGCCGGGCAGCAGGATCTTGCCCTCGGCCTCGACGACGGTGGCGCCCTCGGCGCTCAGGCCGGTGCCGACCTCGGCGATGGTCTCGCCGTCGATCAGGACGTCCTGCGGCTCGCCGCCGAGGACCTTCGCACCACGGATCAGGATCTTCGTCATGGTTACTTGTTCTCCTCGGTGCGGGCGGTGTTCGTGGTGACGGCCGGCTCGGAGCCGCCGAGCAGCAGGTAGAGGACGGCCATGCGGATCGAGACGCCGTTGGCGACCTGCTCGACGGCCGTGCAGCGCGGGGAGTCGGCGACCTCCGCGGTGATCTCCATGCCGCGGTTCATCGGGCCGGGGTGCATGACGACGGAGTGCTCCGGCATCTTCGCCATGCGGTCGCCGTCCAGGCCGTAGCGGCGCGCGTACTCACGCTCGGTCGGGAAGAACGCGGCGTTCATCCGCTCGCGCTGCACCCGCAGCATCATCACGGCGTCGGACTTCGGCAGCACCGCGTCCAGGTCGTAGGAGACCTCGCACGGCCAGCTCTCGACGCCCACCGGCACCAGCGTGGGCGGCGCGACCAGCGTGACCTCGGCGCCCAGGGTGTGCAGCAGGAGCACGTTGGAGCGGGCGACGCGGCTGTGCAGCACGTCGCCGACGATCGTGATGCGGCGCCCGGCCAGGTCCTTGCCCAGGCCCGCGTCCCGGCCGACCAGGCGGCGGCGCATGGTGAAGGCGTCCAGCAGGGCCTGGGTGGGGTGCTCGTGGGTGCCGTCGCCGGCGTTGACGACGGCGCCGTCGATCCAGCCGGAGTTCGCCAGCCGGTAGGGGGCGCCGGAGGCGTGGTGGCGGATGACGACCGCGTCCGCGCCCATGGCCTCAAGGGTCAGGGCGGTGTCCTTGAGCGACTCGCCCTTGGAGACCGAGGAGCCCTTGGCGGAGAAGTTGATGACGTCGGCGGACAGCCGCTTGGCGGCGGCCTCGAAGGAGATACGGGTCCGCGTCGAGTCCTCGAAGAAGAGGTTGACGACGGTGCGGCCGCGCAGGGTCGGCAGCTTCTTGATGGGCCGGTCGGCGACCCGGGCCATTTCCTCGGCGGTGTCGAGGATCAGGACGGCGTCGTCGCGGGTGAGGTCGGCGGCCGAGATGAGATGGCGCTGCATCCGGTTGCTCCGTGGTTGAGGAGGTATGCGGGGGGTACGGACGGGCATGCCGCGGCACGGCCCCGGGATCACCGGGTCCGTGACGGGGGACTACTGCCCGTCGGCCGGGGCGGTCGGGCCCATGCCGAGGAGCACGCTGTCGCGCCCGTCCTCCTCGGTGAGCTGGACCTTGACCGTCTCCCGCAACGACGTGGGGAGGTTCTTGCCGACGTAGTCGGCACGGATGGGAAGTTCGCGGTGGCCGCGGTCGACGAGGACCGCGAGCTGGACGGCGCGCGGACGACCGATGTCGTTCAGGGCGTCGAGCGCGGCGCGGATGGTGCGGCCGGAGAAGAGCACGTCGTCGACGAGGACCACGAGACGGCCGTCGAGCCCCTCGCCGGGGATCTCGGTGCGCGCGAGGGCACGGGCCGGGCGCAGCCGCAGGTCGTCGCGGTACATGGTGATGTCGAGGGAGCCGACGGGCATCTTGCCGCCGGTGATCTCCTCGAGCTTGGCCGCCAGCCGCCGGGCGAGGAAGACGCCACGCGTGGGAATGCCGAGGAGTACGACGTCGTCGGCGCCCTTGGCGCGCTCGACGATCTCATGAGCGATCCGGGTCAGGACCCGGGCGATGTCCGGTGCTTCCAGCACGGGACGCGCAGCAGGAATTGCGTCCATACGAAACGGACCTCCTTCTCCGCCTCACGGGACGGACTTTAAAGGACGTCGGATTTACATGTTTCACCGTACCAGCACCGCCGGGCGCCTCTTGCCATCACCCCCTGACGGCCCAGAGCGGGCGGCATTCGGCTTGACGAACCGAGATTACGCTGCGTAACCTCACAGTGAGTTACCAGACACGCGGCAGTCGCAGAAGACGCCGTCGCACGTCGATACAGCGTCCGGGGAGCTTTATGTCCAGCGAATACGCCAAACAGCTCGGGGCCAAGCTCCGCGCCATCCGCACCCAGCAGGGCCTCTCCCTCCATGGTGTCGAGGAGAAGTCCCAGGGGCGCTGGAAGGCCGTCGTGGTGGGTTCGTACGAGCGCGGCGACCGTGCCGTGACCGTGCAGCGCCTGGCCGAGCTGGCCGACTTCTACGGTGTGCCCGTGCAGGAGCTGCTGCCCGGCACCACGCCCGGCGGCGCCGCCGAGCCCCCGCCGAAGCTGGTCCTGGACCTGGAGCGGCTCGCCCACGTCCCGGCCGAGAAGGCGGGCCCGCTTCAGCGCTATGCCGCGACCATCCAGAGCCAGCGCGGCGACTACAACGGCAAGGTCCTCTCGATCCGTCAGGACGACCTGCGCACCCTCGCCGTGATCTACGACCAGTCGCCCTCGGTGCTCACCGAGCAGCTGATCAGCTGGGGCGTCCTGGACGCCGACGCGCGTCGTGCCGTGCAGCACGAGGACGCGTAGCGGTCACCAGGGCCGCCAGGCCTTACTTTTGCCGATAACAAACCGCCGTGGGGCGGGAAACCCGGCCGGGTTTCCCGCCCCACGGCGGTTGTGCGTTACGGCGTCTGTGCCTTATGAGCGCCGAATGCTCGGCTTGAGCTCCTTGAAACGGCCCAGAAGGCCGTTGACAAAGGCGGGCGAGTCGTCGGTGGAGAACTCCTTGGCGAGTTGCACCGCCTCGTCGATCGCCACCGCGTCCGGGGTCTCGTCCTCCCAGATCAGCTCGTACGCGCCGAGCCGGACGATGTTCCGGTCCGCGACGGGCATCCGGTCCAGGTCCCAGTCGACCGCGTAGGTGGCGATCAGTTCGTCGATCCGCGCGACGTGCTGCGCGTAGCCCTCGACGAGCTGCATCGTGTACGGATTGACCGACGGCTGACGGTCGTCGGACCGGGCATGCCGGATCCAGTCCGCGAGGACGTTCTGCGCGGAGGCACCGCGCTGGTCGGCCTCGAAGAGGATCTGGAAGGCGCGCTTACGTGCCTTGCTGCGGGCGGACACGGTTAGCTGTTCACCCGGCCGAGGTAATCGCCGGTGCGCGTGTCGACCTTGATCTTCTCACCCGTGGTGATGAAGAGCGGGACCTGGATCTCGTAGCCGGTCTCGAGCTTCGCGGGCTTGGTGCCGCCGGTGGAGCGGTCGCCCTGGACACCCGGGTCGGTGTGCTCGATGACCAGCTCGACCGCGGCCGGGAGCTCGACGTAGAGGACGGAGCCCTCGTGCTGCGCGACGGTGGCCTCGAAGCCCTCGAGCAGGAAGTTGGCGGCGTCGCCGACGGCCTTGCGGTCGACCATCAGCTGGTCGTACGTGCCCATGTCCATGAAGACGAAGTACTCGCCGTCCATGTACGAGAACTGCATCGTCCGCTTGTCGACGGTGGCCGTCTCGACCTTCACGCCGGCGTTGAAGGTCTTGTCGACCACCTTGCCGGAGAGCACGTTCTTCAGCTTCGTACGGACGAAGGCGGGGCCCTTGCCGGGCTTGACGTGCTGGAACTCGACGACGGACCAGAGCTGGCCGCCTTCGAGCTTGAGCACCATGCCGTTCTTGAGGTCGTTCGTGGATGCCACGGTTGCGGTATCTCCTGGGCTGGTGGAACCAGAAAGTGCGATGCGCCCCGCTAGAGCGCGAGCAGCTCTTTGGTCGTAATGGTGAGTAGCTCGGGTCCGCCGTCCGCCTCGGGGCGAACGACGAGCGTGTCATCGATCCGGACGCCGCCCCGTCCCGGGAGGTGGACTCCCGGATCTACGGTGACCGGCACGCAAGCGTCCAGTTTACCCATTGCCGACGGTGCCAGCCGAGGGTCCTCGTCGTTTTCGAGCCCCACGCCGTGGCCGATGCGGGGTCCGACCCGCTCACCGTGGCCCGCGGCCTCCAGCACGACCCGTGCCGCACGGTCCACGTCACGGTACGCCGCGCCGGGCGCCAGGGCCTCCCGGCCCGCCCGCTGGGCTGCGAACACCTGCTCGTACAGCTCGATCTGCCAGTCCGCCGGGGAGGATCCGATCACAAACGTACGAGCGATTTCGCTCCGGTATCCACGATAGTCCGCACCCAGGCAGACGCTGAGGAAGTCGCCCTCCTCCACCCGGCGGTCGGTCGGCACATGACCGGCGCGCCCCGAGTTCGGCCCGGCCCCCACCGAGGTGGGGAACGCCGCCGCGTCCGCCCCGTGATCGATCAGCCGGCGCTCGAGCTCCAGCGCCAGATGCCGCTCGGTGCGCCCGACGAGTATCGACTCCAGCAGCTCCCCCAGCGCCTGGTCGGTGATCTCGGCGGCGATCCGCAGGTGCGAGATCTCCTCGTCGTCCTTGACGATCCGCTGCTGCTCCACGGCCGTTCCCAGGTCCTCCAGGCGCGCACGGGGCGCCACCGAACGCACCGCCCGGTGCCGGGCCACGGTCAGGTGGTGCTCCTCCAGGGCCAGCGAGCCCGCCCCGGCCTCGACGGCACGCTCCGCGGCCGCCACGGCCGGATCCCCCTCCGGGCTCGGCAGCACCAGGACGCCCAGGTCGTCGGCGGGCCGGCCGGCGCCGGTGACGTCCGCGAAGGGGTCGATGCCGCACACCAGCACGTCGGGGCCCGGCCCCAGGAGGAGCACGGCGCCGGCCGGGGCTCCGCCCGCCAGATAGCGCACGTTGGCCTCGCCGGAGACCAGGGCGGCCTCACTGCCGGCCGCCTCGCACCGCTCGCGCAGCCTGGAGCGCCGTGCCGCGTACACCTCGGACATGCCTCCGAGCGTACGTTCGGCGGAGCTTTCCGGCCTTCCGGAGGACTCCGACCGGGGCCCCGCGCGCTACCAGGAGGTGAGGGCGCGGGCGACGACCTCGTCCAGGAGCCGGGCCGTGGTGGCGACGTCCTGGTGGGTGTTGTCGATGATGGGCAGCCCCGAGCCGTACCAGCCGGCCATCCGGCCGTGGATCCGGGCGACCTCCTCGTCGCTGAGCCGGCGGTTCCCGCTGCGTTCGGCGTTGCGTTCGAGGACCACCTCCAGGCCCGGCAGCAGCACGACGGGCAGCAGGCCGGGGCCCACGTGCCGCTTCCAGCCGCCCAGGCCCACCACGGGCCGGTCGGGGAAGACGGCGTCGTCGAGGATGCAGGAGATGCCGTTGGCGAGGAAGTTACGGGCGGCGAAGCCACAGGTGCGCCGGGCGAGGCGGTACTGCGCCTCGGAGTGGTCGTTCCAGCCGGACTGCGGGTCCGCGAAGCCGGAGCGCACCCATTCGCGCACGTCGTCCAGGCTGATGTGGGCCGTGGGCACCCGGCGGGTGTCCGCCCAGTGCCGGGCCACGGTGGTCTTGCCGGCGCCGGCGGGGCCGATGAGGAGCACCGCGACGGCGGCGGTGGAGGCGTCGGCCGCCACGGGGGCCGGGGAAGGTGTCCGGCGGCCTCGTTCCCCGGCGGGGAACGGCCGGCATCGGGGGTGGGCCGGTGGCAGCGGCGGTCCCACGGGGTACTGCATCCGGTGGCACTCCGTCTCGTGCGGTCGCGTGGTGAAGGGCGCTGGGCCAGACGGGAGAGTACCCGAGACCGCCCTCCCCGGCCGCCGCATCGCTCAACGGCCGGGGGTGACACGAAGTGCCCGACGGGCCGTCAGCCCGCGAGTTCCTCCGCCAGCGCGCGCAGCGCGAGCCGGTAGGAGCCGATGCCGAAGCCCGCCACGGTGCCGCTGGCGACCGCCGCGATCACGGACGTGTGGCGGAACTCCTCCCGGGCGTACGGGTTGGAGATGTGCACCTCGATCAGCGGCGCGGTGCGCTGCGCCGCCGCGTCCCGCATCGCGTACGAGTAGTGCGTGAAGGCACCGGGGTTGATGACCACGGGCAGCGCGCCGTCGGCGGCCTCGTGCAGCCAGCGCACCAGCTCGCCCTCGTCGTTGGTCTCGCGGACCTCGACGTCGAAGCCGAGCTCGGCGCCCAGCCGGGCGCACTCCTCGACCAGCCCCTTGTAGGACGTCGAGCCGTAGACGTCGGGCTCGCGGGAGCCGAGCCGGCCGAGGTTGGGGCCGTTGAGGACCAGGACCCGCCGGGCCCCGCCGCTCACGCCGCTCTCGCCGCTCATGCCGCTCATGCCGCTCACGCCGCGATCTCGGCGTGCGCGGCCAGCAGCATCGCCGGGTCCGGTCCCTCCAGGACCGTGGGCTTGGCCAGGCCGTCCAGGACGATGAAGCGCAGCCGGTCGCCGCGGGTCTTCTTGTCGACCTTCATGGTCTCCAGCAGCTTCGGCCACTGGTCGCCCCGGTAGGTGACGGGCAGGCCCACCGACTGCAGGACCGCGCGGTGGCGGTCGGCGGTGGCGTCGTCCAGGCGTCCGGCGATCCGGCCGAGCTCGGCCGCGAAGACCATGCCCACGGCCACGGCCGCGCCGTGCCGCCAGTTGTAGCGCTCGTTCTTCTCGATCGCGTGGGCGAGGGTGTGCCCGTAGTTGAGGATCTCGCGCAGGCCGGACTCCTTGAGGTCGGAGGAGACGACCTCCGCCTTGACCCGGATCGAGCGCTCGATCAGCTCGGCGGTGTGCGGGCCGGCGGGCGTACGGGCGGCCTCGGGGTCGGCCTCGATGAGCTCGAGGATGGCCGGGTCGGCGATGAAGCCGGCCTTGATGATCTCGGCGAGTCCGCTGACGTAGTCGTGGACCGGCAGCGAGTCCAGCGCGGCCAGGTCGCACAGCACGCCGGCCGGCGGGTGGAAGGCGCCGACGAGGTTCTTGCCCTCGGCGGTGTTGATGCCGGTCTTGCCGCCGACGGCCGCGTCGACCATGCCCAGCACGGTGGTGGGCACCGCGATCCAGCGCACCCCGCGCAGCCAGGTGGCGGCCACGAAGCCGGCCACGTCGGTGGTGGCCCCGCCGCCCACGCCGACGATCACGTCGGTGCGGGTGAAGCTGGTCTGCCCGAGCGCCTTCCAGCAGTAGGCGGCGACCTCGACGGTCTTGGACTCCTCGGCGTTCGGGAGCTGGATCGCGATGGCCTCGTAGCCCTGGGAGGCCAGGTCCTCGCGGATCGCCTCGCCGGTCTCGGCGAGCGCCTCCGGGTGCAGCACGGCCACGCGCTTGGCCTTGGGGCCGATCAGGCCGGGCAGCTCGCCCAGCAGCTGGCGCCCGACCAGGACCTCGTACGGCGCGGTGCCCGCGCTGCCGGCGACCTGGATACGGGTGGGGGCGTCGGTCATGCGTTCCTCACTGCGTGGTGTCCGGTGTGTGGGCCCGGGGCAGCCGCAGCGCCTCCATCACGGCGTCGGCTACCTGGGACGGGGTGCGGCCGCCGGTGCCGACGACGGCGCGGGCGACCTCGGTGTAGAGCGGGCGGCGCTGCTCCATCAGCTCGCGCCACCGCTTGCGGGGGTTGACGGCGAGCAGCGGGCGCGGGGCGTCCAGGCCGACCCGGCGGACGGCGTCGGCCATCTCGACGTCGAGGAAGACCACGGGCAGGCCCGCGAGCAGGGCCCGGGTGCCGGGGTCCATGACGGCGCCGCCGCCGAGGGCGAGCACACCGGGGTGCTCGGCCACGGCGGCGGCCACGGCCTGCCGCTCCAGCTCGCGGAAGTGCGGCTCGCCCTCGTCGATGAAGATCTCCGGGATGGGCTTGCCGGCCACGCGCTCGATGTCGGCGTCGGTGTCGCGGTAGCCGGTGCCCAGCCGCTCGGCGAGCAGGGCGCCGACGGTGGACTTGCCCGCGCCGGGCGGGCCCACCAGGACGACCGCGGGAGTGCCGGGTGCCGTCACTTGATGGCCAGGTTCTCGAGGTAGCCGCGGACGTTGCGGCGGGTCTCGGCGACGCTGTCGCCGCCGAACTTCTCCACCACGGCGTCGGCGAGCACCAGCGCCACCATGGCCTCCGCGACGATGCCGGCCGCGGGCACGGCGCACACGTCGGAGCGCTGGTGGTGGGCCTGCGCGGCCTCGCCGGTGACGACGTCCACCGTCGCCAGCGCGCGGGGCACGGTCGCGATCGGCTTCATCGCGGCGCGTACGCGCAGCAGCTCACCAGTCGTCAGGCCGCCCTCGGTGCCGCCGGAACGGCCGGAGGTGCGGCGGATGCCGTCCTCGGTGGCCACGATCTCGTCGTGCGCCTGGGAGCCGGGCACCCGGGCGAGCTCGAAGCCGTCGCCGACCTCGACGCCCTTGATGGCCTGAATGCCCATCAGGGCGGCGGCCAGGCGGGCGTCCAGGCGGCGGTCCCAGTGGGTGTGGGAGCCCAGGCCCACCGGCACGCCGTAGGCCAGCACCTCGACGACGCCGCCGAGGGTGTCGCCGTCCTTGTGGGCCTGGTCGATCTCGGCGACCATCGCCTCGCTCGCGGCCTGGTCCAGGCAGCGCACCGGGTCGGCGTCGAGCTTCTCGACGTCGGAGGGCTTGGGGTACACGCCGTACGGGGCCTTGGCGGCGGCCAGCTCCACGACGTGGGAGACGATCTCGATGCCGGCCGTCTCCTTGAGGAAGGAGCGGGCCACGGCGCCGAGGGCGACACGGGCGGCGGTCTCCCGGGCGGAGGCGCGCTCCAGGATCGGACGGGCCTCGTCGAAACCGTACTTCTGCATGCCCGCGAGATCCGCGTGGCCGGGACGGGGGCGGGTCAGCGGGGCGTTGCGGGCCAGCTCGGCCAGCACGGCGGGGTCGACCGGGTCGGCCGACATGACCTTCTCCCACTTGGGCCACTCGGTGTTGCCGACCATGACGGCGACCGGGGAACCGAGGGTGAGGCCGTGCCGGACGCCGCCGAGGAAGGTGACCTCGTCGCGCTCGAACTTCATGCGGGCACCGCGCCCATAGCCGAGGCGCCGCCGGGCCAGGTGGTCCGCCACCATCTCCGTGGTGATCGGCACGCCGGCGGGAAGACCCTCCAGCGTCGCCACGAGTGCGGGGCCGTGCGACTCCCCCGCGGTCAGCCAGCGCAACCTGCTCAACGGTGCTCCTCAGTAGCCAAGGCCTTGCGAAATGCTCGCTCCGATCCTCCCACGCCGCGAGGGCTTCCCCGGCGGCCGGTCCAGGTTGTGGACCGGCCGTCCCGGGTCGTGGGCAGCGGTCAGTGCGTCCGCGCGGCCAGGGCCGCCTCGCCGGCGGCCCGCATCGCGGCCAGCGGGCCGGGGGCGCGCCCGGTCATCTGCTCGACCTGGAGGACCGCCTGGTGGACCAGGAGGTCCAGGCCGCCCAGGACCGTGCCGCCGCGGGCCGCCCAGGCGGCGGCCAGGGGGGTCGGCCACGGGTCGTACAGCACGTCGAACAGCGTGCCGGGGCGGTCCGGGACCGCGCCGGCGAGGGCGTCGGTGGCACCGGCCGGGGTGGTGGCGACGACCAGGGGCGCGGTGAGCGCCTCGGCGGCCCGCGACCAGTCGGCGGTGCGCACGGACACGCCGAGCCGCTCACCCCACTGGCGCATTTCGGCGGCCCGCTCGGGGCTGCGCACATACGCGGTGACCTCGCCGGTGCAGATGCGGGCGAGGGCGGCCAGGGCGGAGGAGGCGGTGGCTCCGGCGCCGAGGACGGCGGCGGACTCCGTCTTCTCCACGCCGCGCTCGCGCAGCGCGGCCGCGATGCCGGGGATGTCGGTGTTGTCGCCGACGCGGCGGCCGTCCTCCGTCAGTACGACGGTGTTGACGGCCTCCACGGACCGGGCGGTGGCGCTGACCTCGTCCAGCAGCGGGATCACCGCGCGCTTGAGCGGCATGGTGAGCGAGAGCCCGGCCCAGGTGTCGTCGAGGCCGGCGAGGAAGGCCGGAAGGGCCGCCTCGCCGACCTCGTGACGCTCGTACGTCCACTCCGCCAGGCCCAGGTCCGCGTAGGCGGCCCGGTGCAGCGCGGGCGAGAGGGAGTGGGCGATCGGCGAGCCGAGCACCGCGGCCCGGTGACGTGCGGTCACTGTCCGGCCTTCTTCTTGTTCTCCTGCTCGTACCGCTGCCGGTTCTTGTTGTGCTCCTCGTTCGTCACGGCGAACAGCGTCTCGTTCTCGTTGATCGAGACGAAGTAGTACCAGGGACCGGCCGCGGGCTCGAGGGCCGACTTCAGGGCCTCCATGCCGGGGTTGCTGATCGGCCCGGGCGGCAGGCCCTTGATGTTGTAGGTGTTGTACGGGTCCTTGAACTTGCGCAGGTCGCTGACCGCACCGGTGTTCAGGGTGCTCTGGCTCTTGGCGTAGTTGACCGTGGAGTCGAAGTCGAGCAGCCCGTAGGTCTCCTTGTTGTCCGGCTTGAGCCGGTTGTAGACCACCCGGGAGATCTTGTCGAAGTCGTGCTTGTACTTGCCCTCGACCTGCACGAGGCTGGCGACCGTGATGACCTGCAGCGGCGACTTCAGGCCCAGCGCCTGCGCCTTGCCGACGACGTCCTGCTCCTCGTAGCTCTTCTTCGCCCGGGCGACCATCTGCCGCAGGATGTCCTCGGGCTTGGTGCCCTTGCCCGCGGTGTACTGCGACGGGAAGAGGAAGCCCTCCAGCGGGTCCTTGACGTTGGGGTCGGCCGTGGCCCATTCGGGCAGCCCGAGGTTCTTGGCCTGGCTCTTGGCGACGCCGCCGGTCGTGCCGGCGCCGAGCCCGAGCTTCTTGTCGATGGCGGCGTACATGTCCTTGGCCCGCATGCCCTCACCGAAGGTGAGGAAGTTGCCGGAGTCCGTCATCAGCGCGACGGCCGCCGCGCCCGACATCTCCTTGCGCAGGGTGTACGTGCCCGGCTGGATGGACTTCTTGGCCGCGGCCGAGGTGAACGCGCCGACGCTCTTGACGACGCCCGCCTTCTGCAGGACCTGGCCCATCTGGGTCAGCGACGAGCCCTTGGGGATCTCGACCTGCACCGAGCCGGAGCCCTCGCCGTCGTAGTCGGGCGCGGAGCCGTAGTGGGTCTGCCAGTAGTCGTAGGCGAGGTAACCGCCGCCGCCCACGCCGCCGACGAGCACCACGGCGACCAGCAGACAGGCGGTGCCGCTACGGCGCTTGGGCCCCTTCTCCTTGCCCTTGCCCTTGCCGCGGCCGCCCCGGCCCCTGCGGGGCTCCTCGCGCGGCTCGGGGTCGTCGTCCTCGTACTCGTCCTCGTCCCGGGCGGGGGCAGGCGGCAGCGGGTCGTCGAAGAGGGAGATCTTCTGCTCGACCACCTCCGCGGACGCCTCGGCCGGCACCTGGGCCTGCTGGATGGGGTGCTGGCCGGTCTGCTGCTGAACGGGGTGCTGGCCCGTCTGCTGCTGGACGGGGTGCTGCCCCGTGTGCTGCTGGACGGGGTGCTGCCCCGTGTGCTGCTGAATCGGGTGCTGCCCCGTGTGCTGCTGAATCGGGTGCTGCCCGGTCTGCTGCTGGACCGGGTGCTGCCCGGTCTGCTGCTGAATCGGGTGCTGCCCCGTGTGCTGATCCCCGGCGTACGGGGCCTGGTGCTGGGGCGGGTAGGCGTTGGTGCCCGTGTCGTACTGGTAGGGATCCGGCTGCCCGCCGCCCCCGTACGTCCCGCCGTGCCCGGCGTACGGGTCGCCGGGGCCCGCGGCGGCGTACGGCCCGGGGCCCCCCGCGTTCTGCGAGGGGTCCCAGCCGTACTGCTGCTGATCGGGATAGGGCTGCTCGTGGGTGGGCTGAGACTGCGGCTGGTGCTGCGCGTACTGCTGCCCGCCGTATCCCTGGTCCCCGTACAGAGGGTCCTCGGGATGCCACGGTTGGGAGCCGGAACCCCGGCCGTACTCAGTCATCTATCCCCTAGAGCCGCACAGCGGCAGCCAGTGCGCCAGGTGAAGCGCGAAAGTCCGACGTCTGGTCCTGCCCGGCAGACATTCGAACAGCTGCCATGTCGCGCGGAACGTTACCGTATTGCGATCAGATGACCACTTCGACGGCCTCGCCCGGGGGGCGCCCGGAGATCTTCTCGATCTCCAGGGCGTTCTGCAGGATGACCACGGCGGCCGCCTGGTCGACCACCGAACGCCCCTTCTTGGAGCTGACGCCGGAGGCGCGCAGGCCCTGCGCGGCCGTGACGGTCGTCATGCGCTCGTCGACGAGCCGCACCGGCACCGGGGCGATCCGCCGGGCCATCTCCCGGGCGAACGTCCGCACCTTGGCCGCGGCCGGCCCCTCTCCCCCCTTGAGGGAGCGGGGCAGACCCACGACGACCTCGACCGGCTCGTACTCCGCGACGATCGCCGCGAGCCGCTTGTGGGCCTGCGGGATGTCACGTCCGGGGACGGTCTCCACCGGGGTCGCGAGGATCCCGTCGGGGTCGCACGACGCGACCCCGATCCGGGCGTCCCCTACGTCCACGGCGATACGCCTGCCTCGTCGCACGATGCTCAGGCCGCCTCGGCCACGAGGCGCTCGACGGCGGCCATGGCCTCGTCGAGGGCGTCGGCGTTCTGGCCACCGCCCTGGGCGACGTCCGGCTTGCCGCCGCCACCGCCGCCGAGGGTCTTGGCGGCCGTACGGACCAGCTCGCCGGCCTTGAGGCCACGCTCACGGGCGGCCTCGTTGGTGGCGATGACGGTCAGCGGGCGGCCGTTGGCCACGGTGAACAGCGCGACCACGGCGGCCCGGCCGCCCTGGATGCGTCCGCGGACGTCCAGGACGAGCTTGCGCAGGTCGTCGGCGCCGGTGCCGTCCGGCACCCGGCCGATGGCCAGGGCGACGCCGTGCACGTCCTTGGCACCCTCGGCGAGACCGGCGGCGGCCTGCAGCACCTTCTCGGCGCGGAAGCGCTCGATCTCCTTCTCGGCGTCCTTGAGCTTGGCGAGCATGCCGGAGATCTTCTCCGGGAGCTCCTCCGGACGGCCCTTGACCAGCTCGGTGAGCTGGGCGACGACCGTGTGCTCCTTGGCCAGGAAGTTGTAGGCGTCGGCGCCGACGAGGGCCTCGACGCGGCGCACGCCAGAGCCGATCGAGGACTCGCCGAGCAGCTTCACCAGACCCAGCTGGGCGGTGTTGGCGACGTGCGTACCGCCGCACAGCTCCTTGGAGAAGTCGCCGATGGTCACCACGCGCACGCGCTCGCCGTACTTCTCGCCGAACTCGGCGATGGCACCGGCCTTCTTGGCCTCGTCCAGGCTCATGACCTCGGCGTGGACGTCGAGCTCGTGGGAGAGGACCTCGTTGATGCGCTGCTCGACGTCCGTGAGGACCGAGCCGGGCACGGCGGCCGGCGAACCGAAGTCGAAGCGGAAGCGGCCCGGGGAGTTCTCCGAACCGGCCTGGGCGGCCGTCGGGCCCAGGGCGTCGCGCAGCGCCTGGTGGGTGAGGTGGGTGGCGCTGTGGGCGCGGGCGATGGCCCGGCGGCGCCGGACGTCGATCACGGCGTAGGCGGAGGCGCCCACGGTGACCTCGCCGACCTGGACGACGCCCTTGTGGACGTTGACGCCCGGGACGGGCTTCTGCACGTCGCGGATCTCGATCACGGCGCCGTTGTCGAGCTTGATGCGGCCCTGGTCGGCGAGCTGGCCGCCGCCCTCGGCGTAGAACGGGGTGCGGTCCAGGACGACCTCGACCTCGTCGCCCTCGGTGGCGGCGGGCGAGGGCACGCCGTCGACGAGCAGGCCGACGACGGTGGACTCGTTCTCGGTGAGGGTGTAGCCGGTGAACTCGGTCTCGCCGACGGAGTCGGCGACCTCGCGGTACGCGGACAGGTCGGCGTGGCCGGTCTTCTTGGCCTTGGCGTCGGCCTTGGCGCGCTCGCGCTGCTCCTTCATCAGACGGCGGAAGCCGTCCTCGTCCACGGACAGCCCCTGCTCGGCGGCCATCTCGAGGGTGAGGTCGATGGGGAAGCCCCAGGTGTCGTGGAGCAGGAACGCCTTGTCGCCGGAGAGGACCGTGCCGCCGGCGGACTTGGTCTCGGTGACGGCGGTGTCGAGGATGTTGGTGCCGCCCTTGAGGGCCTTGAGGAAGGCGGCCTCCTCGGCGAGCGCCACGGTCTCGATGCGCTGACGGTCCGTGAGCAGCTCGGGGTACTGCTGGCCCATCGTGCGGATGACGACGTTCAGCAGCTCGGCCACGACGGGGCCGGTGGCGCCGAGCAGGCGCATGTTGCGGATGGCGCGGCGCATGATGCGGCGCAGGACGTAGCCACGGCCCTCGTTGCCGGGGGTGACGCCGTCGCCGATGAGCATGGTGGACGTGCGCATGTGGTCGGCGACCACGCGCAGCGCGACGTCGGTGTTCTGGGAGGCGCCGTAGCGGACGCCGGTGAGCTCGGTGGCCTTGTCGATCACGACGCGCAGGGTGTCGGTCTCGTACATGTTCTGCACGCCCTGCAGGATCATCGCCAGGCGCTCGAGGCCGAGACCGGTGTCGATGTTCTGGCTGGGCAGGTCGCCGAGGATGGGGAAGTCTTCCTTGCCCTCGCCGGCGCCGCGCTCGTACTGCATGAAGACCAGGTTCCAGATCTCCACGTAGCGCTCGTCGTTGACGGCCGGGCCGCCCTCGACACCGAACTCGGGGCCGCGGTCGTAGTTGATCTCGGAGCACGGTCCGCACGGGCCGGGGACGCCCATGGACCAGTAGTTCTCCGTCTTGCCCAGGCGCTGGATGCGCTGGGCGGGCACGCCGATCACGTGGCGCCAGATGCGCTCGGCCTCGTCGTCGTCGAGGTAGACGGTGATCCAGAGCTTCTCCGGCTCCAGGCCGTAGCCGCCGTCCGCCACGGGAGTCGTCAGCAACTCCCAGGCGTACTTGATGGCGCCTTCCTTGAAGTAGTCGCCGAAGGAGAAGTTGCCGCACATCTGGAAGAACGTGCCGTGCCGGGTGGTCTTGCCGACCTCTTCGATGTCCGGGGTGCGGACGCACTTCTGCACGCTGGTGGCGCGCGGGAAGGGCGGCTTGACCTCGCCGAGGAAGTAGGGCTTGAAGGGCACCATGCCCGCGGGGACCAGCAGCAGCGTCGGGTCGTCCGCGATGAGCGACGCCGACGGCACGACGGTGTGCCCACGCTCCTCGAAGAAGCGCAGCCAGCGCCTGCGGATTTCAGCCGACTCCATCAGTGGTCCTCTTTCCGGGGGAACGGGTGGTGGGTGTGGTGCTGTTCGAGAGCGACCAGGCGGCGCTGCTCGGGCAGGGCGCGGTGCTCGGGCGCGGGCGGCGCGGCGGTGAGGCCGAGCGCGTCCTTGAGCGCCGCTTCCCGGTGCGCCATGCCGTCGCGGACGTCCAGCGCGAAGAGCTTGACCTTGCGGCCGGCGATGACCGCGCGGTCGGCCGCCTGCAGGGCCAGGCTCTCCGGGGTGAGCTTGGCGAGCTTCCGGTTGACCTTGGTGGTGGCCCAGACACCGGCTGCTACACCGGTGGTGAACCAGAACGTGCGGCGGAACATTTCTGGGGTCAGCCCTTCCCACGGATGCGGCGGCCGCCGAGCCGGGCGGACGGCAGGTCGTTGCCGACGGTCCGGCCCGCGAAGACGGTGCCCTCCCGGGCCGGCTCCGGCTTGCGGCCCAGCGCTCGTCGCACGCCGTAGCCGAACGCGGCGACCTTGACGAGGGGGCCGCCGAAGGCGGAGGAGACGGTCGAGGAGAGCGCGGAGGCGTTCGCCGTGACTTCCTGGACGTCGGCGGTGATCGAGTCGACGCGGGCGAGCTGGGTGTTCGCGGAGCGGACGGTCGCGGAGGCGTCGGCCAGCAGCGGCACGGCCTGCTCGGAGACCTCGGCGACCAGCTTGGTGGCCGCCTTCAGGGTCTGCGCGAGCCGTACCAGAACCAGGGCGATGAAGGACACCAGGATCGCCCAGAAGACGGCCACGAGGATCCCGGCCACCTCTCCACCGGACACGCTGCACCGCTCCCTAGCTGTAGTTTCGCTTGAACGTCGGGTATCGACCTTATCGCGCCGGGCCTCTTCGCCCGTACCGCATTACCGGTCCGTACGAGCACGGATGTACGGGCGCGGTGTACGGGCGGGCGGGCCCGGAAACGCGTGAGCCCGCCGGCTCGCCGGCCACGGGGGCAGGCGAGACGACGGGCTGTGCGCAGGAGAGTGTTACGTCCGGATCAGCGGGCGTAGTACTCGACGACGAGCTGCTCGTCGCAGATGACCGGGATCTCCTTGCGGTTCGGCTCGCGGTCCAGGCGGAAGGCCAGCGCACCCAGGTTGACCTGGAGGTAGCGCGGGGTCTCGCCCTCGGCGGCGAAGCCACCGGCGCGGGCCGTCTCGAAGAGGGCCTTGGCGCGGCTGCGCTCGCGGACCATCACGACGTCGTTCGGGCGAACGCGGAAGGACGGCTTGTCGACCTTGCCACCGTTGACCTCGATGTGGCCGTGGACGACCATCTGGCGGGCCTGGTAGATGGTGCGGGCGATGCCCGAACGCAGGACCAGGGCGTCGAGGCGACGCTCGAGCTCGACGACCAGCGCCTCGCCCGTCTTGCCCTCGGCCTTCTTGGCGCGGTCGTAGGCACGCGCCATCTGGCGCTCGCTGATGTCGTACTGGGCGCGCAGACGCTGCTTCTCGAGCAGACGGACCTTGTAGTCCGAGTTCTGCTTGCGGCCACGGCCGTGCTCGCCCGGCGGGTAGGGGCGGGCCTCGAAGTACTTGACGGCCTTCGGCGTCAGCGCAATGCCGAGCGCGCGAGACTTCTTGACCTTGGGACGCGACTGGTTAGGCACGTTCTCCAGACCTCCGTTGTAAGTTAGGTTAGGCTTACCTTACTCAAGGAGATCGCATGTCTCGCCCGGGGAACACCAGTCACATCACGGACAGCACGAAAGAGGCCGAAGCGCCCGATGGCGACGGCGTCGATGTGACGGAGGTCCGATCAGATCGTGGTCAGCCGCGTCCCAGCGGACTTGAAATCGCACGGATGCCGTCAGCAGCCGAGCGCACACGAACTCTCGTACAGAGTACATGCTCCGCCGTGCTGCTCATTCCGGGGGCTCCCACCGCCTTCCCCGACCACCTGATCCCCGAGGTGCGCACCGTCGGCCCGGACGGCGAGGTCTTCCTCGTCATGCCCGCCGACTCCCCGGCCGTACGGGCCGCCACCCACGCCCAGGACGACGAGCTGGCGGCGGTGCTCGAGCTCACCGATGTGGCGCCCGTCTCCGTCCCCCACCGCATCCGCGGCCGCGCCCGGCTGTCGGGCTGGCTCACCTGCGTCCCCGGGATCGCCGAACCGGGACGGATGCTGCTGCGCCTGGAGCTGGGCGAGGTGAGCGTCGACGACCTGTGGGGCACGGAGGACGTGGAGCCGGAGGAGTTCGCAGGCGCCGCCCCCGACCCCCTCGTCGCCCATGAGGCGGAGCTGCTGCAGCATCTGCATTCCGGCCACGGCGACCAGGTGCGCGGCCTGGCCGCGCTGCTGGGCGGGCGCGAGGAGGGCCCGGACGTCTTCGAGCGGGCGGTGCCGCTGGCGCTGGACCGCTTCGGCCTGCGCGTGCGCTTCACCCGGCGCCTGGGCGGCGGCACGGCCGCGGACCGCTCCTTCGACGCCCGGTTCGAGTTCCCCCGCCCGGTGCGGGACATCGTAGGCCTGCGCGCGGAGATGCACCGGCTCTTCGAGGCGGCGGCGGATTAGGGCGCCGGGTCCTTGCTGCCGGGTGGCCGCTCGCCGCGCAGCCTCTCCCGCACCCGTTCCACGACGTCCGCGTAGCGCGCCTCGGCGCCGTAGCGGGTCGGTTCGTAGTACCGCTTGCCGTGGACGGAGTCCGGGGCGTACTGCTGCGCGGCGATGCCGCCGGGGACGTCGTGGGGGTAGGCGTAGCCCTGCCCGTGGCCCAGCTTCTGGGCGCCCTTGTAGTGGCTGTCGCGCAGGTGGGCGGGGACGGGGCCGGCCAGGCCCGCGCGTACGTCCGCCAGCGCCGCGTCGATGGCCAGGTAGGCGGCGTTCGACTTCGGCGCCAGGGCCAGCGCCACGGCCACCTGGCTCAGGATGATCCGGGCCTCCGGGAAGCCGATCAGCGCCACCGCCTGCGCCCCGGCCACCGCGGTCTGCAGGGCCGTGGGGTCGGCCAGCCCGACGTCCTCGCTCGCGGAGATCATCAGCCGGCGGGCGATGAAGCGCGGGTCCTCCCCCGCCTCGATCATCCGGGCCAGGTAGTGCAGGGTCGCGTCCACGTCCGAGCCGCGGATGGACTTGATGAGGGCGCTGGCGACGTCGTAGTGCTGGTCGCCGTCGCGGTCGTACTTCACCGCCGCCCGGTCGACCGCGCCCTCCAGCGTCTCCAGGCTGATCTCGGCCTCGCCCTTGGCGATGGCGGAGCCCGCCCCCGCCTCCAGCGCCGTCAGCGCGCGCCGGGCGTCGCCTCCCGCGATGCGCAGCAGGTGCGCCTCGGCGTCCTCGTGGAGGGTCACCGCGCCGTCGAGGCCGCGCTCGTCGGTGAGGGCGCGCTGGATCAGGCCGCGCAGGTCGTCGTCGGTCAGGGCCTGCAGGGTCAGCAGCAGGGACCGCGAGAGCAGCGGCGAGATGATCGAGAAGTAGGGGTTCTCGGTGGTGGCCGCGACGAGGGTGACCCAGCGGTTCTCCACGGCGGGCAGCAGGGAGTCCTGCTGGGCCTTGCTGAAGCGGTGGATCTCGTCGAGGAAGAGGACGGTCTCCTTGCCGTAGCCGCCGGAGGCGCGGCGGGCGCCGTCGATGACGGCCCGCACCTCCTTGACCCCGGCGGTGATGGCGGACAGCTCCACGAAGCGCTTGTTGGTGGCCCGGCTGACCACGTGGGCCAGCGTGGTCTTGCCGATGCCGGGCGGGCCCCACAGGATCACCGAGGAGGGTCCGGCGGGGCCGCCGCCGCCCTCCCCCACCAGGCGGCGCAGCGGGCTGCCGGGCTTGAGCAGATGCGCCTGCCCCACCACCTCGTCGAGGGTGCGGGGGCGCATCCGGACGGCCAGCGGACTGGCCGCCGGGTCCTTCTCCTGGCGGTCCTCTGCGGCCGCGGTGAACAGGTCGGGCTCCACGCTCGAAACCCTATGCCACCCCACTGACAACGCCGCCGGACCCGGAGGTCCGGCGGCGTCGATCAAGCCAGGTACAGGGGCAGGGGGACGGTCAGGCCGTGCCGCCCGTCCAGAACCACCACCACTTGGTGAGGATCAGCATGCCGATGACGCCGATCCACAGCACCGGCACCACCCAGTGGAACTCCAGCAGGCCCCGCTTGAGGCCCTCCGGCGCCGGGATGAAGCCGTGGCGCAGGTTCTGCACGGTCACGTACCAGAACATGACGATCGTGGCGACCCAGGCCAGGCAGCACCACAGGCACAGCGAGCCGATCACGTACAGCGACTCGTACTGCAGCCAGGTCACGAAGCCGACGCCGAAGAGGCAGCCGGCCTCCATGCCGAGCCAGTACCAGCGGCGGAAGCGCGCACCGGCGAGCAGGCCCATGCCGACCGCGATGATCACGCCGTAGGCGACCAGGCCGATCATCGGGTTGGGGAACCCGAAGGCCTTGGCCTGGGCGCTCTCCATGATGTTGCCGCAGGAGACGATGGGGTTGAGGCTGCACCCGGGGGTGAACGTCTTCCCCTCGACCTTGGCCTCGAGGATCTTCAGCTTGTCGATCGTGATGACCCAGGAGGCCAGCAGCCCCGCCGCGCCGGTGATCACCAGCAGCCACGCGAACGCACGGCTGCCGCCCACCGCACCCGTGGCGGGTCCGTCCCGCTCCGCGCCATCCGTGTCGCGGTCGAGTGCCGAAGTCGTCATAGCGCTGTCGATCCCATCAGTAGGCCGTAGTCGCCCATTCTGCACCAGTAGGCTGTGAATCAGCCTTGGGCCGAACGGACTTCACTCACCACGGTGTCGAACGGGACGGCCTTCTGCTCGCCGCTCTCCAGGTCCTTCAGCTGCACCACGCCCTCGGCCAGGTCCCGCTCGCCCGCCACGAGGGCGAAACGCGCGCCGGAACGGTTGGCCGACTTCATGGCGTTCTTCAGGCCCTTTCCGCCGAAGGCGAAGTCCGTGGCCACGCCGGCCCGGCGCAGCTCGGTCACCAGGCCGAACAGCACGCGCCGGGCCTCGTCGCCCAGCGGCACGGCGAAGACCTCGGTGGCGGCGGGCAGTTCGAGCTCGACGCCCTCCGCCTCCAGCGCCAGCACCGTGCGGTCCACGCCCAGCGCCCAGCCTACGGACGGCAGCGCGGGGCCGCCGATCATCTCGGACAGGCCGTCGTAGCGACCGCCGCCGCCGACCGCGGACTGCGAGCCGAGGCCGCCGTGGACGAACTCGAAGGTGGTGCGGGTGTAGTAGTCCAGACCGCGCACCAGCTTCTCGTCGTCCTCGAAGGCGACGCCGGCGGCGGTCAGCAGCTCACGGACCTGCTCGTGGTACTCCTTGCACGCCTCGCACAGGTGGTCGCGCAGCATGGGGGCGCCGGTGAGCTGCTTCTGCACGGCCTCGCGCTTGTCGTCCAGGACGCGCAGCGGGTTGATCTCGACGCGGCGGCGGGTGTCGTCGTCCAGGTCGAGGTCGCGCAGGAAGTCCTGCAGGGCGGCCCGGTAGGCGGGGCGGCACTCCTTGTCGCCGAGCGAGTTCAGCAGCAGCCGGAAGTTCTTCAGGCCCAGCGACTTGTAGGCGTCGACGGCCAGGATGATCAGCTCGGCGTCCAGCGCCGGGTCCTCGGCGCCGATGGCCTCGGCACCCACCTGCGAGAAGTGGCGGTAGCGGCCCTTCTGCGGGCGCTCGTAGCGGTAGTACGAGCCGGAGTACCAGAGCTTGACGGGAAGGTTGCCGGCCTTGTGGAGGTTGGCCTCCAGGGCGGCGCGCAGCACGGAGGCGGTGCCCTCGGGGCGCAGGGCGAGGCGCTCGCTGCCCTCGCTGCGCTGGGTGAGGGTGTACATCTCCTTGGTCACGATGTCGGTCGACTCGCCGACGCCGCGGGAGAACAGGTCCACCTGCTCGAAGCCGGGGGTCTCGACGTAGCCGTAGCCGGCGCGCCTGAGCGGCGCGGAGATGGCCTCGCGGACGGCCAGGTAGACCGCCGAGACCGGCGGGATCAGGTCGTACGTGCCCCGGGGGGCCTTGAAGGTGCTCACGGAAGCTTTCGTCACATTCCTCGTCGCGGAGCCGGGGATCCGGCTCCGAGGCCGGCGGCCACCTCCCGCAGATACGGGTTGGTGGCGCGCTCCTGGCCGATGGTCGTCTGGGGGCCGTGGCCGGACAGCACCACGGTCGAGTCGTCCAGCGGCAGGGCCACTCGGGCCAGCGACTGGAGCATCTCGGCGTGGTCACCGCCGGGCAGGTCGGTGCGTCCGATGGAGCCGGCGAACAACAGGTCGCCCGAGAAGAACACCGAGGGGATCTCGGTCGTCTCGGGCATCCGGAAGGTCACCGACCCCTTGGTATGGCCGGGCGCGTGCGCGACGGTGAACTCGAGCCCCGCGAGCTCGAGCCTGCTGCCGTCGGTCAGTTCCTTGACGTCGTCCGGCTCCCCCACGGTCAGCTCGCCCATGAGCTGCTGCCCGATGGAGCGGCCGAGGGCCTTCTCCGGGTCGCTCATCATGTAGCGGTCGGCGGGGTGGATCCAGGCCGGGACGTCATGGGCGCCGCACACCGGGACGACCGAGGCGACATGGTCGATGTGGCCGTGGGTGAGGACGACGGCGACGGGCTTGAGCCGATGCTTCTTCAGCGCTTCCTCGACGCCCTGGGCCGCCTGGTGGCCCGGGTCGATGATCACGCACTCCTCGCCTGCGGCAGGGGCGACCAGGTAGCAGTTGGTCCCCCAGGCCCCGGCGGGGAACCCGGCAATGAGCACGTTCGTCCTTAATGTCGGTCGGTCTTCGGTCGGTCGACGGCCGGAGCGGTGGGCCCCTGCCGGAGCCCCCTGCTGGGGACACCCGACCGATCAGAGCCTACCGGCGGCACTCCCGCCGCCGCGAACCCGTATACGGTACGGGCACACTCGCGATTCGCGGCTCAGGACATGCACGAAACGGCACGAGGAGAGAACCCCGGTGGTCAGTAACGAGCAGCGGCGGCGACAGCTGGCCCGTGAGAAGTTCGAACGGCAGCAGCAGCGTCGCGAGGCGACACGCCGCAAGGCCCGCCGCCGCAACGCGGTGATCGCCACCGTCCTCGCGATGGTGGTGGTCGGCGGCGCGACCGCGTACGCCACCGGCGCGCTGTCGGGCGGCGGCAAGAAGGACAAGGCCGACGCCGCGGACGCCCTGCCGACCCCGAAGAAGGGTCCGGACCCCTGCGCCAAGCCGGCCCCCGGCTCCCCGGCCGCCAAGACGTGGAAGTCGGAGCCGGAGATGGGCGTCGACAAGTCGGCGTCGTACGCGATGAACCTGAAGACCACCTGCGGCACGATCGACGTCAAGCTCGACGCCGCGAACGCCCCGCACACGGTCAACTCCTTCGAGTTCCTCGCGAAGGAAGGGTTCTTCGACCACACCAAGTGCCACCGGCTCACCACCGGCGGGATCTACGTCCTGCAGTGCGGCGACCCCAAGGGCACCGGTCAGGGCGGCCCCGGCTACACGCTGCCGGACGAGAACCTCAAGGACGAGAAGCTCAAGGGGAACGTCTACCCCGCGGGCACCATCGCGATGGCCAACACCGGCCAGCCGCACACCGGCGGCAGCCAGTTCTTCCTCGTCTACCAGGACAGCCAGCTGCCCCCGCAGTACACCCCGTTCGGCACCATCGGCGCCGACGGCATGAAGACCCTGAAGAAGATCGCCGACGCGGGAGAGCAGACCGGAGCCGGCGACGGCGCCCCGAACGCCACCGTGGTGATCGACAAGGCGACGGTGGCGAAGTCCTGACGCGATCCTGACGCCCTCGCGGCGAAATTTCGGTCGCGCGGGATACGGACAGCCGGGGCGCCGTTCGCCTATGTTGGCGTTGTGTAGGGTGCCTGATCCGGCGGCTGTACGCACCCGGATGATCAAGCTGTCGGACCGGTCGGGGCGCGGCCCCGGCCGGATCAACTGTGGACGATGCACGCGGGCCGCACACCGGCCCCGGCATCATGTGGAGGAGGCGCTGTGAGCAGCGACCCGTGGGGCCGCGTCGATGAGACGGGGACCGTGTACGTGCGTACCGCCGACGGCGAGCAGGTCGTCGGATCGTGGCAAGCGGGGTCTCCCGAGGAGGCCCTTGCTTACTTCGAGCGCAAGTACGAGGGCTTGGTCGTGGAGATCGGCCTCCTCGAGCGCCGGGTGAGGACCACCGACCTGTCGGCCAAGGACGCGTCGGTGGCGATCGACCACCTGCGCACCCAGGTCGACGAGCATCACGTGGTGGGCGACCTCGAAGCGCTGCGGACCCGGCTCGACAAGCTGGTGTCCGACGTCGAGTCGCGCCGCGAGGAGCGCAAGGCGGCCAAGGCCAAGCAGTCCGAGGAGGCTCGTACGGCCAAGGAGTCGCTGGTCGCCGAGGCCGAGGAGCTGGCGGCCAGCGAGCAGTGGCGCTCGGCCGGCGAGCGGCTGCGCGCCCTGGTGGACACCTGGAAGGGCCTGCCCCGCCTGGACCGCAAGACCGACGACGAGCTGTGGCACCGCTTCTCGCACGCCCGCTCGGCGTTCTCCAAGCGACGCAAGGCGCACTTCGCCTCGCTGGACGCGCAGCGCGAGGATGCCCGCAAGGTCAAGGAGAAGCTGGTCGCCGAGGCCGAGGCGCTCTCCGGTTCGACGGACTGGGGCCCGACGGCCGCGCGCTACCGCGACCTGATGTCGGAGTGGAAGGCCGCCGGGCGCGCGCAGCGCGAGGCGGAGGACGAGCTGTGGGCCCGCTTCCGCGGCGCGCAGGACGTCTTCTTCCAGGCGCGCAGCGGGGTGTTCGCCGAGCGCGACGCCGAGCAGCAGGGCAACCTCACGCTCAAGGAGGAGCTGGTCGTCGAGGCCGAGAAGCTGCTCCCGGTGACGGACCTGAAGTCGGCGCGGGCGGCGTTCCGTTCGATCAACGAGCGCTGGGAGGCCATCGGTCACGTACCGCGCGACGCCCGGCCGAAGATCGAGGGCCGGATGCACGCGGTCGAGCGCGCAATCCAGGAGACCGAAGAGGCCGAGTGGCGGCGTACGAACCCGGAGGCCCGGGCGCGTGCGGCCGGTCTGACCGGGCAGCTGCAGTCGGCGGTCGACAAGCTCCAGGAGCAGGTCGACAAGGCGCGTGCCGCCGGCAACGACGCCAAGGCCGACAAGCTCGCCAGGGAGCTCGAGGGCCGCAAGGCGCTGCTGGACCAGGCCCTGAAGGGCCTGGAGGAGTTCGGCGGCTGAACGCCGGCATAAGGGCATGACGTAAGGGGCTCCGGCCATGGCCGGAGCCCCTTACGCATGTCCGCTTACGGCCTGCGGGCCGACGTCACGCGGTAGACGTCGTAGACGCCCTCCACACCGCGCACCGCCTTGAGCACGTGCCCCAGGTGCTTGGGATCGCCCATCTCGAAGGTGAACCGCGAGGTGGCCACCCGGTCGCGGGAGGTCTGCACGGCGGCCGAGAGGATGTTGACGTGCTGGTCGGACAGCACGCGGGTGACGTCCGACAGCAGCCGGGAGCGGTCCAGCGCCTCCACCTGGATGGCGACGAGGAAGACCGAGGACTGGGTGGGCGCCCACTCGACTTCGAGGATCCGCTCGGGCTGCTGCGAGAGCGAGTCGACGTTCACGCAGTCGGCGCGGTGCACCGAGATGCCGTTGCCCCGGGTGACGAAGCCGATGATCGGGTCGCCGGGGACGGGCGTACAGCAGCGGGCCAGCTTGACCCAGACGTCGTCGACGCCCTTGACGACCACACCCGGGTCGGCGCTGGAGCGCCGCTTGGAGCGGCCCCGGATCGGCGCCGCCTCCTCCTCGATGTCCTCGGTGGCCGCGTCCTCGCCGCCCAGCGCCTGGACGAGCTTCTGCACCACGCCCTGGGCCGCGACGTGGCCCTCGCCGATGGCGGCGTAGAGGGAGGAGATGTCGGGGTAGCGCATCTCGTGGGCGAGGGTGACCAGCGAGTCGCCGGTGAGGATGCGCTGGATCGGCAGGTTCTGCTTGCGCATGGCCCGCGCGATGGCGTCCTTGCCCTGCTCGATGGCCTCGTCGCGGCGCTCCTTGGAGAACCAGGCGCGGATCTTGTTGCGGGCGCGCGGGGACTTCACGAAGCCCAGCCAGTCCCGCGAGGGTGCGGCACCGGCCGCCTTGGAGGTGAAGACCTCGACCAGGTCGCCGTTGTCGAGGGTCGACTCCAGCGGCACCAGCCGCCCGTTGACCCTCGCCCCTATGGTGCGGTGGCCGACCTCGGTGTGGACGGCGTAGGCGAAGTCGACGGGGGTGGCGCCGGCCGGCAGCGCTATGACGTCGCCCTTGGGCGTGAAGACGAAGACCTCGTTGCGGGAGAGGTCGAAGCGCAGGGACTCCAGGAACTCGCCCGGGTCCTCGGTCTCCTTCTGCCAGTCCAGAAGCTGCCGCAGCCAGGCCATGTCATTGACGGTGTCCTGGTTCTTGCCGGCGTTCTTGGGCACGTCGGTGCGGATCTTGGAGGCGCCGGCGACGGCCTCCTGCTTGTACTTCCAGTGCGCGGCGATGCCGTACTCGGCGCGGCGGTGCATGTCGAAGGTGCGGATCTGCAGCTCGACGGGCTTGCCGCTGGGCCCTATGACCGTCGTGTGCAGCGACTGGTACATGTTGAACTTGGGCATCGCGATGTAGTCCTTGAACCGCCCCGGGACCGGGTTCCACCGGGCGTGGACGGTGCCGAGCGCCGCGTAGCAGTCGCGGACGGTGTCGACGAGGACGCGGATGCCCACCAGGTCGTAGATCTCGGCGAAGTCGCGGCCCCGCACGATCATCTTCTGGTAGACGCTGTAGTAGTGCTTCGGGCGGCCGGTGACGGTCGCCTTGATGCGGGCGGCGCGCAGGTCGGCCTGCACCTCGTCGGTGACGACGGCCAGGTACTCGTCGCGCTTGGGGGCGCGCTCGGCGACGAGGCGGACGATCTCGTCGTACATCTTGGGGTAGAGGATCGCGAAGGCGAGGTCCTCCAGCTCCCACTTGATGGTGTTCATGCCCAGCCGGTGCGCCAGCGGGGCGTAGATCTCGAGGGTCTCGCGGGCCTTCTTCTCCTGCTTCTCCCGCTTGAGGTAGCGCATGGTGCGCATGTTGTGCAGGCGGTCGGCGAGCTTGATGACCAGGACGCGCGGGTCCTTGGCCATGGCGACGACCATCTTGCGGACGGTCTCCGCCTGCGCGGCCTCGCCGAACTGCACGCGGTCGAGCTTGGTGACGCCGTCCACGAGGAGGGCGACCTGGTCGCCGAAGTCCCGGCGCAGGTCCTCCAGGCCGTACTCGGTGTCCTCGACGGTGTCGTGCAGCAGGCCGGCCATCAGGGTGGCCGGGTCCATGCCCAGCTCGGCGAGGATCGTGGTGACGGCGAGGGGGTGGGTGATGTACGGGTCGCCGCTCTTGCGCTTCTGGCCGCGGTGCCAGCGCTCGGCGACCTGGTAGGCGCGCTCGATCTGGCGGAGCGTGGTGGTGTCGGCCTTCGGGTCGTTGCCGCGCACGATGCGCAGCAGCGGCTCGAGCACCGGGTTGTACGGGTTGGAGCGCTGTACGCCCAGACGGGCGAGGCGGGCGCGGACCCGGCTGGAGGAGCCGGTGGGAGACCGCGCCCTGGCCGGCGGCCGCGCGGGCCGGTGCGGCCGGGGCGGGGCCTGCGGGGCGGCCTTGGGGCGGTTCGGCCGCCTTGCTCCCGTCGGTCGCGGGCGCGGGACCGCTCGTGCTCCGGGCGGGGCTCGTGCTCCGGGCGGGGCCGGCGGGCGTGCCCTTGCCCGCCGCGGCCTCGGGAGACGCCTTGTCTTCTTGGGCGGCTGGGGGTCCCCCCGGACGGAGTCTGGGGGAGAGCGGCTGAACCTCGTCTGGCAAGAGCACTCCTCATGCGTTCCGGCCCCCCGATCAGGTCCGGACTGCCATGGTATCGATCCCGGCCGCCGGACCGCCGTGCGGCCGCCGGCGTCACAGGGGACGTCAGGCATAACGCGAGGCGGGCACCGGGAGCTTCCCGGTGCCCGCCTCGGGGCCGTTCGCGCGCCGTGCGGCGCAGTAGGACGGTCAGACCGTGATCAGCGCCTCCAGGGGCGCCCCGGCGAGCTCGCCGGCCAGGCGCTCGCGGCCCGGCAGGAAGCCGAGCTCCATCAGCACCGCGACGCCCGCCACCTCGGCGCCCGCCCGGCGGATCAGCTTGAGCGAGGCCTCGGCGGTGCCGCCGGTGGCCAGGACGTCGTCGATGACGAGGACCCGGTCGCCGGGGACGAGCGCATCGGCGTGCAGCTCGATCTCGGCGGTGCCGTACTCCAGCGCGTAGGCCTGGCCGAGCGTGGCGCCGGGCAGCTTGCCCGCCTTGCGCACGGGCACGAAGCCGACCCCGGCGCGTACGGCCACGGGGGCGGCGAGGATGAAGCCGCGCGCCTCCAGGCCGACGACCTTGGTGGCGCCGTACTCACGGCACAGCCCGGCGAAGGCGTCCGTCAGCGCGGCGAACGCGGTGGCGTCGGCGAGCAGCGGGGTGATGTCCTTGAACGTCACGCCCGGCTTGGGGTAGTCCGGAACGTCGTGGATCCGGCTGAGCAGCAGCGTGCGCAGCTCCTGGTCGGCGCCGAAGGCGCTGGTGGCGCTCATCGGCGCTTCCCCGAGGGACGGCCGCCGCGGCCGCGGCTGCGACCGGCGTCCTCGCCGCGCTGGCCGACGACGCCCGCCGCCGCGTCCTGCACGTCCTCGTCCTCGCCCGCCGCGTTGGCCGACGCGTCGCCCGCCTCGGCCTTGGCCGCGTCGGCGGCGCGCCGGGCACGCACGCGCTTGGTCAGGGCCTTCATCTGCGGGTCGCGCTCCTTGAGGTCGGCGACCAGCGGGGTGGCGATGAAGATCGAGGAGTAGGCGCCGGCCGCGAGGCCGACGAAGAGGGCGAGCGAGATGTCGTTGAGCATGCCCGCGCCGAGGAAGCCGCCGCCGATGAACAGCAGGCCGGCGACCGGCAGCAGCGCCACGACGGTGGTGTTGATCGAGCGGACCAGCGTGCCGTTGAGGCTGCGGTTGGCGATCTCGCTGTAGGTGAAGCGGGTCTGCTTGGTGATGTCCTTCGAGCTCTCCTTGAGACCGTCGAAGACGACGACGGTGTCGTAGAGGGAGTAGCCGAGGATGGTCAGCAGACCGATCACGGTGCCCGGGGTGACCTCGAAGCCCACCAGCGCGTAGACGCCGACGGTGATGGTGAGGTCGTGGATCAGCGCCACCAGGGCGGCCACGGCCATCCGCCACTCGAAGGCGATGGCCAGGTAGATCACCACGAGGATCATGAAGATCCCCAGGCCCGTCCAGGCCTTCTTGGCGATCTGGTCGCCCCAGCTCGGGCCGACGATGTCGGTGTTGATCTTGTTGACCGGGACGTCCAGCTTCTTGGCCAGCGCCTCCTGGGTCTTGCGCGACTGCTCGGTGGTGAGCTCGCTGACCTGGACCCGGAGGGTCTTGTTGCCCAGCTTCTGGACGACGGCGGCGTGGCCGGAGGTGTCCTCCGCCGTCCGCTGGGCCTGGGTGGCCGACACCGAGGTCGGGGGCGTGTTGAAGACCGCGCCGCCGGAGAACTCGATGCCCATGTTCAGGCCGCGCACCGCCAGGCCGACGATGGCCGTGATGGTGATGAGGATCGAGATGCCGTACCAGATCTTCCGCTTGCCGACGAAGTCGTAGCCGACCTCACCGCGGTAGAGCCTGGCACCGAGGTTGCCGAGTCGCGACATCTCACGCCTCCTTCGGGTCGACGGGGGCGGAACGGCGGCGGGAGGCCCGCAGCGGCGGCCTGACGCCCAGCCGGGCGGGGTCCAGGCCGGACCAGGGGTGACCGCTGGCGAAGAACTTCCGGCGGGCGAGGATCGTCATGAGCGGCTTGGTGAAGAAGAAGACCACGACGACGTCGAGGAGCGTGGTCAGGCCGAGCGTGAACGCGAAGCCCTGCACCTTGCCGACGGTGACGACGAAGAGCACCGCGGCGGCGAGGAAGGAGACGAAGTCCGAGACCAGGATGGTGCGGCGGGCGCGCGGCCAGCCGCGCTCCACGGCCGGGCGCAGCGTGCGGCCCTCGCGGATCTCGTCCCGGATGCGCTCGAAGTAGACGATGAAGGAGTCGGCGGTGATGCCGATCGCCACGATGGCGCCGCAGACGGCCGGCAGGTTCAGCGCGAAGCCGATGGCCGGGCCGAGGAGCACCATGATCGTGTAGGTGAGGATCGCGGAGACCGCGAGGCTGGCGAGGGCGACGAGCGCGAGACCGCGGTAGTACGCGACCAGGTAGACGATCACCAGGAAGAGGCCGATGGCACCGGCGACCAGACCGGCGCGCAGCTGCTCGCCGCCGAGCGCGGCGGTCACGGTGGTCTCGTTGACCACGTCGAAGGACAGCGGCAGGGCGCCGTAGGACAGCACGTTGGCCAGTTCCGAGGCGCTCTGCTGGGTGAAGCCGCCGGAGATCTCCGCCGAGCCGCCGCCGATCGAGGTGCTCACGGACGGGTCGGAGACGACCTCGCCGTCCAGGACGATGGCGAACTGGTTCTGCGGGGACTGCTTGGTGGCCAGCTGGCCGGTGACCTGCGCGAACTTCTTGGCGCCGGCGGAGTCGAACTTCAGCTGGACGAGCCAGCCCTTGCCCTGCTGGGTGTCGAAGACGGCGCTGGCGCCGCTGACGTTGGTGCCCTCGACGGCCACCGGGCCCAGGATCTCCTTGACCTGGCCGTCCTTGCGGCACGCGGCGATCATGTCGGTCGGCGCGGAGGCGGCGGCGGCCTCGTTGGCCTTGGCGCGGCCCTCCTTGGTGGAGCAGTCCAGGGCGTCGAGCTTCTTCTGCAGGGCGGCCGCGTCGCCACCGGGCGCCGGGGTGGGCGTCGGCGCCTTCTTGTCGTCCTTTTTCGCGTCCGGCTTGCCGGACGCGGAGGCACCCGGGGTGGCGTCGGCCTCGTCGGCCTTCAGGGCGTCGGTGACCGGACGGCCCTGGGGCTTGGCGCTGGCGGTCGGGGACGGCGCGCCGGAGGGCTTGGTCGTGGCCCCGGTGCTCTTGTCGTCCTTGCTCTTGTCGCCGTTCTTCTCGTCCTGCTTGCCCTTGTCGCCCTTGTCCTTGCCCGTCGCGCCGGGCACGGGCTCAGGGGTCTTGACACCGGCAGTGGCGGTCAGAACGGGCCGGAAGCCGAGCTGGGCGGTGGTGCCGACCTGCTGACGGGCCTGCTTCGCGTCCGTCCCCTTGGGGATGTTCACGATGATGTGGTTGTCGCCCTGCGTCTGGACCTCGGCCTCGGTGACACCGAGACCGTTGACACGCCGCTCGATGATGCCGACGGCCGTGTTCATGTTGGTCGCGTTGATCGCGTTGGGCCTGCCGGGCTGGTTCTTGGCCTCCAGCGTGAAGCTCGTGCCACCCGCCAGATCGATGCCCAACCGCGGCGTGGTGTGCCCGGAGGCGAACATCCCCCCGGTGAGCGCCACCATGGCGATCAGGATCAGGGCCAGGACACGGCCCGGCCTCCCCTGGCCGCCCGGGGACCTGCGGCCCTTCTTCGGTGCTGCCACCTTGTCGTTTCTCCCTGTCCAACCGCCGGGCGTCGGGTGTTCGCCGGACGGCCACGATGTGTTGTGGGGACCTGCCCCCGCCGGAGCCTAGACCGTAACGGAACCGCGGTGCACCGCTCGTCGGGTGCTCCGCGGTTCCGGAAAGCAGCTACTTGGCGTCGGTGTCGCCGTCCCGCTTCGCGTCCTTGGTCTCCGCCTCGGCCGCGTCGTCGGCCTTCTTCGGCTCGTCGGCCTTCTTCGCCTCGTCGCCGGCGGCCGCGCCCTTGCCCAGGTCGATCTTCTGCTCGGCCGGGGGCTCACCGGTCTCGACGGCCTCGGTCAGCGCGGAGGCGTCGTCCGGGACCACCGGGGTCTCCTCCGGCTCCAGGCCGTGGACGATGCGGTTGTACTCCGCGTCCTCGAGCACGGCGCCGATGGAGTTCTTGGCGAAGATCGCGTGCACGCTCGGGGCGACCTCGAGGAGGACCGTGTCCTCGTGGATCTCCTTGACGGTGGCGTACATGCCGCCGATCGTCCGGACACCGGTACCCGGCTGCATCTGGTCGCGCATCTGCATCGCCTGGCGCTGCTTGTTCTTCGCCGACCGGGTCATCAGGAACATGGCCCCGATAAGCACGATGAACGGCAGGAGAGTCACGATATTCACGGGACGGGGTTTCCTTCACACGACCGCTTGGGGACGCGGCCTGGTCTACGGGGGTGGTATGCCGCACCGGTACGGACGGCATCGGCGGAGTCTAAGCGAGCCCGCACCTATGGAACAACGCCCAGCATGGCACCGCGGTTCCTGGGCGGACCAGTACCCACACCGTCACCGATCGAAGAGTCCCTGCTGGCCGGGGCCCGTCGAGCCCTGTCCGGGAGGCGTCAGCCCGAGGTGCGCCCAGGCCGCCGGAGTGGCCACGCGGCCCCTGGGCGTACGCGCCAGCAGCCCCTCCCGCACCAGGAACGGCTCCGCCACCTCCTCGACCGTCTCGCGCTCCTCGCCCACGGCCACCGCCAGGGTGGACAGGCCCACGGGACCGCCGCCGAAGAGCTTGAGCAGCGCGCCGAGCACGGCACGGTCCAGCCGGTCCAGGCCCCGGGCGTCGACCTCGTACACCTGCAGGGCCTGGGCGGCGATCTCCTGGGTCACCACCCCGTCGGCCTTGACCTGGGCGTAGTCGCGGACGCGGCGCAGCAGGCGGTTGGCGATGCGGGGCGTGCCCCGGGAGCGGCCGGCGATCTCGGCGGCGCCCGCCTCCTCCATCTCCACGCCCAGCAGCCGGGCCGAGCGGTGGATGACGCGCTGCAGCTCGAGCGGGGCGTAGAACTCCATGTGGCCGGTGAAGCCGAAGCGGTCGCGCAGCGGGGGCGGCAGCAGACCGGCCCGGGTGGTCGCGCCGACCAGGGTGAACGGCGGGAGCTCGAGGGGGATGGCGGTGGCGCCGGGGCCCTTGCCGACGATGACGTCGACCCGGAAGTCCTCCATCGCCATGTAGAGCATCTCCTCGGCGGGGCGGGACATGCGGTGGATCTCGTCGAGGAAGAGCACCTCCCCCTCGGTGAGGGAGGACAGGATCGCGGCCAGGTCGCCGGCGTGCTGGATGGCGGGGCCCGAGGTGATGCGGATCGGGGCGCCCATCTCGGCCGCGATGATCATCGAGAGGGTGGTCTTGCCGAGCCCGGGAGCGCCGGACAGCAGGACGTGGTCGGCGGTCGCGCCCCGGGCGCGGGCGGCCTTCAGCACGAGGTCCAGCTGCTCGCGGACCCGCTCCTGGCCGACGAACTCGCCCAGGTCCTTCGGGCGCAGCGCGGCCTCGACGGCCCGGTCCTCGCCGTCGGCGGCGGCCTCGACCAGGCGGTCGCCATCACCTGTGGTGACGGGTGCGGACTCGTCGTCCCAGTTCACGGTTTCAAAACCTCACGGTCGGAAGTGCTCGGCGGGGTACTTCTCGGCGGTCTCAGCGGGCCCGGTTCAGAGTCTGCAGCGCGGCGCGCAGCAGCGAGCCCACCTGCGGCAGGCCGCCCTCGGCGAGGGTGGCCTCGGCCTGGGGCGTGACCGCCGCGACGGCCTCGTCCGCCTCGCGCGTGGCATAACCGAGCCCGACGAGCGCGGCGTGCAGCTGGTCGCTCCACCCCTGCGTGACGGGGGCGCCCACCGCCGCGGCGGCGGACCCGACCGGGGCGCCGAGGCGGTCCTTGAGCTCGATCAACAGCTTCTGCGCGCCCTTCTTGCCGATGCCCGGCACGGCCGTGAGCGCCTTCTCGTCGCCGGACGCGAACGCGCGCCGCAGCGCGTCGGGGCTGTGCACGGCGAGCATGGCCTGCGCCAGCCGGGGGCCGACGCCGCTGGCGGTCTGCAGCAGCTCGAACGTCTGCCGCTCGTCGTCGTCGGCGAAGCCGTAGAGCGTCAGGGAGTCCTCGCGGACGACGAGGGACGTGGCGAGCCGGGCCTGCTGGCCGACGCGCAGCCCGGAGAGCGTGCCGGGGGTGCACTGGACGGCCATGCCGATCCCGCCGACCTCGACGACGGCGGTGTCCGGTGCGAGGGCCGCGACCGGCCCGGAGACGAAGGCGATCATCGGGTGCCCTTCGGGAGTCGTACGGGAGCGGTGACGCGCCGGTGCGCGGCGGCGATCTGCTGCAGGCGGTTGGTCGCCGGGGCCCGCCAGATGTGGCAGATCGCCAGCGCCAGGGCGTCGGCGGCGTCGGCGGGCTTGGGCGGCGCGTCGAGCCGCAGCAGCCGGGTGACCATGGAGCCGACCTGGGCCTTGTCGGCCCGGCCGGAGCCGGTGACGGCGGCCTTGACCTCGCTGGGGGTGTGCAGGGCGACGGGCAGGCCGCGGCGGGCGGCGCAGAGCATGGCGACCGCGCTGGCCTGGGCGGTGCCCATGACCGTACGGACGTTGTGCTGGCTGAAGACACGCTCGACGGCGACGTACTCGGGGCGGTACTCGTCGAGCCACTGCTCGATGCCGCGCTCTATGAGGACGAGCCGGTCGGCGACCTCCGCGTCCGCGGGGGTGCGGACGACGCCGACCCCCACCATGCGCAGCGGCCGGCCCGCGACGCCCTCGACCACCCCGACGCCGCACCGCGTCAGCCCCGGGTCCACACCCAGCACCCGCATTGTCCCGCCCCCCTCCGATCAGCCGGTTCCACCTGCCGCAGCAGGCTATCGGCCGCCACTGACAACGCGACGGGCCGGCGGGACGCGTGTCCCGCCGGCCCGTCCGCCGACCGCAGCCGGAACGCCTACGCGTCGACCTTCGCCATGACGTCGTCGGAGACGTCGAAGTTGGCGAAGACGTTCTGCACGTCGTCGCTGTCCTCGAGGGCGTCGATCAGCTTGAAGATCTTGCGCGCGGCGTCCTCGTCGAGCTCCACCTGCATGGTGGGCACGAAGTTGGCCTCGGCGGAGTCGTAGTCGATGCCCGCCTCCTGGAGCGCGGTGCGGACCGCGACCAGGTCGGTGGCCTCGCTCATGACCTCGAAGTTCTCACCGAGGTCGTTGACCTCCTCGGCGCCGGCCTCCAGGACCGCGCCGAGCACGTCGTCCTCGGTCAGCTCGCCCTTGGGGACGATGATGACGCCCTTGCGGTTGAACAGGTAGGACACCGAGCCCGGGTCGGCCATCGAACCGCCGTTGCGGGTCATGGCGACGCGCACGTCGGAGGCGGCGCGGTTACGGTTGTCGGTGAGGCACTCGATGAGCACCGCGACGCCGTTGGGGCCGTAGCCCTCGTACATGATGGTCTCGTAGTCGGCGCCGCCGGCCTCGAGGCCGCCGCCGCGCTTGACCGCGGAGTCGATGTTCTTGTTCGGAACCGACTGCTTCTTGGCCTTCTGGATGGCGTCGTAGAGCGTCGGGTTGCCCTCGATGTCGACGCCACCCATGCGGGCCGCGACCTCGATGTTCTTGATGAGCTTCGCGAAGAGCTTGCCGCGCTTGGCGTCGATCACGGCCTTCTTGTGCTTCGTCGTAGCCCATTTAGAGTGGCCGGACATCCGCCTGTCTCCTTCGCGTAACCCAATTCGTAACGAACGACAGAGATCCTACCGGGACCGGGCTACTGCGCCGCGCGCACCATGTCCACGAACAGGCCGTGGACGCGGTGGTCTCCGGTGAGCTCCGGATGGAAGGACGTGGCCAGCACGTTCCCCTGGCGCACGGCGACGGTGTGCCCGTCGTGCCGGGCGAGGACCTCGGCCGCGGCGCCCACGGACTCGACCCAGGGGGCGCGGATGAAGACGCCCTCGACGGGGCCGCCGTCGATGCCGGCCACCTCGACCGACGCCTCGAAGGACTCGTTCTGCCGGCCGAAGGCGTTGCGGCGCACGATCATGTCGATGCCGCCGAGCGTCTCCTGGTCCTCACGGCCGTCCAGGATCTTGTCCGCGAGCATGATCATGCCCGCGCAGGTGCCGTAGACGGGCATGCCGGCCCGTACGCGCTCGCGCAGCGGCTCGAGCATCCCGAAGACGACCGCGAGCTTGGACATGGTGGTGGACTCGCCGCCGGGGATGACCAGGCCGTCGACCTCGGCGAGCTCCTCGGGGCGGCGCACCGGGCGGGCGAGCGCGTCGGCCGCGGCGAGGGCGATGAGGTGTTCGCGGACGTCGCCCTGGAGAGCGAGGACGCCGATGGTGGGGGTGGACACGGGGGGACTACCTCTCGGATGTACGACCGCCGGTGGGCGGCCCGCACCTGACGCGGGCCGCCCACCTGGGGAAGAACGGGTGTTACCAGCCGCGGTTGGCGTAGCGCTGGTCCTCGGGAAGGGTGTCGCAGTTGATGCCGACCATGGCCTCGCCCAGGTTGCGGGAGGCGTCCGCGATGATCTTCGGGTCGTCGTAGAAGGTGGTGGCCTTCACGATGGCGGCGGCGCGCTTGGCCGGGTCGCCCGACTTGAAGATGCCGGAGCCGACGAAGACGCCCTCCGCGCCGAGCTGGCGCATCAGCGCGGCGTCGGCCGGGGTGGCCACGCCACCGGCGGAGAACAGCACGACCGGCAGCTTGCCGAGCTCGGCGACCTCCTTGACCAGCTCGTACGGGGCGCGCAGGTCCTTGGCGGCGGCGAACAGCTCGTTGTTGTCGAAGCCGCGCAGCTTGGCGATCTCGTTCTTGATCTGACGCAGGTGGCGCACGGCCTCCACGACGTTGCCGGTGCCGGCCTCGCCCTTGGAGCGGATCATGGCCGCGCCCTCGGCGATGCGGCGCAGGGCCTCGCCCAGGTTGGTGGCACCGCAGACGAAGGGGGTGGTGAACGCCCACTTGTCGGAGTGGTTGATCTCGTCGGCCGGGGTGAGGACCTCGGACTCGTCGATGTAGTCCACGCCGAGGGACTGCAGGACCTGGGCCTCGACGAAGTGACCGATGCGGGACTTGGCCATGACCGGGATGGAGACGGCCTCGATGATCTCTTCGATCATGTTCGGGTCGGACATCCGGGCCACGCCGCCGTCCTTGCGGATGTCGGCGGGCACCCGCTCCAGGGCCATGACCGCGACGGCGCCGGCGTCCTCGGCGATCTTTGCCTGCTCGGCGTTGACGACGTCCATGATCACGCCGCCCTTGAGCTGCTCGGCCATGCCGCGCTTGACGCGCGCGGTGCCGGTCTCGGGGGTCTGGGCGGTGGTGGGGGTGGACACGATGTGACCTCGCTATCAAGGGCGGTGAAGCTGCAGCGTCATCAAACCCAGGGCGCGAGGGCCGGGAAAAGGGCCAATCCGCGGTCAGTGGCCTGTCCGGTCGCCCAGTACGGCCGGAGGCTCGTCGTCCATCTCGAAGGCCATCGGGAACGGCGCGTGGCCCGCGAGGCGGAACCAGCGCACCTTACGGTGCCGGCGCAGCGCCCGGGCCGCCCGCACCGCGTCGTTGTGGAACCGCCGGGCCATGGGCACCCGCCGCACGGCCTGGGTCAGCTCCTCCAGCGACTCCTCGCCGCCGGGCGCCCCACGCACCACGTCCGCCTGCTGCGCCTCGGCGAAGACGGCGCGCAGCGCCTGGCTGAGCTCGCTCTCGGCGACCTCGCGGTGCTCCTCCTCCGCCTGCCGCGCGGCGTGCGCGGCCTGGTAGAGGACCATCGAGGCGGCCGGGTCGAGGACGCCCGCGGTGCCGAGCTCCTGGGCGACCGAGGCACGGCGCAGCAGCTGGGCGTCCAGCGCCGCGCGCGCCGCGTCGATGCGGCTGTGCAGCCGGTCCAGGCGGCCCGCGGTCCAGCTCAGGTAGACGCCGATGACGACCAGGGCGGCCGCGATCCAGATCAATGTGGTCACGCGAGGTCACAGTACCGGGCCCGCCCGGCTCGTCCCGGTCGGTCGCGGGCGAAGCCCGGTCGGACGCGGGCGAAGCCCGGCCGGTGGTCGGACGGGACCCCGTCAGTCGCGGGCGAGGCCGAAGCGCGCGCGGAAGCCGCTGCGTTCGTCCGTGGCCACCGACGCCGCGCCGGCCGCGACCGTCTCGTAGACGGCCAGGATGTCGGCGCCGACCGTGCCCCAGTCGAAGCGCCGTACGTGCCGGCTGCCGCGCTCGCTCAGCTCGGCCCGGCGATCGGCGTCGCCCAGGAGCCGGACGGCCGCGGCGGCCAGGTCGTCGGCGTCCTCGTTGGCGAACAGCTCGCCCGCCGCGCCCTGGTCCAGGACCTGCGCGAAGGCGTCGAGGTCGCTGGCGAGGACGGGCGCGCCCGCCGACATCGCCTCGACGAGGATGATGCCGAAGGACTCGCCGCCGGTGTTGGGCGCGAGGTAGACGTCGACGCTGCGCAGCAGGCGGGCCTTGTCCTCGTCGCTGACCATGCCGAGGAACTCGACCTGGGCGCGCGTCTCGGGGGGCAGGGAGGCCACGGCCTCCCGCTCGTCGCCCAGCCCGGCCACCAGCAGCCTGGTGCCGGGGCGCTCGGCGAGGATCCGGGGCAGGGCGCGCATCACGACGGGCAGGCCCTTGCGGGGCTCGTCGATGCGGCCGATGAAGCCGATGGTGCCGCCCTGCCACTCGGGCCGGGGCTCGGCGCGGGCGAAGAAGTCCACGTCGACGCCGTTGGGGATGACGACCGCGTCGCCGCCCAGGTGCTCGACCAGGGTGCGGCGGGCGTACTCGCTCACGGCGATGCGCGCGCTGATCTTCTCGAGGGCGGGCTGCAGGATCGGATAGGCCGCGATCATGGCGCGCGAGCGCGGGTTGGAGGTGTGGAAGGTCGCCACGATGGGGCCCTGCGCGGCCCAGCAGGTCAGCAGGCCCAGGGAGGGCGAGGTGGGCTCGTGGATGTGGATGACGTCGAAGTCGCCCTCGTGCAGCCAGCGGCGCACCCGCGCGGCGGACAGGAAGCCGAAGTTCAGGCGGGCCACCGAGCCGTTGTAGGGGACGGGCACGGCCCGCCCGGCGGAGACGACGAACGGCGGCAGCGGCGTCTCGTCGTCCGCGGGCGCCAGCACCGACACCTCATGGCCCTGCCGGATCAGGTGCTCGGCCAGGTCACGGATGTGGAACTGCACGCCCCCGGGGACGTCCCACGAATACGGGCAGACGATCCCGATCCTCAAGGCTTCTCCGTTCCGGAGCTCTTGTCGTGGCCGGGCCGCGGCCGCCGGTCGAGATCGGCGAGCCACAGCCGCTGGAGCATGTGCCAGTCCTCGGGGTGCTCGGCGATGCCGGAGGCGAAGGCGTCGGCCACCGCCTGGGTCATGGCCGTGGCCTTCTCCCCCCGGGTGCCCTCGCCGGGCACCTCGACCGGGGCGTGGATGCGTCCGCGCATCACCGGAGAGCTGTCGTACCAGAGGGTGACCGGCAGCAGCACGGCGCCGGTCTGCAGGGCGAGCGCGGCGGGGCCGGCGGGCATCTTCGCCGCCTCGCCGAAGAACGTCACCTCGATGCCGGAGGCGGACAGGTCCCGGTCGGCCACCAGGCAGACCAGGCCACCCGAGCGCAGCCGCCGGGCCAGCGTGCCGAAGGCGCTGCCGCCGGAGTGCGGCAGGACCTCCATGCCGAGCCCCTCGCGGTAGGCGACGAAGCGGTCGTAGAGCGTCTCGGGCTTGAGCCGCTCGGCGACGGTGGTGAAGGGCACCCCCAGGCGGGTGGTGACCCACGCCCCGGCCAGGTCGTAGTTGCCCATGTGGGGCAGGGCGGCGACGACGCCGCGCCCGGAGGCCAGCGCCTCCTCCAGGTGGTGCAGGTCCTCCGGGGCGAAGCCGGAGCGGATGCGGTCCTCACTCCAGACGGGCAGCCGGAAGGACTCCATCCAGTAGCGCATGTACGAGCGCATGCCGGCCCGGGACAGCTCCGCGAGCCGCTGCGGTCCGGCGTCGGGCACGACGCGGGCGAGGTTGGCCTCCAGGCGTGTGACGCCCTGGCCGCGCCGCTTCCAGGCGGTGTCGGCGATGTTCCGGCCCAGGGCCGTGGCCATGGGCTCGGGGAGCTTCTTGACCGTGCCCCAGCCCAGCCCGTACAGCGCGTCCGTCAGGCGTTCCCTCACCCGGCCTCGCCCCCGCCGGCCGCGACGGCGTCCGCCTCGGCGGACTCGCGGCGGACGGTGATCACCCGCTGGATCAGGGTGACCAGGCTGCCGACGGCCACGATCCACAGCGCGATGGGCAGCAGGATGTCGATGTGCGGCACGCCGAACGTGTGCAGACCCGAGAGGCCGCAGGCCACCAGCGAGATCACCAGGCGCTCGGCGCGCTCGACCAGGCCGTTGACGTTCACCGGCAGGCCGATGCTCTCGCCGCGCGCCTTGGTGTACGACACGACCTGGCCGCTGGCGAGGCAGAAGATCGCCACCGCGCACAGCGCGAGGTCGTCGCCCCGCCCGGCGTACCAGAGCGCGAGCCCGCCGAAGATCGCCGAGTCCGCGACGCGGTCGAGGGTGGAGTCCAGGAAGGCGCCCCAGCGGCTGGAGCGGCCCAGCTGCCGCGCCATGTTGCCGTCGACGAGGTCGGAGAAGACGAACAGCGTGATGACGATCGTTCCCCAGAAGAACTCGCCCTGGGGGTAGAAGACCAGCGCGCCCGCCACCACTCCACCGGTACCGATGAGGGTCACCGCGTCGGGGCTGACCCCCAGGCGGATGAGCAGGGCGGCGAACGGTGTGAGAACACGCGTGAAGAAAGCACGCGCGTACTTGTTCAGCATGGCCTTCCCGGAAGGTAGTGATCGGGCCGGGTGGTCGGAAGGCCACCGGCTGGCCCATCGTAGCCAGCCCGTCCCGGGCCGCCGCGCACACATCGCTCCCCCGGGCCATGGCGCAGGTCACGCCCGTCACGGCCGCCCCCTGCCGCCGGCTCACCCGGGGGGCGGACGGTTGCGCGCCCGTGTGCGACGTATGGACGCAGCGTGACCACGGTGGAAAGCTCGAAGGACCGCAGGTGTCGACCGAGAGGCGAGGCACATGGGCGAGAAGACGAGTGCACATCCAGGGGCCGCGGGCAGAGCAGTGGCGGCCGACCGGCCGGGCAACATCCGGAACGTGGTGCTGGTCGGCCACAGCGGCTCGGGCAAGACGACGCTGGTCGAGGCGCTGGCCCTGGCGACCGGCGCGGTGAACCGGGCGGGCCGGGTCGAGGACGGCGCGGCCGTCTCCGACTACGACGAGATCGAACACCGCCAGCAACGCTCCGTACAGCTGTCCCTGGTGCCCGTCGAATGGGCCGGGATCAAGATCAACCTGCTGGACACACCCGGCTACGCCGACTTCGTCGGCGAGCTGAGGGCCGGTCTGCGCGCCGCGGACGCGGCCCTCTTCGTCGTCTCGGCGGCGGAGGGCGTCGAAGGGGTCGCCGGCGCCACCCGCATGCTGTGGGAGGAGTGCGCGGCCGTCGGCATGCCGCGCGCCATCGTGGTCACCCACCTGGAGGCGGCCCGGGCGGACTTCGAGGAGATGACCGAGACCTGCCGTGCCGCCTTCGGCGGCGAGTCCGGCGACGGCGTCCTGCCCCTCTACCTCCCCCTGCACGGAAAGGAGGGCCCCGACGGCCACCGCCCGGTGGCCGGGCTCGTCGGACTGCTCACCCAGCGCGTCTTCGACTACTCCTCCGGCACCCGCACCGAGACCGCGCCCGACGACGACCAGCTCCCGCTGATCGAGGAGGCCCGCAACCGCCTCATCGAGGGGATCATCGCCGAGAGCGAGGACGAGACCCTCATGGACCGCTACCTCGGCGGCGAGGAGATCGACGTCAAGACCCTCGTCGAGGACCTCGAGCGGGCCGTGGCCCGGGGCAGCTTCCACCCGGTGCTGGCCGCGGCCCCCGCCCAGGAGGGCGCCCGGCAGGGGCTGGGCACCGTGGAGCTGCTGGAGCTGATCACCGGCGGCTTCCCCACCCCGCCCGAACGGACGCCGCCGGAGGTCACCTCCCCGACGGCTCCTCCCGCCCGCCGCTGACGTGCGATCCGGCCGGGCCGCTGGCCGCCGAGGTGGTCAAGACCGCCTCCGACCCCTACGTCGGCCGCGTCTCCCTGGTCCGCGTCTTCTCCGGCACCCTGCGGCCCGACGAGACCGTGCACGTCTCCGGGCACGGCCTCGAGGACCGCGGCCACGAGGACCACGACGTCGACGAGCGCATCGGCGCCCTGTCCCAGCCCTTCGGCAAGCAGCAGCGGCAGCTGTCCCAGGCCATCGCCGGCGACATCGCCTGCGTCGCCAAGCTCGTCAGCGCCGAGACCGGGGACACCCTCTCCGCGAAGAACGCCCCGCTGCTGATGGAACCCTGGCTCATGCCCGACCCGCTGCTGCCCGTGGCGATCGAGGCCCACAGCAAGGCGGACGAGGACAAGCTCTCCCACAGCCTGGCGCGCCTGGTGGCCGAGGACCCCACCATGCGCCTGGAGCACAACCCGCACACCCACCAGGTCGTCCTGTGGTGCCTGGGCGAGGCCCACCGCGACGTCGCCCTGGAGCGGCTGCGCACCCGCTACGGCGTCCAGGTCGACGTGGTGCCGCACAAGGTCTCGCTCCGCGAGACCTTCGGCTCCCGCGCCACCGGCCGCGGCCGGCACGTCAAGCAGTCCGGCGGCCACGGCCAGTACGCCATCTGCGAGATCGAGGTCGAGCCGCTGCCGGGCGGCAGCGGCATCGAGTTCGTCGACAAGGTCGTGGGCGGCGCGGTCCCCCGCCAGTTCATCCCCTCGGTCGAGAAGGGCGTACGGGCCCAGGCCGCGCGCGGCGTCGCCGCCGGCTACCCCCTGGTCGACGTGCGGGTGACCCTCCTCGACGGCAAGGCCCACTCGGTGGACTCCTCGGACGCGGCCTTCCAGACCGCCGGCGCCCTCGCCCTGCGCGAGGCCGCCGCCGAGACCCGCATCCACCTCCTCGAGCCCGTCGCCGAGGTCCGCGTCCTGGTCTCCGACGACTACGTCGGCCCGGTCATGAGCGACCTGTCCGGGCGGCGCGGCCGGGTCGTGGGCACCGAGCAGTCCGGCTCCGGCCGCACGCTCGTACGCGCCGAGGTACCGGAGATCGAGATCGGCCGGTACGCGGTGGACCTGCGCTCCCTCTCGCACGGCACGGGACGGTTCAGCCGTTCCTACGCGCGGCACGAGCCCATGCCCCCGCAGATCGCGGACCGCGTTCGCGAACAGGCCGAGAACGGCTCATAGTTCACAAGCCGCCCGCCCCAACTCACTTGGGGCGGGCGGCTTTCCGATCTCCCACGACAGCCGGCACCCCGCCCCATTACGCTGAGCACGCGACCCATGACACAGACCGTGGGCGGCAGTCGGGAGCGGGCCCGCGTCCGGACGGGCGCGGGGTTGGGGGCAGCGGTGGCAGGAGACGGGTACGACTTCAGCCCGGGTGCGCAGATCCCGGTATCGGGCGGTGCCGGAGGCACCGCGGCGACACAGGCCCTGGCCTCCGCGGCCTACCGCGACGGGCCCGTGGACGAGCTCCTCAAGGCCAACTCCGACTGGGCCACCTCGGAGGTCAAGAAACCCCTGATCTCCCTCTTCGAGCCCAACCTCGGCGAGGCCTTCGCCCGCGCCGTGCAGACCCGCATGCTCGGCAGCGGCCGCAAGCCCCTCATCCAGTCCTTCGGCCTCGAACCCCAGGTGATCGTCGAGCACTGCCTCGCCGCCAACCGCATCCGCAAGATCCGCGACGCCCAGCTGACGGTCATCATGGCCGTCTTCGGCCTGCTCTTCCTGCCCGGCGTCCTCCTCTGGTTCGGCGCCTTCCAGCTGCGCCGCAGCCTCGCCGGCGCCCAGAACAAGCGCGCCGGCGCCCTGGGCACCACCCTCCTCGTCGCCCTCGCCGTCGTGATCGCCGTCGCCATGGTCAAGGCGCCGCTGCACGGCTTCTGGGGCCTCTACCTCCGCGCCATGGTCATCGCCCCCCTGATCGGCGGCTTCTGGGCCAAGACCGCCTGCGAGCGCACCGCGAAGGACCTGCGCGACCGCTGGACCGGGCTGCTCGACGGCGGCGCCGTCGCCGCCAAGATCCCCGAGAGCGTGCCCCGCGACCCCGGCGAGAGCGCCGCCGAACAGCTCCGCCAGAGCCTGCAGAAGCTCTCCGCCGAGCAGCAGAGCAACATCGTCTTCTACGCCGGCCCCAAGGGCATACTCGGCATGGGCACCCGCTGGGGCAGCTGGCAGCTCGCCGAGGACCTCGTCCCCGCCGAGCCCGGCCGGGACATCAACCCCTTCCGCAGCTGGGACATCGCCCGCGCCATCCACGACCAGCTCAAGCTCCTCGAGCGCACCCCCATCAACACCGGCGGCCTCACCGCGCCCCACGTCGAGCACTGGGTCGTCGTCCCCATCGGCGAGGGCGCCTCCGCCGTGTCCCGCCCCGGCGGCACCGACGCCGCCTCGTACCAGATCAGGGGCGCCCAGCTCCAGGACATCTGCGACAAACAACACTTCGGCAGCGGCGACCGCCACTACCTCGGCGTCCAGTTCGTCCTCTGGGACGGCCAGCTCGTCATCAATCTCCTCATCAACGTCACCGTCCTCCACAAGACCCTGCGCATCGAGGTCACCGGCTACGCCCTCGGCCCCACCCACTCCGTCTTCAACGGCCGCCCCAAGAACCGCACCAAGACCTTCAAAAAGGGCATCAAGTTCTGGGAGACCTGGACCCGCACCCTCCCCATCGTCGAGCCCAGGGAGGTCGTACGGCTCGCCGCCCGCGCCCCCCTCACCTGGTACCCGCCCCTCCTCGAGTACTGGGGCGGCAAGCTCGTCCTCCCCGAGCCCTTCGGACTGCGCCACGCCTGGGCCGACAAGCCCTGGCGCCACCGCTTCATGGCCGACGACGCACTACGGGCCGCCACCCCCGTCCTGCGCGTCGTCCACGAAGCGGCCCTGCGCGTCCTGAAGGACAACGGCGTCGACACCTCCAAGTTCGTCTCCCGCGCGGGCAACCTCAGCGGCGCCGTCCAGGACGCCAAGCCCGGCAGGGTCGACGTCTACGACGCCTAGAACACGGCGCGGCGGCCAAGCGGCCGGGCCACTACCGGAAGATGCCGGTGTGGCCCAGCGAGTACCGCCCGGGCTGCGGATAGACCGCCAGACCATGCGGCCCGTCGCCCACCTTGATCCGCGCGATCTGATGCCCGTCCGTCGTGTCGATCGCGTACACCTCGCTGTTGTAACGCCCTGACAGCCACAGCACCTTGCCGTCCGCCGACACACCGCCCATGTCCGGACTCCCGCCGTCCGGCAACTCCCACTTCTTCACCAGCTTGCGGCTCAGCAGATCCAGCACCGAGATCGAACCCTCACCCCGGTTGGAGATGTACAGCGACTTCGAATCCCGGCTGACGTACAGACCGTGCGCCCCCTTGCCCGTCGGCATCAGCCACGGCTCCGTGAACTTGTCCCCGTCCAGCACCCACACCCCGTCGGCCATCATGTCCGCCACGTACCAGGTCCGGCCGTCCGAGGAGATCTTCACGTCCTGCGGCATCGCCCCGTCGAACGGCAGCTTCTGCTGACCGATCACCTTCATCCGCGCCGTGTCGACCTTCAGCAACTCCCCCGAGAACTCACAACTGACGATGAAGTACCGCCCGTCGGGCGAGAAGTCGGCGTGATTCACCCCCAGGCAGTTCACATGCTCCGTCTTCATCCGCTTCATCGTGTGCGCGTCCCGGAACACCAGCTCACGGTCCATCGACGCCATCACCACCGCGTACTTGCCGTCCGGGGTGAAGTAGAGGTTGTACGGGTCGTGCACATCGACCGTCTTCCCCTTCTTCCCCGTCGCCGGGTCGATCGGGGTGAGCGTATGACCACGGTCGTTGTTGACCCACAGCGTCTTCATGTCCCACGACGGCACCACGTGCTGCGGCTGCTCGCCCACCGGGATCGTTTCGATCACCTTGTACGTCGCCGGGTCGATCACGCTGACCGTGTCGGACTCCGTGTTCGGCACGTACACCCGCGACGGGAAGTCCTTCACCACCGGCGACAACGCGTTCGGCCGGTCCGCCGCGTAGAGATCGTTGGGATCCAGCAGCGGCGGCATCCCCGGCAACCCCTGCGGAACACCCCGCGCCGCCCCCTGACTGTGCGCACCCCCACCCGGCTGCCGGGGCTGCCGGGCGGCGGCACCGTCCCCGCCGTCACCGCCCCCGCAGCCGGCCACCAGCAGCGCACAGGCCGTGGCGAACAACGCGGCCCTGCGCCGGCCCCGCGAGCGGAACGGGAAACCGGGCAGGGAACGGCCAGGAAGAGACGACCGGGACGCACCAGGAGCGCGGAGAGAGCGGAGGGGACCGAGGGAGCGGAGAGAACGGACAGAGCGTCGAGGACGGTGATGCGAGAACTGGATCATCGGGTCAGCAGCTCCGTAGTCGTCACCGCGCGCAGGCCGCGGCGGTGCAGGCCGTCGAGGATCGCGGGCAGCGCGGCGACCGTGCCGGCGTGCCCGAAGTGCAGACTGACCACCGACCCCGGCCGTACCGCGTTCAACACGGTACGCCGGACCACCTCGGCGCCCGGGTCGGTGAAGTCGAGGGAGTCCACGTCGTACGACAGGACGTGCGGGTAACCGGCCTTTCTCGCCAGCCGCACCACCTGATCGGTCGCCCGCTGCGCGCGCGAGGGCCTGAACCAGCGGCCGATGCCGCCCGTGAGCCTGCGCAGCCGGTCGGCGCACTCGGTGATCTCGGCATAGGCGGCCTTCGCGGGCATCGAGCAGATGTTCAGATGCCGCATGGTGTGATTGCCCAGCTCATGCCCGCCGTCGAGCACCCGGCGAGCCATCCGCGGCTCCGCGTCCAGCCAGTCCCCGACGGCCAGTACGGTCACCCGGGCCCCGGCCCGCTCGGCCTCCGCCAGCAACGCCGTCGCCGACTTCGCATCACCCCGGCCGTGAAACGTCAGCGCCACCGAACGGCCCTTCCGCGGACCGTGGTCGATCTGCGCCGGCAACCCCGAGGGCAGCTTCGCCAGCAGCAGGCCCGGCCCGGGCGGCGCCGACGCCCTGGCCCGCGCCCCCGCCCGCGCCGGGGCGGACGCACCCGCCGGCTCGGGAGTGCGCTGCCGGGCCCCTTCGGTGGCCGACCGCTCGGCGTCGCAGCCCGCGACCGCACCGCCGGCGGCCCCGGCCAGGGCACTGCCGGCGGCCGCGCGCAGCACGGTACGACGGTGAAGAAAGGTCACCGTCCTATTAGAGCTTCTTTAAGAAGAATTGGTGAGATTTGCCCGATTCTGGGCGGGGTGTGTCCTGTCCGGTCCCGTCCGGTCGTCATCCGACCGGAACTGCCCCACCCACCGACGACCTAGACCGCCGCCCAGACATCCGCCAGCATCTTGCGGGTGTCCGCGAGAAGTTGCGGCAGCACCTTGGTGTGCCCGATCACCGGCAGGAAGTTGGTGTCACCACCCCAACGCGGCACCACATGCTGATGCAGATGGGCGGCGATGCCGGCACCCGCGACGCCACCCTGGTTCATCCCGATATTGAAACCGTGCGCCCCGGACGCCTCACGCAGCGCACGCATCGCGCGCTTGGTGAACGCGGCGAGCTCGGCCGTCTCGGCCTCGTCCAGCTCCGTGTAGTCGGCGACATGCCGGAACGGCACGACCATCAGGTGCCCGCCGTTGTAGGGGTAAAGATTCAGCACGGCGTAAACGAGCTCGCCCCGGGCCACGATCAGCCCGTCCTCGTCGCTCTTCGCCGGAATCGAGCAGAACGGACAGCCGTCATCGGCCCCGGGCCCGGTGGGCTTGCCCTCACCCTGGATGTACGCCATCCGGTGAGGCGTCCACAACCGCTGAAAGGCGTCTGGCGTCCCCACCCCGAACTGCTGCTCCGGCTCACTCGTCATGCGAGTCAGCATATTCCTTGGGGTGGATGCGAATGCGACGAGGGGCGGCCCGTACGGGCCGCCCCTCTACCTCCGCCCTAGCGGAGCGCACGGCACCTTGAACTTGTGGTGCTTCCGGATCTTCGGCTCACCCCCGCCTGCGCGGGGAACACGTCACACCTGGACGCGGCGCTCCACCACATCAACGATCTTCGCGATCGCCTGGTCGCTCGGGATGCCGTTCTCCTGCGACCCGTCGCGGTAGCGGAACGAGACCGTACCCGCGGCCATGTCCTCGTCACCGACGATGATCATGAACGGGGTTTTCGCCTTCTGATGGGTCCTGATCTTCTTCTGCATCCGGTCCGACGAGGCGTCCACCTCGACCCGCAGGCCCTTCTTCTTCGCCTCGGCGGCGAACTCCTGCAGGTACTCGACGTGGGCGTCGCCGATCGGGATGCCGACCGCCTGGACCGGGGCCAGCCACGCCGGGAACGCGCCCGCGTAGTGCTCCAGCAGCACGCCGAAGAACCGCTCGATGCTGCCGAAGAGCGCACGGTGGATCATGACCGGCTGCTGGCGCGAGCCGTCGGCCGCCGTGTACTCGAGACCGAACCGCTTGGGCTGGTTGAAGTCGACCTGGATGGTCGACATCTGCCAGGACCTGCCGATCGCGTCCTTCGCCTGCACGGAGATCTTCGGGCCGTAGTACGCGGCGCCGCCCGGGTCCGGGACCAGCGGCAGCCCCTGCTTCTCGGCCGCCAGGCGCAGCGCCTCGGTGGCCTCCGCCCAGTCCTCGTCGGAGCCGATGAACTTGTCCGACTCGGGGTCGCGGGTGGAGAGCTCCAGCTCGAAGTCGTTCAGGCCGTAGTCGCGCAGCAGGTCGAGCACGAAGGTGAGGAGGGTGTCGAGCTCCTCCGGCATCTGCTCCTTGGTGCTGTAGATGTGCGCGTCGTCCTGGGTGAAGCCGCGCGAGCGGGTCAGGCCGTGGACGACGCCGGACTTCTCGTACCGGTACACCGTGCCGAATTCGAACAGCCGCAGCGGCAGCTCACGGTACGAGCGCCCGCGCGACTTGAAGATCAGGTTGTGCATCGGGCAGTTCATGGCCTTGAGGCGGTAGTTCTGCCCGTCGAACTCGATGGGCGGGAACATGCCCTCGGCGTAGTGCGGAAGGTGCCCGGAGGTCTCGAAGAGGTGCTCCTTCGAGATGTGCGGGGTGTTCACGAACTCGTAGCCGGAGGCCTCGTGCTGCTTGCGCGAGTAGTTCTCCATCTCCTTGCGGATGATGCCGCCCTTGGGGTGGAACACCGCGAGGCCGGGGCCCAGCTCGTCGGGGAAGGAGAAGAGGTCGAGCTCGGCGCCCAGCTTGCGGTGGTCACGCCGCTCGGCCTCGACGAGGAACTCCAGATACGCCTTCAGCTCGTCCTTGGTCGGCCAGGCGGTGCCGTAGATGCGCTGGAGCTGCGGATTCTTCTCGCTGCCCCGCCAGTACGCCGACGCGTTCCGCATCAGCTTGAACGCCGGGATGACACGGGTGGTCGGCAGGTGCGGGCCCCGGCAGAGGTCCTTCCAGCACAGCTCGCCGGTCTTGGCGTCCAGGTTGTCGTAGATGGTGAGCTCGCCCGCGCCCACCTCCACGTCCGCGCCGTCGTCGTGCGAGGCGGAGCCCTTGAGACCGATCAGCTCGAGCTTGTACGGCTCGTCGGCCAGCTCCTCGCGGGCGGCGTCGTCGGTGACGACGCGGCGCGAGAAGCGCTGACCGCGCTTCTGGATCTCCTGCATCTTCTTCTCGATGAGCTTGAGGTCATCGGGAGTGAAGGGCTTCTCGACGTCGAAGTCGTAGTAGAAGCCGTCCTTGACCGGCGGGCCGATGCCCAGCTTGGCCTCGGGGAAGAGCTCCTGCACGGCCTGGGCCATGACGTGGGCGGTCGAGTGGCGCAGGATGTTCAGGCCGTCCTCGGAGGAGATCTCGACGGGCTCGATCTCCTCGCCGTCGGCGACGGCGTACGCCAGGTCCTTCAGCTCGCCCGCGACGCGCGCGGCGACGATGGTGCGCTCTCCGGCGAAGAGATCGGCGGCCGTAGTGCCCGTCGTCACCACGCGCTCTTCCCGCTCGGAATCGCGTTGGATGATCACACGGACGTCTGACACCGGTCTCTCCTGACTTATGGGGCACGACAGCGGTCGCTGCGCGCTTGAATCGTACCGAGCCCGGCCCCCTGGTCGCTAAACGGTTATTCCTCCTCCGGGGATTGCAGGGACTTCAGCAGTCCGTCCCGTTCGGCTTCGTCCGCCGGGACGGGGGTGACGCTGTGGGCGTCGGCCAGGCGGCGGAAGCCGCCGCGGCTCTCCAGGCGCCCGCTCACCCGGACCGGGAGGCCGGCGAGGTGGGCGTGGCCGGCGGCGCGGTAGTCGTCGTCGGTGAGGGTGGCCCGCACCTGGGGGACGTCGGCTCCCTCGAGCACCCGCAGGCGCACCACGCCCGTCCCGCCCGGTGTCTCGCGGCGCAGCCGCACCACGGCTGCGGTGATCCGGACGGGGACGGAGGGTTCGTCGCGTACGTATCGGGCTCCGGCTTCGCGGAGGGCGGGGAGGTCGCCGGGTGAGAATTCCAGCGGTTCGGGGCGGGTGGCGAAGCCTTCGGGCGGGCCGGCGGCGGGTGCCCATTCCACGGTGATCCGTATGCCCTGGGATCCGGCGGTCAGGGTGACGAGGGCGTCGGTGAGCTCCCGGCTGACGCCGGCTTCGACGGCTTTGTCGAAGGCGTCGGGCCGGCCGGTGGTGCGGCGGTAGTCGGTGGCGTCGCGGGTGGTCTGCAGGGCGCGCAGGAGGGTGGCGGCGAGGCGGTCGGGGCCGTCGGTGGGGTTCTGTCCGGTGTGCCTGCCGGTGGCGGCCGGGGTTTCGAGGGGCAGGAAGACGGTGAGGTCGCTTCCGCCGGGGTGGGGCCGAGGAGCAGGGGGGCCAGGGTGGTCTCGGCCTGTCGGCGGTGGCGGGCGCCGTGGTGGCCGGTGCGGGCGCGGGTGGCGAGGGCTCCGGCGAGCAGCATGGCGCGGGCGCCGGTGCGCAGGCGTTCCTGGTCGGCCCAGGCGGCGGTGGGGGCGCGGTGTGCGGGGTTCTCGCGGTGCCAGCGGATCTCGTCGCTGGGGGTGCGGAGGGCGATGAGGATCTCGCGGGCGGAGGGGCGGCGCTGTGTTCGAGGGCGGTGAGGGCTTCGGTGAGGAGGTCGGTGCTGTCGGGGAAGGCGTTGCCGGCGGGTACGAGGAGGCTGGTGCCGGTGCCGGGGCCGGTGGGGGTGTCCAGCGGTGGTAGCGGCCGGGGGCTCCGCCGTGTCGTCGCCAGCCGTGGCGGGCGAGGAGGGTGCCGAGGACGGCGGGGTCGTGGGGGTGGTGCGGGGGTCGTCGGTCGGCCGGTGCATCAGGGTCTCCCTCCCGCCCCGACCCGGGTCATGATCTCGCGCAGTGCGCGGTCGTCGAAGACGCGTGTGGTCGGGATCCGCACGGTGGTCCTGCGTCGGCCGGTGGCGGGGTGGCCGGCGAGGTTGGTCCAGTAGCAGCAGTGGCGCAGTTCGAGGTGGTCGGGGCCGGCCCGTAGCCAGTCGTCCTGGGTGCGCGGAACGATCATCACGACGAGGATCTTGTGGACCGAGACGGGGGTGCGGGCGAGCTTGACCAGGTGGTCGTTGTCGAGGGTGAAGCCGAAGGTCGGGCCGGGTGGGCGGGGGCCGAGCTGGTAGGTGCTCTTGAGCTGCACCTTGATGGTGACCTCGTCGTCGGTGGTGTGGCCGGGGCGCTGTGGCTGACGTGCCAGTCGATGCCGTTGTCGGGGAAGGGCTGGGCGAGGGAGCAGCCGGCGGCGGCCGCGACGGCGTGCAGGTAGCCGACCTGGAGGGTCTCCATGCACGCGGTGACGGCGAGGCTGCCGCGGGGCGCGGTCAGGTGCCCGGGGGCCGGCGGCCGTGGGGGTGGCCGGGTCGGGCTGAGCGAGCGCCATGTCCGAAAAACCTTCCGGGCTCGCCGGTTCTTTGGTCGTACATCTGTGTTGTCTCCACGCGAACTCCCCGGCAAACGGCGGCGGTTCGGGTACTCGGGTGGCCGGGTATCACCTGGCGGGGAGGGGAAACACGCCATGTGCCGCACAAGCGCGAGGAGTTGTGTCATGCCGTGCTGGCTCGAAGGGCCGTTGGCCGCCTTCGACACCGAGACGACCGGGGTGGACGTGGAGCGCGACCGGATCGTTTCGGCGGCTTTCGTGACGCAGTCGCAGGCGGGGGCCGCGCCGGTGGCCACCCGTTGGCTGGTGAATCCGGGGGTTCCCGTTCCCGCCGAGGCGACCGCGATACACGGACTGAGCGAGGACCATCTGCAGCGGTACGGCCGGTGGCCGGCCCCGGTGATGGAGGAGGTGGCGAGGGCCCTGGCGGGGCATGCGGCGCGTGGTGTGCCGCTGGTGGTGATGAACGCCCCGTTCGATCTGACGTTGCTGGACCGGGAGTTGCGGCGGCACCGGGCGTCGTCGCTGGCGGACTATCTGGGCGGTGCGCCGCTGTGTGTGCTGGATCCGTGGGTGCTGGACAAGCATCTGGACCGCTATCGCAAGGGGCGGCGGACGCTGACGGACCTGTGTGCGCAGTACGGGGTGGAGCTGGCGGGGGCGCATGACGCGGCCGTCGACGCCACGGCGGCGTTGGAGGTCGTGCGGGCGGTGGGGCGGCGTTTCGCGTCGCGGCTGGAGCGGCTGAGTCCGGCGGAGCTGCACACCCGGCAGGCGGTGTGGCATGCGGCGCAGGCGCGGGGGCTGCAGGCGTGGTTCGCGCGCAACGGTTCGGACGAGGAGTGCGATCCGGCGTGGCCGCTGCGTCCGGAGCTGCCCGCTGCGGCGTGAGGGTGCCGGTAATGCGAAAGGCCGGTCCGTCAGTTGACGGACCGGCCTTCCCGGGCGTGGGCGATACTGGGATCGAACCAGTGACCTCTTCGGTGTGAACGAAGCGCTCTCCCGCTGAGCTAATCGCCCGGGGCTGTCTTCGGGGTTTTCCCCGGCGACGCACTGAACAATACAGGTCGCGGCGGCCCTCCTTCAAATCCCCTCCGGCCCGGCCTCGGGCCGGCCCTGCGGCCGGCTCTCCAGGAGGGCGCGCAGGCCGCGTCGTCCGCCGCGCATCATCCATGCGTGGTTGGCGCGGAAGAGGGGCCGGGCGGGGACGGCCAGGCGCCGCATGAGGGGTTTGGTCGCGTCCACGTCCTGCTCGAAGCGGGCGATGCTGCCGGTGGTGCCGTGCGGGAGGACGGTCCAGCGCGCCCAGCCCTCCAGGTCGCCGTGGACGACGACCTCCAGGACGCGGGCGTGGGGGTCGCGGCGGCTCTGGCGGGCGGTGAGGGTGAGCCCGTAGGGCAGGAGGGAGCGGATGTGGACGGTGCCGCTGATGTCGTCGGCCTGGTGGACGCGGCGGACCTGGGGCCACCAGGAGGGGTAGTCGGCGACGGCCTCCAGCACCGTGTAGACGGTGTCGGGCGGCGCCGGGAGGGTCCAGGCGTCGCGGAAGCGGTAGTGATGCGGCGAGTGCGTGCGGCGGCGGGCCATGAGGACCAAGGGCATACGAAAAACCGAGGGTCCGCAAGGGGGTGTGAACCTTGCGGACCCTCGGTGGGATGTGGGCGATACTGGGATCGAACCAGTGACCTCTTCGGTGTGAACGAAGCGCTCTCCCGCTGAGCTAATCGCCCGGGCGCACCGCAAACATTACCGCATGTCAGGCGGTGCTTCGCGCCACCCGTGCCTGGTCAGGGGGCCCGGGGAGGGTCAGTGGGCGGCCTTCCAGGGCAGGGTGAGGCCGTAGCTGGCGACGTAGAAGCCCGCGAGTCCGGCGATGATCAGCAGGCCGAGGACGGTGAGGGTGATGTTGCGGCGCCGGACCTTGGGGTCGAGGGCGCGGTGGGCGGCCTCGGTGACCTTGCGCTTGGTCCAGCGCAGGACGAGCTGGGCCCAGACGAACTCGGTGGCCCAGATGGCCATGCCGCCGAAGATCACCAGCCAGCCGGGGCCGGGCAGGGGCAGCATGATGATGCCCGCGACGACGACGGCGAGGCCGACGACGAAGACGCCGGCCTGCCAGCTCAGGTGGAGCGGCCGGGATCTTTTGATGAAGTGCGGGGCTCGCGAGCCGAGGCCTTTGCCGGGCTCGGCGTCGCCGTCCGCCGGAGCGGATCTCCGCTCGTCACTCTCCGCGTTCATGAGGTCCAACGTACCCGAAGGGCGTGACATCACCGGTTCGGCGGTATGCGTGGCGTGAGCGCTGGGCCGTCCGAGGTATCCGAAGAGCCTCAAAACGGGCAGAGGGGTTTACAACGGCACCGTAGGTGGCATGTCGATTTCGCCGACGTGCGAATCCCCGAGCGCACACTGAGCGAAAGGCCTTGGCGCTTATGAACACCACGGTCAGCTGCGAGCTGCACCTGCGCCTCGTTGTGTCGAGCGAATCCTCACTGCCCGTACCTGCGGGCCTGCGGTACGACACGGCCGATCCGTATGCCGTGCACGCCACCTTCCACACCGGAGCCGAAGAGACGGTCGAGTGGGTCTTCGCCCGTGATCTGCTCGCCGAGGGCCTTCACCGGCCCACGGGCACGGGCGACGTCCGCGTCTGGCCGTCCCGCAGTCATGGCCAGGGCGTCGTCTGCATCGCGCTGAGCTCTCCCGAGGGCGAAGCCCTGCTGGAGGCGCCGGCGCGGGCACTGGAGTCGTTCCTGAAGCGGACCGACGCCGCGGTGCCACCAGGCACCGAACACCGTCACTTCGATCTGGACACCGAGCTCTCGCACATCCTGGCCGAGAGCTGATGCCGGGCCGTAGCTGACCAGGGCGCGCCGGCCCACTCGGGGAGGCCGGGCGCCGCGCATCCGGACAACCGCACATCGAACACCCACGACACGGCGCCGTCGCCGCGGATCCACCGCGGACGACGGCGCCGTCGCGTCGTGGAGCCGCTAGAGTCTGCTCCCCGCGGTCGAACACCTGCCGCCCTCCGTCCGTCCGGCCAGGGAGCGAACGTTTCGTGCTGATCAACCACGACACCCGCCGCACGCTCGACACCGTCGTCGACCTGCTGAACATGGAGCTCGACGATCTGGCGGCGCTGCGGGGCTTCGTCGAGCGCCACGAGATCAGCGGCATCGACGTCCTGCGGGAGCCGGACCTGGCGGCGGTCCGGTCCATACGCGACCGCTTCGCCCAGGTGTTCGACACCGAGGATGCGCGGGCGGCCGCGACGCTCCTGAACGCACTGGTCGCCGAGGCGGGCACGACGCCCCGGCTGACCGATCACGACGGCTACGACTGGCACGTCCACTACTTCGCGCCCGGCGCCTCCCTGGCCGAGCACCTGGCGGCCGACGGCGGGATGGCGCTGGCGTTCCTGCTGGTGGAGGGCGAGCGCGAGCGGCTGCGGCGCTGCGCGGCGCCGGACTGCGGGCGGGCGTTCGTCGACCTCTCCCGCAACCGCTCGCGCCGCTACTGCGACGGGCGCACCTGTGGGAACCGGCTGCACGTGGCCGCGTACCGGGCGCGTCGCCGGGGGGCCGCGGACTGACGACCGCCGGGCCGGCGGGGTCACCAGCGGTAGAGGTCGTGCACGGCGGTCAGCAGGACCAGCGTGGCGACGAAGGCGAGGAAGAACATCAGCGGCGGTTGGGACAGCGCGAACAGGCAGCCGCGCGGCTCGTCGGTGATCTGGGCCGGTGGTTCGTCGTTCATCTCCGACAGATCATGGCGCAGCGGCGGGGCCGCCCGCTCACCAACGCGCCAACTGCCAGGGGGAGTTCGTCAGATCCCGTGCTTCTTGAGGATCGCCTCGATGTCCGAGAAGTCCTCTGCGTCGCCGGCCGGGGCCTTCGTCCCGGCGGGCCGGGGGGCCTTGGTGCGGGTGGGGCCGAGCGAGGGTGCGGAGGCGGCCGGGGCCACGGCTCCGGGCCGCCCGGCGGACGCGGCCTCGCGGCGCTCGCGGCGGCCTCCGGCGCGGCGGCGCTCGACGGTCCGGGTGATCAGGAACAGCACGGCGGAGAGCGCGAGCACGCCGAAGCCGGCCCAGACGGTGGGGTCGAACACGATGCCCGCCAGCCAGTCCACGACGCCCGTCATCACCAGCCCTACGGGCACCAGCGACCAGGCGGCGATCCGGGCCGCGGCCAGGAAGCGCCTGCGGTAGGCCGTCAGCAGGGCGATGCCCAGGCCGGCCGCGGACACGGCAACGCATACGGTCGAGGTCAGCATCCGGGGCCTCCTGCCGGTGACGTTCTCCTCGCCTCCATCGTGCACCGGGCGGGGCCGGACATGCCACGACCGGCCCGGTCCTCGGGGAGAACTCCGGGTCCGGGCCCCTCCGGCCTCCTCCTCAGGTAGGGGATCACGCCCGGGCGGCGGGGGCTGGGAGACTGGCCCCATGAGCGATACCGACACCGTCCGCGCCGTCCTCGACGTCTGGTGCGACCTGCAGTGCCCCGACTGCCACAAGGCCCTCGACGACGTGCGCGCGCTGCGCGCCCGCTACGGCGACCGGCTGGAGATCCGGCTGCGGCACTTCCCGCTGGAGAAGCACAAGCACGCCTACGCCGCGGCGCAGGCCGCCGAGGAGGCGGCGGAGCAGGGCACGGCGTGGCCGTACGCCGAGGCCCTGCTGGAGCGCACCGCGGAGCTCGGCGCCCGGGGCGAGAAGGTGCTCGTGGAGGCGGCGGGCGAGCTGGGGCTGGACGCCGAGGAGGTGGACACCGCGCTGATCGACGGGCGGCACATGCTGATCGTCGACGCCGACCAGGCCGAGGGCAAGGCCATCGGCGTGACGGGGACGCCCACCTATGTCATCGACGGCGAGCGGCTGGACGGCGGCAAGAGCCAGGAGGGCCTGCGGGAGCGGATCGAGGAGATCGCCGACCGGCTGCTCGCGGGCTGACCCCTCGGACACGCCGTAGGGACACACCGCGGGGAGACACCGCGGCTAGAGCAGCGGCTTGTACAGGTTGAAGGCGGTCGGCCGGTAGCCGAGCGACTCGTACAGCCGCAGGGCCGGGGTGTTGCCGGCGAAGACGTGGAGCCCGAGCGCGGCCGCGCCGGCCGCCAGGGCCTCGCGCTCGGCGAGGAGCATCAGGGTGCGGCCGTGCCCGCGGCCCCGGTGGGCCTCGCCGACCTCGACGTCGAAGACGTAGCGGCCGTCGGGGTGCGGCCCCACCCACAGGGTGCCGACGTCCTCGCCGTCGTGGGACAGGACGGCCAGGGTGGTGCCGGGCGTGGCCAGGCCCTGCCCGAGCGCGCCCTCGTGGTCGCGCCGGGCCTTGGCCTCGGCCAGGGCGGGCGGCAGGCCCCGCTCGATCCAGTCCCGGGCGTAGCTCCGGCGGGAGTGGTCCAGCCAGCGGCGGAACTCCGCCTCGTCCATGGGGCGGGGGGTGCTGCCAGCGGGCAGCTCGGGGGCGGCGGCCAGCGGTTTGGACATGTTGCGGCTGCGCTCGGTGTAGCCGAGTGCCCCGGCCAGTCCCAGGGCGGTCGTCGCGCTCGCGGGGACGCTCACCACGATCTGCTCACAGCCCCAGCCGCGCAGCACCTCCTCGGCGGCGAGCGCGGCGACCGTGGCGCGCCCGCGGTGCCGGTCGCGTTCGTTGATGACCAGGTGGGCGATCCTGCCGACGGCCGGCCCGAGGCGGGGCTCGGTGGAGATGTCGACCGTGCCGACGCGCCGGCTGTTGACGCAGACCTCGTACGAACGGGACCGGGCGCCGTCGTCGGTGCGCTGTTCGGGTGCGGTGGGCCGCAGGGTGGTCGTCATTCCTGGTGTTCTACCGGCCTGGCGGCCCCCCGTCACGGGATTTACGGATCGATGTCCGCGGCCGCGCGCTCGCCGAAGACCCGCATCGCCTTGGCGGTCACCGGGCCGGGCGCGCCGGGGAGTTGGCGGCCGTCGAGGGTGTGGACGGCCTGGACGTCGCGGAGGCTGGAGGTCAGGAAGATCTCCTCGGCGCGGTCGAGGGCCTCCAGGGGCAGGTCGCTCTCGTGGGCGCCGGTCCATTCCATGACGAGGGCGCGGGTGATGCCGGGCAGACAGCCGGCGGCGACGGGCGGGGTGTGCAGCTCGCCGTCGAGGACGACGAAGACGTTGGATCCGGTGCCCTCGCAGAGCGCGCCGACGGTGTTGGCGAACAGCGCCTCGGTGGCGCCCTGCTGCCGGGCCCGCTCGAGGGCGACGACGTTCTCGGCGTACGAGGTGGACTTCAGGCCGGCGAGGGCGCCGCGCTCGTTGCGGGTCCAGGGCACGGTGACGGCGGCCGTGGTGTCGGCGCGCCGGGTGGTCTCGCTGAGGGCCACGGCGAGGGTGGGGCCGGCGGTGCCGCGGTCCGAGCCCAGCGGGGAGAGCCCTCCGGTGTAGGTGATCCGCAGCCGGCCGAGCGGCATGGGGTTGGCCTCGAGGACGGCGTCACAGGCGTGGCGCACCTCGTCGAGGTCGGGCTCGGGCAGGCCGAGGCCCTGGGCGCTGCGGGCGAGCCGGGCCAGGTGGCGGGTCATGGCGAAGGGCCGGCCGGCCGTGGTCTTCAGTGTTTCGAAGACGCCGTCGCCGACCGTCAGGCCGTGGTCGAAGACGGAGACATGGGCACTGTCGGCGTCGCGCAGCGCACCGTTGAGCCAGATTCTCACCGGTTCGTCCCTTCCAGCGGCCGGTGTGTTCCCGACGCTATCGCGAGCAGCCGGGACGCCTTGAGCTCGGTCTCGGCCCACTCGCGCTCCGGGTCGGAGCCCCAGGTGATGCCGGCTCCGGTGCCGAAGCGCAGGACCGGTCCGCCGGGTGCCGCGCGGTCGATCCAGAAGGTGCGGATGCCGACGGCCAGCTCGCCGGTGCCCCGGTCGGCGTCCACCCAGCCGATGCCTCCGCAGTAGGGGCCGCGCGGGGCGGGTTCCAGGGAGCCGATGATGTCCAGGGCGCTGGCCTTGGGGGCGCCGGTCACGGAGCCGGGCGGGAAGGTCGCGTCGAACAGCTCGGCCCAGCCGACGTCGTCGGCGAGCTGTCCGCGGACGGTGGAGACGAGGTGGACCAGTCCGGGGTGCGGCTCGACCGCGCAGAGCGCGGGGACGGTCACGGAGCCGGTGGCGCAGACGCGGCCGAGGTCGTTGCGGACCAGGTCCACGATCATCACGTTCTCGGCGTGGTCCTTCTCCAGCAGGTCCTCGGCGGTGCGGCCGGTCCCCTTGATGGGTCCGGACTCCACGGTGCGGCCGGAGCGGCGCAGGTAGAGCTCGGGCGAGGCGGTGGCCACCTCCACCCCGTGCGCGGGCAGGCGAACCGTTCCGGCGTAGGGGGCGGGGTTGCCCCGGGCGAGCAGCGCGGTCAGGGCGTCCACGTCGGCGGCGTCCGGGTCCGGCAGCGGCGCGCTCAGGACGCGGCAGAGATTGGCCTGGTAGACCTCGCCGGCGGCTATGTGCTCGCGTACGCGCCGGACGCCCGCGACGTAGGCGTCGCGGTCCAGGGAGCTGGTCCAGTCCTCGGGCGCCGGGCCCCGCCAGCGGCCGGGCACCGGGGCGGGCGCGGGAGCGGGCCGGACGTCGCCGAAGCGCGCGCACGTCAGGCCGCCCTCGAAGTCGGCGACGACGGCCCACCAGCCGGCGGATTCCAGGGCGGCCGGGTCACTGGTGACATCCCGCAGGTCAGTGGCGATCAGGCCGCCGAAGCGGGCCATCGGGGAGGACATCGGAGGGAGGCTCTGCACGTCATCGAGTCTATGGCGCGGGGTCCGCGACCGGCCCTCGCGTGGGATCAGCGCAGCACGCTGGGCAAACGGAATTTGAGCTGGCGCCGGAATCCGCTAAAGTTCAACACGTCGCCGGGACGCGGAAGCGAAACGGCGGAGCAGCTCCCGGTGATCCGGGGGAGGCACCTGCGGACATAGCTCAGTTGGTAGAGCACCACCTTGCCAAGGTGGATGTCGCGAGTTCGAGTCTCGTTGTCCGCTCGAGTAGGGGGATCTTCCCGAACCCCCGCACTCCTGGTGGAGTGGCCGAGAGGCGAGGCAACGGCCTGCAAAGCCGTCTACACGGGTTCAAATCCCGTCTCCACCTCCAAGGACGATTAGCTCAGCGGGAGAGCGCTTCCCTGACACGGAAGAGGTCACTGGTTCAATCCCAGTATCGTCCACCAGATCCGCATGGATCTTCCCGCGCGATTAGCTCAGCGGGAGAGCGCTTCCCTGACACGGAAGAGGTCACTGGTTCAATCCCAGTATCGCGCACGCAGCACCACCCGGACGATTAGCTCAGCGGGAGAGCGCTTCCCTGACACGGAAGAGGTCACTGGTTCAATCCCAGTATCGTCCACCAGGTCCGCAAGGATCTTCCCGCGCGATTAGCTCAGCGGGAGAGCGCTTCCCTGACACGGAAGAGGTCACTGGTTCAATCCCAGTATCGCGCACCATCACGGCCGGTGGCCGGGGCCCCCAGGGCTCCGGCCACCGGTCTTTTTCGTCCGGTACGTCGCAGTGGTGGGTTGTACGAGAACGCGAGGGGCCGGGCACCTCCCCAGGTGCCCGGCCCCTCGTGCCGTCCGCCGCACCCCCGTCCCCACGGGGTTATGACCGTTCTCGGCCCGGGCCGCTCTCCCGGACCCGGGGCGCGTCAGCGCCCCAGCATTCCGGCCACGGACGACGCTTGTGTGACGACGGCGTCCCAGCCGCCGAAGACGACGGCCAGGAGAGCCGCCAGCGGCAGCACCATGGCCGCCGCGACCAGCGGGTGGCGGGTGGAGGACGGGCGCTGCCCGAAGACGTCCACCGACTGCCGGGTCCTTGCCCGGCCGCCGGGACGTTCCGCGTAGTGCGCCATCGGTCCTCTCCCTTCCGCTTTCCGCCTGTGATGCCCGTTCGTGCATGCCCGCTCGTGCGTTGCCTGGGGGCGGCGGGCACCTGACCTCGGGGGACGAGTGTTCGCGCCCGCCGCTTGCCTTCAACACTAGGCGCGGGGCCGCCGCCCGGCGTCATGCCCTCGTACCGCTTGACGGTTCTCCGCGAGGATGAGGCCGCGCCCCGGGGCTACTCCCGTGGGTGGAGACCCCTCCCCCGCGCCTTGGGGGTCCTCCCCGAGGGGACACCCCTCCCGTCCGCCCACGGCACCGCGCGCGGCACCGCGCGCCGGGTGACTTCGCTCACTTCCACCACGTCCCGGCGGACCGCCGCCTCCACCCTCGGGGCCGCCCGGCCTGCCGTCACGTCATACGTTCGAGTCCTGCCCCCGGCGCCCGAGGTGCTCTCCGCCCGGTCCCCCCTGAAGGCGCCAATCCCCCTTTCGCTGCGGCCCCTTGAGCCGCCGGTCCGGCGCCGGGGGCGGCCTTCCGCCGCCGCGCGCCCGCACTTCGGGCATCCCGCCCGGCACCGACAATCCACCTGCCGACGCATGCGCGGCCTCGCAGCGCGACCGTCCGTCAATCCGTAAGCTGTGCCACGTCAGAGGCCGGGCGGCCAACGGGGCCTGACGGCCCGACCAAAGGGCCGGACGGCCGAAGGGCAGCGATGTGGGGCAGTCCCACCGGAGGTAGGGGACGAACATGACGATGATGCGGCTCCGGCGCGAGGACCCGCGTGTCGTCGGCTCCTTCCGGCTGCACCGCAGACTGGGCGCGGGCGGCATGGGCGTGGTCTACCTGGGCTCCGACCGGCGCGGGCAGCGCGTGGCGCTCAAGGTCATCCGTCCGGACCTCGCCGAGGACCAGGAGTTCCGCTCCCGCTTCGCCCGCGAGGTCTCCGCCGCCCGGCGCATCCGCGGCGGCTGTACGGCGCGGCTGGTGGCCGCCGACCTGGAGGCGGACCGGCCCTGGTTCGCCACGCAGTACGTGCCGGGCCCCTCCCTGCACGACAAGGTGACCGAGGAAGGGCCGCTGTCGGCCGCTCAGACCGCCTCCATCGGGGCCGCGTTGGCGGAAGGACTGCTGGCCGTGCACGACGCCGGCGTCGTCCACCGGGACCTCAAGCCCTCCAACATCCTGCTCTCCCCCAAGGGCCCCCGCATCATCGACTTCGGCATCGCCTGGGCCACCGGGGCGAGCACGCTCACCCACGTGGGCACGGCCGTGGGCTCCCCCGGCTTCCTCGCCCCCGAGCAGGTGCGCGGCGCCGCCGTGACCCCCGCGACCGACGTCTTCGCGCTCGGCGCCACGCTGGCCTACGCCTCGACGGCCGACTCTCCGTTCGGGCAGGGCAGTTCGGAGGTCATGCTCTACCGCGTCGTCCACGAGGAGCCACAGCTCATGGGCGTGCCCGACGCCCTGGCCCCGCTCATTCACGCATGCCTCGCCAAGGACCCCGAGGAGCGGCCCAGCACCCTGCAGCTCTCCCTGCGGCTGAAGGAGATCGCGGCCCGCGAGGCGCACGGGCTGGCCGAGGGCCGGCCGCCGTCCCCGCGCCGCGAGCCCGACCGGCCCTCGGCCCGGCGGGCCGCCGAGTACGAGCGCCAGCGCACCGAGCGGCGGCCCGGCAGCGCCCCCACGCCGCGGCCGCACGCCCCACACGCCCCACAGGTCCCGCAAGGCGCGCCCGCGCCCGGCCCGACAGCCATCGACCGGCGGGGGCCGGTGGCGGCCCAGCGGGGCGTACGCGACCGCAACGCCTCCCGCACCGGTGCTCGTACCGGTGCCCGCACGCGCCCGGGGAGCGGCGGGCGGCGGCCCGGGCCGGACCGCAAGCTGCTGCGGCAGCGGCTCATCGTCTTCGTCGTGGTGACCCTGCTGGTCGCGCTCGGGATCGCGGCCGCCCAGGGGTGCCAGGGGCCTGCCCGGAGTATGGGGGAGGTCTCGGGGGTGCCGGTGGCGCCGCTCGCGCCGGAGGCGCCGCTCGTGCCGGAGGCGCCGCACTTGCCGGGGGCGCCAGTGGGGGTTTCCGGAGCGGCGGTCGGCCCGGGGGCCGGGGCGGTCGGCCGCTAGGCCGTCGGGCGGCCCGTCGTCACCGCGTAGAACGCCACCGCCGCCGCCGCGCCCACGTTGAGGGAGTCGACTCCGTGGGCCATCGGGATCCGGACCCACTCGTCGGCCGCGCGCAGCGCACGGTCGGACAGGCCGTCACCTTCCGCCCCCAGCATCAGCGCCACCCGCTCCAGGCGGTGCGGAGCCGCCTCGTCCATGGACGTCGCCTTCTCGTGCGGGGTGAGGGCGAGCAGGCCGAATCCCGCCTCGCGCACCGCCTCCAGATCGGCCGGCCAGCTGTCCAGGCGGGCGTAGGGCACGGAGAAGACCGCGCCCATCGAGACCTTCACCGAGCGGCGGTAGAGCGGGTCGGCGCAGTCCGGGGACAGCAGGACCGCGTCCATCCCGAGCGCGGCCGCGCTGCGGAAGATCGCGCCGATGTTGGTGTGGTCCACCAGGCCCTCGAGCACCGCGACCCGGCGGGCCGTGCGCAGCAGCTCACCGGCTTCCGGCAGCGGCTTGCGCCGCATGGAGGCGAGAGCTCCGCGGTGGACGTGATAGCCCGTCACCCGCTCCGCCAGGTCCGGGGTCACGGCGTAGACCGGGGCCGTGCTCTCCTCGATGACGTCCCGCATCACCTCGACCCACTTGGCCGTCAGCAGCATCGACCGCATCCCGTAGCCGGCCTGCCCGGCGCGGCGGATCACCTTCTCGCCCTCCGCGATGAACAGCCCCTCCTCGGGCTCGCGGCGGCGGCGCAGTTCGACGTCCGTCAGGCCGGTGTAGTCGTGCAGGCGGGGGTCGTCGGGGTCGTCGATGGTGATGAGGTCGGCCATGGTCTGTTTTTCCTGGTTCGCCTGGTTCGAAATCGGGTGCCGGACCCCGCCTGGGGCGGGGTGGGCTGGGGTGCCGGTGGAGTCCGTGTCGCTTCAGCCTTCGTTCGGCCGGGCCGCGTTCACCACTTCGCCGATCACGATGACCGCCGGCGGGCGTATGCCCTCCGCCGCCGTCCTCTCCCCCACCGTCTCCAGCGTCGCGTCCACACGGCGCTGGGCCGCCGTGGTTCCTTCCTGCACCACCGCCACGGGCGTGGCGGCGGGGCGGCCGTGCCGTATCAGCGTCTCCGCGATCGCCCCGATGTTCTCCACCGACATCAGCAGGACCAGCGTCCCGCGCAGCCGGGCGAGCGCCTCCCAGTCGACGAGCGAACGCGGGTCGTCGGGCGCCACGTGCCCGCTGACCACCGTGAACTCATGTGCCACCCCACGGTGGGTGACGGGGATTCCGGCGGCTGCCGGGACGCTGATCGAGCTGGAGATGCCCGGGACGACGGTGCACGGGATGCCGTGCTCGGCCAGGGCCTGGACCTCCTCCATGCCGCGGCCGAAGACGAAGGGGTCGCCGCCCTTGAGGCGGACCACGGCCTTTCCGGCCTTGGCGTGCTCGATCAGCGCGTTGTTGATGACCTCCTGGGCCATGAACCGGCCGTAGGGGATCTTGGCCGCGTCGATGACCTCGACGTGCGGGGGAAGTTCGTCGAGGAGGTCGCGCGGGCCCAGGCGGTCGGCGACGACCACGTCCGCCTCGGCGAGGAGCCTGCGGCCCCGCACCGTGATCAGGTCGGGGTCGCCGGGGCCGCCGCCCACGAGGGAGACGCCCTTGGCGCGGGCGCGGTGGTGGGGGGCGGCGAGCGAACCGTCGCGCAGGCCCTCGACCACCGCGTCGCGCACGGCGGCGGAGCGGCGGGGGTCCTGGCCGGTCAGTACCGCGACGGTGACGCCCGCGGCGCGGCCGGTGGCCGGGGTCCAGGCCGAGGCGGCGTCGGCGTCGTCGCTGCGTACGGCCCACACGCGGCGGGCCTCGGCCTCGGCGGAGGCCGCCTCGTTCGCGGCGGGGTCGTCGGTGGAGATCAGGGCGTACCAGGCGCCGTCCAGGTCACCGTCGCGGTAGCCGCGGCGCTCCCAGCGCAGTTCGCCCGCCTCGGCCATCGCCTCCACGGAAGGGGTGGCGGAGGGGGAGATCAGCAGGACGTCGGCACCGGCGGCCAGGAGGGCGGGCAGACGGCGCTGGGCCACCTGACCGGCACCCAGGACGACGACCCGGCGCCCGGCGAGGCGCAGTCCGACGGGATAGGCGGCGACGTGTGCGTGCAGCTCGGCCATGGATGCGGGCTCCTCGTGCGAATGCGCTGGTGGGGACACCTTACGTGGGGGCGGGGGCGCTGTGGGGCGGGGCCGGGGCGGAGGGGCCGGGCCCTTACGGGACTGGATTATTTACGGCCCGGAACCCTCTACGGGAAAGAGTTGCCCCGTACTTGGGCCGCAAATAACCCCGACGTCCCTCTCCGGACCCGGCCCCTCCCACCCCGGCCCCTCAGGCCGGACCTTTGACTGCGGGCGGGTGGCCAGTCACCCCGCCGCCCGTTTGTGGGCAGTCGTTCCGCTGGGCTGGGGTACCTCCCAGCGGTAGCTGGGGAGGGTGGGCACAAACCCGACGACCGGGCCCGCACCCACACCCGTACCCCCAAGGGCGTCAGCCCTTCTCCGTGACGCCTGCCGTGTCGAACGTGGCCACCTCGTGCATCGCACGAGCCGCACTCTGCACCACCGGAAGCGCCAGCAGCGCCCCCGTGCCCTCGCCCAGCCGCAGGTCGAGGTCGACCAGCGGGCGCAGGCCCAGCTTGGTCAGCGCCGCGACATGGCCGGGCTCGGCGCTGCGGTGGCCCGCGATGCACGCCGCGAGTGCCTCCGGCGCGATCGCGCGGGCGACCAGCGCCGCGGCTCCGGCGCTGACGCCGTCGAGGATCACCGGTGTGCGCAGCGACGCGCCGCCCAGGATCAGGCCGACGAGCGCCGCGTGCTCCAGGCCGCCGACCGCGGCCAGGACGCCGATCGGGTCCTGGGGGTCCGGCTGGTGCAGCTCCAGCGCGCGGCGGACGACGTCGATCTTCCGGGCGTGCATCTCGTCGTTGATGCCCGTGCCCCGGCCCGTGATCTCGGCCGGGTCGGCGCCCGTGTACACCGAGATCAGGGCCGCCGACACGGTGGTGTTGGCGATGCCCATCTCGCCCGTGAGCAGGGCCTTGTTGCCGGCCGTGACCAGGTCGCGGGCCGTCTCGATGCCCACCTCGACGGCCTGCAGCGCCTCCTCGCGGGTCATCGCGGGGCCGCTGGTGAAGTCGCTCGTACCGGGGCGGATCTTGCGCGGCAGCAGGCCCGGCGTGCTGGGCAGCTCTCCCGCCACGCCGACGTCGACGACGACGACCTCGGCGCCGACCTGGTTGGCGAAGGCGTTGCAGACCGCCCCGCCGCCCAGGAAGTTGGCGACCATCTGGGAGGTGACCTCCTGGGGCCACGCCGTGACGCCCTGGTGGTGCACCCCGTGGTCGCCCGCGAAGATCGCGACGGCGGCGGGCTCCGGGATCGGCGGCGGGCACTTGCGCGACAGGCCGCACAGCTGCGCGGAGATGATCTCCAGCATGCCGAGCGCTCCGGACGGCTTGGTCATCCGCTTCTGGCGCTCCCACGCCTCGCCGAGCGCCTTGGCGTCCAGCGGGCGGATGCCGCGCAGGGTCTCCGCGAGGAGGTCGTGCGGGTCCTCGCCGGGCAGCGCCCTGCGCCCGTACTCCTCCTCGTGCACCACCCACGACAGCGGGCGCCGCTTCGACCAGCCGGCCTGCATCAGCTCGGGCTCGTCCGGGAACTCGTCGACGTAGCCGACGCAGAGGTACGCGACGACCTCCAGGTGCTCCGGCAGGCCGAGCGTACGCACCATCTCGCGCTCGTCGAAGAAGCTGACCCAGCCGACGCCGAGGCCCTCGGCACGCGCGGCCAGCCAGAGGTTCTCCACCGCGAGCGCGGAGGAGTACGGCGCCATCTGGGGCTGGGTGTGCCGGCCCAGGGTGTGGCGTCCGCCCCGGGTGGGATCGGCGGTGACGACGATGTTGACCGGGGTGTCGAGGATGGCCTCGATCTTCAGTTCCTTGAACTGCTTCGCCCGGGCCTTGGGGAGGGACTTGGCGTACGCATCGCGCTGGCGGGTGGCCAGCTCGTGCATCGTCCTGCGGGTCTCCTCGGAGCGGATGACCACGAAGTCCCACGGCTGGGAGTGCCCCACGCTGGGCGCGGTGTGCGCGGCCTCCAGGACGCGCAGCAGCACCTCGTGCGGGATCGGGTCGCGACGGAAGCCGTTGCGGATGTCGCGGCGTTCGCGCATCACGCGGTGGACCGCGGCGCGCTCCGCCTCGTCGTAGCCGACCGCCGGGGGGCCTACGGGCTCCGGTTCGGGTTCGGGATCGGGCGTCGGTTCCGGTGCCGGTGCCGGGGTCAGGTCGGGTGCCGGGATCGGTTCCGGTGCCGGAGTCGGCTCCGGAGTCGGGGTCAGATCCGGTGCCGGGGTCGGGGTCGGTTCCGAAATCGGTTCCGGGGCCGGAGTCAGCACTGGCGTCGGCTCCATTGCGGCCTCGGGCTGCGGCTCGGGGGCCGGGGTGGGTTCCGGTGCGGGCTGCGGCTCGGGGGTCGCGGCCGTTGCCGGCTCCGGGGCGGGCTCCTGTGCGGGCTCGGGCTCCGGGGCCGGTACGGGTTCGGGGGCCGGGGCCTGCTCGGCGGCCAGCGCCTGCTCGGCGCCCTGGGGCTCCTCGGGCGCCGGGGCTCCGGCGCTGCCACGGGCTCCTGGGCCACGGCAGGCTCGGCGGGCGCCCGGGCTCCGCCGCCTGCTCGGCCACGGGTTCCGGCGCGGGCGCCACCGCTTCCGGCGTCTGCTCCACGGGCGCGGGCTGCGGGATCTCGGCCTGCACCGGCTCCGGCGCGGGGCGGCCGGGGCCGGGGCCGGCTCGGGCTCCGGCTGGGCGGGCACGGCGACGGGCTCGGGGGTGACCGGTGCCGGGGCGGCCTGCACCGGCTCGGCGACGGGCTCCGCCGGGATCTGCTCCTGCTCCTGGACCGGTTCCTGAACCGGCTCGGCGGGCTGCTCCTCGGTGGGTACGGCGACCGGAGCCGGGGCCTCTGCCACGACGGGCTCCGCCGGAACCGGCTCGGCCGGCGCTTCCTCGGCGGCGGGCACGGCCTCGGGAGCCTCGGGAGCCTCGGCCACCGGGGCGGCCTCAGGCTCGGGCTCGGCGGCCGGGGCGGGTGCCGGGGCCGGTTCGGCTACGGCCTCCGCCGCCTCCGGCGCGGGCTGCTCCGACGGGACGTCAACCGGCGCCGGCTGCGTCAGGGCCGAGGCGACCTCCTGCGTCGCCCTGGCGATGACCGCCAGCGCGGCGTCCGCGCTCGGCACCGGCGGCACCGGCTGCACGGCCGCGGCCGGCTCGGTGCCCAGGTCGAGGCTCTCCGCCGGCGCGGCGGGAACGGCCGGGGCCGTTGACGGCTCGTCAGCCTGCGGAGTGGTCCCGAGGAGCGTCTCGGGCGCCGGGGCGACGGCGACGGCCTGTGCCTCGGCCGTCTGCGGCGGGACGAAGGAAGGCGCCGTCTCCTCGAGCGGGGCGTCGAGGTACTCGACGCCGCCGACCGGCGGGGCCGGCGGAGGGACCGGGGAGCCGACGGGCTGCTGCTGGGTGGCGGGCCCGCGGTCGGCCAGGGAGCGGACGACGCCGCTGGTGGGGTCCGGCACGGGCGGGCCCATGTGCAGCGGGCGGCGCGGCGGGGTGGCGGCGGGCGCGGTCGCCGGGGGCGGGGTGCGCACGTCGGTGTAGTCGAGGGAGCCCGTGTCGCGGCCGCCCGTCTCGTGCGTACCGGCCTGGGCGGGCGGCTGCTCCATCCAGGCGCCCTGGGCGCCCGGCATCAGCAGCAGGTCGTCCTCGTCCGCGGTGTCCCCCTCGAGGAAGGCGTACGTCGAGTGGGGTCCGCGAGCTCCGGTGTCGGCAGGGGCCGCGGCGCCTGCGTTCTCCGGCTGTCCCTCGTCCGGGAACCGGCCGGTGTCGGTCATGCGTACCCCTCGCCCATCGGTAGTGCTCCTTCCAACCGCTCACGCCCATAGACAAGAACGAGCGTGCATGCCTCGCGGCACGTTGTGTGCCGTCCCGTGTCACCTTGCCCTGTACGCGCCAATCGAGGGGGGCGTTCGGAGCATTGGCGACTGTGGTGTCGGACACCGGGGGGCGGCACAACGATCCGCCAGCCTACCCTCCGCCCTTTAGCGGGGCCTCAGGGGTGCGTGCGACGGCCACTCAGGAGGAAGGCTACGGCGCGCTCGCGCTCGGTCCAGGCGGCTGTGTCCAACTCCACTGCCTGGAGCAACGTGCACTCCACCGTGTAGCCGCCTTCGGCGAGGGCGCGGCCGATGGCCTCGGCGTCGTCGCGGGTGGCGGCGTGGGCGACGATCCGTTCGGGGCGGCGGTCGGCGCAGGCGGCGACGACGGGTGCGCCCCCGCCGCCGACGCGGACGACGTCGGGTTCGGGGAGGTCCTCCAGGACCTGGGGGGCGGCACCCTGGACCACCTGCAGCTGCACGCCGTGGTGGCGGGCCGCGGCCGTGGTGCGGTGGCAGGCTTCGGGGTCGTGGTCGACGGCGATGACGGCCGCGCCGAACCGGGCGGCCTCGACGGCGGCGGCGCCGCTGCCGGAGCCGATGTCCCACACCAGGTCGCCCACGCGCGGTCCGAGTCGTGCCAGTTGGGCGGCGCGCAGTTCGGTGGTCTCGCCCTCGCCGGGGCGGCCGGCGTAGGCGTCGGCGGGCAGCGCCCAGCCGCGTACGGCGGAGGGGTCGCGGCCGGCGATCCAGCCGCCGCCCCGTACGGGTGCCCCGGAGCCGCCGATGACGATGACGACGTTGGGGTCGCGCCAGACGTGGTCGACGGCCCGGTCGGAGGTGAGGACGGTGACTTCCTCGCGGTCGGTGCCCAGTTCCTCGCAGATGACGAAGGTGCGGTGGACGGGTCCGAGGAGGAGGGCGAGCTCGGCGGGACCGGCGCCGGGCGAGGTGAGGACGGCGACCTTGGGGTGGGCGCGGCAGACGTTGACGGCGCGCCGCAGGTCGCGGCTGTGGGCGACGACGATCTGGGCGTCGTCCCAGGGCATGCCGGCCCGGGCGAAGGCGGCGGCGACGGAGGAGACGGCGGGTACGACCTCGACCTCGAGGCCGTGCTCGGGGCCGCGCAGGGTGCGGACGACGCCGAAGAAGCCGGGGTCGCCGTCGGCGAGGACCACGGCGGAGCCGCGGTGCTGGGCGATGCGGCGGGCGGCGTAGTCGGGGTGGTCGTAGCCGCCGGTGGGGGCGTCGCGGTACTCGTCGAGGTCCTCGGGGAGCAGGCTCCAGACGATGAGGTCGGTGCGGATCTCGGTCCAGCCGGCGTCCTCGGTGCGGCTGCGCGCTATCCAGGCGTTGCGCAGGACGCCCTCGCTGACACAGCCGATCTTCTGGGCGACCTGCTGGGCGGCGCTGTTGTCGGCGGCGGTGCGCAGTTCGAGTCGTTCGAACTTCTGGTCGCGGAAGAGCCACTGGGCGGCGGCGAGCACCGCTTCGCAGGCGTAGCCCTCACCACGGGCCCAGGGGGCGGTGACGTAGGAGACCTCGGTGGTCAGGGTCCGCCAGTCGGTGTTGCGCAGGTGGAGGGTGCCGACGAGGCGCTGGGTGAGGAACTCGGTGACCGCAAAGACGATTCCGCGCCCGGAGATGCGTTCCGAGGGGGCCCGCCGCAGGGCCCAGTCGCGGGCGTCGGCGGTGGTGTAGGGGTGCGGGGCGGAGGTCCAGGCGGTGATGAGCTCGTCGTTCATCATCTCGGCGAGCGGGGAGACGTCTCCCGCTTCGAACGGGCGCAGCACCAGCCGGTCCGTACTGATGGAGATGTCCGGAAAGGTGGATGTCATGTGCTGCTCCAACGCCGGTGCGAGATGGCTCGGGGGTGGTACCGGTCTGGCTCGGGTGCACCAGCATGCAGCATCGGCAGGTGGATACGCCAAGTGTCAGGCCCCGCGCACGGGCGGTTCGTGTGCGCGGGGCCTGCGACCGTACGAAGGGCCGAGGTTACAAGGTGTCAGCTCTTGGGGGTGCCGAAGGCGGGGATGACGGCGCCGTTGCTGAACTTCTGCTCGATGAACTTCTTGACCTCGTCGGAGTTGAGGAGCTTGACGAGCTTGGCGATGCGGGGGTCGCCCTCGTTGCCCTTCTTGACGGCGAGGAAGTTGGCGTAGGGGTTGCCTTCCGCCTTCTCCAGGGCCAGGGAGTCCTTGGCGGGGTTGAGCTTGGCGCCGATGGCGAAGTTGCCGTTGATGACGGCGGCGTCCACGTCGGCCAGGCGGGAGGGGATCTGGGCGGCCTCGAGCTCGGTGAACTCGACGCCCTTCTTGTCCTCGACGTCGGAGAGCTTGGCCTCGGCGCCGACGCCCGCCTTGAGCTTGATGACGCCGTTGTCGGCGAGCAGCTTCAGGGCGCGGCCCTCGTTGGTGGCGTCGTTGGGGACGGCGATGGTGGAGCCGGAGCCGAGGTCGCCGACCTTCTTGTCCTTCTTGGAGTACAGGCCCAGCGGCTCGATCTCGACGTTGACGACGGGGACGATGTCCGTCTTGTTCTTCTTGTTGAAGTCGTCGAGGTAGGGCTTGTGCTGGAAGAAGTTCGCGTCGACGTCGCCGTTCTGGGTCGCGGTGTTCGGCAGGACGTAGTCGTTGAACTCCTTGACCTCCAGGTTCAGGCCGGCGTCCTTGGCGAGCTTCTCGCGGACGAAGTTCAGGATGTCGGCGTGCGGGGTGGGGCTGGCGGCGACGACGAGCTTGGCGGCCGGGTCGGCGTCCTTGCCCTTCTTGCCGGAGCCGGAGGAGGTGTCGGAGGGGGCGCTGCAGGCGCTCAGGCCGAGGGTGAGTGCGGCGGCTGCGGCGACGGCGGCGGTGAGCTTGAGGGTGGTACGCACGAAGAGTGCCTCTTTCTTGTTCTCACGAGGTGTTGCCGCCCGGCAAAGGGTCCGGGCTCGTGGGTTCTGGGGGTGCGGCCGTGGGCCTTATGCCGCCTTGGTGGGCTCCGCGGCCTCGGGGGCGGTGCGGGGCTTGGGGACGGCGGCGGACCGGAGCCGGCGCAGGCCCGCGGCGGGGGCCTGGCGTCCGCTGCGGTGGGACAGACGTCGTACGACGAGGTCGCCGGCGAGCTGGACGACGGTGACGATCGCGATGAGCAGCAGGATCGTGACGTTCATCAGGTCGGTCTCGTGGCGCATGTAGCCGTAGGTGATGGCGAGGTTGCCCAGGCCGCCGCCGCCGACCGCGCCGGCCATGGCGGAGTAGCCCAGGAGGGCGATGACCGTGGTGGTCAGGCCGGCGATGAGGGAGGGCAGGGCCTGCGGCAGGAGCACCTTGAAGATCACGGTGAGGGTGCCGCCGCCCATCGACTGGGCCGCCTCGATCAGGCCGTGGTCGACCTCGCGGATCGCGGTCTCCACCAGCCGGGCGAAGAACGGCACGGCGCCGATGACCAGGGCCACGACGGCGGCGCTGGGGCCGATGGAGGTGCCGACGACCAGGCGGCTGAAGGGGATCAGCCACACCAGCAGGATGATGAAGGGCAGCGAGCGGCCGAGGTTGACGACGGCGCCGACGACCTTGTTCACCACGACGTTCTGCAGCAGCGCGCCGCGGTCGGTGAGGACCAGCAGCAGGCCCAGCGGGATTCCGCCGATGATCGCCCAGACGGTGGACCACCACACCATGAAGAGGGTGTCGAGACAGGCGTCGCGCAGCAGCGGCTGCATCTCGGTCCAGGTCACTTGGCACCTTCCTTCAGGAGCGCGTCGGCGGGCGCCGCGGTCTTGGTGTCTGCGACGTCCACCTGCAGGCCCTGCTCGCGCAGGAAGCCGATCGGCACGACGTTCTCCTCGAAGCGGCCGGGCAGCTCGATGCGCATCCGGCCGACCTGCTTGCCGGCGACGGTGTCCATCGCGGCGCCCAGGATCGAGATGTCGATGTTGTACGTGCGGGAGAGCTGCGAGATGACCGGCTGGGTGGCGGCCTCACCGTGGAAGGTGACGTCCACGACGGTGCGGTCGGGGCCGGAGGCCTCGCCGCCGACGGGGAAGAGCTCGGCGGCGAGCTCGGAGCCGGGGGTGGCGAGGATCTCGGAGACGGTGCCGGACTCCACGACCCGGCCGCCCTTCATCAGCGCGGCGGAGTCGCAGATGGTCTTGACGACCTCCATCTCGTGGGTGATGAGGAGGACGGTCAGGCCCAGCTGCTGGTTGAGGTCGCGCAGCAGCTGGAGGATGGAGCGGGTGGTCTCCGGGTCGAGCGCGGAGGTCGACTCGTCGGAGAGCAGCACCTTGGGGTCGCCGGCCAGGGCGCGGGCGATGCCGACGCGCTGCTTCTGGCCGCCGGAGAGCTGGGCGGGGTAGGCCTTGGCCTTGTCGGCGAGGCCGACGAGGTCCAGGAGCTCGAGGGCCTTGCGCTCGCGTTCCTTGCCCGAGACGCCGAGGATCTCCAGCGGCAGCTCGATGTTGCTCTGCACGGTGCGCGAGGAGAGCAGGTTGAAGTGCTGGAAGACCATGCCGATGCGGCTGCGCGCCTTGCGCAGGTCGGCGCCCGCGCGGGAGCCGCGGCCGGCCAGCGCCGTGAGGTCCTGGCCCGCCACGGTGACCGTGCCGGAGCTGGGGCGCTCCAGCAGGTTGACGCAGCGGATGAGGGTCGACTTGCCGGCGCCGCTCTGTCCGACGACGCCGTACACCTCGCCCTCACGGACGTGCAGATCGACGCCGTCGAGGGCGGTGACCTCGCGGCCGCGTGAGCGGTAGACCTTTGTCAGGCCCGTAGTGGTGATCACAGGGGGTTTCCGTCACTGTCGAGTGCGCGGCGGTGAATGCCGGCACGGGCAATTCATTGCGGAACGCGGCATAGGGGTCCCCTCACAATGCGCTGTGGCGCGGTGAAGGGGTTCCTGGTGACGCGGGGCGGGGAGCTGTTCGTTCCGGCCGGGATGGCCGGGACGGGCTCTACGGGGTCTCGCTTCGGGGCGCGAGGCACGGACGGGGGCCCTCAGCAGTCACACATTCGACACATGCGACGAGCAGCACCGGGCGTCGTCATCGCCTCGGTCGCAAGGATGCGGGTGCTCGTCGTGGTCATGCGGGCAAGTAAAACAGAAGCGTGTGCGAATAGGCCAAGCCTGTCCGTATAGCGGACAGGGTGGTTCAGTCCGTGGACGCCCGGGGTCGCGCACGGCCGGCCGGGCGCGGGCCATTAGAGTCGCCCTATGCCTGTCATGCCCCATCCGCACACCCTCACCGACCGGGGGCCGCGGTGATCCACGCGCTGACGCTCGCGGCCGGTCTGGCCGCGCTCGCGCTGGCCGCCTGGTGCGGCTTCGCCTTCTCGCGGGACCAGTCCACCAAGGACTGGCACTTCATCGGCATGGCCGTGGTCTCCCTGCTCGCCGTGGTGCAGCTCGTCATCGGCGTGGTGCGGCTGGCCGGCGGCGACAAGCCCGAGCAGGGCACGGCGATCTTCGTCGCCTATCTGCTGGGCGCGGCGGCCGCGGTGCCGGCGGCGGGCTTCATGTCACTGACCGAGCGCACCCGCTGGGGCTCGGCCACCGTCGCGGCGGGCGCCGTGATCCTCGCCGTGCTCGAGGTGCGGCTCTACGACATCTGGGGAGGCTGACATGGCCGAGTCCACCGACACGCGGCAGCGCTCCGGCTTCGACCTGGGCCAGGGCCCCGGCCGGCTGCTGGTCTGGCTCTACGGGGTGTTCACGGTCGCGGCGGCGTCCCGCTCCATCGTCCAGATGATCCTGGACTTCGGCAGGGCGCCGCTCGCGTACGTGCTCTCGGCCGGCGCGGCCGTGGTGTACGCCTTCATCACGTACTCGCTGGTGCGCGGCGGGGAGTCGGCCCGCCGGGCGGCGCTGGTGTGCTGCGCCGCCGAGCTGGCGGGCGTGATGACGGTGGGGACGTGGACGCTGCTCGAGCCGTCCGCCTTCCCCGACGCCACGGTCTGGTCGGACTACGGCATGGGCTACCTCTTCATCCCGGTCATCCTTCCGGTGACCGCGATGATGTGGCTGCGCCGGGCGCCCCGGGGCTAGGGCGTGTCCGATGGGGCGGTGCGGGCCCCGCGGCGTCTGGCGCGGTGCATCGCAAGGCGGAGCATCTCCCGCGTACTGGGCGTACTCGGGTGATGCGACAACGCGGCGAGGTGCCGTGCCAGGCGTCGTGGGGTCTGTGCTGACCCATCGGACACGCCCTAGGCACTGGCCGCCAGCGCGGTCCGGGCCTCCTTCTCCAGGGTGACCAGCGTGAACGCGCGGGTCACCACCCGGGATCCGGTGCGCTCGTAGCCCCACTTGCGGTAGAGCCGCAGATTGCCCTCGCTGCGCTGGCCGGTGGCCAGCCGGTAGCGCTTGGCGGCCCACTCCCCCGCCAGGCGCTCCTCGAGGGCGGCGAGCAGCCGCCCGCCCAGGCCGTGCCGCTGCATCCTGGGGTGGACGATGAGGCCGGTGATCACGGCCGTGCCCTCGTCGTCGACCGTGCCGCGCACCGAGCCGACGACCTCCTCGCCGAGCCGGGCCACGAGCACGCAGCCGCGGCCCAGTTCGGCGCGCAGGTCGTCGAGGGTCTGGGTGAGGGGCTCGATGGAGTAGTCGCCGTAGAGTGCGGCCTCGCTCTGATAGCAGAGGTACTGGAGCTTGAGGATCTGCTCGGCATCTTCCCCGGCCGCGGCCGAGATGGTCACGCTCATACCCATGTGCGCATGCCTCCCCTGGTGGGTCGCTTACCGCTCCTTTCCCCCGGGTCAAGGAGCCGCAATCTCTGCCAAGAGCATTCTGCGCAGGCATCCCAGGCAACGGGAACGTACCGGTCCCAAAGATCCTTGTGACATACCCAACTTCCCTGCGATTTCCCGGTAGGTCGGGTCGTTCGCGGAAAGCAGGGCGCCCAGCAGGCGGGGGCAGCGGCCGGGCAGCCGGCGGACGGCGGCGCGCAGTTCGCGGCGTGCCTCGGCGTCCAGGACCGTCTGTTCGACTCCGGGCGCGGTGGTGGGCGGCGGCTGCGCGGTCGGGTCGTAGGGCACCTCGCGGCGCGCCCGGCGCCGTGCGGCGCGGGCCTCGGCCCGTACGGTCGCCCGTAACCGCACCGCCGTCACGGCGGTGCGGCCGTCGTCGAGCAGCCGGACCCAGACGCCCTGTTCGAGGTCGGCGGCCTCCACGCCGCCGGCCGCGGCCGCCTCGGCGGCGCACTCCGCCTTCAGCAGCGGGCCCAGCCCGGTCAGAAGATCACTCTGCGTCACGGGAACCGTGACGCGTGCCCGGCCGCCGGCGGTTTCCGCGACGACCGGGCACCACCCGTCCGGGGGACGGCGAGGGTCAGCCCTTGACGAAGTCCGCGCGGGCGAGCGCCCCGGTGTCGGGGTTGTCGGTGAAGATGCCGTCGATGCCGGTGGCGAAGTACGTCCGGAACGCGGCGAAGACGTCGCCGTAGGCGTTCGGGTCCGTGCCCCGGCGGAAGTCGGCCGGCAGGAAGCTGTTCTCGTTGCGCATCGTGTACGGGTGCAGGATCAGCCCGGCGGCGTGCGCGTCGCGCACCAGCGTGGTGGGCTTGGTGAGCCTGTCGTCCTTGTCGCGCGGGATGACGAGGTTCAGCCACGGGCCGATGCCCTGGGCGAAGCCCGAGACCCACTTCAGGCCCTTGGGCGTGATGAGGTCGGCGACCGTACGCGGGTCCTTGGCCTCGGTGAAGTCCCAGGGGCGGGTCGGCAGGTCGTCCAGCAGCAGGACCTTGGGGCAGTCGATGCCCAGCTTGCCCAGCCGCTGGAGGCTGCTGGGCTCGAAGGACTGCAGGAAGGTGTGACCGTCGCGGCCGGCGCGGCCGTAGCGGCGCAGCAGCTTGGCCAGGCGCTCCTCCAGGCCCAGGCCGGCCTTGCGGAAGTACGTGGGGTGCTTGGTCTCGACGTGCAGCCATATCCGGCGCCCGCGCTTGCGGCCCTGCTCCTCGGCCCACTTGAGGACCTCTTCGAAGGTGGGCACCTGCCAGCGGCCGTCGTAGAGGGTGTTGTGCTGGCGGGTGCCGGGGATGCGCTCCTTGGCGCGCAGCGTCTTCAGCTCGGCGAGGGTGAAGTCCTCGGTGAACCAGCCGGTGTGGGCCTCGCCGTCGACGGTCTTGGTGGTCTTGCGGGAGGCGAACTCCGGGCGGGAGGCGACGTCGGTGGTGCCGGTGATGTCGTTCTCGTGGCGGCAGACCAGGTGGCCGTCCTTGGTGGGGACGAGGTCCTGCTCGATGACGTCCGCGCCGTTGTCCAGGGCGAACTGGTAGGAGCCGAGGGTGTGCTCGGGCCGGGAGCCGCTGCAGCCGCGGTGTCCGATGACGGTGGGCACCGGCAGGTCCTGGTACGAACCGCCGTGGCCGCCCCGCCGCGCCGAGGGCTCGGCCGCCGCCGCCGGGGTGATGCCGCCGCCGAGGACGACCGCTCCCGCGCCGAGCGCCGCCGCCGCTCCCAGCACCGTACGCCTGCCGGGCCGCTGCTCCTGCTGCATGAACTCTCCTCGTTCCGTGGTGGTGCACTGCCGGGTGATCGTATGCACGTACGACTTCCCTGTTGAAGAAACGGAAACGGAACGGAGTGAAAAGTCACGTCAACACTCTGTTTCGAGTCGGTCAACCCCGCGTGCACAGGGGTGGTACCCACGAGTATCGTCAGCGACCGCGCTCTGTGCGCCAGTCCGATACACCACGACCGGAGGGTCCGTTGTCCCGCATCTTGCTCAAGGCGTTTCTCGGGTTGCTCATGCGCGTCCTGTACCGCCCGAAGGTGGAGGGGGCCGAGCACATCGCGGACAGCGGGCCGGTGATCCTCGCCGGCAACCACACCACGTTCATCGACTCGCTCTTCCTCGCCCTGATCGTCAAGCGCCAGGTCTTCTTCATCGGCAAGGACGAGTACGTCACCGGCAAGGGCGTCAAGGGCCGGCTGATGGCGTGGTTCTTCAGCTCCTCGGGCATGGTCCCGGTCGACCGCGACGGCGGCAACGGCGGTGTGGCCGCGCTGATGACGGGCCGCCGGATCCTGGAGGAGGGCAACATCTTCGGTATCTACCCGGAGGGCACCCGCTCCCCCGACGGCCGCCTCTACCGCGGCCGGACCGGCATCGCCCGCCTGACGCTGATGACGGGCGCGCCGGTGGTGCCGTTCGCCATGATCGGCACCGAGAAGGTCCAGCCGAGCGGCAAGGGCCTGCCCCGCATCGCGCCGGTGACGGTGCGCTTCGGCGCGCCGCTGGACTTCTCCCGCTACGAGGGCATGGACCGCGACCGCTATGTGCTGCGCGCCGTCACCGACGAGGTGATGAGCGAGGTGATGGAGCTGTCGGGCCAGGAGTACGTCGACATGTACGCCACCAAGGCCCGCGAGGCCAAGGCCGCCTGACGGCGGCCGGGTGGCTACGCCCCGCCGAGGCAGCGGGGCTGGAAGCCCGCGTCGGCCGGGCCCTTGCGGCCCAGCGCGTTGAGCACCCACTGGGCGACGACCGGGTCCTTGGTGGCCTGGTCGTGCATGTAGAGGTCGAGCGGGCACTTGTCCTGCAGCACGAGGTTGGTGAGGTGCTCGGCCGGACCGGTCAGCAGGGCGCTGGTGTAGGGGATGACGACCTCGTCGTAGCGGGTCGTGATGACCGTGTAGTCCGGGCCGGCCGGGGTCTCGTCGCCCTCGTTGAGCTTCTTGAGCAGGTCGGAGCCGACCTGCTGGTCCACGCAGGACGGACAGAAGGTCCAGCCCGCGGGGATGGCGAGCGGGTTCTTCGTGCCGTGGTTGGAGGGGACGATGCCCACGAGGTCGTCGACCTTGGCGGCGCCGCCGAGGAACTTCACGTAGTAGCGCGGCATCATGCCGCCCTGGCTGTGGCCGACGATGTCGACCTTCTCCGCGCCCGTGGCGCCGCGCACGGCCTCCACGAAGTCCGAGAGCTCGGCGGCGGCCTGCGGTATGGGGTCGGTCTCCAGGTGCCCGTAGTTGAAGGCGAAGACGCAGTAGCCGGCGTTCTTCAGGGCCGGGGAGAGCTTGGCCCAGTTCTCGGCCATGAGCTTGAACGTGCCGTTGACCAGCACGACCGGCTGCGGGTGCGCCGAGTCCGGCTTGCAGGACCAGTCGTTGGCGCCCTTGGGCGGGATGTCCAGCGGCGAGGCGGACGCCGGGGTGGCGGTGAGCCCCATGAGGCTCAGTGCGGCGGTGGCCGCGGCGGCGACCAGGAACCGTGCGGTGGTACGCAGACGCATGTGGGGGATTCCTTTGAACACGGCGTCCCACTGCGGACGCCCTCGTCCGAACCACGTTCGACAATGTCGACCGGTGGACGTGATGTTCTCCGGCGCATAAGGATGCCGTCAAGAGAGTTACCGGCCGGTAAACATCACAGGGGCCGGGGCTTGTCAGCCCCGGCCCCTGTGATGTTTGCTCATCCGAGCTGTATCCGGCTCAGCCGCCGTACCCTTCCTCCAGCCGCTGTCCGCGCAGCAGGAACCAGGCCGCGACGGCCGTGATCAGCAGCACCACGGCACCCACCCCGGAGGCGATCCGCAGCCCGTCCACGAAGGCCTCCTGCGCCGAGGACAGCAGCGCCTGGCCCGTGTCGGCGGGCAGCGTCGACGCCGACTCGACCGCGCCGCCCAGCGACTCGCGGGCCTCGCCCGCCTGCGCGGCCGGCACCCCCGGGGGCACGGTGAAGTCACGGTAGACGCCGGTGACGATCGAGCCGAGCAGGGCGATGCCGAGCGCGGCACCGAGCTCGTACGCCGTCTCCGAGACGGCCGAGGCCGCGCCCGCGTGCTCCTTGGGAACGCTGGAGAGGATCACGTCGGCGGTGACGGTGAACGAGAGGCCGGCGCCCACGCCGACGATCAGCAGCACCGCGCCGAGCACCGGATAGTCGGTGTCGGGGGACAGCCACATCAGCGCCGCCAGCGCCACCCCGATCGCCGCGAGGCCGGCCGTGACCGCCGACCGTACCGAGAAGCGCCGGGCCGCCTGGCCGGCGAGCAGGCCCGCCGTCACCGCGCCGACGGCCGCGGGCAGCTCCGCGAGCCCCGCCTCCAGCGGGCTGCGGTCCTGCACCAGCTGCAGGAACTGCGAGAGGAAGAAGACCATCCCGGACAGCCCCAGCACGGTCAGCAGGTCGGCCAGCACGGCGCCGGAGAAGCCCCCGTGGTGGAAGAGCCTCATGTCCAGCAGCGGCGAGGGGAGCGTGAGCTGGCGGCGTACGAACCACACCAGCGCCAGCACGCCGGTCACGCCCACGAGGGCCATGGGCCAGGTCGGCCCGTGGGTCGCCACCTCCTTGATCGCGTAGACGACCGTCACTATGCCGACCATCGACAGCACCACGCTGAGCAGGTCCCAGGGCCCCGGCGAGGGATCGCGGGACTCGGGCAGCAGCTTGATGCCGACCAGCACCAGCACCGCCATGACCGGCAGGTTGATCAGGAAGACCGAGCCCCACCAGAAGTTCTCCAGCAGGAAGCCGCCCACGACCGGGCCCACGGCCGCGCCGGCCGACGCCATGGCACCCCAGATGCCGATGGCCAGGCTGCGTTCCCGGGGGTCGTGGAAGATGTTGCGGATCAGGGCGAGGGTGGAGGGCATCAGCGTCGCGCCCGCCACGCCCAGCAGCGCGCGGGCCGCGATCATCATCTCGGGGCTGGAGGCGTAGGCGTTGAGCGCCGACACCGCGCCGAACGCCACCGCGCCGCACAGCAGCAGCTTCTTGCGGCCGATGCGGTCGCCGAGGCTGCCCATGGAGACGAGAAGTCCGGCGATGACGAAGGAGTAGACGTCGCCGATCCACAGCAGCTGGGTGCCCGTCGGGCGCAGGTCCTCGCTGAGGAAGGGCGTGGCGAGGCCGAGGACGGTGGCGTCGACGGCGACGAGCAGCACGGCCAGGGCGAGGACGGCCAGGGCGAGCCAGCGGCCCGGCCGCGGCGCTTCCACCGACGCGGGCGCACCGGGCGCCGGATCGGCGGTCTTGGCGCTCACCGCTCGGCCCTCCGCTGCGCCCCGCCGAGCAACAGCTCGGAGACCATGCGGGTGAGGTCCTTGGCGGCCACCCGCCCATCCTGCACGGCCCACGCCCCGGAGGCGATCAGCCCGTACAGCGCGTCGGTGAGCCAGGCGGGTGAGAGGTCGACCCGGAAGGCACCCTCCTCCTGGCCGCGCAGGAAGAGCGCGTGGACGCGGGCGTCGAGACGGTTCCAGCCGTCGTTGACCTCGCCCTCGAAGAGCTGGTTCTCGGAGTACAGGAAGGACATCAGGCCGGCGGCCGGCTCGGCCTTCACGATCAGCCGGCGCACGGCCTGCGCCGCGTCGCCCTCGTCCAGCCGGGCCTCGTCCAGGGCCCGCTCGAACTGCTCGATGCCGAGCTTCTCCAGGGCCCGTACGAGCGCGTCGCGGCCGGCGAAGTGGCGGTGGAGGGTGGCGCGGCTGATGCCGGCGGCCTTGGCGATCTCGTCCATGGAGGCGGTCGCCTTACGGGTGAGCAGGGCTGCGGCTGCTCTCAGTACATGCTCGCGGCGATCAAGGCTCATGAGACGACCATAACCCGAATGAGACACGAATGTCTCATTCGGGTGGTGGCCGTCTCAAAATGATCAGCCGTGTCGCGTCGCGTCCGCCCATCCCCGCTGGACGGCCAGGTCCGCCTTGACCTCCTGCAACTGCACCGCGACCGCCGAGGGGGCCGTGCCGCCGCGCCCGCTGCGCGAGGCCAGCGCGCCCGGCACGCTGAGCACCGAGCGGACCTCGGGGGTCAGGTGCGGGGAGATGGCGGCGAACTGCTCGTCGCTCAGCCCGTCCAGCTCGATGCCCCGCGCCTCGCACTCCTTGACGCACTCCCCCGCGACCTCGTGCGCCACGCGGAACGGCACGCCCTGCTTGACCAGCCATTCGGCGATGTCGGTGGCCAGCGAGAAACCGGCCGGGGCCAGCTCCTCCATCCGGGCGCGGTGGACCGTGAGGGTCGCCATCATCCCGGTGAAGGCGGGAAGCAGGACCTCCAGCTGGTCGCAGGAGTCGAAGACCGGCTCCTTGTCCTCCTGCAGGTCGCGGTTGTACGCCAGCGGCAGGGCCTTGAGCGTGGCGAGCAGCCCGGTGAGGTTGCCGATCAGCCGCCCGGACTTGCCGCGCGCCAGCTCGGCGATGTCCGGGTTCTTCTTCTGCGGCATGATCGAGGAGCCGGTGGAGAAGGCGTCGTGGAGGGTCACGAAGGAGAACTCCTTCGTGTTCCAGATGATGACCTCCTCGGCGATCCGCGACAGGTCGATGCCGATCATGGCCGTGATGAACGCGAATTCGGCGACGAAGTCGCGCGAGGCCGTGCCGTCGATGGAGTTCCCCGCCGAGCCCCGCTCGAAGCCGAGGTCGGCGGCGACCGCCTCCGGGTCCAGGCCGAGGCTGCTGCCCGCCAGCGCCCCCGACCCGTAGGGCGAGACCGCCGTGCGCTCGTCCCACTGCCGCAGCCGCTCCGCGTCCCGGGAGAGTGCCTGGACGTGGGCGAGCACATGATGGGCGAAGAGCACCGGCTGGGCGTGCTGCAGATGCGTACGCCCCGGCATGGCGACGTCCGGGTGCGCCTCGGCGAGGCCGACGAGCGCGTCCTGAAGGTCGGCGATCAGGCCGCCGATGATCCGCGCGTGGTCGCGCAGGTACATCCGGAAGAGCGTGGCGACCTGGTCGTTGCGGGACCGGCCGGCGCGCAGCTTGCCGCCGAGGTCGGCGCCGAGCCGCTCCAGCAGGCCGCGCTCGAGGGCGGTGTGCACGTCCTCGTCGGCGATGGTGCCCATGAACGTACCGGCGGCGACGTCGGCCTCGAGCAGCCCGAGGCCCTCGATCATGCGCTTCAGCTCGTCGTCGGTGAGCAGCCCGGCCTTGTGCAGGACCCGGGCGTGGGCCCGGGAGCCGGCGATGTCGTACGGGGCGAGCCGCCAGTCGAAGTGGACGGACGCGGACAGCTTGGCGAGGGCCTCGGCCGGTCCGTCCGCGAACCGGCCGCCCCACAGGCGTACGTCCTGCTGCTCGTCGCTCACACCAGGTCCCGCTTGGCCGCGATCTTGGCGGAGAGGCCGAAGATCTCGATGAAGCCCTTCGACATGGACTGGTCGAACGTGTCGCCCGTGTCGTAGGTGGCGAGGTTGAAGTCGTAGAGGGACTGGGCGGACTTGCGGCCCGTCACCACGGCCCGGCCGCCGTGCAGGGTCATCCGGATGTCGCCGGTGACGTGCTCGTTGGCCTCGTCGATGAAGCCGTCCAGGGCCCGCTTGAGCGGGGAGAACCACATGCCGTCGTAGACCAGCTCGCTCCACCGCTGCTCGACCTGCCGCTTGTAGCGGGCCAGCTCGCGCTCGACGGTGACGCTCTCCAGCTCCTGGTGGGCGGTGATCAGCGCGATCGCGCCGGGCGCCTCGTAGATCTCCCGGGACTTGATGCCGACCAGCCGGTCCTCGACCATGTCGATCCGGCCGATGCCCTGGGCGCCGGCCCGCTCGTTGAGCTGCTGGATGGCCTGCAGCACGCTGACGGGCTTGCCGTCGAGGGCCACGGGCACGCCCCGCTCGAAGGAGATGACGACCTCGTCGGCCTCCCGGGGGGTGGCCGGGTTGGCGGTGTAGTCGTAGACGTCCTCGATGGGGGCGTTCCAGATGTCCTCGAGGAAGCCGGTCTCGACGGCCCGCCCGAAGACGTTCTGGTCGATGGAGTACGGCGACTTCTTGGTCGTCGCGATCGGCAGGCCCTTGGCCTCGCAGAAGGCGATGGCCTTGTCCCGGGTCATGGCGTAGTCCCGGACCGGGGCGATGCACTTCAGCTCGGGGGCGAGCGAGGAGATGCCGGCCTCGAACCGGACCTGGTCGTTGCCCTTGCCGGTGCAGCCGTGGGCGACGGTCGTCGCGCCGTGCTTCTGGGCGGCGGCCACCAGGTGCTTGACGATCGTGGGCCGCGAGAGGGCGGAGACCAGGGGGTACCGGTCCATGTAGAGGGCGTTGGCCTTGATCGCCGGGAGGCAGTACTCCTCGGCGAACTCGTCCCTGGCGTCGGCGACCTCCGCCTCCACCGCACCGCAGGCGAGCGCGCGCTTGCGGATGACGTCCAGGTCCTCGCCGCCCTGGCCGACATCCACGGCGACGGCGATGACCTCGGCGCCCGTCTCCTCGGCGATCCAGCCGATGGCGACGGAGGTGTCAAGGCCGCCGGAGTAGGCGAGTACGACGCGCTCGGTCACGGGTTTCTCCTTACGGTGCAGTGCGCTGTTCCATGCGCTGTTAGGCATAACTATGCACTGCGCCGTATGTTTCGTCAATAGCGCGCGAGGGTGAATGTTCGGGCTTCGGCGCGTTCGGGCGGGGTCTACGATGCGACTATCGATCGGCCCAAGTAGGGGAGGCTGTTTTGACCATGACCGCGCAGAGCGATTCCCTGCAGGAAACCATCGAGCGCATCGCGGCGGTGCTGGACGGCTTCAAGATCGAAGCAGTGGGGGACCGCATCATCATGACGCCGCAGAGCAGCGTCCAGAGCCTGACCATCTTTGACGTCCGCGACGCCGCCGTGACAGCCGGTATCCGGAAGGACCGCGTGTTCTCCGACGTCGAGTTCGCCTTCCCCGGGGAGCCCAAGCGCTGCCCGGACCTGTCGATCGTCGAGGACGAGGCCACGGAGAAGTTCACCTACGAGGACCTCCTGGCCGCAATCGAGGTCGTCTCGTCGAAGTACGACAAGAACGACTACGCGATCAAGGTGCGGCAGTACGCCCGCTTCGGCGTCCCCGTCTACCTGATCATCGACCCGTTCCTCGGGGAGTGCACCCTGCTCACTCGCCCCAGGGACGACATCTACGCCCGGCGCGAGCTGTACAAGTACGGCGACACCATCCCCCTCCGCCTTCCGGACGGGCGGGCGGTCGACATCCCCACGGACACCTTCAAGCGCCGCACCTGACCCCCACCGGACCCCCGGATTTGGATCACAGCCCGGAACAGGATATTTTCTTTCTGCACGCCCCACCGGGAAGAAAACACCGGAGGGAACGTCGCACCGGGACGTGGCGCAGCTTGGTAGCGCACTTGACTGGGGGTCAAGGGGTCGTGGGTTCAAATCCCGCCGTCCCGACCAGCGATTTTCGCAGGTCGTAGGCCGTTTCCGCAGACGCGGAAACGGCCTTTCGCGTTATCCGGGCGATCGCCCGCGGCGGGGACCGGGGCCCCCGCCGCGGGGGCGCTCAGCCTTCCTTCTGCGCCAGCCTCAGCAGGTGGTCCGCCAGGGCCTGGCCGCCGGCCGGGTCGCGGCTGATCAGCAGGAGGGTGTCGTCGCCGGCGATGGTGCCGATGATCTCGTGGACGCCCGCCTGGTCGATGGCCGAGGCGAAGAACTGGGCCGCGCCCGGCGGGGTGCGCAGCACGACCAGGTTGGCGGAGGCCTCGGCGGAGATCAGCAGCTCGGCGGCGAGGCGGCCCATGCGGGCCTCGGTGGCGGACTCCCCCAGCGGGGCGCGGGGGGTGCGGTCGCCGCCCTCGGAGGGGACGGCGTAGATCAGCTCGCCGCCGGTGTTGCGGATCTTGACGGCACCCAGTTCGTCGAGGTCTCGGGAGAGCGTGGCCTGGGTGACGGAGAGCCCGTCGTCCGCCAGCAGCTTGGCGAGCTGGCTCTGGGACCGCACGGCCTGCCGGCTGAGGATGTCCACGATCCGGCGGTGGCGTGCGGTACGGGTCTGCGGCACGGCCTGTCCGCCGTGGCCCGGCTCGGTCTCCTGCGCCTCGGTCATCGTTGTCGTCAGTCTCCGGGTCGTCATTCCTCGTGGGCCCTGCCGGCGGCGTCCAGGACACCTGGCAGCGCCCGGAGGAACGCCCCCACCTCATCCTCGGTGATGATCAGTGGCGGGGCCAGCCGCACCACGTGGGGCGCGACCGCGTTCACCAGGAGACCGGCTTCCTGGGCCGCCTGCTGCACCTTCGGTGCGAGGGGCTCGCCAAGGACAATACCCAGGAGCAGGCCGGTGCCACGGACGTGGTCCACCAGGGGGTGGCCGAGCGCAGCGATCCCGTCACTCAACAGGCGGCCCGTACGGCGGACCTGTCGGAGGGTTTCCTCGGCCGCGAGGGTGTCCAGGACGGCGAGCGCGGCCGCGCAGGAGACGGGGTTGCCGCCGAACGTGGAGCCGTGCTGACCGGGCGTCAGCAGGTCGGTGGCGGGGCCGAAGGCCAGGGTGGCGCCGATGGGCAGGCCGCCGCCGAGGCCCTTGGCGAGGGTGACGACGTCGGGTTCGACGCCCTGCTCGAGGTGCGCGAACCAGTCGCCGGTGCGGCCGATACCTGTCTGGATCTCGTCCAGGACGAGCAGCGTTCCGGTGGCCCGGGTGATCTCCCGTGCCGCCGCGAGATAGCCGGGCGGAGGCACGACCACGCCGTTCTCGCCCTGGACGGGTTCCAGGACCACGAGCGCGGTGTCGGTGGTGACCGCGGCCCGCAGCGCCTCCGTGTCGCCGTACGGGACGTGGGTGACGTCGCCGGGCAGCGGAAGGAAGGGTTCCTGCTTGGCGGGCTGGCCGGTCAGGGCGAGGGCGCCCATCGTGCGGCCGTGGAAGCCGCCGGCGGCGGCGACCATGTGCGTACGCCCGGTGCGCCGTCCGATCTTGACGGCGGCCTCGACGGCCTCGGCGCCGGAGTTGGAGAAGTACACGCGCCCGGGGCGGCCCGCCAGCTCCAGCAGCCGCTCGGCGAGCCTGACGGTGGGCTCGGCGGTGAAGAGGTTGGAGACGTGGCCGAGGGTGGCGATCTGGTCGGACACCGCCCGGACGATCGCGGGGTGCGCGTGGCCGAGCGCGTTGACGGCGATGCCGCCGACGAAGTCGAGGTAGCGCGTGCCGTCGGCGTCCCATACGGCCGTCCCCTCGCCGCGTACGAGCGGGATGCGGGGGGTGCCGTAGTTGTCCATCAGCGCGCCCTGCCAGCGCCGGGTGAGGTCCGCGTTGTTCACTGCTGCCCCTCGGGGTCGGGGACGACCATGGTGCCGATGCCCTCGTCGGTGAAGATCTCCAGCAGGATCGAGTGCTGGACCCGCCCGTCGATCACGCGGGCGGTGGTGACGCCGCCGCGCACGGCGTGCAGGCAGCCCTCCATCTTGGGCACCATGCCGCTGGCCAGCTCGGGCAGCAGCTCCTCGAGCTCGCTGGCGGTGAGCCTGCTGATGACGTCGTCGCTGTGCGGCCAGTCCGCGTAGAGGCCCTCGACGTCGGTGAGGACCATCAGCGTCTCCGCGCCCAGCGCGACGGCGAGGGCGGCGGCGGCCGTGTCGGCGTTGACGTTGAACACGCCGCCGGCGTCGTCGGCGTCGGCGCTGTGCGCGATGGAGGAGATGACCGGGATGCGGCCGTCGTCCAGCAGGGTGCGGACGATGCCCGGGTCGATCCCGGTGACCTCGCCGACCCGGCCGATGTCGACGCGTTCGCCGTCGACGTGGGCGTAGTGCTGGGTGGCCGCCATCAGGTGCGCGTCCTCGCCGGTGAGCCCGACGGCGAGCGGGCCGTGCTGGTTGAGCAGCCCGACGAGCTCGCGCTGCACCTGGCCGGCCAGGACCATCCGTACGGCGTCCATCGCCTCGGGCGTGGTGACCCGCAGCCCGGCCTTGAACTCCGACTCCAGGCCCAGCCGGTCGAGGTGGGCGCTGATCTGGGGGCCGCCGCCGTGCACGACGACGGGCTTGAGGCCGGCCTGGCGCAGGAAGACGACGTCCTGGGCGAAGGCGGCCTTCAGCGACTCGTCGACCATGGCGTTGCCGCCGAACTTGATGACGACGGTCCTGCCGTGATGGCGCGTCAGCCAGGGCAGCGCCTCGACGAGGGTGCGGGCCTTGGGCAGGGCGGTGTGCCTGCGGGTGCTCTGGGGCTCGGTGGTGGCGGTCATGAGGAGTACGCGCTGTTCTCGTGGACGTAGTCGGCGGTGAGGTCGTTGGCCCAGATGACGGCCGACTCGGTGCCCTCGGCCAGGTCGGCGGTGATGCGGACCTCCCGGTAGCGCATGTCGACGAGGTCGCGGTCGTCGCCGACGGACCCGTTCCGGCAGACCCACACGCCGTTGATGGCCACGTTCAGCCTGTCGGGGTCGAAGGCGGCGGAGGTGGTGCCGATGGCGGAGAGCACCCGGCCCCAGTTGGGGTCCTCGCCGTGGATGGCGCACTTGAGGAGGTTGTTGCGGGCGATGGAGCGGCCCACCTCCACGGCGTCGTCCTCGGTGGCCGCGCCGACGACCTCGATGCGGATGTCCTTGCTGGCGCCCTCGGCGTCGCCGATGAGCTGGCGGGCCAGGTCGTCGCAGACGGTCCGTACGGTCTCGGCGAACGCGGCCGCCTCCGGGGTGACGCCGGAGGCGCCGGAGGCCAGCAGCAGCACGGTGTCGTTGGTGGACATGCAGCCGTCGGAGTCGACCCGGTCGAAGGTCTGCCGGGTCGCGGAGCGCAGGGCGGCGTCGAGGCCGGGGGCGTCCACGTCGGCGTCGGTGGTGAGGACGACGAGCATGGTGGCGAGGCCGGGCGCGAGCATGCCGGCACCCTTGGCCATGCCGCCCACCGTCCAGCCGTCACCCTGGGCGACGGCGGTCTTGTGGACGGTGTCGGTGGTCTTGATGGCGATGGCGGCCTTCTCGCCGCCGTGCTCGGAGAGTTCGACCGCGGCCTTGTCGAGGCCGGCCAGGAGCTTGTCCATGGGCAGCCGGACGCCGATGAGGCCGGTGGAGGCGACGGCGATCTCACCCGCGCTGTGGCCGAGGACCTGGGCGGCCTTCTCGGCGGTGGCGTGGGTGTCCTGGAAGCCCTCGGGGCCGGTGCAGGCGTTGGCGCCGCCGGAGTTGAGGACGACGGCCGAGACCTGGCCGCCGCGCAGGACCTGCTGCGACCACAGGACGGGCGCGGCCTTCACCCGGTTGGCGGTGAAGACGCCGGCGGCGGCCAGGCGGGGGCCGCGGTTGACCACCAGGGCCAGGTCGGGGCTGCCGCTCTCCTTGATCCCGGCGGCGATGCCCGCGGCCGTGAATCCCTTCGCTGCGGTGACGCTCACGCCATCTCCTTGTGTACCGACTCGATGGTCGTCATGTCCTGGGGGGTGTGGCACGGGGTCAGCCGCACCAGAAGGCTCGCGAGTGCCCGGCGTACGCTCACGGCGCCACTCCGGTGTACGGGAGGCCCAGCTCCTCGGGGAGCCCGAGGGCGATGTTCATGCTCTGCACCGCGCCGCCGGCGGTGCCCTTGGTGAGGTTGTCGATCGCGCTGACGGCGACGATCCGGCCGGCCGCCTCGTCGAGGGCGACCTGCACGTTCACGGCGTTGGAGCCGTTGACATGCGCCGTGGCCGGCCACTGTCCCTCCGGCAGCAGCCGCACGAACGGCTCGTCCTGGAAGGCCTTCTCGTACGCGGCCCGCACGCCCTGCGCGGTGACGCCGGGGCGCGCCTTGGCGCTGCAGGTGGCGAGGATGCCGCGGGGCATGGGCGCGAGGGTGGGGGTGAAGGAGACGGTGACCGGCTCCCCGGCGACGGCGGAGAGGTTCTGCGCCATCTCGGGGGTGTGCCGGTGGCCGCCGCCGACGCCGTACGGGCTCATGGAGCCCATGACCTCGCTGCCGAGCAGGTGCGTCTTGGCGGCCTTGCCGGCGCCGGACGTGCCGGAGGCGGCGACGATCACGGCCTCGGGCTCGGCCAGGGAGGCGGCGTAGGCGGGGAAGAGGGCGAGCGAGACGGCGGTGGGGTAGCAGCCGGGGACCGCGATCCGCCGGGTTCCGCCCAGCGCCTTGCGGGCGCCGGGCAGCTCCGGCAGCCCGTACGGCCAGGTGCCGGCGTGCGCGGTGCCGTAGAAGCGCTCCCACGCGCCGGCGTCCTTGAGCCGGAAGTCCGCGCCGCAGTCGATGACGAGCACGTCGTCGCCCAGCTCGTCGGCCACGGCCGCCGACTGTCCGTGCGGGAGCGCGAGGAAGACGACGTCGTGCCCGGCGAGCGTCCCGGCGCCGGTGGGCTCGAGCACCCGGTCCGCGAGCTGGGGCAGGTGGGGCTGGAGGGCGCCCAGGCGCTGTCCGGCGTTGGAGTTCGCCGTCAGGGCGCCGATGCGCACCTCGGGGTGTCCGAGCAGCAGGCGCAGCACCTCGCCGCCCGCGTATCCGCTCGCTCCGGCCACTGCCGCACGTATCGCCATGGATCGGTCCTCCTCCGTATGCAGCATGACTATACGGAGCCAGGAAGTTTTATGCAACGCCCCGCCCGACGTGCGGGAACGCCGGCATACGGAAACGCCGACGGCCAGGACCGGGTGTCCGGTCCTGGCCGTCGGATCCCTCGCCTAGCCCCGGGGGATGGCGTCGGCGTGGGCGGCCAGCCAGGCCTCGAAGGACTGCAGCTCCGGGTTGAGCTCCCGGGCCCGGCTGAGGTCACGAGCGCCGACGAACTCCTTCTCGTTCTCGGCGTAGTACTGGAACATGTTGGCGGTCTCGACGGAGAACTGGCGCAGCTGCTCGAAGGGCTGCGCGTAGTAGGTGACCGGCTCGCCGAAGGCCTTGCTCATGGCCGCGGCGTACTCCTCGCCGGTCAGGTGGTCGCCGGCGACGGAGATCGTCTGACCGATGAGGTCGCCGCCGCGGCGGAGGATGCCGTACGCGGTCCGGCCGACGTCCTCGGAGGCGATCCCGGACATCGTCGCGTCGCCCATGGCCAGGGCGAGCACGAGCGCGCCCTGCTCGTCGCGGCGCGGCGCCATCATGGTCAGGAAGGCGTCGAAGTTCAGGCTCGTGCGCAGGAACGTGGTCGGCACGCCCGCCTCGCGGAAGATGTCGTCGGCCTCGGCCTTGGCGTCGAAGTGCGGCACCGTGTACGTGCCGTCGTCGAGCGTCGGCACCCGCTCGCCGCCGAGCCCGAAGAACGGGCGGGTGTCCTCCAGGGTGGACCAGACGACGTGGCGCACGCCCGCGGCCTTGGCGGCCCGCGCGGCGTTGCCGGCCTGGGCCAGTTCCATCTGGGCCGCGGTGCGGGTGCGCGCCTCGTCCTCCGAGCGCTGCTCCCAGAAGTTGGTCACCACGAACGCGCCGTACGCGCCCTCGAACGCGGCCCGCAGCGCGGCCTCGTCGTCGAGGTCGGCCGCCACGACCTCGGCTCCGAGGTCGGCGAGCGCCTGGGCCTTGGCCGACTCGGTGTTACGGGTGATCGCCCGGACGGCGAACCCCCCGTCGCGGTCGGCCAGGATCGCCCGGGCCAGCCCGCCGCCCTGAGCGCCGGTCGCCCCCACCACCGCGATGATCTTCTGCTCGCTCATTTCCAGTCCTCCCCGAACTGCAGGTTGATATGACAACCAAAGTAGAGGGCTCGGGTTGATGCGTCAACCTATGGCTAGAATGCGTCCCATGGCAGAGGAACCCTGGCTTGACGAGACGCAACAGCGGGCGTGGCGGGCATACCTGGCCATGAGCAAACGCCTGAGCACCCATCTGGGCCGGCAGCTGCAGCGGAAGTTCGACCTGTCCCCGCAGGACTTCGAGATCCTGGTGAACCTCTCCGAGGTGCCGGGACGGCGGATGCGGGCCGCGGACCTGGGCCGGGCCACCCAGTGGGAGAAGAGCCGGCTGTCCCACCAGCTGTCCCGGATGGAGCGGCGCGGCCTGGTCGGCCGGGAGGCGGTGCCGGGCGCCCGGTACCCGGAGGTGGTGCTGACCGAGCAGGGCTACGCGGCCATCGTCCGTGCGGCGCCGACGCACGCGGCCTCGGTCCGGGCGATGTTCGCCGACGTGCTGGGGCCCGAGCTGCTCGACCGGTTCGCGGAGGCGTGCGAGGCGATCTCCGAGCGGCTCGAGGAGCACGAGTCGGACCCCTGCTGAACGCCCTCCCGCCGAACGGATCCCCGCCGAGCGGCGGGCTCCCGCCCGGGTCGTCGGATTCCGGCCACCTCGGGCGGGCACAGCCGGACGGGGGCGGCCGCGTCGCGGCCGCCCCCGTCGGTTCCGGTGGACGTCAGCGGCCGCCGGCCGGCGCCGGCTCGCGGGCGGGAGCCGGGCGGCGCACGGCGTCGCCCGCCGTCGGGTGCAGGCGCACGGCCCCGGCCAGGGCGCCGAGGCTGACGAGCGCGAGCAGGCAGAAGGCGATGCCGTAGGCGGTGCCCGCGGACGGGGTGCCCGGCAGCAGGTCGCCGAGCGGGCCGCCGGCGCGCAGGGCGACCGTGGCGGCGACGACGCCCAGGCCCGCGGCGGCCTGCTGGGCGGTGGACTGCAGGGTGTTGGCGTCCCGCATGCGCTCGTGCGGGACGTCGGCGAAGGCGATGACCTGGTAGCAGGTCAGGCCCAGCGAGCGGGCGGCGCCGCTGACCACGGTGACCACGACGATCAGGGCGAGCGGCGTCGCGGCGGTGAGGAAGGCGCAGACGGCCGTCGTGGCGCCGACGCCGAGCGTGGCGGCGAGCAGCAGCGGCCGGAAGCCGAAGCGGTTGAGCAGGTAGGTGGTCGCGGGCTTGATGCCGATGTTGCCCACGAAGACGAACAGCACGACGGCGCCCGAGCGCACCGCGCTCCAGCCGAAGACCTCCTGGAAGAGGAGCGGCAGCAGGAAGGGCACGGCCGCGACCACGATCCAGAACAGCGAGCCCCCGGACACCGACGCACGGAAGGTCGTCACCTTCAGGGTGCGCAGGTCGATCAGCGGCCGGTCCGTGCGCAGCAGGTGCCACGCGGCCACGGCGAGCAGCAGCACGGCCAGGGCGCCGGTGGCGGCCGCGGGCTGCCAGGGCTCGCCCGCGCCGGACAGCAGGTGCGCCGTCCATGTCAGCGCGCCGAGGCCGGTCGAGGTGAGCAGGACGCCCCACAGGTCCAGGCGCGGCACGTCGGGGCCGGGCGGGGCGGCGTCGATCAGGCGCCATGCGATGCCGAAGGCCGCGGCGCCCAGGGGGAGGTTGACCAGGAACATCCAGTGCCAGCTCGCGTAGGTGGTGAGCAGGCCGCCGAGCAGCGGCGCGATCACGGGGGCGACCAGGGCGGGCCAGACGACGTAGGAGACCAGGCGGGGTATGTCGGGCTTGGCGGCCCGGGCGACCACCATCAGGCGCCCGACCGGCACCATCATCGCGCCGCCCGCGCCCTGCAGGACCCGCATGGCCACCAGTTCGCCGAGGCTGGAGCTCAGCGCGCAGCCCAGCGAGGCGAGGGAGAAGACGGCGATGGCCGTCAGGAAGACGCGCCGGGGCCCGAAGCGGGCGGTCAGCCAGCCGCTGAGCGGTATCAGGACGGCCAGCGTCACCAGGTAGGCGGTGACGACCAGCCCTATCGCGGTCGGAGCGACGCCCAGGGACTCCCCCATGGACTCCGCGGCCGTCGACACGATCGTGCCGTCCAGGTTCTCCATGAAGAAGCACCCCGCCACCAGGAGGGCCGTGTTGCGCTGCTTGGTATCGATCATCTGCTCCATCGCTTTCTCGTCCCGCCCATCGTGGAACGCGCGACGGTTGACCACAAGGTCCGAATATTCAAGCCACGTTTGATTCCCATGCAACGATGGCGCTCATGCAGTTGCCCGACATGAACCTCCTGCCGGCCCTCGACGCCCTGTTGCGCGAGGGCAGCGTGACCGGGGCCGCGACCCGGATGAACGTCTCCCCCTCCGCGATGAGCCGCACGCTGGGCCGGCTGCGCCGGGTGCTGGACGACCCGCTGCTGGTGCCGGCCGGGCGGGGGCTGGCCCTGACCCCGCGGGCGCTTCAGCTGCAACCGTCGGTGGAGGCGGCCCTGGCCGGGGCGCTGGCCGCGCTGCGGCCGGCGCAGCCGGTGGACATCGCGGCGGTGCGGCGCCGGTTCACCCTGCGCTCGGACGACGGGCTCGCCGTCGTCCTGGGCCCCGCGCTGACCGAGCGGGTGACGCGGGAGGCGCCCGGCGTCCAGCTGCGCTGGCTGCCCGAGGGCGACGAGGACCCTGCGGACCTGCGGGACCGCGTCGACCTCGACATCGGCCACCTGCCGGACCTCCCGCAGGACGTACGCGGCCGGGAGCTGGCCCGGCACCGCTTCGCGGCGGTGTGCCGCCGGGACGCACCGGGCGCGGACGAGCCGCTGACCCCCGCGGCCTTCGCCGCGATCCCGCACATCACCGCCTCGCGCAGGGGCCGCTTCCACAGCGTCGTCGACGAGCGCCTGGCCGCCCTCGGGCTGACCCGCCGGGTGCTGGCCACCGTTCCCACGCACATCACCGCGTGTTTCTTCGCGCTGCGCGGCGACGTCCTGGCCCTGGTGCCCGCCGCCGTCGCGGCCCGGGCCGCCGAGGAGCTGCCGCTGGCCGTGCGGGAGATCCCGCTGGAGCTGCCGGCGGTGACCACGGGCATGGCCTGGCACGTGCGGCTGGACACCGACCCGGCCCACCGCTGGCTGCGCGCGGCGGTGGCGCGGATCGCGAGCGGGCCGGCGGAGCCGGACGCGTCCTAGCCGGCCGTCTCCTCGCAGGCGGTGCGCAGCCTGCGGACGCCCTCCTCCAGTTCGGCGGTGCTCGCGGCCGCCGCGAAGCACAGCCGCAGATGCGGCGCCGGGGGCTCGGCGCAGAAGAACGGCCGGCCCGGGGTGACGGCGACGCCGGCGCGCAGCGCGGCGGCGGCCAGGGCGCTCTCGTCGGTGCCGTCCGGCAGGCGCAGCCAGACGTGGAAGCCGCCGGGCGGTACGTACTCCGCCGTGAGGCCGGGGAGTTCCCGGCGCAGCGCGGCCAGCAGCGTCTCGCGGCGGACGCGCAGCTCGGCGGCGACCGTGCGCCGGTGGCGGGACCAGGCGGGCGAGCCGACGAGTTCGAGCGCGGCCTCCTGCAGCGGGCGGGGGACGAAGAAGCTGTCGACGATCTGGATGGCCCGCAGCCGCTCCAGGACCGGGCCCCGGGCGGCGAGGGCGCCCACGCGCAGGCTGGGCGAGGTGAACTTGGTCAGCGAGCAGACGTGCACCACGACGCCGTCGGGGTCGTCCGAGGCGAGGGTGGGCGGCAGCGGCGGGGCGTCCTCGTGGGCGAGCCGGCGCGCGAAGTCGTCCTCGATCACGAAGGCGCCGGCCGCGCGGGCGACGCGCAGCACCTCCCGCCGCCGGTCGGCCGCCAGGACCGTTCCGGTGGGGTTCTGGTAGAGCGGCTGGCAGACCAGGACGCGGGCGCGGACGGCCCGGAACGCGTCGGCGAGCAGGTCCGGCCGCAGGCCGTGGACGTCGACGGGGACGGGCACGGGACGCAGCCCCGAGGCGCGGGCGGCGGCGAGCATGCCGGGGTAGGTGGGGGACTCGACGAGCACGGGCGCCCCGGGCGGGGCGAGGGCGCGCAGCGCGGTGGTCAGGGCGCTCTGGCCGCCGGCGGTGATCAGCACGTCGGAGGCGGCGAGCAGGCCGGCCGGGCCGCCGATCTCGCGGGCGAACCAGGCCCGCAGCTCCCCCATGCCCTCCAGCGGCGGACGTTCCCAGGCGCCCGGCCGCCGCCCGGCGCGGGCGAGGGCGGCGCCCAGGGCGCGTTCGGGCTGGAGCGTGGGGTGGAGGTAGCCGCCTGTGAGCTCGATGACCCCGGGCAGCGGGACGGCGAGGCTGGAGACGACGCCGGAGGCGTCGACGGACCGGGGAACGGCCTCGTCGCCGGTCTCGGCGCTCAGCGCGACCTGCTGCCAGGAGGTGTCGCCGGTCCGGGCGGGGGCGGGGCGGGGCTCGGCACGGAAGGCGCCGGCGCCGGGGCGGGTGACGACCAGGCCCTCGGCGGTCAGGGCGGCGAGCGCCCGCGAGACGGTGACGGGGCTGACGCGGAAGCGGTCGACGAGGGAGCGGCTGGACGGCAGCTTCTCACCCGGAGAGTAGCGGTGGAGCTCTCCGCGCAGGATCCCGGCCAGCTCGCTCACGCTGTTACGCTCGTGCATGACAGCACACGATAGCGCTACTCCCCCGGTCGCGATAGCGGTGGATCACCGCCCGGACCGGTCCGGGCTCGGCACGGGCACCATGCTCGCCGCCCTGGGAGTCGCCGCCTTCTCCCTCACCTTCCCCGCGACCGCCTGGGCCCTGGAGGGCATGGGCCCGTGGTCGGTGACCACCTGCCGGCTGGTCCTGGGGGGCCTGCTCGCCGGGGCCGCCCTGCTCGCGGGGCGGGTGGCCCGGCCCGCGCGCCGCCACTGGCCCGCCCTGCTCGTGGTGGCCGGCGGCACGATCGTCGGGTTCCCGCTGCTGACCACGCTCGCCCTGCGCACCTCCACCACCTCCCACGCGGCCGTGGTCGTCGGCCTGCTGCCGCTGACGACGGCGGCCTACGCGGCGCTGCGCACCGGGGCCCGGCACTCGCGCCTGTTCTGGGCGGCGGCGGTGGCCGGGGCGGCCGTGGTGGCGGGCTTCGCCCTGTGGCAGAGCGGCGGGGCGCCGACCACCGAGGACCTGTACCTCTTCGCCGCCCTGCTGGTGTGCGCGGCGGGTTACTCGGAAGGGGGCCGGCTCGCGCGGGAGATGCCCGGCTGGCAGGTCACCGCCTGGGTCCTGGTGCTGTGCCTGCCGGTGGCGGCCGCCGGGGCGGCGTGGGCCCTGTCGGCCGAGCCGGTGCGGCTGACCGCCCACACCGTGGCCGGGCTGCTGTGGGTGGCGGTCGGCTCGCAGTTCGTCGGCCTGTGGATCTGGTACCGGGGCATGGCCGTGATCGGCGTGGCCCGGGCCAGCCAGTTGCAGCTGGCCCAGCCCCTGCTCACCCTGGTGTGGTCGGTGGTGCTGCTGGGCGAACGGCTGACGCCGGCGGCCCCGGCGGCCGCCCTCGCCGTGCTGGTGTGCATCGGCGTGACCCAGCGGGCCGCGCGCTGACCGCCGCGGCGCGGCGGGCGGCGGGGTGAGCGGCGGTTTCCTGGGCGCGCCCTATACCGCCGGTCGCCCTAGGCTGGGAGTATCCGAGTGGACCTGTCTCTCGCGACGAAAGGGTCACGTCGATGCATGCGAGCAAGGGCGACCGGTTGGTAGTGCACGGCAGGACTGTCGGCCAGCAGGACCACGTCGTGGAGATCGTCGAGGTCCTCGGCCATAACGGCACCCCTCCGTACCGGGTCCGGGCGGAGGACGGCCACGAGACCATCATGTCGCCGGGGCCCGACTCCGTGGTGGACCACCGCAAGGCCACCGGCCAGTAGCCGCGCCGGGACCTCAGCGCGGCGGACGCGCGCGGTGGGGGTAGTGGTCCTTCACCACGCGCTCCATCGCGCCGATGCGATCCCGGGCGACGTGCTGCGCGGAGAAGTAGACGTTGCCGAGCACCTCCGGATACGTCCTGCCGAGGGCGACGTGGCGGGAGAGCTCGGCGGCGTCCTGCCAGGGCGCGGGCTGCGCGGGGTCCCCGGCCCGGTAGAGGGCCTCGCCGATGTAGAGGTGGACGCCGGTGCCGCGTACGGTCTCCGCCCACCAGGGCAGGAGCTTGGCGTAGTCGGCGACGGTGAAGCCGATGTGCCAGTAGCACTGCGGGACGATGTAGTCGATCCAGCCCTCGCGGACCCACTTGCGGGTGTCGGCGTGGAGGTCGTCGTAGGTCTGCACGCCGGCCCGGGTGTCGGAGCCCAGCGGGTCGGTGGCGCGGTTGCGCCAGACGGCGAACGGGCTGATGCCGAACCGCACATGTCTCTTGCGCCTCTTGATGCGTTCGGCCATCTCCCGCACCAGCCGGTCGATGTTGTCGCGCCGCCAGGCCGCCCGGTCGGGGAAGCCGGCGCCGTAGCGCTCGTAGGCCGCCGTGTCGTCGAAAGTCTGCCCGGCCACGGGGTAGGGGTAGAAGTAGTCGTCGAAGTGCACGCCGTCCAGGTCGTAGCGCCAGACCGCGTCCAGCATGGCGTCCTGGACGAAGCGGCGGACCTCCGGCAGGCCGGGGTTGTAGTAGAGCTTGCCGCCGTAGGGCAGCACCCAGCCGGGGTGCACCCGGGCCGGGTGGGTGGGCGTCAGCCGGCCGGGGTCGGTGTGGTTGGCGACACGGTACGGGTTGAACCAGCCGTGCAGCTCCAGGCGGCGCTTGTGGGCCTCGCGCACCGCGAAGGCCAGCGGATCCCAGCCCGGCGAACGGCCCTGAGTGCCCGTCAGATACTCCGACCACGGCTCGTAGCGGGACGGCCAGAAGGCGTCGGCGGTGGGCCTGATCTGCAGGACCACGGCGTTGAGCCGGCGGGCCACGGCGACGTCGAGGAGCGCGGTCAGCTCGGCCTGTTGACGCTCGGGCGGCAGTCCGGGCCTGGACGGCCAGTCGACGTTGACGACCGTGGCGGTCCACATGCCCCGGAACTCCCGCTTGCGGTTCCGCCCGGCGTCCTCGGGCGCCGGCAGCGCGCCCGCCTCACCCGTCGCCAGTATCGCCGTCATCGCACCCGCGGCGGCCACCCCGAACCCTCTTCTGGTCAAACGCCCCATTTGCGAATTCTCCCTGCTTGAGGATGCCTCGTGTGTCACACCATTCGCGCAGAGCATGCCCGCCCCGGCCCACTCGCCACCGCCGACCGCGGAGTAACGTCTTTGCCAAGGCGGGAGCCGGACGACCTTCGACCACCCGCGGCAATCGACGAAGATCAGCGAAAGGCACGAGGTGACAGACTCAATCGCCGGCATTGCACGCGTCGGAGTGGTCGGCTGCGGCCAGATGGGCGCGGGCATCGCGGAGGTGTGCGCCCGGGCGGGACTGGACGTCAAGGTCGCCGAGACCACCGGTGACGCTCTGGAGCTGGGGCGCACCCGCCTGACCAACTCCCTCGGCAAGGCCGCCGAACGCGGCAAGATCACCGAGGCGGAGCGCGACGCCACCCTGGCGCGGCTGAGCTTCACCACCGACCTCGGCGAGTTCGCCGACCGCGACCTGGTCATCGAGGCCGTCGTGGAGAACGAGCAGGTCAAGACGGAGATCTTCAAGGTCCTCGACCAGGTGATGACCAGCCCGGACGCGATCCTGGCCTCCAACACCTCCTCCATCCCGCTGGTCAAGCTGGCCGTGGCGACCTCCCGCCCGGACAAGGTCATCGGCATCCACTTCTTCAACCCCGCCCCGGTGCAGCAGCTCGTCGAGCTGATCCCCGCGCTCACCACCGGCGAGGAGACCATCCGGCGCGCCGAGGCGCTGGTCGCCAAGGTGCTGGGCAAGCACGCCATCCGCGCCCAGGACCGCTCGGGCTTCGTGGTCAACGCCCTGCTCATCCCCTACCTGCTCTCGGCGATCCGGATGTTCGAGTCCGGCATCGCCAGCCGCGAGGACATCGACAACGGCATGGAGCTGGGCTGCGCCCACCCCATGGGCCCGCTGCGGCTGTCCGACCTGATCGGCCTGGACACCGTCGCCTCGGTCGCCGACAGCATGTACGCGGAGTACAAGGAGCCGCTGTACGCCGCCCCGCCGCTGCTGCAGCGCATGGTCGACGCCGGCCGCCTGGGCCGCAAGACGGGCTCGGGCTTCTACACCTACTGAGAGCACCCCGTGCGCTGACCCTCGGTCACCGACCGCGCCCCCGCCGGCCCGCCGACGGGGGTTCCGCGTTCACACGGGGTGTGCGCCGGTGACCCGCGGATACCCTCCGCACACGCTCCCGCCCCGCCCGTCCGCGCGATTGACTCGGATCGTCGTCACCACGCATGGACCTTCCGGAAGGGGTACGGACCGTGACCATCCATCCCGAGCACGCCGTCAGGGCGGCCGAGCTCGCGGAGCTCAGGCGCAGCCTCGACGTCGGCGTCGTCCGCATCGACGGGCACCTGGCCCTGCTCACCCAGCGCAGCGACCAGGCGGAGCGCGATCTGACCGAGATGACCGAGCGGGTACGGGCTCTGGAGCACGGCACATGGCCGCTGCCGTCACTTGCCGCGCTCACCGGCCTCGCCGGACTGGCGGTCGCCGTCTGGCAGGCGGTCGGCCGATGAACGCGGAACCACGGGGACGGCCGACGACGCGGGAGGCGTCAGCCGAGCCGGATGTGGTGCAGGAGCAGCAGGGCCGCCGCCATGTTGGCGGCTGGCACCTCACCGCGGGCGATCAGGTCGGGCACCAGCTTGAGCGGCACCCACTCCCGGCGGTCCGACTCGAAGCCGTCCTCCGGGTCACCGATGTACTCGGCCTCGTCCGTCCAGTAGATGTGGTGCCGGGCGTCGGTGAGACCGTTGGACGGCTCGACGGACATCAGGTGCCGCAGCGGGCCGGGCCGCCATCCGGTCTCCTCCTCCATCTCGCGGGCCGCGGCGCCGGCGATGTCCTCGCCGTCCTCGACGACGCCCGCCGCCAGCTCCCAGCCCCAGTTGTCGGTGATGAAACGGTGCCGCCACAGCAGCAGGACCTCGTTCGCCGCGTTGACCACCGTGGCCACGGCGACGGGCCGCAGCCGGATGACGAAGTGGTCGAGGTGACGGCCGTCGGGGAGTTCGACGTCCGCGAGATTGACCTGGAACCAGCGGTTCTCGTAGACGGTCAGCTCCCTGAGATTCTTCCAGCGCACGTGTAAGCCACCTTCCGCCGAGGTGGCCACCTCCCGGGCGTCGTCCCGGCGACGTGTCTCACAAGGGCACGCGCAGCGCCCCGTCGATCATCTCGGCGGCCTCGGCCGTGGCCGCGCACCCACTTTCGATCAGGTGCTCGCGCACCGCTCGGAGCCGGTCCCGTAAGCGCTGCGATTCCATGCCTCTCGCCTGCTCGGTCATCTCCCGTGCGGTGGCCACCGCCTTGTCCGCGTCTCCCTGACGCAGCTCGATGTGCGTGAGCATGGCGAGCCGGTGGACACGGCCCCGGTCGTGAGCGGGGGTGTCGACGGCCCGGTCCGCGTGCTCACGGGCGGGTCCGAGGTCGCCGAGGCTGAGCAGCGCCTCCGCCACCTGTACGTTCACCAGGCCGGGCTGGACGTAGCCGGTCTCGGCGGGCTCCTGGCCGCGGTGGATGCGTTCGGCGGCCGCCTCGGCCCGCCGGATGCAGCCGAGCGCCCCGGCGCCGTCGCCGAGCCGCGCGTACGCCTTGGCCTGCATGGCGTAGAGGTCCGCGGCGAGCGCGGGGGTGAGGTCGGAGCCCGCGGCCCGCAGCGCGGACTCGGCGAACGCGACCGCCTGGCGGTACTCCCCCATGAAGAGCGACTGGTTGACGAGCAGGGCGATCACATACGCGCCCAGGCCCCGGTCCCCGCTGGCCTTGGCCAGCCGCAGCGCCTGGTGGAAGTAGCGCTGGGCCAGTCCGTGGGCGTCGGAGTCGTACGCGCAGATGCCCGCGACGGCCACCAGGCCCCCGGTGGCCCGGTGCAGCTGACGGCCCGTGGCGTCGGAGTAGCTGCCGCGCAGCAGGGGCGCGGTCTCGGCGTTGAGGAAGCCGACCACCCTGGCCCGGGTCGCGACGCCCCCGGCCTTGCGGTACATCTGCTCGTAGTGGGCGCGGGCCGCGCGCAGCATCTCGATGTCGGTCGGCGAGACGCGGGTCAGCCCGCGGCGCGAGACGTCGGCGTCCTCGGGAGGGTTCTCCCACTCCCAGACCGGGATGACGGCGGGGGTGCCCGTGACGGCGGGGGCCTGGACGACGTGTTCGCGCTGCTGTTCGTCGGAGCGCCACAGGGCGGTGGCGCGCTCGACGAAGCCCGACAGCGGGGTGCCCGGCGCCCGGGGGGTGCCGGGGGTGCCCAGGCCGATGTCGTCGAGGGTCAGCGCGCGGTGCAGCCGCTCGCCGAGGACCTCGCAGATCAGGTCCGGCACCTGGCCGCGGGGCCGCTGGCCCTTGAGCCAGCGGGCGACGGCGGTGTGTTCGTAACGCAACGCCAGCCCCCGCGCCCGGCCCGCCGCGTTGATGTGGGCGGCCAGGCCGGCGTGGGATATTCCCGCTTCGTCGAGGATGGCGTCGAGCAGTGTGTTGGGCTCCATGCCCGCCCTCCGGTGCGCTCGGTGGGATCAGCGTAGTGGAGGCTGCTTCGCACGGGGTGTGAACGAGCCACCGCCGTAGGTGACTTCAGTGCCGGGCGCAGCGGGCGAGGGGGGGGGGACGCTTCGGCGGGGACGCGGGGGCGGTCGTTGCGCAGGGCCAGCAGCGCGAAGTCGTCGCCGACCCGGCCGCCGGTGTGGCGCAGCAGGGCGTCCTGGACGTGCTCGACGACGGCCGCGGGGGCCAGGAGCGGGCGGCGGGCGGCCTCGGTGAGGACGCCGGTGAGGGGGAAGAACGCCCCGGCGGCGTCGCGGGCGTCCTCGGCGCCGTCGGTGTGCAGGACCAGGGTGTCGCCCGGGCGCAGCCGGTCCAGGGTGAGCGGGGGCAGCTCGGCGGGCAGCGGGAACATGCCGAGCGGCGGCAGCGGGTCGCCGGGGGCGACGGCGACGGCGCGGGGGCCGCCGTGTCCGGTGCCGGTGAGGCGGTGCGGCCAGGGGTGCCCGCAGTTGAGGGCCGTGATCTCGCCGTCCTCGCCGACCTCCAGCAGCAGGACGGTCACGAACTCCTCGGCGTCGCAGCGTTCCCTCCCGGGCCCGGCGTCGGCGCGGGCCCTCTCGCGCAGGTGCCGTTGCAGGGCGCGCTCCAGGCGGCGCAGGACGCCGGGCAGTTCGGGCTCGTCGTGGGCGGCCTCGCGGAAGCTGCCGAGCAGGGCGGCGACGGTGCCCAGGGCGGGCAGGCCGTGGCCGCGGACGTCGCCCATGACGACGCGGACGCCGTGCGGGGTGGCGAGCGCCTCGTAGAGGTCGCCGCCGACGAGGGCTCCCCTGCTGGCGGACAGATGGCCGCCGGCCAGGGCGAGGCCCTCGAGCCGGGGCGGCAGGGGCCGCAGCAGGGCGCGCTGGGCGGCGGCGGCCGCCGCCCTGACGTGCTCGAGCTCCTGGGCGAGGCGGCGGCCGCGGCCCGAGGTGAGGTAGGCGGCGCCGAGGACCGCGAGGATCGCGCAGCAGGTGCCGAGCCGGGTGGCGTCGTCGGCGCGGCCGGTGGAGCCCAGCGGCACCAGGGCGAACAGCGCGCAGGCGCCGCCCAGGACGACGCACTGGCGGCGTCCGCTGCCGGCGCAGGCGATCGCGGGGGTGGCGGCGAGGAGCTGGACGAACTGGGTTCCCAGGGGGCTCAGCAGCTCCCAGCAGACGACCCCGAGGACCCACAGCCCGGGCAGCGCCACCACCAGGGCCCGCCGCCATTGAAGCGCCCGTTCACGGATCATGCCGTCGGCCCCCCATTGCAGCAATGACGCGCTCGATTCTTGCGAGCGGTCACGCGAAAGTAACGACCTGACTCCCTGATTCCACCCCATTGAGTGATATTCGGAGCGTGCCTCGCTGACGATGCGTGACAAACACGAGGGGCGCCCCGGAAGTCCGGGGCGCCCCTCGCGCGTGCGTACGGCGCGTCGGCCGCTGCGGGCGCTACGCGCCGCGCAGCACCGCGCCCGTGCTCTCCACGGCCGCCCGGACCGCCCCGTCACGGGCCGCGGAGGCCTCGTCGGCGGTCAGCGTGCGGTCGTCGGCGCGGAAGCGCAGGGCGTAGGCCAGCGACTTCTTGCCCTCACCGAGCTGGGGGCCGGTGAAGACGTCGAACAGGCGCAGCGACTCGAGCAGGTCGCCCGCGCCGGACCGCAGCGCGGCCTCGACGTCGGCCGCGGCGACCGAGGCGTCCACGACGAGCGCGACGTCCTGGGTGGCCACCGGGAAGGAGGAGACGTGCGGCGCCATGACCGGGCCGGTACCGGCCTGCTCCAGGCGGTCCAGGTCGATCTCCATCGCGCAGGTGCGCTCCGGCAGGCCGAACGCCTTGGTGACGCGCGGGTGGAGCTCACCGGCGTTGCCGACGAGCACCTCCTCGCCGTCGACGACGGCGAGCAGCGCGGCGCAGCGGCCCGGGTGGAACGGCGCCTGCTGGTCCTGGCGGACGATCAGCTCGACGTCGGCCTCGCGGGCCACGGAACGGCCCGCCTCGACGGCGTCCGCCCAGGTGGCCGGGCGGCCCTGGCCCCACCAGCCGGCCCGCTCGCGGGCCCCGGCGAGGACCACGGCGGCGCGGCGCGGCTGCCGGGGCAGCGCGGCGTCGAGCGCGGCGATCTCCTCGTCGGTGGGACGGCGGTCGACGGGCAGGCGCACCGGGGCGATCTCGTCGCCGGTCGGGCGGAAGACCAGGCCGGTCTCGAAGAGCGCCAGGTCGTGCTCGCCACGGCTGTCGTTGCGGCGCAGGGCGGCGAACAGCCCCGGCAGCAGCGTGGTGCGCAGCAGCGGCTCGGCGTCGGAGAGCGGGTTGACCAGCCGCACGGCGGTGCGGTGCGGGTCGTCGGCCTCCAGGCCCAGGTGGTCCAGGGCCCACTCCCCGATGAAGGGGTAGTTGAGCGCCTCGACGTACCCGGCGCCGGCCAGCGCCCGGCCGACCCGGCGGTGCAGGCGCTGGCGCGGGGTCAGGCCCCGGCCGGCCGGCAGCTGCGGGAGGGTGGCGGGGAGGTTCTCGTAGCCCTCGAGCCGGATGACCTCCTCGGCGAGGTCGTTGGGGTCGGTCATGTCCGGCCGCCAGCTGGGCACGGTGACGATCAGCTCGTCCTGCCCGTAGACGTCGCAGCCGACCTCCTGCAGGCGGCGCACAACGGTCTCGCGGCCGTACTCGACGCCCGCGACGCGGTCGGGGTGGTCGGCGCGCATCGTGATCGTGCGCGGCCCACTGGGGGCGACGATCTCGGTGACGCCGGCCTCGGCGGTGCCGCCGGCCAGCAGTACCAGCAGGTCGACGGTGCGCTGGGCGGCCGCGGAGGCGGCCTCCGGGTCGACGCCGCGCTCGAAGCGCTTGGACGCCTCCGAGGACAGCTTGTGGCGGCGGGCGGCCCGGGCGACGACGACCGGGTCGAAGTGCGCGGCCTCGATGACGACCTCGGTGGTGCCCTGGCCGGCCGCGTGGTCCACGATCTCGGTGTCGGCGCCGCCCATCACACCGGCGAGCCCGATGGGGCCGCGGTTGTCGGTGATGACCAGGTCCTCGGCGTCCAGGACGCGCTTGGTGCCGTCGAGGGTGACGAGCTTCTCGCCGGGCAGGGCGCGGCGCACGCCGAGGGTGCCGTCCACACGGGAGCGGTCGTAGGCGTGCAGCGGCTGGCCCAGCTCGAGCATCACGTAGTTGGTGATGTCCACGGCCAGCGAGACCGGGCGCATGCCCGCCTTCTGCAGGCGGCGCTGCAGCCAGAGCGGGGAGCGCGCCTCGGCGTCGAGGCCGGTGACGGTGCGGGCGGTGAAGCGGTCGCAGCCGGTGGGGTCGGCGACCTGGACGGGGTAGCCGTAGCTGTTGGGCGCGGGCACGTCCAGCAGGGCCGGGTCGCGCAGCGGCAGGCCGTAGGCGGTGGCGGCCTCGCGGGCGATGCCGCGCATCGACAGGCAGTAGCCGCGGTCGGGGGTGACCGCGATGTCGAGGACCTCGTCGACGAGCTGCAGCAGCTCGATGGCGTCGGTGCCGGCCTCGTGCTCGGGCGAGAGCACGATGATGCCGTGCGTGCCGTCGTCGCCCATGCCCAGCTCCTCGCCGGAGCAGATCATGCCGTGCGAGACCCTGCCGTAGGTCTTGCGGGCGGCGATGGCGAAGCCGCCGGGCAGCTCGGCGCCGGGCAGCACCACGACGACCTTGTCGCCGACGGAGAAGTTCCGGGCGCCGCAGACGATCTCCTGCGGCTCGCCGGTGCCGTTGGCGTCGCCGACGTCGACGGTGCAGAAGCGGATCGGCTTGCGGAAGCCCTCGAGCTCCTCGATGGTCAGCACCTTGCCGACGACCAGGGGGCCCTTGATGTCGGCGCCGAGCTGCTCGACGCGCTCGACCTCGAGACCGGCGGCGATGAGCTTGGCCTGTACGTCACGGCCGGTCTCGCCCGCCGGCAGGTCGACGTATTCCCGCAGCCAGGAAAGCGGGGCGCGCATCAGATCTCCATCCCGAACGGCCGGGTGAAGCGCACGTCACCCTCGACCATGTCTCGCATGTCTTCGACGTTGTGGCGGAACATCAGCATCCGTTCGATGCCGAACCCGAAGGCGAATCCGCTGTACTTCTCCGGGTCGATGCCCGCGGAGACCAGCACCCGGGGGTTGACCATGCCGCAGCCGCCCAACTCGATCCAGCCCTCGCTGGAGCAGGTCCGGCAGGCCTTCTCGGGGTTGCCGACCGACTCGCCGCGGCAGACGTAGCACTCCATGTCCAGCTCGGCGGAGGGCTCGGTGAACGGGAAGTAGTTCGGCCGCAGCCGGGTGGTCAGGCCCTCACCGAACAGCGAGCGCACCATGTGCTCGATGGTGCCCTTGAGGTCGGCCATGGTCAGGCCCTCGTCGATGGCGAGGAGCTCGACCTGGTGGAAGACCGGGGTGTGGGTGGCGTCCAGCTCGTCGGTGCGGTAGACGCGGCCCGGGCAGACGACATAGATGGGGGGCTCGCGGTCCAGCATCGAGCGGACCTGCACCGGGGAGGTGTGGGTGCGCAGGACGATGCCGGACTCGCTCTTCTTGTCCGAACCCTGGACGAAGAACGTGTCCTGCATGGCGCGGGCCGGGTGGTCCGGCTCGAAGTTCAGGGCGTCGAAGTTGAACCACTCGGCCTCGACCTCGGGGCCCTCGGCGACCTCGTAGCCCATGGCCACGAAGACGTCCTCGATGCGCTCGCAGAGCGTGGTGAGCGGGTGCCGGGCGCCGGCGGCGACACGGTCGTGGGGCAGCGTGACGTCGACCGCCTCCTCGACCAGGACCCGGGCGTCGCGCTCGGCCTCCAGCTCCGCCTGACGGGCGGCGAGGGCCTTGTTCACGGCACCGCGGGCCATGCCCACGCGCTTGCCCGCCTCGGCCTTGGCCTGCGGGGGCAGGGCGCCGATCTCGCGGTTGGCCAGCGCCAGCGGGGAGCGGTCGCCCATGTGGGCGGCCTTCGCCTCGCGCAGGGCTTCCAGGTCGGCGGCGGCGGCGAAGGCGGCGAGCGCCTCGTCCCGCATGCGCTCGATCTCTTGCGGTTTCAGTGCCTCGACCTCGACAGGGTCGTACGACTTATTCGGTGCCGACATCTCTTCCCGTGCTTCCAGTTGGCTGGCTTCGCTTCGCTGCGCGGCTTTTGCCCGACGACATTGGCCAGGTGATGCCAAAGGTGCCAAAGGTCGAGTCTAAGGGGCGCATGTGGTCCGGTGAGCCCGTGGGGCGCGGCTTCAGGCCTGGGTGAGGAAGGCCGGGGCGCTCACGGGCAGGGTAAATCGGAACTGGGCGCCGCCGCGGGGGGCGCGTCCCACCGTGATCGTCCCGCCGTGGGCCTCGACGATGCCCTTGACGATGTACAGACCCAGGCCCGTGCCACCGCGCTTGCTGCCCCGCCAGAAGCGGGTGAAGACGCGGGCCATCGACTCCTCGGGGATGCCGGGGCCCTCATCGCTCACGGTGACCGCCGTCCCCTCCGCACGGGCCTTCATCACTGCTGGTGCCACCTCTATGGTGACCGTTCCCTCGCCGTGGCGCACCGCGTTTTCCAGGAGGTTGCCCAGCACCTGGTCGATCTTGTCCGGATCCGCCCAGAGCGCGGGCAGCGGCTCCTTCGCGACACGGATCACGAAGCGGTCCTCGCTCTGCCCGGCGCGCACGTGGGCCTGGACGTGGCGGTGCACGGCGGCGGCGATGTCCAGGGGCTGCCGGCGCACCTCCAGGCGGCCGGAGTCGATGCGGGAGATGTCCAGCAGCTCGGCGATCAGCCGGGTGACCCGGTCGGCGTCGGCGTCGACGGTCTCCAGCATCAGCCGCTTCTGGTCGTCGGTGAACCGCTCCCACTTGCCCAGCAGCGTCGCGGTGAAGCCCTTGACGGAGGTCAGCGGGGAGCGCAGCTCATGGGCGACGGTGGCGATCAGCTCGGCGTGGCTGCGCTCGGTGCGCCGGCGCGCCTCGGTGCCGCGCAGCTGGACCACGACGCGCGTCACGGGGCCGCCCGGCCGCTCCCGCACGTAGCGGGCGCAGACCAGCACCTGGCGGCCGCCGGGCAGCAGCAGATTGCGCTCGGGCTGCCCGGTGCGGGTGGCGAGGCCTCCGTAGGGGTCGGTCAGCGCCCACCAGCGGCGGCCGTCGAGGTCCTCCAGGGGCAGCGCGCTCTCCAGGGGCCTGCCCACGGCGTCGCCCGCGCGGACGCCCGTGATGCGGGCGGCGGCGGAGTTGAAGCAGGTCACACGGCCGGCGGCATCGGCGACGACCAGGCCGTCGGGCAGGTCGTCGGGGTGCAGGCCGAAGCCCGCGGGGGACGCGGCCGGGCAGGTGCCGGCCACGCTCCCGGAAGTTCTGACGTACCTCATCCGCACCCCCTCCCGAGCCCCCGGAGCGCCACCCTACTAGCTGGAGGTCACGGAGCGGCACCCTCCGGACGCGCGCTGCGCACGGGCGGAGGCGTACAGGCACACGGCGGCGGCCGTGGCGAGGTTGAGCGACTCGGCCTTGCCGTGGATGGGCACGCGCACCACGGCGTCGGCGAGCGCCCGGGTCTCCTCCGGCAGGCCCCAGGCCTCGTTGCCGAAGACCCAGGCGGTGGCCCCGCCCATGGTGCCCCGGTCCAGCTCGGCGTCCAGGTCGCGGTCGCCCGCGCCGTCGGCGGCCAGGATCCGCACGCCCGCGGCCCGCAGCCCCTGCACGGCGAGCTCCACCGGAACGCCCACGGCCACCGGCAGGTGGAAGAGGGAGCCGACGGAGGCCCGTACGGACTTGGGGTTGTAGAGGTCGACCGAGGCGTCGGTGAGCACGACGGCGTCCGCGCCCGCGGCGTCCGCGCACCGCAGCACGGTGCCGGCGTTCCCGGGGTCGCGCACATGCGCCAGGACGGCGACGAGCCGGGGGCGGGCGGCCAGGATCTCCTCGAAGGACGAGTCGAGGAAGCGGCAGACGCCGACGAGGCCCTGCGGGGTCACGGTCTGCGACAGGTCGGCGATCACGTCGTCGGCGGCGAGGTGGCAGCGCACCCCGGCGTCGTGGGCGGCGCCGATGATCTCGGCGTGCCGCTCGGCGGCCTCGACGGTCGCGAAGAGCTCGATCAGCGTCGGCTCGCCGCCGCTGCGGTGCTCGATCGCCTCGCGCACGGCCTGGGGGCCCTCGGCGATGAACCGGCGCTCCTTGACCCGGAAACTACGCTTGGCCAGCCGCCGTGCGGCGATGACGCGGGGGGAACGCGGGGAGATCAGCTCGGGGGTGCCCATGGGCGGCGGCTCACTTCACTGGGTGGGGTCGTACGGCCTCGCGGACTGCGCGGCGAGCGGCAAGCGGCATCAAGCGGCAAAAGGCAGCGGACCCGCAGGCCGCGGGGGCCTGCGGGTCCGCTCAACGCCTGGTGGCGCCTGGATCAGGCGGCAGCCTTCGGCGCGTTGACGTCGGCCGGCAGCGCCTTCTGGGCGACCTCGACGAGCGCGGCGAACGCGTTCATGTCGTTGACCGCGAGCTCGGCCAGGATCTTGCGGTCCACCTCGATGTTGGCGGCCTTCAGACCCTGGATGAGGCGGTTGTAGGTCATGCCGTTCTGGCGGGCAGCGGCGTTGATGCGCTGGATCCACAGCTGACGGAAGTCGCCCTTGCGCTTCTTGCGGTCGTTGTAGTTGTAGACCAGGGAGTGGGTGACCTGCTCCTTGGCCTTGCGGTACAGACGCGACCGCTGGCCGCGGTAACCGCTGGCCGCCTCGAGGATCGCCCGACGCTTCTTGTGCGCGTTGACTGCGCGCTTGACGCGTGCCACTTGTTAACTCCTTGTAGCGGGGCCGTGGTGGGTTCTCACACGGCCCGAATTCGATTGGGTCCCGGTGCGGGCGTTCGGCGCGGTGGCGCCGGACGTCACTTGCCGAGAAGCTTCTTGATCTTCGCGGCGTCGCCCGGGGCCATCTCGGCGTTGCCGGTGAGGCGACGCGTCAGGCGGGACGACTTGTGCTCGAGCAGGTGGCGCTTGCCGGCGCGCTCACGGAGCACCTTGCCGGAGCCGGTCACCTTGAAGCGCTTCTTGGCACCGCTGTGCGTCTTGTTCTTCGGCATAGCGCCGTTCTCTCCTCGTCGGTGGCACTCCCGGCCCGTTTCAGGGCGCATGGGAGCGTCAACTGTTGGTTGCTGTTCCGGGGCGGGGACGCCCCGGAGTGAGCGCCGGGGCCGCTACGGGCCCCGGGATCACGCCTCTGCGGGCTCCTCAGCGGCGTCCGCGGTGGATCCACCCTGGCGCTCCGCCTTGCGGGCGGCCTGCGCCTCGCGGGCTTCGGCCATCGCCTCGGTCTTCTTCTTGTGCGGACCGAGGACCATGATCATGTTGCGGCCGTCCTGCTTGGGGTTCGACTCGACGAAACCCAGGTCCTGGACGTCTTCCGCGAGGCGCTGCAGCAGTCGGTAGCCCAGCTCGGGCCGGGACTGCTCGCGACCACGGAACATGATCGTGATCTTGACCTTGTCGCCCTGCTTGAGGAACCGGACGACGTGACCCTTCTTGGTGTCGTAGTCGTGCGGGTCGATCTTCGGCCGGAGCTTCATCTCCTTGATGACCGTGTGCGCCTGGTTCTTGCGCGCCTCACGGGCCTTCATGGCCGACTCGTACTTGAACTTCCCGTAGTCCATGAGCTTGCAGACCGGCGGACGGGCGTTCGCCGCGACCTCGACCAGGTCGAGGTCGTACTCCTGCGCAAGCTCCAGTGCCTTGGCAAGCGGCACGATGCCGACCTGCTCGCCACTGGGACCGACAAGTCGCACCTCGGGGACTCGGATCCGGTCGTTGATGCGGGGCTCGGCGCTGATGGGGCCTCCTCGGTAGCACCACACGGCCGCCTGGCGGACAGCCGCGTAACGTCTTTTCGGTGTGACCGCCGCGTCGCGCGAGACGCAAAAAACGCCCCGGACGGGTCACAGGCAGGGCTCCTCACACTCAGGGAGCACCGCCGCGGTGAGCCGCGAGGCGCGATAGACAGCTCCCCATCGTCCGTACGGAACGATGGGCCACCTGTCTGACCCGAGACCTGCCGACCAGGGGTCGGTCAGGTGGGAGATCGGAGCCTCCACTTGTGGGCCGGGCACACGGGTGTCCGGCCGGTCGTGGTCCAGCATACCAGCGAGCCGGGCAGGTCCCCACCCGAGCGCGCCGGGGCCCTGGCCCTAGGCTGGGCGCACCGCCGCGGAACGAAGAACGTGAAGAACGGAAGAGCAACGATGAGCGACGCCACCCCCGAGGCCACCCCCGACAACGAGGGCGCACCGGACTTCGACAGCATGACGCGCGACATCGCGGACGTCCCCGCGGTCGAGGTGATCACCACCGTCGCCGTGCACCTGATGAGCGCCGCGGCGGTCAACCTGGGCCTCGCCGAGGAGGGCGAGAAGCACAAGGACCTGGACGAGGCGAGGAAGCTGATCCACGCCCTGGCCGGCCTGGTCACCGCGAGCGCCACCGAGATCAGCAACTTCCACGCGGCGCCGCTGCGCGACGGCCTGAAGTCGCTGCAGCTGGCCTTCCGCGAGGCGTCCGTGGTGCCGGACGAGCCCGGCCAGGGGCCCGGCGAGAAGTTCACCGGGCCCGTCTACTCCTGACGGCCGCCTGCTCCTGACGGCCGCGTCCTCCTGACGGCCGGCGCGGCCGGCCCCGCAGGCCTCAGGCCGGGCCGGTCCCCGCGCCGCCCTCCGGGCCCCGCTCGTCCGCCGTGCCGCCGGGGCCGCCCCGCGGGTTGGCCGCCGGCCGCGCGGCCAGCCGCTCGGGGGCGGCGATGTCGTCCGCGACGATGGCCGGCGAGTGCAGGGGGTGGGTGACCCGGTGTGCGCAGGCGGCGAGCGCGGCGCCGATCAGCGGGGCGATGATGAACAGCCACAGCTGGGACAGCGCCCCGCCGCCCGCGAAGAGCGCCGGGCCGATGCTGCGGGCCGGGTTCACGGACGTGCCGGTCAGCGGCACGCCGATGAGGTGGACGACCGCCAGGGCCACGCCGATCGCCAGCCCGTCGAAGCCGACCACGGCGACCCGGTGCGTCACCGAGAGCACCACGAAGACCAGCAGGAAGGTCATCACGACCTCCGCCAGGAACGCACCGCCGGTGTTGAGGTGCACGGCCGATCGTTCGGCGAAGCCGTTGCTGCCGAAGGCGCCGTGGGTCTTGAGCCCCGGCACCTGTTTGGCCAGCAGGAAGAGGATCGCCGAACCGACGATGGCGCCGAGCACCTGGGCGATCCAGTACTCGATGGCCGTGTGCAGCGAGATCCGGCGCTCGAGCAGCAGCCCCAGCGTCACCGCCGGGTTGACGTGGCAGCCGGAGACCGGTCCGAGGGCGTACGCGAGGGCCAGAAGAGTGAAGCCGAAGGCCAGCGCGATGCCCAGCACACCGATGTAGTCGGCCGCCAGGACGACACAGCCGACGGCGAAGAAGACCAGCAGCAGGGTCCCGAGGAACTCGGCGGAAATGGCCCTCGTCTTCACCGGGTCGAGGTTCTCCCACGCCGGCTTCACGTTCTTCAGGGCGTCCATGGCGTCCTCCCGAGGATCTCGTGGACCGTCCGTACGCAATTGTCGGACGATCTCTCCCCCGGCGCCTCTCGGAGATCAGCGGCTGAAGAGCGGAGATCAGCGGCTGAAGAGCTCCTCCGCGCCCGCCGGCACCGTCGCCCCGGCCGGCAGCAGAGCCACCTCCAGGCCCTTCACGAGCCGGGCCCGCAGCACCTCGTCGGCCGCCAGCGCCCGGGCCAGCCGCCCCACGACCTCGCCGGCCGCCGCCTGCGGAGCCAGCGTCAGCACCAGGGTGCCGTCCGCCTCCGGGGCCGGGGCCAGGTGCGCCCGCAGCACGCCCGGCTCGGCCGCCAGCACGCCGCGCAGCGCGTCCGCGACGGCCGGGTCGGCCAGCGGGTCGGCGCTGGTGCGCCCCTCGGCCAGCGCGAGCAGCGCGGGGCCGGTCAGCGGGTACGTCACCGGTCCGGCCAGGTCGAGCACGATGGTGTCCGCCTTCTCGTGCGCCGCCGCCTGCAGCGCCTGGTGCAGCGGTACGGCCACGGGCCGGGCGTCCGCGCGCCAGCGGGCCAGCGACTCCGTCGAGGTGAACGCGGGCAGCGCCCGCCGCCCGTCCGGCGCCTGCAGCGTCGGCACGGCCATGTCGCTGGTCTTCTCGCGCCGGAGCCCGTCGGGCCCGGTCTCCACCTCGCCGAGCACCGCCACGACGGGGACGAGCAGTCGTGCTCCCGGCAGGGCCGCGAGCACCCGCCCCTCGGCGGACCGGTCGGCCGCCCAAGAGGCGAGCGCCTCGGTCAGCGCCGGGTCGGCGGAGCCGTCGTCGTCGGAGAAACCGGGATCGGGGATGTTCTTCAGGGCCACGGGGCGAGCCTATCGGGCGGTGCCGGCCGCCTTCGCGGGGCGTCCGGGGCCGGAGGCCGGCCCGGGTCCGGGCCGGGGACCGGCTCCCGGCACTGCCGCGGACGGGCTCAGGCCGCCCGGCGCGGGCGCCGCCGGCGCAGGACCGCCGCCACGGCGAGCAGCACCGCTCCCGCGCCGCCCGCGGCCAGGGCCGGCGTCGGCGGCGCGTCGCCGGCGCCGTCCCGGCGGGCGGGGCCCGGGCCTCCGCCGAAGTAGCGCGGGGCCTCCGCCGCCCCGCCGCGTGTGGAGAGCGTGCCCCGGCCGGCGGCGGCCACCGCCGCCGCCGCGTCCACCAGCCCGGCCCCCAGGTCGTCGCTGCGCCCGCCGGGCGGCGCGTCCTGCGCCGTGCGCACCAGCAGCGCGCGGATCTCGGCCGCGCTCAGGCCGGGGCCGGCCGCCCGGACCAGGGCGACGGCGCCGGAGACGAACGCGGCGGCCGCGCTCGTCCCCCACCCCTCGTAGTAGCGCCGGTCGGGGTCGGCGATCACGACGTCGACGCCCGGCCCGCTGACGGTGGCGTACCACCGCCGGGTGGAGAACGCGGCCCGCGCCCCGTAGCGGTCCACGGCCGTCACGGCGATCACACCGGGGTAGGCGGCGGGGTAGGAGACGTGGTCGCCGCTCTCGCCGCCGTTGCCGGCCGACGCGACGACGACGGCGCCCTTGCTCAGCGCGTACTGCACCGCGGCGTCCTCGCGCGGCTCGGGGTGCGCGGTGTCGCTGTCGTCCCCGAGGGAGAGGTTGATGACGTCGGCGCCGTGGTCCGCGGCCCACCGGATGCCGTCGGCGAGGGCGCTGCCGCGCGCCCCGCGGGCCTTGGGGCGGGCGGGGTCGGCGTCCTCGAGGATCACGCGCACGGGCAGGATCCTGGCCTCGGGTGCCACGCCCATGACGCCGTCGGCGTCGTCCGGGCCGTGGCCCCGGCCGGCGATGATGCCGGCCATGGCGGTCCCGTGCCGGGCCCAGGAGCGCTCCCCCGGCGCCGCGCCGAACCCGATCAGGTCCTTACCCGGCAGCACCCGGCCGCGCAGGTCCGGGTGCCCGTCGTCGACCCCGGTGTCGAGCACGGCGACGGTCACGCCCGCGCCCTTGGTCGTCCGCCACGCGTCCTCGGCGTGCAGCGCCTGAAGCGCCCACTCCTGTGCCCTTATGGCGTCGGCGTGCGCGGGCGGCGCGGCCGGCAGCGCGAGGGCGAGGGCGAGGGCGGCGGCGAGCGGGGCGAGGACGCGCGGGCGGCGCCGCCGGACCGTCATCGGCCGCTCCCGGAGCCCGGCTTGTGCGCGTTCCGGCGGAATACGCGCTCCACTTCCTCCTCGAGGGCGGTCGCGTCGTGACCGAGGCCCGCCTGGGCCGGCGCGGTCGTCGCGCCGGGGGCGACCGCCCGGGCGGCGGGCTGGGGCGGGGTGCCGGTGCGGCCGTCGGCGAAGCCGGTCACGGAGTAGACGACGGCGGGGACGTCCGTCAGGACGCTGATGCGCCAGCTGGCGCGCTGGGCGTCGCCGAACCGCTCGGCGACGGTGCCCCGGGGGGCGTACGGGCGGGGCATCAGGCCGGCCCGCTCGTCGAGGCGTTCGGCGGCGAACCGCTCGCGCAGCTCCCGCATGCCGGAGGTGCCGGTGTCCGTGACCATCAGGCCGACCGTGGTCACGCTGGAGGAGGTGACGTCGGCGTAGGTGGCGCGCAGCAGGCGCCGGCAGCCCACGGGGGCGAGGGCCTCGGCCAGCGGGGGGTCGAAGGCGCCCCGGCAGTCGCCGTCGGGGGCGACGCCGACGCGGGTCCAGTCGCGCCGCGCCCCGCCGGGGCCCGCCGCGTCGCCGTGCACGCTGCGGGGGAAGAGCTCGTCGACGGGTACGGTGCGCCACACGGTGGCGCCGCGCTCGTACGCCGCCCGGTCGGCGGGCGGGTCGGGCCGGCCGCCCGTGAGCCAACTTCCGGCGGCGGCCCCGGCTATGAGGCCCAGTCCGGCGAACAGGCATACGGCGGCGGCCGCGCTCCTGCGGGCGGCGGGCCGTGCGCCGACGGCCGGGGGCGGCCCCGGAGGCGGCGGCGGGTACAGGGGAGCGGCAGGCGGCGCGAGGGCATCCGCTTCGGTGCTCACGTGCGCTCCCCCTCGCGGGCCCGGCTCGCCGAACCGCCCCATGTCGGACATCGGCCGCGGCCCGAAGGGCCCGGCGTGCGCGCCACTTTACGGTGCGTGGCACGGCGGGTGCCATTCGCCCGCGCCCTCCCCCTATCCAGCGCGATTCGCCTTCTGGCAAGCTGCGCGCCATGCCGTCGGACCGAGTGCGCTACGACCGTGCCACCGCCCACCTCGAGGCTCCGCTGGCGGTGGTCGACCTCCGGGCGTTCGACGCCAACGCCGCCGATCTGGTGCGGCGGGCGCGGGGCAAGCCGGTGCGGGTGGCGAGCAAGTCGGTACGCTGCCGGGCGCTGTTGGACCGGGTGCTGGCGCGGGAGGGCTTCGCGGGCGTGATGAGCCATACGCTCGCCGAGTCGCTGTGGCTGGCGCGCTCGGGCGTGGCGGACGTCCTGCTGGCCTATCCCTCGGCCGACCGTGCGGGGTTCGCCGAGCTGACGTCGGACGCCGAGCTGGCGGGCGCGGTCACGGTGACGGTGGACGACCCGGCCCAGCTGGCGCTGATCGACGCCGCCCGGCAAGGGCGCGAGGAGGTACGGGTGTGCCTGGAGTTGGACGTCTCGCTGTGGCTGCTCGGCGGGCGGGTACGGATCGGGGCGTTACGGTCACCGGTGGGCGATCCGGGGCGGCTGGCCGAGCTGGCCCGGGCCGTCGACCGCAGACCGGGCTTCCGACTGGTGGGTTTGATGGCCTATGAGGCCCATGTGGCGGGCGTGGGTGACAGCCCGGCGGGCCGTCCGCTGCGCGCCCGTGCGGTCCGCCTGATGCAGTCCGCCGCCCGCACCCACCTGCGGGCGCTGCGGGACGAGGCCGTGCGGGCGGTGCGGGAGGTGGCGGACCTGGAGTTCGTCAACGGCGGCGGCACCGGCAGCGTGCACGACACCGCCGCCGAGCCGGCGGTGACGGAGGTCGCGGCGGGCTCGGGCCTGTACGCGCCCCGCCTGTTCGACGACTACAGCGCGTTCCGGGCCCGCCCGGCGGCGCTGTTCGCGCTGCCCGTGGTGCGCCGGCCGGGAGTGGGCGTGGTGACCGTGCTCGGCGGCGGCTACCCCGCCTCCGGCACGGCCGGCGCGGACCGGCTGCCGGTGCCGTATCTCCCGGCGGGGCTGCGGCTCTCGCCCCGGGAGGGCGCCGGCGAGGTGCAGACGCCCCTGCTGGGCCAGGCGGCGGACGACCTGCTGATCGGCGACAGGGTGTGGTTCCGGCACGCGAAGGCCGGCGAGCTGTGCGAGCGCTTCCCCGCGCTGCACCTCGTCGATGGCGACCGCGTCGTCGACACGGTCGCCACCTACCGGGGCGAGGGGCGGACGTTCCTGTGAGCGCTCGGCTCAGAACGCCTTGTCCACCTGGTCCGCGATGACGGAGCCGTCGGCGCGCCGGACGGGCACCTTCGAGCCGTCCTCGGCCGTGGCGCCGGTCGTCGAGCAGGGGTAGGCGCCGGACTTGCGCGGCATCGGGTCGATGAACATCGGGTTGGCCACCCAGCGGCCGTCCACGTCGTCGTAGGCCCGGCACATCAGCTCGGACTTGTTGCGGTTGATGGCGACGTGCGCGCCGGTGGCGTCGTTGACGAACGTCACGTCGGTGTCGGCGTCGCCCGCGCCGAGGGCGATGCGGTGCTTGAAGTCCTGCTGCTGCCAGGCCTTGGCACCCTTGATCTTGAAGATCTCCTGGTTGATCATGCAGCGCTTGCCGTCCATGTACGGCAGGGCGTCACCGCGGCCGGTCTCGACGCCGCCGCAGCCCTTGAGGGCGGGGGTGAGGAGGCCGCGCTTGGTGATGCTGCGGATGCCGATGGTGTGCTTGCGGTCCAGGCCGACGCCGCTGGACCAGGCCTCGGCGATCGGCTCGGAGGAAGCGGAGACGATGTAGACGTCGAAGCCGGCCGCCTTGAGCGTGCGGATCAGGTCCTTCTGCTGGTCGTAGTAGCGGATGTACCCGGCGATCGTGTGGGTGCCGACGGTCTGCTTGGCACCGACGGGCGCGGCGAGCTGCTCGGCGCGGGCCTGGCGGGCGAAGGAGGTCAGGGCGGCGGGGGTGTGTCCGGCGAACAGCTGCGGGATCCAGCCGTAGGCGGGCACCGTGCGCCGGTGGTTCCACTCGCCGGCGAAGGCCGTCTCGCCGGACATGGTCTGCGACTTCTCGCGTATCTCGAAGATCTCGTCGGCGCAGGCGGTGTTCTTCGAGGTGGGCAGCGGCCGGCCGACGGGCACGGCGGTGCCGCAGGCCTTGGTCAGGGCCTTGTCGGCGGCGGCGGTGAGCCAGGCGCTGGTGTCCTTCCAGCTCCTGGGCCGCAGGATCTTGTCGTGCTTGAGGGCCCAGGCGAGCGTGGCGTCGGTGATGTCGTTCTTGACGACGGTGTTGTCCCAGTCGAACGCGGCGACCGGGCGCGGGCCGTTCTTGCCGGAACAGGTGCCGCGCTCGTCGATCATCTTCTGGAGCCTGGCGCGGTTGTCGCCGGCCCACGGGAGCTTCGTGTCGAGCTGGGGGCAGTTGCGGCGGGGGCCTCGTGGGCGGGGGCGGCGAGGGCCGGGACCGACGCGGCGAGGGCCGCGGCGGCAGCGAGGCCGACGACGATGGCGGACTTGGTGCGCATGTGCTCTCTTTTGGTGCGTGAGGAGGGCAGGGCTCGCGGCGGGACCGGCGCCGGAGCGTGCGCCGCGGGCCGGTCCCGGCACTTGATCATGGACCCTACAGCGGGGTGACGTACGCGCCCGCGATGCCACCGTCGACGAGGAACTCGGCGGCGTTGACGAAGGAGGAGTCGTCGCTGGCGAGGAAGGCGACGGCGGCCGCGATCTCCTCGGGCTCGGCGAAGCGGCCGACGGGCACGTGCACCAGGCGGCGGGCGGCGCGCTCGGGGTCCTTGGCGAAGAGCTCCTTGAGCAGCGGGGTGTTCACCGGCCCCGGGCACAGCGCGTTGACGCGGATGCCCTCGCGGGCGAACTGCACGCCCAGCTCGCGGGACATCGCCAGCACGCCGCCCTTGGAGGCGGTGTAGCTGATCTGGGAGGTGGCGGCGCCCATCACGGCGACGAAGGAGGCGGTGTTGATGATGGAGCCCTTGCCCTGCCGCTGCATGTACGGCAGCGCGGCCTTGCAGCAGAGGTAGACGGAGGTGAGGTTGACCTCCTGGACGCGCTTCCAGGCCTCGAGGCCGGTGGTGAGGATGGAGTCGTCGTCGGGCGGCGAGATGCCGGCGTTGTTGAAGGCGATGTCGACCGAGCCGTAGGTGTCGTGGGCGGTCTTGAAGAGCGCCTCGACCTCCTCGGGGCTGGTGACGTCGACCTTGACGAACAGGCCGCCGGTCTCGGCCGCGGCGGCCTTGCCCGCGCTCTCGTCGATGTCGGCACAGACGACGTTCGCGCCCTCGGAGGCCAGCCGGCGGGCGGTGGCCAGGCCGATGCCGCTGCCGGCTCCGGTGACGACGGCGGTGCGGCCGACGAGGCGGCGGCAGACGGGGCTCTGGTCGGTCACTTGGACTCCTCCACGGGGTCGATGGCGATGAAGACGTTCTTGGTCTCGGTGAAGGCGGACACCGCGCCGGGGCCGAGCTCCCGGCCGAGGCCGGACTGTTTGAAGCCGCCGAACGGCGTCCAGTAGCGGACGCTGGAGTGGGAGTTGACGGAGAGGTTGCCGGCGGCGACGGCCCGGGAGACCCGCAGGGCGCGGGAGACGTCGCGGGTCCACACGGAGCCGGCCAGGCCGTAGTCGGTGGCGTTGGCGATCCGTACCGCCTCCGCCTCGTCCTCGAAGGGGATGACGACGGCCACGGGGCCGAAGATCTCCTCGACGGCGGTACGGTCCTCCGGCCGGCCCTCGAGCACGGTGGCGGGGTACCAGAACCCCTTGCCCGCCGGGACCTCGCCGCGGATGGCGGCGGGGGCGGACTCGGGGACGTAGGAGCGTACGCGCTCGCGGTGGGCGGCGGAGATCAGCGGGCCCATTTGGGTCGCCGGGTCGGTGGGGTCGCCGACGACGAAGGACTTCACGGCCGGTTCCAGGAGCTCCATGAAGCGGTCGTAGACCGGGCGCTGGACGAGGATGCGGCTGCGGGCGCAGCAGTCCTGGCCGGTGTTGTCGAGGAAGGAGCCGGGGGCGGCCGCGGCGGCGCGCTCGACGTCGGCGTCGGCGAAGACGATGTTGGGGCTCTTGCCGCCGAGTTCGAGGGTCACGCGCTTCACGTCCGCCGCGCACTTGGCCATGATCTGTTTGCCGACGGCGGTGGAGCCGGTGAAGACGACCTTGGCGACGCCCGGGTGCCCGACGAGCGCGTCGCCCGCCACCGGGCCGGCCCCCGGCAGGACCTGGAAGAGGTCCTCGGGCAGCCCGGCCTCCAGGGCCAGGCCGGCCAGCCGCAGGGCGGTCAGCGGGGTGGTCTCGGCGGGCTTGAGGAGCACGGCGTTGCCCGCGGCGAGCGCGGGGGCGAAGCCCCAGGCGGCGATGGGCATCGGGAAGTTCCACGGGGCGATGACGGCGACGACGCCGAGCGGTTCGTGGAAGGTGACGTCGAGGCCGCCGGGCACGGGGATCTGGGAGCCGTTGAGCCGCTCGACTCCCCCGGCCGCGTACTCCAGCAGGTCACGGGCGTTGCCCGCCTCCCAGCGGGCGTTGCCGACGGGGTGGCCGGCCTCGCGGACCTCCAGCTGGGCGAGCTCCTCGAGGTGGGTGTCGACGGCGTCGGCGAAGCGGCGCAGATGGCGGGCGCGGTCGCCGGGGGGCAGGGCCGCCCATGCCGTCTGGGCCTTCGCCGCGCGGGCGACGGCGGCGTCGACGTCCTCGCGGGTGGTGTCGGGGACGGTGGCGACGATCTCTTCGGTCGCCGGGTTGACGATGTCCAAGGCGGCTGTCCTTTACATCCGCTCGAAGGAGCGGAACCGCTCCCAGTCCGTGACGGCGGTGTCGTACGCCTCCTGCTCGACACGCGCCATGTTCAGGTAGTGCTCGACGACGTCGTCGCCGAAGGCCTCGCGGGCTATCGGGCTGTTCTCCCACAGCTGGGCGGCCTCGCGCAGGGTGGCGGGGACGTGTGCCGCGTCGCCCGTGTAGGCGTTGCCGGTGCAGGCCTCGGGCAGCTCGAGCCGGTGCTCGACGCCGTAGAGTCCGGCGGCGACCATGCCGGCGACGGCGAGGTAGGGGTTGACGTCGCCGCCGGGCAGCCGGTTCTCGAAGCGGTGGGAGTGGCCGTGGCCGATGACCCGCAGGGAGCAGGTGCGGTTGTCGGGGCCCCAGGCGACGGCGGTGGGGGCGAAGGAGCCGGGCCGGAAGCGCTTGTAGGAGTTGATGTTGGGGGCGTAGAGGAGGGTGAAGTCGCGCAGCGCGGCGAGCTGTCCGGCGAGGAAGTGCCGCATCAGCGGGGACATGCCGTACGGGCCGGAGTCGTCGGCGAGCACGGGCCGCCCTGCCTCGTCGCGCAGCGAGAGGTGGATGTGGCAGGAGTTGCCCTCGCGCTCGTTGTACTTGGCCATGAAGGTGAGCGCCATGCCCTCCTGGGCGGCGATCTCCTTGGCGCCGGTCTTGTAGACGACGTGCTGGTCGCAGGTGGTCAGCGCCTCGTCGTAGCGGAAGGCGATCTCGTGCTGGCCGAGGTTGCACTCGCCCTTGGCGGACTCCACCGTCATGCCGGCGGCGCCCATCTCGTTACGGATGCGGCGCAGCAGGGGTTCGACGCGGCCGGTACCGAGGACGGAGTAGTCGCTGTTGTACTGGTTGGCGGGGGTCAGCTCGCGGTAGCCGCGGTTCCAGGCGGCTTCGTAGGTGTCCTTGAAGACGATGAACTCCAGCTCGGTGCCCGCGTAGGCGCTCCAGCCGTGCTCGGCGAGCCGGTCCAGCTGGCGGCGCAGGATCTGGCGCGGGGAGGCGACGACGGGGGTGCCGTCGTGCCAGGCCAGGTCGGCGGTCATCAGGGCGGTGCCGGGGTTCCAGGGCGTGCGGCGCAGGGTGGAGAGGTCGCCGCGCATGGCGAAGTCGCCGTAGCCGCGTTCCCAGGACGACATCGCGTAGCCGTCGACGGTGTTGAGGTCGACGTCCACCGCGAGAAGGTAGTTGCAGCCCTCGGTGCCGTGTTCGAGGACGTCGTCGAGGAAGAACCGGGCGGCGAACCGCTTTCCCTGGAGTCGTCCTTGCATGTCCGTGAAGGCGAGGACGACGGTGTCGATCTCCCCGGTGTCCACGAGCCGGCGCAGCTCGTCGACCGTGAGCGGGGGCATGCGGTCTGCCACGGTGGGCCTCCTGTCGGTGCGGCCGGAGGTCTTAAGGTAGGGCCGTAGACCATTGATTGGGAAGGGGGGAACGATGACTGGGCACGAGATGGACGACCGACTGGCGCCGGTACTGCGGCCGGTCCGGGCCGGCAACGGCTTCGAGGAGGCGCTGGAGCAGATCCTGCAGATCGTGCGGCTGGGACTGGTGCCCCAGGGCGAACGGCTGCCCGCCGAACGCGAACTGGCCGAGCGTCTGCACATCAGCCGGGTGACGCTGCGCGAGGTGCTGAAGGTGCTGCAGGACCAGGGGCTGGTGGAGAGCCGGCGTGGCCGCTACGGCGGGACGTTCGTCCTGGCCAGGACGCGCTCGGCGAGCGAGGAGGAGGTGCGGCGCCGGGTCGCGGCGGTGGACGTCGAGGACACCCTGCGCTTCCGCGAGGTACTGGAGGTGGGCGCGGCCGGACTGTGTGCGACCCACGGGCTGACCGGCGAGCAGACGCGGCGGCTGCGCGCCGCGCTGGCCGCCACCCACGACGCGCCGCTGGCCGACTACCGCCGCCTGGACACCCTGCTGCACCTGACGCTGGCCGAGCTGTCCGGGTCGGTGACGCTGGCCGCGCAGTACGCCGCCGTCCGCGCCACCGTCAACGACCTGCTGGACGGCATCCCGCTGCTCGTACGCAATCTCGAGCACTCGCAGCGGCAGCACACCGCGCTGGTGGAGGCGGTGCTGGACCGGGACGCGGACGGGGCGCGCGAGGTGATGCGCGAGCACTGCTGCGGGACGGCGGCGCTGCTGCGCGGTTTCCTGGCGTGACCGGCACGGGTTCCCGGCGTGACCGGTGCGGATTCCCGGCGTAACCGGCGCGGGAGGGGGGAAGTAACCCGGGTTTAACGCACAGGGGTTGCATTGCGGCCGCCGCCGGGGCAAAGGTATGGCGCAAAACCTTTGCCCCCCGGCATTTCCAGGCAGGAGCGGCTCATGGCCGATCGCACGGACTCCCCAGCGCACCGCCCCCGCCGCCCCGCCCGGCGGCTCCCCGGATCCACCGGCTACCTCGACCGGCGCACCCTGCGCCGCGGCAGCGCCGGTCCCCTCCTGCTCACCGGCCTGGGCGTCGCCTACGTCGTCTCCGGCGACTTCTCCGGCTGGAACTTCGGCCTGGCCCAGGGCGGTTTCGGCGGGCTCGCCGTCGCCGCAGCCCTGATGGGCCTGATGTACACCTGTATGGTCTTCGCCCTGGCCGAGCTCGCCGCCATCCTCCCCACGGCGGGCGGCGGTTACGGCTTCGCGCGCCGGGCCCTCGGCCCCTGGGGCGGCTTCCTGACCGGGACCGCCATCCTCATCGAATACGTCCTGGCCCCCGCCGCCATCTCCCTCTTCATCGGCGACTACGTCGAATCCCTCCACCTGTTCGGCCTCACCTCCTCCTGGCCGGTCTACCTCGCCTGCTTCGTGCTCTTCATCGGCATCCACCTGTGGGGCGTCGGCGAGGCGCTGCGGTTCAGCTTCGTCGTCACGGGCGTGGCGGTGGCCGCCCTGATCGTCTTCGCCGTCGGGGCCTTCACCGACTTCGACGCCGCCCGCCTCCACGACATCCCCGCCGACCCGCACGCCTTCGGGTCCTCGTCCTGGCTGCCGTTCGGGCTGCTGGGCATCTGGGCGGCGTTCCCCTTCGGCATGTGGTTCTTCCTCGGCGTCGAGGGCGTGCCGCTGGCCGCCGAGGAGACCCGCGACCCGGCGCGTACGCTGCCCAGGGCCATGGCCACCTCGATGGGCATCCTGCTGGTCCTGGCCCTGGTGACCTTCCTCGCCTCCACCGGGGCGGGCGGGGCCGACGCCATGAAGGACGCGGGCAATCCGCTGGTCGCCGCGCTGCAGCCGGACGGCCACCCCACCACCCTCGGCCGGATCGTCAACTACGCGGGGCTGGCGGGCCTGGTGGCCTCCTTCTTCTCCCTCATCTACGCCGGCTCCCGCCAGCTCTTCGCCCTCTCCCGGGCCGGCTACCTCCCCCGCTTCCTCTCCCTCACCAGCCGGCGCAAGGCCCCCTGGCTCGGCCTGCTGGTGCCGGGCACGCTCGGCTTCGCCCTGGCCGCCGCCAGCGGCGACGGGGCGCGGATGCTCAACGTCGCCGTGTTCGGCGCAACCATCTCGTACGCGCTGATGTCGCTCTCCCACATCGTGCTGCGCCGCCGCGAGCCGGGCCTGGCCCGGCCTTACCGCACGCCGGGCGGGACCGTGACCTCGACGGTGGCGTTCCTGCTGGCCTGCTCGGCGCTGGTGGCCACGTTCCTGGTGGACGTGACGGCGGCGCTGATCGCGCTGGGCGTGTACGCCGTCGCCGCGGCGTACTTCGCCCTCTACAGCCGGCACCGCCTGGTGGCGAGCGCGCCCGAGGAGGAGTTCGCGGCGCTGGCCCGGGCGGAAGCGGAACTGGCCCGCGATTGACGCGCGGGCGCGACAGGCAGGAAAGGAGCATGGAATTGAACGCTCAGTCACAGCCGCCCCGGTCACGGCCCGACGGGGCACCCCTGATCGGCGTCACCACCTACCTCACCCGGGCCCGCTGGGGGGTGGCGTGGGACCTGCCCGCGGCCCTGCTACCGGCCGCCTACCCCGAGTACGTCCAGCGCTCCGGCGGCCTGGCGGTGATGCTGCCGCCGGACGACCCGGCGGCCGCCGCCTCCGTGATCGGCCGGCTGGACGGCCTGGTGCTCGCCGGCGGCGAGGACCTGGACCCGGCCCTGTACGGCGAGGAGCCCCACCCGCGCGCCGGCGCGGCCGTGCCCGAACGCGACCGCTGGGAGCTGGCCCTGCTGGCCGCCGCGCTGGACCAGGGCGTTCCGGTGCTGGGCGTCTGCCGGGGCATGCAGCTGATGAACGTCCACGCGGGCGGCACGCTGCTGCAGCACCTCCCGGACGAGGTGGGCCACGACGCCCACAACCCCCGGGCGGGCGTCTTCACCGGCCACCTCGTCAAGCCGGTCCCGGGCACGCTGACCGCCCGCCTGCTGCCCGACGCCCTCGACGTGGCCACCCACCACCACCAGGCGGTGGCCCGGCTGGGCGACGGGCTGACGGCCACCGCCCACGCGGAGGACGGCACGGTGGAGGCCCTCGAGTACCCGGGCGAGCGCTTCGCCCTGGGCGTCCAGTGGCACCCCGAGGCCCGGGACGACCTGTGCCTGGCCCAGGCGCTGGTGCGGGCGGCGGCCTCGCGCCGGTGACGCCCGCGGCGGTCAGTGGCAGATGTGCCGCCGCACCCCGTCCCGGATCTCGGTGACCGGGGAGGAACACCCCCGGGGGCACGGGGGCGGGACGGCGGCGGCGTTGATCCTGCGCTCCGCCGGGTGCCCGCACGGCGAGCAGTACCAGCACGGGGCTGCCCCGGCGTCAGGTCCCACCACAGGGGGTGGTGGCAGCGGTTGCACCGCACGAGAGGGGCACGGGGCGCGGGGTGAGGGTCGGCCGGCATGCCCGGCATCGTTCCCGGCCCGGCGCCCCGGCGTCCGGGCTTTGGGCGCGGTCCACCCGGGCGGGTGGGGCCGGGTGCCGTACCCGTCCGGCGGTCACGCCGGCGTGTCCGGCCCCTCCGGCCCCTTGCCGCGGCGCCGCCGGGTGAGGAGATAGGTGGCCGTCGCCGCGAGGGCGGCGGCCAGGGCCGCCGTGCCGGCGATGACGGCGGCGAGCTCGCCGAGGGTGACGCCCTCCTCCTCGTCCTCGTCCGGCGCCGTCTCGCTGGTCCGATCGACGGCGGAGTCGTAGTCGGCGGGGCCGGCGCAGAACTCGCGGTTGCCCGGGTCCATCGCGGAGACGACCGTCAGCTCGACGGAGTCCGCCGGTTCGTCCTCGCCGCCGTCCCTGAGCTCCACGGGGTAGGTGCCGGGCTCGATGTCGCACAGCACCATGCCCGCCACCTTGGTGTAGAGCTCGCCGTTCTTGCCCTCCTGGAAACGTTTCGCCCGCAGCGTGAGCTTCTTGGCGAACGCCGGCGACTCGACGGTCAGATAGCCGTCGTGCTCGTCGAGCGTGGTCTGCCCGGTGGTCACGGTGAAGACCACCTCGCGGCCGCGCTGGGTGGGGGCACCGCTCGATATCGAGCTCTCGGAGTCGGACAGGGAGGGGTCCGCGGCGGCGCCGGGGGCGGCCGTGAGGACGAGGGCCGCAGCGGCCAGGGCCGCCAGCGAGGTCCGGGCAGGGTTCATGCGGCGAGAATACGAGAACGGCCGTGGCGGACGGTCCGTCAGGTCGCCTCGGGTCTCAGCCGGCGGCGGTCGCGGTACCGCCCTCCTGCTCCACCTCCACCTGCTGGTTCCACTCGCGCTTGGAGGCCTGCCAGCCGTCCTCGTCGTGGCCGCGCCGCCAGTAGCCCGAGATGGACAGCCGCTCGCGCGGCACCTCGCGCTCCATCCGCAGGTGGCGCCGCAGCTCCTTCACGAACCCGGCCTCGCCGTGCACGAAGGCCTGTACGTCCCCGGCCGGGAAGTCCAGCGAGCGCACGGCCGCGACCAGGGCCTCGCCCACCGGGGAGCCGCCGCGGTGCAGCCAGGTGACCTCCACGCCGGCGGGCAGCTCCAGCTTCTGCTCCTCGCTCTCGTCGGCGATCTCGACGAAGGCCCGCACGACCGCGCCCTCCGGCATCGCCTCGAGGGACGCGGCGATCGCGGGCAGCGCGCTCTCGTCGCCCGCCAGCAGGTGCCAGCCGGCGGCCGGGTCCGGGGCGTACGCGCCGCCGGGGCCCAGCATGCGGATCTCGTCACCCGGCCGCGCCGTCGCGGCCCAGGGGCCGGCCAGGCCCTCGTCGCCGTGGACGACGAAGTCGATCACCAGCTCGCGGGCCGCGCGGTCGAAGGAGCGCACGGTGTACGTGCGCGTGCGCGGCCACTGGTCGCGCGGCAGGTCGCGGCGGATGACCTCCATGTCGAAGGGCTCGGGGTAGGCCACGCCCGGCACCGGGAAGAGCAGCTTGACGTAGTGGTCGGTGCACGCGCCGGCGCCGAAGTCCGCGAGGGCCTCGCCGCCGAGGACCACCCGCACCATGTGCGGCGCGATCCGCTCGGTGCGGATCACGTGCGCCTGCGTGAGCTGCGGCTTCTTACGGACGGGACGGTCTGCCATGGCGTTCTCCCCTGATCCCCTGATCGCGATAAGTTAGGCCTGCCTAACCTAACATCTCAGCCGGAAAGAGAGGAGAGCAGCCGCTGCAGGGAACCGCCCAGCCCCCAGCGCGCCGAGAGCTCCTCGAGGCCGGCCGGATCGCGGGGCGCGACCGGCAGCGCCGCGTCGAAGGGCGCCAGCGGCACGTCCGAGGCGACCCGCACCACCTTCGGCGCCACCGCCAGATAGGGACGGGCCTCGTCCAGCCGCCTGCGCTGCGCCGGGGTGACCTTCGCCGCCGGGTCGTCGACCGCCGCCATGATCCCGGCCAGGTCGCCGAAGGAGGCCAGCAGCTTCGCGGCCGTCTTCTCCCCGACCCCGGGCACGCCCGGCAGCCCGTCGCTGGGGTCGCCGCGCAGCAGCGCCAGGTCGGCGTAGCCCGGGCCGTCCACCCCGTACTTCTCCCGCAGGACCGCCTCGTCCACGATGTTCAGCGTGCCCACACCCTTGACCGGGTACAGCACCCGGATCCCGCGCCGGTCGTCGACGAGCTGGTAGAGGTCGCGGTCGCCGGTGACGATGTCCACCGGGCCCGCCGCCCGCCCGGCCAGCGTGCCGATCACGTCGTCGGCCTCGTACCCCGTCGCCCCCACGCGCGCGATGCCGATCGCGTCCAGCACGGCCTCGATCACCGGCACCTGCGGGGAGAGGGTGTCCGGCACCTCCTCCTCGTCGGGGCCGGACGCCGTCTCCTCCGCCACCCGGTGCGCCTTGTACGAGGGGATCAGCTCGACCCGCCAGTGCGGCCGCCAGTCGAAGTCCATGCAGGCCACCAGGTCGTCGGGGTGGTGGTCCTGGACCAGGCGGGCGATGAAGTCCAGCAGGCCGCGCACCGCGTTCACGGGCGTGCCGTCGGGGGCCTTCACCGAGTCCGGCACCCCGTAATAGGCGCGGAAGTACAGGGAGGCGGTGTCGAGGAGCATCAGGCGTCGGGTCACGGCTCGATCATGCCGCACACCACCGACAGCGCCCCACCGGGATGTGAAGCGGATCACTGTTCGGTTTGCCCTTAATGGCCCGGGGCAGGCGCGAGCCCGGAGTGGCCCGGCCCGGTTGGGGGGAGGCGGGCCGGAACGAGTTCAACCCGAGAGGTCTATGTGTCCAGGCTGAAGGCCGAGCACCTGTACAAGGTGTTCGGCAGACGACCCGAAGCCGCCGTCCGACGGCTCGAGGACGGCGCGAGCCGCGACGAGCTGCGCGCCGACGGCACCACCGCGGCGGTGATCGACGCGTCGTTCGAGGTCGAGGCCGGCCAGATCTTCGTGGTGATGGGGCTCTCCGGTTCCGGAAAGTCCACGCTGCTGCGCATGCTCAACGGACTGCTGGAGCCGACCTCCGGCAGCGTCCTCTACGACGGCCGCGATCTGACCGCGCTGTCCCCGCGCGAGCTGCGCGAGGTGCGCTCGAGCAACATCAGCATGGTCTTCCAGCACTTCGCCCTCTTCCCGCACCGCAGCGTGCTGGAGAACGCCGCCTACGGGCTCGAGGTCCGCGGCGTCCCGCGCCGCGAGCGCGAGGAGCGCGCGGCCGAGGCCCTGGAGCTGGCCGGCCTGGCCGGCTGGGAGACCTCCTGGCCGGACGAGCTCTCCGGCGGCATGCAGCAGCGCGTCGGCCTCGCCCGCGCGCTGGCCACCGACGCCGACCTGCTGCTGATGGACGAGTCCTTCAGCGCGCTGGACCCGCTGATCCGGCGCGACATGCAGGACCAGCTGCTGGACCTGCAGAAGCGGCTGAAGAAGACCATCGTCTTCATCACCCACGACCTCAACGAGGCCATGCGCCTGGGCGACCGCATCGCCGTCATGCGCGACGGCCGGATCGTGCAGAACGGCACCGCCGAGGACATCCTCGTGCGGCCCGCCGACGACTACGTCGCCTCCTTCATCCAGGACGTCGACCGCTCCCGCGTGCTCACCGCCGGTTCGATCATGGACGAGTCGTCCGCCGCCGTCCCGGCCACCGCCACCAGCGTCGACGCCGACACGCCCGTGGCCGAGCTCTTCGCGCCCCTCTCCCGCAGCGGCTCCCCCGTCGCCGTCACCGGCGAGGACGGTGAGCCGGCCGGCGTCGTCACCCGCGAGGGTCTGCTGGCCGCGCTGGGCGAACAACCCCGCACCACCACCGAGGAGGTGACCGCCCGTGCCTAGCATCGACCTCGGCGGCTGGGCGGAGAGCTCCGTCGGCTGGCTGCAGACGCACCTCGCCTGGCTCTTCGACGCCGTCAACACCGTGCTGACCGGCCTGTACGAGGGCGTCGACGCCGTCATCGGCGCGCCCGACGCGCTGATCGTCGCCGGCATCCTCGCCGTCCTCGCCTGGTGGCTGCGCGGGCTGGCCGCCGGCGTGCTCGCCTTCGCCGGGCTCGCGCTGATCGACTCCTTCGGGCTGTGGGACGAGGCGACGGCGACGCTCTCGCTCGTCCTCGTCGCCAGCCTCATCACCCTGCTCGTGGCCGTCCCCCTCGGCATCTGGGCGGCACGCTCCCGCCGGGTGAGCGGGGTGCTGCGGCCCGTACTGGACGTCATGCAGACGATGCCCGCCTTCGTCTACCTGATCCCGGGCGTGATGTTCTTCTCCATCGGGCCCATCCCCGGCCTGATCGCCACCATCGTCTTCTCGATGCCCCCGGGCGTACGGATGACCGAGCTCGGCATCCGCCAGGTCGACGGCGAACTCGTCGAGGCCGCCCGGGCCTTCGGCACCACCCCGCGCGACACCCTCGTGCGCGTCCAGCTCCCGCTGGCCCTGCCCACCATCATGGCGGGCGTCAACCAGGTGATCATGCTGGCGCTGTCCATGGTCGTCATCGCCGGCATGGCCGGCGCCGGCGGTCTCGGCGAGGCCGTGTACTCCGCCGTCACCAAGGTCGACATCGGCGGCGGCGTCGAGAGCGGCCTCGCGGTCGTCGTCCTCGCCATGTACCTCGACCGCATCACCGGCGCGCTCGGCCGGCGGGTCTCCCCGCTCGGCCGCCGGGCCTCGGCCAAGGCCGCCGCCTCGGCGCGCCGGGCCACCCCCGCGTTCCTGCGCTACCGTCCCGGCACGGCGGTGGCCACCGTCGGCATCGTCGTCCTCGCACTCATCGGCGGCGGCCTGCGCCTGGTCGGCGGCGACGACGGCCGGCAGAGCATGGCCGCCGGCCAGAACGTCGGCCAGGGCAAGAGCATCAAGCTCGGGTACTTCCCCTGGGACGAGGCGGTCGCCTCCACCTACCTCTGGCAGAACGTCCTCGAGGACCGCGGCTACAAGCCGACCGTCCAGCAGCTCGACCCGGGACCGCTCTACACCGCCCTCGCGCAGGGCCAGATGGACCTGCAGTTCGACGCCTGGCTGCCCACGACCCACAAGCAGTACATGGACCGCTACGGCGACAAGCTCGCCGACCTCGGCTCCTGGTACGGCCCCACCTCGCTGGAGCTGTCCGTGCCCTCCTACGTCAAGGGCGTCGACTCCCTGGCGGACCTCAAGGGCAAGGGCGCGCTGTTCGGCGGAAAGATCACCGGTATCGAGGCCAGTGCCGGCATGATGGCCCGGCTCAACGACACGGTGCTCAAGGAGTACGGCCTGGACGGCGAGTACAAGGTCGTCTCGTCCTCCACCTCCGCGATGCTCGCCGACCTCGACCGGGCCATCAAGAAGAAGGAACCCATCGTCACCACGCTCTGGTCGCCGCACTGGGCGTACGGCACCCACGACCTGAAGAAGCTCAAGGACCCCAAGGGCGCCTGGGGCAAGGGCGAGGAGATCCACGCGGTGGGCAAGAAGGACTTCGCCCAGGACTTCCCGCGCGTCGCGGAGTGGATGAAGAGCTTCCGTATGACCGAGAAGGACCTCTCCTCGCTCGAGGCGGAGATCCAGAGCGGCGGCAAGGGCAAGGAGAAGGAGTCCGCCCGCCGCTGGCTCGACGCCCACCCGGGCTACGCCGACAGGATGGCGCCTGCCGGCAACTGACGAACAGGCGTACGGTGGGGCGGTGACCCCCACGACCCCGACGTCTCCCGCGTCCAGGGTTCGCCCCGCCGTACGCCGCGTCGTCTCCCTGGTCCCCTCGCTGACCGAGGCCGTGGCCGCCACGGCGCCGGAGCTGCTGGTCGGGGCCACCGACTGGTGCGAACACCCCGCGGACCTCGACGTCGTCCGCGTCAGGGGCACCAAGAACCCCGACGTGGCACGGATCGTGGCCCTGGCCCCCGACCTCGTCGTCGCCAACGAGGAGGAGAACCGCGCCCCCGACCTCGGCGCCCTGCGGGCGGCCGGGCTGAACGTCCTGGTCACCGAAGTCCGCACGCTCGAGCAGGCGTTCGCCGAGCTGGAGCGCGTCCTGGTGCGCGGCTGCCGGCTGGCCCGTCCCGGCTGGCTCGACGACGCGCGCGACGCGTGGCGCGACGTACGGGCGGAGGGGCCCCTGACGCGGGCCGTCGTGCCCGTGTGGCGCAGGCCCTGGATGGTGCTGGGCCGGGACACCTTCGCCGGCGACGTCCTCGCCCGCCTCGGGGTGGCCAACGTCCACGCCGGGCACGGCGAGCGCTACCCGCGCATCCCGCTCGAGGAGCTCAACTCCTGCGGCGCCGAGCTGGTCGTGCTGCCCGACGAGCCCTACCGCTTCGGCGCGGACGACGGGCCGGAGTCCTTCCCCGGCCTGCCGTCCGCGCTCGTCAGCGGGCGTCATCTCACGTGGTACGGGCCATCGCTCGTGCGGGCGCCGGCGGTGCTGGGCGCGGCGCTGCGAGCAGCCGGCCGCTGACCAGCCCGGCCGCCGTGCGGGCCGCCGCGAGGGCCCACGCCGTCACCAGCAGGGCGTACAGCCCGACCGCCACCCAGGTCAGGGCGGTCAGCCCGGTGTGCCGGGCGAGGCCGGCGGCGCCCGTGACGCAGGTGCCGACGGGGAAGGTGAAGGCCCACCAGGTCATCGCGAAGCCCATGCCGCCGCGGACGGCACGGAGGGTCATGGCCGCCGCCAGGACCAGCCACAGCAGGGCGAAGCCCATGACGGGCACGCCGTAGAGGACCGCGAAGCCGGCCAGGGCGTCGGCGTAGGGGGCCGCGACCGCTCCCGGTGCGACGTCGGCGAGGTTGCCCACGGCCGTCGTGGACTGGCCCAGCGGGCCGAGGACGAGGAAGAGCGTGGGGGTCAGCGCGAGCGGCAGCGGCCCGTGGTGGATCAGGCGCGCGACGACGGCGGGCAGGATGACGAGCGTCGCCAGCAGGCTCGCGCCGAACAGCGCGTAGCACCCCAGGAGCATCGCCTCCCGCCACTGCCCGGCCGGCAGGTGCGGCACGAGCGCGGGGCCGAGCGCGGCGGAGACCATCGGCGCGACGACGGGCAGCAGCCATACGGGGGAGGCGTCGCCCGGCGCTATCCGGTGGCGGGTGACCATCAGATACGGGATGGCCGCCGCCGCGGCGAGCCCGATGCCGGTGCCGGCCACCCACAGCACGGCGTCGGCGGCCACGGCCGCGCGCTCGCCGACGACCCCGGAACCCACGGAGAGCGTGGACCCGCCGACGGCGAGCACGGCCATCGCCAGGCAGCCGTAGAAGGGCGCGACGGCCGGGTCGCCGAGGTGCCGCCGGGCCTGGTCGGGGTGGCGGCCCCAGTGGGCGGCGCGGGCGGCGAGGAGGGTGAGCAGGAGCAGCACGGCCAGCGCCCACACCGCCTCGTACGCCCCGCGCAGGCCCGGCGCGTGGACGGGCAGGGCGGCCCCGGCGGACGCGACGATGGCGGTGCCCATGACGGTGGCGTACCAGTTGGGGCCGAGGTGGCGCAGGGGTGTGGGGTGGCTGTGCGTGCTCATGGTTCCACCCTCTCCCCGGGGCGAGGCCCTCACCAGGGACGATGTGGCTATGAGGACATAAGCTGGACTGATGACTCAGGAGCCGTTCCGGGTGCCGCTGGCGCACCGGGTGCCCGACCTCGGGGCGCTCGAGCTGCTGCTCGCCGTGGCCCGGCTGGGCAGCCTGGGGCGGGCGGCGAAGGAGCTGGGGATCACCCAGCCCGCCGCGAGCGGCCGGCTGCGCGGCATGGAGCGTCAGCTCGGGGTCGCGCTGGTGGAGCGCTCGCCGCGCGGTTCGCGGCTGACGGACGCCGGCGTGCTCGTCACGGACTGGGCGCGGCGGATCGTGGAGGCGGCCGAGGCCTTCGACGCGGGCGCGCAGGCGCTGCGGGGGCGGCGCGACGCGCGCCTGCGGGTCGCCGCCAGCATGACCATCGCCGAGTACCTGCTGCCGGGATGGCTGGTCGCGCTGCGCACGCAGCGGCCGGACACGGCCGTCTCGCTGCTCGCCGGCAACTCCACCGCCGTCGCCGCGCGGCTGCTCGCCGGGGAGGCGGACCTCGGGTTCGTCGAGGGGCTGGACGTGCCGCCCGGCCTGGACGGCACGGTGATCGGCCACGACCGGCTCGTCGTGGTCACCGCCCCGCAGCACCCCTGGGCGCGCCGCCGGGCGCCGCTGAGCGCGGGAGAGCTGGCGGCGACGCCCCTGATCCTGCGGGAGCGGGGGTCGGGGACGCGCCAGGTCCTGGACGCGGCGCTGGCCGCGCACGGCGGGCTCGCGGCGGCCGAGCCGCTGCTGGAACTGGCCTCGACGACGGCGGCGAAGGCCGCGGTGGTCAGCGGGGCGGGCCCCTCGGTCATCAGCGAACTCGCGATCGGCGAGGAGCTGGCAGGGCGGCGCCTGGTGGAGATCCCGGTGGCGGACGTCCCCCTGCGGCGTGCGCTGCGGGCGGTGTGGCCGACGGGCCACCGGCCGGTGGGGCCGGCGCGTGACCTGCTGGGACTGACGCGCTCGCGCCCGGCGGACGCGTAGGACCCGGGACGGGCCGGTGGGAACCGGCCCGTCCCGGGGGGGGATCAGCCCACCGACGAGTACGCCACGACGCCGCGCAGCAGTCCTTCGACGGCCTTGCGCGCGTTGCGCGCGACCGGGCTGCCGGGCGGGGCCGCCGCCGCGATCTGGCCGAGGACGTCGATCAGCTGCTTCGTCCAGCGCACGAAGTCGCCGGCCGGCATGTCGATCTCCCGCAGCACCTCGTCCAGGCCGTGGCCCAGGGCCCAGCGGTAGGCGGGCCAGGCGAAGCCGAGGTCCGGCTCGCGCTGGCCGACGCCCTCCGTCTGGTTGATCTTGTGCTGCTCCTCCAGGGCGTCGAGCCGGCCCCAGATGCGGACCATCTCGCCGAGGGCGTCCTGCGCCGCGCCCGAGGGCAGCTTCGGCGGGGCCGCGTCGTCGGCGGCGCGGGCCTCGTAGACCAGCGCCGAGGCGCACGCCGCGAGCTCGGCCGGCTTCAGGCCGTCCCAGACGCCGTCGCGCAGGCACTCGGAGGCCAGCAGGTCCAGCTCGCCGTAGAGCCGGGCCAGGCGGCGGCCGTTCTCCGTGACCTCGTCGCCGTGGAGATAGCCCAGCTCGGTCAGCAGCGCGCAGATGCGGTCGAAGGTCCGGGCGATGGTGTTCGTCCGGCCCTCGATGCGCCGCTCGAGCTGCCGGGTGTCGCGCTGCAGGCGGTGGTAGCGCTCGGCCCAGCGGGCGTGGTCCTCGCGCTCGTCGCAGCCGTGGCAGGGGTGCGCGCGGAGGGCGGTGCGCAGCCGGGCGATCTCGGTGTCGTCGGCGGCCGCGCCGCGGGACCTGCGCTGCCGGCCGGGGTCGAGGTGGCCGGCCTTGGTGCGCAGCGCGGAGGCGAGGTCGCGGCGGGACTGCGGGCTGCGCGGGTTGAAGGACCTGGGGATGCGCATCCGCTCCAGCGGCTCGACCGGCACCGGGAAGTCGATCGAGGCGAGCCGCTTGACCTGCCGCTCGGCGGTCAGGACGAGCGGGCGCGGGCCCTCGTGGTGGTCGTAGCCGCGGTGGCGGTCGGTGCGGGCGGGGGCCACGCCCGGGTCGAGCACGAGCGCGAGGCCCGCGTACTTGCCGGTGGGGACGTGGATGACGTCGCCCGGCTTGAGCCGCTCCAGCGCGGCGGACGCGGCGGCCCGCCGCTGGACCGCGCCCTGCTTGGCCAGCTCGGTCTCACGGTCCTTCAGGTCGCGGCGCAGGCGGGCGTACTCCTCGAAGTCGCCGAGGTGGCACTCGATGGCCTCGCGGTACCCGGCGAGGCCCTCCTCGTTCTTCTGCACCTGACGCGAGATGCCGACGACCGACTTGTCCGCCTGGAACTGGGCGAAGGAGGTCTCCAGCAGCTCGCGCGAGCGGTGCCGGCCGAACTGCGAGACCAGGTTGACCGCCATGTTGTACGACGGCTTGAAGCTGGAGCGCAGCGGGTACGTGCGCGTGCCGGCCAGGCCGGCCAGCGCGGCGGGGTCCATGGCGCGCTGCCACAGGACCACCGCGTGGCCCTCGACGTCGATGCCGCGGCGGCCGGCGCGGCCGGTGAGCTGGGTGTACTCGCCGGGGGTGATGTCGGCGTGCTGCTCGCCGTTCCACTTGACGAGCTTCTCCAGGACCACGGTGCGGGCGGGCATGTTGATGCCCAGGGCCAGGGTCTCGGTGGCGAAGACGGCCTTGACCAGGCCCTTGACGAAGAGCTCCTCGACGACCTCCTTGAAGGTCGGCAGCATGCCCGCGTGGTGGGCGGCGATGCCCCGCTCGAGCCCCTCGAGCCATTCGAAGTAGCCCAGGACGTGCAGGTCCTCGTCGGGGATGGGGGCGCAGCGCTCCTCGACGATCTCGCGGACCCGGGCGCGGGCCGCGTCGTCGTTGAGCCGCAGGCCGGCGTAGAGGCACTGCTGGACGGCGGCCTCGCAGCCGGCGCGGCTGAAGATGAAGGTGATGGCGGGCAGCAGGCCCTCGGCGTCCAGGCGCTCGATGACCTCGGGGCGGCCGGGGGTCCAGATCCGGCTGCGCTGGCGGCGCTCGCGCTCGCGGTCGGCCTCGCGCACCATCTTGCCGCGGCGGCGCTCGCGGGGGTTGTAGACGCGGCTGTTCTCCATGCGGGCCATGCGCAGCAGGTCGGGGTTGACCTCGCGGCGGGCGGCGCCGCGGCCGCCGTGGTCGGTCTCCTCCTCGAAGAGGTCGTACATCCGCCGGCCGGCCAGCACGTGCTGCCACAGCGGGACGGGGCGCTCCTCGGCGACGATCACCTCGGTGTCGCCGCGGACGGTGTCCAGCCAGTCGCCGAACTCCTCGGCGTTGGAGACGGTGGCCGACAGGGAGACCAGCGTCACCGACTCGGGGAGGTGGATGATCACCTCTTCCCAGACAGCGCCGCGGAAGCGGTCGGAGAGGTAGTGCACCTCGTCCATGACCACGTGGCCGAGGCCTATGAGCGCCTGCGAGCCCGCGTAGAGCATGTTGCGCAGGACCTCGGTGGTCATCACCAGCACGGGGGCGTCGGCGTTGACGCTGTTGTCGCCGGTCAGGAGGCCGACCTTGGCGGCGCCGTAGCGCCGGACCAGGTCGTTGTACTTCTGGTTGGACAGGGCCTTGATCGGCGTGGTGTAGAAGCACTTGCGGCCCTGGGTGAGGGCCAGGTGGACGGCGAACTCGCCCACGATGGTCTTTCCGGAGCCGGTCGGTGCCGCGACCAGCACTCCCTTCCCGGCTTCCAGGGCCTTGCAGGCCTCTATCTGGAAGGGGTCAAGCTCGAATTCGTACATCTCGCGGAAGGGGGCGAGCGCGGTGGCCTGCTCCGCGGCGCGCTGCCGTGCCAGGGCGTAGCGCTCAGCAGGGGACATGTCGTCGGTCATCTTGTCTACGAGCCTACCGGGGACCTCCGACAGCCACCCGATCTTTATCGAGCTCCCAGGAGCCGCACGGCGGCGGGCACGGTCTCGGCGGTGAGCGGCAGCGGGCCGAGGGGTTCCCCGTCGGCGTAGCCGGTGACGCCGTCCGCCTCCAGGGTCACCTTCGCGGCCCGGTGGGTGGTCACCGTGGGGTGGCTCAGGTGGGTGCCGCGGTAGACCTTCGGGAAGACGGTGAGCAGGGTGGAGCGGCGGCAGGGGCCGACGACGGTGACGTCGAAGAGGCCGTCGTCGAGGCGGGCGCCCGCGCAGATGCGCATGCCGCCGCCGTAGGAGCGTCCGTTGCCGACCGCGACGAGGGTGGCCCGGATGTGCTGCTCGGGGCCGTCGTCGAGGCGCAGCCGGTAGGGGATGGGGCGCAGCGCGGCCAGCTCGGCGAGCAGGGCCGCGTCGTAGCGCAGTCGCCCGGTGGGGAAGCGCATGCGGTTGCCGCGGTCGTTGACCCGTGAGTCGAAGCCGGAGGCGAGGACGGTGCCGAACCACCGCTCCCCGACCCTGCCGAGGTCGACGGCCCGGCCGCCGTCGCCCTTGAGGGAGGCGGCGACCACCGTGGCGGCGGCGACGGGGTCGCGGACGGGCAGTCCGGCGGCGCGGGCGAAGTCGTTGCCGGTGCCGACGGCCACCACGCCGAGGGGGGTGGGGGTGCCGGCGACGGCGTTCAGGGCCAGCGAGGTCATGCCGTCGCCGCCGACGGCTATGAGCGCCCCGGTGCCTCCCGCGACGGCCTCGCGGGCGCGCCGCAGCGCGTCCGGGCCGTCGGCGCCCACGACCGTACGGACGTGGAATCCGGCGTCCCGCAGCACGCGGGCGGCGGGCGCGGCCGCCCGGGCGCCGCGGCCCCGGCCGGCCGTGGGGTTGACGAATAACGTGATGTCGCTGGTCACCCGGGGACACTACCGGTCGGCAGGGGCGGGGTACGACGAAGGGGCGGCCGCTGGGATCAGCGGCCGCCCCTTCGCGGGTCGGGTCCGGGTGCGTCGGGCGCGCCCGGTCACGTCACGTCGTCGTAGCCCTTACTGTGGCCGGCGGACTGCTCGGTCAGCGGGGGCAGCGGCTCGGAGTCGCCGATGGGCTGCGGGGTGAGGTCGAGCGGGGCGGCCTCGTCGTCGGAGAGCAGCTGGTCGGGGTTGGCCTCGCGCTTGCGCTTGTCGTTCAGCAGCGCGATGCCCACCGCGATGAAGTACAGCACGATGATCGGGCCGGCCAGCAGGAACATCGAGAACGGGTCGACGGTCGGGGTGGCCACGGCGGAGAAGATCGTGACGCCCATGATCATGCCGCGCCACCAGCCCAGCATGCGGCGGCCGGTGAGCACTCCGCCGAAGTTGAGCATCATCAGCAGCAGCGGCAGCTCGAAGGAGAGGCCGAAGACGACCACGAGGCGGGTGACGAGGTCGATGAGCTCATCGAGCGGCAGCAGGTTGTCGACGCCGCCCGGGGTGAACTCGATGAGGACCTTGGCCGCGGAGGGCAGGACCTTGTAGGCGAAGAACCCGCCCGCCGCGAAGAGCGGCACGCCCGCGGCGACGAAGCCCAGGGCGTACTTCTTCTCGGTCTTGTGCAGCCCCGGCGCGAGGAACGCCCACAGCTGGTAGAGCCACACCGGGCTCGCCAGCACCAGGCCGGAGACCAGCGAGACCTTCACCATCAGGGTGAACGGTCCGACCAGGCCGGACATGGTGATGTTGGCGCACTGCTGGCGGCTGTCCTTGTTCGCGAGCTCCGCGAAGGAGATCTTGCAGCCGATCGCTTCCTGGATCGGGTGCTTGAAGACCTCGATGATGTCCTTGTAGGAGAAGGCCGCCACCACGGCGACGAGCACGACGGCGAGGACGGACTTCGCCAGCCGGTTGCGCAGCTCACGCAGGTGCTCCGCGAGCGGCATCCGCCCCTCGGGGTCCTTCTCCTTCTTGCGGGCGGACTTCGGCAACCCACGTCCCTATTCTCGTGCGGCAGACGGTCGCCCGAACACGGCGGCCGTCTGAGGTCTGTCCGGGGGTCAGCGCTGGGTCGTACGGTCGCTCGGCTCGCCGACCGGGCGGGAGGTCACGTCGCCGGGCGCGGCCTTGATCGTACGAGGGGCCTGCTCGGCGGCGGGCGGGTCGGCCGGGGCGGCGGCGGTGTCCTGGCCCTCGGACTTCATGGCCTTCGCCTCGCTCTTGAGGATGCGGGCGGACTTGCCGAGGGAGCGCGCCATGTCCGGAAGCTTCTTCGCACCGAACAGCAGGAAGAGAACGACGACGATGAGGATGAGCTCCGGGGCTCCGAGCCGTCCGAACATAAGGGTTTACCTTCTCACCGAAGCGGGATGGGTGTGGGACCGGCCGGCTGACCGGACATATGTCCATCAGCCGTACGGCAGCGATCGTAACGCGCAGGGGTAAACGCTCGGCAATCCCTGTGCATACTCCCAGTCGCGACCCTCCGCCTCGTCAACAGGGCCACCTCGACCAGCGTACCGTCCGCCCCGAAACCGCAGGAGAGCCCCCGTATGCGGCGTTCAGCGGCCTTCGCGCAGCGTACGGGCGGTCTGTGCCGCCAGCGGGGACGCGGCCCGCTCCAGGTCCTCGGCCGCCCGGGTGATCCGGTGCGAGGCCTCCGAGACCTGCCGGGAGAGCCGCCGCACCTCGGCGAAGACGCGCGCGGCGAGGACCGCGAGGACGGCGATGCCGCAGAAGCCGAGGGCGATGGCGAGCATGGGCCAGAACATGGGGACGAGCCTATCGGGGGGCGAGGACCGGCCGGGGGAACACTTGGCCGGATCTCGCTGGTCGGACGAGGTGGGGTGGGGCGGTGGGGTCAGGCGGTGATGTGCAGCCGCAGGGTGCGCACGCCGCCGTCGGTGAGCAGCTCGACGATCCGCTCGCCGGCCGGCTTGCGGACCGCGGAGCCGCAGTCGGGGCAGGTGAAGGAGTAGAAGGTGGTGCGGTCGCTGGCGCCGATCGCCAGCCGCAGCGCGCCGGCCGCCAGCTCGAAGCTGCCCCGGCAGTCGGGGCACGCGGCCTTGAAGACCGCGGCCACCGACGTCCTCGCGTCCATGACGTCCCCTGCGCCGTCCACCCTCACGTTCCCCTTCACTCGCCGTACGCCGCAAGGGCCTCGCGTGCCGCCTCCCGCGCGCTGCCGGACAGCTCGGGCGGGGAGACGATCCGCCCGTCCCGGCCCAGCCGCAGCGCCAGGCGGCGCAGCGAGGCGGGGTCGGGGGTGCGCAGCGTGATCCGCAGGCCGCCCTCGGGCAGCTCCTCGGCGCTGTCGTGGGGGTAGTACTCGGCGACCCAGCGGCCGCCGGGGCCGACCTCGATGACCACCTCGGGGTCCTCGGCGGCGGGCTGGACCAGGCCCTCGGACAGGTCGCGCAGCTCGACCGGCGGGGGGTCGGAGGGCTCGTCGAGCAGCCGGATTTCGGCCACCCGGTCGAGGCGGAAGGTGCGCCGCGCCTCGGACAGCCGGCACCACGCCTCCATATAGGTGTGGCCCACGGCGAACAGCCGGATCGGGTCGACCTCGCGCTCGGTGAGCTCGTCGCGCGCGGGCGAGTAGTAGCGCAGCCAGACGCGGCGGCGCTCGGAGATCGCCCGGTCGACGTCGGCGAAGACCCCGCCCTCGGACTCGAAGCGGACCGACAACCGGGAGCTGGCGCCCGCCGCCTCGCCGGCCGCGGCCTCGATCTTGGCGGTGGCGCGCAGCAGCGCCTGCCGGTCGCTCTCGCGCAGGCCGGGCAGGGTGGCCACGGCCCGGGCCGCGACCAGCAGCGCGGTGGCCTCGTCGGCGGCCAGGCGCAGCGGTTCGCCGGTGCTGGTGCCGGAGGCGTCGGGGTTGTGCCACCAGATGCGGTCGCCGTCGGTGTCGATGTCGAGCAGGTCGCCGCCGCGGAAGCTGGTGCCGCACATGGGCAGCACGTCGAGGTCGCCGATCAGCTCGTCCTCGGTGATGCCGAAGGCGCGGGCGACGTCGGCGACCCGGGCACCGGGCCGTTCGCGCAGGTAGGTGACCAGCGACAGCATCCGCCGGGTCTGGTCAATGGCGTTGGCTGCCATCAGAAGTCGCTCCCGTTCCTCTCAGCCCTTGGCCACGGCACGCAGCCGGTCGATCACATCGGCCCGCAGTTCGGCGGGTTCCAGCACGATCACGTCGGGTCCGAACTCCACCAGCCAGGCGTCCAGCCCGTGCCCGGAGGGGATCTCCAGCTCGTCCCAGCCGTCGCCGAGGTCGCGGGTGACGCCGGCGCGGGCCCGCAGCGGGTAGCCGTGGCCCGCCCGCACCTTGATCCGGGCCGTGCCGGTGGCCGTCTCCCCCGCCCAGCTCTCCACGGTCGTGCGGACCGTGACGTGGTCGGGCACGGGCGCGGTGAAGGGCAGGGACCGGGAGCGGACCTTGCCGGTGATGCGGGAGAGGCGGAAGACGCGCTCGGCCTGGCGGTCGCGGTCCCAGCCGGCCAGGTACCAGTGGCCGCGGCAGAACTCCAGGGCCCAGGGCTCGACGCGGCGCTGCTCGGGGTGGACCGCGTTGGCCTTGCGGTAGTCGAAGACCACGGGGCGGCGGTCGCGGGCGGCCAGCATCAGGGGCTCGAAGGCGGCCTCGTGCGCGGGGATGCGGGTCTCGAGGACGCTGAGGGAGCCGTCCTCGGCCAGCGGCATCCCGGCGGCCCGCAGCTTCTGCAGCGCGCCGCTGGCCGCGCCGGCCAGCCGGGCCTGCTGCCAGACCTTGGCGGCCAGCCCCAGGGCGGCGGCCTCCTCGACGTCGAGGGTGATCGCGGGGAGGCGGTTGCTGTCGCGGCGGGCCTGGTAGCCGGTCTCGCCGTCGAGGCCCTCGACGGTCTCGATGATCAGGCCGAGCTCGCGGAGGTCGTCCTTGTCACGCTCGAACATCCGGTTGAAGGCGTCGTCGTTCCCGGACTCGCCGACCGGGGCCGCTTCGATATACGCCTCGATCGAAGCCCGCAACTCCCCCTTGCTGAGCGGGCGGCGCGTGCCCAGCAGGCACAACGCCAGGTTCATCAGCCGCTCGGCCTTGGCAATCGCCATCGACGCCCTCTCTACTTGTGCTCTCAACCGTTGACCGTACCGCTCACGGCTCGTACGACAAAAGCCGAGGGCCCGCGCCAGGCTGGCACGGGCCCTCGGCCTTCGTTCGGGGTGTCTCAGACGCCCATCAGGTCACAAACGAAGATCAGCGTCTCGCCCGGGGCGATGACACCGCCGCCGGCGCCACGCTCGCCGTAGGCGAGGTGGGCGGGGATGACCAGCTTGCGGCGGCCACCGACCTTCATGCCCTGGATGCCCTGGTCCCAGCCCTGGATGACCTGGCCGGCGCCGAGCTTGAACTCCAGCGGGTTGCCGCGGTTCCAGCTCGCGTCGAACTCCTCACCGGTGGAGAAGGCCACGCCCACGTAGTGGACCTTGACGAAGTCGCCGGCCTTGGCCACGGGGCCGTCGCCCTCCCAGATCTCGGTGATCTCGAGATCGGTCGGAACGGGGCCTTCGGGGAAGTCGATCTCGGGCTTCTCGATGTTCACGAACGTGCTCCTACGAATCAATCCTGTGGACAACCGTGCAATTCTGGCAGATCCCGATCAGCGGATCAGACCTTGCCCACGATGTCCACGACGAAGACCAGGGTGTTCTTGTCCAGCTCGCTGCCCGGCTGGCCCCCGTAACCGAACTTCGGCGGGATCACCAGCTCCACCCGGTCCCCCACGTGCTTGCCGACCAGGCCCTTGTCCCAGCCCTGGACGACCGAGCCGGTGCCGATCTGGAACGCGGTGGCCCCGGAGTGGTCCCAGGAGGAGTCGAACTTCTTGCCGTCCTCCCACTTCACACCCGTGTACTGGGCGATCAGACCGTCGCCGGCCTTGATCTCCGGGCCGCTGCCCTTGATCAGGACCTGGTCCTTGAGATCCGTCGGCGGCTTGGTGTCCTTGGGAATGGTGATGTCCGCGGCCTTCTGGGCGTTGGCCTTGACCTCCGGCATGCCCTCCTCCGGCTTGGCCTGCTCACCCTTGACCTCGGCCTTGGGGTCGACCTTCTGGGCGCCGACGATGTCGATGACCCACACCAGGCCGTCCTCGGGCTTGACGCCCGCCTGCGGGTTGAGCTGGTCGCCGATCAGCGCCTTCGCCGTGCCCTCGACCTCGATGCGGGAGCCGGCCTTCTGGCCGATCACGGCGTCCAGCACCTTGGCGGGCATCTCCTGGCTGGGCTGACCGAGCTGCTGGACCATCTGACGGCGCGGACCCTTGCTGCCCGACTTGTCCTGGGTCGCCCAGGTACCGCCCAGCGGCTTGTTGTCCTTCATCGTCTGCCCGGCGAAGTCGAGCCGGACGAACGAGCCCTTCTCGGCCTTCGCGCCCGTCCCCTCCGTCAGGGTCTTGACGACGAGCTTGTCCGCCGGCTTGGTGTCCTTCGGCACGGAGATCTCGGGCTTCTCGCCGAACTTCCCCTCCACCGTCACCTTGGCGTCGGACGAGCCGCCGTCGTCGGACCCGCACGCCGAGGCGGTCAGCAGCAGGACGGGCACGGCCAACGCCGCGGCGAGGCGACGCGCGTTCTTCGTGTGGTTCATCAAGTCCAACTCGGGCTATAGGGGTCGGCTGGGCAGTGCCCGTCACTCTACGGCCTGTATCGCGCCGATCAACCCCGTCCGACACGGTTGTGCGCCGGGTACGGTGAACCCGGCGCACACGCGTGCCTTTTGCGGCCTTCGCCGCCCCCGCCGTCACATTCCGGCGATGAGCTTCTCCACCCGGTCGTCCACCGACCGGAACGGGTCCTTGCACAACACCGTGCGCTGCGCCTGGTCGTTGAGCTTGAGGTGGACCCAGTCGACGGTGAAGTCCCGGCGCTGCTCCTGGGCCCGGCGGATGAAGTCGCCGCGCAGCCGGGCGCGAGTGGTCTGCGGGGGTACCGACTTGGCCTCGAAGATCTTGAGGTCGTCGCACACCCGGGCGGCCTGCCCCCGCCGCTCCAGGAGGTAGTACAGGCCCCGGCGGCGGTGGATGTCGTGGTAGGCGAGGTCTATCTGGGCGATCCTCGGGTGCGACATGGTGATGTTGTTCTTGGTGCGGTAGCGCTCGATGAGCTGGTGCTTCATCACCCAGTCGATCTCGGTGGAGATGCGGTCCAGCTGCTCGTCCCGGATCGCCTCCAGGGCGCGGCCCCACAGCTCGAGCACCCGCTCCACGGTGCCCGTGCGGATGCCACGGCGCTCGCAGAAGTCCACGGCCTTCTCGTAGTACTCCTGCTGGACCTCCAGGGCGGAGGCCTCCCGGCCGCTGGCCAGCCGCACCTTGCGTCTGCCGGTGATGTCATGGCTGACCTCGCGGATGGCCCGGATGGGGTTCTCCAGGGTGAGGTCGCGCATCACCGTGCCTGCCTCGATCATGCGCAGCACGAGGTCGGTGGCGCCGACCTTGAGCAGCATCGTGGTCTCGGACATGTTGGAGTCGCCGACGATGACGTGGAGCCGGCGGTAGCGCTCGGCGTCGGCGTGCGGCTCGTCCCGGGTGTTGATGATGGGGCGCGAGCGGGTGGTGGCGGAGCTGACGCCCTCCCAGATGTGCTCGGCCCGCTGGCTGACGCAGTAGACCGCGCCGCGAGGGGTCTGCAGGACCTTCCCGGCACCGCAGATCAGCTGCCGGGTGACCAGGAAGGGGATGAGGATGTCCGCGAGACGCGAGAACTCCCCGTGCCGCGCGACGAGGTAGTTCTCGTGGCAGCCGTAGGAGTTCCCGGCGGAGTCGGTGTTGTTCTTGAAGAGGTAGACGTCGCCCGCGATGCCCTCCTCGTGCAGACGCCTCTCGGCGTCGACGAGGAGGCCCTCGAGGATGCGCTCCCCCGCCTTGTCGTGGGTGACCAGCTCGGTCACGCTGTCGCACTCCGGAGTTGCGTACTCCGGGTGCGAACCCACGTCGAGGTAGAGGCGAGCGCCGTTGCGCAGGAAGACATTGCTGCTGCGGCCCCAGGAAACGACACGGCGGAAGAGGTACCGCGCCACTTCGTCAGGGGACAGCCGGCGCTGTCCCCTGAAGGTGCACGTGACGCCGTACTCGTTCTCCAGCCCGAAAATGCGGCGGTCCATGCCTGAACACTACGCCTGATGCCCTGCGCTGAAACCGGGTTCGACAGCACCGCTTCGATCATTTTCCGACCGGGCCACCACGGGCGAGGGGACCGAGGGGGCCCGCAGAGAGCGCCGGGCCAGCACCATGACGAGCAGGGCCGCGGCCCCGCCGCCGACCGCCACCAGGAAGCCCGCCCGGGCGCCGCCGGACTGGACCGCCGGCCCCACGAAGGCCGTCCCGATGGCCGCGCCGACGCCGAAGGAGGTCACCAGCCAGGAGAACGCCTCGGTCACCGTGCCGCGCGGCGCGTGCCGGTCCACGACCACGAAGGCGGTGGCCAGGCAGGGCGCGAGGAAGAGTCCCGCCACGCCGGCCAGGACCGTCATGGCCACCACGCCGGGCGTCAGCACCAGCGGCACGTAGAGCAGGGCCAGCCCGCCCACGAGCACCCGCAGGCGCTGCTCGGGGCTGCCGGGCCACTGCCGGGCCCCGTGCACGGAGCCGCCGATCAGGGCGCCGACGCCCAGGGCCGACAGCAGCCAGCCGGCGATGTTGCCGCCGCCGTGGGCGTCGCCGTAGGCCACCGCGGCCACGGCTATGGAGCCCAGCGCCGAGCCGATGAAGAAGAAGGCGCCCAGCAGCACCAGCAACCCGCGCGAGCGCAGCGCGCCGAGCCAGTGGGCCTCGCGGGGCTCGCTGCGCCACTTCCGGGAGGGCGGCGAGGTGACCACCGCGAGGGCGCCGACGACGCCCATCAGGTGGAGGGCGTTCAGCGCGGCGGCCTCGGACCAGATCGCCACGATCCGGGTGACGATCAGCGGGCCGACCACGTAGATCAGCTCCTGCGCGATCGCGTCCAGGGAGTACGCGGCGTGGAGGTCGTCCTCGTTCTTGAGCACCGACGGCCACAGGGCCCGCAGGCCGCCCTCGAGCGGCGGCGCGAAGAAGCCGGCCACGATCATGGCCAGGTAGGACAGCGGCAGCGGGTCGAGGCCCACGACGGTGAAGCAGGCCATGCCCAGCGCGGTCATCAGGGCCGAGGGCAGGATGACGCGGGGCTGGCCGTAGAGGTCGACGGCCCGGCCGAGCAGCGGCTGGCCGACGGCGTTGGCCACTCCGTAGACCGCGGAGAGCGCTCCGGCGAGGGTGAAGCTGCCGCCCTCGGCGCGCACGAAGAGCACGATCGCCAGCGCGGCCGTGGCGTTGGGCAGCCGCCCCACCAGGGTGCCGGTGAGCAGTCGCGCCGCGTGCCGCGTTCTGAGCATCTCGACGTATCCGCCGCCCGCCGCCGCCATGGTCCGCCTCTCCTGAAACCGGTCTGTTTTTGACAGGCCCGGTAGTCTTATGACCGAGCCATCCCGGTTTTACGTATAACTAGCGCCGTTATACGTACCATGACGGCAGCCCGCGGGTCCACCCGCGCGGTACTGCAGGCAGCGGAGAGGGGTGTCGCGGCGGTGGCCGAGGACAAGCGCGGGGGCGGGGACGACACGGGCGCCGGGACGCGCTGGCCGACCGTCCGGGGCAGGCACGCCGCTGCCGCCCGGGCCACCAGCCGGGACGTGGCGCGCGCCGCGGGCGTCTCCCAGGCCACGGTCTCCCTGGTGATGGGCGGCAAGTGGCGGGGCCGGGTCTCGGAGCCCACCGCCGAGTCCGTGCGCGCCGCCGCCCGCGAGCTGGGCTACCGCCCCAACCTCGCCGCCCGGAACCTGCGCCTGGGCCGCACCCGCACCGCGCTGCTGGTCGTCCCCGCCCTCACCAACGAGTTCTTCGCCGGCGTCTACACCGGCGCCGCCCGCGTCGCCGCCGAGCACGGCGTCGGCGTGGTCCTCTACCCCTCGCCCGAGGGCACCGGCCCGGCCCGCGACCCCTTCGCCTCGGCCCGGGCGACCCTCGACGGCGTGATCGCCTCCTCCATGGCGGCGGACGCCCTGAGTGACCTGCGCGAGGGCGGCCTGCCCCTGGTCATGCTGGACAGCGACCCCGACCGCACGGAGGCCGTGGCGACCGTCAACCTCGACATCGCCGACGGCATGCGCCAGGTGACGGAGCATCTGCTGGCCCTGGGCCACCGGCACGTCGCGCACCTCGCGGCCGACGTCGACTCCTGGACCTTCCGGGTCCGCGCCCGGGCCCTGGCCGACGCCGTCGGGGCCACGGCGGGCGCGGCGGTGGTACGCACCGAGCCGGCCGCCCTGACCGTGGCCGCCGGCCTGCGCGCGGCCGAGCGGGCACTGACCGGGCCCGGACCCCGCCCGACCGCCCTGATCTGCGACGACGACGTCCTGGCGGCGGGCGCCTGCAAGGCCGCCCGGCGGCTGGGCCTGCGGGTGCCGGAAGACGTGTCGGTGACCGGCTTCGACGATCTCTCGCTCGCGACCGCCGTCGAGCCGGAGCTGACCACCGTCCGCCTGCCCGCCGAGGCCGTGGGCGCGGCGGGGATGCGGGCCCTGGTGGCCGTGCTCGACGGGGAGCCCGCGACGACCACGACCGTGCCGGTGGAGCTGGTCACCCGGGGGACCAGCGGGCCGTACGACGCCGCGCGCCCCGGCGGGCGGGAGACCCGGCGGGGCGCGCGGCGTGAGGCGTCGGTGGGGTAGGGCGGATCAGCCCTGCGAGCCGGCGTCCTCGCCGGACTCGTCGGCCACGTCCGCGACGGACGTGGCGCCGGAGCCCTCCTCCAGCAGCAGCGACAGCTGCCGGCCCAGCAGCCGCTTGAACTTCCGCTGCTGCGGCCGCGTCCGGTCCAGGACGGCGACCTCCAGCTGCTCGGGGGTCAGCGTGCGTTCGGTGCCGTTGGTGTCGCGGGCGAGGGAGGCCCGGGCGAGCTTGAGCGCCTCGGCGAGCGTCATGCCGTCGCGGTGCCGCTGGTCGAGGTAGGTGCTGATCTGGTCGGCGTTGCCGCCGACGGCGACCGAGCCGTGCTCGTCCACGATGGAGCCGTCGTGCGGCAGGCGGTAGATCTGGTCGTCCTCGGGGCCGGCCCCGACCTCGGCGACGATCAGCTCGACCTCGTACGGCTTCTCGCCCGCGCTGGAGAAGATCGTGCCCAGCGTCTGGGCGTAGACGTTGGCCAGGCCGCGGGCCGTGACGTCGTCCCGGTCGTAGGTGTAGCCGCGCAGGTCCGCGTAGCGCACGCCGCCGATGCGCAGGTTCTCGAACTCGTTGTACTTCCCGACCGCCGCGAAGGCGATCCGGTCGTAGATCTCGCTCACCTTGTGCAGCGCGCGGGAGGGGTTCTCGGCGACGAAGAGGACGCCGTCGTTGTACTGGAGGACCACGACGCTGCGGCCGCGCGCGATGCCCTTGCGGGCGTATTCGGCGCGGTCGGCCATGGCTTGCTGGGGTGAGACATAGAACGGCGTCGACACCGTTATCCGTCCCTTCTCGTGTGGGATTCCGTCAGTGTCGAAGGCGTCACAGGAGCCCGGCCCGCGGGCCGTCGGGCTCCTCGAGCCGCCGCTCGTGAATGGCGCGGACCACCTCGGCGGCCTCCGCGTCGGTGAGCTTGCGGAAGCCCTCGTCGGTGATGACGGTGACGATGGGGTAGATGCGGCGCGCGAGGTCGGGTCCGCCGGTCGCCGAGTCGTCGTCGGCGGCGTCGTAGAGCGCCTGCACGACGAGCGTGGCGGCCTGCTCTTCCGTCAGGTTCTCCCGGAAGAGCTTCTTCAGCGCACCGCGCGCGAACAGCGAACCGGAGCCCGTCGCCGCGTAGCCGTGCTCCTCGGAGCGCCCGCCGGTCACGTCGTAGGAGAAGATGCGGCCCTTCTGGCGGTCCACGTCCCAGCCGGCGAACAGCGGCACCACGGCCAGCCCCTGCATCGCCATGCCGAGGTTGCTGCGGATCATCGTCGACAGGCGGTTCGCCTTGCCCTCCAGCGAGAGCGAGACCCCCTCGACCTTCTCGAAGTGCTCCAGCTCCAGCTGGAAGAGCTTGACCATCTCCACGGCCAGCCCGGCCGTGCCGGCGATGCCCACCGCGGAGTACTCGTCGGCGGGGAAGACCTTCTCGATGTCGCGCTGCGCGATCACGTTGCCCATGGTGGCCCGCCGGTCACCGGCGAGCACCACTCCGCCCGTGAACGTGGCCGCGACGATGGTCGTGCCGTGCGGGGCCTCGATGACGCCCTGCGCCGGCAGCTGCCGGTTGCGCGGCAGCATCTCGGGCCGGTGCACCCCGAGGAAGTCCATGAACGACGAGGAGCCGGGCGTCAGGAAGGCAGCCGGCAGACGCCCTGTACTGGGAAAGTTGGCTTCCACACGAATCCTTCGAAGAGATCATCTAGAAATACTGGACGGGACCATACCGCCGGGCCGTCAAGCCGTCCGTCCCGTGCCCCGGCACGGGACACGGGACGGAGTGCCGCCCCTACTGTCCGCCCTTTTGCACGAACGAACGTACGAAGTCCTCGGCGTTCTCTTCGAGCACGTCATCGATTTCGTCCAGCACGGAGTCCACGTCGTCCGACAGCTTCTCCTGGCGCTCCTTGAGGTCCTCGGAGACCTGCGCGTCCTGCGCCTGCTCCTCGACCTCCTCTGTCGAACGCGTGGCCTTCTGCTGCCCGCCGCCGGTGTCCTTGGTCGCCATACCCCTCACCCCGCTCGTGTTCGGACGAAACTTCCGGATGTAGCGCCGTACAAGATCAGACCCTACAAGCAGGGTCCGGCATCGGCCCCGCACTTGCTACAACGTCCCGGAACCACCCTGATGATTCCCTCATCCCGTGCTTCTCAGACCCTTCGCCCGGCATCGCCGGGGAGATCCCCGCATCAGCCGCCCGAGAGCACCCGCACCAGGTCCTCGGCGGTGCGACAGCGGTCCAGGAGCTCCTTGACGTGGTTGCGGGTGCCGCGCAGCGGCTCCAGCGTGGGGACCCGCTGCAGGGAGTCACGGCCGGGAAGGTCGAAGATGACCGAGTCCCAGGAGGCGGCCGCCACGTCCTCGGCGTACTGCTCCAGGCAGCGGCCGCGGAAGTAGGCGCGGGTGTCCTCGGGCGGGGCCGTGCGGGCGCGGGCCACGTCGGCCTCGTCCAGCAGGCGCTTCATCCGGCCCCGGGCCGCCAGCCGGTTGTACAGGCCCTTGTCCGGCCGCACGTCCGCGTACTGCAGGTCCACCAGGTGCAGCCGGGCCGCGTCCCAGCCCAGGCCGTCGCGGCGGCGGTAGCCCTCGAGCAGCTCCCGCTTGGCCACCCAGTCCAGCTCCCCGGCCAGGCTCATCGGGTCGTGCTCGAGCCGGTTCAGGACGTCCTCCCAGCGGGTGAGCACGTCCTTGGTCTGCTCGTCCGCGTCCGCCCCGAAGCGGTCCTCGACGTACTTGCGCGCCAGCTCGAAGTACTCCATCTGCAGCTGCACCGCCGTGAGCGTACGGCCGCTGCGCAGCGTGATCAGGCGTCGCAGGGAGGGGTCGTGGCTGACCTGGTGGAGGGTGCGCACGGGCTGCTCGACGGCGAGGTCGACGGCGATGAAGCCGTCCTCGATCATCGACAGCACCAGGGCGGTGGTGCCCAGCTTGAGGTAGGTGGAGATCTCCGAGAGGTTGGCGTCGCCGATGATGACGTGCAGCCGGCGGTACTTCTCGGCGTCGGCGTGCGGCTCGTCGCGGGTGTTGATGATGGGCCGCTTGAGGGTGGTCTCCAGGCCCACCTCCACCTCGAAGTAGTCGGCGCGCTGGCTGATCTGGAAGCCGTGCTCGTGGCCGTCCTGGCCGATGCCGACGCGGCCGGCGCCGGTGACGACCTGGCGGGAGACGAAGAACGGCGTCAGGTGGCGCACGATGTCCGAGAAGGGGGTCTCCCGCTTCATCAGGTAGTTCTCATGGGTGCCGTAGGAGGCGCCCTTGTTGTCGGTGTTGTTCTTGTAGAGGTGGATCGGCTGGGCTCCGGGCAGCTGGGCGGCCCGCTCGGCGGCCTCGGCCATGATCCGTTCCCCCGCCTTGTCCCAGAGGACGGCGTCCCGGGGGTTGGTGATCTCCGGGGAGCTGTACTCCGGGTGGGCGTGGTCGACGTACAGGCGTGCGCCATTGGTGAGGATGACGTTGGCCAGCCCGATGTCCTCGTCGGTGAGCTGACTGGAGTCCGCGGCCTCGCGGGCGAGGTCGAAGCCGCGGGCGTCCCGCAGCGGGTTCTCCTCCTCGAAGTCCCAGCGGGCACGGCGTGCCCGGTGCATCGCGGCCGCGTAGGCGTTGACGATCTGGGACGAGGTGAGCATGGCATTGGCGTTCGGGTGACCCGGGACGGAGATCCCGTACTCCGTCTCGATGCCCATTACTCGCCGTACGGTCATGCGGCCCTCCTTGCCCGGCGGCTCCCCCGGGTGGGGTGGCCGCTCAAGTACCGCTGCGCATCCAGAACGTGCACGGTCCCCGATCCCCCATTGCGCTCGGCGGCGGTACCGAAGAGCCTAGAACGGCTTTGCGGCCCTGGGGAGATCATTACAGTCATTGCTCCGGTTCTTGTGGCGGTCGGAAAACGTCGCTTGTGCGAGTCCCACAAGTGGTGCAACACATGGTGCAAAACGCGTCCGGCTGCGGACGCCCTGGGTCCTCCCCCGCCCGGAGGCGGGGAAGGCGGAACTTCAGGGACATCCGCAGCCGGACGGCGGTGTTACAGATACTGGCCGGTATTGGCCACGGTGTCGATGGAGCGGCCGGTGTCGGCGCCCTGCTTTCCGGTGACCAGGGTGCGGATGAAGACGATCCGCTCACCCTTCTTTCCGGAGATACGGGCCCAGTCGTCCGGGTTGGTGGTGTTGGGCAGGTCCTCGTTCTCCTTGAACTCGTCCACGCAGGCGGCGAGCAGGTGGGAGACGCGCAGACCCTTCTGGTTGTGGTCCAGGAAGGCCTTGATGGCCATTTTCTTCGCCCGGTCCACAATGTTCTGGATCATCGCCCCGGAATTGAAGTCCTTGAAATAGAGGACTTCCTTGTCACCATTGGCGTAGGTGACCTCCAGGAAGCGGTTCTCCTCGGATTCGGCGTACATCTGCTCGACGACCGACTGGATCATGCCCCCGACGGCCGCCCTGGCGGACCCGCCGTGCTCGGCGAGGTCGTCGGCGTGCAGCGGCAGGGTCTCGGTCAGGTACTTCGAGAAGATGTCCTTGGCGGCCTCGGCGTCCGGACGCTCGATCTTGATCTTCACATCGAGCCGGCCCGGGCGGAGGATCGCCGGGTCGATCATGTCCTCGCGGTTGGAGGCGCCGATGACGATGACGTTCTCCAGGCCCTCCACGCCGTCGATCTCGGAGAGCAGCTGGGGGACGATGGTGTTCTCCACGTCCGAGCTGACCCCGGAGCCGCGGGTGCGGAAGAGGGAGTCCATCTCGTCGAAGAAGACGATCACCGGCGTGCCCTCGCTGGCCTTCTCCCGGGCGCGCTGGAAGATCAGCCGGATGTGCCGCTCGGTCTCGCCGACGTACTTGTTCAGCAGCTCGGGGCCCTTGATGTTGAGGAAGAAGCTCTTCCCCGCGGGCTTGCCGGTGACCTCGGCGACCTTCTTGGCAAGGGAGTTGGCCACCGCCTTGGCGATGAGCGTCTTGCCGCAGCCGGGCGGGCCGTACAGCAGCACGCCCTTGGGCGGCCGCAGTTCGTGCTCCTTGAAGAGGTCGGGGTAGAGGTAGGGGAGCTCGACCGCGTCGCGGATCAGCTCGATCTGGTTTCCCAGGCCGCCGATCTTCGTGTAGTCGATGTCCGGGACCTCTTCGAGGACGAGTTCCTCGACCTCGCTCTTCGGGATGACCTCGTAGACGTAGCCGGAGCGGGGCTCGAGCAGCAGGGCGTCGCCGGGGCGGATGGTGGTGTCCAGCAGCGGCTCGGCGAGCCTCACCACCCGCTCCTCGTCGGTGTGCCCGATGACCAGGGCGCGTTCGCCGTCCTCGAGGATCTCCTTGAGGGTGACGATGTCGCCGTGCCGCTCGTACGCCATGGCGTCGACCACGTTGAGGGCCTCGTTGAGCATGACCTCCTGGCCGGGCCTGAGCTCCTCGAGCCCGACGCCGGGGCTGACGTTCACCCGGAGCTTGCGGCCCCCGGTGAAGATGTCGGCGGTGGCGTCGTCGTTCGCCGCCAGGAAGACCCCGAAGCCGGCCGGCGGCTGCGCGAGCCGGTCGACCTCCTCCTTGAGGGCCACGATCTGGTCCCGGGCCTCGCGGAGGGTGTTCGCGAGGCGCTCGTTCTGTGCGGAGACGCCGGCCAGGTTCGTCTGGAGCTCGACGATCCGCTCTTCGAGAATCCTCGTGTGACGCGGAGAGTCGGCGAGCTTGCGGCGCAGGACGGCGATCTCCTGCTCGAGATAGGCAACCTGGCCCGCGGGGTCGTCAGACCCTCGTCCGGGCCGGATGCCGCGGTTCATGTCGTCGTCGTGGGCTGCCACGGTCCTCACCTCCTCCAAGGGGAGCTGGACGCTTCCTGACCCTACCTGGGCCGGTGCAGGTTGAAACCCCTAGATCACAAACCCGGTCGGAGTGTGTCCGATCTTCACCCTTGCGCACGTCCTCACGTGAGGGGAATACCCACCCATCAACATCGGAAAGCGGGCGGTTGTATCGTCGAGTCGGTCAACACCCGTCAGGGCTGGCTCCAATTGGTTCACGTACGCAGGAAACGGCAGGCGAGATGACCGTGCAGGAAGAGGGACTCGGTGAGCTGGAAGTCTGGATCGACCAGGACCTGTGCACCGGTGACGGCATCTGCGCGCAGTACGCCCCCGAGGTCTTCGAGCTGGACATCGACGGTCTCGCCTATGTGAAGAGCGCGGACGACGAGCTGCTCCAGGACAAGGGTGCCACCACGCGCGTCCCGCTGCCGTTGCTCGACGACGTGCGGGATTCGGCCCGGGAGTGCCCGGGGGACTGCATCCACGTCCGGCGCGTCTCGGACAAGGTCGAGGTCTACGGGCCGGACGCGGCGTAACGGCTCACGCACGCGTGGCGACCGGCAGCGGGGTCAGCGCGAACTTCCCCTCGCGCCAGTGCCACTTGACCGCCCGCCTCAGGTCGGGGCAGCAGCGCGGGACGGCCGCGGCGGAGTAGCCGAGAAGAGTGGCCGAAAGGGTGCGCTCGGTGACGGTGAGGCCGGTGACGTTCATCTTCTGCCCGGGGTCGACCAGCGTCGCCACGATCCGGGGCGCGGCCCCCGGGGCGGCCGGCGGGGCGAGGACGTAGACGCCGCTGGGCGGGGTGCCCGCCCCCGCAGGGCAGCGCACGACCGCCGCCGTCTCGGCCCGGCCGTCGCCGTCGAGGTCTCCCGCGACCGCGCGGACGACCTCCGCGCGCGCCAGGCCGCAGTGCACCGGATACCGCACGGCCCGGGCGTCGGGGGCCGCGGTGGCCGGCGCGGTGGCGGTGGCGTCGCCGGGGCCCAGGAGGACCACGCCGGTGATCACGCCGGCCAGGGCGGCGGCGGTGGCCAGCCAGTGGACCGGGCGGGGACGGGTGTGCGGGTGGGGCTCGGGTCCTGCCGGGGACTGCACGCGCACCGACTCCTGTGAGAGCTGGGGACGAGGATCTTCCGCATCGTGCCATACGACGCATGGCCGTCCTACGGCGGGCATGGGCCCTGGATTCACTCAACGCACGAGCGCCGCCGCCGAGTTCATGGAACCCGGCGGCGGCGCTCGGTGGTACGGGCGGGCGTCAGCCCTTGTTGGGGCCCTCGTAGTCGTCGCCGTAGGCGCCCTTGGCCGGACGGCGGCGGCGCATCGGGGGCTCGACGCCGTCCGCCAGGCGGCGGGCGGTGACCAGGAAGCCGGTGTGACCGATCATCCGGTGGTCCGGGCGGACCGCGAGACCCTCGACGTGCCAGTTGCGGATCATCGACTCCCACGGCTGCGGCTCGGCGAAGCAGCCGATCTCACGGATGGACTCCACGGTCCGCGCGAGCTGGGTGGTCGTGGCCACGTAGCAGCACAGGATGCCGCCGGGCACGAGCGCCTTGGAGACGGCCTCCAGGCACTCCCACGGGGCGAGCATGTCGAGGATGACCCGGTCGACGTCGGTGTCGGAGAGGTTGTCCTGCAGGTCGCCGACGGTCAGCTGCCAGGCGGGGTGCGGGCCGCCGAAGTAGCGCTCCACGTTGGCCTGCGCGATCTCGGCGAAGTCCGCGCGGCGCTCGTAGGAGTGCAGCATGCCCTGGTCGCCGATGGCCCGCAGCAGGAAGCTGCTGAGCGAACCGGAGCCCACACCGGCCTCGACGACGCGGGCGCCGGGGAAGATGTCGGCGAAGGCCAGGATCTGCCCCGCGTCCTTGGGGTAGACCACGGCGGCACCGCGGGGCATGGACAGGACGTAGTCGGGGAGCAGGGGGCGCAGCGCGAGGTAGGCGACGTTTCCCGTGGTACGGACAACACTGCCCTCGGGAGCACCGATCAGCTCGTCGTGCGGGAAGGAACCCTTGTGGGTGTGAAAGTTCTTCCCGGCCTCGAGCGTGAACGTGTAGTGGCGTCCCTTGGGGTCGGTGAGCTGGACCTGGTCCCCGACCTGGAAGGGCCCGCGACGGCGGGCGGCACCGGTCGGTTCGGACATGTGACCAGCGTACCGGGCCCGCGGAGGCCTCAGCACCACGAGGCGCCACGAGGCGCCCCGAAGCATCCCGAAGCACCAGGAGGCCCGCGGAGCCTTCAGGACGAGGGCCTGGCCATGGCCGCGACGAAGGCGCGCTCGACGTCGGCGGTGGACAGGACGCCGTAGACCTCGCCGGAGTCCTCGACGACCAGGTACTCCGTGGCGGGGGTGGCCCGGAGCACGTCGAGGAGGTCCTCGCCGGAGAGCTCGGCGGGGATGCGCATGCCCTCGCGCAGGTCCTGGGCGAGGGTGCCGACCGCGACCCAGGGGCGGCGGTGCTCGGGGACTCCGACGATGGCGGCCTCGCGGACCAGCGCGGTGGGGTTGCCCTGTCCGTCGACGACGACCAGGGCGCGGGCCCCGGCCTCGTTGGCGCGGCGCAGGGCCTCCGACAGCGGGGTGTCCGTCTCGACGGGGACGGCGCGCCGGGTCAGGGCGCGGGCCCGCAGGGCGGGCAGGTGCTCGCGCAGCCGCGCCATGCGCAGGCTGTTCCCGGCGCCCGTCCAGATGATCGCGGCGAGGATGGCGGCGAGCAGGGCGTCGGTGAGGGTGTCGAGGCCGCCGAGCTCCTCGGTGGAGTCGCGGTGGGTGAGCAGCGGGAGGCCGACGAGGACGGAGACGGCGAGGGCGCGGCCGACCCAGGCGGCGGCCACGGTGCCGGTCATGGGCCGGCCGCTGATCTTCCACACGATGGCCCGGAGCATGCGGCCGCCGTCCAGCGGCAGCCCGGGCAGCAGGTTGAAGGCCGCGACGAGCAGGTTGGAGACCATCAGCCCGGCGAGCAGCACGGCGGGCACGGTGCCCGGCTCGACGGCGAGCACGCCGAGGTAGAAGAGCCCGGCGAGGACGAGCGAGAGCAGCGGCCCGACGAAGGCCAGCACGAATTCGCGGCCGGGGGTCTCGGTCTCCTTCTCGATCTCGGAGACGCCGCCGAAGAACTGCAGCTGGATGCGGCGCACCGGCAGTTTGAAGCGCAGTGCGGCGACCGTGTGGGCCAGCTCGTGGACCAGGACGGAGGCGTAGAAGGCGACCGCGAAGAAGAGGGCGACCAGATAGCGGACGCGGCCCAGCTCGGGCAGGACGCGGTCGAGCTGGCCGCCGAAGACCCAGGTGATGAGGGCGGCGACGAGGAACCAGCTGGGGGCGACGTAGACGGGCACCCCGAAGGGCCGGCCCATGAGGATGCCGCCGCCGCTCTCGCGCGGGCGCTGCGGCTTGCGATCCCCGGGCCCGGCCGGTCGGCCGGCGCCTCCGACGCCGCCGGATTGGCCCTGCCCGCTGTTGTCCACGGTGTCCCCTCGTCGGATCCGGTCATTCGCACCCACGTGGTGCATTCTTACGATCATGCAGTGCGAAGGGGTCTACCGTCGATGGTATGCGTCCGACTGTCAGTGACCGGCCGTAGGGTTTGTGTCATGGATACCGCCCCCGAGCCCTCCGCCGCCCCGGCGCCGACCGCCGCCCGCCCGGCCTCGCTGTCGCCGTCGCGCGCGGCCGACTTCATGCAGTGTCCGCTGCTCTACCGCTTCCGGGTGATCGACAAGCTCCCGGAGAAGCCGAGCGCGGCGGCCACCCGGGGCACGGTGGTGCACTCGGTGCTCGAGCGGCTCTTCGACGCCCCGGCGGCCGAGCGGACGGCGCCGCGGGCCAAGGGGCTGGTCCCGGGCGAGTGGGAGCGGCTGCTGGGCTCGAAGCCGGAGCTGGCGGAGCTGTTCCTGCGGGAGGACGGCAGCCAGGACGCCGACCGGCTCGCGACGTGGCTGGCGGACGCGGAGCGGCTGGTCGAGCGGTGGTTCACCCTCGAGGACCCCACGCGCCTGGAGCCGGCCGAGCGGGAGCTGTTCGTGGAGACGGTGCTGGACTCGGGGCTGAAGCTGCGCGGCATCGTCGACCGGGTGGACGTGACCCCGTCGGGCGACGTGCGCATCGTGGACTACAAGACCGGCAAGGCCCCCGCCCCGCGGTACCGCGAGACCCCGCTGTTCCAGATGATGTTCTACGCGCTGGTGATGTGGCGGCTGAAGGGCCGCATGCCGCGCCGCCTGCAGCTGGTCTACCTGGGCAGCGGCGACGTGCTGACGTACGACCCGGTGGAGGCGGAGCTGCTGGCGGTGGAGCGCAAGCTGCGCGCGCTGTGGGAGGCGATCTCGCTGGCCACCGACACCGGCGACTGGCGGCCGCGGCCGACGAAGCTGTGCGGCTGGTGCGACCACCAGGCGCTCTGCCCGGAGTTCGGCGGCACTCCCCCGCCGTATCCGCTGCCCGTTCCGGCGCCGCGGACGGCGCCGGACGACGGTCCGGCTGCCCCGGCCGGCGAGGCGCAGGGCAGAATGGACGCGGTCTAGCGAAGGAGTTCTCCTGTGGCGATCCGCGTCCTGTTGGTCGACGACCAGCCTCTGCTGCGCACCGGCTTCCGCATGATCCTGGAGGCCGAGCAGGATCTCGCGGTCGTCGGGGAGGCCGGGGACGGTCTGCAGGCCATCGACCAGGTCCGGGCCCTGCAGCCCGATGTGGTGCTGATGGACATCCGGATGCCCCGCATGGACGGCGTCGAGGCCACCCGGCAGATCACCGGCCCGGAGCGCGACGGCCCGGCGAAGGTGCTGGTGCTCACCACCTTCGACCTCGACGAGTACGTGGTCGAGGCGCTGCGGGCGGGGGCCAGCGGCTTCCTGCTCAAGGACGCGCCGGCCCATGAGCTGGTGCAGGCGATCCGGGTGGTGGCGGGCGGCGAGGCGATGCTGGCGCCGAGCATCACGCGGCGGCTGCTGGACAAGTACGCCGGGCATCTGCCGTCGGGCGAGGAGGTGTTGCCGGACACCCTGCACACGCTGACCGACCGTGAGGTCGAGGTGCTCAAGCTGGTGGCCCGGGGCCTGTCGAACGCCGAGATCGCGGCGGATCTGTTCGTCAGCGAGACCACGGTCAAGACGCATGTGGGGCATGTGCTGACCAAGCTGGGCCTGCGGGACCGGGTGCAGGCCGCCGTCTACGCCTACGAGAGCGGACTGGTGCGCCCCGGGGCGCAGTGAGACCCCACCCCGTACGACACTGCCTCAGGCCGCGAGCGCGAGTGAGGCGCCGCGACGCGACGACGCCCCGGCACACGGTCATCGTGTGCCGGGGCGTCGTCGTGTCGACGGGGGGTGTTATCCCTTGGCGCCCTTGCTGATCTCCCAGAAACGGAAGACGGTCGAGGCGTCCAGGGTCCACTGCAGACCGGAGATCTGCTCGTTGGCCACCGCGTACTGCTTGCCCTGCCACAGCGGCAGCACCGGCACGTCCTGGGCGACGGCGTTCTGGACCTTGGTGAAGTCGGCGACGGTCGCGGCACGGCTGCCCTGGGCGGCGGTGTTCGGCAGGATGCCGGCTATCTCCTTGGACTGGTAGTTGTTCGCCAGCACGTTGTCCTCGCCGAAGAACGGCGCGGTGAAGTTGTCCGGGTCCGGGTAGTCAGGAACCCAGCCCTTGACGTAGACGCCGTACTTGCCGGCGGCGATGTCCTTCTCGTACTGGTCGAACGGCACGCTCTGCACGTCGGCCTCGAAGAGACCGCTGGCGTTCAACTGCTTGGCGATCTCGTTGAACTCGGCCACGGTGGCCGGGCCGTAACGCACCGGGGTGGCCCACAGGGTGAGCTTGACCTTGCCGGTGATGCCCGCCGACTTGATGGCCGCGGCGGCCTTGTCGGGCTGCGGGCGGTCGCCGTAGACGTCGAAGAACGGCGTCCGGTGGCCGGTGATGCCGCTGGGGACGACCGAGTACAGCGGCTCGGCGGTGCGCTTGTAGACGTCGCGGACGAGCGTCGAGCGGTCGATCGTGTAGGCGATCGCCTTGCGGACGCCGACCTTGCCGACCACGGGGTCCTTGGCGTTGAACACCAGGTGCTGGACCTCCGCACTGGTGCCCTCGATCACCTTCAGGCTGCCCTTGTCGCCGGCCTCGGCGGCCTCGATGTCGGCGATGTCCTTCATGGCCAGGCCTCGGTAGGCCAGGTCCACGTCGCCCTTCTGCACGGCGGCCTTGAGCTCGTCCTGCTTGCCGTCGAAGAACTTGAGGGTCATGCCGCTGTTCTGCAGCGTGGCCGGGCCCTTGTAGGAGCCGTTGGGCTTGAAGACGGCCTTCGTCTTCTTGTCGAAGGACTCCAGCTTGTAGACCCCGGAACCCACGGCCTTGCCGTCGGTGCGGAGCTTGTCCTTCGGGTACTCCGTGTGGTCCACGATCGACCCGGCACCGGAGGCGATCTTCTGCGGGAAGGTCGCGTCGGAGCGCTTGAGCTCGAAGACGACGGTCGACTTGTCCGGCGTCTTGATGTTCTTGATCGTCGACAGCATGGTCGACGCCGGACCGCTCTTGTCGTTGATCTTCAGCGTGCGGCGGAAGGAGTAGGCGACGTCCTCGGAGGTGAGGTCGTGGCCGTTGCTGAACTTCAGCCCCTCCACCAGCGTGCACTCGTAGACCGTGCTGGTGTCGTCCTTGAACTTGCAGCTCTGGGCGGCGTCCGGCTGCGGAGTGGTGCTTCCCTTGGGGAAGCTCATCAGCGACTGGAAGACGTTGTTGAAGAGCAGCCAGGAACCCGGGTCATAACCGGATGCCGGGTCGGTGGAGAGCACCTCGTCCGACATGCCCATGACCACCGACTGCCCGGTGCCGGCCGCGTTGCCGTCTTCCGATCCGCACCCGCTCAGCAGGGCGGCGGCAAGCCCCGCGCCGAGCGGGGCGGCGAGCCACTGGTCACGTTTCCTCACGTGCACTTTCCTCACAGTTCTTGATCGCAGAAAAGACCATCTGGTGAAACCGGTGAAGCTGGACTTGCGTTGGTGGTTCGAATCGAGGTGGCGCCGGCCGTCAGGAGCCGCGGGTGAGCTCCCACGGCTGCAGCTCGGAGGCCGAGTTCAGCGCCCACTCGGCGCCGGTGATCTTCTCCCGCACCGCGACGTACTGCTTGCCCTGCCACAGCGGCAGCACCGGCACGTCCTCGGCGACGATGTCCGCGGCCTGCTGGAAGTACTTGGCGGCCGCGTCGCGCTGTGCGGCCTCGCGGGACTGCGGGATCAGCTCGTTGGAGATCTTCGGGTTGCGGTAGGGCGAGGAGAGGAAGTTGTCCTTGCCGACGAACGGGGCGATGAAGTTGTCCGCGTCCGGGAAGTCGGGGAACCAGCCCATACCGTAGACGGCGTACTTGCCCTTGGCCGCCTCGGGGCGGAAGTCCGCCCACTTCACGCCCTGCACCTTGGCGTTGAAGAGACCGCTGCCGTTGAGCTGCTTCTGCAGCGACTTGAAGACCTTCTCGGTGGTCTCACCGTAGTGGTCGGTGGTGTACGTGAGGGTCAGCGGCACCGGGGTGGTGATGTTCGCGGCCTTCAGCAGGGCGCGGGCCTTCTCGGTGCTGGGCTCGCCGTACTTGTTGGAGAAGGAGTTCTGGTGGCCGGCGATGCCGCTGGGCACCAGGGAGTACAGCGGCTCGCTCGTGCGCTGGTAGTCGTCGCGGGCCAGCTCCTGGCGGTCGACCAGCTGGGCCATGGCCTGGCGCACGGCCTTGGGCTTGACCGACGGGTCCTCGGTGTTGAAGGCGAGGTAGCTGATCTCCTGGCCGGGCGACTCCAGCAGGCGGACGCCCTGGTCCGTGGCGGTGCGCAGCCGGCCGATCTGCTCGGGCAGCAGGGCGCGGTTCATGATGTCCACGTCGCCGCTCTTGAGCGCCTTCTCCATCGACGCGGAGTCGTCGTAGAAGCGCATCTCGACCTTGTCGTTCAGCACTTTCACGGAGCCCTTGTAGCTCCCGTTCCTGCTGAACGTGGCCTTGACCACCCGGCCGTCCTTGGCCTCGGTCTTCAGCGTGTACGGGCCGGAGCCGACCGTCGTGAAGCCGTTGCCCAGCTTGTCCTTCTCGTACGACTCGCTGTCGACGATGGCGGCGGCCGGGGTGGCGATCTTCTGCGGGAAGGTGGCGTCGGGCGACTTGAGGTGGAAGACCACCTCGAGCTCGCTCGGGGTCTCCACCTTGTCGATGTTGTTCAGCAGGGAGACCGGGCCGTTCTCGAAGTTGATCGTCCGGGCGCGGTCGATGGAGAACTTGACGTCCTCGGAGGTGAGCGCGTGCCCGTTGGAGAACTTCAGGCCGCTGCGCAGCGTGCAGCGGAGCTGCTCGTTCTTGCGGTCGCCGAACACGCACTTCTCGGCGGCGTCGCCGACCGGCTCGGTGCCGGAGCGGGGCAGCCGCAGCAGGGTCTGGAAGGTGCTGTGGAGAACGTTCCAGGCGCCGATGTCGTACGCGGCGGCGGGGTCGAACGGCGCCGGGGCGTCGGTGGTCTCCTCGAACCGGTCGGTCGTGCCGATGACGATGGCCTTGTGCCCGCCGGATCCCTCGCCCCCGCCACAGGCGACGAGGGCGGGTGCCAGCAGGCCTGCCACGATCGGCAGGACCAACGTCTTGCGGTTCATTGTCTGGGGTTCTCCCTGTGGTGCGTTCGACTGCCCGGACCCTACCGATAGTCGATGTGTTGGTCATACGGGCAGTCGTGAAGTTCTCGCGAAAAGATTAGTGCGCGCTGCCGCCGCCCCCGGAACAGGTCGAACTCGACGCAAAATCACGCGGTGATAACGACAGGTGAATGTCCGATATCCGGACGCCGGAACGATTCCGGCAGGAGATCACCAAACGGGACACAAGGGCGCGCTTCAGCCCTCGAGAACACCCTCACGGGGCGACGCAAGGCGACGCGCGGACTTCGGATCCGGTGACGAACGTCACGTGCCCGATTTCCCGGCCGACCGCGTGAATTCAGCCGCCGCATTCGTCACGGAAAACAATCGACCAAACGCTAAGAGTTCTTGGTCATTCCGGCGCCGCACGCTCAGTGCATGCGCCGGTGCATTCCCGTGAGCAGGCCCCGCGGGGATCAGACCTTGATCAGGCCCCGCAGAAAAGACAAGTCGACTTCTTCCAGGGAGCGGACGACCGTACGCCCCGCCGCCGGCGGGATCGGCGCCACCGAGGGCACCGCCACCACCCGGCAGCCGGCCGCCTCCGCCGCCGTCACGCCCGTGAGGGTGTCCTCCACCACCGCACAGCGCGCGGGGTCCACGCCCAGCCGGGCGGCGGCCAGCAGATACGGGTCCGGGTGCGGCTTGGTCCGGGCCATCTCGTCGCCCGCGACGGTGAGCGTGAAGTGCTCGGGGCCCAGGCTGTGCAGCACCCGGTCGATGATCTCCCGGTGCGAGGCCGAGACCAGCGCCGTCGGCACCGAGTGCGCGGCCAGCTCGGCCAGCAGCCGGCGGGCGCCCGGCATCAGCGGCACCCCGCGGACGATCATCTCGGAGAAGCGGCTGTTGAGAAGGACGGACAGCTCGGCCAGCGCGATCCGCGCGCCGGTGGCCTTGATCAGGAAGGAGGCGCTGCGGGACATCGGGCCGCCGACGACCACCTCGCGCCACTCCTCCAGCAGCTGGTGTCCCAGCTCGGCGAAGACCGCGACTTCGACCTCCCACCAGAAACCCTCGGTGTCGACCAGAGTGCCGTCCATGTCGAGCAGGACGGCCTGCAGGGCCGACGCCTCCGAACGGGTGTCGACAGTGGGAATGGTGCTGGTCATCCGCACACCTCCTGGGGGACGAGAAGGCCGGTCCCCCACCCCCGTACGGGGCGGTGAACCGGCCTTCACCGGGCAGACAAGTGTACGACCGCCCCCCACGGTGCGTCGCGTCGATAACCCGCGAAAGCGGGGACGGGAGGGTCAGTCCTCGTCCTTCGGGCCGTCCTGGCCCCTCTCGGGGCCCTCGGCCGCCCCCTCGTCCTCATCCTTGGCGGGCGGCCTGGGAGGCCGCGTACGCCCGCTCGTGGTGTCCCTGAGGTACGAGGCGTCCCGGCCGCCCTCGGTCAGGCCCGGCTCCGCCGCCAGCCCGCCGGGCTGCCCCGGCTGGCCGTCGCGGCGGCGCAGATAGCGCTCGAACTCCCGGGCGATGGCCTCGCCGGAGGCCTCCGGCAGATCCGCGGTGTCCCGCGCCTCCTCCAGCGACTGGACGTACTCGGCGACCTCGCTGTCCTCGGCGGCCAGCTGGTCGACGCCCAGCTGCCAGGCCCGCGCGTCCTCGGGCAGCTCGCCCTGCGGGACGCGCAGGTCGATCAGGTCCTCGAGGCGGTTGAGCAGGGCCAGGGTGGCCTTCGGGTTCGGCGGCTGGGAGACGTAGTGCGGAACCGCCGCCCACAGGCTCACCGCCGGGACGCCGGCGTGGGTGCACGCCTCCTGGAGGATGCCGACGATGCCGGTCGGGCCCTCGTAGCGGGACTCCTCCAGGTCCAGGGTGCGGGCCAGGTCCGGGTCGGAGGTCACTCCGCTGACCGGAACGGGCCGGGTGTGCGGGGTGTCCCCGAGCAGCGAACCGAGGATCACCACCATCTCCACGCCCAGCTCGTGGGCGAACCCCAGGATCTCGTTGCAGAACGAGCGCCAGCGCATGCTCGGTTCGATGCCGCGCACGAGGACGAGGTCGCGCGGCGCGCCCTTGTCGCCGCCGGTGCGCACCACGGAGAGCCGGGTGGTCGGCCAGGTGATCTTGCGGACGCCGCCGTCCAGCCAGACCGTGGGCCGGTTGACCTGGAAGTCGTAGTAGTCCTCGGCGTCGAGCGCCGCGAAGACCTCGCCCTTCCATTCCCGGTCCAGATGCGCGACCGCGCTGGAGGCGGCGTCACCGGCGTCGTTCCATCCCTCGAAGGCACAGATCATGACCGGGTCGATCAGCTCGGGAACCCCCTCAAGCTCGATCACCCAGCGCCTCCTTCCGACCGGTCTGCCCCTCGGATGTCCAGGGCGTCGCCGGTTGCCGTTCCGTGCAGTTGTCGTTGCCTTGCGTGTGCCCCAAGCCTACGACTTCGACGACCCCCGTTCGCAGCCCCCGTGGGGGAGGCCTTTCAGCCACGCACGCCCCATTGGCTGCGGTAGGCACGCCAGTCCGCCTCGGTGGCCGCGAAGTCCACGTAGAGGGCCATCCCGAACCGCTGCCGGCCGTGGTCCTCGCGGCTCAGACCCAGCCGGGCGCCGCGCACGGCGGCCGCCGCGGTCTCGGCCCGGCTCTGATGGCCCCAGGTGTCGGTGTGGTAGAAGGGCAGGCCCATCAGCAGGTCCGTCGTCGGCGGGGCGGCCTCGAGGGCGAGCGCCGTCTGCCGGGCCACATAGCCGCCGTAGAGGTTCTCCCACGGCAGCGCGGTGTCGTACGACATGACGGCGATCTGGTCCACCCTGCGGGCGACCTTGCCGAAGTAGCTCTGGGTCCACCACTTCTTGCTGCCCATCACGCGGGCCGCGCTGTGCATCGAGGGCAGCGGGTCGATCTGCTGGGCGGCCACCGAGAGCACCCCGCCGGCCGACCGCACGACCGGGTGGAGGTCGTCGAGCAGGGCGAGGAAGGCGGCGTCGCCGGTGGGCACCGGCTCGACGTCCACGTGCACGCCCTCGAACCCGGCCCGCATCACCTGGCGCGCGGAGGCCACCACGGCGGCCCGGGCGGCCGGCGAGCCCAGCCACAGCCCCGCGCCGCCCGGCCCGGTCACCAGCTTGTTCCCCAGCCACGCCTGCACCCGTACGCCCGGCAGCTCGCGGTGCACGGCCCCGATGAGCCAGGCGGCGTTGCGGTAGGCCGAGGCGGGCAGCGTGCCGTCGTTCCCGAGCGGGCCGGCGTGCACGTACAGGTCGCGGATTCCGGTGTCCCCGATCCGTCGCTTCAGCCGTGCCAGGTCGGCCTCGCCGCGGCGGCCGTCGATCCAGGCGTGCCCCAGCCAGACGGCGTCCCTGCCGCGCGTGACCGCGTCCCGGGCGGGCGAGCCCGCGTACGACGCCCGCAGCGCGCTGCCCGCCGTCACGACGGGTATCAGCACCAGCAGGGCGAGGCCGGTCGCGACGCGCACCGCGAGGCGCCTGAGCAGCGTCGTGCGCCGCTTTTTTGGCCGGTTCATGTCGTCCCCCTCTTCCCTTCGAGGGACGTGTTCGAGCCCGCGGCGGTTGCGTTCGGGTCGCATGTGGAAGGGGAGGGGCGCCCCGGGCGCCCCTCCCCTTCCGCTCGCGCGTCGGCGAGAGCGTCAGCTCTTGTCGTTCAGCATGCCCTTGACCCGGGCACGGACGTCCTCGGAGTCCAGGCCGCGGATCGTCAGGGTGGTGCGGCGGCGCAGCACGTCGTCGACCGTGGCGGCCCACTCGTTGTCGCGGGCGTAGACGACCTGGGCCCAGATCTCCGGGCCGTCCTCGTGGATCCGCTCGCCGAGCTCGGGGTTCTCGTTGACCAGGCGGGCGATGTCGAAGGACAGCGAGCCGTAGTGGGTGGCCAGGTGACGGGCCGTCAGCGGGTCCATGCGGCTGCCGGGCTCGCGGTCCACCAGCAGGCGGTGGGCGACCGCGTTGGGGTTGGCGACACCGGGCAGCGGGGTGCGGCGGACCAGGCTGGAGACGGGCTCCATGTCCTCGGTCAGCGGGCTGCCGGGCACCTGGGCCAGCTTCTTCATGACCGTACGGCCGATGTGGCGGTAGGTCGTCCACTTGCCGCCGGCGACGGAGAGCATGCCGCCCTTGCCCTCGGAGACGACCGTCTCGCGCTTGGCCTGGGAGACGTCGCCCGGTCCGCCGGGCAGCACGCGCAGGCCGGCGAAGGCGTACGTCATCAGGTCGCGGTCGAGGTCCGCGTCCTGGATGGAGAACGCCGCCTCGTCGAGGATCTGCTGGATGTCCTCCTCGGTGGCGCGCACGTCCGCCGGGTCACCCTCGTACTGGGTGTCGGTGGTGCCCAGCAGCAGCTGGTCCTCCCAGGGGAGGGCGAAGGTGATGCGGTACTTGTCGATCGGGGTGGCCATGGCGGCCTTCCACGGCGACTTGCGCTTCATCACGATGTGAGCGCCCTTGGAGAGCCGGATCGACGGCGCGGCGCCCTTGTCTTCCAGCTTCCGCAGGTGGTCCACCCACGGGCCGGTGGCGTTGAGGACGACGCGCGCGTCGATGCCGAACTCGGTCCCGTCCATGCGGTCCTTGAGCTCCGCGCCGGTCACCTTGCCGTGCGTGAAGCGCAGGCCGGTCACCTCGGCGTGGTTGAGGACCACGGCACCCGACTCGACGGCCGCGCGGACCGTCATGACGGCCACGCGGGAGTCGTTCATCTGGTGGTCGTAGTAGACCGCCACGGCCTTGAGGTTGTCCGTGCGCAGGCCGGGGTTGTCGGCCTTGGCCTTGGCCGGGGAGATCACCTTGCCGACGCCGTCGCCGAAGGCGGACAGCGCCGAGTAGGCGAAGACACCGGCGCCGAGCTTGGCCGCGCCCACCGGGCCGCCCTTGTAGACGGGCAGGTAGAAGGTGAGCGGGTTGACCAGGTGCGGGGCCACGTCCTTGGCCAGCACCCGGCGCTCGTGGTGGTTCTCCGCCACCAGCTTGACCGCGCCGGTCTGCAGGTAGCGCAGACCGCCGTGGACGAGCTTGGAGGAGGCGGAGGAGGTGGCGCCGGCGAAGTCGCCGGCGTCCACCATCGCGACCCGCAGTCCCGACTGCGCGGCGTGCCAGGCGACCGAGGTGCCCAGGATGCCGCCACCGATGACCAGGAGGTCGTACGTCGCGTTGGACAGTCGCTCCCGGGTCTCGGCTCGGCCCGGGTTGGCACCGGCGGCCGGGTGCGTTCCCAGGGTCGGAACGCTCTGCGGGGTTGTCATGATTACTCCTCGTCCTCGATCCAGCCCATGGTCCGCTCGACGGCCTTGAGCCAGCTCTTGTACTCGCGGTCACGCGTGTCCGCGTCCATGCGGGGGGTCCACTCGGCGGCCCGGCGCCAGTTGGCGCGCAGGGCGTCGGTGTCCGGCCAGAAGCCGACGGCCAGGCCGGCGGCGTAGGCGGCGCCGAGGCAGGTGGTCTCGGCGACCATCGGGCGCACCACGGGTGCGTCCAGGAAGTCCGAGAGCGTCTGCATCAGCAGGTTGTTGGAGGTCATGCCGCCGTCGACCTTGAGCGCGGTCAGCTCGACGCCGGAGTCCTTGGTCATGGCGTCGGTGATCTCGCGGGTCTGCCAGGCGGTGGCCTCGAGCACGGCGCGGGCGATGTGCGCCTTGGTGACGTAGCGGGTCAGGCCCGCGATCACGCCGCGCGCGTCGGAGCGCCAGTAGGGGGCGAACAGGCCGGAGAAGGCCGGCACGAAGTAGGCGCCGCCGTTGTCCTCGACGGAGCTGGCCAGCGTCTCGATCTCGGCCGCGCTCTTGATGAGGCCCATCTGGTCGCGCATCCACTGCACGAGGGAGCCGGTGACGGCGATGGAGCCCTCGAGGGCGTAGACCGGCTTCTGGTCGCCGATGCGGTAGCCGACGGTGGTCAGCAGGCCGTTGTAGGAGTTGACGGGCTCGTCGCCGGTGTTCATCAGCATGAACGTGCCGGTGCCGTAGGTCGACTTGGCCTCGCCCTCGGAGAAGCAGGTCTGGCCGAAGAGGGCCGCCTGCTGGTCGCCGAGCGCGGAGGCGACGGGCACGCCGGCCAGGGCGCCGCCCTTGGCGCTGCCGTAGACCTCGGCGGAGGAGCGGATCTCCGGCAGCACGGCGGCCGGGATCTCCATCGACTCCAGGATGCGCTCGTCCCAGTCGAGGCTGCGGAGGTTCATCAGCATCGTGCGGGAGGCGTTGGTGACGTCGGTGACGTGCACGCCGCCGTCGGTGCCACCGGTGAGGTTCCAGATGACCCAGGAGTCCATGGTGCCGAAGAGGATGTCGCCGGCCTCGGCGCGCTCACGCAGGCCCTCGACGTTGTCCAGCAGCCAGCGGACCTTCGGGCCGGAGAAGTAGGACGCCAGCGGCAGGCCCGTCTCACGGCGGAAGCGGTCCTGACCGACGTTGCGGCCGAGCTCCTTGCACAGGGCGTCGGTGCGGGTGTCCTGCCAGACGATGGCGTTGTAGACCGGCTGGCCGGTGTTCTTGTCCCACAGCAGCGTGGTCTCACGCTGGTTGGTGATGCCGATGGCCTTGACGTCGGCGGCGGTGATCCCGGCCTTCTCGACGGCGCCCGCGACGACCTCCTGGACGTTCGTCCAGATCTCCATGGCGTCGTGCTCGACCCAGCCCGGCTTCGGGAAGATCTGCTCGTGCTCCTTCTGGTCGACGGAGACGATGCGTCCGTCGCGGTCGAAGACGATGCAGCGGGAGGAGGTGGTGCCCTGGTCGATCGCGGCGATGAACGGGCCCTGGGCGTGGGTGCCGGTGGTCTCGGTCATGGTGGTGTCTGCTCCTGAGGTCTGAAGGGTCTCGGCGGGTGCGATCAGAACGCGATCTTGTGGATGCCTGCGGCGAGCGCGGCACCGACGAGCGGGCCGACCACCGGAACCCAGGCGTAGCCCCAGTCTGAACCGCCCTTGTTGGGCAGCGGCAGCAGCGCGTGCACGATGCGCGGGCCGAGGTCGCGGGCGGGGTTGATGGCGTAGCCGGTCGGGCCGCCGAGCGAGAGACCGATGCCCACGACGACGAAGGCGACCATCAGGGTGCCCGTGCCGCTGGTGGCCAGGCCCTTGGTCAGACCCATGGTGAGGATGAAGAGCACCAGCGCGGCGGTGGCGATGATCTCGGTGACGAGGTTCTGCACCACGTTGCGGATCTCGGGGCCGGTCGAGAAGACGCCCAGCACCGGGCCGGCCTCGGGCGTCGCGGTCTGGTCGACCATGCCCTCGGCGGGGTTGAGGCTCTCGACGAGCTCCGGGTCCGTCATGTGGGCCTTGAACTGGCCGTAGTAGGCGAGCCACACCAGCGACGCACCGATCATCGCGCCCAGCATCTGGGAGCCGATGTAGAGCGGAACGTCGCTCCACTTGACGGCGCCGTCGATGGCGAGGCCGAGGGTGACGGCGGGGTTGAGGTGCGCGCCGGACTTGGCGCCGATGTACGCACCGGCCAGTACGGCGAAGCCCCAGCCGAACGTGATGGCGAGCCAGCCCGCGTTCTGCGCCTTCGAGCGCTTCAGGGTGACGGCGGCGCACACGCCGCCGCCGAGCAGGATCAACACTGCGGTACCGATGAGCTCACCGGTGAAGATGTCGGAGCTGGACACCCGCGACTCCTTTGTCCTTCGTCCAGGGGAAGGCGAACCCCGGGTAGCTCCGGCGGTCCGCGCCCTCCGTGAGGGCGGTGATCGGCCCCATGTCACTGCACGCACTGCACACCATAGCGAATATTGTCGTTAGGTGTTCGACAATGCCGACCGATGCACGGCAGTTTTCTGCACGGTTAAGGGCGCGTCAAGGGTTCTGTGACCGGAAACATTGCGCCAACTGGCCGGAAATCTCCGTATGGATACCGGCGGGTAACGAGGGGATCTCGAGGGCCCCCGGAACGGACCGCACGGTCCGTTCCGCAGGTCCGCTCCGGGACCTAGAAACGCCCCGCGCCGAGGTCGCGGGAGACGGCCCGCGCGCAGTCGCGGACGGCCGCCACCAGGCGTGCCCGCACCTCGCCCTCCTCGCACACGCGCTCCACGGCGCCCATGACGCCGACCGCGCCCACCGGCATCCGCCGCCGGTCGTGGATGGGCGCCGCCACCGAGGCCACGCCCGCCCAGGTCTCCTCCACGTCCGCGGCCCAGCCGCGGGCCCGGGTGAGATCGAGCACGCCCTCGAGATCGGGCAGGGTCGTGACGGTGCTGAGGGTGAACGCCTCGCGGTCGGATTCGGCCACCTCGCTGTGCGCCACCGGGTCGTAGGCGCACAGCACCTTGCCCAGGGCGGTGGAGTGCAGCGGCTGCATCGCGCCGACCTCCAGCACTTGACGGCTGTCGTCCGGCCGGAAGACATGGTGGATGATCAGCACGCCCTGCTGGTGCAGCACGCCCAGATAGACGCTCTCGCCGCTGGAGCGGGCCAGGTCGTCGGCCCACACCAGGGCCCGGGCCCGCAGCTCGTGCACGTCCAGGTAGCTGTTGCCCAGCCGCAGCAGCTCGGCCCCCAGCTGATAGCGGCCCGAGGCGGGGTCCTGCTCGACGAAGCCCTCCTGCTGCAGGGTCCGCAGAATGCCGTGCGCGGTGCCCTTGGCGAGCCCCAGCGCGGAGGCCACGTCGGACAGTCCGAGCCGCCGCTCGCCGCCCGCGAGCAACCGCAGCATCGCCGCAGCCCGTTCGAGCGACTGGATGGTCCGTGCCATCGAGCAACCTCCTTACACACCCGCCGACCGGCTGTATCCGTTTGTATCCGTTCGGCAATGCTGAACACTATCGGCCGATGCCGACCAGGGGGTACCCGACAGCAGGCTTCTCCATGATCGCTGAGACCCGCCTCCGGCCCAATCCGGCCACCCCCGCCGTACGCCGCCCCGGACGCCGCCCGTCCGCTCCCTGGGACGCCCCCTGCCCGCGCGGCGCGCTGCGGCTACGCTTGCGGCGTGCGCCCTCTGCAGGGAGGGCGTAAAGCCGACAGCCGTCGCACACCCGGGAGCACATCCATGGCCTCGCGTACGCCATCGACCCCTCTGCCCGCCCGAGCCGCGCAACTGCGCGAGGCCCTCGCCACCCGAGTGGTGGTGGCCGACGGGGCGATGGGCACGATGCTTCAGGCGCAGGACCCCAGCCTCGAGGACTTCGAGCAGCTCGAGGGCTGCAACGAGATCCTGAACGTCACCCGCCCCGACATCGTGCGCTCGGTGCACGAGGCCTACTTCGCCGTCGGCGTGGACTGCGTGGAGACCAATACGTTCGGAGCGAACTTCTCCGCTCTGGGCGAATACGACATCTCCGATCGTATCTTCGAGCTCTCCGAGGCCGGCGCCCGCATCGCCCGCGAGGTGGCGGACGCGTACGCGGCCGGCGACGGCCGCACCCGCTGGGTCCTGGGCTCGGTGGGCCCCGGCACCAAGCTCCCCACCCTCGGCCACACCTCGTACGGGACGCTGCGCGACGCCTACCAGCAGAACGCCGAGGGCCTCGTCGCCGGCGGCGCCGACGCGATCCTGGTGGAGACGACCCAGGACCTGCTGCAGACCAAGGCGTCCGTCGTCGGCGCCCGGCGCGCCATGGCGGCGGCCGGCGTGGACCTGCCGCTGCTGGTCCAGGTGACGGTCGAGACGACCGGCACCATGCTGCTGGGCTCCGAGATCGGCGCGGCGCTCACCGCCCTGGAGCCGCTGGGCATCGACATGATCGGCCTGAACTGCGCCACCGGCCCCGCCGAGATGAGCGAGCACCTGCGCTACCTCTCGCGCCACGCCCGCACCCGCGTCTCCGCCATGCCCAACGCCGGCCTGCCGGTGCTGGGCAAGAACGGCGCCCACTACCCGCTCTCCCCCGCCGAACTGGCCGACGCCCATGAGACGTTCGTCAGGGAGTACGGGCTGTCCCTGGTCGGCGGCTGCTGCGGCACCACGCCGGAGCACCTGCGGCAGGTCGTGAAGCGGGTGCGGGACCTGACCCCGACCGAGCGCGCGCCGCGCCCGGAGCCGGGAGCGGCCTCGCTCTACCAGACCGTGCCCTTCCGCCAGGACACCTCGTACCTGGCCATCGGCGAGCGGACCAACGCCAACGGCTCGAAGAAGTTCCGCGAGGCCATGCTGGACGCCCGCTGGGACGACTGCGTGGAGATGGCCCGCGAACAGATCCGCGAGGGCGCGCACCTGCTCGACCTGTGCGTCGACTACGTCGGCCGGGACGGCGTCGCCGACATGGCCGAGATCGCCGGCCGCTTCGCCACCGCCTCCACGCTCCCCATCGTGCTGGACTCCACCGAGCCCGCCGTCATCCGGGCCGGCCTGGAGAAGCTGGGCGGCCGGGCCGTGATCAACTCGGTCAACTACGAGGACGGCGACGGACCCGACTCGCGCTTCGCCCGCATCACCCGGTTGGCGGTGGAGCACGGCGCCGCGCTGATCGCCCTGACCATCGACGAGGAGGGGCAGGCCCGTACGCCCGAGCACAAGGTGGCCGTGGCGGAGCGGCTGATCGCCGACCTCACCGGGAACTGGGGGGTGCGGGAGTGCGACATCATCGTCGACTGCCTCACCTTCACCATCGCCACCGGGCAGGAGGAGTCCCGGCGCGACGGCATCGCCACCATCGAGGCCATCCGCGAGCTCAAGCGCCGCCACCCCGACGTCCAGACAACGCTGGGCCTGTCGAACATCTCCTTCGGCCTCAACCCGGCCGCCCGCATGGTGCTCAACTCCGTCTTCCTCAACGAGTGCGTCGAGGCGGGCCTGGACTCGGCCATCGTGCACGCCAGCAAGATCCTGCCGATCGCCCGGCTGGAGGAGGAGCAGCGCGAGGTCGCCCTCGACCTGATCCACGACCGCAGGCGCGAGGGGTACGACCCGCTGCAGCGGTTCCTCGAGCTGTTCGAGGGTGTGGACACCAAGTCCATGAAGGCCGGCAAGGCCGAGGAGCTGGCGGCCCTGCCGCTGGAGGAGCGGCTGCGCCGGCGCATCGTCGACGGCGAGAAGAACGGCCTGGAGGCCGACCTCGACGAGGCGCTGACCGGGCGTCCGGCGCTCGACATCGTCAACGACACCCTGCTGGAGGGCATGAAGGTCGTCGGCGAGCTCTTCGGCTCCGGCCAGATGCAGCTGCCGTTCGTGCTGCAGTCGGCCGAGGTGATGAAGACCGCGGTCGCCTACCTCGAGCCGCACATGGAGAAGTCGGACGCCGAGGGCAAGGGCACGATCGTGCTCGCCACCGTGCGCGGCGACGTCCACGACATCGGCAAGAACCTCGTCGACATCATCCTGTCCAACAACGGCTACAACGTCGTCAACCTGGGCATCAAGCAGCCGGTCTCGGCCATCCTCGAGGCCGCCGAGGAGCACCGGGCCGACGTCATCGGCATGTCCGGCCTGCTGGTGAAGTCCACCGTCATCATGAAGGAGAACCTGGAGGAGCTGAACCAGCGCAAGCTGGCGGCGACCTACCCGGTGATCCTCGGCGGTGCGGCGCTGACCCGGGCCTACGTCGAGCAGGACCTCCATGAGATCTACGAGGGCGAGGTGCGCTACGCCCGCGACGCGTTCGAGGGCCTGCGGCTGATGGACGCGCTGATCGCCGTCAAGCGGGGGGTCCCGGGCGCGGCCCTGCCGGAGCTCAAGCAGCGGCGCGTGCCCAAGCGCGACGTGCCCGTGCTCGAGGCCGAGGAGCCCGAGGGGTCGGTGCGCTCGGACGTCGCCGTGGACAACCGCGTCCCCGAGCCCCCCTTCTGGGGCACGCGCGTGGTCAAGGGCATTCCGCTGAAGGACTACGCGTCCTGGCTGGACGAGGGCGCGCTGTTCAAGGGCCAGTGGGGCCTGAAGCAGGCCCGTACGAGCGGCCCGACGTACGAGGAGCTGGCCGAGACCGAGGGCCGGCCGCGCCTGAGGGGGCTGCTGGACAAGCTCCACACGGAGAACCTGCTGGAGGCGGCCGTCGTCTACGGCTACTTCCCGTGCGTGAGCAAGGGCGACGACCTCATCCTGCTGCACGAGGACGGCACCGAGCGCACCCGCTTCACCTTCCCGCGCCAGCGGCGCGGGCGCCGGCTGTGCCTCGCGGACTACTTCCGCCCGGAGGAGTCGGGCGAGACGGACGTGGTCGGCCTCCAGGTCGTCACGGTCGGCTCGAGGATCGGCGAGGCGACGGCGAAGCTCTTCGCGGCGGACGCCTACCGCGACTACCTGGAGCTGCACGGCCTGTCCGTCCAGCTGGCCGAGGCGCTCGCGGAGTACTGGCACGCGCGCGTGCGGGCCGAGCTGGGCTTCGGCGCGGAGGACCCGGACGACGTCGAGGGCATGTTCGCCCTGAAGTACCGCGGCGCCCGCTTCTCCCTCGGCTACGGCGCCTGCCCGAACCTGGAGGACCGCGCGAAGATAGCCGCCCTTCTGGAGCCGGAGCGCATCGGCGTGCGGCTGTCGGAGGAGTTCCAGCTCCACCCGGAGCAGTCCACGGACGCGATCGTGATCCACCATCCGGAGGCGAAGTACTTCAACGCGCGGTAGCGCGGCGGAGTCGCTCGACGCACCCGATCGGAGGATTGCGGCTGTTGCCCCCGTTTGCCGGCGATGCCCGCGGGAAAGGCCACCGCCTGGCGGTGGCCCCATCGCCGGAAACGAGGGAGGAACGGCCATGAGGCGTGCAATGAGGCATGCGATGTCGAAGGCGGTGACGCTCGCGGTCGCCACCGCGGCTGGGGGAACGGCGGCCCTGCTGCCGGCGTCCACGGCCGACGCGCAGGGGCGGGCGCGCGTACCGATCTGCCCGCACGTCGTCGGCCTGTGCACCTGGTCGGAGCCCAACTCGGGAGGCGGTGTGAGAATGTTCCCGCGCGCCGCGCCCCACCTCGACCCGGCGGTCCGCAGCGCGAAGAACCAGACCAGCATGGCCTGGTGCCTCTACCCGCGGCCGTCCTACGGCGGCCGGGCCGTCGTCCTCACCCCCGGCTCGTACACCCCGGGCCTTGGCCTCGAGGCCCGGTCCGCGCGGCCGTGCTGACCTGACGCGGGCGCCCGGTCTCGCGGGGACGGACGGGGCGCGCGCAACACCACTCTTGTGTGCGCCCCGGGAGCGCCCCCTACCTTGAGCGTCGCTACGCAACGCATCCATTCGCCTACACTCCGTGACGGCGGGTGGATGCGCGCTCGCCGTGCCCTCCGGGACCGTCGGCCCCTCGCGGCCGGGGCCCCGCGACCCGCAGGAGGCAGTTGACCATGCAGCGCTCGATCTCCCGGATCACGGCGGCCGCCCTCACCGGCCTGGCGGCCCTCGCCCTCACCGCCGGCCTCGGCATGGCCGGCGCCGCCGCGGGCCCGGCCCCGGCCGCCTCGTACGCCGAACCGCGCGACCTCTCCGACGAGGAGGCCAGAACCCTCTCGACGTCCCTCGCCGGCCAGCTCAAAGCGGGGGCGGCGGGTTCGTACTACGACGCCGCCACGAAGAAACTCGTGGTGAACGTGGTCGACGAGGCCGGCGCCGCGACGGTGCGCAAGGCCGGGGCCGAGCCCCGGATGGTGAAGTACACCACCGCGCAGCTCGACGCGGCCGGGACCGCGCTGCGGGAGAAGGCCAACACGCCGGGCACGGCCTGGGTGATCGACCCGAGGATCAACAAGATCGTCGTCACCGCCGACCGCACCGTCGACGCCACCCGGTTCGGCAACCTCAGCACGATGGCGGGCACCTTCGGCGACAAGGTCGAGACGCGCCACACCGACGCGCGGTTCACGACCTACATCCGGGGCGGCGACGCCATCCTCAGCGGCGGCGCCCGCTGCTCGCTCGGCTTCAACGTGCTCGGCGGCGACGGCACCCCGTACTTCCTGACCGCCGGTCACTGCACGAACGGCCGCACCGTGTGGAACGACGCGAGCGGCCGGGAGATCGGGCGCGCGACCGGCAGCCGGTTCCCCGGCGACGACTTCGGGATCGTGAAGTACGACCCCGGCGTCGAGCACCCCGGCGAGGTGAACCTCTACAACGGCTCGGCGCAGCCCGTCTCCCGGGCCGCGGACGCCTTCGTGGGCGAGGCCGTGCAGCGCAGCGGCAGCACCACCGGGGTGCACGGAGGCACCGTCACCGCCCTCAACGCCACCGTCCAGTACGCGGAGGGCACGGTCTCCGGCCTGATCGAGACCAATGTCTGCGCCGAGCCGGGCGACAGCGGCGGCCCTCTCTTCGACGGCGCCACGGCCCTCGGCCTGACCTCGGGCGGCCGCGGCGACTGCACCGCGGGCGGCACGACGTACTTCCAGCCGGTGACGGAGCCGCTGACCGCCTACGGGGTCCGCATCGGCTGAACGTCCCGCGGGCGGCACCCCCCGGACCCTCCCCCCGGGTCCGGGGGTTGACCTCAACCTCCCTTGAGGTCAGACGATATGACCATGGAATCGCAGCAGCAGAACTCCGTACTCCGCGCCCTCGCCGATCGCGCCGCCATCGAACGCCTCGTCACGGACTACCTCCGCTCGCTCGACGAGCGCGCCTTCGACGACGACTGGGCCCGTTCCGTCTTCACCGAGGACGCCTCCACACGGACCCCGGCCGGCACACACGAAGGCGCCGAGGCCCAGCTGACCTCCATGCGCGAGGCCATGGCGCTCTTCGCGCGCACCGTCCACTTCGGTTCGAACATCGCCGTCGACCTCGAGGGCGACCGCGCCACCGTCCGCTGGAACCAGCTCAGCACCCACGTGCTCGGCACCCCCGAGCGCCTCTTCGAGTCCGGTGGCCACGTCGACGCCGAGGCCGTCCGCACCCCCGACGGCTGGCGCCTGCGCCGGATGGTCCTGAACATCACCTGGACCAAGGGCGACCCGCCGGTGCTGCCCGGCCGCCCCTGAGCCGCGGCCGGGTCACCGCGCCCGCAGCGCCAGCGTCAGCCCCCGGTCCGTCGGCCGGACGCCCGTCTTCGCCCGCACCACGCCGCCGCGGTCGGCGGCGTCGTACCACCAGCCCTCGTCGGCCGCCTCGAAGGCCTCCTTCGACTCCAGCCTCGGCAGGGTCCGCCCGTCCAGGGCGGCGGTGGCCGGGGCGGTGGCGGTGTGGACCGTGAAGTGGTTCGGGCGGGCCGTCTGCTTGCCCCGGTAGTCGCCCTTCAGGGCGGACAGGGACAGCGTCACGTCGCCGGCGGGGCCGTCCGACGGCGCCCGGACCGTCAGCTCCTGTTCCGCGTACGCGCCGGTGCGGTGGGCCCGTGTGACGCCGTCGTCCTCGTAGAGGGTGAAGGACGAGGTGCCCTTCGGGTGGACGTCCCAGGCCACGGGCGAGTCCGCGGTGCGGTCCTCGTGGGACCGGATGCCGGGCCACATCGGGATGTTCGCGCCGGCCTTCACGAACAGCGGCAGCGTGTCCAGCGGGGCCCGGTAGCCGTTCACGGTGGTCGGGCCCTGGTACGTGCGGCCCGTCCAGTAGTCGGTCCAGGTGCCCCGGGGGAGATAGATGCCGTCGCGGACGTCGGTGTCCTCGTACACCGGCGCCACGAGGAAGTACTCGCCCGTGAGGAACTCGTACTTCGCCGCGTCCGACGACGCCCTGGGGTCGTCGGGGTACTCCAGCGCCAGCGGGCGCACCGGCCCGACGCCCGTGCGGGTCGCCTGGGCCGCGTAGGAGTACATGTACGGCAGCAGCGACTCCTTCAGCTTCAGGTACTTCCGGTTGATCGAGGTGTACGGGTCGCCGTACCGCCACGGCTGCTTGTCGCTGGGCGCCCAGCCGTCCATGGTCATCACGGCCGGCAGGAAGGCCTTCCACTGCAGGTCGCGCACGTACGTCTTCGGGCTGCCGCCGAAGATGCCGTCCACGTCGCCCGTGGTGTAGGCGAGGCCCGACATGGTGGCGCCCGCGTAGGTCGGGATCTGCCAGCGGATGTAGTCCCACGAGCCCTTCTGGTCGCCGGACCACTGCACTCCGCACCGCTGGGCGCCCGACCAGCTCTCGGGGGCCCAGGTGAAGCCGCGGGCGTCGCTGTTGTCCTCGATGCCCTTGTAGGCGTCCTTGCAGCCGTCGAGGGCGAACTTGTAGCCGTCGCCGACCCAGGCCACGTCCAGCTTGGCGACCCGCTGACCGGCCTTCACCTGGTCGGCGAGCTTGGCCAGGCCGTCCTCGGTCCACAGCCCCATCTTCATCTTCCGGTCGCCCAGGCCCTTGTTCGCCTCGGCGAGGTTCTCGTACCCGCAGCCGTAGCCGTCGTTGACGAGCATCCAGCCGAGCGGCAGGTCGTTGGCCACGTAGCCGTCGGCGACCTTCAGCGCGTCCAGCGTGCGCCGCTCACCGCGGTTCTTGTTGTGCAGGTAGCAGTCGGAGTCGCCGATCTCCAGGCCGTACAGCGGGGGCAGGAAGGGCCGCCCGGTCAGTCGCGTGTACCGGCCGATGACGTCCTTCGCCGACGTCCCGGCGAAGTAGTACGCGTCGAAGCGCCGTTCCCGCGCGCTCGCCGTCACGGGGTCGGCGAAGGCGTACGTGTTGGGGGCGTAGGTGTTGCGGTAGACGCCGTAGCCCGCCGAGGAGAGGTAGAAGGGCACGGAGTTGGGGTGCCCGCCGTCGTTCCAGTCGTAGTCGACGCCCACCTCCACCGTCTTGCCCCGGTGCGAGGTGTTGCCGCGCCCGTTCTGCATCCCGGCGCCGAAGAACTGCTCGTCCGCGCCGCGCGCCAGGGTCTGGGTGGTGCGGTCCGCGGACCAGGTCAGGCCCTTGGTCTCGGCCCACAGCCGGGAGCCGTCGGCGCGGTGCAGGGCGAAGCGCAGCGGGTGCTTGTACGCGCGCAGGGTGACCGCCTCGGTGCTCAGCTCGTAGCGGTCGGCCCGCTCGCGCCAGCGGGTCCGCGGGGGCGGGCCCTGGCGCTGGACGATGTCCTTGCCGGTGGGGTCGGTGAACGTACCGTCGGGCGCGAGCTCCACCCGGAACGAGTCCACCGACACGAAGCTCACCCGCACCGCCGCCGTGCCCGCCCGGAGGTGGAAGACGGGCCCGGCCGTCGCGAAGCCGGTGACGTCGCCCACGGTCTCCTCGGCGGCGACGGCCCGCGCTCCGTGGACCGGGCCGGCCATGGTCGCCACCGCCGCCAGGAGAGCGCCGGCGACCACCGCTCTCAGCCGTCGTGTTCGCTGTCGCATGCTCATGACCGCGTGGATAGTCCACCGGGCCTGCGGGCGACCATGGACTGGCGCACCGGGCGCGTGGACTTATCGCACCGGCCGCCGCGGGCACTGACGGAAACACGGTTCTCTCGGCCGTACCGGCCGGCGGAACGAACGGGGGCGCTCCCCGCGGAGGATCCGCGGGGAGCGCCCCGGAAGCCGGTGGTGCGGAAGCCTCACGGCTCCCTTGCGACAGCTACAGCGCCACGCCCAGCAGGGCGTCCACCGCGCGGGAGACCACGCCCGGCGCGCCCTCGTCCGTGCCGCCGTCGGCGGCCTGGGCCGCCGCCCAGCGGTCGACCGCGGCGAGCGCGGCCGGGGCGTCGAGGTCGTCGGCGAGGGCCTCGCGGATCTCCTCGACGAGGGCGTCGGCGGAGGGGCCGTCGGGGCGGGAGACGGCGGCACGCCAGCGGTCCAGGCGCTCCACGGCCCCGGTCAGCACGGCGTCCGTCCACTCCCAGTCGGCGCGGTAGTGGTGGGCCAGCAGCGCGAGCCGGATGGCGGCCGGGTCGACGCCGTCGCGGCGCAGCGCGGAGACGAAGACGAGGTTGCCCTTGGACTTCGACATCTTCTCGCCGTCGAGGGCGACCATGCCGGCGTGGACGTACGCCTTGGCGAAGGGGTTCTCGCCGGTGAGCGCCTGGGCGTGCGAGGCGCCCATCTCGTGGTGCGGGAAGATCAGGTCCGAGCCGCCGCCCTGGACGTCGAAGCCCATGCCCAGGTGCTCGAGGGCGATCGCGACGCACTCGATGTGCCAGCCGGGGCGACCGTGGCCGAGGGAGGCCCCGTCCCAGCTGGGCTCGCCCGGGCGGGCGGCCATCCACAGCATGGGGTCGAGGGGGTTCTTCTTGCCGGGGCGCTCGGGGTCGCCGCCGCGCTCGGCGGACAGCAGGCGCATCGCCTCGGCGTCGAGGCCGGAGACGCTGCCGAAGGTGGGGTCGGAGGCCACGGAGAAGTAGATGTCGCCCTCGAGCTCGTAGGCGGCACCGGCGTCGCGCAGCCGCTCCACCAGCGGGACGATCTTGGGTATCGACTCCACGGCGCCCACGTAGTGGCGGGGCGGAAGCATCCGCAGGGCGGTCATGTCCTCGCGGAAGAGGGCGGTCTCGCGCTCGGCGAGGGCGGTCCAGTCGTCGCCGTTGGCGATGGCCCGCTCCAGCAGCGGGTCGTCGACGTCGGTGACGTTCTGGACGTAGTGCACCTGCCGCTTGGTGTCGAGCCACACGCGCTGCACGAGGTCGAACGCGTTGTAGGTCGCCGCGTGCCCCATGTGGGTGGCGTCGTACGGCGTGATGCCGCACACGTAGATACGGGCGACGGGACCGGGGGCGAGGGTCACTCGCTCGCCGGTCGCGGTGTCGTGGATCCGGAGGTCGCGGCCACTGCCGGGCAGGGCGGGAACCTCAGAAGCGGGCCAGGCATGCATGACTTGAGCGTAACCGGATGCACGTTCCGGATACGAACCGGGCGCGGGGGTTGGCCGAAGTTCTCTTCTTGCGCACCGCTCCCGACATGTGTATTCCCATGCGCCGGCCCGTAAAGATCACACCGGCGGCCAGGGGATCGCCGGCCACTGACCACTGGGCTCACGGTGACGCCCGGTGCGCAGCAGCTCCGCGACCCGGCCCCGGAGGGCCTCGATCTCGGCCGGAGTGATCAGCTCCGCCAGCCGGACGGCCAGAGGGCGGTCCTCGGCCAGATCGGCCGAAAGTCGCCGTAGGGCCGCCAGGGCCTCCTCGGTCAGCGGTTCCCCCGCCCAGCCCCACAGCAGCGTGCGCAGCTTGTCGTCCGCGTTGAAGGTCACACCGTGGTCGATGGCGTAGAGCCGCCCGTCGGCGGCGGGCAGCAGGTGGCCGCCCTTGCGGTCACCGTTGTTGATCACGGCGTCGAGGACGGCCAGCCGGCGCAGCCGCTCGTCGTCGGCGTGGACGAGCAGCGCGGTGCGGTTCTCCCCCACGTCGGCGTAGCCGACGGCCTTCCAGCCGGGGCCGGGCTCGTCGCCCTCGACCAGGGCGAGCAGCCGGTCCTGCCCGGCCCCCTCCCCGGCGTCCCCGGTGTCCTCACCGGCCTCGCTGTCCTCGCTGGCCTCACCGGTCTCGCTGGCCTCGATCCACAGCTGGCACATGCCCTGCCCGTACGGCCCGTCGCGCAGCACCGTGGGCGGGACCAGGCCCCAGCCCATGGCCTCGGAGAGCTCGTAGGCCGCCACCTCGCGCTGGGCGAGGGTGCCGTCGGGGAAGTCCCACAGCGGCCGCTCCCCCGCGACCGGCTTGTACACACAGGCGGCGCTCACGCCCTCGTACTCGACCGTGCAGTAGAGCACCGCGTTGGACGCCTCGCGGATCTGCCCACGCACCGTCAGCTCGCCCTCGGCGAGCAGCTCGTGCGGGGTCAGGCTCCGCGGCGGTATCCGTTCTGGCGCGGACATACGTGTCCCTCCGGGTCGAGCGGCAGGCTGCACAGCGGGCACGGGGGCCGGCCGGCGTTGACGACTTCCAGGGCGCGCTTGGCGAAGGCCCGGGCCATGGTTCCGGTCAGCCGCACCCGCAGCATCGGCGGGCCGTTCAGCTCGTCCTGCAGCAGCCGTTCCTCGGCCTCGGCGAGGTCCTCGTCGGTGTCCGCCTCCAGCTCGACCAGGGCCTGGGCCTCGACCACCATGCGCTGGCCGTCGCCGTCCCAGGCCAGCGCCATGGTGCCGACCCGGAACTCCTCCTCGACGGGGGACTCCAGGGGGGCGGTGTCGGTGAACTCGACGGGGGCCACGGCGGGCACGGGGGCGCTGCCGCCGGTGCGCCGGACCACCTCGTCCAGCAGTTCGTCGACGCGCTCGGCGAGCGCCTCGACCTGGGCCTTCTCCAGGGCGACGCTGGTGGTCCGGCCGGCGGCGCTGGCCTGGAGGAAGAAAGTGCGGCGGCCCGGCAGCCCGACCGTACCGGCGACGAAGCGGTCCGGCGGGTCATAGAGGAACACCTGACGGGACAACGTCCTGCTCCATTGGGTTCGGTGGTCGGAAGTGACTGTTCCGGGTGCGGGATCAGGGGCGGTCCCGCGTCACCACCCTACTGCGCCGGTCGATCACGGGGCCCCCGCGCCGCCGCCCACGGCCGCGTCCTCGCTGTGGCCCTCCTCACGGGCCGGCTCGGCCGGGGCGAGACCGGCCAGGTCGCCGGTGTCGCCGAGGCGCAGCAGGTACGGGCGCAGCCGGGTGTAGCGGACGGCGGTGACCGAGCACGGGTCGGCGGTGATCCGCTGGAAGTGGTCGAGGTGCAGGCCCATGGCGTCGGCGACGACGGCCTTGATGGGGTCGCCGTGGGTGCACATCAGATAGACGGCGTGCTCGCCGTGCTCGCGCTCGATCCGCTCGTTCCACTCCCGTACGGCGTCCACGGCGCGGGCCTGCACGGCGCGCAGCGACTCCCCGCCGGGGAAGGCGGCGGCGGACGGGTGGCGCTGGACCGTCTCCCACAGCGGCTCGTCGGCGAGCTCGGTGAGCTTGCGGCCCGTCCAGTCGCCGTAGTGGCACTCGCCGATGCGCTCGTCGGCGTACGAGGACAGCTCGGGCCGGGCGGTGAGCAGGGGCGCGACCGTCTCGCGGCAGCGCAGCAGCGGGCTGGTGACCACGGCGGCCAGCGGGACGCCGGCCAGCCGGGCCGGCAGGGCCGCCGCCTGCGCCGCGCCCCGTTCGTCCAGGGCCACGCCGGGAGTCCGGCCGGCGAGCACTCCCGCGGTGTTGGCGGTGGACCGGCCGTGCCGGACCAGGATCAGCGTGGGCATGGCAGCCAGCCTACGACGCCCGCCACGGCCCCGGACGGCTACCGCGACTACGTTCCGGCAGGCAGGGCAGAATGCACCGCGTGATCGTGGACTGCGCCATCTACCGGGACGGGCACCGCACCGAAGGGCCCGCCGACTTCTCCGACGCGCTCGACGAGGCGCGGGCGGCCGGCGACGCCTTCGTGTGGATCGGGCTGCACGAGCCCACCGAGAAGGAGTTCGAGCTGGTGGCGAGCGAGTTCGCGCTCCACCCGCTGGCCGTGGAGGACGCGCTCAACGCGCATCAGCGGCCGAAGCTGGAGGTGTACGACGACTCGCTGTTCGTGGTGCTCAAGCCGGTGGTCTACGACGACGACGCGGACACCGTCAGCACCGGCGAGCTGATGCTCTTCCTCGGCGACTCCTTCGTGGTGACCGTCCGGCACGGCGAGGGCAGCCCGCTGGCCCGGGTGCGCCGCCGCCTGGAGCAGGACCCCGAGCTGCTGGCGCACGGGCCGACGGCGGTGCTCTACGCGGTGAGCGACGAGGTCGTCGACCACTACATCGACGTGTCGGCCATGCTGCAGGCGGACCTGGACGACCTGGAGGCCGAGGTGTTCGCCCCGCCGGGCGGCGACACCCGGCACACGGCGTCGCGCATCTACTCCTTCAAGCGCCAGGTGGTGGAGTTCCGCCGGGCCACCGTCCCGCTGACCGAGCCGGTGATACGGCTGGCGGGGTCGGGCCTGCCGTTCGTCGACGAGCGTGCCCGGCCGTTCTTCCGCGACGTGGGCGACCACCTGACGCGGGCCAACGAGTCCGTCGACGGCCTGGACCGCCTGCTGACGGACATCCTCTCCGCCCACCTCGCGCAGATGGGCGTCCAGCAGAACGACGACATGCGCAAGATCTCCGCATGGGCGGCGATGGCGGCGGTCCCCACGATGGTCGCCGGGGTGTACGGCATGAACTTCGACCACATGCCCGAGCTGCGCGAGCCATGGGGCTACCCGGCCGTGCTGGTCCTGATGGCGGGCATCGTCTTCTGGCTGCACCGGCTCTTCAAGCGGCGCGGCTGGCTGTGAACCGGGCCGGGCGGCTGCCCGGCGGGCCCGGCGGGCCCGCCGGGTAAAACAAGAGAACCCCACCGAAGTGGGGTTCTCGTTTGTGTCCGAGGGGGGACTTGAACCCCCACGCCCGATAAAGGGCACTAGCACCTCAAGCTAGCGCGTCTGCCATTCCGCCACCCGGACAAGGTGTCTGTCGTTCGCGGTGTTCCCCGCGGCGACATGGAAAACAATAGCAAACATCCGGGGGTGCTCGATCACCCGGCCGGACCGCGGGGGCCGTGATCGTTGCGGGGGCGTGTCGGCGGCATTGCGGCCTTGGGCTGGGGGAACGCCGGGTGGAGGATGGCGGTGGACCTCCGCCGGAGGCCGCCGCTCGCGCGCGGGCCGGCCGACCGGCGGGCAACGACGAGGAGGCAGCGTGAGCGAGTCGAAGCCGGCCACCGCCGGCTTGAGCGCCGAGAGCGAGGTCGTCGATCTGTGCCGCGACCTGATCCGGATCGACACCAGCAACTACGGCGACCACTCCGGGCCGGGTGAGCGCCTGGCCGCCGAGTACGTGGCCGAGAAGCTCGCCGAGGTGGGCCTCGAGCCGAAGATCATCGAGTCGCACAAGGGGCGGGCCTCGACGGTCGCGCGGATAGAGGGTGCTGACCCCTCCCGGCCGGCCCTGCTCATCCACGGGCACACCGACGTGGTGCCCGCCGACGCCGACGACTGGACCCACCATCCCTTCGCGGGCGAGATCGCGGACGGGTGCCTGTGGGGGCGCGGCGCGGTCGACATGAAGGACATGGACGCGATGACGCTCGCGGTGGTCCGCGACCGGCTGCGTTCGGGCCGCAAGCCTCCGCGCGACATCGTGCTGGCCTTCCTCGCCGACGAGGAGGCGGGCGGCACGTACGGCGCCCGCCATCTGGTCGACAAGCACCCCGGCCTCTTCGAGGGGGTGACCGAGGCCATCGGCGAGGTGGGCGGCTTCTCCTTCACCGTCAACGAGAACCTGCGGCTCTATCTGATCGAGACCGCCCAGAAGGGCATGCACTGGATGCGGCTCACCGTGGACGGCACGGCGGGCCACGGCTCGATGACCAACAAGGACAACGCCATCACGGAGCTGTGCGAGGCGGTCGCCCGGCTGGGCCGGCACGAGTTCCCGGTGCGGGTGACCAAGACCGTACGGTCCTTCCTGGACGAGCTGTCGGACGCGCTCGGCACCCCCCTCGACCCCGAGGACATGGAGGCCACGCTCGCCAAGCTCGGCGGCATCGCCAAGATGATCGGCACCACGCTGCGCAACACCGCGGCCCCCACGATGCTCGGCGCGGGCTACAAGGTCAACGTGATCCCGGGACAGGCCACGGCGCACGTCGACGGCCGCTTCCTGCCGGGGTACGAGGAGGAGTTCCTCGCCGACCTGGACCGCATCCTGGGGCCCCGGGTCCGGCGGGAGGACGTCCACGCGGACAAGGCCCTGGAGACCAGCTTCGACGGCGACCTGGTGGATGCCATGCAGTCGGCGCTCAGGGCCGAGGACCCGATCGCGCGGGCGGTGCCGTACATGCTCTCCGGCGGCACCGACGCCAAGTCCTTCGACGACCTGGGCATCCGCTGCTTCGGCTTCGCCCCTCTGAAGCTGCCGCCCGAGCTGGACTTCGCGGGAATGTTCCACGGCGTCGACGAGCGGGTGCCGTTGGATGGTCTGAAATTCGGGGCGCGCGTGCTCGATCGATTCCTGGATCAGTGCTGAGCCGCGCCTGAACGAGCGTCAGACTGCACACATCTGGCGTTTTCTTAACCAGAAAGAGTGAACGCCGGAGTGGTTACGTAGCCCCATTCCCTCCTCGTCGTTACAGGTGTGCGGTCCGCGGCTGGGACCGCATTGCCAACAAGGAGGAAAAATGCTCAAGAAGGTCGTCGCTGCTGCGGCTGCCACCAGTGGCCTCGTTCTCGCGGGCGCGGGCATCGCCGCCGCCAGCGGGGGTGCGCAGGGCGCCGCTGTGCACAGCCCCGGCGTCGTCTCGGGCAACGTCGTCCAGGTCCCGGTGGAGGTGCCGGTGAACCTGTGCGGCAACACGATCAACGTAGTCGGGCTGCTCAACCCCGCCGCGGGCAACGTCTGCGTCAACAAGTGACGTTGCGTCTCATCCCGTGAAGGATTGAAAACCGGGTGGCTCCGGGGCACATGCCATGTGCGCCGGAGCCACCCGGCTTTCGACCCGTGAGTCTTTCGCGCGTGGGCGGAGTTGTGACGCCCCTGCGCATTCCGCATGGCACAGAAAGCAGCAGAGGGGCAAGACGAAATGCGACAGGTCACCAAGAAGGGCCTGATCACGGCAGCGGCGGCGAGTGGAGTGCTCGCGGCGGTCACGGGCGGTTACGCCTCGGCGGACTCGGGAGCCCGGGGTGCCGCGACGCACTCCCCCGGTGTCGCCTCCGGCAACACCGTCCAGGTTCCGGTCCACGTGCCGGTGAACGCCTGTGGCAACACCGTGAACGTGATCGGGCTGCTCAACCCCGCGACGGGCAACCGGTGTGTCAACGAGGGCGGCGGCCACGGCCACCAGGGCGGCGCGCTGGCGCAGGGCAAGAGCACCGGCTCGCCCGGTGTCCTCTCCGGCAACACCGCGCAGGTCCCGGTGAGCATCCCGGTCAACGCGTGCGGCAACAGCGTCAACGTCGTCGGCATCGGCAACCCGGCCACCAGCAACACGTGCGTCAACGGCGGACACGCCCAGTCGGGCGGTCACGACCACGACCACGGCCACGGCCACGAGCAGGGCCACCAGCCGCCGCACGGCGACAAGCCCGGTCACCCGGGCGGCCACGAGCACAAGCCCGGCGGCCACCACGGCAAGCCCGGCGAGGAGAAGCCGGGCCACAAGCCGGCCGGCCACCAGGACCGGCCCGCCGGTCACCCGGGCGGGCCCGGCGACCACCAGGCCAAGCCCGCCATGGAGGTCAAGGACGCGCACATGCCTCCGACGGCGCTCGGCTCCGAGCACCGTCCGGCGACGGTGGCCCAGCAGGCCGCCGAGCTCGCGCACACCGGTGCGGGCCAGCTCGGCGCGGCCGGCGCGGCCAGCGCGGGCCTGCTGCTCGGCGGTGCCATGCTCTACCGCCGTGGGCGCGGCGCCCAGGGCTGAGGACGGTCGGGGCTGCCCGGTCCGAAGGACGGGCAGCCGGCCCGAGGACGTACAGGGAGCGGGTCCCGCGGTCGCGGGGCCCGCTCCCTGACGCTTTTCCAGCTGCTCCGTGACGCGTCTCGGCGGGGCCGTCACCCGGCCGGCGTGTTCACCCGGTCACCAGGTCGCCCGGATCTGGCGGATGATCCGTCGGCGCAGCCGTGCCCTGCGGCTGCCGTCGGGATAGAGGCGCAGTCGGTCCAACTCCCAGTGTCCGTACTCGGCGTGGTCGGTCAGCAGTCGTGTGGCGGCCTTCCGGGAGACGCCCCGGGGCACATACACATCACAGAATTCGTATTCCGGCATCGCATCTATTGTGCGGGAACGGGCCCGGTGCGGATAGCGTCTGCACTATGTCTGATGCTGCGCAGCCAACCGCTGCCGAGGTACGGGCCGCCGCCGAGGCGGTCAAAGCCGCTCTGGACCGCCACCTCGAGGCCGTCGAACGCCGTTCGGGGGAGGACGACCCGGCCGTCTACGCCGCGTTCAACGAGCTGGCCGCGACAGCCGAGGCGTACGACGAGCTGCTCTACGACGCCTACGACGAGGTCACCCCCTTCGAGATCCCCGGGGACGACGCGCTGCCCGCCTATGCCGGGCCCGAGGAACCCAGCGCGCTCAGCGTGCTGATCCGCAGGGACTACGCGGTGGTCGAGCCCCAGCGTCTGCTCGCCCAGGCCCAGCGCGTCGCCGACCTCGATCCCGACGCCACCGACACGGCGCCGGCCGGCCCGGGCGGCGTGGGCCACAACGTGCACACGGCCCTCGGCGTGCTCTTCGGGGAGTACGAACCCGACGAGATCGCCTCCCGGCACAAGGAGTTCGGCCTGGAGGAGGGCGACTCCACGCTGTGGGTGGCGGCCGCCGACGACCCCGCCGAGCCCGGCGAGTGGCTGTCCGCGCCCTTCGACCAGCCCGACGCCCAGCGGGTCGTCTGCCGCTTCGACGTCAGCGCCGTCTTCGACGAGGAGACGGCTCTCGGCGACGACCCCGACGACGACCTCGACGACGCCGAGGGGCTGGACGACGGGATCGACGACGAGCTGGACCTCGACGGGGACGAGGAGGACGACACCGGGGGCGTCCGCACGCCCAAGCGGTGATCCCCGCGGGCGGCCCCGCCCGGTGATCCACCGAGGCCCGCCCCGGGGGCCCCTGGGCCCCCGGGGCGGGCGCCGGTCAGCCGGCGGGCCGCAGCTGGGCCTCCAGCAGCGGCCGCAGCCGGGTGTCGCGCTCCGTGGCCGGCACCTCGGCGACCGCGCGGGCCAGCGCCTGGTCCACCCCGTGCACGACCGACAGATGCCGCTCGCCCCGGCTGAACGCCGTGTAGACCCACGACCGGGTGAGCGTCGCCGCGGCGTCGCCCGGCAGCACCACCACGGCCGCCTCCCAGCGCGTCCCGGCGGCCTGGTGGGCCGTCACGGCCCAGCCGTGACGCACCTCCTCGGCCACCCGGGCCGGCGGTACGACCACGGGCGTGCCGCCGCAGTCCAGCCGCAGCCCCTCCGCGTCCGCCGAGACCACGGTGCCGGGGACCATCCGGCCGGGCGCCGGCACGTAGGCGACGCGGTCGCCCGGGTCGAAGCCGCCGAACCGGCCGGGGCCGGGGTTGAGCCGCTCCTTGAGCGCCGCGTTGAGCGCGCGGGTGCCGGCCGGGCCGCCGTGCCCGGGGGTGATGACCTGGGTGCGCTCGGCGGGCACGCCGATGGCGCGCGGCACGGAGTCCGCGACGAGCTGCACGGTGCGGTGCACCGCCTCGCCCGGATCCCGCACGGGAACGATCACGACCTCCTTGCCGGGGGCGTCCACCTGCTGGAGCTCGCCGATCGCGATGCCCGAGACCAGCTCGCCGACGGGGCCGGGGTCGGGGGTGCGGGAGACGACCGCCGGGCACGTACGGGACGCCACGACGTCCGCGAACACCCGGCCGGGGCCCGCGGACCACAGGACGCCCGGGTCTCCGGAGAGGACGAGGCGGGTGCCGTCGGCGAGCGACTCCACCAGCAGGGCGGCCGTCTCCACGTCCAGCTGGGGGGCGTCCAGGACGGCCAGGACGTCCAGGGCCAGGGCGCCGTCCTCGTCGCGCCCCGGGCCCTCCTGGCCGGAGAGCAGGCCGGCCACGGTCACGGCGTCGGTGACGCCGAGCCCGGCCAGGCGCCGGCGGCCGTCCTCGGTGTGCGCCGCGGCGCAGGCCCGCAGGCCCAGTCCCTCGGCGGCGGCGATCAGCGCGGCGGGCTCGGCCCGGGCGGCCTCTCCCCCGCTGTGGGTGACCAGGCCGGCGGCCGCGACGGCACGAATCAGCTCGGCGGCGGACGGCGAGGGCGCGCCGGCGGCGGCGTCCTCCCAGCCGGCGAGGTCCTCGTCCCGGCCGGCGGCGTTCGCCAGCCGGGCCAGGCCGTCGGCGAGGCTCTCCTCGGCCATGGCGTAGCGGTCCAGGCCCAGCAGCAGCCGGACCGGCTCCCCGCTCCCGTCCGCCTCCGCGGTCTCCTCGGTCTCCTCCGGCTCCGGCCCCTCACGGAAGACGAGCACCGAGCCCTCGGCGACGGCGCTCTGCAGTGCCTCGTCCGCGTCCGGGACGGAGCGCCGGGCGAGCTCGGCGCGCAGGGCCGAGGACTCCAGCACCGTGTGCCCCGCGAGGGCGGCGCGCTCCAGCAGCCAGCCGACCAGGGCCCGTGCCCGCCGTTCGTCCCCCGGCCCGCACTCCGCTCCGAGCAGCGCCCGCGCGAAGCCGTCCGCCTGCTCGGGCCGCACGCCCGGCACGGCCAGCAGCCGCCACGGGTCCTCCCGCAAGGCCTCGGCCGCGTGCTCGCCGAGCGTCGCGGCGACCTGCCCGGCCAGCTGCTCCGGCGCCCCGCCGGCGGCGAGCACCTCGGTCAGCTCGGCGCTGGGCGGGATCACCGCCGCCCGGGCGGGCGGCGCGGCGGCCGCGCGCGGGGCCGGCGCGGGGCGCGCCGGGCGTGCGGGACGCGCGGCGGGCTTCGGCTCGTTGAAGAACGACGCGGCCGGGCGCTCCCCGCTCTCCACGGCCCGCACGGCCGCGGCGAGCGCCTCGGCGACGGCGGACCGCGGGGCCGTCCCGGGCGTCTCGGGCGCCTCGGGCGTCCCAGGTGTCTCGGCTGCGGGTCCGGAGTCCTCCATACCGCCGGAGTCGCCGATATCGCCGGACGCGTCCGTACCACCGGACGCGCTCGGCTCGGCGGGCTCGTCCGGCTCCGGGCCCGGGGGCGTGCCCGGGCCGTCGCCTTCCTCGGCGGCCACCGGGGTGGCCGCCTCGGGGGCCTCGTCGGTGGCCTCGCCGGCGAGGCGGTCGTCGTTCACAGCGTGCTCCAGTCCTGGTCCGGGTAGCGGTGCACGGGCGCCGACACATCGTCGAGCGCCTGGCAGATCTCGTCCGGAAGCGTAAGGGCCTCCACTGACAGTGCCTCTCTCAGCTGCTGAGCCGTGCGGGCTCCGACGATGGGGGCGACGACGCCGGGGCGGTCGCGGATCCAGGCGAGGGCCACCTGCAGGGAGGTGGTGACCAGGCCGTCGGCGGCCGTGGCCACGGCGTCGACGATGCGGGTCGCCGTCTCGTCGAGGTAGGGCTCGACGAAGGGCGCCAGGTGCTCGGAGGCGGCGCGGGAGTCGGACGGGGTGGCGCGGCGGTACTTTCCCGTCAGCACGCCCCGGCCCAGCGGCGAGGACGGCAGCACGCCGAGCCCCAGGTCGCGGGCGGCGGGCAGCACCTCGCGCTCGATGCCGCGCTGCAGCAGGGAGTACTCCATCTGCGTGCAGGCCAGCCGGGTGCGCGCGCCCGGCGCGGCGAGCTGCCACGTCGCGGCCTTGGCGAGCTGCCAGCCGCAGAAGTTGGAGACGCCGGCGTAGCGGGCCCGGCCGCTGCCGACCGCGAGGTCGATGGCCTGCAGCGTCTCCTCGACCGGCGTGGCCGGGTCGAAGGCGTGTATCTGCCATACGTCCACGTAGTCGGTGCCCAGCCGCTCCAGCGAGGCGTCGAGGGCGGCGAGCAGGTGGCCGCGCGAGCAGTCGACGCGCCGCCCGGGGTCCAGGACGCTGCCGGCCTTGGTGGCGATGACGACGTCGCGGCGCGGGACGAGGTCCCGCAGCAGCCGGCCCAGAAGGTACTCGGCGCCCCCGTCGGCGTAGACGTCGGCGGTGTCCACGAGCGTGCCGCCCGCGTCCCGGAACGACTTGAGCTGCTCGGCGGCGTCGTGCTCCCCGGTGTCCCGGCCCCAGGTGAGGGTGCCGAGCCCGAGCCGGGATACCCGCAGGCCCGTGCGGCCGAGATGCCTTTGTTCCATGAGCGCTGAGGTTACTGTCCGGGCCGCGGTGCGTCGCCATGCCGCCACTGCCTGTGGACAACTCGCCGATGACGTACCCCGGGCAGGCGCGCTAGAGTCCCCGCAACGACGACGTTACTGATCAGTAAGGGGTGCCCCGGATGAGTCGGATGAGGCTCGGAATCAACCTCGGCTACTGGGGAGCCGGGATGGACGCGGACAACCTCGCGGTGGCCCGCGAGGCCGACCGCCTGGGCTACGCGGTCTGCTGGGCGGCCGAGGCGTACGGCTCCGACGCGGCGACCGTGCTGTCCTGGGTCGCGGCGCAGACCGAGCGGATCGACGTCGGCTCGGCCATCTTCCAGATCCCGGCCCGTACGCCCACCATGACGGCGATGACCGCCGCCACCCTCGACTCGCTCTCCGGCGGCCGCTTCCGCCTGGGCCTCGGCGTCTCCGGCCCGCAGGTCTCCGAGGGCTGGTACGGCGTGAAGTTCGACAAGCCGCTCGCCCGCACCCGCGAGTACGTCGAGATCGTCCGCAAGGCCATGGCCCGCGAGCGCGTCACCCACGACGGGGAGCACTGGACGCTGCCGCTGCCGGACGGCCCCGGCAAGCCCATCAAGCTCACCGTGCACCCGGTGCGCGAGCACATCCCGCTGTACATCGCGGCCATCGGGCCGAAGAACCTGGAGCAGACCGGCGAGATCGCCGACGGCGCCCTGGTCATCTTCTTCGCCCCCGAGCACGCCGAGGAGACCACCCTGGGCTCCCTGCGGGCCGGCCGCGCCAAGGCGGGCAAGGACCTCGAGGGCTTCGACGTCGTCCCGACCGTCCCCATGGCCGTGGGCGACGACATCGACGCGCTCGCCGACATCTTCCGCCCGTACACCGCCCTGTACGTGGGCGGCATGGGCAGCGCGAAGCAGAACTTCTACAACAAGCTCGCGCGCCGCATGGGATACGAGAAGGAGGCGGCCGAGATCCAGGAGAAGTACCTTTCCGGCGACAAGGCGGGCGCCGCCGCGGCCGTCCCGCGCCGGCTGATCGACTCCACCGCCCTGCTGGGCGGCGTGGAGCGCATCGCCGACCGGATGCAGGCCTACGCCGACGCCGGGGTGACCACCCTGTCGCTGGCCCCGGCGGGATTCACCCTGGACGAGCGGATCGCGGGCCTGCGCACCGGCGTCGAGGCGCTCGAGCGGGCCGGGCTGGCGTAACGCCGGGAGGGGCCGCGGCCGTGGTGGGGGCTCGGGGGTCGTCTTCCCCGCCACGGCCGACACCGAGCACAACGCCGGGACGCCCCGGTGGTTACGCGCCGGGCGGCCCCTGAATCCCCGTACGAAATCCTCCGTTCGGCCGAGCGCGCGGCGGCCCCTGATTGCCGCGCCCCGTGCGGGGCACTTGACTGTGCCTACGGAGGTGACGGCCATGCTCACGGCCAGAAGTCTGTTCCAGGAGATCCTCGACAACGACGACTCCTACCGGCTGTTCTGCTCCATCGCCGCGAGCGGCGAGCATCAGGGCGGCTGGGAGAACGGCCGGATCGCCGCCCTCGTACCCGAGAGCCGGCGGGCGCTCGCCCCCAGGATCGCCCGGCACGGCGCGGACGAGGACAAGCACGGCCGGATCTTCGACGCCCTGCTGCACAGGCGCGGCCTGCAACGGATCGACGTCCCGCCGGAGACGGACTACACCAGGATCCTCGAGCGGGAGGGCATCGGCCTGCCGCACGCCAAGCTGCGCGCCGACGCCCCGCTGACCGAGCGCGACATCATCGCCTACCTCGCCCACAGCCGGGTCACCGAGCAGCGCGCCTCCGAGCAGATGAACATGCTCACCGCGCACTTCGGCGACCATCCGGAGATCGGCAACGCCGTCCGGATGATCTGCCAGGACGAGGCCAACCACCTCGCCTACTGCCACGAGGAGCTGCTGCGCCTGGCCGCGGAGGGCCACGGCCGGCTCATCCGGGACCTGCTGCGCGAGAGCGCGCTCGCCGAGATCGCGATCTACCGGGACGTCAGCCTCGCGGTCGTGCACCGCATGGGCCGCCTCCTGGGCTGGCCCCGGGCGAAGTCGGCGGCGCTGACGGCGGGCATCCACGCCCTCTACGCCTACGAACGCCTCGGCGGCTGGCGCCGGATGGTGACGTTGCGGATGCCCCGGCGCCGCGACGCCCTGGGCGGTCCGGCCACGGCGGAACCGGAGTTCGCCTGAGGCCCACCGCCCACGCCGGGGCCTGCGGGGCGTGCGCACGCCGTGCGTATCATCTGCCGGATGATCTCCAACAGTGCCCGCGTTCCCGCCCCTTCCGCCGCGCCCTGCCGCATCACGGTGTGCCGGGGCTGCTGCTGCGGCGACGCGCGCAAGGTGCCCGGGGTGGACCACGCCGGGCAGATCGGGCGGCTGCGCGGGGCCGTGGGCGAGGCCGCGCTGGTGCGGGCGTCGGAGTGCCTGGACGTGTGCGACCAGGCGAACGTGATGGTGGTGCAGCCGTCCGCGGCGGGCCGGGCGGCCGGAGGCCGGCCCGTGTGGCTCGGCCTGGTCAACGACGACGACGCGCTGGCGGACATCGCGGCCTGGGTGCGGGCCGGCGGGCCGGGGCTCGCGGAGCCGCCGGGGGTGCTGGACCTCTACGAGTTCACCGTCTCGCGGCGGGTGGGCAAGGCGCTCGAGGGCTGACGGGCCGCGGGCGGAGCCTCATGGGGCGCCCGTGCGCGAGGTGGCGGTCTCCGTCGCGGCCTCCGCCGCGCGCTCCAGCTGGAACGCCTCGTTGCCCAGCCCGATCCGGGCGTGCGCCTCGGGCCGTACGGCCTTGAGCACCAGCCCGAGGACCCCTCCGGCCACGGCGGCGAGGCCGATGACGCCGGGCGGGAGCCAGCGCAGGGCGGAGCGGGGGCCGGTGCCGAGCAGGGCGCCGAAGTCCGCGACCGCGTAGCCGGTGATGACCACCAGGGCCAGTCCGGCGACGGCGGAGGCGAGCAGGCGCGGGGCCTGGGCGCGGGCCGCGCCGCGGCGTACGAAGAAGGCGATGACGGCGGCGCTGGTGGCGGCCATGAGGAGGACGACGCCGAGCGCGCCGACGTTGCCCGTCCAGGTGAACAGGCGGATGACGGGCGTGGTGGGGTCGCCGTGGGGGCGGTCGTCGGTGACGGCGAAGACGGTGACGACCAGGAGCGAGACGACGCTCTGCAGCAGCGAGCCGTGGGCGGGGGCGCCGCTGGTGCGGGCGGTGCGGCTGACGGCGGCGGGCAGCAGGCCCTCGCGGCCCATGGCGAAGGCGTAGCGGGCGACGACGTTGTGGAAGCTGAGCAGGGCGGCAAACGTCCCGGTGACGTAGAAGAGGTGCATGACGTCGGTGAAGCCGGCGCCGAGCCGGTCCTCGGCGAGGACGAAGAGCAGGCCGGGGCCTGCGTCCCGGGACGCCTCGACGATCCGGGAGGGGCCGGCGGCCACGCTCAGGGCCCAGGAGCCGACGGCGAAGAAGAGGGCGATGAAGCCGACGGCGAGGAAGGTGACGCGGGCGACGACGACCTGCGGGCGGCTGGTCTCCTCGGCGTAGACGGCGGCCTGTTCGAAGCCGACGAACGAGGCGATGGTCAGGCAGAGGGCGGTGCCGAGGCCGGCGCCGGAGAGGGTGGCGGGGTCGAAGGCGTGGAAGGACAGGCCGTCGGCGCCGGGGCCGGCGAAGGCGGCGACGTCGAAGACGGCGACCATGGCGCACTCGACGAGCAGCAGCACGCCGAGGATCTTGACGTTGAGGTCCGTCTTGAGCCAGCCGAGGGCGCCGGTGACGGCGACGGCGGCGAGCGCGGGCACCCACCAGGCGACGTTCACCCCGAGGTGGTCGTCGAGGAGGGTGGCCAGTTCGTGGCCGAAGATGCCGTAGATCCCGACCTGCATGGTGCTGTAGGAGACGAGGGCGACGACGGAGGCGGCGGCTCCGGCGGTGCCGCCCAGGCCGCGGGCGATGTAGGCGTAGAAGGCGCCGGCGTTGTGGACGTGCCGGCTCATCTCGGCGTAGCCGACGGAGAAGAGGGTCAGGACGGCGCCGAGGGCGACGTAGAGCAGGGGCTGTCCGACGATGCCCATCGTCCCGTAGGTGGTGGGCATGACGCCCGCCGTCACCATCAGGGGGGCGCTGGCGGCGACGACCGACAGCAGCAGGCCGGCCACGCCGATGCGGTCGGCGCGCAGCCGTCTGGCCCGGCCCTTGAAGGTGCTGATCTCGCTGGTGGTGCCCGTCGGCATGGCGGGAGGGGTCCTTCCCGTGGGGTGAGGCCGGCTCAGGCGGCGCCGAGGGCGGCGCGGCGGGCGGCCCTGAAGGCCTTCCTGGGATCCCGGTCGGGATAGGACCAGGGGGCGTGGGTGGCGTGCGGTCCGATCCGGGTGAGCAGGGCGGCGGCCTCGGCGGGGCGGCCCTCGTGGAGCTTGGCGTGAGCGAGGAAGTTGAGGTCGACCTTGCGCCGGGGGTGGGCGGTGCCGTCGTCGACGTCCCATTCCAGCCACCAGTCGAAGGCGGCCTTCATCACCTGGCGGGCGCGGCGGGTGCCCCAGTGGCCGGACCGGGCGGGGTCGGCGGGCTCGAGGCCGGCGCGGGCGAGGACGCGGTAGCGCTCGGCGTGGGCGACGACGGGCAGGACGGCCAGCGGCGAGTCGGCGGGGGCCTGCTCGGCGGCCCAGGAGGCGAAGTCGTAGACCTCGTGGAGCGGGTCGTCGCGGTCGCCGTCCTGGTGTTCGGCCAGGCAGGCGGCCATCAGGTGGTGGGCGTGGTGGTGGTCCCGGTGCCGGGCGCGCACCTGGTCGAAGGCGCGGACGCGCTCGCCGTCGGTGCCGGTGCGGCGGGCGAGGATGAGGATGCCGAGCCAGGGGGTCGGGTCGCGGGGGGCCATTGCGGCGGCGGCCAGGCACAGGGCGCGGGCGGCGTCGGGGGTGTCCTTGCCGTGGACGGCCCGGGCGACGGTGGCGCAGGCCAGGAGGGCGGCGGCGTCGGGGCTGTCGGGCTCGGCGAGCTGCCATTCGCGGGCCCAGGCGACGCTGGTGGGGCCCTCGGCGAGGACGACGAGGCGGTGGCCGCGGCGGTCCCAGTCGTCTCCGGTGCGGGCGAGGAGCTGCCGGGCGTCGGCCCAGCGGCCCCGGGCCAGCGCGTCCCGGACGGTGGCCAGCTCATGGTCGTCGAGGGCCGCTTCGAAGGCCGGCCCCTCCTTGTTCCGGGAGCGGCCCAAGGGGGGCGGGGGCGTCATCTGCGGGCTTCCTCCACGGCGTACGTCCCCTCCGGGCGCCGGGTCGCCGGGCGCCGGTGAATAAGCTTGCTCGATCACGCACAGCAAACCGGTAGTCACGGCTCCGCGTCAAGACCGATCTTGATGCTGACGTAACGTCAAGTAACGTACCGTCAGTACAAGTTGCCGGACCCTCCGGGGCGGGACGACCCCCGCGCACCCCTGATGGACGCACGCATACTCGACGCACTCATGTTCGACCTTATCGGGATGGGCACGGCTGTTCCGGATGAACGGCCGAAAGAGGGGTACTCGGGCGCCACACCGCCCCCAGGGCGGCTACCGTTTTTCTGTTGCATTTCTGTCAGCTTTCTGTCAAATCCCCTTCGACCGCACGGTCTTGAGGTGCGACGTGATGGTCTTCGCCTTCGCCGTGAGCGCGGCATGCTGTCTGGGCGTCGGGTTCGTGCTGCAGCAGAACGCCGCGCAGCACGCCCCCATGAGCGACTTCCTCTCCTTCCGGCTGCTGCTGGACCTCGCGCGCATGCCGCGCTGGCTGGCGGGCATCGCGTTCATGGTCTGCGGGATGGTGCTGGGCGCCCTCGCGCTCAACTGGGGCGAGGTGTCCCTGGTCGAACCGCTGATGGCGACAAACCTGCTGTTCGCGATGGCCCTCTCCCGCTGGCAGACCAGACAGCCGCTGGGCCTCGCGGGCTGGGCCGGGCTGTGGCTGCTCGCGGGCGGGGTGGCCGCGTTCATCGTCGCGGGCCGGCCGACCGGCGGCGCCACCGTCACCGACCCCTTGCGGCACTGGCTGATCGTCGGCGTGATGGTGGGCGGCGCGCTGCTGCTCGCGGCCATCTCCAAACGGGTGCGGATGAGCACGGAGGCCGCCCTGCTGGCCGTCGCCGCCGGGCTGCTCTACGGCGTCCAGGACGCCCTCACCCGGGTGACCGGCGACCGCCTGGACGCCCACGGCGTGGCGGCGCTGGTCACCAGCTGGCAGCCGTACGCGGTGGCGGCCCTGGGGCTCACGGCGCTGTTGCTGGTGCAGAGCGCCTTCGAGACGGCGCCGCTGCGGATGTCGCTGCCCGCGCTGACCGCGGCCCAGCCGCTGGCCGGAATCGCCTGCGGGGTGGGGTTCCTCGGCGACCGGCTGCGCGCCACGCCCGGGGCGCTGGCCTGGCAGGCGGCGGGCCTGGTGGCGATCGTGTGCGGGATCGTGCTGATCGGCCGCCATCCGGCGATGCCGTCGGGGATGACCCCCGAGGGGCGGGTGCGGGACCTGCAGCCGCACTGACGCGGGGGACGGGGGCTGGTTGGATGGCCGCATGAGTGATCAGCAGCCGCTCGCGGCCGACGAGGTGCTGGACGTCGTCGACGAGCACGACCGGGTCGTCGGGCGGGCGCCGCGGGGCGAGGTCTACGCGAAGGGCCTGATCCACCGCTGTGTGTTCGTCCAGGCCCGGGACGCGCGGGGGCGGATCTTCGTGCACCGCCGCACCGACCGCAAGCTCGTCTTCCCCTCGCGGTACGACATGTTCGTGGGCGGGGTCCTCGGCACCGGCGAGTCCTACGCCGAGGCCGCGCTGCGCGAGGCGGAGGAGGAGCTGGGGGTCAGCGGGCTGCCCGCGCCCACGCCGCTGTTCCGGTTCCTGTACGAGGGGCCCGGCGGGCGGTGGTGGTCGGCGGTCTACGAGGTCCGCTGCGAGCTGCCGGTCGCGCCGCAGGAGGAGGAAGTGGCCTGGTGGGACTTCCTGGCGGAGGAGGAGCTGCGCTCGCGCCTGGACGCGTGGGAGTGGGTGCCGGACGGGCTGGCCGCCTACGCCCGGCTGCGGGAGCACCGCCGGACGGGCTGAGCGGCCCGTCCGGCGCCGGTGTACCTCCCAGGACCCCTAGGGCGTCACCACGATCTTGCCCCGGGTGTGGCCCTCGGCGCTGAGCCGCTGGGCCTCGGCCGTCTTCTCCAGGGGGAGGACCCGGGCGACCTCCACGGACAGCACCCCCTGCTCGGCCAGGTGGCCGAGCGCGGTGAGGTCCGCGACGTCCGGGCGGACCCACAGCAGGCGGCCGCCGAGCCCGGTGACCTCCGGGTCGGTGATGGAGACCAGGCGGGCCCCCTCGGCGGTCACCTCGGCCGAGTCCTTGACGACGCCGCCCACGAGGTCGAGGACGACGTCCACGCCGCCGGGCGCCATGGCCCGTACCCGCTCGTTCAGGCCCTCGCCGTACGTCACGGGCTCGGCGCCCAGCGAGCGCAGGTAGTCGTGGTTGCGCTCGCTGGCGGTGCCGATGACGCGGGCGCCGAGGTGCCGGGCGAGCTGGACGGCCATGGAGCCCACGCCGCCGGCCGCGGCGTGGACGAGGACGGTGTCGCCCTCGCCGGCCCGCGCCGCCTTCAGGCTCTGGAAGGCGGTCAGCCCCGCCAGGGGCAGGCCCGCGGCCTCCTCGAAGGAGAGGTTGGCGGGCTTGCGGGCGAGCGTGCGCACCGGGGCGGCGACGTACTCGGCGAAGGTGCCCCGGGAGAGGAAGTCCTCGCGGACGTAGCCCATGACCTCGTCGCCCACCTGGAACTCGGGGGTGTCGGCGCCCAGGGCGACGACGACGCCGGAGACGTCCCAGCCGGGGATGACGGGGAAGACCGGGTCGATCATGCCGGCGAGGTAGCCGGCCTGGGCCTTCCAGTCGACGGGGTTGACGGCCGCGGCCCTGACCCGCACCAGGACGCTGTCCGGGCCGGGGCGGGGGTCGGGCAGCTCGCCGTACTCCAGGGCCTCGGGGCCCCCGTAGGCGCGGTAGCTGACAGCCTTCATCGTGCCGTCTCCTTGTCGCTCGGTGCGGCCGCTTCCGGCGTCCGGCCGCCCGTCCCAGCGTCGGCCGCCGGGGCCGGGCCCGCCACCTCGGCGGCCCGCAGGGTGTGGATCCTCCGCAGGCCGGCCCAGGCCACCAGGGCGACCAGGACGAACGCGGTGCCGGCGATCACGAAGGTGAGGGTGAACTGGCTCTCGGCGGGCAGCTTGGGCGCGCCCGGCGGCAGGTGCTCGATGCTCTTGGAGGCCAGCACCGTGGTGATCATGGCGCTGCCGATGGCGCTGCCGGTCGACCGGGAGATGGAGTTGATGCCGTTGGCGATGCCGGTCTGCTTGGGCGGCACGCTGGCGACGATCACGGCGGGCATGGCGGCGTAGCCGAAGCTGATGGCCGCGCCGACGAGCATGCCGGCGGCGATGACGGAGAACGTGTGCTCGTGGTCGAGGGCGATCCACACGAAGCCGGCGGTGCCGATCAGCGAGGCGAGCAGCAGCACCAGGCGGGGGCCCTTGTGGCGGACGAGCTGGCCGCCGACGGGGGCCGCGAGCAGCGAGACGACGGTGCTGGGCAGCAGGTACTCCACCGAGGCGCGCAGGACGCTGGCGGAGAAGCCGTAGCCGGTGACCTTCGACGGCATCTGCACGAGGTAGGAGACGCCGATGAACAGGGCGAAGGAGCCGAAGCCGACGAGCAGGCCGGCGACGTTGGCGAAGAGCACCGGGCGGTGGGCGAACATCCGCATGTCCACCAGCGGCTCGCGGACCTTGCGCTCGACCACGGTCCACAGGGCGGCCATCACCACGGCGCCGGCGAAGCAGCCGAGCGTACGGGCGGAGGACCAGCCCCACTCGTGCCCCTGGGTGATGGGCAGCAGGAGCAGCACCAGGGTGGCGGCCAGGGTGAGGGCGCCGAGGACGTCGGTGCGGCCGCCGGTGGTCTCGCGGGTGGCGGGGACGAGGGCGACGACGGCGATCAGGGCGAGCGTGGCGAGGCCGGTGGCCAGCCAGAAGGCGCTGCGGTAGTCGGGGTTGTCGCCGGAGGTGAGCAGGCCGGTGGCCACCAGCGCCAGGCCGCTGCCGAAGGCGAGGGTGCCGCTGACCATGGCCATGGCGCCGGGCAGCTTGGCCGGGCGGATCTCCTCGCGCAGCACGGACAGCGCCAGCGGGAAGATCGCGGTGGCGGCGCCCTGCAGGACCCGGCCGACGATCAGCCAGAGCAGGGAGTGGGTCACGGCGGCGAGGACGGAGCCCGCGACCATGACGATCAGCACGCCGACCAGGGTCTGCTTCTTGCCGTGCTGGTCGCCGAAGCGGCCGAGCAGCGGGGTGAAGACGGCGGCGGAGAGCAGGGTCGCCGTGGTGACCCAGCTGACGTTGGCGGAGGTGGTCTCGAGGTCGTTCTGGATGAGGCCGAGGATCGGCACGACCAGGGTCTGCATCATCGAGACGACCATGGCGGCGAGGCTCAGCGCGAAGACGATGACGGTCTCGTTGCGCCGGCTGCCCTGCGCGGCGGGGGCCTGGGAGGTCATGGGGCGGGGGTGTTCCTTCACGTTGCTCGTGTTACTTCACGACATTGATGCTTGAGATCGTCAAGCAACTCGGACCACGGTAGGCGGGGATACTTCAGGTAGTCAAGTTAATGGTTAATGACATAAAGCTCTTGAGTACACTCGAGGCCATGACCGGCCCCACCCCCCACACCCCGACCAAGGCCCAGCTCCTGGAGCTCGTCGCCGCGCTCGGCACCGCCCAGTGGCAGGACTTCGCCGCCGCCGCGGCCCGCCACGGCCTCACCTCCGTCCAGGCCAAGCTGCTGGCTCAGCTCAAGGGCCCGGTGCCCATGCGCGGCCTGGCGGCGCTGCTGCTGTGCGACGCCTCCAACGTCACCGGCATCGTGGACCGGCTGGAGGCGCGCGGCCTGGTGCGCCGGGAGCCTGACCCGGCCGACCGCCGGGTCAAGAACGTGGTCGCCACCGACGAGGGCCGCGAGACCATCCGCCGGGTGCGCGCCGAGATGCAGGCCACGCACAGCGCGCTCGACGCCCTCGACGAGGCGGAGCGCACGGCCCTGTACGGCCTCCTCGAGCGACTGCGGCCCGGACTCGAACACCGGGGGTGAAGCGGCGGCCCCCGCCCGTATTCTGACGGGTGATCGGATCCGCCCGGCCGGGCGGCGGACGGCACGGGAGGCCTTCGCATGACCAGCACGCGCACCATCGCACCCGCCCCGGGAGCCGAGGGCACCGAGCCCTACACCGTCCCGCTCGCCCCCGGGGTGAGCGCCTACATCCAGCCCGACGGCGGCTGGTGCCTGAACAACGCCGGGATCGTCACCGGCGGCGGGCGCACCCTGCTGATCGACACCGCGCCCACCGAGCGGCGGGCCCTGCTGCTGCGCGACGCGGTGGCGGCCGGCGGCGCCCCGCGGCCCTCCCTCCTGGTCAACACCCATCACCACGGCGACCACACCTACGGCAACTGCGTCTTCACCCCCGAGGCCACCGTCATCGGGCACGACGACTGCCGCGCCGAGGTGCTCGCCGCGGGCCTGCAGCTGCACACCCTGTGGCCCGAGGTCGACTACGGCCACGTCGAGGTCACCGCCCCGACGCTCACCTACACCGACACCCTCACCCTGCACATCGGTGAGACCGAGGTGCGCCTGATCCACCCCGGTGTGGCCCACACCGTCGGCGACACCATCGCCCACCTGCCCGAGCACGGCGTCGTCTTCACCGGCGACCTGGTCTTCCACGGCGGCACGCCCTTCCTCATGATGGGCTCGCTCAGCGGCTCGCTGCGCGCCGTGGAGCGGCTGCGCGCCCTCGACGCGCCCGTCGTCGTGCCCGGCCACGGGCGGGTCACCGACCCCGGGGTGTACGACACCGTCGAGGCCTACCTGCGCTTCGTCCAGGACCTGGCCCGGACGTCCCACGCGGCCGGCCGCACCCCGCTGGAGGCCGCCCGCGACGCCGACCTCGGCGAGTTCGCGGGCCTGCGCGAGAGCGAGCGCCTGGTCGCCAACCTCCACCGCGCCTACGCCGAACTGGAGGGCCTGCCGCTGGGCGCCCCGCTCGACGCGCCCACCGTGCTCGCCGACATGCAGACGATGAACGGCGGCCGCCCGATCGCCTGCCACGCGTGAGCCGGCCGGCCCGCCGGACCCCGCCCACCGGCCCCCGCCCGGGGGCTCCCTCTGGACGGCATACCGACCGGTCGGCATGATGGCCTCCGGACGTGGCGGTCAACTCCCCTGACGAGGAGCGTGCGATGAGCAAGGGCAATCCCCCCGGACTCGATCCGAAGCGGCTCCGGGCCCATCTGGACCGGGCGCTGCCCGGGCTGACGGGCGGGGAGCTGACGGCCGAGCTGATCGAGGGGGGCCGGTCCAACCTCACCTACGCCGTCACCGACGGCACGACGCGGTGGGCGGTCCGCCGGCCGCCGCTCGGGCACGTCCTGGCGACCGCGCACGATATGCGGCGCGAGCACCGGGTGATCAGCGCGCTGCGCCGGACGGCGGTCCCCGTGCCCCAGGCGCTGCTCCTGTGCGAGGACGAGGACGTGCTCGGGGCGCCCTTCTACGTCATGGAGTTCGTCGAGGGCACGCCGTACCGCACCGCGGACCAGCTCGCCGCGATCGGCCCGGAGCGCACCCGCGAGGTCGTGCTGGCCCTCGCCGACACGCTCGTCGGCCTGCACGCCGTGGACCCCGAGGCGGCCGGGCTCGCGGACTTCGGGCGGCCCGAAGGATTCCTGGAGCGGCAGCTGCGGCGGTGGGGCAAGCAGCTCGAGGCCTCCCGCAGCCGTGAGCTGGCCGGGATCGACGAGCTGCGCGCGGCGCTGGGCGGGGCGCTGCCCCGCTCCCCCGCGCCGGCCGTCGTCCACGGCGACTACCGGCTCGACAACGTGCTCGTCGGCGCCGACGACACCGTACGGGCCGTCCTGGACTGGGAGATGTCCACGCTCGGCGACCCGCTGACCGACCTCGGCCTGCTGGTGATGTACAGCGAGCAGCGGGCCGTTCCCGGCTCCCCCCTCACCACCACGCGCGAGGCGCCCGGCCATCCCACGCCCGCCGAGATCGTCGCGCGGTACGCCGCCCGCTCGGGCCGCGACGTCACGGCGCTGCCCTGGTACACCGCGTTCGCCTACTTCAAGCTCGCCGTGATCCTCGAGGGCATCCACTACCGCTACACCCTGGGACAGACCGTCGGCGCGGGCTTCGACCGCATCGGACAGCTCGTCCCGCTCTTCGTCCGCAACGGCCTGACCACCCTCAAGGAGGGCTGAGTCCCATGGACTTCGCATTCGACGCCCGTACCGAGGAACTGCGCGGCAGGCTGCTGGCCTTCATGGACGAGCACGTCCACCCGGCCGAGGCCACCGCCGCCGAGCAGCGCGCGAAGCTCGCCTCGCCGTGGGACGTACCGCCGGTGGTGGAGGAGCTCAAGGCGGAGGCGCGCCGGCGCGGGCTGTGGAACCTCTTCCTCCCCGACACCCCCGGGCTGCCCGGCGAGGAGCGCGGCGCCGGGCTGACCAACCTGCAGTACGCGCCGCTGGCCGAGATCACCGGCCGGAGCCCGCAGCTGGCCCCCACGGCCCTGAACTGCGCGGCACCCGACACCGGGAACATGGAGCTGCTGGCGCAGTTCGGGAACGACGAGCAGCGCGAGCGCTGGCTGCGCCCGCTGCTGGCCGGCGAGATCCGCTCGGCCTTCGCGATGACGGAGCCCGAGGTGGCCTCCTCCGACGCGACGAACATCGAGACGCGCATCGAGCGCGACGGCGACACCTACGTCATCAATGGGCGTAAGTGGTACATCTCCGGTGCCCTGCACCCGGAGTGCCGGATCTTCATCGTGATGGGCCAGACCGACCCGGGCGCCCCGGACGTCCGCCGCCGGCAGTCGATGATCCTGGTGCCCCGTGACACCCCCGGCGTCCGGATCCGGCGCGCCATGACGGTCTACGGCTACGAGGACCACTACCACGGCGGGCACGCCGAGGTCGTCTTCGACGACGTCCGGGTGCCCGCCGGCCATCTGATCGGCGAGGAGGGCGGCGGCTTCGCCATCGCCCAGGCCCGGCTCGGCCCCGGCCGCATCCACCACTGCATGCGCCTGATCGGCATGGCCGAGCGCGCCATCGAGCTGATGTGCCGGCGGGCGCTGACCCGGACGGCGTTCGGCGAGCCGCTCGCCGGGCAGGGCGTGGTGCGGGAGTGGATCGCGGACGCGCGCGTGGCCGTCGAACAGCTGCGGCTGCTGGTGCTGAAGACGGCCTGGCTCATGGACACCGTGGGCAACAAGGGCGCCCACACCGAGATCCAGGCCATCAAGATCGCCACCCCGCGCACGGTCGTGGACATCCTCGACAAGGCCGTCCAGCTGCACGGGGCGGCGGGGGTGAGCCAGGACTTCCCGCTGGCCGAGTTGTGGGCCGCGGCGCGGACGCTGCGCCTGGCCGACGGGCCGGACGAGGTGCACCAGCGCTCGCTGGCCCGCCGGGAGCTCGCGCGCCACCGCTGACCCGGGGGCCCGCGGTGGCGGGTCCTACGGCCGCAGCGCCCGCATCAGCAGGTCCGCCAGGTGGTCGGCGACCTGCTGGGGCGCGAGCGCGCCGTCCGGGCGGTACCAGCTGCCGAGGTGGTGGACGGAGCCGAAGTGGTAGTCCACCACCAGGTCGGCCGGGGTCGCGGAGCTGAAGACGCCGGTGCGCTGGCCCTCCTCGACCAGGGCCCGGAACCGCTCGTGGTAGCGGCGGCGTTCGGCGCGCACCTGCTTGCACTTCTCGGGACCGAGGTGGTGCATGGACCGGAAGAAGATCTTCGTGTCGTCGAGGTTCTCCAGGGTCGTCACCACGACGTCGGCCGCGGCGGCCCGCAGCCGCCGCTCCACCGGGGCGTCGGCGCCCGCGAAGCCGTCGAGCCGCTCCTGCTGGAGGCGCAGCACCCGCCCGTAGACCTCGTGCAGCAGATCGTCCTTCGACCCGAAATAGTGATAGAGCGCGCCCTTGGTGACGCCCGCCGCCTCCACGATGTCCTGTACGGACGTCCGGTCGTAGCCCCGTTCGGCGAACAGCCGGGTGGCGGCGGCCAGCAACCGCCGTGGCACCGGCCTTCCGCCGTTGTCCGTCGCCCTGGCCGTCGCCGCCCTGGTCGTCATCGCCCGCTGCCCGCCCTTCCGCCGCTGTGCCCCGTGCACGCCCCGCACACTAGTCCCGCGACCGCCCGCGCGGTTCCGCCTCCGGCGGACTCCCGGGCCGTCCCAGGTCCTCGACCTTGCGCTGGAGGTGGTTCATCCCCTCGAGCCAGCGGTCGGGGTCGGTCGCGCGGGCGGCGGCGAAGCCGGCCACCTCGGGGTGCGGGAGGATCAGGAAGCGGCCCTCGGCCATGCCCGTGAAGAGCGCGTCCGCCACGGCGTCGGGTTCGACGGCGGTGGGCCGCAGGAGGAGGTCCCCCGCCGCGCCGGTGTCGCGCAGCATGTCCGTGCGGACGCCCGCCGGGCAGATGGCGTGCACGTCGACGCCCCGGTGGCGGTAGGTGAGCGAGAGCCATTCGGCGAAGGCGAGGGCCGCGTGCTTGGAGACGCTGTACGGGGCCGAGCCGACCATCGTGAGCAGGCCGGCCGCGGAGACGGTGGCCACGAAGCGCCCGCTGCCGCGCTCGAGCCATCCGGGGAGCAGCTCGCGGGCCGCGCGGACGTGGGCCATGACGTTGACGTCCCAGGACGCGGCCCAGGCGTCCTCGGCGGCCTCCGGGCCGCCGGTGTGGGCGACGCCGGCGTTGGCGCAGTAGACGTCGATCACGCCGCCCAGGGCCTCGCGGGCGGCGGGCAGGACGGTTGAGGCGTCGCCGGGGACGGCGACGGCGCCGGTCTCCTCCGCGACGGCGGCGGCCTTGGCGGCGTCGAGGTCGTTGACCACGACCCGGGCCCCCTCGGCGGCGAACCTGCGGGCGAGCGCGGCCCCGATGCCGCCGCCCGCCCCGGTGACCACAACTCCCGCGTTCCGTACGGACTTCACGCTCGTGCCTCCCTCGCACCGACGGCCCGAGCAGACTAACCGGTCGGTATGTCGGGGCGGAAGGGCGCCGGGCACGCCCCGTCCCGGGCTCTCGTCCGCCCGGCCCCCGCACAAGGGTTCACCCTGCGAATCACGGACGGGTGAACAGGTGCGGAAGAGGCTGGACATGTCCCCTTGACGGCAGGAAGATGCGCGCACATCGGACCGGGGCAGGGGGACGCGCCATGGCGGGCATATCCGTGGAGCCGTACTGGGAGCTGACGTTCGACGCCGAGGGGGACCCCGACGCGGGCGCACGGGACGCCCTGGTACGCGGGGTGACGGAGCGGGGACTCACCGACCTGGTGATCTTCTCGCACGGCTGGAACAACGACCGGTCGACCGCCACCCTCCTCTACGACCGCTTCCTCGCCCCCTTCCCCGCTCTCCTCAGGGACGCCGGCAGCCCCGCGCGCCTCGGCTACGCCGGCGTGATCTGGCCGTCCATGCGGTTCACGGACGAGCCGATTCCGGACTTCCCGGCGCAAGCCGCCGCACCGGCCGCCGCGCCCTGCCTCGCCCCCGCGACGCTACGGGCACTGGCCCGCGCCTTCCCCGGCAGCGAGCCGCTGCTGGACCGGCTGGCGGAACTGCTCGAGCAGCGGCCGGACGACCCGGCCCGGCTGGAGGAGTTCGCGGCCCTCGTGCGCCGGCTCGTCGCCCCGCGCCGGACGGACGCCGCCGCCGCGGGCCCCTCCGCGCACGACATGGAGCCGGACGCGGAGGCCGCCGCGGAGCCGGTGATGTTCGCCGACGACCCGGCGCGCGTCTGCGGCCGCTTCGCGGACGCGCTGGCCGCCATGGAGGCTCCCCCCGGCGCGGCACCCGAGGCGGCCGGGGCCGGGCTCTTCGGCGACCTCGGCCGGCGGCTGTGGAACGGCGCCCTCGAGCTGCTGCGCCAGGGCTCGTACTGGGAGATGAAACGGCGCGCGGGCACGGTCGGCGGCGCGGGACTCGGGCCGGCGCTGGGGCTGCTCGCCGAGGCCTCCCCCGAGCTGCGCGTCCATCTGGTGGGGCACAGCTTCGGCGGGCGGCTCATGGCGTTCGCGCTCGGCGCGCTTCCGGAGCGCACCGGGTGCGTGCACTCCCTCACCCTGCTCCAAGGCGCCTTCTCGCACTACGCGTTCGCGCCCCGGCTGCCCTTCGACGCCGGCCGCGGCGGCGCCCTGAAGGGGCTGCACACCAAGGTGCGGGGCCCGGTGGTGTGCTGCCACTCCGACCACGACCAGGCGCTGGGGCTGCTCTACCCGCTCGCCTCCCAGGTCTCCCGCGACCCCGCCTCGGCGTTCGGCCCGCGCGACGTCCGCTGGGGCGCGATGGGCCACGACGGCGTCCAGTCCGTCGAGGGCACCACGGCCCTGCCGCTCGCCGAGGCCCTGGAGGGGCTGCCCGCCGAGGGCTGCGTGAACGTCGACGTCTCGGCGGTCGTCCGGCGCGGCGGCCCGCCCGCGGGCGCCCACAGCGACATCTGCCACGGCGAGCTGGCGCGCCTGGTCCTGCTGGCCGGGCGGCTCGTCCGCTGACCTCGGGCGGGCATGACCGGCGATCATCCGCCACCTTCCAGGAAGCCCACATCTGTGCGGCCTTTGGGGGTAGCAGACCGGAGTCGGGCGTATGCGCGTCCGGAGGATCCGAAGATCGGATGGATCCGATGGGCGACGGGATACGTCCCTTCCATGTCGATCCGAGTCCGCTCCGTCGGAGGTGGGATGCAGTGGCAGGTTTCAGAGCACTGGCCCGAGAGGTCCGCAATCCCCGCAACACCATCGCGCTACGGCGGACCTCGTTGCGCAAATGCCTCGAACGCTTCGCCCCCTACGGGCACCGGGCGACCTGGCGACATCTGTGCGCCCGCGCCGGCCTCGCCCCCGACGACCGCGCTCCCGACCCCGCCCTGCTGATCTCCGCGCTGGCCGAGCTGGAGGAGGCGCGCGAGGTCTGGCTGACGTACGAGGCCGGGTTCGCGGGCCGGCGCCGCCGCGAGAAGCACGACGGCATCCGCCAGCCCAGCGCCGTCGACGACTGGCACCGCAACACCTGGGGCGGCTGTGACATCGTGCCCTGCGCGTCGCCCGATGTGACGCCGGACGCCCGGCTCGCCGACGTCCTGCGCCGGGTGATCGCGGCCATGGAGTCCGCGCCCGGCGAGGCCTGCCCCGTGTGCGCCCAGGAGCGCATCGAGTGGCGCACCGACCTGGAGCGCTACCCGCTCGAGGGACCTGTCTGCACCGACTGCGGCATCGTGGTCCCGGTGTCCGTACTCACCCCCGCCGCGCTGTTCGCGGCCCGGCGGTACGCCTTCGCGGAGCGGTACGCGACGGTGTGAGGGCGCGCTCCCCGCACGAGCAGGGGAGCGCCGGCCCCCGGCGGCGGCCCGCCGCCGCGGCTCAGCCGCTGAGCAACGAGCCGTCGACGCGCTCGCCTATGCGGTCCTCGGGGTTGGACAGCGCGCACGAGTCCAGGGACAGGCAGCCGCAGCCGATGCAGCTGTCGAGGCGGTCGCGCAGACTGGCCAGCCGTGCTATCCGCTCGTCCAGGTCCGTGCGCCAGGCCTCCGACAGCCGGGCCCAGTCGGCCCGGTTGGGCGTGCGCCCGTCGGGCAGCTTGGCGAACGCCTCGCCGATCACGGCGAGCGGGATGCCGACCCGCTGGGAGGCGCGGATGAAGGCGACCCGGCGCAGCGCGTCACGGCTGTAGCGGCGCTGGTTGCCGCTGGTACGGCGGCTGGTGATCAGCCCCTTGGCCTCGTAGAAGTGCAGGGCCGAGACGGCGACCCCGCTCCGGGCGGCGAGCTGCCCGACCGTGAGCTCGTGGACTTTCAGTGGAATCTGGGGCACGGATCCGACTGTACGTCAGCTGTACGTCAGCGCTCCTGCGCGCAGCCGACCATGCGCAGCACCAGGGAGGCGTAGAGCTCGCCGACCTCCCCGGGGCTCCGCTTGCCGTCCGCGTTGAACCAGCGGGCGACGTCGATGCACAGGGAGAGCACGGCCAGCGTCGTGCCGCGCACGTCGGGGACGTCGAAGTCGCCGGCCGCGACGCCGTCCTCGATGATGTCGCGCACCGCGCCGTCGGTGTCCCGGCGCAGCGCGACGATCTCGGCGTAGTGCTCCTCGCCGAGCGCCCCGAGCTCGTACTGCACCACGCGGGCGGTGGTGTGGTGTTCGGCGTGCCAGCGCACGAAGCGGCGCACGGCGTCGGCGAGCCGCTCGGCGGGGGTGCCGGCGCCGTCGCGGGCCTGCCGCAGGATGCCGAGGGCGAGGCGGTGGCCGACGCCGCTGATGCGGTAGAGCAGCTCTTCCTTGGTGCGGTAGTGGATATAGAGTGCGGCGGGGCTCATGCCGGCGCGACCGGCGATGTCCCGGGTGGTGGTGGCGTGGTAGCCGCGTTCGGCGAAGGCCTCCACGGCCGCGGTGAGCAGCCGCCGGGCGGCGTCGGGCGTGACGTCGGCCCACTCCTCGGTGCGCTGCGCCTGCGCGCCCATAGCGTGCCCCGCTCTCCGGGCCGCTGCGGGCCCTGTTCGCCGTCGGAAGGGAACGCACACCATACCCCGGCGCCTGAGCAAGCGCTTAGGGGTGCGTACGGGACCGGCCGCCCGGGCATGCATACCGCCATGACCGCTGAGCGCACCCTGCCGGCGGCGGCCACGGCGTCGACCGCCACGGTGGCGGTCCTGATCACGCTCGTCGCCCTCGGCAACATCACCGACTTCGGCACCAACCAGGAGTTCGTCCGGCACGTCCTGGCGATGGACACCACGTTCCAGGACGAGGACCTGATGTGGCGGGCGATCACGAACCGCACCGTCCAGGACGCCGTCTACGTCGCGATCATCGGCTGGGAGGCACTGGCCGCGCTGGTGCTCATCGCGGCCACCCTGCTCTGGCTGCGCGGCCTCGGGCCGGGCGGACGGGGCTACGACCCGGCCCGGCGGGCCACCACGGTGGGGCTGGTGATGCTCCTGCTGCTGTTCGGGCTGGGCTTCATGGCCATAGGCGGCGAGTGGTTCGCGATGTGGCAGTCGGCCAAGTGGAACGGCCTCGCGGCCGCCCTCCGCAACGTCACCCTCGCCGGTCTCGTCCTCATACTGATCCACCTGCCGTCCCCGCAGTGGCACCCGGGCCGGCCCTGGTCCTGAGCGTCACCGAACCCGGGGATCCGGCCGCCGCGACGGCCGTTTCCGGGCGGCGTCCCCCGTTCCGGCAGCTGATCCATTGACGCGCCCCGCCAGGAATCCTACGGTCCTCCATAGGAATCCATGAGGGATCCACCGGCAGCGGGAGCGCGCGATGAGCGGTAGGGGCAACGAGCAGGCACGAAAGACGGCCGAGGCGCTGGTGTACTCGTCCGGCTTCGGCAACGAGCACAGCAGCGAGGCCGTGCCCGGCGCGCTGCCGCAGGGCCGCAACTCCCCGCAGCGGGCGCCGCTGGGCCTGTACGCCGAGCAGCTCAGCGGCTCCGCCTTCACCGAGCCCCGCCGGCACAACCGCAGGTCGTGGCTGTACCGCATCCGCCCGTCGGCCGCCCACCCGCCGTTCACCCCGGTGGCGGGCGGCGCGCTGCGCGGCGCGCCCTTCACCGAGACCGTCCCCGACCCCAACCGGCTGCGCTGGAACCCGCTGCCCGAGCCCGCCCCGGGCACGGACTTCCTCGCCGGGCTGTGGACGCTGGGCGGCAACGGCGACGCCACCCAGCGCGCCGGCATGGCCGTGCACCTCTACCACGCCACCTCCTCCATGGACCGGGTCTTCAGCGACTCCGACGGCGAGCTGCTGATCGTCCCGGAGCGCGGCGGGCTGCTGCTGCGCACGGAGTTCGGTCTGCTGCGCGCCGAGCCCGGCCATATGGCGCTGATCCCGCGCGGGGTCCGCTTCCGCGTCGAGCTGCTGGACGCCACCGCCCGCGGCTACGTCTGCGAGAACTACGGACAGCCCTTCGTCCTGCCCGACCTCGGCCCCATCGGCGCCAACGGCCTCGCCAACGCCCGGGACTTCCTCGCGCCGGTCGCGGCCTACGAGGACACCGAGGGCCCGGTCGAGGTGGTCAACAAGTTCTGCGGCAACCTCTGGTCGGCGACGTACGACCACTCCCCCCTGGACGTCGTCGCCTGGCACGGCAACCACGTCCCCTACGTCTACGACCTGCGCCGCTTCAACGTCATCGGCTCGGTCAGCTACGACCACCCGGACCCGTCGATCTTCACGGTGCTCACCTCGCCGTCGGACACCCCGGGCCTGGCCGGCGTGGACTTCGTGGTCTTCGCGCCCCGCTGGCTGGTCGGCGAGGACACCTTCCGGCCGCCGTACTTCCACCGCAACGTGATGAGCGAGTACATGGGCCTGATCGAGGGCGCCTACGACGCCAAGACCGCTGGCGAGGGGGGATTCGTCCCCGGCGGCGGATCGCTGCACAACATGATGTCGGCGCACGGCCCGGACCGGGAGACCTTCGACCGGGCGAGCGCGGCCGAGCTGACCCCGCACAAGGTCGACGACGGCCTCGCCTTCATGTTCGAGACCCGCTGGCCGGTGACGCTGACGCCGCAGGCGGCGGAGGCCGACCATCTTCAGAGCGGCTACGACGGGGTATGGCAGGGTCTGGAGCGCCACTTCAGTCGCTGACGCCACCGTAGAGCCGGAGTTTCCCGTGACCACCTTCGCCCCCGACTCCCTCGCGCTCAACCGCAAGCTCCCGCTGTGGTACCAGGTCACGCAGTCGCTGCGTGCCTCGATACTCGGGCGGCGCCCGGACGACCCGCTGCGCCTGCCCACCGAGGACGCCCTCGCCGGCCACTACGGCGTGAGCGTGCTGACCATGCGACAGGCGCTGAAGGAGCTGGAGTCGGAGGGGCTCATCAGCCGGCACCGCCGGCGCGGGACCTTCATCGAGCCCAGCGCCCGGCGCGGCTCGCCCGTACGGCTGCTGGGCTCGGTCGACACGATCGTCGCCCAGCAGTCCGGCGAGCGCACGGCCGTCCTGGAGCACGGCCCGACGGCGGTTCCGGCCGACCTGGCCGAGTACTTCCCCGGCCTGGACGAGGCGATGGCCTACCGCCGGCTGCGGTCCGAGGAGGCGTCGGGCGAGCCGACGAACTGGGCGGAGAACTTCGTGCGCCCCGAGGTGGCCGAGCGCATCGACCTCGCGGACCTGACCCGCTGGCCGATGACCAAGGTGCTGCGGGACGCGGTCGGGGTGCGCATCAGCCGCATCACCGACACCGTCGAGGCCCGCCTGGCGGACCCCGAGACGGCCCGCCTGCTGCAGGTGCCGCTGCTCAGCCCGATCCTGCACTACACGGGCGTCACCTACGACGACTCCGGCCGTCCCGTCGACGTGGCCCGCATCCGCTACCGCGGCGACCGCTTCTCCTTCACGGTCACGCTCGACGCGCACTGAGAGCGCGCGGGCGCCATGGAGCCGCCGGCTGCCGGTGGTTGCGGGCGGGCCGCCGGAGGAAGGGGACGGCCCGGGTGAGGGGACGACGGAGTGCCGGTGGAGCCGGCCGCCCCTGGGGATGGGGGCGGGCCGTGCGGGTTCGGGCCGGGGGAACCGTCAGGCGGGGCTGCTGCCGGCGCTGGTGGCGGGGCCGCTGTGGCTGCCGAAGAGCGAACGGCGCAGTCGCTTGATCGGGGCGAACAGGGAGACCCGGGCGGTCTTCCTCTGCCCGGCACGAGTGTGATCACGCGCGGTGAGCTCGCGCATCAGCACGGTCGCGCCCTCGGCCTCGCGCTGCGGCACGGCGGGGCCGCCGAGCACCGCGAGGTGACGGTCGAGGCGCGCGCTGGACGCGCCGTTTCCGTAGCTGACGGCAGGCACACGCGGCCTGCTGCGCATTGCTATCTGATCCATGAGACTCCCCACCCGTACGAGGCACCCGGCCCAGGCAGAGTAACCCTATCGCCCCATCGCGTCACCCGCGCATCCGCGGGTCGGATTCACCACCCCGTCAAGGGCGTTGACGACCCTGGCGTGAACCTGCCGTCACCGAGCGCGAGTTGGCCGGGACATTCCGGCGCCGCACAGGGGGCAATCACACTCCGTTGCGGTACATTCACCCCGAATCGCTCTCGGGGGAGGGACGGACGTCATGGACGGGAGTTCCGGCACGGGACGACTGCTGGCGGGCCGCTACCGGCTCCAGCAGCGGCTGGGGCACGGCGGCATGGGCGTGGTGTGGCAGGCCCGGGACGAGGTGCTGGGCAGGGAGGTCGCGGTCAAGGAGGTCCTGGCCCCCGCCGGGATGCCCGGCCCCGACGTGCGGCAGCTGTACGCCAGGCTGGAGCGGGAGGCGCGCGCGGCGGCCCGCGTGTCGCACCGCAACGTCGTCACCGTCCATGACGTGGTGGGCGACGACGGCCGCCCGTGGATCGTCATGGAGCTCGTGCGCGGCGTGTCGCTCGCGGACCTGCTCGAGGCCGAGGGCCCCCTCGATCCCGCCCGCGCCGCACGGATCGGTGCGGAGGTACTGGCCGCGCTCCGGGGCGCGCACGCCGTGGGCGTACTCCACCGCGATGTGAAACCGGGAAACGTGCTCATAGGTAACGACGGGCGTGTCGTGCTCTCCGACTTCGGCATCGCGACGCTCGAGGGCAGCTCGGCGCTGACGGCGACCGGGCAGCTGGTGGGCTCGCCGGAGTACCTGGCGCCCGAGCGGGCGCTGGGGCGTCCGCCCGGCCCGGAGTCGGACCTGTGGTCGCTGGGCGTCACGCTCTACGCCGCCGTCGAGGGGAGGACCCCCTTCCGTCAGGACACCCCGCTCAGCACGCTGCGGGCCGTGGTCGACGCCGAGCTCCCCCCGCCCCGGCGCGCGGGCGCGCTCACCCCCGTCCTGGCGGGGATGCTGCGCAAGGATCCCGCCGGACGGCCCAGCGTGCCGCAGGCGGAGAACATGCTGCGGACGGTGGCCGCGGGAGGTCCGGCGCCGGACGCCCGGGCGGCGGCGGGCGCGGCGTACGCGCCGACCGTCGCGGCCGCACCGGCCGACCCGGCCCCGCCCGCGCGCGGAGCGGGACCGGAGCCGGCGCCGGGAGGGGCGGGAGGACAGGGGGACGCCCCCGCGCCCCGGGGCGGCGCGGCCGGACGGTGCTGGTGGCCGGCGTGCTGGTCGCGGCGCTGGCCGCGGCCGGCCTGGTGTGGGGGCTGACCCGCGGCGGCGGGTCGGGCGCGGGCGGCTCGCCGGGCGGCGGCACGTCGGCCGCGGGCGGCGACGGGAAGGCCGGGGCCGGCGCCGCGTCCGGCTCGGCCTCCGGCCCCGGCGGGGGCTCCGGCTCGTCCGCGGTGAACGTCGTCGTGACCGCGCTGCGCGACAGCTACTCCGGCCCCTGCCCGCCGCCGCGCTCCTCGGCCCCCTCCTTCCAGGCGGGCATCGCCGTGGACCGGGCTCCGGTGGAGGTGGTCTACCGGTGGGTGACGGGCAGCGGCCATGTGAGCGACGGCGGGTGGAAGACCCTGCGGTTCGGCGCGGGCGCGGGGCTGACGCAGCTCGTGGAGCACGTGGAGACCGGCCACCGGAGCGGGGATCCGGACAAGGACTGGATCGCGGTCGAGGTCAAGAGCCCCCGCACGGCGGGCTCGGAGCGGGTGCCGTTCACGGTGTCCTGCGCACAGGCGCCGACCGGCGGGTCCTCCTCCCCCGCCGCGCCGAGCCCGTCCGGACCGGCCCCCTCGGCATCGGCATCGGCATCGGCGTCTGCGTCGAAGCCGTCGGGGCCGGGCCTGTACGGAGGGGCCTCCGGCTAGGCCGCCTTGTCGAACACCGGCAGGTATCCGTTCGCCTGCCCGGCGGCGTTCGGGTGGTACGACTCGTCCACCGGCAGGGACACGCTGTTGAGCCACGCGCTGCCCGAGCACAGCTCGTGCCCGGCGAACGTCGTGTTGACGTCCCCGTACGCGAAGCCGTGGTCGGCCGCCCGCTTGGCGATGACCGTGTCGAGGTGGTCGGCGGCCGCGTTGATGGCCTTGCGCTTGGTGTCGCTCAGGCCCGCGCACAGGCCGCCGGTCCGGTAGAAGCGCGGATAGCCCAGGACGACGACCTGGGCCCGGGGGGCTCTGGATCTGATGGCCGAGTAGACGTCGTCCAGCTTGGCGGGCAGCTCGTTCTGGATGACCGCGCGGGCCTGGGCGATGCGGTCCAGGCAGGAGCTGTCGCCGCCCAGGACGCAGGCCGTCATCGTGTCGGCGAAGCCGGCGTCGTTGCCGCCGACGCTGATGCTGACGAGTCCGGTGGAGGAGTTGAGCGGGCCGAGCTGGCCGGCGAGAACATCACCCGTTCGGGCGCCGGAACACGCCGTGAAGGCGAAGGAGGAGGGGGCGTTGCGCGCCGCCCACAGGGCGGGGTACGACCGCGTGCTGCGCTTGCAGGAACCGCCGGCGGGGTCGTAGGAACCGGCGCCGACGCCGGAGGAGTAGGAGTCACCGAGCGCCACATAGGCGGGGGTTGACGCTCGCTCGGCGGAGTGCGCGACGCCGGGGACGCCGAGGGCGAGGGCGGCGGTGAGGGACAGCGCGGATGCGGCACCCGCAACCCGGGACAGTTTCATGGAATCTCCCTTAGCAGGGTTTTCTGCCACCACCGTGGTAGCAGCGGCCCGGCGTTGCTGGAAGTGTCCATGCCAAAACCGGGTGATCGACACCCTAGGAGGATGGCTGATTCGTGTCGTGTATATGACATTCCGTTCGAAGCAGTTGAACTCTCGACGGCTGTCAACCCACCCCGGCGGACCCCTGATTGACGGGACGTCGGATCATCGTCACGACGCACCGACTGTTCATCCGACGGACAGCTTCCGGTTGTGGCGGGCGTACCGTTCGGGGGCTGTTCGCACGGCCTTCACATCTTGACGTGCCTTTGCCCGTTGCGCGACATTGAAGCCCGGCATCCGGCGCTTCGGGGGGCTAAGTCGCCAATGCAGAGCTTCACTGATCTCACCGGTCTTGACGATTCGGCGGAACGGGACGGTACGGGCGGCGGTGACGGCGGGAGGAGGGCTCCCGTGGGGGACTCGCTCCCCGTGGTGGCGGGCGCGGCCGCGGCCATCGCCGGGGTGGGCGCAGTGCTGGCGCTCGCCGACATCGGATCGCCCCTGCGCGCGCCGTTCACGCTGTTCTTCCTGATCGTGGCGCCCGCGTGCGCCGTGGCGGCCGCGCTGCGCGGCCTGGACCCGCTCAGCCGGGCGGTGGTGGCCGCGGGCGCGGCCGTGGCCGTCGACCTGCTGATCGCCCAGGTCATGCTGGCGCTGCACGCCTGGACGGTGCGGGGCGGCGTCGCGGCGGTCGCGGCGGTCAGCCTTCTGGTGTTCCTGCTGGCACACGCGTGGCGCCATCGGGGCCGCGCCGCGAGAAGTCGGGCTTCGTGACGTGGACATCAGCGTGTACCGGCCCGGTGAGCTCACCGCGGCCGACCGGGCGGAGTGGTCGGCGATGCAGCAACGGGCCGTGGAGGACGGCTCGCCGCAGCTCGCGAATCCTTTCCTCGCTCCGGAGTTCGCGCTGGCCGTGGGGCGCTGCCGGCGCGGGGCGCGGATAGCGGTCGTACGGGAGGACGGGGAGCCGGTGGCGTTCTTCCCCTTCCAGCGGTCCTCGCTGGGGGTGGGGCGGGCCATCGGGCTGGGCGTCTCCGACGCCCAGGGCCTGGTGCACCGGCCCGGATTCCAGTGGGACACCCGCGAGCTGCTGCTCGCCTGCGGGCTGTCGCTGTGGGAGTTCGACCACCTGGTGGAGGGGCAGAAGCCGTTCGAGATGGCGGCCTCCGGGTCGTACGCCTCGCCCGTCATCGACGTCGACCAGGGCTACGAGCGCTATCTGGCGGCGCTGCGCAAGCAGTCGCCGAAGTTCACCCGCACCACGCTGGCCAAGGAGCGACGGCTGGCGCGCGACGTCGGGGAGATCCGGTACGTCCACGACGAGCGCGATCCGGCCGCGCTGCGGGTCCTGACCGGCTGGAAATCGGCGCAGTACCGAAGAACAGGGCGTGCGGACCGCTTCGCGCGCCCCTGGATATCCCATCTCGTCGAGCAGCTGTTCCACACCCGCACGGAGTCATTCGCCGGGCTGCTGTCGGTGCTCTACGCCGCCGGACGACCGGTCGCCGCGCACTTCGGGCTGCGGTCGACGACGGTGCTGGCCTGCTGGTTCCCGGCGTACGACCCCGAGTTCGCGCGCTACTCCCCCGGGCTGGTGCTGCACATGCGGATGGCCGAGGGGGCCGCCGCGGACGGGCTGGCCTACCTGGACCTGGGCCGGGGCGGCAAGGCGTACAAGGACTCGCTCAAGACCCGTGAGCTCAGCGTCTCGGAGGGCTGGGTGACCCGGCGGCATCCGGTGGCGCTGGGCTACCGGGCCCGGCGGGCGCCGGTGCGCGCGCTGCGCAACACCGTGCTGTCCCGGCCGGAGCTGTTCGAGCCGGCCGACCGGCTGCTCAAGCGCGTGGGGCGCATCCGGCACGGCGAGTGACGGGCCGGGCGGCGCCCCCGGGCCGAATACCGGATGGACCGGGCGGACCGGACCCGGCGAAGCCGTCGTCAAGAGCTGAGAGGGTACGGATAGTTGCATAGGCGCAAAAAACACCAAAGGAGGAGTCTCCGCCCCACCTCTTGCCATACAGTCTCAAGCTTCAATACCGTCGTACATCTACCCGCATCGGCCCATCATCTCCAAGCGGCTCGGGGAGGGCTCACAGCGTCGCGATGATGTCCGGCGCGGGGCGCGGCAGGGGGTGCCGCGCTCGGCCAGTCAACAGCGCCGGGTCGCGTGCCGCGCGGCTCGGTGATACTTGCCAACTCGCCCTGCCCGCATGGTCTTTCATGCCGGGCGGGCACGGCGAGTACCCCCTTTTCGAACCGGATACACGATTGGACCGCTGGGGCAGGCGGTCCACCGGACGAGAGGGAAAGAAGACACATGAGTGCGTTCCTGCGGCCGGCGGCCAGTGAAGAGGATCCGGAGACATCAGGCCGCTACCGACCGGTGACCTCGCACTTCGCGATAGCGCCACCGGTGAGCGTCGTCATTCCCGCCATGAACGAGGCGGAGAACCTTCCGTACGTCTTCAAGACCCTGCCGGACTGGATCCACGAAGTGGTTCTCGTCGACGGCAACTCCACCGACGACACCGTGCGGGTCGCCCGCGACCTCTACCCGGAGGTCAAGGTCGTCGAGCAGCTCGGCAAGGGCAAGGGCGACGCCCTGATCACGGGCTTCGCCGCCTGCACGGGCGAGATCATCGTGATGGTCGACGCGGACGGCTCCGCGGACGGCGGCGAGATCGTCAGCTATGTCTCCGCACTGGTGGGAGGAGCGGACTTCGCCAAGGGCTCCCGCTTCGCCAACGGCGGCGGCACGGACGACATGACGCTGATCCGCAAACTGGGCAACCGCGTGCTGACCTCGATGGTCAACCACAAGTTCGGCGCGCGCTACACCGATCTGTGCTACGGCTACAACGCGTTCTGGAAGCACTGCCTGGACGAGATCGCCCTCGACTGCGCCGGCTTCGAGGTCGAGACCCTGATGAACATCAGAGTGGTGAAGGCCGGGCTGCGCGTACAGGAGATTCCCAGCCATGAGTTCGTGCGCATCCACGGCACCAGCAACCTGCGGGCCGTGCGCGACGGACTACGGGTGCTGAAGGTCATCCTGCGTGAACGCGGCACCGGCCGCCGCTCCCCCGGGGGGCGCGGGACGCTCGCCATCGCGCCCACCGCCAGCCGCGGGGAAGTCTCTTGAGTGCTGTGCCCACGCCACGGACCGGCATGCCGCCCGTCTCGGTGGTGATCTGCGTCTACACCGAGGACCGCTGGGGCGACATCCTCGCCGCGGTGGCCTCGGTGCGCGAGCAGTCCTGTCCCGCGCTGGAGACGCTGCTGGTCGTCGACCACAACCCCGCGCTGCTGCGCCGCCTCGCCAAGGCCTACGGCGACGACGGCGCGGGGGCGCGGCCGGTGCGGGTTCTCGCCAACGCGGGCCCCCGCGGCCTGTCGGCGGGCCGCAACACCGGCGTCGCCGCCTCCGCCGGCGAGGTCGTCGCCTTCCTGGACGACGACGCCGTCGCCGAGCGGGACTGGCTGCTGCACTTCGCCGAGGGCTACGCCGACCCCAGGGTGATGGCGGTGGGCGGCCGCACCCAGCCGGTGTGGGCCTCCCGCCGCCGGCCGGCGTGGTTCCCGGAGGAGTTCGACTGGGTCGTGGGGTGTACGTACCGGGGGCTGCCGCCGGGCAAGGTGGCGGTGCGCAACGTCCTCGGCGGCAACGCCTCCTTCCGCAGATCGGCCCTGGAGGCGGCCGGGGGGTTCGCCGCCGGCATCGGCCGCGACGGCCACCGGCTGCCGCTGGGCTGCGAGGAGACGGAGCTGTGCATCCGGCTGACCCGGGCGCTGCCCGGCGCCGTGCTGCTGATCGACGACCGCTCGGTGATCCATCACCGGGTGCCGCCGGTCCGCGAGCGGTTCCGCTACTTCCGCACCCGGGCGTACGCCGAGGGCCTGTCGAAGGCGCTGGTGGCGCGGAGCGTGGGCGCCCAGGAGGGGCTTTCGAGCGAGCGTCGCTACACCACCCGTGTGCTTCCGGCCGGCGTCGGGCGCGGGGTGCGGGACGCGCTGCTGGGGCGGCCCGGCGGCGCGGGCCGGGCCGGGGCGATCGTGGCCGGGGTGGCCGCGGCGGCCGGGGGCTACGCCCTGGGCACGCTGCGGGCGCGCCGGGGCGGCGACCGGTTCGCGGTGGCGGCGGTCGCGCCGGGGACGGGGCGTGAAGCGGTGCCGGGCGGCGCGGCGGCGCCCGAAGGGGCGGGCGCATGAGCGACGGCCCGGTGCCGATCCTGATGTACCACTCGGTGGCCCATTCGCCGGCCCGCGCGGCGTACGGGCTGTCGGTCTCGCCGGCCTCCTTCGGGGAGCAGATGGGACTGCTGGCCCGGCACGGCTTCACGCCGCTGACGGCCGGAGGGCTGGCCGCCGCCTGGCGCACGGGCGCCGCGTTGCCCCCGAAGCCGGTGCTGATCACCTTCGACGACGGCTACGAGGGCGTGCACCGCTACGCCCTTCCCGTGCTCGCCGCGTACGGCTTCACGGCCACGCTGTTCGCCTCCACGGGCTGGCTGCGCGGCGAGCACGAGACGGGGGGCGCGCTGGACCTGATGCTGCACTGGGAGCAGGTCCGGGAGCTGGCCGCGGCCGGGCTGGAGATCGGCGGGCACAGCCACACCCATCCCCAGCTCGACCAGCTCACCGACGACCGGCTGCGGTTCGAGGTGACGCACTGCCGTGACGTACTGACGTCCGAACTGGGTCACCCGCCCGAGTCGTTCGCCTATCCCTACGGCTACTCCAGCCGCCGGGTGCGCGATACGGTGCGCGCGGCCGGGTTCGGGGTGTCCCTCGCCGTGGGGAACGCGCTGGCCGCGCGCCGCCAGGGGCCGTACGCCCTGGAGCGGGTGACCGTGCGCCGCTCGACGTCCCTCGCCGAGTTCGAACGGCTCGTCGAGGGCAGGGCGATCGGCCGGCTCTTCGCCCGGGACCGGGCGCTGACCAAGGGGTACGCCGTCGTCCGAAGAACCCGCGGTCTCATCAGGAACAGCACTCTCGTCAGGAACAGCGGCATCAGGAAAGCGAACGGATCCCGTGCCTGAAACGTCCACCCGGCCCGAAAGAGCCGTGGAGCCGGCCGCCCGGCGGCTGCGGCTGCCCGGGCGCGGCAGCGGCAGCCCGCTGTTCCGCAACGCCTTCGCCCTGATGCTCAACACCGGCATCAGCGGCGTCCTGGGGCTGGGCTTCTGGCTGGCCGCCGCGCACTACTACACCGAGGAGTCGGTCGGCCGGGGCTCGGCGGCCATCGCCGCGATGAAGCTCCTGGCGGGGCTGACGGCCATCACCCTCACGGGGGCGCTGGCCCGCTTCATCCCGGTCGCGGGGCGGACCACCGGCGCCCTGGTCGGGCGTACGTACGCCGGGAGTTCGCTGCTCGTCGCGGTCGCGGCGGGCGTCTTCGTCCTCACCCTCGACCACTGGGGCCCGTCGTACCGCTTCCTGCACGGGCCGCTCGCGGGGCTGGGGTTCGTCGCCGCCGCCGTGGCCTGGTCGGTGCTCACCCTGCAGGACGGGGTGCTGACCGGGCTGCGCAGCGCCTTCTGGGTGCCGGTGGGCAACACGGTCTTCTCGGTGGTGAAGCTCGCCCTGCTGGTGGCGGTGGCGGTGGCGCTGCCGGTGTCCGGGGTGTTCGTCTCCTGGGTGGTCTCGATCGCGGTGTCGGTGCTGCCGCTGGGCTGGCTGGTCTTCCGGCGGCTGGTGCCCGCGCACGTCGCGGCGACCGAACGGACGGCGAGGCCGGCCTCCTACCGGGAGATGGGCCGCTTCCTGGCGGGGGACTGCACGGGGTCGCTGTTCTCGCTGGCCGTGGTCTATCTGGTGCCGGTGCTCGTCGCCGCGCAGGTCGGCCCGGCCGACAACGCCTACTTCTACATCACCTCCACCATCGCCGGCACGGTCAATCTGCTCGCCATCAACATGGGCGCCTCCCTGACCGTGGAGGGCTCGCACGACCCGGCGCGGCTGGCGGAGAACTGCCGGGCGGCGCTGCGCCGGATGGCCAAGCTCATGGTGCCGGTGTGCCTGCTGCTCTTCCTGCTCGCGCCCTACGTCCTGCGGGTCTTCGGCCGGGGGTACGCCGACGCGGCCACCCCGCTGCTGCGCTGGTTCGCGGTCGGGGCGGCGCTGCGCGTGGTGATGGAGGTCTACTTCGCGGTGCTGCGGGCGCAGAGCCGCACCGCCGGACTGGCCTATCTGCAGGGGCTGCTGTGCGCGCTGGTGCTGGGGCTGACCCTGGTGCTGCTGCCGCGGATGGGGCTCGTGGGCGCGGGGGTGGCGGAGATCTGCAGCCTCACGGTGATCGTCACCATCGCCGCCGTCAAGCTGCGCTCGGTCCTGCGGGCCGAGCGCAAGGCCGAGCGCGAGGCCGCGCCCCGGGACGCCGAGACCCCGCCCGACGGGGACCTGGCCGATCTCGCGGTGCACGGCGACCGCGGGGACGGCCGGCCCGGCGAGCGCGAGGGCGGCGGGTTCCGCCCGCGCTGGGCGCTGCGCTCGGCGCTCGACGCGGACACGCTGCCGCTGGGCGTACGGCTGGACATCGACCATCCGGAGCGGCGCCCCGACGTCAGGCCCGCCCCCGAGGCCGCCGAGCGAACCCCGCGCTCCCGGCCCCGGCCGGGGCGCCGTGCCGCGCCCCGCGCGCCGGTGGCGTACGCCCGCGGCCGGGGTCTGGCTGCTGCTGGCAGCCGCGCTGGCGCTGTACTGGCTGCCGCTGACGGCCGCCGGCGAGGTGGACCTGGACGGCATGGGCGGGTTCGGGCTGGTGTCCGTGCTGCCGGTGGCGACGCTGCTGGGCGCGGGGCTGCTGGTGGCGGCCTTCGCCTGGACGCTGTGGCTGCCGCGGCCCGGCCGGTGGCTGCCGGTCGCCGTGCTGCTGGCGACCGTGGTGTCCCTGCACGCCGTGCCCGCCGTGCTGGAGGACCAGCCGCGCTTCGCCACGGCCTGGCAGCACCTGGGCTTCCTGGACTACCTCGACCGCTTCGGCACGGCCGCGCCCGACCTGGACGCCCGCTGGAGCTGGCCGGGCTTCTTCGCGCTGGTCGCGTTCGCCGCCCGCGCCGCGGGCATGGACGACCTCGAGGGGGTGCTGCGCTGGTGGCCCCTGGCGATCCAGCTGCTCGGCCTGGCACCGCTGTGGCTGCTGCTGCGCGCGGTCCGGGCCGGCCGGCGGGCGAAGTGGACGGCGCTGTGGCTGTTCGCGCTCAGCGGCTGGGTGGGGCAGGACTACTTCTCCCCCCAGTCGCTGAACTACCTGTTCTATCTGCTCTTCGTCGCCGTGCTGCTGGTGTGGTTCCGCTGGCCCGGTCAGCTGCGCGGCGCGCTGCTGCCGGGCGAGCGGGAGGTCGCGCCGGTGGGCCGGGGCGAGGCCGCGGTCCTGCTGGCGCTGCTGCTGGCCCTGTTCGTCGCCTCGGTCGCCAGCCACCAGCTGACCCCGTTCGTCATGCTGGGCGTGGTGACCGCGCTCGCCCTGTCCCGCCGGCTGTCCCTGCCGGGGCTGCCCCTGCTGTGCGCGGTGGCCCTCGCGGTCTGGATCGGCTTCCTGGCCGAGCCCTACTGGTCGGGCCACTTCGACGACCTCTTCGGCGGGCTGGGCTCGCTCGGCGGGAACGTCTCCTCGTCCGTCTCCGGCCGCATCGAGGGCGGCAGCGCCACGCACAAGGCGGTGCTCTACGTCCGCGTCGCCCTCGCGGGCGGCGTGCTGGCCCTGGCCGCCCTGGGCTGGTGGCGGCGCCGCCGGGCCGGGATCGGCGACAGGTCGCTGCTGGTCCTCGCCTGTGTGCCGTTCCTCGCCTTCGGGATGCAGTCCTACGGCGGCGAGGTCGCCCTGCGCGTCTTCCTGTTCGCCCTGCCGGGCGCCTGCGTCCTGGCCGCCCTCGCGCTGTTCCCCCGGCCCGGTGCCGGGGGCGAGGGGGGATGGCGGGCTCCGCTGGCGGCGCTGCTGGCCGGGCTGGTGCTGGTGCTCGGCTTCCTGGTGGCCCGCTGGGGCAACGAACCCTTCGAGCGCGTCCGTCCCGGCGAGGTCGCGGCCATGGAGTACGTCTACCGCCACGACCGGCCCACCGTGCGGCTGCTGTGGATGAGCAGCGACACCGTCAACGACGTCACCCCCGCCATACCGTGGGGAGCGCGTGACATGGAACGCGTCCTGTACGAGCCCACGCTCGCCCCGCGCGACACGGCGCACGCGCCCGCTCTCGTGGACAGGCTGCGCGCCGCCGGCCCCAACGCCTATCTGATGGTCAGCCGGGGCCAGTCCGTCTACCTGGAGTTCAGCGCGGGCTACGCCCCCGGCTGGGAGCAGCGCCTGCGCAGCTCGCTGGACGGGCTGCCGCAGCTGCGCCGGGTGCTCTCCAACGACGACGCGGTGCTGTACGAGCTGAAGGACAAGCCCGCCGGCCCCGCCCCGGACCCCCGGCCCGGCCCGGCGGGGCCGCGGGTGACATGGACGCCGGTGTCGGTGGTCGGCGCCCTGGCCGCGGCGGCGCTGCTGATGCTGCTGGCGGCCCGGGAGCTGGTGAGGGTGGGGGTGCGGCCGGGGGTGCGGCAGCTGCGGTGGCTGCAGGGCTCGTTCTGGTTCGCGTTGCCCTTGCTGGCGGTGGTGCTGGGGTCCTTGGTGTGGCGGCTGGTGACGCTCTCGTAAGCGGTCGTGTCAGAACAGGGAGCGGTAGCAGAGGGCGGCCACCGCGTGGAGGCCGGGGCGCGGGCGGCCGGGCCGGTGGTGCGGCAGGACGTGGCCGTCGAGGGCGGTGACGCCGGTGTCCGGGTAGGTGACGCGGATGCCGCCGGTGCGGTCCCAGCCGGGGTCGCCCTCCAGCTCGCCCAGCCGCTCCATGGTGCTGCCGATCAGGCCGGGATGCACATGCAGCGGGCCGACCTCGCCGAACGCGACGGTCAGCAGCGTCAGATCGCACTGTTCGGTGTCGACGTGCAGGAACACCTCGTCGTCGCCCTCGTAGTAGCCGTAGGCCGCGAAGGTCGGCACGAGCAGCCGGCCGGTCAGCGCCCGGGCCGCGCCGACCAGCGCCAGGTGCAGCCGGGCCAGCAGCGGCCCGCTCGCGGTGGGAGTGGCCCGGCGCGGCGCGCGGCGGGCGGGGACGGGGTGCGCGGGCCGTCGCGGGGACCTCGGCGACGGCGTGCCGCCGCCGGGCCTCCGCCGCGACCGCCTCGGCCAGGGCGCGGTCCCACAGCCCGGCCAGCGGCACGTGACCCCGGTCCGCGAAGGCGCGCTGCTGGGCCCGGGTGATCGTGGCGCGCAGCGGGAGCGGCGGGTCGGCGGCGGCCATCAGGGTGTGGTGGCCACGGGCCAGGAGGCCTCGGTGGTGTAGTGGGTCATCTCCCCCTCGGCCGGCAGGCGCAGCACGCCGACGAAGGTGTAGCCCTCCGCGAGCGGGATCCTGCCCTGCGCGCCGAGGCGTTCGTCGATGGCGGCCCGGGCCTCGGGCGCCGCCCGCGCCATCTCGACGACCTCGCGGGGCAGGACGTAGTAGTTGTTCTCCGCGTCGGCGATGACCAGCGCCTGGCTCGTGTCATCGGGCATGGCGGTCTTCCTTTCGCTCGGTGGGGAGGGAGCCGCTCGCGGCGGGGCCGTGCCGCCGGCCTCACAGCCAGCGGGTCTCGTACGGCCCGAGCCGGACCTCGCGGCCGTCGATGCGGGCGGTGACGGCGCGGTCCTGGGTGTTGACGGCCAGCACCGCGCCGGCGGAGCCGAGCACCTGGACCTGTGCGCGGTCCTCGCCGCCCACGTCCACCTCCCGCAGCCGGGTGCCGGGCGGGAAGGCCTTGGCGAAGCGGGTGAGCAGGTCCAGCATCGGCAGCTGCCCTCCTCCGTCGCCCAGTTCGGTGCTGCGCCACAGGCAGCCGGGGCAGTCGGCGCCCTGTTCCTCGGGGTTCCAGTAGAAGGCGCCCGCCACGCCCGCCTCGGCCAGCCGCATCAGGGCGCTGGCCTGCACGGCCACGCGGTGGGACTCGTTCCACATGCGGCGGTTGTCGTGCTCGTCGGCGGGCTCGACGTACCACTCGGCCCACCACACCGGAAGCCCGGTGGTGCGGTTCAGCCAGGCGGTGACGTCGGTGAACTTGGCCGTGGCCCGGAACTCGTCGGGCACGGTCCTGCTGCCCGTACGGGTGTAGCTGGCGCCGTCCACGACGACGAAGTCCGCCCCCTCCTTGTGCTCGTCCCAGTACTCCACCGCGTCGACGGCCCGCTGGTCCACCGCGCCCCAGGGGCCGCTCACCCGGGAGGCGTTGGAGTCGGCTCCGGGGGCCTCGCTGTCCATGACGACGTACGGCCCGCCGACGAGAGCGTGCTTGTTCCTCTTCTTCACTTCCTTGTAGACGAGGTTGTACAGCTCGGTGTAGCCCTCGTAGTCCCAGCGCTTCCTGGATTCGTCGTAGAAGCCCTTGAACTCGTTCCAGACGATGAAGTGCCGGACGTCGGGATAGCGCTTGGCGATGACGCCGGCGAGCTTGGCGAAGTCCTTGTAGTGCGCCCGGTCGGGGGCCTTCTCCAGGGACTTCTGGGACCAGTCGGTGTGCTCGTCGCCGCCCTTCATCCAGTCGGGGGCGCAGCACAGGGTGAGGACGGGGGTGGTGCCCGTTGCGCGCATGAGCGCGACGCGCCGGTCGAGGTCGGAGAAGTTGTAACGCCCTTTTCTGGGCTCGGGGTTGTCGACGCCCCAGCCCATGATGTGCTGGTTCTGGGGCAGCCGGTCGCCGGAGAGGGTGCGCGCGGCGGTGCGGCGGGCGGGGTCCTGGCCGAGGTCGGCGCTGTACTGGGTGTGGGTGAAGCCCCAGCCGATGTCGGCGGCGGCCCCGCCGACGCGGCCCCCGGCGTCCCCGGCTCCGCCGGGGCGTACCGCGAGGCTCACGGCGACCACCGCCACCAGGGCGGCGAACGCGGTCGCGAGCAGGACGGCGAGCCGTGCCCGCGGCGTCCACGACCGCCACGACGTCGCCCGCGGCGACGTCCGAGATCCACCATGACGTCCCATCACGGAAAGGGTAACCGGGGCGGAACGGACGTGCGGTGCCTTCACTGCAGGCGGGACGCCGAAGGGCCTTTCGCCCTCGCGGCTCAGGGCTCGTAGACCGCCCGCAGCGCCTCCCGGGCGGCGGCCAGGGCCGCCTCCTGGTCCAGGCCCAGGCGGTGCGCCCGCTGGGCGAACGCGGCGGCGGCCGTCGCGGCCTCGCGCTCGGCGGTGTCGCCGCGGGCGGCGATGAATGTGCCGTTGCGACCACGGGTCTCGATCACACCGTCCGCCTCGAGTGCGCGGTAGGCCTTGGCCACGGTGTTGGCGGCCAGGCCCAGTTCCTCGGCGAAGCCGCGTACGGTCGGCAGTTTGTAGCCGACCGGGAGGGCGCCGGAGCGGGCGCGCTCGGCGATGCGGGCGCGGATCTGCTCGAAGGGGGGCTCGGCGGCGTCCGGGTCGACGGTCATCTGCAAGGCCACGGTGGGACTCCTGGCTGGGCGGGCGGTGTGCCGTCCATTGTGCGCCAGGGGTGCCCACCGTGCCCGCAGGCCCGCTGGGTTTCAGAGCTCCAGCCGGACGCCGTGGGAGGCGAGCCAGGTGTTGAGGCCGAGGGCCACTTCGGTGGCGGCGCGGAAGGACTCTCCGGCGTCCCCGGAGAGCGCGTCGGCGACGGCGGCGGTGTCGAGCAGGGGGCGCACGGGGGCGCCGGGGTCGGCGAGCACCCGGCCGAGTTCGGCGCGCAGGGCGGCGGCGTAGCGGGGGTCCTGGGTGCTGGGGTAGGGGCTCTTGACCCGGTCGGCGACGGCGGCGGGGAGCAGGTCGCGGGTGGCGGCGCGCAGCAGGGACTTCTCGCGGCCGTCGAAGGTCTTCATCGACCAGGGGGTGTTGAAGACGTAGGAGACCAGGCGGTGGTCGCAGAAGGGCACCCGCACCTCGAGGCCGGTGGCCATGCTGGCCCGGTCCTTGCGGTCGAGCAGCATCTGTACGAACCGGGTCAGGTGCAGGTGGCTGATCTCGCGCATCCGCTTCTGCCGCCCGCTCTCGCCGGGCAGGCGGGGGACGTCGGCGAGGGCCTGGCGGTAGCCGGCGTCGGTGTAGCCGGGCAGGTCGAGTTTGGCCAGAAGTCCTCGGTCCAGGAGCCCGGTGCGGCCGCCGCTGCCCTCTCCGGAGAAGTGGTCGGCGACGCGGGCGGCGATCCAGGGGAAGGTGTCGGCGGCCACGTGCTCGGGGTTGTGGAACCACGCGTAGCCGCCGAAGACCTCGTCGGCCGACTCCCCGGACAGGGCGACGGTGGACTGTTGGCGTATGGCCTTGAAGAGGAGGTAGAGCGAGGTGTCGCCGTCGCCGAAGCCGGCGACGGGCAGGTCGCGGGCGGTCAGCACGGCGTCGCGGTGGGCGGGGTCGGCGAGGTCCGCGGTGGCGAGCACGATGTCGCTGTGGTCGGAGCGCACGTGCTCGGCGAGGGCGTGGGCGTAGGGGCCGTCGGGGGTGGGCCGCAGGGCGTCGGCCCGGAAGTTCTCGGTGTGGCCGGTGAAGTCGACGGAGAACGAGCGCACCGGGCCGCGTCCGGCGCCGGCCAGGCCCTTGGCGGCGAGCGCGGTGATGACGGAGGAGTCGAGTCCGCCGGAGAGCAGGGTGCACAGGGGCACGTCGGCGACGAGCTGGCGGGCGACGATGTCCTCGAGCAGTTCGCGGATGCGGGCGACGGTGGTGGGGAGGTCGTCGGTGTGCTCGTCGGCCTCGAGGGCCCAGTAGCGGCGTAAGGTCAGGCCCTCGCGGCGCACGCGCGCGATGTGACCGGGGCGCAGCTCGCGCATGCCCTTGTAGACGGCGTGGCCGGGGGTCTTGGTGAAGGCCATCAGCTCGGCGAGGCCCTCGGCGTCGACGGCGGGGCGCACGGCGGGGTGGGCGAGGATCGCCTTGGGCTCGGAGCCGAAGAGCACGCCGTCGGCGGTGGGGTGGTAGTACAGCGGCTTGATGCCCATGCGGTCGCGGACCAGCAGGAGTTCCTCGGTGCGCGGATCCCACAGGGCGAAGGCGTACATGCCGTTGAGGTGTTCGGTGAAGGCCTCGCCCCACTGGAGGTAGGCGCGCAGCACGACCTCGGTGTCGCTGTCGGTGCGGAAGGTGTGGCCGTGGGAGCGCAGTTCGGCGCGCAGTTCGCGGTAGTTGTAGACCTCGCCGCTGTAGGTGAGGGCGAGCGGGGTGCGGCCGCCGTGTTCGGCGAGCATGGGCTGGCGGCCGCCCTCGACGTCGATGACGGCCAGCCGGCGGTGGCCCAGGGCGGCGTGGGTGTCCAGCCAGACGCCGCCGGCGTCGGGACCGCGGCAGGCCATGGTGGCGGTCATCGCCTCCAGCGTGCCGCGGGCGGTGGTGAGGTCCTGGTCGTAGGAGATCCAGCCGGTGATTCCGCACATGGGCGGTGTCCCCTCTCGGTAGACGGTCCCCCGTGGGCACGGTCCGCCGCGGGTGCGGCGGACCGTGTCGGACGACGCTACGCCCACATAGATGCATCCACCATCTACGGTCGCCGAAACGGCCGGGAACCGGCTGGTGGGCGGCGGGGCGACGGCGGGCGGTCCCGCGAGGGTACGACGGCGTGCTCAGGACAGGAAGTGGAAGGACGGGGCCGGATGCATCAGGAACTCGTGGTGCGAGATGTTCCAGGCGTACGCGCCGGCCATGGAGAACGCCACCCGGTCCCCCACCCGCAGCTCCGCCACCGGCACCCGGGCGGCGAGGGTGTCCTTGGGCGTGCACAGCTGTCCGCTGAGGGTCACCGGCTCGTCCAGGGCCGCCGGGCGCGGCCAGGGCAGGTCCCAGTCCTGGACGGGCAGCACCGTGAAGGGGTGGTCGTGGCCCTTGGCGGCGGGGGTGCGCAGGTGGTGGGTGCCACCGCGCAGCACCGCGAAGGCCTCGCCGTGGCTGTGCTTGACGTCCAGGACCTCGGTGACGTACCAGCCCGCGTGGACGGTCATCGACCGGCCGGGCTCGATGCGCAGGGTGACGTCCGGGTACCGCTCGCCGAGCGTGCCGAGCCCCTGCCCGTAGCCGGCCCAGTCGAAGCGGGTGTGCGGCCTCGCGTAGTCGACGGCCATGCCGCCGCCGACGTTGACCTCCATCGCGCCCAGCCCGTGCCGGTCGCCGAACTCCCGCGCCCAGGCGGTGATCCGGGCCGCGAGGGCCAGCTGCGCGGGCGCGTCGAGGCCGCTGGCGAGGTGGGCGTGGACGCCGCGCAGCCGCAGCCCGGGGCCCAGCGAGGGGACGCAGGCCTCGGCGCGGCGCGGGTCGAGGCCGAAGGGGCTGGGCCTGCCGCCCATGGCGAGCGCCGCGCCGCCCAGGTCGCCGTCCCCCACGGGGAGGTTGACGCGCAGCAGGACGTCCACGGGCGCCCGGCCGGGCCGCTCGCCGGCCAGCCGGGCCAGCAGCCGCAGCTCGTTCTCGCTCTCCACGTGCAGGCGCTCGACGCCCAGGTCGAGGGCGAGCCGCAGCTCCTCCTCGGTCTTGCCGGGCCCGCCGAAGGCGAGCGAGAGGCCGGGCACGGCCTCGCGGACGTGCGCCAGTTCGCCGCCCGAGGAGACCTCGTACCCGTCGACGTGCGGGGCGAGGGCCCGCAGGATCCCGGGGGCGGGGTTGGCCTTGGCCGCGTAGTACAGCTCCACCTCCGGCGGCAGGGCGGCCCGTACCCGCTCGACGTGCTCGTCGAGGGCGGCGAGGTCGTAGAGGTAGGCGGGCAGTTCGCCGGCCGGCAGGCGTTCGGCGTGGGCGGCGGCTCGGGGGGTGATCACTGGGTGGCGCTCCAGGGTTCGGTGCGGGATTCCGTCGGGCCTTGACCGCCGCGGGCCACCGACAGCAGGTCCGAGACCAGGGGCGAGCCGATACGGACGTAACCGGCGTGCCGGTCGGCCTTGCGCTCCCAGCGGGTGAGCAGATTGGCCTTGGCGGGCAGCGGCACCCCGGCGACCAGGGCCCGCAGCAGCGGCGGGTTGCCGTGCGCCTCCGCGCGCCGGGCCAGCACCCGGCGTACGGCGGACCACAGTTCGGGCTCGAGCTGGGGGTGGCGGTCGGCGAGGGCGGCGAGCACCTCGGCGAGGTGGTTGACCAGCAGGCAGTACACGACGCGGTCCCAGCCGCGCTCGCGGTCGTACGTCATCGGGCAGGCCACCTCGGGGGCGAGCTCCGCGAGGGCGGCCCCGTGGTGCTCGGCGAGCAGCTTGGTGCCCTCCAGGTCGCGCAGCAGGACCTGGCGGGGCATGCCGTCGCCGTCGACGCCGACGACGACGTTCTGCAGGTGGGGCTCGAGGACGACGCCGTGGTCGAAATAGGCGGCCAGCACCGGGGGGACGAGCAGCCACAGGTAGTCGTCCCACCAGGCGAGCGCGGCGTCGGGGCCGGTGCCCGCGAGCAGCCGGGCGACCTGGGCGCCGGTCGTGGGGTACTCGTCGGCGACGGCCCCGGCCAGCAGGGCGGTCAGGCCGGGCGCGAGGCGGGCGCCGAGGCCCTCGCGGACGATGACGCCGAAGCCCTCCGCGAGCTCGCGGCTGCCGAGGTCCAGGGTGCGGTAGCCGGGTTCGCGCAGCAGGCCGGCGCCGGAGAAACGGGCGGCCAGGTCGCCGGCCACCGGCTCCAGCAGGCGGGTCAGGGCGACGGCGCCGGTCAGCTCGTACTCGGCGTTCTTGCGCAGGCAGTTGGTGATGCGGATGTTGAGGCTGAACTTCAGGAAGTCCCGGCCGTCATAGAGCGTGCGCACCGACGCGGTGGGCGCGAAGTCCGCGCCGCGCTCGCCGAGGTCGAGGACGTCGCCGCGCTCCCTGGCCGCCCGCAGCGCGGGGTGGTCCTCGAGCAGGGCGTACTGCCAGGGGTGCGCGGGCAGCAGCACGTAGCCCTCGGGCACGCTCCCCTGCCGGTCGAGCGCGGCGAGGGCGCCCGGGCGGGCCGCCTCCTCGCGGACGAGCGCGCGGCGTACGGCCAGGTGGCGCAGGGGGAAGCAGGCGCGGGCCTCGGGGGCATAGCGGGCCCAGTCCTCCGGGGAGCCGGTGCGCGCCTTGGGGGTGGGGTGGAAGCGGTGGCCGAAGAGCAGGGACTGCTCGGAGTCGAGGTAGCGCCCGGCCGGGGTGAGGTCGCCGGGGGCCGGGCGCCAGGCCTCGAGGGCCGCGCTCACACCCGCGTGGCCGGCGGCGACCTGGCCGAGGAACTCGTCGTTGCGGACGCCGGTGCGCAGTTCCAGCTCGTGGTGGATGTACGCGGCCAGGGTGCGCCAGGGCAGCTCCTGCCAGACGCCGTCGCGTTCCTCGGTGACCGGGCCGGTGAAGCGGTGGGCGCCGATCAGGGAGGCGCGGCGCAGCCGGACCCGCAGCAGGGCCCCGCCGCGGGGCAGTCGCAGCAGCAGGTGTCCGTCGGTGACGGCGGTCTGGTGCTCGGGGCCGGAGACCTCGCGCAGCAGGCAGTTCAGGAGCGTGTGGGCGACCACGTGGTCGGCGCCGGGGAGGCCGCCGGGCGCCGGGGGGCTCGGGCGCAGGGAGGCGGCGGAGGAAGCGGAGGAGGACATTTCAGCGACTCCAGCGGAGGAGGGTTGGCGTGCTGACGAGCGCCGTCAGGGCGGCGACGGCGGATCCCGCGACGATGGGCGCGGCCGGGCCCCAGACGTCGTTGGAGACGGCGGCCACCGCCCCCGCGACGACGGCCCCGGCCTTGGATATGAACTCCAAGGTGCCGAACATCCGGCCGGGCCCGCGGCCGCGGCAGGCGTCGGCGGCGAGCGCGGACAGGCTCACCAGGCCGAGGGTCATCCCGGCGCCGAGCAGCAGCCGCAGGGCGACGAAGGAGAGCACGGTGCCGGCGCCCCAGTGCCCGGCGAGGGCCACGGCCACCAGGGCGAAGCCGCTGACCGCGCCGAGCAGCGGGCGGTGGGCGACGGCGGTGTGCACGGGCCTGGCCAGCAGCGGGTAGCACATGTGCGGCAGGGCGAAGAGGACGCCGCTCGCGAAGGGCCCGAGGCCGGGCAGCCGCTGTCCGACCAGGGTGATCAGGTACGGGTAGGAGATGACGGTGGCCAGGACGAAGGCGAACTCGAGGGCGTACAGGGCGCGGGGCGAACGGGCGGCCGGGACGGCGGCCTCCGCCTCGCCGGCGGCCGGCGTCCCGGGAGCCTGCGGCGCGGGCCGTGGCGGCTCGGGGAGCGCGGCCAGCATCAGGGCGGCGGCCAGCGGCAGCACGGCGAGCAGGGCGTACTGGCGGTGCGGGGAGACCCACGGCGAGAGCGAGCCCACCACGATCGGCGCGGCGACGAGCGCGAGCCGGGCGGCGCCCTGCATCAGGGTCAGCGCCCAGGACAGGCGGTGCCCGTCGAGGGCGGCCGCGAGGTAGCCGTTGGAGGCGGCGAAGGTGCCGCCGAGGACGCCCTGCAGGACGAGGGCGGCGGTGAAGGCGGGCAGGCTGTCCGCCCATCCGGCGAGGAGGAAGGAGACGGCGAGGCCCAGCTGGGCGCGCAGCAGCAGCCGTTTGCGGCCGTAGCGGTCGGCGAGCCGCCCCCACAGGGGGGCGCCGAGGGCGCTGAAGACGGTCGGCACGATGTAGAGCAGCCCGGCCCAGCGGGCCTCGGTGTCGCCGAGCGAGGGCAGGATCGCCGTGAGGTAGGGCGGCAGGCCCAGCGCCGCGAAGGAGGCGACGAAGTAGCAGGCCGCCACCGCGTGGATCTGCCGGGTGCGCAGGCCGGCGGGCGCCCGTGTCCCGGTGCGCTCCAGGACGGCGGTCACCGCGGGACCCCGCGCAGGTAGTTGGGGCCGTCGACGTAGTGCTTGTTGATGTCGGCGGCGCCGGAGCGTTCCTTGGTGAGCAGGGTGCCCGCGGTGACCATGGCCTTGACCGGGAGCCGGTCGGCGTCCAGGACCCGGGCGCGCAGCACGGCGGCGGGGCCGGGCGCGATCCGCTCCACGGCCTGGGCGAGCCGCTCGCGCAGCTGCCGTAGCCACTGCTCGAGCGTTCCCCGGCCCAGGCGGGCGAGTTCGAAGGCCAGGGCGCCGGCGCACAGGTGGACGGTGATGGTGGCGAAGACGTCGGCGACGGGGCCGTCGCCGGCCACGAGGATGCGCCGGTCGTCGAATCCCAGCAGGTCGGCGGCCTCGCCGCCCAGGCGGGCGGCGAGCCGGACGGAGTGCACGCGCGGCCCGTCGTTGTCTTTCAGCAGCAGCCGCATCCGGGGGCGGCCGTCGATCTCGTCGAGGACGACGGAGGTGTTCTGCTGGTGGGATTCGAGGGCGATGCCGTACGAGAAGAGGGTGGTGTGCCAGTCCAGCAGCAGCGTCAGATAGGCGTCGACCAGGGCGACGAGCGATCCGCCGTAGTACCGGTCGGCGAGCGCGTCGGCCACCAGGCGTCCGTCGGGGGTGCGGGCGAGCAGTCCGGCGACGGTGACGACGTGGGCGCCGGCGAGCCCGTCCGGGTAGCGGCGGACCAGGGTGGCCAGGAGTTCGTGGCCGGCGCCGAGGTGGGTGCGTTCGTCGGCGACGAGCACGGCGCCGGCGAAGCGCGGCTCGGCCGCGACGATCTCCTCGAGCAGCCGCTGGCCGACCTCGCCGTCCAGGAGGGTGCCGGGCTGGATGGTGCGCCGGTTGCGCAGGCCCAGGGTGGCGGTGGCCAGCGGGAGCTTGAGGTGGGTGGTGGGGTCGTCGGCGACGGCGACGGTCCGCATGGACAGGGTCGGGACCACCTCCAGCAGGGGTTTGTCGGCGAGGTGGGCGGAGCCGGCGAGGCCGGTGGCGGCGAGCGCCTCGGCGAGCGGGGCGCCGGCGGTGAGCGGGTGGACGGGCAGCGCCAGGTGGGTGGCGTCCAGGTGCGGCAGGCCCAGCGCCGCGGGGGTGGGCCACCAGTGGGGCAGCCCGGCCCGGTCGCCGGTGACGGCCGTGTGCGGCAGGGCGAGCCAGCGCAGGGCGAAGGAGGGGTGGAACTCGGGGGCGTACGCGCGTAGTTCGCGCTCGGTCAGGCCCGAGCGGGCGCGTCCGGTGGGGTAGACGGGATGGTCGCGGAAGGCGGCCAGGGCGTCGAAGGCGAGCGATCCGCGCAGCCCGGTCCACGTGGTGGTGGAGTGTCCGTAGGCGTCGGCGAGCCGCCGCACGACGTCGTCGCGCACCCGGCCGTGCAGGCGGAGCGCGGCGAGCGCCTCGTCGCACTCGGCGAGGAAGGCGTCGAAGCCGGGCCGGTCCTCGGGGGCGGCGGCCGCGCGCAGCCGGGCGAGGGCGGGGCGCAGGCCCCGCACCGGTCCCTGGGCGGTCTCCAGGACGGCGTCGCGGGCCCGGACCTCGCACTGGAAGCCCTCGGGGCCGACCGGGAGCAGCAACGTTTCCCCCGTGACGGGGAGCCGGAGCCAGTCGCCGTCGGGACGCCTCTCGGCGACCGCCTTGGAGCGCAGCTGGTAGGCGTCCTCGCGCAGCAGGGTGCTGAGCACCCTGCCGAGGAGCTCCTCCTCCAGCGCGTCGCGCGCCGGTGCGGTCGTCTCGGCCGCGCTCATGAGACGATCTCCCATCGCCGGGCGGCCAGGAATTCCGCGACGGCACGGTCGATCCGGTCCTGGTCGGCACCGGTCGCCCGCAACACCCCCAGGTAGTCGCGGTTCGTGCGGTAATGCGGGTGCTCCTCGCCGAGCTCGCGCAGCGGCCGGTAGACCAGCCGGACCCCGTCGCGCTCGGTGTCGCTCGCGCCGGGCGCGGCCTTGAGGACGCCACCGCGCTCGGCGCAGACGTACTCCATACGTACCCGGCCGTCGGTGCGCGCACCGAGTTCGGCCGGGAGTGGCTCACCGAGGTGGGTGCGCAGGATGTGCTCGAAGAGCGGTATGTCCAGCAGCGGGGCGAGGACGAGGTCGCACTGGTCGCCGATGGAGCGGTAGTTGACCTCGATGAGGCGGGCGCGGTCGCCCTGGACGACGTACTCGGTGTGGCAGACGCCGAACCCGATGCCCAGCGCCCTCAGCTGGGCGATGACCTGTTCGCTGTGGGGCCGCGGCGGTTCGGGCAGCAGGTCGAGGCGTTCCTCGATGAAGTACGGCAGCGGGGAGAGGTGGGTGCGGAAGGCGGCGTAGGGGTGCAGGGTGGTGCCGTCGCCGAGGGTCTCCAGGGTGTGCAGCTCCCCGTCCAGGTACTCCTCGACGACGAGGGCCGTCCCAGGCCGGCGGGCGCGGATCTCCCGGCAGCGTTCGGCCAGTTCGGCGGCGTCGTGGACGAGGACGACGTCCTCGCTGGCGACGCCCTCGCGGGGCTTGACCACGCACGGGAAGGGGAGGTCCGACTCGGCCAGGACGGCCGGGTCCTCGTCCGGGCGGAGCTCGAGGGAGCGGACGGTGTCGAGTCCGGAGCCGGCCAGGGCCCGGCGCAGCTGGGCCTTGTTCTTGGCGTTGAAGGCCGCCTTCCAGTCCTTGCCGGGCAGGCCGAGGTAGTCGGCGGCCAGCGCCGCCTGGGTCTGCAGGTGGTCGCTGTTGGTGAAGACGGCGTCGGGCCGGCCGAGTTCGCAGATCCGGCCGATGACCTCGCGGAAGTCGCGGACGTCGCAGGCGACGATGTCGAGTTCGGGCAGCGGTTCGCCGTCGTCCGCGACGTGACGCGCGTAGGCGCGCCGGTGGGCGTCGGGGTGGTCGGTCAGGAGGGTGACCGCGAGGCCCAGGCGGGCGGCGGCGGGCAGATAGCCCTCGGTGACGGAGTCGGTCGGGTTGAGCGCGAGAAGATGCAGCCGCACGGGGGCACCTTTCGGTGATCAGGGGTGGGGTGTGGGGCGCCGTCCGCCGGGGCGCGAGGGGAGGGGCCGTCCGGCGGAGGGCGGTGACGCGGGGGCCGGGCCGGCTACTTGGGGGCGTCGACGCCGGCGGCCTTGGCGATGTCGTCGAGGACGTGGCCGGCGGCCTGGACGCCGATGCCGGACATCCACGTCTCGTCGGGCACCTGGAAGACCTTGCCGTTCTTGACGGCACCCAGGCCCTTCCAGAGCGGGTTTTCCTGGACGGCGTCCTGCTGGGTCTTCTTGGGGTCGTCGGCGACGGTCACGAAGACCATGTCGGCGTCGGCCTGGTCGATCCGCTCCGGGGAGACCTCGAGCATGGGCTTGTCGACGTCCTGCGAGGCGGGGCGGCGCAGGCCGGTGTCGGACAGGACGATGCCGCTGAAGGACTGCTTCTGGTAGAGGCGGGTGGGGCCGGCTACGAAGCGGACGACGGAGGCGGTCGGGGTCTTGCCGTCGTTCTTCTTCCTGATCTCCTCGCCCAGGGCCTTGGCGCGCTTCTCGTAGGCGCCCAGGGCCGAGGCGGCCTCCTTCTCCAGGCCCAGCGCCTGGGCGTGGACCTTGAGGTTCTCCTTCCAGGGGGCGCCGGTGGTCTCGGTGAAGACGGTGGGGGCGATGCCCTTGAGCTTGTCGTAGACCTTGGCGTGGCGGACCTTGGAGGACAGGATCAGGTCGGGCTTGAGCGCCATGATGCGCTCGATGTCGGGCTCCGCCATGGGGCCCACGTCCTTGGTGTCCTTGACCTTGGCGGAGAGGTAGGAGGGGAAGCCTCCCTCGGTCTTCATGTGGGGGGAGACGGCGCCGACCGGTGTGATGCCGAGCGTGGTGACGTCGTCCAGTTCGCCGGTGTCGAGGACGACGACGCGCCGCGGCTTCTTCTTGATCTCGGTGGTGCCCATGGCGTGGGTGACCGAGCGCGGGAAGCCGGCGCCGGCGGCGGGCCGGGACGCGTCGTCCTTCGTCGCGTCGTCGCCGCAGGCGGTCAGGACGGCACTGCCGACGATCACGGTGAGGAGCAGCGAGCTCACTCTGCGCATGCGGTACAGGGTCGGTCGGAGCACGGTCATGGCGGGGGTTCCTTCGTCGGGCGGTCGAGGGATGCGGGGCGTCAGGGGTGGCGGGCGCCGCGCGTCCGCGGGAGCGGTCGCGGGGACGACCAGGGGGTACCGGTCTCGGGGTCGGGGACGACGCGGCACGCCACGCGGAAGACGTCCTCGACCAGTTCGGCGGTCAGGACGTCCGCCGGGGCCCGGCCGCGGCCGGGCGGCCGTCGCGCATGACGACCAGGTGGTCGGCGTAGCGGGCGGCCTGGCCGAGGTCGTGCAGGACCATCACCACGGTCCGGCCGGCCTCGGCGTTGAGCTCCCCGACCAGGTCCAGCACGTCGAGCTGGTGGCGCAGGTCGAGGAAGGTCGTGGGCTCGTCCAGGAGCAGCAGCGGGGTGTCCTGGGCGAGGGCGAGGGCGATCCAGGCGCGCTGGCGCTGGCCGCCGGAGAGCTCGTCGACGGCCCGGTCGCGCAGGTCCTGGGTGCCGGTGCGCCGCAGGGCCTCCTCCACGGCCGCCTGGTCGGCCGCGGACCAGGGGGTGAGCAGCCGCTGGTGGGGGTAGCGGCCGAGGCGTACGAGCGCCTCGACGGTGATGCCCTCGGGGGCGACGGCCTGCTGCGGGAGGAGCCCCATGCGCCGGGCGAGGGCGCGGGCGGACATCCGGTGGATGGAGGCCCCGTCGAGGGTCACGGTGCCGGCGGCGGGGGTCAGCAGCCGGGCCAGGCCCCGCAGCAGGGTGGACTTGCCGCAGGCGTTGGGGCCGACGACGGCGGTGACGGCGCCGCCGGGCAGCGTCAGGTCGACGCCCTCGACGACGAGGCGTCCGCCGTATCCGAGACTGAGGCCGTGGGCCGCGAGCTGGTGGGCATCGGTCGTGGCGCTCATCGGGTGGCACTCCCGGCGGTGGGCTTGAGTTGACGGAACATCAGGACGAGGAGCCAGGGCGCGCCGAGGGTGGCGGTGACGACGCCGACGGGCAGCCCGTGGACGGGCAGGACGTGCAGGACGACGAGGTCGGCGCCCAACAGCAGGACGGCTCCGGTCAGCGCGGTCAGCGCGAGCGTGCCGGCGGTGGGCGGCCCGGCCAGGAACCGCACGACGTGGGGGACGGCCAGGGCGACGAATCCGACGGGGCCGCTGAGGGCGGCGGCCACCGAGGCCAGCACCACGGCGAGCAGCAGCAGCCGCGACCGGGCGGCATGGGGGGGCAGTCCGAGGGCGGCGGCGCTGTCGTCGCCGAGGTCGAGGACCGCGAGCCGGCGGTGGCAGGCCAGGGCGAGGGCGAGCCCGGCGAGGATCGCCCCGCCGCCGGCCTCCACCTCGGTCCAGGTCCGCCCGTAGACCGAGCCGGTGGTCCACTGCAGGGCGGAGGAGGCGAGTTCGGCGGGGAAGCGGACGATGAGGAGGTTCACCGCGGCGGCGAGGCCGGACTGCACGGCAAGGCCGACGAGGACGAGCCGGGAGACGGTGAACCCGCCCCGCCAGGCGAGCAGGAAGAGCAGGCCGGCCGCGAGCAGGCCGCCGCCGAGGGCGGCGGGCGAGGTCAGCGCGGCCGGCGCGCCGGAGGCGATGACGGCCGTGGCGCCCAGCGAGGCGCCGCCGGTCACGCCGACGACGTCCGGTGAGGCGAGCGGGTTGCGGGCGACGCGCTGCAGGATCGCGCCGGCGACGGCCAGCCCGGCCCCGGCGGCCACGGCGGAGAGCACGCGGGGTGCGCGCAGCTCCTGAACGAGCATCACGTTCCCGGGGTCGCCGAGGCCCACCAGGCCGCGCAGGGCGTCCAGCGGCGGGATCGGGACCTCGCCGGTGCCGAGTCCGATCGCCGTCAGCGCCACGAGCAGGGCCGTGGCGGCCGCGCTCAGCAGGGCGGTCCGCCGGCGCTGCCGGGCGAGCGCGCCGCCTGCCGCGCGAGGCGCGGCGTCGGTCGTGAGGGTGGTCATCGCGCCGCCTTCCGGGCGAGGAAGGCCAGCAGGGGCGCACCGAGCAGGGCGGTGACGATGCCGACTTCCAGTTCGACGGGGCGGAGTACGAGGCGGCCGGCGACGTCCGCGGCGAGCAGCAGCAGCGGGCCCGCGATCAGGCAGCCGGGGATCAGCCAGCGGTGGTCGGCGCCGACGAGCTTGCGTACGAGGTGGGGGGCGGCGAGGCCCACGAAGGAGAGGGGGCCCGCGACCGCGACGGAGGAGGCGGCGAGCAGGATGACCGCCACTCCCCCGGCGGCGCGCACCTTGGCGACGGGGACGCCGAGGGCCTGGGCGGTCTCGTCGCCGAGGACGAGGGCGTTGAGCGCGGGCGTGACGGCCAGGGCCAGGAGGAGGCCGACGGCGAGCGGGGCGAGGACGGGCAGCAGGATGCCGGTCTGCCGCCCGGCGAGCGAGCCGGCGAGCCAGAAGCGGGCCTCGTCCAGGGTGCGGTGGCTGGTGAGCATCACCGCGGAGGTCCAGGAGATGAGCACGGCGTCCAGCACGGTGCCGCCGAGCGCGAGGCGTACGGGGTCCAGGTCGCCGGCGCGGCGGGCGAGGGCGAGCACGGCGAGGGTGGCGAGCGCCGCGCCGGCGAAGGCGAAGGGCAGGTACTGGGCGGGGTGGGTGAGGTGCAGGGCGTAGCTCGCGACGACCACGGCGAAGCCGGCCCCGTGGTTGATGCCGAGGGTGGCGGGCGAGGCGAGCGGGTTGCGGGTGATGCCCTGGGCGAGGGCGCCGGCGACGCCGAGGGCGGCGCCCACCACGATGCCGATCACCGTGCGCGGCACGCGCAGTCCGGTGACGACGAGGCCGTCCCGGCTGCGGTCGCCGTCGGCCAGGGCGTGCCACACCGTGGTCAGGGGCACCGGTCGGGAGCCCGCCGCGAGGCTGAGGGCCGCGCAGCCGACGAGCAGGGCCGCTCCCCCAACGAGGAGGAGCAGCCTGCGCGTTGTCGCGGGCCGGCCGGCGGCGGACCGCGACGTCCGGGTGGTCCGGACATCGGTCACGTTCACGAGGATGACCTTAGGTTAGGCAAACCTAACCTTGTCAATTCTCTCCGAACGTATACCCCGAAAGATCCCTTTCCTTTAGGGTTGAACAACACCCGCGCCGCCGAGGCGCCGATAGCGCGACCGGCGCGCCGCGCGCCGCTCCCGCTGGTCACGCGCCGTCAGAGCAGCCATGTCCCCTCCGATCACCCGCCCGAGAACCGTAAGGAAGTTCCTGTCCTCCGGTCGCCCTTCCTCTACGATGCGGTCCACGATTCCGTTCGCCAAGAGGTCGGCGGAGCGCACCCCTTGGCGGGCGGCGATCTCGTACGCCCGGTCCGTGGTGCGGTGCAGGATCGCCGAGGCGCCCTCGGGCGGCAGCGGGGAGAGCCACGCGTGCCGGGCCGCCACCACCCGGTCCGCCGGAAGCAGCGCGAGGGCCGCGCCGCCGGCCCCCTGTCCCAGCAGCAGACACAGGGTGGGCGCGGGGAGGTTTACCAGGTCGGCGAGGCAGCGGGCGATCTCGCCGGCCAGCCCGCCCTCCTCGGCCTCCCGGGAGAGCGCGGCGCCGGCCGTGTCCACCACGGTGAGCAGCGGCAGGCCCAGTCCGGCCGCGATCCGCATGCCGCGCCGGGCCGCCCGCAGCCCGGCGGGCCCCAGCGCCTGCCCGGCGGCCGGGTCGGGGTGGCTGCCCCGGTCGTGGCCGAGGACCACGCACGCGGTGCCGCCGACGCGGGCAAGCGCGAGCAGCAGCCCGGGGTCGCGCTCGCCCGCGCCCGTACCGCTGAGGAGCGTGACGTCGGTGGCGGCGGCGCCCAGGAACTCGCGCACGCCCGGCCGGTCGGGCCGCCGCGACCGGCGGATCGACTCCTCCACCGGCGGCGCGTCCTCGTACGCGGCGGGCGCGGGGTCCGCGACGGGCGGGGCGGGCGGGCGCTCGCGGGCGCCGTCCGCCCACAGCACCGACAGCGCCCGCGCCGCCACCTCCGCCAGCCGCCCGGCCGGCAGCACCGCGTCCACCAGCCCGTTCGCCAGCAGGTTCTCGGCGACCTGGACGCCCGGCGGGAACTCCTCGCCGTACAGCGCCTCGTGCACGCGCGGGCCCAGGAAGCCGATGAGGGCGCCCGGTTCGGCGGCCGTGAGATGGCCGAGCGAACCCCACGAGGCGAGCACGCCGCCGGTGGTGGGGTGGCGGAGGTACACCAGGTAGGGCAGGCCCGCGTCCTTGTGATCGGTGATCGCGCCGGTCACCTTCACCATCTGCAGGAAGGCGATGGTCCCCTCCTGCATCCGCGTCCCGCCCGAGGCGGGCGCCGCCAGCAGCGGCAGCCCCTCGGCGGTGGCCCGCTCCACGGCCCGGACCAGCCGCTCCCCCGCGTCGACACCGATCGACCCCGCCAGGAAGCGGAACTCGCAGGCCACCAGGGCGACTCGGCGGCCGTGCACCCTTCCCTCGCCGGTGATCACCGACTCGTCCAGCCCGGTCCGCTCCCGGGCGGCGAGCAGATCGGCGCGGTAGTCCGGATCGTCCGTGGTCAGCGCGACGGGCTCGTCCCAGCAGCGCCAGCTGCCGGGGTCGACGACGGCCAGGACGAGGTCGAGGGCGGAGGTGCGCTTGCCGGTGTCGGTCATGGCGTCACCCTGTCACGCCCGGGCGAGAAGACCGTCGAATCCGTCCGAACGGGCCAGCGCCTCCAGCTCGTCCAGCGCCCGCAGCGCCGCCTCGGCGGCCGCCGGGTCGCGCCCGGCCAGGCCGCTGTCGGCGAACTCGTCCTCGTCCAGGCGCAGGACGGTGGCCCCGTCCGCCGAGACCCACAGGTCCAGGTCGAGGTCCTCGACGACGAGCGCGTCCCGCGAGGCGAGGGCGGGCCGGGTGACGTCGCAGTACCAGCCCTTGAGCCCGCCGGCCGCGTCGCGCACCTCCTTGACGGCGTACCAGCGGTCGCGCCAGTAGTGCTCGGTGAAGACGTCGCCGTGCTCGAAGCGCACGAACCCGAAGTCGCGGGTGCCGTCCCCCGCCCACGGCGCCGTGACGACGACATGGGTGCCGTCGTCGTACACGACCCCGGCGGGATAGCTCACCTTGGTCCGGCCCGCCTTCACCAGACGGACCGTCACCGCTCCGCCCGCCGTCAATGCCCCGCTCGTCATCGAAACCCCGCTCCACGCCTCGTCGTCGGTCAACGACCGTAGCCTCTCCCGCCGCGCGGCGCGGAGCCACTCGTTTTCCGTCCGGCAGGCTCCCCGCTAGCTCACCATCGACGCGCAGTTCGCCGGGGTGGCGTGGGCGGGGTCGAGGGCGTTGGCCGCCTCGTGGAAGGCGACGCGGTCGATCGTGCCGACGGTCAGGTGCATCGAGATGTCGACCGGGCAGAGGTCCTGGACCGTGACGTTGCGGACGTTCGGACCGGAGAGGAACTGGGTCTCGTAGGGCGTGACGACCTCGTCGTACCGGGTCGCGATCACGGTGTAGCGGACGCCGGGCACGGTGTCGCCGCCCTCGTTGAGGCGCTTCATGAAGTCCGAGCCGACGACCTGGTCGGTCAGGCCGGGGGCGGTGGCGCTGATCACGCCGCGCGCGCCGGGGACGATGTCCAGGAGCCTGGTGATGCCGGACAGGGTCGTGCCGTGGTTGTTGGGGGCGAGGCCCACCAGGGCGTTGACCTTCTTCGCGCCGCCGTTGAACTTCATGTACTGGCGGGGGATCATCCCGCCCTGCGAGTGGCCCACGATGTCGGCCTTGGCGGCGCCGGTGGCGGCCAGCACCTTGTCCACGTCGCCGGCCAGCTCCTCGGCCGACTTGGCGACGGGACCGAGGCCGTGGAAGGCCGGGACGCCGGGCAGCTTGCCGTAGTCGAAGGAGAAGACGCAGTAGCCGCGGTTGACCAGGTAGGGCGCGAACGCCCACCAGTTGCTGGTGGAGTTCTCGAGCGTCCCGTGGACGAGGACGACGGGGCGCGGGTGGGCCGCGGAGGGCTTGCAGGAGTAGTCGTTCCAGCCACTGGTGACCCTCCGCTCCGCGCCCGGGGCGGCGGTCGCGGCGGTCGGCACGGCGGCGGCACCCACGGCCAGGGTCAGCGCGGTGCATACGGAACGGAGCGACTTCCAGTTTCTGCGACGCAGCTTCACGTGAACTCCTTGCAGGTGGGGGGTTGGGTATGCCGAAAAGCACCGGCAACGGGTGTTACGGGCGCATTAAAAGGTCGTTAACTTACTTGCGAGTAGGGTGTGGCGATTTCCATGCTTGCGTCAAGCAAATTCACCGAAATCGGCGGTGGCGTGATTACGCCACGTCCAGCGTCGCGGCGGGCCCCACCGCCGCCATGCCGAAGCGCGCCCGCGCCCGGTCCACCGCCGCCTCCACGCGCCGCGCCTTCTCGTCCGCCGGGTCGAACGTCAGCTGGTGCGCCGTACGTCCCGCCTCGCACAGCCCCTCGGCGCGCAGCGCCACCGCCCGCACCCTGGCCCGCTGCAGGGCGAGGGCCGCGTGCAACGCGTAGGCCGCAGCGGTCAGCTCGGGGGTGTGCGCGGTGGGTTCGGCGAAGGTCCTCGACCGGGTGCTCGTCGAGCCGTCGGCGTACCGGACGGTGAGCTTCAGGCCACGGGCGACCTGGCCGCCCGCCCTCATCCGGGCGCCCAGCCCGTCGGCGAGCGCCAGCAGCGCGTGCCGCCGCCGCTCCGGGTCCAGTTCGTCGCCGCCGAAGCGGTGCTCGGCGCCCATCGAGCGGGCCCGCGCGTCCGGGGTGACGGGCGTCGGGTCGATGCCGTGCGCCCGCTCGTGGATCCGCCGCCCGGCGGCCGCGCCGAGGATGCGCTGGAGCGCGGCCGGCGGCGCGTCGGCGATCCGGCCGATGCTGTCGAGCCCGTACGAGCACAGGGTCCGGGCGGTGGCCGGTCCCACGCCGTACAGCGCGGCGGCCGGCTTGCGCGCCAGGAACGCGGCCACGGCCTCCGGTTCGCCGGGGAGCCTGCGGACCGCCCCGGGCGGGCCGTCGTGCGCGGCCATCCGCGCCAGCATCGGGTTGCCGGCGATGCCGACCGTGCAGTCGGCGCCGTAGCGGGCGAGGGTCCGCACCCGGAGCAGTTCCGCGAGCCCGGCGGGGTCGTGCCCGAAGTAGCGGACGGCGCCGCGGACGTCCATGAGGGCGGCGTCGGGCGGCACGGCCTGGACGACAGGTGTGATCTCGGCGAGCAGCGCGAGCAGGCCGTCGTAGGTCTCCTCGTCGAGGGCGGCGCCGGTCGCCGGGTGGAAGTGCGCATAGAGGACGGTCGCCTCCTCCGGGGGTCCGGGGGAAGGGCTTCCGGTCGTGGGAAGGGGCGGGACCGGGGACAGCCGGCGCTCGGTCATCGTCCCGCGCTCCCCGGACTCGCGTGCCACAGCTTGCGCCCGGTGGCCGCTCCCTCGCCGGCGGGCCGCAGGTCCGCCCACGGGTGGAGGGCGTAGCCGGTGGGCAGCTGGATGCGGCGGCCGGTCTCCGCGGGCGGGCCCGCGCCCGGGGGCGCGGCCAGGACCGCCGCGACCGCGCCCAGCCCGCCCTCGGCCCGCAGCCGCACCAGCTCCGCGAGGTCCCACGCGGCCGCGCCCACCACGCTCAGGCTGCGCGGGCCCCGCCGCTGGACCACGCCGCGCACGAGCAGCAGCCAGGAGTGGAAGACCGTATGGGCGCAGGCCGCGTGGCTGTCGTCGAAGAAGGCGCAGTCGACCAGGCCCGTGCCGTCGTCGAGGGTGGTGAAGATGACCCGTCGCCCGGAGCGGACCGGCGGCGTCTGGGTGGCGGCCTTGGCGCCCGCGACCAGGACGGTCTCGCCGTGCCGTGCGTCGCGCAGCCGCGTGGCCGGGATCGCCCCCAGCTCGGCCAGGAACGCCCGGTGGTCGGTCATCAGGTGGCGCGAGGCGTCCATGCCGAGCACCTTCAGCTCCGCGCCGAGCCGTTCGTCCGCGTCCAGGTCGGGCAGGCCGACCGGCTCGGCCCGGGCGCTGTCGACGAGCGTCGGCTGGACGGCGCCCTCGGCGTCCCGCCGTCCGTGCAGCTCGGCGATGTGCAGCAGCAGGTCCCGGCGGTTGGCGCCGAAGGCGTCCAGCGCACCGACCCGCGCCAGCCGTTCGGCGACGGGACGCGCGGGCCGGGCGCGCCGCCACAGGTCCGTCAGCGAGGTGTACGGGCGGCCGGCCGCGATCCGCAGGGCCTCGGCCTCGCCGATGCCCTGCACCTCGCGCAGGGCGAGGCGGATGCCGAAGCGTCCCTCGCCCACCGCGTCACCGGACATCAGTTCGATCGAATAGGCGGCCCCCGAGCGGTTCACGTCCAGCGGCAGGATCGGCACCCCGCGCCGCCGGGCGTCCGCGAGCAGCAGCCGCTTGGGGTACATGCCGGGGTCGTGGGTGAGCAGCCCGGCGTAGAAGGCCGCCGGATGGTGGGCCTTGAGCCAGGCCGACTGGTACGTCGGCACGGCGAAGGCCACGGCGTGCGCCTTGCAGAAGCCGTACGAACCGAACGCCTCGACGATCTCCCAGGTGCGGCGGACGACGTCGGTCGCGTAGCCGCGCCCGCGCGCCCGCTCGGCGAACCAGGCCCGCACCCGGCCCACCAGCCGGGAGTCGGACAGCGCGCGCCGGGACTCGTCGGCGAAGCCCCGGTCGCAGCCGGTCATGATCCGCAGGATCTCGATGATCTGCTCGTGGAAGACGACCACGCCGTAGGTCTCGCTCAGCACCGGGGCCAGGTCGGGGTGCGGACAGCGGGCGGGGGCGCGGCCGTGCCGGGCCTCGATGAAGGGGCGGACCATGTCGGCGGCGACCGGCCCCGGCCGGAAGAGCGAGATGTCGACCACGAGGTCGTGAAAGGTCGAGGGCTGCAGCCGCCCGACCAGGTCGCGCTGGCCCGGCGACTCGATCTGGAAGCAGCCGAGCGTCTCGGCGGAGCGGATCAGCTCGTAGGTCCTCCTGTCTCCCGGCCGCACCTGCGCGGGGTCGTCGAGGTCGATCCGGCGCCCGGTGACCCGTTCGATCTCCCCCACCGCGTGCGCCATGGCGGACTGCATCCGCACGCCCAGCACATCGAGCTTGAGCAGCCCCAGCTCCTCCACGTCGTCCTTGTCGAACTGCGACATCGCGAAGCCCTCGCCGCTGGTCGGCACGACGGGGGTGCGCCCGCGCAGGGTGGCGTCGGAGAGCAGCACCCCGCACGGGTGCATGGCGATACCGCGCGGCAGCCCGTCCAGCGCCTCGACCAGCTGCCACAGCCGGGTGTCGGCGAGGCCGTGCGGCCCGGTGGCGACGCCGCGCAGCTCGGGCAGTTCGGCGAGCGCCGCGCGGGCGTCGCGGGCCCGGATGTGCGGGAAGGCCTTGGCGAGGGCGTCCACCTCGGCCGGGTCCATGCCGAGGGCCGCGCCCACGTCGCGCACGGCGTGCCGGATCCGGTAGGTCTCGGGCATGGAGACGGTCGCGACCCGCTCCGCGCCGAAGCGGTCGAAGATCGCGCGGTAGACCTCGAGGCGGCGCGCGGACTCGACGTCGATGTCGATGTCGGGCAGCGCCTTGCGGCGGGTGGAGAGGAAGCGCTCCATCAGCAGGCCGTGCGCGACGGGGTCGGCGTGAGCGATGCCCAGCAGGTGGTTGACCAGGGAGCCGGCGCCGGAGCCCCGGGCGGTGACGCGGATGCCCAGGCCGCGGGTGTCGTCGACGACCTGCGCGACGGTGAGGAAGTACGAGGGGAAGCCGCGCTGTTCGATGATGCGCAGCTCCTCCTCCAGCCGGTCCCAGTAGCGGCGGTCGCGGTCGTATCCGCGCAGCACCATGGCCGCGGCGCAGCGGGAGCGCAGCACGCGCGCGGCGGTGCGGCGGCCGGCCCCGACCAGGTGCGGCTCGGGGAAGTGGACGGAGCCCAGGCCCAGGTCGGCCTCGGGGTCGACCAGGCACTCGGCGGCGGTGTCCTCGGTCGCGGCCAGCAGCCGGCGGGCGTCGGCGCGGCGGAATCCGGCCGCCTCCACGACGCGCTCGGCGACGGCGGCCATGGCGGCGGGGTCCTTGAGCCAGCGCTCCCCGCCGTCGAGGGCCTCGGGCCTGCGGCGGTCGACGGGCACCAGGCGGCGGGCGGAGTCCAGGACGTCGGCGACGGGCCCCTGGCCGGGGTCGGCGTAGCGGACGGCGTTGGTCAGCACGGCGGGTACGCCCTGCTGTGCGGCGAAGCCGACGGTACGGGCGGCGAGCCGCAGGGAGCCGGGGCCGGTGCCGGAGCGGCCGTGCCAGACGGCCTCCAGCCGCAGGGCGTCACCGTACATTTCCCGCCAGGTCGGCAGCAGCCGCTCGGCCCGGTCGGGGCGTCCCGCGGCCAGCGCGCGGCCGATCTCGGAGTCCGGTCCGAGCAGGACGGTCAGCGGGGCGCGGGCCCCGCCGGCGGCGGCCGCGAGGTCCTCCCGGGCCAGCTCCGGCCGGCCTGTGCCCCCGGCGTGGGCGGCGGACACCAGGCCGCACAGCGCGGCCCAGGCGGGTGCGCCGGCCCGGGCGAGGAAGACGGCGCGGGGCGCGGACTCGTCGACGAAGGCGCCCCCGCGGGCGGGGGTGCGGTGGCGCACCGTGGGCCCGTCCGCGGGCAGCGGCTCGCGCACGGCCAGGTCCACGCCGAACAGCGGCCGCACCCCCGCTTCGGCGGCGGCCCTGGCGAAGCGGACCGCGCCGGCCAGGCTGTCGCGGTCGGTGAGGGCGAGCGCGTCCATGCCGCGTTCGGCGGCCCGCCCGGCCAGCCGCTCGGGGTGCGCGGCGCCGTACCGCGTGGAGAAGCCCGAGGCGGTGCGCAGGTGGGTGAACGCGGAGGCCGCCGGGGACGACGGGGTCCTCGAGAACGACGCCATCGCACCTCCTGCCGCTCGCTCACCCCCTGGCCGAAAACCGCCCCTGTGTCTCCACCATAAACCACTTCTCGAACGTTCGTACGAATCAATGCGAACGGCACACCCGAACGGCTCCCACCGCCTGCGCGGACCCCCCGGACCCCGCAGGCTCGAGGCATGGCCAGCACCCCCGACGGCGGCAGCCGCTTCGCGCAGGAGGTACGGGAGGCGGTGACGGGCCGGGCGGCGCTGCTGGTGATCGGCGCGCTGGTGCTGCAGCTCGCGTTCGTCATCTCCTACATCGGCGCCTTCCACAGCCCGAGGCCGAAGGAGATCCCGATCGGGGTGGTCGCCCCCCGGCAGATCGCCGGCTCCCTGGTGGACAAGCTGGCCGCGCTGCCCGGCGCCCCCCTCGACCCGCGCGCGGTCCGCGACCGGGCGGAGGCGCGGCGGCTGATCGACGAGCGCGACCTCGACGGGGCCCTGATCGTCGACCCGCGCGGCGACACGGACACCCTGCTGGTCGCCACCGGCTCCGGCGCCTCGCTCGCCCAGGCCACCGAGGCGGTCGTCGCCCGCGCCGAGAAGGCCGAAGGGCGCACCCTGAAGGTCGTCGACGTGAACCCGGCGGCCGTCGGCGACGCCCGCGGGCTGAGCTCGTTCTACCTGGTCGTGGGCTGGTGCGTGGGCGGCTATCTGTGCGCCGCGATCCTCGCCGTCAGCGCGGGCGCCCGCCCGGCCAACCCCCACCGGGCGGTCATCCGGCTGGGGGCGATCGCCGTCTACGCGGTCGTCGCCGGCCTGCTGGGCGCCGTGATCGCGGGCCCGGTACTGGGGGCGCTGCCGGCCGGCCTCCTGGGCCTGTGGGGGCTGGGCTCGCTGGTGGTCCTCGCCGTCGGCGCCCTCACCCTGGCCTTCCAGGGCCTCGCGGGGATCGTGGGCATCGGGCTGGCGATCGCCGTCGTCGTCGTGCTGGGCAACCCCAGCGCGGGCGGGGCGTACCCCTACCCCCTGCTGCCCCCGTTCTGGCGCGCCGTCGGCCCGGCCCTGCCACCGGGCGCGGGCACCTGGTCCGCCCGCTCCCTCGCCTACTTCCACGGCAACGCGCTGACCTCCCCGCTGCTGGTGCTCTCCGCCTGGGCGGCGGGCGGTGCGGCCATCACGCTGATCGGCGCGGCCCGCCGGGCCCGCCGCCGGCCCGCCGGCCCCGCCTGACGGCGGCGAAGGGCCTCCTCGGCGACAGACCGAACAGTCGGTCTGAGTGGTCTTCGGCCATTGCTGCGGCGTTCCGAAAACGCTCCGGCGGCCGCGCGCGGGGCGGGCGAGCCTCTTTTCGGCCGGGCTGCCGGGGCGTCCCCGCTCGGCGCGAGACTCATGAGAACCAACGGTCCGACGCGCCATAAATCATGCTTTCACAGGGGAGTTTGATATTCCATCAACGATTACAAGGAATCCGCGCTGGTCAACATCCCTGAAACATTAATTCCCTGCTTTCTCCCCCAAGTCGGACATGCCGCCGGACCTACCCCGCATCGCGCGGCGCACGAGGAGACCTGCCTCACATCGAATCCGGCCACGTGGCGGCACTACGCAGGGTTTTCAACCAGCGACTGAAAGTGTTCGTTCGGGGTGCGTTCATGCACAACTTCGGCAAGACTTCCGTCCGTTATCTGCACCGACGAACAAGGGAGTGTTCGGAATGCGGTACATCACTGGGGGAATCGCGCTGGGAGCCGCGCTGGCACTGGGCGGCCTGGCGGGAGCCGCGACGTCGGCGACCGCCTCACCCACGCCCATACCCGCGGCGCAGACCCAGAGTCTGTACGCGCCCTCAGCGCTCGTACTGACCATCGGTCAGGGCGACTCGGCGGCCAGCGCCGGCGTCCAGCGCGCCGTGACCCTCACGTGCACACCGAAGGCCGACGGAACTCACCCGAACACCCGCGGTGCCTGCGCCCAACTGCGCATGGCCGGCGGTGACTTCGACAAGGTCACCAAGGTCAAGGAGGGCACCGCCTGTACTCGGGAGTGGAACCCGAGCACGGTGACGGCCGAAGGCGTATGGGAAGGCCGCCGGGTCAGTTTCGAGCGCACCTTCGCCAACCCCTGTGAGCTGAAGGCGGGCAAGGGCATGGTCTTCGAGTTCTGACGACCGACGCCCGGCCCCGGCACGGGAAGCGGCCCCCGGACACCGTGGAGGTGTGTCCGGGGGCCGCGGCTTGTGCGGGGCGCCGGCGCGATCAGCCGAGCGTCGCCCCGTAGGCGGCAAGGGCCGCCTGCACCGGCTGGTAGTACGTCTCCCCGCCGAGCACGCAGTCGCCGCTGCCGCCGGAGAGCAGCCCCAGCGCCTTGGGGCCGTCGAACAGCGGCCCGCCGCTGTCGCCGGGCTGGGCGCAGACATTGGTTTTGATCAACCCTCTGACCTGACCCTCGGGGTAGTTGACCGTGGCGTTGAGGCCGGTGACCTTCCCCGCGTGCACCCCGGTGGTGGAACCGCTGCGCCTGACCGCCTCGTCCAGGGCCGCCGGGCCGGCGCCGGTGATGGGCTGGGAGGTGCCGTCGTAGAGGCTCACGGCGGAGGGGTGGTCGACGGCGGCGGTGTACGCCGCGATGGCGTGGTCCACGCCGGGGAACGTCGACGCCTCGGTCCGCGCGATCTGGGGGCCGCCCCGCGTCGCGGACCAGGTGGTCACGGCGTTGCCGCAGTGACCGGCCGTCAGGAAGCCGTCCGGCTTGCCGGTCCGCTTGACGGAAAAGCCCAGTGAGCAGCGGGCGTTGGGGCCCCAGACGGCGTCGCCGCCGGCGATGAACCGGGTGAGCCTGGTGGAGGTTCTGCGGATCGTCACCGCCTCGCCGAGCCCGGCGACGGCCTCGTTGAGCTTCGCCAGCTTCGCGCCCGTGACGGTGGGGTCGGCGGTCACGACGACGCGGCCGGCTCTGGGGTCCGTCACCCACGCGGTGCCGGGGATCGCGACGCGTTCGTCCAGCGTCGCCCGGGCCGACTCCAGCCGGGCCCGGGCGATCCGCGCCCGCCCGGGGTGCGCGCCCGTCACCCGGTCGAGCGTGTCGACGACACCGGCGACGAGCCCGCCGCCGTCGTCACCGGGCGCCGCCTGGGCCTGCTGCGGCGTAGGGGTCACGATGGCCAGGGCGGCGATGGCCGCGCCCGCCAGGACGGCGCGCACGGGCATCCGACGAAGCTTCAACTCGGCACCTCCAGTGGGGGGTTGGGCCCGCGCGCGCAGGACACGGGCCCGGAGGACGAACGACACAGCCGCACCCCCGGTAGGAGGTCGCGTCCATGCCAAGTTGGTCCGTCGAGTGTCCCGATCGGGCGAGGGAGTGCACAAGGGCGACTTCCAGTCGCGCGTATTTTCATACGCGCGCCCCCGTGGCATGCCGTACGCCGACGCCCGTCGTGGTCACGGGAGTCGTGGGACGGAAGCTTCGCTCAGGGCGGCGTTACGGTTCCTATTCGGGCCCGAACGGCGGCTCGGGCTCCCACCTGGCCGACGACCCCGGCTCGTCGCGCGCGGCCCGCGGCTCCGCCTCGCCCTCGCGTTCGGCCGGCAGCCCGGGCTCCCGTTCGGGGGCGGGGCTCAGGCCCGGGACGGTCCCCGAGGTCACCTCGGGGGCGGCCTCGACGGCGGCGTCGGGAGCGGGGGCGGACTCCGGTGCGGGCGCGGACTCCGGTGCGGCGGTGGGAGCCGGGGCGGCGCCCGCCCGCTCCAGGAACCTCAGCAGCTCCACCGGGAAGGGCAGCACCAGCGTCGAGTTCTTCTCGGCGGCGACGGCCACGATGGTCTGCAGCAGCCGCAGTTGCAGGGCCGACGGCTGGGTGGACATCGTCTGCGCCGCCTCGGCGAGCTTCTTCGACGCCAGCAGCTCCGCGTCCGCGTTGATCACCCGCGCCCGGCGCTCCCGCTCCGCCTCCGCCTGCCGCGACATCGACCGCTTCATGGTCTCCGGCAGGGAGACGTCCTTGATCTCCACCCGGTCGATGTGCACGCCCCAGCCCACCGCGGGGCTGTCGAGCATCAGCTCCAGCCCCTGGTTGAGCTTCTCGCGGTTGGACAGCAGATCGTCCAGGTCGCTCTTGCCGATGATGGACCGCAGCGAGGTCTGGGCCATCTGGGAGACCGCGAAGCGGTAGTCCTCGACCATGATGACGGCCTCGGCCGGGTCCACGACCTTGAAGTAGACGACGGCGTCCACCCGGACGGTGACGTTGTCCCGGGTGATGCCCTCCTGGGCGGGCACCGGCATGGTGACGATCTGCATGTTCACCTTCCGCAGCCGGTCCACCACCGGAACGATCAGCGTGAACCCCGGCTGGCGGATCTCGGACCGCAGCCGCCCCAGGCGGAGCACCACTCCGCGCTCGTACTGCCGGACCACCCGGGCCGCGGCGCCCAGATACACCACGCCCGCCGAGAGGGTGGCGAATGCCACCACCACGAGGTCTTCGACCATCACGGACCCCCTGCCGCCGTGCACGTCAGGTGTTACGTCCACGGTATGCCCGCGTCGCGGCGCGGTCGAGCACAGCGGCGCCCCGATCCGCGGGGGGCGTGGCGGAGCCCCCGGCCCTGGAGGGGCCGGGGGCTCCTGTGCTGCTGGCCGCAGGCTGGGGAAGGGCGGAACGCTCGCGGTCAGACGTCTGCGGTGCCCCGGCGGGGGGGCGGTCACGGGGAGGATCAGAAGATGCTCACTCCGTAGGCGCTGAGGGCCTTGGTGACCGGCTGGAAGAAGGTGGTGCCGCCCGAGCGGCAGTTGCCGCTGCCGCCGGAGGTGAGGCCCAGGGCGGTGGACCCGGCGAAGAGGGCGCCGCCGCTGTCGCCCGGCTCGGCGCACACATTGGTCTTGATCAGGCCGCGGACGACCTGGCCGCTGCCGTAGTTGACGGTGGCGTTCAGCCCGGTGACCTTGCCGCCGTGCACCCCGGTGGTGGAGCCGCTGCGCTGGACGCTCTGGCCCACGGAGGCGTTGCCCGCGCCGGTGATGCGCTGGGAGCGCCCGTTGTGGAGATCGACCTCGCTCGGGTGGGGGAGCGAGCCGTTGGTGTACTGCACGATGCCGTAGTCGTTGCCCGGGAAGCTGGTCCCCGTCGTGGGGCCGATGCTCGTGGTGTGGCCGGAGTCGGCGTAGTACTGCGGCTTGCCCTCGGTGCAGTGGCCGGCGGTCACGAAGTAGTAGGTGCCGCCCTTGCGGACGTTGAAGCCGGCCGAGCAGCGCCAGCTCGGCGCGTAGACCGCGTCGCCGCCCGCGATGAGCTTCTTGAAGGCGCCGGGCACGGTCTCGACGCGTATCGCCTCGGCGTCGGGTCCCGCCTGCGCTCTGATCCTGGCGATGTCCGCCGGGGAGACGGTCGAGTCGGCGGTGACCACGAGCGTGCGGGTGGCGGGGTCGACGACCCAGGCGGTGCCCGCGACGTCCGCCGACTCCACGGCGGCGCTCGCGGAGGACAGCCGCGCCGCCGGGAATCCGGCGGGCTCCGCACGGGCGTCGGTGGCGGCGAGGGCGGAGGCGGCGACGAGTACGGACGCCGCGGCGACGGTCCTGGCTCGCCCTGCGGTACGGCTCTGGGGGGTGGTGCGCCTGATCCTCACGTTGTTCCTCCCGAGTGGGGTCGGGGGCCGGGGCGTGCACGGGCCCGTGAGGCGCGGTCAAAAGACACACCGGATTCCGTTTTCGCCGTGCCCCTGACAAGCGCTGCTCGGGAGTATTCGGGCGGAAGGGAGCACAGCGCAAGAGCATCTTTCGGACGCGCCCCCGGCGCACGACAAGGAGCCCCGACGGCTCTCCCGGCCGCCGGGACCGCACTCCGCGGGCTCCCGCCGCACCCCTTCGACGCCTCGGCCCGCGAGGGGGTTCCCCTCCCCCGCCGGCCCCGGGCTCCTCGGACCACCGCCCGGGGACGGCCGGAATGCGACCGTCGGGCGCGCGGTCTCATGCCGTCCGGCCTTTCGCCACGGGCCGGGCCAGCCCGAGGTGATCGCGGAGGGTGGGGCCCGTGTACTCCGTCCGGAACACCCCGCGCTCCTGGAGCAGGGGGACGACGCGGTCGACGAACTCGTCGAGCCCGCCGGGGGTCAGCTGCGGGACGAGGATGAAGCCGTCGGTGGCCTCCTCGGCCACGAAGCGCGCCATCTCGTCGGCGACCTGGCGCGGGGTGCCGACGAAGGACTGCCGGCCGGTCGTCTCGATCACCGTCTGCCGGATGGAGAGCCCCTTGGCCTCCGACAGCGCCCGCCACCGGGCGGCGACGGCCAGCCGGTCGTGGTGGCGGACCCGGCCGTGGGAGACCTCCGCACCGGGATCGGGGTCGATACGGGGCAGCGGCCCGTCGGGATCGTAGGAGGACAGGTCGCGGCCCCAGACCTGTTCCAGGATCAGCAGGGCGGTCTGCGGGGAGACCTGCCGCCGGCGGATCCCGGCGGCCCTCTCCTGGGCCTCGGCGGCGGTGTCGCCGAGCACGTGGGTGACCCCGGGCATGATCTTCAGGTCGGTGGGGGCGCGGCCGTACGCCGCGAGCCTGCGCTTGACGTCGGCGTAGAACGCGCGGCCCTCCTCGAGGGTGCCGTGCCGGCTGAAGACGACGTCGGCGGCAGCGGCGGCGAACTCCCGGCCCTCGCCGGAGTCCCCGGCCTGGATGACGACGGGGTGGCCCTGCGGCGGGCGCGGGACGTCGAACTCCCCGGACACCGAGAAGTGCCGCCCGTGGTGGGCGAAGGGGCGGGGGGTGCCCTCCGGGGTCCAGGAGTCCCACAGCTCGCGTGCGGTGGCGACGAACTCGGCGGCGCGGGTGTAGCGCTCGGCGTGCTCGAGGTATCCGCCGCGGCGGAAGTTCTCTCCGGTGAAGGCGTCGGAGGAGGTGACGACGTTCCAGGCCGCGCGCCCGCCGCTGAGGTGGTCGAGGGAAGCGAGGCGGCGGGCGAGTTCGTAGGGCTCGTTGAAGGTGGCGCTGACGGTCGCGGCCAGCCCGAGCCGCTCGGTGACGGCGGCCAGGGCGGCGAGCACGGTCAGCGACTCGGGGCGGCCGACCACGTCGAGGTCGTGGACGCGGCCCTTGTGCTCGCGCAGCCGCAGCCCCTCGGCGAGGAAGAAGAAGTCGAACAGGCCGCGTTCGGCGACGCGGGCGAGGTGGGTGAAGGAGGCGAAGTCGATCTGGCTGCCGGAGCGGGGGTCGTCCCAGACGGTGGTGTTGTTGACGCCGGGGAAGTGCGCGGCGAGGTGCATCGGACGGCGGTTCGGCCTCCGCCGCTGACGGAGCGTCATGCCGTCTCCTTCACACGGGCGTAGCGGTTGGCGGGGCGGGGCAGGCACAGGTGCTCGCGCAGGGTGCCGCCCGGGTAGAAGGCGCGTAACAGGCCGCGGTGCTGGAGTACGGGCACGGTGCCGTCGACGAGTAGGGCCAGGTCCCGGTCGAGGTCGCGGGGCCGGAAGTGGAAGCCGTCGGCCACGCCGTCGGCGTACCAGTCGCCGACGAGGTCGGCGAGGGCGACGGCGTCGGCCGCCGCGTACAGCGCGACGGGCAGGGAGGCCAGCACGACGATCCGGCCGGCGCCGGCCACGTCGCGGCCGTGGTCGCGGGCGCGCCGGCGCAGGTCGTCGCGGACGGCCCGGACCTTGCGGGCGTCGCCGGCGTGCTCGGCGCGCACGAAGACCACGTCGGCGTGGCGGGCGGCGGTCTCCCGGGAGGGCTCGGCGGTGGCCTCGACGGCGATGACGGGGCGGCCCTGCGGGGGCCGGGGGACGATGGAGGGCCCGCGGACGCTGAAGCCGGGGCCCTGGAAGTCGACGTGGTGCAGCTTGTCGCGGTCGATGAAGCGCCCGGTGGCCGCGTCCCGGATCTCGGCGTCGTCCTCCCAGCTGTCCCAGAGCCGGGCGACGACGTCGGCGACCGCCTCCGCCTCGCGCCACGCCGCCGACGCGGTGGGCGCCGGGCGGCGGCCGAAGTGCCGGGCCTCGGCCTCGCCGGTGGAGACCGCCACGTTCCAGCCGGCGCGGCCCCGGCTCACCCAGTCCAGGGTGGAGAGGGCGGAGGAGACGTGGAAGGGCTCGGTGTGGGTGGTGGTGACGGTCGGCACCAGGCCGATGCGCTCGGTGGCGGGCGCGACCCGGGCCAGGGCGGCGACGGCGTCCGGGCGGCCGGCGCCGCGCCGGGGCGGGGCGAAGGAGTCGCCGAGGGTGACGAAGTCCAGCCGGCCGCGCTCGGCGAGCCGGGCGGCCCGTACGTAGGGCCCGGCGTCGTGGGCGCCGGGCCGGTCGAGGCGACGGCGAGGTGGAGGGGGCGGGTGGGTTCGGGCATGAGGGGTCCCTTGAGAGAGCCGTGGGTGAACGGGGTGGGCGGTCGTTCCGGCCGGTCCGGGGCGCGCGGGCGGACGGGCCCGCGGGCGCCGTCCGGCCTCAGCCCGTGCGGTCGCGCAGGAAGGTGAGCGCGGCGCGCGCGGTGGCGTCGTTCTGGCGGAACGCGGGCGCGTTGCCGCGCGGCCGCGCGAACGCCGCCGACGCCCGGGCGTCGGTGTGCGGCCCGAGCGCGAACCGGCGGCGGTGGGGCCGCCCGTCGCGTCCCAGCAGCCGCCCGTCCTCGGGACGCACGGTGAGCAACCCCCCGGCGGTGACACCGGCTTCGCCGGCCAGTCCCCGCAGCAGCGGATCCCGGGACCGGGCCACCGAGGGCTCGGGCAGCCGGGCCTCGACCAGCGCGCGGGCCTCGACGGCACGGCCGGGCACGCTCGGGCTGTGCGCCCGGAACACTCCGCGCACCGGATCGGCCTCGACGGCCGTGTCCGCGCCGAGGAAGCGCACCAGCCCGGCCCGGGAGAGGGCGAGCAGCTGCCGCAGCCGGGGGCCGGGCGGGCCGGAGGCCAGATAGCTGAAGAAGCCGTGCCGGCGGGGACCGGTGTCGCCGAGCGCCGCCAGCTGTCCGTAGGCGGACAGCAGCGCGTGGAAGACGGCGAGGTCGGGGCTGTGACAGGGGTTGTGACGCCGTGCCAGGTCGGCCTCGATGTGCGCGCGCAGGGCGGCCTGCAGGGAGTCGCCGTCGGGGAGGCGCAGCCCGGCGAGCGGGGTGTCCAGGGCGGCGAGGTCGAGGCGGTCGGCCGGGTCGGGCACGGACGCGGCGACGAGCGTGTCGAGTGCGGCGCTGCCGGGCTCGCAGGCGGCGTACTTCTCCTCGAAGTCGGCCCAGCCGACGCTCACGCGCCCCGGGTGGGCGGTGAACAGACGGTGGTAGTGGGCGAAGCCCAGCTCCTTCTCGACGAGCGGCCACAGATCGCGCCGGGCGTCGGGCGGGCCGGGGCGGCGGCGCAGCTCCTCGATCCGCGCCGGGCCGAGAAAGCGGGGCAGCGGGGGCCGTTCGCCGTGCCAGGCGTAGCCGGGTTTGGCGCGGTAGGGCACGCCGCGCCGGGAGCCGACGTGCAGGACGGGCTCGCGGCCGGAGGCGTGGTAGGTGAGGGTTCCGGCGTCGTCGGCGGTGTAGTGCCCGCCGCGGCCCTCGGTCAGCAGGACCATCAGGTCGATGAAGGCGAGGCCGAGGCCGCGGACGAGCACCGGCTCGCCGGGGCGCAGGCCGCCGAGGTCGGCGTCGGCGGTGAACCGGGGCGGCAGATAGGTCAGTCGGTGGTCGGCGGCGAAGGCGGCGAGGGCCTGTTCTTCGGGGGCGGGCTCGGCGTCGAGGTGGCCGAGCGCGAGGACGACGAGGTCGGCGTGAAGGGGTTCGGTACGTCCTTCCAGCCACAGGCGTTGCCTGCCGTCGGGCGGTCCGGCGAGCCGCACGGCGCGCCGGCGGTGCTCGTGGACGGTGATCCCCCGTGGCAGGGCAGCGACCGCGCGCTCGTACACCCAGGTGAGGTAGGCGCTCTGCAGCCGTCGTCCGGCGAAGCTCCGGGGCGTCAGGCGGCGGGCCTCGGCGGCGGTTCCGGGATCGAGCGGGATCGTTTCCTCACCGTCGCGGACGCGGGCCGCCCATTCCGCGAGCGAGGGCCCGTGGCGCACCGGACCGGCCATCTCGACGCTGTCGTCGGTGTACATCGTGACGTCCTCGGCCAGGGAGTTCATCCACAGCAGCGGCGACTGGTCGCGCCGCCAGATCCGGCCCCCGCCGGGCGGGTGGGGATCCACGAGGTGCACATCGAGGCGGCCGGTCCCCAGGAGCGCGGGCGCGTTGGCGGCGAGGCGCTCGAGGAGACCGGTGCCCCGGGGCCCGCGCCGACGATGGCGAGGGAGGGCACGGGGGCGGAGGCGGGTTCGTCCGAGGACGGACGGGGGTGTGCGGGCATGCGAAGGCTCCGTGGATGCGGGATCGAACACGGGATGAGCTGCCTTCACAGGGCGACCGCGCCCCTCAGCACGGCCGGACGTCGAGGCTATGCCGGTGCCACGGTCCGCTGTCAAGCCTGTCCGGAACGCCGTCCACACTATGGACCGTGCGCCTGGGGGCAGTTGACGGAGAAACGGATGCCTGCTCCACTTGGCCCATGCGACGACGGCAGCGGCTGGTCACCCGCGACCACATCGACTTCGGTCGGGTGTGGTCCGCCTCCTGTACGCGCTGACCCCGCCCTCCCCGGCCACGGCCGGAGGTGCCCCGGCCGCGCCCCGGGCGCCCGGCCCCGCTGCCTTCACCGGCGCGATCGTCAGGCCGCGCCCTCCCCTCGCTCCGCCCAGCCGGTTCGTCTCCTCAGCAGTCGCAACCGCATCCGTCGCATCCGCAATCACAGCCGCCACCATCGCCACCGCAGCAGTTGCAACAGTCGCAGCAGCTGTCGCAGTTGCTACAGCCATCGCAGCCGTCACAGTTGTCACAGCACTTGGCGCACCAGCCCTCGCGCGGCTCCCCGGACCACGGATCCGGGTAGGGATCCCTGCAGCAGATCTGGCCGGTGCAGAACATCCCCGTCCACACCGCGCACCCCGCGATCAGCCCGCGCCGGCGCCGCGGCGGCCGGGGCGGACCGGGCGGCGGCGGCATCGGCGGTGCGCCGTAGGGGGCGTAGGAGCCCTCGGGTGCGGGCGGGTGGTCGCCGTGGTGCTCATGGCCTGCGCCCGTCGCGCACCCGCCGCCCGCGAACGCCCGGTCGACGGAACGTTCCAGCTCGTGCGCCAGCAGGATGTGCGCGAGCCTGCCCTGCGCCTTGCTCGCGAACTCCACGTCGCGCAGCGCCAGGCGCACGCCGTGCACCGCGTCGTCGCACAGCCGCCGCACCTCGTCGAGCGGGGTGCCGGTGGCGGCGATGGGGTTCCAGGCGCCGGCCCGGGCGTCCTCGTCCAGGTCCTCGACGGCGTCCAGCAGATGGGCGAGCCGGCCGAAGAGCCGGCCCGCCTCCTCGAGCGGTTCGCGGTTGTCCGGCCGTCCCGCCAGAACGGCGGTGTGGGCGAAGGCGGCGGCGGTGGCCGTCTCGGTGGGCTCGGTCACCTCCAGCAGCGGGGTGCCGGCCGTGGCCAGCGCCTCGAGCCCGGCCTGCCGTTCGACGGCGTCGACCAGGACCGCCGTATCGAAGCCGAGTTCCGATCCCGTACGGGCGCCCGCACGGTCCCACACCGCGGCGACGCGGCGGGCGGCCGCCGCGACCGGACGGCGCGCCAACATCCCGTCGCCGTCGGCGACATGGTCGCGCATCTTCGCGGACGCCAGGACGAGCGAGACCGACGCGGCCAACCGCGCGCCCTCGCCCTGCGCCACGGGCGCGGAGCGCATCCCGCGCAACGGGCAGGGCCCCGCCGTGCGCCGCCAGGAGGCGGCGCCCTCCGGGCCGTCGGGGTGCGCGGACTGCGCCTCCACCAGCACGGATATGACCAGACCGTCGTAGTTGGTGGCTATTCGAGCAAGCTGCCCGTGATCGCCCTTCAGTGCCAGGCAGAGGCCGCAGAGATGGGCCATCCACTCCGTTCGCATGCTCTCGGACAGCCGGTGACGGCATGGCCTGATGATCCCGAACAAAACGTGCCCCCGTGTGTGGTGTCGATGTGCCCGGGCATCCTATTCACCGGGGACAATCGTGCTCGGCCGGAACCCGCCCCGTCCGCTGCATGCCGCATATGCCCAGGTCCAACGCCTGCGGTCCACTCATAGGAGTTTCTGACGCACCGCCACCCGCTTTGCACCAGATGCGTCACGAAATCCCCGCATGGCCGCCATCCACTTGGCACATCATCCGCATCATGGACGACCATAGAGGAGCGGGCGGAACACACCGCGTGTGAGAGGAGGCGTCCATGGGATCGGTGCGCAAGGCGAGTGCCTGGCTTGGCCTCGTCGACGACAGCGATGACGAGCGCTACTACGACGACGACTACGCCGAGGGGCCCGAGCCCGGCGACTCCTGGGTGACCAACCCCAAGGTCCGGGTGGCCGACGAGGTCGCGCAGGAGCAGGGCACCCGCATCGCCACGGTCACCCCGGACGGCTTCCGGGACGCCCGGGGCATCGGCGAGCTGTTCCGCGAGGGCGTCCCGGTGATCGTCAACCTCACCGGCATGGAACCCAGCGACGCCAAGCGGGTGGTGGACTTCGCCGCCGGCCTGACCTTCGGGCTGCGCGGTTCGATCGAGCGGGTGGCCAACCGCGTCTTCCTGCTCACCCCCGCCGACTACAAGGTCGTCAGCGGCGAGCCCATGGGCCGCGTGAACGGCGGCTTCTTCAACCAGAGCTGAGCCGCCGACGCCCCCGGCCGGGGCCCGGGGGAACGTCCCCCGGGTACGTACGGCGCGTGGGGCGAAGTGCTGGGCCGGCCCTCACCGGAACGCGTCGACGCCGGTCAGCGCCTTGCCCAGCACCAACTGGTGCATCTCGACCGTGCCCTCGTAGGTCAGCACCGATTCCAGGTTCGTCGCGTGGCGCATGACGGGGTACTCGAGGGAGATACCGTTCGCGCCCAGGATCGTCCGGGCGGTACGGCAGATCTCGATCGCCTCCCGCACGTTGTTCAGCTTCCCGAAGCTCACCTGCTCCGGCCGCAGCCGCCCCGCGTCCATCCGCCGCCCCAGATGATGGGCCAGCAGGATCCCCTTGTGCAGCTCCACCGCCATGTCGGCCAGCTTGGCCTGGGTGAGCTGGAAGCCGGCGATCGGCCTGCCGAACTGCTCCCGGCTCCGCGCGTACGCGAGCGCCGTCTCGAAGCAGGTGCGCGCCGCGCCCATCGCGCCCCACACGATCCCGTAGCGGGCGTGGCTCAGACAGCTCAGCGGCCCGCGCAGCCCGGTGACCTCCGGCAGCACGGCGTCGGCGGGCAGCCGGACCTCGTCCAGCACCAGCTCGCTGGTGACCGAGGCGCGCAGCGACCACTTGTGCCGGATCTCCGGAGCGGAGAAGCCGGGCCGGTCGGTGGGGACGACGAACCCCCTGATGCCCTCGTCGGTCCGCGCCCAGACGATCGCGACCCCGGCGACGGAACCATTGGTGATCCACATCTTGCGCCCGGTCAGCACCCAGTCGCCGCCGGCGTCGCGCCTGGCGTAGGTGCGCATGCCCGCCGGATCCGAGCCGTGGTCGGGTTCGGTGAGGCCGAAGCAGCCGATGATCTCCCCGGCGGCCATGCCCGGCAGCCACTGCCGCTTCTGCTCCTCGGAGCCGAAGCGGTGGATGGCGTACATCGCGAGGGAGCCCTGCACGGACACCAGCGAGCGGATGCCGGAGTCGGCGGCCTCCACCTCCAGGCAGGCCAGCCCGTACTGCACGGCGCTGGCGCCCGCGCAGCCGTAGCCGGTCAGCTGCATGCCCAGGGCCCCCAGCGAACCGAGCTCGCGGGCGAGCTCGCGGATGCCGGGGATCTCGCCACGCTCGTACCAGTCGGCGACGTGCGGCAGGACGCGGTCGGCGGCCCAGGCGCGGACGGTGCCGCGGATCGCCCGGTCCTCGTCGGTGAGCAGGTCGTCGATGCCGAGCGGATCATGCGGGTCGAACACGTCAGCCTCCGGCACGGTGCGGTGATCATCGGTTACCGCAGACGCTACGGCCGGGTAACCCCGCTCGTCCAGACCCGGCCGGCCGCCGGCCGCCCGTCAGTCCGTGGGCCGTCCGCAGTCCATCACGCGCGGCAGGCGCAGCGCGGCCAGCGCCCCGAGGAACAGCAGCCCCGCGCTCACCGCCAGGGTGACGTGCAGGCCGTGCACGAACGCGTCGCGCGCGGCGGCGCGCAGCGCCGCACCCGGGGCGCCGCCCAGCCGGTCGGCGACGGCGTAGGCCTCGCCCAGCGAGTGCCGCGCCGAGGCGCCCGCCGCGCTGGGGACGCCGGGGACGGCTTCCACGCCCGGCGCGTACGCGGCGTTCATCACGCTGCCGAGCAGCGCGATGCCGATGCCGGCGCCCAGTTGGTAGGAGGTCTCGCCGATCGCGGCGGCGCCGCCCGCGCTCCTGGCCGGGGCCTCGTTCAGCATCGACTCGTACGCCCCGAAGAGGGTGGTCTCCAGGCCGAAGCCCAGCACCACGAAGCCCACGACCAGGACGGCGGGCTGGTCCTGGCGGCCCATCACCGTCAGCGAGAGCACCGCCATCGCCGTCAGCACGAATCCCGTCACGACCATCGTGCGCGGCCCGAAGCGCTGCAGGATCCGGGAGCCCGCCAGCCCAGCCGCCATCGCGGCGAGCGTGAGCGGCAGCAGCCGCAGGCCGGTCTCGAGCGGGGTGAGGCCGAGGACGAGCTGCAGGTACTGCGCGGCCACGAGCTCCAGGCCGACCAGCGCCAGCATGGCCAGCACGATGCAGCCCACCGATGTACCGAAGGCCGGCCGCGCGAACATCGCGAGGTCGACCAGCGGGTGGCGGCGGCGCCGCTGGCGGCGGACGAAGAGGACGAGCAGCGCGATGCCGAGCGCCGCCGGGACGATCGTGCCCAGCGAGAGCGGGTCGGCGCCGCCGATCCGCTTGACCCCGAAGACCGCGCCGAACAGGCCGAACGCGGCCATCAGCGCGCCCAGCACGTCCCAGGGGCCGTCGCGGTCGCCGGTCGACTCGGGCAGCAGCCACCGCCCGACCGGGAGGCTGACCGCCATCAGCGGAATGTTGATGAGGAAGACCGAACCCCACCAGAAGTGCTCCAGCAGGAAGCCGCCGAGCAGCGGTCCGACCGCGGCGCCGACCGCGGCCACCGCGCTCCACACGCCGATGGCCACGGCCCGCTCCCGCCGGTCGGGAAAGACCTGCCGCAGGATGGACAGCGTCGCCGGCATGATCATCGCGCCGCCGGCGCCGAGCAGCGCACGGGCGGCGATGAGGACCTCCGGCGCGGTCGCGAGCGCCGCGAGCGCGGAGGCGACCCCGAAGAGCGCGTAGCCGAGCAGCAGCACCCGGCGGCGGCCGACGCGGTCGCCGAGGGTGCCGAAGAGGATGAGGAGGGCCGCGCAGACCAGGGGGTAGACGTCGACGATCCACAGCAGCTGGATGGCGCTCGGCCGCAGGTCCTCGGTGAGGGCCGGCACCGCGACGTGCAGGACGGTGGCGTCGACGGCGACGAGCAGCAGGCTGACGCACAGGACGACGAGCACGGTCCACCGGCTCACCCCGGGAGCGCCGTGGTCCTCCGCGCGGCGCGGCCGGGGAACGCCGACCGGCCGACGGGGCCCGGCCGTGGTCGTCCCGGACATCCACACACCTCCGTGTCATGCGCTCGCGGCCGCTCGGTGGCCTTGGGGGAAATGGGCCCCGGCGGTGTCGAGGGGCGAGTGAGTCGACAGAGTACGCGAGTCCCGGCGGAACCCACGTGGCAGCTCTCACACGACGTCGCACGTCGCCGGTGCTGGGACAATCGACGGATGACCTCTCTCGCCACCCCCTCCGGCACGGCCTCCGGTGCGGCCTCCGGCGCGGCCGCCCCGCCCCGGGGCCGGGCCCTGCGCCTGGCCGCCCCCGCCCTGCTGCTGTACGCGGCGGTGCGGGCGCTGGGCGTCGTGGCGCTGGCCCTGTGGGGCCTGGCGGACGGCAAAGGTCCGCATCAGTTGCTGTCGGCGCGCTGGGATTCCCTCTGGTACGCCCGGATCGCCGAGGACGGCTACGGCTACACCCTTCATCTGGCGGGCGGCAAGGTCCACTCCGACCTGGCGTTCTTCCCGCTGCTGCCGTGGCTGGAGCGGGCGCTGTCCGCGCTCGTGCCGCTCTCGGCGAACGACGCGGGCCTGGTGGTCGCGGGCGTGGCCTCGCTGTTCGCCGCCTGGGGGATCTTCGCGGTCGGCGAGCGGCTGTACGGACGGCGGGCCGGCGTCCTGCTCGTCGTGCTGTGGGCGGCGCTGCCGGTCGGCGTGGTGCAGTCGATGGCGTACTCCGAGTCGCTCTTCACGGCGCTGGCGGCGTGGAGCGTGTACGCCGTGCTCAGCGGCCGCTGGGTGTGGGCGGGCGCGTTCGCGGCGCTGGCGGGGCTGACCCGGCCGGTGGGCGCGGCGGTGGTCGCGGCCGTATGGATCACCGCGGCAGCGGCCCTGGTCCGGGCGCGCCGCCTCGGCGGGGAACGGCCGCCCCTCGCCCGGCTGCTGCTCGGCGTGGCGCTGGCGCCGCTGGGCTGGCTGGCGTACTTCGTCTGGGTCGGTGTGCGCACCGGCAGCCCGACGGGCTATCTGGACGTCCAGGGCGGCTGGGGCAACGGCTTCGACGGCGGGCTGGCGTTCGGCTCCTTCATCACCGGGCGCCTGGCGTCCCCGGCGTTCGCCGCCGGGCTGGGCCTGCTGATCGGCGTCGCCCTGGTGCTGCGGCTGTACTGGGCCGGGGTGCGGCAGGGGCAGCCGCTGCCGCTGCTGGTCTACGCGGGCACGGTGCTGCTGCTGGCGCTGACGGCGAAGGGGTACTTCGGCTCCAAGCCGCGGCTGATGATGCCGGCCTTCCCCCTGCTGCTGCCCCTGGCGGTGGCCCTGGCCCGACTACGCACGGTACGCGCGGCGGCGATCGTCTCCGCCGTGGTCCTCGCCTCGGCCGTCTACGGGGCGTTCTGGCTGCACGGCTCCGGCCCGCCATGATCGTAATTCGGCGGGGCCCGGCGGCCGGCGGGAAACACGGCGGAGCCGCCCGGCAAATCACCGATAAACTCCGCCGTACATAAAAGAATTAAACAGCCGGGCAATGACCCGAGGCGCAGCTGACGCACCTTTATCCGTTTCTTATTCCGCGGTTTCAAACCTGCGGGGCGCCACGATTGAGACGCATTCCACATCACATCGTCATCACAAAGCGCCTCGATCGGCCGAAGCTTCCCGTCACGCAATGTAACGTCGATTGAGTGCGTACCAACGACGAGCTCGTCCCAGCGGAGGAGCGCCCGACCGATCCCGTGCGACCACGGATGACCCGGACCCGTCTGGGGATCTTCGTGGCGACCTCCGTGGTCTATGTGGCGATCGTGGTCGGCGTGCTCACCACGTCCTGGCCGGTGCGGTTCGACTGGCAGGTCATGCTCTTCCGGCCGTACAAGCAGTGGCCGGAGATCCACACCTTCCTGGACTACTTCGTGGTCCTGGGCCAGCGCGGCCCGACCGCCGTGGCGGTCGCCGCGTGGCTGGGCTGGTGCACGCACAAGCAGAAGACCCTGCGCCCGCTGCTGGTGCTGGGCACGTCGTTGCTGCTGCTCAACGCGACCGTGGGCGCCGCGAAGATCGGCATGGGCCGGCTCGGCCCGCACTACGCCACCTCGATCGGCTCCAACGAGATGTTCGCCGGCGGCGACATATTCCCCTCGGGCCACACCGCGAACGCGGTGGTGACCTGGGGCGTCCTCGCCTACCTGGCCACCACCTCGCACGCCCGCCGGATCGCCTCGGTGATCGCCGCGCTGCTGGCGCTGGGCGTGGGGATGACGACCGTCTACCTGGGCACGCACTGGATGAGCGATGTGACCCTCGGCTGGACCGCGGGTCTGATGGTGCTGCTGGTCCTGCCCTGGTTCGAGCCGCTGATGGCCCGCGCCGAGGCGGCGCTGCTGGCCCTGTGGCGGCGGCTGCGCGAGCGCCGCGTCACCTTCGTCCCGGCCCCGGTCCCCGCGGGCGTCGTGCTGGGCGCGCCGCGCACCGCCGTCGACGACGAACTGCCCGCGCGCGAGCCCGTGGGCGCCGGCAGCCGCCCGGGCGGCGGGACGCCGCCCCGCGTCGCCGACGGCCGGCCGCACCTGTCCCCCCGGACGCACACCATCCGCTCCGAGCGGACGCCGGTCACCCCGACGGGCAGCCGCCGGCCGCCGCACGCCGACCGCGTGCCCCGCACCGCGCCGCTCGGCCCGGCCACGGGCCGCGGCCGTACGGCGGGCACCGCGGGCGGCTGACCCAGGGCGTCTCCTCAGCGCACACGCCGAAGGCGGCCCCGGACACCGTCCGGGGCCGCCTTCGCGTACGGGCGCCGGCGCCCTCAGCCCTTCCAGCAGCGGCGCACCGTGCCGTCCGCCACCTCGAAGTTCAGCCGGCCGAACACATATTGCAGGGTGATGATCGTGCCGGGCGCCAGCGCCCGTACGTCCGTCCAGCCCCGGGCGCGGGCCCGGTCGGCCGCCGCCTCGGCCTCGAGGCCGACATAGGCGTCGAGGTCGTCGTCCGGCTCTGCGGGGAGATCGGGAAGAGGTGCCATGGCAGCCACCGTAGGCGTCATGGGGCGGGCGCGGAAGCCGGGCCCCCGCATACTTCCGTCCCCGCCCGGTCCGCCACTGGTCACACTTCTGTCACAGTGAACTCATGGGGGTTTACCGCGCCGCGCATCACTCATACGTGCCTTTCCCCGTCCCCGCCGAAGCCTTCGCAATACCCTCGCGGTGAATTCACCGCGCTTTTCCCGTGTTCCGCCGACGGTGCATGGAAACTCCCGGTGAATTCCGCGCCCACCTCGCATGCGGCAGCAGGACGGGAGAATTGACGGCCCCTCCGCTTCCGCCCTCGTACCCGGGCCGGAATATAAAATTCCGGGAACATCGGACCCCGCCCGGCAGGCCGGATTTGACGGCCCGTCGACAGAGGCGCTCTCGCGCGGACGGCCCCGCGGCGAGCATCATGGCGGATGCCCGACTGCCTCCGCGTCGCACCACGGCGGGGCAGCCCGTGCGAGCCGACAGCGAGGGGGCACCGGATGGGGACCGACACCGCGCAGGCCACCACGGAAGGCCCGGCCCGGGCACGACGTCCCGGCCGGATCATCGTGGACTGGCTGACCACCACCGACCACAAGAAGATCGGGCACCTCTACCTGATCACGTCGTTCGGCTTCTTCCTCGTCGCCGGCCTGCTCGCCATGGTGATGCGCGCCGAGCTCGCCCGCCCCGGCCTGCAGCTGCTGACCAACGAGCGGTTCAACGAGGCGTTCACCGCCCATGGCACGATCATGCTGCTGCTGTTCGCCACCCCGGCCTTCGCCGGCTTCGCCAACGCGATCATGCCGCTGCAGATCGGCTCGCCGGACGTGGCGTTCCCCCGGCTGAACATGCTCTCGTACTGGCTCTACCTCTTCGGCGGCCTGATCGTGGTCGCGAGCCTGCTGATGCCCGAGGGCGGCGCGACGTTCGGCTGGACCGGCTACGCCCCGCTCAGCAGCATGGTCCGCTCACCGGGCATCGGCACCGACATGTGGATCATGGGGCTGGCGCTGTCCGGCTTCGGCACGATCCTCGGCGCGGTCAACTTCCTCACCACCGTCATCGGCATGCGCGCACCGGGGATGACGATGTTCCGGATGCCCGTCTTCACCTGGAACGTGCTGTTCACCTCGATCCTGATCCTGCTGGCCTTCCCCGTGCTCGCCGCCGCGCTGCTGTGCCTGGAGGCCGACCGGCGGTTCGGGGCCGTGGTCTTCGAGGCCCAGTGGGGCGGGGCGCTGCTGTGGCAGCACCTGTTCTGGTTCTTCGGCCACCCCGAGGTCTACATCATCGCGCTGCCGTTCTTCGGCATCATCACCGAGATCATCCCGGTGTTCTCCAGGAAGCCGATCTTCGGCTACCTGACGCTGATCGGCGCGACCATGACCATCACGGCGCTGTCGCTGGTGGTCTGGGCCCACCACATGTTCGCGACGGGCGCGGTGCTGCTGCCGTTCTTCTCGTTCCTGTCGTTCCTGATCGCGGTGCCGACGGGGGTGAAGTTCTTCAACTGGATCGGCACGATGTGGAAGGGCTCGCTGTCCTTCGAGACGCCCATGCTGTGGGCGGTGGGCTTCCTGGTGAGCTTCCTCTTCGGCGGGCTCACCGGGGTGATCCTGGCCTCGCCGCCGCTGGACTTCCACGTCACCGACACCTACTTCGTCGTCGCACACTTCCACTACGTGGTCTTCGGGACGGTGGTGTTCGCGACGTTCGCCGGCTTCTACTTCTGGTGGCCGAAGTTCACCGGGAAGCTGCTGGACGAGCGGCTGGGCAAGATGCACTTCTGGACGCTCTTCACGGGCTTCCACACCACGTTCCTCGTCCAGCACTGGCTGGGCGCCGAGGGCATGCCCCGCCGCTACGCCGACTACCTGGCCGCCGACGGCTTCACCGCGCTCAACACCCTGTCCACGATCGGCGCGTTCCTGCTGGGCCTGTCCAACCTGCCGTTCTTCTACAACGTCTGGAAGACCGCCCGGTACGGCAAGCGCGTGGAGGTGGAGGACCCCTGGGGCTTCGGCCGCTCGCTGGAGTGGGCGACCTCCTGCCCGCCGCCCCGCCACAACTTCACCGCCATCCCCCGCATCCGCTCCGAGTCGCCGGCCTTCGACCTGCACCACCCGGAGACGGTGCGGCGGGCCGAGCCGCCGGTGGCGGCCGGGCCCGCCGGCTGATCCCTCAGGAGTGGGCGGCTACCTGCCGCCCACCGGCGGCCGTTCGTCGATCCGGACCGAGAGGTCGTTGTCGACGGTGTAGTACGGCCCCACCTGGGCAGGCGCGTAGGGAGCGGCGACGTCCCGCGCCGGGTAGGTGAAGATCTGCTTCTTGTCGGCGACGTCGTCGAGGAGGCGCGCCACGCGGGCCTCCTCGGCGCCCTCCGGGCCGCCGCGCAGCCACAGGTCCCACATCTCCGGGCCGCCCCGCCACTCCTCGCACAGCACGGCGAAGGGGAGGGTGAAGGAGAAGTCCTGCCCCTCGGCGGTGACCGGCACGGTCCGCACCAGCTCCGCGGCGCGCCGGCAGCGGGCCTCGAGGACCGCGCCGTCGAGCCACGCCCGGGGGTTCTCGACACGGTGGAGGGTGCCCCGTCCGGTTATCCCGGCGGCCTCCACGCGCAGGTCCCCGGCCTCGGCGTGCGGGCCGCGCAGCCAGCTGCGCAGCGAGAGGTTGCCGTGCTTGGTCGCGTACGGGATGCGGACCGCGAGCGGCGAGGTGCTCGGGCCGGGTCTGCGGTCGACCAGGGACCGCAGGTCGGCGATGCCGGGCACCAGCCGCTGGGCGGGGGCCTCGCCGCAGGCGACGTGCACGTCCCAGCGGCCCTCGGGCAGGGCGACCGTGCTGGGCAGCACGGCGCGCAGCCGGCCGTCGCCGTTGGGCGTCAGCGGCAGCCGCACCTCCTCCTCGGGGCTCTCGACGGCGTCGGCGCCCCGGCGGCGCAGCACCAGCGCCGCGGACCAGTGCGCGGCGTCGGCGGCGGAGTGGCCGGGAACGTCGAGGTCGAAGGTGAGTCCGCCCGCGGAGTCCGCGATGCAGTCGGCGCTGGGGTTCCCCGCGCCGAAGGCCAGGGGAGGGGCAGACACGGTGGCGCACTCCTCGGAGGTGGGGATCGGACGGCCCGTCGAGGGGGCCGCTGCGGGCAGGCCGTCGCCGGCGTCGCCGGGCGCGGTGGAAGGGGTCATGCGGCACGCACCCTTCGCAGGGCGGTGCGGCTTCTGTCCTTGGCCTGGAAGGCGCTGCTGAGCAGGGCGCCCCGGGTGCGGTGCAGCGAGCCGCGCAGGTTGCCGCGGCCGGCGAGGTCGGCGAAGAGGCTCTCGTAGCGGCCGGCGACCTCGGCGGGGTCGAAGCGCGCCGAGTTCTCCAGGGCCTTGGCGCCCATCCGCCGGCGCAGTTCGTCGTCGTTGATGAGCCTGAGCAGTCCCGCCGCGATGGCGTCGACCTTGCCGACGGGGACGAGCAGGCCGTCGACGCCGTCGTCGATGATCTCGCCGGGGCCGTGCGGGCAGTCGGTGGAGACCACCGGCAGGCCGCAGCGCATGGCCTCGACGATCGTCATGCCGAACGACTCCAGGCTGGAGGTGACGGCGCCGATGGAGCCCTTGACCCACTCCGGCTCCAGCGGAGTGGCGGGGCCCATGAGGTAGACGTGGTTGTAGAGACCGCGCTTGTCGATCAGGGCGCGCAGCTTGCCGCGCTCGGCGCCGGCGCCGTAGATCCGCAGCCGCCAGTCGGGGCGCTCGGCGACCACCTTCTCGAACGCGCGGATGAGGACGTCGTAGCGCTTGGCGGGCGCGAGCCGGCCGGCGGCGATCACCCACTTGCCGCTGCCGTCGGCGGGGGCGAGCGCCGGGGCGGGGATGCTGTTGGGCACGGCCTCGACGCGTACCCCGGGCAGCCGCATCAGCTTGCGGTAGGTACGGGCGTCGGCCTCGGTGACGGTGGTGACCGCGTCCAGCCGCGGGTAGTGGGTGCGCAGCGTCAGCTTCAGCGGCGACGAGTGGGTGCTGAGCGTCAGGTGCTCCTGGCCCACGCGGGCCGGGCCGCGGCGCGCCTGCTGGGCGATGTGCACGTTGAGGCCGGGCCGGGTTCCGACGATCACGTCGCAGTCCAGGCCCCGCAGGTGCTCCGCGATCTTCCGGTCGGTGAGCGCGCTGTACTGCTTGTAGCGGCCCTCGGCGGCGGGGAAGAACGAGGCCGGCGTGCGGTACTCGAGCTCGTCGCCCTCGTAGCCCGGGCTGTCCTTGCGCAGGTCCACCAGGTGGCGCAGCCGCACCTTGTCGCCGGGGGCGAAGACGGGCTCGTCGCGGTGGCGGAAGACGGAGACGATCTCCACGTCGTGGTGCTCGGCGAGGGTGCCCGCGAGGTTGTACGTGGTACGGATCGTGCCGCCGATCCCGTACGCGTTGTGAATCAGGAATGAGATGTGCATTCGTCCCCATGCAGCCGGTGTGCCGCGGACATTCCCGGTAGCCCGCCTCCACTGAGAGGTTAGACCGTGGCGCGGCCCGCCGGGTTGGCCTAGATCGCCAACTCGTTCCCCAAGCGATGAGGAATCGGTAGCGGATCCGGGAACTTTTCCGGGGCGTGACCCCGGCCCTGGATCGTCCGTTGTCTCCAGAGGAGCCGGACGCAACCCGGCGCCCCCGCACCGAGTACGACACCCAAGTTCGAGGAGCCCCCGTGCCGCGCATGCTCGATGTCAGCGACGAAGTACGCGCCGAGATCGGTGACGAAGAGGCGGAGCGCCTGCTGGGCGGCGACAGCGCCCCGGGTCTTTACGACTGCACGTCCTGCCGCACGCCCGGGAACACCGAGCGGGAGCGCACCAGCACCGTGCTGTTCGTCGGCGACGAGACCGCCGTGCTGGCCTTCGCCCACGCCGCCTGCATCCCCTCCCAGGTCGTCCCCGTCGCGGAGGAGCAGCTGCAGGGCGCCGTGCGGTCCATCACCGGCGAGGGCGGCGGGGCGGAGGCCGAGGTGCCGCTGCAGGCCGAGCTCGGCGTGACCAGCGGCCTGGTGCTGGCCGCCGGGGACGTCCACCCGGCCCTGGTCGTCGAACCGCTCGGCCCGATCGCCCGCCCCGGCACCAGCGGTCCCGTGGACGTCTTCCTGGACCTGCTGCGCGAGCAGGGCTTCTCCTCCGTGACCGACGTCAACGACCTCCCCGGGCAGCTGCCGGGCTGGTCGGTCCTGGTGGCCCTGGGCAAGCTGCACGCGGTCCTCCAGCCGGCCGTCGGCGGCACCCCGGCGCAGGCGTGGTGGCAGGCGCACCGCCCGATGCAGGTCGCCGACGAATGGCGGGCCGCCCTCAACAAGTCCGGCCAGGTGCTCGTCCTCTGCGCCCCGTCCGGCACGATCGGCGCCCAGCCGCGCGAGGACCTGCTGCGCGCCGCCCTGGACCGGGCCGCCGCGGCCGGCCGGCTGGTCGGTGGCACCATGCCGCTGGCGGGCACATGAACGAGGACGGTGTTCGCATCGTGCACTCCACGGACGTCGTCCTGGCGGGCCATTCGCGTCCGGGGCCGCATCCGACGGGCCTCGAGGTCGTTGGCAGGGATGTGTACTCATACGAACCCGCCCGGACCTCGTACCAGAACTACATCCCCGGCATGCGGCCACCCCGCGACGCCTCCTCGGACGGTCACCCCGGCTCGGTCACCCCGATCTACGACGCTCTGTGCTCCGAGTACCGCCGGTCGTTCCGGGCCCTGCCCGGGGACCGTGCGGGAGAGGAGGAGCTGAGGTTCAAGGACTTCGACCCCCGGCCGGGCGGGTACGGCGGCCACACCGGCCAGCTCCCCGCGGGCAACTCCCCCTACCAGGGGTCCTCGGCCTACAACGCCGTCTGGGACTCCTACTACGGCGGCCGGCGCGGCAGCGCGCTGCCCGCCCTGCCGCCCGGCCAGCGCGACGGCCGTACGCGCGGCTTCTAGCCGCGGCTCCCGCCGTAATCGCTTACGACGGAGCCCCGGACCCCGCATGGGGGCCCGGGGCGGACCGGCGGGCCGTGGCCGGCCGGTGACCGCCGTCGGCGGTCTCCGTTACTTCTTGCGGCCGCGCTTCTCGCGGACCCGCACCGAGATGTGGATCGGCGTGCCCTCGAAGCCGAACTCCTCACGCAGCCGGCGCTCGATGAAGCGGCGGTAGCCCGCCTCGATGAAGCCCGAGGCGAAGAGCACGAAGCGCGGCGGCTTGGTGCCCGCCTGGGTGCCGAAGAGGATGCGGGGCTGCTTGCCACCACGGATCGGGTGCGGGTGGGCGGCCACCAGCTCGCCGAGGAAGGCGTTCAGCCGTCCGGTCGGCACCCGGGTCTCCCAGCCCGCCAGCGCCGTCTCGATCGCCGGGACCAGCTTCTCCATGTGCCGGCCCGTCTGCGCCGAGACGTTGACCCGGGGGGCCCAGGCGATCTGCTGGAGCTCGGTCTCGATCTCGCGCTCGAGGTAGTAGCGGCGCTCCTCGTCGAGCGTGTCCCACTTGTTGTACGCGATGACGATGGCGCGCCCGGCCTCGACGGCCATGGTGATGATGCGCTGGTCCTGGACCGAGATGGACTCGCTCGCGTCGATGAGGATGACCGCGAGCTCGGCCTTCTCCACCGCGGCGGCGGTGCGCAGGGAGGCGTAGTAGTCCGCGCCCTCCTGGAGGTGGACGCGCTTGCGGATGCCCGCGGTGTCCACGAACTTCCAGGTGGTGCCGCCGAGCTCGATCAGCTCGTCGACCGGGTCGCGGGTGGTGCCGGCCAGCTCGTTGACGACGACCCGCTCCTCCCCCGCGACCTTGTTCAGCAGGGAGGACTTGCCGACGTTGGGCCGGCCGATCAGGGCGATGCGGCGCGGGCCGCCGAGGGCGGCGCCGAAGGTCTGGGCGGGGGCCTCGGGCAGCGCCTTGAGGACCTCGTCCAGCATGTCGCCGGTGCCGCGGCCGTGCAGCGCGGAGACCGGCATCGGCTCGCCCAGGCCCAGCGACCACAGCATGGCGGCGTCGGCCTCGGCGGAGGGGCCGTCGACCTTGTTGGCGCACAGCACGACAGGCTTGCCCGCCCGGCGCAGCAGCTTGACGACGGCCTCGTCGGTGTCGGTGGCGCCGACGGTGGCGTCCACCACGAAGACCACGGCGTCGGCGGCCTCGATGGCGTACTCGGCCTGGGCGGCGACCGAGGCGTCGATGCCGAGGACGTCCTGCTCCCAGCCGCCGGTGTCGACGACCTTGAAGCGGCGGCCGGCCCACTCGGCCTCGTAGGTGACGCGGTCACGGGTCACGCCCGGACGGTCCTCGACGACGGCCTCGCGGCGGCCGATGATGCGGTTCACCAGCGTCGACTTGCCGACGTTGGGGCGGCCGACGACGGCGAGGACGGGCAGCGGGCCGTGACCGGCCTCGCCGAGCGCGCCCTCGACCTCCTCGGCGTCGAAGCCCTCCTGCGCCGCGAGCTCCATGAACTCCGCGTACTCGGCGTCGCCAAGCTCACCGTGCTCGTCGCCGGAGTGGATCTGGTCGTTCATGAAGTCGTTTCCTCGTTCTTCGTCATCGGCGGACCCTTACGGCCCGCTACTGAAAAGTCTCGTTCAGCGGCCGGTCAGCCGCTTGGCGTCCGCCAGGTGCGCGGCCAGGTGCTCCTGGATCCGCACGGTCGCCTCGTCCAGCGCCTTGCGCGTACGGCGGCCGCTGCCGTCGCCGGCCTCGAAGGGGTCGCCGAAGACCACGTCGACGCCGCTGCGCAGCGGCGGCAGACCCTTTATGACACGTCCCGCGCGGTCGGCGCTCCCCAATACCGCCACCGGCACGATCGGGGCCCCCGACCGTACGGCGAAGTAGGCCAGGCCCGAGCGCAGCGAGGCGAAGTCGCCCTCGCCCCGGGTGCCCTCGGGGAAGATGCCCAGCACGCCGCCGTCCTCGAGGGCCTTCAGCGCGCCCGTGATCGCGGTGCGGTCGGCGCCCGCGCGGTCCACCTCGAGCTGGCCGATCCCGCGCAGGAAACGGCCGAGCGGACCCACGAACACCTCCTTCTTGATCAGGAAGTGCACGGGCCGGGGCGCGGTGCCCATCACCATCGGGCCGTCGATGTTGTGGGTGTGGTTGACGGCCAGGATGCAGGGCCCCGCGGCGGGCACCCGCCAGGCGCCCAGCACACGCGGCTTCCACAGCCCGTACATCAGGCCGATGCCGATCCGCCGCCCGACGACGGCACCGGATGCGGTCACGCCGACCGCTTCTCTTCCACGAGCGTGACCACGCACTCGATGACCTGCTCCAGGGTCAGCTCGGTGGTGTCCACCTCGACGGCGTCGGCGGCCTTGGCCAGCGGGGAGGTCTTGCGGCCGGAGTCGGCGGCGTCCCGCTTGACGAGCGCGGCCTGGGTGGCGGCCAGGTCGGCGGCCTCCTTGCCCTTGAGCTCGCCGCTGCGGCGGGCGGCACGGGCCTCCGGGGAGGCGGTGAGGTAGATCTTGACGTCGGCGTCCGGCAGGACGGTGGTGCCGACGTCGCGGCCCTCGACGACGATGCCCTCCGGGGCACCGGCGGCGATGGCCCGCTGCAGCTCGGTCAGCCGGGTGCGCACCTCGGGCACGGCGCTGACCGCGCTCACGGCGGCGGTGACCTGCTGGGTGCGGATCGGCCCGGAGGCGTCCGCGCCGTCGACCGCGATGGTCGGGGCGGACGGGTCCGTGCCGGAGACGATCTCGGGCTTGCCCGCGGCGTCGGCCACGGCGGCGGCGTCGTCGACGTCGATGCCGTTGCTCAGCATCCACCAGGTGATCGCCCGGTACTGGGCGCCGGTGTCGAGGTAGCGCATGCCGAGCTTGGCGGCGACGGCCTTGGAGGTGCTGGACTTCCCCGTGCCGGAGGGGCCGTCGATGCCGACGATGACAGCTGCCGGGGCGGTCCGGGCGGCGGTTTCCACGGTGTCAGACACCTTCCTTGTGCACGGGGCGGAGAAATAGCGATCCATATCAGGCTCACACAAGGTTACTGTCTCGCCGGACCGCCCCGGACCGGCGGGCGCGCGGCCGCCCTACTGCCGCACCGCCCAGCCCCGGTCGCGCAGGGCCGCCGTGAGACCGGTCACCGCGGTGGGCTCGACCATCAGCTGGATCAGGCCCGCCTGCTGGCCGGTGGCGTGCTCGATGCGGACGTCCTCGATGTTGACGCCCGCCCGGCCGGCGTCGGCGAAGATCCGGGCCAGCTCGCCCGGCTGGTCGCCGATGAGGACGGTCACCGTCTCGTACGCCGCCGGGGCGGCGCCGTGCTTGCCCGGCACGCGGGAGCGGCCCGTGTTGCCGCGGCGCAGCACGTCCTCGATGCCGGCCGCGCCGCCCAGCCGCTGCTCCTCGTCCGAGGACTCCAGGGCGCGCAGGGCGGTGACGGTCTCGTCGAGGTCGGCGGCGATGCCGGCGAGGACGTCGGCGACGGGCCCGGGGTTGGCGGAGAGGATGTCGATCCACATGCGCGGGTCGGAGGCGGCGATCCGGGTCACGTCGCGGATGCCCTGGCCGCACAGGCGTACGGCCGTCTCGTCGGCGTCCTGCAGGCGGGCGGCGACGAGGCTGGAGACCAGCTGCGGGGTGTGCGAGACGAGCGCCACGGCCCGGTCGTGGGCGTCGGCGTCCATGACGACGGGGACGGCGCGGCACAGGGCGACGAGCTCGAGGGCGAGGTTGAGGACCTCGGTGTCCGTCTCGCGGGTCGGGGTGAGCACCCACGGCCGGCCCTCGAAGAGGTCGGCGGTGGCCGCCATGGGGCCGGAGCGCTCGCGCCCGGCCATCGGGTGGGTGCCCAGGTAGCCGGTGAGGTCGCAGCCCATCGCCTCGAGCTCGCGGCGGGGGCCGCCCTTGACGCTGGCGACGTCCAGATAGGCGCGGGCGATCCCGCCCCTGATGGCCTCGGCGAGCGTGTCGGCGACGTGCGCGGGCGGTACGGCGACGACGGCGAGGTCCACGCGTCCCTCGGGCGCCTGGTCCGTGCCGGCGCCGCGCGCGGCGGCCGTACGGGCCTGGGCGGGGTCGTGGTCGACGAGGTGCACCCGGACGCCGCGGCCGGCGAGGGCGAGGGCGGCGGACGTGCCGATCAGTCCGGTTCCGATCACAAGGGCGGTTCTCACGGCGCCCAGCCTAGTCGGGGTAGAACGTTCCCATGATCTTTCATGTGGTCCCCCTGGACGACTGGCTGGCCGTGCCCGACCGTCCCTACTCCCCCGCGTCCCTCGGCGAGGAGGGCTTCGTCCACTGCTCACCCGACGAGGCGACCACCCTGGCGGTGGCGACGGCGTACTACCGCGACGTGCCGGGCCCGCTGATGGTCCTGCTGATCGACGAGCACAAGCTCGACGTGATGGTCCGCTGGGAGGCCGCGGACCCGGCCCCGCCGCCGGGGGTGGCCCCCGGAACCCTCTTCCCGCACGTCTTCGGGCGCATCACCCGCGACGCGGTCGAGGGAATGATGGAGATCCAGCGGGACGAGGAGGGCCGGGCGACGGGCCTGGCCCTGTGGTCGTAGCGGGCCGTCTCCCGGGGCCGGAGCGCCCCGGGAGAAGGGCCTGCTAGAGCTCCACCTCGCGCATCAGCATGCCGACCTCGGTGTTCGTCAGGCGGCGCAGCCAGCCCGACTTCTGGTCACCGAGCGGGATCGGGCCGAAGCCGGTGCGGACCAGCTTCTCGACCGGGAAGCCGGCCTCGGCGAGCATGCGGCGCACGATGTGCTTGCGGCCCTCGTGGAGGGTCACCTCGACGAGGTAGTTCTTTCCGGTCTGCTGGATGACCCGGAAGTTGTCGGCGCGGGCCCAGCCGTCCTCCAGCTGGATGCCGCTCTTGAGCTGCTTGCCGATGTCGCGCGGCAGCGGGCCCGTGATGGCCGCCAGGTACGTCTTCTGCACGCCGTACTTGGGGTGCGTGAGGCGATGGGCCAGCTCGCCGTGGTTGGTGAGCAGGATGATGCCCTCGGTCTCCGTGTCGAGACGGCCGACGTGGAAGAGCCGGGTGTCGCGGTTGGTGACGTAGTCGCCGAGGCACTGGCGGCCGTCGGGGTCCTCCATGGTGGAGACGACACCGGCCGGCTTGTTCAGCGCGAAGAAGAGGTACGACTGGGTGGCGACCGTCAGGCCGTCGACCTTGATCTCGTCCTTCTCCGGGTCCACGCGCAGGCCCTGCTCGGTGACGATCTCACCGTTGACCTCGACGCGCGACATCTCGATCAGCTCTTCGCAGGCGCGCCGCGAGCCCATGCCGGCCCGGGCCAGCACCTTCTGCAGACGCTCGCCCTCCTGCTCGGCGCCGGGGAAGGTCTTGGGGGTCTTCACCTGCGGCTTGTTGTGCCGCTCCCGGTTGCGCTCCTCGATCTTGGCGTCGAGCTCGCGCGGGCGGGCCGGGGCATAGCCGTGGCCACGGGCGGGGCCGCTGCTGCGGCCGCCGGCACCGGCGGTCGAGCTCTTGCGGGGGCCGCCCTTGGCGCCGCCGCGGGCCGCCGCACCGCGACCGCTCGTGGGACCGCTCTGGCGGCCGCTGGTGGCACCGCCCCGGGTGCGCTCGGCGTCCGGGCCCACGTCGTAGCGGCGCTCTTCGGGGCGCGGACGGCGCGGGCGCTCCTGCTGCCGGTCGTCACGGCGGTCGTCCCGGCGGTCGTCACGCCGGTCCCCGGCGCGACCGCCCTCGGAGCGGCCACCGCCGTAGCCGCTGCCACCGGAGCGACCGCCGCCGTAGCTCCCGCCACCGGAGCGATCGCCACCGGAGCGGCCGCCGCTCTCGGGGCGCCCGCCGCCGGAACGACCGCCACCCGCGCGCCCGCCCCCGGACCCCGGACGGGGAGACCCTGCCCGGCCGCCCCGGTCGTCCCGGTTGCCGCTTCCGCTGTTCCTGCCGCTGCTTCGCATCAAAGTTCCGTCTTGTCGTCTGCGTCGGTGTCCGGTGCGTCCGGATCGAACGACGGCACACCTTCCTGAGTGTCGCCCTCGATCGCTTCCGCCTCGGGGAGGAAGGGGGCGAGCTCCGGGAGCTCGTCCAGGCCGCGCAGGCCCATGCGCTCCAGAAAGTAATTCGTCGTCCTGTACAGGATCGCACCTGTTTCGGGTTCCGTCCCCGCCTCCTCCACCAGACCGCGCTGGAGGAGGGTGCGCATGACGCCGTCGCAGTTCACTCCGCGGACGGCCGAGACCCGCGAACGGCTGACCGGCTGACGGTACGCGACCACGGCCAGGGTCTCCAGCGCGGCCTGGGTGAGGCGGGTCTGCTGCCCGTCGAGGACGAAGGCCTCCACGGCGTCGGCGTACTCGGCGCGGGTGAAGAACCGCCAGCCCCCGGCCACCTGCCGCAGGTCGAAGCCCCGGCCCTGGACGGTGTAGTCGTCGGACAGCTCGCGCAGGGCGGCGGCGACGTCGCGGCGGGACCGCCCGAGGACCCCGGCGAGGTGCTCCTCGGTGGCGGGCTCGTCGACGACCATGAGCACGGCCTCCAGGGCCGGCTTGAGGGCGAGCAGGGTCACCGCCGCCGCCCCCGCGGGCGCCGGCCCGTCCGGTGGCGTCTCCTGGCTCGCGTCCGTCATCAGGTCCTCGCTCACGCCGTCCCCTCCTCGGGCTCGGTCTCCGGCTCACGGTCGAACTCGTCGGTCACCAGCGGGGCGGCGTCCGTCGCGCCCGTCCAGCGGACCATCAGGGCCCCCAGCGCCTCGCCCTGGTCCAGAACCACCACGCGCTCGCGGTAGAGCTCCAGAAGGGCCAGGAAGCGCGCCACGACGGTCAGGGTGTCCGGGGCGTCCTCGACGAGCCGGGCGAAGTCCGTCTCGCCCTCCGCGCGCAGCCGGGCGACGACGACCTCCGCCTGTTCGCGGACGCTGACCAGCGGCGCGTGGATGTGGTCGACGTAGACCTGCGGCGCGGGCCTGGGCCGCATCGCCTTGGCGGCCAGCTCCGCCAGGCGCTCGGGGCCGATGCCGAGGACGACCTCGGGCAGCAGCTCGGCGTGGTGCGGCTCCAGGCCGACCGTGCGGGGCCGGCGGCGGTCCTCGGCGGCCATCCGGTCGCTGAAGATCTCCGCGATGCGCTTGTACGCCCGGTACTGCAGCAGCCGTGCGAACAGCAGGTCGCGGGCCTCCAGCAGGGCGAGGTCCGCCTCGTCCTCGACCTCGGCGGCGGGCAGCAGCCGGGCGGCCTTGAGGTCGAGGAGGGTGGCGGCGACGACGAGGAACTCGGTGGTCTGGTCCAGGTCGAAGTCCGGCCCCATCGCCCGGATGTGCGCCATGAACTCGTCGGTGACCTTGGACAGGGCGACCTCGGTGACGTCCAGCTTGTGCTTGGCGATCAGCTGCAGCAGGAGATCGAACGGTCCTTCGAAGTTGTCCAGCCGGACCGTGAACCGCCCGTCACCGGCCCCGGTCTCCCCCGGCTCACTCCCCGCGGTCCCGTCCCGCGGCTCCGGCTCCCGCTCCGGCGGGGGCGGCGGCCCGTCCGGGCCGTGGCCCAGGGCACGGCGGACCGGGGTGGCGGGGACTGCGGGCATCGGGTTTCCAGGGTGCGGGTGCGGAAGGGGCCGTACGGGCCGAAGCGGCGTACGGCAGGAGGCTAGCGCGGCCGGGCCGCTCAGCGGCCGCGCAGGCGCCGTACGAGGATGCTCGCGTCGCCGCGCTGCTCGAGGTCGGCCAGGACGACGGCGACGGCCTCCCGGACGATCCGGCCCCGGTCCACCGCGAGCCCGTGCTCGCCGCGCAGCACCAGCCGGGCGTGCTCGAGGTCCATGAGCTCCTCGGCGGAGACATAGACGGTGATCTTCTCGTCGTGCCGCTCACGGCCGCTGGGCCGCCGTCCGGCGCCGCGGCCGCGCCGCTTGCCCGTGGCGGGCTCGGAGGCCGTACGGGCGGCCGTGGTGGCGCGGTCGCGCTCCGGCGGGGCGGGGCGCCGCTCGCCGTCCTGCTCCGGGCCGGCCGGGGCGGGGGCCGCCGGGGCGCGCCCGTCCCGCTCGGTCGTCTTGCCCGGCCGCTCGCCGTCGGGCGCGTCGCCCGGCTGCGGCACCCTCGCCGGCGTCTCGCCGTTCGCCTTCCGGCGGGGGGAGGAGGACTGCAGTCCCATGCCGCCGGTGGTGCGGAACAGTTCGTCGGCGCCGGGCAGACTCACTCGGCGTGACACCGGGCGAGCACCTCCCTGGCCAGCTGACGGTAGGCGGCGGCGCCGACGGAGTTGGACGCGTACGTGGTGATCGGCTCGCCCGCGACCGTGGTCTCGGGGAAGCGGACCGTACGGCCGATGACCGTGTGGTAGACGTGATCGTCGAACGCCTCGACCACGCGCGCGAGCACCTCGCGGCTGTGCACGGTGCGCGAGTCGTACATCGTGGCGAGGATGCCGTCGAGCTCGAGCTCGGGGTTGAGCCGCTCCTGGACCTTCTCGATGGTCTCGGTGAGCAGGGCCACGCCGCGCAGCGCGAAGAACTCGCATTCCAGCGGCACGATCACCTTGTGAGCGGCCGTCAGGGCGTTGACGGTGAGCAGGCCGAGCGAGGGCTGGCAGTCGATGACGATGTAGTCGTAGTCGGCCATCAGGGGCTTCAGGGCCCGCTGGAGGGTCGACTCGCGGGCCACCTCGCTGACGAGCTGGACCTCGGCCGCTGACAAATCGATATTGCTGGGCAGCAGGTCCATGTTCGGCACGGCCGTCTTCAGCAGCACCTCGTCGGCCGACATGCCCCGCTCCATGAGCAGGTTGTAGACCGTCAGGTCCAGCTCCATCGGGTTGACTCCGAGCCCGACGGACAGCGCGCCCTGGGGGTCGAAGTCGACGAGCAGCACCCGGCGGCCGTACTCCGCGAGGGCCGCGCCCAGGTTGATGGTCGAGGTGGTCTTGCCGACCCCGCCCTTCTGGTTGCACATCGCGATGATCTTCGCCGGGCCGTGGTCGGCCAGCGGTCCGGGGATCGGGAAGTACGGCAGGGGACGCCCGGTGGGGCCGATGCGCTCGCGGCGCTGGCGGGCGGCGTCGGGCGCGAGGGTCGCCGCGTACTCGGGGTCGGGCTCGTACTCCGCGTCGGGGTCGTAGAAGTGACCGTCCGGCACTTCCTCGTACTCGGCGAGACGGGTGGATTCCGCCCCACCCCGGTTGCCGGCCATGGCGTTCACGTGTTGACCGTCCATGCTCTGGTGGGCTGTCGTCATGCTCTGGATGTTCTGGTGGGCTGCGAAGGTGTGGACAGCGACGGAGCCGACAGCTTGGAGTCCCACGGGACTCTGGCCCAGCGCAGGCATTCCTGGGTGACCACCCCCGGGAGCAAATGTCGACTCATTCACAAGTCGTCCTACCTCCTTGGTGACCAGGAAACATCTAGATAGGTCAGCGTGGCACCATGCCGACGGTTGGCGACTCTATGGCGTGTCGGCGGTCCGCAGCAACACAATCCGCCGGAGACGGCACGATGTGTCGGCAATCGAACAGGCTTCTGTCAAGGGTGTACGGCCCCTAACCCGGAAGAATCACGGTCGGGCGAAACCATGGCGAAACACCCCGGCCGGGCCTTGCTCGACAAGGCCCGGCCGGGTATGTGCTGTTCTTTCGTCGACTGCCGACGGCGTGCGCCGACTCAGCCGAGGAGGGTGCTCAGTTCGACGTGCGGCAGGCCGTGCGCCTCGGCGACGGGGCCGTAAACGACCTGACCCTCATGGGTGTTGAGACCCTTGGCCAGCGCGGCGTCGCGACGCAGCGCCTCCTGCCAGCCACGGTTGGCCAGCTCCACGATGTAGGGCATCGTGGCGTTGGTCAGCGCGTAGGTGGAGGTGTTCGGCACCGCGCCCGGCATGTTGGCGACGCAGTAGAAGACGGAGTCGTGGACCTGGAAGGTCGGCTCCGCGTGGGTGGTGGGACGGGAGTCCTCGAAGCAGCCGCCCTGGTCGATCGCAATGTCGACAAGTACACTTCCGGGCTTCATCTTGGCGACGAGCTCGTTGGTGACCAGCTTGGGGGCCTTGGCGCCCGGGATCAGGACGGCGCCGATGACCAGGTCGGCCTCGACGACGGCCTTCTCCAGCTCGTAGGCGTTGGAGACGATCGTCTGCACCTTGGTGCCGAAGACCTTGTCGGCCTCGCGGAGCTTGTTGATGTCACGGTCGAGCAGGGTGACGTGGAAGCCCATACCGACGGCGATCTGCGCGGCGTTCCAGCCGGAGACGCCACCGCCGATGACGACGGCCTTGCCCGCGTGGGTGCCCGGGACGCCGCCCGGCAGCACGCCGCGGCCGCCGGCCGAGCGCATCAGGTGGTAGGCGCCGACCTGCGGGGCCAGCCGGCCCGCGACCTCGGACATCGGGGCGAGCAGAGGCAGCGCGCGGTTGGCGAGCTCCACGGTCTCGTACGCGATGGCGGTGGTGCCGGACTGCAGCAGGGCGTCCGTGCACTCGCGGGAGGCGGCCAGGTGCAGGTAGGTGAAGAGGGTCTGGCCCTTGCGGAGGCGGTGGTACTCCTCCGCGATCGGCTCCTTGACCTTCAGCAGCAGGTCGGCCGTGGCCCAGACGTCGTCAGCGGTGTCCAGGATGGCGGCACCGGCGCCGACGTACTCGGCGTCGGTGATGGAGGAGCCGAGACCGGCTCCCTTCTCCACGAAGACCTGGTGGCCGTTGCGCACGAGCTCCAGCACCCCGGCGGGGGTGATGGCCACGCGGAATTCGTTGTTCTTGACCTCGCGGGGGATGCCGACCTTCACGTCGATCACGGTCCTTGTTCAGAGAATGACAGGCTATTCCTGATATGCCCGGGCACACCAGTGCAGACCGCGTCGATCGCGGCGTTGCCAGTCTAATGAAGGATCCCCCGCTGTCTAGCCTTGCAATGCACCAATCTTTGAGCGTTACGCCATCTGTTTCTTAGGTCCACGATCGGTTACCCTGCGTTGCACCGTCAGGGTGACACGCCGTCCTGCGACGGGGTGCGACCCGCCCGGTCCAGCAGCTGCTCGGCCGCCTGACGCTGCGCTCCCGCCCCCGGGACGTCGCCCGCCCGCTCGAGCACGTCCGCCAGCCGCAGCCGCAGCGCGGCCTCCAGCCGGGCGTCGCCCGCCTGCTGCGCGCACTCCACCGCCTCCTGGTACGTGCGCAGCGCCTCCCTCGGCCGCCCCGCGTGCTCCAGCACCCGGGCCACCTCGCCCAGCGCCCGCGCGTGCCCGGGCACGTCCCGCAGCCGGCGGCACGCCGCGGCCGCCGCCCGCCAGTCGCGCAGCGCCTCCGTCAACTGGCCCGCGTACGCGTGCACCGCGCCCAGCCGCCCGTACAGCCGCGCCTCGTCGGCGAGCTCCCCACGGGTCAGCCGCAGCTCCAGACCGCGCCGGTACCAGTCGGCGGCCCGCTGCCAGTCCCCCAGCTCCTGATGCGCGGCGCCCACCGACTCCAGCGCCCGGCTGACGGCGTAGGGATCGCCCGCCTCCCGCGCCGAGTCCAGCGCCTGGCGGTAGCGCTCGAGGGCCTCCGCGGTGCGCCCGGCCCGGGCGTCCAGGTCACCGAGGTTGAGCAGCGCCGCGGCCTTCTCCAGCGGCATCTCGCAACGCCGGGCCACATCGAGGACGAGCTGGTGCAGCCCGTAGAGCTCGGGGGCCGCGGCCTCCGGGCCCAGATGGGCCGTCAGCGCCCGGGTCAGCGCGGAGACCAGCCGCCGCGCCAGGGTGTCGAGCCGGCCGTCCTCCACCGCCAGCCGGGCCGCGGCAAGCAGGGCGGGCAGCCGGGCCAGCAGCCACTCCTCGGCCGCGCGCGCCGAGGGGAAGCGCAGCGGCCTGGGCAGCTGCTCGATCCTGCGGCGGACCGCCGGGTCGTCGCGCTCGGTCACCGCGCGGCAGGAGTACAGCTGCCGCACCGTCCGCTCCAGCATCCTGGCCCGCGCCAGCTCCGTCTCGGCCGGCCGCTCCTGCGCCTGCAGCAGCGCCGTGAAGATGGGCGCCAGGCAGCCGGGCACGCGGTACTGCGCGGGCAGCACGCCGCCCTCGCCCTCCGGGGCCTCCAGCCGCAGCAGGCCGCGGGCCGTCAGGTCCTCCAGCACGGACTGGGCGGTGGTCAGCGAGCAGCCCGCCAGCGCGGAGGCCACATGCGCGTCGGCCAGCCCGGCCGGGGCCAGCGCCAGCAGGTGCAGGGTGCGCGCGGCGGTGGGCGACAGGGCCTCGTACGCCAGCGAGAACGCCCGCGCCAGCGGCCGGGCCGCGCTCTCGGGCCGCCCGGCCGGCGGCGGCTCCCGCAGCCGCTTGGCCGCGTCCACCACCGACATCTTCGAGTGGGCGGCCAGCCAGCCGCCGACGAGCACCAGCGCGGCCGGCTGGCCGCCGCACTCCTCGACGACGGCACCGGCGGCCACCGGGTCGCAGGTGATCCGCGTCGGGCCCGCGTACCACTCGAGCAGGTCGACGGCGGCCGCCTTGTCCAGGCCGCCGAGCGCGCACGGGCGGACGTCCGGCACCCCGGTCAGCGGTCCCCGGGAGACGGCGACGACCAGGCACTCCGGCTCGTCCGGCAGCAGCGGGTCCACCTGCTCGGCGCCCGCCGCGTCGTCCAGCAGCAGCAGCGCCCGCTTGCCGTTCAGCGCGGCCCGCAGCGCGGCGGTCAGCTCGTCCTCCTCGGCCCCGGCCGGCACGGGCGCGCCGAGGGCGGCGAGCAGGGCGCGGGCGGTGCGCTCGGTGGGCACGGGGGAGCCGTCGGCACCCGTGAGGCGGGCGCGCAGTACTCCGTCCGGGTACTCCCTGGTGAGCTGGCCGGCCAGCCGCTCGGCCAGCGCGGTGCGGCCGGATCCGGGCCGGCCGGCGATGAGCAGGACCCGGCCGCGCGGCTGTTTACGGCCGGAGAGGGTGTCCAGGCCCGCCCGGATGATGTCGGCGCGCAGCTCCTTGAGCTCGCGCTGCCGGCCGACGAACGGACGGTCCGCCGACGCCGGTGCGGCGGCGGCCGTCTGACGGGGGCTCATTCCGGGGCGGGGGCGGGCAGCCGCCGCTCGGGCGGGGCCCCCGCCGGTCCGCCGGTCTCCACCGTCCGCTCCGCCACGGGCCCACTCCCGTTCCACCTGCACGTGCGAGCCCGCCGCGGCCGCGGCGGGAACATATCGAGCCTAGTTCACCGCCCGCCGGACTCCGGGTAACGCCGACCCGCCATGCTGAAGATCACCTCTTCGGGTTGACCGATGGTCGGACCACGGCACCCGTCCGGGGCACCCCGCGGCGGCCGCGGGGCGCCCCGTCCCTCACGCCTCGAAGGGGCGGGCCGGCCAGGGGGCGTCGGCCGGGCGCAGCGCGTCCAGGCCGTCCCCCGCCATCGCGGCCATGACCGAAAGCACGCCGACGACCAGGCAGTTGTTGTGGAGCTCGCCCTTGAGGATGCCGCGCCCCAGCAGCGCCAGCGGAACCCTCGCCAGCTCCATGTCCAGCTCCTCGTCCTCGACCTCGAAGCGCTCGCCCTCGACGTCGGAGATGCCGCGCGCCAGGAAGATGCGCACGGCCTCGTCACAGCCGCCCGGGGTGGTGTAGACGTCGGTCAGCACCCGCCAGTCCTCGGCCTTGACGTGCGCCTCCTCGTAGAGCTCGCGCTGCGCGGCGCGCAGCGGGTTCTCGCCGGGGACGTCCAGCAGGCCCGCGGGGATCTCCCACAGCCGCTGCCGCACGGGGTGGCGGTACTGGCTCAGGACCAGCACCCGGTCCTGGTCGTCGAGGGCGAGGACGGCCACGGAACCGGGGTGGACCTGGTAGTCACGGGTGACGGTGGTGCCGTCGGGCATGACCACCTCGTCCGTGCGCACGCTGGTCTTGTTGCCCCGGAACGGCGTGGCGCTCGCCTTGACCCGCCACTCGGCGGGGGTGTCCGTGAAGCTGCCCATCTGCGTCCTCCAGAAATACGAAACCGGGGTGAGCGCCTCCGTAGCGGAGGCCCTCACCCCGGTCAACCGTACAGATCAGCCCTGCTGACGCTCCACGGCGGCCTTGACCAGACCCGCGAAGAGCGGGTGCGGGCGGGTCGGGCGGGAGCGCAGCTCGGGGTGCGCCTGGGTCGCCACCAGGTAGGGGTGGACGTCGCGCGGGTACTCGACGTACTCGACCAGCTTGTTGTCCGGGGAGGTACCGGAGAAGAGGATGCCCGCCTTCTTCTCCAGCTCGCCGCGGTAGGAGTTGTTCACCTCGTAGCGGTGACGGTGACGCTCCTCCACGTAGGGCTGGTCGCCGTAGACCTCACGGACGATGGAGCCCTCGGCGAGCTTGGCCGGGTACATGCCCAGGCGCATCGTGCCGCCCATGTCGCCCTCACCGGCGACGATGTCCATCTGCTCGGCCATCGTGGAGATCACCGGGTGGGCGGTGGCGGGGTCGAACTCGGTGGAGTTGGCGCCCTCGATGCCGGCCAGGTTGCGGGCGGCCTCGATGACCACGCACTGCAGGCCCAGGCACAGGCCCAGCAGCGGGACCTTGTTCTCGCGGGCGTAGGTGATCGCGCCGACCTTGCCGTTGACGCCACGGTCGCCGAAACCGCCCGGGATGCAGATCGCGTCCACGTCGGCCAGCTGCTTCTGGGCGCCCGTCGGGGTCTTGCAGTCGTCGGAGGCGACCCACTTGACCTTGACCTTGGCGCGGTTGGCGAAGCCGCCGGCGCGGATGGCCTCGGTCACCGACAGGTAGGCGTCGGGCAGGTCGATGTACTTGCCGACCAGCGCGACCGTGACCTCGTGCGAGGGGTTGTGGACGCGGTCCAGCAGGTCCTCCCACTGGGTCCAGTTCACGTCGCGGAAGGGCAGGTCGAGCTTGCGCACCACGTAGGCGTCCAGGCCCTCGGTGTGCAGGACCTTGGGGATGTCGTAGATCGAGGGAGCGTCGATCGCGGCGACCACGGCGGCCTCGTCCACGTCGCACATCAGCGAGATCTTGCGCTTGATGGCGGTGGGGACGTCACGGTCGGCGCGCAGCACGATCGCGTCGGGCTGGATGCCGATGTTGCGCAGGGCGGCGACCGAGTGCTGGGTGGGCTTGGTCTTCAGCTCGCCGGAGGGGCCGATGTAGGGCAGCAGCGAGATGTGCACGACGAAGACGTTGTCCCGGCCGACCTCGTGGCGGACCTGGCGCACGGTCTCCAGGAACGGCAGCGACTCGATGTCGCCCACCGTGCCGCCGACCTCGGTGATCACGACGTCGACGTCGTCGGTCGCCATCCGGCGGATGCGGTGCTTGATCTCGTTGGTGATGTGCGGGATGACCTGCACGGTGTCGCCCAGGTACTCGCCGCGGCGCTCCTTGGCGATCACCGTGGAGTACACCTGGCCGGTGGTGACGTTCGCCGAGCCGTCGAGGTCGACGTCGAGGAAGCGCTCGTAGTGACCGATGTCCAGGTCGGTCTCGGCGCCGTCGTTGGTGACGAACACCTCGCCGTGCTGGAACGGGTTCATCGTGCCCGGGTCGACGTTCAGGTACGGGTCGAGCTTCTGCATCGTCACCCGCAGGCCCCGGGCCTTGAGCAGCGCGCCCAGGCTGGAGGCGGTCAGCCCCTTGCCGAGCGAGGAGGCGACACCCCCGGTGACGAAGATGTGCTTGGTCGTCGTGGGCTTTGCGGCAATGGCCAAAGGGGGGCTCCCGTGGTCGCGAGTGAGGGTGCGTTCCGGCGATCACCCGGTTGTTTTCGGGGGTGCCGTCGCTGCGGTTGGGGGGTCTTGCGCCCACCGGTCCACGGGGTACCAGGGTATCAGCGACCGGGCCCGGGCGCTTCCGGTGACGCGGCGCGACGCCCCCACCGACCCTGCGTCACGGGCGGTCGTCACAGGCCACCCATTCGGCACAAGTTCCCCGGCCAACCGTCGCGCGTCTGCCAACTGGGCGTCGTATCCTGCTCGGACACACGCAGCGAGCCGGCCGGCACGGCACCACGCCCTCCCCCAGCTACCTCTGGGAAGGGCCACTCCGGAACAGAGCTCGTCGAAGATCGCTTGACCAGCAAAGGGCCCCGCAGGGCCCTGGATGCCGTTCGACCCCTGAAGGGGTCCTGGATGCCGTTCGACTGGAGATGACGTGGCCGGGCGTATCGAGGATTACGCACTCATCGGCGATATGCAGACCGCTGCCCTGGTCTGCCGGGACGGCACGGCCGACTGGCTGTGCCTGCCCCGATTCGATTCCCACGCGGCGTTCGCGGGCCTGCTCGGCACGGAGGAACACGGCTTCTGGCGGATCGGCCCGGCGCACCCCTCGGGAGCGGCGCCACCGCACGCGGACCGCCGCCGCTACCGCGGCGACTCCCTGGTGCTCGAATCCGAATGGGACACCCCCCGCGGCACCGTCCGCATCATCGACTTCATGCCCCCGCGCGACGGGGCACCCCAGCTGATCCGGATCGTCGAGGGCGTCAGCGGCCGGGTGCCCATGCGCTCCGCCCTGCGCATGCGCTTCTCCTACGGGCGGGTCGTCCCCTGGGTGCACAAGGTGGGCGACCGCACCGTCGCCGTCGCCGGCCCCGACTCGGTCTGGCTCGACACCACCGCCGACACCTTCGGCAAGGACCTCACCACCTACTCCGACTTCACCGTCTCCCCCGGCGAGCGCGTCGCCTTCACCATCAGCTGGCAGCCCTCGCACGGCGAGCCGCCCGCACTGCCCGACCCCGAGGGCTCCCTGGAGGCCACCGAGGAGTTCTGGCGGGAGTGGGTCGGCCACTGCACGTACCACGGCCCCTACCGGGACGCCGTCATCCGCTCGCTGATCACCCTCAAGGCCCTCACCTACGCCCCCACCGGCGGCATCGTCGCCGCACCCACCACCTCCCTGCCCGAGGAGATCGGCGGCGTCCGCAACTGGGACTACCGCTACACCTGGCTGCGCGACGCCGCCATCACCCTCTCCTCCCTGCTGCGCACCGGCTACCGCGAGGAGGCCCGCGCCTGGCGCGAATGGCTGCTGCGCGCCGTCGCCGGCGACCCCGAGAACCTGCAGATCATGTACGGCATCGCCGGCGAGCGCGAGCTCGGCGAGGCCGAGCTGCCCTGGCTGCCCGGATACGAGAACTCCACCCCCGTCCGCGTCGGCAACGGCGCCGCCGGCCAGCTCCAGCTCGACGTCTACGGCGAGATGATCGAGGCCCTCCACCTCGCCCACATGACCGGCCTCGCCCGCAACGACTACGCCTCCGTGCTGCAGCTGCGCCTCATCGGCTACCTCGAGGACCACTGGAACGAGCCCGACGAGGGCATCTGGGAGGTACGCGGCCCGCGCCGCCACTTCGTCCACTCCAAGGTCATGGCCTGGGTCGCCGTCGACCGCACCATCAAGCTCATCGAGTCCGGCGACGTCGACGGCCCCCTCGAGCGCTGGCGCGAGCTGCGCGACGACATCCACCGGGACGTCTGCGAGAAGGGCTACGACAAGGAGCGCAACACCTTCACCCAGTCCTACGGCTCCAAGGAACTCGACGCCTCCCTCCTGCTCATCCCGCAGATGGGCTTCCTGCCGCCCGACGACAAGCGCGTCATCGGCACCATCGAGGCCATCCAGCGCGAGCTGTCCACCCCCGACGGCTTCGTCCTGCGCTACCCCACCGCCGGCACCGCCGCGGGCGTCGACGGGCTCGAGGGCGACGAGGGCGCCTTCCTCGCCTGCTCCTTCTGGCTCGCCGACGACCTGGCCATGATCGGCCGCGTCGACGAGGCCCGCCAGCTCTTCGAGAAGCTGCTCGGCCTGCGCAACGACCTCGGACTGCTCGCCGAGGAATGGGACTCCCGCCTCCAGCGGCAGGTCGGCAACTTCCCTCAGGCCTTCAGCCACGTGCCGCTCATCGACACCGCGCTGCGGCTCGCCGCCTCCAGCGCCTTCGGCGGCTGACCGCCGCGCCGGGGGGCGGCACGCCGCCCTGTTAGGTTCCCCGCCATGGAACAAGGCACGATCACCGTGGCGGAAGCCCTGGCGCTGCCCGCCCTGCGGCGCGGTCTCCCCGAGGTGCTCGTCGGCGGCGACGCGCTGCGTCGTCCCCTGCGCTGGGTCCACGCCGGCGAGGCACCCAACATCGCCGCCCTCCTCAAGGGCGGCGAACTGCTTCTCACCACCGGCCTGGGCCTCGGCAGCCGGCCCGCCGAACAGCGCGCCTTCGTCCGCGGCCTCGCCGACCGCGGCATCGCCGCCCTCGTCGTCGAACTCGGCGCGCGCTTCACCACCCTCCCCGCCGCCGTCGTCGACACCGCGCGCTCCTGCGCCCTGCCCCTGGTGCAGCTGCACCGGGAGGTGCCGTTCGTGGCCGTCACCGAGGAGATCCACACCGAGCTCGTCAACGCCCACTACGCCCTGCTCCGCCGCGCCGAGGACGTGCACCGGCGCTGCACCGAGGTGCTCCTGGGCGGGGGCGGCGTACCCGAGCTGCTACGGCTCTTCGCCGACTTCGCCGGCAACCCCGTCTTCCTCGAGACCCCCGACGGCCGCCTGCTCTACGCCGCCGGACCTCCCACCCCTCCCGCCGAACCCGGCTCCGCCGACCCACTGCAGGTCTGGGCCGGGCTGCGCGCCTCCGCCGCGGGGCTGCCGGGGAGCGTCATCGCCGACATTCCCGGCGGGCCGGCGGGCTCGGGGGGCTCGAGGGGCGGTACGGACGCGGTGCGGGCCCGGCTCGTCGTGCTGCCCGTGCACGGGGCGCCGGCGCCCGTCCACCGGATCGCCGCCGACCGGGCGGCCGGGCTCCTGGCCGTCGTCCTGATGCGGGCCCGGCAGGAGGAGGAACTGGCCGCCCGCGGCCGCGGCGACTTCCTCACCGACCTCGCCGAGGGCCGGCTGGACGCGGCGGACGCCGCGGCCCAGGCCCGGGTCCTGGGCTTCCGGCCGGGCCCTGGACCACTGCTCCCCGTGGTGACGCGGACCGCCGACGACCTCGTCCCCGCCGAGAGCTGGGCCGTGCTGGCGGCTTCCCTCCAGGAGGAGCTGGCCGGCGTCGGCGCCCCGGTCCTGCTCGGCGTCCGGCTGCCCGAGGGGCGCGTACCGCTGCTGGTCGGGCTGCGCGCCGAGAAGGACCGGCCCGCCGTGGCCGACCGGGTGGCGGCGGCGCTGCGGGCGGGGGCCGAGCGGGCGGGCTTCCGGCCGCCGGTGGTGGTCGTGGGCGCGCCGGCCACGTGGGAGACGGCGGGGCCGGGCTGCGGTACGCGGCGGGGGCCGCGGAGGCTGCGGAGGCTGTGGAGGCGGGGGTACGCCCTGGTACGACGTGCGGCGGCTGGACGTGGACGTACTGCTGTGGCGGCTGCGCTCGCACGGGGACCTGGCGGCGTTCGTCCAGCGGGTGATCGGGCCGCTGCTGGCCCACGACGCGGCCTCGCGGCCGGCGCTGCTGCCGACGCTCGAGGCCTACCGCGCCCACGCGGGCCGCAAGGCGGAGACGGCGCGGGAGCTGCACCTGAACCGGCAGACGCTGTACGACCGGCTGGGGCGGATCGGGCGGCTGCTCGGCACGGACCTGGAGGACCCGGAGGCGGTGCTGGCGCTGGGGCTGGCGTTGCGGGCTCGGCGGCATGTGGGGTGACGGGTGTTCGTGCGGGTGCGTTGTGGGGCGGGGCCGGGGTGGGATGGGCCGGGCCCTTACGGGACTGGATTATTTACGGCCCGGAGCCCTCTGGCGTGATGGTCGGCCCGTACGTGGGCCGCAAATAACCCTGACGTCCCTCTCAGGGCCCGGCCCATCCCACCCCGGCCCCTCCGGCCGGATCTCCGCCTACCTGTTTGTGGGCAGTCGTTCCGCTGGGGCGGAACGGGTGGGCACAAACCCACCCACGGGCCGCACCCGGAATCGCCCCCCCAGCAGGGCGCCAGGTGCGCCGTCAACTCGGCTGGCGCTGGCTGAGCTCGTCGTACACGCTCAGGACGTGGGCCACGGTGTCATCCTCGGAGGGCCACGTCGCCGACTGCACCCGCCCGGCACTCACAAGCTCCGCACAGCGAACGGGATCGTCCAGAAGCCGCGCCACCGCCCCCGCCAACGCCGCCGCATCCCCGTACGGGACGAGTTCCGCCGCGTCACCGACAAGCTCCGGCACTCCACCAACGGCCGTGGCGACCAGCGGAACACCGGCGTGCAAGGCCTCCTGCGCCAGCAGGGACCGCGCCTCCCACCGGCTCGGCAGGACCGCCACGTCCGCCGCGGCCAGCAGTTCCGGGACGTCGTCGCGGCGCCCCACCAGCAGGACCGGCAGTTGTTCGTCCTCGATCCGGCGTTGGAGCGCGGCGCGTCCGCTGCCCTCACCCGCCATGATCAGCAGGGGTTCGGGGTCCAGTTCGCGCCAGAGCCGGGCGGCGTCCAGCAGGAAGCCGTGTCCCTGGCCGGGCTCGAGCCGGCCCACGGTGACGATCAACGGCCTGGCCATCGCGCCCAGTTCGGCCCGGGCCTTGAGTCGTACGCACTCGTCCTCGTCCGGCCGCGTGCGCGGCGCCGGCAACGCCACCGGCGCCAGCCGGGCGTCCCGCGCGCCCCGCCGCCGCGCCTGATCGACCAGGTCGGACGAGGTGCCGAGCAGCACGGCCGCCGCCCGTGCCGCCTGGCGCTCCATCAGCCGTACGAGATGGGACCGCGGCCCCTCGGCCCGTACCCGGGCGTGCCAGGTGACCACCAGCGGGGTCGCGCGGCCCCGCAGCGCCAGCGCGGCCAGGGCGCCGGACCGCAGACCGTGCGCGTGCACCACGTCGGCACCGGCGCTCGCCGCCCGGATCTCGGCGACGGTCAGGGCGCCCGCGCCCGGGCCCAGCGGTGTGAAGGCCGCCCCGGAGCCGGTGAATTCGTAGCGTTCGCCCGTCCCCCACGGCCCGCACACCGTCACCCGCAGCCCGCGCGCCACGAGCCCGTCCGCCAGCGACCGCACATGCGCCCCGCTGCCCGCGCTCCCGCTGCCCAGGATCTGAACAGCGTGCAGGGGCGGCCGCCCGTGCGAGGGGCCGGGTGTGCTGCTCACGCGGGGGAAGCTCCTGGGTCGACGTCGGTCGGGGCGTACGGCGAGGTGCTGAGGCCAGGATGCCAGCCTCCGCCGACATCCCGGCACCACCGTCCCGAGGCCGGCCCGTCCCACCTCGCTAACAGATCTCCGGATTCACCCACTTTGGGGATTCCCGGCGTCCGCGACTACCGCCGCAAGGGTCAACACGGCGGCGTGAAAGGCCAGCCCGGCCCGGCCGTTGCCCGCCACCACGGCGAGCCCGAGACCGGCGCCGAGCGCGTGCGCGCCGGCGTCGCCGAGCATCGTCCGTTCGCCGAGATCGTCGGCGATCAGGGCCGCCGCCGCGCCCACCGGCCCGGCGGCCACCTGTCCGGCCGCCCTGCCGCGCAGCATCCCGCCCGTACCGAGCGCGAGCACCGCCGCGCCGGCCCTGCCGGGCCGCACGTCGAGCAGATTGACCGCGTGCGCGGCGCCGGCGATCACGACCCCGGCCAGCAGCCGGTCGAGCGGCCGCTCCTTCAGCACGACACCGGCCGCGATCCCGGCCGCCCCGATCCCCAGCAGCTTCACCACCCCGCTGGTCACCTCGCCCTGCCGCAACGCCGACACATGCGCCCGGAACCCCCGCCGCGGGTCGCCGGCACCGGCATGATCGTCGTACGCCCCGCACCCACCGGCCACCAGCACGGCCACCGCCCCGGCGACCCGATGCCGGCCGGACAACGCGGACGCGGTCGCCACGGCCCCCACGGTGCCGGCCACCGCCGCGGGCCCACCGCACAGATCGACGGTCCGCCCGGACCTGTTCTTCCGGTCCCACACCCCAGCCCCTCCGGGCCGGATGCGGCGCAGTGCCTCGTATGTCCCCCGCGCGAGCAGCGCCGCTGTCCCGATCCCCATGGGCCGACTGTACGTGGCCGGGTGCGGCCCGGTGGTCGGGTTTGCCCACCCGCCCGCAGACGGGCTCCGGCCGGAGGGGCCGGGGTGGGATGGGCCGGGCCCTGAGAGGGACGTCAGGGTTATTTGCGGCCCACGTACGGGCCAACCATCACGCCAGAGGGCTCCGGGCCGTAAATAATCCAGTCCCGTAAGGGCCCGGCCCATCCGCCCCGGCCCCGCCCCACAACGCACCCGCACCAAGAGCGGGCCTCCCCCTCAGCTCCCCCGCGCGCAGCCTCCAGCAACTCCTCCGCATGCGCCCGCGCCAACTCCGAGTCCTCCTGCCCCGCCAGCATCCGCGAAAGCTCCCGCACCCGCGCCTCCCCCTCCATCGCCCGCACCCCGCTGCGCGTCACCGCGCCGTCGTGCGTCTTCTCCACCACCAGGTGCCGGTCCGCGAACGCCGCCACCTGCGGCAGGTGCGTGACGACCACTACCTGCGCGGTCCGCGCCAGCCGGGCCAGGCGGCGCCCGACCTCGACCGCGGCCTTGCCGCCGACTCCGGCGTCGACCTCGTCGAAGAGGTAGGTCGGCACGGGGTCGGACCCGGCGAAGACGACCTCGACGGCGAGCATGACGCGCGAGAGCTCACCGCCGGAGGCGCCCTTGGCGACGGGTCGCGGCTGGGCGCCGGGGTGGGGGGCGAGGAGCAGTTCGACGTCGTCCGCGCCGTGCGGCCCGTAGGTGACGGCGCGCCCGCCGACCTCGATACCGGACGCGGAGGCGTCCGCGGCACCGCCCGTGATCTCGTTCTGCCGGATGGCGAAGGAGACGCGCGCGTGCGGCATGGCCAGCGACGCGAGTTCTTCGGTCACCGCGTCGGCGAAACGCTTCGCCGCCTCGGTCCGGGCGTCGCTCAGCGTCTGCGCGAGGTCGCCGAGTTCGGCGCGCAGCGTGTCGCGTTCCGTGGTGAGTTCGGCGATGCGGTCGTCGTCACCGTCCAGTTCGCCCAGGCGCGCGGCGCTGCGCTCGGCCCAGGCGAGGACTTCGGTGATGTCCTCGCCGTACTTGCGGGTCAGCTGCGTGAGCGCGGCCCGGCGCTCCTCGACGGCGGCCAGCCGGCGGGGGTCGGCGTCGAGGTCGGAGGCGTATCCGGCCAGTTCTCCGGCGGCGTCGCGCAGCAGGATCCCGATCTCGCCGATCCGGTCGGCGAGGCCGGCGAGGGCGGGGTCGTGGGACCGTACGGATTCGAGGGCGCGGTGGGCGCCGGCCACGAGCGTGGCGGCGTCGATGCCCTCGGGGTCCTCGGGGTCGCCGGCGAGCGCGGCGTGCGCGGCGGTGGCGGCGGAGGCGAGGGCCTCGGCGTGGCCGAGGCGGGAGGCCTCGGCGGCGAGGTCGGCGTCCTCGCCGGGCTGGGGTTCGACGGCGGCGATCTCGTCGAGGCCGAAGCGGAGCAGGTCCGCTTCCTGGGCGCGTTCGCGGGCGCGGGTGGTGAGCTCGGCGAGTTCGGTGGCGACGGCCCGCAGCCGGCGGTAGGCGCCCGTGTAGGCGGCGAGGGGTACGGAGACGGCGTCGCCGGCGTACCGGTCGAGGGCCTGGCGCTGCCGCACGGGGCGCAGCAGTCCCTGCTGGTCGGTCTGGCCGTGGACGGCCACGAGGTCGTCCGCGAGCTCGCTGAGCAGGCCCACGGGCACGCTGCGCCCGCCGAGGTGGGCGCGGGAGCGCCCCTCCGCGGAGAGGGTGCGGCTGACGAGCAGGGTGCCGTCGTCGAGTTCGGCGCCGGCTTCCTCGGCCCGTGCGGCGACGGCCGAGCGGGCGTCGACGGCGAGCCGGCCCTCGACGACGGCGGCCTTGGCCCCCATGCGTACGAGCGCGGGGTCGGCCCGCCCGCCGAGCAGCAGCCCGAGGCTGGTGACGACCATGGTCTTGCCGGCGCCGGTCTCGCCGGTCACCGCGGTGAAACCGGGTGACAGCTCGACAACGGCGTCGTCAATGACGCCCAGGGACCGGATCCGCATCTCCTCCAACACGGATACGACCATACGAGGTTCCGGGGGCCGCTCGCGACGGCCTCCCCCGTCGAGCGGCCCGGGGAGAGCCCCGCCGCCGTTCCGGGTGACGGCCCGATGGTGCGGGGATCCCTTGGGGGGACAGGGCGGAACCATGATCATCCACATTCCGGGCGGTCCCGCCGCGTCGTTCGCCGTCACCGCGGCAGTCGCGTTCACCACCCTCGCGGGCACCCGGACGGCGACTTCCGACGCCCCCGCCGGTCCCGGCGCGGCCCCGAGGGGCCGCCCCGAGCTAGTGCGGCGCCCCTCGCCACCCGGCGACGGGCAGGGCGAACTTCGCCACCAGCCGGTCGGTGAACGAGGCGTGGTGCAGGCGCGCCAGGCGGACCGGCACGGCGCCGCGCCGTACCTCCACCCGCGCCCCCGCCGGGAGCTCCACGGTCCGTCGTCCGTCGCACCACAGGACGCCGTTGGGCGTCTGCGGCTGGACCTCGACGGCCAGCACCGAGTCCGGGGCGGTCACCAGCGGCTTGGCGAACAGCGCGTGAGCGCTGATGGGCACCATGAGCAGCGCCTCGACCTCGGGCCAGACGACGGGCCCGCCCGCGGAGAAGGCGTAGGCGGTGGAGCCGGTGGGCGTGGCGCAGACCACTCCGTCGCCGCCGAAGCGGGAGACGGGCCGGCCGTCGACCTCGGTGACGACCTCCAGGAGCCGTTCCCGGGCGGCCTTCTCGACGGAGGCCTCGTTCAGCGCCCAGTCGGTGTGGACGATGTGCCCGTCGGTGCGTACGAGCACGTCGAGGGTCATCCGCTCCTCGACCTCGTACGCCCGGGTCACGACGCGGTCGACGACCTTGTCGAGGTCGTCCCGCTCGGCTTCGGCGAGGAAGCCGACGCGGCCGAGGTTGACGCCGAGCATGGGCACGCCGGACTGCCGGGCGAACTCGGCGCCGCGCAGCAGCGTGCCGTCACCGCCGAGGACGATGAGCAGCTCGCAGCCGGCGAGGACGTCGGGCCTGCCGAGGCCGGCCTCGACGCGTTCCGCCGAGGGCGGCAGCGGCAGGTCGGCGGCCTCCTCGGCGAGGACCCGTACGCCGATGCCGCAGCGCAGGAGTCCTTGGACGACGAGTTCGGCGCTGCGGATGGCCGCCGGGCGGCCGGTGTGGGCGAGCAGGAAGACGGTGCGTCCTGTCTGTGCCTCCGGCTCGGCCGGTGCTGCTGATGGTGCTTTTGAAGTGGTCAACGGGGCCCCTCCGCCACTGCACGGTCAACGTCCGCCGGGTCCAGTTCAGGCGCACCGGCGCGCAGCCACAGAAAGTACTCGACGTTGCCGGACGGGCCCGGCAGGGGGCTGGCGGTAACACCCATGACGCCCAGCCCGAGTTCGGCGGCGCGGGCCGCGACGGCCCGTACGGTGTCGGCCCTGAGCTGGGCGCTGCGTACGACGCCGCCGCTGCCCAGGCGCTCCTTGCCGACCTCGAACTGCGGCTTGACCATCAGCACCAGGTCGGCGTCGGGGGCGGCGCAGCGCACGAGGGCGGGCAGCACGAGACCGAGCGGGATGAAGGACAGGTCGCCGACGACGAGGTCGACGGGCAGGTCGTCGATCTGCTCCAGGGTCAGTTCGCGGACGTTGGTGCGGTCCTTGACGGTGACCCGTTCGTCGCTCTGCAGGGACCAGGCGAGCTGGCCGTAGCCGACGTCGACGGCGACGACGTGGGCGGCGCCCGAGCGCAGCAGTACGTCGGTGAAGCCGCCGGTGGAGGCGCCGGCGTCCAGGGCCCGGCGGCCTTCGACCTTCAGTCCGAGGGGGACGAAGGCGGCGAGCGCGCCGGCGAGCTTGTGGCCGCCGCGGGAGACGTAGTCGGGGTCGCTGTCGTCCTGGGTGACGACGAGGGCGGCGCTGGTCTCCACCTGGGTGGCGGCCTTGGTCGCCGTCGTACCGCCGACGGTCACACGGCCGGCGGCGATCAGCTGGCTCGCGTGCTCGCGCGAACGGGCCAGCTTGCGGCGCACCAGCTCCGCGTCGAGTCGGCGGCGGGTCACTGCCACGTGCGGTTCAGCTCCTGTTGTCGTACGGACGAGGGGGTCCGGGGCGCTGGTCGAGCGCGCCGAGCGCGTCGCGCAGTCCCTGGTGTACATCCTCGTACACCTCGAGGTGGCCGCTCACCTCGAGGTCGTCGGCGTCCGCCAGCCGGGCCAGGTGGGCGTCCACGCCGGCGTCGCCGGTGGGGGCGCGCTCGGCGCCCGGGGGCGGGGCGCCGGGGTGGCTGGTGCGGCTGGGTCGCGTCGGTCATGAAACCGACGCTACCCCTTATCGGGTGCTTCTCCGGTGTTCCGGGCTCGCCGGTGTACCGTCCATGGCGATGGCGACGATCGAGGAGTGCCGTGCCGCACTCGACCGGCTGGCGGAGAATCTCGCGGGCGCGAGCGGCGAGCTCCGTGTCGCCGCCACGCCCGACCGCTCGCTGAGCTGCCATGTCACCGATCTCGACGTCACCTTTGTGGGCCATCTGCGCGAGGGGCACATCCGGGAGGTGCGTACTCTTCCGGGCGCCCCGGAGGCGCGGGCGGAGATCGGGCTGGAGATGACGGGCGACGATCTGGTGGCCCTGGTCGACGGCGAGCTGAACTTCGCGCGGGCCTGGGCCAGCGGCCGGGTCAGGCTGAAGGCGAGCCTGCGGGACGTGCTGCGGCTGCGGGCGATCCTGTAGCGCCGGCCTGGGCCGTGCGGGGCCTGCGGGCGGCGGGGACGACCAGGGGGGTGCCGGTCTGCGGGTCGTCGATGACCTGGCACCGCAGTCCGAAGACGCGCTCGACGAGTTCGGCCGTGACCACCTCGGCGGGCGGTCCCTCGGCCACGACGCGCCCGTCGCGCAGGGCGATGAGGTGGGTGGCGTAGCGGGCGGCGTGGTTGAGGTCGTGCAGGACGGCGACGAGGGTGCGGCCCTGGGTCTCGTGGAGTTCGGCGCACAGGTCGAGGACCTCGATCTGGTGCTGGATGTCGAGGTAGGTGGTCGGCTCGTCGAGGAGGAGCAGCGGGGTGCGCTGGGCGAGGGCCATGGCGATCCACACGCGCTGGCGCTGGCCTCCGGAGAGCTCGTCGACGTACCGGTCGGCGAGGGCGGCGACGCCGGTGGCGGCCATCGACTCGTCGACGATCCGTTCGTCCTCGGGTGACCACTGGCGCAGCAGGCCCTGGTGGGGGTAGCGGCCGCGGGCGACGAGGTCGGCGACGGTGATGCCGTCGGGGGCCACGGAGGACTGGGGCAGCAGTCCGAGGGTGCGGGCGACCTTCTTGGCGGGGTAGGAGCCGATGGCCGCGCCGTCCAGCAGCACCGCGCCGGAGGCGGGCTTGAGCATGCGGGACAGGGCGCGCAGCAGGGTGGATTTGCCGCAGGCGTTGGGGCCGACGATGACGGTGAAGGAGTTGTCGGGGACGGCGACGGAGAGGTTCTCGGCGATGACCCGTCCGTCGTAGGCGAGGGTGACGGATTCGGCCGTCAGCCGGCTCGTCGTGGTCGTGCTGCCGGCTTCGCCGTCCGCGCGGGGTGCGGCCTTCGCGGTGGTCTGCGGGCCGGTGGCCACGCGTGCGTCGCTCACGGTGTTCTCTCCTTGTGCGGGGGTACGGGGGCGGGCCGTGCTCATATCCGCCCCGCGCGGCGCTCGGTGAACAGCAGCCACAGCAGATAGCAGCCGCCGAGCATGCCGGTGAGCGCTCCCACGGGCAGCCGGTCGGCGCCGAAGAGCTGCTGCGAGCCCCAGTCGGCGGTGACCAGCAGGGTGGCGCCGGTGCAGGCGGCGGCGATGAGGTTGGGTCCGGGGGTGCGGGTCAGGCGCCGGGCGAGCTGGGGTGCGGCGAGGGCGACGAAGGCGATGGGCCCGGCGGCGGCCGTGGCGGCGGCGGTCAGCAGCACGGCGGCCGCCATGGTGACCAGCCGGGTCCGCTCGACGGGCACCCCGAGCGCGTACGCGGTGTCGTCGCCGCTCTCCAGCATGCGCAGGGCGCGGCCGTGGCCGAGGACGAGGGGGACGAGCACGGCGCACGCGAGGAGCAGGGGCCGGACCTGGTCCCAGTCGCGTCCGCCCAGGGAGCCGACCATCCACAGGGTGGCGCGGGCGGCGTCGGTGAGGTTGGCCTTGGTGAGCAGGTAGCCGATGACGGCGGTGAGGATGGCGGCCATGGCGATGCCGACGAGGACGAACCGGTTGCCCTGTACGCCCTTCTTCCAGGCGAGCGCGTAGATCGCGGCGCCGGACAGGACGCCTCCGGCGAGGGATCCGGCGGCGACGGCCGGGGGGTCGCCCTGGAAGAGGACGATGACGAGCAGCGCCCCCACGGTCGATCCCTGGCCGAGCCCGATCACGTCGGGGCTGCCCAGGGGGTTGCGGGAGACGGACTGGAAGACGGCGCCGGCCAGTCCGAGGGCGGTGCCGGCGAGCAGGCCGACCAGGACGCGGGGCAGCCGCAGGTCGTGGACGACGAAGTCCTGGGCCGGGGTGCCGTCGCCGGTCAGGGTGCGGACGACGTCGGCGAAGGTCATGGGGTAGTCGCCGGTGCCGATGAGGGCGACGGAGGCGGCGAGCGCCCCGGCCGCGAGCAGCAGCACGACGAGCGCGGCGCGCGTCTCGAGGCGGACGGAGAGCCCGCCGCGGGTGCGCAGGGTCCTTGCGTGCTTCACAGTCGGGCCATCCTCCGGCGCCGTACGAGGTGGATGAAGAGCGGTCCGCCCAGCAGGGCGGTGACGATGCCGACCTGGAGTTCGGAGGGGCGGACGACGACGCGGCCGGCGATGTCCGAGCCGAGCAGCAGGACGGGTGCGAGGACGGCCGCGTAGGGCAGGATCCAGCGCATGTCGGGGCCGGTGAAGACGCGGACGACGTGCGGCACCATCAGCCCGACGAAGATGACGGGCCCGCAGGCGGCGGTCGCCGCGCCGCACAGCAGGGTGACGGCGGCCAGGGCGAGGACGCGGGTGGCGGTCAGCCGGGTGCCGAGCGCGCGGGCCTGGTCGTCGCCGAGGGCCAGGGCGTTGAGGGGCCGTGCCAGCGTCAGGGCGAGCAGGACGCCGGCCACGATGAAGGGCGCGACCTGGGTGACGACGGTGGAGTTGGCGGAGGCCAGCGATCCGACGGTCCAGAAGCGCATCCGGTCCAGGGCGGCGGTGTCGAGCAACTGGACGGAGAAGACGTAGCCGTTGAGGGCCGCGGTGACGGCGGTGCCGGCGAGCGCGAGGCGTACGGGCGTGGCGCCCCGGCTGCCGCCGAGCGCGTAGACGACCACGGAGACGGCGGCGGCGCCGAGAAAGGCGAGCCAGACGTAGCCGGTCAGGGAGCTGACGCCGAGAAAGCTGATGCCGGAGACGACGGCGGCCGCGGCGCCGGCGTTGATGCCGAACAGGCCGGGGTCGGCGAGCGGGTTGCGGGTGAGGGCCTGCATCACGGTGCCGGCGAGGCCGAGCGCCGCGCCGACGAGCAGGCCGAGGAGGGTGCGGGGGACGCGTACGTCCCGTACGACCACGTCGGTCTCGTTGCCGGTGTAGTGGAAGAACCCGTGCCAGACCCGGTCGAGGGGGATCTGTTTGGCGCCCACGGCGACGGACGCGACGAGGACCAGCAGGAGGGCGCCGACCGCGGCGAGGAGTCCGGCGGCGCGCGGGGCGGCGCGGCGGCGGGGTCCGGCCTCCGGGGCGGCGGTGGGGGAGGGGCACTGTCGACCAACACCAGGTTAGGTTAGCCTACCCTCATATTTGATCCTCACTCGGGAGAAGCACTACCCCATGAGCACCCCCGCACCCTCGCCCCCTCCCGTCGCGGCTTCCTCACCGCCGGCGGCGCCCTGGGCCTCGGCGCCCTCCTCACCGCCTGCGGGGGCGGCTCGTCCTCATCGGCCTCCGACGACTCCGGCGGAGACGGCGCCTGGACCTTCAAGGACGACCGCGGCAAGACCGTCAAGGCCGCCAGGACCCCCCGGCGCATCGTCGCCTTCACCGGAACCGCCGCCGCCCTCCACGACTTCGGCGTCGAATGCGTCGGCGTCTTCGGCCCCACCACCCTCAAGGACGGCAAGCCCGACCCGCAGGCCGGCGACCTCGACATCGACAAGCTGACCGTCCTCGGCAACGCCTGGGGCGAGTTCGGCATCGAGAAGTACGCGGCCCTCAAGCCCGACCTGCTCGTCAGCAACATGTTCGAGCCCGAGGCCCTGTGGTACGTGCCGGAGGAGAGCAAGAAGAAGATCCTCGGCTTCGCCCCCAGCGTCGGCCTCACCTCCGCCCGGGTCTCCATGCTCGAGCCCATCAAGCGCTACGCCGCCCTCGCCGGCTCCCTCGGCGCCGACCTGACGGCCAAGAAGGTCACCGACGCCAAGGCCCGCTTCGAGAAGGCCGCCGAGACCCTGCGCAAGGCCGCCAGGACCAACCGGATCAAGGTCATGGCCGCCTCCGGCAGTGCCGACCTCTTCTACGTCTCCAACCCGGCCGTCAACGCCGACCTCATGTACTTCCGCGAGCTCGGCGTCGACCTCGTCGTCCCCGACAAGCTCGACAAGGGCGGCTACTTCGAGAGCCTGAGCTGGGAGAACGCCGACAAGTACCAGGCCGACCTCATCATCCTCGACAGCCGCACCTCCGCCCTGCAGCCCAAGGACCTCGCCGCCAAGCCCACCTGGGAGCAACTCCCCGCCGTCAAGGCCGGCCAGGTCTCCCCCTGGCTGAGCGAGCCGCGCTTCTCCTACGCCGGCTGCGCGCCCCTCCTGGAGGACCTCGCCGCCGCCATCGAGAAGGCCAAGAAGACGTCCTGACGCCCGGCCCCCGACCGCACCGACCGAAAGGACCGCCCCCGGCGATGTCCGGAACCCCGCCCCCGCCCTACCGCTGGTTCGACCTGCACGTCCTGCGCACCGAGCGGGTCGGCCCCTCCCTGGTCCGCGTCACCTTCGGCGGCGACCAGCTCGGCGAGATGGTCACCGGCGGCCGCGACCAGCGCTTCAAGCTGTTCCTCCCCCGGCCGGGACAGCCCGCCCCGGTGCTCCCCGACGACCGGGGCGTGGGCTGGTACGCCCAATGGCGCATCCAGGACCCGGCCGTACGGGCCGTCATGCGCTCGTACACCGTGCGCGAGCTGCGCCACGACCCCGACGAGCTCGACGTCGACTTCGTCCAGCACGGATCCGTCCAGCACGGAGCGGACGACGGGCACAGCGGGCCCGCGTCGCTGTGGTCCCGCACCGCCCGCCCCGGCGACCGCGTCGCCATCCTCGGCCCCACCGCCGAGGAGAACGGCGGCGTCGACTTCCAGCCCCCGCCGGCACCGACTGGGTCCTGATCACCGCCGACGAGTCCGCCCTGCCCGCCGCGGCCGGCATCCTCGCCTGGCTCCCGGCCGGCACCCCCGCCAAGGTCTTCCTCGAGGTCGCCCACCCCGACGACGTGACGGACCTGCCCACCAAGGCCGACGCCGACATCACCTGGCTGATCCGCGGCGCCGCCGGACAACCCACCCTCGACGCGGTCCGCGCCGCACGGCTGCCCTCCGGCACGCCCTACGCCTGGATCGCCGGCGAGTCCGGCACCGTCCGCGCCCTGCGCCGCCACCTCGTCGGCGACCGCGGCGTCGACCGCCGGGCGGTGACCTTCACCGGCTACTGGCGGCGCGGCGCCACCGAAGAGGACCTCCTGGCGGAACTGGGCTGACCGGAACGTGATGCCGGGGCGGACGCGTGCGCGTCCGCCCCGGCGGCAGCACCCCTACCAGCCCAGCCGGGCCAGCGCCTTCGCGGAGTCCAGCGCGCACGTGCCGTCCCCCGCCGCCGTCCACGCCGCGGCGCACAGCGCCCGCAGCGCGTCGGCGCGGTCACCGTCACCCTCGAGGGCGAGCGCCTCGCCGTTCACCGACGCCGTCCACCCACCGCACCGGAACGCCCCGCCGTCGGCCTCCGACACCTCCGGCTGCGGCACGAGCAGCGCCCGCAGGTCCTCCGCCACGTACGTCGCCCGGTGCTCCGGGGGCGCCGCGAGCAGCTGCGCGGCCGTCGTCACCCCGGTCAGCACCAGCAGCGAGTCCACACCCCCCGCGTGCGCGCCCTCGATGTCCGTGTCCAGCCGGTCGCCCACCACCAGCGGCCGCTCGGCACCGGTCCGCAGAATCGTCTCGCGGTGCATCGGCGGCAGCGGCTTCCCCGCCACCTGCGGCTCCGCGCCGGTGGCTATCCGCACCACCTGCACCGCCGAGCCGTTGCCCGGCGCGATGCCCCGGGCGCTGGGAATCGTCAGATCCGTGTTCGAGGCGAACCACGGCAGCCCGCTCGCCACCGCGTACGACGCCTCCATCAGCCGCGACCACGGCATGTCCGGACCGCCGTACCCCTGCGCCACGGCGGCCGGATCGTCGTCCAGCGACTCCACCGGCACCAGCCCGCGCTCGCGCAGCGCGACCCGCAGCCCCTCCGCCCCGACCACCAACACGCGGGAACCGGACGGCAGCTGATCGGAGATCAGCCGGGCCACGGCCTGCGCGGACGTGATCACGTCCGCCGGCTCGGCCGGCACCCCCAGCTCGGTCAGGTGCCCCGCCACGGTCTCCGGGGTGCGCGCCGCGTTGTTCGTCACGTACGCCAGGTGCATCCCGCCGTCCCGGGCCGTCCCCAGGGACTCCACGGCGTGCGCGATGGCCTCGCCGCCCGCGTACACCACGCCGTCGAGGTCCAGCAGCGCCGTGTCATAGGCGGCGTCCAGCCGCCGCTCGCTACCGCCGGGCCGGGTGCGGACGGTCTGCTTCATGCTGTGTTCGCTCCTTGTGCTGTACGTCTCTCCCACGATCATTGCTCATCCGGCCACGAGACATAACATTTCACAATGAGCACTCCAGGCCATGGCAACGGCGCCAACGGCAGCCCCGCAGAGCGGGGGCTGCGCCTCGCCCCCTTCCGAGGGCTGCGCTACGTCCCCGAGCGGGTCGGCAGCCTCGCGTCGGTCACCTCGCCACCGTACGACGTCGTCGTGCGGCCCGACGGCCTGCGCCACCTGGAGACCGCCGACCCGCACAACATCGTCCGCCTCATCCTCCCCCAGGCCGCCACCGCCGCCGACCGGCACCGCCAGGCCGCCGAGACCCTGCGCCGATGGCAGGAGGAGCGGATCCTGGCCGCCGACCCCGAGCCCGCGCTCTACGTGTACGAGCAGAGCGGCGACGGCATACTCCAGCGCGGCCTCATCGGCGCACTGCGCCTCACCCCGCGCGAGGAGGGCGTCGTCCTCCCCCACGAGGACGTCATGCCGCACATCATCGAGGACCGCGCCGCCCTGATGCGCGACACCGGCGCCAACCTCGAGCCGCTGCTCTTCTCCTACCGCGGCGGCGACGACGAGGAGGAGGGCGCGGCGGGCGTCATCGATCGCGTCATCCGCACCGAGCCGCTGCTGTCCACCGCCACCGACGACGGCTACGCCCACCGCCTGTGGTCCATCACCGACCCGGACGACCTCGCCCTCATCGACCACGACCTCGGCCGCCGGCACGCCCTGATCGCCGACGGCCACCACCGCTGGGCCACCTACCTGCGGCTGCGCGCCGAACAGCCGGCGCCGGGCCCCTGGGACTTCGGCCTCGTCCTGCTCGTCGACACCGCCCGCTACCCGCTGCGCGTACGGGCCATCCACCGCCTCCTGCACCGGCTGCCGGTCCAGGACGCCCTGGCCGCGCTGGGCGGCGCCTTCCGCGTCCGCACCCTCGAGGGCCCGCTGCCCAACGCCCTCGAGGCGCTGGCCGAGGCCGCCTCGGGGCCGGGCAACGCCTTCCTGCTCGCCGGCGACGGCCGGTTCCACCTGCTGGACCGTCCCGACCCGCTGCTGCTGGACCGCACGGTCCCGGCCGACCGCCCGCAGGCCTGGCGCGAACTGGACGCGACGGTGCTGCACTCGGTCCTGCTGGAGAACATCTGGCGGGTTCCCGACGACCCGGAGCACATCGGCTACATCCACGAGACGGCCGCGGCCGTCAAGCAGGCCGAGCGCCACGGCGGTACGGCCGTCCTGATGCACCCCGTCCGCGAGGACGTCGTGCGGGAGCTGGCCGAGCAGGGCGTGACGATGCCGCGCAAGTCCACGTCGTTCGGCCCCAAGCCGGCCACGGGCCTGGTGCTGCGGAGCCTGGCCCTGAACTGAGCCCTGATACGCAAAACGCCGAGGGCGGGGGCCCGGATCGGATGATCCGGGCCCCCGCCCTCGGCGTTGTTCGACGTGCGATCGCTTCGGATCAGCCCTGGTCGCCGGACTCCTTGGGAGCCTCGGCACCGGCGTCGGCTTCGGCGTCGGCGTCCTTCGCCTCGGCCTTGGGCTCGGTCTCGGCGTCGGCGTCGGTGTCGGCGTCAGCCTTGGGCTCGACGTCGGCCTCGGCCTCGGCCTCGGCCTCGGCCTCGACGGCGGTGTCGGCCTCGGTGGCGGTGTCGGCCTCGTCGGCGTCCTCCTCCATGGCGTCCGTGAACTCCACGCCGTCCAGCTCGGCGAGCCGGTCGGAGGCGTTCGTGGTGCCGCCCTGGTCGGCCTCGAGGGCCTTGGCGAACCACTCGCGGGCCTCGGCCTCCCGGCCGACGTCGAGGAGGGCGTCGGCGTACGCGTAGCGCAGGCGCGCGGTCCAGGGCTGGACGGAGTTCGACGCCAGCTCGGGGCTCTGCAGCGTCACGACGGCCGCCTCCGCCTGGCCCATGTCCTTACGGGCACCGGCGGCGACCAGGCGCATCTCGACCTGGCTCGCCTTGTCGAGCTTCTGCACCTCGGGCTCGCCGGCCATGGCCAGGGCGCGCTCCGGGCGGCCCATGCCGCGCTCGCAGTCGGCCATGACCGGCCACAGCTCGACCGAACCGGTCATCCGGCGCGCGGCACGGAACTCGGCGAGGGCCTCGGAGTACTTGCCCGTGGCGTACGCGGCGAAGCCGGCGGCCTCGCGCACGGCGGCGACGCGCGACGCGAGCCGCAGGGCGACCCGGGAGTACTCGTACGCCTGCTCGGGGTCCTCGTCCAGCAGGTTGGCCACCATGACCAGGTTGCGGGCGACGTCCTCGGCGAGGGTCTTGGGCAGGCTCATCAGCTCCTGCCGCACGTCCTTGTCGATCTCCTCGCCCGTCACGTCCTCGGGGATCGGCAGCCGCTTCACCGGCTCCCGGTCACCGCGGTCGCGGTCGTCACGGCGCCCGAAGCCACCGGAACGGTCGTCACGGCCGCCGCGGTATCCGCCGCCCTGACGGTCGTCACGGAACGAACGACGGGGGCCACGGTCGTCGCGACGGTCGTCGCGACGGAAACCACCGCGGTCGTCATCGCGGCGCGGACCACGGTCGTCGCGGCGCTCGTCACGGCGGAAGCCACCGCGGTCGTCATCACGGCGCGGACCACGGTCATCGCGGCGCTCGTCACGGCGGAAGGCCGGGCGCTCGCCGCCACGGTCGTCACGGCGGAAGCCGCCGCGGTCGTCATCGCGGCGCGGACCACGGTCATCACGACGCTCATCGCGGCGGAAACCACCCGGACGGTCGTCGCGGCGCTCGTCACGGCGGAAACCACCACGGTCGTCGTCACGGCGCGGACCACGGTCGTCACGGCGCTCGTCACGGCGGAAGGCCGGGCGCTCGCCGCCACGGTCATCGCGGCGCGGGCCACGATCGTCGTCGCGGCGCGGACCACGGTCATCGCGGCGGAAGCCACCACGGTCGTCATCGCGGCGGAAGGCCGGACGGTCGTCACGGCGCTCGTCGCGACGGAAGCCACCGGGGCGGTCGTCACGACGCTCGTCACGGCGGAAGCCGCCGCGGTCGTCGTCGCGGCGGCCGAAGCCACCACCAGGACGGCCACCACGGTCATCGCGGCGAGGACCACGGTCGTCATCGCGGCGCGGACCACGGTCATCACGACGGTCGTCGCGGCGGAAGCCGCCGGGACGGTCATCGCGGCGGAAACCGCCACGGTCGTCCTCGCGACGCGGACCACGGTCATCGTCGCGGCGCGGGCCACGGTCATCACGACGCTCGTCACGGCGGAAGCCGCCGCGGTCGTCGTCACGGCGGCCGAAGCCACCACCAGGACGGCCACCACGGTCATCGCGGCGAGGACCACGGTCATCGTCGCGGCGCGGACCACGGTCATCACGACGGTCGTCGCGGCGGAAGCCGCCGGCGCGGTCATCGCGGCGGAAACCGCCACGGTCGTCCTCGCGACGCGGACCACGGTCATCGTCGCGGCGCGGGCCACGGTCATCACGACGCTCGTCACGGCGGAAGCCACCGGAACGGTCGTCGCGCCGGAAACCGCCGCTGCGCGGGCCGCGGGGGCCTCCGTAGCGCGACTCGCCGCCCGAGCGACCCTCGGGAGAGTTGGTGGACATCGACGTGACTCCTGTCTTCGGGTAACGCAGTCATTCTCGCGCACCCGGCTCACAGGCGCGCTTCGGCAAAGCAACAGAAAAACAAAAGGACCCTTGGTCCCAGCGTGAACGCTGGGACCAAGGGTCCTTGAAAGATTGTTCGGCGGCGTCCTACTCTCCCACAGGGTCCCCCCTGCAGTACCATCGGCGCTGAAAGGCTTAGCTTCCGGGTTCGGAATGTAACCGGGCGTTTCCCTAACGCTATGACCACCGAAACCCTATCGGGTTCTAGCGAACAAGCACACTCTTCAATTAAGTAAGTGAAACTGGTTCAACCGGTGCGACTGTTCGCAACCCGGGAACCACACAGTGGACGCGAGCAACTGAGGACAAGCCCTCGGCCTATTAGTACCAGTCAGCTCCAACCGTTACCGGTCTTCCACACCTGGCCTATCAACCCAGTCGTCTACTGGGAGCCTTACCCCATCAAGTGGGTGGGAGTCCTCATCTCGAAGCAGGCTTCCCGCTTAGATGCTTTCAGCGGTTATCCCTCCCGAACGTAGCCAACCAGCCATGCCCTTGGCAGGACAACTGGCACACCAGAGGTTCGTCCGTCCCGGTCCTCTCGTACTAGGGACAGCCCTTCTCAAGACTCCTGCGCGCGCAGCGGATAGGGACCGAACTGTCTCACGACGTTCTAAACCCAGCTCGCGTACCGCTTTAATGGGCGAACAGCCCAACCCTTGGGACCGACTCCAGCCCCAGGATGCGACGAGCCGACATCGAGGTGCCAAACCATCCCGTCGATATGGACTCTTGGGGAAGATCAGCCTGTTATCCCCGGGGTACCTTTTATCCGTTGAGCGACGGCGCTTCCACAAGCCACCGCCGGATCACTAGTCCCGACTTTCGTCCCTGCTCGACCCGTCGGTCTCACAGTCAAGCTCCCTTGTGCACTTACACTCAACACCTGATTGCCAACCAGGCTGAGGGAACCTTTGGGCGCCTCCGTTACTCTTTAGGAGGCAACCGCCCCAGTTAAACTACCCACCAGACACTGTCCCTGATCCGGATCACGGACCGAGGTTAGACATCCAGCACGACCAGAGTGGTATTTCAACGACGACTCCACCATGGCTGGCGCCATGACTTCACAGTCTCCCACCTATCCTACACAAGCCGAACCGAACACCAATATCAAGCTATAGTAAAGGTCCCGGGGTCTTTCCGTCCTGCTGCGCGAAACGAGCATCTTTACTCGTAGTGCAATTTCACCGGGCCTATGGTTGAGACAGTCGAGAAGTCGTTACGCCATTCGTGCAGGTCGGAACTTACCCGACAAGGAATTTCGCTACCTTAGGATGGTTATAGTTACCACCGCCGTTTACTGGCGCTTAAGTTCTCAGCTTCGCCCTGTCGAAACAGAGCTAACCGGTCCCCTTAACGTTCCAGCACCGGGCAGGCGTCAGTCCGTATACATCGCCTTACGGCTTCGCACGGACCTGTGTTTTTAGTAAACAGTCGCTTCTCGCTGGTCTCTGCGGCCACACCCAGCTCAGAGTGCAAGACTCATCACCGGACATGGCCCCCCTTCTCCCGAAGTTACGGGGGCATTTTGCCGAGTTCCTTAACCATAGTTCACCCGAACGCCTCGGTATTCTCTACCTGACCACCTGAGTCGGTTTAGGGTACGGGCCGCCATGAAACTCGCTAGAGGCTTTTCTCGACAGCATAGGATCATCCACTTCACCACAATCGGCTCGGCATCAGGTCTCAGCCTTAATGTGTGACGGATTTGCCTATCACACGGCCTACACCCTTACCCCGGGACTACCACCGCCCGGGCTGGACTACCTTCCTGCGTCACCCCATCGCTTACCTACTACAAGTCTGGTTCGTCGGCTCCACCACTCCCCTTCACCCGAAGGATCCAGGACGGCTTCACGGACTTAGCATCGCCTGATTCGATATTGGGCGTTTCAAAGCGGGTACCGGAATATCAACCGGTTGTCCATCGACTACGCCTGTCGGCCTCGCCTTAGGTCCCGACTTACCCTGGGCAGATCAGCTTGACCCAGGAACCCTTAGTCAATCGGCGCACACGTTTCTCACGTGTGTATCGCTACTCATGCCTGCATTCTCACTCGTGAACCGTCCACAACTCGCTTCCGCGGCTGCTTCACCCGGCACACGACGCTCCCCTACCCATCCACACACCCGTTGGGGTTATTGTGTGAATGACACGACTTCGGCGGTACGCTTGAGCCCCGCTACATTGTCGGCGCGGAATCACTTGACCAGTGAGCTATTACGCACTCTTTCAAGGGTGGCTGCTTCTAAGCCAACCTCCTGGTTGTCTCTGCGACTCCACATCCTTTCCCACTTAGCGTACGCTTAGGGGCCTTAGTCGATGCTCTGGGCTGTTTCCCTCTCGACCATGGAGCTTATCCCCCACAGTCTCACTGCCGCGCTCTCACTTACCGGCATTCGGAGTTTGGCTAAGGTCAGTAACCCGGTAGGGCCCATCGCCTATCCAGTGCTCTACCTCCGGCAAGAAACACACGACGCTGCACCTAAATGCATTTCGGGGAGAACCAGCTATCACGGAGTTTGATTGGCCTTTCACCCCTAACCACAGGTCATCCCCCAGGTTTTCAACCCTGGTGGGTTCGGTCCTCCACGAAGTCTTACCTCCGCTTCAACCTGCCCATGGCTAGATCACTCCGCTTCGGGTCTTGGGCGCGCTACTCAATCGCCCTATTCGGACTCGCTTTCGCTACGGCTTCCCCACACGGGTTAACCTCGCAACACACCGCAAACTCGCAGGCTCATTCTTCAAAAGGCACGCAGTCACGACGCACCAAGCAAGCTTGATGCGCGACGCTCCCACGGCTTGTAGGCACACGGTTTCAGGTACTATTTCACTCCGCTCCCGCGGTACTTTTCACCATTCCCTCACGGTACTATCCGCTATCGGTCACCAGGGAATATTTAGGCTTAGCGGGTGGTCCCGCCAGATTCACACGGGATTTCTCGGGCCCCGTGCTACTTGGGTGTCTCTTAAACGAGCCGTTGATGTTTCAGCTACGGGGGTCTTACCCTCTACGCCGGACCTTTCGCATGTCCTTCGCCTACACCAACGGTTTCTGACTCGTCTCATGGCCGGCAGACCATGAAAAAGAGATCCCACAACCCCGCATGCGCAACCCCTGCCGGGTATCACACACATACGGTTTGGCCTCATCCAGTTTCGCTCGCCACTACTCCCGGAATCACGGTTGTTTTCTCTTCCTGCGGGTACTGAGATGTTTCACTTCCCCGCGTTCCCTCCACACTGCCTATGTGTTCAGCAGCGGGTGACAGCCCATGACGACTGCCGGGTTTCCCCATTCGGACACCCCCGGATCAAAGCTCGGTTGACAGCTCCCCGGGGCCTATCGCGGCCTCCCACGTCCTTCATCGGTTCCTGGTGCCAAGGCATCCACCGTGCGCCCTTAAAAACTTGGCCACAGATGCTCGCGTCCACTGTGCAGTTCTCAAGCAACGACCAGCCACCCGTCACACTCTGCCGAAGCAAAGCTTTACCGGGGCCGGCATCGCGAAGGTTCAGACCGAAGTCCGTACCCTCAGATACCCAACAGCGTGCCCGGCCCAGTCTTTCAAGATTCACGTTCCACGCCGAAGCAGTACTAGTGATCCCTCAAGAACTGTGCCGAATAGTCAACGTTCCACCCATGAGCAACCGTGCGAGTCATTCGCTCGCAGTCGGCTATGTGCTCCTTAGAAAGGAGGTGATCCAGCCGCACCTTCCGGTACGGCTACCTTGTTACGACTTCGTCCCAATCGCCAGTCCCACCTTCGACGGCTCCCTCCACAAGGGTTGGGCCACCGGCTTCGGGTGTTACCGACTTTCGTGACGTGACGGGCGGTGTGTACAAGGCCCGGGAACGTATTCACCGCAGCAATGCTGATCTGCGATTACTAGCAACTCCAACTTCATGGGGTCGAGTTGCAGACCCCAATCCGAACTGAGACCGGCTTTTTGAGATTCGCTCCACCTCGCGGTATCGCAGCTCATTGTACCGGCCATTGTAGCACGTGTGCAGCCCAAGACATAAGGGGCATGATGACTTGACGTCGTCCCCACCTTCCTCCGAGTTGACCCCGGCAGTCTCCTGTGAGTCCCCATCACCCCGAAGGGCATGCTGGCAACACAGGACAAGGGTTGCGCTCGTTGCGGGACTTAACCCAACATCTCACGACACGAGCTGACGACAGCCATGCACCACCTGTACACCGACCACAAGGGGGCGACCATCTCTGGCCGTTTCCGGTGTATGTCAAGCCTTGGTAAGGTTCTTCGCGTTGCGTCGAATTAAGCCACATGCTCCGCTGCTTGTGCGGGCCCCCGTCAATTCCTTTGAGTTTTAGCCTTGCGGCCGTACTCCCCAGGCGGGGAACTTAATGCGTTAGCTGCGGCACGGACGACGTGGAATGTCGCCCACACCTAGTTCCCAACGTTTACGGCGTGGACTACCAGGGTATCTAATCCTGTTCGCTCCCCACGCTTTCGCTCCTCAGCGTCAGTATCGGCCCAGAGATCCGCCTTCGCCACCGGTGTTCCTCCTGATATCTGCGCATTTCACCGCTACACCAGGAATTCCGATCTCCCCTACCGAACTCTAGCCTGCCCGTATCGAATGCAGACCCGGGGTTAAGCCCCGGGCTTTCACATCCGACGTGACAAGCCGCCTACGAGCTCTTTACGCCCAATAATTCCGGACAACGCTTGCGCCCTACGTATTACCGCGGCTGCTGGCACGTAGTTAGCCGGCGCTTCTTCTGCAGGTACCGTCACTCTCGCTTCTTCCCTGCTGAAAGAGGTTTACAACCCGAAGGCCGTCATCCCTCACGCGGCGTCGCTGCATCAGGCTTTCGCCCATTGTGCAATATTCCCCACTGCTGCCTCCCGTAGGAGTCTGGGCCGTGTCTCAGTCCCAGTGTGGCCGGTCGCCCTCTCAGGCCGGCTACCCGTCGTCGCCTTGGTAGGCCATTACCCCACCAACAAGCTGATAGGCCGCGGGCTCATCCTGCACCGCCGGAGCTTTCCACCTTCAAGCATGCGCTCGAAGGTCGTATCCGGTATTAGACCCCGTTTCCAGGGCTTGTCCCAGAGTGCAGGGCAGATTGCCCACGTGTTACTCACCCGTTCGCCACTAATCCACCCCGAAGGGCTTCATCGTTCGACTTGCATGTGTTAAGCACGCCGCCAGCGTTCGTCCTGAGCCAGGATCAAACTCTCCGTGAATGTTTACCGGTAATCCGGTTCACACTCGCGTTGAGCGGAACAACCAGGCGGAATAGGCCCGGTCGTTCACAGCGTCCTCGCTGTGTGTGCCCACCCGATCCGCAAAGGACCCGGTAGGACTTTTAAAGGAACCTCATCCATCGAGATGGACGGGGTGTCAACATATCTGGCGTTGACTTTTGGCACGCTGTTGAGTTCTCAAGGAACGGACGCTTCCTTTGTACTCACCCTCTCGGGCTTTCCTCCGGGCGCTTCCCTTCGTTGTTTCCAACCTTACCAGATCCGTTTTCCGTTCCGTTTCCGGTCCGAATTCCGTTTCCGGCCCCCTGTTGGAGCGGGGTTTGTTCGCGCCTTCCGGCGTGTCCACTACTTTAGCGGATTTCCCTTGCGGCTCCTAATCGAGCCGATCGTCGTCATATTTCGGCGCACCGAAATAGATCCCGACCCGGGATGTCCTCGCAGTAGTGGTTGTCGCCGCCCAGTGGATACGCGCTCGCAGCGCTGCTCCGTCTCAAGCGGCTCGCCTACGTTAGGCCCTCTTGACGCCGGAGTCAAGCACCGTCATGGCACCCCCGCCGGCCCACGTCTCTACCGTCCCCACGTCCTACGCGCGCTTGCTCCGGTCGCGCGGCACGTGTGCGCGGTAGGGGCTGACCGTGGGGTCGCCGTCCGCCCAGAAGCGCCAGGGGTGGGTCGCGCCCTCGCCGCCGACTCCGGTGCGCGGGCCGTTGCGGACGTCGTGTGCGGGGACGGGGTGGCCCTGGAGAACGGACAGGGGGGCGCCGGGGCCGGCGCAGATGTCGGTGCCGTTGAGCGCCCGGTCGACGTCGAGGGCGGTCGCGAGGCGGGCGGGGCCCTGGGCGAGCTCGCGGTCGCGGCGGGCCTTGGGGCGGCGGGCGCGTGCCAGGTCGGCGCCCTTGATGATCTCGCCGCCGCGGAGCAGGACGCCGCTCGCGGTGCCTTCGGGGCCGCAGACGAGGTTCAGGCTGAACCACATTCCGTAGATGAAGTAGACATACGCGTGTCCGGGCGGCCCGAACATCGACGCGTTGCGTTCCGTGCGGCCGCGGTAGGCGTGCGAGCCGGGGTCGGATTCTCCGGCGTAGGCCTCGACCTCCGTGATGCGGAGCTCGATCGGCCCCTCGGGGGTCGTCCGGACGAGCGTGCGGCCGAGGAGCTCGGGTGCGACCTCCAGTACGGGACGGTCGAAGAACTCCCGAGCCAGTGGCATACGGTCAGGCGCGGCGATCATGCCGGTCGAGCGTAGTGGAAGGGTCGGGGTTCGTCCCGGTCCCGGGGAGGTTGGAACAGCGATGGTGTTCAAGAAGCTCATGGCGAGCCTGGGCGCGGGCGGCGCGTCGGTCGAGACGGTGCTCTTCGAGGAGAACGTCGTCCCGGGCGGTGTGGTGCAGGGCGAGGTGCGTATTCAGGGCGGCTCGGTCCCGCAGCGCATCGAGGGGCTGTCGGTGGGGCTGCAGGCCCGGGTCGAGGTGGAGGGCGAGGACGGCGAGTACAAGCAGGACGTGGAGTTCACGCGCGTCCAGCTCGGCGGGGAGTTCGAGGTGCAGGCAGGGGCGGTGCACGTGGTGCCGTTCGGGCTGGAGATTCCCTGGGAGACGCCGATCACGATGTTCATGGGCCGGCACCTGACCGGGATGAGCGTGGGGGTGACGACGCACCTGGCGATCGCCCGCGCGGTGGACTCGGGGGACCTCGATCCGGTGAACGTGCACCCGATGCCGGCGCAGCAGGCGATCCTCGACGCGTTCGGCCGGCTCGGTTTCGCCTTCAAGTCGGCGGATCTGGAGCGTGGCCACATCAGCGGGACGCGGCAGCGGCTGCCGTTCTACCAGGAGATCGAGTTCCACGCTCCGGCGCAGTACCGGGGGCTGAACGAGGTCGAGCTGTCGTTCGTCGCCGACGATCGTCAGATGGACGTCGTTCTGGAGATGGACAAGAAGCCGGGGCTGTTCAGCTCGGGCAGCGACACCTACCGGTCGTTCACGGTCGATCTGCAGTCGTTCGGGGACACCGACTGGGCCGCCTATCTGAACCAGTGGCTCGCCGAGGTCGGCGGCCAGCGCAACTGGCTCTGAGCCGGACGGGCCGGGGTGCGGGTGGCGGCCCGTACCCCGGCCTCCGCATGCCCGGCCGCCGAGGAGTACCCACTGGCGGGCGTCAGCCGAGGAGGACGGCCAGGGGTGATTCGGTGCCCGACCAGTAGTCGGCGGCGTCGTGGAGGACGGCCAGGGCGGTGCGGGCGTCGTCCGGTGCCGCGGCGGCGAAGGCGTCCCAGTCCTCGGCGAGGAGCAGGTAGCCGCGGAACTTGCCGGATCCCCACCAGGACAGGTCGGTGAGGCAGTCGGCCAGGGCGTCCCAGTTGTGGCCGAACCACTGGGGGAATTCCAGGTCGGTCGCGCACCGGTCGAGGAAGACGGCCTTGTCGTGGACGCCGGTGAGGCGGAGCCGGGATGCCCGCCAGTCGGCCTCGGCGGCGAGGGCCGGGACGTCCTCGGGGGCGTCGGCGGGGGCAGGCGGTAGATGCCGGGGGCGTGGATCCGTTGAGGAGGCCGGGGAGGCCGGGGGCGGGCAGAGGGCCGGTCATGGTTGCACCACCGCTTCGAAGGTCTGGTAGTGGTCGCCGGTGTAGTAGCGCTCGGCGTGGTCGCCGGTGATGATGCGTCGGGCGCCGCGGTTGCGGGCGCCGGGGGTGGGGACGGTGTACTCGTGGTAGTAGCCGCGGGCCTGTCGGGGCAGGCGGTTCTCGTAGTTGCCGAAGACGCTGCCGTCCTTGTCGTAGGGGAAGGGGCCTCCCTTGGCGATGAGTTCGAGGGTACGCCGGGCCTCGGGGGGCAGTCTGTCCTCGCGGACGGTCTTCATGCCCTTCGCCCAGGGCGGTGCGGTCGTCGTGGCGGTGGAGGCCGGGGCCTTCTCGGTCTTCTGACCGCCCGTCGAGCAGGCCGGCAGGAGCAGGATCGGCAGGGCGGCCAGGAGGACGGCCAGCGCCCGCATCACTCGGCCCGCCGGCCGTCGGGCTTCCGGTCGTTGGGGTTCCGCCGGTCGTGGTGCCGGGGGTGGCGGCCCCGGTCGTCCCGATGGCCCGTTGTGGCGAATGTGGCGGATATGACGAATGTGGCGAAGTACATGAAGCACACTCCATATGGTCGCAGTCCGGTATCCGGATGTGTCCCGGTGGCCTCGTTAGGCTGGCGCTCCCACCCGTCCGCTCGTACTGGAGGTGTCCCAGTGTCAGCCCAGAACAAACCGCCGCTCCCCCACGACTTCTTTCCTCCCATTCCGTCGTTCACGGTGGAGAGCGAGGACGTGGCGCCCGACGCCCGGCTGAAGGACGATCAGGTGTACTCCGGCGGCAACACGTCGCCGCATCTGCGCTGGGAGGGTTTCCCGGCGAACGCGAAGAGCTTCGCGGTGACGTGCTTCGACCCGGACGCGCCGACCGGCAGCGGTTTCTGGCACTGGGTCCTGTTCGACATCCCGGCCGGCGTGACCGAGCTGCCCGCCGGTGCGGCGAGCGGTGACATGACGGAGCTGCCGGCGGGCGCGCTGCACGCGCGCAACGACTACGGCAGCAAGGACTTCGGCGGTGCCGCGCCGCCCCCCGGGGACGGGCCGCACCGGTATGTGTTCAACGTGTACGCGGTGGACCAGGAGAAGCTCGGCCCGGACGCGGACGCCTCGCCGGCCGTGGTGGGCTTCCACCTGCGGTTCCACTCGCTCGCGCGGGCGCAGTTGATCGGCGTGTACGAGGTTCCGGCCTCGGGCTGACGTCCGTACGCCCCGTCGGGCGCGCGCGAGCGACCGGAAATTCCGTTGCGCCCCCGTCGGTCCGGATCGCACAGTGGTGGTGCTTGGCTGGCGGCTTCGCATACGGCCGTCGGGCAGCGGATACCGCAGTGGCGGGGGCGGCGGGGCGCAGGTGCGCCGGCCGTCTGCCGGAGGCCGGTTCTGCGCCGGGTGACCGCGTCCGCTGTCTACGCTCCGGGCCCGTGCTGGATACGGGGGAAGGGCCCGGAGCGTTCCCCCCGGGGGGATTGCGGCTACTTGAGCAGCATCTGCACGATCGCGACGATGCCGACCACGACGATGACGGCGCGCAGGGCGGTCGGCGGCAGGCGGCGGCCGACCTTGGCGCCTATCTGGCCGCCGACGGTGGATCCGGCGGCGATGAGCAGGACGGCGAGCCAGTCGATGTCGGCGACGAAGACGAAGAAGAGCGCGGCGACGCCGTTGACGATGACGCCCAGGACGTTCTTGAGGGCGTTGACGCGCTGGAGTTCGTCGTGGAGCAGTATGCCCATGAGGGCGAGGTACAGGACGCCCTGGGCGGCGCCGAAGTAGCCGCCGTAGGTGCTGGCGACCAGCAGGCCGATGAGCAGTGCGAGGCCGCCGTCGGTGGGGACCGCGGTTCCGTTGCGTTCGCGGCGGGCGGCGAGGGCGCGGGCGATCCGGGGCTGGAGGACGATCAGGACCAGGGCGAGGCCGATGAGGACGGGCACGATGGCGTCGAAGGCCTTCGACGGCAGGGCCAGGAGCAGTACCGCGCCGGTGAGCCCGCCGACGAGGGCGGTCAGGCCGAAGCGGACCATCCGTCGCTTCTGCCCGCGCAGTTCACGGCGGTAGCCGATGGCGCCGCTGATGTTGCCGGTGACGAGGCCTACGGTGTTGGAGACGTTGGCCGTGATCGGGGGCAGTCCGGTGGCGAGGAGCACCGGGAAGGTGAACAGGGTGCCGGAGCCGACGATGGTGTTGATGGTGCCGGCGCCGATGCCGGCCGCGAGGATCGCGAGAGCTTCCCAGATGGACAAAGCCATCTCCTTACGTCAGTGTGTCGCCTCCCCGCCGTCAGAGGTCGAGGGGCCACACTGATCATGCATCAGACGGGTCGCGTCGCGACAGGGAGGCGGGCGCCGTCCTCCTGGTCGATCGGGTTAGTCGATCGGGGGCTGCTCGCGGCGGGGGCGGGGGTTCTCCTTGGTGGTCCTGGGGCCGCTTCCGCCGCCGGAGCCCATGGGGCCGAGGTTGCCGACGGCGCCGCTGAGGCCCTTGAGCGCGTCGCCGATCTCGCTGGGCACGATCCAGAGCTTGTTGGCGTCGCCCTCGGCGATCTTCGGGAGCATCTGGAGGTACTGGTAGGCGAGCAGCTTCTCGTCGGCGTCGCCGGCGTGGATGGACTCGAAGACCGTGCGGATCGCCTGGGCCTCACCCTCGGCGCGCAGTGCGGCGGCGCGGGCCTCGCCCTCGGCGCGCAGGATGGCGGATTGCTTCTCGCCCTCGGCGGTGAGGATCTGGGACTGGCGGATGCCCTCGGCGGTGAGGATGGCGGCGCGCTTGTCACGGTCGGCGCGCATCTGCTTCTCCATCGAGTCCTGGATGGAGGTCGGGGGCTCGATGGCCTTGAGCTCGACACGGTTGACGCGGATGCCCCACTTGCCGGTGGCCTCGTCGAGGACTCCGCGCAGCGCGGCGTTGATCTCCTCGCGGGAGGTGAGGGTCCGCTCGAGGTCCATGCCGCCGATGATGTTGCGCAGGGTGGTGACGGTGAGCTGCTCGATGGCCTGGATGAAGCTGGAGACCTCGTACGTCGCCGCGCGGGCGTCGGTCACCTGGTAGTAGATGACGGTGTCGATGTTGACGACGAGGTTGTCCTGGGTGATCACCGGCTGCGGCGGGAACGGCACGACCTGCTCGCGGAGGTCGATGCGGTTGCGGATGGAGTCGATGAAGGGGACGACGATGTTCAGGCCCGCGTTGAGGGTGCGGGTGTAGCGGCCGAACCGTTCGACGATGGCGGCGCTGGCCTGCGGAATGACCTGAACCGTCTTCATGAGGGCGATGAAGACGAGCACCACCAGGATGATCAGGACGATGATGATCGGTTCCATCGTGGCTCCAGCTCCCCGTGCCTGTGTCGTTGCCTGTGTCGTTGGACTTGATCAGAGTCTTTCAGAACACGGTGCCGCCGTGCAGGCGTTGGCCGCAGGTCGTCCGTAAGGCACCGCTTCCACGGCCGGTCACATGACCACGGCCGTCGCGCCGTCGATCTCGACGACGTCGACCTGTTCCCCGACCGCGTGGACGCGGCCCGGGTCGAGGGCGCGGGCGGACCAGATCTCGCCGGCCAGCTTGATGCGGCCGCCGTTGCCGTCGACCTGTTCGAGGACGACGGCCTGGCGGCCCTTGAGGGCGTCGATGCCCGATTTCACCTCGGGGCGACGGGAGCGCTGCCGGTTGGCGAGCGGGCGTACGACGGCGATGAGGGCGACGGAGACGACGGCGAAGACCACGACCTGGGCCACCATGCCCCCGTGCAGGGCGGCGGTGACCGCGGCGGCCACGGCACCGACCGCGAACATGCCGAACTCCGGCATGGCGGTCACGACCAGCGGAATACCCAGCCCGACGGCGGCTACGAGCCACCAGACCCATGTGTCCACATGGTCATGGTAGGGGCGCGGGACGGCCGTCGGACAGGGTGCCGGGGCCGGTCGGCCCCGGCGGTGGCCCGTCAGGAGATCGGCAGGCCCTGGGCGGTCCACCGGTCGCCGCGGCGCTCGACGACCAGAGGGAGGCCGAAGCAGTGCGAGAGGTTGCGGGAGGTGAGCTCGAGCTCGATGGGGCCGGCGGCGAGCACCTTGCCCTGGCGGATCATCAGGACGTGGGTGAAGCCGGGGGCGATCTCCTCGACGTGGTGGGTGACCATGACCATCGAGGGGGCGAGGGGGTCGCGGGCCAGACGGCCCAGGCGGCGGACGAGGTCCTCGCGGCCGCCGAGGTCGAGGCCGGCGGCGGGCTCGTCGAGCATGAGCAGCTCGGGGTCGGTCATCATCGCGCGGGCGATGAGGGTGCGCTTGCGCTCGCCCTCGGAGAGGGTGCCGAACTTGCGGTCGAGGTGGTCGGTCATGCCGAGCACGTCGAGGAAGGCGCGGGCGCGCTGCTCGTCGACCTCCTCGTAGTCCTCCTGCCAGGTGGCCGTCATGCCGTAGGCGGCGGTGAGCACGGTCTCCAGGACGGTCTGGGTGCGCGGCAGCTTGTCGGCGAGGGCGATGCCGGCCATGCCGATGCGCGGGCGCAGCTCGAAGACGTCGACGGCGCCGAGCTTCTCGCCGAGGATCCGGGCGGTGCCCTTGCTCGGGAAGAGATAGCTGGAGGCGACATTGAGGAGGGTGGTCTTGCCGGCGCCGTTGGGGCCGAGGATCACCCAGCGCTCGCCCTCCTTGACCGACCAGGAGACCTGGTCCACCAGAGCCCGGCCCTCGCGGACCACGGATACGTCCACCAGTTCCAGCACATCGCTCATGAGCGCGTTGTCTCCCATTGCAGTCGCGTCGTCGCTTGCGCCTGTCGGCGCAGTCCCCATAGGAAAACCTACGCCACCGGTCGCGGATGGCAGTCCCTAGGCTGGGGGGCATGCTCGATGAACCTCGCTCAGGACGGCTCACCGCATGGGGAAATGCCCTGCTTGCCGGATTTGCCGCCCCGGATGACGCGGCCCACCACATCACCGGACGTGACGCGGTCCACCGTGTCACCGGCCTGCCCGGCGAGTCCGGGCCCGTCGGCCTGACCCTGGCCCTGGGGCGGCTGCGCGCCCTCGGGGCGACGGGGCTGCGCCTCGCGCTGCCGGCGCCCGGACACCCGCTGGGGCTGAGCGGGCCCCCGGAGTTCAACGCGCGCGCCCTGGAGGCCGAGGAGGCCGTCGTCGCCTCGGGCGCGGCACTGGGGCTCGTACCGGAGGTGTCCGAGGCGGGGCCCGGGGGCGATGTGCACGTGGAGGTCCTCTGGCACTGCCTGCCCGTGCGGGAGGCGCCGCCCGCGGACGTGCCGTCGCTGTCGGAGGCCGAGCGGGAGCTCGCCGAGGCGATGCGCGAGGCGACCGAGGTGCTCATCCGTCTGGACGTGGCCGGGTCCGGGCCGGTGGCGCAGGCGGCGCTGGAGGCCTACCGGGCGCGGGCCGAGCGCGGGGGCGAGGTGCTGGCGCCCGGCTACCCGCCGCGCGCGGTACGGGTGCTGGAGCTCGCCCGGCGGGTGGGGGCGCTGATCTCCCTCGCCTACCGGCCCGGCGACCGCGAGGGGCGTGAGCACGGCGGCGCGGTGAGCGCCTCGGAGATCGCGGCGCGGTCGGCCGCGCTGCGGCCGGTGGAGCGCACGGCCCGGCGGGCCCAGGTGGCCGCGTACAACGCCATGGTGGAGGAGCGGGACCGGCGCCGGGGCTGACGGAGCCGGCTCCGGGCGCGGGAAGGCCCCGTGGACCGCGCGGTCCACGGGGCCTTCTCGCTGTGCGCCCGTACGCCCCCTGGGGGCGCGGGGCGTCAGTCCTTAGTGGCCGCCCTCGTGGTGGTGGCCACCGTCGTCGTGGTGCCCGCCGTCGTCGTGGTGCCCGCGGTCGTGACCGCCGTGGTGGCTGTGGTGCTCCTCGTAGTGGCTGTGGTGCTCACGGGTGTCGCCGTTGATGCAGGTGTTGCCGAACGTCGGGTTGAGCAGGGCGATGATGTCGATGGTGTTGCCGCAGATGTTGATCGGGATGTCGATCGGCACCTGGATGACGTTGCCCGAGATGACGCCCGGGGAGCCCTTCGCGACGCCCGAGGCCAGGGCCCCGCTGAAGCCGTCGTCGGCCAGGGCGGGCGCCACGGAGGCGCTGAGGGCGACGCCTGCGGCGGCCAGAGCGAGGGCGGCCTTCTTGGCACTGTTCATGAGGTGGTCTTCCTTTGAGACGACTGACCTTGCCGGCCCCAGCCATGGGGTCGTGCACTGATGAACGCCAGTGCACCGCCGATGGCACGGCCATCGGCGGTGTTTGCCCTCGTTCGGCCGATTGATCACCACCCGGATGTCGGCTCCACCGGAGCGGAGCCGACGTTTCCGGCGGGGCGGGATCGCGCCGGTTACTGGTTGACGCAGGTGTTGCCGAGCGACGAGTTGAACAGGCCGACGACGCTGATCGTGTTGCCGCAGACGTTCACGGGGACGGAGACCGGCGCCTGGAGGATGTTGCCGGAGACGACGCCCGGGTTGCCCTTGGACTCGGCGCTCGCGCCGTGCCCGCCGTGCGCGGAGGCGGCACCGGCGCCGGCCAGGGCGAGACCGCCGACAGCGAGGGTGACGGCAGCGGCCTTCTTCATGTTCTTCACTCTTTCTGTGACCTTCCTGGGAGTGTTTCCAGAGCGTCGCCACGGCCGGCTGCCGCGGTTACGCCATGGAAAACGGCCCTGGGCCATTCGGGTTGCGCCTGCGGGCGGGTTATCACACGACCGCATGAATCGCTGATCAGAACGTGACGTTCAGCTACCGCCCGGTACGGCGCCGGCTCAGGCGCCTATCCCGTGGCGGACGGCCCACAGCGCCGCCTGGGTGCGGTCGGCGAGGTCGAGCTTCATCAGGATGTTCGACACGTGCGTCTTGACGGTCTTCTCCGACAGCACCAGCGCCCGCGCGATCTCGCGGTTGGAGCGGCCGTCCGCGATCAGGGCGAGCACCTCGCGCTCCCGGTCGGTGAGCGCGCCGCCGCGCCCCTGGCCACCGTTGCCGGTCTCCTCCTGGGAGAGCAGGGCGCCGGCCACCTCGGGCTGGAGGAGTACGTGCCCGGCGTGTACGGACCTGATGGCGCCGGCCAGGGCGTCGGGGTCCACGTCCTTGTAGACGTAGCCCGCGGCGCCGGCGCGCAGGGCGGGGACGACGGTCCGCTGCTCGGTGAAGCTGGTGACGATCAGCACCCGGGCGGGATTGCCGAGCTCGCGGAGCTTGCGCAGGGCCTCGATGCCGTCCATGCCCGGCATCTTCACGTCCATCAGGACGACGTCGGGCCGCAGCTCCTCGGCGCGCTCGACGCCCTCCGCGCCGTTCGCGGCCTCGCCCACCACCTCTATGTCGTCCTGGACCTCCAGGAACGTGCGCAGCCCGCGCCGGACGACCTGGTGGTCGTCGACCAGCAGCACCTTGATCACCTTGGCCTCAGCCACCGGGCACCTCCATCTCGATCGTGGTGCCCTTGCCGGGCTCCGAGTCCACGGTCAGCTTCCCGCCGACCCCGTCCGCGCGGTCGCGCATGGACACCAGGCCCAGGTGGCGGCCGGCCTGACGGACGGCCGAGGGGTCGAAGCCCCGTCCGTCGTCGCGCACCCGCAGGGCGGCGCCGTGGCCCAGGCGGGTCAGGGTGACGTCGACGACCGAGGCGCCGGAGTGGCGCAGGGCGTTGTGCAGCGCCTCCTGCGCCACGCGCAGCAGGGCCTCCTCCTGGGCGGCGGGCAGCGCCCGTACGCCCCGGGTGGCGAAGGTGACGTGGGCGCTGTGGGCCCGGTCCAGGACCTTGACGTGGGTGCGCAGGGTGGCGGCCAGCCCGTCCTCGTCGAGGCCGGCGGGGCGCAGCTCGACGACGGCGGCGCGCAGTTCGTCGGCGGCCTCGGCGGCCAGGCGGGCCACCTCGTGCAGCTCGCCCTTGGCGCGGGCGGGGTCGCGGTCGACGAGGGCGGCGGCGGCCTGGGCGGTCAGGCGCAGGGAGAAGAGCTTCTGGGAGACGGCGTCGTGGAGCTCGTGCGCGAGGCGGGCCCGCTCGCCGGCGATGGTCAGCTCGCGGCTGCGTTCGTAGAGCCGGGCGTTGGTGAGGGCTATGGCGGCGTGCTGGGCGAGGACGGCCAGGAGCTGTTCGTCGTCGGCGGTGAAGCCGCAGCCCGTGCGGCGGCCGCCGGTGGTGGTGTCCCGCTTCTTGTTGGCGAGGAACAGGGCGCCGAGGATCTCCTCGCCGTCGGCGACGGGCATGCCGATGAAGTCGCTCATGTCGGGGTGGGCGTCGGGCCAGCCCTCGAAGCGGGGGTCCTGGCGGACGTCGGCGAGGCGCTGGGGGGTGGCCTCCCGGAGCATCGCGGCGAGGATGCCGTGCTGGCGGGGCAGCGGGCCGATGGCCTTCCACTCCTCGTCGCTGACGCCGTCGACGACGAACTGGGCGAAGCCGCCGTGGTCGTCGGGCACGCCCAGGGCGGCGTACTCGGCGTCCAGCAGCTCGCGGGCGGAGACGACGATCGTCTTGAGGACGTCGCGTACTTCCAGGTGGCGGCTCATGGCGAGCAGTGCGGTGCTCACGGCCGTGAGGCCGGAGCGGGGGCCGTTGGTCATGGGATCACCGTATCCAGCGCCGTCGGGCGGGGGATCGGCCCGGGGGCGGCCGCGGCCGGGCCGTGGGGCCTAGGCCGGTGGTCGGTGTTCCGTTCCGTCTTCGGGGGCACGACTGGCCGTGGGACGGCGGGGGAAGACTCCCCGCATGTCTATACCAATACAGTGGACGCCCACCCACGGCGAGCCCTACCGGCCCGTTCCGTACCGGCCGGAGCGGATGCCCGCCGCGGAGTCCCTCGCCCGCGCCGCCGAGCTGCGGGAGCGGATGGGACGGCGGCGGACGGTGCGGCAGTTCTCCGCCGATCCCGTGCCCGAGCAGGTGGTGAGGGACGCGATCGCCTGTGCCGCCACGGCGCCCTCCGGGGCGCATCAGCAGCCGTGGACGTTCGTCCTGGTCAAGGACGCCGAGGTGCGGCGGAGCATCCGGCGGGCGGCCGAGGAGGAGGAGCGGATCTCCTACGACGGGCGGCTGGGCGAGGAGTGGCTGGCGGCGCTGCGGCCGCTGGGCACGGACGAGGTCAAGCCGCACCTGACGGACGCGCCCGCGCTGATCGTGGTCTTCCAGCAGCGCTACTGGCTGGGCGAGGACGGCGGCAGGCGCAAGCACTACTACGTGGACGAGTCGGTCGGCATCGCGGTGGGGATGCTGCTGTCCGCGCTGCACCTGTCGGGGCTGGCGGCGCTGGTGCACACGCCGAGCCCGATGCGGTTCCTGTCGGAGGTGCTGGGGCGGCCGGCGAACGAGAAGGCGTTCGCGGTGATCCCGGTGGGGTATCCGGCGAGGGACTGCCGGGTGCCGGATCTGGTGCGCAAGACGCTGGAGCAGGTGCTGGTCGAGGTCTGAGCGACCGAGCAACGTTGCAGCGTTTTTGATCGCAAACGCTTTGTGCCTGCGCGCTCACATCGGGTGAGGGAGCGCTACCCCCGGTGTGAGCCCGCTCATGGGACGCAGGTCACGTACGAAGCGGCCTAGTGGAGGCTTAAAGCGGTCATAAGCATCGCCCCGAGCAGGGAGCGAGCCGTTTTTCCGGGCCCTTGGTCCCGACGCCCGCAACGAAGCGGGATAGTACGTCACACCTTTGCCACACCTTTTTGCAGCCGCTAAGAATTGCCCCCGTCGCACGGCGCCGTCGATCGAGACGCGGCGCTTACTTCGCGCCGATCCGGGCCTGATGCGACTCAAGCGACTGGAAGAGGTTCAGCTCAGCATGCGCTCCCCCATCTCCGGCTATTCCCGCCTGACCAAGGTTCACAAGTTCTCCGCCGCCGGCATCGCCGCGGCCGGTGCCGCCGCCCTGGTGTTCGCCGCCGTTCCCAGTGGCTCCGCCGACACCGAGAAGCCGGTCGCCGTGAAGCAGGTCGCCTGGAACACCTCCGCGTTCGGCGAGACCCAGCAGGCCGAGCTGACCAAGCAGTCGGACAACGCCGCCAAGCAGGCCAAGGCCGAGGCCGAGGCCAACAAGAAGAAGGCCGAGGCGGACGCCAAGGCGAAGGCCGACAAGGAGCGCGCCGAGAAGGAGGCCGCGAGCCGTTCCCAGGAGCGCAAGCCGGTCCAGGCCGCGCCCGCCGCTCCGGCTCCGGCCCCGGCTCCGAAGACCTACGCCAACAACCTTGACGGCTGGATCAAGGAGGCGATGGACATCATGAAGGCCAAGGGCATCCCCGGCTCGTACAACGGCATCTACCGCAACATCATGCGGGAGTCCACGGGCAACCCCAACGCCATCAACAACTGGGACTCCAACGCCGCCGCCGGCATCCCCTCCAAGGGCCTGCTCCAGGTGATCGACCCGACCTTCAAGGCGTACCACGTCGACGGCACCTCCTGGAACATCTACGACCCGGTCGCCAACATCACCGCCGCGTGCAACTACGCGTGGAAGGTCTACGGCTCCATGGACAACGTCAACTCGGCGTACTGAGCCGGCCCCGCCCCCGGGGACGGAGAGCACATGCGCCGAAGGGCGGCACCCGCAACCGGGTGCCGCCCTTCGGCGTTGTGCGTGAGGCCGTCTACTTGCGCATGACCTCGGGCTCGTGGCGGCGCAGCAGGCGGATGACCGCGAAGCCGCAGGCGATGCCGATCGCGAGGAGGGCGATCATGTCGAGGCCCCACGTCGCCGCGCTGTGCTCCCACAGCGGGTCGAGGTTCTTGGGGTCGCTCTTGTCCATCGGCGCCATGATGTGCGAGAGGTCCAGCGTGGTGCCGGCGCCGGCGATGGCCCAGCGGGCCGGCATCAGCCAGCCGACCTGCTCGACGCCGGGTGCGTCGTACAGCTTGAACAGGATGCCGGTGAACACGACCTGGACGATGGCGAACATGACCAGCAGCGGCATGGTCTTCTCGGCGGTCTTCACCAGGGAGGAGATGACCAGGCCGATCATCATGCAGGTGAAGCCCAGGCCGATGATCACGAGGCAGAGCTCGACGGCCGGCAGCGACTTCAGGATGAGGCCCTCGTCCGGCAGCTTGCGGACCGAGAAGCCGATGGCGCAGGTGAGGACGCCCTGGACCACGGTGATGAAGCTGAGGACGATCACCTTGGACATCAGATACGCGGACCGGGACAGGCCGACGGCGCGTTCCCGTTCGTAGATGACCCGTTCCTTGATCAGCTCACGGACGGAGTTGGCGGCGCCGGAGAAGCACATGCCGACCGCGAGGATCAGCATGATCGTGCCGGCGTCCTGGTTGAAGTGGCCCTTGCTCGGCGCACCGAGTCCGAAGTCGGACGGGATCAGGGCGCTCACGCCGCCGAGGACGGCGGGCAGGAGCAGCATCAGGGCGAGGAAGCCGCGGTCGGAGGCGATGACCGAGCTGTAGCGGCGCATCAGCGTCCACAGCTGGGAGCCCCAGCTCTGGGGCACCGACGGGCGGACCATCTGCGGCTGGACGTGCACGGACTGCGGGGCGACGGCGTCGATGTCGGCCGCGTACATCTGGTAGTGCTGCGAGCCCTTCCAGCGGCCCGACCAGTCGTAGTCGCGGTAGTTCTCGAAGGCCGAGAAGACGTCGGCCCAGGTCTCGTAGCCGAAGAAGTTGAGCGCCTCCTCCGGCGGGCCGAAGTAGGCGACCGAGCCGCCGGGGGCCATGACGAGCAGCTTGTCGCACAGGGCGAGCTCGGCGACGGAGTGGGTGACCACCAGGACCGTGCGGCCGTCGTCGGCCAGGCCGCGCAGCAGCTGCATGACGTCGCGGTCCATGCCCGGGTCGAGGCCGGAGGTGGGCTCGTCCAGGAAGATCAGCGACGGCTTGGTCAGCAGCTCCAGGGCGACCGAGACGCGCTTGCGCTGGCCGCCGGAGAGGGCGGTGACCTTCTTGTCCTTGTGGATGTCGAGCTTGAGCTCGCGCAGCACCTCGTCGATGCGGGCCTCGCGCTCGGAGGCCGCGGTGTCGCCGGGGAAGCGGAGCTTGGCGGCGTAGCGCAGCGCCTTCCGGACCGTGAGCTCCTTGTGCAGGATGTCGTCCTGCGGGACCAGACCGATGCGCTGGCGCAGCTCGGCGAACTGCTTGTACAGGTTTCGGTTGTCGTAGAGGACGTCACCCTGGTTGGCGGGCCGGTAGCCGGTGAGCGCCTTGAGGAGGGTGGACTTTCCGGAACCGGAGGGGCCGATGACGGCGATGAGCGACTTCTCGGGGACGCCGAAGGAGACGTCCTTGAGGATCTGCTTGCCGCCGTCGACCGTGACCGTCAGGTGGCGGGCGGAGAAGGAGACGTCACCGGTGTCGACGAACTCCTCGAGCCGGTCGCCGACCAGCCGGAAGGTCGAGTGACCGACACCGACGATGTCGTTGGGGCCGATGATCTGCTGGCGGACCGGCTGACCGTTGACGTAGGTGCCGTTGTGGCTGCCGAGGTCGACGATCTCGAAGCCGCCGGCGGTGGCCCGGAACTCGGCGTGGTGCCGGGAGACCTGGAGGTCGGAGACGACCAGCTCGTTGTCCAGGGCACGACCGATGCGCATCACGCGGCCGACGGCCATCTGGTGGAAGCTGGTCGGGCTGCGGTCGCCGTAGACGGGCGGGGCTCCCGCGGCGCCGCCGGCGGGCGGCTGCGCGGCCTGGGCCTGCTGCGGGACGTACGCCTGCTGCTGGGGCTGCTGCCAGCCCTGCTGCTGGGGCTGCTGGTACTGCTGTCCGGGCCATCCCTGGCCGCCGGACGGCTGGCCCGGCTGCTGGTACTGCTGCGGGGGCTGCTGTCCGTGCTGCTGCACGGGCGTGGCCATGGCGGTGTGCGCGTTGTACAGGTCGGCGGCCGGGGCCCCGGGAGCACCGGAGAAGTTCAGCCGCGGGCCGTCCGTCGCGTTGCCGAGGTGCACGGCGGAGCCGGGACCGATCTCGGTCTGACCGATCCGCTGCCCCTGCACGAAGGTGCCGTTGGTGCTGCCGTGGTCCTCGATGATCCAGCCGTGTCCGCCCCAGCGGACGGTGGCGTGCCGCCATGAGACCCGGGCGTCCTCCAGCACCAAGTCACCCTGCGGATCGCGTCCGAGGGTGTATGACCGGGACGGGTCCAATGCCCAGGTCTGTCCATTCAATTCCAGTACGAGTTCCGGCACTCCATGCCCCACTACTTGTCCCCCGATGAGCCCCCTGCACGGGGGAGTCTAGGGATGGCGAACATCGGGAGGAACTATTTCAGGCGCAGTCCCTCAACCGAAAGTCGGGAGTGGCGCGACCGTGTACCGGCCCTGTAACAGGCGCCGTTGACCGATGCGAAACAGGCCCTGACAGTAGTAACCGCCCATGGATGCGATGGATACGCACGGATCATGAACATCCGGGGCATCTGGTATGGACCGGGGGGCCGTGATGACCATGACCGGTGGCAGCCGCGCGGCGCGGGGCGCGGATCTGCTCCTGACCGCGATCGCAGCGGCGAGCTGGGCGTTCCTCGCGATGGCCGGGGTGGCCGCGCTGGGGCTGCATCTGCTGGGGGCGGACGCCGCCGGTTCCCTGGGCCCGATGACGGCCGCCGTGGTGGTCCTGGCGGTCGGCGGATCGGTCACCCCCTCGGGCTCGGTCGAAGCATTCGGCCTGACGGGCGCGGGGGCGCACACCACCATCGACATCGCGCCATTGGGCGTCGCGCTGGTGGGGGCGCTGCTGCTCGGCTGGGTCTTCGCCCGGTCGCTGCGCGCCCTGGGCCCGAGCGTGGGCGGCGCGGAGCTCGCGGCCCGGGCGGGGGCGGTCGTCGTCCTTTTCCTCCTCATTCTGGGCACCCTCGCCTGGGCGGGCTCCTCCACCGTCACCTTCGACGGGGGTGCGCTGGGCCTGCCGGGCGCGTCCGGCGGCGGGCCGGGCCTGGAGATTCCGGGCCTCGGCGACATCGGGGACATCGGCGGCGGTCTCACCGACCGCCTGCGGGACCTCGCCGACGCCAAGGCCTCCGTCGGCTTCTCCGTCCGCACCGGCCCCTCGTTGCTGGGCGGGCTGGCGTGGGTGCTGGGTGTGCTGCTGATCACGTTGCTCTCGGCCCGCCGGGCCCCGCTGCCACGCGGCTGGGAGGCGCTGCACCGCGGCGTCCGCCCGGCGGCCTCGGCGCTGCGGGCGGTGCTGGTGCTGGCGGTCGTGGCGGGGCTGGCGGCCGCGGTGGCCGCCGCCTCGGGCGACGGCCACCCCGGCCGGGTGGCCGGCGCCGCGCTGCTCGGGGCGCCCAACGGGGTGTGGCTGGGGGTGCCGCTGGGGCTGTTCGTGCCCCTGCGGGGGATGGCGAGCGGGTCGCTGCTGCAGATGCTGCCCCACCCCCTGGACGACCTGCTGCGGATGCGGACCGGGCAGGACGTCTCGGTGGCCCGCCTCGCCGAGCTCGAGCAGGGCGTGTGGCTGCTGCCCATGGGCTGCGGGCTGCTGATGCTGACGGCCGGGGTGCTCACGGCGGCCCGTACGCCCCGGGGCGACGCGGGCGCGGTGGGCTTCTCCGCGCGGTGCGGGGTGACGCTGGGCGCGGTCACCGCGGTGGCGCTGCCGCTGCTGGTGCTGGCGACGCGGGTGAAGGCGGACGCGAGCCTGTCGGTGCTGGGCATCGACGCGATGGGGGCCGGCCTGGAGCTGAGCGGGAGCGCGCCGGCGGCCGCGGCGCTGGGCGCGGTGTGGGGGTTGGTGGCGGGGGTGGCCGGGGGCTGCTGGCGTACGCGACGGGGGCGGCGGGCCGCAGGGCGGCACCGCTCGCGCGCGCGACGGTGGCCGCCGGGGGCGGGGCGTACCCCGATCCGGCGTATCTGCCGGGGCCGTACAACCCGTCGTCGGGCTACCGGCCCGCGCGGCCGGAGACCAATCCCTACCTGCGGCAGCCGGGGACGACCCGTACAGCGCACCCACCCAGACGAGCCGCTCGCCGCTGCGTCCTCCGCCCCGCCCGCCCCGGCAGCCGGGCTACCGCTACGGGGCCTCGCCCGTGCCCCCGCCGGACGAGCCGCCTCCGCCACGGGGGCGCGGATAGGGGTGGGGCCGGGGCGGGGCCGTCCGCCGACCGGGACACCTGTGCGGATCCGGTGCGGGGACGGATACGGTAGGAACCACCATGAGCGCATCGCAGACCTCGCCTGCCACCGCCGTCACCGGCGAAGACGACCCGACCCTGCTCGTCAAGATCTTCGGTAAGGACCGGCCGGGCATCACCGCCGGGCTCTTCGACACCCTCGCCGCCTACGCCGTGGACGTCATAGACATCGAGCAGGTCGTCACGCGGGGCCGGATCACCCTGTGCGCGCTGGTCACCGCCCCCTTGGGGGGTGCGTCGACCGAGGGTTCGCTGCGGGCGACCGTGCACAGCTGGGCGGAGTCGATGCGCCTGCAGACCGAGATCATCTCCGGCCGGGGCGACAACCGCCCCCGTGGCACCGGCCGTTCGCACGTCACCGTGCTCGGCCACCCCCTCACCGCCGAGTCGACGGCCGCCATCGCCGCCGCCATCACCGACACCGGCGGCAACATCGACCGTATCTTCCGCCTCGCCAAGTACCCCGTCACGGCCGTGGAGTTCGCGGTCTCGGGCGCGGACACGGAGAAGCTGCGCACCGCGCTGGCCATCGAATCCGCGGCGCTGGGCGTGGACGTGGCGGTCGTGGCGGCCGGCCTGCAGCGCCGGGCGCAGCGGCTGGTGGTGATGGACGTGGACTCCACGCTCATCCAGGACGAGGTCATCGAGCTGTTCGCGGCCCACGCGGGCTGTGAGGCGGAGGTGGCCGAGGTGACCGCGCGGGCGATGCGCGGCGAACTGGACTTCGAGCAGTCCCTCCACGCGCGGGTGGCGCTGCTGGCGGGGCTGGACGCGTCGGTGGTGGAGAAGGTGCGGGCCGAGGTGCGGCTCACGCCGGGCGCCCGCACCCTGATCAAGACCCTCAAGCGGCTGGGCTTCCAGGTCGGGGTGGTCTCCGGCGGCTTCACCCAGGTCACCGACGACCTGCGGGAGCGGCTGGGCCTGGACTTCGCCTCCGCCAACACGCTGGAGATCGTCGACGGGAAGCTGACCGGCCGGGTCACCGGGGAGATCGTGGACCGGGCGGGCAAGGCCCGGCTGCTGCGCCGCTTCGCGGCCGAGGCCGGGGTGCCGCTGTCCCAGACGGTGGCGGTCGGGGACGGCGCCAACGACCTCGACATGCTCAACGCGGCGGGCCTGGGCGTGGCGTTCAACGCCAAGCCCGTGGTCCGCGAGGCAGCCCACACCGCGGTGAACGTGCCGTTCCTGGACACGGTGCTCTATCTGCTGGGCGTCACCCGGGAAGAGGTCGAGGCGGCCAACACCCACGAGTGAGGCCGCCCGCCCCGGTGGCCGCCCCAGCGGCTCGCGCGCCGGTCAGGCGTGCGGGGACCAAAAGGCGATCAGCCGGCCCACGCCGTGCTCGACGTCCTTCCAGGAACCGCTGAAGGTGAGCACCGCGATCGCGGCGGTGGGGAAGCCGGAACGGTTCATCCGGGCCAGCAGGTCGCCTTCCGACTCGCCGGCCAGGGCGTCGGCCAGGCCGTGCATGCCGGGGTTGTGACCGATGAGCACCAGGTCGTTCACCTCGTCGGAGACCTCGTTGAGCAGCGCGATCAGCTCGCCGAGGGAGGCTTCGTACATCCGGTCCTCGTAGACCGTCCGCGGGCGCTCCGGCAGCTCATGGACGGCGAGCTTCCAGGTCTCGCGGGTGCGGGCGGAGGTGGAGCACATGGCCAGGTCGGGCGTGATGCCGGACCCGGCGAGCCAGCGGCCGGCGACGGGGGCGTCCTTGCGGCCGCGCTCGGCGAGGGGGCGTTCGTGGTCGTCGCCGTCGGACCATTCGGCCTTGGCGTGCCGGAGGATGACAATCCTGCGGGTGTCGGAGGAGCTCATGTCGTCCAGCTTCGCACGAAACCCATGGCGAGGCGCGGGGTGTTGGCAGGCTTGACCCCGCCGGGTGGCGCCCCGGCGCACGACGCTCACGGCGCCCAGTGCCCGGCGGAGTACTCGACGAACCGCACCACGCGCGCCAGCGTGCTCCCGCCCGGCTCGGTGCCGCCGGCCGCCGCGGCGGGCGTGGACAGCAGGGAGAAGAGGGCCACGAACGCGAGGGCGGGAAGCAGCAGGGCCCACCACGGCAGCCTGGTCTGCTGTCCGGGCCGTGTGCTGGCGGGAACGGGAACCTGCCTGCCGGCGGACATGGGGATCGCCTCCGAGGGTCGGTGCACCGCCGCGTCGCGGTGTACTACGAACCTACGGAGAGCGAGGGCCGGCGCCCATCCGGCAACCCACCCACTCCTCCCTGACCCTGACCCCCTAGGGGATGGTGGGGCTGGCCCCACCATCCCCTAGGGGCGGCGCGATCCGGAGGCCCGGCTCAGGGCGCGAGGCGACGCCCCGGCTCAGGGGGAGGCGCTCACCGGCTCAGGGGGAGGCGATCGTCGCGATGACGGCGATGACGACGGTGATGCCGAGCATCGCGCCGAGGATGGTCAGCAGGGCCTTCTGGCCGTTCTTGGGGTTCTCGTCGAGTACGGGCATGGGACACAGTCTCCCACCCCGCCCCCGGCGGCCGTCAGCCGGGCGTATGGGTCACCCACGCCTTGCGGACCTCCAGCCAGCAGCGCTGGGTGAGGGTGACATGGCCGGCCGGGCCGACCGTGACCGGGGCGGTGTCCATGGCCGGATCCCACCACCGGGCGCACATCACGTGCAGCTGGACGCGGTCGGGTCGCGAGTCGCCGTTGAAGCAGTCGGACCGGGCGTGGGAGCCCAGCACCCGGGTGTGGCACTCCGCCTCGCGCCGCGGCTCCGGCGCGCGGGAGGCGTGTCCTCCGTGCCCGGCGGCCGTCGCCTGGGCACCGGACAGGGCGGCGGTCGCCAGGAGCAGCGCCGCCGCGCCGCATATCGGGAAGCGCATCACCTGCCACCTCCTCCCTGCCCCCAGTGTGCGGGCGCGGGCCGCCGCGCACGACCCGGGGAACGCGTGATGCCCGCCCCGGCGGGTGCCGGGACGGGCATCACGAACGCGCTGCGGGCGTCAGGCGTCCGCTTGAGGATGCGTGACGAGCGTCAGGCGCCCATCATGTGCACGCCGCCGACCGTTTCCGCACGCCGCCCTCGCACTGATCGGCCCCTGGGGGCCTCACAGGCTTCGGACGGCTGCGCCGGACTCCGTCCGGCGAGTGGGGTGCTAGGCGCCCATCATGTGCACGCCGCCGTCGACGTGGACGATCTCGCCCGTGGTGCGGGGGAAGAAGTCCGACAGCAGACCGACGACGCCGCGGCCGGCCGGCTCGGGGTCGGCGAGGTCCCAGCCGATGGGGGCGCGGTGGTTCCACACGTCCGCGAGCTCCTCGAAGCCCGGGATGGACTTGGCGGCCATCGACTTGATGGGGCCGGCCGAGACCAGGTTGCAGCGGATGCCCCTGGGGCCCAGATCGCGCGCGAGGTAGCGGTTGGTGGACTCCAGGGCGGCCTTGGCCACACCCATCCAGTCGTACTTCGGCCAGGCGATCTGCGCGTCGAAGGTCAGACCCACGATCGAGGCGCCCTCGCGCATCAGCGGCAGCAGGGCCATCGACAGCGACTTGTAGGAGTACGCCGAGACCTGAACGGCCGTCGAGACGTCCTCCCAGGTGCCCTCGAGGAAGTTGAAGGCGCCCTGCGGGCCGAAGGCGATGGAGTGCACGACGCCGTCGAGGGGCACGTCGTCGCCGATGTGCTCGCGGACCTTGTCGGCCAGGCCGTCGAGGTGCTCCTGGTTGCTGACGTCCAGCTCGATGACCGGGGCCGGCTTGGGCAGCCGCTTGGCGATGCGCTCGACGAGGGAAAGGCGGCCGAAGCCGGTCAGGATGACCTCGGCGCCCTCGTTCTGGGCGACCTTGGCGGCCTGGAAGGCGATCGAGGACTCGGTGAGGACACCCGTGACGAGGATGCGCTTGCCTGCGAGGATTCCACTCATGTCGGTCAGTGACCCATGCCCAATCCGCCGTCGACGGGAACGACGGCTCCGGTGATGTATGCGGCGTCCTCGGAGGCGAGGAAGCGGACCGAGGCGGCGATCTCCTCGGGCTGCGCGTAGCGGCCCAGCGGGACGTTGGCGACGATGCCGGCGCGCTGCTCGTCGCTGAGCACGCGGGTCATGTCGGTGTCCACGAAACCGGGCGCCACGACGTTGACGGTGATGTTGCGGGAGCCCAGCTCACGGGAGAGCGAGCGGGCGAAGCCGACCAGTCCGGCCTTGGAGGCGGCGTAGTTCGCCTGGCCCGCCGAGCCCATCAGGCCCACGACGGACGAGATCAGCACGACGCGGCCCTTGCGGGCGCGCAGCATGCCCTTCGAGGCACGCTTGACCACGCGGAACGTGCCGGTCAGGTTGGTCTCCACCACGGAGGTGAAGTCCTCCTCGGACATGCGCAGCAGCAGCTGGTCGCGGGTGACGCCGGCGTTGGCCACCAGCACCTCGACCGCGCCCTGCTTCTCCTCGATCTCCTTGTAGGCCTGCTCGACCTGCTCCGGGTCGGTGATGTCGCACTTGACGGCGAGGCACCCCAGGTCCAGGAGCTCGGTGGGCGGCTCCCCCGAGCGGTAGGTGAAGGCGACCTTGTCCCCCGCATCGGCGAAGGCGCGCGCGATGGCGAGGCCGATGCCCCGGTTTCCTCCGGTGACGAGAACCGAGCGGCTCACAGGATCACCCTTCCGTTTACGTATCCATAGGTAGTGCTGGACTACACCGAACGTATCGGTAGACGTCACCAAAGCGGCAATCGACCTGCGACAGGGGGGACCGGCGGTCACTGTTGGATCTCTACAGAACCGAGGTCCGGCGGTCACGGCCATGGTTCACTTCCGTCACATACGAGAAGGAGAGTGGACCGTGCCGCATGAGATCGATCCGTCATTCCTGGCGCTGCCGCTGCGGCCGCTGGCAGACGCCGCTCTCGCGCGCGCCCGCGCGTTGGGGGCCTCGCACGCGGAGTTCCGCTTCGAGCGGGTGCGCAGCGCGTCGTGGCGGCTGCGGGACGCCCGGCCGGCGGGTTCGTCGGACGACACCGACCTGGGCTATGCGGTGCGTGTGGTGCACGAGGGCTCGTGGGGGTTCGCGGCCGGCGTCGATCTGTCCATGGACGCCGCGGCCCGGGTGGCCTCGCAGGCGGTGGCCATGGCCAAGCTGTCGGCCAAGGTGATCGCGGCCGCCGGGTCCGACGAGCGGGTGGAGCTGGCGGACGAGCCGGTGCACGCGGAGCGCACCTGGGTCTCCTCCTATGACATCGATCCCTTCCGGGTGCCGGACTCCGAGAAGACCGGGCTGCTCACCCAGTGGAGCGAGCGGCTGCTGGCGGCGGACGGGGTGGACCACGCGGACGCCACTCTGACGACCGTGCACGAGAACAAGTTCTACGCGGACACGGCCGGCACGACCACCACCCAGCAGCGCGTGCGGCTGCACCCGCAGCTGACCGCCGTGGCCGTGGACCCGGCCACCGGCGACTTCGATTCGATGCGCACCCTCGCCCCGCCCACGGGGCGCGGCTGGGAGTACATGACCGGCGCGGGCGGCTGGGACTGGGACGCCGAACTGGCGGAGATGCCGGAGCTGCTGGCCGAGAAGATGCGGGCGCCGAGCGTCGAGGCGGGCACGTACGATCTGGTGGTCGACCCGTCCAACCTGTGGCTGACGATCCACGAGTCCATCGGGCACGCCACCGAGCTGGACCGGGCGCTCGGCTACGAGGCCGCCTACGCCGGCACCTCCTTCGCCACCCCCGACCTGCTGGGCACGCTGCAGTACGGCTCGCCCATCATGAACGTCACCGGCGACCGCACCGCCGAGCACGGCCTGGCGACGATCGGGTACGACGACGAGGGCGTGGCCGCCCAGTCCTGGGACCTGGTCAGGGACGGCGTCCTGGTGGGCTATCAGACGGACCGCCGCATCGCCCGGCTGACCGGACAGGGCCGGTCCAACGGCTGCGCGTACGCCGACTCGCCCTCGCACGTGCCGGTGCAGCGGATGGCCAACGTCTCGCTGCGGCCGGCGGCGGACGGGCCGTCGACCGAGGAGCTCGTCTCCGGCGTGAAGAACGGCATCTACGTCGTGGGCGACCGCTCGTGGTCCATCGACATGCAGCGGTACAACTTTCAATTTACGGGTCAGCGCTTCTTCAGGATCAGGAACGGCCGGCTGGCCGGGCAGCTGCGCGATGTGGCCTACCAGGCGACGACGACGGACTTCTGGGGCTCCATGAAGGCCGTGGGCGGCCCGCAGACGTATGTCCTGGGTGGTGCCTTCAACTGCGGCAAGGCCCAGCCGGGGCAGGTCGCGGCGGTCTCGCACGGCTGTCCCTCGGCCCTCTTCGAGGGCGTCAACATCTTGAACACGACTCAGGAGGCCGGTCAGTGAGCCCGCGCAACACCAAGCCCCACGAGATCGTCGAGCGCGTCCTGGAGCTCTCGCGTGCCGACGGCTGCGTCGTGATCGCTCGCGAGGAGTCCACTGCCAACCTGCGCTGGGCCGGCAACGCGCTGACCACCAACGGCGTCACCCGCGGCCGGAGCGTCACCGTCGTGGCGACCGTGGACGGGGCCGAGGGCACGGCGTCCGGCGTGGTCTCCCGGACCGCCGTCACCATGGACGAGCTGGAGCCGCTGGTCCGGGCGGCGGAGGCGGCGGCCCGCGAGGCGGGGCCCGCGGAGGACGCCCAGCCGCTGGTGACGGGCGTGCCGCACTCCCCCGGCTTCACCGACGCGCCCGCCGAGACCTCCTCGGCCGTCTTCGACGCCTTCGCGCCGGCCCTCGGCGAGGCCTTCGCCCGGGCCCGTTCCCAGGGCCGGGAGCTGTACGGCTTCGCCCGCCACGAGATGGAGTCCGCCTACCTGGGCACCTCGGCGGGACTGCGGCTGCGCCACGACCAGCCCACCGGCGCCCTGGAGATGAACGCCAAGACGCCGGACCGCACCCGCTCGGCGTGGGCGGGGCGGGCCACCCGGGACTTCACCGACGTGGACCCCGGCGCGCTGGACGCCGAGCTCGCCGAGCGGCTCGCGTGGGCGGCCCGCAGGCTCGAGCTGCCCGCCGGGCGCTACGAGACGCTGCTGCCCCCGACGGCCGTGGCGGACCTGCTGGTGTACCAGCAGTGGTCGGCCACGGCGCGGGACGCGGCCGAGGGCCGCACGGTCTTCTCCCGGGCCGGCGGCGGCACCCGGATCGGCGAGAAGCTCTCGGGCCTGCCGCTGTCGCTGCGCAGCGACCCGCACGCGCCGGGCCTGGAGTGCGCGCCGTTCGTGCTCGCGGGCAGCTCGGGCGACGACGCGTCGGTCTTCGACAACGGCCTGCCGATCGCGGCCACCGAGTGGATCCGCGAGGGCGTGCTCGAGCACCTGCTGACCACGCGGCACAGCGCGGGGCTGACGGGCCTGCCGATGACCCCGTACACCGACAACCTGATCCTGGACGGCGGCGGAAGCCGGTCGCTGGAGGAGATGGTCGCCGCGAGCGGCCACGACGGGCCGGCCCTGCTGCTGACGTGCCTGTGGTACATCCGCGAGGTGGACCCGGCGTCGCTGCTGCTGACCGGGCTGACCCGGGACGGGGTGTACCTGGTGGAGAAGGGGGAGGTCGTCGGCGAGGTGAACAACTTCCGCTTCAACGAGTCCCCGGTCTCGCTGCTCTCCCGGGCCACCGAGGCGGGCCGCACCGAGCCGACGCTGCCGCGCGAGTGGGGGGACTACTTCACCCGGGCGGCCATGCCGGCCCTGCGGATCCCCGACTTCAACATGAGCTCGGTCAGCCGGGGCGTGTGACCGGCGCGGAAGGAACTCCGCCGAGCAAATAGACTCGACCTGTCCTTTGTCCGACAACCCCTACAGGAACGCCACGATGACACGCCTCGGCGACTCCGTCGCGCGCGCCAGCGCCCTGCTGGCGCAGGACCTCTCCACCGACTCCACCGTGGAGCAGCTGCTCACGGAGACGAAGGCGAGGCGCTATCTGGACCTGACGGATCTGTCGGCGAAGGACCAGGCCGAGCTCATCGCCTCCCGTACGGTCGAGGTGCTGCCCGGTGTGGCCAAGCTGGCCGAGCGGATCGAGCTGCGCCGGGCCGAGGGCAGGGGCCTGGCCATCAAGCTGGGCATCGACCCCACGGCCGCCGACGTCCACCTCGGCCACGCGGTGCCGGTGATCATCCTCAGCCGCTTCCAGCGGATGGGCCATGACGTCAGCCTGCTCATCGGCGACTTCACCGCCAAGATCGGTGACCCGACGGGCCGGACGGCGGAGCGCCCGCCGCTGACCGACGAGGACATCGCCGCCAACCTCGCGGGCTACCGCGAGCAGGTGCGGCCGTTCTTCGACTTCGAGAAGGTCTCGTTCGTCCAGAACAGCGAGTGGCTGGCCCCGTACACCTTCCCGGAGCTGCTCGGTCTGCTCTCCCAGGTGCCGGTCTCGCAGCTGCTGCAGCGCGAGGACTTCCGCACCCGCCTGGCGTCCGGCTCGGGCCTGACGATGTCGGAGCTGCTCTACCCGATCGCGCAGGGCCTGGACTCGGTGGCGCTGAACTGCGACGTCGAGCTGGGCGGCGCGGACCAGCTGCTGAACCTGCAGATGGGCCGCAAGCTGATGGAGCTCAAGGGCCAGAAGCCGCAGCTCGTCGTCACCATGCCGCTGATCGAGGGCACGGACGGCACCGGCGCGAAGATGTCCAAGTCCAAGGGCAACTACGTGGGGCTGACCGCGCCCGCCGACGACGTCTTCGGCAAGATCATGTCGGTGCCGGACCGGCTGATGGAGCCGTACCTCAAGGCCTGGACGGAGTGGACGGACGCGGAGATCGCGCTCGTGCTCTCCCGCGTCGAGGAGAAGTCGCTGCACCCGATGGACCTGAAGAAGGTCCTGGCGGGCGAGGTCGTGGCCGCGCTGTACGGCCTGGAGGCGGCGATGGCGGCGCGTGCGGGGTTCATCGCGCAGTTCTCGAAGAAGAGCTTCACCGACGTCGAGACGCCGGTGGTGGACCTGGCCGAGCACGGCGAGGAGCCGGCCACGGCCGTGCTCAGCAAGGTGCTGGGCTTCCAGCCGAGCGCCTCGGCCGCCCGCCGGGTCGCCAAGCAGAACGGTCTGCGGCTGGTCCTGGAGGCCGACGGCGCTCAGGAGGCCGTGGTGCTGGCGGAGGCCGACGCCATCCGGCCGCTGGGCGAGGTGGCCCGTGAGCTGCTGGCCGGTCGCGCGGTGAGCGGGGTCTACCTCAAGGCCGGCCGCAAGATCGCGGAGCTGCGCGGGCTGTAGTCCCCCGCTTTTCCGCCGGAATCCTTCCGCCGGAACTCCGAGGCGGCCGGTGCGCGCATCGCGCACCGGCCGCCTCGTTTCGCGACCGCCTCATGGGATGGCGTGGGTCAGCCGACGCGGTGCTTCTTGCCCCGGGTGGCCACCCACAGCCGGTTGCCGAGGGCGACCATGATGATCGCGCCGATGAGCTGCAGCGCGTGCCGGATCCAGTCGATGCCCTTGGTGTGCTCGACGCCCAGCGCGCCGGCGGCCCAGTTGCCGAGCAGGCTGCCGGCCAGGCCGCAGAGGAGCGTGAGCCAGAGCGGGATCTGCTGCTTGCCCGGGATGATCGCCTTGGCGATCAGGCCCAGGACCAGGCCGACGATGATTGCCCACAGCCAGTCCATGCCGCCTCCTCGTTCTTGGCGATGTGGCGTGCTCCGCCATTGTGGGTCGGCCGCTCCTACGGCGCACGCCGGAGTCGTCCGTACGCCGTGAGCGCACGTCGGGCGCCTTCGGGCAAGCCACCGGGTGGACGACCCGGTCTCGTCCGGGGACCGGGCGCGGCGTAACGTGGGATGCGTAGAAGCCCGAGGGGCGTCGGCGCGGCAGTCGGGTGGTGGAACGTGATGCGGAAGCTGGGCGGTAACGAGGTCTTCCGGATCACCGGAGCCCGTCAGGGCCTGGCGGAGGACGTCCGCGGGCGGCAGCGACGCTATGTGATCTCCATGGGCATCCGCACGCTCTCGGTGGTGCTGACCGTGATCCTGTGGAACATCGAGCGCTACGTGGCGGTGGGCACCCTGATCCTGGGCGCGGCGCTGCCGTACGTGGCCGTCGTGATAGCCAACGCGGGCCGGGAGAACGCCCCTTCACTGCCGGGTACGTTCGTTCCGGCGCCCACCAGGCCGGTGCTGACGGCGGGCTCCCCGGCGGCCGGGGCGGAATCCGTCCCGGAAGCCGATCGCTCCCCCGGACCTGATCAAGGACCCGACAAGCAGTGAGCCTCCGCTTCCGGGCGGATGCCTCACGAGCGGTGTGACAAGCTCAAGAAAACCTCAGATCAATCATGTGGATCGGTGCCCCCGGCCGGGCCCCCCGTGACATACTTCGTAGGCGCTCCGCATCCCCCGTCGGAGCGACAGACCGACGCCGGGCGGCTCCCCCCGTGGCTGCCCGGCGTCGCCGTGTCCACGTAAGGTTTACGGTGTGAACTCCCCCGAAACCGCCGTGATCTGCTCCGCCAAGGGCTGCCGTGCCGCAGCGGTGTGGGTGCTCGCGTGGAACAACCCCAAGCTGCACACGCCCGAGCGGCGCAAGACGTGGCTCGCGTGCGACGAACACCGTGAGCACCTGTCCAACTTCCTGGCGCTGCGCGGTTTCCTCAAGGACGTGGTGACGCTCGAGGAGTGGGAGAACCGCAGCGGCTGACAGCCGGTGCGTGGCCCGCGGACCTCAGCCGCCGATCATCGATACGCGGCTCGCCACCGATCGCCGATACGGGCTCAGCCGCCGATCGCCGACATGGGCCGGCTCGGCTGGAGGAAGGCGGGGTCGTCCAGGCCCGAGCCGGCCTTCTTGCCCCACATGGCCGTCCGCCACAGGTCCGCGATCTCCTCGTCCGGCGCGCCCGCGCGGAGCGCGCCGCGCAGGTCGGACTCCTCGCGGGCGAAGAGGCAGGTGCGCACCTGGCCGTCCGCCGTCAGCCGGGTGCGGTCGCACGCCCCGCAGAAGGGCCGGGTGACCGAGCCGATGACGCCGACGCGCCCGGGGCCGCCGTCGACGAGCCAGCGCTCGGCGGGGGCGGAGCCGCGGGCGGCGTCGCCCTCGGGGGTGAGGGCGAAGCGGGTGCGCAGGCTCGCCAGGATCTCATCGGCGGTGATCATGCCGTCGCGCGTCCAGCCGTGCTGGGCGTCGAGCGGCATCTGCTCGATGAAGCGCAGTTCGTAGTCGTTCTCCAGCGCCCAGGCGAGCAGGTCCGGCGCCTCGTCGTCGTTGTGGCCGGGCATCAGCACGGCGTTGACCTTCACGGGGGTCAGCCCGGCGGCGCGGGCGGCGGCCAGGCCGTCGAGGACGTCCTGGTGGCGCCTGCGGCGGGTGAGGGTGGCGAAGACGTCGGGGCGCAGGGTGTCGAGGGAGACGTTGACCCGGTCCAGGCCCGCGGCCTTGAGGGCGCCGGCGGTGCGGGCCAGGCCGATGCCGTTGGTGGTCAGCGACAGCCGGGGGCGGGGGGCGAGGGCGGCGCAGCGCTCGACGATGGAGACCAGGCCGGGGCGCAGCAGGGGTTCTCCGCCGGTGAAGCGGACCTCGGTGACGCCGAGGGAGGTGACGGCGACGGAGACGAGGCGGACGATCTCGTCGTCGGTGAGCAGGTCGGGCTTGGCGAGCCAGGCGAGGCCCTCTTCGGGCATGCAGTAGGTGCAGCGGAGGTTGCACCGGTCGGTCAGGGAGACGCGCAGGTCCGTGGCGACGCGCCCGTAGGTGTCGATGAGCACGGTGTGGGCCCCTCCCGCGGACTGGAACAGTCGTTCAATAACTCCGCAGCGTACGCGATCGCCCGGACCTTCAACACTTCGTTGAAGGCCCGGGCGACGGGTCGTCCGCGAGGGGTCAGTGCGCGCCGTAGCCGGTGAGGGAGCGGACCTCGAGTTCGGCGTACTTGCGCTCCTGGTCCGGCGCGGGACGGGACAGCAGCGACCCGGCCCAGCCGAGCAGGAAACCGAGCGGGATGGAGACCAGCCCGGGGTTGCCGAGCGGGAAGTAGTCGAAGGCGAGGCCCGGGAAGAGCGCCTTGGGGTTGCCGGAGACCACGGGCGAGAGGATCACGAGGGTGACCGAGGAGATCAGCCCGCCGTAGATCGACCACAGCGCGCCCTGGGTGGTGAAGCGCTTCCAGAAGAGGCTGTAGAGGATCGTGGGGAGGTTGGCCGAGGCCGCGACGGCGAAGGCGAGGGCCACCAGGGCGGCGGCGTTGAGCCGGTGGGCGAAGATGCCCAGCGCGATGGAGATCGCGCCGATGACGACGGCGGCGATCTTGGCGGTGAGGATCTCCTCCTTCTCACTCGTCTTCCCGCGCCGGATGACGTTGGCCCACAGGTCGTGGGCGAAGGACGCGGAGGAGGCGAGGGTCAGGCCCGCGACCACGGCGAGGATGGTGGCGAAGGCGACGGCCGAGATCACGGCGAGCAGAATCGCTCCGCCGGTGGATCCGGCGCCGCCGCCGACCTCCTGGGCGAGCAGCGGGGCCGCGGTGTTGCCGGACTCGTTGGAGGCCGTGATCGCCTTGGGCCCGACCAGGGCCGCCGCCCCGAAGCCGAGGGCGATGGTCATCAGGTAGAAGGCGCCGATGATGCCGATCGCCCAGTTGACCGACTTACGGGCGGCCTGGGCGGTGGGCACCGTGTAGAAGCGGATCAGGATGTGCGGCAGTCCGGCGGTGCCCAGGACGAGCGCCAGGCCGAGCGAGACGAAGTTGAGCTTGGAGGTTCCGTCCTTGCCGTACTGCAGGCCGGGCTCCAGGAACGCGCCGCCCTTGCCGCTCGCCTCGGCGGCGCGGCCCAGGAGCGTGGAGAGGTTCCAGTGGAACTTGTTGAGCACCAGCACGGTGATCAGCAGGGTGCCCGCGATGAGCAGCACCGCCTTGACGATCTGCACCCAGGTGGTGCCCTTCATCCCGCCGATGGTCACGTAGAGCACCATCACCAGGCCGACCAGGGCGATGATCCAGCGCCGCGACCCCTCGCCGGTGGCGCCCAGCAGCAGGGCCACCAGGGCGCCGGCGCCGACCATCTGGGCGAGCAGGTAGAAGATCGAGACGACGATGGTGGAGGTGCCGGCGGCGGTGCGCACGGGCCGCTGGCGGAGGCGGTGGGCGAGCACGTCGGCCATGGTGAAGCGGCCGGAGTTGCGCAGCGGCTCGGCGACGAGCAGCAGCGCCACCAGCCAGGCGACCAGGAAGCCGATGGAGTACAGGAATCCGTCGTACCCGAAGAGGGAGATGGCCCCGGCGATCCCGAGGAAGGACGCGGCGGACATGTAGTCGCCGGAGATGGCCAGGCCGTTCTGGAAACCGGTGAACGAGCGGCCGCCGGCGTAGAAGTCGGTGGCGTCCTTCGTCTGCCGGCCGGCCCAGACCGTGATGCCCAGGGTGATGGCGACGAAGACCGAGAACAGGGTGATGATCAGAGTGCGGTGCTCGCCGGCGCCCCCGGCGGCCAGCGGATGCGCCGTGGCGCTCAGCAAGGTGGTGCTGGTGCTCATTCCCCCGCCTCCATACGGGCCTTGAGGGCCTCGGCCTTCGGATCGATCTTCGCCGCGGCGTGCCGCGCGTACCACCAGGCGATCAGGAAGGTGGTGAGGAACTGCGCCAGCCCGAACACCAACGCGATGTTGATGTTGCCGGCCACCTTGGTGTCCATGAAGCCGCCCGCGTAGTTGGACAGCAGCACGTAGAGCAGGTACCAGGCGATGAACGCCACGGTGAGCGGGAAGGCGAAGGAGCGGTGCGCGCGGCGCAGTTCGCCGAACTCCTCGCTGTTCCGTACGTCCGTGAAACGGTCGGGCTGTGCGGGGACGGCGGGACGAACGGGCTCGTCCGGGCCCTTGGCTGTGGTCGGTGGGGTGCCCACGGCCTCTTCTGAGTCCACGGTCTCTCCTGACGGGTGAATACGGAGCGCGAGCCGAGCCTGTGACTGGGATCACGCATCGTAGAGCGACACCGCAGTATGCGACAGGGGGCGGTTCACCGAATGTCGCAGCGGCCGCCGCCCCGGGCAAAACCGCCCGCCGCCGCCCTCGTTGACCTGGTGTGAGCGCTGCCCCACCTCCCGACCGGTCCCCCGGCGACCGACGCCCGTTCGGGAGCGTCAGGTTGACGGCGCCGGTGCCGGCCGTCGGCACCGGCCGTCCGCCCGCGATCGTGGCGCCGGGCCGCTGGTACGGGCCCCGGGTGCCACTGGCGCCGCTGAGCATCGACACCCTGCGCGGCGGGGGCACTTCGCCCTGAGACCTGCCTTCAGATCTGCCTTGAGATTCACCTTGAGATTCGCCCTGAAATTTACCCCGAAAGCAGCGTTCCGCAGGGGGCGCAAGACCCCCCAACTGCCCACATCTGGCGCGGAATAATTCCTTCCGATGTGATTTCCGGGTGAATTCATTGCCCAGGGCCATGATCGGCGCTAGCTTCACTCGTCATGTACCCGCCCACGCGCGCCCATGCGCCCGGGCGGACTTCCTGGATGATGTGGAGAACCCATGGCTCAGCTGCGTCCCAGACGCCGGCACGCCCTGCTGGCGGCCCCCGTCGGGCTGGCGCTCACCGCCTCGCTCGGCTTCCTGCCCGGTGCGGCCTCGGCCGCCCCGCAGGACGTCACCGCCGTGCGGGCGGCCACCACCACCGACGGTCCGCTGCTGTCGTACGTGGTCAACACCGCGACCGACCGCGCCACTCTGACCAAGGTGAAGAAGGCCGTCAAGCAGGCCGGCGGCACCGTCGTGGTCTCCTACGACAAGATCGGCGTCGTCGTCGCGCACTCCAAGAACCCGGAGTTCGCCAAGGCCCTGCGCGCGGTCCCCGGCGTGCAGTCCGCCGGCGCCACCCGCACCGCCCCGCTGAAGGCGGCGGCCACCACCCAGTACGGCAAGCCGGAGAAGCTGAAGCTCTCGAAGGAGGGCGCCAAGTCCCTCGCCGCGCGCTCGGCCGCCACCGGCAAGGAGCCGCTCGAGGGCCTGCAGTGGGACCTGCCCGCCATCGGCGCCGACAAGGCCGCCAAGGTCAACCCGGGCAGCAAGAACGTCACCGTCGCCGTCATCGACACCGGCGTGGACGACACCCACCCCGACCTGGCGCCCAACTTCGCCGCGAACCAGTCCGCCAGCTGCGTCTCCGGCAAGGCCGACACCACGCCCGGCGCGTGGCGTCCCTTCGACCCGAAGACCGACTACCACGGCACGCACGTGGCCGGGACCATCGCCGCGGCCCGCAACGGCGTCGGCGTGGCCGGTGTCGCCCCTGGCGTGAAGGTCTCCGGCATCAAGGTCAGCACGCCCAAGGACAGCTTCTTCTACGCCGAGAGCGTCGTCTGCGCCTTCGTCTTCGCCGCCGACCACGGCGCCTCGGTGACGAACAACAGCTACTACGTCGACCCGTGGCTGTTCAACTGCCCGGACAACCCCGACCAGAAGGCGATAGCCGACGCGGTCGGCCGGGCCGCGCAGTACGCCCAGGGCAAGGGCGTCGTCAACGTCGCCTCCGCGGGCAACGACAACTTCGACCTGGCCGCCGACAAGATCGTCGACACCGGCAGCCCGAACGACACCGGCTCCAAGCCGCCGGCCCGTACGGTCGACCCCAAGGTCTGCCTCGACGTCCCGGCCCAGCTGCCCGGCGTCGTCACCGTCTCGGCCACCGGCGTGAAGTCGGCCAAGTCGTTCTACTCCAACTACGGCCTGAAGGCCGTCGACGTCGCGGCCCCCGGCGGCGACACCATGCAGGTGCCCGACGCCCCGGCCAAGGAGGGTGGCATCCTCTCCACCATGCCGGGCGGCGACTGGGCCTACCTGCAGGGCACGTCCATGGCCGGACCGCACGTGGCGGGCGTGGCGGCGCTGCTGAAGAGCACCCACCCCAAGTCCAGCCCGCAGGAGATCCAGTGGCTCCTGAAGGCCCAGGCCAAGAACCCCGGCTGCCCGACCGCGTCGTACGACCCGGACGGCACCGGTAAGTGGAAGGCCGCCTGCACCGGCAACAAGAACGTCAACAGCTTCTACGGCTACGGCATCGTCGACGCCCTGTCGGCGGTCCAGGACTGACGTCCGCGACGAGCGGCGAAGGGGCCGGGCGGCTTCCGCCCGGCCCCTTTCGTCTGCTCTTCCCCCGTCCGCAGGTGGGTCAGCAGCCCGTGCGCCACCAGGTACTGCGCGGCGATGTACGTGAGCATGATCCAGAACTGGGGTGCCGGCGCCTGCGGCCAGCCGGCCAGGCCGCCGGCGATGAGCGTGTCCGACAGCAGGAACAGCACCCCGCCCGCCGCGGCCCACGGCCCCACCCTCGTCGCGCCCAGCGCCATCACGGTCAGCAGCAGGCTGTAGAGCGCGACGGGCACCCTCAGATCCGCCTCCAGGCCGGCCCACAGCAGCGCCAGGACGGAGACCCAGACCGCGGCGTAGGCGGCCGTGAGGCGGTACGTACGGGCCGCGCCGGCGCCGTGCCGGGTGAACGCGGCGCCGTGCCGGGCGAACAGCACGAGGTAGCACACGTGCCCGACGGCGAAGGAGCCCATTCCCACCAGGAAGAGGGCCTCCCGGCCGGTCTGCAGCAGGGTGTCGCCCCCGCACCCGAAGAGCAGGCCCACCACGAGCAGCCGCGGGCCGCCGCGCGCCAGGACGTACGCCGCCAGCAGCGGCATCAGGGCCGGCTTGGTGATGTGCACGGCGGTCGTGGCACCGGCCAGGAGCGCACCCAGGTGCACGGCCGCCACCACGGCCAGGGCGGCGGCGGTCGCGGCCGGCGCGGCCGCGCGGGCCCCTCTCACGCGGCCCGCCCGCTCGTGGCGGCGGCCGGGGCGGCCGGGGCCTCCCCGCGCGGCGGGGAGACCGACGGCGGCTGCCAGCCCGGGCCGCGGAAGACCCGCCCGGCCCGCTCCCGCCAGGTGCGCGCCGCCCTGACGTCGCGGGCGATGGCCGCGTACTCGTGGGTGGCCACGCGCAGCGGGTTGTAGGTGTCGATGTTCTTCGTCAGCCCGTAGACCGGGCGCTCCCCCTCGGGGACGAACGAGCCGAACATCCGGTCCCAGACGATGAGGATGCCGCCGAAGTTGCGGTCCAGGTAGCCGCCCTGCGAGGCGTGGTGGACGCGGTGGTGGGAGGCGGTGTTCAGGACGTACTCCACGGGCCGGGGCAGTGTGCCGACCCGCTCGGTGTGCACCCAGAACTGGTAGACGAGGTTGACCGACGAGCAGAAGGCCACCGCCGCCGGGTGCACGCCGAGCGCGATCATCGGCACGTAGAACGGCCAGACCGTCAGCGACGTCCACGGCTGGCGCAGGGCCGTCGTCAGGTTGAACTTGCGGCTGGAGTGGTGCACCACGTGGCAGGCCCACAGGACCCTGACGACGTGGTGGCCGCGGTGCGACCAGTAGTAGAAGAAGTCCTGCGCGAGGAGCATCAGCGGCAGCGTCCACCACAGGACGGGCACGCGCAGGGGGGTGAGTTCGTAGACGGCCGTGTAGATCGCCACGATCGGGATCTTCCAGAGCGCGTCGAAGAGGAGGCTGCCCAGCCCCATGCCGATGCTGGTCGCCGCGTCCTTGGCCTCGTAGCCCTCGGAGCGGTCGTCGGGGTGCAGCCGGTAGCTCACCAACTCCAGGGCGGTGAGCAGGATGAAGGCGGGTACGGACCACAACACGACATCGGGAAGGTGCGGCATGGCGGCACCATAAGCGGGCCGACAGGCCTGCCGCTAGGGGTTGTTACCCTCGGGTACCAAAGATCGTTACCCCGGGTTCGGTGGTGACACCACCCACAGCGGTCGCGGGCCCGCGTCCCGGTGGCCGCCGGGCCTCGCTGGCGGCCGCGCGTCGTGGACCGGCGTCCACCGTCCGGGTGACAGAGGCCGGGGACGCGACGCGTCGGCACGCGGCGGCGCGGGCCGTTCCGAGGGGGGGGCCGTACGCACGGATCTGGCTTGATCCACCCCGTCCGGATCCGTCCGGTCCCCGGCCGGATTGCGGCGTTGTCAGCGGGGGCCCTTAAGCTCTTGGACCATGCTCGAAGACCGCACCGACGCCGCATCGCCCACCCCGTGGCCGGCCGCGTATCCGCAGGGATACGCGGTCGTCGACGTGGAGACCACCGGGCTCGCCCGGGATGACCGGATAGTGTCGGCCGCCGTCTACCAGCTGGACGCCCGCGGCCGGGTGGAGGACCAGTGGTACACGCTGGTCAATCCCCAGCGGGATCCCGGCCCGGTGTGGATCCACGGGCTGACCTCCGAGGTCCTCGCCGACGCTCCGCTCTTCCCGGAGATCGCCGAGGAGTTCGCCAAGCGCCTGGACGGGCGGGTGCTCGTCGCGCACAACGCCGCCTTCGACTGGTCGATGATCGCCCGTGAGTACGCCCGCGCCCGGGCGACCGCCCCGGTGCGCCAGCGGCTGTGCACCATCGCGCTGTCGAAGGAGCTGCGGCTGCCGCTGCCCAACCACAAGCTGGAGTCGCTCGCCGCGCACTACGGCGTCGTGCAGCAGCGCGCCCACCACGCGCTGGACGACGCCCGGGTGCTGGCCGAGGCCTTCCGGCCGAGCCTGCGGCTGGCGGCCGAGGCGGGGATCCGGCTGCCGCTGCTGGCCTGCCAGCCGCTGACCGAGTGGTCCGACGGGCCGGCGGCCCCGGCCCGCCCGGCCAGGGTCGGATATCAGCCGTCCTACCGGTCCGGGACCTGGCGGCCCAGCCGCAAGCGCCCGGCCTGCCCGTACCCCAACCCGGGGCGCTACGCACCGGGCGGCCAGCTCACGCAGGGCATGCGGGTGGCGTTCTCGGGCGACACCTCCGTCGACCGGGAGCTGCTGGAGGACCGGGCGGTCGAGGCGGGGCTACACGTGGCCACGAGCGTCTCGCGGCTGACCAGCCTGCTGGTCACCAACGATCCGGAGGCGCCCACCTCCAAGACCGCCAAGGCCCGCTCGTTCGGGACGCCGGTGGTCGACGAGGCAGCCTTCATACAGCTGTTGTCGCATGTGACTCCGGCGACAAAAGAGGCATAAAGCGACATAGCCCACCGGTGGCACCCGGCCGCCGGGGGGCGAACCCCACCAGGTACCGTCAAAGCGTGTACCGCTTCCTGCTGTCCCGGCAGTGGGTGATCACCACACTCGTGGCGCTCGCCCTCATCCCGGCGATGATCCAACTGGGCTTCTGGCAGCTGCATCGCCACGAGCACCGGGTAGCGCGGAACGATCAGATCGCCCGGAGCCTGGCCGCCGACCCCGTGCCCGTGACCGAGCTCACCGGGCCCGGGCGCACGGTGGCGCGCGACGACGTCTGGCGCACGGTCACCGCAAGCGGTACGTACGACCCCAAGGGCGAGGTCGTGGTGCGGATGCGCACCGACGACGACGGCAACCAGGGCTACTTCGTCCTCACGCCGCTGGTCATGACGGACGGCCGGGCCGTCCTGGTCAACCGTGGCTGGGTCCCGGCGAACGGCGACCTGACCAAGTTCCCCGACGTGCCCGCCGCCCCGGCCGGCAAGGTCACCGTCACCGGCCGGCTCAGGGCCGACGAGACCACGGCCAGCGGCATCAAGAACACCTCGGGCCTGCCACCGCGCCAGGTGATGCTCATCAGCAGCGAGCAGCGCGCCGGGGAGCTGCACCGCACCCTGCTCGGCGGCTACGTCGAACTCACCTCCCCCGCCGGGAAGAACCAGCCGCGGCCGCTGTCCGCCCCCGACCACAGCGGCATCGGCCCGCACATGGCCTACGCCGTGCAGTGGTGGCTGTTCTCCGCCTTCGTGCCCGTCGGCTGGTTCATCCTGGTCCGCCGCGAGCGCCGCGACCGCGCCGAGGCGGCGGCGGAGGCGGAGGCGGCGGCCGAGGCTGAGGCGGAGGCCACTGCGGAGGGCGGCGACGGGCGCGCGCCCGAGTCCGGCAGTGCTCCCGAGGACGCCGCCGGCGTCGCCCGGACAGCCTCCGGCCCCGAGTAGTCGCCGCCCCGTCAGGGAAGACGCCCCGCGTGGCACTCATCGAGGACTACGCACTCATCGGCGATCTGCAGACCGGCGCCCTGGTCGGCCGCGACGGCTCCGTCGACTGGCTGTGCCTGCCCCGCTTCGACTCCCCCGCCTGTTTCGCCGCGCTCCTGGGCGACGAGGACAACGGCCACTGGCGGCTCGCCCCCGCCGGGGCCGGCGCCTGCACCCGGCGCGCCTACCTCGAGGACTCCCTGGTCCTCGAATCCGTGTGGGAGACCGACGACGGCACCGTCAAGGTCACCGACTTCATGCCCCAGCGCGACCGCGCCCCCGACCTCGTACGCATCGTCGAGGGCGTCAGCGGCAGCGTGGAGATGCGGAGCGTGCTGCGGCTGCGCTTCGACTACGGCGCCATCGTCCCGTGGATACGGCGCAGCGACGGCCACCGCGTCGCCGTCGCCGGGCCCGACTCGGTCTGGCTGCGCAGCGAGCCGCCCGTACGCACCTACGGGGAGGACTTCAGCACCCGCTCGGAGTTCACCGTCGAGGCCGGCGAGACGGTCGCCTTCGTCCTCACCTGGCACCCCTCCCACGAGGCCCGCCCCCGGCTCGTCGACCCGCACGAGTCGCTGCGGCACAGCCTGGAGGACTGGCGGGAGTGGGCCGAGCGCTGCCGCTACCGGGGGCCGCACCGGGAGGCCGTCGTCCGCTCGCTGATCACCCTCAAGGCCCTCACCTACGCCCCCACCGGCGGCATCGTCGCCGCCCCCACCACCTCCCTGCCCGAGGAGATCGGCGGCGTCCGCAACTGGGACTACCGCTACTGCTGGCTGCGGGACTCCACCCTCACCCTGAACTCCCTGTTCGCCCTGGGCTACGAGGACGAGGCCGCCGCCTGGCGGGACTGGCTGCTGCGCGCCGTCGCCGGCGACCCCGGCGACCTGCAGACGATATACGGGCTGGCGGGCGAGCGGCGGCTGCCCGAGCGGGAGCTGTCCTGGCTGCCGGGATACGAGCGGTCCACCCCGGTGCGCACCGGCAACGAGGCGGTCGGCCAGCTGCAGCTCGACGTCTACGGCGAGGTCATCGACTCCCTGTACGCGGCCCGCGGCGGCGGCCTCGGCGGCGGGCGGCCGCACGCCTGGAACATCCAGCGCTGCTTCCTGGACTTCCTCAAGGACCACTGGCGCGAGCCGGACGAGGGCCTGTGGGAGATCCGCGGCCCGCGCCGGCACTTCGTGCACTCCAAGGTCATGGCCTGGGTGGCCGCCGACCGGGCGGTGCGCACCCTGGAGCAGGACCCGCGCCTGCCCGGCGACCTCGAGGGCTGGCGGGCGATGCGCGACGAGGTCCACCGCGAGGTCTGCGAGAAGGGCTACGACAAGGAGCGCAACACCTTCACCCAGTACTACGGATCGCGCGACCTGGACGCGGCCACCCTGCTCATCCCCCGCGTGGGCTTCCTGCCGCCCGACGACCCGCGCGTCGTCGGCACGGTCGACGCGGTGCGGCGGGAGCTGAGGCGCGACGGGTTGATCCGCCGCTACAGCCTGGACGACACCCCGGACGAGGCGCCCGTGGACGGGCTGCCGGGCGGCGAGGGCGCGTTCCTCGCCTGCTCGTTCTGGCTGGCCGACGCGCTGTGCATGACCGGGCGGGAGAAGGAGGCCCGGGAGATGTTCGAGCGGCTGCTCGCCGTCCGCAACGACCTCGGCCTGCTCGCCGAGGAGTACGACCCCCGGGCCGGCCGGCAGCTGGGGAACTTCCCCCAGGCCTTCAGCCACATCGGACTCGTGGGCACCGCCCTTCTCCTGGCCGGCGAGGACACGGCACACTAACCCTATGGATCTTGGACTCAAGGACAGGGCGTACGTGGTGACCGGCGCGAGCCGGGGCCTGGGCTTCGCCACCGCACGTGAGCTGGCGGCCGAAGGGGCCGGCGTCGTCGTCTCCGGGCGGGACGCCGCCGCCGCGGCCGCGGCGGCCGAGAAGATCGGCCCGCGCGCGGTCGGGGTGGGCGCCGACAACGCCGACCCCACGGCGGCCGAGCGCCTCGTCGCCACCGCCCGGGAGCGCTTCGGGCGCTTCGACGGCGTCCTGATCAGCGTCGGCGGCCCGCCGCCCGGCTCGGCGGCCGACAACGGCGACGACCAGTGGCAGGCGGCCTTCGAGTCCGTCTTCCTCGGCGCCGTCCGCATGGCCCGCACCGCGGCCGCGGAGCTCGGCGAGGGCGGCGTGATCGGCTTCGTGCTGTCGGCGTCGGTCCACGAGCCGATCCCCGGCCTCGCGATCTCCAACGGCCTGCGCCCGGGCCTGGCGGGCTTCGCCAAGTCGCTGTCGGTGGACCTGGGCCCGCGCGGCATCCGCGTGGTCGGGCTGCTGCCCGGCCGCATCGACACCGACCGGCTGCGCGAACTCGACGCGCTCTCCGGCGACCCCGAGGCGACGCGGGCCCGCCGCTCGCAGGCCATCCCGCTCGGCCGCTACGGCAACCCGGAGGAGTTCGGCAGGACGGCGGCGTTCGTCCTGTCCCCGGCGGCCTCGTACCTGACGGGCGTGATGCTGCCCGTCGACGGCGGCGCCCGGCACGGCTTCTAGGACACCTGGGCGGGTGGGGCTGCGGGCGGGCGTCCCGGGCATCGCGGCCCGGGCGCGCCCTCAGCCCACCCGGCGCGCGGGGTGGCGCACCGCCCGCAGCCGTACCTCCGCCGGGAGGCGCAGCAGGCCGGCGGAGGTACGGGCGTGCCGCAGGACCTCGGCGTCCAGGCGCCGCAGGGCGTCGGCGGGCCGGGCGTGCGGGGCGAGGGTGAGGCCGATGCGCGCCCGGGGGGCCGTGCGCCGCCCGGTCAGGGTGATCACGGCGTCGTCCACGCCCTCGAGCGCCGCCGCCTCGGCCGCCAGCGCGTCCTGAAGGGCGTGGCCGCGCACCACGACCGTTTCGCCGTCGCCGCTGTCGACGCCCACCTCGCGCAACCGGTGCCGGCGCGCCTGGGCGAGCAGCCAGCCCAGGGACAGCGCCACGACGACGCCCAGCGCCGCGATGACCGTGGGCCACCACCAGCCGTGCCGGCCCCACCCCCGCCGGCGGGCGGCGCTCAGCGGCACGTCGTCCGGCCCTGCGAAGGGCCAGGCCGCCGGCAGGGTGACGTCCCAGCGCCGGGGCAGGTCCAGCGCCCCGGCGAGCACGGCGGCACCGAGCGCCAGCAGCAGCACGCCGGCCAGCCCCAGCAGGATCCGGTTGGCGGTCCTCAGCACCGGGCTTCACCTCTTCGCGGGTCGGCGGACGTGCACGGACAGCGACGCCTGGCGGGCCAGGCCCAGCTCTCTGACGCCCTCGGCCAGCACGGTGTTCACGTCCGTGCGCACCTCGTCCAGGTCCCGGAAGTGGGACTGGGCGCGGACCCTGACCACCCGGCGGCGGACGTCGACCCGCACGGACCGCACCCCGGCGACCTCCATGGCCCGGTCCCGCAGCACCAGCGCGGCCGCGGCCCGGTCGAGCCCGGCGCGTACGTCCGGGGAGGTGCGGGCCATCGGCAGCACCCGGCGCAGGCCCGGGGTGGCGGCCAGCACGATCAGCCAGAGGCCGAGCAGCATCGCCAGGGCCGCGCCGCCGGCGATCAAGGGGTCGTCGAGGTGGCGGGTGGCCAGGGCGTGGGCCAGGTTGCGGCGCCAGCCCATGGCCGGGTGGCCGGTCCGTACGGAGACGATGTCGTAGAGGAGGCCCCCGGCGGCGCCCAGCACGGCGGCCGCCACCAGTGCGGCGGGCAGCCGGCGGGCCGACCAGAAGCGGTGTGCCCCGCCGTCGTGCGCGGGGCCGTCGTCGGGGCCGGGGCTCTTCGGCGGTGGTGCGGGATCGCTCATCGCACCCGCTCCCCGCCCGAGCGGTCGCCGTGCGCGGAGTGCAGCCGCTCCACCGTGATCACCACCTCCGGGACCTCCATGCCCGCCAGTGTCCTGACGCGTTCGGTGATCCGCTGCCGTACCGCACGGCAGCGGGCGCCGATGTCCGCCGGATAGCCGAGCTCCACCGAGACTCTTACCCGTGCGGAGCCGTCGTGCACGGAGACCGAGGTGCGCGGGGGCTCGTGGCCGTCCGGCGTGGGTGCGCCGAGCGCCTCCCGGGCCGCCTGCATGGCGATCTTGGCGACGACCTGGTCGGCGATGCGGGTCGCGCCGCGCACGGCGGGCTCCACCACCTCTCGCGCCTCCACGCGCTACCTCCCGCGCCCGTCGCGCGGGCGGAAGAAGTCGCCGAGCTCGAGGTCCCCGTCGAGGAACCGGCCCGCCACGAAGCCTATGGCGCCCAGCGCCGCCACCAGCAGGAAGGCCCCGAACCCGCCGAAGTACCCGGCGAACGCCAGGCCCATGCCGGCGATCATCCCGGTCGTGGCCATGCTCATCGTGCGCTCCTCACCCGGTCCGTCCGGCCTAGTGGATCCTCGGCTCCGGCTCTTCCTCTTCCTCGTCCGGCAGCTTCACGTCGGTCACGGCGATGTTGACCTCGACGACCTCCAGGCCCGTCATGCGCTCCACCGCCGCGATGACATTCACCCGCACGGCGCGGGCGACCTCGGTGATCGCCACGCCGTAGTCCACGACGATCTCCAGGTCCAGGGCCGTCTGGACCTCGCCGACCTCGGCCTTCACGCCCCGGCTGGGGGACTTGCCGCCGCCGGGGACACGGTCGCGCACGGCCCCGAAGGTGCGGGCGAGCCCGCCGCCCATGGCATGGACGCCGAGCACCTCCCGGGCGGCCAGGCCCGCGATCTTCTCCACCACCCCGTCGGCGATGGTGGTGCGGCCGCGGTCCGCGGGGGCGACCTGCGGCTGCTTGCCCTGGCCGCCGCTCGGGCCGCTCTTTCCGGTCTGGGGATTCGGGCTCACGGTGTCCGCCATCGTCGGCCGCCTTTCTTCCGGTCCTCACCGCCACCATAGGCGGGGTCCGCGTACCCCGCCTGGGCGGCGACGAACTCCGGCCGGGGCCGTTAGGGCCGTTACTCCCCGAGCCCCGCGAGGTCGCGCAGGCGGCGGCCCTGGGCGGCGCGCTCGGCGACGCGCTGCTCGTCGTAGGTGCGGCCGGCCACGCCGCGCAGCAGGGCCTTGGTCTCGATGACGGCGTCGCGCGGGGCGGCCAGCAGGGCGGCGGCCAAGTCGTCGACGGCCCCCGAGAGTTCGGCGACGGGCACAACCACGTTGGCCAGGCCCGTGAGCTCGGCCTCGGCGGCGGAGACGAAGCGTCCGGTGGCGCAGATCTCCAGTGCGCGGGCGTAGCCGACGAGCGACACCAGCGGCTGGGTGCCGCCGAGGTCGGGCACCAGGCCCAGGCTGGTCTCGCGCATCGCGAACTGGGCGTCGTCCGCACAGACCCGCAGGTCGCACGCCAGTGCGAGCTGGAAGCCGGCGCCGATGGCATGGCCCTGAACGGCCGCTATGGAGACGATGTCGTTGCGCCGCCACCAGGTGAACGCCTCTTGGTACGTGGCGATTTCGGCGTCGAGCGCCTCGTCCGTGCCGCGCGCGAGGTCGATGAAGGAGGGCTCGCCGTCGAAGCCCTCGGGGGTGAAGGCCTGACGGTCGAGGCCCGCGGAGAAGGACTTGCCCTCTCCCCTGAGCACCACCACCCGCACGGAACCCGGCAGCAGCCGGCCCGCTTCGGTCAGCGCCCGCCACAGCGCGGGCGACTGAGCGTTGCGCTTGGCGGGATTGGTGAGCGTGACGGTGGCAACCGTGTCATCGACGGTGAGCTGTACGCCGTCCTGGTCGAGCAGGGTTTTGCGAGCAGTCATGGGGGCCTCCGAATCGGCCGCAGTCGCGTTAGTTGACTGCACAGTAACCACCCGGTCGGCCGGTCGGCCGACCGGGTGGGACTGTCCTGACTGCTGTGCTGGGAGTGCGCGGCGTCAGGCCGAGGCGGCCTTCTTGCCGCGCGTTGCTCCGCCGCGACCTCGCAGGATCACGCCGGATTCGCTGAGCATCCGGTGCACGAAGCCATAGGAGCGACCGGTCTCTTCGGCCAGCGCCCTGATACTCGCACCGGAGTCGTACTTCTTCTTCAGGTCTGCCGCGAGCTTTTCGCGCGCGGCGCCGGTCACCCGGCTGCCCTTCTTCAGAGTCTCGGCCACCCGTGCCTCCTCATGGGAGATGCGCCTCTTGTCTCTCATGATCACCCCTAGGCGGCCTCCTGGCCACCCATTCGGCAAGGTCGATGCGAAGTCCGCGGGAAAGAGATCCCGCGTTTTCCGGCCGGGAGGGCCCTCGGAGCAGGCGATTCCAGGCGATCCGGCTCGTACGGCCGTCCGGGTGGCGAGGTGAAGCGGCAGGTCAGACGGGGCACCCCTCCGCGCGGCGCGAACGGCGCCCCGCACCTCGCACAGCGCGTGCGCCGGGGCACGGGGAGGTGCGGGGGTACGAGCCGCCCTCACTCAGATGATGGATCACCCGTCGGCCGAATGATCCGGATCACACTGATCAAGAAGCCGGGGTGCGACCCGTCAGGCGAGGGCCACCAGGTCCGCGTAGTCCGGGCCCCACAGGTCCTCGACGCCGTCGGGCAGCAGGATGATCCGCTCGGGCTCGAGCGCGTCCACGGCGCCCTCGTCGTGCGTCACCAGCACGACCGCGCCCTTGTAGGTGCGCAGGGCGCCGAGGATCTCCTCGCGGCTGGCGGGGTCGAGGTTGTTGGTGGGCTCGTCCAGCAGGAGGACGTTGGCGGAGGAGACCACCAGCGTGGCCAGGGCCAGCCGGGTCTTCTCGCCGCCGGAGAGCACGCCCGCGGGCTTGTCGACGTCGTCGCCGGAGAACAGGAACGAGCCCAGCGTCTTGCGGACCTCGACGAGGTCCAGGTCGGGAGCGGAGGAGCGCATGTTCTCCAGGACCGTGCGGTCCGGGTCGAGCGTCTCGTGCTCCTGGGCGTAGTAGCCGAGCTTGAGGCCGTGGCCGGGGGTGACCTGGCCGGTGTCGGGCTTCTCCGTGCCGGCGAGCAGCCGCAGCAGGGTGGTCTTGCCGGCGCCGTTGAGGCCGAGGATGACCACGCGGGAGCCCTTGTCGATGGCCAGGTCGACGTCGGTGAAGATCTCCAGCGAGCCGTAGGACTTCGACAGGCCCTCCGCCGTCAGCGGGGTCTTGCCGCAGGGCGCGGGCTCCGGGAAACGGAGCTTGGCGACCTTGTCGGAGACGCGGACCTCGTCCAGGCCCTTGAGCAGCCGCTCGGCGCGCTTGGCCATGTTCTGCGCGGCGACGGTCTTGGTGGCCTTGGCGCGCATCTTGTCGGCCTGCGAATTGAGGGCCGCGGCCTTCTTCTCGGCATTCTGGCGCTCGCGCTTGCGGCGCTTCTCGTCGGCCTCACGCTGCTGCTGGTAGAGCTTCCAGCCCATGTTGTAGACGTCGATGGTCGAGCGGTTGGCGTCGAGGTAGAAGACCTTGTTGACGACGGTCTCGACGAGGTCGACGTCGTGGGAGATGACGATGAAGCCGCCGCGGTAGGTCCTGAGGTAGTCCCGCAGCCAGGCGATGGAGTCGGCGTCGAGGTGGTTGGTGGGCTCGTCCAGGAGCAGCGTGTCGGCGTCCGAGAAGAGGATCCGGGCCAGCTCGACGCGGCGGCGCTGGCCGCCGGAGAGGGTGTGCAGCGGCTGGGTCAGGATGCGGTCGGGCAGGCCCAGGCTGGCGGCGATGGTCGCGGCCTCCGCCTCGGCGGCGTAGCCGCCCTTGGTGAGGAACTCCGTCTCCAGGCGCTCGTACTTCTTCATCGCGCGCTCGCGGGTGGCGCCCTTGCCGTTGGCCATCCGGTCCTCGTTCTCGCGCATCTTGCGCAGGACGGAGTCCAGGCCGCGCGCGGAGAGGATGCGGTCGCGGGCGAGGACCTCGAGGTCGCCGGTGCGGGGGTCCTGCGGGAGGTAGCCGACCTCGCCGGAGCGGGCGATGTTGCCCGCGGCGGGGATGCCCTCACCGGCGAGGCACTTGGTGAGGGTGGTCTTGCCGGCGCCGTTGCGGCCGACCAGGCCGACGCGGTCGCCCTTGGCGATGCGGAAGCTGGCGGACTCGATGAGGACGCGTGCGCCGGCGCGCAGCTCGATACCGGAGGCGGTGATCACGGGGGTTTCTACTCCTGGGCGAAGTGGACGGCGGTGGGACGGACTGGGGTCGCGATGACGCCGTCTAATGCGCGAGGAGGAATGCCATACGGACCAGTCTAACGGGGGAGCGCAAGCGGATTCGCTGGCCTCGTGCGCCGCCCCCCGGCACGCCGGAAGGGGCGGGGAGGGCCCGGTTCGCCGATACTCGGGGTGGAAAGCCCTGGTCGGAGGGGTGCCGGGCCCCCGGGGCGACCCGCGGCGTCGCGGCACCTTCCGCCGGCGCACGAGGAGCGAGCGTCATGACGGACACCTCCACGGCCTCGCCGGCCGTCTCCCCCGCCCTGCTGTACGACGACGCGCAGGCGGCGATCCGCCAGCTCACGGAGGCCTTCGGCTTCGTGCGGACCGCGCTGTACGAGAGCGAGGACGGCACCGTGCTGCACGCCGAGCTGGTCTACGGCAACGGCCTGGTGATGATCGGCTCCCGGGGGCGCGGCGGCGTCTTCGGCACGTACGCCCCGAAGGGGCCGTAGATCACCGACTGAGGACCCGGCCCCGGTCAGGCGCCGCCCCGGTGCACCTGGAAGGCGGCCCGGCGCACGGCCTTGGCCAGCGCCGGGTCGGGGTGGGCGGCCGCCAGCGCGACCAGCACCTGGACCGTGCGGGGGTGTCCCACGGCCCGTACCTCCTCCAGCAGGCCGGGGACCGTGCCCTGGACGGCGGAGTCGAGGTGGCGGACCAGCAGCCGGCTCTCCCCGTGGTCGGCGACGGCGGCCGCCGTGTCCACCCACAGCCACGTCGCCTCCTCCCGCGTGAGGACCTCCGCCGCCTCCTCGGGGTCGTGCCCCTCGTGCTCGGCGAGCCACAGCAGGGCGTACGGGCGCAGCACCGGCTCCTCGGCCGCCGCCCGCACGGTGGGCTCGGCGGGGGCGCCGACCGCCCGCAGGGCCTCGAAGGCCAGGCCCCGGACCATGGCGTCGTCGGCGCGGGCGGCCTCCAGGAGCTCGGCGACGGCGCTGCGCACGGGCCGGGCGGCGAGCCAGGCGCGGTACTCGGCGCGGGCGGGTCCGGGGGTGAGGTCGGCGCAGCCGCGCAGCATGGCCTCGGCGGACAGTTCGATGTTGCCGGCGGGGCTCTGCGCGGCGACGCAGATCTGCTCGAGCTTGACCCACACCGCCCAGTTCCCCAGGGGGGTGAGCAGGGCCTCGGCGCGCGCCCCGGCGTCGCCCCGCATGACGAGCGCGCCCACGGAGGCGAGGCCGCGCAGCGCCCAGTCGAGCAGCTCGGGGAGCGGGTCCCCGGCGACCGGGGCAGGGGCGGGGGCCGGGGGCGGCTGGGTGCCGTAGGGGACCTCGCAGCGTTCGGCGCGGATCTCGGCGACGCGCTGCTGGAGCAGGTCGAGCAGCATGGCGACGGAGACCGGGCCGGCCGACAGGTGCATGACGGACAGCAGCTGGGGGGCGGCCTCGACGACCTCGGCGGCGAGGGTCGGGTCGGTGCCGGCGGGCTCGGGGTGGGCGAGCGACCAGGCGTCGAAGAGGGCGACCCAGCCGCGCAGCACGGCGCTGTCGTCGCGGTCCCAGGCCTGCAGCCGCCAGCCGGGGCGGGCGGTGCCGTCGTGGAGCTCGAGGAGCCCGGCGAGGCGGGCGCGGTCCCACTCGGAGCGCACCTGGCCGGCCGTCAGTCCCAGTGCCGCGGCGGCCCGGTCGACGGTCTCGTCGCACAACCCGCCGCCGCGGGCGCACTCGTCGGCGGCCCAGCGGGCCAGCCGGACCGCGCCGGCGAGTCCTGCTCTGGCCTGCCGGGACAGTTCCGGCCGGGCCGGGATGCCTGCGGGCGGTCGGGGCGCCGGGCGGGAGCCTCGGTTCGCCACGGCCCGGCGGGCGGCGGCGATCGGCTGTCGGGGGACGAGTCTGAGCCGGGAGTCGCGCGGAGTACGGGACGTCACAGGAGCAGTCTTGCCGTTCACGCTCCGAAAACCCAATCGGAATCAACTATCCGGCCGCGCGCACCCCGTGATGGGAAGTCGCAGGCAGGGCGCGGGCGCCGCGCGAGCCCGCTACATCAGGGGGATCAGGAAGCGCCGCAGGGTCTCCTCGTAGCCCGCCGGATCGACGTTCCAGGACCCGGCGTGGCCGGCTCCGCGGACGGTCCGCAGGGTGATCAGTTCCGGTCGCCCGGCGGCGAGTTCGCGGGAGTGCTCCAGCGGTGCGAGGGGGTCGTCGGTGCCGTGCACCACGAGGGTGGGTACGGACACGTGGGCCGGGTCGGCGGCGTCCAGCAGGCTGCCGGGGGCGAGGCCGATCCTGCCCTCGGTCGCCCGGACCGCAAGCGGAATGAGTGGCGCCGGGACGCGGTGGGCGGCGAGGGCGCGCAGCGCGGCGGGCCAGTCGAGGACCGGGGAGTCCAGCACCAGGCCGGCGACATGGCGGCCGAGCGAGGACTCCTGGGCGGCGAGCAGGGCCATGGTGGCGCCGGTGGACCAGCCGTGCAGCACGACGCGGCGGGCGCCGTTGCGCAGGGCGTACCGCAGGGCGGCATCGAGATCCCGCCACTCCCTCGCACCGAAGTGGCTGATTCCGTGCGCCGGCCGGGGTGCTCCGGGGTCGCCCCGGTAGGTGACGGCGAGCACGGGCAGCCGCTGGGCGTGCAGGAACGGCAGGAGGTTCATGGCGTGCTCGCGCGTGGTGCCCAGGCCGTGCACGGTGATCACCCAGGTGTCGCGGGCGGCGGGCACGAACCAGGCGGGCAGCGGCCCCAGCTCGCCGGGCACGTCCACGTCGGCGTGGTCCAGGCCGAGGGCGTCGCGCGGGTTGCCCGCGTGCAGCCGAGGGGTCAGCCAGACGTGGTCGCCCTGCCGCGGGCTGCCGTGCGCGACGCGCTCCAGGCGCCGTACGACGCAGTGGTGGGGGTGCGAGACGTCGGCCACCACGCCCCCGACCACGGCGTGCACGCCGCGCCCGGTCAGGCCGTAGGTGCCGGGGCGCAGCGCGGCGGGGGTGCGGGTGAGCGTGACGGTGCCCGGGCCGGTGTCGTGGACGGCGATCCTCGCCTCGCCGGGCGGCGGCCGGCCGGGGCCGGCCTTGAGGGCAGCGTCACCGGCGTACCGTCCGGCCGCCACCGCGGCCGCTCCGGCACCGATCACGGTGGCGGCGGTCAGGGCCGCCGCCCGGCGCGGGTCCATCACCCCCAGTGTGGGCTCGGGCCCCGGCCGGGGCCAGTGGGCGTTGGCGGCCCGGCGCGCCGCGCCCGCGGGACGTGCGCGCCGGGGCCCGGGGTCACTCCCCCCGCTGCCCGTAGCCGCGCAGCCGGGCCGCCGTCTCGTCCAGCTGCCCGGGGGTGAGCAGGGCCGGGGCGCGGCCGGGGACGGTGGAGGCGGCGAGCCAGACCCGGCACATCCACTCGAGCTGGGCGGTGCGGTCCAGGGCCTGCTCGAGGGTGGCGCCGTAGGTGAGGGTGCCGTGGTTGCGCAGCAGGCAGCCGCTGCGGCCGTCGAGGGCGGCGAGGACGTGGGCGGCCAGTTCGTCGCTGCCGTAGACGGCGTAGGGGGCGACGCGGACGGGGCCGCCGAGGGCGGCGGCCATGTAGTGGATCAGCGGGACCTCGTCGACGAGGGTGGAGACGGCCGTGGCGTGCACGGCGTGGGTGTGCACGATCGCGGCGGCGTCGGTGGCGCGGTAGACGGCGAGGTGCATGGGCAACTCGCTGGTGGGGGTCAGATCGCCGATCACCTGGCGGCCGGCGAGGTCGACTCCGGTGATGTCGTCGGGGCCCAGACGGTCGTAGGGGACGCCGCTGGGCGTGACGAGCACCACGTCTCCGACCCTGGCGGAGACGTTGCCGGAGGTGCCGACGACCAGCCCGTCGGCCGTGGTGCGGCGGGCCGTGGCCACCACCTCGGCCCAGGCGCGCCTTGGGTCGTCGGCCGCCGGGCCCGCGTCGCGTCCGCTGCCGCTGATCTCTTCGTGCGCACTCATCGGTCGTCGCCTCCGGTTCACGAAATGGTTCGGCTGGGCCCAGTTCACCTTCCGTTCACCCTGAGTCCCTACGGTCGCCGCGTACTGACCATCGAGCTGATTGCCTGGGTGAATGGAAAACATCACGCTTCTCATCGGGATCGTGATCGTCACGGCCTTGGTGTTCGACTTTACGAACGGCTTCCACGACACGGCCAACGCCATGGCCACCACCATCTCCACCGGGGCCCTCAAGCCCAAGGTGGCCGTGGCCATGTCGGCCGTGCTCAACCTCGTCGGCGCGTTCCTGTCCGTTGAGGTCGCCAAGACGATCTCCGGCGGGATCATCGACGAGACCGCGGGCATCAGGCCGGAAGTGATCTTCGCCGGGCTCGTCGGCGCGATCGTCTGGAACCTGCTGACCTGGCTCGCGGGCCTTCCCTCCAGCTCCTCGCACGCCCTCTTCGGCGGCCTGATCGGTGCCACGGTCGTCGCCGTCGGCTTCGACGCGGTCAACACCGACAAGGTCGTGATGAAGGTCCTCATCCCGGCCGTCGCCGCGCCGCTGGTGGCCGGCATCGCCGCCTGGTGCGCGACCCGGCTCACCTACCGCCTCGCCCGGGGCCGCGACGAGCAGGAGACCGCCAAGGGCTACCGCGCCGGGCAGATCGCCTCGGCCGCCCTGGTCTCCCTCGCCCACGGCACCAACGACGCCCAGAAGACCATGGGTGTGATCACCCTCGCGCTGGTCGCCGGCGGCGTCGTCGCCCCGCACTCCGACCCGCCCATGTGGGTCATCGTCTCCGCGGGCCTGGCCATCGCGCTCGGTACGTACCTCGGCGGCTGGCGCATCATCCAGACGCTCGGCAAGGGCCTGACCGACATCAAGCCCGCCCAGGGCTTCGCCGCCCAGACCGGCGCCGCGACCGTCATCCTCGCCTCCTCGCACATCGGCTTCGCGCTCTCCACCACCCAGGTCTGCTCCGGCTCGATCATGGGCGCCGGCCTCGGCCGCAAGGGCGGCGTGGTGCGCTGGTCCACCGCCGGCCGCATGGTCATGGCCTGGGGCCTGACCCTGCCCGCCGCGGGCCTGGTCGCCGGTGGCGCCGCCCTCCTCGCCGACCAGGGCGACTGGGGCGTGGCCGCGGTCGCCGTCCTCGGCCTCGGCGTCTCCGGTGCGATCTGGATGGCCTCGCGCCGCAAGCCGGTGACGCACGACAACGTCAACGACCTCAACCAGCCGCAGGGCGTGGACGCCGAGCCCCTCGAGCCCGCCGGCGTCATCACCGCCGCCCTCCAGGCCGTCGCCCCGCCGCCGGCCGGCCCCTCGCCGCCCCGGCGACCGCCTCCTCCGCCCCCGCCGCCCCCGCCGCGGCGACGAGCTAAGGAACCAAGGAACCCCGTCATGCAGATCAACTGGGAAGCCCTCGGCCAGGTCTTCGGCGTCAGCCTCGTCGTGACCGTCGCACTCGTCGGCGTCTTCACCCTCGGCATCGTCGGCACCGCGCCCCGCAAGGCCCAGGAGCAGCCGGACGGCACCGTCGCCGCGCCCGTCGCCCCCAACGCGCTCCTGCGCACCGGCGCGTACGCCTGCTTCGCGCTGTGCGCGGCCGCCGTCGGATACGGCATCTTCCTCATCGTCTCCTGAAGGCGCCCTCCGGGTGCTTCCGAGCGCCCGGAGCACCTCCGCATACCCCTCCCACGGCCCGGGAAGGCCGCAGGTCAGCTGTGAGTTGACTGCCCTTCCCGGGCCGTGGTGCACTTCCGGAGCCAAACGGCGACAGCAGAGGAAGCCGGTGTGAATCCGGCGCGGTCCCGCCACTGTCACCGGGGAGCGTCCTCCACCGAGGGCCACGGCCCGCCCCGCGGGCTGGAAGGCCGGAGCGACGTCGATCCGGGAGCCAGGAGACTCTGGTCGCCGGTCACGTCGAGCCAGGGCGCGGACCCTGAGTGAGGACACATCGCCATGCCCGGCCGCCGCATACCGTCCGACAGTGAGCCCCCCTTCCGCCGAGGCACGACGGCGGCCTGACCGATGCGCGCCGATCACCTCGGTTTCGCGTGCGGTGCGGCCCTCGGCTTCGCCGGTGACCTCCTCTTCGGCGACCCCCGCCGCGGCCATCCCGTGGCCGCCTTCGGGCGCGCCGCCCACGCCGTCGAACAGCGCCTGTGGCGCGACCATCGCGGCACCGGCGCCCTGCACACCCTGCTGTGCGCGGGCGGCGCCGTGGCCGGCGCCGGGCTGCTGGCCCGTACCGCACGCCCCTCCCCTGCCGCGCGCGTCGCCCTGACCGCCGCCGCCACCTGGGCCGTCCTGGGCGGCACATCGCTGGGCCGCGAGGCGCGCGCCGTCGGCGGGGCGCTCGCCGCCGGCGACCTGGCGGCCGCCCGGAAGCGGCTGCCCCACCTGTGCGGCCGCGATCCGCAGGCCCTGGACGAGCAGCAGATCGCGCGCGCGGTCGTGGAGTCCGTCGCCGAGAACACCTCCGACGCCGTCGTGGGCGCGCTGGTGTGGGGAGCCCTCGGCGGCGTGCCCGGGCTGGTGGGCTTCCGCGCCGTGAACACCCTCGACGCCATGGTCGGCCACAAGTCCGCGCGCTACCGCCGGTTCGGCTGGGCCTCCGCCCGCCTCGACGACGTCGCCGGCTGGCCCGGCGCCCGGCTCACCGCCGCCCTCGCCGTCCTCGCGGGCCCCGACCCGCGCGGCGCCCTGCGCGTCGCCCGCCGCGACGCCTCCCGCCACCCCAGCCCCAACGCCGGCCCCGTCGAGGCCGCCTTCGCCGGGGCGCTCGGGGTGCGCCTCGGCGGCACCCTCGCCTACGCGGGCCGCGTCGAACACCGCCCCGTCCTGGGCGCGGAGAACCGGCCGGTCGAGGTCGTGGACGTCGAACGCGCGGTGCGGCTCTCGCGCCGGGTGTCGGTCCTGGCCCTGGGAACGGCCCTGCTGACGAGAACGGTCGTGGCGACCGTGACGAGGAGGAAGCGTTGTCGGTGACAGCTGGGAGGGGCGGGGGCCTGCTGGTGGCCGGCACGACCTCCGACGCGGGCAAGAGCGTGGTGACCGCCGGGATCTGCCGCTGGCTGGTCCGCAAGGGCGTCAAGGTCGCGCCGTTCAAGGCGCAGAACATGTCGCTCAACTCGTACGTCACGCGCGAGGGCGCGGAGATAGGGCGCGCGCAGGCCATGCAGGCCGCGGCCGCGCGCGTCGAGCCCAGCGCGCTCATGAACCCGGTGCTGCTCAAGCCCGGCGGCGACCGCAGCAGCCAGGTCGTCCTGATGGGCAAGCCGGTGGGCGAGCTCAGCGCGCGCGGCTATCACGCGGGCCGCCAGGAGCAGTTGTTCGGCACGGTGACGGAGTGCCTGGAGGAGCTGCGGCGTACGCACGACGCGGTCATCTGCGAGGGCGCCGGCAGCCCGGCGGAGATCAACCTGCGGCGCAGCGACATCGTCAACATGGGCATCGCGCGGGCCGGCCGGCTGCCCGTGGTCGTCGTCGGCGACATCGACCGGGGCGGCGTCTTCGCCTCCTTCTTCGGCACCACGGCGCTGCTCTCGCCCGAGGACCAGGAACTGATAGCGGGCTACATCGTCAACAAGTTCCGGGGCGACGTGAGCCTGCTGGAGCCCGGCCTGGACATGCTGCGCGACCTGACGGGCCGGCGGACGTTCGGCGTGCTGCCCTTCACCCACGGCCTGGGCATCGACGAGGAGGACGGCCTGCGCGTCTCGCTGCGCGGCGCCGTCCGCGAATCGGTGGTGGCCTCACCGCACGGCGCCGACGTGCTGCGGGTGGCGGTGTGCGCGGTGCCGCTGATGTCCAACTTCACCGACGTGGACGCCCTCGCGGCCGAACCGGGCGTCGTGGTGCGCTTCGTGGACCGGCCCGAGGAGCTCGCCGACGCCGACCTCGTGGTCGTACCGGGTACGCGCGGCACGGTCCGCGCGCTGGCGTGGCTGCGCGAACGCGGCCTCGCCGACGCGCTCGCCCGCCGCGCGGCGGAGGGCCGCCCGGTACTGGGCGTCTGCGGCGGCTTCCAGCTGCTGGGCGAGCGGATCGAGGACGAGGTGGAGTCCCGCGCCGGCGTGGTCGAGGGCCTCGGCCTGCTGCCCGTACGCGTACGCTTCGCCGCGGAGAAGACCCTGGCGAGGCCGGTGGGCACCGCCCTGGGCGAACGGGTGGAGGGCTACGAGATCCACCACGGCGTCGCGGACGTCCACGGCGGCGACGAGCCGTTCCTCGACGGCTGCCGGGTCGGCGCCGTCTGGGGCACCCACTGGCACGGCTCCCTCGAGAGCGACGGCTTCCGCCGGGCGTTCCTGCGCCGGGTCGCACAGGCGGCCGGACGGGCGTTCGTCCCGGCGCCGGACACGTCGTTCGCGGCACTGCGCGAGGAACAGCTCGACCGGCTGGGCGACCTGATCGAGGAGCACGCGGATACGGATGCGCTGCTGCGCTTGATCGAGGACGGGGTGCCGGCCGGCGCCCCCTTCATCCCACCGGGGGCGCCGTGAGCACCGCGCACGGCCCCGAGGCAATCCGAGAGCCACTCGAAGGAGCGATCAGCGCATGAGCACCTCTTATCCCTTCGCCGCGGTCGTCGGCATGGACAGCTTGCGGCTGGCGCTGCTGCTCAACGCCGTCTCGCCCTCGGTGGGCGGCGTCCTCGTGCGCGGCGAGAAAGGCACGGCCAAGACGACGACAGTCAGGGCCCTTGCCACGCTGCTGCCCGACGTCGTGACGGTCCCCGACTGCCGGTTCTCCTGCGACCCCGCGGCCCCCGACCCCTCGTGCCCGGACGGGCCGCACGAGGTCGGCGAGGCGCCGGAGGTCCGCCCCGCCCGCATGGTCGAACTGCCCGTCGGCGCCTCCGAGGACCGGCTCGTGGGCGCCCTCGATATCGAGCGCGCGCTGTCCGAGGGCGTGAAGGCGTTCGAGCCGGGCCTGCTGGCCGCCGCCCACCGCGGCGTGCTGTACGTCGACGAGGTCAACCTCCTGGGCGACCACCTGGTGGACGCACTCCTCGACGCGGCGGCGACCGGCGCCTCCTACGTGGAACGTGAGGGCGTCTCCGTCCGTCACGCGTCCCGCTTCCTCCTCGTCGGCACCATGAACCCCGAGGAGGGTGAGCTGCGTCCGCAGCTGCTGGACCGCTTCGGTCTGACCGTGGAGGTCGCGGCCTCGCGGGAGACCGAGGAGCGTGTCGAGGTCGTCCGCCGCCGCCTCGCCTACGACGAGGACCCGGCGGCGTTCGCCGCCAAGTGGGCCGCCGAGGAGGACGCGCTGCGCGAGCGCATCGCCGCCGCGCGGGCGCTGCTGCCGGACGTACGGCTCGGTGACGGCGCGCTGCGCCGGATCGCGGCGGTGTGCGCCGGCTTCGAGGTGGACGGCATGCGCGCGGACATCGTCACCGCGCGCACCGCGTCCGCGCTGGCCGCGTGGGCGGGGCGTACGGACGTGACGACGGCGGACGTCCGGCAGGCGGCGCTGCTGTCGCTGCCGCACCGGCGCCGCCGCAACCCCTTCGATGCCCCCGGCCTGGACGAGGACCGGCTGGACGAGATCCTCAACGGATTCGAGGACGACGAGCCCGAGCCCGAGCCGGACCCGGAGCCCGAGGGCCCGGACGGCGACGGTCCGGACGGCGACGGTCCGGACGGCGGCGGCCCGGGCGACGGCGGTCCCGACGGTGGACGGCCGCAGGACGGGCCGGAGCGGGCGGACGCCGCCCCCGACGTGCCGGGGCAGCGGCAGGACTCCGGCTCGCCCGCGCCCCAGGAGGGCTCGAGCGCTCCGGAGGGGGCACCCGGCAGCGGCGGTGAGGCCCCCGAGGCCGCCGCCGTGGCCGCGGCCGACCCGTTCCGGGCCCGCAGGTTCGACGTGCCCGGGCTGGGCGAGGGCGCCGACGGGCGCCGCTCGCGCGCCCTGACCGCGCACGGGCGCACCACGGGGGCGCGCCGCCCCCGGGGCGGGGCGCTGGGCAGGCTGCACCTCGCGGCGACCGTGCAGGCCGCCGCCCCGCACCAGCGGGCGCGCGGGCGCAGTGGGCCGGGCCTGGTGGTGCGCCGTGACGATCTGCGCGAGGCGGTGCGCGAGGGCCGCGAGGGCAATCTGGTGCTGTTCGTGGTCGACGCCTCCGGTTCCATGGCGGCGCGCAAGCGGATGAGCGCCGTCAAGGGCGCGGTGCTGTCGCTGCTGATGGACGCGTACCAGCGCCGGGACAAGATCGGCATGATCACCTTCCGGGGCTCCGGCGCGGAGGTGGCGCTGCCGCCGACGTCGTCGGTGGAGGCGGGCGCGGCGCGGCTGGAGAAGCTGCCGACCGGCGGTCGTACGCCGCTGGCCGCCGGGCTGCTGCAGGCGCGTGAGGTGCTGCGGGTGGAGCGGATGCGCGACCCGTCGCGCCGGCCGCTGCTGGTGGTGGTGACGGACGGCCGGGCCACCGGTGGTCCCGAGCCGCTGGCACGGGCCGCGCGGGCGGCGGGGCTGCTGGCCGGCGAGGGCACGGCGTCGGTCGTCGTGGACTGCGAGGCGGGGCCGGTGCGGCTCGGGCTCGCGGGCGAGCTGGGCCGGGCGCTGGGCGGGCCGGTCGTGATGCTCGAGGAACTGCGCGCCGACAGCGTCGCCACTCTCGTACGCGGGGTGCGTACCGTACGGAACACGAACTCGAGGAGGGCCGCGTAATGCCCAAGGGACAGCCGACCGTCGTACCGGACGACGGGCTCACCACGCGTCAGCGGCGCAACAGGCCGCTGGTCTTCGTCCACACCGGCACCGGCAAGGGCAAGTCGACGGCGGCCTTCGGCCTGGCGCTGCGGGCGTGGAACCAGGGCTGGCCGATCGGGGTGTTCCAGTTCGTGAAGTCGGCGAAGTGGAAGGTCGGCGAGGAGAACGCGCTGCGCGTGCTGGGCGCCTCCGGCGAGGGCGGGGCGGTCGACTGGCACAAGATGGGCGAGGGCTGGTCCTGGATCCAGCGCGACAGTGAGCTGTCCAACGAGGAGAAGGCCCGCGAGGGCTGGGAGCAGGTCAAGCGGGACCTGGCCGCGGAGAAGTACAAGCTCTACGTGCTGGACGAGTTCGCCTATCCGATGCACTGGGGCTGGATCGACACCGACGAGGTGATCGAGGTGCTGCGCGACCGGCCGGGCACCCAGCACGTCGTCATCACCGGCCGCAACGCCCCGGAGAAGCTGGTGGAGTTCGCCGACCTGGTGACGGACATGACCAAGGTCAAGCACCCGATGGACACCGGTCAGAAGGGCCAGCGGGGCATCGAGTGGTGAGTACGCGCATCCCCCGGCTGGTCATCGCCGCGCCGGCGTCCGGCAGCGGCAAGACCACCGTGGCCACGGGCCTGATGCGGGCGTTCGCGGACGCGGGGCTCGCGGTGTCCCCGCACAAGGTCGGGCCGGACTACATCGACCCGGGGTACCACTCCCTGGCGACGGGCCGCCCGGGCCGCAACCTGGACTCCTTCCTGTGCGGCCCGGAGCGGATCGCCCCGCTGTTCCTGCACGGGGCAGCGGGCTGTGACCTGGCCGTCGTCGAGGGCGCCATGGGCCTGTACGACGGGGCGGCCGGGCAGGGCGAGCTGGCGTCGACGGCGCACGTGGCGAAGCTGCTGCGGGCGCCGGTCGTCCTGGTCGTCGACGCGTCGTCGCAGTCGCGGTCGGTGGCGGCGCTGGTCCACGGCTTCGCCTCCTGGGATCCGGAGGTCCGGGTCGCGGGGGTGATCCTCAACAAGGTCGGCTCCGACCGTCACGAGGCGCTGCTGCGGGAGGCCCTGGACGAGTCGGGGGTCGAGGTCCTGGGCGCGGTGCGGCGGGCGGCCCCGGTGCACACGCCGTCCCGGCACCTGGGGCTCGTACCGGTCGCCGAGCGGCAGGCCGAGGCGGTCGACGCGGTGGCGGAGTTCGCCGCGCGCGTACGGGAAGGCTGCGACCTGGAGCGGCTGCTGGCTCTGGCGCACAGTGCGCCGCCGGTGGAGGGCCCGGAGTGGGAGCCCACCGGTTCGTGGGCAGGCGTTCCGCAGGGGCACAACCCGACCACCGGGCCGCACCCGAACGGTGCCCCCGTGATCGCCGTAGCCGGCGGTCCGGCATTCACCTTCTCGTACGCCGAGCACACGGAACTGCTGCGCGCAGCCGGCGCGGAGGTCGTCACCTTCGACCCCCTCCGCGACGAGGCCCTGCCGGAACGCACCGCCGGCCTCGTCATCGGCGGCGGCTTCCCCGAGATGTACGCCCCGGAGCTCTCCGCCAACGAGCCCCTCCGCGAAGCCGTGGCCGCCCTCGCGGCCGGCGGCGCACCGATCGCCGCCGAGTGCGCGGGCCTGCTCTATCTCTCCCGCACCCTCGACGGGAAGCCGATGTGCGGTGTCCTGCCGACGGACGCCCGCATGAGCGAGCGCCTCACCCTCGGCTACCGCGAGGCCGTGGCGATCGCCGACAATCCGCTCGCCGCCGCCGGCACCCGCGTCCGCGGGCACGAGTTCCACCGCACGGTGACCGATCCGGCCGCCGGGGCCGTCCCGGCCTGGGGGATCACCCACCCGGCGCGCCGGGTGGAGGGCTTCGCGCAGGGCGGCGTGCACGCCTCGTACCTGCACGTCCACTGGGCGGGAGCCCCCGGCACGGCGGCGCGGTTCGTGGCCGCGGCGGCGGCCGCGCGGTGAGCGCCGCGCTCTGCGTCGGCGTCGGCGCGTGCCGTGACGTGGCCGCCGACGAGGTGCTCGCCCTGGTCAGCGGCGTCCTGGCGGAGGCCGGCGGAGGCACGGTCGCCGTCCTGGCCACCGTGGAGGCGCGGGCCGCCGAGCCGGGGCTGCTGGAGGCGGCCGCGCGCCTGGGCGTGCCCCTGACCGCCTACGCCCCGGCGGTCCTCGCCGCGCAGCCGGTCCCGCATCCTTCCGAGGTGGCCCGCAGGGCGCTGGGAACGCCCGGTGTCGCCGAGGCGGCCGCGCTGGTGGCGGCCGGCCCGGGGGCGGTCCTCGCCGTGCCGAAACGGAAGTCCGCGCACGTCACGGCGGCCGTCGCGCGCCGCCCCGCGTGAACGCCGCGCACGCGCCCTCAGTACCGTCTATCGCATGCACGAATCGACCGAGCCCGACCTGCGGCACCACGGAGACGCCGAAGTACGCGGCATGGGCGCGGAACTGACGGACCTCGCGGTCAATGTGCGGGCCGGTACGCCCCCGCTGTGGCTGCGCGAGCACATAGCCGGCTCGCTCGGCTCGCTCGCCGCGTACCCCGACGGCCGGGCGGCCCGGCGGGCGGTGGCAGCGCGCCACGGGCTGCCGGAGGAACGGGTGTTGCTGACGGCGGGTGCGGCCGAGGCGTTCGTGCTGCTGGCCCGGGCGCTGCCGGTGCGGCGGCCGGTGGTGGTGCATCCGCAGTTCACCGAGCCGGAGGCGGCGCTGCGGGACGCCGGGCACACGGTGGAGCGCGTGGTGCTCGACGCGGCGGACGGGTTCCGCTTCGATCCGCGGGCCGTGCCCGGGGACGCGGACCTGGTGATCGTGGGCAACCCCACCAACCCGACCTCGGTGCTGCACCCCGCCCGCGCGCTGGCGCGCCTCGCCCGGCCGGGGCGGATCCTGGTCGTGGACGAGGCGTTCATGGACGCCGTGCCCGGCGAGCGGGAGTCGCTGGCCGCCCGTACGGACCTGCCGGGGCTGATCGTGCTGCGCAGCCTCACCAAGACCTGGGGGCTGGCGGGGCTGCGCGTCGGGTACGTGCTGGCCTCGCCCGGCAAGATCGCCCGGCTCGAGCGGGCCCAGCCGCTGTGGCCGGTGTCCTCGCCGGCGCTGGCGGCGGCGGAGGCGTGCAGCGCGGCCCCGGCCCTGGCCGAGGCGGCTGCGGCCGCGGACCGGATCGCCGCCGACCGGGCCCATCTGCAGCTGCGCCTCGCGGAGTTCGCCGAGGTGACCGTGTACGGGCCGGCGGCCGGGCCGTTCGTGCTGATCCGGCTGCCCCGGGCCGCGGCCGTGCGGACACGGCTGCGCGGCCTGGGCTTCGCGGTGCGCCGGGGCGACACGTTCCCGGGCCTGGGGCCGGACTATCTGCGGCTGGCGGTACGGGACCGCGCGACGACGGACCGCTTCGCCGCCGCCCTGGAGGAGGCGCTGACCACCGTCGGCTGAGGCCCGTCGGCCGCCGGTTCAGCTCACCACGCGCCCCCTCAGCACCACCCGGCGCGGGGCGCCCAGGACGCGTACGTCGGCGCGCGGGTCGGCCTCGTACACCACGAGGTCCGCGGGTGCGCCCTCCTCGATCCCGGGCCGGCCCAGCCACGCGCGTGCGCCCCAGGTCGCGGCCGACAGCGCGGCCGCCGCCGGTATGCCGGCCGTGACCAGCTCGGCCACCTCCTGGGCGACCAGTCCGTGGGGCAGCGAACCGCCCGCGTCCGTGCCGACGTAGACGGGGATGCCGGCGTCGTAGGCGGCGCCCACGGTTGCGTAGCGCCGCTCGTGGAGCCGGCGCATGTGGTCCGCCCAGCGGGGGAACTTGCCCTCGCCGCTGGCCGCGAGGCGGGGGAAGGTGGCGATGTTGACCAGCGTCGGCACGATGGCCACGCCGCGCTCGGCGAAGAGCGGGATCGTCTCCTCGGTCAGCCCGGTGGCGTGCTCGATGCAGTCGATGCCCGCCTCCACCAGCGGTGCGAGGGTCTCCTCGGCGAAGCAGTGGGCGGTGACGCGGGCGCCCAGCCGGTGCGCCTCGGCGATGGCGGCCTCGACCTCGCCGCGCGGCCAGCAGGCCCCCAGGTCGCCGGTCTCGCGGTCGATCCAGTCGCCCACCAGCTTGACCCAGCCGTCGCCCCGCCGCGCCTCGCGCGCCACGTACGCCACCAGGTCCTCGGGCTCGATCTCGTGCGCGTAGTTGCGGATGTAGCGGCGGGTGCGGGCGATGTGCCGGCCGGCGCGGATGATGCGGGGCAGGTCCTCGCGGTCGTCGATCCAGTGGGTGTCGGAGGGCGAGCCCGCGTCGCGCAGCAGCAGCGCCCCGGCGTGACGTTCCGTCAATGCCTGTTTCTCGGCGGTCGCCTCGTCGACGGCGCCGTGCGCGTCGAGGCCGACGTGGCAGTGCGCGTCCACCAGGCCGGGCAGCACCCAGCCCTCGACGGTGGTGACGTCGCGCGCCCCGGCCGGCCGGTCGAAGGTGATCCGCCCGCCCACCACCCACAGCTCGTCGCGCACCCCGTCGAGGGGGTCCGCGCCGGTCAGTATCCGTCCCTTGATGTGCAGCACGGGCGGCTCCCGCAGGTCACGCACCGCCGCGCTCTCGTTCATGGAGGCCATGCACGCACTGTACGAGCCCGCGGCCGCCCCGGACGGGCCCCGGTCACCCTTCCTGAGGACGATTCGAGGATGGGACCGGGGCAGGGCAACCCGGCGCGCAGCATGGGGCGTGGGCACGAGGAGAATCTCCGACCGGCGGTCGATACGGTCTGCCGTTCAGGCCGACGTGCCGGGACGGCCGGTGCGGAATTCTGGACTTATGAGCAACTTGACGCAACATTCACAGCAGATCACGCCGAAGACGGTTGTTTCCCCTCAGTTCATGCCTTCAGCGTTCCGCGGGAACCGGGACGACCATCCCACCCGCTGTACCCCGCCCGGTGCGGGGCCCTGACGGTCGGGGCCGTCACCTACCCTGTCCAGGTGATCATCGGACTGCTCGCCCGCGCGACCGCCACGGCCCGTACTTCGTGACGGCCGCCCCGCGCCGCCTGATGCGCGCGACGCTGGGCAGCCGGGCCCGGCTGCGCTGGGTGCACCAACTGCTCGGCGGCGCGCTGCTGATGCCCTCCTACCTGCTGGCGAACACCGTGCTGGCGTTTTTCGTGCCCGGCACCAGCATCTTCATGAGCCCCTCCATAGGCTGGCAGTTCGCCACCTTCGCGCTGGCCCTCCCGCCCGCCGCCGTCATGGGGCTCTACCCGCTCGCACGGCCGCTGATGGGCGGCGCCGTGCGGGCGCTGTGCGGGGTGCCGAAGGAGGAGCTTGACCCCCGGCCCAGCCGGTCGTGGGCGGCGCGGGTGCGCACGGCGGCCTGGTACGTGCTGCACCTGCTGACCGGCGGGATCGTCAGCGGGATGTCGCTGGCCACCCCGCCCGCCGCGCTGTACCTGCTCGTCCTTCCCCTGCTGGGCGACCACGGCCGGGCCCGCGACACCGGCTGGATCGCGTTCTTCCGGGGCCCTGGACTGGCACTGGCCCCGGCGGCCGGGCTGGGACTGCTGGCGCTGGTCGTCGCCACCTCCTGGGCCGCCGGCAGCCTGCTGGCGCGCTGCGCCCCCGTCCTGCTGGGGCCGACGCCGGCCGACCGCCTCGCCGAGGCCGAACGGCACGCCATGCGGCTGGCCCTGCGCAACCGGCTGGCCCGGGAGCTGCACGACTCCGTCGGGCACGCGCTCAGCGCGGTGTCCCTGCAGGCGAGCGCCGCGCGCAGGGTCATGGACAGCGACCCGGAGTTCGCCCGGCAGGCCCTGGCCGCCATCGAGGAGACCACGCGCGAGGCGGTCGGCGAACTCGACACCGTCCTCGGCCTGCTGCGCGAGGACGGCCCCGCCTCCTCCGCGCCCGCCCCCACCCTCGCCGGCCTGGACGGCCTCCTGCGGCGCACCCGCGCCGCGGGCGGCGAGGTCGACTGCGCCGCGCCCCGGGACCTGAGAAGATACCGCCGGTCGTCTCCCGCGAGGCGTACCGGATCGTGCAGGAAGGCCTCAGCAACGCCCTGCGGCACGCGGGCCGGGTGCCCGTACGCCTGCGGATCACTGTGGACGACGAGGACCTGGAGGTCACCTTGGAGAACCCCGTGCGGCCCGCCCGCCCCCCCGCCGCCCGGGTGGCGGCCGCGGACTGACCGGCATCGCCGAGCGCGCCCGGCTGCTGCGCGGCAGCGCCGCCTCGGGCGAGCGCGACGGCGTATGGCGGCTGTCGGTGCGCCTGCCCCTGCGGGGGGACGCCCGGTGACGCCGATACGTATCGTGCTCGCCGACGACGAGCACCTGGTCCGCACCGCCCTGCGGGCCATCCTGGGCGCCGAGCCGGGGCTGGAGGTCGTCGGCGAGGCCACCACCGGCGCGGAGGCCGTGTCGCTGGTGCGCGAGACGCGCCCCGACATCGTGCTGATGGACGTGCGGATGCCCGAGGTCGACGGCATCCGGGCCACCGAACGCATCCTGGCCACCATGGACACGCCGCCGCGCGTCATCGTCGTCACCACCTTCGAGAACGACAGCTACGTGTACGACGCCCTGCGCGCCGGCGCCTCCGGCTTCCTCCTCAAGCGAGCGGGCGCCGACGAACTGGTGCAGGCCGTACGGGTGGTGGCCCGCAGCGACTCGCTGCTCTTCCCCTCGGCGGTACGGGCGCTGGCCGCCGCCCACACCGTCCGGCGGGCGGACGACGCGGCGCGCAGGCTGCGCGAGCGGCTGTCGGTACGCGAGAGCGAGGTGCTCGAGCTGATGACGGCCGGCCTGTCGAACGCCGAGATCGCCGAACGGATGGACGTGGGCGCGGCGACGGTCAAGTCGCACGTGGCGGCGGTGCTGGCCAAGCTGGGGGTGCGCGACCGCACCCAGGCGGTCATCGCCGCCTACGAGTGCGGTTTCGTCTCCCCCCGCTGACCTGGGCCCGCTCCCGCGCCGGCGGACGCGACGTCCGCCGGCGCGGAGGTCAGCCGATGCAGTCGTGCACGGCCTTGATCAGCACCGCCGTCTCGGGAGCGGCGCCGCCGGGGAAGGCGAAGCGGCGCCGGGTGTAGCCGAAGGCCATACCGGTGCTGGGGTCGGCGAGCGCCTGCGACCCGGCCGCGCCGCTGTGCCCGAAAGACCGCGCCCCGAGGAAGGGGTAGTCGGCCGACGAGGAGGCGAAGCCCAGCCCGAACACGTTGTGCGAGCCCAGCACCAGGTCGTGGCCGGTCGAGTGCGGCTGGGCGAACTCGGCCGCCGTCGTGGGCGTCAGCAGCGGCGCCCTGCCGTCGACCTCGCTGATGGCGGCCGCGTACATGCGCGCCAGGCCGCGCGCGGAGCCGATGCCGCCCACCGAGGCGGGCCCGGCGGCGCGGACCGCCCGGGAGTTGGGCAGGGACTCCAGGTCCGTGGGCACCACGTGGTGGCGGTTGAAGGCGATGCCGCCCCAGCTGTGGGCGCCGGGCTCCGTCTCCGCCAGGGCGCGCTTCTGCTCGGGCGTGGGGTCCATGGGCTGGATGTCGAGGAACCGGTGCTCGTGCTCCTCGGGCAGGCCGAGGTAGAGGTCGATGCCGTACGGGGCCCGGACCCGCGTCTCGTAGACCTCCTGGAGGGTGGCGCCCGTCGCGCGCCGGACGATCTCGCCGGTCAGGGCCCCGATGACATAGGCGTGGTAGCCGAAGGCGGTGCCGGGCCGCCAGTAGGGACGCTGGGCGGCCAGCCGCCGGGCGAGGGCCCGGTCGTCGGCCAGTTCCTCGGCGGTGAAGCCGCCGTCGACGCCGATCACGCCGGCGCGATGGGACATCAGGTCCCGCAGGGTGACGTCCTCCTTGCCCGCGGCGCCGAACTCGGGCCAGTAGTGACGTACCTCCTTGTCCAGCTCCAGCGTGCCGTCCTGGACCAGCAGCGCCACGGTCAGATGTGCCGCGCCCTTGGTGGAGGAGAACACTCCGGTGAGCGAGTCCCCCGTGATCCCCGGTCCGCCCCACAGGTCCACGACCCGCCGTCCGCCGACATAGGCGGCCAGTTGCGCGGAGTGCCCGGCGCGCTCCTGCGCCAGCGTGGCCTCGAAGGCCTCGCGTACCGGCTCGAACCCCTCGGCGACGGTGCCCTGCGCGAAAGTCACGATGTCCCCCCACAGTCAAGATCGAGATACGGATGCGTCCATTCCAGCCGCCCCGGCCGTTCGAATATTCCCCCTCCACTCTTCGGGCCCCGGGTCATGGAACCGTAAAGCCCCATGACTCGTTACCCGGGACATGACCGCTATGACACCTGGCTCGAACATCCCCCTCTCCGTCGCCCGTGTGACGGTGGACGTCACCGCCCCGGTGCGGCTCGACGTGTCGGGCCTGCTGCTCACCGCCGACGGCAAGGTGCGCTCCGACGACGACTTCGTCTTCTACAACCAGCCCAGCGGCCCGGGCGTGAGCCACCGGGCCGCGTCCGGCGCCACGCCCGACGCGATCACCGTCGACACCGCGGCCGTCCCGGCCGCCATCGAGAAGATCGTGGTCACGGCGAGCCCGGACGCCCAGGGCGCCACCTTCGCCGGCATCGAGCCGACCGCGACCGTCCGCAACGCCGACGACGGTTCGGTGCTCGCCACGTTCACCCCGCCCCGGCTGGGCACGGAGACGGCGCTGCTGGTCGTGGAGGTCTACCGCCGCAACGGCGCGTGGAAGGTCCGGGCGGTCGGCCAGGGGTACGCCGACGGCCTCGCGGGCATCGCCACGGACTTCGGCGTGAGCGTCGAGGAGCCGGCCCCGGCGGCCGTCCCGCCCATGCCCGCCACCGCTCCCCCGGCGCCGCTGCACGCGCCCGCCGTTCCGGCCGCGCCCGCCGCGCCCGGCAAGGTCAACCTCGACAAGGGCCGGGTGAACCTCCGCAAGAACGAGACGGTCTCCCTGGTCAAGGGCGGGCAGCCGCTGACCCGTTCGGTGCGGATGGGCCTGGGCTGGGAGCCCGCCTGGAACAGCCGGGCCATCGACCTGGACGCCTCGGTCATCGCCTACGGCCCCGAGCGCAACATGATCGACGCCTGCTACTTCGGCCGGCTGCAGATCCTGGGCGGCACCATCCAGCACTCGGGCGACAACCTCACCGGCGACGGCTCGGGCGACGACGAGACCATCACCGTCCACATGGGCGGCCTGCCGCCGGAGGTGACGGGCCTGGTCTTCACGGTCAGCTCGTTCAACGGCCAGAAGTTCACCGAGGTCGCCAAGGCCTACTGCCGCCTCCTCGACGCCCAGACCGGCGAGGAGCTCGTCCGCTTCGACCTGACCGGGTCCGAGCCGAAGACGGGCGTCCTCATGTGCAAGTTCATCCGTCAGTTCTCGGGCGAGTGGGAGATGACGGCCATCGGCGACTACGTCAAGGCCAAGACGGTCCGCGACCTGGTGCAGCCGGCCGCGCAGGCGCTGTAGGCGCCGCGCAGCCGCGAGGCCATGACGAGCGGGCCCGGATCGTCTTCACGATCCGGGCCCGCTTCGCCATGGCCTGCGGCCGGGGGTCAGCTGCCGAAGACCGAACGCCGGGCAGCGGCAGGCGGGGGAAGGATCGCCCTTACGTCCCGGATGTGCCGCCGGGCAGCGGTATTCCGGCCAGCCTCCGGTAGGAGTCGAGCAGCGCGCCGGTGTCGTACGAGCTGGTGGTGATCAGCACCTCGTCGGCGGCGGTCCGCCGCACCAGGGCGGTGAGGGCGGCGGCCACGTCCTCCTCCGTGCCGTGGACGTGCCCGCGCAGCGCGTCCTCGAAGAACGTCCGCTCCCGGTCCGTCATGTCCAGCGCCTCGATCTCCTCGGCCGGCCGCAGCGGTGGGAACGCTCCGTGGGTGCGGGAGTGGGCCAGCGCCCATGCCTCGGGGACGAGCAGCCGCCGGGCGGCCTCCCGGGTGTCCGCCACCGCGACGTTGCCCGCGACGACCACGTACGGCTCGTCCCGCCACGGCGAGGGCGTGAAGGCCGCACGGTACCGCCCGATCGCCGCGGCCGTCGCCTCGCCGCCCGTCATGCCCCCGACGACCAGGGCGGCCCCGGCCCGGGCCGCGACCTCGGCCCCCGCGTCGTTGGCCAGCACGAACAGCGGCACCCGCAGCCCCTCGGCGGGAAAGGCGTGCACCCCGGGGAAGCGGCGCCCGCCCCCGCCGAACCACTCGGCGAGCTCCGCCAGTTGCTCGTCGAAGCCCCCCATCGCCTCCTTCCCGGTGCCCAGCGCCCGCCGGATGCCGTCCGTGAACCCCACCGACCGGCCGAGCCCCATGTCGATCCGGCCGGGGAAGAGCGACTCCAGCACCCCGAACTGCTCGGCGACCACCAGCGGCCGGTGGTTGGGCAGCATCACCCCGCCCGTGCCGACCCGGATGCGCGAGGTCGCCGAGGCCACCGCCGCCGCGAGCACGGTCGGCGCCGACCCGGCGACCCCCGGCACGCTGTGGTGCTCCGCCACCCAGAACCGGTGGTAGCCCAGTGCCTCCGCCTCCCGCGCGAACCGCACGGTCGCGCGCAGCGCCTCGCCCGGCTCCCGCCCCCGCCGGGTGCGGGAGCGGTCGAGGACGGAGAGCCGGAGAGGAGTCACCTCCTCTTCAACATCACCGGGGCGTCAGGATTCCCGGCGCCCCTGCCGCCGCCACGGCCCGGTGATCGCGAGCATGATGCCGGGCTCCTGGATGTTGGCGAACAGCGTCCGCCCGTCCGGCGAGAAGGTCACCCCGGTGAACTCGCTGAACTCCGGCTTCTGGGGCGTGCCTATGTTCAGCTCGTTGCGCGCGATCGGGTACGTGCGCCCGTCGTCGAGGGCGCCGAACAGGTGCTGTACGCCCTCGCCGTCCTCGGCGATCACCAGGCCGCCGTACGGCGAGACGGTGATGTTGTCCGGGCCGTCGAAGGCGCCGTCGCGGCCCGGGTCCTTGTTGACGCCGAGCAGCACCTTGAGCGTCAGCGTCCGGCGGCGCGGGTCGTAGAACCACACCTGGCCGTCGTGCTGGACCGGGCTCTCCTCCCGGGCGAAGGACGACACCACGTACACGCCGCCGTCGCCCCACCACATGCCCTCGAGCTTGCGCGCCCGGGTGACCGCGCCGGCCGCGAACTGCTTGCGCACGGGGACGGACCTCGCGTCGCGGTCGGGTACGTCCGCCCAGTCCACGCCGTAGACCGTGCCGACGCGCGCGGCCCGGGACAGGTCGTCCACGAACCGGCCGCCGGAGTCGAAGCACCTGAAGGCCTGCAGCACGCCGGCGTCGTCGGCGAGGGTCCGCAGCCGGCCGCGCCCGTGCCGGAATCCGCGCGGCGGCGTCCAGCGGTAGAAGAGCCCGTTGGGACCGGCGGCGTCCTCGGTGAGGTAGAGGTGACCGCGGCCGGGGTCGACGACGACGGCCTCGTGGGCGTAACGGCCCAGCGCCTTGACCGGCTTGGGGGCGCGGTTGGCTCGCCGGTCGTGCGGGTCGACCTCGAAGACGTAGCCGTGATCCTTCGTCATCCCGTTCTGGCCGGCCCTGTCCTCGGTCTCCTCACAGGTCAGCCAGGTCCCCCACGGGGTGCTGCCGCCCGCGCAGTTGGTGGACGTACCGGCGATGCCGACCCACTCGGCCACGTGGTCGCCGTGCCCGGCGACCTCGACGACGGTGCAGCCGCCGGCCGCGGCCGGGTCGTAGACGAGCCCCTCGGCCAGCGGTACGGGGTGCTTCCAGCCCGGCCGGGGGCCCTTGAGCTCATGGTTGTTGACCAGCAGGGTCCGGCCGCGCGGCCCCGCGAACGCGGCGGTGCCGTCGTGGTTGGACGGGGTGGACTCCCCCGACTCGAGCCTGGTGACGCCGGTGCGCGTCACCACGCGGTAGGAGAAGCCGGCGGGCAGCGCGAGGAGACCGGCCGGGTCGGGCCGCAGCGGCCCGTACCCGAGCCGGCCGGGGCCGGCGGCGGCGTCCGGCTCGGCGGCGAGGGCGCCCGGCGCGCTCGCCAGCGCCCCGACGCTGCCGGTCAGGGCCACACCGGCCCCGACGAGGGCGGACCGCCTGGCGAACTCTCTTCGGCTGAAGCCCATGCTCATCGTCATCTCCCGGGGCGATACGGCCCCGGACCGCCCGGGACGCCGTCGCTACGGTCCCGTTGCCCGTGGAACACCCGATGAACACACCTATGCACCGATGCGACGGCCTGATTGCGACCCGCGCCGACCAACAACTCCCGCCACGACGGGCACGAGCGGCGCGCGAGGCCGGGCCCGGAGGGGGCCGCCGCCCGGCCCCGGCCCCGCAAGCACGGGCCGGGCGACAACTCCCGCCGCGACGGCGCGAAACCCCCGCGGCGCGGACCGGCGGTGCCCAACCGCCGCACGCGACGGCCCGCGACACGACCGCGCCACAGCGCGGCGGGCGCGCCGGCCGCCCCGAGGCCCCCGCACGACCCCGCAAGCCAAGCGCAGCGCCTAGCGGCGCGAGCGTGCCTTGAACGCGGCCTTGCGGGCTTCCTTCGCCGTCTTCTTGTCGGGGTGCAGGCGCCCCATGGCCTCCAGGACCTCCGCCGTCGCCGGGTGGTCCACCCGCCACGCGGCGTCGAAGAAGCCGCTGTGGCCGCTCACGACGCCGATGACCAGGCCCCGCAGCTCCTCCGACTCCGCCACGGCGTCGTCGCCGCGCGCCGCCAGCTGTGCGGCGATCGTGTCGATGGTCAGCCAGAAGACCATCGCCTCGCCGGGCTCGGGGATGTCGGCCGCGCCGCGCTCGGCGAGCCAGACGCGGGCGAGGCCGCCGAGCTGGGGGTCGTCGAGGACCTCGCGCAGGGCGGGCTCGGCCTCGGCGCCGAGGAGGGAGAGCGTCTGCTGGCAGGCGAGGCGGCGGCGGGGGGCGTCCTCGTCCGCGCCGTGTGCGGCGGCGAGGAGTTCGCGGGCCGCGTCCAGCGGGGCGCGGCGGGCGAGCCACAGCTCGGTCTCGGTGCGGGCCAGGCCCTCGGGGTGGCCGGGGAGCGCGGCGAGGAGGGCGTTCGCGTCGGCCTCGGCGAGGTCGCCGACGGCGGGGGCGTCGATGCCGGCGTCGAGCATGCGGGCCCGTACGCCGTACAGGCCGAGGGGGGTGAGGGCGACCATGCCGTAGCGGCTGACGTCCTCGTCCTCGGGGAGGTCGCAGGTCACGCCGTCGACGGACTCGCGGATGTGGCCCTCTCCGTCGATCTCCTCGATGAGGGACTCGTCGACCGGCCGGTAGCTCACCAGGCCGGTCGGCTCGAGCAGCCGGAACTGGTCGTCGAGCCGCATCATCGCGTCGGAGACCTCTTCGAGGACGTCGTCCGTGGGCTCGTCCATGTCGTCCGGGACGATCAGGGAGGCGGCGAGCGCGGGCAGCGGTACGGGCCGGCCGGCCTCGCCCTCGTCGAGGGCGGTGAGGAGGTAGAGGTTGCCGAGGATGCCGTCGAGGAAGTCGGCCTCCTCCTCGGGGTTCCAGTCGATGGAGTCGAGGTCGATGTCCCCGGTCTCGTCGAGCTGGTCGACGAGGTCGCCGAGGTCGGGCGTGGCGGCGTCGGCCAGGACGGTCTCGAGGCCGGCGAGCCAGATCTCGAGGATGTCCTCGGGGCTGCCGGAGGTGAGCGTGGCGAGTTCCTCGCCGACGCGGGCGGTGCCGGAGGGCTCGTCCTCGTCGGCCTCACCGCCGGCCGCGTGCTCCGCCTCCGGCTCCTCCGTGAACTCCACCAGTCCGGTGTCGAGCGCGAGCTGCCAGGCCTCGGCGGTGTAGGTCGTGCCGTCCTCCTCGTCCGCCAGGCCGAGCAGTTCGGTGGCGGTCCGGAGCTGTCCGGCGAGCAGTTCGCCGCCCGCGCCGACCGGGGTGCCCTCGGCCGCCCAGCGGGCGAGCTTCGCGGCGCGCGCGAACAGCGGTGCGCTGAGCGCGTCCCGCGCGAGCTCCGCGTCGGAGGGGAGCCGCACCGGCGGCATGGTCGGGCGGTCTCCGGACATCAGGGGGGTATCTCCTCGTCGGTTCGGCCGCGCCCGGGTTGCGTCGGTGGTCGGGGCGCGCGAGGCTCCAGCGTAGACGGGTTTCGTCCCGTGCCGCCCGGTTCATGGGCCCGGCGTCGGACCCAGCCAAGCGGAATACCCGCGACCTCTTGACAACTGCCCCGCCCGCACCGGACATTGACGCGCGTAGATTGCGTGTTGCCTACGCAACGGTTTGTAATCACCCAGCACCACACATGATCAGTGATTCCTGGTCAACCCCCCTCATCGCTCCCATTCGGAGGATCTTGTGCTGCCCAACCGCCGTTTCACGCGCACGCACCGCCGCGCGGCGACCGTCGGCTCCCTCGTCGCCGGCGCCCTCGCGGCCGGACTCCTCGTTCCCGCCCAGTCCGCGAGCGCGGCTCCCGGCTCCGGCATACGGATCCACGACATCCAGGGCACCACCCGCATATCCCCGCTCGCCGGGCAGCAGGTGCAGGACGTACCGGGCGTCGTCACCGCCGTACGGAACTTCGGCTCGGCCCGCGGCTTCTGGTTCCAGGACACCGCCCCCGACCGCGACGACGCGACCAGCGAGGCGGTCTTCGTCTTCACCGGCCAGACCCCGCCCCCGGTCGCCGTCGGCGACGCGGTGCTGGTCTCGGGCACGGTGAGCGAGTTCTACCCCGGCGGCGAGGCCGCGGGCCTGCAGTCGGTCACCCAGATCGGCAAGCCCACGGTGACGGTGAAGTCCTCCGGCAACGTCCTGCCCGCCCCCGTCCGGCTGCGTCCGTCCCTCGTTCCGGACCGCTACGCGCCCGACGCCCGCGGCGGCTCGATCGAGAAGCTCCCGCTGAAGCCCGGCCGTTACGCCCTGGACCGGTACGAGTCCCTGGAGGGCATGCGGGTCGAGGTCCGCGACGCTTCCGTGGTCGGCGCGACGAGCGAGTACAAGGACCTGTGGGTCACCACCGAGCCCCGCCACAACCGCACCGGCCGCGGCGGCACGCTCTACGGCTCGTACGCCGACCCCAACGCGGGCCGGGTGAAGGTCGCCTCGCTCATCCCCTACGCGCAGCGCCCCTTCCCCGTCGCGAATGTCGGCGACGAACTGACCGGCAGCACCGCCGGCCCGCTGGACTACAACAACTTCGGCGGCTACACCATCCAGGCCACCGAGCTGGGCACGCTCACCGACCACAAGCTCGCGCGCGAGACCACGCGCAAGCAGAAGACCGACGAGCTGGCCGTCGCCACGTACAACGTGGAGAACCTCTCCCCCAAGACCCCGCAGGCGAAGTTCGACCGCCTGGCGGCCGCGCTGGTGAACAACCTCTCCTCGCCCGACGTCGTGGCCCTGGAGGAGGTGCAGGACAACGACGGCACCACGAACGGCGGCGTGGTCGACGCCACCCTGACGCTGCGGAAGCTCACGGAGGCGATCAAGGCCGCGGGCGGCCCGGCGTACGAGTGGCGGCAGATCAATCCGGTCGACGGCCAGGACGGCGGCCAGCCGGGCGGCAACATCCGCACCGCCTTCCTCTTCAACCCCGCGCGCGTGGCGTTCAAGGACGTCCCCGGCGGCGACTCCACCACGGCCGTGAAGGTCACCCGCGAGGGCGGCAAGGCCGCGCTCAGCGCCTCCCCCGGCCGGATCGACCCGGCGAACGCGGCCTGGACGAACAGCCGCAAGCCGCTGGCGGGGCAGTTCTCCTTCCGGGGCAAGGACGTCTTCGTCGTCGCCAACCACTTCAACTCCAAGGGCGGCGACCAGGCCGTCGACGGCCGCTTCCAGCCCCCGGCCCGCACCTCGGAGACCCAGCGCACCCAGCAGGCGAAGGCCGTCAACGCCTTCGTCCGCCGGCTGCTGGACGCCGACCGGCGCGCGAACGTGATCGTCGCCGGCGACCTCAACGACTACCAGTTCTCGCCCGCCCTCAAGACGCTCACCTCGGGCGCCGTCCTGACCGACCTGGTCGACAAGCTGCCGAAGAAGGAGCGTTACGGCTATGTCTTCCAGGGCAACTCCCAGGTCCTGGACCACATCCTGACCAGCCGCAACGTCAGCCGCGTCGACTACGACATCGTGCACGTCAACGCCGAGTTCGCCGACCAGGCCAGCGACCACGACCCGCAGGTGCTGCGCTGGAAGCCGTAGCAACACTTAGCGGTGATCAGGAGAACAATTAAATAGACCTGTACGGTCGAAGGGGCCCAGAATCCGGTGGACAAGCATTGTCGCGAACCACCGAGAGAGTGACGCCCATGCCGCCCACCAGCCCCTTCGGCCGTACCGTCTGCGCGATGGTCACCCCCTTCACCGCGGACGGGGACCTCGACCTCGACGGCGCCCAGCACCTCGCCGACCGGCTCGTGGGCGAGGGCGGCTGCGACGGACTCGTCCTCAGCGGCACCACGGGCGAGTCGCCGACCACCGGCGACGCGGAGAAGAGCGCCCTGATCCGGGCCGTGGCCGAGGCGGTCGGCGACCGCGCGCGGATCACGGCGGGCGTCGGCTCGGCCGACACCCGGCACACGGTGGAGCTGGCCCGGGCGGCCGAGAAGGCCGGCGCGCACGGCGTGCTGGTGGTGACCCCGTACTACAGCAGGCCTCCGCAGGAGGACATCGCCGAGCACTTCCGCACGGTCGCCGACGCGGTCGGGCTGCCGGTGATGCTCTACGACATCCCCGGCCGCACCGGCACCAGGATCGAGCCGGCGACCATGCTGCGGCTGGCCGAGCACCCGCGCATCGCGGGCGTGAAGGACTGCTCGTACGACCTGCTGGGCAGCTCGAAGGTGATCGCGGAGACCGGCCTCGCCTACTACTCCGGCTCCGAGGAGCTCAACCTCCCGCTGCGCGCGGTGGGCGCCACGGGCTATGTGAGCACGGTCGCCAACGTCGCGGGGCCGGTGCTGGCCGCCGCCCTCGACGCCTTCGACCGCGGCGCGACCGCCGAGGCCACCGCCCACCACCAGCGCGTCCTGCCGCTGACCGAGCTGATGATGGCCGCCGGCCTGCCGGGCACGGTCACCGCCAAGGCGCTGCTGGGCGCGCTCGGCCTGCCCGGCGGGCCGGTACGGGCCCCGCTGCGCCCGGCGGACGCCGAACGGACGGCGGCGCTGCTCGACGCCTACAACGCGCTGTCCCGGTAGCCCCGCCCGGCCGCCTTCTCCAGCCGGCCCTGAAACCAGTCAAGCCGGGCCTGCAGCAGGGCGGCCTCCGCCATGAGCTCGGTGACGGTCGAGGCGTCCGGCCGCCGGCCCCCGGCCCCCTCCTCGGCGGTGAGGGCGAGCTCCCCGCCGGCCAGCTCCCCGAACTCCCCGAACGTCCATCCCGCGTGCCCCAGGGCGCAGCCCCCGCAGTCGGCGGCCACGGCCCGCCATCCCGGCCGCCCCCAGCCGGCGTCCGCGAAGCGCGTGGCGGCCCGGCCGCAGGCGCAGGGGCCGACCCGGACGGTGCGCACCCGCTGGCGGGCGTAGCGCATGCCGCGTTCGTAGCGGATGTAGGAGCCGAGCACGGACACCTCGAGCACCACGGCGCGGCGGTGGGCGCCGACGCAGGTCAGGCCGAGGGTCTCGGTGAGCGAGTGGAGGCAGTGGAAGCCGCAGTCGCAGCGGCGGGCGGGGGCGGCGTGCCGGCGGCCGTAGGCGCAGCGCGCGTCGGCCAGTACGCCGTAGGGGCTGCCGCCGCCGAGCGAGACGCCGGTGAAGCCGGCCCGGGTGCCGTCGTGGGAGAGCACCGGGTAGGCGATCTTGTAGCCGGTGGGCGGCGTCGTGGGGTGTTCCCGGGGGAGCCGCAGCCTCATAGCGCGGCGGCCGGGGCCTCGGCGGGGGTTTCGGCGGGGGCCTGCGCGCGTCCCGCGGCGGGCGTCGCCGCCTCGCGGCCGGCCGGGGCGGGCGTCTCCTCGGATGCGGGCGTTTCCTCGGCGATGCCGACGGCCAGTGGTTTGCCGAGCCTCATGACGCCTCCCGTGACGGTCGGTTCCGCTGCACGGTCCTCATGGTGGCGCAGTGTGTCCCGAGATCACCAGAGCGTCCGGCGCCCTTCCTGGTTCCCCCGCGGGGACCAGGAAGGGCGCTCGGAACGGGGCGTCAGTTGTGGCTGTGCAGCACCTCGTTGAGGCCGCCCCAGGTGCTCTTGTAGGGGCGGGCCTCGACGGCGCCGGTGGTGGAGTTGCGGCGGAAGAGGATGTTGTCGGCGCCGGAGAGCTCCAGGGCCTTGACGACCTCGCCGTCCGGCAGGGTGACGCGGGTGCCGGCGGTGACGTACAGGCCCGCCTCGACGACGCACTCGTCGCCGAGCGCGATGCCGATGCCGGACTCGGCGCCGAGCAGGCAGCGCTCGCCGATGGAGATGATCTGCTTGCCGCCGCCGGAGAGGGTGCCCATGGTGGAGGCGCCGCCGCCGATGTCGGTGCCGTCGCCGACCACGACGCCCGCGCTGATGCGGCCCTCGACCATGGAGGTGCCGAGCGTGCCGGCGTTGAAGTTGACGAAGCCCTCGTGCATGACGGTGGTGCCGGAGCCGAGGTGGGCGCCCAGGCGGACGCGGTCGGCGTCGGCGATGCGGACGCCGGAGGGGGCGACGTAGTCGGTCATGCGCGGGAACTTGTCGATGCTGGTGACCTGCAGGTGCAGGCCCTCGGCGCGGGCCTTCAGGCGCACCGCCTCGACCTGGTCGACGGCGACGGGGCCCAGCGAGGTCCAGGCGACGTTGGCGAGCAGGCCGAAGATGCCGTCGAGGTTCTGGCCGTGGGGCTTGACCAGGCGACTGGAGAGCAGGTGGAGGCGCAGGTAGGCGTCGTGCGCGTCGAGGGGCTTGTCCTCGAGCGAGGCGATGACCGTGCGGACGGCCACGACCTCGACGCCACGGCGGGTGTCCGGGCCCACGGCCTTGAGGGCGTCCTCGCCCAGCAGTTCGGCGGCGCGCTCGGCGGTCAGCCGCTCGGTGCCGGCCGGGCCGGGCGCGTCGACGAGCTCGGGAGCCGGGAACCAGGTGTCGAGGACGGTGCCGTCCACGGTGATCGTGGCGAGGCCGGCGGCGACGGCGCCGGAGGTACGGGAAGCGGGGGCAACAGCATCGGTCATGCCCGAAAACCTAACCGGACCAGGCCTCTCAAGGCGAACCGGCGCGGATGGCCCAGCCCGGTTCGCGGCCACGGATAAGTCGACATATCCATTGACTGGGACGTTGATCATCCACCATCGCCCGGAACGGAACCCGCGTGAGATACGGAACGCGCATGCGAATGGCCCGGCTCGCCCTGCCCACGGCCCTGCTCCTGAGCCTGCTGCCGCTGGCCATCCCCCCGGCCGCCTCGGCCGACCCCGACCCCGACCGCACCACGCCGCGCCTCGCCCCGCTGCGCACGACCTGGGGCGTTCCCGTGCCCGACCACTACATCGTCACCCTCCGCAAGGGCTCCGCGCCGCGCATCCTGAGCACCAAGCTGGGCGTGAACCCCGACTACGTCTACACCCACGCCTTCACCGGCTTCGCCGCCACGCTCAGCCCGGAGCAGCTGCTGGCCGTGCGCAGCACCCCCGACGTCGAGGCCGTCGAGCAGGACACGGTCCTCTACCAGGCCGACGGCCCCGACCGGGCCGCCGCCACACCCGCCGCACCCGCCCGGCCCCGGGCCGGCACGGACTCGTACGGCCTGGACCGCATCGACCAGCACAATCCCCCGCTCGACCACCAGTACACCGTCTCCTCCACCGGCGCGGGCGTCACCGTCTATGTGATCGACACCGGGATCGACTACGCCCACCCGGAGTTCGGCGGCCGGGCGCGCGCGGGCCTCGACCTGGTCACCGTCGGCGGCGACGGCAGCGACTGCCGCACCGGCAGCGGTCACGGCACCCATGTGGCGGGTGTGATCGGCAGCCGGTCCTACGGCGTGGCGCGCGGGGCGACGCTGGTCAGCGTGCGCGTCCTCAACTGCGACGGCCGCACCACCATCGCCCGGTTCGTCGCGGCCTTCGACTACGTCGCGAGGACCGCCGCCTCCTCCTCGGTCGTCAACGCCTCCATCGTCGGCCCCGCCTCGCGGGCCGTGGACTCGGCCACCGCGGGGCTGGCCGCCCGGGGCGTCCTGCCCGTCGTCGCGGCGGGCAACGAGAACGACAACGCCTGCGACCACTCCCCCTCGGGCGCGGTGGCGGCCCTCGCGGTCGGGGCGACGAACGAGTCGGACCAGATGACCGACTTCAGCAGCTACGGGCCCTGCGTGCGCGTCCTGGCCCCCGGCTCGGACATCGTCTCCACCAGGATGGGCGGCGGCACGACGACGAAGAGCGGTACGTCGCAGGCGGCGCCGTTCGCGGCCGGGGTCGCGGCCCTGTACAAGGCGCGCAACCCCTCGGCCGGTTCCGCCCAGGTCGCCGACTGGCTGATCGGGCAGGCGACGAGGAACGCGGTGACGGACCTCAAGCCCGGCACCGCCAACCGTCTGCTGTACACGGGAGGCCTCTGACGCGGGTGCCCGGCCCGGGCGTACGGTGATCAGGAGCACGCCCGCAGTCCGCCCAGCCCGAGGGAAGCCGACGATGCGTCATCTGCCGTCCGAGTCGCAGCCGCACGCCCGGACGCTGATGGGCTGGCCCCCCGCCGGCTCCGTCTGGGGCCGGCACACCCCGGACGCGCGCCGCGACGTGGCGGCGATCGCCCGCACGATCGCGGAGTACGAGCCCGTGGTGCTGCTGGCCTCGCCCGAGGACGCCGCGGACGCCCACCGGGCGTGCGGGGGCGGCGGCGTGGAGATCGTGCGGGTGCCGGTGGACGACCTCTGGCTGCGGGACTCCGGCCCCACGTTCGTCACCGGCCCCGGCGGGGAGCTCGCGGGCGTCGACTTCCGCTTCAACGGCTGGGGCGGCAAGCAGGCGCACCCCAACGACGGACCGCTCGCCGCGCGCGTGCTGGGCCTCTTCGACATCCCCCGCATCGAGGCGCCGCTCGTCGCCGAGGGCGGCTCCTTCGAGACCGACGGCGCCGGCACCCTCCTGGCCACCGAGAGCTCGCTGGTCGACGACGACCGCAACCCCGGCCGGTCCCGCGACGACATCGAGCGGGACCTCAAGGACCTGCTCGGCGTGCGCCGGGTGATCTGGCTCGAGGGCGTGCGCGGCGCGGACATCACCGACTGCCACGTCGACGCCCTCGCCCGCTTCGTGGGGCCCGCCATGGTCGTGCTCAGCAAACCGCCCGCCGGAGCGGAGCCCGGCGACGTCTGGACGCGGGTCTACCGGCAGGCCCGGGCCGCCCTGGAGGCCGCCACGGACGCCGACGGCAGGACGCTGGAGATCATCGACCTGCCCGAGCCGGACTCGGCCGAGCTCGGCGAGCGCGGCCCCGACTTCCTGGGCGGCTACGTCAACTACTACCTCGTCAACGGCGCCGTGATCGTCCCCCGCTTCGGCGACCGGCGCGCCGACGACGAGGCGGCGGCGCTGCTGGGCGCGCTCCACCCGGGCCGCGCGGTACGGACGGTGGAGATCCCCGCGCTCGCCGAGGGCGGCGGCGGCATCCACTGCGCCACACGACAGCAGCCCGCCGCCTGACCGCTGGTCAGGTGACGGGCTGCCGGGGAACCGGGGCGCTCAGACGTTGAAGCCCAGGGCCCGGAGCTGTTCGCGACCCTCGTCGGTGATCTTGTCGGGACCCCACGGCGGCATCCAGACCCAGTTGATCCGGAGCTCGTTGACGATGCCCTCCGTGCAGGACTTCGCCTGGTCCTCGATGACGTCGGTCAGCGGGCAGGCCGCGGACGTCAGCGTCATGTCGAGGGTGGCGATGTTGGCGTCGTCGATGTGGATGCCGTAGATCAGGCCGAGGTTGACGACGTCGATGCCCAGCTCGGGGTCGACCACGTCGTAGAGGGCCTCGCGGACCTCTTCCTCGGTGGCCGGCTTGGTGGTGGTCTCAGCGTTCTCGCTCATGCGGTCTTCCCTTCGGACAGCGCTTGCGCCGTCGCGTCCTTCCACGCCATCCAGCTCAGCAGAGCACACTTCACGCGCGCCGGGTACTTGGAGACGCCGGCGAACGCGATCGCGTCCTCCAGCACCTCCTCCATCGCGTCGTCCGGCTCGATGCGGCCCTTGGACTGCATCAGCTCCAGGAAGGTCTCCTGGATCCGGCGGGCCTCGTCGAGGTCCTTGCCGACCAGCAGCTCGTTGAGGACCGAGGCGCTGGCCTGGCTGATCGAGCAGCCCTGCCCCTCGTAGGAGACGTCCTCGACGGTCTGCCCGGACAGCCGCACCCGCAGTGTGATCTCGTCGCCACACGTGGGGTTGACGTGGTGCACCTCGGCGTCGCCGTCCCGCAAGCCCCGGCCGTGCGGGTGCTTGTAGTGGTCCAGGATGACGTCCTGGTACATCGAATCAAGCTTCACAGTGGCAGCCTCGTCCGTCAGCCGAAGAAGTTCCGTACGTGCTCCAGGCCCTCGATCAAGGCGTCGACCTCGCCGGGGGTGGAGTACAGGTAGAACGACGCCCGCGTGGTCGCGGGAATTCCGTAGCGCAGGCAGACGGGGCGTGCGCAGTGGTGTCCGACGCGGACCGCGATGCCCTGCTCGTCGAGGACCTGGCCCACGTCGTGCGGGTGGATGTCACCGAGCGTGAAGGACACGGCGGCACCGCGGTCCTCGGCCGTGGTGGGGCCGATGATGCGCAGGTCCGGGACCTCCTGGAGCCTGCGGATCGCGTACTCGGTGATCGCGTGCTCGTGCCGGGCGATGTTCTCCATGCCGATCGAGGTGAGGTAGTCCACCGCGGCGCCGAGGCCGACGGCCTGGGCGATCGGGGGCGTACCCGCCTCGAACTTGTGCGGCGCCGGGGCGTAGGTCGAGGAGTGCATCGAGACGGTCTCGATCATCTCGCCGCCGCCGAGGAACGGCGGCAGGTCCTCGAGCAGCTCCTGGCGGCCCCACAGGACGCCGATGCCGTCCGGGCCGCACATCTTGTGGCCGGTGAAGGCCACGAAGTCGGCCTGCAGCGCCTGGACGTCCAGCGGCATGTGCGGGGCGGCCTGGGAGGCGTCGACGACGACGAGCGCGCCGACCTCCTGGGCACGGCGGACGATGGCCTCGACGGGATTGACCGTGCCGAGGATGTTGGAGACCAGCACGAAGGAGACGACCTTGGTCTTCTCGGTGATGATCTCGTCGATGTTGGAGAGGTCGAGACGGCCGTCGTCGGTCAGCCCGAACCACTTCAGCTTCGCGCCCGAGCGCTGCGCGAGCAGCTGCCACGGCACGATGTTGGAGTGGTGCTCCATCTCCGTGATGACGATCTCGGTCTCGTGGTCCACGCGGTAGGGCTCGTCCGCCCAGGCCAGCATGTTGGCCACGAGGTTCAGCGACTCGGAGGCGTTCTTGGTGAAGATCACCTCATCGCGGCTGGGAGCGTTGATGAAGGCCGCGATCTTGTCGCGAGCGCCTTCGTACAGTGCCGTGGCCTCCTCGGCGAGCACGTGCACGCCGCGGTGGACGTTGGCGTTGTGCTGCTCGTAGTGCTCGTTGAGCACGTCGAGCACCTGGCGCGGCTTCTGGGAGGTCGCCGCGTTGTCCAGGTAGACGAGCTTCTTCCCGTCGTGGACCACACGGTCCAGGATCGGGAAGTCCTTGCGGATCGCCTCGGTGTCGAGGAGGCCCGGCAGCAGTATCGTCACGCGGTTACGCCACCCTTCACGTACGCCTCGTAGCCCTCGTTCTCCAGCTTGTCGGCCAGCTCGGCGCCGCCGGACTCCACGATGCGGCCCGCGGAGAAGACGTGGACGAAGTCGGGCTTGATGTAGCGCAGGATGCGCGTGTAGTGGGTGATCAGCAGGGTGCCGACCTCGCCGGTGTCACGGACGCGGTTGACGCCCTCGGAGACCTGGCGCAGCGCGTCGACGTCCAGGCCGGAGTCGGTCTCGTCCAGGATCGCGATCTTCGGCTTGAGGAGCTCGAGCTGGAGGATCTCGTGGCGCTTCTTCTCACCGCCGGAGAAGCCCTCGTTCACGTTGCGCTCGGCGAAGGCGGGGTCCATGTGGAGACGCTCCATGGCCTCCTTGACCTCCTTCACCCAGGTGCGCAGCTTGGGGGCCTCGCCGCGGATGGCGGTGGCGGAGGTGCGCAGGAAGTTGGAGACCGAGACACCGGGGACCTCGACCGGGTACTGCATGGCGAGGAAGACGCCGGCGCGGGCGCGCTCGTCGACGGACATCTCCAGGACGTCCTCGCCGTCGAGGGTGACGGTGCCGCCGGTGATCGTGTACTTGGGGTGGCCGGCCAGGGAGTAGGCCAGGGTGGACTTGCCGGAGCCGTTGGGGCCCATGATGGCGTGGGTCTCGCCCTGCTTCACGGTCAGGTCGACGCCGCGCAGGATTTCCCGGGGGCCGTTCTCGGCCTCGACGGAGACGTGCAGGTCGTGGATCTCAAGCGTTGCCATGGGGAACTCAGGACTCCTGGGTGACGGAGACGAGCACGTCGTCCCCTTCGATCTTGACGGGGTATACGGGGACGGGACGCGTGGCCGGGAGGCCGTCGGGCTTGCCGGTGCGCAGGTCGAAGCTGGAGCCGTGCAGCCAGCACTCGATGTGGCAGTCCTCGACCTCGCCCTCGGACAGCGAGACGTTGGCGTGCGAGCAGATGTCGTTGATCGCGAACACCTCGCCCTCGGTGCGGACCAGGGAGACCGCCGTGCCGTTGATCTCGACTCGCTTGGGGGTGTCCTCCTCCAGCTCGCTCAGGGCTGCCACCTTGACGAACTCGCTCATGCGACCGCTGCCTCCAGCTCGGCCTCGATCTTGGCGATGAGGCGCTCCTCCAGATCGGGGATGCCGATCTGCTGGACGAGCTCGGCGAAGAAGCCGCGGACGACCAGGCGGCGGGCCTCGTCGGCGGGGATGCCGCGGGCCATCAGGTAGAAGAGCTGCTCGTCGTCGAAGCGGCCGGTCGCCGAGGCGTGGCCGGCGCCGACGATCTCACCGGTCTCGATCTCCAGGTTGGGGACCGAGTCGACGCGGGCGCCGTCGGTGAGGACCAGGTTGCGGTTGAGCTCGTAGGTGTCGGTGCCCTCGGCCGCCGCACGGATGAGCACGTCGCCGATCCACACCGCGTGCGCGTCCTTGCCCTGCAGCGCGCCCTTGTAGGCGACGTTGCTGCGGCAGTGCGGGGTGTCGTGGTCGACGAGGAGGCGGTGCTCCTGGTGCTGGCCCTGGTCGGTGAAGTACAGGCCGTACAGCTCGGCCTCACCGCCGGGACCGGCGTAGACGACCCGCGGGTGGAGGCGGACCAGGTCGCCGCCGAAGGTGACGATCACGGACTTGAAGGAGGCGTCGCGGCCGACCAGCGCGGTGTGCTGGGCGGCGTGCACCGCGGTGGGGTCCCAGTCCTGGACGGAGACGACGGTGAGCTTGGCACCGTCACCGATCAGGTACTCGACGTTGGCGGCGAGCGTGGCGTCACCGGTGTGGTCGAGGACGACGACGGCCTCGGCGAAGGCGCCGATCTCGATGACCTGGTGGCCGAAGGCCACCCCGCCCTCGCCGCGCACGGCGATCCGGACGGGCTCGGTGAGCACCGCGTCCTTGGGGATGGAGACGACCGAGGCCTTCTCGAAGGAGCTGAACGCCTGCGCGGCGACCCGGTCGACCGGCTTGCCGGCCTTGCCGAGGCGGGCGTCGTCGCGGCCGACGGTCTCCACGGTCACGCCCTCGGGGGCGGTCACCTCGACCCTGACGCCGGCGCCGTCGGCGACGGCGGTGCCGTCGTGCAGGCCGCGGAGGCGCGCGAGCGGGGTGAACCGCCACTCCTCCTCGCGGCCGTGCGGCACGGGGAAGTCCGCCACGTCGTACGAGGCGGGGGCGCTGACCCGCGCGTCGATGGGCTGCTTCGGGCCGCCCACCTGGATGGCGCCGTCGGTCGTGCTGCCGGCGGGAGTGTTGTCAGCCATGGCTGTCGTCGTGCTCTCTTCCTGTCACAAAGGGTTCGCTGCGGGCGGTAGGGGGACGGCGATCAGCCGACCGAGCCTTCCATCTGCAGCTCGATCAGCCGGTTGAGCTCCAGTGCGTACTCCATGGGGAGCTCGCGGGCGATCGGCTCGACGAAGCCACGGACGATCATCGCCATGGCCTCGTCCTCGGACAGACCGCGGCTCATCAGGTAGAAGAGCTGGTCGTCGCTGACCTTGGAGACGGTCGCCTCGTGGCCCATGGAGACGTCGTCCTCGCGGACGTCGACGTAGGGGTAGGTGTCCGACCGGGAGATCGTGTCCACCAGCAGCGCGTCGCAGAGCACGTTCGACTTGGAGCCGTGGGCACCCTCGCCGATCTCGATGAGGCCGCGGTAGGAGGTACGGCCACCGCCACGCGCCACCGACTTGGAGACGATGTTGGAGGAGGTGTTCGGCGCCATGTGGACCATCTTGGCGCCGGCGTCCTGGTGCTGGCCCTCGCCGGAGAAGGCGATGGAGAGGGTCTCGCCCTTGGCGTGCTCGCCCATCAGGTAGACGGCCGGGTACTTCATCGTCACCTTGGAGCCGATGTTGCCGTCGACCCACTCCATGGTCGCGCCCTCGTAGGCCACGGCACGCTTGGTGACCAGGTTGTAGACGTTGTTCGACCAGTTCTGGATCGTCGTGTAGCGGCAGCGGCCGCCCTTCTTGACGATGATCTCCACGACCGCGCTGTGCAGCGAGTCGGAGGAGTAGATCGGGGCGGTGCAGCCCTCGACGTAGTGGACGTAGGCGTCCTCGTCGACGATGATCAGCGTCCGCTCGAACTGACCCATGTTCTCCGTGTTGATACGGAAGTAGGCCTGCAGCGGGATGTCCACGCGGACACCCTTGGGGACGTAGATGAACGAGCCACCGGACCACACGGCGGTGTTCAGCGAGGCGAACTTGTTGTCGCCCACCGGAATCACCGTGCCGAAGTACTCCTGGAAGAGCTCGGGGTGCTCCTTCAGGGCGGTGTCGGTGTCCAGGAAGATGACGCCCTGCTCCTCCAGGTCCTCACGGATCTGGTGGTAGACGACCTCGGACTCGTACTGCGCGGCGACACCGGCGACCAGGCGCTGCTTCTCCGCCTCGGGGATGCCCAGCTTGTCGTAGGTGTTCTTGATGTCCTCCGGCAGGTCCTCCCAGGAGGCCGCGGCCTTCTCGGTGGAACGGACGAAGTACTTGATGTTGTCGAAGTCGATGCCGGAGAGGTCCGAGCCCCAGGTCGGCATGGGCTTCTTGTCGAACAGCCGCAGGCCCTTCAGACGCAGCTTGAGCATCCACTCGGGCTCGGACTTCTTCGCCGAGATGTCGCGGACCACGTCCTCGGACAGGCCGCGCTTCGCCGCGGCACCGGCCTCGTCGGAGTCGGCCCAGCCGTATTCGTACGTGCCCAGGCCCTCGAGCTCAGGGTGGGCAGTCTCCGTGGGGAGAGTCATGCGGGGTTCCTCCCGGCCGTGCTGGTGGATGCTGTGGTGGTCTTCGGGTTGCTGCTCTTGGGGATGAACGTCGTGCACACTCCGTCGCCGTGGGCGATGGTGGCGAGACGCTGCACATGAGTCCCGAGCAGGCGGGAGAAGACCTCGGTCTCCGCCTCGCACAGCTGCGGGAACTGCTCGGCGACATGGGCGACCGGGCAGTGGTGCTGGCAAAGCTGTTCGCCGACCGGTGCGCTGCGCGCCGTAGCAGCGTACCCGTCCGCGGTCAATGCCCGGGCGAGAGCCTCCGTGCGCTCCTGGGGGGCGAGGCCCTCCAGAGCCTTGCGGTAGGCGTCGGCCTGGGCGGCCATCCGGGCCCGGGCGAAGGCGGCGACCGCGGCCTCGCCCATCTCGCCGCCGCCCGCGGACTGGGCGATCCAGCGCAGGGCGTCCTCGGCGAGCTTGTCGTAGGCCTGGTCGAAGGCGTCCCGGCCGCAGTCGGTCAGCGCGAAGACCTTGGCGGGGCGGCCACGGGTCCGGGCGCCGTAGACCCGCTTCTCACGGGCCTCGACGACGCCCTCGGCCATCAGGGTGTCGAGGTGGCGGCGCACGGCCGCCGAGGTCAGCTCCAGCCGGACGGCCAGCTCGGCCGCCGTGGAGGGGCCGTGGTCGAGGATGGAGCGTGCGACGCGATTGCGGGTGCCGCGCTGCTCGTCGTGAGCGCGCTGCTCCGGCGGGGCGGAGGCGGGCAGGGCGGAGCCCGGCCCGGCGGCCGAGGAGGCCGCGGGCCCCTGTGGAGCTTCGCCCGCGTATTTCACAACACCATTGTTGCGTAATTGCCCGGAGACCGACAAGCGACGACTGGATCACGGAACGGTGGCTTTGATCACTTAGGGTCACCTAAGCGTCCACCCCGCCGGGCCTGGCGCGGGCCGGGCCTCCGTACACTTCCGGCATGCATGAAGAGCCCGCGGTCGAGGTCCACGGCCTGGTCAAGCGGTACGGGTCGAAGACCGCGGTCGACGGTCTGGACCTGACCGTCGCGACCGGCGGCGTCACCGCCGTCCTCGGCCCGAACGGGGCCGGCAAGACCACCACCATCGAGACCTGCGAGGGCTACCGCCGCCCCGACGCCGGCACCGTCCGCGTCCTCGGGCTCGACCCCGTCGCCGACTCCGCCGCCCTGCGCCCGCGCGTCGGCGTGATGCTCCAGAGCGGGGGCATCTACGCCGGCGCCCGCGCCGAGGAGATGCTCCGCCACACCGCCTCCCTGCACGCCCACCCCCTGGACGTCGACGCGCTGATCGAGCGCCTCGGGCTGGGCGACTGCGGCCGCACCACCTACCGCCGGCTCTCCGGCGGCCAGCAGCAGCGCCTCTCGCTCGCCATGGCCGTCGTCGGCCGCCCCGAGCTGGTCTTCCTCGACGAGCCGACCGCGGGCCTCGACCCGCAGGCCCGCCACGCCACCTGGGCGCTGGTGCGCGAGCTGCGCACCGACGGCGTGACCGTCGTGCTCACCACCCACTACATGGACGAGGCCGAACAGCTGGCCGACGACGTCGCCATCGTCGACGGCGGCAAGGTCGTCGCCCAGGACAGCCCCGAGAAGCTGTGCCGCGGCGGCGCCGAGAACACCCTGCGCTTCAGCGGCCGCCCCGGCCTGGACCTCGCCTCGCTGCTCAAGGCCCTGCCCGCCGACTCCGCCGCCGTGGAGCCGACCCCGGGCACCTACCGCGTCAACGGCCGGGTCGACCCCCAGCTGCTCGCCACGGTGACCGCCTGGTGCGCCCAGCACGGCGTGATGCCGGACCGCATAACGGTCGAGCGCCACACGCTCGAGGACGTCTTCCTGGAACTCACCGGTAAGGAGCTGCGCGGATGACCGCGACCGGTACCTTCGCGCCGAAGCCCGGCGCGGCCCCCCTCGGTCGGATGATCCGCGCCCAGGCCGCGCTCGAGACCCGGATGCTGCTGCGCAACGGCGAGCAGCTGCTGCTGACGGTGATCATCCCCTCCCTCCTGCTGCTTCTGTTCGGCACCGTCGACATCGTCGACACCGGCGAGGGCAAGGCCGTCGACTTCCTGGCCCCCGGCGTGCTGGCGCTCGCCGTGCTGTCCACCGCGTTCACCGGACAGGCCATCGCGACCGGCTTCGAGCGCCGCTACGGCGTGCTCAAGCGGCTCGGCGCCTCGCCGCTGCCCCGGTGGGCGCTGATGACCGCCAAGACGTGCTCGGTGCTGGTCACCGAGGTCCTGCAGGTCACGCTGCTGACGGCCATCGCCTTCGCGCTCGGCTGGTCCCCGCACGGCAACCCCCTGGCCGTCCTGCTGCTGCTCCTCCTGGGCACCGCGGCGTTCTCCGGGCTCGGCCTGCTGATGGCCGGCACGCTCAGGGCCGAGGCGACGCTGGCCGCGGCCAACCTCGTCTTCCTGCTCCTGCTGGTCGGCGGCGGGGTGATCGTGCCGCTGGAGAAGTTCCCGGACGCCGCCCAGTCGGTGCTCGCCCTGCTGCCCATCGCGGCGCTCTCGGACGGCCTGCGGGACGTCCTGCGGGACGGCGCGGGCATGCCCTGGGCCGACCTGGGCGTCCTGGCCGCGTGGGCCGTCCTCGGCCTGGGCGCGGCGGGCCGGTTCTTCCGCTGGGAGTGATCCCCCCGGGATCAGGGCGCGCCGGCGGCCGGACGGGCCCCTCGTGAATCCGTGCACAAGCACACCCTTACGATGACTCTCGTGCCGAAAACGCTGAACCCCCTCCAGATGGTCGCCGACCGTTGGCAGCCGTCCGCCCGCTTCGTCCACCGGGCGGCGCTGGCCTGCGTCGTCATGGCCGTGATCATCGTCGTGACCGGCGGGGCGGTGCGGCTCACCCAGTCCGGGCTCGGCTGCCCGACGTGGCCGACCTGCACCGAGGACAGCCTGACGCCGACGCCGGAGATGGGCGTCAACGGCATCATCGAGTTCACCAACCGCATGCTGACCTACGTGCTGTGCGCGGTGGTCGGCGTGGCGATCGTCGCGGCACGCGCGTGTGCCCCGCGCCGCCGTCCCCTCACCCGGCTGGGCTGGACGCAGTTCTGGCTCATCGCGAGCAACGGCATCATCGGCGGCATCACGGTGCTCACGGGGCTCAACCCGTACATCGTCGCCGCGCACTTCCTGGCGGCGACCGCGCTGCTGACGGTGGCCGTGGTGATGTGGCACCGCTCGGGCGAGGGCGACGACGAGCCGCGCGACCTGGTGGCCGGGCCGGTGCGTCAGCTGAGCTGGGTGCTGGTCGTCGCGAGCGCCCTGCTGATCGTGGTCGGCACCGTGGTCACCGGCTCCGGCCGGCACGCGGGCGACGCCAAGAAGGACGTCCACCGCATCCCGCTGGACTGGCGCGAGGTCACCCAGCTCCACGTCGACTTCGTCTACATCGTCATCGGCCTGACCGTCGCCCTGTGGTTCGTGCTGCGGGCCGTGAAGGCGCCGGCCGTGCCGCGCCGCCGGGTGGTCGAGCTGTTCGTCGTCCTGATGCTCCAGGGCGTCATCGGCTACGTGCAGTACTTCAACGACTCGCCGGAGTTCGTCGTCGGCGTCCACATGTTCGGCTCCTGCCTGGTGTGGATCGCGGTGCTGCGGGTGTTCCTGTCGCTGCGCGAGCGCGGCGAGGCGGCGGCGGTGCCGGCGCCCTCCGGGGAGCACGAGGCCGTGGCCGGCGGTCAGCCCGTGGCGGCGTCCAGCCGGTAGATCCTGCGCGCGGTGCCGGCGGCCACGAGCGAGGCGATGCGTCCCGCTTCCGCCGCCCGGCACCAGCCGTCGGCGACCCAGTCGCCCATGAGCCGCTCCATGGCCCGTACGAAGAGCCGGGCGGCCACCACATAGAGCTCCGCCAGCCCCCGGGCGCCCGTGGAGAACAACAGCTTGCCGAACGGCGCCTCGCCGAGGGTCTCCTCCGGCCGGGCGCCGACGTCCGCGTAGACGTGCGGGAAGACGGCGGCGAGCCGGGCGGCCTGCCGCCGGTGCCAGGGGTCCGGCAGCAGCACCAGGTCCACGCCCCGGCCCGCCATCGCCCGCAGGAAGCCCGTCAGCCGCCGGGGGTCGGCGCAGTGCAGCTGGACGGGAAGGCCCGTGGCGGCCGCGCACCACAGCAGGTACCGCCCGAGCACCGGGTCGCCGGGCGTCTCGCCCGGGCGGCGGGCGCGCAGCCAGCGCCCGGCCGCCGCGCGCACCTCGGCGGCCGGCGGCGGGGCGTCGTCGCAGGAGGCGACGCCGGAGGCGAAGGCCGTGGCAGTGCCGGAGGCGGCGTAGAGCGCCTCGGCCACGTGGGCGAGGAAGAGGTCCGCGCCGCCGGCGGTGTCGGCGACGCGGGCGGCGAGCGTTTCGAGCCGGACGACCTCGTGGGCGCGGCCGTCGGCGGCGCGGGCCAGCTCGGCGGGCGAGGTGAGACCGCCGGACGCGGAGGACTCCAGCAGGAAGGTGCCGATGCCGGCGCCGCGCAGCAGCAGCCGACCGGCGCGGTAGGCGCCCAGTTCGCGGCGTCTGGCGAGGTAGCGCACGGGCGCGCAGTGCGGCTCGAGGCCCAGCAGGGGCGGGCACCAGCGGCGTACGGCCAGGCCCGCGCGACTGTCGAAGAAGGTGGTGCCGGGCGGTGCGGGGCCGGTGGCGCCCGCGGCCTCGGCGAGGCGGGTCTCGAACTCCCCCAGGCCCACGTCGCCGTGGACGGCGCCGTGGCTGTGCTGGTCGACGAGCGGCGGTATGCCCCCGGTCAGGCCGTCCATGCCGCCTCCTCGCCCGTCCCCCACCGCGCGGCGCGCGGCGCCGCTCCCGGTGGGTCTAACGGGCGAGGGGGCCGTCAGTTATCGGCGGGGCCGTTGGAGGGGCCGCCGATCTGGATGCCGGCCATCCGCGACCACTCGTAGGGGCCGGTGCGGACCTTGGCGGCGAGCTCGCCGTCGAAGTCGTCGTGGAGGGTGATGCCGGCGATCTCGGCGGCCTGCCGCGCGGTCTCGTAGGAGCCGGCCACGAGGTTGCCCCACTCGCCGTTGGCGCCGACCAGGGCGATGCGGGTGGTGCCGCGGGCGATGTGGGCGAGCTGGCCCTCAGCGGCGCCGCCGTGGCTCTTGGCGAAGGCCGTGATCTGCTTGGCCAGCTTCGCCGCCTGCTTGGGGTGGGCCGCTGCCTGCTTGTTGTCTGCCATGGCCAGGATGCTACCGACGAGTAGCCCAAACGGCGACGGGCGGTCCGGGTGGCTTTGGCCACCCGGACCGCCCGTCGGTGAGATCGGCGGCCGCGGCGCGGGACTAGCGCAGGAAGGGGTCGATCGCCACGGCGGTGAACAGCAGCGACACATAGGTGATCGACCAGTGGAACAGGCGCATCTCCTTGAGCTTCGCGCCCGTGACACCCGCCTTGGCGCGCGCCTGCAGCGCGTGCGCCTCCTTCAGCCACAACGCGCCGCAGACGACGGCGACGACGGTGTAGAACCAGCCGGTGTAGCCCAGCGGGGTGAGCAGCAGGGAGACGGCGACCATCACCCAGCTGTAGAGGACGATCTGCTTGGCCACGGCCTTGTTGCCCGCGACGACCGGCAGCATCGGCACGCCGACGCGCTCGTAGTCGTCCTTCACCTTCATCGACAGCGGCCAGTAGTGCGGCGGCGTCCAGAAGAAGATGACGAGGAAGAGGATCAGGGAGGCCCAGGAGACCTCGTTCTTGACCGCGGACCAGCCGATGATGACCGGCAGGCAGCCCGCGATGCCGCCCCAGACGATGTTCTGCGCGGTACGCCGCTTGAGGATCATCGTGTAGACGACGGTGTAGAACACCGAGGCGCCGAGCGAGAGCATGGCCGACAGCGGATTGACCAGGAACCAGAACCACGCGGTCGACCCGACGGTCAGCGCGGAGGCGAAGACCAGGCACTCACGGGGCGAGACCATGCCCGTGACGAGGGGACGCTGGGACGTACGGTCCATCATCGCGTCGATGTCGCGGTCGTAGTACATGTTGAACGCGCCCGCGCCGCCGGCGGAGAGGTAGCCGCCGATGCAGGTGGCCAGCACGAGCCACAGGTCGGGGACGCCCTCGGCCGCGAGGAACATCACCGGCACCGTCGTCATCAGCAGCAGCTCGATGACGCGCGGCTTCGTCAGTGCTACGAACGCCTTGACACGGGCCCCGAACGGCCGGTGACCGGGGGCCTCGGCGAGCACCCCCGCAGGACGGGTTTCGACGGCCGTCACGCACACCCCTGACAGAGATAAGGCCAGCAAGCGCGTCCGGGCGGGTTGTCCCGGGTGAAGGCTTGCGCGTACCAAGCCACTCTAGACGCAGGGGTGAGCCCCTCCTCCGCCGGGGTGGGGTCGTGTTGGGGCCGCCGCGCCACCGGATCTTGCGGCCGCCACGCCGCCGGATCGCATGTGGCCGAATCCGGCAGATCGGTCGTGTTCGACAGGCGGGCTCGGGCGGCGCCCGGCAGGCTGGGAGAAGGGCCGCCACGCCATGGCGGGAATCTTTGCCGAGCCGAGGAGGTTGCCGGGGGCGACGATCAATTGCGGGCACTCATTTGAGTGCCCATGAGCCCGACTGTTCGTCGAAAAAATGCGTGTCCAGGCGGGGGTAGGCTCGACTTCGCCGCGTCGTGGCGGGCAATACCGCCCCCGGCAGATTGAACATGTGGAGAGGAGCCCTGATCCGAGGGTGAGCACCAAGCCGACCACCACAGACCTCGAATGGACCGAACTGGACCAGCGGGCCGTCGATACCGCCCGCGTCCTGGCCATGGACTCCGTGCAGAAGGTCGGCAACGGCCATCCGGGCACGGCCATGAGCCTGGCGCCCGCCGCCTACCTGCTGTTCCAGAAGCTGATGCGGCACGACCCCAGCGACGCCGGCTGGACCGGCCGCGACCGGTTCGTCCTCTCCCCCGGTCACACCAGCCTGACCCTGTACGTCCAGCTCTTCATGGCCGGCTACGGCCTGGAGCTGTCGGACCTGAAGGCCTTCCGCACCTGGGGCAGCAAGACCCCGGGCCACCCGGAGCACGGTCACACCCGCGGCGTGGAGACCACCACCGGCCCGCTGGGCCAGGGCATCGCCAACGCGGTGGGCATGGCCATGGCCGCCCGCTACGAGCGCGGCCTGTTCGACCCGGAGGCCCCGAAGGGCGAGTCCCCCTTCGACCACACCATCTGGGCGATCGTCTCCGACGGCGACCTGGAGGAGGGCATCTCCGCCGAGGCGTCCTCGCTGGCCGGTCATCAGAAGCTGGGCAACATCGTCGCCCTGTACGACGACAACCACATCTCGATCGAGGGCGACACCGAGACCGCCTTCTCCGAGGACGTCCTCAAGCGCTACGAGGCCTACGGCTGGCACGTCCAGCGCATCGAGCAGGCCGCCAGCGGCGACTTCGACGTCCAGGCGCTGTACGCGGCGCTGAAGGCGGCGCAGGCCGAGACCGAGCGCCCCTCGATCATCGCGGCCCGCACGATCATCGCCTGGCCGGCCCCGAACGCGCAGAACACCGAGGCCTCGCACGGCTCGGCGCTCGGCGAGGCCGAGGTCGCCGCCACCAAGCGCGTGATGGGCTTCGACCCCGAGCAGCACTTCCAGGTCGAGGACGAGGTCTTCACCCACGTCCGCAAGGTCGTCGACCGCGGCCGCGAGGCCCACGCCGCCTGGGACAAGCGGATCCAGGAGTGGCGCGAGGCAAACCCCCAGCGCGCCGCCGACTTCGACCGCATCAGCGCGGGCGAGCTGCCCGACGGCTGGGAGAAGGCCATCCCGGTCTTCCCGGCCGGCAAGGACGTCGCGACCCGCAAGGCGTCCGGCGAGGTCCTCAAGGCGCTGGGCGGCGTGATCCCCGAGCTGTGGGGCGGCTCCGCCGACCTCGCGGGCTCGAACAACACCACGATCGACGCGTCGTCGTCCTTCCTCCCCGAGGGCAACCCCCTCCCGGAGGCGAACCCCTACGGCCGCACGATCCACTTCGGCATCCGCGAGCACGCCATGGGTTCGACCATGAACGGCATCGCGCTGCACGGCAACACCCGCGTCTACGGCGGCACCTTCCTGGTGTTCTCCGACTACATGCGCCCGGCCGTCCGCCTGGCCGCGCTGATGAAGCTGCCGGTCACCTACGTGTGGACGCACGACTCCATCGGCCTCGGCGAGGACGGCCCGACCCACCAGCCGGTCGAGCACATGGCCGCCCTGCGCGCCATCCCGGGCCTGAACATGGTCCGCCCGGCCGACGCCAACGAGACGGCGATCGCCTGGCGCGAGATCACCAAGCGTCACACCACCCACCCGGCGCCGCACGGTCTGGCCCTCACCCGCCAGAACGTCCCGACCTACGAGGCCAACGAGGGCGTCGCCAAGGGCGGCTACGTGCTGTTCGAGGCCGAGGGCGGCCGCCCGCAGGTGATCCTCGTCGGCACCGGCTCCGAGGTCCAGCTGGCCGTCGAGGCCCGCGAGGTCCTGCAGGCCGAGGGCATCCCGACCCGCGTGGTCTCGATGCCGTCGGTCGAGTGGTTCGAGGAGCAGGACGAGGCGTACCGCGACGGCGTGCTGCTGCCGGACGTCAAGGCCCGCGTGGCCGTCGAGGCGGGCATCGGCCTGACCTGGCACCGCTACGTCGGCGAGGCCGGCCGCATCGTCTCGCTGGAGCACTTCGGCGCCTCGGCGGACTACAAGGTGCTCTACCGCGAGTTCGGCCTGACCTCCGAGGCCGTGGTCGAGGCCGCCCGCGAGTCGATCGCCGACGCCAACCGCCGCTGACGCCGCACACACCATCAAGTAGGAGCCGAACTCATGACAGACGCACTCAAGCGCCTCTCCGACGAAGGCGTCGCGATCTGGCTCGACGACCTGTCCCGCAAGCGCATCACGTCCGGCAACCTGGCCGAACTGATCGACCAGAGCCACGTCGTGGGCGTCACGACCAACCCGTCGATCTTCCAGAAGGCGATCTCCAGCGGTGAGGGCTACGAGCAGCAGCTCGCCGACCTCGCGGCCCGCAAGGTCACCGTCGACGAGGCCATCCGCATGATCACCACGGCCGACGTCCGCGACGCCGCCGACATCCTGCGCCCGGTCTTCGACGCCACCGACGGCCAGGACGGCCGGGTCTCCATCGAGGTCGACCCGCGCCTGGCACACGACACCCGCGCCACGGTCGCCGAGGCCAAGCAGCTGGCCTGGCTGGTGGACCGCCCCAACACCCTCATCAAGATCCCGGCGACCAAGGCGGGTCTGCCGGCCATCGCCGACGTCATCGGCCGGGGCATCAGCGTCAACGTCACGCTGATCTTCTCCCTTGAGCGCTACCGCGCGGTGATGGACGCCTACCTCACCGGCCTGGAGCAGGCCAAGGCCGCGGGCCTGGACCTGTCCCTGATCCACTCGGTCGCGTCCTTCTTCGTGTCCCGCGTGGACGCCGAGATCGACAAGCGTCTGGACGCGCTGGGCACCGACGAGGCCAAGGAGCTGCGCGGCAAGGCGGCGCTGGCCAACGCCCGCCTGGCCTACCAGGCGTACGAGGAGGTCTTCTCCTCCGACCGCTGGGCCGCCCTGGAGAAGGCCGGCGCCAACAAGCAGCGTGCGCTGTGGGCCTCGACCGGCGTCAAGGACCCGGCCTACAAGGACACCCTGTACGTGGACGAGCTGGTGGCGCCGAACACGGTGAACACCATGCCGGAGGCCACCCTGGAGGCCACCGCCGACCACGGCCGGATCACCGGCGACACGGTGCGCGGCACGTACGAGCAGGCCAAGGCCGAGCTCGACGCGATCGCGAAGCTGGGCATCTCGTACGACGAGGTCGTCCAGCTCCTCGAGGACGAGGGCGTCGACAAGTTCGAGCAGGCGTGGAACGACCTTCTGAAGTCCACTGAGGCGGAGCTCAAGCGCCTCGCTCCGGAGGCATGAATTGAGCAGCAGCAATCCGCTGCGTGACGCTCTGGACCGACGGCTCCCGCGTATCGCGGGGCCGTCGGGCCTGGTCATTTTTGGCGTCACGGGCGATTTGTCCCGTAAAAAGCTGATGCCCGCTGTGTATGACCTGGCCAACCGAGGCCTGCTGCCGCCGGGCTTCTCCCTGATCGGCTTCGCCCGCCGCAGCTGGGCCGACGAGGACTTCGCCCACGAGGTCTACAACGCGGTCAAGCAGCACGCGCGCACCCCCTTCCGTGAGGAGGTCTGGCAGCAGCTGGTGCAGGGCTGCCGCTTCGTCGAGGGCGACTTCGACGACGACCAGGCCTTCGAGACGCTGAAGGAGACCATCCAGGAGCTCGACAAGGCGCAGGGCACGGGCGGCAACTTCGCCTTCTACCTGTCGGTGCCGCCGAAGTTCTTCCCCACGGTCGTCCAGCAGCTCAAGAAGCACGGGCTGGCGGAGCAGACGGAGAGCACCTGGCGGCGCGCCGTCATCGAGAAGCCCTTCGGCCACGACCTGAAGAGCGCCCAGGAGCTCAACCGGATCGTCCACGAGGTCTTCCCGGCCGAGGCGGTCTTCCGCATCGACCACTACCTGGGCAAGGAGACGGTCCAGAACATCCTGGCCCTCCGCTTCGCCAACACCCTCTTCGAGCCGATCTGGAACCGGTCCTTCGTCGACCATGTGCAGATCACCATGGCCGAGGACATCGGCATCGGCGGCCGCGCCGGCTACTACGACGGCATCGGCGCCGCCCGTGACGTCATCCAGAACCACCTCCTGCAGCTGCTGGCGCTGACCGCGATGGAGGAGCCCGCCTCCTTCGACGCCGACGCGCTCGTCGCGGAGAAGACCAAGGTGCTCGGCGCCGTGCGGCTGCCCAAGGACCTCGGCAAGGAGACCGTGCGCGCCCAGTACGCGCACGGCTGGCAGGGCGGCGAGGAGGTCGTCGGCTACCTCGAGGAAGACGGCATCGACCCCAAGTCGAAGACCGACACCTACGCCGCGATCAAGCTGGAGATCGACAACCGCCGCTGGGCGGGCGTCCCCTTCTACCTGCGCACCGGCAAGCGGCTCGGCCGCCGCGTCACCGAGATCGCGGTCGTCTTCCAGCGCGCCCCGCACTCGCCCTTCGACCACACCGCCACCGAGGAGCTGGGGCAGAACGCCCTGGTCATCCGGGTGCAGCCGGACGAGGGCGTCACCATGCGGTTCGGCTCGAAGGTGCCCGGCACCTCGATGGAGGTCCGGGACGTCTCGATGGACTTCGCCTACGGCGAGTCCTTCACCGAGTCCAGCCCCGAGGCGTACGAGCGGCTCATCCTCGATGTGCTGCTCGGCGACGCCAACCTCTTCCCGCGCCTGCGCGAGGTGGAGCTCTCCTGGGAGATCCTCGACCCGATCGAGGAGTACTGGGACAAGCACGGCAAGCCCGCACAGTACGCGGCCGGCACCTGGGGTCCGGCCGAGGCGGACGAGATGCTCGCACGAGACGGACGGAGCTGGCGTCGGCCATGAAGATCGATCTCACGGACACCACGGCCAGCAAGATCAACAACGCCCTGGTCCAGGGACGCCGCGCGCTGGGCGCCCCCGCCGTCGGCATGGTGCTCACGCTGGTCATCGTCACCGACGAGGAGCACGCCTACGACGCGCTCAAGGCGGCCAACGAGGCCTCCCGCGAGCACCCCTCGCGCAAGCTCGTCGTCATCAAGCGCGTCAGCCGCTCCCCGCGCGACCGCGCCCAGGCCCGGCTCGACGCCGAGGTCCGGGTGGGCGCCGACGCCGGCGCCGGCGAGACGGTGGTGCTGCGGCTGTACGGCGACGTCATAGACCACGCCCAGTCGGTGGTGCTGCCGCTGCTGCTGCCGGACGCCCCCGTGGTCGTCTGGTGGCCGGTGGCCTCTCCGGTCGACCCGGAGAAGGACCCGCTCGGCGCGCTCGGCCAGCGCCGGGTCACCGACACCTACGCCGCCGAGGACCCCCTCGCGGAGCTCTCCTCGCGCGCCGCGAACTACTCGCCGGGCGACACCGACCTGGCCTGGGCCCGGATCACGCCGTGGCGCTCGATGCTCGCGGCCGCCCTGGACCAGCAGCCGGACGTCGAGGTCATCTCGGCCGAGGTCGAGGGCGAGGGCTACAACCCCAGCGGTGAGCTGCTGGCCATGTGGCTCGCCGACCGCCTCGGGGTCACCGCCCGCCGCACCGTCTCCGACGGCCCCGGCCTGACGGCCGTCCGCCTGGAGACCAGGGCCGGCGTCATCACCCTCGACCGCCCCGACGGCTCCCTGGCCACGCTCTCCATGCGCGGCCAGCCGGACCGCTCGGTGGCACTCAAGCGGCGCGACACCGCCGAGCTCCTCGCCGAGGAGCTGCGCCGGCTGGACCCGGACCTCATCTACGAGTCCGCCCTGAAGTACGGCGTGGAGCGGCTCGGCGAGCCGGTACCGGCCACGCCCGCGGCCGCCGCGCCGGCCGCCGGGGAGCAGCCGGCCGAGGAGCCCGCCGGTGAGCCCGCCGAGCAGGCCGAGGAGCGGCCCGCCCCGGCGAAGAAGGCCTCCGGCAAGAAGGCGGCGGGCAAGTGAGCACGCCTCAGATCGTCGTCCACCGGGACAAGGAGCTGATGGCCCAGGCCGCGGCGGCCCGGCTGATCACGAAGATCGTGGACGCCCAGGCCGCGCGCGGCTCGGCCTCCGTCGTCCTCACCGGCGGGCGCAACGGCAACGGGCTGCTCGCGGCCCTCGCCACGGCGCCCGCCCGGGACGCGGTCGACTGGTCGCGGCTGGACCTGTGGTGGGGCGATGAGCGGTTCCTGCCGGAGGGCGACCCCGAGCGCAACGCCACGCAGGCGCGCGAGGCGCTGCTGGACGCGGTGGACCTCGACCCGGCGCGGGTGCACTACATGCCCGCGGCGGACGGCACGTACGACGACGCGGACGCGGCGGCGGAGGCCTACGCGGCCGAACTGGCCGCCGCGGCCCGCCCCGAGGACCACGCTCCGGTGCCGGCCTTCGACGTCCTGCTGCTGGGCGTCGGCCCGGACACCCACGTCGCCTCGCTCTTCCCGGAGCTGCCGGGCGTACGGGAGACCGAGCGCACGGTCATCGGCGTGCACGGCGCCCCCAAGCCCCCGCCCACGCGCGTCTCGCTGACCCTCCCGGCGATCCGGGCGGCCCGCGAGGTGTGGCTGCTGGCGGCGGGCGAGGACAAGGCCAACGCCGTGGCGCTCGCGCTGAGCGGCGCGGGCGAGATCCAGGCCCCGGCCGCCGGGGCGTACGGGACCCGGCGCACGCTGTGGCTCCTGGACGCCGCGGCCGCGGCAAGGCTCCCCCGGGACCTGTACCCGCCGGCTTCGCCCTGAGCCGAGTAACACCAATGGGCCCCACTCCCTGGAGGGAGTGGGGCCCATTGTCGTTGACGCCGGTGCGGCCCGGGCCCAGGCGCCTAGCGCCCCCGCAAGGCGCGGTAGCGCGCCACCAGCGCGGCCGTCGACGCGTCCAGCCCCGGCACGTCCGCGCCCTCCGTCAGCGCCGGCTCGACGCGCTTGGCCAGTACCTTGCCGAGCTCGACGCCCCACTGGTCGAAGGAGTCGATGTTCCAGATCGCGCCCTGGACGAACACCTTGTGCTCGTACAGGGCGATGAGCTGACCGAGCACCGACGGGGTCAGCTCGCTCGCGAGGATCGTGGTGGTCGGGTGGTTGCCGCGGAACGTCTTGTGCGGGACGAGCTCCGGCGGGACGCCCTCGGCCGCGACCTCCTCGGGGGTCTTGCCGAAGGCGAGGGCCTGGCCCTGGGCGAAGAGGTTGGCCATCAGCAGGTCGTGCTGGGCCACCAGCCCCGGCGGGAGGTCGTCGACGGGCTTGGCGAAGCCGATCAGGTCGGCGGGGATCAGCTTCGTCCCCTGGTGGATCAACTGGTAGTAGGCGTGCTGCCCGTTGGTGCCGGGGGTGCCCCACACCACCGGTCCGGTCTGCCAGCTGACGGGGTGACCGCCGCGGTCGACGGACTTGCCGTTGGACTCCATGTCCAGCTGCTGCAGATAGGCGGCGAACTTCGACAGGTAGTGGCTGTAGGGCAGCACCGCGTGCGACTGGGCGTCGTGGAAGTTGCCGTACCAGACGCCCAGCAGGCCGAGCAGCAGCGGGGCGTTCTCCTCCGGCGGCGCGGTGCGGAAGTGCTCGTCGACGAGGTGGAAGCCGGCCAGCATCTCGCGGAAGTGGTCCGGGCCGATGGCGATCATCAGGGAGAGCCCGATGGCCGAGTCGTAGGAGTAGCGCCCGCCGACCCAGTCCCAGAACTCGAACATGTTGGCGGTGTCGATGCCGAAGTCGGCGACCTTCGCCTCGTTGGTGGACAGCGCGACGAAGTGCTTGGCCACCGCGTCCTCGCCGGCGCCCAGCTCGGCCAGCAGCCAGTTGCGGGCGGAGGTGGCGTTGGTGATGGTCTCGATGGTGGTGAAGGTCTTCGAGGCCACGATGAACAGCGTCTCGGCGGCGTCGAGGTCGCGCACGGCCTCGTGGAGGTCCGCGCCGTCGACGTTGGAGACGAAGCGGAACGTCATGTCGCGGTCGGTGTAGGCGCGCAGCGTCTCGTAGGCCATCGCGGGGCCCAGGTCGGAGCCGCCGATGCCGATGTTGACGACGTTCCTGATGCGCCGTCCGGTGTGGCCCTTCCAGGCGCCCGAGCGCACCCGGTCGGCGAAGACCTGCATCTTGCGCAGCACCGCGTGCACGGCGGGGACGACGTTCTCGCCGTCCACCTCGACGACGGCGGACTCGGGGGCCCGCAGCGCGGTGTGCAGCACGGCGCGGCCTTCGGTGGTGTTGATCTTCTCGCCGCGGAACATGGCGTCGCGGAGCCCGGCCACGCCGGCGGACGTCGCCAGTTCGCGCAGCAGTCGCAGCGTCTCGTCGTTGACGAGGTGCTTGGAGTAGTCCAGGTGCAGGTCGCCGACGTTGAGCGTGTACGTCTCGGCTCGGCGCGGATCGGCGGCGAACAGCTCCCGCAGGTGCGTCCCGCCCAGTTCGTCCCGGTGCTTGGCCAGAGCGTTCCACTCGGGAGTACGGTCCAGCCGGGTGCGGCCCTCTGCGTTCATCTCGGACATCAGCCCACTTCTTCTCGTTACGGCCCCGCTGATCTCCAACCTAATTGATCTGCCGCCCATTCCGGGCACAGGCGGGCATGCGACGGCCCGGCCGCACACCCGCGAAGGGGTGTGCGGCCGGGCCGTTGACGATGTGTCGTTGTCGTCGCTCAGATCTCCCCGCGGAGCTTGGCGAGCGCCTCGGCGAGGATCGCCTCGCCATCGGCGTCGCTGCGCCGCTCACGGACGTACGCCAGGTGCGTCTTGTAGGGCTCGGTGCGCGGCGGGTCCGGGGGGTTGTCCCGGTCCTGGCCGGCCGGGAAGCCGCAACGCGGGCAGTCCCAGGTGTCCGGCACCTGTGCGTCACTGGCGAAGCTCGGCTGCGTCTCGTGCCCGTTGGAGCACCAGAAGGAGATGCGCAGGCGCGGCGCGGACTCGCCCCGCTCGGCCTCACCCATCGGCCCCGCCCCGACCCGGCTTCCCCGGATCGCGTTGCCACTTGCCACGGTCGTAACTCCCTGCGTGATGGTGCTGCACTGTGCCGGATAGCGGCTGCGCCGCGGGGTCCTCGATCGGCTCCGCTGCGGGCGCCCCAGTCTACGTAAGGCCCAACGCGCGTCCAGTGGCAGGAGTTACAGACCGGCCGTAAGGACGCAAGCCCCCATCATAGGCGGCTCATACGACGGTATGTCAGCTGTCGAGCTTCATCAGCAGTCCGAGCACGATGATGCACGCGAACCACAGCAGACCGATCACGATCGTGATCCGGTCGAGGTTGCGCTCGGCGACCGAGGATCCGCCGACGGAGGACTGCATGCCGCCACCGAACATGTCGGACAGGCCGCCGCCCTTCCCCTTGTGCATGAGCACCAGCATCATCATCAGCAGGCTGAAGACGATGAGGGCGATCGAGAACCCGATGACCACGGCTGGACCAACTCTCTCGGACTGACTCGGATGGACAATGCTGCGGGGCCGGGGGGCGCGTTTGCGCCGGTCCCGGCCCCGACAGGGTACGACGGCGCGGGGCCGTCGTCATAGTTGCTACTGGTCGCGGAAGCGCACGATCTTGACGAACTCGTCCGCGTCGAGCGCGGCGCCGCCGATCAGGGCGCCGTCCACGTCGGGCTGGGCCATGATCGCCGCGATGTTGCCGGACTTGACCGAGCCGCCGTACTGGATGCGCACCTTGTCGGCGAGCTCCTGGCCGTAGAGCTCGGCCAGCTTGCCGCGGATGGCCCCGCAGACCTCCTGGGCGTCCTCGGGGGTGGCGACCTCGCCGGTGCCGATGGCCCAGACGGGCTCGTAGGCGATGACGATGCTCTCGGCCTGCTCGGCCGGGATGTCCTTCAGACCGCCCTCGACCTGCGCGAGGCTGTACGCGACCTGGTTGCCCGCCTTGCGGACGTCCAGGCCCTCGCCGACGCACAGGATCGGCGTCAGGCCGTGCCGGAAGGCGGCCTTGACCTTGGCGTTGCAGAGCTCGTCGGACTCGCCGTGGTACTGGCGGCGCTCGGAGTGCCCGACGGCCACGTACGTGCACTTGAGCTTCGAGAGCATCGCGCCGGAGATCTCGCCGGTGTAGGCACCGGAGTCGTAGGCCGAGATGTCCTGGGCGCCGTACTTGATCTTCAGCTTGTCGCCGTCGACCAGGGTCTGCACCGAGCGCAGGTCGGTGAAGGGCGGCAGGACCGCGACCTCGGTGCCCTCGTAGTCCTTGTCGACGAGCGCGAAGGCGAGCTTCTGGACGTGGGCGATGGCCTCGAGGTGGTTGAGGTTCATCTTCCAGTTGCCCGCCATCAGCGGGGTACGTGCACTCACAGTGGTTCAGTCCTCCAGTGCGGCGAGGCCGGGGAGCGGCTTGCCCTCGAGGTACTCGAGGCTGGCGCCACCGCCGGTCGAAATGTGGCCGAAAGCGTTCTCGTCGAAGCCCAGGATGCGCACGGCCGCGGCCGAGTCGCCACCACCGACGACGGTGAAGGCGGAGCTGTCGAGCAGACCCTGCGCCACGGCCTTGGTGCCGCCCGCGTAGTCGGGGTGCTCGAAGACGCCCATCGGACCGTTCCAGAAGACGGTGCCGGCGTCGGCGAGCTTCGAGGCGTAGAGCTCACGCGTCTTCGGGCCGATGTCCAGGCCCTCCTTGTCCGCCGGGATGGCGTCCGAGGCGACGAGCTCCGGGTTGGCCGGGGCCTTGGTCTTCAGGTCCGGGAAGTCGGCGGAGACCAGGACGTCGACGGGGAGGACGAACTCCACGCCGCGCTTCTCGGCCCGCGCCAGGTACTCCAGGCAGACCGGGATCTGGTCCTCCTGCAGCAGCGAGATGCCGACCTCGTGGCCCTTGGCCTTGAGGAAGGTGTACGACATGCCGCCGCCGATGAGGATGCGGTCGGCCTTCTCCAGCAGGTTGTCGATGACGCCCAGCTTGTCGGAGACCTTGGCACCGCCGAGGACCACGACGTAGGGGCGCGCGACGTCCTCGGTGAGCTTCTTCAGGACGCCGACCTCGGTGGCGATCAGGTCGCCGGCGGCGTGCGGCAGGCGCGCCGGGAGGTCGAAGACCGAGGCGTGCTTGCGGTGCACCGCACCGAAGCCGTCACCGACGTAGAGGTCGGCCAGGGCCGCCAGCTCATCGGCGAAGGCGCCGCGCTCGGCCTCGTCCTTGCTGGTCTCGCCCGCGTTGAAGCGGAGGTTCTCCAGCAGCGTGACCTCGCCGTTCGCCAGTGCGGCGACGGTGGCCTTCGCGCTGTCGCCGACCGTGTCGGTGGCGAACGAGACCTGCTTGCCCAGGATCTCGCCGAGCCGCGCGGCGGCGGGGGCGAGGGAGAACCGGGGCTCCGGGGCGCCCTTGGGACGGCCCAGGTGGGAGGCGACGATCACCTTGGCGCCCGCCTCGGCGAGCTTGGCGATCGTCGGCGCGACGGCGCGGATGCGACCGTCGTCGGTGATGGTGGTGCCCTCGAGGGGGACGTTGAGGTCGGCGCGGACGAAGATCCGCTTGCCCTCGACACCGTCCTGGAGGAGTTCGTCGATCGTCTTCATGCAGTTGACTCCGGTGACTTCCGTGATCCGCCCAGCGGCAGCTGGGGGACAGTCATGGGACGGGGCCCGTGCGACGCTTCATCGCGTCGTACGAGCCCCGTCCCCTACATCCCGTTGCCTGTGACGCCAGTCGTTCAGGCGAAGATCAGAGCTGGCCGCCGACGAAGACGGTCAGGTCGACCAGGCGGTTGGAGTAGCCCCACTCGTTGTCGTACCAGCCGACGACCTTGACCTGCTTGCCCTGGACCATGGTCAGGGAGGAGTCGAAGGTGCAGGAGGCCGGCCAGTTGACGATGTCGGAGGAGACGATCGCGTCCTCGGTGTACTCGAGGATGCCCTTGAGCTGACCCTCGGCGGCCTTCTGGAAGGCGGCGTTGATCTCGTCCTTGCTGGCCTCGCGGTCCAGCTCCAGGACCAGGTCGGTGACCGAGCCGGTCGGGACCGGGACGCGCATGGCGATGCCGTCCAGCTTGCCCTTCAGCTGGGGCAGGACCAGGGCGGTGGCCTTGGCGGCACCGGTCGAGGTCGGGATGATGTTCTCCGCGGCGGCGCGGGCGCGGCGCAGGTCCGAGTGCGGGAAGTCCAGGATGCGCTGGTCGTTGGTGTACGCGTGGACCGTGGTCATCATGCCCTTGACGATGCCGAAGGTCTCGTCGAGGACCTTGGCCATCGGCGCCACGCAGTTGGTGGTGCAGGAGGCGTTGGAGATGACGTGGTGGTTGGCCGCGTCGTACTTCTCGTGGTTGACGCCCATCACGATGGTGATGTCCTCGTTCTTGGCCGGAGCCGAGATGAGGACCTTCTTCGCGCCGGCGGCCAGGTGCTTGGCCGCGTCCTCACGCTTGGTGAAGATGCCGGTGGACTCGATGACGATGTCGGCGCCCAGCTCGCCCCAGGGCAGCGCGGCCGGGTCACGCTCGGCCATCGTCTTGAAGGTCATGGAACCGACGGTGATCGTGTCGTCGGTGTGGCTGACGTCCTGCTTGAGGCGACCCAGGATGGTGTCGTACTTCAGCAGGTGCACCAGGGTGGCGTTGTCGGTCAGGTCGTTGACACCGACGATCTCGATGTCCGCGCCCTGCTCCAGGAGCGCGCGGAAGTAGTTACGACCGATACGGCCAAAGCCGTTGATGCCTACGCGGATCGTCACGAACCGATCTCCTCGTTGGTGTGCCGGACTGTCCGCCGGCGGGTGTATGGGATGTCCCCGACCACCACCGACCCTACCTCTAACAGGGGAGGTACGTGACATTGGCGGCCCGGGGCCGAAACCCTTCGGGCGACTGGGATCGAACGAGCGGTCGGGGGCCCGAACGAGCAAAGAAGGCCGCCCGGTATGAGGTGGTTCGTCAACCGCCGACGGCACGCAGCGCGGCACCTGCCAACGCGGCCCGTTCACGACCGTCCGCGACGTTCTCGAGGCCGAAGCCCAGCAGCACGGTGTCACGCGTAGTGACGGCCGCCGACCAGCGCGCCTTCGCGCCCGCTCCGTCACGGGGAGTGACCTTCGGGGTGTACTCGCCGGCGGCGGCGCTGCGGAACAGCGGGAAGGTCTCGGGCGGCAGGACGTCGGAGATGGGGCTGAAGGAGCCGGCGCTGCGCAGCGGGCCGGCGCCCGAGGCGGCGCCGAGGGCGGCCGTGGTGCCCGCGAGCTCGCCGCCACCGGTGAAGCGGGTCGGACCGGCCTGGGCGCGCCGGTCGTCCGCGCCGAGGTAGTACTGGCTGAAGTCGTCGGTGTCGGCGTCGCCGATCTGCACGCCGCCGCCCGCCTCGGTGCCGGCGGTGATCAGCTTGCCGCCCTCGTTGACGAAGTCCCGCACGGCCAGCAGGGTGGCGCCGTCGGGGCGGGAGGCGCCGGAGTACCACAGCACGGTGTCGAAGTGGCCGAGCACGCCCAGCGCCGGGGGTGCGCCCTTGGTCGCGACGTCCCAGACGACGGTCTTGCGGCCGTTGTCGGCGAGGGCCTTGGTGTAGAGGGCGGCGTCGTGCGCGGGCTTCTTCCCGCCCTCGTCGGCGATGACCAGGGTGTCGGCGCGGGGTGTGGCGGCGACGGTGTAGGTGAAGGGCTCGCTGGCGGTCGCCCTGCCCTCCCGGGTGCGGCCGGTGAACCAGACGCTGACGGTGGAGCCGGGCCGGGCGCCTTCGACGGTGGCGCGGTACTGGTCGAAGCGGATGTTGTCCTCGCCGCCGTAGCGGTCGCCGCCGTCCCAGGCCCTGAGCTCCTCGGTGTGCGTCCGGCCGCCGTCGATCCGGAAGTTCAGGTGCTTGTCGGCGACGCTCTTGCGGGCGGTGACGGCGACGGTCTGCCGGCCGCCGCGCGCGTAGGAGGTGGTGAAGGCGTGCGGGGTGAAGTCGGGGGCGCTCAGGCCGACGGCGGAGACGGGACGGTCGCCGAGTACGGCGGTCTCGGCGACGGAGAGCGCGAAGGGGACGTTCTTCGCGAACTCCTGCTGGATCAGCTTCTCGTCGTCGGGGAAGGTGAAGATGGAGCGGCAGTCGCCCGGCTTCCAGCGGTCGTCGGGGTCCACGGCGGAGGCCGTCTGGCAGGTCGACATCTCGGGGGTGATCATCATCGTGCCGTTGACGTTGCCCGCGTGGCCGTCGGCGTCGCCGTTGGTGGTGTAGAGCTCGGAGGAGACCTGCGGCCGGTAGCCGGGTATCGCGGGCTTGCCGGGGGTGCCGGCCAGTGCCCGGTAGAGGACGTCGTCGGGGGTGGCGGTGGCGACCTGCCAGCCCACGCCGTAGAGGATCAGCTCGGCCGCGGAATGGTAGTTGACGGCGTAGCGGAAGGCGTGGCGCTTCTCGAAGGCGTCCAGGGCCTTGGTCTCGGGCTCGGAGGCGGGGGCCGGGCCGCGGTAGACCTCGGACGCCGGCTGGGGGGAGGAACCCTCGTTGTCGTAGCCCCACTTGTAGGGGAAGTTGCGGTTGAGGTCCACTCCGTCGCGGGCAGTGATCTTGCCGTCGCCGTCGTTGTCGCGGAGGTTCTTGCGCCAGAGCCGGTTGGCGGGGCTCTGGAAGGTGTAGTCGTAGCCGTCGGGGTTGGCGGACAGCACGAACCACAGCTCGGCGGAGTCCACGAGCTTCGTGATCCGCTGGTCCTTGCCGTAGCGGTCGAGGTAGTGGTGCATCAGCCGCCGGGTCATCTCCGGGGTGATCCACTCGCGGGCGTGCTGGTTGGCCATGTAGAGCACGGCGGGCCGGGAGCCGTCGGGGCTCTTCGCGGCGTTCTTGGACACCTTCATGGCGAGGATGTCCTGGCCGCGGGTGGTCTTGCCGATGGAGACCACCTTCGTCAGGCCCGGGTGGGCCCGTCCGGTGTCCCTGATCTCCTGCTGGAGGCCGTTCTTCCCGCTGTACGGGCGGAAGACGCCGTCGCCGGCGGCCTGGGTGTGCTCGAGCACGCCCTTGGGCAGGCGCTTCTCGGTGAGGCGTACGCCCTGGTCCCGCAGCCCCTGGGCCTGGTCGGCGGTGAGGTCGAGTTCGACGGGCACGGCCTTGTCGCCGGTGACGCGCCCGCCCAGTTCGTGACCGTCGATGCCCGCCCGGAGCAGGAGCGGGACCTGGGCCGCGGTGACCTCGGCGGTCCAGACGGACAGCGCGCCGCTATCGGCCCGCGGGGCCGCTTCGGCGGCCGGTCGCGCGTGTGCGTCGGGAGTGGCGGCGAGCACGCCGAGGAACAGCGAAGCCACCGCGAGGACTGATCCAGCCCTGCGTCTCATGAGCCCCCCTTGCTGTTGTCTGCCACGTGAGTACGTGGGCGCCAGCCTGGTAACGCATCATGATCATGTCAACGGCGCCTTTCGCGCCGGGCCTGAGCGGCGCGACGGGCCCGCACAGCGCGACGCCCCCGCCACCCTGGGCGGGTGACGGGGGCGCGGGAGACGCAGGAACGGCGGGTCAGCCGACCATGCCCTCGGCCATCTCCTCGGACAGGTCCGAGAGGTCGGAGAGGTTGGACTCCGTGCCGGGGATGCCCAGGTCCTGGGCCCGCTTGTCGGCCATGGCCAGCAGGCGGCGGATCCGGCCCGCGACGGCGTCCTTGGTCAGCGGCGGCTCCGCGAGGGCGCCCAGCTCCTCCAGGGAGGCCTGCTTGTGCTCCATGCGCAGCCGGCCGGCGGCCGCGAGGTGCTCGGGAACCTCCTCGCCGAGGATCTCCAGCGCCCGCTGGACGCGCGCGCCCGCCGCGACGGCGGCCCGGGCCGAGCGGCGCAGGTTGGCGTCGTCGAAGTTGGCCAGGCGGTTGGCGGTCGCCCGGACCTCGCGGCGCATCCGCCGCTCCTCCCAGGCCAGCACGGACTCATGGGCACCGAGCCGCGTCAACAGCGCGCCGATCGCGTCACCGTCCCGGACGACCACCCGGTCCACTCCGCGCACCTCCCGGGCCTTGGCCGCGATCTGCAGCCGACGGGCCGCGCCGACCAGCGCCAGCGCCGCCTCCGGGCCGGGGCAGGTGACCTCGAGGGAGGAGGACCGGCCGGGCTCGGTGAGCGAGCCGTGGGCCAGGAAGGCGCCCCGCCAGGCGGCCTCCGCGTCACAGGTGGCACCCGAGACGACCTGCGGGGGCAGCCCGCGGATCGGCCGGCCGCGGCCGTCGACCAGGCCGGTCTGGCGCGCCAGCTGGTCACCGCCCGCCACCACCCGCACCACGTACCGGCTGCCGCGGCGCAGCCCGCCGGGGGCCATCACCACCAGGTCGGAGGCGTGACCGAAGATCTCCAGGATGTCCTTGCGCAGTCGCCGGGCGGCGATCCCGGTGTCCAGCTCCGCCTCGATCACGATGCGCCCGCTGACCAGGTGCAGACCGCCCGCGAAGCGCAGGATCGCCGAGACCTCCGCTTTCCGGCAGCAGGTCCGGGTGACGGGGAGCCGGGAGATTTCGTCCTTCACCGCTGCCGTCATCGCCATGGGCCGATCCTTCCATGCATCCGAAAAATACGGTCGTACGCGGCGGCCAACAGCTCCGGATCGTGCGTCGGGCAGCCGTCGGGCGAGGCGACCGGCGCCAGCTCGACCGTGGCCCCCAGCCGCTTGGCGGCGTCGGTGAGGCTCTGCCGGTCGGGCACGGCGGCCTCGTCGGCCAGCACCACGTCCAGGGCGAGTTTAGGGGCGTGTCGGGCCAAAACCTCCAAATGACGCTGCGGGGAGAAGCCATCGGTTTCCCCGGGCTGCGGGGCGAGGTTCAACGACAGCACCCGGCGGGCCTTGGTCTCCTGCAGGGCCTGCAGGAGCTCGGGCACGAGCAGGTGCGGGATGACGGAGGAGAACCACGAGCCGGGCCCGAGCACCACCCAGTCCGCGTCGAGCACCGCCTCCACGGCCTCGGGCACCGCCGGCGGGTCCTCCGGGACGACGTGCACGGACTGCACCTCGCCCGGGGTGAGCGCCACGGTGGCCTGGCCGCACACCGTGCTGACGGCGTCGGGGGCGGCCGGGTCGTGGCCCCGCACCAGCGCCTGCAGCTCGAGCGGGACCGCCGACATGGGCAGCACCCGGCCGTGCGCGCCGAGCAGCTTGCCGACCAGGTCCAGGGCCTGCACATGGTCGCCCAGCTGCTCCCAGAGGGCGACGATCAGCAGATTGCCGACGGCGTGGCCGTGCAGGTCGCCCCGGCTCTCGAAGCGGTGCTTGATCACCCGGGCCCAGGTCTGCCCCCATTCGTCGTCGCCGCACAGCGCCGCCAGCGCCTTGCGGAGGTCGCCGGGCGGCAGCACACCCAGCTCGTCGCGCAGCCGGCCGCTGGAGCCGCCGTCGTCGGCGACGGTCACGACCGCCGTCAGGTCGCCGGTGATCCGGCGCAGCGCCGCGAGCGAGGCGGACAACCCGTGGCCGCCGCCGAGGGCGACGACCTTGGGCTGCGCGCCACGGCCCGCACCGCGCTCGCCGCCGCGCGCCCGGCCGGGCACCAGCTTGCGGACGCGGCGCATCCTGAAGGTGCGGCCGGTCACTCGCGCCCCATGTCCCGGTGGACGACGACGGTCTCGACGCCCTCCGAGACCAGGCGGTGGGCGAGCTTCTCGGACATGGCGACGGAGCGGTGCTTGCCGCCGGTGCAGCCGACCGCGATCGTCACGTAGCGCTTGCCCTCGCGGCGGTAGCCGGCGGCGATCAGCTGGAGGAGCTCGGTGTAGCGGTCGAGGAACTCCTTGGCGCCGGGCTGGTTGAAGACGTAGCCCGAGACCTCCTCGTTCAGGCCCGTGAAGGGGCGCAGCTCCGGCACCCAGTGCGGGTTGGGCAGGAAGCGGCAGTCCACGACGAGGTCGGCGTCGACGGGCAGGCCGTACTTGTAGCCGAAGGACATCACGGTGGCCCGCAGCTCGGGTTCCTCCTCGCCGGCGAACTGGGCGTCCATCTTGGCGCGCAGCTCGTGGACGTTGAGGCTGGAGGTGTCGATGACCAGGTCCGCGTCGCCGCGCAGCTCGCGCAGCAGGTCACGCTCGGCGGCGATGCCGTCGACGATGCGGCCCGAGCCCTGGAGCGGGTGCGGGCGGCGCACCGACTCGAAGCGGCGCACCAGGGCGTCGTCGGACGCCTCGAGGAAGATCACCCGCCGCTTGACCTTCTTGGCCTCCAGGTCGGCCAGGGACTCGCGCAGGTTGTCGAAGAAGCGCCGGCCGCGGACGTCCACGACCACCGCGATGCGGGCCACGTTGCCCTGGGAGCGGGCGCCGAGGTCCACCATGGTGGGGATCAGCGCGGGCGGCAGGTTGTCCACGACGAACCAGCCGAGGTCCTCCAGACACTTGGCGGCGGTGCTGCGCCCCGCCCCCGACATGCCCGAGATGATCACCAGCTCGGGGATACCCGCCGTCTCACCGGCCGCATCCGCCGTCGTGCCCGTACTCACCTGTGCTCCGTCCCGATCGGTCTCGTTCATGTGCGTTCCCCCGTTCTGCCGACGGCGCCACGGGCGCCGTCCCGTCTTCCATACTGCGGCTTCCGCGGGCCCGGGTCCTGTCCGGCCAGGTCCATCATTCCTCCGCGTCGTCCATGATCTCGCCCGTGGCCATGTTGACAGCCGGCGCGGGCGGCGCCGCCCCGGCCAGCGCCGCGGCGATCGTCTCGGCGGTCTTGCGGCCGATGCCGGGCGTCTCGCAGATCTGCTCGACCGTGGCGGCCCGCAGCCGCTTGAGCGAGCCGAAGTGCTTGAGCAGCGCCTGCCTGCGGGTCTCGCCGAGGCCCGGGACCGCGTCCAGCGGGCCCGCGCGCAGGGTCTTGGTCCGCTTGCTGCGCTGGTAGGAGATGGCGAAGCGGTGCGCCTCGTCGCGGACGCGCTGCAGGAGGTAGAGGCCCTCGCTGGTGCGCGGCAGGACCACGGGGTCGTCCTCGCCGGGCAGCCAGACCTCCTCCAGCCGCTTGGCGAGGCCGCAGACGGCCACGTCGGTGATCCCGAGCTCGTCCAGGGCCCGCTGGGCGGCGGCGACCTGCGGCTGACCGCCGTCGACGACCACGAGCTGCGGGGGGTAGGCGAAGCGCTTGGGCTTTCCGTCGTCCTCCGGCAGCGGATCCTCGATCTCGCCGCCGGGGGCCTCCTCGGCCCACTCCCCCGTCTTCATCTTCTCCCGCAGATAGCGGCGGAAGCGCCGGGAGACGACCTCGTGCATGGAGCGGACGTCGTCCTGCCCCTCGAAGCCCTTGATCTGGAAGCGGCGGTACTCGCTCTTGCGGGCCAGGCCGTCCTCGAAGACGACCATGGACGCCACCACGTCCTGCCCCTGCAGGTGGGAGATGTCGAAGCACTCCACGCGCAGCGGCGCGGAGTCCAGGCCGAGCGCCTCGGCGATCTCCTCCAGGGCGCGGGAGCGGGTGGTCAGGTCGGAGGCGCGCTTGGTCTTGTGCAGGACGAGGGCCTGCTGGGCGTTGCGCTGGACCGTCGCCATCAGGTCCTTCTTGTCGCCGCGCTGGGGGATCCGCAGGTCGACGCGGGCGCCGCGGCGCTCGCCCAGCCACTGGGCGACGGGCTCCACGGGCTCCGGCAGGGCCGGGACCAGGACCTCCTTGGGGACCGCGTCGCCGCTCTCCTCGCCGTAGAGCTGCTGCAGGGCGTGCTCGACGAGGCCGGCGGTGTCGACCGCCTCGACCTTGTCGGTGACCCAGCCGCGCTGGCCGCGCACCCGGCCGCCGCGGACGTGGAAGATCTGCACGGCGGCTTCGAGTTCGTCCTCGGCGACCGCGATCAGGTCGGCGTCGGTGGCGTCGGCGAGCACGACGGCGTTCTTCTCCATGGCGCGCCGGAGCGCCTCTATGTCGTCGCGCAGCCGGGCGGCCTTCTCGTATTCCATCTCCTCGGCCGCATCCTGCATCCGCTGTTCCAAACGCCGGATGTACGCACCGGTACGGCCGGCCATGAAGTCGCAGAACTCTTCGGCCAGTTCGCGGTGCTCCTCGGCGCTGACGCGGCCGACGCAGGGCGCGGAGCACTTGCCGATGTACCCCAGCAGGCAGGGCCGGCCGATCTGGGCGGAGCGCTTGAACACCCCGGCCGAGCAGGTCCGTACGGGAAAGACGCGCAGCATCAGGTCGACGGTCTCGCGGATGGCCCAGGCGTGGGCGTACGGGCCGAAGTAGCGCACGCCCTTCTTCTTGGGGCCGCGCATGACCTGGACGCGGGGGAATTCCTCGTTCAGCGTGACGGCGAGCGAGGGGTAGCTCTTGTCGTCGCGGTACTTCACGTTGAAGCGCGGGTCGTACTCCTTGATCCAGGAGTACTCCAGCTGCAGGGCCTCGACCTCGGTGGAGACCACGGTCCACTCCACGGAGGCGGCCGTGGTGACCATGGTGCGGGTGCGCGGGTGCAGGCCGGCGAGGTCCTGGAAGTACGAGGAGAGCCGCTGGCGCAGGCTCTTCGCCTTCCCGACGTAGATCACGCGGCCGTGCTCGTCCCGGAATCTGTAGACCCCCGGCGAGTCGGGGATCTGTCCCGGCTTGGGTCGGTAGCTGCTGGGGTCGGCCATGTCACACACCCTACTTGCGGGCAGTGACAACACCATCGCCCAGCCGGGCGCGGGACGGGGCGAGGGCGCCCTCCGGGCCCGTGGTCCCGGGTCCGGAGGGCGCCCTCGGAGGTCAGCGCCGCCGGAGCCTGCGGGCGGCCACGACCGACAGGCCCAGGCCCAGGGCGGCCGCGCCCGCGGCCTTCGCGGCGGTGGCCGTGACCGGCGGGCCGCCGTCGCCCTCCGGCGCCGCGGTCGCCGGCCGGTCCGCGCCGGAGCCCGCCGCACCGGACCCGGCCGCCGCGGCGTTCTCGCCGAAGCCGCCGGCCATGCCCTTCTTCGCGTAGGCCGAACCCGGCAGCTTGTCGCCGTAGGCCTTCCGCACCCGGTCGCGGTAGGCGTCGACGGTGGTGCCCTTGTCCCCGATCGCACGGACCGCGTCCTCGTCGAGCGGGAGCACCCGGTCGCCGCGCTGCACGTACCAGGCGTTGATCTGGGGCTCGCGGAAGACGGTGCCGCCGGTGAGCCGGTGGGCGCCCTCGGCTGCGTAGCGCGTCTCGTCGTCGCCGGTGGCGATGTTGACCACCTTCCAGGCGTCCTTGGTGCGCACGGTCCACACCGAGGCCTTCTGGCCGTCGGCCGAGACCGCCGCGCTGGCGAGGAAGTCGAGCTGCGCGATCGCGGCGTCGTGGCCGCCCGCCACGAACGCCGGCGAGAGGGTGTAGACGGGCACCGTGGCGCCCTCGATCCGCGGGTGGGCCGCACTCCTGGCGACGGCGCCGTCGCGGGCGAAGAAGCGGGAGAGCGTCTCGAGCGTCGAGGGGGCGGAGGCCGCCTCGTGCGCGGCGGCGACGCCCGCGGCCGGCGGGGGCGCGGGGCCGCCGGGGGCGGGGCGGCGTGCGCGAGGGGCGCGAGGCCGAGCAGGGCGAGGGTGAGGGCGCCCGCGGCGGCCGCGCGGGAGGCGTCGCGGCGGGAGTGGAGGGGCCTGCGGTCGGTCATCGCCCTCACGCTCCGATCCGGTAGAGCGAGTGGGTCCAGGAGAACTGGTCGTTGTTGACGTACCAGCTGTGCGACGCCCAGTTGTAGCGGTTGCTGGAGGGCCATGGATCGCCCCAGTAGACCATGCTGTCCGCGTCGTCGTACCCGTAGAGGACGTGCATATGGCCGCCGCCGGAGGACCACTGGATGCGGGTCTCGACCGGGCGGCCCGCGTTGATTTCACTCTGCACGGTGGGGTAGCGCAGCCAGCCGCTCACATACGAACCGGCGTTGATGCCGGCCCAGTCGAGAGCGTTCTGCACATTGCCGAGCGTGGCCTGGTTGTTGGGGCACGTGGTGCCCTGCTGGCGGTTGAAGGCGGCATTGCAGAACTGGTTCTGGCTGTAATTGCGGCCGAACCAGGTCGCGATGGTGTTTCCGGACGCGGCCCAGCACCAATTGTTCTTCTGCTGGGCCTGCATGGTGATGTCGAGCCTCTTGGCCGCACGCAGGGGCGCCTGTTCGCCGGTGGTCGCGCTCGCCGTGGTGGGGACGGAGAGCAGGACGGAGGCGACAAGTGCCGCGAGGGACAGCCGTCTGCCGCGTATGCGGGTCTTTCCAGTATGTGCCGATGCCGGAGCACGGGTCATTTTCGCGTTCCTCGCCGTTGGGGGGTTGTGGTGGAGGAGCGCGTCCGGACGCGTGTGAGGAGCATCGGGTGTTGTCGAGGACTGGTCAACCAGCTTCAATACGGCGTGAGAGCACGCTGTGAACGGATCGAATCGGATGTGAACAAGCGGTGCCCGTCCAAGAGGAATGCGGCACACCTGGTCACCGGGGCCCCGACCACCGTTCGTGAATATTCACATTCACGCAAGGAGCGAGCGGATGGCACGCAGCAGCATCGGCGCTGCCGAGGCCGAACTGGCCCGGGCGCTGCGCACGGGCCCCTTCCACCTGGCCCTGCGCACGGCCCTTACGGCGCGCGGGCTGGCCCTGCACCGGGTCCAGCATCGGCTGGCGCAACGCGGGGTCAAGGTCGGGGTGACGAGCCTGAGTTACTGGCAGCAGGGCGTCCGGCGGCCCCGGCGGGCGGAGTCCCTGCGGGCGGTGCGGATGCTGGAGGAGGTGCTCGACCTGCCCGCGCAGGCCCTGACCCGGTTACTCTCCGACGCGCCGGTCCCTCCCCGCCCGGACCGCCCGGCCGCCCGCTCGTACCGCACCCTGGTCGAGGAGGCGGGTGCCGTGGAACGGCTGCTGGGCGAGCTGGAGTCGCCGGCCGACGGCGGGCTGCACACCGTCTGCCAGCTCGAGCGGGTCTTCATCGGCCCCCGCCGGGAGATGCGCGAGCGCTCCTCCCACCACGTGGTGCGGGCGCACCGCGACGGGGTGGACCGCTATGTGGCCATCCACCACGGCGACCCCGGCTGCGATCCGGGGCGGGTGACCGTACGGGCGGGAGAGAACTGCCGGGTGGGGCGCGTGCGGTGGCACACGGCGTCCGGGGTGCTGGTGGCCGAGCTGCTCTTCGACACCCGGCTGCGCACCGGCGAGACATACGTCTTCGGCTACGGCTTCGACGACGGCACGGGCGGCGTCAGCGGCGAGTACGTCCGGGGCTTCAGCTTCGCGGGCGGGCAGTACGTGCTGCAGGTCCGCTTCGACGACGACGCCCTGCCCGTGCGCTGCCGCCGCTTCGCCCAGAGCGCGGCGGGCGCGCCCCGGCACGGGCAGCAGGAGCTGACCCTGTCGGGGCGGCACCGGGGCGTGCACCTGGTGGAACAGGGGGTACGGCCGGGCATCCTGGGTATCGCGTGGGACTGGTGCTGAGCGTGCCGCCGACCGCCCTTCGACGCGTCTACCCGGGCGGGTCAGGCCGCGGGGCCGGCGATCAGCTTTCCGCCGTCGGCCTTGACGGGCACGGACGGCAGCGGGGCGCCGGCCGGGCCCTGGAGGACCTTGCCGGTGGCGGCGTCGAACACGCTGCCGTGGCAGGGGCACGTGACCTTGCCGTCCTCAACCTTGTCGACCACGCAGCCGGCGTGGGTGCACACGGCGCTGAACGCCTTGTACTCCCCCTCGGCGGTCTGTGCGACGACCAGCTTCTGCTCGCGGTAGAGCCGGGCCCCGCCGACCGGGACCTCGCCCTTGGCCCCGAGGTCGACCGGAGCCGTGGGCGTGGCCGAGCCGCCCTCCTTGCCGCCGGTGCAGGCGCTCGCGCACAGCCCGGCGGCCCCGGCCAGGGCGGCGCCGCGCAGCACGGTGCGGCGAGACGCCGAGGGAACGGCCGGAACAGCGGGGGAGGACATGGCGGGCTCCAACGGGGAGACGGGCATCCGGGCGGCCCCGGTGCGACGGGACGCGGCGCCGGGACGCGATGGCACGACGTGGTGACAATACCGGGAGCATTCGCTCCGCCGACCCGAGAGGACTCCCCCCAGTGATCGTCGTAGCCGGTGAAGCGCTGATCGATCTCGTCCCCGGCGGCCCCGGAGGCGACGACGGCCTGCCGGCGCTGCTGCCCCGGCGCGGCGGCGGCCCGTACAACACCGCCGTGGCGCTGGGGCGGCTGGGCACGCCGGCCGCCTTCTGCTCCCGCGTGTCCACGGACGGCTTCGGGGAGGCGCTGCTGGACGGGCTTCGGGCCGCGGGCGTGGACCTCTCGCTCGTCCAGCGCGGCCCGGAGCCGACGACGCTCGCGGTGGCGGCCGTCGGAGCGGACGGCTCGGCGGGCTACGGCTTCTATGCGGGCGGCACGGCGGACCGTCTCTTCGCGCTGCCGGGCCCGCTGCCGGACGAGACGCTCGCCCTGTGCCTGGGGACGTGCTCGCTGGCCCTGGAGCCCGGCGCGAGCGCCTACGAGGCGCTGCTGCGGCGGGAGGCCCGGCGCGGGGTCTTCATCCTGCTCGACCCCAACGTCCGGCCCGGCGTCATCCCGGACGCCGCCGCCTACCGCGAGCGCTTCCGCTCCTGGCTGCCGGACGTGCGCCTGCTGAAGCTGTCCGCCGAGGACGCCGAGTGGCTGGGCGGCTCCCCCGCCGACTGGGCGGCCCGGGGCCCGGAAGCGGTCGTGGTCACCCGGGGCGGCGAGGGGATGTCCGTCCACACCCGCGACGGCCGTACGTACGCCGTCCCGGCCGAGCGGGTCGAGGTGAGGGACACCATCGGCGCGGGCGACACCGTGAACGCGGCGCTGCTGCACCGCCTGGCGGCGGCGGGCGCGCTCTCCCCCGCCGGGCTCGCCGACCTGGACGCGGCGGCCTGGACCGCCATCCTGTCCTTCGCCGCCCGCGCGGCGGCCCTGACCTGCGCCCGGACCGGCGCGGAACCGCCGTACGCGGCGGAGCTGGCGCCGTCGTAGCCGGACGGGCCCGGATCCGAGCCGGGCCGGGACCCGAGCCGGACGGGCCTGGATCCCGGGTCAGGACGGGCCGGGACGCCGGGTCCCCGCTACGCCCCGGACCCGGGAGTCCCCGCTACGCCCGGGGCGCCCGCGCCGCCGTCGTCTTCTTGGCGGCGGTCTTCTTGGCCGCGGCCTTCTTCGCCGGCGCCTTCTTGGCCGCCTTCCGCGTCGCCGGCACCGACGGCGCGTCGCTGACGCGCTCGCCCAGGATGTCCCGCAGGAACTTGCCGGTGTGGCTGGCCGGAACCGACGCGACCTCCTCCGGCGTGCCCTCGGCGACCACGAGGCCACCGCCCGAGCCGCCCTCGGGGCCCATGTCGACGACCCAGTCGGCGGTCTTGATCACATCGAGGTTGTGCTCGATGACGATCACGGTGTTGCCCTTGTCGACCAGCCCCGACAGCACGGTGATCAGCTTGCTGATGTCCTCGAAGTGCAGGCCGGTCGTCGGCTCGTCGAGGACGTAGACCGTGCGTCCGGTGGACCGCTTCTGCAGCTCGCTCGCGAGCTTCACCCGCTGCGCCTCGCCGCCGGAGAGGGTCGGCGCGGACTGTCCGAGCCGGACGTAGCCCAGGCCCACCTCGTGGAGCGTGCGCAGGTGGCGTGCGATCGTCGGCACGGCCTCGAAGAAGGCGAGCGCCTCCTCGATCGGCATGTCCAGCACCTCGGCGATGGACTTGCCCTTGTAGTGGACCTCCAGGGTCTCCCGGTTGTAGCGCGCACCGTGGCAGACCTCGCACGGCACGTACACGTCCGGCAGGAAGTTCATCTCGATCTTGATGGTGCCGTCGCCGGAGCAGTTCTCGCAGCGGCCGCCCTTGACGTTGAAGGAGAAGCGGCCGGGCAGGTAACCCCGGACCTTCGCCTCCATCGTCTCGGCGAAGAGCTTGCGGACGTGGTCGAAGACGCCGGTGTACGTGGCCGGGTTGGAGCGCGGCGTACGGCCGATGGGCGACTGGTCGACGTGCACGACCTTGTCGACCAGCTCGTCGCCGTCCACGCGCGTGTGCCGGCCGGGCACCGCCCGCGCGGCGTTGAGCTCGCGCGCCAGGTGGGTGTAGAGGATGTCGTTGACCAGCGTCGACTTGCCCGAACCCGAGACGCCCGTGACGGCGGTGAGCACCCCGAGCGGGAAGGAGACGTCGATATCGCGCAGGTTGTTCTCCCGGGCGCCGCGCACGGTCAGCCGGCGCGTGGGGTCCACGGGGCGGCGTACGTCCGGCGTGGCGATGGACCGCTTGCCGGACAGGTACTGCCCGGTCATCGAGGCCTCACTGCTCAGCAGCTCCTTGAGGGGACCGCTGTGGACGACCTTGCCGCCGTGCTCGCCGGCGCCGGGGCCGATGTCGACGACCCAGTCGGCGACCTTGATCGTGTCCTCGTCGTGCTCGACGACGATGAGGGTGTTGCCCATGTCGCGCAGGCGGACGAGGGTCTCGATGAGACGGTGGTTGTCGCGCTGGTGCAGGCCGATGGAGGGCTCGTCGAGGACGTACAGCACGCCCACCAGGCCGGAACCGATCTGCGTGGCCAGGCGGATGCGCTGGGCCTCGCCGCCGGAGAGCGTGCCGGCCGCGCGGTTGAGCGAGAGGTAGTCCAGGCCGACGTCGACCAGGAACCGCAGCCGTTCGTTGACCTCCTTCAGCACCCGCTCGGCGATCTTCTTCTCGCGGCCGGTGAGCTTCATGTCGCGCAGGAAGTCGGCGCAGTCGCTGATCGACATCGCGGAGACCTCCGCGATGGAACGGCCCTGCACGGTGACCGCGAGGACGATCGGCTTCAGGCGCGTGCCCTCACAGGTCGGGCAGTGCACCTCGCGCATGTAGCCCTCGAAGCGCTCACGGCTGGAGTCGCTCTCGGCCTCGGAGTGGCGCCGCTTGACGAACGGCACCGCGCCCTCGAAGGCGGTGGTGTACGCGCGCTCGCGTCCGTAGCGGTTGCGGTAGCGCACCTCGATCTGCGTCTTGTGGCCGTTGAGCAGGGCCTTCTTGGCCCGCTGGGGCAGCCCGGCCCAGGGGATGTCCGTACGGAAGCCCAGCGCGTCGGCGAGCGCCCCGACCAGGCGGCTGAAGTAGTCCTTGGTGTGGCCGTGCGACCAGGGGCTGATCGCGCCCTCGTCGAGGGACTTGTCCTCGTCCGGGACGATCAGCTCGGGGTCCACCTCCATGCGCGTGCCGATGCCGGTGCAGTCGGGGCAGGCGCCGAAGGGGGAGTTGAAGGAGAACGAGCGCGGCTCGAGCTCCTCGAAGGACAGGTCGTCGTACGGGCAGTAGAGGTGCTCGGAGAACATCCGCTCACGCTCTGGGTCGTCCTCGGGGAGGTCGACGAAGTCGAGGATCACCATGCCGCCGGACAGGCCCAGCGCCGTCTCGACGGAGTCGGTCAGCCGGCGCTTGGCGCTCTCCTTGACGGTGAGGCGGTCGACGACCACCTCGATGGTGTGCTTCTCCTGCTTCTTCAGCTTCGGCGGGTCGGTGAGCTGGATGGTCTCGCCGTCGACCCGGGCGCGGCTGTAGCCCTTGGTCTGGAGGTCGGCGAAGAGATCGACGAACTCGCCCTTGCGCTCGCGCACCAGCGGGGAGAGCACCTGGAAGCGGCTGCCCTCCGGCAGCTCCAGCACCCGGTCCACGATGGCCTGCGGCGACTGGCGGGAGATGGGCCGCGCGCACTCGGGGCAGTGCGGCTTGCCGATCCGGGCGAAGAGCAGGCGGAGGTAGTCGTAGACCTCGGTGATGGTGCCGACCGTGGAGCGCGGGTTGCGCGAGGTCGACTTCTGGTCGATGGAGACGGCCGGGGACAGGCCCTCGATGAAGTCCACATCGGGCTTGTCCATCTGCCCGAGGAACTGCCGTGCGTAGGAGGAGAGCGACTCAACGTAGCGGCGCTGCCCCTCGGCGAAGATCGTGTCGAACGCGAGCGACGACTTGCCCGACCCCGAGAGCCCGGTGAAGACGATGAGGGAGTCACGCGGGAGGTCGAGCGAGACGTTCTTGAGATTGTGCTCGCGAGCGCCACGGACGATGAGACGGTCAGCCACGCGGGTCGGCACCTTTCGTGAGAGTCGGCTCTGGAGAGCGGTGCGGGGGTGGGCCGCGGCCCCTCGATCCAGAGTACGGGGGGCGTCTGACAACCACGGGCCACCTGGATGTCGTAAGCGATGCCACTCACGAGCCTATAGCACGCATATTCGATTTACGGCGGAGAGGCGACTCCTTCACTCGAAGGAGTGGCGGAGTTATCGTCGGCCGCATGAGTGATCATGTGCACGACCTGAACGCCGTACGGGAGGCGACCGACCGGCTGCTCTCCGCGCTCGCCGGACTGGACAACGCCGCGCTCGCCGGGCCGTCACGGCTCCCCGGCTGGACCCGCGGTCACGTCCTCGCCCACCTCTCCCGCAACGCCGACGCCCTGGTGAACGTGCTGGAGGGGCGCCCCATGTACGCCAGCTCCGAGGAGCGCGACGCCGACATCGAGCGGGACACCCCCCGCCCCCTCGACGCCCAGATCGCCGACCTGCGCGAGAGCACCGAGGGCTTCGTACGGACGGCCACCGCGCCCGCCGACTGGAGCCGCACCGTCATCATGCGCAACGGCGTCACCGAGAAGGCCGCCCGCATCCCCTTCCGCCGCCTCATGGAGGTCGAGCTGCACCACGTCGACCTCGGCATCGGCTATGAGCTGGAGGACCTGCCGGACGCGTTCACCGCCGGCGAGATCGAGTTCCTCGCCGACCGCTTCCTGGACAACCCCGCCGTGCCGGCGATCGTGGTGGCCGCCACCGACGGCCGGCGGTGGCGCACCGGCCGCGCGGACGGCGACCCGCTGACGGTCACCGGCCCGGCGCCCGCGCTGCTCGGCTGGCTGGCCGGACGGCGCGACGGCACGGGGCTGGAAACGGGTGGCGCTCCCCTGCCCGTTCTGCCCGCGCTATAGGGTGATCACCATGACGTACAGCGGAGCGGTAGAGGTCGGCGGACCTGCGGACGTACACGAGTTGGCCGATCTGATGATCTCCAAGGTCGCGGTCGGACCGATGAACAACAACGCCTATCTGCTGCGCTGCCGCGCGACCGACGAGCAGTTGCTGATCGACGCCGCCGCGGAGCCGCACACCCTGCTCTCGCTGATCGGCGACAGCGGTATCGCCTCGGTGGTCACGACCCATCAGCACGCCGACCACTGGGGCGCGCTGCGCGAGGTGGTCGACGCCACCGGCGCCCGCACCTACGCCGGCCGGCTCGACGCCGAGGGCATTCCCGTGCCCACCGACGTGCTCGTCGAGGACGGCGACGTCATCCGCGTCGGCCGCGTGGAGCTGACGGCCCGCCACCTCGTGGGCCACACCCCGGGCAGCATCGCCCTGGTCTACGACGACCCGCACGGCCACGCGCATGTCTTCACCGGCGACTGCCTCTTCCCCGGCGGCGTGGGCAACACCCACGACGACCCCAAGGCCTTCGCCAGCCTCCTCCACGACGTCGAGACCAAGATCTTCGGTGAGCTCACCGACGAGACCTGGGTCTACCCCGGCCACGGCAACGACACCACGCTCGGCGCCGAGCGCCCCCACCTCGCGGAGTGGCGCGAGCGCGGCTGGTGACGCGGGGCGGGAGCCCCCGGTAGCGCGTCGTCCGCACGACAGGCGGACGGCGCGATTCCGTCGCGCCCCCGCCGATGCCTCCTTCACGCTCCCGCTTCCGGCCCAACGCCCCCGTTTCCCGGGCCTCCCGGCGGAAGTTGGGCCGTACATGAATCGTGACCGCTCCCCGGCCATGTTCCGCCTGGCGGCCGCCTCCATGGCCGGCACCGCCATCGAGTTCTACGACTTCTTCGCCTACGGCACCGCGGCCGCGCTCGTCCTGGGCCGGCTGTTCTTCCCCGGCACCTCCCCCCTCGTCGGCACCCTCGCCGCCTTCGGCACCTTCGGCGTCGGCTTCATCGCCCGCCCCCTGGGCTCGATGCTCTTCGGCCACATCGGCGACCGCCTCGGCCGCCGCCCGGTGCTCATCTCCTCCCTGCTGCTGACCGGCCTCGCCACCGTCGCGGTCGGCTTCGTGCCCACCTATCGCGACATCGGCGTCGCCGCGCCCATGCTGCTCCTCCTCCTGCGCTTCCTGCAGGGGCTGGGCGTCGGCGGCGAATGGGGCGGCGCCGTCCTGCTCACCACCGAGCACGCCCCCGCCCACCGCCGCGCCCTGTGGGCGAGCTTCCCCAGATCGGCCCCGCCCTCGGCTTCCTGCTCGCCAACAGCATCACCCTGACCCTCTCGGCCACCCTGACGGAGGCGCAGTTCCTGTCCTGGGGCTGGCGCGTACCGTTCTGGGCGGCCGGCGTCCTGGCCGCGCTGGGCCTGCTGCTGCGCAGCGGGCTCACCGAGACCCCCGACTTCCGCGAACTGTCCGACGGCGACGCCCTCGCCACGCTCCCCCTGGCCGAGGTCGTCCGCGACCACTGGCGGCTGCTCCTGCTCACCGCCGGGGCGCTGTCGTTCGGCTACGCCGTCTTCTACGCGGTCACCACCTGGTCGCTGGCCTACGGCACCGAACGGCTCGGCGTCGACCGGACCGTCATGCTCGGCTGCGCCATGGCGGCGGTCGCCGTCAACGGCGCGGCCACCCCGCTGGTCGCCCTCCTCTCCGACCGCTACGGCCGCCGCCCGCTGTGCCTGGCCGGCTGCGCCGCCGTCACGCTGTGGATGTTCCCGCTGGTCGGCCTCCTGCAGTCCGGCCGCCCCGCCCTGATGCTGCTGGGCTTCGTCGTCGCCATGCTGGCCTTCGGCACCGCCTTCGGCGCCATCGGCGCCTACCTGCCCGAGCTGTTCGAGGCCAGGGTGCGCTGCACGGGCTCGGCCGTCGGCTACAACCTGGCGGGCATCCTGGGCGGTGCCGTCACCCCCCTGGTGGCCACCGCCGCCGCCCGGGGCGACGGGACGCCCTGGGGCGTCGCGGCCTATCTGTCCGGCGTCGCCCTGCTCAGCATGGCCTGCTTCCTGCTGCTGCCCGAGACCCGTCCCACGCCCGCCGCACCCCCGCCGCCGCCACCGGCCCGGCCCCCGCCTGAGCGGGCGTCCGCCGGAGGGGAGGGTCAGACGCGGGCGCTCGCCCGGTCGTCCTTGCCCTCCCCGGCCGCCGGTGCCGCCACGGCGGCCTCGGCGGCCTCCTCCCGCGCCTGCCGGGCCGAGGCCCGCAGGCTGGTGACGGTCGTGACGGCCAGCACCGCGCAGATGACGCCGAGCGAGACCGGGATGCTGATCTCGGGGACGGCGACGCCGTTCTCGTGCAGGGCGTGCAGGACGAGCTTGACGCCGATGAAGCCGAGGATGACCGACAGGCCGTAGGAGAGGTGGACCAGCTTCTTCAGCAGGCCGCCGATCAGGAAGTACAGCTGGCGCAGGCCCATGAGGGCGAAGGCGTTGGCGGTGAAGACGATGTACGGGTCCTGGGTGAGGCCGAAGATCGCGGGTATGGAGTCCATCGCGAAGAGCACATCGGTGGTGCCGATCGCCAGCATGACGATCAGCATGGGGGTCACCAGCCGCTTGTCGTTCTCGGTGATGAACAGCTTCGTGCCGTGGTAGCGGTCGGTGGAGGGGAAGCGCCGCTCGACCAGCTTCAGGAAGCGGTTCTCCTCGAACTCCTCCTCGTCCTCGTCCGCCCGCGCCTCCTGGATGAGCTTCCACGCGGTCCAGATCAGGAAGGCGCCGAAGAGGTAGAAGACCCAGGAGAAGTTGGCGATGATCGCGGCGCCGGCGCCGATGAACACGGCGCGCAGGACCAGGGCGATCAGGACGCCCACCATGAGCACCCGCTGCTGGTAGACCGGCGGGACGGCGAACTTCGCCATGATCAGGACGAAGACGAAGAGGTTGTCGACGCTCAGCGACTTCTCCGTGATGAAGCCGGCGAAGAACTCGCCGGCCGGAGCACCGCCGCCGAATATCCAGAGCCCCAGCCCGAAGAGCCCGGCCAGGGCCACCCAGACCGCCGTCCACACGCCCGCCTCCTTCACGGAGACCTCGTGCGGCTTACGGCCTCCGATGAAGAAGTCGGCGGCGATGAGGGCACACAGACCAAGGATGGTCAGCGTCCACAGGGTCAGGGAGACGTCCACTGTTCCTCCGGTACGTCGTACGGGCGTACGGCAGTTCCCAAAACAGTACAGGAAACACCAAGGAACAGTAAAGAGAAACCCAAAACCCCAGCTCAGGACCGGTTGCTCGTCAGATGCCATACGCCTTCCGGGCCTGCCCGACGCGCCGGAGCACCTGCCGCAGCACATCGCTGCCGGACGGGGCCAGCGACGGCTCGTACGTCCAGGAGTGCCCCACCCACGGGTCGGCGAGGTGGTCGTCGGGCACCGGCGTGACGCGCAGCAGCGAACGCCACAGCGGATCCAGCACCGGCCCGTACGCCCGGGCGTCGTCGCGGTCGGCGACCATCATCAGGTGCACGCCCACCGACGGCCCCTCGTCCGCGAGGTAGCGCAGCTGGGTCACGGAGCGGTCGTCGAAGCCGTGCGGGAAGTCGTTGACGATCAGCAGCTGCTCGGCGGTGTCGAGGTCCGGCGGGAGCGAGTCCACGGCCCCGCTGCGGACCGCCATCTGCACCAGATCGACGCGCTGCGTCAGCCGCCCCAGCACCTCCGACACGCCCCGGGCCCCCGCCATGGGCGGTTCCTTCAGCGCCCCGTGCTCCAGCAGCGGGGCCAGCGCCGTGCCGGCCGCGCCCGCCGGGTCGATGACGTGCACCGAGTAGTCGCCGACCGGGTGGACGGCCAGCAGCCGCGCGGCGTGGGAGACCGCGCAGTCCAGGGCGAGCCGGCGCCGTTCGGCGGCGTCCACCAGGCTCGCGTCCGCGCCGCCCGCGGAGCGGCCGCTGTCGATCCACAGTCCGCGCTCCAGCGGCAGCCGCACCAGCATGGGGATGCGCAGGCCCCTGCGCTCGGGCAGGTGCAGGTCCCCCAGCCGCAGCGCCATCGGCGTCTCCAGCGGGACCTGGTAGGCCTGCCACACCGGGTTGTCCCAGCGCGCGAAGGCGGGCGGCAGCGCGTGCTCGACGACCTCGGCCTCCACGACGAGCCGGTCGAGGTCCCGGTCGAGCGCGGCGCGCGCCTGCTCGACCAGCTCCGCCTGGCGGGCCCGCGCCTCCTGACGGGCGGCGTCGGCGGCCGGGCCGACCCGGGTGCTCGGGTCGGACAGCACCCGGTCCAGCTCCTGCTCCAGGCGCGACTCCGCGAAGTCGACCGCGCTGCGGTAGGCGGCGGTCGCGCGGGCCAGGTCCTCGAACATGCCCCAGACCTGGTTGTAGAGCCGCTCGTTCATGGTCCAGCCTGTGGCGTCGCCCGCCACCGGCTGGTACGGCTGTCCCGGCTCCGCGGCCGGGGCGGCGGGCGCCGGCTCCGGCGGCGCCGAGGTCCGGCGTCCGGGATGGCGGTAGCTGACGGGGCCGACGGAGGCCGCGCCCGGCTCCGGGACGGAACCCCCGCTTCCGGCCGGACCGCCATCGCCCGCCGCGGCGCCACCTCCCGCCGGAGCGGCCGGCACCACCGGGTCGTGGCCGGCCGCGCCGACAGCCGTCCGGCCGTCCGCGGCACCGCCGCCGACCTGCGCGGGCGGCGCGGCGACCGCGCGGGCCACGCCCTGGGCGATCGCCTCCTCGATGCGGGCCGCCGTCTCGGCGGCCCGGGGCAGCCCCTGGTCGTGCAGCATGGCGGTCAGGCCGCCCGCGTATCCCTGGCCGACCGCCCGTACCTTCCAGGCGCCCTGCCTGCGGTAGAGCTCCAGGGCGACGACCGCCGACTCGGCGTCCAGTCCGGTGACGGTGTAGTTGGCCATCTCCGTGCCGTCGGTGCCGGTGACGGCGAGGAAGGGGGCGGCCAGCGCCCCGAAGCGGTCCGGGCCACCGGTCCCGGAGGGCAGGGCGAGCAGGACGTTGACCCGGTGCGCGGTCTCCGGGAGGGCGTCGAGGTCGACCGCCAGCCGGTGCTCGGCGGCGGCCTGCCGGGACACCTCCAGGCCCGGCAGCTTCGGCGACGCGGGGTGAGCGACCCATTCATCGCCCGGAACCCTGCCGTCCGCGTTGCCGAGCGTCACCCCCGCCATCACCGGTTGGCCCGCCGAGACCCGGATCTCCAGTCGTGTCCCGGACAGCGGGTGGTTCTGCCCCCGCACCAGCTCGGCCGTCATCGCCGCTTCCCCTCGTTGTGTCGTGCTCGCTGTGTGCCGAGGGCCCGGCGGATGCTCCGCCGGGCCCTGTCGCCGCTCGTCGGGCCGCCCATGGCGGCCCGGACGGATTACAGGACGGTCTGGATCTCCGCCAGCAGGTCCTGGAAGGTCCGGCCGTTGGCCGGGGTGCCGATGGCCGTCATCTGCCAGCCGTTGCCCACACGGTGCACCTTCGCCATGATCTGCGCGGTGTACTGGCCGCCGCCGTCGAGGGTGTAGCGCGCGAGCTCCTGGCCGGTGGTCTCGTCGACCAGGCGGCAGAAGGCGTTCTGCACCTCGGCGAAGGTCTGGCCGGTGAAGGAGTTCACCGTGAAGACGATGTTGTTGACGTGCACGGGGACGCGCTGCAGGTCGACGAGGATCGCCTCGTCGTCGCCGCCCTGGCCCGCGCCGCCGACCAGGTTGTCGCCCGTGTGGCGCACCGAGCCGTCCTTGCTGACCAGCTGCTGGAAGAAGGCCACGTCGACCGGCTGCTTGTCGGCGAAGAGCACCGCCGACGCGTCCAGGTCGATCTCCCGCGTGCGCGATCCGAACAGTCCGCGGCGAGGGGCCGCCTGCCAGCCCAGCCCCATCCGCACCGCGGTCAGGGTGCCCCCATCGGCCTTCTGCAGGCTGATGCCCTGGCCCTTGGACAAATTGACCGTCACGCGCGTCCCTCTCGTTCGTTCATCCCCGTGACCGCGCCGTTCGCGCGGTCTTCTTGAACGACCCTATGCACAGGCGGGAGCGGTGTACGCACCCGAGGGGGGCTTTGTGGCGGTCTTGCAACATGCCCCGCCACGGCTTCCGTATGCTCCCGCCCCGCCGCCGGCGCGCCACCCCACCCGGTGCGCCCGGCGCGTCACCGACCGTCAGGCCAGGCCGGCCTCGCGCATCTGCCGCAGCTCCTTCTTCAGCTCGCCCACCTCGTCGCGCAGCCGGGCCGCGACCTCGAACTGCAGCTCCGCCGCGGCCGCCCGCATCCGGTCGGTCATGTCCTCGATGAGCTGGGACAGTTCCGCCGCGGGGCGGTCCGTGGGCACGGCAGCCGCCTTGGCCTTGCCGCGCGTCTTGCCCTTGGCCGGCACCGGGGCCTTGCCCTTGTCCTTGTCCTTGTCGCCCTTGCGGTAGCCCGTGCCCAGGAGCTCCTGGGTGTCGAGCTCCTCGCGGGCGAGCGTGGCGACGATGTCGCCGATCTTCTTGCGCAGCGGCTGGGGGTCGATGCCCCGCTCCGTGTTGTAGGCGATCTGCTTCTCGCGGCGGCGGTTGGTCTCCTCGATGGCCTTCTCCATCGCCGGGGTGATCTTGTCGGCGTACATGTGCACCTGGCCGGAGACGTTGCGCGCCGCGCGCCCGATGGTCTGGATCAGGGACGTTCCGGAGCGCAGGAAGCCCTCCTTGTCGGCGTCGAGGATGGCCACCAGCGACACCTCGGGCAGGTCGAGGCCCTCGCGCAGCAGGTTGATGCCCACCAGCACGTCGAACTCGCCGGCCCGCAGCTCGCGCAGCAGCTCTACACGGCGCAGGGTGTCGACGTCGCTGTGCAGGTAGCGCACCTGGATGCCCAGCTCGAGGAAGTAGTCGGTGAGGTCCTCGGCCATCTTCTTGGTCAGCGTCGTCACCAGGACACGCTCGTCCCGCTCGGTGCGCGTGCGGATCTCGTGCACCAGGTCGTCGATCTGGCCCTCGGTCGGCTTGACGACGACCTCCGGGTCGACCAGGCCGGTGGGGCGGATGATCTGCTCCACGAAGCCCTTGCCGCGCGAGAGCTCGTACTTCCCGGGTGTCGCGGAGAGGTAGACGGTCTGCCCGATGCGCTCGGTGAACTCCTCCCACTTCAGCGGGCGGTTGTCCATGGCCGAGGGGAGCCGGAAGCCGTGCTCGACCAGCGTGCGCTTGCGGGAGGCGTCGCCCTCGTACATCGCGCCGATCTGCGGGACCGTGACGTGCGACTCGTCGATGACGAGGAGGAAGTCCTCGGGGAAGTAGTCGAGCAGGGTGTTCGGCGGGGAGCCGGGCTCGCGGTCGTCCATGTGCAGCGAGTAGTTCTCGATGCCCGAGCAGGAGCCGACCTGGCGCATCATCTCGATGTCGTAGGTGGTGCGCATGCGCAGCCGCTGGGCCTCGAGGAGCTTGCCCTGCTTCTCCATGCGGGCGAGCGTCTCCTCCAGCTCGGCCTCGATGCCCGCGATGGCCTTCTCCATCCGCTCCGCGCCGGCGATGTAGTGGCTGGCGGGGAAGACGTACAGCTCCTGGTCCTCGGAGATGACCTCGCCGGTGAGCGGGTGGAGCGTGGAGAGCGCCTCGATCTCGTCGCCGAACATCTCGATCCGGACGGCCAGCTCCTCGTAGACCGGGAAGATCTCGATGGTGTCGCCGCGCACCCGGAACGTGCCGCGGGTGAACGCCATGTCGTTGCGCGTGTACTGGATCTCCACGAAGCGGCGCAGCAGTTCGTCGCGGTCGGTCTCCTGACCGACCTTCAGCGGCACCATGCGGTCGACGTACTCCTGGGGCGTGCCCAGGCCGTAGATGCAGGAGACGGACGCCACCACGACCACGTCCCGCCGGGTGAGCAGCGAGTTGGTGGCGGAGTGGCGCAGCCGCTCGACCTCCTCGTTGATGGAGGAGTCCTTCTCGATGTACGTGTCCGACTGGGGGACGTACGCCTCGGGCTGGTAGTAGTCGTAGTACGAGACGAAGTACTCGACGGCGTTGTTGGGCAGCAGCTCGCGGAACTCGTTGGCGAGCTGGGCCGCGAGGGTCTTGTTGGGCGCCATGACGAGCGTCGGCCGCTGCAGCTTCTCGATCATCCACGCCGTGGTCGCCGATTTGCCGGTACCCGTCGCACCCAGCAGGACGACGTCCTTCTCGCCCGCCCGGATGCGCCGCTCCAGATCGGCGATGGCCGTCGGCTGGTCACCACTGGGCTGGTAGGAGCTGACGACCTCGAAAGGCGCCACCTTGCGTTCGATCTTCGATACGGGCCGCATGACACCACCGTACGGCCCACCACTGACAATGGCCTCGCCCCGCCCGTTCGGCCCTCGTTTTCCGGGCCCGTCGCGGGCGAACGCGCGGCGAAGACTCGGCAAAGGGTCCTTCGTCTGGGTGCCCTGCCCGTCGCGATCGCGTAGGTGTTTCGTGTACGACTTTCCGTGCACGTAGGTACGACTTTCCGTGCACCAGGTACGACTTTCCGTACACGCTGGCCGGGCGCGAGCCGCGCACCCGGTCCGGACGCCACGAGGAGCCGCCATGCGCATCCGCCCCGTCTCCACCGTGACCAGCGCACTTCTCGCCCTGTCCCTGACGACGCTCGCCTCCCTGTCCACGGTCGGCCTCGCCGCCGCCCCGGCGGCCGCCGCCACGCGCCACGCCGAGCCCGTCGTCATCGGCCACCGCGGGGTGCCGGTCCAGGCGCCGGAGAACACCCTGGCGTCCATCGACAGGGCCGCCCGGCTGGGTACCGTCTGGGTGGAGAACGACGTCCAGCGCACCAAGGACGGCGCCCTGATCGTCATGCACGACACCACCCTGGAGCGGACCACCGACGTGAAGCGGCTCTACCCCGGGCGCGCGCCGTGGAAGGTCTCCGACTTCACCCTCGCCGAGATCGGCACGCTGGACGCCGGCAGCTGGTACGACCGCCGCTTCAAGGGCGAGCGGGTGCCGACCCTCGACCGCTATCTGCGCCGGGTCGACCACAACCGACAGAAGCTGCTGCTGGAGGTGAAGGCGCCGGAGCTCTACCCCGGCATCGAGCGGCAGATAGTCGCCGAACTGCGCCGCACCGGCTGGCTCGACGCGGCGCACGTCAGAGGCAGGCTGATCGTCCAGAGCTTCAACGCCTCGTCCCTGAGGACGCTGCACACGCTCCGCCCCGACCTCAAGAAGGGCTTCCTGGGCGCCCCCAAGGCCTCCGAGCTGCGCTCCTACGCCGCCTTCGCCGACCAGATCAACCCCTCGTACAAGAGCGTCACCCCCTCCTGGCTGCGTTCCGTCCACGCCCTCAAGGGCCCGCACGGGCGGCCGCTGGAGGTCTCGGCGTGGACCGTCGACGACGCCGACGAGGCGGTCGCCCTGGCCCGGATGGGCGTCGACGGCATCATCACCAACGCCCCGCACGTCATCGCGGAGGCCCTGGCCGACGACGGGGACGACCCCTCGTTCCTCGACGGGCTGCCGGCCACGACCGACGCGGAGGCCACCCTGGACGACGCGCTGTGAACCACCGCTGACCTGCACGTCAGGCGCTCCGGCCCGGCCACCGGAGCGCCCTCCTCCGCCCGCTCGTCCCCCGGCTCGTGACCGATTGTCAGTGGCTGCCCCTAGCGTTCCCGTCAGTCGAGACCGGTCGCCACGGCCGGTGGGAGAGGGGCTTTGCCATGGCGGGGAACACGACGTACCTGGAGCTGTCCCAGGACGGCGGCGGGGCGCACAAGTTCTACGAGGTGACGGTCGACGGCACGACGGTGGCCGTGCGCTACGGACGCATCGGCGCGGCCGGGCAGGTGCAGAGCTCGGTCTTCCCCACCGTCGAGAAGGCGCGCGCCGCGGCGGCGAGGAAGGTCGGCGAGAAGGTGCGCAAGGGCTACGCCCCCGCGGTGCCCGGCGGCCGGGCGGCCCGGCCGGTGACGCGCCGCCAGGTCGCCTCCGCCCCCTCCACGGCCCGCGCGGTGGCCCCGGTCCTGTGGCGCTTCCGCACCGGTTCCGCCGCGTTCGGCATCCACATCGGCGAGGACCGCTGCTGGGTGGGCAACCAGGCCGGCGACGTCTACACCCTGGGCCACGACGGCGAGGTCCTCGCGCGCTACCGTCTGCCGGACGGCGTCAAGTGCCTGGTGGCGGACGACTTCTGGATCTACGCGGGCTGTGACGACGGCACGGTGTACGACCTGTCCGCCAAGGTGCCCTTCGCCGCCTACGAGATCGCCTCCGACGTCGACATCTTCTGGCTCGACATCCACGAGGGGGTCCTCAACGTCGCCGACCGCGACGGCGGGCTCACCGTCATCGACCACGAGGACGAGTACCAGTGGTCGCGCAGAAGCTCCGGGCAGGCGGCCTGGATGGTGCGCCGCGACGAGCGCGCGGTCTACCACGGCCACAGCGCCGGCGTCACCGCGTACGCCCAGGACGGCGGCGGCGAGCTGTGGCACACGCGGACCACCGGCTCGGTGCTCTTCGGCTGGCAGGAGGCGCACGCGGTGTACGCGGGCACCCACCGCAACGTCGTCCAGCGGCTGGCCAAGGCCGACGGCGCCGTGGAGGCCACGTACCGCTGCGACGCGGCGGTCTACTCCTGCGCCACCGCCCCCGACGGCCGCTACGTCTTCGCCGGCGACTCCTCCTCGTCCGTGTACTGCTTCGCGGCGGACGGCACGCGGCTGTGGAAGCTCGGCACGGGCGGCGGCTCGGCGCTGTCCATGCAGTACCTCGACGAGAAGCTCTATATGGTCACCACGGACGGCTCCCTGGTCTGCGTCGACGCCTCGGAAGGCGCCATCGCGGCCGCGCAGGGCGGCACGGTCCCGGTGCCGCTGGACATCAAGTCGGCCGCCGCGCTGCCCACCTACGCCCCCGCCACCACGGTCGCCACGGTCTCCGCCCCGCCCGCCTCCGGCATCGTGGTCGAGTGCGTGCAGCAGGGCGGCCGGCTCCGCGTCCACGTCGTCTCCGACGGCTACGAACCCGCCTGGAACGTCCAGTTCCCCCGCCACGTACGCCAGGCAGGCGCCCGCTACGTCGTCGAGGCCCTGTCCCCCACGGCGTCCGGCTTCTACCGCGTGCGCGGCGAGATCCAGCGCCTGCTCTGACGCCCCGGATCCGCCCGCGCGGGTGGATCCTGGGGGTGGGAGATGGTGCGCCATGCGTACGGGCAACGAACCGAGCACCGCCCGCAGTCCGCTGCGGCTGCGCTGCGGCCTCGCCGTCTTCGGCCTGGTGTGCGCCGCGGCCGGTACGGCGGCGTTCGCCGTGGCGGGCCGGGTGGGCTGGGCGGTCGCCTGCGGGCTGCTACTGCTGGTGACCGTCGTCGACCTGACGGTGATCATCCGCCATATCCGGCAGGGCCCGCACTACCAGCCGGGCCGCGACGTCCCGCCCTACGAACCGGTCCACGAGGGAAAGCCGCGCCACTAGCGTGCGCCCGCCCTCAGGGGACGCTCGCCCGACGCCGCCCGAGGCCCACCCGACACCCGCCCGACGCCCGCTAGCGGCCGCCCGGCGGCGTCGCCTCCGGGTCCTGCGGGCCGCGCGGGGCGCCGCGCTCCCACGCCTCCCGCAGCGGCCGGGTCCGCTCGCCCAGCGCCTCGGCGTACGCGCCGACCCGTACGGCCTCGTCGAGGCCGAGACGGCCGGAGAGGACCTCGCGGGCCATCTCCCGCAGGACCTCGCCGGCGCTGCCGTCGGCCAGGTGCCGCAGCGCCCGGTGGACGACGCGGGCCTGTGTCTCGTCACGGCCGGGGGCGAGGAACTCCTCGTGGCCCACTTCTCGTTCACCCATGGGTCGCTCCTGGCTCAGACTGCCGGATGGTCGTAGCTCGCGCGGGGCAGGGGGAAGGCGTTGAGCCTGGCCGTGATCTGACCGCCGAGGCGCTCGATGGACGCGTAGCCGGCGCTCACGCTCACCTGGGCGGCGTTGACGAGGTGGGTCATCCGCCCCCACTCCCTGAGGATGACCTTGGCCTCCGCCGCCCCCAGCGCGTATCCCATCGCGGCGGCCCAGCCGGTCCACCCGGCGGCCGTGGAGGCGGCGGCCGCGATGGCGGCGGTGACCGCTGCGTCGACGATCGCGCCGATGCACTGGCCGACGGCCTCGGCGGTGAGGGAGACCGACTGCGCGATGGCCAGGTACTCGCCGCCCATCGCGTTCAGGGAGTCGCGGAACTCCTCGAGGTTCCTTCGCAGGGCGTCGAAGTAGAGGAAGGCCGCGTCGGCGGCGTTGCCGTGCCAGGCCGCGTCGATGGCGTCGTTGCCCGACTCGAGGTTGCGGGCCAGGGCGTCGCACGCCAGGCCGAGGTTCCGCCAGGCCTGGGAGCATTCGGCGTAGGCCGTCCAGTCCCCGGCGAAGATCTGCTGCGCCCATTCCACCGGGTCCCTGGGCAGCATCAGCTCGGCCAGTTTCAGCAGCCACGATCCGGGGCTGAGCACGTCGGCCACGGCGTTGATCGGCTTCATGGGATCGGTGAACTCCTCCGGCTTCGCCGGGGGTACGAGATGCGTCGTGGGGTCCGCGACATCGGTGAACGTCACGGCCGGCCCGGTCGCCTCACCCGCGGGCGGGCCGCGTCGAAGTCGGCCGCCACGTCCCGGTCGGTGTGCCGGTAGTAGGACGCCGAGGCGCCCAACTCGTCCGAGGAGTGCCGCAGAACGCCGGCGAGCCGTTCGAGGGCGCTCAGGACGTCGGCGCGTACGGCGCGGTGGTGTCCGGCCACGTCGGCCATCAGCCCGGCCCGCTCGACGGAGATGCGCGTGAACCCGCGGGCGTAGGAGAGAAGTTCCCCCGCGTCCTCGGCGCCTCTGCCGACCTGCCGGGAGAACTGCTCCAGCCGGCCGGTGTCCACCTGAAGTCCCATCGGATCCCTCCCCCTTTCGCGTGGACGCACCGTGCGTCCTACGGCGATACCAGCGCCAGCAGGAGGCACAGCAGCGCGCCCACGCCTCCCACCCGTCGCAGCCACTTCACGGGCTCCGCCATCAGGGAGCACCCGACCATCTCGCGGGCGGCGGTGAACTGGGCGATGGTCGTGCGGCGGAAGCCGACGACGATGGTCACCATGCCGTGCGCGGCGCCGAGCATGCCGAGGAAGAAGAGGATCATCCAGCCCCAGAAGGCCCGCATGCTCAGGAGGAAGTACTCGGAGGCCTCGCGGTAGACGGTCACCTGCTCCCCGGGCACGTACCACCCGTCGATTTCGGCGTCGTCGCGCGCGGCGCCGCCGTCGGCGGGGCGGTAGACGCCGTCGCAGACGCTCTCCTCGTTGCGGCGGCCCCGCGCCGGGTGGATCCGGCAGTGGGCGACCGTCACGGTGCCCCTGTCGGCCACATAGCCGGCGGCCTTCACCGCGTGCGTGACCGAGACCTCCATGAGGGCTAGCCCGGCCAGGACGACGCAGAAGCCGCCGACGCGGGTCCGGTACCTGCGGACGGGCGGTGGCGCGAGCGGGCTTACGCCGAGCAGTTCGGGCATGGCCATGAGTGCTCCCCTCACGACGGCTCCACTGACGCTGTCGAGGGCGCAACGCTACTCATCCGCGCCGGGCATCCGCGCGCACCGCGACGCACGCCGGCCGGCGCTCAGGCGTCTCGGTGGGGCCGGAAGCGCCGGTACGAGGCCGTGTACGGGCCGTCCGGCCCTCCCCGCGGGCCGCCGCGGGCCTCACCCGATAGGGCGAACGGTCCAGCCGCCGTCAGTCCTGGTCGGCCCGCCGGCGCAGGTCCTCCCACACCGCCGCGACCCGGGGTTCCAGCGTCTCGAGGGGGCCGTCGTTGTCGATGACGACGTCGGCGACCGCGAGCCGCTCCTCGCGCGAGGCCTGCGCGGCCATCCGGGCCCGGGCCTCGTCGGGGGCCATGCCCCGCAGCCGTACGAGGCGGTCGAGGCGGGTGTCGGTGCCGGCGTCGACGACCACGACGAGGTCGTAGAGGGGGGCGAGCCCGTTCTCGGCGAGGAGGGGGACGTCGTGGACGACCACGGCGGCCGTGCCCGCCGCCGCCTCGAGCTCGGCGGAGCGGGCGCGGACGAGCGGGTGGACGATGGCGTTGAGGGCGGCGAGCCGGTCCGGGTCGGCGAAGACGATCGCGCCGAGCTTCGGCCGGTCGAGGGTGCCCTCGGGGGTGAGGACGCCGGGCCCGAACTCGGCGACGACCGCCGCGAGTCCGGGCGTGCCCGGCTCGACCACTTCCCGCGCGATCCTGTCGGAGTCGACGATCACCGCTCCGTACGAGGCCAGGAGCCGTGACACCTCGCTCTTGCCCGCGCCGATTCCGCCCGTGAGGCCCACCTTCAGCATGGGCCCACGCTATCGGGCGCCCGGTCAGCGCCCGCCGTCGCCCTCCCTGTCGGCGAGGAACCGCTCGAACTCCGCGCCCAGTTCGTCGGCGGACGGCAGGTCGACGGGCTCGGCGACCAGGTTGCCACGGGTCTCGGCGCCGGCCACGGCGTCGTACTGGTGCTCGAGGCCCCGTACGAGCGAGACGAGGTCCTCCTCGCCCTCGGCGAGCTGGCGCTCGATCTCCTCCTGCGTGCGCAGCGCGGCGTTGCGCAGGGAGTGGGCGGCGTTGGGCAGCACGAGGCCGGTGGCCGCGGTGATCGCCTCGAGGGCGGTGAGGGCGGCGTCGGGGTAAGGGGAGCGGGCGACGTAGTGCGGGACGTGGGCGGCGACGCCGAGGACGTCGTGGCCGGACTCGGCCAGGCGGTACTCGATGAGGGACTCGGCGCTGCCGGGCACCTGGGCCTCGTCGAAGGGGCCGCGGTGACCGGGCATGAGGTCGGTGCGGTTGCCGTGCGGGGTGAGGCCGACCGGGCGGGTGTGGGGCACGCCCATGGGGATGCCGTGGAAGTTCACGGACAGGCGCACGCCGAGCCGCTCGATCAGTTGGCGCACGGCGGCGGCGAACCGCTCCCACTCCACGTCCGGCTCGGGGCCGCTGAGGAGGAGGAAGGGGGCGCCCGTGGCGTCCTGCACCAGGCGCAGCTCGATGGCCGGGGTCTCGTAGGCGGCCCAGTGGTCGCGCTGGAACGTCAGCAGGGGGCGACGTGCGCGGTAGTCGATGAGCCTGTCGTGGTCGAAGCGGGCGACGACCTGGTGCGGCAGGCCGTCGAGCAGCCGCTTGACAATCAGGTCGCCCGTCTCGCCGGCGTCGATGTAGCCGTCGAAGTGGTAGAGCATGACCAGGCCGGCGGTGTCCTGGGCCAGGGCCAGGTCGGCGACGGCGAGCCCCTTGGGCTCCCATTCGTACAAATCCTGCGGATCCAACACGGTGACCGTTCCTCCTCATGTTCCGTACGGGGGAACGTCCTTGGAGGCCCCGGCCATTCCCGGGTCGGCCGGTTTCGGGGCATGAGTAAGGCCCGCCCTCCAAGGAGAGCGGGCCTTACATCAGTCAGCTGTCAGCTGCTACCGGTCAGAGCCTCAGCTCTGGCCGCCGGCGAGCTTCTCGCGCAGGGCGGCGAGAGCCTCGTCCGACGCCAGGGCGCCGGAGGTGTCGGCCGACTCCGAGGAGTACGAACCGCCGGAAGCCTGGCCACCGGCCTGCGGGGCGGCCTGGGTGCCCTCGGCCGCAGCCTCGGCGTCCGCCTCGCGGGACTTGATGACCTGCGCCTGGTGCTGCTCGAAGCGCTGCTGCGCCTCGGCGTACTGGCGCTCCCACTCCTCGCGCTGCTTCTCGTAACCCGGCAGCCAGTCGTTGGCCTCGGGGTCGAAGCCCTCGGGGTAGATGTAGTTGCCCTGGTCGTCGTAGGACGCGGCCATGCCGTACAGGGTCGGGTCGAACTCGACCACGGACGGGTCGGCACCGAAGGACTCGTTGGCCTGCTTCAGCGAGAGGCTGATGCGACGACGCTCGAGGTCGATGTCGATGACCTTGACGAAGATCTCGTCGTTGACCTGGACGACCTGCTCCGGGATCTCCACGTGGCGCTCGGCCAGCTCGGAGATGTGGACCAGGCCCTCGATGCCCTCGTCGACGCGCACGAACGCACCGAAGGGGACGAGCTTGGTGACCTTACCCGGGACGACCTGACCGATCTGGTGGGTCCGGGCGAACTGCTGCCACGGGTCTTCCTGGGTGGCCTTGAGCGACAGGGAGACGCGCTCGCGGTCCATGTCCACGTCGAGAACCTCGACGGTGACCTCCTGGCCGACCTCGACAACCTCGGACGGGTGGTCGATGTGCTTCCAGGACAGCTCGGAGACGTGGACGAGACCGTCGACGCCGCCCAGGTCCACGAAGGCACCGAAGTTGACGATGGAGGAGACGACGCCGGAGCGCACCTGACCCTTCTGGAGGGTGGTGAGGAAGGTCTGGCGGACCTCGCTCTGGGTCTGCTCCAGCCAGGCGCGGCGGGACAGGACCACGTTGTTGCGGTTCTTGTCCAGCTCGATGATCTTGGCCTCGAGCTCCTTGCCCACGTAGGGCTGGAGGTCGCGGACGCGACGCATCTCGACCAGGGAGGCCGGCAGGAAGCCACGGAGGCCGATGTCGAGGATGAGACCACCCTTGACGACCTCGATGACGGTACCGGTGACGATCCCGTCCTCTTCCTTGATCTTCTCGATGGTGCCCCAGGCGCGCTCGTACTGGGCGCGCTTCTTCGAGAGGATCAGGCGGCCTTCCTTGTCCTCCTTCTGGAGAACCAGGGCCTCGATCTCGTCGCCGACCTTGACGACCTCGTTCGGGTCGACGTCGTGCTTGATCGAGAGCTCGCGCGAGGGGATGACACCCTCGGTCTTGTAACCGATGTCGAGCAGGACCTCGTCCCGGTCGACCTTCACGATGACGCCGTCGACGATGTCGCCGTCGTTGAAGTACTTGATCGTCTCGTCGATCGCGGCGAGGAAGGCTTCCTCGTTACCGATGTCGTTGACCGCAACCTGCGGGGTGGTGGCGGTGGTCTCGGTGCTGCTCGTCATGTGGGAAAGGGCTCCGGTACGGACATTGAAGTCGTAGGCACTGCTACGCCGAGAGCCCGTATCGCACTGCCGAAGCCGGACAGCCTTGGAGACGCAATCCTTCGCACTCTTCGAAAAGAGTCCTAGGACCCGTAGGAGAACGGGAACGCCTCGACAACCGAGGGGACATACAACAAGTGCGAGCGCGGCCTACTCCGTCTGAGGCGCGCAGGCCCGCAGCGCAACTTGTAGCATACGGGGGCAGCGGGGCGCGGTCAATGCGCGAAGGCGCACACCCGGGATGAATCGCATGAAATCCGGCACAACTTAGGTTTTGCGAGGCCACGAGGGCCCCGGCAGCGCCCGAGCGTCATGTTCGGGCGAGAACCTGCGAAGATCGAGCACCCAAGATCGACCACCGAGGTGCGACCGCCGAGATGACCCAAGAATACGAGCCCGAAGCCACCCGCCGCGAGACCGGCGATACGGAGAGCAGCCGGGCCAGCCGTGGCTGGTGGGACCGCAACGCGGACGAGTACCAGCGCGAGCACGGCGGCTTCCTCGGCGACGACCGCTTCGTCTGGGGGCCCGAGGGCCTGGACGAGGCCGAGGCCGCCCTGCTGGGCCCCGCGAGCGGACTGAAGGGCCTGCGCGTCCTGGAGATCGGCGCGGGCGCCGCCCAGTGCTCCCGCTGGCTGGCCGCCCAGGGCGCCCGCCCGGTGGCCCTGGACCTCTCCCACCGGCAGCTGCAGCACGCGCTGCGCATCGGCGACGGCTTCCCGCTGGTGGAGGCCGACGCCGGGGCGCTGCCCTTCGCCGACGGCTCCTTCGACCTGGCGTGCTCCGCCTACGGAGCGGTGCCGTTCGTCGCCGATCCGGTCCGCGTGATGCGCGAGGTGCACCGGGTGCTGCGGCCCGGCGGCCGCTGGGTCTTCTCCGTCACCCACCCCATCCGCTGGGCCTTCCCCGACGAGCCCGGCCCGGAGGGCCTGTCGGTGGCCGCCTCCTACTTCGACCGCACCCCTTATGTGGAGCAGGACGACAAGGGCCGGGCCGTCTACGTCGAGCACCACCGCACGATCGGCGACCGGGTGCGCGACGTGGTGGCCGGCGGCTTCCACCTGGTCGACCTCGTGGAGCCCGAGTGGCCGGCCTGGAACCACCAGGAGTGGGGCGGCTGGTCACCCCTGCGCGGCAACCTGATCCCGGGCACCGCGATCTTCGTCTGCGAGCGGGACTGACGCACCGGGCCGGCGCCCGCCCCGGCGGGGCGGGCCCCGGCCCTCGGCGAGACTGGGTGCGTGACCCGCACCGACGCCCCCGCCGCCCGCACCGACGCCCTGCACCGGCTGCCCGTACGAGCGGCCCTGCCCGCCCTCGCCCGGGCCCTCGACGACCACGGCGCGGCCGTCCTGTGCGCCCCGCCCGGCACGGGCAAGACCACCCTGGTGCCGCTGGTCCTGGCCGGGCTGGCGGCCGACGGCCCTGGCACCTCCTCCCCCTCCGCCCCCGTGCGGCGCGTCGTCGTCGCCGAGCCGCGCCGGATCGCCGCGCGCGCGGCCGCCCGCCGCATGGCCTGGCTGCTGGGCGAGGAGGTGGGCGGCCGGGTGGGCTTCACCGTCCGCGGCGAGCGGCGGGCCGGGCCCGCCACCGTGGTCGAGGTCGTCACCACCGGTGTGCTGCTGCAGCGCCTGCAGCGCGATCCCGAGCTCGCCGGGGTCGACACGGTTGTGCTCGACGAGTGCCACGAGCGGCATCTGGACGCCGACACCGCCGCCGCCTTCCTCCTGGACGTGCGCGCCGCCCTGCGCCCGGAGCTGCGCCTGGTCGCGGCGTCCGCCACGACGGACGCCGCGGGCTGGGCGCGCCTGCTCGGCGACGCGCCCGTCGTCGAGGCCCAGGGCGTCTCGCACCCGGTGGAGGTGGTCTGGGCCCCGCCGCGCCGTCCGGTCCGCCCGCCGCACGGGATGCGCGTGGATCCCGCCCTCCTCGAGCACGTCGCCGCCGTCGTCCGCCGGGCGCTGGACGAGCGCGAGGGCGACGTCCTGTGCTTCCTGCCCGGCGTGGGCGAGATCGGGCGTGTCGCGGGACTGCTGGGCGGTGCGGGTGCGCTCGGCGGCGCGGAGGTACTGCAGGTGCACGGCAGGGCGCCGGCCGCCGTGCAGGACGCGGTGCTGGCGGGCGGCTCGGGGACGCGGCGGGTGGTGCTGGCGACGTCGGTGGCCGAGTCGAGCCTGACCGTGCCGGGGGTGCGGGTCGTGGTGGACGCGGGCCTGGCGCGGGAGCCGCGTACGGACCACGCCCGGGGGCTGAGCGCGCTCACGACCGTACGGGCGTCCCGCGCCTCGGCCCGGCAGCGCGCCGGCCGCGCGGGGCGCGAGGCGCCGGGGGCGGTGTACCGCTGCTGGGCGGAGGCGGACGAGACGCGGCTGCCGGCGTTCCCGGCCGCGGAGATCACGGTCGCGGACCTGACGGCGTTCGCCCTGCAGGCCGCCTGCTGGGGCGACACGGCGGCGTCCTCCCTCGCCCTCCTCGACGCGCCGCCGGCCGGCGCGCTCGGCGCCGCGCGCGCCGTGCTGACGGCCACGGGCGCCGTCGACACCGGGGGGCGCCCCACCGACCGGGGCCGCCGGATGGCGCGCCTGGGGGTGCACCCGCGTCTCGCGCGCGCCCTCCTGGACGGCGCGCGGGAGGTGGGCGCGCGCCGCGCGGCGGAGATCGTGGCGCTGCTGAGCGAGGAACCGCCCCGCGAGTACGGCGACGACCTCGCGGCCGCCTGGCGCTCCGCCCGCCGCGGCGGCGACGCCTACGGCGCCCGCTGGCGGGCGGAGGCACGCCGGCTGGAGGGCTCGCTGCGGGTCGTCACCGGCGAGGCCGCGGCCCCGGCGGGGCGTACGGGCGACACGCCGGGGGCCGGAGCGCTCACCGACGACGCGGCGGCGGGTCTGGTCGCGGCCCTGGCCTTCCCCGAGCGGGTGGCACGGGCGCGCGGCGAGGGCGCGTATCTGATGGTGTCGGGGACGGGCGCCGAGCTGGGCGACGCCTCGCGGCTGCGCAGCGCGCCCTGGCTCGCGGTGGCCGTGGCCGACCGGCCGGTCACGGCCGCCTCCGCCCGGGTCCGGCTGGGCGCCGTGATCGACGAGGACACGGCGAGGGCGGCGGCCGGGGCGCTGCTCGCCGAGGGCGAGGAGGTGCGGTGGTCGGCCGAACGCCGTGACGTGGTGGCCCGGCGCGTGGCGCGGCTGGGCGCCGTGGAGCTGGCCTCGAGCCCGCTGTCCACGCCGGATCCCGGGCTCGTACGGGCCGCGCTGCTCGAGGGGCTGCGGGCCGAGGGATGGGGGCTGCTGCGCTGGGGCGCGGACGCGGCGGCGCTGCGGCAGCGGCTGGCGTTCCTCCATCGTGAGCTGGGCGAGCCCTGGCCGGACGTCTCGGACGCCGCGCTGCTGGAGCGGGCCGGGGACTGGCTGGGGGCGGAGCTGGACCGGGCGCGCCGACGCGCGGACCTGGAGCGGGTGGACGCCGGGACGGCGCTGCGGGGCCTGCTGCCGTGGGCGACCGGGGAGGCGGCGCGCCTGGACGAGCTGGCGCCGGAGCGCCTGGAGGTGCCCAGCGGCTCGCGGATCCGCATCGACTACGGCGGCGAGCAGCCCGTACTGGCCGTCAAGCTGCAGGAGCTCTTCGGGCTGGAGGAAACGCCGCGCGTGGCGGGCGGGCGCGTGCCCGTCCTGGTCCACCTGCTGTCGCCGGCCGGGCGGCCCGCCGCCGTCACGGCGGATCTGGCGTCGTTCTGGAAGGACGGCTACCGGTCGGTACGGGCCGAGCTGCGCGGCCGCTACCCCCGGCATCCGTGGCCCGAGGACCCTTCCACGGCCACGGCGACGCGCCGCACCAACACGCGCCGCCCTTGAGCGACCGCTGCCCGGCGGTGATGGCCGGGTGCGTCAGGGGAGGTACCGCTCGACAGCCGCGGCCCCCTTCTCCTCGATGAGGCGCCTGGCCTGCTCGACGCGTTCGGGCGTCACATCCCGGCCGGAGGCCATGACCAGGTCCTCGGGGTCGAAGGGCCGCTCGCTGCCGGTGTAGAGCCGGCGCGGGCGGGACGTGGTGGACGTGTCCTCGGGACTCTCCTTCACGGCGAGCCTCCTCTGCTCAGCGCCCCCTCGCCGGGGGGCGGCCGTTCGGGTTTCCCTCCATCGTGTGGCACACCGGGCGCGGGCGCACGACGATCTCGGGCCTCGAGGACGAGCGCCGCGGCGAGCAGCGCGACGCCGAGGGCGATCAGGCCCGAGGGGAGGTCGCGGGTGAGCAGGAGGACGAGCCGGCGCTGGGCCTTGACGGTGGCGACGGTGTCGGCGACGTAGTCGGGGCGGATCTTCACATGCCCGGCGAAGGCGGTGACCGGCTTCTTCTCCGGGTGCCCGGTCCAGCGCAGTTCCTCGCGGTGGATCTCCTCGCCGTTGACGGGGGCGCCGGTGACGGGGTCGACCCAGAACATGCGCCGGGTGGTGTACCAGCGCTCGAGCCCGAGCTGCCGGACCGCGTCGGGGGTGATACCGAGCGGCAGCCGCTTGGGCAGCGGCACCTCGGTCCAGGGGATCGTCTGTTCGAAGTAGTAGACGTCCAGGCCGCGGAAGGTGCGGGTGCCCTTGTAGTGGATGGGGGCGGAGGTGCGGGTCATCAGGTCGAAGTAGCGGTAGTCGCGCTTCTCGACGAGGAAGGGCCACTTGAACTCGATGCCGTCGCGGCGTACGGGGGTGTCGTCGACGTGTTCGCCGCCCGCGTGGACGGGCTGCTGGCTGTGGGCGTCGAAGACGTAGCGCTCGGGGATGCGGGAGACCATCGCGCCGTCGGGTCCGGCGGCGTAGGTGAGGGTGTCCCAGACGACGACGTCCCGGCCGGTGGCGGCCTTGACCCGGCGGGCCTGTTCGACGTTGCCCTTGAGGGTCTGGACCATGGTCACCGTGGAGACCCGCCGGGGCTCGAGGGTGGCGTAGTCGATGAGGGTGGCGTCCTTCGCCTCCAGGACGACGGCCTGGTAGTGGTGGGCGGGGACCTTGGCCAGGCGGGGGAAGGCGTACCAGCGCAGCAGGGGTGACAGGGCCGTGCAGAACACGGCGAGGGCCAGCAGGACCAGGCTCGCTCGGCGGCGCACGGCGGCCCCTCTCAGGGATGCGCGGGCGGGGAGGACAGCAGGGGCTCGGGGGAGGTGTCGCCGCCGGGCGATCCGAGGGCGGTGACGGCGAGGACGAGGGCGAGGGCGGCGGCCAGTCCGGCGGCCGCGGCGACCAGTGCGCGCATGCGAAGCCTCCCGGCGGGAATCCCCAGACCTGACGAGGCGTCAGGGATGGGCACGGTAGCAACGCGCGCCGCCGATGAGAACCACACGCACGCGCGAGAACGCGCGCGGCCCCTCTCCCGAGAGGGGAGAGGGGCCGCACACGACAGGGGCGCGATCAGTGCGCCGCGGACTCCCAGTCCGCGCCGACGCCCACCGACACATCCAGCGGCGCCCGCAGCTCGACGGCACCGGCCATCTCCCGGCGGACCAGCTCCTCCACCCGCTCCCGCTCCCCCGGCGCGATCTCGAGCACGATTTCGTCGTGCACCTGCAGCAGCATGCGGGAGGTGAGCCGCTCGCTCTCCAGCGCCACGGCCACCCGCAGCATCGCGATCTTCACGATGTCGGCGGCCGTGCCCTGGATCGGGGCGTTGAGCGCCATCCGCTCGGCCATCTCACGACGCTGGCGGTTGTCGCTATTGAGGTCCGGCAGATAGCGGCGGCGGCCCAGCATCGTCTCGGTGTAGCCCGTGGCCCTGGCCTCCTCGACGACCCGCTGCAGATAGTCGCGCACGCCGCCGAACCGCTCGAAGAACGTGTCCATCAGACGACGGGCCTCATCGGGCGCGATGTTCAGCTGCTGCGAGAGGCCGAACGCCGACAGACCGTAGGCCAGGCCGTACGACATCGCCTTGATCTTGCGGCGCATCTCGGGGTCGACCTCGTCCTTGGCGACGCCGAACACCTGGGAGGCGACCGTGGTGTGCAGGTCCTCCCCCGAGGCGAACGCCTCGATCAGGCCCTCGTCCTCGGACAGGTGCGCCATCACCCGCAGCTCGATCTGGCTGTAGTCGGCCGTCATCAGCGACTCGAAGCCCTCGCCGACCACGAAGCCGCGGCGGATCGCCCGGCCCTCGTCCGTGCGCACCGGGATGTTCTGCAGGTTGGGGTCGGTGGAGGACAGCCGGCCCGTCGCCGCCACCGTCTGATTGAAGGTGGTGTGGATACGGCCGTCGGGCGCGATCGCCTTGATCAGCCCCTCCACCGTGGACCGCAGCTTGGACTGCTCACGGTGCCGCAGCATGATCACCGGGAGTTCGTTCTCCGTCTGGCCCGCGAGCCAGGCCAGGGCGTCGGCGTCCGTGGTGTACCCGGTCTTGGTCTTCTTCGTCTTCGGCAGGCCCAGCTCCCCGAAGAGCACCTCCTGCAGCTGCTTGGGCGAGCCCAGGTTGAACTCCCGGCCCGCGGCCGCGTGCGCCTCGGTCACCGCCTGCTGCACCGCGGCGGCGAACTGCTGCTCCATGCGCTCCAGCCAGCCCCGGTCCGCGGCGATGCCCGACCGCTCCAGGTCCGACAGCACCGCGCTGGTCGGCAGCTCCACGTCCGTGAGCAGATCCGCCGCGCCCACCTCCTTGACCCGGCCCGCGAACGCGTCCCCCAGGTCCAGGACCGTACGGGCCCGGCCCATCAGGGCGTCCGCCTCGGCCTGCTCGTCGGCGCCGAAGGCCAGCTGCCCGTCACCGGCCGCGGCCGTGGCCAGCTCCCGGCCCAGATACTCCACCGACAGCGCGTCCAGGGCAAAGGACCGACGGCCCGGCTTGACCAGATAGGCGGCCAGCGCGGTGTCCATCACCACGCCCTCGACCACCCAGCCGTGATCGGCGAAGACCCGCATCACGGCCTTCGCGTCGTGCATCACCTTCGGCCGCTCCCGGTCCGCGATCCACGCGGCGAACGCCCGCTCGTCGGCCTCGTCCAGCTCCGCGGGGTCGAACCAGACCGCCGGACCCTCGCCCGTCGCCAGCGCCACCTCCTCGACCCGGCCCGCGCCCCGCGACCAGGTGTCGGTGACGGCCACACCCAGCGGGCCCACGCCGTGCCCGGCCAGCCACGGCGCCAGCTCGCCCGTGCCCAGGACGACGCCGTCCACCTCGGCGCCGGCCTCCACCGGCTCCTCCTCGGCGGACTCCCCGCCCGGGTCGACCGCCAGCAGCCGGTCCCGCAGGCCCTGGTTACGGATCTCCAGCCGCTCCAGGAACGACACCAGCGCCAGGCGGTCGTACGCCTGACGCTCCAGGTCGTCCGGGTGCGTGGACAGCTGCACGTCCCGCACCATCTCCGTCAGACGGCGGTTGAGCTTGACCGCATCCAGGTGATCGCGCAGATTCTGCCCGGCCTTGCCCTTGACCTCCTCGACGCGCTCCACCAGCTCCGCGAACGAACCGAACTGGTTGATCCACTTCGCGGCCGTCTTCTCCCCCACACCCGGGATGCCCGGCAGGTTGTCCGACGGGTCGCCGCGCAGCGCCGCGAAGTCCGGATACTGCTGCGGCGACAGCCCGTACTTCTCCACGACCTTCTCCGGCGTGAAACGCGTCAGCTCCGAGACGCCCTTCGTCGGATACAGCACCGTCACCGCATCGGTGATCAACTGGAAGGAGTCCCGGTCGCCGGTGACGATCGAGACCTCGAAGCCCTCCGCCTCCGCCTCCGTGGCCAGCGTCGCGATCACGTCGTCGGCCTCGAAACCTTCCACGGCGAACCGCCGCACGCCCATCGCGTCCAGCAGCTCGCCGATCAGCGTCACCTGCCCCTTGAACTCGTCCGGCGTCGCCGACCGCGTCGCCTTGTAGTCCGGGAACTCCTCCGAGCGCCACGTCTTGCGCGACACGTCGAACGCCACCGCGAAGTGCGTGGGCCGCTCGTCACGCAGCGTGTTGGCCAGCATCGACGCGAAGCCATACACCGCGTTCGTCGTCTGACCCGACGAGGTCGTGAAGTTCTCCGCGGGCAGCGCGAAGAACGCCCGGTACGCCATGGAGTGCCCGTCCATCAACAGCAGACGGGGGCGGCCTCCCTCCACTGCCTCGGTGCCGGTCGTCTCGTTCGTCTTCGATGCCTTTGCTGCCACGCCCCCGATCCTGCCACGGACCACTGACAATCCCGGCCACACCGCCCTCGCCCCCACCCCCGCCGCACCCCGTGGCAGGATCGGCACCGAACGCGCGGACCCGCGCACCACCGACCGCTCAAGGGGGAGCGAGATGGCAGGCAACCCGCCCACCGGCGATCCGGTACAGGACGCACCCGACGTCACCGCCCCGCAGCACGCCGCCGCCGGCCTGCCCGCCATCGCCCACACGCTGCGCATCGCCCATGAACAGATGGGCGTACGCCGCACCGCCCTCACCCTCCTCAAGGTCAACCAGAAGGACGGCTTCGACTGCCCCGGCTGCGCCTGGCCCGAAGGCGACAAGCGCCACGCCGCCGAATTCTGCGAGAACGGCGCCAAGGCCGTCGCCGAGGAAGCCACCCTGCGCCGGGTCACCCCCGCCTTCTTCGCCGAACACCCGGTCGCCGCCCTCGCCGACCGCAGCGGCTACTGGCTCGGCCAGCAGGGCCGCCTCACCCACCCCATGTACCTCGCCGAAGGCGCCGACCACTACGAACCCGTCACCTGGGAACGCGCCTTCGACATCATCGCCGAAGAGCTCCACGCCCTCACCGGCCCCGACGAAGCCGTCTTCTACACCTCCGGCCGCACCAGCAACGAAGCCGCCTTCCTCTACCAGCTCTTCGCCCGCGAATTCGGCACCAACAACCTGCCCGACTGCTCCAACATGTGCCACGAGTCGTCCGGCACCGCACTCACCGAGACCATCGGCATCGGCAAGGGCAGCGTCCTCCTCGAAGACCTCCACAAAGCCGAACTGATCATCGTCGCCGGCCAGAACCCCGGCACCAACCACCCCCGCATGCTCAGCGCCCTGGAACAGGCCAAGCGCGGCGGCACGAAGATCATCACGATCAACCCGCTCCCCGAAGCCGGCCTCGAACGCTTCAAGAACCCGCAGAACGCCCGCGGCCTCGCCGGCGGCGGCACCGCCCTCACCGACCTCTTCCTGCAGATCCGCCTCGGCGGCGACCAGGCCCTCTTCCGCCTCCTCAACAAACTCCTCCTCGACACCGAAGGCGCCCTCGACACCGCCTTCATCCAGGAGCACACCCACGGCTTCGAGGACTTCGCCGCCACCGCCCGCACCGCCGACTGGGACGAAACCCTGCGCGCCACCGGCCTGCGCCGCCAGGAGATCGAGACCGCCCTGCGCATGATCCTCGCCTCCCGGCGCACCGTCGTCTGCTGGGCCATGGGCCTCACCCAGCACAAGCACGCCGTCCCCACCATCAAGGAGGTCGTCAACCTCCTGCTCCTGCGCGGCGACATCGGCCGCCCCGGCGCCGGCGTCTGCCCCGTCCGCGGCCACAGCAACGTCCAGGGCGACCGCACCATGGGCATCTTCGAACGCCCCTCGGACGCGTTCCTCGACGCCCTCGAGAAGGAATTCCGCTTCACCCCGCCGCGCGCCCACGGACTCGACGTCGTCCGCGCCATCCGCGCCCTGCGCGACGGACAGGCCAAGGTCTTCTTCGCCATGGGCGGCAACTTCGTCTCCGCCACCCCCGACACCGACGTCACCGAAGCCGCCGTACGCCGCGCCCGGCTCACCGTCCACGTCTCCACCAAGCTCAACCGCTCCCACGTCATCACCGGAGCGCGCGCCCTGATCCTGCCCACCCTCGGCCGCACCGAACGCGACCGGCAGCACACCGGCGAGCAGTTCGTCACCGTCGAGGACTCCATGGGCATGGTCCACGCCTCCCCGCGGCCGCCTCGCCCCCGCCAGCCCCCACCTGCTGTCCGAACCCGCCATCGTCAGCCGCCTCGCCCGCCGCGTCCTCGGCACCACCAGCACCACGCCCTGGGAGCAGTTCGAGAAGGACTACGCCGCCATCCGCGACCGCATCGCCCGCGTCATCCCCGGCTTCGAGGACTTCAACGCCCGCGTCGCCCGCCCCGGCGGCTTCACCCTCCCCACGGCCCCCGCGACAGCCGCACCTTCCCCACCGCCACCGGCAAGGCCAACTTCACCGCCGCCCACGTCGAGTACCCGCGCGTGCCCGAAGGCCGCCTGCTCCTGCAGACCCTCCGCTCGCACGACCAGTACAACACCACCATCTACGGCCTCGACGACCGCTACCGCGGCATCAAGAACGGCCGCCGCGTCGTCCTCCTCCACCCCGACGACGCCGCCGCCCACCACCTCGCCGACGGCGACTACGCCGACCTCGTCAGCGAATGGACCGACGGCAGTGAACGCCGCGCCCCCGGCTTCCGCGTCGTCCACTACCCCACCGCACGCGGCTGCGCCGCCGCCTACTACCCCGAGACCAACGTCCTGGTCCCCCTGGACCACACCGCCGACACCAGCAACACCCCCGCCAGCAAGTCCGTCGTCATCCGCCTGGAGCCGGCCGGACGGGCCGAGGGCACCCCGGCGGCACCGGACGTCACATCGCGGTAGCGGTAGCGATAGCGGACAAGCAGGGGCCGGTAGTTGACGAAAGTATCGTTCAGCTGAAAAGACGTTCACACGACAACGACCGACAACGATCGGAGCGACGACGCATGGGCGAGCACAGCAGGACCACCTTCCCGCCGGAGATCCTCGAGCAGTGGGCCGGCAGCGGCCTCGACCTGAACGCCCTGTTCTCGGCGGGACACCTCGGCGAGCGCATGGGCGTCCGCGTCGTCGAGGCCTCCCCCGACCGCGTCGTCGGCACCATGCCGGTCGAGGGCAACACCCAGCCCTACGGGCTCCTGCACGGCGGCGCCTCCGCCGTGCTCGCCGAGACCCTCGGCTCGGTCGGCGCCATGCTCCACGGCGGCCCCGGCCGCTTCGCCGTCGGCGTGGACCTCAACTGCACCCACCACCGCGGCGTCCGCTCCGGCCTGGTCACCGGCGTCGCCACCCCCGTGCACCGCGGCCGCACCACCGCCACGTACGAGATCGTCGTCACCGACGAGCACGACAAGCGCGTCTGCTCCGCCCGCCTCACCTGCCTCCTGCGCGACAACGACGCGAGCTGACCCGCACCCCCGCCCGCCCCGGCACGGGGCCGGCCCCGCAGGCGCCGGCCGCGGCCCACCGCGACCGGCGCGCAAGCGGAACGTGATCTGCGTCATAACAAGACAGTCACATCACGGTCAGCACCTCTGCCCCACCCCGGCGCCCACCCCTTAGAGTCACGGCCCATCACGACCCCGCCGGGCGAATCACCCAGCCAGCACAGCACCTTTCCTCGCGCCCGGCGAGCGAACCGGCACCTCGGCAGAAGCCGCCGCGCCAGGGAAAGGATTCACCGTGCGCCACCGTTCCCTCCTCGTCCTCACCACCGCGCTCACCACCACAGCCCTCGCCCTGTCCGCCTGCGGATCACGCGACGACACGGCAGGAGGCGACAGCGGCGGCGGCAAGCAGACCACCGTGACGATCGGCGTCGACGCCCCGCTGACCGGCTCGCTCTCCCCCTTCGGCCAGGGCATCAAGAACTGCGTCGACCTCGCCGTGAAGACCGCCAACAAGAACAACGAGGTCAAAGGCGTCACCTTCAGGACCATCGCCCTCGACGACCAGGCCGTCCCCGGCACCGGACAGCAGAACGCCGCCAAACTCGTCGCCGACAAAAGCGTCGTCGGCATGGTCGGCCCCATGAACTCCGGCGTCGCCCAGTCCATGCAGGGCGTCTTCGCCAAGGCCGACCTCACCCAGATATCCCCCGCCAACACCAACCCCGCCCTCACCCAGGGCGACGACTGGGCCAAGGGCGAGAAGAAGCGCCCCTTCGCCACCTACTTCCGCACCGCCACCACCGACATCATCCAAGGCCGCTTCGCCGCCCAGTACTTCTACAAGGACGCCAAGAAGAAAAAGGTCTTCGTCGTCGACGACAAACAGACCTACGGCGCCGGACTCGCCTCCATCTTCATCCAGGAATTCAAACGCCTCGGCGGCGAGATCGCCGGCACCGACCACCTCACCGTCAAGGAAACCGACTTCACCGCCATCGCCAACAAGATCAAGACCTCCGGAGCCGACTCCGTCTACTTCGGCGGCCAGTTCCCCGAGGGCGGACTCCTCTCCGACCAGGTCAAAAAGGCCGGAGCCCACATCCCCCTCATGGGCGGCGACGGAATCTACAACCCCGGCTTCATCACCGCCTCCGGCGAGAACAACGACGGCGACCTCGGCACCTCCGTCGGCTACCCCGTCGAACAACTCGACTCCGCAAAAGCCTTCGTCACCCACTACAACTCCGCCGGCTACAAAGACCCCTACGCCACCTACGGCGGATACTCCTACGACGCCGCCTGGGCCATCATCCAGGCCGTCAAGAAAACCGTCGAGGACAACAACGGCAAACTCCCCGCGGAACCCCGGGCCAAAATCCTCGACGCCGTGGGCAAGGTCTCCTTCGACGGCGTCACCGGAAAGGTCTCCTTCGACCAGTACGGCGACACCACCAACAAACAGCTCACCGTCTACCAGGTGACCGACGGCGCATGGAAGTCCGTCAAGAGCGCCACCTTCCAGGACTGACCGCACCCACCCCGCAGCACCCACCCGCACCCGCGCGAACGGGCCGGCCACACGCCCTCGCGCGGGCCCCCACCACACCCCAACGGGGAGGAACGCGGTGCACGAACTGCCGCAAACGCTGGTCAGCGGACTCGCCCTCGGCGCCCTCTACGGCCTCATCGCCATCGGGTACACCATGGTCTACGGCATCGTCCAGCTCATCAACTTCGCCCACGGCGAGATCGTCATGATCGGAGGCTTCGGCGCCCTCACCGTCCGCCTCTGGCTCCCCGACTCCGTCCCCCACCACCGCCGCCCCCCCTCATGCTCCTCGGCGGCGCCATCGCCTCGGTCGCCGTCGCCACCGCCGCCGAACGCTTCGCCTACCGCCCCCTGCGCGGCGCCCCCGCCTCGCCCCGCTCATCACCGCCATCGGCCTGTCCATCGCCCTCCAGCAAATCGTCTGGGCCTTCTACCCCGACGCCAAGAAATCCCGTGGCTTCCCCCAGTTCCACGGCGACGCCTTCGCCCTCACCGGCGGCATCCACCTCCAACGCGACGACCTCTTCGTCCTCGCCGCGGCCCCCCTGTGCATGCTCGCCCTCGGCCTCTTCGTCGCCAAAAGCCGCACCGGCCGCGCCATGCAGGCCACCGCCCAGGACCCCGACACCGCACGCCTCATGGGCATCAACACCGACCGCATCATCGTCATCGCCTTCGCCATCGGCGGCGCCTTCGCCGCCGTCGCCGCCGTCGCCCAGGGCCTGCGCGCCGGACAGATCAACTTCGAGATGGGCTTCATCCTCGGCCTGAAGGCCTTCACCGCCGCCGTCCTCGGCGGCATCGGCAACATCTACGGCGCCATGCTCGGCGGAGTCGTCCTCGGCATCGCCGAAGCCGCCTCCACCACCTACATCCAGCACATCCCCGGAATGCAGCAACTCGGCGGCGGAGGCTGGAAGGACGTCTGGGCCTTCGTCCTCCTCATCGTCGTCCTCCTCGTCAGGCCACAAGGACTGCTCGGCGAACGCGTAGCGGATCGGGCGTGAGACCCATGAACCGGAAGAACCCACCCACCGGCACGACCCCGGCACCCCCGACGACGACCCGCACCCCTACGACGCCGCCCGCACCGCCCGCGCCACCCGTGCCTCCGGCACCAGGGCGATCCCCGCATCCCCTGTCCCCCGACACCGCCCGCATCACCGTCATCGGCGGCGCCGTCCTCACCCTCGCCTCCACCTTCCTCGCCTGGACCTGGACCCACGCCTTCCCCGGCAACCTCACCGTCACCGGCTACCCCGGCGGACTCCAAGTCCTCACCCTCACCGGCGCCATCCTCACCATCGCCCACACCCTCGCCGCCTCAGGCACCCCCGGCCTCCGCCGGCTCAGCCCCACCCGCAGCCACACCGCCACCCCACCTCGCCCTCGGCACCCTCGCCACCACCTGGTACACCCTCATCACCATCGCCGTACAACTCGGCGGCATCGTCAACCTCGAACCCGGCGGCTACCTCGCGGGAGCGGCCTCCCTCATCACCTTCCTCGGCGCCCTCGCCCTGCCCACCGGCCGGACCACCCCACCACCGCCGACCAAGCCCCTGCCCGACCGGGCCGAAATCCTCATCATCGCCGCCGCCTTCGGCACCGGCCTCTACGTCCTCACCTACGGCATCGGCACCGCCTACGGAGAACTCTTCACCGGCTTCCTGCTCCTGACCGGCTTCACCACCGCTGCCCTCGCCAAAGCCGGACTCATCACCCGCCTCTCCCAGCTCACGGCGAAACACCGGCGCATCACCATCACCGCCGCCTTCACCGCCGCCGCCCTCTTCCCTCTCACCCAGGACACCGACGAATACACCCTCATCGCCGTCAACATCCTGATCTTCTCCACCGTCGCCCTCGGCCTCAACGTCGTCGTCGGCCTCGCCGGCCTCCTCGACCTCGGCTACGTCGCCTTCCTCGGCGTCGGCGCCTACACCGCCGCCCTCGTCTCCGGCTCCACCGCCTCCACCCTCCACATCCACTTCCCCTTCTGGGCCGCCGCTCTCACCGGCGCCGCCGCCTCCCTCGTCTTCGGCGTCCTCATCGGCGCCCCCACCCTCCGCCTGCGCGGCGACTACCTCGCCATCGTCACCCTCGGCTTCGGAGAGATCTTCCGCATCGCCGTAGGCAACCTCAACGGCGAATCCGGCCCCTCAGTCACCAACGGCCCCAACGGAATACCCAACATCCCCAACCTCAACATCCTCGGCTACAACTTCGGCGACACCCACACCCTCGGCAGCCTCACCCTCAACCCCTTCGCCAACTACTACCTCCTCATGCTCCTCGTCACCCTCCTCGTCATCCTCGTCTTCAGCCGCGCCGGAAACTCCCGCATCGGCCGCGCCTGGATCGCCATCCGCGAGGACGAAACCGCCGCCACCGCCATGGGCATCAACGGATTCCGCGTCAAACTCATCGCCTTCGCCCTCGGCGCCACCCTCGCCGGACTCGCCGGCACCGTCCAGGCCCACGTCTCCACCACCGTCGTGCCCGAGCAGTACGTCTTCGCCGGCCCCGTACCCCCCAACTCCGCGTTCCTGCTCGCCGCCGTCATCCTCGGCGGCATGGGCACCATCACCGGCCCCCTCCTCGGCGCCGCCCTCCTCTACCTCATCCCCGCCAAACTCCAGTTCCTCCACGACTACCAACTCCTCGCCTTCGGCGCCGCCCTCATCCTCCTCATGCGCTTCCGCCCCGAAGGAATCATTCCCAACCGACGACAACAGCT
>NZ_JAFMOF010000013.1 GCF_017349075.1 Streptomyces triculaminicus | reverse complement strand
ACGGCACCAGGTGGAGGTAGTACCGCCACTGAGCGACGCCAATTCGCGGAGCAGGCTCGATGGGGTGTTGTAGACATGGCGATCGGGTTGCGGAGCACATCCGTGAGCAGAGCCCCCACACCGAACGGATCGAGGGTGGCGGGTGTGGCGACGGAAGGCCGGACGGGCGACGAGGCCTCCAGCGCCGGCACTCGTGGGCTGTGCCTGGGCTGGTGGGGCCAGCGAAACGCCACCCAGCGCAAGGAGAGCACTCACCGCGCCCGTGGCGGCAAAAGAGCGAATACGGGGCATGGAGAGCCGCTGTGCACGTGGGTGTGACCGCTTTAGGCCAGAAGGGCAACGGTCCTCACGCCGGGACCAACAACACTGCGCCGAATGGGTGACGGTCGGCGAGTGCGAGGAACGCCGGCTCACTAGGCGCTCCAGCCGGTGGGACGTAATCCCACCAGGCAGAACAAGGGCACATCATCTCGGCCTGGGTGATCTCCCGCCACGTGGCGGCTCCCTCGGCAGGGCGGCGGGGGCGGCTTCGGTGATCGGAGTCCGGCGGAACAACCCGCCCAGCCGTCAGCGCTGCTCCTGTCCAGCGGGTACTGGTGAACCATGACTGGCACCTTCACCACCCGCACTGTCGACGTGACAACCGGCTCCGCCGAAACCATGCACGACCTGACGAACGCGTGCTCCGCGTTCCTCCAGGAGGTCGCTCACGGGAGAGACGGACTGCTGAACGTCTTCACCTCGCACGCGACGTCCGGCCTGGCCGTCATCGAGACCGGGGCCGGCAGTGACAACGACCTGCTGGCGGCCCTCCGTGAGGTTCTTCGCGCGGACGATCGCTGGCAGGACCGCCACGGCGGTGCGGTCCCCGGCCGCGATCACATGCTCCCGGCCCTGGTCCCGCCCCACGCCACGCTGCCCGTGGTCGGCGGTGAGCTGGAGCTGGGGACCTCGCAGTCCGTCGTTCTGGTGACCACCGGCCGGGACACCCCCGGCCGAAAGGTCCGGCTGTCCTTCCTCGGCTGACCGGATGCCATTGCTGCCCGGGCGTTCAGGTCCGCGGGGTGCTGCCGGTGTCGATGAGGATCTGTTCGGCCTGGGTGACGTTGTCGGCCCGTACGGCTTTGGCCATCGCGGCTCGTGCCGCGTCGGGCGGGATCACCAGCAGGGCGAAGTGATCGTTGTCGCCCCGGGTGACGAGGACCGTGTCGTCGCCCACAGGGAAGGAGTCGATGTGCACGACCCGGTCGTCGACGGTCAGCCGCGCCGGGAGCTCCTCCCAGGCGCTCCTGTCCAGGCCCACGCGCATGATGGGCCCGAGGTGCTCGGTCAGGGCGCTGATACGGAATAGCGGCCCGAACAGGGCCCGAACAGAAAACCTCATACCTCGACTGCCGGACCCACTCTGCGCCGGATAGATCACACCGCCCCACAAGAGTCGGAACGACATGGACGCCGCCCGGTCACCAGCCCCGTCGGACACTGCCTAGTACTGCAACGGCACTTACGATCTCGTGCACGGTTGGCCGTGGCGCGTCGGCTTCTTGATCGTTGTGTTCAGCGTGGTGGGGATCAGGGCGGCGATCGTTCGGAACCAGCGGGTCACGGGCCTGTCGTCGACGGTGCTGGCTGAACTCGTTGCCGAGCTCGGGCCGTTGTGGCACGAGCGACACCAGGCCCGGCTTGTTTCCCGGGACCGGAAGCGGGCTGTGGGTGCCGGGGCCCGGCACAAGCTGGTCTTCGTCGACCGGCTACTGGCCACACTCGTGCATCTCCGGCACGGCGCCACGCACGACGTGCTGGCCTGTTGGTTCGGCGTGGACCGCTCCACCATCACCAGGGCGATCGGCGAAGTCCGGCCACTGCTGGCCGAGCGAGGCTGCACTATCGCTCCCGGGATGCGGCTGCGAACGCTGGCCGATGTCGTGAGCCACCTGGGCGAGAGCGGTCGCACGGCCATCTTGGACGCGACCGAGATCCGGGTCCGCCGCCCCGCCCAGGGAACGGACGGCCGGGACCGCTTCATCTCGGGCAAGAGCAAGCAGAACGCCGTGAAGACCATGGTCCTCACCGATGCCGCCGGCAGGCTCTTGTTCTGCGGCGAGACCCGGCCCGGCAGCTGCCCGGACATCACCCAGGCCCGCGAATCCGGGCTCATCGACCTCCTCGATACCGGACCCTGGGTTGAGATCCTGGCCGACGCCGGCTACCAGGGACTCGGCGCCCAGACCGGCGGCCAGGTCGTCACCCCGCCACACCGCAAGTTCCGAAAGAACCCGCCGCCTTGGTACGAGGAGATGCACGCACAGGCCAAGCACGCGCACTCTTCCCGACGGATCCGCGTCGAGCACGGCATCGCCCACCTCAAAAACTGGAAGGCCCTCGCCCGCCACCACGGCCGCCGTGAACAACTGCCCGAGACCGTCCAAGCCGTCGCCGCCCTGGTATCTCACCAGCAAAACGCAACCAGGCCCCTCACACACGCGGCCTGAAGACGGGTACGTCCGCGGTCGACGACGCGCCACGGCCAACCGTGCACGAGATCGTTA
>NZ_JAFMOF010000012.1 GCF_017349075.1 Streptomyces triculaminicus | reverse complement strand
GTCCTCGACAGCATGAGCAAGCCCCGTGGACGGCGACCGAGGCAAAGCCCGGAGTGAGCGGAAAGGGTTGTCTGCCGCCCGTGGTCCGCCCTTACCCGGATGCATTGACCGACCATTTATCGTATGTCAAAGCTCAGTTGGTGAGATCGATTGTCCGCTTCAGGACACCGACACGAAGGAGTACCTTCTTGACCACTCACCTTCGACATGGCACCGGCCCGCGGAAGTTACTGGCGCTGATGGCGGCACTGTGCGGGATCGTCGGTGCCACCGCTCTCGGTACGACCCCGGCGGCAGCTGCCGATCAGCGTCAAGCGATCTACGCCATCGCGCACCGGGTCGACACCCTGGACGGCGTGGACGCCGCGCTCAACCATGGCGCCAACGCCATCGAGATCGACGTCTGCGCCTGGTGGAACCCGAACGAATGGCGCGCTTACCACGACTGTTCCTCGGCCGGTGAAAACCGGCGGGGCCCCAGCTTCGACAGCATGATCGACCGCATCCTCTCCAACGCCAAAGCAGGGCGCCGGCTGAGCCTGGTCTGGCTGGACATCAAGGACCCGAACTACTGCGGCGAAGCGCCGAACCGTACGTGCAGCGTCGCCGGACTGCGCGACAAGGCGCAGCGGCTGGCGGCTGCCGGGATCCAGGTGCTCTACGGGTTCTACGAGTACCACGGCGGCAGCACCCCGGACGTCGGCGGCAGGGGCTGGAAGAGCCTGGAAGGCAAGCTCGGCAAACTCGAGGGCATCACGACGACCGGGACTCGCGATCAGGTCCTGGGCGCCTTCAACCGGTCCGGTTCCGGGTTCCCGGCCGGTCGACGGGTGATGGACTACGGCGACTCCGACATCACCAAGGGGTTCGGCAACTGCACGGAAGCCGCCCGCAACACATGCGCGGAACTGAAGAAGGGCGCCGGAGACCGTGCCGCGGGACGGCTCGCGGCCACGCTGTCCTGGACGACCACCTACAACGATCCCTGGTACGTCGACAAACTGCTGGGCGATGCGCGTGTGGACGGCATCATCGCCGGCTACGGCGCCTTCACCGGAGTGCGCGAGTACGACAACAGCTGGCAGTGCGCCAACGCCATCAACCTTGTCCGTGACTGGGTGAACCGCCACAGCGCCACCCATCGCATGGCCAACAGCGGTGACCGTCTGTTCAGGTAGTGAACAGCCCCGGGCCGGGACCGTGGGCCGGGTTCGTATCGCCCTGCGCCCCATGGCCCCCTCAGGCCGTCGGCCGGAATCCCGGCCGACGGCCGCACCGCCCCGCGTTTGCAAGGCCCTGCTCTCCGCAGAGTGCCGCCTACGGCCGGCGTGGGGCTCCGCTCCGAACCGTCGCCAACGCGTCGTCTCGGCGGTCGGGAGGTCATCTCTCGACGGCCGCTGCCGCCTGCTCCTGGAGGGCCTGGATCAGCGTCGCCGCCAAGGGGTGACCGCGGCGGCGCAGCACAGCGACGCCGATGTGCCGGGTCGGGGCCGGCGGATTGATCGGAACGGCCCGCAGGCCCGGCAACTCCGGGGTCAGCGCGATGGAGGGGACCAGCGAGACGCCCATGCCCGCCGCCACGAGCGAGCGGGCGAAGAAGTAGTCGGTCGTCGTGCCGCGTACCTCCGGGTCGAAACCGGCGCGCTCGGCGTAACGAGACAGGTAGGCCTCGGTCTTGAGGCAGCCGAGCACCCAGGGTTCGTCCGCCAGCTCGGCGATGTCGATCGCCCGGCGGTCGGCCAAGGGGTGCGCCTCGGGGAGGACGACGTGCAGGGGGTCCTCCATCAGTGCGGTCCACTCCACGTCGGAGCTCTGGCCCGGCCGGCCGGGCAGCGGCCCGTCGAAGTGGTAGGCGAGCGCGAGATCCACGGCACCCTGGCGGACCAGGGGCAGGCTGTCCTCGGGCTCGGCCTCCCTGACGTGGACCACGGTGCCGGGATGGGCGGCCGTCATGCGGGTGAGGGCGCCGGGCAGCAGGAGTCGGCCGCCACTGGTGAACGTGGCGAGGGTGAACTGGGTACGGCCGGTGCCCAGCCGGTCGACCTGCCGCTTGGCGTGCGTGAGCTCCGCGGCGACCGACTCCGCGGCCCCCACCATGATCCGGCCGGCCTGGGTGAGGGTCACCCCTCGGGTACTGCGTTCCACGACCCGCGCGCCGAGGCTGCGTTCCAGGGCCGCGACGTGCTGGGAGACGGCCGAGGGGGTGAGGCGCAGGGCGGCCGCCGCCCGGTTGAAACTGCCGTGCTCCGCCACCGTCCGAAGGACGCGGAGCCGCTGCACATCGATCAACAGTTTTCCTTAATACGTTTCCACTAAGTCGGCACTTCTGCTGGTGACTGTAGGCGCGCAGGATGAAGCCATGCAAAGCATCTGCGTCATCGGCGGAAACAGGTACTTCGGCAGGCTCCTGGTCCAGCGCCTGCAGGCCGCCGGACACCACGTCACCGTGATCAACCGTGGCTCGACGCCGCCGCCGGACGGCGTCGAGCACCTCGTCGTCGACCGCGACGACGAGGCCGCCCTCACCGTCGCCCTCGCCTCCCGCACCTTCGATGTGGTCATCGACCAGGTCTGCTACACCCCGGTGCAGGCTGCGATCGCTGCCCGCGCCTTCCAGGGCCGCACCCGCCGGTACGTCATGACGTCCACCATCGAGGTCTACGACCCGTCGACCGCGGCGCTGCCCTTCATCCCGCACGGCACACCGGTGCCGGAAGAGACCGTGGACCCCGCCATGTGGCAGGTGAGCACGGATCTGCCCTGGCGCGACGACGCCTACCTGGAAGCGCACTACGCCGAGGGCAAGCGCCAGGCGGAGGCCGCCTTCACTCAGCACGGCGGGTTCGCGTTCGCTTCGGTGCGCAGCGCCCACGTACTCGGTGGCGGTGCGCAGGAGTTCACCGGCCGGCTGGCGCACTACGTCGAGCACATCACCCAGGGCAGACCGCTCATCGTGCACCCCGCGGTGCTGCCCACCGTCTTCATCCACTATGAGGAGCTGGCCGACCTGCTGTTGTGGGCGGCCACGGCCACCGACTTCACCGGTCCGGTGAACGCCTGCTCGGACGGCCTGTTCGACGTACGCGATCTGAGTGCCGTGATCCACGCTCAGACCGGCCGGGAGCCGGTGTACCGGGCCGCCGCCCCGGGCGAGGCGGCTTCGCCGTTCTCCTTCGACCGCCACTACGCCATGAGCAACGCCCGTGCGAAGCAGCTGGGCTTCACCTTCTCCCGCACCGCCGACTGGCTGCCCGGCGCCGTGGCCGAAGCCCTCGCTGTATCCGCCACCCCGGCACTCTGAGCAACACGGACATCTGAGCAGCACGAACACTGGAGAACAGACGCACATGAAGTACCGCCCCTTGGGAAGCATCACGGTCAGCGCGATCGGCTTGGGCGCCATGCCCCTGTCCATCGAGCACCGCCCGGACGAGGAACGAGCGGTCGCAACCGTCCACGCCGCCCTCGACGCCGGCGTCACGCTCATCGACACCGCCGACAGCTACCACTGGCACGCCGACGAGCGCGGACACAACGAACTCCTCATCGCCCGCGCCCTGGCCCGCTACGGCGGCGACACCTCCGACGTCCTCGTCGCCACCAAGGGGGGCCGGGGCCGCCTCGGCGACGGCGGCTGGACCGTCACCGGCACCCCCGCCCATCTCAAGCACGCCGCCGAAGCCTCTCTCAAGCGCCTGGGAGTGGAATCCATCGGCCTGTACCAGCTGCACAAGCCCGACCCTGACATGCCCTGGGCGGAATCGGTCGGCGCGCTGCGCGAACTGCTCGACGCCGGCACCATCCGCGCCGCCGGGATCTCCAATGTGACCACCGGCCAGATCCGTGAGGCCCACGCCATCCTCGGCGACGCGCTCGTCTCCGTGCAGAACCGGTACTCCCCCGCCGTTCGCGACGCCGAGCCCGAGCTGGAGCTGAGCACCCGACTCGGCCTGGCCTTCCTGCCCTGGAGCCCGTTGGGCGGCATCTCCCGCAGTTCCCTGGACGGCCGGTCCGGCCCGACCTCCGCGAACACCGTCTTCCACCGCATCGCGGCCGAACGTGGCGTCAGCCCGCAGCAGATCGCCCTGGCCTGACTGCTGGCCCGCTCCCCAGTGGTCATCCCGGTACCGGGAGCCAGCCGTCCGGCTTCGATCCAGGACTCGGCCAAGGCCACGGAGGTCGAGCTCGAGGCGACGGAACTGGCAGAACTGGAGGCAGCCCTGTCACCGGACCGTCAGCTCGGGGCGTCGTAGGCGACGCGGGCGGCGCGCACCTCGTCCATGTGCTCCTCCGCCCAGTCCTTGATCGCGCGCATGACCGGCAGCAGTGAGCGGCCGAGCGGGGTCAGTTCGTATGCGACGCGGACCGGGACGGCGGGGATCACGGTCCGCGACACCAGTCCGTCGCGTTCCAGATGACGCAGAGTCTGTGTGAGCATTTTCTGGCTCACGCTCGCCAGCCGGCGTTGCAGTTCGGTGTACCGCTGGGGCCCGTCGGCAAGCGCGTTGACGACGAGGCTGACCCATTTGTCGGCGATGCGGTCCAGCAGTTGCCGGGCGGGGCATTCGGCGAGGTACGCGTCGTAGGTGACGCTCGCCTCGGCCCGGCGCTGAGCGGCCGTGCGGGTGGGCATGGCTCTCCTTCCGGTGCCGTACGCACCCCGAAGTGCGTACTTCCTGATGGAGAGTAGCGGTTCCTATGGTGTGCAACATGATCGCTGAAGAGAAGATGCGGGCGGTGGTCGCCCGCGGTTACGGCGGGCCCGAGGTACTCGAGTTGGTGACGGTCGCACTGCCGGAACCCGGCCCCGGGCAGGTGCGGATCCGTGTCGAGGCCGCGACCGTCAATCCCGTCGACCTGGTCACCCGTTCCGGCGCGCTCGTCGAAGCCGGACTGATGGCCGCCCGCGAGCACACGGGCATCGGATGGGACGCCGCGGGCGTCGTCGACCGCCTCGGAGCGGGCGTGACGGCATTCGCGCCGGGGCAGCGGGTGATCGGGCTGCGCGACCTGCTCGACGTACCGCTGGGCGCCTACGCCGAATACCTGGTCCTGGACGCCACGGCCGTCGCGCCCGCGCCGGCCGGCGCCTCGGCCGCAGCCGCGGCGACGCTGCCGTTGAACGGCCTTACCGCCCTCCAGTCCCTCGACCTGCTCGACCTCGCCGCGGGCGACACCGTGCTGGTGACCGGAGCCGGCGGGGCGGTCGGCGGCTTCGCCGTCGAACTGGCGGCACGGCGCGGCCTGCGCGTCGTCGCCCAGACCGGCGCCGCCGACGCGGAGTTCGCTCGAAGCGTCGGCGCCGAATGGATCGTCGGCCGTGACGCGTCCGACCTCGCGGCCGATGTCCGCCGCCTGGTACCGGGAGGCACCGACGGCGCGCTCGACACGGCAGGACTTGGAATCCGCGCCCTGGCCGCCGTCCGCAGCAAAGGCGCCTACGCCACGGTGGTCGGCGGGTCGGCCCCGCTCCCGTTGCGCGGCATCCGGGTCCACCAGCACTGGATCAGCGCTGACGCACACGCCCTGACCGAGCTCGCCGCCATGGATCTGACTCTACGGGTCGCCGACGTCCTCCCCCTCGAGCGCGCCGCCGAAGCCCACGACCGGCTCGCGGCGGGCGGGATACGCGGCCGGCTGGTACTGGCTCCCGCCAAGGGGGCCTGATCCGGCCCGGCCGCGCCGGACCGTGCCCGCCACGGCCCGGCGCATCCGATGCGATCGCCGGAGCGGGACATGCTCGGGAGGCGGAGCTCGGGGTCCGGCAGGGCAGCGGGAGCACCACGTTTAGGGTGTTCCACATGCAATTTCCTGTACATGCTCTTGCCCACCGGCCGTTGACCGTTGGGGCCGTCGCCGAACTTGTGGATCTGCCGGCCGCGTCTCACGTCTCCGACGACTTCGACGCCGTCGATGCCGAAGTACAGCGGCGGGGGTGGTGCTGGGAGGAAAGCCTGGTCTGTGAGTCCTTCCGCACCGCGGACCAGCATGTGCTGTGTTCTGAGGGTGCCAGCCCGTTCGGGGACCCGGATGCGCGCACCTTCCTGGTCTTCGGAGAGCTGTACCCCGTCGACCCGCACGACGAACGCCTGGCCAACGAATCATGGCTGTACGGCCTCATGGACCGCTGGCAGGAACAGCCCGGCTGGAGCGGCCGCAGGCCGTGCACAGCCCAGGACTGTGAGGCCGTCCTCACGCAGGCCGCGCAGGCGGTGACCGAACACCTCGGAGCGCTCCCCGAGCGAACGCTTTCGTCCTCCGCGACCGTGATGACCGGGCCCGAACTGACGCACCGCATCTGGCGCACCCCGACTCACGCCCTGATACTCGGGCAGACAGCCGACAACGGCCCCTACGGCTACCTCACCCACTTGCAGCTGTCCTGTACCCCCCTCGGCTGTGGCCCCGATCTGCCCTCCGCGGACGACGAGGACGGCCTGGTCGACTGGATCAACGCACACATCGACTGGTGACGCCGTCGGCCGGGGGCGCGTACGCAGCCCCGGCCCGGCGCTGCCGGCCTTGCTGTACGCCTTCGGCACGGTGGGCGTACT
>NZ_JAFMOF010000011.1 GCF_017349075.1 Streptomyces triculaminicus | reverse complement strand
CCCGCAGCCCCGTGTCAGATGCCCACTCCGTCCGCCGGTGCTCGGATAGGGGTTGAGCGAGGGCGGAAGGGGAGCATCAGAGTTCGGGGCTTGAATGGTTCATCAACCCTTCCCGGTGATCGTGTTGAACAGGGCGCGGGCTGTGTCGTCGTCGGAGTCGATCCCGTGGACCTCGGCACCTTCGAAAGTGGCGAACTCGGCGCTGCGCGGGAACATGGCCTGCTCGTACTCGGTGAGCGCGGCCTCGATGTCGTCGGGGTGCGCGGCGAGGGCCTTGCCGAGTTCGGCGCCGTCGAGCATGGCCAGGTTGGCGCCTTCGCCGTTCGGGCCGGCGAGGTGGGCGGCGTCGCCGGTCAGGGTCACTCCCGGCACCCGGTCCCACCGGTGCCCGGTCGGCAGAGCGTAGAGGGGGCGCAGGACCGGCGCGGTGTCGCCGTCGGTGATCAGGGCGGTGAGTTCCGGGGCCCAGCCGTCGAACTCCTGGGCGATCCGCGCGGTGGCCGCGGCGGCATCGGTGAAATCGATGGCGGCGAACCAGTCCTGCGGCTTGGCCAGCCCCACGTAGGTGTGCAGGGTGTCGCCGCTTTCCCGGTGAGCGAAGATCTCCCTGCCCGGCGCGGGCGCGATCAGCATTCCGCCGCCGACCGCCTTCGCGGCGGCGGGGTGCCGGGTGTCGGCGTCGAACAGGTACGTCTCGACGCAGGACGTGCCGGTGTACTCGGGTATGGCGGTGGAGAGCAGCGGCCGGATCCGTGACCATGCGCCGTCCGCGCCGACCAGCAGGCTGGTGGCGACGGTGCCGCCGTCGGCGAACGTCACCTCATGGCGGCCCTCGCCGAGGGTACGGGCGCTTGCGACCTTGTGCCCCCACCGGACGGTGCCGGCCGGGAGCGAGTCGAGCAGGATCCGGCGCAGCTCACCGCGCTGGACCTCGGGACGTCCGCCCGTGCCGTCATCGGCTTTGTCGAACAGGACGGTCCCGTCCCGGTCGAGGACCCGCATCGCCTGACGGCCCTCCAGGACGATGGCGTGGAACTCGTCCATCAGGCCGGCCGCCTGGAGGGCGAGCTGCCCGTTGTAGTCGTGGATGTCGAGCATCCCGCCCTGCATGCGCGCCGACGGGGAGGACTCCGCCTCGTAGACCGTGGCCGGGATTCCGTGGATGTGCAGGACGCGGGCCAGCGTGAGTCCGCCGAGTCCGGCGCCGATGATCGTGACAGGCGTGTGCATGGTGACTCCTTCGGGATCGGGCCGCCCGGTGGGCTCCGATCGGCCGTCTCTGGAAAGGTGACAGGCCCCGCCGACAAGCCACCGGCATCGGACCGACAGTCCCCGATAGGCGACCGACACCGCAGAGAGCTGGTGGCCGTATCGCATCGGCGGATCCGCGCCGTCGGCGGGCACGAGCCATCCGCCTTCGTTGACGCACTTCGTGTCGGTGGCGTGCGGGGGTATGCGGCAGCGGCCTCGGTGCCGCGTAACTCTGCGGTTCGTCACTCGTGGTCTCGTGCGTGCCATCAGCTGCCAAGCAGGCAAGCTGCTGTGCGGGCGCCGCACCGATACCGACCGATACTGGATGGATGACCACGCCCCACGTCTCTCCGCCGCCCTCTGGCCCCGTCCGGTTCCGGGATCCGATGGTCAAGAGGGACGAGCTCGTCGGGACGGTGCTCGTGCGGTGTCCGAGGTGTGCGGGCGTTGCGCGCGTCGTGCCGGCGCCCGCGGACCCCGGCGCGGCCTCCGTGCTCTACCGTCCTCGGAACCTCGTCTGCCGTGGGTGCGGACTGTCACGGCAGCACCCCGGGACGCCGATTGTGTTCCGCGGCGGTCCGGGGGAGGTGGCCGACCCCTACTTCCAGGTGCCGCTGTGGTTGCAGGTCGAGACGCGGCACGGCCGGGTCTGGGCCTACAACCCGGAGCATCTGGAGATGCTGCGGCAGTTCGTCCGGGCGCCGCTGCGGGAGCGGGGGCCCTGGTACGAGCGGGGGCGGAAGATGTCGTTCATCGCTCGGATGCCCGCCTGGTTCAAGAGCGCGAAAAACCGGGGCGAGGTCCTCCGCGCCCTCGACCGCCTGCGCGTCTCCCTGCCGGCCTGACGTACTGGGACTGTTCGCAGGCCAGGCGTGCGGTGGACGAACGTACGCCCAATCGGCTCGAGCCGGTGTCGACGGGGGAACACGGCCTGGCGTCGGTACATGAAGCGCCGTGACCCTGGGGATTGATTCTGTGCCCGTTCCTGTCCTGGCTCGGTGCCGGAGAGTTGCGCTTCGGGGGAGTTTCATGACCGACGATGGGTTGGTCGGACAGCCACGCTACCGAGCGCGGTCGGAGGTATTACGGCGCTGGTGGTGCGGGCTGTGGCGTGAGGTGGTGCTGAGCTGGCGGTTCAACGTGGTGGACCTGTCAGCCGCAGTGGTGCCAGGGGTGCTCTTCGCGGTCGCGGCATGGCGGAGCCTGCATCTTCCGGCCTCGGATCTGGCGTGGGTGCTGGGCAGGAGCCTGGTCTATTTCTGGCTGTTCCTGTCCGTGCACACCTTGTCGAACCAGCTGGTGGGAGTCGAGGAGGACCGCGCCAACAAGCCCTACCGTCCCCTTCCCCGCGGGCTGGTCACCGTCCGGGGGACGACGCACCGCCTCGTGGTGGTGGTCGTGCTGTTCCTCCTGGCCGGGCAGATATGGGGCGTGCTGCCCTGGACGGTTTTGTGGGTGGTGCTGGTCGGGGTGCGTACGTACGAGAACCTGATGCGCTGGTGGTTCGTGAAGAATCCCGCGATTGTCGCGGGTGCCTTCGCACTGTTGGGGGCGGCCTGGAAGCTGGCGGGCCCGCTGACCCCTGCGGCCTGGTACTGGGTGGTCGCGGGCACCGCGTACTGGCTGATCGGGTTCGTAGAGGACCTGAGGGACGTCCCCGGCGACACGACGGTGGGCCGACGGACCCTGCCGGTGGTCTTAGGAGCGCCCGTGGTGCGGGGTGCGGTGGGTGTGGCGCTCGTGCTCGTGCCGTGCGCGACGCTGTGGGCGCTGGAGCCGAACATCACCGCCCCGGTGCTTATCTGGCTCTCCGTGCTGGCCCTGGGATGCGTGCTGGTGACGGCCCGTCTGTGGGTGCTGCGCAGCCCGCGCCAGGACGCGCTGACCTATCAGTTGTACTGCTGCGTGTGGTGCTGGTTGCTGTGCGGGCCGGCGTTTTCGGTATGAGGACACGGGGCGCAGCGGCGTCATCGTCGGTCTTGTCGAACGGAGTTGTCCCGTGACGGGCGCCGGTACCCCTTCCCTTGCTACTGAGTCCCTCGGGTTGCGGTCCCTGATCTCGCGGCCCATCGTGTGGTGGGCCCTGCTCGGCGCCGCCTTTGTGATCCTGCAGTTGTATGTGTACGCGGCATGGCTGCTGCGGGGGGATCCCGCGCCGGTAGGCACCGGGGACGACCCGGTACCCCGCGGGGTGCGGGTGTGGGCGTGGCTGTTCCAGGTTCTGGTGCCGTGCGCGTTCGTCCTGTGCCTGGTGCACGTGGTCCGCGACTGTCGCGCCCGGCGCCGGCTGTCGTTCGACGCATTGCTGCTGGGAGGATGGTTCCTTGTCTACTGGCAGGACCACATGCCAGTGCTGTGGCGGGCGGACTTCTTCTACAGCTCCTACCTCGCCAATCTGAGTTCCTGGGCACCGCAGGTGCCGGGCTGGGTGAGCCGGGGTGACGACCGCACGCCCGCGCCGCTGCTGTTGACGTCGACGCTCTTCCCGCTCCTGGGCCTGTGCACCGCCGTAGTGATCTGCGCGGTACTGCGCCGATGCGCACCCGTGTGCAGCCTGAGCTCACGCCCCGCGCTGGTCGCGGTGGCGATCGTGACCGGAACGGTCCTGGACCTTGTGTGCGAATCGGCGCTGCTCCTTACCGGGCTGATCTCCTACCCGGGGACGGTGGGCGCTCTCACCCTGTGGTCCGGGCAGCCGTACCAGTTCCCGCTCTATGAGGCCGTGCTGCTGGGCTCCGTGTGGGGGGTGGCGGGCTCACTGCGGTTCTTCCGCACTGCGCAGGACCGGTCCGCGGTGGAGCGCGGCGACACCGGTCTGCCGCCGCGCGTGGCAGTCACTCTGCGGATTCTGGCCGTCGCGGGCGTCCTGAACTTCCTGTTCCTGTCCTACGCCCTGCTCTTCAACACGATCTCCCTGCACGGTGATCCGGTGGATCAGGACCGGCCCAGCCACCTCTCGAGCACCCGCTGCCTCACACCTGGGCAACCACTCTGCGTGTCGCCGGCGGAAGAAGCTGACCGATGACCGGCGGCCCGAAGGCCGGGTTCGGTCACGCGGTGATCTGTGGCGGCGGATTCGCCGGACTGCTGACGGCGCACGTCCTCACCGAGTTCTTCGACCGGGTCACCATCATCGAACGCGACCGCCTCTCCGACGGCCAGGTGGTGCGTCCCGGGATCCCGCAGGCCCATCACGTCCACGGCATGATGGCGCGCGGCGCCCACATCCTGGAGGAGTTCTTTCCCGGCCTACGAGAAGAACTGCGGCAGGCCGGAGCCCCTGTCTTCGACTTCGGTGCGGCCTTCCCCGTGCTGACACCCGCCGGGTGGACCCCACGGAACAAGACCGGCATCCAGGCACAGTCCTTCAACCGCACCACTCTGGAAGCCCGGATCAGGGCACGGGTCCTGGCACACCCGCACATCACCCTCCTCGACGGACACGTCGTGTGCGGCCTGTCCGCGCCCCCCGGTCGCACAGAAGTGGACGGCGTCCTCGTGCGCCCCGCTACGGCCGGCGAGCCGACAACTGTCGCAGCCGACCTGGTGATCGACGCCCAAGGCCGCTCGTCTCGGCTACCCCGCTGGCTCGCCGAAGCAGGATGGACGCGACCCACGACCTCGGTGGTCGACGCCCGCTACGCCTACGCCTCGCGCCTCTACACCCAGCCCGCCGCGTCCCCGCCGCAGTGGGTATGCACCCTGCAGATGACCTACGCACCCGACGTGCCACGCGGGGGCGCGGTCGCAACCGTCGACGGCCGACGCTGGGTCGTCTCCCTGATGGGCGCCGCAGGCAACCTCCCTCCCACCGCACCAGAAGAGTTCGAAGCTTTCGCAGCCGCACTTGACAACCCCTATATCGCGGACGCCATACGTCTGGGTGAGCCCCTCTCGCCCGTACGGTGCTTCACCAACCTGGCGAACCGCTGGCACCGCTACGACCACCTGCAAAAGCGCCACGTGGAACGCCTCATAGTCCTCGGGGACGCCCTGTGCACGTTCAACCCCGTCTACGGACAGGGCATGACCGTCGCCGCCATCCAGGCCACCGTCCTGCGCGACCTGCTGCGCGCCCGACGCCCCAGCGGATGCCTCGACGGCGTCGCGCGCGTGTTCCAAAAGCGCGCCGCCCGCAGCGTCCGCCTGCCCTGGCTGATCGCCACAAGTAGCGACCTGGGGTGGCAGGAAACCACTCCCGGCGCCTTCACCCAGGCCGTGCGCTGGTACCTCGCCCGCGTCCTGGCCCACGTTCCCCGAAACCCTGAGCTCTATCGGCGCTTCGTCCTCGTCCAGCACATGCTCAAAGGCCCCGCCATCCTGCTGAGCCCGCACGTACTGGCCGCCGTACTGGCCCCACCGATCACTCCACGGAGGAACCCGTGAACCCGACCCGCCTACAACCGGTCCTGATCACTGGCTGCTCCAGCGGCATCGGCAAAGCGTGCGCCCTGCGCCTGGCCCGCCACGGGTGGATCGTCTACGCGGCCGTCCGCGATCCCACCCACACCCCGGACCTGCACGCGGGCGGCTGTCGAACCGTGCTCCTCGACGTCACCGACGAAACGTCCATGAGTGAAGCGGTCAACGTCATCGAGGCCGAGCACGGGCCGGTGGGCGCAGTAGTCCACAACGCCGGCACCAGCCTCGTCGGGCCGGTCGAAAGCCTCACCCGCGACGCACTGCGCAACCAGTTCGAAGTGCACGTTGCCGGTCCTCTGTACCTGACCCAACTCGTCCTGCCAGGCATGCGCGCCGCAGGCCAGGGCCGCATCATCGTCATCGGGTCCATGGGAGCCCGCTTCTCAGTCCCCCTGCTCGGCGGCTACACCGCGGCCAAGGCGGCAGCCGCCGTCCTGGCCGAAGTCCTTCGCACGGAGGTCCAGCCCTTCGGCGTAGACGTCAGCGTCCTCGAACCGGGCTTCGTCCGCACCGCTTTCCTGGCCGGCGCCACACACAGCGCCGCCACCGCCGAACGCCAGACTGAATCCGATGACCCTTACAGGGACGCTGTGCGAACCTACCGCACCATCCTGCAAGACACCGACCGACGCCTGAACACCACCTTGAAGCCGAAGAGCGCCCTGCCCACGACCGCCCGGCTCGGCGCAGCCCTCCTCGCCCTCGCCTGCGCCGACCCCGAACACGTGGCCGCACGCATCGAACGCACCCTCACCACGAAACGGCCCGCACCCCGCCGACTCGTCACCGGACACGCCCGCCTCGCCGCCATCACCGCACAAGCACTGACCGCCCGACAATGGGACACCCTCACCCGGACCCTCCTCACCGGTGCCACGCACCTCCCGCGCAGGTGACGCGGCCGCCGCAGCCGGGCGTCGACGCGCCGGCCTCGGAGTGAGCGGCGTTAGCGCCGCCGGCTCCGGAGCCCGTCGGCGGGGGCTGTCCAGTTAAGCGTCATCTCACTTGGTGAGTTTTCGGTAACAGATGAGGGTGCAGGCGATGCTGGTGAAGGCGGGTGGAGGCCCAGTCGCTGGGAGGACTCGATGCCCCGGCGGGCGATGCGGTGGGTGATGCCGCGCCCGCATAACCATCACCGCAGGTGGGCGTACTCGTAGCCCTTGTCGGCGTGGAGCTTGCCGGGACGCCGGCGTAGGGGTCCTCGCCGGGACCGGATCGGCGAGATGCCCCGCACGAGAGGTTCGAGCCCGAGGCTGTCGTGCATGTTCGCGCCGGAGATGCCCACGGACAGAGGCAGACCGGTCCGCTCGGTGATCAAGTGGATCTTCGATCCGAACTTGCCCCGATCGACAGGATTCAGACCTGTCAGGTCCCCCTTTTCAAGGCCCTCATGTTCACCGAGTCGATCGCGCAGCGGGACCAGTCCAGCTCGCCGCGGGCACCGAGCTCGTCGAGGACCAGGCGGTGGGAGCTTGGCGCCGATGGGCGGTCGCGCCGGAGGGTCCGAACGGCGCCGTGGGCAGCTGTTGCCAGGTACAGCCCGAGGTGACGGCGAACACGATCGCCGCCAGCACTTCCCGGTCGCCGTGCCGACGTCGGCCACCGCCCTGAGGCCGCGACGGCGCCTCGGGCACCACACGCTGAAACATGTCCCATAACTCATCCGGCACCAGCCGCTCAACTAGCCGCGGCGGAGTCACCTGCGGTTCCGCTCGGTTCGACCGCCGGCTTCGTATGACCAGTGGCGTGGCCAGTACGCCCAATGTGGGCGGGCCCTGCGCTTACTTCTTCTCGGGCTTCTTTTCGGGCTTCTTCTCGGGGCACTCCATCCATCGGGTCTGGTAGTCCATGCGCGGCTTCTTGTTCGCTCTCAGGACCGGGGTGTGGGTCGTCAGGTCGTTCTTCTTCACGGTCCTTCTGCGGCCGCCGGCCTCGCCTTCCCAGTAGCTCATCTCCAGGTAGCCAGAACTCCTCTGAAGCCACGGGGCGGACCGGAGATAGACCCTCTTCCCCTCGGGGATGCTGACGATGTTCTTCTTCTCGTCGGTTTTGCTGTCGGTCCACTCCGTGGTCTCGCCATGCCGCTGTGAGTGTTCTTCGCCTTCCAGATGGGCTACGGTGACGTCGTCGCCGAGGAGGCTGATGTCCAGCACGTCCGCAATGGCCGCCGAGATCAAGCCCGAGACGTTTCTTTCGATCGACCGCTGCCGCTTCCTGAGCCTCTCCCTCTCCCGCGAAAACGCCTTCGACCTGGCCACGGACTCGTTGACCAGCAGTTCGACACTCCATGCGGGGCCGTCGCAGGCGCCGTAGGTGTCCGACACGGCTTTTTGCCTGAGGTCCACGTACCGGGACCTGTGCGTGATGACGAAACGACATGTCGCGTACCTGGCGTATCCCAGGCGGCGGTTCTCGGCCCGCGCCCATTCCCTGTTGTTCTGCAGGAGCCCGTGGTCGTAGCCGTCCTCCTTTCCCAGGCAGTCGGAGATCCTGCGGTGGTCGGGGGACGCGGGGGCGGCCGGAGTGGTGAGCAATCCCACGAGGCCGACCGAGGCGACACCGGTGACAACGACATTCCACCGGCTCCGACGACACGCACGCCGCACGGTGAACCCCATTCATCGAGAGGAATACGGAGAAATTCCTGGCCAGTCTGGAAAACGATCGGTCCCGTCCCTGGCCACGCCGGTTCACTCTCCTAGCCGGTGCACGACGACTAGAAAGCGATCGCCGCTGGGGCCCGGGCGCTTCGGCTCCGGGCGGGAACGGACTCGGCCGGGCTGCTCCAGGTGGGGGCCATCACCTGGGCTACGACAACGCAACCATCGTTGAGGCGGACCCGAAGGTGACGCCCCCGCTGGGGTGGAGATGCCGATGCCGTCGGGGGAGAGCGTGAAGCCGAGCCGGCGATGAAGTGTGCGTTGGGCGATCCCCAGAGCATGGGATGGGTCAGCGCCCACGGCGCCGGCAGTTGAGACGGGCCCCCTCGGGGGAGGACTACCGCCTTGCGGCAGGCTGACGCAGATGGCGACTCGCATCGCCGACGGGGTTGATGCGGACCCGTCGCTCCGCGAAGCGCCACTGCCCATCACGGCGCTCGAAACGGTCGTGGTATCGACCGCCGGCGACGGGTTGCAGCGGCGGATCGGGCAGCGCCTGCAACACGGTGACATACGATCGCTGGACCGGCGGGCCTGGGGGCGGATATGACCATGGGCTCATGCATACCGGCCCGGCGGGTGATCATACGGCGCAGACGCTCCCAGTCACGTGGAGCGCTCAAGCCCTCGTGCTGCAGAGGCACGGGCCGCATAACCGAACGGGATGTCGGAGGTGTTCAGGAAGGCCGAGTGACGGCCAGGCTTCCGTGGACCGCGGCGGTCGCCGCGGTCCACGGGGCGTACGGGCCCGCCGACCTGGTCGACGTTTTCTCGATCGCCGCGCACCTGATGCTCCCGAGCTACGCGGTGGGTGTACAGCGCCACGAAGGCCGCGGCTACTTGTAGATTCCCACCGGTGTGCCGCACTTCCACACCGAGCCGCCGCCGGAGTTGACCCAGGAGCAGACGGTGAGAGTGCCGGAGAGGAAGGTTCCGCCGTATGGGGCGGTGTCGGTGTAGGTGTGCGACTTGCGGTTGTCCACAGCGGGGCTCAGCTTGTGGTTGTAGTTGCCCTCCGTGCTCTTGATGCGGACGAACGCCTGGGACTGCCCCCGGTGCGCGCCGAAGTCCTTCAGCGTGCCGTAGATTTTTACCTTCTCGCTCGTGACGTAGTAGGAGCCGGTGAACCGGGCGTCTGCGCTGGAGGCGTTGACGCCGACGGCATGCGCCGTGCCGGTGGCGGTCAGGGCGAGGGCGCCGACGGTGGCCGCGACTGCGGCCGTCCTGCCGATGTTTGCCAGACGGGACATCGTTTTCTTCCTCTCCGTAGGTGAGCCGGTGTGCTGCGTGCTCAGCAGCCTGTTGTCAGGCCCCCGGCGACTGCAATGGAGAGCTGGTGTCCCGGACTAATCGGCACTGTCCGGCCTGGTCAGCGGCCTGTCCGGACACGGTCCGGACAGAGAGGTCGCCCTTGTCGGCGTGGAGCTTGCATCCGCTTCTCGTCCGGCTCGCCGACGGGTACCGCACAGCGGAACGGCGACGGAGGCCGGGCTGTGCCCGATTGAGCAGGCGCGCGGCGCCGCGGCGACGGGCGCTGTGGGCTCCGACGCGAGGTGGGAGCTGCTGCGGTCTGGCCGCCCACCATCCGCCCTGACCCCAGCGGCTACGGCGCCTCCGACGGGCTGCCCAGCGGCAACCCGTTCGGCGGCACCCCCGCCGAGCAGGAGTCCGGCGCCGTCACGGCCGTCGTCTCCCACGTGGTGGAGCCCGGGCGAGAACAGGGGTTCCTGCGCTGGCAGGCGAAGGCCCTCAAGGCGCAGGAGAAGGCACCCGGATTCATGGGTTCCGAGTTGTTCAGGCCGGTCCAGGGGGTCCAGGAGCGCTGGGTCGCCGTGTTCCGGTTCGATTCCCGCGAGCACCTCGACGACTGGCTCGCCTCCGACGTCCGCCAGGGGTTGCTGGAGGAGGGGCGTCGCTACTTCGCCTCGTACGACGTCCACAAGGTCGGTTCGGCGTTCAGCGGTTGGTTCAGCTTCGAGGGAGGCGCACGGGGTGACGCTCCGCCCAACTGGAAGCAGGCCATGTCCGTGCTCCTGGCCCTCTATCCCACCGTGATGGTCCTGAACCTGACCGTGGGCTACGAGCTGGACGACCTCGGCGTCCCCGGCTACGTCGGTCTGTTCATCGGCAACGTGCTGAGCGTCAGCGCGCTGACCTGGCTGCTGATGCCCCTGGTGAACAGGGTGCTCGCCTTCTGGCTGGTGCCGGGGCGCGCCCGTAGCGCCCGTGTGCACGTTGCGGGCGCGGCGCTGGTGGTGCTCGCCTATCTGCTGTTCGTCGCGATCTTCGAGCTGATCAGCTGATGTCCGCGGAAAGGGAGTTCGAAGGGGTCCTGATCCGGCGCGGTGACCGGGACTACGAATGGGCCAGGGCCGACGCGGTGTGGAACGGGCGCAAGCCGCGACGAACCCCCGATGCCATCGTGCGGGCCGCCTCCGCGGGGGACGTCGTGAGGGCCCTGTCCTACGCCCGCTCCCACGGGCTGCGCGTGTCGGTGCGCTCCGGCGGTCACAATTGGTCGGGCTCCCCGCTCCGGGACGGGGGACTGCTGATCGACCTGTCAGGGCTCGGGGGGGTGCGAGGTCGACCCCGTGTCGGCGACGGCCACGGTCGGGCCCGCGGCCACCGGCCGGGACCTGGTCGCGGCGCTCGCCCCGCACGACCTGGCCTTTCCCGTGGGCCACTGCCCCACCGTCGCGGTGGGCGGCTTCCTTCTGAGCGGCGGGCTCGGCTGGAACTCCCGTGCCTGGGGCGTGTCGTGCGCCGACGTCCAGGAGATCGAGGCCGTCACCGCCGACGGCCGCACGGTGATCTGCTCGGAGACGGAGAACAGCGACCTGTTCTGGGCCGCCCGGGGCGCGGGGCCGGGCTTCTTCGCCGTCGTCACCCGCTTCCGGCTCGGCCTCCACCCCCAGCCGGCGGCCATCGTGACCACCAGCCTGACGTTCCCGTTGGACGAGGTCGGGCGGGTGGCGGCCTGGGGGGAGCGGACCGCGCGCGAACTCCCGTCGTATGTCGAGACGTCCCTCGTCCTGCGTGCCTGCGCAGATCCCGTCGCGACGCCTCCGGCAGGGCCACAGGTCATGCGCCGCCACCTCGTTCGCGGCGTCGCCGGACGAAGCGCTCGCCTCGCTCGCCCCGGTGGCCGACTGCCCCTTCGCCACAGCCGCCGGCTCCCGGCAGGCGCCCGAGCCGACGTCGTTCGCGGCCCTGCACGCGGGCGCCGAATCGCTCTGGCCGCCCTGCCGCCGGTACGCGGCCGACACGTTGTGGTCGGCCGAGACCTACGAGGCCCAGCTGACCCGGGTGGCCGACGCGGTCGCCCACGCCCCGTCCCCCAGGTCCCTCGTGCTGGCCCCGGTGCAGCCGGTGTCCGAGGAGCCGGTCCTGCTGCGCAACATGTCCTTCTCGCCGCTCGGCCGGTCCTATTGCGTCTCCTACGCGATCTGGGACGACCCGGGCGCCGACGAGGCCAACGCCCTCTGGCTGCGGGGCGTGGCGGCCGCGACGGACCCGTCGGGGCACGGCGGACGGTACGTCGCCGAGGCCGACCTGGAGGCCGGCGCCGACCGCGCCCGGCGCTCGTACGCCCCCGCCGACTGGGACCGTCTGCAAGAGCTCAAGGCGCGGTGGGACCCGGAGAACGTCTTCCACTCCTACCTCGCGCCGTGATCCGCCCCCTCCCGGGGGCCGGCCGGAGCGTCTGAGCGAGTCCAGGCGCCGGCTCGGCACCCGTGACGTGTGGTTCCGTTACGACGACGGCCACCCCTGGGTGCTGCGCGGCGTCAGTTTCCGCATCCCACACGGCCAGGCCCTGGCCCTGGTCGGCCACAACGGCGCCGGCAAGAGCACCCTCGTCAAACTGCTGTGGGTGCTGGTCAGCAGTGTGTCAGGGGCGTGTCAGCGGGGGCTGGCAGTGTTGTCTTTGTGAGCGGGCCGGGATACCTGGCGCAGGTCACGGAGAGGTGCCCGGAGTGGCTTATCGGGGACCAGAGCAGCAGCTTACGGTCGGGTTATGCCCACGCAGGTTCGAATCCTGCCCTCTCCGCCACAGTCGAACTGACGCGCCGGCCGTCGTCCGGCCGCTGTCCAGATGGAAACGGCGGCCCCTATCGGATCGCTCTTAGCCGGCCACTGTCCTCCCGGGGGCAGCGCAGGTCTGGCCATCGCGGTGGGTGCTGCGACCGCTGGCCGCGTGGCCTCTCGGGCGGCGACGTCGCGCAGGCTCGTTGCTCCATCGGATTCTCGCCTCCGGGGCGCGGGGGAGCGCTGGCCGAAATCGCGGGCTGGTGGGGACCCGCAGTGCGCCACGAAGATGCTCCTCTGCCGGGTGAGCCGGATCAGGACGATTCGAAGGCGGGAAAGTCGATGGACTTACGGCGAAGAGGGTGGCGGGGCAGACGAGTCGGGGCGCTGGTGCGCGGCGGAGTCGTGCTGGCGCTGGTCGGCGGCGGAGCCGTGGCGGCCCCCTCGGCGGCCGTGGCGGCACCCGCCGCGGCGAAGTCCGCAGCGCCCGTAACGGGTGCCGCGGGCGCCTGCCAAACCGATGGCGGCGCCAAGGGCCAGGCCGGCAGGCCGGTGGCCGAGAGCCTGGTGTCCGTGGACCGTACGGATGGCCGGATCGCCCAGTTCCAGCTCTTCTACGATGCCACGGCGACGGGGGGCCTGCCCTTCGTCTGGCATCGCGAACAGGACGCGCCGGGCGGCCCGTACGGGCAGTGGCAGCGGGTGAGCGCGGCAACCGTCGGCCCGAAGAGCTACTCCATCGCGGCGATCGAGAACTCGGCGGGTGATCTCGAGCTGCTGTTCTCCACCTACGGCTCGTTTTGTCACGTGGTGGAGGAGAACGACGGCTGGAGCACCCCCGAACCGTTCGGACTCGCACCGGCGCCGTACCACGGCGGAGTGGTGCTGTTCAAGGAGCGGGACGGCAGCATCGACGCCTTCGCCTCGGGGGCGCGAAGCGGCAATGCGATGGAGGTGCGGCACCAGCGGAATGCCGGCGAAGGCTGGGGTCCGGTCCAGTCCCTGGGGCAGATCCCGGAGCAGAACGTAGGCCTGAGCCAACCGAGTACCGTGGAGCAACGTCCCGACGGCCGGATCCATCTGACGGCGCGGGAGTGGAACAGGGACCGCATGTGGGAGATCGACCAGTCGGCACCGGGCGGCGGCTGGAGCCCGTGGCGGCTGCTGTCCCCGGCGACCGCACCGGCCCCACGGGCCGCCGCCACGACCGGCCCCCGGCTGGAGGCGAACCGCACCACCCGCCTCCTGGACGGCGACATCGTCACGTTCACGATCGCGGGCGGCCCGCCCAAGGCACACGTCTGGGTCAAGCAGTGCGGGCCCTCGGCATCCGCGACCACCTGTGACGACGCCACCGGCCGCCAGTTCCGTGTGTACCCGGACGGCACGTACGGGGCCTCCCCGAAAAAGCTGTACGCCCAACTCGCCAACCCCACCGGGAAGGTCGACTGCCGCGCGGCATCATCCAACGACCCGTGCTCCCTGGCCCTCACCGACAACACCGGCGCCCTGCTGACCACTGTCCCGCTGCGCTTCAGGCCGGACGGCCGCATGGAGCCGCCGCCCACCTTCGACGTGAATCCGGACAGAGGGCTGATGGACGGCCAGTCGGTGCGCGCCACGGGGGAGGGCTACGAGCCCCAGTACCACGTGCTGATCATGGAGTGCGCCACCGGCGCGGCAACCACCTCCGGCTGCCGCTCCCGCACCAGGCCGCCCGCGACCGACGACGACGGCCGGGTCGACGAGTCGGTCACCCTGTCGGCCGGCTTCACCAGCATCGACGGCCGCACCGTCGACTGCCGAACCGCAGGAGCCTGCGAGCTGGTGGTCTTCGGCACCCGCGTCCGCGGCCCGGAGTCGGTCCGCCACCCGCTGAGCTTCGCCCCGGCGGCGGGCCCGCATGTCACTGACACCGCCGACGGCTCCGCCTCGAGGTGATCACTTCCGGTCGCCGCGGGGACAACTACCCAGCCTCGGACGGCCGTTCCGCCGGGCGTACGATGGCAACCGTAGGAAATCCGGACGATCGCGGATACTCTTGCCCATCGTGGGGCCACGCGACGGAGCACGTAAGTCGATACTGTCCGGCATGGAACGGTGGGGTTCCGGCACACGGTTCGGCGCATTGGTCGGCGGATTGTTCGGTGCGCGCGGAGGCGAGCAGCGGAGGGAGCCGCCCGAGACGCCCGGCGATCAGGCCGGGCTCCACCTGGGCATCGGCGTCACCCACACCCAGTACAGTGCGGACCATGGCGCGCCGGACGCCACCCGCCGGGCCATTGACCTGCTCTCCGCGCAGCCCATGCCGCAGAACCAGCACCTCATGGGGTGGGGTGCGGAGAACCCCGAACCCTCGCCGGGGCACTACGACTTCGAGGCGCTCGACGAGCGCGTCGCGTTGATGCGGTCCACGGGCGGGATCCCCGTCCTCACCCTGTGCGGTGCCCCGGACTGGATGAAGGGCGGGCGGAAGGGGCGTACCGACTGGGCTCGGCTGGAGGCGGCTCCCGATCCGGGGCACTACGCGGACTTCGCACGGCTCGCGGGTGTGGTGGCGCGGCGGTACCCGGACATCCGGCACTTCCTCGTGTGGAACGAGCTGAAGGGCTTCTACGACGAGGACAGGTGCCGCTGGAACCACGAGGGGTACACAGAGCTGTACAACCTCGTCCACGCGGAGCTGAAGCGGCAGAACCCGGACAATCGCGTCGGCGGCCCGTACGCCGTGGTCGACCACGAGCCCCCCGGCGACGAGGACGGCTCACCCGACGTGCGCGGCCCCTGGGGCGCGCTCGACCGGCGTTCCGTGGACGCCATCCGCTACTGGAACGAGCACAAGGCGGGAGCGGACTTCATCGTCGTGGACGGATCCAGCTACACGCGTGAGGGTCACCGGACGATCCCCGACGAGTTCACCGCCACCCAGAAGTTCGCCGACGTCACCCGCTGGCTGAGGAGCCTGACCAGGCTTCCGGTGTGGTGGGCCGAGTGGTACGTCGAGCCGCCCGCCGAAGACGGCCGGGCATGCGGCCGGGACGGCTGGAGCGAGCAGCACCGCACCGCCGTACAGGCCACCGCGATGATGTGGCTGGCCATGAGCGGTGCCGCCACCGCCTTCTACTGGAATCCGCAAAGGCCCGGGAGCGACTGCCCGGGCTGTCTTTGGCGGAGCACCCATCTGGACGGGGGAGGGCACGAGTTGCCCATGGGGCGGCTGCTCGGCCGGTTCGCCCGTGAGTTCCCGCCGGGGAGCGCCTTCCGCCCGGTCGTCGCCTCCGCCGAAGCCGGTGCCAGGATCCAGGTCCTCGCCGACGAGAGCGCCGTTCTCGTCGTCAACACGGAGTCGCGGCGGGTCGTGGCCAGGGTGGACGGCCGGGTTCTGACCCTGGCGCCGTACGAGGTGTGCTGGCTGGACGGCTGAGCGGGACGCCTGGTCCGCGGTACCGGTGATGGCGCCCGCGACGGGTGACGGGGGTGTCGTCAGTCGCAGGGCGGCGTGCCGTCGAGGGCCGCGCCGTCGAGCGCGAGCGTCAGTCGTTCCAGGAGCGTGCGCAGGTCGGCGGCATCCTGGGCGTCGAACCCCGTGGCGGCGGCGATCCGGACCGGTACGAGCGCGGCCTCCTCGCGCAGCTCCGTGCCGGCCGGGGTGAGGCGGACGAGGACGGAGCGCTCGTCGTGTGCGTTGCGTTCGCGGTGCACGAGGCCGGCTGTCTCCAGGCGCTTGAGGAGCGGGGAGAGTGTCCCGGAGTCCAGGCGCAGGAGCTCGCCCAGTCGCTTGACCGGCAGCTCGGTGTGCTCCCAGAGGGCCAGCATGACCAGGTACTGGGGGTAGGTGAGGCCGAGGTCCTTGAGGAGGGTGCGGTAGACGGCGCCGAACGCGCGGGAGGCGGCGTTGAGGGAGAAGCACAGCTGCCGGTCCAGGCGGAGGTAGTCCTCGTGGGGCGTGTTTCCGTGCGGGGCGGCCGGCGGCTTCGTCATGTGCCCCAGGGTAGCTCGCCAGGCATTTAATTGTGCACAACTGAATTGTGCACTATCGTGATGGTCGTCAGGCGGGCCGGACAGGCGACCGCCGCGATCTTCGAGAGGGATGGTTTCCATGGAAACCCTGTACACCGCTGTCGCCACCGCCACCCACGGCCGTGAGGGCCGCGCCGTCAGCTCCGACGGCCGCCTCGATGTCGGGCTCGCCCTCCCGGTGGCGATGGGTGGCAATGGCGAGGGGACGAACCCCGAGCAGCTGTTCGCCGCCGGTTACGCGGCGTGCTTCGCCAGCGCCCTCGGCCTGGTCGGCCGGCACGCGAAGATCGACGTCAGCGATGCCGCGGTGACCGCCGAGGTCGGCATCGGCAAGGAGGGCGAGGGCTACGGGCTGGCGGTCACGCTGCGCGTGGAGCTGCCCGACACGGTCGACGCCGCTACGGGCCGCAAGCTGGTCGAGCAGGCGCACCAGGTCTGCCCCTACTCCAACGCGACCCGCGGCAATGTCCTGGTCGAGCTCGTCGTCGAGTAAGTCGAGTAATAGGGGAGAGGGCGCGGCGGCCACGGGTGCGGGGCCGTCGCGCCGGTAGGCCGTGCCCGAATCGCCCCGGGTCCGTCTGCCGAGCAGCCCCGGAGCGAGCCGTGGCCGGTGGACGTCAGCGTCACCACGGCAGAGCATTAGCGGGACGTCAGCGCCAAGGCAGCAGAGCGTTAGCGGTGGTCGCCAAACTCATGCCTGCCTGTAGTTCAGGTGCGGCTTGCCGGAGAGAATCAGGCGTTTGCCGCACGCTCACCCCCAAAGGGAATTCCCATGCGCGCGTTTCACACCCGCCCCACCACCGTCCTCACCGCCGCTGCCACCGCCGTGCTCGCTCTGACCCTCACCGCCTGCGGCCAGGACGGTTCCGATACGAAGTCCGCCGGACCGGCGGCCGACACCTCCGCGTCAGCGCCCTCGTCGGCGCAGTCCGCGCAGGGCAGCGCCAACGGGAAGAAGGCCGACACCGCACGGGGCGCCGGGGCCACGAAGGCCTCCACCGGACAGGCGGCCGCGAGCGTGCCCGTCTGCACCACCAAGAACGTCTCCATCAGCGCCGCCTACCAGGACGGGCCGCCTTACACCCACATCGTCCTGACGGCGAAGAACACCTCGGGCCACAGCTGCAAGCTGAACGGTTTCCCGGAGATCCAGTTCCTCGAAAGCCACCGGGAGAACGTGCCGCCGGTCGCCAAGAGCAAGCCCGCCACGCCCGTCGTGCTCACCGCCGGTGCCCCCGCCTACGCCGTGGTGAAGCTGTCGGACGGCGGGCGCACGGAGAACACCGAGCCCGTCACGGCCTTCTCCGTCACGCTCCAGGGAGGCGGCGGCATGGCCGCCGTGAAGGCTCCGGGCGGCGGCATCGCCGTCGACCCGGCGAAGTGGGCGACCGGCTACTGGACGCACGAGCTGCGCAACGGCGCCGACGACTTCTAGCCGTCAGCTGGGTCGCGCCGTCGCCACGTCGCGCCCGCCAGGAAGCCCCGAACCGGTGTCCCGTTCACGCGCGTCCCACCGTCCCGTCGTCCCACCGACGTACGGTCACGGACGGGCCGTGAGCCGTGTCAGCGCCGCGTCGTACCGTGCCTGGAACCCCTCGTCCGCCGAGACCCGCAGCAGCGCGCCGAGCGCCCGTACCGCGCCGTCCTCGTAGCCGGATGACTCCGCCTCCCGGGCCGCCAGGTCGAGCTGCCGGATGCCCTCGGCATGGTCCCCGAGCCCCAGCAGCGCCTCTCCCTTCACCATGAGCAGCAGGATCCGGGGCACGTCGGCCGTGGGTGACCGGTCGTCGAAGGCGAGGGCCTCGGTCGCCGTGTCGAGGGCCGGGTGCCATTCCCCGGCGTCGACCTGATGCCGGGCGAGGTGCTGCAGGGCCAGTCTCTCGATGGTCCGGTCGTCGGCTTTGCGCGCCAGCTCCACTGCCCGCTCGCAGACCTCCGCGGCCTCGTCCGGGTCGCCGAGCGCTGCTTGCGCCATGGCCAGGACGATCAGCGCGTTCGCCTCGGCGATCAGGTCGCCCGCCCGCGCGGCGATCGCGGAGGCGGCCCCCAGGCGAGTGAGCGCCTCCGCGGCGCGCCCTTCCTCGATCAGCACCCAGCCGAGCACGTTCAGTACCCGCGACTCGCCCTGCTGCTCGGCGTCGGCCCGTGCCGCCTCGAGCGCGGTCTCCAGGAGCGGGACCCATCCGTCCCGAACGCGCCACACGATCAGCGGCCACAGCGTCAGGACGATCCGCCAGGTCCTGCCGTGCAGTCCGGCGGCGCGCGCGGCGGCCACCGCCAGCGTGAGGTCGTCCCGCTCCGCCCCGTACCAGGCCACGGCGGCGGACCGGTCGCGAAACTCCCGTACGGCGGCGGGCGGCAGGAAGTCTGCCGGCATCGGGAAGCACTCCTCGTTGCCGGGCTCGGCCGCCGCCACGGCCGCGAGGCCCGTGGCGATGTAGTGGTCGAGCACGCGCTTGAGCGCATCAGGACCGGATTCCAGGCCACGCGCGTAGAGCCGTACGAGATCGTGCAGCGTCCAGCGGCCGGGCGCCGTCTCCGTGACGAGGTGCGCGACGGCCAGCCGCTCCAGGGCGGTCTCGGCGGCTGCCGGGTCCGTGCCCGCCAGGGCCGCCGCCGCGTACCGGTCGACGTGCGTGCCCGGGTGACGGCCGAGATGAGCGAACTGACGGGAGACATGCCCGGGGAGCTGTTGCAGCGTCAGGCGCAGAGCCGCTCGCACGCCGGTGTCCTCCACGTCCAGCAGGCCCAGCCGACGCGTCTCGTCGGACAGTTCGGTGGTCATCGCGCCCAGCGACCAGCTGGGCCGTTGCGCCAGCCGGGCGGCGGCCACCCGGAGCGCGAGCGGCAACCCGCCACACAGCTCGGCCAGCCGCCGTGCGGCCACCGGCTCCGCGAGCACCCGCTCCGTGCCGAGCACCCCGGCGAGGAGCGCCGTGCCGTCCTCCGGCCCGAGCACGTCCACGGGAACGGGTCGGGCGGCGTCAGTGACGATCAGCCCCGACAGCTGGTGTCTGCTGGTGACGACGGTGACGCAGCGGGGACCGCCCGGCAGGAGCGGCCGGACCTGCTCGGAGCCCCGCGCGTTGTCCAGCACGACGAGGAGCTGACGGTCGGCGGCCAGCGACCGGAACAGCGCGGCCGCGCCGCTCGCCGACTCCGGTATCCAGCGCTCCGTGACACCGAGCGCCGGCAGGAACTCGCGCAGCACCTCGATAAGGGCCGGCTCGCCCGTGTCGCCGAAGCCGCGCAGGTCTGCATAGAGCAGCCCATCGGGGAAACCGGCACGGCCGTGGTGTGCCCACTGCAGCACGAGGGCCGTCTTCCCCACCCCGGCGGGCCCCGTGACCAGACAGACGGGCGCCTCGCCCGCGGCGGCCCGGGACAGGGCGGCGAGCTCCGCGACCCGCCCGTGGAAGCCGCGCGGCGCGCGCGGCAGCAGATCGGGTGCACCGGTATGGGGAGCTGCAGCCGGTACGGGGGCGGGGAGCGGGGCGTGCGTCGTGGTGGCCGGGCACGGAACCGGAACCGCGTCGGCGGCCTTCGTCATGTCCCCTGCGGTGGCCTTCGCCGCCTCGCCTTCTTCCCCGCCGCGCAAGGCCAAGGCGTACGCGTCCGCCAGTTCCCGGCCCGGGTCCACGCCGAGTTCGTCGGCGAGCAGCCGCCGCGTGCGATGGAACCAGTCGAGCGCCTCCGAGCGGCGGCCCGCCCTCCGGAGCGCCCCCATCAGGGCGGCGGACAGCGATTCGCGCAGCGGATGGGCGAAGGCCTCCGCGCGGAGCACGGCGGCCGCCCGGGCGTGCTCGCCCAACCGCCCGTACTCGCAGGCCAACTGCTCCACCGAAGCCAGCCGGAGCTCCTCCAGCGCGTGCGCGGCGGCCTGGAGCGGCGGACTCGGATACACGTCGGCCAGCGCGGCCCCCTGCCACAGCGACAGCGCGTCCTGGTACATCGCCACGGCATCGGCCGGGGCACGCTGCTCCCGGGCCAGGGCCACCAGCGTCTCGAAGCGGTACGCGTCCAGCAGCGTCTCCGGCATCCGCAGAACGTAGCCCGCGCCCTGGGTGACCAGCTCGACCTCGTACGCCTCGGCGCCGGCTGCCGTCAGCAAGGTCCGCAGCCTCGACACATGCCCCTGGATGACCCCGCGGGCATGGAGCGGCGGTTCATGGTCCCATAGGGCCGCCGTCAGCTGCTCGACCGAGAGCGGGTAGTTGGGCCTCAACAACAGCGCGGCGAGCAGGCTGCGCCGTTTGGCGGGACCGAGAGGGACGTCGCCGGTATCGGTGCTGATCGCCACCGCGCCAAGCAGCCGGAATTCCACAGGTCCAATGCCTCCTCGTAAGAAAGGACCAGGATGCCGGAGTTCCGGAGCACTCTCGATCCAGGATCCGGTAGCGGCTCCACGCGGCCAGGGCGAGGGAACACGACCACGCTCCGCCCGTGATGCAATCCGGGGCCGCTCACGGTCAGGGGTGTTCCAGGACGAGGACCGCCCGGGTCGAGGGGCTGAGGGCCTCGAAGACATGCGGGAGGTCGGCGGGGTAGACCATGTAGTCGCCGGGGCCGAGTTCCACCTCCTCGCCGCTGACGCCGGCCAGCGCCCGGCCGCTGGCGAGCAGGAGGTGTTCCACGACGCCGGGCATGTGCGGGCGGGAGGCGCGCACGGTGCCCGGCTCGGCGTCGATACGGTAGACGTCGCGGCGGGCGCCGGGCGGGCTGGCGGCCAGCAGGGTGGCCCGGTAGTCGGACTCGGCCGCGGCGACCGCGGCGCCCTCACCGGCTCTGATCACGTGGGTCTGAGGACGGGGCGGGTCAAGCAGCCGGGAGAACGGCACGTCCAGGGCCACGCAGAGAGCCCAGAGCGTCTCCAGGCTGGGATTGCCGTTGCCCGCCTCCAAGTGCGAGAGCGTCGACTTGGAGATGCCCGCCTGCCGCGCGACCTCGCTGAGCGACAGTCCGGTCCGGGCACGCTCCCGGCGCAGGCCGCTCGCGATCGTCTCCAGTGGGACCTTCCTGACCGAGGGCCACGGTCCGGCCGGCGTCGCGCGTCCGGCCGGAGTGCTGGCCTGGCGCAAAGTCCCGTTCCTCGCAGTGGTGCTCACGGCAGCCGCGGTCACCGCCGTCCTGCGGCTGCTCGGTGTCCCTTAGCCCGCGGTGCCGATCGGTGCGGGGCTTGAGGAAGGACGGCTGCCCAGCGCGGCGACGATGCTCTGCGCAGCGCAGCTACAGGGGTTCCACCGGAAGTGCGACATAGGCATCCCTGAGGGCCGCGAACACCGCGTCGTCCTCCGGGAACCTCACGTCGTCGATCGCACGGATCGCGCGCACGCCGATGGCGGCGTTGGTGGCGAAGGCGGCGCGCAGGGAGGGCAGCTCACCGACCGGGACCGCCCGCACGATGCTCTGACGGTGGGCACCCTGCAGCAGGCGCATGGTCACCCCCGGCAGCATGTCGGCGTCCGGCCACACCACCTGACCGGACCCGTCCACGAAGCCGATGTTCCACGTACAGCCTTCCGAGATCCGGCCGTCGGGGTCGGTGAACACGACGTCCTCGAACCCGGCGAGCTGCGCCTCACGTCGCAGCCTGAGCTGGCTGAACATCGCGATGTGCTTCACGGCCGCGGTGTCGCGGCCGAAGGCGAGGGAGGTGACCCGGAGAGGAGGCGGGGCGAGGGAACCGGCAGGACGCGTGGTCACCAGAACGTGGGGCTCCGCGTTCCCGGCCGGATGCGCCATGTCCAGGTCCGGGGCGAAGACGGTGACGCGCACGGTCAGCGGGTCGGTGCACCGGCCGACCTCCTGCCGTACGTAGCGCAGGACCCGCTGCGCGTCGAGTTCCGCCCCGAAGACCGTGGCACAGTCCTGTACGAGCCGCGCGAGGTGCAGCGACAGCCCGCGGACCGCTCCGTTCTCCATTCTCATGGTGGTGAAATGCCCGTAGTTCGTCAGGGCGAGGGGCAGCAGGTGCTCGACGGATACGGGTGCTCCATTGACATTGGCCATGGGCCCAGTGTGGGGCACGTGTGACCCGTGCCTGGCCGCGGGCGCTGCCGACCGCGCGACACGCAGGTCCGGAGGGCTTGGGCGGCGACGCCGTCCCCCGTACCGGTGCTCGGGCCGAGGACTTCGGCCCGCTGACCCTGTTCGTACAGGAGGGCCGTGGCCACTGGCCGTACTACGCCCGTCCGGCCCTCGGCCGTCCTGGCACGGTCGGTCGTGAAGACGTGGTCCGCGTCCGCGCCCGCCAGCGTGAACTGGGTGTACCCGAGAGCGCTGGCCGACGCCCTCGCCGCCGCGCACCTGGCCTTCACGGAAGCGGGCACCCGCATCGGCACGACAGGTCCTGCACAACTGGTCGCAATGGCAAGCGCCTTGAACGACGACGGTTCGGTGGCACGTCTCGCGGCACGCCTGGAGGCCGGTACATCGGTGATCGTCGCCGCTCTGCTCGACGGCACGGTGCTCCCGGGTCTACGCCCGGGCGGGCTTCCGCCGCTTCGCCACCGCGATGATCGCCGAACCGGCCGACCGGGCCGAAGGGGCCGAGGACGGGACCTGAACGCGCCTGCCTGCGTCCGACCGCACCACCGGCCCCGGGCGCGAGGCCCGCTCGCTTCCGGTTGCGGTAGCCGGACACCTCACACGGCGACGATCGAGGTGACCAACGCCGACGAGTGGTCCGGCAACCGCTCATTCGCCCTGACGGAGCACCGTCGCCGCCTTCTTCACCGCGGCGGCGACGGCCGCGGTGGCCTTGTCGTTGAAGACGCTGGGGATGATGTAGTTGGCGTTGAGTTCGTCGCCGGCGACGACGTCGGCGAGGGCGCGGGCGGCGGCGAGCATCATGTCGGTGTTGACCGTGCGGGACTGGGCGTCCAGCAGGCCGCGGAAGACGCCGGGGAAGACCAGGACGTTGTTGATCTGGTTGGGGAAGTCGGAGCGGCCGGTGGCGACCACGGCAGCGGTCTGGCGGGCGATGGCCGGGTCGACCTCGGGGTCGGGGTTGGCGAGCGCGAAGACGATGGCGTCGTCCGCCATGGCGGCCACGTCCTCGCCGCCCAGGACGTTGGGGGCCGAGACGCCGATGAAGACGTCGGCGCCGCGCACGGCCTCCTTGAGGGTGCCGGTCATGCCCTCGGGGTTGGTGTTGTCGGCGATCCACCGCAGCGCGGACTCGGGGTCGGCGGAGACCAGGTCCTTGCGGCCGGCGTGGACGACGCCGTGGATGTCGGCGACGACGGCGTGCTTGACGCCGGCGGCGGTCAGCAGCTTCAGGATGGCCGTGCCGGCCGCGCCCGCACCGGACATGACGACCCGTACGTCGCCGATGCCCTTGCCGACCACGCGCAGCGCGTTGGTCAACGCGGCGAGGACGACGATGGCGGTGCCGTGCTGGTCGTCGTGGAAGACGGGGATGTCCAGGGCCTCGCGCAGCCGGGCCTCGATCTCGAAGCAGCGGGGGGCGGAGATGTCCTCGAGGTTGATGCCCGCGAAGCCGGGGGCGATGGCCTTGACGATCTCGACGATGGCGTCGGAGTCCTGGGTGTCCAGGCAGATCGGCCAGGCGTCGATGCCGGCGAAGCGCTTGAAGAGGGCCGCCTTGCCCTCCATGACCGGCAGCGCGGCCTTGGGGCCGATGTTACCCAGGCCCAGCACGGCGGAGCCGTCGGTGACCACGGCCACCGAGTTGCGCTTGATGGTCAGACGGCGGGCGTCCTCGGGGTTCTCCGCGATCGCCATGCACACACGGGCCACGCCGGGGGTGTAGACCATGGAGAGGTCGTCGCGGTTGCGGATGGGGTGCTTGGACGCCATCTCGATCTTGCCGCCGAGGTGCATCAGGAACGTACGGTCGGAGACCTTGCCCAGGACGACGCCCTCGATGCCGCGGAGCTTCTCCACGATCTCGTCGGCGTGCTCGGTGGACGTGGTCGCCATGGTGACGTCGATCCGGAGCTTCTCGTGGCCGGAGGCGGTCACGTCGAGGCCGGTCACGGAGCCGCCGGAGGACTCGACGGCCGTGGTGAGCTGGCTGACCGCGGTCCCGCCCGCGGGGACCTCGAGTCGGACCGTCATCGAGTACGAGACGCTAGGCGCCGTTGCCATGTGGGTGCTTCTTCTTTCTCGGGTGGTTCGGGAACGGTCTCAGGCGCGGGCGGTCGTGGCCGTGCGCGTGTGGGGGCGGGCGAGGTTGTCCGGGTGGAGGATCTCGCGCAGCTGTTCCTGGGTGAGGAGGCCCTTGGCCAGGACGAGGTCGTGGACGGCGGCGCCCGTGGTGAGCGCCTCCTGGGCGACGGCGGTGGCCTGCTCGTAGCCGATGTGCGGGTTGAGGGCGGTGGCCAGGCCGATGGACTGCTCGACGAGGCGCGCGAGGTGCTCGCGGTTGGCGGTGATGCCGGTGACGCAGCGCTCGGCGAGCGTGAGGCAGCCGGCCCGCAGGTGACCGATGCTCTTGAGGAGGCTGTGCGCGATGACCGGCTCGAAGGCGTTGAGCTGGAGCTGGCCGGCCTCGGCGGCGAAGGTGACGGTCACGTCGTTGCCTATGACCTCGAAGGCGATCTGGTTGACGACCTCGGGGATGACGGGGTTGACCTTGCCGGGCATGATGCTCGAGCCCGCCTGGACGGGCGGCAGGTTGATCTCGGCGAGGCCGGCGCGCGGGCCGCAGGACAGCAGGCGCAAGTCGTTGCAGGTCTTGGAGAGCTTGACGGCGATCCGCTTGAGGACGCCGGAGAGCTGGACGAACGCGCCCATGTCCTGCGTGGCCTCGACCAGGTCGCCGGCGACGGTGAAAGGGATGCCCGTGATGGCGCCCAGGTGGCGGCAGGCCAGCGCGGCGTAGTCCGGGTGGGCGTTGAGGCCGGTGCCGATGGCGGTGCCACCGAGGTTGATCTCGCTGATCAGTGCGCAGGCCTCGGCCAGGCGGGCGCGGTCCTCGTCCAGCATGACGGCGTACGCGGCGAACTCCTGGCCCAGCGTCATGGGCACCGCGTCCTGCAGCTGGGTGCGGCCCATCTTCAGGACGTCCGCGAACTCCTCCGCCTTCGCCGCGAATGCCTGGCGCAGGACCTCCATGGCCTCCAGCAGCCGGGCGGCGGCGAGCTGCAGGGCGAGCTTGACCGCGGTCGGGTAGACGTCGTTGGTGCTCTGGCCCGCGTTGACGTCCTCCAGCGGGTGCAGGTGCCCGTAGGCGCCGCGCTCGTGGCCGAGGAGTTCCAGCGCCCGGTTGGCTATGACCTCGTTGGCGTTCATGTTGGTGGAGGTGCCGGCGCCGCCCTGGATGACGTCGACGACGAAGTGGTCGTGCAGCCGGCCGGCGCGGATCTCCTCGCAGGCCTGGGCGATCGCGTCCACCTTGCGGTCGTCGAGCAGGCCGAGGTCGCGGTTGGCGAGGGCCGCGGCCTCCTTGACGGAGGCGAGGGCGGAGACGAGGTCGGGGTAGGCGGAGATGGGCGTCCCGGTGATGGGGAAGTTCTCCACGGCGCGCAGGGTATGG
>NZ_JAFMOF010000010.1 GCF_017349075.1 Streptomyces triculaminicus | reverse complement strand
TACTCCAGCCGGACTTTGGTGTTTTGCCTGGTCAACGGCTTGGGTCTGGGGAGTGTAGCGGGACGGTGCCGGAGATGGGGCGAGCTCTCCCGGGCCGTCCGGCGAACGTGTGACCGCGCCGCGTGTAGTGACAACGGTGCGGACAGCCTCCCTGCGTGATCGATGGCGTACCCGCCACCGCGTGGGAACAAGGTCTGGAAGAACTCTTCCTGAGGATCGGGCACCGCTTCCCCCGGATCGAGCCGCGACAGCGGATGCGGGACTACGTCCGCGGCCTGCTTGGCCCGGTGGGCCGCAAGAACTCCTGGCAACTCGCCGAGTTCGCCAGCCACTCCACCCCGGACGGACTGCAGCACCTGCTGGCCAAGAGCCGCTGAGAGCCCGACGAGATCCGCGATGACGTGCAGGAATACGTTGCCGAACACCTCGGCACCACCGACGGCGTCCTGATCATCGACGACACCGGATTCGTCAAGAAGGGCATCACCTCAGCGGCATTCAACGCCGGTACTCCGGTACCGCCGGCCGCACCGAGAACTGTCAGATCAGCGTCTTCGCCGCATACGCCACCACCCGAGGTCACGCCCTGGTCGACCGCGAGCTCTACCTCCCCAAGTCCTGGACCGACGATGCCGAACGCTGCCGAGTGGCCCGCATCCCCGAGCACCGGGGCTTCGCAACCAAGAACGACCTCGCCCGCGCCATGGTCCTGCGGGCCCAGGCGGGCCCGCTGCCCTTCAGATGGGTCACCGCGGATGCCGCCTACGGGCAGGACTCCCGCTTCCGCCGCTTCCTGGAAGACACCAGCCTGTCCTATGCCGTCGCCGTTCCCAAGTCCCAACAGGTGCACGGTCCTCGCATCGACTACCTCATCGGCCAGGCCCCCGCCGAGGCATGGCAGCGCCTTACCTGCGGCGACGGCGCCAAAGGGCCACGGCTCTACGACTGGGCCGCTGCCCGGCTGCCGGCAGTATGGGAGTTCGACGGCGACGAGCCCACCCGGCAGCGCTGGATGCTTGCCCGCCGCAGCATCACCAAGCCCGACGAGACCGCCTACTTCCTCGCCATACCCTTGCACTCCACCGTCGCCGACCTCGCGCTGATCGCCGGATGCCGTTGGAAGATCGAGGAATGCTTCCAGTCTGCGAAGAACGAGTGCGGCCTGGACCAGTACGAGGTCCGCCGCTATGTCGGCTGGTACCAGCACATCACCCTGGCCATGCTCGCCCACGCGTTCCTGGCCGTCACCGCCGCCCAGGAGCGGGAAAAGGGGGAGCTCGAGGCGACACGCCCGACCTTGTGGACCTCACCCCAGCGGAGATCCGCCGCCTACTGGCAGTTGCGCACCGACGTTCTCCTGCACAGACAGAACACACGGTGAACTGGTCACGATGGCGTCGCCGGCACCAGGCCCGAGCCCGGCGTTGTCACTACATGCGGCGCGGTCACACGTTCGCCGGCCGGCCCGGGAGAACTCGCCCCATCTCCGGCACCGTCCCGCTACCCCCCAGACCCAAGCCGTTGACCAGGCAAAACACCAAAGTCCGGCTGGAGTACTAGGTGTTGCTGGCCATGAGGTTGGTGTCGCTGCTCGTCGGTGTTGACCTTCGACTTGGTTGAAGCTTGATGATGGCGCGGTGCCAAATGATGAGCTGATGCCGATCGGGGCCTTCGCCCAACGCAGTGGTCTGACCTCCAGCGCGTTGCGGTTCTATGCCGACTCCGGGCTGCTGCCCCCTGCCGAGGTCGACCCGGTCTCGGGCTACCGCTACTACAGCACTGACCAGGTTGCTCGGGCGACCGCGCTGCGTCAGCTTCGCGAGCTCGCTATGCCCCTGGCTGCTGTCGAAGCGGTACTTGGTTCCGGGGCCGACGAGGCTTCCCGGCTACTCGATGAGCATGTCGCGAAGGTCGTTGGGGATGCGGCAGCCGTGCAGCAGAAGGCTGCTGTCATCAAGTCTGCGCTCGGCAATGCGCCAGGTCTTCCCATCGCGGTGGTGAAGGGTCCCGTGCTGGCGGATGCGGTCGAGCAGGTCCTGACCGCGGCCGCGTATGAGCCCGGGATGCCGGCACTCGCCGGTCTGCGCATCGAGGCAGGTCATGAGGGGGTGACCCTGACCGCGACGGACCGATACCGGCTCTCCACTCGAACCCTGGTGCCGGCTGAACCACCGAGCCAGACATGGGCCGGCACGGTCAATGGCGACGAGCTGCGGGCTGCGGTCGCGGCGAGCCGCCGCAGCCCGCTGGTGCGACTGGAGGCGGTCTCGAACGGGATCTGGTTCCGCGTGGCCGACCGCGAGGACCGACACTGTCGGTTGCTGCCCGAGGCGTTTCCCGACTATCGGCTGATGCTCGCGTCACTGGGCGAGGTCACGACTCGTGCGACGGTCTCGAAGGATCTGCTCCTGCGAGCCCTGGAAGAGCACCCCGGCGAGCGCATCGGGCTGCATGTTGCTGACCACGGAGTGAGCGTCATGTCAGCGGACGCCGGGCGCCCCGACTTCCCACTCCCGGCCACCGCGGCGGGCCAGGCCCTCCAGATCTGGTTCGAGCTGACCACGCTCTATCCCGCCGTGAGCACGGCGATCGGCCCCGACGTACTGCTCGACCTACGGGGACACGACCAGCCCGTCACGATCCGCTCTGCCGATCGTGGCGATCTCACCACCTTGGCCATGCCCATCAAGTCCGACCACTCCGCCTAAGCAGAACGACGAGGAACAAGTCCATGCCCACCGCACCCGCCAGCCCCGACCCGACCATGGAAGCAATAGGCCACGCCGTCGCCGAGGGCCGAGCCGGTAACAGCGCCTCCGCCCGCCACAAACTGCTGGGCCTGTGGTTCGCGATCGGTGTCACCGGTGACCCGCTGCACCGTTGCTCGCTCGCCCACTACCTGGCAGATCTCTACGAAGATCCCGCCCAGGCCCTCGCCTGGGACATCCGAGCCCTGGACGCTGCCGACGCCGTGACCGAGCAGCGCATCCAGGAGCACCACGCTGGCCTCCACATCGCTGGCTTCTACCCCTCCCTGCACCTCAATCTCGCCGACAACTACCGCAGACTCGGCTCCTTCGAAGCCGCCACCGAGCACATCAACGCGGCCAAAACGCACGCCCCCAGCCTTCCTCAGGACCCCTACGGTGACCTTCTTCGCAGCGCCATCCAAGAGGTCGCTGAGGCCATCGCCGGGCGGGACCAGTCACGGCGAGCCTCTGCGCCTGGTTCCGCTGCGTGACGCACAGGAATGCACCCCTCACCGTGGAGGGGCGGCGTCGCCTCGTCGAGCGATGCCGTACGAGACCTATCGCCCACGTTGCAGCCGAGATGGGGATCTCACGGGCCTGCTCGCACGCACCGAGGACCCCCTGGTGGAGGGCCTCTTGAGCAGGCACCACCCCGACACCCCGGAGGAGGTCCTGATGCGTGTGTACGCACGGCTCGGCGGGACGTTCTCCGCCTGGATGGCGGAGACCCACCCCCATTTTCCCCGCGAGGGCCTCGCCGCGCGCTACGCGGACCACCCGGACGGGAACTACCGTCGGATGGCCGTCCGAGACCCGGCCGCCACGCCCGCGCTGATCGAACGGCTCAGCCATGACCCCGCGGTCTGGACGCGTCAGGCGGCGGCCGGCGACCCGCGCCTGCCGCTCCACCGGCTCCGCGAGGCCCTTGACGTCCCTCAGCTGGCCTCCAGCGCCGGCGCCAACCCCGCGCTCCCCGAGGACGAGATGGCCACCGTCCTGAACCGGGCCGGCGTTCCCGCCTGACCTCATACAAGAAGCTCGAACGTCCCTGATGCGTGTCGCCGAACTAATCGCGGAACGGGAACCGAAGTTCGGCACCTTGAAGGCACACTTCCTCACCTAGCCCCCACCAGTGCCGGCCCCGACAGCGTGGCCGCGAAGCAGCGGGAGGTGCTCGGCGAACCCTGTGCAGCCCTCTCCGATCAGCGGAAGGTCTCTGTAGACACCGTTAACGCCGTTAACACTTCGGCACTCCCAGCCGGCCCGGAATGGGCCGTCTGCCGCCCCCGCCACCCGAGGCCGCACCCTCCTAGTCCGACACCCGCCAGCCGAGGAGCGGCCCATTCCACCGGTGGTGCGTCCGAGGACACGCGCACACCCCGGCCGTCCGCAGCCGCTCTGAACGTTCGCCTCGGGGAATCCGCTTCCCCGGCCGCGGAAGAGCGGGCGGCCGGTCAGAAGTGCGCGATCAGGAAATCCCGGACCTCGGCGTGGGTCATCGACCCCGTGCTGCGTGACGCCACCGCACCGTCCTTGAGCAGGACGACGGACGGGGCCCCAGTGACGCCGTACCGCTTGGTCGCCACCGGACAACGGGTGATGTCGATCTTGACGGCCGTCAGGAGGTTCGCGTACTCCTCGGCGATCCGACCCACGACAAGGTCCATTGCCCGGCATGCCTCGATCGCCTTGGGCCACGTCCCGGAGAAGTAGGCGAGGACCGGGCCTTCGCTCATCCTGAGGACAAAGTCGACCTCCTCGTCCTCCAGTGGCTGATGAACGCGTCTTGGCATCGGAACTCCTGACCTCGTGATCGACGTATCGGGACACCATCATCGCCTGTGACACCCGCGTTCGACGCCGACCGCGGCCAGGCCCCGGTCCCGGTCTTCACCGCGTCCCGGGGCATGGTCGGCGAGCGGGCCGGCCTCGAAGCGATGGGCGACCTGATCGACGCCTTCGAGAACGGCAGCGCGTCCCGATGACAACCGCCGCCACCTCACCGCGCACCGACTTGGAGCCGTTCCTCGCCGGCCACCCCCGCGGATCGTGGTCCGCCGACGAATACGCCGCCGCTCAGCGAGTCCAGGGCACCGACGCCGGAGTCGTCATGGGCCTCGGCAGCGACCAGTTCCTTGTGGTCACCGACACCACCACCCCGGAGCGCGGCGCTCCCCCGTTACCGCCCTCCATCAGCGACCCCAAGGAACGCTGGCGACGATCGGCGGGGAGGTGAGTCCAAGGGCGGCGTTGTCCTTGCCGTCCCGCATGTGGTTGAGCCAGCGTTCGTACCAGGCGAGGAAGTCCGGGGCCGGTCACACCGATGAGGCACAGGTCGGTACAGCCCATCTCGACGATGTGGAGGAACAGGTCCCCCCGCAGAGCGTCCGGGTGGTCGACATGAGTGAACCCGCGCGGGCTTCCGTCCAGCGGCTTCCCGTTCATCATGTACAGCCTGCACTCCCCCAGCGGGAGAAGACCGTAGAAGGGGCCGGCACCACTACCACCAAGCTGGACAAGGAACTCCCGGGTAGGCCACCGGAAGCTGGATGCGGTGTTCACGCTCGAAGGCGTCTGCCTGCGCGGGCCTGATACACGCCCCAAGGCGAAACCGGTGACGCTCCGCGCCCATCGAGTAGCTTCGCTGCGCCTGGTACGGCATCCGCGCCGGCTTGGAGCGAATACGCGGTATACGGGAATCCATCGAAGGATCTCTTCTCTCGTCCACCGAAACCCTACCGACCGGCTCGAGTGAGAAACATCCGGGAGGGGTCTGCAGAACCGTCGAATTTCGACTCGCATGCCACACCACCTGCATCACCGAGGACGTGCGCCACGGAAACCGACCCTTGCTCTCAGAACCTGCCGGATCGCTTGGGGAAGTAGTCCTCGAGTGTGCCTTCGCGGTGGACGTCGAGCGTGGCGCAGTGCAGTCCGCCCCCGAAGGGAGCCACGTCCCAGAACGCCACCGGGACGACCTCGAAGCCCAGTCGGTCGAGCTGTTCCATCTGTGCGGTCTCGCTCGCTTCCACGCAGACCGTTCCGGGGGCCAGCACCAGCACGTTCATCGACAGCCAAGGGCTGCACGCGGACAGCGGCGGTGGGGCCTGCCGTCCGGGGGTGGCGGCCTGGACGACCTGCCAGTCGTTGGCTTTGAGGTACTGCAGCAGCTCCCGTTCCGCGGGGCGTTCGGCGCAGTGGAGCACGAGCCCTGGGCGGAGCGGCACCCAGGTGGCGTCGATGTGCACGGGGTGCGCGTTCTCGAACGTCACCCCGTGCACGCGGTGCTCCGGCAGGTGCTGCCGGAGCCAGCGGATCCCGGCCGTGTTCGTGGCGAGGGACCGCTGGACGAACAGGTCCTTGCCGCAGCGGGCGATGTCGGCGGCGTCGAAGAGTGGTTCGGCCTCGGTCAGCACGAGCTCCCCGGCCCTGACGCGGGCGATCTGCTCCTCGTACGGCAGAGCCTCGTACTCGCCCCAGAAGCCCGGCCGGTACGACGCCTCGGTCAGCCGGGGCTTGGGGGCCGCCTCCCAGCGCATGCCGGGGTCGGCGCGGAAGTAGGACTCGATCAGCGGCCGGTGGGCCAGGTATTCGAACCAGCGGCTGCGAAACGACATGGTCGCCTCGAGCAGCTCGTTCCCGATCACCACCAGGACGTCCGGGACGGGCATGGCCCCGAACATGCTCTTCTGCGACCACTCAGGGGTGGCGACCGGCCGGCTGAAGTCCAGCGGCCGGGGCCGGTCGACCCGGATGCCGCGCGCTTCGAGAATGCGGGCGAAGTCGTCCAGCTGCTCGTTGGCCGCCGCCGTCATCTCCTCGGGCAACGGCCCGTACGTGCCGAGCGCAAACCCGTCTTCCGGCCAGTTCCGGACGACCGCCGGCTCGGGCGCCTGCACCATGGTGCCGTCCGCCCGGCCGACGATGACGTGCTTCAACGGATCCCACTCGTTCCAGGAACCGACCTTCACCGATCCTCCCCCGGCGTACGCCCCGTGCAGCCCACTCCCCTGGGCCCCGCTCCCGTGAAAGCTGTCGCAGAATGCGCCCGGCCGCCCAGGACACCTCCGACCTGCCGGGGCTGAGAAGCACGCTGAACGCGGATTACTCCTCACCCGGTGGCACGGGCTATTCGGTGCAGGACCCACTCTCCGTTGTGCGGGCCGCCCACGCACATGTACATCGGGGGAACCCAGAAGATCTGCCGGATGCGGCCACCACTGTCGACGCACTGCTGTGCGCTAACCAGCACCTACGGACCGTCGTCCGCGCTGTCGGCATAGGCAGGCGAGGCAAGCACGGCACCTGCCCCACTGAACAGGACGGCCGCTACGAGCGTGCCTAAGGCACGGTGGAACCGGTTCAAGGCTGAGCCTCCCCCGTGGAAGAGCGCCACCACGGCGGGCGCCCGGTGACGGGATCCCGGACGGCCAGGACACACACCAGAAATCCGGAAGGTGTCTATCCATATCGTGATCAGACGAACACCCGGCAGCCAGCGCACCGATGCGTGGTACGCCGCACACTCGCCAACACGCTCCCTGACACGCCCCCGCACGCTGTTACTCTGCCAACAGTCATGCACCTCCCCACCGCCCGAACCCCTGCCCGCCCTCCGGCGCCAGGACCACGCCGGCTTCCTCCCCGTCCGCAGCCACCTCGACGTCGTACGGCGGAAGGCCCGCCAACAGCATGACCTCGAGCACCGCCCGCGCCGGTTCCTCCGACCCCCAGGCGGTGGCGATGGCAAGCACGCAAGGTGGCCGAGGCCCTCGGCGTGCCGCAGCCGACTCCCGCCTGACGTAGCGGCTTACGGCTGCGCTGAGCATGGCGCCTTCGACAGTCGGGCTCCGGGCATTTGGTGGGCGCGTCCCCCGGGGCCCTGGCGCCCGGGCCCGCAGTCAGCTCAGGTCGGTGGTACCGACTGCGGCGCGCGGCCGGTTACGGGCCCATCCACCGCTTGAGGTCGCCGACAAGACAGAGGGCAGCGTGGGCAAGTTACGCTGCAGCGTCTTCGCAGTCATCGATCCAGCGGGCCGGGAGACTGAGGGCGCCCAGCTGCTCCAGGGCATCCTGTGCGGCCATCGGGCCAGCGCCGTGAGCGGAAGTGTTCCGGATCGCCAGCTGCACGCCCGGGGCGAAGGAACGCAGGCCCTCATTCATCGCCTTCACGGTCTGGTTCGTCGGGTCGCCGGGCCGGCGCAGCCCCGGCTCGCCCGGCTTCGGCGGCTCGGCGGCAAAGAAACGGACAGCGCCCAGCGGTGATCCTCATACGAGGACCGCCGCACCCTCACCGGAGGCGTCAATGCCTTGCGTTGGAGGCATCGATCCGCGCGGCACGCGATCAACACACCGAGTCGACGTCACCACCGTACCCGCCGACTGCTCAGAGCGGTCTGGGGACGCCCCGGCCGCCGGCGGCCGGATTCACCGCCCCGAGAAGAAGGCCCTCGCCGACCTCGGACCGGAATGAGCAGCGTGAGGGCCTGTCGTGGCGCCCCGGCGATCGACAGCCACGGCCTGGTGGTCGGCAGGGTGACGCTGTCTCCCGTTGGCGGCGACCTGGGCGGTGCGTTGCTGACCGGGCTCAGCTGGTGTGAGCGGGGTGCGAGTCAGGGAGGGTGTTGGCCGGCCAGATGGAATCGGGGAAGGCGGCGTCGTCGGAGTCGGAGTCGGTGTCGGGCATGAGGGTGTTGAGCATGTGCAGGGCGGTCTTCGCGTTGTCGATGGCGCGGGGCAGCATGACGCTTTCGTAGGCGTCGAGGGCCTCGTCGATGGTGGGGTGGTCGATGACGGCTCGGGCGAGTTCGGCGCCGTCGAGCAGGGCGAGGTTGGCGCCGACGCCGGCGGGCGGCATCAGGTGGGCGGCGTCGCCGAGCAGGGTGATGCCGGGGACGCGCTGCCAGGAATGGGGAACGGGAAGGACGAACATGGGCCGGTTGATGAAACCGCCCTCGTTGTCGCGCAGGATGTCCAGCAGGCTCTCGTGCCAGCCCTGGTACTGGGCGAGGAGGCGTGCGCGTACGGAGTCGGTGTCGGCGAGGTCGAGACCGGTGTGCCAGTCCTGGGGGCCGCGGAAGGTGATGTAGGCGCGGACGTGTCCGTTGCTGTTGCGCTGCATCACCAGGCTGCGGCGGCCCGCCTTGGCCGACATGGTGCCGCGACCGACCAGCTGGGCGATGCCGGGGTGACGGTGGTCGACGTCGTTGAAGTGGGCTTCCACCATCGTGACACCGGCGTAGGAGGGTTGGGCGTCGGAGAGCGCGGGGCGCACCCGGGACCAGGCGCCGTCGGCGCCGATGACCAGGTCGAAGTCCTCGGCGGCGCGGTCGTGGTGGTGCAGGCGGGCGGTGCCGTGGGGTAGCGGGGTGACGGCCCTTGCGGGGTGGCCCCAGCGGACCGTGCCGGGGGCGAGGGAGTCCAGCAGGAGGGTGCGCAGCCGGCCGCGGTCGATCTCGGGCCTGCTCAGATCGCCCTCGCCGGCCTGGTCATGGCGTATCAGGGTCGCGTGGCGGTCGTACAGGCGCCACTCCTGGCCTTCGGGCCGGGACAGGGCAAGGAACTGGTCGAACAGCCCGGCTGCGTGCAGGGCCGCCTGGCCGGTGTCCGCGTCGATGTCGAGAGTGCCGCCCTGCGCGCGGGAGTGGGGGTCGCTCTCACGCTCGAAGACCGTGACCGGCACGCCGTGCTGCTGCAGGACGCGCGCGCAGACGAGACCGCCGAGGCCGGCGCCGACGATCGCGATGCGAGGGGTGGTGGACATGAGAGTCATGCTCCGTTCGACGGTTGGCGAGAGTGCCGACGCCTTGTGGTGACGCCCTGTTTCGGGCATGTCGGATCGTTCCGGCGTGAGGGTGGGCCCCTGGGTTCCGGCAGGCGAGGGCAGGTCTTGCGTACTCGGCCACAGAATCACAGCCGCTACAAAAGTGCAATCGCTCCGACTTTATAGTTGATCGCCTTTACGATCGGCTCGTCTGAAGCGGGTAGGGTGAGGGGCATGGCAGAGACCACGACAGGACGCCGCGAGCGCAAAAAGGCCCAGACAAGGCAGGCGCTGACGGATGCCGCAGTGCGGCTGTTCACCGAGCGCGGCTTCGACAACGTCGGTGTACGCGAGGTGGCGGAGGCGGCCGACGTCTCGCTGAGCACGCTCTTCAAGCACTTCCCCAGCAAGGAAGCCCTCGTCTTCGACCTGGACGCCGACATCGAGAGCGCCCTGGTCGCCGCCGTTCGCGACCGAGCCCCCGGTCAGCCCGTGCTGCACGCCCTGCGCGACCACATGGTGCACACCCGGACCGCCGTGCCGACCGACGACCCCGTGTTCGTCCTCGTCGAATCCACCCCCGCGCTGCGGGACTACGCCCGGCGCATGTGGTCACGCCACGAGAAGACACTGGCCGCCACCCTCGCCGAGGCCACCGGACTCGCCCCGGAAGACCCCGCCGTCACCGGCCTGGCACGCTTCGCCCTGGAAGCCCCCAGCATCGCCCGCGCAAGCGAAAACCCGGCCCGAACCATGCGCGACTTGTTCACCCTCCTCGAACACGGCTGGGCCACCACCCCCCTGGCACGAGGGGAAGACCACCCCGGCGGGACGGGCGACCGTATCCCCCCGCGATGATCATGGGGCACCAGCTGGACGTGCTGGCCGCCAACGCGCTCGCGAAGGCCTTGTACACCGACTTCGACGCGCTGCCGCACCGCGACCGCAACCTCGCCCGGTTCATCTTCCTCGACCCCGCCACCCGCAATCTGCTCGCCGACTGGCGGACCGCGGCCCGTGGCGCGGTGGCGGTCCTGCGGCTCTACGCGGGACGCCACCCGCACGACCACCGTCTGACCGAGATGATCGGCGAACTGTCCGTGCACGACGAGGACTTCCGCCGGTGATGGGCCGAGCATGTGCCCTCGAATACGCCCACGGGACCAAGCGCTACCACCACCCGCTCGTCGGTGAACCGGCGCTGGACTACGAGTCCCTCACCCTGCCCGACGACCCGGACCAGGCCCTCTACCTCTACACCGCCGAACCCGGCAGCCGCTCCGCGCACGCGCTGCGCCTGCCGGGCGGCTTGTCGGCGCCGGACCTCACGGTGGTTGACGCGCCGGCCTGCGAGTGACGGAGCACGGTCTGCCGGCTGCCGTCATGCCTCCAGGATCAGTCGCAGCAGCTCGCGCAAGGTCTCGCGCTGCTGTGTGGCGAGCGGTGCCAGCGGTTCTGCGGCGAAGGGCATGCGGGCGCGGAGGTCGGCGGTGACAGTGCGGCCGGCCGTGGTGGCGGCGACGCGCTTGACGCGGCGGTCGCCCGGGTCGAGGCTGCGCTCGACCAGGCCGCGGGACTCCAGCCGGTCGATGATCACAGTCACGTTGGACGGCTCCGCGTGCAACCGCTCGGCGATGCGGCGCGTCGGGACCGGCTCTTCAGCGGCGAGCAGCGCCTTGGCCTGGAGCGGGGTCAGATCGAAGGTCGCGGCGGCGGCCCCGGACTCCTGGGTGTAGCGGCGGTTGATGGCCGCGAAGAGGCCGACGATCTCCCTGGTGAGCTCATCCTGCGGGTTGGACATGGCGCCAGCATACCAATGTGCTTGACAAGGTGAAATATCGCAGGGCATAGTTATGTTCAATATTAGTTATGCTTCATAGGTAAATTAGGGATCGCTGAGGATGAGCACCAAGACCGTTCTGATCACCGGCACCTCCTCCGGCATCGGCCTGGCCACCGCCGTCGCCGCCGCGCGAAGCGGTTGGCGCGTGATCGCCACCATGCGCGACACCGCCAAGGCGGGCGCGCTGCTGGCGGCGGCGGAGGAAGCCGGAGTCACCGTCGACGTCCGGGCCCTGGACGTGACCGCCCCGGCCTCGGCCGAGTCGTGCCTGGCCGGCATCGACCACCTGGACGCACTGGTCAACAACGCCGGCGCGGGCCACGTCGGTACCCTGGAACAGGAGAGCGTCGAGGACGTGCGCGCCGTCATGGAGGTCAACTTCTTCGGCGTGTTGCACGTCACGAAGGCCGCCCTGCCCCTGCTCCGGGCGAGCAAGGGCCGCGTGCTGACCGTGACCAGCGTCGGCGGCTTGATCGGCCAGCCCTTCAACGAGGCCTACTGCGCCGCCAAGTTCGCAGTCGAGGGCTTCATGGAGTCCCTTGCACCGGTCGCGGCCACAGCCGGCGTGTCCATCAGCGTGGTCGAGCCGGGTGCGGTGGCCAGCGAGTTCGTCAGCAACGTGGGCCTCGCCGACAACGCACTGGAGCAGGCCGGACCGTACGCGCCGGCCCTGTCCGCCTACCTGGACCGCACCCGCGGCGCCTTCGCCGACGCGCAGACCCCACAGGACGTGGCAGCGCGGATGGTCGATCTCCTCGCAGCCGAGCAGCCCGCCTTCCGGCTGCTCACCTCCGACGCCGCGCGCGCCTTCGCCGGGACGAAGCTCAAGGACCTCGACGGCTCGACCGTGCAGGCGCTGACCAGCGCGTGGGTTGCCTAGAACCACAGGGTTACTTGAACCGAACAGGCGACGCTCGGTGCCGAGCGGGCGCAAGTCCTCCCAGTCACGGTCATCGGCATCGGCATCGGCAAGTGGTTCCAAACGGCTGGCCAGGACCCCTTCGCCCACCTGGCCACGATCATGCGCCCCCTGGACTGGACTTCGCTTGCGCTTGGCGGTCAGGCCGCCGCGCGAGCGCCCGAGCCCGCGGTCGTCCGGCTCGACGGTGACGCTGCCGGGCAACGTTTGACCTGTCAACGACGGCGCGTAGGCGCCGGTCGTCGGCGTGGCGGTCGAAGGTGCCGGTCTTGGCGGTTACCGAAGCCGGTGTTCGGACTGGACCGTGTCCAGAGACGTGATGGCGGCAGGTGCCCGGGCAGCGAATCGTAGTGCCCCCCCTGACACCCGTCGTACGGGGGCGCCCGCACCGGACATCGAACCCGCTGCGGTGTACTCCTCGGGTCGTTCGACGAGCCCGCCGCATTCGAGGGCCGTCCCGACGGCGGCTCTGCCGACCGGCCCTGGGAGCAGGCATGGACCCTCGACGCCGGCGGCCGATGCCGGAAACCACCAACCCTCCCCCGCCCTCCCCAGCGCCCCTGATGCCACCGGCGGAGAGGGTAATGTCGTGGTGCCGCCTGGATCCCGCACGGCTACCACCTCGACGCTCACTCCCACACCCACGGCCAGCTGGTGTACGCCGCCGCCGGAGCCCTCACCACCACGACCGAACGCGGGACCTGGGGCGCCCCGGCGAACCGGGTGACCTGGACGCCGCCCGGATTCGACCACTCCCATCGCTTCCACGGCCGAACCGACGTCCGCCTGGTCGACATCCCCGTCGACCTGTGCGACGAACTCGCCGCGTACCCCGGCGTGTTCGAGGTGAGCCCGCTGCTGCGGGAGGCACTCCTGGCGCTGACCGACCGACCGGAGTTCCGCCCCGGGGCCGACCGGCGGCTGCTCACGGTGGTGGTCGACAAGCTCGCCGAGGCCCCCGAACCGTCCCTGCACCTGCCCGAACCGCGCGACGACCGGCTGCGAGCCGTCACCGCCCTCCTGTACGCCGATCCCGGCCGGACCGCGACCCTGGCCGCGTTGGGGCGGACGGTGGGAGCGAGCGAGCGGACCCTGAGCCGTCTGTTCCACACCGACCTCGGCATGAGCTTCCACCGCTGGCGCACCGTCCTGCGCATCCACCACGCCTTGGTCCACCTCACCAACGGCCGGTCCGTCACCGACACCGCGATGGAGTGCGGGTGGTCCAACCCATCGGGCTTCATCGGGGCGTTCACCGGTATCGTCGGTCAGACCCCGGGCCGCTACCAGGCCGATCTGCGCGGCGACGTGCCGTAGCCGCACTCGACCCGGGCGTTCGGTGGTCGTGGCTCCGGGGGCCCAGGCTGGGGCCCAGGCTCCCGGGGCGTGCTTCCGACGGGCTGTGGGTTCGCGTCCCGGCAGCCGTCACGACGCACGCGCCTACCGGGAATCCGGCGAGACCAGGCCGTGAAGAATGCACCGCTCCTCGGCGACGGCGGCTACCGCGGAACCCCCGCACTCATCCCGCACCGGCCGGGGAAGGACCGACCGCTCACACCGGAAGGGGAGCAGACAACACGGTCCACCGGCGGGCACGGGCCCATGTTGAGCACGCCTTCTCGAGGATGAAGACCTACAAGGTCCTGCGCGACTGCCGCCTGCGCGGCGGCCGAAGCACGATAGCTGCAACCAAGGCGGGGTTGTTGTCGCCAGGACCATCGGAAAGAATGGACTGGATTGGCCGCCGGGCCGCGCAGCCTCACACGCGGACGCACCACGTGCGCACGAGCGAATCACCTTTCCGAAGAGCTCTGGAAGGCCGCCTCATTCCCGCCAATCGCCGGTCCCTTGCACACCAGGGTCACTCTTTCAGGGGGTTTGGATGAGCGGGCGTGCTCGGCCGGAGCCAGGGTTCTCGCCCGAGAGGCTGGCCTTTTTCACGGACGCGATCTTCGCGATCGCGATGACGTTGCTGGCTGTCGAACTGGAGCGCCCGAACGACAGGGAGCTGGCGTCGGCTCATGCTCTGGGGAACTTCCTGGTGGACCAGCGGGGCTCCTACCTGGCGTTCGCGCTCGCGTTCATCCTTCTCTGGTCGGTGTGGCGCCGCCACCACAAGCTGATGGACCGGATCGGTGAGCTGTCGAAGGCTTTCACGGCCTGGCACGCGCCGCTCCTGCTGCTGGTCGCGTTCCTTCCCTTCCCGACAGCACTCATCGGCGCATCGATCAGCAATCCGCTGGCGCAGACCCTGTTCGCCGGCACGATGGCGGCCATGGTCTTCTGCGAGGCCGTCATCAAGGAAATCGCCAGCAGCACCGGCCTGGTCACCGGCGACCCCGCAAAAACCCACCGGCACGCTGGCAGCTCCTGGGCGGTCGGCCTCTGGTTCGTCCTCAGTGCCGGCGTCGCCTGGCTGTTCTCCGACGCCTTCGTCCTGTGGTTCGTCGCCCCGTTGGCCGCCACGTACGGCGGAGCGTTGCTTTCCCGTCTGCGCACCTCCCCCGCAGGCCACCTGGACCCGCATGACGGGGACGCGCCGCGGACCTGAGCTTGTCGCTTAACCAGTGGGATCCGGTGAAGGGAAACGGGATGATGGGCTCATGAGCTTCCCCGTCTCCGAAAGGCTCCTCCGCTCCCTGTGTGCATGACCTCCCCCGAACACCCGCTCCTGACGGCCGTCCGCAACGGTGACACCAAGGCAGTGGCCGCCCTGCTCCAGGAGGAGTACGGCACCACTCACGCGCGCGGCCCGCACGTCGCAGCCGCCCTGCGCCTGGCCGCGGATGCCCTCGACCACCGGGTCCTCGATGCCCTGCTGAAGCTGGCCGATCTCGACGCGATGGACCTGGACGGCGTCGACGCCGACGGCCGCACGCCCCTGCTGCGCGCCGTCGATCGCGGTGCCCACGACATCGCCACCGCCCTGCACTTCGCCGGGGCCGACCCCAAGGTCACGGACCGCGAGGGTCGCGACGCCCTCGCACTGGCCCGCCACTGGCACACCACCGGCACCGGAGCGGGGGTCTACCGGCGGACCGTGCGCGACGGCAACGACGAGATCTGCCGCGAGCTGGTGATCGGCGAGCAGACCGTCCGCGACGGCCACACCGCGATCCTCACCCACCTGGAACGGTGCTGCGGAATCGTCACGCCCTTCGCCGAACTGCTGGACCGGGCCATGGCCGAGCCCGAGGTCGACCACCCGGTGTGGGGAGCGGCCGTCGTCGCGGCCGCCGCACGCAAGGGCCCGGCACTACCGCCCGTCTGGGACGCCGCAACCGCTCTTCGCCACGACCCCGACCCGCTGGCGCGCTACTTCGGTGCGGATGTGCTGCGCTGCATCAACCTCTACGACGAAAGCGGCGAGGACGAGGAGGCCCCCTTCGACACCCCGCTCGTCGACCTCTTCCTCCCCTGGGTGGAGCAGGAGGAGGACCCCCGCGTGATGCGGCCCCTGGCCGCCGGACTGACCGACGCCTTGGACCCCCGCGCCGAGAAGCCGCTGCACGCCCTCACCCGATACCCCGACGCCCAGGTCCGGTCCTGGGCGGTCGGCGGCCTGCACTGGCAGGTCCAGCAGGCGAGCGCCGACGCCCTGGCCGCCGTCCTGGCGTGCACCCGGGACGCGGACGCCCGGGTCCGGGAAGTCGCCTGCCGGGCCCTCCTCCGGGCCCGGGCCGACGACCCCGCCCCCTGCGACGCCCTGGCCGCCCGCCTCTCCGACCCCGAGGAGGCCGTACGGGTCACCGCCGCGGTGCAACTGGCTCTGCGCGACGACCACCGCGGTGACGCACTGCTGAACGCCCTCGCCGACACCGTCGACCAGACGTCGCCGTACTACTGGCCGCTGTACGACGTCTGGCGGCACCGCCAGAAGGGTGAACCGGTGAACCGGGACCAGTGAGGAGCCACCACGGGCCGGCCCCTGCGCCACCGCCGGCTATGGGCCCCGATGCCGGGGAAGCCTGGCATGGTCGGGGCATCGGGGCGGGTGCGGAAGGTCCGCTCCACGGCCTTGGCGAGCTCGTCGACGGCCTTGCAGGCGGCCATTTCCGGGGCCAGGGGTCCGGGATCAGTCGGGGATCGCGTTGGCGGGGACGTCGCAGATCAGGTAGGGAATGCATGCGCTGGTGGTAAGCGGCTTGCGAGCGCTTCGTCCGCCTGGGCGGGGCCTCGTCCTATCGAGTGAAACGGCCTCACCTGGCCGTGCTGCACCGGCAGAGAAACGACAATCAGCAGCACGCGAAGGTGCGTCGGGGCGCTCCGGATCCGCGCCATAACGGCACGGCAGGTGACCGCATGGCCACCCTCGCAACGATGGACAACCGCCGCTCGCGCCGCACGCACCGAGGGACGTTGGTCGCCGGTGCGGCTCTGATGGCTGCCGTGGTGCCCGTGACCACGGCGGCGGCCGTCCGGCCGTCCAACTCCGACCTGAGAGTCGCCCGGATCGACCCGGACGAAGCCGCGCCCGGCGGCACCACCACCGTGCGCGGCTTCGTCGCCAACACCGGACCCGAACGGACCGCCAGCAAATTCACCGTCACCCTGCCCAAGGGCGTCACGCCTGAGGAACGTTCTTCCCCGCGAACTGCTTCGTCTTCGGGAGCGGCCCCCGGGTGCGCTGTACTTTCCCGCCCGGCCTGGACGCGTCCGAGTCGGCGACGGCTGTCGTCCCTGTCCGCCTGGACAACGACGTCCCCGCTCCCAGCACGCTCACCGGCGGCTCGGTATCCGTGAGCAGCATCGACGACAGAAACAAGACGAACAACCGCAAGCCGTTCGAGATCCCCGTCGTGACCTAGCCAGGGTCGTAGCCCCAGCACCACGCCCGTACGCACTGCCCACCTGGACGAGGCGGCGCTGGCCCTGGTGGAACCTGGGCCAGCGGAACGGCCACCGGTCCACCGCCCGTGCTTGGTGCGCGGGCGCCACGGCCGCAGGCAGCGGCCCGCCACACCGTCCCGGCCCCGAGCCGCGGCTATCCTCGACACGCCGGACAACGGCACCAACTTCCTCCGCACCACCAAGCCGGGCCGCCGAGCGGACCGTGCTTGACCGCGGTCTCGGGAGGGACGGCGACGATGCCGCAGAGCGGCGAGGACCACGTCGCCACGATCGGCCGCGCGCGTTGATGGGGATCGAGGGCTGCCATCTCGCTCATGCGGTGCGTGTGTTTGTACGGCGGCTTCTTCCGTCTCGTTCGCGTCAACAAGGGACGCAGTGACCAGCCAGGACAGCTGCAGGGCGTACTCGCGGACGTGAATGATGAGGATCTCCGGAAATGGCGCTGCCCGCAGTTGCTTGAAAGGCCAGGTCACCGGCATGGAGGGGACGTGGATCCAGTGCCTCTCCGGAGACCGTTACCCAGCAGCCACAACCTGGCCGGCCGTGACCTGGGGAGGGTTGGGTAGCAGTGACGCGAGGTTGTCCCGTACGAAGTCCGCCGCCCTCTTGACCGACTCTTCGGCCCCGGCTTGGTCTTCAAAGACGCTGGTAGAGACCATCAATCCATCTCCCGCGTCAACCCAGTAGTAGGCCACGAATCCCGGCACCTGGCGGAGAAGAGGCACGAATCCCTCGTTCACTCGCCGTCCCGCCTCGGCAGGATCAGTCACCCCTTCATAGCGTCGGAGCACGGCGTACATGGCTGATCTCCTCATGGATCCCAAGGTCACATCGTGCGAGACGACATACCCCCCACCGCGTGTCCCTCGCTCGGGGGCGTCCGGAAGGTACTCGGATGGGCGCATCGGTGGTCTGTTGCATCGCCTCGCCCATCGTCCGCAACCCCGCGCGCACATGCAGCATGCGGATCAACGGCCCCAGCCGCTCGCCGGTGCTGGGCCCGGTCCATCGCACCAAGCTCCCACCGCACCCAGCCGCACAACATCAGGCGTGTCGATCCAATGCCTCCGAAAGAGGCTGCCCCAGGAAGCCCTGGGGCCGTGACGCGGCGGCACCGCACTGTGTCTGGGCTGACGAGCGGGCACAGCAGCCCCTTCTCCCCGGCAACCGAGCACGGCCCGGGCTGGCCCGCCAGAGCCGTGCCGGGGCGGTCTGTATCGCACCGAGCGGTCCGGCGCAGGTCGTCCCGGCCGCAAGGCGGATGGGACGGGCACACCGTCTGCCGTGGTTCCAAGGCGCATCACCGGCTTAATCGGCGCCGCTCGCCGATGCCAGGACAGCGATCGGCGTCACAGAGCCGGGCCGGGTCGAATTGTCACCGCATGTTAGCGTCGAATGTTTGCACGATCGTGACGGATGGTGTTTCCGTTCGTCCGGTTTCCCTTGTTCATCTTGTTGGCCGGGTGCTCATTCCTGCCGGGCCTTCCTCGGTACGTCCCCATACGGAAGGCTCTTCATGAACCACCTGGACCGCCCCGCCACCTCCCACGGCGACCTCGCCCGGCCTGTGCCCCTGGCCCCGGAGGTGGCCCCGGTGGCCTCCTTCGCCGATCTGGGACTGCCGGCCGCGGTGCTGCGCGCGCTCACCGAGCACGGACTGCGCGAGCCCTTCCCGATCCAGGCGGCCACGCTGCCCGCCGCCCTGGCGGGGCGCGACGTCCTGGGGCGCGGGCGCACGGGATCGGGCAAGACGCTCGCTTTCGGCCTGCCGCTGCTCGCACGGACGGCCGGGCGACGCGCGGAGCCGAAGCAGCCGCTTGCTCTGGTCCTGGTGCCCACCCGGGAGCTTGCCCAGCAGGTCACCGAGGCACTCGCCCCGTATGCTGACGCGCTCCGGCTGCGGATGGCCACGGTCGTCGGCGGCATGTCGATCGGCCGGCAGAGCGCCGCGCTGCGCGACGGGGCCGAGGTCGTCGTCGCCACCCCCGGCCGCCTGCACGACCTCATCAAGCGCGGAGCCTGCCGCCTGGGGCGGGTACGGATCACCGTCCTCGACGAGGCCGACCAGATGTGCGACATGGGCTTCCTGCCGCAGGTCACCGAGGCACTCGACCAGGTGCACCCAGACGGCCAGCGCATGCTGTTCTCGGCCACCCTGGACCGCGACGTCGACCACCTGGTCCGCCGCTACCTCCACGACCCCCTCGTCCACTCGGCCGACCCGTCCGCGGGCGCTGTCACGACGATGGACCACCATGTGCTGGTCGTCCACGGCCCCGACCGGTACGCCGTCACCACGGAGATAGCCGCCCGCGACGGCCGCGTACTGCTGTTCCTGGACACCAAGCACGCGGTCGACCAGCTCACCCGGCATCTGCGGGCCAGCGGAGTGCACGCCGCGGCCCTGCACAGTGGCAAGTCCCAGCCGCAGCGCACGCGGACCCTCGCGCAGTTCAAGAACGGCCAGATCACTGTCCTGGTGGCGACCAATGTCGCGGCCCGTGGTCTGCACGTCGACGACCTCGATCTTGTGGTCAACGTCGACCCGCCCACCGACCCTAAGGACTATCTGCACCGAGCGGGCCGCACCGCCCGGGCCGGTCGGTCCGGCATTGTCGTCACGCTGGTGCTGTCGGCCCAGCGCCGCGAGACGAGCCGGCTGATGGCCGAGGCCGGCGTAGAGCCGACGGTCACCAAGGTGCGCTCGGGTGAGGCGGAGCTGAGCCGGATCACCGGCGCCAAGGCCCCCTCCGGCACCCCGATCGACGGCGGGCCCGCCGCACCCCGGGCCAAGAACACCAACGCCCCCTTCCGTGGCCTGGGCACCAGCAAGGACGCCTCCCGCGGCACCGGCGGCAAGTCCCGCAAGGCAAGCGAGGCCCGCAAGCTCGCCGAGGCCCGCAAGGCGGCCCGGGTACGCCGCGGCAGCTGAGAACCCGCCACCCGCACAGCCACTGCCCCGACAGCCCCGGATATTCCTGATCACATGCCTGGGCGCCGGCGCGGACACCCTCTGACCCCGCCCGAAGTTTCCTGTCGTGAGTCCACCCACAAGATGGATGCTCTCGGAGAAGGACATGGCGTCCACCGTCTTCTCGCCGACGATGTGCTTCTGCACTGCCAGGCCGTCCGCCCTGCGGGTGTCCGGGCCGGTGGTGGACTGGCCCAAGGGCAGCTCCACGCCGCGGGCGGTGAGCACCTCGTTGGTGGCGTGCGGGAAGTCGAAGACCCTCGCCATCCCGGCGTACGGCAGGGCCTGGTACACGATCTCCTTCGCCTCGACCGGGGTGACTCCGTCGGTGAGGGCCTCGCCGAGCATCACCCGGTACTACGCCACCGCGCCGACGGCGATCATCGCGGCGAGCTGCGTCATCAGCCGGGTGCGCTCGTCCACGGCGCCGGTGTGGCGCTGGACCTCGTCGAAGGCGAAGTCGTCGAAGTACGCGATCAGCTCCGGGTCGGTGACGGCGAGGGTGGAGATGTGGCCGGGGAAGAGCCGCTCGTGCGCGGCGGTCGCGGCATCGTTGGGCTTGCGGGTGGCGGTCACGGGCGCACCAGCACCTTCAGCCGGCTGCGGTCGTCCATCGCCTTATAGGCGTCCGCGACCCGGTCGAGGGGGACCTCGGCGTCGAAGACGCGGCCCGGGTCGATGCGGCCGGCGAGCACGTCGGCGATGGCGGGCTCCAGGTAGGCGCGCACCGGGGCGGGGCCTCCGGCCAGCTGGGCGTTCTTCCCGAACAGCGACCCGAAGCCGACGGGTGCCTCCTCGTACTGGGGGACGCCGACGCGGGAGATGACCCCGCCGGGGCGCACGACGCCGTACGCCTGCTCGTAAGCAGGCATCAGGCCCACGGCCTCCAGCACCACGTGCGAGCCCTCGCCGCCGGTGAGGTCCTTCACCTTCGAGATGCCCTCCTCGCCGCGCTCGGCGACCACGTCGGTGGCGCCCCACTCGCGGCCCAGGTCAGTACGGGAGGTGTGCCGGCCCATCAAGATGATCTTCTCGGCGCCCATGCGCCTGGCCGCCAGCACCGCGGACAGGCCCACCGCGCCGTCGCCGATCACCGTCACCGTCTTGCCGGGCTCGACCCTGCCCATGTGCGCGGCGTGGTGGCCCGTCAGGTACACGTCGCTCAACGCCAGCAGCGAGGGCAGCAGCGCCTTGTCCACGTCGGCGGGAATCTTCACCAGCGTGCCGTCGGCCTGCGGCACCCGGACTGCCTCGGCCTGCGCGCCGCCGACACCGCCGGCCCCGTACCAGCCGCCGTGCGGGCAGGCGGTGTGGAAGCCGTCCCGGCAGATCGGGCAGGTGTTGTCCGCGTACGCGAACGGGGAGACCACGAAGTCGCCGCGTTTGAGACCGCGGACCTCCGAGCCGGTCTCCTCCACGACACCGAGGAACTCGTGCCCCATCGGGGCGCCCTGGTCGCTCTTGTCCATGGAGTGGTAAGGGTGCAGGTCCGAGCCGCACACGCAGGCAAGGGTGATCCGGACGACCGCGTCCGTGGGCTCCACGATGACCGGGTCGGGGACGTCCTCGACCCTGACGTCGCCGGGCCCGTACATGAAGGTGGCACGCATGGAAGATCTTGCCTTTCGTGGCTTGTGAATGCTCTGCGAGCTGGGGCGATGGCCGTCCCGCTGGTGGGGCGGCCATCGGGGTCAGCGCGGTTCGAGGCGCAGGGTGGAGGCGCGGGCGGCATCCGTCAGGACGTGCTCGCCGATGCTCGTGTACCGGCCGTACTTCTCCCGGTATGCGGCGTCCACGCCCGCGTACTCGCCCGGGTCAACCGGGTGGAAGGCGACGTCCCGCTCCACACCGCCGGCCTCGATGCGGCCCCGGCTCCGGGACTGGGTTCCGCGCCACCACGGGCCGTCGGTGCCCTTGACCGAGCGGACGTACAGCCTGTCCCCGGAGCGCACCACCCACATCGTCACCGCATCGCGCAGGGTGCCGTTGGGCCGTTCGGAGGCCAGCTCCAGCTCCTCGGCCGCGCCGACCTTCTCCAGGTCCGAGCCGTTCCACTGCGACATCGTCATCACCTTCCGCGGCTCGAGGGCTGTGCGCCGGGGCCTGGCCCGGGCACGCCGCCGCCCCGCAGGACGCGGGGCATCTGGCGACACCATCCACCCTGCCCCCTCGCGTCCGTCGCAGGCAGGCCGAGATCTGCCAGGGTGTGACAGGGCCCCCCACCACCGGCGTGCCGCACTCGCGGCGGAGGGACACAGGCCTCATGGCACCCGAGCAGCACAGCGGCGACGAACTGGGACGCTTCCTGCGCGCCCGCCGCACCCAGACCAGCCCCCAGTCCGCCGGCCTCACCCCCGGCCCCGGCGCGTGCGCCGCACCCCCGGCCTGCGCCGCGAAGAACTCGCCACCCCTCGCCGGCGTCAGCATCGACTACTACACCCGCCTGGAACGCGGCAAGGAGACCCGGCCCAGCCCCGCGGTCGTCGACGCTCGCCCGCGCCCTGCAGCTCGACGACGCCGAACACCAGCACCTGCGCGACCTCGCCGTCCGCGCCGCCCGCTACCTCCCCCACAGCGCCCCCGCGCCGAGCCGCACCGTGCGCCCCCACCTGAAACTGCTGCTGGAGACGGTCCGCCCGAACCCGGCCTACGTCGTCAGCCGCAGCATGGACGTCCTCGCCCACAACCCCGGCGGCCTCGCCCTCTACCCCGGCATCGAGGACTGGCCCGCCACCCAGCGCAACCTCGGCCGCTACCTCTTCCTCCACCCCGCCGCCCGCGATCTCTTCCCCGACTGGGAAAACCAGATCCGCCACTGCGTCTCCCGCCTGCGTGCCCTGGCCGGCACCGATCCCGACGCTCCCGACCTCACCCAGCTCGTCGGAGAGCTCCTCCTCAAGAGCCCGGCCTTCGCCAAGCTCTGGGATCGCTACGACGTCACCGGCCGCAAGGTCACCACGAAGACCTTCCAGCACCCCCAGGTCGGCGCGATCACCCTCTCTTTCCAGGGGATGACCCTCGAAGGCACCCCCGGCCAGCGCATGGGCGTCTACACCGCAGAGCCCGGCACGCCCGACCACGACGCGATGCTCCTGCTCGACATGACCGCCCCGCGAGCCGACCAAGCGACTCGGCTCGAATCCGCGCCACGGGACGCATCAGTGGCCGGTGACCACTTCGAGTCGCGCTGAGCCCTACAGATGGCGGTACCGCAGCCCGGATGATCATGACGGGTCCCCGGCGCGGGCCACCCCTCCACCCGTTCCCGGGAGCGGTACCAAAGTGGTCGACCGGTCAGCGCCGAGCACTAGCTACAAAACGCCTTCCACGCCGGGGACCTGGGTCCAGGTGCTCATCCACCGCTGCGCCTTGTCGACGTCGGTGGTCATCGAGCACAGCGTCCACGGGGGCGCCAGGCTCGCGGTGAACAACGCCTCCAGCAGGGCGCGGTGCTCGCGGTAAGGGCGGCCGAGCAGCTCCTGGCCGTCGAGCTGGAGGGCGTCGAAGACAATGACGTGCGCGGGCAGGGATTCCGCGAGCCGGGGCACGTCACGTCGGCCGACCGCCGCCCGACGCTGCAGTGCCTCGAAAGACAGCGCCCCCGCCTCCCGCACCACCAGCTCACCGTCCGCGACAAGTGGGGGGCAGCTGCCGCCGGCTCGGTTTGGAGTGAAGACGAGGCACATGTACCCGTCCTTCTCCAGAGTTCGAGGTGTCTCGTGAGACACCTCGAAGCCTGGGACTCAGAGGACCTGTACGGCGCCGAAGACGATCAGAGCGATGGCGAGCAACACTGCAAGTGCCACCAGTGTGGGGCGTAGGCGGGAGCCGTAGGCGCTGTCCCGGGAAGGGGGAGGGTCCCCTGTGTGCCTTTTCCCAGCGTGCCCCCCATGGGGCCAGATCGGCTTGGTCGTCGCAGGCTATGACGATGGCCGAGGTCTACCACCAGGTGGGGCATCGTTCGCCGGAGAGGTCGCGCGAGAGTGTTGCCCCACTGCAATAGATGGCCCTGGCCAGTTGCCGGCGTGGGATACCAGTCGTGCTGATGAGGGCTCGCAGTTGCTCAACCAGGTGCTGCAGTTCCGGAGTGCTGGCGCGGACGTGTGCCGGGGGCGGCCGGGTGGGCGCCCGCACTTGCTGCAGAAGCCCTGCTGCCCAGAGGGAAGCGGGGTGGTGCAGCGGGGGCAGGAGTTGATCATTCCCTGTCCCCGTTCTTCTCCTCTGGATGATGAAGCGGTCCAGTAGTGCGGCGAGGCGGAGCTGTTGCTCCGGCTGCCGGTTCTGCGGTTCCATCGGGGTTCCCCCCACGTGGTCCGGACGATGACCGCCAGCCCCCAAGGGGGCGCGTCGGTGATTGCCGTCACCGGCATGGCGTAAAGACATCGTGGGCGACTGAGAAGGGGGCGCCAAGCGTCTCTCAGATGTGTGAAAAACCCTGGTGAAAGCCGCAGCTCAGAGCGATCTGGATAGCGAGGCTTGCCGATCGGCGCTGGCTGGGAGCCAATGGAGCTGGTAATCGCTCATCAGGCGAGGCTGCCGGGTGACCTTGGTCCGGACACCTGGATTTATTGATCGGGGGCGCTGTTGCCGCAGCGCCCCCGATGCTGATGTGGCTGGTGACGTGGCTGTGGCTGATGCTCACTTAAAGCGTGTTGCAGAAGGCTGTGATCTGGGCATTTCCTTGGTATGGCCAAGGTGTTGAGGGCTGATCGGGTCTGAGTGGAGACGTTCACGGGGCTGCGTATGCGGCAGTTTGAGGGGCTGTTGCGGGTAGTCCGGGAGCGAGGCGGAAGCGGTCCCGGTGGCGGTCGGCCGTTGTGTCTGCCGCTGGCGGACCGGGTGCTGCTGGTGGCCGTGTAACTACCGCACGAACCTCACGATGCGGCAGCTCGCGCCGCTGTTCGGTGTCTCGCCGGCGACCGTGTGCCGGGGCATCCAGCGACTGCGGCCCCTGCTGGCACTCGAGCCGGCCGCCCAGCCCGCCGATGCCCCGGACCGGCTGTGGATCGTGGACGGCACCTTGATCCCGGTACGTGACCGGCAGGTCGGCGCACGAGCCGCAACTACCGCTTCTCCGCGAACGTGCAGGTCATCATCTATGCTGACACAAAACTGATGATCGCCACCGCCCGGCCGGCTCCGGGCAACAAGGCCGACGCCCACATCTGGCGGAACTCCGGCCTGCCCGCCCAGTGCCAGGGCGTCACCGTGCTCGGTAACGGCGCCTACATCAACACCGGACTCATCGTCCCGCACCGCAAACGCCAGGGACGCCCCCTCCTGCCAGGCGAGGAGGCGGACAACGCAGAACACCGCAAGATCCGCGCCCGCGTGGAACATGCCTTCGCGAGGATGAAGAACTACAAGATCCTCCGTCGGCGGCGGTTGTGGCGGACTGGGCGACGGGGCCGAGGGCGAAGGTGCGCACGGCCAGGTGGTCGCCGAGCTCCACGGTGAAGGATCGGGCCAGGGCTTCGATCCCGGCTTTGGCGGCGTCGTAGGCGACGCGGTAGCGGTGGGCGCGCATCGCGCCGACGGAGCCGAGCAGCACCGCGGCGGCGGGGAGCCGAGCCGCCGGGTGGTCAGGGCGAATGTGCGCAGGGTGGCGTAGGTGGTGGTGAGGTTGTCGGTGACCGTGCGGGCGAAGTCGGCCGTGGAGGTGTCGCTGATCCGTACGAGGTCGGGGACGTGGCCGGCGGTGTGGCAGAGCTCGGCCCGGGTGGCGTCATCGTCGCGCCGAACGACGGCACCTCTACAACATCAGGCGCAACGTGGCCCGGCAGGCCGACTTCTGGATCAAGGAGCAGTACTCGCTGGAGACCATGCTCAGCGGGCCGGAGTGCGGGGACGACTACGTCAACAGGTTCGTCCGCGGCGATGTGTACCAGGCGTTCCTCTCGGTCAACTCCTTCCACCGGTGGAACGTCCCCGTGGATGGAACGATCAAGCAGCTCGAGATCGTGCCCGGCCTGATGTTCAGCGCCGCGGAGAACGAGACGCCGGATCCCGAGACCTTCACCCACTCGCAGAGCTACCAGGCGCACGTCAACACGCGCGGCCTGGCGTTCATCGAGTGCGGCCCGGAGCTCGGCTACTTCAGCTACGGCGGCTCCAGCATGACCCTGGTCTTCGAGCAGGGCATCGTCGACGAGTTCACCGTGCCGGCCAACTACCCCCACGAGCACCCGGACGACGGCCCCACCGTCTTCGTGCGCTCCCAGATCGCACGGGCGCGATAGCGGCCGACTCGGCCGCCACACGCACGGCGGCCCGGCACGCACTCACGCCACAAGAGGCGTACCGGGCCGCACCGGGTCATTCCCCCGGGTGACGCCGTACCCGGCGTCACCGTCCCGCGGCCCATACTCGGTCGCTGTGACCGTTGACACCGAGAAGTCCCGAGGCCGGGACGACGTCCGTTGGCTGACCGTGCTGGAGCCCATGGTCGGTGACCTGCTCGACCGGCATCTGGCCGCCTCCCGGGAGTGGTTCCCCCATCAGTACGTGCCGTGGGGCAGGGCGAGCGACTTCGACGGGCCGCTGGGTGGCGAGGAGTGGCGCGAGGAGCAGTCGGCGCTGGCGGCACCCGTACGCGGGGCGCTGGTGCTCAACCTGCTCACCGAGGACAATCTCCCCGGCTATCACCACGCCTTCGCCACGACAGTGTCGGCCGACGGCGCCTGGGGCACCTGGCTGCACCGGTGGACGGCCGAGGAGGACCGGCACTCGGCCGCCCTCCGCGCCTACCTGCACGCCGCGCGCGCCGTCGACCCCGTCGCGCTCGAGCGCGCCCGGATGCGCCAGGTATCCACCGGTTTCCGGTTCGGTGACAGCGGCGTCCTGCCCGGGCTGGCGTACGTGATGGTGCAGGAGCTGGCGACGCGCGTGGCGCACCGCAATGCCGGCCGGCACAGCGGCGATCCCGTCTGCGAAGGGCTGATGGCGCGCGTCGCCGCGGACGAGAACCTCCACATGGTGTTCTACCGCGACCTCTTCCGCGCCGCCCTGTCGATCGAACCCGGCCCGGCCCTGGAGGCGCTGTCGCGCACGCTGCGCGCCTTCCGCATGCCCGGGCACGGCGCCCCCGACTTCGAGCGGCTGGCGGCGGACGTGGCACTCGGCGGGATCTTCCACGTGGGCGTGTTCCACGACGAGGTGGCGGCACCGCTGCTGCGTACGCTCAAGGCACTCGACATGCCGGCCGCCGGCTCTCGGGGGCGGCGGTGCCAGGACGAGCTGGGGCAGTGGCTGGAGGCCCTCGGGGAGCGGGCCCGGGCCTTCGACGAGCGGCGTGCGGCGCTGCTGGAGGCCCGGGCGCGGGACGGAGCTGGGCTGTTCAGGGCCGGGTGAAGGCCAGGCAGACGTTGTGGCCGCCGAAGCCGAAGGAGTGACTGACGGCGGCCACGACGTCCTGGGTGCGGGGCGCCTTCACCACCAGGTCGAGGTCCGGGAGGGCGGGGTCGGGCGCGTCGGTGTTGGCCGTGGGCGGCACGGTGCCCTGCCGCAGGCTCAGCACCGTCAGCACCGCCTCGACCGCGCCCGCGGCCCCCAGCGCGTGGCCGAGGGCGCCCTTGGCCGAGGTGACGCTCGGCCCGTGCGGGAACACCCGGGCGATGAGCCGCGCCTCCACGGCGTCCCCCTGCGGGGTGGAGGTGCCGTGCGCGTTGACATGACCGATGTCGTCCGGGGCGAGACCCGCCGTGGCCAGCGCGGCGCGCACCGCCGCCTCGGCACCTCGGCCCGTGGGGTCGGGAGCGGTGGGATGGTACGCGTCCGTGGCCGCCCCGCAGCCCGCGAGCAGCGCCCGGGGCCGCACCCGCCGGGCGCGTGCGTCCTCAGCCCGTTCCAGCACCAGCACGGCGGCGGCCTCGGCCATCACAAAACCGTCGCGGTCGGCAGCGAACGGCCGGGACGCGGCCGCCGGATCGGCCGTACGGGCCGAGAGCGCGCCGGCCCGGTGGAAACCGGTCACCATCAGTGGCGTGCTGCCCGACTCCGCGCCTCCGGCGACGACCACGTCGCACAGACCCTGCGTCAGCCAGCCGTGCGCCACCGCCAGCGCGCTCGCGCCGGAGGCGCAGGCCGTGGCGGTGACCACGCTGGGCCCACGGGCACCGAGCACGAGCGCGATCTCGCCCGCCGCCATGTTCGGGATCACCATCGGCACGACCAGGGGCGAGACGGACTCCGGCCCCTGCTCGGCGAGCCTGCGGTACTGGGCCTCCCAGGCCCACGCCCCGCCCAGCCCGCAGCCGACCACCACGCCGACGCGGGCCCCGTCCCACGTCGCCGGGGACAGGCCCGCGTCCCGCACGGCCTCGTCGGCCGCGGCGAGGGCGAGGGTGGTGAAGCGGTCCAGTCGCCACAGCTGACGGTGCCCCACGGTCGGCTCGAACGGTTCGGGCACGCGGCAGCTGAAGTCGACCGGCAGGCCGGCGAGTCCGGGATCGCGCGTGGCCGTGGAGCGGCCCTCGCACACCGCTCGCCACAAGGCGCCGACGTCCGTGCCGGCCGGCGTCACCGCGCCCAGGCCGGTCACCGCTACGGCGGGTCGGCCGGTCACCTCGCGGTGGCGGTGTCGCCGCGCAGCCTGGCATCCACGGCCTCGCCGAGGGCGCCCAGGGTGAGGTCCGCGCCCACCTCCTCGCCGGTGAAGCGGACACCGGTACGGTCGGTCAGGGTCAGGGCGAACTCCACGAGCGCCAGGGAGTCCAGCTCCAGCCCGGCGAGCGTGGCGCCGGGCGACACCCGGTCGGACGGAACCCGGAACTTGCCGGTCAGGACATCGACGACGAGGCCGTAGCCCTGGATCTCGGTACTCATGGTGGTGACCGTCCTCCGGTACGAGAGGGGATGCGAGAGAGAGGCGAGCGCCGGGAGAAGAGGAAAGGCGCTGCAAACCGGGACATCGTGCGGGCCCGCCCATGGTCGCGGCAAACCCCCGTCACTCCCCGGGTGACCGTCTCCCGGCCCCGCCCCCGCCGGCCGTCCCGCGTACTACCGTTTGCCGCACTGTTGTCCGCCGGGCCGGGCCCGCCGGGCGCCGGCCGTCCGGTGTGCGCCGGCCGTCCGGTGCGCCGCGAAGAAGTGCCACGGGAAGAGGTGCCGTTGATCGTCATCACCGGGGCCACCGGCTTCCTCGGCTCCCACCTCCTCCCCCATCTGCTCGCCACCGGCGAGCCGGTCACGGCCCTGGTCCGCGACGAGCCGCCGTCCGCGCTGCGCCGGCTGCTGCGTGCCGTGGCCGCCGCCGGCGATGGACGGGCCCTGCTCGACGACCTGCCCTCCCGCGTCCGGTTCCTGCGGGCGGACCTGTCCGCTCCGGCCCTCGGCCTGTCCGGGCACGAGCACCGTGAACTCGCCGGAGCGGCCCGGCAGATCTGGCACTGCGCCGCCCTGACCACCATGACCGCCGACCCGTCGCTGCTGCGCCACGTCAACGTGGAGGGCACCCGGCGCGTCCTGGAACTGGCCGGTGCCGCGCCACGGGCCCGGCTGCTGCACGTGAGCACCGCCTACGTGTGCGGTGCCCGGCAGGGCCTCGTCCGCGAGGAAGACCTCGACGACGGCGCCGGCTTCCTCAACCCGTACGAGGAGTCGAAGTTCGCGGCCGAACGGCTGGTTCGCTCCTGGGCCCGGGAGCACGGCCGGCCGGTCACCGTGTTCCGGCCCAGCGTGCTCGTCTCGGACCGCCGTCGGCCGCCGCGCACCCCACGCCACCCGCTGTCGGTGCTCGGCCGCGGCCTGCGGCTCCTGGCGGAGGAGGCGGGCCCGCCCGCCCCGGTGGGCCTGGCGGGTTCGTCGGCGGCAACCACGAACCTGCTGCCGGCCACTTACGCCGCGCGGGCCATGGCCGCCGTCGCGGCCGCCCCGCCCGGGCACGCCTGCGACACGTACCACGTCGTCCACGCTGTCGACACACCCGTCACCGACGTGCTGGAGGCGATGAGCGACGTCTGCCCGGACCTGTCGGTGCGGCTGACGGCGGACCCCCGGCCCCTCGACGCCCGGTTCGCCGAGCTGACGGCCGGCTTCCACCGCTACGCGGCCTCGGCCGTGCGCTTCGACCGCACCCGTCTGGACACCGTCGCGCCCCTGCCGGCACCTCCCCCGCCCGTCACCCGCGACTACCTCCGGAAGGCTCTGAGTTCGTGACCGACGCCTATGCCCTGCTCACCGGCTTCCTCCGCGACCGCTTCGCCGTGCCCGCCGCGGAACTGACCGAGGACACCACGTTCACCGACCTCGGCATGGACTCCCTCGACCTCGGCGAGATGGCCGTACTCGTACGCAAGGCGCACGGCCTGGCGCTGGAGGACGTGCGGGCCGGCAGCACGCTTCGGGAGGCAGCCGACCGGCTGGACGCGGCCCGCCGGGCCGCCGCCCCGGCGGCCGGTCCCGGGCCCGTGGCGTGAGAGGCCGGGAACGGGACGTCGCGGTCACGGGCCTGGGCCTGGTCACGCCGTGCGGCACCGGCACGGCCGCCACGTGGCGGGGGCTGTGCTCCGGTGTGCCCACCGCCGTCGCCGACGAGCGGCTGAGCGGGGCGCTGGTGGACATCTGCTGCCCGGTGGGCGAGTTCGGGGCCGTCGAAGCGCTCGGTCACCGGGTGGTCCTGCGGACCGACAGGTTCACCCAGATGGCGCTGGTCGCGGCGCGGGAGGCGCTCGCCGACGCCGCTCTCTCCCCCGCCGAGTGGGATCCGTCCCGGGTGGGCGTGGTGATCGGGGTGAGCACGGGCAGCACCGAGAGCTGGGCCCCGCACTTCGCCAGCCTCGCGGCCGGGCGGCCCGAGGACGTCTCGCCCTTCCTCCTGCCCCGCACGGTGCCCAACATGGCGGCGGCCGAGATCGCCATCCGGTTCGGCGCGCAAGGGCCCGGATTCGCCGTCAGCACGGCCTGCGCCGCCGGCGCCACGGCGATCGGCGTCGCACGCGACCTCGTCCGGTCGGGAACGTGCGACGTCGTCGTCGCCGGGGGCAGCGAGGCCCCGGCGGTGCCCATCGTCGCCACCTGCTTCGCCCAGATGGGCGCGCTCTCCCGGCGCACCGACGATCCAGCGGGCGCGTGTCGGCCGTTCGCCGCCGGCCGGGACGGCTTCGTCCTCGGCGAGGGCGCCGGCATGCTGATCCTGGAACGCCCCGAGCACGCCACCGCGCGCGGCGCCACCCTCCACGCCCGCCTGACGGGCTACGGCGCCTCGTCCGACGCCCACCACATCACCGCGCCCCACCCGCAGGGGCGGGGCGCGGAGGCGGCGATACGCGCCGCCCTCGCGGACGCGGGACTGGCCCCCCGCGACATCGGTCACGTGAACGCGCACGGCACGGGTACCGTCCTCAATGACCTCGCGGAGGCCCGGGCGTTGCGTCGTGTCTTCGGTACGCCGCCCCCGGTGACGGCCGTCAAGAGCATCGTCGGCCACGCACTCGGCGGGGCGGGCGCGATCGAGGCGGCCTGCACGGTCCTCTCCCTGCGGCACGGGCTGGTACCCCCCACCGCCAACCACGACGAGCCGGACCCTGACTGCGACCTCGACGTGGTGACGGCGGCCCCCCGGCCCGTCAGGGCCACCTCCGCGCTGTCCAACGCGTTCGGCTTCGGAGGGCAGAACGCCGTCCTCGTCTTCGAAACGCCTTGAGCGTCCTGATAGTTGGTCCGACGACGCCCGTCACCATTGCGGGTGATCGGCGACACCGGAGGGCGACGCGACGGCGCTGGCGTCGTTGGACAGCCCATGGCGACTCTCACGACGCTGAAGAAGCGAAAAAGGCTGCTGACCCTCTCCCTCCTCTCAGCGACCGCACTGAGCGCCCTCGGCGTGGCGCTGGTGGGCCCGGCACTCCCCGTGACCGGATCGGGCACGTTCTGCCTCGCCAAGAACACGGGACTCGCCCTGACAGGCACCCAGGGCGCGGCGGAGAAGGAGGGCTGTGTGGCCCTTCCGGGCAAGGGCAACCTCTCCATGGACCTGATGAGCGGCGAGATTCCACTGAAAGGCGGTATGCGGCTGTCGGCCGGCGGGCACCGGCTCGACGTGACCGGGCTGCGCATCCGTGTACCCAGCCGCACCACGACCGCGGACATCGCGGTCGACGGCGGCGCGCGCTCGTCCGTCACCTTCCTGACCTATGGCATCAGCCCGTCGCACGTGACCGTCGACCATCAGGCGGCCCGGGCCCGGGCGATGAACCTGAAGCTCGCCGAACCGGCCGGTGCCGCCTTCCGCAAGGCGTTCCCGGCCGCGCACGTCGCACCCGGCGGCGACCTCTTCGTCTTCGACGGTTCGGCCGCCTTCACACCCGGCGAGGTGCCGGCACCCTGACCTCCGGTCGGCCGGAGGACCCCGGCAGGGCAGCGCCTTTCACCCGTCGACGGTCTTGAGGTTGCCGGTGGCCCGGAGGGCGTTCTCCGTGTCGAGGCCGAGGCGGGCCGCCCAGGCGAGGGCGTCGTCAAGGGTGGCGTCCGCGTCGGCCAGGCAGGCGGCGGTGAGGGCGGGGGGGCACTCCGCCCTTGTCGAGCAGGGCGGTCCACTGGCGTCCGGTCAGGGAGAGGTAGCGAAGCTCCGTCAGGTCGGCCAGAACGGCCGGGTCGAGGACGTCGACCCGGGACAGGTCGAGTCCGCCGCGCAGGTGGGGGACGGTGCGCAACGGCGTGAGGTCGGCCGTGGCGGCGGTGGTCAGGTCGAGGGAGGCGAGGTGGGGATGGCCGGCGAGCGGGGTCAGATCGCCGGTGCCGAGGGTGACGCGCAGGGACTTCGACGGACAGGTCGCGTACCGGCGTCAGGTCGGTGGTGGCGGAGCGGTTGAGGTG
>NZ_JAFMOF010000001.1 GCF_017349075.1 Streptomyces triculaminicus | reverse complement strand
ACCGCCCCCGGAAGTACGTCAGCGGACCGCTCTCCGTGCTGGGCGTGTCCGCCCGCAGCACCCGGCCGATGACGAGCGTGTGGTCCCCGGCCGCCACCCGCTGCTCGGTCCGGCACTCCAGCACCGACAGCGCACCCCGCACCAGCGGCGCGTCCGTCTCCTTGCCGCGCTCGTAGGGGATGTCCTCGAAGAGCAGCCGGTCGCTGATGCGGCCCTTCATGGCGAAGCGGCCCGCGATGTGGCGCTGGCTCTCGGAGAGCACCGAGACGCCCCACAGCTCCTGGCGCTCGAGGAGGTCGTCCATGCGGGAGCCGTCGCGGACGCTCACCATGACCAGCGGCGGGTCGAGGGAGACGGACAGGAAGGCGGTGGCCGTCATGCCGACGTCCTCGCCGCGCGGACCGTCCTCGGGGTCGTGCGCGGTCACCAGCACGACGCCCGCGGCGAGGCGGGCGAGGGCGGCACGGAATTCGTCGGCGGTCACCCCTTCAGGATGAGCTATGCCGGTCTCTGTGGGCGAAGTCGTCTGCAACACGCTCAGCACGCTAGCCGCACCCGGGTGCGGCCCGCATCGGGCTGGGGGACCAGACGGGTCCTAGGTCCAGGCACCGTACGGCGGCGGAGCGCGGCGAGGCGTCCGTTACCTGCGGAAATGATCGGGAAGCCGGGCCGAGCGGTCGCGAGGAGGCCAAGAAGGCCCCGGAAAGCAGCGGGAAAGCGGCTGGGAACCGCCGGTAAAGCGCCGTCGAACTGCTGCGAATGGATCAGGAAATCGCCCCGGAAGTGACATCCGCAGGCCGCCGGATTTGCGTTCAGGAAGCATAGAGCTGCAGTCGAACGCCAGTATTGGAACACCATCACATCATGTGACATGAGTCACAGAGGGCGGTAATTGTTGACCCTGTGTACCGAGTGGTCAGCTCGCTGTGATTCAGTGGCCCGGTAAACGGACGAACAAGAAGCCTGGAGTTGCTGTCGAGGTCTCGGGGGAGAGCGAGCTATGGAGACCGAGTCGGAGCCGTACGTCCGCCTGGCGACCTTGCGACAGGTGCACCGGGCGATCGCGGAACTGAACACCGCGCGCAGCCTCGCGGACACGCTGCAGACCGTCGCGGACGGCATCGTGACCGGGCTCGGCTATGAGCTCTCGGCCGTGAATCTCGTACGACCGGACGGTGATCTGGTCGTGGCGGCGGTGGCGGGAAGCGCCAGCGCCGAGGCCCTGATGGCGGGCCGGGTGGGCTCCCGGGTGTCCTGGGAGCGGCGCCTGGCGATGGGCGAGCACTGGGGCGACCTGCGGTTCATTCCGTACACCGAGGGCTGGGTCCTCGACGACGACGACGTGCCTCAGTGGCACACCGGCGGCAGCGCCCCGCGCTTCGTCCACGAGTGGCATCCGATGGACCGCCTGTTCGCCCCGATGTACACGACCGGGCCGTCCGGCGGAGAGCTGCTCGGCGTGATCTCGGTCGATAAACCGACCAACGGCCGCAGGCCGGGGGCCTGGGGCCGCGAGGCTCTCCAGATGTATGCGTCGCAGGCCGCGATTGCGATCAGTAACGCTCGTCTACGCGCAAACATGCAACGCGCCCTGGTCCGACTCGAGCGGGAACAGCAGGCGCTGCGTGCCAGCGAGGAAAGCTTTCGCCAGGCCTTCGAGTACGCGCCCAGCGGCATGGCCATCGCCGAACTGGGCGGCGACCAGCACGGCCGGCTGCACCGCACCAATGACGCCCTGTGCCGGCTGCTCGGCCGCTCGGCGTCCCAGATGCGCCGCTACTCGTTCTCCGACCTGGTCCACCCCGAGGACGTCGGCACCCTCCTGCGCACCTCGGCCGAGGGCGGGCGCGCGGAGCTGCGCCTGGCCCGCCGCGACGGCACGTTCGTCTGGGTCTCGCTGCGCAACTCCGTGGTCGCCGACGCCGCCGACGGGCCGCGCTTCCTGCTCACCCACGTCGAGGACATCGAGGAGCGCAAGCGGCACGAGCTGCAGCTCGCCCACCGCGCCAGCCACGACTCCCTGACCGGCCTGCCCAACAGCGCCGAGCTGCGCTCCCGCCTCAGCAGCCGGCTGTGCGCCCGCCCGCCCGGCAGCGAGGCGCACGCCACGGCGGCCGTCGGCCCGTACGGCCACCTGGACGCCTTCGCGGAGGTGGAGAGCGCCGCGGGCGTGGCCGCCTTCGCCGGGCACGCCCACGCCGGACACGCCGCCCACGCCCTCGGCCGCGTCGGCGAGCCCGTACCGCACGGGCACGGCCCCGTACCGCACGGGCACGGCTTCGGCTCCGACACCGGTCCCGACTTCGTGCCGGACGACTTCGGAAGCCTGCCCGGGATGACCACGGGGGCGTACGACCACCACGAGCACACCATCGCCCCCGACGAGGGCGCCGACGACGGCGCCAAGGGGCTGGCCGTCCTCTTCTGCGACCTCGACGGCTTCAAGTCGATCAACGACCGCTTCGGGCACCACACCGGCGACGCCGTCCTGATCGAGGTGGCCCACCGGCTGAGCAACGGCGTCCGCGACGGCGACACGGTGGCGCGTCTCGGCGGCGACGAGTTCGTGGTGCTGGCCGACGGCCTGGGCCAGGCCGACGCCGAGGATCTCGCGGCCCGGCTGCGCAATGCGATCATTCCACCCATAAGGGTCGACGGGCGGGCCGTCCGGGTGGGGGCGAGTTTCGGAATCGGCTGGGCCGGTTGCGGAATGTCCGCCGACGAGGTGCTGCACTCCGCCGACCAGCGGATGTACATAGAGAAACGGTCGCGTGCGAAGGCGGGCAGACGCGCCGGGTGAGGGCTGGTTTGCACCTCTTCGTGAGGTCTGGACCACGGCGTGATCCCGTCGGCTCGGGGTAGGCTGCGCCGATGCGGCACCGCCGCCGACCGTGGTCGCCGCCCCGGCCTCGAAAGCCACGGTTTCGGCGCATAGGAGCGTGGGCGCCGATGGGCACACCATGTGGGGAGTGACAGGGGATGACGGCCGGTAACAACGGCACCGGTACGCCGGAGAACGACGACCCGTTCGGCTACCTGTACCGCTCGGAAGGCGGCGACGGGGCCACCGAGGGCGGCCAGCAGCAGACCGCCGCCCGCCAGCCGGGTGTCCCGCGCACGTCGTACAACCAGGTACGCCCGGTCGGCTCCCGTCAGTACGGCCAGCAGCCCGCCGCGCAGCGCGCCCAGCAGCCGCAGCACCCCCACTACTCCGCCCCCGAGACCCTGCCGGGCGGCGCACCCGCCCCCTCCGGCCCGGGCGCCGGCGCGGGCGCGGGCACCGGCCGCGGCTCCCACGGCGGCCACGGCGCGTCCGACCGGCCCAAGCGCCGCGGGCTGCTGATAGCGGCGATAGCCGTTGTCGCGGTCGTCGCCGGCGGCATCGGCGTGGCGGTCATGACCAACAGCTCGGACGACAAGGGCACCAACGCCGGCGGTGACAGCGGCAAGGTCGTCACGGACGACTCGGGCAAGCCCGACGACTCCGAGAAGAAGAAGGAAAAGGAAAAGAAGGACGACCCCGCCAAGAATCCTTCCGCCAACGGGCAGAAGAAGCGCGACGCGGCCAGCCTGCGGCTGAGCGGAGGCGCCACCACGGAGAAGATCGTGAAGGGCGCGGATGCTGCGGATGGCACTTACATCGCCGGCATGAACCAAGTGGGTGCCGCCGTCGAGTGGACGGTTGACGTCGATGAAACTCGTCAATACCGGCTGTACGTCCACTACGGCGTTCCGGGCAAGGATGCTGAGCTCACCATTGGCGCCAATGGCAAGGGCGACACTCGAGCCATCCGATTGCACAACTTTGGTGGGCTGAAGGATGGCGAGTGGGAGGGGTGGCAGACGACTTGGTCCAACGTGAAGTTGAACAAGGGCACCAACACCATCAAGCTCTCCTGCGAGCCCGGCAACAAGTGTGACGTTCACCTCGACCAGGTGTGGGTCACCCCGGGCTGACGGCCCGTAGGAACGCCGCCACCGTCTCCGCCATCGCCTCCCGCGCAGGGACCAGGTACCTGCGCGGGTCGACCGTGGTGGGGTGGGTGTCGAGGTAGGTCCTCACCGCCGTCGTGTACGCCGTGTTCAGGGCCGTACCGACGTTGATCTTCGTCATGCCGGCCGCCACCGCGCGCCGGAGCTCGGCCTCGGGTACGCCCGAGGAGCCGTGGAGGACGAGCGGTACGCCGGCCGCCTCGCGTAGGGCGGTGATCAGGGCGTGGTCGAGGGTGGCCGTGCGCTCGGTCATCGCGTGGGTGCTGCCGACCGCCACGGCCAGGGCGTCGACGCCCGTGTCCGCGACGTAGGCCGCCGCCTCGGCCGGGTCCGTGCGTACGCCCGGGGTGTGGGCGTCGCCCGCCTTGCCGCCGATGCGGCCCAGTTCCGCCTCGACCCAGATGCCGCGTTCGTGGCCCCAACGGACCGCCGCCGCCGTGGCCTTGACGTTGTCCCCGTACGGGAGCTTCGACGCGTCGAACATCACCGAGCCGAAGTCGTGCGCCGACGCGGCGTGCAGCAGGTCCGTGCTCTCGACGTGGTCGAGGTGGAGCGCGAGGCGGGCGCTCGAGGCGCGGGCCACTGCGGCCGTGGCGGCGGCGAGGGGGGCGAGGTCGCCGCCGTGGAAGCGGACGGCGTTCTCGGAGATCTGGAGGATGGCCGGGGCGCCTGCGGCTTCGGCTCCGGTGGCGATGGCCTCGGCGTGTTCGAGGGTGATGACGTTGAAGGCCGCGACGGCTGCGCCTGTGTTCATGAGGTCTGCGGTGCGGGTGAGTGGCATGAGGGTTCTTTCCCCCACCCCGCCCCTTCCCGTAACCGGGGCTGTGCCCCGGACCCCCTTTGTCCTCAAACGCCGGACGGGCTGGGTGGGGGCCGTGACCGGGGTGGGCCTGCGGGCCTGCTGTGTCCTCAAACGCCGGACGGGCCTGCTGTGTCCTCAAGCGCCGGACGGGCTGAATGGTCAGGCGCCGGACGGGCTGAGAGGGCTGACCTTCACCTGCCCCAGCAGCCTCTCGTACATCGTCGCGTCGTACTCGCCCGCCGCCGGTGCGGCCACCGTCGCCGCCGACAAGGCCACGGCCCGGGCCAGGCGTTCGGGCCAGGCAAGGCCTTCGGCCCAGCCCGAGAGCAGGCCCGCCACCGCCGAGTCGCCCGCCCCCGTCGGGTTGCCCGGCAAGGGCTTCGGCGGGGTGGCGCGCCAGGTGCCGTCGGGGGTGAGGGCAAGCATGCCGTCGGGGCCCAGGGACGCGGCGACGGCGTGGGCGCCCCGGCGGCGGGCGGCGACGGCGGCGCGCAGGGGGTCGGTGGTGCCGGTGAGGGCGGCGAGTTCGGCGGCGTTGGGCTTGACGACGTCGGGGCGGGCGGCGATGCCGCGGCGCAGCGGTTCGCCGCTGGTGTCCAGCAGCACCGGTATGCGCCGGGCGCGGGCGGCGCGTACGAGGTGGGCGTACGCCCCTACGGGAACGCCCGGCGGGAGGCTGCCGCACAGGGCCACGGCCCGGGCGTCGCGCAGGAGATGGGTGTAGCGGTCGTCGAAGGCGGCCCATTCGGCGGGGGTGACGTCGGGGCCGGTCTCGTTGAGCCGGGTGGTGTCGCCGGCCGAGGCGTCGACGACGGCGACCGTGCGGCGGGTGGGGCCGGTGATGCGGACGAACTCGTCGGTGACGGTGGTCTCGGCGAGCAGTGTGCGGACGGTCTCTCCGGTCGCGCCGCCGGCGAGGCCGGTGGCCACGGTCTCGTGGCCCAGTGAGGCCAGGACGCGGGCGACGTTCAGGCCTTTGCCGCCGGGGCGTTCGACGGCGGGCGGGACGCGGTGCTCGGCCTGTGGGCGCAGGTGCGGTACGCGGTAGGTGAGATCGAGCGCGGCGTTGAGGGTGACCGTGAGGATCATCGGCGCCTCTTTTCTCGACCGGGGGAGTTGGGGCCACGGGACGGACCGCGCCAGCGATCATGCCAAAACAGCGGCGGCAGGCCCAGACCTCCGGACCTGCCGCCGTGCCCCAAATCGGGGGACAATCACCGCACTTCGGGACCGACCAGCCATTCGCCCTTGCGCATGACGCCCACCAGGTCGTACGAGTCGTCGAGGACGACCAGGTCGGCGTCCTTGCCCGGCTCCAGCGAGCCGATGCGGTCGGACAGGCCGAGGAGGCGCGCGGGAGTGGTGGACAGCGCTCGTACCGCGTCCTCGAGCGGGAGCCGGTCGACGGTCACGGCGCGCTTGAAGGCCGTGTCCAGGGTGAGCGTCGAGCCGGCGATCGAGCCGGCCGTCGGGCCGTCGGCGATGCGGGCCACGCCGTCCTTGACCTCCACGCCCATGGGGCCGAGGAAGTACATGCCGTCGTTCATACCGGCCGCGCCCATCGCGTCGGTGATGAACGCGACCCGGTCGGCGCCGGCCCGGGCGAACGCCAGCTCCAGGACGGAGGGGTGGAGGTGGGTGCCGTCGTTGATGAGCTCGACGGTGACGCGCTCGTCCTCCAGCAGGGCCGCGATGGGGCCGGGGGCGCGGTGCTGGAGCGCGGGCATGGCGTTGAAGAGGTGGGTGGCGACGGTCGCGCCGGCGTCGATGGCCTCGAGGGTCGCCTCGTAGGTGGAGTCGGTGTGGCCGACGGCGGCGATCACGCCGTGGTCGGCGAGCATGCGGACGGAGTCCAGGCCGCCGGGCAGCTCCGGGGCGAGCGTCATCATGCGGGCCGTGCCGCGCGCCGCGTCGACGAGCTTGCGCACGTCCGCCGGGTCCGGGTCGCGCAGGAGGCCCGGCTGGTGGGCGCCGCAGCGGTGGGGGGAGATGAACGGGCCCTCGAAGTGGATGCCCGCGAGGTCGCCCTGCTCGGCCAGTTCGGAGAGGACCGCCGCCTGCCGGGCGAGGTCGTCCAGGTCACCGGTGACGGTGGAGGCGATCATCGTGGTGGTGCCGTGCGCGCGGTGCGTACGGATCGCGGTGAGCGCCTCCTCGGCCGTACCGGCGGAGAAGGACGCCCCGCCGCCGCCGTGCACGTGGGTGTCGACGAAGCCGGGGACGATCGTGTGGCCGGTGAGGTCCAGCGTGGGGGCCTCCGCCGGCGCGTCGTGCGCGATGCGCCCGCCCTCGATCGTGACGCGGCCCCCTTCCGCCACGCCGGTCGGCAGCACCACGCGGGCGCCGGCGAGAACCGTTCGTTCGACCATCAGGGGGATACCTCCGTTGTGTGCGTGGCCGTCGTGCGCGGGGCTGTCGTGCGCGTGGCGAGAAGGTCCCAGGCGAGCAGGCCCGCGCCCAGGCAGCCGGCGGCGTCCCCGAGGGCCGCGGGGACGATGTGGGGGAGCTTGCGGAAGGTGACGCGTTCCGCGACCGCCGCGCGCAGCGGCGCGAACAGCGTCTCGCCGGCCTCGGCGAGCCCGCCGCCGATGATCAGCGTGCGCGGGTCCAGCAGGCTGACGGCGATGACCAGGCCGTCGGCGAGGGCGTCGATGGCGTGCTGCCAGACCGCGCGGGCGCGCGGGTCGCCGGACTCGACGGCCCGGGCGCAGTCGGCGGCGTCGGCGTGGGCGTCGCCGCTCGCCGCCGCCCAGGCGCGGGAGACGGCGGAGGCGGAGGCGAGCGTCTCCAGGCAGCCGCGGCCGCCGCAGCCGCAGGCGACGCCGTCCGGGCCGGGGCGTACGACGATGTGGCCGATCTCGCCCGCGTAGCCGTGGGCGCCTTCCTCGATGCGGCCGTCGATGCCGATGGCGCCCGCTATGCCGGTGCCCAGCGGGACGAACAGGAAGCGGTCGGCGCCCTTGCCGGCGCCGATCCGGCCCTCGGCCACGCCGCCGGTGCGCACGTCGTGGCCCAGCGCCACGGGTATGCCGCCGAGCCGGGCGGCGAGGAGGTCCCGCAGGGGCAGGTCGCGCCAGCCGAGGTTGGCGGAGTAGACCGCCGTGCCGGCGGCGGCGTCCACGATGCCGGGGACGGCCGCGCCGGCGGCGCGGGCGGCGGTGCCGAAGCGCTCGCGGCCGAGCGCCTGGAGCTCGGCCGCGAAGTCGAGGATGCCGGCCACGACGGCGTCGGGGCCCCGGTCACGGCCGGTCGGGCGGCGCGCCTCGTGCAGGAGCGCGCCGTCGGCGCCGACGAGGGCGGCCTTGATTCCGGTTCCGCCCACATCGAGGGCGATGACGTGTTTCACCCCGGTAGTTTCGCCCGTCGGGGTGCGAAAGGTCTAGTCCACTCGCCGGTGCGTGGCGCGGCGCAGGGCGCTAGGGGGTGAGGATCACGCTGCGGGTCAGGTTCCGGGGCGCGTCCGGGTTCAGGCCCCGGGCCTCGGCGATGGCCACCGCCAGGCGCTGGGCGCGGACCAGCGACGCCATCGGGTCCTCGCCGTCGTCGGCACCCCCGCCGACCGGAGTGCCCCCGGCCGGCGTGCCGCCGACCAGCGTCCCGCCCGCCTTCGCGACGTCGTCCGCAAGCCCGTCCGGCAGCGGGCCGAACGCCCAGGTCACCCGGCCCGGCGCGCTGACCGCTATCGGGCCGTGGCGGTACTCCATCGCCGGGTACGCCTCCGTCCACGCCCCCGCCGCCTCGCGCATCTTCAGGGCCGCCTCCTGCGCGAGCCCGTACGCCCAGCCGGCGCCCAGGAACGTCCACTGCTCGGCGGCGAGCGCGGCGGCCGGCAGCGGCTCGGCGAGCGCGCGCTCGGCGTCCGTCGCCGCCTCGGCCACCGTCCGCACCCCCGCCGGCAGCCGGCCGTCCCTCTCCAGGCCCGCGCGGAGGAAGGCGAGCGCGGTGGTCGCGAAGCGCGTCTGCACGACGGACTCCTCGTCCGCCCAGTCCAGCACCGCCACGTCGTCCGCCGCCCGCATCACGGGCGTCGCGGGGTCGGCGGTCAGCGCCAGCACCTCCCACCGCTCGCGCACCTCGCCGACCAGGTCGAGCACCTCGGTCGTCGTCCCGGACCGGGTGATCACCACGAGCCGGTCGTACGTGCGCGAGACCGGGAACTCCGAGGCGGGGAAGGCGTCCGTCTCGCCCTGCCCGGACGCCTCGCGCAGCGCCGCGTAGGCCTGCGCCATGAACCACGACGTGCCGCAGCCGGTCACGGCGACCCGTTCGTCCGGGCGCGGCAGCCCCGGGGCGCTCGCCGCGGCCTCGGCGGCGCGGCGCCAGCTGCCGGGCTGGGTGGCCAGCTCCCGGGCGGTCAGGGGGGGAGGAGGAAGGGGCCGGAGAGGGGGACGGGGAGGGGGCCGGAGAAGGGGACGGCTTCATGCGCTGGGTGCTCCTCGCGGTGCGGTCGTGCGACGAAAGCGGTCGCCCCGTGCATAGCAGTCGCCTGTGACCTGGGGGAAGAGCCCTACGGCGATACCGAAGCGCAACCCCGTCGCCGTAGACCGTAAGGTGGCGCGCGGGAGAGACTCACGGTCTCCACGGGACGAACACACGAACCACAAGGTGGGTAGCAGTAGTGCAGCGGCGGCGGTTCTTGGGCATGACGGCGGCGGGAGCCGCCACGACGGCGTTGGCACCGGTGCTGACCGGGTGCGGGGCCGACACCCCCGGTGGCGACACGCGGCTGAAGCTCGTGGCCGCCGACTACGGCGACAAGGAAGCCAACAGCTCCCGGAAGTACTGGGAGGGCCTGGTCCGTGAGTTCCAGAAGCAGCACAGCAAGATCAAGGTAGACGTCGAGGTCTACAGCTGGACCGAGGTCGACAAGCGGGTCGCCGACATGGTGGCCAAGGGCAAGGCCCCCGACCTCGCGCAGATCGGCGCGTACGCCGACTTCGCCGCGGCCGGCAAGCTCTACAGCGCCGACCAGATGCTCTCCATCCCCACCCAGGCCGACATCATCGCCTCCCTCGCCAAGGCCGGCGAGGTGCACCGGGTGCAGTACGGCATCCCGTTCGTCTCCAGCACCCGCCTGCTCTTCTTCAACAAGAAGCTGTTCGCCAAGGCCGGCATCGCCAAGGCGCCGGAGAACTGGGACGAGATCCAGTCCGCCGCGAAGAAGCTCCACGCCATCGGCGTGAAGATACCTTTCGGCCTGCCGCTGGGCCCCGAGGAAGCGCCCGCCGAGACGATGATGTGGATGCTGAGCGCGGGCGGTGGCTACACCGACCAGAACGGCTCCTACCTGATCGACTCGCCGGAGAACGTCAAGGCCTTCACCTGGCTGCGCGACGAGATGGTCGGCCAGGGCCTCACCGGTCCCGGCAACCCCGCGCGCACCAACCGGCAGGACGTCTTCGACGCCTTCTGCAAGGGCGAGGTCGGCATGCTCAACGGCCACCCCACCCTGATGCAGCAGGCCCAGGCCGGCCACATCGAGTTCGACATGGCGCCGCTGCCGGGCATCAAGGGCCCCTCCAAGTCGACCATGGGCGTCGCCGACTGGATCATGGCGTTCAAGAAGAACGGCCACCGCGACGAGATCGGCACCTTCCTCGACTTCATCTTCAGCAAGGACAACGTGCTGTCGTTCACCACGCAGTACAAGCTGCTGCCGGTGACCACCAGCGCCGCCGACGCGATGGAGGAGAGCCGCGCCAACAGCGACCTGTGGCAGTTCCTCAAGCCGCTGCGCCAGGCCGCCGAGCTCTACCCGGTCAGCAAGACCTCCTGGGCCTCGGTCAGCAAGACCGTCAAGGAGAAGATCGGCGCGGCCGTGCAGAAGGGCGGCGACCCCGCCGCCGTGCTCGGCGAGATCCAGCGCGAGGCGAACGCCACCGAGCTCGCGGACCGCTCGGACCGCTAGGTTGGCCGGTATGGCACAGGACGAGCCCGGGCGCGAGGACGAGCGCGAGCCCGGGCACGGGCATGAGGACGAGCCCGAGCATGAGGCCGAGCACGGGCACGAGGACGAGGCCGGACATGAGGCCGAGTACGAGGCCGGGGCCGAGGCCCCGGCCGACGCCGGGTCCGGCGGGCTGCCCGAGGCGGACCGTGCCGTGCTCGCCCTCGAGCGGCAGTCCTGGCCCGGCCCCGGCGCCAAGGAACGCGCCGTCCGCGAGCGCCTCGGCATCACCCCGACCCGCTACTACCAGCTGCTCAACGCCCTCCTCGACGACCCGCGCGCCCTCGCCCACGACCCCGTCACGGTCAACCGGCTGCGGCGGCTGCGGGACGAGCGGCGCGCGCGCCGCTGAGATCCGGGCCGGCTGAGATCCGGGCCGGCCGAGATCCGGGCCGGCGTCGCGAACCCGTACAACTGCCCGTCCCGGCGGCGGACGCCCCGGTAGGGTCGGCCGTATGGGCAGCCACCCCCTCCCGGAACCCGTGACCGCCGCCGGCCGCGACGGACTGGCCGCGCTGCTCGCGCGACCCGAACGGGCGGTCGTCGCACTCGACTTCGACGGCACCCTCGCCGCCATCGTCCCGGACCCGGAACGGGCCCGCGCCCACCCCGGCGCCGTCCAGGCCCTCGCCCGGCTGGCGCCGCGCCTGGGCTCCGCCGCCGTGATCACGGGCCGCCCGGCCGGGGCCGCGGTGCGCCTCGGCGGGTTCGCCGGAGCCCCCGGGCTGGAGCGCCTCGTCGTCCTCGGCCACTACGGCGCCGAGCGCTGGGACGCCGTGACGGGCACCGTGCGCGCCCCCGCCCCGCACCCCGGCGTCGCCGCCGTCCGCGCGGAACTCCCCGGCGTGCTCGACGACTCGGGCGCCTGGCACGGCACCTGGGTCGAGGACAAGGGCCGGGCCGTCGCCGTCCACACTCGGCGTGCCGACGACCCCGAGCGCGCCTTCGAGGCCCTGCGGGCCCCGCTCGCCGGCCTCGCCGCCCGGCACGGCCTGATCGTCGAGCCCGGGCGGCTGGTGCTGGAGCTGCGCCCGCCGGGCATGGACAAGGGCGTCGCCCTCGCCGCGTACGTCCGCGAGTCCGGCGCCGGATCCGTCCTCTACGCCGGCGACGACCTCGGTGACCTCGCCGCCTTCGCCGCGGTGGAGAAGCTGCGCGCCGAGGGCGTGCCCGGCACGCTCGTGTGCAGCGGCAGCGCCGAGGTCACCGCGCTCGCCGAACGGGCCGACCTCGTCGTGGACGGGCCGGCGGGCGTGGTGGGCCTGCTGTCCGCCCTGGCCGACAAGCTCGGCTGACCGCTTTCACCTGCGCCTTTCTCCTGCGACTTTCACCCGCGCCGCGGCCTGTGCGGGGCCCGCCGGAGCGGCGGGCCCACCCGTCACAGCGCGCGCAGCTGGTCCACGAACCACCGGGCCGGAGGCAGCGCCGTCGCCGCGGCGGCCAGCCGCTTCGTGCGCTCCAGGCGCTCGGCGGGGTCCATCAGCAGGGCGGCGTTCAGCGCGCGGGCGGTGTCCGCCACGTCGAAGGGGTTGACCATCAGGGCGTCCTCGCCCAGCTCGGCCGCCGCGCCCGCCTCGCGCGAGAGCACCAGCGCGCAGCCGTGGTCGGAGACGACGGGGACCTCCTTGGCGACCAGGTTCATGCCGTCGCGGATCGGGTTGACCAGGGCCACGTCGGCCAGCCGGTAGGCGGCCAGCGAGCGGGGGAAGTCGTCCTCCATCTGCAGGGCGACCGGCGTCCAGTCCGCCGTGCCGAACGTGGTGTTGATCTCGTGGGCGACCCGGCCGACCTCGGCCATGTACGAGCGGTAGACCGCGAGGTCCTGCCGGGAGGGGTAGGCGAACGCGATGTGCACGACCTCGCCCTGCCAGTGGGGGTGGTCCTCCAGCAGGCGGCGGTAGGCGAGCAGGCCGCGGACGATGTTCTTCGACAGCTCGGTGCGGTCCACGCGCACGATCGTCCGGCGGCCCGGGCCGATCTGCCGCCGCAGCGCCGCCAGCCGCTCCTCGACGTCCGGGCGGTGCGCCCGCTCCCGCAGGAATTCCGCGTCCGCGCCCAGTCCGTGGACGCCGAGCCGGGTCGTCCGCCCCTCGAAGGTCACCGACGTGGCGACCCCGTCCTCGCGCGTCACCTCCGCGCCCGGCAGCACGACCTCGCAGGACGCGGCGAAGGCCTCCGCCCAGCGCCGGGTCAGGAATCCGGCGCGGTCGCCGCCCAGGATGCCGCGCAGGACCTGCCCGGCGACGTCGTCCGGCAGCAGGCGGTAGTAGTCCGGCGGGGCCCAGGGGGTGTGGGAGAAGTGGCCGATGCGCAGGTCGGGGCGGCGGGCGCGGAGCAGGCCGGGCACGAGGACGAGGTGGTAGTCCTGGACCAGGACGGAGGCGCCCTCCGCGGCCTCCTCGGCGATGGCGTCCGCGAAGGCGGTGTTGTACGCCTCGTACGCCTCCCACTGGGCCCGGAAGGCCCCGTCGAAGACGGGCTCGAGCGGCGTCTGCCACAGCATGTGGTGGACGAACCACAGCACGGAGTTGGCCACGCCGTTGTACGCGGCGGCGAACGTGGCGGGGTCGATGTCCAGCATCCGCACCCGGTGGCCGCCGGTGTCGGCCTCGGGCAGCCGCCGGCCGCCGAGCCGGGCCGCCTCGCGATCGGTGTCGCCGAGCGCCGCGCACACCCACACCGCGCCGGCGTCCTGGCCTATGGCGCTCAGCCCCGAGACCAGCCCGCCGCCGCCCCGCCCCGCCAGCAGCGAGCCGTCCTCGCCCCGGCGGTACGACACGGGCCCCCGGTTGGAGGCCACGACGATCGGCGCGGCGTCCGGTTCCGGTGCGTGGTGCGTGTGCTCAACGACCATGACGGCAGCCTTGCCCTTCGAAGAACCGCTCAAACGTACGCTTACGCGGCATGCCGCTGCGCGTACTCCGGTATCTCGGCCATCGGGGGCCGCTCCTCGGTGTCCACCGCGTACGTGCGCGGCACGAATCCCTCCTCGGTCCGCTCGAACTGCGTGAGCACCGGGCGCACCAGATGGCCGCGGGCCAGCCGGAGCTGGGCGGTGCGGTAGATCGCGGCCGCCATGCGGCCCAGGGCCCGGCCGTCCTGGTGCCGGTGCCGCCGGACGCCCACGTCCACCTGGGCGAGCGCGTCCAGGCCCACCGTGTGCAGCGCGTCCACCAACAGGCCCAGCTCGACGCCGTACCCCACCGGAAACGGCAGCCGCTCCAGCAGCTCGCGGCGGGCGGCGTACTCGCCGCCGAGCGGCTGGACGAAGCCCGCCAGCCGCGGCCAGTGCAGGTTGAGCAGGGGCCGGGCCACCAGCTCCGTCACCCGGCCGCCCTGCCCCGGCGCCTCGCCGAGCGGACGGTCGTACATCGCCTTGACGAAGTGCACGTCAGGGTCGGTCAGCAGCGGGCCGACGATCCCCGAGACGAAGTCGGCGGAGAAGTCCTTCAGGTCCGCGTCCACGAAGCAGACGACGTCGCCGGTCGTGACCAGCAGCGCCCGCCACAGCACCTCGCCCTTGCCGGGCAGTGCGGGCAGCCGCGGGAGGATCTCGTCGCGGTGCACCACCCGGGCGCCGGCCGCCGCCGCGACCTCGGCGGTGCGGTCCGTGGAGCCGGAGTCCACCACCACCAGCTCGTCCACCAGCGGAACGGCGTCCGACATCAGCTCACGCCGGATCGTCGCCACGATGGCGCCGACCGTCGCCTCCTCGTCGAGCGCCGGCAGCACCACGCTGACGGTGGTGCCCGCGCCGCGTTTCGCGGCGAGCAGCTGGTCGAGCGGACGGTCGGTGGCGGACCAGGACCGCCGGGCAAGCCAGCGCTCCACCTCTTCCAGCACGTGTACGACTCCTCGGTGTCGATCGTCATGTTGACCCTTGGCGGGACCGTTCCGGTCGTCGCCGGGGCATGTCTCGCGGTGCGGGACGGCCCTCCAACGCGGCCATCCCTTCCGTTACAGTCTTGAACAACGCAGGCGCCCGATGCATGTCGGGGTCGTCGCGCGCACAAATGCCTGGGCCCTGCCCAGCGCCATACCGCTCATCCAGAGGGGCAGAGGGACACGGCCCGTTGAAGCCCCGGCAACCCTCCAGCCGGTCTCACCGTTCATTCGGCGAGGCTCCCGGCGGGGAAGGTGCCAATTCCGTCTCGTGGCGACGTACGCCGCGAGGAAGATGAGGAGAAAGGGCCTCGCCTCCATGGCTGTCCAAGCCGTTGAAAGTCGTACCTCCGTACCTTCTGCCGCCCCCTTCGGACCCGCCGTCGCGCTGTCCTGCCGCGAGTGCGGCGAGCGCTTCGATCTCGGTCCCTCCTTCGCCTGCACCTCCTGCTTCGGTCCGCTCGAGGTCGCGTACGAGCTGCCGGCCGGCGACCCCGAGGCGCTGCGCCGCCGGATCGAGTCCGGGCCGGCGAACATCTGGCGCTACGCGCCGCTGCTGCCCGTCCCCGCCGACGTGGCGGACCGGCCGAACCTCGAACCCGGCCTCACCCGGCTCGTCAAGGCCGACAACCTCGCCGCCGAGCTGGGCGTGACGGGGGAGTTGTACGTCAAGGACGACTCCGGCAACCCCACGCACTCCTTCAAGGACCGCGTCGTGGCCATCGCCGTCGAGGCCGCCCGCGCCTTCGGCTTCACCACGCTGTCCTGCTCGTCGACCGGCAACCTCGCCGGGGCGGTCGGCGCGGCGGCGGCCCGCGCGGGCTTCCGCTCCTGTGTCTTCATCCCGCACGACCTGGAGGCCGGCAAGGTCGTCATGGCCGCCGTCTACGGCGGCGACCTCGTGGGCATCGAGGGAACGTACGACGACGTCAACCGCTTCTGCAGCGAGCTGATCGGCGACCCGCTGGGCGAGGGCTGGGGCTTCGTCAACGTCAACCTGCGCCCGTACTACGGCGAGGGCTCCAAGACGCTCGCGTACGAGATCTGCGAGCAGCTGGGCTGGCGGCTGCCGGACCAGATCGTGGTGCCGGTCGCGTCGGGGTCGCAGCTGACGAAGATCGACAAGGGGCTGAAGGAGCTCATCGCGCTGGGGCTGGTCGAGGACCGCCCGTACCGCATCTTCGGCGCCCAGGCGCAGGGCTGCTCGCCGGTCTCGCGGGCGTACAAGGACGGGCACGACGTGGTGCGCCCGGTGAAGCCCGACACGATCGCGAAGTCCCTGGCGATCGGCAATCCGGCCGACGGGCCGTACGTGCTGGACATCGCGCGGCGCACGGGCGGGGCCGTCGAGGACGTCGACGACGAGCGGATCGTGGACGCGATCAGGCTGCTGGCGCGCACCGAGGGCATCTTCGCCGAGACGGCGGGCGGCGTGACGGTGGGCGTGACGCGGAAGCTGCTGGAGAGCGGGGTGCTCGACCCGGCGCTGACCACGGTCGTGCTCAACACCGGGGACGGGCTCAAGACGCTCGACGCCGTGGCGGCCGGGCCGACGGCGACGATCCGGCCGTCGCTCGAGGCGTTCCGCGCCGCCGGGCTTTGCGAGCAGTAGCTCGTAGCCCGCACCGCCGGGCTTTGCAAGCAGTAGCTCGCAGCTCACAGCCCGCAGCTCGTAGCCCGCACTCCTTCACCGACCCATGAGGTGACGTCACCATGAGCGTTTCCGTCCGCATCCCCACCATCCTGCGCACCTACACCGGGGGGCAGGCCGAGGTCCCCGCCGAGGGCGCCACCCTCGCCGAGGTCATCGCTTCCCTCGAGCGGAACCACCCGGGCATCGCCGCGCGCGTGCTCGACGATGCCGGCAAGCTGCGCCGGTTCGTCAACGTGTACGTCAACGACGACGACGTCCGCTTCGAGGGCGGGCTGGACGCCGCCACGCCCGACGGGGCCGGCGTCTCGATCATTCCGGCCGTCGCCGGCGGCTGAGCCGGCCTGCGGCGGACAGTCGACAGGCCTCGACAGCCCGTCGATGAACCGTAAATCAATGGCCTGAGCTTTTCTCAGCGTTCCTGTGCATGTCCCCGGAATAGCCCCGCCCGTAAAACGGACGGGGCTATTCCGTCTGTTGAAGCGCGATACAGTTGGGGCGATCCCCCTCCGGTGTCAGCACCGAACGCATATGAGAACCCGTCAAGTTGTGCGCGAAACATGTGCACGAATTGTCGGGTTGGTTGCGTTATGCCCGGTCCGACTTGCCCGGGAAGCTGCGGAAATCGGTACGAATAACCGATCGGCCGCACCTGGAATTCTCGTCCGACTGACCTGTTGCAGACGGCATCCGTGCGGATACATTCAGCCGCGGTCGACGCGTTCCGGCGCACACCCTCAACCTGTCTGGGGGTGAGGTCTGACCCGGGTCCGCGAAGTGCGGTCCTGTGCAAGGGCCAGTAATAGGGGAGTTAGGCATGGCTCAGGGCACCGTCAAGTGGTTCAACGCGGAGAAGGGGTACGGCTTCATCGCGGTCGACGGTGGTGCGGATGTTTTCGTCCACTACAGCGCGATTCAGATGGACGGCTACCGCACCCTCGAGGAGGGGCAGCGAGTCGAGTTCGAGATCTCGCAGGGCCAGAAGGGGCCGCAGGCGGACATGGTGAGGCTCAGCGCCTGATCGCACGCATCGACCGGCTCGATCGGCTCGCCGAGGGGTCCGCACCGTCACCGGTGCGGGCCCCTCGCGCGTGCCCGGGCGGGCGCGTGCGTACGCGCGGGTCAGAGGGTGGATGTGCGGTTCGGGGGAGCGGCCGCGCATGCACCCTCGCGAACATGGGCATGCCTCGGGTTGGCCTGCGCCCCCGGCTGCCGCCGGGAGGTGCCCCCGCTGCCACCCGAGGTGCGTACCTCGTGGACCGCTTGCACTCGAGGTGGTCGAGTGCTAATCATTGGGCTTAGCACTCTCCTGGTGAGAGTGACAGATTTGGACCGTCGGTGAGGTCCGGGAGCCAAGCGGGGCAAGGAACCGCGCGGTGCACGGGCCGTCCGTCGCGGGCGCCAGCGCGGTCCGGAGCAGTCTCCACCCCGTCCTGGGAGGACCACTTCACATGGCCAAGATCATCGCGTTCGACGAGGAGGCACGGCGCGGTCTCGAGCGCGGGATGAACCAGCTCGCCGACGCCGTCAAGGTCACCCTTGGCCCCAAGGGCCGCAACGTCGTCCTCGAGAAGAAGTGGGGCGCCCCCACGATCACCAACGATGGTGTGTCCATCGCCAAGGAGATCGAGCTCGAGGACCCGTACGAGAAGATCGGCGCCGAGCTGGTCAAGGAGGTCGCGAAGAAGACGGACGACGTCGCCGGTGACGGCACGACGACCGCGACCGTCCTCGCCCAGGCGCTGGTCCGCGAGGGTCTGCGCAACGTGGCCGCCGGCGCCAACCCGATGGCGCTGAAGCGCGGCATCGAGAAGGCCGTCGAGGCCGTCTCCGCCGCCCTGCTCGAGCAGGCCAAGGACGTGGAGACCAAGGAGCAGATCGCCTCCACCGCCTCCATCTCCGCCGCCGACACCCAGATCGGCGAGCTCATCGCCGAGGCCATGGACAAGGTCGGCAAGGAAGGCGTCATCACCGTCGAGGAGTCCCAGACCTTCGGTCTGGAGCTGGAGCTCACCGAGGGTATGCGCTTCGACAAGGGCTACATCTCGGCGTACTTCGCCACCGACATGGAGCGTATGGAGGCGTCGCTCGACGACCCGTACATCCTGATCGTCAACTCGAAGATCAGCTCGGTCAAGGACCTGCTGCCGCTCCTCGAGAAGGTCATGCAGTCCGGCAAGCCGCTGCTGATCATCGCCGAGGACGTCGAGGGCGAGGCCCTGTCCACGCTGGTCGTCAACAAGATCCGCGGCACCTTCAAGTCCGTCGCCGTCAAGGCCCCGGGCTTCGGCGACCGCCGCAAGGCCATGCTGGGCGACATCGCCATCCTCACCGGTGGCACGGTCATCTCCGAGGAGGTCGGCCTCAAGCTCGAGAACGCCGGTCTCGACCTGCTCGGCCGCGCCCGCAAGGTCGTCATCACCAAGGACGAGACGACCATCGTCGACGGTGCCGGTGACAGCGACCAGGTCCAGGGCCGCGTCAACCAGATCCGCGCCGAGATCGAGAACAGCGACTCGGACTACGACCGCGAGAAGCTCCAGGAGCGCCTCGCGAAGCTGGCCGGCGGCGTGGCCGTCATCAAGGCCGGTGCCGCGACCGAGGTCGAGCTCAAGGAGCGCAAGCACCGCATCGAGGACGCCGTTCGCAACGCGAAGGCGGCCGTCGAGGAGGGCATCGTCGCCGGTGGTGGCGTGGCCCTGCTGCAGGCCTCCGCGGTCTTCGAGAAGCTCGAGCTGGACGGCGACGAGGCCACCGGTGCCAAGGCCGTGAAGCTGGCCCTGGAGGCCCCGCTCAAGCAGATCGCCGTCAACGGTGGTCTCGAGGGTGGCGTCATCGTCGAGAAGGTGCGCAACCTTCCCGTCGGCCACGGCCTGAACGCCGCGACCGGCGAGTACGTCGACATGATCGCCGAGGGCATCATCGACCCCGCCAAGGTCACCCGCTCCGCCCTGCAGAACGCCGCGTCCATCGCCGCGCTCTTCCTGACCACCGAGGCCGTCATCGCCGACAAGCCGGAGAAGGCCGCCGCGGCCGCTCCGGGCGGCATGCCGGGCGGTGAGATGGACTTCTGATCGACCCCTCGGGTTGATCAACCGTCCTCTTGGACACCGGGGCGGCACCTTCCTCACGGGGGGTGCCGCCCCGGTGGCGTTTTCCGGGCGGGACGGCACGTACGGCGGCGCATGAGGGACACTGGAAGCTTGTCCCGCACACGGACGGGACCGATGCGAGCGGAAGGCCGAGGCGTGAACGGACCCCTCATCGTCCAGAGCGACAAGACCCTGCTGCTGGAGGTGGACCACGACCGGGCGGACGCGTGCCGCCGGGCGATCGCGCCGTTCGCCGAGCTGGAACGGGCGCCGGAGCACATCCACACCTACCGGGTGACCCCGCTGGGCCTGTGGAACGCCCGCGCCGCCGGGCACGACGCCGAGCAGGTCGTCGACGCGCTGGTGTCGTACTCCCGCTACCCCGTGCCGCACGCCCTGCTCGTCGACATCGCCGAGACCATGGACCGCTACGGGCGGCTGAAGCTGGTCAAGCACCCCACGCACGGGCTGGTGCTGGAGAGCACCGACCGGCCGGTGCTGGAGGAGATCCTCCGCTCGAAGAAGATCCAGCCGCTGGTGGGCGCCCGGATCGACCCCGACACCGTCGCCGTGCACCCCTCCGAGCGCGGCCAGATCAAGCAGACGCTGCTGAAGCTGGGCTGGCCGGCCGAGGACCTGGCCGGGTACGTGGACGGCGAGGCCCACCCCATCGACCTGCGCGAGGACGGCTGGGCGCTGCGGCCGTACCAGAAGCAGGCCGTGGAGGGGTTCTGGCACGGCGGCTCCGGCGTGGTCGTGCTGCCGTGCGGCGCCGGCAAGACGCTCGTCGGCGCGGGCGCCATGGCCCAGGCCAAGGCGACCACGCTGATCCTCGTCACCAACACCGTCTCCGCGCGCCAGTGGAAGCACGAGCTGGTCAAGCGGACCTCGCTGACCGAGGACGAGATCGGCGAGTACAGCGGTACGCGCAAGGAGATCCGCCCGGTCACCATCGCCACCTACCAGGTGCTGACGACCAAGCGGAAGGGCATCTACCCGCACCTGGAGCTCTTCGACTCCCGCGACTGGGGCCTGGTCGTCTACGACGAGGTGCACCTGCTGCCCGCGCCCGTCTTCAAGTTCACCGCAGACCTGCAGGCCAGGCGGCGGCTGGGGCTGACCGCGACGCTGGTGCGCGAGGACGGGCGGGAGTCCGACGTCTTCTCCCTCATCGGCCCCAAGCGCTTCGACGCGCCCTGGAAGGAGATCGAGGCCCAGGGCTACATCGCCCCCGCCGACTGCGTCGAGGTGCGCGTGAACCTCACCGACTCCGAGCGGCTGACGTACGCGACGGCCGAGACGGAGGACAAGTACCGCTACTGCTCCACGACCGCCACCAAGCGGAAGGTCACCGAGGCGCTGGTGCGCAAGCACCAGGGCGAGCAGACGCTGGTCATCGGCCAGTACATCGACCAGCTCGACGAGCTCGGCGAGCACCTGGACGCGCCCGTCATCAAGGGCGAGACGACCAACGCGCAGCGCGAGAAGCTCTTCGACGCCTTCCGGCAGGGGGAGATCTCCGTACTGGTCGTCTCCAAGGTCGCCAACTTCTCCATCGACCTGCCGGAGGCGACGGTCGCCATCCAGGTGTCGGGCACCTTCGGCTCGCGCCAGGAGGAGGCACAGCGGCTGGGCCGGGTGCTGCGCCCGAAGGCCGACGGCCACGAGGCGCGCTTCTACTCCGTGGTCGCCCGCGACACGGTCGACCAGGACTTCGCGGCGCACCGCCAGCGCTTCCTGGCCGAGCAGGGGTACGCGTACCGCATCGTGGACGCGGACTCGCTGCTGGCGGGCGAGGACGCCTGACGGTCCGCCCCGGCGCCGCTTTTCGCGCTGTCAGCCCGTCGGCAGGTCGGCCAGGATGGCGATGACCATCAGGCCCGAGGCCAGCGCGGCGGCGAAGGTCCAGCCGCGCGCCTGGCGGAAGCGCGGGCGCGCGGGCAGGGCCCAGGTCGCGATCAGCAGGACGGCGGAGACGACCCAGACGACCGGCGCGATCGCCAGGGACCGGTTCAGCGCGGCCGAGCAGTGGTCGGGCCCGCAGCTGTCGGTCGCCATGGGGGACAGGCCGAGGAAGAACAGGTCGATCATCAGCAGCGGCACCATCACGACGGTGGCCACGCCGCGCAGGAGGCCGGCCCGGCGGTCGTACGTGGCCGGGTCGCGCGGCGGCGGGAGGGCGCCCGGCTGCCAGGCGGTGGGTGCGGAGTTCTTCATGGTCGCCAGTGAACCAGCCGGCGGGGCGGGCGGGCCTCGGGGTACGTACTCATTTCGGGGCCGTCCGGGTACTCAGACGCGGGGTACTCGGATGCGGGTATCGGGCGTGGGTGCGTGAAGGCTCAGGCCGTGCGCTTGTCGGCGTACTCGCCGAGGACGACGACGCTGACGGCCGCACCGGCGAAGGCCTTGATCGCCCGGAGGGCGGCGGCGAGGGGCGAGGCGGCCGGGGAGCCGTCCGGGGAGATGGATGCTGAGGTCATGTCTTCCATGATGGTCGCCGGGAGCGCCCCGGGCATCGGTCTGCCGGTGTAAACGGGTGGGTGCGGCCGTACGACCCAAGGATCATGGCGTCCCCTACGGGAGGTGGACGGCGACCCCGAGGACCCCGGGGTGCGCGGGAAAACCGTTCGCGCGCCCCTTTTCGGCTGACTACAATCCACCCTTCCCGCCGCCTCCCGCCTTCGCCTACGGGAGCGCCGCCGCCCGGTCGGTAACCGGACGGCTCACCGCTCAGTACGCCGTACGCCAGGAGGACTTGCCGTGCCCGCGCCCGTACCGCCCCCGCACCCCCACGACCCCCTCGAGCGGGAGCGCGCCCACCTCGCCGCCTCCCGCTCCGCGCTGCGCGCGATGCGGGCCGACGTCGAGGCCCTCGACATCAAGGACGTCACCGCCAACTGGGTCAACGCCGTCGTCCTCCAGTCGCAGATCGAGGACCGCATCGCCGCGCTCGCCGATCTCGCGCACACCCCGCTCTTCTTCGGCCGCCTCGACTACCTGCACGCGCCGGGCGCGGACGGGGCGGAAGGGGCCGAGGGCGAGCAGTTCTACATCGGGCGGCGGCACGTCCACGACGCCGACGGCGATCCGATGGTCATCGACTGGCGCGCCCCGGTCTCGCAGCCGTTCTACCGGGCGTCGAAGAAGGACCCGCAGGACGTGGGTCTGCGTCGCCGGTTCGGCTACACGGGCGGGGAGTTGACCGCCTACGAGGACGAGGACCTGACCGACGCCGCCGGCGGCGACCAGGCGAGCCGGCTGCTGCAGAGCGAGATCGAACGGCCGCGCGTCGGCCCGATGCGGGACATCGTCGCCACCATCCAGCCCGAGCAGGACGAGATCGTGCGCGCCGGGATCGGCGGCACGGTCTGCGTCCAGGGCGCCCCCGGCACCGGGAAGACGGCCGTCGGCCTGCACCGCGTCGCGTATCTGCTCTACGCCCACCGGGAGCGGCTGGCCCGCACCGGCACGCTGGTCATCGGCCCGAACCGGTCCTTCCTGCACTACATCGAGCAAGTCCTGCCCGCCCTGGGCGAGTTGAACGTCGCCCAGGCGACCGTGGACGACCTCGTCGCGCACGTCGACGTGTGGGGGAACGACTCGCCCGCCGCCGCCATGATCAAGGGCGACGCCCGTATGGCCGAGGTGCTGCGACGCGCGGTGCGGTCGGGGGTGACGATGCCGGACGAGGCGGTGGTCGTCGTGCGCGGCTCGCGGCGCTGGCGGGTTCCCGCGTACGAGATCGAGGAGATGGTGCGGGAGTTGCTCGCCCGCGACATCCGCTACGGGGCCGCGCGCGAGGCCCTGCCGCAGCGCATCGCGCACGCCGTGCTCGTGCGCATGGAGGAGGCCGGCGAGGCGCCCGACGACCGGGTGCAGGACGCCGTCGCGCGCAGCACGGCCGTCAAGGCGGCGGTCAAGGCGATCTGGCCGGCGGTCGACCCGGCGAAGCTGGTGCTGCGGCTGCTGTCGGAGAAGGAGTTCCTGGCCGAGCACGCCGAGGGGGTGCTCTCGCCGGCCGAGCAGCGGGAGATCCGCTGGGCGAAGCCCGCGCGGTCGGTGCGGACGGCGAAGTGGTCCGCCGCCGACGCGGTGCTGATCGACGAGGCGTCCGACCTCGTCGCCCGCACCCATTCGCTGGGGCACGTGGTGCTGGACGAGGCGCAGGACCTGTCGCCCATGCAGTACCGCGCGGTGGGCCGCCGCTGTACGACCGGGTCGGCGACGATCCTGGGCGACCTCGCGCAGGGCACCACGCCGTGGGCGACGAGCAGCTGGCGGGAGGCGCTGGCCCACCTGGGCAAGCCGGAGGCGGCCGTGGAGGAGCTGACGCAGGGCTTCCGGGTGCCGCGCGAAGTGATCGCCTACGCCTCGCGGCTGCTGCCGGCCATCGCGCCCGGCCTGGCGGCGGCGACGTCGGTCCGCGAGTCGCCGGGCGACTTCGCGGTGCGGCAGGTGGCGGCGGACGCCCTGGACGCCGCGGTCGTCGAGGCGTGCCGGCGGGCGCTGTCGTACGAGGGCTCGATCGGTCTCATCGCGGCGGACGACCGGTTCGGGGAGCTGGGCGCGGCGCTGACGGCGGCCGGTCTGCCCTGGCTCCGTCCGGGCGAGGAGACGTCGGCCGAGGCGCGGCTGACGCTGGTCCCCGCGCCGCTGGCCAAGGGCCTGGAGTACGACCACGTCGTGCTGGACGAGCCGGCCGCGGTGGTGGCCGGGGAACCGGACGAACGGACCGGCCTGCGGCGGCTGTACGTCGCGCTGACGCGGGCGGTGTCGGGGCTGACGATCGTCCACGCGCAGCCGCTTCCCGCGCAGCTGCTGGGGTAGCGGGCACGGCCGGGGTGGCCGGCGCTGCCGGGGTGGCGGGCACGGCCGGGGTGGTGCGGCACCGCCGGGACCGCCGGTGGGGTCGCGCGCCGTCGCGGCGGGGTTTCTTTCCCCAATCCCGCCCCTTCCCGTAACCGGGGGCGAGCCCCGGGCCCCCAGGGCCCGGGAGGGCCGCGGAAGCGGCCTCGGACCCTACCCGTCCAGCGCCTCGCGCCAGGCCCGTACCGCTGCGGCGTCCACCGGCGCGTCCCATCCCGCCGGTCGCGCCGCGCCGCCGATGTGGAAGCCGGAGATGCCGGCCGCGCGCAGCACCGGGACGTGCTTGAGCCCGAGGCCGCCGCCGACGAGGATCCGCGGCTCGTAGCCGGGTTCGTCGGCGCGCGCCGCCTCGGCCAGGAGCGTGGCGATGCCGTCGTCGACGCCGGAGGCGGAGCCGGCGGTGAGGTAGGTGTCCAGCCCCGGCTGGTCGGCGAGCTGCTTGCGCAGGGCGTCGCGGTCGGCGGCGCGGTCGATGGCGCGGTGGAAGGTCCAGCGCGCGGTGGGCCCGACGGCCTCGGTCAGGGCGGCCACCGCCGCGAGGTCGGCGCGCCCGTCGTCGGTGAGGAAGCCGAGGACGAACTCCTCCGCGCCCTCCGCCCGCAGCGCCCGCGCCCGCTCGCACAGCGCCTCGAGCGCGGCGGCGCCCCCGGCGGCGAAGCCGTCCGCGGCGCGCAGCATCACCCGCAGGGGGATGCCGACGGCGGCCCGTACCGCCGCGAAGGTCTCGAGGGAGGGGGTGAGGCCGTCGGCCGCCATGTCGCTGACCAGTTCGAGCCGGTCCGCACCTCCGGCCTGCGCCGCCACGGCGTCCTCGGGGTCGAGGGCGATCACCTCAAGAATTGGTCTAGACATGTAGTCAAGCCTGCCACACCCGCCGCCCCGCACGAAGCCGTGCCCCACAATTGGACGCATGGTCGTCACGCCCGAGCACCTCCGCGCCCGCTGGCAGCAGACCGTGGACCGGGTCCGCGGCGTCCCCGTACCGGATCCCGGCCCCTACGCCGACGACCTGCTCGCCCGGTGGTCCGAGCCGCAGCGCCGCTATCACACCGTCGCGCACCTGGCCGCCGTCCTCGGGCACCTCGACACGCTGGCCGCCCACGCCGACGACATCGACACCGTCCGCCTCGCCGCCTGGTTCCACGACGCCGTCTACCGCCCCGACCGCTCGGAGAACGAGGAGCGCTCCGCGCACCTCGCCGAGCGGGCGCTGCCCGAGCTGGGCGTCGACCGGGAGCGTACGGCCGAGGTCGCCCGGCTGGTGCGGCTCACCGTCAGCCACGACCCCGGGCCCGGCGACCGGGACGGCGAGGTGCTGTGCGACGCCGACCTGGCCGTGCTGGGAGGCACGCCCGAGGAGTACGCACGCTACGCGGCGGCGGTCCGCGAGGAGTACGGTTTCGTGCCCGACGACGTCTTCCGCGAGGGGCGGGCCGACGTGCTGCGCCGGCTGCTGGAGCTGCCACGGCTGTTCCGCTCCCCGCAGGGGCACGACCGCTGGGAGCTGCTCGCGCGCCGGAACCTGACCACGGAGCTGGAGCTGCTCACCGCCTGAGGACGAGGACGAGGACGAGGACGGGGACGAGGGTCCGGGGAGGGCCTCAGCCCGCGCGGCGGGCGGGGTGCTTGGGGCGGCGCAGCCCCGCCGCCTTCAGCAGACGGACCACCTCGCGGCTGCTCACCTCGCGCGCCCCGAGCCCCACGGCGGCCTCGTACGACGTCGAGGGGATGTCGTAGTGGTCGCCGTCGAACGCCCTCGGCGGCGCGTCCATGCGGGCCGCGAAGGCGTGGAGCTCGTCGAACGACACGTCGCTGACCAGGTGCGACCACATCCGGCCGTGGCCCGGCCAGTTGGGCGGGTCGATGTACAGCGTCATCGGCCGAGCGCCGTTCCCAGGGATCCCACCCGCGCCACGAACACCGCCTGCTTGGTGCAGGCCCAGTGCGGGTCTGGGCCCAGCTCCGGTTCGACCTCGAGGGCGTGCGGGTCGCCCCCCTCGGTGCAGACGGGGCACAGCGGCCAGCGGCCGTGCCGGTCCAGCAGGGCGTCCTGGACGTCCTGGGCGACGAGCCCGGGGAGGAACCCGGCACCCTCCGGCCACTGCTCGACCCACCACCGCCGGTGCGCGACCGCGTCCTCCACCAGGGAGACCACGTCGGCCTCCGCGACGTCGCCGGCGACGAGGTCGGCGAGGACGAGCGCCCGTGCCGTGTGCAGTGCCTGTTCGAGCTCCATGGCATCCATTGTCGGGGGCGTGGAGGGTTGACGGCACACCAGCCCGAAAATACCTTTCAGCATGTGAGCGGCACCGCGAAGGAAACTTTCGGCTCCCCGGCCGCACTGGCCGCCAAGGTCCGCACGCTCGCCCCCTCCATGACGCGATCCATGCAGCGCGTGGCCGAGACGGTGGCCGACGACCCGGCGGGCTCGGCCGCGCTCACGGTCACCGGACTCGCGGAACGCACCGGTACCAGCGAGGCCACCGTCGTGCGCACCGCCCGCGTCCTGGGCTACCCCGGCTACCGCGACCTGCGCCTCGCGCTCGCCGCCCTCGCGGCCGAGCAGGCCGCCGGCCGGGCGCCCGCCGTCACCGCCGACATCACCGTGGACGACCCCATGAACGGCGTCATCGCCAAGCTCGCCCAGGAGGAGGCGCAGTGCCTGGCGGACACCGCCGCCGGGCTGGACACGGCCGCCCTGGAAGCGGCCGCCGGCGCGCTCGCCGCCGCCCGGCGCGTCGACGTCTACGGCATCGGCGCCTCCAACCTCGTCGCCCAGGACCTCACCCAGAAGCTGCTGCGCATCGGCCTGATCGCGCACGCGCCCGCCGACCCCCACCTGGCCGTCACCAACGCCGTACAGCTGCGCCCGGGGGACGTGGCCATCGCCATCACCCACTCGGGCCGCACCGCCGACGTCATCGAACCGCTGCGGGTCGCCTTCGAGCACGGCGCGACGACGGTGGCGGTCACCGGGCGGCCGGACGGGGACATCGTCCAGTACGCGGACCACATCCTCGCCACGTCCTCCGCACGGGAGAGCGAGCTGCGGCCCGCGGCCATGTCGAGCCGCACCAGCCAGCTCCTCGTGGTGGACTGCCTGTTCATCGGCGTCGCCCAGCGCACGTACGCGACCGCGGCACCCGCCCTGTCCGCCTCGTACGAGGCGCTGGCGCACCGGCACGCCCCGCGCGACCGGCGCTGACCCGGCCCTCGCAGACCCCGGCCTCGCTGCCCCAGCCGACGGAAATCGACGGAAATCGACGGAAAGAGTCGCCCGCCATGACCTCGACCGCCGCCTTCGCCGCACTGCGAGCCCAGCTGGCGACGCTCACCACCGAGGCGTTCCGCGCCGACCTCGCGGACATCGACCGGCTGCCCACCCGGACCATCGCGAAGATCATGAACGCCGAGGACGCGACGGTGGCCGCAGCCGTCGCCGAGCGGCTGCCCGAGATCGCCGCCGCCGTCGACGCGACCGCCGACCGCATGGCCCGCGGCGGCCGCCTGGTCTACGCGGGCGCCGGCACCGCGGGCCGCCTCGGCGTGCTGGACGCCAGCGAGTGCCCGCCGACGTTCAACACCGACCCGGGGAGGGTCGTCGGGCTGATAGCGGGCGGCCCCGAGGCGCTGGTGCGGGCCGTGGAGGGGGCCGAGGACAGCGAGGAGCTGGCGGCGGCCGACCTGGCGGCGCTGGGCGTCGGCCCCGACGACACCGTCGTCGGCGTCTCGGCCTCCGGCCGCACCCCCTACGCCGTCGGCGCCGTGCGGCACGCCCGCGCCGCCGGGGCGCTGACCATCGGGCTGTCCTGCAACGCCGGCTCGGCGCTCGGGGAGGCGGCCGAGCACGCCATCGAGGTCGTCGTGGGCCCCGAACTGCTCACCGGCTCCACCCGGCTGAAGGCCGGCACGGCGCAGAAGCTCGTCCTCAACATGCTCTCGACCATCACGATGATCCGCCTCGGCAAGACGTACGGGAACCTGATGGTCGACGTCCGGGCCTCGAACGAGAAACTGCGGGCCCGCTCGCGGCGCATCGTCGCCCACGCCACCGGCGCGGCGGACGGCGAGATCGAGGCCGCGCTGGCCGAGACCGGGGGCGAGGTGAAGAACGCCATCCTGGTCCTCCTCGGCGACGTCGACGGCCCGACCGCCGCCCGGCTGCTCGCCGAGTCCCACGGCCACCTGCGCGCCGCCCTGCGCGCGGCCGCCGGCTGACATACCGTCATGCACTGATGAAGCACGGCCTCATGCCACCGGCAGACGACAGCAAGCCCGCCGCGACGGCCGCCGCTCTGCTGCCCCTGCTGGGCGGCGCGGCCAACCTCGCCTCCGTGGCCCACTGCATGACCCGCCTGCGCGTGGAGGTCCGCGAGAGCGCGCTCGTGCGCGGCGCGGAGCTGCGGGCGGTACCCGGCGTACTGGGCCTGGTGGAGGACGCCGCGTCCACCCCGGCCGCGTACCAGATCGTGCTGGGACCGGGCGTCGTCGCCCGGGTCGCGCCGGAGCTCGAGCGCATGCGGGAGGCGGCGCCCGCCGCCGGAACCCTCGCCGAGCGCGGGGCCGCGCTACGGGCCGGGCAACGGGCCCGCAACGCCACCCCCGGCAAACTCCTCCTGCGCCGCGTCGCCCAGGTCTTCGTGCCGCTGATCCCCGCCCTGATCGGCTGCGGCATCGTCGCCGGCCTCGCCGGCCTGCTCGCCAACCTGCGCTGGGCGCCCTCGCTGGTGACGGCCCTCGGGGCGATCTCCGGCGGCTTCATGTCGCTGATCGCCGTGTTCGTCGGCTACGCGACGGCCAAGGAGTTCGGCGGCACGCCCGTCCTGGGCGGCGCGGTCGCGGCCGTCGTCGTCCACCCCGGCGTCGCCCGGGTGGACGCCTTCGGCCTCGAACTCTCCCCGGGCCAGGGCGGGGTGCTGGGCGCGCTGGCCGCCGCGCTGCTCGCGGTGTCCGTGGAGAAGGGCTGCCGGCGCGTGGTGCCGGAGGCGCTGGACGCGCTGGTCACGCCGTTCCTGACGGTGCTGCTGCCGGGCCTGGTGACGCTGTACGGGCTGATGTACGCGGCCGGCGCGGTCTCCACCGCCATCGGGCGCCTCGCCGACGGGCTGCTGGACGGCGGGGGCGCGCTGGCGGGCCTGGCGCTGGGCGGCCTGTTCCTGCCGCTGGTGATGCTGGGACTGCACCAGGCGCTGATCCCCATCCACACCACCCTCATCGCCGAGCAGGGCCACACCGTCCTGCTGCCCCTCCTCGCCATGGCGGGCGCCGGCCAGGTCGGGGCCGCCCTCGCCGTCTACCTGCGGCTCGCCCGCGCCACCTCGATCCGCCGGACCATCCGGTCCGCGCTGCCGGCCGGCGTGCTGGGCATCGGCGAACCGCTCATCTACGGCGTGTCCCTGCCGCTGGGCCGCCCGTTCGTCACCGCGTGCGCGGGCGGCGCGGCCGGGGGCGCGTTCGTGGGCCTCATGGGCCAGCTCGGCGACACGGTCGGCGCCACGGCCATCGGCCCCTCCGGCTGGGCCCTCTTCCCCCTGCTGCACGGCGGCCACGGACCCCTCCGGGCGGCGGCCGTCTACGGGGCGGGGCTGCTCGTGGGGTACGTGGTCGGGTTCGTGGCGACGTACCTCTTCGGAGTGAACGAGGAGACGGCGGCCCGGGCGGGGTGAACACCCGTACGCCTCACGGCCGGGCGCCTCGTGTCCGTAGGCCTCACGCCAGGTCGTCCGCCAGCTCCGCCACTCCCGTGATCCTGTGCAGCGGATAGGTGCGGACCTCGTCGGCCGTGTGGTCGTACGCCGTCACGAAGCCGCCCTCGACGCGGATCGGGGCGATGACGCGCTGACTGGCGGCCCCCTCGGCGTTGACGTAGCCGATCCACACGGCCGCCCCCGTCATCACCGCCGCCTGCATCGTGGCCAGGGTGTCGGCCGAGGAGGTGCGGGGCAGACCGCCGCTGGTGGGGGCGGGGTCGGCGACCGGCTTGCGCTGGGCCGTGGAGGCCATGTCACCGGCCCGGATGGCGCGCACGGCCGCGCCCAGCAGCGTGGCGTCCGGAACCGGCGGGCCCTCGGGGACGGGGGCCGGGGCGGTGCGCGGCGGGGTGCGGTGGGCGTCGGCGCGCGCGACGACCACGTCGCCCTCCGCCGACTCGGCGGCGGGCGCGTAGCCCATCGCGCGCAGCACCTCCAGGAGCGTGTCCGGAGCCGCCTGCGCCGCCAGCACCGTCGACGCCAGGCGGCGCAGCCGCAGCGGCGCCGACCGGCGGTCGGCGAGGATCTCGGCCAGCAGGGCCTCGTCGTCGCAGCGGACGTACGACGACGCCGCGCCCACCCGCAGCCGACCGTGCCGCCGGGCCACGTCGTCGACGAGGTAGGCCAGCGGCTGCGGAACGGGCGTACGGGAGTGCTCGGTGAGGAAGGCGTGGAGGTCGGCGGCGGTGCGGCCGGCGTCCAGGGCGCGGCGTACGGACTCCGGCGTGAAGCGGTAGACGGTCGCGCCGCCCTTGGACTCGACGTCCGCGAGCACGCCGAGCAGCTGGGCGAGCGGGCGGCGCAGCGGGCCGGGCGCCACGGCGGTGAGGTCGGCCTGCAGCAGGATGTGGTCCAGCGGCTCGGGCAGCAGGGGCGCCAGGGCCGCCGCGGCGGCCTCCGGGTCCGCCGGCAGGGCGCGGCCGTGCGCCGAGAGCGCGCCCTGGCTGGTGACGCCCAGCTGCTCGGCCTCCGCCAGGGTCCAGGTCGCCAGCCGCGTGCGCAGGTCGTCGGCGGCCGAGCGCGGCGGGCGCTCCCAGCGCAGCCGCTCCAGCAGGGCGTCGGCGGGCACGGAGGAGCCCGCGGGCAGCTCGGCGAGCAGGTCCAGCACCCGGCGGCGCACCTCGGGGGCGGGGCCGCGGTCCAGGTCCGGGCCCAGCACCGCCAGCGTGCGGCCCTTCGCGTCCTTCCCGCCGGCCAGCCCCGGGGTGCGGGTGGCCGTCAGCCAGGCCGTGGCCAGGGCGGTCCAGCGCCGCTCGGCGGGCAGCAGCAGCCATTCGTCGTAGGCGGGGGTGGGGGCGTAGCGCTCGTCGACGTCGCCGTCGGAGGCCAGCAGCCCGGCCGCGTAGGCGAGCTCGACCCAGAAGGCGGCGGCCGCCTCCGTGGTCTCGAGGACGGTCGCGGCGCGCTTGAGGTCCCGCACGCTCAGGCCGCCGGCCCGCAGGACGAGCGGGCCCGCGCTCTCCCACTCCCGCAGCAGGTCCTCCACCGTCGCCAGCGCCATGAAGGCCTGCCCGGCGGCGGTCGCGTCGACCGTCCGGGGCTCGTGCGCGGTGACCGGGGCGAGCTCGGGGGCCAGCGGCTCCGGCGCGCGGTGCGCCCGGCCGGCGCGCAGGTGCAGGGCCACCTCGCGGGGCAGCACCACGCTGCCCGGGCCGGTGGGCAGCAGCAGGCCCCGGTCGAGCAGCCAGCGCAGGTGGGACGCGGGTTCGGCGGTGACCGTGCCGTGCGGCGGGCCCCACAGCAGCCTGCCGAGGACGGTCGTGGCCTCCTCGGGCGCGTCGGCCAGCAGCGCCGCCATGCGCCGACGGTCCTCGAACAGTTCGGTCAGGGCGGTGACGGCCGTCACCGGGTCGTGGGTGGCGGGCAGCCCCGCCGTGGCGATGATCCCCTGCAGTCGGCCCGGCGACATGCCCGCCGTGATCTCGGCGACGCCGGGCCCCAGGCCGGTGGGCGAGGGGCGGGTCGTGGTGGGGGCGAGCAGCTCGCGGACGGTGCGCACCAGGCGCAGCCGGTCCTCCCCGCCCCAGACCAGGGCCTGGTCGCGCAGGGCGGCCACGGCGCGCGGCAGCTCGGCGGCGATGGCGGCGCCCTCGGCGCCGGCGGGCTCGTCGCCCGTCATCAGCGCGGCCAGGGTGGCGTACGGGCAGGGGTCCGGCGCGACCGCGAGCGCCTCGGCGACCTGCAGGGCGAACCGGTCGAGGTGGTCCAGCGCCCGCACCACCGAGGCCCGGGTGGCGGCCCGGGTGGCCAGCTGGGTGAGGTCGCCCGGCACGGGATTGAGCAGGTCCGGGCGTGCGCGCAGCAGTCCGGCGAGGGCGTCGTCGGGGCTGGCGCGCAGCTCTTCGGCGAGCGTGCGCGGCCCCGCGGCGGTGCCGCCGCCCGTACTGCCGGTCTCCCGCGAAGTGGTCATTCTGCTTACGGTACCGGGTCGGTGCGGATGGGCCCCGGCTTCGGCCCGGGTTCGGTACCTTCGGTGGGGTTCGGCGGCTCGTGTGGCCTTGGGGGTTCTGGTGGGGATCGAGAGCGATCAGCTTGTTTACGACTATTTGAGCAGGGTCGGCGACCTCGCCCAGAGACAGTCGCTCACCTCAGGGGACCGGATGCGGCTGGTCTCCCGGCTGCGGGCGGAGATCGAGCGGCGCCGGGCGGCCGAGGCGGCCGACACCCCGGCCGCCGTCCAGCGCATCCTGGACGGCCTGGGCACCCCGGCGGAGGCCGTCGCCGACGCGGACGGCGTCCTGGGGGCCGCCGAGGCCGCCGGGCGGGTGCCCGTCCAGCGCCGCGACGACCTCCCGGCGGCCGCCGCCCGCGCCCCCTGGGCCGCGGCGCCGCCGCACCTGGCGACCGAGGAGGAGCTGCGGCCGCGCGGCGGCGGCGAGCCCGGCTGGTGGAGCGTGGGGCCGGCGCCGGCCACGGCAGGCGACGCCGTGCACGGGTTCACGGGCGGCATCGAGATCCCCGACATGCTCAAGCCGCCGCCACCCCCCGCCCCGGAGGTCCCGCGGACGGACGACGGCCGGACGCGGGGGGACAAGCCTTCCAGGGAGCCTTCCAAGGAGGCGGGCAAGGACCCGGCCAAGGGAGCGGACAAGGACGCGGGCGCGGAGAACGGCTCCGCCGAGCCCCGCTTCAGCTTCTGGCGCTCCCGCGCCGGCGTCCCCATGAGCCCGCTGCTGCTGATCGTGGCCGTCCTCCTCGTCGCCGGAGCCGTGCTCGGCAACTGGATCGTCCTCGCGGTGGGCTGGGCCCTGGCCTACGTCACCCGCCGGCTCACCCAGGCGGAGTCGAAGTGGGCGGTCATGGGCGTCCCGGGCCTCGCGGCGGCCGGGGGAGTGGTGTGGCTGTGGGGCCGGTTCAACGGGCGCTGGGGCGACCCGATACCGCCGGGGGAGATGGCCGGGGCGCTGGCCGACACCTGGCCGGTGGTGGTCAAGGCCGCGGCCGTCGCGTCGGCGGCGTTCGTCCTGTGGCGGGCCCGCCGCCCGGGCTGAGCGCCCCGGTACGCCCGTACGCCCGTGGGAGGCGCTACGCCGCCCCCCAGGGCCTCCCCGGGACCACCAGCGGACCGCCCGTCACGGGGTCGGCGACCACCACCGACTCCAGCCCGAAGACCTCGCGCACCAGCTCGGCCGTCACCACGTCCGCCGGCCGGCCGCGCGCCACGATCCGGCCCGCCTTCATGGCCACCAGGTGGTCCGCGTAGCGCGCCGCCTGGTTCAGGTCGTGCAGCACCGCCACCACCGTCCGGCCCCGCTCCTGGTTGAGCCGGCGGCACAGGTCGAGGACCTCCACCTGGTGGGAGATGTCCAGGTAGGTGGTCGGCTCGTCCAGGAGCAGCAGGTCCGTGTCCTGGGCGAGGGCCATCGCGATCCACACGCGCTGCCGCTGGCCGCCCGAGAGCTCGTCCACCGGCCGGTCGGCGAGGGCGGCGACGTCGGTGCGGGCCATGGCCTCGGCCACCGCCCGCTCGTCCTCCTCCGACCACTGCCGCCACCACCGCTGGTGCGGCTGGCGGCCGCGCGCCACCAGGTCCGCGACCGTGATGGCCTCCGGCGCGACGGGCGTCTGGGGCAGCAGCCCCAGCGACTGGGCGACGCGCCGGGTGGGTATCCGGGCGAGCTCCTCGCCGTCCAGCAGCACCGCGCCGCGCGCGGGCCGCAGCAGCCTGCCGAGCGCGCGCAGCAGCGTCGACTTGCCGCACGCGTTCGGGCCGACGATCACGGTGACCTCGCCGTCGGGGACGTCCAGGTCGAGGCCCTCGACGACCGTGCGCTCCTCGTAGGACAGGGTCAGGTCACGGGCGCCGAGCCGGCTGCCGGCGGCGGTTTCGACGGTCACGCTTTTCCTCCGGTACGGCCGCGGGCGATCAGCCAGATCAGATACGGGGCCCCGACGGCGGCGGTCAGCACGCCCACCGGCAGCTCGGTCGGCTCGAACAGCTTGCGGGCCAGCAGGTCGGCCACGACCACGAGCACCGAACCCACCAGCGCCGAGCACAGCAGCGGGATCTGCGCGGTCCGCGTCATCCGGCGGGCGATCTGCGGGGCCAGCAGCGCCACGAAGTCCACCGGCCCGGCCGCGCCCGTGGCGACCGAGGCCAGGACGACGCCGAGCAGCGCCAGCCCCACCCGCACCCGCCCCAGGCGTACGCCCAGCGCGGTGGCCGTGTCGTCGTCCATGGACACCGTGCGCTGCGCGCGCGCCGCCCAGCACACGAACGGCGCCAGCAGAAGCAGCGTCCACGCCAGCGGGGCCGCCTCGTCCCAGCCGCGGGCGTTGAGCGAGCCGGTCATCCACACCTTCGCCTGCTGGGCGACGAGGTAGTCGCCCTTGGTCAGGAAGAGGTGGGTGACCGAGCGCAGCGCGACCGCGAAGCCGATGCCGATCAGCACGAAGCGGGTGGCCTGCAGTCCGCCCCGCCAGGCGAAGGCGTAGACGAGGGCCGCGGCCAGCAGGCCGCCGGCCACCGACACATAGGGCAGGGCGGCGTAGGAGGTGACCCCGAAGGTCATCGCGCCCACCGTCAGCGCGCTCGCGCCCTGGCTGACGCCGATGACGTCGGGGCTGGCCAGCGGGTTGCGGGCGACGGTCTGGATGAGGGCCCCCGCGACGCCGAAGGCGGCGCCGGCCAGCAGGCCGACGGTCATCCGGGGCAGCCGCGCGGTGCCCACGGTGAACTCCTCCGCGGACGGCTGCCCGAAGAGCACCTTCAGCGCCTCGCCGGGCGCGGTGCAGGTCTTGCCGACGCACAGGTACGTCAGGCACGCGGCGGCCAGCAGCAGCACCAGCCCGGCCGCGACGGCCGCGCCGCGCCGGTGGACCAGGAACGACCCGCGCCCGGCCCGGACGAGGGCGTAGCCGGCCGGACGCGCGGCGGTCCTCGCCAGGGGTGCGGTTGTCGCCTGGGGTATCGCGCTCACGCCGCCACCGCCTTACGGCGGACGAGCGTGACGAGGAACGGCAGGCCGATCAGCGCGGTCATCACGCCGGACGGCACCTCGCTGCCCTCGTACAGCACCCGGCCGAGGACGTCGGCGCCCAGCAGCATCACCGGGCCGAGGAGCGCCGCCATGGGCAGCACCCAGCGGTGGTCGGTGCCGACGAGCGCGCGGGCCAGGTGCGGAACGGCCAGGCCCAGGAAGACGATGGGCCCGGCGGCCGCGACCCCGACGCCGGTCAGGACGGTCGCGCCGACGCCGCCGACGATCCGTACGAGCCCCACGTTCTGCCCCAGCCCCCGGGCGACGTCCTCGCCGAGCGCCAGCGCGTCCAGGCCGCGGGCCACCGACAGCACCAGCACCGTGCCCGCCAGCAGGAACGGCCAGATCTTCCAGGCCGTGCCGGCGCCCGGCCCGGCGATGGAGCCGATCTGCCAGAAGCGGAACTCGTCCAGGGTGGCGGCGTGGGTGGTCAGCACGCCGTTGACGACGGAGGTGATCAGGGCGTTGAGCGCCGCCCCGGCGAGCGCCAGCTTGATGGGGGAGGCCCCGCCGCGGCCGCGGGAGGCGATCGCGTAGACGGCCACCGAGGCCAGGGCGGCGCCGGCGAAGGCGAACCACACATAGCCGCCGGGCCCGTGCGTCCCGGCCACGGTGATGGCGAGCACCACGCCCAGCGCGGCGCCCTGGCCGACGCCGAGGATGCCCGGCTCGGCGATGGGGTTGCGGGTGATGCCCTGCATGACCGTGCCCGCCATGGCCAGCGCGGCGCCGACCATCAGGCCGACGACCGTGCGCGGCAGCCGCATGCTCCGCACGATGGTGCTCGCCGGGTCGTCGCCGTCGTGCAGCAGCGCGTGGAGCACCTGCGAGGGCGCCACGGGCCGGCTGCCGACCGCCAGGCTGAGCAGGGCCGCCAGCAGCAGGGCGGCGACCGCGGCCACCGTCCAGCCGACGCGGCGGCGGGCGCCCGAAGGCGTTCTCGGGTTGCTGGTCGGGACGGCGGCTTGCATGAGTTCCACTTCGGCGACGGCTGCGGTTGCGGCGCGTGACTACGGCCGGAACAAGCCGCTCCTGCGGGATCAAGCCGTGGTGAGGCAAGCCTAAGTGTACGGGTGGGGTGCCGGGCACAATGTGGGGCATGACCCCGCTCGCGCGCACGGACCACCGGTTCACGGTCGGCTTCGACCTCGACCTGACGCTGGTCGACTCCCGCCCCGGCATCAGGGCGGCGTACGAGGCGCTGGTGGCCGCCACCGGCACCCCCATCGACGTCGACCTCGTCATCGGCCGCCTCGGCCCGCCGCTCAAGCAGGAGCTGCGCAACTGGTTCCCGGAGGAGGACGTCGAGCGGGCCAACGCCGTCTACCTGGCCGGCTACCCCGAGCACGGCATCCTGCCCTCGCCCGCCATGCCGGGCGCCCGCGAGGCCGTGGCGGCCGTACGCGAACTGGGCGGGCGGGCCATCGTGGTGACGGCCAAGAACCCCCGCAACGCCCGTCTGCACCTCGAACACCTGGACATCCGGGCCGACGAGCTGGTCGGCGACCTGTGGGCCGAGGCCAAGGCGGTCGCGCTGCGCGAGCACGGCGCGTCGGTGTACGTCGGCGACCACGTCGGGGACGTGCGCGGGGCGCACACCGCCGGAGCGGTCGCCGTGGCGGTGCCCACCGGCCCGTACGGCGCGGCGGAACTCCGCGCGGAAGGGGCGGACGTGGTGCTGGAGGGCGGCCTGGCGGAATTCCCCGCCTGGCTGCGCGCCCACCGCTCCGGCTATGCCGCGGAATCCACCGTTCCACGCGCCTGACGGCGCTGTTCGGCGATCGAGCGCAGCACTCCGGCCCCGGAGACCAGGAATCCGACGCCCATCAGCATGCACACGAAGTAGGCCGCGGGCGGCAGCGGATCGGCCCCCAGGAACAGCGGCGCGACGGTGGCCAGCGTGGCCACCGCGCCCACCAGGAACACGACGGCACCGGCCCGTACCAGCAGATCCCCGGCTCGGGGCGTTTCGCTACTCACCTGACCAGGGTAGATCCCTGGGCGGCGGTATGGCGTCCGGCTGACGGCGGCGGACCGGACGCGCGGCGGTACGGCCCGAGGACGTCTTGTCACCGGGCCCGGGACCATTAGCCTTGGGGGTGGCGGGTCTTGCGGCCCGCTGTAGTGCTATCCAGAGCAGTTTTTCTGTTGATTGCAGAATTTTCGCTTTTTCGGTATTCCGACGAGACACGAGGACGAGGACAGACGTGCCTACCGGCAAGGTCAAGTGGTTCAACAGCGAGAAGGGCTTCGGCTTTCTCTCCCGCGACGACGGCGGAGACGTCTTCGTGCACTCCTCGGTGCTCCCGGACGGGGTCGACGCCCTCAAGCCCGGCCAGCGCGTGGAGTTCGGGGTCGTGGCAGGCCAGCGCGGTGACCAGGCGCTGACGGTGACTCTGCTCGACCCCACTCCGTCGGTCGCGGCCGCCCAGCGCCGCAAGCCCGACGAACTCGCCTCCATCGTCCAGGACCTCACCACGCTGCTGGAGAACGTCACCCAGCAGCTGGAGCGCGGCCGCTACCCCGACAAGGCCCACGGCTCGAAGATCGCCGGCATGCTGCGCGCGGTCGCCGACCAGATGGACGTCTAGGACCGTTCAGGACGGTCCAGGACCGTCAGACGAAGCCGAGCGCGCCCGGCCCGAGGGGCGGTACGAGCCCCTCGGCCGCGGCGCGGGTCAGCAGCCCGCGCACCGCGGCGTAGCCGGCCTCACCGAGGTCGGCCGTGAATTCGTTGACGTACAGCCCGATGTGCGCGTCCGCGACCGCCGGATCCATCTCCTGCGCGTGCGCCAGCACATACGGCCGGGAGACCTCCGGATCGTCCCAGGCCATCCGCACCGACGTCCGCGCCGCCCGGGCCAGCTCCCGCAGCGTCTCCTCGCCCAGCGACCGCTTGGCGATGATCGCGCCCAGCGGAATGGGCAGCGTGGTGGTCTCCTCCCAGTGCTCGCCCATGTCGGCGAGGCGGGTGAGGCCGTAGTCCTGATACGTGAACCGCGCTTCGTGGATGACCAGGCCCGCGTCCACCTTGCCGTCCCGCACGGCCGGCATGATCTCGTGGAACGGCAGCACGACGACCTCGCCGACACCGCCCGGCACCTCGGCCGCGGCCCACAGGCGGAACAGCAGATAGGCCGTCGAGCGCTCGCTCGGCACCGCGACGGTCTTCCCGGCCAGATCCGCCGGGCTCGCCGCCTCACGGGTCAGCACCAGCGGCCCGCAGCCCCGGCCCAGCGCCCCGCCGCACGGCAGCAGCGCGTACTCGTCCAGCACCCACGGCAGGACGGCGTACGACACCTTCAGTACGTCGAACTCGCCGCGCTCGGCCATCCCGTTGGTGAGGTCGATGTCGGCGAACGTCACGTCCAGCTCAGGAGCGCCCGGAACCCGGCCGTGCGCCCAGGCGTCGAAGACGAACGTGTCGTTCGGACAGGGCGAATAAGCGATCTTGATCGGGCCGCTCACGTCAGCACCTCCGGTTCGAGTACGGGGGAGAGCCGGCGGAAGGCGCCGGTGAGCGCGGTCAGCGCCGCGCCGATCCGCCACGCGCCCCGGTCGCGGGGCCCCACGGCGTTCGAGACCGCGCGCAGCTCCACCACCGGCACCCGGTGCGCCACGGCCGCCTCGGCCACGCCGAAGCCCTCCATGCCCTCCGCCACCGCGTCCGGGTGGCGCGCCGTCAGCTCCGCGGCCCGCTCGGCGGTGCCGGTCGCCGACGTCACGGTCAGCACGGCGCCGCGCACCCCGCCGGTCGCCTCGGCCACCGTCCGCGCGAGCCGCTCCGGCACCCGGTGCTCGATCACACCGAAGCCCAGCTCGTCCAGGGACAGGAAACCGCCGTCGCTCGACTGCGCGCCCAGGTCCGGGGCCACGATCGTGTCGGAGACCACCACGCCGCCCAGCGCCGCGCGGGGCGCGAAGCCGCCCGCGATGCCGGCGGCGACCACCAGCTCGTAGGGCTCGCCGGTCACCGCGGCGGCCGTCAGCGCCGTCGCCGCCCCCGCCGCGGCGGCGGCGGGGCCCACGCCCGCGGCCAGCACGTCCAGCACCGGCCCGTCGGCGTCGCCCGGCCGCACCCGGTGCAGCAGGGTGCCACCGGGCAGCCGGACCTCCCGGGGAGGCGGTCCGGCCGCGGCCGTCACGGCGTCACGTTCGGCCGGGACGGCGGTGACGACGAGAACACGCATCGGCGGCGGCGTCAGTCGCGCTCGAGGGTGAAGTTCCAGACGCCCAGGGCCTTGCCCGAATTGGTCTCCACGATGCTGACCTTGGTCTCCTTGGTGGCGCCGCCCTGGCCGCCGGAGAAGAAGGCGCTGGCCGGGATCGTCCGGTAGGTCTTCTTGTTCGGCTCCTGCTCGGCCGGCTGGCCGTTGATGAAGATCGTCCAGCCCTCGTCGGCGATCTTCGGGTCGACGCCGAAGCGGACCTTGTCCTCGAAGGCCGCCTTGACGGTCTTGCCGGAGTCCTCCTTCATGCAGCCAACGATCTTGTCGTTGGCCACGGCCTCGCCCTCGTTGTAGCAGGCCGCCTCGGAGGTCACCGTCGTCGAACCGACGGTCACGGTCGCCAGCGGAGTCGGCTTGTCGCAGGCGGAGAGGGCGATGAGCCCGAAGGTCACGGCACCGACGGCGGCAGCGGCGCGGCGGCGCTTGCCCCGGAAAATCGCAGCGGTCATGCGGGCAGGCTATCGGGCCCCTCCGCTCAGGCCACGCGCGGGTGCGGCGAGCCGCGCCGGGCCGCCGTCAGCAGGCCCCGTACGGCAGTGGCCGCGCCCAGTGCCAGGAAGCCCGCCGCCACCGACATCCCCACCACGCCGTTCAGCGGCAGCAGGATCCCGATCGCCCCGCCCACCACCCAGCACATCTGCAGCAAAGTCTCCGAACGGGCGAAAGCGGACGTCCGCACCTCCTCCGGCACATCCCGCTGGATCAACGCGTCCAGCGACTGCTTGCCCAGCGCCTGCGAGATCCCCGCGACCGCCGCCACCACCACCACGAAGAACGCGCTGTACAGCACGGCCGCCACTATCGTCGTCCCCAGCGCCGCCGTCAGCACCAGCGCGATCATCTTCTCCGGCCCCCGCGAACGCAGCAGCGCCCCTATCGCCGTGCCCAGGGCGTTGCCGGCGCCCGCCGCGATCGCGACCACCCCCAGCGAGAACGCCGGGCTCAGCCCGCCCAGCGGATGCACCCGCAGCAGGAACGCCAGAAAGAACGTCAGGAACCCCGACAGCATCCGCAGCGAGCCGTTCGCCTGCAGCCCGTGCAGCACCGACGACCCCACCGTGCGCAGCCCCGGCCGCGGCCGCCTGCCGGCCTTGCGCCGCCGGGCCGGCTGCCGCACCGGCCCGTCCGCCGTCAGCCGGGCCCGGGCCTCGCCCTTCGCCGAGTCCACCTTGTGCGGCAGCGACAACGACAGATACGTACCGAACGCGAACACCGCGCACGCCCCGTACAACGGATACGCCGGCCCCAGCTGATGCAGCCCCGCACCCAGCGGGGCCGCCACGCCCGTGGCCAGCAGGCCCCCGAGCGTCACCCGGGAATTCGCCTTCACCAGCGCGATCCGCGGCGGCAGCAGCCGCGGCACCACCGCCGAGCGCACCACCCCGTACGCCTTCGACGCCACCAGCACGCCCAGCGCCGCCGGATACAGCTCCAGCCCACCGCTCGCCACCGCGTCCGACATCATCAGCGCCAGCAGCGCCCGCGTCAGCATCGAGCCCGCCATCGCCGCCCTGCGGCCATGCGGGATCCGGTCCAGCAGCGGACCGATCACCGGCGCCAGCAGCGTGAACGGCGCCATCGTCACCGCCAGGTACAGCGCCACCCGCCCGCGCGCCTGGTCCGTCGGCACCGAGAAGAAGACCGTCGAGGCCAGGGCGATGGTGATCATCATGTCGCCCGCCGAATTCACGGCGTGCAGCTCGATCAGCTTCCCCAGCCCGGACTCGCCCGCGCCATGCGCGTGCGTCGCCCGGCGGACCCCCCGGGCCGCCCCCGCGAAGGGCGCGCGCAGCACCCGGCCCGCGCCCCGGACCGTACGGCGGAGCGGACCGCCTTCGGCTGACCGGATGGCTCCCACCACGCCATACTGCCCCAACTGGCACCGGGCAGGGCACTTTCGGGGTATCAGCGGGGCGCGCCCGGCACCTTGTCGGGGGCTCGCCGAAGCCCGGGTATCCCCCGGGCGGCCGCGCGGGGTAGCGTGCGTAGCGCGCCACCGGTCGCCGCTTTGGCCGCACCTCGAGTCCAGATCCCGCAGAATGGGTGATGACAGGTGCGCCCGAGGCCGTTCGGGCGCGGACGTCGACGCGGTCCCCCGGTCCGCTCCGTCCGCGGCCCCGACCGTTCGGCTGGCGCACTCGTGAGACGGCGTGGAAGAGAGAATCGATTCTTGTGAGTGCTGCGATGCGAAGCCGTACCCCGGACCGCCTGTGCGCCGAGGCGGTCGAACTCGCCCGGGCGGCGGCCGAGGAAGCCGCGCTGCCCGGAAAGGTCGGCGACCACGTCGAGGTCGTCGCCGACGGGGACCGCGTCGTCACCCACTACTTCGCCTGCGACGACCCCGGCTACCGCGGCTGGCGCTGGGCCGTCACCGTCGCCCGCGCCTCCCGTGCCAAGCACGTCACCCTCGACGAGACCGTCCTGCTGCCCGGCCCCGACGCCCTCCTCGCCCCCGAATGGGTGCCCTGGAGCGAACGCCTGCGCCCCGGCGACATGGGCCCCGGCGACCTCCTGCCCACCCAGGCCGACGACCCCCGCCTGGAACCCGGCTGGACCGGCGACGAGACCCCGCCGCCGAACTCCGCCGTCTCCGCCGAGATGGCCGCCCTCGCCGACTCCGAGGACGCCGAGGTCTCCGCCGGGCCGCCCTCCGCCCAGCCGACCGCCCCCGCGCGCGGCTCCATCACCGCCCTCGCCGAGGAACTGGGCCTGCGTCGTGCCCGGGTCCTCTCCCGCTACGGACTGCACACGGCCGCCGACCGCTGGGACGAGACCCACGGCACCAAGACCGCCATGGCCCAGGCCGCCCCGGCCCCCTGCGTCAGCTGCGGCTTCCTCGTGCCGATCGGGGGCTCCCTCGGCCAGGCTTTCGGCATCTGCGGCAACGAGTTCGGTCCGGCGGACGGGCACGTGGTGTCCCTGGCGTACGGGTGCGGTGGGCACTCGGAGGCGGCCGTGATGCCGAAGGCGCCGCGGCCGGCGCCGCCGGTTGTGGACGAGACGCTGGTGGACGAGTTCCCGCTGCGGGAGTCTGAGCCGTCGGAGGCGGAGGACGAGGACGACCTCGGGCACGCCTGAGTCGTCGGGCGCCTTGGGCTGAGCGCCGTTGTCGTGGTGCGGGGGCCGGGGGCTCCGGAGGGTGTTCCGGAATCGGATATTTACGGGCCCGTCACCGTCTCGCGCATTGAGTGCCCTCACATTGGGCCCACAAATATCCGGCAGCATTCCGGAACACCCTCCTGCGCCCCCGACCCCCTCCCGTCACGTCGACGGGGCGGCGCGGGTCGGCCACCAGGGTGCGGGCCGGTCCCCAGGGTGGGCGGGCCTCCGCGTGCGTACTGGCGCGGTGACCTGGACTTGGGCCTACCCGACCTCCCCTGCGTGGTGGGGCGGGGCCGGGGCGGGGTGGGACGGTTCCTGGTAGGGGCGTAAGGGTTATTTGCGGCCCAAGTGCGGGGCGACCATCGCGTCAGAGGGCTCCGGGCCGTAAATAATCCAGCCCCGGAAGGGCCCGGCCCACACCGACCCGGCCCACACCGACCCGGCCCACACCGACCCGGCCCCGCCCCACCACGCACCCCCACCCGCGCTGTACGTTCAGCCGCAAAGGCAACGGCACCACTCCCAGGGAGACGACAAGACGTGACCGGCACCGGAGTGGATCCGTTCGGGACCGCGCGGCTGCGGCGCGGCGTGCTGGACGCGTGGGTTACCTCGCCCGCGCGGTTCCGGGAGGACGCCAACGCCGAGGAGGACCTCGCCCTCGGCGGGTACCGCGACCGCCTCGTGGTGGAGCTCGCCCAGAACGCCGCGGACGCGGCGGCCCGCGCCGGCGTGCCCGGCCGTCTGCGCCTCACCCTGCACGTGGCGGGCGCCGGAGCGCCCGCCACCCTGGCCGCCGCCAACACGGGCGTTCCCCTGGACGCCACGGGCGTCGAGTCGCTGTCCACGCTGCGCGCGTCGGCCAAGCGCGACGACGAGAGCCGGGCCGTCGGCCGTTTCGGCGTCGGCTTCGCGGCCGTGCTGGCGGTCAGTGACGAGCCCGCGATCGTCGGCCGCACCGGCGGCGTCCGCTGGTCCCTGACCGAGGCCCGCGCCCTCGCCGAGGACGCGGCGTTCGGCAGCCCGGGACTCGGGGGCGAGCTGCGCCGCCGCGAGGGCCATGTGCCGCTGCTGCGCATGCCCTTCCCGGCCGAGGGCGCGGCGCCGGACGGCTATGACACCGTCGTCGTCCTTCCGCTGCGCGACGGCGCGGCCGAGGATCTGACCGCGCGCCTGCTCGCGGGCGTCGACGACGCGCTGCTGCTGACCCTGCCGGGGCTGGCCGAGGTCGTCGTCGAGACGCCGGACGGCGTCGTCCGTACGCTGACGCGCCGCCAGGAGGGCCCGTACGTCGTCATCGACGACTCCGCCCGCCCGGTCCCCACGCGCTGGCGCGTGGAGCAGGCCGGCGGCCCGCTGGACGCCGCGCTTCTGGCCGACCGCCCCGTCGAGGAGCGGCTGCGCCCCCACTGGTCGGTGACCTGGGCGGTCCCGGCCGGCCCGGACGGCGCGCCGGAGCGGCCGCGTACCGCCCCGGTCCTGCACGCCCCGACCCCCACGGACGAGCCGTTGGGCCTGCCGGGCCTGCTCATCGCCACCTTCCCGCTCGAGCCGACGCGCCGGCACACGGCGCCCGGCCCGCTGACCGCCTTCCTCACCGAGCGCGCCGCCGAGGCCTACGCGGACCTGCTCCGCGACTGGCACCCGGTCTCCACCGGCACCCTCGACCTGGTCCCGGCCCCGCTGGCCACCGGCGTGCTGGACGCCGAGCTGCGCCGCCTGGTGCTGGAGCGGCTGCCGCGCGTGCCGTTCCTGCCGAGCGCGGCCTCGGTCACGGACGTCGGCGGCGAGCCCGCGCCGGCCCTGGGCGGCGGCATCGAGGGCATCCCCTGGACGGAGGGCCCGGACGCCGCCACGCAGAGCTGGGACGACGCCCTGGCCCCGGGCGGGCCGGGCGGCGGTGAGCGGGTCGCCCTGCGTCCGGTGTACGCCGAGGTCGTGGAGGGTGCCGGGGCGGAGACCGTCGCGGTGCTGGGCGAGCTGTTCCCCAACCTGCTGCCCGCCGGGCTCGAGCGCCGCCAGGAGCTCCGGGCGCTGGGCGTGGCCCGGGTGCCGCTCGGTGAGGCGATCGACCGTCTCGCCGGGGCCGAGCGGCCGGCGACCTGGTGGTGGAGGCTGTACGACAGCCTCGCCGGCGTCGACCCGGACCGGCTGACCGGTCTGCCCGTGCCGCTCGCCGACGGCCGTACGGCCATCGGGCCCCGGCAGGTGCTGCTTCCGCCGGCCGACACGACGGGTTCGGAGCGGCTGTCGCGGCTGGGGCTGAAGGTCGCCCATCCGGACGCGGCCCATCCGCTGCTGGAGAAGCTCGGCGCGACGCCGAGTTCCCCGCGTGCCGTCCTGACGACGCCTCAGGTGCGGGCGGCGGTCGCGGGGTCGCTGGACGCGGAGGACGTCTGGGACGAGGAGGGGCTGGACGCCGACGCGCTGGTCGAGGTGGTCCTCACGCTGGTGCGCGACGCCGATCTCGCGCCGGGCGACGAGCCGTGGCTCGGCGCCCTCGCGCTTCCGGACGAGGACGGCGAGCTGGCGCCGGCCGGTGAACTCGTGTTGCCCGGCAGCGCGTTCGAGTCGGTCATCCGTCCGGGTGAGCTCGCCGCGTGCGACGCCGAGCTCGTCGAGCGGTGGGGCGAGCAGCCGCTGACGGCGGTCGGCGTGCTGGCGGACTTCGCGCTCGTGCGGGCCACGGACGTCGTCCTGGACCCGGACGAACTGGAGCCGCGCGACGGCGACTTCGCCGAGCCGGACGACGTCGGGCTGCTGGACGCGGTGGACGTGTGGTGCGAGGACGTGCTGGACCGGCTGCCGGACACCCCGGTGCCGCCGGTCGCCACGGAGGTCGTGGCCGTACGGGACCTCGACCTGGTGGACGACGACGCCTGGCCGCGGGTGCTGGCCATGCTGTCCCGGCCGCCGCTGCGGGACGCGCTGACCGCGCCGGTGCGGGTGCTGCTGCCGGACGGTACGACCGAGTCCGTACGCCCGTACACCGCCTGGTGGCTGCGTGGGCACCCGGTTCTGGACGGGCGCCGGCCCGCCGGGCTGCGGGTGGAGGGCGGCGACCCGCTGCTGGCGGGGCTGTACGAGGCGGCGGACGCGGGCGGCCTCGCGGACGAGCAGGTGCTGCGGGCGCTGGGGGTGCGGACCTCGGTGGCCGCCCTGCTGGACGAGCCCGGGGGCGCGGCGGAGCTGCTGACCCGCCTGGCGGACCCGGAGCTCCCGGTGGGCCCGGCGCAGCTGCACGGGCTGTACGGGGGGCTGGCCGGGATGGACCCGTCGGAGGTGACCCTTCCGGACGATCTGCGGGCGGTCGTCGACGGCGAGGTGCGGGTCGTGGACGCCGCGGACGCGGTCGTCGCGGACGCCCCGGACCTGCTGCCGCTGGCGGAGGGGATCGCCCTGCTGCCGGTGCGGCCGGAGCTGGCGGGCGAGCTGGCCGAACTGCTGCAGGTGCGCCGGCTCGGGGAGACCGTGCCGGGGGTCGTGGCGGCCGGCGAGGGCGAGGTCCGGGACGTTCCGGAGGGTGTGCGGGTGCTGCTGCCGGGGGCGCCGGCGACGTATGTCGAGCACGAGGAGCTCGTGGTCGACGGCGTCGAGCTGGACTGGCGTCTGGGCCCGGACGGGGTGCTGCACGCGGCGACGCTGGAGGGCGTGGCGGCGGGCCTGGCCTGGGCGGCCGGGGCGTGGGCGCGGCGGTTCGAGGCGGCGGCACTGCTGGAGGACTCCTCCCGGACGGAGGAGCTGGCGCGGGACCGCTGGTTCGACTGACGGATCTATCCTGGCAGTGCACCCGATTCAGGGAGGCCGTGATGACCAGGAAAGTCGCCGACTGCCGCAGGTTCCCCAGCGAGTCGAACTGCACGCTGCGCATCGCGGGCGAGGAGGACGAGGTCCTGCGGGCCGCCGCCGAGCACGCGGTGTCCGTCCATCAGCACGAGGACTCTCCCGAGCTGCGCGAGCAGATCAAGGAGTTCCTGGAGGACGAGAAGCCCGGCGCCTGACTCACGCCGGGAAGCGGCGGCTCACCCAGCGCCAGGTGAACTCCAGGGCGATCGCGGCCACGGCGGCGATCGCCACGGCGGTCCACGGCATCGTCGTGCCGATCAGCTTGAGGGCGAAGAAGCGCTGGAGCCACGGCGTGAGCAGGACGATCACGAACGCCGCCGCCATCGTCAGCACCAGTGCCACCCGCCACCAGGTGTAGGGCCGCGCGATGATCGCGAGCACCCACAGGGAGATCAGGAACAGCGTGAGCGTCGCCGCGCTCGTCTCCGCGCCGAGCACGTCCACGCCCGCGTAGTAGTGGCGGGCCAGGAGGTAGGCGGCGAAGGTGGCCGTGCCCGCGATCAGCCCCGCGGGGACGGCGTAGCGCATGACGCGGCGTACGAAATGGGGCTGGGCGCGTTCCCGGTTCGGCGCGAGGGCGAGGAAGAAGGCGGGGACGCCGATGGTCAGCGTGGAGAGCAGCGTCAGGTGGCGGGGGAGGAACGGGTAGGGCACGCGGGTGCAGACGACCAGGACGGCCAGCAGGACGGAGTAGACCGTCTTGGTCAGGAACAGCGTCGCCACGCGCGTGATGTTGCCGATCACGCGTCTGCCCTCGGCCACGACGGAGGGCAGCGTGGCGAAGCTGTTGTTCAGCAGCACGATCTGGGCGACGGCGCGGGTGGCCTCGGAGCCGGAGCCCATGGCCACGCCGATGTCGGCGTCCTTGAGCGCGAGCACGTCGTTGACGCCGTCGCCGGTCATGGCCACCGTGTGGCCGCGTGACTGCAGGGCGCCGACCATGTCCCGCTTCTGCTGGGGGGTGACGCGGCCGAAGACCGCGCCCCGGTCCAGGGCCCGTGCCATCGCGTCGCGCTCGCCGGGCAGCCGGCGGGCGTCCACGGGGGTCTCGGCGCCGGGCAGGGCCAGCTGGGCGGCGACGGCTCCGACGGAGACGGCGTTGTCGCCGGAGATCACCTTGGCGGAGACGTCCTGTTCGGCGAAGTAGCGCAGGGTGTCCGCCGCGTCGGAGCGCAGCCGCTGCTCGAGGACGACCAGGGCGGTGGGGTGGACGTCCTCGGTGACGCGCGGGTCGCCCAGTTCGCGGGAGGCGCGGGCCAGGAGCAGGACGCGCAGGCCCCGGGCGTTGAGGTCGTCGGCTTCGGCGAGGGCCGCGGCGCCGGAGGGCAGCAGGACGTCGGGGGCGCCCAGCAGCCAGTTGCCGCCCTGCGTGCCGGGGCCGTCGAAGGAGGCGCCGCTGTATTTGCGGGCCGAGGAGAACGGCAGGGACGCGGTGCAGCGCCGGCCGGTGCCGTCGGGGTAGGCGTCGATGATGGCCTGGAGGCTGGCGTTGGGGCGGGGGTCGGACTCGCCCAGCGCGCCGAGCACCCGGCGTACGGAGGGCTCGTCGGCGGGGGCGTCGGGCAGGAGGCGCAGTTCGCTGACGTCCATGCCGCCCTCGGTGAGGGTGCCGGTCTTGTCCAGGCAGACCACGTCGACGCGGGCCAGGCCCTCGATGGCGGGCAGCTCCTGCACCAGGCACTGCCGGCGGCCGAGGCGGACGACGCCGATGGCGAAGGCGACCGAGGTGAGCAGCACCAGGCCCTCGGGGACCATCGGCACGATGCCGGCGACCATCCGCCGGACGGCCTCGCGCCAGTCGTGGTCCTCGATCACGAGCTGGCTGACGATGAGGCCCAGGGCGGTGGGGATCATCATCCAGGTGACGTACTTGAGGATCACGCTGATGCCGGTGCGCAGTTCGGAGTGGACGAGGGTGAAGCGGGAGGCCTCCTCGGCCAGCTGGGCGGCGTAGGCCTCGCGGCCGACCTTGGTGGCGGTGAAGGCGCCGCCGCCGGCGACCACGAAGGAGCCGGACATGACCGGGTCGCCGGGCCGTTTGAGGACGGGGTCGGCCTCGCCGGTGAGCAGGGACTCGTCGATCTCGAGGCCGTCGGCCTCGAGGACGTCGCCGTCGACGACGCACTTGTCGCCGGGGCCGAGCTCGATGACGTCGCCGAGGACGATCTCGCCGGTGGCGACGGGGGCGGGGGTGCCGTCGCGGCGGACGGTGGGTTTCGCCTCGCCGATGACGGCCAGGGAGTCGAGGGTCTTCTTGGCGCGGAGCTCCTGGACGATGCCGATCGCGGTGTTGGCGATGATCACGAAGCCGAAGAGGCCGTCCTGGAGGGGGCCGACGACCAGGATGATCAGGAAGAGGACGCCGATGATGGCGTTGAAGCGGGTGAGGACGTTGGCCCGGACGATGTCCCGGGTGGAGCGTGAGGAGCGGACCGGGACGTCGTTGACCTCGCCGCGGGCCACGCGCTCGGCGACTTCGCGGGCGGTGAGACCGGGGTGGCTCATACGTCCGACGGTACGGGGGCGCCGGGCGCTCGGCCTTTCGAGGGCCGCGCCCCGGCCCCTCCCGCCCGGTCGTGCCCCCGGGCGGTGATCCCGGTGCCCCGTCCCGTCAGGCGGTGTGCCCGGAGTTCTTCGCCGCGTGGCGGCGAAGGGCGGCGTCGCGCTTGCGGACGTACCAGACGCCGATGAGGCCCAGGCCGCCGCCGGCGAGGCAGGTCCACACCCACCAGGCGTGCCCGTGGTCCTCGAACCAGCCGTAGAACGGCAGCTGGGCGAGGAAGAGGACGAACCACAGGATCGTGCCGCCGGTGATGGTGGCGACGACCGGGCCCTCCAGGGGCTCGGGGGCCTCGTGCGTGGGTGTCCACTTCGTCATGGCGTCAGCCTAGTGCGTTCGGGTCGTCACTCGGTGAAGCCCGGTGGGGTCCGGAGACGGAGGCCTTGTGCCGCAGGGGTCTACGCGCGGAGATAGCCATTCGGCGTTTGTTTATTCATACTGAATCGAACTGGATTTGACTGAACGGTTTAGTTCAATCATCCAAAAGTGGTTCGGATCTTGATCCTTTTTGTTTGTCCTCTTGCCCTCCCGGGCCCGTACGACTGAGGTTCCCCCCATGCCCACCTCGGCCACCTCCACGGTCGACGACGCCCCGTCGTCGCCCGTGCCGCCCGTCGGAAAGAACGCCCTCGACCGGTATTTCCGGATCACCGAGCGGGGTTCGTCCGTCGCCCGTGAGCTGCGCGGCGGCCTGGCGACCTTCTTCGCGATGGCGTACATCATCGTGCTGAACCCGATCATCCTCGGGGCGGGCCAGGACAAGTTCGGCCACCAGCTGGACAACGGCCAGCTGGTCACGGCCACCGCCCTGATGGCCGGGCTCAGCACCGTCCTCATGGGCGCGATCGGCAACGTGCCCATCGCCTGCGCCGCCGGCCTCGGCATCAACGCCGTCGTCTCGCTGCAGCTGGCGCCCAAGATGAGCTGGCCGGACGCGATGGGCATGGTCGTCCTGGCCGGCCTGGTGCTGATGGTGCTGGTCGCCTCCGGTCTGCGGCAGCGCGTCATGGACGCCATTCCCGGCGGGCTGCGGCGCGCCATCGCGATCGGCATCGGCCTGTTCATCTCGCTGATCGGCCTGGTCGACTCCGGCTTCGTCAGCCGCAACCCCGACGCCGCCCACACCACCGTCCCGATGGGGCTGGGCCAGGGCGGTCAGCTGACCGGCTGGCCGGTGCTGGTCTTCGCGGCCGGGCTCGCGCTGACGTTCATCCTGCTGGTGCGCAAGGCGCCGGGCGCGATCCTCATCGGGATCGTCGTGATGACGGTCGTGGCGATCGTCATCAACTCGCTGGTCGAGATCCCGGACGCGGGCTGGGGCCTGTCCGTGCCCACCGTGCCGGACAAGATCGTGGACACCCCGGACTTCGGGCTCATAGGCGACGTCAGCCTCTTCGGCGGATTCCATGAGGTCGGCCTGCTCACCGGCTGCCTGTTCGTCTTCACCGTGCTGCTGTCCGGCTTCTTCGACGCCATGGGCACGATCATCGGCGTCGGCGAGGAGGCCGGCCTGACGGACGAGAAGGGCCAGCTGCCCAACATGGGCAGGATCCTCATGATGGACGGTGTGGCCGTGGCGGCCGGCGGCGCCGGCTCCGCCTCCGCCAACACCTGCTTCGTGGAGTCCACGGCGGGCGTCGGCGAGGGCGCCCGTACGGGCCTGGCCAACCTGATGACCGGCGGGCTCTTCCTGCTCGCCCTCGTCTTCACCCCGCTGGCCACCGTGGTGCCCGCCCAGGCCGCGACCCCCGCCCTGGTCGTCGTCGGCTTCCTGATCATGGCCTCGAACGTCAAGGAGATCGACTGGAGTGACTTCACGATCGCGATCCCCGCGTTCCTGACGATCATCTCCATGCCGTTCACCTACTCGATCACCAACGGCATCGGCATCGGCGTCCTCGCCTTCATCCTGCTGCGGATCGCCGACAAGCGGGCCCGCGAGATCCCCTGGCTGCTGAACGTCGTCGGGGCCTGCTTCCTCGTCTACTTCATGCTCGACCCGATCGAGCAGCTGCTGGGCGTGAAGTAACCGGACACGACCGCCACCGCCGGGTGCCGGCCGGGCCGGCCCAGGGGGTGTCCGATGGGCCGGCACGGGCCCTGCGGCTCCCCCAGCTACCGCTGGGAGGTGCCCCCAGCACGGCACCTCGCTGCGTTGTCGCATCACCCGAGGACGCTCAGTCCGAGGGAGATGCTCCGCCTTGCGATCCACCGCACCAGACGCCGCAGGACCCGCACCGACCCACCGGACACCCCCTAGCGCTTGAGGTAGGCCAGCACGGCCAGCACCCGGCGGTTGTCGTCCGCCGACGGGGCGATGCCGAGCCTGGCGAAGATGCTCGCCGTGTGCTTGGCGACCGCGCTCTCGCTGATGTGCAGGCCGCTCGCGATCGCGGCGTTCGAGCGGCCCTCGGCCATCAGCTCCAGCACGTCGCGCTCGCGCGCCGTCAGGTCGCCGACCGTCCCCCGGGCCTCGCCCCGCGCGAGCAGCTTGGCGATGACCTGAGGGTCCATCACCGTCCCGCCGGCGGCGACCCGGCGGACCGCGTCGACGAACTGCTCGGTGTTGGTCACCCGGTCCTTGAGCAGATAGCCGACGGCGCCCTCGCCGCCGGCCAGCAGCTCGTTGGCGTAGAGCTGCTCGACGTACTGCGAGAGCACCAGTACGGGCAGGCCGGGCCGCCGGCGGCGGGCCTCGAGCGCGGCCTGCAGGCCCTCGTCGGTGAAGCTCGGCGGGAGGCGGACGTCGACCACCGCCACGTCCGGCTCCTCCTCCAGCAGCGCGCGCAGCAGGGACGGGCCGTTGTCCACGGCCGCCACGACCTCGCAGCCGTGCTCGCGCAGCGTGCGTATGAGGCCGTCTCTCAGCAGGAAGAGGTCTTCGGCGAGGACAACGCGCACGGGATCTCCATCGTCACGGTGGTCGGGCCGCCCGGCGGGCTGTGCAGGGCGAGGACGCCGTCGAAGGTATCCAACCGGCGCCGCACCCCCAGCAGTCCGGTGCCGCCCGCGACGTCGGCGCCGCCGCGGCCGTCGTCGGCGACGACGGCCCGCAGCGTGCCGTCCTCGTGGGTCAGCGTGATCCGTACCTCCCGGGCCCGCGCGTGCTTGGCGGCGTTGGTCAGCGCCTCGCTCACCGCGAAGTACGCGGCGGACTCGACCGGCGCCGGGAGCCGGCCCGGCAGGCGGGCCTCGACGTGCACGTCGAGGAAGGTGTCGAGCGCCAGCGACCGGACCGCGTCGCCGAGCCCCCGGTCGGCGAGGACCGGCGGGTGGATGCCGTGGACCAGGTCGCGCAGGTCCCGCAGCGCCGCCTCGGAGGTCCTGCGGACGTCCAGCAGCAGCTCGCGGGCGGCCGCCGGGTCGGTGTCCAGCAGGCGGGTGGCGCTGTCCAGCGTCATGCCGAGGGCGACGAGGCGGGCCTGGGCGCCGTCGTGCAGGTCCCGTTCGATGCGGCGCAGTTCGGCCGCCTGGGTGTCCAGGGCCCGGTCGCGGGTGTCGGTGAGCCGTTCCACGCGGCGGGCGAGTTCGGCGCTGCGGGGCGCGGACAGCAGCAGCCGGCTCCAGCGGGCGTGCAGCCGGAGGACGGCGGGTGCGGCGGCCAGGCCGCCGGCGGCGAAGGCCAGGCCCAGGGCGAGGGCGGCGAGCATCGTCGCGGTGCTGTGCACGGGGACGAAGGCGTACCAGTTGCCGTCGTCGATGATCCGCCAGATGAACGGCTGGACGAGCGCGCCGAACGCCCCGTACTCGATGAGGGCCAGCGGCACGGCGACGAGCAGTCCGCCGACCGCCGGCTCCAGCCAGGCCCACGTCAGGTCGCGCCAGAACCCCTCGTCGGCCAGGATCGCGGCCGCCCGGCGGCGCGGGCCCGGGGCGGGGCCGGTGGTCAGGTCCGGCGGCGGGCTGATGTGCGTGCCGGTCCAGCGCCCGGCCCGCGCGCGGGCCCGGTCGGACAGTGAGCGCAGGGCCCTTGCGGCGGGCGGCAGCAGGGCGAAGCCGGCGCCGACGGGCAACAGCAGCAGGGCGCACACCACGAGCGAGCCCACGAACGGCACCGCCAGGGCGAGCAGGCTCGCCCACTGGCAGCGCGCGGCGGCGACGCAGGCGCGGGAGACAACCGAGGCCATGGGGGTGCGTCGCCCTATCGAACGTGTTCCGGAATCGTGCGGATCCTAGCCGCCGGTGCCGTACGGGCGTTCCGCCAGGTCCACAGCACCGCCGCCGCCAGGCACGCCGCCCCGAAAAGCACCATCGGGAGCACGGCGCCGGACTCCTCGTCCATGAGCAGCAGCATGCCGAGGTTGATCAGGGCGTGGAAGCCGCCGGCGAGCGGCAGCCCGCCGGCCCGGGTGCCCTCGAGCGCCCGCCCCATGACGACGGACATGGCGATGGCCCCCACCAGGAACGCCGCCGCGTACACCGGGTCCTCGGCGAAGACGCCCACGTGCCAGACGCCCCAGATCGCGCCGACCGTGACCGAGGTCGCGAGCGGGCCGAAGCGGGTGCGCAGCAGTGGCTGCAGGAAGCAGCGCCAGCCGATCTCCTCGCCGCAGGCGCCGATCATCTGGGCCACGACGATCAGCGCGAAGGGGTGCTCGAGCGTGTCCGGGCGGGTGAACCGCGCGTCCCCGGTCAGGAGGGCGTACGCGCCGGCGCTCAGGGCGATGATCAGGGGCGCGGTCAGCAGCAGGGCGCCCCCGCCCGCCCCGCGGCCGCGCAGGGCCCCGGCGAGCAGGGCCCGTACCCGGCCCGGCCACAGCAGTGCCGCCAGCCCCACTCCCAGAGCCGGCCCGAACTGGGTCAGCTGGACGACCTCGGGGGGAATCCCCGTCGCGGGCTGCGCCGTGCCGAGCGCCCCCGCGGCCAGGAAGGCGACCGTCAGGAACACCCCCACCGGTGCTCCGATGCCGCCGTTCCACGTGTTGCCGGCTGTCCTCATGCCGTCGCGCCCCCCTCGGGTCGTTGGTTCGCCTTCGACGATGCCGGGTGGCGGGGCGGCGGCCACTGCGTCTGGCTGCCGGGCCGGGGTGTACGTACGTACACCCCCCGTGCCCGTGCGGGAGCGCTCCCCTCGCGTGCTTCCGTCCGCCCCAGTGCCCACTTTCTTTAGGGCAAGTAATGAGGTAATCTAATTGTCATGCCGGAGCCTTCCCGCACCCTCGAACCAGACGACAGCGCCGCCGTGAACGACCTTCGGTCGGCGGTGATGCGGCTGTCCCGCAGGCTCAAGCACCAGCGGGTGGACGAGTCGCTCAGCCCGGCCGAGATGTCGGTCCTGGGCACCCTCGCCCGCTGCGGCTCCGCCACCCCGGGCGAGCTCGCCCGCAAGGAGCATGTGCAGCCGCCGTCGATGACCCGCATCGTCGCGCTGCTGGAGGGCAAGGGGCTCGTCGCTCTCGAGCCGCATCCCGAGGACCGCCGCCAGAAGGTGGTCCGCCAGACGGAGCAGGCCGAGGCGATGCTCGAACAGAGCCGTCGCAAGCGCAATGCCTGGCTCGCCGAACTGGTGGGCCAGCTGGACGAGGACGAGCGGGCGACGCTGCGCGCCGCCGCGCCCGTCCTGGAGAAACTCGCGCACCTGTAGGCGCCCGGCACCGCTCCCCACGAGCGCGCCGAGCGCGCGCCCGCCGGCGCGCCGCGCAAGGAGACAGCGCACAGAGAAGGAGGCGACCCCACCTTGAGTTCGGGACCCGGAGCAGACTCCGCACCCGCACCGAACCACCACCACGACGCACGCACCACCTCCCTGCACACCAAGGGAGGCACGTTCAGCTCGCTCCGCATCCGCAACTACCGGCTCTTCGCCGCCGGTCAGGTGGTGTCCAACACCGGCACCTGGATGCAGCGGATCGCCCAGGACTGGCTGGTCCTCAGCATCACCGGCTCCTCGGCCGCCGTGGGCATCACCACGGCACTGCAGTTCCTGCCCATGCTGTTGTTCGGGCTCTACGGCGGCGTCATAGCCGACCGTTCCCCCAAGCGCCGGCTGCTGCTGGCGACCCAGACGGCGATGGGCGTCACCGGCGTCGCGCTCGCCGTGCTCACCCTCACCGGACGGGTCGAGGTCTGGCACGTCTACCTCACCGCCTTCGTCCTCGGTCTCGTCACCGTCGTCGACAACCCCGCCCGGCAGGCGTTCGTCGCCGAGATGGTCGGACCCGCCGACCTGCGCAACGCCGTCAGCCTGAACTCCGCCAACTTCCAGTCCGCCCGGCTGGTCGGCCCGGCCGTCGCCGGTGTGCTGATCACCGCCGTGGGCAGCGGCTGGGCGTTCCTGGCCAACGGACTGTCGTTCGCCGCGCCCGTCGCCGGACTGCTGATGATGCGCACCGGCGAACTGCACAGGGCCGAGCGCGCCCCGCGCGGCAAGGGCCAGCTGAGGGAGGGCCTGCGCTACGTCGCCGGGAACCCGGACCTGATCTGGCCCATCGTGCTGGTCGGCTTCATCGGCACCTTCGGCTTCAACTTCCCCATCTGGCTCACGGCGTTCGTCAATGACGTCTTCCACGCCGACGCCAGCACCTACGGCCTGCTCAACACCCTGATGGCGGCCGGCTCGCTGGTCGGCGCGCTGCTCGCGGCCCGCCGGGGCAGCTCGCGGCCGCGGCTGCTGGTGGGGGCCGCGGCGCTGTTCGGCGTGCTGGAGATCACGGCGGCGCTCGCGCCCTCGTTCTGGGTCTTCGCGCTGCTGCTCGTGCCGATCGGCATGTGCGGCCTGACGATCAACGTCACCGCCAACTCCGGCCTCCAGATGGCCGCCGACCCCGCACTGCGGGGACGGGTGATGAGCCTGTTCATGATGGTCTTCATGGGCGGTACGCCGCTGGGCGCGCCCCTGGTCGGCTGGATCACCGACGCGTACGGGCCCCGCACCGGCTTCCTCGCCGGCGGCGTCGTCTCGGCGCTCGCGGCGGCCGCCGTCGGCCTGGCGCTGGCCCGCGCGGGCGACCTGCGTCTGAAGGTCGACTTCCGGCGGGGCCACCGGCATGTGGCCTTCGTCCCCCGCGAGACCGCGGAGCGCCCGGAGCGGCTGACCGCGACGGTGTGAGGGCGGGGGCACCACGGTTCCCCTGCCCCACCTCCGGCCGATCGGTCGTGACCCGGGCGACACTGGTCCCATGCGACTGTTCGCCGCGGTGGTTCCTCCCCGGCCCGCGATCGACGAACTGGCGGACGAGGTGGCGCAATTGCGCGCGGCCCTGCCCGACCGGCGGGGCCGCCTGCGCTGGACCGAGCCCGCCCTGTGGCACTTCACGCTCGCCTTCCTCGGCGAGGTCGACGAGGCCCTGCTGCCGGAGCTGGACGAGCGCCTCGGTCGCGCCGCCCACCGGCATCCGGTGCACGAGCTGCGGTTCGCCGGAGGCGGCCGGTTCGGCGACCGGATCCTGTGGGTCGGGGCGACCGGCTCCGTGGAGACCCTGGGCGGCCTCGCCCGCTCCACCGCCGCCGGCGCCCGGCGAGCCGGCGTGCACATGGCCGACACCAAGCCCTTCCGCCCCCACCTCACCCTCGCCCGGACCGCCGGCCATGTGAATCTCCGGCCGTACGCGGAGGAGCTGGCGGAGTTCCGGGGACGCCGCTGGTGGGCCGAGCGCGTGGAGCTCGTCCAAAGCCATCTGCCCGCCTCCGGCGTCCCCGGTGAGCGCCCCCGCTACGAGACCGTGGCGTCCTGGCCCCTGGGCACCCGGCGGGCCGGCTGACCGCTCCGGTTACGCTCGAGGGGTGGACCCCAAGACCAGAAACCGGATCATGACCGGTGCGCTCGCCGTGATGCTCGTCGTCGTCGCCGTGGTGGCCGCGGTGAGGTGACGCCGTAGGGCGCGACACGCAGGCCGCCCGGACGCCGGACGCCGGGCGCGGGCGGCGATGCTGGTGGGGTGATCCACGCCGTGCTGCGCGCGCTGTCCATCGCCGGGGCCATGACCTGGGAGATCACCTGGGCGCTGATCCTCGGCTTCGCGCTGTCCGCCGTGGTCCAGGCCGTGGTGCGCCGGTCCTCCGTCGTCTCGCTGCTGGGCGACGACCGTCCCCGTACCCTCGCCGTCGCGGCCGGGCTGGGCGCGGCCTCGTCCTCCTGCTCGTACGCCGCCGTGGCGCTCGCCCGCTCGCTGTTCGTGAAGGGGGCGCACTTCACGGCCGCGATGGGCTTCGAGATCGCCTCGACGAACCTGGTGGTCGAGCTGGGCGTGATCCTGGCGCTGCTGCTGGGCTGGCAGTTCACGGCGGCGGAGTTCGCGGGCGGCCTGATCATGATCGCGGTGCTGGCGGTGCTGTTCCGCCTGACGCTGCGGGAGAGCCTGCTGCGCCGGGCCAGGGAGCAGGCCGAGCGGGGCGTGGCCGGGGCGATGGAGGGGCACGCGGCGATGGACATGTCGGTGGGCGGGAGCCGCTCGTTCGTCCGGCGGCTGCTGTCGGGCGAGGGATTCACGGCCGTCTCCCGCGTCTTCGTCATGGAGTGGGCGGCGATCCTGCGCGACCTGGTGCTGGGCCTGCTGATCGCGGGCGCGATCGCCGCCTGGGTGCCGGAGGCCTTCTGGCAGGCGCTGTTCTTCGAGGGACACCCGCGGGCGGCGAAGCTCTGGGGCCCGCTGGTGGGGCCGCTGGTGGCGATCGCCTCGTTCGTGTGCTCGATCGGCAACGTGCCGCTGGCGGTGGTGCTGTGGCAGGGCGGGATCAGCTTCGGCGGCGTGGTGGCGTTCATCTTCGCCGACCTGCTGATCCTGCCCATCCTCGCCATCTACCGGAAGTACTACGGCACCCGAACGGCCCTGTACCTGCTGGGCACCTTCTACGCCGCCATGGTCCTCGCCGGGTACGCCGTGGAGTTCCTCTTCGGCGCGCTCGGACTGATCCCCGACCAGGCCCGTGCGCATGTGCCCATGGCGGGGGTGACGTGGAACTACACGACGTTCCTCAACATCGTCTTCCTGCTGCTGGGCGCGGTGCTGGGGGCCCGCTTCCTCGCCACGGGCGGACGGGCGATGCTCCGCACGATGGGCGGGGCGCCCTTGCCTTGAGCGCGCTCGAAGGCGTTGGCTTGGTCGCCATGGAGTACACGCAGCTCGGACGCACAGGACTGAAGGTCAGCCGGCTCGTCCTCGGCACCATGAACTTCGGCCCGCAGACCGGCGAGGCCGACAGCCACGCCATCATGGACGCCGCGCTCGACGCGGGCCTGAACTTCTTCGACACCGCCAACGTCTACGGCTGGGGCGACGACAAGGGCCGCACCGAGGAGATCATCGGCAGCTGGCTCGCCAAGGGCGGCGGGCGGCGGGAGAAGGTCGTGATCGCCACCAAGGTGTTCGGCAACATGGGCCCGGACGGCGCCAACTGGCCCAACCACGACCGCCTGTCCGCTGTGAACATCCGGCGGGCCGTCGAGGGCAGCCTGCGGCGCCTGGGCACCGACCACATCGACCTCTACCAGTTCCACCACGTCGACCGGGCCACCCCGTGGGACGAGATCTGGCAGGCCATCGACGTCCTCGTCCAGCAGGGCAAGATCGTCTACGCGGGGTCGTCCAACCACGCCGGCTGGCACATCGCCCAGGCCAACGAGAGCGCCCGCCGCCGCGGCACGCTCGGCCTCGTCAGCGAGCAGTGCCTGTACAACCTCGCCGAGCGCCGCGCCGAGATGGAGGTCATTCCGGCGGCCGAGGCGTACGGGCTCGGCGTGATCCCCTGGTCCCCGCTGCACGGCGGCCTCCTCGGCGGCGTTCTGCGCAAGGAGAGGGAGGGCGGCAGCGCCCGCGCCGCGTCCGGCCGGTCGGCCGACGCGCTCGCGAACACCAAGGTCCGCGAGCAGGTGCAGGCGTACGAGGACCTGCTGGACAAGCACGGCCTGGCACCCGGCGAGGTCGCCCTGGCCTGGCTGCTCACCCGCCCCGGCGTCACCGGCCCGATCGTCGGACCGCGCACCCTCGGACAGCTCGAGAGCGCGCTGCGCGCCCTCGAGCTGCGCCTGGACGAGGATCTGCTGACCGCGCTCGACGGCGTCTTCCCGGGCCCGGGCCCCTCCCCGGAGGCCTTCGCCTGGTAATCCGGCGCTAGCGGCCGTAGGGACCGCCCACGTCCCACGCCTGGTACATCGCGTCCGCGAACGCGGCGGCGATGCGGTGCTCGCCCGCGGCGCTGGGATGCGTGCCGTCGTAGGTGTCCCGCTGGGTGTCCCAGCCCTCGGGCGGCGAGGCGAGCAGCAGGGGCGAGGCGGGCTCGGCGAGATCGGCGACGATCTTGCCGAGCAGCTCGTTGAAGCGCTCGACCTCGGCGGCGAAGTGCGGCTCCGCCAGCGCGCGGACGTTGTGGAGCACCGGCATCAGCACGGCCCGTACGCGCGGATTGGCCGCGCGGGCCTCGGCGAGGAAGCCGCGGACGTTGTCCGCGGTCTGCTCGGCGTTGGTGTAGAAGCCCAGGTCTATGAGGCCGAGGGAGACCAGCAGGGTGTCTGCCTTGCCCTTGCGCACGGCCTCGGCGATCAGCGGCGCCATGTGCAGCCACCCCTCGCCCCAGCCGGCGAGGTGCGCCCTGGCGCGCTCGGGGAAGTCCGGGTCGCCGTAGTCGAGCGACCCGGCGGCGTCGGCGGCGGGGTCGTACAGCTCCCGGCGCGGCCCGACGATCCGGTACGGCCCGCCGTAGGAGGCGTTGAGGTGCTGCCACATGCGGTAGCGCCATGTGTAGTCCCCGGCGCTACCGACCGTCATCGAGTCGCCGACGAACATGATCCGCACTCCTCCATTGTGCCCGACGCCGTATCGCGCCCCGCCTCCTACCGCCCCAGCACCCCCTCCAGAATCTCCACCCACTGCTCCACCACGCGCTCGCGCCTGGCGCTGTCGTCCGTCAGCAGCCCCGCCAGCCCCAGCCCGCGCGCCATGTCCAGGAACCCCTGGACGGTCTCCCGGGCGCCGGGCCTGCCCTCGTCGGCCCGCAGCAGCGTCACCGCCATGCGGTGGGTCTCGCGGCCGACGCGGGCCTCCAGGGCCGTCACCCGCTCCCGCAGCCGGCCGTCGTCGTGCGACGCGGCCACCCACAGCTGCAGCGCGGCCCGGAACAGGGGCCCGGTGTAGAGCCCGACCATCGTCTCGACCACGGCGTACCGGCGCGCCGGGCCCATGGTCATCGAGGTCGCGTCGGCGATCGCCCGCAGCTTCCTCAGGCGCTCCTCCGCCACGTGCTCCACCGCGGCGGTGAACAGGTCCTCACGGGTGGGGAAGTGGTGCTGGGCGGCCCCCCGCGACACCCCGGCCCGCTCGGCGACCACGGCCACGGTCGAGCCGGCCCAGCCGTGCTCGGCCAGGCACTCGATGGCCGCCTCCATCAGGCGCCGTCGGGTCGCCCGGCTGCGGTCCTGCTTGGGAGAGGTCACCGTCCCCATGCCGGATCCCTCTTCTCCAGGAACGCCGTCATGCCCTCGCGGGCCTCGTCCGAGGCGAACAGCCGCGCCGAGAGCTCGGCCAGCGGCCCGGTGTCGCGGTCGAAGGCCCGCAGCACCTCCGCAGTGACCAGGCGCTTGGACTCGGCGAGCCCCTGCGGCGAGGCCCGCCGCAGCCCGGCCAGGACCGGCTCCAGGTCCTCGCCCACGGCCGTCACCAGGCCGATCCTCGCCGCCTCGGCGGCCCCGAAGCGCTCGCCGGTCAGGTAGTAGCGGCCCGCGGCGCGCGCGTCGAGGCGCGGCAGCAGCGGCATGGAGATCACGGCGGGCGCCAGCCCCAGCAGCGCCTCGGTGAAGGCGAACGTCGAAGCCTGTCCGGCTATCGCGATGTCGCACGCCCCCACCAGCCCCAGCCCGCCGGCGCGCACATGGCCGCGTACGGCCGCCACCACGGGCTTGGGCAGTTCCACGATCGCCCGCAGGAGCCCGGCGAGTTCCAGCGGGCCGGTCGGCGTGGGCTCCGTGAGGTCGGCGCCCGCGCAGAAGGTGTTGCCGGTGTGTGCGAGGACCACGGCCCGCGTGTCCGGGTCGTCGCCGGCCCGTCCGAGCGCCTCCCGCAGCTCGCCGACCAGCCGGGCGGAGAGGGCGTTGCGGTTGTGCGGCGAGTCCAGGGTCAGGGTCGTGATGCCGCGCTCGTGGCAGTGGCGGACCAGCATCGGGCAATCCTCCTTCTCTCAGTAGGACTTGGGGAGTCCCAGGGTCTGGTGCGAGACGTAGTTGAGAATCATCTCCCGGCTCACGGGAGCCACCCGCGCCACCCGTGCCGCCGTGATCAGCGAGGCCAGCCCGTACTCCGCGGTGAGGCCGTTCCCGCCGAGGGTGTGCACGGCCTGGTCGACGGCGCGCACGGCCGCCTCGGCGGCCGCGTACTTCGCCATGTTGGCGGCCTCGCCCGCCCCGGCGTCGTCCCCGGCGTCGTAGAGGTGGGCGGCCTTGTACATCATCAGCCGGGCCAGCTCGAGCTCGATGTGCGACCGCGCCAGGGGGTGGGCGACGGCCTGGTGGGCGCCGATCGGCGCGTCCCACACCTGCCGGGTCCGCGCGTAGTCCACGGCCCGGGCGACCGCGTAGCGCCCCATGCCGATCGCGAACGCCGCGGTCATGATCCGCTCGGGGTTGAGCCCGGCGAAGAGCTGCAACAGCCCGGCATCCTCATCACCGACCAAGGCCTCGGCCGGCAAGCGCACGTCATCCAACAAGAGCTCGAACTGCTTCTCAGGAGAAGCGAGTTCCATGGCAATCGAGCGCCGGGTGAACCCCGGAGTGTCACGACCGACGATGAACAGACAGGGCTTGAGCCTGCCCGTCCCGGCGTCCTCCGTCCGCCCCACGATCAGCGTCGCGTCGGCCGCGTCGACGCCGGAGATGAAGACCTTGCGGCCGTTGAGGATCCAGTCCGTCCCGTCCCGCCGGGCCGTCGTGGTCAGCCGGTGGGAGTTGGACCCGGCGTCGGGCTCGGTGATCCCGAAGGCCATTTTGAGCGTGCCGGAGGCGAGCCCGGGCAGCCAGGTGCGCTTCTGCTCGTCGGTGCCGAAGCGGGCGATCACGGTGCCGCAGATGGCGGGCGAGACGACCATCAGCAGCAGCGGACACCCGGCGGCCCCCAGCTCCTCCAGCACCAGGGCGAGCTCGGTGATCCCGCCGCCCCCGCCGCCGTACTCCTCGGGGAGGTTGACCCCGAGATAGCCGTGCTTGCCGGCCTCCTCCCACAGCTCGTCGGCGTGCCGGCCCTCGCGCACGGCGGTGGCGAAGTACTCACGGCCGTAGCGACCGGCGAGGCGGGCCACGGCGGCGCGCAGGTCGCGGTGCTCGGCGGACTCGATCACGTTCATGAGGACTCCTCGGACTCGGTGACCACGGCGAGCAGTTCCCCCACCTCGACCTGCCGCCCCGCCACCGCGTGCAGGGCGGTGAGCACGCCGTCGGCGGGCGCGACGACGCGGTGCTCCATCTTCATCGCCTCCAGCCACAGCAGGGCCTGCCCGGCCGCCACGGCCTTCCCCACGGCGACGCCGTCCGCGACCCGCACGACGGTGCCGGGCATGGGGGCGAGCAGGGAGCCGGGTGCGACGTGCGAGACGGGAGCGGGGAAGCGGGGGAGGGGGATCAGGGCGTACGAACCGGCGTGCGGGGTGTCCACATGGACCTCCGAGCCGTAGTCGGCCACGTCGAAGGCGCGCCGGACGCCGCCGGTCTCCAGCACGACGCGGTCGGGGGCGGCCTCGAGCAGCCGCACGCCGGGGAACCCCTCGGCGGTGAGCCCGTTCCGGTCGATCCGGTAACGGACCTCGTACTCCAGGCCGTCGGGGGAGGAGCGATAGCGCTTGACCTGGGGCTGAGAGGGAACGTTGCGCCACCCCCCGAAAGGCGACCGCCCCCGGGCATCGGCGACGGCGGCGACGAGAGCGGCAAGCGCAACTACCCGTTCTCCGCCGACAAGTTCACCGAGATGCCGCCGATAAAACCCGGTATCCATAACCCCCTGAAGAAACTCCGGATGCCGCAACGACCGAACGAGCAACTCCCGGTTCGTCACGGGGCCATGAATGCGGGCACGGCCCAAAACATGACCCAAGGACCGAACCGCCTCGTCCCGACTCCGCCCCCAGGCGACAACCTTGGCGATCAACGAGTCGTAGTGGACCGGAACCTGGTCACCGTCCTCGTAACCGGAGTCGACACGCACCCACGACGCACCGTCCTCCAACTCCAGCCGGTGCACAAAGCCGGCCCAAGGCCGCCAGTCCCGAGCAGGATCCTCGGCATACAACCGAGCCTCGACGGCATGCCCCACGGGCTCCGGCGGAGCCCCCAGAGCCGCCCCCTCGGCGACCCGCACCTGCAGCGCCACGAGATCCACCCCGTACACCGCCTCGGTCACCGGATGCTCCACCTGCAGCCGGGTGTTCATCTCCAGGAAGTGCGTCCGGCCGTCCGCCGTCACCAGGAACTCGACCGTCCCCGCCCCCACGTACCCGATGGCTCGTGCCGCCGACGCGGCGGCGTCGCACAGGGCCCGCTCCACCGCGCCCGGCGGCCCCGGCAGGCCCGGCGCCGGGCACTCCTCGATGACCTTCTGGTGCCGGCGCTGCAGCGAGCAGTCCCGCGTGCCCAGCGTCCACACCGTGCCGTGCGCGTCCGCGAGGACCTGGACCTCGACATGCCGTCCGTCCTCGAGGTACGGCTCCACGAACACCTCGCCGTCGCCGAAGGCGGCCGCCGCCTCGGAGCGGGCGGCGGCCAGCTCCCCGGGCAGGTCAGCGAGTGAGCGGACGACGCGCATGCCACGCCCGCCGCCCCCCTCGGCGGCCTTGACGAGCACCGGAAGGTCCGCCTCCGTGACGGCCGCGGGGTCCAGCGGGGCGCCGCCCATCAGCCGCTTCGCCCGCGTCTTGGAGGCCATGGCCTCGATCGCCCCGGCCGGCGGCCCGATCCACACCAGCCCGGCGTCCGTCACGGCGCGGGCGAAGCCGGGGTTCTCGGACAGGAACCCGTACCCCGGATGCACGGCATCGGCGCCCGCCGCCCGCGCGGCGGCGATCAGCAGATCGCCCCGCAGATACGTATCCGCGGGCGCAACCCCCGGCAGCCGCACCGCCGCGTCGGCCTCCCGGACGTGCCGGGCGCCGGCGTCGGCGTCCGAGTACACGGCGACGGTGGCGATGCCCAGTTCGCGGCACGTACGAAAGATCCGGCAAGCGATCTCGCCCCGATTGGCGACGAGCACAGAAGAAACCAAGGAACCCGACCCAGAACCCACCGACCGCACCCCCTCACGCCCGAAAGGCGCCTCACATCCGAAAGACGCCGAACCCACCCCGAGCCCCTTCCACAGGCGCGCCGTGCACGACGGACAGGCACATGCCGAGCACCGTCCGCGTGTCGCGCGGGTCGATGACCCCGTCGTCGTAGAGCCGGCCGGACAGGAACATCGGCAGGGACTCCGCCTCGATCTGCTGTTCCACCATGGCCCGCAGCCCGGCGTCGGTCTCCTCGTCGTACGGCTGTCCCTTCGCGGCGGCCGCGGCCCGCGCGACGATGGACAGCACGCCGGCCAGCTGCTGCGGCCCCATCACGGCGGACTTGGCGCTGGGCCAGGCGAAGAGGAACCTCGGGTCGTACGCCCGCCCGCACATGCCGTAGTGCCCGGCGCCGTACGAGGCCCCGAGCAGCACGGACAGGTGCGGGACCCGGGAGTTGGAGACGGCGTTGATCATCATGGCGCCGTGCTTGATGATGCCGCCCTGCTCGTATTCGCGGCCGACCATGTAGCCGGTGGTGTTGTGGAGGAAGACCAGCGGGATGTCGCGCTGGTTCGCGAGCTGGATGAACTGCGCGGCCTTCTGCGACTCCTCGCTGAAGAGCACGCCGCGCGCGTTGGCGAGGACGCCCACGGGATAGCCGTGGAGCCGTGCCCACCCGGTCGCGAGGCTCGCCCCGTACAGCGGCTTGAACTCGTCGAAGTCCGACCCGTCGACCACGCGCGCGATGACCTCGCGCGGATCGAAGGGCACCTTGAGATCCCCCGGCACGATGCCGAGCAGCTCGTCCTGGTCGTACAGCGGCGGCTCGACGCCCCCCGAACGATCCGCAACAGTCCGCCAGTTGAGGCGGGAAACAACCCGCCGGGCCTGCCGCAGCGCATCCAGCTCGTCGACGGCGAAGTAGTCTGCGAGGCCGGACACGCGCGCGTGCATCTCGGCGCCGCCCAGGGACTCGTCGTCGCTCTCCTCGCCGGTGGCCATCTTCACCAGCGGCGGACCGCCCAGGAAGACCTTGGCGCGGTCCTTGACCATGATGACGTGGTCGGACATGCCGGGGACGTACGCGCCGCCGGCCGTGGAGTTGCCGAAGACGACCGCCACGGTGGGGATCCCGGCGGCGGACAGCCGGGTCAGGTCGCGGAAGAGGCCGCCGCCGGGGATGAAGATCTCCTTCTGGCTCGGCAGGTCGGCGCCGCCGGACTCGACGAGCGAGACGACGGGAAGCCGGTTGGCGTGGGCGATCTCGTTGGCCCGAAGGGCCTTCTTCAGCGTCCACGGGTTGCTGGCGCCGCCGCGTACGGTCGGGTCGTTGGCGGTGATCAGGCATTCGACGCCCTCGATCACGCCGATGCCGGTCACGATGGACGCGCCGACGGCGTAGTCGCTGCCCCATGCGGCGAGCGGCGAGAGCTCGAGGAACGGCGTGTCGGGGTCGACGAGGAGCTCCACCCGCTCCCGGGCGAGCAGCTTGCCGCGCGCCCGGTGCCGGGCGGTGTACTTCTCGCCTCCGCCGGCGACGGCCTTGGCGTGCTCGGCCTCGAGGGCGGCGAGCTTGTCGAGCATGGCGGAGCGGTGGGCGGCGTACTCGGGGCCGGTCACGTCGAGCGCGGACGCCAGCACGGTCACAGCAGCACCTCCGGTATCTCCAGATGGCGGGCCCGCAGCCATTCGCCGACCGCCTTGGCCTGCGGGTCGAATCGGGCCTGGGAGGCGACGCCCTCGCCGAGGAGGCCGTCGACCACGAAGTTCAGGGCGCGCAGATTGGGCAGGACGTGCCGCTCGACGGCGAAGTCGGCCGTCTCCGGGAGCAGTTGCCGGAAGCGTTCCACGGTGAGCTCATGGGTGAGCCACCGCCACGCGTCGTCGTCGCGCGCCCAGACGCCCACGTTGGCGCTGCCGCCCTTGTCACCGCTGCGAGCGCCCGCGACGAGCCCGAGCGGGGCACGCCGGGTGGGCCCGGCCGGCAGCGGCTCCGGGAGCGCGGCGTCGGGCACGCACGCGTGGCCGTAGGCCGGAGCGGTCTCGGGAGCCGGCACCGGAGGGATCACCACCCGCCGCCCATCCGGCAGCACGGCCGCATGGGTGACGGCCCCGGCGTCCACGTACGCGGCCTCGAAGACCCCGTACTGCGTGCCCTTGCCCGGCGGTGTTGCGACGTGGAACCCGGGATAGCTGGCCAGCGCCAGCTCCACGCAGGCGGCCTCGACGGCCCGCCCCACCTCCGGGTCGCGGTCGCGCACGACGAGCCGCAGCAGCGCGCTCGCCTCCTCCTGTACGGGCGCGTCGGCCCGGTCCGTACGGGCGAGGGTCCAGCGCACCGCCGCCGGCCGGCGCGCGGCCAGCACGCCGTCGAGCTGGGCGCGGACGAGCCGGGCCTTGGCCTCGATGTCGAGGCCGGTCAGGACGAAGGCCACCTCGTGCCGCCAGCCCCCGGGACGGGTCAGCCCGACCTTGAGCGAGGCGGGCGGCGCCTCGCCGCGCACCCCGCTGACGCGCACGCGGTCGGGCCCGTCGGGTGTGAGCCGTACGGTGTCGAGCCGGGCGGTCACGTCCGGGCCGAGGTAGCGGGCGCCGGCCGTCTCGTAGAGCAGCTGCGCGGTGACGGTGGAGACGTCGACGACGCCGCCCGTGCCGGGGTGCTTGGTGATGACGGCCGAGCCGTCGGGGTGGATCTCGGCGAGGGGGAAGCCGGGGCGGCGGACGTCGTGGTCGCCGAAGAAGGCGTAGTTGCCGCCCGTCGCCTGGGTGCCGCACTCCAGGATGTGCCCGGCGACGACCGCGCCGGCCAGCGCGTCGAGGTCGCCTGGGCCCCAGCCGAAGTGCGCGGCAGCCGGGCCGGTGACGAGGGCGGCGTCGGTGACCCGGCCGGTGACCACGACGTCCGCGCCGGCCCGCAGGCACGCGGCGATGCCGCCCCCGCCGAGGTAGGCGTTGGCGGTGAGGACGTCGGTGCCCCACCGCTGGTCGTCGAGGAGGTCGTCGCCGGTGACGTACGCGACGCGGGCGGGGACGCCGAGGCGGTCGGCGAGTTCGCCGATGCGCCCGGCGAGGCCGGCGGGGTTGAGCCCGCCGGCGTTGGTGACGAGGGTGACGCCGCGTTCGACGGCGAGGCCGAGGCTCCGCTCCAGCTGGGTGAGGAAGGTGCGCGCGTAGCCCCGGTAGGGGTTCTTCAGACGGTCGCGGCCGAGGATCAGCATGGTCAGCTCGGCGAGGTAGTCGCCGGTGAGGACGTCCAGCGGGCCGTCGGTGAGCATCTCGTGCAGGGCGTCGAAGCGGTCGCCGTAGAAGCCGGAGGCGTTGCCGATTCGGAGGACAGGCGCAGGCATGGCACGGGAGGCTGGCAGCGCCCGGGAAAACAAGCAAGCGTGCTTGCATGCTTTTCGGCCGAGCCGCGGAGGCCGCCCGTCACACCCCCGTTCTCGCCCCAGAGCCACCCGAAGAACCACCCGACGAGCCACCCGAAGCCGCCCTCGAGGCTCCCGCGAGAACCTCCGCCAGATGCCGGGCCCGGACGCCCGCGAGCTGCTGGATCTGTGTGCGGCAGGAGAATCCGTCGGCCAGGACGAGTGCCCCGTCCGGGGCCTGCCGCAGGGACGGCAGCAGCGTCTCCTCGGCGCAGGCGGCGGACACGCCGAAGTGGCCGCGCTCGTAGCCGAAGTTGCCGGCCAGTCCGCAGCATCCGCCGCTGAGCCCACCGGTCAGTCCGGCGCGCTGGAGAAGCCGCCGTTCGGCCTCGTCGCCCAGGACGGCGTGCTGGTGGCAGTGGGTCTGCCCGACGACGGGCAGGCCGATGTGCGGCGGCCGCCAGTGCGGGGCGAACTCCTCCAGGGCCTGGGCGAAGGTGCGTACGGAGGCGGCGAGCCGGCGGGCGCGAGGATCGTCCGAAAGCAGCTCCGGCAGGTCCGTGCGCAGTGTGGCCGTGCAGCTCGGTTCGAGGCCGACGACGGGCCGGCCGGCGGCCAGGGCGGGGGCGAGGGTGTCGAGGGTGCGGCGCATCACGGCCCGGGCGCGGTCGAGCTGGCCGGTGGAGACCCAGGTGAGTCCGCAGCACACGGGCCGGCCGGGCGGCACGCTGACGCGCAAGCCGGCGTCCTCGAGCACGGCCACGGCGGCGCGTCCGGCCTCGGGGGAGAGGTAGGTGGTGAAGGTGTCGGGCCACAGGACGACCTCGTCGCCACCGCCCGGTGTCCTGGGGCGCTGCTGCCACCACCGCGTGAACGGCTCGCGCGCGAGCTCCACGAGCGCGCGCTCCGGCGCGATGCCCCCGGCGCGCTTCGCGAGCGCCGCCAACGGCCCGACCGCTGCCAGGGCGTTGAGCGCCGGCGCCGCGCGCAGGGCCGCCGCGCCGCGCAGCCACACCGGCAGCCACCCCATCGTGTAGTGCGCGGCGGGGCGCACGCGCCGCGCGTAGTGGTGGTGCAGGAACTCGGCCTTGTACGTGGCCATGTCCACGCCCACCGGGCAGTCGTGGCGGCACCCCTTGCAGGCCAGGCACAGGTCCAGCGCGTCGCGCACCTCCGGTGCCCGCCAGCCGCCGGTCACCACCTCGCCCGCCAGCATCTCGTGCAGCAGCCGGGCCCGCCCCCGGGTGGAGTGCCGTTCCTCGCGCGTGACCCGGTACGAGGGGCACATCACGCCCGTACCGGCGGTGCTCGTGTCGCGGCACTTGGCGACGCCCACGCAGCGCCGGACGGCCGTCGCGAAGTCGCCGCCGTCCTCCGGGTAGCCGAACTCCACGTCGACCGCCCCCGGCCGCTTGGGCAGGACGTCGAAGCGGAGGTTCTCGTCGAGGCGGTAGGGGCGGACGAGCATGCCGGGGTTGAGGCCGCCCGCCGGATCCCAGAGGTCCTTGAAGCGTTCGAAGAGACGGACGACGTCCGTTCCGTACATGCGTGGCAACAGCTCGGCCCGGGCCTGGCCGTCGCCGTGCTCGCCGGACAGCGAGCCGCCGTGCGCGACCACCAGAGCGGCCATGTCGGAGGAGAAGTCGCGATAGCGCCGCACTCCGTCCGCGCTCATCAGGTCGACGTCGATCCGTACGTGCACGCAGCCCTCGCCGAAGTGGCCGAACGGCGCGCCGCGCAGCCCGTAGCGCCCCAACAGCGCCCGGAAGTTGCGCAGATACGCGCCGAGCCGGTCCGGTGGCACCGCGCAGTCCTCCCAGCCCGGCCAGGCCTCGCCGCCGCCGGGCAGCCGGGTGGCGGCGCCGGCCGCGTCGTCCCGTACGCGCCACAGGGCCCGCTGTTCCGCGTCGCCGGTGACGACGGCGTGCCCGGCGGCGCCGTCGGCGACCGCCGCCCGGCAGATCTCCGCCGCCCGCGCCGCCGCCTCGGCGGGCGTCGCCCCGCCGGTCTCGGCGAACAGCCAGGCCGCGCCCCTGGGCAGTGCTGCGGCGACGTCGCCCACCAGGTCGGCGGCCATCCCCTCGACCGTGAGCGGCCCGTACGGCAGGAGCCGGGGCGCCGCGTCCGCCGCCGCGCTCTCGTCCGGGTAGCCGAGCACCGCCAGCGCGCGGGCGCCCGGGCTCTCGACGAGGCGGACCGTGGCCTCGGTCAGCACCCCGAGCGTGCCCTCGCTGCCGGTGAAGGCCCGGGCCACGTCCCAGCCCCGCTCGGGCGGCAGCGCGTCCAGCGCGTAGCCGGAGATCCGGCGCGGCAGGTCCGGGAACCCGGTGCGCAGCAGCGCCAACTCCTCGCGTACGAGCGCCCGTACGCCGTCCGCCAGCCTTCGGGAGAGCCCGGCGAGCGCTTCCGGCCCCCGGCCGAGCCGGGCGGGCTCGCCGCCGTACGTCAGCACGCGCAGGGCGGTCACGTTGTCGGCCGTCGTGCCCCAGGCCACGGAGTGCGCCCCGCAGGCGTTGTTGCCGATCATCCCGCCGAGCGTGCACCGCCCGTGCGTGGACGGGTCGGGCCCGAACGTCAGTCCGTACGCGCCCGCCGCCGCCCGCAGCGTGTCGAGGACGACGCCCGGCTGGACCACGGCCGTGCGCTCCCCGGGATCGAGGCGGACGATCGCGTTCATGTGCCGGGTGAAGTCCAGCACCACGCCTTCGCCCGTCGCCTGCCCGGCGACCGACGTGCCGCCGCCGCGCGGGACGACGGGCACGCCGTGCTCGCGGCACACGGCGAGCGCGGCCGCCACGTCGTCGGCGTCACGCGGCGCGACCACGCCGAGCGGCACGCGGCGGTAGTTCGACGCGTCCATGGTCGTCAGCGCGCGGGCGGTGGTCGTGAAGTCCACGCCGCCGCCCACGGCCGCCCGCAACGCCCGCTCCAGCGCGGCGCTCCCGCCGTCCCCGCCACTCCCGCCGCGTGTGCCCATGGGCGTCATCCTGCAGGCCGCCGGCCTGCGCCGGGGGAGGGCCCGGCGAGCATGAGCCACATCTCATCCGATGGAACGGCACCCCCGCGCGGCTCCCTTTCGCACTAGGCTGCGGCCGTGGCTGATATCCAGATCCCCGCTGACATCAAGCCCGCCGACGGTCGTTTCGGCGCGGGCCCGTCCAAGGTGCGGACCGAGGCGCTCAGCGCCCTGGCTGCCACCGGAACGTCTCTGCTCGGCACGTCCCACCGCCAGCCACCCGTCAAGGAACTGGTCGGCAAGGTACGCGCGGGCATCGGCGAGCTCTTCTCCCTGCCCGAGGGCTACGAGGTGATCCTCGGCAACGGCGGCTCGACCGCGTTCTGGGACATCGCCACGCACGGCCTCATCGAGTCGAAGTCGCAGCACCTGGCCTTCGGCGAGTTCTCCTCGAAGTTCGCCACGGCCGCCCGACTGGCCCCGTGGCTGGAGGAGCCGACCGTCATCTCCTCCGAGCCCGGCACCCACCCCGAGCCGAAGGCGGAGGCGGGCGTCGACGCCTACGCCCTCACCCACAACGAGACCTCCACCGGCGTGGCCGCCCCCGTCCGGCGCGTCGAGGGCGCGGACGCCGGATCGCTGGTGCTGGTGGACGCCACCTCCGGCGCGGGCGGACTGCCGGTCGACATCACCGAGACCGATGTCTACTACTTCGCGCCGCAGAAGTCCTTCGCCGCCGACGGCGGCCTGTGGCTCGCGGTGTTCTCCCCGGCCGCCCTGGAGCGCGCCGCCCGCGTCCACGCGTCCGGGCGCTACATCCCCGAGTTCTTCTCGCTGCCGACCGCGATCGACAACTCGCTGAAGAACCAGACGTACAACACCCCGGCCCTGTCCACCCTCTTCCTGCTCAACGAGCAGCTCGAATGGCTCAACGGCCAGGGCGGCCTGGACTGGGCGGTCCGCCGCACGGCGACCTCCGCCCGCACCCTCTACGGCTGGGCCGAGGCCTCCAAGCACGCGACCCCGTTCGTCACGGACCCGGCGCGCCGCTCGGCCGTCATCGGCACCATCGACTTCTCCGAGGACGTGGACGCCGCCGCGATCGCCAAGGTGCTGCGCGCCAACGGCATCGTCGACACCGAGCCCTACCGCAAGCTGGGCCGCAACCAGCTGCGCGTGGCGATGTTCCCGGCGATCGACCCGGCGGACGTCGAGGCCCTGACGGCCTGCGTGGACTACGTCATCGAGCGCCTCTAGCCAGTGCCGCGACCGGGGCGGGCACACAGCCTCGCCCCGGGCCTGCGGGTGGTCGCCCCGCTCACGTACGCCGCCGCAGCAGCCGGCGCAGTGCGACGACCAGTACGGTGACGACCGCCAACGTGCCCGCCCCTATGGCGATGTTGCGGTTGCTCTCGTCGCCCCCCGGGCCCGAGTCCTTGCCGTCGGACGGGTCGCCTCCCTTGCCGGAGTCGTCGGCGCCCGCGCGCTCGGGCACGCTGTCGGGCAGCAGCTCGCCCTTGAGCTCGACGGGGGTGACGCGGCTGGTGGCGCCCTCCGTGCCGTACATCAGGGTCCGGCCGTCGGGCGTGAACGTGACGGACTCGCCCTGCCGCTGCAGCGGGACGGTGGGCCGGCCGGCCTCGCCCTGCAGGCGGCCGTCCTTCCAGCGGTACTCGCGGGCCTCGAAGTAGCCGCGGACCACCAGCCGTGTGCCGTCCGGGGAGAACGCGCCGTCCGTGGCCCAGACGTTGACGTCCGCCACCCGCCGGAAGGTGTTCACCCCGGACTCCGACAGCCGCTCCGGGCCCTCGTAGAGGGCGCCCTTGCCCGAACGCTTCTTGCTGGCGATGTAGACGCGGCCCGTCTTCGGATGCACCATCAGCGACTCCGCGTCGCGCGGCCCCTCGTCATAGCGGACGGTGAAGCGGACGGGTGTCACGGTCGCGTCGCGCAGCGTCTTCGGCTCCGGGAAACGGTAGATCCACACCTCGGGCCAGGTGCCGCCGAGGTTGTCGCCGATGTCCCCGAGGTAGATGTTCCCGTCCGGCCCGACCGAGATGGCCTCCACGTCCCGGGGATCGATGCCGGCCAGCGTCACCGTCGCGACCGTGCGCCCCGTGCGGCTGTCCACGGCGAAGACGTTCGCGCCGTCGCCGCTGTCGTTGTGGGTCCAGTACACGCCCGGGTGCGCGCGGCTCGCGGCGAGGCCGCTGGACTCCCTGATCCTCGGGTCCTGGATGGTGAAGGCGGAGGGGACATCGCCGTCCGCCACCGGTACGGCCCTCGCGGGCGGGGCGGCGGACAGCGCGACCAGCGCGGCGATCCCCAGGGCTGGGAGGAATGGACGCATGGACCAAGCCTGCCATCCGCCCGTGGCGGAGCGGCGGCAGCCGCTCCTCCGCCACGCATCGGTCATAGGGTCGTTCGATCCCTCCGGGGACGCCGTGCGGCGCGGGAGGGGGCGTCAGCGCGCGATGTCGCCGTAGCCCTCCACCTCGCGCGGGTCGCGCGGGCCGGGGCCCACGTAGCGTGCCGAGGGGCGGACGAGGCGGCCGGTGCGCTTCTGCTCCAGGATGTGGGCGCTCCAGCCCGCCGTACGGGCGCAGGTGAACATCGACGTGAACATGTGCGCGGGGACCTCGGCGAAGTCCAGGACGATGGCCGCCCAGAACTCGACGTTGGTGGCCAGCACCCGGTCCGGGCGGCGGTTGTGCAGTTCCTCCAGGGCGGCCTTCTCCAGGGCCTCGGCGACCTCGAAGCGCGGCGCGGCCAGCTCCTTGGCCGTACGCCGCAGGACGCGGGCGCGGGGGTCCTCGGCGCGGTAGACGCGGTGGCCGAAGCCCATGAGGCGTTCGCCGCGGTCGAGGGCGCCCTTGACGTAGGCGACGGCGTCGCCGGTGCGCTCGATCTCCTCGATCATGCCCAGGACGCGGGAGGGCGCGCCGCCGTGCAGCGGGCCGGACATGGCGCCGACCGCGCCGGACAGGGCTGCGGCCACGTCGGCGCCGGTCGAGGCGATGACGCGGGCGGTGAAGGTGGAGGCGTTCATGCCGTGCTCGGCGGCCGAGGTCCAGTAGGCGTCGACGGCCTTGACGTGCTTGGGGTCGGGCTCGCCACGCCAGCGCTTCATGAAGCGCTCGACGACGGTCCCCGCCTTGTCGATCTCCTTCTGCGGCACCATCGGCAGGCCCTGGCCGCGGGCCGACTGGGCGACGTACGACAGGGCCATCACGGCGGCCCGGGCGAGGTTGTCGCGGGCGGTGGCCTCGTCGATGTCGAGGAGGGGTTTGAGCCCCCACACCGGCGCGAGCATCGCGAGCGCGGACTGGACGTCGACGCGGATGTCACCCGAGTGGACGGGGATGGGGAAGGGTTCGGCCGGCGGCAGGCCGGGGTTGAAGGATCCGTCGACCAGCAGGCCCCAGACGTTCCCGAAGGACACGTCGCCCACCAGGTCCTCGATGTCGACGCCTCGGTAGCGGAGCGAGCCGCCTTCCTTGTCGGGTTCGGCGATCTCCGTTTCGAACGCGACGACTCCTTCGAGTCCGGGTACGAAGTCGGACATCAGGCGGCTCCTCATGATGTGTTCGACACGTGACTGCCGACCGGGGCCGTCTGCGCGGCTCGCGGTCCGTCCCGGTCAAAAGCGGTCATGCCCCGTGCGGTGGTGGTTCACCCGGTGGTTCACCCGGCCTCCGCAGAAAGCCGTCGCGGAAAGCCGTCGCCGTGCCGGGGCCGGAAACGATAGCCCCTTGGTCAACCGGCCCACAGCTGTACACCTCGGTGATGTCCGGCACACCGCGCGTTCGGCGGGGCTCTTGACGGGGACGCGACTTCTCCCGCCCCCGCCCGCTCCTGCAAGATGTGGCCCGTGTCCCACACCGACGAGCACACCGACGAGTACGCACACGAGCACGACCTCGCCGCCATGCGCCGCCACTACGAGTTCGAGGGCATCGCCGAGGACGAACTGGCGTCCGGCCCGCACCGGCAGTTCGCGCGCTGGTTCGCCGAGGCCGCCGCGGGAGAGCTGCACGAGCCCAACGCCATGGTCGTCTCCACGGCGGACGCGGCCGGCCGGCCCAGTTCCCGGACCGTGCTGCTGAAGGGCTACGACGAGCGCGGCTTCGTGTTCTTCACCAACTACGGCTCGCGCAAGGCCCGGGAGATCGCGGCCAATCCGCACGTCTCCCTGCTCTTCCCCTGGTATCCGCTGGCCCGTCAGGTGGTGGTGACGGGCACGGCCGATCGGGTGGATCCCCTGGAGACGGCCGTGTACTTCCGTTCCCGGCCCTACGGCTCGCAGATCGGCGCCTGGGCGAGCGAGCAGTCCGCGGTGGCGGCCTCGCGCGCGGACCTCGACGCGGCGTACGCGCGGATGGCGGCCCGCTTCCCGGAGGGCGAGCCGGTGCCGGTGCCGCCGCACTGGGGCGGCTTCCGGGTCACGGCGCGGACCGTGGAGTTCTGGCAGGGGCGGGCGAACCGGCTGCACGACCGGCTGCGGTACGTTCGTACCGGCGGCGTGGGAGAGGGCGACAGCGGGTGGCGCGTGGAGCGCCTGTGCCCGTGAAGGGGCAGGAATCAGCCCGTCCGGCGTTTGAGGACCGGGGTCCGGGGCGGAGCCCCGACCGCACACGGCGGTAGACGCAGACGATCCGTGGGCCGCTACCGCCGCACTCGCACAGCGCGAGCGTGGTGGTGCCGAGCGGACGACTCGGCGGCCCACGGATCGGGTGACTGCCTGGGATTGGCCGGCGGAGCCGGCGCTGCGTAGATACGCGACGACGGGCGCTAGCCCGCAGTCACCTCACGCGTCCGGAAAGAAATCATGTCCCGAACCACCTCCCTTCTCGTGTACGGGACAGCCTAGGAAGGGCCTCCGGCGGCGACAAGCGAATTTCCGGGGCGTGATTTCGGCGCATGGATTTCACCGAACGCGGTGTGGTCCGCGCCCGTCTCGAGTTGAATGCCGCTCGTGCAGGACATGCAGGGCATGCTCCACCCGCAGACGCGTTCAGCAGGGGGTACCCCGTGACCGCTCCACACCAGTCCGGCCCCGCCCGCCACGGCCCGACGGCGGACGGCGACGACCACGACCTCCTCGCGGCTCTCCTGGACGGCATGGACGCCGCCCTGTGCGCCTTCGACGCGGACGGCACGGTCACCCACTGGAACCGCGAGGCCGAACGGATACTCGGCTGGACCGCGCGGGAGGCCGTCGGCCGGCGGGGCCTGGCGGGCTGGGCGGCGCTCGAGGCGGACGCCGAGGAGGTCACCGGGCGGCTGCTGGGCGCGATGAACGCCCCGGGGCGGCAGGTGGACGAGTTCGCGCTGCTGACCAAGGACGGCGGGCGGGTGCTGGTGCGCATCCAGTCCTCCGCCGTGCCGGGCGCGGACGGCAGCCCGGCCGGGGTGTACTGCGCGTTCAGCGAGGTGCACACGCAGATCGACCTCGAACGGTCGGTGGCGCTGAGCGAGGCGCTGTTCGGCGAGGCCTCCTCGTGGGGCGTGGTGCTGGTCGACGCGGACCTGCGCCCGGCCCTGGCCAACGCGCATGCCGCACGGCTGCTGCGGACGAGCCGCACGGCGCTGCTGGGCCGGCCGCTGGGCGAGCTCCTCGACCAGGGTGTGGAGGAACTCGAGGGCGCGTTGCAGCACGTCCTGGCGGCCGGCGCGCCGCCCGCGCCCACCGAGCTGTGGGTGACCGTGCGCTCCGCCGACGCGGTGGCGGGGGCCCCGGCGGCCGAGCGCCGCTGCTGGCGCAGCGGCTTCCTGCGGCTGGCGACGCCGCTGGTGGAGGAGCCCGTGCCGCTGGGGGTGGCCTGGCTGTTCCTGGACGTGACGAAGACGCGGCTGGCCGAGCAGGAGAGCGCGCGGCTGCGGTTCCGGGGCAGCCAGCTGCACCGCGCGGGCCGGGCCGTGGCCGAGTGCGAGGACCCGATGGAGGCCGCGGCGCTCTACCTGGACTTCGCCCTCGCGGGCTTCGCCGACCACGCCCTGATCGACCTGCTGCCGGATCCGGAGGCCGATCCGGAGGGGCCGGTGCGGCTGGTCCGCGCCGCGACGACGCCCGCCGGGGCGCCGGGGCAGGGCCCTGTTGCGGCCGGCGGCGGCCTGCCCGTGCCGTACCGGGAAGGCCATCCGGCGCTGCAGGCGGTCGAGCGCTGCGGCTCGGTACGGGCGGCCGCGGACCGCGGCGCGGGGTGGGCGGCGGCCCGTAGATGGCCCGAGGGCACGCGGCACGCCCTGGCCACGGCGCTGCGCAGCCGGGGGCGGACGGTGGGCGTGGTCACGTTCCTGCGCGGCGGTTCGCGCAGGGCGTTCGACCGGGCGGACGCGGTGTACGCCGAGGACATCGCCTCGCGGGTCGCCGCCGCGATCGATCTGGCGGTGGCGGTGACGGGCCCGGCCTGATGCGTGCGCCTGGTACGCCGGGTGCCGGAACCTGACGCGTACGCCGAGTTCGCCCAGTGCGCCTAGTGCCGGAAGAAGATGCGGTCCCCGTACTCGCTGAGCACGCGTCCGTTCCATTCGTGGCCGCCGTCGACGTTCCCGGACCGCAGCATCGGCGGGTCGATGCCGCGTGCGGCCAGTTCGCCCGCGGCGGATGCGACGACGGCCTGGACCACCGCCGCGCCGACGACCGTGGAGGCCGGCCCGAAGGGTGCCGCGATGCCGTCGGCGGACAGCTCCGCGTCGCCCGTGCCGATCTTCGTGTCGACGACGATGTCGCAGTGGTCCTTGAGGAACGTCCCGGACGCGTGCCGCGACCGGGTCTCCTCGGCGTACGCAAGGGACGTGATGCCGATGACCTTCAGGCCCAGGGCGCGGGCGTTCATGGCCATCTCGACGGGCAGGGAGTTGCGCCCGGACAGCGAGATGACGATCAGGGCGTCGCCGGGCCGGGCGGGGCTGGTGTCCAGGACGGCCCCGGCGAGCCCGTCCACCCGCTCCAGCGCGCTGCCGAGCGTGGCGGGCATGACGTCGACGCCGACGACGCCCGGCACGGCGAGCAGGTTGATCAGGGCGAGCCCGCCCGCGCGGTAGACGACGTCCTGCGCGGGGAGAGAGGAGTGCCCGGCGCCGAAGACGAAGAGCCTGCCGCCGTCGGCCACGGTGTCGGCGAGTACGCTCCCGGCGGCGGCCATGGCGTCGGCCTCCTCGTCGCGGACGCGTCCCAGCAGGGAGATCGCGGCGTCGAAGAACTGCCCGGCAAGCTTGTTCTCGCTCATCGCTGCGGGGCTCCTTGGCTCGGTTCGGCTCGACGTCACGTTGCGGTCTCGACCTGGGCCCTGTCAATACGACGGGGGCGGGCGGTGGCGTACGCGGCCCCGTAGTCGGCGGCATGCGTCAGAATTGGGTTCAGGGCCAGCGCACGACTTATCGAGGGGCACGGCATGTCCGGACTGATCGACACCACGGAGATGTATCTCCGCACCATCCTTGAGCTGGAAGAGGAAGGTGTGGTCCCCATGCGCGCCCGCATCGCCGAGCGGCTCGACCAGAGCGGCCCGACGGTGAGCCAGACGGTGGCCCGCATGGAGCGCGACGGCCTGGTCTCCGTCGCCGGCGACCGGCACCTGGAGCTGACCGAGGAGGGCCGCCGGCTGGCCACGCGCGTGATGCGCAAGCACCGCCTCGCGGAGTGCCTGCTGGTCGACGTGATCGGCCTGGAGTGGGAGCAGGTGCACGCCGAGGCCTGCCGCTGGGAGCACGTGATGAGCGAGGCCGTGGAGCGGCGGGTGCTGGAGCTGCTGCGCCACCCCACCGAGTCGCCGTACGGCAACCCCATCCCGGGCCTGGAGGAGCTGGGCGAGAAGTCCGAGTCGGACCCCTTCCTCAACGACGGCATGGTCAGCCTGATGGACCTCGAGCCGGGCTCCGAGGGCAAGACCGTGGTCGTCCGCCGCATCGGCGAGCCCATCCAGACGGACCCCCAGCTGATGTACACCCTGCGCCGCGCGGGCGTTCAGCCCGGCGCCGTGGTCAGTGTGACGGAGTCGCCCGGTGGAGTGATGGTGGGCAGCAGTGGCGAGGCCGCCGAGCTGGCCTCCGACATCGCCTCCCATGTGTTCGTAGCCAAGCGCTGACCGGCCTCGACGGCTGGGAACGGGCTGCCGCGCCGGGTACGTACGCCCGGTTACGTCAACCTGCCGAGCCGCGGCGGAACCGGCGCGCTCGGGCCGAAGGCGTGCCACGCTGGCGCTGAGTGCCGACGCGCATATGCGCGCCGACGGCCGTGGGGAGGGGATCGGATGAGGCCGACGCACCGCGCGGGCCGCGCCACCGTCCGCGGGCAGGAGAGCCGCACCACCGCCTACGGGCACGGGAACGGAAAAGGGCCCCGGCGCCCTCACAGGCAGCCGGGGCCCCACCTCCCCGTTGTCCCCCGTGGCGACCCGGAGCCCCGAGCTCCCAGGGTGCGCCTCGCGGACCTTCTTCCCCGAGCGGTCCGCGCCCGAGTCGATTTCTCCCCTGACCGCAGACGGTCAATCCTGCCGCCCGGTCACTCGAACGAGGGGTGTTACGCGCGACAACGGTTCATTCGAATGGAAGTTCCATAGGGTTGGGCTGCTCGGGGGAGACGAGGGGGTGCCAGGGCTCATGGTGCGGCGCATCGAAGTGACCGGAAGCGGCGGAGTGCGGCTTGCCGCCTGGGAGTTCGCCGAACCGCCGAAGGCGGACCATGCGGCGGACCGCATGGCGGGCCGCCGCGCGGTCCGCTGCGCCGGGCGGGACGGCGGCGGGCGCTGCTCCGGGGAGGGCGGCGTCCTGCTCCTGCACGGCCTGCTGGGCCGCGCCGCGCACTGGGCGGACACCGCCCGCTGGCTCTCCGGGCGCTATCGCACGGTCGCCCTCGACCAGCGCGGCCACGGCCGTAGTGACAAGCCGGTCAGCGGCCCGTACGCCCGCGAGGCATATGTCGCCGACGCCGAGGCGGCCGTCGAGCAGCTCGGCCTCGCCCCCGTCACCCTCATCGGCCACGCCATGGGCGCCCTCACGGCCTGGCAGCTGGCCGCCCGCCGCCCCGACCTCGTGCGGGCCCTGGTCATCACCGACATGCGGGCCTCCGCCCTGGGCGCGGCCACGCAGCGCGAGTGGAGCGAGTGGCTGGGCTCCTGGCCGGTGCCGTTCGCCACGCTCGCCGACGTCCGCAAGTGGTTCGGCGAGGACGACCCCACCCTGGAGCGCCCCGCGCCCGCCCGCGGCGACTTCTACGCCGAGGTGATGGCCGAGCGCGCCGACGGCTGGCGGCCGCTGTTCTTCCGCCGCCAGATGCTCCAGGCCCGCGAGGGCTACGCCCACGACGCGCACTGGGAGGAGCTGGCGATGGTGGAGTGTCCCGCCCTGGTGGTGCGCGGGCTGGACGGCGCGCTGGGCCGGGCCGAGGCCCAGGAGATGGTCCGGGTCCTGCCGCGCGGCCGCTACGCCGAGGTGCCCGACGCCGGCCACCTGATCCACTACGACCAGCCCGACGGCTGGCGCCGGGTCACCGAGCCCTTTCTGGAGGCGGCCGTGCCGGCCTGAGGCCGGATGCGTCCGGGTGAGGCCGGAGCTGTCCCGATTTAATTCAACGACCGTTGACATCACCCCGGCGGCGGGTGTGCACTGGGCACAGGCGCCCTACGCCACCCGTCGCGTACGAGGCCGCGCCGCAGCCACCCATCGGGAGCCGTCATGTCACTGCGCACCGAACCCACCGCCGACGTCCTGGTCGTCGGGGCCGGCCCCACCGGACTCCTGCTGGCCGGCGATCTCGCCGCCGCCGGGGTACGCGTCGTCGTGCTGGAACGGCGCGCCGAGGAGTCCAACCTGACCCGCGCCTTCGCCGTGCACGCCCGCACCCTCGAGGTGCTCGACGCCCGCGCGCTCGCCGAGCCGCTCATCGCCACCGGCACCTTCCTGCAGAGCCTGCGCCTGTTCGGTCGCACGGGCATCGACCTCGGCACGCTCGACACCCGCTTCGCGGGCCTCCTCATCACCCCGCAGTACGAGCTCGAGCAGCTCCTGGAGGAGCGGGCGCTGGCCCGCGGCGCCGAGATCCGGCGCGGCGCCCGGGTGACCGGGCTGCGCCAGGACGCGGAGGGCGTCGACGTGGACGTCCAGCCGGCGGAGGAGGGCGCCGCCCCCGTGACGCTGCGCGGCCGCTACGTCGTCGGCGCGGACGGCGTGCACAGCGCCGTCCGTTCGGCCATCGGCATGCCGTTCCCCGGCAAGGCCGTGCTGCGCTCCGTGATGCTCGCCGACGTGCGCCTGGACGTCGCGCCCGGCCAGGTACCCGCGTTCAACGGCGTCGCCGGCGGCTTCGCCTTCATCGCCCCCTTCGGCGACGGCTGGTACCGCGTCATCGCCTGGGAGCGGGGCAGCGACCTGCCCTCCGACGTGCCCGTGGACTTCGACAACCTCAAGGCCGTCACCCGGGCCGCCTTCGGCACCGACTTCGGCATGCGCGACCCCCGCTGGACCTCGCGCTTCCACAGCGACGAGCGCCAGGTGCCCCGCTACCGCGACGGCCGGGTCTTCCTCGCCGGCGACGCCGCCCACGTCCACTCGCCCGCCGGCGGACTGGGCATGAACGCCGGCATCCAGGACGCCGCCAACCTCGGCTGGAAGCTGGCCGCCGCCCTCGCCGGGCGCGGCGACGACGCCCTCCTCGACAGCTACCACACCGAGCGCCACCCCGTCGGCACCCAGGTGCTGCGCGCCAGCGGGGCGCTCGTACGCACCGTGCTGGCCTCCTCGCCCGCCACCCGCCGGCTGCGCAACACGGTGGCGGCGGCCGCCTTCCTGGTGCCCCCGGCCACCCACCGGATCGCGCGCTTCATCTCCGGCATCGGCATCCACTACCCCGCCCCGCCCGGCTCCCCCCCTCACCGGCCGCCGCGCCCCCGACCTGCCGTTGGCGGAGACCGACGGCGGCCCGACCCGGCTGTACGAGGCGCTGCGCGCCGGAACGCACGTCCGGGTCCTGCCGCGCGGCGCCGAGCCGCAGAAGGAGGCCGGCGTCGTCACGGTGACCCGCGCCGACGCCGGCTCCACGACCCTGCTCGTCCGCCCCGACGGCTATGTGGAGCACGCCTCGGACCGGTGATCGGACCGGTGATCGGACCGGTGAAACGCCGCGCCGCCCGGGGGCCGGAGAACCGGCCCCCGGACGCGCGTCGGACGAGCTACCCCTTGCTGACCGCCGCCAGGATCTCCGGCAGCCGGTCGACCACGCGGGGCGCGGCGAGCCGCAGTCCCAGCCACGCCGTCAGCAGGCCGTAGCCCGCGCCCAGCGGCAGCACGATCCACAGCAGGGAGTGCGCTCCGGCCATGTGCAGCCAGATGGCCAGGGCCGCCGGCGGGGCGCACAGCACCGTGCCCACCAGGGCGCCCAGCATGCCGAACCAGGCGAGGGCGCCCTGGCCCGGCGCGACGTTCTTGAAGCCGCTGTCCTGCGGTATCGAGTACGGCGCCAGCACCGAGGCCATCGCGCCCGTGGCGAAGAGCGCGCCCAGCAGGGCCAGGGACAGGCCCAGGACCTCCGCCCAGTCCCCCCACTTGCCGGTGAACGCGGCCGTGCCGGTGACCACCAGCGCCACATAGGGCACGGCGATCAGGGAGAACGCCAGTGCCCTGGCGCGCAGTTCGACGTAGGCGTCGCGCGCCGAGCCGAGCGTCTGCATCACCATCCAGAACGCCGGGCCGTCCTGCCCGAACTGGTTGTACATCTGCAGGCCGAGCATCGTCGGCGCGAACATGGAGAACCAGACGCTCTCCGCGCCCTGCGCCGCGTTGACGATCGGCACCAGCGCGCCCACCGCGAGCCCGGAGACCCACGACGCCTTGGTCTTCGGGTCACGCCATATGTAGCGCAGCGAGCGGTGCATGGCGGCGCCCGTGCGTCCGGCGGGCAGCAGGCCGGCCAGGCCCGGGCCGGAGGCGCGCGCCTTGTCCGGCTTGGCGGAGGCCGCCCCGATGGTGGAGCCGTCGGGGGAGGTCATCACCTTGACCAGGCTGCGCTGCCACCACCACAGCAGGGCGGCGAGCGCGGCGGCCGTCAGGGCCAGTCCGGCGGCGGCCCGCCCGTACGACCCCTCGCTCGCGGCCCGTACGGCGTCCAGGGCGGAGCCGGGCGGTATCCACCGCAGGACGTCGGCGACCGGCTCCAGCCGGGCCATGCCGAGGCCGTTGAGCTGCTGCATGCCGAGGTTGACGAGCTGTCCGCCGACGCCGATGATCAGGCCGCTCAGCAGGGCGAGGTCACGGCCCTTGCGGCTGGTCAGCAGGCGGACGTTGGCGGTGGCGACGGCCCGCGCCAGGGCCAGGCAGACCAGCAGGGCCAGCGGTGCGGCCAGCACGCCGACGGCGAAGGCCGCGGCGCCGTGCGCACTGGCGATGACCGTGCCGGTCAGCACCGCGAGCGTGAAGCCGGGGCCTATGCCGACCAGGGACGCGGCGAGCAGCCCCGTCATCATCGGGGTGGGCCGCAGCGGCAGCATCACCAGCCGGGTGGGGTCCATGGTCTCGTCGCCGCCGGGGAAGAACAGCGGCATCACCGCCCAGCCGAACGCCAGCAGTGCCGCCATGCAGACGGCCAGGGCGCCGATGTGGGCGTGGCCGCGCAGCACGATCAGGCCGAGGACCTGCAGGGCGGCGTAGAGCGAGACCAGGACGACGGAGGTGATCCACACGGCCTTGCGGCCGGCGGACTGGCGCAGGCCGTTGCGCAGCAGCGACAGCTTGAGCCGGACGAAGACGGCCGTGGTGGAGGGTACGGCCGCGGCGGAGGGGGCCGCCGGGGCGGAGGGGGCGGCTGCGGTGGTCATCGGGCGCCGCCGCCCAGCCAGTCGAGGCTGTCGCCGTCGGCCGCCCCGCGCACGCCGACCAGTTCGAGGAAGGCGTCCTGCAGGGTGGCGGCGTCGCCCCGGACGTCCGCGAGCGGGCCGTGGGCGCGGATCCGGCCTCCGGCCATCACCGCGACCCAGGAGCACAGGGACTCGACCAGCTCCATCACATGGCTGGAGAAGACGACCGTGGCGCCCGAGGCGGTGTAGCGCTCGAGCACCCCGCGGATCGTCTGGGCGGAGACGGGGTCGACGCCCTCGAACGGCTCGTCGAGGAAGAGGACTTCGGGGTTGTGCAGCAGCGCGGCGGCCAGGCCGATCTTCTTGCGCATGCCGGTGGAGTAGTCGATGACGAGCTTGTGCTGGGAGCCGGCGAGGTCGAGGACGTCCAGCAGCTGCGTGGCGCGCTTGTCGACCTCCTCGCCCGGCAGCCCGCGCAGCCGGCCGGTGTACGCCAGGAGTTCGCGCCCCGACAGCCGCTCGAACATCCGCAGTCCCTCGGGCAGCACGCCGATGCGGGCCTTGACGGCGGCGGGGTCCTGCCAGACGTCGTGGCCGCCGATCAGGACCCGGCCCGTGTCGGGGCGCAGCAGGCCGGTGACCATGGACAGGGTGGTCGTCTTGCCCGCGCCGTTGGGGCCGACGAGGCCGATGAACCGGCCCGCCGGAATCTCCAGATCGACCCCGGCGACGGCCACCTGCTCACCGAACCGCTTCCACAGCCCCTCGACGCGGACCGCGGTCCTCGCGCTCTGCCCCACTGCTTCCATCGCGCACTTCCTTCGTCCCCGTGTTGTGGTGCTCCGGGGGACGTCGAACAGCGCTCCGCCCCCCGAATCCACCATAGGGGGGATGCGAGGGGCGGACCGATGACGTTTGTCAGCAGTTCTCAGCGGCCGCGGGCCAGCGCCGCCTCGCGGCCGCAGGCGTAGGCGAGGGCGCTGACGAGCTCCTCCGCGTCCGGCAGCCAGCGGTTGGCGGCGGTGGGCTGGCGCGCCCACTGCACGGGTCCGCGGCTGCCGATGCGGGTGGGGGGAGCGACCACGTAGTCGCCCTCGCCGCGGGCGACCAGGTCGAGGGTGGAGGGCGCCCAGCCGAGCTTGCGGATGTGGTCGGCGACCTTCAGGGCGCCGCCGGGCAGCACGAAGAACAGCATCCGGCGGAACGGCGTGCACGTGATCGGCCCGAGCTGGATCTCCATGCGCTCCATGCGGGCCAGCGCCAGGAATCCGGCCGACTCCGAGACGTCCAGGGCGTCGAAGGTGCGACCGGTGGGCAGCAGGATCGAGGCGCGGGGTTGTTTCGTCCACATGCGCCGCGCGGTGGACGCGCTGCCCGTGGCCTGCGTGGCCCAGTCGGGCCGGGCGGGATGGGCGCCGGGCGCGGGGCAGGCGGGCTCGCCGCACGAGCAGTGCTCGCGCCCGTCCCTGGCCTCCAGCCAGGTGCCGGGGAAAACGTCCCAGTGCCGGTCCTCCGCGTATCTCGCCGCCGCGTCCAGCACGCGCTCACCGCGCTGTTGGGGGATATGCGGGGCCGCTACTCCGATGGTCTCTTCCACGCCCAGCTCAACTGCCGCCGTCACCGGGGGTTACGGCTCTGGCACAGGCTCCTCGCACCTGCCGGCCACAGCACATGGGGCGCACGGATGCATGTGCGGGGGCGCAGGCGAAAGTTCGCCGCCGCGAAGGGGTAGCCACCTGGGCGGCGTGTTACTGACCCAGGTCATTGCCGCTATTGATGCCAATACCGGCAAGTCCTGCATTCTCCGCATATCAGGGGGGCAAAGATCACAGGAGAAGGTGTTCACAGCCGGATCGGTCACTCCGCACCACGCGGAGCACATCGCGAACGCATAGCAGTCTCAGGGGGTTGAGCATGGCCGCACGGCCACTCGTGGCGCGGCAGCCGAACGAACGGCTGCAGGCGCTCATTCAGGAAGCCGGCTGCTCCAACGCCGGCCTGGCGCGCAGGGTCAACATGTGCGGCGCCGAGCACGGCCTGGACCTGCGCTACGACAAGACGTCCGTGGCCCGGTGGCTGCGCGGCCAGCAGCCGCGGGGCCGGGCGCCCGCCGTCATCGCCGAGGCCCTCGGCCGCAAGCTGGGCCGCACGGTCACGATCGACGAGATCGGCATGGCCAACGGCAAGAACCTCGCGTCCGGGGTGGGGCTGCAGTTCTCCCCGACCGTCCTCGGCGCGATCGAGCAGGTCTGCGAGCTGTGGCGCAGCGACGTCGGCCGCCGCGACTTCCTCAGCGGAACGTCGGTGGCGTCCTCGGCGCTCGTCGAGCCCAGCCGCGACTGGCTGATCACCGCCGCCGACCCGCAGGTCGCGCGGAGCGCGGGCGCGCGCGTGGGCCCGTCCGACGTCGAGGCCGTGCGGGCCACCACGGACGCGCTCGTGGAGCTCGACCACCGCTACGGCAGCGGGCACGTACGCCCCGTGGTGGTCCACTACCTCAACAGCGTCGTCTCCGGGCTGCTGGCCGGCTCGTACCGCGAGGCGGTCGGCCGCGACCTCTTCGCGGCCGTGTCGCGGCTGACGGAGCTGGCGGGCTACATGGCCGTCGACACCGGCCAGCCCGGGCTCGCCCAGCGCTACTACATCCAGGCGCTGCGCCTGGCCCAGGCCGCGGGCGACCGCGGTTACGGCGGCTACGTCCTGGCCGCCAGCATGAGCCACCTCGCCGCGTCCCTGGGCAACCCCAGGGAGATCGCGCAGCTCGCCAAGGCGGCCCAGGAGGGCGCGCGGGGGCACGTCACGCCCCGCGCCGAGGCGATGTTCTACGCGGCCGAGGCGCGCGGCCACGCGCTGCTCGGCGACGCGCGCGCCTGCCAGGTCGTCGCGAGCCGGGCCGTCTCCCGGCTCGAGGCCGCCGACAACGGCACCGACTCCGGCGACGACCCGCCGTGGATCCGTCACTTCGACCGGGCCTACCTCTCCGACGAGCTGGCCCACTGCCACCGCGACCTCGGCCAGGCCGAGCCCGCGCGGCGGCACGCGGAGGACGCGCTGGCCGCCCACCCGACGGGCCGCGTGCGCCGCCGGGCCATCGACCTGCTGCTGCTCGCCACGGCCCATGTGCAGCAGCGCGAGGTGGAGGAGGCCTGCGCCACGGGCACGCGCGCCCTGGAACTGCTGGGCACGCTGCGCTCCAACCGGGGCGCCGAGTATCTGGACGACTTCCGGCAGCGATTGGAGCCGTACCGGGACGAACCGGTCGTAAGGGAATTCGGGACGCGGATGGAGATGCAGGCGGCGTAGGGACGTGCCCCAGGTCCGGAGGCCCGGTCGGCGAAGACCGGACGGCTGCTCCGAGGCCTGGGGTGACCTGGGACGATCGTGCCGCGGACCGGGTGAACGGGCGGTGCATGGCCGAGCGCCGGGGCGACCCGGTAGCGTGAGCGGCCGATTGCGTAAGTCCCGTTACAGCCTGAGGAGTCCCGGTGACGCAGAGCGGACAGGGGAACGAGCCGCAGCGCCCCGCGGCCCCGCCCGAGCCGCCCGCACGGCCCGCCGATCCGTGGTCCGGCACGCCCGCACCCGCCGCCCCCTGGGGTCCGGGCGCCCCGCTGCCCCCGGAGGCCCCTCCGCTGTCGGCGGCCTCGCTGACCCCGTGCCGCCGGTTCCGCCCATGCCCGCGATGCCGCCGGCGCCGCCGGTTCCGCCCAGTGGTGGGGGGATACCGGGCATACCCGGCATACATGACACAGGCCCCGAATCCTCTTCCGAGGCCACGCAGTTGCTGCAGCCGCCGACGCCGAACGGGAATCCGTCCACCGGGGCGGGCCGGCCGGCCGCGCCCTCGGCGGACGCCGCGGCGACGGCGTTCCTCCCGCCCGTCGGCGACGCGCCCACCGGTCCCCCGACATACGGCATCGCGACGTACGACTACGCGGCCTACGACAACCCCGCCTACGGCGACGCGTCGTACGGCAACGGCGGTACGACCGCCCCCTACGGCAACGCCCCGTTCGGCGCCACGCCGCCGGCGGACGCCGCGGCCACGGCCCTCATTCCGCCGGTCGCCGGCACCGGCCCCGCCGGCCCCGGCGGAGACGCCGACGCGACCGCCTTCCTTCCGCCCGTCGGCGACACCGTGACGCCGCGCCCCTTCGTCGTCCCGGAAGGCCGGGACGGACGGGCCGAGGAGAACGCCCCGGCGACGCAGTACCTGCCGCCCGTGGTCAACGAGGACGAGGTCCCGGCGCCCGCCCCCCGGGCCGCGGACGCCGAGGCGACGACGCTCCTGCCGTCGCTGAACACCCCGCCCGCCGGCCTCGGCGGCGACGCGGCCGCCACCACGCTCCTCCCGCCCGTGGGCGGCCCGGCCCCGGTGACGCGGCCGCGACCACGCTCCTCCCGCCCGTCGGCGGTGCCGGGCGCGGCGACGCGGCGGCGACCACCGTCCTCCGCCCGTCGGCGGCACCGACCTGCCCACGCCTCCGGGGGTGGCGTGCCCGGCGTCGGGTCGCCCTTCGGAGTGATCTCCCAGTCGGGCGAGCGCCCGCCGCCCGCCGAGTTCGACACGCTCTTCCGCGCCGCCGCCCCCACCCAGCAGCTGCCGCCCGTCCCGGCGGCCACGCCGGGCCCGGCGACGAGCCGCCGGCTGCCGAAGCCGCCGCGCTCCTCGGCCGCCCCCGCGCCCGCGCCGCACGGCGCCCAGAGCCCCGCAGGGTCCGCACGGGCCCCACGCGTCTCGTTCCGGTCATGGCGGTCGGCCGCCCCAGCGGAAGAAGTCGCCCGCCATGCTGATCGTGGCCGTCGTCGCGGGCTGCGCGGTCGCCGGCCTCGGCGCGGGGGCGCTGCTCAGCGGCGGGGAGACGACGAGCCGCAGAAGGCCGCCGTCGCCAGTCCCGCCCCGTCCGCCCCCGCCACGGAGGCCACCACGCCGGCCCCGACGCCGAGCAAGCCCGCCAAGTCCGCGGACCCGGCGGTCGAGTCGCAGGCCAAGGCGCTGGACGCGTTGCTGAAGGACAGCAACAAGAGCCGTGACGCCGTGGTCAAGGCGGTGGACTCGATCAAGGTGTGCAAGGACCTCGACAAGTCCGAGTCCGCCCTGAAGGCGGCGGCGAAGGAGCGCAACGAGCTGCTCAAGCGCCTCGACAAGACCCCGACGGACAAGCTGCCGAACCATGACGACCTGACGAACCAGCTGAAGAAGGCGTGGAAGTCGTCCGCCACCGCGGACGCCCGCTACGCGGACTGGTCCGACCAGGTGGAGGGCAAGAAGGGCTGCGTGAAGGGCCACGCCCGCCCCACCCGCGACAGCGCCGCCGGCGACAAGGCGAGCAGCGACGCCACCACCGCGAAGAAGAAGGCGGCGGACCTGTGGAACCCGATCGCGAGGGCCTACGGGCTGACCACGCACGAGTGGTCCCAGCTGTGACCGGCCGGCGGTCGCGGGCGTCGTCGTGAAGTAAGTCGTGAAGTGCGTGAAGTGAGTCGCGAAGCGATCGGCCCCCGGGAGTCCCCCGGGCCCCCGGGAACCGGGCCCGAGCCTGTCTCCCGGCGGGGAACGGCCGGATGATCATCACCGAACGGCCGGTGACGGCGCGGTGAACAGCGCGGCCCGGATCCCGCCGCGTCACGGAACCTGGCGGGAACGTATGATCGATGGCTGTGCAGGGTTCAGAGAAGTCTTCCCGTCGCGGCCGCCGCTCGACCACCATGGACGGTATGCCGCTCAATGACATGCCGTGGTGGCGCTGGCGTACGAACGTGCGCTCGGCGCTGCACATGCTCTCGGACCCGGTCTTCCAGCAGGAGTGCTGGCTCGCGGGACGCGCGGGGTACGGAGATGTGACCGACGCCGTCTACCGGCTCGTCGAGGACTCCTGGCTGGACAACTGGTCGGCCGAGAAGTACGTCGGCACGGTGTTCCGGGACTCCGGCGAGGCCGCGCTGGTCGACGTCGCCGTGCTGCGGGTGCTGCGGATCATGCATCAGGTGGGCGCGGACGCGCCGGTCTCGGCGTACCTGGAGCACCACGGCTGGGCGGAGGCGGTACGGGCGGCCCGCGAGGCGCACGTCCGGCTGGCGGCGAACGACGGCGACGACGCGGACGCGGCACCGCGCTCGCTGGACGACCTGTCGCGGCTGACCCGGATCTGACCCGCCTGGGGGTCATCCGGGGGCCGCGGATATGCGACGCTATTGGGCTATGGCCACCGAACAGCAAGCCCAGTACGTCCTCACCCTCTCCTGCCCGGACAAGCAGGGCATCGTGCACGCGGTGTCCAGCTATCTCTTCATGACCGGCTGCAACATCGAGGACAGCCGGCAGTTCGGCGACCGTGACACCGGCCTGTTCTTCATGCGCGTGCACTTCAGCGCGGAGGACCCGGTGACGCTGGAGAAGCTGCGCGCCAGCTTCGCGGCGATCGGCGACTCCTTCGGCATGGACTGGCAGATCCACCGGGCCGAGGAGAAGATGCGGATCGTGCTGATGGTGTCCAAGTTCGGGCACTGCCTCAACGACCTGCTCTTCCGTTCCCGGATCGGGGCGCTGCCGGTGGAGATCGCGGCGGTCGTCTCCAACCACACCGACTTCGCCGAGCTCGTCGGCTCGTACGGCGTCCCCTTCCACCACATTCCGGTGACGAAGGAGAACAAGCCGGAGTCCGAGGCGAGGCTTCTGGAGCTGGTGCAGGCCGAGAACGTCGAGCTCGTGGTGCTGGCCCGCTATATGCAGGTCCTCTCCGACGACCTCTGCAAGGCGCTCTCCGGCCGGATCATCAACATCCACCACTCTTTCCTGCCCAGCTTCAAGGGTGCGAAGCCGTACCACCAGGCGCACGCGCGCGGTGTGAAGCTGATCGGTGCGACCGCGCACTACGTCACCGCCGACCTCGACGAGGGCCCGATCATCGAGCAGGAGGTCGAGCGCGTCGGTCACGAGGTGACGCCCGAGCAGCTCGTGGCCATCGGCCGCGACGTGGAGTGCCAGGCGCTGGCGCGCGCGGTGAAGTGGCACAGCGAGCACCGCGTCCTGCTGAACGGCGCGCGCACGGTCGTCTTCGCGTAGTCGTCGTCTTCGTCTTCGCGTAGCGAACGCGCGCCCCGGGCCCTCGGGCCGCTACGGCCCGGGCGCCGCGCCCGGGGGCGGTGTCGTACCGCCGCGCGGCGACACGGACGCCCGCCGCCTCAGCGGGACGTCACATCCGCGACAGCGACGCCATCGCGTACAGGACGTCGCACACGGCCTGCGCGTCGCCGAGGGAGCCCGCTGCCGCCTCTTCCGGCGAAACGCGGCCCGAGGCCAGCCGGCAGAACTCGACGCCGTCCAGGGCCACATGGGCCACCTCTCCCTCGCGTGTGCCGACCGCCCCGGGGGAGTCGAGCGGGATGTACCAATGGCCGCCGCCGCGGCCCTCGACCTCGAGGTGCAGCGCGCGGCCGGGCGCGCCGGCCGCGACGAGCGTACGGGGCGGCGGGGCCAGGCCCGCGCGGCGGCGGCCGGCGATGGCGAGGGGCAGCATCCGGGCCGCGAGGTCGATCATGTGGTGCAGGTCCGGCGAGGCGGGCGGCTGGTACGGATAGTCGATTGCCTCCGCGACGTCCTCGGCGTGCACCCAGCACTCGAAGGCCCGCTCCAGGAAGGCGTCCCGCAGCGGCAGGCAGAAGGGCCCGTACTCGACGGGCGTGCCGGCCACCCGGTCGCTGGCGAAGGACGCGGTGCGTATCAGCGCCCGGCCCTGGTGGCGCCAGGTGGAGTGGACCTCGCCGGACGTGGTGCGGCCGGACGCGTCCGCGGCCCAGCGGGCCGCCGTGCGCTCCTCGGGGGTGCCGGGGCTCTGGGGGTCGGCCAGGCCCAGCGCGCCCGCCACGATGCCGTCCACCGCCGCCAGATGGCTGATGACGGCGGCCACCGTGACCTCGCGCCCGACGGACCGCCGGCCCTTGAACCACGCGAGCCGCACCGGCGCCCGCCATTCCGCCTCGCCGATGTCGTGCAGCAGCGCGTCGAGCCGGGCGGTCTCCGCCTCGTAGGGCCCGGCCCAGCCGGGGACCGGGATCCGGGCGGGGCGCCGGCCGAGGGCGCCGGCCAGCACCCGGGAGCGCAGCGTGGGGTCGAGGTCGAGGCCGTCCTCGGGATGCAGCAGGGCGACCGCGTCGCGCAGCCGGACGGCCTCCTCCGCGCAGGGGGCGCAGTCGGTGAGGTGCTCCTCGACGGCGGCGGTCTCCTCGGGGGAACAGGCGGCCAGCGCCCAGGCGCCGAGCAGCGACTTGAGCACGGGATGGGACCGCTCGGGCGCCTGCCGCGCCGGTGCTCCCGGCGTGGCCGGGGGCAGGCGCGGCGCGTCGTCGGAGCCCGAGCCGGGTGAGGTGCTCATCGCACCGCCGCCCGGCCGCCCGGCGGCGAGACCGCGCGGGGCCCGTCGTGGGCGGTGGACAGCAGCTGCAAGCCCAGCCGGAGTCTGCGCCTGGCCTCGTCGTCCGTGACGCCGAGCCGGGCGGCGGCCTGGCGGTAGTCCAGGCGCCGGAAGTAGGCGAGGTCCAGGGCCGCCCGCAGGGGCGCGGGCATGGAGGTGACGATGTAGTCGGCGCGGGCCGCGGCGGACGCGGCGCGGACCTTCTCCTCGACCTCCGTGGCCGGCCGCTCCCCGTCGTCCTGCGCCCGCCGCAGCCGGCTGACGGCGTGCCGGTGCGCGAGCCCGGCGATCCAGGAGCGGAGGGAGCCCTGGCGGGGGTCGTACTCGTCGGCGTGCTCCCAGGCGTGGGCGAAGACGTCGCGGGTGACGCGGTCGGCGCCGCCCTCGTCGCCCAGGACGCGGTGGGCGACGCCGTGCACGAGGGAGGCGAAGCGGTCGTAGAGCTCGCCGAGCGCGGCGGCCTCGCCGTGGGCGAGTCGCTGTTGCATCCTGCGGTCCCACCGCGGCGGTGCGTCGTTCGTCATGCCCGGCCCCCTCCGTACGTACTGCTGTACGCCCCTACCGCCGAATGTATCGGCCGGGTCCGACAGCGCACGAGCGTTTGGGGCGAACCCCGGTAAGCCCGTCGACGGCCTTTGCGGCGCATGGTATGGGAACCGTCACGCTGGGTCGATGCCGATGATCGGAGCCGATCGTACGTGCCCGAATGTGCCGATGTGTTATGCGGGTGTGACCGGATCTAGGAGGATTCGGCGTTCGAGCTGGGCATAGGCTCACCATGGGTCGGCTTGTACCGCGTCTGGGACCACGGTGTTTCATACGGCGCCCCACGGGGGAAGCGCCAGGCAGCCACACCGCGGAAGGGTCCATTCCATAGGAACGACAGACCGAGTGAAGGGGCTCGAGCGCGTGACGTTGAAGGTGTTGGAGCGCGAGCGGGGGGACTGGGCCGTGCTCCAGGTATCCGGTGAGATGGATCTGGTGACCTCACCCGCCGTCCGGCAGCATGTGCACGATGCCGTCGCGGACGGCCGGAGGAGTCTGGTGCTCGACCTCGGGGAAGTGCGGTTCTGCGACTCCAGCGGGGTGGGGGTGCTGATCGCCGCCCGCCGCCTGATGCGCTCCTGCCAGGGCCGGCTGCGGCTCATCCTGCCCGCCCAGGGCGCGGTCGAGGGCTCGCACGTCAACAGGGTGCTCGCGGCGCTGGGAGTGCGCCGGCTCTTCGAGGTCTACCCGGACATCGCCAGCGCGACCACGGATTCCGCGGACCCGCTCTCGGCCTGACCCGCGCCCGGCTCTCCCCGGCCCGGCGCCCCGGGCCGCTACTCGCGGGGCAGGCGCGCCCGTACGACGAACCCGCCCTCCGGCGTGGCATGCGCCTCCAGCGTGCCGCCCAGGCTCTGCGCCCGCTCGCGCAGCCCCACCAGACCGTGGCCGCCGCCCGGCAGTTCCGGCGCCGGAACTGCCGCATCCGGCGGGCCGTTGCGGATCTCCACCACCAGCCCGGCGCCGGCCTCCTCGACGACCCGCACCGTCACCTTCGCCCCCGGCGCGTGCTTGCGCACATTGGTCAGCGCCTCCTGCACCGTACGGAAGGCCGCGCGCTCCACCGCCTCCGACCGCTCCGTCCCCGGGTCGGTGGCGTCCTCGAAGGCGACGTCCAGCGCGCTCAGCTCGATCAGCCGGGGCAGGTCGGCCAGGCGCGGCTGCGGGGTGAGTTCCTCGGTGTCGGCGCCGGCCGCGCGCAGGATGCCGACCATGTGGCGCAGTTCGTCCAGGGTGCGCACCGACAGCTCGCGGATGGTCCGGGCCCCGGCGCGGGCCTGGGTGTCCTCGGTGCTGATCTGCACCGCCCCTGCCTGCAGGCTGATCAGGCTGACCTGGTGGGCGACGACGTCGTGCATCTCGCGGGCCAGCCGGGCGCGTTCGGTGGCGAGGACGCGGTCGGCGAGCAGTCGGTCCTCGCGGGCGCGGCTGCGGGTCAGCTCCTCGAGGCGGTCGGCGAGCTCGCGCCGGGTGCGGGTGAGCAGGCCGAGGGCGATGGGGGTGGCCGCCACGACGAAGGCGTCGACGAGGTTGACGGCCATCTGGCGCCGGTCGTTGTGTGCCAGGTCCGAGACGGGGTACGGCACGAACTGCGCGGCCGCCATCAGCACCCCCGTCGCCCCCAGCAGCCACCGGGCGGGCCGCCGGACGGCCACCGTGTACAGGGCGATCATGGGTGCGAGCCAGATGTAGGTCAGGTACATCCCCGGCAGGGTGGCCAGGAAGACGGTGGCGGGGAATCTTCGCCGCCACAGCAGCGCCACCGCCGCCAGCAGCGACAGCCACAGGTCCTTCCCGGGGGTGACGCCGTTGACCAGCAGCGCGTCCGTGGCCGCGAACAGCGCGGGCAGCGCGACGGCCGCCCAGGAGGGCAGCCAGGAGGGCAGGGTGGCGTGCCGGACGTTCACCGGCCGCTCCTCTCGCCCCGCGGCGCCCGCTGCGAGGCGACCAGGCCCGCGCGGTCGGCGACGATCGCCGCCTGCACGCGGTTGATGCCGCCCAGCTTGCCGAGCACGGCCCGGACGTGGTCCTTGACGGTGCTGGGCGCGAGCCCCATGCGTTCGGCGATCTGCGGATTGGCCAGGCCCGCGCCGACCAGCGACAGCACCTCGCGCTCGCGCGGGGTCAGCGCCTGGATCGCCGCGGCGGCCGTGGTCTCGGCCTCGGCGGCCAGATAGCCGCCGATGACCGCGCGGGTCACGCCGGGGTCGAGGACGCTGCCGCCGGCGGCGAGGGTGCGCACGGCCCGTACGAGCTGCTCCGGGTCGGTGTCCTTGAGCAGGAAGCCGGCGGCGCCCCCGCGCAGCGCGGCGGCGAGGTACTCGTCGGCGTCGAAGGTGGTGAGCATGGCCACGGCGGGCGGCTGCGCCAGGGCGCGCAGGCCCCGCAGGACGGTCAGGCCGTCGACGTCGGGCATCCGGATGTCGAGGAGCACGACGTCGGGAGCGCACCGCCGGACGGTGTTCACGGCCTCGCCGCCGCCGCAGTCCGCGACCACGTCGATGTCCGGGGCCGTGCCCAGGATCATCCGCAGCCCGGACCGGACGAGCTGTTCGTCGTCCACCACCGCAACACGGATCACCGATCGCTACCTCTTCTTCCCTGTTCCGCCCGGGGCCGCGACCGGCCCCTGGCCCCTCCAGCCTGCCGCACCGGCGGAGAAAAGCGGAGTTGAGTACTCCACCCCTGGGCAGGCCGACCCCCGCCGACCGGCGGGGGTCGGCCTGGACTCACGGTGGATTCCATTCGGGTGATCCGACCGGCAGAGTGCTGTCCATGCTGCACCATGCGGGGGCCGGCCCCCGGATTCCGGCCCGAGCGCGGCGCGCCCGCGCGCTCGTGGCGGCCGGCGTCTGCACCGCCGCCCTCGCGACCGGATGCGGCACCCCGTCGCAGGCCGCCGCGCCCCCCACACGCGGCGGCCTGTCCGTCTCCTACCAGGCTCCCCGCGGCGGCGACGCCGACGAGCGGTCCTTCCTGCGCACGCGCGGGCTGGCCGAGAAGGTCGTGGAGGACCTCGGCAAGGCCGTGCGGCTGCCCGCCCGGGTGGAGATCGTCGGACGCTCCTGCGCGAAGGACGAGACGCCCGAGTACGACCCGGAGAGCGGGCGGATCGCGCTCTGCTACGGCTTCATCCGCGAGGTCCGCTCGATGTTCGAGGCCGACGGCGACGCCGACCCGCAGGGGCGGACGGCCGGCGTCGTCACCGAGACGCTCTACCACGAGGCGGCCCACGCCCTCATCGACAAGCTGAACCTGCCGTTCACCGGCCGCGAGGAGGACGTGGCCGACCAGTTCGCCGCGTACCGCCTGCTGCGGCAGGGCGCCGGCGGCCGCGCCGCGCTGCTGGCCGCCGCAGACAACTACGACCAGTACGCGCGCGAGAGCGACCCGGCGGACTCGGACCCCTCCGACGAGCACGCCCCCGACGCCGTCCGCAGCGCCAACTACCGCTGCTACCTCTACGGCTCCACGCCCCGGCAGGACCGGGCGAAGGAGCGCCGTCGGCTCGTCGACGGCAAGCGGCTCACCAAGGAGCGGGCCGAGCTGTGCGAGGAGGAGCACCGGAGCCTGCGGCGCGGCTGGGAACAGCTCCTCGCGCCCTACAAAGCCGACCGCTGACCGGCCCCCGTGAGGGGAGGGCCGGTCAGCGGTCCCATCCGCTGCGCGCCTCGGACACGCCCTACGGCCGCGGCCAGGGCGGCGGCGCCGTCGGCGCCGGGCCCAGCGTCGTGGTGCCGGGCGCGGCCCGGTGGCCCAGCCCCGTGCGGTAGGCGTCCAGGGCCGCCTCCGTGCGCCCCGTGCGCCGCAGCAGGTCGCCCAGCAGGCGGCACAGGTCGGCGAGGTCGCCGGCGGCTCCCGTGCGCTCCAGCAGGGACAGGGCGGCGCAGTAGTGCTCCTCGGCGGCCTCGGTGTCCGCGCGCTCCTCGGCGATGAGCCCCAGCAGGCGGTGCGCGCCGCCCGCGTGGACCGCGCCGCGCTCGGCGCCCAGCGCGGTGGGGGACAGCAGCGGGCGCAGCAGCTCCTCCGCCTCGGCGGCCTTGCCCCGGCGCCGCAGCACGTCCGCCAGCTCCACCTCGACCTGCACGGTGAACAGGGCGGCGCGCTTGGACGCCAGCATGTCGCGGGCGGTGCGCAGTTCGTTCTCGGCCTTGCGCAGGTTGCCGTCCTGGGCGTGGACGTAGCCGCGCATCCAGTGGCAGTGGGCCAGTTCGGTCCGTATGTGCAGCTGCTGGTAGAGCTCCTGGGCCTTGGCCAGGGAGGCGTCGGCGTCGGCGATGCGGCCCTCGGCGATCAGCGTGCGGGCGACGCCCCGGTGCATCCCGGCGACGAGGGCGGGGTTGTCCACCTGGGGTGCCAGGGCGAGCGCCAGCTCCGCGGCGTGCGCGGCACGCGCGTGTGCTCCCATGTCCATGTAGGGGGCGATGGAGGCGGTGTAGAGCAGGAGCAGGGCGTCGGGGTCGTGCATGCCGGAGGCGTTCAGCTCGTCGACGGCCGTCTCCAGCAGGTAGCAGGCGTAGCGCAGTTCGCCGGCCAGGAGGTGGGCGGTGGCCCGCCCGCGCAGGGCCGGGACGCGGCGCGGCAGCGGCTGGCCGGCTAGCAGGGCCTCGGCCTCGGCGAAGAGGTCGCGGGCGTCGGTGAGGTCGCCGGTCTCCAGGGCGCAGTCGCCGAGCCCGAGGAGGGCGGTGAACCGCTCGCCCACGAGCTCCAGGGCCGCCGCCTCGTCGCGCAGGGCGCGGAAGAGCGCGGCGGCGTCCTCGGCGTCGCCGGTGGCCAGGGTGCGCCGGGCGTCGGTCAGCCGCAGCCGCAGCTCGGTGGCCAGGTGCGGGGGGCGGCCGGTGGCGAGCTCCTCCACGGTGATGCCCAGGCGCCCCGCGAGATGCCGCAGGGCGGTCTCGGAGGGCCGGACCCGGCCGGCCTCCAGGGTGGAGACGTAGGCGGCCGTGTAGGCGGGCTCCGCCAGTTGCTTCTGGGTCAGTCCCTTTTCGGTACGCAGCCGCAGGACGCGGCGGCCGATGTCGGAGGGCTCGTCCGCCCGTATGCCGTGGGTGCTGTTCTCGGCCACTTCCGCCCCTCGGTACATTGCGCCGTGATTCAAGCCGTTGGGTAAATCTGCTTACGTGAGGATGTAACCGTGTCATCCGTGCCGAAGTTGCCCGGGGTCACCCGGGTGGGGGACGAGACCGTCGCCTTCCGACAGCCTGGCCTCGTCCTGACCGACCGCTTCTTCGACGTCCCGCTCGACCACGCCGACCCCGGGGGCGAGCGCATCCGCCTCTACGGCCGCGAGGTCGTCGCCGCCGGCCGCGCGCACGAGGACCTGCCCTGGCTGGTCTATCTGCAGGGCGGCCCCGGCTTCCCCGCCGGGCGGCCCGTGGGCCGCGAGAACTGGCTCGACCGCGCGCTGGAGGAGTACCGCGTGCTGCTCCTCGACCAGCGCGGCACCGGCCGCTCCACGCCCGCCACCCGGCAGACGCTGCCGCTGCGCGGCACCCCGGAGCGCCAGGCCGACTACCTCACCCGCTTCCGCGCCGACTCCATCGTCCGCGACTGCGAGTACATCCGCCCCCGCCTCACCGGCGGCCGGCCCTGGACCGTCCTCGGGCAGAGCTTCGGCGGCTTCTGCGCGGTCACCTACCTCTCGCTCGCGCCGGAGGGGCTGGAGCGGGTGCTGATCACCGGCGGCCTGCCCTCCCTGGACGCCGACGCGGACGCCGTCTACCGCGCCGCCTACCCGCGCATGGAGCGCAAGTGCCTCGCGCACTACGCCCGTTACCCCGGGGACGAGGAGGCGGCCCGGCGTATCGCCGAGCACCTCGCCGAACGGGAGGAGACCCTGCCGGACGGCTCCCTGCTGACCGTCGAGGCCTTCCAGCAGCTGGGCATCCTGCTGGGCACGGGGGACGGCTCGCACCGGCTGCACTACCTCCTGGAGGACGCGTTCGTGCCCACGCCCGGCGGGCCGCGCCTGTCCGACGCGTTCGGCGAGCAGGCCGCGGCGGTGCTCTCGCGCGCCGCCAGCCCTCTGTACACCATCCTCCATGAGGCCATTTATGCCCAGGACGGCCGGGCGACGCACTGGTCGGCGGAGCGGATACGGTCGGAATTCCCGCAGTTCGAACGTCACTTCGAGCCCGGTGGCCGCTTCCTCTTCACCGGCGAGACCGTCCACCCCTGGATGCTGCGCACCCAGCCGGCCCTGCGCCCGCTGCGCCGCACCGCCGAGATCCTCGCCGAACGCACCGACTGGGCGCCGCTGTACGACGCCGGGCGCCTGGCCCGCACCACCGTGCCCGTCGCGGCCGCCGTCTACCACGACGACCTGTACGTCGACACCGCGCACTCGCTGCGCACGGCGGGCTCCGTGGCGGGCCTGCGGACGTGGGTCACGGACGAGTACGAGCACGACGGCCTGCGCGCGGGCGGCCGCACGGTGCTGGACCGGCTGCTGCGGCTCGTGAACGACGAGGCGTAAGACACCACTTCGGCAACACCACACACCTCAGCCATTGTCATGAACCTCCCGAGCCTCTACGTTGAGCGGCACCTTAACGCGACTTAACTCGCCACTTGAGTGGCGGGTTTCGGTTTCGGGAGGAACCCCCCATGCACAGACGAATATCCGTCGCGGCAGGCGTGGCCGCCCTGGTCATGCTCGCCGCCGCCAACGGCGCCTCGGCGGCCGGTCCGACAGTCGGCCGGCCGCCGCAGCCCAAACCCACCCAACGGGTGGAGTACTTCCCCGACCCCGACGGCCACCCACGGCACACCACCGTCCCCGCCCCCAGCGGCCCGCCCCGCTCCCTGCGCCCCTGGACCAAGGGCGACGGCGAGGTGACGTCCATCGTCGACAACGGCCCGGTGGGCACCAAGCTCGACGTCGTCTTCATCGGCGACGGCTACACCGCCACCCAGCAGGACGCCTTCCACGCGGCCGTCCGCACCAAGTGGGCGAAGATGTCGGCGGTCGAGCCCTACGCCTCCTACCGCGGCCTCTTCAACGTCTGGGCCGTCGACGCCGTCTCGCACGACTCCGGCGTCTCGGGCGACCCGGTCCAGGGCGTCACCAAGGACACCGCGCTCCGCTCCGGCTTCTTCTGCGACGGCGTCGAGCGCCTGCTGTGCGTCGACACCGCCAGAGTCGAGTCGTACGCCGCCAAGGCGCCGGCCGCCGACCTGGTCGTGGTGCTGTCCAACTCCACCAAGTACGGCGGCGCCGGCTACAACGACGTCGTCTCCCAGGTGGGCTACGACGGCGTCGCCACCGCCTCCTCCGACCACGAGAAGTCCGACCAGGTCGCCGTCCACGAGACCGGCCACTCCCTGGGCAAGCTCGCCGACGAGTACCAGTACGACGAGTACGGCACCTACACCGGACCCGAGCCCGCCGACGTCAACACCAGCACGTTCGACTCCGGCCGTATGACCGGCGAGCGCGCGAAGTGGTACCGCTGGATCGGCCGGACCTCCCCCGACGGCGGCACCGTCGGCACGTACGAGGGCGGCGGCTACTACCCCCGGGGCCTCTACCGGCCCACCGAGGACTCGATCATGCGATCGCTGGGCCGCGAGTTCAACCTCCCCGGCCGCGAGGCGATGATCGCGGGCTTCTACCGGCACGCGAGCGTGCTCACCAAGGCGGCCGGCTCGGACGGCCCCACGGCCGGCCGCGGGCAGCGCGTCGCCGTCCGGCTCCCGGTGGCCACCACCGAGATCCGCTGGTACGTCGACGGCCGCGAGGCCCGCGCGGTCCGGGGCCGCACCTCGGTCGTCCCCCGCACGCTCGGCGTCCCCGCCGACGGCCGCCCGCACACCCTGACCGCGGGAGGGGCCGACCGTACGGACGCCGTCCTCGACCCGCAGCTGTCCAAGCGGCTGCAGGGCCAGGTGTCGTGGCAGGTCACGCGCTGACGGGGCGGAGCGCCCAGGCCGTCCCCGGGCGCGGTTCGCGGCCGGCCTAACGGACCAGCTCGCGCTCCAGCGGGGTGCGGAATCGCGGCGTGACGCGCGTTTCGCCGATCCACGAGGACAGCCGTCCGGCTTCCGCCGCGATCGCCGCCCCCGCCTCCCGTCCGGCGTCCTCCAGGAGCCGCCAGACGATCTCGCCGTTCGCCCGCTGGGCCCACCCGCCGACGACGCGGCCGTTCCACCACACCGTGGGCCCGACGTTGCCCGCTCGGTCGAAGAGGAAGGGGACGTGCTCCGGGTCCAGGTACCAGTCCCGCTCCCGCCACCCCATGGCCGTGGGGTCGAGTCCCGGAAGCAGCGCGGCCCAGTCCCCGGCGGGGGCGTCGTCCTCGAGGTCGCCGGGCAGCGCGAGGCCCGCGCCCGCCCCGAGCCGCACGTCCACCGCTCCCACGTCCGCCAGGGCCGTCCGCGTGTCCCGCAGCGTCCAGCCCGTCCACCACTTCAGGTCGGCCTCCGTGGCGGGCCCGTAGGCCGCCAGCCAGCGCCGCACGAGCTCCGCCCGAGCCTCGCGCACCGGCATCTCCGGCAGCGCCGGCGACGGCGCCCACGCGTAGAGGCTGCTGGTCCACGAGCCGCGCGGCCGGCCGCGCCGCACGTGCCCGTCCGAGGCCAGCATGCGCAGCACCCGGCTGCCGACGCTCTGCCGGGACTCGTAGGGCTTGCCGGGCGACATCAGGAGCGTCTCCTTGAGCGCGGGGACGTCCCGGCCCAGCTCGGCCGTCGTCGCCTCGCCGCGCGCGGCCAGCGCCTCGAGCGCCGCGCGTTCGGTGGCGGCCAGCCGGTGCTCGTCCCAGGGCGCGCCGCCCTCGGCGTTCTCGCGCAGGGACTTCAGCAGCGTCGCCCGTTCCCGCCGGGCGATCTCGCGGGCGGTGGAGGAGCCGACGCAGGGGGCGACCTCGGTGGTCACCGCGAAGAGCGTGCGCCGCATGGACAGCAGTTTCACCAGCGTGACGTGCTCGTACAGCGCCCGGTCCACCGCGCCGGGCGACGGCTCGGCCAGGCGGGCGCAGGCGGACAGGTAGACGGTCGCGGCGTCGGTGGCGTGCAGGGCGACCAGGGCGTCGGCCACGGCCTCGACGGAGGCGGCGCGGCGGGCGGGGGCCAGGAGGTGGCGGGTGCCGAGGCGGGCGCGGCGCTGCTCGTCGCCGATGCGGGGGCGGTGCTCATGGGGCGACCGTAGAGGGGGATCAGGTCGGGTGGTGTCCTACATCGGGACACGAAGAAGGGGAGCCGGATCGATCCGGCTCCCCTTCTCAGGATGTGCGCTCGGCAGGATTCGAACCTGCAACCTCTTGATCCGTAGTCAAGTGCTCTATCCGTTAAGCTACGAGCGCTCGGCCCCCGGTGGTTTTCGGCCATCCGGTCGGCGTTGCGGGAACAACTGTACATGAAATGTTCCGGTGCTCTTGCGCGTGCAGGGTGAAGCCGTCGGCACGACCACGGCTCGGCCCCGTGCCGTGGGGCAATATGTGCTCATGGGCACCTTCGCTGCACACGGCGGTCTCATCGCCGGGCGGTATCGGCTCGTCCGGAAGATCGGGCGCGGCGGGATGGGCACCGTATGGCGTGCCACCGACGAGCTGCTGGCCCGCGAGGTGGCGGTCAAAGAGCTGCATGTGGACGATCAGCAGTCCGCCGAGGCCGTCAGAGTCCAGTACGACCGCATGCTGCGCGAGGCCCGCGCGGTGGCGTTGATCAAGCATCCGAACGTGATCGTCATGCACGACATCGTCGAGCAGGACGGGCGGCCCTGGATCGTCATGGAGCTGATCGAGGGCCGGTCGCTGTCGGGCCTGCTCTCGGCCGAGGGCCCGGTCACCCCGCGCGAGGCCGCCCGGATCGGCGTGGCGATGCTGGGCGCGCTGGGCGCGGCGCACGCGCGCGGGGTGCTGCACCGGGACATCAAGCCGCCGAACGTCCTGATGGAGGCCGCGACGGGCCGGGTCGTGCTCACCGACTTCGGCATCGCCCGGGTGTCGGGGGCGACGACGATCACGGAGGCGGGCGCGTTCGTCGGCTCGCCGGAGTACACCGCGCCGGAACGGATGTCGGGCGGGCCCGCGGGGCCGCAGTCCGACCTGTGGTCGCTGGGGGTGCTGCTGTGCACGGCCCTCAGCGGGGAGTCGCCCTTCCACCGCGACTCCCTGGGCGGCATCCTGCACGCCGTCGTCTACGACGAGATCCGCCCGCCGGAGGCGGCCGGGCCGCTGCTGCCGGTCGTCCAGGGGCTCCTGGAACGCGACCCGGCCCACCGGATGAGCGCCGACGAGGCGGAGCGGCTGCTGCGGGCGTACCTGGACACCGGCCGCCTGCCCGCCGTCCCGGAGCGCCGCACCCCCACGCGTACGGACCTGCCGGCCGCCCCCGGCCCCCGGGGCCCGCCGGTGCCGCCCCGGCCGGCCTGCGGGCGCGTACGGCCCTGCTGGCGGCGGTCACGCTGGTGGCGCTGGCCGGCATGGGCGCGGGTCTCGCCGCGCTGCTGATCGACCGGGGCGCCGGTCCCGGCGCCGGGACCGACACCAAACCCGGCCGGTCCGTCGTCGCCGGGCCGCCGGAGCCGCCGAACGTGCCCGACGCGCCGGTCAGCGCGTCCGTCACCGCGCCCTCCGGCTATCACGCCGTCCAGGACCCGGCGGGCTTCGCGCTCGCCGTCCCCGACGGCTTCACCCGCTCCTTCGAGCCGCCCCGCGTCTTCTACTACTCGCCCGGAAAGGAGTTCCGCATCGGCGTGCTGATCCAGGACGTGCAGGAGGGCGGCCCGATCGGCGTGATGCGCAGCTCCGCGGCCCTCGCCCCGGACCGCTATCCCGGCTACCGCGACGGCAAGGTGGAGCGCACGGTGCACAAGGGACACCGGGCCGCCTCCTGGGAGTTCGGCTGGGACGGCTTCGACGAGGGCGCGACCAAGGCCCCCGCCGGAGCGCGGCACACCTACGACCTCGCGTGGGACGAGGGCGAGAAGATGTACGACCTGTGGGTGTCCTCCCCGGTGGACAGCGCGGCGGAGGGGCGCCGCCACTTCGACACCGCGCTGTCCACCTTTGTCAGGACGAGGCCGGTCTCGTCCCCCTGACCACCGGCTTTCGATGTGCGGCCGCGGTGGGGCGCTCGGTAATGATGGGGCCATGACGAACGACGGGGGATGGGCGAGCGGGCCCACCAGTTACGAACTCCAGCCGCCGGCACCCGCGGGCACCCCTCATGTCCCCACCCAGGCGAACACCGCCGCCCCCGAGCCCGGCACCGGCCGGGTCGTGGGCGGCCGTTACCGCCTCATATCCCGCCTCGGTCACGGCGGCATGGGCACGGTCTGGAAGGCCCGCGACGAGGTCGTCGACCGTGACGTCGCCGTCAAGGAGCCGCGCGTCCCGGACGGCGTGCCCGAGAGCATGCGGAAGAACGTCCACCTGCGCATGCAGCGCGAGGCGCGCGCCGCCGCCCGGATCGACCACCCTTCCGTCGTCACCGTCCACGACGTGGTCGTGGAGGACGGCCGCCCGTGGATCGTCATGGAGCTGGTGCGGGGGAACTCGCTCGCCGACCGGCTCGCCGAGGGCACCCTGGACCCGCGTGAGGCGGCCCGCGTCGGGCTGGCCGTGCTGGGCGCGCTGTCCGCCGCCCACGAGGCGGGGGTGCTGCACCGCGACGTGAAGCCCGACAACGTCCTGCTCGGGCGCAACGAGCGCGTCGTGCTCACCGACTTCGGCATCGCGCAGATCGAGGGCGAGCAGGGGCTGACGGAGACGGGCGCGTTCGTCGGCTCGCCCGAATACGTCGCTCCGGAGCGGGTGCTGGGCCAGCGGCCCGGCCCGGCGTCCGACCTGTGGTCGCTGGGCGTGGTGCTCTACGCGGCCGCCGAGGGCATGTCGCCCTTCCGCCGCTCCAACACGCAGGCCACGATGCAGGCCATCCTCTCGTCGGATCCCCAGGTTCCGGCGCGCGGCACGGGGGCGTTCTCCGAGATCGTCATGCAACTGCTGCGCAAGGACCCCGCCGCCCGCCCGACGGCCGCCGAGGTGCGGCAGGCGCTGGAGGCCGTGGCCCACCCGCAGGCCCCGCGGCCGGCGTTCACCGCCCCGGGCGCGCGGCCCGCCGGCAGCAAGTGGGTGCCGCCCGTGCTGCACGGCAACCGCAAGGCCCAGTGGGGGCTCGGGGGCGGCGTGGTGGCCGTGGCCGTCGCGGCGGCGCTGCTCGTCGTGAACCCCTTCGCGGTCGGGCCGGCCGTTCCGCTGCACTGGAAGGTGCGGGACGAGCCCGAGATCGTCAAGGCGTCGCTCGCGGTCCCCGAGGAGTTCACCAAGGAGGTGAACGCGGACGAGGGCTGGGTGGCGTTCCGCGACCCCAGCGGGGTGTTCAACATCGCCCTCACCCGTAGGACCGAGGAGCCCAAGAACAAGTACTCCTCCGAGCACGTGGAGATCGGCTCGGCGGAGGAGGAGGCCGGGAAGCTGGCCAAGTCCTACAAGGACGGCAAGGTGTCCGGGGTCAACGACCCCACGTCGAAGACGTCCGAGGCCGCCTCCTTCCAGGGCATGGAGGCGGCCGAGACCGTCACGGTCTATCGCAGGTCGGGAGACGACGAGAAGGACCCCAAGCGGGCCTACCGCGAGCGCGTCATCGTCAACAAGGCCGGGACCGCCTCCTGGACTCTGAGCCTCCGGATGCCCGCTGCCGGTCAGGGCCGCAAGGACGGCGACAAGCTCTTCGACGACGTCCTGAAATACCTCAAAATCCAGGAGCAGTGACCCATTTGATGTTACCGGCGGGTACCCAAAGCGTCCCACCCGTCATACGCTCACCCGCATGACGGACACGCAGGACACTGGAACAGTCGCCGATGGCAACCCCGTCGCCCCGACGGGTACCCGCACCGCCGCCGATGTCGTCACCCCCGAGCTCGTCGCCCGCCTCACGCGCGCGGTGGTCAGCTCCGGCGGCAGCACGGCCAACCACACGCCCTTCACCGGGCACAAGCTGGCCGATCTGCCGGAGTCGGGCCCCGAGGACGTCGCCACGGCCTTCGAGCGGGCACGGCGGGCGCAGCGGGCCTGGGCCGCGGAACCCGTACGGCGACGGGCGGCCGTCCTGCTGCGCTTCCACGACCTCGTACTCGCCCGTCAGCCGGAGATCCTGGACCTGATCCAGCTGGAGACCGGCAAGGCCCGGCTGCACGCCCACGAGGAGGTCCAGGCGGTCGCCGTCGTCGCCCGGCACTACGGTCTCGCGGCGGCGTCGTACCTGCGGCCGAAGGCCCACACGGGCGTCCTGCCGGTCCTCACCAAGGCCACCGAACTGCGCCTGCCCAAGGGCGTGGTCGGTCACATCGCACCCTGGAACTACCCCTTCGAGCTGTCGGCCGGCGACGCCCTGCCCGCCTTCGTCGCGGGCAACGCCATCGTCATGAAGCCCGACACCAAGACGGCCCTGACCGCCCTGTGGGCCCGTGAACTCCTCATCGAGGCCGGACTCCCCGAGGGCGTCTGGCAGATCGTGCTCGGCGAGGGCCCGGTCGTCGGCCCGGCGGTCGTCGCGCACGCCGACTACGTCTCCTTCACCGGCTCCACGCGCACCGGCCGTGAGGTCGCCCAGGCCGCGGCGGCCCGGCTCGTCGGCGCCACGCTCGAACTCGGCGGCAAGAACGCCATGCTGGTGCTGCGCGACGCCGACCTCGACAAGGCGGCGGCCGGCGCCGTCCGCGGCTGCTTCTCGTCCGCCGGCCAGCTGTGCATGGCCATTGAGCGGCTGTACGTGCACTCCTCCATAGCCGACGAGTTCCTGCGGCGCTTCGCCGACCGCACCAAGGCGCTGCGCCTGGGCACGGGTCTCGCCTACGGCGCCGACATGGGATCGCTGGTGTCCCAGCAGCAGCTGGACACCGTGACCCGGCACGTGGAGGAGGCCGTCGCCAAGGGCGCCACGGTCGTCGCCGGCGGCAGGCCCCGGCCGGACGTCGGCCCGCTCTTCTACGAGCCGACCATCCTGGACGGCGTCCAGCCGCCGATGGCGGTGTGCACGGAGGAGACCTTCGGCCCGGTCGTCTCCGTCTACCGCTTCGAGGACGAGGACGAGGCGGTGCGCCTGGCCAACTCCTCGCCGTACGGCCTCAACGCGAGCGTATGGACGCGGGACGGCCGGCGCGGCCGCGCGGTCGCCGCACGCGTGCGTGCCGGCACGGTCAACGTTAACGAGGCGTACGCGGCCGCCTACGGCAGCGTCGGAGCGCCGATGGGCGGCATGGGAGCCTCGGGCCTGGGACGCCGGCACGGCGCCGAGGGCATCCTGAAGTACACCGAGGCCCAGACGGTCGCCCAGCAGCGCATCATGCCGATGGGGCCGGCCTTCGGACTGGACGACGAGCAGTACGCGCGCGTGATCAGCGGCGGGATGCGGGTGCTGAAGGCCCTGCGGCTGCGCTGACCCACGGAGGGTGTGGCGCAGGTTGTGACGGAAGTTGTGATGGCACCGTACGGAGGTTGTCGTGGCACCGTTTGACTACGACGTCATCGTCGTCGGCTCCGGCTTCGGCGGTTCGGTCTCCGCCCTGCGGCTGACCGAGAAGGGCTACCGCGTGGGGGTGCTGGAGGCGGGCCGGCGCTTCACCCGCGAGACCCTGCCCAGGAACTCCTGGGACCTGCGCAACTACCTCTGGGCGCCCGCCCTCGGCCTCTACGGCATTCAGCGCATCCACCTGCTGGGCAACGTCATGGTCCTGGCCGGGGCGGGGGTGGGCGGCGGTTCGCTCAACTACGCCAACACCCTCTACGTGCCGCCGAAGGCGTTCTTCGACGACCCCCAGTGGGCCGGGATCACCGACTGGGAGCGGGAGCTGCGGCCGTACTACGACCAGGCGCGGCGCATGCTCGGCGTACGCCTCAACCCGACCATGACGCCGTCCGACGAGCACATGAAGGCGGCGGCCGGGCGGATGGGCGTGGGGGAGACCTTCCACCAGGCGCCGGTGGGCGTCTTCTTCGGCGACGGCCGGGACGCGGACGGCACGTCCCGCGCACGGCCGGGCCAGGAGGTGCCGGACCCGTACTTCGGCGGCGCGGGCCCGGACCGCACGGCCTGCCGCGAGTGCGGCGAGTGCATGACGGGCTGCCGGCACGGCGCGAAGAACACCCTCACCGAGAACTACCTCCACCTCGCCGAACGGGCCGGCGCCGCCGTGCACCCGATGACGACCGTCGTGGCCGTCACCGAGGACCCCGGCGGCGGCTATCGCGTGCTGACCGTGCCCACCGACCGGCGCGGCCGGGCCCGCAAGGCGCCGCCCCGGGTGCTCCGCGCCGAACGCGTGGTGCTCGCGGCCGGCACGTACGGCACGCAGACGCTGCTGCACACCATGCGGGACCGGGGCCTGCTGCCCCGGATCTCCGGCCGGCTCGGGGTGCTGACCCGTACGAACTCCGAGGCCCTGGTCGGCGCCGCGACCACGGGCCGCCGCTACCGCACCGCGCACGGGCGCGACCCGGACTTCACCCGGGGCGTCGCGATCACCTCGTCGTTCCACCCGGACGCCAACACGCATGTGGAGCCGGTGCGTTACGGCAAGGGCTCCAACGCCATGGGGCTGCTGTCGATCCTCCAGGTGCCGGCCGGCACGCGCGCACCGCGCGCGGTGGCCTTCGCCGCGCACTGCGCACGGCATCCGGTGCAGCTGCTGCGATCGCTGTCCAACCGCCGCTGGTCGGAGCGCACGATCATCGGGCTCGTCATGCAGTCCCTGGACAACTCGCTCACCACGTACCGGCGGCCCAGGGGGCCGGGCAAGGGCCTGCTCACCGCCCGGCAGGGGCACGGTGCGCCCAACCCGCGGCAGATCCCGCAGGCCGCCGAGGCGGCCGCACACGTGGCGAGCGAGATCAACGGCTTCCCCGGCAGCAACGTCGGCGAGCTGATCGGCACCCCGCTCACCGCCCACTTCATCGGCGGCTGCCCCATCGGCCCCGACGCGACGCGGGGCGTCATCGATCCGTACCACCGGCTCTACGGACATCCGGGCATCTCGGTCGTGGACGGTGCGGCGGTCTCCGCGAACCTGGGCGTGAACCCGTCCCTGACGATCACGGCCCAGGCCGAGCGGGCGATGTCGTTCTGGCCGAACAAGGGCGAGGCCGACCCGCGCCCCGCGCCGGGGAGCCCGTACCGCCGCCTGGCGGCGGTCGAGCCCCGCGAGCCCGCGGTGCCCAAGGACGCCTTCGCGGCGCTGCGGCTGCCGTTGCTGCCGGTGCCGGAGGTGCCGCCGAGGGGGCAGCGGCCCGAAGAGGCGTAGGAGGCGGCGCAGGAGACGTCGCGGTCACGGCGAAGGGCCCCGGGCCGGCTCCGCGGGGGCATGCGGGCGGCCTCGGGGCCCTTGACTGCCGGCACCGAGGTCAGGGCAGGGTCGGTGCCGCGGAGCGGCGCCGGGGGGAGCGCCGCGGGCTGGAGGGGTGAAACCTGGTGATTGAACTCTTGGTTGAACCGGGTGGTTGAACCAATGGCAATGCGGGACAAGGGATTTGGCGTGCCCCTGTGTTCCCTTTGCATCGTGCGGGATACCACGCTCCGGGCGCAACCGTTTCGACCGGATACGGTCGGTTCCAGGCGTCCCTGGAACCGACCGCCCCTTGGGGTGGCGGCCGGGCTGCTGTCCCCTGCTGACCGGTCGCCTCGCCGCCCGAGTGAGGTCCCACGACGCGCGTGCTCGCGCGTCTCGCACTCCGGCGGATCCGCCCTGTCGTGCCGGGCGCCCAGATGAACAGGGACGGAAGCCACGCGTGGATTTCGGTGGGCCGCTCCTGGCTGGTGCGGACACCGGAATCAACGAAGATGATCAGTTCGCGGTCACGCTCCGTACGGGTGACGACCGCCGAACTCGGGTGCGGCTGTTGATCAGACGCGCCCGCTGATCAGACGTGTCCGCGTGATCAGACGCGCCCGCGGCAGAGCTCCAGCAGGGTCATGGCGAGGGCGGTGCCGGGCTTGCCGAGCTGGTCCCGGTAGTGGCCGAGGATCTCCATCTCGCGCGAGAGGTTCACCCGGCGGCCGCCGGAGCCGATGCGCTCGCGCTGGATCACCGCCGATACGGCCATCCGCTCCTGCACGAGCCCGATGATGCGGCCGTCGAGATCGTCGATCCGCTCCCGGGCGTCGGTGATCACGCCGGCGGCCTCGGCCGTACGGGCGCCGGTGTCGGGGCTGACGGCGGCGGGCCGGGCGGTGGCGGGCTGGGTGGCGGCGGGCCGGGCGGTGGTGGTCTTGGCGCTCATGTGTGTTTCTCCAAAAAGGGGACGCGGCCCCAGGAGCGGCAGGACCCGGGAAACGACAGGCGCCCCGGGCCTTGTCGGCCCGGGGCGCCTGGGAAGTCGCTCGTCAGTTGCTAAGCAGCACAACCGCCTACGACACCCCAGCCGGCGGGCCGGGTGCCATAGGTAAAGACGAAGGTCAGCTGCTTGCGCATGGCGCACAGTATGGCCCCGGAGCGAGGCCGGGGCAAAGACGCATTCGGATGGTGAGACAAAAGCAAGCACCCGCGCCCCGGTAGAATCGACAAATACAGACCCCCAGCTCCGATCGCCGGAAGGCCGCTCCCGTGTCAGCAGCACCCCCCGCCGCCGCCCACGACAACACCGCGGAACCGGTGCTCGTTGTCGACTTCGGCGCGCAGTACGCCCAGCTCATCGCCCGTCGCGTCCGTGAGGCCCGGGTCTACAGCGAGGTCGTGCCCAGCACGATGCCCGTCGCCGAGATGCTCGCCAAGAAGCCGAAGGCGATCATCCTCTCCGGCGGCCCCTCCTCGGTCTACGAGGACGGCGCCCCGCGCCTGGACGACGCCCTCGGCCTCTTCGAGTCCGGTGTCCCCGTCTTCGGCATGTGCTACGGCTTCCAGCTGATGGCCACCACGCTCGGCGGCACGGTCGACAACACCGGAGCGCGCGAGTACGGCCGTACGCCCCTGCACGTCACCAAGTCCGCCTCGACGCTCTTCGAGGGCACCCCGGTCGAGCAGTCGGTGTGGATGTCGCACGGCGACGCCTGCTCGGCCGCTCCCGAGGGCTTCGCCGTCACCGCGTCCACCGACGTCGTGCCGGTCGCCGCCTTCGAGAACGACGAGAAGCGGCTCTACGGCGTCCAGTACCACCCCGAGGTCATGCACTCCACGCACGGCCAGCTGGTCCTGGAGCACTTCCTCTACCGCGGCGCGGGCATCGAGCCGACCTGGACCACGGGCAACGTGATCGAGGAGCAGGTCGAGGCCATCCGCGAGCAGGTCGGCACCAAGCGCGCCATCTGCGGCCTGTCCGGCGGCGTGGACTCCGCCGTCGCCGCCGCGCTCGTGCAGAAGGCCATCGGATCCCAGCTGACCTGCGTCTACGTCGACCACGGCCTGATGCGCAAGGGCGAGACCGAGCAGGTCGAGAAGGACTTCGTGGCCGCCACCGGCGTCCAGCTGAAGGTCGTCGACGCGCAGGAGCGCTTCCTCGCCGCGCTCGCCGGGGTCTCCGACCCCGAGGAGAAGCGGAAGATCATCGGCCGGGAGTTCATCCGGGTCTTCGAGCAGGCGCAGGCCGAGATCGTCGCCGAGGGCGCGGCCGACGGCGAGGACGTCGCGTTCCTCGTCCAGGGCACGCTCTACCCCGACATCGTCGAGTCCGGCGGCGGCACCGGCACGGCCAACATCAAGTCCCACCACAACGTGGGCGGCCTTCCCGAGGACCTGGAGTTCAAGCTCGTCGAGCCGCTCCGCCAGCTCTTCAAGGACGAGGTCCGCATGGTCGGCCAGGAGCTCGGCCTCCCGGACGAGATCGTCCAGCGCCAGCCCTTCCCCGGCCCCGGCCTCGGCATCCGCATCGTCGGCGAGGTCACCAAGGAGCGCCTGGACCTGCTCCGCGAGGCCGACGCCATCGCCCGCGAGGAGCTCACCGCGGCCGGCCTGGACCGCGAGATCTGGCAGTGCCCCGTCGTGCTCCTGGCCGACGTCCGCAGCGTCGGCGTCCAGGGCGACGGCCGCACCTACGGCCACCCGATCGTGCTGCGCCCGGTCTCGTCCGAGGACGCCATGACCGCCGACTGGACGCGCATGCCGTACGACGTCCTGGCCCGCATCTCGACCCGCATCACGAACGAGGTCGCCGACGTGAACCGCGTGGTGCTGGACGTGACCAGCAAGCCGCCGGGGACGATCGAGTGGGAGTAGTCCCACCGGTCCTGTCGTAGGGCCTCAGGTCAACGCCACCGCCGTCGCTCATTCGTTTGAGCGGCGGCGGTGGCGTTTGCGGTGGTGTTTTCGGAGGAGGAACCTGACCGCCGCTGTATACCTCTAGCCTCCTCCGAAACCCGGCGGTAGCTTCCGACCCGTAGCCACGGATCACGGAGGAGGCCCGTCATGCCCGAGGCCGGCGTCGGCGCCAGCACCCCCGAGCCCATACCCACCGACCAGCTGCACTTCGCCATGCCGCCGAAGCACGAGTCCGTCGAGGACGAGCGGCGGTACCGCAAGGAGCGGCTCGCGGCCGCGCTCCGGCTCTTCGGGCGGCTCGGGTTCGAGGAGGGCGTCGCGGGGCACATCACCGCGCGCGACCCGGAGTTCACCGATCACTTCTGGGTCAATCCCTTCGGGATGTCCTTCAAGCACATCACCGTCTCCGACCTGATCCTCGTCAATCACCGGGGGCAGGTCGTCGAGGGCCGGTACCACGTCAACCAGGCGGCGTTCGCGATCCATTCGCAGATCCACAAGGCGCGGCCCGACGTCGTGGCCGCCGCGCACAGTCATTCCACCTACGGGCGGGCGCTGTCCGCGCTGGGGGAGCTGCTCGAGCCGATCACGCAGGACGTGTGCGCGTTCTACCAGGACCACGCGCTCTTCGACGACTACACGGGCGTCGTCGTGGACGAGGAGGAGGGCCGACGCATCGCGACCGCCCTCGGGCCGCACAAGGCCGTCATCCTGCGGAATCACGGTCTGCTGACCGTCGGCGACTCGGTGGACGCGGCGGCGTGGTGGTTCATCACGATGGAACGTTCCTGCCAGGTGCAGCTGGCCGCGAAGGCGGCCGGCAAACCGGTGCCGATCGACCCGGCGCACGCGGCGCACACCCGCGAGCAGCTCGGCAACGACCTGGTGGCGTGGATCAACTACCAGCCGTTGCACCAGCAGATCACCCGCAGCGAGCCGGACCTGCTGGGCTGAGCGGTCGCCGCGTCGCGCAAGCCCTGTGGACAACCTCCGGCGGGCGCCGAGAGGGTTATCCACAGGGCTGAACGCGTTTTTCCCTCCGCACGTATCGTCGAGGAACGGCGAGAGGAAGGCGGTGGGCGGCATGTCACTCAGGACGGGGCTCAGGACGGGGCTCAGGACGGGGCTCGGAACCGGGCTTGGAACGGGGCTCGGGGCAGGCCCCGGGAGCGCGGGGGACGCGGAGAGCCGGCGGATCCGGTATGCGCTGATTCCACTGCGGCTCTTCCTGGGGATCACGTTCGTCTACGCGGGACTCGACAAGCTCACCGACCCCGCCTTCCTCGCGGCCGACGGTCCGGGCTCGATCGGCGAGCTGATGCGGGCGGCGCGCGACACCGCCGGGCTCCCGGGCCTGGTCGACCTGGCGTTGAAGAACCCGGTGGGCTTCGGCTGGGCGATGGCGCTGGGCGAGCTCGCGGTCGGCATCGGCACGCTGCTCGGGATATGGGCGCGGGTCGCCGCGGCCGGAGGCGCGCTGATCTCGCTCAGCCTGTGGCTGACCGTCAGCTGGGCCGCGACGCCCTACTACTACGGCAACGACCTGCCCTATCTCATGGCCTGGCTGCCGCTGATCGTCGCGGGCGCGCCCCTGCTCTCGGTGGACGGGCTGTCGGCCCGCCGCCGACGGGAGCGTGCCCGGCGCGACGCGTCGTTCAGCTGAGGCCCTCCGGCTGCCGGTCCGTGCCGCGGGCGCGGTGACGGCGGATGGCGTAGGCGAGGGAGGAGACCGCTCCGGCCACGCAGAAGCCGGCCACCATGACGGGAAGCAGCAGATAGGAGGGGAAGTGCCACCAGCCGTCCGCCGCTGCCAGATACGCCAGGCAGCCGCCGATGAGGACGAGTCCGACGACGACCTTTCCCGGCTCGAAGTCATGACGCCACACGGGTCACCTCCACCTGGCCGACACCGGCCTTGAGCTCGAGTTTCAGGGTGCCGTGCGAGGGCTGCCCGGAGGCCGGGGACAGGGTCAGCCGCTGGTGCCGGCGGGGCTGGACGTCGACGTCGTCGCGGGCCTCGCCCGGGAGGCGGATGTCGCCGACGCCGACCTCGATGTCCAGCTCCGCGGTGACGTCCTCGGGCAGGACGACCCTGAGCTGTCCGGCGCTGACCTCCGCGTGGACGGTGACCGGCGCCGCGCCGGGGTCGGGCGCCGTGCGGGACCAGGGGACGCCGGTCAGGTCCAGCGTCCCCACGCCGGTGCCCAGGGCGTAGTGGTCGCGCAGGGCGGCGCGGTCCGAGGGGCGCCAGGTGGAGTTGGTCCAGTCGGCGGTGACGGACTTGGGCAGCGCGGCGGCGCCCGTGAGCAGCGCACCGGTCAGCACGGCGGCGACGATCGTGCCGCCGCCCGTGCGGCCGTAGCGCGAACTGACCGTGATGCCCAGGCCGAAGACGCCCAGCGCACAGGCCAGGCCGATCTCGAGGGAGGTGCCCAGCGGCCGGTGATGCCAGGTCAGACCCGTGCCGAGGCCGAGGGCGGCCAGGGCCAGCAGGAAGGTCCAGCCGCCCAGGTGCCGGGTGGTGGGGGACACGGGGCGGGCGGCCGGTGTGCGGGCCGCGACGCCCGTCGCGTACGGCGCGCGGGCCGGGGAGTCGTCGGGTCCCCACAGGTATCCGGTGCCGTGGGCGATCGTGGTGGCGGCGGCGGTGTCCTTGGCCGGGTCGCGCCACCATGACGGGGAGCCGAAGGTGGGAGGGGCCTGCGTCTCCGGCGGCGCCTCCATGGTCTTGTGAGCGCGGTGCGCCTTCGGGGGCTTGTGCATGCCGTGGGCGCCCGGTTCGGCAGCGCCGTCCGGACGCTCGTCCTCGGCGGCCCCGTCCGGCCGGCGGTGCCGTGACCAGTACGTGGAGCCGGTGACGGCGAGCAACAGCAGCAGTGCGAAGGACATCACGCCGCTGTTGTTGAGCATGGACAGGAACAGTCCGCAGCCGACGAGCGCACAGAGCACCGCCGTGAGCGCCGGCCCCTCGACGCGGCCCGACAGCATGCGCCGGGCCTCGTTCTCGTCCTCGCCCTCGAGGGGGATCAGCAGCCAGGCCAGGCCGTAGGCGATCAGCCCCAGGCCGCCGGTGACGCCCAGCACGCCCAGCACCACGCGGAAGATGACCGGGTCCATGTCGAAGCAGCGGCCCAGGCCGCCGCAGACACCGGAGATCACCTTGTGCTCGCGGCTGCGGCGCAGCGGCGGGGTGGCCGCGTGCTCAACGGGGGGTGCGTCGGTCATGAGGACATCGTGTCAACCGGAACGCCTGTGCGGCATCCGTGGCGACCCTGGACGTTCCCTGAGATCGTCCCTGAGACCCGGCCGGTTAGGGTGGCGCATCGAACACCAGCGGGGGAACCGGAGGAACGTGCGGTGCACGGGGCAGTGCCTGAGACAGGTCGGCTCATCGCCGGGCGGTACCGGCTCGCCGAGCAGATAGGCCGCGGTGGCATGGGCACCGTCTGGCGCGCCGAGGACGAGTTGCTGGGCCGTCAGGTGGCGGTCAAGCGGCTGCACGTCTCTCCGGGACTGGAGGAGGACGAGCTCGCCACCCTCTACGAGCGCACCCGCCGCGAGGCGCGCAGCGCAGCCCGTATCGCCCACCCCAACGTCGTGGTCGTCCACGACGTGGTCGAGGACGGTGGCCTGCCCTGCATCGTGATGGAGTACGTGCCCTCCAGGACGCTCGGCGACGTCCTCAAGCGCGGCACGGTCACCCCCGAGGAGGCCGCCAGGGTCGGCCGCGGCATGATCGCGGCGTTGCGCGCGGCGCACGCCGCCGGGGTGCTGCACCGCGACGTCAAGCCCGGCAACGTCCTGCTCGGCCACGACGGCCGGGTCGTGCTCACCGACTTCGGCATCGCCCACTCCACCGGCACCTCGACCCTGACCAAGACGGGCGAGATGGTCGGGTCCATCGACTACATAGCCCCCGAGCGGGTCAAGGGCGCCAAGCCCGGACCCGCCTCGGATCTGTGGGCGCTGGGCGCGACCCTCTATCAGGCGCTGGAAGGGCACCCCCCGTTCCGTCGGGACACGGCGGTCGAGACGGCGTACGCCATCGCCATGGACCCCCTCCAGCCGCCGCGTCACGCGGGACCGCTGGCCAAGCTCATCGAGACCCTGCTGGCCAAGGAGCCGGACCTGCGGCCCCCGGCCGAGCTGGCGGAGCAGATCCTGCGCGAGCCGGCGGCCGAGCCCGAGACGGCGCACCTGGTGATCCCGCCGCTGGAGCCCCGCCCCGAGCCGCCGACCGTGCCCGCCTCCGTCGCCCCGCGGCCCGCGGCCGCCGGGACGGCCCGCCGGGGTCGTGCGGTGTGGTGGGTCACCGCCGCCGCGGTCGTCGGAGTGGGGCTCGCGGCCGGCGCGTACGTCCTGTTCCCGGGCGACGGCCAGGAGGACGACCGGGCCGTGCCGACGCCCGCCCGCGACGCCTCGGCACCGCCGACGTCCACCGCGCCGAGCGCACCGCCGCCCGTGCCGGAGGGCTATCACCTCGTCAAGGAGCCCCGGCTCGGCGTCTCCTTCCCCGTGCCCGACGGCTGGAAGCGCAAGGACGAGACGGACAAGGCGGATACCGAGGTCAACTACGTCGATCCGTCGGGGCTGCTCGGCATCAAGGTCAACGTCCTGGACTTCGCGAGCCCGAGCCACCTCCAGCACTGGAAGGACGTCGAGGAGCAGCTGCGCAAGAGCGTCAGCGGCTACGAACGGCGCCGGATGCAGGAGACGCGGTTCCGGGGCGAGCCGGCGGCCGTGTGGGAGTTCACCTTCAAGGGCAGGGCGCGCGACTGGCAGGCCATCGATCTGGGGTTCGGGCGCGAGGGCGGCAACGAGTACGCCATCTACCTCTCGGCGCCCAAGGCCGACTGGGACCGCCACAAGCATGTCTTCGACGTGGTCCGCGACGGCTTCCGCCCGGCCGGCACGTCCTGAGGCCCGTGGCCCGCTCCTGAGACCCGTGGCCCGGCCTCAGGCCCGTGGCCCGGGGGTTTCCCCGGGTCGGTTCAGGGACGACCCTGATGCCCGGAAGGACGCGCTCATGTGACGATCAGTGGCATGACCGCCCCGACCCCGCCGCAGCTCCCCGACGGCCCGCCCCTGCGCAAGCTCTACCGCAGCGCCGACGGGCGGATGCTCGGCGGCGTGGCGCGCGGCCTCGCCGGGCACTTGGGCGTGCCGGTGTCCTGGGTGCGGCTGGCATTCGTGGCGCTGATGATGACTCAGGGCATGGGGGCCCTGCTCTACGCCGTGTTCTGGTTCGTCGTCCCCCTCGGCATAGGCGGCGTGGAGGCCCCCAAGGCCGTGGCCGTGGAGACGTCCGCCGACGGGCGGCGTCCGCTCTTCGCCCGCAAGCCCGACCGCGGTCAGGTCTTCGCGCTGCTCGCGGTCGTCATCAGCGCGGCGATCTTCCTCGACCGGCTCCACCTCGGCCGCGCCAACGCCTACATCTGGCCGCTGGTGCTCATAGGGGCCGGCGTCGCCCTGGTGTGGCGGCAGGCCGACAACGCCCGCCGGGCCCACTGGATGGAGGTCGGACGCCGCAAGCGCGTCCTGCCGGTCGCGCGCGGCGCGGCCGGTGTGCTGCTGGTGGGCGTCGGAGCGACCGGCATCGTCGTCCTCCAGGGGTCCGCGGAGCACCTGGGCACGGTCCTGCAGGCCTCGCTGGCCGTGCTGGTGGGCATAGCGCTGCTGGCGGGCCCCTCGGTCGTCCGGATGACCCAGGACCTGTCCGCCGAGCGGACCATGCGCATCCGCGCCCAGGAGCGTGCCGAGGTCGCCGCCCACGTCCACGACTCCGTCCTGCACACCCTCACCCTCATCCAGCGCAACGCCGACGACCCCCGCGAGGTCGCCCGTCTCGCCCGCGCCCAGGAGCGGGAGCTGCGCAACTGGCTCTACAACCCCGAGGGCCGGGGCAAGGACGAGGCCGAGGAGCCGCGGACGCTGGCGGAGGCCGTCAAGGCCACCGCCGCCGAGGTGGAGGACCACCACGGCGTCCCCATAGAGGTCGTGGTGGTCGGCGACTGCCCCCTGGACGAACGCCTGGACGCCCAGCTCCAGGCCGCCCGTGAGGCCATGGTCAACGCGGCCAAGTACGGTGGCCAGGGCGGTGCCGTGCAGGTGTACGCCGAGGTCGAGGGGCGTACGGTCTTCATCTCCGTACGCGACCGCGGCCCCGGCTTCGACCTGGACGCGGTGCCGGACGACCGCATGGGCGTCCGCGAGTCGATCATCGGCCGGATGCAGCGCAACGGCGGCACGGCGCGCCTGCGCTCGGCGCCCGACGGGGGGACGGAAGTGGAGCTGGAGATGGAGAGGGCGGAGAAGGCGTCATGACGACCGAAGAGGTTACGGAGCGCCACGTCAGGGTCGTGCTGGTGGATGACCACCGGATGTTCCGCACGGGCGTGCAGGCCGAGATCGGCACCACCGCCCGCACGGGCGTCGAGGTCGTCGGCGAGGCCGCCGACGTCGACCAGGCGGTGACCGTCATCACCGCGACCCGCCCCGAGGTCGTCCTGCTGGACGTCCACCTCCCCGGCGGCGGCGGTGTGGAGGTGCTGCGCCGCTGCGCCGCGATGATGGCCGACCAGGAGGCGCCGGTCCGCTTCCTGGCCCTGTCGGTCTCCGACGCCGCCGAGGACGTCATCGGCGTCATCCGGGGCGGGGCGCGCGGCTATGTCACCAAGACCATCACCGGTACCGACCTGATCGACGCGATCTTCCGGGTCCGGGAGGGCGACGCGGTCTTCTCGCCCCGCCTGGCCGGCTTCGTCCTCGACGCCTTCGCCTCCACGGACGCGCCGCCGGTCGACGAGGACCTCGACCGGCTGACGCAGCGCGAGCGCGAGGTGCTGCGGCTGATCGCGCGCGGCTACGCCTACAAGGAGATCGCCAAGCAGCTCTTCATCTCGGTGAAGACGGTCGAGTCCCACGTCTCCGCCGTGCTGCGCAAGCTGCAGCTGTCCAACCGGCACGAGCTCACCCGCTGGGCGACGGCGCGGCGCCTGGTCTGACGCGGACGGCCCGCCGGGGTTCGGCGCGCACACCGGGCCGAACCCCTCGGGATCTCGCCGCACCTCTCGGGACCTCACCGGACCCTCGGGACGTCACGGAACGAACCTCTCCGGCCCTCACGGAACCTCTCGGCGAGCCTCGCCATCTAGCTCAGGCGAGAAGCACAGCACCCGAAACGAGAGCCGCCGCCCGATGAGCCTGACGGGAACACCGTTCTTCCTGACCACGATCGTCCTGGTCGTGGTGGCCCTGGCCCTGCCGCTCACGCTGTGGGGCAAGGTCGGCGGCCCGAAGCTCGTACGCCATGTCACGCGCTTTTTCATGCTGTTGTTCGCGCAGGTCACGGCCGTCGTGATGGTCTTCGTCGTCGTCAACAACGCCAACGGCCTCTTCGACACCTGGGCCGACCTGCTGGGCACCGGCAACCACGTCAGCGCGGCCGCCGACCTCGGCCCGGACGGCACCGGCGGCACGTCGCCGGACCAGCAGCCCAAGGTCGCGCAGAAGTTCAAGCCCGCCTCCGACAAGCGCATGGGGCCCGGGGTCCAGGAGACCCAGCTCAAGGGCCGTATATCCGGCGTCGAGGGCGAGGTCTACGTCTGGCTGCCGCCGCAGTACGACGACCCGGCGTACAAGAACAAGACGTTCCCCGTGGTGGAGGTGCTGCCCGGCTTCCCCGGGTCGGCCAAGGCCTGGTTCGGCACCCTCAACGTCAACACGCAGCTCAAGCCCATGATGGAGAAGGGCGAGGTGGCCCCGTTCATCATCGTGGCGCCCCGCACCACCCTCCTCGGCGACGTCGACACCGGCTGCGCCAACACCACCGGCAAGGTCAACGCGGACACCTGGCTCAGCGTGGACGTCCGCAAGATGGTCGTCGACACCTTCCGCGCCACCGACAAGCCCGACGGCTGGGCCGTCGCCGGCTACTCCGCGGGCGCCCACTGCGCGACCAAGCTGGCCATCGCCCACCCCGACCGCTACCGGGCCGGGGTGAGCCTGTCCGGCTACAACGACCCCGTCGGCGAGCCTGCCTCCCTCACCGCGAAGACACCGGAGCTCCGGGACGCGAACAACCCGCTGAAGATGCTGCAGCGCGCCACGACCCCGCCGCACGTGGCGCTGTTCCTCTCGGGCGCGGAGGGCGACGGCTACCAGGGCGGCGTGGCGATCAAGGAGGCCGCGAAGGCGCCGACGACCGTGCAGGTCAGCATGGTCCCGGCGGGCGCGGGCGGCCACGGCACGGCCGTATGGAAGCGGCAGGTACCCGACGTCTTCAGGTGGCTGACCAAGCACGTCGCCCACTGACATACCGGCGCCGGGACGCTCCCTGGGCAGGTCGGGACGCTCAGGCGGGCCGGGAGGCTCCCACGAAGGGCATCTCGTCGATCGGCGCGATCCTCACCGGAGCCCCGGGATGCGGGGCGTGGATCATGCGGCCGCCGCCGATGTAGAGGCCGACGTGGCTGACGCCGGGGTAGAAGAACACCAGGTCGCCGGGGGCCAGCTGGCCGCGGGCGATGCGTCGCCCGGCGGCGATCTGCGTATAGGTGGTGCGCGGCAGGGAGACCCCGGCCGCCTGCCACGCCGCCTGCGTCAGCCCCGAGCAGTCGAAGCCCGACGGGCCGGTCGCGCCCCACACGTAGGGCTTGCCGATCGCGGAGTAGGCGAAGGCCACCGCCCGCGCGGCGCGCCCCGAGACGGCGGCCGCCGGGGCCTGCTGCGCCGCGGAGCCCACGGAGGCGAGGGTGGAGTCCGCCGCCTTCGCGACGGTGCCCGTGGCCCGCTCGCCGGCCGCGACGGCCGTGCGCTCCTCCTTGGGCAGCTCGCGCAGCAGCCGTTCGGCCCGGCCGAGCTTGGCCTCGACCGCGCGCTTGTGCCGGGCGAGGGCGGCCTCCTCGTGCCGGAGCTCGGCGAGGCGGGTGTCGGCGGCGCTACGGACCTGCTGGACGCCCCGCAGCTCGTGCCGCACCCGGGCCACCGCGCCGGCCTGCCGTTCGCCCGCGCGGCCGGCCAGCGAGGCGCCCTGCAGGTAGCGGTCGGGGCTGGCGGAGAGCAGCAGCCGGACGCTGGTGGGCATGCCGCCGTCGCGGTACTGGGCGGCGGCGAAGGAGCCGAGGGCGTCGCGGGCGGTGTTGAGGCGCTCGGTCTTGCGGGCGGCCTCGTCCTGGAGCCGGTCGAGGGCGGAGCGCGCGCGGTCGGCCTTCTCCTTGGCGCCGTTGTACTTCTCGGTGGCCACCTCGGCCTGCTGGTAGTACCGGGCGACCTCGGCCCTGGCCTGCTCGGGGGTGAGGGCCGGGGCGGCGTGGCCGGTGCCCTCGAGAGCCGTGGCCGCGGCGGCGCCCGCGAGGGCGAGGGCCGCCGCCGCGCGGGCGGTGCCGCCTGCGAGGGGGCTCTGTTTGGGCTTGCGGTGGGACGCCACGATCGCCGTCACTTCCTTCCGGTCCGGCAGGGGAGCCGGGCGGCGGCCCGCACGAGGGGGAGGGGCGGGCCACCGCCGTTCTGGAGGAGGACGCTAGGCCTCGGGGAGATCCCGAAACGGCCATGACCGCTATTGCCCCTATTCGGCGGTTTGGTGACTGCTCGTGGTCGGGCGATCCCTCCCCGTGGAGAGGGATGCGGACGGCGACTGACCGAAGCCGTGTTCCTTCCCCACCTCCCGGCCGGGGGCTGGTATGGCCCCGGCTAGGGTCGGTCCCCATGGACGTACTGATTCACGCCCTCGTGGGCCTGCACATCATCGGCATCGCCTGCCTGCTGGGCGGCTTCCTGACCCAGACGAAGGCCATGGGCCGGGGCGAGGCCCGCATGGTCCCGGCGATGCTGCACGGCGCGCTGACCATGCTGGTCACCGGCGTCGCGCTGGTGGGCCTGCACCAGGCGCAGGGCCACACCGTCAACACCGTCAAGATCGGCGTGAAGCTGGCGCTGCTGGTCGTCATCCTGGGCCTGGTGTACGTCAAGCGGGACGAGGAGAAGGTCGAGGCCGCGGCCTTCGGCACGGTCGGGGCGCTGACCACCGCGAACGTCTTCATCGCCGTGCTCTGGGTGTGACCGTGCGGTGGGGGTGACCACTGCCGGGTCTGTGGGGGTGGCCACTGTTGGCGGGATCGGGGGCCGCCTGTCAGTGCGGCCGCCTAGACTCGGGAGGCGATGAGCAGCCTCTTTGACGACAGCTTCCTGGCGGACCTGGCCCCCTCCGACGAGGAGCACCCGCCTCCCCCGGAGGACGTGGCCCCCGAGCCGCTGCCGGACGACCTGTTCGGCGGCGCCTTCGACGTACCCGTCCCCCGGGAGGCGTACTACCGCGACGGCGCCGCCCGCCCCGTCGTGGACCCCGCGGCCCTGCTCGAGGGGATGAACGACCAGCAGCGCGCCGCCGTGGTGCACACGGGCTCGCCGCTGCTGATCGTCGCGGGCGCCGGCTCCGGCAAGACGCGCGTGCTCACGCACCGCATCGCTCATCTGCTGGGCTCGCGCCACGTCCACCCGGGGCAGATCCTCGCGATCACGTTCACCAACAAGGCCGCCGGCGAGATGAAGGAGCGCGTCGAGCAGCTCGTCGGCCCGCGCGCCCACGCCATGTGGGTGATGACGTTCCACAGCGCGTGCGTGCGGATCCTGCGCCGGGAGAGCAAGAAGCTGGGCTTCACGTCCTCCTTCTCGATCTACGACGCGGCCGACTCCAAGCGGCTGATGGCCCTGGTCTGCCGCGACCTGGACCTGGACCCGAAGAAGTTCCCGCCGAAGTCCTTCAGCGCGAAGATCTCCAACCTCAAGAACGAGCTCATCGACGAGGAGGCCTTCGCGGCGCAGGCCGCCGACGGCTTCGAGAAGACCCTCGCCGAGGCCTACGTGATGTACCAGTCGCGGCTGCGCGAGGCCAACGCCCTCGACTTCGACGACATCATCATGACCACGGTCCACCTGCTGCAGGCGTTCCCGGACGTGGCCGAGCACTACCGCCGCCGCTTCCGGCACGTCCTGGTCGACGAGTACCAGGACACCAACCACGCGCAGTACACGCTGGTGCGCGAGCTGGTGGGCACGCCCGAGAACGCGGGCGAGGAGGGCGTCGCCGAGCTGTGCGTCGTCGGTGACGCCGACCAGTCGATCTACGCCTTCCGCGGTGCCACCATCCGCAACATCCTCCAGTTCGAGGAGGACTATCCGGACGCCACCACGATCCTGCTCGAGCAGAACTACCGCTCCACGCAGACGATCCTCAACGCCGCCAACGCCGTCATCGAGCGCAACGAGAACCGCCGCCCCAAGAACCTGTGGACGCAGGCCGGGGCCGGCGCCTCCATCACCGGCTACGTCGCCGACACCGAGCACGACGAGGCGCAGTTCGTCGCCGACGAGATCGACCGGCTGACCGACGCCAAGGACGCCAAGGCCGGCGACGTCGCCGTCTTCTACCGCACCAACGCCCAGTCCCGCGTCTTCGAAGAGATCTTCATCCGCGTCGGCCTGCCCTACAAGGTCGTCGGCGGCGTGCGCTTCTACGAGCGCAAGGAGGTCCGTGACGTCCTCGCCTACCTGCGGGTGCTCGCCAACCCCGAGGACACCGTCCCGCTGCGGCGCATCCTCAACGTGCCCAAGCGCGGCATCGGCGAGCGCGCCGAGGCCATGATCGACGCCCTGTCGCTGCGCGAGAAGATCAGCTTCGCGCAGGCGCTGCGCCGCGTCGACGAGGCCTACGGCATGGCGGCCCGCTCGTCCAACGCCGTCAAGCGCTTCAACACGCTCATGGAGGAGCTGCGCACCGTCGTCGAGTCGGGGGCCGGGCCCGCGACCGTCCTCGAGGCCGTCCTGGAGCGCACGGGCTACCTGGCCGAGCTGCAGGCGTCCACCGACCCCCAGGACGAGACCCGCGTGGAGAACCTCCAGGAGCTCGCCGCCGTCGCCCTGGAGTTCGAGCAGGAGCGCGACGAGGACGAGCCGGGCACCCTGGCGGACTTCCTGGAGAAGGTCGCGCTCGTCGCCGACTCCGACCAGATCCCCGACGAGGACACCGAGGGATCGGGCGTCATCACGCTGATGACCCTGCACACGGCGAAGGGCCTCGAGTTCCCGGTCGTCTTCCTCACCGGCATGGAGGACGGCGTCTTCCCGCACATGCGCGCCCTGGGGCAGGCGAAGGAGCTGGAGGAGGAGCGGCGGCTCGCCTATGTGGGCATCACGCGCGCCCGCGAGCGGCTGTACCTGACCCGTGCGAGCATGCGCAGCGCGTGGGGACAGCCGTCGTACAACCCGCCGTCGCGCTTCCTGGAGGAGATCCCCGGGCAGTACCTGGACTGGCGCCGTACGGGCCCCGCGACGCCGTCGGCGTCCTCGCTGGGCGCCGGTTCGGGCGTCACCTCGGGATTCTCCTCGGGCTTCGCGTCCTCGCGCGGCGGCGCCAAGGCGGGGCCGAGCGGCTTCGCGACGCGCCGCGCCAAGGACCGCCCGGTGGTGGCGCTCGCCATCGGCGACCGCGTCACGCACGACTCGTTCGGGCTCGGCACGGTCGTCGCCGTCAAGGGCAGCGGTGACAACGCCGAGGCCACGGTCGACTTCGGCGAGGAGAAGCCGAAGCGGCTGCTGCTGCGCTACGCGCCGGTCGAGAAGCTGTAGCGCGGCGCCCGGCTCGACGCCCTGGCGACCCGCGCCCCTGATGGGGGCGCGGGTCGCGTCAGGTCACGTCGGGTCGAGGTCGTGGCCGCGCAGCCACGGCAGGGGGTCGACGGCCGAGCCGCCGGGCCGGACCTCGAAGTGCAGGTGCGGGCCGGTGGAGTTGCCGGAGTTGCCGGAGTAGGCGATGACGTCGCCGGCCTTGACCGACCCGGAGCGGACCTTGGTGCTGCTGAGGTGGCAGTACCACGTCTCGGTTCCGTCGGGTGACGTCACTATGGCCATGTTGCCGTAGGCCACGTTGTACTGCGTACGGACCGTGCCGTCCGTGGCGGCCATGACGGGCGTGCCGTAGGCGACGGGGAAGTCGATGCCGGTGTGCACCGACATCCAGTTGACGCCCGCCTGGCCGTACATCGCGCTGAGTCCGTGCTGGGTGACCGGCAGCGCGAACTTGGGGCGCTCGCGCTCCTTCTTGGCGGCCTCCTCGGCCTTGCGCTTGCGCTCGTCCTCCTGCCGCGCCTTGAGGTCGATCCGCTCCTGGGTGCGGTTGGCGCGGCTGGCGAAGTCGTCGGCGCCGCGGCTGAGGCCGGCGAGCTGGGTGTCGAGCTTGCTGTTGGCCGCCGAGAGCTTGACGGTGGTGTCGGGGGCTGCGGCGGCCGTGGGCTTCGGGGCCTCCTTCTCGCCGCCCGTCATCACGGAGGCGGCGGCGATGCCGGCGACGCCCATGACGGCGACCGAGGGGACGGCGACGGTGAGCAGGGCCTTGCGGCGCGGCCGGTAGCCGGTGCGGGCGGGGGCGCCCTTGCGACGGCTGGCGCGGGCGCGGCCGGGGACGTCGTCGTCACCGTGCGGCCGTGCCTGCGCCGGTACGGACGCGGACGCCTCGGCGGCTTCGTCGTCGTGGGCGTCGAGGGTGCCGAGGGGGTCGAAGTCCGGCTCGTCGGCCGGCTCCGGCTCCTCGATGATCATCATGGCCCGGGTCTCGGCGTTCGCGACCGACTGGGCCCGGTTCTCCTCGGGGACGGGCGCGGGCGCGGCGGCGGTCATGTCGACGCCGGACAGGTCGACCATGAGGGTGGGAGCGTGGCCGCCCTCGGGCGTCTGCATCGCCGCGTAGGCGCTGGCGTCCCAGGTCTGCGTCTGCTGGGCGCTCATGTCCCACTGGCCGGAGGCGTCCTGGCCGGGGGTGTTCCACTGCTGGGCGGGGTACTGCCCGCTGGTGTCCCACGCCTGCTGGTGCGCGCCGGTGTCCCACTGGCCCGAGGCGTGCTGTCCGGTGTCGTACGAACCCGCCGGGGAACCGGCCGCGCTCCACGCGCCGGTGTCCCACTGGCCGGACGCCGCGGCGCCGGGAACGTCCCACTGGCCGGAGGTGTCGGGGGCGGCCCACTGGTTGGAGGCGTGCTGACCGGTGGCATGCTGACCGGTGGCGTTCTGGCCGCCGAGGTCGTAGCCGCTGAAGTCCCAGGTCTGCGTCTGTCCGGTGACGCCCCATTGGTTGTTGGTGTCCCAATGGCCGGAAGTGCCGGAGGTGTCCCATTGGCCGGTGCTGTAGCCGTCGTACCCGGCGAAGCTCTGCGGGGAGGCCTGCTGCTCGTACGACGTGTAGTGCCCGTGCCCATAGGAGGCACCGGGAGCGGGAACGGACTGATCCGGGCCCGCCTGCGGGTGACGGTCGTTCACCACCACTTCCATTTCGCCTTGGCAGCAGGAGAATTAGCGGCGACTGTACCCGGCGGTATGCGGCAACGACAATCTTCCTCACGTTTCATGGGGTGAGGGCTCGGGCATTTAGCCGCCTTTCGGCTGACTGGGGCCCGACGGGTCGACCCGGCGTTCGATATCCGTTCGATCCGCTATCGGATGCAGGGGCGTCAAAGGGACGCCCGGACAGCGACCTCCGCAGCGTGAAACGGGGGCCCGGTTCATGCGACCGAGGCGGCCCCTCGCGCACCGGCCATGGCTTCTTCCGTGGTCAGCGCCTGCCGGATGCCCGCCGCCACGGCCCCGTGCACCGGCAGTGCCAGATGGCCGACGCCGCTGACGCGGACGTTCCGCGCCATCAGGTCGGGATGATCGATACGGGCGGTCTCCACCGGCACCATGATCTGATCCAGGTCGCTCCAGAAACCGATGAATTGCGTCGCGCAATGCGGTGCGGGCTCGGCCAGTTCCGCGATGACATCCGAATCCGGGCGCATCTGGCGCACCAGGGGATGGGCCGACATAAGGGGCGCCACGCGCGTGCCGCCGTGCGGCGTGCCGAGGGTGACGAGGGTGCGCACGCGGGCGTCGCCGCCCAGCCGCTGGATGTAGTAACGGGCCACCAGTCCGCCGAGGCTGTGCCCGACCATGTCCACCCGTTCGTGTCCCGTGGCCGCGCAGACCTCCTCGACGTGCCGGGCGAGGAGGGTGGCCGCCGTGCGGAGGTCGCACGTGAGGGGGGAGTAGTTCAGCGACCACACGTGCCGCCAGCCGTTCCGCAGCAGCGAACGGCGCAGCAGGAGGAACACCGAGCGGTTGTCGATGAAGCCGTGGAGAAGAAGAACCGGCAGATGGGTGACATTTCCGGCCCCGGGCGTGTCGTCCGCCCCGGCCGCGTCCGGTCCCTCCTGCCCCTCTCGCCCCTCCAGCACCTCCCGTGCCTCCCGTGTCTCCCGCGTGTCCCGGGCCTCGGTCGGGGCCGGCGGCAGGGGCGGGGGCGGCGGACGGCGTTCCTGTGTCATGCCGGTGGGGTACATCAGCACATGCGCGGTAAGGATCGCCAGCTCCAGGACCGTGGACCGCAGCAGCGCGGCCGACGGGCGCACAAGAGCACAAGGGCGTAAGAGGGTGCAGAGAAAGGGCAAGGCCCTCATGGCCGACCGACCTCCCGAACGGCACACAGTCAAGGCGGCCCTTGTCCCCCGTGTGCCCTCGCGGGCAGCTGTGCGCGGCAGCCGCACCGCTGTGCCGGGCGGCTGCCGGCGTAGGGTGCGGGCCTCGTAGCGGCTCCCCTCGCGACCGCTTCGTGGTCCGGCGACTCGGAACGGATCGGGCGCATGTGGCCCGTGAGACGCGGGTTACAGAAGCAGTGCGTAGCGAACGTGGTGTCCCACGTGTGATTTCCCCCTCGCTCTCCACCGCGAAACGGCCGCTTGCGGGATGCTGGAGATAACGTTCGTTCACGTCCCCGGGCCCCTTGGGTACGGGGCCTCGCGGCCGGTTGACGGCTCGTACCTGGAGGCAGTGATGGGAGTGACCGGTCCGATCCGCGTGGTGGTGGCCAAGCCGGGGCTCGACGGCCATGATCGCGGAGCCAAGGTCATCGCGCGTGCGCTGCGCGACGCCGGCATGGAGGTCATCTACACGGGGCTCCACCAGACGCCCGAGCAGATCGTCGACACCGCCATTCAGGAGGACGCCGACGCCATCGGCCTGTCGATCCTCTCCGGCGCCCACAACACGCTCTTCGCCAAGGTGATCGAGCTCCTGCGCGAGCGCGACGCGGCCGACATCAAGGTCTTCGGCGGCGGCATCATCCCCGAGGCCGACATCGCCCCGCTCAAGGAGCAGGGCGTCGCCGAGATCTTCACCCCGGGCGCCACGACGACGGCGATCGTGGCGTGGGTCAACGCCAACGTCCGTCAGACGGCGGAGGCGTAGCCGAGGCCGTACCCCTCCGGTTCCTCTTCCGGCACGCGCTCCCCGGCGGGGGCGTCTCCTACGGTCCCGCCGGGCAGCGGGACCGTACGGGGCCGCGGCACCGCGACCGTACGGGCCCGCGACCGTACGGCCCCCGCCCGCTCGGGGCTACGGTCCCGTGACCACGGCGTCCGCTTCCTGCCCGGCGAGCTCCGCGCTCATCGCGGCCCGCAGGCGCAGCGTGCCTATGAGGCGCTGGAACGCCTCGACCCAATAGCCCGCGGCGCCGGCGGCGGCGCCGTCCGCCGGCCCCTCGGGGACGGTGGTGAGCGCCGCCAGCCGGTCGGCCTGGGCCGGGTCCAGACAGCGCTCGGCCAGGCCCATCACCCCGCTGAAGCTCCACGGATAGCCGCCCGCGCGCCGTGCGGCGTCCAGTGCGTCCACCACCGCCGCGCCCAGCGGCTCCGCCCAGGGCACGGAGCACACGCCCAGCAGCCGGAACGCCTCGGACAGGCCGTGGGCCGCGACGAACTCCGCCACCCACCCGGCCCGTTCCGCCGGGGGCAGCGCGGACAGCAGCCTGGCCGGGTCCAGCCACGAGGAGTTCGCCGGGGCGGGCGGTGACGTCGCGGGGCCGAGCAGGGCCCGGGACCACTCCGCGTCCCCCTGCCGGGCGGCCGCCCGGCACCAGGCGGCGTGCAGGTCCGGCTGCCAGCCGTCGGCGACCGGCAGGGCCACGGCCTCCGCCGCGCCGCCCACGCCCAGCCGCTCGCACCAGATCGCCAGCGGGGCCGCCTCCACCAGCTGGCTCAGCCACCACGACCGTTCGCCGCGGGCCGCCGGCGGCTTGGCCACCACGCCGTCCCGCTGCATCCCGCTGTCGCACTCGTGCGGCGCCTCGACCACGACGCGCGCGCCGCCGTCGGCCGTACGGTCCAGCGCCACGCACGCCCGTGCGCGCTCGGCCATCCGGGCCGTCAGCGCCGAACCGGGCAGGGCCGTCAGCAGCTCCGCCGCCGTGGCACGGACGTTGCGGCTCCGGTCGGACAGGGCCTGTTCCAGGAACGTCTCGTCCCCGGCCGAGAGCTCCGCGCGCAGCGAGTCGAGGAGCATCAGCCGGTCCTCCGCCGGCTCCTTCGCCCAGGTCGAGGCCAGCAGCTCCCGCCCGGCGTCGGGATCGCGGCGCCGTACGGCCGCCAGCACGGCGACCCGCTCCGCGAACAGCCCCTCCTGCCAGACGCGCCCCTCGTCCTCGGGGCTTCTCGCGGGCGCGGCGGCTCCCGGGAAACCAGACGCCGTACCGCCGCGCAGGGCGTACTTCCACTGCGGGTTGAGCCGGGCCAGCCACAGCGCCCTCGGCCCGCCGAGGGCCAGCGCCGCCGGCCGCAGGTCGCTGCGGGCCCGCGCCGCCTCGAGCAACGCGGGCAGCAGCGCCTCGGGCACGCGGTAGCCGTGGCCGTTGGCCGTCGCCAGCCATTGGGGGAGCAGCTCGGTGAGGTCCGGTGCGCCGCCCCGGCGTCCTCCGCCGCCGGGCGCTGCCCGGTCGGCGAGCAGCAGCGCGAGCCGTCGCCGGGCCGCCTCGGGCAGGGCGGGCCGGTCGTCCCGGGGGGCCGCCCCGGGCCGAGCCCGGGCGGGGGCCGGCAGCAAGGCGGCCCGTCGTCGCACGGTCCGCAGCGCGGCGGCGTCCAGCAGCACCCCGGCGGCGTCCTGCCCCGGCCGCGGCCGCGCGGGCACCGCCCGCCGCTCGGTGCCGAGGAGGGCCGTGGTGAGGAGATCGTCCCAGCCGGGCCCGTCCCAGGCGGGACCGCTCGTGCCGGGACCGCTCGTCTCGGGGCCGCTCGAGTCGGTGCCGTGGGCTGCGGCGGAGCCGGTGTGGGGGATGGGGCTGCTGTGAGTCGCGGGAGTGGTGATGGAGCTGGTCACGGGCGTGCCCTTCCTGTGCGGTGACCGCCCGGGCCGGATGAGGCCGGGCGGATGAGACGGATGAGACGACTGAGGAGACGGCTGTGACTGAGGCGACGTCTGCGACGGCTGAGGCGTGCGAGAGACCGCGCGGACGACCCGCTCGTACGGGCGTGCGTCAGAGCGCCACCGGCTCCGGCGCCCATGTGGTCAGCGGGGTGAAGCCCCGGTGTCCGCACTCGCCGAAGACCGGCACCGGGCCGCCGCCGGATATCGCCGTCAGCCGCCACAGGCCCATGTCGTCCCCGCCGCCCCCGGGCGTGACGGGAAGCGCCGACTCCCCCGGAGCGTCGGCCACTTGCCAGCCCTTGCCGTCCGCGTCCGGCACCGGAGTCACCGCCGAGAGGACCACCGGCCAGGACTCCAGCCAGGGGTCGTCCCGCAGGACCTCGCCATAGGCGCGCAGCGCCGCCTCCGTGTCGCCGCCGGGCGGCGGTGCCGGGCTGGGCTCGGGCGGGCCGTAGCGCCTGCCCAGCACCGCGCGCAGCGGACGCGCGGAGGGATGGAAGGCCAGGTCGGCGTCCAGGGCGAGGCCCACCGGAAGGGAGAGCTCGGGCGCGCGGCCGGCGGCGCCGTAAGAGAGGAGGAGGGCCATCCGGCCCGTGCTCCTGCCGTACAGCCAGATGCGGCGCGTGGTCAGGCGGCCGTCGTCGGCGTCCCGCTGGGCCAGGACCAACCAGCGGTCCCGCACGGGCGGGACGGAGGCCAGCAGGGCCGCCGCGTCCGACGTGATGCCGACGCGCGTGCGGACCGTCGCCGCCAGGGCCTCCGGCAGCTCCTCCACCCGCAGATACCCCTGTCCCAGCGTGTGCAGCAGCGCGCACTCCTCCAGCAGCCGTGAGGCCCGGTCCGTCCCCTCCACGGACCCGGCCCCCGCCACCGACGCCAACTCCCGTACGCGCGCCGCCAGTCCCGGCGCCTGCGCGTCGACCATGCGGGCCGCCGTCTCGTCCCACTGCCCGTACGCCGCCCCCTCGACGGCCGCGAGCCCGCCCCGCAGCAGATCGGCCAGCCGCCGCTCCAGCTCGGCCGCCCCCTCGGCGATCCGCCGCGCGCGCCGCTCGGCGCGGCGCCGGGCCGCCTCGGCGTCCACGGGAGCGGGAGCCGTCCCCCGTCCGGCCCACCCCCCGCCGCACGCTCGGCGCGCTGCCGGCGCCGCTCCAGCCACTGCCCCGCCCACTCGGGCGGCGTCGCGGCCGAGGACGGCACGGCCGCCTCCCCCCCTCCGACCACAACAGCAGGAGTCCCAGGGCGTGTTTGCACGGGAACTTCCGGCTCGGGCAGCTGCAGTGGAAGGCCGGACCCCCGTCCCCCACGAGGTCCACGACCGTGCGGTACGGCGTGCTGCCGCTGCCCTTGCACTCCCCCAGACCGCGGCCGTGCCCCCGTCCGTCCCCCCCGTCCGTGTGCGCGCTCGCGCCCGACCACGGACCGGGCGCCGCGAGCTTCGCGCCCGCCTTGCGTGATGCGGCGTCAGGAGCCAGCGCGAGCACCTGTTCCGCCGTCCATCGTTCCCCCTGCGGATTCATGCCGACGACGTTACGACCCCCCACTGACAATCGCCCTGACCTGCGGTTTCCACACGTCGGGGCCGATTGTCAGTGGTGTGGTGCAGGGTTTTGGACGTAACCCGGAACCGCACGACGAGGGGGACTTGAACCGTGCCCGGAATCTCCACAGAAGCCCTGCGCCCGCATGCCGAGGACGCCTTCGCCGACGAGCTGAAGGCCCTCGCAGCGGCCGACGACCGCCCCAGGCCCGCGCGTTGGCGCATGTCGCCGTGGGCCGTCGCCACCTACCTGCTCGGCGGCACCCTGCCCGACGGCACGATCATCACGCCGAAGTACATCGGCCCGCGCCGGGTCGTCGAGGTCGCCGTCACCACGCTCGCCACCGACCGCGCCCTGCTCCTGCTCGGCGTGCCCGGCACCGCCAAGACCTGGGTGTCCGAGCATCTGGCCGCCGCCGTCAGCGGCGACTCCACCCTGCTCGTGCAGGGCACCGCCGGAACGGCCGAGGAGGCCATCCGCTACGGCTGGGACTACGCCCGCCTCCTCGCCCACGGCCCCGGCCGCGAGGCGATCGTGCCCAGCCCCGTCATGCGGGCCATGGCCGAGGGCATGACCGCCCGGGTCGAGGAGCTCACCCGCATCCCCGCCGACGTCCAGGACACCCTGATCACCGTCCTGTCCGAGAAGACCCTGCCCATCCCCGAGCTGGGAGAGGAGGTGCAGGCCGTGCGCGGGTTCAACCTGATCGCCACGGCCAACGACCGCGACCGGGGCGTCAACGAGCTCTCCAGCGCCCTGCGCCGCCGCTTCAACACCGTCGTACTGCCGCTGCCCGCCAGCCCCGAGGCCGAGGTCGACATCGTCGCCCGCCGCGTCGACCAGCTCGGCCGCTCCCTCGACCTGCCCGCCACGCCCGACGGCATCGACGAGATCCGCCGCGTCGTCACCGTCTTCCGCGAGCTGCGCGACGGCGTCACCACCGACGGCCGTACGAAGCTCAAGTCGCCCTCGGGAACGCTCTCGACGGCCGAGGCCATCTCCGTCGTCACCGGCGGCCTCGCGCTCGCCGCGCACTTCGGCGACGGCGTCCTGCGCGCGGGGGACGTGGCCGCCGGCATCCTCGGCGCGGTCGTCCGCGACCCGGCGGCGGACCGCGTCGTCTGGCAGGAGTACCTGGAGACGGTCGTCCGTGAGCGCGACGGCTGGAAGGACTTCTACCGCGCCTGCCGCGAGGTGTCCGTATGAGCGGCCCCGCCCCGGCCCTGCTGGGAGTGCGCCACCACGGGCCGGGCTCCGCACGGTCGGTGCGGGCGGCGCTCGAGCAGTGCCGGCCGGCCGCCGTGCTGATCGAGGGGCCGCCCGAGGCGGATGCCCTCGTCCACCTCGCGTCCGACGAGGGCATGCGGCCTCCGGTGGCGCTGCTGGCCCACGCCTCCGCCGACCCGGGCCGGGCCGCGTTCTGGCCGTTCGCCGAGTTCTCCCCGGAGTGGGCCGCCATCCGCTGGGCGCTCGCCCACGACGTGCCGGTCCGCTTCATCGACCTGCCCGCCGCGCACACGCTCGCGCTGGACGAAGAGAGCGGCGAGGGCGGGGCATCCGGCACACCGGGCGACGAGGACGACGAGGGCGACGAGGCCGGCGAGGAGGACGAGGCCGGCCGCGCGCCGCGGCTGGACCCGCTCGCCGCGCTCGCCGGGGCCGCCGGCTACGACGACCCCGAGGTGTGGTGGGAGGACGCCGTCGAGCACCGCCGCGGCGCCGGACGCGTCGCACCGGACGGCGACGCGCTCGCGCCGTTCGCGGCCATCGCCGAGGCGATGGCCGAGCTGCGGGCCTCCTTCGGCGACGCCGCCGACGACGGCCCCCGGGCCGGCCGCGACGCCGTCCGCGAGGCCCACATGCGGCTGCGGCTGCGCGAAGCCCGGCGCGAGTTCGGCGACGGCATCGCGGTCGTCTGCGGCGCCTGGCACGTCCCCGCCCTCGCCGAGAAGCGGACCGTGGCCGCCGACCGGCAGGCGCTCAAGGGCCTCCCCAAGGTCAAGACGGAGATCGGCTGGGTGCCCTGGACCCACCGCAGGCTCGCCCGGCGCAGCGGCTACGGCGCCGGCATCACCTCACCCGGCTGGTACGGGCACCTCTTCCGCGCCCCCGACCGGCCCGTCGAGCGCTGGATGACCGATGTCGCGCGCCTGCTGCGCGACGAGGACCACCCGGTCTCCTCCGCGCACGTCATCGAGGCCGTGCGGCTCGCGGACACGCTCGCCGCCATGCGCGGCCGGCCGCTCGCCGGCCTCGGCGAGACCACCGACGCGGTGCGCGCGGTGATGTGCGACGGCTCGGACGTGCCGCTCGCCCTCGTCCAGGACCGGCTGGTCATCGGCGACGTCCTCGGCGAGGTCCCCGAGTCCGCGCCGGCCCCGCCCCTGCAGCGCGACCTCGCCCGCCTCCAGCGCAGCCTGCGGCTCAAGCCCGAAGCCGCCTTCCGCGACCTCGAGTTCGACCTCCGCAAGGACACCGACGCGGCCCGCAGCAGGCTGCTGCACCGGCTGCGCCTGCTGGGCGTCGGCTGGGGCGAGCCGCAGCGCTCGCGCGCCGGTCTCGGCACGTTCCGGGAGACCTGGCGGCTGTGCTGGGAGCCGGAGCTGTCCGTACGGCTCGCCGAGGCGGGGGTGTGGGGCACGACGGTGGAGGGCGCGGCGACCGCGAAGGCCGAGTCGCTGGCGCGGGGCGCCACCGCCCTCGCCGAGGTCACGGCCCTCGCCGAGCAGTGTCTGCTCGCGGGCCTGCCCGACGCCCTGCCCGTCGTCATGCGCGCCCTCGCCGACCGCGCCGCGCTCGACTCGGACGTCGGGCACCTGGCCCAGGCGCTGCCGGCCCTGGTCCGTTCCGTGCGCTACGGCGACGTGCGCCGCACGGACACCGCGGCCCTCGGCGAGGTGGCGGAGGGCCTCGCCGAACGCGTCTTCGTCGGCCTCCCGGCCGCCTGCTCGGGGCTCGACGCGGACGCGGCGGCGGAGATGCGCGGCCACGTGGACGCCGTCCACCGGGCCGTGGCCCTGCTGGCGGAGGCCGACGCGGGGACGGACGCGGGGGATGCCGAGGGCGACGCGGAGAAGACCGGCGAGACCGGCCCCCCGCGCGAGGATCCCCTCCGTGACCGCTGGGCCGCCGTCCTGGCGACGCTGGCCGAACGGGACGGGCTTCCGGGCGGGATACGGGGCCGGGCCGCGCGACTGCTGCTCGACGACGAGCGGCTGACGCACGAGCGGGCCGCCCGGCTGATGGGGCTCGTGCTCTCGGTCGGTACGGCGCCCGCCGAGGCGGCCGCCTGGATCGAGGGGTTCGTCGGCAGTGGCGGTTCCGGCGGGATGCTGCTCGTCCACGACGAGCGGCTGCTCGCCCTCGTCGACGCCTGGCTGACCGGCGTGGCGCCGGACGCCTTCACGGACGTACTGCCCCTGCTGCGCCGCACCTTCTCCGCGTTCGAGCCGGGGGCGCGCCGCACGCTCGGCGAGCGGATACGCCGGGGCGGGACGGGGGACGCGGGGCGGCGGCCCCGGGCGAGAAGGCGGTACGCGGCTTCGGGGCGGCCCTCGACGAGGAGCGCGCGGCGGCGGTGCTGCCGACGATGCGCCTGCTGCTGGGCATGGCACACACAGGGGGATGAGAAGCGGATGACGACGACCACGCACACCACGGCGGCGGACAACACCGCAACGGACACCACTGTCCCGGCCGCCGACGCCGACGACGCCGCCGAGCGGCTTCGCCGCTGGCGGCTCGTGCTCGGCGGGGACGGCGGCGACGGCACGGGCTGCGCCCTCGCCGGCACGGACGCCGCCATGGACCGCACCCTGGAGGCGCTCTACGGCTCGGGACCGGGCGACGGCAGCGGGCGCGGCGGCCCGCGCGGGGCCGGCCTCGGCGGCTCGGCGCCGCGCGTCGCCCGCTGGCTGGGGGACATCCGGACGTACTTCCCGACGTCCGTCGTTCAGGTGATGCAGCGCGACGCCATCGACCGGCTGGGGCTGTCCGCCCTGCTGCTCGAGCCGGAGATGCTGGAGGCGGTCGAGGCGGACGTGCACCTCGTCGGCACGCTGCTCTCGCTCAACAAGGCGATGCCGGAGACCACCAAGGAGACCGCGCGGGCCGTCGTCCGCAAGGTGGTCGAGGACCTCGAGAAGCGTCTGACGACGCGCACCCGCGCCACGCTCTCCGGCGCCCTGGACCGGTCGGCGCGCGTGAGCCGCCCCCGGCACCACGACATCGACTGGAACCGCACCATCCGCGCCAATCTCAAGAACTACCTCCCCGAGTACCGCACGGTCGTCCCCGAGCGCCTCATCGGCTACGGGCGGGCCTCGCAGGCGGTGAAGAAGGAGGTGATCCTCTGCATCGACCAGTCCGGTTCGATGGCCGCCTCCGTCGTCTACGCCTCCGTCTTCGGTGCGGTCCTCGCCTCCATGCGCGCCCTCACCACTCGTCTGGTCGTCTTCGACACGTCCGTCGTGGACCTCACCGACCAGCTGACCGATCCGGTCGACGTGCTGTTCGGCACCCAGCTCGGCGGCGGCACGGACATCAACCGCGCGCTCGCCTACTGCGAGTCCCGCATCACCCGCCCGGCCGAGACCGTTGTGGTCCTCATCAGTGATCTCTATGAGGGCGGAATCCGCGACGAGATGCTCAAGAGGGTCGCCGCCATGAAGGCGTCAGGGGTGCAGTTCGTGACCCTGCTGGCCCTGTCGGACGAGGGCGCCCCCGCCTACGACCGTGAGCACGCGGCGGCCCTCGCGGCCCTCGGCGCACCCGCCTTCGCCTGCACCCCGGACCTCTTCCCGGACGTGATGGCGGCCGCCCTGGAGAAGCGTCCCCTGCCCATACCGGAGGCCGCCGTCTGACACGCCGCGGCGCGCCGGAAGCGTACGGGCACCGTCGCGATCTGTGAGCGTAATCACGGCCCGAGTGTGACCTGCGATTTAAGGTCACACCCCCCTCGGGGATAACCTGCGAGACGGACATGCCGCGTCAACGGTGACCGTGTGCCGCCCTCGTAAAAGATCGCGTCGTCACGCTGCCTGCGGCACGCCCGCGCAGACAACGAACCGCGATATCCATGGAAAAGGGACGGACGCGCGTGGACCTGTTCGAGTACCAGGCGAGGGACCTCTTCGCCAAGCACGGTGTACCGGTGCTGGCCGGTGAAGTCATCGACACGCCTGAGGCGGCGCGCGCCGCGACCGAGCGTCTCGGTGGCAAGTCGGTCGTCAAGGCCCAGGTCAAGGTCGGTGGCCGTGGCAAGGCCGGTGGCGTGAAGCTGGCCGCCACCCCGGACGAGGCCGTCGCTCGCGCGACGGACATTCTCGGCATGGACATCAAGGGCCACACGGTCCACAAGGTGATGATCGCCGAGACCGCTCCCGAGATCCTCGAGGAGTACTACGTCTCGTACCTCCTCGACCGCACCAACCGCACCTTCCTGGCCATGGCCTCGGTCGCCGGTGGCATGGACATCGAGGAGGTCGCCGCGACGACCCCCGAGAAGCTCGCCAAGGTGCCGGTCGACGCCAACGAGGGCGTCTCCATCGAGAAGGCCCGCGAGATCGTCGCCCAGGCGAAGTTCCCGGCCGAGGTGGCCGAGAAGGTCGCCGAGGTCATGGTGACCCTGTGGAAGACCTTCGTCGCCGAGGACGCGCTCCTCGTCGAGGTCAACCCGCTCGCGAAGGTCGCCAACGGCGACGTCATCGCCCTCGACGGCAAGGTCTCGCTCGACGAGAACGCCGACTTCCGCCAGCCGGAGCACGAGGCGCTCGAGGACAAGGCCTCGGCCAACCCCCTCGAGGCGGCCGCCAAGGCCAAGGGCCTGAACTACGTCAAGCTCGAGGGCCAGGTCGGCATCATCGGCAACGGCGCGGGTCTGGTCATGTCGACCCTCGACGTCGTCGCCTACGCCGGTGAGAACCACGGCGGCGTCAAGCCCGCCAACTTCCTCGACATCGGTGGCGGCGCCTCCGCCGAGGTCATGGCCAACGGTCTCGAGATCATCCTCGGCGACCCGGACGTCAAGTCCGTCTTCGTCAACGTCTTCGGTGGCATCACCGCGTGCGACGAGGTCGCCAAGGGCATCGTCCAGGCCCTCGAGCTGCTGAAGAACAAGGGCGAGGACGTCACCAAGCCGCTGGTCGTGCGCCTCGACGGCAACAACGCGGAGCTGGGTCGCAAGATCCTGTCCGACGCCAACCACCCGCTGGTGCAGCGCGTGGACACCATGGACGGCGCGGCCGACAAGGCCGCCGAGCTGGCTGCGGCTAAGTAAGGGACGAGGACTCCACAACCATGGCTATCTTCCTCACCAAGGACAGCAAGGTCATCGTCCAGGGGATGACCGGTGCCACGGGCATGAAGCACACCAAGCTCATGCTGGGTGACGGCACCAACATCGTCGGCGGCGTGAACCCGCGCAAGGCCGGCACCGAGGTCGACTTCGACGGCACGGCCGTCCCGGTCTTCGGCTCCGTCGCCGAGGCGATGGAGAAGACCGGCGCCGACGTCACCGTCGTCTTCGTGCCGCCGGCGTTCGCCAAGGCCGCCGTGGTCGAGGCGATCGACGCCGAGATCGGCCTGGCCGTCGTCATCACCGAGGGCATCGCCGTCCACGACTCGGCCGCCTTCTGGGCGTACGCCTCGTCCAAGGGCAACAAGACCCGCATCATCGGTCCGAACTGCCCCGGTCTGATCACCCCGGGCCAGTCAAACGCCGGCATCATCCCGGGCGACATCACCAAGCCCGGCCGCATCGGTCTGGTGTCCAAGTCGGGCACGCTGACCTACCAGATGATGTACGAGCTCCGTGACATCGGCTTCTCCTCCGCCGTCGGCATCGGTGGCGACCCGGTCATCGGCACCACGCACATCGACGCGCTCGCCGCGTTCGAGGCCGACCCCGACACCGACCTGATCGTCATGATCGGCGAGATCGGTGGCGACGCCGAGGAGCGGGCCGCGGACTTCATCAAGGCCAACGTCACCAAGCCGGTCGTCGGCTACGTGGCCGGCTTCACCGCGCCCGAGGGCAAGACGATGGGCCACGCCGGCGCCATCGTGTCCGGCTCCTCCGGCACGGCGCAGGCGAAGAAGGAGGCCCTCGAGGCCGCGGGCGTGAAGGTCGGCAAGACCCCGTCCGAGACCGCCCTCCTCGCGCGCGCCGCGCTGGCCGGCTGACCCTTCTCCGGGTTTCCCGGCGGCTCCTCCGGTTCTCCGGCGGACGCCAAGGCTCCACGACGTGGGCCCGCACCCCTCAGGGGGTGCGGGCCCACGCCCGTATACGGGCCGCCTCACCCGCCTGCGCCGCGTACGGCCCTGTAAACCCGCATAAACCCCCGTACAGCCGCATAGGCGCATTCATCCGGCGCAAGCGACACGACGGGCATGTGACGGCTACCCGCACCAAAGCCGCGTTCTTGGCAGCATGGCCCCGTGAGTGAGTACGCCGATCACGGCCCGTCGTCGCCGTCGCGCCCGCGGCCTGCCGTGAGCGGGCCGTCCGCGACGACCTCGGTGTTCTTCGGGGGGGTGCTCGCCGCGGGCCTGGGGCTCGGCGCCTTCGCCATGATCGTGCTGGCGCTGTGGATCATCTCCCCGTACCCCGACGGCGGCCCGGCGAGCGCCCTGCGGGTGGCCGCCGACCTCTGGCTGCTGGCCCACGGCGCCGACCTCGTGCGCATCGACTCCCTCTCCGGTGACCCCGTCCCCATCGGGCTCACCCCCCTGCTCCTCGCCCTCGTGCCCTGCACCCTGCTCTACCGCGCCGCCCGGCACGCGCTCGAACCCCCCGAGGGGGCGCCGCCGGACGCGCCGGGCCCGGCGCCGCGCACCGCCTTCACCGCGATGCTCGGCGGCTATCTGCTGGTGGCCCTGGCCGCGTCGGCCTACGCGTGGGACGCGCCGGTGCGCCCCTCGCCCCTGAGCGTGCTGCTGTGTCTGCCGCTGGTCGCGGGAGCGTTCGTCGCGGCCGGGATCTGGACGGCGGCGGGGCGCCCCGGGCTGCCCGCGCCGTCACTGGTGCGGCGTGCGGTGCCCGAGGGCGTGCGGTGCTGGTTCACCGGCGCCCATCTGGCCGAGGTGGTCCGGGCCGCCGCGGCGGCCACGGCCGTGCTGCTGGGCGGCGGCGCGCTGCTGGTGGCCGTGTCGCTGGCCCTGCACGCGGGGGTGGCCGAGGAGGCGTTCGCCCAGCTGTCGCCGCGTTGGTCGGGCCGGGTGGCGATCGGGCTGCTGAGCGCTGCCCTGCTGCCCAACGCGATGATCTGGGCCGTGGCGTACGGGCTCGGGTCCGGCTTCACGGTCGGCGCGGACAGCGTGGTCGCCCCGCTGACGGCGGTCCCCAGGCCGCCCGCGCTGCCGCGCTTCCCGCTGCTCGCCGCGCTGCCGTCGCCCGGCGAGGCCGGGCCGCTGGTGCTGGTGGGTGCGGCGGTGCTGGTGGGCGCGGCCGGGATCGCGGTGGCGTTCGCCGCCGTTCCCCGGCCGGGGGACGCGGACTCCGCCTCCGGTTCCGCTCCCTCGCCGTCCCTGCCGGGCTGGCTGGACGCGGCGGTGACGGCCGCCCTGGGGGCGCTGCTGTGCGGGGTGGTGATGACCGTGCTGGGGTACGCGGCGTCCGGCCCGCTCGGCAACGGCGCGCTGGCGGACTTCGGGCCGCGGTGGTGGCGTACGGGCGCGTCGGCCGCCGCCTGCACGGTGGCCGTGGGGCTGCCGGGAGCGATGCTGGTGCGGTGGCGGCTGGGGGTTGCGGTGCGTGGCGCCCGTGAGGAGCGGACGAGGCTGACGGGATGGCGGAGTGGGGGGGAGCTGCTGGGGCTGGCGGTGGCCCCGCCGCCGTCGACGACTCCCGCCTCACCGGCCCCGCCCGAGGCCATGACCGGCGGCACAACCGACGCCACCCCGACCCGGCCGCCCTCACCGACCCTTCCGACACCCCCACCCCAGCCGGATCCCCAGCCTCAGCCGACGCCCCGGTCGACGCCCCGGCCACCCCCGCCGAGGAGCCCGGACCGGCCCCCTCCCGGTCCTGGTGGCGGGCGGTCGCGGCGTGGTTCGGGTTCGCCGCGGGCGGCGCGACCGTACCGGCGACGGAGAGCGTGGCGTACGAACCGGAGACGCTGCCGGTGATGCCCACGCCGCACAGCGAGGCGCTGCCGGAGGCGGAGGCGACCCCGCGCAGGGCCGAGCGGCGGCGCTGGTGGAAGCCCCGGCGGCGCAAGGGGACGCGTCGCAAGCCGCGCTCGGCGAGTCGCCCGGGCACGGCGTTCGCCCAGCCGCCGGTGCCGGCGTGGCACGACGCGGCGTCCCGCCGGGGCCGGTGGGCCGCGCTCAAGGACTCGAGCGGCGGGCTCATGGCGGACTTCGCGCCCCGCGACCTGACGCTGCCGGCCCGCGAGGACCGGCCCGACTTCCCGCCGCCCCACCCCTCCCCATGACCGGGGCGGGTGACGGTGACGGGGGCGGGGCCCGGCGGTGGCCTCAGTCCTGGTTGCCCAGCAGCGGCCGCAGCTGCTTCGGCAGGTGGTTCTCGCACGCCTGCTGGGAGGTCTGGGTCAGGGCGTCGTCCACGCACGTGTAGTACTCGCGGTAGACCAGGTGGAACGAGAACGTCGCCGCGACGATGGCCAGCGCCAGGCCGCCCGTGACCAGGCCGCTGACCGCGGCCGTGGTCTGGGGGCGGAAGCCGCCGGGGCCCGGGGCGGTGGACGGGGCGGGCGTGTCCGGGTCGCGGGGCCTGGCCTTGGCGCGCAGCGAGCTCACGCCCCAGTACAGGGAGAGCGCGCCCAGCAGCAGGGCCACCTGCGGAATGCTGAAGAGGGCGAAGAAGAAGCCCCACATGCCCGCGAGCAGGGCGTAGCGGGCGCGCCGCTGCGCCGGGTCCGTCGGATCCCAGCGCAGGCCGCCGCCGGGGCCGCCCGGGCCGCCGCCCGACGGGCCCTGGCCGCCGCCGAAGCCGCCGTCCTGGCGGCCGGGCTGCCGGCTGCTCCACTGGCTGCCCCACACCGGCCGCTGGTCGTCCCCGGAGCCGCCTTCGCCGTCCCCCTCGCCGCCGCCCGTGGGCGTCCGCGGCTGCCAGGGCCGGTCCGGCTGGCCCTTCGGCGGTGCCGCGAAGGGGTTGTCCCGCTCCTCCGGGCCGGCGGGCGGCGGCGACTGGCGCTCGCGCAGCACGGGGCGGTGGGCAGCGGGGGCGGTGAGCCGCGTGGCGGCGTCGGTCCGGCATGTGGAGTGTGTCTTCCCCTTGTGTCGTCGGCCTGCACCTCGAGCGTACGGCGCCGCGTCCGTTTTCCCGTTTTCCCGCGTCGCCGTCCGGTCCGGTCCCGACGCTACCTCCCGTGCGCGCCCCCGTCCCGTGGGGGCGGTTCGGTGTGCCGGTATCGTTGCTGGCGGTCGACGGCTTCGTAGGGATCCCCGTATCCGGCGCCCCTTCGGTTTCGTACGACCATACAAACCGCACCACCCGCGAGAAAGGGCCCCGCCGTGGAGCCGCCGCCGAACCGTCCCGCCCGCGTCGTCGCGCTCGTCTCCGGTTCCGGCACGAACCTGCAGGCCCTGCTGGACGCCGTCGCCGCCGACCCGGACGGCTACGGCGCCCGGATCGTGGCCGTCGGCGCCGACCGCGAGGACATCGTGGGGCTCGAGCGCGCCGAGCGCGCCGGGCTGCCGACGTTCGTGTGCCGGGTGAAGGACCACCCCACCCGTGACGCCTGGGACCGGGCGCTGACCGAGGCCACGGCGGCGTACGAGCCGGACCTGGTGGTCTCGGCGGGCTTCATGAAGATCCTGGGCAAGGAGTTCCTCGCCCGGTTCGGCGGGCGGATCGTCAACACGCACCCCGCCCTGCTCCCCAGCTTTCCCGGCGCCCACGGCGTGCGCGACGCGCTCGCGTACGGCGTGAAGGCGACCGGGTGCACCGTCCACTTCGTCGACGAGGGCGTCGACACCGGCCCGATCATCGCCCAGGGCGTGGTCGAGGTCCGGGACGAGGACGACGAATCCGCGCTGCACGAGCGGATCAAGGAAGTCGAGCGAGCGCTGCTCGTCGAGGTCGTGGGGCGTCTGGCCCGCGACGGCTACCGCATAGAGGGACGAAAGGTGAAATTCCTGTGACCGCCGAAGGCACGAAGCGGCCCATCCGACGGGCGCTGGTCAGCGTCTACGACAAGACCGGGCTGGAGGAGCTGGCCCGTGGTCTGCACGATGCGGGCGTCGAGCTGGTCTCGACCGGTTCCACGGCCGCCCGGATCGCCGCCGCCGGCGTCCCGGTCACCAAGGTGGAGGAGGTCACCGGCTTCCCCGAGTGCCTGGACGGCCGGGTGAAGACCCTGCACCCGCGCGTGCACGCCGGCATCCTCGCCGACCAGCGTCTCGAGGCGCACCGCGATCAGCTCGAGCAGCTGGACGTCCGCCCCTTCGAGCTGGTGATCGTCAACCTCTACCCGTTCCGCGAGACCGTCGCCTCGGGCGCCTCGCCCGACGAGTGCGTCGAGCAGATCGACATCGGCGGCCCCTCGATGGTCCGTGCCGCCGCCAAGAACCACCCCTCCGTCGCGGTGATCGTCAACCCCGGCCGCTACGACGACGTGCTCAAGGCCGCCGCCGACGGCGGCTTCGACCTCGCCGCCCGCAAGCGCCTGGCCGCCGAGGCGTTCCAGCACACGGCCGCCTACGACGTGGCCGTGGCGTCCTGGTTCGCGGCCGACTACGCGGCGGCCGACGACAGCGGCTTCCCCGACTTCCTCGGTGCCGCCTTCTCCCGCTCGAACGTGCTCCGCTACGGCGAGAACCCCCACCAGCCCGCCGCCCTCTACACCGACGGCAGCGGCACGGGCCTGGCGGCCGCCGAGCAGCTGCACGGCAAGGAGATGTCCTACAACAACTACGTGGACACCGAGGCCGCCCGCCGCGCCGCCTACGACCACGCCGACCCCTGCGTCGCGATCATCAAGCACGCCAACCCGTGCGGCATCGCGACCGGCCAGGACGTCGCCGAGGCCCACCGCAAGGCCCACGCCTGCGACCCGCTGTCCGCGTTCGGCGGCGTCATCGCCGTGAACCGGCCGGTGTCGGTGGCGATGGCCGAGCAGGTCGCCGAGATCTTCACCGAGGTCATCGTCGCCCCCGGCTACGAGGACGGCGCGGTCGAGGTCCTGGCCCGCAAGAAGAACATCCGCGTCCTGCGCTGCGCCGACGCCCCCTGCGCCGTCAAGGAGGCCCGTCCGGTCGAGGGCGGCCTGCTGCTCCAGGAGAAGGACCGCCTCCAGGCCGAGGGCGACGACCCGGCCGAGTGGACGCTCGCCACGGGCGAGCCGCTGAGCGCCGAGGAGCTCGCCGAGCTGGCCTTCGCCTGGAAGGCCTGCCGCGCGGTGAAGTCCAACGCCATCCTGCTGGCCAAGGACGGCGCGACCGTCGGCGTCGGCATGGGCCAGGTCAACCGCGTGGACTCCGCCAAGCTCGCCGTCCAGCGCGCGGGCGAGGAGCGCGCCCGTGGCGCGTACGCGGCCTCGGACGCCTTCTTCCCCTTCCCCGACGGGCTCGAGGTCCTCACCGCGGCCGGCATCAAGGCCGTGGCCCAGCCGGGCGGTTCGGTCCGCGACGAGCAGGTCGTCGAGGCGGCGAAGGCGGCGGGCGTGACGATGTACTTCACCGGCACGCGCCACTTCTTCCACTGACCGGTCTTCCACCGACCGGAACGGTCGTACGGACGCGCGCCCGCCCGCGTCCGTACGGCCGTACGCCCATGGGTGCGGCGACCGTGCCGCACCGTGGGCGGTTCACACCCCACGCCATTGGCACACCGCGGACCCGACCTGAGTGGAAGGCGGGCCGCACGATCCGGGAGGATGGCCCCCATGACCGCCAAGATTCTCGATGGCAAGGCCACCGCGGCCGCGATCAAGTCCGAGCTGACCGTCCGTGTGGAGGCCCTGAAGGCCAAGGGCGTCACGCCCGGCCTGGGCACGCTCCTGGTGGGCGACGATCCCGGCAGCAAGTGGTACGTCGCCGGCAAGCACCGCGACTGCGCCGAGGTCGGCATCGGCTCGATCCAGCGCGAGCTCCCCGGGACCGCCACCCAGGAGGAGATCGAGGCGGTCGTCCGGGAGCTCAACGACAACCCCGAGTGCACCGGCTACATCGTCCAGCTCCCGCTCCCCAAGGGCATCGACACCAACCGTGTGCTCGAGCTGATGGACCCGGCGAAGGACGCCGACGGCCTCCACCCGATGAGCCTGGGCCGCCTGGTGCTCAACGAGCCCGGCCCGCTGCCCTGCACCCCGAACGGCATCATCGAGCTGCTGCGTCGCCACGACGTCGAGCTCAACGGCGCGCACGTCGTGGTCGTCGGCCGCGGCATCACCGTCGGCCGCTCGATCGGCCTGCTGCTCACCCGCCGGACCGAGAACTCCACGGTCACCCTCTGCCACACCGGCACCCGCGACCTGTCCGAGCAGCTGCGCAAGGCCGACATCGTCGTCGCCGCCGCCGGCGTCGGTCACCTGATCAAGCCGGAGGACGTCAAGCCCGGCGCGGCCGTCCTGGACGTCGGCGTCAGCCGTGACGGCGAGGGCAAGATCATGGGCGATGTGGCCCCCGAGGTCGCCAAGGTCGCCGGCTGGGTCTCCCCGAACCCGGGCGGCGTGGGCCCCATGACGCGCGCGCTGCTGCTGGTGAACGTGGTGGAGGCCGCCGAGCGCGCCGCCGCCGGAGTCGCCGATGCCGGCTGAGGCCGAGTCCCGCGAGCCGGGCACGCCGGGCATGCCGGGCGACGGAAGCGGCGACTCCGGCGCAGGCCGGAGCGCAGGCCAGGACGCCGGCCGTGCCTCGCGCCGCCCCCCGCGGGTCACCCGCGACACCGCCCGCCCCGAGGGGGGCGGGCGCGCCGCGCCCGGCGACGCGCCCGCGCCGGCGCGTCAGTGGCCGCTGCTGGCGGTGCTGGGCGCCACCGGCCTGGGCCTGCTGATCGTCGCGTTCGACGCCTTCCGGGTGGGCACGATCGTGATCGGCCTGGCCATGATCGGCGGCGCGGTGCTGCGCTGGGCGCTGCCGGACGTCGGCATGCTGGCCGTGCGGTCCCGGTTCACGGACATGTTCACGTACGGCGGCCTGGGCGCGGTGATCGTCCTGCTCGCCCTGATGGCCCAGCCGCACGCCTGGCTGAAGCTCCCGTTCCTGGACGACGTGCTGCACTTCACCGTGCAGTGACCGTCCCGCTGGACATGACGGCGGCCCGTCCTCTCCCCCGTGGGAGGACGGGCCGCCGTCGGCTTTTTCAGCGGTGTACGGGAATGACTCTGATGCGCCACATCCGCACCCGCCAGACGATTTCGGGGAGTTGGGTCATCGTGGGACGTCCCACACCCTGACCTGTGGAGAAGCCGGGTCCCACGACGTCGTGGTGGGACGGTGGGGGCATCGCGCGCGTGGCCGGAAGTCGCACTCGCCTCTTGAAGTGGGCGGAACCGGTGCGCGGGCGTCGCCATCATGTGCGGCAGGAGGCTTGTTGCCTCGGGGGGCGACCGTGACGCGTATGGGGTGGAGCATGCCGCGTTGGAAGGAATTACCCGCATCGCTGGACGAGCGCGTGCGGCAGCTGGTCGTACAGCTCAGGAGACTCAAGGACCGCAGCGGGCTCAGCCTCGCCTCGCTCGCGGTCAAGACGTCCTACAGCCGTTCGTCCTGGGAACGGTACTTCAACGGCAAGCAACTGCCGCCGCGTGACGCCGTCGAGGAGCTGGCGCGGGTGTGCGGTACGGACCCGACCCGCCTGCTGGTGCTCCACGAGGTCGCGGCGGACGCGTGGACGGAGGAGGCAGCGGCCGGCGACCCGGCGGACGACGGCGGGACCGCCCCCGTGGCGGAGCGGCGGCGGTGGACTACATGGGTGCTCTCGGGCGCGGTGGTCGTCCTGGCGGCCGCCCTGGCCGCCACCCTGCTGACCACCCACCCCTGGCGGCACGACGACGACAGGCGGCCCGCCGGCACCGGCAACACCGAGGCCACGTTCGTCTTCGTCCAGGGCCGGGGCCGCCCGTGCGACATACGGCGCCAGGAGGGCGAGCTGCGCGCCGGGTACAGCGCGACGCACAGCACGCTGATGGACCTCAAGACGTCGGGCTGGGAGGTCGTGGAGGCCCAGTGCCTGCTCAAGCACCACGGCTTCGACCCCGGCATCACCGACGGCTCCTACGGCGAGCGCTCGAAGAAGGCGGCCAAGGACTTCCAGAAGGACCGAGGGCTGGTCGTCGACGGCATCGTCGGCCCGGACACCTGGGGGGAGCTGCGCCGGTGAGCGGTGAACGACTCCTTCCGGGGGAGTGCGCCCGGCTGGCCTCCGAGCTGCGCGAGCTGAGGGAGCGTACGGGGCTGAGCCTGGCCGCGCTGGGCGGGTGCACGCCCTTCAGCAAGTCGTCCTGGGAGCGCTATCTCAACGGCAAGAAGCTGCCGCCGAGGCAGGCGGTCGAGGCGCTGTGCGAGCTGACGGAGGAGCCCGCCGGGCGGATGGTGGCGCTGTGGGAGCTGGCCGAGCAGGCCTGGAGCGGACGCTCCAGTTCCGCGACCGCCGGGGCCACTGCGACGGATGGGGCAGCCGCGACCGGGCCGGCGCCCGAGGACGCGTCCCCCGGAGAGCCCTCCGGGGGGAAGGCGGGCGGCGGCGTACGCGGACTGTCCGGCCGCTCCACCAGGGCTCTGGTCCTGTACGGCGCCGCCGCGCTCGTGGCCGCCCTCTCCCTGGCCTTCTTCCTCACAGGGGGCCGGAACGCCTCCGGCGAGCGGCGGCCCGACAGCCTCGCCGCCACCACTCCCGCGTCCCAGCAGAAGCAGGAGCCGGCCTGCCATGACACGGAGTGCGACGGCGCCTACGCCTTCACCATGGCGTGCGGCCTGCCGCAACCGATGACGCTCCTCAGCCGCAGGGCGGCCGGAGGACAGCGGTTGGAGATCCGCTACAGCAAGGACTGCGGGACCGTGTGGGCGCGCGGCACGAATCTGCGCCTCGGCGACCGGATCGAGCTGGCCGTGCCGGGAGCCGACGACAAGGGGGCCACGGCCGCGACTCAGCGGGACACGGAGCAGTACCTCGCCACCGCCATGACGGTGGTCAAGGACCTTCACACACCCCGGGTCTGTCTGCGCCCGGCCGCCGGCGGCGCCCCCGAGTGCTTCACGGTGCCACGAACACTGGTGCTGCCGTCGGATGGCGGTTGACGCGGCACGTGGTGTGTCGGCGCCGCGTCCGCGTAGGAAGCGTGCAAATGGGTAGTAACGGGGTGGAGGAGAGCCGGCGACCCGTCCTCCACCCCCGTGAGAGGACGGGCTGCCTGCTCACCATTGAGGATCATGGCGGGAAACGGCATGATCAAGATCCGCCGCGGCCCTGTGGCGCGGAGGTGACCGTTCCGATACGAGTTCGCCTTTCCGTATCAAGTTGGCAGGTCGCGTCACCGCGGAGTGACGCACCGTCAACCGGCGGAGGCGCCGGGCATGCCCCAGGGGCGTGCGCCCCATGGGCTTGATCAACCCCAAATGCCACCGTGCGCCGCCCCTTTGGGAACTGACATGCTGGTATCGGGCATCCCCGTGGGTAGCCGCAAGCGAGGCTGTGGAGGGGACGCGCAGCGATACGGGGACACCACACCGTTCGTACCGGGGGACAGGGGAGGGCAATGCCTCGTTGGAGGGCGCTACCGGAAGAACTCGACCCACAGGTGCGCGAGTTCGCCGAACAACTGCGCAGACTCGTCGAACGCAGCGGTCTGAGCATCGCCGCCGTCGCAGACCGCACCGGTTACAGCAAGACGTCCTGGGAGCGCTATCTCAACGGCCGGCTGCTGCCGCCGCGCGGCGCGGCGGAGGCGCTGGCCGAGGTCACGGGCACCGACGTCGGCCATCTGGGCATCCTGTGGGAGCTGGCCGAACGGTCCTGGAGCCGGTCGGAGCTGCGGCACGACGTGACGATGGAGGCCATCCGGGTCGCCGAGGCCCGCGCGGCGCTGGGCGAGTTCGGCCCGTCGCCCGCCGCCGAGGGCGACAAGGGCGATCGGCGCGCCGCGCCGGGCCGGATGCGTACCGCCCTGCGCAGCGAGGGCGCCCCGCCGAAGGAGCCGGCGGACGAGCCGGCGGCGCCCCGTGACCCCGCTGCGTCCGTCACCGGCCTGCCCAAGGGGCCGGAGTCGCGCGACGTACGGGCCAAGGCGATCCCCCTCCAGGCCCCCAAGGCTCCTAAGGGCCCCAAGGCTCCCCGCCGCCCCCGCCGTAACGCCGTGCTGTTCGCCGTCGGCGCAGTCGGCGCCCTCTTCGTCATCGCCGCCGCCGTCCTGCTGCTCGGCGCCGACGACGAGAGCCGGACGGCGCAGGGGGCGGTCCCCACGCCGAGCGCGACCAGTCCCGCGCTCCAGGCGCCCGACGGGGTGAAGTGCGCCGGAAACGACTGCGCGGGCAAGGACCCGGAGACCATGGGCTGCGGCGGCAAACACGCCACCACCGCCGGCTCCGCGACCGTCGGCGCCTCCTACCTGGAGGTGCGCTACAGCAAGGCCTGCGGCGCCGCCTGGGCCCGCATCACCCAGGCAGCCCCCGGCGACACCCTGCGCATAAGCGCCACGGGCGCCCAGGCCCGTGCCGAGAGCGGCACCGTCGACCGGGGCGCCGACGGACACACCCGGATGATCGCCGTCGCGGACTCGAGCCAGGCCTCGGCGTGCGCGCAGCTGATGTCCGGCCGCAAGGGCTGCACCCTGCCGCGCGCCGCCCGCCCGGTCCGACCGGGGCCCACCGGCTGAGCGCGGAGGCCGGGCCCGGGCGGGGTCCGGCGGCCGGTGGCGGCGCGCGGACGGCCGGTGGTTGAGGCGGCGCGGGTGGACGGTGAGGCGTCCCACACCGGGTCGGGGGACCGGGGCGTGCCCGGTCGGATAGCCTGAGCCCGATCTCTTGACACCAAGAGAGATCGACCCATGGGCAGGGACACCCACCTCAGTTCGCAGCAGGAGATCGCCATGACCCGCACTCCCGTCAATGTCACCGTCACCGGCGCGGCCGGTCAGATCGGCTACGCGCTGCTCTTCCGCATCGCCTCCGGTCACCTTCTCGGCGCGGACGTGCCGGTCAAGCTGCGCCTGCTGGAGATCCCGCAGGGCCTGAAGGCCGCCGAGGGCACCGCCATGGAGCTCGACGACTGCGCCTTCCCGCTGCTGCGCGGCATCGAGATCACCGACGACCCGAACGTGGCCTTCGACGGTTCCAACGTCGCGCTGCTCGTCGGCGCCCGCCCCCGCACCAAGGGCATGGAGCGCGGCGACCTGCTCGAGGCCAACGGCGGCATCTTCAAGCCGCAGGGCAAGGCCATCAACGACCACGCCGCGGACGACATCAAGGTCCTCGTCGTCGGCAACCCGGCCAACACCAACGCCCTGATCGCCCAGGCCGCCGCCCCGGACGTCCCGGCCGAGCGCTTCACCGCGATGACCCGCCTCGACCACAACCGCGCCATCTCGCAGCTGGCCAAGAAGACCGGCGTCGCGGTCTCCGAGATCCGCCGCCTGACGATCTGGGGCAACCACTCCGCCACCCAGTACCCGGACATCTTCCACGCCGAGGTCGCGGGCAAGAACGCCGCCGAGGTCGTCAACGACGAGCAGTGGCTGGCCGACACCTTCATCCCGACCGTCGCCAAGCGCGGCGCCGCGATCATCGAGGCCCGTGGCGCGTCCTCGGCCGCCTCCGCCGCCAACGCCGCCATCGACCACGTCCACACCTGGGTCAACGGCACCGCCGAGGGCGACTGGACCTCCATGGGCATCCCCTCGGACGGCTCCTACGGCGTCCCCGAGGGCCTCATCTCCTCCTTCCCCGTCACCTGCAAGGACGGCAAGTACGAGATCGTCCAGGGCCTGGACGTCAACGACTTCTCCCGCTCCCGCATCGACGCCTCGGTCCAGGAGCTGGTGGAGGAGCGCGACGCCGTCCGCGGTCTCGGCCTCCTCTGACCCGACCCGATCGGACCCGATCGCCCGACCGACCCCGGTCCGAGCCGATCGCCTGATCGCACACGCGCGACGCCCCCGGCGGCCCATGGCCACCGGGGGCGTTCGCATAGGCGTACTCGATTAGTCCGCCGGCGTGAGCTGCTCGGTCTCCTCCCGGTCCTCGCTGTACGGATCGGGCAGCAACGGCACCGGCATCACGAACGCGGCGAAGAGGATCTGCACTGCGATTTCCACCCACAGAGTGAACGGCATCGCTGTGTCGACGAACCACACCGGCCACAAGGGAGGCAGGAGCAGCAACATCATCAGGGCGCGGAATTCCTGGTACCCCTTCTTCAGCCGCACCATTCCGGCGACAACGACGATCAGGAGCGAAGGGACGCCGCTCAGCAGGAACATGCCCGCCCCGAGCTCGAGGTGCGCCCCGAACGATTCCCAGAAGGAAAGCGTCCTACGACCTTCCGGCTCCAGTGTCACTATCCGGGGAGACGCCACCGCGATGATTACTCAGCCGGCGGCGAAGAGGAGCGTATACCCCAGCACGCATCGCCCGAGCCTCCGCAGAATGACACGCAGCAGGCGCAGCGGGGACGCTTGGCTCATCGCCCGCACCCCGAGGTGCAGCGCCCGTCGGTCCACTTGCGGTCGATGTTCGCTGTGTAGAGCGGCCAGTGGTCGAACTTCACGGGTGCCGAGTCGAGGGCGTGTTCGTTCCGCATACTGTCCCGGGCGACCACCTTCGGGGATCGGTTCCGCGCGTACTGCATCACTTCCATGTCCGGATAGGCATCCCCGCTTCGAGCAACGCTGATCGGCGAGCTCCGTGCCGACACGGACAGTTGGTCATCGACCGCGAAGACCGGGAGCAGACTGTCTCGCGCGTTCTCTGTCATCTTCGGTGGAGCACCTTGGATGAGCGGCACCGGCATGAGCACGGTGGCGAACACCACCTGAACCACCGTTTGAACGCCCAGATACAGCGGAGTGCTCGCGCCTACGAGCGGCCACATGGGCGGCAGGAAAGCCAGCGCCATGATGGCGCGGAACTGGCCGCTCTCCGTCGTTCGCCACGCGAGTCCGGCGAGGAGGGCGATGAGGATCGTCGGGACGCCGATCAGCAGGAACATCGTGAGCCCCGTGCGGAGAGATTCCTCGAAGGACTCCCAGAACGGCAGGGTCTCGAAGGAGTCCGACCGCGGATCGAGTTCCCTGGGCCCTACCAGGGCGATGACCAACCACCCCGCGGCGAAGGCAAGGATGTAAGCCAGAAGGCAGCGGCCGATGCTGCGGAAGACGACGGCCGGCCGGTGTACGGGGTATGTCTCGCTCGTCATCGGCACCCCCAGGTGCAGCGTCCGTCGGTCCTCGCGACTGAATCACTTCGATGTCAGGGTACGCGCCGCCCGGCCAACTCGGCCGGCCGCTCGTGCGACCGCCCGCACCACCGCCCCCCGCGCACACGTTCGGTGACGCTTTCGGGCCCGTAAAAGCGGTTCAGGGCGGGGTCGGGTGCGGCCCTTGTGGCTTATTCTGAGTACTTCCGAAATTACGTCAACTCATGTAATCCGCAAGTGAGTTCGACGGATCGGGGGATTGCTCATGAGCAAGTCCGTCCACGAGTCCCCTACAGAGGCCACACGGTTACTCTGCGCGGGGACCTACCTCGACATCGAGTTCCGCCGCCGGGTCATCGAAGAGCTGGTGGAACATGAAGAACGACCGGTCGCGCCCTCGCTGGGCGTGGACGTGGTGCCGGTGCTCACCCACGCACTGCGCGCCCGCGGTCAGGACACGGTGACCGCACTGCTTCTGCTCGCCCTCTGGACGGGGTTCATCGCCGTCGACGTGGCGTCCACCCCGGAGGGGGTGGAGCTGCCGGTGCCGTTGTGGTCGACGGCGTACGCCGTGGTCTGCATGGCGCACTGGGCCGCGCACACCGCCGCCGGGCGCGGGTCGGCGCCGTACGTCGTCGACAGGCGGACCCTGCGCCAGGCGCTGAAGGGGAACGCCGCGCTGCGCGCGCTGCTGCCGGTGGGGATTCCGGTGCTGACGCTGGCGTACTGGGCCTTCGCCTTCTGGGCGCTGTACCAGGGGGCCGAGAACTGGGCCGGCATCATCTTCCCGCTGCTGCTGGTGCTGCCCGTGTGGATGCACCGCCAGCGGGTGGCGGCCGTGATGCGCGACGAGCTGAACCGGGAGGCGTTCCTGGTGCGGCCGCGGGCGCTGCCCACGACCACGTATCACCACCGCATCGCGCGCTCCATCGACCGCGAGCAGTACGCGGGCCTGACGATCTACGACCCGTACCGGCCGTTCATCGGCATGGGCGTGCCCTACGAGCCGTGGTCGTTCGCCCTGGAGCTCAAGAAGCGGCGGGACGCCGCGCCCGACGGTCCGGCGCCGTTCACCGGCCGTACGGTCGTGGAGCTGATCCGGCCGCGGCTGGAGGCGCTGCGCGAGGCCACGGCGGCGACCAGCCGGGACCGGCTGAAGGACCTGGAGATCGAGGAGTTCGTCTATCTGCCCGTCGGCCCGCAGCGCACCGGCGTGGCCTACGACGACCAGATCGTCCGGCGTCACCTCGCCGAGTCCGTCAACGAGGGCGGCGAGGCGCGCCGCTACTTCCTGCGGGTGCGGGTCGGCGCGTGGGACGAGCAGGTCGTGGTGTCCGTGCTGGTCAGGGTGCACACCCAGGGCGGGATGCTGGTCCTGGAGGTCGCCCCGCACGTGCTGCCGCCGGTGCGGCCGGAGTTCCGGGCGGTCGACGTGATCGCCTCGCGGGGCGAGGACGACCTCGTGCGCGACGGCGTGCGGGCGCTGCTGACGGCGCCGGCCGCCGGGTTCGCGGCCGCGGTGTCCACGGTGCGTTCGGCCGTCTCCGGCTTCCGCACCTGGCTCGCCGACCCGCGGCGGGCGGTGCCGGACGGCCCGGCCGGCTCGGTGCGGGAGATGGGCGCGGTGCCGCAGGTCTCGCTGTTCCAGGAGATGGACATCAGCCGCTATGTGAAGACGGTCCAGGACCGGATCGCCAGCGGTGTGCGGGACGCGCTGCGCGCGCAGGGCTATGAGACGGACCAGTTCGAGCAGCAGATCGTGCAGATCAACGAGGGCGGCGTCTTCATCGGCTCGATGAGCGGCGGCGCGGTCGCCAGCGGTGCGGGCGCGGAGGCGAAGAACGTCACGGGGAGCGGGAAACGATGACGAACGGACAGCGTGATCAAGGCGGCGGTGGCATCTCCATCGGCCGCATGACCGGGGGCGCGGCGGCCAGCGGGCCGGGCGCGAAGGCGGAGGACCGCTCCGAGCGGACCGACCGGCCCGCCGGCGGAGGCGGCGTGCCCGCCCCCGTGCCGGCGCCCTCCGACGGCGGCATCGCCATCGGCGAGATGGCCGGCGGCGCGGCCGCGGCGGGCCGGGAGGCGCGGGCGGTGGACGCCTCGCGCAGGCTGCTGACGGTGTCGCCCGAGCTGCTCGCGGCGGTACGGGACCTGCGGCTGGACCTGCCCCGCTTCGCGCGGACCGAGCCGCTGGCCGAGCTCGAGGAGGAGCTCGAGGGGCTCGAGGAGGACGCCCGGCAGGACGGCCGGACCCGTGGCGGCCGGCTGACGCGCCTGCGCGAGCTGCTGACCGGCGGCGCGACGGCCGTCGGGGCGCTGGCGTCGGCGGCCGCCGTCGTCCAGGCGATCAGCCAGTTACTGGCGTAGGGCGGCGAGGCACATGAGCTACTGGGACGCCGACCTGCAGCAATGGGTGGACGAGCCGCCTCCGGGAACGCCGTCCGGCGACGACGAGCCCGAGGTACTCCTCGCACCCGTCCCCGACCCGCTGCCCACCGGCCCCTCGCACGCGTCGATCCTCGCCGGGGTGCTCGCCGGCGTGGTGCTGGCCGGCGCCATCGGGACCGGCATCTGGGCCCTCGTCCACGACGGCGATCACGACGGCGGCGGCAGCACCTTCGACTACGGGACGCCGAGCGCGTCCGCCTCCGCGACCCCCGGCCCGAGCTACGGGTCCAGCTACGGGTCGACGTACGGGTCCACGTACGGGTCGACATATGGCTCTACCTACGGGTCCACGTACGGCACCACATCCGGCACCTCGGGCGGCAACACCTACACCCCGAACTCCGTGCCCAGCCCCTTCACCGGCGGGACGAGCCTGCCGAGCCGCTTCACGCGGACCGTCGACCCGGCCGGTTTCCGGCTGGACGTGCCGACGGGGTGGACGCGCAGCACGGACCGGTCCAGCGTGTTCTACAAGGCGGCGGACGGCCGCCGGCTGATCCAGGTCTTCACCCTGGAGGGCCCGGAGGGCACGCCGTACGACTCCCTGCTGGCGACCGAGAAGTACGTCAGCCAGTACAGCGGCTACCAGAAGATCCGCCTGACCAGGCTGAGCGGGGACGCCGGGGAGTACGAGTACAGCTACACCCTCACCGATCACACCACCCGCCATGTGGTGATCCACGCCTCCACCGCGCCCGACCGGCGCAAGTACGCGCTGCTGGCCGCCGGGCCCTCGTACGACCGGCTCGGCACGCTGGAGACGTTCCGGGCGGTGCTGGGTTCGTTCTGCCCGCTCGGGTACTGCACCGGCTGAACAGGGGGCCGCGGGGCAGAGGACCCCGAGGCCACTGTGAGTGACTCACGTCACTCTTTGTGAAAAAGGAGGCATAGGTTTCTCCCCTCTGGTTAGGGGCGTCCCGTTGTCGGTCCCGGGCCCGCCCGTGGCGGCCCGGTCCGGCGACGTGACCGTTCACCACCGGAAGGCAAGGAAAGAAGTCATGTCGTCACTCGAGACCATCCACGTCGACGGGGTGTGGCGCGCCGCCGCGTCCGGGGCGCAGCGGGAGGTCCTCGACCCCGCGGACGCCACGGTCCTCGCGACCGTCTCCGAGGGCGGCGTGGCGGACACCGACGCCGCCGTGGCCGCCGCCCGCCGCGCGTTCGACAACGGGGCGGGCCCCTGGCCGCGTACTCCGGTCGCCGAGCGGGCCGCGCTGCTGCGCCGGGTGGCCGGGCTCCTCGAGCGGGACCGCGAGGAGATCGCGCTGATCGAGAGCCGGGACACCGGCAAGACCCTGGAAGAGGGCCGGGTCGACGTCGACTGCGTGCGCGACGCGTTCCGCTACTTCGCCGACCTGGTGGTGGCCGAGGGCCCCGGGCGCGTCGTGGACGCGGGCTCGGACACCGTCCACAGCGTGGTCGTGCACGAGCCGGTGGGCGTCTGCGCGCTGATCACTCCCTGGAACTATCCGCTGCTGCAGGCCAGCTGGAAGATCGCCCCGGCGCTGGCGGCCGGCAACACCTTCGTCGTCAAGCCCAGCGAGGTCACCCCGCTGTCCACCGTGCACCTGGTGCGGCTGCTGGCCGAGGCCGGGCTGCCGGACGGCGTCGCCAACCTCGTCACGGGCGGCGGCGACCCCGTCGGCGCCCGGCTCGCCGAGCATCCGCACGTCGACCTCGTCTCCTTCACGGGCGGGCTCGCCAGCGGCACCAAGGTGATGACGGCGGCCGCGCCGACCGTCAAGAAGGTCGCCCTGGAGCTCGGCGGCAAGAACCCCAACGTCGTCTTCGCCGACGCGTGCGAGAGCGACGAGGACTTCGACACCGCCGTCGACCAGGCCCTCAACGCCGCCTTCATCCACAGCGGCCAGGTCTGCTCGGCCGGCTCCCGCCTGATCATCGAGGAGTCGGTGCGCGACCGCTTCGTCTCCGAGCTGGCCCGCCGGGCCGAGCGGATCAGGCTGGGACGGGGCACCGAGAAGGGCGTCGAGTGCGGCCCGCTGGTCTCCGCGCAGCAGCTCGCCAAGACCGAGGCGTACGTGACCCACGCGCTCGCCGAGGGCGCGGCGCTGCGCTGCGGCGGCAGGCGTCCGGAGCCCAGCGACGTCCGCCCGGAAACCGGCTACTTCTACGCTCCGACCGTCCTGGACCTGTGCCACGGCGAGATGAAGGTCGTGCGCGAGGAGACCTTCGGCCCCATCCTCACCGTGGAGACCTTCCACACCGAGGACGAGGCCGTGGCGCTGGCCAACGACACCGAGTACGGGCTCGCGGGCGCGGTCTGGACGAAGGACGCGGGCCGGGCGCGCCGCGTCGCCGGCCGGCTGCGTCACGGCACGGTGTGGATCAACGACTTCCACCCCTATCTGCCCCAGGCGGAGTGGGGCGGCTTCGGCAAGTCGGGCATCGGGCGCGAGCTCGGCCCGTCCGGACTGGCCGAGTACCGCGAGGCCAAGCACGTCTACCAGAACCTCGAGCCGAAGCCGGTGCGCTGGTTCGCGGGCTGACACCCGCAGCACCCCTGCTCGTACGCACAGACGTACAGAAACGTTTCGTACGCGCAGCAGCCCGCCCCCGTGGGCGTCGCGGAACCACAGCGATGCGGAGCCGCGGCAGCGCGAACGTTTCCTGCCGCAGAAGGAGTTCACCCCCACCATGCCCGTCTACGACTACGTCGTCATCGGCGGCGGCACCGCCGGTTCCGTCATCGCCTCCCGCCTCACCGAGGACCCCGGCATCAGAGTCGCCGTCATCGAGGGCGGCCCCTCCGACGTCGACCGCGAGGACGTCCTGACCCTGCGCCGCTGGCTCGGCCTGCTCGGCGGCGACCTCGACTACGACTACCCGACCACCGAGCAGCCGCGCGGCAACTCCCACATCCGGCACAGCCGCGCCCGTGTCCTGGGCGGCTGCTCCTCGCACAACACGCTCATCTCGTTCAAGCCGCTGCCCGGCGACTGGGACGAGTGGGAGCAGGCGGGCGCCGAGGGCTGGGGCGCGGAGTCGATGGACCCGTACTTCTCCCGGCTGCGCAACAACATCGTTCCTGTGGACGAGAAGGACCGCAACGCCATCGCCCGCGACTTCGTCGAGTCGGCGCGCGAGGCGGCCGGCGTGCCGCGCGTGGAGGGCTTCAACGCCAAGCCCTTCCACGAGGGCGTGGGCTTCTTCGACCTCGCCTACCACCCCGAGAACAACAAGCGCTCCTCCGCCTCCGTCGCCTACCTCCACCCCTTCCTCGACCGCCCCAACCTCCACCTGATGCTGGAGACCTGGGCGCACCGGCTGGAGCTGGACGGCACCCGGGCGAAGGGCGTGCACGTCCGCACCAAGGAGGGCGAGGAGGTCTACGTGGAGGCCGCGCGCGAGGTCCTGGTGTGCGCGGGCGCCGTGGACACCCCGCGGCTGCTGATGCACTCCGGCATCGGCCCCAGGGCCGACCTGGAGGCGCTGGGCATCCCCGTCGTCCACGACCTGCCGGGCGTCGGCGAGAACCTCCTCGACCACCCCGAGTCGGTCATCGTCTGGGAGACGGACGGGCCGATCCCGGAGAACTCCGCGATGGACTCGGACGCGGGCCTGTTCGTACGCCGCGACCCGGCCGCGAACGGACCCGATCTGATGTTCCACTTCTACCAGATCCCCTTCACCGACAACCCCGAGCGGCTCGGCTACGAGAAGCCCGAGCACGGCGTGTCGATGACCCCCAACATCCCCAAGCCGCGCAGCCGCGGCCGGCTCTACCTCACCAGCGCCGACCCGGCCGTCAAGCCCGCCCTCGACTTCCGCTACTTCACGGACGAGGAGGACTACGACGCCCGCACGCTCGTGGACGGCATCCGCCTCGCCCGCGAGATCGCCAGGACCCAGCCGCTGGCCGGCTGGCTCAAGCGCGAGGTCTGCCCGGGCCCGGAGGTCACCTCGGACGAGGACCTCAGCGAGTACGCCCGCAAGGTCGCGCACACCGTCTACCACCCGGCCGGAACCTGCCGCATGGGCGCCACGGGCGACGAACTCGCCGTAGTGGACCCGCAGTTGCGCATTCGCGGCCTTGACGGTATCCGTATCGCCGACGCGTCGGTCTTCCCGACGATGACGGCCGTGAACCCGATGATCGGTGTGCTGATGGTGGGGGAGAAGTGCGCCGAACTGCTGGCAGAGGCCGCTACCCAAGGGGGTGAGGCATAAAGATGCCTACCGTCGATACGAACGCCGAGAGCCTGAACGCCCACGTGGCGAGTGACCGGAACGAACCGGAGACGGCGGCTCCCGTCTTCTCCGTCCGCAACCTGTGGAAGGTCTTCGGCCCCAAGGCCGAGCGCGTGCCCGGCAGCGACCTGGCGGACCTCTCGCCGGAGGAGCTGCGCGAGAAGACCGGCTGCACGGTCGCCGTCCGCGACGTCTCCTTCGACGTCCGCCCCGGTGAGTGCTTCGTGGTCATGGGCCTGTCGGGCTCCGGCAAGTCCACCCTCGTACGCTGCCTGACCCGGCTCATCGAGCCGACGTCCGGCACCATCGCCATCGACGGCGAGGACGTGCGCGGCATGGACAAGGGCGCCCTGCGCGACCTGCGGCGGCACCGCGCCGCCATGGTCTTCCAGCACTTCGGCCTGCTGCCGCACCGCACGGTCCTCGACAACGTCGCCTACGGCCTGGAGATCCAGGGCGTCGGCAAGGCCGAGCGCCGCGCCAAGGCCGCCGAGATGGTGGAGAAGGTCGGCCTCGCGGGCCTGGAGGCCCGCCGCCCCGGCCAGCTCTCCGGCGGCCAGCAGCAGCGCGTGGGCCTGGCCAGAGCGCTGGCGGCCGACCCCGAAGTACTGCTGTTCGACGAGCCGTTCAGCGCCCTCGACCCGCTGATCCGCCGCGACATGCAGGAAGAGGTCGTACGCCTCAACCGCGACGAGGGCCGCACGATGGTCTTCATCACCCACGACCTCAGCGAGGCGCTGCGCGTCGGCGACCGCATCGCGCTGATGCGCGGCGGCCGCGTCGTGCAGTGCGGCACCCCCGAGGAGATCGTCGGCTCCCCGGCCGACGACTACGTCCGTGACTTCGTCCGGGACGTGCCGCGCGAGCAGGTCCTCACCGTCCGTCGCGCCATGCGCCCCGTCCGCAGCGCCGGCGAGGCCGAGGCCGGAGCCGCGCTGAACCCCGCCACCACCGTCGCCGACGCCATCGAGGCCGTCGCCCGCACGGGCGCCCCGGCGCGCGTGGTGGACGCCGGGCGGTGCCTGGGCATCGTGGACTTCAAGTCACTGCTGAGCATCGTCGCGGGGCTGGACCGGATACCGGGCCGGGTGCACTCCCTGAAGAAGGCGGCCGCATGAGTTCCGCCACCACCACCGTCCCGCCCCGGGCCGTGGCTCCGCCGGGCCGGCTGCGCGCCGCCCTGCGCCGCCCGGCCGCCCGCAAGCTGCTGCTGCTCGGTGCCGTCACCGCCGTCCTGGCGCCGTTCGCCGCGGCCCGCTGGGGCAGCGGCGCCTGGCCCGACGCGCTGACCGTCGACCTGGCCGGCCCCCTGGGCCGCGCCAACGACTGGATCATCGACAACCGCGACGGCCACTGGCTCTTCCTCTACTTCTTCGGCCACATCAGCAACGCCATCATCACGGCGGTGCGCGGCGTGTACCTCGTGCTGCTCGCCCTCGGCTGGGCCGGGGTCACGGCGGGAGCGTCGCTGCTCGCCTGGCGCCTGGCGGGCGTACGGGCGGCCGTGACCGCCCTCGCCTCGTTCGCCGTGTGCGGGCTGCTGGGCATGTGGGTGCCGACGATGCGCACCCTCGCGCTGATGATCGTCGCCGTCGCGGCGTCGGTCGCCGTCGGCGCGCTCCTGGGCCTCGCGGCCGGGCTCTCGGACCGTACGTTCCGGGCGCTGCGGCCTGTACTGGACACCATGCAGGCGCTGCCCGCCTTCGCCTACCTGCTGCCCGTGGTCCTCGTCTTCGGCATCGGCGTGGCGCCGGCCGTCCTGGCCACGGTCGTCTACGCGGCCCCGCCGATGGCGCGGCTCACCGCGATGGGCCTGCGCGGTACGGACCAGGGCGTGCTGGAGGCCGTCGACTCCCTCGGCGCCACCGGCCGCCAGCGCCTCCTGACCGCCCGCCTGCCCCTGGCCCGCCGAGAACTGCTGCTGGGCGTCAACCAGAGCATCATGATGGCCCTCTCCATGGCCGTCATAGCCTCCGTCATCGGCGCCGACGGCCTCGGCGACCGCGTCTACCAGGCCCTGTCGACCGTAGACGTCGGCAGCGCCCTGGCAGCGGGAATCCCGATCGTGCTGCTGGCGATCGTGCTGGACCGCACGACTGCGGGCCACCGCTCTGTGGGCAATCGTTCCGCAGGGCGGAACGGGTGGGCACAGAGCCACCCACGGACCCGCACCCGAACGCTCACCACGTGGGCGGTAACCGCCGCGGCGGTCGTAGCCCTCGGCCGCCTCGTCGGCGCCAACTCCTGGCCGGACGGCTGGACCGTGGCGATCGCAGGCCCCGTCAACGAGGCCAAGGACTGGATGGTCGACCACCTCTACAGCGGCATCCCCGGCATCGGGGGAACGGCCGACTGGGCCGCCCACTACACCGGCTGGGTCCTCGACCCGCTGCGCGACGGCCTGCAGGGCCTCCCCTGGTGGGGCGCGCTGATGATCGTGGCCGCCCTGGCCTGGCTGATCGGCACCTGGCGCACGACGGTCACGGCGGTCCTCTCACTCGCCGCGATCGGCGTGCTGGGCCGCTGGAACCTGGCCATGGACACCCTCTCCCAGGTGCTGGCGGCGGTCGTCGTCACGCTCGTCCTGGGCTTCGCGGTCGCGGTCGTCGCGGCCCGCAGCCCGCGCGTGGACCGGCTGCTGCGCCCGGTTCTGGACGTCTTCCAGACCATGCCGCAGTTCGTCTACCTGATCCCGGTCGTCGCGCTGTTCGGCATCGGCCGGGCGCCGGCCGCCGCGGCCGCGATCGTCTACGCGCTGCCGGCCGTGGTCCGCATCGTCAGCCAGGGTCTGCGCCAGGCCGATCCGGCGGCGCTCGAGTCGGCCCGCTCGCTGGGCGCGACGGGCGGGCAGCAGCTGCGTCAGGTGCAGTTCCCGCTCGCTCGGGCGGAGCTGCTGCTGGCGGTCAACCAGGCCGTGGTGCTGGTGCTGTCGGTCGTCATCATCGGCGGCCTGGTCGGCGGCGGCGCGCTCGGCTACGAGGTCGTGTTCGGCCTGGCCCAGGGCGACCTGGCGACCGGCCTGATGGCCGGTACGGCGATCGCCTGCCTGGGCCTGATGCTCGACCGGGTCACCCAGCCGACCAAGCCGAAGGAGGGCTGAGACGGACATGAGAAAAGCACTGATCACCGCCGCGGCCATCGGCCTGACGACCGTCACGGCCGTCACGGCCACGGGTTGCGGCGCGGCGGACATGACCAAGCAGTCCTCGCCCTACGCGAACGCGGCGGGCACGAAGACGGTCACCCTCTCCGTCCAGTCATGGGTCGGCGCCCGCGCCAACGCGGCGGTCGCGACGTACCTGCTGGAGCACGAGCTGGGCTACCGCGTGGACACCGTCCAGGTCGACGAGGTCCCCGCCTGGGACGCCCTCAGCCAGGGCCGTGTCGACGCCATCATGGAGGACTGGGGCCACCCGGAGCAGGAGAAGCGTTACGTCACGCAGAAGAAGACCGTGACGGACGGCGGCGAGCTGGGCGTCACCGGCCACATCGGCTGGTGGGTGCCCAAGTACTTCGCCGACGCCCACCCGGACGTCCTGGACTGGAAGAACCTGAACAAGTACGCCGGGCGGATGCGCGGCCCGGAGAGCGGCGGCAAGGGCCAGCTCCTGGACGGCTCCCCGTCCTACGTCACCAACGACAAGGCGCTGGTGAAGAACCTGAAGCTCGACTACCAGGTCGTCTTCGCCGGTTCCGAGGCCGCCCAGATCACCCAGATCCAGCAGTACGCGAAGGACAAGAAGCCCTTCCTGACCTACTGGTACGAGCCGCAGTGGCTCTTCAACGAGGTGCCGATGGTCGAGGTGAAGCTCCCGAAGTACACCGACGCCTGCGCCGAGAAGGGCACCGCCGACCCGTCCACGATCGACTGCGCCTACCCGACGACGCCCCTGAAGAAGTTCCTGAACACCGAGTTCACGAAGAAGGGCGGCAAGGCCGCCCGCTTCCTGAAGAACTTCAACTGGACCAAGGCGGACCAGAACGAGGTGGCGCAGATGATCGCCGAGGACAAGCTGCCGGCCGACAAGGCGGCCGAGCGGTGGGTGCACAAGCACCCGGAGGTGTGGAAGGCCTGGCTGCGCTAGGGGCCGGCGCCAGGCGAGGGTGGTGCGTCGGAGGTTCCCCTGTGACCTCCGGCGCACCCCCCTCCCCATGACCGTGGGGGTCAGCCCTTGAGGGAACCCGGCTTGTAGTGGCCCGGGACGCCGCGGGTCGTCACGGCGATGCGGTTCCAGGCGTTGATCACGATGATCGCGGAGATGAGCTGCGCGAGCTCCGTCTCCTCGAAGTGGGCGGCGGCCCGCTCGTAGACCTCGTCCGGTACGAAGCCGTCCGTCAGGACGGTGACGGCCTCGGTCAGCTCGATCGCCGCGATCTCCTTCGCGGTGTAGAAGTGCTTGGACTCCTCCCACGCGCTCAGCTGGATGATGCGCTCGACGCTCTCGCCCGCGGCCAGGGCGTCCTTGGTGTGCATGTCCAGGCAGAAGGCGCAGTGGTTGATCTGCGAGGCGCGGATCTTCACCAGCTCCAGCAGCACCGGGTCCAGGCCCTGGTTCGCCGCCTGGTCCAGCTTGACCATCGCCTTGTAGAAGTCGGGGACCAGCTTCGGCAGCACCAGGCGGGGGGTGTGCTCGGGAACGTACTCGCCGGTGGTGTTCGTGTTCTCGTTCGTCGTCATGGGTACGACACTACGGTTCGGGTAGCCCACGGATATGGTCCATTTCCATGGCGGAAAATTGGGCCACTTACGGCACTGACCTGCACCTCGACCTCACCGGTCCCGGCGGCGTACGCGCCTGCCTGACCCGCGCCCTGCGCGAGTCCGTACGGACGGGCCGGCTGGCCCCGGGCACCCGGCTGCCCTCCTCGCGCACCCTCGCCGCCGACCTCGGCATCGCCCGCAACACCGTGGCCGAGGCCTACGGCGACCTCGTCGCGGAGGGCTGGCTCACCGCCCGCCAGGGCTCCGGCACCCGCGTGGCGACACGCGCCGCCGCGTCCCGCGCGAAGCCCCCCACGCGCGGCCCGCGGCCCGCCCGTACGTCCCGGCCGACCTACGACCTGATGCCCGGCACCGCCGACGTCTCCGCGTTCCCGCGCGCCGCCTGGCTCTCGGCCGCCCGCCGCGCACTGACCGCCGCCCCCAACTCCGCCCTCGGCTACCCCGACCCGGCCGGCACGCCCGAGCTACGGGCCGTACTCGCCGGCTACCTGGCCCGCGCCCGGGGCGTACGCGCCACCCCGGAACGGATCGTGGTCTGCTCGGGCTTCATGCAGGGCCTGTCCGTCCTGAGCCGGGTGCTGAAGGCCCGGGGCGTACGCGAGATGGGCGTCGAGTCCTACGGGCTGTGGTTCCACCGCAACGCCGTCGACCGCGCCGGGCTGCGCTCCACGCCGCTGCCCCTCGACGAACACGGCACCTGCGTCGAGGAACTGGCGGCCCACCGCTCCGCACGCGCGGTGCTGCTCACCCCCGCCCACCAGTTCCCCCTCGGCATGGCCCTGCACCCGGACCGGCGCGCGGCCGTCGTCGACTGGGCGGCGCGCACCGGCGGGCTGATCCTCGAGGACGACTACGACGGCGAGTTCCGCTACGACCGGCAGCAGGTCGGCGCGCTGCAGGGACTGGACCCCGAGCGCGTCGTCTACTTCGGCACCGCGAGCAAGAGCCTGGCCCCCGCGCTGCGGCTGGCGTGGATGGTGCTGCCCGAGCACCTCGTCGACGAGGTGCTGGCCGTCAAGGGCCAGGGGGAGTACGGCACGGGCGCCCTCGACCAGCTCACCCTCGCGGAGTTCATCGACTCCGGCGCGTACGACCGTCACCTGCGCGCCATGCGACTGCGCTACCGCCGCCGCCGCGACCAGCTCGTCTCCGTCCTCGCCGAGCGCGCCCCGCACGTCCGCGTCACCGGCATCGCGGCGGGCCTGCACGCCGTGCTGGAGCTCCCGCCGGGCACCGAACGCGACACCCTCAAGGCGGCCGCCTGGCAGGGCCTGGCCCTGTCGGGCCTGAGCCGCTTCCGCCACCCCGAGGCCCCCGGCCCCCAGGCCCCGGACGGCCTGATCGCCGGCTACGGCACCCCGCCGGACCACGCCTTCGCGGGCGTACTGGACACGCTGGTGAGATCCCTCCCCCCGGTGGGGTGAGGGGGCCAAGGGGAGCTGTCCCCCGCTCGCGGGGTGAGCGGGGCGGTCCTACGGTCGAGATATGCCCCCACTGACGGTGGAAGCGAGGCTCCGGGCGCGCGTGGCAGGCGGGAGGAAGCTCGACCTGGAGCCCCGGGGCCACGTGACGTGGGCTGACATGCGTGCTTGGGGCTATGAGCGCACGATCGCCGCGTCGGCCCTTCGGAAGATCATCCTCGACGGAGAGACGGTGTACCCCAGAGGGGTGCATCTGCGCGGGGCACGCGTTCTAGGGCCCCTCGACCTGGAATCCGCGGAACTGAAACGCCACGTGGTGCTGGAGGACTGTGCGTTCGACGCCCCCGTAGCTCTCGACCGTGCCACCGCCTTGCGGATCCGTTTCGAGCACTGCGACATGGCCGGGTTCACCGCCGAGAAGCTCCGGGCGACGTCTTTGGAGCTGACCAGCTCGAGGTTTCTGCCGCCCCCGCAGGGCGGGCGGAGAGGGGTGCGTCTGAGCGGTGCGCGGTTCGCCGACCAGCTGAGCGTGTCCGAGGCGGAGCTCAGGGACGTGGACGAGGGTGGCGTCGCGCTGGTCGCGGACGGCGTGAGGGTGGACGGGCACCTGTCGCTCGAGTGCGTCAGGGCTTCCGGCGCGGTGTGGCTGAGCGGTGCCGAGATCAAGGGGGACCTCGAGTGCTCCGGGGCTGGGTTCCTGGGGTGCGACAAGTACCGCAGCGCGCTGATGGCCGACGACGTCAGAGTCGGGGGACGGCTCGTCCTCAGGGAGGCCAGGAGTGCGATCGGGTCGGTCCGGTTGATGCAGGCGAGCATCGCGGGTGAGCTGGATGGAGTCGCGGCCCGGTTTCTGGGAGCGGACGCCGACAGGGATGCTCTGGTGGCCCCCGGTATCAGGGTCGATGGTTACGTGTCGTTGAGGGGCATGAAGGCCGGTGGCGCCCTGATTCTTTCGGGGGCGGAGATCAAGGGGCAGGTGAATCTCTCGTTCGTTGACTCTCTGCGCGCCAATACCGACGGGTGCGCGGTGGAAGCGGACGGTCTCACTGTTCGTGGCGGAATGTTTCTGAGGGAATTCACGGCCAGGGGCGCGGTGCGGCTGCTCGGCTCCGATATCGCGCTCCAGCTCGATTTCTCACGTGCCCGGTTCACCGGTACGAACGGTGACGGGGAGGTGGTGATCGCCGACGGGATGAAGGTGGGCGGAAAGGCCCTGTTCCGGTACCTGCGGGCGGGGGGTGCCGTACGGCTGGGCGGCACCGACATCAAGGGGGGCGTGTCGTTCGGCAGGGCGGTGATCGCCCCCGCTACACCTCATGGCGAGGCCTTGAACGCCGACCGGGCCGTGATGCGGGGGGATCTGAGTCTGCACAGCTTGATCGCCGAGGGGCCGGTATCCCTGCGTTCGGCCACCGTAGCGGGCCGGCTGGACTGCTCCTACGCCCAGCTCACGGGCGTCGACAGGCACCACAATGCGCTGATCGCCGACGGGATTCAGGTGGGTGGGCACCTGTGCCTGGGCGACAGGAACGAGACCACTGGACACATCAAACCGTTGCGGGTGCGGGGAACGGTACGGCTCGTCGGTGCGCGGATCAACGGCGCGCTTCGCATCGTGACGCTCGAGATGGCCGCCCGGCACACCGCTCTGGACGCGACCGGGGCGCGTATTACGGACGAACTGCATTGGCTTCCGGTCTCACAGGTGCGCGGAAAGGTGATCCTCGAGAGAGCGTCGGCGCATCGTGTGGAGGACAACTGGGACGACGTGTGCCGCCCGCGCGCCTGGTGGCCCGGCGAGGGCGGGCTGCAGATGGCCGGCTTCACCTACGACGGCTTCGGCGGCAGGAACCGGGCCGAATACGAACAGCGGCTGAGCTGGATTCGTTGCGGCCATATAGAGAGAACCAAGTCGTCGCCTGGAGTGTTCGCCGCTCAGCCCTATGAACAACTGGCGCGTGTCTACAAGCAGATGGGGCAGGACACGGAGGCTCGACAGATTTCCGTTGCCCGCCGCCGAGACAAGCGCAAGCATGGCAAACTCCTCCGACCGCGTCGGCTGGGGAGCTGGATCCTGGACAGGACCATTGCTTACGGATTCAAGACCGGGCGTATGGGCTTCCTGCTTGTCGCCATCTGGGCTGTGGTGTTCGGCGCCTCTTGTTGGGCCCAGCAGCAGGATGACCTGGTGATGCCGATCAGAAGCGTTGCGTCGGCGAAGGCTGCGCCGGCCCCGCTGCCTTCGCCGCCTCCGCCTCCGCCGACGATGACACGGCCGCCGATGATCCAGCCTCCGCTGATTCAGCCGGCGCCAGCGCAGCCGACGCCCACTGCGGACCACCCGCAGAAGGGCTACCCGGCCTTCGCGCCGGCGGCATACGCCGTCGATGTCGCCATCCCTGTGCTCAATCTGCACCAGGCCGAGTACTGGGGGCCCAACACGGCCGCACCTCACGGTAGGGAATTCGCCTACCTCACCTATTTCTGCACAGTGGCCGGGTGGCTCACGGCGACCATGGCCGTCGTGGGCCTCACAGGCCTGGCGCGCAGGGACTGAGGGGGCTGAGGGCCTCCCGGATGGCGGCCACGCCGCGCCTGGTCGCGGCGACGGCACCGGAGGCGTCGTCGTGGGGTACGGCGGTGGCGAGCTCGTAGCGGCAGTCGCGGCATTGGGACTCTCCTGCAGCAGGGCGGATCATGCGGCCGCAGCCGCCTGCGCAGGCGCGGAGCGGGGACGGCGGGGGCGTGGGTTCGGGGGCCGGGTCGGGCATCTTGCGCAGGAGGCGGTTGCGGAGGAGCCCTCGCGCGGAGCGGACCTGGTCGGGGAGGCCGGAGGTCAGTTCGTCGCGGAGCTCGCGCAGGCTCGCACCGCGCTGGAGCCATTCGGCGACGAGCGGGGCGAGGGTGCGCACGTCGCGGGACGACAGGCGGAGGCGGCGCTCGCCTCGGGTGACGAGGGCCAGGGCCTGTGCGCCTCGCTCGGCGAGCGGGTGGTGGGGAGGTGGGGAAGTGTTCCCCTCAGTGTTTTCTTGGGGACGGCCGACGGTCCGGGGTGTCGGTTCACCGACGGCCGGTTCTGGAGCAGTCGGTGGGCGATCGATCGCCGCCGCGGCTTCCTCCGCCGTGAGGGGGGTGTTCGAGATCAGCTGCCGGGTGGCCCAGCGGCCCGCGACGCCCTGGCGTTTCCATTCGTGGACGTAGCCCTCGGCGATCAACTCGCCCTTGGCGCGCGTGAAGGCGGTCTTCTTGATCCCCGCGCGCTTGGCGGTCTCCGAGAGCGGTACGTCAACGCCGGGCGGGAGCGCGAGCTGCCAGAGGAGGAGGCGGACGGCCTCGGCGGAGAGGCGGGGGTGGCGGATGATCTCGTTCGGAACCTGGGTGGAGGAATGCGCCGGAGCGCTAACATGCCTGAGCATCTAAGGGAGGTCCTGACTCCTGGCGGGTGTAGACCCCCTCCGCCGGTTGCCGCCAGCGTGGGGGGTCGCTTGTGCGCAAACGTACTGCGCGAGCGTGCCTGAACAGCCCGTTCCGCCACTCCAACACCCGTACGGTTACCGCCCGATCAGGTGTGCGCTCGCCGCTGGTGCAGCCCCATGCTCCACGCCAACGCCGCCGCGCCCTCGCGGTCGCCCCCACGCTGGGCCGTGGCCCACTCCTGCTTGATCGACCGGCACTCCCCGCAGGGCTGCCCGGACTCCCGCGCCCCCGAATACGCCGCGAGCGCGGCGGTGATCAGCCGCGCCTCGTCCTCCCGCAGCGGACTGAGGAACGTCACGTACGGCTGCCCGTACGACGGCGGCTCGGGCACGACCTGGACCGAGTGTCCGTGCGCGCGCAACGCATCGTGCAACTCCACCGCCACGCGGGCAGCGGTCTGGCGGATCACATCGGCGTCGGCCGGCTGGGGATTGGGCATGGGTGGGTACCTCGGTCGTGGTGTGTGCACTCCGGTTTCGGTTCCCAGCATCGGGGCGTGGAGCTACGCTCACCAGGGGTAACGGTTTTCGGCCTTCCGACGCGAAAACAGGTGGCAACAGTGCCCGCACCCAAGGAACTCGATCCATCGACGTCGCTGACAGCGTTGTACGGAGCGAAGTTGCGCAAGCTCCGCATGCGGTCGTCCATGACGCAACGGGAGTTGGGCGACAAGATTCCCATCGCACACAGCCGGATCGCCCAGTTCGAACTGGGGAAGGAGATGCCGACGAAGGCTGTCTCGGAGCGGCTGGACGTGCTGCTGGGCGCGGACGGCGATCTGTCCGACTTGTGGGAGCACGCCAGGCGGACGCCGTTTCCGAACTGGGCGCAGAAATTCGTGGAGTACGAGGCAAGGGCCTCTGCCATGCACAAATACATGGCGCACGTGGTGCCGGGTCTGCTGCAAACCGAAGCGTACGCGCGAGAGGTGCTGCGACTTGGTCAGCCGTGGCGTGCTGCGGACGAGATCGAGGAGCAGGTAGTCGCTCGACTCAACCGGCAGGCCATCCTTGCGAGGGAAGACCCTCCTCTCCTGTGGGTGGTGCTGGACGAGGCGGTACTGCGTCGCCCGATCGGTGGCTCGGCGGCTATGTACGAACAGCTGGCGCGGGTAAGGGAAGCGGCCGAGGCCCCGAATATCGAAGTGCAGGTCATGCCGTTCGAGGCAGGCGCCCACTCCGCCCTCGGCGGGTCGCTGACGCTGCTCTCCTTCCGCAGCGGTCCGGATGTGGCCTACCTGGAAGGCGACCACCACAGCGAGTTGGTGGAAGATAGCGCCGCAACGGCACGACACTCCCATCGATACGATCTCGTGCACGCTTCGGCGCTTTCCCCGACCGCGTCAACCGCTTGGCTTGAAAGGGCGATGGAGGACTTCAGCACATGCAGAAAAATCGTGCCGACCTGAGTATCGCCAAATGGCGGAAGTCGACTTACAGCAATGGCGGGGGAGGCGACTGCCTCGAAATCGCCGACAACATACCCGGCGGCCTCGTCCCCGTCCGCGACAGTAAGAACCCCTCGGGCCCCGTCCTGGTCTTCCCGGCCGGGGCCTGGGCCCGGTTCGTCGAACGACTCAGCAGCACTGCCAGGTGAACATCGCTCGGTCGAAGCGGCGTTCGGCGAGGTCCTCGGGGCGTATGAGCCAGTAGAGGCAGCCGGTGTCGCCCCACATCATCTGGGCGCGGTGGTCGGAGTCGAACTGGGCCAGCAGCGTCCAGCGGCGGGCCTCCTCGTCCATGGCGGGTTCGCCCCAGGCGACCTTGCCGCCGAGCACGGCGTGGGCGATCTCGTGGTCCACCGGGTTCTGGACGGCGGTCGCGTGGCCGCCCACGCGGTGGCAGGCGTTGCCCGCGAGGTCCCAGAGCGCGTTCCGGAACTCCTCAGGGAACGCCGTGTCGTCGTAGGAGTCGGAGACGGTCGCCTCGATCACGGCGGTCAGCGGCACCTCGCGGTAGGCCTCCACGTCCTCCAGTTCCTCGACCAGGCCCTCGAGCAAGTCCTCCGGCATTGCTCGTTCGGCGGTCGGGGTGCCGGCGGGGACGTAGATGATGCGCGCGCCTGCCAGGGTTTCCGGTTCGCCCGGGTTGACCAGGGCGTCGCCGTCGTCGATCTGGCCGTCGAAGTAGAAGAAGTTCAGCGTGCCGTCCGCAGGCAGCTCGATGTCGAGGGCGTCGGACGGCAGCGCGGCGCAGTCCAGGGAGGCGACGAAGGCGAGGGGGCCGTGGCCGTCCCATACCGGCCACTCCACGTCGTCCGGCAGCCGGGGCAGGCCCCCGAGGCGGCCGACGACCGGGTCGGAACCGGACGCGGCCCTCAGGCGGGCCGCCGGGCGCAGCCCGGCGATCCAGCGCTCGGCGGCGTCGGCGGGCAGGTGGGCACGGGCCAGGTCGTGCAGGGTGGCGGCGTCGGCGAAAGACTCGGTCATGGCTCGATGATGCAGGGCGCCACTGACAATTCCGTCTCCTGGCAACCCTTTGACCGTGTTCCTGGCAACCCCGTGACCGTGCCCTGACAATCCTGTGACCGAGCCGGGACCGGCCGGAAACCGCCCTCGCCGACTGGCGGCTTAGGGTGTGTGGACTTCATCCGCGACGGGGGCGTCCCACACATGGCACACAAGCCACAGAAGACACGAAGGCGACTTCGTTCCAGCACCGTGATACTCGGCGGCATGGGCGCGCTCGCCGCCACGCTCACCGCCTGCGGTTCGGAACCGGACAAGCGCTGCGTCGACCCGAACAGCTACGACGTGAGCCGGGGATACAAGGTCCTCGACTCCAAGGCCTGCAAGAAGAGCGGCAGCTCCACGTCCTCGAGCTCCAGCTCCAGCTCCGGCTCCAGCGGCGGCGGTTCCTCCTCCGCGCGCTGGTACTACGGCTCCTCCAATTCGAACAACGGCGGATTCGCCGACCGTGGCACGTTCAGCAAGAGCCAGGCCGTCGACCGGGGCGGCTTCGGCTGTTCGTCGTCGTCCTCCCACGGCGGCTCGAGCGGCGGCTGAGCGCAGAGCGATGCAGCGTCACCGCATATCCCCCCGGCCCGGCTGGCAGGAGATCGTCGAGGAGCAGGGGCTGATCTACCCCCTTGCTCGTCAGCCCGACGGCTCGCTGCGTCCCTACTGGGACGAGAGCGCGTACTACTCCTTCACCCTCCCCGAGGTCGAGGCGCTCGAGGAGGTCGTCGAGGAGTTGCACGGGATGTGCCTGGAGGCCGCCGCGCACATCGTCGACCACGACCGTTTCGCCGACCTCGGCATCACCGATCCCGGCCTGAAGTACCTGGTCGCCGAGTCCTGGCAGCGCCGTGCGGAGCTGCCCACCCTCTACGGGCGGTTCGACCTGCGCTACGACGGCCGCCCGGGCGGCGGCCCGGCCAAGATGCTGGAGTACAACGCCGACACACCCACCTCCCTGGTGGAGGCCGCCGGACCGCAGTGGTTCTGGATGGAGGAACGTTTCGCCGACGTTCCGCACGCCGACCAGTGGAACTCCCTCCACGAGCGGCTCGTCGATGCCTGGAGGCGCCAGGCCGCCCTCCTGCCGCCCGGCGCGCCCGTGCACTTCGCGCACTCGGCCGGGGACGAGCTGGGCGAGGACCTGATGACGGTCGCGTACCTGCAGGAGACCGCCGAACAGGCCGGCATCACCACTGAGGCCATCTCCATGGAGGACATCGGCTGGGACCGGCTCTCGGGTCGCTTCGTCGACAAGAAGCTCCGCTTCATCCGGTCCTGCTTCAAGCTCTACCCCTGGGAGTGGCTGGCCACCGACGACTTCGGCCCCCAGGCCCTGGACACGCTCGACAACGGCGGCGGCACGGGCTCGACCCTGTGGATCGAGCCCGCGTGGAAGATGCTGCTCTCCAACAAGGCCCTGCTGGCCATCCTCTGGGAGCTCTTCCCCGACCACCCCAACCTTCTCCCCGCCTACCTCGACGGCCCGCGCGAGCTGGCCCGTACGAACGGCTACGCCGCCAAGCCGCTGCTCGGCCGCGAGGGCGCCGGCGTCACCCTCCACGCCCCCGGCGCCGAACCGGTCGTCCGCGACGAGCCCTGCTGCTACCAGGAGCTCGCCGCGCTCCCCGACTTCGACGGCAACCACGTCGTCCTGGGCGCCTGGGTGGTCGGCGACGAGTCCGCCGGCCTCGGCATCCGCGAGTCCTCGGGCCTGATCACGGACGAGTACGCGCGCTTCGTCCCGCACGTGATCCTCTAGTGAAGGGTGCGTACCGGACGCTCTAACGGAGGGCGTGCACCAGCCACCCCGACATCCCGGGGCCGCCCTCCACGTGCCGCCCCAGTTCCTCTCCGACCCCGGCGAACGACCGGACCTCGGCCTTCCAGCCGTGCTCCGAGAGCAGCGCTCCGGGATCGTCCGCCCCGTAGTGCCATGCCGAGCCCCACTCCTCCATCCGCTCCAGCATCGGCCGGGCCTCCGGGGCGGCGAGAAGCTTCGCGGCCACGAAGTCGGTCAGCAGGTGGCTGCCGGGCGCGGAGAGTGCCGAGATCCGCTCGAACAGGGCGCGCACGTCCGGCTCCCGCAGATACTGCGTGAGCCCTTCCACCAGCCAGCACGTGGGCAGGTCCGCCCTGAACCCCGCGCCCGCCAGGGCCTTCTCCCAGCCGGCCGCCGCGAGGTCGACGCCCACCGCCACCCGGCGGCAGGCCGGCGCGACCCAGGCCGACAGCTGTTCCTTGCGGTCCAGAAGCTCCGGCCGGTCCAGTTCGTAGACCGTCACATCGTCCGGCAGACCCAGCCGGTACGCGCGCGTGTCCATTCCCGCCGCGACGATCACGAGCTGGCGAGGACCCCCGTGGCCCACCGCACCCCCGATCGCCTCGTCGAAGAACCGCGTCCGTACCGGGATCGCCGCCACGTCGCCGACCGTCTCGAGCAGGGCCATGGCCGAGGGCCCCGCGAGCTTCGCGGCCAGCGGGTCGTGGAAGAGGGCGTCGGCCCTCGTCGACTCCCGCGCCCGCATGGCGGCGGTGAGAAGGGCCGTCTTCGCGACGGGATCGAGCGTGTTCGCATGCGTATCGAGTGTGTTCGCGTTCGTCATGCCGAGGACTCTCACCGGGCCGGTCGTCCCTCGTCCTCAACCGGGCCCGCCCTGACGGAATGCGACATCGGATAGCGTTTTCCGGTGGATTCCGTCATACGCGATCTCGACCTCCTCGACCGGCAGTTGGTGCACGCCCTCCAGATCGACGGGCGCGCCCCGTTCAGCCGGATCGCCGCCGTCCTCGGCGTCTCGGACCGTACGGTCGCCCGCCGCTACCACCGCCTCCGCGCCGACGGGGTCCTCCGCGTCACCGGGATGCCGGACGCCGGCAGCCTCGGCCTCGTCGACTGGGCCGTGCGCCTCCAGTGCGTCCCCGGCGCCTCGGCCGAGATCGCCGCCGCGCTCGTCGAGCGGGCGGACACCTCATGGGTGGGGCTCGCCTCCGGCGGCACCGAGATCACCTGCATCACCCGGGCCCGGGGCGGGTCCGCCCAGGGCAGCCTGCTGCTGTCCAGACTGCCCAGGACGTCCCGGATCACCGGTGTGACCGCCCACTGCATCCTGCGCATGGTCGCCGGCGCGGGCGGCTGGCCGGGCCGTACCGCCGCGCTCGACGCACGGCAGGCCGAGGAGCTGTCCCGTCTCGCGGCGCCCGGCGCGCCCTCCCGCGACGTGCGGCCCGGCACCGCGGACGACCGCCTCTTCGCCGCCCTCGCCAAGGACGGCCGCGCCGCCGTCGGCGAGCTGGCCGCCGCGACGGGGTGGTCGGAGTCCACCGTCCGCCGCCGGATCGACGAACTCCGCGCCGCCGGGGTGCTGTACTTCGAGATCGACATCGACCCGGCGCTCTACGGCTTCACCCAGGAGGCCGTGCTGTGGCTGACCGTCGCGCCCGGCGAGCTCACCGCCGTCGCCGAGGCCCTCGCCGGTCACCCCGAGGTCGCGTACGCCGCGGCTGTCACCGGGCCGGCCAACATGATGGCGGTCGTCGTCGTCCGGGACGCCGACGCGCTGTACGACTACCTCGCCACGCGCGTCGGCGCACTGCCGGGCATACGGGGTGCCGAGACCACGCCGGTCACCCGGCACGTCAAGAGGTCCGGCACCCTGCTCACCCCTGCACGGGCCCGCTGAGCACCCGAGCGCCACTGACAGTTATCGGCGAGGAAAGCGCACAGGCAGCGTCCGCCGTTCGAGTGAACCGGCCGCAGCCGCCGGATACCGTGTACTTCCGAGTGGTACCTCTTGATGCTCATGCGCCAGGAGTACCGATCGCGCACACACCGGCCCCATAGCGTCGAGGAGAGTGGCGAAGATGGCCCGCGCGAAGTCGTTCGTGATGCACATGACGGGTGGCCCCGTCGAACTACCGTCGACGATCCTGGGCATCCGGGAGGCTCTGCCCGAGCGGCAGCGGGACGAGTTCAACGCCGAGGTCGAGCACGCCGAGGCCGCCGACCTCCCGCTGTTGCTGGCCCGTTGGGCCATGCGGATCCCCGCCGAGCAGGACGCCGCCGAAGCCGACGTGGTCGACCGTGTCAAAGCGGGCGACTTCTCGGGAGTGACGTTCGACAACGAGAGCGATGACGCCTGGAGGAGCGCCGGTTGAGTGAATTCCGTGTGGCCTGGACCGACGAGGCCCGGGCCGGGAGGGACACGATTCCGCCGGAGCGGAAGAAGGCATTCAACAACGGCATGGCGGCCCTGCGAGCCGATCCGTACCAGTGTGGATCGTCAGCCGTCGGAGACGGTCGGAACCGGCGGGACGCCGCGATCGGCGGGGTGGCGATCATCCGGTACGAGGTGAGCCCGAATCCGCAGATCTTGGTCATCACAGTGCTGCGCCTGATCGCTCTGCCCTGATCCGGCTTCCCGCCCGCGGGGCCCGGGCGGGAAGCCCGGACCCCGCGGGCGGCCTCCGGCGGCCCGTCAGCCCTCCAGCACCGCGCGGAGCTGCTCCAGCCCCCAGTTGAGGTCCTCCTTGCTGATGACCAGCGGCGGGGCGATGCGGATCGTCGAGCCGTGGGTGTCCTTCACGAGCACGCCGCGTGCCATCAGGCGCTCCGAGATCTCGCGGCCCGTGCCGACCTCCGGCGCGATGTCGACGCCCGCCCACAGGCCGCGGCCGCGGACGGCGGTCACGGCGCCGGCGCCCGTCATGAGGCCCAGCTCGCGGTGGAGGTGCTCGCCCAGTTCGGTGGCGCGCTCCTGGTACTCGCCGGAGCGCAGGATGGCGATGACCTCCAGGGCCACCGCGCACGCCAGCGGGTTCCCGCCGAAGGTGGAGCCGTGCTCGCCGGGGCGGTGGAGGCCGAGGACGGCGCGGGAGGAGACGACCGCGGACACCGGGACCACGCCGCCGCCCAGGGCCTTGCCCAGGACGTACATGTCCGGGACCACGCCCTCGTGCTCACAGGCGAACGTCCGGCCGGTCCGGCCCAGCCCGGACTGGATCTCGTCGGCGATGAAGAGGACGTTCCGCTCGCTCGTCAGCCGCCGTACGCCCGCCAGATAGCCGGGCGGGGGCACCAGCACGCCCGCCTCGCCCTGGATGGGCTCGAGCAGCACCGCCACCGTGTCCTCGTCGACCGCCGCCTCCAGCGCCGCGAGGTCGCCGTAGGGGACGATCTCGAAGCCGGGGGTGTACGGGCCGTAGTCCGCCCGCGCCTCGGGGTCCGTGGAGAAGCTGACGATGGTCGTCGTCCGGCCGTGGAAGTTGTTCTCGGCGACGACGATCTTCGCGCGCCCGTCGGGCACGCCCTTGACGCGGTAGCCCCACTTGCGGGCGGTCTTCACGGCCGTCTCGACCGCCTCCGCGCCGGTGTTCATCGGCAGCACCATCTCCATGCCGCACAGCTGCGCGAGCTCCGCGCAGAACTCCGCGAACCGGTCGTGGTGGAAGGCCCGCGACGTCAGCGTCACCCGGTCGAGCTGCTGTTTGGCCGCGTTGATCAGCCGGCGGTTGCCGTGGCCGAAGTTCAGCGCCGAATAGCCGGCGAGCATGTCGAGGTAGCGGCGCCCCTCGACATCGGTCATCCACGCGCCCTCTGCGGTCGCGACCACGACCGGGAGCGGGTGGTAGTTGTGCGCGCTGTACTCCTCGGCGGCGGCGATGCTGCGTTCCGTGGCTGTCAACGTGTGCTCCGTTCCTGCTGTAGGGGGTTCGGGGCATGCTGCTGACGCCTTTCTACACCCGCCTACGCACCGCTGAGCCGAGTCCGGTTCAGCACCTGAGAGAATGTGTGCATGGCCCTTGATCGTCCGCGCGCTCTCTCCGGTATCCAGCCCACCGCAGGCTCGTTCCACCTCGGGAACTACCTCGGTGCCGTCCGTCAGTACGTGGCCCTGCAGGAGACCCACGACGCCTTCTACATGGTCGTCGACCTGCACGCGATCACGGTCCCGCAGGACCCGAAGGAGCTGCGGGCGAACACCCGCATCGCCGCCGCGCAGCTGCTCGCCGCCGGCCTGGACCCGGACCGCTGCACCCTGTTCATCCAGAGCCACGTGCCCGAGCACGCGCAGCTCGCCTGGGTGATGAACTGCCTCACCGGCTTCGGCGAGGCCTCCCGCATGACGCAGTTCAAGGACAAGTCCGCCAAGCAGGGCGCCGAGGGCACCACCGTCGGCCTGTTCACCTACCCGGTCCTGCAGGTGGCCGACATCCTCCTCTACCAGGCCGACTCCGTGCCGGTGGGCGAGGACCAGCGCCAGCACATCGAGCTGACCCGCGACCTCGCCGAGCGCTTCAACGGCCGCTTCGGCCAGACCTTCCGCATGCCGGCCGCGCACATCGTCCGCGAGACGGCGAAGATCTACGACCTGCAGGACCCGTCCGCCAAGATGAGCAAGTCGGCGGCCACGGCCAAGGGTCTGATCAACCTGCTGGACGAGCCCAAGGTCTCCGCGAAGAAGATCAAGAGCGCGGTCACCGACACCGACACGGTCATCCGCTTCGACGCCGAGAACAAGCCGGGCGTCAGCAACCTCCTCACCATCTACTCCACGCTCACCGGCACCACGATCGCCGAGCTCGAGCAGAAGTACGAGGGCAAGGGCTACGGCGCGCTCAAGACCGACCTCGCCGAGGTCATGGTGGAGTGGGTGACCCCCTTCCGCGCCCGTACGCAGGAGTACCTCGACGACCCGGAGACGCTGGACGCCGTCCTGGCCAAGGGCGCGGAGAAGGCCCGTGCCGTCGCCGCCGAGACGCTGGCCCAGGCCTACGACAGGATGGGTTTCCTGCCCGCGAAGCACTGAGCCATCCGGATACGGTTCGGCGGCTTCCGTGCACGTCGGGGCCGTGATCCGGGCGGCGCAGGACCAGGTGATCTGGCAGTGGACGCGGCCCAGCCGTCACACTGACCACGGGGACGTACAGGCGCACAGGAGGGAGAACGCAGTGGGGACCGTAACGCTCGGCGTTTCGATCGCGGTCCCGGAGCCGTACGGAAGCTTCCTCCAGAAGCGCCGCGAGAGCTTCGGCGACCCGCACGCCCACGGCATTCCCACGCATGTCACCCTCCTGCCGCCCACCGAGGTGGACGCCTCGTCGCTGCCCGCGATCGAGGACCACCTCGCCGAGGTCGCGGCCGAGGGCCGGCCGTTCCGGATGCGCCTGTCCGGGACGGGTACGTTCCGGCCGCTGTCGCCGGTCGTCTTCGTCAACGTGGTCGAGGGCTCCTCGTCCTGCGCCTGGCTGCAGAAGCGGGTGCGGGACGCCTCCGGGCCGGTGGCCCGCGAGCTGCAGTTCCCCTACCACCCGCACGTCACGATCGCCCACGGCATCCCCGAGGAGGCCATGGACCGGGCCTTCGAGGAGCTCGCGGACTACGAGGCGGCCTGGACCGTCAACGGCTTCGCGCTGTATGAGCAGGGCGCGGACGGCGTATGGCGGCTGGAGCGTGATTTCCCTTTCGGACGGACTGACGGGGAACATCCACCCCCGGGCGTGCCGCGGCAGACCGACCAGGCGGGACATACGGACCAGGCGGGCCAGGCGCGCCCGCAGGCGCCCTCCCGCTGAGCGCGCCCGTACGCCGCGACATCACTCCGTTTCACCCGTCCGGGTGAGGCGTACGCCCGTCCGGGGAATGGTAAAGGTCGATCATGGACTGGCTGACCCGGCTGCCCCTGATCGGCACCCTCCTCACGAAGGTCATGCGCACGCACGCGTGGCGCTCGTACGAGACCCTCGACCGGGTGAAGTGGACCCGGCTCGCCGCCGCGATCACCTTCACCAGCTTCGTCGCCCTCTTCCCGCTGCTGACCCTGGGCACGGCGGTCGCGGCCGCCACGCTGAGCGACGCACGCACGCGTGACCTCGAGCGGCGGATCGCCGAGCAGGTGCCCGGCCTCGCCGACAGCCTCGACCTCAGGGGCCTCACCGAGAACGCCGGCACCATCGGCCTCGTCGCGGGCGCCCTGCTGCTGTTCACCGGCATCAGCTGGGTGGGCTCGCTGCGCGAGTGCCTGCGGGCGGTGTGGGAGTTGGAGGAGGGCCCCGGCAACCCCATACTGCTCAAGATCAAGGACGCGGTCCTGCTGGTGGGCCTGGGCGGGGTCTTCCTGCTGTCGGCCGCCTGCTCGGCGTTCGCGTCGGCCGCGGCGGGCTGGGTGGTCGACCAGGCAGGCCTCGGCGGGGTCGGCGCTCTGCTGACGGCGGCGGGCTTTGGCGCCGCCGTCCTCGCCGACTTCCTGATGATGGTGTTCGTGCTGTCCCGGCTGCCCGGAGTGCACCCCAGCCGGCGCCGGCTCGTGGCGGGCGCGCTGATCGGAGCGGTCGGCTTCGAGGTGCTCAAGCTCGTCCTGAGCGGCTATCTGCAGGGCGTGGCGGCCAGGAGCATGTACGGGGCCTTCGGCACGCCGGTCGCCCTGCTGCTGTGGATCAACTTCACGGCGAAGCTGACGCTCTACTGCGCCGCGTGGACGGCGACGAACGGACCCGCCGAGACATCCGACGGGTCCGCCAGTACGTCCGCCGAGTCCGCCGAGGCGGCACAGGGCGAGGTGTAGCTCAGCTGGCGTCCGGCTTGTCGCCAGGCTGGGCACCCGGCTTGTGGTCCGGCTTCGGGGGAGCCCCCGGTGTCTCGGGCGTCACCGGCGTCGTCGGCGTCACCGACATCTCGGGCGTCACCGGCGTCCCGGGCTTCCGGTCCTGCCCCGGCTCGGCCGGGGACCGGTGCCGGGCCCGGGCCGGCAGCGGGTGGCGGCGGTTGACCACGAAGCCCGCGATCGCCAGCAGGGCCAGCGCCGCGCCCGTGAGGCCGACCGCCGTCCACATGCCGTCTCCGCCGCTTCCGGCGACCGACGCCTGGGCGCTCTCCCCGCCCTGCCCGGCCGTCCTCCCGCCCGGCTTGTCGGTCCCGCCCTTGGGGGTCACGAGCATGCCGACCGGCTTGACGTGGCCCGCGGCCTCGAAGCCCCAGTCCAGCAGCTTCGCGGTCTCCTTGTAGACCTGGTTGGGCTCCTTGATGTCGGGGTTCATGACCGTCACCAGGAGCTTGCGGCCGTCGTGCTGGGCGACGCCGGTGAAGGTGTTGCCGGCGTTGGTGGTGGAACCGTTCTTCACGCCCGCCATGCCCTTGTAGGCGGGCACGCCCTGACCGGTGAGCAGCCGGTTGGTGTTGGTGATGGGGAACGTCTCGCGCTTCTTGCCCGGCTTCTCCTCGCCCGGGAACTGCGCGGTGGCCGTCGAGCAGTACTCGCGGAAGTCCGCCTTCTGCAGGCCCGAGCGCGCGAAGAGCGTCAGGTCGTAGGCGCTGGAGACCTGGCCGTCGGCGTCGTAGCCGTCGGGCGTGACGACGTGGGTGTCGAAGGCCTGGAGGTCGTCGGCGTGGGCCTGCATGTCCTTGACGGTCCGGGCGATGCCGCCGTTCATCGAGGACAGCACGTGCACCGCGTCGTTGCCCGAACGGAGGAACACCCCCAGCCACATGTCGTGGACGGAGTACGACGAGTCCTCCTTGATCCCCACGGCGCTGCTGCCCTCGCCCATGCCCTCCAGCTCCGCCGGCCGCACCCGGTGCTGCTCGTTCTTGGGCAGCTTCGGCAGCACGGTGTCGGCGAAGAGCATCTTCAGGGTGGACGCCGGGGGCAGCCGCCAGTGGGCGTTGCGGGCGGCCAGGATCTCGCCGGACTCGGCGTCGGCGACGAGCCAGGAGTCGCCGCTGAGCTCCTCCGGCAGCGCGGGCGCCCCCGGTTCGGGCCGGACCTGGGTGCCGGGCTTGCCGAGCAGCTCGCCGCCCACCGTGGACATCCTGGCCGGCGGCTGCTTGGGGGGCAGCTTGGGGGGCTTGCCCTTGCCGTCGGCGTCCGGGCTCGCGCTGGAGCTCGGGTTCGGCGTCGGGGCGGCCAGGGCCGGGGCCGCGACCGCCAGGGGGAGCAGCAGCGAGGCACCGGCCGCCAGCGCGGCGGCGGTGGTGACGGCGGTGCGGGAGCGTCGGCGGCGCGTCGCGGAGTACCGCGCGGCGGAACGCGGCGGAGGTGATGTCTTCGTCGGCACGCTGGTGAACGTACCTCTACGCCCCGTGAGGGAAGACGGCGCCTCACGGCGGGCCCGCGTCGAGGACCCGATAGGACCAGTGCGGGCGGCTAAACGCATACTGAAACCCATGGTGAAGTCTTCCGGGGATGCCGCCCCCCGAACCCCCGCGACCCTCTCGCGTCCCGTGTCCTGGTTCCTGCTCGCCTTCGGGGTGTGGAGCTGGTTCATCTGGATCACTTTCGTCAAGAACCTCTGGAAGGACGGCAGCGGGCTCGCCTTCGACGACTCCGGTGATCCGACCGCGTACTTCTGGGTGCATCTGCTGCTCGCGATCACCTCGTTTCTTCTGGGGACGGCTGTCGGGATCATCGGGTTGCGTGGCGTACGGGCGTTGCGGCGCAGCTCATAACGGACGCTCCGGGCTCCTTCCGCCCCCGGTCGGCGATCACTTGGCCGATTCCCAGGACGTACGCACGTTCGTGTGTTTACCGTGATGCGCATCACTGGGCGGGAGGGGCGCAGGCGATGCGTGGTGTACGGAATCGGGTGGGTGCGGTAGGTCTGGCGGCGCTGCTGACGGCAGCCGTCGGCGGCTGTGGGTTCACGGAGGGGGGTGGATCCGGCCAAAGACCGATCAGCGTGGGCACGACCGACACGGTCAGCACGCTCGACCCGGCGGGCGCCTACGACGCGGGCTCCTGGGCGCTCTACAGCAACATCTACCAGTCGCTGCTGACCTACGCCCCCGGCTCCAGCACCCCGGTGCCGGACGCGGCACGGCGGTGCGGCTTCTCGGGCGACGACTTACGCACCTACGTCTGCGAGCTGCGGCCCGGCCTGACGTTCTCCAACGGGCACCCGCTGACGGCGGCCGACGTGAAGTTCTCCTTCGACCGCATCATGCGCATCAAGTCCCCGCAGGGCCCGGAGTCGCTGGTGGAGACCCTGCGCTCGGTCGACGCCCCGGCGGACGGCGACACGGTGACCTTCCGGCTGAAGGTGCCGGACGCCACCTTCCCGTTCAAGATCGCCACCGGTGGCGGTGCGATCGTCGACCACCGGACCTACCCGGCGAACCGGCTGCGCACCGGCACCACCGTGGACGGCTCCGGCCCGTACCTCCTCGACGCCTACACGGCGGGCGCGAGCGCGGAGCTGAAGCCCAACAAGCGCTACCAGGGCGCGATGAAGCGGCAAGGGAGCGACGTGACGGTGCGGTACTTCGCCGACCCGGCCCGGCTGGCGCAGGCCTGGCAGCGCCGGGACCTCGACGTTGTCGGCCGCCAGCTGCCGCCCGCCGACCTGGCGGGGCTCTCGCCCTCGGAGACGGCCTTCCGAGTCAGCGAGACGACCGCCGCCACCATGCGCGCGCTCGTCTTCAACCTGCGCGGCGGCTCGCCGATGAAGGACCAGGCGGTGCGCCAGGCGATCGCGGCGGTCCTCGACCGCAGCGCACTGGCCAGGGACGTCCATCTGCGCACGGTGGAACCCCTGTACTCGCTCATCCCCCAGGGCATCACGGGCCACACGACGTCCTTCTACGACGCCTACCCCCAGCCCGACACGGACCTCGCCGCCCGGCTCCTGGCCCGGGCGGGGCTGACGGCGCCGGTGCGCTTCGGCCTCGCCTACTCGCAGGGCGTCGCCACGGACGAGGAGGCGGCGCTGCTGAAGAAGCAGCTCGAGGCCACGGGACTGTTCCGCGTGGACACCCGCCGGGTGGGCTGGAAGGAGTTCCAGGAGGGCTACGCCCGGGGCGCGTACGACGCGTACACCATCAGCTGGGTGGCCGACTTCCCCGACCCCGACACCTTCACCACCCCGCTGCTGGGGGCGGGCAACGCCCTGCACACCGGCTACTCCAGCCCCCGCATCGACAAGCTCATCCGCGCCACCCAGAAGAACGACGACCGGGGGCGCGTCTCCGAGGACTTCCGCGCCATCCAGCGCATCGTCGCCGAGGACGTTCCCCTGGTGCCGTTGTGGCAGAAGAAGGACTACGCGGTGAGCACGAAGTCCATCTCCGGCGCCCAGTACCTGTCGGACGGCACGGGCATTTGGCGGCTGTGGCAGCTGAGGCGGATGTGAGAGGGCGGTAGGGGCGGTACGGGGCGCGCCGGCGGCCTCCTGTCCGGCTCGGCGCGCTCCCTGTCGGAAATCAAGCAAACGTGTCAGTTAAGGAATCGGGTCAGAAGCGGGTGCGCTCGTCGCTGGCGAAGAAGAAGCCGAAGGCCGCGCTGGCCAGGGCGACGATCGGGGTGATGACCAGGCTGATCTCGCGGTAGTCGTCACTCTTGAAGTGGGTCCAGTGGCCGAGGACCAGCGCCAGCGTGGGAACGCCGGTGAGGAGGCCGACGAGCCACAGCAGCCCCACCGCCAGGGTGCGGCGGGTCTCGCTCATGTGGCGCTCCTTCAGGCCCACGACCTGGTCGTCGCGCACCCTCGGGTCCGGCTGCTCGTCCTCCTCGAACACGCCGCGCACCGGTGCGGCGGGCGAGCTCAACCCGACTTCCCGGAGGAAGGCGAGGTCCAGGCCGTTGCCGGCGGGCGCCTCGTCCTCGATCAGGTCTTCCGGTCGGCCTGACGTCATGGGCATCAACTCTCTTCCGGAACGTGCGGAGACGGGTCTTCCGGTGGGGGCGGCGGCCAGGGGGCCGCCGGGCCCAGCGTCCAGACGTTCGCGCCGGGCAGGGGCTGTTCGTCCTCCCGCAACTCCTCGTCGTCCAGGGGCGGTCGAGGCGGTTCCGTCACTCGTGGGGACACCCCCGTTGGCCGGGGACGCAGGTGCAGACCATGATCGGCGGACCGATCCGCCAGGTCTCGACGTCGGGCAGCGGCATCTCCTCCTCCCGGAGCACCACTTCGCCGTTCAGGAAGGGGTCCGGATCGTCGGGGCGGATGAACTCCCTGGGGAGTTGGGGCGCTGGAAGCAGCTGACAGGCGTTGTGCCACTCGTGGAAGGGGGTGAGGAAGCCCCCCGCCTTGGCGTTCTCGCAGATCCTCACGCGTGGTGCCCCCTCTGAGGTTCGCCCGAGGGCGAAGGGATGACGGTGCCGCAGGTGCCCCCAAGTGTTGCCTGGGGCGATCCTATCACATGTGGTGTGACTCTCATCAACATTCGATCCACATTCCATCCACATCAAATGTGGATCGGCGTCACATCTGAAGCTCACACCATGCGGATTTGCTTGACATTGGTTGCTTCGGAGCGCAGGATGAGGGAGCGCGTTGGATCCAGTACGGCTGAAGGGAATGGTCTGATGGGTTGTTTAGCTGTCCTGTGAAGTCCGACCGGCCGGCTGGTGTGACCGCCGGTGCCGTATGCGGCTGTGGTTGCGTATAGGGGGAACCACGCCCAGGCGGAGCAATGGGGTTGCTTCGTACTTGCGTGCGGCATGGATGCCGACTCGTGTGCACGTGTCTGTCGGGATGGCCCGGGTCTGGAAGCCCGGTGGCCGGAGCCCGATCGTTGCCGTGCCCGGGTCATCGTGAACCTTCGAATGGGAGCCCTGGCATGCCCGAGAACTCGACCGACACGCCGACCACAGCGCCTGCAACCGACACCCAAGTCACTCGGCTAAGCGTGAACATCAACGCGGAAACAGCTGCCAAGCTCCGCTGGTACAAGGATCACAAGGGCATCTCGATCACCGAGACGGTGCGCCGCGCCGTCGCCCTGCTGGATCTTGTGGAACGAGAGACCGCGAACGGCAGCGAAGTTCTGCTCAAGTCGCGCGACGGCAAGTCGGTCCGTCAGCTGTGGATGGTCTGACTCGGATGTCCCGAATGTAGATCCGCTTTCCAACTCCCCTCCTCCGTCGCACACTTCGGAAAAAGAGTGCGCACCGACGGGGGACCGGACCGGCATGAGTGGTTACGCACAGGACTTCACCTGGCTGTGGACAGGTCTCGGCCTCGGCGTGCTCGGCGCCTGGGCGTGGGGGTTGCTGCTGCTCCACGCCGACCGCAGGCAGCGAGCGGTCCGCAGGCCGGGACCGGCCGTCGGCTGGGGTGACCATGCCATGGCCCGGGCGTCGCGCGAGGACCCGGACCGGCTCGCGCCCACGGTCGCCGCGGCGCTGCTGCACCGGGGCGCGCTGATCTGCCGGGACGGCACGCTGCACGTCGTGCCCGGTGTCCCCGCGGCCGACGATCCGCTCGAGCGGGCCATGGTCGCGGCCGCGAACCCTCCGGCGGACCTTCCCGCCCTCGTGCGGCGCGAGCCGTACGCGACCGCCGCGGCGGAGTACGACCGCCTGCTGACCGCTCAGGGCCTGCTGCCGCTGCCCGTCCGCGCGCTCCCGGTGTGGCCGTTCGGCCTGCTCGCGGCGCCCGCACTGATCGTGCTCGGGGTGCGGCTCGTCCTGCTCACGGCCGACGGCCCGCCCCCGGGAGCGGAGTACGCCTGGGACTGGGGCGTCTTCGCGGGGCTCCTGCTTCTGGCGGTGGCCGCGATGGCGGCCCTGCACCGGAGCCGGGACGCCAGGGGGCTCACGCCCTACGCCCGGATGCCCGAGGTCGCCGCGGAGAGCGCCCGCCTGCGCGGCAAGCTGATCACGCACGAGAGGCGGGCGAACGAACGCCGCGTCCACCGACCGCGGCTGGGCGTCGACGCGCCCGGCCTGGCCCGCGCCCTGGCCGTACTCGGCCCCGTCGTGCTCGCCGACCGCGAGGTCGCCCACTGCCTGGGCTGCGAGTGGACCCCGCCCCACCACGTCAACCAGTGGGAGGTCATCAGGGCCCCGCTCGAGAAGTCCGGTGGCAGTGGCGAGGGCGTCGGGCTCGGAGGAGCGTGCGGCGGGGGTTCGGGCTGCGGCGCGGGATGCGGGGGCGGCTGCGGCGGTCTCTGACCGGCACCTCCGCCGACGCGTTCCATGGCAGTCTGAAGAGATGGACCAGTACCCCTGGCGCGCCCCCGCCTCGCCCGCGTCCCCCGGTGAGCCGCCGTACTACACGACCGACACGTGCGCCGGCTGCGGCGCCGTCGTCCACGGCATCCACGCCCGCTGGACGTGCGCGGCCTGCGGCGCCTGCAGCCCGTACCAGGAACCCCCCGAGGGCTGGGCCACCGAGATCACCCCGGAGGAGCAGGCCACCAACACCGTCGGCTACGACACGCCCTAGCCTCAGCCCCGGAGGACCAGCCGCGCGACGCGCGCGCGGGCGTCGGCCAGTTCCGCGGCGACCGCCTCGTCCCGCTCCTCCCCGAGCAGCACGGCCGCCGGGTGCTGCGACGCGGCCGCGAGCCGCTGCCGGCGCAGGTGGGTGGGCGGATGGGTGCTGTCCACGCCGTGCCCGCGCAGGGCGCCGGCCCGGCGCCGTCGCTCGTACTCCCGCTCGGGGACGGACGCGACGTGCTCGGCCAGCGCCGCCCACAGCTCCTGTCCGGCCTCCCGGCCGGTCCCGGACCGGCCGGACCGGCTCCGGGCCCTGACCGACTCGCGCCGGAGCCTGTCCTCGACCGTGTCCGTGATCAGCAGCCGGTCCATGAGCCCGACGGCCGCCGCGGCCGATCCGGCGTGCGCGGCCAGGTCGTCCGCGCGGTACTCGGCGCGCTGCGACGCGCGCAGCGTCAGGTGGTCGAGCAGGGCCAGCAGCCCGTGCACCGGGTAGCGGCCGACCGCCATCAGCCAGTTCGCCAGGCGCTCGGCGATGTTGGGGTTGGCGATCGGAGCGAGGAAGTACCGCCATGCGAGGAGGCAGTCCAGCGCGGTCCTGACGAGGAAGCCGCGGCGCGTGTCGCGGTGGGCGTAGTGGCCGAGCTCATGGCCCAGGAGCGCGACGCGCTGCTGCGGTGTGAGGACTTCCCACAACCCGAGCCCGAGGAACAGGGCGCGCCGCCGCCGTGCGAAGCCGTAGGGGCGTACGCCGGCGTTGGCGTCGGCCTCGACCACCACGGCGTCCACGCCCCGCGTACCGACCGCCTCCGCGACCCCGTCGATCAGGTGGAAGAGCGAGGGCGCCTGGGCCCGGCGCAGGACCGGCAGGTCGTCGGGCAGTCCCGGGAAGCGTGGGCGGAGGACGAACGCCACCGCGAGCAGGATGACGCCGAGCAGCAGTGGGACGACGCTGCCCTGGACGATCAGGAGGATTCCGCCCACGGCGAGAGCGAGCGTGACGCCGTGCACGAGCAGGGCGATGGCCTGTGCCGCCACGCCGGCGGGATCCCACCGGGACCACTCGGGGTCCTCCCCGCCGCTGCCGGCCTGGGCCTCGGCGTAGAGCCGTTCTCCGTGATGCTGTGACAACCGGTGCCGCAACGCCTCGACGCGGCCCGGGGGTAACTCCGGCTCCACCGGGTCGACATTCCAGTCGCAGGCGTCGCACCAGGTGACGAAACGGTCGTCCACCGGCATGGCGGTGGCACAGCGCGGGCATGCGCGCGTCGTCATGTTCTCTCCCCTCGCGGCCCTCCCCAGAGCCGCACACATGATCGACGGACCCTACCGTGCAGGCCTCGGACGGCCCGGTACGACAGGCCGTCCGCAGCCGCGTCCGCCGCCGCTCACAGACCCTTCCGGTCCAGGAAGTCCGTGATCAGCTTCTGCCACTCCTCCGGCCGCTCGGCCATCGGGACGTGGCCCGTGGCGATCTCGGCGTACTCGGCGCCGGGGATGCGGTCCGCCAGGTAGCGCGAGTTGGCGGGGGAGACGAGGGTGTCCTGGGTGGTGGCGATGACCAGGGTGGGCACGGAGATGCCCGCGAGGTCGGCGGTGGTGTCGGCGAACCGTACGGCACCGGCCTGGTCGCCGGCGCCGGGCGGGACGGTCGCGGCGATCTGGTCGAGGAAGGGGCCCACCTGGTCCCGGGGCACGGCGTTGTAGAAGTCCTCGCCGAACCCCGACAGGGCGACGAAGCGGGCGAAGGACTGCGTGTCACCGTCGGCCAGCAGCTTCTGCCAGAGGTCGAGCGAGGCCAGCAGCCGGTTGTCGGGGCGCGCCAGGCCCGCCGTCAGCACGAGGCCGCGTACGCGCTCGGGGTGGCGGGCGGCCACCCGTACGGACACCAGGGTGCCCAGCGAGTAGCCGATCAGCGTGAAGGTCTCCAGGCCCGCCCGGTCCGCCTCGGCGACGAGCGCGTCGGCCAGGAGGTCGACGGTGAGCCCGTCCGGCAGGCGCGGCGTGGCGCCGGAGCCGGGGTAGTCGGGGGCGACGACCGTGTGGGCGGCGGCGAGGGCCGGGAGGATCGGGGCGTAGTTGCCCTCGATGCCGCCGCCCGCGCCGTGCGCGAGGAGGAGGCCGGGGCCGGAACCGGTGACGGACGTGGAGAGCGCGGGAATGCGTGTCATGGGCAGGAGGTTGCCGTATGACATCAGTGTCAAGGTCAAGTCCGGTGGGGGAACGTCGCACATGCGCATCGGTGAGCTGTCACGTCGTACGGGAGTGAGCCCTCGGCTCCTGCGCTACTACGAGCAGCAGGACCTGCTCAGCTCCGAGCGCGACGCCAACGGCTACCGCCGCTACCACCCCGACGCCGCCGAACGCGTCGCCCGGATCCGCGAACTGCTCGACGCCGGACTGACGACGGAGGTCATCCGGACCCTGATGCCCTGCGCCCAGGGCGGGCCCGGGCTGCAGTCCTGCTCCCATTCGGTGGGGGTGCTGGACGATCAGATGGCCCGCATGGAAGCGGAGATGGAGGAGCTGCGGCGCAAGAAGGAAGCGCTGCTGGAGGTCAGCTCGAGCCTGCGCTGACAGGCGCCTGGGGGCGTTGTCAGTGGTCGCCCCTACTCTCTGTCACATGGCAAAGGTGAGGCTCGTCGACGAGACGACATCGGGGGAGCGACGCGACGCCTGGGCGCTCGAGTGGCCGGAGGCGCGGCTGACGCTGCGTGAGGTGATCCGCCGTCGGGTGTTCGAGGAGGTGGCCGCGCTCGACGCGGCCCGCGCGGAGGGCGGCCAGGGGCTGGTCAAGCCGACGGAGACCGAGCGCCTTCTCAACGGCAACGGCACCGGCACCGACCAGCGCGAGGCCCGGCACACGCTCCCGCAGAAGCACTACGAGCGCGCGCTCGCCGACTTCGGCCGCAACGGCTTCCTGGTGCTCGTCGGCGACCGTCAGATATGGGACCTCGACGAGGAGGTCGACCTGACGGCCGGCGCCGAGATCACGTTCCTCAAGCTCGTTCCGCTGGTGGGTGGCTGATGACGACGACGACCGACGACCAGGCCCGGATGGAAGAGCTCGGGCGGCTCCACGTCTGCTACAACACCCACAAGCTGTGGCCCCTGCTGAAGGCCGCGCTCGCCGCCGGGCAGCCGCTCCCCGGCACCTTCGTCGGCGTGCTCAGGCGCACGGCCATGGTCGCCGCCTGGCAGGTCGAGAAGGACTGGGCGAGGACCGTCGCCGGCCTGACCGAGCCCGTCGTCAACCCGGGGGAGGCCTGGACCGACCTTGCCCTGGCCGAGCTGCCCGCGCTCGGCGACACATGGCGGCGGCTGCTCGCCCACGCCGCCACCGCCCGCACCGCACGGCCCGCCGCCAAGTGGGACAAGACCGCCCGGGCCCTGCTCGACGAGCTCGACGAGGCCCCCGACGCCGTACGCCCGCGCCTGCTGTCCTGGCTCGAACTCGCCGGCCGCCCCCGGACCGCGCCGCTGCACGTCCCCGAGTACGGCTCGGATCCCAACGACGAGTTCGACCCGTACAACGTCGACGCCCTGCGCGGCATCACCTGGCTGCTGGCCCTGCTCCCGCCGCACCCCGACACCGTCCGCGCCCTGGGCGCGCTGGTGACGTTCTCGCTGCGCAAGGTCCCCGGCCTCGGCCCGCGCAGCCCCAAGATCGCCAACGCGGCCGTGCTCGCCCTCTCCCGTATCGACGGCGACCCGGCCCTCGCCGAGCTGGCCCGGCTCTCCGCCCGCATCACCTACAAGGGCACGCTCAAGCAGCTCGACACCGCGCTCACGGCCCGGGCCGAGGCGATGGGACTCGGCCGCGACGAGATAGAGGAGCTGGCCGTCCCCTCGTACGGCCTGACGGAGGTCGGCCGCAGCGTCCACACCCTCGGCGACTGCACGGCCGAACTGGCCGTCCGGGGCGGCAAGGCGGTCCTCGCCTGGCACAACGCCACCGGAAAGGCCGTCAAGAGCCCGCCCGCCGGCGTGCGGCGCGACCATGGCGACGAGCTCAAGGAGCTCAAGGCGGCGGTCAAGGACATCGACGGCATGCTCGGCGCCCAGAGCGAGCGCCTGGACCGGCTCTTCCTCGCCCGCCGCCGCTGGACGTACGCCGCCTGGCGCGAGCGCTACGCCGACCACCCGCTCGTGGGCACCCTCGCCCGCCGCCTGCTGTGGATCGTCGACGGCCGGGCCTGCGGCTTCGCCGACGGCGCCTGGCGCACGCCGGCCGGCGACGCGGTGACGGCCGGCCCGGACGCCCCGGTCGAGCTGTGGCACCCGGCCGTCCGCGAGCCCGCCGAGGTCCTCGCCTGGCGCGAGTGGCTCGAGCAGCACGGCATCACCCAGCCGTTCAAGCAGGCCCACCGCGAGGTGTACCTGCTCACCGACGCCGAGCGCGCCACCCGCGTCTACTCCAACCGCTTCGCGGCCCATGTGCTGCGCCAGCACCAGTTCCACTCCCTCGCCGCCGTCCGCGGGTGGAACAACAAGCTGCGCCTGTGCGTCGACGACTCCTACCCGCCCGCGACGCGCGAGCTGCCCGAGTGGGGGCTGCGCGCGGAGTTCCGGGTGGACGGCGTGGAGGACAGGACGGGGGCGGACCTCACCGCGTCCGGCAGCTATCTGTGGCTGTCCACCGACCAGGTCCGCTTCTACCCCGTCGGCGCGCCGCCGCACATGGCCCACGCCGGCTCCGGCGACTACCGCCCGGGCTGGAACGAGACGCCCGTCGAGCCGATACCGCTGGCGGAGATACCGCCCCTGGTGCTGAGCGAGGTGCTGCGCGACGTCGACCTGTTCGTCGGCGTGGCGAGCGTGGGCAACGATCCCACCTGGCAGGACGGCGGACCCGAGGGCCGCTTCCGGGACTACTGGACCTCGTACGGCTTCGGCGAGCTGTCGCAGAGCGCGCGGACCCGCGCCGAGCTGCTGGAGCGGGTCGTGCCGCGGCTGGCGATCGCCGACCGCTGCCGGATCGAGGGCCGGTTCCTGCTGGTGCGGGGCGAACTCCACACGTACAAGATCCACATGGGCTCGGGCAACATCCTCATCAGCCCGCACGACCGGTACCTGTGCATCGTGCCCAAGGCGGCCGGGGCGGCCGCCGACGCCGGCTATCTGCCCTTCGAGGGCGACCGGACGCTCTCCACGATCCTCAGCAAGGCCATGATGCTCGCCCGGGACGAGGAGATCACCGACCGGACCATCACCAGCCAGCTCTGAACCGAACCGAACGGAACCGGACTGGACCGAACTGGACCGAACGAAACGAAAGGTCCCGCTCCCTCGCGGGAACGGGACCTTTCGGAAGACGCGGCGGACCGCAGGTCAGAAGCGGCGCGTGATCAGCGCACGCTTCACTTCCTGGATCGCCTTCGTGACCTCGATGCCACGCGGGCACGCGTCGGTGCAGTTGAAGGTCGTCCGGCAGCGCCAGACGCCGTCCTTGTCGTTGAGGATCTCCAGGCGCTGCTCTCCGGCCTCGTCACGCGAGTCGAAGATGAAGCGGTGCGCGTTGACGATCGCCGCCGGGCCGAAGTACTGGCCGTCGTTCCAGAACACCGGGCACGAGGAGGTGCACGCGGCGCACAGGATGCACTTGGTGGTGTCGTCGAAGCGCTCGCGGTCCTCGGCGGACTGCAGACGCTCGCGCGTCGGCTCGTTGCCCTTGGTGATGAGGAAGGGCATGACGTCGCGGTACGCCTGGAAGAACGGCTCCATGTCGACCACGAGGTCCTTGAGCACCGTCAGGCCCTTGATGGGCTCGACCGTGATCGGCTTCTCGGGGTTGATGTCCTTGATCAGCGTCTTGCACGCGAGGCGGTTCTTGCCGTTGATCCGCATCGCGTCGGAGCCGCAGATGCCGTGCGCGCAGGAGCGACGGAACGTCAGCGAGCCGTCCAGGTCCCACTTGATCTTGTGGAGACCGTCGAGGACGCGCTCCTTGGGGTCGATCTCGACCTGGAAGTCCTGCCAGGTGGCCTCGGCCGAGACCTCCGGGTTGAACCGGCGGACGCGGAAGGTGACCGTGATGTACGGCGAGACCTCGGCCGGGGACTCGGCCTTCTCGAGAGTCGGGGTAGCCATCAGTACTTACGCTCCATCGGCTGGTAGCGGGTCTGGACGACCGGCTTGTAGTCGAGGCGGATCGAGTCCTTGCCGTCCGCGTCGACCTCGCGGTACGCCATGGTGTGGCGCATGAAGTTGACGTCGTCGCGGTTGGGGTAGTCCTCGCGGTAGTGACCGCCGCGGGACTCCTTGCGCGCGAGCGCGGAGACGGCCATCACCTCGGCCAGGTCGAGCAGGTTGCCCAGCTCGATGGCCTCCAGCAGGTCCGTGTTGAAGCGCTTGCCCTTGTCCTGGACGGACACGTTCTTGTAGCGCTCACGCAGCTCGGCGATCTTCTCGACGGCCGTCTTGATGGTCTGCTCGGTGCGGAAGACCATGACGTTGGCGTCCATGGTCTCCTGCAGCTCCTTGCGGAGCTCGGCGACCCGCTCGCTGCCGGTGGAGTTGCGCAGCCGCTCGACCTGGTCGACGACGAGCGCGGCCGGGTCCTCCGGCAGCTCGACGAAGTCGGCCTTCGCGGAGTACTCGGCGGCGGCGATGCCGGCGCGCTTGCCGAAGACGTTGATGTCGAGCAGCGAGTTCGTGCCCAGGCGGTTGGCGCCGTGCACGGACACGCAGGCGACCTCGCCGGCGGCGTACAGGCCGGGGACGACGGTGTCGTTGTCGGACAGCACCTCGCCCTCGACGTTGGTCGGGATGCCGCCCATGGCGTAGTGCGCGGTGGGCTGGATCGGGATCGGGTCCGTGTAGGGCTCGATGCCGAGGTACGTCCGGGCGAACTCGGTGATGTCCGGGAGCTTGGCGTCCAGCTGCTCCGGCGGCAGGTGGGTGAGGTCGAGGTAGACGTGGTCGCCCTCGGGACCGCAGCCACGGCCCTCGCGGATCTCCGTGTAGATGGAGCGCGAGACGACGTCGCGCGAGGCGAGGTCCTTCATGACCGGCGCGTACTTCTCCATGAAGCGCTCGCCGTCCTTGTTGCGGAGGATGCCGCCCTCACCGCGGGCGCCCTCCGTCAGCAGGATGCCCATGCGCCAGATGCCGGTCGGGTGGAACTGGAAGAACTCCATGTCCTCCAGCGGCAGGCCACGGCGGTAGCAGGCGGCCTGGCCGTCACCGGTCAGGGTGTGGGCGTTGGAGGTCACCTTGAAGAACTTGCCGGTGCCGCCGGAGGCGTAGATGACCGACTTCGCCTGGAAGACGTGGATCTCGCCGGTGGCCAGCTCGTAGGCGACCACACCGGCGGACTTCTTGACGCCGTCGACCTCGGTGATCAGCTGGTCCAGGACGTAGAACTCGTTGAAGAACTCCACGCCCTCCTTGACGCAGTTCTGGTACAGCGTCTGGAGGATCATGTGGCCGGTGCGGTCCGCGGCGTAGCAGGACCGGCGGACCGGGGCCTCGCCGTGGTTACGGCTGTGACCGCCGAAGCGGCGCTGGTCGATGGTGCCGTCCGGGGTGCGGTTGAACGGCAGGCCCATCTTCTCGAGGTCGAGGACCGCGTCGATGGCCTCCTTCGCCAGGATCTCGGCGGCGTCCTGGTCGACCAGGTAGTCGCCACCCTTGATCGTGTCGAAGGTGTGCCACTCCCAGTTGTCCTCCTCGACGTTCGCGAGGGCGGCGGCCATGCCGCCCTGGGCGGCGCCGGTGTGGGAGCGGGTGGGGTAGAGCTTGGTGAGCACCGCGGTGCGGCTGCGCTTGGTCGCCTCGATGGCCGCGCGCATGCCGGCGCCACCGGCGCCGACGATGACGGTGTCGTACTTGTGAATCTTCATGAGTGGGTTACCTCAGTCCCTCAGCCCGTGGCCTAGCGGATGTTCGGGTCGAAGGTGAAGATCACCAGCGTGCCCAGCAGGACGGTGAACACCGTGGCGGTGTACAGCAGCATCTTCAGCCAGAAGCGGGTGTTGTCACGTTCGGCGTAGTCGTTGATGACCGTGCGCAGGCCGTTGGCGCCGTGCAGCATCGCCAGCCACAGCATGATCAGGTCCCATGCCTGCCAGAACGGCGAGGCCCAGCGGCCGGCCACGAAGGCGAAACCGATCTTGCTGACGCCGCCGTCGAGGACGAGCTGGATCAGCAGGTGGCCGAGGACCAGGACGACCAGCAGGATGCCGGACAGGCGCATGAAGAGCCAGCCGTACATCTCGAAGTTGGTGCGCGTGGCCTTCGGGGTCTTCTTGGTGCGCTTGCGCGGCGCCTCGATGACCGGAGCCGGGTTGTCGACGTCGTAGAGCGTGACGTCGTCGACGCCGCTCACGGCGGGGGTGGTTTCAGCGGACATCTTGCGACTCAGCTCCCGAACAGCGTGCGCAGCGTGTGCTGGAGCACGGGGTAGAAGGCGCCTGCCATCAGGAGGGCCCAGACCGCGACCACGGACCAGAGCATCTGCTTCTGGTAGCGCGGTCCCTTGGACCAGAAGTCCACGGCGATGACCCGGAGGCCGTTGAGAGCGTGGAAGAGGATGGCGGCCACGAGGCCGTACTCCATCACGTTGACGATGGGCGTCTTGTACGTCGCGACCACGTTGTCGTACGCCTCGGGGGAGACGCGGACGAGAGCGGTGTCGAGGACGTGAACGAACAGGAAGAAGAAAATGAGGACGCCGGTGACTCGATGAGCCACCCAGGACCACATGCCTTCCCGGCCGCGGTACAGCGTTCCAGCCGGCACGGAAAACCCTCCGGGAGCGGGGATTGGGGCCTGCCGGCTTCACTGTCGGTCGGGCCCGGCCGGGTACGGTCCACCGGCCCTGGCCATCGTAGCGACGCCTTGTCGCTTCGGTCCCCCGGGGTGGGCAGGTGTGATCAAACAGGCACGTACGGCCTAGGACCTACGGCGACCTGCGGGAACCTTGTCCGATACCTCCCGGCGTGTCTGGATGCCTATTGGGGTAGATACGGAGAAAAGCCATATCTTCGCCATATAGATCCCTTTTAGGATCTATGAGGAGGTTTACTCCATGGGACGGACGGAACGGCCGGCAAGGACCCCTCGCGCTTCCGCCATCCGGGGCGTTGTGGCCACTTGTGCCATGGTGGTCACTTTGTCCCTGATGGGCTGTCCACGGGACGGCTCCGCCGATCGCCCCAGCGACGACGACTCGCGCTCGGCCCGGGCCTCGGACTCCTCCCCGGCCGCCCCCTCCTCCGCCCCCGCCGTCTTCGCGCCCCCGCCCGTGCGGCCGGGCAAGCCCGCCACCGTCCCCTCGGTACGCACCTACAACCAGCGCACCGGCCCCGGCTGGCGGCCCGCCGCCGGCGCCCGCGTCGTCGCCGACCCCGGCGGGCCGCTGGCCGACGAGGCCCGCCGGCTCGCCGAGGACCTCAGGCTGCCCACCGGCCCCGGGCCCGCCCGGCCCGGTGACGTGGAGCTGGGCCTGCGCGCCGGGCAGAGCGGCGGCCCCGAGTCCTACGAGCTGACCGTCCAGGGCCGCAAGGCGACGATCACCGCGCCCGACGAGGCGGGCCTGTTCTACGGCACCCGCACCGTCGTCCAGGCCGTCCGCACCGCCGGCGGCCTGCCCGAGGGCGTCCTGCGCGACGGGCCCGACCGGCCCCAGCGCGGCCTCAACCTCGACATCGCCCGCAAGCACTTCTCCGCCGGCTGGATCGAGGCCCGGCTGCGCGAGATGGCCGACCTCAAGCTCAACCAGCTGGCCCTGCACTTCTCCGACGACCAGGGCTTCCGCATCGAGTCCGCCTCGCATCCCGAGGTCGTCTCGCCCCAGCACCTCACCAAGGCCGAGCTCCGCCGGATCGTCGCCCTCGCCAGCGCCCTGCACATCACCGTCGTCCCCGAGATCGACTCGCCCGGCCACCTCGGCGCCGTCATGACCGCCCACCCCGCGCTCCAGCTGCGCGACGCCGCCGGAACCGTGGCCCGGGGCGCGGTCGACGTCGCCAACCCCGAGGCCGCCCGCGTCGTCGACGACCTGCTGCGCGAGTTCGCTCCCCTCTTCCCCGGCCCGTACTTCCACCTGGGCTCCGACGAGTACCGCGCGCTGACGGCGAAGAACCCGCAGGTCGCCTACCCGCGGCTGGCGGAGCTGGCCCGGCAGAAGTACGGCCCCCGGGCCCTGGTGCAGGACCTGGCCACGGGCTGGCTCAACGACCGGGCCGCCGTCGTGCGCGCCCTGGGCAAGACGCCCAAGGCCTGGAACGACGGCTTCTTCCGGGGCGGGGTCGTCACACCCGACAAAACCATCGAAGTCGAGTACTGGACGGGCAAGGAACTCGGGGCGCGTCCCCCTCAGGAGTACCTGAACGAGGGACGCACGGTGGTCAACCTCAACGACGAGTACCTCTACTACGTGCTCGGCGAGCCCAACCAGTTCCGCTACCCCACCGGAGAGCGCATCTATCGCCAGTGGTCGCCCGCCGTCCTGCGCGGCACCGTGTCCGTCCCGGCCGGACCCACCGGCGCGGACCGGATCCCCGGCGGCCGGCTCGCCGTGTGGTGCGACCGGGCCGAGGCCCAGACGCCCGAGCAGGTCGCCGCCGGCATCCGGATGCCGCTGGCCGCCGTCGCCCAGAAGCTGTGGGATCCGGCGCCGCCGCAGCTCACATGGGCCGATTTCTCCGCTTTGGCCACTCGCGTGCGACGCTGAGCCGAAGGGCCTAACCTCCGGGGATGAAGCCTGCGGCGCGCGCGGCGCACCCGTACGGCCCACCCCGGCGGTGTGCGCGCCCGCGCGCCGCGCCTTGAACGCGCACTTGAACGAGGGCCCGATGAAGATCGAATTCCTGCTGCACAACGCGTATGGCATCGGCGGCACCATCCGCTCGACCGTCAACCTGGCCGCCGCCCTCGCCGACCGGCACGAAGTGAGCATCATCAGCGTCAACCGGCCCGCCGACGAGCCGGAGCTCACCATCGACCCCCGGGTGCGCCTGGTGCCGCTGGTCGACCTGCGCGAGGGCACCGAGGGCGACGAGTACACGGACCCCCTCAACCAGCGCCCCAGCGAGATCTTCCGCGACGAGCGCATCGACAACGGCCGCATGGCCGCCACCGCCCTCACCGACCGGCGGGTCGCCGACCACCTCGCCGCCACCGACGCCGACGTCGTCATCGCCACCCGCCCCAAGCTCATCGGCTACCTCGCGAAGTACGCCGCCGACCGCCCCTACCTGCGCCTGGGCCAGGAGCACCTCACCCACGAGGCGCACGTCGCCGAGCTGCACGCCGTGATGGACCCGGCGATCGCCGCCCTCGACGCCTTCGCCACCGTCTCCGAGGCCGACGCCGGGCACTACCGCGAGGCCCTGCCCGACGCCCACGCGCGCATCCTCTCCATCCCCAACGCCGTCCCCGCCCCGGCCGCCGCCCCTCCGACGGCACCTCGAAGACGATCGTGTCCGCCGGCCGCCTCGTCGGCGTCAAGCGCTACGACCGCCTCATCGCCGCCTTCGCCAAGGTCGCCGCCGACCGCCCCGACTGGAACCTGCGCATCTACGGACGCGGCCCCGCCAAGGCCAAGCTGCGCAAGCAGATCGAGGAGCTGGGCCTGTACGAGCGCGTCACGCTGATGGGCGCCCGCTCGCCCATCGAGACCGAATGGTCCAAGGGAGCCGTCGCCGCCGTCGCCTCCGACGCCGAGTCCTTCGGCATGACCATCGTCGAGGCCATGCACGCGGGCCTGCCGGTGATCGCCACCGACTGCCCCTACGGCCCGCGCGAGATCCTCACCGACGGCACCGACGGCGTGCTCGTCCCGCTCGACGACTCCGACGCCGTCGACGCCTACGCCGACGCCCTGCTGAGGCTGACCGGCGACGCCGAACTGCGTGCCCGCCTGGGCGCGGCCGCCCGCACCGCCGCGCACCGCTACGAACCGTCCGCCATCGCCCAGCGCTACGAGCAGCTCTTCGAGGAGCTGCGCCCCGGCAGCACCGCGCCGGGCAAGGCGAAGAAGGGCGGGCTGCTGCGCGGCCTGTTCGGCGGCGGCCGCAAGGAGCGCGGCCCCGTCGCCCCGGCGCCGGCCGCCCAGGGCGACACCGCCCACCCCGACGCGCGCTGCGCGGTCGACGCCGACGGCTCCCTTCTCGTCCGCCTGCGCGCCGAGCAGCTGACCGCGGCCGACACCCACGTCCTGCTCCGGCACCGGGGCAGCAAGGGCAAGGAGGCGGTCCGGGCCGCGCTGCCCAAGCAGCGCCCCGAGCCGGGCCAGTGGGTCGAGGCCCGCGTCGAGCGCGACGCCCACACCCTGCCCGAGGGGCGCTGGGACAGCTATGTGGAACGCTCCGGCGACAAGTCGCGCCGCCGGCTGACGGCCGCGCTCGTCGAGCAGAAGGCGCTGCTGACCCTGCCCCCGCGGCAGACCGCCGAGGGCGCCTCGGCCTGGGTGCCGTACGAGACGAGCGACGGCTTCCTGGCGGTGCGCACCTGGCTGCGCACCCAGCACGTCGAGGCCGCCGAAGTGCGGGTGGGCGAGGACGGGATCATGGTCACGCTCGAGGCGATGGGCGACGCGCGCCTCGGCGAGGGCGCCGAGCTCGTCGCCCGGCTGCGCGGCGCCGACGGCTCGGTGGACGACGTCCGCGCGGCCGTCGAGAACGCCACCGCCCTCCTGCCCTACGAGCCGATGACCCGGCGCATCGGCGCGGAGCAGGACCTGTGGGACCTGTACGTGCGCCCGTCGGCCGGCGCCGCGCTGGTGCGCCTCGGCCGCATCTCCGGCGACTTCGCCGACCGCAAGGGCATCGACACCTTCCCGGCCGCGACGCGTGGCGCGGTGCGGCTGCGCCCGTACTTCACGGTCACCAACGACCTGACGGTCACGGTGAAGGACCTGGAGGGCGAGGACGCCTGAGCCCGCCCGTGGCGGATGTGACGCAAGAGGAGCCCGCCGCGCTGTACGTCCCAGAGCCGTTTGTTTCGCGGACGGAAACGTTCGTGGAGACGAACAGACCGAAGGGGAACGCTCATGGGCTTCTGGGGCTACTTACTCCTCGGCCGCGGCGGCGACCGGGCACTCGCCGAGTGCCCGGTCCTCGCCGCGAGCCGTGAACACCTGATACCGGCCGGGACCTTCGCCGGCGGCTGGCAGCTGTGGCGGCACCCCGGCCCACCCGAACCGGCCGGCGTGGACGCGCTCGTGCGCGCGCTCGCCGACGAGACCGGCGCCCCGGCGCTGGCCGCCTACGTCATGGAGAGCGACTGCGCGGTCGTCGGCGGCGCCCACCCCGGCGGCGCGAGTTGGTCCGCGTGCCTGGGCCGGACCCCGCTGGCCCGCTACATGGCCGACACCGAACTCGGCCTCGACGAACTCTTCCCCACCCCCGAGGCGGCCGCGGCCGACTGCGCCGCCTGGGCGGCGGAGGCCGGGCACGCGGCGGACGCGGCGGAGCTGGCGGGAGTGCTGGCCGCCGACCCCGAGCCGCTGGTCGAGAACCTCTTCCACGAACTCCTGGCGCGGCTCGGCATGGTGGAGCCGCTCGCCGGCCGCTGAGCGGCGACGTACGAACGTAGAGATGAACGTAGAGGTGTACGGACGGAGGGCGGCCGGGGCCGCCACCCCCCACAGGAGAGGCCCCGGCCGCCCGCCCGTTGCGAACCCTGGTGAGGTACGCACTCCTTACAGCGTCGTTAATCGAAAATTCGTCACACCCCGGGTACTGGCGGGTAGGCGCAAACGTGGCCGGTAGCGCTCAGGGGCGCACGCCGGGCGCGTAGTATCACCCGCTCGTAGACGTTTTCCCTGTGGCCGGGAGCCGGGCCACCACTCTGGGGGTCAGTAGAGATGTATCCGTGCGGTCATTGCCGCGCCACCGCCGTGGGCCCCGACGGACGCTGCGCCGCGTGCGGGGCGTACCAGCAGCCGGCGGCGGCCCCGGTGGCGGCCGCCCCGGCGGGCTACGGCTATCCGCCGCCCCCGCCCGCGCCGATGGGCCTGCCCGTCGGCGGGGTCGACCTGCGGCGCGGCGTGCGCATCGCGGTGATGGTGCTGCTGAGCGTGTGCGTCCTGGTGGCGCTGCTCCACGTGGCCGCGACCGGCCAGCAGCGCAGCGCCGTCCAGGACGTCATCAGCGGCGGCTTCATGGCCATGGACCGCGAGAAGATCAACGACGCGGACGACTTCGCGCGCTCGATGACCATCCTGCAGATGCTGTCGATGCTGGTGACAGGCGTGCTGTGGGTCATCTGGTTCCGCCGGATGCGGCTCAACGCCGAGGTCTTCGCGCCCGGTACGCACCGCTTCGGCAGCGGCTGGGCGGTGGGCGCGTGGATCACGCCGGTCGTCAACTTCTGGTTCCCCAAGCAGATGGCCAACGACATCTACCGCGCCAGCTCCCCGGCGGGCCCGCAGAGCGCGCCCAAGGGCCTGCTCAACGCCTGGTGGACGGTGTGGCTGGCGAGCATGGTGGTCGGCGGGATCGGAACGTCCATGTACCAGTCGGCCAACAGCAAGATCCACGCGTCCGTCGGCTCGGACCCCGGCGACGCCCTCGACACGCTCAGCAGCTCGCTCGCGGTCAGCGGCCTGTCGGAGCTGCTCTCCGCCGCGGCCGCCGTGCTCGCGCTGCTCGTCGTCCGGCAGTTGTCCGGGATGCAGGAGCAGCGGGCCATGGGCGGCATGCCGCCCATGGCGCCCGGTATGGCGCCCGGCATGCCTTACGGCGCGCCCGCTCCGGCCCAGGGCTGGGCCCCCGCGATGCCGCCCGCCATGCCTCCCATGCAGCCCGGCGGCCCGGTCCCGCCGCCGTACGGTGCGCCGTACGGTCCTCCGCCCAGCGCCCCGCCGCCGCAGAATCCTTTCGGCAGCGGTCCGGCCGGCTACTGAACCACGGGCACGGTACGTGGTGCAGGATGAGAGCGTGCAGGGGGACGACGCTGAGCTGACCGTCGCGGTGCGCGCGGCGCAGGGTGGGGACGAGACGGCATTCCGTACGGTCTACCGGGCCGTGCATCCCCGACTCCTCGGATACGTACGCACGCTGGTCGGCGAGGCGGACGCGGAGGACGTGGCCTCGGAGGCGTGGCTGCAGATAGCCCGCGACCTCGAGCGGTTCACCGGCGACGCCGACCGGTTCCGCGGCTGGGCGGCCCGCATCGCCCGCAACCGCGCGCTCGACCACATACGGATGCGCGGCCGGCGGCCGGCCATCGGCGGCGACGAGAGCGAACTCGCCGGCCGGGCCGCCGACGCGGACACCGCCGGGGAGGCCCTCGAGGCCCTCGGCACCGGGCGGACCTTCGCCCTCATCGGCCAGCTCCCGCAGGACCAGGCCGAGGCCGTCGTCCTGCGCGTGGTCGTCGGACTCGACGCCAAGAGCGCCGCCGGTGTGCTGGGCAAACGCCCCGGCGCGGTGCGCACCGCCGCCCACCGCGGCCTGCGCCGACTGGCCGAACTGGTCGGCGGCGACACCACCCCCGGACAGCGGCAGTCACCCACAGGCGCGAGCGGACCGAACGCTTCTGCCGGTGTGACGCAATTGCGCGCGCGGACGCAGAAGGACATGTGATGGCGGACGACCACCGGTACGACTGGCTGGATGACGACGCCGTGGAGCGGCTGCTGCGCGGCGATTTCGTCGCGGGTCGCGACGAGAAGAACGCGAAGAACGCGAAGATTCTGACGACGGACACGACGGACACGACGAACGCTGCGGGCGCGATGGGCACCGCCGACACGACGGGCGTGACGAGCGCGGCCGGGACGAACGTCGGCGGAGCCGATGTGACCGATGCCGCCACCGCCGGCACGGCTGCCGACGCCGGGATCGTGGCCGAGCGGCTCGAGGCGGCGCTGCGTTCCCTCGCCGTGCCCTCCGTGGCCGCCGACGCCCCGCTTCCCGGCGAGGAGGCGGCGGTCGCGGCGTTCCGCGCGGCCCGCGCCTCCGCCGCCGCGCCCGTCGCACCCGCCGCGGTCCGACGCGCCAGACCGTTCTCCGCCCTCCGTTCCTTCCTCGACCGACCCCTGAAGACCGTCCTCGCGCTGACGCTGGCCGGCTGCGCGGTGGGCGGCGTCGCGGTGGCCGCCGGTACGGGCGTGCTGCCCAGCCCCTTCGGCCGCGCCGCCAAGTCGCCCGGCTCCGACCGCAGCGTGGCGGCCGCCGAGGGTTCCGGCACCGCGACCGTCGGCCCCGGCACCACCGCTCCGGGCGCCACCCCCTCGCCCGGCCGGACCGGGGGCAAGCACTCGGGCGCCGGCTCCGAGCCGTCCGCCTCCGGCACCCCCGGCAAGGGCGCCCCCCCGCCCCGGAGGCAGGGAGACCGGGCCGGGCCGCTCCCCCTCGGCCACCCCGCCCGGCGGCGACGCCGGCAAGGACGACGGGAACAAGGACGACGGGCAGAGCGGCCAGACCGGACAGACCTGGGCCGCCCGCCTGTGCCGCGAGTTCCTGACGAACGGAAAGCGGAGCGGCAGCGGCTCGGGCCTCGACGAGGAGGGCGTACGCACCCTCGAGCGCAGCGCCGGCGGCGCCGCGGCGATCCGTGCGTACTGCGAGCGGCTGCTGAGCGTCATCGACGGCGACGAAGCGGACGACGGCTCCTCGGGCGGCAGCGGCGACCAGGTCGTTCCGCGTCCTCCGCGCACCCGCAGCCAGCCCCACACCAGCCTCCTGGAGCCCCTGCCCGCACCGGGTGTGACGTTTTCCGGGGGCACGGCGCTGTAAGAAGTGAGCCGACTGGTCATCGGCTGCGCAGGAGCCGGAGTTCCCCCCATACCGTCGGCTCCGCGCATCGGCGCGGGCGGAGCTCTTTCCCCCGGCTCTGCCCGCGCCCCCCACTCCTCGCCCCCGCGCACCGCTACAGTCCCAAGCGGAGTTTCCGCAACGGAGCGCGCGGGAGGCATCCCATGACCAAGCCCCGGCCGACCGAGTCCGGACCGCCCATCGAGCCCGTCTACGGCCCCGACGCCCTGGCCGGGTGGGATCCCGCCGACAGGCTCGGCGATCCGGGCGCCTACCCCTACACCCGCGGCGTGTACCCCACGATGTACACCGGCCGCCCCTGGACCATGCGCCAGTACGCCGGCTTCGGCACGGCCGCCGAGTCCAACGCCCGCTACCGCCGCCTCATCGAACACGGCACCCACGGCCTGTCCGTGGCCTTCGACCTGCCCACCCAGATGGGCCACGACTCCGACGCGCCGATCGCGAGCGGCGAGGTCGGCAAGGTCGGCGTCGCGATCGACTCGATCGAGGACATGCGGGTGCTCTTCGACGGCATCCCGCTCGGCGAGGTCTCCACCTCCATGACCATCAACGCCCCGGCGGCGCTGCTGCTGTTGCTCTACCAGCTGGTGGCCGAGGAACAGGGGGTGCCGGCCGAGCGGCTCACGGGCACCATCCAGAACGACGTGCTGAAGGAGTACATCGCCCGCGGCACGTACATCTTCCCGCCCCAGCCCTCGCTGAGGCTGACCGCCGACATCTTCCGCTACTGCCGGGCCGAGATCCCCCGCTGGAACACCATCTCCATCTCCGGCTACCACATGGCCGAGGCCGGCGCCTCGCCCGCGCAGGAGATCGCCTTCACCCTCGCCGACGGCATCGAGTACGTCCGTACGGCCGTCGCCGCCGGCATGGAGGTCGACGACTTCGCACCCAGACTCTCCTTCTTCTTCGTCGCGCGGACGACGCTGCTGGAGGAGGTCGCCAAGTTCCGCGCGGCCCGGCGGATCTGGGCGCGGGTGATGCGCGAGGAGTTCGGGGCACGGGACCCGAAGTCGATGATGCTGCGCTTCCACACCCAGACGGCGGGCGTACAGCTCACCGCGCAGCAGCCCGAGGTGAACCTCGTGCGCGTCGCCGTGCAGGGCCTGGCGGCCGTGCTGGGCGGCACCCAGTCGCTGCACACCAACTCCTTCGACGAGGCCATCGCGCTGCCCACGGACAAGGCGGCCCGGCTCGCGCTGCGCACCCAGCAGGTGCTCGCCTACGAGACGGACGTACCGGCGACCGTCGACCCCTTCGCCGGCTCCTACGCCGTCGAGTCGCTGACGGACCTCGTCGAGGAGGCCGCCGTCGACCTGATGCGCCGGGTCGAGGACCTGGGCGGCGCGGTGGCGGCGATCGAACACGGCTTCCAGAAGGCCGAGATCGAGCGCAACGCCTACCGGATCGCCCAGGAGACGGACGCCGGCGAACGGGTCGTCGTCGGCGTCAACCGCTTCCAGCTGGCGGAGGAGGAGCCCTACGAACCGCTCCGCGTGGACCCGGAGATCGAGACCCGGCAGCGGGAACGGCTGGCCCGGCTGCGCTCGGAGCGGGACGCGCGGGCGGTCGAGGCGGCGCTCACCGAGCTGAGGAAGGCCGCCGAGGGAACCTCGGCCAACGTCCTGTACCCGATGAAGGACGCGCTGCGGGCACGGGCCACGGTGGGGGAGGTGTGCGGGGCGCTGCGGGAGGTGTGGGGTTCGTACGTACCGACGGAGGCGTTCTGACCCGCCCCCGGGCTGGGGGACACTGGAAGGTATGTCCTCACCCCGCCGCACCTGCCCCGTATGCACCCGAGAGATCGCCGTCGTCGGCGGACGCTTCGCACGCCACGACCCCCCGGGCCGCCGCCCCGCGTTCTCGTACGAGCTGGTCTCCTGCCCCGGCTCACGCCGCTCGGCGCCGCTGCTGGCCACGGAACCCCGGCTGTTCGACCCGGAAGAGCCGCCGATGGACGGACAGCAGCAGCTCTTCTGACACACGCCCTTCTGCTCCTCTGGGCGCCTACGCGGCAAAGAAGGTCTTCGCGGCGGTGAGCGTCGCGGTGTCCGCGTCGATGTCGTCCGGGCGGTTGCCGTGACCGACCAGCCCGCCGGCCCACTCCATGCCCATGTAGTCGGCGGTGAGGCGCAGCGTGCCGAGCAGCGGGTCGGCGTTGGCGGGGTCCTCGTCGCTGATCACCGTGATGCCCCAGAGCTTCTTGCCGGCCATCCGCTCCTTGAACCGCACCTGCTCGCGCAGGTGCAGCCAGCCCGCCCAGTAGTCCAGGTAGACCTTGGTGTCGGCGGACACGGTGTACCAGTAGAGCGGCGACGCGATGACGAGGTCGGTGGCCTCGAGGGTGGCGTCCAGCAGCAGCTTCTCGTCGCCGGTGGGAAGCGGGCGGGTGCGGTCGCCGGTGTGCCGCAGGTCGTCGAAGTCGGGCAGGGGCATGTCGCGCAGCCGCAGCCACTGCTGCTCCACGTCGGCGGGGAGCTGGGCGGCGGCCTTGCGGGCGAGCTTCTCGGTGTTGCCGCCGGTGCGGGAGCTACCGAGGAGGAAGAGGAACTTCCGCTCTGTGGAGTGCTGTTCGGGATTGATCGTGTCCGTCATGACCGGCCATAACCGTGATCACTTCGCTTTCATTCCGGCTGCGGTGCACAGGCCGTCCGACGCGGGTCGGCGGCCGGTGGTGAGGAAGGTGGTCACTGCGCGGTCGGCGCAGGCGTTGGCGCGCTTGTCGCCGCTGTCGACGAGATCTCCGCTGCCGAGGTAGACGCCGTGCCCACCGGCGTCGACGCTCACCATGCGGGCCCGGTCGCCGAAGGCCTCGCGCATCTTCAGCGCCCCACGGTGCGGGGTCGCGGGGTCGCGCAGGTACTGCACCATGAGGACGTTCGACGGCCCGTCGGAGGTGATGCGGGTCGGCTTGTCGGCGGGCCCGTCCGGCCAGAACGCGCACGGCATGACACCCACCGGCATGCCGTTGGTCAGCGGATGCCTGGCCCGGTCGGCCTTCACGGCACGGGCGTAGTCCGGTATCGAACCCGGCCAGCGCACGTCGTTGCAGATGACGCCGACGCTCACGGCGGCGTCGGCCGACGATATGAGCCCCGGCTCGTAGGGCACGGGCTTGTCGCCGGCGTCCCGGGCCTTGACGATCAGCGCGGCCAGCCGGTCGAAGCTCCTGTCGCTGTAGAGCGACTGCTGCATCTCCGCGCGCAGCCGGTTGCCGGTGAGCTGCGGCTTGCCGTCCGCCGACCGCGCGGGCACGCGGTCGAGCTTCTCCGCGAGCGAGAGGAACAGCGGCCGTACGTCCCCGGCCCGCTCGGCGACCCTGTGCTCCTTGGCGAGCCCGGGGTCGGCCGCCCACTTGGCGAAGTCCGGGAACCGGTCGTCCGCCGCCCCCGACATGTTCGCCAGCCACCCGCGCTCGGCCCGGCTCGGATCCGGGTCGCCACTGCTGTCGAGCACCCAGCGGTCGGTGTGCTTCGGGTACTTCTGCGCGTACACCGCCCCTACGTACGTCCCGTACGACGTCCCCCACGCCGACAGCTTGTCCTCGCCGAGCGCCTGCCGGAAGCGGTCGATGTCCCGCACCTCGTTGGCCGTGGAGAACGACCGGATCACCTCCCCGCCGTTGCGCACGCACGACTCGGCGATGCGCCGGGACCGGGTGACGCTGGCGCTTATGTCACCGTCCGGCCCCGGCCAGGGCCGCAGGCCGGCGGACTCGAGGTCGTCCTCGCCCAGCTTGCAGTCGGCCCGCGTGCTGTCGCCCACACCACGCGGATCGAGCGAGACGATGTCGTACGCCCCGCGCGTCTCCTTCCGCAGCTCCTCACCCACGGCCGCGAGCTTGGCGTTCCCCGAGCCGCCGGGCCCGCCGGGAATGACCAGCAGCGTGCCGCGCCGGGCGGTGGGCCGGTCGCTGCGCAGGCGGGACACGGCGACGTTGATCTGCGGGCCGGTCGGCTTGCGGTAGTCCAACGGGACGGGCAGCGTGGCGCACTCCGTGGCCGAGCCGGCCGAGCCCGCCGAGCAGGGCTTCCAGGTGAGTGAGGGGGCGGTGGCCGGCCCCTGGGCCGCCTGGGCCGGGGCGGCCAGAGTGGCGGCGACGGCGGCGGAGGAGAGGGTCAGTAAGAGTGCTGAGCGCTTCGTAAGTGCCATGCGTTCCATGGTGGTTGAGTGCGACGCCCGTGACCATCCGGAGATCCACCTAGGGGCGGAGGGGGTAGCCCCGGGGAGGTGTCGGGGTGCGCGATAAATCCGCAGGCCAGCGTGGGTGGGGCCGGGGTAGGGTGCGGGGCCGCCGGTCAGCGGGCCGGAGGATGCACACGAGGGAACGGTGACGACTTGGCGCGAATCTGCCGCCTGATGGAGAAGACCTGGGAGCGCAGCGAGGTGAACCAGCGGGCCGAGGTGCTCGCAAGCTTCCTGGCGTCGCGACCGCGATACAGCACCGACGCCGTGGCGCGGAAAACGCTGACCCACAAGCTCGAGATCGTGCGGGAGTCCCTCGAGGACGACAGCCTCGACGTGGCGCGGCGATGCCTGGAGGATCTGGAGGACGAGGCGGCCGAATGGGCCGACCACCCCCACTACCCGGCCGCCCCACGCGCCCACGAGGCGGACGCCCAGGTCCGCGACTACGTGAAGGACGAGCTGCGGAGCCGTCTGTCGACGAAGCAGCGAGGCGACCGGGACGTGCTCAGGGGGTCCATCGAGTACACGCGGCGACGGCTCCTCTTCAACACCCCGAACCTGACCATGTTCGACCGCCTCGACGTCCACTACATCTCCGGGCGCGCCCTGATGGCCCTCGACCTGGGCCATCTGTACATGGCAGGGCGCGAAAGGGAGCGGCTGCGGGAGATCGCGAAGCGGTACGAGGCCTGACGGCTACCGCAGGGTGCGGAGGAAGGCGGCCCAGCTTGACGAGGGGACCGTCAAGACGGGGCCGGGGCGCTGCCGCCGCTTGGAGTCGCGGACGCGGACGAGGGTGGGGGCGGCGTCGTTGACCTCGAGGCAGTTGTCGCTGCCGTCGTCGTCCCCGGCAGAGCTGTAACTCGACTTGCGCCAAGCGGCCAGAACTTCGATGCAGCTGCTGCCGCCTTGGTCGTCGCCGTGACCGCTGTAGCTCGACTTGCGCCACTCAGGCGATATGTGGTGCTCACAGCGCATGTTCGTACTCCTCTGCCACTGAAGTGATCAGGTCCAGCGATGCCCGGGCCGACAGCGCGTCCCCCAGCGCGAGGTCGTACGAGGCCTGGCACTGGGCGACCGTCGCCGGATCGTCGTGCAGGTGCCCGGTCCTTAGCCCCTCAACGTACGCCAGCGGTGGGGCCTCGTCGAACTTCATCAGGGACACCATGCTCTCGGCGAGCGCGTGTGCGCCAGAACTGAAGGGAAGCACGTGAACCCGGACACGGCCGATGCTTGCCAGCATGGCGATATGGCGTAGCTGGGCGGCCATCACGGCCGGTCCGCCGACCACCCTCCGCAGCACACCCTCATCCAGCAGCGCCCACAGCACAGGGCCATCGGTGCCATCGAGGATTCGTGCGCGCTCGAGGCGCTTGACGACGCGCCTGTCAACATCCGCTGCCGAGGTGTTGGCGGTTCCGGACCGGAAGATGGCCCGGGCGTAGGGCTCGACCTGCAGTACGCCGGGAACCAGGGCGGCTCCGTACCCCTGAATGCAGCTGGCCAGGGCCTCCAGTTCCACGACCTGCGCGAAGTACGTGGCGAACCGTCCGATGTCGAGCGTCGGCAGGAACCGTTCGAAGAAGCCGTCCGTACCCAGCTCGTTGTCCAACCGCCTCGCGTCCTCGACGCGCGGCTTGCGCCGCCCGGCCTCGATGTGGGCGATCAGCGACGGCGAGCAGACGACGGCGTCGGCGAGCGACTGCTGCGTGTGGTCGGCGGCCTCGCGCCGTAGCCGTAGCTCCTCGCCGTAGGCCTGCCTGGCGATGGACGGGCCTTGTGCGCCCAGGTCTTTGGCCATGGCTAACTCCACTTCTTGACGGTGGCGTTGGAGAGCTGGACCCCCTTCCGGAGCGTAGCTGCGCACGGCGAGCATTCGGACGCAGTCCGTGAAGAACGAACCCCGAAGGGACCTGCTGTGTACGACGACACCACCCCGTCGGAGGCGATGACGTATCGCGAGGGGACGTATGTGATCGACACGCGCAGCGGAGCGCTCGCGCAAGTCATGGGAACCATGGGGCCGCGGGTGCAGGTGCGGCGTCCGGATGGTGGTCGGGAATGGGAGGTGCCGCCGACGGCGTTGCGGCTGGCGACGCGGGAGGAGCGGGTGGCGGCCGCGTTGGGGTGCGAGGAGTGCGTGTCGCTGCGGGCCGCGCAGCGGCGGGCCGTCGACGGCGGGGGCACGCAAAGCGCGGTGGCGGCGACGGTCGCGGTGCGGCGTCACGCACGAGAGGCGCACGCGGGATGAGGACCGGTATCGACTGCCCGCACACCGCCGGGTGGACGCAAGGCCAGGACGGTGTGTGGACCTGCCAGCGGTGCGGTACGCGCCGCTTCGCGGACTACGGGGCCCTTCGGCCCCCGGGGCTGCCCGAGCCGAGGAAGCCGAGCCGTGCCGCCCGCCGCGCGGCGGACCGTAGCGCGGCGAGCTACATCGCGTGCCGCCTGCCACGCGGCATCCGGTGGGGGCTCAAGGAGGCGGAGTTGGCGAGGTAGCGCCCGAAACCCTAGGCGACCCGCTCGGCCAGGAAGTCCTCCCAGGTGCGGTGACCCGTGACGGCCGTCTCCAGGGAGAGGTTCTCGCCGGCCCGGTACGCGCGGCCGGCCTTTCCCGGCATCCGGACCGGCAGCATCGGGCGGCTCTTGCCGCGTGCCCGCAGGTAGCCGCGGCTCAGGTCGGCCAGGCCGTACACCGTGGGGCCGGCGAGGTCGGGTACGAGCCCGGCGGGCTCGCCGAGGGTCAGCTCCACCAGCCGGGCGGCGACCTCGCGTGCGTCGACCGGCTGGAAGCGGAGGCCGCCGGGGACGGGTACGACGGGCATCTTCGTCATCGTGCCCACGACCTTCAGGACCAGGTCGTGGAACTGAGCGGCCCGCAGCGTCGTCCACGGCAGCCCGGAGCCGGCCACGGCCTGTTCCGCGCCCAGCTTGGCCTTGAAGTAGCCCAGCGGCACCTTGTCCGCCCCGATGACCGAGATGTAGACGAGGTGCTTCACATCGGCGCGCTGTGCGGCCCGGACCAGGTTGCGGGTGGCTTCGTCGTCGCCCTTGGGGCCGCCGGCGAGGTGCAGGACGGTCTCGACTCCGTCGAGCGCGGGCTCGATGCCCTCGTCCTTGAGCAGATCGGCGGTGACGTACGTGATGCCGTCGCCGGAGGGCGTGCCGCCGTGCCGGCTGAGGACGCGTACGTCGCGGCCGGCTTCCCGCAGGAGCGGCACGACGAGGCGCCCGAGCGTGCCCGTACCACCGGTGACCAGGATCGTTGACGAGGCCATGACTTCGCACTTCCGTTCGCGTCGGTTAGTTTTCGAGCTTCTGCTGTCATGACCCGGCGTGCGAAAGGAATGTGACAGGTGGGGGAGAAAACTTTTCCGGCGGAGCGATTCGAGGAGCACCGGCCGCGTCTGCGGGCGGTGGCCTACCGGATGCTCGGCTCGGTGAACGAGGCCGATGACGCCGTCCAGGAGACGTGGCTGCGCCTCAGCCGGACGGACGCCGACAGCATCGAGAACCTCGCTGCCTGGCTGACCACGGTGGCCGGACGCGTCTGCCTGAACATGCTGCGCTCGCGCGCGCAGCGGCGCGAGGACCCGCTCGAGGTGTACGTACCCGACCCCGTGATCAGTCACGAGTCCGGGATCGACCCCGAGCAGGAGATGTTGATGGCCGACTCGGTCGGGTTGGCCATGATGGTGGTGCTCGAGATGCTGACGCCGGCCGAGCGGCTCGCGTTCGTCCTGCACGACATGTTCGCCGTGCCCTTCGACGACATCGCCCCGCTGCTCGATCGGACCCCGGCCGCGACGAGGCAGCTCGCGAGCCGCGCCCGCCGCCGGGTGCAGGGGCAGGCCCCGGCTCCCGACCCCGACCTCGGCCGCCAGCGCGAAGCCGTGAACGCCTTCTTCGCCGCCGCCCACGACGGCGACTTCGATGCGCTCGTGGCCGTACTCGACCCCGACGTCGTGCTGCGCGCCGACGGCGGCACCGCGCGCTCCGGGCTGTCCGTGGTGCTGCAGGGCGCACGGACCGTGGCGGGCCAGGCGGTCACCTTCGGACAGCTCACCCCGTACATACGACCGGCGCTCATCAACGGGGCGGCCGGAGTCGTCGTCGCCGACGGCGCGTGGCGGTGGTCCGTCATGGCCTTCACCGTGGTGGACGGGAAGGTCGTCGCCATCGACGTACTCGTCGACCCCGACCGGCTGGCTCTGCTCGACCTGACGGTTCTCGACCGGGTGCAGGGTCAGGGTGAAGGGCAGGTGCAGGGCGATGCGTGATCTTTCCGTTCCGTACGTCGAGGTGGACGGCCGGGCCGTCGACGCCGGGCCGCTGCTGTCCGCGCTGATGGGCAGCTACGGCCACATGACGGCCATGCAGGTCAGGGAGGGCCGGGTACGCGGCCTGGACTTCCACCTCGAGCGGCTCGACGCGGCGACGCGCGAGATGTTCGGGGAGGGAATGGACGGCGGGGGCGTACGCGACAGCGTCCGGCGGGCGCTGGGCGGGGCGGGGGTCGCCGACGCGGACGTACGCGTCTACGTCCACGCCATGGGCGGCCTCGACGCCGGCCCGACCACGACGGTGGTCGTACGGCCCCCTCTCGCGGGCCCCGGGGCGCCGCAGCGGCTGCGCAGCGTGCCGTACGTACGGCCGCTGGCGCACCTGAAGCACGTCGGGTCGTTCGGCCAGGTGTACTACCTGCGACGGGTGCGGGCCGAGGGGTTCGACGAGGCGCTGCTGGTGGGGCCGGGCGGCGAGGTGACCGAGGGCGCGATCACCAACGTGGGCTTCGTCGAGGGCGACACGGTGGTCTGGCCCGACGCGCCCGCGCTGGACGGCATCGCCATGCTGGTGCTGCGGCGGGAGCTGGATCGGGCGGGTGTGGCGTGGCGGCGGCAGCCGGTGCGGCTGGACGAGGTCGGGCGTTTCGAGAGGGCGTTCGTCTGCAATTCGATCGGTGTCGCGGCGGTTTCGCAGATCGATGAGGTGCGGTTTCCGGTGGACGGGGGCCTTGTCGATGAGGTGATGCGGCTGCACGCGGCGGCGGGGTGGGATGCGATCTGACCGGTCTGGTGCGGGTTCGTCGCGTTGTGGGACAGTCGGCGCATGGACGACGTCGTCGTGTATCGCGACAGGCTGGACGCTCTTGAACGGACGTGGCGGGTCTGGGCCGAACTGGGCACGGATCTGACCGAGGAGCAGTGGACGGCGGCGACCCGCTGTCCGGGGTGGGACGTGGCCGCCGTGTACGCGCACCACTCGACGTTCCCGAGGGACATGGACGGCCCGCTGCCGCCGTCCATGTCCTCTTCTCTTGAGGAGCCGGTGACGGCCGTGGAGGCGCTCCGGCGGTTCAACGCCCCGGGTGGACTGGCGTACGCGGCGGCTGAGGCGGTCGCGGACCGGGCGGTCTCGGGGGCGGCGGAGGCCGGGCGGGGGGAGCTGGTCGAACGTTTCGCCGTGCGCGGGCCCGGCGCGGTGCGGCGCCTGCGCGCGGCGGAGGCGACCCGGGTCGTGCCCTGGGGCGGTACGGGGGTGGTGGTCGAGCTGGTGGAGGCGGTGCGGTTGGTGCTGCTGGAGGCCACGGTGCACCTGCTGGACGTACAGCGGGCGCTGGGCCGGCCCCCGCTCGTACCGCCGCAGGCGCTCGGCGACACGGCCCGGCTGCTGGCGGAGGTGGCCCCTCCGGTCGACTTCATCGAGGCGGCGACCGGGCGCTCGGCGCGCTCTCCCTTGCCGGTGCTGCGCTAGGCATCCGCGCAACGGTCTTGAAGCCGTCAAGTACGGGCAACTGGACCTCGAGAGCCCGGCATCCGGTCACATGTGCGGGAAATGTGGGGATGTCGATTGACGGCCGGTCTCGCCGCCTTCGAGTCTGGCGACCCGAACTTCGCCCAGGAGTTCGCATACGAGGAGGCAGACATGCCCCGTACCGCCAGCGCTCCGGCCGGCCGGCGCAGAGCCCGATTAGCCATCGCCGCGTGTGGTGCCGCAGCGGCCCTTGTCGCGGGCGCCCTCGCGCCCGCGACCGCCGCGAATACCGCGCCCCACACGGCCCCGAAGCCACGGGCGGAGCACTATGTCGCCCTTGGCGACTCCTTCACCGCCGGCTCGCTCATTCCCGTCCAGATCGACGCCGCGTGTGGACGCTCCAACCGCAACTACCCCTCCCTCACCGCCCGCCGGCTGAGCCCGGCCGACTTCCGGGACGTCAGCTGCGGCGGCGCCAAGACCGACGACATGTGGCGCCCGCAGCCCGGCACCGGCAAACCGGAACAGCTCGCGGCGCTCAAGTCGGACACCACGCTGGTCTCGATCGGCATCGGCGGCAACGACATCGGCTTCGGCGAGGTCGTCAGGGCGTGTACGTACGCGGTGCCCAAGCCGATCCCGGACGGCAACCCCTGCGAGCAGCGCTACACGAAGGGCGGCACCGACCAGCTCGCCGAACGCATCCTCGAGACCGCCCCCAAGGTGGCCGCCGTCCTCGGGGAGATCCGCAAGCGGTCCCCCAAAGCGCACGTGATCGTTGTCGGGTTCCCGGCGATCCTCTCGGAGAAGGCCGAGGACGCGGAGGGCTGCAAGGCATCCTTGCGGATGCCCGTAGGGGACATTCCGTACCTGCGGGCCACGATGCGCAGCCTCAACACCATGCTGAGCCGCGAGGCGCAGCTGGCCCGTGCGACCTACGTCGACACCTACACGCCGTCCGTCGATCACAACGCCTGCCGGCCGTTCGCCGAGCGCTGGGTCGAGGGCATGTACCCGCGGGCCGAGCGCCCCGCCTGGCCCTTCCACCCCAACGCGAACGGCGAGGCGGGGATGGCCGAGGCCGTGAAGCAGACCCTGGCTGCCCCAAAGGTATGAATATGTCGACATAGAGGCCTATCTACCCCCTTCTCCGGCAAGTCCTCTTGACAACCGTTGTCCGGGGGGTAATCACGGAGGAGCCGCCATACGACGAGAGCTGATGTAGCCCCGCATCACGGTGACTGTCGCGGTAACCGGTGATGCGTACGCGGTGGGGGCGGCCGGGGCGCCTGGGCCCGGGTCACCCCACCGTTTCGAACTGGCCGGTGCCCACGACCTTGAGCAGCGCGAGGCGCTCGGCCGTGTCGCTGCCGACGGGCGGGGTGTAGAGGATCACCCGCTGATCTCCCTCCGGCGCGAGCAGCGCCTGGCAGTCGAGATCGACCGGGCCGATCAGCGGGTGCAGCACCCGCATGCGCGTAGCCCGGCGTACGGCGACCTCGTGCAGCTCCCACAGGGTGCCGAACTCCTCGCTGGCCCCCTTCAGCCGCTCCACCAGACGCGTCGCCGCGGGGTCGCCCGCCCGCCGCCCGAAGGACGCCCGTAGGTCGGCGACGTGCAGGCGGCTGTAGTAGTCGTGCTCGTCGGCAGGGTAGGCGGCGCGCTGGGCGGAGTCGGTGAACCAGCGCCAGATGATGTTGCGGCCGTGCTCCGACACCGTGCACACCCCGCCGAGCAGCGCCTCGGCCATGGCGTTCTGGGCCAGGACGTCACCGAGGTCGCCGACGATCTGGGCCGGGGTGGCGGGCAGCTGGTCCAGGAGGTGCAGCAGCCCCGGGCTGACGTGATCGCCGGACGTACGACCGGCGGGCGGGCGCCGGCCGGCGAGGAGGTGGAGGTGGTCGCGCTCGTCGTCGGACAGGCGCAGGGCGCGGGCCAGCGCGGCGAGCATCTCCGGCGACGGCTGCGGGCCCCGGCCCTGCTCGAGACGGATGTAGTAGTCGGCCGACATCCCGGCGAGCTGGGCGACCTCCTCGCGGCGAAGCCCCGGCGTGCGCCGCCGCGGGCCGACGGGAAGGCCCACGTCCTGCGGGCGCACACGGTCACGGGAACGGCGCAGGAAGTCGGAGAGCGCGGCACGGTCGATCGTCATGCTGATCATCCTGCAGCACGCGCCGACGGCTCAACCAGGGACTCCCGATCCCAGGCTGAAGAGGTCTCTCCCGGCCCCGTCGCCACGGCGGCAGAGTGAGTCGGGCCGGAGCACAGGGCCCCGGCGACTTGAGGCAGGGAGCGTTCCATGGCCACCATCACCGTCGACGGCGCACAGGTCCACTACGAGAAGACCGGCACCGGCACCGGCACCGGCCCCGCGCTCGTCCTGGTCCACGGCACCGGATCGTCGGGCGCCGCTGTGAACTGGGGACAGACCGCGCCCCGGTTCGCCGGACACCGCACCGTGATCACCCCCGACCTGTCGGGCACGGACGCCACCGTCGACGACGGCCGCCCGTTGACCTCCGAAGGGCTCGCCGCCCAGGTCATCGCGGTCATCGAGGAAGCGGCCGACGGACCGGTCGACCTGCTCGGCTTCTCCATGGGCGCCACCGTCACCGCCACCGTGGCCGCCCTGCGCCCCGACCTCGTACGCCGCCTCATCCTCACGGCCGGCTGGGCCCACACCGACAGCGACGAGTACCTGCGCAGCCTCTTCACCCTCTGGCAGAACCTCGGCACCACCGACCCCGCCTCCTTCGGCCGCGCCGTGGCCATGACCGGCTTCAGCCGCGGCTTCCTCAACGCCATCGGCCGCGACGCGTTCGAGGCCCTGATCCCCAACATGCCGCCCACGACCGGCACCCTGCGCCACGTCGCCTACGACCTGCAGGTCGACATCCGCCACCTGCTGCCCCGCATCGAAGCCCCCACCCTCGTCCTCGGCGGCACCCAGGACATCACCGTCCCCGTAGAGCACAGCCGCGCCCTCCACGCCGCGATCACGCACAGCACGTACGCGGAGATCGACGCGGGGCACGTGATGCTCTTCGAGCAGGAGGACACGTTCGTGAAGCTGGTGACGGACTTCATCGACGGCGATGCCGATGCTGATGCTGCTGCCGCGCTGGCGATGTGACGGCGCGGCTACTTCCAGGGGATGTTGAGCCAGGGGCTCTGCGGGTCGGTGACGAGCAGGCGGTAAGCCTCGAGAACCCCCTGGTACCAGTTGCCGAACTCCTCCTCGTCGAAGTGGAGGCAGCGGCCCAGCGCGTAGCCGGCGGCGAAGTCGTGCCAGGAGTTGTAGGTCGCCTGACTGACCCGGCCGGCCCGGACGACCGCCGCTTCGGCCTCGGCCACGCTACCGAAGCGCGCCGCCACTCCCCAGCGGGCCATGGCGGAGGCTCGCCCGTAGTCCCAGGAGAGGACCGATCGGACGAACTTCCCGTCGGCGAGCAACCCGTCGGCGCGGAACCGGGCTTCGTAGCGCGTGATGCGGCCGATGAGCTGCTGGAGGCGGCCGACTTCCGCGGCAATGCTCGGATCGCCGGGCTCGGCACCCGATTCCACGGCGTTGTGCCGCAGGACGCGCTCGGTGATCTCGCGCCAGTGGGCGACCTCGACGGGACCTCCGTACTCACGGGCGATGGACCGCCGCACCCTCAGTACGAATTCCCACGTCGAGCTCACCATGCGGCCCTGCAGCAGATCTTCCACATACTCCAGCCACTTGGCGCGGCTCGTGACGCCCCACCACCGCTCAAGGCTGCGGCGCTCGGTTCCGTAGCCGCTCCCGTGGTGGGCCACCGCGTTCCACAACTCGTTGTTGTTCACCATCAGGAACGCGCCGCAGGCGAGCCCATGCGCGACGGGGCCCTGCAGCGGGCCGCCCACCCACAACGTACGCAGAGACCGGGGCGGATCCTCCGGTGCCTTGCGGGCGTGCTCCTCCCATACGGCCCGATGAGCGGGAGTGGCCGGGAAGAACGCCTCGCAGGGCGTCCCCGGATTGACGGCGAGCCACGCGTCAGGCCGGGGCCAGTGCCGGGCGGCGTCCGAGAGACGCTCGAGAAAGAAGACCGGGTCCTCCACCGGAGCGGGAAGCATGCCCTGGGTGAGGTACGCATAGCATTCGACGCCCATGCGGGGTTCCCAGTACGTGCGGGAGACGACCCTTCCCGGGTTGTCGTCCACGTACTGCCGGGAGATCGCGTGGAAGAGATCCGCCTCGGCGAGAACATCGAAATATGCGGCCCAGTCGCCCCGCACCTTCGCCTCGTACAGCTTCCGCTCGACCTCGCTCGGCGCCTGCCACGGCGGCGGCACCTGTCCCGGTATCCCCATGATCGGAACTTTACGGTGCGGGGGGTTCCGGGTCCGGGTCCTGGTCCGTGGCCAGCCGGGCGTGCGACTCGACGTCGTAGCGCACGCTGTCGTAGAGAAGCCTCTGCCGCTGAACGCCCTCGGTGGCGAAGCCGGCGGCGGTCGCGACGTGGCACGAGGCCGGGTTGTTCACCCGGTGCCCCAGCTCGAGCCGGAACAGCCCCAGATCGTCGAACGCCCAGCGGGCGACGGCCCGGCAGGCATGGGTGGCGACGCCGCGCCCGCGTGCGGTGCGGGTGATCCAGTACGAGACCCACCCGGTGGAATGCCGCCGGTCGACCGCGCTGACGGCGACGTTGCCGAGCACGGCGCCGCCGCCGTGCTCATCGACGACGGCAAAGGAGAAGGCGCTCCCTTCCTCCCACTGCTCGACCCGCGACCGGACCCACTGCCGTGCGTCCTCGACGGAGTCGACGGGCTGAGGCGCCTGCCACCGCATCAACGGCTCGGCATACGCCTCGAGGACGGCGTCCACATCCCCCTCGGCCCCCCACGGCCGCAACACCAACCCCGACACTTCAACTGATTCACGCACGTGCGGAGTTTGCCGCGACGGAGCCCTCACTGCCACCGGATTTCCGCCACTGCTTCACGCCGGCCACAGCGGCGAAGGCGACGGCTCCGACGAGGCAGACGGCGATGGCCGGATTGACGAAGCCCGGCACTATTTCGACGGTGGTGTGCACATCGGACACGCACCGCGTGGAAAGCGGAAACGCACTCTGCTCGATCCGCGCGTGATCCGACAGCTCGGGGTCGCCGTAGAACCTCACGGTGGGACACCAGTCAGGCGCATCGCCCAGCAGCACGCCCCACGCCCCGACGCTGTACGCCAGCACGGCCCCACCCACCCACCACCAGGCCCCTTCGATCCACGCCCGAGCCCCAACTCGCCGCGTAAACCGCCGCGCGACGAGCACGCGCACGGCTTTGACCAGCACGGCGATGCCGAGCACGGGAGCGGCGAGCAGGAGCGTCAGAGCCAGGATGAGCATGCGGTCATCCTGCCAAAACCGATACCTGTTCCTTGAGGCCTGGGCCTTTCAGGAGGTACAGGCATTCTGCTGCCATTGACGCCTCCTGATGTCATTCAAATCCTCGCCGTTGTACACGCCCAGCGTCGAATCCTGACTCTCTGAGAAACGCCTCAAGGATTTCAGCAAGCGGACTCTCCCCGATGGCAGTCAAAATGTAGCCGGGGTTTGGTGCATTCTCGACCTCTCGCACCAGCGCGGCAAGAATGCCATCATTCAGGGCGAAGGCAAAGGTAAACCACGGCCCCAGGTCGTCCCACGTTATTTCGTTCGGCCCCCACAGGCCCTCAAGCTCCTCCGTGGTGGCGCTTAGCTCCGCTACGTAGTTCTGCGGCTTCCCGCGAAACTTGGAAGCGTCGATTCGTCTCATTGTTACCTTATCTCTGTCACGAATACCGGGATCGCGCCGAAGTCTTCGCCATTGCTGTGAATGTGCTGCACGCCGGGCTGCTGCCCAAGTTCCCATGCCGCATAGTCGCCAGGCGTGTTTCTCATGGGTTTTGGTTCCACGGTTGTGTAAAATTCAAAACTTCCTGGTTTGGCAGTGTCAGGGATCGGGCCTCGGTGAGCCTGAACCATCGGTTCCCCACCCCAGCGAGACTCGCGTCCCCACAGCTGCCCTGAATCGATCACTTGTTGTGTGACATCGGGAGTCTGTGTTGCTGAGCCCCGTCGATGGAAGGGGCCGTGAAGTTCCGCGACATCCCCAATTCCTGGATTGCTCGGCTCCAACGCTAGCGGAGGACGCGCAGTACCCTGCTCGGGTACCACTCCGCCCGCTTCATTGCCTCCGCGATTGAACAGGGACTTCAAGCGATCGAGGACCGAGCTCTTACAGGGAGCCAGCCCCAGCGGGTCCGCCCACGTATGCGGGTTATGAACGTACGCCGCCGGGTTGGGCGCTGGGGCCAAGCCCAGCGGGTCGGGGGAGGTGTACCTCGCCGTCTCCGGGTCGTAGTGGCGGTGGAAGTTGTAGTGGAGGGCCGTTTCGGGGTCGAAGTATTGGCCGGGGAAACGGAGGGGGGTGTAGGCCGTGCTGTCCTTGGGCCAGGTGGTGGTGCCCCAGAGGGTGGTGCGGGTGCGCCAGGCGATCTCGCCCGTCTCGTCCACCAGCTCGGTCGGGGTGCCGACGAGGTCGGTGACGATCGCGAAGAAGCGGCTGTCTATCTCGCGTTGTGAGGCGTCCGCCGCGGATATTCGTTCCGTCTGGGCGACCGGGCGGAGGCCGTCGTGGTCCCAGGTGAGGGTGACGGGGTGGGGGAGGTCGGCCGAGACCGTGGTCTGTTCGGTGAGGGTCGGGCCGTCCCAGGTGAAGTCGGTTTGTTCCGCGACCTCGCCGCCCGGCGTCAGACGTTGTTTGGCTATGCGGCGGCCCAGCGGGTCGTACAGGTACCGCCACCGCGTGCCGTCCGGCGTCACCACCGAGCGGAGGCGGTCCTCCGCGTCCCATTCGTACCGCCAGGTGTCCGGCTTGCGCGACAGGCGGGTCTTCTGGCGCAGGATGACGCGGCCCTGCGCGTCGTGTTCGTAGCGGATGGTGCCGGCGCGGGTGATGCGGGTGCCCGTGTACTCGCGGGGGCCCTGGGCTTCCTGGCCCGGGTGGGTGGTGGGCCAGGTGGCGTGGGTCTGGTTGCCCGCCTCGTCGTAGGCGTAGCGTTCCTGCCATCCGGGGGCGTTCACCGCCGTGACCCTGCCGGCCGGGTCGAGGTCGAAGGTGCGGTCGTCGACGGACGTCAGGTAGCCGTCGCGGCGGTAGGTGAAGGACCGGTTCTGGAGCGGGGTGGCATCCGTAACCAGAGATTGGCTCGTCAGACGGCCCGCGTCGTCCCACGCGTGCCGCAGCGTGATGTTGTCGCCGAAGTGGCGTGCGACCTCACGGCCGACCGCGTCGCGTTCCAGGTCGAACGTGTGGCCTGAGGCCGTGTGCGTCGTGCGCCGGCTCGCCGCGTCGTACGTCCAGGTGCTGGTGGCGCCGATCGGCGTGACGCGGCGGGTTCTCCGGCCCAAGCCGTCGTAGGCGAACGTCAGCGTTCTGCCGTTCGTCGTCTCGGACTTCACCCGGCCCAGACGGTCGTGGCCGTAGACCAGCGTCGCGTCCGGACCCACTGCCTCCAGCAGGCGGCCGGCGACGTCGTGTGCGTACGTCGTCACCTCGCCGTCCGCGTCCTTGGCCACCACCCGCCCGAGCACGTCGTGCTCGTAGGTGGTGGTCTGGCCCAGGGCGTTCGTACGGGCGACCAGCCGACCGGCCGCGTCGTGGGCGTACGTCAGCCGTCGGTCGTCGAAGTCGGTTTCCTCGAGCAGGCGGCCGAGTGCGTCATACGTGTAGTCCCACGTCAGGCCTTGCGGGTTCGTGACCTGGGTGAGCCGCAACTCCGTGTCGTGGGTGAACTCGTGTCGCACGCCGTCGGGGCCGGTCTGCGCGGTGAGCAGGTCGAAGTGGGTGTACTCGTACGTCGTGACGCCGCCCACCGCGTCGGTGTGGGTGAGGCAGTTGCCCTCGCCGTCGTACGTCCAGGACTGCTCGGCACCGTCCGGGCCGACGCGGCGGAGGAGGCGCCCTTCCACCGACCACCACATGCGGGTCGTAGCGCCGAGCGGATCGACGATGGCCTTCACGCGGCCGAGTGCGTCGCGCCGGTAGCTGGTGACGCCGCCCAGGGGGTCGGTCACCTCGACCACGAGCCCGGCCGCGTTGCAGCGGAGTCGGGTCGTGTTGCCGACGGCGTCGGTGACGGCGGCCGGGTGGCCGAGTGCGTCGTACGTGAAGCGGGTCACCGCGCCCGTCGGGTCGGTGACGGACGTGCGATTGCCCGCCGCGTCGTACGTCTGGCGCCACACGGATCCGTCCGGATCCGTCACCGTGTCCGGGAGCCCCACCGCGGCGTCGTAGGACGCCCGCGCCTCCCGGCCGTCGGGGCGGACCACCGCGACCAGGCGGCCGTCGTCGTCGTGGCGGAGGGCGGTGGTGCGGCCGAGGGCGTCGGTGCGGGAGAGCAGCCGGTTGTACCTGCCCCAGGTGGAGCGGGTCGTCGCGCCGTTCGGCGCGATCACGGCCACCACGTGCAGCGCGTCGTCCATCACGAAGCGCTTGGTGTGCCCGAGCGAGTCGGTGATGGCGGTGACGCGGAGGCCGGTCTCCCGGTCCGTCTCGTCGTAGTCGAAGGTCGACTGCAGGTGGCCCGCCGCGCCCGACTGCGCCACGCAGCGGTCGCGTTCGTCGTAGACGTAGTCGAAGTGGCTGCCGTTGCGGTCGGTCCACGAGGTGATCCGGCCCTGATCGTCGTAGCCGAAGCGGAGCGGATCGCCCGAGGAATTCGTGATCTCCGACAGGTGGCCGTCCGTGTAGCCGTAACGCACCAGCTCGAGGTCCGCGCCGTCCGGTCCCGCGCCGGCCAGGTGCAGGGCCGTGATGCGGCCGGTGTCCGTGGAGACGCGCAGGTGGTAGCCCGCGTCGTGGACGATGTCGGTGGGGGTGCCGTCCGCCGCGTACAGGAAGCTGATGCGGTGGCCGTTGCGGTCGGTGAGCTCCTCGAGCAGCGCGAGTCCGGCATCGTATGGGCGGAAGTGCCAGCTCCGGCCGCCGGCGGAGTCGCTGACCGTGTACGTGCCGTCGGCATCGACCGACAGCGGCCAGCGCCTGCCCACGGCCGGCATGGTCGGCACGCCCGGGGCCGGGTGAGGGTAGGACAGCAGGACGCCGTCCTCGCCGACGAAGATGACGCCTTCGGAGTCGATCTCCAGGCGCTGGTCCGCGGTGCTCGCCCAGGTGGGGCCGAACCAGACGCCCGAGCGGTAGGAGGATTCGAAGTGGCGGGAGAAGACGAGGGGGAGTGAGCCTGGAAGTGTGACGTCCGTTTGCGGCAGCAGCATACGGCCGGTCGCCACATCGACAGGGTCCTGTTCGCAGACCTTGTTCTCTTTGCTGCGTGTGAGGTCGTTCGGGTCCTCGGTGACCTTCTCCCGCGCCGGCGTCGGCGGCTTCTCCTTCGGCGCGGACTTCGCCGCCGCGCCCTCGGCTCCCTCCATGGCTCCGCGGCGGGCGCCCGCTATGGCCGTGCGTTCGCCGGCCGCCGCGCCCGCACTGGCGCCGCCGGTCACGACGGTCGCGACGACGTTGCCGAAGAGGCGGCCGCCGGCTTCGGAGGGGTCCTTGCCCCAGCCGGTGCCGAGGAGGGTGGTGGGGACGCGCTCGGGGTGGGAGGCGAGGGAGAGCGTGCCCGCGGCCATGTTGTTGACGCCGGTCAGGTACTCCGCGGGGTGGGAGAGGTTGTAGGGGTCGAAGGGGCTGACGCTGCGGGCCGTCCTCGCCATGTCCGTCACCGAGCGGACCACGCCGCCGCCCGCGTGGAGGAGCTCGATCTTGCCGCCGTCGCGGACGTCGGCGCCGGTGGCCATCATGCGGTGACTGAAGGAAGGTTTCTGCGGGGCGTTGGCGACGGCCGCGTCGACCCTCGTCTTCGCCTCGCCCGCCGCCGTGTCGCGCTGCTTGCGGGCCTCGGAGAGGATGCGTTCGGCTTCCTTGAAGTCCGCCTTGCCGGGGTTGTCCGGCTTGGTGGGCGCCGGGCCGGGGACCTGGCACTTACGGGCGGCCTCGGCCGCCGCCTCCTTGTAGGCGTCGGCCTGGCGGTCGTACGCCTCGGCCGCCTTCTTGTTCGTGTCCTTGCCGCGCTTCCAGAGGCGGATCGCCTCCTTCGCCTGGCCCTGGGCCCAGGTGACGGTGTGGGCGTACGTCTCCAGCGCGCCGGCCGCCGTCTCGCACGCGTCGGCCGCCTCGGCCCACTTTTTCGGCTGTTCCACGAACTTCGCCGTGAACGCGTCGGCCCCCTCGCCCTTCCAGCCGTCCGTGGCGCGCACCTTCAGAAGAGCCGTGTGGGTCGTGTCGAAGGCGGTGTGGAAGTTGCGCAGGTGCTTGGCGGCGGCGTTGATCTGCTTCGCGTCGCCGTGGACGAGCTCCTTGGGGTCATCGGTCTCGCCCAGCCGGTGCTCGCCGACATGGGCGCCGAGGCTGGAGGCCGTCTTGTCGCCCCAGTGCTCGACCGAGTCCGCCGCGTCGTCCGCGCCGACCATGTGCAGGCCGTCGGCGGCGATGTCCGTGCCCTTGTCGACGACCTTGCCGACGGCCTTCTTGCCCTGGTCGACGGCCCCCTCGACCGCCTCGCCGGCCTTGTCGAAGACCTTGCCGACATCCCACTTCGAAGCCATCAGCCGTAGTCCTCGATCTTGCTGCCCAGGCGGACCGCCAGCCCCGCCGCGTTCGGGGCCTTGCCCACGTCGTCCTTCGTCCGCGACCACGTCTCCTCGGCGTGCTCGGCCGCCTTCGCGAACGACTTCTTGCTGTAGTCGGCGTCACGGACCTGCGTGTACGGGTTGTCGGCCAGTACGTCCTTCATGCGCATCCCCTCCACCTGCTCCTCCGTCAGGTGCGGGTTGCCGAAGGCCGCGTTGGCGACCACCTTGACCGTGTCCTTCACGTACTGGTCGCCCTCGTGGTAGTAACCCGCCGCCAGGCCCACGCGCTCCGCGAACTGGCTGCCGTCGTGCACCAGCGCCCGCACGCCCCACTCCCACCGCTCACAGAACGTCTTGAAGGCGGCCGTCAGGCCGTCGTGGCCCGTCTCCATGCCGGACAGCGCGAGGTCCTCGAAGCCGCGGCCGACGGCGGCGGAGCCGGCGGTGCCGAGTTCTTTGAGTTCGCCGATCGCGGCGTTGATGCCCTTGGTGACGCCGTCCAGGGCGTCCTTGCCGGCGTGTATGCCCCCGTGGTCGCTCACGGCTGTGCGTTCTCCTTGGTGGCGATGATGGCGAAACGATTCGTCGGGGTGTCCAGCGCGTCCAGCGCCACCTCGTCCGGGACGATTCCGCGTACGGGCGGGAACAGCGCGGGGCGCTCGCCACCCACGTTCAGCGCCACACCGGCGGGCCCGGCGACCGCCGGAACCACTACGTCCAGCAGGCGCGCGCCCAGCACCGAGCGGTACTCCCACGACGCGTCGGCCCTCAGCCCATGCGCCAGCGCGAACCTCGCCAGGGCCGTCTCGTCCGTGAACGCGCACACCCAGCGGATGCCGTCCATCTCGACGGACCACAGCCCGCCGGCCTCGTCCAGGGGGACCAGCACCGCGGTGCGGCGGAACTCGCCCAGCAACGCCGCTGGGTTGGGCTGTTGTGCGTACATCGCGTCGATCTCGCTCAAGAGGGCATGCGGCATCGGGTTGGCCTTCGGAAGGGGTGGGGTAGGGGTGCGGGTCAGCCCTGGCCGGGCAGGGGCTTGCGGCGGCGGCGACGGGTGATGAGCGTGGGGACCGCGACCGCCAGTGCGACGGCGGTGACGGCGGCCGCGATCACGGTGGTGCGGGTCGAGAGGGGGCCGGTGCCGCTGCCGTTGTCGTCGGCGGCCGTCGCCTTCGTGCCGGCGCTCGGCTTCGCCGCGGGGGCTGCGGCCAGTTCGGGGAGGGGGCTGACGTCCGGGGGCCGGGGTCGCCGGGGTTCTGCAGGGCGATGCGGGGGCGGACGACGCCGTAGCCGAGGCTGTCGCTGCGCTTCTCGCCGCTCTTGGGGCCGCCGGCGGTGTTGATGAGGACGCGCAGGACCTGGTTCGCCGTCCAGTCGGGGTGCGCGGACCAGACCAGGGCCGCGGATGCGGAGGCCAGGGCGGTGGCGTCACTTGTGCCGTCGCCGATACAGAGGCCGCTGGTGCCGTCTGTGCACGGGGCCACCATGTTTGTCCCGGGCGCGGCCAGGTCGACCTGGGGGCCGTACTGGGACCAGGAGGCGGCCTTGATGTCCTGGTCCACTGCGGATACGCCGATGACGCCGGGGGTGGCCGAGGGGTACTGAGGCAGGTTGGATGTGTCGCCGTCGTTGCCCACTCCGGCGAAGATCAGCTTCCCCTTGGACAGCGCATAGGCGACTGCGTCCGCCTCCTCGCGGCTCGCCGCCGTTCTCGCGAGGGAGATGTTGATGACCTTTGCATCCGAGTCGGCCGCAAAACGAACGGCTGATCCGATGGCTGCTCCGCTTGTAGCGGCGTCCCGGGTTCCAGAGGCTCGTAGGGGGAGGATCTTCGCCCCCGGAGCAAGGCCCCATGTTCCGTCGCCTTTTCCGGTTGCGGCGATGAACATGGCCATCCGGCTCCCGTGCCCCTTCGCGTCGGTACGGCCGTCATCGCCTCGTCCGGTGAAGTCACGACCTTCGAGGACTTGCCCCCGGAGGTCCGGAAGGGTTGCGTCGACGCCCGAGTCGATGACGGCAACGGTCACACCGGTACCGGTGCTTGTCTTCCAGATCTCCTCAGCACGCATGGCGTCCAGGTACCACTGCTGGGAACGGATGGAGTCCGCATGTGCCGGCGCGCTCATGGAACTGGCGCAGAGCAGCATGGCTACGGCAGCCAGCACTCTGTTGCTGCGGGTTCTGGCCTTTTTCGGCATGCGCCTTCCCTTGTGGGCCGTGATTCCGGCCATCAGTCGATGACGGGTGGAACCACGCGTCGGTGGCCCTCGGTCCAGGCGGATTCTTCCTCGACGACATAGTCGGGTCGTCGGCGCTGCCTTTCGCGCTGTGAACCGTCGGTCGTTGACGGGGCCCGGACCAGCCCTGCTCCGCCCGGTGTGAACGTTCGGTCGGAAGCGCTTCCGCGTGGTTGGGGGCGGCCGCCAACGACTCCGCCGGTTTCGGTCGCCAACCGCCTGCCGGGACCGCCCGCCCGGCCGGTTCCGGTGGCGCCGCTCGTTGCTCCGGCGCCGGGGCCGTAGGGCAACGGGGAGCCGCTCCGCCGTTGATCCTGCCCTTCGGCACCGATGACAGCGCCCCTGGCAGGCTGCGCGCTCGGCTGCCCGCCGGCCCGGGGTGAGGGGCGGCCCCCGACGATGCCATCCCCGACGTTGCGGGGAAAGGGTGTGGCGGAGCGTGGTCCGGTCGCTCCGCTTCTGCCGACGCCTTGAGGGAGCCGACCTGCCTGACCCGGTGACACACGACCGTGAGGACCTGCCGACTCCACCGGTCTGCGCTCCGAGCCAATGGCCGGAGGCGTAGGCACATGCGGCAGCGGAAGCGGGCTGGTAGGCGTGCTGCTGTCCGGCCTCGGATGGGCGGGAGTGGCAGGGGAGTTCGGTACGACGGGAGGGCTGTCTCGCCATCCGTCGATTCTGCTGGAATCCGGGGAGCCCGGGTGGTTGATCGTCGGAGCGACGGAACCCGCACGGTCGCCGACGGGCGGCGAGGCAAATGCGCCTGCTCCCGAGGAATGTGGTGCTGCTGCCGCAGCTCCCCCGGAGGGCATTGCCGAGGACGCGCCACCCGGAGCGTGCCGATATCTCTCGACATCCTTCTCCGGCATCCAGTCATCCGGCATCGGCCGGAACGTAGGCCGCGGCGCCACCGACAGCTGGTGCGCCGACCACGCGTACGACTCCGCAAGCTGGCGCATCAGACGTGCCGCCTCCGCAGGGGCCTGCTGGGCCTCATACGCCTGACGCTGCGTGGGCCCCGACGTCCGCAGGCCCCCCGACTGGTCCGTGACGAGCGGCGAGGGCACCTGCCCCACCCGCTCCGGATTCCCCTGCCGGTACGCATCCAGCGTCGCCCGCGCCGCCGACGGCTTCGGCATCGCCGACTTCACCCTCGACAGCGTCGACGCCGCATGCGCCATCCACTCACCCGCACTGCCACTCAGCTCACCCAGCCGCAACGTCGCATTGGCCATGTCCGCACCCCACACACGGAAGGCCTCGCCCGCCTCACCCTCCCACCGCACCCGGGACACATGACCCTTGAGCTCATCACCCAACAACGCGAGCAACGCCGCAGCCGAAGACAGCCGAGCCGCCACCAACGTCGTACGCTCCACATCCGCGTGCTCGACCATCGCATACAACTCGTCATGCGACTTCGACTCGAAATCCGACGCGATGATCAGACCACTGGCCGGCTTCGGCAGGATAGGGCTCACCCCCACACCCGCACCCGCACCCGGTGACGATGATGACGGTGCCATCGGAACTCCCCCTCCTCGCCCACGCCCGTCACAGACTACTGACACCCTGTGACAGTTCCCCATCATGCGAGGCGGCAAGGCGCCGGCTCACAGGAGTCCCGGCCTGCTGTCGGTACAACTCTCGTCCCGTTACCGTGTGTTCGATCGGGAGGAAGGGGCTCGGGTGACCGGTTTCATAGGTGGGGGCGTGGGTGGGGATGTAGGCCGGGACTGCGAAGGGCTTGCCGCGCAGGCGCAGGCGCTGGCCGAGCGTCAGGTTTCCTCCCGGGAGCTCGTCGAACGGTCCTTGCGGCGTATCGCGGCCACGCAGGGCACTCTCAACGCGTTCCGGATCGTGCGTGCCGAGGCGGCGCTGCGGGAGGCCGACGAGGCCGATCGGAGGCTGGCGGCGGGGGAGCGGGGGGTTCTGCTGGGGGTGCCGCTCGCCGTCAAGGACGACATGGACGTGGCAGGCGAGCCCACGGCGTTCGGGTGTTCCGGGGACTTTCCGCGCAAGAAGGACGACAGCGAGGCCGTGCGCCGATTACGGGCCGCCGGCGCTGTGATCGTCGGCAAGACGAACACTCCCGAACTGGGGCAGTGGCCCGTGACCGACGGGCCCGCGTTCGGGGTGACGCGTAATCCGTGGAGCCTGGAGCACAGTCCCGGCGGCTCGTCCGGCGGCTCCGCCGCGGCCGTCGCCGCCGGGCTGGTGCCGGCCGCGCTGGGGTCGGACGGGGCGGGGTCGATCCGGATACCGGCAGCGTGGACGCATCTGGTGGGGATCAAGCCGCAACGCGGGCGCGTGTCGACCTGGCCGCAGGGGGAGTCGTTCCGGGGGATCACCTCGGACGGGCCGCTGGCCCGTACCGTCGGGGACGCCGCGCTGTTGCTGCAGGCGGTGAGCGGGTCGCACGCCGGTGATCTGCACCGGCCGCCCGCCGTGGACGTTCTGGCCGCCGCCGGGCACGAGCCCCGACGGCGGCTGCGGATCGCCCTGTCGCTGCGGCCCGCCTTCGCCGCCGTACGGCACTGGCTCGATCCGGTCGTCCGCGACGCCACCCTTCGCATCGCCACCCGGCTGGAGATCCTCGGGCACGACGTCGTGGAGGAGGACCCGCGCTACGGGCCGATCGGGTTCGCCTTCGTGCCACGGTCGATGGCCGGGGTCCGGGACTGGGTGGCGCGGGTGCCCGACCGGGCGCTGCTGGACGCCCGTACGCGCGTCAACGCGCGTGGCGGCTCCCTTCTCGGCGGGGGAGCGTTGCGCGCCGCGCGCGCGGCGGAGGCGCCGCTGCGCCGCCGGATCGGCGAGATGTTCTGGCGGTTCGACGCCGTACTGACGCCCACCACGGCCGTACCGCCGCTGCGCACCAGGCATCTGGCGGGCATCGGCACCTGCGACACCAACACCCGGATGATCGCCGCCTGTCCGTACGCCTGGCCGTGGAACGTCCTGGGCTGGCCCGCCGTCAGCGTGCCCTCCGGTCGCACCGCCGCCGGTCTGCCGCTCGGCGCCCAGCTGCTCGGGCCCGCGAACAGCGAGCCGCTGCTCATCTCGCTCGCCGCGCAGCTGGAGGAGGACCAGCGGTGGTACGAGCAGTGGCCCGACGGCCACCCGGGCTGAGGGACCACCCGCTCCGGTTACGGGGCCAGTACGTCCAGCTCCGCCATCGCTCCCGTCGCGATCTCCCGCGTCAGGGCCTCGGCCCGTTCCGCGTCCCGTTCCCGTACCGCCTCCGCGACCCGTACGTGCAGGGTCACCGCGGCCGGGTCGGGGTCGGTGAACATCACCTGGTGGTGGGTGCGGCCCGTGAGGACCTCGGCGACGACGTCGCCGAGGCGGGCGAACATCTCGTTGCCGGAGGCGCGCAGGATCACGCGGTGGAAGGCGATGTCGTGGACGAGGTAGCGCTCGAGCTGCTGGCCGCGCGAGGTGGCGACCATGCCCAGGGCGTGCTCGGTCAGTTCGGCGCACTGCGCGGGGGTGGCCAGGCGGGCGGCGAGGCCCGCGGCCACCGGTTCGATCGCCGAGCGCAGCACGGTCAGCGAGCGCAGCTGGCGGGGGCGGTCGGGGCCGGCCAGGCGCCAGCGGATGACGCGCGGGTCGTAGACGTTCCACTCCTCGGGCGGGAGGACGGTCACGCCGACGCGGCGCCGGGAGGCGACCAGGTGCATGGACTCCAGGACGCGGATCACCTCGCGGACGACGCTGCGCGAGACCTCGAACCGCTCCTCCATCTCGTCCGTGCGCAGCACACTGCCCGGGGGGTAGTCGCCCGCCGTGATGGCCGGGCCCAGGGCTTCCAGCACGCGCGCGTGCAGGCCGCTTCCTCCCTGAACACCCTGAACGGTCTGACCGCCCTGACCGCTCTGGCCTTCCGGTTCCCCCGGTCCCTCCTGTGCCCGCTTGTCCATGGGGCCAGCCTACGGGCCGGTAGGCGGCGGCAAATAAGTATGACGTTTTAGTTACGAGCTCTTGAATACGTCATACCCAATGGGCTTCAGTGAGGCCGGACGCCGATGTCGACGGAGACAGCGAGGAACGCATGACCGCCACCACCCCCCACCTCGTCGTGGTCATGGGTACCGCCGGTACGGGCAAGACCACGGTCGGGCCACTGGTGGCGGCGGCGCTCGGCGTCCCGTACGCCGAGGGCGACGGCTTCCACCCGGCCGCCAACATCGCCAAGATGTCGGCCGGCATCCCGCTGGACGACGACGACCGCGCCCCCTGGCTCGACGCCGTCGGCGCGTGGGCCGGCAGCCAGGCCGGGGCGGGCGGCGTGGTCAGCTGCTCGGCGCTCAAGCGCGCGTACCGCGACCGGCTACGGGCCGCCGCGCCCGGAATCGTCTTCCTCCACCTCACCGGCGACCGGGAACTGATCGCCGCCCGGATGGCCGCCCGCCAGGGCCACTTCATGAGCGCCCGGCTGCTCGCGTCGCAGTTCGCCACCCTCGAACCGCTCGAGGACGACGAGGCGGGCGTCGCCGTCGACGTCACGCCCGAGGCGGCCGTCATCGCCGAGCGGGCCGTCGCCGCGCTGCGGCGGCTCTGACCACAGACAACACCGACCGACCCCCTCTCCCAAGGAAGCCCGTGAGCACTCTCAGCGTCGAGATGCTGGCCGCGGCAGCACCCACCGCACCGATCACATCGGCGGGTCACGCACAGCTCGGCATCGCCGTCCTCGTCGGCATCGCCGTCATCGTCCTCCTCATCACCCGCCTCAAACTGCACGCCTTCCTCTCCCTGACCCTCGGCACGCTCGTCCTCGGGGCCGTCGCGGGCGCGCCCCTCGACAAGGTCATCGCCAGCTTCACGGCCGGGCTCGGCTCCACCGTCGCGGGCGTGGGCGTGCTCATCGCCCTCGGCTCCATACTCGGCAAGCTCCTGGCCGACTCCGGGGGCGCCGACCAGATCGTCGACACGATCCTGGCCCGGGCGGGCACGCGCTCGATGCCGTGGGCGATCGTGCTGATCGCGGGCGTCATCGGCCTGCCGCTGTTCTTCGAGGTCGGGATCGTGCTGCTGATCCCCGTGGTGCTGCTCGTCGCCAAGCGGGGCGGTCACTCGCTCATGCGCATCGGCGTCCCCGCGCTGGCCGGACTGTCCGTGATGCACGGTCTGGTGCCGCCGCACCCCGGCCCGCTGGCCGCCATCGACGGCATCGGCGCGAACCTCGGCGTCACCCTGGCCCTGGGCGTGCTCGTCGCCGTGCCGACCGCCGTCATCGCCGGGCCGGTCTTCTCGCGCCTCGCGGCCCGCTGGGTGGACATCGCACCGCCGGAGAAGATGATTCCGCAGCGGCCCTCCGAAGAGCTCGAGCGGCGGCCCGGCTTCGCGGTCACCGTGGGCACGGTGCTGCTCCCGGTGGTGCTGATGCTGGTCAAGGCGCTCGTCGACATCGTGGTCGACGACCCGAAGCACCCCGTGCAGCGCGTCGCGGACGTCGTCGGCTCGCCGCTGATCGCCCTGCTCGCGGCCGTGCTCGTCGGGCTGTTCACGCTCGGCCGCGCCGCCGGCTTCGGGCGGGACCGGCTGGCCGGGACGGTGGAGAAGTCGCTCGTACCGATCGCGGGCATCCTGCTGATCGTCGGCGCGGGCGGCGGCTTCAAGCAGACGCTCATCGACGTCGGCGTGGGACGGATGATCCTCGACGTCTCCAAGGACTGGTCCGTCTCCGCGCTGCTGCTCGCCTGGCTGATCGCGGTCGGCATCCGGCTGGCCACCGGGTCGGCGACGGTCGCCACGATCTCGGCCGCGGGACTCGTCGCCCCGCTCGCCGCCGACATGAGCACGACCCACTCGGCGCTGCTGGTGCTGGCGGTCGGGGCGGGCTCGCTGTTCTTCTCGCACGTCAACGACGCGGGCTTCTGGATGGTGAAGGAGTACTTCGGGATGAGCGTCGGGCAGACGCTCAAGACGTGGTCGCTGATGGAGACGGTGATCTCGGTGGTGGGGATCGTGTTCGTGCTCCTGCTGTCCGTGGTGTTGTAGAGACGGCCATGTAGGCACGGCAACGACCGCGGACGGACAGGCCGGGCGGGAGCGTCACCACGCTTCCGCCCGGCCTCTGTCGTCACGCGGCCCCCGCCACCAACCCCACGTACGCCTCCACATCCCGCACGTCGTCCGTCGCCAGCCCCACGTAGCCGTCCGGCCTCACCAGGAACAGCCCCGACCCGTACGCCGCCTTGGCGTGCCCCTCCGGGTCCTGCGGGCGGAACGTACGTACCCAGTCGGGCAGTTCCGGCGCCGAAGGCTCGTCGCCGGCCTGGCCGGTCAGGTCCAGCAGCGTGAAGTGCGGCCCCCGGAACACGTCGAACAGCCGCACCGGCGCTCCCGAGGCGTCCTGGCAGGGCGCGTCCGGGGCGCGGTCCCCGGCGCGCAGGGCGTCCTCGGGGACGTCCCGCCGCAGCTCGCGGGTCAGGGGGCCCTCGCGGTAGCCGAGGGTGAGCTGGTGGGTCTCCTTGCCGCGCCGCCAGCGGCCGCCGCCGTTCCCCACGTCGGCCTGGTGGATGTGGGTGCTCAGGCCCAGCACGTCGGCGGCGATGCGGGTGCGTTCGGTGTCGTAGGAGTCGATCAAGCCGTCGGGGGCGCCCCGCCGCAGTACGGCCTCCAGCTTCCAGCCCAGGTTGTACGCGTCCTGGACGCTGGTGTTGAGGCCCTGGCCGCCGGCCGGGGAGTGGACGTGCGCGGCGTCCCCGGCGAGGAACACCCGGCCGGAGCGGAAGCGCTCGGCCATCGCCATGCGGGCCCGGTAGGCGGAGGCCCAGCGCACCTCGCTGATCGTCAGGTCGAGGCGGGTGCGTTCGGCGACGAGGCGGCCGAGGGCCTCGGGCGTGGCTTCGGTGTCCAGGTCGATGTCCTTGCCGTCGTCCGCGAAGCCGGCGATGACCTGGACGGTCTCCACCTGCTCGAGCGGGCGCAGGGCGACGAAGCCCGACTCCTCCTTCTGCCACATGTGCCAGTGGCCGCCGTCGATCCGCGCGCGGTCCGGTCCCTCGAGGAGGACGTCGGCGATCAGGACCGGGCGGGAGTCGACCTGCTCGCCGGTGAAGGGAATGCCGAGCGCCTGGCGGACCTCGCTGCGGCCGCCGTCGGCGGCGACGAGCCACTTCGCCCGTACGGTCTCCTCCGTGCCGTCGGCGTGGCGCAGGGTGCCGGTGACGCCGTCCGGGTCCTGGGTGAAGCCGGTGAGTTCGGTGCTGAAGTCCACTCGGCCGCCCAGCTCCTCGAGGCGGGCGTAGAGGATCTCCACCGTGCGCCACTGGGGCAGCATCCGGGCCGCGGGGTAGGGGATGGCGGGCGAGGCGTCGGCCGATTCGGTGAGGTTCCACTTCTCGGAGCGCTCGGCGCCCTCCCACGTCTGCACGGTCGGCACGGGCCCGCTGCCGGCCATGATCGCGTCGATGACGCCCAGGTCGTCGAAGAGCTCCAGCGTGCGCGGCTGGATGCCGGTGCCGCGCGAGCCGGGGAAGCCTCGCTCGGAGCGCTCGACGACGCGGTGGGGTATGCCGCGGCGGGCGAGGTCGATGGCGAGGACGAGGCCGGTCGGTCCGGCGCCCGCGATCAGGATGTCGGTGTCCATGGACATGGACGGTCCCCCCTTAACGTTGTTAAGTCCGTTGCGGTGCCCAGCCTGAACTGAACGTTGTTAAGCTGTCAAGGTGGCACCTCGAATCGATCGCGCCCAAGTGGCCGACACCGCGCTCCGCCTGCTGAACGAGGTGGGCCTCGAAGGCCTGACCCTGCGCAGGATCGCCAAGGAGCTCAACGTCCAGGCTCCGGCCCTTTACTGGCACTTCGAGAACAAACAGGCGCTGCTCGACGAGATGGCGACGGAGATGTTCCGCCGCATGGAGGGCCCCATCGCCGCGATCGACCGCAGCTCCTGGCAGGCCTTTCTGGCCGGGACCATGCGCGGGCTGCGCCGCTTCCTGCTCGGCTACCGCGACGGCGGGAAGGTCTTCGGGGGCACGCGCTTCACCGACAGCGGCCACGCGGGCTCGGTCGAGGGCATGATGCGCGTGCTGGTGGACGCCGGGTTCGCGCCGCGTGCCGCCGCCCGGGCCATGTTCACCGCCAACACCTACACGATGGGCTACGTGATCGAGGAGCAGTCCGTCTACCCCGAGCCCGGCGGCGAGCGCGACCCCGCCTACGACCTGGAGGACCGCACCCTGGAGATGGAGGGGTACCCGCTCGCCACCGAGGCGGGGTACGAGTTCTTCGCGAACCTCGACCGCGGCTTCGATGACGGCCTGCAGGCCGTCATCGCCGGGATCGAGGCCACGCTGCTCAAGCCCGCGGCCGGCGACTGACGCCCGTGCTGCGCGGGTCGATCGCCCCGCGCAGCACGGGCGTCAGCCGGTGCTCCACCCACCGGTGCAGCACCCACGCCAGCACCAGCATCACCAGCAGCGTCAGCCCGAACGTCACGTACGACGGCAGCCCCAGGCCCCGGTGCAGCCCGCCGATCACCACCCAGCCCAGGTGCTCGTGCACCAGGTAGAAGGGGTACGTCAGCGCCCCCGCGAACGGCAGCCACCGCCACCGCGCCCACCGCGTGCCGCCCAGGGCCACCGCCGCCACGGCCGCGTAGCCCAGGGCGAGGACGGCGATGATGACGTAGGGCGAGCGGTACGAGAAGTAGTGCGGGTTCGGCGGGTGCCACAGCCCCGCCACCGCGTAGTGCTGGCCCAGCAGGAAGCTCACGGCCACGATGCCCCAGGCCACGGCGTCATGGCCGAAGCGGTGGACCAGGTACAGGCCGATGCCGCCGATGAAGAACATGGAGTGCTCCGGCATGAACACCACGCGCAGGAACTCCACATGGGACGCCGTCGTGACGACCGTCATCAGCGTCCACACCGCGCAGAACAGCACCACCCGCCGACGCGTCGCCCCCGGCAGCACCACGAACAGCGCGAACAGCGCGTAGAAGCGCACCTCCGCCCACAGCGTCCAGCACACCCCGAGCACCCGGTCGGCCCCGGCCGGCTGCTGCAGCATGGTGAGGTTGACCAGTACGTCGCTCGCCGGCACCGGCGTGTACGGCGCCCACGGCAGCGCGAAGACGAGGGTGACCAGCACGATCGCGGCCCAGTAGGCGGGGTAGAGACGGGCGGCCCGGGAGGCGAAGAACGAGCGCAGCGGGCGGCCCCAGCCGCTCATGCAGATGACGAAGCCGCTGATGACGAAGAAGATCTGCACCCCGAGACAGCCGTAGGCGAAGGCCGTCGACAGGTGCGGGAACTCATGGCGCGGCGAGGCCCCCCACGCCCGGCTGACGTCGCCGTCCCGGCCGCCGTAGTGGTAGAGCGCCACCATCAGCGCGGCGACCAGCCGCAGACCGTCCAGGGCGTACAGCCGCCCGCCGGAGTCCTTCCGCCCGGCCGCCGCCTTGCCGGCGCTTCGTTGTTCCGGGGGCCGTACGGTGCTCGGAGCCTGGACCGTCGTCATGCGGAAGTCGCCATTTCTATAAGGCCCATGAGGGCTGTAGGGCTATAAGGGCCATGAGGGCGCCGGAGTCATACGGGCGCCCGACGTCATACGGGCGCCCGACGTCATACGGGAGCCCGACGTCATGCGGAGCCCGCCGTCTTCTTCCGCTTCAGCAGCCGCCTGCGTACCGCCCGCGCCCGGCGGGCCACCGTGCGGACGGCGGGGTGGCGCGGCAGGAAGGCGAGCTGGGAGGGGACCGCGCCGGGCAGCGCCAGGGAGGTCAGGCGGCGGCGCTTGAAGTAGCGCCGGGTACGGGCGTCCAGGTGCGCGGAGAGGTAGCGCTCGGCGGCGGGGCGCAGGCCCGGGTGGATGCGGGGCTGCATCGCGTAGCCGACGGCGGCCAGCAGTCCCTCGAGCCGCTCGGGGCTGTCGGGCTCCCGGCCGCCGTCGTCCTCGAGGCCGGGCAGCAGCGCGTCCACGATGGTCACCGGGACGCGGTTGCTGTTCTCGTACGGGGCGAGCCGCTCGAGCAGCAGGTCCGTGCCCGCGCGGGCGACGGGCAGGCCGTAGAAGGCGCGCGCGGTGAACAGCGCGGTGGAGAAGCAGGCGACGACCAGGGCGGGCCGCAGCCGGTGGCAGACCACCTCGGCCAGGACGGGCGTCTCCAGGAGGGTCAGGTCCGCGCCGAGCCGGTCCGCCTCCTCCTCCAGCAGCCGTGACCAGCGGGCGGGGGCCGAGGGGTGCGGCTTGAAGAGCAGGGTCCGGTGGCCTCGGGCGACGGCCCCGCGCAGCATGCTCACGTAGAGCCGTTCCTCCTCCTCGGGGGTGAGGATGTCCAGCGCGGAGAGGTACTGGCCCAGGAGCAGGGCGGCGCCCTCGGGGGCGTCGGGCAGGCCGGCGGCCGTGGCGTCGGAGAGCTCGGCGAGGACCTTGGTGAAGACCTCGTTCGGCACGATCTCCGGTTCGACCCCGAACTCCGTGAGCAGCAGGGGCTTCAGGCCCGGCACCAGGTCCACGTGGAGCAGGCGGCGTACGCGGGTGCCGATGAGCGGATCGAGCCTGCTGCGCGTGGGGCCGTAGCTCATCAGGCCGTCGGCGTAGACGTCCAGGGGCGCGTCGGGGAACAGCTGGGCGAGGGCGAGGGCGGGGTTGACCTGGAGGGATTCCAGGACGATCTCCACGTCGTCGGTGCCGAGCCCCCACAGCAGCCGCAGGTGCCGCTCCCACAGGGGCGCGTCGTCCGGGCGCGGGGACCAGCCGGCGGGGTGGAAGGGGCTGATGGTCTCGTTCCAGGACAGCACCCCGTCGAAGCGGGTGCGCAGCCGTTCGAAGCCGGGGGCCTCGTCGAAGGCGGGGGTGGTCTCGGGGACGGCGGCGGTGTTGGCCACGATCAGCAGCCGGCGGTCGGCGGCGGGGAGCAGCCCGGCGTCGAGGGCCGCGGCCAGGGTGGCGGCGCCGTAGAGCGTCGAGGCCATGAGGAGCTGGGTGCGGGCGGGCGCGGGCATCAGGCGGCCACCTCCGGGCCGGCGTCCGCGGGCCGCGGCGCCGGGATCACGGCCGCCCGGCGGCGCAGCCGGCGCAGGCGGGCGGCGCGGTCCTCGTCCATGGAATCGAGGGCGTCCCGGAGGAGTTCGGGAGGCATCCGTTTCATGGCGGCCGCGCTCATCGAACGCAGTTTTCCGGCGACGGCCGGTTCGAATCGTTCGATCGATCCGAGATGGTGCGAAATAATCGCACAGTACGTACGAACGGCCTTCGGGAGGAGTTTTTCCGCCTCGGGGTCGCGGGCCGTTTCCGCCAATACGGTGTCGAACGCGCGAATGAAATCCAGCTGCCGTACGTCACCGATCTGGGTGAGTGATGTGGCGACCCCGCGCCGGTAGAACACCCCGAGCAGTCCGCTGACCGCGAAGGACCGCGCCTCGCGGTGCAGCCGCCAGATCCAGGGCCGGTCCTCGGCGGTGCGCAGGCCGGGCACGAAGTGCAGCAGGCCCGCGTCGAGCAGCCGCCGGTGGTAGAGGCCCGCCCATGCGTAGGGGTAGTCGACGGAGGTGGAGCGGCCGGCGGGCAGTATCCACTCGCGCGGGTGGAGGGCGACGCCGCGGCGGCCGACGGGCACCCGGTGGACCGTCCGGTTCCGGCCGGTGCACTGCACGTGGTCGGTCCGGACGAAGTCGACGTCCAGGTCCTCGGCGACCCGTAGCAGCCGCTCGTAGTGGCCGGGCGCCAGCCAGTCGTCGCCGTCGAGGAAGGTGATGTAGCGGCCGCGCGCCGCGTCGAGCCCGGTGTTGCGGGCGGTGGCCAGCCCTCCGTTCGTCTCGTGGCGCAGGAGCACGGCTCCCGGCAGGTCCCGCGCGGCGCGCTCCAGCACCCCCGGCGTGCCGTCCGTCGAACAATCGTCGACGAGAAGGAATTCGAAGTCCTCGCGTGCGTTCGCACGCAGACTTCTCAGGGTGTCGGGGGCATATGTCTGCACGTTGTAGAACGGCACGACGACGGAGAGCTTGACCACGCGCGTGACGCTATGTGCTGCCCCGGCATTCGTTCTGACGCCGAGCGCAAGCGCAGGTGAACGAAGCGCGGCGGATTTGTGAACCACCCCGTTCCGTCAACCGATTCGCCGACCGTCGGTGTGCTGTTTACCGGCTGTTGAAGCCCCGTTGGGCAACGAAACGGAATGGATTTCTATCGTCGGCGACGTGCACTCACGTACCGATTCCCCGCCCCGGATCGCGGTGCTCGCGGACTCCGACACCCGGTGGAAATGGGGGGCGCTCACCGCGCACCGGATCGCCCCCGGCGGCCGGCTCGACGGCTTCCTGCTGCGCGGCCGCGCGACGCCCACCGTCCGCCAGCTCGCCGAGGTCGGCGTCCGCGCGGACGCGCTGCGCGAGGTCACCGGAGCGGAGTTCACGGCCGCCGCCGGCCGGGACCGGTACGACGTTCTCGTGCTCTCCTGCGTCGGGGGCGCCGTCCAGGCCCTGCTGCACGGCCTCGCCCACGCCTGGGGTCCGGCCCCGGCCCGCCCGGTCGTCGTCACCGGCTACGTCGGCGTCGTCTACGAGAAGCTCGCCGACGGGCTGCTGCTGCGGCACGGCGCGGACGTCGTCCTCGCCAACTCCCGCCACGACGCGGAGCGGTTCCGCGCCGTGTACGCCGGAGCGGGCGCCCCCGCGCACAGCGTCACCGAGTGCGCGCTGCCCTTCCTCGGCGGCGAGCCGTACTCCGGACCGTCCCAAGGCCGCCCGTACACCGTGGTCTTCGCCGCCCAGCCATCCGTCCCCGACGGCCGCGCCGACCGGGCCTACCTGCTCGAACGCGCCGCCCGCCATGCCCGCCTGCACCCCGGAAGGCAGGTGCTGATCAAGCTGCGCAGCAAGCCCGGTGAGCACACCACCCACATCGAGGAACACCCCTACCAGAAGCTCGCCGCCCGCCTCCCCGGCGGACTGCCCGCCAACTGCCGCCTGGTCTACGGGCACATGGGCGAGGTCCTCGACACCACCGACCTGCTGGTGACGGTCAGCTCCACGGCCGCCCTGGAATCCCTCCACCGCGCGATCCCCACCGCCGTCCTCACCGACCTCGGCGTCCGCGAACCGCTCGGCAACCACCACTTCCTCGGCTCCGGCTGCCTCGTCTCCTGGGACGAGCTCGACGCCGGCCGCCTGCCCGAGCCCGACACCGGCTGGACGGCCCGGCAGGGCGTCGCACCCGACGGCTCGTACGCGCACGCCTTCGACGCCGCCCGCGAACGCGTCGCCGACCTCGCCGCCCGCCCCGCCCTGCCCCCGCTCGCCCCCTACTACACCGCCCGCACCGCCCCCGGCTACCTCCCCGCCGTCCTCGCCCGCTACGGCTTCGACCCCCAGGGGCGCCCCCTGCCGGGGCGCGCCGCGCCCGGGCGGCAGGAGAGCGCGCTGCGCCGCGCCACGCGCGAAGCCCTGCGCGACGCGGCGCGCGGCGCCTACCGGCACGGCGTGCAGCGCGTGGCGCCCGTCATCCGCCGGCTGGGGGAGCTGTGACGCCCCCGCCGGCCACCCGACACCCCAAGGAGCACACCATGTCCGCCCCACCGGCCGTCCTGGCCGTCATCCCCGCACGCGGCGGATCCAAGGGCGTGCCCTCCAAGAACCTCGCCGCCGTCGGGGGAGTACCGCTCGTCGCCCGCGCGGTCCGCGAGTGCCGGGCCTCCCGCCTGGTCACCGACGTCGTCGTCTCCACGGACGACGCCGCCATCGCGGACGCCGCCCGCGCCGCGGGCGCGGCCGTCGTCCGGCGCCCGGCCGCCATCGCCGGGGACACCGCCACCAGCGAGGCGGCGGTGCTGCACGCCATGGACGCCTACGAGGCCATGGCCGGCCGCCCGGTCGGCACGGTCCTGCTGGTGCAGTGCACCAGCCCCTTCCTCACCCGCGAGGACGTCGACGGCGTGGCGGCCGCCGTCGTCGAAGGGGGCGCGGACAGCGCCCTGACGGCGGCGCCCTTCCACGGCTTCGTCTGGCGGGAGGAGCGGGAGGAGACGGACGAAGGGCGCACGGACCGGCCCGCCGCCGTCCCCGCCCAGGTCGCCGCCGTCCCCGACCGGGCCGCCGCGCCGGCCCGCCCCGCCACGGGGCCCGCGGCGTCAACCACGACAAGGCCCACCGCCCCCGCCGCCAGGACCGCCCCCAGGACCTGCTGGAGACCGGCGCCGCCTACGCCATGCGCGCCGACGGCGTCCGGGCCGCCGGCCACCGCTTCTTCGGCCGGACCGAGCTCGTACGCACCGACGCCGCCCGCGTCCTGGAGATCGACGACCCGCACGACCTCGACCGCGCCCGCGCGCTCGCCCCGCTGCTCGACGCCGGCGGCCCCGCCGCCCTGCCCACCCTGGAGGACGTCGACGCCGTCGTCCTCGACTTCGACGGCACCCAGACCGACGACCGCGTCCTCATCGACGCCGACGGACGCGAGATCGTCGCCGTCCACCGCGGCGACGGGCTCGGCGTCGCCGCGCTGCGCCGGGCCGGGCTGGAGCTGCTGATCCTGTCCACCGAGACCAACCCCGTCGTCGCCGCCCGCGGCCGCAAGCTCGGCATCCCCGTCGTCCACGGCAGCGAGCGCAAGGACGCGGCGCTCAAGCAGTGGTGCGGCGAGCACGGCATCGACCCCCAGCGGGTGCTCTACGCCGGCAACGACGTCAACGACCTGCCCTGCTTCGGCCTCGTCGGCTGGCCCGTGGCCGTCGCCGGCGCGCACGGCCCCGTACGCGCCGCCGCGCGCGCCGTGACCGCAGCGCCCGGCGGCTCCGGCGCCGTCCGCGAGATCGCCTCCTGGCTGCTGGGCCCGGCCCTCGACGGTGGCCGCCGCGAAAGCGGCGAGGCCTGCACCAGGGCCGCCCCGTAAACCGCAGGCCCCCGCCTCACGACCCGACCTTCCGCCTCACACCCCTTCCTCTTCCTCTTCCCCTTCCCCCGCACCCTCCCTCCCTCCCGTGAAGGAACAGCCACCTCATGATCTCCGCCCCGCGCAGCGGCACCCGCACCCGTGTCCTCGGCGACCGGCCCGTCGGCCCCGGCCACCCCGTCTACGTCACCGGTGAGATCGGCATCAACCACAACGGCGACCTCGACAACGCCTTCGCCCTCATCGACGCCGCCGCCGACGCCGGCTGCGACGCCGTGAAGTTCCAGAAGCGCACCCCCGAGGTCTGCACCCCGCGCGACCAGTGGGACGTCGAGCGCGACACGCCGTGGGGCCGTATGACGTACATCGACTACCGCCACCGGGTGGAGTTCGGCGAGGAGGAGTACCGCCGCATCGACGACTACTGCCGCCAGATCGGCATCGCGTGGTTCGCCTCCCCGTGGGACACCGAGTCCGTCGCCTTCCTGGAGAAGTTCGACGTGCCCGCGCACAAGGTCGCCTCGGCCTCCCTCACCGACGACGATCTGCTGCGCGCCCTGCGGGCCACCGGCCGCACGGTGATCCTCTCCACCGGCATGTCCACCCCGCAGCAGATCCGGCACGCCGTCGAGGTGCTCGGCAGCGAGAACATCGTGCTCTGCCACGCCACCTCCACCTACCCGGCCAAGGCCGCCGAGCTCAACCTGCGGGTGATCAACACCCTGCAGGCCGAGTACCCCAACGTCCCCATCGGCTACTCCGGCCACGAGACGGGCCTGCAGACCACCCTCGCCGCCGTCGCCCTCGGCGCCGCCTTCGTCGAGCGGCACATCACCCTCGACCGGGCGATGTGGGGCTCCGACCAGGCCGCCTCCGTCGAACCCGGCGGGCTGCAGCGGCTCGTGCGCGACATCCGCGTGGTCGAGGAGTCGCTGGGCGACGGCGTCAAGCGGGTCTACGACAGCGAGCTGGGCCCGATGCGCAAGCTGCGCCGGGTGCCCGGCGTCGTCGCCGAGGCGGGCGACCGCGAACCCGTAGCGGTCTGACGGGCGCCCGGTGACCACGCCCGAGGGGCCGGCGTCCGGCCCGGCCCCCGAGGCGGCGGCCGCGGCCCGCGGCCCCGCCCGCCGCCTCAGGGGCCCCCGGCGCGCCGGGGGCGACGACGCCCCCACGCTCGCCTTCGTCGAAAGCCCCGTACAGCTGCTGAACGTCCTCGAGTGGGCGTACCGCGCGGGTCATTACGCACCGCCCGGCGGCCCTCCCGGCGAGGCGCCCCCGCTGCGCGACGGCGTGCCGCGCCAGCCCGGGCGGCGGGACATCACCCCCCTGGCCGGCGATCTCCTCGTCGTCGTCCTCGCCCCGCACGACCCCACGACCCGCGGCCAGCTGCGCCGGATGGCCGAGCTGGCACGGGACCAGGGTCACCGGGTGCGCTGGGAGGAGGCCCGGGGCGGGCCGGGGGCGCCCTTCGCCACGGTCGGCTCGCTCGCCGGACCGCTGCGCCGGGCCCGCCGGGTGGTCATCGGGGATCCGTTCTCGCGGTACGTCCAGCTGCTGCTGACCCTCGCCCGGGCCCGGGAGCTGGTCGTGGTGGACGACGGCACCGCCACCATGGAGTTCGTCTCCCAACTCGCGCGGGGCGAACGCCTCGTGCGCTGGCACCGGCGCCGGGGGGCCGGCGGACTGGGGGCGCGCGAGCTGCTTCTCGCGCCGGTGTCTGCTTCGGCGCGCCGGAAGCTGACACCGAACAACCGCCGTTCGGTGGAGGTCTTCACCTCCATGCCGGTGGAGCCGCCACCCGGAGTGACCGTCACGGCCAACGACTTCGCCTGGACCAGGGCCACCTACGGCCCGCCCCGGCTCACCCGCGGCACCGACCTCGTGGGCACCTCCCTCGTCGAGACCGGCGTCGTGGACCCCGAGCGCTACCTGGAGGCCGTGGCCGCCCTGGCCCGCGCCCACGGCGCCACCCGCTACTTCGCGCACCGCCGCGAGTCCCCCGACAAGCTGCGCCGCATAGCCTCCGGCCTGGGCCTTCAGGTCGTACGCCCCGAACTGCCGCTGGAGCTGATCGCGCGCCGCGGCCCCATCGGCCGCACCGTCGTGAGCTTCCCGTCCACCGTCGTGCACACCCTGCCGCTGGCCCTGGCGGGCACGGGCGTGAGCGTCGCGGTGTGCGACATCGACCCCGCCTGGCTCACCGAACACGCCTCGCCCCGTGCTGAGGACTTCCTGTCCGGAGTGACCGGCAGCGCGCGCGATGTGCGTCGGTTGCCCTACGCATCCGCGTCTACGACGTAGGCCGTAAATACGGGTCATACCCCTCGGCGGACCCATCCATGCGGCTGAACTTTTCTTGATTGAGGGACAGTTGCCCCATTCGGGGCTCTACCCTTCGCAGGGTGAACCATCTGATGCCCTGCGAAACCGACTCCGAAACCGCCCGCGGCGAACTGCCCGGTGTGCTTCCCTCCGGGCTGCGCGAGGAACTCATCGCGTTCCGACGGGACTTGCACATGCATCCCGAGCTGGGAAAGCGTGAGTTCCGCACCACCGCGGCGCTCCGGGCGAGGCTCGAGAAGGCAGGGCTCAGACCGCGCACCCTCACCGGTGGCACGGGGCTCGTCTGCGACATCGGGCGCGACGGCGCTTCGTACGCCGCCGCCGGCCGTCCCGTGCTCGCCCTGCGCGCCGACATCGACGCGCTGCCGATCCCGGACACCAAGACCGTCTCCTACCGCTCGACGGTCCCCAAGATGGCTCACGCCTGCGGTCACGACGTGCACACCACCGTCGTCCTGGGCGCGGGACTGGTCCTCGCGGACCTGGCCGAAAAAGGCCTGTTGCCCCACCCGGTGCGGCTGATCTTCCAGCCCGCCGAGGAGGTGCTGCCCGGCGGCGCCCTCGACGCCATCGAGTGCGGCGTGCTGGACGGTGTGGACCGGATCCTGGCCGTGCACTGCGACCCCAAGGTGGAGGTCGGCCGGATCGGGCTGCGCACCGGAGCGATCACCTCCGCCTGCGACCGCCTCGAGGTCACCCTGGCCGGCGCCGGCGGCCACACCGCCCGCCCCCACCTGACCACCGACCTGGTGACCGCTGCCGCCCGGGTGGCCACCGACGTGCCCGCCGTGCTCGCCCGAAGGGCCGACGCCCGTTCGGGTCTCTCCGTCACCTGGGGGCGGCTGGTGACCGGGCACGCCTGCAACGTCATCCCGCAGCACGCCGAGCTCGCCGGCACCGTCCGCTGCCTTGACCTGCGCACCTGGCGGGAGGCGCCCGACCTGGTGCACGCCGCCGTCGACGAGGTCGCCGGCCTGCACCGCGCCAAGTCGGAGATCAACTACACCCGCGGCGTCCCGCCCGTGGTGAACGACGCCGAGGCCGCCGGACTGCTGCGGAACGCCATGACCGCCCGCCGGGGCCGGTACGCCGTGGAGGACACCGAGCAGAGCCTGGGCGGAGAGGACTTCTCCTGGTACCTCGAGCGGGTTCCCGGCGCCATGGCACGGCTCGGTGTGCGCCCTGTGGGCGATTCGACCCTGCGTGATCTGCATTGCGGAGATTTCGACGTGGATGAGAAGGCGATCGAGGTCGGGGTGGAGCTGTTCACGGCGGCCGCGATGCTGGATGGCAACCGTATGTAGGCAATCCGGTCAAGTCTGGTTAACGACGAATCGATAACGGCTTGCAGGCACCCCTTTTATCTGCATCTACGCGCGTTACGATTCCCGCGAACCAGCGCCAACGGAGGCGCTTCGAGTGAAGGGGCCCCTCGTGCGCCGGGTATCCACCATCGCTGTCGCGGGCATCAGCACCGCGGCTCTCGCATTCACTCTCACCGCCTGCGGTGAGTCCTCGACCGAGTCCAGCGACTCCAAGGCCAAGGGCGTCGGCCTGGCGTTCGACGTCGGCGGCCGTGACGACCACTCCTTCAACGAGTCCGCCGCCCGTGGCGTGGACAAGGCGGAGAAGGAGCTGGGCGTCAAGTCCAAGATGATGACCGCCAAGAACGGCGAGACCGAGGCGGACCGCGAGCAGCGCCTGTCCTCCCTCGCCGAGGCCGGCTACAACCCCGTCATCGGCGTGGGCTTCAACTACTCCAAGTCGATCGAGAAGGTCGCCAAGGACTTCCCGAAGACCAGCTTCGCGGTCGTGGACTCGGTTGCCCCGGGCAAGAACATCGACAGCATCACCTTCGGTGAGCACGAGGGCTCCTACCTCGCCGGTGTCGCCGCCGCGCTGAAGTCCAAGAACCACAAGGTCGGCTTCATCGGTGGCGTGAACAACGCCCTGATCCAGAAGTTCCAGGCCGGCTTCGAGCAGGGCGCGAAGGACACCGACTCCAAGGTCGAGGTCACCTCGCAGTACCTGTACCCGAACAACGACAAGGGCTTCAACGACCCGGCGGCCGCCAAGGAGAAGGCCAAGGGCATGCTCGACTCGGGCGTCGACGTGATCTACACCGCGGCCGGCCTCTCCGGCAACGGCTCGATCGAGGCCATCGCCGGTCAGAAGGGCGCCTGGGCGATCGGCGTCGACTCCGACCAGTACCAGCAGCCGGGTCTGGACAAGTACAAGGCCTCGATCCTCACCTCCGTGGTGAAGAACGTGGACGTGGCGGTCTTCGACCTCATCAAGAGCGTCCAGGACGGCAAGCCGCTCACGGGCCCGCACCCGTACCTGCTCAAGGACGGCGGCGTGTCGCTGGCCACCTCCGGTGGCTTCATCGACGACATCAAGGACAAGGTCGAGGCCGCGAAGAAGAAGATCGCGGACGGCCAGGTCAAGGTCCGCACCACCCCGTGATCACAGGCCGGTGCTGACCGGCCCGTAAGGACTGCGGGCCCGGCGGCGAGGAGCGATCCTCGCCGCCGGGCCCGTACATACTCCCCCAGCTAACGCTGGGTGGTACCCCCAGCCAACGCTACGCGCGTAGCGTTCTCTTGACGCGTGTAGCGTCGCCTCCGCCCAGCCGGACCTCTCCGTTACCCCGCACGGCCCAATCCGGCTCCCGCTCCCTTTCTCCGAGGAGAGTGCGCCATCAAAGCGTCCACCAAAGAGCCCAGCAGTACCGCCCCAGCGGTGGAACTCGCGGGTATCACCAAGCGGTTCCCCGGTGTCGTGGCCAACCACGACATCCACCTCACGGTCCGCCGCGGCACCGTTCACGCCCTCTGTGGCGAGAACGGCGCCGGCAAGTCGACCCTGATGAAGATCCTCTACGGCATGCAGAAGCCGGACGAGGGCACGATCACCCTGGACGGTGAGCAGGTCACCCTGCACACGCCCGCGGACGCCATCTCGCGCGGCATCGGCATGGTGCACCAGCACTTCATGCTCGCCGACAACCTCACCGTCCTCGAGAACGTCGTCCTCGGCGCCGAGAAGCTGCACGGCATCGGCGGCAAGGCCCGCGCGAAGATCAAGGAGATCTCCGACGCCTACGGTCTGGGCGTGCGCCCCGACGTCCTCGTCGAGGACCTCGGCGTCGCCGACCGCCAGCGCGTGGAGATCCTCAAGGTCCTCTACCGGGGTGCCCGCACGCTGATCCTCGACGAGCCCACCGCCGTCCTGGTGCCGCAGGAGGTCGACGCGCTCTTCGACAACCTGCGCGAGCTCAAGTCCGAGGGCCTCACGGTCATCTTCATCTCGCACAAGCTCGGCGAGGTGCTCTCCGTCGCGGACGACATCACCGTCATCCGCCGGGGCACCACCGTCGGCACCGCGGTGCCCAGCGAGACCACGCCCAAGCAGCTCGCCGAGCTGATGGTCGGCGAGGAGCTGCCGTCGCCGGAGACCCGTGAGTCCACGGTCACCGACGTGCCGATGCTCACCGTCGACGGCCTGCACCTGTCGGCCACCGACTCCGACGGCGTCGTCCGCGCGGTGCTCGACGGCATCTCCTTCACCATCCACAAGGGCGAGGTCCTCGGCCTCGCGGGCGTGGAGGGCAACGGCCAGGCCGAGCTCGTCGAGGCCATCATGGGCATGCGCACGCCGGACGGCGGTGTCGTCACCCTCGACGGCGCCGACATCACCAAGGCGCCCACGCGCAAGCGCCGCGAGGACGGCATCGGGTACATCCCCGAGGACCGTCACCGCCACGGCCTGCTGCTCGAGGCCCCGCTGTGGGAGAACCGCATCCTCGGTCACGTCACCGAGAAGCCCAACAGCAAGCGCGGCCTCATCGACATCAAGGCCGCCCGCGCCGACACCGAGCGCATCGTGCGCGAGTACGACGTGCGCACCCCCGGCATCGAGGTCACCGCGGCCTCGCTCTCCGGCGGCAACCAGCAGAAGCTGATCGTCGGCCGCGAGATGAGCCACCTGCCCAAGCTGCTCATCGCCGCGCACCCCACCCGGGGCGTGGACGTCGGCGCGCAGGCGCAGATCTGGGACCAGATCCGCGAGGCGCGCCGCGAGGGCCTGGCCGTGCTGCTGATCTCCGCGGACCTGGACGAGCTGATCGGCCTCTCCGACACCCTGCGGGTGATGTTCCGCGGCCGTCTGGTCGCCGACGCCGACCCGGCCACGATCACTCCGGAGGAGCTGGGCTCGGCCATGACCGGCGCCGCGTCCGGCCACCTGGAGCACCAGGAGGACGGCGAGGACGGCAAGGACGCCAAGGACGGCGGGGACGCCGATCCGGCGGAGCCGGCCGAGAAGCCGGAGACGGCCGACGAGCCCAAGGCCGAGAAGCCGGAGACGGCCGACAAGGCCGAGGCCGACAAGGCCGACGAGAAGAAGTCCGACAAGAAGTCCGAGAAGAAGGAAGGCGGTGACGCGAAGTGAAGAAGTTCGACAAGGACAAGCTGATCCTGGGTCTGGCCGCCCCGGTTCTGGCGATCGTGGCCGCGCTGGCCATCACCTCGATCATCATCGCCGCCACCGGCCAGGATCCGTTCCACGCCTATGAGGTCATGATCGACTTCGGCTCCAAGGCCGACAGCCAGGTCTGGATCATCAACAAGGCGACGCCGTACTACCTGTCCGCGCTGGCCGTGGCCATCGGCTTCCGGATGAACCTGTTCAACATCGGCGTCGACGGCCAGTACCGCATCGCGGCCTTCTTCGCCGCCGTCGTCGGCGGCGCGCTGACGCTGCCGGGCATCATCCAGATCCCGGTGATCATCATCGTCGCGATGATCGTCGGTGCGATCTGGGCGGGCATCGCCGGTCTGCTGAAGACCACGCGGGGCGTCAACGAGGTCATCAGCACGATCATGCTGAACGCCATCGGCGCCTCGATCATCGGTTACTTCCTTCAGGACGGCCGGCTCGCGGAGAAGGAGGGCAACCTGATCCACACGCCCTACCTGCCCGACTCCGCGCAGTTCTTCGAGATCCCGACCCAGCCCAAGCCCATCTACGGCTTCGTCGTGATCGCGGCCCTCGCGGGCGTCGCCTACTGGTTCGTGCTCAACCGCACCCGCTTCGGCTTCGACCTGCGCACCGTGGGCCGTTCCGAGTCCGCGGCCCAGGCCAGCGGCGTCAGCGTCAAGCGCATGGTGATCACCGCCATGCTGCTCTCCGGCGCCATGGCCGGCCTCGTCGGCATGCCGACCCTGCTCGGCGTGTCGTACAACTACGGCACCGACTTCCCCGTCGGTATCGGCTTCACCGGCATCGCCATCGCGCTGCTCGGCCGCAACAACCCCATCGGCATGGCCCTCGCGGCCCTGCTCTGGGGCTTCCTGGAGCGCACCGGCACGCAGCTCGAGTTCGAGGGCTACGCCCAGGAGATCGTCGGCGTGATCCAGGGCGTCATCGTCCTGTGCGTCGTCATCGCCTACGAGATCGTGCGCCGGTACGGACTCAAGGTCCAGCAGCGCAAGGTCGGCGAGGAGCTCGCCGCCCAGGCCCGTAAGAGCGACAAGGCGGAGGTTTCCGCGTGAGCACCACCTTCACCGCCGCGCTCTCCGAGCGACTGAGCGGCAAGAACAAGCCGGCCGGTGGGAGGCGCAAGCTCTCCTACCCCGTCGTCCTGCTGATGATCGCGGGCGCGCTGCTGCTGCTGTCCGCCCTGCGGGTCATCACCAGCGCCGAGGACCTGACCTCCTCCGGCCAGTGGAGCGGCGCCCTCGGCGCCGCCGTGCCGATCGGCCTCGCCGGCCTCGGCGGCCTGTGGGCCGAGCGGGCGGGCATCGTCAACATCGGCCTCGAGGGCATGATGATGCTCGGCACGTTCTGTGCCGGCTGGATCGGCTGGCAGCACGGCCCGTGGGCGGCCGCCCTGGCCGGTGTGATCGGCGGCGCCATCGGCGGCGTCGTGCACGCCATCGCCACCGTCACCTTCAACGTCGACCACATCATCTCCGGTGTGGCGATCAACATCCTGGCGCTGGGCTTCACCCAGTACCTGGCCAAGCTGTGGTTCGGCGCCGAGGGCAGCGCGGCGCAGCAGGCGGGCGGCAACGACAAGCAGTCGCCCGTCATGGAGAACATGGGCCACTTCTCGGTCCCCGGCCTGTCCGACTGGCTGCACTCGATCGAGAAGCACCACTGGTTCTTCGTCTCCGACATCGCCGGCATCCTCAACGGCCTCGTCTCCGACGTGTCCTGGCTGACCATCGTCGCGGCGCTGCTGTTCGTCGGCACGTTCTTCGTGCTGTGGCGCTCGGCGTTCGGCCTGCGCCTGCGGTCCTGCGGCGAGAGCCCGGTGGCGGCCGAGTCCCTCGGCGTCAACGTCTACACGTACAAGTACGCGGCCGTGGTCGTCTCCGGCGCCCTCGCGGGTCTCGGCGGCGCGTTCCTGGCCATCGGCACGCACATGTACTCCGACGGTCAGACGGGTGGCCGCGGCTACATCGGTCTCGCCACGATGATCTTCGGTAACTGGCGTCCTGGCGGCGTCGCGATGGGCGCCGGCCTGTTCGGCTTCATGGACAGCCTCCAGCTGCGCTCGGGCGGCCCGACCGTCCACGCGCTGCTGCTGCTCGTCGCCGTGCTGCTGATCGGCCTCGTGGTGTGGCAGCTGAAGAAGGGCAAGAGCCGGCAGGCGATCGTCAGCTCGATCGTCGTCGCGGCGCTCGTCGCCTGGTACCTGCTCACCACCACCGTGCCGCTGGAGTTCGTCGACGCCACCCCGTACGTCGCGACCCTGCTGGTGCTGTCGCTCTCGGCGCAGCGTCTGCGGCCGCCGAAGGCCGACGGTCAGCCCTACCGGAAGGGTCAGGGCAAGTAGTGAGCTCTTCCGTGAACTGGGAAGACCTCCGTGCGCAGGCCCGGGACGCCATGTCCCGGGCCTACGCCCCGTACTCGGGCTTCCCCGTCGGTTCCGCGGCCCTCGTGGACGACGGCCGCACCGTGAGCGGCTGCAACGTGGAGAACGCCGCCTACGGCGTCGCCCTGTGCGCCGAGTGCGGCATGGTCTCCGAGCTGATCGCCACCGGCGGCGGCCGCCTGACGCACTTCACCTGCTGCGACCGCCACGGCAACATCCTGATGCCGTGCGGCCGCTGCCGGCAGCTGCTGTGGGAACACGGCGGCCCGGAGCTGGAGGTGGACACGGTCTCGGGCATCCGCCCGCTGGCCGAGCTGCTGCCGGACGCGTTTGGGCCCGCCGACCTGAATCGTTGAAGATGTACCCAAGCGCCGGACGGGCTGATATTTCAGCCCGTCCGGGTCACTTTCCGGCCCCGGAAAGACCTGAGGACTACGAACCCAAAGGAAAATGTGCTGATGGACGCCATTTCCGTTATCCGCACCAAGCGTGACCGCGGCCGTCTGACCGACGAGCAGATCGACTGGATGATCGACGCGTACACGCGCGGTGAGGTCGCCGACGAGCAGATGTCCTCGCTCGCCATGGCCATCCTGCTCAACGGCATGGACCGGGCCGAGATCGCCCGCTGGACCGCCGCGATGATCAAGTCCGGCGAGCGCATGGACTTCTCCTCCCTGCCCGTCCCCACCGCGGACAAGCACTCCACCGGCGGCGTCGGCGACAAGATCACCCTGCCGCTGGCCCCGCTCGTCGCCGCCTGCGGCGCGGCCGTGCCCCAGCTCTCCGGCCGCGGCCTCGGCCACACCGGCGGCACCCTGGACAAGCTGGAGTCCATCCCCGGCTGGCGCGCGCTGCTCTCCAACGACGAGATGATGGACGTCCTGCGCAACGTCGGCTCCGTCATCTGCGCCGCGGGCGACGGCCTGGCCCCGGCCGACAAGAAGCTCTACGCGCTGCGCGACGTCACCGGCACGGTCGAGGCCATCCCGCTGATCGCCTCCTCCATCATGTCGAAGAAGATCGCCGAGGGTACGGGCTCGCTCGTCCTCGACGTCAAGGTCGGCTCCGGCGCGTTCATGAAGAACATCGCCGACGCCCGCGAGCTCGCCTCCACCATGGTCGGCCTCGGCACGGACCACGGCGTCAAGACCGTCGCCCTGCTCACCGACATGTCCACCCCGCTCGGCCTCACCGCGGGCAACGCCCTCGAGGTCCGCGAGTCGGTCGAGGTGCTGGCGGGCGGCGGCCCGGCGGACGTCGTCGAGCTCACCATCGCCCTGGCCCGCGAGATGCTCGACGCGGCCGGCATCAAGGACGCCGACCCGGCCAAGGCCCTCGCCGACGGCTCGGCCATGGACCACTGGCGCCGCATGATCATCGCCCAGGGCGGCGACCCGGACGCCACCCTGCCGGTCGCCCGCGAGCAGCACGTGGTGACGGCCTCCGCCTCCGGCGTCCTCACCGCGCTCGACGCGTACGCCGTCGGCGTCTCCGCCTGGCGCCTGGGCGCCGGCCGCGCCCGCAAGGAGGACCCGGTGCAGGCCGGCGCGGGCATCGAGATGCACGCCAAGCCGGGTGACACGGTCACGGCCGGCCAGCCGCTCATGACGCTGCACACCGACACCCCGGAGAAGTTCGACTACGCCCTCAAGGCCCTCGAGGGCGGCGTGGAGATCTCCCCGGCGGGCACGGCCTTCACGCCGAACCCGATCGTGCTGGACCGCATCGCGTAAGCGACGCGCGTCGATCGAACAGAGCCCCCGCCTTTTCAGGCGGGGGCTCTGTCGTTTCATCGGCACCGGCACCGGCGACGTCAGCCGAAGATGTCCGCGATGACGTCGAAGTCGAACGGTGCCGGGGTCAGGCGGTAGCCCTCCGGCGGCTCGACGCCCAGGAGGTTGCGGACCAGGAAGTCCCACCGGCGCCGGGTGACGTAGTGCTCGTAGCCGGCGAAGATGTGCTCGGCGCCGGGGACGATCAGCAGCTCGAAGTCCTTGTCGGCGGCGATGAGGCGCTCGGCCAGGCGCAGCGTCAGATGGGGGTGGACGTTGTCGTCCATGCCGCCGTGGACCAGCAGCAGCTTGCCCTCGAGGCGGTCGGCGGCCTCCACGTTGGACGAGCGGGCCCAGACCTCCGGGTCCTGGCCGTCGTAGGTCTCGGCCCACCACAGGTGGTAGTTCCGGTTCTCGTGGTTGCCCGCCTCGGAGACGCCGACCTTGAAGACCTCGGGGAAGTCGCACATGGCCCGTACGGTCGCGTAGCCGCCGCCCGAGATGCCGAAGATCCCCACCCGGTCGAGGTCCATCCAGGGCCGCTCGGCGGCGAGCTGCCGCAGCGCCGCCACGTGGTCGGCCATGCCGCCGGCGTCGGCCAGGTTCCGGTCCGAGGCGTCGTGGAAGGCCTTGTCCCGGCCGGGCGTGCCGCGCCCGTCGAGCGCGACGACGACGAATCCGAGGGCGGCCACGGCCTCGGCGTCGGGCTGGAAGAACGCGTTGTCGAAGGACGCGGATCCGCGCCGCATGTGCGGGCCGGGGTAGGGGTGGTCGATGACGGGGTAGCGGCGGTCGGGGTCGAAGTCGTGCGGGCGGTGGAGGACGCCGTGGATGTCGGTGACGCCGTCGGCGGCCTTGACGCGGAAGGGCTCCGGGGGCGTCCAGCCCGTGGCGAGCAGCCGGCCGATGTCGGCGCGCTCAAGCTCGACGAGGACCCGTCCGTCCCAGTCCCGCACGGTGATCACTGGGGGAGTGGTGCTGGTGGACGCGGAGTCGATGAAGTACCGACCGCTTTCCGGCAGGGTCACGACGTGGTCGAGGTCGTCGTCGGTCAGGCGTACGAAGCCGGTGCCGTCGAGCCCCACGCGGCACACGGAGCGGCGGTAGGGGTCGGCCTCGATCAGCCCGGAGGCGACGAAGTACACCACCCGCCGGTCCTCGTCGACGCGCAGGATCTCCTGCACCGCCCACCGGCCCGACGTCACCTGCCGGCGCACCTCGCCGGTGCGCGCGTCGTAGAGGTAGAGGTGTCCCCATCCGTCCCGCTGGGAGTACCAGAGCACCTCGGCCCCGCCCGCCAGCACCTTGACCATGGGCGCCTGGCGCTGCTGCTGGGCGGGTTCCACGCGCGTGTCGCCGGTCTCGGTCACCACCGCGGTCACCTTGCCCGTGGCGGCGTCCAGCCGGTCCAGCCGCAGGCGGCGCCCGTCGCGCGAGCCGTTCAGGTGGTACACCGCCGAGCCGTCCTCGGCCCACCAGGCCCACTTGGTCGTGATCGGCGACATGAGCGGCAACGGCTCCGGCCCGGTCTCCGCGCGCACCGCCTCGCCCGTGGCGACGTCGAGCACGACGAACTCGCCGAGCGGAATCCGCTCGTCACCGGGGAACGCGTACCGCTGGGTGATCAGTCGCGGCGCGCCGCCGTCGGCCGGCGCCGCCTCCACCAGGTGCGTCGTACGCACCTCGCGCTGGTCGGTGCGGTGGGTCAGGACGCGCGTCGAGTCGGGCGACCAGGCCAGGGCGGGCGGCAGGTGGGATATGCCCATCTTCTCCAGCAGGACGGTGGGGGAGAAGGGGCTGGTCCCGTAGGCGTGGTCGGCCTCGCCGTCGGTGGTCAGGGCGCGTTCCCGGCCGTCCGCCGAGCGCACCCACAGGTCGTGGTCGCGCAGGAACACCGCCTGCTCCCCGTCGGGGGAGGGGATGTCCAGGAAGCCGCCGGACTGGCCCTCGCGCTCGGCCTTCTCGCACCCGTAGGTCTCGAGCGAGCACCGCCAGTGGGCGTCGAACGCGTCGAACTCCACATGGCCCTCGGTGGGCTCGATCGCCGCGAACGGCAGTGCCGCCGCGTCCACGTCCTGCCCGGAGGCGGCCGCCAGGGCGGCGGCGAGACGCTCGTGGTCGAACGCCGGCTCGCGGGTGCCGTTCCGCGGGTCCACGAGGACGAAGCGCCGGCCGGCCTCGGTGTCGACGGTGTACCAGAAGCGGTCGCCGCCCTCGATCCAGCGCGGCCGGACGCGGCCGCCGTGGACGAGCCGCGAGCGGTTGTGCCGCAGCAGCTGCTCGGCGGTTCGGTAGGCGGTCGCGTCGAGTCGTGCGGTGGTCATGGGATCCCCCCGGAAGTTCATGCGTACGGTGTTCGCTCGATGCGCACACCGTACGCAATGCGAACGATGTGCGCAAGGTCGTCCGGCGCGCGCTAGCCTGACCCGGTACGAGAGGAGGCCTCATGACGGCCGATGACCAGCAGATCTCTTCGGTATGGACCCGCCCGCCCCGCGGCCGGCGCGACCAGCCGGCGCTCAGCCGGGAGCAGATCGTCGCCGAGGCCGTCCGGCTGCTCGACGCCGAAGGCCTCCACGCGCTGAGCATGCGCAGGCTGGGCGCCCGCCTGAGCGCCGGAGCCACCTCGCTCTACCGGCACGTGGCCAGCAAGGACGAACTGATCGAGCTGGTTCTCGACGAGATCTACGGCGAGCTGCGGGTGTCGACCGTCACCGACCCGGCCGCCTGGCGCGAGGCCGTCATCGACACCGCGGGCGGCATCCGCGCGATGCTCCTCCGCCACCCCTGGGCCGTCTCGGTCATCGGCGGCGCCGGCCTGTCCTACCTGGGCCCCAACCTCATGCGCATCACCGACGACATGCTCGCGCTCCTCGAGTCGGCCGGCTTCGGCCTCGAGGCCGCCGACAGCGCCCTGAGCACCGTCGTCGCCTACGTGATGGGCATGACGAGCGCCGAGGCGGCGTGGCTCACCAAGCTCGCCGGCTCCGGCCTGACGCAGGACGAGTGGGCGGAGCAGGCCTGGCCCGCGGTCCGGCGAGCCGTCGAGCCCTACCCGCGACTGCGCCGGCTGTACGCGCCCGACGGCGACAAGGACCCGCAGCGCACCCGCGAGGAGGACTTCACCCGCGGCCTGAACCACATCCTGGACGGGTTCGAGCCCCGGCGCTGACGGCCGCGGGGCCGGGCGATGACGCCCGCGAGGCCGCGCTGACGCCCGCGGGGTCGCGACGGCGGCCGCGTCGCCCGACGAGGGGCTTGATCACCTCTTCGGGTGATGCGACGCATGCCCGCGCACACGGTGGGGAGTGTGGCCGTGCCGAGCACGACCGCTGCCACCCGGGGGACGGCCCGCATGCGCCAACTCGTCACACACACCGCCGCGTTCGCCACCGCGAGGCGCGAACCGGCCTGATCCCCAGATGCGCCTTCCCGCACGGACCGCGGGGCCGCGGGCCGGCCTCCTGCTCCTGACGACCCGCTGCCTCCTGACGACCTGCTGCCTTCTCATGGCCGGCCTCCTGGCCGGTTGCGCGGCCCCCGCGCCGCCTCCGCCCGCACCGGAAGAGGTGATCAAGGCCGCCACCGGCCTCCTCACCGACGCCTGCCTGACCCGCCGGGGCCTCACCCCGCCGCGTCCCGGCCAGAGCCCCCCGCCCGCCGCCGAACAACAGCGCGTCACCGCCGCCCTCTTCGGCGCGGGCCCGGCCGAACTGTCCGTAGCCCTGCCCACCGGCTACGTCGTACGCGCCCACACCGACGGCTGCCTGGCCGCCGCCCAGCAGCGGCTCTACGGCGACCAGCGCCGCTGGTTCCGGGCCTCGGTGATCGTCAACAACCTCCGCCCCGAAGCCGACAGCACCCACCGCACCGTCGCCGAGGTCCGCGCCCTGCACCACGCCGAGCTCGACGAATGGCGGCGCCTGCGCGCCCACGCGCTCACCGAATCCACCACCCTGCTCGCCGACCCACCACCGACAGGAGACCCACGACCATGAAGCGCCTCACCGCACTCCTCACGGCGGCCCTGATCTCCGCCGGCGCCGTCCTGACGACATCGGTCACCGCGCAGGCGGCGAACTGCCGCAGCGGCTACTTCTGCGTCTGGACGCACGCCAACTTCGACGGCATGAAGATCGAGCACAGCGGCGACGACCACTGGTGGGAGGGGAACATGAACAATCAGGACTCCTCATGGGCCAACCACGGCGTCTCCGGGCCGGGCGTGAAGGACCACGTCAAGGTGTACGACGGCCGCGAACTGACAGGGAAGGTGACGCTCTGCCTGGCGCCCGGCCAGGAGGTCGGCTACAACCAGGGCGCCAACGACAAGGGCGGCTCCCACACCTGGACCGCCCGCTGCTGATCCTTCCGCTCCGGCCGGTCCTACGGGCCGCTCCGCCACCCGGCGGGGCGGCCCGTGGTGCGCCCGGGTCAGCGCGGCGAGGGCGGGGCGGAGGCCAGCGCGGCCAGGTAGTCGTCGAGGAGCCCGGCCTGGCGGTCGGGCGGGAACGCCGTGGGGTTGAGCAGGGCCTGCACCACCAGGCCGAGTACGAAGGACTGGGCGCCCTCCGCGATGCGCGCCGGATCCCCGGCCGGCAGCTCGCCGAGCCGCTGGGCCGTGGCGACCAGGTCGCGCAGCCGGTCGCGGCTCTGCGCGTACATGCGGGCGTGGTTCGCGCTCACGGCGGGATCGGCGAGCGCGGTGTCCCAGGAGGACACCCAGATCCGGTTGCTCGCGGTGGCCTCGGCCGTCAGCGGAAGGATGCCGAGCAGCGCGGTCCGCACGGCGGACAGGCCGTCCCCGCCGGCGGGCCGGGGGCGGGCGGAGGTCCGCTGTTCGAGCAGGTCGAGGGCGTGCGCGAGGAGGTCGCGTTTGGCGGGGAAGTAGTGGGTGAGCAGGCCGGTGGTCGCGTCGAGTTCGGCGGCGACCGCGCGGAGCGTCAGCCCCCCGAAGCCGTGCGCGGCCAGCACCCGCCAGACCGCCTCGGATACGTCGCGGCGACGGGCTTCGTGGTCCCCCTTGGTGCGTGGCATGCTGCTACGGTACATACTCATAACACTTGTTGTGTAAATGGGGGTCTCACCGTGTTCTCTCTCCCGCTACGGGACAACGCCCGCCTCGCCCCGCTCGAGGCATGGCATGCCGAGGAGTTCGCCGCCCACCTGGACCGGGCCCGCGAACACATCCGCCCGTGGGTCGGCCCGGCGTTCGTCACCGACGACCTCGACGGGGCCCGGGACACCCTGCGCCGCTACGCCGAACGCCAGGCCGCGGACGGCGGCCGCCTCTACGGCATATGGCTCGACGGCACGCTCGTCGGCGGCGTGATGTTCGTCGACTTCGACGCCGCCCTGGGTTCCTGCGAGATCGGCTGCTGGCTCGAGCCGGCCGGCGAGGGCCACGGCCTGGTCACCGAGGCGTGCCGCACCCTGCTCGACTGGGCGTTCACCACCCGCGGACTGCACCGCGCCGAGTGGCACTGCCGGGCGGACAACGAGCGGAGCTCCGCGGTGGCCAAGCGGCTCGGCATGACCCAGGAGGGCGTACGGCGCGAGTTCTGGCCCTACGACGGCGCCCGTCACGACAAGCAGATGTGGGCGATCCTCGCCCACGAATGGCAGGCCCGGCCCTGACAACTGCCCGCGCCGGCCGAACGGTTCGGCGCGCTGGGGGAGTTCCATCCGACGGGGTGTTCCTCTTTACAGGCTGCGGGCGGTGATGTTGCCGTAGGACGTGGTCGCGTGGATGGTCAGGTCCGTGGCGCCGTCGGTGTTCTTGAGCGCGTTGTGAATGCGGCCGTAGCCGGTGACAGCGTCCAGGGAGGCGGAGACGCCGGTGGCGGCGTCGACCGACAGGTCGCCGGCCTGGGTGCGCAGCGTGATCGTGCCGCGCATGGCCTCGGCGATCCGGATGCCGCCCTTCTCGGTGCTGATCTCTGCGTCGCCGCCCAGGCGGCCGACCGCGATGTCGCCGGCGAGGAGCGTGAGGCGGGCGCCTGCGGCCTCGTCGAGCCCGACCGTGCCCTGCGCGGCCTCGAAGGCGACGTCGCCGAGCCGCCCGACGCCACGGAGTTCGGCGTCGGCCGCCTTGGCCTCGACGCGGGAGCCGGCGGGCAGCTGGACCGTGACCTCGACGGATCCGGAGGGGCCGAAGTACTGGTTCTTCGCGGCCGGGGCCTGGATCCGCAGGACGCCGTCGGCGTACGCGACCTCGATCCGCTCCGCCGCCTTCACGTCGCGGCCCTTCGAGGCGTCCGCGGGCAGGACCTCGACCGTGGCGTCGGCCCGGTCGGCGGCGATGAACCGGATGCGGCCCGCGGGGACGTCGAGAATGGCGGCGATCGGGGCGGTGGTGGCGAACTTCTGCATGATGTCTTCCTTCGGCTCGTCGTTTCTGACTCCGCAAAAGCTACGTTGCGTTCGCGGATCCCGCAACGTGCTCGTTGCGAAGAACCAGCATTAATGCAGGTCAGAGCCATAATTTCATTGCAATGATGGTGAATCTAATGCAACATCAACCGCCTGTTTGTTGCAATGGGTGGAAAGTGAACGCTAGGGCTTCATCCACCGGGAACGCGACGAAGGCCGCCGCGAGCGCGAGGTCGTCGACGACGCCCGGTACCCGTCGGTGATCGCTGCCGCCCGGTCGTGCCGCAGAATCGGCCATCGAGACCGGAATCTACGGGGATTGAGAGTCACGAGATGCGCGTGTTGTTGCTGTCGTACGGGTCGCGCGGGGACGTCGAGCCGATGGTGGGGCTCGCGACGCGGTTGCGGGCACTCGGCGCGGAGGTGCAGGTGTGCGCGCCGCCGGACTTCGCGGAGCTGCTGGACGGTGCCGGCTTCCCGCTGGTGCCGCTCGGCCCGTCGATCCGCGAGATGGCGACCAAGGCGGTGACCGCGACGAAACCGGCGCCGCCGACGAGCATGCAGCAGCGCGCGGCCGAGATGTTCGCCGCGACGTACGAATCGGTCGCCGCGGTGGCCGAGGGCTGTGACGCGGTCGTGGCGACCGGCCTGATCCCCGCCGCGGCCGCCGCACGGGCGGTGGCCGAGAAACTGGGCATCCCCTACGTGTTCGTGGCCTACTTCCCGACCTACCTGCCGTCGCCGCACCACCCGCCGCTCGTCTGGCCGGGCCGACCGGTCCCCCCGGACGTGACCGACAACCGGGTCCTGTGGGACCTGAACGCCGAGAACATCCACGAGCTGTTCGGCGAGGCGGTCAACACCCACCGGGCGACGATCGGCCTGCCCCCGGTGGACGACGTCCGCGACCACGTCCTCACCGACCACCCGTGGCTGGCGGCGGACCCGACCCTGGCCCCGTGGCCGGAGCCGGCGGACCTCGACGTCGTACAGACCGGCGCGTGGATCCGACCCGACGAACGCCCCCTCCCCGCCGACCTGGAGGCCTTCCTGAACGCCAGCGCCCCGCCGGTGTACGTGGGCTTCGGCAGCATGCCCCTGCGCGACGCGCAGGACGTCACCCGGGCGGCCATCGAGGCCGTGCGCGCGCAGGGCCGCCGCGTACTCCTCTCCCGCGGCTGGGCCGACCTGGCCCTGACCGACGACCAGGACGACTGCTTCGCCGTCGGCGAGGTCAACCAGCAGGCGCTGTTCGGCCGGGTCGCCGCCGCCGTCCACCACGGCGGCGCGGGCACCACGACCACGGCCGCCCGAGCCGGCGCGCCCCAGGTGGTCGTACCCCAGATGGCGGATCAGCCGTACTGGGCCGCCCGCGTCGCCGAACTGGGCATCGGCGCGGCCCACGACGGCCCGACCCCGACCACCGAGTCCCTGACGGCCGCGCTCAAGACGGCCCTGACCCCCGACACCCGCACCCGAGCGGCTGCCGTGGCCCGCGCGATCCGCACCGACGGGACGACGGTGGCCGCGAAGCGGCTGCTCGACGCCGTCAGCCGAGAGAAGCCGCCGGTGTCCTCGTGAACCGCGCGGGATCGTAGCGCCAGGCGCCCCGCGCCGGACCGCACCGCCGACTCCGATTCTTTACGGCCCCACCGGTTGCCGCGTGGCAGGCGGTACGCGATGTAGCTCGCCGCGCTACGGTCCGCCGTGCGGCGGGCGGCACGGGTCGGCTTCCGCGGCTCGGGCAGCCCCGGGGGCCGAAGGGCCCCGTAGTCCGCGAAGCGTCGCGTACCGCAGCGTTGGCAGCTCCACACGCCGTCCTGGTCCTGTGTCCACCCGGCGGTGTGCGGGCAGTCGATGCCGGTGCTCATGACGCGTGCACCTCCAGCATGTGCTGCCGCACGGCGACCGTCGCCTGAACCGCCTGGTGCATGCCGCCGCTGTCGACGGCCCGTCGCTGTGCAGCCAGCAATTCCGTGCACTCGGTGCACCCGGTCTCACCTTTTCGCTCGCTGGACCAGCAACCCCGGGCGGTCCGGGCCGTCGGCACGCCGAGGACGAACCACGTCGCCTTGCCGGGCCCGGGCCCGTGCGCGCACACTCCCCACGCGTCCGCGCCGTGTTCGATCAGCATCAGGCCACGGCCCGACTCGTCCTCGTCGGACGCCACGTGTCCCCGTACGGGCAGCCCCGCCGCGCCGTCGTGTACGAGCACCCGCAGGTGCCCTGGCCCGGTCCACTCCGCGACGAGCGTGACCGGCGTCGTGCAGCCTTTCGCCCGGCAGGCGTTGACCGCATTGGTGACCGCCTCCGATGTGAGCGTCACGGCGGTGTCGGCGAGGTCGCTCCGCCGCGCCGCCGTCAGCAATGTGCGCACCGCTTCGCGCGCGGCGCGCACCCATGCCGGGTGGGGTGGGAAGACGAATGAGCAGTCGGGGCCTGGGTGGGTGTCCATGGCGGGTCTCCTGAGGCGGGACGTGGCGTATGCGGTGGCGCTACGGTCGCCAACTCGATGTGATACAGGTGCACTTCAGTGCAGCCGCGTGGTTGCCGAGCGGCTTCGACGCTATGGGCAGATGCGTCACTGTTCCAACTGTGTACGCCGAAGACCCCCCGCAAGAGTGACGTGCGGACGAGTCGGTGGATCGGGTTACCGCAGAGCGAAAAACTGCGCGCACATCGATTTGGAGGACGACCATGCCGCCGAGGAGTGCCCCCAGCGAACGCCAACGTCGACTAGGGGCCGAGCTGCGCAAGCTACGCACTCGCGCACGGTTGTCAGGAGACGATGTCGCCGCCTTGCTGCAAGCCGACCGCTCGCGGGTGAGTCATATCGAGGCCGGGCGGGTCGATGTACCAAGGAACGGCTTGTACAAGTTGCTACATGCCTACGGGTGCGAAAGAGGCCCGCTCTTCGAAGCGTTGATGAACATGGCGCACGACCGCGGCAAGGGCTGGTGGGACGCCTACAGAGATGTCATGGAGCAGCGCGCGCTCGACCTGGCTGAGCTGGAGGCAAGAACGACAAGCGTCCGTATCCATGAGCCGTCGGTCATCCCGGGCATGCTGCAGACCAAGGAGTATGCGCGCGCTGTCATCTCGAACGTGGCGCATGACCATGAACACCTGGACCGATGGGTGGACTTCAGGCTTGCGCGACAGGCAGTCATGTCAGGGCTCGAGAGGTATCACGCCGTTATCCACGAATCAGCGTTGCGCACGCGGGTGGGGGACGCCAAGACCATGCGGAAGCAGCTTCTGAGGCTCATCGAAGTCGCCCGCCTGCCTCACGTGACCGTGCAGATCTTTCCGTTCGAGATGGGGCCGTACTCGTCCCACATGCGCTCCTTCGTCCTTTTCGGAGGCTCGACGCCGGAGCTCGACACTCTCTACCGCGAGCATCCGACCAACGCGGACTTCATCGGGGATAGCAACCGCATCGGCGAGTACGTAAGAATGTTTGAGCGACTGGCGTCGCTGGCGCTTGAGCCCCTCGACCCGGCGGCTCCCCCTGAAGCCCAGGAGAACCAGGACTCGCTGAGTCTCCTCCAGCACGTCTTGTACGAACTGCGATAGGTAGCGACATGCCTCAGCATGAATGGCGTAAGTCCTCATTCAGTACCGGCCCCAACAACGACTGCGTCGAGGTCTCTCCATCGCCCGGCGGGCTCATACGCCTCCGCGAGAGCGACCGCCCCGCCGACGTCATCACCACAACTCCCGCCACCTGGGCCACACTCCTCCGCACCGTCAAGGCCGGCGGGCTGGGGTGACCGATGCCGCCCTGCCGGCGGCCTGACTGTCGATCTTTCCGGGACGGACTATTGGTTACACCGTACACGGTGTGTACGGTGTAACCACATCGACGTTCGGAGGATCTGATGTCTCAGCAGACTGTTGCGCACGCGTTCGCCGCATTGATGAACGGCCACGACCCCGATGCCGTGGACGGCTTCGTGGCCGAGGACTACGTCAACCACAACCCGTACGTCGAGGACGGGCGGGAGGCCAACCGGGCCTTCTGGGGCCGCTGGTTCGCTGCCTTCCCCGACACCCGTGTGACCCTTGAGGACGTCCTGGTCGACAGCGACCGTGTGGTCGGCAGGTTCACCTACCGTGCCACCCACCTCGGGTCGCTGCTCGGCGAGGAGCCCACCGGCCGCCCGGTGGAGATGCGGTCGCTGGACATCTGGCGGGTACGGGACGGCATGGCGGTCGAGCACTGGGACGAGCTCAACACCGTCGAGTTCTTCACCCAGCTGGGCCTGCTGGCGCCGATGAACATGCCCGGTGCACCCGCCGGCGCGCGGAGCCGGGAAGAGGGCGATGCATCATGACGCCCCCCGGGCAGGAGCCCGAGCCCTCCAAGTCCCGGCAGCGCCGGGAGCGGGAACGTGCCGAAACGCGCACCGAGATCCTGCAAGCCGCCCGTGAGCTGGCCCGCGCCGAGGGCTGGGAAGCGGTGAGCATGCGTCGCCTGGCCGACCGGATCGGCTACTCCGCCAACTACGCCTACCGCTACTTCAAGGGCCGGGACGACATCCTGCTGGCCTTCGTCAAGGACGGCTTCGTCCGGCTCGCCGGCATCATGCGCTCGGGCGGCACGTCGGTCCAGGCCGCAGCGGCCGCCTACTTGGACTTCGCGCTCGACGAGCCGGACGTCTACCAGGTGATGTACGGCCTCGGCGGCGTCCACGTGCCCGCCGCCGACACCGTCACCGAAGGCGCCGCGGTCGGCGCCGTGATCGCGGACGCCCTGGGGATCGCGGACCCCAACGACGACCGCATCGCCCGTATCTGGGCCACCGCGCACGGCCTCGCCGCTCTGCACGCCATCCGCAAACTCCCCGTCGACCGTGCCCACCTGCACCGGCTGCTGGCGGCAAGCGTCGACGACCTGCTCCGCGCCCCGAGGCAACCGGAAGGAGACGCCCGATGACCACCGCTCTCGCCGTCCCCGCCCGCTGGACGGCGGACGACATCCCGGACCAGACCGGTCGGACGGTCATCGTGACCGGTGCCAGCAGCGGCCTGGGCTACGTCACCGCGCGAGAACTCGCCCGCCACGGCGCCCACGTCATCCTCACCGCACGAAACGCGGACAGAGGCAGAGCCGCGCTGGACAGGCTCCGCGGCGAACTCACCGCACCCGCCCTGGAGCTGCGCACCCTGGACCTGGCCGATCTGGACTCGGTCCACGCGTTCGCCGGCGCCCTCGACACACCCGTGGACGTACTCGTCAACAACGCGGGGATCATGATGCCGCCGCGCACCCTCACCAAGCAGGGGTTCGAGTCCCAGTTCGGCACCAACCACCTGGGGCACTTCGCGCTGACCGGCCTGCTGCTGGGGCGGCTGCGGGCCGGAAGCGACCCACGCGTGGTGACGGTCACGTCGACCCTCCACAAGAGCGGAGCCATTCACTACGACGACCTCGACGGCGAACGCTCCTACTCGCCGCGCGGGTTCTACGCCCAGTCCAAGTACGCCAACGTGCTGTTCGGCCTCGAACTGGACCGGCGACTGCGTACGAGCGCCGTCCCGGTCCGCAGCGTCCTGGCCCACCCCGGCTACTCGGCCACGAACCTCCAGTCCTCCGGACCGACCGGGCTGCTCAAGGCCATCCTCAAGGTCACCAACCGCCTCGTCGCCCAGGACGTCGAGACGGGCGTGCTCAACCAGCTCTACGCGGCGGCTTCCCCGCATGCCAGGGGCGGGCAGTTCATCGGACCCGACGGACGCAACGAGGCGAAGGGCCACCCCACCCTCGTACAGCCAGCCGAGTCCGCCACGGATCCCGAGACCGCCCGCCGCCTGTGGGACCTGTCGGAGCAGCTCACAGGAGTCCGTTACGACTTCACGACCTGACCGGCCTGACCGACCGGCCCGCACCGGAGCCGCTCGAAGCCGCGATGGACGGCTCGTGGTGGCTCAAGTCCTCGTCCAGCGGCGGTGGAAACTCCCCCGTGCCCTCAAGGCCGGCGGGCTAAGGTGACGGCCATGCTGAAGGACTTCGCCGAGCTGTCCACGCCGCTGGTCGCGGATGCCTGCGTCCGCGAGGGTGTTCCACTGCGCGCAGCGCCACCCGGCATCCGGGCGGTCGTGCCGGGGCATCGCCTCGCCGCACGCGTCCTGCCCACCCGCCACTACGGAAGCGTCGACGTGTTCCTCGAGGCGTTCGGCCGTGCCGAACCCGGCGACGTACTCGTGATCGACAACGGCGGGCGCGCGGACGAGGCGTGCGTGGGTGATCTGGCCGTGCTCGAGGCGGAGTCGGCGGGGCTGGCCGGGATGGTGGTGTGGGGGCTGCACCGGGATACGCCGGAGCTGGTGGAGATCGGCGTTCCGGTGTTCAGCTACGGCAGCTACCCGCCGGGCCCGACGCGGGTGGACGACCGGGAGCCGGAGGCGCTGACCAGCGCCCGCTTCGGCCCGCACCTGGTGACGGCGGAGGACGTCGTCCTCGCCGACGACGACGGCGTGCTGTTCGTCCCGGCCGACCGCGTCGAGGGCGTTCTCGCGACCGCCCACCGGATCCGGGACACCGAGCGCGAACAGGCCCGCAGGATCAGGGCCGGCGAGACGCTGCGCCGCCAGACGTCCTTCGACGACTATCTGGCCCGCCGTGCCGACGACCCCTCGTACACCTTCCGCCGGCACCTCCGCCGCGTCGGCGGGGCGATCGAGGAGTAGACGAGTGGACGGGGCCGTGATGTCGATCACGGGCCCGTCGGCCGGGGAACCGGAAGGGCCGCTCTCCCGCTCCTGCCAAGCACTAGATCATTTAGTTCGGCAGCGCAGACGAGGAGCGGCACATGACCCTGGAGAACGGGAAGGTCAGCCTGTACGCGGCGAACAAGCTCTGGGTGGACGCGCGGATCAACGTCGAGGGAAAGCTGCTGATCCAGGGGCAGGACCTCAACAACGGCGAGTACGAGTACATGCTGTCCGTACCGGAAGCGGAGATTCCTAAGGTCGTCGCCGCGCTGGACGGCGCGCCGGGGGACGACGTCCTGGAGCTGCTCGCCGCACGCGGCACGGAGATCGTGCAGTTCGGCGAGATGCGCTGGCTGAAGTCCCTGGGGATCGAGCCGGGTTTCTCCTCGTACCGCTGAGGCGTTGTCCGACGGGTCGCATGACCGAGCGAACCATCGGACAGCCCTCAGTCCCTCAGTAGTGCTTCGCCGGGTCGGTGATGCGCCGGCGCGCCATGGCCGTCACCCCTGGGAAGCGGTCTCCCGGATCAGCGGTTCGAGCTCCCGCCGTACGTAGGCGTCGAACGGCGCCGTCAGCGCGCTGTCGATCACCCGCCGCACTCGGTGCTCTGCCGCGAACTCCTTGATCGCTGCGCGGTCGTCCGGTTCCACACCCCCACCGATGATCAGCACCCCGAACCCCTCGGTTTCCAGCAGCTTTCGGGCCTCCTCGTCGGTGCTCACTCCCTCCGCGTCAAAGCCGTCCGCATGCAGCGTGGCCAGCACCTCCGTCACCCGGGCGGGCATCCTTCCCAGTACCAGCGTCCTCATGGCCGTTCCTTTCCGGTACGTCGACATCGGCTCCCCCGAACCTAGAAGCTCAACCGGACTTGAGGTCAACCTCGACTCTCACCCTTCGGACAGCCACGTGAATCCGCCGGACAGGGCCTGGACCCGTCGCTTCCCGTCCGGTGAGATGATCAACAGACGGGACGGGCGGGATGCACGGGGGAGTCGGGATGCAGAGCACGCACGGCGGGGCTGCCCTCGCCATCACCGTGGTGGTCGTCGGCCTGGTGGTGCGACGGCAGTTGCGCATCCGCCCGGTGCGGCGCGTCGGCTCGCTGATAGCCCCGGCGGTCCTCGGCGTCCTGGGCGTCGCGGCGACCGCCTTCGGGGTCGCCTCCGTCCTCAAGGACCGGCCGCTGACCGCGATGCCCGTCGTCCTCCTGGTGGCGAGCCTGGCCGTGGCGGCGGGCTTCGGCGTGGCCAGGGCGCGGACCGTACGCGTGTGGCGCGACCCTCAGGGCGGCGAGGTGCTGCGCAAGGGGACGGCGGCCACGACCGGCCTGTGGGTGGCCGCGGGGGCCGTGCACCTGGGGCTGGGCCTGTGGATCGACCACGCGGCCGGGGCCGGGATCCTGGGGCCCGCCTCGCTGTACGCGTACCTGGCGGTCGGCCTGGGAGCACAGAACCTCCTGGTGCGCAGGCGCGCCGCCGCGCTCTGACCTCGGGCCGGCACGCCGTCCGGGCCCCAGCGGAGCAGGCCCTCGGATGGGTGAACGAGATCGGTGGACCGCCCCGGCGGCCGTTCGGCATGCTGGGGTCGGTGATGTACCGATAGAGGAGACCGCCATGAGCGCACTCACCGTCGACCACGAGCCGGAGCATGGGTGGGACGACCTCGTCCGGATCTGGCTGGAGACGGACGCACCCGAGGGCTGCAAGGTGGAGATCGTTGAAGGGATCGTCACCGTGTCGCCCGCCCCGGCCAACAAGCACAACGTCATCGCGGGGAAGCTGCAGCGTTCCCTGTACAAGGTGATCCCCGAGGACTGGGGCATCTATCAGACGCTCGCCGTCTCTGTGCCCTCCCGCAGTGGCCTGTTCATCCCCGACCTGGTCGTCGTGCCGGAGTCCGCGCTGGTCGAGCTGTCCGAGTCCGAGCACTTCATTGCGGCGGACGCCTCCTCGTTCATCGTGGAGATCACGTCGAAGTCCAGCCTTCGCCACGACCGGGTCAGCAAGCCCGCCGCGTACGCCCACGCAGGGGTGCCGTTGTACCTGCTGGTGGACCAGTGGGCTCAGGGCGGGCCGACGATCACCCTCTACGGTGAGCCGAAGGACGACGTCTACCGCGTCCTGCAGGCCGGGAAGTTCGGGGACGAGATCCCTCTCCCCGCGCCGTTCGACCTCGTGATCGACACGGGAGCGTTCCCCGCCGCCTGACTGTATGCCGTACGCCGAAGGCCCCGCCCCCCACCAGGACAGGTGGGGGGCGGGGCCTGCGAGCCTCCGGCCGCGTCCGGGAGTCCCCGAGGGGCTCGGCGGCAGCGACCCGGCGTCACACGCGCCCCGCGACCGCCGAGGGGACGCGGCGGGTGGCCACCGGGGCGGCGCGGCGGGCTGCCAGAGCCTGGCGGGTGCCGCAGAGGGTGACGGAGACGGCGCCGGCCATGGCCAGGAAGCCGAGGACGACGGTGCCGTCCCAGCCGGCCGCGTTGAAGGCGAGGGCGCCGAGGGTGCCGCCGACGGAGCTGCCGAGGTAGTACGCGGTCTGGTAGAGGGCCGAGGCCTGGGCGCGGCCGGTCTTCGCGGCGCGGCTGACGGCCGAGGAGGCGACCGCGTGGCCGGCGAAGAAGCCCGCCGTGATGAGGACGAGGCCCGCGAGGACCGCGGTGAGCGACGAGGTCAGGGTCAGCAGCAGACCGGCGGTGGTGGTGCTCACCGCCAGGTACAGGGCGCCGCGCCGGCCCATGCGGCCGACGAGCTTGCCGGCCGCGGCCGACGAGACCGTACCGACCAGGTAGATCAGGAAGATCGAGCCGACCACGCCCTGCGGGAGGGAGAAGGGCGCGTCCGCCAGCCGGTAGCCGATGACCGTGTAGACCGCGCCGAAGACGGTCATGAAGAGACCGCCGATCAGGTACAGACGGCGCAGCAGGGGGTCGGACAGGTGGGTGCCCACCGTGCGGGCGAGGGCGCGCGCCGACACCGGGGCCGGGCTGAAGTGGCGTGCCTTCGGGACCATCAGCCGGAACGTCAGGGCGCACAGCACCGCCAGGACGCCGACCGCCGCGAGCCCGGCGCGCCAGCCCCAGGCCTGGGCCGCCCAGCCGGCCAGGATCCGGCCGACCATGCCGCCGATGCTGTTGCCCGCCACGAACAGGCCGATCGCGCCGACCAGGGCCTTGGCGCGGACCTCCTCCGCCAGGTACGCCATCGCCGACGCCGGCACGCCGGCCAGCGCGGCACCCTGCACCGCGCGCAGCGCCGTCAGCCAGCCCAGGTCGGGGGCGAACGGCACGAGGAGGGCCACCAGGGCGGCGACGCAGAGCGCCGCGGTCATCGTCGCCCGCCGTCCGTAGCGCTCGGACAGGGCGCTGAGCGGGACGACCGCGACGGCGAGGCCGCCGGTCGCGGCGGAGACGGTCCAGCTGGCCTGACCGGGGGTCACACCGAGGTCGTCGGAGATCGCGGGGAGCAGGGCCTGCGTGGAGTAGAGGAGGGCGAACGTGGCCACTCCGGCGGCGAAGAGCGCGAAGCTCATCCGGCGGTAGCCGGGGCCGCCCGGGACCAGCCGGGTGTCATCGGAGGGAAGGGACGACGCGGTGGAGGCACCCGAACGCATGACGACGACGGATGCCCCGGTATCGGCAGGAGGCATGCGGAAACCGTATGGCGGCTGCATCTATGCGTCCAATGCACAGAATGGCGATAATCGATCCCGTGTTGCATGAACGCAGGTCACAGCGGCCCTTGTCATCGCCCGGCAACGAAAAAGACATTCCTGTTACAGCCGACGTCGAGGCCGACTCCTGGGCCGCCACCCTCACCCCGCGCCTCGCGCAGTTCGTCGCCGTGGCCCGTCACGAGCACGTCACCCGCGCCGCGCAGCAGCTCGGCATGCCGCAGTCCACGCTCAGCCGATCGATGGCCCGGCTCGAACACGACCTGGGCGTCGCCCTCTTCGCCCGCCACGGCCGCACGGTCTCCCTCACCGCCGCCGGCCGTACCTTCCTCGCCACCGTCGACCGCGCGCTGTCCGAGGTGGACCGCGCCGCCGAGTCCGTACGGGCGGACGCGGACCCGGCCGCCGGAAAGGTCGCGTTCGGGTTCCTGCACACCATGGGTTCGGAGACCGTACCCGAGCTCATAAGGGCCTTCCGCACCGACCACCCGCGCGTGCGCTTCCAGCTCGTCCAGAACTACGGCGAGGCCATGATCGAGCGGCTGCGCGCCGGCGACCTGGACCTGTGCCTGACCTCGCCGGTGCCGGACGAGCCCGACCTGGTCTCCCGGCGGCTCGACGAACAGAAGCTGCGCCTGGTCGTGCCCGACGACCACCCGCTGGCCACCCGCAAGCGCATCCGCCTCGCCGAGGCCGCGGGCGAACTGTTCGTCACCCTCGAGCCGGGCTACGGGCTGCGCCGCATCACCGACGCGCTGTGCGCGGAGGCGGGGTTCACCCCGAAGGTGGCGTTCGAGGGCGAGGACCCGGAGACGCTGCGCGGGCTGGTGGCCGCGGGGCTGGGTGTGGGGCTCCTGCCGCCGCCCGCCGTGCCGCGCCCCGGCGTCGTGGAGCTCACGGTCACCGCGCCGCGCGCCGTCCGCGAGATCGGGGTCGCCTGGCTGGACGGGCACCCCGACACGCCGCCGGTGGCGGCCTTCAAGAAGTTCCTGCTCTCGCGCCGGGGTCAGCTCCTGCTCCACCGCTGAGCCGGCCCACCGTCGACGCCCTAGTACCGCAGCGACGCCCCGAACCCCGACGCCAGCGGCATCCGCAGCCCCAGCGGCGGCGGGGCCGCCAGCGCGTCCGCGAGCGGGCGGGCGTAGTGGTGGCCGAAGAGCGAGCCGCGGACGAAGTCGGCCGCCAGGGCGAGCACTTCGGGGCGGTGGTGGCGCAGGGCGTGGCCGTCGGAGTGGACCTCGAAGCGGCACACGTCGCGGTTGACCTTCTTGGCGCGCTCGGCGAGGCGGTAGGAGAGGTCCGGGTCGGTGCGCTCGTCGTTCGTACCGTGCACGATCAGCACGCGTCTGCCCGCGAGCTGGCGCACCGGGTCGGGGTCGAGCACGACCTCCGGCTCGGGCAGCCAGGGGGCGATCGCCAGCACCGTCGTGACGGCCGGGTGGCCGGCGGCCCGCAGCGCGGCGCGGGCGCCCATGCCCGTACCGATCAGGCAGACCGGTACGTCGCCGTAGCGCCGCACCACCTCGTCCGCCGCCCATCGCGCGTCCGCCACGGGGTGGGCGGCGGAACCGTTCCAGCCGCGGTGGCGGTAGCGGACCAGATGGACGACCAGGCCCTGCGTTTCACCCGCCCGGGTCAGTCGTTGGACCAGAGGTCGCTGGGCGGCCAGGGTGCGCAAGGCCGGGCGGCGCAGCCCGGCGGGGGAGCCGCCCGGCAGCAGCAGGGCCACGCCGTGCACGTCGCTGCCGACGCGCGACGCGCCGAGCGGTTTTCCAAGGCGGGCCGTGTCCGGCGGGCCGGTCCGCCCGGCCGCGCGGGGCCGGGTCCATGGCGGGCCGGTCTGCACCTCCAGCCCCGCTTGCCCCTCAGGCCCCACCGGGCCCATCGATCCTTCCGGATCCCGCTGCGGCAACGCTTGCTGCACCATGGCAGACAACGATGGCAGAAGGACGGGTGGTGTCCACCCCGCCGATGGGTCACCGTTCCGTATCGTTCGCCACCATCTACGCGCGTAGGGGCTAGAGTGCCGAAATGACGAGCGAGACCACCTCCCAAGCGACTTCTCCGTCGGGCACCCGCCCGACCCCCGAGCAGATCCGCCGCGCGCCCAAGGTGCTGCTCCACGATCACCTCGACGGCGGACTGCGCCCGGGCACGATCGTCGACCTCGCGGCCGCCACCGGCTACGACAAGCTCCCCGAGACGGACCCGGACAAGCTCGGCATCTGGTTCCGCGAGGCCGCCGACTCCGGGTCGCTCGAGCGCTACCTGGAGACCTTCGCGCACACCTGCGCCGTGATGCAGACCCGCGAGGCGCTGGTCCGGGTCGCCGCCGAGTGCGCCGAGGACCTGGCCGAGGACGGCGTGGTCTACGCCGAGGTCCGCTACGCCCCCGAGCAGCACCTGGAGGCCGGGCTCACCCTCGAGCAGGTCGTCGAGGCCGTCAACGAGGGCTTCCGCGAGGGCGAGCGCCGGGCGCGCGCGAACGGTCACCGCATCCGCGTCGGCGCGCTGCTGACCGCGATGCGGCACGCCGCCCGCGCGCTGGAGATCGCCGAGCTGGCCAACCGCTACCGCGACACCGGCGTCGTCGGCTTCGACATCGCCGGCGCCGAGGCGGGCTTCCCGCCCACCCGTCACCTGGACGCGTTCGAGTACCTCAAGCGCGAGAACAACCACTTCACCATCCACGCCGGCGAGGCCTTCGGGCTGCCGTCGATCTGGCAGGCCCTGCAGTGGTGCGGCGCCGACCGGCTCGGCCACGGCGTGCGCATCATCGACGACATCGAGATCGCCGAGGACGGCACGGTCACGCTCGGCCGGCTGGCGTCCTACGTCCGCGACAAGCGCATTCCGCTGGAAATGTGCCCGACCTCGAATCTCCAGACCGCGGCTGCCACTTCATACGAAGAGCACCCCATCGGACTTCTTCGTAAGCTGCATTTCCGGGCGACGGTGAACACCGATAATCGTCTGATGAGCGGCACCAGCATGAGCCTGGAATTCGAGCACCTGGTCAAGGCCTTCGGGTACTCGCTGGACGACATGCAGTGGTTCACCGTCAACGCCATGAAGTCGGCGTTCATCCCATTCGACGAACGCCTCGCCATGATCAGCGACGTGATCAAGCCGGGCTACGCCGAGCTGAAGTCGGAGTGGCTGTTCCGCCAGACGGCGACCGGAAGCGCCTGACCAGCAATTCCTCATGCGGCCCCGGCCGGGGCTCGGCGAGGCTAATACGGTGAATGCGGCCGGGACTTCACGTCCCGGCCGCATTCATTTCGTGTCATTCATTGCAAGGGTGGTGCGGTCGTCGCTACGTTGCTGTGCCGTTCGGCATTTCCCGCCAACCCTGTCATGAGGACTGATCTCCGATGAAGCAGGCATCTCTCAAGGCTTTCGGTGCCGCCGTTCTCGGTGCCGCCTTCGCCGTCGCCGCGGCCGGCACCGCCTCCGCCGGCACCCTCGAGGCGGTCACCACGACCACCACCGGCGCGGCGAAGGGACTCCCGGTGGCGCAGCTGGCCCCGTTGAGCCCCGTGGGCGGGCCACTGCTCGTCGCCGGGGACCACCTCATCCGCTCCGGCACCCTGGAGCAGACCGCCAGGGCGAGCGACATCGCGCTGGCGCCCCACCTGCCCCTGGACAAGCTCACCGGCGCCCACACCGACAACAAGGGCAACGCCGGCCTGCTCGGCGCCCTGCCGACCAAGTCCATCGCCCCCAACGGCATCTCGCTGCCGGGCCTGGGCACGCCCAACTCCTGACGGCGACGGGCGACGAGCACGCCTCCCCGCAGGACGGGACGTACGGGACGAGACGTACGGGACGGGCAGCACCGCGGGCCGCGCACCCCGGTTGGGGGGTGCGCGGCCCGCGGTGTGCCGTCAGGGCGCGGCGCCCGGCGTCGAACGGCCGCCGGGCGGGGATCACCAGAGAATCCCCGGGAATCACCAGGCGGAGGACTTCGAGGCGGCGCGGTCGCTGCCCTCGGCGGGCATCAGGATCCACAGCGCGATGTAGAGCACGAACTGCGGGCCGGGCAGCAGGCACGAGACCAGGAAGATCACCCGCATCGTCGTCCGGGACATCCCGAAGCGCTCGGCCAGACCCGCGCAGACTCCGGCGATCATCCTGTGGTTACGGGGGCGGACCAGCGGAGCGGACATGGCGGCGACTCCTTGTCGTCGGACGTCTGTGAGGCGTCGGTGGGAGCGGACGGGAAGGATTTCCCGTGCCGGAAGGACGTTTTTCCGACGTTCTCCCGACGCTCTCGACGCTACGGCCGCGACCCGGGCAAAGCGTCACTCCACGGGGCGATCCCGACCCTGGGGATCGTCGGGGTAAGCCCCCGGTCCGTGTCCTCCCGGCGGAGGGGCCGGGTAGGCCCCGCCTCGCCCCTGCGGCGTAGCCGGGCCCGGATCATCGGCACCACCGCCAGATGGGCCACGGTCACCCCCGTGACGTTCATCAGCAGGGCGTCCACGTCCAGCACCTGGCCCACCACGCCGCCGCGCACCACCTGCAGGGCCAGCGAGAACATCGCGCTGGTGAACACCGTCCGGGCCAGCGAGCCCGCCGTCGATGCCGCGATCCGGCCGTGCGCCCACGGCAGCAGCAGCCCCAGCGGGGCGAACGGCAGCACCCCGGCCCCTATCGTCCGGGCGGCGTCCCAGGGACTCAGCGCCAGGTCGGCCCGGATCGTGGCCAGCGGCTCCAGACGCGCGGGCGTCACCCAGGGCGCGGTCAGCGGCCGCAGGGCGAGCCAGCCGAGCACCAGGAGATGCACTGCCAGGAGGACACAGCCCGCCACGCGGTAGCGGTATCGGAGGGCGGGCGTACCGCCGTAGCCATGACGCTGCACGCCCCCCAGGACGCCGCGCGCGGGGCGCGCGGTTCCGTGGCCGGGTACGGAGAGTCAGCGCCGGTCGGCGGGACGCACCGGCGGCCCGTCCGGCGGCCCTCAGGGGAGGGGGACGCCGCCGCTCCGCACGGCCTCCGGATGCGCCCGGGTCTCCTCGGTGCAGGCGTAGCCCTTGGGCCGCTCGTCGTCCGGCCCGCCGAGCGCCACCGTGCTCCTGCCGTCGGCCGCGGCCGTACCGGCGTACGTGCACACGACCTGCGCGAGCGCCGACGGAGGCAGCTGCTCCGGTGCCGTGTTCAGCCGCAGCGTCCCGGCCGGGTCGCCCGGGCGGGGGCCGCTGACGGTCAGCCTTTGCGGCACCTCGGTGGAGAACCCGGCCTCGTTCTCGACCGGGGAGGGCTGGCGCTTGAGCTCCTCCAGCAGCGCGCGCGCCAGGCCGGCCGGGTCGTCCGGGCTCGGGGAGGCGACCAGCCGCGTCACGGGGAGTAGCTGGGAGGTGCACAGCAGCTGGACGGACATCCGCAGGCTGCCCTCGGGCGGCGGGCTCTGCGCTCCGGGACGCACCACGCACGTCGCCCGCGAGGGGGCGCTCCCGGCGTCCACGGGCACGGCCGTGCCCCGGATGCCGCACCCGGTGAGCACGGCCAGCCCGGCCGTCAGGGCGACGGCCCGCGCGGCGGGGGTGACTCTCACGACGTACCGCCTTCCCCGGCGGCACCGGAACCGGAGGACGGGGTTCCGTCGCTCTCCTCGAGGCCGGCGACGTCGCGGGGCAGCGTCAGGGTGAACACCGCGCCGCCCTCCGGCGAGTTCGCGGCGGTGATCTCGCCTCCGTGGATGTGGGCGTTCTCCAGTGCGATCGACAGGCCCAGGCCGCTGCCCTCCGAGCGCGGGCGCGAGGCGCTGGCCTTGTAGAAGCGGTCGAAGACATGCGGCAGCACGTCCTCGGGGATGCCGGGCCCGTGGTCGCGCACGGCGATGACCAGCGAGTCGTCCGTCTGCCGGACCGAGACCCGCACGGGCGAGCCGCCGTGCTTGAGGGCGTTGCCGATGAGGTTGGCCAGGATCACGTCCAGGCGACGCGGGTCGAGCTGGGCCATGATCCCGCGCTCGGCGTCGAGTTCGACCGCGTCCAGCCAGGCCCGGGCGTCGATGCACGCCGTGATCTGGTCGGCGATGTCCACGTCGTCCAGCACCAGCCGGGCCGTGCCCGCGTCGAAGCGGGTGACCTCCATCAGGTTCTCCACCAGGTCGTTCAGCCGGCGGGTCTCGCTCACCACGAGCTGCACCACGGGCGCGATCATCGGATCGAGGGAGTCCGCCTCGTCCTCCAGCACCTCGGTCACGGCGGTGATCGCCGTCAGCGGGGTCCGCAGCTCGTGCGACATGTCGGCCACGAAGCGACGGCTCGCCGCCTCGCGCGAGCTCAGGTCCTCCACCCGCTTCTGCAGCGACTCCGCGGTCCTGTTGAACGTCCGCGACAGGTCCGCCAGCTCGTCGGTGCCCGACACCTGCAGCCGGGTGTCCAGCTTGCCCTCGCCCAGCCTGCGCGCCGCGTCGCCGAGCCGCTGCACGGGCCGCAGCACCGTGGAGGCCGCGGCCTGGGCGAGCAGCGCCGAGCCGATCAGCGCCAGCCCGGTGGCGATGCCCAGCGACCAGCCCAGGGAGTTGAGGTCCGCCCGCTCGTTCTCCAGCGACTTCAGCAGGTAGCCCGTCGGGCCCCCGCCGATCACCTTCGCGCCGGCGACCAGGTACGGCTTGCCGTCCAGCGTGATCCGCTGCCAGTACAGGTGGTACGGGTAGGGGTTGGACTCGTCGACCTTCCGCTCCCGGTTGACCGCCGTCACCAGCGTCTTCGGCACCACCGACAGCGTGAACAGCTCCCGGTCCGAGGGCGCGGCGCAGTCCCCGCCGCCCTTGACCTTGCCGATCAGCAGCACCTCGTACTTCTGCGAGGTCGCCGCCATCCGGTCCGCGGCCTCCTGCAGATCGGGACAGGTCGGCGGCAGCGGCAGCGAACCCGTGCTGTCCTGCAGGGTCTTGCGGAAGTCGTCGAGGGCGGCGTTCTGGGTACGGGTGAGGACCGCGTCACGGTTGAGCCAGTACGCGATCGCCGACGCCGACACCGCGGCCGCCAGGGCCACCAGCGCAAACACCAGCATCAGCCGCAACCGCAGGCTGATCCGCCGCATGCTCAGCTTCATGCCGTTCCTGGCCGCCGCCCAGCCCCGCACCCGACCGGGCTCTTCAGTCACTATGGGCTCTCTGTCCTCAAGGTCGTTACTGCGGGGCGTCCAGCCGGTAGCCGACACCGCGGACGGTCCGGATCAGCGTCGGCGAGGACGGCACGTCCTCCACCTTCGCCCGCAGCCGCTGCACACACGCGTCCACCAGCCGCGAGTCGCCCAGGTAGTCGTGCTCCCACACCAGCCGCAACAACTGCTGCCGCGACAACGCCTGACCCGGCCGCCGGCTCAGCTCCAGCAGCAGCCGCAGCTCCGTCGGCGTCAGCTGAAGATCCTGGCCGTTCTTCGTCACCGTCATCGCCGACCGGTCGATCACCAGCGAACCGAAGGACGCCGAGTCGCTCGACTCCCGCTCCCCACGCCGCAGCACCGCCCGGATCCGGGCGTCCAGCACCCGCCCCTGCACCGGCTTGACCACATAGTCGTCCGCACCCGACTCCAGCCCCACGACCACATCGATGTCGTCGTTGCGGGCCGTCAGCAGAATGATCGGCAGCTGGTCGGTCCGCCGGATGCGCCGGCACACCTCGAAGCCGTCGATGCCCGGCAGCATCACATCCAGCACGATCAGGTCCGGCCGCTGCTCACGCAGCATCTTCAGACCGTCCTCACCCGTCGCCGCGGTCACCACACGGTGACCCTGGCGGGACAGGGAGAACTCGAGAGCCGTACGGATGGCGTCGTCGTCCTCGATCAGCAACAGGAAAGGCACGGTGGTCATTCTGGCCTAAGAGTGGCCCGTAGTTCGACAGAAGGACGCCGCGACGGCGCCGCACGCGTACGTGACGGTCGCGCCGCGACCTGTTGCAGTGCTGTGACAGTCGGCGGACAGCGCCATGAAACTGGCCCGGCAGAGTTCTGTTCACCGGGCGGAACCACGGTCCGGGGCACTGACGGACCGAGCTGGCTCCACCGACGGGGGGCGTGAGATGAACGCACTGCACAGCACCACGAACAGCGCAGTTCGCACGCGCCTTCACGACGCCGGCCGGAGCGGAGAGAAGTCCGGTGCCGTGGGCGGGCGGGGGTGCGCTCGCGGTACCGGACGTACGGTACGGCCGCCGTACATGGTGGCCATCGACGCGATCGCGTACGGGGAGGCCGCAACTGGCGCGGGGGGCGCCCAGGCGGCCAAGGGGGGACGCGGCACCAGCGTGTCGCGGGCGGAGGCGGAGTTCACCGCCTACGTCCAGGAACGCCGGGCCTCCCTGTACGCGACCGCATACCACCTGACCGGTGACCGGCACGAGGCCGAGGACCTGCTGCAGAGCGCGCTGTTCTCCACCTACCGCGCCTGGGACCGGATCAGCGACAAGGCCGCGGTCGGCGGCTACCTGCGCCGCACCATGACCAACCTGCACATCAGCGCCTGGCGCCGCCGCAAGCTCAACGAGTACCCGACCGAGGAACTCCCCGAGACGGCCGGCGAGACCGACGCGATGCGCGGCACCGAACTGCGCGCCGTGCTCTGGCAGGCGCTCGCCCGGCTGCCCGAACTGCAGCGCACGATGCTCGTCCTGCGCTACTACGAGGGCCGCACCGACCCGGAGATCGCCGAGATCCTCGACATCAGCGTCGGCACCGTCAAGAGCAGCATCTGGCGCTCGCTGCGCCGCCTGCGCGACGACGAGGTCATCGGCTCCGACCGGGGCGTCAGGGAGTCCTTCGGCGAGCTGGTGGCCTAGAAGGAACGGGGGACGGGGGACCCGCGGGGGAAACGGGGGAACCACGGGGAAAAGAGAGCGGGCGAGGCGGCCGGGGGACCGCCTCGCCCGCTCTCGCATGTTCACATGTTCACAGGGGCGTACGCGCCGCTCAGGCGCGCACGCTCTCGCGTCGGCCCGCGGCCGCCGCGGCTATCCGGCCCATGGCCGTCTCCCCACCGCAGGCGAACGCCCCGAGCGCCGTCTGCCGGGCCACGATCGCCCGCTCCGAACGCATCAGCCGCAGCCCGCGCCGCACCAGGGTCGGCACCGGCTTGCGCGCCTCGCGCAGATCCCGCAGCAGCCGCCGCCGGAACGTCGTCGACGGCCGGCCCCGCAGACACAGGGCGTCCGCGAGGTGACCGAGGTCACGGCACCGGTCGATGATGTCCGCCGCGAAGATGCCCTCCGCGATGAACAGCGGGGTGCGCCCGATGTCCAGCGGGCTCTCGCCGACGCGCGAGCTGGTGGAGATGTCGTACACCGGCACGGTCGTACGGGCCGTACGGCACAGGTCGTCGATCGCCGCGACGGCCGCCTCGGCGTCCCACGACAGCGGGGAGTCCCAGTCGGTGCCGCCGCCCTCCGCGAGCAGCGGCAGCGTGGGGTCGTGCCCCTCCTTGTAGAAGTCGTCCAGGTTGAGCACCGGCAGTCCGGTGCGGGCGGCCAGGGACGACTTTCCGGAGCCGGACGGACCGGTGAGCAGGATGACGCGCGCGGAGGGCGGGAGGGAGGTCACGGGACACCAGTGTGAGGCATTGCGCCGCATGGGGGATCCCCCTGGGTCGCGGCATGCGCACAGCGTAGTGGATCCACTACGTTGCGTTGTCGGTCCCCATACGCTCACACGGCTCTCACGGCAGGTGGTCATGGCCTCCCAGGCACGTCACGCACGCTCTCCCCTCCCACCACCCCCGCGCCGCCGCGCGCTGACGCGGATCGGGATGACCCTCTCCGCGGGCGCGGCGCTCGTCGGAGCCGGCGCGGCGGACGCCCAGGCCGAACCGCAGGCGCCGCGCGTCCAGCTCGCCCGCCAGGACGTCCGCGCGGCGCTCCAGGGCACCACCGTCGGGCTGCGGAAGTCCGTGGAGGGCCTGTCGCCCGTAGTGAAGCAGTTCAAGTACCACCCGCTCGCGGGCACCGCGGTGGACCCGCTGAACAACGTCGCCAGCACCCAGATCCTCGACTTCAAGCCGGTCAGCACCGCGCCGGTGACGGCGCCCATCACCACCCGCGGCCAGATCGGCGACCTGCCCGTCGCGGGCCAGGTGCTGCAGGGCCTGCTGCCGGGCTGAGCGGCCCCGGCGCACACGACGACGGCGGGCTCCCCGTGAAGGGGAGCCCGCCGTCGTCGTGCGGTGCCTCGCGCGGCCCTAGTAGGACGAGCCGCCCGCGCCCAGCGACCCCGTGGGGTGCCAGACGGTCTTGGTCTCCAGGAAGGCGGTCAGCCGGCCCGTGCCCGGGTCGGCGGCCCAGTCCACAGCCTGTGGACGGACGACGCGCTTGAGGTTGTCGGCCGCGGCGACCTCGAGGGCCTTCGCGAGCTCCTCGTCGGCACCCGCCAGGTCGATCGCGTTGACGTCCTGGTGCGCGGCGAGGGACGGAGAGATCTCCGAGGCCTTGCCGGACAGGATGTTGACCACGCCGCCGGGCACGTCGGAGGTGGCGAGCACCTCGCCCAGCGACAGCGCGGGCAGCGGGGACTTCTCGGACGCGATGACGACGACCGTGTTACCGGCGGCGATCACCGGGGCGATCACCGACACCAGGCCCAGGAGCGAGGACTCCTGCGGGGCCACGACGGCCACGACGCCGGTCGGCTCGGGGGAGGACACGTTGAAGAACGGCCCGGCGACGGGGTTGGTGCCCCCGACGACCTGGGCGATCTTGTCCGTCCAGCCCGCGTACCAGACCCAGCGGTCGATCGCCGCGTCCACCTGGGCCGCGGCCTTGGACTTCGACAGGCCCTCGGCGTCGGCGACCTCGGCGACGAACTGGTCCCGGCGGCCCTCGAGCATCTCGGCGACGCGGTAGAGGATCTGGCCGCGGTTGTACGCGGTCGCGCCCGACCAGCCGCCGAACGCCTTGCGCGCCGCCACGACGGCGTCACGGCCGTCCTTGCGGGACGACAGGGGGGCGTTGGCGAGCCACTTGCCCTTGGAGTCGGTCACCTCGTACACCCGCCCGCTCTCGGACCGGGGGAACTTGCCCCCGACGAACAGCTTGTAGGTCTTGAAGACGCTGAGACGATCAGTCTGCTTCATCGGTCGCGCTCACCCTCTCGCTCGCTGCGCTCGTTCGACGGCTCGGCTGCTCCGGCGAGGTAGGCCTCCAGACCGTGACGGCCACCCTCGCGACCGAAGCCCGACTCCTTGTACCCACCGAACGGGGAAGTCGGATCGAACTTGTTGAACGTGTTGGCCCAGACGACGCCGGCCCGCAGCTTGCCGGCCACCGCCAGCATCCGGGAGCCCTTCTCCGTCCAGATGCCGGCCGACAGCCCGTACTGGCTGTTGTTGGCCTTGGCGACGGCCTCGCCCGGCGTACGGAAGGTCAGCACGGACAGCACCGGGCCGAAGATCTCCTCGCGGGCGATCCGGTGGGCCTGGGTGACGTTCGTGAACAGCGTCGGGGCGAACCAGTAACCGGCACCGGGCAGCTCGCAGGCCGGCGCCCAGCGCTCCGCGCCCTCGGCCTCGCCGCTGTCGGCCAGCGCCGTGATGCGGGCCAGCTGCTCGGCCGAGTTGATCGCGCCGACGTCGGTGTTCTTGTCGAGCGGGTCACCCACCCGGAGCGTGGACATCCGGCGCTTGAGCGCGTCGAGCAGCTCGTCCTGGATCGACTCCTGCACCAGCAGGCGCGAACCGGCGCAGCAGACCTGGCCCTGGTTGAAGAAGATGCCGTTGACGATGCCCTCGACGGCCTGGTCGATGGGCGCGTCGTCGAAGACGATGTTGGCGCCCTTGCCGCCCAGCTCCAGGGTCAGCTTCTTGTCCGTACCGGCGAGGGTACGGGCGATCTGCTTGCCGACACCCGTCGAGCCGGTGAAGGCGACCTTGTCGATGCCGTCGTGGCCCACCAGCGCCGCGCCCGTGGAACCGTCGCCGGTCAGGATGTTCACGACACCCTTCGGCAGGCCCGCCTGGCGGCAGATGTCGGCGAAGAACAGCGCCGACAGCGGCGTGGTCTCGGCCGGTTTGAGGACGACGGTGTTGCCCGCCGCCAGCGCCGGAGCGATCTTCCACGCCAGCATCAGCAGCGGGAAGTTCCACGGGATGACCTGGCCCGCCACGCCCAGCGGGCGCGGGTCGGCGCCGAAGCCCGCGTGGTCGAGCTTGTCGGCCCAGCCGGCGTAGTAGAAGAAGTGCGCGGCGACCAGCGGGAGGTCCGCGTCGCGCGTCTCCTTGATCGGCTTGCCGTTGTCCAGGGTCTCCAGGACGGCCAGCTCGCGCGAGCGCTCCTGGATGATCCGGGCGATCCGGAACAGGTACTTCGCGCGCTCGGCGCCCGGCAGCGCCGACCACTTCTCGAACGCCTTGCGGGCGGCCTTCACGGCCGCGTCCACGTCCTCGGCCGACGCCTGGGCGACCTCGGACAGGACCTCCTCGGTCGACGGCGAGACGGTCTTGAAGACCTTGCCGTCGGACGCCTCGCGGAACTCGCCGTCGATGAACAGCCCGTACGACGGGGCGATGTCGACGACCGCGCGCGACTCCGGCGCCGGTGCGTATTCAAAAGCCATGATCAGTCCACCGTCACGTAGTCGGGACCGGAGTAGCGCCCGGTGCTCAGCTTCTGCCGCTGCATCAGCAGGTCGTTGAGGAGGCTGGAGGCACCGAAGCGGAACCACTCGTTGGACAGCCACTCCTCGCCCACGGTCTCGTTGACCAGCACCAGGAACTTCATCGCGTCCTTGGTCGTACGGATGCCGCCCGCGGGCTTCACCCCGACCTGTACCCCGGTCGTGGCGTGGAAGTCGCGCACGGCCTCCAGCATCAGCAGGGTGTTCGCCGGGGTGGCGTTCACCGCCACCTTGCCGGTCGACGTCTTGATGAAGTCGGCGCCCGCGAGCATGCCGAGCCAGGAGGCGCGGCGGATGTTGTCGTACGTCGACAGCTCGCCGGTCTCGAAGATGACCTTCAGCCGGGCGGCGGAGCCGTCCTCGCGGCGGCAGGCCTCCTTGACGGCCTTGATCTCCTCGAAGACGCTCAGGTAGCGGCCCGAGAGGAAGGCGCCGCGGTCGATCACCATGTCGATCTCGTCCGCACCGGCGGCGACGGCGTCGGCCGTGTCCGCCAGCTTGACCGGCAGGGCCGCACGGCCCGCCGGGAACGCGGTCGCCACGGACGCGACCTTCACGTCCGAGCCGCGCAGGGCCTCGGCGGCGGTCGCCACCATGTCGGGGTAGACGCAGATCGCGGCGGTACGCGGGGTCTCGCGGTCCGTCGGGTCCGGGTTGAGGGCCTTGGCGCACAGAGCCCGGACCTTGCCCGGGGTGTCCGCGCCCTCCAGGGTCGTGAGGTCGATCATGGAGATCGACAGGTCGATGGCGTACGCCTTCGCCGTCGTCTTGATCGAGCGGGTGCCGAGCGCCGCGGCGCGGGCTTCCAGCCCGACCGGGTCGACGCCCGGGAGGCCGTGCAGGAAGCGGCGCAGCGCTCCGTCGGAGGCGGTCACGTCCGCCATCGACGCCAGTCGCTCCGCGGCCTCGTTGCCGAATGAGGGAACAGTGGGCATGGTCACCGGAAGAGCATATCTACGCGCGTAGCGCATGTCACCCCCTCTTGCGGAGGCGTTGCCTCCGCCGCGATTCGTGCCCTGGCTGTTACCAAGGCCGTTACCCGGGCCGTTACCGGCCGTGGGGCACAATCGGCGGCATGACGAGCAGCTCCTCGCAAGCGCCGGACCAGGGGCCTGGCCACGAGCCGGGCCACGGACCGGCCACCGACCCCGACCAGAAGCACGCCGACCGGTGTTACCGCTCCGCCGCCGGCATCGCCAGCGGCGTCCTGCTGCTGGCCCTGATCGGCTGGCTCGGCGGTGACGCGATCGTGCGCGGCGAGGGGGACGCCCCCTGGCTCGCCCTCGCCGGACTGCTCTTCGCGGTGCCGCTGACCATCGCCTTCACGGTACGCCCCGCCGTCTGGGCGAGCGAGGACAGGCTGCTGGTCCGCAACCCCTTCCGCACCGTCACCCTGCCGTGGGCCTCTGTCGAGGCCGTTCGGGCCGGGTACTCCAGCGAGGTCCTCGCCGGCGGATCCAAGTACCAGCTCTGGGCCATTCCGGTGTCCCTGCGCCAGCGCAAGACCGCCGCGCGGCGGGCGGCACGCGACGTCTCCCAGGACATTCGGGTCGCCTCACGCGCGGCCGCCCACGAGGGGCCCGTGCGGGCGCCGTCGGACCAGGCGATCGAGGACCTGCGCGAGCTCGCGGAGCGGTGCGCTGTGCGGGAGGGGGCGCAGGGGGTGCCGGTGGTTCGGTGGGCGTACGAGCTGATCGTGCCGGCGCTGGTGGGGTTGGTGCTGGTGGTGGCGCTGTCTGTCGTGGGCTGACGGCCGTTGTCGTGGGCTGGGCGCCGTTGTCGTGGTGCGGGGGCCGGGGGCTCCGGAGGGTGTTCCGGAACCGGATATTTACGGGCCCGTCACCGTCTCGCGCATTGAGTGCCCTCACATTGGGCCCACAAATATCCGGCAGCATTCCGGAACACCCTCCTGCGCCCCCGGCCCCCTCCCGTCCGGTGTCCACCAGGGTGGGCGGGTCTAGCCCCAGTCGCGTCCCGTGCGGCCGCGCTTCGTCTCTCCGCGGGCCTTCTTCTCGCGGAGACGTCGTTCGTTGATGCCGCGCGGAATCTTCGTGGGGCGCCGCGGCTTCGGCGGGGGTGCCGTCGCCTCGGCCAGCAGGGACGCCAGGCGTACGGCCGCGGTCTCGCGGTTGCGCCACTGGGAGCGGTGCTCGGAGGCGCGTACGGTCACCACGCCGTCGACGAGCCGGCCGGCGAGGCGCTCCAGAGCGCGCTCCTTCCATACCGGCGGAAGGGCTTCCGTGGCGGCGAGGTCGAAACGCAGCTCGACCTGACTGTCGCTCGTGTTCACGTGCTGCCCGCCGGGCCCGGAGGAACGCGAAAAACGCCACATGAGCTCCGCCTCGGGAAGCGAGACGGAACCGCGGATGACGTGGGGACCGGACATGCCCCCCATGATCCCGCGCCCCGGGCGACCCCGTCACCTCGATTTATGGGGCGGGTGCCACGGCCGGCGTCAGGAATGAGCAAAGAAAGTAAAGGGAGCTGGAACCCTCCCTCCCCTCGTTCGCGTTATCCGGGGTGACTGTAACTTCGAGTGCGCGAGCCGACAGCGGGCTCGCGAACCGACGAAAGGGACACATCCCATGGCTGTAAGCCTGTCCAAGGGCGGCAACGTCTCCCTCACCAAGGAGGCCCCGGGCCTGACGGCCGTCACGGTCGGCCTCGGCTGGGACGTGCGCACCACCACGGGTACGGACTTCGACCTCGACGCCAGCGCCATCGCGGTCAACGGCGGCGGCCGGGTCTTCTCCGACTCGCACTTCGTGTTCTTCAACAACAAGTCCACCCCGGACCAGTCCATCGTGCACACCGGTGACAACACCACCGGCCAGGGCGAGGGCGACGACGAGCAGATCAACGTCAACCTGGCCGCGCTGCCCGGCGACATCGAGAAGATCGTCTTCCCGGTCTCCATCTACGACGCCACCGCGCGCTCGCAGAACTTCGGCCAGGTCCGCAACGCCTACATCCGCATCATCAACCAGGCCGGCGGCGCCGAGATCGCCCGCTACGACCTGAGCGAGGACGCCGCCACCGAGACCGCCATGGTCTTCGGCGAGCTCTACCGCCACGGCGCGGAGTGGAAGTTCCGCGCGGTCGGCCAGGGCTACGCCTCGGGTCTCGCGGGCATCGCCCAGGACTTCGGCGTCAACGTCTGACGGCCTGACAGGCTGATCCGCCGGGACAACGGCCAGGCGGAGGATCCCCAGGCGAGGGGCCAGATCGAAAGGTCTGGCCCCTTCCTGTTTTCTCAGCCCGTTTCAACTTGGCTCTGGCGCCCGGGCCGGCTCCATGCCGACCCGCTGACCGCTCCTATCCCTGTGCATCCAGCGGGTCACAGAGGACGCGTCACCAGCCCGTGCTCCCGTGCCGCGTACCCGCGCACGTCCATGCCTGCACACACGTCATCAGCCGTAGCAGTCTCGCTGCGTTGGTGTCGCTACAGGCCATTTCCTGTCTGCAAACCACCCTTCAGGGCTGCACGCAAACAAGACAATCACCTTCTAGGCGGCACCGAAAACCAGCCATTTAATATATTGTTCCAGCCAATATGTCCAGCAGTGGGGCGCAAGGCGACCTAATCCCGCTCTCCATGATCCAAAGATCTCCGTTGACTCGGGTCGATGGATAGATCTAGCGTTCGGGCGCCGTGGGGCCCGCAGGGGCCTAGTAAATCCAAGCGGAAGGTCAATGATGATTTCACCGAAGGCGCGAACTCGCTGGGCTAAGGCAACCGCAGTCAGTGTATTCGCGGCAGCAGCTCTGGCAGGAGTCGCTCCCAACGCATCCGCGAGCACAAGCAGGACGAACCACGGATGCTACACCTGGTATGGCAACACTACTGCGGACGGACACTGCACGGACCCGTTCGTCGTGTCCGACGGCGATTACCAGACCTACGCCGACTGTTCCAATGAGGTGGACGACTCCTCTCGCTTCTACTTCTACAAAAGAGGCTCGTACATCCAGAGCTGGGGGGACTTAGAGTGCACCTTCAGTGTCAGAGAAGCGTGGATAAATTTCAAGTGAGCAATCACTGACTCAAAGAGCCGTGCACCGTCAGGTGCACGGCTCGTCCAGTAAATAAGGTGATCTCGTGGACTTCACGGTCGGCGCCTCCGGTCTCAGTCAGGGACACGGGCGCAACGAAATATTTTCAGGTCTGCAGTTACAGATCGGGGTGGGCGTCTTCGGGCTCCTCGGCCCTAATGGCGCAGGGAAAACCACACTGCTACGCACCCTTGCCACCGTCACGCCCCCACGCGCTGGGTCCATAGAAATTCTCGGGAAGCCCATCGAGTCGGAAAAGGATGCCAGAGCCGCCCGTCGTCACATCGGATTCCTGCCGCAAGACTTTGGGTACTACCCTTCCTTCTCGGTTTACGACTTCGTCCACTACAGCGCATGGCTGCGAGAAGTCCCCTCCAAGCACTCCCGTGAAGAAACACTGCGAGTAATTCGGCAGGTCGGCCTCGAAGGTCGCATGAAAAGCCGCATGAAGTCACTGTCCGGGGGGATGCTTCGCAGAGCCGGCATTGCTTCCGCATTGGTCGGCTCACCGCGATTGGTATTGCTCGACGAACCTACCGTCGGCCTCGACCCTGCCCAGCGGCTCGAGTTTCGGGATCTTATCCGTTCGCTCGAGAATGTCACGGTGATCCTCAGCACTCATCTCGTCGAGGATGTTGCCGCCATCTGCAATGAAGTCATAGTCATGTCATCCGGAAGCTTCGTCTTCCGAGGGACACCTGGCCGACTTAGCAGCCTGGCGCCCAACGGCGGCATCGGCGACACCCCCATGGAGCAGGGGTACATGTCCATTCTGGAAAGCCACCCGGCAGGCACCCGTTGAAACTCTACTGGATTGAACTACGCAGGTCGCCATTGCGTTTGTGGTTTCCCCTGCTGGTCGGGGTCGATCTTGCGGCCCTTTTTGGACGCAGCACTTGGTGGATTGGCGAATGGCCGCAGGCCAGCGTGCAGGCCCAGATTCCCGCCTTCTACTTCGCGCCGCTCCTGGCCGCGGCCGCAGCATGGGCAGCGGGAAGAGTCGACCGACACAACGTGCATGCCCAGCTTGACGCCGCCGCGCATCCGAGATGGCGTAGTGAACTTGTCCAATTATCTGCGACGCTCACCTACGGGCTCGGCGCTTACGCTGCTGGAGTCATCGCCGCGGTCATCGTCACCCTCCCGAAGGCCGGCCCAGGGTTTTTGTGGCCGAGTTATATTTTTCTCGGAGTCTCCCTGCTCATCACGTACGCGGGTATCGGCCACCTCATCGGCCATTGGCTACGCTCTCCATTCACAGGGCCGCTCATCAGCGGACTGGGCGGACTCGTCCTCATATCCTGGATGGGCAGCCCGAAAAGGCTGGGATTGTTTGCTCTCTCCGGCGACCCCTTCAAAGAAATCTCACAGAACGCCTTGATGGCTCGCGCCTTGATGGCGATGGCTTTGGTCATCGCCGCAGTCTCATTGAGGCGGAAATCGCCATTGTCAGTGGGCCGCGTATGGAACCTATCCGCCCATCGCGGCAGGACTCTTGTCGTCGGCGTGTTGCTATGCGGCTCGATCCTCGGACTGTCGATGGCCGGCCCTGTCCAGGTTGCGCGTTCAGCCCCTTCGCAGCCACTCTGCACAAAGGGCACACCCAGGATCTGCCTGTGGCCCGAGGACCGTAAGTACCTTCCCGAGGCAGAAGGCATGGTGAAGCGCATCAATCGCCTGCCTCGCCGCCTCTTCACCATTCCGTCGGAATTCCAGGAGCGGGGCCTGTCCGGACCCGGCGAACCATTCAGCGGCTTCTTCATTCTCGAGGGTTCGATGTGGAACCCCGCAGCAACCATGGCCGGTAGCATCATGCACGCGTCTTGGCCAAAAGAGAATGGATGCACGCTCCCTCTCGGTTCACGCCTCACCCCGCAATTTCGACAGGCCTCCGCAGACCTCACTGCATGGCTTACGGTGCGCATCTTCGGGGGAGGAACCCCGGCAGGAATTCATGGTGGGCCGCCAAATGTCAGCATGCCGGCAATGGCTCAGCTGGCAGACAAGCCCGAGGGCGAACAGATGGATTGGGTGAAGAGCAGGATGCAGGTCGTCCACAACACCTTCTGTTCCTGAGAGGCTACGGACAGACGTGTCTTCATCCGTGAGGCAGTATGCGACAGTCCATCACCTGCCTGTACTTGCGGCCGGTTTAGTGCTACTTCTGGCGTTTGATCTCAGATTTGGATCCAAGGTGCTGACCCTGCCATTTGAGCAGGGGGGCCAGTCCAGCGGATTGCCCATGAGAAGAGAGCTTCCCGTAGCGTTTGCAGCTCTGGCGGCAGGAAGCCTTCACAGCAGCATGAATCAGCTGGAGCTCGCGGCCGGCCCCATCCTCCGTACTTACGAGAGGCTCCACCTCTCAGGGGTGTATCTGACCACTCTCGTACTTGTCGGCAGTGTCGAGTGGTTCGAAGTCGGACCAGACCCAACCATCACCGCATGCCGCTCCCTGACCATCTGGTTCGGGCTCGCCCTGCTGTCCGGGCGAATCTGGGGACGCTGGCTGTCCTGGATCCTGCCTGCGGCGACGTTGTTTCCCTTGACCTACCTCAACGTCGACACCAATGGCGATGCTCGCTGGTGGGACTGGACCGGCCAGCCGGCGTCGCACGCTCCTTGCTGGGGAATCGCGGCGTTGAGCGCTTTCATCGGGCTGGCCTCCTTCTTTCTGACGCCCTGGCACTGGAAGAAGCTGCGCACGAAGAAGTTCTGACCTGCACCCCGTGCTCCGGGCGGTCCTGGAGCACGACGAGCAGACGGCGCGGGAACCTGCGACGCCATGCCGAACGTGGCGCTCGGGCCCCGCCGCATGGTCGCGGCGCCTGGTCGCAGCGCTCGGGAACGCATGTACGCACGTGGGGGCCGCCGGGATTCCGGCGGCCCCCACGCGTCGTAGTGGTCGTATCAGGCGGTCCGTGTCGTCGTCAGACGGTCTCCTTCGTCACCGCGGCTTCGGGGGTGGCGCCGGTCGTGGCCGCGGCTCGCCGGCCGGCGAGGCCCAGCAGTCCGACGACCACGAGCGCGGCGAGCGAGGTTCCAGCCACCATCCACATCGCGGCCTGGGTGCCGTCCGAGAACATCCGGTCGAAGACCTCGCCGACCTGTCCGGAGGTCAGCGACGTGTGCTCCCGCAGCAGATCGGCCGCCCGCTCCGGGTCGGCCACCACGTCGTGCGTCCAGTCCCCGGCGGGCGCGTGCAGCCGGGCCAGCGCCGAGGTCAGGCCGTCCTCCGCCTGGGCGCGGTAGAGGACGATGCCCACCGCGAGGCCGATGGCCCCGCCGAGGTTGTGGAACGTCCACGAGGACCCCATCGCGAGCCCCGCCTGGCGTTCGGGCACGGACGACAGCGCGGACACCGTGGCCGGTCCCAGGATGCAGGCCCAGCCCAGCCCCATCGCCACCAGCGCGACGGCGACGTACGCGAGCGACGTGTCGCCCTCCAGGCGGGTGAGCAGCAGCGCCGAGACCGTGAACGCCGCGAAGCCCACGAGCAGGAGGCGGCGCGGGCCGAAGCGGTCGGTCAGCCGGCCCACGAACGGCGACAGTACGGCCATGACGGCGGTGCAGGGCAGCAGCAGCGCGCCGGTCGCGTAACCGCCGTAGCCGTGTACCTCGTGGAGGTAGAGAGGCATCAGGAAGAGGACGGTGGTGTAGAAGCAGGCCAGCGCGAAGTCGGAGACGATGGCCGTGAGGAACGAGCGGTGCCGGAACAGCCGGAAGCTGATGATGGGGTCGGCGGCGCGGCGCTCCACCGCGTAGAAGGCGATCAGGACCACGAGCGCGAAGGCCAGCAGCCCCAGCGTGCGCCCGCTCGACCAGCCCCACGAGCCGCCGAGGGTGAAGGCGAGCACGACGGCCGGGATGCCGAGGCTGATCAGGACGAGGCCCGGCCAGTCGACGCCGGGCCCGGCGTCCTCGTTACGGGACTCGCGGACGCTGAACGAGCACAGGGCGAGAGCCAGCGCGACGAGCGGGACGTTCACCCAGAACACCCAGTGCCAGCCCAGGGCGGAGACGATGACGCCGCCGAGCAGGGGGCCGATGGCGAGGCCGACGCCGTTGACGCCGTAGAGGGCGCCGATCGCGCGGCCGCGCTGGGACTCGGGGAAGGCGTTCTGCACGATGGCGCCGGTGGAGGTGTACAGGATGGCGCCGGCCGCGCCCTGCAGGAAGCGGAAGGCGATGAGCCAGCCCGTGCTGTCCGCGAACCCGGCCCCCAGCGAGGCCAGGCCGAAGACGACCGTCCCCGCGTAGAGGACACGACGCCGCCCGTACGCGTCGGCCAGTCGTCCCATGGTCACCATGAACATCGACAGGGCGACGATGAACATGTTGACGATGAGCTGCAGGTCGGTCACGGAGGCGCCCAGATCCGACTGGATCTGGGGGGCGGCGGTGTTGACGATGGTCAGGTCGATACAGCCCAGGAAGCTGATCAGCCCGACCCCGGCGAATGCCCACCATTTACGGTCGGTTGATGTCGTCACAGTTCGTGTCCTCTACACGTATAGCGGCGTTGCCAAGCGAGGCGAAGTGCGATGCCCGCTGAGTGCCGTGTTTATGCCGCGGCTTCGGGCACGGCGGCCCGCTTCTTGAACCTCAGGGACAGCCACCCGCCCTTCCCGGGGTATTCCCCGGTGACGAACTGTCGCTGCGTTTCAGCCATCGCGGTGGTCATGGGCTGGGGATATATGACGTAGTCGTACCCCTGATGAGCCCACATCGGCATGATGATGGGACATTCCTCGATGAGGTAGGACAAGCAGTTCCTGAAGGCGAGTTCGGTATCGGCCTCCGGGTCACGGGCGGTGAGCCGGTCGATGAACTTGCCGATGGTCGCGTCGACCGCCGCCCGATAGCCGGGATCCTCGGCGTAGGCCCGCTCCACCCGCTCCCGGAACGCCCCGTACTCGGGATCCTGCAGCGTCTCGTCCCAGCGCAACACCTCATTGCTCACGGACAACTGTCCGAGAACCTTTTCGTTGCGTTCCAGCCATTCGTCGCCCTCCCTCAGCGCCCTTTCGTAGGCCTCCTCGGGAGAGAGGTGCAGGTAGTTGGTGCGCTGCAGGGTGTCGGCGACGGCGATGGTCAGCTGCTTGAATCCGCTGCGGTTGACCAGTTCCACGGTCGCCCGCAGCTTGTCGCCCTCGTGATAGCGCTGGCCGACGCTCACCAGCAGAATGGCCCGGGTTCCGGCCAACGTCAGCTTCTTGGCCTCCTGACCGAAATTCGCTTTGGTCCGGCCGTCGATGATGTAGTCGTTCATCAGGGTGTCAGCTCCACAGCTCGAGGGGCCGGTCGGTGCCGTAGTAACCGATGAAGTGCCCCAGCGTGATGCGCGGTTCGTCGCCGGACGGCCGTACGGCGTGGATCTGCCGCGGGTTGAGCAGCAGCAGATCGCCGGGCTCCGGCTTGATGACCTCGACGGGCGGGCCGAGCTTCTCGCGCTCTATGCCCCAGACCCGCTCGCCCTTGAGCTCGTTGTAACTCTCCTCGCCCGGCTCGGTCCCCCACAGCTCCAATTCGCCGCCGACCTGGGGAATGTTGACGTAGATGTTGACCGAAAGCTGCGCCGTGAGCCCCTGCGCGTGGTCGGCCGGCAGGTTGCGCTCGAGAGCGTCGGTGTGCGGGTTGAGATCGACGTCCTTGTGCTGATAGCGGCAGATGCCGATGAAGGCCTTTCGGCCATCGACGTGCATCAGGTTCGCGCCGGCGTTCCAGGTCTCCTCCAGCAGCAGCCGGAGAACATCACTGGGTGAGGCGTAGGGCGCGAACAGATCCCGCATCCGCTGGATATTGGCGCGCGCCTCGGAGTGATAACGGTCCCTGGACCGCTCGTCGCTGATCTCCGAGTAGGCGAAGCCGACCCGCTGGAACGCCGTGTCCTGGCTCAGTCCGCCCCGATCGGGGTGGTCGTAGAGCTGGGCGCGTGCGGACGCCAAGGCCTCCGGATGAATGAAGCCGGGTATGTGTACAGCCAATGCGGTGCCTTCGACGATGGCGAGGATGTCGTCGTGGGACAGCTCGTCGGCATTCTTTCTCGTGATGACAGTCATAAGGCCTTCTCCGTATGCGGCTGGGCAGGCGAAAGAGATCGCCGGCACGCCCGAGACGCGCCCCGGGGCGATCGGTGGCCACTACACCGGCTTTAACGCGTTAACGTCAAAGGCAGTTGATCGGCGAGGTGTTGAGTTTCGGCAAGCCTGGCTTGAAGGCTTCCCCGGCCGTCGAGGGGGCCTGTCGAGGCCGCGCGCATCTGAGTACGCGTACGGATGCGCGACGCCCCCGCGCCCGTCGACGCTGGCCTCATGACGACAGACCAGGGCCAGGGCCAGTACCAGCACAGCCGAGCGCCCTACATCGTGGCCATGCTCGTCCTCACCCTGATCTTCATGAGCCCGGCGATCTGGGTCTGGACCCTGCAGCTGCAGGTTGTCCAGAACCCGTCGGGTTCGGACTGGGCGGGCAACCACGAGGCGAACGTCCACTTCGCCCAGCTCACGGGCCTGATCGCCGGCGTCCCCGCCGCGGGCGGCTTCCTGGGCGCCCTGCTGGCGGCGGCCCGCCGCCACCACGCGGGCGCGGGCGCGGCGACGGGCGCATTCCTCGCCACGATCGGCCTCATCGCCTTCGGCGTCTACGACTTCCTCGCCCACTTCACGCTGGCCCCATAAGGCCCGAAGGGCCGACGGCCGGAGGGCCGACACCCGGAGGACCTGCGGCCGAACGGCCCGGGCAGGGCGCCTGGGGTGCCGCACGGTTCGGCGAGCACGTCACGAGCGCGACGGAGAAGAAGAGCGGCCGGTTCAGGTAGTACCCATGCGACACGTCGCCGCCGCACGCCAACCGCTCCGCCCCCGCCGCCGTGCGAGCGGCGATCCGCGCAGGGTCTCTGTCCTGCGGCGAAAGGAACCGAGGCGCGTGGGCTGACAACTGCTCACCGAGCCACCCGGCTGCCGCTCCGGGCTCGTCCCAGGTGGCCCGGATCAGAGCCACCGGCTTCAGCAACCAGTGCGCGGTCAGCATCGGGGGGACGTCCGCCCCGAAAAACCCCGGACTGTCGGGCCGCCTGCTCCCTTCCCGGTCGAAGACCGCCTTGTCGCCGACCCACAAGTACGCGTGCACATGCACCAGCACTCACCGTTCCACCGTTCCGGGCTGTCGAGCGGCAGCCCCAGCGGCCTGCGGCCTGGCTGGGGCCTGGAGGCGGGGCTTTGGCTGGGGCTGCCGGGGATGCCGCGTCAGGCCGAAAGGCCGAAGCGCTCGGGCTCGATACCCGCCGCACGCAGCTCGTCCGTGGTGAACCTCAGCGGCTCGGCCTGGGGACGCTTGCTGTCCCCCATGGCCCAGACACCGTCACCGACCCGCGCGAGCGTCACGCAGGATTCGCCGTCGGGGTGAGTACTGCCACCGCACGCCTTGTGGAACTGGATCCCGCCGACGGGGACGTCGTACAGATCAGCCTTGTTTCCCATGGGAAACACCCTTTCTTCAGAGGTGCGCCCATAGTGCGGCGGCTGCCGGACAATGCACTACGACCTTTTCTGATCACGAAAGAATCCGTCTCGGATGCCCTCGGCCATGGCCCGCATGTCGTCGCCGTAAACGGCGACTCCGGCGAACCGTTCGAACGTATCGAGGTACGCCCGCACATCCGCCGGCTCCCGCGTGGTGATCTCCGCGTGGAACGTCTCCACAATGACCAGCCGGTCGTCGTGAAGACTGAAACAGGTCATGGGGAAGTCCGGCATCCGCCGGTCGAGCGGCAGAATTCCGATGGAAACATTGGGAAGCCGGGACAGCGACACGATCCTGTCGAGCTGAACGGCCATCACCACCGGCTCACAGATCAGCCAGCGAAGAGTGTGTTCACAGACGAGGAACCGAAACGACCGGTGCGGCTGATAGAGCGTGTTCTGTCGTTCCAGCCGGGCCGCGATCGTTCTGGCCCGTGTCTCACCGGGAAGGGCGGGCGGCAGCGAGAAGACGGCCGACATGTACTCCGGCGTCTGAAGCAGCCCGGGAATCAACTGCCCCTGGAACAGCCTCAGGGTGTCCGTACGATCCTCGAGGGCCCGGATGGCTTGCTGGTGCTTCCACGGCCCCAGCCTCCGCAGCAGGCGCCATGCGGTGGACTCGGTGGCCTCTGCCCGCGCGGCCTCGAGGAACTCCGCCTTGGCCTCGTCGGACACACCGATGGCCTCGAGGATCAGCTCGACGTCCCTCACCGTGGGGCGGGTCCTGCAGTGCTCGATCTTGGACAGCTTTCCGGCGGACATGGAGGCCCTGCGGGCCACGGACTCGCCGGTGCGTCCCGACGCCGTCCTCAGGGCCCGCAGGGCCTTCCCCAGCTCGGCATGTCCGCTCAGCTGCGCTGATCCCAGTATTCGGAGAACGGCACAGCGTGCTCCTGTGCGATGTTCCGGTACTTCTGATACTCCGCGAGTCGTTCTGGCGCGAGTTTCTCCGCCCCTACGAACTTTCCGCCCTCGGTGTAGTTCATGCGGTAGACCTCGGCGTCATCGAACAGCCAGAAGTCATGGTCCGGCAGCCCGGCTACCGCTTGTTCCGCCAGATCGATGATTCCGATGGTTTCACCGGCGGTGACGTTCCCCGGGTACGCCGAAAGCTCGTACCGCAGGTAGTCCGTCAGAGGAGAGCGCAGCACATGCACCCTCGATACGGACTTCCCTCGGTCGGTCATGCTGCGGACCCAGGGGTTGTCGGCCCACTCGGGCAGCATCGGCTCACCGGCCAGGAATGCCTCGTACTCCGCTCGTTCCTCTTCCACGTCGTAGACGCTCAGCGTTTCCAAACGGAAGGCGCACCGCTCGAAGGTCTCGAAAATCCGGCCGAACTCAATCCCGCCGAGCACCGAAATACACCTCCAGGAGTTTGGCGGGCACCAGAACGGCCGTCTCCCCCTCCGGAAGGCGAAGCTGTGCCAGCCGCCCGGGGTCGGTGACGACGAAGCCTTGCACCACGTAGCTGTCGGCGTCTTCGGTAGCCCAGAGGGTCGGGCACGTTCCGTTCTTGCAGTCGGGGTCACCCGACAGCTTGCGTAGCATTCCTGCCCCCTCGTGTCGTCCGACGCGCTCGATGCTCCCGACCCTGTGGCACGCCGGTCAAGGCGGTCGGCTTTCCAACACGGGAAAGGGCCGCGCCGGCCCCGCCTCCGCCCCGGCGGTCCATCACATGGCATCGCGTGACATCACGTGACATCGCCATGACGCCACATGGCACCGGGTGGCGCCACTTGGCGCCATGCGGCGCCATTTCATGGCCTGGAGAGCGCGTGAGCGCGCATGGCGCCACAGTGACTCAGGTCGACTTCTTGGCGTTTGCGCAGGTCAGGATGGTCGACGCCACGCCCGCCACACGTATGGCACCACCCGGGCTTGCGCATGGCGCCATCGTGGTGCCACTATGACGTCATGGACCTGACCCCGTATGTCGACACCCTCCGCCGCGAACTTGCGGTGGCCGCCGAAGCCGGCGGGCAGGACGCTCGCGAGCTGGCCGAGCGGCTCACCGCTCCTTTGGAGTCGGCGACCCGTCTGACCATGCTCAATGTGCTCTCGGCCGCGATGGACGAGATCACCCGCGAGCTCGCCCCCGGTTCCGTCGACGTACGGCTGCGCGGGCTCGACCCCGACTTCGTGGTGACGCCGCCGCCCGCCGGCAGTGGCCCCATGGAAGCGGCCGCCGCGCCCGCCGAACTGCTCAAGGCGCACGCGCCCGCCGAAGGCGACGAGGGCGGCACCGCCCGCGTGAATCTGCGTCTTCCCGCCCACCTCAAGGCGCGCGCCGAGGAGGCCGCGAGCCGCGAGGGCCTGTCGGTCAACGCCTGGCTGGTACGGGCCGTGTCGGCCGCGGTCGACGGCGGCACCCGGCCGCGTACGCCGGAGAAGACCCGCACCGTCGGACAGAGCTTCACGGGCTGGGTGCGCTAGCCGCGCCCGCGCCCGCGCCCCAAAGAAATAAGCACGGCACCCACACCACGTCCCACCTGCGGGGACGACCCGAAGACCCAAGAGGACGGTACAGCCATGCCTTCTTTCGACACTCCCGAGCCGATTTCGACCACCGCCCGCGTGGAGGCCGGCTCCATCCAGTTCATCGCGAGCGACCGCCTCGACACGGTCGTCGAGGTGCGGCCCCGCGACCCGAAGAAGGACCTGGACGTGCGGGCGGCCGGCCAGACCGAGGTCACCTACGCGAGCGGCGTCCTGGCGGTCAGGACGCCCAAGTCCAACCTCTTCGGACGCACCGGCGTCGTCGACGTGACGGTCGAACTGCCCACGGGCTCACACGTCGACATGACCGGCGCATGGACCCAGGTGCTCGGCGAGGGCCGGCTCGGCGAGGTCCGCATGAAGACCTCGTCCGGTGACGTCCGCCTCGACGCGACCGGGCCGCTGAACCTGACCGCCTCCCACGGCTCGATCACCGTCGACCGCATCGAGGGCGCGGCCGAGATCACCACCAGCACCGGCAGCCTGCGCGTCGGCACCGTCGACGGCTCCGCCGTCCTGAAGAACTCGCACGGCACCACGACCGTGGGCGTCGCGACCGGCGACCTGCGGGTGAGCGGCGCCCACGGCGACATCGACATCGCGCGCGCCGAGGGCTCGGTCGCCGCCACCACCGCCCACGGCACGGTGCGCGTCGCCGACGTCGCGCGCGGCACGGTGCAGCTGGAGACCTCCTACGGCGCCATCGAGGTCGGCATCCGCGAGGGCACCGCCGCCTGGATCGACGCCACCTCCGGCTCCGGGCAGGTGCGCAACAGGCTCACCCCCTCCGAGACCCCCGAGGAGACCGAGGACACCGTCGAGGTTCGCGCCCGGACCCGCAACGGCAACATCGACGTCCTCCGCGCCCGCGCCTGAGCACCGGCCCCCGCCAACTCCTCCACTCCCCCAGTCACTTCAGCCACTTCAGCCTTCGAACGGGAGGGCCCCATGGGTTCGCTTGTCATGCCCACATCCAAGCTGAGCGGTCCGCAGTCCCCCACCGCCGTCTCCACCATCGGTCTGCGCAAGTCCTACGGCGACAAGACCGTGCTCGACGGCATCGATCTGCACATCCCGGCCGGATCCGTCTTCGCACTGCTCGGCCCCAACGGCGCCGGCAAGACCACGACCGTGCAGATCCTCTCCACCCTCATCACCGCCGACGCCGGGCAGGCCCAGGTCGCCGGCCACGACGTCGCCACCTCACCGGACGGCGTACGCGCCGCGATCGGCGTCACCGGACAGTTCTCCGCCGTCGACGGCCTGATCACCGGCGAGGAGAACATGCTCCTCATGGCCGACCTCCACCACCTCTCCAAGCGCGAGGGGCGGCGGGTCACAGCAGATCTGCTGGCGCGGTTCGACCTCACCGAGGCGGCGAAGAAACCCGCCTCCACCTACTCCGGCGGCATGAAGCGCCGCCTCGACATCGCCATGACCCTGGTCGGCGATCCGCGCATCATCTTCCTCGACGAACCCACCACCGGCCTCGACCCGCGCAGCCGCCACAACATGTGGCAGATCATCCGCGAGCTCGTCTCCGACGGCGTCACCGTCTTCCTCACCACCCAGTACCTGGACGAGGCCGACGAACTCGCCGACCGCATCGCCGTGCTCAACAACGGCAAAATCGCCGCCGAAGGCACCGCCGGCGAACTGAAGCGGCTCGTCCCCGGCGGACACGTCCGGCTCCGCTTCACCGACCCGGCCGCGTACCAGGCCGCCGCCTCCGCCCTGCGCGAGGCCACCCGGCACGACGAATCCCTCACGCTCCAGATCCCCAGCGGCGGCAGCCAGCGCGAACTGCGCTCCATCCTCGACTGGCTGGACGCTGTCGACGTCGAGGCCGACGAGCTCACCGTCCACACCCCCGACCTCGACGACGTGTTCTTCGCCCTCACCGGCGACGCCGGCACCCCCGAACAGCCCAAGGAGATGGCCCGATGAGCTCCCTGTCCCTGGCCCTGCGCGACTCCTCCACGATGCTGCGCCGCAACCTCCTGCACGCCCGGCGCTACCCGTCCCTCACCCTGAACCTGCTGCTCACGCCGATAATGATGCTGCTGCTCTTCGTCTACGTCTTCGGCGACGTGATGAGCGCGGGCATCGGCGGCGGTGGTGCGGACCGTTCCGCGTACATCGCGTATCTCGTCCCCGGCATCCTGCTGATGACCATCGGCGGCACCGTGGTCGGGACCGCGGTCTCCGTCTCCAACGACATGACCGAGGGCATCATCGCCCGCTTCCGCACCATGGCGATCCACCGCGGTTCGGTGCTCGTCGGGCACGTCGTCGGCAGCGTGCTGCAGTCGATCGCGAGCGTGGTCCTCGTCGGCGCCGTCGCCGTGGCCATCGGCTTCCGGTCCACCGACGCCACAGCCCTGGAGTGGCTGGCGGCGTTCGGGCTGCTCGTACTCTTCGCCCTGGCCCTCACCTGGATCGCGGTCGGCATGGGCCTGGTCAGCCCCAACGCCGAGGCCGCCAGCAACAACGCACTGCCGATGATCCTGCTGCCGCTCCTGTCCAGCGCCTTCGTCCCGATCGACTCCATGCCCGGCTGGTTCCAGCCGATCGCCGAGTACCAGCCGTTCACACCCGCCATCGAAACCCTGCGCGGCCTGCTCCTCGGCACCGAGATCGGCAACAACGGATGGCTCGCCGTCGCCTGGTGCCTGGGCCTCGCAGTCCTCGGCTACTTCTGGTCCACCTCGAAGTTCAACAGCGACCCGAAGTAACCGCGCAACCGCCATGCGGCCTGGCCTCTACGCCTTCACCTCGGCGACGAAGGCCGCCCAGGCGGCGGCCGGGAAAGTGAGGGTCGGGCCGGTGGGGCGCTTGCTGTCCCGGACGGGGACCAGGGTGGGTATGTTGTCGGCGACTTCAACACAGTCGTCGGTACCGCTGCCACCACCAGATCCGCTGTACGAGCTCTTGCGCCACACAGCAACTTCCACGCAGTTGTCGCCACCGTTGCCGTCGCCCGGCCCGCTGTACGAGCTCTTGCGCCACGCTGCGGTGCACAGGTCATCGGCGCTCATGTGCATACTCCTCTGCCGCCGATTTGATCAGGGACAAGGACGCTTCCAACGACAACGCAGCGGCCGTCACAAGATCGTATAGCCGCCTGCAGTCGCCAACCAGCGCTGGTTCGTGGAGCAATTGGCCGCTCTTCACGCCTTCGGTGTACGCCACGGGAGGTGCGTCCTCGAAGGTCATCAGGCTGAGAGCGCCACCCAGCGCCGGGGCGCCCGCACCGAAGGGGAGCACCTGCACGCCAATGCGACGCTTCTCCACCAGGTTCACCAGGTGCGCCAGTTGCTCGCTCATCGCTCCCGCACCACCAATGCTCCGCCGGATGACGCATTCGTCCAACACGACCCACAACAACGGCCTTGTTGGATGCTCGAGCATGCGAGCCCGCTCCAAGCGGGCGGTGATCCAGGTCTGGATTCTGTCTTCGGGTGCGAAGGGGAATCCGCCAAGGAAGACGCCTCGAGCGTAGGCCTCCGTCTGCAGCAGCCCGGGCACGAAGGTCGGCGCGAACTCGTGGATGGTGGAAGCCAGACCCTGGAGGTAGGCGGTTTCGGCGAAGTAGTTGGCGTATGGCGAGTTATTGATCAACTCCGTGCACATGCGCTCAAAAAAGCCCTCTGTCTGCAGCTCGACATCGATCCGCTGAGCGACATCCAGCTGAGGCTTACGCACCGCCGTCTCGAACTGTCCGATGTACGCGCCCGAGCAGAACACCCGTCTACCGAGCTCCTGTTGTGACAGCCCAACGGCCTCGCGCCGCCTTTTCAGCTCGGAGCCGAAGAACTCCCAGCCCACTTTCGACTGGCCGTACCGGCCGACCGGTCCCGGATCCTTGGCCACGGCGTACCCCCTCCGACAACAGCGGTACTGCAGAGCGCTACCCCCTCCCAAAGCCTAGCCCCGCACGGTCACGCTCTCTGTACAGCCAGTGAAAGAGCGAAGGGAACGCCGTGCGCGACAACACCCCCACCCCGCCGGAGGCGATGACGTACCGCGAGGGCACCTACGTCGTCGATACCCGTAGCGCGACGCTCGCCCAAGTCATGGGAACCGTCGGGCCCCGCGTGCAGGTTCGGCGGCCCGGGGGCGGCCGGGAGTGGGAGGTGCCGCCGCAGGCGTTGCGGCTGGCGACGCGGGAGGAGCGGGCGGCGGCCGTTCGGGGGCCGGCGTGCGAGGAGTGCGCCAGGCTGCAGGCGGCGCAGCGGGCAGCGGTGGACGGGGGTCGTAGGGATCAGGCGGTCGCGGCGACCGTGAGCCTGCGTACCCATGTCCGTAAGACCCACCTGGGGCGCACGTCATGACCGTCTTCACCACGGGCCGCATGCGGGCCGACTGTCGTCATCAGGCGGGCTGGACGCACGCCGACGGATTGTCGACATGCCGACGGTGCGGGGTGCGGCGGTTCGAGGAGTACGGGGCGCTACGGCCGCCCGGCCTGCCGCAGGCCGTGACCGTACGCCCGGATGCCGCACCCGAACGGTACTGCCCGGGCAGACGGTGCAGGCCGGCGGAGGCCGTGGGGTGACGGCGTCGGTATGGCGCCACGCGCCCCCGGCGGCCTCCCGCGCGCCCCCGTGCCGGGATGCGGGCGGGGGGAAAGGCGGCGATGCTGAGGAGGTCAGGCGTTCCCTCAAGGAGGACGATCATGTCCATGCTCGACAAGCTCAAGGGCCTGATCAAGGGCCATCCGGACCAGGCCAGGCAGGGCGTGGAGAAGGCCGGCGACGCGTTCGACACGAAGACTCAGAACAAGTACCAGAGCCAGGTCGACGCCGTGCAGCGGAAGATGAACGAGCAGATCGACGCGGACCGTCCACCTACCGACGAGCAGCGCTGACCCGAAACCGAGCCCCTGTCACCACAGTTTGTCGATCTCGCCCGGGTGGAGCGCGATGCGGCTGTGCGGGAACGTGTCCGCGTGCCTCATCGCGCGCTCGGTGAAGAAGCCGGCCATGGTGACCTTGTCGAAGCCCGGCTGGTCGCTGGGGAAGGGGTCGTGCGGGGTGCCGCCGATCAGGACGGTTCCGTCCAGGCACTGCCACCCCGCGCTCTCGTAGAAGCGACGCAGCGGACGGTCGCAGGTGAAGAGCGCCAGATCCGCCCTCGGTACGGACGGAAGCGATCCGCTTCCCGCGATCAACTCACGGGCGGCAGCCACGAGCTGTCGCCCGTTTCCCTTGCCCCGGTGTGCCGTCGCCGTGACCACGGCGCTCAGTCCGGCCGCCCGGTAGGTGTGCCCGGCGTGGGTGATGTCCTTGCTGAGGATGTCCAGCGCGGCCACCACCTCATAGGCATCGCGCCCTGTCGCGCGGGGGGTTACCAGTAGTACCGTCACAGGCCGCAGCAGCGGATCATGGGCGTCGCCGCCCGCACCGGGCCATTCCCTCTCGCGCAATGCGGCCAGCTGCATGCGGAGTTGTTCCGGAACATCGAATTCCGGGTAGACCCTGATCTCCACGTATTCCCTTTCCCTGCGGCCCCATTGATGCCGTTTCGCCGCACCCGGAAACCTTCTGTGTGCCATCCGGTGGACCAACACGCCCTGGCGAACAGTTGAACACGTCTTCGATTCTGCTCAACTCGCCGCATAGCGGACTCAATCCACCGGTCATCGGTTACCGGCAAGTCAATTCCTTGTTGCGCCCCTGTCAAAGTCGCTCGATCGATGGCACTCTCTCCTCAATTCACTCCTGCACAACTCCTGCACCAACGAGCGGCCTCACTCCAAGGCTGCCCGTAACCCCCCTCATAGGAGACTGAGTTGAGAAGCATCACCGCCACCTCCCGCAAGAACTCCCTGCGTGCCGCCGCCCTGGTCGCCTCGGCCACCATGGTCGTCATCGGTGTGCAGACGGGCTCGGCGAGCGCCTCGGCCACCAAGAGCGACGGCGGGCAGCAGCTCGCGCTCTCCGCCGGGCAGCGGGCTTCCGCGATCAAGGACGCGCAGAGCACGACCTCCTCCATCGCCTCGAAGATCGGCCTCGGCGGCAAGGAGAAGCTGGTCGTCCGTGACGTCGTCAAGGACGCGGACGGTACGGTGCACACGCGCTACGAGCGCACGTTCGACGGTCTGCCGGTCCTCGGCGGCGACCTGGTCGTGCACCAGAAGAAGAACGGTGACCGCGACGTCACCAAGGCGACCGACGCCGACATAGCCGTGCCCAGCACGACGCCCTCGCTGGCGCCTTCCGCCGCAAAGAAGAGCGCGCTCGGCGTCGCCGCCGACCAGAAGACCGCCAAGGCGGACGCCGGCCAGGCGCGCAAGGTGATCTGGGCCGCGCAGGGCAAGCCGGTCCTGGCGTACGAGACGACCGTCACCGGCGTCCAGAAGGACGGCACGCCGAGCAAGCTGCAGGTGATCACGGACGCGAACACCGGCAAGAAGCTCTTCCAGAACGAGACCGTCCACACCGGCTCGGGCACCAGCACCTACAGCGGCACCGTTCCGCTGACCACCACGCAGTCGGGCTCGAGCTACACCCTGACCGACGGCGCCCGTGGCGGCCACAAGACGTACGACCTGAACCAGGGCACCGACGGCACCGGCGCGCTCTTCACCAACTCCAGCGACGTCTGGGGCGCGGGTCGCCAGAAGGCCGCCGTCGACGCGCACTACGGTGCCGCGGTCACCTGGGACTTCTACAAGAACGTGCTCGGCCGCACCGGCATCAAGGGCGACGGCGAGGGCGCGTACTCGCGGGTCCACTACGGCAACGGCTACGTCAACGCCTTCTGGGACGACGACTGCTTCTGCATGACCTACGGCGACGGCGAGAACAACGCCAACCCGCTGACCTCGCTCGACGTGGCGGCCCACGAGATGAGCCACGGCGTCACCTCGCACACCGCCAACCTGCGCTACAGCGGTGAGTCCGGCGGCCTCAACGAGGCCACCTCCGACATCTTCGGCACCGCCGTCGAGTTCTACGCCAACAACTCGACCGACGCGGGCGACTACCTCATCGGCGAGAAGATCGACATCAACGGCGACGGCACCCCGCTGCGCTACATGGACAAGCCGAGCAAGGACGGGTCCTCGCGCGACTACTGGTCCTCGTCGCTGGGCAGCGTGGACGTCCACTACTCGTCCGGCCCCGCCAACCACTTCTTCTACCTGCTGTCCGAGGGCAGCGGCAGCAAGGTCCTGGGCGGCGTGAGCTACGACAGCCCGACCTACAACAACTCCAAGATCACGGGTATCGGCCGGGACAAGGCCACCAAGATCTGGTACAAGGCGCTGACCACGTACTTCACCTCCACCACCAACTACAAGGCCGCCCGCACCGCCACCCTGAAGGCGACCGCGGACCTCTACGGCTCCACCAGCAACGAGTACAAGACGGTCGCCAACACCTGGACCGCGATCAACGTGAAGTAACCCCCTCACGGGTCTGCACCCGGTGCCCCCGCCGCCCCTGTGGCAGCGGGGGCACCGTTGTCGTACGTACCATCGAGACGTGATCGACCTCGGCTACTCCCTCTCCCGCCGCTTCCCCGACCCCCCGCAGACGGACTACCGCACCGCGGACGTCCACACGCTGCGGCACGACCTCTTCTGCGGCGACGTCTACCTCGCCGACGTCAAGGAAGACCGGGAACTGTCCACAGCCTGGGGATGGGTGCCGGTGCTCGACTTCGCCTGGGCCCTGTGCGACATCGTCGAGAAGGTCGACCGGGACCCCCGGGGCAGCCGTTCGGCGACCACGCAGTTCGCCGAGCTGGACTTCACCGAGTCCACCGACTGCCTGGTCTTCGAACGCCGCTTCGGCTGGGTGGACGTCACCGCCGACTGGGCGCCGGACGAGCCCCCGCTCACCTTCGACCACCGGGCGCTGCGCCGCGAGGCGCGCGACTTCCTGCAGGACCTGATCGCCGACCTGGCCGACATGCACGAGGGCCTCGCCGACAACCCCGTCATCTGGGACCTGCAGAGCCGCTACCCGCGCGTGTGACCCACGGAGGCGCCCCGGCGCCGGGGCCCCGCCGGCGTCACTCCGCCGGCGGCGCCTCGACCCGGATGCCTATCGCCGCCGCGAAGGCCGGGGCGAGATCGAGGAGTTGGGCCGGGCTGACGATCGCCCCCGACAGCCGCTCGACGCCCCGGGCGATGTCCAGCTCCGCGACCGCCCGCAGGTCCACGTCCTTCATCTGCGTCCCCGTGAAGTCCACCCCGCGCAGCACGCAGTCACGGAAGACCACCCGCTCCAGCCGGGCGCCGCCGAAGTCGGCCTCGGACAGCACACAGCCGTCGAACGTCACGTCCTTGAGCACGGCCTTGCGCGCGTTCAGATAGTCGATCTTGCCGCCCTTCACGAGGACCCGCTCCAGGACCGCGCCGTGCAGCTGCACGCCGCCGAACCGGCCGTCGCGCACCTCCACGTCGCGCAGCGACGCCTCCGCCAGGTCCGTGCCCACGCCCCGCACGCCCTCCAGCACGCAGTCCACCATCCGCGCGCGGCTCAGCAGGGCCTCGTCCAGCACGCAGCGGTACAGCCCGCAGTCGCCGAAGTACGCGCCCTCCCCGCTGCGGCCGGTGAAGTCCGCATCCGTGAACGCGAGCCCGTCGTAGTCCCCCTCGGGCTCCGGCTCCCCGCCCTCGAACGGCCGCAGCTCCGGCAGCCGCACCTCCGGCAGCCTGGCCACCGGCCCCGCCTTGCCCGCCTGCCGCCGCCCGCCGCCTCGCGTCGTCGCCATGACACCCACACCCGCTTCCCCGTAGCCACCCGTCGACCCACCGGACCGTCACTGTCCGTGAACACACAGTGGCACACCCCACTGACAACGACCCCGGAACGCCTTGACCTCAAGCACGGTTCGGGTTGAAGACTCAAGGTCATCGGCATCACCGACACACGCCCTGGAGACCGCCATGCACGCCGTCCGCCTGCACGCCTTCGGCCCCGCCGAGAACCTCGTCCACGAGCGGACCGACGACCCCGTCCCCGCCCCCGGCCAGGTGCGTGTCGCGGTGGCCGCCGCGGGCGTCCACCTCGTCGACACCAGCCTGCGCTCCGGCGACCCCAACGGCCCCTACGCCCTGCCCGAGCTGCCCGCGATCCCCGGGCGGGAGATCGCCGGCACCGTCGACGCGCTCGGCGAGGGCACCGACCCCCGGTGGCTCGGGAAGCGCGTCGTCGCCCACATGGGCCCCGACAACCCCGGTGGTTACGCGGAACTCGCCGTCGTCGACGCCGACCGGCTGCACGAGCTCCCGGAAGGGCTGGCCGAGGACCAGGCCATCGCCATGATCGGAACGGGCCGCACCGCACTCGGCATCCTCGGCTTCACCGAGCTGACCGGCGACGACGTGGTCGTGGTGCCGGCGGCGGCCGGCGGCATCGGATCGCTGCTCGTGCAGTACGCCAAGCGGGCCGGGGCCACCGTCGTGGGCCTGGCGGGCGGCCCGGCCAAGGTCCGGCACGTCCGTACGCTCGGCGCGGACGTCGCACTCGACTACGACGACCCGGCCTGGGCCGACACCGCCCGTACGGCCCTGGACGGGCGCGCCGCCACCGTCGTCCTCGACGGCGTGGGCGGGCCGGCCGCGCGGGCCGCCGTCGACCTGCTCGGGCCCGGCGGCCTCCACCTCGTCCACGGCTGGTCCTCACAGGGCGTCACCGGCGGCGGGCCGCTGAACCTCACCCCCGAGGAGCTCGCCGAGCGCTCGATCACCTCCCGCGGCGCGCTGGGCCCGGCGATGCTGGAACGGTTCGGCGGCGGCCGGACCGGCCTGCGACGGCTCGAGGAGGAGTCGCTCGCCCACGCCGCCGCCGGCCACGTCGTCCCCGCCGTACAGCGCTTCCCGCTCACCGAGGCCGCCGCCGCCCACCGGGCCCTCGAGACGCGCGGCACGATCGGCAAGGTCGTCCTCGTCCCCTGAGGCCCGTCGCCGAAGAACCCCCTCCCGCCAGGGGGCGCGCGTCACCCGCCGGGCCTACCCTGGACTGCGAGTTTCTGCACGCTATCGGCCCGCCGCGCACCCCGCGGCGGCCGCGAGAGCAGATCACCATGAGCCCGACGAGCGAGCCCCCGGCGGCACCCGCGGCACCCCTCCCCCGCCGACCCACGCCGCTGGTGGGGGCTGGTGATCATCGCCCTCGCGCAGCTGATGGTCGTCCTCGACGCCACCATCGTGAACATCGCCCTCCCCTCGGCGCAGCGCGAACTGCACATGTCCGACACCAACCGCCAATGGGTGATCACCGCCTACACCCTCGCCTTCGGCGGCCTCCTGCTCCTCGGCGGCAGGATCGGCGACCTCATCGGGCGCAAACGCACCTTCATGATCGGCCTCGTCGGCTTCGCATGCGCCTCCGCCCTGGGCGGCGCCGCACACAGCCAGGGAATGCTGTTCGCCGCCCGCGCCCTGCAGGGCGCCTTCGCCGCCGTCCTCGCCCCGGCCGCGCTGTCCCTGCTGACCACCACGTTCACCGACCTCAAGGAACGCAGCAAAGCCTTCGGGATCTACGGCGCCATCGCCGGCGGCGGCGCCGCCATCGGCCTCATCGCCGGCGGCGTCCTGACCGAATACCTCGACTGGCGCTGGTGCCTCTACGTGAACGTCCCCATCGCCCTCATCGCCCTGCTCGGCGCCACCTGGCTGCTCCACGACCGCCGCCCCGCGGCCGCCGAACGACCCAGCCTCGACCTCCCCGGGGTGCTGCTCGGCTGCGGCGGCCTGGTGGCCATCGTCTACGCCTGCAGCGAGGCCGTGCCACGCGGCTGGAGCGACGCCCTGGTGCTCGGACTGCTGTGCGGCGGCGTCGCGCTGCTGGCGGCCTTCGCCTGGTGGCAGAGCCGCACCACCACCCCCCTGCTCCCCCTGCACATCATCCGCAACCGCAACCGCGCCGGCGCGCTCATCGTCATGGCACTGGCCGTCGTCGGCATGTTCGGCATGTTCCTCTTCATGACCTACTACCTACAGGTCGTCCTCGGGTACTCACCGCTCAAAGCCGGACTGGCCTTCCTGCCGATGACGGCCGCCATCGTCCTGTCCTCGACACAGCTCTCCGCACGGCTCATGAACCGCCTGCCCCCACGCCTGCTCATGACACCCGGCGCGATCGTCGCCGCCACCGGCCTGTTCCTGCTCACCTTCCTGACCGTCGAACCCGCCTACGCCTCCCACGTACTGCCCGCCATGATCCTCCTCGGCCTCGGCATGGGCCTGGTCTTCATGCCCGTCGTCAACGTCGCCACCAGCGGAGTCGACCAACGCGACTCCGGCGTCTCCTCCGCCACCGTCAACACCGCCCAACAGGTCGGCGGTTCCATCGGCACAGCCCTGCTCAACACCATCGCCACCTCCACCAGCGCGACCTACATCGCCGCCCACCTGCAGGCCGCGGCCGCGGCCGGCGCCCCCGGCCCGGCCGTACGGGACAGAGTCGTCAAAGAAGGCGTCGTCCACGGCTTCGGCATCGCCATAGGCTGGGGCACGGGCATCATGCTCATCGCGGCCGTCGTCGCCTGGACCATGGTCACCGCCCGCGCCCCCAAACACGGACCCGTCGCCCCCGAATACGCCCCCGCCTACGACCCCCACCGCATGCGGGCCGTCTGAGGGCACGCCCGTACGCCGTCCGGACGGAAAACCGGTGGCGGCCCCCACACCCCCCGGCCATGCTGACGCCCATGCTGATCAGAACCGCACACGCGGACGACTGGGCCTCCATCTGGCCCTTCTTCCACACCATCACCGCCGCCGGCCAGACCTACACCTACCCCCGCGACCTCACCTCCGAGCAAGGCCGCGGCATGTGGATGCTCACCGCCCCCGCCCGCACGGTCGTAGCCGTCGACGACGACGGAACCGTCCTCGGCAGCGCCAAGATGAACCCCAACCAGATGGGCCCGGGCGCCCACATCGCCAGCGCCAGCTACATGGTCGCCCCCGAACACGCCGGCCGCGGCGTCGGCCGGGCCCTGTGCGAACACACCCTGGACTGGGCACGCACCGAGGGCTACCACGGCATGCAGTTCAACGCCGTCGTGGAATCCAACACCCGCGCCGTCTCCCTCTGGCGCTCATGCGGCTTCACCATCATCGGCACCATCCCCGGCGCCTACCGCCTGCCCGACGGCACGTACACCGGACTGCACGTCATGCACCAAGCCCTCTGAGCCAGGACACCGTCCCCCCCCACTAGGACACCGTCCGCAATTCCCGCGCCGTGTTGTTCAACCGCCGGGCCCCGGAATCCGTACAGGCGACAATGTCCTCGATACGGACCCCGAACCGGCCCGGCAGATAAATCCCCGGCTCGATCGAGAAACACATCCCCGGCACCAACGGCAAATGCTCGCCCTCCACCATGTACGGCGGCTCATGCGTGGTGACACCGATCCCATGCCCCGTCCGATGGATGAAGTACTCGCCGTACCCCGCCTTACGGATCACCTGACGCGCCACCCGGTCGATCTCCTGGCACGCCACCCCCGGCCGCACCGCCTCGAACGCCGCCTGCTGCGCCTCACGCACCAGATCGTGCACCTTGCGCTCCTCCGACGTCGGCTCGCCCACGTGCACCGTGCGCGTCGTGTCGGAGCCGTAGCCGTCCTTCAGGCCGCCGAAGTCCAGGACGACCATGTCGCCCTCCTCGATCATCCGGTCGCCCGCCTCGTGATGCGGGTTGGCGCCGTTGGGGCCCGATCCGACGATCGTGAAATCGACCTGGCTGTGCCCGTTCTCGCGCAGCAACCGCGCCAGGTCCGCCGCCACCTCGTTTTCCCGGCGCCCCCCGAACGGCAGTTCGACGATCGCCTCGTACGTGGCGTCCGCCGCCGCCCCCGCGGCCGCCAAACGCTCCAGCTCGTACGCGTCCTTCACCGCACGCAGCATCGGCATCGCCTCCGTCAACGCCGCGTACGCCGTACCGGGAAGCGAACGCTGCAGCGCCAGCAGATGCAGCGCCCAGGCGTTGTCCGAGACGCCGTAACGACCCTGCGGATCCAGGGCCTTGACGATCTCCGCATACGGATTCTCGCCGTCCGCCCAGCCGGCGATCCTCAACGCACCCGCACCCGGCGCCTTTTCGGCGTCCGGCCGCTCCAAGTGCGGGACGACAAGCCAGGGCTTGCGGTCCGGGAGCAGCAGCAGCGCGGTCAGGCGCTCGGTGGTCACCGGCTCATAACCGCACAGCCATACGAGGTCGGGGCCCGGCGCGACGACCAGACCCGCCAGCCCCTCCTGCACCGCCGCCCGGACGGCACGGTCCATGCGCGCGGCATAGAAATCCACATCGCTCATGGGGGCAGAGTAATCCCGACGGGGGCAGTCGGCAGGGCGGTCTCTACCCCACGGGTGAGAGGGCCCTCCTCCCCAGGGCGGAGAGGCCCCCACCCCAGGACCGATTTCCCCCTGACTCCCCGGAAATCGTTGTGCCCGCGGAACTCCGATGCCTAGCGTGTTCATGCCCGTGCCGAACGCCAGCACGATCATCCTCCCCGCGTCCGACGCCTGAAAAACAGCGAAGTTGAAGGAGCACCATGTTCCGACGAGTCGGGCGGTTCGCCGTCCACCGGCCCTGGCTCACGATCGCGGGCTGGATCATCGCAGCCGTGGCCCTCGCCATGCTGGCACCGGGACTGAAGTCCACCACCGACGAAACCGAATTCCTGCCCTCACACTACGAATCCGTACGCGTCGGCAAACTCCAGCAGGAGGCCTTCCCGCAAACCGAACAACCCGCCGCCATCGCCGTCTTCCAACGCGCCGACGGCGGCAAGCTCTCCCCCGACGACCAACGCGACATCGCCAAGGTCGCCGCCGGACTCGAGAGCAAGCACCGCGAGAAGATCGGCAAGGTCGTCACCGGCCCCCAGGCCGTCTCGCCCAACGGCGAGATAGCCCTCGCCAACATCATCGCCACCACCAAGAACTCCTACGACGAGAAGCTGCCCGCCTCCGTCAAGAAGCTCCGTGAGGACGCCAAACCGCTCCTCAAGGACACCCACCTGAAGATGGGCATCACCGGCCAGGCCGCCAGCAACCTCGACTCCCAGGAGTCCTCCGGCGACACCGACGCCATGATCATGATGGCGACGCTGGTCCTCATCGTCGTCCTGCTGCTCGTCATCTTCCGCAGCCCGCTCATCGCGATCCTGCCGGTCCTGATCATCGGCGTCGTCTTCTCCGTCGCCCTCGGCCTCATCGGCACCGCCGCCGACCTCGGCGGAATGAAGGCCGACAGCTCCATCTCCGCGATCCTCATCGTCGTCCTCTTCGGCGTCGGCACCGACTACATCCTCTTCCTCCTCTTCCGCTACCGCGAACACCTGCGCAACGGCCAGGAACCCAAGCAGGCCCTCGTCGACGCCGTCGCCAAGGTCGGCGAAACCATCGCCTCCGCCGCCGGCGCCGTCATCGTCGCCTTCCTCGCCCTCCTCCTGTCCACCATGGGCATGATGCGCGCCATGGGCCCCTCGCTGGCCATCTCCGTCGCCGTCACACTCGTCGCCGCGCTCACGCTCGTACCCGCCGTCTTCTCCCTCCTCGGCACCAAGGCCTTCTGGCCCTCCAAGGCCTGGAAGAAGGCCCCCAGGAACCGCTTCGCCAACGCCGTCGGCGGCGTCGTCGCCCGACGCCCCGCCCTGGTCGCGGTCCTGTCCACCGCCGTACTCGCCGTCCTCGCCGTCGGCACCTTCAGCTTCCGGGCCGAATTCGACACCTCCAGCCAGATGCCGCAGAAGCTGGAATCCGTCCAGGCCATGAAGGACATGCAGCGCGGCTTCTCCGCCGGCCAGTCCGACCCGGCGATGGTCTACCTCAAGTCCAAGGACGGCTCCCGCCTCGACAAGGCCGCTCTCGAGACCTACCGCGCCCGTCTGGAGGCCGTCGACGGCGTCGGCAAGGCCGCGCCCGCCGTCACCAACCCCGACGGCTCCGTCGCCCAGTACAGCGTCGTCCTCAAATACGGCCCCACCGCCGACAAGGCCATCGCCCTCGCCGGCGGCCCCCTGCGCGACAACGCCCACAAGGCCGCACCGGCCGGCACCGAAGCCCTCGTCGGCGGCACCTCCGCCGTCCTGTCCGACGTCAAGGACGCCGTCGCCCACGACTACCGCGTCGTCTTCCCCGTCGCCGGACTCGCCATCATGATCATCCTGGGCCTGCTGCTGCGCAGCCTCGTCGCGCCCCTCTACCTGATGATCGCCGTGGCCCTCGGCTTCGGCGCCACCCTCGGCTCCACCGTCTGGCTCTTCCAGGACTACAAGGGCGAGAGCGGCCTGCTGTTCATGCTGCCGGTCATCGTCTACCTCTTCGTCGTCGCCATCGGCACCGACTACAACATCCTCATGGTCGCCCGCCTCCGCGAAGAGGTCCGCCGCGGCATCCCGCCCCGCGAGGCCATCCGCACCGCCGTCGCCCAGTCGGCCCCCACGATCGCCTCCGCCGCGATCATCCTCGCCGGCACCTTCGGCGTCCTGATGCTGGCCGACAACTCCATGCTCCAGCAGATGGGCTTCGCCGTGGCCTTCGGCATCCTGCTCACCGCCTTCGTCATGGCGATGCTGCTCGTCCCCACGGTCACCTCGCTCCTGGGCCACAAGGCCTGGTGGCCGGGCCACCAGGACGCCCCCCGGCAGCCGGCCGTGGCGGCGGACCCGCAGGGCGCGGACACGGTGACGTGGAGCAAGGAGGGCGAGGAGGCGCGGCGATAGCCGTATGACCTGTTCGCCAGAGCAAAAACGTAACGGCCCTCCGGGATCGCTCCCGGAGGGCCGTTACGTGCGCTGAGCTGCGCTTTTACCGAGCCGCCTGTCGGAATCGAACCGACGACCTACGGGTTACAAAGCCGTTGCTCTAGCCAACTGAGCTAAGGCGGCAGCGCCTACGGACTGATGCCCGTATAGGCGAGACCACTCTACACAGGGCCCAGTTCCACCATCCACAAAGCAGGCGAGCGGCCACCGCACCCGGCCCCGGAATGTACTGCCCTATTTATGCCGAGAAAATGACTTAGCCCTTCATCCGTGTCTTTATCAGCTCTTCGCCGTTGACACTGATGCGCTGGTCCGATCGTCAGCACATGGGAGGGGTTGATGGCAGGGCAGGAGGGGTCGCCCGCCGACCGGCCGGCCAGGGTCACCGGCGACGAGGCGCGGCGCATCAAGCGTGAAGACCTCGGGATACCCGGGCGCAGCAAGCACGAGAAGCGGGCCGCTGTGCCCGTGAAGGGGCGTACGAAGGCGGCGGGCACGCGGGAGCGTACCTATCGTTTCCGTTTCCATCCGAGCCCTGGTCAGGCGGATCAGTTGGTGAGGACCTTCGGTGCCTGTCGGTGGGTCTACAACCGGGGTTTGGACCTTCGTCGGGAGGGTTGGGAGCGGCATCGTGTGTCGATCGGTTATGCGGAGACGTGCCGGGCGTTGACGGGGTGGCGGCGGGCCGAGGAGACGTCGTGGTTGCGGGAGGTGTCGTCGACGGTGTTGCAGCAGTCGTTGCGGCATCTGGACGGTGCGTTCAAGCGGTTCTTCCGGGAGGCGGCCCGGTATCCGCGGGGGAAGAAGAAGGGCCGGTCGAGGGATTCGGCTACGTATGTGCGGACGGGATTCCGTTGGCTGGAGGACCCGGAGCGGCCCGGGACGGGGCTCGTGACGCTGGCCAAGCAGTCCGAGCCGTTGGATGTGCGGTGGTCGCGTGCGCTGCCGCCGGGGGCGCATCCGGTGAAGGTCACGGTGACGCGGGACAGGGCGGGGAGGTACTTCCTGTCGGTTCTCGTCGAGGAGAGCGTCTCCCGGCTCTCCCCTGTCGTCGGTAAGGCCGTCGGTCTGGATGTGGGGATCACGTCGCTGGTGACGCTGGACGACGGCAGCAAGGTCGACCATCCACGTCTGCTGCGGCGCTACCGCGCCCGGCTGGCGCGGCTGCAGCGGCAGTTGCATCGCAAGCGGAGGGGGTCCAGAAACCGCGAGAAGGCACGGCTGGCCATCGCCCGCCTGTATGCCCGTATCAGTGACGTACGCAGAGATCTGCTCGATCAGCTCACCACCCGCCTCGTGCGCGAGAACCAAGTGCTCGTGGTGGAGGGTTTGGACATCGAGGGGTTGAAGCGTCGTCGGTCCGGCATGGACAAGCGGCTGCGGGCCAGGCTCAATGAGGGGATCACGGATGCGGGCTGGGGTGCGTTGCTGCGCCGGCTCGCCTACAAGGCCGAGTGGTACGGCCGGACGCTGGTCGTCGTCGACCCGCGTTATCCGTCCACGAGGATTTGTTCTCGTTGCCAATCCGTGGAAGGCCCAACCGATTTGTCGGTACGCGTCTGGACCTGTGCGTCATGCGGTGCGACTCACGACCGGGACGGGAACGCGGCGGTGAATCTCCGGGAGGAGGGGCTGCGTCTGTATCGCCTGGTGGTGGGCGCTGATCCGGGCGAGCGGGTGGCACCGCCCCTGATCAGGGCCGTCGACCTCGCCACGTACGGGCAAGCAGTTTGAGATAGACACGCCACACCGGACCGACGGGCCGTCGGCCGTAACGCCTGTGGAGCCTGCGCAAGACCAGCCGGGGCATTCTTCAAGGATGCCGCCGCGAGCGGAGAATTCCGCTCGTTGCTGGCTGCGGGCGGAAAGCACCCATGGCGGGTGAAGGAAGCAGGAAGCCCAAGCCAGTGAGGGCATGGTCAAAAGATAGGTGCTCTGCCTCTCTCCCCCCCCACATCGTGACCCGCCACCTGCTGACAACCGCCCTTCGCGCGGGTACCGTCACCAGCACCCCAGCCCAAATGGACTGGACCACTCCCTCTACTCGGATCGTCCGGCACGTTCCTGCCGGTGAAGGGACTCATCACCATGGCCACGGTCACGTATGACAAGGCGACCCGCATCTACCCGGGTTCCGACAAGCCCGCCGTCGATCAGCTCGACATCTCGATCGAGGACGGCGAATTCCTCGTCCTGGTCGGCCCCTCGGGCTGCGGCAAGTCCACCTCGCTGCGGATGCTGGCGGGGCTCGAGGACGTCGACGGCGGGGCGATCCGCATCGGCGACCGCGATGTGACGCACCTGCCGCCCAAGGACCGGGACATCGCGATGGTGTTCCAGAACTACGCGCTGTACCCGCACATGACCGTCGCCGACAACATGGGCTTCGCCCTGAAGATCGCGGGTGTCAACAAGGCCGAGATCCGGCAGAAGGTCGAGGACGCGGCCCGCATCCTGGACCTCACGGAGTACCTGGGCCGCAAGCCCAAGGCGCTCTCCGGCGGTCAGCGTCAGCGTGTGGCGATGGGGCGTGCGATCGTCCGTGAGCCGCAGGTGTTCCTGATGGACGAGCCGCTGTCGAACCTGGACGCGAAGCTGCGTGTGCAGACCCGTACACAGATCGCGGGGCTGCAGCGGCGGCTCGGCATCACGACGGTGTACGTCACGCACGACCAGGTCGAGGCGATGACGATGGGCGACCGGGTCGCGGTGCTCAAGGACGGGCTGCTGCAGCAGGTGGACTCGCCGCGCAACATGTACGACCGTCCGGCCAATCTCTTCGTGGCGGGTTTCATCGGCTCGCCGGCGATGAACCTGGTGGAGGTGCCGATCACGGACGGCGGCGTGAAGTTCGGCAACAGCGTGGTGCCGGTCTCGCGCGAGGCGCTGACGTCCGCCGCCGACAAGGGCGACCGGACGGTGACGGTGGGCGTCCGGCCCGAGCACTTCGATCTGGTGGACGGCGCCGGTTCGGCGGGTTCGCTGAGCAAGGACGCGCCGGCGGGTGTGGCCGTGACCGTGAACGTGGTCGAGGAGCTGGGCGCCGACGGCTACGTGTACGGGACCGCCGAGGTCGGTGGCGAGCAGAAGGACATCGTGGTCCGCGTCGACGGGCGCAACGTCCCGGCGAAGGGTTCCGTGCTGCACGTGGTGCCGCGGCCGGGCGAGCTGCACGTGTTCTCGACGTCCTCGGGCGAGCGCCTGAGCGACTGATCCCGGGGCGGTCCGGGCGGCCGGCGCACGGGGGTCGGAGGTGAGTGGGGCGGTGTTGTCGCGGGGGTTTCCGCTCGGGCGGTAAATACCCCGGCAGACCCCTCATTTCGACTTCCGTGCGTCAACCCGGCACCTGCATACGGGCGCGGCGGCATCACTCGACCGGGTGACTAAATGTCGCCGCGACATTACGCCTCGCTACCATCTGCGGCATGAACCAGGCCGCCCGCCGCATCGGCAGAACTCTCGCTCTCGTCCTCCCGGTCGTTCTTGTGCTCTCGGGGACTCTCGCGGTGACGCGCGTCCCCTGGGCGGCGCCGAACGCCGAGTCGCAGGTGCTCACCGCGTCCTCCGACAACGCCTCGACCGTCGCCACGGCGCGCGCGCCGCACGAGGTGCTGCGCGACCGGCTGCTGAGCGAGCTCCAGGAGAAGAACCCCGGCGTCGCGCTGACGCATCTGCAGGAGGCGACCAACGGCCGCCCCTCGCTGGCCCGTCACTGCATGGACATCGCGAAGGCGCTGGGTCAGGCCGCGGTCCGTAAGTACCGTTCGGCCAAGGTGGCCAACGCTTACTCCCGCCCGGTCTGCGACACGTCCTTCGCCACGGGTGTCGCCCAGGGTCACTGACGGGGCGCCCACCGGCCGCACCTCCGCTCGCGGCACGGCATATCGTGCGGAGCATGACCGGCACCCAGCCCTCTCCGTACCCCGCGCAAGCCGTGATCCTGGCCGGTGGCCAGGGGTCGCGGCTGCGCCCGTACACCGACGACCGTCCCAAGCCGATGGTCGAGATCCCCGGTACGGGGGTCCCGATCATCGGCCATCAGCTTGCCTGGCTGGCCGCCGAGGGCGTCACGGACGCCGTGGTCTCGTGCGGCCATTTGGCCGAGGTGCTGCAGGAGTGGCTCGTGTCGGCCGATCTGCCGCTGCGGGTGACCACGGTGGTCGAGAAGGAGCCGCTCGGCCGTGGTGGCGGTCTGCGGCACGCCGCCGCGTCGCTGCCGCGCCCGGACGAGCCCTGGTACGCGACGAACGGTGACATCTGGACGCGGTTCTCGCTGCGCGAGATGGCCGCGTTCCATCATGAGCGCGACGCCACGGCGACGCTGGCGCTGGCCCGGCCGCGGATCCCCTGGGGTGCCGTGGAGACGGACGAGTTCGGGCATGTGCTGGACTTCATCGAGTCGCCGCCTTCGCCGTATCTGATCAACGCGGGCGTCTATGTGTTCTCGCCGGGGTTCACGGATCTGCTGCCGGAGCGCGGGGACCATGAGCGGACGACGTTTCCGCGGCTGGCGCGGGAGCGGCGGCTGGCGGGCTTCCCGCTGCCTCAGGGGGCGTACTGGCGGGCCATCGACACGGCCAAGGACCTGATGGAGGCCGCCCGGGAGCTGGGGCGGTAGAGCGGGGACGAGAGAACGGGGCGGGTGGGCTGCGGTGGTATCGCAGCCCACCCGCCCCGTTCGTTGCGGGGGAGAGGTGGCCGGCTCTACCCCAGGAGGCCGCCGAGGGCGCCGCCGCCCGAGGAGCCGCCCGAGGAGCCCCGGACGAGCCGCCCGAGCCGCCGCCGGTGCCGCCGCCCGTGGAGCTGCCCGTCGACGAGCCCGAGGAGCTGTGCGGCGGGGCCGCGGGCGCCTGGCGGGGGTCTGGGGGGCGGGGCGGACGCTGCCCGTGCCGCTGCTGGACTGTCCCGTGCCGACGGTGCCGGCGGGGGTACGGGCGGTGCCGGCGGGTGCGGAGGGGTGGCGCCGGGGATGGGTGCCTTGTGGGTGGAGGCGCTGGGCTTGGGGGTGCCCGCGACGGCGGGGCCGTGGGAACCGCGGGGGTGGAGGAGGAGGGCCGCTGCGGGAGCGGGGAGCCGGGGAGGCTGTTGGCGGGCGGGGTGGGGATTCCGGGGGCCTGGGCGACCCGGGAGGAGCGGACGGCGCCGCCGAGCATGGAGCCGGTGATGAGGGAGAGGCCGATGAGGACGGTCGCCATGACCGTTCCGCGGCGCAGGACGCGGCGGCGCAGGGCCCACAGTTCGGCGCGGGGGCCGAGGCGTCGCCAGGCTTCGCCGGCGAGTCGGCCGTCGACGCTGTAGAAGGGGGCGCCGGCGATGACCAGGGGGCTCCAGGCGGCGAGGTAGATGAAGTCGGGGGCTTCGTAGACGGGGACGCTGTGCCAGCTGACGGTGACGATGAGGACGGCGGAGAGCAGGGCGCCGATGGAGGCGGCGAGTCTCTGCCAGAGGCCGAAGATGGTGAGGATGCCGACGACGACCTGGAGGAAGGCGACGGTGAGTCCGGCGCCGACGGGGTGGGCGAGGGCGAGGTCGCGCAGCGGTGCGGCGGCGGACCAGGGGTGGAGCTGGGTGAGCCAGGCGACCATGGAGCCGCGTTTGCCGCCGTCGAAGTAGACGGGGTCGCAGAGCTTGCCCATGCCGGCGTAGATGGAGATCAGGCCGAGGAAGATGCGGGGCGGGAGGAGGACGACGCCGAGGTTCATCCGGCGGCCGGGGTAGTAGGCGTGGCGGACGGAGTCGCCGCGGCGGTCCGCGGTGTCGTCCTCGTCGTCCTCGAGGTCGTGGTCGTCGTAGGCGTCGTACTCGGGGTCGTCGGGGTCGTCGTCGTACGCGCCGCGGGCGGGGCGGACGCCTTGGAGGAGCCTGTCGCCGGGGTGGGCGTCCTCGGCGGGGCCGCGGGGGCGATGACGGTGGTGGGTGGGCCGTCGTCGACGGCGATGCGGGGCAGGACCTGGGTGGCGCCGGCGTCCCCGCCTCCGCTGGCCGTGTGCAGGGGTACGGCGGTGCCGTTGTCCCTGACGGCCTGGAGGAGTTGGGTGGAGGCCGAGTCGTCGGGGCCGGTCCGCCCGCTCCACACCAGAGGGGCGCGGCGCTTGGCCGCGCTCTTGACCGTGGGCAGCTGGGCCGTGTCCGCTCCGCCGGCGTAGTGCCGGGAGGTGCGTGGGGGCCGGGCGAGCTGCACCCGGAAGCTCAGGTGGTTGACGATGACCTGCGCCGGGTCCGAGGGGACCTTCACCGTACTCAGCGCGGGCTGGTCGTCGTACCCGGAAGAGCTTCCCCCCGTAGGTGTGCGGGGTGTTCTGGTGTCCACACTCATCTAACCGAGTGACCGGAGATTAGGACACTGCCTTGACCGGTTCGATGTGTCCGAGACCCGTCAAGATCACCAAGTGAACGTCCGATGGCCGGGGTTGATCACCCCGGCCATCGGACGCATCATTTTTGCGTCGGAACGTGTCGGACGCGTCGGGCGTCACGCCCGGCGGCGCGCCGCCTCGTAGAGGACGACACCGGCGGCGACGCCGGCGTTGAGGGACTCGGCGCCACCCGGCATCGGGATGCGCACGCGGAAGTCGCAGGTCTCGCCGACGAGGCGGGACAGGCCCTTGCCCTCGCTGCCGACGACGATGACGACCGGGCCCTCGAGGGCCTCGAGCTCGTGGAGCTCGACGTCGCCGTCCGCCGCGAGGCCGACGACCACCAGGCCTTCCTTCTGGTACGCCTCGAGCATGCGCGTCATGTTGGTGGCGCGGGCGACGGGCGTGCGCGCGGCGGTGCCGGCGGAGGTCTTCCAGGCGCTGGCGGTCATGCCGGCCGCGCGGCGCTCGGGGACGACCACGCCGTGGCCGCCGAAGGCGGAGACGGAGCGGACGACGGCGCCGAGGTTGCGCGGGTCGGTGATGCCGTCGAGGGCGACGATCAGCGGGTCCTCCGCGTTGTCGGCGGCGATCGCGGTGAGGTCCTCGGGGTGGGCGTAGTCGTACGGCGGCACCGACAGGACCAGGCCCTGGTGGTTGAGGCCGTTGGTCATGCGGTCCAGCTCGGGGCGGGGGGCCTCCATGAGGTTGAGGCCCTTTTCCGTGGCGAGCTGGAGCGCCTCGCGCACGCGCTCGTCGTTGTCCAGGAACTGCTGGACGTAGAGCGTGTTCGCGGGCACGCCCTCGCGCAGCGCCTCGACGACCGAGTTACGGCCGACGACGAGCTCGTTGGTGCCCTTGGGGCCGCCGCGGCGGGGGGCGGGGCGGCGGCTCTCGGTCCGCCGGGCCTGGGCGGCGGCGACACGGTTCTTCTTGTGTCCCTTGCGCATGCTCGCGGGCGGGGTCGGGCCCTTGCCCTCCAGGCCTCGGCGCCGCTGGCCGCCGCTGCCGACCGTCGCGCCCTTCTTGTTGGACGTGCGGCGGTTCCTGCGCTGGCTGTTGCCGGCCATGGGGGTCACCTATCTCTTTACTGCTCAGAACCGCATGGGGTGCGGCTCAGTAAACGTACGTACGAAAAGTGTCCCTCAGGACAGGGACCAGCGCGGGCCGGACGGGGTGTCCTCGATGGCGAGGCCGGAGTGCTGGAGCTGGTCGCGGATGGCGTCGGCGGTGGCGTAGTCCTTGCGGCCGCGGGCCGCCTCGCGCTGCTCGAGGACCAGCCTGACCAGGGAGTCCACGACGCCGTGCAGGTCCTCGCCGCGGCCGTCGCCGCCGGTCCACCGCTCGTCGAGCGGGTCCAGGCCCAGCACGCCGAGCATGGCGCGCACCTCGGCCAGCCGGGCGACGGCGGATTCCTTGTCGTCGGCGGTCAGCGCGGAGTTGCCCTGGCGGACGGTGGTGTGGACGATCGCGAGGGCCTGCGGGACGCCCAGGTCGTCGTCCATGGCCTCGGCGAAGGCCGGCGGCACCTCGGCGGCGGGTTCGACCGGTCCGGCCTTCTCCACCACCCGCTGGATGAAACCTTCGATGCGGGCGAAGGCGGACTCCGCCTCGCGCAGGGCTTCCTCGCTGTACTCGATCATCGAGCGGTAGTGCGGGGTGCCCAGGTAGTAGCGCAGGACGATGGGGCGCCAGTGTTTGACCATCTCGGAGACGAGGACGGAGTTGCCCAGCGACTTCGACATCTTCTCGCCGCTCATGGTGACCCAGGCGTTGTGGGCCCAGTACGCGGCGAAGTCGTCGCCGAAGGCCTTGGCCTGGGCGATCTCGTTCTCGTGGTGCGGGAAGATCAGGTCGATGCCGCCGCCGTGGATGTCGAAGGCCTCGCCCAGGTACTTGTGGGCCATGGCCGAGCACTCCAGGTGCCAGCCCGGGCGGCCGCGGCCCCAGGGGGTCTCCCAGCTGGGCTCGCCGGGCTTGGACGCCTTCCACATGGCGAAGTCGCGGGGGTCGCGCTTGCCGGTCTCGCCCTCGCCGGAGGGCTGCAGGAGGTTGTCGAGCTCCTGGTTGGACAGGCTCAGGTAGCCGGGGAAGGAGCGCACGTCGAAGTAGACGTTGCCGTCGGCGGCGTAGGCGTGGCCGCGCTCGATCAGGCCGCGCATCATTTCGATCATCTCCGGCACATGGCCGGTCGCGCGCGGTTCGACGGTCGGGCGAAGGCAGCCGAGGGCGTCGTACGCGGCGTTGAACGCGCACTCGTTCTCGTAGCCGATCGACCACCACGGGCGGCCCTGCTCGGCGGCCTTCGTGATGATCTTGTCGTCGATGTCGGTGACGTTGCGGACGAACGTCACGTCGTAGCCGCGGTAGGTGAACCAGCGGCGCATGATGTCGAAGTTCAGGCCGGAGCGGATGTGGCCGATGTGCGGTGCGGCCTGCACGGTGGCACCGCACAGGTAGATCGAGACGCAGCCCGGCCGGAGCGGGGTGAAGTCGCGAATCTGCCGGGCGCTGGTGTCGTACAGGCGAATGGTCACGGCACAAGGGTAGTGGCCCGAAGAGGGTGCCACCGCAATCGCCCGGCTTCAATCATTCACCAGCTGGCGGAGGGCGAGATTCCGCAGGGCACCCTGGGCGAGCACGGCCGCCGGGGCGGCGCGTTTTGCCCCTTATTTGCTTTTTGCACGATAAATACCATTGCTTCTGGTAGCTTCCCCGGCACAGCCCGGCCGGGGCCCGTCGCCCCTGTGCCGGGACGCCGCGGAACCCCAGGAGAGGCGCGTTGCACTCCACTCTGCCGGTACAGCAGGAACACCCGGGACAGCCGCCCGCCCCCGCGGACGACAGAGCCGGGGACGGCGGCGGGCGGACCGGGGACGACGACGGGCGGCGGGACCGGCTCGCGGCGCTGGACGGGCTGCGGCTGGTGGCCGCGCTGATGGTGGTGGCCTACCACTACATCGCCTTCGACAGCGGCGCCTGGAGCGTTCCGGCGCGGGCCCTTTTCCCCACCGCCCACCTGCCCGCCTCCTACGGCTGGCTCGGGGTGCAGCTGTTCTTCCTGATCAGCGGCTTCGTGATCTGCATGAGCTGCTGGGGCAAGAGCGCCGGGGACTTCGCCATGGCGCGCGTGGCGCGGCTGTACCCGGCGTACTGGTTCGCGGTCCTGGGCGTCGCCCTGGTCGTACGGCTGTGGCCGTCGGTGAACGACGCCCCGGCCCTGCGGAGCGTGGCCGTCAACCTGACGATGCTCCAGGACCCCCTGGGGGTGGAGCCGGTCGACGGGGTCTACTGGACGCTCTGGGTCGAGCTGCGCTTCTACCTGCTGTTCGCGCTCGTCGTCCACCGGGGGCTGACCTACCGGCGGGCGGTGGGCTTCTGTGTGGCCTGGGCCTTCGCCGCGGTCGTCGCCGAGGCGTCCGGGAACGGCACGCTCCGGCAGATCCTGATGCCGGACGACTGCTGGTACTTCATCGCGGGCATCGCCTTCTATCTCATGCACCGCTTCCGCCCCAATCCGGTGCTCTGGATGCTCGTCGGCGGCAGTCTGTTCATCGCCCAGTACGACCTGCTCGCGGCACAGGCGCGGGCCGAGGGGCACATGGGACACCGGGTCCCGCAGTGGCCGACGGCGGTGCTGGTGACGCTGTTCTTCCTGGCGGTGATGGCCATCGCGCTCGGCTGGACCCGGCGCGTGAACTGGCGGTGGCTGCCGGTGGCGGGAACGCTGACCTATCCCCTCTATCTCCTCCACGAGCGCATCGGCTGGGTGGTCATCAAGCACGCCGACGGCCGGGTGCCGCCCCGCGTCCTCCTGCCCGCTCTCGTCGCGGTCATGCTGCTGGCCGCCTGGCTGGTTCACCGCTGTGTCGAGCGGCCGCTGGCGCGGAGGATCAAAGACGGTATGCGCCGGGCGGTGAGGGAGATCCGTAATGGGTGAGATGGAGGAATTAAAAAGAAAATCGCAGCGGAAGAGAGAACCGTCACGGCCCGCCGACGGCATTTATGTGTCAGCATCTCTGCGCGAACGCCCCGCGTAGGATGAGCCGACTAGGGCAATGGGAGAGGACGACATGCGCTTCGCCAGACGAGGTGACCTCGATGGCGGCCGGACAGCCGTCCGGCAGAAGTCGGCAGCCAGGCCCAGACTCTACGTATTGGACGCGCTTCGCCTCGTAGCCGCGCTGATGGTCGTGGCCTTCCACTACACCGCCCTCAAGGGCGGCTGGGGCCGCAGCCCCAAGGAGGTCTTCCCCGACCTGGAGATCGTCACCCGGTACGGCTGGACGGGCGTCGAGGTCTTCTTCCTCATCAGCGGATTCGTCATCTGCATGAGCACCTGGGGACGCACGCTCGGCGACTTCGTCGTCTCCCGGGTCACCAGGATCTATCCGGCCTACTGGGTCGCGATCTTCCTGACGGCCGGCGTCGTGGCGCTGTGGCCGCAGGTGCGTACCGTGAAGAACTGGGACGTCGTGCTCACCAACCTCACGATGCTCCAGCAGGGCATGGGGGTGTGGGACGTCGACGGCGTCTACTGGACGCTGTTCGCCGAGCTCAAGTTCTATGTGCTGTTCGCGGTCGTGGTGGCCACGGGCGTCACGTACCGCAAATGCGTCCTGTTCTGCGGCGTGTGGACGGTCGCGGCGGTCACCGCTCCGTCCGTCGACAACGAGATGCTGAGCCTGTGGGCGATGCCGTTGTTCGCGCCGTACTTCATCGCGGGCATCGCCTTCTATCTCATCCACCGGTTCAAACCCACGGCGCTGCTGTGGGGAATCGTGATCATGTCGCTGCTGCTGGCGCTGCACAGCGTGCCCAAGCGGGTGCACGACAACGCCGAGGGCGTCATACCGACCTGGCCGGCCACGCTGATCGTCTTCATCGCGTTCGGGCTCATGGCCCTGATCTCGACGGGCGCCTTCGACCGTGTGCAGTGGCGCTGGCTGGCGACGGCGGGCGCGCTGACGTACCCGCTGTATCTGCTGCACCAGTACATCGGCATGACGATCATCTACGCGCTGCGGGAGCGGGTGACCTCGGGATGGCTGGTGAGCGGCCTGATGGTGGTGATGCTGGGGGCCGCCTACGTGATGCACCGCTGCGTGGAGCGACCGCTGGGCAAGCGGCTGCGGAACGCGCTGCAGAAGGGCATGGAGGAGATGCGGCGCCACTCGGTGGCGCCGGAGCCCGCCGGGGCGGCCCGCAAGCCGGTGACGTCCGCGCTGCCGCTGATGAAGGACGCGCGCCGCTACGAGCCGGAGCCGGACCGCGTGGGCGCGGCCGCGCAGTCCTCCGACGGCGCCTGAGTCCGGGCGCCCCCGGCGACGGGGGCACCCGGGCCCCTGCCTACAGCGATCCCACCGTCCTGCGCGGGCTGACGCGCACCACCACGCGCTGGGCGTCCTGGCCCGCCGCCGGGTTGAAGTCGGCGTAGTCCTTGCCCGTGTACTTGCGCGAGAGCTCGTCGATGAGCTCGTCCCCGCCCTCGGTGGTGATGTCGGCGGTGCCGCGGACCTCGACGTAGGTGTAGGGCGCGTTCGGCGGGTTGATCATGATCGTGGCGCGCGGGTCGCGGCGGAGGTTGCTCTCCTTGCGGCGGCCCACCGTCGTCGAGATCAGCAGGTCGTTCCCGTCGCGCTTGATCCAGGTGACCGACAGCTGGGGGCTGCCGTCGGGCTGGACCGTCGCCACGGTCGCGAAGACGGGGTTGTCGTCGATGTACTTCTTCAGGTCCTCGGACAGCTCGGCTGACACGGTCGGTCCTTTCCCTCGGCTCGGCACGGCGCGCCCCCTCGCACCGTACTGCCGCTACGCGCCGTACGCGGGGAGGACCAGGGCCGTGGCGACGGCCGCCAGGCCCTCCGCCCGGCCGGTGAGGCCCAGGCCGTCGGTGGTGGTGCCGGAGACCGACACGGGGGCGCCGACGGCCGCGGAGAGGGCCTTCTGGGCCTCCTCGCGCCGCTTGCCGATCTTCGGGCGCACGCCGATCACCTGGATGGCGACGTTGCCGATCTCGAAACCGGCGGCCCGGACGATCCGGGCCGCCTCGGCCAGGAGGGTGACGCCGGACGCCCCGGACCACTCGGGCCGGTCGGTGCCGAAGTGCGCGCCGAGGTCGCCGACGCCGGCGGCGGAGAACAGCGCGTCACAGGCGGCGTGCGCGGCGACGTCGCCGTCGGAGTGGCCGGCCAGGCCGTGGCTCTCGCCCTCCCACAGCAGGCCCGCGCACCACAGCTCGCGGCCCTCCTCGAAGGCGTGCACGTCGGTGCCGATGCCGACCAGGGGCAGCGGCGGGCGGTCAGAAGCCATCGTTGGCCCTCCTGCGGGCGAGTACGGCCTCGGCCAGGACCAGGTCCAGGGGCCGGGTCACCTTGAAGGCCTCTTCGTGGCCGGGGATGAGGACGACGGGGACGCCGAGCCGCTCGACCATGCCGGCGTCGTCGGTGGCGCCCTCGCCCTCCAGGGCGACCTTCTCGTGCGCCTCGGCGAGCGTGCGCCGGTCGAAGCCCTGCGGGGTCTGCACGGCGCGCAGCACGGCGCGCTCGGGCGTGGCCACGACGGGCTCCGGCTCGCCGGCCCGTTCGCCGGTGCGGGGCTCGACCTGCTTGACGGTGTCGGCGACGGGGAGCGCCGGCACGACGGCGGGGGCGCCCTCCCGGACGGCCGCGGCGACGGCGTCGACGGTGTCGACGGGCACCAGGGGCCGGGCGGCGTCGTGGACGAGGACGGCGGTGACGTCGTCGGGCAGGGCCGCCAGGCCGAGCCGTACGGACGCCTGGCGGGTCTCACCGCCGGGGACGACCACGACGTCGGTGCGGGTGCTGTCACGGTCGGCGAGCGGGTACTCGTCGAGGAGGTGGCGGACGTCCGCGGCACCGTCCGGCGGGGCCACGACGACCACGAGGGAGACCGCGCGGGAGGCGGCCATGGCGCGTACCGCGTGAACGAGCATGGGCGTGCCGCCGATGGCCCGCAGGGCCTTGGGGGCGCCGGGGCCGAGCCGTACGCCGCGGCCCGCGGCCGGGATGACGGCGGCGGTGCGCGAGGGGGCTCCGGAGGCCGGTGCGGTGGCTCGATCAGACATTGGTTTGGCGTTCAGGTTTGCTTCCTCGGCCGAATTGGGTATGGCCTCAGCGTGCCGGGCACGATGCCCCGACCAGCCCCTTCCGTGACGACTGGTCGGGCCGGCTGCCCGGGCCCGGCACGCCAAGTACGGCGTGTCACCGGAGCCAGAGATGCCGCAGCGCCCGGCGGATGACGATCGTCACCCCGCGGGCACCGCGGCACTTCTTTACGCCCGGTCGCGGCCGACTGCCGGGGTCCGGAGTTGTTCTTCAGGACTTCGGCGGAACGGCCGGCACCTGTTGCGTCAGGACGCGAGAACCTCGTCGAGCAGGGCCTCGGCCTTGTCCTCGTTGGTGTTCTCCGCGAGAGCCAGCTCGCTCACCAGGATCTGCCGCGCCTTGGCGAGCATGCGCTTCTCACCTGCGGAGAGACCGCGCTCACGCTCGCGCCGCCACAGGTCGCGAACGACCTCGGCAACCTTGATCACGTCACCGGACGCGAGCTTCTCGAGATTTGCCTTGTAGCGACGGGACCAGTTCGTCGGCTCTTCCGCATAGGGTGCGCGCAGCACCTCGAAGACCCGGTCAAGCCCGTCCTGGCCGACCACATCGCGAACTCCGACGAACTCTGCGTTGTCCGCCGGCACCCGAACCGTCAGGTCACCCTGGGCGACCTTCAGCACCAAGTAGGTCTTGTCCACGCCTTTGATCTGGCGAGTTTCGATGGCCTCGATCAGCGCGGCCCCGTGATGGGGATAGACCACGGTGTCGCCAACCTTGAACGTCATGTGACAGGTACCCCTTCCGTGGCTATCCAGTCTAACACGGGGCCCGACCGTTCTGAATGGCGTTTCCGCAGGTCAGGGCATATCTCGGGGCTTGACAACAGTAACCGGAACGTGCTGCGGAAGGCTTCCGGAAGCAGGTATTCGCAGGTCGGAGCGGTTGTTCGGGTGGGGTGAAACGCGCACGTTACACGTGTCGGACAGGCCCCGCGAGCGGTCGATCGTCCCGTTTTGCCGGGGTCCGGTCGGCGCGGTTCCGGTACTCCGTTCGGGGCGCATGGGGCTTGTGTGCTCTCATTCCGGAATTGATCAAGTCGAACTTGATCAATTCCGGAACGCGTTCCCGCGCGAGCGCGCCGCATTCATTCCGATAATCCCCTGCACGCCGGGTCTCCGCTGTTCTCGGACGGTTCATGATCAACGGAAGACGCGCACGGGACCGGTGGGTGAGCGGGGCGTGACGGAGAGCCGGGTTGACCATGGGGGCGGGTCGGGTGCGGCGCCCTGACGGCGGCTCGGTAACCTAAGCCCGCTGACGCAACCCTTATCCCGTACGTACCCCTGTGATCTCGTACGCTCCGCGTACCACCTCGTCCAAGGAGATGCCGCCGCCGTGAGCAGCAGCCTTCGACGCGGCGTTCTCGCCGCTTCCGCCCTCGTGCTCTCGATCGCCTCGCTCTCCGCCTGCGCGGCGGGCAACAGCGCTCAGACGCTCGAGGTCAAGCCGGACAACGCCGCCACCTCGGTCGGCGACATCAAGCTCCAGAACATCAACGTGATCACCCAGCCGGACCAGAAGACCGAGGGTCCGGCCGTCGTCACGGGCCGGGTGTTCAACAACGGCCGCAAGGACCAGGAGCTGCGCTCCATCACGCTGGCCGGCAAGAACGTGCCCGTGAAGCTGTCCGGTGCCAAGGGCGCCGGCAAGATCGTCGTGCCGGCCGGCGGGGCCGTGACGCTGGGCGGCAAGGACAACGCGTCCGCCGTGCTGCCCAAGGGCCGCGAGGGCCTGAAGGACGGCGAGGCCCAGAACCTGTCGTTCGACTTCAGCTCCACGGGCGAGGTCAAGATCGCCGCCTACGTCGTCCCGGCGAAGAGCTACTTCAAGGAGTGGGGCCCCAGCGAGGCCGCCTCCCCCGCCGCCCAGCCGGGCGGCAACGCCAAGCCGGGCGCCTCCGCGCCCGCGTCGCCCGCGAACCCCTCGGGCACGCCCGCGAAGCCCGGCGCCACGCCGGCCGCGACCGGCTCCCCGGCCCAGAACGGCCAGCAGCAGCCCGCGGGTCACTGAGCACGCGCGAAGGGGCCCGGAAGCATCCGCTTCCGGGCCCCTTCGCACATCACCGTCGCTTACGGCCTGCGGCCTACGGCTCGAACTTGTAGCCCAGGCCGCGCACGGTGACCAGGTAGCGCGGCGCGCCCGGGTCCGGCTCGATCTTGGCGCGCAGGCGCTTGACGTGGACGTCCAGGGTCTTGGTGTCGCCCACGTAGTCGGCGCCCCAGACGCGGTCGATCAGCTGCATGCGGGTCAGTACGCGGCCCGCGTTGCGCAGCAGCATCTCCAGGAGGTCGAACTCCTTCAGCGGCAGGTCCACCTTGGCCCCGGAGACGGTGACCACGTGCCGGTCGACGTCCATGCGGACCGGGCCGGCCTCCAGCGCGGCGGGGGTGACCTCCTCCGGCTCGCCGCGGCGGCGCAGCACGGCGCGGATGCGGGCGACCAGCTCGCGGGAGGAGAAGGGCTTGGTGACGTAGTCGTCGGCTCCTATCTCCAGGCCGACGACCTTGTCGATCTCGCTGTCCTTGGCGGTCACCATGATCACGGGCACGTTGGAGCGGCCGCGCAGCTGCCGGCAGACCTCGGTGCCGGGCAGGCCCGGCAGCATCAGGTCGAGCAGGACCAGGTCGGCGCCGTTGCGCTCGAACTCGTCCAGCCCGTCGGGCCCGGTGGCCGCGATGGCGACCTCGAAGCCTTCCTTGCGGAGCATGTAGGACAACGCGTCGCTGAAGGATTCCTCGTCCTCGACGACGAGCACTCGGGTCACGGGTCGACCTCCGGTCGGGTCTCAGGGTTGCACAGCGGGTGACGCGGCACGGCCAGGGCGTGTCCGATGGGTCGGTGCGGGTCCTGCGGTGTCTGGTGCGGTACATCGCAAGGCGGAGCATCTCCCTCGGACTGGGCGTCCTTGGGTGATGCGACAACGCGGCGAGGTGCCGTGCCAGGCGCCGCAGGGCCTGTGCCGATCCATCGGACACGCCCTGCGCGAGGGGCCGCGGTCCCGGCCGGGCCGGCGCCGGTCACGGAAGGACCTGCCGGGTGGGACGGGCGGGGAGGGGTTCGTCGGAGTAGGTCTCGTCGGGGTGGGTCTCGTCGTCCTCGGGGTCGTCCGGCTCGCGGTCGTCCGGGCCGATCAGCGGGTGGTGGCGGTCGCGGGCGTTCCGTACGCGGTCGCGTTCACGGTCGCGCTCGCGGCCCGCGCCCGCCTCCGGCAGGCGCAGCGTGAAGGTGGAGCCCTGGCCCTCGGCGCTCCAGACGCTGACCTCGCCGCCGTGCGAGGCGACCACGTGCTTGACGATCGACAGGCCCAGGCCCGTACCGCCGGTGGCGCGCGAGCGGGCGGGGTCGACGCGGTAGAAGCGTTCGAAGACGCGGTCGCGGTCCTTCTCGGAGATGCCGATGCCCTGGTCGGTGACGGCGAGCTCGATGAGGTCGCCGCCGGGCGCGGAGACGCGGCGGGCCGCGATGCCCACGCGCGTCCGGGCGGAGCTGTAGTTGACGGCGTTCTCCACGAGGTTGCCCAGGGCGGCGGCGAGCTGGCCGCGGTTGCCCCAGACGCGCAGGTCGGCGGTGCCCCCGGCGGCCATGGTGATCTGCTTGGTGCCGGCCTGGTGGCGGCAGCGGTCGATGGCCTCGGCGACGAGCTCGTCGACGCGGACGGGCTCGGCGTCCTCCAGCGGGTCGTCGTTCTGCACCCGCGAGAGGTCGATGAGCTCCTGGACGAGGTTGGTCAGCCGGGTGGCCTCGACCTGCATGCGGCCGGCGAAGCGGGTGACCGCCTCGGGGTCGTCGGAGGCGTCCATGACGGCCTCGGAGAGCAGGGACAGGGCGCCGACCGGCGTCTTGAGCTCGTGGCTGACGTTGGCGACGAAGTCACGGCGGACGGCCTCGATGCGGCGGGCCTCGGTGAGGTCCTCCACCAGCAGCAGGACCAGCCGCGAGCCCAGCGGGGCGACTCTGGCGGAGACGGCGAGCGCGTCGCCGCGGCCCGTGCCGCGCCGCGGCAGGTCGAGCTCGACCTGGCGTATCTCGCCGTCCCGGCGGGTGTCGCGGGCCATCTGCAGCATCGGCTCGACGGCGAGCTTGCCGCCGCGCACCAGGCCCAGGGCGTACGCGGCCGAGCTGGCCTTGACGACGGCGTCGGCCTCGTCGAGGACGACGGCCGAGGAGCGCAGGACGGACAGGACGGTGTCCACGCCGGGCGGCAGGACGGCGTCGGTGTGCAGGGAGCTACGGGTGGGGCGGGCCTGGTCACGCTCGCTCCAGCGAAACGCCAGCATGGCGATGACGCCGGTGCACACTCCGGCGATCGCGGCCGCTGCGGCGAGGGCCGCGTCCAGGTTCATGTCTCCAGGTTATGCGGGCGAACGGCTCCGGCCACAGCCAAATGGGTACCGCCTCGAACATACGTTGCCGAGAGTTCACCTTGAGGTCGGCGCCGGTTCACTCCTGCGGTCTTCGGCCGTCGGGTTCCGGCCGGAACGTGGAGACTACGGGGAAGGCTGCCGGACGAACCACGGACGCAGCCCTCTCCACGGCAGTACCGGTAGTACTCGAAGCGAGAGAAGGTCGACCAATGCGGGACGCGTACCACGAGGAGCTCGATTCGATCGGCGAAGGCCTGGTCGAGATGGCCCGGCTCGTCGGCTCCGCGATCGGGCGCGCCACCACGGCGATCCTGGACGCGGACCTCAAGCTGGCGGAATCGGTGATCGCGGCGGACACCAAGGTCGACGACCTGCAGCGGGACCTCGAGGCGCGGGCGATCGCGCTGCTGGCCCGCCAGCAGCCGGTCGCCACCGACCTGCGGATCGTCGTCACGTCGCTGCGCATGAGCGCGGACCTGGAGCGCTCGGGCGACCTCGCCCAGCACGTGGCCAAGCTGGCCCGGCTGCGCTTCCCCGAGACGGCGGTCCCGCGCGACCTGCACGCCACGATCCTGGAGATGGGACAGCTGGCGCAGCGGCTGATGGCCAAGGCCGCCGAGGTGATCATCACCAAGGACGTCGACCTGGCGCTGCAGCTGGAGCACGACGACGACGCGATGGACCTGCTGCACCGGGCGCTGTTCCAGCACCTGATGGACGACCGCTGGCAGCACGGCATCGAGACGGCCGTCGACGTGACGCTGCTGGGCCGCTACTACGAGCGCTTCGCCGACCACGCGGTCTCGGTCGCCAAGCGCGTGGTCTACCTGGTCACCGGCGAGCACGCGGACGAGCTCACCCAGGACGGCGGCCGCCCGGGGGCGGGCCAGACGGAGCCCGCGTAGCGGCGCGCGCCCCCGTCGCCCGGGACCAATGCTCCAACGCGCCCCCGGCGCGCCCGTACATGCGTACGCGAGAGGCATTGACGGTCGGAGCGAGCGGTCCTTGACTGGTGGTCAGGCAGACACCCTTCTAGGAGGTAACCGAATGAGCGGCTGTCAGTGTGGTCCCGGGTGCTCGTGCGGCTGCCAGAGCGGCGGCTCCTGCCAGTGCGGCGGCAGCTGCCACTGACGCTTGACGCATGTCACTCACGGGCAGGGCCCCCGACCGGTAGCACACCGGTCGGGGGCCCTGTCCGTCCACGCGGCGGCACGCACGCCGCCCGCGGGGGACTACTTCTTCTTGCCCTGGGACTTTCAGCCCCGCTCGTGGAGCTGGTAGTTCCCACGGTCATGCCTTGGCGAGCAGCGATCGAACGGCCGTCATTGGTCGTTGCCGGTCGCCATGGGCCACCCTTCGACGGCCCCCAGACGGCCCCTGACAGCTCCGACGCTCAGGCAGCTTCGAGCAAGTGACGGCCGTCGTGAGCGCGCACGTGCGGCGTCGCCTCGGGCCCCAGGGCATCCAGAACGCGGACGGCATAGACCTCAGCCATCCACTTCTCGACTTCCTCCGGCGTCAGCCATTCCACAGCGGTGGATTCTGCCGAAGTACGCTCTTCGCCCTCCACCGGTCGGCACCGGAAGACGAGAGCGACGACGCCCAGGTTCATGTTCTTGTACACGCCGGTCAGGCGCTCAACCTCGACGCGGATGCCCGTCTCTTCCAGCACCTCCCGTATCGCGCCGTCCTCCGGCCGCTCATCGAGCTCCAGGACCCCGCCGGGGGGCTCCCACGTGCCATTGTCGGCACGCCGGATCGCCAGAACGCGGCCGTCGTCACGGACGACCACACCAGCGACCGAGACAGAGTGAAGCGGCATAGACGCGCCCTCCAGGTACCGTTGCTTATGTACAGGAGCATAGGAGGAACTGAAGGACATGGGCCCCACGCCTTCCAGAGATTCCGGTAAACCACGGTACCTACAGATCGCTGACGACCTCGTTCAGCAGATCGAGCACCAGATCCTGCCGCCCGGGGAGCAGGTGCCCAGCGAATCGGACCTCATGAAGAAGTACGGCGCGTCTCAGGGAACAGTCAGGAAGGCGATCGCTGAGCTGCGCGCGACCGGTCTAGTGGAGACGCGGCACGGCAAAGGCTCGTACGTAAAGCGACGCCCGCCGGTGCGCCGCAAGTCTTCCGACCGGTTCCGCCGGTCGCACCGAATGGCCGGCAAAGCCGCATATCTGGCGGAGGCGGAGCAGGCGGGGAGCAAGCCCAGCGTGAGCGTCCTGTACGTCGGCCCCGCCGAAGCCTCCGAAGAGATCGCGGAAAGGCTCTCGGTACCTGTCGGCGAAAGGGTGCTCGCCCGGCGCCGCCTGTACTTCAGCGACGGGATCCCGACGGAGGAGGCGACGTCCTACCTCCCCTGGGACATCGCCAAAGACATCCCCGAACTCTTCGAGGAGAACCCTGGGGGCGGCGGCATTTACGCCCGGCTCGAGGAGCACGGCCACAGGCTGAAGGAGCTGACAGAGACCGTTCGGGTCCGGCTTGCCACGAAGCAGGAGATCTCGGCGCTGAGTCTGAGCCCCGGCTCCCCCATCATCCACTTGACGCGCAACGCCGAGTCCGAGTCGGGGCGCGTGGTGGAGGTCTGCGACACGTTCATGGCTGCTGACCAGTTCGTTCTCGAGTACCGCATCCCGGCCGGCGACTGAGCGAACCCGCTCCCGCCCCAACCCGTCGCGCAGCTTTCGGCGCGACGGGTTGACTCATATACAGGAGCCGGGCACTCTCTTAGATGGCACTCCTGCACATGAGTGCATGAGTGCAGGTGCTTCGCTGCGCCTGGTCGCCCCGAGAGCCCCGGCTCGAAGGACGCGCCCGCTTCTTGAGAACTCAACAGTGTGCCGACCCAGCCACATGAACACGTGTGGTCGATGGGTGCGGGTTACCACCCCGACTGCCCATGTCGGGCCGGGTGACCTGCCCGGATCCGCCCCGCGTGGGCGGTGACTGGCATACGTGATCTGAAACCACAGAACGCTCCGTGGGCCGTCCGCCCACGTTTGAGCACCAGTGCTCACGGTCCCCGATTCCTCCGTCTCTGACGGCCGGAGTCGGGCGGCCGTGGCCGCTCGTGCTGATCGAGTAGCCGTCCCCAACGCCGCGCGGCCCCGGTGATGCCACACCGGAGCCGCAAGGGCCGTTCCTGCTGAAGGGAGCACGACCCGTGAAGACCATCGATCTCTTCCCGGCGGTCGTTACCGCCGATGCCGTGGAGCCGACGGCAGCTGAGCTGGACGCCATCGAGGCCGAGATGCCCCTGACGCTCGCTGAGGTGGAGCTGCTGAACGTCGAGATCAGCCTGCTGGACCGGCCGCTGTCGGAGCTGGACACCCGGAGGCTGCGCCGGGCCCGCCGCCGAGTGCTCGCCGCGCTTCGGGCGCTGACGAACAGGCCGGCTGTAGGGGGTGCGGCGTGATCCGCCTGATCACGCCCCGCCGGCTGGAGAGCCTGCTGGAGGAGACGCACAAGGCCCGTCTGCGCGCCGCTGAGATCCGGGCGCAAGCAGAACGTTCGCTGCTGGCCCGCATCCATGAGGTGTGGGATCTGACGGTGCGGGCGGAGGCGGCCGAGAGCGAGGTGGCGAAGCTGCGACGCGCGCTGGAGGAGAAGCCTGCCGTGGTGGGGCGGTGGCTGCTGCTGCACTACGGCCAGCCGCACAGCATCCACCGCACCCTGCAGGCCGCGAAGGAGCGGGCAGTCATGCACGGCGCCGCGTCGGACGGCTGGAGGCCGTCCTCCGCCGCTCGGCCGGCGGCGGAGGACACCTGGCGCACGGTCCCGGTGATGGTGAAGGAGGGACACGATGCGTTCCTTCCTTCCTGACCTGTTCCCCATGTCCGGACCGTTGGCCTGGGGGCTGCCGCTCGTAGCGGCGATCCTGGTGCTGGGCCTGGCCACGTGGGGCGTGGGTCGACTGCGGAAGTCGGTATGGCTGGCGGGGATCGGCCCGCAGGCCGTGGTGGCGCTGGGCGGCGTAGCCGTCTCCATTCACGGTCTATGGGGCTTCGCCACCGACACCTGCGCCCTGCCGACCGTGCTCGCAGTTGCGTTCATCGCGGTGTTCGACGCGGCCGAGATGACGCTGCTGGTGATGATGTACCGGGCGGCCGACCCGGACGTGGGGTGGACGCGTGAGCTGCGGCTCATGCACCGCACCGCCTGGACACTGGTTGCCTTCTCCGCCGCTATGAACGCCATTCACGCCCCGAACTGGTGGGCACGTCCCGTGCTGGCCGCCGTCCCGGCCCTGGCCGCATGGCTGATCGAGCTCCAGCTCCGCAGCAAGCTGCACCACGCTCGCGCAGGTGAGCACGAAGAGACCGCGCGTCCGGGGCCAGTGCGGCTGGTGGCGCTGTTGTGGCAGCACGGCTGGGCGAGTCTGTTCGCCGTGCTCGGGCTGGACGCGCGCAGTTCTTCTTCCGCGATCGCCCGGGCCGCGCTCGCTCAGCGGGCGGCCCTGCGTATCTACCGCCTCCGGCTCGCCCTGGACACCGCCAGGCCGGCCAGGGTGCGACGGCTGCGCGGCAAGGCCCAGAAGGCCTTGGACCGCGCGGACGTGGCCACCGACACGGGGCAGTCGCTCGCGCTGGTCCGTCGGCTGGGAGCCCTGACCCGCGCGGAAGAGGTCGCGCAGCTGGACTACCGGGACACCGCTGCGGTCCTGACCCTGATCGAGGATCTCGCCATCACCCCCGCCGCTCAGCGTCTGGAAGCCTCCGCGCTCGCCGCGCAGGCCCAGACCGCGCGGCAGGAAGCGGAGGATGCGCGGCAGCGCGCGGAAACCGCGCGACAGGATGCCGAGACCGCGCGACAGCGTGCCCAGGACGATTTGGGTGCCGCGCGGCGGGAGCTGGAGACAGCGCGGGGAGAGCACGCCGCGCTGGTGGCCCGTGGCGAGGAGGCCGACGGGCAGGCGGAAGCCGCGCGGCAGCGCGCGGCAGAGGCTGAGCACCGCGCGGAGAACGCGCGGCAGGAGGAGACGGCCGCGCGACGGCGCGCGGAGCACATCCTCAAGGACGCCGGGCAGCAGGTTGACGACCGCCAGGCCCGCGCCGATGACCTGGCCGTGAAGCTCCGTGAACTCGATTCCCTGCACCAGGCCCGCATGGCGGCGCTGGCGCAGGTCAACGGGCAGATCGAGGAAGCCGCCGTCCTGCGCGACCGCCTCCACGGGGACTTGGCCGGCATGCGGCCGCAGGCCCCGGATGCCGCGCTGAGCGGGGACGGTCCGGTGTGGAAGTCCGAGGCAAAGCAGGAAGGCTGGACCTACTACCTGCACCGCCTGACAGCCGACGGGCACGAAGAGCCGAGCGCGGCCGAGATGGCCGCCAAGTTCGGCGTGGATCCTGGAAACGCCCGCAACTGGCTAAGGGACTTCCGTGCCGCGCGCGCCGCGCAGCTTGCCGCGCACCAGCCGCGCGCCCTGGCCGCGATCAACGGTCATGACCTGACCCCGGCCGGCTGATGGGCGCCCTTCCCGTCTACCGGTGGCGTCTGGCCCCGGAGGGTCTGGCCACGCGCCGTCAGCTTCGCGTGCTGGGTTTGCGGCCCGGTGGGCAGGAGGTGGCGGCGGAGCTTCAGCGCCCACGGCGTGGCCGTGGGCCGCTGGTGGCCTACCTCTACCGCATCGACGCGGCCAAGCCGGTCCGGCCGATGACGCCGGCCCGGCAGGCCGCTCTCGGCAAGGCAATGGCCGCCCGCCGCACCTGCCCCGCCTGCCGCGTGGATGTCGGGTACTGCATCCCGCCGTCGCTCGGCGTATGCGTCACCTGTGCCGACGCGGCCGCTCCTGTCCTGGCCGCTTGAGCCCTCCAGTCCCGAGCCCGGTCCCCGCTGAGGTGCCCGGCTCACCCACTCTCGCCTTCCGGGAGTTCCTGTGACCCCTCGTACAACGACTGTCCGCATCCCGCGCCAAAGGCGCGGGCGCCGCTCGAGCGAGCCGTTCGTGATCGTCGTCCCCGAACGGATCCCGCTCTCGCATGAGCTGCTGTTCTTCATCGGCCGGAAGCTGTGGGCACACCGGCGCGGGCTTCTCCCGCTGCTGCTCGCCTTGGCGGTCCTGCTGACCACGGCCCTGCTGCACGCGATGGCCTGGTGGTCGGGCCTGGTGCTCGCCCCCGTCGCGGCCGCGCCGCTGGTCTGGCTGGTGACCGTGCATCGCCGCTACCCGACCGAGCGAGCCACGGTGCGTTTCTGGCGCGTGGCCCTCGCGCTGCTGTCGACCACCGCGCTCGCCTGGGCGGCCATGGCCGCCGCGTTCGGCCCGCTTACCGGACCCCTGGGCGGTTGGTGGCTGGCGCTGGTGATCGCTGCTCATCTCGTCTGGTTCGTCGCCCGCCCGCTCCCTGCGTCTAAGGAGACTCGATGACCTCCCGTGGCTTTGCCGCCGGCGACCCGTACGCGGGGGCCAGCGGCTTCAAGAGCAACAGCACCAAGTTCAACTCCAAGAGCTTCGGGGCGACGTTCTCCCCCGGGTTCACGGTGAACGTCAACACCGCCGGCAGGGGCGGCGGAAGCCCCGCTGCGGCCCACCGGGGCGGCTCCCCCGAGTTGCTTCCGCCGCCGGAGTTCACCTCCCCGGCCCAGGTGCGGAACTACTGCAACAGCCTCCGCGCCGCAGCGGTGACCCTCGCCATCGAGGTGGCCATGGGCGCCGAGATCCTCAAAGGCGTGCTCGCCGCCGTTCCGGACCCCGACGGCCGGCTGGGCGCGTCGCGGCTGCGCGCGCACAAGGTGGCTCGCAAGCTGCAGCGCTCAGGCGACGCGTTGCGGGACGCGGCGAAGAACGCGGCGGCTGCGTACGCCTCGTTCCAGCAGGAGTACGAGGAAGAGATCAATCGTGTCCGGCACCGTGCCCGGCGCCCCCAGGTGCCGCGCATGGACTGGGCCCAGCAGTAAGGGGGAGCGGCCATGCGAGACATGCGTGAGCGCAGTACCGCTGAGCAGCAGCACGAAGAGCAGCTGCGGGGCGCCTCCGATGGTGCCGGTGTCCGGGCGTACCTGCTGCATCGGGCCAAGCCCCACCTTCCGCCCTGGCTCGGGGTCGGCGGGGCTGGCCTGGCCGGTGCGCTGGGCAGCCTGAAGTGGTCCGAGAGCGTGGCGGCTGGCGTGGGCCTGACTCTTGCTTCCGTCGCCCTCACGGGCGCCACCTGGTGGGCGGCCCGGTCGACAAGCCAGCAGAGGCGTCTCCACTCGGCCATCACCGTGGCCGCAGGTTCCGCCTGGGTCACGGCCGCGTGTCTGGCGGGGCCGACGGCCGGGCCGCTGCCGGACCTGTATCTGATGGGCGGCCCGGTCGTGGCGCTGTCGTGGAACGTCCGCATGCTCATGCGGCGGAGCGTCGACGGCGCTGCTGGTGAGGGCGCGGACAAGGGGCTGCTGGAGAAGGTCGGCCTGGCCCGGGCGCAGATCGGTGCGGTGAAGGTGGACCCGAACCGCGTCACCGCGCCGATCGAGCTGGAGGCCGGCGAGCAGACCAACGACGACGTGACCAAGAGCCTCTCGAGGCTCGCGTCCGCACTGGACCTGCCGACCACGGCCATCCGGTACCAGCCGGACCCGTCCTCGGCCCGCCGCGGCGAACTGGTCATCGTCCCGGAAGACATGCTCGCGGAAGCGATCGAATGGATGGGGCCGTCGAACCTGGGCGGCTCCATTGCCGAACCACTGGTCATCGGTCGCTACGACGACGGCTCGCCGCTCCTGCTGTGGCTGCCCGGTGACCCGGAAGCCGGACGCAACTCGACCCACGTGCTGGTCGCGGGCGTTTCCGGTTCCGGCAAAGGCGACACGGCGCTCAACCTGCTTACCGAGATCCTCTCTCGCTGCGACGTGGTCGTCTGGATGTCCGACCCGAAGATGTTCCAGGACTTCGGGCCGCTGCGGCCTGGTCTGGACTGGAGCGTGGAGGGCGGCTCCGGCACCGAGGTCATGGTGGAGGCCATCAAGGCCGCAATCCCGGCCCGGACCCGGTGGCTGGGTGCCCACGGCTACCGCCAGTGGCTCCCCGAGGCAGCCCAGACCCAGACCAGCCCTAAGCACTCCTGTCGCAAGGACGGCACCGCGTGCGGATGCCCCGGCATGCCGTTCCTGGTGGCGTGGATGGAGGAGGCCGCCAACACGCTGCGAGCGCTGGGGGACGACGCGTTCACCGGCATCGCCCAGGAAGCGCGCTCCGCCGGCATCGCCCTGGTCGTCTCCCTCCAGCGCCCCAGCTACGACCAGATGAGCACCAGCACGCGTGCCTCCCTGCCGTCCGTGATCGCGCTGGGCTGCGACCCGCGCGACGAGGGATTCTCCCTTCCCGAAGCAGTGCTGGACGCCGGGGCCCACCCCGGCGCCTGGGGTAACCGTCGCCCCGGCTACTGCTACACGGTCAGCCCCGGCATCCCCGAGGACCGATATCCCTCTCCGGGCCGGACCTTCAACTTCACAGTCCGTTCCGTGTCCGTCCTGGAGGTGCTGGCCTCTTGGGCCCAGCGCAACGGAGCGACTGCGGGCCCTGTCACCGCCCAGGCGGCCGCCAGTGTCGCCGGGCAGCTCTACACCGGCCGGGCGGCCCCCGGTACCGATCAACCGGCCCCAGCATGGGCCGGCGAGGGGGAGGGCGAGATCGAGATGGACGGCGGCCCGCTGATCGACCCCGAGGACACCCACCTTGACCCGGAAGCCGACCTGCCCAGCGCCGAACCCGGCGACGACGCCCCGCTGTTCGGGCAGGACACAGGCCGCAAGCCGTCTCCCGAGGAAGCCCGGCAGCTACTCGCCCAGGCACTGGCCGAGTTCGAGTCCGAGGGCCGAATGATCGTGGGCCCGAAGGACTTCACCGACTGGTGCGACGCGAACGGCTACAGCCGCCCGTGGGTCTCCGCACGGCTGAAGGAGGCGGCCCTTGAGGGCCGTCTGGAGCCGACCGCCCAGACCGGCCGGTGGCGGATCGTCCCTGCTCTGACGGCCGCCTGACACCTGACACCGTCACGACGGCCTGACACCCAAACCCCTAGGCAGACGCGCCGTCACACGCCGTCACGCGGCCCCTGACACCGCCCCGTGACACCCCCGGCGGCCGTGCCTGACACCCCCGCCCATGCGGCCCCGCGCCACCCGGCGCGGGGCCGCCCTCGCAACCGTAGGGAGCCCTGCCATGCCCCTGCCCGAACACCCGCCCACCACCCATCACCCCATCCCGATCACCGAGCCCACCCCCGCCCCGCTCATCCCCGTCCAGCCTGGCCCGCTGCCCGACGTCCAGACGATCCAGCTTCCCGACGGGCGTCTGATCACCGGCTACGCCCTAACCCCCGTCCAGCCAGAACTCGCGCCCGTGCCGGTGGTGCGGCCGGTCCCCTCATGGGCCAAGACCACCGCGCTCCTCGCCCCCACCGTCGGCGGCGGCATCGCCGCAGCCGGCTACGGACTCTCCGCCGCCGCGCCCGGGCTGATCGCCGCCGCCCACGCCCTGTGGGCCGCCGCAGCGCTCCTCGTGCTGGTCCCCCTGGGCGCCGTAGCGATCCTCCGCGCCGTCTGCGGCCGACCCCGCGAGGAGCACACCGAGACCACCCAGATCGTGCAGGTCACCGCCACCGGCCTCTTCGGCCGCGCAAACGGCACCATCAACAACCGCTGAAAGGACTTCGCGTGTTCGACGACGCCTATTGCGACGAGTGCACCGACTACGGCTGCCCCGGCCACGTGCTGTGCGACTGGTGCACCGGCGACATCTGCAACGAGTGCGGCGGCTGCGACTGCCCCGACTCGCCCTGCCCCGGCTACCTCGCCCACTACACCGGCACCGAATAACGAGGAGACCAGCATGTCGTTCGGAGAGACCCCGATCACCGTCGTCGGCAACCTGACCAGCGACCCGGAACTGAGGTACACGCCTTCCGGCCAGGCGCTGGCGAAGTTCACCATCGCCGCGACCCCGCGCACGTTCGACCGGGAGAACAACCAGTGGAAGGACGGCACGTCCACCTTCTTCCGCTGCGCCGCCTGGCGGACCCTGGCCGAGCACATCGCGGGATCCCTGGCCAAGGGCTCCCGCGTCGTGGCATTCGGCCGCATCCGCCAGCACAACTGGCAGACCCCCGAAGGCGAGAACCGCTCCATGCTCGCGCTGGAGATCGACGACATCGGCGCCAGCATGCGCTTCACCACAGTCACCATCGACGGCAAGCGCACCCAGTCCGCGCCAGCCAGCGACGCGTGGGCCACCGCTGGATCTCCGGCGCCCGCGCCGGCCGGTGACGAGCCGCCGTTCTAGATCCGCCCGGGGCGACCGCTCCGTCTCGCCAAAGTCGCACGGTCGCCCCGGCCAACCAGCCCACAACAGACCTGTTGGAGGCATCCAGCATGACTCAACCCGACCCCATCCGGCGAGCACCCCACCGCATGGCGCTCCTGGACGCCGCGTTAGCTGCCGCCGAGCACGGCTGGCGCGTCCATCCCCTCCGCCCGAGCGCCAAAGGCTCCGCACTCCACGGAGAACGCTCCTGCCCCCGCATCGGCGAATGTGCCGATGGGCACCGCAAGTGGGAGCAGCGCGCCACCACCAACCCCGATCGCATCCGCGCCGCCTGGGCCGCCGGCCCGTTCAACGTCGGCATCGCCACGGGCCCCTCGAACCTCCTGGTCGTCGATCTGGACGTGTCCAAGGAGAAGAGCGAGAAGGACGCGCCTGACGGCGCGACGTCCTTCAAGGCGCTCTGCGAGCGCGCCGGAAAGCCCTGGCCCATCACCTACACAGTGCGGACGCCCAGCGGCGGCATGCACCTGTACTTCCAGACCCAGCCCGGCACCCGCCTGCCCTCCACTGCCGGCACGTTCGCCCCGCACATCGACACCCGCGCCTGGGGCGGCAACATCGTCGCGGCAGGCAGCATCACCAGCTTGGGCGCCTACGAAGCCATCGTCCCCGGGCCCGTGGCGGAACTGCCCGAATGGCTCTTGGATCACCTCCACGCCCCGCCTGAGCCTCCAAGGCAGCCCGGCCCGCTCCGGATCCCCGGACGGGGCACCCGGCGGGCCGAAGTCGCCCTGGACCGAGAGGTGGCCGTGGTCCGGGCAGCGCCAAAGGGCCAGCGGCACAAGCTCCTGCTGGCACGCACCATCGCCATCGGGCGCTTCGTGGCCTGGGGCGACATCCCCCGCGACGTGGTCGAAGAGGCGTTTGGGGCGGCGGGGGAGTCCATCGGGCTGTCTCCGGCCGAATGCCGGGCGACGATCCGCGATGCTCTGGCCTACTCCGCCCGGACCTGCCGGCCCCGGGAGACGGCATGCCCCACAACCCGCCCCCGCCCGAACCCCAAACGCCGTCTTTCACCGCTGCCCAGCAGCACACCGCCAACAGCACCGAGCCCCTGCTCAACACGTGCGGCCGAGGAAAGGCCGCCCGTCAGGGCGTCCTTTCAGCTTTTCGTTCTGACCGGCACCTGATCGGCCACGCGCGCCACAGCACCACCGACCCGACACCGGACAGGCCCGGCATCCGCATCTGCGCCCCGCCGGTCTACCGCTCCCACGACGACGGCGCCCGCTGGTCCAAGCACTACGGCGCCACCCCCACCGCCGCCTACGTCTGCCCCTGCGGCGAGACCGGCACCGCCGCCGGAGAGCACGCCGTGGCTGCCCTGGTCACCGAGTACGAGGCCCACAAGCACTTCTGCACGGGAGCTCCCGCCGCCCCCGCAGAAAGGAGGAACGCCGCATGACCGAGCAGCCCATCGACGGCGCCGCACTGCTCGGCGAAGTCGAAGCTTTCCACCGCCGCTTCAATGTCTTCCCACGCGAAGCGGCCTATGTCGCCGTCGCCTTGTGGGACGCCCACGCTCACCTTCTCGACGCCTTCGACAGCACACCGCGCCTGGCCTTCCTCTCCCCGGAGCCCGGGTCCGGTAAGTCCCGCGCGCTGGAGATCGTGGAGACCCTCGTGCCGCACCCCATGGTCGCGGTCAATGCCTCGGCCGCCGCACTCTTCCGGGCCGTATCCGGGAGTGAGGGGCGGCCGACGATCCTCTTCGACGAGATTGACACCGTCTTCGGGCCCAAAGCCGGGGACAACGAGGAACTACGAGGCTTCCTCAACGCCGGCCACCGCCGCTCCGGAGTCACCTACCGGTGCATCGGCGACGGCGGGAACCAGACCGTACAGGCATTCCCCTCCTACACCGGCGTCGCGGTCGCCGGACTCGGCTCCCTGCCCGACACGATCCTGACCCGCTCCGTCATCATCCGCATGCGCCGTCGGGCCAGGAACGAGCGCGTGGAGCCCTACCGACAGCGGCTCCACGAGAAGGAAGGCCACGTCCTGCGAGACGGACTCGCCGCCTGGGCTGGTCAGGTCCGCGAGCAAGTCCGCGACGCATGGCCGGAACTGCCCGAAGGAGTCACCGACCGCCCCGCCGACGTGTGGGAGCCGCTGCTCGCAGTCGCCGACGCCGCCGGCGGCGACTGGCCCAAGCGGGCCCGCTCCGCCTGCGCGGAACTGGTCAAAGCCTCCCAGGTCGACGACAAGGGCAGCCTGGGCATCCGGCTGCTCACCGACCTACGCGACCACATCATGGTCGGCGTCGATCGCCTGCCCACCATCGCCGTCATCGACCGGCTTAACGCCCTGGAAGACGCCCCCTGGGCCGACCTCCAAGGCAAGCCTCTCGACTCCCGCCGCCTCGCCCGGATACTCGCCGAGTACATGACGGCCGACAACGAGCCCATCACCTCCCGGAACATCCGCACCTCCGGCGGAGTCCTCAAGGGCTACTACTCCGCCGACCTACACGACGCCTGGGCTCGCTACTGCCCGCCCCATCCCCAGCAGCCGCTACAGGCGCTTCCCCCGCTACAGCCCAGCTCAGAGCACATTCCCGCGTAGCGGCACACCTTCGATGTAGCGGCTGTGCCGCCGCCCCCGCCAGGACGCCCGGCAGTCCCGCCAGAGCGCACCTGAGCGCGCCGTAGCCGCTACATCTGCCCGTCCCGCTACGCAACACACGCTGCTGACCTGCGACGTAGCGGTGAAGCGCATGTAGCGGACATCTCATAAGGGGGTGGAAGCTTCACCCCGTCGCTCCACAAAGGAGAGACCCCATGGCATCCGCCACCGAGGCGTTACGCGCCGGTCTGCCGGACCGCTACCTCACGCCCGAAGACGTCGCCGCCATCTTCGGCGTACCGCTGGAGACCGTCTACCAGTGGCGCAAGAAGCGCACTGGGCCGCCCGCATTCCGTGTCGGCAGGCACCTGCGCTACGACCCTGTAGCCGTCCATCGCTGGACGGCGGAGCGCATGGCCGCCGACGCGGCCGCGTAGCGATACCCCCCAGACAACACACCTACGCCGCTGGGCGGGGCCACGCCGGTCCCGCCCAGCGGCGTTGTCAGAAGGGACCACCACACTCCATGGCAGGCCACATCCAAGACCGCTGGTACAAGACCGAAACCGGGTCCGGCGGCAAGCCCAGACGAGTGAAGACCGAACGCCACGGCACCGGCATGCGCTACCGCGCCCGCTACGTCGCCCCCGACGGCACGGAGAAGAGCAAGTCCTTCCCGGACGGCCAGAAACGCCTAGCCGACCAGTGGCTGGCCCACATCGAGGCGGACATGTCGCGGGGCCAGTACGTCGATCCTCAGTTGGGCCGCACGACCTTCCAGCAGTACGCCGAGAAGTGGCTGCCGACCGCAGCGAACGACCCGAACACGGAGGCGTCCATGGCGTCACAGCTCCGCCTCCACGCTTTCCCGTATCTCGGCTCGCGCCCGCTCGGGTCGTTCCAGCCGGAGCACATCCGCGACTGGGTGAAGCGGATGGAGCAGAACGGCGTCGCCGGCGCCTACGCCCGGACCATCTACTCCAACGTCCGATCGGCGCTGAGCGCCGCCGTCGATGACGGTTACCTGCCGCGCAACCCGTGCTCCGCTCGCTCGGTAAAAGCGCCGACGGTAGAACGGAAGCGTGTCGTGCCATGGTCGCCGGAGCGCGTGTTCGCCGTACGTGCCGCGTTGCCCGAGCGGTACCAAGCCATGGTGGATCTCGGTGCAGGCTGCGGGCCGCGCCAGGGCGAGATCCTGGGCGTGGCCGAAGACGCGATCGACTTCGACACCAACACCCTGCACATCGTCCAACAGCTCAAGCTGAGCCGGAGCAGGCCCGTCTTCGCCCCGCCCAAGGGCAGCAAGCTGCGAGACGTGCCACTGCCCGGCCCCGTTGCCGATGCCCTGCGGGCTCACCTGAAGCGATTCCCGCCTGTGGAGATCACACTGCCGTGGAAGACGGCGAGCGGCCCCCTGGTGACCAAGCGCCTGATCTTCACCGGCCCCATGGGCGGCCAAGTGTGGAGAACATCGCTGAACGACGACGCCTGGAAGCCCGCTCTCGCGGCCGCCGGCGTCATCCCTCCCGCGGAGAAAGGCGACAGCTATGCAGCTGCACGCGAACACGGGATGCACGCCCTGCGGCACTTCTACGCGTCCGCTCTGCTGGACGCGGGCGAGAGCATCAAAGCCTTGGCCGAGTACCTCGGGCACTCGGACCCGGCCCTGACCCTGCGCGTCTACGCGCACCTCATGCCAGGCAGCCAAGAGCGCGCCCGCAGAGCCATCGCAGCCGTCTACGAGTAGACGAACCACGACGCCGCCAGACCTCCGAAACTCGGCACCCACATCCCACCAGCAGCCACCGAAAACCCCCCGCCACACCACACCCAACCCCGCCCAAAAACCCGGTCACGCCACCTCACAAACAGCTCAGGAAACAGCGCAAGTCGCGCCAATAAATTACCTCTCCACGGGAGCCGCATGACAGCGCAAAATCATCCTTTAGGCGGCCGCCGAAGAGGGTGCGGCGACCCATCATTTCGGCGCACGCATCAGCTATTAAAAGACACACAGCGAGGGCCTTGGTCGCCGACCTAATTGCGGGCGTCGCAGCCATAGCGGGATGCCCGTCGGGATGCCCGTCGGGATGCCCATCGGGATGCCCATCGGGATGCCCATCGGGATGCCCATCGGGATGCCCATCGGGATGCCCATCGGGATGCCCATCGGGATGCCCATCGGGATGCCCATCGGGATAGGCATCGGGATAGGCATCGGGATAGGCATCGGGATAGGCATCGGGATGGCTAGGTCACTAGAAGGAGAACCCATCAAGAGGATCCGGAATGTAGAAGTCCGAATAGAGGGGCACCTAATTCAAGTACCTATTAACCAGACCAGCTCCAGGCGCAGACGCTGGTGTAGCTACAAAAACAGCGATTCAGCTGGGAATTTGTCTATCGCGCACGGCCACGAGTAGAGTCTCGCTACATTGGAGGAGCCGCCCCCCGGCCAGGGGGCGGCTCGTTTTCTCCATTTGTAGTCACTCTTGCCAAGAGACCAACCCAGGAGGTAGCCCATGGTGGCACAGCCCGGCTTACTCATCCACGTCGCTCATCGCGGCTTCCCCCTGTCCCTGGTCGGCGGAGGCGGCGGCGCCCTGGCCCTGTGGGTCGACGTGCCCCCGCCCTACGTCATCCCGGTCGTGCTCATGGTCGCGCTCCGCGTCACCGTCCGCCGGGTACGACCGCGCAGGACGACCGCCTGACGGCCCACAGACGGCCCCAGCACAGCAACAAGCCCCCTACCCGCAGCGAAAGCGCAGGTAGGGGGCCTGGTCAATCAGTCTTACTTCTTCTTGCCCTGGTTCTTCACGGCCTCGATGGCGGCCTTGGCGGCCTCCGGGTCGAGGTAGGTGCCGCCGGGGACGACCGGGCGGAAGTCGGCGTCGAGCTCGTAGGCGAGCGGGATGCCGGTGGGGATGTTCAGGCCCGCGATGTCGGCGTCGGAGACGCCGTCGAGGTGCTTGACCAGGGCGCGCAGGCTGTTGCCGTGCGCGGCGACGAGGACCGTGCGGCCGGCGAGCAGGTCCGGGACGATGCCGTCGTACCAGTACGGCAGCATGCGGACGACGACGTCCTTGAGGCACTCGGTGCGCGGGCGCAGCTCGCTGGGGATCGAGGCGTAGCGCGGGTCGTCGCTCTGCGAGAACTCGGTGCCGTCCTCGAGCGCCGGCGGCGGGGTGTCGTACGAGCGGCGCCAGAGCATGAACTGCTCCTCGCCGAACTCGGCCAGGGTCTGGGCCTTGTCCTTGCCCTGCAGGGCTCCGTAGTGGCGCTCGTTCAGGCGCCAGGAGCGGTGGACCGGGATCCAGTGGCGGTCGGCGGACTCCAGGGCGAGCTGCGCGGTGCGGATGGCGCGCTTCTGGAGGGAGGTGTGGACCACGTCCGGGAGCAGGCCGGCGTCCTTGAGCAGCTCACCGCCCCGGACTGCCTCCTTCTCGCCCTTCTCGTTGAGGTTGACGTCCACCCAGCCGGTGAACAGGTTCTTCGCGTTCCACTCGCTCTCGCCGTGGCGGAGGAGGATCAGCTTGTACGGTGCGTCGGCCATGCCCTTGAGCGTAATCGACGCGCCGAGGCGCCCGCGCCCGGGACGGTTGACGGTAATCGTCAATTCATTGGCGTGCACACGCCCACGTGGGTAAGTTGCGGAGAGTTAAAGAGCCACTTACACCCGGGGGGCCGGCGGAATGTCCGTAGCAAGCGTCAGACAGGCCGCGAGAAGGAGCGTCGCGGGGCTGCCCCGCGAGTTCTGGTGGCTGTGGACCTCCACGTTGATCAACCGGATGGGCGCGTTCGTCGCCACCTTCCTGGCCCTCTATCTCACCCTCGACCGCGGCTACTCGGCCGTCTACGCCGGCCTCGTCGCGGCTCTCCACGGCCTGGGCGGGGTGATCTCCTCCCTCGGCGCCGGCGTGATGGCCGACCGGCTGGGGCGGCGGCCCACGCTGATGATCTCCCAGCTCTCCATGTCCGTCTCCGTGGCACTGCTGGGCTTCATGGAACACCCGGTGGCCATCGCGGCCGTCGCCTTCCTGGTGGGCATGGCCAGCGCCGCCTCGCGCCCGCCCGTGCAGGCGATGATGGCCGACATCGTCGCCCCCAAGGACCGGGTACGGGCCTTCGCCCTGAACTACTGGGCCATCAACATCGGCTTCTCCATCTCCTCGCTCGCCGCCGGCCTCGTCGCCGAGCACAGCTACCTGATCGGCTTCCTCGGCGAGGCCGCGATGACCCTCGCCTGCGCCCTCCTGGTCTTCTGGAAGCTGCCCGAGTCCCGGCCGGAGCCGACGGCCGTCAAGGACGGCGCCGCGGCGGACGAGGAGCCCATCAGCCTGATGACGGTGCTGCGCGACCGGCGCTACATGGGCGTGGTGTTCCTGTCGTTCCTGATGGCCTTCATCTTCATGCAGCACTCGGTCGCCCTGCCGGTGGCCATGGGCGCCGACGGCTTCTCCCCCGGCGACTACGGCACCGTCATCGCGGTCAACGGCGTGCTGATCGTGGCCCTGCAGATCCCCGTGACCCGCTTCATCGAACACCGCGACCCGCGCACGCTGCTGATGCTCTCCGCGCTGCTCGCGGGGTACGGCTTCGGGCTCACCGCCTTCGCCGGATCGGTCGGCGTCTACGCGCTGACCATCGTCGTCTGGACGCTGGCCGAGATCATCAACTCCCCCACCCAGATGGGCCTCGTCGTGCGGCTCTCCCCGGCCCAGGGCCGCGGGCGCTACCAGGGCATGTTCACGCTGTCGTGGCCGGCGGCCGCGCTCGTCGCCCCGCTGGTGGGCGGCTGGCTGATCGATCAGTACGGGGCGGACACCCTGTGGGCGACGTGCGCCGCCGTCGGCACCGTAGCCGCCGCCGGGTACTGGCTGCTGATGCGCGACCTTCCGCCGGCCGACGCCGCTGCGGGCGACACCACCGCGAGCCCGGCCGCCGCGGGGGAGGCGGAGCCGGCGGCGGTCTGAGCCGCCACGCCGTACGAGGAGGGCGACGGGCCTACGCCCCGTCGCCCTCCTCGCGCGTCAGGCGCGCGAAGGCGTCCAGGTTGCGCGTCGACTCGCCGCGCGCCGTACGCCACGCGTACTCCTTGCGGATCGCGCTCGCGAAGCCCATCTCCAGCAGGGTGTTGAAGCTGCCGTCCGCGTGTTCCAGGACCGTGCCCAGGATGCGGTCGACCTCCTCTGACGTCACCGCGGCCAGCGGCAGGCGGCCCACCAGGTAGATGTCACCGAGCCGGTCGACGGCGTAGGCCAGACCGTAGAGCCTGGTGTTGCGCTCCAGCAGCCAGCGGTGCACCGCCTCGTGGTTCTCGTCGGGCCGGCGCACCACGAAGGCGTTGACGGACAGCGAGTGCTTGCCGACGACCAGGGAGACGGTCGTCGAGAGCTTGCGCGTGCCGGGGAGCTTCACGACGTACGTGCCGTCGGCACCGGCCGGGCTCTCCCACTCGAGCCCCGCCTCCTCCAGCGCGTGCTCGATGGTGGTCTTCGCGTCAGACATGAGCCGAGCGTAGGCGACGCCGCCGCTCGGCCATCGCCGCGGTGTACACCTCGGCCGTCCCGGAGGCCGCCGTGTCCCAGCCGAAGGAGCGCGCGTGCCGGGCGGCCGCGTCGCCCATCCGGTCCACGAGTCCGGGCTCGTCGGCGAAGCGGCCGAGGGCGGTCGCGTAGTCGGCGGGGTCGTGGCCGTCGACGAGGAAGCCGCTCACCCCGTCGCGCACGGCCACGGGCAGGCCGCCGACGGCCGCCGCGACGACCGGCGTGCCGCAGGCCTGCGCCTCGGCCGCCACCAGCCCGAAGGACTCGCTGTGGGAGGGCATCACCAGCACGGACGCGGCCCGGTACCAGTCGGCGAGGCGCTCCTGGCCGACCGGCGGGCGGAAGCGGACGACGTCGGCGATGCCGAGCCGGGCGGCCAGCTTCTGCAGGCCCTCGGGCCGGGCGAGGCCGCTGCCGCTGGGGCCGCCGACGACGGGCACCACCATCCGCGCGCGCAGCTCCGGCCGCCGGTCCAGCAGCTCGGCCGTCGCGCGCAGCAGCACGTCGGGGGCCTTGAGGGGCTGGATGCGGCCGGCGAACAGGGGGATCAGGGCGTCGGCCGGCAGCCCGAGCCGCTCGCGGGCGGCGGCGCGGCCGTCGGCGGGACGGAAGCGGTCGAGGTTCACGCCGGGGTGCACCACGGCGACCCTGGCGGGGTCGGCCTGGTAGTGGTGGACGAGCTCGGCGGCCTCGCCGTCGGTGTTGGCGATGAGCCGGTCGGCGGCGCGGACGATCTGGGTCTCGCCGATCACCCGGGCGGTGGGCTCGGGGGTGTCGCCCTCGGCGAGGGCGGCGTTCTTGACCTTGGCCATGGTGTGCATGGCGTGGACGAGCGGCACGCCCCAGCGCTCGGCGGCGAGCCAGCCGACGTGACCCGAGAGCCAGTAGTGCGAGTGCACGAGGTCGTAGTAGCCGGGCCGGTGACCGGCCCAGGCCCGCATCACGCCGTGCGTGAAGGCGCACAGCTGGGCGGGCAGCTCCTCCTTGGCCAGCCCCTCGTAGGGGCCCGCGTCGATGTGCCGCACGAGCACGCCGGGGGCCAGCTCCACGGTGGGCGGGAGGGCGCCGGTGGTGGCGCGGGTGAAGATCTCGACCTCGATGTCGATCGCGGCGAGCCGCTTCGCCAGCTCCACGATGTACACGTTCATGCCGCCCGCGTCGCCCGTACCGGGCTGGTGCAGGGGCGAGGTGTGGACGCTGAGCATCGCCACCCGCCGGGGCCGGCGGTGACCGCCCAGACGCAGCAGCTGGGGCTTGGGGAAGGGGCCGAGCGTACGGCCGCGGCGGGCGCCGAGCCGGGTTGCGTACTGGCTCACCGTGCGTATCCTCCGTCCACCGTCGAGGGCTCATCCGCCCCTGGGGACGTGCTCTGGCCGTGCTGCGTGCTGGGAACTGCCTGCTCTCCACCCTGCCAACACAACGAGGGCGGGTGCCATTTCCACTTTGCCAAAGCGTGATGAAGCCCGGCACACCGGCCGCCCCTGCGGCCCTCCCGGCGGAGCCCGTCCGGCGCGACGAGGGGCCGCCCGGGGCCCGGTACGGTGTTCGCATGATGTCCGTCCGGTCCCGCCCGATCGGTTCCGCCACCCGGGGGACCACCAACCCCAACCGGCTCCGTCGCATGGACCGCTGGATCGCCGCCGCCCACGCGGGCGTGCTGCGACGGGCGGCCGACCCGGTCGCCGTGGACCTCGGGTACGGCGCCGCGCCTTGGACGGCCGTCGAGTTGCTCGGGCGGCTGCGGACCGTCCGGCCGGACGCCGAGGTCGTGGGCGTCGAGATCGACCCGGCCCGGGTCGCGGCGGCCAAGCCCTACGAGCGGGACGGCCTGTCCTTCGCGCACGGCGGCTTCGAGGTGCCGCTGCCGGCCGGGCGGCGACCGCTGCTGATCCGGGCCGCGAACGTCCTGCGGCAGTACGACGAGGACCAGGTCGAGGAGGTCTGGGCGCGGCTGTGCGCGCGCCTGGCGCCGGGCGGCCTGGTCGTTGAGGGCACCTGCGACGAGATCGGCCGCCGCCACGTATGGGTGGCGCTCGGCCCGGAGGGCCCCCGCACCCTGACCTTCGCGGCACGCCTGGGCTCCCTCGGCACCCCCTCCGACCTGGCCGAACGCCTGCCGAAGGCGCTCATCCACCGCAACGTCCCCGGCGAGCCCGTGCATGCCTTCCTGCGCGACTTCGACCGGGCGTGGGCGGCGCTGGCCCCCTACGGGGCGCTCAGCGCGCGGCAGCGGTGGATACGGACGGCCGCCACGCTGCGGGCCGACTGGCCCGTCGTGGACGGCCCCCACCGGTGGCGCCAGGGGAACTGACCCTTCGCTGGGACGCGCTGGCGCCCAGAAGCTGAGGCCGGGGGCCAAGGCCCGGGCCGAAGCCGGGCCGGGGCCGGGGCCGGGCGGGGGCTCAGCCCAGCTCGGCCAGCAGCGCGTCGACCAGCGGCCGGTCCCGGTCGTGGGTGAGCCGCAGCCGCGCGTCGGCCGGGGGCAGCCACACCACCTCGTCCACCTCCTTGTTCGGGGCGAACGCCCCGCCCACCGCCTCCGCCAGCCAGTAGTGGACCTCCTTCGGCCGCCCGTCCACCACGTACCGCGACGTCTCCAGGGCCGCCCCCGGCACGCACCGCATGCCGGTCTCCTCCAGCACCTCCCGCACCGCGCCCCTCAAGGGGTCCTCGCCACGCTTGAGCTTGCCTTTCGGCCAGGACCAGTCGTCGTACTTCGGCCTGTGCACCAGCGCCACCTCGACGGGGTGCCGCTCGCCGCGCCGCCACAGCACGCACCCCGCCGCGCGCACCACGTCGCCGCCCGGCCCGGGCGGCTCGCGCCGTTGTCCGGTCACGGCGTCACCCGCTGCCAGATCCGCCCGAAGGCGTAGCGCGCCGACTCCACCTCGTGCCGCTGGTCGGCGTGCAGCACGCCGAGGGCGTACGCGGTGGCGGGGGCGATGCGCGGGGTGCGGGCGGCGGACGCCGCGGACGCGGCCGCCTCGGCGGCGTCGCGGTGCCGGTCCAGCGCCTGCCCCGCGCCCAGCAGCCGTACCGACAGCGAGGGTTCCGCCTCGCCCTGCTCGTGCTCGTCGAGCACCTCCTGGGCGTAGCGGCGCAGCCGTACCAGCCGTCGGGCCTGGTGCCAGGGCGCGTCCTGGCGGGACTCGGCGGGCGGCGAGTCGGCGGCCTGCGTCGCCGCCAGGCCGTGCGCGAGCGCCTCCGCGTTGTACGGCCGGCCGGCCACCCCCAGCGGCAGCGCCTCCACCGCGTCGGTCAGCCGCCGGTGCGTCTGCTCGACCAGGCAGGGCAGCGCCTCCCGGGCGAGCAGGTCCCGGGCCGCCGGGTCCAGCGGCACCTCGGAGGCCAGCACGGCGACCGCGTCGGCCAGAGCGTGGAAGCGGGAGGAGCCCAGGGCCTGCAGAGCCGCCGAGTGGGAGCGGGTACGGGCCAGGCTGAGCTGCCGGTCGAGCAGGGCTCCGGCCCGGGCCGCCCCCACCGTCAGCGAACCGGTGCCCTCCGGCTCGCCTTCCGCCCGCGACAGCCTGTGCAGCGCGCCCCGCAGCCGCGCGAGCCGCGCCGCGTACGCGTGTTCGCGCCCCAGCACGCCGGTCAGCCACACCAGTTCGGTGCGGAGCTGGTCCGTCCACGCGGTGTCGGTGAGCGGGCGGTAGACCTGCAGCACCCCGGCGACGCGGCGCGCGGAGCGCCGCAGCAGCCGGGCGGCCTCGCTCGCGTCCTCGGCGTCGGCGCCGCTCTCCGCGTGCAGCCGCAGGCTGCGCAGGAAGTCCGTCGCCTGCCCGTGCAGATATCCCGCGAGCACGTCCCCGGCGGTCGCCGTGCCCATGGCCACGGACGCGGACCCGGGCACGGACACAGACACGGACACGGGTACCCCCACCGGCCCGGCCGGACCGGACGGATTCGTCGTCATCATTTCCTGCCCCCCAGTGGCAGCGGCCGGTACGGCGACCGTAACCGGCGCGTCATGAACCGGCGGGTCATGAGGTCGCTGAGCCACGCCGGCGCCTCCGGGCGTCAATGAGCATCTCCTGCACGTTCCGCAGCGGCTGCCCGTCGGCGTCCGTGGCGTGCCGCGTCCAGTTGCCGTCCGGACCCAGGTGCCAGGAGGCGGTGCTGTCGGACACCCCGAGCTCCAGCAGCTTGCTGAGCGAGGAGCGGTGGGCGGGGTCGGTGACCCGCACCAGCGCCTCGATGCGCCGGTCGAGGTTGCGGTGCATCATGTCCGCGCTGCCCAGCCACACTTCGGGCTCGCCGCCGTTGCCGAAGGCGAAGACGCGCGAGTGCTCCAGGAACCGTCCCAGCACGCTGCGCACCCGGATCTTCTCCGACAGCCCCGGCACGCCCGGCCGCAGCGCACAGATGCCGCGCACCCAGATGTCCACCGGCACCCCGGCCCGCGCCGCGCGGTACAGGGCGTCGATCACGGCCTCGTCCACCATCGAGTTGACCTTGACGCGCACGTACGCGGGCCGCCCGGCCCGGTGATGCGCGACCTCCTTGGTTATCCGGGAGACGAGGCCGTCGCGCAGCGAGCGGGGCGCGACCAGCAGCCGCCGGTAGGTCTCGCGCCGCGAGTAGCCGGAGAGGCGGTTGAACAGGTCGGAGAGGTCCGCGCCCACCTGCGCGTCGGCGGTCAGCAGGCCGAAATCCTCGTAGAGCCGGGCCGTCTTGGGGTGGTAGTTGCCCGTGCCGACGTGCGAGTAGCGGCGCAGCGTCTCGCCCTCCTGCCGCACCACCAGCGACAGCTTGCAGTGCGTCTTGAGGCCCACCAGCCCGTAGACCACGTGACAGCCGGCCTCCTCGAGCTTGCGGGCCCACTTGATGTTGGCCTGCTCGTCGAAGCGCGCCTTGATCTCGACGAGGACGAGGACCTGCTTGCCGGACTCGGCGGCGTCTATCAGCGCGTCGACGATCGGCGAGTCGCCCGAGGTCCGGTACAGCGTCTGCTTGATCGCCAGTACGTCCGGGTCGGCCGCGGCCTGCTCGAGGAAGGCCTGCACGGAGGTGGAGAAGGAGTCGTAGGGGTGGTGCAGCAGCACGTCCCGCTCCCGCAGCGCCGCGAAGATGTCCGGCGCGGAGGCGGACTCGACCTCGGCGAGGTCACGGTGCGTTCCGGCCACGAACTTGGGGTACTTGAGCTCGGGCCGGTCCAGCGAGCCGATGGCGAAGAGCGCGGTGAGGTCGAGCGGCCCGGGCAGCGGGTAGACCTCGGCGTCGGAGATCTTCAGCTCGCGCACCAGCAGGTCCAGGACGTACGGGTCGATGGTCTCCTCGACCTCCAGCCGCACGGGCGGGCCGAAGCGGCGGCGCATGAGCTCCTTCTCCAGGGCCTGCAGGAGGTTCTCGGCGTCGTCCTCCTCGACCTCGAGGTCCTCGTTGCGCGTCACCCGGAACATGTGGTGGGCGAGCACCTCCATGCCGGGGAAGAGCTCCTCGAGATGCGCCGCGATGACGTCCTCCAGCGGGACGAACCGCTGCGGGGAGGTCTCCAGGAAGCGCGGCAGCACCGGCGGCACCTTCACGCGCGCGAAGTGGTCGTGCCCGCTGACCGGGTTGCGCACGACGACCGCGAGGTTGAGCGAGAGCCCGGAGATGTACGGGAAGGGGTGGGCCGGGTCGACGGCCAGCGGCGTCAGCACGGGGAAGATCTGCTGCCGGAAGAGCGTGAAGAGCCGGCCCTGCTCCTTGTCGGTCAGCTCGGGCCAGCGGATCAGGTGGATGCCCTCCTCGGCGAGCTCGGGGGCGACGTCCTGGTGGTAGCAGGCGGCGTGCCGGGCCATGAGCTCGCGGGAGCGGGTCCAGATCAGCTCCAGCACCTCGCGCGGCTGCAGCCCGGAGGCGGAGCGGGTGGCGACGCCGGTGGCGATGCGGCGCTTGAGTCCGGCGACGCGGACCATGAAGAACTCGTCGAGGTTGCTGGCGAAGATCGCCAGGAAGTTGGCCCGCTCGAGGAGGGGGGTCGCCGGGTCCTCGGCCAGCTCCAGCACCCGCTCGTTGAAGGCCAGCCAGCTGCGCTCGCGGTCCAGGAAGCGCCCCTCGGGCAGCGCCTCGGCCGGCCGGTCCTCCCCCGGGGCCGCGCTCTTGAGCTCGTACGCGTCCAGCTCGTCCCCCAGCTGTGGCACGCCCGCCACGACAGCCGCGTTCGGCCGGTGGGCCGCGATGAACCCTACCGAGTCGGTGTTGTCGTGCGCACGTGCGCCGGACGACCGGTCCATGTCTTCATTGTTCCGCGCCGCGGGCCGCACCGGCGCGTCGGGCGAGAACGCGGGGGCGGCGCGAAGCCGTCGTTCGGTCGCGCGAGACGTTGCGGGCTGCATTGGGCAAGGCTCGCAACCGAGGTTGAATCACGGGTAACGCGCACGTGACGTGGAGGAATCGCCGGACGGGCGGACGGGCCGGACGCGGGGGCCCAGAGGCCCGTTCCGGCGACCGGGCGGGCTGCGACGCCCCGGAGGCCTGTGCGGCGCGTCAGGGGCCCGTCCAGCGCGTTCAGGGGCGCGTGCGGGCGCCTCAGGGGTACGTCCGGCGGATCAACCACATCGCGGCTCCCGCCGCCAGCGCGGCGAGCGCCAGCGCGATCGCGGCCTCCGTCCACTGCAGGGTCCACAGGTGCGAGGACGGGTGGTAGTCGAGATACCACCCGGTGGCGTCGTGCTGCTCGGCGCACCGCTCCGGGCTGACGCCCACCTTGCAGTCCGGCTCGGGAACGCGGCCTCCCGACCGGGCGATCAGGCCCCGCTCGAGTATCCAGGCGTCCCCCTTGATCAGGCCCGGCATCTCGGGGGAGAGCTCGGTGACCGGGCCGGTCAGCCGGGGCCGCAGCGACTCCAGGCCCCCCGCCAGCGCGAGGTACGTCACGAGCGTGCCGCCCATGGCCGCCAGGGTGCGCTTGAGCGCCAGCCCCATCAGCGCGCCCACGGCCAGCGCGAGCAGCGCGTGGGCGACGGGGACGGCCCCGAGCATGTCGTACGAGCGGGACCACCACTCCTCCGGCAGCGTCCGCGCGGGCACGGCCCGCCAGGTCCAGGTGTAGGCGGCGGACAGCAGCGAGAGCCCGGCCAGCACGGCCACGGCCGGCACCGCCATCCTGACCGCGAGCCAGCGCCCCGGCGAGACGGACTGGGTCCAGGCGAGCCGGTACGTACCGCTCTCCATCTCCCGCCCGATCATGGGTCCGGCGACGAACAGCCCGGCCAGCAGCGGCAGCAACTCGACGAACAGGCCGACGTAGTGCAGCGGATCGCCGAAGTCGGCGCGGAAGGTGTTGACGGCGTCGTTCGAAAAGCCGCAGCCCGACTCCTCGGCGCAGGCGGTGTCGAGGCTGTGGGAGCGGACGTAGCCGGTGATCGCCGCCTGCAGGAACCCCAGCGTCACCAGGAGTGCGACCAGCACGCCCAGGGCGGCCCACGCCGTGGCGCGGTGCCGGCGCAGCGTCAGCCATACGAGCCCGGCCGTCCCGGAGCCCCCGTCGCCGCCGGTGCCCGTCCGTACGCCCGGGGAGGACGCGCCCGGGGACTCGCCCGAGGAGGACGCGCCCGGGTCGGCCGCCGCCCTCATGCCGCCCACCTCGAGGCCGGCATGCGCGGCTCGGCGCTCGGCGCGAGGAGCGCGGGGGCTCCGGGCGCGCGCAGATGGCCGAGGAGCAGCTCTTCCAGGGACGGTTCGGTGATCTCCCACGTGCCGCTGATGGGGCCCTCGGGGCGTATGAGCGCGGTGAGCTGACGGCCCGTCGTGCGCGCCTCGACGATCGTGTGCGCGGCGAACTCCCGTGGTGTGCCGACGTCCTCGTAGCGGCCCACGACGAGCCGGTGCACGGAGATGAGGTCCTCGACCTCGCCCGCGAGCCGGACGCGCCCGTCGGCTATCAGCAGCAGGTAGTCGCAGACGCCCTCGAGCTCGCTGAGGATGTGCGAGGCGATGACGACGGTGGTGGCGCGCTCGGCGGCCTCGGCCATCAGGGCGGCCATCATCCCGTGCCGCACGAGCGGGTCGAGGTCGCTCATCGGCTCGTCCAGCAGGAGCAGTTCGGGCCGCTTGCCGAAGGCGAGGGCCAGGGCCACGCACGTGCGCTGGCCGCCGGAGAGGGAGCCCACGCGCGCGTGGGGCGAGAGGTCCCCCTGGCGCACCAGCCGCTCGGCGACGGCCTGGTCCCAGCGGCCGGGATTCAGGGCGGCGCCCATGCGCAGGGTCTCGGCGATCGTGAAGTGCGGGTAGAGCGGCTTGTCCTGGGCGACGTAGGCGACGCGGGGGCGGACGGCGGGGTCGCCCGGGGCCCCGCCGAGGACGCGCAGCCGGCCTCCGGAGGAGCGGCGCAGCCCGGCCGCGAGGGCGAGCAGGGTGGACTTGCCCGCGCCGTTGGGGCCCACCAGGGCGCACACCCGGCCGGCCGGTACCCGGAACGTGCATGCGCGCAGCGCCTCGCGCCGCCGGTGCCTCGCCCGCAGCCCGACCGCCTCCAGGGCGGTCCGGTCGGGGAGGAAGGTCAGTTCGTTCATGCAGTCCCCTCAGTCGCATGGTGGTCCGCCGGCGCGTGGTCCCCGAAGGCCTCGGCCAGGACGGCGGCGGCCAGCGCGGCCACGTCCTCCCGGTCGAGCCCGGCCGCGCGGGCGCGTGTCATCCAGTCGGCCAGCTCGGCGCGCAGCGGGGAGTCGGCGGCCGCGCCCGGGCGTGCCAGCGACTTCCGTACGAACGTTCCCAGTCCGGGACGCGCCTCGACCAGACCCGCGCGGTCCAGCTCGCGGTAGGCCTTCAGGACGGTGTTGGGGTTGATGGCGGTGGCCGCGACGACCTCTTTGGCGGTGGGCAGCTTGTCGCCGGGGGCGAGCAGGCCCAGGCGCAGGGCCTGCTCGACCTGGTGCACGATCTGGAGGTAGGTGGCGACTCCACTGCGCCGGTCGATGCGGAACTCGACCACGCGCATCACCCTTTCACTACTTGACTAGTGAAAGGGTGATGGAGGGGGGTGGGCCTGTCAATCAATGCCCGCGGCGCGCCTCTTCGGCCCGGGGCGCAGGCTCAGCTCTCGGTCCGGGGCGCAGGCTCAGCTCTCGGTCCGGTACATCAGGTCCGTCTCGTGCGTCGTGAAGCCCAGCCGCTCGTAGACGCTGACGGCCGCGGAGTTGTCGGCGTCGACGTAGAGCATCGCCGTCGGCAGTCCCTTGTCCGCCAGATGCCGCAGCCCGATCGTGGTCAGCGCCTTGCCGAGACCGCCGCCCTGGGCGCCGGGCCGCACGCCCAGCACGTAGACCTCGCCCAGACCCTCGTCCGCGTGCACCTTCGTCCAGTGGAACCCGACGATCTCCCCGCCCTTCTCGGCCAGGAAGAAGCCGTCCGCGTCGAACCAGCCCTCCGCCTTGCGGTCGTCGAGATCCCGCTGCGTGAGCGACCCCTGCTCCGGGTGGTGCGCGAACGCGGCCGCGTTCACCGCCAGCCACGCCTCGTCGTCCTCGCCGGGCCGGAACGCCCGTACGGTCACGCCCTCGGGCAGCACCGGATCGGGCAGCGCCAGGTCCGTCAGCGGCCTGCGCATCTGGCGCAGCTCGCGGAACAGGCTCAGCCCGAGCACCTGCGCCAGGTGCCGGGCGGCCGGGTGACCGCCGTGCGCCCACACCCGCAGCCGCTTGCCGGACTCGGTCAGCAGGGCGTTGCCCAGCGCGCGCCCGTGCCCGTGCCCCCGGTGGTCGGGGTGCACGACGAGCTCGCCGGCCGGCGCCTCCACCGGGTCGTTCGCCTCCAGCTGGCCGTACCCCACCAGCTCCTTGTCCATGGCGCGCAGCAGGACGTGCAGCACGCCCGCGCGCCACCCCTTGAGCTGCAGGCGCCCCTGTTCCGAGACGGCCGGCTGCCCGTCCGCGGCGGCGGCCTCGCCGATCAGGCGCAGCACGTCCTCCGCCTGTCCGGGCGCCAGCTCCTCCAGCACCTCGATGCGCCGCTGTCCGCTCACGTCGTTCACCACGTCACTCATGAGGCGAGCCTACGACCTGGCCGCGGCAGGGGATGCGGCACAAGTCACCCTTCCTTCACCGCACCCCTCCTGCCGGGCTACGCGCGTCAACCGTATGCTGCGCCCGACCTGATACACCCCCAGCACATTGACCGAAAAAGGGGAACACATGCCCGCGAAGCCGCCGCGCAAGCGCAGCACCATCAGACGGCTGACCGCCACCACCGCCGTGCTCGCCGCCACCGCCGGCGTCCTGACCGCCGGAACCGCCCCGGCCGGCGCCTCGGACGCGTACGGAAAGCGCCACGGCCGCACGGTGGACGTGCAGCTGCTCTCCTTCAACGACCTGCACGGCAACCTCGAGCCCCCGCAGGGCTCCTCCGGCACCGTGACCGAGACGCAGGCCGACGGCACGACGAAGGTCATACCCGCGGGCGGCGTCGAGTACCTCGCCAACTCGCTGCGCACGGCCCGCAAGGGCCACGAGTACTCCATCACCGCGGCGGCCGGCGACATGATCGGCGCGAGCCCCCTGATGACCGGTCTCTTCCACGACGAGCCGACCATCGAGGCCCTCAACAAGATCAAGCTGGACGCGACCTCCGTCGGCAACCACGAGTTCGACGAGGGCCGCGCCGAACTGCTGCGCATGCAGCGCGGCGGCTGCCACCCCAAGGAGGGCTGCTTCGAGAAGGGCAAGACCTTCAAGGGCGCCGACTTCCCCTACCTCGCCGCGAACGTCGTCGACGAGAAGACCGGCAAGCCGATCCTCAAGCCGTACACGATCTGGCAGCACAAGGGCGTGAAGATCGGCATCATCGGTCTCACCCTCGAGGGCACCCCCGACGTCGTCACGGCCGAGGGCGTCAAGGGCCTGAAGTTCCGCGACGAGGTCGAGACGATCGACAAGTACGCCAAGGAGCTCGACCGCCAGGGCGTGAAGTCGATCGTCACCCTCGTCCACGAGGGCGGCATGCCGGCGTCCGGCTCGTACAACTACAACTGCGACACCCCCGGCGCCGGCGCGGGCATCTCCGGCCCGATCGTCGAGATCGCCAAGAAGGTCACGCCCAAGGTCGACGCCTTCATCACCGGCCACACCCACCAGGCCTACGCCTGCACCATCCCCGACCCGTCGGGCGCCCCGCGCACGGTGACCTCGGCCGCCTCCTTCGGCCGCCTCTACACCGACACCACGCTGACGTACGACCGTCGCACCAAGGACATCGTCCGCACCAGCGTCAAGGGCCCCCGCGCCACCAACCACGTCGTGAACCGCGAGCAGCCCAAGGCCGCGGACATGACCCGTCTCATCGACCGCTGGAAGACCCTCGCGGCCCCCGTCGCCAACAAGCCCGTCGGCTACATCTCCGCCGACATCAACGGCCGCGGCTCCGAGGACTACGAGAAGCCGCTCGGCGACGTCATCACCGACGCCCAGCTCGAGGCCCTCGCCCCGAAGGACAAGGGCGGCGCCCAGATCGCCTTCATGAACCCCGGCGGCATCCGCTCCGACCTCGCCCACAAGGCCTCCGGCAACGAGGGCGACGGCGTGGTGACCTACGGCGAGGCCTTCACGGTCCAGCCCTTCACCAACCTCATGCAGCTCAAGGACCTCACCGGCGCCCAGGTCATCGCCGTCCTGAAGCAGCAGGTCAGCGGCCCCAACGAGCCCAGCCCCAAGATCCTGCAGGTCAGCAAGGGCCTGACCTACACCCTTGACCTGACGAAGAAGGGCGCCGACCGCGTCGTCGCCTCCTCCGTCAAGCTGAACGGCACCCCCATCGACCCCGCCAAGACCTACCGTGTCGCGGGCAACGAGTTCCTGATGGGCGGCGGCGACGGCTTCCCCGCCTTCAAGGAGGGCACCAACAAGCTCGTCGCGGCCTCGGACCTCGACGTCTTCGTCGCCTACCTGCAGGCCCACTCCTCCAAGGAGTCCCCGCTGGCCCCGCCGAAGGCGGAGCGCATCACGGTGGTGAAGTAACTCCCTGAGACGCCCGCTCGCCGCGCGCGCGGCGAGCGGGTGCCTCACGGTTCAGCGGCGGTGAGACCGTACGCGGCCCGCCGCGGCCTCCGGAAGCCGTTCAGCGCCCGGAGAAGAGCCGCGGGATCCCCGTACGGGTCGAGCTGATCGTCCAGAGCGCGCCATGCGCATTCGTAGTCCCGGCACACCACCTGCCAGGCCGCGCGCCGCGTCGGCAGCCGCGAGACGTCCTGGTCCTTCCTCACGGCGGCGTACCACTCCTCGCTGCACCGGATCGGGGAGAGCTCGGGCGCCCAGTCCGCCTCCCTCTCGTCGGGCTCAAGGTCCCACCTCACGTGTTCAAGGCGCTCCTCCGTCGTCCGCGTGGTGGTCACGACCCGGTCCTCGGCCCCGGCGGGGTCGGCCCACGAGGCCTCGTCCAGAAGGTCGTCCAGCTCGGGCAGACCAGGCGGCAGCCCATGCCGGATCGGCAGGTCGGCGACGGCGATGTCCCGTATCACCCGCAGCAGTCTCTGCCGGTCACGCCAGTCGTTGCCGCCGTTCCTGACGAGCTGGTAGACGCACTCCCAGGCCTCGCGGTCGCTGCTGAACCAGTGGGCCACCGTGTCCGCTCCGGTGAGCAGCTGATTACCCCTGTCGCGCCAGGTGTGCTCCATGACCCTCGCCGCGTTCTGGAGAAGCCGACGGTGATAGGCCCTGAGTTCGGCCGCCACGGGCTTTTCGGGACGCTTGTGGTCGGGAAAGGCGTGGGGGTAGGTCTCCCGCTCGAACCGAATGAACCGCGGGCTACGGCGCAGTTCGGTCAGGTCGGGGTCCTGGATCAGGAGCCACGAGCGTCTGAGGGAGTAGGAACCGCTCCTGCCCGTTCTCGCGGCGTCCTCGAGCTCTTCCACGGCCAGGGCCGCGAGCCGTTCACCGTCCTTGGAGAATTTCGGGTGGCCCATGGCGGCGGCGTAGACGCAGGCCGCGTTGTAGCTGTCCTGCCAGGGCCTGCGGGGGCGCGGGAGCCGCCGCTTCAGCCAGTGGGGTATCGGCCGGTCGAGGAGGTGCTGGACCCGCTGGTCGAGCGTACGCACGTCGCCGATCCACGCCGGCGTCGACGACGCTGCCGCCAAGGGCCTGATCTTCCCGTCCGGGCCGCGCGGCCCGTCCCTCTCGTAGTACGCCCAGGACAGCCGCAGAGGCGCCCACACCTTGACGTTGAGCCGGAGCGAGGCCCGGGTGAGGGTTCCCCGATGTCGCGCGCCCACGAAGGGGAGCAGCGTGGCCCAGGGCGAGTCCCGGGCGAGCTGTCGCATCTCCTCGAGGCAGGCACGCTGGAAGATGAGGCGTACGAGCCACGTCGCCCGCTCCTCCTGGAGGGCTTCCATCAGCCAGGCCGTGATCCTTTCCCTTTCCGTCGCCTCCGTCCGGCCACTGGTCCATCCTCTGAAAGCCCGCCAGTAGCGGTCGGCGAAGGCCGGCGCCATCGCTGCGCGGATCTGGTCACGGGCGCAGGCCCGCCGTGGGAAGTGGCCGTTGTCCGAAGAACTCACGCACCACTGCCGGGCGGTCTGTTCGCCGACACCCAGAACGACGGCGTAGCGGTACCGGACCTCCAACAGGCCTTTGCTCCACCACCGGTACCGTCTCCGGAAGAATCGCCGGGGGTCGCCGTATCTCATCGCCAGACGCTGTTCCCGCTGTCGATTCGTGCACCCGTCCAGCAGCATCGCACCGTAGTACGTCTCAAGAGCGTCGAGGTGCAGCCAGAGCTTCTCCTGTATGCCCGCGATCTGGGTGCGCAGGTACAGGTTCGAGGGGTCGAGCCGGAGAGCGGCGTAATAGCGGTCCAGGGCGTCGTCGAACTTCCGTTCCCTGCTGAGGCGACGCCCCTCCTGATAGGCGGCGAACAACTCGGGATCCAGGTCCCGCCCGTGCCATTCCTGCCAGGGCGGCCGCCTGCCCGCCCGCGTCACGGGCACGATCGCGGCCATGACCCAGTTCCCGCCCGTCCTCACCACGTCGTCCCACGTATCGCCCCACAGCGTCTCCGTACGGCTGCCCCGCATGGCATAGGACGTGACCGTGATGGTCATCCCGCACCGCGGCTCGCGGGCCCGGGCCCGCAACACCCCGCGCACCGTGTAGGCGATCTTGGGTCGAAGCCGGCTGAAGAGCCGGAGCAGACTCGTGCCGAACTTCTTCGGTTCGAGGTCCACGTCCCCGAGCAGGTCGATGAAGTTCTCGGCAGGGGTTTCGGCAGGCAGGGCGCTCGGCGGATAGAGATTGGTCTCCGAAAGATATTTGCGCAGCTGGGCGGTCAACCCCTCGAGTTCCTGCTCGACTTCCGGGCTCGACGCGACGAGCTTCTGCACATCGACCGGACCGGGCCGGTGCGCGTTGCGGGCGAGCATCCACCGACGCCAGAACACGAACGTGAGCAGGAGGAGCAGCAGACACCCGAAGCGCACGCTCAGCGGCGCCCCGTCCTTGCCGATCGTCACCAGGCGCGCCACCCCGGCGACGCACTGCATCACGAACGCGAAAAGCCCCTCGAAAGGCCCCCACCAGTCACCCGTGACGTGCCAGGCGGGCTTTCGCATCCCGACCGCGTGCACCGCGAACAACAACGCCAGGGCAGCGAGCCCCGTCAGAACCGCCGCTCGCTTCACACGCGGAACCGGCAGCAGCGAAGCCTCGGTGGCGGCGTGTCTCTCCGGCCGAGAAGACATGTCGACCCCCCAACTCACCCGGGTCGACCGCTCGGGTCGTCACTTCCAGTCTTCTACGGATCCCCGCCCCGGCAAATCGACCGCGCCCGGCGTCGCTCCGGGGCGACGACGCCTGATCCGGGCGGGGAGGGGTGGCGGCAGGGCGCGTGGGGGTGCGGGGTGGCGCTCGTGCGCGGAGGAGGCTTGGGAGGGGTTCCACGCCGGTAGAGAGCACCGCATGAAACTCTTCCACCGCGCCCTGACCACCCTCACCGCCACCGCCCTGCTCTGCGTGGCCGGCGCCATGCTGGCGGCACCGGCCCAGGCCGACGTCGACGTCCACCTGATCCTGGTGGACGCCCACGCCGACGGCACCATCGATCTCGACGTGGCGGGCAGCCGGGTGATCTCGCTTCCGGACCCGCTGGATCTCGGATAGCCGCCAGCGATGTCCGACACGTACGCGTAACAGACTCCCGGTAGCGTCCGGCGCCAGGACGAGGGCAAGGGAGCACCGATGCGCGACGGCACGACGGCGATACGGGTCCGGCCGGGGGTGTACGACGACCTCGTCGCCCTCACCGGCATCTACAACCACTACGTGGTCCACACGCCCGTCACCTTCGACATCGCCCCCGTCGACGTCGACGCCCGCCGCGCATGGCTGGACGCCCACCCCGCGACCGGCCGCCACCGGCTCCTGGTCGCCGAGGAGGCCGGCACGGTCCTCGGCTACGCCACGAGCGGCCCCTTCCGCGACAAGCAGGCCTACGAGACGTCGGTCGAGACCAGCGTCTACCTCGCCCCCGGCCATACGGGCCGAGGCCTCGGCGGTCTGCTCTACGACGCCCTTTTCGAGGCCCTCGCCACCGAGGACGTCCACCGGGCGTACGCGGGCATCACCCAGCCCAACGCGGCGTCCATGCGACTGCACGAACGATTCGGTTTCCGCCCGGCCGGGGTGATGGAGCAGGTCGGGCGGAAGTTCGGCGCATTCTGGGACGTGGCCTGGCTGGAGAAGCGGCTCGGCCGGCCGGAACCGGGCAGGTAGCGGAACCGGGCGGGATCAGGGCCGTTCCGGCCTCGGGCGGGTCACTCGGCCCGGGTGGCGTAGTGGGCGAGGGACGGCTCGAGGAGCCCGAAGACCCGGGCGGCGTCCGCGGCGACGTGGACGGCGATCCGGGCGTTGTCGCACCCGGCGAGGGTGAGTTCCTGGATCCGCTGGAACAGGACCCGGTGAGCGGCGCCGAGTTGGGCCGCCGCGGCCCTGGGGACGATGTCGCCGGGGTCGGCGCCGGTGGCGGCCGCCAGGGCCTGGGCGAGGGCTTCCTCGCGTTGGTCGTGGAGGTCGCGAACCCGTGCCGTGAGGGTCGGGCTGTCGGCGATCATGCGGGAGAAGTCGGGGCCGGCGAAGCCCGCGACGGGGTCCTGGTCCTGGACGGCGCCGTCGAAGGCGCGGCGCAGCGAGTCCAGCGCCGATTCGCCGGGGTCGCGGTCGGCGACGGCCTGGGCCAGGCTCGTCACGAACTCCTCGTGGTGGTCGAGGGCCAGGTCCTCCTTGCGCGGGAAGTAGTTGGTGACGGTCTTCTTCGCGACCCGGGCCGCGGCGGCGATCTCGGCGATGGTGGTGCTCTCGAAGCCCTGCTCGATGAAGAGCCTGGTCGCGTGAGCGGAGATCGACTGCCGGGTCTCCTGCTTCTTGGACTCCCGGAGGCCCATGGGTTCGCTGCGCATGGAGAAATCTTACATCCGACGTATCTTTTCGCTTGACGCACCCACTGCGCTTGGCTTAAGTTTACGTCGGTAGCAAGTTTGCTCAGCGTGCACGAATCCGAGGAGCCCCATGAACATCACCGCTTCCGCCGTGTCCCTGACCGTCGACGACGTGGCCGCCTCCCGGGACTTCTTCATCACGCACTTCGGCTATGCGGAGGTCATGGCCGCGGACGGCTTCGTCTCGCTGTCCCGCGAGGACACGGCCGTCGACCTGGTCCTGCTGCGGCGCGGCATACCCGTACTGCCCGTCGAGCAGCGCGACCAGCGCGCCTCCGGCCTGATCGTGGTGTTCACCGTGACCGACATCGAGGAGCAGGAGCGCCGGCTGCGCGCCGAGGGCGTCACCATCACGATGCCGCTGCGCGAGGAGCCCTGGGGCGAGCGGCTCTTCCTGGTCACCGACCCCAACGGAGTCGTGGTCGAGCTCGTCGAATGGGTGACCCCGGCCGGCGCCTGACCGGCAGCCCGGGCTGATCGCGGCCGATCGGAGAGAGACGATCGGGGCGTAAAGCACAAGGCGGGCGGCTCTTCCTCTTTGCGGACGGCGGGAGTTATCACTGAGTGGTGCGTGCGGCCACCACGCGACCCGCACGCCGAGGAGGAGCTTCCCGTGAACATCGAGTCAGCCCCGGCCACCGGCTGGTACGTCGACTCCCGCTGCACCAACTGCGACGTCGCCCGGCAGCTCGCGCCGGACCTCATCGCGGAGGTGGACGGGCGCGCCGAAGTGGTCCGTCAGCCGCGCACCGAGGAGGAGGTGCGGCAGTTGCACACGGCGGCGTACGCCTGCCACACCCGTTCCATCCGCCACACCGAACACCGCCTCGACCCCGCCCTGGACCCGTTCCCCCTCGCCCTCGACGACACCGTCTCCCTCTGCGGGCACAACTCGCCCCACACCGCCGCCGCGAACGCGTATCTGCTGCGGCGGCCGTCCGGCACCACGATGATGATCGACACCCCGCGCTGGAGCGCCGCCCTGGCGGACCGCTACGAGGCGGCGAGCGCCGGGCCCGTCACCGACGTCCTGCTCACCCACCGGGACCACGCGGCGCACGGACGCCAGTACGCGGACCGGTTCGGCGCCCGGCTGTGGATCCATGAGGGCGACCTCGACGCGTCCCCCGACGCCGACCACGTTCTGCGCGGGACCGATCCCGTCGAGATCGCCGAGGGGGTGGTGGTCCACCCGCTCCCGGGGCACACGCTCGGCAGCGTGCTCTACGTGGCCGACGAGCGGTACTGCTTCACCGGCGACAGCTTCTACTGGTCGCGTACGACGGGCGACCTGGAGGTGGCGGAGAGCGTGGTCTGGTACTCGATCACGGAGCTCGCCGCCTCCCTGGCCCGTACGGCCGAGAGGCTGCGCTTCGAGTGGGTACTGCCGGGCCACGGCGACCGCAAGCGGCTGCCCGCGCCGGAGATGGCCCGGCGGCTGCGAGGCCTGACGGCGCGCACCCAGGCGCTCGAGCCCCAGCCCGTCGACTTCACCGCCCTGCGCTGGTAGCGCGCCACCACGACAACGCGCCACCGCCACAAAGGGCTCAGGGCTTTCCCGTCGCGAGGATCCGGTGGGCGAGGGCCACCAGGTCGGGGAGGGCCGGGTGTCCCAGCCCCTCGCGCCAGGCGAGGACGACGGGGACGGTCGGCGCGTCCGCGAGCGGGCGGTAGACCAGCGAGGGGTGCATGTGGTTGCTCGGGGTGGCCGACGTGGAGACCCCGACGGCGCGGCCGGCGGCGATGACCATGAGCCACTCGTCGGTGTTGGTCACCTCGATGGTCGCGACGGGCCGGGCCGCCGGCGGCCAGAGGTCCATGGTCGTGGTGCCGGAGACGGTGTTGAGGGCGATCGGACGGTCGGCGAGGTCCGCCAGGGTGACCTCGGGGAGCTCCGCCAGCGGGCTGTCGGCCGGCATGACCACCACCCGCGTCTCCGACAGCAGCGGCTCGGTGCGCAGCCCGGGCGAGGTGACCGCACCGCGCAGCAGGGCCGCGTCGACCTTGCCCTGGGTGAGACCGGCCGTGCGGTCGTCGACGCGGAGCAGTTCCAGCGGGATGCCGGGGTGCGTCTCGTCCCAGCGGCGCAGCAGGGGGACGGTATGGTCGCCGAGCGCCGCCCAGGTGTGGCCCAGGCGCAGGGGCCGGTTGGTCAGCCCTCGGGGGTCGAGGGCGGTCTCGACGGCGGAGAGGGCGGCTTGGGCCCGGCCGCGGAAGGTGCGGCCTTCGGGGGTCAGTTCGAGGTGGTGCGTGGAGCGGTCGACGAGGCGGGCGCCCAGGTGGTCCTCGAGCTGGCGCAGGGTGCGGGAGAGCGCCGGCTGGGTGAGGTGGAGGCGGGCAGCGGCGCGAGTGATGGTGCCCGCCTCGGCGATGGCGAGGAAGGCCCGCAGGTGCCGCAGCTCGATGGTCATGCCTCGGAAGCATAACCGCACGGCAAGAGGCATTTCCCACGGGCGTGGCCGGGTTTCTAGCGTGGGGGCATGACATCCACCGCGCACGCACCCACCTCCTCCGCGACGGCGGCAGCGCCCGTCGTCCTTCGCCATGCAGCCGGGCGCGGCACGCTCGGCGGCGTCGGCCTCGTCCTGGCCGGGACGGTGTCCGTCCAGTTCGGGTCGGCGTTCGCCGCGCTGCTGTTCCCGCGGGCAGGGGCGCTCGGCACGGTCGCGCTGCGGGTGACGCTGGCCGCGTTGGTGCTGCTGGTCGTCACCCGGCCCCGGCTGCGGGGGTACTCGCGCGCGGACTGGGCGGTGGCCGGCGCGTTCGGCCTGGCCCTCGGCGGCATGAACATCCTCTTCTACCAGGCGATCGACCGTATCCCGCTGGGGGCGGCGGTCACCCTGGAGGTGCTCGGGCCGCTGCTGCTGTCGGTCGTCGCCTCGCGCCGCGTCGCCGGCCTGCTGTGGGCGGCCCTCGCACTGGCCGGGGTCTTCCTGCTGGGCCGCGGCGGCTTCGGCGAGCTCAACGCCGGGGGTGTGGCCTTCGCGCTGGGCGCGGGGGCGATGTGGGCGGCGTACATCGTGCTCAACGCCCGTGCGGGCGCCCGCTTCCCGCGGCTGGACGGTCTGGCGATCGCGATGACCGTGGCCGCGCTGGTCGCCCTGCCGCTCGGTGCCGGCACATCGGGCGGGACGCTGCTGGAACCGGCGGTGCTCGGCCTGGGCCTGGCGATCGCGGTGATGAGTTCGGGCGTGCCCTACGCCCTGGAGCTGCTCGCCCTGCGTCGGCTGCCCACCGCGACGTTCGCGGTGCTGACGGCCCTGGCGCCGGCCGTCGCCGCGCTGGCGGGCTATCTGGTGCTGGGCCAGGGGTTGTCGCTGCCGCAGTGCGCCGCGATCGCCATGGTGGTCACGGCGAGCGCGGGCGCGGTGCGTACGGGCAAACGGTGAGCGAATCGCCCGGAACCGCCCGCCCATGGCGACAGGGCGACGGCTAGAGGGCGACGACCTTGTCCTGCTTGAAGGAGATGAAGCCGTCGCCGTCGAAGTAGAAGACGGTGAACTTCACCCGGTCGCCCTTCGCGAACCGCGAGCCGGTCTGCGTGCGCAGCGTCACCGTGGTGCTGTGGCGGGTGTAGTCGCAGGTGAGCTTGTCGGCCTTGATGAGTCCGGCGGCGTTCGACTCGTCGTGGCCGGTGACGTTGAGCTTGGTGGCGTTGACGACGAGCGCGTTGTCGTTGTGCTCGTCGCACGAGTATGTGACCTTCGCCGCCAGGGCGTTCTGTCCGGTCGGCGAGCCGCTGTCGAACGCCAGGTCGTAGCCCTTGGCGGCAGCCGGAGACGCGCTGGTCAGCGCGGCGGCGCCGGCCAGGACGACGGCGGCCGCGGCGCCCGCGGCGCGACGACCGAAACGGGATGACGTCATCAGGATTCCCTCCCCTGCGCCGCCGTCCCGGCCCGCCTCGTCGGGGTCTACGACGATTCGGGCGACAACGGCGTTCGCGAGTTATTGATCTTGATGTGGAATCCTATGGGGTGCTCGCGCAGAGATTCGAGCACATTCGAGCCTTCATTCGGGCCCACCGCCGCCGCACATGTCGCGTGGTCGTCGCGACTCCCCCGAGCGCGTGTCATGGGGCCACGCTAGAGGGCCCGGTCGGCGGAGGGGGAAAACACCGGCCCAACGGCCGAAAACCGCCCCGCTTTTTGCTCGTATTGATGCTAAGACGCACGTTCGAACCGGTGCAAGTAATCCGCAAGTACCGGGAGTAACCCTTGCGTTCGAGGGCATTCGCCGTGTTGGGATAGAGCGATGCGGACCCCCACCGGCATATCCGCCCACCCCACCGGCCACCACGATGACCTGGTGTCATTCGCCGACCCCGAGTACGAGCAACCCGTCGAACCGCCCCTCTTACTCGACGAAGTCGCCGATCCGGTCCTCGAACCGGTCCCCGGACCACCCCCGGCCACCGTCACCGCCGCCGGCGCCCCGCCCCCGCCGGCACGCCGCCCGCAGACAACGCCGCGGTCGCGGCCGAGGCCGCCCGCCCAGCCCCCTGCGGACCTACCGCCGGGCCACCAAGCTCCTCCTCGCCCTCCTCTTCGGCACCGCCTTCCTCCTCCTCGCGGACCGCTGCGCGGTGATGTACGCCGAGAAGAAGGCCCAGCAGAAGCTGCAGCAGGCGCTGCACCTCGAGGCCCAGCCGCAGGTGGACATCCGGGGGTTCCCCTTCCTCACCCAGGTGCTGACCAAGCGCCTGCGGCAGGTCGACGTCACCGTCCCCGACGTCGCCGCCGACCGGGTCTCGCTCGCCAAGGTGCGGGCGAGCGCCCGCGACATCCGGCTCACCGGCAGCCTGCCGGCCGGCATCCACGGGGCCGTCGTCGGCCGGCTCGAGGGCAACGTCCTGCTGGCCTTCGACGACATGAACCGCGAGCTCGGCGCCTCCCAGGTCAGATTCAGCGACCTCGGCGGCAACACCATCGGCGCCAAGGGGCGGCTGTCCGTCGCCGGGCAGGATCTGGTCCTGCGGGCCCGGGCCCGGCTGCGGCGCGACGGCGACCGGGCCGTCTCCACCGCCGTCGATGACATGAGCCTGGACCTCCCCCGCGTCGCCACCTACCGGCCCGGTCCGGGCGAGGGCCGCACGCTCACCCTGCACCCCGAGGCGGCCGAGCTCCTCAGCCGCGACGCCGCCCGAGTGAAGGCGCTGCTGTCCGTGCCGGCCATCGCCGCCCGGCTCGGGGTGAGCGAGGAGGACGTCGCCCTCGCCCTGCGCAGCGAGGAGCGGCTGCACGAGCTGACGGGCGCGCCGCGCTTCGTCGAGCGGCTCACGAAGGTCAATCTCGTCGACGTGGTGCTCGACAACCCCTGGCTGCTGGAACGGCTCGGCATCGACCCGCAGTTGATCACCGCCCTGACCCGTCTCCAGCCGCCCGCGCTCGCCGACCGGCTCGCGCTGTCCTTCCGCCTCCCGAAACAGGCCGACGACCTGCACCTGCACGCGGTGACGGTGCAGCGTGACGGCATCCGGGTGGAGCTGACGGCCGCCGGGCTGCCGATCGGCTCATAAGACCAGAACGCCACGGCTCACAGCCGGGGCGGCTCCGTCGCCGCGCCCGGCAGCCGGACGGAGGCGATGGTGCCGCCGTCCTCGGCCGGGGCCAGCGTGACCTCGCCGCCCGCCTGCCGGACCGTATGGGCGACGATGGCCAGGCCCAGGCCGCTGCCGGGCAGGCTGCGGGCGGTCGGCGAGCGCCAGAAACGGTCGAACACGTGCGGGAGTTCGTCGGCCGGAATGCCCGGTCCGTGGTCGCGAACGGTCAGTTCACCATTCACCAGGCGCACCTCGATCACACCACCCGGAGAGCTGAACTTCACGGCGTTGTCCAGGAGGTTGACCACCGCCCGCTCCAGCGCGGCCGGTTCGGCGCGTACGTACCAGCTGCCGAGCTCCGCGTCGATCGACAGGTCCGCTCCGGCGGCCCGCAGCCGCGCCCGGCCCAGCGCCCGCCCGACGGCCTCGTGCAGCGCGATCACCTGCAGCGGGCCGCCGCCGCTCGGGCCGTCCGGGCGGGACAGTTCCTGCAGGTCGCCGATCAGTCCGGCCAGCTCGGCCATCTGCGCCGTGACGCTCTCCAGCAGCTCCTTGCGGTCCTCCGCCGGGATCGCCCGGCCGGTCGCCTCGCTCCGCACCAGCAGGTCGATGTTCGTCCGCAGCGACGTCAGCGGGGTGCGCAGTTCGTGCCCGGCGTCCGCGATGAGCTGCTGCTGGCGGTCGCGCGAGGAGGCGAGGGCGGCGGTCATGGCGTTGAAGGACGCCGAGAGCCGCGCGATCTCGTCCTCGCCCTCGACGGGGATGCGGACGGCCAGGTCCTCCGTGCGCGCGATGTGCTCGACGGCGCCGGTGAGCCGGTCCACGGGCTTGAGCCCGGCCCGGGCGACCCACAGTCCGGCCGTCGCGGCCCCCAGGGCCCCGAACCCGGCCACCGCCGCCAGCACGATGGCCAGCGCGTTCAGCGGCCGGTCGATCTCGCTGAGCGGCTGCGCGATGGACACGGCGGTGCCGGGCACCGGGCCCGGGGACGTGGCGACGCGCATCGAGGTGCCGTCGTCCGCCCGGGCGTCGTGCAGCGCCTGCCCCCGCTGCTGCCGGGCGACGAGGAGGTCGTCGGCCTCCACCTTGATCGGGGAGGTGCCGACCGTGCTGCAGATGAAGCCCTCGCTCGTGATGATCTGCACCGTGTAGGGGCGGAAGAGGGCGGACGGGCCGGTGGGCGCGGTGCCGCAGCTGCGCAGCAGCCCCTTCACGGTGGTGTCGTCCGCCCGCACGCTGGTCAGCGTCGTGTCCCGCTGGTGCTCCAGCTCCTGCCGGGTGACCAGCCAGCACGCGATGGCCGCGACGGCGACCGCGACGGCCACGGCGGCGGCGGTCAGCAGCGCCAGCCGCGAGCGCAGCGGCAGCCGCCGGAATCTCGTGATCATTCGGCTCCGCCGTCCGCTCGTAGGACGTATCCCACCCCGCGCACGGTGTGCACCAGCCTCGGTTCCCCACCCGCCTCCGTCTTGCGGCGCAGGTACATCACGTACACGTCCAGCGAATTGGACGAGGGCTCGAACTCGAAGCCCCACACCGACTTCAGGATCTGCTCCCTGGTCAGCACCTGCCGGGGGTGGGCCATGAACAGCTCCAGCAGCGTGAACTCCGTGCGCGTCAGCCCCACCGGGCGTTCGCCGCGCGTCACCTCGCGGGTCGCCAGGTCCATGCGCAGGTCGGCGTAGGCGAGCGTCCGGGCGTCGGCCGTGGCCTGGGCGGGCGCCGCGTAGGAGCTGCGGCGCAGCAGGGCGCGGATGCGGGCCAGCAGCTCGTCCAGGTCGAAGGGCTTGACCAGGTAGTCGTCGGCGCCGGCGTCGAGTCCGGTGACCCGGTCCCCCACGGTGTCGCGTGCGGTCAGCATCAGGATCGGCACGGTCACCCCGGAGGCGCGCAGCCGCCGGGCGGCGGTGAGGCCGTCCATGCGCGGCATCAGCACGTCCAGGACGATCAGCTCCGGGTCGTACGTCCCCACCTTCTCGACCGCGTCCAGCCCGTCGACGGCGGACTCCGTCGCGTAGCCCTCGAACACGAGGCTGCGGCGCAGCGCCTCGCGGACGGCGGGCTCGTCGTCCACGATCAGGATGCGGGCGGGCTGGTCGCCGTGCTCGGCGGGGCTCATCGGCGGTACCTCACGGGTGTGCGTCATGGGCGGCGGACGCTCTCAGCGTCGCACGCGACCGGTCGGCGGGAACGGGTCCGGCGGCTCAGCCGCCGACGCCGCCCGCGCGGAGCTTGGCCAGGTCCGCCTTGACGGTGTTGACCGGGATGGCGAAGCCGAGCCCCACGCTGCCCGCGGAGTCGCTCGAGCCGCTGCCCGAACCGGAGGCGTACATCGCCGAGTTGATGCCGATGATCTCGCCGCTCATGTTGATGAGCGCGCCGCCGGAGTTGCCGGGGTTCAGCGAGGCGTCCGTCTGGATGGCCTTGTACGTCGTCTTGGACGAGCCCGTGTCGCCGTTGTACTGGTTGCCGCCGAACTCGAACGGCCACTGCGGGACGCCGCGCTGCTGCTTGCCGCGGCCCTCCTCCTTGGAGACGGTGACGTCGCGGTTGAGGGCGGAGATGATGCCGCTGGTCACGGTGCCGGTGAGGCCCTCGGGGGAGCCGATGGCGACGACCTGCTCGCCGACCTTGAGCCTGCCGGAGTCGCCGAGGGTGGCGGCCTTGAGGCCCTTGCCGCCCTGGATCTTGATCAGGGCGAGGTCCTTGTCCGGGTCGGTGCCGACGACCTTGGCGGTCTTCGCCGTGCCGTCGCTGAGCGTGACCTGGACGGTGTCGGCGCCGGAGACGACGTGGTTGTTGGTGACGACCTCGCCGGAGCCGGTGACGATCACGCCGGAGCCGGTGGACTGACCGGTGCCGGTGGCGGCCTTGATCTCCACGATGCTGGGGCTGACGGCGCCCGCCACGGCCGCGACGCCGCTGCCCTTGGCGGAGACGTTCTGCACGGGCGTGGCCCGGTCGCCGCCGTGGGAACCGCCGGTCAGCTCGCCGACGAGCGCGGCGGAGCCGCCGCCGACCAGGGCCGCGACGAGGGCGCAGGCCGCGATCAGCGTCACCGGGCGGCGGGCCCGGGGCGCGCGGTGGGCGTGGGGCTCCGGCGCCGCGGCCGGTGCGGGCCCGGCGACGTGGGCGTACGGGGCGTACGCCGGGGGCGCCGGGTAGGGCCGTGGCTGCGGCTGCTGGTGGGCGTCAGGGGTTTCCGTCATGTCTATGACTGTGCTCCGGGTTCATGAGAACAGTCTGAGTGCGCCCTGAAAAGGTGAGCAAAAGCGCGTTCGTACCGGATAAACACCGTCCTGCCCCCTGCCCGTCGGGCGGCGTCAGCCGCCGCAGCCGCAGGACCTGCGGATGACCAGCCGGGACGGGAACTGCTTCAGGCGCTCGCGCCTGCTGCCGGCCACCCGCAGCCCGTCGTCCAGGACCAGGTCCACCGCCGAGCGGGCCATGGCCTGGCGGTCCGAGGCGACGGTGGTCAGGGGCGGATCCGTCAGGGCCGCCTCCTTCACGTCGTCGAACGCGGCGACGGCCAGCTCGCCCGGCACGTCGATGCGCAGCTCGCGGGCGGCGCGCAGGACGCCGATGGCCTGGTCGTCGGTGGCGCACATCAGGGCCGGCGGCCGGTTGGGTCCGGCCAGCAGCTCGAGGGCGACCTTGTAGGCGTCGTAGCGGTTGTACGGGGCGGGGAAGAGCCGGCCCTCGATGGACTTGCCGGCCTCGCGCATGGCGCGCCGCCAGCCCTCGACGTGGTCGGTGACGGGGTCGCCCACCGTGGGGGTCTCCTCCGTGCCGCCGAGGCAGGCCACGTAGGGGTGGCCGTGCTCGAGGAGGTGGCGGGTGGCGAGCTGGGCGCCGCCGACGTCGTCCGTGACCACGGCCACGTCGTCGATGGCGTCGGGCCTGCGGTGCATCAGGACCACGCGGGCGTCCCAGGCGTCGATCTCCAGCGCCGCGGTCTCGCTCGGTCCCTGGCTGATCAGGATCAGGCCCGAGACGCGCATACCCAAGAAAGCGCGCAAATAGTGCACTTCGCGCTCGTCGAGGTAGTCGGAGTTCCCGACGAGGACCATCTTGCCGCGCTCGGCCGCCGCCTGCTCGACCGCGTGCGACATCTCCGCGAAGAAGGGCTGGCGCGCGTCAGGGACGATCAGGCCTATGAGGTCCGTCCGTCGCGACGCCATCGCCTGGGCGACCCGGTCGGGGCGGTACCCCAGCTCCTTGATCGCCGCCAGCACCCGTTCCCGCGTCGCCGGCGCCACCGGACGCGGTCCATTGTTGATGACATAGCTGACGACCGCGGTCGACGTCCCCGCAAGTCTCGCCACATCGTCCCGCGTCACCTTGGCCACGCGCGGCAGTCTACGCGGGTCCACCTACCGTTTCACCGGGCGTACGGCCTCGGTTTCGACACGCTCCGCCGCCCCCGGCCGGGCCCGCCCGTCGGCGTCCTTCGCCGCGGACCCGTCCCCCGGGCGGTCGATCCTCTCCGGCACCTTCTCCGAGGGCTTCTCCGAGGACTTCCCCGACGCCTTCTCCGGCGCCTTCTCGGGCACCACGAAGCGGTAGCCGACGTTGCGGACGGTGCCGATCAGCGACTCGTGCTCGGGGCCGAGCTTGGCCCGCAACCGCCGTACGTGGACGTCCACGGTGCGGGTGCCGCCGAAGTAGTCGTAGCCCCAGACCTCCTGGAGCAGCTGGGCACGGGTGAAGACCCGGCCGGGGTGCTGGGCGAGGTACTTCAGCAGCTCGAACTCCTTGAAGGTCAGGTCCAGGACCCGGCCCTTGAGCTTGGCGCTGTAGGTCGCCTCGTCCACGGAGAGGTCGCCGCTGCGGATCTCCATGGGGCTGTCGTCCATGGTGATCTGCTGGCGACCCATGGCCAGCCGGAGCCGGGCCTCGACCTCGGCGGGTCCGGCGGTGTCGAGCAGGACGTCGTCGACGCCCCAGTCGGCGGTGACGGCGGCCAGGCCGCCCTCGGTGACGACGAGCAGCAGCGGGCAGCCGGGGCCGGTGGAGCGCAGGAGCTGGCAGAGGCTGCGGACGTGCGGCAGGTCACGGCGGCCGTCGATCAGTATGACGTCGGCGCCGGGGGTCTCCACCAGGGCCGGGCCCTCGGCGGGGGCCACGCGCACGCTGTGCAGCAGCAGGCCGAGCGCGGGCAGCACCTCGGTCGACGGCTGGAGCGCGTTGGTCAGGAGCAGCAGGGAGCTCATCGGCCGCCACCCGCCTCGGTCGTCGTCGGCCCCGTACGGCCGGCACGGGGATCGGTCTCTTGTCGTGCGCTTCGCTCGCCCATTACGTCGGTTCCTCCTCGGTCCCTGCGAGGACGGTTGGGGCACTGCTCGTCGTCCGAATGCACAAAAGGACCCGGGGGCTACTCTGCCCGGATCCTCTCTGCCCAGCAGAATAACCCACCCGACTTTCGGAGGTGCCGACGATTTTGCACGACCTTGTGTTTCGTCGATCACTTCGAGTGGTGATCGCACCCCACTCTTGACGGCTCCCCGCGGCTCTCGGATGGGACCAGTCTGCCCCGGCGCAGGCCCGTCCGGCCAGCGGCACGGGGGGCCTCCGAAACGGAAGCCCCCCGGTCGCTCGGTGCGTGTGTACGGCGCCTAGCGCACTTCCTCCGCCACCGGCTGGGCGAACTGCGCCTCGTACAGACGGGCGTACGCGCCGCCCGCCGCCAGCAGCGCGTCGTGCGTGCCCTGCTCCACGATCCGGCCGGATTCCATCACCAGGATGACGTCGGCGTCCCGGATGGTGGACAGGCGGTGCGCGATGACGAAGCTGGTGCGGCCGGTCCGCAGGCGGCCCATGGCCTGCTGGATGAGCACCTCGGTGCGGGTGTCGACCGAGCTCGTCGCCTCGTCCAGGATCAGGATCTCGGGCTCGGCGAGGAAGGCGCGGGCGATGGTGATCAGCTGCTTCTCGCCCACACTGACGTTCGAGCCCTCCTCGTCTATGACCGTGTCGTAGCCGTCGGGCAGGGTGCGCACGAAGCGGTCGACGTGGGTCGCCCGCGCCGCCTCGACGATCTTGTCCATCGAGATGTCGTCGGCGGCGCCGTAGGCGATGTTCTCCGCGATCGTGCCGCCGAAGAGCCAGGTGTCCTGCAGCACCATGCCGATGTGGGAGCGCAGCTCCTCGCGCGAGATGGCGGCGGTGTCCGTGCCGTCGAGCGTGATGCGGCCCCCGCCCACCTCGTAGAACCGCATCAGCAGGTTGACCAGCGTGGTCTTGCCCGCGCCGGTCGGCCCGACGATGGCGACCGTCTGACCCGGCCGCACGGTCAGCGACAGGTCCTCGATGAGCGGCTTGTCCGGCTCGTAGCGGAAGGAGACCTTCTCGAAGGAAACCTCGCCGCGCACCCGCTCCGGGACGATGGCGTCGGCGGCGTCCGGGGACTGCTCCTCGGCGTCCAACAGCTCGAAGACCCGCTCGGCCGAGGCGACGCCCGACTGCACCAGGTTGGCCATGGACGCCACCTGCGTGAGCGGCTGGCTGAACTGGCGCGAGTACTGGACGAAGGCCTGCACGTCACCGATCGACAGCGAGCCGCTCGCCACCCGCAGGCCGCCGACCACGGCGACCAGCACGTAGTTGAGGTTGCCGATGAACATCATCGCGGGCTGGATGATGCCGGAGATGAACTGCGCCTTGAAGCCGGCGGCGTAGAGGTCGTCGTTCTCCTTGCGGAAGGTCTCCGCGGACTCCTTCTGGCGGCCGAAGACCTTCACCAGCGAGTGGCCGGTGTACATCTCCTCGATGTGGGCGTTGAGCGTGCCCGTCGACTTCCACTGCGCCACGAACTGCGGCTGCGCCCGCTTGCCGATCTTCGTCGCCACGAGGATCGAGACCGGGACGGTGACCAGCGCGACCAGCGCCAGCAGCCAGGAGATCCAGAACATCATGGACAGCACGCCGACGATCGTCAGCAGCGAGGTCATGATCTGGCTGAGGGTCTGCTGCAGGGTCTGCGCGATGTTGTCGATGTCGTTCGTGGCGCGGGAGAGGACCTCGCCGCGCTGCTGCTTGTCGAAGTAGCTCAGCGGCAGCCGGCCCAGCTTCTCCTCGACGTCCTCGCGCAGCCGGAAGACCGCCCGCTGGACGACGTTGGTGGCGATGCGGGCCTGGATGAACGTGAACAGCGAGGCGCCGACGTAGATCAGCGTCACCCACAGCAGCACCCCGCCGACCGCGTCGAAGTCGATGCCCTGGCCCGGGGTGAAGTCCACGCCGGAGAGCAGGTCGGCGATCTTGCCGTCGCCCCGCTGCCGTATCCCCTCCAGCACCTGGGCCTTGGAGAGACCGGAGTCCCACTGCCGGCCGATGACACCGGCGAAGATCAGGTCGGTGGCGTGGCCGAGGACCTTGGGCCCGACGACGCTCAGCGCGACGCTCGCGACGCCCAGGAAGAGCGCCACGGCGATGACGGTGCGCTCGGGGCGCAGCAGGGACAGCAGGCGGCCGCCGGAGCCGCGGAAGTCCATGGACTTCTCCGTCGGCTGTCCGCCCATGAAACGCGCGATGCCGACCGCGGGGGCCGGTCCTCTGCGCTGCCCGGCGCCCTGGCCGGAGCCCTGGGCGTCGCCGCCGGGCTTGCCGCCGGGCCCGCCGCCCGGCTTGTCGGGGGACGTCACGCCGCCTCCTCCTCGGTGAGCTGGGAGAGCACGATCTCCCGGTAGGTCTCGTTCGTCCCCATCAGTTCCGTGTGGGTGCCGGTGCCGACGACGCGCCCTCCGTCGAGGACCACGATGCGGTCGGCGTCGCGGATCGTCGAGACCCGCTGCGCCACGATGAGCACCGTCGCGTCCTGCGTCTCGTCGGCCAGCGCCGCCCGCAGCCGGGCGTCGGTGGCGTAGTCGAGGGCGGAGAAGGAGTCGTCGAAGAGGTAGATCCCGGGCTTGCGGACCAGGGCCCGCGCGATCGCCAGGCGCTGGCGCTGGCCGCCCGAGACGTTGGAGCCGCCCTGGGCGATGGGCGCGTCGAGCATGCCGTCCATCGCCTCGACGAAGTCACGGGCCTGCGCGGTCTCCAGCGCCTGCCAGAGCTCCTCGTCGGTGGCCTCGGGACGGCCGTAGCGCAGGTTGGAGGCCACGGTCCCGGAGAAGAGGTACGGCTTCTGCGGTACGAGCCCCACGGCGTCGGACAGCAGGACCGGCTCGAGCTCGCGCACGTCCTGGCCGTCGAGGAGGACCGCTCCGGCGGTGGCGTCGAACAGGCGCGGGATCAGGCCCAGCAGCGTGGACTTGCCGCTGCCGGTGGAGCCTATGACGGCGGTGATCTCGCCGGGCCGCGCGACGAGGGAGACGTCCTTGAGGACCGGCTCCTCGGCGCCCGGGTAGCGGAACTCCACCCCGCTGATCTCCAGGTGGCCGCGGCGGCGCAGCTCGGTGACCGGCGCGAGCGGCGGGACCACGCTGGAGTCGGTGGTCAGCACCTCCTGGATGCGCTCGGCGCACACCTCGGCGCGGGGCACCATCATGAACATGAAGGTGGCCATCATGATGGCCATCAGGATCTGCATGAGGTAGCTGAGGAACGCGGTGAGCGCGCCGATCTGCATGCCGCCGTCCTCGATGCGGTGGCCGCCGAACCACACGACGGCGATCGAGGAGAGGTTCACGACCAGCATCACGGACGGGAACATGGTCGACATCAGCCGGCCGGCCCGCAGCGAGACGTCCATCAAGTCGTCGTTGGCGGAACGGAATCGTTTCCGCTCGTGCGTGTCCTTGACGAACGCACGGATGACGCGGATGCCGGTGATCTGCTCGCGCAGCACGCGGTTGACGACGTCGATACGGTCCTGCACACCCCGGAAGACCGGGCGCATGCGCCAGATGATCACGCTCACGATGGTCGCCAGCACCGGCACGATGACCAGCAGCAGCGCCGACAGCGGCACGTCCTGCTGGAGCGCCAGCACGATGCCGCCGACGCACATGATCGGCGCCGAGACCATCAGCGTGAACGTCATCAGCACCAGCATCTGGACCTGCTGGACGTCATTGGTGGTGCGCGTGATCAGCGAGGGGGCGCCGAACTGCCCCATCTCCCGCGAGGAGAAGGACTGCACGCGGTCGAAGACCTCGCCGCGCAGGTCACGGCCGACCGCCATGGCCGTACGGGCGCCGTAGTACACGGCGCCGATGGCGCAGACGATCTGCGCCAGGGTCACGGCGAGCATCAGCCCGCCGGTGCCCAGGATGTAGCCGGTGTCGCCCTTGACGACGCCCTTGTCGATGATGTCCGCGTTGAGGGTGGGCAGATAAAGCGTCGCGAGCGTCTGCACGAGCTGCAGCAGAACAACCGTCGCGATCGCTCCGGAATAGGGCCGCACATAAGCCCGGAGAAGTCGTACCAGCACACAGGCAGCCTATGCGAGCACCCCTCCGCACGGCCCCACCTTTAACGGCTGGGGACCGCGCCCCGCGCGGCACCCGTCATCATGGAGGACGGCAAGATGCCGGAAAGAACGGAAGGGGTCGCCGTGGCGACGACACACACGGCACGACCGGCGCGGCCGGCTCGGCTGCCGGCACAGCCGGGGCCGCCGGTACCACCGGCCGGCACCATCCGGTACTGGGCCGCGGCCAAGGCCGCCGCCGGCACGCCCGAGGAGCCGTACGCCGCGTCGACGCTGGCGGACGCCCTCGCGGCGGCCCGTGGTCGGCACGAGGGGAAGCCGGAGTTCGCGCGGGTGCTCTCGCGCTGCTCGTTCCTCGTGGACGGCGACCCCGTCGGCACGCGCGACCACTCGACGGTCCAACTGGCCGAGGGCGGCACGGTCGAGGTGCTCCCGCCCTTCGCAGGAGGGTGACCCCGGCAGCATGAGCGATCAGCACCACCACAATCCGTACGAGCCGTACGAGCGGCACGACCCGTACGCGCCGTACGAGCCCTACGCGCCCTACGACCCCCAGGCGGCCGACGGGCAGGCCCCGCCGGCGTACGACTACGGCTACGACCCCCAGGGCCAGGACCCGCACCACTCCCAGGGTCAGCACCAGGCACCGCACCAGCACCAGGCCCCCGCGCAGCCCGCCGCCCCCGCGTGGCCGCAGCCGCAGCACGGCTTCACGGCGCACGACGAGCCGGACACGCAGACCTGGCAGACCCAGAGCTGGGACGCCCGGGCCTGGCAGCAGGCGGAGCCGGCGCCGGTCGCCGAGCCGGCGCACGACGCGCCGTGGCCCGGCGGCGGCACGGGCGCCGCGGCCTGGGACCGGCCGCAGCCGCAGACACCGCGGTCGCAGACGCCGCAGCCGTACCACTCCACCGGCACCCCGGCGCCGGTGGCGGAGCCCATGCCCGTGGCGGGGATGCCCCCGTCCGCGGCCGCGCTGTCGTACCCCTCGCACCCCGAGCTGGACGCCGAGCCCGCGCCCGTCGCCGAGCGACCCCTGACGGCCGCCGAGAAGGCGAAGGCCGAGGGCCGGGCGCAGATCGTCTCCCCCGGCTTCCGGCCGGCGCTGATCACGGCCGTGCTGGCGGCGCTGCTGGCGGCCGCGGCTCCGCTGGCGGAGGCCGCGCTGGCCGTGCCGGTGGTGCTGCTGCAGGCGGTCACGGCGGCGGGCTGGTTCCGGCTGAACGGCATGTGGCCCGCCCGCCAGGGCATCGCGCTGGCGTTCCTGGGCGGCGTGGTCGCCGACGCGGCACTGCTGGCCACGGACGCGAGCAAGGCGCCGACCGTCCTGCTCGGCACGCTGGGCGTATGGATTCTGCTGGTCATCGTCCTTCAGCTGCGCAGCCACGCCTCGCCCGACGAGCGGCTGTACGGGCTGACGGCGGCCACCGCCTCGGCGGCCCTCGCGGTGGTGGCGGCCGGTCACCTCGCGGCGGACCCCGACGCCGTGGTCGTGGGCGCGGCCGGCGTGGCCGCGGCCGTGCTGGCGCGGGCCCTGCCGCTGCCGTCGCTCGCCGCTCCCGTCGTCGCCCTGGTGGCGGCCGCCGGCGCGGGGATCGCGGGCGGCCAGCTGACCGGCATGGGCGCCACGGGCGCGCTGCTGGGCCTGGCGGCCGGGGTGTGCGCCCTGGTGGGCCTGCGGGTGGCGAGCTACGACTACCCCTCGCGCTTCGTGCACATGACGGCGGGCGTCGCCCTGCCGCTGGCGCTGGCGGCACCCGCCGTCTATGTGCTGGGCAGGGCTCTGGGCTGACGGACCACTTCCCCTACTGATCAATAATGATCAACACGCGCCGGATCGGTTACAGAGGAGTTACGTAACCGGCCCGGCGTTTGTCCGATCGGCCCGGTTAGGCTCGCGGGGCAGGCCAGGGCGGCCTGACCCGAACCGGGCCGACCGGCCTGCCGATCTACTTGTGGGGGGACCGACAGCCGTGCGCGCTCTACGGATAACTCTGATCGTCGCCATAGTCCTCGGCGGCCTGTTCGTGGCCGCCGACCGGGCGGCCGTCTACATAGCCGAGAACCAGGCGGCCGAGAAGATCCGCAGCAGCCAGGGCCTCTCCGGCACCCCCAGCGTCTCGATCAAGGGCTTCCCCTTCCTGACCCAGGTCGCCGGCTCCGAGCTCGAAGAGGTCGACATCACGCTCGACGGCGGCATCACCGCCAACGCGGGCGACCGCTCGATCAAGGTCAGCGGCTTCGACGCCCAGCTGCACGACGTCCGCGTCGACAGCAGCTTCACCTCCGCGATCGCGGGCCGCGCGACGGGCACCGCGCACATCTCCTACGAGGACCTGACCAAGGCCACGGCCGACCCCGGCGTCAGCGTCGCCTACGGCGGCAAGGACGGCTCCGGCCGCAGCCAGGTGAAGGTGACGGGCACGGTCCCGGTGATGGGCCAGCCGGTCACGCGCAGCGTGGTCTCCACGGTGACCGTGGTGAACGGCACCACGATCCGGGTGCGGGCCGACGAGGTCCCGGCGCAGGGCATTCCGGGGGTGGAGCAGGCGGTCCGCGCGAAGACCGACTTCGACCGGCAGCTCACGGGCCTGCCCAAGGGCCTCAAGCTCGACAAGGTGGTCACCACGCCGACCGGCGTGGACGTCACGCTGACCGGGACGGACGTCAACCTGGCCGGCTGAGCCGGACGGCCCCTGGTCCCACGTTCCGAGACGCTCGCGTCCGTACATCAGTCCATGGGGCCGGATTCCGGGCCTCGCGGGCCCCGGAGGGGTCCGCGGGGCCATTCGGGCGTTCGACCGGTCCCAAAATGCGGAATTAAACGTCTCACTATCTGGCGCCCTCGTGACAGGGCCCGCCGCCCTCCCTACGATCGCCCCTATGAAGCGACAGGCGGATCTGACGAAGCGGCGGGCAGTCGACCTGTGCCGCGTTGCCGCCATGCTGTGTCGCCGTGTCTGACAGGAAGCCGTTCTTCCGGTTTCCTTCCGGCCTCTCCGGCCGCCTCCCCGCACCACCCGCATCACCCGTTGCGCGGCGCCGCGCTCGATCGACCGCCGCGCACCCCGCACACGCTGGCGCGCATCCTCCCCCATGGCCCTGACCGGGCGTGGGGGCGCCCCCATCTGCCCCGGAGGAGAACAGCATGAGCCGCAGTGACGTCCTGGTGGACGCCGACTGGGTCCAGGCCCGCATCGACGCCGAAGACCCCAAGACCGTCATCGTCGAGGTCGACGAGGACACCTCCGCGTACGACAAGAACCACATCAAGAACGCCATCCGCATCGACTGGAAGTCCGACCTCCAGGACCCGGTCCGCCGCGACTTCGTCGACCAGGCCGGCTTCGAGAAGCTGCTGTCCGACAAGGGCATCGCCAACGACGACACCGTCGTCCTCTACGGCGGCAACAACAACTGGTTCGCGTCCTACGCCTACTGGTACTTCAAGCTCTACGGCCACCAGGACGTCAGGCTCCTCGACGGCGGCCGCAAGAAGTGGGAGCTCGACTCCCGCGACCTCGTCGCCGAGGTGCCCAAGCGCCCCCGCACGGAGTACCGGGCCCAGCCCCAGGACACCTCGATCCGCGCCTTCCGCGACGACGTCCTGGCCGCCATCGGCAGCCTCAACCTCGTCGACGTCCGCTCCCCCGACGAGTTCAGCGGCAAGCTGCTCGCCCCGGCGCACCTCCCGCAGGAGCAGTCGCAGCGCCCCGGCCACGTGCCGAGCGCCCGCAACATCCCGTGGTCGAAGTCGGCCAACGACGACGGCACGTTCAAGTCCGACGACGAGCTCAAGGAGCTCTACGAGGGCGCGGGCGTGGACCTCGCCAAGGACACCATCGCCTACTGCCGCATCGGCGAGCGCTCCGCGCACACCTGGTTCGTGCTGCACGAGCTGCTCGGCCGGCCGAACGTCCGCAACTACGACGGCTCCTGGACCGAGTACGGCTCGCTCGTCGGCGTGCCGATCGAGCTCGGCGCCAACTGACCCCTCGCCCGCGACAGTTAAGGATCACGCACATGTGTGGAGCAAAGGCCGGCGGCCCGGACGCCTCGAACGCCAAGCCCGGTGAGACCACCATCCAGGGGTCGGTGACCCGCGACGGCGAGCCCGTCACCGGTTACGTGCGGCTGCTGGACTCGACCGGCGAGTTCACCGCCGAGGTGCCCACCTCTGCCACCGGACAGTTCCGGTTCTACGCCGCCGAGGGCACGTGGACGGTCCGGGCGCTGGTGCCGGGCGCCACGGCCGACCGCAAGGTCGTCCTCACCGAGAAGGGCGCGCTGGCGAACGTCGCCATCGCCGTCTGAGCCGCGCCGCCGCGCGCGCCTGAGGTCCGCGAAGGGCCGCACCCCGGGTTGGACGCCTGAGGGGGGTGCGGCCCTTCGCTTCGCACCGGCCGGCGTCGTACGGTGAAGATGTGTACGCGCGGCGCAGGCACCTCTACTTCGCCATGATGGGCACCTGCATCGGCATGTTCGTCCTGGCCTGGGCCGTGGTGCGCCTGTGGTCGGTGCCGGCGGCCGTCGGCATGTGCCTCTTCGCCATGGTCATCCCACCCGTCGCCGCCATCGTCGCCAACCGCCGGGGCCCGGACGACCGCTGGTGGGACGATCCCTCCGGCGACCCCAAGTCGGACGAGTGGTGGGACGAGCTCGACGGCAAGCGCCGCCCGCGCTCGCACGACCAGTAGCCGCCCGGCCGTGTGCGATCAGCGCTTTCCTGGGGCGAGCCCCGTCAGTAGACGAGCGCCTGCACGCCGTCGGCCATGGCCTCGCTGACGAAGACCTGCGCACCGGCGATCCGCGCGCCCTCGATCAGGTCCTTCTCCTCGATGTCACGACGCGCCGCGCACTGCGTGCACACCGTGATCATCCCGCCTCCGGCGCGGATGCCGTCGATCAGGTCCGGCAGCGGCGCGGCGTGCGGCAGCTCGAACTCCGCCGCCCTCCCCGGCAGCGCGAACCACGACGACTCGCCGGTCAGCCACAGCGACACCTCCACCCCGCTGGCCACCGCCACGGCCGCCACCGTGAACGCCTGCGAGCACCGCTCGGGAGCGTCGGCCCCCGCCGTCACCTTGATTACGAGCTTCTTGGCCATGCGCGCCACTCTAGGTGCCCCGGCCACGGTCAACCTCACAGCGCCTCCCGTGACCCGGCCGACTAGACTCGACCCGGTCCGTAAACACATCACCTCACTCCGACCGAGGAGCGCGCTCGTGCTTGAGGCAGTCTTCACCACCCTGCTGGTCCTGGTCGCCGTCGGCGTCGTCGCCTTCGCGGGTCTGACCTGGAAGAAGCTGTACCAGGGCCAGCGCTGACCCGTTTCGTTCCGCACCCTCTACAGATCGCCTGAGCTCATGATTGAGATTCCGTCCGACCTCCATCCCGACCTCGTGCCCCTGGTCTTCCTCCTCGGCAAGTGGGAGGGCGCCGGCGTCGCGGACTTCCCCGGCGAGGAGAAGTGCAACTTCGGTCAGGAAGTCACCTTCTCCCACGACGGCCGTGACTTCATCGAGTACACCTCCCACACGTGGGTGCTCGACGGCGAGGGCAAGATGGTCCGCCCACTGGAGACCGAGGCCGGCTTCTGGCGCATCGACAAGGACCGCAAGGTCGAGGTCGTCATGACCCGTCACTCCGGTGTCGCCGAGGTCTGGTACGGCGAGCTGGCCGACCAGAAGCCGCAGATCGACCTCGCCACGGACGCCGTCGCCCGCACCGAGGCCTCCGGCCCGTACTCCGGCGGCAAGCGCCTGTACGGCTACGTCAAGGGCGACCTGATGTGGGTCGGCGAGAAGGCCACCCCCGAGGTGCCGCTGCGCCCCTACATGTCGGCCCACCTGAAGAAGGTCGGCACGCAGCAGAGCCTGCAGGAGTGGGCCGAGAGCCTGCCCGAGGACCTGCCGGACGGCGTGTCCTTCTTCCGTCAGGACGGCACGCCCTACAACCCGTAGGCACCGCCCCATCTCGCCCCGCGGGGGAAGCCGGTCGAATTCCGGCGCTGACCCGCAACGGTAGGCGGAGGGCCCTTCCGGGCCCTCCGCGAGCCCGATCGCCCGCGGCGGTGAGCGTCCCTGCCCGCACTCGCCGTGGACTGCGAGAGGACTCTCCCCGTGTCGACCGACACCCCGGCCGTCCCCAGGACGCCGGGACCGGCGCCCGGCGCCGCCGCGACGCCCCGGCGGTTACCCCTGCCGCCGCTCATCGCCGGGCTCACCGCCGCCCTGCTCCTGTCCCTGCTGTGCTGCGTCGCGCTCGGATCCTCCGGCATCGGCTGGGCTGAGACGCTGCACCATCTGCGGGCGGGGCTGACCGGCGGGACCATCGCGCCGGACGAGGTCTCCGCGTACACGATCGTCTGGGAGCTGCGCTTCCCGCGCGCCCTGCTGGCCGCCGTCGTCGGCGCGGGGCTGTCCGCGATCGGGGTGGGCGTGCAGGCGATGGTCCGCAACGCCCTCGCCGACCCCTTCACCCTCGGCATCTCCTCCGGCGCCGCCGTCGGCGCCAACGCCGTGCTGCTCTTCGGGGCCTTCGCCTCGCTCGGCGTCTGGGCCCTGTCGGGCGCCGCCTTCGTCTCCGCGCTCGCCGCCATGGCCCTCGTCTACGCGGCGGCCCGCACCGCCCAGGGACTGACCCCGCTGCGGCTGGTGCTGACCGGCAGCGCCCTCTACTACGGCTTCTCCGCCGTCACCACGCTCATGGTCTTCAGCGCCTCCCGGGGCGAGGCGGCGCGCTCGGCGATGATGTGGCTGCTCGGCAGCCTGGGCGGCGCCACCTGGTCGTCCGTGCCCATCGCCGCCGCCGTCGTGCTGGCCGGGCTGGGCTACCTGCTGTGGTCGGCGCGCGGCCTGAACGCGCTGGCCATGGGCGACGAGACGGCGGCCGCGCTGGGCGTGGACGCCGAGCGGCTGCGCCGGGTGCTGTTCGTCGTGACGGCGGCCGTCACCGGGGCCGTGGTGGCCGTCAGCGGCGCCATCGGCTTCGTGGGGCTGATGGTCCCGCACGTCACCCGCATGCTCGTCGGCGCCGACCACCGCCGGGTGCTGGCCGTGGCGCCCCTGCTGGGCGCCGTGCTGCTGCTGTGGGTGGACGTCGTCTCCCGGCTGCTGCTGGCGCCCGTGGAGCTGCCCGTGGGGGTCATCACCGCGCTCATCGGCGTGCCCTGCTTCGTGGTGCTGATGCGGCGGCGCGGCTACAGCTTCGGAGGTACGTGATGCGGGTCGACGTCGAGGACCTGTCGGTGGAGATCGCCGGTGCCCGGCTCGTCCACGACATCACCCTCCGGGCCGGCGCCGGGCAGGTCGTGGGCCTGGTCGGGCCCAACGGCAGCGGCAAGTCGACGCTGCTGCGCTGCGTCTACCGCGCGCTGCGGCCCGCCGCCGGGCGGGTGCTGCTGGACGGCGACGACCTGCACGCCCTGACCGCCCGGGAGGGGGCGCGCAGGCTGGCGGCGCTGCCGCAAGAGACGGCGGGCGAGTTCGGCTTCACCGTCGACGAGGTGGTGGCCATGGGGCGGCTGCCGCACCAGAGCGCGGCCGGGCGGGTCACGGCGACGGACCGCGAGCGGTGCGCGGCGGCGCTGCGGCGGGTGGACGCGGACCACCTCGCCGGCCGGGTCTTCCTCACGCTCTCGGGCGGCGAGAAGCAGCGCGTGCTGATCGCCCGCGCCCTGGCCCAGGAGCCGAAGGTGCTGGTGCTGGACGAGCCGACGAACCACCTGGACATCGCCCAGCAGCTGGAGGTCCTGTCGCTGGTGCGCGCATCGGGCCTGACGGTGCTGGCCGCGCTGCACGACCTCAACCTCGCCGCCACCCACTGCGACGCCCTGTACGTGATCGCGGGCGGCCGCATCGTCGCCTCCGGGCCGCCGCACGACGTGCTGACGCCTGGGCTGCTCGCCGAGGTCTTCTCCGTACGGGCGCACCGCGTGCCGCACCCGGCCTCCGGCGCGCCGCAGCTGCTCTTCGACCGCCTGCCATAAGGACACCATGCGTACCGCCGCCCGTACCCCCCGTCTCGCGCTCGCCCTGCTCGCCGCCGTCACCCTCACGAGCTGCGGCGCGAAGGTTTCGGACGCTCCCGACGACAAACAGGGCGAGGCTTCGGGCTCCCCGGGCCACTACCCGGTGACGATCTCCAACTGCGGGGTGAAGACGACGTACGACAGGACACCGCGGCGCGTGGTGACCAATGACGTCGGCATCGCCGAGATCATGTTCGCGCTCGGCCTCGAGGACCACATGGCCGGCTATGTGGCGCCGGACTACCGCGGCAGCCGCGACGACCGGGGCGCCGCGCCCTGGAAGAGCGGCTACGACAAGGTGAAGCGGCTGTCCACCAAGGAGATCAACAAGGAGCTGGTCCTGGACGCGAGGGCGGACCTCGTCTTCGCGGGCTGGAACTACGGATTCGGCGAGGGCACCGGCTTCACGCCCGAGGCCCTCAAGAAGCTCGGCGTCGGCTCGTACGTCCTCACCGAGTCCTGCCACAACGGCGGCAGCGGCACGTCGCGCGGCGTGATGCCGCCGCTGGAGGCGCTGTACACGGACCTCAGGACGCTGGGGAAGATCTTCGACGTCGAGGACCGGGCGGAGGAGCTCGTCTCCCGCTTCCAGCGGCGCGTCGCCGAGGTGCGGGCGACGGTGCCGGAGGACGGCCCGCGGCCGCGGGTGTTCCTGTACGACGACGGCCGGGACAAGCCCTTCACCTCGGGCGCGTACGCCGGGCCGCAGGACATCATCACCCGGGCCGGCGGCGACCACGTGATGAAGGACCTCAAGGACTCGTGGGTCCAGGTCGGCTGGGAGACCGTCGTGGACCGCGATCCCGAGGTCATCGTGATCAACAACTACGGGGACGTCACGGCCGAGGAGAAGAAGAAATTCCTGCTCTCCTACCCTCCTCTGGCGAACGTCTCGGCCATCAAGAACAAGCGCGTCTTCGTCCTCGACTACGTCGACCTCGTCGAGAGCCCGCGCAACCCCGAGGCCGTCGCCGCGCTCGCCGGGTACCTGAACGGGGTACGGAAGGGCTGACGCTGCCTAGACTGGGAGCGTGGTGGACACCGACTGGCAGAGCGATCTCCGTAAACGCGGCTACCGGCTGACCCCGCAGCGCCAGCTCGTTCTCGAGGCCGTCGACCGGCTCGAGCACGCGACGCCGGACGACATCCTCACCGAGGTCCGCAAAACCGCGGGCGGGGTGAACATCTCGACGGTCTACCGGACGCTGGAGCTGCTGGAGGAGCTGGGCCTGGTCAGCCATGCCCATCTCGGGCACGGCGCGCCCACGTACCACCTCGCCGACCGCCACCACCACATACATCTGGTCTGCCGGGACTGCACGAACGTCATCGAGGCCGACCTGGCGGTGGCCGAGGCCTTCACCGCGAAGCTGCGCGAGGACTTCGGCTTCGACACGGACATGAAGCACTTCGCGATCTTCGGCCGGTGTTCCGGCTGCCGTTCGAAGGCCTCGCCCGGCGCGCCGTAGGCTGGTCGGCATGCTGCGTCATACGAAGAGCCCTCTGCTGTCGCTGCCCGGCGCCGTCCCCGCCGAGGGCCCGGACGAAGGCGTCGCCGCGCACTACGGCGACCTGTTCCGCGAGCAGCGCACGCTCGCGGACGGCTCCGGGTTCGTCGACCTCTCCCACCGCGGTGTCATCACCGTCACCGGCCCCGGCCGGCTGGCCTGGCTGCACCTGCTGCTCACCCAGCATGTGAGCGAGCTTCCGCCCCACCAGGCCACGCAGGCGCTGATCCTCTCCCCGCACGGCCACATCGAGCACGCGCTGTATCTGGTGGACGACGGGGAGACGACCTGGGCGCACGTGGAGCCCGGCACCCAGGACGACCTGGTCGCGTACCTGGAGAGCATGAAGTTCTTCTACGAGGTCGAGGTCGCCGACCGCACGGACGACATCGCGGTGGCCTACCTGCCCGCCGGCTCCATCGCCGCGACGCCGGAGGGCGTCGTCGCGCGCGAGACGGCGTACGGCCGGGACCTGTTCCTGCCCCGTGAGCGGCTGGCGGAGTTCGCGGCGGAGCACGGCCCGGCAGTGGGTGTCCTGGCGTACGAGGCCCTGCGCGTCGAGGGCCACCGGCCCCGGCTGGGCCTGGAGACCGACCACCGCACGATCCCCCACGAGCTGGGCCTGATCGGCGAGGCCGTCCACCTCCAGAAGGGCTGCTACCGCGGCCAGGAGACGGTCGCCCGCGTCCACAACCTGGGGAAGCCGCCGCGCCGCCTGGTCTTCCTGCACCTCGACGGCAGCGTGGTGACCATTCCGGGCCACGGCGCCCCCGTCCGCCTGGCCTCGGACGGCCCGGAGGGCCGTCAGCTGGGCTTCGTGACGACGGCCGTCCGCCACCACGAGCTGGGGCCGATCGCCCTGGCGCTGGTCAAGCGGAACGTCCCGGTGGACGCGACGCTGCTGGTGGGCGAGGGAACCGCCGCCTCGCAGGAGACGGTGGTCGAGCCGTAGGCGGCCGGGCGGGAGCGGCGCTCCGCTCCCGCCTCTTCAGACCTCGATGAGCACGGTGAAGGGGCCGTCGTTGGTCAGGGACACCTTCATGTCCGCCCCGAACCGGCCCGTCTCGACGTGCGCGCCCAGCTTCCGCAGCTGTGCCACGACCTCGTCGACGAGCGGCTCGGCCACCGGGCCGGGGGCCGCAGCGTTCCAGGTGGGCCGCCGACCCTTGCGGGCGTCACCGTAGAGGGTGAACTGCGAGATCACCAGCAGCGGCGCCCCGATGTCCGAGCAGGACTTCTCGTCCTTGAGCACCCGCAGCGACCACAGCTTGCGGGCCAGCTGGGCGCACCGCTCGGGGGTGTCCTCGTGCGTCACACCGACCAGCACGCACAGGCCCTCGCCGATGATCTCGCCGACCACCTGGCCGTCCACGGCGACGCTCGCCCCGTCCACCCTCTGCACCACAGCACGCATACGGACCATGATGCCCTGCGCCCGTACGGGTTCGTTGCGGTGGAGAGACCCTGCGGCCGGGGCATGCCCAATGGCACGATGCGTGCAGGCGGTGCCTTTTGCGGGCAACGGCGGGACGCTCCGGCCGCACACCGCCCGAGGGGACGGAACCGCATGACCACACCGACCGAGGATGGCCGAACGCTCACGGCCGCGGACCGAACGGCCATGGAGCTCCGCGCAGGCGGAGGTGAATCGTTGCACGCCAGACCACCGACCCAGCGTTCCGGACGGCTGGCGGACGTCCCCGGTCGCCGGATGAACGAGCTGAGCCTCGCGGAGCTGCGCACGACGCGCCGGGAGGCCCAGCAGGAGGAGGCCGGCCTCAGCTACGTCCGCCGGCTCCTGCAGGGCCGTATCGACATCCTGCGGGCCGAGCTGGCCCGCCGGGCGGCGCCGGAGTCCCCGGCGGTGGAACGGCTGCTGGTCGACCGGCTGACGGAGATCCTCTCCGACGGGCCCTCCGCGCAGCGCTCCTCGGCCCGTCACGTGACGCTGCGCACCCCGCACAGCGAGGAGCACCGGCGGGTGGTGGAGGACATGCTGGCGGAGGTCGGGCTGTCGGACCTGGCGGCCCGTACGGACGGCGAGCTGCGGGACGGCATGGCCCGCCTGGCGGGGTACGAGCGTCAGGTGTCCCTGCGCCGGCAGGGGGTGCAGCGCACGGCCGACGATTGCAGTGCCGAGATCGCACGCAGGTACCGTGAAGGAGAAGCACAAGTAGACGACCTGCTCTCGTGATCTCCTGACAGAACCACCGGGGCGGTCGCGCACCACCCCGGAAGGCCGACGATGACCTCCTCGACCCCTGTGTCGCCCGCGTACGCCGCCGTCCCGGCCGAAGGCGCCCGTATACCCGGCCCGTCCCCGGTCCTCGCCGAGGTGGTCCGCTCGGGCTTCGTCGAGGGCGTGCACCGCGGCTCGCTGGTCGTGCTGGCGGCCGACGGCAGCGTCGAGTTCGCGCTGGGCGACCCCGCGGCCCCGGTCTACCCGCGCTCGGCCAACAAGCCGATGCAGGCGGCGGCCGTGCTGCGCGCCGGGCTGGAGCTGTCCGGGGAGCGGCTGGCGCTGGCGGCGGCGAGCCACTCCGGCGAAACGTTCCACCTCGATCTGGTGCGCACGATGCTCACCGAGTTCGGCCTCCCCGAGGACGGCCTGCAGACCCCGCCGGACCTCCCGCTCGACCCCGTCGAGGCGGAGGCCTACCTGGCCTCCGGCCAGGTGCGCGACCGGATCACCATGAACTGCTCCGGCAAGCACGCGGCCATGATCGCCGCCTGTGCGGCCAACGGCTGGCCCACCGACTCCTACCTCGCCCCCGAGCACCCCCTGCAGCTCCTGGTGCTGGACGTCGTGCAGCGGGCGAGCGGCGAGGACGTCGCCCACGTGGGCACCGACGGCTGCGGCGCGCCCCTGATGGCGCTCTCCCTGACCGGCCTGGCCCGCGCCTTCCGCAGCTTCGTGACGGCCGTCCCGGGCACCCCCGAGCGCGCGGTCGCCGACGCCATGCGCGCCCACCCCGAGTACGTCGCCGGCACCCGCCGCCCCGACACCTGGCTGATGCGCGAGGTGCCCGGCGTGCTGTCGAAGATGGGCGCCGAGGCCGTCCAGGCCGTGGCCCTGCCCGACGGCCGTGCCCTGGCCTTCAAGATCGACGACGGTGCCCTGCGGGCGCTGGGCCCGGTGCTGGCCCGTGTGCTGCGGATGATGGGCGTCGAGGCCCCCGTCCTCGACCGCATCGCCGCACAGCCGCTGCTGGGCGGTGCGCGGCAGGTCGGCGAGATACGCGCCGCGTTCTGACGCCGGCGCGCCGGTCGGACCGTGCGCGCCGTGCGGACGGGCGCGCACGGCGCGGACGCCGCCATGCGCCGCGTGCCGCCCTCCTGACGACCGTAAGAAATCGCGTGCGTCCTGCTTTGGGCGGCACCTAACGTGCTGTCATGAGCCTCGACGTGCGGACGATCGACGACACCGACCTGCCCGGCTGGCTGCGCGCCATGCGCATCGGCTTCCTCCAGACCCCCGCGGTGTCCAAGGAGGAGATCGAGATACGCCGGGCGGGCATGGACTTCGCCCGCACGCAGGGCGCGTTCGACACCGCCACCGGGGCGTGTGTCGGCACGTTCCGCAGCTTCACCCAGCACATGTCCGTGCCCGGCGGCGCGTCCGTGCGGACGAACGCCGTCAGCAACGTCACCGTCGTCCCCACCCACCGCCGGCGCGGGCTGCTCAGCCGCATGGTGGAGCGCGACCTGCGAGCCGCCAAGGAGCGCGGCGACGCCGCCGCGACGCTCCTCTCCGCCGAGTACCCGATCTACGGACGGTACGGCTACGGCCCGGCCACCTGGGTCACCGAGTGGGAGGTGGACGTCGCCGCCGCCGGCCTCGACGCGCGCTACGCGGGCCCCGGGAGCGGCGGCCGCGTCGACCTCGTGGACGGCGCGACCGTCCGGGAGCTGGGCCCCGGCCTGCACGAACGGATGCGCGCCGGCCGGCACGGAGTCGTCGACCGCACCGACCGCTGGTGGCGGTTCGCCACCGGCGATCTCTTCATCAACTCCGGGCCCGCCTGGACCGAGCCGTACTACGCCCTGTACCGGTCCGCCGACGGCACCGTGGACGGCCTGCTCACCTACACCGCCGATGGCGTGTGGGAAGCCAAGCGGTCACGGACCACCGCCACCGTGCGCAGCCTGATCGCCGTCTCGGCCGAGGCCGAACGCGCCCTGTGGCACTACCTGTTGTCGGTCGACTGGGTCACCCGCGTCCTGTCCGGACTGCGCGCCCCCGACGACCTCCTGCCGCTGCTGCTGCCCGACCCGCGCGCCGCGAGGATCACCACCCACGCCGACCACCTGTGGCTGCGCCCCCTCGACACCCCCGCCCTGCTCGAGACCCGCACGTACTCCGGCGCCGGCTCGCTCGTCCTTCAGGTCGTCGACCCCGCCGGTCTGGCCGGCGGCCGCTTCCTGCTGGAGGCGGGCCCCGACGGCGCGAGCTGCGTGCCCACCTCCCGGCCGGCCGAACTCACCCTGGACGTCGGCGAGCTGGGCGCCCTGTGTCTCGGCGACGAGTCGGCGGTGCGTCTCGCGACGCTGGGACGCGTCGCCGAGGAGCGGCCCGGGGCGGTGGAGCGGGCGGAGCTGATGCTGCGCACGGCGCGTCGGCCGTGGTGCCCTGATCAATTCTGATCATGCGTCACGGAAAAACTTGACCTCAACCAAGCTTGAGGTAGGAGAGTGTTCCCCATGCAGACCTCTTACCGCCTCGCTGTCATCGTCTCTTCCACCCGTGAGGGCCGCTTCGCCCCCACCGTCGCCAACTGGCTTGCCGAGCAGACCGCCCAGCACCCCGAGATAGAGGTCGACGTCATCGACCTCGCCGAGAGCCCGCTGCCGGTGAACCTCTCGGGCAAGCCCGGCCCGGAGGACGCCGCCGTCCTCGCCGCCGTGTCCCCGCGGCTGGAGGAGGCCGACGCCTTCATCGTCATCACCCCCGAGTACAACCACAGTTACCCGGCGAGCCTGAAGCACCTCATCGACTGGCACTACACCCAGTGGCGGGCCAAGCCGGTCGCCTTCGTCTCCTACGGCGGACTCTCCGGCGGCCTGCGCGCCGTCGAGCACCTGCGCCCGGTCTTCGCCGAGCTGCACGCCGTCACCATCCGCGAGACGGTCAGCTTCCACAGCCCGTGGGGCAAGCTGGACGACTCCGGCCGCCACCTGGACGAGGAGGCCGGCACCTCGGCCGCCGGCGCCGCGAAGGCGATGCTCGACCAGCTCACGTGGTGGGCCCTGTCCCTGCGCGAGGCCCGCGAGAAGCGCCCGTACGGCGCGTGAGCGGCCGATGCGGCGGCAGGGGCGCTCAAGGCGGCGGGGGCTCGAGTGCGCCGGGCCGGTCCCCCGCACCGGCCCCGGCCCCCTCGCCGCTACACCGCCGGCGTGAGGCGCTGCCCGAGCCCGCCGTCGACCGGCAGTTTCAGGCCGGTGGTGAACGTCGCCTCCGCGGCCAGGTACAGCGCCGCACGGGCCACCTCGTCCGGCGAGCCGTGCCGCCGCATCGGGGTGACCGTGTCGCCCACCCCCCTGAAGTACGCCTGCTCCTCGGCTGACATCCCGGCCACGCCCATGGTCGGGGTGTCGATGAAGCCGGGGCTCACCGCGTTCACCCGGATCCCCGCCCCCACCAGCTCGGCCGCGAGCACCTGGGCGAACGACCACAGGGCGGACTTCGTACCGGAGTAGACCGACATCCCCGCGAAGCCCCCGGAGTCCGCGACGGACGTCGTGAAGGTGATCGCACCGCCCTCGCGCAGCAGCGGCAGCATCCGCTGCACGGTGAAGAACGCCCCCTTGGTGTTCACCGCGAACATCCGGTCGTAGGACTCCTCGGTGACCTCCGCCACCGGGGCCAGCTCCGCGATGCCGGCGTTCACGAAGAGGTAGTCGACGTGCCCGAGGGTCTCCTCGACCGTCGTGCCGAGCGCCGCGATGTCCTCGAGGCTGGCGGTGTCGGAGCGGACGATGCGGGCGCCCGGTCCGAGCTCGTCGCGCGCGTCCCGCAGGTTCTTCTCGTTGCGGCCCGTCAGCAGCACCTCCGCGCCGCCCTCGACCAGGCGCTTGGCGATGGCCAGGCCCATACCCATGGTGCCGCCGGTGATCACGGCCTTCTTGTTCGCGTAAGTCGTCATGCCCCGCACTCTGCCGAGACGCTCTGACGATCCACTGTGGACCGGCTGATGATCCACTGTCAGACCCCTGGGATACGGTCTGGGCATGCGGTTCGGGGTGCTCGGTCCACTGACGGTGTGGGACGAGGCGGGGGATCCGGTCACGGTGCGCGAGGCGAAGGTCCGCGCGCTGCTGGCCCTCCTTCTCGCGCACGAAGGCCGGCCGGTCTCCGCCGACCGGCTCCTCGACCACCTGTGGGGCGAGACGCTGCCCGCCGACCCCGCCAACGCCCTCCAGGTCAAGGTCTCCCAGCTGCGCCGGACCGTGGGCCGCGACCGCGTCCCGCGCCAGCCCCCGGGCTACCGCCTGCCGGTCGCCGCCGAGGACACCGACGCCGGCCTCTTCCGGGCCCTCGCCTCCCGGGCCGGGGCGGCCGCCGGCCCGCGCGAGCGGGCCCGGCTGCTCACCGAGGCGCTCGGGCTGTGGCGGGGTCCGGCGTTCGCCGGCTTCGCCGACGAGGAGTACGTACGCCCCGCCGCGCTCCGGCTGGAGGAACTGCGGCTGGCCGCCCTCGAGGACCAGGCACAGGCCCGCCTGGAGCTCGGCGAGCACGACGCCCTCGCCGGGGAGCTGACGGCCCTCGTGGCGCGGCACCCGCTGCGGGAGCGGCTGCGCGCCCTCCAGCTCCGGGCGCTGTACGCCGCGGGCCGCCAGAGCGAGGCGCTGGCCTCCTACGACGCGCTGCGCACGCTCCTGGCGGAGGAGCTGGGCCTGGACCCGGGCCCGGAGCTCGCGGCGCTCCACCGGGCGATCCTCACCCAGGCCCCCGAGCTGTCCCCCGCCCCACAGGCCCCGCCGCGCACGAACCTGCCCGCTCCCCTCGGCGAACTCGTCGGCAGACAGCGGGCGGTGGCCGACACGGTCGAGCTGCTGGCGTCGGGCAGCCGCCTGGTGACGCTGACCGGGCCCGGCGGGGTGGGCAAGACCGTCCTCGCGACCGAGGTCGCCGCACGGCTGCGGGACGGAGCGGGCGAGGGCGGCGCGGACGGCGTGTGGCTGGTGGAGCTGGCGGGCCGGCACGGCGACAGCGACAGCCTCGCGGAGGTCGTCGCCGGCACGCTGGGCCTCCGGGACGACGGGGCCCCGCCCGGCCGGCCCGCCCCCCTGGCCACGGACCGGCTGGCGGCGGCGCTGCGCGACCGTGGCGCCCTGCTGATCCTGGACAACTGCGAGCAGGCCGTCGACGCCGTCGCCGACCTCGCGGACCGGCTGCTGCGGGCCGCCCCCGGCCTGCGGCTGCTGGCCACGAGCCAGGAGCCGCTGGGCCTCGCGGCCGAGGTCGTACGGCCGGTCGAGCCGCTGAGCGGCGACGACGCGGTGCGGCTGTTCGCGGCCCGCGCCGCGGCCGCCGCCCCGGGCTTCGCCCTGGACGCGTCCACCCGGGACGCCGTCGAGGTGATCTGCCGCCGGCTCGACGGACTCCCGCTCGCCCTGGAACTGGCCGCCACGCGCGTACGGGCCCTGGGCGTACGGCAGCTGGCGGACCGCCTCGACGACCGCTTCCGGGTCCTCACGGGCCGCCGCCGGGGCGCTCCCGCCCGCCAGCGGACCCTGCGGGCGGTCATCGACTGGAGCTGGGAGCTGCTGACCGCCCCGGAACGCATCGTGCTGCGGCGCCTCGCCGTGCACACCGACGGCTGCACGCTGCGGGCCGCCGAGGCCGTCTGCGCGGGCCCCGGGGTGCCGCCGGAGGACGTGCTCGGCCTGCTCGCCCGCCTCGTCGACCGGTCCCTCGTCGTCATGACCGACGGCCCGCTCGGCCCCCGCTACCGCCTGCTGGAATCGGTCGCCGCCTACGCCACCGAGCGGCTGCGCGAGATGGCGGACGAGACCGCCGCGCGCGAGCGCCACGTGCGCTGCTACACCGCCCTCGCCGAGTGCGCCCGCCCCGGCCTCCAGGGCCCCGGCCAGCACGACTGGCTGCGGCGCCTCGACGCGGACGGCGGCAATCTCCGTACCGCCCTCGAGACGGCGGTGCGCGGCGGCATGCGGGAGGAGGCGCTGCGGCTGGTGGCGGCCCTGTCCTGGTACTGGCTGCTGCGCGGCCGCCTGGGCGAGGCACGGCGATGGGCCCGGGCCGCGCTGTCGGCGGGGGACACGGACCCGGCGGACGGCGAGCCCGGCCTGGAGGACGTACGGGCCGAAGTGCGCGCCCTGCACCACGCATTCGCGTTGCTGACCGGCCGTCCCGCGCCCCTCGCGGCGCCCGCCGGCCCGGAGCCGGCGGACCCCGGCGTCCGGGCCAGGACGTGGTGGTTCCAGGCCTACGCCCTCTTCAACACCGGCAACACGAGGGCCGGCGAGGAACTCACCGGCCGCGCCCTGGCCGGGTTCCGGGAGATCGGCGACCGCTGGGGCGTCGCGGCGGCCCTGGGCCTGCGGGCCACGCACGCGCTGATCCGCGGCGAGCTGTCCGCGGTGCGGTCCGACGGCGAACGCAGCGCCGCCCTCTTCCGCGAACTGGGCGACAGCTGGGGCGCGTTGCAGAGCGTCGGCCCGCTGGCCACCCTCGCCGAGATCAGCGGCGACTACGCGCGCGCCGAACGGCTCCTCCACGACGCGCTGGAGCTGGCCGAGGGCCTCCATCTGGCCACGGAGACCAGCCGGTTGCTCTCCCGTCTGGGACGGATCGCGCTGCTCACCGGCGACCACGAGCGGTCGCGGGAGCTGCACGAACGGGCCCGGAGCGGCGCCGTGGAGCAGGGCTTCGGCTTCGGGGAGATCCACGCCGAGCTGGGCCTGGCCCTGACGGCCCGCCGCTCCGGGGACCTCGCCACCGCCGAGGCGCTGCTGCTGCGCATCCGGGACTGGTACACCGAGGTCTCCTCCGAGCCGGGCAACTCCCTGGTCCTGGCGGAGCTGGGGTTCGTCGCGGAGCTGCGCGGCGACGCGGAGGCCGCGCGCGCCCGCCACCGGGAGGCGCTGGCCATAGCCGTCCTCGGGGGCGACCCCCGGGAGATGGCCCTGCCACTCGAGGGCCTGGCGGGCGCCGAGTCCCTCGCCGGCCGTCCGGAGCGGGCCGCGCTCCTGCTGGGCGCGGCCGCCGCCGCCCGCGCCGGGGCGGGCGCCCCGCTGCCCGCGGGCGAGCGCGGCGACGTCGACCGCGTGACGGAGTCGGCGCGCGCGGCCCTGGGCGGGCGCGCGTTCGACACGGCCTTCGGCCGGGGCGCCGGGCTCAGTCCACGGGATGCGGCGGAGGCGGTGGGGGCGGACCCGTCCGGCGCGCCGGACGACGGCAGGGGGCTGAACGACGTCACCCACCCGCCGCATACGATTACGGCACATTCTTACGAATAGAGGTCGCCCTCCATGAAGTTGTCCCGGATCACGGCGGTGGCCGCCACTGCCGTCATAGCCCCGGCCGCTTTCCTGGCCGCCCCCGCCACCGCCGCCACGGGCACCACCACCGACGTCCAGAAGCCCGCCGTGACGGCGCCGGACGCCACGACCCCCGACCACGCCACCGGCCCGGCCCCCGCCGACGGCACGAAGAAGACCGACCAGGCCCCGGTCAAGGCCACCGTCAAACTGCTCGAGTACCCCCGGTCGTTCACCGCGGGCGGCGACTGGACCGAGTTCGGCTTCATCGTCGACAACACCGCCGGCAGCCAGACGATCGAGCCCCTCCGCCTGACGTTCATGCTCAGCGGCAACGGCGAGAAGAAGATCAAGAGCGCCCAGCGGATCGAGTACCGCGCCAAGGACGGCTCCTGGATCCGGATCGACGACAAGACCCCCGGCTCGACGTTCGTCGGCAGCGTCACCAGCGGCAAGGTCGAGAAGGGCGGGTCGGCCACCGTCGAGCTGCGCGTCAAGCTCTCCGCCGACTACCCCACGGGCCCCGCCCACGCCCTGGTCGACATCTCGGGCACGTCGGTGCGCACGCTCTCCCCGATCGACGTCGTGGCCAAGGACGGCACGGCCAAGCCCTCGCCGTCCACCGGCGGGGAGACGAAGTCCCCGACCCCGAGCGGCAGCGCCAAGCCGTCCCCCTCCGGGACGCCGAGCGCGAGCGCCTCGGCCAAGCCCTCCGCGTCGGCCTCGGCGCGGGCGTCGGCCGCTCCCTCCGCCTCGGCCTCGTCCCCGGCGGCGGCCGCCGTCGCCGACACCTCCGCCCCGGGCGGCGGCGACTCGCTCGCCACCACCGGCGCCGGGAACTCCACCCCCTGGGTCGTGGGCGCAGCCGCCCTCGCCGTCGCGGCGGGCGCGGGCCTGGTCGTCATGACCCGCCGCCGCCTGTCCGGCCGCTGAGCGACCATCGGACCGAGAAGAGGGGGCCGGGCGGCGACGAGCCGCCCGGCCCCTCTTCCGCCGGAGTGAAGCGGCGTCAGGTCGGGTACAGTGACCGCCGTCAGCAGTACCCGACCGAGGAGGTGAGACCCATTACCGCTGCAGCAGGCTGGGTGCTCTCACCACACGGTCGTACGGTCCCTCAGGCGTAGGCGGCCGCGAGAGCACCCTTCGGTAACCCCGGAAGGCTCTCTCCATGTCGGCATCACCCTCCCTCGCCTCCTCCCTCTCCACCCTCGTCGCCAGGCTTCGCGCCGCCGGCTGCGTCTTCGCCGAGGACGAGGCGGAGCTGCTCCTCACCACGGCCCGCACCCCGGACGAACTCGACGCCATGGTCGGCCGGCGCGTCGCGGGACTCCCGCTCGAACACGTCGTGGGCTGGGCCGCGTTCTGCGGCCTGCGAATAGCCGTGGACCCGGGGGTCTTCGTCCCCCGCCCCCGCACCGAGTTCCTGGTCCGCCAGGCCACGGCCCTGGCCGGCCCGCGCACGGTCGTCCTCGACCTGTGCTGCGGCTCGGGCGCGGTGGGCGCCGCGCTGGCCGCCTCCCTGGACCGGCCGGAGCTGTACGCCGCCGACATCGACCCGGCCGCCGTCCGCTGCGCGCGCCGCAACCTGGCCGGCACCGGCGGCCTGGTCTTCGAGGGCGACCTCTACGATCCGCTGCCCGCGGCCCTGCGGGGCCGCGTCGGCGTACTCGTCGCCAACGCCCCGTACGTTCCCACCGAGGCCATCGGCCTGCTGCCCCCCGAGGCGCGCGTCCACGAGGCGCGGGTCGCGCTCGACGGCGGCGCGGACGGCCTCGACGTACAGCGCCGGGTCACCGCCGAGGCCCCCCGGTGGCTGGCCCCGGGCGGGCACCTCCTGGTCGAGACCAGCGAACGTCAGGCCCCGCTGACGGCCGCCGCGTTCGCCCGCGGCGGCCTGGTACCGCGGGTGATCGCCTGCGAGGACCTGGACGCCACGGTCGTCGTCGGCACCCTGCCCGCCCACGCCTGACGGGTTCGGGGCGACCGGGGCGTCCGGCGTACGGACTCCCCGGCCGCCCGTCGGCTCACTGGGCGGCTTCGAGGGCGGCGCGCCACACCGGGCTGTCCACGTAGTGGTTGTCGAAGCGCTCGGACGACTCCTTGATCTCCTGCGGGCTCGCCTCGCCCCGCATCACGCGGTTGAGCAGCCGGAGGTAGTCGAAGCGCGGCATGCCGGGCGTGAAGACGAACAGCACGTCGGCCTCGGCGCCGGGAGCCGCCGCGAAGGCGTGCGGCGTGTGCGGCGGCACGAGCAGGAAGTCGCCCTCGTTCAGGACCTTGACCTCGTCGTCGACGAGCACCTGCAGGGAGCCGCCGATGACGAAGAAGAGCTCGGAGGCCCGGGTGTGGAAGTGCGCCGGGGCACCCACCGCCCCCTTGGCGAAGGACGAGCGGTAGCTGGTGAGCGAGCTGCCGTCGGTGCCGCAGTCGGCGAGCAGGGTCATGACGCTGCTCGGGTCGCTGACGGTCTCGGCGTCGGCGGCGCGGGTCAGAACCGGCTTGAGTGCGCTGGCGTTCATGGGTGTGCTCCCCCTCGTGCGCGACCGCGGCGGGTTTCTGCCGCGTCCTTGTTGATCACCAATCTATGGCGCCGACAGACCTGTCGAGGGGTGCATTTCCCTGCGGAAATCAAAGGTCAATTGACGTGGCTACTTTTGCAAGCACCTGCTTGCAAAAGTTAGCAACCTGGGGCAGGATCGCCGCATGGCATCACTCAACGTCGGCAATCTCGGCGAGTACCTGCGGGAGCAGCGGCGCACCGCGCAGCTGACGCTGCGACAACTCGCCGATGCCGCCGGAGTGTCCAACCCGTACCTCAGTCAGATCGAGCGCGGCCTGCGCAAGCCGAGCGCCGAGATCCTGCAGCAGCTGGCCAAGGCCCTGCGGATCTCGGCCGAGACGCTCTACGTGCAGGCCGGGATCCTCGACGAACGGGACCGGGACGAGGCGGAGGTCCGCAGCGTGATCCTCGCCGACCCCTCGATCAACGAGCGGCAGAAACAGGTGCTGCTCCAGATCTACGAGTCCTTCCGCAAGGAGAACGGGCTCGCGACGGACGAGACGGACAAGACGAACGACCGCAGCACACCTTCGAGCTGATCCGGGAGACCCTCGCATGGCCATCACTCAGGACATCCGCAAGGCCGCCACCGACACCGCCTACGCCGCGGCCGGCGCCGCCGACCTCACCGCGGAGAAGATCGGGCAGCTCGTCGTCGAGGCCCCCGAGCGCATCGAGAAGCTGCGCAACACCGACCCCAAGGCCCTCGGCGACCGCTTCACCCAGCGGGCCAAGCAGGTGCAGACGCAGGTGACCACCAAGGCCGGCGAGATCGCCGGCACCCTCGACGCCGACGCCAAGAAGCTCGGACAGGCCGCACAGGACCTGACGCTGCAGGCCGTCGGGCAGGCCGTCGCGCTCGCGGCGCAGGCGGGCGAGAAGTTCGAGGAGCTGGCCGAGCGCGGCCGCGAGGCCGTGAAGACGTGGCGCGGCGAGGCCGCCGAGGAGCTCTCCGAGATCGCCGTCGCCGTCGAGCCGGACAGCGACGAGCAGGCGGCGCGGGACAAGCAGGCCAAGGACGAGCAGGCCAAGGACGCGCCCGCCGCCAAGCAGGAGCCCGCCGCCGAGGGCGACGCCGACGCCAAGCCGGCCGGCCGCAAGACCCCGGCCCGCAAGCCGGCCGCCGCCGCCAAGAAGGCGGACGCGAAGACCGGCGAGTGACGACCGGCCATTAGCGAGAGCCCGTTCCGGGCACGCCCGGCGTGCCCGGAACGTTCTCCCGGTACCGTGGGCGACAGGCGATCCGACAGAAGGTGAGCGGCATGCTGGTAGAAGGCTTCGGCGAGGTCCTTTCCTGGGTGTCGGTCGGCTTGCTGCTGTTCACCCTGTTCGCGCTGATCGACGCCGCCGTCCGCCGCGAGGACGCCTATCGGGCGGCCGACAAGCAGTCCAAGCCCTTCTGGCTGATCATCCTCGCCATCGCGGCCGCGGTGAACATCTTCTTCGGCATCCTGAGCTTCCTGCCCGTGCTGGGCCTGATCGCCACGATCGTCTACGTGGTCGACGTGCGCCCCGCCCTGCGCCAGGTCTCCGGCCGCGGCGGCCCCCGCCGGCGCGGCGGCTCCAGCTCGGACGGCCCCTACGGCCCGTACAACGGCGGCCGCTGAAGACCCCCGGAGATCTCCGGAGTCAGCCGCGCTCGAGGAGCAGCACGGCGAGGTCGTCGGTCAGCTCCTCGCCGTTGAGCGCCCGCACCTCCGCCACGGCCGCCTCGAGCAGACCCTCTCCCCGCAGCCCTTCCTTCACCTGGCGCGTGACCATTTCGATCATGCCCTCCTGACCCAGCCGCCGGGTGCCCGCGCCGATCCGGCCCTCGATGAGGCCGTCGGTGTACATCAGCAGGCTCCAGGCGTCGCCGAGCTCCACCTCCTGGCGCGGCCAGCGGGCCTGCGACAGCAGGCCGAGCGCCGGACCGCCGTCCTCCTGCGGCAGCAGGGCCGGGGCGTGTCCGGGGCGTACGAGCAGCGGGGCCGGGTGGCCGGCCAGGCACAGGGCGGCCGAGCGGCCGTCCGGCGCGATGTCGACCGTGCACAGCGTCGCGAAGATCTCCTCGTCCGCCCGCTCGTGCTCGAGCACCTGCTGCAGGGTGTCGAGCAGCTCGTCGCCGCACAGCCCGGACAGGGTCAGGGCGCGCCAGGCGATGCGCAGCGAGACGCCGAGGGCCGCCTCGTCGGGGCCGTGCCCGCACACGTCGCCGATCATGGCGTGAACCGTGCCGTCGGGGGTGCGGACGGTGTCGTAGAAGTCCCCGCCGAGCAGGGCGCGGCTGCGGCCGGGGCGGTAGCGGGTGGCGAAGCGCAGCTCCGAACCGGCCAGCAGCGGGTGGGGCAACAGGCCGCGCTCGAGGCGGGCGTTCTCCTGGGCCCGCAGCCGGGTCTCGGTGAGCTGGCGCTGGGCGAAGTCGGCGCGCTTGCGCTCGACCGCGTAGCGGATGGCCCGGCTGAGGACCCGCCCGTCGAGCTCGTCGCGGAAGAGGTAGTCCTGCGCCCCGACCCGTACCGCCTCCGCGGCCCGCTCGGCGTCCGCCTCGGCGGTCAGGGCGAGCACGGCCTGGTGCGGTGCGAGCCGCAGCACGCGCCGCAGCGTCTCCAGCTCGTCCGACGGGCCCGCCTCGTCGGACGGGTCGGCGCACCGCGCGCCGGGGGCCTGCTCGAGGGGCGGAAGCGCCAGGTCCAGGAGGATGCACTGGACGTCGTCGGTGAGCAGCCGGGCGGCCTCGGTGAGGTTGCGGGCGGTGCGGATGCGTACGGGCTTGCCCGACGCTCCCGTCATCGCCGCCATGTCGGGGCCCGACAGGGCGCCGCCGGGGTCGTCCTCGATCACCAGCAGGGTCAGCCCGCCGTCGGGCAGGGCGGCGGGCGGTTCCGCCGGCCTGGGCGCGGGTACGGGCATCGCTTCGGTTCCTTCCTCCCCCAGCGACCGCTGGGCGGGACCCCACCCCCCAAGGGCACGGCGTCTCACCGGGAGGCGAGTACCGAGGGTGACCCTAGCGCCAGAGCCCGACGAAACGGAATGGTACGGAGCCACCCGCCTCTGTCATATGCCCCGGCCACAAAGGGAATTGACGCGAAAAGCGCCCCGAAGAGATGAACGCGCGATGACGAACATCACGCCTTGTCGTCCTACGTTCCTATGATCACGCGAGCCCCGTCCGGCGACGGCCGCGCGGCGGCTACCCGGGCCGTACGACCCCCAGGATCGGCATCGAACCGGCCCCTGCGAGGGTCACCTGCCGCCCCGGCCGGGGCGCGTGGACGATCATGCCGTCGCCCGCGTACACCCCGACATGGCTGGCGTCGCCGAAGTAGATCACCAGGTCGCCCGGGCGCATGTCCTTGACGTCGACCTTCGGCAGCTGCCGCCACTGCTCCTGCGAGGTGCGCGGGATCGCGCGCCCGGCCGCGGCCCACGCCTTGAGCGTGAGCCCCGAGCAGTCGTAGGTGTCCGGGCCCTCGGCGCCCCAGACGTAGTTCTTGCCGATCTGGGCGGACGCGAAGTCGACCACGCGCCTGCCGTCGCCGGTGGCGGCCGAGCCCTTGAGGTTCATGACGCCCTTGCCGGCGGCGCTGGAGAGCCAGGTCTGCTGCGCCTGGCGGGCCCGGTCCTCCTCCATCTGCCGCAGCCGTTCGCGCTCCTTCTCCGCCAGCTTCGACTCCAGCTTCTTCGCGGCCTCCAGCCGGCTCTCGATCTCCTTCTTCGCCGCTTCCTTCTTCTTGCGGTCGCCCTCGAGCGTCTTGCGGCGGTCCTCGGCGGCCTTGGCGTAGCGCCCGAGGTCGGCGCGCGTGCTCGCCAGCTGCGTCAGCAGGTCCCGGGTGGCCTGCTCGCCCTTGCGGGCGAGGCTGACGCCGTTGAGGAAGGTCTCGGGCGAGTCGCTGAAGAACAGCTGGGTCGGCGGGGTCAGCGCGCCGCTGCGGTACTGGGCGCGGGCGAGGGCCCCGGTCCGGCCGCGGAGCAGGTCCAGCCGCTGCTGGGTGGCGTTCACCCGGCGGGTGAGGTCCGCGACCGCCTTCTCCTGCAGGCGCTGCTGCTCGTTCGCCGCGTTGTAGTCGTCGGTGGCGGACTCGGCCTTGCGGTAGAGGTCCTCCACCTGCTTGTGGACCGCCTCGAGGGAGCCGGCGGCCGGCGCCTGGGGCGACGCCGCCGGTGACGGGGGACCGGGGTCCGCGTGGGCGACGGCCGGGACGGCGAGCGCGCCCGCGCCCAGGGCGCAGACGAGCGCGACCGCGAGGGCGAGACGCCGCCCCGCAGTACCGGCCATATCGGCCCCTACGGAATCACCAGCCACATCAGCCACACTCACCGCGCCGTCTGCGGGGCTTCCCACCCCGCCGGACGTGCCACCGTTCCGCCTCACAGAACCCCTCCGCGACTCCGCCCCCGCGCCTGACGTGCCGTCACACGCCTTGGGATGCTGCCACGGCTGCCCGTAAATCGACAGAGAGCTGCGTCACACTGGGGGGGCGGAATCCGACCGTCCGCCGAGCTACCACCCCGACGGGTGAGGTTCACCCTCCGTTCACTCTGCCCCATCGACCGCTTCACCTGATCTGCCTAATTTCGGCCGTGGAGGGTGAGAGACACACCGTTCAGGTGAACCACCCGCCATTCCGCCCCGTCACTGGCGGAACAGCTCCACAAACCTCTCGCACGCCGCCCGAGCGGCGGCTCCCGGAAGGAACACCCGAAAGTGAAGCTTCAGCGCAAGAACCGGCTTCGCACAGTCGCCCTCGGCGCCATCGCCGTCTCCGGTGCCCTGGTCCTGACGGCGTGCGGTTCCGACGACAACGGCGGCGGCGCGTCGGGCGGCAGCGGTTCGACCAAGGCCGCCGGCAACATCAAGTGCGAGGGCAAGGGCCAGCTGCTGGCCTCCGGCTCGTCCGCGCAGAAGAACGCCATGGACCTGTGGGTGAAGAACTTCTCCCAGGCCTGCAAGGACATCCAGGTCAACTACAAGGCCACGGGCTCCGGCGCCGGCATCCAGGAGTTCCTCCAGGGCAAGACCGCCTTCGCCGGCTCCGACTCCGCGCTCAAGCCGGAGGAGGTCGCCAAGTCCAAGGACGTCGTCAAGGGCGGCCAGGGCATCAACCTGCCCATGCTCGGCGGCCCGATCGCCATCGGCTACCACGTGCCGGGCGTGGACAACCTGGTCCTGGACGCCGACACCCTCGCCAAGATCTTCGACTCGAAGATCGAGAAGTGGAACGACGAGGCGATCAAGAAGCTCAACCCGGACGCCAAGCTGCCGGACCTCAAGATCCAGGCCTTCCACCGCTCCGACGAGTCCGGCACCACGGACAACTTCACCAAGTACCTCAAGGCGGCGGCCGACAAGTCCTGGCCGTACGAGCCCGCCAAGGCCTGGAAGGCCAAGGGCGGCCAGTCCGCCGACGGCTCGGCCGGTGTCTCCTCGCAGGTCAAGCAGACTGCGGGAGCCATCTCCTACTTCGAGCTGTCCTACGCGACCGCCAACTCGATCAAGACGGTGAAGCTCAACACCGGCGCCTCCGCCCCGGTCGAGGCCACCTCCGACAACGCCTCCAAGGCCATCTCCGAGGCGAAGATCGTGGGCACCGGCAAGGACCTCGCCCTCAAGCTCAACTACACCACCAAGGCCGACGGCGCCTACCCGATCACCCTGGTGACGTACGAGATCGCCGGGGACAAGGGCAACAAGGCCGAGACGCTGCCGGCCACGAAGTCCTTCCTCACCTACATCGCGAGCGAGGACGGCCAGTCGGTCCTGAAGGAGCTCGGCTACGCGCCGCTGCCCGCCGAGATCGCCAAGAAGGTCCGCGAGACCGTCGCGACCCTCTCCTGACGCGGATGCGGCCGGCCCCGGCCCACACACCGGGGCCCGGCCGCACCGTCCGGTGCACCGCCGCGCCAGAAGCCCCGCCGCCGCCGTGAGGCGGCCCCCGGCAGGACTTCGCAGACCGGAGAAACCCATGGACATAACCCCAGCCACCGCAGCTCCGCCGCCCCTCGGCGCCGCCCCGGCCCCCGCCGGGCAGAAGGCCACCACCCGGCCCGGCGACCGGATCTTCCTCGCGCTCTCGCGCGGATCCGGCATCCTGCTCCTGGTGATCATGGCCGCCATCGCGGTCTTCCTCACCGTGCGGGCCACCAACGCCCTCTCCCACAACGAGGGCAACTTCTTCACGACCTTCGAGTGGAGCGCCAACTCCACCCCGCCGGTCTTCGGCATCGCCGTGCTGGCCTTCGGCACGGTCGTCAGCTCGCTGATCGCCATGCTCATCGCCGTGCCGGTCGCCATCGGCATCGCGCTGTTCATCTCCCACTACGCGCCGCGCAAGCTGTCGACGCCGCTGTCGTACGTCATCGACCTGCTCGCCGCCGTGCCGTCCATCGTCTACGGCCTGTGGGGCGCCCTCTTCCTGGTGCCGCACCTGGGCGGGCTCTACAGCTGGCTGAACGACTACTTCGGCTGGACCGGCATCTTCGAGTACCACGACGGCGCCGCCCGCTCGCTCTTCACCATCGGCATCCTGCTGGCGATCATGATCCTGCCGATCGTCACCAGCGTCAGCCGCGAGGTCTTCCTGCAGGCCCCGAAGATGCACGAGGAGGCCGCCCTCGCCCTCGGCGCCACCCGCTGGGAAGTCATCCGGATGTCGGTGCTCCCCTTCGGCCGTTCGGGTGTCATCAGCGCCTCGATGCTGGGCCTGGGCCGCGCCCTGGGCGAGACGATGGCCGTCGCCACGGTCCTCTCCCCCAGCTTCGAGATCGGCAAGAGCCTGCTGGACCCCGGAGGCGGAACGTTCGCCCAGAACATCGCGAGCAGCTTCAAGGAGTCCGGCGAGATAGGCAAGGACGCCCTGATCGCCTCCGGTCTCGTGCTGTTCGTCCTGACCCTCCTGGTCAACGGCGCCGCCCGGCTGATCATCGCGCGCCGCAAGGAGTACACGGCATGAGCGGAGTGACCATGAACGAGCAGCTGGTCGCCGACGGCGCCCCGCAGGCCGTCTCCGGCCTGTACCAGCCCCGCCTGCCCCGCTGGGCCCCCGCGGCCCTCGCCCTCGGCGCGGCCGTCGTGGCCATCGCGATCGGCCTCGGCGCCGGGCTCGGCAGCCGGGTCCAGTGGGGCCTGCTCGCCGGCGTCCTCTACGTCGCCGCGACGTTCGTCGTCGCCGCCCGCGTCGAGGGCCGCCGGCAGGCCAAGGACCGCCTCGCCACCAGCCTCGTCTGGGTCTGCTTCCTGATCGCCGTCGTCCCGCTGGTCTCCCTCATGTGGGAGACGATCGCGCGCGGCATCAAGGTGCTCGACGGAAACTTCCTCAGCCACTCCATGGCCGGCGTCCTGACCATCCAGCCCGGCGGCGGCGTCTACCACGCCATCATCGGCACCCTGGAGCAGGTAGGCATCGCCACCGTCATCGCGGCCCCCATCGGCCTGCTGACGGCGATCTACCTGGTGGAGTACGGGCGCGGCCGGCTGGCCAAGGCCGTGACCTTCTTCGTCGACGTCATGACGGGCATCCCGTCGATCGTCGCGGGTCTGTTCGTCCTCAGCTTCTGGATCCTGATGATGGACAACGGCTACTCCGGATTCGCCGGCTCCATGGCCCTGGCGATCCTGATGATGCCGGTCGTCGTCCGCTCCACCGAGGAGATGCTCAAGCTCGTCCCCAACGAGCTGCGCGAGGCCTCCCTGGCGCTGGGCGTGCCCAAGTGGCGCACGATCCTCAAGGTCGTCCTGCCCACCGCCATAGGCGGCATCGCCACCGGCGTGATGCTCGCGGTCGCCCGCATCGCCGGCGAGTCCGCCCCGATCGTCCTGCTGGTCTTCGGGTCGCAGCTGATCAACAACAACCCCTTCGAAGGCGCCCAGTCCTCCCTGCCGTACTACATCTACGAGCAGTGGGCGGCCGGCAACGAGGCCAGCTACGACCGCGCCTGGGCCGCGGCCCTGGTCCTCATCGCCTTCGTCATGATCCTCAACCTGGTGGCCCGCGGTATCGCCCGCTGGAAGGCGCCGCGCGGAGGACGTAGCTGAGCCGCAGCGGAGGCTGGGGGGCATGCCCGAGGAACGAGGGCATGGCACCCGGCCGCAGCGGAGGCGAAGCGAAGTCCGACCATCCACAGCAGACCGGTCGCCGACCGTCGTCCGCACGAAAGAAGTAGTGATCCCCATGGCCAAGCGAATCGACGTCAGCGGCCTGAACGCCTACTACGGCGCCCACAAGGCCATCGACGACATCTCGATGACCGTCGAACCCCGCTCCGTGACCGCCTTCATCGGCCCGTCCGGCTGCGGCAAGTCCACCTTCCTGCGCACCCTGAACCGCATGCACGAGGTCACCCCCGGCGGCCGCGTCGAGGGCAAGGTGATGCTGGACGACGAGAACCTCTACGGCCCCGGCGTCGACCCGGTCTCCGTACGCCGCACGGTCGGCATGGTCTTCCAGCGGCCGAACCCCTTCCCCACCATGTCGATCTTCGACAACGTGGCCGCCGGCGTCCGCCTCAACGGCGGCCGGGTCCGCAAGGACGAGCTGGACGGCATCGTGGAGAAGTCCCTCAAGGGCGCCAACCTCTGGAACGAGGTCAAGGACCGCCTGAACAAGCCGGGCGCCGGCCTCTCCGGCGGCCAGCAGCAGCGTCTGTGCATCGCGCGGGCCATCGCGGTCGAGCCGCAGGTCCTGCTGATGGACGAGCCCTGCTCGGCGCTCGACCCGATCTCCACGCTCGCCATCGAGGACCTGATAGGCGAGCTGAAGGAGCGGTTCACGATCGTCATCGTGACCCACAACATGCAGCAGGCGGCCCGCGTCTCGGACCGCACCGCCTTCTTCAACCTGGCCGGCGTCGGCCAGCCGGGCAAGCTGGTGGAGATCGACGACACGGAGCGCATCTTCTCCAACCCCTCGGTCCAGGCGACGGAGGACTACATCTCGGGCCGCTTCGGCTGAGCCCGCCCCCGGAACCGCCTCGCGGTGCTGCTTGGCGGTGCCACCGCAAGGCGAAGGGCCCGCCCCCTGTTCGTACCAGGGGGCGGGCCCATCCGTTCTGCAGCGCGTACGGCTAGCCGAACGCGAGGTTCACCAGCCAGAAGCTGAACGCGGCCACGATCGCCGCGGCCGGCATGGTGATGAACCAGCCCATCACGATGTTCTTCGCGACGCCCCAGCGCACCGCGCGCGTGCCCTTGGTGGAGCCCACGCCCATGATGGCGGAGGTGATCACGTGCGTGGTGGAGATCGGCGCGTGGAACATGAACGACGCCGTGTACATGACGGAGGCGGCCGTCGTCTCGGCGGCGAAGCCCTGCGGCGGGTCCAGCTCGATGATGCGGCGGCCGAGCGTCCGCATGATCCGCCAGCCGCCCGCGTACGTACCGAGCGAGAGCGTGATCGCACAGGCGAGCTTCACCCACAGCGGGATCGCCTCGTCCATGCCCTGCACATCGCCGATGACCAGGGCCATCACCACGATGCCCATGGTCTTCTGCGCGTCCTGCAGACCGTGACCGAGCGCCATGCCGGCGGCCGAGACGGTCTGCGCGATGCGGAAGCCGCGCTTGGCCTTGTGCGGGTTGGACCGCCGGAACATCCACATGATCGCGACCATCACCAGATAGCCGAGGATCAGGCCGACGAACGGCGAGAGGAACATCGGGATGACGACCTTCTCGACGACGCCCGACCAGATGACGGTCGTACCGCCCGCGAGCGCCGCGCCCACCATGCCACCGAAGAGGGCGTGCGAGGAGGACGAGGGAAGGCCGAAGTACCAGGTGACCATGTTCCAGACGATCGCGCCGACCAGCGCGGCGAAGAGGATGCCCATCCCCTTGTCGCCCACCGGCGTCTCGATCAGGCCCTTGCTGACGGTCTTGGCGACTCCGCTGCCGAGGAACGCACCGGCGAGGTTCATCACCGCCGCCATCGCGAGGGCCGCGCGCGGGGTCAGCGCCCGCGTGGAGACCGAGGTCGCGATGGCGTTCGCGGAGTCGTGAAAGCCGTTGGTATAGGTGAATCCGAGCGCGACCCCGATGGTCACGACAAGTGCGAAGGTGTCCACCGGAGGTCAGGACTCCTTGACGGCGATGGTCTCGACCGTGTTCGCCACGTGCTCGAACGCGTCGGCGGCCTCCTCGAGCACATCGACGATCTGCTTGAGCTTGAGCACCTCGATGGCGTCGTACTTGCCGTTGAAGAGGTGGGCGAGAAGCTTGCGGTGAATCTGGTCGGCCTGGTTCTCGAGGCGGTTGACCTCGATCCAGTACTCCGTGAGGTTGGTCATCGTCCGCAGGTTCGGCATCGCCTCGGCGGTCAGCTCGGCCGCCCGCGCGAGAACCTCGATCTGCTGCTCGACGCCCTTCGGCAACTCCTCGATCTGGTAGAGGACGACCAGGTCGACGGCCTCTTCCATGAAATCCATGATGTCGTCGAGCGAACCGGCGAGGGAGTAGATGTCCTCACGGTCGAACGGCGTGATGAAAGAGGAGTTCAGCTGGTGGAAGATCGCGTGCGTCGCGTCGTCCCCGGCGTGCTCCGCTGCCCGCATGCGCTCGGCGATCTCGGCCCGGGCGGAGCTATCCGCTCCGAGCAGTTCCATCAGGAGCTTGGAGCCCGTGACGATGTTGTCCGCGGAGGCGGCGAACATGTCGTAGAAGCTCGTCTCCCTGGGGGTCAGACGAAAGCGCACGTGGGATCCTCGGGGTGCAGCGGATTCGGTCTCGTTGATGCTAGGCGCATCACCCAGCCACAGCTAACTGGCATTCCCTCAGTGTCGCCCATCGGGCAGAGTGCTCATGAAGGCGGTACGAGCCTCCGGCGAAGATTTTGGGTACGATATACCCACCCGGGGTATGCGAAACGGTTATCGCCGCCCAGCGGACCCCGGCGCACCCGGCACCGCCCGTACGCTCGTCATCCCGCTGACGACCGGCCCCGGGCGGCACGGGCAAGCACCCCGCAGGACAACGGAGGACGCCATGACGGCCACGGATGCCACAGTGACCAGCACCACTGAGCCCCCCGCGGCCTCCTGCCACGGCGAGGCGTCCACGCCCGGTGACCACCCCGGGCCGCACGGTTACAGCAAGCAGAAGGACCAGCACCTCAAGCGACTGCGCCGGATCGAGGGCCAGATCCGCGGCCTCCAGCGCATGGTCGACGAGGACGTCTACTGCATCGACATACTCACCCAGGTCTCGGCGAGCACGAAGGCCCTCCAGTCCTTCGCCCTCCAGCTCCTCCAGGAACACCTGCGCCACTGCGTGGCCGACGCGGCCCTCAAGGGCGGCGCGGAGATCGACGCAAAGGTGGAGGAGGCCAGCGCCGCGATCGCGCGGCTGCTGCGGACGTAGGGTTCAGCCGTCCGCGTCCCCTTCCGGCCCGGACGGCCGGCGCCGGACGACCCGCAACACCTCATCGATCCGGTCGAAGCTGAGGCGTTCCTCCACCGCGCTGGACGCGGCGATCATCAGCTCGCCGTAGAGATCGATCTCGATGAGGGCCACGGGATCCGGCCCGCCGGACGAACCGCGTCGCGAAACCACGTGATTCACCTCCTCGGGGCTCCTCGGGACCGCTTTCCAGCGTAGTGATCGGTACACACGCCGCGCATGGCACAGAAGGACCATTTCCATGGCCAACTACGCCGTGCCGCGCTATTTCTGCGGCGAAGCGACCGTGCCCGCATAGATTTCGGCGGGTGCGGGCAGGGAGATGTCCGGCCGGAATCCGAACGAGGAAAGTTCGACCGTGGAGACCACGGTCATCGGTGACGGCGGGGCCGAAACGGTGGCCGACGCCGTCGCCGGCGCGGCCGCCACGGCGGAGGCGGCAGCCGAGGAAGCCGACGCCGCGGAGGCCACGGCGCGATGGCCGACGCCCGCGTCCGCCCGCCCGGCACGGTCCCGGTCCGCCACCCCGAAGCGGTAGCGCAGCAGCCGCGGTCTGCCCTGACGGTCGAGATAGGCGTCGAACGCGAGGGTCCCACTGGAGAACCCTTTCGCCGCCGCCTCCAGCGCCGCCCGGTCCCGTTCGGGCGCGGCCCGCGCGGCCCGGGACAGGTCGACCGTGCCCCAGTAGTGATCGACCCGCTCCCCGCCGAGCCGCTCCTCGCCCGCGTACGCCGCCTCGCGCGCGCCGCCCAGCAGCTCGGCCGCCGCGAGGGGGTCCGTGGCACCACTGGTGAGGAGGTCGCCGTCGGCGAGGGTGCCCGTGTCGAGGCGCACCCACTTGCCGGCGGGCACGCCCGCGCCGCGGTTCTTCATGTACAGCGCGCCCGGCGCGAACACCTCGGTGATCGGCCGGTGCCCCACGCTGCCCGCGCCGCCCTCGGGCAGCATCACCGTCAGCCGCCCGACGGGCCGCGCGAAGTCGTAGGCGCCCCGGCCGTGAATGGTCAGCCGCGTGCCGCCGCTGACGGTCTCCATGGACGTACGGACCTTCGCGCCGCCCGCCCGGGCCAGCGCCGCGGACGCGTGCCGCACGGCGGCGAGCGCCCGCACGGGATCCGCGGCCGCGGGAACGGCGGCCTCGCGGGCCTGCCGCACCAGACTGCTGCCGCCCGCGCCGGAGGCCGCGCTCTCCCCGGCCGTCTCCTTCTCGGCGCAGCCGGACACCACGAGCAGACCGAAGGCGAGGCCACCCGCCACCGCACCGGCGACGACCGCGCTACCGCGCCTGTGCCTGGGCACAGCCATGTCCGTAAGCCCCCTGCCGCACGCTAGTGGAACCCGTTCCTTCAACGACCGCCCCGGGGTGGCCGTCACGGCCCGGTAGCGTGGACCCGTGTCCGATCCATCCACCGCGCCGCACCGCGCGGACCACACCACCAGCACCAGTGAGCGCGGTTCCTTCTGCACGGCCCGCTGCAGCTGCGGCTGGTACGGCCCCGCCCGCCGGGCACGCTCCCTGGCCCGCGCCGACGCCGACGCCCATCTGACCGACGCGTCGGCCACCGGCTAGACCGTCCCGCCCCACCCGCCGCCCCAGGCCGGAACCACCCGCCCCGCCAAGCCATCTGTTTGATCAACGGGGACTCGGCAAGGCGCACCAGGCGCACACACGCAAGGGCACCAAGGGGCAGGGATCGGCATGGCCATCGGCAGGCGGACACTTCTGGCAACGGGCACCGGACTGGCGGCGGCGGCCGCCGTGGGTGCCACGGTGACGACGGGCACGGCGGCGGCCGCCAGAAAAGCCGCCAAGAGCGACTGGACCGCCCTCGGCAAGGGCCTCGCCGGCGGCCTCGTACGCCCCGGCGACGCCGACTACACCGCGGCCCGCCGGCTCTACAACACCCGCTTCGACGGGCTGCGCCCCGCCGCGATCGCCTACGTCGCCGGCACGGCGGACATCTCCGCGGCCCTGGCCTTCGCCCGCCGCTTCTCCATACCCGTCTCCATACGCAACGGCGGTCACAGCTACGCCGGCTGGTCCAGCGGCAACGACCGGCTCGTCCTCGACGTCTCGCGGCTCAGGAGCGTGAGGACGCCGACCGCGTCGACGGCCGTCATAGGCGCCGGCGCCAAGCTCGTCGACGTCTACACGTCCCTGGCCGCGCACGGCGTCACCATCCCGGCCGGCTCCTGCCCCACCGTCGGCGTCTCCGGGCTCACCCTGGGCGGCGGCCACGGCATCCTCTCCCGCGCCTACGGCCTCACCTGCGACAGCCTCACCGGCGCCACCCTCGTCACCGCCGACGGCAAGACCGTCGACTGCGACGCCACCCACGAGCCCGACCTCTTCTGGGCCCTGCGCGGCGCCGGCAACGGCAACTTCGGCGTCGTCACCGAACTCCGCTTCCGCACCCGCGCCGCGGGCGAGGGCGTCACCGGCTACGTCTCCTTCCCCTGGTCCAAGGCCGCCGCCGTCATCAAGGCCTGGCAGGAGTGGGGGCCGAGCCGGCCGGACGAGATCTGGTCGGCCTGCGACCTGTCGGCCGCGGCGGGCGGCTCCCCCCGCATCTCCGTCGCCGCGTTCACCATCGGCTCCTACGGAGACCTGGAGAACGCCTTCGACGAGCTGACCGGCAAGGTGGCCAAGGCGAGCGGCGGCAGCGCCGGCATCGGCACCGTCCGGCTGCGGCGCCACTCCTACCTCGACACCGTCCGCGCCTACGCCGGCTGCGGCGACAAGACCACCGAGCAGTGCCACCTCCCGGGCGGCACGCCCGGCCGCGAGTCCGCCGGCAAGCTGGAGCGCGAGACGTACGCGGCGCGCTCGGACTTCTTCGACCGCTCGCTGGACGCGGCGGGCGTACGGGCGCTGCTCGAGCAGGTGGAACGCTTCGCGCGCGGGGTCAAGGGCGGCGGCGCCTCGGTGCAGCTGACGGCCCTGGGCGGCGCGGTCAACCGCGTACAGCCGCTGGCCACGGCCTTCGTGCACCGGCGCTCGCGGATGCTGGCGCAGTACCTGACGTCGTGGGCGGCGGGCGGCGCGGGCACGGCGCAGACGGCCTGGCTGGACGGCGCGCACACGGCGATGCGCCGGTACGCCTCGGGCGCCGCGTACCAGAACTACACGGACCCGGGCCTGAAGGACTGGCGCAAGGCCTACTACGGGGACGCGGCGGACCGCCTGACGAAGCTGAAGCGGCGCTACGACCCCCAGCGCGTCTTCGACTTCCCGCAGGCGCTCTGAGGGTCGCGGTAGGGGCTGGACAGGCGGCCGTCAGGCCGCCAGGTCGCGGTCGTGGTGGCGCGGGCGGCCGGGACCGGTGAGGGCGGCGCCGCCGTCGGCGTCTTCCCCGGACCCGGCGGCGGGCACCACGGCCACGGGCGCGCCGGCCGACCGGACGAGCCGGCCCGCCCGCGTACCGGCGATCCTCCGCGTCAGCGGCGTCAGCAGCATCATCGCGAGCGGGGCGAGAAGAAGGGTGACGGCGGTGCCGAGGGCGAAGCCGCCGATGACGTCCGTGGGGTAGTGCACGCCCAGGTAGACCCGGGAGAAGCCCTCGAGCAGGGCCAGGCCGATGCCGATGAGCCCGTACTTCCGGTGGGCCACGAACAGGCCCACGCCCAGGGCCATGGCCAGCGTCGAGTGGTCGCTGACGAAGGAGAAGTCGGTCTTCCCCTTGACCAGGACCTCGAGCCCCTGGTGGTCGAGGAAGGGCCGGGGGCGGCGGACGAAGCCGCGGATGGGGATGTTGACCAGGAGCGCGAGACCGGCCGCGACCGGCGCCCACAGCAGCGCCGCCGTCCCGGCGGGCGCGTCGTCGCTCCGGCGGACGCTCCACCACGCGCAGAGCATCAGGACGGCGAGGCCGACGATGATTCCGTACTCGCCGATGAACTCCATCGCGCGGTCCACCCAGTGCGGTGCGGACTTCGCCAGACCGTTGATCTCGTAGAGCAGGCTGTCGTCGGGGTTCGAACCGCCCCCGGCCACCGGCATGGAGTCTCCCGTCACGAGTCCAGCCATTGCCCCGGCCCCTATCTGTCGCCTGTCGCCACGTCCAGCTACCGACCCCCGTGGTCCGTGCGCCGCAGCCTGCGGCGCTGCTCCCCACTTCATTAGGAACGCCCTACTCCAGTAGAGCGTTCCACCCTCCACCCGATGATCACCAGGACGTTATCGAAGGGTGACCCATCGTCCCAGCCCATGCCCTTCCGGTCAGGCCGACTTGGGCTTGGGGAGCGCTTTTGCGCCATCCTGCGTCACTCGTGTCGCACCGATGTAATCCGGTGAATCAATCTTGTCGAACCTGATCACAGCTCCGGTGTACGGAGCGTTGATCATGTACCCTCCGCCCACATACAGGCCCACATGGTGGATGCTGCGCGGATCCTTCAAGTCATGCGCGAAGAAGACCAGATCGCCCGGGAGCAGCTCGTCCCGCTTGGGATGCGGGCCGGCGTTCCACTGGTCGTTGGCCACGCGCGGCAGTTCGATGCCCACGGTCTCGTACGCCGCCTTCGTCAGGCCCGAGCAGTCGAAGCGCCCGTTGTCCTCCTTGGTGCCGTCACCGCCCCAGAGATAGGGCGTGCCCAGCTTCTCCTGGGCGAAGTAGATCGCCCCGGCCGCCGCCTGCGAGGGCGCGACCCGACCGACCGGCCGCGCGAAGCTCTTCTCCAGGCTGCGGATCGACTTCACATAGCCCTGCGTCTCGTTGTACGGCGGAATGCCGCCCGCCCTGATGACGGCGTACGAACCGGCGTTGTACGAAGCGAGCATGTTGTCCGTGATGTCCCCGGGTACGTTCTTGACGTACTTGGCGAGGTCGCAGTCATAGGTGGCGGCGGACGGGATCGCGTCCTGCGGATCCCAGATGTCCCGCTTCCCGTCGCCGTTGCCGTCGACCGCGTGCCCGGCCCACGTCTCCGGGATGAACTGCGCTATCCCCCGGGCGTCGGCGGGACTGACGGCCTTGGGGTTCCAGTTGCTCTCGGTGTAGAGCTGCGCGGCGAGGATCGCCGGATTGAGCGCGGGGCAGAGGTTGCCCCACTGGGCGACCAGCGCCTGGTACTGATCCGGCACCGCCCCCCTTGGCCAGCCCGACCGTCCCCGGCCCCGCCACCGCTCACGGTGTTCCCCGCGGCCACGTACACACCGACCACGAGCAGCCCGACGAAACTCAGGCACAAGCCGACACCGGCACCCACGCCCACCCAGAGCTTCCGCACCCCGCAATCCTCCCCCAAGGGCCCACCACGTATCCGGACTTCCGTACGGTCCGTCAGCCTCCGCCGACCCCCGACGGTTCAGCGTGCATCACCCTACGAGCGGGAACCAGACGGCCTCGCCCGGCGCCGGGCCCCCACACGGTGCCGCGGCGCTAGGGTGAGCGCCGGCGTTCATCCGAACATCCCATCTCAGGAGGGGGCGGCTCGTGCCCGAGATTCCGGCTGATCTCACATGGATCCCGGCCACCGACGACGAGAAGATGACCGAGTATCTGGAGGTCGCCTTCGGGAACGACGGCAACGTCTACATCCGGGAGAACATCAACCCCGAGAAGGTCGTCGTGACGACCGACGCCAAGTGGGACGCGTTCGTCCTCGGCGTCCAGGCGGGCGAGTTCGACCACTTCGTCGAGGGCATCGACGACTGACCCCCGCGCCCGGCCCAGGCTCTCCGTCAGTCGTCGACCAGGTCCGCCTTGTCCCGATCGCGCGGCTTCCTGAGCTTGCTCGCCGAGGAGGAGGGCCGGGGCGAGGGCGACGAGGACGGGTGCGCGGAGCCCTCCGCCGGCCCTGCCGACTTCTTCGGCTTCGCCGACTTCCCGGACTTCGGTGAGCGCGCGGGGTTCGCGGCCTGCGAGGGCACGGCGTCGACGTCGGCACCCGGCGGCTGCGTGTCCACGCCCTGGCTCGCCTCGGCGGCCGGGACGGCCGGGGGCGTGGAACCGCCCTTGCCGCCCCCGCCGCTTCCGGACTCGAACATGGAGACCCCGATCAGAGCCGCCACCACGAAGGCGACCCCACCGGCGACCACACCGAGCAGCGTCTTCCGCTTCCGCGCGGGCGGCGCCACCGCGGCATAGGTGGTCGTGCTCTCCCGCTGCGGCCCGGACCGGCCGGGCGGCGGGCCCGGCGCGAACGGCGGCGGACCGCCCGGGATCGGCGGAACGGCGGCCGACACGGCCGTCGGGGCCATGCCGGCGGGTCCCATACCGGGGGATCCCGCGCCGGGAGACCTCATGCCGCCCTGCGGGCCCCTGGCGGGCGAGCCCATGGCATGCGGGCCCGTGGCGTGGGGAGCCGTGGCATGCGGGCCCGTGGCGTTCGGCAGCGGCTGCGCGCGGTCCTCCCAGGCACCGTCGGCGAAGAAGTCCGCGACCTCCTGGGCCGAGGGCCGCTCCTCCGGCTGCTTGGCCAGCATGCGCAGCAGGAAGACCTCGAACGCGTACGGGATCTCGCCCCGCTGCAGCCGCGGCGGCTCGGGCGCGCTGTCCACGTGCATGTAGAGCAGCGTCGTCGGGCTCTCGGACCAGAACGGCGGCCGGCCGAGCAGCAGCTGGTACAGCACGCACCCCAGGGCGTACACGTCCGACTCCGGGCCGGCCGTTCGCCCCAGCGCCCGCTCGGGGGCGAGGTAGGTGCTCGTACCGACGATCTGCCCGGCCCGGGTCAGCTGGGCCGAGGTCTCGTCGACGAACCGCGCGATGCCGAAGTCGCCGATCTTCAGGGCGCCGCTGGCGGCGTCCACCATCAGGTTTCCGGGCTTCACGTCGCGGTGGACCACCCCCTGCGCGTGCGCGGCCGCCAGGCCGGACGCCGTCTGGCAGGCGATGTCGGCGACGCGGCGCACGGCGAGCGTCCCCTGGGCCCCGAGCTCGCCCTGCAGGCTCGGCCCCTGGACCAGCTCCATGACGAGGTAGAAGCGGCCGTCCCACTCGCCGAAGTCGTACACGGCGACGACCTGAGGGTGATTCAGGCGGGCGGCCGTCTGGGCCTCCATCCGGAAGCGCATCGCGGAGGACTCGTCGGAGTCGTCCCCCAGAAGCAGCTTGACCGCGACCTGACGCCCCAGCACCTCGTCGTGCCCCTGCCAGACTTCGCCCATTCCCCCACGGCCGAGCGGCTCCCCCAACCGGTAACGACCGGCAACCAGCACGCGTACCACCCTTGATCTCGAACCGTGCGCGGCTCCATGCGCAGATCAGGAAGAGTACCCACCGAACACACTGTCGTTTGAACATCTCCGCGCCCCCCTGCATCGCCGACGATTGCTCGGCGTCCATACGCGTGATACACAGAGTCACCCTAGGACCCCCCACTGACAACGGGGCTTCACCGCAGGTCAGGACGGCACCACCGCGCACTCGTACGGGTTCCGGCAAAAAATGCCGCCAAATCGACATGCGGAGCGGCATCGTCGGCGAAGATAGGTCCTGACCTTTGCCGTGCGGCAAGGGGGATGCAACTACCCATAAGGGGCGGTGAGTTAGAAATGTTTTTGGCTGCCGGCAACAAGGGCGACATCAACACCATCATTGGCGGAATCGCCCCGAAATGGGGTCCGTTCGGCGAACTCGGGCGCGAAGCGCGCGTGATGATCGAGGTCATCATGGCAGCGGCGATCCTGCTCTGCCTGGCCATCGCCATCTGGGGGGCGGCAAAGCAGCGGATCGGCGCCACGGCGCTCCGGGACACGTTCAGCGCCGAGCAGGGCAAGGGCCTGATCGTGGCGGGCCTGACGGGGGTGTTCATCATCGGCTCGCTCGGCACGCTGTTCACGATCGTCTACGGCATGGCGGTCTGAGCCCCCTTACGCGCCCCCTCCTCCGCCCGTTCGCTTCCATCCGCTTCCATCCGGTCCCGCCGCGCATCACTCCCGCGCAGACCCTCTCGTCCCCGAGTCCCCCGCACCGAGGCTGCCACCTGATGCCCCCTCACACCCCTTCGCCCACCCCCGGATTCCCTTCCCACCGCTACCGTCATATACGGGCGGCAAGCCGGCCACGACGTATGAGGGAGCAGGCGGAGCATGAGTCTCGGCGACGACGGCTACGGCAGCGGCCACAACGACTACGGCGACGACCGCCACCACGGCACGCGCACGCGCCTCCCGGAGGGCGAGGTCGACCCCTACGCCCCCACCCGCCGCGGAAGCGGCCGCTCCGGCAGAGCGGGCCGCCCTTCCGGCCGGAACGTGATCACTGTCGTGGGCGTCGTGGTCCTGCTCATCGCCGCCATCGCCTTCGCCAACCGAGGCGACGGCTCCGGCTCCTCGTCCGACGACGACGGCTCCCCCGCACCCCCACCGGCACCCGCGCCACGGCCCCCACCGGCACCAAGCCGGTCGACGGCAAGACCGGCGGGATCGCCACAGGGTTCGCCCATTCGGAGCAGGGGGCGCAGAGCGCCGCGGCGAATTTCGCGGTGGCGTTGGGGGGTGACGGGATGTTCAAGACGGACAGCCGTCACGCGATCGTGGACGCGATCTACACCCCGAACGCTGCCAACAAACTCAAGGGTCCGCAGGACCAGGCGTACTCGGCGGACTTCCTGAAGAGACTCGGTCTCGACGCGGCAGGCAATCCACCCAAGGACAAGACCTTCATCTCACGCACCATCCCGGTGGGGACCAAGGTGGAGGCATTCAACGCTGACAGCGCCAAGGTCGCGGTCTGGTACACCGGCTTGATCGGCATGGCGGGGACTGGTTCGACCGACCCGGTACGTACGGACTGGAAGACCTGGACCTTCGAGCTGAAGTGGGTCGGCTCCGACTGGAAGATCGAAAATGATTCCCAGACGGACGGCCCAGCACCTGTCGCAGGCGACATCCCCGCTTCCGGTTCCGATGACATCACCAAGGCAGTCAAGGAGTACGGAGGCTTCACTTATGCCCGGTAGGCCGCGCCGACGTGCCCTTACCCTCGCCGGTGCCCTGGCGGGCGTACAGACGACCGTCGTTCTCCTCGCCACGCGCGTTGCTGCCGCCCCTACCCCGACACCGGGCGGCACGCCGACGCCAGGCGGTAGCGCTACCCCGACGCCCGGTGCGACCGGATCACCTACGCCATCGGCAAGTCCCAGCAACAACCCCTGCGACTTGCTCATCGGCCCGGCCAAGAAGTACTGCGACGGCAGCAAAGCAGGATCCGGCGCTGGAAGCGGTGGCACCACCCCCGCCGACCCCCCCAACGCCCTCGACCCCCTGGCCTCACTGGCAAAAGGCTGTGCCGAAGCCGGATCCTGGATCGTCAACAAGCTCTCCGACGCCGTCCAGAACACCAGCAATGTCGACTTCACCAACGCGCCCTTCCTCCGCCAGTACGCCGTGGTGTTCGCGGCCTCGACGTTCCTGACGCTCATCCTGTGGCTGCTGGCGGTCGCCAAGCGGGCCGTGCGCGGGGTGCCGTTCTCGGAGGCGGTCACCGAGGCGGTCGGTTTTCTGTGGTTGACGGTGCTGGCGTCGGCGTTCACGCCGTTGATCCTGTACACGGTCGTCTCGGCGACCGATGCCGTCACCGAGGTGATCGCCGCCGGTTCGGGGACGAACAACGACGCGTTCTTCGGCGGGTTCGCGGCCGCCCTCAAGAAGGGCGACGGCATCGGCGGCGGGCCGATCATGCTGATCGTGGTGTCGCTGGTCTCGGTGCTGGCCGCGGGCGTGCTGTGGCTGGAGCTGGTGATCCGTGCGGCGCTGCTGTACGTCGGGGCGATCCTCGGTACGGCGGTCTACGCGGGGCTGGTCGACAAGAACATGTGGGGGCATGTCCGCCGCTGGGCGGGCATCATGATCGCCGTCATCCTCGTCAAGCCGATCATCGTGATCGTGCTGGGCCTGGCGGGGGCGCTGTCCAGCGGGAAGGGCCCGACCGCCTTCTCGGCGGTCGTGTCCGGCCTCGCGATCATCATCCTCGCCATCTTCTCCAGTGCGATGATCTACCGCTTCGTGCCCGGCTTCGGCGACGAGATCGTCAGCAGTCGCAACGCAAGCAACGACGCGGCCTCCCGCCGCGCGGCCGCGGTGATCTCCTCGCCGGCGGCCCTGGTCAAGCAGGGCATCACCACCCACAGCGCCCGCGGCAACGGCGGCGGAGGGGGCCAGGCGGCCCGTCCGGCCAGTGCCATGTCCGGCGGTGTGGCCGCTCACAGCGCCCGCCCCGCGGCCCCGAGCGGCGGCGGCAACGGAAGCGCTCCCTCCTCCGCACCGGTCCCGGCGCCCCGCGCACAGAACAACGGCAAGAGCAATACATCCGGAGGTGAGCGGAGTTGACGATCCCGGCCCAGTCCCAGCCGATCGCGGCCCGCCGTACGTATCTGATCGGACGCGCGCGCCCCAACGCGGTCGTGGGCAAGAACCGGGAGACCGGCGAGATCGCGCTGATCATCGCCGGGGCGTTCCTGGGCATGATGTGCGGCCTCCTGGTGCCCCTGCTGCCGCTGCGGATCGTCACCCTCACCGGCTTTCCCGCGCTCTCGCTCGCCGCCGTCTATGTGCCGTACAAGAACCGCACCTTCTACAAGTGGTTCGAGATCAATCGCTCGTACAAGCGCAGCCTCCGCCGCGGCACCACGTACCGCTCCTCCGCGATCGAGGCCGGCACCCGCCTGGACGGGCGGGAGATCGAGGTCGGCCCGCCGCCGGGCATCGGGCGGATCAACTGGCTCTCCGCGCCCTTCGGGCCGGACGAGATCGCCGTGCTGCTGCACGCGGACCGCCGCACCGTGACCGCCGCGATCGAGATCGAGGGACCGGGCGTCGGGCTGCGCGACTCGGAGGACCAGGAGGCGCTGGTCGAACGGTTCGGCACGCTGCTCAAGCACGTCGCCAACGGCGACGGCTACGTCACCCGCATCCAGATGCTGGCCCGTACGCTGCCCGCCGACCCGGACGCGCACGCCAAGGACGTCGAGCGGCGCGGTGACGACAACGCCCCGGACTGGCTGAAGGAGTCGTACGACCAACTGCAGTCGATGGTCTCGACGTCGTCCGAGCAGCACCGCGCGTACCTCGTGGCGTGCATGCACTACAGCCGCGAGCTGGCCGCCGAAGCGCAGGCCATCGCCCGGGCCTCCCGGCACGAGGGCGGCGGCAGGCAGCGGCTGGACCGCGACGCGGGCCTGGCCGTGGTCATGGCGCGCGAGCTGACGGACATCTGCGCCCGGCTCGCCGAGGCCGACATCCGGGTGCGGCAGCCGCTCGGCCAGGGGCGGCTGGCGTCGCTCGTGCACTCGATGTACGACCCGGACCACCCGATCGACCACATCCAGGCGATGACCAAGCGCAACGCCTGGCCGGCCGAGCTGGACGCCATGGAGCCCACCTACCTCCAGGCGAAGACCCGGGAGTCGTCCACGCGCGCGCCCTGGTGCCATGCGACGGCGTGGGTGAAGGAGTGGCCGATGACGCCCGTGGGCGTCAACTTCCTCGCCCCGCTCCTGGTGCACACCCCGGACGTGATCCGTACGGTCGCGGTCTGCATGGACCTGGAGCCGACCGACGTGGCCATCGAGCGGATGCTGACGGAGAAGACGAACGACGACGCGGACGCCTCGCGCGCCGCCAAGATGAACCGGGTCGTCGACCCCCGCGACGTCGCCCACCACTCCCGCGTCGACCAGCGCGGCGAGGACCTCGCCAGCGGCGCGGCGGGCGTCAACCTGGTCGGGTACATCACCGTCTCGTCGCGCTCGCCGGAGGCGCTGGCGCGCGACAAGCGGACCATAAGAGCTTCGGCGGGCAAGAGCTACCTCAAGCTCGAGTGGTGCGACCGCGAGCACCACCGGGCGTTCGTCAACACGCTGCCGTTCGCGACCGGCATCCGACGATAGGGGCAATGCCGTGCTCGATCCCCTGGCCACCCTCACCGACGCCTTCACCAGTTTCCTCTTCGGGAAGGTGGAGACGACCCGGCTGCCCGTACGGACCTCCACCGGTCAGGCGCAGGCCGTCTACCTCCCCACCGCGGCCCCCGGTCTCGGCGACTCGGGCGTGGTCATCGGGCGCGAGGTGTACTCCGGCAAGGGCTACATCTACGACCCCTTCCAGCTCTACGGCCAGCAGCTGCCCGCCCCGCACTGGCTCGTCCTCGGCGAGTCCGGCAACGGCAAGTCGGCGCTGGAGAAGACGTACGTCCTGCGCCAGCTGCGCTTCCGTGACCGGCAGGTCGTCGTGCTGGACGCCCAGGGCGAGGACGGCGTCGGCGAGTGGAACCTCATCGCGCAGCAGCTGGGCATAACCCCCATCCGGCTGGACCCGACGGCCGCGCTCAACGGCGGCATCCGGCTCAACCCCCTCGACCCGGCGATCACCACGACCGGCCAGCTCGCCCTCCTCCGTACGATCATCGAGGTCGCGACGGGACGAGGACTGGACGAGCGGGCCGGTTTCGCGCTCAAGGTCGCGCACGCGACCGTGCTCAATGAGTTCGGCTCCGCCGAGGGCAACGAGACCATCGTGGGCCGTCAGCCGGTGCTGACGGACATCGTCGAGCAGCTGCGGCATCCGGAGGCGGAGTCGGCGGAGTCGATGAACGTCGACATAGACGATGTACGGGCCTGGGGCCTGGACGTCGCGCTGGTGCTGGACCGGCTGGTGGACGGTGACCTGCGGGGCATGTTCGACGGGCCGACGACGGCCGGCATCGACCTCGACGCACCGCTGATCGTCTTCGACCTCTCGCACATCGACCGCAACTCCATCGCCATGCCCATCCTGATGGCGATCGTGGGCGTCTGGCTGGAACACACCTGGATCCGGCCCGACCGGAAGAAGCGCATCTTCCTGGTCGAGGAGGCCTGGCACATCATCAACTCGCCGTTCGTCGCACAGCTCTTCCAGCGGCTGCTGAAGTTCGGCCGGCGGCTGGGCCTGTCGTTCGTGGCGGTGGTCCACCACCTGTCGGACGTGGTCGACGGGGCGGCGGCCAAAGAAGCCGCGGCGATCCTGAAGATGGCCTCGACGCGGACCATCTACGCCCAGAAGGCCGACGAGGCGCGGGCCACGGGCCAGGTGCTGGGGCTGCCGCGCTGGGCGGTGGAGATCATTCCGACGCTCACCCCCGGCATCGCGGTCTGGGACGTCAACGGCAACGTCCAGGTCGTCAAGCACCTGATCACCGACGCCGAACGGCCGCTGGTCTACACCGACCGGGCCATGACCGAGGACGGCGACGACCTGGCCCGCGAGCTCGCGGCGGAGGCGGCGGCCGCCGAACGGGCAGCGGCGGCGATGGAGGTGTACGGGCCGGGCGATCCGGCGGGCGCGGCCGAGCCCTCCGAGTCGACGGTGGCGTGACATGACGCCCGTACGGGACCGGGACGACCGGAACCGCGGCTCGGAGCGCGGCATTCCGGACGGCCTGCTGGTCAGCGTCATCGCCTTCCTGCTGGGCATGACGCTGCTGGTCTGGACGGCCACCGGCATCGCCGCCTTCTTCGCCAACGGCGCGTGGCCCAAGGGCGTGACCTTCGTCGGTACCGCGCAGGCGCTGCGGCACCTCATGACCCAGCCGCGCGACCTGCCGGCCGCGTGGCCGGAGGCGGACCCGGGGGCGCTGTCGGGGTACGGGCTGTTCTGGGGCGTCCTCATCAGCGAGGTGCTGGTGGCCGTGGTGCTGATGACGTTCGTGATCGGGACGGTGGCCCGGTGGCGCGCGGTGCGGGCGCGGAAGGGGCAGGGGGAAGAGGAGGTTCCCGCGCCCGTGGCGACGGTGGGGTCGGCGACGGTGGGGTCGGCGACCGTGGCGACGGTGGCTTCGGTGCCGGCGCAGGCAGCGCCGGTCGAGGCCCCTGTGGCGGAGCAAGCGGCTGCGGTGTCCGTCCCCGGACCACGCACACCCACTGCCACCGACGTCCCTTCCGCCCCTCGTCGCCTCGTCTACGCCACCGACCGGGCCGTTCTGAGCGCTCTCGCCACCCAGGCCGTCCTCGAGGCCGCCGGGCCCGTGCTCGTCGTCACCAGCGACCCCGCGCTGTGGGCCGCCACCAAGGCCGCCCGCGCCAAGCTCGGGCCTGTGCACGTGTTCGACCCGAGCCATCTCCTCGACACCCCCGACCGTCTCCGCTGGAACCCGGCCGCCGGCTGCGAGGCCCGCGACACGGCCGCCGCCCGGGCGACCGCGCTGCTCGCGCCCGTACGCCCCCTCAGCACCCTCGACTCGGCCACCGCCGACACGGCCGAGACCCTGCTGCGCTGCTGGCTGCACGCGGTGGCCGTCGACGGCCGCCCCTTCCGTCAGGTCCACCGCTGGGCGCAGGGGACGTCGGCCCATGAGCCCGTACGGATTCTCCGTACGAACCCCAAGGCGGTCGGCGGCACGGCGGGCGAGCTGGAGTCGGCGCTCACGGGACACCCCGAACGGCGTGACATGGCCTTGCAATTGGCCGCGAGCGCGCTCACCGCCCTCGCCTCCGTTCACATCCGCGACGCCTGTAACCCGAATCGAGCCAATTCGCCGGCACTGGAATCATTCGTCTCCGAAGGGGGAACGCTGTACGTGGTGGGTGAGGCGATTGAGGATCCCCGCACCCGCCCGGGTGCGATGCCGCTGCTCACCGCACTCGCCTCGAGCGTGGTCGAGCACGGCCGCCGCATGGCCGCACGGTCATCCTCCGGCCGGCTCGACCCACCACTGACCCTCGTCCTCGACGACGTGGCCGCCGTGGCCCCGCTCCCGGCCCTGCCCGACCTGCTGACGGCCGGTGAGGCGCAGGGCCTGCCCACGGTCGCGCTGATGCGCTCCGAGGAGCAGGCACGGGCGCGCTGGCCCCGGCACACGTTGTCAACTGGGTAGAGCTGCCTACAGCCCCCGCGCCCTCCGCTCCGCCACAGTGGGAAGCGAGGACGTCACAGCGAACGGGGGCACGTCGGATGTGCGGACAACACCCAGGGCCGGACGCAACACCTGTGCCGACGGGGGCGGGAGCCCCGGCGGCGGACCGGATGCTCGCTCTCACCCACGCCACACTGATCGCGGCACCCGGTTCCCGGCCGGCCGAGCCCGACCGGACCGTGCTCATCCGCGACGGCCGCGTCCTGGCCGTGGGCCGGACCGCCGACACGGCGGTGCCGGACGGGGCCCGGACGGTGGACCTCACGGGCAAGTACGTCATTCCGGGCCTGATCGATGCGCATACCCACAGCAGCGGCCTGACGGCGTTCGCCTCGCCGCTCTACCCCCTGACGGGGGTGACGACGGTCCGCGAGATGTGGGGCACGTCCGAGATCCGCGCCTGGCGCGACAGGGCCGAGCGGGGCGACGTGCTCGGCCCGCGCTGGGTCGTCGCCAGCACCTTCGTCGACGGCACGCCCAGCCTGTGGGCGGGTGACCTGGCCCCGGCGCCGGTCCTCGAGGTGGACACGGAGGCGGAGGCCCGCGACGCGGTGCGCCGGATCGCGGCGGACGGTTCGGCGGACTTCATCAAGGTCTACTCCCGCCTCACGCGCCGGACCTACCTCGCCCTCGCGGCCGAGGCCCGCCGCCAGGGCATCCCGTACGCCGGCCACTGCCCCGACGACGTCCCGGTCACCGAAGCCTCCAACGCGGGCCAGCACACCGTCGAGCACCTGAACCCGCTGCTGCTGTCCACGTCCGGCCACGAGGAGGAGATCCGGCGCGCCCTCGCCGCCGTCCGCATCGACCCCGCCGACCCGAGCTCGGCGAGCCGCTTCCGGAGCTACTTCCTCCGGCTCCTCCCCGTGGAGTCGGCGGCCGCACGCTCCTACGACCCCGTCCGCACCCGGCGCGTCTTCGACCACCTCGCGCGCAACGGCACGTATGTCACCCCCACCCTCGGGATGCACCACACCTTCGAACGCCAGGACGCGCTGCCGGACCGGAGGGAGGAATGGAAGTACCTCCCGGCCTGGTACACCAGCGCCTGGCGGCAGCAGCTCACGGAACTGACCGGCACCCGGACCCCGGAGGAGACCGCCCGCGTCCGCGAGCTCAGCGACCACCGGCAACGCCTGGTCGACGCCCTGCACACCCAGGGCGTCCCCCTGCTGGCCGGCACCGACACCGGCACGCCGTACATGGTGCCGGGCTTCTCCCTGCACGCCGAGCTCCGCCACCTGGTCGCCGCCGGCCTCAGCCCCGCCCACGCCCTGCGGGCCGCGACGGTGCAGGCCGCGGCCGCCCTCGGCCAGGGCTCGGTCCTGGGCGCCATCGCCCCCGGCCGCGCCGCCGACCTGGTGGTCCTGGGCGCGGACCCCCTGGCCGACATCGCCAACACGCGCCGCGTGGAGGCCGTGGTCACCCGCGGTCGGCTGATCGACAAGGACGAGCGGGAACGGCTGCTCGAGGCCGTGGCGAGGGCGGCGGCCGCCGCCTAACGCTCCTGGCCGCGCGTACGGTCCTCGCGGCGCTTGTCATCACGCTGCGGGGACACCTTGCCCTGCGTCTTCGCCTGCTGCGGGACGGAGTTCGCCTTCGTCCCGGCGACGCCGGCCGTCGGCCCGGCAGCCTCCCGGCCCCCGACCTTGCCGCGCAACGCCTCGATCCTGCTCTGGCCGGCGGTGCTGCGGACGTCCGCGGTCCGCTCCTGTGGGGCCTGCTGCTTCGTCTGCTGCCGGGACTGCTGCTCGCGCGTCTGCCAGCCCTCGTGGGTCCGGTGTGTGACCTTGCCGTCGTCGCCGCGCTGCCAGCTCTCCAGCCGCTCCGCCCCGCCCTTGGCGTGCGGGGTGTAGTAGCGGTCGACTTCCTGGACGGCCGGATGCTTGTCGATCAGCGCCTTGGCGTTGTCGGCGCAGATACTCAGATCGTTGTCCCCGCGGCCGCGGTACATGAAGTCGACGACTTCGCCGTTCACCCAGCGGCCGCCGAGCTCCTTCGAGACGTCCTGGCCCTGAGCGGCCTCCTCCTGGACCTTCTCGTACGGCCCCTGCCAGCGGCCCATGACCCGCTCGCGGGAGACGTCGGCGGTGGTCTCGACATCGACGACGTGGATGGTGTAGCCGGCCGCGGTCAGCCTTTCGGCGAGTGCGTCGGGCTTGGCCCGACCGGCGAGCGTGCCGTCGATGACAACGTTCTCACCGGCCGCTATCGCCCGTTCCCGCGCCTTGTCGGCGAGCATGGTGGACTCTTCGTGCACCAAGGGGGCCAGCTCGCGCGGGTAGAACCGCTCGTCGGGCTGCTCCATGCTCGCGGCCATCCGCTGGAAACTGCCGTCTTCCAGCGCCTCCTTGAGCAGCTCGTCCTTGAAGTCGTCCGGGTCGATGACGTGCCAGCCGTCAGGGCTCAAGCGCTCCTGCACCGCTGTCCGCGCCGACGTCTTGCCCGCACCCGGCGGGCCGGCGGTCATGATCGCGATCTTGTCCCGGCCCGGATTGGTGGTGGCGTTCTGCCAGTCGTCAAGGATGCGATCGTGCAGCGCACTTCGCTCCGGGGTGGGGATGGCGTCGTTTCCCAGCCTGATGAACCAGTCCGGGTTGTTGGTTGTGGCGCTCGCCGCCTTGGCGCTCAGCAGCCCGTCACGTTCGGCCTGCTTCAGCGCCTCGCGATGAGCGGCGACCTTCTCGGAATCCACGGTGTGTCTCTCCCCCCGCCCTCGTTACCGCTGTGCCGCGAGGTGACGCACGATCGTGTAGAACGCCTCGTCGTCGATGTACCGCTGATCCCGCGCGATCTGCACCTCGTCGAAGGTTCCCTCCTCGACCACCGCCAGGTCGTCGTGCATTCCCTCGACGATCGGGCCCCGCTCACGGTAGGGCCACGTGGACAGCGCCTGGATCATCTCGTCACGGCTGATCTCGCCCGCCGCGTAGCGGTCGATGACGTGCCGGGGGCTGCGGCCGAGCCGACCGGGAGGTACGGGCGCCAGCCGACGCGCCTCCTCCACGAGCTCGTCGACCGCCTGCGGGTTGAGGCCGAGAGCGGTGCGGTCCTCGCCGGCCTCCACCGCGGCAAGAACCGCGAGTGCCTTCCGCTCGTGGGCGAGGGCCGCGCGGGCGTTGTTGGCCGCGAGCACTCGTCGCTCGGCCTCGCGGGCCTCCTGAATCCGCTCACGATGAGTGGACATGTTTCCTCCGGTGATGCCTGTGGTCATGGGCCTCAGCGCGCCTGACCGCGGTCGCGATCCTGTCGGCGCTTGTCGTCGCGCTGCTGCGCGCCGCGCTGCGCTTGGGGCAGATTCTTGCTCTGCGCCTGCGTCTGCGTCTGCTGGGTGGAAGCCTTGCCGCCGACGACCGCCTTGGACTCCGTCTCCCGGCCGCCGACCTTGTCGCGCAGCTGCTCGATCTTCGACTGCCCGGCGACGCTCCGCGCTTCCTTCGACTTCTCGGTCGACTGTTCCCTTGTCTGCGAGTTGTCGTAGGTCCTGTGGTTGACCTTGCCGCCCGCGTCGCGCTGCCAGCTCTCCATGCGCTCGGGGGCGGCCTTGGAGTGCGGCGTGTAGTAGCGGTCCACTTCCTTGACCGCGTCGTGGTTCTGGATCAGCTTCTCGGCGTTGTCGGCGGATATCGCCCGGCCGCCGTTGCCGTCCGGGTACATGTACCCGACGACCTCGTTCGGCACCCAGCGGCCGCCGAGCTCCTTCGAGACGTCCTGGCCCTGTGCGGCCTTCTCCTGGACCTCCTCGTACGGGCCCTGCCAACGACCGTTGACGCGCTCCTGGGCGACGTCCTGGGACGTCTCGACGTCCACGACGTGAACCGAGTAACCGTTCTTGTCGAGCATGTCGACGAGCTGGTTGGACCACTGCTCGTTGGCCAGGGTGCCGTCGATGACGACGTTCTCGCCGGACTGGAGCGCCATCTCCATGGCCTTGTCCGAGATCATGCCGGACTCGTGGTGGACCAGCGCGGCCATCTCGCGCGGGAAGAACTGCTCGCCCGGCTGCCCCATGCCCTCCGGGACCATCCGGCTGAAGCTGCCGTCTTCCAGCGCCTGTTCGAGCAGCTTGTCCTTGAACGCGTCGGGGTCGACCTGTCGCCAGCCTTCGGAGCTCAGGCGCTCCTGCACGCCCGGCAGGACCGACGACTTGCCCGCCCCGGGCGGACCCGCCGTGACGATGGCGATCCTGTCCTTGCCGGGGTCGGGTACCTGGTTCTTCCAGTCGTTCAGGATCTTGTCGTGCACGGCCTGACGGCCGGCGGTGATGCGCGCCTCGCCGCCGACGCGGACGAACCACTCCGGGTTGTTGGTGGTGGCCGTCGGCGCGTTGAGGCCGATCCGCCCGTCGCGTGCGGCCTGCTCCAGGGCTTGGCGATGCGCGGCTGTCTTCTCGGGATCCACGATTTCCTGCCTGCCTCTGCCTTACTGGTTCCGCTGCGCGTAGCGCCGCAGGATCGTGTCGTACGCGTCGCCGTCGATGTACTTCTGGTAGAGCGCCGACTCCACCTCGTCGAAACTCCCCGACACCCGCGGCCGGAAGTCGTTGAGCAGGTTCTCGGCGATCGGCCCGGCCGGCGCGTAGGGCCAGGTCGACAGGGTTTCGATCATCTCGTCGCGGCTGATCTCGCCCGCCGCGTAGCGCATGACGACGTGCTGGGGGCTGCGGCCGGGGCGGCCGGGCAGGGCCGGCGCCAGTCGGCGGGCCTCCTCGACCAGCTCGGCGACGTTCGTGGCGTGCAGCCCGATGGCGCCGCCGATCGCGTCCAGGCTCTCGCCGGCGTCGGCGGCGGCCAGGGCCGCGAGGGCCTTGCGCTCGTGGGCGAGGGTCTCCCGGGCCTTGTTGGCCGCGTGGACGCGCCGCTCGGCCTCGTAGGCCTCGCGGGCCTGGTCAAGGTACGCGGACATGGTTCCTCCAATGTGGTGCTGTACGAGTGGTCACGTCACCGCGGCTGCGGCACCGGCTGCGGCAGCATGCCGCGGTCCGTGACCGGCAGCGGGCGCGCCGCCGTGTGGCCGGTGTTGCGGCAGGCGTTGGGGACGGCCCGGCTGACGCGGCCCAGCGTGTCCCACAGGCTGCGGTCGTGCCAGTAACCGGACTGGTCGCCCGTGCCCTCAGCCCGCTCGTCGGCGAGCATCGCGGCCTTCCAGGACGAGTGGAGCCCGGCCAGCTCCTCGATCGCCCCGCCGTGCTGCGGCCAGCAGACGGCTATCTGGTTCTCGCCCTTGAGCTGGTAGTAGTTCTGCAGCCAGTCGACCCAGTCGGCGAGTTCCGTCCACTCGGCCGCCGTGGCGCGGACGGCCCAGGGGCGCGGCTGTGGGGAGCCCTCGGCGCCGTCCCCGGTGCCTGCTCCGGCGCCGCCGCCGGCTTGCGGGGAGAACGCGGCCGCCCCGCCTCCGCCCCCGCTCCTCAGCTCGTCGAACTGCTCCTGCAGCCCGTTGATCATTTCTTCGAGCCGCCGGGCGCGGTCGTAGTCCTGGTCGGCGATCTGGCTGACGAGGTCGACCACCTCGATCAGCTGGGCCTCGAGGCCGCCGATCGTCACTTCCTCGCTCACAGCTGCTTCTCCATGGGGAAGGGCGGTCCGGGGGGTCCGGGCGGTACGGGAGGTGCCGCGGCCGGCACCTGCGGGATCACCGGCGCGGCCTGGGCCCCGTACAGCCGCTTCGACTCGTCGACGATGGCGCCCTGGTCGGTCTCCCAGTACGGCTCGGCCTCGATGATCATCGGGCGGATGCCGTGCATCATGACGACCATCCGGCGCTCGGGCAGGGCCGCCAGGTCGGCGACGGACAGGATGTCCTCGAGGCGGGTGGTCTCGGAGGTCGACTGGCTGCCGACGAACGAGCGGCTGTCCCTGTTGCGGGTGGTCTGCGGGGCCTCCCACTGGCCGACGAGTTCGGAGACCTTCTTCAGCAGGCCGTCGGTGTCGGACGAGCCACCGCCGTACGTCTTGCACGCGGCCGCGTCCCACAGCGTCTTCATGCCGAACTCGCCGAAGGTGTCGACGCCCTGGGCCCAGGACTGCAGCCAGGCCATGACGATGATGCCCTTGGAACGGTAGTGGGTGTAGAGGTCGGGCAGCTGGCTCCAGCGGCAGGTGTTGGCGACCTCGTCCAGGGCGGCCAGCAGCGGCGGGTTGAGCCGTCCGCCCGGGATCTTCTCGGACGTGCGGTCGGCGGTGGTGAGGATCGCGGCGGACAGGGCGGTGGTCAGCGGGGCCGCCGAGCCGACGCCCTTGCGGGAGAGGAGGTAGATGGTGTCGGTGGACAGCACGAACTCGTCCGGGCGGAACTCGCGGCGCGTGGCGAGCTCCTCCGGCCGGCAGGTCACCCATCGGGTGATCTGGTCGTTCGTCAGCCAGCGGACGAAGATCTCGGCGGTCGCGAAGATGGACTCGCGGGTCTTGTCCGGCAGGCGCCGCATCGTCTCCAGGCCGGTCGCGGCGACCGTGGCGCCGTGGGCGCGCAGGATCTCGTCGGGCTCGGAGTTCTGCGAGTCGGCGAGCCAGAGGTAGACGTTGGTCATCTGCTGCCCGTCGAGGGCCGCGGCCAGCAGGCACCAGCTCAGCAGCTGCTGGCCCTTGGGGTCGAAGAAGCCGTCGGAGCGGGCCTTGGCCTCGGCGTCCTTGCCCGCGTCGACCAGGGTGCTCATCAGCTCTTCGGCGTCCGAGAGGGTGCGGATCTGGCGCAGCGGGTTCCACCACCAGGTCGCCGGTTCCTCGGCGATCTGCTGCGGGTCGAAGACCCAGGTGTTGCCCTTGTAGGAACGGGCGAGGCGGGTGAGGGTGACGATGTCGTTCTTGTTGGAGGAGGCCACGCAGGCGCCGGGGGCGCTGAGGATCGCGGGGATCACCTGCGCCACGGACTTGTGGCGGCCGGGACCGGCGATCGTCAGGTGCAGGTACTCCCACGGCGCGTAGACGCGCTGCCCGGTCGTCACGGAGCGGCCCATGCGGATGCCGGGCTCGGCGGTGTCGATCGACAGGCGCTGGGCCGTGCGCTCGGCGGCCGCCTGGAGGGCGACCTGGTCACGGCGGGTGGTCATGCGGTGGGCGGCGTCGTTGCTGGACTTCTTCGACACGCCGGCGCGCCAGCTCTGCCAGACGCCCCGTACGGCCACGAGGGCGATGCCGGCCACCACGGCCAGCTCGAGGAGGACGATCACGGTGGCGGCGGTCGTCCAGTGCCAGTCGCCGGTGGCCAGGCCGAACAGCGGCGTGAAGGGGCCCACGGCCTCCCAGGTGCCGGTGGCCCACCACTGGGCGCCGACCAGGGCGACGTAGCTGCCGCCGATGAGCAGCAGGAGGGCTCCGATGCCGGCGAGTGCGAGAGCCGGGCCGGAGCTGTTCCGGCCGGGGCCGCGCGCCTTCAGTGGGCTCATCGCTTCGCTCCCGCCGCGGGCATGCCCCGGAGGCCGGCGGCCGGCTCGTCGTCGTCGGCGATGCGGTTGGCCCAGCGCTCGTTGGTGTCGTTGAGCTTGATCTCGGCCTGGGTGAGGGCGGTCTGGATCGGGATACCGGCGTTGGCGCCGGCCTTGACCAGGAACTTTCCTCGGCCGGGCGGCGGCATCTCCTTACCGGTCTTGTTGTCGATGCCCGGCGGGATGGACCATTCCACGATGAGCTCGCGCTCGCGGCTGGAGAGCGGGACGATCGCGTTCAGCGAGTCCATCTCCGCGCGCGGCAGGCCGCCCAGGAACACCATGCCGCTTCGCTCGACGAAGCCCTTGGCCTTCTCGCGGTCCTCCGGGTTGGGCAGGGAGAGCAGGTCGGCGGTGGAGTGGGTGGTCATCGACTGACCGATGCCGATCTGGCGGTTGAGTCGGGTGAGCTCGTCGACGCGGTCGACGAGGCCGACGCCGGCGCGCAGGATGCGCCAGAGCTCGTCCAGGACGAGGAAGAAGTTCCGGCGCGGCTCGAGCCCCGCGGCGGTGAGCCGGTCGTGGGCCTCGATGGAGGCGAACGCCTCGGCCCAGCAGGTCAGCAGGACGGCGCCCTCGAGCGTCTTCTCGCTGGCCGGGATGGAGGACAGGTCGATGGAGACCGGCCGGTCCAGCGAGAGGCGCTCGCTGGTCTGGCGGTTGAAGGTGTTGGCGAGCGGGCCCTCGACCAGCGACATCAGCGACTTGAGCAGCGGCTCGATGGCGAGCCGGTACTTGTCGTCGTTGCCGTCGGCCAGCACCATGCGGCGCAGCGCCTCGGGGCCGTCCTTGAGCAGCTGCGCGAGGTCGCCCAGGATCGGCGGGCGGCCGAGGTCGGTGTCGTCGAGCAGCTCGATGGCGCGGCCGAGGAGGGCCTCCTCGTCACCGGTGATCAGCGACTTGCGGACGATCGCGATGAGCGCGGCGACCATGGTGGAACGGCGGCCGGTGGCCTCCTGCAGGAGGCTGTGCCGGGCGCTGCCGACGAGCCGGGAGGCGGCCGAGCCCATCTCGCCCAGGTCCAGCGGGTTGAGCGCGCCCATGCCGCGGCCCAGCTGGATGACCTGGCCGCCCAGGGCACGCATCAGGGCGGTGTACTCGCCCTTGGTGTCGCCGGGTACGAGCGAGACGGTGCCCCGGAAGTCCAGTCCGACGATCATGCGCCGGTTGATCGTGGACTTGCCCAGACCCGGCTTGGCCAGGGTGAACATCGACGGGTTGGAGATCAGGTTGGCCCGCTCGAACCATGCGATGGGGTCGCAGCACAGGGTCGCCCCGGTGATGATGTTGCGGCCCAGGGGCACCCCCACCATGGGGGTGCCCGCGCCGACGACGTACGGCCACAGGCCGCACACCTGGCGGCTGGTGCCGCGGTATTCGGTGGGAATGTCCAGATAGGAGACACGCCCACCGCCCTCCCCGTGCATGCCGCGGCTGCCGATGCGGGGCACCTGGCCCCAGTTGCGGCCGCTCAGCACCGGGCCGCCGGCCATTGCGCCGGAGCCGGTTCCGGCCACCTCGTCGGACTTCTTCGAGCGCCGGAACATCAGCGCACTCCCCCTTTGCGTACCTGCACGTCGTTCCCGTACTTCGCGACTTCGTACTTCGTGCTCTGCTACTTCGACTGCCTCTTCGACGTCACTTGAGCGTCTTCGGCAGCTTCATCGTCATGTGCTCCGGAAGGATCACGCCGATCGGCAGGGCGGCGAGAAATCCGGCGTCCTGGCTGCCCCAGGCGTAGCGCAGGGCGATGCGGGCGGGTGCCGAGAGGTTCTCGACGGCCACCTCGGCGGCCTGCATCCGGCTCTTGCCGCCGCCCTCGCCGTTCCGCTCGTCCGCGTCGTCGTTGTCGAGCACGGTGGCCGTGACGACCATGCCGAAGAGGGTCAGGCCCGCGCCGCGGGCCTCCTCCTGGCGGGTCTGGGCGGCGGCGATGTACTCGGCCTCGGCGTGGGCCTGGCCGTTGCGGGTGGTCTCCGTACGGCTGCGGGCCGCGCGGAAGTCCCGGTCGGCGATGGTGGCGGCCTCGGCCGGCGAGTGCGGGCGGTAGATGAGGCTGACCCGCTTGCGGTCGATGTCGCCGTGGGCGGAGAGCAGGTTGCGCAGCACGTCGGAGAAGACCTCGCCGCGCGGGGCCTCGCCCATCATCCAGGTGACGCTGGTGGCGCCGTCGTGCCAGTACGACTTGGACTTGGCGACGTGCGTCGTCGGACCGGCCTGCGACCAGGTCAGCCCCGAGTCCCGGCCGGCGGCGCGCGCCTGGTCGATGAGCTGGGAGACCCCCGGCTCGTAGGCCGTGCGCACGACCTCGGCGATCTCCGTCGCCGACAGCGGCGCGCACGCCCCGGCGCCCGTGGTGGCCAGGCGCGCGGTCAGCGACGGCAGACGGCGGCCGATCTCGACGGCCATGTCGCTGGCGGCCCGCTTGCTGCGGCCGATCGCCGAGGAGGCGTCGTACACCAGCGACAGGTAGGTGTTGATGGTCGGCGAGCCGGACGGGTAGTCGCGGTCGATGTCGGCCATCACCTGGCGGGCGAGCCGCGAGGCGGTGTCCGAGGCTTGGTGGGTGATCTCGTTGTGCAGCTTCTCGCCGCTGTCCGGGGCCACCTCGACGACGACCTGGAAGCCGACGAGGCTGGGCTCGCCGCTCATGGTGCGCATGAACTGGCCCCAGTTGGCGACCCACGAGTCGATGTCGCCCTGGTCGACGAGGCTGCCACCCTGAGAGCTGCAGGCGATCGTGACCGCGTAGTGCTCCACCTCGTGGTAGTGGATCATCCCGAAGGGACGGCCGAGGCCGTCCGTGGCCTCGTACATGTCACTGGCCATCGCCAGGCCCGGCAGCAGCGACTTGCCGCCGGGGACCTTGGAGAGCACTCCGGAGCGGTACACGTTCTGACCTTTCATCACTCCCACGCCCCACGCGAGGCGCGAATACATCAGCGTGCCCAGGTGCCGCCCGTACCGGTCGCGCACGGCGAGCGGTACGAGCACGACGGCACCGACGAGCGCCACTATCAGGGCGAGCACCATGTCGAGCGGTGCCAGGGTGCCCGCGATGGCGAGGAACACGAACAGCACCGCGGTGGGGATGAGCCCCAGGCCGCCGAGGCCGGCCGAACGGGGCCGCCGGAAGTTGCCGTAAGTGCGAAGTTGCTGCACTTCAGGAGCCACTGGGGCCTCCGTCCAGTTCCTGGTGCATGCCTGCTGCAGAATCGTTCAGGCCGTTGATCATCTGTGCCTTGGCGGTGTCGACCGCCTTCTTGGCGACCACGGCCGCCGCACCGACGGGACCACCCGCGGCACCCGCACCGGCACCGGCCGCGGCACCCGCGCCCGCACCGGCACCCGCACCGGCTCCGGCGGCCGCGCCGCCACCACCCGCGGCAGCGCCCGCACCGGCTCCGGCACCCGCGCCTCCGCCCATGCCACCGGCGGATCCGCCCGCGGCACCGGAGGCGCTGCCACCGAGGCCACCGCCACCCGAGATGCCGGACGACCCTCCGGACAGACCGGCCTGTCCGGCACCGCTCGGCGAACCTCCGCCGGACGACGCCTGGCCACCGGACGGGGACGAGGAGGAGCCCGAGGGGCCCTTGCCGGAGGAGCTCGAGGAGCTGCTGTCGCCGCCCCCGCCACCGCCGCCGAAGCCGCCGCCACCGGCCATGGCGACACCGGCCGGCTGGAAGAGCTTGAGCAGCGCGGGCAGCACGGCCACGGCACCGGCCAGCAGGACGAAGCCCGTGATGCCGGACCCGAGGTCCTTGTCGACGCCCGAGCCCAGGAGCCGGTAGGCAGCCGCGTAGATGGTCGCGGCGGCGGGCTTGAGGCACAGGAACGCCAGCACCCAGGTCAGCCAGCGGCTGAGCCACCGCGAGCCCATGCTGGTGAACGCGGTCGCGGCCGGGATCGCGATGGTTCCGGCGAGCAGCACCAGGATGGCGGCGCGGAAGTACATGAGGATGAGCTGCAGCAGGGAGGCGCAGACGCAGACGATCACCAGCAGCAGCGGCACGACCGGCCCGCCGAGAGCACCGGACAGTCCGCCGATCGCCGCGACAGCGGCACCCAGTTTCGCGTCGGCATCCCCGCCGAGCGACTCCTTGATGATCCACTTGCTGTAGGAGTCACCCGCCTCGATGGCGAGCTGCACACCCAGGGTGAAGGTGCCGTTGAGCAGCACCAGCTTGATCATGCCCTGAGCGATGTTGCGCAGCTGGTCACCGGATCCCCGAAGCTCGATCGCCATTTTGACTCCGGCGAACGTCAGGGACATGACGGTGAGGATGAGGGTGAGCCACAGGGTGTGATCAGCCAGCCACTTGGCCACATCGGCGGCCCCGGTCGGATTGATCGGCTTACCCTCGCTGTCCGTCGAGGCCACACCGGGAGTCGGAGCGTAGACCCAGAACGAGGTCATGGCGGCGACGATCTTGCCGAGGCCCGCGGCGAACATCTTCAGCAGGTCTTCGACGAAGCCGCCGACCACGCCGCCGACGGCGTCGGTGACCGCGTCGGCCGCGCCGCTGACGACTTCCTTGACCTTCTTGCAGCCGGACTCGACGTACTTCCAGTCGCAGGGATTCAAACTCGGCATCACAGCCCCCTGAACTGGGTGTAGCCGGTCATGTCACTGATGGCGTTGCTCGACGACGTCAGATGGCCGTCGTCGGCGGGAACCACCTTCCAGTCCCCGTCCGCCCAGCGCACCGTCACCTGGAAGACCTTCAGCGTGCGGCCTGCCGCCTCCCCGTTGACCAGGGACACGACCGCGGTCTCCGGGGTGTACGTCACCATCTGAAAACCGGCGAGCTGCGCCAGGTCGCCGGTGGGAACAGGCTGCGTGATCTGCTTCGCGCCTTCCAGCAGCTTGTCGCGGCCGGGACCGGGGAGCAGCATCTCCTTCATCGGCTTGCTGTCCGGCAGCGCGACGATGCTGCGGTAGTGACCGTTGATGGACGCCATCAGCGCACCCCGCGGGGTGTGCGCGTAACAGCTGGCTGTCAGGCCGTCGAACTTCATCGGCCCCGCGCTCTTCGAGCGCGGCAGCACCGCAGAGTTGACGATCTCCCAGGTGACGTCCTTGGGAGCCACCGTGGGCACTGTGGTGTCGGTGTCGGTGGGCGTGCAGCTGCCGTCCGCGGGCTTCTGCGGCGCGGACGACGAAACGCTGCCGCCCCCGGTAGCGGGCGCCGCCGGCGTGGCGGGCGTCTTCGAAGCGGCGCTGTCGGCTCCCTTGGTGTCGTCATCGCCACCGGTGACGGCCACGAAAACACCCATGACGACCACCAAAAGGATGAACACGGCGCTTGTGATGAACAGGGTGCCGCCGAGCTTGCCCTTGTCCTGTCCGTCGTTCCTGTCAGCCATCTGAACTCAGAACTCCCCCTGAGGAAAACGCTCGGTGCCGCCTACGCCAGCAGCGCGTTGGCCAGGGCGGACGCGGCCGAGATGACGATGCTGCCGCCGCAGGCGCCGCCCAGCGCCTTCATCGCGCGGGACGAGCCGTGGCCCGAGAAGTAGGCCCAGCACAGGATCGCGCCGGAGATCACGAACGCGACACCGGCGGCCCAGGCCGCGAGGTAGGTGATCCAGGAACCGATGGTCGTGATCTTGCTGCAGGCGCCGGGCGGGCAGGAGCCGAGGGCCAGGGCGATCTTGTCGTTCAACGCTTTCCTTCCGAGGTCGGGTTGTTGGCGGGCCAGGCGCCCAGGCGGGTCGCCGGGTCCGGTGGAGGCAGCACGGCCTCGTCGGCCGCGGGCGGCGCGGTACGCGCCGGGGGTGCCGAGGACAGTGGATGCTGGGGCTGTTGGGGGTGCGCCTGCTGTGCGGGCTGCACCGGCGGCATCGGCTGCGGCACATACACGGCCGGCGCGGGCTGCGCCGGGGGCACGGCCGGGCCGGGCTGTACGGGATGAGCCTGATGCGGCTGCTGGGCCTGGTGCGTCGGCTGAGCCTGGTGCACCTGCTGCACCGGTGGGCCCTGGTAGGCCTGTTGGTGCTGAGGCATGGGCTGCGGCTGGTACACCGGGCGGGCCTGCTGAGCCGGCTGCGACGCAGGCTGCTGCGTGCCCGGCTGCGGCAGGTAGTAATCACCAGGGTTGCTGTGGGGCACGACCGGCTGCGCGGGCGCGGGTGTCGGCGCCGGGCCCGGCATCGGACCGGGCACGTATCCGGCCGACGGGTCGGCGGTGCGCTCGGTCACGGACGGGCGGGCGGTGCGTTCGGTGGCCGACGGGCCGGGCGGCAGGGCCAGGGTGATGTGCGGCGGCGGGAGTTGCAGCAACGTTTGTTCAAGGACTTCGAGCTCCTTGACGCGCTTCCGCGCCTTGCCGCCCTCGCGCCACTCCTCGACCCACGGCACCTGCCAGCTCTGCGGAACGGCGCCGGTCAGCACCCGTATCCGGTCGCGGACCGAACGCGGAGGCTTGGTCGGCGCGTCGGCCATGAGCACCAGGCCCACGACATTCGTGCTCGCCGGGGCCTGCCCCGAGTGCCACTCCTGCAACGCGGCCTGAGCGGCGGCCAGTCCGTGCGCGTCCGCCCGCGCCACCAGCACGACATGGACGCCCGACACCGCGCCATGGATGTCCGGCCAGCGTCGCTGGGCGTCGCCACCACCACCGACGGTGCGCAGCAGCGTCGAGACACCGGCACCCCCGTGCACGCCGAGCGCCCACCAGAGCACACCCTGGGCGGGCCGCATCGGCAGTGTGCCGAGCTGCGTCTGAGGGGCCTGGACCGAACCGAGCTGACGCCGGCTCGGGACCGGCGGCGGCACCGTCGGACCGGCCGCCTGGTGCGCGGCGAACTGCTGGTGCTGCGCCACGGACTCGGGCTCGGCGGTCGCCTGTGGTGTGACCCAAAGGTTCGGTATCTCGTCCGCCATCCCCGTTTTCCCCCTCTCCGCGGTCACCAGGCTGGATCGCGGAGGTTTACAGTACCTGAGCAGTCGTCAATGTGTGCCATAAATTCGAACAGCGGCGAACAGTAGTTGATAGCGTGCGATCTTCCTCGACCGGAGGATCGCCCGGGGGGAGGTTGGGTGGAGCGGCCGAGCGCCTACGGAGATCCGCTGGCAAAGTATCCGGACGTCATGAAGCCCCGAGAGGTTGCAGATGTTCTGCGAGTCGAGGCTTCGACCCTGGTCAGGTGGTTAGGGGACAACCACATCCCAGGGTTCCAAATCGGGCCAAAGCAGGAATGGCGGATCTGGCGGGAAGAGTTGCGCGAATACCTGCATTCACAACGCAACACCCCCACCATTTCGAACGATTCAAGCAAGTCGACTAAATACACCTAGATGACATGGCATTCGAACGGGGGGTCGTGAGGATGCGTCTGCGCCGTAAGGCTCGGGCGGGCTGGGCGATAGTGCTGAGCCTGGTTCTGGCCGGCTGTGGAGTGGGCGGCGGCGGTGGCGGCTGGGGGAGCGTCGGCGGCGGCCTGAAGGACGGTTCCGTGCCGTCCCAGTACGTCTCATGGATATTGAAGGCCGGGGCCATCTGTCCACAGATACCCCCGGCCATCATCGCCGCCCAGATCGAAGCCGAGAGCTCCTGGAAGCCCGACGCCGTCTCGCCCGCCAACGCGAAGGGCCTGAGCCAGTTCATCCCGGACACATGGCGCGCCTACGGCGTGGACGGTGACGGCGACGGCGTCGCCAACCCGTTCAACCCGTTCGACGCGATCATGTCGCAGGGCACCTACGACTGCGCGATCGCCAAGGACCTGGCACCCGAGATAGCAAGCGGGAACGTCAGGGGCGACATCGTCGCGATGACGCTCGCCGGCTACAACGCCGGTCCGTTCCGCGTCACCCAGTTCCACGGCATGCCGCCGTACCACGAGACCCAGAGCTACGTGGCCTCCATCCTCCAGAGCGCCTCGAAATACCAGGGATCCCTGAGCGGCGGCGGAAACGTTCCTTCGAGTGGCGTCGGAGGCAGCATCGTCGCTGCCGCGCGCCGGGCCCTCGGTCTCCCTTACATCTGGGGCGGCGGCGGAAGCCACGGCCCCACCGGCGGCGGCTTCGACTGCTCCGGACTCACCCAGTACGCCGTCTTCGCCGGCACCGGCGGACGCGTCGAGATTCCGCGTACCTCGCAGACCCAGCGCGGCGCCGGCAGATCCGTACCCTCCACCCCTGAGGCGATGCAGCCGGGCGACGTCATCGTCATCAACAACGACGGCAACTGGGGCCATGTCGGCCTCTACATCGGCCGCGGGCAGATGATGCATGCCCCCAGGCCGGGGAAGACGGTCGAGATCGTCGACCTGGCCCCGTACTGGACACAGTTCCCGTGGGATGTCAGGAGAATGGCATGAGCAAACGATCCCGTTGGGCCGTGGTCGTGACGAGCACCACCATGGCTGTCGCATTGACCGCCTGCGGAAGCGACAACACCCCCAAGGACTCCGGCGCCACCGCCAAACCCTCCACTCCCCCGCCCACCGCGCGCCCCAACGCCACCTACTCTCCGCCCAAGCCCCTCCCCAAGGGCAAGGAGGGCACCCCCAAGGCGGGCCTGCCCCAGGGCGTCGACGAGAAGGACGCCACCGCCGTCGCCGAGGCGATCGCGGTGACCGACTGGACCTTCGACACCGACCTCGACACCAGCCCCTCCGACGCCCAGCGCCGCACCACGCAATGGCTGGCCGACTCCCTCGCCAAGGACGTTGCGAACGCACAGCCGCTGGCTCAGCCCGACGCCGCCTGGCGGACCATGGCCGAGCATCACGGCTACACCACCGCCACCGCCAAACGCGCCTACGACGACCAGCAGATGGACCTTGACACCGAGGCCTTCCGCCAGTTCGAGGTCACGGTGAAGACGCTCGGCCGGGACGACTGGAAGGGCCCGACCGACACCTGGGTGACGTGGATCCACCTGACCCGCACCGACAAAGACCAACCGTGGAAAGCCGACACGATGCGAGTGGCCAAGTGACGACCGGCACCGATCCCAGCACCGTCCCCGACTGGCCCGCCCCCGTCGTACGCCTCACCGGCCAGGGCACCGTCGAGGTCGACGGGGCCGTACTGCCCCTGCCTCCGGGCCTTGACGGCGCCGACGCCCGCCAGTGGGCGGTCAAGAACGTCGCCGAGCGCTACGCCCGCCTCGGCCGCGCCATCCGGGTGACGGCCGTGGAGGCCGACGGCACCAGCTTCCCCCTGATCGTGCACCCCGACGGAACCGTCGAGGCGCTGGCCGTCGAGGCCGCGGGCGGCCGGCGCGGCAAGCGCCGCCCCCGCCCGGCGGCGGCCACGGCCAAGAGCGACACCCCCCGGGGCGGGAAGAGCGCACCGGGCGCGAAGGGTGCGAACGGCCGAAGCCAGGAGGGGAAGTCGCAGGCCAAGGGTCTGATCGCGATGGGCGCCTTCCTGGGCGTCATCGTGCTCGGCGGCGTCGTCGTCTTCTCGGGCGGCGGCGGTGATCCCGACACGGCCCCGCACTCCGTCGCCACCACCCCGTCTGCCAAGCCGACGCCTCCCCCGCCGGCCAACCTCCCGCGCCCGGCCCCCGACGGCTGGACGACGCGGGCCGCCTGGGCCCTGAAGATCAGCGGGCAGATCGGCCCGGCGGTCGACGAGGACGGCACGATCGCCGCGGTCACCGACAAGGGCCAGCTCGTCGTGCTCGACGGGGCATCCGGGGTGACCAAGTGGTCCGCGGGCGTCCCCAACGACGCCTCCGGCAGCCTGGTCTTCACCCGGATCGACGGCCGGCGCGTCGTCGCCGTCTCCACCGGTCAGGCCCTGCACTACTGGGGCATCGACGGCGACGAGCACCCCCACCACAGCGTCAACATCCCCAACTCCGGCACCGTGACGTTCCTGGGCCCCTCCCCCCTGATCTCGCTCCGCGACGCCACGGCCGCCGTCATCGCCGACGGCAAGGTCCAGAACGTCGACCTGCCCGTACGCACCACCGCCCTGGCCGCCGACCAGCAGACGGTCCTGGCCGCCGACCCGTCCGGCCACTGGTGGCGCCTGGCCCCCGGCAAGCAGCCGGACAAGGGCCTGGAGATGAAGTCCCCCGCCGACAAGGCCCAGCTCAACACCGTGCTCGGCGTGGACGGCGGACGGCTGGTCGGTGTCTGGAAGAAGGACGACACCACCTGGGCCACCGCCTACGACGCCGCCACGGGCAAGCCCCTGGCGACCGGCAAGGCCGCAAAGGACCCCGGCACCCTGACCGTGCGCGCCGCCGGCCCGCTCGTCGCCGTCGGCCCGCTCCTCCTGGACACCCAGCGCGGCAGCAGCCGCGAGGTCACGGGCGCGACCCCCAGGAGCGCCGCCGCCGGGCGCATCTACGCCGTCGACCCGCAGCAGCGCTGGCACACCCTGACCACGGGCGCCGACGTCGTGATGAACAGCAAGGACGTGGCGATCCCGCTCGGCGTGTCCGCCAAGCGCGCCCTCGTCGTCGCCGACAAGCTCGGCGAGAAGCTGCTGTACGCGCTCACCCCCAGCACCAACGGGGACCAGCAGCCCGCCCCGGACGGCTCGGGACAGGTCGCGGCACCGGAACCGCCCGGCCAGGGCACGTCCTGACCCTGCGGCGGAGGGAACCCCTCGGGTTACTTCCGCCGCTCCGCGACCTCAGCCTTGGCGTCCGCCTTGGTATCCGCCTTCGCCGCGAAGGCGGTGATTATCTTGACGACGGTCGGGTCCATCTTCTTCTCCGGGCCCTTCGCGTGCGTGGAGGCGACCGAGTAGACGATGGTGCGGGAGAGATTCCGGGTGGCGGCGAAGCCGCTCAGGTAGCCGAAGCGGCCACCCGTCTTCCCCCAGACGACCGTGCCGTCCGGGAGCCTGTCGGTGCTCAGGCCGCTGGAGTACTTCGCCTCCGCCGTGTCATCGCCGTACACGGACACCTTGGGCACCGTGAACATCAGCTCCAGCTCGGGTCGCGGGACGATGCGCCCGTTGAAGAGGGCGGTGGTGAAGCGCTCCAGGTCCGGGGCGGTGGTGACGAGGTCGCCGGAGGCCCAGGTCACCGACTGGTTCCAGTCGGTGACGTCGACCAGCGTTCCCTTGTCCTGCTGATAGCCACGCAGGTGCCGGCCGTGGATGCGGGGGTCGTTGCCGGGACTGTAGGTCTCCTTGAGCCCGGCGCGGTTGATGACCCGGTCCCGTACCTCCTTCTCGTACGAGTGACCGGTCACCTTCTCGATCAGCAGACCGAGCACGTTGTAGCCGATGTTGGAGTAGTGCTGGCAGGTGCCCGGCGTGAACTCCATGGGCTTGTGGAAGCCGCGCTGCACCATCGTGCGGTGGTCCCACGTCGTGTACCGGCCCTTGAGCTGCTCCGGGAAGTCGCCCTGGTCGTCATCGGCGCTCGGCAGTCCGCTGGTGTAGTTCAGCAGGTGCCTGACCTTCACGTCCGGGTATGCGGCGGGCAGCAGACCCGGCAGGTAGTGCTGCACCGTCCCGTCCAGGTCGACCTTCCGCTCGTGGACCAGCTGCAGCACGGCCGCCGCCGTGAACGCCTTGGTGACGCTGCCCGCGCGGAACCGCTCATCCCCCTTCGGCGCGCGCTGCGTACGGATGTCGGTCACGCCCGAGGTGGTCTGCCATCTGCCGTCCTCCCCGCCCAGCCGGACATGAGCGGCGGTGGCGGTGTCCGCGTCCGGCAGCCCCGCTATGGCCTCGCGCATGGCCTTCCGTACGGCCTCGGTATCGGCGGACACGGCACCGGTCGGCACGTCACCAGCGGCCGTGGTCGAGAACGACGCCTGCCCGGCGCTCTTCGAGGTGCACTGCGAGGCGTTCTGCGCAGTGCCGGACGGAACGACGGCGACTGCCGGGGCGACCGCCCCGACGCACAGGGCGGCGACGGCGGTCGCGATCACGGCGATGGCGGGACGCCGGCGGAGGTGGAGATGGTGGCGGTGGTGGTGAGGCATGGCGGCTTCCCCCGGAACTCGAGCGGATCACTGCTGACGTGTTCCATCCTGGATTCCGGCGCGCTCCGGCGAATCGCCGACGCGAGTGGTCTTGTCAACCGCCGTACTCCCCCGCACGAGGGATCCCACGAGTGAGTCCGACGAGCACTCCGCTCATCGGGCCGCGCCTCGGACCGCTCAGCGCGCACCCGGAGCGATCAGCCCGCTTTCGTACGCGCAGATGACCGCCTGGATGCGGTCCCGCAGGCCCAGCTTCGACAGCACATTGCTCACGTGCGTCTTCACCGTGTGCTCGCTGACCACCATCTCGGCGGCGATCTCCGCGTTCGACAGGCCCCGCCCGAGCAGGACGAGCGTCTCGCGCTCGCGTGCGGTGAGCGTCGCGAGCTCCGGACCCGCGCCCACCTGCCCACGGCTGGTGAAGTCCGCGACCAACCGCCGCGCGACCGGCGGCGCCAGCAGCGAGTCGCCGACGACCACCACCCGTACCGCGTGCACCAGATCGTCCCGGCGCACGTCCTTGAGCAGGAAGCCGCTCGCGCCGGCGTGCAGCGCCTCGTAGACGTAGTCGTCCTGGTCGAAGGTGGTCAGCATGACGACCTTCGTGTCCGTCTCCGCACACACCACGCGAGCCGCCTCGATGCCGTCCATGCGGGGCATCCGGATGTCGAGCAGGACCACATCGGGCGCATACCGCCGCACGGCCTCCACGGCCTCGACGCCGTCGCCGGCCTCGGCCACCACCTCGATGTCGGGCTGCGCCCCCAGGATCATCGCGAAGCCGCCGCGCACCAGCTCCTGGTCGTCGGCCACCACCACACGGATCGTCAACTCCCCACCTCCGCCGGTGAGGAGATCACGACGGGCAGCTCGACCGCAACGCGGTACCCGCGCCCCTCCGGGCCGGGACCGGCCGTCGCCGTCCCCCCGTGGGCCGCCGCTCGCTCCCGGATACCGATCAGTCCTCGTCCGCTCCCGGCGACGGCCGACGGGAGCGTCGCGCCCTCCCCGTCGTTCTCCACCTCGACGGTCAGACGCCCGGGCGCCCAGGCGAGACGCACGGACACCAAGGTGGCGTCGGCATGCTTGAGCACGTTCGTCAGCGCTTCCTGGACCACTCGATAGACCGTCACCTGGGCATCGGCCGCCAGGGGCTGGGGCGTGCCCTTGGCGGTGAGGGTGACGGCCAGGCCGGTGCGCCGCACGTCGGCGACCAGGTCCTCGAGGCCGGCGAGAGTCGGCTGCGGGGTACGGGCGGCCGGGCCCGGCTCCTCCTTCAACACCCCGAGCATCCGTCGCAGCTGCACCATCGCGTCACGGCCGGCGCCCGCTATGGCGTCGAAGGCGGCCTCCGCGCGGTCGGGGTCCGACCGTACGACGAGAGGCCCGGCCTCCGCCTGGACGATCATCAGGCTGACGGCATGGGAGAGAACGTCGTGCATCTCACGCGCGATCCGCGCCCGTTCCCGCTCGGCCGCCCGCTCCACCTCCGCCTGCCGCGCCTTCTCCAGCTCGGCCGCGCGCAGTTCCACCGCCTCGGTGTACGCCTGGCGGGTACGGGCCAGCACGCCGAGGACGTAGACCATGCCGAAAAGGAAGAAGGCGAAGAGATACTCGCGCGCGGTGTTCGTACGGAAGGCCACGGCCACGGCGACGAGCGGCAGACCGATCACCACCGTGACCCGCCGCTGCCACAGCCCCGCCTGGGCGGCGACGGTGAAGAGCGCGACGAGCGGGCTGTAGGGCATCGGCTGCCCGGGCCCGTCAAAGGGGAGATACGCGATCCCCGCCGCGGTGATCAACAGCAGAACGGTCAGCGGCGCGCGGCTCCGCCACAGCAGAGGCAGAACTGACAGGGACGTCATCGCGTACGACGACCAGGTGGCGGGCGGTACGTCCGCCGCGCGCGGCACGACGAACGGGATCGTCACCGCCGCCTGGACGACGCCGGTGATGATCGCGTCGACGGTCCGGGGGCCGACCGCCCGGAGTCTGTGTATGAGGGACGCGGGCACGGTGTTTTCTCTCTCCAGGGACGGGCATGTGGGTGCGCGTGAGCAATGGCGGACCGATGGTGGTGACGGCGCTGGATCCGGAGACGGCGGCAGCCGTTCTCCCGCGGGATCTGCGCGAGCGGCTCGAGGAACTCACCGAGCCGGGTGGATCCGTGGCACGGGAAGGGCCGGCGAGATTGGCTCGAGCCGACCTTCTCATCACCGGGTGGGGAAGTCCGGTCCTGACCGAGGAATTCCTCGCGGCAGCACCTCGGTTGCGTGCGGTCTTCCATGCCGCGGGGTCCGTCAAGGGGCTGGTCACACCGGCGGTGTGGGAACGGGGCATCGTCGTCTCGTCGGCCGCCGAAGCCAATGCGGGGCCGGTGAGCGATTATGCCTTCGCCTTGATCACTCTCGCGGCGAAAAGGGCCCTCGCCACAGGCGCCGTCTATAAGGCACACGGCCGCGACGGCTGGCCCGGCTTCCGTAAGCGTCGCGGTGGCGACGGTCTGACGATCGGCGTCGTCGGAGCCTCGCGCATCGGCCGGAAAGTAATGGACCGGCTGCGCGCATCGGATGCCGGGTACCGGATTCTGCTGCACGACCCCTACGCGGTGGGCTCAGTGGACCTCGAGACACTGTGCGGAAAGAGCGCGATCATTACGCTGCACGCTCCAGAACTCCCCGAAACGCGACACCTACTGAACGCCGAACGCCTCGCTCTGATCCCGGACGGCGGCACGGTCGTCAATACGGCACGGGGCTCGCTCATCGATACGGGCGCTCTGACCCGGGAATGCGCTTCCGGCCGGCTGGACGCCTTCCTGGACGTCACCGAACCCGAGCCGCTGGAGCAGGGCCATCCACTGCTTGCACTGCCCAACGTGATGGTCACGCCGCATATCGCGGGCGCCCAGGGAAGCGAGGTGCGGCGGCTCGGAGCATGGGTGGTGGAGGAAATCGAGCGCTGGGTACGGGGATTGCCGCTGTCGGGACAGGTGGAAGGCAGTGAGCTTCACCGGCTCGCCTGAGCTTCAGCGAATATAGGCCATAAACGCAAGAAAGCCCTGGCAGGGGAACCCTGCCAGGGCTTTCTTTCAAAAGGAGTTCGGCGGCGTCCTACTCTCCCACAGGGTCCCCCCTGCAGTACCATCGGCGCTGAAAGGCTTAGCTTCCGGGTTCGGAATGTAACCGGGCGTTTCCCTAACGCTATGACCACCGAAACACTATAAAGTTAGAACTCCAGCCAGCAAGGCGAGTTCGTTACTTCAGAACTAACACAGTGGACGCGAGCAACTGAGGACAAGCCCTCGGCCTATTAGTACCAGTCAGCTCCAACCGTTACCGGTCTTCCACACCTGGCCTATCAACCCAGTCGTCTACTGGGAGCCTTACCCCATCAAGTGGGTGGGAGTCCTCATCTCGAAGCAGGCTTCCCGCTTAGATGCTTTCAGCGGTTATCCCTCCCGAACGTAGCCAACCAGCCATGCCCTTGGCAGGACAACTGGCACACCAGAGGTTCGTCCGTCCCGGTCCTCTCGTACTAGGGACAGCCCTTCTCAAGACTCCTGCGCGCGCAGCGGATAGGGACCGAACTGTCTCACGACGTTCTAAACCCAGCTCGCGTACCGCTTTAATGGGCGAACAGCCCAACCCTTGGGACCGACTCCAGCCCCAGGATGCGACGAGCCGACATCGAGGTGCCAAACCATCCCGTCGATATGGACTCTTGGGGAAGATCAGCCTGTTATCCCCGGGGTACCTTTTATCCGTTGAGCGACGGCGCTTCCACAAGCCACCGCCGGATCACTAGTCCCGACTTTCGTCCCTGCTCGACCCGTCGGTCTCACAGTCAAGCTCCCTTGTGCACTTACACTCAACACCTGATTGCCAACCAGGCTGAGGGAACCTTTGGGCGCCTCCGTTACTCTTTAGGAGGCAACCGCCCCAGTTAAACTACCCACCAGACACTGTCCCTGATCCGGATCACGGACCGAGGTTAGACATCCAGCACGACCAGAGTGGTATTTCAACGACGACTCCACCATGGCTGGCGCCATGACTTCACAGTCTCCCACCTATCCTACACAAGCCGAACCGAACACCAATATCAAGCTATAGTAAAGGTCCCGGGGTCTTTCCGTCCTGCTGCGCGAAACGAGCATCTTTACTCGTAGTGCAATTTCACCGGGCCTATGGTTGAGACAGTCGAGAAGTCGTTACGCCATTCGTGCAGGTCGGAACTTACCCGACAAGGAATTTCGCTACCTTAGGATGGTTATAGTTACCACCGCCGTTTACTGGCGCTTAAGTTCTCAGCTTCGCCCTGTCGAAACAGAGCTAACCGGTCCCCTTAACGTTCCAGCACCGGGCAGGCGTCAGTCCGTATACATCGCCTTACGGCTTCGCACGGACCTGTGTTTTTAGTAAACAGTCGCTTCTCGCTGGTCTCTGCGGCCACACCCAGCTCAGAGTGCAAGACTCATCACCGGACATGGCCCCCCTTCTCCCGAAGTTACGGGGGCATTTTGCCGAGTTCCTTAACCATAGTTCACCCGAACGCCTCGGTATTCTCTACCTGACCACCTGAGTCGGTTTAGGGTACGGGCCGCCATGAAACTCGCTAGAGGCTTTTCTCGACAGCATAGGATCATCCACTTCACCACAATCGGCTCGGCATCAGGTCTCAGCCTTAATGTGTGACGGATTTGCCTATCACACGGCCTACACCCTTACCCCGGGACTACCACCGCCCGGGCTGGACTACCTTCCTGCGTCACCCCATCGCTTACCTACTACAAGTCTGGTTCGTCGGCTCCACCACTCCCCTTCACCCGAAGGATCCAGGACGGCTTCACGGACTTAGCATCGCCTGATTCGATATTGGGCGTTTCAAAGCGGGTACCGGAATATCAACCGGTTGTCCATCGACTACGCCTGTCGGCCTCGCCTTAGGTCCCGACTTACCCTGGGCAGATCAGCTTGACCCAGGAACCCTTAGTCAATCGGCGCACACGTTTCTCACGTGTGTATCGCTACTCATGCCTGCATTCTCACTCGTGAACCGTCCACAACTCGCTTCCGCGGCTGCTTCACCCGGCACACGACGCTCCCCTACCCATCCACACACCCGTTGGGGTTATTGTGTGAATGACACGACTTCGGCGGTACGCTTGAGCCCCGCTACATTGTCGGCGCGGAATCACTTGACCAGTGAGCTATTACGCACTCTTTCAAGGGTGGCTGCTTCTAAGCCAACCTCCTGGTTGTCTCTGCGACTCCACATCCTTTCCCACTTAGCGTACGCTTAGGGGCCTTAGTCGATGCTCTGGGCTGTTTCCCTCTCGACCATGGAGCTTATCCCCCACAGTCTCACTGCCGCGCTCTCACTTACCGGCATTCGGAGTTTGGCTAAGGTCAGTAACCCGGTAGGGCCCATCGCCTATCCAGTGCTCTACCTCCGGCAAGAAACACACGACGCTGCACCTAAATGCATTTCGGGGAGAACCAGCTATCACGGAGTTTGATTGGCCTTTCACCCCTAACCACAGGTCATCCCCCAGGTTTTCAACCCTGGTGGGTTCGGTCCTCCACGAAGTCTTACCTCCGCTTCAACCTGCCCATGGCTAGATCACTCCGCTTCGGGTCTTGGGCGCGCTACTCAATCGCCCTATTCGGACTCGCTTTCGCTACGGCTTCCCCACACGGGTTAACCTCGCAACACACCGCAAACTCGCAGGCTCATTCTTCAAAAGGCACGCAGTCACGACGCACCAAGCAAGCTTGATGCGCGACGCTCCCACGGCTTGTAGGCACACGGTTTCAGGTACTATTTCACTCCGCTCCCGCGGTACTTTTCACCATTCCCTCACGGTACTATCCGCTATCGGTCACCAGGGAATATTTAGGCTTAGCGGGTGGTCCCGCCAGATTCACACGGGATTTCTCGGGCCCCGTGCTACTTGGGTGTCTCTTAAACGAGCCGTTGATGTTTCAGCTACGGGGGTCTTACCCTCTACGCCGGACCTTTCGCATGTCCTTCGCCTACACCAACGGTTTCTGACTCGTCTCATGGCCGGCAGACCATGAAAAAGAGATCCCACAACCCCGCATGCGCAACCCCTGCCGGGTATCACACACATACGGTTTGGCCTCATCCAGTTTCGCTCGCCACTACTCCCGGAATCACGGTTGTTTTCTCTTCCTGCGGGTACTGAGATGTTTCACTTCCCCGCGTTCCCTCCACACTGCCTATGTGTTCAGCAGCGGGTGACAGCCCATGACGACTGCCGGGTTTCCCCATTCGGACACCCCCGGATCAAAGCTCGGTTGACAGCTCCCCGGGGCCTATCGCGGCCTCCCACGTCCTTCATCGGTTCCTGGTGCCAAGGCATCCACCGTGCGCCCTTAAAAACTTGGCCACAGATGCTCGCGTCCACTGTGCAGTTCTCAAGCAACGACCAGCCACCCGTCACACTCTGCCGAAGCAAAGCTTTACCGGGGCCGGCATCGCGAAGGTTCAGACCGAAGTCCGTACCCTCAGATACCCAACAGCGTGCCCGGCCCAGTCTTTCAAGATTCACGTTCCACGCCGAAGCAGTACTAGTGATCCCTCAAGAACTGTGCCGAATAGTCAACGTTCCACCCATGAGCAACCGTGCGAGTCATTCGCTCGCAGTCGGCTATGTGCTCCTTAGAAAGGAGGTGATCCAGCCGCACCTTCCGGTACGGCTACCTTGTTACGACTTCGTCCCAATCGCCAGTCCCACCTTCGACGGCTCCCTCCACAAGGGTTGGGCCACCGGCTTCGGGTGTTACCGACTTTCGTGACGTGACGGGCGGTGTGTACAAGGCCCGGGAACGTATTCACCGCAGCAATGCTGATCTGCGATTACTAGCAACTCCAACTTCATGGGGTCGAGTTGCAGACCCCAATCCGAACTGAGACCGGCTTTTTGAGATTCGCTCCACCTCGCGGTATCGCAGCTCATTGTACCGGCCATTGTAGCACGTGTGCAGCCCAAGACATAAGGGGCATGATGACTTGACGTCGTCCCCACCTTCCTCCGAGTTGACCCCGGCAGTCTCCTGTGAGTCCCCATCACCCCGAAGGGCATGCTGGCAACACAGGACAAGGGTTGCGCTCGTTGCGGGACTTAACCCAACATCTCACGACACGAGCTGACGACAGCCATGCACCACCTGTACACCGACCACAAGGGGGCGACCATCTCTGGCCGTTTCCGGTGTATGTCAAGCCTTGGTAAGGTTCTTCGCGTTGCGTCGAATTAAGCCACATGCTCCGCTGCTTGTGCGGGCCCCCGTCAATTCCTTTGAGTTTTAGCCTTGCGGCCGTACTCCCCAGGCGGGGAACTTAATGCGTTAGCTGCGGCACGGACGACGTGGAATGTCGCCCACACCTAGTTCCCAACGTTTACGGCGTGGACTACCAGGGTATCTAATCCTGTTCGCTCCCCACGCTTTCGCTCCTCAGCGTCAGTATCGGCCCAGAGATCCGCCTTCGCCACCGGTGTTCCTCCTGATATCTGCGCATTTCACCGCTACACCAGGAATTCCGATCTCCCCTACCGAACTCTAGCCTGCCCGTATCGAATGCAGACCCGGGGTTAAGCCCCGGGCTTTCACATCCGACGTGACAAGCCGCCTACGAGCTCTTTACGCCCAATAATTCCGGACAACGCTTGCGCCCTACGTATTACCGCGGCTGCTGGCACGTAGTTAGCCGGCGCTTCTTCTGCAGGTACCGTCACTCTCGCTTCTTCCCTGCTGAAAGAGGTTTACAACCCGAAGGCCGTCATCCCTCACGCGGCGTCGCTGCATCAGGCTTTCGCCCATTGTGCAATATTCCCCACTGCTGCCTCCCGTAGGAGTCTGGGCCGTGTCTCAGTCCCAGTGTGGCCGGTCGCCCTCTCAGGCCGGCTACCCGTCGTCGCCTTGGTAGGCCATTACCCCACCAACAAGCTGATAGGCCGCGGGCTCATCCTGCACCGCCGGAGCTTTCCACCTTCAAGCATGCGCTCGAAGGTCGTATCCGGTATTAGACCCCGTTTCCAGGGCTTGTCCCAGAGTGCAGGGCAGATTGCCCACGTGTTACTCACCCGTTCGCCACTAATCCACCCCGAAGGGCTTCATCGTTCGACTTGCATGTGTTAAGCACGCCGCCAGCGTTCGTCCTGAGCCAGGATCAAACTCTCCGTGAATGTTTACCGGTAATCCGGTTCACACTCGCGTTGAGCGGAACAACCAGGCGGAATAGGCCCGGTCGTTCACAGCGTCCTCGCTGTGTGTGCCCACCCGATCCGTAATCGGACCCGGTAGGACTTTTAAAGGAACCTCATCCATCGAGATGGACGGGGTGTCAACATATCTGGCGTTGACTTTTGGCACGCTGTTGAGTTCTCAAGGAACGGACGCTTCCTTTGTACTCACCCTCTCGGGCTTTCCTCCGGGCGCTTCCCTTCGTTGTTTCCAACCTTACCAGATCCGTTTTCCGTTCCGTTTCCGGTCCGAATTCCGTTTCCGGCCCCCTGTTGGAGTGGGCCCGCCGCAGAGCGGCAATTTTCACTGCCGCGCCTTCCGGCGTGATCACTACTTTAGCGGATTTTCCCGGCGGCTCCTAATCGGAGTCCCGAGCCATCCCGTTCGGAATTCCGGGCACACCGGAATTCTTCCCGTTCAGGGGCCGTGCAAGTAGTGGAGGTTGTTGCCGCCTGGCAACTCGGAGAACTCTACACGACGTTCAGGGGTGCTTGCGCCGCCGCTTCGCCGCCCTCGCCGCCGGGTTGCCCGCGCGGGTGGAGCGGCGGCGCTCGTAGCGGGTGCGGGCCTGCTCGTACTCCTCGCGGTGGAGCTTCTCGCCCGGGGCCTCGACGAGGCCCCGGAAGAAGTAGGCGAGGAGGGTGCCGATGAAGCCGATCATCATGAGGCTCTGCATCGACCGCTCGACGGCCTCGTTCTCCGCGGTGTGCGGGCGGCGTCGTACGAAGCCTTCCCACGTCCTACGGAAGGCCAGTGAGCTGCACACGGCGAAGGCGACGACGACCAAGGCCTTGATCAGCCCGCCCACCTCGGCGATGGCGAGGCCCTCGTAACCGAGGCGCAGGACGAAGGCGCCGACCGCGGCCGCGGCGAGGGAGCCGACCACGAGGCCGGCCCGGCGCAGTGCGTAGCCGCCGTCGTGATCGACCCACGTCGTGCCGAAGAAGCGGATCGGTTCGGGGCGGGGGCCTGCCGTGCCGTCTGCCGGCGCGTGCTCATCGCTCATACGCCGATTATCGCCAGGGGCGCCGTCTCCGGCCCCGGGCTCCCCCGCCGTCGCGGACCCGCCGTCGCAGACCCATCGTCGGTCCCCCGGCCGCCGGACTCCCCCGTTGTCCGACCCTGCCGTCGCGGACCCCCGTCGTCAGCCCGCGCAGCGCTCGGCCACGTAGCCGGTGCTGCCCGTCTTCACGTAGGCGTCGGACACGTACTGCCCGGGCGCGATGCAGTCCCAGACGTCGGTGGTGCCGCAGGGGCCGGAGACCGTCTCGCCGCGGGTCTGGCAGCGGATGGGAACGCTGGAGCCCTGCGGGAGCACCTTGACGAGTCCGCTGTCGGTGCTGGGGCCCGAGCGGACGTTGACCTGGTGTCCGGGCGCGAGCGGGTAGTAGGCCATCTGGTTGTCCCCCCGAGGAGTGGATGACATGTGCAGGCCTAGTAACGCCACCGGCACGCCTCCCGGTTCCCACCTGCCTCATCGTTTAGGCTCCGCAAGCCGCCGAATGCGGCCAAATGACACGGGTGACACGCATGGGTGACACGGGGGTGGGGGCATGCCGCCACTGCGCGGTGCCGGGACGGGACCGCAAGCGGACGATCCGGAGTATGCGGGTCAGTACCGCCTGGAGCGCCGCCTCGGCTCCGGTGGCATGGGTGTGGTGCACCTGGCGCGCTCGGCTTCGGGGCTGCGGCTCGCGGTGAAGGTGGTGCATGCCGAGTACGCGGTGGACCCTGAGTTCAGGGCGCGTTTCCGGCAGGAGGTCGCGGCGGCGCGGCGGGTCAGCGGGGCGTTCACGGCGTCGGTGGTCGATGCCGACCCGGACGCCGGGCGGCCCTGGATGGCCACCCTCTACGTACCCGGGCCCACTCTCTCCGACCGGGTGAAGCGGAACGGTCCGTTGGCGCCCGCTGAGGTGCGGCGGCTGGCGGCCGGGCTCGCGGAGGCGTTGCGCGACATTCATCGTGCGGGGCTGGTTCACCGGGACCTCAAGCCCAGCAATGTGCTGCTGGCCGAGGACGGGCCGAAGGTGATCGACTTCGGCATTTCCCGCCCGTACGACAGCGAGCTGCGCACGGAGACGGGAAAGCTGATCGGTACGCCGCCCTTCATGGCGCCGGAGCAGTTCCAGCGGCCGCGTGAGGTGGGGCCGGCGGCGGATGTGTTCGCGTTGGCGTCGTTGCTGGTGCACGCGGCGACGGGGCGGGGGCCGTTCGAGTCGGAGAGTCCGTACATCGTCGCCTATCAGGTGGTGCACGACGAGCCGGATCTGACGGGCGTGCCCGCCGATCTGGTCCCGCTGATCCGTGCGTGTCTGGCGAAAGAGCCGGCCGAGCGGCCGACCCCGGACGCGATCATGGCCATGCTGCCGGTGGTGTCCGAGGGCGCAGATGCCCTCGCGGCCGCCGTGAGGCCGGGCGAGCCGCCCTCGCGGGCCGGCGCCCTGCCCGCGCGTCCGTCGTCCGGCGATGACGGTCCCGGCGACAGCCTCCGCGACAGTCCTCGCCGCCGCCCCCGTGGCCGCTGGATCGCCCTCGCCGCCACGATCGTGGTGGCGCTGGCGGCGGGTGGCGCGTGGGCGCTGAACGAGATCGACGGCCTGGGCAGGCAGCCGTCGCACGCGCGGCCCGCCCCCGCCGGGGCGTCGTGGAAGCCGTGGGAGACGTCCGTGCCCGAGGACCCGGCGGGCAAGGGGGAGGTGCGCGCCGGCTTCTGTACGCACGCGGACGGCGCGCTCTACTGCTCCGCGCGCGGGGTGCACGCGGCCCGGATAGACGCCGCCACCGGCAAGGTGGCCTGGCGGCGGGCGGGCGAGGCCGCGCGGCCCGGCGGAGGGACGCCCCGTGCGCCCGTCGTGTCCGGCGGGCTGGTGCACTCGCTGTCGCCCGACAAGCGCGAGCTGGTCGCGCTCGACCCCGCGACGGGCGATCCGCGCTGGAAGCGGGACGTGTCCGCGTACGGGGGCCGGGTCTATCACGCGGGGGACGCCGTGCTGCTGGTCGCCTTGGACGGCACGGTCACCGCCGTCGACGGCGGCACGAACCGCGAGCTCTGGCGGCACGGGCTCCCCGGCGGCATCAAGCCGGTCTTCGCCTTCTACGGCAGCGGTCCCGCCTACGCCCTCGCGCCGTCCGCCGACGGCCGGCGTACGACCGTCGTCGCCGTGGACGCCGTACGGGGTACGACGTCGTGGCAGTGGACGACGGACGGCGCGCTGACGGCCGTGGGCACCGGGCCGGGGGGCGTCCTCTATCTGACGGAGAGCGATGCCCGTACGCGGGTGGCGGCCGTCGTCCGCTACGCCCCCGGGATCGGGCGGGAGCGGCGGATTCCGCTGTCGACGCCGCTCGAGGCGACGAGCGTGGTCCCGTTCGGCGAATCGGTGTACGTGCTGTCCTCGGACGGCGGTCTGACCGCGCTGCACACGGGCCGGGGGGTGACGGACTGGCGGCTGGACACGTCGGTGGCGAACGCGTCGGCGCTCGTCGCGGCGGAGGACCGGCTGTACTTCTCCGCCGCCGACGGACGGCTGCTGGCCGTGGACACGACGAAGGGCGCGCTGCTCGGAACGACGTCGCCCCGCCTGGCCAGGGCCGGGCGGGGCTACCTCGAGATGATGCCGGCACCGGTGACGGCCGAGGGGAAGGTCTTCGGGGCGGCACCGGACGGGACCGTGTTCGCGGTGGACGGGCGGAATCCGGCCAGGTGGCGCTAGGCCGCCGGCCGGTGCGCGGGATCCGCACCGGCCCATAGGGCCCGCCTTATGGACGCGGGCGTCAGCCCAGCTTGCCGACGTCCCTCACCGCGCCCTTGTCGGCGCTGGTCGCCATGGCCGCGTACGCCTTGAGCGCCGCGGAGACCTTGCGCTCGCGGTTCTTGGGCGCGTACGTACCGCCGAGGGCCTCTCGGCGGGCCGTCAGCTCGGCGTCCGGAACGAGCAGTTCGATCGACCGGTCGGGGATGTCGATGCGGATGCGGTCGCCGTCCTCGACGAGCGCGATGGCGCCTCCGGACGCGGCCTCCGGCGAGGCGTGGCCGATGGACAGGCCCGACGTACCGCCGGAGAAGCGGCCGTCGGTGACCAGGGCGCAGGCCTTGCCCAGGCCGCGGCCCTTGAGGAAGGAGGTGGGGTAGAGCATCTCCTGCATGCCGGGGCCGCCGCGCGGGCCCTCGTAGCGGATGACGACGACGTCGCCCTCCTTGATGCTCTTGGTGAGGATCTTCTCGACGGCCTCCTCCTGCGACTCGCAGACGACGGCCGGGCCCTCGAACGTCCAGATCGACTCGTCGACGCCGGCCGTCTTCACCACGCAGCCGTCGACGGCGAGGTTGCCCCGCAGGACGGCAAGTCCGCCGTCCTTGGAGTAGGCGTGCTCGACCGAGCGGATGCAGCCGCCGGCGGCGTCCACGTCGAGGGAGTCCCAGCGCTCGGACTGCGAGAAGGCGGTGGCGGAGCGCACGCAGCCGGGGGCGGCGTGCCACAGCTCGACGGCCTCGGCGGAGGGGGAGCCGCCGCGCACGTCCCAGGTCTTGAGCCAGTCGGCGAGCGAGGCGGAGTGGACGCTGTGGACGTCCTCGTCGAGCAGCCCGCCGCGGTAGAGCTCGCCCAGGATGGCGGGGATGCCGCCTGCGCGGTGCACGTCCTCCATGTAGTACGTGCCGCCGGGGGCGATGTTCGGAGCGACCTTGGCCAGGCACGGGACGCGGCGGGAGACGGCGTCGATGTCCGTGAGGTCGTAGTCGAGGCCCGCCTCCTGGGCGGCGGCGAGCAGGTGCAGGATCGTGTTGGTGGAGCCGCCCATGGCGATGTCGAGGGCCATGGCGTTCTCGAAGGCGGCCCGGGTGGCGATGTTGCGCGGCAGGACGGACTCGTCGTCCTGCTCGTAGTAGCGCTTGGTGATCTCGACGACCGTGCGGCCGGCGTCCTCGTAGAGCGCCTTGCGGGCGGTGTGGGTGGCGAGGACGGAGCCGTTGCCGGGCAGGGACAGGCCGATCGCCTCGGTGAGGCAGTTCATCGAGTTGGCCGTGAACATGCCGGAACAGGAGCCGCAGGTGGGGCAGGCGTTCTCCTCGATGCGCAGGACGTCCTCGTCGGAGACGTTCTCGTCGACCGAGTCGACGATCGCGTTGATGAGGTCGAGCTTGCGGACCGTGCCGTCGACGAGGGTGGCCTGGCCGGCCTCCATGGGGCCGCCGGAGACGAAGACGACGGGGATGTTCAGGCGCAGCGCGGCCATGAGCATGCCGGGCGTGATCTTGTCGCAGTTGGAGATGCAGATCAGTGCGTCGGCGCAGTGCGCCTCGACCATGTACTCGACGGAGTCGGCGATCAGGTCGCGGGAGGGCAGCGAGTAGAGCATGCCGGCGTGGCCCATGGCGATGCCGTCGTCGACGGCGATGGTGTTGAACTCGCGCGGGATGCCGCCGGCCGCCTTGATCGCGTCGGAGACGATCCGGCCGACCGGCTGGAGGTGGGTGTGGCCGGGCACGAACTCGGTGAAGCTGTTCGCCACCGCGATGATCGGCTTGCCGAAGTCCTCGCGCGCTACGCCCGCGGCCCGCAGAAGGGCTCGGGCGCCCGCCATGTTGCGGCCGTGGGTGACAGTGCGGGACCTCAGCTCGGGCATCCTGCTCCACTCCTCGAATCCTGGAATCGGGGGATTCCGGGTTGGGGATTACGCGTCTTTCGAGCCTACGCCGCCGATCCGGGATCCGGACAACGTTTCCGGGATACGAGACGGCGCGCGGCGTGCCGACCGCCTTACGGGGTCACGGTGGCACCGGGCGACCGTCGCCGGGAGCTCGGTCGCCTGGAGGGCTCAGCCGCCCATGAGGTGGCGCTGCACCGCCGGGGCCGTCATGGCGATGACCTGCTCGATGTCGGCCGAGGCCAGCGGCTCGATCTTGATGACGTGCCGCAGCATGGACACGCCCACAAGATGGGCGGCGGCCAGCTCGGCGCGCAGCCGGGCGTCGGGGCCGCCGAGCTCGGCGGCGACGCGGATCATCACCCTGCTGCTGATCAGGTCGCGGAAGACTCCGGCCGCCGTGTCGTTGGCCAGCGCCGAGCGGAGGATCGCGAGCATCGGCTCGCGGGTGGCCGGGTCCTCCCACACGCCCAGGACGAACCGCGCCAGCCGTTCCCCGGCGCCTTCGGCGGGCCCCTCGGCGACGGCGGCCGGTGCCTTGAGGGCGGGGGCCACGGCCTCCTCCACGGCGGCGGCGAAGATCTGTTCCTTCGGGCCGAAGTAGTGGTGGACCAGTGCGGGGTCGACCCCGGCGATCTTGGCCATGCCGCGGATGGAGGCCTTGTCGTAGCCGTGCTCGGCGAATTCGGCGCGGGCGGCGGCGAGGATGCGCTCGCGCGCGCCGGGGCCGGCGGCGGCGTCCGTACGGGCGGGGCGGCCGCGCCGGCGGGGTGCGGGCGGCGGGTCGGCCGGGGCCGTCATGACCGCGGGACGCCGGTCGGGGAGGCGAGGTGCAGGCGGGTGAAGGCCAGGGCCTCCGCCAGGTCGGCCTCGCGCTCGGCGGCGGACATGGCGCGACGGGTGTTGACCTCGATCACGACGTGCCCGTCGAAGCCGCTGACGGCGAGCCGTTCCAGCAGCTCGGCGCAGGGCTGCTTGCCGCGCCCGGGGACGAGGTGCTCGTCCTTGGCGGAGCCGTTGCCGTCGGCCAGGTGGATGTGGGCGAGCCGGTCGCCCATACGGTCGACCATCTGCAGGGCGTCGACGCGGGAGGTCGACGTGTGCGAGAGGTCGACGGTGTAGTGGCGGTAGTCGTCGTTGGTGACGTCCCAGTCGGGCGCGTAGGCGAGCATCTCGCGGTCGCGGTAGCGCCAGGGGTACATGTTCTCGACGGCGAACCTGACGTCCGTCTCGCCCGACATCCGCCAGATGCCACGGATGAAGTCCCGGGCGTACGAGCGCTGCCACCGGAACGGCGGATGGACGACGACCGTGCTCGCGCCCAGCTTCTCGGCGGCCGTACGGGCCCTCTGGAGCTTGACCCACGGGTCGGTCGACCACACCCGCTGGGTGATCAGGAGGCAGGGGGCGTGGACCGCGAGGATGGGCACCTGGTGGTAGTCCGACAGGCGGCGCAGGGCCGCGATGTCCTGGCTGACGGGGTCGGTCCACACCATGACCTCGACACCGTCGTAGCCCAGGCGCGCGGCGATCTCGAAGGCCGTCGCCGTCGACTCGGGGTACACCGATGCCGTTGACAGCGCGACCTTCGCATCCGGAATGCGCACCACTGGCTCTGTCACGAAGGACAGCGTATGCCCGCCCCTCCGGCGGCGGGCAGGTGGTCCGGGTGCGGCCTGTGTCACCTGTCGGCGACTGCGCCGTCACGCACCGGTGGTCACGTAGGTGGTCACACCGTCGCGCCCGGACCGCCCGCCACCGGCCGCTACGGCGTCGGCAGGTGGTCCAGCCGGCGCAGGATGACGCCCTCGCGCAGCGCCCAGGGGCAGATCTCCACTTCCTCCACGCCGAACAGGTCCATCGCCGCCTCGGCGACGAGCGCCCCGGCGAGCAGCTGCTGGGCGCGCCCCTCCGACACGCCGGGGAGCGCGGCGCGGCGCCCGGAGGGCATGGCGGCGAGCTTGGTCACCCAGTCGGCCAGCGCCTTGCGGCTGAGGGTGCGCTGGACGTACAGGCCGTCGCCGGAGCGGGCGGCTCCGGCGATCCGGGCGAGCTGCTTGAAGGTCTTGGAGGTGGCGACGGCGTGGTCGGGGGTGCCGTGGCGGGCGAAGGTGCCGACGTGGCGGGCGATCTCCGCGCGGACGTGGCGGCGCAGGGCCCGTACGTCCGTGGGGTCGGGCGGGTCGCCGGGGAGCCAGCCGGTGGTGAGGCGGCCGGCGCCGAGCGGGAGGGAGGCCGCGGCGTCGGGGTCCTCGTCGAGGCCGTAGGCGATCTCCAGGGAGCCGCCGCCGATGTCGAGGACGAGGAGTTTCCCCGCCGACCAGCCGAACCAGCGGCGGGCGGCGAGGAAGGTGAGCCGGGCCTCCTCGGCGCCGGTGAGGACGGGCAGGGTGACGCCGGTCTCCTGCTGGACGCGGGCGAGCAGGGCGTCCGCGTTGGTCGCCTCGCGGACGGCGGAGGTGGCGAACGGCAGGACTTCCTCGACGCCCTTGTCCTCGGCGGCCTGGAGGGCCTCCTGGATCACGGCGACGAGGCGGTCTATCCCGGCGTCGCTGATGGCGCCGTCGTCCTCGAGCAGTTGGGCGAGGCGCAGCTCGGCCTTGTGGGAATGGGCGGGCAGCGGGCGGGCACCGGGGTGCGCGTCGACCACCAGGAGGTGGACCGTATTCGAACCCACGTCGAGGACACCGAGTCTCATGGCCTGAACGCTACTGCTGCCACTTCTGGCGCATAGGCTGGAGGGGTGGCGAAGACGAAGAAGGCGAATCCGGACAAAACACGGGACAAGGCCTCCAAGAAGCAGACAAAGGGTGCCGGCAAGGCTCCCAAGACCGTGACGGTCGCCGCCGATGCCGCCGTCGACGCACCGGACGAGGTCGGGCTGGATTTCGCCCGCGCCTGGGTGGAGTTTCCCGATCCGGCCGACGACGAGCAGATCTTCCGCTGCGACATGACCTGGCTCACCTCCCGCTGGAGCTGCGTCTTCGGCAGCGGCTGCCAGGGCATCAAGGCGGGCCGCGCCGACGACGGCTGCTGCACCCTCGGGGCGCACTTCTCGGACGAGGACGACGAGAAGCGCGTGGCGGGGCACGTGGCCCGGCTGACGCCCGACATCTGGCAGTTCCACGACGTCGGCACGGAATCGGGCTGGACGCAGCTCGACGAGGACGACGGCGAGCGGCAGACCCGGCGCTGGAACGGCTCGTGCATCTTCCAGAACCGGCCCGGTTTCGCGGGCGGCGCCGGCTGCTCGCTGCACATCCTGGCCCTGAAGGAGGGCCGCGAGCCGCTGGAGACCAAGCCCGACGTGTGCTGGCAGCTGCCGGTGCGCCGCACGTACGACTGGATCGACCGGCCGGACGACACGCAGGTGCTGCAGATCACCATCGGGGAGTACGACCGGCGCGGCTGGGGCCCCGGCGGGCACGACCTGCACTGGTGGTGCACCTCCGCGCGGTCCGCGCACGGGGCCGGGGATCCGGTGTACGTCACGTACCGGGCCGAGCTGATCGAGCTGATGGGCAAGAAGGCGTACGCGCGGCTGGTGGAGCTGTGCGAGGAGCGGATGGCGTCGCTCCTGCCGATGGCGCCGCACCCGGCGGACGCCCGCTGAGGCGACCGAGGCGACTGAGGCAGGGCCCCGGCCCCGAGCGACGGCGGGTGGCGAGGGGCGGCGTCATGACGGGGCCCCGCCCTTTCCCTCCAGCGTCACCACCGAGCCGCCCGGCGCGACGGCCACCCGCGCCCGCCAGGCCCGCGCGGGCTCCCGGGCCCGGTCCACGGTCACCACGACCGTCACCGTCTGACCCGGCCGCAGGACGCCGCCGGGCTGGCTCAGCCGCAGCCACGGCGCGTCCGCCGACATGGACCAGCCGACCAGCTCGCCGCCGCTGGCGGTGAGCGTGATGTGCGTGGCGGTCCCGCCGGGCTGCGCCTCGACGGTCAGCCGCCCGGGCCCGGTGCCCAGGACGGCGACCGAGACCTCGGACAGCCGCTGGACCGCCGGCCGTCCCGTCGGCGGCGCCGGTTCCGCCGCCGCCTCCTCCTCGTATCCGTACGGATGGTCGTACGCCCCCTCGCCCGGGCTGCCGCCCAGGCTGTCGGGGACGGACACCGAGGCGGCGCCCTGCCCCTCCCCCATCGGGCCGCCGCGGTAGGCGGCCCAGAGCGCGAGGACGGGCGCGGCGACGACCGTCGCGACGACGGTGGTGGTCACCGCCCGGCTGCGCAGGCGGCCGCGGCGGGCGGCGCGGTCCTTGGGCGCGAGTGGGAAGCCGCCGCGGTCGAAGCGCGGGGCGGCGTGCGCGGCGGCCCCGCGCCGGCGCGCGGGGCGCGGGCCCAGGGCGCGCAGCAGCGCGGAGTGCACCGCGGGCCGGGGGGCCTCGAGCACGGGCAGGGGCGCGGAGGACGCCGCGGTACCGGGCCAGGGCTCGCCGGCGGTGGCCCGCTCGGCGGTGCGCCGGCAGTCCGCGCACTCGTCGACGTGGCGCACGAGCTCGCGCCGGAGGGCCGCGCCCAGCAGCACCTCCGTGTCGCCCACGAAGCGCGTGACGGTCGCGCAGCGGCCGGACTCCACGACGGCGAGCGCGGTGCGGGTGCGCTCGACCTCGCAGGCGGCGCTGGACAGCAGGGCCCGCGCGGCCTCATGGTCCATGCGCAGCACGGCGGCGACCTCGTGGGGGGCGAGGCCGTGGCGTACGGCCAGCTCGAGCGCCTCGCGCTGGCCGGCGGTGGTGCCGGCGGCCTCGGGCCAGGCGAGCAGGGCCAGTTCCGCGCGGGCCCGGGGCCGGTGGCCGAGGCGGGGTCGGCGGGGGCGCGCCGGGGGCGGCGAGGCGGCGCAGGCACTCCCAGCGGGCCAGGGCGTACAGCCAGGCGCGGTGGGCCTCCTCGACGGCGGGGGCGCGGTCGGTGCGGCGCACGGCGAGGGCCAGGACCTCGCCGAGGGCGGCGACGGCGGCGTCGTGGTCGCACAGGACGGACAGGCAGTAGGTGAACAGGCCGTCGAGGTGCGGTTCGTAGCGGTGCTCGGGGAGGCCTGGTCCGGGGCTTCGTGGTCCCGGGCGTCGTGGGCGACGGCCGGCGTGGTCGCGGCCTCGTGGGCGGGGCGGGGGCCGGGCGGGAGAAGTACGCGGTCCCGACGGCGGGGTTCTCGACGACCGGGGGCTGGGCCGCGCGCGGCGCACGGCGGGATGCGCGGTGCGCGCCGGTGGCATGCGTGGGGGGCTCGGGCGTCATCATCCCGGCGACGGTAGGCGGGTGGTGCCGCCTCGTTCGTCCTGCCCTCCCAGGTTTAACCCATACGGGTGACTCTCTCCCTCAAAGGGGGACAGGAACCATCCATTCCGCCCCGAAAGCGGCATGTGACGCGTACTGGTGGACGGCCGACCCCCCGGCGCTGTCAGTGCCCACCGCTACGGTGGTCCGCATGGCTGCCCGTACCTCCCGCTCGTCCGCCAAGGACCGGCCCTCCTATCGCTGCACCGAGTGCGGCTGGACCACCGCCAAGTGGCTCGGCCGCTGCCCCGAGTGCCAGGCCTGGGGGACGGTCGAGGAGTTCGGCACGCCCGCCGTCCGTACGACCGCCCCCGGCCGGGTGACCTCGGCGGCCGTGCCCATCGCGCAGGTCGACGGCCGTCAGGCCACCGCGCGCGGCACGGGCGTGCCCGAGCTCGACCGCGTCCTGGGCGGCGGGCTGGTGCCCGGCGCCGTGGTGCTACTCGCGGGCGAGCCCGGCGTCGGCAAGTCGACCCTGCTGCTGGACGTGGCGGCCCGCGCCGCCTCCGACGAGCACCGCACGCTCTATGTGACCGGCGAGGAGTCGGCGAGCCAGGTCCGGCTGCGCGCCGACCGCATCGGCGCGCTCTCCGACCACCTCTACCTCGCCGCCGAGACGGACCTGTCGGCCGTCCTGGGGCACCTGGACTCGGTCAAGCCCTCCCTGCTGATCCTGGACTCCGTCCAGACCGTGGCCTCCCCCGAGATCGACGGCGCGCCCGGCGGCATGGCCCAGGTGCGCGAGGTGGCCGGCGCCCTCATCCGCGCCTCCAAGGAGCGCGGCATGTCCACGCTGCTGGTCGGCCACGTCACCAAGGACGGTGCCATCGCCGGCCCCCGCCTGCTGGAGCACCTGGTCGACGTCGTGCTGTCCTTCGAGGGCGACCGGCACGCCCGGCTGCGCCTGGTGCGGGGCGTGAAGAACCGCTACGGCGCCACGGACGAGGTCGGCTGCTTCGAGCTGCACGACGAGGGCATCACGGGCCTGGCCGACCCCAGCGGCCTGTTCCTGACCCGTCGCGACGAGCCCGTGCCCGGCACATGTCTGACGGTCACTCTCGAGGGCCGCCGGCCGCTGGTGGCCGAGGTGCAGGCGCTGACCGTCGACTCCCAGATCCCCTCCCCCCGCCGCACCACCTCGGGCCTGGAGACGTCCCGGGTGTCGATGATGCTCGCCGTCCTCGAGCAGCGCGGCCGCATCAGCGCCCTGGGCAAGCGCGACATCTACAGCGCCACCGTCGGCGGCGTGAAGCTCTCCGAGCCCGCCGCCGACCTCGCCGTCGCCCTGGCCCTGGCGAGCGCCGCCAGCGACACCCCCCTGCCGAAGAACCTGGTGGCCATCGGCGAGGTGGGCCTGGCCGGAGAGGTCCGGCGGGTCACCGGCGTCCAGCGGCGGCTGGCCGAGGCGGCCCGGCTGGGCTTCACCCACGCCCTCGTGCCGGGCGACCCCGGCAAGGTGCCCAGCGGCATGCGGGTCCTGGAGGTCTCGAACATCGGTGAAGCCCTGCGGGTGCTGCCCTCCAGACCCCAGCGCGAGAGCCGCGGGGAAGGCCGTGGAGAAGGCCGTGGCGAGAGCGGTCGCGAGGGCGGTCGCGGCGGCGGTCGCCGGGCGGTGGCCGGAGCCCGACCTGAGGAGAGCTGAGGACAGCCCCCTAATAGGCTGGGCGCCAGTAGACTTTGCCCTGGTCCCGCCCGTACGTACGCACCGATGCACACGACCCGCGCGACGCGCACGGCGTGTACGACGGCGCGTACGCGACAGCCGGGCGGCGGCCCAAGGCACCGTTGACCTTGCGACCGGAGGAGTGCAGTGGCAGCCAACGACCGGGCATCGGGCCCCGGCAAGGCCGGAGGCGCCTCCGGTGGCTCCGGAGTCGACGGGCTGATGCGCTCCTCGCTGAGCGCCGTCGCGCCCGGCACACCCCTGCGCGACGGCCTGGAGCGCGTCCTTCGCGGCAATACGGGCGGTCTCATCGTCCTCGGCATGGACAAGACCGTCGAGGCGATGTGCACCGGCGGCTTCGTCCTCGACGTGGAGTTCACCGCCACCCGGCTGCGCGAGCTGTGCAAGCTGGACGGCGCGCTGATCCTCGACAAGGACTGCAGCAAGATCGTGCGGGCGGGCGTCCAGCTCTACCCCGACGCCTCGATCCCCACCGAGGAGACGGGCACCCGCCACCGCACCGCGCAGCGCGCCTCCATCCAGTCCGGCTTCCCCGTCATCTCCGTCAGCCAGTCGATGCGGCTGATCGCGCTGTACGTGGGCGGCGAGCGCCGCGTCCTGGAGGAGTCGGGAGCGATCCTCTCTCGCGCCAACCAGGCGCTGGCCACCCTCGAGCGCTACAAGCTCCGCCTCGACGAGGTCGCCGGCACCCTCTCCGCCCTGGAGATCGAGGACCTGGTCACCGTCCGGGACGTCACGGCCGTCTCGCAGCGGCTGGAGCTGGTGCGCCGCATCGCCACGGAGATCGCGGAGTACGTCGTCGAGCTGGGCACCGACGGCCGGCTGCTCTCCCTGCAGCTGGAGGAGCTCATCGCCGGCGTCGAGCCCGAGCGCGAGCTGGTCGTACGGGACTACGTCCCCGAGCCGACCGCCAAGCGCACCCGCACGGTCGCCGAGGCCATGTCCGAGCTGGACTCCCTCACCCATCCCGAGCTCCTCGAACTGCCCATCGTCGCCCGCGCCCTGGGCTACAGCGGCTCCCCCGAGACACTGGACTCGGCGGTCTCCCCGCGCGGCTACCGCCTGCTGGCGAAGGTTCCCCGGCTGCCCGGCGCCATCATCGAGCGCCTCGTGGACCACTTCGGCGGGCTGCAGAAGCTGCTCGCCGCCAGCGTGGACGACCTGCAGACGGTCGACGGCGTCGGCGAGGCCCGCGCCCGCTCGGTCCGTGAGGGGCTGTCGCGGCTCGCGGAGTCCTCGATCCTCGAGCGGTACGTCTGACCCGAGCGGTACGTCTAAAAAGCCGGATATGGGTGAGGGCCCCGCAGCTGCGGGGCCCTCACCCATATCCGTAGCGCTTCAGGCCTGTCCGTAGCGCTTCAGGCCTTCTCGAGGACGAATTCCGTCCGCTCGGTGACGCCCGCGACCTTCACCTCGACCCGGTACCTGCCCGGCGTGACCGCCGCGGCGCCGGACGGCGTCGCGCAGTGCGGGGCGGTGCGCCTGCGGTCCCACTCCAGCGTGCGCTTGGTCTCGCCCGAGCCCGGCACCTCGAAGAGCACGGCGCCGTTTCCGCGCGGGCAGTCGTCGGACGCCCACACGTGCTCCTCGCCCTTGCTGTCGGTGATCTTCAGCAGGGCGGCGGCCGCGCCGAAGTTCACCTTGCAGGCGCTGCTGCCGGAGTTCTGCACGACCAGTTCGAACGTGGGCTTCTCGTCGGGCTTGTAGGAGTCCTTGACCGGACGGATGCTCAGCTTCACGGAGCCCTCCGTGCAGTCGGGCAGGTTGGTGCCCGCCGCGACGGTCCTGCCCTCGCCGGTCACCACCACCCCGGCGCCACCGCCGAAGCCGCCGCCACCGCTCCCGCCGGCCGAGCCGCCGGAACCCGCGCCCGTACCGCCGGAGCCGCCGTTCGCACCGCCGGAACCGGAGCCTCCGCCGTTGCCTCCACTGCCGCCGCTGCCCGAATCGCCACGCCCGCCCGGGCGTTGGCTGATGTGCGGACCGGAGGGGGTGGGGCCGGGCGTGATCGTGGTGTCCGTCTGCCCCTTTCCGTCAGAGCCCTTGCTCTGCCCGTCCTCGGAGCCGCCGTCACCTCCGAAGGCGAGCAGCCACAACACCACCAGTACGAGAAGGCCGAGCAGGCCAAGCGCAACTGCCCTCCGCCGCCAATAGATGGAGGAGGGAAGCGGCCCGATCGGATTGCGCAGAGATCCCACGCGAAGACTCTACGAGAGATCGGCCGGGGCACCAGCCAGTACCCGCCGTAGGAGTGCCTACTTTTCCCATCATCTGTACGGAAGCGGGACTGTTGACGCCCTTCCGGGGCCGATCGCATACGGAGCGTTGTCGTCGCTTTCGGAGCGTCGTCGTCGCTTTCCGGTCGAATGCGCTTCAGGCCGAATCGGCGTGCGGCCACTCGGTTTTGTGCCCGAAGCCGCGCGCATTGTCGATCAGGCGCAGCCAGTCGGGCCGCAGTTGCCACAGCGCGGTGCGCTCCATCGCCGCGCGGAGTCGGTCGTCGCGTTCCACATAGGGGAAGCGGGCGCTGTACGCGCGCCAGGCCGCCGCGCGCTCCGCGCCCTCCAGCGGGCGGCAGTGGCCCCGCCCCTGAACACCGGTCAGCTCGGTCCACCGCTGTCCGTCGTGCTGTGCGGTGAAGGCGACGCGAGCACCGCCTTCACCGGCACCGGCGCCTGCGGTGAGCGCGCGGCCGTGACGGGTGGTGGCGGAGGTGACGAAGAGAAGGGAGGGGACGGGGCCCTCGTCGACCGCGTAGAGCACGGCGCACGCCTGCGGGCCGTCCTCGTCGGCATAGGCCAGGGTGAGGGTCGTATGCGCCTGGAGGGCGGCCGTGATCTCGGCCGGCGGCGGGGCGGCCTGCGTGTCGGTCATGGATCAAGCCTATGAAGCCGGCCGCCTGCGGGAGCCTGCCGCCCATGGCGACCGCCCTCCACGGAAGCCGGCCCGAAGACCCGGGGAGAAGCCCGCCGCCGGTCGCCTGCCCATGGTCGTCCGCCCACGGTTGGCGGATCCGGTCACCCGATCGAGGCGTGGTGGGCACAGGCGTATGGCCGAGCCGGGCCCGGCGCGTTTCGTCGCTTCACGCGGGCGTGCCAGGATCGAAGAGTCATGACTTTGATGCCTGCCGCTCCGGCTCCGCCGGCCACCACGCCCCAGACGTCCACCCTCCTGCACGCCCCCGTCATCGACTGGTTCCGCGCACACGCCCGGGACCTGCCCTGGCGCCGGCCCGAGGCCGGGCCGTGGGGGGTGATGGTCAGCGAGTTCATGCTGCAACAGACCCCGGTCAACCGGGTCCTGCCGATGTACGAGCAGTGGCTGGCCCGCTGGCCGCGCCCCGCCGACCTGGCGGCCGAGGCGCCCGGCGAGGCGGTCCGCGCCTGGGGCCGGCTCGGCTATCCGCGCCGCGCGCTGCGGCTGCACGCCGCCGCCTCTGCCATCACCGAGCGGCACGGCGGCGAGGTGCCGAGGGACCACGCCAAGCTGCTGGCCCTGCCGGGCGTCGGCGAGTACACGGCCGCGGCCGTGGCGTCCTTCGCCTACGGACAGCGGCACGCGGTGCTCGACACCAACGTCCGCCGCGTCTTCGCCCGCGCCGTGACCGGCGCCCAGTACCCGCCGAACGCCACCACGGCCGCCGAGCGCCGGCTGGCCCGGGCGCTGCTGCCGGACGACGAGCCGGTGGCCGCCAGCTGGGCCGCGGCGACCATGGAGCTGGGGGCACTGGTCTGCACGGCCCGTACGCCCTCCTGTGGCCGCTGCCCGATCGCGGACCAGTGCGCGTGGCTGGCCGCCGGCTCCCCGGCCCACGACGGGCCGCCGCGCCGGGGGCAGACGTACGCGGGTACCGACCGGCAGGTGCGCGGCAAGCTGCTGGCCGTGCTGCGCGAGGCGGTGTCGGCCGTTCCGCAGGCGGCGCTGGACGCGGTGTGGCACGAGCCGGTGCAGCGGGCCCGGGCGCTGGACGGGCTCGTGGCGGATGGCCTGGTCGAGCCGCTCCCCGGCGGGATGTACCGGCTGCCGCTCACGTAACGGCGGTCTCGTAACGCCCGCCCCCCGCGCCGCCGCCCGGTTCCTACGGCGTGCTGGTGAAGGCGCGCCGGTAGGAGCGGGGAGGTACCCCTCGGCGCCGCACGAACTGCTCGCGCAGCACGGCCGCGCTTCCGTAGCCGACCCGGCGGGCGATCTCCTCGACCGGCAGGTCCGTGGTCTCCAGGAGTTCCTCTGCCCTGCTCAGGCGCAGGCTGCGCAGCCAGGCGTGTGGGGTGGTGCCGGTCGCCGCGGTGAAGCGGCGGGCGAAGGAGCGTTTGCTCATCATGGCGCGGCGGGCCAGTTCGGCGACGGGCAGCGGCTCGTGGAGGTGCTCGCGGGCCCAGCCGAGGACCTCGGCGAGCCGCTCGTCCCGGCCGTCCTCGGGGACGGGCGCGGCCAGGTACTGGGCCTGCCCGCCGTCGCGGTGGGAGGGCAGCACCATGTCCCGGGCGACGGCATTGGCCAGCGCGGCACCGTGCTCCCGCCTCAGCAGGTGGAGGCACAGGTCGAAGCCCGCGGCCGCTCCCGCGCCCGTGACGACGCTCCCTTCGTCGATGTAGAGCGCGTCGGCTTCCACTGTGACCTCGGGGTGGCGGTCGGCGAGCAGCCCGGCGAACCGCCAGTGGGTGGTCGCCCGCCGGCCGTCGAGCAGTCCGGCGGCGGCGAGCGCGAACGTGCCGACGCAGTGGGCCGCGACCACGGCGCCGCGCTCGTGCGCGGCACGCAGCGCGTCGAGTACGGCGGGGGCCGGTGGCGTCCGGAATCCGGCCCCGGGCAGGGCGACGATCAGATCGGCGGCGGCGAGGCGGTCCAGTCCGTGCGCGATGGAGAGCGGCACGCCGCAGTCCGTGGGCACCGGTCCGGGCCGGTCGGCGCACAGGGCGAAGTCGAAGCCGGGCAGCGCCGCTCCGTGGGGGCCGAACACCTCGGTGACGATGCCGGCGGCGAGCATGCCGACGCCGGGAGGGACGTACGCGGCGACGATCTTGAAAGGCGGCACGGCCGGAGTGTGGCACACGCGTGGCACGAGCCCCGGGCACGAATTCCTGGCACGAATCCTGCGATGAGGGGCAGTTGTGCCACTCGTGCACCGCCCCCGCGCCCGGAAGGATCGAGGCCATGACAGACGCACCGCTCGGCCGCAGCGCCGCATACACGATCCTGACCGCCGGCTACGTGGGCTCCACCGGCCCCGGGGTCGCCGCGACCGTCTCCTACGTGTCCGACGCGGGACGGCACGTGATCTTCGACCCGGGCATGGTCGCGAGCGTCGACCACATCCTCGCCCCGCTCGCGGAGCTGGGCCTCGGCCCCGAGGACATCACCGACGTGGTGCTCAGCCACCACCACCCGGACAACACCATGAACGTGGGCCTCTTCGGTCGCGCCCGGGTGCACGACCACAAGGTGGAGTACCGGGGTGACCAGTGGACGAACCGGGACGCGGAGGGCTACGAACTCACCCCGTCGCTGCGGCTGATCCGCACCCCGGGCCACAGCCCCGAGGACATCACGCTGCTGGCGGGCACGGACGCGGGCGTGGTGGCCTTCGCCGGCGACCTGTGGTGGCACGCGGACGGCCCGGCGGACGATCCGGTGGCGCCGGACCGCGACGTGCTGCGCGCCTCCCGGCTGCGGGTGCTGGCCGCGGCGGACCTGATCGTGCCCGGCCACGGCGGCCCGTTCACGGCCCACGACGGCACCCCGCGCTAGGCGCCCCACCCGTCGTCACCACACGCCGCACCAGCCATCACTGGCGTCACAAACCCCTGGTCACAGCCCTGCCCGAATCGGACAGAGCCGCCCTTTCCCCACCCCCCGCTCACAGCTGTTACACAACCTATGGACAGCTGTGCACCAGCCGAAGGGCTCCCGCACATCGCGTCGCAACAGCCCGTCCGTAGCGTCCTACCCGTGCTGGACGACTGCCAGCGTCGCGGGGAACGCAAAGCGGGAATGGAGGCTGCGAGTATGGCCAGCAGCGGCAAGGTTCTGGACTTCGAAGAGTACGTACGCAACCGTCAGGACGCCCTCCTGCGCAGCGCCCGGCGGCTCGTCCCGGACCCCATCGACGCCCAGGACCTGCTCCAGACCGCCCTCGTCCGCACCTACGGCCGCTGGGAAGGCATAGCGGACAAGTCGCTCGCCGACGCCTACCTGCGCCGCGTCATGATCAACACTCGCACGGAGTGGTGGCGCGCCCGCAAGCTCGACGAGGTGCCCACCGAGCAGCTCCCCGACGCCAGCGTCGAGGACGGCACCGAGCAGCACGCCGACCGTGCCCTGCTGATGGACATCCTCGGCGTCCTGGCACCGAAGCAGCGAAGCGTCGTCGTCCTGCGACATTGGGAGCAGATGAGCACCGAGGAGACCGCGGAGGCGCTCGGCATGTCGACCGGCACGGTCAAGAGCACGCTGCACCGTGCGCTGGCCCGGCTCCGCCAGGAGCTGGAGAGCCGCGACCTGGACTTCCACGCCCTGGAGCGCACCGATCGGGGGCGCGAACGGTGCGCGGCCTGAACGGGTCGGCGGGTTCCCGCCCCGGCAGGAGGCGCAGGGCCACGCCGGCACTGATCACCGGTGGTGCGGTCACCGCGATGGCCGCCACTGCCGGTCTTCTGCTGGCCGGATGCGGTACGAGCAGTGAGGGCGTGCGCAAGGAGGGGCCCGCGCAGACCCAGCCGGCGGCCAAGGCCGCCTCCCCCCGGACGCCCTCGGCGTCCGCGTCGGCCGCCTCGCCCCAGGACAAGGTCGACGCCGTCAAGCTGATCAAGTCCGACCCCAAGGTCGGCGAGCAGGTCAAGAAGAACCTCAAGCCGTGCGTGAAGGACCAGTACCCCGTCGACGTGATCTACGGGCAGCTGACCGGCGGCTCCCGCCCCGACGTCGTGGTGAACGTCCTGACGTGCGGCGATTCCGTCGGCGTCGGTTCCTATGTGTACCGTGCCAAGGGCAACACGTACGAGAATGTGTTCGTGGCCGAGCAGGCGCCCGTCTACGCCGACATCGACCGGCGTGATCTCACGATCACCAAGCAGGTCTACGGCCCGGGCGACGCCGTCTGCTGCGCCTCGGGTGAGGACGTCCTGACCTACCACTGGTCGGACAACACCTTCCGCGAGACCGGTCGCACCCACACCGACTTCGGCAAGGTCGGCAACACCGGCAAGGTGCCGAGCGAAGGAACGGAGGGCTGAGAGCAGCGTGGCCGATACGCATGTCCTCTTCGTCGAGGACGACGACGTCATCCGCGAGGCTACGCAGCTCGCCCTGGAGCGCGACGGCTTCGTCGTCACGGCGGTGCCGGACGGCCTGTCGGGGCTGGAGAGCTTCCGCGCCCGGCGGCCGGACATCGCGCTGCTGGACGTGATGGTTCCGGGACTGGACGGGGTCAGCCTGTGCCGCCGGATCCGTGACGAGTCGACCGTTCCCGTGATCATGCTCTCGGCGCGCGCCGACTCCATCGACGTCGTCCTCGGCCTCGAGGCCGGCGCCGACGACTATGTGACCAAGCCCTTCGACGGCGCCGTGCTCGTCGCCCGGATCCGCGCGGTCCTGCGCCGCTTCGGCCACGCCAGCGGTGCCGCCGGCGGCGGCGCGGCGGACCCCGCCGACGAGACCCTCGAGGGCGGCGTGCTGCGCTTCGGCGACCTGGAGGTCGACACCGATGGCATGGAGGTCCGCAAGGCCGGCACGCCCGTCGCCCTGACCCCCACCGAGATGCGGCTGCTGCTGGAGTTCTCGTCCGCGCCGGGCACCGTCCTCTCCCGCGACCGGCTCCTGGAGCGGGTCTGGGACTACGGCTGGGGCGGCGACACCCGCGTCGTCGACGTCCACGTGCAGCGCCTGCGCGGAAAGATCGGCCAGGACCGGATCGAGACGGTCCGTGGCTTCGGCTACAAGCTCAGGGGCTGAGCCTCCGGTGGATCGTCCGGTGAACCCCTCGTGAACCCCCCGTGGAACCCCTCGTGGTGAAGCTCGCCCTCCGCAGCGGCCTGCGCTGGAAGGTCAGTCTGGCGATCGCCGCCGTCGGCGCGCTCGTCGCCGTCGCGCTCAGCCTCGTCGTCCACAACGCGGCGCGCGTCTCCATGCTCAACAGCAGCCGCGACCAGATGGACGACCGGGTCCAGATCGCCCAGCGGTACTACGAATCCACCGGCGGCAAACTGATGCTGCGCGCCAAGGTGGACGACCCCGCGCTGCCCAAGCCGCTGCGCGACGCCGCCGACGTGGGCCTGCGCGCCACCTACCTGCAGGACAACGGCAGCGGGGCCCCCGAGGTGTGGGCCTCCACGCCCCTGCGCAACGGCCGGATCCTGTCGATCCACACCCGCTTCAAGGACCGCTACGACATCCTCAACGACCTCGACCGGGCGCTGATCATCGGCTCGGTCTCCGTCGTCCTCGGCGGCTGCGCGCTCGGCATCCTCATCGGCGGCCAGCTCTCCCGCCGCCTGCGCAAGGCCGCCACCGCCGCCCGCAAGCTCGCCGACGGCGACGACCCGGACGTCCGCGTGCGCGACGCCATCGGCGGCCGGGTGCGCGACGAGACCGACGACCTCGCCCGGGCCGTCGACGGCATGGCCGAGGCGCTGCGCGACCGGCTGGAGGCCGAACGCCGCGTCACCGCCGACATCGCCCACGAGCTGCGCACCCCCGTGACCGGCCTGCTCACGGCCGCCGAGCTGCTGCCGCCGGGCCGGCCCACCGAGCTCGTACGGGACCGGGCCCAGGCCATGCGCACGCTCGTCGAGGACGTGCTCGAGGTCGCCCGGCTGGACGGCTTCGCCGAACGCGCCGAGATGCAGGACATCGAGCTCGGCGAGTTCGTACAGCGCCGGGTGCGGTCCGCGGCCCCCGACGCCAAGGTCACGGTCGTGCGCAACGCCTACGCCTCCACCGACCCGCGCCGCCTGGAGCGGATCCTGGGCAACCTGCTCGCCAACGCCGCCAAGCACGGCAGGGGCCCGGTCGAGGTCTCCGTCGAGGGCCGGGTGCTGCGCGTGCGCGACCACGGCCCCGGCTTCCCCGAGGAACTCCTGCGGGAGGGGCCGAGCCGCTTCCGTACGGGCAGCAAGGACCGGGCCGGCAAGGGCCACGGCCTGGGCCTGACCATCGCCGCCGGCCAGGCCCGCGTCCTGGGCGCCCGCCTGACCTTCCGCAACGCCGACCCGGAGGCGGAGGGGGGCGGCGGCGCGATCGCGGTGCTCTGGCTCCCCGAGTCGTCCCCCACCAGCACGGGCAGCTTCCCGATCATTCAGGTGCCGGACTAAGGCCTCTCCGTCGGCGGGCGGCCAGCGGGCGCGCGTTGTCAGTGGCATGGGTCACAGTTGAGGGAGTCGCTCCTAGGGGGACTGCCATGACCACCGCCATGACGTACGCGATCCGGGCCGAGGCCCTGGTGAAGCGGTTCAAGGAGACCCAGGCGCTGGCCGGGGTCGACCTGGCCGCGCGCCCCGGCACCGTCCTCGGCCTCCTCGGCCCCAACGGCGCCGGCAAAACCACCGCCGTACGGATCTTCGCCACCCTCCTGCGCCCCGACGCCGGCCGGGCCGAGGTCGCGGGCCACGACGTCGTGCGCGAGCCGGGCCGGGTCCGCGCCGTCGTCGGGCTCACCGGCCAGTACGCGGCCGTCGACGAACAGCTGACCGGCTCCGAGAACCTGCTGCTGATCGGCCGCCTGCTGGGCATGACCCGGTCCGACGCCCGCGCCCGCGCCAGAGAGCTGCTCGAGCGCTTCCACCTCGCCGACGCCGGCGCGCGGGCCGCCAAGACGTACTCCGGCGGCATGCGCCGCCGCCTCGACCTCGCGGCGAGCCTCGTCGGCCGGCCGCGCGTCCTCTTCCTCGACGAGCCGACCACCGGACTCGACCCGCACAGCCGCGGCGAGCTGTGGGACATGCTGCGCGGCCTGGTCGCCGACGGGGTGACCGCGCTGCTCACCACGCAGTATCTGAACGAGGCCGACCGGCTCGCCGACGACATCGTCGTCATCGACCGGGGCAAGGTGATCGCCGAAGGCACCCCGGACCAGCTGAAATCGCAGGCCGGCGGGCAGGTGCTCCAGCTCAGACCGGTGCACCGGGCCGATCTGGCCACCGCCCACGCCCTGATCACGGAGGCGGCGGGCCCGAAGGCCCGGATCGAGGGCGACGAGATCACCGCACCCGTCAACGACCCGGCGCTGATGCCCTCGGTGGTGCGGCGGCTGGACCAGGCGTCGATCGCGGTCGGCGAGCTGAGCCTGCGCCGCTCCTCCCTGGACGAGGTGTTCCTCGCCCTGACCGGCCACCGCACGGGGCCGGACGGGGAGAGGCCGGAGGGCGGGGGCCACCGGGCGGCGGGGGCCTGCCGGTGGGGGCCGGGCAGCGGGAGGCCGTCATGACCGCCGCGAGCCGGGCCCCCGCCCCGGTCGTCGCCCCCAGGTTGCGCGGGAGCGGCCGTGTGCGCCCGCTGGACGCGCTGCGGCAGACCGCCACGCTGGCCTGGCGGAGCCTGGTGTCCATCAAGCACAACCCCCTGGAGCTGGTCGACTACAGCATCACGCCGATCATGTTCGTGTTCCTGTTCACCTACGTGTTCGGCGGACAGATGGCGGGCTCCCCCGAGGAGTACCTGCGGTACGCGCTGGCCGGGGTGATCGTCCAGAACACGCTGTTCATGACCACGTACACCGCGATGTCGCTGAACACCGATCTGACCAAGGGCGTCTTCGACCGGCTGCGCAGCCTGCCCATCGCCCGGTCGGCGCCGCTGTTCGGCCGGATCGCCGCCGACCTCGTCAAGCAGCTGTGGGCGATGCTGCTGATGATCGCGCTGGGCGTGGCCCTCGGCTTCCGGATCACCGGCGGCCTGGGCGGCTTCCTGGGCGCCACGCTGATGCTGCTGATCTTCGCCGCCGCCGTCTCCTGGATCGCGGTGCTGATCGGCATGCTGGCGGGCGACGCCGAGAAGGTGCAGGTCTTCGCCTTCGTCCTGATCTTCCCGATCACGTTCACCAGCAGCGCCTTCGTCCGGGTGGAGACCATGCCGGGCTGGCTGCAGGCCTGGGTGCACCTCAACCCCGTCACCCACCTGTCGGACGCCTTCCGGGGGCTGCTGCTCGGCGACGCGTCGAGCAGCTCGGTGCTGTGGACGCTGGCGTGGGCGGCCGGCATCGTGGCGGTGTTCATGCCGCTGGCGATGCGGGCCTACCGCGCCCGGACGTAGCCGGCCGCGGCGGGCTTCCGGGCTCGCGTACGACCGCGTACGACGAAGCCGGCGCACCGCGGGTGAGGCGGTGCGCCGGCTCGTGACGCTGTCGGGCCGTGGCCCGTGCAGAGGCGGATCCGGTGGGATCAGAGGTTCTCGCCGTGGGCCTTCATGAAGCCGACGGGCTCGATGCCGGAGCCGTAGTTCGGGGTGGTGCGGATCTCGAAGTGCAGGTGGGGACCGGACGAGTTGCCGGTGGAGCCGGAGAGACCGATCACCTGGCCGGTGGTCACGGTCTGGCCGACGGACACCTTCACCTGCGAGAGGTGGGCGTACTGCGAATACGTGTTGTCGTCGTGCTTGATCACGATGGCGTTGCCGTACGCCGGACCGTCGCCGCCGCCGTTGGGGCCGGCCTTGACGACCGTACCGCCGTGAACGGCCATGACGGAGGTGCCGGTGCCCACGACGAGGTCCTGGCCGCTGTGCTTGTGGGCCCACATGGAACCGGCCTTACCGAACGGCTGGCCGATCTGGTAGCCGGCGACGGGGGCGACCCAGCCGTCGGCACGCTTACGCGAGGCCTCGGCCTGCTTACGGACCTCATCGGCACGCTTGGCGGCGTCCCGCTTGGCCTGCTCGGCGGCCTGCTTCTCCTTCTCCGCCACCTTCAGCTGGGTGGCGGCCTGCGTGTTCAGCGAGTCGCCCAGGGAGGCGACGGACGCGAACGCGGGGAACTCGCTCACCGTGGCGGTGGTGTCGGCTGCGAGCGCGACCCCGGAACCCAGCGCGACCGAGGCTCCCAGACCGGCTGCCACGACGGCGGCACGGGTACGGAGAACGGCCTTGCTCGAGTTACGGAAAGCGGTGCGCTTCGACATACGGATAAACCTCCAGGCAATAAACAGGTCCCGACTGCGGGCCGGGATCGCCATACCTTGGTAACCAGCGCTTCCCGGTCGTGTCGAGTGCCCCTCCTACTAGCCGATGCCGTAACCGGATCCGGAATTCAGAGAACGGCCGACCGCCGCCTCCCCCGGAATTCCGGGGTGATTCCCGAGATCGACTTCTCCGCTATGCGGCGTAGTAGCGCCGAAATGGCCTGTGCCCCATGTCACCGCGGAGGCCGGTCCGGACCCCGCATTCCGGGACCGGAGACCCGAGATCGGCGGTACGCTCCGGGCGGCAGATATGTACGCACCGTGCGGGGGGTCTCGCAGTGAGCAACGGTTTCGAGGACATAGAGCTGGCGGAGGCGGTGCGGGCGATCCGCGCGGGCCTGACCGACGCGGCGGCGGCCGGGGCCGGCGAGGACCTCGCCTTCGACGTCGGTGACATCACGCTGGAGTTCACGGTGGAACTGCGCCGCGACGCCAAGGCGGGCGGCAAGGTGAAGGCCTGGATCGTCGAGGCCGGCGCGGACGCCTCGCACGCCAGGGCCCGCACCCACCGGGTCGCCTTCACCCTGACACCGAAGGACCGGCACACGGGCGACGGCTGGAAGGTCGGCAACGACCGGGCGGCGGGGCTGTCGGGGTTCGGCCCAGCCGCTGAGCGATGAGGTCGGTGGAGGACCGGCTGGTGGCGGTGCTGGCCGCGCAGCAGGGCAGTGGGGTGTTGCTGACCCCGAACCTGATCCTCACCAGCAGCCACATGGTCGACTTCAGTCGCGACGCGGTCGCCGAGGCGGCCGCGCCCGGCGGCTCCGGCACGGTGAGCTGCGAAGTCCTGTGGGCCGGCCGCCCCGACCGCTGCGACGCCGCGCTCCTGCGGGCCCGGCGCGATCTGGTTCCCGCCGACCGCCTGCCGCCGCTGCGCTGGGGCACCCTCGCCGCCAAGCAGCCGGTGGCCGGCTGCCAGATACTCGGCTTCCCGCAGGTACAGCGGTACCGGGGCGGCGAGCTGGAGGCCGCCCAGATCGTGGGCACGCTGACGCCCCTGTCCGGGCGGATGCGGGGCAGATACGTGCTGCACAGCGACCACCACCCGCCCGGAGCCTTCACGCGATCCCCCTGGGCGGGCCTGTCCGGCGGCCCGCTCTTCACCGGACCGGTGCTGCTGGGAATCGCCACCGAGGACCCCCAGGGCTGGGAACACTCGGTCATCGATGCCGTGCCGATCGCGCGCGCCCTGGCCGAGGGGCTGTCCGAGGTGCTCAAGCAGTACTGGCCCGACGCCCCGCCCCTCGAGGAACTCAGCGGCCCCGACCCCCAGGACCTCGCCTACGAGGAGCAGTACGCGAAGGCCATCAAGGCCCGCTACAGCCGCATGGAGGTCTTCGGCCTCGACGATCTGGGCACGAACGAGAACAGCTGGGACCTGGACACGGCCTACCTGAGCCTCGAGGCGCGGAAGGCAGGCCCGGAGACCTCACTCCGGCCCGAACGGCAACGCATCGAGGATCTCCTCGGCTCCCGCCCCCGAACCGTCCTGCGGGGCGAGGCCGGCGCCGGCAAGACCACGCTGGTGTGGTGGCTGGCCTCCCATGCCGTCTGCCGCACCCTGCCCGAGAAGCTGAGCGCGCTCGACGGCCTGGACGAGCTGCCCCAGACCGACCGCGACCCCGCCCGGCGATGGCTCGCCCAGCTCCTGCGGATGTACCCGGACACCCGCTGCCTCGTCACCGTGCGGCCGCTGGCCGTCGAGCACGCGTGGCTGGAGTCGGAGGGCTTCGAAGAGCTGCAGCTCCTGCCCATGAACAAAGGCGGCATCCAGTCATTCGTCGCCGCCTGGCACAAGGCGGCACGGCTGGAGTACGGGGCCTACGCGGACAAGGCGCGCGCCGAGCAGGAACGGTCCCGTCTCACCGCGCTCGAACGCGATCTCTCCCAGGAGTTCCGCCGCAACACCGGCCTGCGCGACCTGGCCCGCACCCCTTTGCTGTGCGCGGTCATCTGCGCCCTGCACCGCCGCCGCAGCGGCCTGCTGCCGCGCACCCGATGGCAGCTGTACGACGCCGCGCTGTCCATGCTGCTGGGCAACCGGGACGCGTACCGCCGCATCGGCGCCCCCGAGGGCATGAACCTGACGGTCGACGACGGCCGACAACTGCTGCAGCGCATTGCCGTGTGGCTGGTGCGCAGCGGCCGCGCCGAACTGTCCCGGGACCAAGCCGTGGGCCAGCTGGAGCGGGCCATGAACGGTCTGCGGCATGTCCGGGAACAAGGAACGGCGCTCGAGACGCTCACCCACCTCCTGAATCGCAGCGGTCTTCTGCAGGAGCGCTCGGCGGATTCCATCCAATTCATCCACCGCACTTTCCAGGATTTCCTGGCGGCAAAGGAATTCCGGGAGAACGACAGCCTGGACGAACTCCTGGGGCACGCGACGGAGGAGCAGTGGCAGGACGTCATCCGGCTGGTCATAGGACACTGCGGCCGCGCGGAAGCGCGACGGGTCATCGCAGGTCTCATCGTGGCGGGCGACGAGACGGACAAGCGCGAGACGCTGTGGTCGCAGCGAACCCTGGCGGCCGAATGTGCGATGAGCGCGGTCTATCTGGACGACGCGCAGCATGAGGCGGTGTGGGAGGGAGTGAGGGCCCTGGGGCCGCCGCTCTCGGAGGGCGAGGAGGAACTTCTGTCCACTCTGGGCCCCGAGGTGCTGCCGTACCTGTCGGATGATCCGACGGCGCTGGGCCCGGCAGAAGCGAGCGGAGTGGTGAACGTCCTTGCTTCCCTAGGGAACGCGGGTATTCCGCTGCTTCAGAAGTACGGGCAGCACGAGTCAGCCCGGGTCCGCTCCCGGATCGCCGATTGCTGGCACATTGCGGACGCCCGCGTGTTCACGGACGAAATCCTCTCGACCATGCGCCTTGACGACATCACGCTTCCCATGATGCTTCCTGAGCAGCTTTCCCCCCTGCCGACCCTCGGTCCTGTCGGCGGCTTCATTGTCTTCGGCAACCACTCGTCGGACAGTCTTCGCCGAGCTTTTCGGGACCGGCAGGTGCGAGATCTCGTCCTGGAGAACAACACGTCACTCATGACGTTGGACTTCCTGGCCGATCACCCGGAGATCGAGGACCTGTCACTCGTGGGCTGTTTCCTTGAGGACCTCTCCGGATTGGGTGGCTCAGCTCTGCGGACGCTTGAACTCGAGACAGATCTCCTGCGCATCCTGGACACCGCTCCCCCGCTCCCCCACGTCGGCGCGGTGAGGCTTCTGGTGGAGCCGGGAGATCGGGTCAACGAGCGTCTTCTGACCGCCTTCCCAGGGCTGAGCTCGCTGAGCCTCAATGCGTGGGGGCTGAGGGCCGCCGTGGTACTCGACCTGACCGGCCACACAGGTCCCTTGCCAGCCGACGGATTGAAGGTAAACCTAGACCCGGAAGTGGAACTAACCGTTGTAGGCGCCGACCGCTTCGGCGACCGGTTGCGGATCCACAAAGAACCGTCCGGTCCGTAGCAAAACGAAACCGGCCCCGGAACCGTGTCTCCACGGTTCCGGGGCCGGCCCACTCACTTATTCGTTACGCGTCCTTCGACAGGTTGGGCCCGGCCCCGCCCGTCGTGGACTCCACCGGCGGGGTGTCGGGGAGTGCCGACTTCTCCTCGCCGCGGAAGGTGAACTTCTTCTCCTCGCCTTCGCCCTCCGTGCCGACGACCACGATGTGGCCCGGACGGAGCTCGCCGAAGAGGATCTTCTCGGACAGGATGTCCTCGATCTCGCGCTGGATGGTGCGGCGCAGCGGGCGGGCGCCCAGGATCGGGTCGTAGCCCTTCTTCGCCAGGAGCAGCTTCGCGTCCGCGCTGAGCTCGATGCCCATGTCGCGGTCCTTGAGGCGCTCGTCCACCTTGGCGATCATCAGGTCGACGATCTGGATGATGTCTTCCTCGGACAGCTGGTGGAAGACGACCGTGTCGTCGACGCGGTTGAGGAACTCGGGCCGGAAGTGCTGCTTGAGCTCTTCGTTGACCTTGGCCTTCATCCGCTCGTACCCGGTCTTGACGTCGCCCTGGGCGGCGAAGCCCAGGTTGAAGCCCTTGGAGATGTCCCGGGTGCCGAGGTTCGTCGTCATGATGATGACGGTGTTCTTGAAGTCGACGACGCGGCCCTGGGAGTCGGTCAGGCGACCGTCCTCCAGGATCTGCAGCAGCGAGTTGAAGATGTCCGGGTGGGCCTTCTCGACCTCGTCGAAGAGGACCACGGAGAACGGCTTGCGGCGCACCTTCTCGGTGAGCTGGCCGCCCTCTTCGTAACCGACGTATCCGGGCGGGGAGCCGAAGAGGCGGGAGACGGTGTGCTTCTCGCTGAACTCCGACATGTCGAGGGAGATCAGCGCGTCCTCGTCGCCGAAGAGGAATTCGGCGAGCGTCTTGGACAGCTCCGTCTTACCGACACCGGACGGGCCGGCGAAGATGAACGATCCGCCGGGGCGCTTGGGGTCCTTCAGGCCCGCACGGGTGCGCCGGATGGCCTGGGAGAGCGCCTTGATGGCGTCCTTCTGGCCGATGACGCGCTTGTGCAGCTCGTCCTCCATGCGCAGCAGGCGGGAGGACTCCTCCTCCGTGAGCTTGAAGACCGGGATGCCCGTGGCGGTGGCCAGGACCTCGGCGATCAGCTCGCCGTCGACCTCGGCGACGACGTCCATGTCGCCGGCCTTCCACTCCTTCTCCCGCTTGGCCTTGGCGGCCAGGAGCTGCTTCTCCTTGTCGCGGAGGGAGGCGGCCTTCTCGAAGTCCTGCGAGTCGATCGCGGACTCCTTCTCCCGGCGCACGTCGGCGATCTTCTCGTCGAACTCGCGGAGGTCCGGCGGCGCGGTCATCCGGCGGATGCGCATCCGGGAGCCGGCCTCGTCGATCAGGTCGATCGCCTTGTCCGGCAGGAAGCGGTCGGAGATGTAGCGGTCGGCGAGGGTGGCGGCCTGGACCAGCGCCTCGTCGGTGATGGAGACGCGGTGGTGGGCCTCGTAGCGGTCGCGCAGACCCTTGAGGATCTCGATGGTGTGCGGCAGCGACGGCTCGGCGACCTGGATGGGCTGGAAGCGGCGCTCGAGGGCGGCGTCCTTCTCCAGGTGCTTGCGGTACTCGTCGAGCGTGGTGGCGCCGATCGTCTGCAGCTCGCCTCGCGCCAGCATGGGCTTGAGGATCGAGGCGGCGTCGATGGCGCCCTCGGCGGCACCCGCACCGACCAGCGTGTGGAGCTCGTCGATGAACAGGATGATGTCGCCGCGGGTGCGGATCTCCTTGAGGACCTTCTTCAGGCGCTCCTCGAAGTCACCGCGGTAGCGGGAGCCGGCGACCAGGGCGCCGAGGTCGAGGGTGTAGAGGTGCTTGTCCTTGAGGGTCTCGGGCACCTCGCCCTTGACGATGGCCTGGGCCAGGCCCTCGACGACGGCGGTCTTGCCGACGCCGGGCTCGCCGATGAGAACGGGGTTGTTCTTCGTACGGCGGGAGAGCACCTGCATGACCCGCTCGATCTCCTTCTCGCGCCCGATGACCGGGTCGAGCTTGGATTCGCGGGCGGCCTGCGTCAGGTTGCGGCCGAACTGGTCCAGGACGAGCGAGGTCGAGGGGGTGCCCTCGGCCGGGCCGCCGGCGGTGGCGGCCTCCTTGCCCTGGTAACCGGAGAGCAGCTGGATGACCTGCTGCCGGACCCGGTTCAGGTCGGCGCCCAGCTTCACGAGGACCTGGGCGGCGACGCCCTCGCCCTCACGGATCAGACCGAGCAGGATGTGCTCGGTGCCGATGTAGTTGTGGCCGAGCTGGAGGGCCTCGCGGAGCGACAGCTCCAGGACCTTCTTGGCACGGGGCGTGAAGGGGATGTGCCCGGACGGGGCCTGCTGGCCCTGGCCGATGATCTCCTCCACCTGCTGGCGGACCGCCTCGAGCGAAATCCCGAGGCTCTCCAGGGCCTTAGCGGCGACACCCTCACCCTCGTGGATCAGGCCCAGGAGGATGTGCTCGGTGCCGATGTAGTTGTGGTTGAGCATCCGGGCTTCTTCCTGAGCCAGGACGACAACCCGCCGCGCACGGTCGGTGAACCTCTCGAACATCGTTAATCGCTCCTCAGAGCGGTCAGGCAGTTAGGGGTCGGTCCCCTCCCTGTCCTTCCGCATGCTAGTCCCGCTGGGCGGGACAGCTCATTCCAACTGCCGACACCCGTCCGGATCACCCCCGCGCCGGCGGGGAACCTGCTGCCGAACAGCCGACATCTCCTCCAACCCGATGGTGGGAGACGATGTTCCCGCAGGCCAGGCATATACGCCCACCACCACTACGCCCATGGCGAACGCCCGGCCGGGCCGACACGCCCGTCCATGGTCCCGCCGCCACCCCTGATGACGCGGTCCGGGCCCCGTTGTACAGCCTCTTCCCACGGGGAATGTCTTACCCGTGGGGACTGACACTCCATGCGGCGCGGGGCTTTTCCATCCGCTACGGGCGAACACCCTCGCGCCATCCGGAGCGCCTGTGCGCCCCTGTCCTCTTATACGGAGCGTGCCCAACTATCCACCCAGCGTAACCTCTTGGGTTTTCCACAGTTGCACCGTTCATGACGGTAGCCCTCCCGCGCCCGTGCCGCCCCCCGGACGACCCGCACGCGGCTCCGCCCACGGGCCCACCTGCGGTTTCCGCCGCGGACGCGGGGTCACCCGCGGATCCGCGCGGTCGGCGGCAATGGCGCCAGTGGTACGAGTGCGTCCTGGGCTGGCCCACCTGGCCGGCCGCGGAGGGCCGGCCGCTGGAGCTGATCACCGGGGTCCGCTTCGACGCGCTGGGGATGCCCGCCGAGGCCGGGTTCGCCGCGCTCGGCCGGGTGCCGGCCACAGGGCCGGTGGCGCTGGACGGGCGGGCCCGGAGGATGTGGTTCCTGACCGCCGTCGGCAGCGCCGACGAGCTGCCGGGGCTGCTCGCCTGGCTGGAATGGGGCGGGATCGCCCTGGAGCTGTCCGTGCTGGGTCCGGGAGGCCGGCTGGTCGCTCCGGAGCCCTCGGGGGCCCGGCAGGCGCTCAGGGGGCCGTACGGGCCCGGTGGCGCCGTGGAGGCCGTATGGGTGCGGCCTCCCGAGCCCGGGGGCGCCGTGGAGCCGACGCTGCCGGTGGCCGGCCTCGGGGGCGACGGCGGCGCCCCCGATCTCGTACGGCTCGTGAGCGCGGCGGCCACGGAGTGCCACCGGAACCGGCTGCTGCGCGCCGCTCGGGCGCGCAGGGACCAGCCGCCGGACCGGCCCGCGGGGCCGGGGGATCCGGACGATCAGGCGTTGGCCTTCTCGTACGCCTCGCGGATCTCGGCGGGGACACGGCCACGGTCGTTCACGTTGTAGCCGTTCTCCTTGGCCCAGGCGCGGATCTTCGCGGTGTCCGGGCTGCCGGCGGCCGCGGTGGCACCGGCGCGGGCCTTGCCGCGGGCTCCGGCGGTACGGCCACCGGTACGACGGGCCGCCTTGACGTAGTCCGCGAGCGCCTCACGCAGCTTGTCCGCGTTGTCGGTGGTGAGGTCGATCTCGTAGGACTTGCCGTCCAGGGCGAACGTCACGGTCTCGTCGGCCTCGCCGCCGTTGAGGTCGTCGACAAGAAGGACCTGAACCTTCTGCGCCACGGGGGATTCCTTTCATCAGCGTAAAAGGGATTACGAAGGAATAGCAAACCGCCTTTCCCGGAAAAACACAAACCCCCCGGGAAGGTTCAGTCCGCCTTCGGCGTGGGAACGATGGCTTCCGGGCCCGCACGATAGGGGCGCGATTCGGACATAGGGACCGCGCTTCACAGATGCAGAAGCATCCGGCTGTTGCCAAGGGTGTTCGGCTTCACTCGTTCGAGACCCAGGAACTCGGCAACGCCCTCGTCATAGGAACGCAGCAGCTCGCTGTAGACATCACCGTCCACCGGGGTCTCTCCGATCTCGACGAAGCCGTGCTTCGCGAAGAAGTCGACTTCGAAGGTGAGGCAGAAAATGCGCCGCACACCCAGCCAGCCGGCCGTGCGCAGCAGCTTGTCCAGTAGCAGGTGGCCGACTCCGCCGCCGCGGACATCCGGGTCGACGGCGAGAGTGCGTACCTCCGCGAGGTCTTCCCACATCACATGGAGCGCGCCGCACCCGATGACCGTACCGTCCTCGTCCCGCTCCGCGACCCAGAACTCCTGGATGTCCTCGTAAAGCGTCACCGTGGCTTTGTCGAGCAGGATGCGGTCGCGCACGTAGCTGTTGAGGAGGCGGCGCAGCGCGGGGACATCGCTGGTGCGGGCCCTGCGGACGGTGACGACTTTAGTGAGAGCGGGCATGTCCGGACGCTATCGCCCCGGGGCTTGCGGGGGCTCGTCGGGCCCGTCGAGTTGGGCGACCCGGATCGCGTCGCGGAGGGCTTCGCGTTGTTCGGCCGACATCATGCCGAAGAAGGCGACGAGAGCGGCCGCGGGGTTGTCGCTGAGGGACCAGGCTTCGTTCATCAGTGCGGCCGAGTAGGCGGCACGGTTGGAGACCGCTTCATATCGATAGGCGCGGCCTTCGGCTTCCCGCCGCAGCCAGCCCTTCTGATACAGGTTGTCCATTACGGTCATCACGGTGGTGTAGGCGATGGACCGTTCCTGCTGAAGGTCTTCCAGCACTTCCCGAACAGTGACCGGCCGGTTCCACTCCCACACGCGCGTCATCACGGCGTCTTCCAGATCACCCAGGCGTCGAACCACACGCGAATAATAGTGGGAGATGTCTCGAATGCCGGTTTATCGGGGCGGCAATCCCCCGACTAAAAAAGGGCGCACGGTCCGAGAATTCGGTCCCGGTACGTACGCCCCGGTGCGCCGAGCGTCGCCGCTCGGCTCAGGCCGCGGTGCCCTTGGAAGGCTGCCGGGCGGCCTCGGCGCGGGCCAGCGCGGCATCGACAATGGCGTCTTCCTTGGCCTTGTTCGCACCACCCTGGCTCTTGATGATCGTCACAACCAGAGCGGTGAAAGCCACCGCCATCACCACGGGCGGGACCAGCGCGGCGACATAGTCCATGGCCTTCGGCTCCTTCTGGATCGGGTCTGCGCATGCGCATGCTGAGCGACCCGACCAGATTACGCGCCCGCCCCGCACGCGGACCGGTCGGGTGGGGCCGGGGCGAACGGGGCGAGTCGGACGGCGGCCGGGCGCGGCGGCCCGGCGGCGATGCGTACCGGCCGGTCGGTCAGAGCGGGGTCGGGCGAGGTCGGGCGGGGTCAGGCGGGGCGGGCCTCCGTCAGGGCGAGGACCGTCGGCGGGGTCGGCTTGCGGCGCGGCGGGAACACCTCGCCGGGCGTCGGGATGGGCCGGCCCGGCTGCGGCTTCGGCGTGGCGGGGGCGCGGCCGGCGGCGGGGCCGGTGCGGGCCTGTTCGGCGGCGCGGGGTCTCCCCCGGCCGGGGCCCGGGCCCCGGCCCCGGTTCGGCGGCGTGCGGAGTCCGCCCGCCGCGCAGCGCGAGCAGGCGACCGCCCCGGGTTCCGGCCGGGCGCCCGGCATCGCGGGCGCCGCGCGGGCCGTGAGCCGGTCCCGTACCGCCCGCTCGGCGAGGTGCTCGCAGCACAGCAGCAGGGCCCTGCGGCGGGTCGCCTCGGCCTCGCCGCAGGGGGCCGCGCACAGCGAGCGCAGGGCGGCGAGGTCCTCGGCGCCGGGTCCGTAGCCGTCCGCGAGGGCGTCCTGGAGCCGGCGCACATAGCCGGGGGCGGCGCCCGGCAGGGCGTCGCGGTAGCGGGCGAGGTCGGCGAGGAGGAAGGCGCGCAGCCGGGCGCCCTCGTGGGCGGCCTCGGTCATGGCCTCCGCGAGCCGGAGGCGGTCGCGCATCTCGGCGTCCCGTTCGGGGCCGGGCCGGTCGGGGAGGGAGTGGGGGCGGAGTGCGATGTCGAGGGCACGGCGCAGCACGCGCAGCTCGTCCGCGCTGAACGCCATGCCGCCGCGGGATCCATAGGGCGTGGGCATGGGCTGACTTTAAGTGCTAAGCGGACAAAATTCGCTTAGCACACCATCTCGGGCGTGGCATGACGGCCGCACGGCTCGAACGCGCGGCCTCAGTTCTCCCGGCGGCGGGCGGCGCCCAGGGCGATGGCGCCGGCGGAGAGCGCGGTCCCGGAGGTGGTGGCGATGAGCAGGGTGCCGGAGGCGACCCGGTCGCCGGTGGTGCGGTGCGGCGTGCCGGAGCCCGTCACCTCGACGGGGATCGGCGCGGAGTCGTTGCCGGGGTCGGCGTCCGGGTCGGGGTCCTCGTCGCCGTCGACCACGCGCACCCAGCCCTCGGCGCCGTCGATCCGCTCGTCGATGCGGACCCGGAAGCGCAGCGTCTCCCGGTCGTCCGCGGGGAAGTCGGCGCCGATGGCACAGCGGTACGTACGGGGGTCGGCGTCGCCCGGCGCGCAGGCGGCCGCCGAGACGATCGTGGTGCCCTCCGGCGCCGTGACCTCGTACGCCCGGTCCGCCAGGGCCCGGCCGGGGCCGGCCTTGCGCACGCCCAGTTCGACGACGACGGTCTCGCCCACGCGGCCGGTGACCGGGTGGGCGATGGCCTGGTAGTCGGCGCGGGCGGCCGCCTCGGCGGCGACGGCGGCGGTCGGGACCAGGCCGGCCGCCGCCACGAGGGCGGCCGCCGCCGCCAGTCGCAGTGATCGCTTCACGCTGCCCACGCCCCAGCCCGTCCGGTGTCCTGATCCGCTCTGACAGCAGTCAGGACAGTCCTGGACGCCGGTTGGTTGCCTCAAGGGGGTGACGGGAGGGCACGGCTGAGGCGGTTTCAGGCCTAGGGCGTGTGCCGACCCGTCGGACACGCCTCAGCCCCGCGCGATGTTCCGCTCGTAGACCAGCCGCAGGCCGATCAGCGTCAGCCAGGGCTCGTGCTCGTCGATGACGCTCGCCTCGCCGAGGACCAGCGGCGCCAGGCCGCCCGTGGCGATGACCGTGACGTCGTCGGGGTCGTCCGCCAGCTCGCGCGCCATGCGGCCGACGACGCCGTCGACCTGGCCCGCGAAGCCGTAGAGGATGCCGGACTGCATGGCCTCGACGGTGTTCTTGCCGATGACGCTGCGCGGCCGGGCGATCTCGATCTTGCGGAGCTGGGCGCCCCTGACGCCCAGTGCCTCCGTGGAGATCTCGATGCCGGGGGAGATGACGCCGCCGACGTACTCGCCGCGCGCGCTGACCGCGTCGAAGGTGGTGGCCGTGCCGAAGTCGACGACGACGCACGGGCCGCCGTAGAGCTCGACGGCGGCGACCGCGTTGATGATGCGGTCCGTGCCGACCTCCTTGGGCTGGTCCATGAGGATCGGCACGCCGGTCTTCACGCCCGGCTCGACGAGGATGGCCGGTACGTCGCCGTAGTAGCGGCGGGTCACCTCGCGCATCTCGTGCAGCACGGAGGGGACGGTGGAGCAGATGCAGATGCCCTCGATGCCTTCGCCCAGTTCGTCGCCGAGCAGCGGGTGGCGGCCCATCAGCCCCTGCAGCAGCACGGCGAGTTCGTCGGCGGTGCGGCGGGGGTCGGTGGAGATGCGCCAGTGCTCGACGATGTCCTCGCCGTCGAACAGGCCGAGGACGGTCTGGGTGTTGCCTACATCGATGGTGAGCAGCATCAGTTGTCCTCTTCCCGCAGGTCCAGCCCGATGTCGAGGATCGGGGAGGAGTGGGTGAGGGCGCCGACGGCCAGGTAGTCGACGCCGGTGTCCGCGTAGGCGCGGGCGTTGGCCAGCGTCAGGCGGCCCGAGGACTCCAGCTTGGCGCGGCCGGCGACGAGTTCGACGGCCTCGCGGGTCTGCTCGGGCGTGAAGTTGTCGAGCATGACGAGGTCGGCGCCCTCGGCCAGGACCGGCGCGATCTGGTCGATGCGGTCGACCTCGACCTCGATCGCCACGTCGGGGAACTCGCGGCGGACGGCCCGGAAGGCCTCGGCCACGCCGCCGGCGGCGATCACGTGGTTGTCCTTGACCAGGGCGGCGTCGGACAGCGACATGCGGTGGTTGACGCCGCCGCCGCAGCGGACCGCGTACTTCTCCAGGGCGCGCAGCCCGACCGTCGTCTTGCGGGTGTCGCGGACGGCGGCGCCGGTGCCCTCCAGGGCGTCCGCCCAGGCGCGGGTGGCGGTGGCGATGCCGGAGAGGTGGCACAGGATGTTGAGCATGCTGCGCTCGGCGGTGAGCAGGTCGGTGGCGCGGGTGCGGACCGTCAGCAGCTTCTGGCCGGCCTCCACCCGGTCGCCGTCCTCCACATGCCGCTCGACCTCGAACTCGTCGGTGCAGGCCACCGAGAGGATCGCCTCGGCGACGCGCAGGCCCGCGATCGTGCCGGCCTCGCGGGCGGTGAAGTCGCCGGTGGCCACCGCGTCCTCGGGGACGGTCGCGAAGGAGGTGATGTCCTTGCCGCCGTCGAGGTCCTCCTCGATGGCCAGGTGCGCGATGTCCTCGATCTGCAGCGGGTCCAGCCCGGCCGCGGCCAGCAGGCGGACGAGCTCGGGGTCGAGCCCGCACTCGTAGGCCTCGCCGTCGTACGCGCCGCAGCCGCAGCCGTCGCCGCAGCCACCGGACGCGTCCTCGGCGGACTCCTGGCCGGGCAGGCCGATCTGGTGCAGCGGACGGTCGTCGTTGGTGCTCACGCGGATCTCCTTGGGGGCGGGAGTCAGGGGCGGGAAGGCGGCCGATTCCGTGGCGGAAACCGTAAGCGTACGGTCCGGGCGCAGCGCCACGATCAGGTGACGGCGCCAGGCGGCGTCGTCACGGTCGGGGTGGTCCTCGCGCCAGTGGCAGCCGCGGGTCTCCTCCCGGCGCAGCGCGGCGGCGACGAGGACCTGGGCGACGTGCAGCAGGTTGGTGGTCTCCCAGGCCTCCGTTCCGGGCTCGGCGGCCTTGTCGGCCTCCTCCTGGATGCGGGCCAGCTCGGCGGCGGCGTGCTCCAGGCTCCGCCGGGAACGCAGCACGCCGGCGCCCTGCGTCATGACGCGCTGGACGGCCTGGCGGGCCTCGGGGGCGAGCAGCGGCAGCGTCGCCGTGCCGGCCACCGGTTCACCCGCGGGGCGGACGCCGTCGGCGGCGTCCGCGGTGATGTCCGCGGCGATGCGCTCGGCGAAGACCAGCCCCTCCAGCAGCGAGTTGGACGCCAGCCGGTTCGCTCCGTGCACACCCGTGCAGGCGACCTCGCCACAGGCGTAGAGACCCTCGATCGTGGTGCGTCCGCGCAGATCCGTGCGGACGCCGCCCGAGGCGTAGTGCGCGGCGGGCGCGACCGGGATGGGCTCGGTGACCGGGTCGATGCCGTGCGCCCGGCAGGCGGCGAGGATGGTGGGGAAGCGGTGCTCCCACATCGTCGCGCCGAAGTGGCGGGCGTCGAGGTACATGTGCTCGGCGCCCTGCTCCTGCATGCGCCGCATGATGCCCTTGGCGACGATGTCGCGCGGGGCGAGCTCGGCCAGTTCGTGCGCGCCGACCATGAAGCGGTGGCCGTCGGCGTCCACCAGGTGGGCGCCCTCGCCGCGCACCGCCTCGGAGACCAGCGGCTGCTGGCCCTCGGCGTCCGGGCCCAGCCACAGCACGGTGGGGTGGAACTGCACGAACTCCAGGTCGGAGACCTCCGCGCCGGCCCGCAGGGCCAGCGCCACGCCGTCGCCGGTGGAGACGGCGGGGTTGGTGGTCGCGGAGAACACCTGGCCCATGCCGCCGGTGGCCAGCACCACGGCCGAGGCCCGCACCGAGCCGACGCCGTCGTGCTGTCCCTCGCCCATGACGTGCAGCGAGACGCCGGCCGTCCGGCCCTCGGCGTCCTTGAGCAGGTCCAGCACGAGCGCGTGCTCGATCGTCTCGATGCCCGCCGCGCGCACGGCCTCGACCAGGGCGCGGGAGATCTCGGCGCCGGTGGCGTCGCCGCCGGCGTGGGCGATGCGGTTGCGGTGGTGGCCGCCCTCGCGGGTCAGCAGGATCTCGCCGGTGCCGGCGTCGGTGTCGAAGCGGGCGCCGGCGGCGATCAGGCGGCGCACGGCGTCGGGACCCTCGGTGACCAGGGTCCGTACGGCCTCGTCGTCGCACAGCCCGGCCCCGGCGACGAGGGTGTCGTCCAGGTGCTGGGCGGGGGTGTCGCCGTCGCCGAGGGCGGCGGCGATGCCGCCCTGGGCCCAGCGGGTCGAGCCGTCGTCCAGGCGGGCCTTGGTGACGAGGGTGACCTTGCGGCCGGCGGCGGCGCAGCGCAGCGCCACGGTGAGGCCGGCGACTCCGGAGCCGATGACGACGACGTCGGCACTGGCCGCCCAGCCGGGGCGGGGCGCGTGCAGTCGTATACCGGTCATCGGTCTGCTCCAGGTGCCTCGAATTCCAGCGGGACGTTGTCGATCAGGCGCGTCGTGCCGACCTTGGCGGCGACGGCGAGGACGGCCGGGCCGGTGTGGTCGTCGGCGACCTCGGTGAAGTCGGAAGGGTCGACGAGGGCCAGGTAGTCCAGGTCGGCCGGCGGGGTCATCCCGGCGGCCTCGTGCAGGACGACGTGGGCGGCGTGGCGGACGGCCGCGGGGCCGAGCTCGACGACGTTGTGGGCGGCGAGCAGGGCGCGGGAGAGCTCGAGCGCGGTGGTGCGGTCGGCGGCGGAAAGGTAGCGGTTGCGGCTGGAGAGGGCCAGGCCGTCGGCCTCCCGGACCGTGGGCACGCCGACGATCTCCACGGGGAAGTTCAGGTCGCGCGCCATGCGGCCGATCAGGGCCAGCTGCTGGGCGTCCTTCTGTCCGAACAGCGCCACGTCGGGCGCGGTGAGGTGGAGCAGCTTGGCGACGACGGTGAGCACGCCGTCGAAGTGGCCGGGGCGGAAGGCGCCCTCGAGGCGTTCGCCCATGGGGCCGGCGCTGACCCGGACCTGCGGCTCGCCGCCGGGGTAGACCTCGTCGACGGACGGGGCGAACACGGCGTCGGCGCCGGCCTCCCGCGCGATCTCGACGTCGGCGTCCAGGGTGCGCGGATAGCGGTCGAGGTCCTCGCCGGCGCCGAACTGCAGCGGGTTGACGAAGACCGTGACGACGACCTGGCCGTCGCCGCCCACCAGCTCGCGGGCGGCGCGCACGAGGGTGGCGTGGCCCTCGTGCAGGGCGCCCATGGTCATCACCACGGCGCGGCGGCCGGTGCGCGGGAGGGCGTGCAGCTCCTCGGCGGTGCGGGTGAGCTGGATGGTCACTGGTTGCCTCCGTCCGCGAGGACGCCGAGCAGGTCCTCCGCCAGTTCGGGCTTGAGCAGGCCGTGCGCGAGGGCGCGGTCCGCGGTCGTACGGGCCATGGCCAGGTATCCGGCGACGGCCTGGGGGGCGTGCGCGCGCAGCTCGGCGATGTGCGCGGCGACCGTGCCGGCGTCGCCGCGCGCGACGGGGCCGGTCAGGGCGGCGTCACCGCTGCGCAGGGCGTTGTCGAGGGCGGCGCCCAGGAGCGGGCCGAGCATGCGGGCGGGGTGCCCGACGCCGGCGGTGCGCAGCAGCTCCATGCTCTGGGCGACGAGGGTGACGAGGTGGTTCGCGCCGATGGCCAGGGCCGCGTGGTAGAGCGGGCGGGCGCTCTCCTCGATCCACTCGGGCTCGCCGCCCATCTCGATGACCAGCGCCTCGGCGGCCAGCCGCAGCGCCTCGGGCGCGGTGACGCCGAAGGAGCAGCCGGCCAGGCGCTGGACGTCGACCGGGGTGCCGGTGAAGGTCATCGCGGGGTGCAGGGCCAGCGGCAGGGCGCCCGCGCGGGTGGCCGGGTCGAGCACGGCGGTGCCGTGCCGGCCGGAGGTGTGCACCAGCAGCTGCCCGGGGCGCACGGCGCCGGTCTCCGCGAGCCCGGCGACGAGGCCCGGCAGGGCGTCGTCCGGCACGGTCAGCAGGACCAGTTCGGCGTGCGCGAGCACATCGGCGGGGGCCATGACCGGCACGTCCGGCAGCATGGCGGCGGCGCGCCGCAGGGAGGCGTCGGAGACGCCGGAGACGGCGACCGGACGGTGCCCGGCGAGCTGCAGGGACGCCGCGAGGGCGGGGCCCACGCGGCCCGCGCCGACGACGCCGACGGTGAGCCGGGCGGGACGGTCCTTGGGGCTCGCATGCTCGGGCGAGAGGTGTGCGTTCACGCGGCGGGATGCCTTCCGTTCCAGTCCGCGGGGGTACCGGACGATTCCCTTGTCATGCTACGCGAGGACCCGCACGCCTCCTCCGTCGTCCCCAGCCCTGTGGACGACGGTTCAGCGCCGGGCGCCGGGCACCGTCCGGGCGGTGCGCCCCTGCCCGGACGCGGCGGTGCGGGCGGGGGCGGTACGGGCGGGGGCGGCCGGGCGCCGCAGGCGGCCGAGGACGGCGGCCCACCGGGCCCGCCGGGCGGCGACGCGCTCGTCGACGACGGCGCGGAAGGCCCGCCGGGTGCGCATCCCGCGGATCAGCTGCCACTCGCCGGTCCCGGGGGCGGGAGGTGCGGGCACGTCGTGCCGGGCGGAACGGTAGAGGTCGAACATGTGCTGCTGAGTGGCGTCCATGTCTCTACGGTGCGAACCGGCGGCCACTTTCGCATCGCGGATTGACGAGGAACGTCAATCGGCGGCCCGACCTGCGCAAAGAGAGGCACGATGGCCCCATGAGCGTGATGATCGACATCGCGGGCCTGCCCACCGAACGCCTGGTGTTCCGCCCCTCGCCCCTCGCCGAGCTGTGCACCGCGCTGCACGCCCTGGCCGAGCCCGGGCACCACCCCGGCCTGCACGGCTGGACGACGGCGACGAACTCCTCCCTCAAGCCCGACCTCGCGGACCGGCTGTGCGAGGCGGACTTCCTGTGGACCTCGACGTTCTCGGACATCAGCCTGCCGTTCGCCGCGCTGCCGGACGCCCACGGCCAGCCGGGAGCCACGCTCACCGAGGACCTCGACCAGCTGGACCGGCTCGACGACGAGCTCTTCGCCGACGCCGCCCTGGAGATCTCCTGCTCCCAGCTCTACACCCAGAAGGGCCCGTCGCCGCTGGTGAACGCCAGGGCCAGGGAACTGGCCCTGGAGCGGGCCACCGCGCGCGGCCCGCGCCAGCTGGACTTCGCCAAGCGGCTGCTGGAGGACCCGCCGGCCGTACGGGCCTGGCTGCGCCGTCTCTTCGAGGACTGCGCGGAGGCGTTCTTCAACGACCTCTGGCAGCGGGTGCGCCTCCAGCTGGCCGCCGATGCCCGGCACAAGACGGAGCTGCTGCGGCACAAGGGCCTCGCCGAGGCGCTGGCCGAGGTGTCGCCCGCCATGACGTTGACGGAGAACGGCACCCGGATCGTCGTCGACAAGCTCGGCAGCGGCCGGACGAGCGCGCTCGACCCGGCGGTCGGCGCGGGCGTCACCTTCGTCCCGTCCGCCATCGGCTGGCCCCACCTGTGGGTGCTGCACGCCCCCGGCTGGCGCCCGGTGATCCACTACCCCGTGGCCGCGCCCGAGCTGCCCGGCCCCGCCTCCCTGGACCTGCTCAAGCTGCGCCTGGAGGCCCTGTCCCACCACATGCGGATGCGGATGTGCCGCTACCTGGCACGGGCCGCGTACAGCACGGGCGAGCTGGCGGCCGGGCTCGACATCAGCGCGCCGGAGGTCTCCCGGCACATCGCGGTGCTCAAGAAGGCCGGCCTGGTCACCACCCGCCGCCGGGGCCGGTACGTCCTGCACCAGCTCGACCTGACGGTGGTGGCCCGGCTCGGCAGCGACTTCGTGGAGGGCGTGCTGCGCTGAACGCGGGAGGGGGAGCGGGCGCTAGTGCGCCGCGCCGCCACCGCCGGCCCGGACCAGCCCGCTCTCGTACGCCATCACCACGACCTGTACCCGGTCGCGCAGGCCCAGCTTGGTCAGGATCCGGCCGACGTGGGTCTTCACCGTCGCCTCCGACAGCACCAGGCGGGCCGCGATCTCGCCGTTGGACAGGCCCTGGGCCACCAGCAGCATCACCTCGCGCTCCCGCTCGGTCAGCCGGCCGATCTCCGCGGTGGTGGGTTCGTTGCCGGCGCTGGGCAGCATCGGGGTGAAGCGGTCCAGCAGGCGGCGGGTGGTGCTGGGGGCGACCACCGCGTCGCCGCTGTGCACGGCGCGGATCGCGCCCAGCAGCTCGGCGGGCGGCACGTCCTTGAGCATGAAGCCGCTCGCGCCGACCTTGAGCGCCGAGAACGCGTACTCGTCGAGGTCGAAGGTGGTCAGGATGAGCACCTTCGGCGGGTCGTCCTGGATGCAGATGCGCCGGGCCGCCTCCACCCCGTCCATCCGCGGCATGCGGACGTCCATCAGGACGACGTCCACCCCCGTGCGGGCCAGCACCTCCAGCGCCTCCTGGCCGTCCCCGGCCTCGGCGACGACCTCCATGTCGGGCTGGGCGGCCAGCACCATGCGGAAGCCGGTGCGCAGCAGCACCTGGTCGTCGACGAGCATCACGCGGATCGACATGCGAGGTCCCTCTCGAAGTAGTGGTACACGCAGGGTACGCAGCCGCTCAGCGGCCGGACCTGATGGGCAGCAGCACGCTGATGCGGAATCCGCCGCCCGGCCGCGGGCCCGCGTCCAGCGTGCCCCCGACCATGCCCACGCGCTCGCGCATCCCGATCAGGCCGTGCCCCATGCCGTCCGCGCCGCCCGCCTCGTACAGCTCGTGCTGGGCGCCGCGGCCGTCGTCCTCGACCAGCAGGCCCAGCCCGTCGTCGAAGTAGGTCAGCCGCACGGTGGCGCCGACGTCGGGGCCGCCGTGCTTGCGGGTGTTGGTCAGCGCCTCCTGGACGATGCGGTACGCGGTCAGCTCCACGCCGCTCGGCAGCGGCCGCGGCGCGCCCTCGATGCGGAACTCCACCGGCAGCCCCGCCCGGCGCACCTGCTCGACCAGGTCGCCGATCTGCTCCACGTCGGGCTGCGGGACGTACTCGCCGCCCTCGGCGGCGTCGTCCGTGCGCAGCACGCCCAGCAGCCGCCGCATCTCGGCCAGGGCCTGGCGGCCGGTGCCGGAGATCGTCTCCAGGGCCTGTTTGGCCTGCTCGGGCGAGGAGTCCAGGACGTAGGCGGCACCGTCGGCCTGCACCACCATCACCGAGACGTTGTGCGCGACGACGTCGTGGAGCTCGCGGGCGATACGGGCGCGTTCGGCGGTGACCGCGATCTGCGCCTGCTGCTCGCGCTCCTTCTCCAGGCGGGTGGCCCGCTCCTCCAGCTGCGCCCAGTAGGCGCGGCGGGTGCGGACGGAGTCGCCGAGGACCCAGGCGAGGATGAAGGGGACGGTCAGGAAGACCGCGCCGATGACGTTCTTGCCCGCCGACGTCACGGGGTCCGGCCAGCGGACCGTGGCCAGCAGCGGCGCCAGCAGGCCGCCGACGAGGGCGTAGCGGGAGGCCCAGCGGGTGTTGCCGGACGCCACCGTGTAGATGATCACCAGGAAGGCGAAGTCCCAGATGTTGGGGCCCACGTCGAACGCCAGCTGGAGCAGCCCGGCCGCCGTCGCCAGCAGCAGCATCTTCTCGGGCCAGCGCCGGCGCAGGGCGATCACGGCGCTCAGCGCCACCGCCGTGAGCACGTGCAGGGCCAGCCGCGCGTGCCCGCCCGTCTCCGAGACGACGGCCAGGCCGCTGAGCGCGAGGAGCAGGAGGGCCCAGAAGCTGTCCACACCCGTCGGGTGCCTGCGGAGGAAGTCGTAGAGGCGGTGCACGTCACCCAGCGTAGGCACGCCGGATCGCCGCCGGGGTCAGCCCGGCGATCGATCCGGTCGCCTCCCTTCTACTCCCCAAGGTGGAGGCCCTCCCGCCGCCGCCCCGGCTTACCGTGTGCGTATGGCAAGCGGAACGGACGGAACGAGAACCTGGCGGGAGGCCGCCGAGGCCGCCCTCTACGGCCCCGGCGGCTTCTACCGCCGCCCCGAGGGCCCTGCCGGCCATTTCCGTACGTCCGTGCACGCCTCCCCGCTCTACACCGGGGCCGTCGTGGAGCTGCTGCGCCGCGTCGACTCCGCGCTCGGGCACCCGGCGGAGCTGGCGTTCGTCGACGTCGGGGCGGGCCGCGGCGAGCTCGTCACCGGCGTGCTCGACCGGTGCCCGCCCGAGTTCGCCGGGCGGCTGCGCCCGTACGCCGTGGAGCTCGCCGCCCGCCCGCCCGGCCTCGACGCGCGCGTGAGCTGGCTGGACACTCCCCCGGACGGCGTCGAGGGCCTGCTCTTCGCCAACGAGTGGCTGGACAACGTGCCGCTGGACGTCGCCGAGACCGACGGCGGGGGCACCCCCCGCCAGGTGCTCGTCCGGCCGGACGGCGAGGAGCTGCTCGGCGACCCGGTCACCGGCGAGGACGCCGACTGGCTGGCCCGCTGGTGGCCGCTGGAGGGCGCGCCGCCCGGCTCCCGCGCCGAGATCGGCCTCCCGCGCGACGCCGCGTGGGCCCGCGCGGCCGGCGGTCTGCGGGCCGGGCTCGCGGTGGCCGTGGACTACGCGCACGATCGCGCCACCCGCCCGCCCTTCGGCACCCTCACCGGCTTCCGCGAGGGCCGCGAGGTGCGGCCGGTGCCGGACGGCTCCTGCGACATCACCGCCCATGTGGCCCTCGACGCGGCCGCCCTGCCGGGCGGCTCGGTCACCACCCAGCGCGAGGCGCTGCGCGCCCTGGGCGTGGACGGCTCCCGCCCGCCGCTGTCCCTCGCCTCGGCCGACCCGGCCGCGTACGTACGGGCGCTGGGAGCGGCCGGCGAGGCGGCCGAGCTGACGTCCCCGGCGGGGCTGGGCGGCTTCGGCTGGCTGCTGCAGCCGGTGGGCGAGGCCTGCGCGGGGCTGCCGGGCGGCGCCCCGGGCGAGCCCGCGGCCGGGGGCTGAGAAACTAGCCCCATGACGGAGACGACAGTCGGCATCGGCGGCGCGGCGGAGAGCACCGACATGGTGCTCAACATCGGGCCTCAGCACCCGTCCACCCACGGCGTGCTGCGGCTGCGCCTCGTCCTGGACGGCGAGCGGGTCCAGCATGCCGAGCCGGTCATCGGCTATATGCACCGGGGCGCGGAGAAGCTCTTCGAGGCGCGCGACTACCGGCAGATCATCATGCTCGCCAACCGCCACGACTGGCTGTCGGCCTTCTCCAACGAGCTGGGCGTCGTCATCGCCGTCGAGCGGATGCTCGGCATGGAGGTCCCCGAGCGGGCCGTGTGGACGCGCACCCTCCTGGCCGAGCTGAACCGGGTGCTCAACCACCTGATGTTCCTCGGCTCCTACCCGCTGGAGCTCGGCGGCATCACCCCCGTCTTCCACGCGTTCCACGAGCGCGAGGAGCTGCAGACGGTGATGGAGGAGGTCTCCGGCGGCCGGATGCACTACATGTTCAACCGTGTGGGCGGCCTGAAGGAGGACCTGCCCGCCGGCTGGCTCGGCCGGGCCCGGCACGCGGTGGCCCAGGTCCGCTCCCGGATGGACGTCTACGACCGGCTGGTGCTCGGCAACGAGATCTTCCGGGGCCGTACGCGCGGCGTCGGCGTCCTCTCGCGCGAGGCCGTGCACGCCTACGGGGTCAGCGGGCCGATCGCCCGCGCCTCCGGCGTCGACTTCGACCTGCGCCGCGACGAGCCGTACCTCGCCTACGGGGAGCTGGGCGACGTCCTGAAGGTCGTCACCCGCGAGGAGGGCGACTGCCTGGCCCGCTTCGAGTGCCTGCTGGACCAGACGCACAACGCGCTGGACCTGGCCGACGCCTGCCTGGACCGGATCGCCGAGCTCGCGCCCGGCCCGATCAACCAGCGGCTGCCCAAGGTGCTCAAGGCGCCCGAGGGCTCGACCTACGTGTGGACCGAGAACCCGCTGGGCCTCAACGGCTACTACCTGGTCTCCAAGGGCGACAAGACGCCCTACCGGCTCAAGCTGCGCTCGGCGTCCTTCAACAACATCCAGGCGCTGACCGAGCTGCTGCCGGGGACGCTCGTCGCCGACATGGTCGCGATCCTGGGCTCGCTGTTCTTCGTCGTCGGCGACATCGACAAGTAACGCCGCCGGTTCGTGGGCAGGCGTTCCGCATACGCCCGAGGGCCGGCCCGTTACGGGCCGGCCCTCGGGCGTATGCGGAAGCGGCCCGCTACGAGATCGCCGTGCGCAACTCGGCGAGGTCTATCTGCTCGGTCTCGTCGTGCGCGGTGAGGTCGATGACCTCGTCCGACTCGACGGCCTCGACGGTCCCGACGGCCCGGACGGCCTGCGCGTCGGCCAGGACCTCCTCGCCGACGACGTCCGCGAGGTCCTGCTCATCGACGGGCTTGGGGGCCGGGGCCCCCTTCTTGTTGCCGAAGAAGTCGAAGCCGCCCTGGGCCCGGGACGCCGGGCGGCGCGCGGCGGGCAGCGCCACGGCGGTGCCGGCCGGGGGCACGGCGACCTTCGCGGGGGCGAGGGCCTTGGCCGGTGCCGGGGACTTCGCGGGCGCGACGGCCTTGGGCGTGGTCATGGACGCGGGAGCGGGCGCCGGCGCGGCCGGGGGCGTCGGCCCGGGCCCGGTCCGGGGCTTGGCCGCCTTCGCCTCGACGGGCGCGGGCTCGGCCTCGGGCTTCGCGGCCGCCGCGGCGCGCTGGGCGGCGGCGTTGCGCTCGAGGTCCCGCAGGGCGTCGGCGGCCCGGCGGAACGCGGCGGCGTCGGGGGCGGTGCCGCCGGAGCGCGTGGCGGACGTGCCCGCGGCCTCCAGCTCGAGCTTCTTCGCCTTGGCGGGCGCCTTGCCCTTGGCGAGCAGGCGGCGGCCCTCCAGCGCGCTGGCACGCCCGGTCTCGGCGGCGGCGTAGCGGCGCAGCAGGTCGGCGTGTTCGGTGCGGAGGCGGGCGAGCTCGGCGCGCTTGTTGCGGAGCTTGGACTCCATGCGCGTCCGTGCCAGACGGGTCTCCTCGACCTCCGTCTCGAGCTCGGCTATGCGCTCCTCGGTCTTCCACTCCTCGCGCGTGCGGGCGGCGGTGAGCTGGGCGACGCGCCGGCCGGCCGCGCGGTCCCAGCGGCGCGTCAGGACCGAGCCGACGACGGTGGCGGCCGCGGCGGCCACGGCGAGGCCCCGTATGACGGTCGTTTCACCCACCACCAGGGCGCCGGCGGCGCAGGCGACCGATGTCGCGGCGACCGTCAACGGTGGAAGAAGCCGGTGCAGGGGTGCGGAATGGCGGTGGCGTCCTCGTGGCATGGCCTGAAACTTACCGTGCGTTGCCATGACCGTGGGACTCCCCCACCAAACTGTTCCCTTGATCTTACTTCTCCCCTACGCGGTCACTTCGTCAGAAGCCGCTTCTCCTTGAGGTACTGCGCGGCCACGTCGGCGGGCTTGAGGCGCTGCGCGTCGACCTTCTTGTTGAGTTCGGTGAGATCGGCCGTGGTCAGCACCCGGGTGAGCTTCCCCAGGGCGTCGGTGATCTTCTGCGAGCCGGCCTTCTTGGCATTCACGACCGGCAGGACGTTGTCGGAGTTCTGCAGCTTCTTGTCGTCCTCGAGGAGAACGAGCCCGAACTGTTCGAGCGTGGCGTCCGTGGTGGTGGTCAGCAGCAGCTGGTCCTTGCCGTCCTTGACCGCCTGCTTGGCCTGGGTGCTGCCGACCTCGAGCGGGTCGATGCCGCTGATCTCGATGCCGTAGGTCTTCTCCAGGCCGGGCTTGCAGAAGGGGCGCTGGGAGCATTCGTCGCCCGCCGCGAGCTTGACCGGCTGCTTCGCCTTTCCCAGGTCGGAAAGGGTCTTGAGCTGGTGTTCCTTGGCGAACTCGGCGGTCACCGCGAAGGCGTTCTGGTCGACGGCGCCGCCCGCGTCGAGCACCTTCAGACCACGCGGCTCCGCGAGTTTACGGAGGGCCTTCACCGTGGCCTCGGCATCGGCCGAGGCGACCTGGGGGGCGTCCTTGCCGTTCTGCTTCTTGTTGAGGAATTCGGCCAGGGTGGCGGCGTACTCGGGAACGACGTCGATCTCGCCCTTCTCCAGCTCCGGTTCATAGAGCTCGCGCGCGTCCGCGGTCTTGATCGACGTGGAATATCCGGCGTCCCTGAGCAGCCGCGCGTATATCTCCGCAAGAATCTTCGATTCCGTGAAAGAAGCGGAGCCGATGACCAGGGACTCCTGCCCCGGCTTCGCGGGGCCGCCCGCCCCGCCGGCGGACTTCTCCAGGCTGTCGCCGCCGCACGCGGCGAGACCCACCGTCAGTGCGGTGACGCCGGCCGCCGCCAGCAGGGCGCGAACGGTCCGCGCCCGGCGCGGGGTCCTGGGCATACGCTTCTCCATCCAGTCAGGCGAGTCGATCTTGAACAGACGTCACATGCCCGCGCATCGGGTCCAGAAACCGCTGCGCCAGCACGAAGGCGCCCTCGACCAGCAGCGCCAGCACGGCCACCAGCAGGGCGCCCGCCACCACCTGCGCGGTGTCGGTGAGCCGGAAGCCGGCCGTGATGATCCGGCCGAGGCCGCCGCCGCCGGGCAGCGCGGCGAGCGTGGTCGTGGCCACCACCTGCACGGCGGCCGACCGCACCCCGGTCACGATCAGCGGGAAGGCCAGCGGGAGCTCGACCCGGGCGACGACCTGAACGCCCGTCATGCCCATCCCCCGCGCGGCCTCCACCATGTCGCGGTCGACCTCGCGCATCCCCACATAGGCGTTGGTCAGCAGCGGGGGTATCGCGAAGAGCACCAGCGCGATGACGGTGGGCCAGGAGCCGTGCGTGCCCAGCGGGCTGAGCAGCAACAGCACCAGCACCGCGAACGTGGGCACCGCCCGCCCCACGTTGGCGATGTTCACCGCGAGGGCGCCGCCCTTGCCCAGGTGCCCCAGCACCACGGCGACGGGCAGGGCGATGGCGCACGAGACCAGCAGGCACACCACGGTCAGGAAGAGATGCTCGCCCAGGCGGTGCCAGACGCCGTCCGTGCCGCTCCAGTGGGCGGCGGTGGTCAGCCAGTCCCACGTCCGCTCGACGACTCCCATCAGGCCACCGCCTTCTCGGGCCGGCCGGCCCCGCGGGCGGCGGGTCCGCGGGACGTCGTACGGCGCTTGGGCCGCGCCCAGGGCGTCAGCAGCCGCTGCACCAGCAGCAGGGCGAGGTCGGCGACGACCGCCAGCACCACGCACAGCACCGACGCGGTCAGCACCTGGGCCTTGAAGTAGCTGCGCATGCCCTCGTAGACGAGGTTGCCCAGGCCGCCGTACCCGATGATGGCCCCCACCGTGGTCAGCGAGACGGTCGAGACCGTGGCGATCCGCAGACCCGCCATCATGGCGGGCAGGGCGAGGGGCAGTTCGACCCCGAACAGCAGGCGCACCGGGCCGTATCCCATGCCGCGCGCGGCCTCCCGGGCCTCACGGGGCACCGACGCGAGGCCGGCGAGGATGTTCCGCACGAGGATCGTCAGCGAATACAGCACCAGGCCGGTCACCACGACCGCCGCCGACAGCCCGAACACGGGCACCAGCAGCGAGAACATGGCCAGCGACGGGATCGTGTACAGGATCGTGGTGGAGGCGAGGACCGGCCCCGCGACGGCCCGCCACCTGCGGGCGAGCAGGGCCAGGGGGAAGGCGACCAGCAGGCCTATGGCGACCGACGCCAGGGTGATGCCGATGTGCTGGAGGGTCGCGTCCGTCAGCTCCTGACCGCGCGTGCGCACGTACTCGCCGCAGATCCAGTCATTGGCGATCAAGCAGTTCCCGTCCGCCATCCGTGCCTCACCTCCCCCTCGGCCTTCACGGTCTGTCACGGCGACCCTAACCCGGGGCACTGACATTCGCCTCCGGCCGTGCGGATCCCTGCCACCATTGTTCGAGCGGCAGTACGGCGACAATGGGGAACCATGATCCGTTTCGAGCACGTCACCAAGCGCTACGCCGACGGCACCACCGCGGTGGACGACCTGTCCTTCGAGGTGGCGGAGGGCGAGCTGGTCACGCTCGTCGGACCGTCGGGGTGCGGCAAGACCACCACCATGAAGATGGTCAACCGGCTGATCGAGCCCAGCAGCGGCCGGATCCTCGTGGACGGCGAGGACATCTCCGCCGTCGACCCGGTACGGCTGCGCCGCCGCATCGGCTACGTCATCCAGCAGGTCGGGCTCTTCCCGCACAAGACGGTGCTCGACAACACCGCGACCGTGCCGCACCTGCTGGGCTGGCAGCGCAAGCGCGCCCGCGCCCGGGCGGCCGAGCTGCTGGACCTCGTGGGCCTCGACCCGACCGTCTACGGCGACCGCTACCCCGACCAGCTCTCGGGCGGTCAGCGCCAGCGCGTCGGCGTGGCCCGCGCGCTGGCGGCGGACCCGCCGGTACTCCTGATGGACGAGCCCTTCGGCGCGGTCGACCCCGTGGTGCGCGAGCGGCTGCAGAGCGAGTTCCTGCGCCTGCAGTCACAGGTGCGCAAGACCGTGCTGTTCGTGACGCACGACATCGAGGAGGCCGTCCGCCTCGGCGACCGCATCGCGGTCTACGGGAACGGGCGCATCGAACAGTTCGACGCTCCGGCGGCGGTGCTCGGGGCTCCCGCCACGCCCTACGTCGCCGACTTCGTCGGGGCCGACCGGGGCCTGAAGCGGCTGTCGGTGACGCCGATCGAGGCCGGAGACCTCGAGCAGCCGCCGGTGGTCCGGCTGGACGACCCGCTGTCCACGGCGGCCGAGCGGCTCGCCGAGGAGGGCGCGCGCTGGGCCGTCGTCGTGGACGACTCGGGACGGCTGCACGGCTGGGTGTCCGCGGACGCGGTGGCCTCCGGCGATCCCGACGCCCGGGTGCGGTCGCGGGCGCGGCGCATGGACGCGTGGCTTCCGCTGGGGGCGTCGTTGAAGAAGGCGTTCAGCACGATGCTGCAGCACGACGCCGGGTGGATCGCCGTGCTGGACGGCGACCAGGCCGATCACTACCTGGGCGTGCTCACCCCGGCCCGGCTGCACGAGTCGCTGCGGCGCTCCATCGAGGCCGACGCGCGGGGCGGGGCGCGCAGCGAGGTGGACCTGGATACGGTGCCGGGGCTGTAGGCCTAGGGCGTGACGGCGCCTCACGCGCGGGTGGCGTCCGCTCCGCCGTTCTCGTCGTCGTCCTCCGGGAGCTTGCACACCCGCTCCATGAAGAAGGCCGCGGCCACGACGCACGCGCCCGCGAGGACGGAGGCACCGGCGTAGATGGCCTGATCCCGCCGGGCGGGGACGTCGAGCCCGTCGATGAGGAGGAAGACGCCGACGCCGCCGTACACGCCCGCGACCAGGGCGGCGACCAGGGCGCTGGCCTGCCCGAAGACGACGGCACGGGCGGCCAGCAGCGGGTCGACGCCCTTCGCGCCGGGCCGGCGCTCGCGCTGGGCGCGCAGCCTGGCCCGCAGGGACAGGGCCGTCGCGGCGAGCACGACGGCGATCACCGCCAGCACGATCGGCGCGGCCACCGGCACGCTCGGAAGCGTGCCGAAGGAGTCCCACAGGCGGGCACCGGCCCACGACAGCACCCCGGCCGCGGCGAACAGCCCGACCAGCACCCCGATCCGAAGTTGCTTCACCGAGCCGTCGCCCCTCATCGTCGTTCTCCCTCGACCACTACACACGCCGAACGGCTACTCCGGCAGTCGGAGTTCCAGGTCGGTACGGGGTTCGACCCCGGCACTGCCGATCTCGGCCAGCAGCTCCACCACCGGGCCCCGGCCCGGAACCTCGGCCTCAGGGTCCACGTCGTACCACGGCACGAGCACGAAGGCGCGCTCGTGGGCCCTCGGGTGCGGCAGCGTCAGCCCCGGGTCGTCGGAGACGACGTCCTGGTACGTGACGATGTCCACATCCAGCGTGCGCGCGCCCCAGCGGCGCTCCCGCACCCGCTCGAAGGCCTCCTCGATCGCGTGACCGCGCTCGAGCAGGGAGTCCGGCGGCAGGGTGGTCTTCACCAGCACCACCGCGTTGAAGTACGACGGCTGGGTGCCCGGATCGACGCCCCACGGCTCGGTCTCGTAGACCGGGGAGACGGCCTTGACCCGCAGGCCCGGCGTGTCCTCCAGCGCGTCGATCGCGCCCTGGAGGATCTCCAGGCGGTTGCCCAGGTTGCTGCCGATGGAGATCACGGCTCGCTTGGGGTTGCTCAGCGTCACATCGGCGGCGTCCACCCGCTCCACCACGGAGGCGGGCACCGGCTGCACGGTCGGGTCGCTGCTGCTCATACTCGGCTCCGGGTGATCGTGATGGTCACATCGTCGAACGGCACGGTGATCGGCGCGTCGGGCTTGTGCACGACGACCTCCACCTCCCGCACCGGATCGTGCTTGAGGCATTGCTCGGCGATCCGCTCGGCAAGCGTCTCGATGAGGTCGACGGGCTCGCCCTCGACGATGCCGACGACCTCCTCCGCCACGATGCCGTAGTGCACTGTCTTCGCGAGGTCGTCGTCGGCCGCGGCAGCCCGCGTGTCCAGGCTCAGCACCAGGTCCACGATGAAGGTCTGACCCTCCTCGCGTTCCCGGGGGAACACCCCGTGGTGCCCGCGAGCCTTCAAGCCGCGCAGCGCGACACGATCCACACGAATCACTCCTGCTGGTTGTCGGTATGGGCCGGTACGGGAGCGCCCCGGCCCATGGCCGGCGCTGCGCCCGGACCCGGTCCCGGACCGGGTCGCCCACGTTCGAATCTACCTGCGGGCACCGACAGTGCCCGTCCACGGGTGCTATGGACAAAGGACGCCGAGGGTGCTAGCCGGCTCCCGCCGCGCTTACCCGGAGCTCCGTGATCCACCCCTACCCGGGCAGCAAGCAGCTCGAACGAGTGGTCACATACCCTTCACGCTGACGTGTCGTACCCGCCCGTCACCCCGTCGGCCCAGCCTGTCCGCTCAGCCCGCCGGCTCCGTCGGCCCGGACTCCTCGTCCTCCTCGTCCTCGTCCTCGCGCCCCGCCAGCACCGGCGACCCGTGGTGCGACCAGACCTTCCACTCGTCGCCGGCCCGCCGGAAGACGTTGGTGGCCACGACCAGCTGGCCCACCAGCGGGCCCAGCTCGCCCTCGTTCTCCGCCGGGGCGCCGCTGAGGATGTTCTCCGTGCAGGTCACCAGGGCGGTGTCGCCGGAGACGGACACCTCGACGTCCGTGAGGAAGAACTGGATGTAGTCCGTGCTGGCCATGATCAGGGCGTACGAGCGCAGCACCTCGTTGCGCCCGCGCAGCACCGGCCAGCCGGGGTGCACGCAGGAGACGTCGGTGCGGGGATCGTTCAGCCAGAGGCGGTCCATCGCCGCGGTGTCCCCGCGCTCCACCGCCTCGTACAGGGCGGTGTTCGCCAGCTCGACCCGCTCGCTGTCCGTACGGGCGGCGCTCACGCGGCCCCCTCTGCGGCCGCGGCGGCCCGGACGGCCCGGACGACCCGTACGGCGTCCGCGCTGGCCCGCACCTCGTGCACCCGCACCGCCCAGGCCCCCTCGTACGCCGCGAGCGTGGAGACGGCGGCCGTGGCGGCGTCCCGCTCGCGGGCGGGCGGCGGATCCCCCTCGGGGCCGGCCAGCACCCGGCCCAGGAAGCGCTTGCGGGAGGCGGCCACCAGCAGCGGCAGGTCCAGCTCCCGGCGCAGCCGGGCCAGCCCGGCCACCAGTGCCAGGTCGTGCTCGGCGTTCTTGGCGAAGCCCAGCCCCGGGTCGACGACCAGGCGGTCCGGCTCCAGGCCCGCCGCGATCACCTCGTCGACCCGCCGCCGCATCTCGGCGAGGACCTCGCCGGTCACATCGGGCCCGTAGACCGCCCGGCTGTTCATGTCGGCGCTGAAGCCGCGCCAGTGCATGACCACGAACGGCACCCCGGCGGCGGCCACCACGGGCACCATCGCCGGGTCCGCCAGGCCGCCGCTGACGTCGTTGACCAGCACCGCGCCAGCCGCGACGGCGGCCTCGGCGACCGAGGCGCGCATGGTGTCCACCGACACCACCACCCCCTCGCCGGCCAGCTCGCGGACGACCGGGACCACCCGGCGCAGCTCCTCGTCCTCGTCCACGCGCACCGCGCCGGGGCGGGTGGACTCCCCGCCCACGTCGACCAGGTCGGCGCCGGCCGCGACGAGCTCCAGGCCCCGCTTGACGGCGAGGGCGGTGTCGAACCAGTGCCCCCCGTCGGAGAACGAGTCGGGGGTGACGTTCACCACGCCCATCACCGCACACCGGTCCCACGCGGGCAGTCCGACCGGCCCGACCGGGCCGCGCAACGTACTCATACCGACCAGCCTAGGGCGTAGGCACGGCCCGGCACCGCCCGCGGGGAGGCCACAAACGGGCCCGGACGGCGCGAAGGCCCTCCCGGAACGTGTCCGGGAGGGCCTTAGGGGATGCCGTCGGCGACGGGCGCGCCGTCACGCCGCGCGCGTGACCTCGCCCTGCTCGGCGAGGGTGCCCTCGTCGTCCAGCTCCGGCTTGGGCTCCGTCGGGCGGCGGCGCAGCAGGCGCGGCAGCTCCAGGAAGCCCTCCGCCTGCATCATCGCGAAGCCGATGCGGGGCAGGTCGCGGCTGGTCGGGAAGACGATGAAGCGCGGCTCCCAGCGCGGCCGGAACTTCTCGTTGAACTTGTACAGCGACTCGATCTGGAACCAGCGCGAGAGGAAGATCAGCACCGTGCGCTGGATGCGCACGACCGGGCCCGCGCCCAGCTTGCCGCCGCGCTCGAGGGCGGAGCGGAAGAACGCGAAGTTCAGCGACAGGCGCTTGATCTTGAGCTCGGGCGCGGCCTGGAGGAAGGCGACGATCAGCAGCTCGTTCATGCCCGGGTCGGCGCTGCGGTCGCGGCGCATCAGCTCGAGCGAGCTGCCGTCCTTGCCCCACGGCACGTAGTGCTGCATGGCGCGCAGGTCGCCGAAGGCGAGGTCCTCGCCCTCCTCCGGGTCCTTGTGGGCCGTCGCGATGATCGCGTCCAGGTCCTTGGGGTCGCCGATGCGGCCCAGGGCCATGGAGAAGCCGCGCTCGTCCTCGGTGTCACGCCAGGCGTTGGCGGCCTTCTGGACGGCCTCCAGCTCCTCGGGGGTCAGGTCGCCGACGCGGCGCACCTTGGTGGAGTAGCCGTTGCGCTCGATGCGCTTGACCATCTGGCGGACGTTGCGCATGGAACGGCCGGTCAGGCTGAAGTCGGCGACGTCGACGATGGCCTCGTCACCCATCTCGAGGGCGTCCAGGCCCGTCTCGCGGGTCCAGACCTCGCCACCGGTCTCGCTGCAGCCGGCGACCGCGGGGGTCCAGGAGTGGCGCTTGGCCAGCTCCATGAACTGCTCGATCGCGCCCGGCCAGGCCTCGACGTCGCCGATCGGGTCACCGCTGGCCAGCATCACGCCGGAGACCACGCGATAGGAGACGGCGGCCTTGCCGGAGGGCGAGAAGACGACGCTCTTGTCGCGGCGCAGCGCGAAGTGGCCGAGCGAGTCGCGCTCACCGTGCTTGGCGAGCAGCTCGCGCAGCTTGTCCTCGTCCTGCTCGGTGAGCACGGGCGCGGGGTACGCCGGGAGGAAGGCCAGGTACGCGGTGGTGGCCACGGTCAGCAGGCCGAGGGCACCCAGGGAGTAGCCGACGGTGTAGTCGACGCCGCCCGTGTAGCGGATCGATCCCTCGAAGCCGAACAGGCCCCAGATGACGTGCTCGATCTGCTCCAGCACCGGCGGGTCGCCGACCATCTGCTTGGGGTGCGAGCCGACGATGACCCAGCCCAGGCCGAAGCTGAAGGCGCCCATCAGGATGAAGTTGGCCAGCGCCTTCCAGCGGCTGCGCGGGTCGGGCAGCGCGTAGAAGGCCTTGCTGTGGCCGACGAGGTAGATGAACAGCAGCAGCGACAGGATCGCGCCGGCGTAGGAGTGGCGGTAGATCAGCTGGGCGGCGGCGCCGATCGGCAGCACCACGACGGCGGCGAGCCAGGCCCGCTTCTTGGCCCGCTTGAGGCCGTGGGCGAGCATGAGCAGCAGGATGCCGACGATGATCGAGCCGGCCGCGGCCAGCTGGGTCACACTGCCGGGCAGGACCTCGGCGAGGGAGTGGACCTTGCTCCAGCGGAACCGGGGGATGACCCCCGCCGCGATGTCGGCCAGACCGATGAGGGCGGCGACCGTGCCCACGACCGCCGGAACGCGCTCCGGCCTGGGTCCCCTGGCGATACGCGCAAGCCCCGACAGCCACTTGGGCCCCGAGGGAACCCCATCGGACTTTTTGCCATCTACCCTGACAGACATCTCTTCCCGTCGTCCATGTCGAGAGGACCTGCGCCGTTCGGCGGCAGCGCCCGGACAATGTGCGCCCTGTAGGACGACGGTTTCGGGGTTGAGGTTCCGTGGGGGGCCGAGCCCGGAAAGAAGTAACCATTCCGCGACTCGGCGCCGGGTCGCTCGGCAGAAAGCACCTCATGGGTCTCACCAGCATGCCAGTACTCCTGCTGGCCATCGTGGCTGCGGTAGTGCTCTTCGCATTGACCATTTGGCTCTGGCCCCGGCTCGGCAAGAAGGGCATCGGTCCCGTCAGCGCCCGCATCGGCATGATGCTGGCCACGCAGTTGTCGCTGTTCGCCGCGATCGGCCTGTGGGCGAACCAGTCCTTCGGCTTCTACGGATCCTGGGCCGACCTCTTCGGACAGGTCAAGAACGAGGGCGTCGTCGTCGACCACAGCGCGGGCGCCAAGCGGGTGCAGGTCGTCAGCGCCCAGGCCGTGAAGGTCCCGCGCGGTGACGTACCGCGCGTCGGCGGCAAGATCGAGAAGATCAACATCGTCGGCCCCGAGTCGAAGATCAGCAGCCCGGCCTACGTCTACCTGCCGCCGGAGTACTTCCAGCCGGAGTACGCGAACAAGACCTTTCCGGCCTCCGTCGCCCTGACCGGCTACCCGGGCACCGCCGAGGCCCTGGTCAAGGGCCTGGACTACCCGGTGCGCGCGCACAAGCTGGCCAAGGACAAGAAGATGCAGCCCACCATCCTCGTGATGATGCGGCCCACCGTCGCCCCGCCCCGCGACACCGAGTGCATCGACATACCCAACGGCCCCCAGACCGAGACCTTCTTCACGAAGGACCTGCGCAAGGCCGTCTCCGAGCACTACCGCGTCGGCACCCAGGCGAAGAACTGGGGCATCATCGGCGACTCCACCGGCGGCTACTGCGCCCTGAAGTTCGCCATGCGCCACCCCGACGCGTACTCCGCCGCCGCCTCCCTGTCCGGCTACTACAAGGCCCCGCAGGACGCCACCACCGGAAACCTCTTCGGCAACAGCAAGTCGCTGGAGCGGGAGAACGACCTGCTGTGGCGGCTGAAGAACAAGGAGCTGCCGCCCGTCTCGCTGCTGGTGACCTCCAGCAAGAAGGGCGAGCACAACTACAAGGACACCCTGAAGTTCATCGACATGGCGTCGAAGTCCCCCACCCGGGTCTCCTCGATCATCCTCGAGAGCGGCGGCCACAACTTCAACACCTGGCGCCGCGAGCTGAACCCCACCCTCAAGTGGATGAGCAGCCGCCTGAGCGCCTAGTCGCCACCAGCCCGGGGCCCGCCGTCGTGCGGGCCCTTTCCATGTCCGGGGGCGGTACGCCGTGGCCCGGGGCCGGCGCCCGGCCCCGTCCCAGCGGGCCGTGATCGGGCTCGGCGTCAGCGGGCCATGATCAGGCTCATGGCCTCGGCACGCGTGGCCGCGTCGCGCAGCTGGCCCCGCACGGCGGAGGTCAGCGTCTTGGCGCCCGGCTTGCGGATGCCGCGCATGGACATGCACATGTGCTCGCACTCGATGACCACGACGACGCCGCGCGGCTCCAGGATCTCCATCAGCGAGTCCGCGATCTGCGTCGTCAGCCGCTCCTGCACCTGCGGGCGGCGGGCGTAGACGTCCACCAGCCGGGCCAGCTTCGAGAGGCCGGTGATCTTGCCGCTGGTGGAGGGGATGTAGCCCACGTGCGCCACGCCGTGGAACGGCACCAGGTGGTGCTCGCAGGTGCTGTACACCTCGATGTCGCGGACCAGCACCATCTCGTCGTGGCCGAGGTCGAAGGTCGTGGTGAGCACGTCCTGCGGCTCCTGCCACAGGCCGGCGAATATCTCCTTGTACGCCCGGGCCACCCGCGCCGGGGTCTCCCGCAGGCCCTCCCGGTCCGGGTCCTCCCCGACCGCTATCAGCAGCTCACGGACGGCGTTCTCGGCCCGCTTCTCATCGAACTCACCGATGGAGCCCTCGGCGTCCAGCGTCACCGGGTCGGTCATGGGCTTGCCTCGTTCTCTCGTGCCTATGCGCTGCGTGCGGCCCCACCGGAGGGGGGAAATGCGCGATGCCGCGCCCCCAAGGCTAAAACCTGGGTGGCGCGGCATCCATTCCGGGCCCTGTACGGCCCCGGGCGACGGCTCGCGGGGAGCCGCCGATCAGCTCTCCGGAGTGCTCGGCGCGTCCTTGGACAGCTCGACCGAGTCGACCGACGGCGAGGCGCCGTTGTTGGCCGGGGCGAGCTCCTTGGGCGAGAGCACCGGCGGGCGGCTGGAGGGCGTACGGCGCGAGGAGCCGGTCCACGCGGGGCGGGCCGGGCGCTTCACGACGTGCTTGAAGATCTCGGCGATCTCCTCCTTGTTCAGCGTCTCCTTCTCGAGGAGGGCCAGAACGAGGTTGTCGAGAATGTCACGGTTCTCGACCAGGATCTCCCACGCCTCGTTGTGCGCGGTCTCGATGAGCTTCTTGACCTCTTCGTCGACCAGCGCGGCGACCTCTTCGGAGTAGTCGCGCTGGTGCGCCATCTCGCGGCCCAGGAACGGCTCGGAATTGTCGGAGCCGAACTTGATCGCGCCGAGGCGCTCGGTCATGCCGTACTGGGTGACCATCGCGCGGGCCGTGGCGGTGGCCTTCTCGATGTCGTTCGCGGCGCCCGTGGTCGGGTCGTGGAAGACCAGCTCCTCGGCCGCGCGGCCGCCCAGCATGTAGGCCAGCTGGTCGAGCATCTCGTTGCGCGTGGTGGAGTACTTGTCCTCGTCGGGGAGGACCATGGTGTAGCCGAGCGCGCGGCCCCGGGACAGGATCGTGATCTTGTGCACCGGGTCGGAGTTCGGGGAGGCCGCCGCGACCAGGGCGTGTCCGCCCTCGTGGTACGCGGTGATCTTCTTCTCCTTGTCGCTCATGATCCGGGTCCGCTTCTGCGGTCCGGCCACGACACGGTCGATCGCCTCGTCCAGCGAGTGGTTGTCGATCAGCTTCTTGTCGCTGCGGGCCGTGAGCAGCGCCGCCTCGTTCAGCACGTTCGACAGGTCCGCGCCGGTGAAGCCGGGCGTACGACGGGCGACGGCGCCCAGGTCGACGTCCGGGGCGACCGGCTTGCCCTTCTGGTGAACCTTGAGGATCTCCAGACGGCCCTGCATGTCCGGACGGTCGACGGCGATCTGCCGGTCGAAACGGCCCGGGCGCAGCAGCGCCGGGTCGAGGATGTCCGGGCGGTTGGTGGCGGCGATCAGGATGACGCCGCCCTTGACGTCGAAGCCGTCCATCTCGACGAGCAGCTGGTTCAGGGTCTGCTCGCGCTCGTCGTGACCGCCGCCGAGGCCCGCGCCACGGTGCCGGCCCACGGCGTCGATCTCGTCGACGAAGACGATGGCGGGGGCGTTGGCCTTGGCCTGCTCGAACAGGTCACGGACCCGGGAGGCACCCACACCCACGAACATCTCGACGAAGTCGGAGCCGGAGATGGAGTAGAACGGCACGCCCGCCTCGCCGGCGACGGCGCGCGCGAGCAGGGTCTTGCCCGTACCGGGCGGGCCGTAGAGCAGCACACCCTTGGGGATCTTGGCGCCCACGGCCTGGAACTTCGCGGGCTCCTGCAGGAACTCCTTGATCTCGTGGAGCTCCTCGACGGCCTCGTCGGAGCCGGCCACGTCGGAGAAGGTCGTCTTCGGGGTGTCCTTGGTGATCAGCTTGGCCTTGGACTTCCCGAAGTTCATGACCCGGGAGCCGCCGCCCTGCATCTGGTTCATCAGGAACAGGAAGACGACGACGATGAGGACGAACGGCAGCAGCGAGAGCAGCACGCCCAGGAAGGGGTTCTGCTTCGACGTCGAGACGTTGTACCCGTCGGGCAGCGTGCTGGTGTCGTCGTCATCGGCCTTGGCCTGGAGATCCTTGGAGATCTCGACGCCCTGGTCGCCGATGTAGTTCGCCTGGACCTTGCTCGAGCCCTTGATCTTGACGCCGCTCTTGAGCTCGATCTTGATCTTGTTCTCGTCGCCGGTCGTCAGTTCGGCCGACTTCACCTGGTTCTTGTCGATCGCATGGACTACCTGACTGGTGTCCACCGACTTGTAGCCGCCGGACGAGCCGACGACCTGCATCAACACGACCACGGCGAGGACGGCCAGCACGATCCACATGACCGGCCCACGGAAGTAGCGCTTCACGTCCATCCATACGGGGCGCGAGCGCCCCGTCCCTCCTGCCACAGTGAGGCACGGCGACCCCGGATCGGGGTGCCTGTGCGTGCGGTGTCGTGCTCGACCTTGAAAAGATTGAAAAGACTGACCTTCGGACGGTACCCCAGCATTGTCACCCGACGCCGCCAAGGACGGTCAACACCCGCCCTCCCCTGCTCCAACGGCGGGAAGCCGAATTCGGTTCCCGCCCGCCGGAAGACCCCGTCCGTCAGGGGTGCGGGGACGCTCAGCCGCCGTAGACGTGCGGCGCGAGCGTGCCCACGAAGGGCAGATTGCGGTACTTCTCCGCGAAGTCGAGACCATAACCGACGACGAACTCGTTGGGGATGTCGAAGCCGACCCACTTCACGTCGATGGCGACCTTGGCCGCCTCCGGCTTGCGCAGCAGCGTCACGACATTGAGCGACGCCGGCTCGCGGGAGCCGAGGTTCGACAGCAGCCACGACAGGGTCAGGCCGGAGTCGATGATGTCCTCGACGATCAGGACGTGCTTGCCCTTGATGTCGGTGTCGAGGTCCTTGAGGATGCGGACCACTCCGGAGGACTGGGTGCCCGCGCCGTAGGAGGACACGGCCATCCAGTCCATGGTGACGGGGTTGGACAGGGCACGCGCCAGGTCCGCCATCACCATCACGGCGCCCTTGAGAACGCCCACGATGAGCAGGTCCTTGCCCGCGTAGTCCGCGTCGATCTTCGCGGCCAGCTCAGCCAGCTTCGCGTCGATCTCTTCCTTGGTGATGAGCACCGACTTCAGATCGGTGCCCATGTCCTTGTCGTCCACCCGCGCCACTCTCGCTCGTTCACGATTGCCGGAGGACCAGTCTGCCACCCTGCCTGCGCACCGCGACGCGCCCGGGCAGGTTGATGGCCCCCTGGCCGCGCCAACCGGTGATCAGCCGGTCGACCTCTTCCAGGTGCCGGGCGAAGAGGGAACCGGCCGGGGAGCCCGCCTCGATGGCCGCGCGGCGCAGCACCCGGCGGCGGACGGCGGGCGGCAGGGCGAAGAGCTTGGCGACCTCGAGGTCGCCGGCGTCGTCCCGGACGGAGGGCTCCACGGCGGCGGCCCAGGAGTCGAGGGCGTCGGCGTCGTCGCGGGAGAGCTGGGCGGTCCGGGCGAGCGCCTCGACGACGCCCTTGCCCAGGGCCTTCTCCAGGACGGGCAGGGCTTCGTGGCGGACCCGGGAGCGGGTGTAGGCCGGGTCGGCGTTGTGCGGGTCGTCCCAGACGGGCAGGGACTGCACCATGCAGGCCTTGCGGGCGGTCTGGCGGTCCAGGCCGAGGAAGGGCCGGCGGTAGCGGCCGCCGACGCCGGAGGCGGTGGCCATGCCGGACAGCGAGCGGATGCCGGAGCCGCGGGCGAGGCCCAGCAGCACGGTCTCCGCCTGGTCGTCACGGGTGTGGCCGAGCAGGATCGCGGCCGCGCCGTGCCGGTCGGCGACGGCGTCCAGGGCGGCGTAGCGGGCGTCGCGGGCGGCGGCCTCGGGGCCGCCCTCACGGCCGACGTCGACGCGCACGGCCTCCACGGGGTCGAGGCCGAGAACGGCGAGGCGGCTGACGACCTCGGCGGCACGCAGGTCGGAACCGGCCTGGAGGCCGTGGTCCACGGTCACGCCGCCGGCCCGGACTCCGAGACGGGGGGCCTCGAAGGCGAGGGCGGAGGCGAGGGCCATGGAGTCGGCGCCGCCGGAGCAGGCGGCGAGGACGAGCGGCGGCCGGTCGCCGGCCGCGCTGGGTACGGAGGCGGGCGGAGCGAGGGTGAGTACGTCGTGGAGAACGCGGCGGACCGCCAGGCGTATCGCCGCGACCGCGGGGTGTGGACCCATGTCCGTGTGTCCAATCGTTCCATGCGAAAGGGGGGTGGCGGAGCCGACCTCGGCGCCTTGCCGGCTCCGAGTATCCGCCGTCTCCGTCACGCTGTGTGCGTCGATGGTGACAGAGACGAGCCTTTACCCGAGCATCGCACGCCCACCCTTGGCAAACGGTCCCTCGGACGGGTGATAACGGGAGCGTTCTTCCGGCACGGCGCGTGCCGACGTCACCCGTCGGTACGACCGTGCACCCGTGCGACCCAGTCCGCCGGTTTGGCGATCTCGGCCTTGGTGGGCAGCGTGTTCGGCGACGTCCAGACGCGGTTGAAGCCGTCCATGCCGACCTCGTCGACCACGGCCCGCACGAACCGTTCGCCATCACGGTACTGCCGCAGCTTGGCGTCCAGACCCAGCAGCTTGCGCAGCGCCGCGTCCAGCCGGCCCGCGCCGCTGGCGCGCCGCTTCTGGAACTTCTCCCGGATCTCCGCGACGCTCGGCACGACCTGAGGGCCCACGCCGTCCATCACGTAGTCGGCGTGACCCTCCAGCAGGGACATCACGGCCGTCAGCCGGGTGAGGATCTCCCGCTGCGCGGGCGTCTGCACCAGCTCGACGATGCTGCGCCCCTCCTGCGGAGGCCGCGCGCCCGTCAACGACTGCGCCGCCTCCCGCACCCGCTCGAGGAGCGTGGCGGGGTCCACGTCCGTCTCCGCCAGGAAGGTCTGGATCTCCCCCTCGATGTGGTCCCGCAGCCAGGGCACGGCCGTGAACTGCGTCCGGTGGGTCTCCTCGTGCAGGCACACCCACAGCCGGAAGTCATGCGGGTCGACGTCCAGCTCGCGCTCCACCTGCACGATGTTGGGCGCCACGAGCAGCAGCCGCCCGCCGCTCTCGGGAGACCCCGGCAGGTCGCGCGTCACCGGCGCGAACGTCTCGTACTGCCCCAGCACCCGCGACGCCAGGAACGACAGCAGCATCCCCAGCTCGACGCCGGTCACCTTGCCGCCGACCGTCCCCAGCACGGCACCGCCCGGCAGGCCCGCGCGGCGGCCCTGCATCTTCTCCAGCAACGGCCCGAGCACCGCCCGGAACCCGGCGACGTTCGCCTTCACCCACCCCGCCCGGTCGACGACCAGCACGGGCGTCCGCACCCCGGCCTCGCCCTCCCGCAGGCCCATGCGCGTGAACCCCCGCACATGCCCCTCCGACGCCTCGGCGTGCCGCCGCAGTTCGGCGACCACCTCACGCGCCTCGTCCCGGCTCACCTCCGGCCCCGGACGTACGAGCCGGGTCGCGGTCGCGACCGCGAGCTTCCAGTCGACCATCTCCGTGCCACCGACGCTCGTCATGCCTTCACCGTACGTGCTGCGCACGGCTCCGAGTGAGGTCTTACCCGGTCCCCCACGGGGTTTGTGGGCAGTCGTTCCGCAGGGCTGGGGGCACCTCCCAGCGGTAGCTGGGGGAGGGTGGGCACAAACCGGCCCACCGGGCCGCACCTGGACGGCCGGTTCGGCACCGCCGGGCCCCTTGCGGTGAGCTGAACACCGTTGCGGCGGAAAGAATCCCGGGGCTGCGCCCCGCCCTCACCCGGCCGTGGCCACCACCGCCGCCAGGCGGTCGAGGGCCCTCTGCGCCGCGTCGCCGTCGGTCGTGCCCGAGGCCATGAAGCCGAAGGTCAGGAGGCGGCCCGAGGGGGTCACCGCCGTGCCGGCGAGGGTGTTGACACCGGTGAGGGTGCCGGTCTTGGCGCGTACGGTGGCGCGGCCGGCGTTCTCGCGGGGGTAGCGGTCGCGGAGGGTGCCGCTGAAACCCGCCACCGGCAGGCCGGTGAGGACGGGTCGCAGGCGTGGGGTGCGCGGGTCCGCGGAGCGGGCCAGGAGGCGGGCCAGGAAGCCGGCGGAGACCTGGTCGGCGCGGTCGAGGCCGCTGCCGTCGGCGATCCGTACGCCCTCCATGGGCAGCCCCAGACCTGCCAGCCGGTCCGTGACGGCCTTGGCCGCGCCCTCGAAGTCGGCCGGACGGCCGGAGGCGAGGGCGGTCTGGCGGGCGAGCGCTTCGGCGATGTCGTTGTCGCTGTAGGTCAGCGCCCGCTCGACCAGATCGGCCAGCGGTGCCGACGCGACGGCGGCGACGCGGGCCGCCTTGGCGTCGGCCCGGGTCTCCGACACGTCGCCCTCGACCTCCACGCCCCGCTCGCGCAGCAGGTCCGCGAACTTCCGCGCCGCGTCCGCGGCCGGCTCGGCCGTGCGGTCGGCGGGTCCGCGGAAGGAGTCGTCGAGGCGGCCCTCGTCGACCATCAGCGCACTGACGGGGGCGATGTTCACGTTGAGGCCGATGGGGTGCAGGGCGGGGCCGGAGTAGCGCGAGGCGTCGTAGGCGAGCCGGGTGCGGGCGGTCCCGCGGGCCTTGAGGGAGCGGGCCGTGGCGTCCGCGAGGTCGGAGAGCGAGGCGAAGCGCGGCCCGCCGCCCTTGCCGGAGGGCGCGGCGGTGAGCGTGGGGTCGCCCCCGCCCACCAGCACGATGCCGTCCGAACCGGCGACCACGGTGGTCTCGATGCGGTGCTCGGGCCCCAGCGCGGCGAGCGCGGCGGCGGCCGTGGCGATCTTGATCGTCGAGGCCGGGGTGTACGCGGTGCCCTCGCCGGACCCGTAGAGCTGCTCCCCGGTGGCGGCGTCGACGACGGACGCGGCGTGGTCGGTGCCCAGCGCGGAGTCGCCCAGCAGCGGTTCCAGCGCTCCGGCCAGGCTCTCCCGGGAGGCTGCCGCGCCCCGGGTGCGGAGCGCGCCGAGCACGGGAGGCGCCGTGACCGGCCCGGCGGCGCGCGCGGCGCCACGCGGGGCGTCACCCCCCGGACGTACCGCGGCGGCGGCCCGGACCCGTTCGGCCTTACGCTGGCCTCCGTCCCAGGGGCCGGAGGCCGCCACCGCACCGGTCGCGATCACGATTCCGGCCACGGCTGACGCGGCGGCGAACCCCATGGTCCGGCGCTGCGCCAGGGGGGCGTCCCGCCACTGTCTGACCTGCCACCATCCGGCTCCAGGCTCCACGGACCAGCCCCTTTCGCCACCACACACCTACGTGGGGGACACTTAATCACCAGACGTATGTGTTGATCATGAAGGAGCCACCCGTGGAGTTCGACGTCACCATCGAGATCCCGAAGGGTTCGCGGAACAAGTACGAGGTGGACCACGAGACCGGTCGCATCCGTCTGGACCGCCGACTCTTCACCTCGACCTCCTACCCGGCCGACTACGGCTTCGTCGAGAACACCCTCGGCGAGGACGGCGACCCGCTGGACGCGATGGTCATTCTGGACGAGCCGACCTTCCCCGGCTGCCTCATCAAGTGCCGCGCCATCGGCATGTTCCGCATGACGGACGAGGCCGGCGGCGACGACAAGCTGCTGTGCGTCCCGGCGAACGACCCCCGCGTGGAGCACCTGCGCGACATCCACCACGTGTCGGAGTTCGACCGCCTGGAGATCCAGCACTTCTTCGAGGTCTACAAGGACCTGGAGCCGGGCAAGTCCGTCGAGGGCGCCGACTGGGTCGGCCGCGCCGAGGCCGAGGCCGAGATCGAGGCCTCCTACAAGCGCCTCGAGGCCGCCGGCGGCTCGCACCACTGAGCAGCCTGAAGGGCTCGCGCCACCGAGCCTGAAGCACCCGCGACGCGCGGCTTCCCCGTCCTACGTGACTAGAAGCCGCGCGTCCGCTTCGCCGCCCGGCGCCCGGCGCCCTCGCCGGGCACCTTGAGGAACAGCCGGGCCATCTCGGAGCCGAGATTCACTCCGATGGCGATCGCCAGCGCCAGGGCCGCCGCCTTGGTGAGGCTGGAGATGCCGGTGTTGAGCTCGTTCTTCGCGAAGTTCAGCAGCGCGAAGTACACCGCGCTACCGGGCAGCAGCGGCCCGATCGCCGCCGTGATGTACGGCAGCGCCGAGGCGTGCCGGTAGCGCGCCAGCAGCTGCCCGAAGAGGCCCACGAGGCCTGCGGCCACGGCCGTGGCGGGCACCGGGTCGGCCCGCATGGTGTCGGCGAGCGCCGCGTAGATCACCCAGGCGACCCCGCCGTTGAGCGTGGTGACCCACACGGTGTGACGTTCCTGCTGAAGCAGCACCGCGAAGGCGAAGGCCAGCAGCATCGCCGCGACGATCTGGATGACGGGCCGCTCCTTGTGCTGCAGCGCCGCCTCGGGGTTGAGCGTGCCGCCGCCGATGTGCACGCCCCCGTAGAGCACGACGAGCACACCGCAGACAATGCCCACGATGAGGTAGCCGACCTCCAGCAGCCGGGCGGCCGCGGTGATGTAGAAGCCGGTCAGGCCGTCCTGTACGCCCGCGACCAGGGCCCGCCCGGGAATCAGGGCGAAGAGACCACCGGTGATCACGGCGGAGGCCTGGATGTCCGGGCGGCTGGCGCTCAGCGCCACGCCCATCGCCGCCGGCGGCAGCGCGGCGGCGACGAACTGGTAGAACTCCGGCAGCCCGCGCCCCGCCGCCAGCCACGCCAGCCGGTCGCCGAGCATCGCGCCGACCGCCGCCGCGAGGAACACCACCGGCCCGCCACCCACCAGCATGCTCGCCGCGCCCGCCAGCAGCCCGGAGGCCAGCGTCAGCGCCCAGCCGGGGTAGGGGTGGCGGTTGCGGCGCATCTCGGCCAGCCGGCCGTACGCCTCCTCCAAGGTCAGGCCGTTGGAGGTGATGTCGTGGATGAGGCGGTAGACGGCGTTGAGCCGGGTGTAGTCGGTGCCGCGCCGGCGGACCGTGCGGTGGGCGGTGACCGGGTCGTCGACGAGCGAGGCCTGGTAGCTGACGGTCAGCAGGGTGAAGGTGACGGTGGGCTCGCAGCGCCCGAGCCCGTAGGCGTGCGCGACGCCGAGCATCGCCGTCTCCACGTCCTCGGCCCCCTCGCCGCCGGCGAGCAGCAGCTCGCCGATGCGCAGCGTCAGGTCGAGCACGCGCGGCACGGCCGGGCCTGCTTCCTCCTCCTGGCGCGGCGGGCGGTCGGGCATCGGGCGCTCGGCGAGCGGCATGCGCAGCATGGTGCGCATGCGGTCCTGCCAGGGCGCCTCCTCCTTGATGAGGCTGACCTTGGGTATGCCGTGGGGCGGGGTGAAGGCGGGGAAGGAGGCGGCCGGGCCGGCGCCGGGCCAGGTGAAGGCCGACCCCTCGGGCTCGGTCTCCGGCTCGGGCGCGACGCCCTCGGGCAGCGCGAACTCCGACGTGGGGTGCTCGTCCTCCGGTACGGGCGGCAGCGGCACCCCCAGCGGCGGGGTGAAGGCGCTGCGCGCCTCGTCGGACTGCGGCTTGCGGTCCTCGGCCGGATCACCCGCCCGGCCGTCCGCCGGGCCCCCCGGGCCCGAACCGCCGCCTCCCCGCTGCCGATCCGCCACCACACGCTCCTCGTCAGGCCCTCGTGCACCGTCCTGCTCAGTGCCACCATGCCTGATGGGCCGTACGGGCGCGCATCGGGGGCCCGGATATACGGAACGGCAGCCTCAGCGGGGTGCCGCGGAGACTGCCGTGGTGGGTTCCGGGGGCCGTGGTGGGCCGTAGTGGGCCCTGGGGGCGGGCCGTGGGAGCCGGAGCCGGAAGCCGGGAGCCGGCCCGGGGCTCAGCGCCGGGCGTGCCGGCCGCGCGGGCCGGGCGGCTGCTGGTCGTCGGGGTTGTAGCCGCCGTCGTCGTCGGGGCTGTAACCGCCGTTGTCGGGGTTGTAGCCGCCACCGTTGGGGTTGTAGCCCCCGTTGCCGGGGTTGTGGCCGCCGTTGCCGGGGTTGTAGCCACCATTGCCGTAGCCGCCCTGGTTGCCGTAGCCACCGCCGTGGCCGCCGCCGTAGCCACCCTGGCCGTGGCCGCCGCCGTTGCCACCGTTGCCGTAGCCGCCCTGACCGCCACCGTTGCCGTAGCCGCCCTGGTTGCCGTAGCCAGCGCCGTGGCCACCCTGGCCGCCGTAACCGGCACCGGCGCCGCCGTAGTAGCCGCCGCCGTTGCCCTGGCCGCCGTAGACGCTGTCCTGACCGCCGCCGTAGCCCCCGTCGCCACCGCCGTAGCCGCCCTGGTTGCCGCCGAAGCCACCCTGGTCGGCGCCGTAGCCGCGCTGGGGGCCGCCGAAGCCGCCCTGGTCGGCGCCGTAACCGCCGGCCATCGGGGCCGGCGCCGCCGGGGTCGCCGGCGCCTGGGCCGCGGCCTTCTTCGCCTTGGACCGGGCGCGCAGGAACTCGATGGCGATCGGCACCACCGAGATCAGCACGATCGCGACCAGCATCATCTCGATGTGCTGGTGAACGAAGTCGATCTTGCCCAGCGACGCACCGAGCAGCGTCACGCCGACGCCCCACAGGAGGCCGCCGATGATGTTGAAGATGAGGAACGAGCGGTAGTTCATCCGGCTCACGCCGGCGATGATCGGCGTGAAGGTCCGGATCACCGGCACGAAGCGGGCCAGGACCAGTGACTTCGGGCCGTACTTCTCGAAGAACTCGTGGGCCTTCTCGACGTTCTCCTGCTTGAAGAGGCGGGAGTCCGGCCGCTTGAAGAGCGAGGGGCCGACCTTGCGGCCGAAGAGATAGCCGGCCTGGTCGCCGAGGATCGCCGCGGCACCCACCAGCGTGCACACCATCCACAGCGGCTTGTCGATCTGGTTGGTGGTGACCAGCAGGCCCGTGGTGAACAGCAGCGAGTCACCCGGGAGGAAGAACCCGATCAGAAGGCCGGACTCCGCGAAGACGATGGCCAGGACGCCGATCAGACCGAATTGCTCGATCAGATAGTTCGCGTCGAGCCACTGGGGGCCGAGCGCGAGGGTGGTCATGGGAGTCACGGGTGACAGGCTCCTGAATGGAGGGCACAGGCTCGTGCGAGGTCCGGGCACAGGCGGGGAGTGTGGTGTGCGGCCCAAAGTTATCAACGCCACCGGGCCCGTCTCGGTTCCACCCGATCGGCGCAACCCCACGCCTCCAGGGTGCGTCACGGACAACGAACGGCAAAACTGCACAGACAGACGGAGGTGGGCCCGATGGGCATCGACGAGTACGGCGGCGGCCAGCACGAGAAGTCCGATGTGTTGGTCGTCACGACCAATGACGTGCCCGGCTACCGGGTCGACCGGGTCATCGGAGAGGTGTTCGGCCTGACCGTCCGCTCCCGCCACGTCGGCAGTCAGATCGGCGCCGGCCTGAAGTCCCTCATCGGCGGCGAGCTCAAGGGCCTGACCAAGACCCTCGTCCAGACCCGCAACCAGGCCATGGAGCGCCTGGTCGAGCAGGCCCGCGCGCGCGGCGCCAACGCCGTCCTCATGTTCCGCTTCGACGTCACCGAGGCCGCCGACGTCGGCACGGAGGTCTGCGCGTACGGCACGGCCGTGGTGATCACGCCGCTGGCATGACCCCGCTGACGTGACCCCGCCGGCATGAGCCCGGGCGCCGCCGTCGGGCGGCGTCAGGCGCCCGTCAGGCGGCGTCCCGCATGGCCCGGAACGTCCTCCGGTACGTCAGGGGGGACACCCCGATGGCGGTGTGCAGATGCTGCCGCAGCGACGCGCCCGTACCGAAGCCCGCGCGGTGCGCCACCAGGTCCACCGGCCAGTCGGTGGTCTCCAGCAGACGCCGCGCCCGCTCGACGCGCTGCCGCAGCAGCCACTGCCCCGGGCTGTCGCCCGTCTCGGCGCGGAAGCGCCGGGTGAACGTCCGCACGCTGACCCGCGCGTGCGCGGCCAGATCGGCCAGCGTCAGGGGCTCCTCCAGCCGCTCCAGCGCCCACGCGCGCGTGGGCGCGGTGCCGCTGCCGTCCGGCTCGGGCACCGGCTGCCGGACGAACTGCGCCTGCCCGCCGTCACGCCATGGCGGCACCACGCACATGCGCGCCACCGCGTTGGCGACCTCGCTGCCGTGGTCGCGCCGCACGATGTGCAGGCACAGGTCCACCCCGGCGGCCACACCGGCGGACGTCAGCACGTCCCCGTCGTCGACGAACAGCACCCCGGCATCCACCCGGACGGCGGTGAACATCCGCCGCAGCTGCTCCGCCTCCTTCCAGTGCGTGGTCGCGGGCCGCCGGTCGAGCAGCCCCGCCGCCGCCAGTACGTACGACCCGGTGCAGATCCCCACCATGCGCGTCCCCGGCCGCACGGCGGCCAGCGCGGCCCGCAGGTCTTCCGGCAGCAGCCCGGTCTCCTGGATCTCCCCCAGGGCGTGCGACGGCGGGATCACCACGGTGTCGACGTCCGCCAGCGCGGACGCGTCGTGGCCGACCACCAGCTCGTAGTCCGCGTCCGTGCGCACGGGCCGGCCGTCGACGCTGCAGGTCGTCACCGAATAGAGCGGCTCCCCGGCCGCCGAGACGGCGGCACCGAAGATCCGGGCGGGAATGCCCAGCTCGAAGGGGACGACACCGTCCAGCGCGAGGACTCCGACGCGGTGCATGGCCTGATTCCGCACGGCCTGATTCATGGCCCGATTCTTTCAGACGTTGGCCATCGGGCCACTACTCGGCGGCGGCGGGCCCGGGGAATCTTGAGCCACACCCCCTCCGAAGGAAGCGAAACATGCGCGCCATCAGCCAGAACGCCCCCGGCGGCCCCGACGTCCTCGAGCTCGTCGAGACCGACCGCCCCGAGCCCGGCCCGACCGAGATCCTCGTCCGCGTCCACGCCGCCGGCGTCAACCCCGTCGACTGGAAGAGCCGCGACCGTGGCGTCCTCGTCTCCGGAGCGGCCACGCCGTTCACCCTGGGGTGGGACGTGGCGGGCGTCGTGGAGGCCGTCGGCGCCGGCGTCACCCTCTTCGCCCCCGGCGACGAGGTCTACGGCATGCCCCGCTTCCCCCACGCCGCCGGCGCCTACGCCGACTACGTCACCGCCCCCGCCCGCCACTTCGCCCACCAGCCCGCCGGCCTCGGCCACGTCGGCAGCGCGGCCCTCCCCCTCGCCGCCCTCACCGCCTGGCAGGCCCTCGTCGACACCGCCGACATCCGCCCCGGCCGGCGCGTCCTCGTCCACGCCGCCGCCGGCGGCGTCGGCCACCTGGCCGTACAGATCGCCAAGGCCCGCGGCGCGTACGTCATCGGCACGGCCCGCGAGCCCAAGCACGCCTTCCTCCGCGACCTGGGCGCCGACGAGCTCGTCGACTACAGCCAGCAGGACTTCGCCGAGGTCGTCCACGACGTCGACGTCGTCCTCGACACCATCGGCGGCGACTACGTCCACCGCTCCCTGCGCACCCTGCGCCCCGGCGGCACCCTCGTCACGATCGTCCCCCCGGACGACACCTTCCCGGCCGAGGCCGCCCGCGCTGCGGGCGTACGGGCCACGTTCGTCCTCGTCGAACCCGACCGCACGGGCCTGCGCGAGATCGCCGCGCTCGTGGAGAGCGGTCAGCTGCGCGTCGAGGTGGACGCAGTGTTCCCCCTGGAGGAGGCCGCCAAGGCCCACGAGCTGGGGGAGCGGGGGCGGACGACGGGGAAGATCGTTCTGACGGTGGCCTCCTGATCGAGGAGTAACGATCCATCCTCACCCGGGCGGGTGGCGCTAACGTCGTAACCGGGACATGTGCCCACGAGCCTTCACACCATCTGGTCCATGGGAGCAGCAATGGCCGCAGAAGCCTGGCACGAACAGCCGGAGCGTGCCGCGCGGGACGAACCCGCCACGCGCGACAACTGGATGTATCCACCGGCGGACGGCGGCTGGACATGGGATCAGGTGAGGGAGCTGATCCTGCCATTCGACTGGGAGCTACTGGGCGGGAAGATCGTGGTACGTGGGGCGGCCAAGTGGTGGCACAACCTGGTGCGGGACGAGCTGTATTACCGGCTGCGGAGCGTCAAGCCCGAGGCATTCGTGATCACCACCGAGCAATCGGTCATCTTCAACGACAACAACGTCCCCAGGCCTGACATCGTGGTCTTCGACAAGCGCGGCCTCGACGTCGGAAAGGTGGAGTGCATTCCCGTCGAGAAGGTCGTCCTCGCCATCGAGGTCGTCTCTCCCGGCTCGCGCACCGAAGACCGTTTCCTCAAGCCGGGCATGTATGCCCAGGCAGGGATCGACTATTACTGGCGTGTCGAGCGGGGCGAGGGGAACGTCCCCGAAGTGCACGAGTGCTGGCGCCACCAGGAGGCGGGCTTCTACGTCCCCAGCCCCGACCGCCCCACGCATGTGGGCACGTTCAAGACGGACGCCCCCTTCCCCATCGAGATCGACCTGCGCAGCCTGATCGAGGTCTGAGACCTCACTCCTGGCGGAGCCTCAGCTCGCACCACACCGTCTTGCCGGTGCCGTGTGGGCGCAGGCTGACGTTCCACACGTCGGCGAGGGCGGCGACGAGCGCGAGCCCCCGGCCCGCCTCCTCGTCGTCCCTCGCCTGCCGCACGCGGGGGACGCCGCGCCCGGCGTCCGACACCTCGATCCGCAGCTTCTCGCCGTCGACGGTGCACAGCGCCCGGATCTCCCGCTCGGGCGTCGTCCGGCCGTGTCTGCACGCGTTGGCCATGAGCTCGCTCAGCAGCAACGCGGCCACGTCGGCCGTCTCCTTCCCGACCGGCCAGTCCCGCGCCTCCTCCCGCAACAGCCTGCGCGCTCGCCCGACGCTGCGGGGATGACAGGGGAAGCACCAGCCGACGAACTTCAGCGGGGTGCGAGGTCGTGCTGCTCTCATCGATGTCCTCGGAGCGGTGAGTTTCGGCGTTCAGGCTGAAACCGTGGCTGGCGGAGGAGCACCATCGGGAGTAGCGAGGTGGGTACGACCCTTGTCGTACCCGGCAGGGCACCGGAGGGGACCGCACGGTGACAAACGAGAGCTCTCAGCCGCCGATGGCATGGCGGTACTGCGGCAACCAGCTCAAGCTCTGGCGCACGCAGGCCGGCGTCAGCCGCGAGGAGCTGGCCAAGGAGGCCGGGTACGAGTACGAGACGGTCAAGTCGATGGAGCAGGGGCGGCGGAGGCCGACCGTTCGGCTGCTCGAGGTCGCGGACGAGATGTGCGGGGCGCGGGGCAAGTTGGTCGCGGCGACCGACTATCTGCAGCCGGAACGACAGCCCGGTCACGTCCGGGAGTACATGGAAGTCGAGGCCGAGGCAATCGCGATCTACTCCTACGAAACCCTCTTTGTCCCGGGCCTGTTGCAGACCGAAGAGTACGCAAAAGCCCTGATGGCCAGCCATTGGCCGCCCATCGATGACGACACACTCGAAGACCGCGTGACAGCCCGCCTACGGCGCCAGGAAAAACTGACGCGCAAGCCAGCCGCACTGTTCAGCTTCGTGGTCTACGAGGCCGCGTTGCGCACCAGCACTGGCGGCGCAGCGGTCATGAAAGACCAGCTGAGCCACATGCTCGACGTGGGCACTCTGCGCAACGTGTCGATCCAGGTGCTTCCCGCCGATCGGTACGCACCCTCCCACTTGAACGGCCCCTTGCTGCTACTGGAGACCGAGCAACACAGCCACTATGGCTACGTGGAAGGCCAGAACACCCACGTGCTGTATTCCGACGCACCTACCGTCAGCACCCTGACCAAGCGCTACGGGATGATCCGCATGCAGGCGCTCAGCGCGGAGGAGTCGGAACAGTTCATCAGAAGGGCATTGGAAACGCTATGAGCAACAAGCTGGCATGGCTCAAGTCCAGCTACAGCGACAACGTGGGCGGCAACTGCATAGAGGTCGCCACCCTCCCCGATGTCATTCACGTCCGAGACTCGAAGCTCGAGCTTCGGGAACGCGGCCCCCGGCTGACGATCCCCCCGCAAACATGGGGCCGCTTCATAGCCGAGCTTCGGGCGTCGAGCCTCGAGCATCCTCTTTAGGGAATGGGAGGTGGGGTTGAACCCACCCACCCTCCCAACCCCGCGTAAGCACACGCAGATGACTTTGCGCAACCGAGTCGCGACAGTGCGCACTCGCCCTGTAGCGTGCGCGGCAAGAAACAACCCCCGCCGGTGCGCCAACACCGATACGGGGGTCTGACCACCAAGATCGAACGGACCGATCCTGTGGCTATCGCCAACACTATCGTCGCCGCACGCCCCCACACTCCCCCAATGGCCGCACCCGGCTACGGAAAACGTTCCGCACCGGACCAGGCAGCCCGCGATCGGCAGACCTTCGCTCATCTGCCCGAGCGCGAAGCGCACATCGCGGCGCACATCGATCGACTGCCCGACGGCGCCGCGATCGACGTGAAGACCCTGGCCAAGGAGCTGGCGGCGTACGGCCAGCAAGCAATCCGTACAGCCCTCACCGCGCTCACCGCCGCCGGGCATGTCTTCCGCAAGCGCGAGACCGTCGGCGAAGGCCGCACCCAGTGGGTGTGGCGCTCGTACTTCTCGCGCACGCCGCGCAGCGAAGCGTGGTGGAAGCGCTTCCTGAAGGGCGACACGGCCGGAGGAGAGCCGCAAGCGGCGGAGGAGGAACCGCGCCGCTCAGAGGCCTACGAGGCCCTGGCCGTCGTCGGCCGGACGGACCCCCGTCTCCCCCTGTCCGCTGCGGAGTGCGCGGACCTGGAACCGCTGGCCGCGGAATGGCTGGCGCGCGGCATCACTCGCTCCCAACTCGTCCGAGCACTCACGGCGAATCTTCCGGGCGACATCCACGCCCCGGCCGCCTTCACGCGCAGTCGCCTGCTCACGAAGTGCCCACCGGAGCTGCCCCCCGCTCAGGAACCCACCCCACCCACCCTCTCGGAATGCGCCGGCTGCGGCACCCCAGGCCGCCCGGAAGCTCTCCCCGACGGCCTCTGCCACCCCTGCCACGGCGCCCCGACCGAGCCGCCCGAGCTGCCCGAGCCCTCACCCGTCCCCACCCGAGCCGCAGCGGCGGCGGCGAGAGCCGCCCATCAAGCCGGGCGAGCCCGCTTCCTCGCCCGCCCCAAACGGGCTGCTCAGGCGAACAGTTCGCCGAGCAGCTCGGGGCCGAGGGCGATAGGGGCGGGCCGGTAGGCGGGCGGCCGGGTGCCCATCAGCTCGCGGACCAGGAAGTCCCAGCAGCGCTTGCGGACGTAGGACAGGCAGTCGATGAAGGTGTGCTCGGCGCCCGGGACGATGAGGAGCTCGAAGTCCTTGTCGGCGGCGAAGAGCCGGTCGGCCAGCCGCAGCGTGTGGTGCGGGTGGACCTGGTCGTCCATTTCGCCGTGGACGAGCAGCAGCTTGCCCGCCAGGCGGTCGGCGAGGTCGACGTTGGAGGTGCGGGCCCAGGCCTCGGGGTTGTCCGCGCCGTCGTAGGTCTCCACGAAGCCCAGGTTGAAGTGGCGGGCGTCGTGGGAGCCGGAGAGGGCGACTCCGGCCTTGTAGACCTCGGGGAAGTCGAGCATCGCCCGCGCCGCGGCGAAACCGCCTCCGGAGTGGCCGAACGAGCCCACCCGGTCCAGGTCCATCCACGGCCGGGTCCGGGCCAGCTGTCGCAGCGCCGCGACGTGGTCGGCCAGGCAGCCCGCGTCGGCCAGGTGGCCGTAGGAGGCGTCGTGGAAGGACTTGCTCCGCCCCGGGGTGCCACGCCCGTCCAGCGCGATCACCACGAAGCCCAGCGCGGCGAGGGGCTCCGCGTCGAGGCCCATCCCGCCGGGGTCGAAGCACGGGGCGACCCGGGCGACCTGCGGGCCGGGGTAGACGTTGTCCACCACCGGGTAGCGCTCGGCGGGGTCGAACCCGTGCGGCCGGTACAGCACGCCGTAGATGTCCGTCACGCCGTCGGCCGCCTTGACGCGGAAGCGTTCCGGCGCCGTCCAGCCGGTGGCGGTGAGCTTGCCGATGTCGGCGCGCTCCAGCTCGGCCAGCACCCGCCCGTCCCAGTCACGGACGCGGGTCACCGGCGGGGTGTCGGCGGTGGACGCGGAGTCGATGAAGTACTCCTGGCCGTCCGGCATGGTGACGACGTGGTCCAGCTCGTCGTCGGTGACCTTGGCGAAGCCGGTGCCGTCCAGGCCGACCCGGCACACCGTGCGCCGGTACGGGTCCTCTTCGACCAGCCCGGAGGCGGTGAAGTACACGACCCGCTCGGCCTCGTCGACGCGCAGGATCTGCCGGACCGCCCACTGCCCGGAGGTGACCTGCCCGAGCAGTTCGCCGGTGCGCAGGTCGTACCGGTACAGGTGACCCCAGCCGTCCCGCTGCGAGTACCAGAGCACCTCGTCGGCCAGCACCCGCACGATCGGCGGCTCGTACATCCCCTGGTTGGGCTCGACGCGGGTGGCGCCGGTCTCGGTGAGCACGGTGGTGACCTCGCCGGTGGCCGGGTCCAGTCGGTGCAGGGTGAGCGTGCGCAGGTCGCGGGGCCGGGCGAGGTAGTACACGGCCGAGCCGTCCGGGGCCCACCACGCCCACTTGCTCGTGATCGGCGACATCATCGGCATGAGCAGCGGCTCGGCCTGTGCGCGGACCACGGTGCCCTCGGCGACGTCCAGTACGACCAGCTCGGCCAGCGGCATGTTCTCGTCCCCGGCGTAGGCGTACCGCTGGGTGTGCAGGAGGGGCGCGCCGCCGTCGGCGGGCCGGGCCTCCACGAGGTGGGTCTGCCGGACGTCGCGCTCGTCGGTCCGGTGCGCCAGAACCTTCGTCGAGTCGGGCGACCAGGCCACCGCGGGCGGCAGGTACGGCAGGCCGATCTTGCGCAGCAGGGTGCCGTTGCTCGTGCAGTCCGGGCCGGGGCCGTACTGGTAGTCCGGCTCGCCGTCGGTGGTCAGCGCCCACTCGCGGCCGTCGGACAGCGACCGCGCCCACAGGTCGTGCCCCCGTCGGGACACCGCGACCTTCTTGTCGGGGGAGGACACCTCCAGCGGGCTGCCCGGAGGCGTGAACTCGGCCCGCTCGCAGGTGTAGTCGTCGAGGCGGCAGCGCCAGTACTCGCCGAACGCGGCGAACTCCACGGCGTTACCCGCTGGTTCGATGGCTATGAACGGCAGGGCCTCGGGGTCGGTCTGCTGCCCGGAGGCGGCGGTCAGCGCGGCGGCGAGCCGGGCGTGGTCGAAGGCCGGTTCGCGGGTGCCCGCCGCCGGGTCGACCAGGACGAACCGCCTGCCGGTGCCATTGCTCACCGCGTACCAGAAGCGGGCGCCTCCGTCGATCCACTGCGGCCTGACCTTGTCGCCGACGACGAGCTCGCCGGGGCGGGCGGGGCGGCGGAAAAGTTGCTCGGCGGCCTGGTAGTCCTCAGTGGTGCTCATTCTTTCTTCCCCCATGATCGTTTTCGGTTTTGGCGCGAAGAGTACTTGTCAGAGGCTGCGGGCGGTGATGTTGCCGTAGGACGTGGTCGCGTGGATGGTCACGTCGGCGGTGCCGCCGGTGTTCTTGAGCGTGTTGTGGATGCGGCCGTAGGCGGTGCCGGCGTCCAGGGAGGCGGAGACTCCGCGGGCGGCGCCGACCGAGATCTCGCCGTGCTCGGTGCGCAGCGTGACCGTGCCGTACGTCGCTTCGGCGATGTGGAGGTCGCCCTTCTGGGTGCTGATCTGCGCGTCGCCGCGCAGGCGGCCGACGGCGATGTCGCCGGCCTGGAGGGCGAGGTGGGTGCCCTCGGCCTCGTCGAGCTTGACCGTGCCGTGCGCGGCCTCGAAGGCGACGTCGCCGAGCCGCCCCACGCCCCGGAGTTCGGCGCTGGCCGCCTTCGCCTCGACGCGGGAGCCGGCGGGCAGCTGGACGGTGACCTCGACGGAACCGGGGTTGCCCAGGAGCCGGTTCTTCGCCTCCAGGGCCTCGATCCGCAGGACGCCGTCGGCGTACGCGACCTCGATCCGCTCCGCCGCCTTCACGTCGCGGCCCTTCGAGGCGTCCGCGGGCCGGACCTCGACCGTGGCGTCGACCCGGTCGGCGGCGATGAACTGGATGCGGCCCGCGGGGATGTCGAGGACGGCGGCGATCGGGGCGGCGGTGGCGAACTTCTGCATGATGTCTTCCTTCGGCTCGTCGTTTCTGACGAGGGAAAAGCTACGTTGCGTTTCGAGACCTGGCAACACACTCGTTGCAAATAATCAGCATCACCGCAGGTCACGGCCGCAATATCGTTGCAACGGTCCTGAATTTAACGCAATGACAGCCCTCCGTTCGTTGCAATGAATTGGAAGTGAAGGCTATGCTCGGAGGCACCTAGGACCCACGAAGGAGATCGCGATGCCGGGAGGCAGGCTCACCCAGCAGGAACGCCAGCAGATCGCGCTGGGCATGGCCGACGGCCTCGCCTACGCGGAGATCGCCAGGCGTCTCGACCGCCCCACCTCCACGGTCACGCGTGAGGTGATGCGCAACGGCGGCCCCACCGCCTACCGCGCCGACCTGGCCCACCGCGCCACCGAACGCCGCGCCACCCGGCGCAGGCAGGCCACGCCCCGTGAGTCGCAGGCGCCCGCGCAGGCCCACGGACGCGACCCCGAGGCCGTACGCGAGTACGAGGAGGTGCTCACCACCGTCCTCATCGGAACGGGCACGCCCAAGATGATGGCCCGGGTGCTGACCTGCCTCTACACCACCGACGCGGGCAGCCTCACCGCGTCCGAACTCGTCCAGCGCCTCCAGGTCAGCCCGGCGTCCATCTCCAAGGCGATCGCGTTCCTCGAAAGCCAGGGCCTCGTGCGCCGGGAACGCGACGAACGCCGCCGCGAGCGCTACGTCGTCGACGACGACGTCTGGTACCAGTCCATGATCGCCAGCGCCCGCGGCACCACGTACTTCGCCGAAGCGGCACGGCAGGGCGTCAGCGTCCTCGGCCCCGACACCCCGGCCGCCCAACGCCTCGAGAACATCGCCCGCTTCGTCGACTTCGTCTCCGAGAGCATCACCCGTGCCGCGGAGCAGGCCCGCGACCTCCTCTACACGAAACCCGAAACGACCCCGGACAGCCCTGCCACGCCGCCTTCGGATCACGGATAGACGGCCCCCGGGCCCGAGCGAGCTCGGGCCACCGCTCGCCCCTGTGGGTGATTGCACTCGTTTGCACCCGACAAGAGGATTGGCTTCGTAACGCACGCTCCCCCGGCAGGAAGGCCGAGTGATGAGCAGGCACACCCCGCGGCACACCCCGCGGCGACCCGCGTTCCGGAAGCCGGCCCTCGCCGTGGCGGCGGCAGCGCTCCCCCTCCTCCTCGCCGCCCCCGCCCCGGCGCCCGTGGCCGCCGCTCCCAAGGCGGTGTCGACCCTTCAGTCCGCCTCGATCCGCTTCCACACCGAGGACGAGGACAAGGACGGCGACACCCGGGTGACCATCACGGTCCGGGACCGCAACCACGCGGTCGTCGCCGAGCAGAGCGGCGACCTGGGGCAGTGGGACGAGGGCGAGGACTCGCCGGAGATCGGCCTGGTCGTCCGCGCGGCCAGCCCCCTGCCCGATCTGAGCGGCGGCACCGTCCACATCCGCATCGACCCCGTCGGCCACGACACGTGGTCGTTCACGTTCCGCGCGACCATGAACTACTCGGGCGGCGAGGGCGTGATCGTCAACCGGACCCAGCGCATCACGCTCAGCCAGGACAACCGCGACGCGGACACGGTGATCTAGCGGCCCTCCGCCGGACTAGCGGCCCTCCGCCGGGCGGCCGTCCGGCTCCGGGACGAGGCCGTCGGCGACCAGGCCGGCGAACACCGCCTCGCCCAGGGCCCGTACCGCGGACTGGGGCCGGACCATCACGGTGAACTCCTTGACCCGGCCCGCTTCGTCGAACTGCAGCAGGTCGATGCCGTGGATCTCCTTGCCGCCCACGCCGGCGCGGAAGAGGAGGATCTCCGAGGGGGTCTCGGCGCCGTCGGTGCTGGTCTCGGCGGTGCCGTCGAAGCGTCCGACGTAGCGGAAGTCCTCGAAGGTGCGCAGGAGGACGTTGAGGAGGCCCAGCACCATGGGACGGCCCTCGAAGGGCGTGAACTTCACGGGGCTGTAGAAGCGGATGTCCTCGGTGAACAGGTCGTTCATCGCGGCGAGATCGCGCGCCTCGACGGCGGCGCGGAAGCGCGTGGCGGTGGCGGCGGCAGCAGCGGCAGTGGCGGTGGCGGTGGTCTCCGTGGACATGAACCCTCCGATACTCAAGAAGAGGACTACTCAGATTCTTGAGTAGGTATGCTGCCCCGGCGGACGAGGAAAAGGGAAGGGGTGGTCTCGCATGGCCTTGCGGCACGCGGTGCTGGCGGCGCTGCTGGACGGCGAGTACAGCGGCTACCAGCTGGCCAAGGCGTTCGACGTCGGCGTCGCCAACTTCTGGCACGCGCTCCCTCAGCAGCTCTACGCCGAACTGACCAAGCTGGAGCGGGAAGGCCTGGTCACAGGACGGCAGGTGGTGCAGGAGACCCGGCCCAACAAGCGCCTCTTCCGGACCACCGACGCCGGCCTCGCCGAGCTGGAACGTTTCGCGGCGGCCGCGTCGAAGCCCTCGTTCATCCGTGACGACCTGCTCGTCAAGGTCCAGGCCGCCGACCGCACCGGCACCGGGCCGGTGATCGAACAGCTGGAGGAGCGCGCGGCCGCGGCCGACGCCAAGATCAGGCTTTTCGGTGAGATCCTGCGGCGGATGCGCGGCGACGCGGACGAGGAGGAGTTCCTGCGCCACGGCGAGCGGATCGGCCCGTACCTCACCTGCCTGCGCGGCCTGGACTTCGAGCAGGGCAACCGGGACTGGTGCCTGCGCACAGCGGCCGTCCTGCGCGAACGGCAGACGGCCGGAACGGGCGTACGCGACGACGCCTCGGTCCGCCCGGCGACGCGCTGAGCCCCTAGACCAGCGGGCCGCCGGCCTCCCACTGGTCGCCCTCGCCCGCCATCACGTACGCCCCGCCCTCGAGGCGCCCGATCAGCCCCCGCGTCCACTCCGCGCCGCTGTCGGCCATCTGGACCCACATCCCCATGACCTCGCCGATGTGGCCCCAGTCCTCGCCCTCGGCCGGGGTCCAGCGGGCGCGGATGTCCTCGCGCCACTCCTCGAGCGCGGCGAGCCGCCGCTTGAGGAGTGCGACGGCCTCGGCGCGCGGCAGGTCGACGATGAAGCCCACGCCCGCCGTCAGGACGTCGGTCCTCTGGTCCGCCGAGGTGAGCGCCTCGCGCAGCAGGCGGAGGTACTCGCGGTCGCCCGCCTCCGTCAGCTCGTACTCCGTACGCGGCGGGCCGCCGGCCTCGCTGGGCGCGACGTCGTGGGCGAAGAGGAGGTCCTGGCCCGCCATGGCCTTCAGCGCGTGGTAGATCGACCCGGGCTTGGCGTTGGACCACTCGTGGGCGCCCCAGAACTCCAGGTCGCTGCGGACCTGGTAGCCGTGGGCGCGCCCGCGCCGGCGGACGGCGCCCAGCACGAGCAGCCGAATGGCTGACATCTCTCGCCTCAGTCTCTCTGTGCCGCCTGGGCCGTGGGACGGCGTCGGGGCCGGTCGGCGTGAGTGCCGGTGCGACCACGTGCCGTTACGGCCCAGCGTAGACGGGGCGCGTACGGGCCCGGCGCCCCGCCCGGCCCGAGCCCGAGCGGCCGCTCAGCCCGCCTGCTGCTCCGCGAGCAGCTCGAACGCCGTCTTCCCGTCCAGCGACTCGCGGACGATGTCCGCGTGGCCGGCGTGACGGGCGATCTCCTCGATGAGGTGGAGCAGCAGCCAGCGCACGGAGACGCCGGCGCCCTGCGGGAACCACGGCGCGTCGGGCAGCGCGAACGTGTCCTCGAGGTTCACCGACAGGACGAAGCGCTCGGTGTCCGCGGCGACCGCGTCCCAGCGGGCGAGGAGCTCGGCGACGGTCTCCTCCTCCGTGGGGCGCCAGCTGGCCTGCCACTGCGCCATGGACTCCTCGAAGTCCTCGGGCGCCAGGCCGCGTGCCCGCTCGACCCAGCCGCGCTCGCCCTCGACGGCGTGCTTCAGGAGCGCCCGGAGCGAGAGCTCGCTGGCGCTCGGCGCGGCGTCGGCCTGCTCGTCGGTCAGTCCGAGGACGGACCTGCGAATGCCGCCGCGCTGGGCGTCGAGGAAGTCCAGCAGCGTGCCGCGCTCGTCGGCGACGTTCTTCTCGACCACATGAGTAGGCATGGGGCTTCCACCGTCTTTCTCGTCTGTTCCTGCGTTCCTGTGTTCCTGTTCGACGAGTTCACAGTAGGAGCCATGTAGGCCAGATCCCGACCTATATTGATCGTCAGAAGGGGAATCTGCTCCTTCCATGCTGTATCGAGATCCACTTCGTGGTCGTGAACGCCTCCACCATCGAGTCGCCGTTCAGCCGCCCCACGCCCGAGTGCTTCTCGCCCCCGAACGGCACGATCGCCTCGTCGTGCACCGTGGCGTCGTTGACGTGCACCATTCCCGACTCGACGCGCTTGGCCAGCCGTACGCCCCGCTCCACGTCACCCGTGTGGACGGCGCCGCTCAGGCCGTACGGCGTCGCGTTCGCGAGGCGGATCGCCTCCTCCTCGCCGTCGAAGGGGATGATCAGCGCGACCGGGCCGAAGATCTCCTGGCCCAGGATCGGCGCGTCCTGCGCCAGTCCCGTCAGCACCGACGGACCGACCAGCGTGCCCTCCGTACGGCCGCGCAGGAGGGCGGTGGCGCCGTCCGCGACCGTCTGCTCCACCAGTGTGGTGATCGCCTCCGCCTGGCCCGCGTTGATGAGCGGGCCGATGTGCGTAGCCGGGTCGCCCGGGTCGCCGACCTTCAGGGTGCGCACCTTGGCGACGAACTTCTCCGTGAACTCCCGCTCCACCGAGCGGTCGACCAGCACCCGGTTGGCGGCCATGCAGACCTGCCCCTGGTGGATGAACCGGCTGAAGACCGCGGCGTCCACGGCGTAGTCGACGTCGGCGTCGTCGAGGACGATCAGCGCGCTGTTGCCGCCGAGTTCGAGGATCGTGCGCTTGAAGTGCGAGGCGGCGACGGTGGCCACATGGCGGCCGACCTTGTCGGAGCCGGTGAAGGAGATGACCTTGGGGACGGGGTGCTCTATGAGCGCGTCGCCTATCTCCGCTATGTCGGTGACGACGACGTTCAGCACGCCCGCCGGAAGACCGGCGTCCGCGAAGAGCCGGGCCACCAGGCCGCCGCCGCACACCGGGGTGTTCTGGTGCGGCTTGAGGACGACGGCGTTGCCCAGCGCGAGCGCGGGCGCCACGGACTTGATCGACAACAGGAACGGGAAGTTGAACGGGCTGATGACCCCGACGACCCCGACCGGCACCCGGTAGAGACGGTTCTCCTTGGTGTCGTCCGGGGACGGCAGAATCCGCCCCTCCGCGCGCAGGGCCAGGTGAATGGCCTCCCGTAAGAACTCCCGGGCCAGGTGCAGCTCGAACGCCGCCTTGACCGCCGTGCCGCCGCACTCCGCCGTGATGGCGGCGGTCAGCTCCGCCTCATGGTCGTCGATGACGCGCAGCGCCCGTTCGAAGACGAGCCGGCGGGTGTACGGATTGGTGGCCGCCCAGCCCGGCTGGGCACGCTCGGCGGCGCGGTAGGCCTGGTCGATCTCGGTGACCGTGGCCACGGTGATCGACGCGAGCTTCTCCCCGTCGTAGGGATTGAAGTCCACGATGTCCCAGGAGCCACTGCCGGCTCGCCATTCCCCGTCGATGTACTGGTAGGCGAGGTCGGTGAAAATCGAATCGTAAGTGCCGTCGGACATGCGCCATCCTGTCTGCGAATAGCGGGGCGCTCGTGACGCCCGTAACGATTGCGTACTCCCGATGTGACGTCATCGTACTGATGAGTCAGCGGAGTTGAAGTAGGCGTCCGATCAGCTCGCGGCTGTCCGCCGGGGAAAGACTGTCGGCGTGCAGCCGGTCCATGACCCGCTCGTACTGGGCCACGTCCTCGCGCTTGTCCAGGTAGAGCGCGCTGGTCAGCTGCTCGAGGTACACGACGTCGGAGAGGTCCGACTCGGGGAAGCGCAGCATCGTGAAGGCGCCGCTCTCACCCGCGTGTCCGCCATGGGCGAAGGGCATCACCTGCAGCGTCACGTTCGGCTGCTCGGAGATGTCGATGAGGTGCTGAAGCTGGTTGCGCATGACCGTTTCGCCACCGTACGGACGGTGCAGTGCGGCCTCGTCCAGAACGGCGTGAAAGCGCGGCGCCCGCTCGGAGAAGAGCAGCTTCTGGCGCTCCATGCGCAGCGAGACGCGCCGCTCGACCTCGGCGGCGTCGGCCCCGGGCTGGCCGCGCACCACGACGGCGTGGGCATAGCCCTCGGTCTGCAGCAGGCCGTGCACGAACTGGACCTCGTAGATCGAGATGTGCGACGCGGCGCCCTCCAGACCCACATAGGTCTGGAACCAGCTGGGCAGGACGTCGCCGTAGCTGTGCCACCAGCCGGCGACGTTGGCCTCCCGGGCCAGCCCCAGCAGCGGATCGCGCTCGGCGCCGTCGGTGACTCCGTAGAGCGTGAGCAGATCCTCGACGTCCCGTGCCTTGAAGCTCACCCGGCCCAACTCCATACGGCTGATCTTCGACTCCGACGCACGGATCGAGTACCCGGCTGCCTCGCGCGTGATGCCCCGTGACTCCCGCAGCCGCCTGAGCTGGGAGCCCAGGAGTATGCGCCGCACCACGGAACCGCTCGACTCGCTCGTGGCCATCATGGCGACCTTCCTCTTCCGGTCCTGTGCCAGGTTTTTTGTGGTCTCGTCGCTTCCGCACCCCTCTGAGGGCGACCCCCGCTACCCCCGGCGCCGAAGTCTGCCACTTCCGGGCTCCGTTGAGTGCATGTCCGGTTACGCAGACAAGCCAACGACGGGAGCGCTACCGAAGGAGGCGTAGGGAGAATTGCGCCGCAAACCCCCTGTGCGCCCCCAAATCCCTCTCGTGCACGTGCATCTGCCCTTGCATCCGCCCCGCGCATTGGCAACCATGGAGCTCGCACACGTGCACGTCACGTCCTCGATTGCCAGGAGTGCCTCGGATGGGTACCGAAGGATCGACTGTGCTCTCCCCTTTATGGAGAGGGCTGCCCCCGATCGACTCATCCGCCGTCTCCACCTCGGCCTCATGTGGACTGCCACCCCGCTTCGAAGCCGTGGGCACAGCCCGCAAGTTCACCCGATCCACGCTGGGCCAATGGAATCTGAACGGGCTCTTCGACGAGGTCGCCCTCGTCGTCTCCGAGCTCGTGACCAACTCCATGCGCTATGCCATACCGGCCGACCACAGGAGTGTCGGTACGGAGTACGAGCCGCCCGTACGTCTCCACCTGCTGCGCTGGACGTCGCGGCTGGTATGCGCCGTACGCGATCCGAGCGAGGCGAGCCCGGTCGCGGGCGAAGCCGGCGCCGGGGACGAATGCGGGCGAGGGCTGTTCCTCGTGGAGCAGTTCACAGACGCGTGGGGATGGCATCCCCTCGCGGGGGCGTTGCACGGCAAGGTCGTCTGGGCGCTGTTCCGCCTGCCGCGCGACTGACGGCGCCGTTCGCGGCCTCGGCCGCCGCCCCGGCCCCCAAGCGCTCGTCACGACTACCACCCTTCGCGATTCGGGGGGCTAATCGCGAATGAGGTAGTCGAATTCCCCGTCCTTGATCCCGAGGAGCATGGCCTCGATCTCGGCCGGGGTGTACACGAGCGCCGGGCCATCCGGGTGGCGGGAGTTGCGCACAGCGACCCCGCCACCCGGCAGCTTGGCGAACTCGACGCAGGAACCCTGGGAGTTGGAGTGGCGGCTCTTTCGCCAGACGACATCTTCGATGTCCGAGGCGGCCATGCCGTTGTGCGCCTGGGGCACTGGACTCTCCCGGATCATTTGCAGGGGGACACCCTCACCCGGAACAGGGATTCGAGGATGGCAACTGCTCCGGATCATACCGGCGTTCATGTGCCGATGCATGAGCCGATGCACGTGCACTCAGGGTGTTCCCGCCACTACTTCACGGCTTCTTCCCGGAAGCTGAACCTCCAGCAGAAAAGCCTCCGGAATAGGGCAGCAGCCCCATCTCCCGGGCGTTCTTGATCGCCCGTGTCAGCTGCCGCTGCTGCTGTCCGGTGACCCGCGTCACCCGGCGACTGCGGATCTTCCCCCGGTCCGAGATGAACTTCCGCAGCAGATCGGTGTCCTTGTAGTCGATGTAGGTGATTCCGGCGGCGTCCAGGGGATTGGGGCGCGGCTTGAGGTCCCTGCGGTTGCGGAGTTCGGGGCGACGGGGCATGGCGGAAGTCCTTAGGAGGTAAGCGGGATCTCCGGGAAGCGGGATCTGCCCGGAGACGGGATCTGTCAGGAAACGGGGTCGAGGAGTTCGTCGAACGCGTGCGAGAGACCGCGCCACTTCGTCGGGCCTGCCCCGTACTCGGCGTCGGTGAGCAGGCAGGACTCCAGCAGCGAGCGCACGCCCTCGGCGTCCAGGCCGGGCGAGGTGAAGGTCAGGTACTGGCCGCGGTCCCCGTGCTCGGGGTGCCAGTCCAGCGCCGCGGCCACCCGCCGCGTCGCGGGCACGAGGTCCCAGGCGGCGTCCGGCAGGGCGGCCAGCCAGGGGCCCGCGTTCTCCACGCACAGCGCGCCACCCGCCGCGTCCCACGACAGCAGCGTGTCGGGCCGGTCCGCCAGCCAGAACCGCCCCCGGCTGCGGGCCGCGGCGCAGGCGAGGTCCTCCAGCGCCGCGTGGAGACGGCCGGGGTGGAAGGGACGGTGGGCGCGCCAGGAAAGCGTGGCGACGCCGCCCTCGTCGGCCTGCTGCGGCAGCAGGGCGCAGGCCGGGTGCTGGCGGGCGGCCGCCGCCTCCACGTCGAAGCCGGCGACCGCCGCCCGGGCGAGGTCGGCGGAATCGACCGGAATGTGTCGTGCCGCGGGGGCGAGCTGGGCCAGCAGCGCATGGTCGGCCGCGTCGGCCGCCTCGGGCCCCTCGCCCAGGGCCAGTACGGACACGTACTCCAACTGGCGGGCGAAGGCGTCGCCCACCGTGCGCTGATCGGTGGGCGCGGCCGCCAGGCCGCTCTCGGCGAGGTCGTCCCCGACGGCGAGCGTGTCCAGTACGAGTGCCGGGTCGACGGCCGTGAACACCCCGGTCAGCCGGGCCTCCTCGGCGCCGTGGGCGGCCACCACCTCGGCCATTGCCCGGGGCTCCACGGAGTCCCACAACTCGACGACGGCCAGCCGGTGCAGGCCGCTCGCGGCCAGGCGCTCCAGCTCGGGCAGCAGGTCCTCGCGCAGCGCGCAGCACGCGCAGTCGTTGACCAGCGGCGTCTCGCCCTCGTCGAGCGTGCCCGAGCGGTCCCGTACGGTGCGGCGGACCGTCCCGAAGGCGGCGGCGGTCGACAGGTCGTGGTGGAGCGCGACGCTGCCCGGCACGGACTCCAACAGGCGCTGGACTGTGGCCTGCCGGGCGTCGCGGTGCAGGCCCGCGACCAGCACGACGGGCAGCGGATCGACCGGCATCACCGGCCACCGCCACGCTTGCCGTAGCGGCGCTCGAAGCGCTCCACCCGGCCCGCGGTGTCCAGGACGCGGGCGGTGCCTGTGTAGAAGGGGTGGCTCGCCGAGGAGATCTCGACGTCGATGACGGGGTAGGTGTTGCCGTCCTCCCATACGACGATCTTGTCGCCGGTGGCCGTGGACCGGGTGAGGAAGGCGTAGCCGGCGGCCCGGTCGCGGAAGACGACGGGGCCGTAGGGCGGGTGGATTCCGGGCTTCATGACGGTCAGCGCTCCTCTCGGAAGACCACGTGACGACCGGCGACGGGGTCGTACTTGCGCAGTTCCATTCGGTCGGGGTCGTTACGGCGGTTCTTGCGGGTCACGTAGGTGTGGCCGGTTCCGGCGGTGGACCGGAGCTTGATGACGGGACGTAGCTCGTTGCGGGCCATACGGCTACTATACAGAAACGGTTTCCATTTTCATTAAGAAGGAGCAGCGCATGTCCGCCCACTGCCAGCTGACGGGCCGCGTCCCCGGCTTCGGCAACTCCGTCTCCCACTCCCACCGGCGCACGTCCCGCCGCTTCGACCCCAACATCCAGCGCAAGCGCTACTGGCTCGCCGGCGAAGGACGCCATGTGCGGCTCACCCTGAGCACGAAGGGGATCAAGACCGTGGACGCGATCGGCGTCGAGGCCGCCGTGGCGCGCATCCGGGCACGAGGAGGCAAGGTCTGATGGCGAAGACGAGCAAGATCGCGAAGAACGAGGCCCGGCGGCTCGTCGTCGCGCGGTACGCCGTGCGGCGCGCCGCGCTGAAGGCGATCATCCGCGATCCCGCGACCGGCGACGCCGACCGGCTGTCCGCCCAGCGCGAGTTGGGGCGGCAGCCGCGCGACGCGAGCGCCACCCGGGTCCGTAACCGCGACGCCGTGGACGGGCGGCCGCGCGGATACGTGGGGGCCTTCGGCCTCTCGCGCGTCCGCCTGCGGGAGCAGGCGCACGCCGGATTCCTGCCGGGGGTGCGCAAGGCGAGCTGGTAGCCGTGACCGGCCCGCCATGGGAGCGGGGCACCGTCGCGGCGGGGCACCCTCGAGGCGGGACGGACGTGCGGCGGCACTGCCGACGGCTCCCGCCGCGAGGGGCCGGCCGCGGTAACGGACAGCTGACGGCGTCGACATGGCGACGCGGGGCGGCCCGGTGGCGGCGGCCTGGTCGCGGCCCCGCCCGGCTCGTCGGACGTGGCGTCGCGGGGACCGAAAGCCGAGGCCGCGGTGATTGTCAGACCCCCCTGGCAGACTCACATCCGTGAGCCGGGGGCGGAGACGGGCCACGGGGGTGCTCGCCTCCGTCCCCGCTCACGAGCCTGCCCGGCACCGCCCCATGCGGCCCATTTCAGCGGGCAATGCGGCGCGTCGCCTTGCACGATGGCAATGGACCCCGATTTCTCCCGCACCCCAGGGCAGGTTCCGCCATGACCCTCTGTCTCGACCAGCTGAACCGCTGCACCGTCGCCGTCGACCTCGGGGCGGCCAGGACCCGCGTCTACCTCAAGGACACCGGCCTGGTCGTGGACGAACCCAGCCTGGCGGCGGTCAACACCAGGACGGGTTCGCTGATCGCGGTCGGGGAGATGGCCGGCGGGATGGCCGGGCGGACGCCGGGCCACATCAGGGTCGTACGGCCGATCTCCGGCGGCACGGTCGTCGACATCGACATGGCCCAGCGGATGCTGCGCTTTCTGGTGGACGACAAGATCCGCCGGGCCTGGCGGCGCAAGCCGATGCTGCGCGCGGCCGTGTGCCTGCCGCACGACGCCGAGCCGATCGCGCAGCGGGCGGCCGTCGAGGTGCTCGGCGCGCTCGGCGCCCGCAAGGTCGAGATGGTCGACACGCTCATCGCCGCGGCGGTGGGCTGCGGGCTGCCGGTCGAGCAGCCGGAGGCGACGATGATCGTGGTGTGCGGCGCGGCGTCGACGCAGGTCGCGGTGTTGTCGCTGGGCTCGATCGTGGCGGCCGAGAAGGTCCAGGTGGGGGGCGACGCGATCGACTACGCCGTCGTCCAGCACCTGCGCAGCGAGCACGAACTGATGCTGGCCTCCAAGGGGTTGCACCCCCTGCACCTGGCGCTGTTCGACCCGATGCGGATCGGCACGGAGACCGAGGTGCGCGGCCGGGACGTGGCGACGGGGCTGTCGCGTACGGTCCTGGTCAACACCGCCCACGTCCGTGAGGCCATCCACACCCCGCTGACCGGCGTGCTGGACGCCATCGGGCGCGTTCTGCGCGAGTGCCCGCCGGATCTGGTGGCCGACCTCGCCGATCGCGGGGTGATGCTCGCGGGCGGCAGTGCGATGCTCCCGGGCCTGGACACGATGATCGAGCAGGCGACCGGCATGGTCGTACGCGTCGCGGACAACCCCGACACCTGTTCCGTCGTCGGGCTGGGCGCGATGATGGAGGGCAGGATCCGGCCGATGAAGCTGGACCCGATGGTGAGCTGAAATCCGATCCGGAGGGCGATTCCTCAATCGAATCCCATCCGCCGCCTTGGGAACTTCTTTACCCACCGGAACGGTTCTCCCTGTGCACCCCCTATTCGCACAAGGAGATACACGCACATGGCGCTCTGGGACCGGCTCAAGGAATCGGCCACGACGATGCAGGGCCAGTTGCTGGCGAAGAAGAACGACCTGAAGAGCGGGGCGTTTCGTGACGCGAGCATGGCAATGTGCGCTCTGGTGGCGGCCGCTGACGGTTCGATCGACGCCTCCGAGCGGCAGCGCGTCGCCGCGCTGATCGCCACCAATGACGTTCTGCGGAACTTCCCCGCCGACGATCTGCAGGCGCGTTTCAACGACTACTGCCAGAAACTCGCCACCGATTTCGCCTTCGGCAAGGTCAGCGTCATGCAGACCATCGGCAAGGTGCACAAGAAGCCGACCGAGGCACGTGCCGTCATCCAGATCGGCATTGTCATCGGCGGCGCCGACGGCGACTTCGACAAGTCGGAACAGGCCGTCGTCCGCGAGGTCTGCTTCGCGCTGGGCGTCAACCCCGCCGAGTTCGACCTCTGAGCCACCTCTGAGCCCTCGGCACGGGCCCGGGTCGCCTCGGTGACCTGCGCCCGTGCCGCTGAGAGGCGCCCGCCGTCCGGACTGCGGTGTCCGATCCGCCGGCCTTGCCGGCCGCTCGCCCGCCCCAGCAGATTGGGGGCTCATGGCGGACCGGCATCGCCCCGGCGCGGGCGGCTTCAGCTACCTCCCCCTGGACCGCGAACTCATCGTGGTGGCGCGCGCCCAGACGCGGCTGCGCGCGGACCCCTCGGGCGTACGCTCCGAGGCGGGGGCCGACCTGCGCGCGCTCGACGCGTTCCTGGCCGACGAGCGCCTGACCTTGGAACCCCTCTTCGGCGCCGGCCGTACTCCCCCGCTGGGCCTCTTCCACCGGGTGCGCGGCACGGACCGGCGGCAGGAGGAGATCGCCGCCCGGCTGACCGCGCTGCCGGGCGTCGAGGCGGCGTACGTCAAACCGAGCGCCATGCCCGCCCGCGCGCCGGGCGGCCCGGTCGAACCACCTTCGGATCCCATCGATCTCACTCAACGTCAGGGGTTTTTGGACCCCGCCCCCGCCGGGGTGGACGCCCGCTGGGCCTGGACCCTGCCGGGCGGCACCGGCGAGGGGGTGCGGGTCGTCGACGTGGGGGCCGCCTGGCGGCTCGGCCACGAGAACCTGGGCCATCAGCTCGCCGGGATCGTCGCGGGCACGCCCGTGGCGGACCTGGCCTGGCGCAACCACGGCACGAACGCGATCGGCGTCGTGTGCGGCGACCGCGGCGGCCCCGGCACCACCGGGCTGGCGCCCGGCGCCCACGTCGGCGCCGCCTCCTTCCACGGCATCGGCACCGCCGCCGCCATCCACCAGGCGGCGGCGCGCCTGTCGCCGGGGGACGTCGTCCTGGTCGGGCTGCACCGGCCCGGCCCCCGCTTCGGCTACCGCGACCGCGACGACCAGCGCGGCTGCGTCCCGCTGGAGTGGTGGCCCGACGACTTCGCGGCGATCCGGCACGCCACGGCGAACGGCGTCCTGGTCGTGGCGGCCGCCGGCAACGGCGCCGAGTGCCTGGACGACGTGCTGTACCGGGAGCGCCCGGACGGCTTCCCCGCCTGGTGGGACAACCCTTTCGACGCTCGCGGCCCCTCGTCGGGCGCCGTCGTCGTGGGCGCGGGCGCCCCGCCGCCCGGCACCCACGGCCGCGACCACGGCCCGGACCGCTCCCGGCTCGCCTTCTCGTGCTTCGGGACGCGGGTGGACGCGCAGGGCTGGGGCCACGAGGTCACCACGACCGGCGGCCACTGGGACGGGCCCGGCGACCTGCGCGGCGGCCCGGACGAGGACGCCTGGTACACCGACGCCTTCCGGGGCACCTCCGCCGCGGCGGCCGTCGTCGGCGGCGCCCTGGCGTCCGTACAGGGCGTGCTCGGGGCGGCGGGCCTGCCGCCGCTGACGCCGCGGCGGGCGCGCGAGCTGCTGCGCACCACCGGCTCGCCGCAGCGGGACGCGCCCGGCCGGCCCGCCGCCCAGCGCATCGGCGACCGCCCCGACCTGCGCGCGGCCCTCGCGCGGCTGCTGCCCGGCCCGGTCGGCTCGGGCGTCGCCGAACGGCTGCGGGACGAGCTGATGCCCTACCCGCCCGGGTCCGGGCCGCGGCTGCGGCTGTACGTGGCCGGGGCCTGGCGCGGGCTCGAGCGCCCCGGCCCGGACGTCCGCCACGCGGTGCACGCCGCGTTCGCGGGCGGGCGGGCCGGGGCGTCCGCGTCTGGTACGCGGGCGACCGGGTCGTCGGCCTCGTCGTCGACGACCCCGCCGACGGCGGGTGACCCCGCCGGGCCCGGCCTCAGACCGGCTGGGTCACGGGGGCGGCGCGCTCGCCGCCCCCGTGACCGTCGCCGTTCGCGCCGCCGTGGCCGTTGCTCCGGGACCAGGTGCCCAGCGCGATCTCCGCGGTGATGCCCGGGCCGAAGCCGGCGATGACGCCCCGGGCCTGGTGGTCGGCGCCCCCGTCCTGGAACAGCCGCTCGAGGGCGTCGAAGATGACCGCGCTGGCGATGTTGCCGCGCTCGGTGAGGGTCTCCCTGCTGTAGCGGAACGTCTCCGGCGCCAGGCCCAGATAGTGGCTGAGGTCGTCCAGGATGCGCGGACCGCCGGCGTGCACGATGTAGAAGTCGAGCTCGGAGACGTCCCACTGGTGGGGCTCGGCCATGTCGCGCATGGCGGGAGCGAGCATCGCCATCGTGCCCGGCACCCGCTTGTCCAGGATGAAGTGGAAGCCGGTGTCCCGTACTCCGTAGGAGATCCAGTCCTCGGTGTCGGGCACCAGATGCGAGCCGTTGGCCTCGATCCGCACGCCCGTGCCGCCCTCGCCGCGCACGACGGCCGCGGCCAGCGCGTCGCCGAAGAGCCCGTTGGAGAGCAGATTGCCGACGCCCAGGTCGGTGGGCTGATAGAGCAGTGAACAGAATTCGCAAGCCACGATCAGCACGTTCGCCCCGGGATAGGCCCGGCAGAAGTCGTGCGCGCGGTTGATGGCCGCCCCGCCCGCCGCGCAGCCCAGCTGGGCGATGGGCAGCTGCCGGGTCTCGTTGCGGAAGTCCATGGTGTTGATCAGCCATGCCGTCATCGACGGCATCATGAAGCCGGTGCACGAGACGTAGACGATGAGGTCGATGTCGCGGGGGGTCAGCTCGGCATGGTCGAGCGCACGTCGTACGACATCGGGAACGCGCGCCTTGGCCTCCCGTTCGTAGCGGGCGTTGCGCATGGTGAAGCCCGGATGTTTGAGCGTGTCCTCGATCGGTTGCACGAGGTGTCGTTTCTGCACACCCGTATTGCCGATCAGCCGGAGCGCGAGCCCCAGCTGTGGGTGATCGGCATGCAGCGTACGGGCGAGCTCCAGAGTCTCTTCCCTCGTGATCACATGCTCGGGGACGGCGATGGCCGGTCTGCACAAAGTCGCCATGACGGCCTCTCCCAGTCGCGTCGGTATCGATGCTCGATGCCTGGACCGCCGAAATGATCCGGCAGCTTATGTCCAGTACATGCCGCATTGGGAAGACCAACACACATTTGGGTGGGAACTTCACCCGAAGAGTGGAATTTCCCGTAGGGGCCGGGGCCGACGCAAGGGCGCGCCTTCCGTCATCGCCCGGCCCGTGGCGCGCGCTGTTCGTGCTGTTCGCCCCAGGCGGCAAGTGGCCGCAGGCTCTCGTGCAGGGCGAGGCCGAGCTCGGTCAGCGAATAGCGCACGGAGCGGGGCAGGGTCCGGGAGCACTCGTCGCGGTGGACGACGCCGTCCAGCTCCATCTCGCGCAGCTGCTGGCTGAGCACCTTCTCGCTGACGCCGGGGATGGCGCGCCTGAGCTCGCCGAAGCGGAACGGATGGTGGTGCAGCTCGGTCAGGATCACGGGTTTCCACTTCCCGCCGATGACGCCCAGGGCGGCCACCAGCCCACCGGTGAACGACGGCAAGGTCGGTAACGACTGGCCTCTCATGCCCCACCCCTACCCGGCACCACGACCGCAGCTGACTGAGTCTCACCATGACCAGCAGACCATACCGCATAAGCGGTATTTTTTCCTTTCGGAAGGGTCGCCTTTCCGCCCTGCGGACCTCGCCCTCCGCATCGAATTCCGGTTCCCGTACCCGCTCCTGTCGATTCGGAATTCTCTCTTCCAACGTGCAGGATTACTCCACCGCTACGGACACGGCCCCCTGGAATGCCGGCAATCGGGGATCGCCGGACCCGTCGAAACAGAAGGAGGGTTTGCATGCCGCAGCAGGAGCGTGCGATCCGGACCCGGTGGGCGATTCTCGAGGCCGCCGGAAAAGTCTTCGACGAGTGGGGTTACGAAGCGGCCACCATCGCCCAGATCCTTGCGCAGGCCGAGGTGACGCGGGGCGCCCTGTACTTCCATTTCAGTTCCAAGGAGGACCTGGCGCGGGGCGTGCTCGACACGGCCGTCACCACGGAGGGCGTGCTGCCCCAGGAGCTCAAACTGCAGGAGCTGGTGGACGCCTCGCTGCTGCTGGCGTACCGGCTGACGCGGGAGCCGCTGCTGCGGGCCTCCCTGCGGCTGTCCGTGGACCAGCGGGCGCGGGCGCTGTTCGGCACCAGGTGGCCCGACTGGATCGAGGTGCTCGCCGAGCTGTTGCGGCAGGCCGGCGCCAACGGGGAGACGCTGCCGGGCGTGGACCCCGTGCAGGTCGCGCGGCTGCTGGTCGGGTCCTGGACGGGGGTGCAGCTGGTCTCCGACGCCGTGCCGCAGGAGGGGGAGCTGGTGCACGAGATCGCCGCGCTCTTCCGGCTGGTCCTGCCGGCCATCGCCGTGCCCGAGGTGCTGCCCCGGCTGGACGTGGCGGCGGACCGGCCCTTGCGCCTGATGTCGGAGGCCGGCGTTCCGGCCCCGAACTGAGCCGTTCGGGCCGGAGCCGCCGAACCGGTCGCGAGGCCGGTCAGCCGGCGGGCGTCAGGTCGTGGAACCGGCGCTGGAAGTAGACCAGCGGCTCGCCCTCCCGCTCCGAGGCCTGGTGCACCTCGCCGATGAGGATCAGGTGGTCGCCGCCCGGAACGCGCCGCTCGGTGCGGCACTCCAGGCGTGCCAGCGCGCCCGGCAGGAGCGGCTGCCCGGCCGGCGAGAGCGTCACCCCCGACCCCGCGAACTTGTCCGCCCCCTTGCTGGCGAAGCGCCCCGCCAGCTCCTGCTGGTCCCGCGCCAGCAGGTGGACGACGAAGCCCTCCGAGCTGTCGAAGGCGTCGAAGCAGTTCGCTCTGTTGTCGAGGCACACCAGCACGAGCGCCGGGTCCAGCGACACCGAGGAGAACGCGCTGGCCGTGAACCCGTGGTTCTGCCCGGCGGCGTCGCGCGTCGTCACCACGGTGACGCCGCTGGCCCAGTGGGAGAGCGCGGCGCGGAACAGGTCGGGGGAAATCGTCTCTGTCGTCTCTGTGAGCACGCCGACAGACTGGGCGGCCCCACTCGAGGCGGGATCGAGGTACGGGTGAGAGGCGGTGGGGCGCGCCCCAGGCCGGAGTCCACCTCGCTTCGAGCCGCCGTATAGCGGACCTCGCCACGCTGGCGGCGCCGAGCGCCACCCTACGACGGGGCGTTCCCGACCGGAGAAGAGGTCCGCGTGAGCATCGTCGAGGACAAGCCGCCGAACAGCACCCCGGACGGCATGGCCGACCGCGTGGCGGAGCTGGCCGAGCTGCGCGAGCAGATCCTCGAGGGGCCGAGCGCCAAGGCCACCGAGGCACAGAAGTCCAAGGGCAAGCTGACGGCCCGCGAGCGACTGGAACTCCTTTTCGACAAGGGGACCTTCAGCGAGACCGAGGCCTTCCGGCGGCACCGCGCCACCGGCTTCGGCCTGGAGGCGAGGAAGCCGTACACCGACGGCGTCGTCACCGGCTGGGGCGAGGTCGACGGCCGGACGGTCTTCGCCTACGCCCACGACTTCCGGATCTTCGGCGGTGCGCTCGGCGAGGCCCACGCCCAGAAGATCCACAAGCTGATGGACCTGGCCGAGACCGCGGGCGCCCCCATCGTGGGCCTGTGCGACGGTGCCGGCGCCCGCATCCAGGAGGGCGTCACCGCGCTGGCCGGCTACGGCGGCATCTTCCAGCGCAACGTCCGCAACTCCGGCGTGCTGCCCCAGATCAGCGTCATCATGGGCCCCTGCGCGGGCGGCGCCGCCTACTCCCCCGCCCTGACCGACTTCGTCTTCATGGTCCGGGGCACCTCGCAGATGTTCATCACCGGCCCCGACGTGGTCCAGGCGGTCACCGGCGAGCAGATCACCCAGGAGGGCCTCGGCGGCGCCGACGTCCACGCCGAGACCTCCGGGGTCGCCCACTTCGCGTACGACGACGAGGAGGCGGCCCTGGAGGACGTACGGCACCTGCTGTCGCTGCTGCCCTCCAACAACCGCGAGATGCCGCCCTCCGAGATCGCCCACGACCCGGCGGACCGGCGCACCGAGCGCCTGCTCGACCTGGTGCCGGCCGACGGCAACCGCCCGTACGACATGCGCGCGGTCATCGAGGAGATCGTCGACGACGGCGACTTCTTCGAGGTGCACGAGCGCTGGGCCCCCAACATCATCTGCGCGCTGGCCCGGCTGGGCGGCGAGGTGACCGGGATCGTGGCCAACCAGCCGCAGCGGCTGGCCGGCGTGCTCGACATCGAGTCCTCCGAGAAGGCCGCCCGCTTCGTCCAGATGTGCGACGCCTTCAACATCCCGCTGGTCACCCTCGTGGACGTGCCCGGCTTCCTGCCCGGCGTCGACCAGGAGCACGGCGGCGTCATCCGGCACGGCGCCAAGCTGCTCTACGCCTACTGCAACGCCACCGTGCCCCGGATCTCCCTGGTGCTGCGCAAGGCCTACGGCGGGGCGTACATCGTGATGGACTCCCGCTCGATCGGCGTCGACCTCGCCCTGGCGTGGCCCACCAACGAGATCGCGGTCATGGGCGCCGAGGGCGCCGCCAACGTCGTCTTCCGGCGCGAGATCGCCGCCTCCGACGACCCCGAGGCCACCCGCCAGGCCCGCATCGCCGAGTACCGCGACGAGCTCATGCACCCCTACTACGCCGCCGAGCGCGGTCTGGTGGACGACGTCATCGACCCGGCCCTGACCCGCACCGCCCTCATCGACGCGCTGACCATGCTCCGCAACAAGCACGCCGCGCTGCCCGCCCGCAAGCACGGCAACCAGCCGCAGTAGACACGGGGCGACCCCCGGCCCCGCAACGGAAAAGACCCGGACCGTCCGCGACGGTCCGGGCCTGATCCCGGGGGACGGGCCATGTGGCCTGCCCCGATTTACGCAGGTCCAGGCATGCGGGGGCAAGTACCTACCTGAAAGTGCCCACTTACCTCGAAGTGCTTACCGTGACGTAAGCACCGGGCGCGAGGCGCGAGTGAAGTCACCTGTGCGACCGGGTGGTTGACGTTCCACACCGCAACCCGGGAGTTGTCCGCCGCGAGCCGCCGAACGGACGATGAGGCGTTCCGAGGCCGACACCCGAACGCGGAAGGCGGGAACCCTCATGACGACGAACGGCGTGCACCCCGACCCCGAACTGGCGGCCGCGGCCGCCGTGCCGCAGCGCATCGTCGAGGCCTGGGCGGCCCACGACGCCGAGACCTTCGCCGAGGTCTTCACCGAAGACGGCACCATGATCCTGCCCGGCGTCTACGAGAAGGGCCGGGAGGGCATCCGCCGGTTCATGACCGCCGCCTACCAGGGCCCGTTCAAGGGCACCCGGGTCACCGGCACACCCCTCGACCTCCGCCGGCTGGACGCCGGCACCGCACTGCTGATCACCCAGGGCGGGATACTGGCGGACGGCGAGAGCGAGGTCGCCGAGGAGCGGGGCGTACGGGCCTCCTGGCTGCTCGTACGGCGGGACGACACCTGGCTGCTGGCCGCCTACCAGAACACCCCGCGCCACGAGGCGTGAGCGCGACGACGACCGGCCCCGGCGACTCCCGCCGGCGGCCGGTCGTCCCGCGTCCCGGCCCGCGTCAGGGCGTGGCCGCGCCCTCCGGCTCCGCGGACCGCTCGCCGGCGTGGCCCGGGCCCGGGGCGTCCGCCGCCCGCCCGGCGGTCTCCTTGCCCCGCATCGCGACGGCCGTCGTGGCCAGCGCCATCGGCACCGCCACCACGGCGGCCACCCGGCTCAGCGACATGAAGGACGTCATCCAGGCGATGAGCGGCGGCCCGAACATGCCGCCCGACTTCCCGCACGCCGCCGCCAGTCCGCTGCCCATGCCCCGGAACGCCGTCGGGTAGGTCTGCGCGGCGTACGGGCCGAGGACCGCGACCACGCCGCTGGTGCCCGTCAGCAGGCCCATCAGCACGAGGACGACGGCGGGCGCGCTGTGCAGCGGGATCAGCAGCAGGGCGAGCAGGGACACGGAGGCGATGGCGCCGTAGAGGGCCATCGTCTTACGGGACGACCAGCGGCTGTAGAGCCACGCGCCGACCGCCGTGCCGGGGATGGACAGCAGCGACGCCACGAAGAGGATCTGCGGGGGCTTCACCCCGACCCCCACCTTGGACAGCAGGCTCGGCAGGAAGGTGAGGAAACCCCAGTAGATCAGCCCCCAGGCCAGCCCGTAGCCGCAGATGATCAGCGTCTGGACCAGGTAGCCGCGGCCGAAGAGGGCGCCCGGCCCCTGCCGCGGGCCCGGCTCGGCCCGGGGCGTGGTGTTCAGCCCGAACAGGCGGCTCATCCGCCGGGCCTCGGCGAGCCGGCCCCGGGAGGCCAGGAACGCCGGCGACTCCGGGATCCAGCGGTTGAGCACCAGCAGGGCCAGGGCCAGCGGCAGCTGCACGAACCACAGGATGCGCCAGCCGGCGATCGGCTCGAAGACGGCGGCCAGGCCGCTGGCCGCCAGGTAACCGCCCACGGTCGTCAGGCCCGCCTGCAGGACCATGACGCCGCTGCGCCCGGGCAGCACCTCGGACATCAGCGCGTAGACGATGGGCAGCATGCCGCCCGCCGACATGCCCATCAGCAGGCACATGAACACGCTGGCCTCGAAGCTCGGCATCGCCCCGCAGACCGTCGTGGCCACGAACAGCAGGGCCGCCAGCAGCACGGCGGCGCGGCGCCCGATGCGGTCGGCCAGGTGTCCCCACAGCAGCGACCCGGCGACCGTCCCGGTCAGGCCGCCCATGGGCAGCCAGGCCACCTCGGAGGCGGACAGGGCGTACTCGGCGCGGGCGCCGGGCAGCATGAACGCCAGCGTGGCGGGCTTCATCTGGTCGACGACCAGCGCGAAGGACAGCACGGCCACCAGCCGCCTGCGGGCCAGCGTGCGGCGGGCCTCCGGCACGGGTCCCGGCTCCGGCTCGAGGACCTCGCGGGCCTGCCCGGCGGGAAGCCGGCGGGGGACGAGCCCGCCCGCCGCCATGACCAGCCCGGCCACGATCGCCACCATGGCCAGCCACATGGACGCGTCCACCGGCATGTGGGCCATGCGGTAGTCCATCGACGCGGAGTCGGCGAACATCACGACGTGCTCGCCCACCCCGGCCGAGCAGACGAGCACGCCCGCCCAGAACAACGGGGGACGGGGTATCAGGACATGGCTCTCCACTCGTACTCCTCACACAGGGGACGGGGAACGCGGGCCACCAGGATGCTGGGGGCCGTGGACCCTGTCTTCTCCCCCTGTGCTGTGTCACCCGCCCGGGGGTTCCTCGAGCACCGCGTACATCTCGGCGGCGCAGGGCGCGGTGACCAGGCCGGGCAGCAGCGAGCGCCACAGGGCCGTCGCCCAGCCGACCGGGTCGGCGGGTTCCGCTCCGGCCGCCAGTGCCTGCGGCAGCCCGGCGAACGCCGAGACGATCACCACGGCGGTCGGCCCGGGCAGCACGTCCGGCCGCAGGTCGCCCTGCTCGCGCGCCTCCGTCAGCAGCCCCTCGACGGCCGTCACCCAGGAGACGAACGGGCGCGGCACGGAGGGGCCGATGAGGTTGCGCTCGGACATCAGCCGCAGCCCGGCCCGCACCCCGGTCTGGTGCAGCAGCATCTGCGCGATGCGCCGGGAGAGTTCGATCAGCAGCCGTACGGCCCGGGGGTGTTCGGGCCGCAGCCGGCCGGTCAGCTCGGACCACAAGTCGTAGTGCTCACGGACCACGGCCGCCGCGAGGGCCTCCTTCGAGGGGAAGTGGAAGTACAGCGCGCCCTTGCTGATGCCCTGGCCGTCGACGACGTCCTCGAGGCGGGTACCGACGTACCCCCGGTCGTCGAAGACCGTGGCGGCAGCCCGGAGGATCACCTCACGGGTCCGGCTCGCGCGATCCTGCATGTGCCCCTTACCGCCCTGTGTGCTCCGCACTCCTCGGTATCCCAGCGCCTGGGCGTCCTCCCCGGCAACCTCGAGAATGCTCGCCGCTCCCGCCGTCCCCACGGCCCGGCTCCGCTCGTCCGGAGGTTCAGCTCCGCACATCCAAAGATGCCGAAGCCGCCCCGCCGGCACGACCATGAGCTCTCCGCCACCGGCGGACCGGTGGCCCAAGGCCAGGAGGCACCCGTGCCCACCGTGCTCGGATCGCTGCGCAGACTCGCCCTGACCCCGTCGCCCGCGAGCGTCGGATTCTCCCAACGCCGCTTCCCCGGCGCCTCGTCCCCCGCCGCCGGGCACCTCGAGGCCATTCCCCGGGCGGTGGTCTGCGGCTTCGAGTGGGCGATCGACGCCCGCGACCTGTGGGAGATCGAACGCCGGCTCGAACTGGCCGACCCGCCGCTGCGCGGGTTCGCCTACGAGGGCGCGACCATGGCCCTGACCGTGCGGGACGCGATGGGGCCGGGGCGGGGCAACCGCACCCGGGAGCTGCTGTCGGGCCGCGGCGGGCTGCCGCACATCTTCCTCAACTACATCGGCGTCGGCTTCGCGATGGCCCGCCTGCCCAGGATGCTGTGGGGGAAGGTGCTGCCCGCGGTCAGCGGCTCGCCCTACCACCCGGTGATGAGCTGGCTGGCCGTCGACGGCTACGGCTTCGACCGCGCCTACTTCGACACCCGGCGCTGGGTGGACCGGCAGTACCGGCCCGCCCCGCACCCCTGGCAGGGCTCGCCGGAGTACTTCCGGCGGGCCGCCGACCAGGGCGTGGGCCGGGCCCTGTGGTTCGTCCACGGGGCGCGGCCCGACCATGTGGCCGCGGCCGTGGGCCGGTTCGCCGGGGACCGGCACGGCGACCTGTGGAGCGGGGTGGGCCTCGCGGCGGTGTTCGCGGGGGGCGCCTCGCCCGCGGACCTGGCCGCCCTGCGCCGGGCGGCGGGCGCGTACGCGGGCGAGCTCGCCCAGGGCGCGGTCTTCGCCGCCAAGGCGCGCGACCACTCGGGGACCGTGCCCGCGCACACCCACGCCGCGGTCACGGCGCTGGCGGGCGTCGGCGTCGAGAAGGCGTCCGCGCTGGCCGACGAGTGCGCGGTGCCGCCCTCCGAATCGGGCCGTGTTCCGGCCTATGAAACCTGGCGCCGGAACGTGCGAATCCGCCTGCAATAGCAGGGGAATCGAGCACTCCTGAAGTAGACGGAAGTTCGTCGTGCGTGTGTACATTCGAATTCGGCTGACCGAGCACCACGAGGCATATCAACGAGGGGCGGTACAGCGCGTTGTCAACTCTTCTGCGTGCGCTCAGGCGCAAGATCCTCACCCCCGGCGTATCGGCCACGAGCCTGGAGCGACGTGGCTTCCACAAGAAGAATTCCGATGCCCGGGATTTGCTGGAGATGATCGGCCGGACGTTTCTCGAGGGCTATGGTCACGCGGTCGGTGAACGCTCGATCGCCGACGCCGAGGCCCGTCTGGAGTCCGTACTCCGGCAGTTCCGCGGATTCGCCTACGAGGGCGCGGCCATGGGCGCCACCGTCCTCGACGCGCTGCCGGGCAGCGGCGGGCGGCGGCTGCCCGCGCTGCTGTCCGGGCAGGGCCGCCACCACGCGTACATGGCCTACGTCGGCGTGGGCTGGGCCATGGCCCGGCTGCCGAGGTTCCTGTGGCCCGACGTGGCGACGACCGACCCCATGCTGCGCTGGCTCGTCCTCGACGGATACGGCTTCCACCAGGCCTACTTCCATACCGAGCGCTATGTGCGCGGGCAGTTCGAGGGCCCCGGCCTGGCCTGGGGCGCGGAGCCGGCCTCGTACCACCGGCACGCCGTCGACCAGGGCATCGGACGCGCGCTGTGGTTCGTGGCGGGCACCGACCCCGAGCGCGCGGCGGACCTCATCGACGCCTATCCGGCGCGGCGCCGCCCCGATCTGTACAGCGGCACGGGACTGGCGGCCACCTACGCGGGCGGCGCCGACGAGGCCGAGCTGCGCCACCTCGCCGAGCGCTCCGGCCCGTACCGCCCCCAGCTGCTGCAGGGCGCGGCCTTCGCGGCCGAGGCCCGCGAGCGGGCCTCGCTGACCGTCGACCACACCCGCCTGGCGACCCGGGTGCTGTGCGACATGGACCCGGTGCAGGCGGCGAAGCTGTGCTCCGGCACCCGCCCCGACGTGAGCGCCGGCGGCGATGTTCCCGCCTATGAGATCTGGCGGCGGCGGATCGCCGAAGAACTCGTTTCCCGGGGAAGGGGCTGATTCCCCATGGCGATACGGGCGATACGACCCTGGCTCTTCAAACAGCTTCCCGGGATTGTCGCACTGGTCGTGATGGTCGGCATGTTCATCGCCGTTCAACCGCCGTCGACCTCGGCGGCCGACACGGCGAAGATGGCGGACGGTTACGCGTTCACGCCGATGACCATCGAGATGCCGGGCGGATACAAACAGCAGAACGTCCGTAAGGTCAACAAGGCCTACAAGCACATCGAGGCCTGGATTTCCTCGGTCGGCGCCGGCATCGCGATGAACGACATCGACGGCGACGGCCTGGCGAACGACCTGTGCGTCACCGACCCCCGCATCGACCAGGTGGCCGTGACGCCGGTGCCCGGCAAGAACGCGGGCCGCTACCGGCCCTTCGCCCTCGACCCGGCCCCGCTGCCGATGACCCGGACGATGGCCCCGATGGGCTGCGCGGCCGGCGACTTCAACGAGGACGGCCGCCCCGACCTGCTCGTCTACTACTGGGGGCGCACCCCCATCCTCTACCTGGCCAAGCAGGGCTCCGACGGGCGCAGCGCCGCCGCGTTCGAGCCCACCGAGCTGGTGCGGGGCGTGAGCTCCGGCGGGACGTACACCGGCCCGCTGTGGAACAGCAACGCCACCACCATCGCCGACTTCGACGGCGACGGGCACGACGACATCTACATCGGGAACTACTTCCCCGACAGCCCGGTCCTCGACGACACCAAGGACGGCGGCGTGGTCATGAACGACTCGCTGTCCAACGCCCACAACGGCGGCGAGGACCACATCCTGCGCTGGACGCGGGGCGGATTCGAGGAGGCGAAGGACGCCCTCCCCAAACAGGTCCGGCACGGCTGGACGCTCGCCGTCTCCGCCACCGACCTCGACGGCGACCAGCTGCCGGAGATCTACCTCGCGCACGACTTCGGCACCTCGAAGCTGCTCTACAACAAGTCCACGCCGGGGAAGATCTCCTTCGCCGTGGTGGACGGGGCGCGGGACGCGATGACGCCCAAGTCCAAGCAGCTCGGCCGCACTTCCTTCAAGGGCATGGGCGTCGACTTCGGCGATCTGGACAACGACGGTCTGTACGACATGTTCGTCAGCAACATCACGACCTCGTTCGGCATCCAGGAGAGCAACTTCGCCTTCTTCAACCGGTCGCGCGACCAGAAGGCCGCGCGGGAACGTTTCCGCAGCGGTGAGGCGCCGTACGAGGACCGCAGCGCGCCGCTGAACCTGGCCTGGTCCGGCTGGGGCTGGGACGTCAAGACGGGCGACTTCGACAACGACGGCACCCTGGAGATCGCCCAGGCCACCGGCTTCGTCAAGGGCAAGACCAACCGGTGGCCGCAGCTGCAGGAGCTCGCCACCGCCAACGACCAGCTGACGCACAACCCCCTGTGGTGGCCCAACGTCCGCTACGGCGACGACCTCGCCGGCAACCAGGTCATGCGCTTCTTCGCCAAGGGCGGCGACGGCCGCTACACCAACCTGTCCAAGCCCCTGGGCCTCGCCGTGCCGATCCCCACCCGGGGCATCGCCACCGGCGACGCCGACGGCGACGGGCGCCTGGACATGGCCGTCGCCCGGCAGTGGGGCGAGCCGGTCTTCTACCACAACGTCTCCTCCCACCCCGGCGGCTTCCTCGAGCTGAAGCTCACCCACCCCTCCGGCTCACCGGTGGTCGACGCCCAGGTCACCGTCACCCTGCCGGACGGCACCAAGCGGATCTCCCGCGTCGACGGCGGCGGCGGTCACTCGGGCAAGCGCAGCCACGAGGTCCACATCGGCCTGGGCAAGCGGGCCGACGGGCCGGTGCAGGTCCACCTGAAGTGGCGGGACCGCTCCGGCGAGGTGCGCGAACAGGACCTTCGTACGAGCCCGGGCCGGCACTCCTTCCAGCTCGGCTCCGAAGCCAAGGAGAAGTGACACAGATGGCCACTCAGGCAAGCAGCCCCCCGCCGCATCACGACCCCAAGGTCGTCACCGCGCTCCGCCGCTTCGCGATCTCCATCACGGTCCTGAACATCCTCGGCTACACCGTGCTCGGCTTCGAACAGCCCTGGACCTGGCCCCTGATCGCGGTGGCCACCGCCTACACGGTGGAGATCTCCCTGGAGGCCGTCGCGGCCAAGGTCGACGGCCGGGCCCCGCGCTTCATGGGCCGGGGGCGGCGCGGCATGGTGGAGTTCCTCTTCCCCTCGCACATCACCGGTCTCGCGGTGAACATGCTGACGTACGTCAACGACCGCGTCTGGGTGATGATCTTCGGCGTGGTGGTGGCCGTCGGCACCAAATGGGTGCTGCGGGCCCCCGTGCGCGGCCGCATGCGGCACTACATGAACCCGTCGAACTTCGGTATCGCCGTCATCCTCGTCCTGTTCCCCTGGGCCAGCATCGCCCCGCCCTACCACTTCACCGAGAACATCTCCGGCCCCTTCGACTGGGGCCTGCCCGTGGTCATCCTCGGCCTCGGCACGCTGCTGAACTCCAAGCTCACCGGGCGGATGTGGCTGATCGGCGCCTGGCTGGTCGGCTTCGCCCTGCAGGCCGTCGTGCGCGGCCTGGTCTTCGGCACCTCCATCCCGGCGGCGCTGGGCATGATGACGGGCACCGCCTTCGTGCTCTTCACCAACTACATGGTCACCGACCCCGGCACCTCCCCCTCCAAGCGCAACTCCCAGATCGCCTTCGGCGGCGGCGTCGCCGCGATGTACGGCCTGCTCACCGCACTGGGCATCGCGTACGGCATCTTCTTCGCCACCGCCGCCGTCTGCCTGCTGCGCGGCGGCTACCTGTGGTGGCTGCACCTGAGCGAGAAACAGCGCGCGGCCACGGCGGCGGACCCCGCCGCGACGACCGCCGGAACCGAGCGCCCCACGCCGTCCACCGGAGCGGGGAAGGAAGCGGTGGCTGCATGAGCAGGATCGCCATCGTCGGCATGGCGTGCCGCTATCCGGACGCCTCCTCCCCCCGCGAGCTGTGGGAGAACGCCGTCGCCGGACGCCGTGCCTTCCGCAGGCTCCCCGGCGTCCGGATGAACCTGGAGGACCACTGGCACGCGGACCCGGCCACCCCGGACCGCTTCTACGCGCGGGAAGCCGCGGTCCTCGAGGGCTACGAGTTCGACCGCATCGCCCACAAGGTCGCCGGCAGCACCTACCGCTCCACGGACCTCACCCACTGGCTCGCGCTCGACGTCGCCGGGCGGGCGCTCGCGGACGCGGGCTTCCCGCTGGGCGAGGGCCTGCCCCGCGAGCGGACCGGCGTGATCGTGGGCAACACCCTCACCGGCGAGTTCGCCCGCGCCAACGTCATGCGGCTGCGCTGGCCCTACGTACGGCGCGTGATGGCCGCGGCCCTCAAGGACGAGGGCTGGGACGACGACCGGCTCGCCGGCTTCCTCGAGGGCGTCGAGACCGCGTACAAGAGCCCGTTCCCCGCCGTCGACGAGGACACCCTCGCCGGCGGCCTGTCCAACACCATCGCCGGACGCGTCTGCAACCACTTCGACCTGGGCGGCGGCGGCTACACCGTCGACGGCGCCTGCTCCTCCTCGCTGCTGTCCGTCACCACCGCGGCGGCCGCCCTCCTCGCCGGCGACGTCGACGTCGCCGTCGCCGGCGGGGTCGACCTCTCCCTCGACCCGTTCGAGATCACCGGCTTCGCCAAGACCGGCGCCCTCGCCCGGCACGAGATGCGGGTCTACGACCGGGCCGCCAACGGCTTCTGGCCCGGCGAGGGCTGCGGCATGGTCGTACTGATGCGCGAGGCCGACGCCCTCGCCGACGGGCACCGGATCTACGCCTCCGTCGCGGGCTGGGGCATCGCCTCCGACGGCCAGGGCGGCATCACCCGCCCCGAGGTCGGCGGCTACCAGCTGGCGTTGCGGCGCGCCTACGAACGGGCCGGCTTCGGCATCCAGACCGTGCCGCTGTTCGAGGGCCACGGCACCGGGACGGCCGTCGGGGACACCACCGAACTCCAGGCCCTGTCACTGGCCAGGACCACCGCCGACCCCGAGGCCGCGCCCGCCGTCATCAGCTCGGTCAAGGCCATGATCGGCCACACCAAGGCCGCCGCCGGCGTCGCCGGCCTGATCAAGGCCGCGATGGCGATCGACGCCCGGATGCTGCCCCCGGCCCGGCGCCCACCACCGCACCGTCGCCGGCCCCCACCCGGCCCTACGGGTGCTGCGCCGGGCCGAACCCTGGCCGGACGGCGCCCCGCCGCGCGCCGGCATCACCGCCATGGGCTTCGGCGGCATCAACACCCACGTCGTCCTCGACCGGCCCGGCGCCCACCACCGCACCGTCGCCGGCCCCCGCGACCGGACGCTCGCCTCCTCCGCGCAGGACGTCGAACTCCTCCTGCTCGACGGCGACTCCCCGCAGGAGCTCGCCGCCCGCCTCGACCGGCTGACCGGCTTCGTACCCCAGCTGTCCTACGCCCAGCTCGCCGACCTGGCCGCCGCCCTCCAGCGCGAGCTGCGCGACGCCCCCTACCGGGCCGCCGCCGTGGTCTCCTCGCCCGAGGACGCCGAACGCAGGCTGCGGCAGCTGCGCGACGCGGTGGACGCGGGCGAGACCAGCCTGTTCGCCGCCGACGGCCGCGTCTTCCTCGGCCGCGCCCGCGGCCCCGCCCGGATCGGCTTCCTCTTCCCCGGCCAGGGCTCCGGGCACGGCACCAGCGGCGGAGCGCTCGGCCGGCGGATGGCCGAGGCGGCCCAGGTGTACGAGCGGGCCGCACTGCCCGCCGCCGGGGACATGGTGGCCACCGCCGTCGCCCAGCCGCGCATCGTCACCGGCTCGCTGGCCGGCCTGCGCGCGCTGCGCGCCCTGGGCGTGGAGGCGACCGTCGCGGTCGGCCACAGCCTGGGCGAGATCTCCGCGCTGCACTGGGCCGGCGCCATGGACGAGGAGACCCTGCTGCGGGTGGCCACCGTCCGCGGCGAGGCCATGACCGAGCACGGCGACTCCGGCACCATGGCCTCCCTCGCCGCCGCGCCCGAGGCGGTCCTCGCGCTGACCGCCGGGCTGCCGGTGGTCGTCGCCGGCTACAACGGGCCCGAGCAGACCGTCGTCGCCGGGCCCGCCGACGCCGTCGAGGCCGTGGCGGGCCGGGCCCGGGAGGCCGGCGTCGGCTGCACCCGGCTGCCCGTCTCGCACGCCTTCCACTCGCCCCTGGTCGCCCCCGCCGCCGAGGCCTTCGGGGACTGGCTCGCCGGCGTGGACTTCGCGGCGACGGACCGGCGGATCGTCTCCACCGTCACCGGCCGGGCCCTGGCGCCCGGCACCGACGTCCCCGCCCTGCTGCGCCGCCAGATCACCGACCCGGTGCTCTTCGCCCAGGCGGTCGAGCTGGCCGCCAAGGACGTCGACCTGTTCGTGGAGGTGGGCCCCGGACGGGTGCTCAGCGGCCTCGCCGCGACCGCCACCGACGTACCCGCCGTCGCGCTGGACACCGACGACGAGTCGCTGCGCGGGCTGCTGCAGGCGGCCGGCGCCGCCTATGTCGCCGGCACGCCCCTGGCCCACGAACGCCTCTTCCACGACCGGCTGATCCGGCCCCTGGAGATCGGCGCCGAACTCCGCTTCCTGGCCAGCCAGCCTGCGAGCAGGCCCCGGCGCCCCCGCCCCGTACGGACCGCGCCGCCGCCCCCGCCGCGTCGCCGCGCCCGGCGGCCGGCCGGGACGCCGCGCACGACCCGTCCGCCGCTCCCGGCGACGCGGCGCGCGACACGGCGCGCGACACGACGGACGACGGCACCGGCGCGGACGGCGAGCGCGCCGCCGCCCTGCTGCGCCGCCTGGTCGCCGAACGCGCCGAACTGCCCCTGGACCTCGTCGGCGACGACAGCAGGCTCCTGGACGACCTGCACCTGAGCTCGATCACCGTGGGACAGCTCGTCAACCGCGCCGCGCGCCGGCTCGGCGTACCGCCCGCCCAGGTGCCCACCAACTTCGCCACCGCGACCGTCGGCGAGCTCGCCGAGGCCCTCGACACCCTCGCCGGCACGGACCGGGACGGCGACGCCGCCCCCGTACCCGTCGTCGCGGGCGCCGCACCCTGGGCCCGCGCCTTCGCGCCCGGGTACGACGAACTCCCCCCGCCCGCCGGGCCGCTGCCCGAGCCCGACGGGCCCTGGCGGCTGTTCACGCCCGGCGGCACACCGCTCGCCGAGCCGCTGCGCACCGCGCTGGAGAGCGCGGGGGCCGGCTCCGGCGTCCTGGTGTGGCTGCCGCCCGGCTGCTCCGAGGAGCAGCTGGAGCCGGCGCTCGAGGCCGCCCGGGCGGCACTGGCGGACACGACCGCGAGCCGGTTCGTCCTCGTCCAGCACGGGCGCGGCGCGGCCGGGCTCGCCAAGACGCTGCACCTGGAGGCGCCGCGCCTGCGCACCACCGTGGTGCGGGTGCCCGAGGTGCCGGAGCTTCCAGAGGCTGTCGGCTGGGTGGTGGCCGAGACCGCGGCGACCACACGCTTCTCCGAGGCCCACTACGACGCCGACGGCACCCGCCGGGTGCCCGTCCTGCGCGCCCTGCCCATGGCGCCCGCGCACCCCGAACAGCCGCTGGACGACGGCGACGTGCTGCTGGTGACCGGCGGCGGCAAGGGGATCTCGGCCGAGTGCGCGCTGGCCCTCGCCACGGACACCGGCGCCCGCCTGGCCGTCCTGGGCCGCTCCGACCCGAAGGCGGACCCGGAGCTGGCGGCGAACCTGAAGCGGATGGCCGAGGGCGGAACGACCGTGCGCTACGCGCGTGCCGACCTCACCGACCCGGAGGCCACCCGCGCCGCCGTCGAGGAGCTGACGCGGGACCTGGGCCCGGTCACCGCCGTGCTGCACGGCGCGGGCCGCAACGAACCCACCGCCCTGACCGGGCTGGACATGGCGGCGTTCCGGCGGACGTTCGCGCCCAAGGTCGACGGGCTGCGCCACCTGCTGGACGCGCTCGACCCGGCGCGGCTGCGGCTGCTGGTCGCCTTCGGCAGCGTCATCGGCCGCTCCGGGCTGCGCGGCGAGGCCCATTACGCCACCGCCAACGAGTGGCTGACCGACCTCACCGAGGAGGTGGCACGGCGGCACCCGCACTGCCGTGCGCTGTGCCTGGAGTGGTCGGTGTGGTCCGGGGTGGGGATGGGCGAGCGGCTGTCGGTCGTGGAGTCCCTCTCCCGCGAGGGCGTCACCCCCCTCTCCCCCGACCAGGGCGTGGCCGTCCTGCGGCGACTGCTCGCCGACCCCGAGGCCCGCGGACCGGTGGTGGTCACCGGCCGCACCGAGGGCGTCGCGACCCTGCGGCACGACCTCCCGCCGCTGCCGCTGCTGCGCTTCGCCGGCAAGCCGCTCGTGCGCTACCACGGCGTCGAGCTGGTCACCGAGGTCGAACTGAACGCCGGCACCGACCCCTACCTGGCCGACCACCTCCTCGACGGCGACCTGCTCTTCCCCGCCGTGCTGGGGATGGAGGCCATGACCCAGGTCGCCACCGCCGCCACCGGCTGGACGGCCGTACCGGTGATCGAACAGGCGGAGTTCCTGCGGCCCGTCGTGGTGCCCCCCGCGGGCAGCACGACGATCCGCGTCGCCGCGACCGTCACCGGCCCCGAGACCGTCGAGGTCGCCGTGCACAGCGAGGAGACGGGCTTCGCCGCCGAGCACTTCCGGGCCCGCCTGGTCTTCTCCGGGGCCGCCGTCCCCGACGGGCCGCCCCTGCCGGCGGAGGACGACGCGCCGCCCGTGCCGCTGGACGCGGCGGCCGACCTCTACGGGAGCGTGCTGTTCCAGGGCCCGCGCTTCCAGCGGCTGCGCCGCTTCCACCGGGCCGCCGCCCGGCAGGTCGACGCCGACGTGGCCACGGCCGGACCGGCCGGCTGGTTCGCGGGCTTCCTGCCGGACCGGCTGCTGCTCGGCGACCCCGGCATGCGGGACGCGCTGATGCACGGCAACCAGGTGTGCGTACCGGACGCGACGCTGTTGCCGTCCGGCGTCGAGCGGGTGTACCCCCTCGGCGGCGGCACGGCACCCCAGGGCCCGCTGCGCTACCGCGCCACCGAGCGCGAACGCGACGGCGACACCTACGTCTACGACATCGCGGTGCGCGACGGGCGGGGCGAGGTCGTCGAACGCTGGGAGGGCTTGCGGCTGCGGGCCGTGCGCCAGGGCGACGGCGGCGGACCCTGGGCGGCCCCCCTGCTGGGCCCCTACCTGGAACGCGCGGTGGAGGACGTCCTGGGCGCGCGCATGGCCGTCGTCGTGGAACCGCACGGCGGCGAGGACGACCGCAGGGCCCGTACCGCGCTCGCGGTGCGGCGGGCCCTGGGCCGCCCGGCCGCGGTGCGCCACCGCCCCGACGGCCGCCCGGAGACCGACGGCGGCGACGTCGTCTCGGCCTCCCACGGCGCCGGGATCACCCTGTGCGTCGTCGCCGATTCGACGGTGGCCTGCGACGCCGAGACCGTGACCGCCCGCCCCGCGGACGAGTGGGCCGGGCTCCTGGGCGCCCACGCGCCGCTGGCCGCCCTGCTCGCCGAGCAGTCGGGCGAGACGTACGACAGCGCCGCCACGCGCGCGTGGACCGCCCTCGAGTGCCTGAAGAAGGCCGGGATCACGACCGACGCCCCGCTCACCCTCGACCCGCCGCGCGGCGACCGCTGGGCGGTCCTCGCCTCGGGCGGCCTGCGCGTCGCGACGTTCGCCACCGCGCTGCGCGGCGAACCCCGGCCGGTCGTCCTGGCATTCCTGACCGAAGGAACCGAAGGAGCGGCACGCGGATGACCGACTACTTCGAGTACCGGCACACGGTGGGCCTCGAGGAGACCAACCTCGTCGGCAACGTCTACTACGTGCACTACCTGCGCTGGCAGGGCCGCTGCCGGGAGATGTTCCTCAAGGAACGGGCGCCCGGCGTCCTCGCCGAACTGCGCGAGGACCTCAAGCTGTTCACGCTCAAGGTGGACTGCGAGTTCTTCGCCGAGATCACCGCCTTCGACGAGCTCTCCGTCCGCATGCGGCTGGCCGAACTCGCCCAGACCCAGCTCGAGTTCACCTTCGACTACATACGGCTGGGCCCGGACGGCGACCAGCCGCTGGTCGCTCGCGGCCGCCAGCGCGTGGCCTGCATGCGCGGGCCCAACACCGCCACCGCCCCGGCCCTGGTGCCCGAGGCCCTGGCCCGGGCGCTCGCGCCGTACGCCGCCGGGGGCCCGGCGCTCGCGGGGAGGCCGGCATGACACGGCACGGCATGACACCGCACGGCACGCGGCGGCACGGCACCGGCCGCACCCCGCCGGGGCCACCGCGCAGGGCGCTGCCCGGCCTGCTGAAGAAGCTCGCCACGGACCGGCTCGCCCTCATGCGGGAGGCGGCGGACCTCGGCGACGCGGTGCGGGTGTCCATGGGCCCCAAGACGCTCTACGTCTTCAACCACCCCGACCACGCCAAGCACGTCCTCGCCGACAACAGCGCCAACTACCACAAGGGCATCGGCCTGGTGGAGGCCCGCCGCGCCCTGGGCGACGGCCTGCTGACCAGCGACGGCGAGCGCTGGCGGGCCCAGCGCCGCACCATCCAGCCCGTCTTCCAGCACAAGCGCGTCGCAGGCCAGGCCGACGTCGTCGCCGAGGAGGCGGCGAAGCTGGTGGCCCGGCTGCGCGCGCACGAGGGCGGCGCCCCCGTCGACGTGGTGCGGGAGCTGACCGGGCTGACCCTCGGCGTGCTCGGGCACACCCTGCTGGACGCCGACCTCACCGCCCACGCCACGGTGGCCCACGACTTCGAGGCCGTGCAGGACCAGGCGATGTTCGAGATGGTCTCCCAGGGCCTGGTGCCCATGTGGGTGCCGCTCCCCCACCAGCTGCGCTTCCGCCGCGCCCGCAGGCGGCTGCGGGAGGTGGTCGACCACCTGGTCGTTGAGCGCGGCGGCCGCCCCGGCGGCGCCGACGGCGACGACGCGCTGTCCCGGCTCATCGCCTCGACCCGGCTCGACGCCGCCGGGCCCCGCGCGGGCCGGCAGCGGCTCCACGACGAACTGGTCACCCTGCTGCTCGCCGGGCACGAGACCACCGCGAGCACGCTCGGCTGGACCTTCCACCTGCTCGACCGGCACCCCGAGGCGCGGGCCAGGGTGCGCGAGGAGGCGGTGACGGTCCTCGGCGACCGGGCGCCCTGCTACGAGGACCTGCGGCGGCTGACGTACACCACGGCGGTCGTCCAGGAGGCGATGCGGCTCTACCCGCCGGTGTGGATCCTGCCCCGCAGGGCCCAGGGGGCGGACGACGTGGACGGCTGGGCGGTGCCGCCCGGCTCCGACGTGCTGATCTGCCCGTACACCCTCCACCGCCACCCGGACTTCTGGGACGCGCCCGAGCGCTTCGCCCCGGACCGCTTCGGCCCGGACGGCGGGGGCGACCGGCCCCGCTACGCCTACCTTCCCTTCGGCGCCGGCCCCCGCTTCTGCGTGGGCAGCAATCTCGGCATGATGGAGGCCGTCTTCGTGACGGCCGCGGTCGTACGGGAACTCACCCTGAGCACACCGCCGGGCCACCGGGTGATCCCCGAGCCCATGCTCTCCCTGCGGGTGCGGGGCGGGCTGCCGATGACCGTCCGAGCCGCGGCATGACCGCAGCCCCGAGCGGGACGTCCCGCGCGCCGCGGCCGCCCGCCCGGCCCCCGCCCCTCAGCCGGCGACCGTCCCTCAGCCGGCGACCGCCTCGAGGGCCGCCATCCGCAGGTCGAGCAGCGCCAGCAGCACCGGCGGGTCCAGCGTCCGCACGCCGCGCAGCCAGATGTCGGCGGGGGCGAGGACGGTGTCGGGAAGGACGGTGAGGGGGCCGAAGGCCCCGACGGACGGGGTCACGGCGTCGCCGAGACCCGAGGGCACGCCCTCGTATCCGAAGGGGACCGAGTGCACCAGCAGATGCCAGGTGCCCACGGGCACGTCCGGCAGCTCGTAGGCGCCGGGCCCGTCGAGCACCGCGCAGCGCACGGGCTGACCTTGGGGCACGCAGCCGGGGAAGAGGCCCATGAAGACGAAACCCGGCGACCGGGCGGGCGGAAGGAGGACCTCGCCGCGCAGCGACTGCTGCCGGCCGCCCGTCCAGTGACTGTCGTCGGTGCGGATCTCCGAGGTGAATCCGCCCATTTCGCGATACGCGGAGGGAGCGACGCCCACACATATCTTGAAACGTGAACTGAACGTCCCGACGCTGCTGTAGCCGACCTCGCTGCTGATGTCGGCGATGCTCATCGACGTACCGACGAGAAGGCGCTTGGCCTCCTGGAGCCTGAGCGCGGAAAGGAAGCGCCCCGGTGAGACCCCGGTGGTGTCCCGGAAGATCCGGGTGAAGTGGAACTTGCTGAACATCGCCGTACGGGCCATGTCGTCGATGGTGAGCTCTTGGCCGAGATTGGCGTGCATGTCATCGATGACCCTTTTGACGGCCAACTCGGTGGAATTCAGCATGACCCCTCCCTGATTCGATGAAGATGCATCACGGTGTGGCGGCGGTCATTCGGCGGACGTGCGGCGGTGCATTTCCCGGGCGATCTGCCGCCAGGTGTCCGAGCACTGCCGGGCCAGTTCGGCCACGGCGTCCGCGCAGTGCGGCGGAACGGCGTCCATCCGCCTTTTCCAGTCGTCGCCCATGGCGACCTGAGTGTGCAGCCAGCGCAGCAGTTCCCGGCCCGACTCGCTCTGCCGCAGCGAGGGGTCGCCGGCGAGCCTGCGCAGCGTGAAATGAGGATCTCGTGTGCCGTCGTGTTCGTCCCGTCCCGTCCGCGCGGTCGTCCGCACGCGTCCGGCGACGGCGCCGTCGCCGGTCGCGGCGCGCGTCGCGGGGACGGGGGCCTCCCCGCGGCGCAGCCGGGTGCGGACGTCGTGCGCGGTGCCCACGGAGATGCCGGCGACCCTGGCGATCTCGCGAAGGGGCAGGTCGGGCCGCTCGGCGATGACCTCCGAGGCCCGGATGCGGCCGGCGGCGCGGTTGAGCGGGTGCGGCTTGCCGTCGGTGCCGATACGGACGTTCACCTGCAGCGAATCCGCGGCTGAACGCCGTCGCACGGCTCCCACCGACCGGGCGGCCAGGCCCGTGTAGGCGGCGACGGCGCGGTCGGAGAGGAGGGGGTGCGAGGTCAGGATCCGGGCCGCCGCGGCCTTGCGGTCGGCCATCGACAGGGGGAGTCCGTGCGAGATGTTGGCGACGACCGAGCGGAGGAAGGCCTCCGCGGCGGAGCCGTCGAAGAACGTGGCCGCGATCTCCGAGCGGCCGTTCAGTTCGGCGGCGCGTATCCGGTGCATTCCGTCGATGACCCGCAGGGTCGTCCGGTGGACGAGGATCGGCGGTAATTCCGATTCCTTCTCCGCCAGCTGGCGCGCGTGTTCCTCGTCCAGTCCGTTCAGCCGCGGTGAATCCGCGGGAAGGAGGTTGTCGATTCGCACCGAATAGGCGTAGCGCACACCGACGTCGGCTCTTTCCATACTGTCCCCCGTGGTTCGTTCTTGCCTCGCATGATCGGTTCTTCGAGCGGGCCGTACTTCACGGTGGAGCGGACCGGGCAGGCGCACGCGACGGCGGCCCGGCCTTGATCGGTCAGAGCCTACCGGCTGGCCGGTTTTTGGCAAGAATTTCAAACGGGTTTGCACCGAGGGAATTCGGAACGATTCCTTCCGAACTCGCCGGTAACCTGGGCGCGCCCGCGCCCCCAGCCTATTACCGGCACACCGAAAGCCATATCCACGCAGTGGAGGCGGAGTTGAGTGACCGGAAGATACCGGACGAGCAGCACACGGCGCGGACGCTCGAGGCGTACGCGGACACCATCCTCGACGGCGCGGCCGCGGCCGGCGCCCTGGAGCTCCTGCGCTGGGACGCCACCGGCATCTCCCAGGACCTGGACGAACTCGCGCGGCTGCTCGACGAGCACGCCCGGTCCCACGCCGACGAGCACGCGCTGCCGCCCGACGGCACGTCACCGGCCTTCGAGGCGCTCCCACCCGGCCACCGCGCGGCCCTCGTCCGGCGGCTGACCGCTCCCGGCCACCCCGAGCGCGAATTCTGGGTGCTGCTCGCGCTGTTCTGCAACATGGCCTTCGACTCGGCCGCCCACCTGCACACCGCCGAGGCGATCGCCGCCGGCCATCCGGGCCTCGCCGTCATGGGCATGCGCCGGCCCGACCCCGACGGCCTGTGGCGCTACCCCGACCACTCCTACGGCCGGCCGCTGGCGCGCCTGCACCCCGACACGACACCCTCAGGGAGCCCGGCATGAGCAGCACCGAACGCACCGACATCCTCGTCGTCGGCAGCGGCTTCGGCGGCGCGATCGCCGCCTACCACCTCGCCGCGGGCGGCGCCTCGGTCACCGTCCTCGAACGCGGTCCGTGGCTGGAAAGCGCCGACTTCGAGCAGGACTACAAGCTCGGCTCCTCCTACACCCGCGCCTTCGACTTCGTCGTCGGCGACGGCATGAGCGTGCTCGGCGGCAACTGCGTCGGCGGCGGCAGCGTCGTCTACTTCGCGGCGATGCCCCGCGCCCCCCGGTTCGTCTTCGACCGGCACGGCAGCATCGGCCGGCGCATGTGGCCGGCGGCGATCAGCCGCGACACCCTGGACCCCTGGTACGACCGGGTCGCCGAGGCCATGCCCGTCACCCGCCAGGACTGGAACGACGTCACCTACGCGGGCGGACTGTGGGCGGCCGCCTGCCACCACGCCGGCCGCACCGCCAACCCCCTGCCCGTGGCCATCGACGGCGACAAGTGCGTCAACTGCAACTGGATGATGGCCGGCTGCCGCTTCGACGCCAAGCGGTCGCTGCTCTTCAACTACCTGCCCGCCGCCCTCGCCCACGGTGCCGAGATCCGGCCGCTGCACGAGGTGCAGTACCTCTCGAGGACCGACGACGGCGGCTTCCGCGCCCACTACACGCTCATCGACGAGGAGGACTACCGCGTCCACGGCGAGAGCGGCACCATCGACGCCAAGCTCGTCGTACTGGCGGCCGGGGCCGGCGCCACCCCCGTCATCCTCCAGCGCAGCGAGGCCGCCCTCGGCTCCATGCCCCGGGCCGTCGGCCGCTACTTCTCCGGCAACGGCGAACGCCTCAACACCGCCGTCCTCGACGAGGACAAGGTCGCCGAGGTCCTCGGGCTCACCCGCCCCGACGGCACCGCGTACGAGGCCAACCACATCGGCAGGGGACCCACCGCCGCCAGCTGGGACCGCCTCGACGGCTCGCTGCCGGAGTTCTCCCGCTACTCACTCGAACAGCTCTACTTCCCACCCGGCCTCGGCACCATCCTCGCCCAGACGGCCGGCGCCGACGGGCCCGTATGGTTCGGCCCCGAGAAGCGGAAGATGCTCGAGCGGTGGCGCTCCTGGCTGACGATCTTCACGATGAGCGAGGACGACAACGAGGGCGTCTTCGGCCCGCCCCCGGCCACCGGCAACGCCCACCGCATCTCGCAGCAGATGCTCGGCCGCGGCTCGCTGCGGTACGTACCGACCGAGAACACCCTGCGCGGCTGGGCCAGTTCCGACGCCGAGGTGAAGGAGATCCTGGAGAAGGACGGGCTGGCCACCGTCCTGCCCTGGACCAACGACGTCGTCGGCGCCTACACCGTCCACCCGCTCGCCTCCTGCCGCATCGGCGACGACCCCGCCACCTCCGCCCTCGACGACCGCCACGAACTGCGCGGCCACCCCGGGATCTTCGTCACCGACGGCTCGGCCGTGCCCGGCGCCCTGACGGTCAACCCCGCCATGACCATCGCCGCGCTCGCCGAACGCGCCGTGCCCGGCATCGTGCGCGCCGCCCGCGAGCGGGGCGTCAAGGTCGCCTACGGCGCCCCGGCGCCCGACGGCTCGACGGCCGGGCGGCGCGGCGTGCTGCCCGTGGTCTCCGCACGATGACCGCGGCGACCGCGGCGAGAACGCTCGTCCGCACGGCGCTGCGCGGCTCGCTGGCACAGATCCGGCACGTACGGGCGGTGCCGCAGGGCGCCGCCGAGGGCACGGTCGCCACCGTGTACGCCGCCTCCGAGCGGGAGTTCGGGCTGCTCGCGCCGCCGCTGGCCCTGCACTCCCCCGCGCCCGAGTCCCTCGCCGCCTGCTGGCTGATGCTCCGCGAGACCCTCCTCGCCGACGGCCGGGTGAGCCGCGCCGCCAAGGAGGCGGTCGCCACCGGCGTCTCGCGGGACAACTCCTGCCCCTACTGCGTCGACGTGCACCGGGCCCAGGTGCGCACGCTGCCGCCGGACGACGCGGCCGGGCGCCTTTCGGCCTGGGCCCGGCGCGGCGGGCCGCGCCCGTTCCCGGACGAGGACGCGCCGGAGGTCGTCGGCGTGGCGGTGACCTTCCACTACCTCAACCGCATGGTCAACCTCTTCCTGCGCGACTCGCCCGTACCGCCGCTCGCCCCCGCTGCCCTGCGCGGCGGAATGCTGCGGGCCGTCAGCCGCGTCACGCGCCCGCCGGCCCCCGGCGCCCCCGCGCCCGGCGACTCGCTGGGGCTGCTGCCCGCCGCGCCCCTGCCGCCCGACCTGGCCTGGGCGGCGGGGCGGCCCGCCGTCGCGGGGGCCTTCGCCCGGGCCGCCGCGGCCGCCGACGCCGCGGGCGACCGCTCGGTGCCGGAGCCCGTACGCCGGCTGGTCCACGACGCCCTGGCCGACGCGGCCGCCGGGCCGCCGGACCGCCCCGGACCCCTCCGGGCCGAGGCCGCGGCGGACGGCCTGCCGCCGACACTGCGCCCGGCGGGCCGGCTGGCCCTGCTGACCGCGCTGGCCTCCTACCGGGCGGGCCCGGACGCCGTCGCCGCCTTCCGGGCCCGCCGCCCCGGCGACCGGCCGCTGATCGAACTCACCTCGTGGGCCGCGTTCACGGCGGCCCGGCGGGCCGGCGCCCGGCTCGCCCTCCGATGACCGAAGTCGACTGAAGACCAATGAAGTTCGCTGAAGGGAATCCGCACATGGACAACGTCCAGGACGTACTGAAGGACCTGACCGCCGCCATCGACGACCTCGACCGGCTCGTGGCCGGCCTCGACGACGAGAAGTGGCGCGCGCAAACACCCGCGCCGGGCTGGTCCGTGGCCGACCAGATCGCCCACCTGACCTTCATCTTCGACGCGGCCGGCACGGCGGCGAGCGACCCGGAGGCCTTCAAGGCGATGGCCGCCGGCGCGGCGCGCGACTTCGACGGCGCGGTGAACGCGGCCCTCCAGCCGTACCGCGCCATGACCCGCGAGCAGGTGCTGGCCCGCTGGCGGGCCTCGGCCGAGGCGTCGGTGGCGGCCCTGGCGGCGGTGCCCGCCGGGCAGGTGGTGCCGTGGCTGGTCAACCCGCTCCCGCCGGCCGTGCTGGCCTGCGCCGGGCACATGGAGGTCTTCGCGCACGGTCAGGACATCGCCGGCGCGGTCGGCGTCCGCCCCGAGCCCACCGACCGGCTCCGTCACCTTGCCGGATTCATCGCCCTCACCCGGGACTTCGGCTACCTCTCCCGGGGTCTGACACCGCCGAGCGAGCCCTTCCGCTTCGAGCTGACCGCGCCCTCCGGCACCCGCTGGGAGTTCGGCCCCGCCGACGCCGCACAGAAGATCAGCGGGCCCGCCCTGGACCTCTGCCTCCTGGCGACCCGGCGCCGGCACCCCGACGACCTCGCCCTCGTCGCCACGGGCGACGAGGCGGCCCGCTGGCTGCCCATAGCCCAGTGCTATCGCGGCCCGTCCGGCGAGGGACGCAAGCCCGGGCAGTTCGCCGGTACGGACGCCACCTCCTGAGACACCCCCGGCCGGGCCGCGTCACGGCCCGGCCGGGAGCGCCGTGGCCCGGACCGGTGGGGGTCGGTCCGGGCCACGGCTTCGGGAGCGGCTGAGGGCGGTTCCGGGAACCGCTTCAGGAACGGCTGAGCTCGCCCCGCGCCGCCGAGCGCCGCTCCGAACCCCGCTGCTCGATGTCGCGGGCGAATTTCAGCCACTGCTCGGCGCAGCGTCGCGCGGCCTGGGCCACGTCGGCCGTGCGGTGCGGCGGCACGCTCTCGGCGAGCCAGCGCAGCTTCTCGCCGTCCAGGGAGCGGAAGCTCAGCAGCCGCAGCAGGGTCCGGCCGGACTCGGAGAAGCGCAGCGAGGGGTCGCGGCGCATGGCGGAGCCGCTGTCGAAGGGCATCGGCATCTCATCGCCCGTACTGCCCTCCGCGGCGCGCAACTTCGCCGGCACCGGGTCCTCGCCGTGGCGCAGCCGCTCGCGCACGTCCCGTGCGGTGGCCACGGCCACCCCCGCCACCTGGGCGATCTCCCGCAGGGACGCCCCGGGCCGGTCGGTGATGTACTGCACGGCGCGCCGGCGCCCGTCCGCCGCGTTGAGCGGGCGGACCCGCCCGTCGCGTCCCGTCCGCGCGCTCAGGCCCTTGTCCCGGCCTATGGAGCGCCGCCGCTGGGCGACGACGCTGGCGGAGACGCCGGTGAGCGCCGCGATGCGCCGGTCCGACCAGTGCGGGTGGCTGACGAGGATGCGTGCGGCGGCGGCCGTACGGTCCTCATGGGTGAGCGGCATGCCCTGCGTGGTGTTCAGCCGGACGGCGAGGACGAACGCGTCCTCCGGCGTCCCTTCCACGAACCGCACCTCTATGCGCGCGTCGCCGCGGCGCTGGGCGGCGCGATGGCGGTGCACGCCGTCGACGATGCGCATGGTGGGCCGGTGCACGACGATCGGCGGCAGGGCCCCGCCGGACTCGGCCAGCATCCGGGTGTGCCGGACGTTCTCGCCGGCGAGACGCGGGGAGTCGGCCGGCAGCAGCATCCCCACGGGCACGAACTCGGTTCTCGCCAATACATCGGACATGGCTTCAACTCCCCCGTGCGCGTCCTGACTGGTGATCCCACTCCAGCGCACCTGAGATCCTTTCTGAAGGCGTGGCGGCGGTCAGTTCGGTCAGCTTGGTCAGGTCGGGCCTGACCGGCGGGGCGAGTGGCGCGTCCACGGAGGGGAGGAGCGGGGCCGGTGGCTGGATCCGGGGGACGTACGCGCTGGGCGATCGGAGGGCTGATCGCCGGCGGCATCCTGGTCAACTTCGTCGACCGCACCGCCCTGTCCGTCGCGAGCTCCTCCATCGCCACCGACTTCGGGCTCGACCTCGCCCAGCTGGGCATCGTCCTGTCCGCGTTCACCTGGTCGTACTGCCTGGTGCAGCTGCCCGCCGGCCTCCTCGTCGACATGCTGGGCATCTCCCGGCTCACCCGTATCGCCTCGCTGCTGTGGTCGGTCGCCGGTCTGCTGACCGCGATCGCCGGCGGGCTGGGGACGGTGATCGCGGCCCGGCTGCTGCTGGGCGTGGCGGAGGGGCCGTCGATGGTCGGCGCCTCGAAGGCGACCGCGGCCTGGTTCCCCGTGGACGAGCGCGGCATGGCGACGGCTCTCTTCGACGGCGCGACCAAGCTGGCCAACATGGTGGCCTTCCCGGTGCTCGCGTTCGTGATGAGCGAATGGGGCTGGCGGGCGGGCTTCCTGTTCACCTCGGTGCTCAGCCTGCTGTTCACGGCGGTGTGGTGGATCGGCTACCGCGATCCGTCCGAGCACCCCCTGCTGGGCGCGGCCGAACGGGAGTTCATCCTCCGGGGCGGGGCGCGGGACGCCGACCGGCCCCGGGCCGGAGGGCTGCGCCGGGCGCTGGGCTCCCGCCGGATCTGGGCCCTCTCGCTCGGCTTCGCCTGCTACGGCTACACGATCAACATCGTGCTCACCTGGATGCCGGCGTTCTTCCAACGGCAGTTTCACGTCAAGCTGCTGGCCTCCGGCCTCTACTCGATGGTCCCCTGGGCCGTCGCCACCGTGGCGGAACTGCTGCTCGGCGGCTGGCTGGTCGACCACCTCGTACGGAGCGGCCGCGACCCGTGGGCCGTCCGCCGGTGGGTGCTCGTCGCGGGCCTGGCCTGCGGCGCGACGATCGGCGCGGCCGGAACGGCCGGCTCCCCGGGCATGGCCGTCGCCTGGATGTCCCTCTCGCTCGCGGGCCTGGCCGTGGCCGCCCCCGTGGCCTGGAGCCTGCCCGGCCTGCTCGCCCCGGAGGGCGCGGTGGGAGCCGTCAGCGGGCTGATGAACTTCGCCAACACCGCCGCCACCGCGTGCGGCGTGCTGCTCACCGGCTGGCTGGCGCAGACGACCGGCTCGTTCCACGCCCCCTTCCTCTTCGCGGACGGCATGCTGGCGGCAGGGGTGGTCCTCTACTGGCTCGTGCTGCGGCCGCGTCCGGTCGCCGGTTCGCATGCTTCGCACGATGAGTCACCATCTGTGGCTGCCGTCACAGATTGACCACACGGGTAAGGGGAATGCCTGGTTACGTTCACAAGCGTCCGCGAAGGGCGGGGGAGCGAGCGATGGAAGCCGGCGGCACCTCCGTACTCGCCTCCTGCCTGCAGCTCCTCTCCTGGACCCCTGAACAGCTGGCCCGCGAGATCAACAGGAAGTGCGGCCCCGGCACCATCAGCGCCAAGGCGCCCTACAACTGGCTCAAGGGCGCCCTGCCCCGGCGCCGGCTCCCCCACGTCGTCGCCACGATCCTCTCCGAGCGCCTCGGCGAGCACATCACCGTCGGCGCGCTGTGGCCCCAGCACTTCCCGCCGTCCGCCCGCCAGGCCCGCCCCTCGCTCGTCCCGGACCCGCGCGGGGCGACCTCCACCGGGATACCGGACCCGGCCCCCGAACCCCCCTTGCCGGACCCGCTTCCCGCCGCCGTCGACTGGCTGCTCGGCGACGAGAACGCGCCGCCCACGCGCATGCGCGGCGCCGAGATACCCGTCGAGGCGCTGGACATGCTCACCGCCCGCATACGCCAGCTCCGCCTCCTGGACGACAGCTCCCACGGCGGGCTGGTGATGGACTGGGCGCTGCAGGACCTGCGGTGGGCCCGCAAGATGGCCGCCGACTACGCCTACCCCGCCTCCACCGGCGTCCGCCTGCACGGCATCATCGCCGAACTCGCCCAGCTCGCCGGCTGGCTCGCCGCCGACCTCGGCCTCGAACGGCGCAGCCGCTCCTGCTTCCTGACCGCCCTGGACGCCGCGCGCACCGCCGGCGACCGCTCCCTGGCCGCCTACGTCATCTCCTGCATGAGCTACCGCGCCGCCTGGTCGGGCCGGGGCGAGGAGGCGCTGCGGCTTATCCGCATCGCCCGCAAGGGCTCGGCCGGCGAGGAACCCGGCATCACCCAGGCCCTGCTCGCCACCCGCCAGGCCAGGGCGCACGCCGGCCTCGGCGACGAGACAGGCTGCCGACGGGCCCTGGAGGAGGCCGCCGAACTCTCCCAGGCCGGCGGCCCGCCCGCCGACGCCCCCTGGGCGTACTGGCTCTCCCCCGCCGTCATGGTGGCCGACGCCGGCCGCGCCTGGCTGGAGATCGGACGCCCCCGGCAGGCCGAGTGGCACCTCCAGCACGGCATCGAACTGCTCGGCGACAGCCAGCCCCGCAACCGGCTGCTGCACTGCGCCTCCCTGGCCGAGGCCCGGCTCGCCCGCGGCGAGGTCGACGGCGCCGCGGAAGCCGCCGGGGACGCCCTGGACCTCACCGACACCGTCACCTCGCTGCGCGCCACCGCCCGGCTGTCCGAACTGCGCGGACGCTTCCTGCGCTTCGACAGCGCGGCGGCCCGGACGATCGTGCAGCGGACCGACGACCTCCTGAGGGCGGACCGGCCCCAGGAGGAGGACAGCCCTCGCGCGGCCAGTTAGGCAGAAGGAATCCATGCACGTCACCCACGCGTTACCGCTCGCCTCGATGACGACCCTGGGCATCGGAGGTCCGGCCTCCGTCGTCGCCGAGCTGCACGACCCGGCGGACTTCCCCGACTTCGCCGCCCTCGCGGCCACCCGCCCCGGCCCGCCGGTCACCCTCGGCGAGGGCAGCAACGTCCTGGCCGCCGACGCCGGCTGCACCCCCACCGTCCTGAGGATGGCCACCAAGGGCGTACGCGTCGCCGGCACCGCCCCGGACGACGGCCTGCTCCTCGACGTCCAGGCCGGGCACCCGCTCGGCGACCTGGTCGCCCTCACCGTCGCCGAAGGCCTCACCGGCATGGAGATGCTCACCGGCATCCCCGGCACCACGGGCGCCACCCCGGTCCAGAACGTCGGCGCCTACGGCCAGGAGGTCGCCGACACCCTGCGCCATGTCACCGCCTGGGACTGGCAGCAGGGCCGCCGGGTCACCCTCGACGCCGCCGCCTGCCGCCTCGGCCACCGCACCAGCCTCTTCAAGCACACCCGCCGCTGGACCCTGCTCACCCTGACCTTCGCCCTGCGCCGGTCCGCCCTGAGCGCCCCCGTCTCCTACGGCGCCGTCGCCGCCGAACTCGGCGTCCCCCGCGGCACCCGCGTGCCCCTCGCCGAAGCCGCCGGCGCCGTCCTGACCGTCCGCCGGGGCAAGGGCATGGTCCTCGACCCCGACGCCCCCGACCGCCGCTCGGTCGGCAGCGTCTTCCTCAGCCCCGAGGTCACCCCCGCCCAGGCCACCGCCCTCCGCGCCCACGGCGCCCCCGTCAACCGCTTCCCCGACGGCTCCACCCGCGTCAGCGCCGGCTGGCTCATCCAGCACTCCGGCTTCACCCTCGGCACCCCCTCACCCAGGGCGTCCGCGTCTCCACCCTCCACCCCACCCTCGTCGCCGACGAAGGCGCCACCGCCACCGCCTTCGCCCAGGCCGTCACCCACGTCCGCACCCACGTCCTCCACCACACGGGCGTCCGCCTGACCTCGGAGATCGACTACCTGGGCGACTGGACGGAGTGAACGACAAAAGAAGCCCTGGATCACGGAGTGATCCAGGGCTTCGTCTGAGCCGCCTTCGGGATTCGAACCCGAGACCTACGCATTACGAGTGCGTTGCTCTGGCCAACTGAGCTAAGGCGGCAAGCTGCCGGAAACCGAGGTCGGCATCAGCAGCGCGGCCAAGTCTACACAGGTTCCGGGGGTGCTCCGTACACGGCGGCCGGGGAGGGAGCTCGCAGGTCAGGAGCATTTACGGGAGGCGGGGGCGCGGTGGCGGTGAGGAGGTAGGCGTTGACGGCGGAGTCGACGCAGGAGCTGCCGCGGGTGTAGGCGGTGTGGCCGTCGCCGTCGTAGGTCAGCAGGCGGCCGGAGGAGAGCTGGGAGGCGAGGGCGCGGGCCCAGGGGTAGGGGTTGCGGGGTCGCGGGTGGTGCCCACGACGAGGATGGGGGCGGCGCCCGCGGCGGTGATGCGATGGGGGGAGCCGGTGGCCTGCGTCGGCCAGTACGCGCAGGTCAGGGCGGACCAGGCGAAGCTCGTGCCGAGGGCGGGGGACGCCTTCTCGAAGTCGGGGAGGGCCCGCAGGACGCCCGCCGGGCCGTTGAAGGCCGGGGGCAGGTCGAGGCAGTTCACGGCGGAGTTGGCGGGCATGAGGTTGCTGTAGGCGCCGTGCTCGTCGCGCTCGTAGTAGGCGTCGGACAGGCGCAGCAGGAGGGCGCCGTCGCCGTGCTGGGCGTCGCGCAGGGCCTTGCGCAGCAGCGGCCAGGACGCCTCGTCGTACATGGCGGAGATCACACCGGTGGTGGCCAGGCTCTCGGTCAGCTCGCGGGATTTGCCGGTGGGAAGGGGGTGGCGGTCGAGCTGGTCGAAGAAGGACCTGAGCCGGACCGCCGCGACCTCCGTGCGGCCGCCCGAGGCGAGGGGGCAGTCGTCGCGCTGGGCGCAGTCCTGCGAGAAGGAGGCGAAGGCGGTCTGGAAGCCGGCGTTCTGGTCGCGGTTGATCTGTTCCTGGTCGAGCGAGGGGTCCAGCGCGCCGTCGAGGACGAGCCGGCCGACGCGGGAGGGGTAGAGCCCGGCGTAGGTGGCGCCGAGGAACGTGCCGTAGGAGGCGCCGACGTAATGGAGCTTCTCGTCGCCGAGGGCGGCGCGGAAGATGTCCATGTCGCGGGCGGCCTCGACGGTCGAGACGTGCCGCAGGAGCCGGCCGGAGCGGGTCGCGCAGCCGGCCGCGAACTTTTTGTACGCGGCGACCAGTTCGCGGACCTCGGAGGAGTCGTCCGGGGTCTGGTCGACCTGGGCGTAGTCGTCCATCTCCTCGTCGGACAGGCACCGGACCGGCTCGCTCCCCGCCACGCCGCGCGGGTCCATGGCCACCATGTCGTACCGGGCGCGGACGGGCGCGGGGTAGCCGGCGGCCGCGTACCCGCGGAGGAAGTCGATCGCGGAGCCGCCCGGGCCGCCGGGGTTGACCATGAGCGAGCCGAGGTGCTTGCCGGGGCCGGTGGCCTTCTTGCGGGAGACCGCGAGTCTGACGTCCCCGGCCTTCGGCTCGGCGTAGTCCAGGGGGGCGCGCAGCGTGGCGCATTCGAAGCCGGAACCGCCCTTGCCGGCGCAGGGGCGCCAGGCCGGCTTCTGGGCGTAGTACGGGCGCAGGGCGGCGGGCAGCGCGCCGGGCAGGGGTTCCAGCGGGGGCGCCGGCGCGTCGGCCGCCGCGTCCCGCGCTCTGCCGGATCCCGCCGCGCTCGCGCCCGGCACCGCGCCTCCCGCGACGGCTGCCGAGATCAGCAGGGCCGCGGTCGCGACGAGCGTGCCGGATGTACGGAGCAGGCGGCTGGTGTCCATCGGCGGGTCCCTCACGGGTGGGAGGCAGGCGGCATCTCGCACATGACGCGCATCACGCACCACATGCGGGCTTTACGGAGCGTATCCGGACGGATACCCGCCTTGGCCAGGCTTACCGGCCACTAGTCCTCATACGAGTGAGGAATCACCCAACCTGCGGTCTGCCCCGCCCCGCCCGTATTACTCACGCACCCACGCGCCCCCTCGCCCTTCCGGGGCCTCAGCCCGCTCTGAGCGCCACCGCCATCGCCTCGACGGCCAGCAGGGGAGCCACGTTCCGGTCGAGGGCCCGGCGGCAGGCGACGATCGCCTCGATGCGGCGCAGCGTGGCCTCCGGCCGGGAGCCGGCGGCGATCCGCTCCAGGGTGTCGCGGGCGTCGGTGTTGGCGAGCTCGACGCGCGAGCCGAGCTGTATCGCCAGCACGTCGCGGTAGAAGCCGGTCAGGTCGGTCAGGGCCAGGTCGAGGCTGTCGCGCTGGGTACGGGTCGCCCGGCGCTTCTGCCGGTCCTGGAGGTCCTTCATCGCGCCGGCCGTGCCGCGCGGCAGCCGGCCGCCGGTGCCCGCCGCGGCGCCGAGCGCCGCGCGCAGCTCCTCGGTCTCCTTGGTGTCGACCTCCTCCGCGACCTGCTTGGCGTCCTCGGCGGCGGCGTCGATCAGCTCCTGGGCGGCCTTGAGGGCACCGCCCATGTCGGCGACCCGCAGCGGCATCTTGAGCACCGCGGCACGCCGGGCGCGGGCCCGCTCGTCGGTGGCGAGCCGGCGGGCCCGGCCGATGTGGCCCTGGGTGGCCCGGGCGGCCTGGGCCGCCAGCTCCGGCTCGATGCCGTCCCGGCGCACGAGGATGTCCGCCACGGCGCCGGCGGGCGGCGTACGCAGCGTCAGGGAGCGGCAGCGGGAGCGGATCGTCGGCAGCACGTCCTCCAAGGAGGGCGCGCACAGCAGCCACACCGTGCGCGGAGCGGGCTCCTCCACGGCCTTGAGCAGGACGTTGCCGGCGCCTTCGGTGAGCCGGTCCGCATCCTCCAGGACGATCACCTGCCAGCGGCCGCCGGCGGGCGACAGCTGGGCGCGCCGGACCAGCTCGCGGGTCTCCTTGACGCCGATCGAGAGCACGTCCGTACGGACGACCTCGACGTCCGCGTGCGTGCCCACCAGAGAGGTGTGGCAGCCGTCGCAGAAACCGCAGCCGGGTCCGCCGTACGCGCGGTCCGGGCTGACGCACTGCAGCGCGGCCGCGAAGGCCCGGGCGGCGGTGGCCCGCCCCGAGCCGGGCGGGCCGGTGAACAGCCACGCGTGCGTCATCTTCGACGCGCCCCCTGGCCCGGCTCCGGGCCCGCCGGGAGCGGCCTCCGCCGTGACGAGCGCGTCGGCGTCGCGCGCGGCAGCGGCGAGCTGCTCGATCACCCGGTCCTGGCCGACCAGGTCGTCCCACACCGCCATGGCTGTCCTCCGCGCTGTCCGTCCTGCGGTTACCCATTGTGGGACACGCCACTGACAAAGCGGACCGTCGGCCGAGGGCCGCCCGGTGTACGAGGGCGTGGTCCGCGCCGCCCTAGGGGGTGTCCGACGGGTCGGCACAGGCCCTAGTCGCGGTCGCGCTCGTCGCCCTTCGCCCGCTTCTTCCGGCGCCCGAGGAGGTCGTCCGCCAGGGTGGGGGCCTCGTCGTCCGCCCATTCGGGCCGACGGCGCGCCTTGCGCACCGGCCGGCCCGTACCGTCGTCGTCGGCGACGGGCGGCAGCTCGCGGGTGGGCTCGGACCCGTCCCGCGCCCCCGGCCGCGCCTCGGCGCCGGCCTCGCCGCCGTCGCCGTCCTCGGGCCGGAACAGCCAGTCCGGCACCCGGTCCGCCGGGTTCTCCGGCCGGGCGGCCGGTACGGGCGGAGTGGCCGGCTTCGGCAGGACCGTCGTCTCCTCCGACTCCGAGCCGGCGGCGCCCGCCGGGGGCTCGACGCCCCACGTGACGCGCTGGATCACCGGATTGCCGGTGATCACCGGCGGCAGCACGGTCGTCTCGTCCTCGGCGGCGGCCACGGGGGGCAGCACCGCCGTCTCGTCCTCGGCGTCCCGGACAGGCGGCAGGACCGCCGTCTCGTCCTCGGCGTCCCGGACAGGCGGCAGGACCGCCGTCTCGTCCTCCGCGCCCTTCGCACCCTTGGCAGGCTTGGCAGGCTTGGCGCCCTGGGCGCCACGCGATCCGCCGGACCGGCGCGGGGCCGGCGTCTCGACGGTGGGGGCGTCCCCCGCGTTCTCCACGTGCCGCGCGTTCTCCGCGCCGCCGCCGACGGCGTCATGCGCACTGGCCGTCTTACGGAGCGCCGCGGTCCCGACGACCGGCGGGCGCACCGCCGACCGCGCGTCCTCGGACGCCCGCGGAGCGGGCGTCTCACCGGCCGCAGCGGACGGCTTCGCCGTCCACGCTCCCCGGGGGTCGGCCGCACGGGGCGCCGGAGCACCGCCGTCCCGCGCCTCCGGCGCCTCCGGCTTCCGCAGGGACGGCCGCTCGACCGTAGGCGCCTCCGCCGCGTCCCGCGCCCCGGTCGCGCCCGGCACCGGCGTCTCCACGGTCGGCGCGTCCGCACCACCCTGAGAGCCACTGCCCGGCTTGCGCAGCGAAGGCCGCTCGACCGTCGGCGCCTCGTCCGCACCCGCCACAGAAGCACCAGCACCCGCACCGGCACCAGCCGCGAGAGCCGCGACCGCCGCAGCGGCCTCCGCGGCCGAGGCAGCCTCCGCCGCGATCCGCGCCCGCTCGGCCCTCAGCAGGGCCTCCTCCGCCTTGCGCTGCTTCTCCAGGCGCCGCTCCTCGGCCTCGGCGCGCAGCCGGGCCTCCTCGGCCGCCTGCTTGCGCAGCCGCTCCTGCTCGGCGGCGCGGGCGCGCTCCTCCGCCTCGCGGCGCTCGCGCTCCTCCTCGGCCTTCCGGCGGGCTTCCTCGGCGCGCTGCCGGGCCTCTTCCGCCTGGCGTTCCTCCTCGCGTCGCCGGGCTTCCTCGGCCTCGCGCAGCTTGCGGGCCTCCTCCTCGGCGCGCAGCCGGGCCAGCTGCTCCTGGCGCTCGCGCTCCAGGCGTGCCTCCTCGGCTTTGCGCGCGGCTTCTTCCTCGGCCTTGCGCCGGGCCTCCTCCTCGGCGGCCTTGCGGGCCGCCTCGCGGGCCTCGATCTCGGCCTGGGAGAGGGGCAGCGTCTGATCGAGCCGGTGGCGTACGACCTTGGTGATGGCCTCTGGCTCCTGGCCGGCGTCCACGACCAGGTACCGCGCCGGGTCGGCGGCGGCCAGCGTCAGGAAGCCGGTGCGCACGCGCTGGTGGAACTCCGCCGGCTCGGACTCCAGCCGGTCGGGGGCCTCGGTGAAGCGTTCGCGCGCGGTCTCCGGCGAGACGTCCAGCAGCACGGTCAGGTTCGGTACGAGCCCGTCGGTGGCCCAGCGCGAGATGCGGGCGATCTCGGTCGGCGACAGGTCGCGTCCGGCGCCCTGGTAGGCGACCGAGGAGTCGATGTAGCGGTCCGTGATGACGATCGCGCCGCGCTCGAGGGCGGGGCGTACGACCGAGGCGACGTGCTCGGCGCGGTCGGCCGCGTACAGCAGCGCCTCCGCGCGGTCCGACAGCCCGGCCGACGCGACGTCCAGCAGGATGGCGCGCAGCCGCTTGCCGATGGGCGTGGCGCCCGGTTCGCGGGTGACGACGACCTCGTGGCCCTTGGCGCGGATCCACTCCGCGACCGCCCGTACCTGCGTGGACTTGCCGGCGCCGTCGCCGCCCTCGAAGGCGATGAAGAAGCCCTGGGTGCTGACGCCCTCGGCCGGGTCGCCGCCCCGCAGGGAGTCCAGCAGGTCCTTGTGGAACGGCACTCCGTGCCGGTCGTCCGTCTTGCCCAGCACGAGCGCGCCGACGGGCAGGAGCAGCGCGCCGACGAGCATCAGCGTGAAGGCGGCCCCGCCGTGCGCGAAGACGAAGTTGCCGCTCTCGACCCGGTGCGGGCCGACGAGGGCGGCGAAGACGGGGGCCACGACCGCGCCCAGCGCGATGCTGACGCGGACGACGGCGTGCAGGTGCTCGGTGGTGCGGGCGCGGCGGTTCTCCTCGGTCTCCTGGTCGAGCAGGGCGTGCCCGGTGTTGGCGACGATGCCCGCGCCGACGCCCGCCAGCAGCACGAGCAGCAGCACGGTCGTCGGGTCGGGGACCAGGCCGCCGGCCAGCAGCGCCAGGCCGGTCAGCGCGAGCGACAGCGCCAGCAGGCGGCGCCGGGAGAAGCCGGGGAGGACCTTGCGCGCGCCGCGGATGCCGGCGACCGGGCCGCCGGTGAGCGCGAGGACCAGCAGCCCGAAGCCGACGGGGCCGCCGCCGAGCTCGCCGGCCTGCAGCACCGCGACGCCGACGGCCGCGGCGATCGCGCCCGCGACGGCCGCGCAGGCCAGGACGAGGACGGGGATCGCGCCCGTACGGCCCGTGTCGGGCGTGCCCTGGGCGGTCTTGGGGCGGCGCATCCCCTCGAGCGGGGAGCGCACGCGGGGTGCCTGGGCGCCCTCCCGGACGCCGGGCAGCGGCAGGAGGTACAGGATCACGCCCGAGACCGCGAAGAGCGCGGCCGCCAGGTACGCGCCGAGGGCGGGCTGGTGGCTGTGGAACCACTCGATGCCGGCGCCGCCCAGCAGGTTGCCGAAGAGCGTGATCGCGACGAGCACGGCCGCGGCGAGGGGCAGCGCGACGAAGGTCGTACGGAGTGTCAGGCGCCGCAGGGCCTCGTAGTGGTCGGGCAGCGGGCGTACGGCGTCGCCCTCCGGCGGCGCGTTGGGCATCAGCGCCGGGACGGCGCCGTCCTTGGCCACGGTCCACACGCGTTCGGCGACGCCGACGACGAAGGCCGTCACGAGCAGCAGGGCGAGCGACTTGTCCTCGGTGAGGTCGATCCAGGTCGGCGCGAGGCCGAGCAGCACCAGCCGCAGCCCGTCCGCCCCGATCATGGCCCAGCGGCGGTCCAGCGGACCGGCGGGCGCGAAGAGCGCGGACAGCGGCCCCAGCAGGACCGCACCGAAGAGGAGCGTCGCGAACAGCCGCACGGCGATGACCGCGGCGACGGCCAGGGCCGCGCCCCGGTACCCGCCGCCGAACGAACCCGCCACCAGTGCCGCCTGCAGCGACAGCAGCAGCAGGACGAGAACGGCGAGGGCGTCGCCGACGCCTCCGCTGAACTGGGCGCTCCACAGTCGCCTGAGCGGACGGAAGCGCAGCAGGGCCCGTACGGCACGCTCGCGGGAGTCCGCCGCCAGTGCTCCGGAAGTGGGGGTTTCCCCTGTTGGCTGCTCGGCTCGCGTCATCCTGCCAGCCTATCCGGAGTGCCCGAATGCTGAACCTTGCGCCGAACGCGTGAACGAACATACGTGCGGGCGCATACGGCCCGTCGACCGGCCGAAAGGCCGCACGGCGACGGGCCGCACGCCGAAGGGCAGAACACCGAAAGGCGGAACGCCGAAGGACGGAACGCCGAAGGACGGAACGCCGAAGGACGGAACGCCGAAGGGCGGCGAACCGGAATCCGGCCCACCGCCCTCTCGACACCTACAGGACGTACATGGCGCCCGACTACTCGCCGTCCGCCGCCTTCGCCGCGGCGGCGGTGGTCTTCTTCGCCGCCGTCTTCTTCGTGGCGGCGGCCTTCTTCGTCGCCGTCGTCTTCTTGGCGGCCGTCTTCTTCGCGGCGGTCTTCTTCGCCGGAGCCTTCTTGGCCGTCGTCGTCTTCTTCGCCGCGGCCTTCTTGGCGGTCTTCTTCGCCGGGGCCTTCGCGCGCTTCTCGGCCAGCAGCTCGTAACCGCGCTCCGGCGTGATCGTCTCGACGTCGTCGTCGCGGCGCAGGGTCGCGTTCGTCTCGCCGTCGGTGACGTACGGGCCGAAGCGGCCGTCCTTGACCACGACCGGACGCTCGCTGACCGGGTCGGTGCCCAGCTCCTTCAGCGGCGGCTTGGCGGCGGCCCGCCCGCGCTGCTTGGGCTGCGCGTAGATGGCGAGGGCCTCCTCCAGCGTGATGCTGAAGAGCTGGTCCTCGCTCTCGAGCGAGCGCGAGTCCGTGCCCTTCTTCAGGTACGGGCCGTAGCGGCCGTTCTGCGCGGTGATCTCCACGCCCTCGGCGTCGGTGCCGACGACGCGCGGCAGCGACATCAGTCTCAGCGCGTCCTCGAGCGTCACCGTGTCGAGGGACATCGACTTGAAGAGCGAGGCCGTCCGCGGCTTGACCGCGTTCTTGCCGGTCTTCGGGGTGCCCTCAGGGAGGATCTCGGTGACGTACGGGCCGTAACGGCCGTCCTTGGCGATGATCTCGTGGCCGGTCTCCGGGTCCTTGCCCAGCTCGAACTCGCCGCTCGGCTTGGCGAACAGCTCCTCCGCGTACTCCACCGTCAGCTCGTCGGGCGCGAGGTCGGCGGGCACGTCGGCGCGCTGGTGGCCCTCCGCGTCCTTCTCGCCGCGCTCGACGTACGGGCCGTAGCGGCCGACGCGCAGCACGATGTCGTTGCCGACGGGGAAGGAGGACACCTCGCGGGCGTCGATCGCGCCCAGGTCGGTGACGAGCTCCTTCAGGCCGCCGAGGTGGTCGCCGTCGCCGTTGCCGGCGTCGGCGGCGCCGCCCTCGGGGCCCTCGCCGAAGTAGAAGCGGCGCAGCCACGGCACGGCCTGGGCCTCGCCGCGGGCGATGCGGTCGAGGTCCTCCTCCATGGAGGCGGTGAAGTCGTAGTCGACGAGCCGGCCGAAGTGCTTCTCCAGCAGGTTGACGACGGCGAAGCTCAGGAAGGACGGGACGAGCGCCGTGCCCTTCTTGAAGACGTAGCCGCGGTCGAGGATCGTGCCGATGATCGACGCGTATGTCGACGGGCGGCCGATCTCGCGCTCCTCGAGCTCCTTGACCAGGGAGGCCTCGGTGTAGCGGGCCGGGGGCTTGGTGGCGTGGCCGTCGGCGGTGATCTCCTCGGCCGTCAGCGGGTCGCCCTCGGTGACCTGCGGCAGCCGGCGCTCGCGGTCGTCGAGCTCGGCGTTGGGGTCGTCGGCGCCCTCGACGTAGGCCTTCATGAAGCCGTGGAAGGTGATGGTCTTGCCGGACGCGCTGAACTCGGCGTCGCGCCCGTCGGAGGACCGGCCACCGATCTTGACGGTGACGGAGTTGCCGGTCGCGTCCTTCATCTGGGAGGCGACGGTCCGCTTCCAGATGAGCTCGTAGAGCCGGAACTGATCACCGGTCAGGCCGGTCTCGGCGGGAGTGCGGAAACGATCACCCGAAGGACGGATCGCCTCGTGCGCCTCCTGCGCGTTCTTGACCTTGCCGGCGTACGTGCGCGGCTTCTCGGGCAGGTAGTCGGCGCCGTAGAGCTGCGTCACCTGGGTGCGGGCGGCGTTCACCGCCGTGTCGGACAGCGTCGTGGAGTCCGTACGCATATAGGTGATGAAGCCGTTCTCGTACAGCTTCTGGGCCACCTGCATGGTCGCCTTGGCGCCGAAGCCCAGCTTGCGCGAGGCCTCCTGCTGCAGCGTCGTCGTGCGGAAGGGGGCGTACGGCGAACGGCGGTACGGCTTGGACTCGACGGAGCGCACCGCGAAGGACGCGTCGGCGAGGGCCGCGGCCAGCGCACGGGCGTTCGCCTCGTCCAGGTGGAGCACCGGGGCGCCGTCCTTGAGCCGCCCGGTCGAGCCGAAGTCGCGGCCCTGCGCGACGCGCCGGCCGTCGACCGCGCTCAGGCGGGCGGAGAGGGTGCCGGGCTCGCCCGCGTCGCCCGCCCGGCCGGTGCCGAAGACGCCGGTCAGGTCCCAGTACTCGGCGGAGCGGAAGGCGATGCGCTCGCGCTCCCGCTCGACGACGAGGCGGGTGGCGACGGACTGCACGCGGCCGGCCGACAGCCGCGGCATGACCTTCTTCCACAGGACCGGCGAGACCTCGTAGCCGTAGAGGCGGTCGAGGATGCGGCGGGTCTCCTGGGCGTCGACGAGCTTCTTGTTCAGCTCGCGCGGGCTGGCGACGGCGGCCTGGATGGCGTCCTTGGTGATCTCGTGGAAGACCATCCGGCGGACCGGGACCTTGGGCTTGAGGACTTCCTGCAGGTGCCACGCGATGGCCTCGCCCTCGCGGTCCTCATCCGTGGCGAGGAAGAGCTCGTCGGAGTCGGCCAGCAGCTCCTTGAGCTTCTTGACCTGATCCTTCTTGTCGCTGTTGACCACATAGATGGGCTGGAAGTCCGCGTCGACGTTCACGCCGAGGCGGGCCCAGGGCTCGCCCTTGTACTTGGCCGGGACCTCGGCGGCCCCGTTCGGCAGGTCACGGATGTGCCCGACGCTCGCCTCGACGACGTATCCGGGGCCGAGGTAGCCCTTGATCGTCTTCGCCTTGGCAGGCGACTCGACGATGACGAGTCGGCGGCCGCCCTGTGCGGTCTCGCTGGTCGGGGACAACTTCGCTCTTCTTCCGGTCGGCACTCGGTGTGGGCGTTTCTGTGGGCGTTACGTGACGCTGCGGAGTGTGACGGTACATCCCGCCCCCGTGTCAAACGGAAAAAGCCCGCAACGCCACTCGAACGGTAACCCGACAAGCGTCCTGTCTGCCGCCCGGACCGTCACACCACCGTGGGTAAGGGGGACACCACCCGGCCGGACCGGGGGAAGGAAAAGGTGACGCGAACACGACCCCTCCTTCCCCCCTTCTCGTCAGTCGGCCGAAGGGCCCCTCAGCCGGTCACCGGCGTGATGAAGCCCTGGCCGACGAGCATCCGGACGGACTCCGGCGTGCGGTCGCGCAGCAGCACGGGGTCCTCCCCGATCAGCTGGGCGATCGCGTCCAGGATCCGGCCCGCGCTGAGAGAGCCGTCACACACGCCGGCGAACCCGGCACCCACCGTGTCGACCTTGGTCGCCCGCCGCATGCCCCTGTTCTGCCGCAGCACCACGTGCTCGGGGTCCTCGGCCCCCGGCAGCCCGACCTGCTCCTGCACGACCTCGTCGGCCAGCCGGTAGTGCGCGGCCAGCAGCGCGGCGTCGTCGTGGGTGCGCAGGAAGTCCTGCCGCTCGAAATGCGCCCTTACGGTCTCGCCCAGCGGCTGCTCGACCGGGTGCGGCCACTCCTCGGTGATCACGGAGGGGCGGTCGGAACCCGTCTTGCGCAGCGTGATCCAGCCAAATCCGACGCCCTTGGTCTTACGGGCCTCGAACTCCTCCAGCCACGCGTCATAGCGGGACGCGTACTCCTCGGGGGTGGTGCGGTGATCGCCGGCGTCGCGCAGCCACAGCTCGGCGTACTGCGCGACGTCCTGCACCTCCCGCTGCACGATCCAGGCGTCGCAGCCGTTCGGCACCCAGGACGCGAGCCGCTCCCGCCAGTCCTCGCCGCTCACGTGCTGCCAATTGGCCAGCAGCTGGCAGTAGCCGCCGTCGTTGAGCCGGTCGGCCGCCTGGCCCACCAGCGTGCGGCACAGGTCGTCGCCGCCCATGCCGCCGTCGCGGTAGGTCAGCCGGGCGCCGGGGGAGATGACGAAGGGCGGGTTCGAGACGATCAGGTCGAAGGTCTCGCCCGCGACCGGCTCGAAGAGCGAACCCTGGCGCAGGTCGGCCTCCGGTGCGCCGGACAGTGCGAGCGTGAGCCGCGCGAAGTGCAGCGCGCGCGGGTTGAGGTCCGTGGCGGTGACCCGCCCGGCGTGCTGGGCGGCGTGCAGGGCCTGGATGCCGGAGCCGGTGCCGAGGTCGAGGGCGCTCGACACGGGCGTACGGACGGTGAGCCCGGCGAGCGTCGTGGACGCGCCGCCCACCCCGAGGACCAGCTCCGAGCGGTCCACACCGGCGGGGCCCGCCGCCCCCTGCGCGATCCCGCCCGCGCCGCCGACGGCGCAGCCCAGGTCGGAGACGATCCACCAGTCCTCGCCGTCGGGACCGCCGTACGGGCGTACGTCCACGCTCGCCCGCACCTGGCCCTCGTCCCGCGCGTCGCGCACCAGCCAGCCGTCGGCCAGGCAGTCCTCCACCGGCAGCGCGGCGGCGGCCTGCCCGTAGGCGACCGGGCGCTGCAGCAGGAAGAGCCGGACCAGGGTCTCCAGCGGGCCGTCGCCGCGCGTGGCGCGCAGGGCGGGGACGGTCTCGCTGCGGGCGAGCGCGGCGTAGGCGGGGGCGCCGAGCAGCTCGAGGAGACCGTCGGCGGTGAAGGCGGCGGTCAGCAGGGCGTCGCGCAGCCGGGCGGTGCGCGTGGGATCGGCGGCGGGGAGGTGCGTGGTACTCACGGGACCCATTGTCGGGGCGCCACCGGTAAATGGCGAAAGCCCGGCGCGGCGCGGGCGGGCGCGGCGCCGGGCGGAGCCAACTGAATGGCGGCCCGGGTCACTTCTCGACGGTCAGGTCATGCCGTCACGCGTGGCTGTCGCCCCGGGCCGTCACTTCTTGGTCGGCGTCGGCGTGACCGACGACTTCTGACAGCCCGGCTGCTTCGCCATGGCCTTGCCGACGTCACCGGACTGCAGCTTCTTGAGCGCCTCGTCGCTGCGGCTGCTGAGCTTGCCGATGTCCGTGGCGATGCTCTTGAGGCCCTCGGCGAACTTGGCCTTGTCCTTGGTGTCCAGCGCGTCCATGCGCTTCTTCAGCCCGGTGTAGGCCGTGGAGAGGTCGTTGAGCGCCTTGACCGCGTTCTTCTGGCTGGTCTCGCCGTCCTTGACCGGGGGCGCCCCCGCGCGGTCGACGGACGTGCCGAGCGCCCTGTAGGCGTCGGCGTTGGCCTGGAAGGCGGTCGAGTCGGTCTGCTGGATCTTCTTCGAGTCCTCCTCGTTCTGGACGTTGGCGATCGAGGAGTTGGCCTCCTGGATCTTCTTCACCTGAGGCTGCATCTGGTCGCAGACGTTCTTCGCCCAGTCGTCGAGCTTCTTCTTGCTGTCGTCGCCGCCACCGCCGCAGCCCGTCAGCGCCAGGACAAGTGCCGCCCCGCCGGACAGTGCAGCCACAAGCTTCTTGTTCACCGGATTGGTCCCTTCAATGGCTCTCGGCCCCGGAACTTACACGGCCGGGCGGCACGGGCCGGGAGCCGAGCACACCATACGTCCGCTTTTCGATCCATTTGCACCAAGAACGGCGTGGCATTCGCCGCACCTGGCGACCGGTACCGACGGGACGTACGGCGCGCTACGGCTGTCACATTCCGGACTGAGGAACCGTCAGGAGACCACCGCCGGATCGACCGGCTTGGCCGCGGGCTCGGCCTCCCCGTCGTCGCCGTCCACGGCCACACCGCGCCGCTTGGAGACGTAGACCGCGCCCACGATCACGGCGATCGCCAGCGCCGCCACCGCGATCCGCAGCCCCCGGTTGGCGTCCGCCCCGTAACTGAACTTCACCACCGCCGGCGCGATGAGCAGCGCCACCAGGTTCATCACCTTCAGCAGCGGGTTGATCGCGGGACCGGCGGTGTCCTTGAACGGGTCGCCGACCGTGTCGCCGATGACCGTCGCCGCGTGCGCCTCGCTCCCCTTGCCGCCGTGATGCCCGTCCTCCACCAGCTTCTTGGCGTTGTCCCAGGCGCCACCGGAGTTGGCGAGGAAAACGGCCATCAGCGTGCCGGTGCCGATCGCGCCCGCCAGATACGAACCGAGCGCGCCGACGCCGAGCGAGAAGCCCACCGCGATGGGCGCCATGACCGCCAGCAGACCGGGCGTGGCCAGCTCGCGCAGCGCGTCCTTGGTGCAGATGTCCACCACCCGCCCGTACTCCGGCTTCTCGCTGTAGTCCATGATCCCGGGGTGCTCGCGGAACTGCCGCCGCACCTCGTAGACCACCGCGCCTGCCGAACGCGACACCGCGTTGATGGCCAGGCCCGAGAAGAGGAAGACGACGGCCGCGCCGAGCACCAGCCCGACGAGGTTGTTCGGCTGCGAGATGTCCAGGCTCAGCCCCATCTCGCCCGCCTTGGCGTGCACGTCGTCGACGGCGGTGGCGATCGCGTCGCGGTACGAGCCGAACAGCGCGGACGCGGCCAGGACGGCCGTGGCGATGGCGATGCCCTTGGTGATCGCCTTGGTGGTGTTGCCGACGGCGTCGAGGTCGGTGAGCACCCGCGCGCCCGCGCCCTCGACGTCGCCGGACATCTCGGCGATGCCCTGCGCGTTGTCGGAGACCGGGCCGAAGGTGTCCATCGCGACGATGACCCCGACCGTGGTCAGCAGGCCCGTCCCGGCCAGCGCCACCGCGAACAGCGCCAGCATGATGGACGTGCCGCCCAGCAGGAACGCCCCGTACACGCCGAGGGCGATCAGCACCGCCGAGTAGACCGCCGACTCCAGGCCGAGCGAGATGCCGGAGAGGACGACCGTCGCGGGACCGGTGAGGGAGGTCTTGCCGATGTCCCGTACGGGCCGCCGGCTGGTCTCGGTGAAGTAGCCGGTCAGCTGCTGGATGAGCGCCGCGAGGACGATGCCGATCGCCACGGCCACCAGCGCGAGCACCCGCGGGTCGCCGTCGTGGCCGGCGATGTCGGCGTCTTCGATGCCGGTCAAGTCCGCGTAGCTGGAGGGCAGATACGCGAACACCGCCACCGCCACCAGGACGAGGGAGATGACGGCCGAGATGAAGAAGCCCCGGTTGATCGCGGTCATTCCGCTGCGGTCGCTGCGCCGCGGCGCCACCGCGAAGACGCCGATCATCGCGGTCAGCACGCCGATGGCGGGCACGAGCAGCGGAAAGGCCAGACCCGCGTCGCCGAACGCCGCCTTGCCGAGGATCAGCGCGGCGACGAGCGTGACGGCGTACGACTCGAAGAGGTCGGCCGCCATGCCCGCGCAGTCGCCGACGTTGTCGCCCACGTTGTCCGCGATGGTCGCGGCATTGCGCGGGTCATCCTCCGGAATGCCCTGTTCCACTTTGCCGACGAGGTCGGCGCCGACGTCGGCCGCCTTGGTGAAGATGCCGCCCCCGACCCGCATGAACATCGCCAGCAGCGCCGCGCCGAACCCGAAGCCCTCCAGCACCTTGGGCGCGTCCGCCGCGTACACGAGCACCACGCAGGAGGCGCCCAGCAGGCCGAGGCCGACGGTGAACATCCCGACGACACCGCCCGTACGGAACGCGATCTTCATGGCCCGGTGGGCGACCTCCGTCAGGTCCTTCTCGGGCTCGCCCTCGGCCGGAGTCGCCTCCCGGGCCGCCGCGGCCACCCGCACATTGCTGCGCACCGCCAGCCACATGCCGATATAGCCGGTGGCCGCCGAGAACAACGCGCCGATCAGGAAGAAGACCGAACGGCCGAGGCGCTGCGACCAGTTGTCCGCCGGAAGCAGCATGAGCAGAAAGAACACGACCACGGCGAACACGCCGAGCGTGCGCAACTGCCGGGCGAGATACGCGTTCGCGCCCTCCTGCACCGCCGCGGCGATTCTCTTCATGCCGTCGGTTCCCTCGCCTGCCGAGAGCACCTGTCGCACCAGTACCACGGCCACCACCAGTGCCGCGATCGCGACGGCCGCGATCACCATCACCAGCGTGCGATTGCCGTCGGTCAGCTCGACCGCGAGATTCTGAGTGAAGTCCACCTGTCGAGGGGTAAGGGGCCCCGCCATTCGTCCTCCCTGACGTTTGGCACATGGGCGTGCGGCCGCAGCGCGACACAGGGACAACCGCGGGAACAGCCGCCACGCTCAGGCGTCCTGAGCTCAAGATGGACGGATTGTAGGGAGCATGGCGAGATCAAAACAGAGCGCGGGAACCGGAATGAGACTGCGCGCCTACGGACCCCGAAACGATCCGCCGGCCCTTCGCCGGTGTCGTGCCGACCCTTCGCCAGTGTTTCGCCGGTCTTTCACCGGTGATCTGCAGATGACCGGCAGATCATCGGCAGGTGATCTGGCGATTCGAGGACCTTCCCGTGAAGATCCGGAACCCGGCGGGGCCCACGACCGGAATTCCGCGGGCACGATCGAGAATCAGCCAGGTGTTTTCACCCGGGCCGACGACGGGATTACGCCGGTCGGGGCGAGAGACCTACAGCGGAAGGCGGCCGGTGGGCTACGGCGTCGCGGACGCCGGGGTCGTCGGCCAGCTCATCCGGATCAGACCGCCGTCCGCGCCCGCCGACACCTCGACGTCGTCGACCAGACCGCTGATCACGGCCAGGCCCATGTCGTCCTCGCCGTCACCACCGGCGTCGTCCGCCGCCGGCGCGGTCCCCGCGGAACCCGGGGTGGCCACGGCCACGGAGATCGCGTGCGGGGCGTCGTCGGCGACCTCGATGGAGAACTTCTTCTCGTCCTCGGTCAGCACCACCCGTACCGGGCTGGAGATCTCCTGGCTGACATGCAGGCCGACGGCGCGCGAACACGCCTCCCCGACGGCCAGCCGGACCTCGTCCAGCACCGCCTCGTCGACCCCGGCCCGGCGCGCCACCGCGGCCGCCACCAGCCTGGCCGTCCGGACATGCTCGGGAAGGGCACTGAAGAGAAGTTCGACGGTGGCCATGCCATCCCCCTCGGTGGAACGTGCCCTCTTTCCCTCTTCCGGAAGAGGGCGGACTCGCAGAGGGGCCGGACCCTCGGGCCCAGGACCCCCCGGCGTGGCTCTGTCGTCGGGCGTCCGCCGCCGGCCGGTCCTCCCGGCCGCCGGGTCCGCCCGGCCGTCTTGTCCGGTCGCGACGTGTGCGGTCGCGTCCTTCCTAGTCGGTCGCCTGCACCGCGTCCTCGACCGAGGTGTGGATCGGGAACACCTTGGTCAGACCGGTGATACGGAAAATCTTGAGAATGCGCTCCTGGTTGCAGACCAGCCGCAGCGAGCCCTCGTGGGCCCGTACCCGCTTCAGTCCGCCGACCAGAACGCCGAGCCCGGTGGAGTCGAGGAAGTCGACGCCCTCCATGTCCACGACGAGGTGGTAGTTACCGTCGTTGACCAGCTCGACCAGCTGCTCACGCAGCTTGGGCGCGGTGTACACATCAATCTCGCCACCGACCCGGACAACCGTACGGTCGCCTACGGTCTCGGTTGACAGGGACAGGTCCACGGATCCTCCAGCACCTTGCATCGAGCGGTCGCCCCCCATGGATCGGCAGCCGCGATGGCATTCAATCACTTACCGGCAGGCGTGTACGACGCCTTGGCGCCATTGTCCGTCACTCCAGTGACACACTCGATGTCGATGGCCAACGATCAACTCCCGCCGGAGGCGGGCGTACATCCCGCTCCCCGGACGGTCCTCGACCGACTCGCCGCCGGGCCGAGCCGGGCTGCACGCATCACTCATACGGAGCACTTGCCCCCGCGTCCCGGACGTCATGCCCCCTGGCCCGAGAAGATCCGGCCGGAAGTGATCGAGGCCATCCGGGCGGCGGGCATCGAGCGGCCCTGGGCCCATCAGGCGCTCACCGCCGAGCACGCCCTGCGCGGCGAGTCCGTCGTCGTGGCCACCGGCACCGCCTCCGGCAAGTCCCTCGCCTACCTCGCGCCGGTGCTGAGCACCCTCCTGGACGGCTCCGAGGCCCCCAACGGCCGCGGCGCCACCGCCCTGTACCTCGCCCCCACCAAGGCCCTGGCCGCCGACCAGCGCCGCGCCGTGCGCACTCTGGCCGCCCCCCTGGGCAAAGGCGTCCGGCCCGCCGTCTACGACGGCGACACGCCCGTGGAAGAACGCGAATGGGTGCGTCAGTACGCCAATTACGCACTCACCAACCCCGACATGCTCCACCGCTCGATCCTGCCCGCCCACCCCCGATGGGCCTCCTTCCTGCGCGCCCTGCGCTACGTCGTCGTCGACGAGTGCCACACCTACCGCGGCGTCTTCGGCTCCCACGTCGCCCAGGTGCTGCGCCGGCTGCGGCGCATCTGCGCCCGCTACGGCTCCTCCCCCGTCTTCCTCCTCGCCTCCGCCACCGCCTCCGACCCCGCCACCGCCGCGAGCCGCCTCACCGGCCTGCCGGTCACCGGCATCACCGAGGACGCCTCTCCGCGCGGCGAGCTCGTCTTCGCCCTCTGGGAGCCCCCGCTCACCGAGCTCCACGGCGAGCGCGGCGCCCCCGTCCGCCGTACCGCCACCGCCGAGACCGCCGACCTCCTCACCGACCTGACCGTCCAGGGCGTGCGCACCGTCGCCTTCGTACGCTCCCGGCGCGGCGCCGAGCTCATCGCGCTGATCGCCCAGGAGCGCCTGGCCGCGGTCGACCGCTCCCTCCCCTCCCGCGTCGCCGCCTACCGCGGCGGCTACCTCCCCGAGGAGCGCCGGGCCCTCGAGCGCTCCCTGCACACCGGCGAGCTCCTGGGCCTCGCCGCCACCTCCGCCCTCGAACTCGGCGTCGACGTCGCCGGCCTCGACGCCGTCCTCCTGTCCGGCTACCCCGGCACCCGCGCCTCCCTGTGGCAGCAGGCCGGCCGCGCGGGCCGTACGGGCCGGGGCGCGCTCGCCGTCCTCATCGCCCGCGACGACCCCCTGGACACCTACCTCGTCCACCACCCCGAGGCGCTGTTCCGCCGACCGGTGGAATCCACCGTCCTAGACCCGGACAACCCCTACGTCCTCGCCCCCCATCTGTGCGCCGCGGCCGAGGAACTGCCGCTCACCGAATCCGACCTGTCACTGTTCGGCCCCGAGGCCATGGTCGTGATCTCCCAGCTCGAGGCCCGCCGGCTGCTCCGCCGCCGGGCCGCCGCCTGGCACTGGACCCGCCGCGAGCGCGCCGCCGACCTCGCCGACATCCGTGGCGGCGGCGGAAAGCCCGTCCAGATCGTGGAGGAGGGCACGGGCCGGCTACTGGGCACCGTGGACGCGGCCGCCGCCCACAGCACCGTCCACGAAGGCGCCGTCCACCTCCACCAGGGCCGCACGTACCTCGTGCGCCACCTCGACCTGGACGAGGCCGTCGCCCTCGTCGAGCAGGCCGACCCGCCCTATTCGACGACCGCCCGCGACACCACCGCCATCTCCGTCCTCGAGACCACCACCGAGATCCCCTGGGGAGACGCGCGGCTGTGCTTCGGCTCCGTCGAGGTCACCAACCAGGTCGTCTCCTTCCTCCGTCGCAAACTCATCACCGGCGAGGTCCTCGGCGAGTCCAAGCTGGACCTGCCGGCCCGCACCCTGCGCACCCGTGCCGTGTGGTGGACGGTCACCGAGGACCAGCTCGACGCCGCCCGCATCACCCCCGAGGCCCTCGGCGGGGCCCTGCACGCCGCCGAACACGCCTCCATCGGCATGCTCCCCCTCTTCGCCACCTGCGACCGCTGGGACATCGGTGGCGTCTCCGTGCCCCTGCACCCCGACACCCTCCTGCCGACGGTCTTCGTCTACGACGGCCAGCCCGGCGGCGCCGGCTTCGCCGAGCGCGCCTTCCACACGGCCGCCCGCTGGCTCGGCGCCACCCGCGAGGCGATCGCCTCCTGCGAGTGCGACACCGGCTGCCCCTCCTGCATCCAGTCCCCCAAGTGCGGCAACGGCAACGACCCGCTCGACAAGAGGGCGGCGATCCGGCTCCTGACCCACCTCCTCGCCGGCGCCCCCGCCCCGGAGGACCCCGAGGAGGCCGGGAGCCCCGAAGGCGGCCTCGAGGCCCCTGACGCTCCCGAAGGCCCCGAAGGTCCCAAGAGCCCCGGAGGAACGCCCGGGAGGGACTGAGGGGCTAGCCGGGCGGTCCCGCGCGCGAGCGCACCCGTACGGAGTAAGGACCCGCTCGCGCCTCCGCCGCCACTTCCGCGAACTCGCCCTTCACCGTGCAGCGCACCACCCGCGCCGCCTGCGCCGCGGCGACCTCACGAGCCAGAGCGCAGGCCGCGCTCTCGCCGAGCAGAGCGTGATCCGCCGCGGCCAGCACCGCCAGGTCCGCCGCGCCGCCCGCGCGGTGCCGGGCCGCCACGGCCTGGCCCAGGGCCAGGACCGCGGCGAACACCACGCAGAACGCCGTCGCGACGACCGCCACCCACACCGACGCCATGCCCCGATCACCCCACCGTGTCCTCCGCAAGGGCCACCGCCTCCCCGCTCAGCGGCACCGTCAGCGGCCCCGGCCCGTCCGCCTCCGCCCGAACGCGCACCCGCACCAGATCTCCCTCGCGCGCCAGCGAGATCCGCGCCCCACGCGGAGCCGCCGACCGGGCCGCGGCGACGGCCGCCGACGGCGGGTCCGAGCGGGCCGCCGCCCGCGCCCCCGCCCGGGCCGCGTCCACACACTGGATCTGCGCGGCCGACGCCATCACGCCCCAGAGCAGAGCCAGGGCGAAGAATGTCAGCACGGGCAACGCCAGAGCGGCCTCGGCGGTCACGTACCCCGCGTCTACGGCGGCTGCCGTGTCTGCCGCGCCTCCCGCCTCAGAACGTCGCATGGAGGGCCTTCACGATCAGCTGCTGCAGTGCCGCGCTCACCGGCCCGCTGGTGACCACCTTGTAGAGAACCGCCGCCAGCGCACACGCGGCGAGCGTCCCCACCGCGTACTCCGCGGTCGTCATCCCGTCCTCGCCGGCACCCCGCACCCGGTCCCGGCACCGTGACCACCACGTCGCGGCCTTCGAGGCCCTCGCCGACGGCGTCATCGGCGTCTCCGCCGTCGTCCGTGCTGCCGTCGTCGCCTGCATCGCTGCCGTGCCCGTCATCGTCGTGCCCGTCATCGTCGTCATGGCTGATCCCCCTACTCGCCGCGAGGTTCTCGCTTCGCGCATCGTCACTTTCGTTGTCCGAACGCCGCCTTGGCGGCATCGCGCCGGTCCTCACCGGCTCCGCATCAGTCCGCCGGCCAGCCCGATCACCACGGGAACCACCCCGACCGTCAGGAACGCGGGGAGGAAGCAAAGCCCCAGCGGTGCCGTCGCCAGGACGCCCGCGCGCCGTGCCCGTATCCCCGCCGCCCGCGCCTGCGCCGCGCGCAGCTGTGCGGCCAGCCGCGACATTGGCTCCACCGCCGGAACTCCCGTGGCCTGAGCGCGTTCCAGGCAGCGGGCGGTTCCTCCGGCCCCGGGAAGGCTGCCGAGCCGGCCCCAGGCCACACCCGGCTCTCCGCCGAGGCGCACTTCCGCCGCGGCCTGGGCCAGCCGCTCCCCCACAGGGCCGCCGAGCGAGCCCCCGACCGCCTCGGCGGCCTCCCGTGGGCCCGCACCCGCGGCGAGGCAGGCGGCCAGCAGATCCGCTGCGAGCGGCAGTTGCCGCTCCACCTCTTCCACGGACACCTCGCCACGGGCACTGTCCGCTCTCCTGCGCCACCACCGGATGCCGTAAGCGGCGACGAGGCCCGCCACGCACCAGGTGATTCCTCCTACGAGCCCGACGAGGACGAGGCCCACGCCTCCTATCACCGCCAAGGGCCGCCCGCCTCTAGCCAGGGCCTGCCGTGCCCGCCGCCGCCACGGGTTCGCCGCCGCCGGCGAACCCGGCGCGCCACCCGCCGACCCCGCCGGCCCCGCCGACCGCATAGAGCCCGCCCTCGCGCGCATGTCGAGCAGCAGCGCCCCTCGCCGCCGGATCGATCTCCTGTCGCGGGCCCCCTTCCCCAGTACCGTCACGGCCGACGTTGCCGCGACCGCCAGAACCACTGCCCACAGGCTGTGGACAACTTCCGAACTCATTTCCGCCCCCTTCCCGGGCCTTCGGCCGCCCGTACGATCCGCCGCGTCCAAGCGATTCCCGCGCACTCGAGCAGCCCGCCGAGAGCCAGACAGCCGAGCCCGCCCGGGGTGTGCAGCAGCACCCGCAACGGCTCCGCCCCCAGCGCACTGCCCATCAGCAGGGCCAGCACCGGCAGCAGGGCGAGCATCACGGCGGTCGACCGCGTGCCGGCCAACTGCGCCCGTAATTCGTCCCGCTGGTCGCGCTCCGTCCCAAGGGCTGCCGCGACCCGCTCCAGTCCGGCGGCGAGCCCCGCTCCGCCGTCGACCGCGACCCGCCAGCACGCGGCCACTCCGTTGAGCCCCTCCGCGCCCTCCTGCAGCCCTGCTCGCCGCAGCGCTTTCGGCACATCACCCCCGAACCTCGCGGCCGCCGGCACCGCCGACCAGCCCGGGCCCAGGTCGCGTCCGGTCAACCCCGCGACCGCCTCGCCCGGTTGCCGCCCCGCTCGCAGCTCACCCGCGACGGTGCCGCACATCTCGATGACGGCCGTCTCACGCCGCTCGCGCTCCCGATCCCGTAACCGCGCGGCAAGCAGCCGCCGCACCAGTGGCACGGCCAGCACCGCCGCCATGGGCGGCAGCAGGGAATCGCCCAGGAATCCGACCGCGCAGCCGACCGGAAGGCAGGCCCACTCGCGCCTGTCCCGGGCCATCCGCCGCAGCCGGGCGCCCCATTCGGCGACCCGCGGTGGCAGCGGCCCCCACGCTCCGCTCCCGACGGCCGTCTCTCCCCGGCCAACAGCAGCCTGGCCCGTCGCAACCCCGCCCCCGGGCGCGCCCCCAGCCCCACGATCACCGCACCGCACAGCAGCAATGCCACGCCGCTCCACGGCATCGCCTGCGACGCCGTCATGGCGGCGGACAAGCGCACCCCGCCGGTCATGGCCCGCCCCTTCCGCGTCGGCACAACGCCACCAGCCGGCCCCACCCGGGCGCCTGCTCGAAGCCGCCCGCACCCCGGACGGCGGCGGGGACCGTCGTCACGAACCCCGCACGGTCGCGGTCCAGTACGTGCACCTCCGCGACCCGCCGCCGGCCGCCCTGATCGCGTACGAGGTGGATCACCACCGACAAGGCGGCCGCCAACTGGCTGTGCAGCGCGGCCCGGTCCAGCCCGGCCGTCGATCCCAGCGCTTCCAGCCGGGCCGGGACGTCCGAGGCCGCGTTGGCGTGCACCGTGCCGCAACCGCCCTCGTGACCGGTGTTGAGCGCCGCCAGCAGATCGGTCACCTCCGGGCCGCGCACCTCCCCGACCACGAGCCGGTCGGGGCGCATGCGCAGGGCCTGGCGGACCAGGTCCCGCAGGGTGACCAGGCCGCTGCCCTCCTGGTTCGCGGGCCGGGTCTCCAGCCGCACCACGTGCGGGTGGTCGGGGCGCAGCTCGGCGGAGTCCTCGGCGAGCACGATCCGTTCGTCCGGCGCAACCAGTCCCAGCAGGCTGGACAGCAGTGTGGTCTTGCCCGAGCCCGTACCGCCGCTGATGAGGAACGACAGGCGGGCTTCGAGCACGGCTCGCAGGAGCCGTTCCCCGCCGGCCGGCACCGTCCCCTCGGCCACCAGCTCCTCCAGCGCGAAGGCCCTGGGGCGTACGACCCGCAGCGAGAGGCAGGTGGAACCCACGGCCACCGGCGGCAGCACGGCGTGCAGGCGTGTGCCGTCGGGGAGCCGGGCGTCCACCCAGGGCCGGGCGTCGTCCAGCCTGCGTCCGGCGATCGCGGCCAGCCGCTGGGCCAGCCTGCGCACCGCCGCCGGGTCGGGGAAGGACACCTGGGTGCGCTCCAGGCCCGCCCCGCGGTCCACCCACACCTGGTCGGGTGCGGTGACCAGCACATCGGTGACGTCGGGCTCGGCGAGCAGGGGCTCCAGCGGTCCGGTGCCGACCAGCTCCGAGCGCAACCGGGCGGCCACGCCGAGCACTTCGGCGTCCCCCATCAACCGCCCTTCGGAACGCAGCGCCTCCGCGACCCGTGCGGGCGTCGGCTCGGCACCGCTCTCGGCAAGTCGCAGGCGCACCGCCTCCAGCAACGCGCCGCTCATACCGGCATCCCTCCGCCCTCGGTGAGTGACTGCGCCCAGAATTCGGCGCTGAAGCGGGCCAGCGGGCCGCGCTCGGCGCTGCCGGGTGGCCGGCCGGCGTTCAGCGCGTCCGCGAGGCCTGGCTCCGGGGGCAGTTCACCGGCCAGCGGCAGCTCCAGGAGGCGTGCGATCTCCTCGCCCGGCAGCCCGGACCCGAACGGTCCGCGCACCACCGCGCGGAGGTCGCCCAGCATCATCCGCAGCACGGAGGCCACCCGGTGTGCCGCCGCGACGGCCCGCAGCTCGGCGGGCACCACCAGCAGGCCCATGTCGAGCTGCCCGAGGGCCTCCAGCGCCGTGTCGTCCAGCCTGCGCGGCAGATCCACGACCACCACTCCTCCGCGCCTGCGCGCGGCGGCCAGGACGGCCCGCATCGCGTCGGGCGGGACGGCCGCGCAGTCGCCGCGGTCCCAGCTGAGGACGCGCAGGGAGTGCAGCTCGGGCAGGGCCTCTTCCAGCGCCCGGGCGGCCACCCGGCCGCGCGAGTCGGCGAAGGCGGGCCAGCGCAGTCCTTCGGCCCGCTCCCCGCCGAGCAGGACGTCGAGGCCGCCTCCCAGCGGATCCCCGTCGATCAGCATGGTCCGCCGGCCGGCGCGGGCGGCTCCGACGGCCAGGGCGCAGGCCAGCGTGCTCGCCCCGGCGCCGCCCCGGCCGCCGATCACCCCGACCGTGAGCGCGGGGCGCCCCACGCCCTCGACCGCGTCGGCGATGCGGTCGACCAGCCAGCTCTCGCCATCGGGCAGCAGCGTGACGTTCTGGGCGCCGATGCCGACGGCCCGCCGCCAGACGCCGGAGTCGTCGAGGTCCGTACCGACGAGCACGACGCCTTCCCTGCGGGCGACACCGCCCAGCTCCGTCGAGCAGTCGTCGCCCACCAGGATCAGCGGGGCGTTCTCCCATCCGCCCGTGCGCGGGGGCGCCCCGTGGGCGACCTCGGGCACGGCCCCCGCCGCCGCGCACAGCCGCAGTAGATCGTCGAGCAGCTCCTCGTCCGCCGTGACGATCAGCGGCCTGCCCTGGCGCAGGTCCATGGCGGCCGGACAATCGGATGTGTTGGATCCGGTCACGGTCTCCTCCCCTCTCACTACGCGCTCTCGCATCCGCGGACATCGCGGAACACGCGGGGAATCACCGTGCAGCGAACTGGGAAATCGTGTGGATCTTGGTCAAAAACTGTGGACAACTCAACGGATGTGAATATCCCGCTCACCTATACCGGTGACTTCCGGAGAGCAGCCTGTTGATTACCCTGCGTAACAGGTAAGAAGGAAGCGTCGGTCGCGCCCGTCGAGGCGTACGGAGAGAGGGAGGGCCCGAGGGTGATGGCGAAAACGCATCCGGACATGCGACGACCCCCGCCGGGGGGGAGAGCGGGGGTCGTCCCCACGGCCGACTCGGGGGGGGAGGAGTCGGACCGGGTTAGACACGGTCGCGAACGATCCGTGACTTCCATGGTGTACCCGAGAGCCTTCTCAGGCAAACCCACACGCCTCAGCTTACGCCGAATGGAGGGCGCCTATGCTCGGCGACGTGGAAAACCACTCCTTGCCTCGGACTGCCGCGTTCTTTGATCTGGACAAGACAGTCATTGCGAAGTCGAGCACCCTCACCTTCAGCAAGTCCTTCTACCAAGGCGGCCTGATCAACAGGCGCGCCGTGTTGCGCACGGCCTATGCGCAGTTCGTCTTCCTGGCCGGCGGCGCCGATCACGACCAGATGGAGCGGATGCGCGAGTATCTGTCGGCGCTCTGCCGCGGCTGGAATGTCCAGCAGGTCCGCGAGATCGTCGCCGAGACCCTCCACCAGCTCATCGACCCGATCATTTACGACGAGGCCGCGTCCCTCATCGAAGAGCACCACACCGCCGGGCGCGACGTGGTGATCGTCAGCACCTCCGGCGCGGAGGTCGTGGAGCCGATCGGCGCCCTGCTGGGCGCGGACCGGGTGGTCGCCACCCGAATGGTCGTAAAGGAGGGCGTTTTCACCGGGGAGGTTGAGTACTACGCCTACGGCCCCACCAAAGCGGAGGCCATCAGGGAGCTCGCCGCCTCGGAGGGATACGACCTGGCGCGCTGCTACGCCTACAGCGATTCGGTGACCGACATCCCGATGCTGGAATCGGTGGGCCATCCGCACGCCGTCAATCCGGACCGCGGGCTGCGCCGCGAGGCCGTAGCCCGCGACTGGCCGATTCTTTCCTTCAGCCGGCCCGTGCGGCTCAAACAGCGCGTGTCCTCGCTGTCGATGCCCTCGCGCCCCGCGCTGGTGGCGGCCGCCGCGGTCGGTGCGGCAGCCGCGACGGCGGGCCTGGTCTGGTTCGCCAGCCGCCGACGCGCACCCGCATCCGCCTTGGTGGGTTTTGCCCCCAAAAGCAAAGAAGTGCGGCTTGGACTTCCGCTTCTGTCGAGACAGGAGTAGAAAGGACTTAACGGCCCGCGAGACCAGGGACATCCGGGAGGACGCCCTTCACGCACCAAGGCCCCACGGACCGCGCATGAAAGTCGGGCACCCACGCGACGCCGACCCGTCGATTACGGGCCAGCCGCACCAGGTGACGGGCGAAGTACCCGGCCTGATGGGCAAATATCGTGCACGCATGGTAACCCGGCGGACGTGCCAGCGGCGGTACCGGAGCAGTACAGGTACCGCCGCAACCCATGTCCGCACCCGTGCGCCTTTCCGGCGCCGGACGTGCGATCAGGCCGCGCCGCGCTGGAGCGCCTCGCAGACGGCCGTGCTCTCCCGCACACCGAGCTCGACGGCGCGGCCGCAGTGCGCGATCCAGGCCGCCACCCCGTCGGGCGTACCGGACGTATAGCCCTCGAGCGCCGCCACGTAGGCCTGCGACCCCAGCTCCGCGTGGCCGACCTCGGCCGGGCAGATCGACTTCGGGTCCAGCCCGCTGCCCACCAGCACGATCCGCTCGGCCGCCCGGGCGACCAGGCCGTTGTACGAGCCGAACGGACGCAGCGCGAGCAGCTCGCCGTGCACCACGGCGGCCGTCACCAGCGCGGGCGCCTGGCTTCCCGCGAGCAACAGGCCGGCCAGCCCCTCGAGCCGGCCCGACATCTCGTCGGCGTCCGGCAGCGGCAAACGGAGCAACGGCTCGTCGACCGTCTCACCGGCCAGTCGCGGCCTGCCGATCGCGTCGTCCGCTCCGCCGCCCCCGGCGGCCACGAGATGCAGCCGGGCCAGGACCCGCAGCGGCGACTGCCGCCACACGCTCAGCAACTGGCCGGCCTCGGCGGTCAGTCGCAACGCCGCGCCCACCGTGCGCGGCTCGCCCTCCCCGCCGAAGTCGGTGCGGCGACGCACCTCTTCGAGCGCCCAGTCCGCGCCGGACAGCGCGGCCGAGCCCCGCGCGCCCCGCAGGGCGGCCTCGGAGGTGATCTCATTGCTGCGGCGACGCATCACCCGGTGGCCGTACACCCGGTCGACCGCCTTGCGTACGGAGTCCACGGAGTCGGCGACGCCCGGGAGCGAGCCCAGGACGGCGAGCGGATCAGCTGTCGTACTCATGGGTAAGACACTACGCACTTCGCCCTGACACCCCTCGAAAGAGTGGTCCTCTTCACTCACGGCACTCACTCAGGGCACCTCCGCACCTACTCTTGGTGAACATGAAGATCGCTTTCGTAGGGAAGGGCGGCAGCGGCAAGACCACGCTGTCCTCTTTGTTCATCCGTCACCTCGCCGCCGAGCAGGTCCCGGTCATCGCCGTGGACGCGGACATCAACCAGCATCTGGGCGCCGCGCTGGGGCTCGACGAGGCGGAGAGCGCCGCCCTGCCCGCGATGGGGGCACGGCTGCCCTTGATCAAGGACTATCTGCGCGGCTCTAACCCGCGCATCACCTCGGCCGAGACCATGATCAAGACGACGCCTCCCGGTGAGGGCTCCCGGCTGCTGCGCGTCCGCGAGGACAACCCGGTCTTCGACGCGTGCGCCCGCACGGTACGGCTGGACGACGAGGCCGCCGTACAGCTGATGGTGACCGGCCCGTTCAACGACTCCGATCTGGGCGTCGCCTGCTACCACTCGAAGGTCGGCGCGGTCGAGCTGTGCCTGAACCACCTCGTCGACGGCCCGGGCGAGTACGTGGTCGTCGACATGACGGCGGGCAGCGACTCCTTCGCCTCCGGCATGTTCACCCGCTTCGACATGACCTACCTGATCGCCGAGCCCACCCGTAAGGGCGTCTCCGTCTACCGCCAGTACAAGGAGTACGCCCGGGACTTCGGCGTCGGGCTGAAGGTCGTCGGCAACAAGGTCCAGGGCCCCGACGATCTCGACTTCCTGCGCGCCGAGGTGGGCGACGACCTGCTGACGGTCTTCGGCCACTCCGACTGGGTACGCGCCATGGAGAAGGGCCGCCCGCCCCGCTTCGAGCTCCTGGAAGAGGCCAACCGGCAGGCTCTGGAGACCCTGCGCGCCACGGCGGACCGGTCGTACGAGCGGCGCGACTGGCAGCGGTACACCCGCCAGATGGTGCACTTCCACCTCAAGAACGCGGAGCGCTGGGGCAACGCGAAGACGGGCGCGGACCTGGCGGCGCAGGTAGACCCCGCCTTCGTGCTCGACGAACGGCTCCTGGCCGCCCCCCAGCCCGCCTGACGCCCGGAACCACCGCGGCGGACGGCTTTACGGCCTACGTCGGAAACGGCCAAACAGATAAAAGTACATAGTCACCCAATAGAGGGAAGCTTCCGCCTGCCCCTCGGCCATTTCTTTACTCTCCATTACGATTCGTTTACTGAGAGTTGAGAAACACCCGCCATCGCCGACACGAGGACGGGAAATGATCATGCGCGCTCGGCGGGATGTGTCCGCCTCCGTCTCCCTCTTTCTGGCCGCCGTTCCCCTCTCCCTGGGAATCGCGCTCGCCTGCGGCGCACCGTTGTGGGCGGGGCCGGTCGCGGTGGCGGTGGGCGGTCTCGCGGCCGGGGCGTTCGGGGGAGCGTCGCTTCGCGCGAGCGGCGCGGCCACGGGGCTGATCGTGGTGACGGCCGAGCTGGTCCAGCGCCATGGCTGGCGGGCCATGTGCGCGATCACCGTGCTCGCCGGCGCCGCCCAACTCGTCCTGGGTGCGGTGCGGATGGCCCGCCCCTCGCTCATGGGGCGCGCTCTGCCGGCGATCGGTCCGCCGATCGTGCGGGGCCTGCTCGCCGCGACCGGTGTCACGATCGTGCTCGGTCGGCTGCCCGCGGTGCTGGGCAGTCGGCCCAACGAGTCGGCTCTGGGGAATCTGGCGGCTCTGCCCGCCGACATGATGCGTGCGCATCTGCCGACGCTGCTGGTGGGCGCGGCCACCGTGGCGGTGCTGGTCGCCTGGCCCCGGCTGCCCGCACCGGCCGCTCGCTGGGCCCGGCCGGCCCCCGCGGCGTTCGTCGCCCTGGCCGTCGCCACGGCGACGGGTCTCTTTGTCGACGTCGCCAGCGTCACCGCTTCCCCCTGGGCGCTGACAGCGCTTCCCGCCCTGCCGGACGAGCCGGCCCTGGGGCTCCTCGGCGCCGTGGTGATGGTCGTGCTCGTCGCGAGCGCGGAGACGCCGGGCCTTTCGGCGCGGGCCTTCGCCGGACAGGGCGTGGCGAATGTGGTGTCCGGGCTGCTGGGCGGGCTGCCGGTGGCGGGCGGCGCGATCCACCCCTGGCGTCACACCCGGCCGAGCGGCGAGGACGAGAGCACCGCAGGAGACGCGAGCCGGGACCGGGCGCCGTCCTCGGCCGAGGACGGGCCGACAAGGAGCGCACAGAAGGCGGCAGGAGAAGCGGCGGGAGAAGAAGGCTCCCGCGCGGCGACGGTTCTGTACGGCGTCTGGGCGCTGCTGTGCGCCGCCCTGTTCACGGCCGCGTTCGCGTGGATCCCGGCCGTCGCCCTGGCGGTTCTGATCACGGCGGTCGGTGTGCGGATGGTGCGCTTCGCGCACCTTCGGCACGCGCGACGGCAAGGCGACTTCGCGGTGTACGCGGCCACGTTGGGGGCCGTGGTGCTGTTCGGCGTTCTGCAGGGGGTCATCGTGGGCATCTCGGTCACCGCGCTTCTCGCCCTGAGGCGGCGCTGGGCAGGCTTTCGCAGCCGGTACGGACAGGCGGTGGCGGATGCCGTCGACGCCCACAGGTGTCTTCCCTGGACGCCTTGGCGCCAGCATGACTGCACCCGTCCCGCCGACGCCGAGGCGGACACGGCGGAGATCGGTGGCGAGCGGCAACTGCTCGGCGGGGTGAGTGCCTTCCAGCGCAACACCGCCCCGCTCGTCCGCGACGAGCTGGCGCGGCTCGCCCGCGAGGGCCAGCGCCCCAGCCAGCTCTTCCTGACATGTGCCGACTCCCGGCTGGTGACCAGCATGATCACCTCCAGCGGCCCCGGAGACCTCTTCACCGTGCGCAACGTCGGCAATCTGATGCCTCCGCCGGGCAGCGACGCCAGTTGCGACTCGGTGGCGGCGGCCGTGGAGTACGCGGTCGAGGTGCTGAAGGTGGGCAGCATCACCGTCTGCGGCCACTCCGGGTGCGGGGCAATGCAGGCGCTGCTGGACCTCGCCGCCTCGCCCGCCGGGCACGGGCTCCCGGGGGGCGGCCAGACCCCGCTCACCCGCTGGCTGCGGCACGGCCGCCCGAGCCTGGCCCGTATGCAGCGGATCGGGCGGCTGGGGCGCGGGGAGGTGGCGCTGGCCGAGCGGCTCGTGGCGGACGACGTGGAGCGGCTGGCGCTCGTCAACGTGATGCAACAGCTCGACCACCTGATGGCCCATGCCTGTGTCGCCCGACGGGTGGCGGAAGGATCGCTTCAGCTGCATGGGATGTACTTCCACGTCGGGGAGGCGCAGGCCTACGTCCTCGACCGCCGCTCCCGCACCTTCACCGCCGTCCGGCCCGAAGTCCTGGACGCGGCATGAGCCCCTCCCCCGGCCGCGCGCCCGTCACGGTGCGCCCGTAGCACCGGGCGCACCACACCCTCTGACCTCGGGCGATCACCGGGCAAAGGTCTAAACCAGTTTTTACCCACACCCCTTGTCAGGGTGTGCCCCGGGCTGATGAGCTATGGCCGGGAGCAACGAGCCCCCTGGGAAAGGGAGATGTCGTGAGCAACGAAAGCCTGGCCAACCTCCTGAAGGAGGAGCGCCGCTTCGCACCGCCTGCGGGCCTGGCCGCCCGGGCCAACGTCACCGCGGAGGCGTACGAGCAGGCGGCGGCGGATCGGCTGGGCTTCTGGGCCGCGCAGGCCCGCCGCCTGAGCTGGGAGACCGAGCCCACCGAGACCCTCGACTGGTCGAACCCGCCGTTCGCGAAGTGGTTCGCCGACGGCAAGCTGAACGTGGCCTACAACTGCGTCGACCGCCACGTGGAGAACGGCCTGGGCGACCGTGTGGCCCTGCACTTCGAGGGCGAGCCGGGCGACACCCGCTCGATCACGTACGCCGAGCTCCAGAGCGAGGTCTCCAAGGCCGCCAACGCCCTGATCGAGCTGGGCGTGCGGGCCGGCGACCGGGTCGCCATCTACCTGCCGATGATCCCCGAGGCGGTCATCTCGATGCTGGCCTGCGCCCGCATCGGCGCTCCTCACTCGCTCGTCTTCGGCGGCTTCTCCGCCGACGCCCTGGCGACCCGCGTCCACGACGCCGACGCCCGCGTCGTCATCACCGCCGACGGGGGGTACCGCCGCGGCAAGGCCTCCGCGCTCAAGCCCGCCGTCGACGAGGCCCTCACCCGCCCCGGCACCGAGAATGTCCGCAGCGTGCTCGTCGTCCGCCGCACGGGCCAGGAGGACATCGCCTGGACCGAGGGCCGCGACGTGTGGTGGCACGACCTCGTCGAGCGGCAGTCCGACCGGCACACCCCCGAGGCGTTCGACGCCGAGCACCCGCTGTTCATCCTCTACACCTCGGGCACCACGGGTAAGCCGAAGGGCATCCTGCACACCACCGGCGGCTACCTCACCCAGACCTCGTACACCCACCACGCCGTCTTCGACCTCAAGCCGGAGACCGATGTCTTCTGGTGCACCGCCGACGTCGGCTGGGTGACCGGCCACTCGTACATCGTCTACGGGCCGCTGAGCAACGCCGCCACCCAGGTGCTCTACGAGGGCACGCCCGACAGCCCGCACCAGGGCCGCTGGTGGGAGATCGTGCAGAAGTACGGCGTCACGATCCTCTACACCGCGCCCACCGCGATCCGCGCGGCCATGAAGTGGGGCGACGACATCCCCGCCAAGTTCGACCTGTCCAGCCTGCGCATCCTCGGCTCGGTCGGTGAGCCCATCAACCCCGAGGCCTGGATCTGGTACCGCAAGCACATCGGCGCCGACGCCACCCCCGTGGTCGACACCTGGTGGCAGACCGAGACCGGCGCGATGATGATCAGCCCGCTGCCGGGGGTGACCGAGACCAAGCCCGGTTCGGCACAGGTGCCGCTGCCCGGCATCGCCGCCACCGTCGTGGACGACCACGGCGAGGAGGTGCCCGACGGCTCCGGCGGCTACCTCGTCCTGACCGAGCCGTGGCCGTCCATGCTCCGCACGATCTGGGGCGACGACCAGCGCTACATCGACACCTACTGGTCCCGCTTCGAGAACACCTACTTCGCCGGCGACGGCGCCAAGAAGGACGAGGACGGCGACATCTGGCTGCTCGGCCGCGTGGACGACGTCATGCTCGTCTCCGGCCACAACATCTCCACCACCGAGGTCGAGTCCGCCCTCGTCTCCCACCCCAAGGTGGCCGAGGCGGCGGTCGTCGGCGCGACGGACCCGCAGACCACCCAGGCGATCTGCGCGTTCGTCATCCTGCGCAGCGGCGTGGACGCCGACGCCGAAGGCCTCACCGAGGAGCTGCGCGCCCATGTGGCCAAGCAGCTCGGCCCGATCGCCAAGCCCAAGCGGGTCCTGCCGGTCGCCGAGCTGCCCAAGACCCGCTCCGGCAAGATCATGCGCCGCCTGCTGCGCGATGTGGCCGAAAACCGCGCCCTCGGCGACGTGACCACGCTGACCGACTCCTCGGTCATGGACCTTATCCAGGCCAAGCTCCCCGCCGCCCCCAGCGAGGACTGACCTTCACGGCCACCACGGCCGCCACGGCCCGCGTGAACGAAGGGCACCCGGCAACGCGCCGGGTGCCCTTCACCCATTCCGGCTAAAGTAAGTACTTGCCGCGTCAATATCGCGACAAGAATCAGAGGCGCGCCGGGAAGTCTGGTCGGCACACAACACACGTGTACCCACGTGTTTTCAGTCGACGCCGACCCCAGGAGGTCCACCACCGTGGCCGCGCCCAAGAACCGCCGCTCCGTCTTCCTCGGCAGGCTTCCGCTGCCCGAACGGAACCACCTCGCGGAGGCGCTGCGTACCGAGACCGTCGGCGGTGTACTGCTGCTCGTCGCCGCCGTCGCCGCGCTGATCTGGGCGAACACCCCCCTGCGCGACAGCTACGAGGCCGTGCGCTCCTTCCACGTCGGACCCGCCGCCATCGGCCTGGACCTCTCCCTGCAGCACTGGGCCGCCGACGGTCTGCTCGCCGTCTTCTTCTTCGTCGCCGGCATCGAGCTCAAGCGCGAGCTGGTCGCCGGTGAGCTGCGCGACCCCAAGGCCGCGATGCTCCCGGTCGTCGCCGCGCTCTGCGGCATGGCCGCCCCGGCCCTCGTCTACTTCACCGTCGCCTCCAGCGGCGGCGGCTCGCTCGCCGGCTGGGCCGTGCCCACCGCCACCGACATCGCCTTCGCCCTCGGCGTGCTCGCCGTCATCGGCACCGCCCTGCCCTCGGCGCTGCGGGCGTTCCTGCTGACCCTCGCGGTCGTCGACGACCTCTTCGCGATCCTGATCATCGCGGTGTTCTTCACCTCGCGGCTGAACTTCGCCGCCCTCGGCTTCGCCGTGCTGGGCCTGGTGGTCTTCTGGCTGCTGCTGCGCAAGGGGGTGCGCGGCTGGTACGTCTACGTACCGCTGGCCTTCGTCAACTGGGCGCTGATGTACAACAGCGGCGTCCACGCGACGATCGCGGGCGTCGCCATGGGGCTCATGCTGCGCTGTACCCGGCGCGACGCCGAGGAGCGCTCCCCCGGCGAGCACATCGAGCACATCGTGCGCCCCCTGTCGGCGGGCCTGGCGGTGCCGCTGTTCGCGCTGCTCTCGGCGGGCGTGGCCGTCACCGGCGGCGCGCTGGCGGACGTCTTCACCCGACCGGAGACGCTGGGCGTCGTCCTGGGCCTGGTCCTGGGCAAGGCGGTGGGGGTCTTCGGCGGCACCTGGGCGGCGGCCCGCTTCACCAGGGCGGAGCTCAACCCGGACCTGAAGTGGCCGGACGTCCTGGCCGTCGCCTCGCTGGCCGGCATCGGCTTCACGGTGTCCCTGCTGATCGGCGAGCTCGCGTTCGGCGACGACGCGCTCCTGGTCTCGGAGATCAAGGCCGCCGTGCTCGTGGGCTCCCTGATCGCGGCGATTCTCGCGTCCGTACTCCTCAAACTGCGCGACAACAAGTACAAGAAGCTGTGCGCGGAAGAGGACCGCGACGACGACGAGGACGGCATCCCGGACATCTACGAGCAGGACAATCCCGAGTTCCACCTGCGCATGGCCGCCCTGTACGAGGCGAAGGCGGCCACGCACCGCAAACTGGCACAAGTCGCCTCGGAGCGCACCACCCTGGGCGACGGTCCGGCATGATCTGAGAGTCTTTACGCCCGAGCTGATGACGATGAGGGAGCAGCCGATGAGCGCAGCCGACGACGGCGCGAACCGCAGCCTCGGCCAGCTGGTGGCGGCGGCCACCACGGAGCTGTCCGCGCTGGTGCACGACGAGATCGCGCTGGCCAAGGCCGAGCTGCGACAGGACGCCCGCCGACTGGGCATCGGCGGCGGTGCCATCATCGCCGCGGGTGTCCTGGCGCTCTTCTCCCTGCCGGTGCTGAGCTTCGCGGCGGCGTACGGGATCCACAACCTCGGCCTCGGGCTCGCCTGGTCGTTCCTGATCACCGGTGGCGCCTACCTGCTGCTCGCGGCGCTGCTCGGGCTGATGGCCGTGGCCAAGTTCAAGAAGATCAAGAAGCCCGAGAAGAGCATCGCCTCGGCCAAGGAGACGGCCGCGGTGCTCGGCACCGTCAAGCCGCACCCGCGTCCCCTGACCGACACGAGCCCGGCGGACGCATCTGTGACACGCTCGTCCGTATGACGGTGCCCGATACCTCCGCAGCGCCCGCGTCCCCCGACCCCGACCGGCCCGAGGTCCCCTCGGCGCCGCCCGCACCGGGCGGGTCGGGGACCTCGCCCACCGCGGTCGTACGACCGGACGGCCCCTGGACGCACCGGGAGGTCGCGGCGAACGGGGCCCGGTTCCACATCGCCGAGATGGGCGAGGGGCCGCTGGTGCTGCTGCTGCACGGCTTTCCGCAGTTCTGGTGGACGTGGCGGCATCAGATGCCGGCGCTCGCGGAGGCCGGGTTCCGGGCGGTGGCGATGGACCTGCGAGGGGTGGGCGGCAGCGACCGTACGCCCCGGGGCTACGACCCCGCCAACCTCGCCCTCGACATCACGGGCGTGATCCGTTCCCTCGGCGAGCCGGACGCCGCGCTGGTCGGGCACGACCTGGGCGGTTACCTCGCCTGGACCGCCGCCGTGATGCGGCCCAAGCTGGTGCGCCGGCTGGCGGTGTCCTCGATGCCGCACCCGCGCCGCTGGCGCTCCGCCATGCTCGCCGACGTCAAGCAGAGCACCGCGAGCTCCCATATCTGGGGCTTCCAGCGGCCGTGGCTGCCCGAACGCCGGCTGGTCGCGGACGACGCGGCGCTGGTGGGGCGGCTGATCCGGGACTGGTCCGGCCCGAGGCTGCCGGACGACGAGTCCGTCGACGTCTACCGGCGGGCGATGACGATCCCCTCCACGGCGCACTGCTCCATCGAGCCGTACCGCTGGATGGTGCGGTCCATGGCCCGCCCGGACGGCATGCAGTTCAACCGCCGTATGAAGCGGCCGGTGCGGGTGCCGACGCTGCACCTGCACGGCTCCCTCGATCCGGTGATGCGCACGCGCAGCGCCGCGGGCTCCGGCGAATACGTCGAGGCGCCCTACCGCTGGCGGCTCTTCGACGGCCTCGGGCACTTCCCTCACGAGGAGGACCCCGTCGCCTTCTCGGCGGAGCTGGTCAGCTGGCTGAAGGACCCCGAGCCCGACCGGTAGGCGTTTCCGGGCGGCCGGGCACGTCAGGGGCGTCAGGCACCCCCGGACGGCCCCGTATGGCCCTACACACGGGTGATGTACCGATGAACGGACAGGAACGTTCGTTCATCGAACAGCCAATTGCCTCGCGCATAGGCCAATTGCCGGGCCCACGGGCGATTACCGACCTTTGGGCCCGGGCAGAGCTTTTGGTATGGGCTGGACGCACGACTACCGTGACGTGACCGACGTGACTCAGGAGCGCGGCGATGCCGACGCCGCCGTGGCGGTGACGGATACGCCGGGACGGGGCGATCATCGTCCGGGGGCCGAGCCGGACCCCCGGATCGGCATCCCGCGGATCATCCACCGTCGCGCCCGATGGGTGTCGGCGCGGCTGCGGCATCCCCGCAGCCGCTGACGCCGAGGCCGTCACGACCGCCACGGACGGCGTGAGGCCGCTGATCGCCCCGGGACGGGCTCAGAGAGCGCAGCCCTGGGTGTCGGCCCGGGTCGTGGCGGTACGGCCGTAGAGGGCATCCCCACGCACCTCGTCGGCCGTCAGGGCGTACCCCGTGTCGGGATCGTCCAGGGACTTGGCGAAGACGACGCCGTAGACCTCGCCGTCCGGCGTGAGCAGCGGGCCGCCGGAGTTGCCCTGCCGCACGGTGGCGTAGAGGGAGTACACATCGCGGCGGACGTTGCCACGGTGGTAGATGTCCGGGCCCTTGGCCTGGACCCGGCTGCGGACGCGGGCGGCGCGTACGTCGTACGAGCCGTTCTCGGGGAAGCCGGCGACGATGGCGCTCTTGCCGCTCTGCGCGTCGGACCCGGCGAACGGCAGGGCCGGCGCGTCCAGGGCGGGCACGTCGAGCACGGCGATGTCGCGCCTCCAGTCGTAGAGGACGACCCTGGCGTCGTAGAGCTTTCCCTGGCCGCCGATCTGCACGGTCGGCTCGTCCACCCCGCCGACGACGTGGGCGTTGGTCATCACCCGGTTGGGCGCGAAGACGAAGCCGGTGCCCTCCAGGACCTTGCCGCAGCCGGGGGCGCTGCCGACGACCTTGACGATGCTGCGCTGGGCGGCCACGGCCACGGGGCTGTTCGCGAGCGCGGGGTCGGGCGCGGGCACCGACGTGATGGGCTCGGTGGAGAACGGCGCGAAGACCTGCGGGAAGCCGTTCTGCGCGAGGACGGTGCTGAAGTCCGCGAACCAGGTGTTGGCCTGCGACGGAATCACCCGGGCGACGCCGAGCAGCACCTTGGAGCCGCGCACCTCCCGGCCCAGCGTCGGCAGGGTCGTACCGGCGAGCGCGGAGCCGATCAGCCAGGCCACCAGCAGCATCGCGACGACGTTGACGAGCGCGCCGCCCGTGGCGTCGAGGGCGCGCGCCGGGGACCAGGTGATGTGGCGACGGAGCTTGTTGCCGAGGTGGGTGGTGGCGGCCTGGCCCACGGAGGCGCAGACGATGACGATGACGACGGCGAGGATGGCCGCGATCGTGCCGGGCTCGGCGTCGCCGGTGGTGGCGGCCCAGATCACGGGCAGCGCGTAGACGGCGGCGAGGCCGCCGCCCAGAAAGCCGATGACCGAGAGCACGCCGACGACGAAGCCCTGGCGGTAGCCGATGACCGCGAACCACACGGCGGCGATCATCAGCACGATGTCCAGCACGTTCACCGAAAGATGCCTCGCATTGCAGTCGTCGTGGCCTCGCGGGGCCACCGTCTCATGCCGGTCGGGGGCGCCAGTCCAGCGGGACCTCCCGCTCGCGGTCCCAGGGCAGCTCCCATCCCGCGTAGTGCAGGATGCGGTCGATCACCCCTGCGGTGAACCCCCACACCAGCGCCGGGCCCACCTTGAAGGCCGCGCCCCGCTGGCCGCTGGGGTGCACGGTCGTCGCCCGCTTCGCCGGGTCGGTGAGCTCGGCGACCGGCACGGTGAACACCCGGGCCGTCTCCTGCGCGGAGACGGGCGCGACCGGACTGGGCTTGCGCCACCAGCCGAGCACGGGCGTCACCACGAAGCCGCTCACGGGGATGTAGAGCCGGGGCAGCACGCCGAAGACCTGGACGCCGGACGGGTCGAGCCCGGTCTCCTCCTCGGCCTCGCGCAGCGCCGCCCGGACCGGGCCGTCACCCTCCGGGTCGCCGTCCTCCGGGTCGAGGGCACCGCCGGGGAAGGAGGGCTGCCCGGCGTGCGAGCGCAGCGTGCCGGCCCGCTCGAGGAGCAGCAGCTCGGGGCCGAGGTCGCCCTCGCCGAAGAGGACGAGCACGGCGGACTGGCGGCCGCCCGACTCCGGCGGCAGGAAGCGGCTGAGCTGCTGCGGCTCGATGGTCCGCGCGGCCCGCGCGACCGGCTCCAGCCACTCGGGCAGCCCGTCCGAGGAGATCACGATCTCCTCCGCCTGCTCCGCCCCCGCGGCCTGACCGCCGTACGTCCTCGTCATCCGTATCCCCTGGCCTTCCCCGGCGGCTTCCCCGGCTGTCGTACGGTCCTGCGGCGTGCGGTCCTGCAGCGTGCGGTGTTCCGGCGTGCGGTCGTCCGGCGTGCCCTCGCTCACTCGGCTCCCAGGGGACGAGCGGGCAGGCCCGGATAGTCCGGCGGGGGCTTGAGCCGCTGTCCCGGCCGGCCGCCCATCTCGTACTTGAGCAGCTTCTTCGCCTTCTCCGGGTCGGTCTCGCCCTCGCCGTAGGACGGGCAGAGCGGGGCGATCGGGCAGGCACCGCAGGCGGGCCGGCGGGAGTGGCAGACGCGCCGGCCGTGGAAGATCACGCGGTGCGAGAGCATCGTCCACTCGCTCTTCGGGAAGAGCGAGCAGACCTCCGCCTCGACCTTCTCCGCGTCCTCCGCCTCGGTCCACTTCCAGCGCCGGACCAGCCGGCCGAAGTGCGTGTCGACCGTTATGCCCGGCACGCCGAACGCGTTGCCCAGCACGACGTTGGCGGTCTTGCGGCCGACTCCGGGAAGGGTGACCAGGTCCGCCAGGCGGCCGGGCACCTCGCCGTCGAAGCGGTCCCGCAGCGCGGTGGAGAGGCCGATCAGGGACTTCGCCTTGGCACGGAAGAAGCCGGTCGGCCGGATCAGCTGCTCCAGCTTCTCCGGGTCGGCGGCCGCCATGTCCTCGGGAGTGGGGTAGGCGGCGAAGAGGGCGGGGGTGGTCTGGTTGACCCTCAGGTCCGTGGTCTGGGCGGAGAGGACCGTGGCGACGAGGAGCTGGAACGGATTGTCGAAATCCAGCTCGGGATGTGCGTACGGATAGACCTCGGCGAGCTCGCGATTGATCCGGCGGGCGCGCCGGACGAGGGCGGTCCGCGACTCGGACTTCGCCGGGGATTTTTTCTTTTTTGCCGCTTTTGCGCTCTCCATTTCGGCGCGTTCGCCCACAGCGGAATTACCGGTCGACGTCACCCTCCCGGCCCCCTTGCCCTCTGCTCTCACCGGCGTATTGGACACCCGGCCAGACTAAAGCCCAGCACTGACATCCGCCCCGACCGCAGGAAAACCACAGCCCAATCGGACCCCTGCCGTAGGGCTCCGGGCGACGATGCGCCACACTTGTGTTTGATCACACAGTTTTACCGACGGGCATCATGGGGACCACGGTCCTCTGTGCATGTCGACAAGGAGAGAACTCGTGGACGACGTTCTGCGGCGCGCCCCGCTTTTCGCGGCGCTCGATGACGAGCAGGCCGCTGAGCTGCGCGCCTCCATGGGCGAGGTCACCCTCGCAAGGGGCGACGCCCTGTTCCACGAAGGCGACCCGGGCGACCGCCTCTACGTGGTGACCGAGGGCAAGGTGAAGCTTCACCGCACCTCCCCCGACGGCCGCGAGAACATGCTGGCGGTCCTCGGCCCCGGCGAGCTCATCGGCGAGCTGTCCCTCTTCGACCCCGGGCCGCGCACCGCCACCGCCACCGCGCTCACCGAGGTCAAGCTGCTCGGCCTGGGCCACGGCGACCTCCAGCCCTGGCTCAACGCGCGCCCCGAGGTGGCCACCGCCCTGCTGCGCGCCGTCGCCCGCCGGCTGCGCCGCACCAACGACTCGATGTCGGACCTCGTCTTCTCCGACGTGCCCGGCCGTGTCGCCAAGGCCCTGCTGGACCTGTCCCGCCGCTTCGGCGTCCAGTCCGAAGAGGGCATCCACGTGGTGCACGACCTCACCCAGGAGGAGCTCGCCCAGCTCGTCGGCGCCTCCCGGGAGACCGTCAACAAGGCGCTCGCCGACTTCGCCGGCCGCGGCTGGCTCCGCCTGGAGGCCCGCGCCGTGATCCTGCTCGACGTGGAGCGCCTCGCGAAGCGCTCGCGCTGACCCGGCTGATCCACGCGAAGGGCCCCGCCACGCGCCACCACGGCGCACGGCGGGGCCCTTCGTCGTTTCCGCTCGGGCTCGGGCTCCGGCCCGGACCCGGATTCGGATCAGGGGCTCGGACCCGGACCCGGACTCGGACCCGGACTCAGATCAGGCCGCGCTCCTCCAGGTAGTCCAGCTGGGCCCGTACCGACAGCTCCGCGGCCGGCCACAGCGACCGGTCGACGTCCGCGTAGACGGCCGCCACGACGTCCTCCGGCGTGCGGTCGCCGTTCTCGACGGCCGTCTCGACCTGGGCCAGCCGCTTGGCGCGGTGGGCGAGGTAGTACTCGATGACGCCCTTGGCGTCGTCCAGCACCGGACCGTGGCCCGGCAGCAGCACCTCCACGCCCTCGTCGACCGCGAGCGCGCGCAGTCGGCGCAGCGAGTCGAGGTAGTCGCCGAGCCGGCCGTCGGGGTGGGCGACGACCGTCGTACCGCGCCCGAGGACCGTGTCTCCGGTGAGGAGTGAGCCCTCGGCCGGAAGGTGGAAGCACAGGGAGTCGGCGGTGTGGCCGGGCGTGGAGATGACGTGCAGCTCCAGGCCGCCGGTGGTCACCACGTCGCCGACGCCGAGCCCCTCGCCGCCCAGCCGCAGTGCGGGGTCCAGCGCGCGTACGCGCGTACCCGTCAGCTCGGCGAAGCGGGCGGCGCCGTCGGAGTGGTCGGGGTGGCCGTGGGTGAGGAGCGTCAGGGCGACGCGCTTGCCCGCCGCTTCGGCCGTGGCGACGACGTTGGCCAGGTGGGCCTCGTCCAGCGGTCCGGGGTCGACGACGACCGCGAGGTCCGAGCCGGGCTCGGCGAGGATCCAGGTGTTGGTGCCGTCGAGCGACATGGCGGACGGATTGGGGGCGAGCACGCAGGTGGCGCGGGCGGTCGCCGGTCCGCCGGGGGCGCCCGGACGCGGCTGCCCGGGCAGGTCGGTGGTGTTCGTCATGCGTCGGCTCCCGCGGGTCCTGAGGAGTTTGCGTCTGCTTCTTCTGCTGCGGCTGATTCAGATTCTTCGGCTGCTGACTCTGAGCCTTCTTCTGCTGCTTCCGGCGCCCGCGAGGGGATGTGCTTGGTGAACTCCTCGTGCCCCGGCCAGCTCAGCACGATCTCTTCCCCGTCGAGCCGGGCCTGTGCGAGGACGGGCGTGAGATCCCGCTCACCCGAAGCGGCCAGGACCTCGCCGACCGTCGCGTACGGGACGAGGGAGCGCAGCGTCGAGATGGTCGGCGGCATCATGAGCAGCTCGCCGCGGTCGTACCCCGCAGCGGCCTCGGCGGGTACGGCCCACACGGTGCGATCGGCCTCCGTGGAGGCGTTGCGGGTGCGCTGGCCCTCGGGGAGAGCGGCCACGAAGAACCAGGTGTCGTAGCGGCGCGGCTCGAACCCGGGGGTGATCCAGCGGGCCCAGGCGCCCAGCAGGTCGCTGCGCAGCAGCAGGCCGCGGCGGTCGAGGAAGTCGGCGAACGACAGCTCCCGGCTGACGAGCGCGGCCCGGTCGGCCTCCCACTCCTCGCCCGTGGTGTCGGCGACGACCGTGTCCGGGGTGGGCCCGGCCAGCAGGACGCCCGCCTCCTCGAAGGTCTCGCGGACGGCAGCACAGACGATGGCCTGGGCGCTCGCGGCGTCGGTGCCCAGCCGCGCGGCCCACTCGGTGCGCGGCGGGCCGGCCCAGGGGACGTCGCGTTCGTCGCGCGGGTCCACCGAACCGCCCGGATACGCGTACGCGCCCCCACCGAAAGCCATGGAGGCGCGTCTGCGCAGCATGTGGACGGCGACGCCGTCCGGGGCGGCGCGCAGCAGAAGGACGGTGGCGGCGCGGCGGGGCGCCACGGGCCGGAGCTCGCCGCGGGCGAGCGCTCTGATCCGGTCCGGCCACTCCGGCGGGTACCACTGGCCGTTCGCAGTCGACATGGCCGGATGCTATGCGCTCACGCGCGGATGTTCGAGAGCACCGGGCCGCGACCGCTCGCCCCGGGCCGCCTCCGGACGACGTCCGGGCGGCCCCGGGGCAGGGGCGGTCAGTCCCGCACTTCCACCATGATCTCGACCTCGACGGGAGCGTCCAGCGGCAGGACCGCCACGCCCACGGCCGAGCGGGCGTGCACGCCCTTGTCGCCCAGCACCTCGCCCAGCAGCTCGCTGGCGCCGTTGAGGACGCCCGGCTGGCCGGTGAAGTCCGGGGCGGAGGCGACGAAGCCCACGACCTTCACGACCCGCTCGATGCGGTCCAGGTCACCGATGACGGACTTCACGGCGGCCAGGGCGTTGAGCGCGCAGATCCGGGCCAGTTCCTTGGCCGTCTCCGGGCTGACCTCGGCGCCGACCTTGCCGGTCTCCGAGATGGAGCCCTTGACCATGGGGAGCTGGCCCGCGGTGTACACGTACGAACCGCTCCGCACGGCCGGCTGGTAGGCGGCCAGCGGCGGCACGACCTCGGGCAGCGTCAGCCCGAGCCCGGCGAGCTTGGTCTCGACGGCACTCACGGCTTTTCCCGCTTGAGGTAGGCCACCAGCTGCTCGGGGTTGTTCGGCCCCGGGACGACCTGGACGAGCTCCCAGCCGTCCTCGCCCCAGGTGTCCAGAATCTGCTTGGTCGCGTGCACCAGAAGCGGCACGGTCGCGTATTCCCACTTGGTCATGGCCTGACTGTAATGCCTTCCACCGACAGCCTCGTGCGTAGGCCGCGCGGGGACTGGTTAGGCTCCAAATCATGAGCAGGCTCCATGTCGTCAGCGGCAAGGGCGGTACCGGCAAGACCACGGTCGCCGCGGCCCTAGCGCTTGCCCTCGCCGCCGAGGGCAAACGCGCTCTGCTGGTCGAGGTCGAAGGCCGGCAGGGCATCGCGCAGCTCTTCGAGACCGAGGCGCTGCCCTACGAGGAACGGAAGATCGCCGTCGCTCCAGGAGGCGGCGAGGTGTACGCGCTCGCCATCGACGCCGAACGGGCGCTCCTGGACTACCTCCAGATGTTCTACAAGCTCGGCAGTGCCGGGCGGGCGCTGAAGAAGCTGGGCGCCATCGACTTCGCCACCACCATCGCGCCCGGCCTGCGGGACGTCCTGCTGACCGGCAAGGCGTGCGAGGCGGTGCGCAGGAAGGACCGCACAGGTCGCTTCACCTACGACTACGTCGTCATGGACGCGCCCCCCACCGGGCGCCTCACCCGCTTCCTCAACGTCAACGACGAAGTGGCCGGGCTCGCCAGGATCGGACCGATCCACAATCAGGCGCAGGCCGTCATGCGGGTGCTCAAGTCGCCGGAGACGGCGGTGCACTTCGTGACGCTGCTGGAGGAGATGCCGGTCCAGGAGACGGCGGACGGCATCGCCGAGCTGCGCGCCGCCGGGCTTCCCGTCGGCGGGGTCGTCATCAACATGGTGCGGCCCGAGATACTCGGTGAGGCGGCCGTCGAAGCCGCCGCGAACGGCCGGCGCGCGGATGTCGTGCACGCCCTGGCACACGCCCTGGAGCGCACCACCCCGGGCGGCGCACGGCGCACGGGCCTCGCGGAGCAGCTCGTCGATCCCCTGCTGGAGCAGGCGCTCGAGCACACCGAGCGGCTCGCGCTCGAGCACCAGGGGCGCGCCGAGGTGGCCCGCTTCGGCCTGCCCACGTACGAACTGCGGCTGCTCGGCGACGGCGTGGACCTCGCGGGGCTCTACCGCATGGCCCGCGAACTGCGGAAGCAGTTCACCGAGCGATCAGAGCAAGGAGTGTCCGCGTGACCCTCGATCAGGCTGTGGAACCGCTCGACATAGACCCGATCCTCGACAATCCCCGCACCCGCATCGTGGTGTGCTGCGGCTCCGGCGGCGTCGGCAAGACCACGACCGCGGCCGCCCTGGGCGTACGGGCCGCGGAGCGCGGCCGGAAGGTCGTCGTCCTGACCATCGACCCGGCGCGCCGCCTGGCGCAGTCGATGGGCATCGACGAGCTCGACAACGTACCCCGCCGGGTGCCCGGCATCGACGGCTCCGCCGGTGGCGAGCTGCACGCCATGATGCTCGACATGAAGCGGACCTTCGACGAGATCGTCGAGGCGCACGCCGACAAGGAGCGCGCCCGGGCGATCCTGGAGAACCCCTTCTACCAGTCCCTGTCGGCCGGCTTCGCCGGCACGCAGGAGTACATGGCCATGGAGAAGCTCGGCCAGCTCCGCGCCCGCGACGAGTGGGACCTGATCGTCGTGGACACCCCGCCGAGCCGCTCCGCGCTGGACTTCCTGGACGCCCCGGTCCGGCTGGGCTCCTTCCTGGACGGAAAGTTCATCAAGGTGCTGATGGCACCGGCGAAGATCGGCGGACGGGCCGGGATGAAGTTCCTGGGCGTCGGCATGTCCGTGATGAGCGGGCCGTTGAACAAACTGATGGGGGCCCAGCTCCTGCGCGACGTACAGACCTTCGTCGCCGCGATGGACACCATGTTCGGCGGCTTCCGTACCCGCGCCGACGCCACCTACCGCCTGCTGCAGGCGCCGGGTACGGCCTTCCTGGTCGTCGCCGCGCCCGAGCGGGACGCCCTGCGGGAGGCCACCTACTTCGTGGAGCGGCTGGCGGCGGAACGGATGCCCCTGGCCGGGCTCGTACTGAACCGGGTGCACGGCAGCGGGGCGGCCCGGCTCACGGCGGAGCGGGCGCTGGCGGCCGCAGAGGCGCTGACGAGCGGAACATCCGAATACACAGAAAATCTTGACGGCTCCGGCATTGTGGATCGTGGCAGCGGGCAGGCTGGCTCACGTACCGCTGACGACCCTGGCATCGTCACTCCCACGGACACGTCCTCTCCCGAGAGCGGCTTCCCCCAGCCCGCGTCCTCGGGAGCGACGACCTCGGACGCCACAGCGGAATCGGCGGAGACCTCCGCACGGCTCGCCGCCGGGCTGCTGCGGCTGCACGCCGAGCGCATGCGTGTGCTCGCGCGCGAGCAGCGCACGCGCGATCGCTTCACCGCCCTGCACCCCGAGGTCCCGGTGGCGGAAGTGGCCGCACTGCCCGGCGATGTGCACGACCTGGCCGGGCTGCGGGCGATCGGCGTCCGCCTCGCCGTACAGGCGGACGACCTCGCCGAAGAAACACACGGCCCCACGGAAGGGCACGACGGTACGGAAGGGCACGGCCGCACGGAAGAAGCCGACGCGACGAACCCGGAACCGAGGATGTCTCCGTCGGCATGACCCACGACGGCGGACCCGACGACTCCGGGGCGTGGCAGGGGAACTGACGGCGCGCCGATCACCGGCCGGTGCGTCCACGGCGTCCACGCGGCGCGCGGACGGCCGTCAGCGGGCCCTGGGGGCCCGTGGCTAGCCCACCGCGGCGTACTCGTCGTACTCCGGCTCGCCGAGCGGCAGGATGCCCGCACCGCGCTCGTACTCCGTCCGCGCGGTCTCCAGGAGCCTGCGCCAGGACATGACCGTCGGCCTGCGCCGCAGGAGCGCCCGGCGCTCACGCTCCGTCATGCCGCCCCACACGCCGAACTCGACGCGGTTGTCGAGAGCGTCCGCGAGGCACTCGGTGCGCACCGGGCAGCCGGTGCAGACCGCTTTGGCCCTGTTCTGTGCTGCGCCCTGAACGAAAAGTTCGTCCGGATCGGTCGTGCGGCAGGCGGCCTGCGCACTCCAGTCGGTTACCCAGCCCATGCTGGCGCCGTCCTCTCCCGAATCGAGGCTCCCCCACGGCGGCAGCGGCATATTCACCGTTGCCAGTTGAGGACGTTACGGAAGGCGGACAGGGGGCAACACCCCCTTCGGGCCCAATCTTGAATGGCCCGAACGGACTATGCGTACGCGGCAGATCACCCAACGGAGTGAGCGGACGACATCACGGACCAACCCCGTCAAAGTGGGGCGTTTCGCCCGAGCCGCGGTGGGCAGGCGATGACACAGTCGGCAATACGGACACACCTCATCACCCACAAGAGTGAGGTCAGAGGTGATGCGGGAGAGCATCGCAGTGACTGGCGTGAAACAGCGTAGGCGAACACACCTGCGTCTGTCCGCCGAATGAGAACGTAGGCTTCGCCTCATGGCTACGAAGCGCTCCGGCAGGGGTCCCACGGCGACCCAGCAGGCCGCGAAATTCCTTGGCGTCAGCGTGCTCTCGGGAGTAGTGCTGGCGGGTCTCGCCCTGCCGGGCATCGGTGCGTTCGGCCTGGTGGCCAAGGGGACGGTGGAAGGATTCGACGAGATCCCCGCCAACCTCAAGACGCCGCCGCTCAGCCAGCGCACCACCATCCTCGACTCGGAGGGCGGCGAGATAGCCAAGGTCTACTCCCGCGACCGCACCGTGGTGCCGCTGAACGAGATCTCGCCGTACATCCGGAAGGCGATCGTCGCGATCGAGGACTCGCGCTTCTACGAGCACGGCGCCGTCGATCTCAAGGGCGTGCTCCGCGCGGTCAACAAGAACGCCCAGTCCGGCGGCGTCTCGGAAGGCGCCTCCACCCTCACCCAGCAGTACGTCAAGAACGTCTTCGTCGAGGAGGCCGGCGACGACCCCGACAAGGTCGCCGTGGCCACGCAGCAGACCATCGGCCGCAAGGTCAAGGAGCTGAAGTTCGCGATCCAGGTCGAGAAGGAGCTCGGCAAGGAGCGCATCCTCAACAACTATCTGAACATCACCTTCTTCGGGCAGCAGGCCTACGGCGTCGAGGCCGCCTCCCAGCGCTACTTCAGCAAGCACGCGAAGGACCTCACCCTCGGTGAGTCCGCGCTGCTGGCCGGCATCGTCCAGTCGCCCAGCCGCTACAACCCCGTGCTGGCCCCCAAGGAGGCCACCAAGCGGCGCAACACCGTGCTGGCGCGCATGGCGGAGCTGAAGAACATCACGCCCGCCGAGGCCGCCGCCGAGCAGGCCAAGCCGATCAAGCTGAACGTCAGCCGGCCCAAGAGCGGCTGCATCACCGCCGTCGACGGCGCGGGCTTCTTCTGCGACTACGTGCGCGAGACCTTCCTCAACGACCCGGTCTTCGGCAAGACCAAGGAGGCCCGCGCCAAGCGGTGGAACGAGGGCGGCATGACCATCCGCACCACCCTCGACCCGCAGACGCAGAAGTCCGTCCAGAAGTCGATCACCGATCACGTCTACCAGGACGACAAGGTGGCCACCGCCATCTCGATCGTCCAGCCCGGCAGCGGCAAGGTGCTCGGCATGGGCCAGTCGCGCCCGTACGGCTTCGGCCAGTACCAGACGCAGATCAACCTCTCCGCCGACAAGGCGATGGGCGGCTCCACCTACGGCTTCCAGGTCGGCTCGACGTTCAAGCCGATCGTCGCCGCGGCCGCCCTCGAGGAGGGCGTGTCGCCGTACAAGACGTACTCCTCCCCGTTCCGGATGCCGTATCCGGAGGAGGTCGAGACGTGCGGCAAGCCGTGGAAGAACAGCATCGGCGAGACGGTCAACAACGAGAACCGCAGCGAGGTCGGCCCCTACGGCATGAAGGAGGCCATCGCGAAGTCGGTCAACACCTACTTCGTCCAGATGGTCGGTGACATCGGCCTCTGCCCGGTGGTCAAGATGGCGGAGAAGATGGGCGTGAAGCCCGCCGCCGGCGGCAAGCTCGACCAGCTGCCCGCCCTGACTCTCGGCGGTTCGGACGGCATGTCCCCGCTCACCATGGCCGCCGCCTACGCGACGTTCGCCAACCGGGGCACCTACTGCACCCCCGTCCTCGTCGAGTCGGCCACCGGCCCCGACGGCAAGAAGCTGCGCGTCCCCAAGACCAAGTGCTCGCGGGCGATGTCCGAGCAGACCGCCGACACCGTCAACACCCTGCTGCAGGGCGTCGTCGAGGACGGTACGGGCAAGGAGGCCGGCCTCAGCGGCCGCGACAGCGCGGGCAAGACCGGTACGACCGACGAGCGGCGGGCGGCCTGGTTCGTCGGCTACACCCCGAACCTGGCCGGCGCGGTCTGGGTCGGCGGCCCCGGCGACAAGGTCGAGATGGAGGGCATCACCATCGGCGGCGTCTACCACGACAAGGTCTACGGCGCCGACACCCCCGGTCCCATCTGGCGCGACGCCATGAACGGCGCCCTGGACGGCCGGGACGCCCCGTCCTTCGACACCATCCCGATCGCGGGCGCCGACAAGAGCTCCGACAAGGGCTCCGGCAACAAGCCCGACAACGGACGCGGCCAGCGCAAGCCCGGCACCGCCAAGCCCGGCGGTGGCAAGCCGGGAACGAACAAGCCCGGCAACGCCAAGCCCGGCAACAAGCCGGCCGACGTCCCCGCCCCGCTGCTGCCCAACGGGATCTCCATCCCCGGCATCACCGGCGCAAGCGAGCAGTAGGGGTAGCCAGCCGGAGAGGCTCACGGCCTCCCGCAGGCGGCCGAAGCAACGAAGACGAAGGGGCGCCCGGACCACGACGGTCCGGGCGCCCCTTTCGCGTACGCGCGCGTGCGCGTGGCTTTCCGTACATACAGTGCCGTTGCGTACGGCGCCGGGCGTACGGTGCCCGCGGTCAGCCCGCGAGCAGGCGCTTCACCGCGGCGGCCACGCGGCCGCCCTCGGCCCGGCCCGACACCTTCGGGTTCACGATCTTCATGACCGCTCCCATGGCCTTCGGCCCCTCGGCACCGCCGGCCCGGGCCTCGGCCACCGCCTCGGAGACGATGGCGTCGAGCTCCTCGTCCGACAGCTGCTTCGGCAGGTACTCGGCGAGCACCTCGCCCTCGGCCCGCTCGCGCTCCGCGGAGTCGGCCCGGCCGCCCTTGTCGAACGCCTCCGCGGCCTCGCGGCGCTTCTTGGCCTCGCGGGTGATGACCTTGAGCACCTCGTCGTCCGAGAGCTCACGAGCGGCCTTGCCCGCCGTCTCCTCGTAACCGATGGCGGAGAGAGTGAGGCGAAGGGTGGAGGAGCGCAGTTCGTCGCGCGCCTTGATGGCGGTCGTGAGGTCGTCCTTGAGCTTGGACTTCAGCGTGGTCATGCCGCAATCTTCGCATCCCGGCCCGGCGCGCGCCCCGTATTAACCGCCGGGCGCCCGGTGCGGGCGCCCGGTGCGGACGTAACTCCCGCCCCCGCCCCGGCCCGTGACGGCGCACCCCGGCCGGTCTGCGACGATGGGCGACATGCGTGCGCGATACGGAGTACCCCTGGGAATCACCGCCGTCGGCGCGGCGGGCCTCGCCTATGCCGCCGGCTTCGAAGTCCGTTCCTTCCGGCTGCGGCGGGTCACCGTCCCCGTGCTGCCGCCCGGCATGCGGCCGTTGCGGGTGCTCCAGGTCTCCGACATCCACATGGTCGGCGGGCAGCGCAAGAAGCAGCGCTGGCTGCAGTCGCTGGCCGGGCTCCGCCCGGACTTCGTCATCAACACCGGCGACAACCTCTCCGACCCCGAGGGAGTGCCCGAGACGCTGGACGCGCTCGGCCCCCTGATGCGCTTCCCCGGCGCGTACGTCTTCGGCTCCAACGACTACTACGGGCCCAAGCTGCGCAACCCCGCCCGCTACCTGATCGAGAAGGCCACCAAGCGGCACGGCCTCAACGGCAACAAGCCCGTCGTCGGCGCGATCCACAACCCGTGGGAGGAGCTGCGCGACGGCTTCGACGCCGCGGGCTGGGTCAACCTCACCAACGCGCGCGGCTCGCTCAAGATCGACGGGATCGAGATCGCCCTCACCGGCCTCGACGACCCGCACATCAAGCGCGACCGCTACGCCCACGTCACCGGCGGCCCCCGCCCGGACGCCGACTTCTCGCTCGCCGTCGTGCACGCCCCCTACCTGCGGGTCCTGGACGCCTTCACCGCCGACCGCTACCCGCTGATCCTCGCCGGGCACACCCACGGCGGCCAGCTGTGCATCCCCTTCTACGGCGCGCTGGTCACCAACTGCGACATCGACACCGACCGGGTGAAGGGCCTGTCCACCCACCGCGCGGGCGGCCACCGGTCCTACCTCCACGTCTCCGCGGGCTGCGGCACCAACCGCTACACCCCCGTCCGCTTCGCCTGCCCCCCCGAGGCCACCCTCCTCACCCTCGTCGCCCGCGACTGACCTCCGGGCCTCCGGGCTCCCCAGGGCCCGCACGTACGGTGGGGGGATGACCGACCCGGCTTCCCCCACCACCACCCCGCGGCCCGACCTGCCCGAGGCGCCGGACGCCCCGGCGACGGCCCCGCCACCGGCGACGGCCCCGGCGCCCACGGCGGCCCCCACGGGCCGCCGTCCCTTCGCCGCGGCCTGGCGCGCGCTCGTGGCCCTGGCGGCGCTCACCGGCGTCGCCCTGGACACGATCGAATCCGACGACCTGGGCCGGCTCTTCGGCTACTTCACGGTCCAGTCCAACCTCCTGCTCGCGATCGCCTGCGCCTGGTCCGCCCACCGCGCCTGGACCGGCCGTCCGGCCCTCTCCCCGCGGATCACGGGCGGCGCGCTGCTCTACATCTCGATCACGGGCCTGGTGTTCCACTTCGTCCTGTCGAACGACTCCAGCGGCTTCGCCATGACCAGCGAGCGCACCCCCCTCGAGTCGGTCGCCAACCACCTCCTGCACACCGTGACCCCGCTCGCGGCCGCCCTCGACTGGCTCGTGCTCACCGCCCCGGGCGGCTTCCTCCTGCGCCACGCCGGGCAGTGGCTGGCCTATCCCTTCCTCTACCTCCCCTTCGCCCTGATCCGCGGCGCCCTCCTCGACCCGGGCACCGAGGGCCGCTACCCGTACCCGTTCCTGGACGTCGACCTCCACGGCTACGCCGGCATCCTCGGCAACGCCGTCGTCTTCGGCCTGGCCTTCTACACACTGGCCCTCGTCCTCGTCCTCCTCGACCGCGTACGCCCCCATCCGCACCGCTCCCGGAATCGGATTTCGCCTCCTGGCTCCGGTCCGCTAAAGTAGACCTCGTTGCGCCGGGGACCTGCGAAAATCAGGGAAACGACGCACATCGGGGTGTAGCGCAGCTTGGCAGCGCGCTTCGTTCGGGACGAAGAGGTCGTGGGTTCAAATCCCGCCACCCCGACTTCGTAGTACGCATCAGGGCCGGTCTCCTTCACGGGAGACCGGCCCTGATGCGTTGTGCGGGACGATCACCCTCCCGTCGCCGCCTCGTATCACCGCGACCCACGCCCATCGGCTGAGCCGATGGGCGCCATCGGCACAGCGCCCCAGTGGACCGTGGACGGGGATTTTCGCCCATCCGTAGATTTCCTGCTGTCGGACCTACCGATGGCGGGCCTGCACTACGCCTTCCTTCTGCACTGGCCGCTCACCCGCTCGCCTCTCTCCCCCCACCCCCGCACAGAAGGAGCTCTGTCATGTCCACATCACCCACGCCGTCTCAACAAGAGACGAAGGGAGCGATCGAGCTCACGCTCGCCATGGTGCTCTCCGGAACCATCGGCATCTTCGTCGTCGAGTCCGGCGCCTCGCCCTTCAACGTCGTCTTCTTCCGCTGCCTCTTCGGCGCCCTGGCCCTCGGCCTCTACTGCCTCGTCCGCGGCTTCTTCAAGAACCACGGCTTCACCCCCAAGAAGCTCGGCCTGGCCGCGCTGGGCGGCGTCTTCATCGTCTTCAACTGGGCATTCCTCTTCCAGTCCTACGAGACGACGTCCATCTCCGTGGCCACCGTCGTCTACCACACACAGCCCTTCTATGTGGTGCTGCTGGGCGCTCTGCTCTTCAAGGACCGCCTCACCGCCGACAAGCTGGGCTGGCTGGCCGTCGCCTTCGTCGGACTCGTGCTCGTGGCCGGGGTGTCCCTCTCCGACCTCCGCAGCGGCAGCGCCTACCTCACCGGCCTCGGCTACGCCCTGCTGGCCGCGCTCTTCTACGGCTTCTCCACCGTCATCACCAAGCGCGTGACCGGCGTGCGCCCCCACCTCGTGGCCCTGGTCCAGGTCCTCCTGGGCATCCCGCTCCTGCTGCCCTTCGCCGACTTCGGCGAGGCCTCGAACCTGGGCGGCGGCTGGGCGTGGCTGGCCGGCCTGGGCCTGATCCACACCTGCCTGATGTACGTCCTGATGTACTCCGCCTACCAGAAGCTGCCCACCCCGAAGATCGCCGTGCTGGCGTTCGTCTACCCGGTCGTGGCCATGGTGTGCGACTGGGCCGTCTACGGCCACCACGTCAGCCTTCTGCAGGCTCTGGGCATCCCGCTGATCGTCGCGGCCAGCCTGGGCAACAACCTCGGCTGGCGCATCCTGCCCCGCCGCTCCACCGCCCCGGCCCCCGCCGAGCTCCGCGTCCCCCGCCGGACCACCACCGCCGGAAACAACCGATGACTCTCGTCGACGGCGCCACCGTTCCCCGCATCGCCCTCGTCGGAGCCACCGGTGCCGCGATCAACGCCCTGCAGATCGCCGAGGCGCTCGTCGCACGGGGCACGCTGTGACCGCCCCGGCCGCCGTCCTGAAGTTCGGCGGGTCCAGCTTCCGTTCCCCCGAGTCGTACAACGAGCTGGCGGACGCCCTGGCCCGGCGCGTGGACGCCGAAGGCCCCCTGGTCGTGGTCGTCAGCGCGATGACCGGCGAGACGGAGGAGCTGCGGCGGCGACTGCACGAGGTGGACCCCTACCCGGCGGAGGCCACCACCGCGGGCCTGCTCACCATGGCCGACACCATCAGCGCCCACCTGCTGACGGCTGCCCTGTACCGCGCCGGCCGTCGGGCCACCGTCCTGGCCGGACACCAGCTGGGGATCGTCACCGACAGCACGTACGTATGGGCGCGGGTCAAGGAGAACGACCCGGGACCGGTGCTGCGGGCGCTCGCCGAGCACGACGTGGTCGTCCTACCCGGCGGCCAGGCAGTCGACGAGCACGGCCGCCCCACCTGGCTGGGCAAGAACAGCTCGGACCTGACGGCGCTGCTCGTCGCGGCGTCGACCGGCGCCGAACGCTGCGAGATCCACTCCGACGTCGACGGCATCCACAGCGCCGACCCCCACGTCGTCGAAGGCACCCGGCTGCTGCCGCGCGTCTCGTACGACACCGCGGCCACGCTGTCCCTGTACGGGGCGAAGGTGCCGCACCGCGGGGCGGTGCAGCTGGCCAAGAAGCACGGCATCGCCATCGTGTGCCGGCTCGACAAGGCGCCCTTCACGACCGGAACGGTGATCGACGGCGAGGGCGGCCCCGTGTCGGGCGTCATCGCCAACAAGCGGTCGGTCGTCCTCGACCACCGGACCGCCGCCGCGGCCGACCACGCCCACAGCGTCTACCACGCCGAGGGCATCGACTCCGTACGGCTGGAGAGCGGCCCGTACGTCGCCGTCATCGGCGGCTGCCCGAACCTCGATCAGCTGCACCGGCGGCACGACCTGCCGCCCGCCCGTCCGTCGGCATCCCGGTGACCGAACTGAGCGGCTCCAGCGTCACCACGCACATCGCCGAGGACGAGACCGCGGCGGAACACCTCGCGCAGAAGCTCCACGAGAACCTCCCCACCACCCTGGGACGGCTCCACTCGGCCTGACGCGATCAGCGCCAGCGGCGTCAGGCGGACACCATCTGCCGCTTCTCCTCGGCCATGGTCCGCATCGCCTCGTCGACGAACAGCCGCAGTTCACGCGAGAGGCGTTTGCCCTGCCGCCACGCCAGCTGCGTGTACACGGTGAACGGCACCTCCCACGGCAGGATCACCAGCTCGCCCGCGCGGACCGCGTCGGCCACCGTCATCTCCGGCAGCAGGCACACGCCCAGGCCGGCGGCGGCACCCCGCTTGATCGCCTCGATCGTGCCGAACTCCAGGAACCCGACCGGATTCCCGTCCCCCGTGCTCAGTTCGGCCTCGAACAGCTCCCGATACGCGCATCCCGCCTCCGTGGCCAGGACCTGCGCCTGCCGCAGCGCCTCGGTCGTCACCCGCTGCTCGGTGGCGAGCGGATACGACGGCGACGCGACGAGCACCAGCCGTTCCTGGGCCAGCACCACCGTCTCCAGCCCCTGGTGCCCGGTGGTCTGTTCCATGAGGAACCCCAGGTCGTACACCCCGTGCCGGAGTGCCTGGCAGGTCTCGGCGCACAGACTCGGGCGCAGGGACAACTGCACGCGCGGATAGCGATGGTGAAAGAGTTCGAGCAGGGGCGGCATGCGGTAGGAGGTGATGCTCTCCATGGTGCCGATCACCAGCGTGCCCGCCGGTTCGCGCAGCCCCGCCACGTCGGCGCGGGCCTCTTCGGCCAGGGCCAGGATCTGCTCCGCGTACGGCAGCAGCCGGACACCCGCGTCCGTGAGCTGGATCTTCCCCCCGAGCCGGTCGAAGAGCTGCGTCTGCAACGAGCTCTCGAGTGCTTTTATCTGGCCGGTCACGCTGGACTGCGCGTAGCTGAGCTCGGCAGCCGCTCTGGTGAAGCTCATGACGGCGGCGACTTTCTGAAAGGTCGCCAGGTGTCGCAACTCCACTCCCCACCCCCGTTGTCATAGTGACGACAAACGTCACAAATCAACCTGCGATCTTGATCACGCCCGGCCCGGTTGCCTGCCGGGCCCTCCCGCTCACCCTGAGGGGTGAGCGAGTTACGCACAACCGGCCAGTAATCCACAGCCCGCGGCTCCTCTCCCCACCGAGTCAGCCCCTCGGCGCAGAATGGGGGGCATGACTGAGAGCAACGGGGCCCTGCGGGGCGATGCGGGCGTGCCCGACTGGGAGAAGCGCTTCCGGGCGCCGCGGGTGGGGCTGCCGAAGTGGGCGAAGAACGCTCCCGACCGGTCGTTGTTCACCTCCAACGTGACGGGCACCTTCGAGCTGTACGCCTGGGACCGGACCACGGGCGAGCAGCGGCAGGTCACCGACCGGCCGAACGGCACGACCGGCGGAGCGCTCTCCCCGGACGGCGAGTGGATCTGGTGGTTCGCCGACACCGACGGCGACGAGTTCGGCACCTGGGTACGCCAGCCGTTCCACGGCGGGCCGGACGAACCCGCCACCCCGGGGCTCGAGCCCTCCTACCCCGACGGGCTGGCCCTCGGCCGCGACGGCACCGCCGTCGTCGGCCGCTCCACCGACAAGGGCGGCTCCACCGTCCACGTCGTACGCCCCGGCGGCGAACCGGTCGAGGTCTACCGCCACCAGCAATCGGCCGGCGTCGGCGCCTTCTCCCACGACGGCTCGCTGATCGCCATCGAGCACACCGAGCACGGCGACGCCATGCACTCCGCGATCCGGGTCGTCCGCACGGACGGCACCACCATCGGGGAGCTCGACGACACCCACGGCGGCACGCAGGAGCTGGGCCTGGCCGTCATGGGCTTCGCGCCCGTCGACGGCGACCCCCGGCTGCTCGTCGGCCACCAACGGCACGGCCGCTGGGAGCCGATGCTGTGGAATCCGGTCACGGGCGAGGAAACGCCGCTGACCGTCGACCTGCCCGGCGACCTGGACGCCGACTGGTTCCCCGACGGCGGCGCACTGCTGATCGACCACAGCTACCGGGCGCGCAGCGAACTGTGGCGGTACGAACTGGCCGACGGCACGCTGACCCGCCTCGACACCCCGCAGGGCACCGTCTCCGGAGCACTGCCCCGGCCGGACGGCACCGTGGAGTTCCTGTGGTCCTCGGCCGCCAAACCCCCGGTGGTGCGCTCCACCACGGGCCACGTCGTCCTGACCGCCCCGACGGCACCCGCCGCGCCCCACGCCATAGCCCAGGCGCCCGACTCGGTGCCGGTCACCGACGCCTGGGTCGAAGGACCGGGCGGCACCATCCACGCGCTGGTGCAGAAGCCCGCGGGCGAAGGACCGTTCCCCACGGTCTTCGACATCCACGGCGGCCCGACCTGGCACGACAGCGACACCTTCGCCGCCGGACCGGCGGCATGGGTCGACCACGGCTTCGCCGTCATACGCGTCAACTACCGCGGCTCCACGGGATACGGGCGCGCCTGGACCGACGCGCTCAAGCACCGCGTCGGGCTCATCGAGCTGGAGGACATCGGCGCGGTGCGCGAGTGGGCCGTGGCCTCCGGGCTCGCCGACCCCGAGCGCCTGGTGCTGGCCGGCGGCTCCTGGGGCGGCTACCTGACCCTGCTGGGCCTGGGCACCCAGCCCGACGCCTGGGCGGTGGGCCTGGCCGCGGTGCCGGTCGCGGACTACGTGACGGCCTACCACGACGAGATGGAGGCACTGAAGGCCCTGGACCGCACACTGCTGGGCGGCACCCCCGAGGAGGTCCCGGACCGCTACGCCGCCTCGTCACCCCTGACGTACGTCGACGAGGTCCGCGCCCCGGTGTACATCTCCGCCGGCCTGAACGACCCGCGCTGCCCGATACGCCAGGTCGAGAACTACGTGGAGCGGCTGGAGGGGCGCGGCCACCCCCACGAGGTGTACCGCTACGACGCGGGGCACGGCTCGCTGGTGGTGGAGGAGCGGATCAAGCAGCTTCGGCAGGAGATCGCTTTTGCCGAGCGTCATCTGGGCCCCCGGAACCGTCAGGGCTCCCGGGCTCCTCGGGGGTGATGCCGAGCGCGAGATCGCGGGCCGCCTCGGCCTCACGGCGGAACAGCCGGAACCACATGAACAGGACGAAGCCGGCGAAGACGAACCACTCACCGGTGTAGCCGAGGTTCTGGAAGGCCTTGAGGTCGAGGCCGCTGTTCGGGGCGGCGGCCGGAGGCACCGCGGTCAGGGGGCCCGACGCCTTGGACACGGTGATCCACGCGTCGTACACCTCATACGGCACGAGGTTGACCAGCGAGGCGGCGCTGATCACGCCGAGCTGGCCGTCGGGCACCCCGCCGGAGGTCCGTACGCCCTTGGACGACGGGCTCTCCGAGGCCTGCAGGGCGCCGGTCACGGTGACCTCACCGGACGGCGGCGCTGGGACCTTGGCGGTGTCGGTCCGGGAGCGGGCGTCGCCCGGCAGCCAGCCGCGGACGACGGGCAGCGCCTTGCCGCCGTCGGTACGCAGCAGGCTCAGGACGTAGAAGCCCTCGCGGCCGTCGAGGTCACGGTCGGGTACGAGCAGTTGGTGCCCGGCGTCGTAGCGGCCGGCGGCGGTGGCCTGGCGACCCGAGGTCTCGGTGCTCACCGGCAGCAGGTCCCGCAGGGGGGCGGCGTCCGCCGTCCGGGCCTGGTCGGCCTGGGTCTGCTGATCGCGATGCGAGTCGACGCGCGTCTCGAAACGGCCGAGCTGCCAGCTGCCCATGAACAGGCACACAGGGATGGCCAGCACGGCGAAAACGTTGATCCCCCACCACCGGGGAGTCAGCAGGAACCGATACACACCACCACGGTACGGGCACGACGCCGGACACCGTCCCCGGGGCGGGCAGGGGGCGGGGCGGGGTGAGGTCGGCCGAGTGCGCGCGGGGGCGGGGCGGGAGGGGAGGGTGGGGCGGGGGCGGGGGAGGCCCCCTGGATCACCGGGTCATCTGGTCGCCGGATCGCCGGACCGCCGGGGCGTCTACGCCGCCGGGGTCGTGGCGAGGGCCCGTGCGGTAGACGGTGCCGGCGCACGCTTCGGGGATGGTGGCGTCGGCGGCCTTGGGTTCGCCCGCGTCGGGGTGTGGCTCAGGGTGACGCTCGCCGGGGTGCCTGGGTGGCGGCGGCGTTGGCGCTGTCCCGCGTCTGCTGGTTCTCCAGCACGGCGGGGTGGCCGGTGCCGGGGGCCGTGGACGGCGTGGGCGGCGCGCTGGGGGTGGGGCGGCTGGGGCGGGCGCAGCCGCTGGAGCCTCCGTCGGCGGCCGGGATCCAGGCGAACTGGATCTCGTAGGCCTGGCCGGGCTTGAGGATCACCTGGCTGGGTTCGGTGGCGGCGTCGGGCAGGCCGACGGCCGCGTCGCCCGGCGTGTGGTCCACCACGGAGACGCGCGAGCTCTCGGCGCCGCCCTGCGCGTGCACGGCGACCTCGCCGGCGGCGGTCACGGCGCAGACCGTTCCCGAGACGTTGACGACGCGGAAGGCGCCGTAGACCCGGCCGTCCTTGTCGGCGGTGCCGACGGTGCCGGTGCCCTTGCCGAGCTGGTTGCGGTCGCAGGTGGGCGAGGACGCGGCCAGGGTGGGTGCGGTGGCGGTCGGCGTGCTGCCGGTGGTGCCCGCGGGGCCGGCGGTGCTGCCGTCCTTCTTGTCCCGCTCGGCCTTCTCCTTCTTGTCGTCCTTGTGCTCGTCCGGGCCGGAGGTGCTTCCCTGCCGGTCGCCGTCCTTGCCGGTGGTGCCGCGCGTGCCGCTCGCGTAGTCGTCGTGGGAGCGCTGGCGGCTGCTGGCGGCGTTGGTGGACCGCTCGTCGGCGGTGCCGCCGGTCGTCGCGACGTGGATGAGGACGGGCAGGGCCGTGGCGCCGAGGATCACCGCGGCCGCGGCGCCCACGACGGCCTGCCGCTTGCGGGTACGCCGGGCCGGCACGGCGCGCCGGAGGTGCTCCAGCGCGTCCGGGGAGGGTTCGAGGTCGCCGACCGCGCCCTGCAGCAGCCGTCGGAGCGCCTGCTCGTCGACGCCGGCGCCGCTGCCGGTGCCGATGCCGGCGGCCGCGCCCGTGTCCGTACCGCCGCCGCTGCCGTCGTCCAGGCCGTCGGCGTCGTCGCCCGGCAGCCGGTGCCCGAAGCCGCGCCCGTAATCGGCTCCGGCACCGGCTCCGTAGTCGCGTTCCTGGTCGCCGTGATCGTGGTGCTGGTGGCTCATACCGGCGCCTCCATGGCGACCCGGAGCGCCGCGATCCCGCGGGAGCCGTAGGCCTTCACCGAGCCCAGCGAGAGGCCCAGGGTCTCGGCGACCTGGGCCTCGGTCATGTCGGCGAAGTAGCGGAGGACGAGGACCTCACGCTGGCGGCGCTGCAGTCCACGCATCGCTTTGATCAATTGGTCGCGCTCCAGCTGTTCGTACGCACCCTCCTCCGCGCTCGCCATGTCGGGCATCGGCTTGGAGAGCAGCTTCAGACCGAGAATGCGGCGGCGGAGCGCGGAACGGGACAGATTGACCACAGTCTGCCGCAGATAGGCGAGGGTCTTCTCCGGCTCGCGGACGCGGCCGCGTGCGGAGTGCACGCGGATGAAGGCTTCCTGGACGACGTCCTCGCAGGAGGCGGTGTCGTCGAGAAGCAGGGCGGCGAGGCCGAGCAGCGACCGGTAGTGGGCCCGGTAGGTCTCGGTGAGGTGGTCGACGGTGGTGCCCGCTGCCATCGCCTCGTCAGCGTCCCCGGGCCGCGAGGACGCCTGGGCGGGGAGCTGGGGCGGTATCTGCGTGGGGCGGGGGCCGACCAGGGGGCTATCACCGGCATACCGCCCGTTGAGCCGGCACGCGGGCGTGCCGGGGCGCTGCCGCGCCTCGGGACGGTTGCGATGCTGATGACCTCTGCCACGCCTGTTGGACACGCTTCCCCCCGTCAGGGTTGTACGCGCGAGGCATGACGTCCGGCGCGACGTCGGACGCGGTGTCCGGCGACCGGTCTGCCGACACGCCTCCTGACCATGCGTCACATGCCCTCATGCGTACCAACTCTTCCTCACATGCGCCTTTTTGGTACCGCCGCGAGAGGCGGCAACAAAGACGCTCCCCGCCTCAGCTGCGGTTGCAGTGGGCGGGGAGCGAATCGTCGAACAGTTCGTCTGCCCAGTTCAAGAGGTCCGCACCAGTAAGTTGATCACACGCGGCACGCCGATGATCACAGGACCTTCACACATTCCCCCAGTATTACGGAGCGGTCAGCTCCGCCGCCACGGATTCCGCGATCTGAGCCGTGTTGAGGGCGGCGCCCTTGCGCAGGTTGTCGCCGCAGACGAAGAGGTCGAGCGCCCTGGGGTCGTCCAGCGAGCGCCGTACGCGCCCCACCCACGTCGGGTCCGTGCCCACCGCGTCGGCGGGCGTGGGGAACTCCCCGTCCGCCGGGCTGTCGCACAGCACCACTCCCGGCGCGTTCGCCAGGATCTCGTGGGCCCGTTCGACGGTCACCTCGTTCTCGAAGCGCGCGTGCACGCTCAGCGAGTGCGTCGTGATGACGGGTACGCGCACGCAGGTCGCGCTCACCCGCAGGTCCGGCAGCCCCAGGATCTTGCGTGCCTCGGCGCGGACCTTCAGCTCCTCCGAGGACCAGCCGTCCGCCATCAGCGACCCGGCCCACGGCACCACGTTCAGCGCCACCGGCGCGGGGAAGGGCCCCATCGCGTCGCCGACCGCCCGCCGTACGTCGCCGGGCTGGGTGCCCAGCTCGGTGCCCGCCACGGCGGTCAGCTGCGCGCGCAGCGCGTCCACGCCGGCCTTGCCCGCGCCGGAGACCGCCTGGTACGAGGCGACGACGAGCTCGCTCAGCCCGAACTCGGCGTGCAGCGCGCCCACCGCGACGATCATCGACAGCGTGGTGCAGTTCGGGTTCGCGACGATGCCGCGCGGACGTACCCGCGCCGCGTGGGCGTTCACCTCGGGCACCACCAGCGGAACGTCCGGGTCCATCCGGAACGCCGCCGAATTGTCCACGACCACCGCGCCCTTGGCCGCCGCGATCGGCGCCCAGCGCGCGGAGATGTCGTCCGGTACGTCGAACATCGCGACGTCGACGCCCTCGAGCGCCTCTTCGCCCAGCGCGACGACCTCGGTCTCCTCGCCCCGGACGGTCAGCTTCCGCCCCGCGGAGCGCGCGGACGCGACGAGGCGGATCTCGCCCCAGACGTCCGCACGCTGGGAGAGGATCTCCAGCAGGACCGTGCCCACCGCGCCGGTCGCACCGACGACGGCGAGCGTGGGCCTGGCACTACGGGCCGAGGCCCTGCGCGCCTCGGCGGCACGGGCGTCGTCCGCGGTCGTACGTCCGACGCCCATACCGCCGACGGCCGTCATCGGCCGGTGCCTCCGTAGACGACGGCCTCGCTGTCGCTGTCCAGGCCGAACGCCGTGTGGACGGCCCGCACGGCCTCGTTCACGTCGTCGGCGCGCGTGACGACCGAGATACGGATCTCGGAGGTCGAGATCAGCTCGATGTTCACGCCGGCGTTGGACAGGGCCTCGAAGAACGTCGCCGTGACACCGGGGTTGGTCTTCATGCCGGCGCCGACCAGCGAGATCTTGGCGATCTGGTCGTCGTAGCGCAGCGAGTCGAAGCCCACGCGGGCCTTCGTCTTCTCCAGCGCCTCGATCGCCTTGCGGCCCTCGGTCTTCGGCAGCGTGAAGGAGATGTCCGTCAGGCCCGTGGAGGCCGCCGAGACGTTCTGCACGATCATGTCGATGTTGATCTCGGCGTCGGAGATCGCCCGGAAGATCGTCGCGGCCTCGCCCGGCTTGTCCGGCACCCCGACGACCGTGACCTTCGCCTCGGAGGTGTCGTGCGCGACGCCCGAGATGATCGCCTGCTCCATCGGCTGGTCCCCTTGCGGTTCGTTGCTGACCCAGGTGCCGCGCAGCCCGGAGAAGGACGAGCGGACGTGGATCGGGATGTTGTAACGACGTGCGTACTCGACGCAGCGGTGCAGCAGCACCTTCGAGCCGGACGCGGCCAGCTCGAGCATGTCCTCGAACGAGATCCACTCGATCTTGCGGGCCTTCTTCACGACCCGCGGGTCGGCGGTGAAGACGCCGTCGACATCGGTGTAGATCTCGCACACCTCGGCTTCCAGCGCGGCCGCGAGAGCGACGGCGGTGGTGTCGCTGCCGCCCCGGCCCAGGGTGGTGATGTCCTTCTTGTCCTGGGACACGCCCTGGAAGCCGGCCACGATCGCGATGTTGCCCGCGTCCACGGACTGCTGGATGCGGCCCGGCGTGACGTCGATGATGCGCGCTTTGTTGTGGACCGAGTCGGTGATGACTCCGGCCTGGCTGCCCGTGAACGACTGCGCCTCGTGACCGAGGTTTTTGATCGCCATCGCCAGCAGGGCCATGGAGATCCGCTCTCCGGCGGTCAGCAGCATGTCGAACTCACGCCCGGCAGGAATCGGGGAAACCTGCGCGGCGAGATCGATCAACTCGTCCGTCGTGTCGCCCATCGCGGAAACCACGACGACCACCTGGTGGCCGTTCTTCTTGGCTTCCACGACTCGCTTGGCGACCCGCTTGATGCCTTCGGCATCGGCAACGGAGGAGCCTCCGTACTTCTGCACGACAAGGCCCACGTGCGCTCCTCGCAGCTATACGTAATGCGTAATGCGGTCGGGTCCGAGTCTAACGAGCGGCCGGAACCGGCCACGCCGGTATCACATGGTGAGATTTCCGGCCGTAGGCCGTCAGTCGGCGAATTTCTTCAGCTCCTCGGTCTCCAGCACGATGCCGACGGGGGCGGGGATCTCGACGCGGGCACGGAAGGGGCGCGTGGTGATGCTGCGGTACTCGCCGTCCTCCGGTTCCTCGTGGACGGTGACGGCACGACGCCCCCGGTCGACAAGGAGATAGAGCGGGATGCCCGCAGCCGCGTACACATCGGGCTTCTCCACCCGGTCGCGGTAGTCCGTGTCCGGATCGTTGGAGGTGATCTCGACCGTCATCAGTACGCCGCTGGGGTCCGACCACTCCCCATGGCCGACGAAATGCTCCTCAGGCGCGAAGGCGCCGTCCGGTCGCGCCCGCCCCGTACGGCGGGCCCCCACTTGCAGCCCGCGCCCGGGGTAGAGCGCGAAGCCCGGCCGCTGCCGCATGCACTGCTCCATCAGCCACACGACGATCTCACCGTGGTTGCCGTCCGGCGTCGGCTTGACCTCGAGCTTGCCGTTGATGAACTCGAGCCATACGCTCTCCGGCTCCTTGTGGGCGAGTTCCTCGAAGTCCTCTACGGGCATCTGGGGCCGGGCGGTCACGTACGACCCCTACGGGCCTGGCGGGCGGCGACCCGGAGGCCGTCCACGTGGCGCCGGACCTCGTCGGGCGGCAGAGCGTTCCATTCCTCGCTCCGGTCCCCCCAGGGGTCCTCGGGGAGGAACGTGTCCGTCACGTCCGGGACCCTCGCGCACGTCGCGCACGAGTAATCGCCCAGCACCGTGTTGAGGTCCACCCCGCCGCAGTCTCCGCACGGCGAGAAACTCGGGGTGGGGGGCCGACGTGAAACGGAGCGGTCGTCGTACGCCGCGATCAAGCGCGTGGGAATCGGGGGCATCTTTTTCTCCAGTCGTGTGCGAATGAACCCGGCCGGGCTGAAGATCACCGCCGGCAGCCCGGCCGTCACCGATGCCGTCATCTGTTCGACCGTCGTGTCACGTGCCAGCCACTGCTCGACGAGCGGCTCGAGCTCCGCGCACTCGGCGGCGGAGAGCGTCAGCCGGGGGTCGGCGTGGCGGAGCGCGACCAGCGCCCCGTACGCGCGGGAGCGGCGCGGCGCGGGGGCCGCACGGACGGGACCGGGTACGGGCTCGGGCTCCGGCTCGGGGGCGCCCTCCGTGGGCACCTCGCCGCGCTCGAACCGCTTCCACCACTCCCCCGAGCGCGCGGTCCGGGAGAAGAACGTCCGCGTCACCCGGCGCACCCCGGCCTTCGTCACCTTGGACACGTGGCGGATGAACACGTGACCGGCCTCGCGCAGGTACCGCAGCGCTGAGCCGCACGCCTGCTGGCCGTAGTCCGGTAGCACCTTGGCCAGCGTCTTCGCGTCCATCGCCGCCCCTTCGGGCAGCCGGTCGAGGAACGCGGCGATGGCCGCCTCGCGCTTGGGCAGATGTGCGAAGTCGTCACCGGTGGGCGGGGCCTGGTCCGGGGCGTTGCGCTTGCCGAAGCCGGGATTGGCCATGGGGTGTGCGGGGGCGGGCAGGGCAGCACTAGGGTTGGCAGTAGCCACGGATCGACTGCTTTCGATCTCGGAGGTCAGACCCCGGTTCGGTGTTCCAGCACCGGCCGGGGTTGTTTGTTGCTCGCACGCTAGGGCGTCCGTACGCCGCGTCGCAACCCGATCACCCAAAGTCATCCCGCTTGTGGTAAAGGCGACTTGGGGGTGGGTGGGTGGGAGATAGCCCCTACCCACCATTCCTTGAAAGCAGGGCTCGGGTCTCGGAGCTCGGGGCGAACCTCAGAAATGCCGCCCAGGCGGCGGGGTTTACGTCGAGTCTCGGAGCTCGGGGGTCGAGCTTCGAGTCACGTATGTGGACGGTGCCGGGGCAGGCGGCAACTTCGACGCACGCGTCGCCTTCATCGCTGCTGTAGCTGGACTTCCGCCAGGAGAAGGCGACTTCAACACAGGCGCCGCCATCCCCACTGCTGTAGCTGGACTTGAACCATTCCAGCCCTTCGTAACTACCTATCGCCCACTCGCGGTTCATAGCTCCCCTAGCGTCTTCTCCAGCAGACTCACCGTGTCTTCCGGGGTGAGGGCCTGCGACCGCAGGATGGCATAGCGCATGTTCAGCTCGGAGACGCCCTTCGGATCGGAGGTCAGCACGCTGGCCTTCTGGCCTTCGAAGTAGACCAACCGCTGCTGCTCCTGGGTCTCCAGCACATACATGGGCCCAGACAGCCCCGCATGCGTCTCGCGCTGCGTAGGCATCACCTGAATGTCCACGTTGCGCCGCTCCGCCAGCTTGAGCAGAGCACGCAATTGGCCACGCATCACTTCCTTGCCACCGATCCATCGCTCGAGCGTGACCTGCTCGATCACCGCGTTGATCACCGCGTGCGGCGTGCGACACAGAAGCTGTTGGCGCTCTGCACGAGCAACCACGCCCTCCTCGACTTCGTCGTCATCGAGGATCGGGCGATTACTGCGGAATACCGCCCGCGCGTACTCCTCGGTCTGGAACAACCCAGGAATCACGTGGTTCTCGTAGATGCCGAGCGACGCGCACTCCGCCTCGTACCGCGCGAACTCCTCAAACCAGTCCGGGAACTTGCTCTGCACAATGTGCTCGGACGCATCCCGCAACAGCCCACCCGCGTTGCACAACAACTCGGCGGCGTCGATGAGTGGGAGCTGCGGCTTCCGCCGCCCCTGCTCCACCGACTTCACCAGCTCCACCGAGTACCCGGCCTCCTGGGCCAGCTCCTCCCGGCTCACCCCCGCCCGCTTGCGCCAGCCCATCAGCTGACTGCCGAACATCCGCATGGTCGCCGACCGGGTCTCCGCTTGCCTGTCGCCCGACATGTTTCTCCCCTCCCGGCCTTCCCCGCCGGCCGCGCCTTACACGCAGGCTAGACACGATCACGCACCGTGTTCGCCGTAAAGCACGAATCACCCCTCAATCCGGGCGTGTGCGTCCGCACGCCGTCGCGCGTTTTGCGCCGGACGCCAACACTGGAAGGAGGGTCGGCCCTGGGAGGCAGCGATGATCTTCGATCACAAAGCCGAGGTGGACATGCGGCTGTACTCGGAGAAGAAGGCCGCGGAACTGGCGCAGAAGCGTCGCGAGGAGGCCGAAGAGGCCCGGTCCCGGGCCGATGGCGAGGCCGCCGAGGCAACGGAAGCCGAAGCGGACGCCGAGGCCGGCAGCGGCGAAACGCGGTAATTCGCCTGGCGGGCCGCAGGGGCTCAGGGCCCCAGAGCCCCTGCGGCCTCAAAACCTCCTGCTCAGGACTCCAGGGGAGCCCGGGTCCGCAGCCCCAGCGGGCCGCCGATCTCGGCCTGCATGACGCGTCCGGCCTCCTCGGCCAGCTGCTCGTCGGCCACCGCGTCCGTGTCGAGCCCGTCGAGCTCGTCCAGCGGCTGGTCGAGCCGTACGTGCGCGACGAGGGACTGCAGGGCGCGCAGGCAGCCCGAGGCGGTGGGGCCCCAGTTGGAGAGGTAGGAGAACTGCCACCACCACAGGGCCTCGCTCACGCGGCCGTCGCGGTAGTGGGCCATGCCGTGCCGCAGGTCGGTGATGATGTCGGCGAGGTCGTCGGAGATGCGCGACGCGACGGGCGCGCTGCGGGGCACGTAGGGGTCGAAGACCTCGGAGTAGACGTCCACCGGGTCGAGCATGGCCGCGAACCGCTCGCGCAGTTCGTCGACGTCCGGCTCGGGGCCGACGTCCGGCTCGTAGCGCTCGTCGGGGAGGAAGTCCTCGTGCGCGCCCAGCCTGCCGCCGGTGAGGAGGAGCTGCGAGACCTCCAGCAGCAGGAAGGGAACCGCGCTGTCGGGCTCGTCGCCGCGTGACACCTCGGCGACGGCCACGATGAAGCTCTCGATCGAGTCGGCGACCGAAACGACGAAGTCGTCGGGATCGCGCTTGGAGTCGTGCAGCGTTGCGTCAGACATCGAGCAGTCTTCTCCCTTCGAAGGCACGCCCGAGCGTGACCTCGTCGGCATATTCAAGATCCCCACCCACGGGCAGACCACTGGCCAGCCGTGTGACCTTCATCCCCATGGGCTTCACCATGCGCGCGAGGTACGTGGCCGTGGCCTCGCCCTCGAGGTTGGGGTCGGTGGCCAGGATCAGCTCGGTGACCGTGCCGTCCGCGAGCCGCGCGAGCAGCTCGCGGATGCGCAGGTCGTCCGGGCCGACGCCTTCGATGGGGCTGATCGCCCCACCGAGTACGTGGTAGCGGCCGCGGAACTCCCGCGTCCGCTCGATCGCGACGACGTCCTTGGACTCCTCGACGACGCAGATGACGGCGGGGTCGCGGCGCGGGTCCTGGCAGACCCGGCACCGCTCCTCCTGCGCCACGTTGCCGCACACCGCGCAGAAGCGGACCTTCGCCTTGACCTCGGTCAGCGCGTGCGCGAGCCGGCGGACGTCGGCCGGCTCCGCCTGGAGGATGTGGAAGGCGATCCGCTGGGCGCTCTTGGGACCGACACCGGGCAGCCTGCCCAGCTCGTCGATCAGGTCCTGGACCACGCCTTCATACACGGATCAGGTTCTCCTTCTGCGATTTTCCGTACGAACCTACGTACGGGTGTGGGGTCAGAACGGCAGGCCGGGGATGCCGCCGCCGAGGCCCTGGGCGAGCGGGCCGAGCTTCTGCTCCTGCATCTGCTGGGCGCTCGCGGTGGCGTCGCGCACGGCGGCGAGGACGAGGTCCGCGAGGGTCTCGGTGTCCTCGGGGTCCACGGCCTTGGGGTCGATGACCAGGCCCTGGAGCTCGCCGGCACCGGTGACGGTGGCCTTCACCAGGCCGCCGCCGGCCGATCCCTCGACGAGCGTGTTCGCCAGCTGCTCCTGGGCCGCGGCGAGATCCTGCTGCATCTTCTGGGCCTGCTTGAGCAGCTGCTGCATGTTGGGCTGGCCACCACCGGGGATCACGGGTTCGCTCCTGGCTGTAGACGACTGAATGCTTCGGTAGCCCGAGCCTACGTGCTCACCGCGCCGCGCGCCCTACGCCGTGGGAAGGAGACGGGAGGGACGCGGGAAACGCCCGGAAACACAGGCTCCGGGCGGCCCGCGCCTCACTCGTTGGCGATCTCCTCGATGACCGTCGCGCCCAGTTCGCGCACGATCAGGTCGTGGCCGCTCAGCGCGCTGTCGACGAGGTCGGGGTCGTCCTCGGCGGGCATGTCGTCCTCGATCGCGACGGACGGCGGCTCCGGCTCCCGGTACGGCGCGGCGGGCGCCGCGGGCGCGCTGGGCGGGGCCTGGCGGTACTCCTGCGCGCGGGGGCGGGGGCGGCCGGGGCGGCGGCCTGCTGGGGGGCGCCGCGGGCGCGGCGGCCGGGGCGTAGGCCTGGGGTCGCTCCTGCGCCGGGGGCGGGCGTAGGAGGTCGCGCCGCCGCCGAATCCGCCGCCGGCCGGGGCGGCACCCGCGCCGCCGGAGGGGTCGACGAGCAGCTCGGTCTTCCAGTGCAGGCCGAGGTCGCCGAGGGCCTGCCGCAGGACGTCCTCGCTGCCGCCGTTGGCGAAGCTGTCGCGCGCTCCGGCGTTGGAGAAGCCGACCTGGAGCGTGGTGCCGTCGCAACCGGCGACCTGGGCGTTCTGGCTCAGCAGGATCCACGTGAAACGGCGGCGGTTCTTGACCGCCTCCAGGATGTTCGGCCAGAGCTGGCGGGCCTGGGTGGCGTCGCCGTGGGGCTGGGGGCGCCACCGCCGGCCGGGGCGGCGGACGCGGGGGCGGCGGGGGCCGCGGCGGCCTGCGGGGCCGTGGCGGCGGTGGGCCAGGCGCCGGCCTTCGGCGCGGCGGCGGGGCGGGAGCGGCCGGGGTCGCGGCGGAGGGCCAGGCTCCTACGGTCGGGGCCGGCGCGGCGGGGGCCGGGGCCGGGGTGGGGGCCTGCTGGGGCTGCGGCGGCTGTACGTGCGCGGGGGCCGGGGCCGCCGGGGCGGGCGGGGCCATGGGGGCGGCGGCAGCGGCCGCCGGGCCGCCGACGGCGGCCCGGGCCGCGGCGGGCCCGGAGAGCCCGGCAGCGGCCGGAGCGTGCGCCTCCGGCCCTGGGACGTACCCGACGGGGGCGCCGCCGGGGGGCGCGGCGACGATGCCGCCCCGCTCGAGCCGGTCGAGGCGGGCCCGTACCGAACGCTCGTCGTCGAAGGCGGCCGGGAGCAGCACCCGGGCGCAGATCAGCTCCAGCTGCAGCCGCGGCGAGGTGGCGCCGCGCATCTCGGTCAGGCCCTCGTTGACGATGTCGGCGGCCCGGCTGAGCTCTCCGGCGCCGAAGACGGACGCCTGGGCCTGCATGCGCTCCACGACGTCCACAGGGGCGTCGATGAGGCCCTTCTCGGCGGCGTCCGGCACCGCGGCGAGGATCACGAGGTCCCGCAGCCGCTCGAGGAGGTCGGAGACGAACCGCCGGGGGTCGTTGCCGCCCTCGACGACGCGGTCGACGACCTCGAAGGCGGCGCCGCCGTCGCCCGAGGCGAAGGCGTCGACGACGGCGTCGAGCAGCGAACCCTCCGTGTAGCCGAGGAGGGACGTCGCCATGGCGTATGTCACACCGTCCTCGGCGGCGCCGGCCAGCAGCTGGTCCATGACGGACATCGAGTCACGCACGGATCCGGCGCCGGCGCGCACGACGAGCGGCAGCACGCCGTCCTCGACGGGGATGGCCTCGCGCCCACAGACCTCGCCCAGGTACTCACGCAGGGTGCCCGGCGGGACGAGCCGGAAGGGGTAGTGGTGGGTGCGCGAGCGGATCGTCCCGATGACCTTCTCGGGCTCCGTGGTGGCGAAGATGAACTTCAGGTGCTCCGGCGGCTCCTCGACCACCTTCAGCAGGGCGTTGAAGCCCGCCGAGGTGACCATGTGGGCCTCGTCGATGATGTAGATCTTGTACCGGCTGCTGGCCGGGCCGAAGAAAGCCTTCTCGCGCAGCTCGCGCGCGTCGTCGACGCCACCGTGGGAGGCGGCGTCGATCTCGATGACGTCGATCGAGCCGCGGCCGTTGCGCGCGAGGTCCTGGCAGGACTGGCACTCCCCGCACGGCGTGGGGGTCGGCCCCTGCTCGCAGTTCAGGCAGCGCGCCAGGATGCGGGCGCTGGTCGTCTTTCCACAGCCGCGCGGCCCGCTGAACAGGTACGCGTGATTGACCCTGTTGTTGCGCAGCGCCTGCTGCAACGGGGTGGTGACATGCTCCTGCCCGATGACCTCGGCGAAGGACTCGGGACGGTAGCGGCGGTAGAGCGCGAGGGACGACACACCTACGACGATATCGGGCCCCACCGACAAGTGGCCTCGCTCACACTTTCCGGGGCCCCACGGCCCCCGGTCCGCCCCCGGAAAACACAAGGGCCCCTCACGCACCCGCCAGAGCCCACTTACCCTTGCTGCCTTCCGGCCCTGGGGGAGTTGGGTGAGATAGCGCCACGTGAGGGGCTTACCCCCACCTTAGCCGATCCCGGGGGGTGCACGGGCCCGCTCACCCCTTCCGAGACCCCCGTCCCGGATCAGGTTCGCGAGCACTGCCCGGAGTCTTGTATTGTTTGCCGCGGAGGATTCGCCTAGAGGCCTAGGGCGCACGCTTGGAAAGCGTGTTGGGGGCAACCCCTCACGAGTTCGAATCTCGTATCCTCCGCCAGTGCCTCACCGGGCACGACTCGAAGGGCCCCACCGCTTGCGGTGGGGCCCTTCGACGTTTCCTCAGCCCTTGTTGTCCTGGTTTTCGCCCACAGGGGGCGTCCCCGGGGCTCCCCAGATCGCCGTACCGATCTTCTGCGCCACCTCCTTGAGCAAGCGGTCAGGCGCGTGGAGGTACCGCGCTCGCATCCTCGCGGCGCCACCCGGCTCCCATCCCATGATCTGGTCGATGACCCGGTCCGGGACGCCCAGCAACATCAGCACCGTTCCGGCAGTGTGACGTGCGTCATGAAGCCGACCGTCCCGCACCGCAGCGTCTTCGAGCAGGCGCTTCCAGTCGTGCTAGTCCGTGTTCGGGCTCAGCGGCCCGCCCAGCGGCTTGGTGAACACGTACTCCGACTCGGCCCACAGGTTGTCGGCGGCCTCGCGCTCACGTGCCTGGTCCTCTGCGTGCGAGCGGAGCATGACAACCAGAGGACCGGGCAGGGGCACCGCACGGCGCCCCGCCCTCGACTTGGTGTTCTTGGTCTCGCGCCGCACCTGTTTCCGTTCCAGGCAATATCCGGCCTTCCGGCCGCAGGGCGCGGTCTCCGAGCAACCATGCTCGTACGACGCCGGCCGCCGCGAGGTCCAGCGCCGTGCGCAGGTGATTCCCGTCCGGGCGATTCTCGGTGCGGGAGCGCCGGGTCTTGCAGTCAGGTGTCATGCTGTCTGGAGACTCGCCAGCTCATGGCGCTGTTGGAGCGCCGTCCGGATCAAGTCCGTAGGGCCACCGGGCTTCCAGTAGGCGGCCCATGTCATCAGTACGGCCAGCATCAGCGGCCTGCCGGGCCAGAACTTCGGCCCGCTCATGGTCTCCGGTTCTCTCCCACCGGGAAACCAGGCGTGCCAGAACGTTCGGATTGCCAGCGTGGGCGGCTTGCCAGGCCAGGGCTTCGGCCCCCTCGTGGTCTCCCGCTTCCTCCTGCCAGTGGGCCAGGAAGTCAAAGGCATACATGTCGCCGGCGTCAGCGGCCTGCTGCATCAGTGCTTCGGCCTTTGCCCGGTCACCGGTCCCCTCAATGACTCGCAAGGCCAGGAAGGTCAGCGCGTTCGGGTTACCGGCCTCAGCGGCTCGCTTGGCCAGGGCCTCAGCCCTCTCATGCTCCCCGGCTTCCTCTCGCCGGATGGCCAGAAGCGTTAGGGGGGTGCAGTGTCCGGCGTCAGCAGCCTGCTGAGCGAGGGCTTCAGCTCTCTCGTGCTCTCCGGCTTTCTCTCGCTGCGAGACCAACGATGCCAGGGCGGTCGGAGCGCCAGCGTCAGCGGCTTGCCGAGCCAGGACCTCGGCTCCCTCAAAGTCTCCTGCTTCCTCCCGCTGCTCAGCCAGAAGTGCCAGGGCATACCAGTCTCCAGCGTCAACGGTTTGCTGAGCCAGAGCTTCGGCTCCGTCGTTATCTCCTTCTTCCCTCCGCCAGGCAGCCAGCAGCGCGAGGGCCTGTGAATCACCAGCGTCAGCAGCTTGCCGAGCCAGAGCTTCGGCTTCCTGTCGTTTTCCTGCTTCCCTCCGCCAGCCGGCCAGGATTCTCAAAGCGCCTGGATCACCGTCGTCAGCAAATTTCCGCACCAGGGCTTCGGATCTCTCGCGATCTCCGTCTTCCTCTCGCCAGGAAGCCAGAAGCGCGAGGAGTCTCGGGTAGCCAGCGTCGGCGGCTTGCTGAGCCAGGGCTTCGGCTCCCTCGAGGTCTCCCTCGTTTTCCCGCTGGAAAGCCAGGGAGGTCAGAGCTCGCGGGTCGCCGGCGTCAGCCGCTGACCGGAGCAGGGCTTCAGCCTCCTGTCGGTTTCCGGCATCCTCAAGCCAAGTGGACAGGCGGTGCAAGGCGTCCGGATGTCCGGTGTCGGCAGCACGGTGCATGAGGTGGTGAGCCCACTGGAGGCGGTGCCGCGCGCGGGCTGCCTCTGCGAGCATTTTAAGGTCGTCAGGATTCGTGATTTTGGCGTGGGCGGCGTACCAAAAGGAGGCGGGTGGACACGCCAGGAGGCGCGTCTCGCGGCCGTGTTGTTCGAGGTAATCGGCGAGCCGAAAAACCGGCCCTGGTGTAGAGCTGAGCGGTGCGACGTGGTGCGGCGGGCGCCGGGGCGGGCGGACTGTGACGCGGCGCAGGGGGGCTTGCTTGCCATGGACGGGCTCGGCGAGTTCAGCGAAGGCGGCTTCCGCCCAATCATCAGTGAGGTTGTCGTAGTCGGTGTCGGTGAGGTAGTCGATTGCGGCGTCGATGAGGAAGGTCTGGGGCAGGTGCAGTCCGACGCCGAGCCGACGCGCGTCCATCGCCACCTCCAGCAACGCCCTGGCCGCAGGGGAGCTGTGTTCGTAGCGACGCAAGAGTTCGGGGGCACCGGCCAGGTCCTGTGTCACACGTCCGTGGTTGCCCGCCCGGGTGAGAGCGTCGGCCAGCAGCCGGTCACCGCTTTGTGCAAGGACAGTGGCGGCACGTAGTGCCTCTGCGTCGAAGCTGTCCGGGACGCTGACAGTGCGTCCGGACAGCAGTTCTCGCACGCGGCTGTGCGGGTCCGACTGGCCGGGCGCAGACACGGCGGCATATTGACGGCCGTACTCGGGCCACAGGGTTCCCAACACCAAGACGGGCATACGCCTTTCATCAATGAGCAGTGCGTGGAGTGCGGCGGCGATCTGCTCGCCCACGTGGGCATCCCCGAGGTAATGCTGGGCCTCGTTGAGCCACACAACGGTCTTTGGGCGGACGCGTTCGATTGCGTCGAAAGCGGCTTCGGCACGCGTGGGATCAAAGGGGTGCCACAGTCGCCACCCAGCATTGGCCAGCGGCCGAACGGCTTCCCAGCAGGCCCGGGTCTTGCCGGTTGAGGAGGTACCGACCAGGACCACCATGCGGCTGCGCCCCGCTTGGGCATGCCGCACCGCTTCCGCCAGGGTTCGGTCATGCGCCCGCAACACATAGCCCGGCAGCTGCCGCTGTCTTGGTGGGTCGGCCCCGTCTGTTGCCGTGCTGGCGGAGTGGACCTCCAGGTCATGAGGCTCCCACTGGTCGATGGGCTTGCCCGGTCCCGATGCTTCCTCGATCGTCGGTTCTGCCTCTTCAGCCGTGGCAGTTCGCCGGATCTCCAGTAACTCCTCCACGGGCAGGCCCAGAGCCTTGGCCAGTGCGGCCAGCGTCCTGGCGGACGGCGCCGGCTCGTCAGGCTGAAAGGCCGACCACACGGTCGTACGCGCCAGCCCGGAGCGACGAACCAGCTGTGTTTTGTTCAACCCGGAGACGGCCAGCCTGTCGTTGAGCCGCTGACGCAGCTCGGCGAGAGCCACATCGGGCTTGCTCTGCTCGTCGTTCACCTGTTCACCACCGGCCGCTTGGTGTGTTCGCCAACGTTCATCTTCGTCCGCCGTGAACCCCGGCGTACACCGTTTTCGCGACCTTCGATCGCGTCAACGCCCCATCGCCTACAGGGAGGCCGGCGTGTCCGTCGCCGTCGTTTTGCTCACTGCCGCTCTCGTGGTCGTCTTCGCGCTTCTCGCCGCCGCCGGCGCAGGGAAGCTCGCCCGTCTGGACGGCGCCAGCTACCCCAGCGCCGTCCAGCTGGCGGCCGCTGCGTTCACAGCGACACTCAGCCTCGCGGCTGCCGTGACATCCGCCATCGCCGCCGTGCACACCTGATCTGCAACAACCCCGCGTCAAACGACGTGACCCCACGCAGTAGGGCCAGCTGGCCAGAGGTGGTCTCCAAGGGCTCCCCTGGTTCCGTCCTTGTCCCGGTCTTTATCCAATGCACTGCCGGACGCTGTGGTTCATGGTCGTCCGCTGCCCCCTCCTGACCTGCAGCGCGAACGTTCATGAACCACCTCGGACCGCCGTGCGCACAGTTGGAAAGCGTGTTGGGGCAACCCCTCACGAGTTCGAATCTCGTATCCTCCGCCTCTGCCCGCCAGGGCAGACGAAGGCCCGGACCGCTCGGCGGTCCGGGCCTTCGTCGTGTTCCGGTGGGCGGTCCGCTGTGGTGCACTGAGATCGCCCCGTGATCTGGCAAGAGTCGTCGATTACGGGCTTCCCTCCGTGCCGCGAGCGGCCGCCGAAGTGCCGCGGGTCAGGTCGTCCGGCCGGGTGCCGGGCGAGCCGCCCGGCGGCGGACCGCCCACACCGCCGCGGCGAGGGCGAACCCGTAGACGGACACCAGCCCGTGCCCGTTGTCCTGGGCGAGCCACATCGCGAGGCCCAGCGCCGGGACGCCGGCCGCCAGCGCGATCTCCTTGGGCAGGCGGGTTCGGGTGAGGAAGGCGAGAGCAAGGGTGGCGCCGAGGAAGTAGGTGGCACCGGAGCTGCCGGCGAAGTTGCGGGGGTCGATGCTGGGGCCCTCGCCGAATCCGAGCAGGGTGTCCACGCGGCCGGGCAGCACGATGCCGGCGAGGAAGAAGGCGAGGGTGAGCGGGCCGCCCCAGCACCACTGGGCGAGCGCGGCGACGGCGGCCAGGGTAACGAGGTTCCACAGGCCGCCGAAGAGGCCGCCGTTCTGCATGAACACCGAGGTGAACTCGCGCCACCAGCCGGACTTGGCGGGGTCGGCGTCCAGCGCGTCCATGGCGCCGGACCAGGCCAGCTGGAGCAGGACGCCCCCGACGGCGAGCGCGGTCAGGGCGATCGCCGCCCAGGGCAGCGGCCGCCCGCGCAGCGTGTCGCGGCCGACCACCCCGAGCCCGCAGTTGACCATCATGACCATCAGCGCGGCCGTGGTCACGTTGAAGACGATCGCCTCCATGGCCTGACTCTCCCCCCGTTGCGGTTTTTTCCAACACCGTTCGAAACCTGCTGACGCAAAGCTAGCACAGCTTTCGAACGGTGTTGGAAAACGCTGTACGGTGGCCCCATGAAGCTCACCAAGGAGCGCATCGTCGCCGCAGGCATGGCCGTCTTCGCCGAGGTCGGATACCACAACCTGTCCATGCGCCAGGTCGCCGACCGTCTCGACGCCCACGCCGGAAGCCTCTACTACCACGTGCGCGGTAAGGACGAACTGCTCGCGCTGATGGCCGACCAGGTCTGCCGACAGGCCTACGACGCCGGCACCGAGGCCCTGACCGCCCTCGCGCCCACCGCCACCTGGCAGGACCGGGTCGAGGCCCAGGCCATCACCCTGCGCCTGAGCATCAAACAGCACCCTGGCGGCGCCCAACTCCTCGCCGAGAGCCCCGGCATGCTCAGCACCGGCGCCCTCTCCCTGATGGAACGCCTACTGCGCACCCTCCTCGACGCCGGCCTACCCGCCGACCACTGCGACATCGCCGCCGACACCCTGCTCAGCCACGTCACCGGCTTCGTGCTCCAGGAGCAGAACCAACCGACGACGCCGCCGGCCGTCACCGCCGAGCGCTACGCCGAACTGCGCGAGCAGTTCCCCCTGCTCATGAGCCCGTCGATGCCGCGCCCGAGCCAGGACGAGAAGTTCACGCGGAGCCTCCGCCTACTCTGCACCGGCTTCGCAACACCCGCCTAGCCACCGGCGTCGGCGCGGCCGCACACCCACCCTTCCCATATACCCCTGGGGGGTATATGTTTCTGCTCGTGGGAAGGAGACGCCCGGCACCATCCCGGACTTCTCCCCCCGCAAGGCACCGCACCAGCGTCCCGAAGGAAGCAGCCATGACCTCCCAGATGAACTCCACCTCCTGCTGCACCCCGGCCGGCACCTGCGGCTCCGACGCCCGGGCCGACGTCCAGGTCGGCATCACCACGGTCTACAAGGTGACCGGCATGACCTGCGGCCACTGCGAGGGCTCGGTCTCGCGGGAGGTCTCCGCGATACCCGGCGTGACGTCCGTCAAGGCCGTGGCCGCCACCGGCCTGCTGACCGTCACCTCCACCCGTCCGCTGGACGACGAGGCCGTCCGCGCCGCCGTCGACGAGGCGGGCTACGAGCTCGCCGGCCGCGTCTGAGATACCCCCACCCCGTACTCCCGTAGTTCCCGGTACCGCCGGATCGTGCCGCTCCACTGATATGGACGCCCGCAGCTCCGGCCCTCCTCCAGGAGACTCCGTATGACCAGCACCGCTCTCGAGAAGGCCCCGACAACCGCCGCGCCCGCCGCCTCCGAAGTCGAACTTTCCATCGGTGGCATGACCTGCGCGTCCTGCGCGGCGCGCATCGAGAAGAAGCTCAACCGGATGGACGGCGTCACGGCGACGGTCAACTTCGCGACCGAGAAGGCCAAGGTCGCCTACGGGCCGGGTGTGGAGGTCGCCGAGCTGATCGCCACCGTCGAGAAGACCGGCTACACCGCGCAGGAACCGCCCAAGGCGACCGCCCGCGCGGAAGCGGAGACGCCGCAGGGGCAGGAGCCCGGCCACGGTGGCGGAGAAGTCGGCGCCCTGCGGCAGCGGCTGCTGGTCTCGCTGGTGCTCGCGGTGCCGGTCGTCCTGATGGCGATGGTGCCGGCGCTGCAGTTCGACAACTGGCAGTGGCTGTCCCTGACCCTGGCCGCGCCGGTGGTGGTGTGGGGCGCGCTGCCGTTCCACCGGGCGGCGTGGACCAACGCCCGGCACGGGGCGGCGACGATGGACACGCTGGTGTCGATCGGTACGCTCGCGGCCCTCGGCTGGTCGCTGTGGGCCCTGTTCTTCGGCCACGCCGGCATGCCGGGCATGCGCCACGGCTTCGACTTCGCCGTCTCCCGTACGGACGGCTCCTCCTCCATCTACCTGGAGGCCGCCGCCGGCGTCACCGCCTTCATCCTCGCCGGGCGCTACCTGGAGGCGAAGTCCAAGCGCAAGGCCGGTGCCGCCCTGCGAGCGCTGCTGGAGCTGGGCGCCAAGGACGTGACCGTGCTGCGCGACGGGCGCGAAACCCGCATACCCGTGGCGGAGCTGATGGCCGGCGACCGGTTCGTCGTACGGCCCGGCGAGAAGATCGCCACCGACGGCACGGTGGTCGAGGGCAGTTCGGCCGTCGACGCCTCGATGCTCACCGGCGAGTCCGTCCCCGTCGACGTGACCGTGGGCGACGCCGTCACCGGCGCCACCGTCAACGTCTCCGGCCGTCTGGTCGTCGAGGCCACCCGGGTCGGCTCGGACACCCAGCTCTCCCGCATGGCCAAGCTGGTCGAAGACGCCCAGAACGGCAAGGCCGCCGTCCAGCGCCTGGCCGACCGCATCTCCGGCGTCTTCGTCCCCGTCGTCCTTCTCATCGCCCTCGGCACCCTGCTCACCTGGCTCGCGGTCACCGGCGACGCCACCGCCGCCTTCACCGCCGCCGTCGCCGTACTGATCATCGCCTGCCCCTGCGCCCTGGGACTCGCCACCCCCACCGCCCTCATGGTCGGCACCGGCCGCGGCGCCCAGCTCGGCATCCTCATCAAGGGCCCCGAGGTCCTGGAGTCCACCCGCCGCGTCGACACCGTCGTCCTGGACAAGACCGGCACCGTCACCACCGGCAAGATGGCCCTGCACGAGGTCATCACCGCCCCCGGCGTCACCGAACAGGACCTGCTGCGCCTGGCCGGCGCCCTGGAGCACGCCTCCGAGCACCCCATCGCCCGCGCCATCGCCGACGGCGCCACCACGCGCACCGGCGCCCTGCCCGTCCCCGAGAGCTTCGAGAACATCGCCGGCCTCGGCGTCCAGGGCGTCGTCGACGGACACGCCGTCCTCGTCGGCCGCGAGAAGCTGCTGGCCATGGGGGCACCCCCTGGACCGGAGCTTGTCGGAGGTCCTTGGGGGAGGGTCATCGAACTGCCGGTCGAACTCGCCGCGGCGAAGGCCGCCGCGGAAGCCGAGGGCCGCACCGCCGTGGCCGTGGCCTGGGACGGCCAGGCCCGCGGCGTCCTCACCGTCGCCGACGCCGTCAAGGACACCAGCGCCGCCGCCATCGCCGAACTGCGCCGCCTCGGGCTGACCCCCGTCCTGCTGACCGGTGACAACAAGGCCGTCGCCGAGGCAGTCGCCCGCGAGGTGGGCATCGACGAGGTCATCGCCGAAGTCCTCCCCCAGGACAAGGTCGACGTCGTCAAGCGCCTGCAGGCCGAGGGCCGTACCGTCGCCATGGTCGGCGACGGCGTCAACGACGCGGCAGCCCTGGCCACCGCCGACCTCGGCCTGGCCATGGGTACCGGCACCGACGCGGCCATCGAGGCCGGCGACCTCACCCTCGTCCGCGGCGACCTGCTCGTGGCGGCGGACGCCATCCGGCTCTCCCGCCGCACCCTCGGCACCATCAAGGGCAACCTCTTCTGGGCCTTCGGCTACAACATCGCCGCCCTTCCCCTCGCGGCGGCCGGCCTGCTCAACCCGATGATCGCCGGTGCGGCCATGGCCTTCTCCTCCGTCTTCGTCGTCACCAACAGCCTCCGCCTCCGCCGCTTCCGGTAAGGAGTCCAGGCAGGCCCGCCGGCGGCCGTATCCGGGAATCCCCCGGATACGGCCGCCGGCCTTTGCCCGTCGTCAGGCCCCGGCGGCCGGCTCAGGCCGGCCGGGGCGGGACGTGGCCGCCGCCCGCGGTGACGTAGCCGTATTCGTAGGCGAGGATCACGGCCTGGGTGCGGTTGCGGGCGGAGAGTTTGGCCAGGAGGTTGCTCACGTGGGTCTTGACCGTCTCCAGGCTGACGACGAGGGCGTGGGCGATGTCCGGGTTGGACAGGCCGCCCGCCATGAGGCGAAGGATCTCCAGTTCCCGGTGGGTGAGGGCGGGGTACCGCGTGGGGGCCGGGGAGCGGGGTGGGGCGGGCGGCGGCGAGGTTGCGGACGGCATCGGGGAAGAGGAGGGAGTCGGTGGTGGCGACGACGCGGATGGCGTGGGCGATCTGTTCCGAGGGGGAGCGTTTGAGGACGAAGCCGGCGGCGCCGGCGCGGAGGGCGTCGTAGACGTACTCGTCGTTCTCGAAGGTCGTGATCACCACCACCTTCGGCGGGTCGGGGAAGTCTGCCTGCAGGCGGCGGGTGGCCTCGATGCCGTCGACTTTGGGCATGCGCACGTCCATCAGCACGACGTCGGGGCGGAGTTCGGCGGCGAGGGCCAGGGCCTGCTCGCCGTCGGCGGCCTCGCCGACGACGCGCAGGCCCTCTCTGGCCGAGAGAAGGGTTCGCAGGCCGGTGCGGGTGAGTTCCTCGTCGTCGGCGATGAGCACGGTCACGGTCATGCCGCCGACCGTAGGGGGATGCGGGCGGTGAGCAGCCAGCCGGTGCCCTCGGGGTCCGGCCCGGCGTAGGCCTCGCCCCGCAGGAGCTGGACGCGCTCCACGACGCCGTCGACGCCCTGCCCGTGGCGGGAGCGCCGCGCGAGGCGGGCGCGGCCGGAGACCGCGTTGGCTATCTCCAGCTCCAGGCGGGCCGCCGTGACCGTCACCCGCAGGCCGATCCGGGACCGGTCGCCGTGCCGCAGGGCGTTGGTGAGGCCTTCCTGGACGATCCGGTACGCCTCGCGGGAGACGGTGGCCGGTACGGCCGCCAGGTCGCCCTCGAGGTCGGCGCGTACGTCCGTACCGGTGTGCCGGACGCGGTCCACCAGCGCCGGGAGGTCGGCGAGGGCGTACGGCGGGGCGGTCGGGGCGCGTTCCTGGCGGAGGATGCCGAGGACGTGGTCGAGGTCGTCCATGGCGGCCCTGGAGGCCTCCTCGAGGCCGGTCAGGGCGCGGCGGGCGGCGGCCGGGTCGGTGTCCATCAGCTCTCTCGCCACCGCCGCCTGGATGGTGGAGGACGTGAGCGTGTGACCGATGGAGTCGTGCAACTCCTGTGCCAGGCGGTTGCGGTGCGTCAGGTGACGCATCTGCGTCTCGAGCGCGGCGAGGCGTTCGTCGGGGCGGTGGCCCAGCAGGGTGGGCGCGAGGAGCCGCAGGAGCGCTGTCGTGGCGGCGGCGGTGCAGCAGGCCAGGGCGAGGAGCGCGGCAGCCGCCGGCAGCGTCCACGCCCCGCGCACCCCGCCGGCCACGTCGACGGGCACGAGCAGGGTGATCCGCTCGCCGCCCTTCAGCCAGACGGCGACCAGGGGGACGGCTACCACCAGGGCGAAGGCCGTCACGGCCGCCGTCACGCATCCGGCCAGCGCGTGCAGCACCAGCCAGGCCGCCGTACGCGTCCGGTGCGGCACGCGCGGGTGCTCCGCCGCCGCGACCGGGGCCGGAAGGGCCGTGCCGAGCAGGCGGTTGGCCAGGCGTACGCAGGCGTGGCGGGCGGGACGCGGGCAGCCGGCGGCCGCCGTGAGCGCCGCCCAGGCGGCCAGGAGCACCGTGGTGCGCACCGGCCCCGGCCAGTCCCGCGGGGTCGCGGCGGTGACGAGCGTCGCCACGGGAAGGGTCAGGAGGCCGGTGGCCGCGCCGAGCAGTGCGTACAGCCAGCCTCGGTAGGTGTCCGCGCGCGAAAGCGGACGTATCAGCGTGAGCACATCGGCAGTCTCGCAGCGGCCTCGCACCCGGCGCCTCCCCCGCGCGAGCCAGATCGCGAGCCAGATCACGGGCAGTGCCGGGATCAGTGCCCGGCTTCGTCAGGGGCAGGTGACGACCTGGCCCGCCCAGGACAGGCCGCCGCCGAAGGCCAGCAGCAGCACCGGGCCGCCCTGCGGCAGTCGGCCGCTCTCGGTCAGCTTGGACAGGGCGAGGGGCACGGACGCGGCGGAGGTGTTGCCGGAGTCGACGACGTCCTTGGCGATCAGGACGTGTTCCGGCAGGTCGAGGTGGCGCGTCAGGGCCTCGATGATGCGGAGGTTGGCCTGGTGGGTCACCACGCCGGCGAGATCGGCCGGGGTGATGCCGGCGCGGCGGCAGGCCTCGCGGGCGATGGCGGGGAGTTCACCGGTGGCCCAGCGGAAGACGGTCTGGCCTTCCTGGGCGAAGCGCGGGTGCCAGTCGCCGGCCAGGCGGACGGCGTCGGAGCGTGTGGGGTCGGAGCCCCAGACGACGGGACCTATGCCGTCCCGCTCGCCGGCGTTCCCGCCGTCCCGCTCGTCGCCGCTGACGCTGATGACGGCGGCGCCCGCGCCGTCGCCCAGCAGGACGCAGGTGCCGCGGTCGCTCCAGTCGGTGACGGCCGACATCTTCTCGGCACCGATGACCAGGGCGTGGCGGGCCGCACCGGCGCGCAGTGAGTGGTCGGCGGCGGCGAGGGCGGTGCAGAAGCCGGCGCAGCCGTTGTTCAGGTCGTAGGCCACGGCGGCGGGGATGCCGAGGCGGCCGGCGACCTGGGCGGCGGTCGAGGGGCAGCGGTCGACGGCTGTGCAGGTCGCCACGGTGACCAGACCGATGTCGCGGGGTTGCAGGCCGGACGCGGCGAGGGCCTTGGCCGCGGCGGCGGCCGCCATGTCGGTGACCGTTTCGGTGTCGGCGGCGATGCGGCGGGTGGCGATGCCGGTCCGCCGGCGGATCCATGCGTCGCTGGTGTCGACCATGCCCGCCAGGTCGTCGTTGGTCAGGACGCGCGACGGCTGGTAGTGGCCCAGGGCGGTGATACGGGATCCCGGCACGGCTGATCTCCTCGGCTCGGTGGCGGCAGGGCGGAGTGCGGCGCGGGCGGTGCGCCGCGGGCGATGCCGGGGAATATAGCAACCGATCGATCGGAAGCTAAATGGGAGCCGAGTGGCTAGGATGACGGCATGAGCCCACGCAAGTCCGCCGCCGAAGCCCGCAGGACGCGGGAGCGGATCGTCGAACGCGGCGTCGCGATCGCCTCGGTCGAAGGGCTGGAGGGGCTGACGATCGGGCGCCTCGCGACCGACCTGGGCATGAGCAAGGCCGGCATCCTCGGCCACTTCGGCACCAAGGAGACCCTCCAGCTCGCCACGCTCGACGAGGCGTCGGCGGTCTTCCTGCGCGTGGTCTGGCAACCCGCCGCGCACGAGACTCCGGGCCTGCCGCGACTGCGGGCCGTCTGCGAGGCCTGGATCACCTACCTGGAGCACGAACGCGAGATCTTCCCCGGCGGCTGCCTCTTCACGACCGCCTCCGTGGAGTTCGACGCCCGCGGCGGCCGCGTACGGGAGGCGGTGGCCCGCCTCCACCGGCTGTGGCGGCGCCGGCTCGTGGGCGAGCTGCGGCTCGCCGTCACGGCGGGCGACCTGCCGTCCGGCACCGACCCCGAGCAGGTCGCGTACGAGCTCGTCGGCCTCTACCTGGCGCTGAACCAGGCCATCCAGCTCTTCGCCGACCCGCTCGCCCCCGACCGCACCCGGCGCGCGCTCGACCGCCTCCTCGCCCAGGCCTGACCCCCGGCCGGTCCGATGGTCCCGGCAGCCACCACCCCACCCTCATAACGCCGCCCGCCGGGCGTTGCGGTTCCACAGCGCGAGCAGCGGCGGCGAGTCGTACGGAGCCGGGCGCGCCGGGCACACGTCGGCATGGCCGACCCGGCACCGGTCGGACGGGGCGGCGGCCGCCCCGAGGCGGACGGCCGTGCCGTCACCCGCGATCCGCCAGCGCCTGCCGGCCGGAACGGCGGCCACCGGCCATTCGCCCGCCTGGATCAGGACCCATCGGCCCCCCGCGGTGCGATGCCACGCGGCGCGTCCGCCACAGGCCCGGCACACCGCTCCGCCCCCGCCCCACGGGCCCGGCACGACCGGGTCCGGACGGCTCGCGAGCCCCAGCGCGTCGGCCGTGGCCCCCAGCACCTCGCCCACGAGCACCGGCTCCCGGCTGCGCCGCCCGGCGCCGACCCGCTCGCACGGCACGCAGAGCGCCGTGCCCCGGCCGACGACCCACCTGGCGTACGGACCGTCGCACGCTTCGCAGACCATGTCCCACCCCCTCCGTCGGGATCCCTCGCCGGGATCCCCAAGATCCGTCGTAGTGAGCCGACTTCACGGAAAGCGTCGCACCCACCACTGACAATCGGGCGGGAGTACGAGGTCACGGCACCTTTCACGGGCTTCGCCGAGCGGGCGCGCAACGCCCTTTGCCAGGCGGGAGGTTCACTGGGGGCGGCGCCCCGGCCGGCGCTCCTGACCTACGGCGTGGCGGGGCGCGGGCCGCGGCGCGTCAGGGCGAGGGCGAATACCGCGGCGGCCAGGGTCGCCACCGCGCCGCAGGCGAGGATGCCGGACCTGGCGCCGTAGTGTTCGACGACCCAGCCGACCACGGGGCCGCCGATCGGGGTGCCGCCCGTGTAGACGAGCATGTACAGGCCCATGACGCGGCCGCGCATCGCGGGGTCGGTCGCCAGTTGCACCAGCGAATTGGCCATGGTGCTGAAGACGACGCTGAGCAGGCCGACGAGCACCAGCACGAGGCCGAACACCCACAGCCGGGGGGCCAGCGAGCTCGCCATCTCCAGGGCGCCGAAGCCGGCCGCGGTGGCGACGAGGAGCCAGGGCCGGCCGCTGCGCCGGCGGGCCGACAGCAGGGCGCCGCCGAGGGCGCCGACGCCGACCGCGGTGGTCAGCCAGCCGTATTCCTTCGCGCCGCCGTGGAAGACGTTGTAGGTGAAGCCCGACAGCAGGGTCGGGAAGTTGAAGCCGAAGGTGCAGACGAATCCCACGAGCAGGATGGGCCACAGCAGCTTGGGGTGTTCCCGGACGTGGCGCAGGCCGGCCCGGATCTGTCCCTTCTCGCGCGGCTGCGGGCGGGAGGGGAGCAGGTCGGCGGTGCGTACGGCCAGCAGGGAGACGATCACGGCGACGTACGACAGCGCGTTGACCGCGAAGGCCCAGCCGCTGCCGATCACCGCGATCAGCGGGCCGGCGGCGGCCGGGCCGAGCAGCCGGGCGCTCTGGAAGTTGACCGCGCCCAGACTGACGGCGTTGCCCACCCGCTCCGGGCCGACCATTTCCACGACGAACGTCTGGATCGCGGGATTGGTGAAGGTGTTCATCAGGCCGAGCAGGAACGCGAAGCCGTAGACGTGGGCGACCGTGACGGCGTCGGTCAGCGTCAGCACCGCCAGCAGCGCGGCGAAGACGCCCATCGCGCTCTGGGTGGTGAGCAGGATCCGGCGCTTGGGGTAGCGGTCGGCGACCACTCCTCCGAAGAGGCCGAAGAGCAGCACGGGAAGGAACTGCAGGGCGGTGGTGACGCCGACCGCGAACGTGCTGCCGGTCAGGTCGAACACCAGCCAGTCCTGGGCGACGAACTGCATCCAGGTGCCGGAGTTGGAAAGGAACTGCCCGATGAAGAAGAGGCGGTAGTTCCGCACCCGCAGGGAGGCGAACATCCCGCCGCCCGCGGCCTTTCCGGATGCGGCGGCCGGGGCGTCGGACGTGGCGGTGCCGCGCCCCTTCGGCGCATCAGGCGCATCAGGTGAACCAGGTGAGTCAGGTGAGTCAGGTGAGTCAGGTGAAGCATTCATGCGTTGTGCCAGTCCTCAGACATCGATACGCCGGGCCAGCACCAGCAGATAGGCGAGGCCCGGAAGTTCCCTGCGCACCAGGCGCGTCGCCGTCACCGCGAAACCGGCGCCGGACAGCAGCTCGGCCGCCTCCCGCTCGTTGAACCAGCGCGACAGACGGCCGTCGTCGGCGCGGTTCAGGACGCCTTCGTCGAGCTCCTCGGCGGTGGTGAACAGGCTGATGGCCAGCGTTCCGCCGGGGCGCAGGCGGCGGCGTACGCCCGCGAGGTACGCGGGGTAGTCGGCGGGGTCCTGGTGGTGGAGGACGCCGTTGTCGACCGCGGCGTCGAAGCCGGTGTGGCCGTCGAGTTCGGTGAAGTTCCCGACCGCGAACTCGACCTGGTCGCCCCAGCGTTCGGCGAGGTCGTCCCAGTCGGGAAGGCGCACGAGGTCGACGACGGTGACCCGGTGTCCCGCGGCGAGGAGCGCCTCGGCGTCCCGGCCGCGGCCCGCGCCGATGTCGATCACGCGGCTGCCCGGCGCGAGCCCGTCGGTGAGCAGGGGCACCAGCAGCCGCATGGCGGGTTCCTCGCTCCAGGAGTCCGCGCCGTCCTCGTAGCGCCGGCTGAAGGACTCCCGCAGGAGGCGGCGGTAGCCGGGGGCCACGGCGGCGTCGCCGCCGGGGGCGTCTGTGCTGCTGCTCGTCACGCGCTTCTCTTCTCCGTTGTCGCTTCGGCTCCCGTCGGCACGACGACGGGTCTCTCCTTCTGCTGGATGTGGCTCTTGGGGGCCCACACCCGGCCCCCGGCCGGCACATCGCTCGTGACCAGGGAGTGGGCGCCGACCAGGCTGTCGTCGCCGACGCGCACGGGCCCCAGGACGGAGGCGTTGGCGCCGACCACGACGCGGTCGCCGATCGTCGGGTGCCGCCGCTCCCCCGGCGGCCTGCGCCGGTCCCGCCACCAGCCCAGGGCGCCGATGGTGACCTGGTGGTACAGCGTCACGTCGTCGCCGATGACGGCGTCCTCGCCGATCACGACGGCCGCGCCGTGGTCGATGAACAGCCGCCGCCCGACCTGGGCGCCGGGGTGGATGTCGACGCCGCCGGAGAGGAACCTTCCGATCAGCGACAGCACCCTGGCGGTCACCCGGTGGCCGCGCCGGTAGAGGCCGGAGGCGATCCGGTGCAGCCACAGCGCCGGCAGGTGCGGGGCGAGCAGGGCCTCGCCCCGGCTGCGGACGGCCGGGTCGCGTTCGACGACGACGCGCAGGTCCTCGCGCATGCGGCGGACCGTGCGAGCCGCCGTACGGCCCGGCTCGCGGGCGGCGCTCACGCGACGGCCCCCTCGGTCCCCTCGGTCCCCGCGGTGCCCTTGCGCATGGCCCGGGTGAAGGCGGCCAGCTGGTCGGCCATGCCGGCGCACCGGTCGTGGAGGGGGCCGCTCGCGTCGAGCGCGGGCCGCTCGTCGGCGCCCGGGGCGAAGTCGGCGGCGACCGTGCTGACCTGGGCCGGTACGGGCCAGCCGCCCAGCGCCTTGACCACCTGCCGCAGTTGCTCGCAGGCGCCGGCGCTGCCGCGCGGCCCGCCGGCGTTGGCGGCCAGGCCGACGGCCTTGCCGTCGAAGGCGTCGTACGGCAGCAGGTCCAGGGCGTTCTTCAGCAGCCCCGAGTAGCCCGCGTGGTACACGGGCGTGCCGAGCACCACCGCGTCGCAGTCGCGCGCCGCCGCCACGAACTCGCGTGCGGCGGGTACGGGATGGGGCTCGCCGCTCCAGTAGTGCTCGGGGCGGCTGTGCGGGAGTTCCCGCTCGGCCAGGTCGGCCAGGGTGACCGTGAAGCCGCGCCGTTCCAGGAGGGCGGCGATGTGCAGCACCAGCGCCCTGGTGTGGGAGTGCGGGCTGGGGCTGCCGACGACACACAGGGCGCGCATCACGCCACCACCCCCTCCGGCGCCTCCGGCTCCCGCCCCTCGGGCTCGGGCGTCACGCGCACCTCCACCCGGTCGTGCGCCGCCTCGGCGGCCGCCCGGGCCTCAGGCGCGGTGGCGCCCGTGGTGATGAGGAAGCCGAGCCGGTCGAAGTTGTCCCGGGCGGGCCGCACCCGCCGGCCGGGGCGGGCGTGCAGCATGACCTCGGCGACGCCGGGGCCGCGCCGGGCGGCGTCGGCGCCGATGCCGGCGAGCACGCCGGCGGCCGGGGCGGTCAGGGCGCGGATGCAGCCCACGCCGTGCGCCGCGGAGGGGCGGGGGCTGCCGCCCAGGGCGAGGTCGATGACGTCGTGGTAGACGTTCCGGCCGAGGACGTGATTCATCATCGTGGGCACGTAGCCGCCGATGAGCCGGCCGTTGATCTCGATGATCGCCGGCCCTTCGGGGCCCAGCACCACCTCGGTGTGGGTGTGCCCCCGCCGCACTCCGGCGGCGTCCAGCGCCCGGGCGCAGACGTCCACGACCGCGTCCCGTACGTCGTCGGGGAGTTCGGCGGGGAAGCAGCCGCCCAGCTCCACGGGGTAGGGCGGCGGGCTGAGCATCTTGTCCACGCAGCCGTACGGGTGGTGGGCGCCGTCGACGGTGAGCATCTCGCAGCTGACCACGGGGCCGGGGACGTAGCGCTCCAGCAGCACCACGCCGATGCCGGTGATGCCGCGGCCGTAGACGCGGGTGGCGAGGACGGCCTCGGCGAGCTCGGCGACCTCGCCGGCGGTCTCGGCCACGCCGACGCGGACGGAGCCGAAGCCGTCGGCCGGCTTGACCACCACCGGGTAGCCCAGCTCCTCGGCGGCCGCCACGGCCTCCTCGGCGGTCAGCGCCTGGCGGAACGCGGGCTGGGGCACCCCGGCGTCGTCGAGGAGGAGCCGCACCTCGTGCTTGTTGCGCAGCCGCTTGGTCGTCTCCGGCGACTCGAACGGCAGGCCGAGGGCGTGGGCGGCCTCCGCGATGGCGGGGAGGTGGCCCTCGCTGAGGGCGAGCAGACCGTGCACGGGGTGTTCGCGGTGGAGCCGCTCGAGCTCCTCGCGCAGGCTGCCGGGGTCGGCGGTGGTGATCCCGGTACGGATCCGGGTGGGCGTCCGTACGGCCTCCTCGCCGCCCTCGGCGGCGAGGTAGGGGTCCAGGGACTCGGCGACGAAGGTCACCTCGTGGCCGAGCGCGACGGCCTCCTGGACGATCTTGAAGCCGGCGGTGGGGGTGGTCTCGACGAGCACCAGATGCGCCATGTCACTCACCCCTGCCTATCCGCTCCCACTCCTCGGGCGTTCCGGCGTCGGGGAGCACGGTGACGACCGTGGCGGACGGCGGCAGCGTCGCCGCGACCGCCCTGGCCGTCAGCCAGTTGGCGGCGGCCGAGCTGCCGATGCGGACGCCGGTGAGGTCGTGGAACTCCGCCATGCCCTCGAGGGCGCGGGGGTAGGAGACGGTCCGGTGCTCGATCTCGTCGTCGTGCAGCGTGACGAAGGGCTGCCGGATGCCGTGCCCCATGCCGCCGGAACCGCCGTACTTCGGCAGCCCGTTGGGCGGCCGGTCGCTGCCGTAGGGCAGCTCCTCGGGGGTGACGCCCACGGCCCGCACCCCGGGGAAGGCGCCGCGCAGGGCGCGCAGGACGCCCACGAGCGTTCCGCCGGTGCCGATGGAGGCCACCCAGGCGTCCGCCCGGGGCACGCCCGGGAGTTCGCCCAGCTGCCGGACGATCTCCGCGCCGGTGGTGCGTTCCTGCAGCAGCAGGTTGGCGGTGTTGCGGTGCTGGTAGAGCAGCGTCCAGCCGCTGTCCGCGGCGGCGATGTCCAGCGCGGTACGGACGACGTCGAGGAAGCCGCGCTCCTTGTCGACGAGGTCGACCTGGGCGCCGCGCTCGGCGAGGACGTCCAGGAGGCTGCGCGGGCTGGCCGAGGACAGTACGAAGCGCGCGGTGACGCCCAGCTCCGCGCAGAGGTGGGACAGGGCCTTGGCGAGGTTGCCGCCGGAGTACTCCAGGACGCGCAGTTCCTCGAGCGGGCGGTCGCCGTGCCGGTGCAGGGCGCTGCCCAGCAGGGCGTAGGCGACCCGGTCCTTGATGGAGCCGACGGGGTTCTCCCACTCGCACTTGGCGAGGACGGTCGCGCCGCCGTCCGGGCCGGGCACCTCGGTCAGCGGGGTGTTCCCCAGGCGGGCGGCGAAGCGTCCGTACGCCGGGTGGCGCCGCTCCAGGGCCGCGTAGTCCACGGCGTCCACGGGCTGTGCGCCGGCCCCGGTCCGGCCGTCGAGGGAGACGGGCGCCTCGAGGGAGAAGGGCGCCTCGAGGGCCTCCGGGGGGGGTGGCGGTGGGGCCGGGGGTGGGGGTCATGGTGTCTCCGCGAGTCGGAAGCCCATGGCGTAGATGGGCTTGCGGTACCAGCCGTGGCGGCGCCGGCAGCGGGCCAGGTCCCCGAAGCGGGTGAAGCTGCCGCCGCGGGCGATGCGGTAGGGGCCCTCGGCGACCAGCAGGTCGTCGTCGATCCGCTCGCCGCCGGGGTAGGGGCCGTAGGCGTCGGCGACGTACTCCTCGACGTTGCCCGCCATGTCGTCGTTGCCGAAGGGGGCCCGGCCGCCGGGGTAGACGCCGACCGGGGTGGTGGTCAGCGGTCCCTGCTCCACGGTGTTGGACAGCTCGGGGCGGAACTCCTCGCCCCAGGGGTAGGCGCGGCCGTCGCCGCCGGAGGCCGCGTACTCCCACTCGGCCTCGGTGGGCAGCCGGAAGGCGCGCCCGGTGCGCTCGGAGAGCCACTGGGCGTAGGCGTCCGCCGCCTGCGGGGGCACGGTCCACACCGGGTGGTTGGCGAGATGCTCCGGGTAGGCGCCGAACTGCCAGGAGGTGGGCAGCCAGTGGGTGCCGGTCTCCTCCGCGAAGAGCCGGTACTCGGCGTTGGTGACGGGGTAGCGGGCGATGCGGAAGGCCGCGATGTCCGCCTCGTACCGGGGGGTCTCCTTGGCGATCCACTCGGGCAGGACGCCGACGTGGCGCCAGGCCGCGGTCACGGCCTCGACGTCCTCCTCGGCGAGGCCGAGGAGGATCCGGCCGGCCGGGACGTCGGTCATGGCCGGGTCGAGGGGACGGATGCGGGGGTCGCCGAGCAGGGCCAGCAGCGTGCCGGCCGCGTAGCGCTCGGCGAACGGCCGCTCGGGCGACTCGGCGGCGGCCGCCAGCTCGTCGGGGCCGAGGCCGGCCAGCGCCCGGTGGGCGCCGGCGAGCCCGGCCCGGTCGAGCCGGGAGACGAAGGAACGGGGAAGTCCCATCGCCTCCCGGTCGTCCAGGGTGTTGGGGTTGGCCGTCAGCGTGGCCGGGGGCGTCTCCTGGGTCCTCACGCCTGCCCCGGGGTGATGCGGTGGACGTCGCCGTCGTAGGAGCTGGCGAGGAAGCAGCGCTCGGCGGCGTCGTAGTGCAGGGACGAGATACCGGCCGTGGTGGGGCGCAGCACGGTGGTCCAGGCGGCGGCCTCGCGGTCGTAGACGGCGACGAGGCCGTTGTAGGCGCCGGTGGCGATGAAACGGCCGTCCGTGGAGGCGCTCACGCTCTTGATCGAGTGGTCGTGCGGGGTGTCCAGCACCTCGGCCTCGGTACCGGTCCAGATCCGCAGCTTCAGGTCGCGGCTGATGCTCGCGAACTCGCCGTCGGCGAAGCCCACGCAGCCGTTGGCGATGCGGTCGTGCGCCTCGGGGACGCGCGCGACCTCGGTGAGCGTGCCGGTGGAGAACCAGGCGGCCTCGGCGTCGGCGCACACGGAGAAGATGACGTCGCCGGCGACGGCGACGCCCTTGACCGCGTTGGAGTGCAGCGGCAGCGTCGCCTCGTGGCGGAACTCGCCCGCCTCGGTCAGCGAGAAGACCAGGCCCTCGCCGGTGTACGTGCCGACGACCACGTGCGGGCGGCCGTCGCGGACGAACGCCGCGCCGCAGTTGAGCGGGGAGCGGTGCTGGTGGAGGACGTCGCCGGTGAAGGCGTCGAAGACGGTGCCCATCTGGCCGCCGGTGACGACGCGGTCGCCCACGGGGGTCAGGAAGTTGCACAGGCTGCCGGTGCGGGCGCGCTCGGCGCCGTCCTGCCACAGGATGCCGGCGTCGCCGATGGTCAGGGTGGTGTCCTGGTGCGTGATGACGGCGTTGGCGCCCTGGGTCGGCTCCACGCCCCGCAGGTCCCACTTCTCGTCCTCGATGCGGTACGTGGCGTAGGACGAGCCGAAGGTGGCGAAGACGAGCGTGGTGTCGTCGAGGAAGGCGCAGGAGCGCGGCCAGACGTCGCTGGGCAGCGAGGAGGAGGCCACGGGGGCGAGCCCGGCGGCGGTGTCCCACACCCGCAGGGTGCGGTCGTAGCTGAGGCTGACCAGCAGTTCGCGGGCGCCGTTGTAGACCAGGCGCTTGATGCCGGCGTCGTGGGCGGGGCGGGTGCTGGTGCCGTCGGCGGTGACGATGACGATCTCGCCGTCGTCGTTGCCGGCGTAGACCGTGCCGTTCGAGGCCAGGGCCACGGTGTCGGTCTCCACGCCGCCCAGGTCGATGTCGGCGACCATGGAGCCGGACGCCAGGGACCAGCGCTTGATGGTGCCGTCGTCGCTGGAGGAGACGATCTCGTCGTCACCGGCCCAGACGACGGAGATGACGTCGGCGGTGTGGCCCTCGAACGTGGTGCGCAGGGCGCCGTCGAAGCCGTAGACCCGCACCCTGTGGTCGCGCGAGGCGGTGGCGATCAGGGGCTGCGAGGGGTGGAAGACCGACATCTCCACGTCGTCCTCGTGGTCCGCGAGGACGGCGAGGAGCTTGAGGTCGGGCAGCGACCACAGCCGCGCGGTGTAGTCGCTGGAGGAGGTGACGAGGAACTTGCCGTCGGGGCTGAACGTCACCTGGTTGGCCAGGTGGTCGTGCTGGCTGCGGGCGAGGGGGCGCTTGTCCGCGGCGTTCCACAGGATGACCTGGTTGTCGTAGCCGGCCGTGGCCACGTAGGTGTCGGGCAGCGCGGCGATGCCGCTGATGGGCCCGCGATGGCGGATCACAGGGTCACCCTTCCAAGATCAATGGCGTGGTTCGTCTCGGAGACCTTGGCCTCCAGATACCGGTAATTGCTGGGATTCACGTGCGCGCCGGTGGAAATGCTGTCCCGCACCCGGATGCCGAGCGCGGTGAGCTGCGCGGCCTTGTCCGGGTTGTTGGAGAGCAGGTCGATTTCCTCGGCATTCACACAACGCAGCATCTGGGCGGCCGAGAGGTAATTCCGCTCATCGGCACCACGGCCCAGCCGGATATTCGCCTGGTACGTATCGTATCCCTCGTCCTGCAAACGATAGGCGTCGAGCTTGTTGTACAGGCCGATTCCGCGTCCTTCTTGACGCAAATACAGCAGGTAGCCGCCGCGCTCGTGGATACGGGCGAGCGCCTCGCGGAGCTGCGGGCCGCAGTCGCACCGGAGCGACCCCAGGGCATCGCCGGTCAGGCACTCGGAGTGCAGCCGCACCAGGGGCACGCCGGAATCGGCGTCGCCCAGCCGGATCGCGAGATGCTCCTGCCCGTCGGCCAGGCCTTCGAAGGTGATGATTTCCGATTCCACCGGCGCCTCGAGCCCGATATCCAGCGGAACCCGGGTGCTGCTGCGAACGGCGACCAGAGCGGAGGCCGGATACTCCTGGTCTCTTTCGCTGACCTTATTCACTGTCAGTCTCCCACTAATTGCACAGGTCCGACCACCTCAAACCCCGGTGTACACGGCGGGGTTATGTAGGCATGATCACCATAGGTGGCTTCACCAATTGACAATGCAATTTGTGACCTGCATCACAGGACCGGAGCAACTATGGCTGATTCCTATTGCATTTCCCGCCGCCCACGGCCGTCCGCACCCGCCAGGCCGTGGGCCGTAACGACCGATTCGCCTGCTTCCCCGGGGTCGCACACATGAACATTCAGTCGCAGTCCGACGAGATCAAGCCAGCCCCGGCTACGCGCCCGTACGGCCGCCCGCACGTGCTACTGAGCGTCGCGGTCTCCATAGACGGCCACATCGACGACGCCTCCCCGGAGCGGCTGATGCTCTCCGGGCCCGAGGACCTGGACCGGGTGGACGGGGTCCGCGCCGCGTCGGACGCCATCCTCGTCGGCGGCGGAACGCTGCGCGCCGACAACCCCCGGCTCCTCGTCAACAGCCCCCGGCGACGCGCCGACCGGCTGGCCTCGGGCCGGCCCGAGTACCCCCTGAAGGTCGCGGTCACCGCCGGCGGCGACCTGGACCCGGAGCTGAGGTTCTGGCACTGCGGGGGCGCCAAGGTCGTCTACAGCACGGACGCGGGCGCCGTGCGGGCCCGCGAGCGGCTAGCCGGCCTCGCCGACGTGGTGGGCCTCGGCCCCGGCCTGGACTTCGGCGCCCTGCTCGACGACCTCGCGGCGCGCGGCGTCCGGCGGCTGATGGTCGAGGGCGGCGGCGGCATCCACACCCGCTTCCTCGCCCAGGGCCTGGCCGACGAGCTCCACCTCGCCCTCGCCCCCCAGCTGGTCGGCCAGCCGGCCGCCCCCGCTTCCTGGGCCCCGCCGACTACCCCGGCGGCCCCGCCCGGCGCCTGACCCTGCTCGGCGCCGAACCCGTCGGCGACATCGTGCTGCTGCGCTACGCGACCAAGGAGACCCCCGCATGACCACCGGCCCCGACGACCACGGCACCCCACCCGGCCACGCCACCCCGGACGACCGTGCCACCCCGGAGACCCCGCCCGGCCCCGCCGCCGACGCCGGCGACCGCCGCGCGAGCGACCGCGCCTGGCTCGAACTCGCCATCGAACTGGCCCGCGACTGCCCGCCGTCCACCACCGCCTACTCCGTCGGCGCCGTGATCGTCGCGGCCGACGGCACGGAGCTCGCCCGCGGCCACAGCCGCGAGGACCACCCCCTCTCGCACGCCGAGGAGGCCGCCCTCGCCAAGCTCTCCCCCGACGACCCCCGGCTGGCCGGCGCCACCCTCTACAGCTCTCTCGAGCCCTGCTCCGTGCGCGCCTCGCGCCCCCGCGCCTGCACCCACCTCGTGCTCGGCGCCGGCATCCCGCGCGTCGTGCTCGCCTGGCGCGAGCCCGCACTGTTCGTCGCCGACTGCACGGGCGTCGAGCTGCTCGAACAGGCCGGCGTCGAGGTCGTCGAGCTCCCCGAACTCGCCGACGCCGCACGGGCGGTCAACGCCCACCTGGACGTCTGACGGAGAACGGGGCGCCGCCCGGCCACCGTCCCGCGCCGCGCGCCGACACGCCCGGCCGGGCCGGCGGCGTGCGGCGCGTGCGGCTCCAGGGGACCATCGGCACATGGACCCCACGGACCACCCTCTTCGGCTCGCCCAGCAGCCCGAGGCCGACGCGCTGCTCTCGCGCAGCCCGCTGGCCGCCCTGACCGGGATGCTGCTGGACCAGCAGATCCCCATGGAGTGGGCGTTCACCGGCCCGTACACCCTCGCCGAGCGCCTGGGCGGGGACGACCTGGACGCCCACGAGATCGCGGCGTACGACCCCGAGGCGTTCGCGGAGCTGTGCGCGCGCAAGCCGGCGGTGCACCGCTACCCCGGCTCCATGGCCAAGCGGGTGCAGCAGCTGTGCCGGTACCTCGTGGAGCACTACGACGGCGACGCGAGCGCGGTCTGGCGCGACGCGCGCACCGGCGACGAACTGCTCGGCCGCCTCACCGCGTTGCCCGGCTACGGCACCCAGAAGGCGCAGATCTTCCTGGCGCTGCTGGGCAAGCGGCTGGGGGTGCGGCCGGAGGGGTGGCGCGAGGCGGCGGGCGCGTACGGGGAGGAGGGCTCGTACCGCTCGGTGGCCGACATCACCGGCCCCGAGACGCTGGAGAAGGTGCGCGCCCACAAGCAGGAGGCGAAGCGCGCCGCCAAGGCCGCCAAGGCGGCCAAAACCTCCGAGAAGCGCTGAAGTCGGCGCGTCGTGGGGCCCCCGGCGGGCGGGCGCCGCGACACTGTCCCCCATGACCAGCAGCGCCAAAGCTTTCCTCCGAGGTGGCCCCGACGAGCTCCCCGAGCGGATCGTGCCGATCACTCCGCCCGGCACCGAGCTGAAGATCAAATTCCGGGGTGGATACGAGCACTTCAAGAAGAGCACGGGAAAGCACGAGGACACGGTCGAGGGCCGGCTACCCGTCTACGAGTGGTGGGAGCGCACCGAGATCGCCGAATAGGCGCCGCCCTCGGCCCGGCCGGAACACCCCACTGTCGACCGCCTGTTCGATCGGTGAGGGTTCGGATCCGGCCTTCTTCCGCTCCCCCTCCCACTCCCCCTTCCGCCCCTTCTTCCGCTTCTCCCCCGGCGGCGCCGCCGGCTCGGGCCCACCACGAGGCCGCGCCGCCGGCTTCTCGCGCGCCGATTCGCGGTCCACAGGCTGTGCATAACCTTTGCGCGGCCGCGGATTCGATGCCGGGCGAGAAGAATTGTCGCTCGTTCGGCCCATGCATCACTCCCGGTATGCGGCCGATTGTCACCTTCGCACTCCCGCGCCATGGCTGCGCTCGGAGCCACCGGCCCGGTAGGCTTTCCGTGTGATCTTCAAGCGCATCGGAAACGGGCGGCCGTATCCCGACCACGGCCGGGAGAGCACCCGGCAGTGGGCGGACGTCGCCCCCCGCCCGGTGCGTCTGGACCAGCTGGTGACCACGAAGCAGCAGCTCGACCTCGAGACGCTGCTCGCGGAGGACTCGACGTTCTACGGCGATCTGTTCGCCCACGTCGTGAAGTGGCGCGGCGACCTCTACCTGGAGGACGGGCTGCACCGCGCCGTGCGCGCCGCCCTGCAGCAGCGCCAGGTCCTGCACGCGCGCGTCCTCGAGCTGGACTGACCCCGGCCCGCAGCCCGCACCGCCACCCGCCCGGGGGGCCCTGCGGCCGCTCGTACGCACGGCTATTGACCCTTTTGGGTTGGCGTCCGCGCAACCCATTGATCATCTAGTAGGCAGCGGCTCCGCCCCGCACTACGCTGCGCCCATGAGCATGCTCACGCCTCCCGGCATGGGTGGTAAGTACCGCATCACGGGCAATCGGTACCCGCATATGCGTCGCCCCCGCAACCGCCGCAGGATCGTGCTCGCCGTGGTCGCCACGGCCGCCGTCCTCGGACTGGCCGGGTGGGGGACGCTCGAGCTCGTCGACGTCTTCTCCGGAGACCACACGAGGCAGACCCAGGCGGCCGCACGGCAGAAGAAGGGCGCCGGGGACTGCAAGGACGGCGACGAAGCCCTCCCGGCCGGACGCGCGGCCCCCAAGGAGCTGCCCAAGCCCGGCGACATCACCGTCAACGTCCTCAACGCCACCCCGCGCGGCGGCCTCGCCAAGATCACGGCCGACGAGCTGGAGCGGCGCGGCTTCCGGATCGGCAAGGTGGGCAACGCCGAGGCCGACTACGACAAGAAGGTGCCCGGTACCGGGCTGCTGGTGGGCCCGCAGGCCGCCGTCGAGGGGGCGCTGAAGGTGCTGGGCACCCAGGTGGCCGGCGCCGAGACCAAGGGCGACCAGCGGGAGGGGCAGGACGTCGACCTCGTCCTGGGCGACGCGTACAAGGAGCTGAAGCCCAAGGAGGAGGCCGAGAAGGCGCTGGCCGGGCTGACGGCACCGCCCACGCCGCAGCCGTCCGCCACGAAATGCTGAGGCGCGTCCGCTCGGGACACGCCCTGGCCCGCCGGTGATACGTCACCCCGGCGGGCCGGACGGGCTCAGCCCGCGGTGCCGTACATCCGGTCGCCGGCGTCGCCGAGGCCCGGGACGATGTAGCCGTTCTCGTTGAGGCGCTCGTCCACCGAGGCGGTCACGACGGTCACCGGCGCGCCCTCGAGCTCGCGCTCCATGACCTCGACGCCCTCCGGCGCGGCCAGCAGGCACAGCGCGGTCACGTCGTCGGCGCCACGGGCGATCAGCTCGTTGATCGCGGCGACGAGGGTGCCGCCGGTGGCCAGCATCGGGTCCAGGACGTAGACCTGGCGGCCCGAGAGGTCCTCGGGCATCCGCGTCGCGTAGGTCTCCGCCTTGAGGGTCTCCTCGTTGCGGATCATGCCCAGGAAGCCCACCTCGGCCGTCGGCAGCAGACGGACCATGCCGTCGAGCATGCCCAGGCCGGCCCGCAGGATCGGCACCACCAGCGGGCGCGGGTGCGAGAGCCGGACGCCCGTGGTCGCGGTGACCGGGGACTCGATGCTGACCTGCTCGGTGCGCACGTCGCGCGTGGCCTCGTACGCGAGCAGGGTCACCAGCTCGTCGCAGAGACGCCGGAAGGTGGGGGAATCGGTGCGCTTGTCGCGCAGCGTGGTGAGCTTGTGAGCCACCAGGGGGTGGTCGACGACGTGGATCCGCATGACATCGACATTAACCGAGCTTTAACGGCCGGGCGCCCGCCGGGACTCCTTCGACGGTCTGTCGCAGCCCTGGCATCAAACCACCACCAAGGGGGAAAGTGGGCACGTACGCCCGGTCTGTCGCCGGGCGAGGACCTCGGCACGAGGTGGTGCTGCCCATGGCCGGCCATGAAAAACGCGGATCCAGCAGGCCCGATGAGCTCCGGGAACGCCGCGAGCCCCGGGAGCGGACGAGACCGGACGACGCCGGCGAGAGCAGCGAGGACCGCCGGCGCAGACGCGCCCAGTTCCTCCGCGAGCTGAACGAGGCCAAGGAACTGCGCGACCGCGTCCAGCCCCGCCGCGCCCGGGCCGCCCGGATGCGCCAGCAGATGCGGATGCGGACCTTCCGCTGGTAGCGCGTACGGGCGCCGGGAAGGCCGGCGACGCGCCGCGCGTCCGGGTCCGCGCGGACGCCCTCCCGGTCCCGCCCCGGGCCGCGCGTGAGGGACATCTCTTCGGACTGCTGCACGACGCAGCGCGGAAGACCTCTCGCAACGCCCGGCTTTCTGCCACGATTCCGATGGGCGGGGTGGTCCCCGTCCGACCCGGCACCGCCTATGACCAGTGGGAGAGTCACGGTGTACTTCGCCGCATTGCTCGCGCGCACCGACGACGGGTGGGAAGCGAGCGACACAGAACTCGACAACGTGGAGACCCTGTCCGACCTCGCCGACCTGGCCCGGGCGAGCTCGGTGGACGACGACACGGTCCTGGCCCTCATCGAGCAGGAGGACTCCTGGTTCGCCATCGTCCGGGTGGACGGTGAGGACGACCCGCGCGTCTTCGTCTCCAACGCCGCCTTCGCCAAACGCAGCTCGTACGGCGCGATGCTCGTCGACGAACTGACCGGCCGCGAGGAGGACGCCGGGGACGAGCTCGACAGCCTCGACCTGGACGGCACCGAGGACGGCGAGCCCGAGGCCGCCGAGGAGGACGTGGACGCCGCCGCGGCCGCCGGGCCGGCCCCGCACGGGCCGCTGGGGGACGACGCGCTCCTGGACGACCTGGGGGTCGGCGCGAAGGAGCTGCGGGCCCTCGACGGGGACGCGCTCAGCACGATCGCCGACGCCCTGGGCTGCACGGAGGTCCTCGAGGCCGTCCGCTGACGGCCCCGGGCCGGCTTCGCCCACACTGGTGCCATGAACGAAGCCGTCCGAGACCAGGGGGGTCCCTCCCGCGCCGCCGAGGCCGCGGGGGGCCCCGACCCCGTACGCGATCCCTGGCGCGCCCCGATGCGGGCCGCCCTCGAGGAGGCCGTACGGGCGCCCGGCACCGGCGACGTGCCGGTGGGCGCCGTGGTGCTGGCTCCGGACGGCTCCGTGATCGGCCGCGGCCGCAACGAGCGCGAGGCGACCGGCGACCCCACCGGCCACGCGGAGGTCCTCGCGATCCGTGAGGCCGCGCGGGCCGTCGGCGAGTGGCGCCTGTCGGGCTGCACGCTGGTCGTCACCCTGGAGCCGTGCACGATGTGCGCGGGGGCGATCGTCCTCTCCCGGGTGGACCGGGTCGTCTACGGCGCCGTCGACGAGAAGGCCGGCGCGGCCGGCTCGCTGTGGGACGTCGTGCGCGACCGCCGCCTCAACCACCGGCCCGAGGTGATCTCCGGCGTCCTCGCCGACGAGTGCGCCGAGCTGCTGACCCGCTTCTTCCGCGACCGCTGAGCCCCCGGCGCGCGCGGCATGACGAGCGTCACACCCCTCGCGCCCGGATCGGATTTCAGACCACGGCCACCAGTCCGCTAAGCTCTCTCTCGGTAGCGTGTCCGAGCGGCCTAAGGAGCACGCCTCGAAAGCGTGTGTGGGGGCAACTCCACCGTGGGTTCAAATCCCACCGCTACCGCTTCAAGAGAACCGCCCTTGACCTGTGAAGACAGGCCAGGGGCGGTTTTTCGTCGTGCCGCTTGCCAGCACGACGCCGGCACGGCCTGCTGTTCGGCATTCTCCCGTCGGCAGTCGACGCGGACAAACCCCTGCGGTCTTCCGCGTCAGCCGCTCTCTCACCGCCGGCCTCAGGTCGGGTCCGGCCACTCGGAGCGCCAGTGATTCCCAAGCCCGGCGCGCGAGTTCGATTCCCCTCGCCCGCTCCACCCAGGCCCTCCAGGTCAGGTCTTGGCGGGCTTTTTGATCTGGTCCTCCATCGACCTGATGTTCGGATATGTTGCCGTGTTGCAGTGATCAACGATCTCCGTCAGCCCTCCGATGTGGAGTATGCACATGAGCACTTACCCGGGCAGCGCCGCCGGGCCGGCCGGCTGGGCGGCCTCGGGTGCGACCGGTCCCAACGGCTCCTATCGGAACCAGACGCTGAAGTACCAGCCCGTCGAGCTGAGCTTCGACGAGTCGGTCACGCTCCGGACGGTCATCGGCCACTGGTGCACCGCGAGCTTCGCCGCGATCATCGTCTGGCTGTTGTGCGGACTTCTCGGGCTCGCGCTGACCGGTTTCGACGACGCCGAAACCGGTTTCACCGTGGGCGGCGTCCTGAGCTTCATCATCTTCTGGACCGTCCTGCTGATGGCGTCCTTCACCGAGCCCGTCGCGGAGTGGCGGACGCTGTTGGAGGACAAGGCCCCGGCCTCCCCGTCCGCCTACGCCGCGATATACGGCGCGCTGGCCCGCCGCCGCATCCCGGTGGCCGCCGTGGCGTCCCGGATACGCAGCGACATCCTGCAGCCGGAGGCGGTCAGCAATCGTCTGGTCGTCAGCAGTGGACGGTACGTCGCCTACATCTCCGTCTTCGAGTACGGCACCAGCCTCTACCTGGGCTGGACGATGTGGCGCATCCGCCCGGGGGCCGTGATCATCGGCACGTACCTCAAGGACCTCCTCGGCGGGCTGCTCGGCCGCACCGGCGACGTCAACCAGATGCTGCGCACGGAGCGACCGCGCGCCATGCGCGAGGCCGTGCACTCGGCGGTCCGGGAAGGCGTGGAGATCGCCGTGCAGGGCGTCGAGGTACCCATCGCCTCGACGTTCGGGCAGGACCTGCCCATCACGAGCACGATCGGCCAGAGGCCGGCACCGGCCGCTCCGCCGACCCCGACCGCGCCGCCGAACCCGACCGTGCCGCCGGCCATGCCCGCCGTACCGCCGGGACAGCCAGGACAAGGCCCGCAGGCCGGGCAGCCCGCGGCGACCGGGGGTCACGGCCCTTCCTCTCCCTGGTCCCGCTGACGCCATGGAACAGCAGACAGACGGGACGACCCCACCGGGCGTCCTGACCGCCGGCGACGGCACGGCCGTGTGGGCCTGGACGGCCGTGCGCATCGAGGCCGCCGCCGACCTCACCGAGACCAGGGAGTACGCGGACCTCCCCGAGGACGAACGCCGAATCAAGGCGGTCGCGGCGGAGACCGCCTGGCTGGCGGGCCAGTGGGACACCCATCACGACGCCCGCATCGAGCTGCGCTACCTGACGGACCCGGCCGAGCGGCGGATCTCGTGTGCGCTGCTCGCCCGGGTGCGCTCCGACAGCCAGGGCTCCGCCGTGGCGGCCGCGCTCGCTCTGCGCGACCGGCTGGGGCAGCTCCCGCATCATGTGCACAGCGCCCCGATCGAGGACGACGCCGAAGTGTCCCGATGGCTGGCGCCGTTCGCTCCCGACCCGGCGGGGCTCGCCGAGATCCGCAAGCGCTACCGGACAGGCCGGCCCAACCGGCCGGACGCGGGCGTGCACTACTACCTCGCCCCGCAACCCTTCACCGCGGCAGCGCCTCCGTGGGACGCCCTGTGGCAGGCGTTCGCCGCCCATCCGCACCCGCTCATGCTGACGGTCGGCCTCGAACCGTACCGGCTGCCGGACGACCTCGGACCGCTGCTGCACCGCATCGCCACCCACTACGGGCGGCTGGCGACTCCGGGCCAGATGCCGGAGGGGCTGTGGAGCCCCGGTGCCCAACTCGCCCCGGACGCCTTCGCCGTGGACGCCGCCAAGGTGTACACGGACGCCACGCGCCGCTACACCGACCGTGCCTTCCGCATACGAATAGCGCTCGCGTCCTCGCATCCGCTTCCCGAGTCCCTCGCCGAGCTGGCCGGCACCACGGTCTCCCCGCAGGAACGGCCCGCCCAGGGCACCGCACTGACCGGCACCTTCACCGGCCCCGCCTACGTCACCGTACGACCGGCGCCACCGGAGCTGGCCGCGGCGTGGACGGGCATCACGACACTGGAGCACACGCGCTGGGGCGGCGACCAGCGCTGGCAGCTGCCCGAACCGCTGTCCCCGCCGCTGCGCCTGCTGTCCGAGCTGGTCGACGCCCGTGAAGCCGGCGCCGCGATGCGGCTGCCGCTCGCCGTTCACGGCCACATGCCGGGCTTCCCCGTGCGCAGGCCCGACATGGCGCTGGAAACCGACTACCGGCCCGACGGTCCGGCCGTCGAACTCGGCCGGCAGCTGGTGCACGGCGCCCCGGCCGGCCCCCTGGGTATCGGCATCGGCGCTCTCACCCGGCATGCCCTGTTCGTCGGCACGACCGGCTCGGGCAAGACGAACACCACCCTGGCCTTCTGCCAGCAGCTCTGGCGGGACCACAAGGTTCCGTTCCTGGTGTTGGAGCCGGTCAATTCCGAGCTCGACGACTACCGCTGGCTGGCCACCCGTCCAGGCTTCGAGGACATGCTCGTCCTCACTGTCGGCGACGAGACCACGGCACCGTTCCGGCTCAATCCGTTCGAGGTGCCGCCCGGGGTCCGGATCAGCACCCATACGGCGGGACTGCTGGCCTGTTTCGACGCCGCGTTCGGTCTCTGGGACCCGCTCCCGGCCATCTACAACCGGGCGCTGCGCAACACGTACGCGCGGAAGGGCATCGTCCCCACCGACCTCTCCACCTCCGCGCATGCCGGTTCCTGGCCCACGCTCCGCGACTTCATCACCGAGATGCGCAAGGAGTGCGAGCAGCTCGGCTATTCCGGGGAAGTCCGGGACAACATCATCGCCGCGTCCCGGCTGCGGGCCGAATCACTGGCGGAGGGCGCCTGCGGCAGCACGCTGGACTGCGCACGCTCGTACCCCGTGGAGGAGCTGCTCAACCGCCCGGTCGTCATCGAACTGGCGGCCGTCGGCGACAACGAGAAGGAGCAGTCCCTCGTCACCGCTCTGATCCTGCAGACGATGACGGAGCACTACAAGGCGACCCGGCGGGGCGACGGCCTCTCCCACGTCACCATCATCGAGGAGGCCCACCGACTGCTGGGACGCCCCGTGGCCTCCGGCGGGGAGGGCAAAGAGGGCAACGCGCAGGCCCGCGCGGCGCAAGCCTTCGCCAACACGCTGGCGGAGAACCGTAAGTACGGGGAAGGCCTGGTGATCGTCGAGCAGGTGCCGGGGAAGCTCGTCGAGGACGCGTACAAGAACACCAACCTCAAGGTCATGCACCGGCTTCCGTCCGCGGCCGACCGCGAGCTCATCGGCGGGACGATGCGCTTCGCCCCCGACCAGGAACGGTACGCGTCGTCCCTGGAGCCGTTCCAGGCCTTCGCCCACCATGACGGGATCGACCGCCCGGCGCTGATCCGGGTGCCGAACGTACGGGCCGAGGCGGCGGCGGAGAGCGGGCTGGCCCGGGCACCGCTCGCCGGCAACACGGAGCTGGCCGACCGCTTCCGCGCCTTCGTCGAGGCGACACCGGGCGTGGACGCGGCGCTTGGCCCTTTCCCGGACTGCGAGGGCTGCCGCCATCGCTGCACGTTCCGCTCGCGGGCGGCGACCGCGGTGTGGCCGGAGCACGGGACCGCGCTGAAGAAGAAGGTCGCCGACTATCCCAGGACGTCGGCGGAGCAGGCGGAGTGGTGGTCCCGCACCTCGGAATGGGTGGCGGGGATCGCCGACACCGTCGCCCCACTGGGCGCCGACCAGGACGCGGTCGAGGACTACCGCGCCTGCGTCTTCATCCACTTGGCCCAGACGGCGTGGAAACGGAAGACGCTGCCTTGGGTGCGTCTGTACCGCAGTCATGCCCTACAGAGCCGAAGCCGAACGAGAAATGATCCATGAGCGATCGTCCTACTGAGACCGAAGCGCCGCCCGAGCAACCGTCGACGTCGGAAGCGTCGGCCGAGGCGCCCGAGCCGGCGGCGGCCCAGGACGCATCCGCGGCGGACGGCGCCCCGCCTCCGGAACAGCCGAGGAACAGCGCTGAGACAGGTGACAGCGCGGCCCCCACGGATGACGCCGACGACGATGCGCCCGAACCGGACCGGGCGGACGAGGCCCCGGACTCCGCCGATGCTGGAGCGGAATCGGCAAGCGCCACGGAGGCGACCGAGGACTCCGACGACGCACCGGAGCCGGCGACTGCGGCAGAGGCGGAGGCGGAGGCGGAGGAGATACCCGAGTCCGCCGACACCGCGCCGGAAACCCAGAACCCGGCCGAATCCCAGGACGCACCCGAAGCCCAGGACGCGCCCGAGCCGGGCGCCTCCGAACAGCCGGACACACCGGCCGAATCGCCCGGAGCCGACGACGGCGCCACTGAACACACTGGCGGCGAGGACACGGACGCATCCGGCGCCGAGTCCTCCGAACCGGCGAGCTCCACAGACTTCGAAGAGACGGTGGAGACGCCGGACGACGCCGCCCAGGAGTCCAGCGAGGATCAGGACCAGCCGTCCTGGTCCGGCGAATCCGAGAGCCCGGCGGAGGCCGGGAATCCCGAGGGGCAGTACGAGTCCGACGACGCCTCGGAGGCACCTGAGCCTGAGGATGCCCCGGAGGCAACTGAGTCCGAGGAAGCTCCTGAACCGACCGAGTCCGAGGAAGCCGTCGATTCCGTCGACGAGGCTCCTGAGCCACCGGAGGCCGAGAGTGCCTCCGAGGCGGCCGACGACGCTCCCGACCCGGCCGAGGCCGAGGCGGACGAGGTCGCGGAATCAGCACCGGAAGGCGAGGACGCGGACGATCCCGACGAGGCCCCCTACCCCTTTCAGGCAGAGGATGGAGATCTCTCCGAGAGCGCCTTGCCGCAGAAGGACGCGTCACCCGAGCCGCCCATGGAGTCGAACCCGGAAACAATCTCCGCCGCTGACTCATCCGCCGACCCGCATGGGGACCCGTATCTCAAACTTGCTGCCGAGACCCCACCCGGAAACAATACCGCCGATTTTACCGACGCCAGTGGAAATGAAACTGAAGAGGAGCTATCAAACCGTATACGACCTCCCCGCGAAGGTGACAAAAATTATGTCGTGTACGACTTGAATAATCTGTCGGACACCATAACGGACATCGATGACATTCAAGACGGAATACTTTGGGAAGAAAAGACAGCCACCGGCCAGGACCCCCGAGTCGATATTGACAAATGGGTCGACAAGCATGTGCATAAGAAGCTGGATTCTTATGTGCGCGCACGCCCACATATGGAGAACTACGAACAGGCTCCTATCGGGCTGGATTTCACACGCCCTGGGGCGACGCCGCGCTTCAGAGCTGCGGTTGAGTCTGGTATGAAAGACTGGGAAAATAGAAACCCAGGAACCCAATTGAAGGTCAGGTGGGCCGAGTGAGCTGCTACTTCCAAACAGCCGATGAAGATCTCTGGAATCCGTCGAATTCCGTCGCCAGACTTTTCCTGGACCAGGCCAACACATTGGCCCGCTTGATCGACAGGAAATCAGGCCTGGGACCGATCATCGAGGATGAATGCGAGATCAACTTCCCCGAATTCCTCAAATTCGTAGACAGTCTGGTGGAAGCGTATCAGAATTCCAATAACAGGCCCTTCAGGGCACTGCTGCGGGGTTTCATTTCGGTGGCCCTCGTACTGGTTGAGCGCGGCGGTGGCGTGCTCGAATCCGTCAGTCCAGAGGATTCCGAAATGTGGGAGAACCTTCGGTCATCCAATGCTTTGGGGATGCCGAAAGGATGACTTAACCGCCCGACCGGCCCCGTCACCTACGCGCTGCGCGCCCAGGCCGCTGTCCGACCGGGCGAATGGGTGTAAGCGATCGCTCCCTACTTCGATCCCAACGGTGAGATTCCGCCGTCGGGATCGTCGAGGCCTGGAAGGTCGACGAGCAGCGGCGGCTAAGGACTGTGTGATGTCTTGCTCAAACCTGCGGATTCACCTTCGCTCGGAGGCCGGGTCCGGCAGTAAGCCGATCACGACTCGCAGGCAACACAGCTACGAGCAATGAAGGTTATTCGAGCCGCACCTGCCGACAGGCGAGTGCGGCCCGCACCCTGCAAGGCTGCGGCACCCGTTCGAGTGGACGGCCCGTACCCCCGTGATGCCGCCAGGATTCTCATGCGGAGGACGCCCGAGGCGGCCGGCCCGTCAGCCACACCTGCAGCAACCACTCGTGCGCCACGATCCCAGCAGTCCTCTGGCGGACCTTCGCGGGCCGGCGGGCAGGTCACTCGCCATCGGAGAAGCGATCCGGGCCGAGCGCGCGAACCGGATCGCAGGGGCATATAGAACTGCGATTTGTCCGGTTCTTCAGTGAAGCCACAAGTGAGAAGCGCCACTTGCCGGGTTCACATCCCACCGCTACCGCCGCGACATGCGCTGCAACCGCGGGTGAAGGCTGCAGGCAAAGAGATGGCAAAGGCGGGATGCCGACGAGAGACGGGATCGGGCCAAGATCACCGTTGGGGTACGGTCGAAACCGACGGCTCGAGGTCCCTCGCGGGGGGCCACGGGGGGGCCGAGACCGACGGACAAGGACTCTCGTGCAGTTCCGGATACTTGGACACTTCGAAGTCGCGGGCGACAAGGGAACGGTGTGCACACCGCGGGCGCCCAAACAGCGATCGCTGCTGGCCTACCTCTGTGTGAACAACGGCCGGTGCCTGTCCGTCGACGAGCTCATCGACTTCCTGTGGCGGGATTCCGCTCCCCCCACGGCACGGGCCGCCCTCCAGGTGTACCTCTCCCAGATACGCCGCCGGCTCGGCGCCTTCGGGTTCGACCCGGCCGACCTCACCAACGTGTATCCGGGCTATGTGCTCCGGCTGGACCGCTACTCCTTCGACCTCAACGAGTTCACCCGGCTCTCGTCCCGTGGCTACGGGCCGCGGAGCGCCGCCGAGCTCGAGCGGGAGGCCGAGGACCTGCGGCAGGCGCTGGCCCTGTGGCGGGGGCCCGCCCTGGCCGACCTGCGCACCGTCCCGGCCCTGGAACGGCTCGGGCGGTCGCTCGACGAGTCCTGGATGGCGTCGTACGAGCGCCGGCTCGAGATCCAGCTGCTGCTCGGCAAGGAGCGGACCATACTGAGCGAGCTCTACCGCCTGGCCTTCGACTACCCCGAGCGCGAGAACATCCACGGCTATCTGATGCTGGCGCTCTACCGCAGCGGCCGCACGGCCGAGGCGCTCTCGAAGTACGACGAGCTCCGCGACCGGCTCGTGGAGAAGCTGGGGATGGAACCGGGCGACCGGCTGCGCCGGCTGCACCGGGCGATGCTCCACCGCGAGGCCTGGCTCGAGCAGCCCGTCGACGGAATACTCCCCGCGTCCGCCTGAAGCGGCGATCAGGCGTCACTTATGCCGGACTAAAGGCCGATCGGCGCGATGGATGCAGAACGCATGTAGTGGGTAAGTGGTGTTGTCGGGGGACCGCCTAGACTCTCGGTAGCGGGCACTGAATTGCAACGGCGCTTTCTCTTACGCCCCGCCGGTCCTCCCTCTGGCGCGCCGTTGCCACGACGCGCGCCTTGGCATCCGTTTGAACCTTGAGAAGGGACTCGGATCACATGACTCTGCGTCTTGCCATCAACGGCTTCGGCCGCATCGGCCGCACCGTCGCCCGCGCAGCACTGCGCCGGAGCGACGTGGAGGTCGTCGCCGTGAACGACCTCAGCGAGCCCGCCCTGCTGGCCCACCTGCTGAAGTACGACTCCGTGCACGGCCGCCTCGACGGAACGGTGGAGGTCGACGGCGACCACCTGGTGGTGGACGGCCGCCGCATCCGCGTGCTCAGCGAGAAGGACCCGGCGAACCTGCCGTGGGGCGAGCTGGACGTCGACGTGGTCGTCGAGTCCACCGGTGTGTTCACGAACGCGAAGGATGCCCAGCGCCACCTGGACGCCGGCGCGCGCCGCGTCCTGATCTCGGCCCCGGCCACCGGCGAGGACCTCACCGTCGTCATGGGCGTCAACTCCGACGCGTACGACGGCAGCCAGCGGATCATCTCCAACGCCTCGTGCACCACGAACTGCGCCGCGATGATGGCCAAGGTCCTCGACGACAGCTTCGGCATCCAGCGCGGCCTGATGAACACGGTCCACGCCTACACCAGCGACCAGCGCATCCAGGACGTCCCGCACAAGGACTACCGGCGCGCGCGGGCCGCGGCCTCCAACATCGTGCCCACGAGCACCGGCGCCGCCCGCGCCATCGGGCTGGTCCTGCCGAAGCTGGCCGGCCGCCTGGACGGCCTGTCGATGCGGGTGCCCGTCATCGACGGCTCCGTGGTCGACCTGACCGTCGAGCTGGACCGCGTGGTCACCGCCGAGGAGGTCAACGAGGCGTTCCGCAAGGCGGCCGAGGGCGAGCTCGCGGACTTCCTGGTCTACACCGAGGACCCGATCGTCTCCTCGGACATCGTCAGCACCCCGGCCTCGTGCACCTTCGACGCCCAGCTGACCATGGTCAGCGACCGCCCCGGCGGCGGCTCGGTGGTCAAGGCCATCGGCTGGTACGACAACGAGTACGGCTTCTCGCACCGCACCCTCGACCTGGCCCTCATGGTCGGCGGCCGGGCCTGATCCCTGACCGGCGCGGCCGCCCTCGTCCCGCGCGAGGACCGTGGCACCCCACGCCACGGGCCGCGCCGGGCGGGCCGCGCCGGCCCTCAGGCCGCCACGGCGGCCGACGGGATCCCCAGCAGGTCCAGCACGCCGCCGACGGCCCGCTCGAAGGGCTCGGCGCTCCCGGCGGCGCGCGCCAGGACGTACCCGCCCTGCAGGACCGCCGCGATCACGGCCGCGGTGCCGCTCGCGTCGAGGCCGGCGGGGAACTCGCCGCCGCGCCGGCCCTCCTCCAGCACCTCCTCCAGGCGGCCGCGCAGCCACCGGAAGGCGCCGTCCACCGTCTCGCTCATCCCCGGGTCGCCGACGACCTCCGGGTCCTGCGCCATGCGCCCCACCGGGCAGCCGCGCAGCACCTCCCTTTCCGAGAGCAAATATCCGGTGATGCGCTCGGCGGCGCCGCCCGGGCCCCCGAGCCACGCCTCGGCATCGGCCCTGAGCTGCTCGGCGCTGCGCCTCATGGCCGCCAGGGCCAGCTCCGGCTTGCCGGAGAAATGGTGGTACATGCTCCCCTGGCCCGCCCCGGCCCGCTGCTGGATGGCCCGCGGGCTGGTGCCCGTGTACCCCCGTTCCCACAGCAGTTCCCGCGTGCTCTCGATAAGGCGTTCCGCAGTCGACATACGGCGACTATGCGCACGGCCCGAATGCCGCGCAATCCCCGCCCGGGCCGTCGCTCCCCCGCCACGGCCGGTCCCGGTCTCCTCCTTTGGTGGTGGTCCGGCCGGCCGTCTCCACTTTTTATGCGGTCGATCCACTCCCCCGGTGGGAGGCGAATACCGGGTCCTCAACCGTAGGGCGATGCCCGAACGGGCCGCGGAACGGACACTTCTCTTGACCACAAGTCTTGGGCACCGGCCACAAGTCATTGCCCTTGGGGAAAGATTGGTGAGGTTATGGAGCCGACCTACGTCCTGTCCGACGCCGAACGCGATGAGCTGTACGGGGTCCTGAGCGCGGTCGACAAGAGCCCGTACGAGGACTACTCGGCGTTCTCCCGCGCGGTGGGCGACCTGGTGGACCGTGGCGAGGTTCCCGCCTTCTTCACCGAGGTGTGCGGCCGTGTCCGCAACGACCGCGAGACGGGCGCCGCCGAGGCCCACGTGCTGCGCAACTGCCCGCTCGACGCGGAGATCCCGGTCCTGGACCTGGACGACCCGGTGGCGGACAAGCACGCCAAGAAGAAGACGTTCGTCGGCGAGACCTTCCTCGAGCTGTTCGCCCAGCTCGTGGGCACGCCGCTGCTCTCCTACGGCACCCGCTTCAACGGCGACTTCTTCATCGACGTCGTGGCCATCAACCGCTACAGCGGCATGCAGACCGGCTTCAGCGACAGCGAGCTCGTCTACCACAACGACCGCACCGCGCACCCGGTCCGCGCCGACTTCATCTCGCTGCTGGGCATGCGCAGCCCCGACGGCGACTACATCTACACCGGCTTCGTCGACGGTCGCGACCTCCTCAAGCACCTCTCCGAGGAGCACCAGGAAGTGCTGCGCCAGCCGCACTTCTTCACGCCGTACGACGTCTTCTCGCGCGACAACAACGGCGACCTGACGGTGTCCGAGAAGCACGCCATCCTCGAGAACCACCACAGCTTCCGCTACCTGGACACGAGCACCACCGTGGCCGAGGGCTCGCCGGAGATCGCCAAGGACGCCCTGCTCGAGCTGAAGAACGCTCTGGTCCGCGCGGACAAGACGCGTCACCGCATCCTGACCGGCGACCTGTTCACCTTCGCCAACCAGGACGGTCTCCACAGCCGCGACAAGATGGAGATCAACGACCCGGAGCGCGCCCGCCAGCGCTGGCTGCTGAAGACGTACGCCTTCCGCAACCAGGCCGCCGCCGACCGCCACGCCGACCGTTGGATCGACGGGGTCCAGGGCCGCGTCGGCGACAAGTAAGCCGCACCGCACCGCCGCGCCCGTACGCCTCCCCCCCTTGACGAGGTGCACGGGCCGCCCTGCGCGGACGCAGGCCTACCGCCTGGGACCGCGCGCCCCCGCTCCGTCGCACCATCCCACCAGGAGATGATCCGCATGTCCGCCCAGACCCTGGCCGAGCGCCTGCCCCAGCTCTTCGCGTCCCTGCCCGACGGCCGGTTCGACCTGCAGGAGCTCGAGTTCGAGCCCCTCGTCAGCGACGGCCGCGTCGGCGCCGAGGTCCACCGGCTCTACAGCACCGTGGAGACCGGCGAGAACGGCCCCGCCGCCGCGATCGTGCGCTACCTGCCGGGCGCCCAGGCCCAGCAGCACCGTCACCCCGGCTACGAGCTGATCTACGTCCTCAGCGGCGAGCTCCGCACCGAGGACGGCATCTACCCCGAGAACAGCCTTCTGCTGATGAAGCCGGACAGCATCCACGCCCCGGCCAGCCCCGAGGGCTGCATCGCCCTCGTCGTCTGGGAGCAGCCGGTCAAGCCCCTCTGACCGAGCTCTCCTTGGGTGGGCGGCGGGTCGTGCCGCCGCCCGCCACCCCGCCCGTCGGATCCCGGTCCCCGGCTTCCGGCCCGGCACACCCCGCCGATCCCCCACCTCGCCAGCCTCGAAGGAGTGAGTGTGACACTCTCCCCACAGCCGCCCCGCAACAGACGGGCGGCAAGCCCGCCCGGCGGTACGGCCCCAACCACCGTTGGACCGTCCTCGGCATCGGCGTCGCCGCCCAGGCCAGCTTCTCCGCCACGTTCGCCGGCATCCCCGTCACCGGCACCACCATGCGGGGCGAATACCACCTGTCCAACGGGCAGCTCGGCGTCGTCCTCGGCGGCATCCTGCTGGGCGTCGCGGTGTCCGAGATCCTGTGGGGCCTGCTGACGGACAAGTTCGGCGACCGCAAGGTCCTGCTGACCGGTCTGCTCTCCACCGGCGCCGTGCTCGCCCTGATGTCGCTGTTCACGGTGCCCTCCGGCGACTCGGTGCCGTCCGTGGCCCTGCTCGCCGCCGCCATGCTGCTCGTCGGCATCCTCGGCGGAAGCGTCAACGGCTCCTCCGGGCGCGCGGTGATGATCTGGTTCCGCGAGGGGGAGCGCGGATTCGCCATGAGCATCCGGCAGACCGCCATCCCGGCGGGCGGTGCCATCGGCGCCGCACTGCTGCCCTGGCTCGCCTCGAGCTACGGCTTCCGCCCGGTCTTCGGCGTGCTGGCGGCCTTCTGCTTCATCACGGCGGGGGCCACCTGGCTCTGGCTGCACGAGCCGGACGACGCCCCGGCGGCGGCCAAGGCGGCCGCGGCGGCTGCGGACGACCGCTCGCCGCTGCGCCGGTGGGACTGCTGGCGGCTCGCCCTGGCGAGCGCGCTGCTCACCATGCCGCAGATCGCGGTGCTGTCCTTCGCGGGCATCTTCCTCCACGACGCCAAGGACGCCGGTCTCGTCGTCGGCAGCGTGACCATCCTCGCGGTCCAGATCGGCGGCGCCGCCATCCGCGTGTGGAGCGGCCGCTACACGGACCGTACGGGCAACCGGCGCGGCTACGTCCGGGCGGTCGGAGTGATCACGGGTGTGGCCATGGCCGCCGCGGCCGTCCTCACCCACGCGCCGACCGTGCTGGTCGCGATATCGCTCGCCATCGGCGGCATGCTGGCCAACGCCTGGCACGGCGTCGCCTACACCGAGATCGCCGCCATGGCCGGTGCCCAGCGGGCCGGCACCGCGCTCGGCCTGGAGAACACCACGGCCTTCGCCGGCGCCACGCTCACCCCGCTGCTCATCCCCCTCCTGCTGGGCTGGTCCTCCTGGACCGTGGTGTGGGCGGCCGTCGCCGCCGCGTCGCTGATCGCGGTGCCGCTGGCGCCCGGCAAGGCCAAGCCCAAGCCGGTCACCGCCGGCTGACCGTACGGGCGGACGCCATGTCTCCCGGTGCCCCTCAGCGCATGCTGCGCGCCTGCTGCATCATCAGCACCGCCTCCAGGCGGTTGCGGGCGCCCAGCTTGCTCAGCGAGTGGGAGACATGGCTCTTGACCGTGGCGGGCGACAGGGTGAGGGCGCCCGCGACCTCCGCGGTCGACAGCCCGTCCGCCAGCAGGTCGAGGACCTCGCGTTCGCGCTCGGTGAGCGCGCGCAGCAGCCGTTCGGGGCTGCGGGCCTCACTCCGGTGGGCGGCGAGGACGGCCCGCGGCCCGTGGACCCGCGGCGAGGCCGTGAACAGGCCGAACAGCTGCGGCGACATCACCACATGGCCGGACGCCACGGCGCGGGTGGCCGTGGCCAGGCGCCCGATCTCGGTGTCCTTCACCAGGCAGCCGGTGGCGCCGGCGGAGAACGCGGCGTCGACCCGGTACCTGCTCCAGCCGGTGCCGATGAGCAGGACCCTGATGCGGCGGGAGGCCAACTGCCGGACGATCGGCACCGGGTCGTCCTGCGGCCCCACCGAGAGGACGACCACGTCGGCCTGGGACAGCGGCCACTCCTCCAGCGGGCGGTGGCTGTCGACGCAGCAGATGTACTGCAGTTGAGCGGCGTCCCGGAGCACCGTGCCCAGGACGCGGCGCGATATGGGATCGGCATCGGCGAGTACGACGCTGGCTCTGGGCTCGCTCTGGTCCTCTCCGACCAGCCATTCGTCCTCAAAAGCGCGGATCTGCACCGCTTTTCCTCCCGCTCATCTCATCGTCACGGAGTCGTCGAGGTCGGGGAGACGGCGGCGCACCGCGTCGGCGAGGACGTCGCCCTCGCGGACGAGCACGGGTCGCCGGCCGGTCAGGTCGACGACGGTCCCGATGCCGGTCGTACGCTCCCGGCCGCTCCTCTCCCCCTTGATCACGATGTCGGCGCCCCTCCCCGGGGACATCATGACAGCGTCCGGGGCGGCAGGCCCGAAGCCGCCGGCCGCCCTGTTTTCCCCGAAGCCTTCCCCGAGGTTTTCCACGGCGGTTTCCGCAGCGTTTTCCGCGACGCCTTCCCCGGCCCCGGCGTTTTCCGCAAAAGCGCAGGCGAGCGGCAGTCCGCTGTAGATCGACAGCAGGTTGAGGGAACGGCGATCGGGGTGGGCGACCGTCACGGTCCCGTCGTCGGACGTCATCCAGGCGGGCAGTGTCCGGCGCGCTCGGGCGACGATTTCCAGCGGGCCCGGCCACACCTCGTCGAGGAGATCGTCGACACCCGGATGCGGCGCGTACGCCCATCGCCGCCATTCCACGGGAGAGGAGACGAGGAGGGCCGGCGGAAATCCATCGGATCCCAGCGCGCCCACCCGGTGGGCGGCCTTCTCGTTGAACGGGTCGCAGAGGATCGCCCATCCGCCGCCGGCGGGAGTGGCGATCACGGCTCCTCGCCGCAGCCGGTCGGCGGCGGATATCAGGCCGGCGAGGTCATCCGACTCGACAATGCGCGTCAACTTCTTCTCCTCCCACGGCCGATCACCCGAAGAACAAATGATTTCACGAGCCACACATTACTATTACCGGCGTCGCTGATACTTTTTCAGCAGTCTTGCAGTCGGAGGGGAGTTGCAGACCGGTGGCCAACGTCGTACGCATATTGGCGGTCATGGACGCGGTGTCGCGGGGGGCACGCTCGCCGAGCGACATCCGCAGGGTCACCGGAATTCCCCATTCCACGCTGCATCGCATCATGCGGGAACTGACGGAGCAAGACATTCTGCGGCGTGACGAGGACGGCGGAATCAGCATCGGGGCGCGCATCAGGGCATGGGCGGACGACACCGGGGCGAAGCCGGAGGCCTCCACCGACTACGCCGTCCTGGAACGACTTCTCGGGCAATGCGGCGAGAGCGTCCAGCACTTCCGGAGAATGGGCGAGAGCTACGCCTGCGTCGCCTCGGTGGAACCCGCCGACGGACTGCGCGACACCGTCCCCGTCGGCAGCGCCTTCCCCCTGCGGGACGGACCCGCCGGGCGGATCCTCCTCGCCTATTCCGCCGAACCCGCGGGACTTTCCGAGCGGGAGCGCAGAAAGCTCTCCGTCATCCGCGACCAGGGATACGCCATGGGATCGCGCGAGGCGGAGAAGGACGTCCTGGGCATCGCCGTCCCCGTCCACGAGGGCCACACCCGGGTCAACTCCGCACTGTGCGTGAGCGGACCGGCCTGGCGCATGGGCCCACGGGCCGAGGAGATCCGTTCCCACCTGGCGGCCGCCGCCCAGGACCTGCGCCGCACGCTGCGCGACGCCGCCTGACCCGCCCGCCGGCGGGGCGGGTCGTGGCCCGCCGCCGGCGGCGGGCCACGACCCTCGCTGTCCCTCGGAAGTCGCCGTCAGTCGTTCCTAGGCGGCCACCAGTCCCGCGCCGAGCTCGCGCGCGAGGCGGTCCTTGAGCACCTCCAGGTCCTCGCAGTCGCCGCCCTCGCGCTCGGCGATGTGGACGCGGTACAGCTCGTCCAGCTCGGTGTCCGAGACCTCGAGGCCGAGCTGGTCCAGCAGGTGACGCAGGACCGAGCGGCCGGAGTGCCGGCCGATCAGGATGGAGCGACGGCGCCCGAACCGGTCCGGCTCGACGTACTCGTAGGTCGCCGGGTTGCGGAGCATGCCCTGCTGGTGGATGCCGGCGGCGGTGCCGAACGCGTAGGCGCCGAAGATCGCCTTGTTGCGCGGCTCCTCGAGCCTGATCACACGGCGGAGCACGTTGTAGGCCTCGTACATCGCCGCGAGGTCGATGTCGGTGCGCAGGCCGTTGTGGTCCTCCTTGTAGGCCAGCAGCGCCGCGATCTCCTCGAGCGCGGTGTTGCCCGCGCGCTCGCCGATGCCGCCGAGCGTCGCCTGGACCTCGTCCGCGCCGGCCTCCAGGCCCGCGAGGGCGTTGGCGGTCGACAGGCCGAAGTCGTCGTGGCAGTGGGTGGCGATCCGCACCGGGGACGGGGCCCAGGAACGGAACTTGCGGATCAGGCCGGCGTACTGGTCCGGGGTCATGGCGCCGGAGGTGTCGGCGACCACGAAGCAGGTGGCGCCGGCCTCGATGGCCTTCTCGGTCATCGGCTGCAGCAGGTCGTCCTCGCCGCGGCTGGAGTCCTCCAGGCCCACGGAGACGTGCTCGACGCCCAGGGAGCGGGCGAGGGCGACCGCCTCGGCCACCTCGTCGATACCCTGCTGACGGGTGATGCGCCGCTTGTGACGCAGGTGCATGTCACTGGCGGTCGCCGCGACCTGGATCTGGTGGTTGGCGGTGCCGCCGGCCTCGATCGCGGTCTCGATGTCCTGGGGGACGGCCCGGCAGAAGGTGGTGAAGCGGGCCTTGGTCAGGTGCTGCGAGATGAGGCGGGTGGCCTCGAAGTCGCTCGGGGACGAGGCCGGGAAGCCGGTCTCGATGTAGTCCACGCCCAGGGCTTCGATGCGCAGTGCGAGGTCCAGCTTGTCCTCGGGGCCCATCGCGTTGGCAGGCGCCTGCTCTCCGTCACGGAGAGTGGTGTCGAAGAAAGAAATCCGACGCATAAGAGGTCGTTCTCCCATTTCATCCTCTGCTCGCGGGCCCCTGCGGGAAAAGGGCAGCAGGCCGCCAGAGGCGCTGAACAGAAAGGTCTGGAGTGAGCTCGACGGCACAGACAGAATTTCCGCCGGTCGAGTGCAGGCCGGAAACAATGAAAAGAAATTCCGGCCGCAACAATTGATTCCACGCTACAGCAGTTCAATTTGCCCGGGCAAGAGAATTACCCCGGCAAAGGCCCGGCGGAAACCCGCCGCCGGACCTCTTTCAGCGACGTGCTACGAGCGCTTCGCCAAGGCCCGGGCCATACGCCCGACGGCCTCCTCGATGACGTCCCGCGAGGTGGCGAAGGAAAGCCGGATGTGCCCCTCGCCGCCGGGTCCGAAGGCGGTTCCCGGCATCACCGCGACGCCCGCCTCGGTCAGCAGCCACTCGGCGAATTCCGCCGAGCTCGAGAATCCGGTGCCACGAATGTCGGGGAAGACGTAGAAGCCGCCCCCGGGAATGTCGCAGGTGATTCCCGGCAGGGAGTTGAGACCCTTGACGATCAGCGCCATGCGGGCGGCGTACTCGTCCGCCATCTCGGCGATGACGCCCTGGTCACCGGTCAGCGCGGCCAGCCCGCCGCGCTGCACGAACGAGCCGGCGCAGCCGACCGAGTGCTGCTGGACCTTGAGCACTTCCGAGATGACCGGGGCGGGGCCGGCGACATAGCCCAGGCGCCATCCGGTCATGGCGTATCCCTTGGAGAACCCGTTCACGGTCAGCGTCCGCTCGGCCATGCCCGGCAGGGCCGCGATGCTGATGTGCTCGGCACGGTTGTAACGGATCTTCTCGTAGATCTCGTCGGAGACGACGAAAAGGTCGTGGTCCCGTGCGAAGGAGGCGATGCCCTCGGCCTCTTCGGGGGTGAGGGTGTGGCCCGTCGGGTTGTTCGGCGAATTGACGAGAATCGCCTTCGAACGGTCCGTCACATACCGCTCGAGGAGCTCCCGCGTGACGCGGAAGCCGTTCTCGGACGACAGCTCGGCGGACACCGGGACGGCCCCGATGAGATGCGCCATGGACTTGTAGCTGACCCAGCTGGGCGTCGGGATGATGATCTCGTCGCCCGGGTCCAGCAGCGTCATGAGCGAAATGAATAGAGCGTGCTTGGCCGACGGCGTCACGATGATCTCGGTCGCCGGGTCGGCCACCACGCCGCTGTCCTCGCGCAGCTTGTGCGAGATCGCGGTCAGCAGCTCGGGCAGGCCGCGGCTGGGCGAGTAGTGGGTGAAGCCGTCGTGCAGCGCGTCCACGGCGCCCGCGACCACGTGCTCGGGCGAGTCGAAGTCGGGCTCGCCGCCGCCGAGGTCGAGGACCGAGACGCCCTTGGCGCGCAGTTCGTGGACCAGCTCGAGGACGGCGTAGGTGGCCGACTTCTCGATGCCGGAGAAGCGGGTCGCGACGTGGTTCCTCACCGGTCCGCCTTCAGGGCCTCGTCGACCGTGGTGATCTTCGCGCAGCGGCCGATCACCTTGAGCGCGGCCTCGTGCATCTCCGGGCCGTCGGCGGCGGTGGCGTCCTCCAGGACCTCGACGGCGTAGTCGCGGTCGTGGGCGTCGCGCGCCGTGGCCAGGATGACCATGTCGGTGGAGACACCGGTCAGCAGGAGGGTGTCGATGCCCTGGTTGCGCAGCAGCAGGTCCAGGCCGGTGCCGTAGAACGGGCTGATCCGGTGCTTGGCGATGACCGGCTCGCCGGGGGCGGGCTTGACCGACTCGTGCACCTCGGTCGCCCAGGTGCCCAGCTGGATGCGCCCGTCCTCCTTGGCGATCTTGAAGATGGGCGAGCCCGCCGGCCACTCCGGGTACCCCTCGGAGAACCCGACCACCACGTAGATCACGGGGATGCCGGCGGCGCGGGCCCCCTCGATCGCCCTCGCGGCGTTCCCGAGCACCCCCCGCTCGGCCACCTGCCGCTCGTAGCCGTCCGCCCCGTACTTGCCCTCCGGGTGCACGATCTCGTTGATCAAATCAAGAACCAGCAATGCCGGGCGCTGCCCCATTTTCCCTCCCAGTGCGCAGCGGCTGGCCAGAGCCAGCCGGTGAGCGCGATTAGACCGAACAGATCGTTGGCACGTCAAACGATGGATATGGGAATAGGGCTCGAGAAAGCCCGGGGAGCGGTCGCGAACGCCCACCCAGCCGCCACGCCAAGCTTCTGACCTGCATGTTTGCCTTCCAGGTCACCCTCGGAGGCCCATGAGGAGAGCTCATACAAAGCATGAACGGCTCGGTATTGATCAGCGATGCAGATCGAGACTAGAGTGATCATCCGCAAGGTTATCGGTGAATTGAATTCGAGCTGAATAAATGTCGGCCGAACGACCCGAAACCCCTCGCCGGCATGAATTCCTCGTGCCGGGCCCCCGCGGCGATTGTTTTCGAGAGAGGTTGACAAGTGAAGGACCGCGCTGACGGCAGTTCCTCCCGGCTCACCAAGCCGTCCGAGGCCGGCTTGCTCGACCCCCGCCCCGGGGCGGCGGGTGCGCACCGGATCGCGGTGGTGGGCAGCGGCCCGCGCGGGCTGAGCGTGGTGGAGCGGCTGGCGGCCCGGCTGGCGGAGGAGCCGGCCCGGGGGCCGGTGGAGATCCTCCTGATCGACCCCGTACAGGTCGGCAGCGGCCGGGTGTGGCGCACGGACCAGCCCGAATGGTTCCTGATGAACACCGTGGCGGCCGAGGTCTCCTCCTTCTCCGGCACCCCCGACGGCGGCCCCGCCCGCCCCGGCGCCGGCCCCTCGCTCGCGCAGTGGTGGCAGGCCAACGAGCCCGACACCTACGCGGGCCCCAACGGCTACGCCCCGCGCGCCCTGCACGGCCGCTACATGCAGTTCGTCCTGGAGACCGTCGAGGCCGGCCTGCCCCCGCACGCGGTCCTGCACCGGGTGCGCGGCGAGGTCACCGACCTCGAGCGCACGATGGACGGCTACCGCCTGTCGCTGGCCGACGGCTCGGCGCTGGACGCCGACCGCGTCGTCCTCACCACCGGCCACACCACGCCCGAGCTGTCCGGACAGCAGAAGACGCTCGCCGAGTTCGCGGCCGCCCACCCGGACGTGCGCTACGTCCGCGGCGACTCCGCCGCCGACATGCCGCTCGCGGAGATCCCCGCCGGCTCGTACGTCGGCGTGCTGGGCCTGGGCCTGTCCTTCTACGACGTCATGGCCGCGCTCACCCTGGGCCGCGGCGGCCGGTTCACCGAGGGCGCGGACGGCCGGCTCGCCTACGAGCCGAGCGGTGACGAGCCGGTGCTGGTGGCCGGCTCGCGCAGCGGCATGCCGCTGCCCGCCCGCGGCCGCAACCAGAAGCACCACGACTTCCGTTACAGCACCCTCCTGTTCACCGCCGACCGGGTCCGCGCCCAAAGCCCCGACGGCACCTGCGACTTCAACCGAGACGCGCTGCCCCTGCTGCTCGCCGAGGTCGAACTCGTCTACTTCCGCACGGAGATACGCCTGGCCTCCGGCGAGGAGCGGGCCGCCGCCTTCACCGCCGACGTGGTGAGCGCCGCCGAGCACGGCGTGCCGGACGTCCGGGCCATCGCGGCCCGCCACGACGTCGGCGGCCTGCCGCCCGTGGACCTGGAGTCGCTGGCGCGCCCCTTCACCGGCCGCGTCTACGACAGCCCCGAGGCCTTCGCCAAGGACCTGGACGAGGCGCTGCGCGACGACCTGGCCCACGCCGAGCGGGGCAACGTGGACTCGCCGCTGAAGGCGGCGCTGGACGTCCTGCGCGACACCCGGGGCATCATCCGCGGCCTGGTGGACTTCGCCGGCCTCACCCCGCGGTCGCACCGCACCGACTTCCTCGGCTGGTTCGTGCCGCGCAGCTCCTTCCTGGCCGCCGGCCCGCCCATGATCCGCCTGCGGCAGGTCGCCGCCCTGATCGACAGCGGCCACCTGCGCATCGTGGGCCCCCAGACCTGCTTCGAGGGCGACGAGGACAGCGGACGCTTCGCCATGTCCTCCCCGGCCGTGGCCGGCTCCCGTACGCTCGTCGACACCGTGATCGACGCCCGTATCCCCACCCCCGACGTGCACCGCGACCCCGCGCCGCTCACCCGGCGCCTGGTCGAGCGGGGCATCTGGACCTCCTACGTCAACGGCCGGGGCGACGAGGCCTTCGACACCGGCGGCGTCTTCGTCACGCGGGCGCCCTTCCACCCGGTGGGCCGGGACGGGCAGCCCGACGAGGGCCTGTACGTCCTGGGCATCCCGACCGAGCACACCCGCTGGTTCATGCAGGGCGGCAGCAGCCGGCCCGGGTTCTGGACCGACTTCGTCCAGGACGCCGACGCCATCGCCGCCGCCGCGCTGACCGTTCCCGAGCGCGAGCCGATCGCCGTGGGCACGGGCGCGGCCATCGGCCGGGCCGACGGCGACCAGTGACCCGACGGGCGGCCCCACGGCCGCCCGTCCCGTACCACCGACACCACGAACCGCAGGGAGCAGAGAGAGTCACATGGGCTCGACATTGGCGCAGAAGACCTGGGACGCACACGTCGTACGACACAACAGCGCCGGAGACGACCTCCTCTACATCGACCTGCAGCTGCTGCACGAGGTGAACACCCCGCAGGCGTTCGACCGTCTGCGGGCCGCCGGGCGCACGGTCCGCAGGCCCGACCTCACCGTCGGCACCGAGGACCACAACACCCCCACGATCGCCATCGACCGCATCATCAAGGACCCCTCCGGGCGCCGCCAGGCCGAACTGATGCGCTCCAACTGCGCCCAGTTCGGCATCCCGCTGCACCGCCTGGGCGACCCCGGTCAGGGCATCGTGCACGTCATCGCGCCCGAGCTGGGCCTGACCCGCCCCGGCATGACCATCGTCTGCTGCGACTCGCACACCACGACGCTCGGCGCCTTCGGGGCACTCGCCTTCGGCATCGGCGCCAGCCAGGTCGAGCACGCGCTCGCCACCCAGACGCTGTCGATGCGCCGCATGAAGGACCTCGCAGTCAACGTCACCGGCGAACTGCCTGCCGGCGTCACCGCCAAGGACGTCATCCTCGCCCTCATCGCGAAGATCGGCACCGCGGGCGGCCAGGGCCACATCATCGAGTACCGGGGCGACACCATCACGGCCCTGTCGATGGAGGCCCGGATGACCCTGTGCAACATGTCCGTCGAGGCGGGCTCCCGCGCGGGCCTGATCGCCCCCGACGAGACCACGTTCGCCTACCTCAAGTCCCGCCCCGGCATGCCCCAGGGCGCCGACTGGGACGCGGAGGTGGCCTACTGGAAGACCCTGCGCACGGACGCGGACGCGGTGTTCGACAAGGAGGTCCACCTCGACGCCGCCACCCTGAGCCCGTACGTCTCCTGGGGCACCAACCCCGGCCAGAGCATCCCGCTCGACGGCCACGTGCCCGCGCACACCGACTTCGAGGGCGAGGAGGAGCGCGCGGCCGCCGAACGGGCCCTGGAGTACATGGACCTCAAGCCCGGCACCGCCATGCGCGACATCTCCATCGACACCGTCTTCCTCGGCTCGTGCACCAACAGCCGCATCGAGGACCTGCGGGCGGCCGCCGACGTGCTCAAGGGCCGGCGCGTGGCGGACGGCCTCCACATGGTGATCGTCCCCGGCTCGGCGCAGGTGCGCCTGCAGGCCGTGGAGGAGGGCCTCGACCGGGTCTTCGCCGAGGCGGGCGCCGACTTCCGGGCCGGCGCGGGCTGCTCGATGTGCGCGGCCCTCAACGAGGACCGGCTGCGCCCGGGCGAGCGCGCGGCGTCCACCAACAACCGCAACTTCGAGGGACGGCAGGGCAAGGGCTCGCGGACGCACATCGTCTCGCCTCCGGTCGCCGCCGCCACCGCCGTGGCCGGCCGCCTCGCCGCCCCCGCCGATCTGTGAGGTCCACGTTCATGGAGAAGTTCACCGTCCACACCGGCACGGCGGCGCCCCTGCGGCGCAGCAACGTCGACACGGACCAGATCATCCCGGTGCGTTTCTGCGCCAGCACCACCCGCGACGGCCACGCGGACGCGCTCTTCGCCGACTGGCGCGGCGACGACCCGTCGTTCGTCCTCAACCAGCCCCGGTACGCCGGGTCGACGGTGCTGATCGCGGGCAACGACTTCGGCACCGGCTCGTCCCGCGAGTACGCGGTGTGGGCCCTGCAGGACTACGGGTTCAAGGTCGTCATCGCCCCCCGGTACGGGGACATCTTCCGCGGCAACTCGCTGATGAACGGGCTGCTGACGGTCCAGCTCCCGCTCGCCACGGTCGAGGAGCTGTGGGAGGCCGTGGAGGCCGAGCCGCGGACGGAGGTGATCGTCGACCTCGAGCGGCTGGAGGTCCGCTGCGCGGGCCGCGTCCATCCGTTCACGCTGGACGAGGACGCCCGCGACCGGATGCTCGCCGGCCTGGACGCCATCGCCGCGACCCTGCTGCACGAGGAGGCCATCGCGGCCTACGAGCGCGGCCGCCGGCCGGCCCTGCCCACCACCCTCGCCGACGCCGTGGCGCCGCCGCGCTGAATGACAAACGGCACCGGCCGCAAAAAATTACACAGTAAAGCCGCTATTTCCCCTATCGGCTTCAGCCCCGCTTAAGCGCCGCGCAAGCAAGTTACTTTCGGGTTACATGAGTCTCGCTCACGGTTACTCGAGGCGCTATCCTGTACGAGCCGAGCTGAACTTGAGGGGGGTTGGCTCCGTGCGCCGCGTCATCTGGCGTGCGGAGCCATATCGTTTTATGAAGCTTTCGCAATGCGCCGCCTTTGCCGCGATTATTGACACGGGCAGCTTCACCGCTGCGGCCCGAGCACTTGACATCAGCCAGTCCGCCGTGAGTCATGCCATATCGAGCCTGGAAAAAGAGCTCGGTGTCGGCCTCATGAAGCGCGACCGCACCGGAATCGAACTCACCGAGACGGGACGTCGCGTGTTGGCCCACACGCGCGCCGTGCTCATGCACTCGGAACAGATGCGGCACGCCGCCAACAGCGCGCCGGAGGACCTGCGGGGCCGGATCAGGATCGGCACGAGCCAGAGTTTCGCGTGCCGGTTGCTGCCGGCCCTGATGACCGCTCTGCGCACCCGTCACCCACAGCTGGAAATCGAGTTGCGGGACGGCCCGGATATGCAGATCGCCGATTGGCTGCGCGGTTATGCCATCGACGTGGGCATCGTGACGCTGCCCAAGAAGGACCTCTCCACCATTCCGCTGCTGCAGGACCGGATGTACGCCGTCCTGCCCGCCGCGCACCGTTTGGCACAGAATGCCGGTGCCGGGCTGCGCGTTCAGCAGCTCTCCACGGAACCGCTTCTGCTGCCGGTGGGCGGAATGGAGGCGATGGTCCGGGCGATGTTCCGTACGGTCGGCCTCGAACCGCACATCGCCTATCGGGTGCAGGACGTGAACGCCCTGCTCGCCATGGTCGCGGGAGGACACGGCATCACGGTGCTGCCCTCCCTGGCGATGCCCGTCATGCCGGCCGGCCTGCGCGTCGTGCCGCTGACGCCGGCGGTCTCCCGCAAGCTGGCCATCGCGATGAGCCCCCGGGCCAAGAACTCGCGGGCGGTGGCCGCGTTCATCTCCGTCGCCCAGACCCTCGCCAACCGCGAGGACTGGACCCAGCCGCCCAGCAGGACGGGCCGCCCGGCGAACCCGCTGGCCGTCCGCTCGTAGGCGCCGGCCGTACGGGCCCGCCGCGACCCTCCGGCCGCGGCGGGCCCGTACGCCGTCGCGCGGGAATCAGTACGCGAGCACCTGGTCCACGCTGTCGAGCACCCGGTCCAGGCCCGGAAGGTAGTCGTCCTCCAGCCTCGACGGCGGGTACGGGGCGTGGAAGCCGCCGACCCGCAGGACCGGCGCCTCCAGGTGGTAGAAGCACTGCTCCTGGACGCGGGCGGCGATCTCGGCGCCGGGCCCGACGAAGACGGGGGCCTCGTGGACGACCACCAGCCGCCCGGTCTTCTCCACCGACGCCCGCACCGTGCCGAAGTCGAGCGGGGAGAGCGACCTGAGGTCCACCACCTCCAGCGACGTGCCGTCCTCGGCCGCCGCGGCGGCCGCCTCCAGGCCCACCCTGACCGTGGGGCCGTAGGTGACGAGCGTCGCGTCGGTCCCGGGCCGGACGACGCGGGCCTTGTGCAGGGGCGCGGGCGCGACCGAGGTGTCGACGGGCGCCTTGTCCCAGTAGCGGCGCTTCGGCTCGAAGAAGATCACCGGGTCGTCGCTCTGGATGGCCTGCCGCAGCATCCAGTAGCCGTCCTCGGCGGTGGCCGGGGACACCACCTTGAGGCCCGCGGTGTGCATGAAGTACGCCTCGGGCGACTCGCTGTGGTGCTCGATCGCGCCGATCCCGCCGCCGTACGGGATCCGCACGACGACCGGCAGCCGGACCTTGCCGAGGGAGCGGGCGTGCATCTTCGCCAACTGCGTGACGATCTGGTTGAACGCGGGGAAGACGAACCCGTCGAACTGGATCTCCACCACCGGCCGGTAGCCGCGCAGCGCGAGCCCGATCGCCGTCCCGACGATGCCGGACTCGGCCAGCGGCGAGTCGGAGACCCGGGTCTCGCCGAAATCCTTCTGCAGGCCGTCGGTGACGCGGAAGACGCCACCCAGCCGGCCCACGTCCTCGCCGGAAATCCGCACCTTCGGGTCGTCCTCCAGCGCTCTGCGCAGGGAGGCGTTGAGGGCGCCTGCGAGCGTCATCTCCTGGGACACCACGTCAGTTGCCCTCCTCGAACGAGGCCTGGTAGTCAGCGAATCGTTTCTGCTCTTCCTCGACGAGCTCGTGGCCGTCGGCGTAGACGTGCCGGAACATCGCCGCGCTGTCGGGGTCGGGCATGGCCCGCACCCCCTCGCGGATCCGGCGCGCGAGCCGTTCGCCCTCCTCCGCCACCTCGGCGTAGAAGGCGTCGTCGGCGTGGCCCTCCTGGGTCAGGTGCCGCTCGAGCCGCAGGATCGGGTCCTTGGCCTCCCACTCCCGCCGCTCGGCGTCCTCGCGGTAGCGCGTGGGGTCGTCGGAGGTGGCGTGGGCGCCCATGCGGTAGGTCAGCGCCTCGATGAGCATCGGCCCCTGCCCCGAGCGGGCCCGCTCCAGGGCGTCCCGGGTCACGGCCAGACAGGCCAGCACGTCGTTGCCGTCGACGCGCACGCCGGGGAAGCCCCAGCCGGCGGCCCGGCGGTGGATGGGCACCCTGGTCTGGCGCTCGGTGGGCGTGGAGATGGCCCACTGGTTGTTCTGGCAGAAGAAGACGACCGGGGCGTTGTGGACGGACGCGAAGGTGAAGGCCTCCGCCACGTCGCCCTGGCTGGAGGCGCCGTCGCCGAAGTACGACAGGACGGCGGTGTCGGCGCCGTCGGCGAGCACGCCCATGGCGTATCCGGCCGCGTGGAGCAGCGGCGGGCCGATGACGATGGTGTAGAGGTGGAAGTTGTTCTCGTTGGGGTCCCAGCCGCCGTGGTTGACACCACGGAACATGCCGAGCAGCTTGAGGGGGTCCACGCCCCGGGTCCAGGCGACGCCGTGCTCGCGATAGCAGGGGAAGACGTAGTCGTCGGGCCGCGTCGCGCGGCCCGAACCGATCTGCGCGGCCTCCTGGCCCAGCAGCGAGGCCCACAGGCCCAGCTCACCCTGGCGCTGCAGCGTCACCGCCTCGGCATCGAAGCGGCGCGTCAGCACCATGTCCCGGTAGAGCCCGCGCAGGGCGTCCGGTCCGATGTCGAGGGAATAGCGCGGATGATCGATCCGCCGGCCCTCCGGGCTCAGCAGCTGGACGAGCTCCGGCTCGTCCACGAGGTCTTTCGCACCCAATTCTGCTCCTCCATATGTCCTGCCGTCGGGATCCGCCGTCGGCAGGGCCCCTGCCGCGAGGCAGGGGAGGCGGCTTCACCCGGAGCCGGCGAGTCCGCACGGTCTGCGCGCCACACACCGGTCCCGGGCGTATCAAGGCTCAGGCGAGAGGCGTGGCGCGATGCGCCCCACCCGCACCGTCGGACACTAGCGGAAGAGATCCTGAAACTGCCCCTTTGTTCGGCAGTCCTAGTAAATTCACGGGCCGCCAGGCGGCGTTGATCCCCCGTCCATACGGCGGAACAGAACATTCCAGGGATGGGATCCGGCCAGCCGAGAGGCCGAATTCCGACAGCATTACCGCGCCGGGACAACGATCACCGCATTGCGGACCGTCGATTTTCGGACGCCTCTCACCGGGAGCGGCGCATTCCGGGCGGATGACGGGGATCGAATCCGGCCGAGTCCTGGTGCGGACCAAACCTCCGCCGCGGGCTCCGGGCCATACGACCGACAGGCGCCGGCCGCTCGACGCACATGTCACGGGCACGTGAGACCGGCCGACGGCCCCCCGCACCGGGCCGGTCGCTCAAGATGTCGATCATTTCAGGACGCGCGCCCCAGGCCGGAGGCCTTGTGACGGACGACGGCCCGACCGGACGATCGGTCCTCGATGGCCCGCATGGCCCCTCCACGCGGGCCCGACCGAGGAGGACACCCGTGAACGATCGCCTCAGTCTCGCGCCCGACGCCGCACGGCAGTTGGCCACCACCACCAAGACCACCCCGCAGATGCGCGGCATCACGCCCCGCTACCTGCTGCGCGCCCTGCCCTGGGTCGACGTCGAGGGCGGCGTGTACCGCGTCAACCGGAGGCGGACGTTCATCCTCGGCGACGACCGGATCAGCTGCTACGGCGAGGCCGGCACCCACCGCGTCGTACCGGAGGACCTGCGCGAGCTGCCCTTCCTCCGGGGCGCGGAGGGGGGTCAGTTGGCGGAACTCGCCGGGGCCTTCACCGAGGCGTCCTTCGAGCCGGGCCAGGTCCTCGCCGACGAGGGCACCGCCTGCGACAAGCTGTGGGTGATCGTCACCGGCCGCGCGGAGAAGCGCGTGACCGGACGCTACGGCGAGGACGCGCTGCTCGAGGTCATCGGCGACGGGCAGTTCTTCGACCTCGACTCCTGGGCCCGATGTCAGCCCTTGCCGTTCCGCGTCAAGGCGCTCACCTCCGGCGTCGCCCTGACCATCGAGCTCGACGCGCTGAACGCCCTGGCGGACCGGGACGCGGGCCTGCGCGCCGCGCTCGACGCCCACATCGCCGGCGAGGGGCCCGTGCCCGGCGCCGAGGTGCCCGTGGACCTCGCGGGAGGCCACGTCGGCGAGCCCGAACTCCCGGGCACGTACGTGGAGTACGAGGACACGCCGCGTGAATACCACATGACCCTCGCCCAGACCGTCCTGCGCGTCCACACCCGGGTCTCCGACCTCTACAACGCGCCCATGGACCAGACGAAGGTCCAGGCGGGCCTGACCATCCAGGCGCTGCGCGAGCGCCAGGAGGCGCTGGTCCTCAACCACCCCGAGTTCGGCCTCCTCCACAACATCGCCCCGGGCCAGCGCGTGCAGACCCGCACGGGCGCGCCGACCCCCGACGACATGGACGAGCTGCTGTCGCGGGTATGGAAGCAGCCCGGCTACTTCGTCGCGCACCCCAGGGCCATCGCCGCGTTCGGCCGCGAGTGCACCCGCCGGGGCGTCCCGCCGGTCATCGACACCCGCTTCGGCAGCCCGCTGCTGACCTGGCGCGGGGTGCCGCTGCTGCCCTCGGACAAGATGCCGTTCACCGGCTCCGGCGGCGCCGGGATGACCCAGGTGCTGCTGATGCGCACCGGCGAGGCCGAGCAGGGCGTCATCGGGCTGCGCCCGGCCGGGGTGCCGGACGAGGTCGAGCCGGGCCTGTCCATGCGCGACATGGGCACCGACAAGAAGGCCATCACCTCGTACCTGCTCACGGCGTACTTCAACGCGGCCGTGCTGGTGGAGGACGCCGCCGCCGTCCTGCAGAACGTCGAGGTGTCCAAGTTCCATGACTATTCCTGACGTTCGGGCGCACGACGCCTTCGCGGCGACGAACCCCCTCCCGCCGGGCGCCCTGCCGCCGAACGCCCTGCCACCGGCCCCGGCCGCGCCGGCGTCCACCCCGCCCCGGGGCGCCGGCGGCTTCGACCCCGAGACCGCCCGCCGCGACGTCCCCGTCCTGCACCGCACGGTCAACGGCCGGCCGCTGGTCTGGCTGGACAACGGCGCCACGACGCAGAAGCCGCGCCAGGTCATCGAGGCGCTGGGCACCTACTACAGCGCCGCCAACTCCAACATCCACCGCGGCGCCCACACCATGGCCCGCGAGGCCACGGAGACCTACGAGGCGGGGCGGGCCGCGGTCGCCCGCTTCCTGGGCGCCGAGTCACCCGACAGCATCGTCTTCACCCGCGGCACCACCGAGGCGATCAACCTCGTCGCCCAGACGTGGGGACGGACGAACATCGGCCCCGGCGACGAGATCCTGGTCCCCCGGCTGGAGCACCACTCCAACATCGTCCCCTGGCAGCAGCTCGCCAAGGAGAAACGGGCGCGCCTGGTGCCCGTACCGCTCCTCGCGGACGGCAGCGTCGACCAGGCCGCCTTCGCCGACCTGCTCTCCTTCCGCACCCAGCTCGTCGCCGTCAGCCAGGCGTCGAACGTGCTGGGCACCGTCCCGCCGGTGAAGGAGATGGCGGCGCTCGCCCACCGCTACGGCGCCAAGGTGCTGGTCGACGGCGCGCAGGCGGTCGCGCACTTCCCCGTGGACGTGCGGGACCTGGGCGCGGACTTCTACGTGTTCTCCGGGCACAAGCTGTTCGGCCCCACGGGCATCGGCGCGCTCTACGGCCGGCCCGAGCTGCTGGAGGCCATGCCGCCCTGGCAGGGCGGCGGCAACATGATCGACCAGGTGGATTTCACGGGCAGCACGTACGCGCCCGTGCCGCACCGCTTCGAGGCCGGGACCGGGCACATCTCCGGCGTCGCCGGGCTGCTGGCGGCGATCGACTGGCTGACGGGCTTCGACCGCGAGGCCGTGGCCGCGTACGAGCACGAGCTGCTGGCCTACGCCGAGCGGGCCCTCGCCGAGGTGCCGGGGCTGGAGATCCTGGGCTCCGCCCCCGGCAAGATCGCGGTGCTGACCTTCACCCTCGCGGGCCTGGACCCGGCGGACATCGCCCGCCTGCTGGACCGGGACGGCATCGCCGTGCGGGCCGGGCACCACTGCGCCCAGCCCTCGTTGCGCCACTACGGCCTGGAGACCGCGGCGCGGGCGTCGCTCGCGCTCTACAACACCCCCCAGGACGTGGACCGGCTGGCGACATCGTTGCTGCGGATGCGCGAGGACATCGCCTGACCGGGTGAAAGGGGTCCGGGTCGCGCTTCCGGCGCGGCCCGGACTCGCGCTAGTACTGTGCTCTTCAGACAATTCCCATGAGTTCCGGCCAGCCTCTATCAATTCCGATTAAACCGGTACAGCTTTCAAATGGTCACAGCGCAGCGAGGAGCGAACGGCCCGTGCCCGGCGACGAGGAGACCCAGCGCCTGCGGTTCCATGTGCTCGGCCCCGTACGGGCGGACATGGACGGCCGGCCCCTGCCGCTGGGCTCCCCCGAGCAACGGGCGGTCCTCGCCATCCTGCTGCTGCGCGGCGGCCGGCCCCTCACCACGAACGAGCTCGTCGAGGCGCTGTGGGGCGGCAGACCTCCCGCGCGCGCCGTGGACACCCTCAACGCCTACCTCGCCCGGCTGCGGGCCGCCCTCGAGCCGGAGCGCACGCCCGGGTCGAACGCCCGCCTGCTGGTCTCGGAGGGCGACGGCCACGCCGTACGGGTGCGCCCCGACGCGGTCGACGCCGCCGTGTTCGACCGCCACCGGGAGGAGGCCGAGGCCGCACGGGCCGCCGGCGACCTCGCCGGGGCGTACGAACACCTGGGCGCGGCCCTCGCCCTGTGGGAGGGAACCCCGCTCTCCGCACTGCCCGGCCCGTACGCCGAGCGCGAGCGGGCCCGCCTCGCCGACCTGCGCGTGGCGGCCCAGGAGGACCTGTTCGCGTGCGCCCTCGCGCTGGGGCGCGACGCCGGCGCCGTCGCCGCGCTGCGCACGCTGGCCGCCGAGCACCCCCTGCGCGAACGCCCCCGCGCCCTGCTCATGCACGCCCTGCACCGCGCCGGGCGGCAGGCCGAGGCGCTGGCGGTGTTCACCGACGCCCGGCGCGCCCTCGAGCGGGAACGGGGCCGCGGCCCCGGCCCCGAACTCACCCGGATGCACGAACAGGTCCTCGCCCGCGACCCCGCCCTCACCACCCCCGCGGGACCGCTGCCGGCCGCCGCCCCCGACGCCGCCGCCGGGCCCGACCCGCTGCCCTGGAACGACGCCACGGACGCCGCCGGCGCCGCCCCGGACCCCGCCGGGCGCGAGGAGCTCGCCGCCCGCGTCCGGGACGCGCTCACCGCCCCCGCAGGGCGGCCCGCGCCCGTCGTCGTCCTCACCGGCCCCGCCGGCGCCGGCACCACGGACCTCGCCCTGCACGCCGCCCACGCCCTGCACGCCCGCCACCCCGACGGCCTGATCACCCTCGACCTGCGCGGCGACGGCCCCGAGCCGCTGGACACCGACGCCGCCCTCGACCGGCTCCTGCACGCCCTCGGCGTCACCGACGGAGCCCTGCCGGAGGGCACCGCCCGGCGGACCGCCCTCTACCGCTCACTGCTCGCCGAACGCCGCGCGCTCCTGCTGCTCGACGACGCCGCCGGCACCGGCCAGGTCCTGCCGCTGCTGCCCGGCGCGCCCGGCTGCGCGGTCCTGGTCACCGGCCGCACACCGGACCTCGAGGTGCCCGGAGCCCAGCACCTCGAGGTAAGCGTGCCGGAGGAGAAGGAGGCGCTGGCGATGCTCGCCGCGCTCGCGGGCGACACCGCGGCGGGCCCCGCCGAGGCCGCCCGGGCCGTGGTGACCGCCTGCGGAACGCTCCCCTCGCCCTGCGCGTCGCGCCGCCGCCCGCCTCACCACCCGCCCCTTCCTCACCCCCGCCGACCTCGCCGCCCGGCTGCGCGACGAGCGCCACCGCCTCGAGGAGCTCCACACCGGCGACACCCACCCGGGCGACCTCGCCACCGAGGCCGCCTTCCGCGTCGCCTACGACGCCCTCGAACCCGAACCCGCCCACGCCTTCCGGATCCTGGCCCTCGCCGACGTGCCCTCCTTCGACGCCGCCTCGGCCGCCGCCGTCCTGGAACTCCCCCAGGCCGCCGACGCCGATCCGCTCCTCGCGGCCCTGACCGCCGCCGGACTGCTGACCTCGCCCGGCCCCGGCCGCCACCGCCACCCCGCCCTCCTCCGGGGATTCGCCCGGCGGCAGAGCGAGCGCACCGACAGCCCGCCCGTGCGCGACGCGGCGCTGCTGCGACTGCTCGACCACCACCTCGCCACCGCCGTCACCGCCCTGCTCCGCGTACGCCCCGACAGCCCCGTACCCCGCCACCTGCGCCACCGCCTCGCCACCACCGGCCACCACCTGCCTGACGCCCCCGCCGCCCGCGCCTGGCTGCACGACGCCCACCCGCACCTGCTCGCCCTCACCGGCCAGGTGCTGGACCTCGACATCCCCGACGCGCTGCGCCCGGCCGCCGACCTGCTGACCGTCTGGGACCGGCTGACGACGGGCACCGCCCGGCAGCGGGACCTCGAGGCGCCCGCCCGCCGGGCGCTGGAGAGGGCCCGGCGGTGGGAGGACGACGCGAGCGCCGCCCGCGCGCTGCGCGTGCTCGCCGCGCCCCGCTTCGGCCCCGACACCTACGAGCGGGCCGAGCGCGACCTGCGGGCGTGCCTGCGGCTGGCCGAGAAGGCCGGCGACCCGCTCGCGCTCACCCTGGCCTCCGGCGAACTCGGCGTGGTCCTGCTGTCCCTGGGCCGGCCCGGCGACGCCCTGCCCCTGCTCGTCCAGGCCGAGGAGCGCCTGCGCGCCGAGGGGGCGACGACCTCGGCCCTCGAGGCGCGGGCCCAGGCGGGGCGGGCGTACATCGGGCTGGGCCGGGCGGAGGAGGCGCTGGCCGCCGTCAACGAGGCGACCGAGGCGGCCCGGGAGGAGGAGCACGCGGTGGTCCTGCCCGCCGTCCTGCACCTGGCGGGCCGTACGTTCCTGGCCGCCGACCGCGCGGCGACGGCCACCGACCGGCTGCGCGAGGCCCTGGGCCTGGAGACCGATCCCCGCCGGACGGCGCTGCTGTGGGCGCATCTGGCGCACTGCCGGCTGGACCAGCGCCAGCACCGCGAGGCCGTCACGGCCGCCGACCGGGCGCTGGAGGCCGAGGCCGGGCTCGGCGACGCCTACTGCCGGGGGCTGGCCCTGGCCGCCCGCGGCCGGGCGCTGCCGGCCCTGGGCGAGCCGAGGATCGCGCTGGGCTGCCTGCGGGAGGCGTACGACGTGCTGGAGCGGCGCGGCGCCGCGGAGGCGGCGGACGTCCGGGCGCTGCTGGACGAGGAGTTCCCCGACTGGCACGCCACGGGCGGCGCCTGACGCGGGGCGGCCCCGCCGGCACCGTACGACCGTGAACGGAGCCTCAGGCCGGCACGCTGCCCACCGCCGACGGCGGGAAGGCGTCCAGCCAGGTGAACGCCGGCTCGACCCCGGATATCCGGATCACCTTCGACACCATCGACCCGCCCCGTACGACCCGCAGCCGCGCCCCGCACCGGACGGTCCGCCCGCGCGCCCGCAGCAGCAGCCGCACTCCGCTGGCGTCGAGGAACGTCACTCCGCGCAGGTCGATGACGAGGTCCCCGCGGCACCGCCCCGCCAGCGTCTCGAGGCGGGGCCCCAATGTCTGTTCCGCCAAGATGTCGATCTCGCCGAGCAGTTCGACGACGACCGCTCCCCCGGCCACGCGTTCCCGCATGGTGAAGGCGAGCTCGTACACGCCCATGGCGAACCTCACCGCCCTCCCTCATCGGGCATATCGTGTGCCTTTCTGGTGCCCCGGCGGAGGTCCGATATCACCTCCGACACGCACCCGTGATGACAGGAAAGCCCCGGCTCCGGACCTGTGCGCGAAACGGTCCGGAGCCGGGGCTTCCGGCACCTGCAGGACGGGGGAGGCGGCATCGGGGGGGGCCGGCCGCCTCCCCCGGCGAGGACACGGTCTCCACGTACGGGCCGCGGTCGGGGGGAAGCGCGCGGCCCGGACCCCGCAGTGAGGTTCCGTGTCCCTGCCCGCCGGATTCCTGCCAGACCCGCGGGCACCCCCATCCTCCGCCCGGCCTGCGCCCGGAAAGACCGGCGAAGGGCCTTCCTCACAGGGCCGAAGGTCCTTGAAGACGGCGTGAGGGCGTGAAGAGCCCCACACCGTCCGTCCAGGCGACGCGCCCATGCGTTTCGGCCATACGTCCGTTCGCACGCCTGCACGGATAGACTCTCGCGACCGCACAGGGGACAGCAGGGGAGGCAGCGCGTCATGGTGCAGACGAAGAAGGTCGCGCTCTGGGGACTCGGCATCTTCGTGGCCTACACGATCATTCACTCCCCCGCCCGTGCGGCCGAGCTGGTGCAGATAGGGTTCGAAGGGATCTCGGACGCCGCCAACAACATCGGCGAGTTCATGACCCAGCTGATCAGCTGAGGACCCGGCCCGCCGGGCGCCCGCGGCGCGTCGGCACGACAAGCGAAGAGGCAGCCTGTGATCCGCCACCTCGTCCTGTTCAAGCTCAACGAGGGCGTCGAGCGCGACGACCCGCGCGTCGCCGCGGGCGTGCGCGCGTTCGAGGAACTCGGTGGGCAGATCCCGGAGCTGCGCTCCTGGGAGTGCGGCTGGAACATCTCCGACCGCCCCATCGCCTATGACTACGCCATCAACTCCGCCGTCGAGGACACCGACGCGCTCCAGCGTTACCTCGAGCACCCCGCCCACCAGGCGGGCGTCGGCCAGTGGCGCGAATTCGCCACGTGGGTCATCGCCGACTACCCGTTCTGACACCCCGGTACGGCCCGCAGGAGCGCCCCTCACCGCCTTGGTGAGGGGTCCTTTTTCACGTCAACACGGTGTTATGCGGTGCTTGCACACACTGCACATGTCTTGTGATGCTATGACCGCTTTTGCCGGATGAGTCGACCGAAAAGGGGTGGTGACCGTGCCGGCCCGTACAGCGCCCGAAGCCCCCCTCCGGAGCGACAACCCCACCGACGAACCGCACCGGACCGACGACGCCGAGGAGCCCGGCGACGGCGACCTCGCCGGGGCCGCCGCGCGCAGCCGCGAGAGCCGCGGCGCGGACGCCCGGGCCCTGACGCAGGTGCTCTTCAAGGAGTTCGCCGCGCTCGAGCCCGGCACGCCCGAGCACGCCCGCGTGCGCGCCGCCCTGATCGAAGCCAACCTCCCCCTCGTGCGGTACGCCGCGGCGCGTTTTCGCAGCCGCAACGAGCCGATGGAGGACGTGGTCCAGGTCGGCACCATCGGACTCATCAACGCCATCGACCGCTTCGACCCCGACCGCGGGGTGCAGTTCCCCACCTTCGCCATGCCGACGGTCGTCGGGGAGATCAAGCGGTACTTCCGCGACAACGTCCGCACCGTGCACGTCCCGCGCCGCCTCCACGAGCTGTGGGTGCAGGTCAACGGCGCCACCGAGGACCTCACCGTGCTGCACGGCCGGTCCCCGACCACCGCCGAGATCGCCGACCGCCTCAAGATCGCCGAGGAGGAGGTGCTGGCCTGCATCGAGGCCGGCCGCTCGTACCACGCGACCTCCCTCGAGGCCGCCCAGGAGGGCGACGGCCTGCCCGGACTGCTCGACCGGCTCGGCTACGAGGACCCCGCGCTCGCGGGCGTCGAGCACCGCGATCTCGTGCGCCACCTGCTCGTACAGCTGCCGGAGCGGGAACAGCGCATCCTGCTGCTGCGCTACTACAGCAATCTGACGCAGTCGCAGATCAGCGCCGAGCTGGGGGTGTCGCAGATGCATGTGTCCCGGCTACTCTCACGAAGCTTCGCCCGGCTGCGCTCCGCAAATCGAATCGAGGCGTAACCCCCCCGGGTGACCCTCCCCCCGGCGTCATGGGGAAGATAAGTCGACTTGACGCTACAGCGTGTTGCCGACATGTGACATTCTGCAGGAACTGCGTTTGCCACAGCGCAGCCTCCGGTATTCAGGTGGAGGCTGAACCCCCTCACCCGAGAGGGTTGCTGTGACCCGTCCGCGACCTCAAGGGGGTGGCATGTCCGTAGACCTGGGCAGCGCGAAGGTGCTCGCCAACGACGCACCGCACGCCGTGCTCGACGACTGCGAAGCCATCGACACCCGCACCCTCTCCCGCTCCCTGTTCCTGCGGCTGGCCACGCTCGAACGGGACAGCGCCGAACGCACGTACGTACGCGACACCCTCATCGAGCTCAACCTCCCCCTCGTGCGCTACGCCGCGGCCCGCTTCCGCAGCCGCAACGAACCCATGGAGGACATCGTCCAGGTCGGCACCATCGGCCTGATCAAGGCGATCGACCGGTTCGACTGCGAACGGGGCGTGGAATTCCCGACCTTCGCGATGCCCACCGTCGTCGGCGAGATCAAACGCTTCTTCCGCGACACCAGCTGGTCCGTACGCGTGCCGCGCCGGCTGCAGGAGCTGCGCCTGGCCCTCACCAAGGCCAGCGACGAGCTCGCCCAGAAGCTCGACCGCTCCCCCACCGTCCCGGAACTCGCCCTGTGCCTGGGCGTGTCCGAGGAGGACGTGGTCGACGGCCTCGCCGTCGGCAACGCCTACACCGCCAGCTCCCTGGACTCGCCCTCCCCCGAGGACGACGGCGGCGAGGGTTCGCTCGCCGACCGCCTCGGCTACGAGGACACGGCCCTGGAGGGCGTGGAGTACCGCGAGTCGCTCAAGCCGCTGCTGGCCAAGCTGCCGCCGCGCGAACGGCAGATCATCATGCTGCGCTTCTTCGCCAACATGACGCAGTCCCAGATCGGCGAGGAGGTCGGCATCTCGCAGATGCACGTCTCCCGGCTGCTCACGCGCACGCTGGCACAGCTGCGCGAGGGGCTCATCGCGGACTGAGCGGGCGTGGAGCACATCGGCCCGGAAGCATGTACAGCTGACGCACCGTCAGCGACACTGGGCCGATGCGACGGAAGACGCTCGCCCGCGCCACGGCGCTCTGCGCGCTCGCTCTGAGCGCGTCACTCACGGGCTGCGGCGGCGGCGAACGCGACGGATACGTCGCCACGGGGGCCGCCGGACGCGGCGCGTACGGCCCGGGCCCGGTGCCGCCGAAAGGCGGCGTGGAGCTCGTCCCCCTCCAGGACGCGACGCCGACGCCCTTACCCGCGCGAAGCCCGGCCTCCTCCTCCGCGCCGGCGAACGGCACGAACGGTACGAGCGCCACGCACAGCCCCCGCCCGGCCCCCGCCAACCCGAGCGGCAGCGGCGGCATCCCACCCACGCGCCCGCCGCGCCCCTCGCCCCTGCCGCGCGACCGCCGGCCCCGGGCCACGCCACGCCGCCCTCCCCGCCGTCACCCCTCGCGCCCCTCGCCGCCGCCCTCCCCGTCCTCGCGCCCCACGCCCGCGCCCGGGCCCGCCGTGCTCGGCGTGAGCGAGCCGCGTCGCGAGCCCGCCGACGACCGCTGGTGCGAGCGGGTCACCCTCACCTTCACCAACACCGGCGGCAGCCCCGTGACCGGCGGCACCGTCACCCTGGGCACCCACATCGTCGATCTCTTCGGCATCGACTGGTGGACGGTCTCCTCCGCCCACGCCCTCCCGGCGCCGATCCGCCCCGGCGAGTCCGTGGAGGGGACCTGGACGGTGTGCGCCGACGCCTGGCGCGTGCCGCCGGGGCTGCGCGTGGAGACCCGTGACGTGGCCGTCGACTGGGTCTGACCGGGCCCGACCGGGGCTGCCCGCCGCCGAACCGGGGCTCTGACCTGCCGCTTTACGGCCAAGCAAGCAACCTTTGAGCCTTCCTTTACCCGATTTGCGCATTATTCGTTTGCCTTCAGCAACCAATCAACCCTATGGTTGCCCTAAGCAACCTAACTCCGGAATCGAGGAGCCGAAGCCGGTGGCGGCACAGGAACAGTACGAAGAGCTGGCCAAGCAACTCAGCGCCATCGGCGCGGTCAAGCGCGGCCTGGGCCGCGCCCTGCCGCACGACTGCCCACCCGCCACGGCCGCGCTCCTCGCCCTGCTCAAGCAGCACGGCGACATGCGCATGAGCCGGCTCGGCGAGCTGATGGGCATCGACGCCTCGGTCACCAGCCGGCACGTCGCCCACGCCGCCGACCGCGGCTGGATCGACCGGCAGCCCGACCCGCTGGACAAGCGGTCGCGGCAGCTGAGCCTGACCCCCAGCGGCACCGAGAAGCTGCGCGAAGTGAGCGGGCGCTACACCGACGCCCTCGCCACCTGCCTGCGGGACTGGTCCGACGACGACATCGGCCAGCTCATCGACCTGATGAAGCGACTCCGCGAGAGCTTCGGCGAATGCCGGATCCCCCGTACATCAGCCTGAAAACCCGAGCAAGAAAAGGAAGTCCATGGCCAAGTCCACACCAGCAGGTGTGCGGGACGCCGCCGACGCCGACGCCAAGGCGCCCGCCGGCGCGCCCATGACGCACCGTCAGATAATGGAGGCGCTCTCCGGACTGCTGCTGGGCATGTTCGTGGCGATCCTGTCCTCGACGATCGTCTCCAACGCCCTGCCCGAGATCATCCACGACCTCCACGGCAGCCAGTCCTCCTACACCTGGGTCGTCACCGCTTCGCTGCTCGCGATGACCGCCTCCACCCCGCTGTGGGGCAAGCTCTCCGACCTCTTCAGCAAGAAGCTGCTGGTCCAGCTGGCCCTCGTGGTCTACGTGGCCGGCTCCGTCGTCGCCGGCCTGTCGCAGAACACCGGCATGCTGATCGCCTGCCGCGTCGTGCAGGGCATCGGCGTCGGCGGCCTCTCCGCCCTCGCCCAGATCGTCATGGCCGCCATGATCTCCCCGCGTGAGCGCGGCCGTTACAGCGGTTACCTCGGCGCGACCTTCGCCGTCGCCACCGTCGGCGGCCCCCTCCTCGGCGGCGTCATCACCGACACCGACTGGCTCGGCTGGCGCTGGTGCTTCTACGTCGGCGTGCCGTTCGCGATCATCGCGCTCATCGTGCTGCAGAAGACCCTCAAGCTCCCCGTCGTCAAGCGCAAGGTCAAGGTCGACTGGCTGGGCGCGTTCTTCATCACCGCCGCCGTCACCCTGCTGCTGATCTGGGTCACCCGGGCCGGCAAGGGCAAGGACTACGACTGGCTCTCCTGGCAGACCGCCGTCATGGTCAGCGGCTCCGTCCTCCTCGGCGCGCTCTTCATCCTCACCGAGGCCAAGGCCGCCGAACCGATCATCCCGCTGCGGCTGTTCCGCAACAAGACCATCGCCCTCTCCTCGCTCGCCAGCCTCTTCGTCGGCGTCGCGATGTTCGCGGGCACCGTGTTCTTCTCCCAGTACTTCCAGCTCGCCCGCGGCGAGTCGCCGACCATGTCCGGCGTCCTCACCATCCCGATGATCGCCGGCCTGTTCGTCTCCTCCACCGTCTCCGGCCAGATCATCACCAAGACCGGCCGCTGGAAGGCCTGGCTGCTCAGCGGCGGCGTGCTGCTCACCGCCGGCCTCGGGCTCCTCGGCACCATGCGCTACGACACCGCGTACTGGCACCTCGCCCTCTTCATGGCCCTCACCGGCCTCGGCATCGGCATGATGATGCAGAACCTCGTGCTCGCCGCGCAGAACCAGGTCGAGCCCAAGGACCTCGGCGCCGCCAGCTCCGTCGTCACCTTCTTCCGCTCCCTCGGCGGCGCGGTCGGCGTCTCCGCGCTCGGCGCGGTCCTGGCCACGCGCGTCCCCGACTACGTCAAGGACGGCATCACCGCCCTCGGCCCGAAGGCCGCGGCCGCCATGGGCCACGGCGGTACGGGCGGAGGCGGCATCCCCGACCTCGACGCGTTGCCCGCGCCCATCCGGACCGTCGTGGAGAGCGCTTACGGGCACGGCGTCGGCGACGTCTTCCTCTACGCGGCGCCGTGCGCGCTGATCGCGTTCATCGTGACCCTCTTCATCAAGGAGGTCGCGCTGAAGTCCAACGCGGACGGGGGGCCGAAGGCCGCCACGTCCACCGAGGCGCCCTCGGGCGCCGAGCCGGCCCGGCAGGCCGGCTGACCCACCGAACCCCGGCCGACGGGGGGCGCGCCACGAGCGGAACGCGCCCTGCGGCGGCCGGTGGCCCCGGACCTGAACGGCATGAACGGTCCGTGGGCCTTGGCCCCGGCAGTGGTCCGCACGTCATATGAGGCAGGGGACGGCCTCGTGCGGAGCAGTGCCGGGGCCGTCGTCTTGTGCCGTCGTCTTGTGCCGTCGTCTTGTGCCGTCGTCTTGTGCCGTCGTCTTGTGCCGTCGTCTTGTGCCGTCGTCTTGTGCCGTCGTCTTGTGCCGTCGTCTTGTGCGGGTGGGTTGGGGGCGGGGCCGGGGCGGGATGGGCCGGGCCCTTACGGGACTGGATTATTTACGGCCCGGAGCCCTCTACGGGCTTGGTCACCCCGCACTTGGGCCGCAAATAACCCTTACGTCCCTCTCAGGGCCCGGCCCATCCCACCCCGGCCCCTCCGGTCGGATCCCGTCCGCGGGTGGTCCCTCAACAGCGCAGCCCCACGCGCCTTCGGCGCGTGGGGCTGCGGCTGGGGGCCTTCAGCGGGCCTGCATGGCCTCCATGCCGGCGATCATCATGTCCAGGGCGTAGGTGAAGTCCTGGTTCCGGATCGTGGCGATGGACTCGGTGCCGCGCGCCTCCACCAGCTCGGCCGCTTCCTTGTACTGCTTCGAGAACTCGGGCCGCTCGGCGATCACGCCCATGACCTGCTTGAGGTAGTCGTCCTCGCTCACCCCGGCCTCGCGGCAACGCTCCCGGTAGAGCACTTCGATCGTCGCGAAGCCGTAGACGAACTGGAAGACGGCGTTGAGCGCACCCGTCACCCCGCGATCGTCCAGCCCCATGCGCCGTATCACCGCCAGCGCGGCTTCGGAGAAGGCCATCGAGTGAGGGCCGATGTTGAGGTACCTGCCCACCAGCTGGGCCACCCAGGGGTGGGCGACGAGCATCTTGCGGTACTCGGTCGCCAGCTCACGCACCTGATCGCGCCAGTCGGCACTCTCGTCGGACACGTCGGGGACGCTCATGCCGGCGGACGCCTGGTCCATCGCCAGCTCGAGGAGGTCGTCCTTGTTGTCGACGTACCAGTACACCGACATGGCCGTCACCCCGAGCTCCGCCGCCAGCCGGCGCATCGAGAACTTCGCCAGCCCGTCGGTGTCGAGCATCCGGACCGTAGTGGCGACGATCCGATCCCGGTCGAGCCCCCGACCTCCGCCCCCGCCCCCTTGCGCTTCGAGGCCTTGCCCTCTCCCTCACCGGCCAGCCACACGCTGGTGGTCCGCAGGCTGCTTGCCATGGATTTCTCACTTTCCGACGCCTGTGGATGTGGTGGATGTAGCGGTGCGGTGTATGCGATCGACATAGATGCTAGATGGGGCCGGCCGCCCCAAGCCCCGGGCAGTGCCCCCGGCCGGTGAGCCGGTCAGAGGCCCGTTTCCCCTCCCTCCCGCAGACAGGAGGGGGGCTCCCCAGACGGGGTGGCACCCTCGGGACGGCCCGGGGCGGGGCCGGGGTGGGATGGGCCGGGCCCTGAGAGGGACGTCAGGGTTATTTGCGGCCCACGTACGGGCCAACCATCACTGCGAAACGGCTCCGGGCCGTAAATAATCCAGTCCCGTAAGGGCCCGGCCCATCCACCCCGGCCCCGCCCCCACCCCCAACAAGCCCCGCCCCACCAACAACCCCCGTCAGCGATCCTGCCGCTCCGCCCTCCACAGCAGCACCGCCGCCACCACACCACCAGCCATGACGGCCCCCGCCCCCACCAGCTGACTCGCCTGCACCCCGGAAGCGAACGCCTCCGAGATCGACGACCGCTCCGCGTCCGACCCCGCCCGCGCCAGCGCCTCCGGCAGGGATCCGGCCCCCGCCGCCACCGCGGGCAGCAGTGCCGCGAAGCGGGAGTTGAGCACGGCGCCCAGTACGGCCACGCCGAGGCCGTTGCCGCATTCCTGCAGCGTGCCGTTGACGCCGGCGCCGACGCCCGCCTTCTCCGGCGGTATCGCGGACATGACGGCGGTGGCCATGGCGGGCATGGACAGGGCGATGCCGATGCCCATGAGGACCAGGCCGAGGAGCATTCCGTTGTAGCCGTGGGCGCCGAGCACGGCGATCGCGGCGAGGCCGGCCGCCAGCAGTCCCATGCCGCCGGCGATGGCGACGGGCGTACCGATCTTCGGCAGCAGGCGGGCGCCCACGCCGGTGAAGTTGAGGACGACGATGACGAGCGCCAGCGGGGTCATGCGCAGGCCGGTCTCGAGCGGGTCGTAGTGGAGCACGAGCTGCAGGTGCTGGCCGAGCAGGAAGAAGGAGCCGCCCATGCCGAAGGCGACGAGGATGCCGCCGGAGACGGCGCCGACGAACCGGCTGTTGCGGAAGAAGTGCATGTCCAGCATGGGGTACGGGCAGCGCCGCTCCCACAGGGCGAAGAGGGCCAGCGTGACCACGCCCACGGCGGCGGAACCCAGCACCCGACCGGAGGTCCACCCGTGGCCGGGGCCGGAGATGATCGCGAAGACGACGCCGGTCATGCCGATCGTGGACAGGAGTGCGCCGAGCAGGTCGGGGCGGTCGCCGGTGGGGTTCTTGGACTCGGGCACCCACTTGAGGACGGCCAGCAGGCCGAGGAACGCGACCGGCAGGTTGATGAGGAAGATCGAGCCCCACCAGTAGTGGTTGAGCAGGGCGCCGCCGATGAGGGGTCCGGCCGCGAAGCCGAGTGCGCTGACCGCGCCCCACAGGCCGATGGCCTTGGTGCGCTCCTCGTCGTCGAAGACCTGGACGACCACGGCCAGCGTGGTGGTCATCAGCAGGGCGCCGCCGACGCCCATGCCGGCTCGGGCGGCGATGAGCTGCCCGGCGGTCTGGGAGAGCGCCGCGCCCAGCGAGCCGATGCCGAAGAGGGCGAGGCCGGTGGCGAGGAGCTTCTTGCGTCCGTAGCGGTCGGCGGCGCTGCCGGCGGTGAGCAGGAGGCCGGCCTGCACCAGCGAATACGCGTTGATCATCCACTGGATGTCGGAGGTCGCGGCGCCCAGGTCCTCGGTGAGGGAGGGGATCGCGACGGTCAGGACGGTGTTGTCCAGCAGCACGGTGAGCTGGGCCAGGCAGATGACCGCGAGGACCAGCCACCGGGTGGGAAGCCGGTGGTCTTCGCCTGTGGTGGCGGGTGGTGAGTCGGTGGTCGTCGCAGCCATGGGAGCCCCCTTGTACGGTGTACGTCTGATGACGCTGTACACCGTACAAGAGCCCCTCTACGCCGTACAAGTGAATTTCGGCGTCACTCTCCTCCGGCCGGTTTGATGAGGTATCCGGCCCCGCGCCGGGTGTGGATCATCGGCGGGCGGCCGGCGTCGATCTTCCGTCGGAGGTAGGAGATGTAGAGCTCGACGACGTTGACCCGGCCGCCGAAGTCGTAGGACCAGACCCGGTCGAGGATGAGCGGCTTGCTGAGCACCCGGCGCGGATTGCGCATGAGGAAGCGCAGGAGCTCGAACTCGGTGGCGGTCAGGTGGATCTCCGCGCCTCCCCGGGAGACCTCGCGGCTGTCCTCGTCCAGGACGAGGTCGCCGACGGTCAGGACGGCGGCGGCGCGCGGCGCCGCCGTCCGTGACCTGCGCAGCAGACCGCGCAGCCGGGCGACGACCTCGTCGACTCCGAACGGCTTGACGACGCAGTCGTCGCCCCCGACGGTGAGCCCGGCGGCGGCACGGACCTCCCCGGGGCCCCCGCCGGAACTCCCCCCGGCGAGGAAGAGCACCGGCACACCCGGCAGTTCCCCCCGCAGCCGCCCGAGCGCGGCCGCGCCGCCCGGGCCGTCCGCGCCGGACGTCCGCGCGCCCACGACAGTGGCGCCCACGACAGCGGCGTCCAGGACGACGGCGTCCGGCCGGAAGTCATGGGCGATACAGATCGCTTCGGCGCCGTCGGCGGCCGTACGCACCTGCCAGCCCTCGGAGCGCAGGGCGTGGGAGAGCCGTTCGGCCGGCACGGCTTCGTCGTCGACGACCAGAACGCGGACGGCGCCCGCGTCGTCGTGCGGCAGCGCGGCAGGAGCGTGCGGCGACTGGGGACGACGCCCGTGGGCCGGCCGGGTACGCCCGTGAGGCGTGGCGGTGGTCATGCCGCGATAGTGGGCGGGAAGGCTGAGAGCGCTCTTTCGGCATCCTGTGAAACGCCTGAGAATCGGAATAACCGGAAGCGACCTCCGATTGGAGTGATCATGGATCTCTCTTCCGACCTCGGCACGATCGGCATCTGGAGCGCAGGCCTCCACTCGGATGACCCCCACCTGCAGGGCGAAATCGGCGAGGCGGCCGCCGAATTGGAGGAGCTCGGCTTCTCGGCCCTGTGGATCGGCGGCAGCCCCGGCCTCGCCGCGGCCGCGCACGTCCTCGAGGCGACGCGGCGCGTCGCCGTGGGCACCAGCATCCTGAGCATCTGGGACCACGAGGCGGCCGACGTCGCCGCGGGGTACGCCGCCCTCGCGCCCTCGGCGCGCGAGCGCCTCGTCCTCGGACTCGGCGTCAGCCACACCGCGCTCACCCCGCGCTACGCCCGCCCGTACTCCGCCATGCGGGACTACCTGACGGCTCTGGACGACGCGCCCGTGCCCGTGCCCGCGGAGCAGCGCGTACTGGCCGCCCTCGGCCCCAAGATGGCCGGCCTCGCCCGGGACCGCGCGGCCGGGGCGATCCCCTACCTGGTCACCACGGACCACACCGCGCGCACCCGGGAGCTGGTGGGCGACGACGCCTTCCTCGCCCCCGAGGTGAACGTCGTCCTCGACACCGACCTCGGCCGCGCCCGCGACACCGCCCGCAGCTTCCTCGCCCGCTACCTCGCCCTGCCGAACTACACCAACAACCTCCTGCGTCTCGGCTTCACCGAGGACGACTTCAAGGACAACGGCAGCGACCGCCTGGTCGACGCGCTCTTCGCCCTCGGCGACGAGCAGCGCATCCGGGACCGGATGGACGAGTACGTGGCCGCGGGCGCCGACCACCTGGCGGTGCAGGTGGTCCTCCCGCAGGGGAAGGAGCGGGTCCGCTCCCTGGCGCGGCCGCAGTGGCGCGAGCTGGCGCAGATCCTGCCGCTCTGACGGGCGGCGGAGTCAGGGTCCGGGCCGGCTCACGGCCCGGACCGGATCACAGCCCGAACAGCCGCGCGGCGTTGTCGTGGCACACGCCGCGCAGCCACGCCTCGTCCTGCCCCAGCCGCGTCAGGGACTCGAGCGCGTGCGCGTAGCCGTACGGGATGTTCGGGAAGTCGCTGCCGAAGAGGATGCGGTCCCCCAGCGCCGCCAGGCGTCCCCGTTCCGCCGGTGGGAACGGCGCGATCCGCTCGGAGAAGTCCGTGAACGCCATCGTCGTGTCGAGGTGCACACCGGGATGACGCTCGGCCAGGTCCAGGAAGTCGGTGTACTCCGGCATCCCCATGTGGGCGATCACCAGCCGCAGCCGCGGATGCCGGGCCAGTACGCGGGCCACCGGAGCGGGCCCGGTGTGCTTGCCGGGCGCGGGGCCGGAGCCGCAGTGGATGACGACGGGCGTCCCGGCGTCCTCGAGCGTGCCCCACACGTCGTCCAGCAGCGCGTCCTCGGGGTCGTAGGCGCCCACCTGCACATGCGACTTGAAGATCCGCGCCCCGGCGTCCAGCGCCCGGCGCACGTAGTCCGCGGCTTCTGGTTCGGGGAAGAAGGTCGCGGTGTGCAGGCAGTCGGGCGTACGGGAGGCGAAGTCCGCCGCCCAGCCGTTGAGCCAGGAGGCCATGCCGGGCTTGTGGGGGTAGATCATCGAAGTGAAGGCCCGCACGCCGAAGCCGCGCAGTATGCCGAGCCGCTCGAGCTCCGCGTGCCGGTAGGTGATCGGCCAGGGCCGGCCGATCAGAGGGCCGGCGGCGTCGAAGTACGCCCAGACCTTGTCGAGCACCCGCTCGGGCATGAAGTGCGTATGGACGTCGATCAGGCCCGGCAGGCCCAGAGCCCTCCGGAAGGCCAGGACCCCGTCGTCGCTCACCCGCATGCCTCCCGCACCGGAAACGCCACAGGCCCGGTACCTTGTGGTACCGGGCCTGTGGTTCTAGTAGCGGGGACAGGATTTGAACCTGCGACCTCTGGGTTATGAGCCCAGCGAGCTACCGAGCTGCTCCACCCCGCGACGGTCGGAAGTCCGAGGACTTCCGGCTGTGCGCTCGGCAGGATTCGAACCTGCAACCTCTTGATCCGTAGTCAAGTGCTCTATCCGTTAAGCTACGAGCGCTCGGCTTTCCGGCGTTTTTTCTTGCCGGTCGGCGTTGCGTGGACAACATTACATGACCTGCGCCGGGAGACGAAATCCATTCGCCACACCTTCTCTGAGCTGCAAAAACGCCGAAGAGAAGATCGTTCGCGATGCCCCGGGGACGCCCTCGCGAGGGCGGGAACGCAAAAGCCCCGGTCGTATCGCTACGACCGGGGCCCGGCTGCGGAGGCGGAGGGATTTGAACCCTCGATGGGATTTAAGTCCCAAACCGCATTAGCAGTGCGGCGCCATAGACCGGACTAGGCGACGCCTCCAGCACACCCGCGCGAGCGCGAGTGTTGCGTGCAGATGATGACACAGCCTTGCGGCTTCTCACCAATCGCACCCTACGGTACCGGCCCTTGGGTGCCTCGGGCAAAGGCGTTCGCGGCGCGCAACGCGGGGCGCTCCGGAGCGTTAGTTCGGAAGAAGGGCTCCGCCGGCGCTTCCGGCGCTCCCTCCGCCCCGTACCGCCGCACCCCAGGAGCTTTCGCATGTCACTCCGCAGCCTCGCCCTCGCAGCAGCGCTGGCCCCGGCGCTCCTCGCCGTGCCCGCCGCCTCGGCCGCCCCGCTCCCGCTCGGCGGTGCGGAGGCGCTGGAGACCGGCGGCGACCACCTCACGATCACCGTCTCGGGCAGCGGCGGCCACGACCGTACGTACGAGCTGTACTGCCACCCGGCCGGCGGCACCCATCCGCACCCCCAGCAGGCCTGCGACCAGCTCGACACCCAGACCAAATGGGGCAAGGACGTCTTCGCGCCCGTGCCGGAGGACGCGAACTGCACCCAGATCTACGGCGGCGACGAGCAGGCCCATGTCAGGGGAACGTGGGCCGGGCGCCCCGTGAACGCCGACTTCAACAAGAGGAACGGCTGCGAGATGGCCCGGTGGGACCGTTTCTCCACTGTGTTCGCACAGTCGAAGGGCTCGCCGAAGAAAACGTCCGCGGAGAGTGGTCGGAGCTGACCGTCAGGTCGCCACGAAGGTGGACACGAGGGGCATGTCCGGCCTGCCCGAGACGCCCTGGAGAGGCCCGGCGGAGGGTGTCGCCACACCCGTCATCCGCAGTAGCGCCCGTATCGGCAGCCCGTAGACTTCCCCTCAATGACACGCCGAGGGGCGGTGCAAACCCGCCCCAAGCGGTCGGCAAAGTGCAGTAACCAGGGAGGAAGCGTCGTCGTGAGCAGCAGGCCATCCCGAGGCGCTGCTCGCCTCGCAGCCATACTCGACGCCCTGCCCGACGCGCTGTTGCTCGTCAACTGCAACGGCACGGTCGTCAACGCCAACCACATCGCGCTCGAGACGTTCGAGGTGCCCGGCACCGGGCTCGTCGGGCGCGGTCTGCTCGATCTGCTGCCGGAGTTCGACTCCCGCCGCATCCCGGGCGGGCTGCGGCCGCCGCGCGACGATCCGGACGGCGGGCGCACCAGGCCCACCCGGATGATCGCCCGGCGCACGGACGGCACCCAGTTCCCCGTCGAGGTCACCAGCGCCAACCTCGACGGCCGCACCCCCTACGCCGAGCCGAGCGCCTCCTACGACGACGAGCTGCTGATGCTCGTGGTCCGCGACCTGACCGGCACCCTCGACACCGAGGCCGAACTGGCCCGTTCGCAGCGCCAGACCGAGATGATCCTGCGCGCGGCGGCCGAGGGCGTCGTCGGCGTCGACACCGCCGGCAAGGTCGTCCTCGTCAACCCCTCCGCCGCGCAGATCCTCGGCTACCGCGCGAGCGACCTCGGCGGCCGCGAACTGCACGCCCTCATCCACCACTCCCGCGCGGACGGCACGCCGTTCCCGTACGAGGAGTCGCCGATCGCCGACACCCTGCGCTCCGGCCGCAAGCACCGGGTCCGCGGCCAGGTGCTGTGGGCCAAGGACGGCCGCGCGGTGTCGGTCGACCTGACCACCGCGCCCGTGCGCGACGGCGATCAGCTCGTCGGCGCGGTGATGACCTTCACCGACCGCCGCCCCTACGACGCCCTGGCCGCGCGCCACGCGCAGCTGGTGGCCATGCTGGACGAGTCGCTGCGCGGGCCCCTGGACCAACTGCGCGCCGAGCTGGGCACCCTGGCCGACGACCCGGCCGGGCAGCTGTGGCCCGAGGCCAACCAGATTCTTCACCACTTGGCCGCCGGTTATGCCCGGATGACCACTCTTGTCGATAATGTGCTGGCCTATCAGCGTCTGGACGCCGGGGAGGACAAGCTCGCGCGGGAGAAGGTCGCACTCGACGAGGTCGTGGCGGCCGGCGTCGAGGGCGCCGTCGAGCTGATCGGACCCGGGCGCGCCCAGTTCGCCGTGCACGCCCCGGCGATCGAGGCCGACGTGGACCCCGAGCGGTTCGCCCAGGCGCTGGCGCACCTGATCGCGGACGTGGCCGGGGTCGACTCCACGGGTTCCACTTCGGCTTCCGCTTCCGCCGCCGCGGCGGGCTCCGGTTCCGTCTCCGGCGACTCGACGATCGTGGTCGCGGCCGCGCAGCGCGGCGAGGTCGTACGCATCGAGGTGCGCGGTCCCTTCCCGGGCGGCGACCCCGTGCACGGCCCCCTGGTGCGCGGCATCGTCCGCCGGCACGGCGGCGTGCTGCAGACCCACGACCTGCCGGGTGCGTCGGGCGGCAAGGCGTACGTGCTCGAGGTCCCGGTCTCGGCGGACGCGGGCCCCGTCCCCCCGTCGGCCGAGCGGCGCGGGCCGGACACCGAGAACCTGACCACGGTCATGCCGATGCCCACGCAGCGGGGCCGCGGCACCAGCCCCGTTGCCCCGGCGCCCGAGCCCGCCCGCCCCCAGGGCGGCGGCCGCCGCGCCCGCCGTCCGAGGCGCCGGGCGGCGCGGGGACGGGTGTTGGCAGCGGCGTTGGTGGCGGTGCGGGTGCCAGTGCCGGTGCCGGTGCGGAGGGCGCGGCCACGACGGCCGGGACGCCTTCGGGCACGCGCGCGGGGACGAATGGCGTGGGTATGCCGTCGGGCACGCACGCGCCGGGGACCAACGGCATGGGTATGCCGTCCGGCACGCACGCCGGAACGAACGGCGTAGGCATGCCGACGGGCACGCACGCGGGGACGAACGGCGTGGGTATCCCGTCGGACGCGCACGCGCCGGGGACGAACAGCACGGGTATGCCGACGGGCCCGCACCCGGGGACCAGCGGAACGGGCATCCCGTCCGGCACGCACGCGGGGACCAACGGCGTGGGTATGCCCGCCGGTGCCGCTGCTGCCGCCGCTGCCGACGCCTCCCCGGGCGCGGCCCCGGTCGCGGCGCCCGTCGCGGCGCCGCAGCCCACCGGGCGCCGACGGGGGCCCGCCCGCCCCGAGGAGGAGCCCGCCGACGACGCGCGAGGCGGCCGTACGGGGACCGGCCTGGTGCCGCCGCAGGCCACCGGGGCCGCGCCCACCGGCCGTCGGGCGCGCCGTGAGGCCGCGTCGACCGCCGCGCCCGAGGGCGCCGAGGCGCAGCGCACCGCGTTCGCGCTGCCTCCGGCCGACGCCGACCGGGCCGCGGGCACGCCCGCCGACTCCGGCCGTCCGACGGGCCGCCGCGCGCGCCGCGCGCTGGCCGAGGCGGAGCACCCGCACCAGATCCCCGGCCAGGCGACCGACGAACCGTCCATGCCGCGCACCCCGTTCGCCCTGCCCGCGGCGGACAGCGACCGCAAGGCGTCGCCGGACGGCCCCGCCGAGGCTCAGCCCGCCGCTCCGGTTGCGGTTCCGCCGCAGGGCCCGGGCACGGGTTCGCCCGCGGGCCCGGCTACGGGCACCGGTGTGGAGGCGGCCGACGGCGCCCCCGGCGGCCCGTCTCCCGCAACGCCCGGCCTCACGGCCCCGGTTCCGGGTGCCGCCGGCCCGTACGGCCCGCAGGGCCCCGGGCGGGAGAGCACCTCCCCGGCCACGACCGCCCCCGGCGGTCCCGCAGAGCAGAGCGGCCCGGGCACCCCGGTCCGTACAACCAGCACGGCCCCCGCCCGGAGGGCAGCGGCCCGGCCGCTGCCGCCGTTCCCGGCGCGCCCGCAGGCCAGGCCGGCCCCGGCACGACAGGTCGTCAGGGCCCTGACGGCGGCCCCACCGCGACGCCCGCCCCCGCCGGACCCGCGGGTCGGAACGGCTCGGACGCCCCCACCGGTCCCGCCGCCACAGGCGGCCAGGGCGGCCCGGGTGCGCCGGCTCCGTTCGCCCTGCACGGCCCCCGGCCGGAGGGCGGACCCGCCGGTCAGGTGCCCGGTGCGCGACCCGCCGGGGACGCTTCGCCGAGCGGCGGCGCGCCCACGGGCCAGGGCCGGGCCGACGCGAGCGCGGGCACCACGCCCGCGCACGGCACGCCGGTCCCGCACCCGGCCCCGGCGGGCGACAATGCGCCGAACGCCGCCGGCGGCGGCCAGGGCGCGCCCGAGACCGAGAGCGCCCAGGCGCAGGCCGCCGACGTGCCCACCGGGCGCCGCCGGGCGCGCCGCGCGCTCGCCGAGGAGCCCGGGGCGGCCGCCCCGGCGGCGGGAGCGGCGGCGGCCGAGGGGCCGCGTCCGATCAGCGTGCGCGCGCTGGGGCAGCGGCCTGGGACGAGCGACACCCCGCCCGGCGGGACGCCGACCTCCGGTTCCGGTCGGCGCCGGAAGCTGGCCAACCCCGCCGAGGGGGAGCGCGAGGCCCAGGCGCAGGCTCAAGCGGCGGCAGCAGCCGCCGGCCCCGTGCGCCCGCAACCCCACTCGCATCCGCACCCTCAGCCGTCGCTCGGGGCGCCCGAGGTCCGTGCGTTCGCCATAGGAGCACCGGACGAGGGCGCGGAGGGGCCGGAGCCGCTCGACGGGCCGAACAGCGCGGTCGAGGTCGTGGAGGCCGTGCGCCCGCCGATGGACGACGAGTTGCCGCCCGAGCCGCTCGACAATCCGCGCCGGCTGCTCGTGTGGCCCGCGCCGGACGAGTCCACCGAGAAGGCGCTGACCGAACGCGGCTACCGCCCGGTGATCGTGCAGTCGCGCGAGGAGGTGGACGAGCAGATCTCCGCGTACCCGGCGGCGCTGTTCGTCGACCCGCTGACCGGTCCGATCACGCGGGCCGCGCTGCGGTCGCTGCGCGAGGCGGCGGGCGCGGCCGAGGTGCCGGTCCTGCTGGCGGCGGGGCTGGGGCACGCCACGCGGGAGGCGGCGTACGGCGCCGACCCGGCGCTGCTGCTGAAGGCGCTGGCGCCGCGCGACAGCGAGATGCACCCGCCGCGCGTGCTGCTGGTCGAGGAGCACGAGCCGATCGCGAACGCCCTGACCGCGACCCTGGAGCGGCACGGCATGCACGTGGTGTGCGGGGCGACGGACTCCGAGGCGGTGACGCTCGCCGCGCAGACCAGCCCGAACCTGGTGGTCATGGACCTGATGCAGGTGCGCCGCCGCCGCGCGGGCATCGTCGACTGGCTGCGCGGCAACGGCGCGCTGAGCCGTACGCCGCTGGTCGTCTACACCTCCGCCGACATCGACCCGTCCCAGCTCCCGCGCCTGGCGTCGGGCGAGACGGTGCTGTTCCTGGCGGAGCGCTCGACGAGCGCGGAGGTGCAGGGCCGGATCGTGGACCTGCTGGCGAAGATCGGTACGAACTGATCGGCACGAACTGATCGGTACGAGCTGACCTGACGGCGACCGGCCGGGTTCCGGCCCCGTCGGCCCGGCTGACGCCGGGTCGGCTCCGGTCGGTCAGGTACTCCGGCCGGTCAGGACTCCGGCCGGTCGAGGCCGGCGATGCGGCGGGCGGCGGTGCGGACCGAGGCGCGCAGGCGTGCGCGGTCCTCGTCCGTCTCGCCGACGAGGATGCGCTGCATGTGCGGCTGGACGGTCGGCCAGGAGGCGAGGGCGGTCAGCATGAACAGCAGGTCGCCGGCCGGGATGGTGGAGTCGATGATCCCCTTCTCCTGGGCCTCGGCGAACGCGGCGGCCTTGCCCGCGTAGTGGCGTCGGCGCTCCGCCTCGTGCGGGAAGCCCCCGGTGCCGTACTCCAGGCCCTCCCAGAAGACCAGCCGGATCAGCTCGGGGTTGGCCGCGTGGTAGTCCATGATGCGGTCGATCCAGCCGTCGACGTCCTCGGCGTCGACGGGGTGGGCGGCGGCGAGTTCGACGAGGCGGCGCTCGAGGACCTGGGAGAAGAGTTCGGCCTTGTTGCCGAAGTAGGCGTAGATCAACTGCTTGTTGGCGCAGGCCTCGCGTGCGATGCGGTCGATGCGCGCGCCGGCGATGCCGTACGCGGCGAACTCGGCCGTCGCCGCCTCGAAGATGCGCGCCTTGGTGGCCTCGGGGTCCCTGACTGCTGCCATGCCGCACAGAGTAACCAACCATTTGGTTGACAAGCCTCGCGGCATTCTGGGATCTTGCAACCAACCAGTTGGTTGCAAGACCGTTCCACGCAGGGGGCCTCCACCGTCATGACCACCCACAGCCATCCGGACCAGGCCGCGCGGCCCTCCGTACACCCCTCCGCAAGCCCCGAGGCGGCGCCCGCCGGCCCCCGGCCGGGCCTCCTGCTCGGCGTCATCGCCCTGTGCACGGGCGTCACCGCCGCCAACATCTACCTCGCCACCCCGCTCCTCGGCCTGATCGCCCAGGACCTCGGCGCCTCGACGTCCGCCGCCGGCTGGATCGCCTCCATATCCCAGCTCGGCTACGCGATAGGCCTGTTGTTCTTCGCCCCGCTCGGCGACACCGCCGACCGCCGCCGCCTCGTCGCCGTCCTCTGCGGCGTCGCCGGAGTGGCCCTGGTCGCGGGCGCCCTCGCCCCCGGGCTCCCCGCCCTGGCCGCCGCCGTGCTCGTCGCCTGCGCCGCGACGGTCGTACCGCAGCTGCTCGTCCCCCTCGTGGCCGAACGCGCGCCCGCCGACCGGCGGGGGCGGCACGTGGCCGCCGTGGTGGCGGGTCTCTTCACGGGCATCGTCGCGGCCCGCGTGCTCGGCGGACTCGCCGGCCAGGCCTACGGCTGGCGCGCGGTGTTCACCGGCGCGGCCGTACTGACCGTGGCCGTCGGCCTGCTGACCGCGCTCGTCCTGCCGGCCGAGACCCGCCCGCGCGGCAAGGGCGTCAACCCCTTCAAGACCATCGCCGGCCTGCCCGGCCTGCTCGCCTCGTCGGCCCCGCTCCGCGCCGCCTGCCTGCGCCAGGGCGGCATCTTCGGCGCCTGGAGCGCCCTGTGGACCACGCTCACCCTGCTGCTGACCGGCACGAGCGGCGCCTACCATCTCTCCCCCGGAACGGCGGGCCTCTTCGGCCTCTTCGGTCTCGTCTCCACCGCCGTCGCCCCTGTCTCCGGCAGCCTCATCGACCGCTTCGGCGCCCAGCGCGTCGTCAACACCGGCTTCGCCCTGACGGCCGCGTCCCTGCCCTTCTTCTGGCTCGGCGCCCACCACCTGTGGGCCCTGTGCGTGGCCGCCGTCCTCATCCACGCGGGCCTCATGGCAGGCCAGGTCGCCAACCAGACCCGCGCCCTGGCCGCCACCCCCAAACCGGCCGTCGCCAACACCGCGTACGTCGTCTGCGGCTTCATCGGCGGCGCAACCGCCTCGGCCGTGGCGGGCCCGGCCTTCGACCACTGGGGCTGGACCGGCGTCTGCGCCATCGCCGTCCTGTGGCTCACGGTGGGCTGGACCGGCGGCCTGGCCGCGGCGGGGCGCCGGTCCGCGTAAGGGGGGCGCGGGGTCGGCGAACGCTCCGGCGGCGTACGGGCCTCAGGCGCTGAAGCCCAGCGCCAGGGAGCCGATCACCGGTGCCGCGTACACCATCGGGAACGGGATGTGCGCGTACGACCGCGCCCGCATCACGCTGACCACGGCCCCGGCGAAGTACAGCACCAGGCCGATCCCGGCCATGACCCCGATGACCGGCACGAACAGGCCGGCCAGCAGCCCCAGCGCCCCCGCCGCCTTGGCCGTACCGAGCCACACCCACCACGACCGGGGGACGCCGTAGTCGGTCAGCGACTGCACGACCCACGTGGCGCCGGAGAGGACCGCGTAACCGGAGTAGCCCGCCATGGCGGCGGCCAGGATGGTGACGACGATGTAGGCGGTGGACATCAGAGATGCTCCTCATCAAGCGGATGCCGGGAGGAGCTTGCGCGCCCCGCTCCGGCCGTGTCGTGTGCGGTTGGTCCGTCGCTCTATCGACCCGGCGCGGCGCGAGGATGTGACAGGACGGCCGAAAGTCTTTTTCTGCTTCCGGTGCGCGCCCCGCGGCTCATGACGCCGTCGGCCAGTCCCAGCCCAGCTGCAGGAACAGGCCCAGCCGGTCGGACACGCCACGGATCTCGCTGATCCGGCCCGTCTCCCCGGCCACGGTGAAGACGAAGACGGCCTCGTTCTCGAAGCGACGACCGGTCGGCACCGGCATGCGGGGGTGGGCGCCGGAGCTGACGCCGGTCTGGGTGATGCGGGCGACGACCTTGTCGCCCTCGGCGATCAGTTCGTCGACGCGGGCGCGGTAGGGGCGCAGCGCCATGAGCTGCTGCTCGATGGCCGCGAAGGCGGCGCCCGGCTCGTCGGGCTCACCGTGAATGATCTTGTTGTGGTCGATGACGTCATGGGCGAGGTAGTCGCCGAGGTCGGCCGTGCGGCCCTCGTTGAGGGCCGTGAAGAAGCCGTTGACCAGCTGCTTGTTGCGATCGGCGGTCATCTCCGACCCCTTTCTTACACCGTAAGAGTTCGTTGGGGAGTACTCTGTCCTTACGGCGTAAGAAAGTCAAGAAACGCGGGGAGAAGTCGATGAACGCCACCGCCAAGCGGGCCGGGCTCACCCGGGAGAAGGTGCTGCGGGCGGCACTGGAACTGGTCGACCGCGACGGCATCGAGAAGCTGTCCATGCGCAGGCTCGGCGCGGAACTCGGCGTCGAGGCCATGACGCTGTATCACTACGTGCCCCACAAGGCCGCCCTGCTGGACGGCCTCGTCGAGCAGGTGGTCTCGGCCGTCCGGCCCGCCTTCGACGGCCCGGCGGCCGAATGGCCCGCCCGTCTACGGGAGTTCGCCGTGGCGTTCCGGGACGAGCTACTGCGTCACCCGGGGGTGATTCCGCTGGTCGCCACGCGCCCGGCGCGCTCGGCCACCGCGTTGCGGGCGGTGGAGGACGCCGCCGCCGCGCTGGGAGAGGCCGGGATCGCCCCGGTCCAGGCGCTGCGGATCGTCAACGCGGTCTCCACGCTGGTGATCGGCCACTGCCTGGCCGAGGCCGCCACCACGCCCGGTCACCCCGAGCAGCCGGGCGACGACCTCGACCTCACCGCGTTTCCCACCCTGGCCGAGGCCGTCGCGGGCGGCCTGGGCACCCCCGCCGATCACCAGGCCCGCTTCGACCTCGCCCTGGACGCCCTGCTGACCGGACTCCAGGCCTGAGAACCGGAGTTCATCGGAAACCCTGGGGATCCTCAGACCCCCAGGGCGCTCAGGTCGAGGCGCGCCAGGCGCTCGGGGTCGGTCAGGATGTCGAGGGCGATGACGCGGTCGCCCTGGATGGTGAACGCCATGACGGACATCGGGCGCCCCTGCGCGAACGCGACGACGCCCGGGGTGCCGTTGATCAGCGCCGGACGGCCGGCCTCGGCGAACCGGGCGAACGTGATCGCCTGGGACGCGACCTCGGCCGCCCCACGGCGCAGCGCGCTGGGGAGCAGGGTGCCGCCGTCGGAACGGGCCACCACGTCCGGGTCGAGGACGGCGACCAGGGCGTCGAAGTCGCCGCCGCGCGCGGCGGCCAGGAAGGCGTCGACGACCCGGCGGCGCCGGGTCAGGTCGGCGTCGGGGGCGGGTGCCGCGCCCTGGACCCGGCGGCGGGCGCGGCTGGCGAGCTGCCGGGTGGAGGCGGGGGTGCGGCCGAGGACGGTGGCGATGTCGTCGAACGGCACGGCGAACATGTCGTGCAGGACGAAGGAGAGCCGTTCGGCGGGGGCGAGGGTCTGCAGGACCACCATGAGGGCGATGCCGACCGAGTCGGCCAGGAGGATCTCCTGCTCGGGGTCGATCCGGTCCGGGCCGCTGATGAGCGGGTCGGGGAGGCGGACCCACCCGTCCTGGTCATGGAGGGGCTCCTCGCCGCGCGTGGAGCGGGAGCGCAGCATGTCCAGGCAGACGCGGCCGACCACCGTGGTCAGCCAGCCGCCCAGGTTCTCCACCGCGTCCGTGTCGGAGCGGCTGAGCCTGAACCAGGCCTCCTGCACGGCGTCCTCGGCCTCGCTGAGCGAGCCGAGCATCCGGTAGGCGACCGCCCGCAGATGGGGTCGGTGCTCCTCGAACCGCTGCGCCAGAAAATCTTCTTCGCTCACCTGTCACATCCTCGCGTCCTGATCCGTCAGTGGAGTGTCGGACCCACCGAGCGGGCGGCGCGGGCAACGCCGCCGTTCAACGGACGGAGATTTGATCATGAAGGCTCGCATGAAGAACCCCGCGATGATTCTGCCCGACACCATGCAGGGGATCCAGAACCTCTACAAGGCCATGCGCCAGGGCGGCGTGCCGCAGGAGCTCCTGGAGCTGGTCTACCTGCGCGTCAGCCAGATCAACGGCTGCAGTGCCTGTGTGTACGCGGGCGTGACCAGCGCCAAGAAGGCCGGTGAGAGCGACGAGCGGCTCCACGCGGTGGCGGCCTGGCGCGAGGCCCCCTTCTTCACCGACGCCGAGCGGGCGGCCCTGGCGCTGACCGAGGCCGCCACCCGGATCGCCGACCGCTCCGGCAAGGCGGTGCCGGACGACATCTGGGCCGAGGCCACCGGCCACTTCGACGAGCAGCAGCTGGCCGCCATCATCCTGATGATCGCCACGACCAACTTCTTCAACCGTCTCAACACCACCATCGAGGAGTCTGCCGGCGCGACGTGGGCCTGAAGGGCCCCGCGCGCCGCGCCCCGGCCGCTACGCCGCGTGGCCGCCGTCCACGGTGATCTCGGCGCCGGTGACGTAGCGGGCCTCGTCGCTCGCGAGGTGGGCGACCGTCGAGGCGATCTCGTCGGGCGTGCCGAACCGGCCGAGGGCGGTCATCGCGCTCTGGCCGGCCGCGTACGGGCCGTCGGCCGGGTTCATGTCGGTGTCGACCGGGCCCGGGTGGACGATGTTCGCGGTGATCCCGCGCTCGCCCAGCTCCCGTGCGAGCGCCTTGGTCATCCCGACGAGCGCGGCCTTGCTCATCGCGTAGAGCGTGCCGCCGGGGCCGGGCACCCGCTGGGTCATGCAGGAGCCGATGGTGACGATCCGTCCGCCGCGCGTCATCAGCGGGGCCGCCGCCTGCGCGGCCAGGTAGGCGCCGCGTACGTTGACGGCGAGCACCCGGTCGACGTCGGCCGGCGCGATCTGCTCGAGCGGGCCGAGCACGCCGACGCCCGCGTTGTTGACCAGTACGTCCAGACGGCCGAGGGCTTCGGCCGTCCGCCGCACCGCGTCGGCCGGGGCGGTCGCGTCCCCGGCGTCGGCGCGGATCGCCAGGCCGCGCCGGCCCTCCGCCTCTATCGTGCGGACCACGGCCTCGGCCGCCGTCCCGTCGGACACGTAGGTGATCGCCACGTCCGCGCCGGCGGCCGCCAGCCGCAGCGCTGTCGCCGCGCCCATGCCCCGGCTGCCGCCGGTCACCAGAGCCACCTTGCCGTCCATGTGTCCTCCTCGCCTTACCGGATCACCCGGATACCCCGGATCGCTCGGATCCCTACGGATCGCTCGGATCCCACGGATTCCCGAGTTCCCGAATCCCAGGAACTTCGTTGCGTGTTCAATAAAACTCCGGAGAACGGGCGCCCCGCTGGCGGGAATCGGACCTCGCGTTCGGCCGGGCGGGGCGGGAGAGCGGGGAGGGAGAACGAAAGGGGCTAGCGCTCCCCCACGGGCCCCGTCGGCCCCACCGTGAGCGTCGGTGTGTAGTACCCCGGCGGCTCGGTCTCGCCCACCGGCAGGCCCTCCGCCTCCACCCACGCGTGGGCGCGGAACGGGGACGTACGGATGCCCGTGCACCACGTCGGCCACGCACCCCCCATGCGGCACAACAGCACCACCGCCAGCGACCGTTGGAGGCACGCGCGCCCCGCGCAGCGCGTGCTCGCGTACACCACGGCGTCACGGGCGGCGCCGGCCTGAGCGGTCGTGGCCGGGGCGGCGCCCCGGCGGAGGGCGTACAGCACGGCGCGGATGCGGCACGGCGGCATCAGGGCCAGCAACCGGGCCGCGGCCACGGCCAGATGGGCGCCCGCGCGGGTGCGGGCGGGCAGGGGCTCCCAGAGAGCGAGCGGCGTGGTCATCGCTCCGCCAGCCGGGTCCTGCGCAGGGTGTCGACCAGCGACGCCACGTCCGCCTCCGCCCGCGCCACGGGGATGCCGTAGCGCTCGCGCAGGGCCCGCGCCGCGCCCTGCGGGCCGCCGCCGTCCAGCAGCACGCGCAGGATCAGGGCTCCTGTGGGGTTCAGTTGGTAGTACCGGCCGCGGCGCTGGTCGAAGAGGACCGTGGCGTGCTCGGTCTCGGTCGCCGTCACATGGCGGCGCAGCGCGAACGCGGTCACGGGGTCGCTCCTTCGCGCTGCCGGCCGGCGGCCAGGGTGCGCAGCCAGGCCTCGCAGGCGAGCGTCGGCTCCAGGGCGAGCAGTGGAGCGACCGTGACCGGTGTGGTGCGCAGGGCGGCGCGGACGGCGGCGTCGTCGACCAGGCCCATCCGGCCCAGCTCCGAGCCGTCGAACAGCTCGAGCAGCGCCCTGCGGTGGCGGCGCATGCCGTCCATGACGTCCTCGCCGTAGTGGCCTCCGGGCGTCCGGCCCAGGATGTCGTCCGGGACGAGGTCCCGTACGGCCGCCGCGAGGAGCGGCTTGCCGCGGCCGGGCGGCGCGGCGCGCTCGCAGGGGCGTACCGCCAGGGCGGCCTCGATCACTCGGTCGTCCAGGAAGGGGGCGGCCAGGTCGACGCCGTGGGCGGCCATCAGCCGGGTGGCGTAGCCGGCGGCGGCGCCGGCGCGGCGGAGGGCGTCGAGGGCGCTGTGGGCGCCGCGGTCGGGGGCGAGCGGTTCGTACGAGGCGTCGGTGATCATCTCGTGGACGGCGTCGATGGCGTCGGGCGTGGCCCAGCGCGGCATCCGCAGCTCCGCCGTCCATCCCAGCTGGGGGTGGCAGGGGCGCGGCGGGGGCGCGGTCAGACGCAGCGCGCTGTGGGTGAGCCAGGCCGGGAAGCCCCGGGAGTCGGCGACGGCCCGCCAGGTGGCGCCCAGCGGCCAGCGGGTCAGGGCTCTTCGGCCCCGGATGCGGCGGAGGGCGGCCAGGGGGTGGGAGCGGGCGAGGGTGTGGAGGTAGGGGCGGGGGCGCGAACAGCTCCTCCCCGCCGTGGGCGCCCAGGTGCAGCCGCGCGCCCCGGGAGGCGACCTCGCGCGCGGTGTGCTCGACGCGGGCGCCCGCCCGGACCCGGTGCGGGGGCTCGGCGGGCAGGACGCCCGCGCCCTGGTCCAGCCCGGCGTAGAGGGCGGGGGCGTGGGCGTACTCGAGCACCACGTGCTCCGCACGGGGCAGGCGGGCGGCGATCCGGCGCGCCCACGGGGCGTCGTCGCCGCCGGGGTCGAGGCGGGCGGTGCGCACCGTGATCAGGCGGTGGTCGCCGGAGGCGGCGAGGTGGGCCAGGACGGCGGACTCCATGCTGCCGGGCAGGGCGACGCCGATCGCGGCCGCGCCGCTCTCGTCGCCGCCGAGGGCGCGCAGGCGCGTACCCACCGCCTCGGTGAGGGCGTCGCGCACCGCCGGCGCGCCTTCCTCGAGGCCGAGCTCCGGCGGGGGCGGGGTCCACCAGCGGACCGTGCGCGCCGTGCCGTCGGGATCGATCGTCAGATAGCTGCCGGGCGGCACGGCCTCCACGCCGCACCACGGTGTGCGCTCCCTGAGCGGGTGGGGCACGAAGGGGGTCAACAGGCGCAGGCCCACGAGGCGTTCGTCGATGGACGGGCCCGTCGTACCGGCGAGGGCGTCGGGCCGGTCGGCGGCGACGCTCACGCCGGCGATCCGTGCGCGGTAGACCGAGCGGACGCCCGCCACGCCGCCTTGCACCCGGACCCGGCCGCCGACGGACGCCATCAGATGCGCGCTGCCGCCGAGGCGCCGGGCGAGGTCGTCGAGACCGGCGACGCCGCCCGTCAACCGGGTGGCGCAGGCGGCGAGTTCGGCGGTGGCGAGCGGGCAGAAGCCGGCGACCACGACGCGCGTGCGCCCGGCCGTGGCGACCTTGACCGCGTCGGCGGGCCAGCGGCCCATCAGCCATGGACGGCCCGAGGCGTGGTTGATCACCCGGGGGCCGGGGGCCGGCACGGCGGCCGCGGCGGCGCTGCCCGCCGCGCTGTCGGGCAGCGCGACGAACGACACGTCGGCGGAGACGGAGGTCATGACGGACACCGGGCCACCGCCCTCAGTCGTCCATGCCGAGGAGCGCTTCGGGGCCGGCGTCGCCGCCACCGAGCGTCAGCTCGGCGAACGTGCCGACTTCGATCAGCTCGGGGGGTTCGTAGTCGCTGACGTCCTGAGCGGTGGTGTCGGCGTCGTCGGCTCGCTGTTCCATGGCAATCACTCTACGTAATCGACTGATTACGCGACAACACGAGCCGGGGGCGCGCGGGGTCTCGGCGCGCACTACGGCAAACGTCGCACGCCCCCCGGCGCACACGCCCCGCCGCCGCACCCCGCCATCCGAACACGAAGGCGCCCGAACGCGAAGTGTGGCGGACTCGTTTCGTCCGGGTAGTGACTTACCAGCGGATACCCCAGCACAATCGCCGGGAACTACCCTCGCGTCCACGCGCGCAGATTGGGAGGCCCCCCGGTGCAGAGCACGATGCAGGACGTCCCGCTGACCGTCACACGGATCCTGGCCCACGGAGCCAAGGTGCACGGCAGCGCGCAGGTCACCACCTGGACGGGCGAAGGCGAGCCGCAGCGCCGCACGTTCGCCGCCGTCGGCGGCCGTGCCACGCAGCTGGCGCACGCCCTGCGCGCGCTCGGCGTCGCCGAGGGGGAGCCCGTCGGCACGCTCATGTGGAACAACGGCGACCACCTCGAGGCCTACCTCGCCGTGCCGTCCATGGGCGCCGTGCTCCACACCCTCAACCTCCGGCTGCCTCCCGAGCAGCTCGCCTACATCGTGCGGCACGCCGCCGACCGCGTCGTCATCGTCAGCGGCTCCCTGCTGCCGCTGCTCGCGCCGCTGCTGCCGCACCTGGACTGCGTCGAGCACGTGATCGTCTCCGGCGCCGGCGACACCTCCGTCCTCGACGGTCCCCACCCCCGGGTGCACCGGTACGAGCAGCTGATCGCCGGCCACCCCGCCGACCACTACGCCTGGCCCGCGATCGACGAGCGCCAGGCCGCCGCCCTCTGCTACACCTCCGGCACCACCGGCGACCCCAAGGGCGTGGTCTACAGCCACCGTTCGATCTATCTGCACGCGATGGAGGTCTGCAACCCGGCCTCCTTCGGCCTGACCCCGGCCGAGACCTGTCTGCCGGTCGTGCCGATGTTCCACGTCAACGCCTGGGGCCTGCCGCACGCCGCGTTCATGGCGGGCACGTCGCTGCTGATGCCCGACCGGTTCCTGCAGCCCGCCCCGCTGGCCGAGATGATCGAGTCGGAGCGTCCGACAGTGACGGCCGGCGTGCCCACCATCTGGCAGGGCCTGCTGGCCGAACTCGACGCCAAGCCGCGCGACATGACCTCGCTGCGGACCGTCGTCAGCGGCGGCTCCGCCTGCCCGCCCGCGCTGATGAAGGCGTTCGAGGAGCGGCACGGCCTGAACGTCGTCCAGGCCTGGGGCATGACCGAGACCTCGCCCCTGGGCTCCGTGGCCTACCCGCCGGCCGGGGTGGGCCCCGAGGAGGCGTGGCCGTACCGCGTCACGCAGGGCCGCATGCCCTGCTCGGTGGAGGCCCGCCTGATCGGCCCCGGCGGCGAGGTCCTGCCCTGGGACGGGACGTCGGCCGGCGAGCTGGAGGTCCGCGGCCCCTGGATCGCCGGCGCGTACCACGGCGGGGCGGGCAGCGAGCCGGAGCGCCCGGAGGACAAGTTCAGCCCCGACGGCTGGCTGCGCACGGGCGACGTCGGCACGATCACCTCCGACGGCTTCCTGACGCTCACCGACCGCGCCAAGGACGTCATCAAGTCCGGCGGCGAGTGGATCTCCTCGGTCGAGCTGGAGAACCACCTCATGGCCCACCCGGAGGTCGCCGAGGCCGCCGTGGTGGCCGTCCCCGACGACAAGTGGGGCGAGCGCCCGCTGGCGGCCGTCGTGCTCCGCGACGGCTCGTCCGTCGACTACGAGTCGCTGCGCGCCTTCCTCGGCGAGCGCGTCGCCCGCTGGCAGCTCCCCGAGCGCTGGGCGCTGATCCCGGCGGTGCCGAAGACGTCGGTCGGCAAGTTCGACAAGAAGGTCCTGCGCAGGCAGTACGCCGACGGCGAGCTCGTCGTCACCACCCTGGGCTGACCCGACCGGCGGCGGGGCCGGGGCGGGACGCTCCGGCCCCCGCGGTGTCCCTGGCCTACGCCGCCGCCGCGAGGTCCGGGTCCTCGCGGAGCTTGCCGAGGGCGCGGGAGACGGCGCTCTTGACCGTGCCGACGGAGACGCCGAGGAGCTCGGCGGTCTGGACCTCGGTGAAGTCCTCGTAATACCTGAGGACGACCATGGCCCGCTGACGGGCGGGGAGCCTGTGGACCGCTCGCCACATCGCGTCGCGCAGCGCCTGCGCCTCGGCGGGGTCCGTGGAGGGGGCGTGCTCGCGCTCGGGGAGCTCCTCGCAGGGGAACTCGTCGACGCGGCGCTTGCGCCACTGGGAGGTGCGGGTGTTGACCAGGGCGCGGCGGACGTAGCCGTCCAGGGCGCGGTGGTCCTCGATGCGGTCCCAGGCCAGATAGGTCTTGGTGAGGGCCGTCTGCAGCAGATCCTCGGCGTCGCACGGGTTCGAGGTCAGGGAGCGGGCGGTGCGCTGCAGCGCCTGGCCGCGGACCCGTACGTACGTGGAGAACGACGGGTACACGGCGGCGGTGGATGCGCTGGTGCACACAGACGTCGTGGTTGCTGTCATGCCTCCACGCTAGGAGCGCGCGCCCTCCCGGCGGATCGGCCGGAGGTGCCGAAGAACCGTCCGCCTCAGGTCGTACCCCGGGGGTTTGCCCCACCTCCCGCAGGGGGAGGGCGAGGTCAGTCCCGGATGACCGCCACCGGGGCGTCGACGAGGTTGCGGTCGATGGTGAGCTTGCGGCCACCGTGCGTCTCGGTCACGTTGCCCGCGTACTGGTGGATGCGGCGGTGCGCCCAGGACCCGGCGGAGAGCACCCGCTCGCGGGCGGTGGAGGCGGGCACCCGCCACCGGGCGAACCACAGGATCTCCGGCAGGTCCCCCTCGCCGGCCCGCCGGGCGACCTCCATATGGCGCACGCCGGAGGCGGCGCTGCTGTAGAAGCCCGGGATGTAGCCGTGGCTCTTGACCGTGGAGCTCCAGGCCTGGACGAAGGTCAGGGTGATATCGGCGCACTCCTCGTCACGGTAGTCGTACGCCTCCATGTCGTAGTAGAGCGGGCTGCCGGCGGCGATGCCCAGGTCGGCGGCGGTACGTACGGCCTCGTGGCCCTCGTCCGTGCCCTGCCCCCAGGGGTCGTCGCCGATGGGGAAGCCGTCCTTGGAGGAGGCGCCGACGCACGGCGACTGGGAGCCGACGAAGACCGGGAGCACCCGCCAGCCCAGGTCGCGGGCGCCGGTCAGCCAGCGGTGGCTGAGGTAGCGCTGGCGGGGGCAGGCGCGGGCACGGCCCCCGTAGTAGACGCCCACGGCTCCGTAGGTCGCGGCCGCCCCCCAGGCGCTGAGCGTGGTCAGCGGCGGGGCCTGACAGGTGTCGAAGCCCCGGCCCCGGTAGACGCTGGGCCCGGCGGCCTCGGCCGGCACGGGTGCGGCGGGGGCGGGCAGCGCGAGGACGACCACCTGGGCCAGCGCCGCCATAAGAGCGACGAGATATCCGATGATCTTCTTCCGTGGGTCCATACGGAGGAGTCAAGGTGCCGGAACACCACGGCTATGCGATGACACGCCCTGGTTTCATCCGTCTGCGCCGAGAATGAGCCCCGAGGTGGGAACGCCCGTACCGGCGGTGACGAGCACGCGCGCGGTGCCCGGCACCTGGTTCACAGAAGTGCCGCGCAGCTGCCGGACGGCCTCGGCGATGCCGTTCATGCCGTGCAGATACGCCTCCCCCAGCTGCCCGCCGTGGGTGTTGAGCGGCAGCGCGCCGGAGGCGACGAACGCCCCGCCCTCGCCGGGGGCGCAGAAGCCGAACTCCTCCAGCTGCATGAGCACGTACGGCGTGAAGTGGTCGTAGAGGATGCCCACGTCGATGTCGGACGGGCGCAGTCCGCTGTCCGCCCACAGCCGCCGGGCGACGACGGCGGTCTCGGGCAGGCCGGTCAGCCCGTCGCGGTAGAAGCCGGTCATCTGCTCCTGGGCGCGGCCCGCCCCCTGCGCGGCGGCGGTGATCACGGCGGGCGGGTGGCGCAGCGTACGGGCGCGCTCGGTGCTGGTGACCACGAGGGCCTGGCCGCCGTCGGTCTCCTGGCAGCAGTCGAGCAGCCGCAGCGGCTCGGCGATCCAGCGGGAGGCTGCGTGGTCGGCGAGGGTGATGGGGCGGCGGTGGAAGTACGCGGCCGGGTTGGCGGCGGCGTGACGGCGGGCGGTGACGGCGACGTGGCCGAAGACCTCGGGCTCCAGGCCGTATGCGTGGAGGTAGCGGCGGGCGGCCATGGCCACCCAGGAGGCGGGGGTGAGCAGGCCGAACGGCATGACCCAGCCGAGCGCCACCCCTTCCGCGGTGGGTTCGCGCCGTCCCACCCCGGCGCCGAAGCGGCGGCCGGAGCGCTCGTTGAAGGCGCGGTAGCAGACGACGACCTCGGCGACGCCGGCCGCGACGGCGAGGGCCGCCTGCTGGACGGTGGCGCAGGCGGCGCCGCCGCCGTAGTGGACGCGGGAGAAGAACGACAGCTCGCCGATGCCGGCGGCCTGGGCGACGGTGATCTCGGGGCTGGTGTCCATGGTGAAGGTGACCATGCCGTCGACGTCGCCGGGTGCGAGTCCGGCGTCGGCGAGGGCCGCGCGAACGGCCGCGGCGGCCAGGGCGAGTTCGCTGCGGCCGGAGTCCTTGGTGAAGGCGGTCGCGCCGATGCCGACGACGGCCGCCCTGCCGCCGAGGGTGCTGCCGCTCATGGCGACTCCCTGAGGGGTGGCTGTGCGGTGGGGAGCGCGACGACGACCGTTCCCGTGACGTGGCGGCCGAGGCTGTTGGTGCCCACGACGGCGACTTCGGCGAGGAGGCGGAGGGCGTCTTCGGAGAGGCGATCGACGTCTTCGGCGTGGCGTTCGTCCGCACATATGGAGTTAATGGTTCCGGTCAAAAGGAGGGTGTCTCCGGGGTAGTTGGGCACACCCAGCCGGATGGCCACCTTGCGCAGGACGGCGCCCGGGCCGAGACGATCGGTGATGTAGCGGCCGACGAGGCCGTTGGTGGTGAGGATGTTCATGAAAATGTCCGGAGCACCCTTGGCCCGTGCGGCCTCGGCGTCGTGGTGCACGTCCTGGTAGTCACGCGACGCGATGGCCCCCGCGACGATCAGGGTGCGGGTGATGGGCACCGTGAGGGACGGGAGCACGTCGCCGGGCGACGGGGCGGGCGTCATACGGCCCCCTCGTCGGCGGGCCGAAAGAGCGGCAGCACCAGATCGTCGTCCACCCGCACAAACTCCAGCACCACCGGCATCCCCACCCTCACCCGCTCCGGCTCCACCCCGACGATGTTGCTGATCATCCGTACGCCCTCGGCGAGTTCGATCAGCCCGACCGCGTACGGGGGTTCGAAGGCCGGGAAGGGCGGGTGGTGCATGACGACATACGAGAAGACCGTCCCGGCGCCCGAGGCCGGTACCGCCGTCCAGTCGGGCGATCCGCAGTCGCCGCACCCCGGCAACCAGGGGAAACGCGGCCTTCCGCAGGCGTCGCAGCGCTGGATGAGCAGCTCGCGCGCGGCGACGCCCTCCCAGAAGCCGGCGTTGTCGCGGTTGATCACGGGGCGTGGGCGGGCGGGGCGGTCCCCGGCCCGGCCGGCGGGCGCGTACTTCAGGAAGCGGAAGAGATGCGTTCCCGCGAGTTCGCCGTTCGCCCGGATCTCCGTGCGCGTGGTGACGAAGTGACCCGTGCCCAGCCGGGTGGTCTTGCGGGGCGAGACCGACGCGATGACCGAGTCGAAGGTGATCACGTCTCCGGGGCGCAGCGGCCGTAGATACTCCTGCTCGCAGTCGGTGGCGACGATGGCGGTGCAGCCGGCCGCCTCGAGCAGGGCCATCAGCTCGCGGTACGGGCCGGGGCGGACCTGGGCGCCGCCCGGGCCGCCGAGGCCGGCCAGGGTCCAGGCCTGGAGCATGGTGGGCGGGGCGACGGGGTCGGGGCCGGTGTAGGCGGGGTCGGTGTCGCCCATGGCCTCGCACCAGTGCCTGATCATCGGGGAGTTGACGGGGTCCGGGCCCCGACCCGAGACGGCGACGGGGCGGCCCTCGTACGTCTTCAGGAGGTCGTGGAGATCGTCCCTCACGCTTCTGACTGTCCGTCAGATGCTGTCGTCTGTCAACGGTGCCGACGACGTGCGGGGATGGTGCGAACGCCGAGCGGCGGCACCTGAGGCGCCGCCGCTCGGTCCGTACAGACCCAGTCCACATCTCACCACGTCACCTGTGGGCCACCCCGGGGGCGGGGCGCCGCACAGGGCCCCGGCTCACCAGATCTGAGTGAAGGTGATCCGGATGTTGTCCTGCCGGATCACCGTATGGCCCGAGCCGTTGACGCTGGCCGTATTCGCCTGATTCGTAGCGTTCCTGCCTGTGGCCTGTTGCAGCGCGGTGGTGCTGTTGCCGTGGTTCCTACCCGTGATGCCGCTGCCGACGATGCCGGCGGCGGCCGCGTTCGAGCCCCGGTTGGCCAGCTGGCCGCCGTCGTCGGCCGTGGCCACGCCGGAGAAGAGCAGGGCCGCCATCGGAAGAGCCACGAGGGCGGCGAAAACGCGGGCGGCAGTGCGGGTGCTTGCCATGTCGATTCCTCCAGGAAGAACTACCGGTTTCTGCCAGGAGGTTGGCCGACCGCCCCGGCGCTTCTTTCGACGTCGCGCCTCCAGACTTGCCCACCGAATCTCCACCGAACCCCCAGCTCATCCCCATTCCCTCGCAAGCATGACGTCCCGGACTTAAACCACTACCTCATAGAAACCGTCGCGTATCGACCGTAACGGCGCCCTCTCAACGCCCTCCGGCCTCCTGCGCCCCACAAGGCGAACCGTTTCGGCGGATCTGTGCACCGCGTCAGCGGCGCGGCACTTCCCGGCGCCCGGCACCGCTCCCGCCCGCCGGAAACGGGGGACGTCCTTGCTTGACGGCCCGATCCACCGCCCGGTCCCGCCGGCCCGTCACCGGCGGTCCCGCGACGGCGCGATCGGGCCGCCGGTCCGCCAGGTCCGCTACGGGCGCGCCTGCCGGCGGCCTCCGGCGGCCGAGCCCTCAGAGCTCTCAGGTCACCGAAGCCCCCCGGGCCACTGGCCGCCACCCCACACCCAACTGCCCCTGCAACCACCAAAAACCACAGGAAGGTACCCGATGAACCTCATACTCCAGGCCCTCCCCGTCGCCGCCCCCACCATCGGCTGGGTCGTGCACGCCCTCTTCCTGAGCCGCCGGCTGCGCACCGCCCGCACCGACCGGCTGACGGGCCTGATGCGGCGCGAGGAGTTCACCTCCCGCGCGCTGCGGGCCATGCGGCACCCGCACACGGCCGTCCTGCTGCTGGACCTCAACGGCTTCAAGCAGATCAACGACACGCACGGGCACGAGGCCGGCGACCAGGTCATCGCGGCCGTCGGCCGACGGCTGGGGGCCTGGAGCCGGGAGTACGGCGGGTTCGCGGCGCGGCTGGGCGGCGACGAGTTCACCGCCCTCGTACGCCTCGCCCCGGACGCCGACGCGGACGCGGAGATGACCCGGCTGTCGTCCCGGTTGTCGCAGCCCCTCGACACGGGCCGAGTGACTCTGGCGCCCCGGGCCTCGATCGGGCTGTGCCACACGAGTTACCGTCCGGGCGCCGGGCTCTCGGACCTGCTGCGCAGCGCGGACGAGGCCATGTACGCGGCGAAGCGGTGCGGCGACCACTGGCGGCCCGCCGGAGCCGCCGGTGCGCACCGCACCGCTCATGGCCGCCGCGCCGGCCGGCCGGGTCCTCATCTGACCCTGCTCACGCCGGTGTGGCGGAAGGCGTCGTAAGCGGCCGGTCCGGCCGTCGGGGTCCTGCTGGTTGCCGGACCCCGCGGCCGGACCCCCACGGTCCGGTCACCGGACCGTGGACGACGCCCGGTCGTCGCCGCGACCGTCAGTCGAGCCGGGTGTGGACGTACATCGCCCCGAGCCGCCAGTCGCTGGGCATCTTGGCGTTGCAGTACCCGCCGGTGCCGCCGTAGTACTGGTCACCGAAGTAGAGCAGGTAGTCGCCCGTCTCGGGGCCGACGATGCCGTCCTTCTTCAGGCCCAGCCGGTCCTGGAACCACACGACCTGCGCCTTGGTCTTCGGGCCCCACTCACCATCCTCGTCGACCGTGGCGCGGCCGGCCTTGCGGGCGACGTCGTTGGCCAGGTGCTGCACGCACCAGACGCCCGAGCCGCTGGTGGTGTCGGTGCCGATGTAGCCGACGCCCTCGGCGGCGCTGGCGGAGCCCATGGTCGCCCCGACGGCCATGGCGACCGCGCCGAGTACGACGCCGGCCCTCGCCGCGTACTTCTTGAACACGTGCGTGTCTCCCCGTTGAAAGTTGATCTTCGACAGGGAGATTAGGTGCTGATGCGGCCATGTCAGGCCGTTCGCCCGTTCCCGGAATGCCCCTGATGCGCGTTCGAGGCGGTCCGGTGAAGTCCGTGACAGAAGCGGAACGTTCCGGCACCCCGTCAAGCCCGCACGGCCGGACACTCGAGTCCGATATCCGGTCATGTGAATCCGACATCACGGGCATCGCATTGACCCCCCGGGCCGTCGGGCCCGAGTCTGACGCCCGCATCCACGGAACGGAACCTTCCTCACGAGGAGCGAGAAATGGTCCGTAGCGGACGGAACAGAATCCGGTTCACCGTCGCCGCGCTCGCCACAACGGCCGCCCTGGCGACAGGCACCGCCCTCACACCGGCCACGGCCGCCACGCATCCGCAGCCCCAGCCGCTGGAACGCACCCAGCGCTACGTCGCCCTCGGCGACTCCTACGCCTCGGGCCCCGTCATCCCCCGGCAGACCGACCTCACCTGCCTGCGCTCCAGCGTCAACTACCCCTCCCTCATCCGCAAGGAACTGGGGGTCACGGACTTCCAGGACGTCTCCTGCATGGGCGCCAAAACCGACGACATGTGGCGGCAGCAGCGCGACACGCGCAGGCCCCCGCAGCTCGACGCCGTCAGCGGCGACACCCGCCTCGTCACGATCAGCGTCGGCGGCAACGACATCGACTTCGCCGACATCCTCAAGCGCTGCACCTACCCCTTCAGCCCCATCCCCGACGGCAACCCCTGCCAGCGGCACTTCTCGCAGCGCGGCACCGACGAGCTCGACAAGCGGATCGACGACACCGCCCCCAAGGTCGCCGCCCTCCTGAAGGCCGTCCACAAGAAGGCCCCGCACGCACGCGTGGCCGTCGTCGGCTACCCGGCGCTCATCGGGGACGACGCGCGAGGCTGCCGCGAATCCCTGCGGATCGCCGACGGCGACGTGCCCTACCTGCGCGGCACGCTCCGCCGCCTGAACGCCATGCTGCGCCGGGAGGCCTCCGCCCAGGGCGACCTCTACGTCAACACCAACGCCACGACCGCCGCCCACTCGGCCTGCCGGCCTTTCGCGGACCGCTGGATCGAGGGGATCCGCTCCTTCCCCCGGGCCTCGGCCGCCTTCCACCCCAACGCCAAGGGGGAGAAGGCCATGTCCGGCGCCGTGGTCGACGCGCTGGTCTTCGGTCCCAAGCGCTGACGCGACGACGAGGCGTTTCCCGTTCCAGGCCGCGGGCTCCGCACCTCCGGCCCTCCGGGGAACGCCTCGCCGCCAATACGGTCAATCACGGCATATCCGGCACGCCGCCTGCAGGTGAAGATCCCCGCCCGACCACCCGGAACTCGGTATCCGTGGGCTCGTGATCAGACGTAACCGGTGGCATCGCGCCACCATCGCCGCCACAGCGGCCCTGTGCCTGTGGAGCACCGCCGCACGGACCACCGTCCGCCGGGACCTTCCGGAGCCGCCTCCGGCATCCGTCGCCCGCGAGGAGCTGGCGGAGCTGGTCGTCGAGGCGCCACACTCGATGGATGGCTACAGCCGCGCGAAGTTCCCGCACTGGATCAAGCAGATGGGCACCTGCGACACCCGCGAGGTCGTCCTCTCGCGCGACGGCGGGAACGTGAGGACCGACAGCGAGTGCCGGGCCGTGTCCGGCACATGGACCAGCGCCTACGACGGCAAGGTCCTCGGCGCCGCGAGCCAGGTGGACATCGACCACATGGTCCCCCTGGCCAACGCCTGGCGTTCGGGCGCCGACGGCTGGGACACCGGCAAGCGCAAGGCGTTCGCCAACGACCTGACGAACCCCCAGCTGATCGCCGTGTCCGCGGGCTCCAACCGCAGCAAGGGCGACCAGAGCCCGGACCAGTGGCAGCCCCCGCTCGCCTCGTACTGGTGCACGTACGCCCGCGCCTGGACCCACGTGAAGCACCTCTACCGACTCCGCGTCACCCAGCCCGAACAGGCCGCCCTCGTCAACATGCTGGACACCTGCGACCGATGACCGCCGAACGCTACGTGGACGAGGTGACGGCCGGCCCGGGCGGCGCCATGACCGACGACGTCGGCGTCATCACCGGCGACCTCACCATCGCCACCTCGGCCGCCCCCGGCGAGCGCCGGGCCCGCATCGACATCCAGTACACGGGCGCCGAGGAGTGGTACGCCCTGACCGGCAGCCCGGCCCCGATCCCACCGGGGGGCCTGGCGGCCCTGCACGCCGAGGTCACGGCCCGCGTGCGCGCGGGCGGGGCGGCGCAGGCGCCGACCTGACCGGAGCCCGGCCGGGAAACGCGAAGAGGGTGTCCCTTGCGCAGGGACACCCTCTTCGTTCTGTGCGCCGCCAGGGACTCGAACCCCGGACCCGCTGATTAAGAGTCAGCTGCTCTAACCAACTGAGCTAGCGGCGCGTGAGGAAATATTACACGAACGTGTCAGTGGTCCCGCCGGACCGGCCCCGGCCCGCCCTCCGCTTCGCCGTCCGTACGGAATTACTCATTCCGGACCCCTCGCGCAAATCCACTGGGACACACGTGCAAAGATCCGGACAATGGTGCGGGCGCTCCCGGTACATGGGGGCGTCCCAACGTGATTCGGCACAACTCATGGAGTCATACGTGACCCAGTCCTCCCGACGAGAGCGCACCCTGTCGCGTCTCGTCACTTCGGCGATAGCCGTCACCCTGGTCGGCGCCGCCGCCGGTACGGCCGTCGCCGACGCTCCCGCGGCCTCCGGTGCGAAGAAGAGCATCGCCCGGAGCGCCGCCGCGGCCGGGCAGAACAAGCCGACCCCCGCCGCGCCGTTCTACTTCCTGTCCGGGATCCTGCCGTCGGGCCAGATGTACGCATACATGCCCAACGGGAAGGGCGGCTTCGAAGAGCGCTCGGGCGCCTACATGTGGCAGCACTTCAAGTTCGGTGTGCCGATCGACCTCAAGCTGACCGGTTACCAGGACGGCGCGTACCACGTCATGGACGACGGCACGCTGAACCTGTGGCTCGACGGGAAGCTCACGAAGGTGGCCACCGGCTGGGGCGGGTACGACACCGTCTTCTCGCCCGGCACCCTGGGCGGCTCCGCCCACCCCGACCTGCTGGCCCGCGACAAGCAGGGCGTTCTCTGGCGCTACCGGACCAAGACGGACGGCTCGCTGGAGTCGCGCGCCGAAGTCGGCCCCGGCTGGAACCAGTACACCCAGATCACGGGCCTCGGCGACCTGAGCGGCGACGGGAAGTCGGACATCGTCGCCCGCGACAAGCAGGGCGTCCTCTGGCTGTACAAGGGCACGGGCGACCTGCGGAAGCCGTTCGCCCCCAAGGTCAAGGTCGGCCCCGCCTGGAACCAGTTCAACAAGCTGGTGGCCACGGGTGACGTGGACGGCGACGGTCACAGCGACCTGCTCGCCCGCAACCCCAAGGGCGACCTGTACCTGTACAAGGGCACGGGCAAGGCGGCCTCGCCGTTCAAGCCCAAGGCCAAGATCGGCACCGGCTTCGACCAGTACCGCGACCTCTTCTGACAGAGCGCGAAAGGGGCGCCCCGACTTGGGGCGCCCCTTTTGACCTGCGGCAACGCAGGAGCGGCGGAGGCTGAGGGATTTGAACCCTCGGTGACATCGCTGCCACGACGGTTTTCAAGACCGTTCCCTTAGGCCGCTCGGGCAAGCCTCCCCACGTCGTCCACGGGGGATGACGCGGGGACCAGCGTACCCGGTGCCGGGATCGTGGTCGGCTGGCGGCCGGGCCTAATGGCCCTCGGCCGGGCCGGGTTGGGTGCTCGGGCCGGGGGCGACGGAGAGGGGACGCGGCGTCAGGGGAGGCTCAGGGGCGGTTCAGGGGAGGTTCTGGACGACGCGTTCGGCCGCCTCGCTCTCGGCGGCCGCCGGGGAGAGTTCGCTGAGGGTGTCGAGGTCGGTGTCCTCGGCCAGCTCGGCCTCCCACGCGGCGGCGAGCTTCTCCTGCTCTCCCGGCGGCAGCTGCCGGATCTTCTCCCGGGCGGCCGGGCTCGCGGCGTTCAGGAACCGGTTCACGGTGTCGTCGGTGTCGTCGGTCGGCATGGGCGGGGCCTTCGCTCGTCGTCGGGGTCCGGGCCGCCCCGTCCGGGGGGCCACCCGTACGTCTTCCAGCCCAGCCCGCCGGACGATCGCCCGGCGGGCCGACGTCACCTGAAAGACGCACGCCGGCCGCCGCACCCGGCGCCGCCCCGAAGAACCCGGAGGGTCAGCTGTTGTCGCCCCGGCGCTCGCCGAGGACGATCTGCGCCGTGGTGGTCTTGCCGTCGCGGGTGTAGGTGACCGTGACCTTGTCGCCGGGGCGGTGGGTCCAGATCTCGCTGATCAGGGTCGGACCGCTGTCGATCTTGGTGTCGTCCAGCTTGGTGATCACATCGCCGGCCTTGAGGCCGGCCTTGTCCGCCGGGCCGCCCGGGGTGACGGCCTCCGAGCCGCTGCCGTCGATCTTGGCGCCCTGGCCGGTGTCCTTCATGTTCACCGTCGCCTGGATGACCGGGTAGACGGGCGTGCGGTACTTGATCAGCTGCTCGGCGACGTTCTTCGCCTGGTTGACCGGGATCGCGAAGCCGAGGCCGATGCTGCCGGCCTGGCCCTGGCCGCCGCCGAAGCCGCCACCGCCGCCGCCCGCGGACTGGATGGCGGAGTTGATGCCGATGACCGCGCCCTGGGCGTTGAGCAGGGGGCCGCCGGAGTTGCCGGGGTTGATCGAGGCGTCCGTCTGCAGGGCGCTCATGTACGAGGCCTTGCCGTTGCCGCCGTCGCTGGAGGCCACCGGCCGCTTCTTGGCGCTGACGATGCCGGTGGTGACGGTGCCGGACAGGCCGAACGGGGCGCCGATGGCGACGGTCGCGTCACCGACGGCCGTACGGTCGGAGTCGCCGAGCGGGAGCGGCCGGAGCTTCGCGCCGGAAGGATTTTTCAGCTTGATGACCGCGACGTCGTAGCCCTGCGCGCGGCCGACCACCTCGGCGTCGTACTGCTTGCCGTCCGAGAAGGTCACCGCGAGCTTGCCGCTGTCGGCGGCCGAGGCGACGACGTGGTTGTTGGTGAGGATGTGGCCCTGCTTGTCGTAGACGAAGCCGGTGCCCGTGCCGCCCTCGCCGTTGCTGCTCTGCGCCTCGATGGTCACGACGCTCGGCAGCGCCTTGCTCGCGATGTCCGCGACCGAGCCGGGGCTGCGGCTCTCGGTCTTCGGGTCGCCGGAGGAGGAGAGCGTGGTCGAGCTCTCGCCGACCCCCTTGTCGGCCGCCCAGTACCCGACGCCGCCGCCGACGCCGCCGGCGATCAGGGCCGCCGCGACGACGGCCGCGACGAGTCCGCCGGAACGCTTGCGCTTCGGCGGTACGGGCGCACCCCAGGGCGCGGGCGTGGCGCCGTAGGGCGGGGGCGCGTCGGCGCCGCCGTACCAGCCGCCGGGCGCGGCGGCCGGGGCGCCCGCCGGGGCACCCGGTGCGCCGGGCGCGGCCGCGAACGCGGCGGAGTCCTGGGGGCGGGCGGGGCCGCGGGGAACTGTCCGGTGGGCGCCGCCTGGGCGTACGGGTCGGCGGTGGGCGGCGGCACCACCTGGCCGCCGGCGCCGGCAGTGCCGGCAGTGCCCTCCGTACCGCCCGTGGCCGCGGTCGCCTCGTCGGGCCGCGGGGGCGTCGTGGCCTCGGGGGCCGCCGGCGCGGGCGGAGCGAGCGGAGGCTCGGCCGGAACGGCCGGAAGCTGCGCCGTCCGATCGGTGGCGGGCGCCTGTGGCATGACGCCCTCGGACGGAGCCGCCTTGTCCAGCCCGGCGTCAGCCGGACGGGCGGCGCCCTCGTTCTCGGTGCTCACAGTCGTCGTCTCCTCAATCAGGTGCACGTCAGGTCGGTCGCGATTTCCGGCCACGCTCGCATATGTCTGCGACCAGCTTTTCCCATGGCGCGTCAGACCACCGTAAGCGCAGCCTGTGACCTCGGCGGCCCGCCCTTACTATGGGACAAATTGGACCGCATGCGGGATTGTGCCAGCCGGTGGCACCATAACGCGGTGACCTACGCGTACCCGGCCGGGAACGACCGCCCCGAGCGCCGTCCCCTCGACGTCGTCGCCCACCGCGGAGCCTCGGACGACGCCCCCGAGCACACGCTGGCGGCCTACCGCAAGGCGATCGAGGACGGCGCGGACGCGCTGGAGTGCGATGTACGGCTGACCGCCGACGGCCACCTGGTCTGCGTGCACGACCGCCGGGTCAACCGCACCTCCAACGGCCGCGGCGCCGTCTCCACCCTCGAGCTCGCCGACCTCGCGGCGCTCGACTTCGGATCCTGGAAGGCGCCGACCGGCGAGCACGAGGCGCCCGACCGCGACCCCGAGCGCGACAACCGCGAGCACACCTCGGTCCTCACCCTCGAGCGCCTCCTCGAGCTCGTCGCCGACTCGGGGCGGCGCGTGGAGCTCGCCATCGAGACCAAACACCCCACCCGTTGGGCCGGCCAGGTCGAGGAGCGGCTGCTGGCCCTGCTCGGCCGCTTCGGCCTCGCCGACCCGCCCCGGGACGACCCCTCGCCCGTACGGGTGATGAGCTTCTCGGCCAGGTCCCTGCACCGGGTCCGGGCGGCGGCTCCCGCCCTGCCCACCGTCTATCTGATGCAGTTCCTCTCCCTCCGCTACCGCGACGGCCGGCTGCCGGCGGGCGTCGACATCGCCGGGCCGAGCATCCGGATCGTGCGCAACCACCCCGAGTACGTGGCCCGGCTGCACCGCGCGGGCAACCGCGTGCACGTCTGGACGGTCAATGAACCCGAGGACGTCGAGCTGTGCGCCCGCCTCGGCGTGGACGCGGTCATCACCAACCGGCCGAAAGCCGTCCTGACGCAGCTCGGGCGCCGCTGACGATCGTGGCACCACGGGTGCCGGGCGGCGCCCATTACATGGAGTGCACCGGCGCGTTCGGTACGTATTCGACCCGCGCGAGTGCCCCACCCGGTGAAGGATGGCCGGTTTCCGGTCCAGTCCATTGGGGCATCCATCCCCTGACGTGGGGCAAAGGAGGTCTCGGGGGTGGCGTTGGTGGTGGCACAGGAGGTGCCCACGTCGTCGATCATGGCCGTACCCCATGGTCCCGCCGGTGTGGGCGAGGCGAGACACCGGATGCGCGAGGATCTGCGCGCCGGTGGGGTACCGGACACGGTCATCGACGACGCCGTACTGATCCTTTCGGAGTTGCTCAGCAACGCGTACCGGCACGGTCGCCCGCTGAGCCGGGAGAACGGCGACAGAGGCCTGGGAACGGACGGCGCCTTCCGCGCCGCCTGGCGGGTCGACGCCCGCGGCAGGCTCACCGTCGAGGTCACCGACGGCGGCGGTCCGACCCGGCCCTTTCCGGCCACTCCGTCCGTCACCGCGCGCGGTGGCCGAGGCCTGAACATCATCAACGCGCTCTCCCAGGACTGGGGCGTACGGGACGCCTGCGGCGAGGTGACCGTATGGGCGGCGCTCTCCGCGCGTGCCGGTTTCGCTACGCGCGTCGACGTGGACCCGCTCCTCCTCTACTCCGACCTCGACGAACCGGCCTAGCCGAGGCCTGGCCGCCCGTCGCCGACTCCGCGCCCTCTTCCTCCCCTCCACCTCTTCCCGACCCGGTTCGCCCGGCTCGCGCGCGTGCCCCGTCGCACCGCACGCCGGGCGCTAGGCTCGCGCCCGTCAACGAAGTGATGCCGCCAGGCACACGAGCCGGACGCACCGATCGGGAGACACGCACACCATGGCCAAGAAGCGCCGCCCCCAGACCCAGGCTGCCGCCAAGCCGCAGGCCGGCGACGCGCCGATCCCCGTCGTCGGCGCCCGCGAGCCCTGCCCCTGTGGCTCGGGCCGGCGTTACAAGGCCTGTCACGGCCGTGAGGCCTCGCACGCCGTGGCCGAGCTGGTGCGACGCCCCTTCGAGGGGCTGCCCGGCGAGGCCGACTGGGTCGCCCTGCGCGAGCTGGTGCCCGCCGCGACCGTGGAGCTGAAGCTCAAGGGCGGCCTGCCCGAGGGCGTGCCCTCCGTGACGCTCGCGACCGTCCTGCCGATGGCGTGGCCCGCGCTGCGCCGCGACAACGGCTCGGTGCTGCTGGGGCTGCAGAACGACACCCCCACCGGCGACCTCAGCCGCGACCTCGCCGACACGCTGCGGCGCGCCCTGGCCGCCGAGCCCGGCACGCCGGTCGCCGCCGAGCGCCACGGCGCCGAGGGCCCGCGCCTGCAGGACCTGCTGGACCCCGAGGGGCCGTTCGAGCCGGTCGTGCACACGGGCTTCGAGTTCTGGGTGGAGAACGCCGAGAACGCCACCGGCGAGGTGGCGGCCTCCCTGGAGCGCGCCAACGCCGCCGCGATCCCGACCGTCCGGCTGTCCGGCCTGGACGCCGCGTACTGGTGCGAGACGCCGGAGAAGAACCACCTGCGCTGGGTCATGACCCACCCCGAGGAGACGCTGCTGGACGCCCTCGCGCGACTGCACGCCGCGGGCGGCACCTCGCTGGGCGAGGGCACCCGCCTGGTGGGGTCGTTCCGCGCGCACGGGCTGACCGTGCCGGTGTGGGACCTGCCGAGCGGCATGGGCGCGGCGGACATCGAGAAGCCGGCCCACGCGTTCGCCGAACGGCTGGCCGGGGCACTGGCGGACGGGTCCCCGCTGACCGCCGACGAGCGGCGCGCCCGCGCGGGCCTTACGAGCCGTCAGGTCACGCTGAACTGACGGCGATAGCGCCCGCGAGGTTGGGCGAGACCCGGCCACGTGGGCGCCGATCGTGGGCGCCCCGGACGCCGAATCGATTCCGTCGCGCCGCGTCACGCGGGCGGAGGTTTGGATTCCGGTGAGGGCGGCGGGTAAACGACGAGTCAAAGCGCGTGACTCCTGTCACAACTCCCGCTGCCAGACCGGAAATCGGCGTCCGGAAATCCACGATCGAATTTGCGAACCGCCGATCTCTTGTTACGGTTCTAAAAGCCCGGTCGCTGGTGCATCCCCCGTCGCCAGCGACCGGGCGTTTCCATGCCCGGACCGGTACGGACCCGCGGAGGACGCCCGCCGGCCGAGGCCCTCGGACATCGCCGGGCCACCGGGCACACGCCGTCCCCGCTCCGCCCCCGCACCGGCCGCGGAGCGCCCCGTGACGGACTCCGGGCGCACATCCGAGCAGCACCGGACCGGCACCAGGACGAACACCTGACCGATGCAGGGTCGTCCTCCGCGAGCCCTCGAAAGCCGCCCGCGCCCCGCCGCCCGCGTGCACGCCCCTTCCGCGACTCCCTGCGCCCGCCGCCGGACAGACCGCCCCCGGGCGGACCCAAGGCCGACCCCAGGGCGCCTCACCTGCGACGATGCCACCTCGCCGGCCCGTACTCCCCCTCCCCGCAGGGCGTGCGGACCGCTCGCCGGACCGCGCCCGATGTCCCCTCGGGGTGCACTCCGCCGGGGCGCTCCGCCGGAGTGCGCGGTGGGCGGTGGGCGTGCGATCAATCCTCTTCGGGTTCCGGCGAGTTGCTGCCGGAGCGGAGGAGAAGCTTCCCGTCCGCCGAGGCGATCTCCGCGACCGCTGCATACGAGCCATGTCCGCGCACCGTCGGTTCGTGGGGCGTCTCGCACATGTCCGGATCATCGGTTGCGGCCATGCCGCAATTCACCTGCACGGTCCGCCCGGCCGGGCCCATGAGGGTCAGGACGCCGGTCAGAGGGGTGCCCGTGGCGTTGCGGTAGTAGGTCCGGGCCCAGGTGTCGTTCGCCTGTTCAAGGACGCAGGTCTGGGCCTCCACGCCTTCGGGGGCGGTGAGTTCGGGGCCGCAGCGGGCGATGCCCCGGTCGCCGTCGTCCGGCCCGGCGCCCATCAGTCCGTCGGAGGAGAGCCGGCTCCCCAGGACGTCGCCGGCGACCGCCTTCTCGCCGGAGCCGCCGTACGGGGCGTACGCGCCGGAGGGGCCCGCGGCGCCGGAGCCGCCGCGTCCGGTGCCGCCGGCCGGGGACCTGCCCGGTTCCGCGCGCCGCACCACCGGACCTGCCGAGGCGACCGCCAGCGGCAGCACGACGGCCAGGACCACCGTGCTCGCGAGAGCGATCATGCGGAAGTTCACCGCACGCCGCCGAACCGAGCCGGACACACTGGAGGCACTGGACGCACGCACCATCGGACCCACCTGCACTTCGCCTGCGATGCGCCACGGAAGCGCGCACGCCGCCGAAGGGGACGGCGGCGCGCTCGCGCGGCGGGAACGGATTGATCGCGAGGACGTATTCGTGCGTTCGCGATCGGAACGCACGCACGCATGCCCCGCCGGGCCGTCGGCGGTCCTGTGACAGGCGCCCGATACGGCCTTGCTCCGAACATACGGGCACGACCGCGCTCTCAGCGCCCTCGCACGCCCGTTTCCTGCGGTTCTCGGAGCGGCTTGCACCCGTAAGAGTGAGAGCGCGGGCGTCTCCCGTCCGTACGCGCCCTCACGTCCGCCTGCCGGAGCCGGCCGCTCCGTTCACCGCGCCGGCGGTCAGTACGCCAGCTTGCTGCCGTCGCCACCAGGCGTGCCCGTGTTCGCGCTCTGCTCCACCAGGACGTCGACGACCGTCGCCACATCGGGCAGCCAGGGCCGCGCGAGACCGTCAACACGCCGTCCGGAGCCCGGCCTTCCGCCGCGCCCGGCCACGGCCCCGGCCGGCCTGGGCGCGCGTTCCCAGCGGACCCGGCCGGCGCCCGTGGGGGACGGCGGCAGGACGGCGTAGCCGCCCTCGCCGTGGAAGCGCAGCGAGCTCGGCACCCAGTCCTGGCGGTGCAACAGCTCGCCGAGGACCTCGAGGGAGTACGGGGCCACCAGCAGGGACCAGCGGGTGGGGGTGGCCACCACCGGGCCCAGCCGCACGCCCGCGCGGTCGAAGGCCGCCAGCGCGCGGGCGCCGGCGACGGCGGGCAGGCTCACCGCGCAGGGCGCGCGGCCGCCGGTGGCCAGCACGACGGGGGCCTCGGGCCGGTTGGTCCACCACCAGCGCACCATCCGCGCGTCGGTGGTGGCGGCCAGCAGGCCGGGGTCGAAGGGGTGGGCGCCCGGCACCACGCACTCCGGATCAGGGCAGCCGCACTCGCGCACGCGGCCGATGCCGGGCCGCAGGCCCACACCGGGGAGTACGGGCCACTGCCACTCCGTGGCGTAGGTCAGGGCCGCGGTGAGCACCGCGGACCGACCGGCCCGCCGGAGGGAGAGCCTGCGTCGCCTTCCGAGGATCTCGCGCATGAGCGCTCGTTCCTTTCCGTGAACGCCGAAGGTGGGTCCTTGCCTGGGGGCAAGGGCCGTATCGCACAACTGAACACGCTGACATGAACCGCGAGCACCGCAGGGGTTGCGGAAGCCGCGGGCACCGCCTGGACTGCATGGAACGCGTAGCCCCTGGAAGCGCGAGGGCTACATGGCACTACGGGCACTGCTCGGCGCGGTACTCAACGCGCCGTGGCCCCTCGGGCCGGCACACCACGTGGATCACGAGTCACTGCGTAGACACACGCAGCGCATCACGCCGCGGGCCGAGCGTGAAACCTGGCGGGGGGTGGCGCGCGTATGGCGCTTCGTGCTGAACCGGTGCGCCCCTCGCCTGCGGCATGGGTTGCCCCACGCCGCTCGGGGATGGGCGTGGCCGTCGACCGATAGGACGCTCAGGTCCGCCGCCGGGTTGCGGGGCGGCCCCAACTGCCCCTGCCCTTCTCCGAGTACGTACCCACCGTGCCGGGTGTGACGCGTTGTTGGAGCGAGGCCAGTCGATCGCAAATCGAGGGTCAGGGCACTATTTTCCGGCCAAACTTTACGGCTTCCTCCAGAGGCACGGAACCCCATCAGACACCACCAATCCCACTGGTCCAATGCTGGACATTCCCTTGCCCGGGCGTGTACATGTGGAGCACCGCTCGCAAGCGACACGACAGGGGGTTTGCGATGCAGTCACGCAGAACGCCCAGGCCAAGCAGCTGGTCGAGAGCGCTCGGCGGGCTGCCCCGACCCGATCGGCGCCCCGGCCCCCGGGGCGGCCCCGCACGGCTCGGCCGGAGCGGACGGCCATGAACGCGCCCCACCTGCCGAAAGTGGCCGGAATCGATCCCTCGGTGCCCGCTCCCGCCCACACTTCCGCCCCTGCGGTTCCTCCTCCCCCTTCCGCCCCCACCTCCTGCGCCACCGCCGACCCCCGGTGCAGGACCGCCTCGCGGGCTGGGTCTCCGACCTGACCACGCTCCAGGAGCTGACCGAGCGCCTGACCCGGACCTCGGAGCTGGAAGGCGCCCTGCGCGAACTCCTGCGTGCCGGGGCCTCGCTCATGGGCGCCGGACGCGGCCTGGTCACCCTCCACCCCGACCACCACGGCGGGCACCCGCTGACCGTGGGCCTGGGCCTGGGCCACGCCGACATCGGCCACCTCGAGACCATCCCGCACGACCCGGCCTCCGCCCCCGGCCCCTACGTCCGCCTCCTCGACGACCTCCCGCCCGTGGGCGACCGCTCCGGCAGGGCCCACCCCGACATCCCGGGCGAGGACGACCTCGACCCCGCCACCGCGAGGTCGCCGCCCGCCTCGGCTACGCCGCCAGCTACGCACTCCCCCTGGAGTCGGCGGCCGCCCCCACCGGCGAAACCCCCTCCGCCGGCCGCGTCGGCGCGGCCGTATGGCTCTACGACGAACCCGCCGAGCCCACCGAACGCCAGCGCCATCTGGCCGGCCTCTACTGCGGCTACGCCGCCGAGCACCTCGTCCGGCTCCTGGAACTGACCCGCGCCCGCCGCACCCTGGGCGCCCTGCGCGAGGAGCTGCTGCCCGGCCGGCTGCCCCGGGTGCCCGGCATCCGGCTGGCCGTCCGGCACCGCACCGGGCCGCAGGGCGGCGGCGACTGGTACGACGCGCTGTCCCTGCCGGAGGGGGCGCTGGGCCTCGCGATCGGCGGGATCAGCGGCTCCGGGCCCGGGGCGACGGCCGCCACGGCACGGCTGAGGGCCTCCCTGCGCGCGTACGCCGTCATAGAGGGTGAGGATCCGGTCGCCGTCCTGTCCGACCTCGAACTGCTGCTCAGGCTGACCGAGCCGACCCGCACCGCGACCGCCCTCTTCGCGTACTGCGAGCCGGGCACCCGCAAGGTCGTCGTCGCCGGCGCCGGGCACTGCTCGCCGCTGATCATCGGCGCGGACCGCGCCGAGTACGTGGAGACCTCGCTCTCGGCGCCGCTGGGCATGCTCGCCTGCTGGGAGGCCCCCAGCGTGGAAATCGAACCGGCACCCGGAGAAACGCTCCTCTTCTACAGCGACGGTCTGCTCAACCGCCCCGGCGACGCCATGGACCGGTCCTTCGCCCGGCTGCACTCGGCGGCGGCGAGCGTGCCGCGGTCCGCGCGGAGGGATCCGGAGGCGATCGCGGACCACGTGCTGCGCACGGTCCTGCCGGACGGGCCCGCCGGGCCGGGCGACGAGGACGTCGTCCTGCTGGTGGCGCACTTCGACTGAGCGCGACCCCTGTCGCGCCCGGTCTTCGATCGCCATCGGTCATGGCCTTCTCGGCCGCATTCCTCCGCACATACGATGGAAAGCGGCCCCGTTCGAGGAGGAAAACCAGTGACCGAGCAGCAGCCCGCGCCCGAGAACCCCGAAGGCGACGAGCCGATCAAGCAGCGGAAGAACGGCCTCTACCCCGCCGTCTCCGACGAGCTCGCCGAGAACATGAAGTCCGGATGGGCCGACACCGAGCTGCGTGATCTCCAGCCGATACCCCAGGCCGCCGAGACCGCGCGCCGCCGCGCCGAGCTGTCCGCCCGATTCCCCGGCGAGCGGCTGGTGATCCCGGCGGGCAACCTCAGGACCCGCTCGAACGACACCGAGTACGCCTTCCGCGCCTCGACCGAGTACGTCTACCTCACCGGCGACCAGACCCAGGACGGCGTCCTGGTGCTCGAGCCCACGGGCCCGGAGGGCCACACGGCGACGCTCTACCTCCTGCCCCGCTCCGACCGTGAGAACGGCGAGTTCTGGCTCGACGGCCAGGGCGAGCTGTGGGTCGGCCGCCGCCACAGCCTGACCGAGGCCGAGCTCCTGCTGGGCCTGCCCGCCAAGGACGTCCGCGAGCTGGCCGACGCCCTGCGCGAGGCCACCGGCCCCGTCCGCAACGTCCGCGGCCACGACGCGGGCATCGAGGCGGCCCTGACGGACAACCCCGGCGGCAACGCCACCGCCGAGCGCGACGAGGAGCTGCGGGTCTTCATCAGCGAGCAGCGCCTGGTGAAGGACGCGTTTGAGATCGGCGAGCTGCAGAAGGCCGTCGACTCCACCGTCCGCGGCTTCGAGGACGTCGTGAAGGTCCTCGACAAGGCCGAGGCGACCAGCGAGCGCTACATCGAAGGAACGTTCTTCCTGCGCGCCCGCGTCGAGGGCAACGACATCGGCTACGGCTCCATCTGCGCCGCCGGCCCGCACGCCACCACCCTGCATTGGGTGCGCAACGACGGCCCGGTCCGCTCCGGCGAGCTGCTCCTGCTGGACGCCGGCGTGGAGACCCACACCCTCTACACCGCCGACGTCACCCGCACGCTGCCGATCAACGGCACGTACACCGAGCTGCAGCGCAAGATCTACGACGCGGTGTACGAGGCGCAGGAGGCCGGCATCGCGGCGGTCGTGCCGGGCGCGAAGTACCGCGACTTCCACGACGCCGCCCAGCGCGTCCTGGCCGAGAAGCTCGTCGAGTGGGGCCTGGTCGAGGGCCCGGTCGAGCGCGTCCTGGAGCTGGGCCTGCAGCGCCGCTGGACCCTGCACGGCACCGGCCACATGCTCGGCCTGGACGTCCACGACTGCGCGGTCGCCCGCACGGAGACCTACGTCGACGGCGTCCTGGAGCCCGGCATGGTGCTGACCGTGGAGCCCGGCCTGTACTTCCAGGCCGACGACACCACCGTGCCCGAGGAGTACCGCGGCATCGGCGTCCGCATCGAGGACGACATCCTCGTCACCGAGGACGGCAACCGGAACCTCTCCGCCGGTCTGCCGCGCACGTCGGCCGACGTCGAGGCCTGGATGGCGGCCCTCAAGGGCACCCAGGGCTGAGCCCCACCGCCTCCGGCGACCCCGTGGCCCGCACCGGCGGGCCACGGGGTCGCGCGCGTCACGGGCCGGGCGGCGGGCGGGCGCCGACGGGCGGATGATGGGCGTAGAGGACATTCGCACCAAGGGAGGTGCCCGGTCATGACCCTGTTCATGGACGTCCATCACGGCATGCAGGGCGTCAGCCAGAAGCAGCTCGCGGAGGCGCACCGGGCGGACCTGGCCATCGAACGCGAGGAAGGCGTCCACTTCCAGCGGGCCTGGGCGGACCCGTCGTCGGGCACCGTCTACTGCCTGTCCGAGGGCCCCTCCGAGGAGGCCGTCCAGCGCGTCCACACGCGGGCCGGTCACCCCGCGGACGAGATCCATCCGCTGGCCCTGTCGGTCTCCTGACCGGCGAGCCTGTCGGTCCCATGACCGGCGGGCCGCTGCGCGCGGAGCACCGGCGGCGGGTCAGGACGCCTTCAGCAGGGCCGCCGCCGGGGGCGCTCCGTCGCGCCACTTGAGGATCTTGTCGAAGCTCACCACCGCGCCCTGCCGGCCCGGGCGGTTGCGGACGCGCACGTGGTCGGTGAGGGAGGCGATCAGAAAGAGACCCCGGCCGTGTTCGTCGTGAACCGAGGCCGGGGTCCTTTCGCGCGTCGGGGGGGCCGGCCTGCGGCCCGGTCGCGAGCGTCCGGAGAATCCGGGCCCGGAATCGGTGACCTCGATGCGACAGGTGTCGCCGTCGATGAGGGCGGTGACGCGATAGCCGGTCGAGGCGTCACCGCCGTGCTCGACGGCGTTGGCGCACGCTTCGCTGAGGGCGACCGCGAGGTCGTAGGACGTCTCCGGGTCGACCCCGGCCGTCTCCATGGCACCGATCAGGAGCCGCCTGGCGAGCGGAACGCTCGCGGCCTCGCGCCGCAAGTGGAGTGACCACCAAATGCTCATGCTCAGCCTCCTGGCTGCGGCTCGACATACCGATACGTATAGCCGGGTGAGGCATGCGGTAAGCCTGCCGGGACTGTGAGACCGCTCATTCGGCCGACGCGCCGTGTGGGTGAGGGCGTGTACGGGGACCGGGTGACCGACCGGGCCGGGCGGCCCCGGTGATCCGGGTGACGGACCGGGCCGGGCGGCCCCCGGTGATCAAGCCCCTGCCGTAGGGATCCGGTCGGCCCGATGGGATGATGGCGCCGCCATGCCTCACCCCGTCGCGCGCGCCGGCGCCGATCTGCGACTGATCCGGGCCGCGGTGTTCACCGCGGTCTGCGTTCTGCTGTCCGCAGGCGGGCACGTGCTGGCGTCCTGCGCGAGCGTCCCGCTGTGGACGCTGGGCGCGGGCTTCGCGCTCGTCCTCGCGGCGGTCGTACCACTGGCCGGCCGGGAGCGCTCGCTGCCGGGCATCACGGCCTTCCTGGCCGTGGGGCAGCTCGCCCTCCACACACTCTTCGGGCTCGGGCAGCGCGGCGCCGGAACCTCCGGCCGGGCCGTCCCCTCCGAGGGCCACCTCGTCCACTTCGCCGGGCAGCTGATCTGCGATCAGCGCCCGATGTCGGCCGCCCAGGCCCGACGGGTCATCACCGACGCCGGGCTGGACCCGTCCGTCCACCCGATGGGTCCGGCCGCGCCGGCGCCCGCCACGGGCGGCGCCTCGGCCGCGTTCCCGCACGCCCTGCTGCCGTCGCTGCCGATGGTGCTCGGCCACCTGCTCGCCGCCCTGGCCGTCGGCTGGCTGCTGCGCCGCGGCGAGGCCGCGCTGTGGCGGCTGGTGCGGCTGTCGGCGCGCTCCGCGCGCGACGTCGTGGACGCCGCGCTCGTCCGGGCGCTGGGCGCCGCCCTGGTGCTCGTGGGCCTGCGGGCGCCCGCGTCGCCCGCCGTTCCGGCGCGCCGCACGCGCGCGGACGACGAATCCCCGCTCAGGGCGCCGGAACTACGGCATTCCGTGATCAGGCGGGGCCCGCCGCGCTGCGTTCTCGCGGCCTGACGACGCGACGCACCACTGCCCGACAGGGGCGGGAGGGCGGTCGCGGCGCCGCCGCACGCGCGCCACCCCCACCCTCATCCCTTCCTGCCGTGGAGTGTTGTCCCATGAACGCATCGCGTGTCCGTACCGCCCGTGCCTCCCTCGTCGCCGCCCTCGCCGCCGGTGGCGTGCTGCTGCTCGCCGGCCCTGCCTCCGCGCACGTCGGTGTGCAGCCCGGCACCGCCGAGAAGGGCGGCTACAGCACCATCAACATCAAGGTGCCCAACGAGAAGGACGACGCCTCGACGGTGAAGCTCGAGCTCAACCTCGACCCCAAGCACCCGCTGGCCTCGGTGATGCCGCAGGCGGTGCCGGGCTGGGAGGTCAAGGTCGAGAAGACCAAGCTCGACAAGCCGCTGCAGATGCACGGCAAGACGATCGAGGAGGCCGTCAGCAAGGTCACCTGGACCGGCGGCAAGATCGAGCCCGGCCAGTTCCAGCAGTTCCCGCTGTCGGTCGGCCAGCTGCCCACCGACGCCGACGAGCTGGTCTTCAAGGCCCTGCAGACGTACTCCGACGACGACGTCGTCCGCTGGATCGACCCGTCCAAGCCCGGCGGCCACGAAGCCGAGCACCCGGCCCCGGTCCTCAAGCTCGTCGACAAGGCCGCGAAGCCCGGCGAGAAGAACGCCGCCGACGACAAGGGCCCCAAGGCCGAGGCGGCGTCCGCCACCACCGAGAAGGCCGCCGGCTCCGAGGGCGGCTCCGACACCACCGCCCGCGTCCTGGGCGCCGCCGGCATCGTCGTGGGCGTGGCCGGCGTCGTCTTCGGCGTGCTCGCCGGCCGCCGCCGCGCCTCCGCCTGACCTTCCGCCGACGCCGCCGGCACTCCGCCGGCGTCACGGCGTCCGGTCCACCGCACGGCCACGCCCGGTCCGGCGGCGCGTACGAACGCGCCCGCCGGGCCGGGCGGCACCGACCCTCTCTGGAGAAGCACTCCATGCGCACCACGTTCGCGGGCGCGGCGATCGCCATAGCCGCCGTGCTCACCCTGACCGCCTGCGGCGGCTCCGGCGATGCGGGCGACAAGCCCGCGGCCGACGTCTCCGTCGAGCCCACCAAGGCCGGCGCGATCGTCCTCGACGCGCCCAAGGCCAAGCCCGACCTGGTCCTGACCGACACGTCGGAGAAGAAGTTCGAGCTGGTCAAGGAGACCAAGGGCCACCCGGTCCTGCTCTACTTCGGCTACACCTACTGCCCCGACGTCTGCTCGACGGTCGTCTCCGACATCGCCGCCGCCGAGAAGAAGCTCTCCAAGGCCGACCAGGAGAAGCTGCGGGTCGTCTTCGTCACCACCGACCCCGAGCGCGACACCCCCAAGCGGATGCGCGAGTGGCTGGACGCGCAGGGCGGGCAGGACATCGTCGGCCTGACCGGCGACTTCGCCACCATCCAGGCGGCGGCCAAGCCGCTGGGCATCCTGGTCGAGCCGCCCAAGAAGGAGAAGGACGGCTCCGTGACGGTCAGCCACGGCGCCGAGGTCGTCGGCTTCTCGCCGAAGGACGACGGCGGGCACTGGATCTACACCGCCTCCACCACGTCCGAGCAGTACGCCAAGGATCTCCCGAAGATCGTCAAGGGGGAGAACCCGTGATGCGCAAGTCCACCGTCGCCACCGCCGCCGCCCTGCCGCTGCTGCTCGCCGGCGGCCTGCTGCTGGTCACCGGCTGCCAGTCGGAGAAGAACGCCCTGGCCGGCGACAAGCCCGAACTGTCCGTCAGCGGCGCCTACCTGCCGGAGCCCGCGATGGCCGACATGGCCGCCGCGTACTTCACCGTCGTCAACGACGGCGGCAAGGCCGACCGGCTCACCAAGGTCACCAGCCCGCTCTCCCGCGACGTCACCCTGCACACCACCGAGGGCGCGCGGATGAAGCACGCGGAGACGCTGGAGGTGCCCGCCAAGGGCAGGCTGTCGCTCGCGCGCGGCGGCACCCACCTGATGCTGGGCACGCTCGACCACAAGCCGAAGACCGGCGAGAAGGTCGAGTTCACCCTGCACTTCGCCGCCTCGGCGCCCATCCGGATCCAGGTGCCGGTCGAGAGCACCACCTTCCGCCCCAAGGACTGAGGTCACGATGAGGACCCCGACCGCCGCGCGGCGCACGGTGTCGCTCCTCGGCACCCTCCTCGCCGCGCTGCTGTGGACGTGGACGGCCGGCGCGGGCACCGCGTCGGCGCACGCCGCGCTCACCGCCACCGACCCCGCCAACGGCTCGGTGGTGGCGAGCGCGCCCCGGCAGGTCCGGCTCACCTTCTCCGAGGGCGTGCTGCTCGGCGCCGACTCCGTGCGGGTCCTCGACCCGCGCGGCGAACGCGTCGACCAGGGCGCGCCGGAGCACGTGGGCGGCAGGTCGGAGACGGCCGCCGTCGCGCTGCGCGCGGGGATCGCCGACGGCACGTACACCGTGGCGTGGCAGGCGGTCTCGGCCGACAGCCACCCGGTGGCCGGGGCCTTCACCTTCTCGGTGGGGGCGCCGTCGGAGACGACGGTCGCGGCGGCGTCGGCCGCCGGCGGCATCGACCCGGCCGTCGACGCCTTCTACGGCATCGGCCGCTTCGCCGCGTACGGGGGCTTCGTCCTGCTCGTCGGCGGCGCCGTCTTCGCCGGCGTGTGCCGCTCGTCGCGGGCCGTGCAGCGGGTAGCGGTGGGCGGCTGGGTCGCCCTGTTCGTCTCGACGACCGTGCTGTTGCTGCTGCGGGGCGCGTACGCCGGCGGCAAGGGCCTGGGGTCGGTGGCGGACCTGTCGCTGCTGGGCGACGCGCTGTCCACCAAGCCCGGGGCGGCGCTGCTGTCCCGGCTGCTGCTGCTGAGCGCGGCGGCGGTGTTCCTGGCGGTGCTGTTCGGCACCCACAGCCGCGAGGACGGCGGGGCCGCTCCGGAGCGCGGGCGCGGCACGGCCTGGGGGCTGGGCGCCGGCGGCGCGGTCGTGGCGGCCGGGCTGGCGGCGACCTGGGCGATGGCCGAGCACGCCTCCGCCGGCATCCAGCCGTGGCTGGCGGTGCCGGTGGACGTCGCCCACCTGCTGGCCGCGGCGGTCTGGCTGGGCGGGCTCGCGGCGCTGCTGGCCGCCCTCTGGTCGGGCGATACGGTCCGCCGGGCGGCGGTGCAGCGCTTCTCGCGGATGGCGTTCGCGTCGGTGGGCGTGCTGGCGGCCACCGGGCTCTACCAGACCTGGCGGCAGGCCGGCTTCTCGTGGAGCTCGCTGACGGGAACGGAGTACGGGCGGTGGCTGCTGCTGAAGACGGCGCTGGTCGCCGTCCTGCTGGCCGCCGCCTTCCTCTCGCGGCGGTGGACCGGCCGGCTCGCGGACGTCGCGGCGCCGAGGGCGGCCGCGAAGAAATCCGCCGGGGTTCCGGCCGGCCGGGCCGGCGCGGGCGATCCCGTACGCGCCGCCCAGCTCGCACGGCAGCGCGCGGCATTGGCGAAGGCCGAGGGGCGGCGCCGGCGCGACGCCGACGCGCACCGCAGCGGCCTGCGGCGCTCGGTCCTCGCCGAGGCGGCCGTCGCCGTGGCCGTGCTGGCCGTCACCACCCTGCTCACCGGCACCCAGCCCGGCCGCGCCGAGGCGGAGCAGAAGCGGTCCGGGGCGCCCGCCGCACCGGCCGCCGGCCCGGCCGAGGTGAGCATCGCCTACGACACCGGCGGGACCAACGGGCGCGGCACCGCCCGCGTCACCGTCGACCCGGCCCGTACGGGGGCCAACACCGTCGACGTCACTCTCCTGGACGCCTCGGGCCGCCCCGTGGACGTACCTGAGCTGACACTGTCCATGACCGCGACTGAAAAACGCATCGGTCCGCTGCGGGCCGATCTGAAGCGTCAGTCCGCCGGTCATTGGCAGGCCACCGACTTCCGGCTGCCCATGGCCGACAGCTGGCAGCTGTCCCTGACCGTACGGACCTCGGACATCGACCAGGTCACCGAGATCGAGAACGTGAAGATCAATTGATGGCTGACAAGACTGACACCACGTCCGAACCGAAGCCCGGCGACGCCTCCAGGAACACACCGCCCGGCCCGGCCCATGTCTCCCGCAGACGGCTGCTGGGCACCGCCGGCGCGGCCGGCGCCGCCGCGCTCGTCGCCGGCGGGGCGGCCGGCGCGGCCGGCGCCGAGGCCGTGCGCGAGGGCCCCGACCCGCTGTCCTCCGTCGGCTCGGCCGCCGTGCCCTTCCACGGCCCCCACCAGTCCGGCATCCTCCAGCCCGCGCAGGCGCACGCCCACCTGGCCGCCTTCGACCTCATGCCCACGGCGGACCGCAAGGCCGCGGCGGCCCTGATGCGCCGCTGGTCGGACGCGACGGCGGACATGATGGACGGCCGCACGCCCCAGGGCGACGAACTGGGCGTCGCCCTGGACGCGGGGCCCTCCTCCCTGACGATCACCTTCGGCTTCGGCCGTACCTTCTTCGACCGGACCGGCCTGGCGGCCAAGCGCCCCGACGCGCTCGAGCCGCTGCCCGCCTTCACCGCCGACGCCCTCGACCCCAAGCGCAGCGAGGGCGACCTGTGGGTGCAGATCGGCGCCGACGACACGCTGGTCACCTTCCACGCGCTGCGGATGCTGCAGAAGCTGGCGGCGGGCACCGCCCGGATGCGCTGGCAGATGAACGGCTTCAACCGCACGCCGGGCGCCACCGAGCAGCCGATGACCGGCCGCAATCTGATGGGCCAGATCGACGGCACGAACAACCCCAAGCAGTCCGACGCGAACTTCAACACCCGGATCTTCGTGCCGGACGACCGCAACGGCGCCGACGGGTGGATGGCGGGCGGCTCGTACGCCGTCGTGCGGCGCATCCGGATGCTGCTCGACACCTGGGACAACCTCTCCCTGGACCAGCAGGAGAAGGTCATCGGCCGCCGGAAGTCCGACGGCGCGCCGCTGTCCGGGGGCCAGGAGACCACCCGCGCGGACCTCAACAAGGTGGGCTCCGACGGAGCCCTGGCCATCGCGGGCGACGCGCACATCCGGGTGGCGTCGCCGGCGACCAACCGGGGGGCGGCGATGCTGCGCCGCGCCTTCAACTACCACGACGGGTTCCGCGACGACGGCGCACCGGACGCGGGCCTGCTGTTCGTGGCCTGGCAGGCGGACCCGCTGAAGGGCTTCACGCCGGTGCAGCGGAAGCTGGACCGGGGGGACGGCCTCTCGCGCTTCCTCCGGCACGAGTCCAGCGGCCTGTTCGCGGTGCCCGGCGGGTGCGAGCGAGGGGAGTACGTGGGGCAGCGGTTGCTGGAGGGATGAACCCCTTCGGGGGAAACGGCCTCACGCCACCCACCGGTATCGTGACTGCTCCAGCAGATGATCGGTTCGGAGGGACAGCGCGTGAGGTCGGCAACCCGCTACACCTACCTCGGCCCCGAGGGCACCTTCACCGAGGCGGCCCTGCGCACCCTGCCCGAGGCGGCCACCCGCGAGCTCGTTCCCATGGTGTCGGTGCCCGCCGCGCTGGACGCGGTCCGCGCGGGCGAAGCCGCCGCCGCGCTCGTGCCGATCGAGAACTCCGTCGAGGGCGGCGTCACCGCGACCCTGGACGAACTCGCCACCGGCGAGCCGCTGATGATCTACCGCGAGGTGCTGCTGCCGATCGCCTTCGCACTGCTGGTGCGGCCCGGTACGCGCCTGGAGGACGTCAAGACGGTGACCGGGCACCCGGTCGCCCAGCCGCAGGTGCGCAACTGGCTGGCGGCGCACCTGCCGGACGCGGCGTGGGAGTCGTCGGCGTCGAACGCGGACGGCGCGCGCCTGGTGCGCGAGGGCCGCTACGACGCCGCGTTCGCGGGGGAGTTCGCGGCGGCCACGTACGGGCTCGAGCCTCTGGTGACGGACATCCACGACGCGCAGAACGCGCAGACCCGCTTCGTCCTGGCCGGCCGTCCGGCGCGGCCGGCGGCGCGCACGGGCGCGGACCGCACGTCGCTGGTGGTGTGGCTGGGGGACGATCACCCCGGTGCTCTGCTGGAGTTGCTGCAGGAGTTCGCGGCGCGCGGGGTCAACCTGATGCGCATCGAGTCGCGGCCGACGGGCGAGGGGATGGGCCGTTACTGCTTCTCGGTCGACTGTGAGGGCCACATCACCGACCGCCGGGTGGGCGAGGCCCTGATGGGGCTCAAACGGACCTGCCCGAAGGTGCGCTTCCTGGGCTCGTACCCGCGTGCGGGTGTTGACCCGGACGACCGGTCGGGTGCCCTGGGGGCGGTCCGGCCCGGGACGTCGGACGGCGATTTCGTGGTGGCGGCGGACTGGCTGGCGCGCTGCCAGGACGGCCGGGCCTGACGCCACGGGCGGGCCCTGGGGCCCGTACGGTGCGCTGGGAGGCGGGCTCGGGGCGGGCCTTCTGTGAATACCCACAGAGTTATCCACAGGTTGCTCTCGAGCTGGGGATAAGTCGACACATCCAGACGTGGCCGCGAGGGGCGAAACGGTCAACGTCGACAAATCTCTCTAGCTATCCATCCGACCATCCACAGGCCCCCGCCGCTTACCCACCGGCGCCCTGTCCATCGAAAAGCCTCGAACAACCCGTTAGAGGGAGTGAATACCACCCTAAAGAGCGGCCGCGCGAGGTTTGCCCCAAGAAACTCTGACGAATGACAGAGCGGGGCGGAATGCTGCATTCCGAAATCCACAGAGGGGAGGCGCACCCTGTGGACAAAGAAGCGGAAGGCGTCGTTCCTGTGGACAACGACTATTCTGGGCCGCGGTGCCGACCGTTCGCCAACTGCCGGGCGCGCCAAGGCGGCTCACCCCGCCCGCGCGGCGCGACGGGGGGATGAATACCGGCCACCCGTAGGCCTTTTCCGGAATATTCGCGATCACCCTCGCCCTTTGTTCAAGGGATTTTTCTCGTCCACAAAACCGGACAGAACACCACGAAGGGGAATATCATCTCGAACAATCGCAGCTCACGACGGTAGCCTGGTGGGGTGATTGACCTTCGCCTGCTTCGTGAGGACCCCGACCGTGTGCGCGCGTCCCAGCGTGCCCGTGGAGAGGACGTCGACGTCGTCGACGCCCTGCTCTCCGCCGACGAGCGGCGCAGGTCCTCCAGCGTCCGCTTCGACGAACTCCGTTCCGAGCAGAAGTCGCTCGGCAAACTCATCCCCAAGGCCACCGGCGACGAGAAGGCCGAGCTGCTCAAGCGGGCCGGCGAGCTCTCCGCCGCCGTCAAGGCCGCCGACGCCGAGCAGAACGAGGCCGCCGAAGAGGCGCAGCGCCTGCTCCTGCAGATCGGCAACATCGTCCACCCGGACGTGCCGCGCGGCGGCGAGGACGACTTCGTCGTCCTCGAGACCGTCGGTACCCCGCGCGACTTCGCGGCCGAGGGCTTCGAGCCCAGGGACCACCTCGAGCTCGGCCAGACGCTCGGCGCCATCGACGTCGAGCGCGGCGCCAAGGTCTCCGGCTCGCGCTTCTACTACCTGACGGGTGTCGGCGCGCTGCTGGAGCTCGCCCTCGTCAACGCCGCCATCGCCCAGGCCACCGCCGCCGGCTTCACCCCGATGCTCACCCCGGCGCTGGTCAAGCCGCGCGCCATGGAGGGCACCGGCTTCCTCGGCCAGGCCGCCCAGGACGTCTACCGCCTCGACAACGACGACCTCTACCTGGTCGGCACGTCCGAGGTCCCCCTCGCCGCGTACCACATGGACGAGATCATCGACGCGGACCAGCTGCCGCTGCGCTACGCGGGCTTCTCGCCCTGCTTCCGCCGCGAGGCCGGTACGTACGGCAAGGACACCCGGGGCATCTTCCGCGTCCACCAGTTCGACAAGGTCGAGATGTTCTCGTACATCGCGCCGGAGGACGCCGAAGCGGAGCACGCGCGCCTGCTCGAGTGGGAGAAGCAGTGGCTGACCAGCCTCGAGCTGCCCTTCCAGGTGATCGACACGGCCACCGGTGACCTCGGCTCGTCCGCCTCGCGCAAGTTCGACTGCGAGGCGTGGATCCCCACCCAGGGCAAGTACCGCGAGCTGACCTCGACGTCCAACTGCAACGAGTTCCAGTCCCGCCGCCTGTCCGTCCGGATGCGCGACGGCAAGAACGTCAAGCCGCTGGCGACCCTCAACGGCACGCTGTGCGCCGTCCCGCGCACGATCGTGGCGCTGCTGGAGAACCACCAGCAGGCCGACGGCTCCGTGCGGGTGCCCGAGGTGCTGCGCCCCTACCTCGGCGGCCGCGAGTTCCTGGAGCCCGTCGCCAAGTGACGCCGCCGCCCCCGCCGCCGTACCGCCTGATCGCCACCGACCTCGACGGCACGCTGCTGCGCGCCGACGAGACCGTCTCGGAGCGCACCCGTGCCGCGCTCGGTCTGGCGACGGCGGCGGGCGCCGCGCACATCGTCGTCACCGGGCGGGCCGTCGCCTGGACCCGGCACATCCTCGAGGCCCTGGACTACCGGGGCCTCGCGGTCTGCGGGCAGGGCGCGCAGGTCTACCACGCCGGCGAGCACCGGCTGCTGACCTCGGTGACGCTGGACCGGCAGCTCGCCGCCCTGGCCGTCGCCAAGATCGAGGCGGAGGTCGGCCCCCTGTACCTCGCCGCCAGCCGCGACGGCATGGACGGCGACGTCCTGGTCGGCCCCGGCTACCGCGTCCAGGAGGGGCCGCTCCCGGCCGTTCCGATCACGGACGCGTCCGAGCTGTGGTCGGCTCCGCTGAACAAGCTCTACCTCCAGCACCCCGACCTCGGCGACGACGACCTGGCGGAGGCCGCGCGCACGGTGGCCGGAGGCCTGGTGGGCGTGACGCTGGCGGGCGCCGGCATCGTCGAGCTGCTGCCACTGGGTCTGAGCAAGGCCACGGGTCTCTCGCTGGCGGCCCGCCGGCTGGGCGTCAAGGCCGCGGACACCATCGCGTTCGGCGACATGCCCAACGACGTCCCGATGTTCGGCTGGGCGGCGCACGGCGTGGCCATGGCCAATGCCCACCCCGAGCTGTTGGCGGTGGCCGACGAGGTCACCGCTTCGCACGAGGACGACGGAATCGCCGTGGTTCTCGAGCGCCTGTTCGGGTAAGGGCGGCTTCCGGGCCGAGGGCGTCCGCCGTGACGGGGACGTCCGACGGGCCGAGGGCGTCCGTCGCGCCCAGGGCCTCCGCATCACCGGCAGCCCGGAACCGTCGGCGCGCCGCGGGGCCCAGGTCCCACCGCCACGTCGGCCGGCCGCGCGTCAGCGGCCACAGCGCCAGCCCCAGGGCGAGCGCGATCGCGTGGCCGGCGTCGGTGAACGTACCGCCGGTCGTCAGCGGTACGGCGAAGAACAGCACGGCTCCCGTCAGGTAGAGCCAGCGCCACGGGCGGGGCATCCGGTAGGTGAGGATGCCCACGGCCCCGGCGAGCCCGTAGGAGACGCCTATGTCGACGACGTGCTTCATCGAGCGCGGCGCCGAATGGCTCTCTATCGCCAGCAGCAGGATCTGCTGGCTGACGAGCGTGGCCGCGACGTGTGCGACGGCGACCGCGCACAGCCAGCGCAGCGTGCCGGTCCAGCGTTCGACGTTGGCGTGGAAGACCTCGAAGAGCACGGCGTAGAAAAGGAACGAGGACGGGTCCGCCATCCAGAAGCCGCTGATGAGCAGCGACTGCAACGGGTGCTTGTCGAGCTCGTGGATGTTGCTGCTGGTGCGGTGGAGGAGGAAGGTCTCCAGTCCCTCGCTGGCCGAGGCGATGACGAGGCTGGTGATGCCGATGATCAGCAGATAGATGTGCGTGCCGGGAGAGGAACGCACCCAGGCGCGGGCCGAGGACCACAGCGACCACAGCCGGTCCGGCAGCCCTTCGAGGTTCACCCTTAGACGGTAGCCCGGGGAACGCGGACGCGCAGTTGTAGGATGACTGGGCAACCGGATGAGAGAAGGGGTTTCGGCCATGGCACTCCGTGCGGCGGGACGGCAGTCCCTGGTGGACACGGTCGTCGAACAACTGCGCGCGCAGGTGGGCGCCGGCGAATGGCGGGTCGGGGAGCGCATCCCCACCGAACACGCCCTCGCCGAACAGCTGCAGGTCGGCCGCAATACGGTCCGTGAGGCCGTCCGCGTGCTCGTGCACGCCGGAATGCTGCGCTCCAGGCAGGGCGAGGGCACCTTCGTGGTCTCCACCGCCGACCCCTCCGAGATCATGCGCGGCCTGCGCCGCGCCCGGGTCCGCGACGTCCTCGAGCTGCGCATCGCCCTGGAGGCGGAGGGCGCCCGGCTCGCCGCGCTCCGGCACGAGCCCGCCGACCTCGACCGGATGCGGGCGGCGCTGGACGCCCAGGCGGCCTTCGAGGACGCCGAGGGCCAGCCCGACTCCACAAGCCTCGAGCTCTACGCCGACCACGACGTCGCCTTCCACCGGGCCGTCGTGGAGGCCGCCCACAACCCCGCGCTGACCGCCACCTACGCCTGGTTCAGCGACGCCGTGCGCGAGGCCCTGCTCGCCGGGCTCGGCGACCGGGAGATGCCGCCCACCGTCCGCGGCGACCACCACGCCGTCATGGACGCCATCGCCTCCGGAGACCCGGAAGCGGCCGCCCACGCCGCCCGGGCGCTGCTGGAGCGCCCCAAGCAGGCCGTCGAGTCGCTGCTCACCGAGAGCAGCGTCGAATCGCTGCTCGCCGAGAGCTGAACCGGCCCGCTCCACACCCCCGCACCACCCCTTTGGAGAGCACCCGCATGCCCGAGACGAGGCCGCCCGCACCAGTGATCGACACGACGGCCGCACCGAAGACCCCCGCGTCCGTCCCCGCGCCCGCCGCCCCGCGCGTCGCGCGCGCCCACCCGGCCCTGGTGATGCTCGGCATCGTCCTCGCCTCGCTCAACATGCGGGCCGCCCTCGCCGGGGTCTCGCCGCTCATGGGCGAGATCGGCGGCTACTTCCACCTGGCCGCCGCCACGAGCAGCCTGGTGACCACCATCCCGCTGATCTTCATGGGCCTGGGCTCGATCGTCGCCCCCCGGCTGGCCCGGCGCTGGGGCACCGAGGCCGTGCTGTGCGGCGCCCTCGTCCTGCTGGCCGGCGGCATCCTGCTGCGCGTCGCTCCTCCCCTCGTCGCCCTCTTCGTCGGCTGCGCGCTCGTCGGCACCGCGATAGCCCTGCTCAACGTCCTGATGCCCGGCCTGGTCAAGCGGGACTTCCCGGACCGGGCGGCGAGCATGACGGCGCTGTACTCCACCACGCTCATCCTCGGCGCCACGGGCGCGGCCGCCTCGTCCGTACCGTTGGAGAACGCCCTCGGCGGCTGGCGGGGCTCCCTCGCCTCCTGGGCGCTGCTAGCGGCCGTCGCGGCGATCGTCTGGCTCCCCCAGGCGCTCCTCGCCCGCCGCGGCGCCACCCCCGGCGTACCCGCCCCGACGGCGCGGCGCGGCACGGCGGCGCCCGTGGCGCTCACCCGCTCGCCCCTGGCCTGGCAGGTGACGCTGATGATGGGCACGCAGTCGCTCATCGCCTATGTGTGCATCGCCTGGATGCCGACGGTCTTCACCGACCACGGCATGAGCAGGAGCGAGGCCGGCATGGTCTACGCGTTCTACACCCTGGTGCAGATGGCCGGTTCGTTCTTCGTTCCCCTGATCGCCGGGCGTACGCGCGACCAGCGGCCGCTCGCCGTGGCCGTCGTCGCCCTCATGGCGGCGGGCGTCACGGGCCTGCTGATCGCGCCCGTGGCGGGCGCGTGGGTGTGGGCGACGCTGATGGGCGTGGCCCAGGGCGGCCTGCTCGGCCTCGCCCTGACGCTGATGGTGCTGCGCACGCGCGACGCCCATACGGCCTCCCGGCTGTCGGGCATGGCACAGACGTGGGGCTATCTGCTGGCCTCCGTCGGGCCGTTCGCCATCGGTGCGGTGCACCAGGCGACCGGTGACTGGACGCTGCCCGTCGCCCTGCTGCTCGTCGCCTGCGCGGCGCTGCTGTTCCTGGGGCTGGGCGCGGGGCGCGACCGCAAGATCTGACGCCGACGCCCGTACGGCCGCCGCGTCATGTGCGGCGGCCGTACGGGCGTCCCTGCGGGCTTCTTCGTCTATTCCTCCCCCGCGAGCGTCAGCGAGCGGAGCTTGCGGGCGGCGAAGGCCGTCGCGGCCACCGTCACCACCACCAGCAGCGTCAGCCCCAGCGTCAGGCCGACCTCGGCGTCGACGGCGCCCTCGCCGGCGATCCGCTGGGCCAGGGACAGCGCCCACTGCTGCACGCTCAGCGTCCGGGCGCCGGGGATGACGCTGCCGAACAGCGACTCCCACACCAGGGCGTAGACGAGGCTCGCGACGACCGCGTGCCGGGTGACGGTGCCCAGCAGCAGGAAGATCGCGCTGTAGGCGACGGAGGCGACGGCGGCCGCGACGGCGTAGGCCACCGCGATCTGCTGGCTGTTGCCGTTGAGCACGAAGCCCGCGATCAGCGTGGGGAGCGCCGAGAAGGCGACGGAGACCCCTGCCGCGACGGTGAGCTTGGTCAGGATGATGCTGGTCCGCTTGACGGGTTTGGCCAGGAGGTAGACGACGGACCCGTCGTCGATCTCCGGGCCGATCGCGCCGGTACCGGCGACGACGCCGATCAGCGGCACCATCGTGGCGAGCGCGAAGCCGCCCAGGACGCCGGCCGCCGTCCGGTCGTCGGCCTCCGTCAGCAGCCGGACGGCGGCCGAGATGACGAGCAGCAGGGCGGGGAGCGCGAAGAGGATCAGCGCGCGGCGGCGGCCGAGGAGACCGCGGTAGGTGAGCCGGGCGACAGTGGGGTGGTACATGGGCTGTTACCGCTCCCTTCAGGCCGTGACGAGGTAGGAGAAGACCGATTCCAGGGACTCGTCGGAGGGCGAGACCGTCAGGAGCCGGATGCCGTGGGCGCGGGCGACGCGCGGCAGGAGTTCGGTGAAGCGGCCGAAGTCGGCGGCCTCGACGCGCAGGACGCCTTCCCGCACGTCCACTTCGATGCCCGAGGTCGACGGGTCGGCGATGAGCGCCGCGGCCAGGGCGCGGTCGTCGCCGGACCGTACGACGTAGCGGTGCGGCCGGTCCGTCATCAGGCGACGGATCTTGCGGAAGTCGCCCGAGGCGGCGTGCCGTCCGGCGACGACGACCTCGATGTGGGCGGCCAGTTGCTCGACCTCCTCCAGGATGTGGGAGGAGAACAGCACGGTGCGGCCCTCGGCGCCCATGGTCCGCAGGAGCTCCATCAGCTGCATGCGCTGGCGCGGGTCCATGCCGTTGAACGGCTCGTCCAGCAGCAGCACGGACGGCTCGTGGACGAGGGCGGAAGCCATCTTCACGCGCTGGCGCATGCCCTTGCTGTACGTGTCGATCCGGCGGTCCTGCGCGTACTCCATCTCGACCGTGGCCAGCGCCCGCTGGGCCTCGCGGTCGCCCAGGCCGTGCAGCTCGGCGTTGGCCCGGACGAACTCCTTGCCGGTGAGGAAGTCGTACATCGCCTCCCGCTCGGGGACGATGCCGATGTGGCGGTAGATCTGTTCGTTGCGCCATATCGTCTCGCCGTCGAGGGTGACCGTTCCGGCGGAGGGGGCGAGGAAACCACCCATCATGTTGATGAGGGTGGACTTGCCGGCGCCGTTGGGGCCGAGGAGGCCGGTGACGCCGGGGCCGACGGTCATGGAGACGTCGTTGACGGCGACCACGTTGCCGAACCAGCGCGAGACGTTGTCGATGCGGATGGTTGTCACAGGCCCGCCTTTCGGTAGCGACGCATCAGCAGGCCGTACGAGCCGGCGATCAGGGCGAGGACGACGAGGAGGTAGACCGCTCCCGTGCCGGTCCCGGGGCCGTAGCCGTCGGGGAAGGCGGAGTGGGCCGAGAGGAACGCCGTCTGCACGCCGTCGATCAGGGTGATCGGCGAGAAGAGCCCCAGCCACTCGACGGCCCGGGTGTTGTCACCGGCGAGCGCGATGCTCTGCAGGGTGCTGACCGCGCCGTAGGGGATGGTCAGCACGGCGATGACGGCGGCGACGCCGAAGCCGCGGCGCGGGGTGAGGGCCGCGACCACCAGGCCGATGCCCGCGTAGAGGAGCGAGAGCAGGGCCACGGAGACCAGCCCGTAGGCGAAGCCCTTCGTCTGGACGGCGAAGTCCATCTTGGCGAGCAGGGCGCCGGCGTAGAGGATCAGCAGGGGCGTGGCGGTGAGCACGAACAGCGCCGAGGCCATCGCCGCGAACTTCGCCACCACGTAGTCGACGCGTTCGATGGGGCGGGAGAAGTACAGCGGCACGGTCCGGAACCGCAGGTCCCGGGAGACCGACTGCGGCGCCTGGGCGGCGAGGTACAGGCCGATGACGAGCTGGAGCCAGATGGCGTAACGGGTGTAGTCCATGGGGAGCTTGGTGAGCTTCGTGCTCACCGCGACCGCCACGACGATCGCGGCCGGCAGGCACATCACGCCGAAGAGGATCATCGGCATCACCTTGGACTTCGCCGAGCGGCCCAGTCCGTAGGCGCCGCGCAGGCTCTGGGCGTAGAGCGAGCGGCGGGCGTAGCCGCGGCCCAGGCGGATGCCGTCGTACTTCCGGTAGCCGATGTTGTGGATGACGTCCGGGGCGGCGCCCCGCTGCCGGCCGGACGGGGCCGGGGTCCTGGTCTCAGGCGGCATCGACGGTGCCTCCGTTCTGCTGCTGCTCGCTGTGGGTGCCGCTGTCGGTGCCGGACGCCTTGCGCCAGTCGGCGCCCCGGGCCGGGGCGGGGACCGCGGGCTGCCCGCCGTCCGCCGGGTGCTCGCCGTCGTCGTCGCGGAAGACCTCGGCGATGCGGTGGCGGCGCTGCTCCATGCGGACCAGGCCGAGGCCGAGGCCGGCGACGGCGTCGCGGACGATGTCGTACGTGCTCTCGTCGGCGATGTCGACGAGCAGGACCCGGCCGGAGGCGGGCGAGCCGTCGGCGGCCCGGCCGGCGGGTCGGGTCTCCAGGCCGGCCCCGGCCAGGGCCGCGAGCAGCGCGGACGTGCCGTCGGGGCAGGCGTCGGTGTCGGTGACCTCCACGGCGAGCGAGCCCGTCGCCTGGGTGAACTCCTCGGTGGAGGAGGAGCGCAGCAGCCTGCCGCCGTCGATGACCACGACGTGGTCGCAGGTGCGCTCGAGCTCGCCCAGCAGGTGCGAGGTGACCAGGACCGAGATGCCGAAGTCGGTGTGGACGCGCCGGATCAGGGCGAGCATCTCGTCCCGCCCGACGGGGTCGAGGCCGTTGGTGGGCTCGTCGAGCAGCACCAGGTGTGGGTCGTGGACGAGCGCCTGCGCCAGCTTGACCCGCTGCTTCATGCCCGTGGAGTAGCCGCCCATGGGGCGGTAGCGCTCCTCGTACAGGCCGACGTGGCGCAGGGTGTCCGCCGTGCGCTCGCGGGCGGCGGCGGGCGGCAGGCCGGACATGCGCGCCATGTGGACGACGAACTCGGTGGCCGACACGTCGGGCGGGAGGCAGTCGTGCTCGGGCATGTAGCCGACGCGTTCGCGGATCTCGGCGCCCTGGGTGGCGACGTCGAGGCCGAGGACGCGGGCGCTGCCCTCCGTGGCCGGGGACAGGCCGAGCAGGATCTTGATCAGCGTGGACTTGCCGGCTCCGTTGGCACCCACCAGACCGGTGACACCCGGGGTGATGTCGACGGAGAGCCGGTCGAGAGCGGTCACCCGGGGGTACCGCTTGCTGAGGCTTTCGGTAGCGATCACAGTCACACCTTCGACGGTAGTGGCGCGGACCACAGCGGGCGTCAGACCAGACGGCTGGATCCGCGTAGTCCTCGGGTCTGACATGGGCGGGGAGGCGGGACCGAAGGGACGAGGGAAGTTGTCCACAGGCCTGTGCGGGGCCTTGACGCAGCCGCCGCACATTGTCACAGTCACCAGTGTCAACTTGCGGGCATGGCTGGGCCCTTGGTCGGAGGGGTGGGCATGGCGACTGCCGTGACGGACGCTACGGAGCTGGACGGCTTCCGGGAGGTGCAGCACCTGGCGTACGCGTGCGCGGAGGCGGTCGCCGCGCGCCTCGCACCGGGGGTGACCGAGCGCGAGGCGGCCCGGATGCAGCGCGAATGGCTGCGCGAGCGCGGGGTGCGGGACTGGTTCCATCTGCCGTTCGCGTGGTTCGGCGACCGCACGGCCTTCACGGGCTTCCGGGTGCCCACGCAGTTCTTCCCCACCGGGCGGCGGCTGGAGCCGGGGATGCCGTTCATCCTCGACCTCGCCCCGGTCCACCGGGGCTTCACCGCCGACGTCGGCTACGCGGGCTGCCTGGGCCCGGACCCGCTGCACGACCGGCTCATGACGGACCTCGCGGCCCATCGCGCGCTGATCCTGCGCGAGGTGCGCGAGCGCCGGCCGCTGCGCGCGATCTACGAGAGCGTGGACCGCCTCATGACCCGCCAGGGCTACGCCAACCGCCACCGGGCCTATCCCTTCGGGGTGATCGCCCACAAGGTGGACCGCATACGGGAACGCCGCTGGTCGCCGAGCCTGTTCGGGTTCGGCACGCGGTCGCTCGGAGGGCTCGCATCGGATGCGGTCCGCGGCCACCGTGAGGGCTGGTCGCCGCTGTGGAGCCCGCACCGCTTCTCCGACCATCCGCCGCGGGCCGGCCTGTGGGCCGTCGAGCCCCATCTGGGCTTCCGGGGGAAGGGCGTGAAGTTCGAGGAGCTCCTGGTGGTCACGGACTCCCGGGATCCCGAGGAGAGCGCTTTCTGGCTGGACGACGATCTGCCGCACGTGCGGCGCTGGCAGGAGGAGGGGGCACTCGCGTGAGCGGGGACGGCACGGGAATCGAGGGGGCGCGCGAGCGCCGCGTCCGTACGGGCGGCATCGAGCTGAGCGTGGTGGAGCTCGGTGACGCCGGCCGGCCGACGGTCGTGCTGCTGCACGGCTATCCGGACAGCAAGGAGATCTGGACCGACGTCGCCCTGCGGCTGCGGGACCGCTTCCACGTCGTGCTCTACGACGTCCGGGGGCACGGCCGCTCCACGGCGCCCGTCCCGCTGCGGGGCGGGTTCACGCTCGAGAAGCTGACGGACGACTTCCTGGCGGTCGTGGACGCGGTCAGCCCCGCCGAGCCGGTGCACCTGGTGGGGCACGACTGGGGATCGGTGCAGGGCTGGGAGTTCGTGACCGTCCCGCGCACGGAGGGACGCGTGGCCTCCTTCACCTCCCTCTCGGGCCCCTCGCTCGACCACTTCGGGCACTGGATCAAGGAGCGGGCCGCCCGCCCCACCCCGCGCCGCCTGGCGCACGTGCTCGGCCAGGGCGCCCGGTCCTGGTACGTGTACGCCCTGCACACCCCGGGCCTGCCGGAGGCGGCCTGGCGCGGACCGCTCGGCCGCCGGTGGCCCGCGATGCTCGAGCGGATGGAGAAGCTGCCCCCGGCCGCCTCCCGCGACTACCCCACCGCCTCCCTGCCGCAGGACGCCGCCCACGGCGCCTGGCTCTACCGCGACAACGTCCGTGCCAGGCTGCGCCGTCCGCGCCCGGACGCCTTCGCCCACGTCCCCGTCCAGCTGATCACCCCCACCGGCGACGCCTATCTCTCCGAGCGGCTCTACGACGACCTCGAGCGGTGGGCGCCCCGCCTGGTGCGGCGCACGATCACCGCCGGGCACTGGGTGCCGCGCACCCGCCCCGACCAGGTCTCCGCCTGGCTCGCCGAGTTCGTCACGGCCCAGGAGGCGGCCCGGCAGGAGGGCGCACCGGCCCGGACGCCGGCGGGCGGCGGGCCGTACGCCCAGCGGTTCGGCGGACGGCTGGTGCTGGTCACGGGCGCGGCCGGCGGGATCGGGCGGGCCACGGCGTTCGCCTTCGCGGAGGCCGGGGCGCGGATCGTCGCCGTCGACCGGGACGCCGAGGGCGCCGCCCGCACGGCCGAGCTCGCCCGCCTGACCGGTGCGCCGGAGGCCTGGGCCGAGACCTGCGACGTCTCGGACGAAGGGGCCATGGAGAAGCTGGCCGCCAAGGTCGCCGCCGAGTACGGCGTGGTGGACGTGCTGGTCAACAACGCCGGCATCGGCCTGGGCGGCACGTTCATGGAGACGTCCGCCGAGGACTGGCGCAGAGTCCTCGACGTCAATCTGTGGGGCGTCATCCACGGCTGCCGGGCCTTCGGCCGGCAGATGGCCGAGCGCGGCCAGGGCGGCCACATCGTCAACACCGCCTCGGCCGCCGCCTTCCAGCCCTCCAAGACCCTCCCCGCCTACAGCACGTCCAAGGCGGCCGTGCTGATGCTGAGCGAGTGCCTGCGCGCCGAGCTGGCCGGCCAGGGCATCGGCGTGAGCGCGATCTGCCCCGGCATCGTCGACACCGGCATCGTCGCCGCCACCCGCTTCGCGGGCCTGACCGAGGAGGAGCAGCGGCTCCGCCGGGAGAAGGTCGGCCGGGCCTACACCCGGCGCGGCTATCCCCCGGAGAAGGTCGCCCAGGCCGTCCTGCGGGCCGTGCTCCGCGACCAGGCAGTGGTGCCGGTGGCCCCCGAGGCGCACGCCCTGCGCATCGTCTCCCGCTTCGCGCCCCGGCTGGGGCGCGCGATCGCCCGGATCGACCCCCCGCTGTAGAGGAGATCCCTGATGAGCGTCACCCACCCCTACCGGATAGCGCCACGGCGCGTGTCGTTCGACTGGCGGGACACGCCGCTGCACTGGATACCCGGCGAACCCACCGCCACCCACGTCATCAACGTCCTCCACCTGCTGCTGCCGGCCGGGGAGCGCTGGTTCGTCAAGGTCTTCAAGGAGGCCCTGCCGCTGGTGCGCGACGAGGAGCTGCTGAAGGACGTCAAGGGCTTCATGGGCCAGGAGTCCACCCACAGCACCCAGCACTCCTACGTGCTGTCCCACCTCGCCGCACAGGGCCTGGACACCGGCCCGTACCTCCGCCGGGTGGACTTCCTCTTCGACGTACTCCTCGGCGAGAGACCGCCGTTCGGCCTCCCGGTGAGCGAACGCGAGTGGCTGCGCTGGCGGCTGTCGGTGGTCGCGGCGGTCGAGCAGTTCACGGCGGTGCTGGGCGACTGGGTGCTCGGAACGGACGACCTGGACCGGGCCGGGCCCGACCCGGTCATGCTGGACCTGCTGCGCTGGCACGGCGCCGAGGAGGTCGAACACCGCGCCGTGGCCTTCGACATGTACGAGCACTGCGGCGGCGAGGACCCCGGACGCTACGCCCGCCGCCTGCTGGGCATGGCGGTCGCCGCCCCGTGGCTGGCGTACCTGTGGGCCACGGGAGCCGCCTATCTCATACGCAACGACCCGAAGCTGGCGGGCCGGCTGCGCTACGGACTGCGCGCGCACAACCGCGCGGTCACCAAGGGGCTGCTGCCCACCTGGCGGGAGCTCGGCTCGGCCGTCCCCCGGTACGTGCGCCGGTCGTACCATCCCTCGCAGGAGGGGTCGCTGCGAAGAGCCGTCGACTATCTGGCGACCTCACCCGCGGCACGGGCCGCGGCGGGCGCTATAGGGCGCGCGGCCATCTCGTAAGGAGCCACCACATGACCGACGCCGAGTACCGCACCGAGCACCGCGCCAAGCACCGGGCCGAGTACCGGATCGAGTACCGGATCGAGGACCTGGCGCACCGCAGCGGCGCCACGGTCCGCACGATCCGCGCCTACCAGGACCGCGGGCTGCTGCCCAAGCCCGAGCGACGCGGCCGGGCGAACGTCTACCGCGACACCCACCTGGCCCGGCTGCGCCAGATCGCCGGCCTCCTGGACCGGGGCTACACCCTGGCCAGCATCAAGGACCTGCTGGAGGCCTGGGACGCGGGGCGCGGGCTCGGCGGGGTGCTGGGGCTGGTGGCGGAGGTCGACGGGCCCTGGACGGACGAGGAGCCGGGCCGGATCACCCGCGCGGAGCTCGGCGAGAGGTTCGGCGGCGGGCCGGACGACGACGCCGTCGAGGAGGCGGTGGAGCTCGGCGTGCTGGTACGGGTGCCGTCCTCGCCCGACGAGTTCCTCGTGCCCAGCCCCCAGGAACTGGCCGTCGCCGCCGAGCTGCACGCGGCCGGGGTGCCGCTGCTCGCCATATCCGGTCACCTGCGCGAACTGCGCGTCCAGGTCGAGCACATCGCCACCCGCTTCCTGGACTTCACCACCGAGCACGTCTTCCATCCGTACCTGAACCATCCGCCCACCGACGAGGAGGCGGCCGAGGCCGCCTCCCTCGTCCGCCGGCTGCGCCCCCTCGCCCAGCAGACGGTCGACGCCGAACTGGCCCGCGCGATGCGCACGTTGGCCACCCGCTATCTCCGCGACCACCTGGGCGCGGTGGCGGCGGAGGATCCGTCGCAGGCCGGGCGGCCGGCGCCGGCGGCGAAGGAGGACGTCGCCCTGCCCGCCGGCACGGTACGGGCCGTACGGGCGCTGGTCGGGCCGGAGAACGCCACCGCGTTCATCACCGCCGCCGCCGAGCGCGAGGTGCGGGCCCGGGCCATGGACGGGCTCGTCCGCCGCCGCTGAGGGCGGCGGCCACCTGGGGCCCGCCTCACAGCCCCGGCGCGCCCCACACGGGGAACCAGCGGCTCAGGTCGCGCTCGATCGGCAGCTCGCCCTCCAGCAGCGCCCTCACCTGGAGCTCCAGGGCGTTGTCCCGCCGGTCCGCGCCGCCCGGAAGGGGCGCGAAGGGATAGAAGGTGCCGCGCTTGTAGAGGTAGACGAGCGCGAGCGGGCGTTCGGCGGCGTCGCGGAAGCCCACCAGCGAACAGAGCAGCTGGGGCCCGAATCCCCCTTCCTCCAGCAGGGTGTTCACCGCGTGCAGGTCGTTGACCAGCGCGGCCGTGTCGTCGGCGGGCTGCCGGGCGAGCAGCCAGGTGTAGCCGTAGGAGTCCCGGCCGAACTCCACCGGCACCCCGCCCCGCCCGGTGTCGGCGTCCAGCAGCGCCCGTACGTCCTCGCGGATCCGCTCGAACGCCCCGCCCTCCACGCTGGCGAAGCACACCGAGCCCGCCCCGGTGGGGGCGAAGCCCGCGCCCGCCCGCAGCGTGACGGCGGCGGACGGCAGGGCGAAGAGCCGGTCGAGGTCGGGGCGGACCGGCTTGCTGCGGCCGAGGACGACGTCCAGGAAACCCACGGTCGGTCCCTCCTTCCGGCTTCCTTCCAGCTTCCTTCCGGCTTTCGTCCCGGTGTCTCAGGCGAGGCCGAGGCGGGCCGAGATCCTGCCCAGCTGGTCGAGGCGCTGTTCGAGGGTGGGGTGCGAGGACAGCAGCCGGTTCAGGCCCTCCCCGGAGAGGGCGGGTGCGAAGTAGAAGGCGTTGAACGGTTCGGCCTGGCGCAGGTCGCGGGTGGGGATCCGGGCCATCTCGCCGCTGATCTTGGTGAGTGCGGAGGCCAGGGCCGAGGGGCGGCCCGTCAGCAGGGCGGCAGCCCGGTCGGCGGACAGCTCGCGGTAGCGGGAGAGCATCCGGGTGAGCAGGAAGCTGATGGCGTAGACCAGGGCGCTGACCAGGGGGATCAGCACCACCAGCACGGCGGTGTTGCTGTCGCGGTCGCCCACGCGGCGCAGGCCGCCCCACAGGCCGGCGCGCGTCATGATGCCGGCGAGGACGCCCAGGAAGGACGCGACGGTCATGACCGCGACGTCGCGGTGGGCGACGTGGGAGAGCTCGTGGGCGAGCACGCCCTCGAGCTCCTCCGGTTCCAGCCTGCGCAGCAGTCCGGTCGTCGCGCACACCAGGGCATTGCGCCGGTCGCGCCCGGTGGCGAAGGCGTTGGGCACGTCGCTGTCGGCGACCGCCACCCTGGGCTTGGGCATGTCCGCGAGCGCGCACAGCCGGTCGACGGCGCCGTGCAGTTCGGGCTCCTGCTCGGGGGTGACCTCGCGGGCGCCCATGGCGAAGGCGGCGATCCGGTCGCCGAACCAGAACTGGGCGACGAACATCCCGCCCGCCACGAGCAGGATCAGCGGCCAGGCCCCGCGCAGCAGGGCCACCAGCACGCCCACGAAGACCACGTAGAGCAGCCCGATGAGGAACATCGTGCCGGCCATGCGGGTGGTCAGCCCCCGGTCGGGGACGAATCGGGTGCTCTGCACGGCGCACCTCCAGGGCCCGCGGGCGGCGGCCCGCGGAGAAGCGTTCCTCTCCCGATTCTCCCTCGCCGGCCGGCACCAGGGCCGTCGGCGGTCAGGACAGCTGCGCGAGCGCCTCCGTGGCGATCTTCTCGAAGACTGCGACGTCCGAGGCGAACATCGAGTCCGCGATCGGCCAGTGCACCACGATCTCGTCGATGCCCGCCTCCGCGTGGGCGCCCGCGAAGTCGACGAAGGCGTCGAAGGACTCCAGCGGCCGGTCCGGGGTGAAGCCCGTGAGCATCACCTTGTGCAGATCCGCGGTGTCCCGGCCCGTCTCGGCGCAGAACATGCCCACGCGCTGGATCTGCCCGCGCACGGCCTCCAGGGACTGCTCCGGGGTGCCCGCCTCGTAGAGCTTCGGGTCGCCGGTGGTCACCCAGGCCTGTCCGTGGCGGGCGGCCAGCCGCATGCCGCGCAGGCCGGTGGCGGCGACCGCGAAGGGCAGCCGGGGGCGCTGCACGCAGCCGGGGATGTTGCGCACCTCGTGTGCCGAGTAGTGCTCGCCCTCGTAGGAGACGACGTCCTCGGTGAGCAGGCGGTCCAGCAGCGGGACGAACTCGGCGAAGCGGTCGGCGCGCTGCCGCGGCGTCCACGGGTCCTGCCCGTCCTTGAGCAGGGCCGTGGCGTCGAAGCCGGATCCGCCGGCGCCGATGCCCACGGTGACGCGGCCGCCGGAGATGTCGTCCAGGGAGATGAGCTCCTTGGCGAGCGTGACGGGGTGGCGGAAGTTCGGGGAGGTCACCAGCGTGCCCAGGCGCATCCGGGAGGTGACGCCGGCGGCCGCCGTCAGGGTCGGTATCGCGCCGAACCACGGGCCGTCCCGGAAGGTGCGCCAGGACAGGTGGTCGTAGGTGTATGCCGTGTGGAAGCCCAGTTCCTCGGCGCGCTGCCAGGACTCTCGGCCGCCCTCGGACCAGCGGCGGTCGGGAAGGATCACGGTGCTCAGTCGCATGCCCCCGAGCCTAGGCGGTGGGTCCGGCGGGCGCGGCACCCGGCGGTCCCACGGGCGCCGTCCGGCTCAAGAGCACACATGAGTCGCACGCTTGTGCACCGGTCTCCCGCCGGTGGACGAGAATGGGGCCGTGACTTCCGCTACCGAGCCCGAGACCCCGGCGACCCGCCGGCCGGCCGCCACTCCCCGGCTGATCGCCACCGACCTCGACGGCACCCTGCTGCGGGACGACCAGACGGTCTCCGACCGTACGGTCGCGGCCCTCGCGGCCGCCGAGGAGGCCGGCATCGAGGTCTTCTTCGTCACCGGCCGCCCGGCCCGCTGGATGGACGTGGTCAGGGACCACGTCCACGGCCACGGCCTGGCGATCTGCGCCAACGGCGCCGTCGTGGCCGACCTGCACGACGGGGGCCGGTTCATCGAGGTCCGCCCGCTGGCGGAGGCCGCCGCCCTCGCCATCGTGCGGGCGCTGCGCGCCGCCGCTCCCGGCACCTCCTTCGCCATCGAGCGGACCTCGGGCATCCACTACGAGCCCGAGTACCCGCCCTTCCGGTCCGAGCCGGGCGCGCCGATCGCCTCCGCCGAGGAGCTGCTGGACGGCGCCGACGGCCCCGGGGCGCCCATCATCAAGCTGCTCGCCTTCCACCCCGACATCGCCCCGGACGCGTTCCTGGAGCGGGCCCGCACGACGGCCGGCGAGCACGGCTCGTTCACCCGCTCCAGCCCGACCGCGCTGCTGGAGATCAGCGGCCCGGGCGTCAGCAAGGCCAGCACCCTCGCCCTGTGGTGCGAGCGGCGCGGCATCGCGTCCGAGGAGGTCGTGGCGTTCGGCGACATGCCCAACGACCTGGAGATGCTCGCCTGGGCGGGTACCTCGTACGCCATGGCCAACGCCCACCCCGAGGTGCTGGCCGCGACCACGTACCGCACCGCGGCCAACACCGAGGACGGCGTGGCGCTGGTCATCGAGCAGATCCTGCACGGCCTGCCCCGCCCGTAGCCGCCCCGGCGCCGCCCACCGCCGGCCGCCGCTAGAGGTCGACCCCCCGGGCGCGCAGCCAGCCCACGGGGTCGACGGCCGAGCCGAACTCCGCCGTGCGCCGGATCTCGAGGTGCAGGTGGGGGCCGGTGGAGTTCCCGGTGGTCCCCGACAGGCCGATCCACTCGCCGGCGCGCACCCGCCGCCCCTGCGGAACGATGGGCGCCGACAGGTGGGCGTACTGCGAGTACCAGCCGCTGTCGTGCCGGAGGACCATGCTGATGCCGAAGGGGCCGCCGCACCCGATCGAGGCCACGGTGCCGGCCCCGACCGCCCGCACGGGGGTGCCGATGGGGACGGCGAAGTCCTGTCCGGTGTGACCGTTGCTCCAGCGCCCGCCGGCGCTGCCGAAGCGGGCGGTGAGCTCGTACGACAGCAGCGGCCGCGTCCAGCCGCCGGAGGAGACCGCCGGCGTGCCGGCGGAGCCCTGGTCGCCCTCGGTCTCGCCCTGCAGGCCGTCGAGATCGACGGGCGTGCAGTGGCCGCTGCGGATGGACGCCTCCGCCATGCCGTGCAGGTCGCTGCGCGCCTTGGCCAGCCGCCCCTCGAGGCCGGCCTTCTCGCCGCGCGTCCGGCCGACGTCGGCGTCGACGACTCCGTAGGGGCCGGGGTCGGCGGGGCTCTCCTCCCCGGCCGCCGGGCGGCGGCTCCGGGCGTCCGCCGCGATCAGTATCCGCGCCAGCCGCTCCCGCCGGTCGGTCTCGCCCGCGCGTGGGGCCGGCAGCCCGACGGGGGCGGCGGCCGCGACCGGCACGAGGCCGTCGAAGGGCCCGGCGGGGGCGGGCAGGAGGACGGCCGCCATCCACAGGGCGCCCAGGGCCATACCGGAACGATAGGAAGATCGCATGTTCGCGATCCTGACCCGGGCGCCACCCGAGCGCGCCCACACAGGACCGTTCGGCGGAATATTTACGGCTGGACGGCATACCGGAGCCCCACGGGCGGCCCCGGAGCCCCACCGGGGCCGGGTCCGGAGCCAGACCCGGGGCCGGGCCTCACAGGGGCGCTTTCCACACCACCTTCGTGCCGCCCCCGTCCTCGCCCAGACCCGGCCCGTAGGAGCTGGACCCGCCCAGCGACTCGGCCCGCTTGGCGAGGTTGCGCAGCCCGCTGCGCCGGCCGCCCTCGGGGATGCCGACCCCGTCGTCGGCGACCGTCAGCCGCACCGCCTCCCGGCCGTCCGGCAGCGTGGCCGTCGCGTCGACCACGACCTCGATCCGGGACGCGCGGGCGTGCCGGAAGGCGTTGGAGAGCGCCTCGCGCAGCGCGGCGATGAGGTTCTTGCCCGTCCGCTCGCCGACCTTCGCGTCGACCGGTCCGACGAACGTCGCGGAGGGCTGGAAGCCGAGCGGCACGGCCGCCGTGCCCAGCTCGCGCAGGACGCGCGTGCGCAGCCCGGCGGGGGCCTCCGTGGGCTCCTGCTGGAGGGCGAAGATGGCCGTCCGGATCTCCTGGATGGTCACGTCCAGCTCGTCGACGGCCTGCCCGACCTTGGTGCGGACCTCCGGTACGACCGCGCGGCGCTGGGCGCTCTCGAGCAGCAGCCCGGTGGCGAACAGCCGCTGGATGACGAGGTCGTGCAGGTCCCGTGCGATGCGGTCGCGGTCCTCGAAGACGGCCAGCCGCTCCCGGTCGCGCTGCGCCTCGGCCAGGACGAGGGCCAGCGCGGCCTGGGCGGCGAACTGCGCCGCCAGGGTGCGTTCGGTGGCGGTGTACTTCCGGGCGCCGCGCGCGCGGGGCGTGGCGAGGGTGCCCAGCACGCGGTCGCCGCTCTTGAGCGGCAGGAGCATGCTCGGGCCGAAGCGGGGCGCGACCTCGGTGATCATGCGGGGGTCGGTGGCCGAGTCGTCGATGAAGACCGGCTCGCCCGCGAGCAGCAGGGAGGCGACCGGGCTGTGCGGCGGTATCACCGTCCCCAGGAGCCCGGTGGGGTCGTCGGCGGAGACGGCCACCATCTCCAGGCCGCCCTCGCCGTCCGGCAGCAGCACGATGCCGGCGGCGGAGTCGGCGAGCCGTCGCGCCTGCTCGGCCACCACGGAGAGCGCGTCCTCGGCGTCGCTGCCCGACAGCAGCGCGGTGGTGACGGCCACGGAGCCGTCGATCCAGCGCATGCGCTGGCGGCTCTCGTCGTGCACGCGCGCGTTGCCGATGGCGATGCCCGCCTCCGTCGCCAGGATCTTCACCATGTGCAGGTCCGCGACGCTGAACTCGCCGCCCCCGCGCTTCTCGGTGAGATAGAGGTTGCCGAAGATCTCGCCCCCGACCCGGATCGGTACGCCCAGCGCGTGCTGGCCGTCGGGGAAGGCGGCGATGTCGGCGATGTCCTCGTACTGGTCCGCCGCGACCCCGTAGGTGATGAAGTCCGACAGCCCGTGGCCGGAGGGGTCGATGACCCCGATGGCGGCGTACCGGGCGTCGGCGAGCTCGGCGGCGGTCTCGGCGATCCGGTCGAGGGTGCTGTGCAGCTCCGGTCCGGTGCCGACCGAGCGCATGGCCTCCAGCAGCTGCGGCACCCGCCCGGTCAGCTCGGTGGACAGGCCCTGGAGGCTGCGGGTGGCCTCCGTGGCGGCGTCCAGCGAGTCCTGGGCGCCTCCGGGCGCCCCGGGGGTGTCCCGCGGGGCTGAGGGCTGATCCGTGGCTGCCATGACACGAGCCTAATAAGTGCCATTTGCCAGGGAAAGCGCCTTTCGACTGGTGTCCTCGGCGGAGTACGCGTCGTCGGCGGCCTCCCGCTCCAGCATCCGCCGGAACGGCCCGTTCTCCCGCGCCAGCTCCGCGTACGCCCCCCGCTGCACCACGCGGCCCGCGTCCAGCACGATCACCTCGTCGACCGCCTCGAGCCCGGCCAGCCGGTGGGTGATCAGTACGGCCGTACGACCCTCGGTCGCCGCCAGCAGGTCGGCGGTCAGCGCGTCGGCCGTGGCGAGGTCGAGGTGCTCGGCGGGCTCGTCCAGCACCAGCACGGGGAAGTCCGCGAGCAGCGCCCGGGCCAGGGCCAGCCGCTGCCGCTGGCCGCCGGACAGCCGGGCCCCGTGCTCGCCGACCATGGTGTCCAGGCCCTCGGGCAGCCCGTCGACCCAGTCCAACAGCCGGGCCGCCGCCAGCACCCGCCGCAGGTCGGCGTCGCCCGCGCCGGGGCGCGCGAGGCGCAGGTTCTCGCGCAGGGAGCTGTCGAAGATGTGCGCGTCCTGCGCGCACAACCCCACCAGGCGCCGCACCCCGTCGCCGTCCATCCGCGCCGCGGGCCGCCCGCCCAGGGTGTACGAGCCCTCCTCGGCGTCCAGGAAGCGCAGCAGCACCTGGGCGAGCGTCGTCTTGCCCGCCCCCGACCGGCCCACCACGGCCACCCGGCGCCCCGCCGTCAGCTCCAGGGCGAACCCTTCCAGGGCCGGCGCCGCCTGCCCCGGATGGCGTGCCGTCAGCCCCGCCACCCGCAGCGGGAACGGCGACGCGGGCGCGGGCTCCGAGCCGTCCCGTACGGGCACGGGCGCGTCCAGCACCTCGTGCACCCGCTCCGCCGAGCGCCGCACCAGGTGGCGGCTGCGCACCGCGAGCGGCAGCCCGGCCACCGCCTCGAACGCCGCCAGCGGCACCAGCACGACCACCGCCAGCCACACCCCACTCAGCCGCCCGTCGTGCACCGCCCGTACGCCCACCCACGCCGCGGCGGCCACCGTCAGCCCGCAGACCAGCGCCGACAGGCCCGAGCCGAGGGCGGTGGCGGCGGAGCCGCGGCGGGCGATCCGGGTGAGCTCGCCGTCCACCCGCCGCAGCCGCTCCCACCGGGCGGGCAGCGCACCGGCGACGGTCAGTTCGGCCGTACCGGTCAGCAATTCGACGGTGTGCGAGGAGAGTTCGCCCCGGACGCCCGCCAACGTCCGCTCCGCACGCCGGGCGACCGCGCCCGACAGGGCCGCCACCACCGGCCCGGCGACCAGCAGCCCGGCGGCGAGCACCGCGCCCGCCTCCGGCAGCAGCCACGCCGTGAAAACCACGGAGGCCGTGCCGACGACCACGGCCGAGCCGACGGGCAGCGCCCAGCGCAGGAAGTAGTCCTGCAGCGCGTCCACGTCCCCGACCAGCCGCGAGAGCAGATCGCCGCGCATGGCACCCCGCAGGCCCGCGGGGGCGAGCCGCTCGAGGCGCCGGTAGACGGACACCCGCAGCCCGGCCAGCACCCGCAGCGCGGCGTCGTGCGAGACCAGCCGCTCGGCGTAGCGGAAGACGGAACGCCCGATGCCGAAGGCGCGCGTCGCGGTGACGGCGACCATCAGGTAGAGCACGGGAGGCTGCTGCGAGGCCCGCGAGATGAGCCACCCGGAGGTGGCCGTGAGCGCGACGGCACTGCCTAGGGCCAGGGCGCCCAGCAGCAGGGCGAGGGCGAACCGCCCCCGCAGGGGGCGCCCGGCGGCCCGTACGCGCGCGAGAGCCCCGGCGCCGGGCCGGGAAGCGGGCGCGGCGGCCTCGGCGCGGTCCGCGGCCTCGGGCACCACCGGTGCCCCGTACGCCGCCGGACCCTCGGCCGTCCGGACGGGCGATCCCCCCGCCGCGAAGGGCCGGCGCCCCAGGCGCACCGTCCGGTCGGCCACGGCGAGCAGCGCCGGCCGGTGCACCACCAGGATCACCGTGCGGCCCTCGGCCAGCCGCCGTACGGCCGCCACCACGGCGGCCTCGGTCTCCCCGTCCAGCGACGCCGTCGGCTCGTCGAGCAGCAGCACCGGCCGGTCGGCCAGGAAGGCCCTGGCCAGTGCCAGGCGCTGGCGCTGGCCGGCGGAGAGCCCCGCACCGTCCTCGCCGAGCCGGGTGTCAGTGCCCTCCGGCAGCATGGAGACGAACTCGAGCGCGCCGGCCGCCCGCAGTGCGTCCCGCACCTGTGCGTCCGTCGCGTCCGGCCGGGCCAGCCGTACGTTCTCGGCGACGGTCCCGGCGAAGAGGTGGGGTCGTTGCGGAACCCAGGCCACCTGGTTCCGCCAGCTGTCGGGGGAGAGCGATGCCAGGTCCGTACCGCCCAGGAACACACGCCCGCTCGCGGGCCGTTCGAAGCCCAGCAGCACGTTCAGCAGCGTGGACTTGCCCGCTCCGCTGGCGCCCGTCACCGCCACGGTCTCCCCGGCCCCCACCTCGAACGAGGTTTCGGCCAGGGAGGGTTCGGTGCGGCCCGCGTGCCGCACCACGAGCCGGTCGATCGTCAGCGCCGCTCCGCGCGCGTCCGGCGCCGACAGGGTGCCGGCCGGCGCGGGCGTGGTCTCCAGCACCGCGAAGACCTCGTCCGCGGCCGCCAGTCCCTCGGCCACCGCGTGGTACTGCGCGCCGACCTGACGCAGCGGCAGATACGCCTCGGGGGCCAGGACAAGCACCATCAGGCCGGTGGCCAGGTCGAGTTCGCCGTGCACGAGCCGCATGCCGATACCGACGGCGACGAGCGCCACCGACACCGTCGAGAGCAGTTCCAGCGCGAAGGAGGACAGGAAGGCCAGCCGCAGCGTCCGCAGCGTCGCCCGCCGGTAGTCGGCGGTGATCGCGCGGATCGACTCGGCCTGCGCCTTGGCGCGGCCGAAGACCTTGAGCGTGGGCAGCCCGGCGACGACGTCGAGGAAGTGCCCGGACAGCCGGGACAGCAGCCGCCACTGCCGGTCCATCCGACTCTGGGTGGCCCAGCCGATGAGGGCCATGAACAGGGGGATGAGGGGAAGCGTGAGGACGATGACGAGGGCCGAGAGCCAGTCGGCGGTGACGATCCGGGCCAGGACGGCCACGGGCACCACGGCCGCGAGACCGAGCTGGGGCAGATAGCGGGCGAAGTAGTCGTCCAGCGCGTCGATTCCGCGGGTGGCGAGGGCGGTGAGCTCGCCGGTGCTCCGGCCCGCCCGGCCCGGTCCGAGCCGGCTCGCGTGCTCCAGCAGCCGGGTCCGCAGCGCGGACTTGACCGCCGCGCTCGCCCGGTGCGCGGCCAGCTCGGTCAGCCAGGACACCGCCGCCCGGCCCAGGGCGACGGCGGCCAGCAGTACCAGCGGAACGGCCAGGTCACCGGCCGTGCGCCCGTCCTGGAAGGAGCCGGTCACCACCTCGGCGATCAGCATCGCCTGGGCGACGACCAGCCCGGCCCCCGCGAGGCCCAGGACGACGGAGGCGGCGAGGAAGAAGCGGGTCGCGGAAGCGTGCTTCAGCAGCCGGGGGTCGATGGGCCTCATGGCGCGAACCTCTCGGTCTCGGTGCGCTGTTCGGTCTCAGTGCGCTGCCGGGATGTGCCGGGTGCTGATCCGCTTGCGGAACACCCAGTAGGTCCAGGCCTGGTAGCCCACGATCAGCGGGGTCGCGAAGCCCGCGACCCACGTCATGATCTTCAGCGTGTACGGGCTGGAGGCGGAGCCGGCGGCGGTCAGGCTCCAGGCCGGGTCGGTGGAGGAGGGCAGCACGTCGGGGAAGAGGGCGAGGAACACCGTGGCGAAGACCGCCACGACCGTCACTCCCGACAGGGCGAACGCCCAGCCCTCCCGGCCCGCCCGGTTGAGGGCCAGGGCCGCGAGCAGCGCCACCACGGCGACGAGCGTCGCCGGCAGGCTGCGGCCGTTGCCGTACGCCGCCTGCGTCCAGGCCAGGAAGGCGACGGCGAGCGCCAGCGCCGCCAGGCCGTACCACCGCGCCTGGGCCCTGGCCCGGTGCCGGATGTCCCCGTCGGTCTTCAGTGCCGCGAAGACCGCGCCGTGGAAGGTGAACAGCACCAGCGTGAACAGGCCGCCGAGCAGGGCGTACGGGCCCAGCAGGTCGAGCACGTCACCGGAGAAGTTCTTGTCCGGCCCGATCGGCACGCCGCGCACGATGTCGGCGAAGGCCACGCCCCACAGGAAGGCGGGCAGCAGCGAGCACCAGAAGATCGCGTGCTCCCAGTTGCGCTGCCAGCGCTCCCCGGGCCGCTTGTGCCGGTACTCGAAGGCCACACCGCGCACGATCAGGCAGACCAGGACGGCCAGCAGCGGCAGGTAGAAGCCGCTGAAGAGGGTCGCGTACCAGTCGGGGAAGGCCGCGAAGGTGGCGCCGGCCGCGGTGATCAGCCAGACCTCGTTGCCGTCCCAGACCGGGCCGATCGTGTTGATCAGGACCCGGCGTTCGGTGCGGTCCCGGGCCAGCAGCCGGGTCAGGACGCCGATGCCGAAGTCGAAGCCCTCGAGGAAGAAGTAGCCGGTCCACAGGACGGCGATCAGCAGGAACCAGAAGTCGTGGAGGTGCATGGTGGTCTCTCCTTCCGACGCGCGTCAGTACGCGAAGGTCATCGGCTTGTCGGCGTCCTCGGGCTGCCCGCCGGAGGGCATGCGCAGCCGGGGGTCCTTCGCCGGGGGCTTCTCGTCGGTGTCCGGGCCGGCCGTGCCGTACTTCACCAGCAGCCTGACCTCGACCACCGCGAGCACCGCGTACAGCGCGGTGAAGACGACCATGGAGGTGAGGACCTCGCCCTGGCTCACGCCGGGCGAGACCGCGTTGCCGGTCTTCATCAGCCCGTAGACGGCCCAGGGCTGGCGGCCCATCTCGGTGAAGATCCAGCCGAAGGAGTTGGCGATCAGCGGGAAGCCCATGGTGAGGATGCCGATGCGCCAGGACCACTTGGTGAAGAAGGGGCTCATCTCGCGCGTCTTCGTCAGCATCAGCCGCGGGATCTCGCCCTCGGCGGTGCGGTACTCGGGCGCCAGCCAGAACTTCTTGCGCGTGGTCCACAGGCCGATGAGCGCGGCGACGAAGGAGGTCATCCCGAAGCCGATCATGAGGCGGAAGCCCCAGAAGGTCATGAAGATGCTGGGGATGTAGTCCTCGGGGTCGCCGCCGTAGAGCGCCGCCTCCTGGGCGGCGATGTCGTTGATGCCGGGGACGGCGTCGGAGAAGTTGTTGTGGGCGAGGAAGGAGAGCAGGCCGGGGATCTCTATCTCGACGCTGTTGTGGCCCTTGCCCACGTCGCCGACCGCGAAGACCGAGAACGGCGCCGGCGACTGGGTCTCCCACAGCGCCTCGGCGGCCGCCATCTTCATCGGCTGCTGCTCGAACATCACCTTGCCCAGCTCGTCGCCGCTGACCGCCGTGCCCAGACCGGCGATCACCGCCACCACCAGGCCGACCCGCAGCGAGGTCAGCATCGCCGGAAGCTGCCTGCGCTGCTTCTCGCCGAGCTCCTCGCCCTTGATCCGGCGGCGCTTGGCGCGCCACAGGTGGAAGGAGGAGACGCCCACGACGAACGCGGCGCCGGTGAGGAAGGCCGCGGTGAGGGTGTGGAAGACGACGACCAGGGTGGTGTTCTGCGTGAGCACGGCCCAGATGTCGGTGAGCTGTGCCTTGCCGGTCGCCTTGTCGACGGTGTAGCCGATGGGGTGCTGCATCCAGGAGTTGGCGGCCAGGATGAAGTAGGAGGAGAGGATCGTGCCGACGGCCACGATCCATATGCACGCGCAGTGGATCTTCTTGGGCAGCTTGTCCCAGCCGAAGATCCACAGGCCGATGAAGGTCGACTCGAAGAAGAAGGCGAGCAGCGCCTCCATCGCGAGCGGGGCGCCGAAGACGTCACCGACGAAGCGCGAGTAGTCGGACCAGTTCATGCCGAACTGGAACTCCTGCACGATGCCCGTGACCACGCCCATCGCGATGTTGATCAGGAAGAGCTTCCCCCAGAACTTCGTGGCGTGGAAGTACTTCTCCTTGCCGGTGCGGACCCAGGCCGTCTCCAGGCCGGCCGTGATCGCGGCGAGGCTGATCGTGAGCGGGACGAAGAGGAAGTGGTAGACGGTCGTGATGCCGAACTGCCAGCGGGCCAGCGTTTCCGGAGCCAAAGCCAGATTCACTCGGTCTCTCCTTGCCTCTGGCGCCCCCGCCGACGCACGCCGCCGACGCTTTGCCCCCATATGACACAGATAAAGAAGGACATAAAGGCGCGCTTGTGAACGCGTTCACATTCACAAGCATTATTGCGCACCGGCTTTTCGGACAAGAAAGGGGGGTACCCCCTTCGGCCCTGGCGCGAAGGGGACACCCCGTCTGCTGATGGTCCGTACGGCCCCGGGGCCGTACGGACGCCGCGGCTACAGCTCCTTGCGGAACTCCTCCGCCGCGCGCAGGAAGAGGTCGTTCGCCTCCACCTCGCCGATGGTCACGCGCACGCCCTCCGGGAACGGCCGGACGACCACGCCCGCGCGCTCGCACGCGGCCGCGAAGTCCTGCGACCGCTCCCCCAGCGGCAGCCACACGAAGTTGGCCTGCGACTCCGGCAGCGTCCAGCCCTGCCCGGCCAGCGCCGCGACCACCCGCGTCCGCTCCGCCACCAGCGCGTCCACCCGCTCGCGCAGCGCGTCCTCGCTGCGCAGCGAGGCGACCGCCGCGTCCTGGGCCACCTGGCTCACGCCGAACGGTACCGCCGTCTTGCGCAACGCCGCCGCGACCGGCTCGTGCGCGACGGCGAAGCCGATCCGCAGCCCGGCCAGGCCGTAGGCCTTGGAGAAGGTCCGCAGGACGCAGACGTTCGGGCGGGTGCGGTAGAGGTCGATGCCGTCGGGGACGTTCTCGTCGCGGATGAACTCCAGGTACGCCTCGTCGAGGACCACCAGGACGTCGGCGGGCACCCGGTCCAGGAAGGACTCCAGCTCGGCCCGGCGCACGACCGTACCGGTGGGGTTGTTGGGGTTGCAGACGAAGATCAGCCGGGTCCGCTCGGTGATCGCGGCGAGCATCGCCTCCAGGTCGTGGACGTCCCCCTCGGCCAGCGGCACCGGGACCGGAGTGGCCCCCGAGACCTGGGTGATGATCGGGTACGCCTCGAACGACCGCCAGGCGTAGATCACCTCGTCGCCCGGCCCCGCCGTCGCCTGCACCAGCTGCTGCGCCACACCGACCGAACCGGTGCCCGTGGCCAGGTGCGACAGCGGGACGTCGAAGCGCTCCGCCAGCTCGGCCATCAGGCCCGCGCACGCCATGTCGGGGTAGCGGTTGAAGGAAGCGGCCGCGGTGAGGGCGCTCTCGAGCACGCCGGGCAGCGGCGGATAGGGGTTCTCGTTGGAGGACAGCTTGTACGCGACCGGTCCGCCGGGCGCCGCAGGCCGGCCCGGCTTGTAGGTCGGCACGCTGTCCAGGGCCGCGCGCAGCTTCGGGGTCTTCTCGGTCACCGCTGGTCCTCCTCCACTCAAGCCAATACTGCACACCTTATGAGGATTGACCCGGGCGGCGTCCAGAGCTGAGGGGGCGCTCCTCTTTTCGGCGCGCGCCGTGGCGGACGCCGTGGCGCGCATCCCCCGTGAAGGTGAGTTGAGACCTCTTCGAGACCTGGACCGGTGCCGAGACGCGGATCCACCAGAGGGCGACAGCCCACCGTGGATGGGCTCAACTACCTGCATTTCCATGATCATTGATGGAAATCGGTAGAGCAGAAACGTGCCTGTCAACAGTCAAACTCGGTGCCCTGCCAAAGGACCACCCGAGCCCTACTATCGGCTCGCCATGACAGCAGCAGGGAAGCATCAGGTGAGCCGGGCGGATCCGTCCCGCAGGGGCAGCCGGCAGGGGCGGGCGGGCATCCGTGATGTGGCCGCCGCCGCCGGGGTTTCGATCACGACCGTCTCCGACGCGCTCAACGGCAAGGGCCGGCTACCGGACGCGACCCGCCGCCATGTCCGCGAGGTCGCCGACCGGCTGGGCTATCGCCCGTCCGCCGCGGCCCGAACCCTCCGTACGGGAAAGTCGGGCCTCATCGGCCTCACCGTCACCACATACGGGGATGAACCTTTCACCTTCACCGAGTTCGCCTATTTCGCGGAGATGGCGAGAGCCGCCACGTCCGCCGCGCTGGCGCGCGGCTACGCCCTGGTCATCCTCCCCGCCACCTCCCGGCACGACGTGTGGTCGAACGTCGCCCTCGACGGCACCGTGGTCATCGACCCCTCCGACCACGACCCCGTCGTCTCCGACCTGGTCCGCCAGGGCATCCCAGTGGTCTCCGACGGCCGCCCCGCGGGCACCCTGCCCGTGACGGCCTGGGTCGACAACGACCACGAGGCCGCCGTACTGGGCATCCTCGACCACCTCGCGGACGCCGGGGCCCGCCGGATCGGCCTGCTCACCGGCACCACCACGGACACCTACACGCGCCTGTCCACCACCGCCTACCTGCGATGGTGCGAGCGCGTCGGCCAGGACCCGGTCTACGAGGAGTACCCCGCCCACGACCCCTGCGCCGGCGCCGTGGCCGCCGACCGCCTGCTGGCCCGCCCCGACCGTCCCGACGCGGTGTACGGGCTGTTCGACCCCAACGGCACCGACCTGCTCGCCGCCGCCCGCCGCTACGGGCTGCGCGTGCCCGACGACCTGCTGCTCGTCTGCTGCAGCGAGTCCACCGTCTACGCCACGACCGAGCCGCCCATCACCACGCTCTCGCTCAAGCCACGGCGCATCGGCACCGCGGTCGTCCAGCTCCTGATCGACGCCATCGAGGGCCTGGACACCGGCCGGCCGGTGGAACAGGTCATACCCACCGAACTGATCGTGCGGACCTCGTCCCTGCGGCGCCCGCCGCGCACCACCGTCAGCGCGCCGCGCGGACCCGCCGCGACCTGACGCACGTCCCCCGGACACCTCCCGGCGACCCGCCGCGGGGACCGGTGAACGTCCCACGGCCCGACCCGCGTCAACCGGAAGTGGACCCGCATCCGGCGCACGGGCAAGCCGGCCGCGACCCGGGGGAGCCGCCCCGGCACGCTGCTGACCGGCGCGAACGGCTCATTTAACGGCTCATTTGGGGAGAAATGACCGGCGATCCCGGTCTCCTGCCCCGATTCACGGCCCCTGGTGCGTCACAAGCCGCGACGGTCATTCCTATGATGGGCGCACGACACCACGGACCGCCATCGACCAGGCAAGGTCCACAAGGTGCACGGCGGCGCGATGGTGGAGGGGTCGATGACTCAGGGGGCCGGGCAGGCGGCACGGACCACGGCGGCGATGGCGCCCTTCCCCGGGTACGCCGCGCCCGGTCCTGTTCCGGGCTACGCGCACACCGCCCCGCCCGCTCCGGACTATCCGGAATACCCCCGGCTACACCCCGACCGCCCGCGACCTGCCGGTGATCGGCCCGGGCGTGCCGCGGGACGTACCCACCGTGGAACTGACCCCCATCGCCCCGCCCCAGCCGCAGCCGCAGCCTCAGCAGCACCAGGGCGCGCCCGTCGGCCGCGGCCCGCTGTACGTGGTCGGCGACGTGCACGGCTACCTGGACGAGCTCTACGAGGCGCTCGCCGCCCAGGGGCTCATCGACGCCCACGGCCACTGGGCCGCGGGCAACGCCCGGCTGTGGTTCCTCGGCGACTTCACCGACCGGGGCCCGGACGGCGTCGGCGTGATCGACCTGGTCATGCGGCTGTCCGCCGAGGCCGCCGCCGCCGGCGGCTACTGCAAGGCCCTCATGGGCAACCACGAGCTGCTGCTCATCGGCGCCAAGCGGTTCTCCGACACCCCCGTGAACTCCGGCGCCGGCACCGCCTCCTTCCAGGCCGCCTGGCTGCTCAACGGCGGCCAGCGCACCGACATGGAGCGCCTGGAGGACCACCACCTGCAGTGGATGTCCCGCCTCGACGCGATCGCCGAGGAGGACGGGCACCTGCTGGTGCACTCCGACACCACCGCCTACCTCGACTACGGCGACTCCATCGAGGCCGTCAACGACGCCGTCACCGAGGCGCTGCAGCGCAACGACCCCGACGAGTGCTGGGACCTGTTCCGCAAGTTCACCAAGCGGTTCGCCTTCCGCGACGAGGACGCGGGCCCCGTGGCCGTGCGGGAGCTGCTGCAGACCTACGGCGGCAGCCGCATCGTCCACGGCCACAGCCCCATCCCCTATCTGCTGGGCGAGGTCGGTACCGAGGACGCCGACGGCGAGGACGGCACTCCGCTGGTCGAGGGACCCCATCTGTACGCCGACGGGCTCGCCCTCGCCATGGACGGCGGGGTCACGATGGCCGGAAAACTGCTGGTAGTGCAACTTCCGCTGGCCGGCTGAGGGTTCAGCCGGCCGGTGCACGGGCAAGTGTGGAGTTCCACCGCCTCGGGGTAATTCGGGAAACCCGCTGTCACCCCGCGCCGGTGCGGCTCTACCATCGGCTTATCCGTAGCAGGCTCTCCTCCGTTTCCGCCCACTGCCCGGTACAAGCCGGCACCAGGCCCTACGGAGCATCGGGGGATGCACATGAACAGCGTTCCGCACCTGCTGGCCGAGGACCGCCCGGAATTCGAGCGGGTTCTCGACCAGGCGCTGCGTACCGCGAACCATGACCCGGAACTCGCCGCCGCGATAGGACAGCGGCTCAATACCGAACAGCTGCGCGCCATGGCGATGAGCGCCATGACCGCCATCTCCGCCTGTGCAATGGCGGAATACGAGAACCTCCTCGCCGCCCGCGAGGACGTGCGCACCCGTTCGTCGGCCGCCCAGCCGCAGCCGGCCGGTGCCGGAATAGGCCACCCCGGCGAGAGCGGTCACGGCGCTCCGCTCGCCCCCGCCGCCGCGTCCGACGTCCCCGAGGGCCAGGGCGCGGGCGCCGGCGCCGTCCTCGCCGTGCTGGCACCGGTCCTCGCCGGGATCGCCGCGTTCCTTTTTCTTCTCATCGGTTATGTCATGCGAACGGTCGGGGAGGGCGAGTCCGTCGCCCGCCCCATGATCTCGATCGGCTGGTGGTTCGGCGCCTTCACCGTCGCCGGAGTGCTCGTCGCGATGTCCGGGATGCTGCGCACCGCCCTGCGCAACGGCCGGCGCGAGGACGAGGCCCCACCGCCCGACCACCTCGCCGAGGAGGTCGAGCGGGCCCGCGAGGCCTGGCGGCAGGCGCTGCTCGAGCGGGGCGTACGGCCCTTCCTCCGGGAGGCACTGGCCAAGGCCCCTCCGGCACCGCGCCGTCCCCGTAACCCCAGGAAACCCACCAGCCCCAGTCGGACGCCCCACCTCGGCTACTCCCGCCCCGGCTTCTCCAGCCCCGACAGCGGTCCCTCCGCCCCCACCCGCACCGGCCGCCCCGGCCCGGACCGCACCGGTCCGGACGCGGGAGGGCCGGACCACCGGGCCGACTAGGCCCGGCGGTCCGGCCGGTGACCGCGCGACCGGCCGCTCGGCGGCCGGTCGCCCGGCCTACTCCGCGATCGGCAGGTAGACGCGGTTGCCCGAGGCCGCGAACTCCTTGGACTTCTGCTCCATCCCGGCCGCGGCCTCGGCGTCGACCGCGAGGTCGCCGCCGTGCTCGCGGCGGATGTCCTGCGAGATCTTCATGCTGCAGAACTTGGGCCCGCACATCGAGCAGAAGTGCGCCGTCTTCGCGGGCTCCGCCGGCAGCGTCTCGTCGTGGAAGGCGCGGGCGGTGTCCGGGTCGAGGGCCAGGTTGAACTGGTCCTCCCAGCGGAACTCGAAGCGCGCGTCGGACAGCGCGTCGTCCCACTCCTGGGCGCCCGGGTGACCCTTGGCCAGGTCCGCCGCATGGGCCGCGATCTTGTACGTGATGACGCCGGTCTTCACGTCGTCGCGGTCCGGCAGGCCGAGGTGCTCCTTGGGCGTGACGTAGCAGAGCATCGCCGTGCCCCACCAGGCGATCATCGCGGCGCCGATGCCGGACGTGATGTGGTCGTAGGCGGGCGCGACGTCCGTGGTGAGCGGGCCGAGCGTGTAGAACGGCGCCTCCTCGCAGATCTCCTGCTGGAGGTCGATGTTCTCCTTGATCTTGTGCATCGGGACATGGCCCGGGCCCTCGATCATCGTCTGCACGTTGTGCCGCTTGGCGATGGTGTTGAGCTCACCGAGCGTCTTGAGCTCGGCGAACTGCGCCGCGTCGTTGGCGTCCGCGATCGAGCCGGGACGCAGCCCGTCGCCGAGCGAGTACGTCACGTCGTAGGCGGCGAGGATCTCGCAGAGCTCCTCGAAGTGGGTGTAGAGGAAGTTCTCCTTGTGGTGCGCCAGGCACCAGGCGGCCATGATCGAGCCGCCGCGCGAGACGATGCCGGTCTTGCGGCGCGCGGTCAGCGGCACGTAGGGCAGCAGCACGCCCGCGTGCACGGTCATGTAGTCCACGCCCTGCTCGGCCTGCTCGATGACCGTGTCCTTGTAGATCTCCCAGGTCAGGTCCTCGGCCTTGCCGTCGACCTTCTCCAGGGCCTGGTAGAGGGGCACGGTGCCGATGGGGACGGGGGAGTTGCGCAGCACCCACTCGCGGGTGGTGTGGATGTTGCGGCCGGTGGAGAGGTCCATGACCGTGTCGGCTCCCCAGCGGGTGGCCCAGGTCATCTTCTCCACCTCCTCCTCGATGGAGGAGGTGACGGCGGAGTTGCCGATGTTGGCGTTCACCTTCACCAGGAACCGCTTGCCGATGATCATCGGCTCGATCTCCGGGTGGTTGACGTTCGCCGGGAGCACGGCACGGCCGGCCGCGATCTCCTCCCGGACGGTCTCGGCGGAGACGTTCTCGCGCAGGGCGACGTACTCCATCTCCGCGGTGATCTCACCGCGCCGGGCGTACGCCAGCTGGGTCACCGCGGCGCCGTCCCGCCCCCGGCGGGGCAGGCGCGGGCGGCCGGGGAAGACCGCGTCGAGGTTCTTCAGGCCCCCGCGCGGCGAGGTGTGCTTGATTCCGTCGTCCTCCGGGCGCATGGGGCGCCCGGCGTACTCCTCCGTGTCGCCACGGCCGATGATCCAGTTCTCCCGCAGCGGCGTCAGGCCGCGGCGGACGTCCGTCTCGATCGCCGGGTCGGTGTACGGGCCGGAGGTGTCGTACAGCTGTACGTCCTGCCCGTTGGTGAGGTGCACCCGTCGCACCGGAACCCGCAGGTCCGGCCGCGAACCCGTCACATAGTCCTTGTGCCAGCCGATCTTCGCGTCGGACTCGGCGGCAGACATGCGTGCATCCTGCGAGGTCATGAGACCAGTAACTCCCTACGCCGGCATTACCCGGTAACAGGTTCGGCGGTCGGCGCAGCGGCTTCCGTACATTTCTTCGTACGGACGTCAGCGCCCTCTCAGCCCGGTGCTCCGAGCTCCCGCGATTGCAAAGGTGCCACCACGCTAGCGCCTCTCCGGCGGGGAGGACCAGTGGGGCTTGCGATGATGCCCCGGTGACCAGCACCAGCCATCCCCCCCACCGTCACTCGCACGGCCATGCGCACAGCCACTCGCACAGCCATGGCCCCGCGACCCCCGTCTCGGCACATCTGCGCAAGGTGATCGCCGCCCTTCTCGTCCCGTTCGCGGCCGCGGTCGTGGCCGGCCTGATCATCCTGTGGCCCGGTGGCGTCCCACCCCACCCGCACACGGGACTGGGCCTCGACCAGCAGACCGAGTCGGGCCGGGTCGTGAAGATCGAGGAGCTCGACTGTCCCAAGTCCGGCGCTCAACCGCCCCCGTCACAGCAGCAACAGGGAGCGCCTCAGCCCACCAAGGGCAAGTGCGAGAAGGCCGAGATCGAGGTGACCTCGGGCAAGGACAAGGGCCACACCTTCACGGAGATGGTGCAGCCGGACGCCTCCCGCCGCTACGACGTGGGCCAGGAGGTCGTCCTGGCCTACGCCCCGAAGGCGCCGGAGGCCCTTCGCTATTCGGTCACCGACGTGAACCGGACACTGCCGATGGCCATACTCGCGGGCATCTTCGCCCTGTCGGTCGTGGTGGTGGGCCGGCTGCGCGGCGTCTTCGCGCTGGTGGCGCTGGTCATCAGCTTCGGCGTGCTGACGATGTTCATCCTCCCGGCCATCCTGCAGGGCTCCGATCCCCTGCTCGTCGCGGTGGTGGGCGGCAGCGCGATCATGCTGATCGCGCTCTACATGTGTCATGGGCTCAACGCCCGCACCTCCGTCGCCGTCCTCGGAACGCTGACGTCCCTGCTGGTCATCGGCCTGCTCGGGTCGTTCTTCATCGACTGGGCGCACCTGACGGGCAACACCGACGACCAGACGGGTCTGGTGCACGGGCTCTATCCGGAGATCGAGATCCGCGGCCTGCTGCTGGCCGGGATCATCATCGGCTCGCTGGGCGTGCTGGACGACGTCACGGTGACCCAGACGTCGGCGGTGTGGGAGCTGAAGGAGGCCGACCCCACGGCCAATTGGCGGAAACTGTACGGCTCGGCGATGCGCATCGGCCGGGACCACATCGCCTCCGTGGTGAACACGCTGGTACTGGCGTACGCGGGCGCCTCGCTGCCGCTGTTGCTGCTGTTCTCGATCGCGGACAGCGGGGTGAGCACGGTGGCGACCAGCGAGATCGTCGCGGCGGAGATCGTCCGCACGCTGGTCGGCAGCATCGGGCTGGTGGCCTCGGTCCCGGTGACGACCGTGCTGGCGGCGCTCGTTGTCAGCGCCGACCGGCAGACGGCGACCACGGGGAGGGGAAGGGCGCGCGGAGGCAGGCGGCGCCGCGCGAAGTGATCGACGGGTGATCGACGGTGATCGACGGGTGGTCCGCCGGGGTTCGGTGAACTGGGGAGGGTCACGGGGACGATCGGCCCGGGCGTCGTCAACGGCCCCGGCGGGGGATGGCAGTTGTTCGCGACCATGGGCACGGCCTGCGGGCCGGACATCGGTGCGAAAGGTGACAGTGTCGACAAAACCACTGTGAAGGGAGCAGCGGCGGGGGAAGCGGCGGCGGTCCGGCGGTCCGGACTGCGGCGACCGCGCCGCGGGGGGTGGCACCGCGCGCCGAGCGGGTGCCGATCGGGGAGGGCGCCGGCCGGCCGGGCCGGTCGGCCCGCTAACCGGCGTTCTGACCCTCGGGATTGCCGGCGAGGATGCTGTCCAGCGCCGCGGCGAGCTCGTAGTCGAAGTCGGCGACCGTGCGCTCCTCGCCCAGGGGGGCCACGCGGTCGGTGCGGTCGAGGAAGGCCACCAGCGGCGCCGCGCCCGCCCGGAACAGCGCGCCCTCCCCACCCACTTGCAGCCGGATGAAGACGTCCGACAGGTGCTGGGAGGAGGCGGGGGCGATGTGCACATCGCCCTCGCCGGACGGCTGGCTCAGCCCGTCGAGCAGCAACTCCCGGGCGAAGGCCCAGGTCACCGGGGCGTCGCCGGGGAGGTGGAAGGTGAACTTCACCGCGTACGGATCACTGCTGTCGTAGCCCAGCTCCACCGGGATCCGGAAGGACAGCTCCTCGGAGACGAGGAACGTCATGACCACTTCTGCCTGAACTGTGTCGCGCATCGCCCAATGCCCCGTCTTCGTCGGTTTGGCAGGGATTGAAGCCTGATGGCCCCAATGACGCCATAGTCTGACAAGAACGCCCAGTGGATCACAAGGAGTGATTTTCCAGTTACTCATGGAGACCGAGGGTGAGCATACGAGCTCGCCGACTCTGGAGCGTAGCGACTCGACTACTGCATGGAGTCGTAACCAGGGGATTTGCTGGCACGGAACAGCCGAGAACTGGCCAAAGTGGCCCGAGGGCGCACGGATTACCGTTTACGCCCCCGGGCTTCGCGTTCACGTTGACGGAGAGATGTTGACGGGAGAGATAACTCCCCGCCTTCCGCTTCGTTGAGTTGACCGAGCGGACACCGGACGGTGGCGTGGGCGACGCCGTCTGCCGGTGGGGTCGTTCCGGGCGGCACGTCACGCCCGGAACGACCGCCCCTACCAGTCGCCCCTCGACGACGAGGACGACGTGAACTTCTTGACGACGAAGATCAGGCCACCGACGAGAGCGACCAGCAGCAGCGCCTTGAAGAGCAGGCTGATGACAAAGCCGAGCACGCTCATGATCAGGCTGCCGAACACCAGCAGGACGAGGACCGGCACGGCGATCCACTTCACCCACCACGGCATCCCGTCGAATATCCCCTTCTCGGCCATGTCGATCCCTGCTCTCCGCTTCGCGCGTGATTTCACGCGGCCTCGTCACATCACGGCCGGTCGGACTTCCACGGCGAATGCCGTGGGGGGAGTCTGCGGCCGCCCGGAGCGGAATGCCCCGGCCTGCATTCGATGCTAGGGCGACAGGACCTTCCGGCGGGGCCCGCGCAGCCCCCGTCCTCCCCTGAACCGCCCCCTACGGGATCGCGGGGCCCGGCTCAGCTCTCGGGCGGAGAGAAGACCACCAGAACCCTCAGATCCTCGCTGATGTGGTGGAAGCGGTGGACCACCCCGGCGGGGACGTACACCACGCTGCCGCGCCCCACCGTCGTGGTCTCCTCCCCGACCGTGACGGACGCCCGGCCGCTCATCACCACGTACACCTCGTCCTGGAGGTGCGGCCCCTGGGGGTCGGCGTCGCCGGCGTTCAGCGCGTACAGCCCGACGGACATGTTCCGTTCGCGCAGGAACTGCAGGTAGGCGCCGTCATTGGCGACCCGCTCGGCCTCGAGCTCATCCAGCCGGAACGCTTTCATGCGTGGTCCATCCCTCGCCGTACCGATCGCCGCGCCGGTCGCCCCGGCGCCCGCGCCCATCGAGCGGATCTTCATCGACCGCGCCCGTCTGCAACGATCTCACCATGAAGAATTTCGTAGTCAAGACGATCGCCAACGCGGCGGCCCTGGCGGTAGCCATCTGGCTGCTCAAGGGCATCACCCTGTCCGGCGAGAACACCGCCCGCAAGGTGGTCACGCTCTTCCTCGTCGCGCTCGTCTTCGGCGCGGTCAACTTCATCGTCAAGCCGGTGGTGAAGCTGCTGTCGTTCCCGCTTTTCATCCTCACCCTCGGCCTGATCACGCTGGTCATCAACGCCCTGATGCTGTTGCTGACCTCGTGGCTCGCGGACCGGCTGGACCTGGCCTTCCACGTGGGCGGCTTCTGGCCCGCCCTGGTCGGCGGCGTGATCATCTCCGTCGTGGCCTGGGCGATGCACATGATCCTGCCCGACGAGAACGACTGACGGCGGGCCGCGCCCGGCGCCGGCGGCCCACGGCGCGAGGACGGCTCGAGCCTCCCCCCTCTTGGCTCGAGCCGTCGCGGCTCCACGCGTGAAGAACCGCGCGACCCAGGCTAGTTGACTCTGCGTCAGTGTCCAATCACGCTAGCGACACAGACCTATCGACTTATTTATAGTTCCCCTACGGTCGGTGGTGGCGAACAAGGGGAGACAGCATGGATCTGGCCCTTTTACGCACATTCGTCACGGTGCACCGGGCCGGCTCCTTCACCCGTGCCGCCGCCCTGCTCGGCCTCTCCCAGCCCGCCGTCACCAGCCAGATCAGGACCCTGGAACGGCAGCTGGGCCGCCCCCTCTTCCTGCGCCAGGCCCGCGGCGTGCGCCCCACCACCACCGGCGACGAACTCGCCCACAAGATCGCCCCGCATGTCGACGCCCTGCTGGAGATCGCCGAGGCCGACCTCGACGACCAGCGGGCCAACCGCACACTGCACCTGGCCGGTCCCCCCGAGTTCACCGCCCTGCGCGCACTGCCCGCGCTCACGCCCCTCATCGTCCAGGGGCTGACCGTGCGCGCCGCCCACGGCATGGCCGAGGACCTCTTCGAGGGCCTGGGCGCGGGCCACCACGACCTCGTCGTCACCACCTCCCGCCCGCGCGGCCGGCTGCTGGCCGCCACCCCCCTCTGCGACGAGGAGCACGTCCTGGTCGCAGGCCCCCGCTGGGCGGCCCGCCTGGGCGGCGCCGCCGTCGTCCGCGACAAGGGCGTGCACGCCCTGGAGGACCTGCCCGTCGTCGAGGTCCACGAGAGCCTGCCGTTCGTCTCCCGCTACTGGGCCGCCGTCTTCGACACCAAGCCCGCCGCCGCGGGCGCCGTCATCGCCCCCGACCTGCGTGCCGTCCTCTCCTGCGTCGCGGCCGGGGCCGGCATCGGCGTCCTGCCGCGCTACCTGTGCGGCGACGCCCTCGACAGCGGGGAGGTCGTCGCCCTGCTCGACCCGCCGGTGCCCCCGCTGCGCACCTATTTTCTGGTCGTCCGGGCCGGCTCCCTGGCCCACCCGCATCTGGCCAGGGCGCACGAGTGGCTGTTGCGCGCTGCCGTTTCCTGGTGAGAAAGGGTTTCGCGGAGGGGACCGTGCGGCAGATGTCCCCTATGACCGAACGGCCCGTGGTCAAACGCACCGCCCGCGCCATCCTGCTCGACGGCGAGCCCGGCTCCGACGCGCTCGACATGATCCTCATCAAACGCACCAAGCCCGACGAGGCTCCGTACTGGATCACCCCCGGCGGAGGCGTCGAGCCCGAGGACCCGACCGTCGTCGCCGCCCTCCACCGGGAGGTCGACGAAGAGCTCGGGGCGAAAGTCGTCGACGTGGTCCCCGCCTTCGTCGACACCGTCTCGCACTCCCTGCACCACGCCGCCCACGGCGTGAAGGTGCAGCACTTCTTCGTCTGCCGGCTCGCCTCCATGGACCTCTCACGCCGCCACGGCCCGGAGGTGGACGAGCCCCTCGGCACGTACGAGGTCGTCCGCATCCCCTTCACCCGGGCGGGCATCGACTCGGTGGAGGTGGTGCCGCCGTCGTTGCGCGCCTTCCTCCACGCCAACATCGAGGGCGTACGCGCCCTGCTCGCCGCCGACCTGGGGTGACGGATCCGGCCCGGCGGCCGCGCCGCCCGGCCCTACGTCGCGGACGCCGTCAGCTCGTCGAGCGAGTCGTGCCGTATGCGGTCGGCGGGCATGCCGATGCCGACCAGGGTGTCCACGCCGCTGCGGATCATGCCGGGCGGGCCGGAGAGATACGCGTCGTAGGAGTTCCACGGCCCGTACTTGCGGACGACCTGAGGGAGTTGCCCGCTCAGGCCGAGGGTGGGTCCGTCGGAGATCACCGGGCGGACCATGAGCCAGCGGTGCGTCTTCTGCAGTCTGAGCATGGTGTCGATGTCGTAGAGATCGTCGTTGTGCCGGGCGCCGTAGAAGACGTCCACGGGACGGCTGCGGCCGTGCCGCGCGACGTCCTCCACCAGGGCCTTGATGGGGGCGATGCCGGTGCCGCCGCCCAGGCAGAGCAGGCCGTTGTCGCTGCCGTGGTCGACGGTCATCGAACCCGTGGGCGGCCCCAGGCGGATGACGTCGCCGGGGCGGGCGCGGTGCACCAGCGCACGGGAGACCCAGCCGGCCGGAACGGCCTTGACGTGGAAGGACAGCAGACCGTCGGGGCGGGGCGCGCAGGAGAAGGAGTAGTTGCGCCAGACGCGCGGCCACCACGGCGTCTCCAGGCTCGTGTACTGGCCGGCGCGGAAGGAGTAGGGCCGGTCGGGCCGTACGGTCACGACGGCGATGTCCGGCGTGCGCGACTCGTGCGAGACGATCTCGGCCTGCCACCAGGCCGGGGACGTGCGCGCGTCCTCTGCCGCCGCGTCGATCATGATCTGGGAGATCGCGGTGTAGGCCCGCACCCACGCGGCCTCGGCGTCCGCGTTCCAGCTGTCCCGCGCGTAGTGGGCCAGCGCCCCGATCAGGCACTCGCCGACGGCGGGGTAGTGGGCGGACTCGGTGCCGTACTTGCGGTGGCCGCGGCCCAGTTGGGAGAGGTACTCGGTGAGGGTGGCGGTGTCGTCGACGTGCCGGGCGGCGGTGAGCAGGGCCCTGAAGAGCCGGTCGCGCTGGGTGTCCATGGCGGCGGGGAAGAGGGCCCGCAGGCCGGGGTGGCGCAGGAACAGCAGCGCGTAGAAGTACGAGACGGCCTTGTCGGCGCTCGGTTCGATCTCGGCCAGTGTGCGGCGGATCAGCAGGGCGTCGGGCGACGGTCCGGCCGCCGGCGCACCGGCGGAGGCGGGGCCGGGCGGCGCGGGGCGCCGGCCGGCCGGGCCCCCGGTTCGGCGCGAGGGCGCGGCACCCTCCGGTAACCGAGGCGGTCCCTCGTGGGCGCCCGGCCGGGTGAACCAGCCCCGCTCACCCGCGTCGCCGGTGGTGCGGCCGTCGGCCGAGGGGGTGGTCGGAGCGTTCATGGTCGCGTCGCCTCGCCTCGAACATCTCGGTGTTCCAGCACGCGCAGCATTCCACCCCTTGCCCGGCGCCCGGCAAGCTTTGCCGGAAGTCCCCGCACCGCTCCCCCGGTTGGGGATAGGCTGCGCTCCTTTCCGGCCCGCCGGTAAGCCCGCCGGACGCCAGGGCGTGTCCCGCCCGCGCCGGCCCGCCGGAGGCGCCCTACGCCCGGGGCGCGTCCGCCACCAGCGCGTAGGCCTCCCTGAGGTCACGCCCCCCGTAGGCGTGCGAGGCGATGTCCCGCACATGGTGGTCGGCGTTGACGGCGACCGACACCGGCACCATCGCGAAGAGCCGGGCGTCCGACATGGAGTCGCCGTACGCCACGCAGTCGGCGCGGCCCAGGCCGTAGCGCTCGCACAGCTCGTCGGCGATCCGGACCTTCGCGGACGCGTCGAGGATGCCCGCCGGGTCCACCGGATCGCGGAACGGCACGGCGGGCCACCGCGAGCCATGGGCCGCGTCCGCTCCCCAGTCCAGCAGGCGTTCGACGAAGAACCCCGGCGACAGCGAGATCACCGCGCACCGCTCGCCCCGCGCCCGTATCTCCTGCCAGACGTCCCGGATGCCCGCCAGCCAGGGCGCGCCCTCGAAGGCCGCCGCCACCTGCGGCTCGGTCAGCTCTCCCCAGAGCTCCACCGCCAGCTCGGCGAACCGGGGCGGCGTCAGCTCCCCCGCCGCGAACGCCTTCTCCAGCTCGCCGATCTCCGTCTCCAGCCCGAGCTGCCGGGAGATCTCCACCGCGGCCGCCGATCCATGGATCAGCGTCCCGTCGAGGTCGAACAAGTGCAGTCTGCTCATGACGACCGAGCGTAGGCGCACTCCCGCCGCGAGGGATCACGCCCCTGACCTCGGCCCGGGCCACGACCGGCCCCGGGCCCCGGCCGCCCGCCGCTCAGCGGGTGGCCGGCGCGGCCTCCCGCTCGGCGGCCGCGGGCGATCCCCCGGCGACCACGCGCCCGGCCGAGGGGGCCGTGGTGCGCCGCTCGAGCGCCGCGGAGAGCAGGGCGAGGAGCAGCGCGGAGGCGGCCATGGCGGCGCCGACCCAGTTGGGGGCGGTATAGCCGAAGCCGGCGGATATCACGAGGCCGCCGAGCCAGGCCGCTATGGCGTTGCCCAGGTTGAAGGCGCCGATGTTGACGGCGGAGGCGAGGGTGGGGGCGTCGGCGGTCTGGTCGAGCACCCGCTTCTGCAGCGGGGGGACGGTCGCGAAGCCGAAGGCGCCGATGAGCGGGATGGTGACGGCGGCCGCGGTCTTGTCGTGCGCGGTGAGCGGTAGCAGGGCGAGCAGGACCGCCAGTCCGCCGAGGGCGGTGAAGAGCATGGGCATCAGCGCGCGGTCGGCGTACCGGCCTCCGATCAGGTTGCCGACGAGCATGCCGAGGCCGAAGAGGACGAGCAGCCAGGTGACGGACGAGGGGGCGTAGCCGGCGACGTCGGTCATCATCGGGGCGAGGTAGGTGCTCATGGTGAAGACGCCGCCGAAGCCGAGGACCGTCATCGCCATGGCGAGCAGGACCTGGGGGTTGCGGAAGGCCGCGGTCTCGCCGCTGAGCCGGGTGCGCTCGGGCCGGGGCTGCGGGGGCACGAGGGCGGCGATGCCCAGGACGGCGAGGACGCCGAGCCCGGCGATGATCAGGAACGTGACGCGCCAGCCCACGTTCTGGCCGACCAGGGTGCCCATCGGCACGCCGACCACCGTGGAGGTGGTCAGCCCCGTGAACATCATCGCTATCGCACCCGCCTTCTTCTGCGGGGCGACGAGCCCGGCGGCGACGATCGACCCGATGCCGAAGAACGCCCCGTGCGCGAGCGACGCGACGATCCGTCCGGCGAGCATCAGCGAGAAGACGGGGGCGGCGGCGGAGAGCGCGTTGCCCACGACGAACAGGCCCATGAGGCCCATCAGCATCGCCTTGCGCGGGATCCGGCCCCCGAGGATGGCCAGGACCGGCGCCCCGACGACGACGCCGAGTGCGTAGCCGGTGGTCAGGAGGCCGGCGGTGGGGATGGAGACGCCGAACTCGTCCGCGATCTCGGGGAGCAGGCCCGCGGTGACGAATTCGGTGGTGCCGATACCGAAGGCGCCGATGGCGAGCGCCAGCAGGGCGAGTGGCATGACGGAGGGGTCCTTAGCGGAGGCAGCGGTGGGCGAAGTCTTTGCGGCAGACTTTTACCGGCCTCCACAATAATTGCATACGCGGGTTACTTGCAAGCGCGGGCTATTGCGGCGGGGGGATACGCTGGTCGGGAGCGACTCGAACGGCATGCGCCCGGCGACCGCGTACGACTCCGAAGGAGGGTCATCCATGTCCCGCACCCCGGACCCCGCCCTGACCGGCCTGGCGCAGGGCTGGTGCGCGCTGTCCACGCTGCACAGCCGCATAGAGGCCCATCTCGAGCGGGCGCTGCAGGCCCATCACGAGCTGAGCGTGCGCGAGTTCTCGGTGCTCGACGTCCTCAGCCGCCAGCACGACGGCGAGGGCGGGCACCTGCGCATGAACGAGGTCGCCGACGCCGTCGTACTCAGCCAGAGCGCGACGACGCGCCTGGTCAACCGCATGGAGGACCGCGGTCTGCTGACCCGCTACCTCTGCCTCACCGACCGCCGCGGCATCTACACCGACGTCACCGACGCCGGCCGCTCCCTGCTGGACCAGGCCCGTCCCACCAACGACGCCGCGCTGCGCGAGGCGCTGCACGAGGCGTCGGGCCGCGCCGAACTGGCCCCGCTGGTCGCCGCCATGGAGGGCCTCACCCCGGCTTCCTGACCGGCGCCCCGCGCCCCGCCGTGAGGCCGGACGCGGCACGCCCCGCCGTCAGGCCGGCTCGGGCGGCGTCCAGTCGGCCACCAGTCGCAACAGCCCCGGGAAGCGCGCCTCGAGGTCGTCGATCCGCACATGGCTGCGGCGCTCGAGCCCGTACTGCCGCTGCCGGATGACCCCGGCCTCCCGCAACACCTTGAAGTGATGCGTGAGCGAGGACTTGGGCCGGTCCAGCCCGAGCCACCCGCAGCTGTGGTCGAACTCCTCCCGCTCCAGCAGGAATTTGCGCACGATCCCCAGTCGCAGCGGGTCGTTCAGTACCCCCAGCACCGCCTCGAGCCGCAGGTCGCCGACCGCGGGCTCGGGAAGCGGCTCGGGCGCGTCCGCCGGCACGGGCAGAACCTTGAAGGCCGTCATCGGCGTTCTCACCTTTCCGTCAACCTTGTACGACTCCAATCGTACAGCGTGCTAAGTTCGATAAAACTCGTACTGAGCGCGAACCGAGGGGGACCCATGACGACCATGACCACGGCCACGACCACGGCAACGGCCCCGACCACGAAGGCGACCGCCTGGACACAGGCGGCGCCACCGCCTGCGCCCGCGTCCCGCCGGTGGATCTGGCTCGCGGCCTGGCCCGTGACGGCGGTGTTCATCCTGTCCAACGCGGCGACACCGCTGTACGTCCTGTGGCAGCGCGACATCGGCTTCTCCCGGGGCACGCTGACGATCGTCTTCGCCTCCTACATCGCCGGTCTCATCGGCTCGCTGCTGGTCTCGGGCGTGGCCTCGGACCGGATCGGCCGCAAGCCGGTGCTGATCCCGGCGCTGGCGCTCGCCGCGATCGCCTGCGTGATCTTCGCGACCGCGTCCTCCGTCGCCGCGCTGATCACCGCCCGGCTGCTCAGCGGAATCGCCGTCGGCGCGGTCGTGTCCGCCGGAATGGCGGCGGTGGCGGACGTGGCGGGCCCGGCGCGCAGGCGGCTGGCGGCGCTGCTCGCCTCGAGCGCGATGGTGCTCGGCGCCGGGCTGGGCCCGCTGCTGGCGGGCGTGCTGTCCGAGACGCTGCCCGCCCCGACGGTGACCGTCTTCCTCGCCGAGACCGTCCTGCTCGCCCTGGCCTTCGCCGTCGTCGTGCGCATGCCGCTGCCGCGCCCGGCCGAGGGGCCGGGCCGGCGCACGGGCGGGTCGTGGGTGCGGCTGCCCAAGGTGCCGCGGGGCGCGGGCGGCCGGCTGCTGGCGGGTGCGGCGGCGTTCGCGCCGGGCCTCACCGCGACGTCGTTCGTGCTCTCGCTCGGCCCGTCCCTGCTGTCCGGGCTGCTGGGCACGACCAGTCGGGCGATGGCCGGCGGCATGGCGTTCGCGATGTTCCTCACCTCGACGGCGGTGCAGTTCGCGGTCCGGCGGCTGCGCGTCCGTACGATCCTGCTCGCCGCCTCGGTGAGCACGGCCGTGAGCATGGCCGCCCTGATCGGCGCGGTACGCACCTCGTCCGTCGTCCTGCTCGCCGCCGCCGCGATCGTCGCCGGAGCCGGGCAGGGCATGGGCCAGCTCGGCGGTCTCTCCCTGCTGAACTCCACGGTCCCCGCCGGGCGTCTGGCCGAGGCCAACGCCGCACTGAACGTCAGCGGCTACCTCCCCGCCGGCCTGCTGCCCGTGGCGGCCGGCTACCTGAGCGACGCCGTCGGCCTGACCTCGGGGGCGACCACGTTCGGCGTCGCGCTCATCGGCCTCGCGGCGGCCGGCGGCCTCGTCATCGCCAAGGGCCGCGGGTCCGCCGGGACCACCGGGTCCGCATGAGGCGGGCCGCCGTCACGTGCCCGTACGCGCCCGGGCCCGCTCGCGGTGCGCCCGCTGCCGACAGGCGCCGCCGCAGTACCGCGCGGGCCGGCCCGTACGCGACACCCGCACCGGGCCGCCGCACGCCGCGCATCCTGTTTCGTTACGCCGTACGGCCGGATTCTGGGGCAGTTTCGTCACATGGCGCCCCGGCCGCAGGCTGTCGCACAGCAGCGCCGTCATCCTTCCCGGCGCCACCGCCGGACCCCGCCGCTGCTCCATCGACAGACAGCCCATGAGCAGGGCCATCACATCGTCGATGGTGACGTCCTTCCGTACGGCGGCGGCCTGTTGGGCCCGCTCGAGCAGGACCGTCAGCGCCTCGCGGAAGCCCTCCTCGACGCCCGGAGAGGGCTCGAGACTGCCCTCCAGGGCGTCACAGAGGCCCTTGTTCCGCACGGACAGCCGTACGACCGCCGACAGGTAGCGGAAGAAGACCGCTCCGGGGTCGTCCGCGTGCGCCAACTCCCTTGCAGTGTCGGTGAATAGTCGCACCCGGTCCACGACCGTGGCCCTGAACAGGGCTTCCTTGGACGGGAAATGGCGGTAGACGGTGCCCGTGCCGACGCCGGCACGGCGCGCGATCTCACCGAGCGGGACCGCCAACCCCGCTTCCTCGAAAGCGGATCGGGCGGCCTGGAGGACGAGTTCCCTGTTGCGGCGCGCGTCCGAGCGGAGCGACGGGGCGAGGGGCGGGGGCGGAGACGGACTCCTGCGCCGGGCCATGCGCGGGGACCTTCCGGGAGGGCGGATCGAAACGGGACGTGGGTTCCGATTCTATTCGTGCGTGACGACGAGGAGCCCCACACGACATAAGGGTGATAAGCGATAGAGAACGCAAAAAGGCCGCTTCCGGTGCGTGAAGCACCGGCAGCGGCCTTGCGCGAAGGGCAGCCCGGAGGCCGTGCGTCAGCCCGCGATCACCGCGTCCCAGGCGTCGCCCGCGGCCCGCACGACCGCGGCCGGGTCCGCGACCGGCACGCCCAGCGCCCGCAGGCCCTCGCCGAACGCCGCCAGCGAGGCGAGCACGACCTCCCGGTCCGCGTCCAGGCCGTAGTGGTTGACGCGGATCATCTCCTTGGCCAGAGAGCCAGCCGCCGCCTGTACGGGCACCGACGCGTCGGCCGCCAGGGCCGCCGCCACGACGTCCCGGGCGTCGACGCCCTCCGGGGCGCGCAGCGTGGTGGCCGCCGGGGCCGCGTCCTCGTCACGGATCACGTAGGGGGCCAGGGCGCCGAGCGCCCGTACGCCCGCGCGCGTCGCGGCCGAGGCGGCGCGGTGGCGGGCGATGACGCCGTCCAGGCCGTCGGCCTCGATGCGGTCGAGGGCCTGCTCCAGCGCGAGCATCTCCAGCTGTGCGGGGGCGTGCGGCAGCGCGGTGCGACCGCCGTCGATCCAGCGCTCCTTCCAGTCCAGGAGGGAGAGGTAGGAGCGGCGGGGCGCCTGCTCGTTGGCGGCGATGCGCTCCCAGGCGCGGGCGCTGACCGACACGGCCGACACCCCGGCCGGCCCCGCCATGGCCTTCTGACCGCCGATCACGCACAGGTCGACGCCCCACTCGTCCGTGAGCAGCGGCTCGGCGGCGACGGAGGCCACCGCGTCCAGCAGCAGCAGCGCGCCGTGCTCGCGGACCACCGCGCCGATCTCCGCGACGGGGTTGGTGTTGCCGGTGGCCGCCTCGGCGTGGACGAGGCTGACGAAGTCGATGTCCGGGTGCGCGCGCAGCGCGTCGGCGACCTGGGCGGGGGTGACCGCGCCGCTGAAGGGCGCGGCCACCGTGACGACCTCGGCGCCGCAGGAGCGCAGCCAGCCGCCGAACGTCTCGCCGTACGGGCCGGTGATGATGTTGAGCGCGGTGCTGCCGGGGCGTACGGCCGAACGAATGCACGCCTCCAGCGGCAGCAGGGCCTCGCCCTGCATCGCGACCACGGTCTCGCGGGTGCGCATCAGCGCCGCGACCTTGTCCTCGATGCGGGCGAAGTGACCGGCGCCGAGGGGCGCCAGGTCGAGCAGGGCCGGTGCGGTGTTCGCAGTCACGGTGCCTTCCAGGTGGTATCGCGCCGCGTGTCCGGCGCCGCCAGTCTCCCGTCGACTCTACGTCCGCGCCCCGGCCCGGTCAGACCATCGGACTAACGCCAGCCGCCCGCGTCGACGCCGCCCGGCACCGCCTCTCCCGCCTCGTAGGGCTCGCGGGTGAACACGAAGGTGCCGATGTCCAGATGGCTCACCGCCCCGCCCTCGCCCCGGACGACCGACAGGGTCTCGCCGGCGTAGTAGCCGTCGAGACCGGTCCAGGTCCCGTCCTCCTCCGCGCGGAAGCGCGCCGCGCGCCCGCCGTCGCCCAGCGGTGCCAGCCGCAGCTCCCGGCCGCCGGCCAGGCGCAGCGCGAAGGGGGCGGCGCCCCAGTACCAGGGCCCGGTCAGCTCCAGCAGTCGCCCGTCCACGTCGTCGAGGGGGCGCCACGGCACCGGAATGCGGGGCTCCCGCTCGGCGACCGTGCCCACGAGGTCCGCGGCGATGGCCGGGATGCCGAGCTGGGAGGTGGCGTTGCCGAGGACGACCGCCGCGACGCCGTCCTCGGCGCTGATCCACAGGGTTCCCACGAACCCCGGCATCGTGCCGACATGGCCGTGCAGGAAGCGCCCGGACCGCCAGCTCAGCAGGGTGCCCAGGCCATAGGCCGCCGCGCGGTCCGCGTCCTGCGGCTCGGTGCGCGGGGTGCGCATCTCGGCGAGCGACCGTGCGCCCAGCACCCGGTCGTCGCCGTCCAGCAGGAACGCCGCGAAGCGGCACAGATCGGCCGCCGTGGACCACAGCTGACCGGCCGGGGCCATCCGCCCGGTGTCCACCGCCGGTTCCGGAAGGAGCACGTCCGCCCAGGGGTGCACGGCCCAGCCCCGGGCATGCGGCGCCTGGGGCTCGAGGGTCGTACGGTGCATGCCCAGCGGCTCGAGCACCTCCCGGCGCAGCACCTCGTACCAGTCCTGCCCGCGCAGCCGCTCGACCAGGGCGCCCAGAAGCGCGAAGCCGACGTTGGAGTAGTGGTGCAGGAGCCCCGGCGCGTGGCGCTGGGCGCGTGCGCCGAAGAGGTCGGCGAGCTCGGGGCGCAGTGCGCCGTCCGTGCGCTCCCACCACGGGCCGCCGGTCTCGGCGGCCAGCCCCGAGGTGTGCGACAGCAGTTGGGCGATGGTCGCGTCGCCGCCCTCGGGCGTCTCCACGTACGCGCCGAGCCGGTCGTCCAGGTCGAGCAGTCCCTCGTCGCGCAGCCGCATCACCAGGACCGCGACGAACGTCTTGGTGATCGAACCGATCCGGTACTGCGTGTCCGCCCCCGGAACGTCCCCGTCCACGGCGCCCCACCCCGCCGACCACACCATGCGCCCCTCACGCATCACCGCACCCACGAGCGCGGGTGTGCGCCCCTCCACCTGGCCGGTGGCGAGGCGGTGCAGCAGGGCACGGCGGGTATCGGGCAGCAGTTCGTACGAGTCCGTCATGTCCGCACCCTAACCAGCCGGATGATCACCTCGCAGGGGACCGGCTGTAGGATCTCGCGGCTCACGTCATAGAGCAGTGGCCTGACCAGCAGGCTTCTGAGCTGTCTCAGCCACTGTCCGAGTGCCCGTGTCTCAGTTCCGTGGCATTTCCTCAGGATGCATCCGCTCTGACCATTCGCGCTGAGTCACGGCTCGCTCGATGCGGCTGACAATGTCCTTCCTTGCAGCCGCGTCCAAGGTCTCCGGAAGTCCGTCAAACCTCTCAGGGAGCACGTCGAGCAGCCCCCAGATCTGTTCGCCGGTCGTGACGGTCAGCAGTAGCTGGCACCTCCACTGTGGCGATACTTCAGGGCGGTGGCGAAGCTGGTGCACGAGTGTGGGGACCAGGTAGTGCGTCGCCTCCGTGGCGAGGTGCGCGCGGAGCCAGTCGACCGGAAGTCGCTGGCTGAAGCCAAGTGTGGCGGCCTCCTGTTCCAGGTCGAGAAGCTGGTTGGTGTCGACGGCTCGGACGGTGCGGGGAGGGACTGCGGTCATGTCGAGATGATGCCAAGAAGGTCCCCGCCGGGCCGAGGGGTCGGTCAGCGGGGCTCACGGGCGCTTCATAAGCGCAGCCAATATGAAGCGGGGCGTGAGACTGTGCAGCGAAATCTGAGACCCTGCAGACCGGCGGATCAGGTCTGTGCCATGTCCACGAAGCGCGAGTAGTGACCCTGGAAGGCCACGGTGATCGTGGCCGTGGGGCCGTTACGGTGCTTGCCGACGATGATGTCGGCCTCGCCGGCGCGGGGGGACTCCTTCTCGTAGGCGTCCTCGCGGTGCAGCAGGATGACCATGTCGGCGTCCTGCTCGATGGAGCCGGACTCACGGAGGTCGGAGACCATCGGCTTCTTGTCCGTACGCTGCTCGGGGCCACGGTTCAGCTGCGACAGCGCGATGACCGGCAGCTCCAGCTCCTTGGCCAGCAGCTTGAGGTTACGGGACATGTCCGAGACCTCCTGCTGGCGGCTCTCGGCGCGCTTGTTGCCGCCGGACTGCATCAGCTGGAGATAGTCGATGATCACGAGCTTGAGGTCGGCGCGCTGCTTGAGGCGGCGGCACTTGGCCCGGATCTCCATCATCGACAGGTTGGGCGAGTCGTCGATGTAGAGCGGGGCGGCCGAGACGTCCGGCATGCGGCGGGCCAGCCGGGTCCAGTCGTCGTCGGTCATGGAGCCGGAGCGCATGTGGTGCAGGGCCACCCGGGCCTCGGCGGACAGCAGGCGCATCGCGATCTCGTTGCGGCCCATTTCGAGCGAGAAGATCACGCTCGGCAGGTTGTTCTTGATCGAACAGGCACGGGCGAAGTCCAGCGCGAGCGTGGACTTACCCATCGCGGGACGGGCGGCGATGACGATCATCTGGCCGGGGTGCAGGCCGTTCGTCAGGGCGTCCAGGTCGGTGAAGCCGGTGGGCACACCCGACATCTGGCCGCTGCGCGAGCCGATGGCCTCGATCTCGTCGAGCGCGCCCTCCATGATGTCGCCGAGGGGGAGGTAGTCCTCGCTCGTGCGCTGCTCGGTGACGGCGTAGACCTCGGCCTGGGCCTTGTTGACGATGTCGTCGACGTCGCCGTCGGCCGCGTATCCCATCTGGGTGATGCGCGTGCCCGCCTCGACCAGGCGGCGCAGCACCGCGCGCTCGTGGACGATCTCGGCGTAGTACTCGGCGTTGGCCGCGGTCGGGACGGACTGCACCAGGGTGTGCAGATACGCGGCGCCGCCGACGCGGGTGATCTCGCCGCGCTTGGTGAGCTCGGCGGCGATGGTGATCGGGTCGGCCGGCTCGCCCTTGGCGTAGAGGTCGAGGATGGCCTGGTAGATCGTCTCGTGCGCCGGGCGGTAGAAGTCCTGGCCCTTGAGGACCTCGACGACGTCGGCGATGGCGTCCTTGGACAGCAGCATGCCGCCCAGGACGGACTGCTCGGCGTCGAGGTCCTGCGGCGGCACCCGCTCGAAGCCGGACCCGCCGCGGTCCCAGGAGCCGCCCTCGTCGCCGCCGCGGTCGTGCTGCTCACCGCGGCCCTTGGCGTCGCCGCGACGGGAGCGGGGGAAGGGGAGCCGGTCTCCGGGGCCGCCGTCGCCCCAGGGGTCGTCCATGGGCTCGGGGATACTCACCCGGGCCACCTCCTCCCGTCCGCGACGCGGACCTCGCCGTGCCACTCTTTCCTACGGCACAGCTCTGACAAATGAAGACGCCCGACTCCGCTTCTTCCGCGTCGACTTCGCGGTGCGTTCGTGTCGGTCCCGTAAGGTCCACGAGACGCGAACGAGGACGTGGACGGGACCGTGAACGGGGCCGGAACGGACGGCAGGCGCCGGTCCACGGTAGGCCCGCGGGCACCGTCAGCCAATCTGGTTATCCACAGGGCTTGTGGATGAGCGGCCCCAGCCTGTGGAGAACCCCCTCCAAACTGTGCACGGCGCGGGGGAAAGCACTGTGGACAAACACACAATCGCCCTCCGTCCACCCCTCTGACCTGCGACTTTGCCATCCACCGGCTGTTGAGGAGAAAAACTTTCCCGCCCGGGCGGAGATCGCGACAAACGGCGCAGAGAAGATCACACACATCGCAGACGGGTAAGGGTCGTAAGCTGGATGCGCTGATTACCTGTGGAAGATTGGACGGCAGCGTGACCCAGGCCCCCGCGCGCCGGCGGCGCAGTGCCCGCCATCACGACCGCGAGATCCTCGCACTCGCCGTACCCGCCTTCGGCGCGCTCGTCGCCGAACCCCTCTTCGTGATGGCCGACAGCGCCATCGTCGGCCACCTCGGCACCCCCGAACTCGCCGGCTTCGGCATCGCCGCCCCGCTGCTCACCAGCGCCGTCGGGATCTTCGTCTTCCTCGCCTACGCCACCACCTCCGGCGTCGCCCGCCGGGTCGGCGCCGGCGACACCCGGGCCGCCATCCGGCAGGGCCTGGACGGCATATGGCTCGCGCTCATACTCGGCGCGGCGGTCGCGGCCGCCGCGCTCCCCACCGCCCCCGCCCTCGTCGACGTCTTCGGCGCCTCCCCGGCCGCCACCCCGCACGCCGTGGACTACCTGCGGATCAGCTCCCTGGGCGTGCCCGCCATGCTCGTCGTGATGGCCGCCACCGGCGTGCTGCGAGGCCTGCAGGACACCCGCACCCCGCTGTACGTCGCCGTCGGCGGCTTCGCCGCCAACGGCGCCCTGAACCTCGGTCTCGTCTACGGCGCCGGCCTGGGGATCGCCGGCTCCGCCTGGGGCACCGTCATCGCCCAGTGGGCCATGGCCGCCGTCTACCTCGCCGTCGTCGTCCGGGGAGCGAGACGGTACGACGCCTCCCTGCGGCCCGACGCCGCCGGCATCCGGGCCTGCGCCCAGGTCGGCGTGCCGCTGCTGGTCCGTACGCTCTCGCTGCGCGCCGTGATGCTGATCGCCACGGCGGTCGCGGCCCGGCTCGGGGACACGGACATCGCCGCGCACCAGATCGTGCTGACCCTGTGGAGCCTGCTGGCCTACGCCCTGGACGCCATCGCGATCGCGGGGCAGGCGATCATAGGGCGCTGCCTGGGCGCCGACGACGCGGAAGGGGCCCGGGCCGCCTGCCGCCGCATGGTGCAGTGGGGCATCGCCTCCGGCGTGGTGCTGGGGCTTCTGGTGATCGCGGCGCGGCCGGCGTTCACCCCGCTGTTCACCTCCGACCCGGCCGTACGGGACGCGCTGCTGCCGGCGCTGCTGGTCGTGGCCGTGGGCCAGCCGGTGGCGGGCGTGGTCTTCGTCCTGGACGGGGTACTGATGGGGGCCGGCGACGGGCCGTATCTCGCCTGGGCGATGCTGGCGGTCCTGGCGGTCTTCGCGCCCGCCGCGGTGCTCGTCGTGGGCCTCGGCGGCGGTCTGACGGCCCTGTGGTGGGCGATGACGCTGATGATGACGGCCCGGCTGGCCACCCTGTGGCTGCGCGCCCGCTCCGGACGCTGGCTGGTGACGGGAGCCGTACGCGCCTGAGGGCGCCGGCGGGCTGCGGGCCCAAGTCCCGGCCAAGAACACGGGGCCCAAGTCCCGGCCAAACAGGGGCCCAAGGCCCTGCCAAAAACAGCGGAAGGGCCGCACCCCGAGGGGTGCGGCCCTTCCTTCAGGCTGTGCCTGATCGCAGCCGTCAGGCGGCGATGACCTCGATGCCGAGCTTGGCAACGACGTCGGCGTGCAGACGCACGGACACCTGGTGGGCGCCCAGGGTCTTGATCGGCGAACCGACCTCGACGCGACGCTTGTCGACGTTCGGACCACCGGCGGCCTTGATCGCGGCAGCGACGTCGGCCTGGGTCACGGAGCCGAACAGACGGCCGGCGTCGCCGGCGCGGACGGCAAGCTTGACCTTGACGCCCTCGAGCTGACCCTTGACCTCGTTGGCCTGCTCGATCGTCGCGATCTCGCGGATCTTGCGAGCGCGGCGGATCTGAGCGACGTCCTGCTCGCCACCCTTGGTCCAGCGGATCGCGAAACCGCGCGGGACCAGGTAGTTGCGGGCGTAACCGTCCTTGACGTCGACGACGTCACCGGCGGTGCCGAGGCCGGAGACCTCGTGGGTGAGGATGATCTTCATTAGTTGGTCACCCTTCCCTTATCGCGCGGACGAGGTGTAGGGCAGCAGCGCCATCTCACGGCTGTTCTTCACGGCCGTGGCGACGTCACGCTGGTGCTGAGTGCAGTTGCCGGTCACGCGACGGGCACGGATCTTGCCGCGGTCGGAAATGAACTTCCGCAGCATGTTCGTGTCCTTGTAGTCCACGTAAGCGGTCTTGTCCTTGCAGAACGCGCAGACCTTCTTCTTGGGCTTGCGCGGGGGCGGCTTCGCCATTGTCTCTCTCCTGTGAATCAAGAAGTTTTGTGCTGTCGCCCTCGGGCCGCCAGGCGGCCCGGGCCCGTGGAGACGGGCCTAGAAGGGCGGCTCGTCCGAGTAGCCGCCGCCGGAGTTGCCGGAGCCGCCGCCCCAGCCGCCTCCGCCGCCGCCCTGCTGGTTGCCGGACGGAGCGCCGGTGGCCCAGGGGTCGTCGGCGGGAGCCCCGCCGCCGCTCTGCTGGCCGCCGGGACCGGAGCCCCAGCCGCCACCCTGGCCACCACCACTGCCACCGCCATAGCCACCCTGGCCACCGCGACCCGCGGTCTTGGTGACCTTCGCCGTGGCGTTCTTCAGGCTGGCGCCGACCTCTTCGACGTCGAGCTCGTAGACCGTGCGCTTGACGCCCTCACGGTCCTCGTAGGACCGCTGCTTCAGACGGCCCTGCACGATGACGCGCATGCCTCGCTGAAGCGACTCGGCGACGTTCTCCGCCGCCTGCCGCCACACCGAGCACGTGAGGAAGAGGCTCTCGCCGTCCTTCCACTCGTTGGTCTGGCGGTCGAAGGTGCGGGGAGTGGACGCGACGCGGAACTTCGCGACCGCCGCACCGGACGGGGTGAAGCGCAGCTCGGGGTCGTCGACGAGATTGCCGACGACCGTGATGACGGTCTCGCCTGCCATGGATGAACCTCTCGGCGGGTGTGCTGCTGGCTGCTTGCTACTCGTGGAGATGCAGCCCGATTACCTCTGAACCGCTGGGGTTCAGTGGGTCTCGGGACGAAGGACCTTGGTCCGGAGGACCGACTCGTTCAGGTTCATCTGGCGGTCGAGCTCCTTGACGACCGCAGGCTCGGCCTGCAGGTCGATGACCGAGTAGATGCCCTCGGGCTTCTTCTTGATCTCGTACGAGAGACGACGACGGCCCCAGGTGTCGACCTTCTCGACCTTTCCGTTGCCCTCACGGACGACGGAGAGGAAGTTCTCGATCAGCGGGGAGACAGCGCGCTCCTCGAGATCGGGGTCGAGGATGACCATCACCTCGTAGTGACGCATGTGGAACCCACCTCCTTTGGACTCAGCGGCCACGGTCGATCCGTGGCAGGAGGGTCGTGATGCGTGAACAACGGTATCGGCGGACACTGACAATCAGCGGAAAGTCCCTGGGTTGCCCCTGGGACCGAAGCTGGGTCCGGGCAGACACCGGTGCAGACCGTACAGAGTACCCGCTCACGGGCGCCGGGTTGAAATCGGTCCTCCGGGCCCCCCAATCTGGACGCATCGTGTGTGACCGGCGCTACATCGCGCTCGCCATCAGGAGGTGGCCCCATGACACAGGCGGTTCGGCAGCCCCATGGATCCCGCGGCCTGCTCGCGGTCCTCAACAGCGACGGAAGGTCCCACCCCGTCGAGAACACCCTCGCCGCCGTGACGGTGGTCCTCGGTGCGCTCGCCGCCATCTCGTCCCTGTGGACCGGGCTGCACCTGCTCAGCTCCTGGAGCGGGCTGGCGGGCATCCTCACCGGGGCCTGGGGACAGTTCATCTCCGCCACCACCGGCGAGCGATTCCTGCTGATCATCGGACTAGGAGCGTCCGCTTTTGGCTTCTTTCTGGGCATGGCGCACGGGGGGCTCTTCGGGGGTGTGATCGGATAGCGGGCCGTACGCCCGATCGGGGCGCTCCCCTGTCGCAGTAGGCTTCGGCGCGAGAGCCGGAGCCCCGACCATGGGGACACACCTGCCGAGGAGCGCCCCGCATGAGTCTGACCCTGAGGACAATCAGCCGAGAGCAGCATCTGGCTTACATCCAGAGCCTGCCCGCGGCGAGTCACATGCAGGTCCCGGGGTGGGCGGACGTCAAGAGCGAGTGGCGCTCGGAGAACCTGGGCTGGTTCGACAAGACCGGCCAGATGGTGGGCGCCGGTCTGGTGCTCTACCGCCAGCTGCCCAAGATCAAGCGTTACCTGGCCTACCTGCCCGAGGGCCCGGTCATCAACTGGTTCTCGCCGAACCTGAGCGACTGGCTGCAGCCGATGCTGGCCCACCTCAAGCAGCAGGGCGCCTTCTCCGTGAAGATGGGCCCGCCGGTCGTCATCCGGCGCTGGGACGCCAACGCGATCAAGACCGGCATCGCCGACCCCGACGTCAAGCGCCTGCGCGACGTCGAGGCGACCTTCATCGAGCCGCGCGCATTCGAGGTGGCCGACCAGCTGCGCCGGATGGGCTGGCAGCAGGGCGAGGAGGAAGGCGCCGGCTTCGGCGACGTCCAGCCCCGCTACGTCTTCCAGGTGCCGCTGGAGAACCGTTCCCTGGAGGACGTCCACAAGGGCTTCAACCAGCTGTGGCGCCGCAACATCAAGAAGGCCGAGAAGGCCGGCGTCGAGGTCGTCCAGGGCGGCTACGAGGACCTGCCGACCTGGCAGCACCTGTACGAGATCACCGCCGAGCGCGACAAGTTCCGCCCGCGCCCGCTGAGCTACTTCCAGCGCATGTGGACGGCCCTCAACTCCGAGGACCCCAACCGCATGCGGCTGTACTTCGCCGTGCACGAGGGCGAGGCCGTCGCCGCCGCGACCATGCTGATCGTCGGCGGGCACGTCTGGTACTCCTACGGCGCCTCGGCCAACCACAAGCGCGAGGTCCGGCCGTCGAACGCCATGCAGTGGCGGATGCTGCGCGACGCCTACGCGCTGGGCGCCAGCGTCTACGACCTGCGGGGCATCGGCGACTCGCTCGACGAGAACGACCACCTCTTCGGCCTCATCCAGTTCAAGGTCGGCACCGGCGGCCAGGCGGCGGAGTACCTCGGCGAGTGGGACTTCCCGCTCAACAAGCTGCTGCACAAGGCTCTCGACATGTACATGTCGCGCCGCTGATCCTTCCGTCCGTCCGCGGAGCGACTCCGCCGGGCACACGACCACGTCACTTCGCAGCCACAGGGAAAGGTTCCGGGACCGGCCATGGCGCTCACGCTCTACGTCGACACCGCGCGTTGGCGGGCACACCAGCAGTCCGTGATCCAGCAGTTTCCGGGGATCGTCCCGGTCTGCAAGGGCAACGGCTACGGCTTCGGCCACGAGCGGCTCGCCGAAGAGGTGACGCGCTGGGGAGCCGACACCCTCGCCGTGGGCACCACCTACGAAGCGGCCCGCATGAAGGACTACTTCGGCGGTGACCTGCTGGTGCTGACGCCGTTCCGGCTCGGCGAGGAGCCGGTCCCGCTGCCGGACCGGGCCATCCGCTCGGTCTCCTCGGTGGAGGGCGTGCGCGGCCTGGTGGGCGCGCGCGTCGTCATCGAGGTCATGAGCAGCATGAAGCGGCACGGCATCAGCGAGGAGGACCTGCCCAAGCTGCACGCGGCCATCGAGGACGTGCGCCTGGAGGGCTTCGCGATACACCTGCCGCTGGACCGCGCCGACGGCACCACCGGCGTCGACGAGATCACCGCGTGGATGGAGCGGCTGCGCAACGCGCACCTGCCGCTGCACACCATGTTCGTCAGCCACCTCAAGGCCGACGAGCTGCACGAGCTGCAGCAGCGGTTCCCCCAGACCCGCTTCCGCGCCCGCATCGGCACCCGGCTGTGGCTGGGCGACCACGAGGCCACCCACTACCGCGGCGCGGTGCTGGACGTCACGCCCGTCTCCAAGGGCGACCGCTTCGGCTACCGCCAGCAGAAGGCGGCCGGTGACGGCTACCTCGTCGTGGTGGCCGGCGGCACCTCGCACGGCGTCGGGCTGGAGGCGCCCAAGGCGCTGCACGGCATGATGCCGCGCGCCAAGGGCGTCGCCCGCGCGGGGCTGGCGACCATGAACCGCAACCTGTCGCCCTTCGTCTGGGCCGGCAAGCAGCGCTGGTTCGCGGAGCCCCCGCACATGCAGGTCTCCATCCTCTTCGTGCCGAACGACGCCCCGGCCCCCCAGGTCGGAGACGAGCTGGTGGCCCATCTGCGGCACACCACCACGCAGTTCGACCGCATTCTCGACCACTGATCCCACCCCCGTGGTTCGGGGCGGGGAGCCGCCGGCCCTACAGGCCGCGGCTCCCGGTGCCCCACTGGACGCGTGCTCCCTGGGAGAGCTCCGCGTGCCGTTCGCGGCGCGCGGAGCCGAGGACGAATATGTCGGGAGCCCCGTCCAGCACGCCCCCGGACGGGTCGTCCGAGCCGTCGCGCCGGACGACGTCCCGCTCGGGCTTGAGGATGTCCCGCACCACCAGCGCGCACAGGTACAGCGTGCCCAGCAGGTGGACGATGATCGCGAGTTGGTAGCCCTCGGGCGGCAGGCCCTGGTGCTTGTCTCCGCTTCCCGTGTACGCCAGGTAGAACCAGATGCCCAGGTAGTACATGACCTCGCAGGCCTGCCAGATCAGGAAGTCACGCCACTTCGGGCGGGCCAGCGCGGCCAGCGGCACCAGCCACAGCACGTACTGCGGCGAGTAGACCTTGTTGACCAGGATGAACAGCGCCACCACCAGGAAGGCCAGCTGCGCGAACCGCGGCCGCCGGGGAGCGCACAGGCCGAGGGCCGCCATGCCCAGGCAGCCCAGGATCATCAGCAGCGTCGCGTAGTCGTTGGCGTCGTTCAGCGGATCGCCGGTGCGCTGCGAGATGAAGAGCCAGACCGACCCGAAGTCCACCGGCCGGTCCTGGCTGAAGGTGTAGAACTTCGCCCAGCCCTCGCGGATGTGGAACCCGTCGGCGTCGTACGTGAGCATGACCGGCAGATTCACCACCAGCCAGGCCCCCACGGCCGCGGCGGCGGCGCCGAGGAACGCCCGCATCCGGCCGGCCCGCCAGCACAGCACCAGGAGCGGTCCCAGCAGCAGCGCCGGGTACAGCTTCGCCGCGGCCGCCAGGCCGATCAGCACACCGGCCGCGACCGCCCGGCCGCGTGACCACATCAGCATCGCCGCGGCGGTGAGGGCCACCGCGAAGAGGTCCCAGTTGATGGTGGCGGTCAGCGCGAAGGCCGGGGCCAGGGCGATCAGCAGCGCGTCCCAGGGCCGGCGCCGGTGCGTACGGGCCGCGCACACCGCGATGACGGCCGTACAGGCCAGCAGCATCCCGGCGTTGATGAACCAGTACATCCGCTCGCGGTCCTGGAGGGTGCCGCCACCCGGCGTGAGCAGCGCCGCGATCTCCATGAACAGCCCCGTGAGGACCGGGTACTCCAGATAGTCCATGCCGCCGGAGAGCGACTGCGGAATGCGGTCGAAGTACGGCAGCAGGCCCTCGTCGAAGCCGCGCCCGCTGTACAGATGCGGGATGTCGGAATAGCAGGCGTGGGTGTACTGCGTGGTGGCGCCGAAGAACCAGCCGTGGTCGTAGCACGGCAGCTTCTGCACCATTCCCAGCGCGAACATCCCGATGGCCACCAGCGCGATCACCCGCACCGGCGTCCACCAGTTCACGCCGATCAGCGCCCGCCGCCCCACCGGCCCGCCGATGAGCTCGCTGCCGGCGGCGGCCACCTCGTCCTCGACGGTGGGCCGTACAAGCTGGTCGTCCCGCGCGCTCCTCATGCCCACATCCTGCCGTACCGGTCCGCGACCCGGCGGAACCTGTGGACAACTCGAGGGCCGCCCCGCGCGAACGCGGGACGGCCCTCGAAAAGACCTGCTCAGCAGGGGTATGACGGATTCATAGGATGATCAGCCGCCGGGGCCGCCGAACAGTCCTCCGTCCGGCTGGCGCCCGGTCGGATCCGGTGACGGCGATCCTCCGCCGCCGCCCGCGCCGCTGCTGGTGCCACCGTGCTTCCCTCCGCCGCCGCCGTTGCCGCCCGGCTTGCACTTGGGGTCGAACGGGTTGCAGGACTGCTTCGGGGAGGGCGAGCTGGACGGGTGCTTGGACGGCGAGGACGACGCCGACGGGGACGGCGTGACCGAGGGCGACGTCGACGGCATCGGGCTGGGGGAGGGGCTGGCGCCGTCCCCGTAGACCTTCTCGCCGATCGCCTGCGGCGCGTCGAACTGCAGGACGGGCTGGCCCTTGAGCGCCTTACCCATGTAGTCGGCCCAGATCTCCGCCGGGAACGACGCACCGTGGATGGTGGGCTGGCCGCCCACACCGCGCATCGAAAGGAACTCCTGCTTCTTGGCGTTGGGGTCGACGCGGTACATGCCGATCGCCGTCGACAGCTGCGGGGTGTAGCCCGCGAACCAGGCCGAGCGGTTGCCGTCGGTCGTACCCGTCTTGCCCGCCACCGGGCGGTCGCCGAGCTTCGCGGCGGTGCCGGTGCCCGACTCCACGACGGTCTTCAGCACGTCGGTGACGTTGTTGGCCACGTTCGAGTCGAAGGCCTGGGCGCTCTTCTTCTCGTGCTCGTAGGCGGGCCGGCCGTTCTTCTCGACCTTCTCGACCGAGTAGGGGTCGGTCTGCTTGCCGTTGGCCGCGAACGTGCCGTACGCGCCCGCCAGGCGGATCGCGCTGGGCGCGGAGGTGCCCAGGGAGAAGGTGGGCGTCAGCGAGGACAGCTGGTCCTTGTCCAGGCCCGCCTTGAGGGCGGCCTCCTGCACCAGGTCGGTGCCGACGTCCATGCCCAGCTGGATGAAGGGCGTGTTGACCGAGAACTGCATGGCGGTGCGCAGGGTGACCAGGCCCTTGTCCTCGTCACCGTCGTTCGGCTGGCGCCACTCCCCGCCGTTCTGGTCGTGCCAGACCCGGCCGTTGTACTCCCGCAGGGTCAGCTTGTTGTTGCCGTTGTAGACGCTCTCCGGCGAGACGATCGTGCGCTGGCTGTCGCTCTGCTGCGGGCCGAGCCCCGGGTTGCGCTTGCCGTGCGTCATCGCGGCGGCCAGGACGAAGGGCTTGAAGGTCGAGCCCACCTGCACACCGGTGTAGTCGGCGTTGTTGGTGAAGTGCTCCAGCGCGTTCTCGCCACCGTAGATGGCCACGATCTTGCCGGTCTTGGGCTCCACCGACGCCCCGCCGAACTGCACGAACTGGTCGACCTCGCGCGCCTTCGGCTTGATGTTCGCCTTGCGCACCTCATCGACCGACTTCGCCAGCGCGTTGACCTTGTCCCGGTCGAAGGTGGTGTAGATCTGGTAGCCGCCCTTGTCCAGCTCCGCCTTGCTGAGCCGGGAGTGGGCCACGATGTAGTTGTCGGCGAGGTCGGTCAGGTAGCCGATCTGCCCGGTTTTGTTGGTCGCGGGCTTCGGCTTCTGCACCTTCGGGAAGCCCTGCGCGACCCACTTGTCGCGCTCGAGACCCTGCATGCGGCCGACCTGGACCTCGCGGTCCAGCGTCCACTTCCAGCGGTCGGTGGCCCGCTTGGTGTTCTTCTCGGGCGTGGCCGCCGGGCCCTGGCCGCCGTACGGGTCGTAGAGGTTCGGACCGTTCAGCGTGGCCGACAGGAACGCGCTCTCGCTGGGCGTCAGGTCGGCGCAGTCCTTGTCGAAGTACGCCCGCGCCGCGGCCTGGATGCCGTACGCGCCACGTCCGTAGTAGGCGGTGTTGAGATACCCCGCCAGGATGAAGTCCTTGTCCTTGGTGGCACCCACCTTCACCGAGATGAGCAGCTCGGTGGCCTTGCGCTTGAGCGTCTGCTCCTGGCTCAGGTAGGTGTTCTTCACGAACTGCTGCGTGATCGTCGAGCCGCTCTGCGTCTCACCGCCCTGCGCCATCTTCACGACGGCGCGCGCGATGCCCATCGGGTCGACGCCCCAGTCCTTCTCGAAGCTGGCGTTCTCCGCGGAGATCACCGCGTTCCGCATCGACAGGGGGATCTGTGCGATGGGCACGATCTGCCGGTTGAGACTGCCGCCGCCGGCGACGACCATCTGCTTGCCGTCGGCCCAGTAGTAGACGTTCTTCTGGACGGCCGAGGCCTTCTGGGCGCTGGGCACCTGCACCAGCGCCAGGGCCACGCCGACGATGCCGACCACCAGGCCGACCGTGGTGACGATCAGGCCCGCCATGAGCTTCCAGGACGGCAGCCAGCGCCGCGCCCCGGTCTTGCCCGCGCGCGGATAGTCGATGAAGCGCTTCACAGGGGGGCGTCCGCCGTCCCTGCGGCCCCGCCCCGCGTCCGGGGAACGTCTGCGCCCGCCGGCCGCGGCATCGCCGCGCTGGGGCACGCGGCGCGCGCCCGTCCGCCCGGCGGACCGGGGATCCTCTCCGCGCCCGTTCCCGGGACCTGCGGAGTTGCTGGCTGGTGTGACGCGACGGCCGGATGTCGGCGGCTGGGCCGCGCGACGGGCCGAGCCTCGTCCCCCGCCCTCGGGCGGTGGCGGCTTGCGGCGGTGCTCGCTCATCGAACGATTACTCCTCGGGCAGGCGCTATCGCCTGACAGCGGCAGGTGGCTTGCATTCCCCCCGATGTGCGATCCGGCTGTCCCCCAAAACGACGGGCCGCACTGCATACGGGACGAGGACGTCTGGCGACGTCACCCGGTTCCCGTTGGTCTGCATGGCGCACAGACTACGCACGGCCAAATCCAGCCCACTGGGGATGTTCACTCCAAATCAGGCCTGTTGTGTCCCACGAATCGGTGATGTGACCTCGTTCACCGTGCCCCCTCTTGTCGCCGCAGGACGCTCGTTCTATCGTCTGGATGTATCGAGTCGATACATCAGCTCGGCACATCAGCTCGGAACACCCGGTCGGCACATCAAGTCGGCATAAGGGACCAATAAGGATTAGGGATCACAAGGACTAGGCTGTGGGGGACAAGGAGGCGAAACATGAGCAGACGCTCCGGCATCCTCGAGTTCGCCGTCCTCGGCCTGCTCCGCGAGTCCCCGATGCACGGCTACGAGCTGCGGAAGCGCCTGAACACCTCACTCGGGGTGTTCCGTGCGTTCAGCTACGGCACCCTCTACCCCTGCCTGAAGTCCCTTGTGGCGAGCGGCTGGCTGGTCGAGGAGCCCGGGAGCGCTCCGGAGGACGCCCGTGCGGCGTCGCTGGCCGGACGGCGGGCGAAGATCGTCTACCGCCTCACGGCAGAGGGCAAGGAGCACTTCGAGGAGCTGCTCGCCCACACCGGTCCGGACGCGTGGGAGGACGAGCACTTCGCCGCCCGCTTCGCGTTCTTCGGACAGACCTCGCGGGATGTACGGATGCGGGTGCTGGAAGGCCGCCGCAGCCGTCTGGAGGAGCGTCTGGAGAAGATGCGCGCCTCCCTCGCCCGCACCCGGGAGCGGCTGGACGACTACACCCTCGAACTTCAGCGACACGGCATGGAGTCCGTGGAGCGAGAGGTCCGCTGGCTGAACGAGCTGATCGAGAGCGAGCGGGCCGGGCGTGACAAGCGCAACGGCCCGGACCAGTGAGCTCTGCACTCCGCAGAGCTTCGTCGAGTACAAACAGGGAGCAACCGGAATGGGTTCGGTTCGCGTAGCGATCGTCGGCGTGGGCAACTGCGCCGCCTCGCTGGTGCAGGGCGTCGAGTACTACAAGGACGCCGACCCGAAGGGCCGCGTGCCGGGTCTGATGCACGTGCAGTTCGGCGACTACCACGTGCGTGACGTCGAGTTCGTCGCCGCCTTCGACGTGGACGCGAAGAAGGTCGGCCTCGACCTCGCGGACGCCATCTGTGCCAGCGAGAACAACACCATCAAGATCTGCGACGTTCCGCAGTCCGGTGTCACGGTCCAGCGCGGCCACACCCTCGACGGCCTGGGCCTGTACTACCGCCAGACCATCGAGGAGTCCCCCGAGGCCCCTGTCGACATCGTCCAGGTCCTCAAGGACAAGCAGGTCGACGTTCTGGTCTGCTACCTGCCGGTGGGCTCCGAGGACGCCGCCAAGTACTACGCGCAGTGCGCCATCGACGCCAAGGTCGCCTTCGTCAACGCCCTCCCGGTGTTCATCGCCGGCACCAAGGAGTGGGCGGACAAGTTCACCGAGGCCGGCGTCCCGATCGTCGGTGACGACATCAAGTCGCAGGTCGGCGCCACCATCACGCACCGCGTCATGGCCAAGCTCTTCGAGGACCGGGGCGTCGTCCTGGACCGCACGATGCAGCTGAACGTCGGCGGCAACATGGACTTCAAGAACATGCTCGAGCGCGAGCGCCTGGAGTCCAAGAAGATCTCCAAGACGCAGGCCGTCACCTCCCAGATCCCCGACCGCGACATGGGCGAGAAGAACGTCCACATCGGTCCGTCGGACTACGTGGCCTGGCTGGACGACCGCAAGTGGGCGTACGTCCGCCTCGAGGGCCGTGCCTTCGGCGACGTCCCGCTGAACCTGGAGTACAAGCTCGAGGTCTGGGACTCCCCGAACTCCGCCGGTGTCATCATCGACGCCGTGCGCGCCGCGAAGATCGCCAAGGACCGCGGCATCGGCGGCCCGATCCTCTCCGCCTCCTCGTACTTCATGAAGTCCCCGCCGGTGCAGTACTTCGACGACGAGGCCCGCGAGAACGTCGAGAAGTTCATCAAGGGCGAGGTCGAGCGCTAAGCGCCGGCTTCCCTGATCACAGGCCCCTGGGTAATACACCCAGGGGCCTGTGTGTTGTGTGAGGCTGGGGAACATGCCTGTTGTGCGTGATCTTCGCGTCCTGCTGCATCTGCGCGATTTCCGCCACCTGCTGGCAGTCCGGCTGCTCTCCCAGGCCGCCGACGGCGTCTACCAGGTCGCCCTCGCCACCCACGTCGTCTTCTCCCCCGAGAAGCAGACCTCCCCCGCCGCCATCGCCTCCGCCATGGCCGTCCTGCTCCTGCCCTACTCGCTCCTCGGCCCCTTCGCCGGCGTCCTGCTCGACCGCTTCAGCCGCCGTCAGGTGCTGCTGTACGGCAACCTGATGCGGGCCGCCCTGGCCACCGGGACCGCGCTGCTCGTCGTCGTCCACGTCCCCGACTGGCTCTTCTACGCCTCCGCGCTGTCGGTGACCGCCGTCAACCGCTTCGTCCTCGCCGGGCTCTCGGCCGCCCTGCCCCGCGTCGTCGACTCGCCCGAGCGCCTGGTCATGGCCAACTCCCTCTCCCCGACCGCCGGCACCCTCGCCGCCACCGCGGGCGGCGGGCTCGCCTTCGCGGTGCGCCTGGCCGGGTCCGACAGCGCCACGACCGACGCCGGGGTCGTCCTGCTCGGGGCCGCGCTGTACCTGTGCGCCGGCCTGTGCGCGCTGCGCATGCCCATCGGACTCCTCGGACCGGACGCCGCGGTGTCCCGGACACGGCTGCGCACCGCTTTGACGCTCACCCTCCGCGGCCTCGCCGCCGGACTGCGCCACCTGGCCGAACGCCGCCTCGCCGCCGGTGCGCTGGCCGCGATGACGCTGATGCGCTTCTGCTACGGCGCGCTGACGGTCACGCTGCTGATGCTGTGTCGCTACGCCTGGGCGGACAACGAAGCCGAAGGGCTGGCCCTGCTGGGCTACGCCGTCGCCGCCTCGGGCGCGGGATTCCTCACCGCGGCCCTCATCACGCCCTGGGCGGTCTCCCGGCTGGGCCGCCTGGGCTGGATGACCTTCTGCGCCGCGGCGGCGGCGGTTCTCGAGCCCGCCCTCGGTCTCCCCTTCGCCCCGGCCCCGATGCTCGTCGCGGCCTTCATCCTGGGCATCATCACCCAGAGCGCCAAGATCACGACCGACACGGTGATCCAGTCCTCGGTCGACGACGCCTTCCGGGGCCGGATCTTCTCGCTCTACGACGTCGCGTTCAACGTCGCCTTCGTCGGTGCGGCGGCGGTCGCCGCGCTGATGCTGCCGCCGGACGGAAGGTCGTCCGTACTGATCCTCACCATCGCCGTGATCTATGCGGCGATTGCCGCCGCTATGGCCGCTTTCCGACGCCGGTAAGTGTCACATCAAGGCCACAGGATCGCTGTGAGCTGCAGAAATGTCATGGACACCGGATAACTTACGGGCTGCGTTCAGCGACCGGATCTCGCCTTCCGAAGGATTCCCCGTGACCACTCCGCCGCCCCAGCCCTACCCGCACGCCCCGCAGGGCGGCCACCCCTACGGCCAGCAGCCGCCGGCCCCGTACGGCCAGCAGCCCGGCCCGTACGGCCAGCAGCCCCCGATGCCGCCCTACGGCCAGGCGCCCGCCGCCCCCTACGGCCAGCCCGGCGGCTTCCCGGGGGCGCCGGTGCCGCCGCCGGCCCGTCCGAAGCGCTCGGTCATCAAGATCCTCCGGAACATCGTCCTGCCGATCCTCGGCCTGATCGTGGCGGGGGCCGCCTGGCTCTTCGGCAAGGACGACGTCAAGACGCTGTCGGTCGGCCAGTGCCTGGAGAACACCGGCTCCAGCTACAAGCCGAACATCGAGCAGCGCGACTGCTCGGCCTCCAACGCCACCCACAAGGTGCTGAAGAAGGTCAAGGGCACGTCCTCCGCCTACACGGCGTGCGAGAACGTCGAGGGCACGGTCGCGGCCGTGACCTGGAAGGAGCGCAGCGACTCCTTCGTGCTCTGCCTGGCGAAGAACAAGTAGCGCTGCCGAACCTCCCCGGCATACGACGAGGGCCGGTGTTTCACGTGAAACACCGGCCCTCGTCATGTCCGCAGCGGGTCATGTTTCACGTGAAACATGACCGGGAAGCACGATCAGCCCTGCTGGGTCGCCCACCACTCCTTGAGCGCGGCGACGGCGGCCTCCCGCTCCATCGGGCCGTGCTCCAGGCGCAGCTCCAGCATCTGCCGGTAGGCCTTGCCGATCTCCGGGCCCGGGCCGATGCCCAGGATCTCCATGATCTCGTTGCCGTCCAGGTCGGGCCGGATCGCGTCCAGCTCCTCCTGCTCCTGCAGCCGTGCGATGCGCTCCTCGAGCCCGTCGTAGGCGCGGGAGAGCGCGTTGGCCTTGCGCTTGTTGCGCGTCGTGCAGTCGGAGCGGGTGAGCTTGTGCAGCCGGTCCAGCAGCGGGCCGGAGTCGCGCACATAGCGGCGCACGGCCGAGTCGGTCCACTCGCCGGTGCCGTAGCCGTGGAAGCGCAGGTGCAGCTCGACCAGCTTCGAGACGTCCTTGACCAGGTCGTTGGAGTACTTGAGCTTGGTCATCCGCGCCTTGGTCATCTTGGCGCCCACCACCTCGTGGTGGTGGAAGGAGACGCGGCCGTCCTTCTCGAAGCGTCGCGTCCTCGGCTTGCCGATGTCGTGCAGCAGGGCCGCGAGCCGCAGCACCAGGTCCGGGCCGTTCTCCTCCAGGTCCATGGCCTGCTCGAGGACGGTCAGGGTGTGCTCGTACACGTCCTTGTGCCGGTGGTGCTCGTCCCGCTCCAGGCGCAGGGCGGGCAGCTCCGGCATGACCAGGCGGGCGAGGCCGGTGTCGACGAGGAGCTTGAGGCCCTCGCGGGGGTGGCTGGAGAGGATCAGCTTGTTCAGCTCGTCCCGGACCCGCTCGGCCGAGACGATCTCGAGGCGGTCGGACATCTCGGTCATCGCGGTGATGACCTCGGGGGCGACCGTGAAGTCCAGCTGCGCGGCGAAGCGCGCGGCACGCATCATGCGCAGCGGGTCGTCCGAGAAGGACTCCTCGGGGGTACCGGGCGTGCGCAGCACGCGCGCGGCCAGGTCCTCGAGGCCGTTGTGCGGGTCGATGAACTCCTTCTCCGGCAGCGCGACGGCCATCGCGTTGACGGTGAAGTCACGGCGGACCAGGTCCTCCTCGATGGAGTCGCCGTAGGAGACCTCAGGCTTCCGCGAGGTCCGGTCGTACGCTTCCGACCGGTATGTCGTGACTTCAATCTCAAAGTCCGATTTACGGCAGCCGACCGTGCCGAAGGCGATGCCGACCTCCCAGACCGCGTCCGCCCACGGACGGACGATCTTCAGCACGTCCTCCGGGCGGGCGTCCGTGGTGAAGTCCAGGTCGTTGCCGAGACGGCCGAGCAGCGCATCCCGTACCGAGCCGCCGACCAGGGCGAGCGTGAATCCGGCCGCCTGGAATCGGCGGGCGAGGTCGTCGGCTACGGGAGACACCCGCAGAAGCTCGCTCACGGCACGGCGCTGCGCCTGGCTGAGCTCGTTCGTCGACGGCGGGGTATGGCTGTCATTGTTGGCGTTCGGCACAACAGAAGAGGGTACGTGTCCGCGCGCGTGACGGCCTCCTCGTTATGAGGCGCCCCTCGGCGGCCTGCGCAAAGCAGGCGCAGCCCGGACAACGGCCCCTGGGGGCGATCTTGTAGCGCGGTCCGCAGCACTTCGTCGCAGCGGGCCTCGTTACCATTCACGGACGCACCATCCGACGACCACTGACGACGACGAGGGACGGGCGAGCGCGTGGCCGAGGCGGCAGAGGTCCAGGGGGCCTTCCAGGGGACAGCGCCCGCTCCTGCCTGCCGGTGGTTCCGGCACGTCGCGATGTTGCTCGCGGGGGTGCTGGTGTTCCTGGGCCTGGTGGAGCTGCCGACGGCGCCCGCCGCGCACGCGGAGCCGGCCGGATCACGTGTGTCGGTCACGGTGGACTCGCTGGCACCGGTCGCTCCCAAGCAGGACGACACGCTCACGATCTCGGGCACGGTCACCAACAACGGCAAGTCGACGGTCACCGGCGCCCATGTGGACCTGCGGGTGGGCCAGCAGATCAACACGCGCAGCGACATCGACGACATCGGCGACCGCAGCGGCTTCTCCCAGGGCACCGACGGCTCCGAGGTCGGCGGCAACCACGCGCAGAAGCTCCAGCCGCTGGCCCCGGGCGTCAGCCGTGACTACACCCTGACCGTCCCGGTCAAGGACCTGAACCTCGGCAAGGACGGCGTCTACCAGCTCGGCGTCACCCTCTCGGGCCAGGCCGACGGCCAGTCGTACGAGCGCGTGCTCGGCATCCGGCGGACGCTGCTGCCCTGGCAGCCGTCCGGGACCGACGGCAAGAAGACCCAGCTGACGATGATGTGGCCGCTGATCTCCGGGACACATCTCACCGCCCGCACGGAGTCCGACCAGCAGCAGACGCCGATCTTCCCCAACGACGACCTGGCGGCCGAGCTGGCCCCCGGCGGCCGGCTCCAGCAGCTGGTGGCGCTGGGCAAGGGCCTGCCGATCACCTGGGTGATCGACCCCGACCTGCTCGCGACGGTCGAGGCCATGACCAAGAGCTACCGGGTGAGCGGCCCCAGCGGCCAGAACGTCCCCGGGAAGGGCCAGGCGGTCGCCAAGCAGTGGCTCTTCCAGCTGCAGGACGCGGTCAAGGACCACCAGGTCGTGGCGCTGCCGTTCGGTGATCCCGACCTGGCCTCGCTCGCCCACCACGGCAAGGACGTCTCGGGCTCCCTGAGCCACCTGCAGTCCGCCACCGAGCTCGCCTCGACCACCGTGGACACGATCCTCGGCGTGAAGCCCCGTACGGACTTCGCCTGGCCCGTCGACGGCGCGGTCGACTCCTCGATCGTGGACGTGGCCACGTCCGCCGGCGCCCACAACGTGATCGCCCGCAGCGACAGTCTCCGCGAGGGCGGCGGCTCTCCCTACGCGCCCACCGCGGCCCGGCAGATCGGCGGGGGCAACACGGCGATCGTCGCCGACGCGCGGCTGTCCACCGCCTTCGAGGGCGAGATGATCAAGGCCGACGACTCCGCGCTCGCGGTGCAGCGGTTCCTCGCCCAGAGCCTCATGGTGAACAAGCAGGCCCCGGAGAACGAGCGCAGCATCGTCGTGGCCCCCCAGCGCATGCCCACCACCAGCCAGGCACAGGCCATGGCCACCGCGCTCAAGGGCCTGTCCGACGGCCGCTGGACCCAGCCCCTGGACCTCGGGGACGCGGCCAGGGCCAAGCCCGACCCCGCCGCGAACCAGCAGGTTCCCGGCTCCGGCAGCTACCCGGAGACGCTGCGCGACCAGGAGCTGTCGACCGAGGCCTTCGAGGCGATCCAGCGGACGCAGAACACCCTGGACAGCTTCAAGGTGATCCTCACCTCCCAGGACCGGGTGGTCACCCCCTTCGGCAGCGCGATCATGCGGGCGATGTCCACCTCCTGGCGCGGCAACCCCCGGGGCGCCGCGGAGTTCCGCGACGCCGTCCAGTCCTACCTGGACCAGCTCACGCGCCAGGTGCACCTGATCAAGAAGTCCGACGCGACGCTCTCCGGACGCAGCGCGACGATCCCGGTGACCGTGCAGAACGGCCTGCTCCAGGGCGTGCGGGGGCTCAGGCTCGTCCTCACCTCCAGCCAGCCGAACCGTCTCAAGATCGACGACGAGTCGCAGCAGATCCACGTCGAGGGCGGCCGCAGCCAGTCGGTGAAGTTCGAGACACGGGCCAACGCCAACGGTCCGGTCCAGGTGAAGGCCCGGCTCTACGCCGACGACGGCCAGCCGTACGGCGAGCCGATCACCTTCACTGTGCATGTCACGTCCATCACCCCTATGGTGCTGCTGGTCATCGCCGGTGGCGTCCTCCTCCTGGTCCTCGCGGGGCTTCGTATCTACCTCCAGCGCAAGCGGGCCGCGGCCCGTAAAGCCGCAGGTGGCGAGCCGGGCGGCGAAAACGGGGGAGACTCGGGCGACGACGGCGGATCCGGCGACGGCGAGCCCGAGCAGCCGGGTGATCCCGAGGCGGGAACCGGAGCGCGAAACGGTGACCCGTCCGGCTCAGGTGAGAAAGTGGAACGTTGACGTGTAGTGGGGCCAAGCGGCCGCGGACGATGAGGTGGGGTAGCGATGAGCGCGCCGTACGACGGTGACCGCGGTCAGGGCATGGGCGGTGACCAGCGGGATCAGTACCCGCCGGCTCCGCCTGCCCCGGTCCCTCCCACGCCGGCCCCCGGCCACCCGGGAGGCCCGGCGCAGCAGGGCCCGTACGCCCGTGATCCCTACCTCCGGGACGCCTACGCGTCGGACCCGTACCCCGGCCACGACCCGGCCGCGCAGGATCCGGTGACCGAGGCCCTGTACGACCGGGGCACGCCCCCGCCGCCCCCGGGCGGCTACCAGCAGCCCTCCGCGCCTCCCTACGCCTCCGACGGCCGGATGTGGGATCGGCCACAGGCCCCGCAGCCCCCGGCTCCGGGACGCCCGTACGCCGACGACGCCGCGGCGACCCAGGTCATGGGCCGGGGCGGCCTCGTGGGCCAGGGCACGCCCACCGACGGTCCCCAGCAGCGCGACGCCTTCACGCACCTCTACCGCGACCAGCAGCAGCCGTACGAGCCCCAGCGCCCGTCCGGCCGGCAGGTGCCGCCGCCTCCGGGCCAGATGGTGCCGCCGCCCCCCGGCCAGATGGTGCCGCCGCCTCCGGGCCAGATGGTTCCCCCGCCGATGCAGCCGCCGGCCGCCGAGCCCGGCCCGGAGCCGGAGCCCGCGCCGGCTCCGGCCAAGGGCGGCGGACGTGCCGCGAGCCTGATGAAGTCGAGCGCGCTGATGGCGGCGGGCACGATGGTGTCCCGCATCCTCGGCTTCGGCCGGAACCTCGTCATGGCGGCGGCGGTGGGCGTCGGCACGCTCAACGACGACTACCAGGTCGCCAACGTCCTGCCGACGATGATCTACATCCTGGTGGGAGGCGGCGCGCTCAACGCCGTGTTCATCCCCCAGCTGGTGCGTTCGATGAAGAACGACGAGGACGGCGGCGAGGCGTACGCCAACCGGCTCCTCACGCTCGTCGTCGTCCTGCTGGCGGGCGTCACCACCGTCTGCGTCCTGGGAGCCCCGTTCTTCATCCAGGCGATGTCGCCGACCATCGCCTCCAACCCGGACCGGATGGACGTGGCGGTGGCGTTCGCGCGCTACTGCCTGCCCACGATGTTCTTCATGGGCGTCCATGTCGTCCTGGGTCAGATCCTCAACGCGCGCGGCAAGTTCGGCGCGATGATGTGGACCCCGGTCCTCAACAACATCGTCATCATCGCCACCTTCGGCTCCTTCATCTGGGCCTTCGGTCCCTACTCCAGCACCCAGGTCAACGCCTCGAGCATCACTCCCGAGGGCGTGCGCCTGCTCGGCCTCGGCACGCTGCTGGGTCTGACCGTTCAGGCCCTGGCGATGCTGCCCTACCTGCGCGACGCCGGCTTCCGGATCCGTCCCCGCTTCGACTGGCGCGGCCAGGGCCTCGGCAAGGCCGCCGGGCTCGCCAAGTGGACGTTCTTCTTCGTCCTCGCCAACCAGCTCAGCATGGTCGTCGTCACCCAGCTCGCCACCAAGGCGGGCGCGCTCGCCGAAAAGGGCGGCCACACGGGTACCGGCATCGCCGCCTACAACTTCGCGCTGCAGCTCTGGCAGATGCCGCAGGCCATCATCACCGTCTCGGTGATGACCGCCGTCCTGCCCCGCATCTCGCGCGCCGCCCACGACGGGGACGTCTCGGCCGTCCGTGACGACCTCTCGCACGGGCTGCGGACCTCGGCCGTCGCGATCGTGCCCTGCGCCTTCGCCTTCCTCGCCCTCGGCGTCCCCATGGCGACGCTGATGTTCTCCGGCGGCTCGGGCACGGAGGGCGCCACCAACATCGGCTTCATCCTCATGGCCTTCGGTCTCGGCCTGATCCCGTACTCCGCGCAGTACGTGATCCTGCGAGGCTTCTACGCCTACGAGGACACCCGCACCCCCTTCTACAACACCCTGATCGTCGCGGCCGTCTTCGCGGCGGCCTCCGTCCTCAGCTACGTGGTGCTCCCCGCCCGCTGGGCCGTCGCCGGCATGGCCGCCTCCTACGGGCTGGGCTACGTCGTCGGCGTCGGCGTCGCCTGGCGCCGTCTGCGCAGCCGGCTCGGCGGCGATCTGGACGGCGCGCGCGTCATCCGCACCTACACCCGCCTGATCGGCGCGTGCGTCCCCGCCGCCCTGATCGGTGGAGCCGTCTCTTACGGAATCGGTCAGGTTCTGGGCAGCGGTGTCCTCGGATCGCTCGCCTCCCTGGCAGGCGGTGGTCTGACCCTGATCGCGGTCTTCTACATCGCCGCAAAGCGGATGCGGATCGAGGAGCTGACCGCCATGGTCGGTATGGTTCGCGGTCGGCTCGGTCGCTGACCGAGCACAACCATCGCCCGCCGGAGTGTGTCGTGCATTACGCCGGACTGTGGGCACAATTGGTCTTGGCTGTGGACAGCGTGCAACGGATGGGGAGGCAGGAACGACGGTGGCGGAACGGAGCACGGCTGCCGTCGACGTGGCCGACAACAGCGGCGAGCAGCCACTGACCGCCGCGGCGGGCAAGGCCACGACCGACGGGGCGGCGGCCGACAAGAAGGTCAGCACGCACAAGGACACCCAGCGCGCGGGGCACGAAAGCCCCGCGCGCGACGCACAACCGCCCGAGTTGCACAGCGGACACAAACTCGCCAGAAGGTACCGCCTGGAGGAGTGCGTCACCCGTCTGGAGGGATTCAGCAGCTGGCGCGCCGTCGACGAGAAGCTCCGCCGCGCGGTCGGAGTGCACCTGCTGCCCGCCGACCACCCGCGCGCCCGTCCGGTGCTCGCCGCGGCCCGTTCCGCCGCGCTGCTCGGCGATCCGCGGTTCGTCCAGGTCCTCGACGCCGTCGAGGAGAACGACCTGGTCTACGTCGTCCACGAGTGGCTGCCCGACGCCACCGAGCTCACGCCCGTCCTGGCCTCCGGCCCGATGGAGCCGCACGAGGCCTACCAGCTCGTCAGCCAGGTCTCCCAGGCCATGGCCGCAGCCCACCGCGAGGGCCTCGCGCACCTGCGCCTGAACCCCGGCTCCGTCCTGCGCACCGGGACCGGCCAGTACCGCATCCGCGGCCTCGCCGTCATGGCCGCACTCCGCGGCATCACCTCCGAGCACCCCCAGCGGACCGACACCGAGGCCATCGGCGCGCTCCTGTACGCCGCGCTCACCCAGCGCTGGCCCTACGAGAACGACGCCCACGGCCTGTCCGGGCTGCCCAAGGGCCTCGGCCTCATCGCGCCCGACCAGGTGCGCGCCGGGGTCCACCGCGGCCTCTCCGAGCTGGCCATGCGGGCCCTCGTCAACGACGGCGCCACGGCCTCCCGGCAGGAGAAGCCCTGCACCACGCCGGAAGAGCTCTCCAAGGCGGTCGCCGCGATGCCGCGCATCCGGCCCCCGGAGCCGGACTTCGCCACGCCGCCGGCCTATCCCCGCGCGCAGACCTCGCCCCGAGGCGGCGGCCCGCTCCAGCCCCTGCCGGTGGCTCCGCCGCCCCCGCTCCAGAGCCGCACGGGCCGGGCCCTGAAGTGGAGCGTGTCGGCCCTGCTGATCGCCGCGCTCGGCCTCGGCAGCTGGCAGCTCGCGGACACGCTCCTCGAGGACGGCCAGCCGGACAAGCCGCGGACGCAGTCGTCCAGCGACGACGCGTCGCGGCGGGCCGACGGCAAGCCGGTGCGGATCGAGGACGTCAAGGACTTCGACCCACTGGGCGACGGTGAGGAAAAGGCGGGCGGCTTCCACGCCGTCCGCTTCTCCCACGACGGCAATCCCGCCACGTTCTGGTCGACGAACAACTACAACAACGCCGATTTCGGAGGCCTCAAGAGCGGCGTCGGCATCATCGTGGACCTGGGCAAGAAGCAGCGGGTCGGCGAGGTGAAGGTCACCTTCCTCAACGAGGTGTCCGTCCAGCTGATGACGGCCAAGGACAGCTCCTCGATGCCGACGAATCTCTCGGGCTTCGAGAAGGTCGCCGAAACGAAGGCCACCCGCGAGGTCTCGCTCAAGCCGAAGAAGCCGGTGGAGACGCGCTACGTCCTGATCTGGCTGACCAAGCTGACGCAGACCGAAGACGGCGAATATCGAGGCCGGATCTCCGAGATCCAGGTGACCAGCTAGTCGTAAGGCCACTCAGGGGGAGGGCTCGACGTTGGACGACGTCACACGTGGCGGCGCGAGCGACGCCGAGCTCCTGGCGCGGCATGTCGACGGTGATCCCGACGCCTTCGGGGAGATAGTGCGGCGCCACCGCGACCGGCTCTGGGCGGTGGCGCTGCGCACGCTCGGGGACCGGGAGGAGGCCGCCGACGCCGTCCAGGACGCCCTGGTCTCGGCCTACCGGGCCGCTCACACCTTCCGGGGGCAGTCCGCCGTCACCACATGGCTGCACCGCATCACCGTCAACGCCTGTCTGGACAGGGCCCGCAAGGCGGCCTCCCGGCGCACCGCGCCGCTCGCCGAGACCGAGCGGCTCGAGCAGCTTCTCGAGCCCCATGAGTCCGCCGCCGCGCCCGCCGAGCGCAGGGATCTGCAGCGGGAGCTGGTGCGGGCCCTCGCCAAGCTGCCGCCGGAGCAGCGGGCGGCCCTGGTCCTGGTCGACATGCAGGGCTATCCGGTCGCCGAGGCGGCCAGGGTTCTCGACGTCCCAGCCGGCACGGTGAAGAGCAGATGCGCGCGCGGACGGGCGCGGCTGCTGCCATTGCTCACCCATCTGCGCCCGGATGGCAGGGGTAGCCCCCCTCTTGACAGGGAAAGGAACCGGTCGCAGGGCGCGTCCGTCCCACCACCGGCAGGACAGAACGACGCGGATCCAGTGAAGGGCGGAGGTGGGCGAGCGTGACTTCTACGACCGGCACGGATGAGCACCCGGAGGTCGAGGAGATCTCCGCGCTCACCGAGGGAGTGCTGCCCCCTGCCCGCACCGCGGATCTTCGGGAGCATCTCGCGGCGTGCGAGCTGTGCGACGACGTACGGACCTCACTGACCGAGATCCGGGACCTGCTCGGCACGCTCCCCGGGCCGGCCCGGATGCCGGCCGACGTCGCCGAGCGCATCGACGCCGCTCTCGCGGCCGAGGCGCTGCTGAGCGCGACCGGCCCCGGTCCCGACCCGAGTGCCGATGTTTCACGTGAACCGGAGACGGCGGCGATGGCACCCGTCACTGCCACCGCCCCGCATGTTTCACGTGAAACCAGCCGCGAAACCGGCCGGGAAAGCCGTGGCACCGGCCGGGAAGCGCCCGACCGCCCCGACGGTCGCCCTCGCGTCTCCACCGGCCCGGGCCGGCAGCGGACGGGCACCGCCGGCCCCCGGGCCCGGCGCGGACGGCGCTGGCGTACGGCTCTGCTCGGCACCGCCTGTGCCGCGGCCGTCATCGGCGTGGGAAGCTTCTTCCTGACCTCCGGGAGCGTCGGCGACCACCACGCGGCATCTCCCCGCCCCACGGGCCACCAGGCGTCGGGGCCGACCACCCTCGGCTTCGACGAGCTCCGGACCCATGTGCGCGATCTGCTCCAGACCACCAAGAGCAGCGAGACCGCCAAGGGCACCGAGACGCGGGGGATGAAGACCTCACCCGAGACCCTGCGTGATTCCGGCCTCACGGCCCCGGTCTGTGTGCAGCAGGGCATCGGGCGTCCCGAGTCGGCGCTGGCCTCCCGCCAAGAGAAGTACAACGGGCAGGACGCCTATCTCGTCGTCCTGCCGCACCCCGGCGACGACACGCTCGTCGACGCCTACCTGGTGTCCTCCACCTGCGAGGGCGCCTCGCCGTCCGCTCCCGGGAAGGTCCTGGCGAACCGGACCTTCCCGCGCGACTGAGCCCTCGCGCTCCGTGCTGTCGTCCGCGTCGGGAATGCTCGCCCCGTAGGATCCGTTGGGTGGGGTGAGACCCAGCAAGGACCCAGAACAGCTGTCGGCTAAGACAAGGAAGACACCCGTGAGCGACGTCCGCAACGTGATCATCATCGGCTCCGGGCCCGCGGGCTATACGGCCGCGCTCTACACCGCCCGCGCGTCCCTGAAGCCGCTGGTCTTCGAAGGCGCCGTGACGGCCGGTGGTGCGCTGATGAACACCACCGAGGTGGAGAACTTCCCCGGTTTCCGTGAGGGCATCATGGGCCCGGACCTGATGGACAACATGCGGGCCCAGGCCGAGCGCTTCGGCGCCGAGCTGATCCCGGACGACATCGTCGCCGTCGACCTCAGCGACGAGATCAAGACCGTCACGGACTCCGCCGGCACCGTCCACCGCGCCAAGGCCGTGATCGTCACCACCGGCTCCCAGCACCGCAAGCTGGGCCTGCCGCGCGAGGACGAGCTCTCCGGTCGCGGTGTCTCCTGGTGCGCCACCTGCGACGGGTTCTTCTTCAAGGACCAGGACATCGCCGTCATCGGCGGTGGCGACACCGCGATGGAGGAGGCCACCTTCCTCTCCCGGTTCGCCAAGTCCGTCACCGTGGTCCACCGCCGCGACGCCCTGCGGGCGAGCAAGGCGATGCAGGAGCGCGCCTTCGCCGACCCGAAGATCTCCTTCGTGTGGGACAGCGAGGTCGCCGCGATCCACGGGGACACCAAGCTCTCCGGGCTGACGCTGCGCAACCTCAAGTCCGGTGAGACGTCCGAGCTCCCGGTGACCGGCCTCTTCATCGCGATCGGTCACGACCCGCGCACCGAGCTGTTCAAGGGCCAGCTGGACCTGGACGACGAGGGCTACCTCAAGGTGAACGCCCCCTCGACCCGCACCAACCTCTCCGGTGTGTTCGCCGCCGGCGACGTCGTGGACCACACCTACCGCCAGGCGATCACCGCCGCCGGTACGGGCTGCTCCGCCGCCCTCGACGCCGAGCGCTTCCTCGCGTCCCTCGGGGACGGCGAGAACGTCCGCGAGCCCGAGCAGACCGTCTGACCCCCGCCTCCCCCCCACCCGACGTAGAGAAGACTCAAGGAGACCTCAATGGCTCTCAAGGCCGTGACCGACGCGTCCTTCGACGATGATGTGCTGAAGAGCGACAAGCCCGTCCTGGTGGACTTCTGGGCCGAGTGGTGCGGTCCGTGCCGCCAGATCGCTCCCTCCCTGGAGGCGATCGCCAAGGAGTACGGCGACAAGATCGAGATCGTCAAGCTCAACATCGACCAGAACCCGACCACCGCGGCCAAGTACGGCGTGATGTCGATTCCGACGCTCAACGTCTACCAGGGCGGCGAGGTCGTCCAGACCATCGTCGGTGCCAAGCCGAAGGCGATGCTCGAGCGCGAGCTGGGCAACTTCATCCACGCCTGAGCCACATACGCTCCGGGGCGGCCGGGTGCTGTTTCACGTGAAACAGCACCCGGCCGCCCCGTTTTCATGACCCTGCCGGCGGCTGCCGGCGCGGCGCGCCGTTAGAGCGGCCTGAGCGCCGGCTCCTTCTGGACCGCCCCGAGGAGTCGGTCCAGCGCCAGCTCGACGTCCTCCTTCCAGGAGAGCGCCGTGCGCAGTTCCAGCCGCATGCGCGGATGACGCGGATGCGGCCGTACGGTCTTGAAGCCGACCGCCAGCAGATGGTCGGCGGGCAGCACACACGCCGGTTCCTTCCAGCGGGCGTCGCCGAAGGCCTCGATCGCCTTGAAGCCCCTCCGGAGCACGTCCTTGGCCACCGTCTGCACCATGGTCCTGCCCAGCCCCTGCCCCCGATGGGAGGGCGTCAGCCAGGCGGTCATCAGCTGGACGGCATCGGCGGCGACCGGGCTGGTGGGGAAGGCGGTCGACCGGGGCACATAGGCCGGAGGCGCGTAGAGCACAAAGCCCACGGGCACCTCGTCGACATAGACCACCCGGCCGCAGGAGCCCCACTCCAGCAGCACGGCGGAGATCCAGGCCTCCTTCTCCAGCTCGGGACGGCCGGCCCTCAGCGCGGCTTCGCCGCTGACAGGGTCCAGTTCCCAGAAGACGCAGGCCCGGCAGCGCTTGGGGAGGTCAGGGAGGTTGTCCAGAGTGAGCGGTACGAGCCGACGCCCCATGCGGTCAGTTCCTCACTTCCGTCGCGTGCCATGCTCCGGGCGGCGCTCAGCGCACTGCGCTCCCTGAGGAGACTGCCGACGAATCCGCCGACTGCCCCCAGGCCCAGGCCTGCTGCCACCAGTCCGGTCCGGCTCACCGTTCGCATGGCCTCGCCCCTCCGTGAACCGCGTCCAACGTGGATGTGCCATACCTCAACGCATCGTATCCGGAGGCCGTTTGAGTCGACAGCGCGACAAGGCAAAGGGCGGGTTGTGTTCCGGGAACCCACAACGGTTCCACGTGAAACACAACCCGCCCTCAGCGCGAGCGTCGACGAAGAGCTAGCCCTCGGAACTCTCCTCGCCGGCGCCGGAGAGCTTCTGCTCCAGGACCCGGCCCTCACCCGGGGCGAGCGTGCCGAGGATCCGCTCCAGGTCGTCCATCGAGGCGAACTCGACGACGATCTTTCCCTTCTTCTGACCCAGGTCCACCTTCACCCGGGTCTCGAAGCGGTCCGACAGCCGGGAGGCGAGGTCGGTCAGCGCCGGCGAGACCCGCCCGCCGGCCCGGGGCCCCTTGGCCTTGCCGGAGCCCTTCGACCGCGACCCCATCAGGGTCACGATCTCCTCGACCGAACGGACCGAGAGGCCCTCGGCCACGATGCGCCGGGCGAGCTGGTCCTGCTCCTCCGAGTCGTCGACGGAGAGCAGAGCCCGGGCGTGTCCGGCGGAGAGCACCCCGGCGGCGACCCGCTTCTGCACGGCGGGCGACAGCTTCAGCAGCCGCAGCGTGTTGGAGACCTGCGGACGCGAGCGCCCGATGCGGTCGGCCAGCTCGTCATGGGTGCAGCTGAAGTCCTTCAGCAGCTGGTCGTAGGCGGCGGCCTCTTCCAGAGGATTCAGCTGAGCCCGGTGCAGGTTCTCCAGCAGCGCGTCCAGCAGAAGCTTCTCGTCGTCGGTCGCCCGGACGATGGAGGGAATCCTCTCCAGTCCGGCCTCACGGCAGGCCCGCCAGCGCCGCTCGCCCATGATGAGCTCATAGCGCTCGGGAGCCAGCTGCCGGACCACCACGGGCTGCAGCAGGCCGACCTCGCGGATGGAGGTGACCAGCTCCGCGAGGGCGTCCTCGTCGAACACCTCCCGCGGCTGCCGGGGGTTGGGCGTGATGGAGTCCAGGGGCAGTTCGGCGAAGTACGCACCGGCCTCCGTGCCCGGGGACTGCTCGGGCGCACCCTGCGAGGCGCCCTCTGTTTCACGTGAAACGCCGTCCACCGCAACGGAAGCGGGAGAGCCCCCCTCCCGCGAGACGGTTTCACGGGAAACGGTGATCTCGTCCAGCGGAAGCGCGGTCACCTTCGCGGCGGCCACCCCCCGCTCCGCCGTCAGCACCGGCACCGCGGTCGGAGACATGACGCCGGGCCCGACTGCCGGTCCGCTCTGCTCCGCTCCCTTCGGCGCCGGCGGGATCAGCGCACCGAGCCCCCGGCCCAGTCCTCTGCGTCGCTCACTCACTGAAGCCCCTCCGACATGCTGTGCTGGTCTTGCTGTTGCTGGCGGCCCACCGTGTGAGCCCTGCTGCCGTCGTAGTGCACACCGACCCCCCGTAGTGCGATTTCCCGGGCGGCCTCCAGATAGGACAGAGCGCCACTGGATCCCGGGTCGTACGTCAGAACCGTCTGCCCATAGCTGGGCGCCTCGGAAATACGGACCGAGCGGGGAATGCTGGTCCGCAGCACCTCCTTGCCGAAGTGGGTGCGCACCTCCTCGGCCACCTGGGAGGCCAGCCGCGTCCGCCCGTCGTACATCGTCAGCAGAATCGTCGACACATGGAGCTCGGGGTTCAGGTGGCCCCGCACCAGCTCGACGTTGCGCAGCAGCTGGCCCAGGCCCTCCAGTGCGTAGTACTCGCACTGGATGGGGATCAGCACCTCGGCACCCGCGACGAGGGCGTTGACCGTCAGCAGGCCGAGCGACGGCGGGCAGTCGATGAGGATGTAGTCCAGGGGCTGCTGATAGGCCTTGATCGCCCGGTCCAGCCGGCTCTCCCGGGCCACGAGCGAGACCAGCTCGATCTCCGCACCGGCCAGGTCGATCGTGGCGGGGGCGCAGAAGAGGCCCTCCACATCCACCACCGGCTGCACCACGTCGGAGAGCTTCCTGTTGTCCACGAGAACGTCGTAGATCGACGGGACGTCGGCATGATGGTCGATGCCCAGAGCCGTCGAGGCGTTGCCCTGCGGGTCGAGGTCGATGACCAGCACACGATTGCCGTGCAGCGCCAGCGAGGCCGCCAGGTTCACGGTGGTCGTGGTCTTGCCGACCCCGCCCTTCTGGTTGGCGACCACCATCACCCGGGTCTGCTCCGGCCGGGGCATCGGGGGCGGTGACGTTTCACGTGAAACGACCTCGCCGCCCGGCGGCGGAACGGGAGCAGCCATGGATTCGGAGTCGGCGGGGCGGGGGCCGGGGACCGGGTCGGTCATCGGCCCCGCGATATTGGCGTCGGACCGCAAGGATTCACTCTCCTCGACATCAGGCTCGCGATGGACAGAGCCTGCCATGCTTTCGGGGTCGTGAACCAGCGAGGCCTGTTCTCCTGTGGATGAATCCCGTGGGCCTGTGGATGAACCCACTTCCTCGACCGGTCGACGGTCACGCGGCGCGGCGGCCGCACGGGTGCGACCGATGATTCCATGCAGCAGGGAGCGATGTTTCACGTGAAACACGATGCATGGCACGCGCCGCTACCTCGTCGCGACACTCCGTAATGCGTAGTTTTGCCAGCTTGTAGGAGCACGGCCCCCGGCGGGGGCCGCTCACCTCAGCGACGCCGGCGGGACCGGCTCGTCCTGGCGGCCTTCGCCCGCTTGGCCGCGAAGCGCACACCGCCGGGGCTCTCCCCGACCTCGACCCGGACCACGGTGGACAGCGGGTCGACCACGCCCTCACCCACGTGCAGCACCGAGGTACGCACCACACCGAGCTTGCTCAGCGCGGCACGGGCACCCTGGAGCTCCTCCTCCGCGGTGTCACCCTTGAGGGCCAGCATCTCGCCGTAGGGGCGCAGCAGCGGCACTCCCCACCCGGCCAGCCGGTCCAGCGGCGCCACGGCCCGCGCGGTGACCACATGCACCGGCTCGACCTTGCCCAGCATCTCCTCGGCCCGGCCGCGGACGACGGTGACATGGTCCAGCCCCAGCAGCTCCACGACCTCCTGGAGGAAGTTGGTGCGGCGCAGCAGCGGCTCGAGCAGGGTGATCTGCAGATCGGGGCGGACCAGGGCCAGCGGAATGCCGGGCAGTCCGGCACCGGAGCCCACGTCGCACACCGAGACGCCGTCCGGCACGGCCTCGGAGAGCACCGCGCAGTTCAGCAGGTGCCGCTCCCACAGCCTCGGGACCTCACGGGGGCCGATCAGCCCGCGCTTGACGCCCGCGTCCGCGAGGAGCTCGGCATAGCGGACGGCCTCCGGAAAGCGGTCACCGAATACCGCCCGAGCCGCCTCGGGCGCCGGAGGGAGCTCCGCTGCCTCTTCCACGGGAAACCGTCCTTCCATACAAAAAGGGTCTGAATATCAGGCTGACAAGGATCGGCCCCGCCTGCGAGCAGACGGGGCCGTACACACCTGGAAGTGGAGCTGGTCAGGCGGGGAGGACGACCACTCGACGCTGGGGCTCCTCGCCCTCGGACTCGCTGCGCAGGCCCGCGGCGGCCACCGCGTCGTGGACGACCTTGCGCTCGAAGGGGGTCATCGGGTCGAGCTTGACCGGCTGACCGGTGCTCTTGGCCTCCTCGGCCGCCTCGGCGCCCAGGCCGGCCAGCTCCTCGCGCTTGCGCGCGCGGAAGCCTGCGATGTCCAGCATCAGACGGCTGCGGTCGCCGGTCTCCCGGTTCACCGCGAGCCGGGTCAGCTCCTGGAGCGCCTCCAGCACCTCACCGTCGCGGCCCACCAGCTTCTGCAGGTCACGGCTGGTGGAGTCGCTGATGATCGACACCGAGGCACGGTCGGCCTCGACGTCCATGTCGATGTCGCCGTCGAGGTCGGCGATGTCCAGCAGCCCCTCGAGGTAGTCGGCCGCGATCTCGCCCTCCTGCTCCAGGCGGGACAGGGTGTCGGTGCCCTCAGCGGCGTTCTGGCGCTGCGTCTCCGTCACGGTGGACTCCTTCATCACTTCTTCGAGGGGTGCTTGGGCCGCTGCGGGCCGCCCTTGCGCTGTCCGGACTTGGCACTGCGGGAGGAGCCGCCGCCCTGCTGGGGCGTCTCGTCGCCGGCCTGCCCGGACTGGCCCTTCTCCAGGGTGGTCTTCTTGTCGGAGCCCGCGGTCGGCTGCGTGGTGCCGGTGACCTGACGCTTGGACTTCGTCTGACGCTTGGGCTGCTGGCGAGCGGCACGGGCGGCCTCGACGGCCTTCCTGGCCTCGACGTCCGCCGGGTCCTCCTTGAGCTTGCCCCTGGCCTTCAGGCGCTCCTGGCGCTGCTGGAAGGCGAGGCTGCCCGGGGTGGGGTTACGGCGGATGACGAACATCTGCTGGCCCAGGGTCCACACGTTGGTGGTCAGCCAGTAGACCAGGACACCGACCGGGAAGTTGATGCCGAAGACGGCGAACATGATCGGGAAGACGTACATCAGCATCTTCTGCTGCTGCATGAACGGCGTCTTCACCGTGAGGTCGACGTTCTTCGTCATCAGCTGGCGCTGCGTGTAGAACTGCGACAGCGACATCAGGATGATCATGATGACCGTGACCACGCGGACATCGGTCAGCGTGGCGCCGAGCGACTCGACCTTGGCCGCGCTGTCCATGAACTTCGACGCGATCGGGGCACCGAAGATGTGCGCCTTACGGGCGCTGTCGACCAGCTCCTGGTCCAGGAAGCCGACCTCGTGGCCACCGGCGATCTTGTTCAGCACCTGGTACAGCGAGATGAAGAACGGCGACTGGGCCAGAATCGGGAGGCAGCTCGAGAGCGGGTTGGTGCCCGACTCCTTGTAGAGCTTCATCATCTCTTCGGACTGGCGCTGCTTGTCGCTCTTGTAGCGCTCCTGGATCGCCTTCATCTTCGGCTGGAGCGCCTGCATGTTCCGCGTGGCCTTGATCTGCTTCACGAAGAGCGGGATCAGGCAGATACGGATCAGCACCACCAGCGAGACGATGGACAGACCCCACGCCGCGCCACTGTCCTTGTTGAAGATCAGGCTGAAGAACGAGTGGAACTGGACGATGATCCAGGAAACGGCGTAGTAGAGAGGATTCAGGATCGTGTCCACGAATCAGGCTCCTTGGGCGTTGGGCTGAGTCTCGGGCTGCGCGGCGGTCCCCGCAGGGGGGTTTCCGCCCATGCGGCTCCTCAGCCGCTGGTGCCAGACCGGACGCTTCCGGGGAGGGACGTGGTCGACGCCACCGAGCGACCACGGGTTGCAGCGCAGGATGCGCCAGGCCGTCAGCACCGTCCCTTTGACCGCGCCGTGCACATTGATGGCCGTGTAGCCGTAGTGCGAGCACGAGGGGTAGTACTTGCAGACCGGGCCCAACAAAGGGCTGATGGTCCACTGGTAGAGCTTGATCAACCAGAGCAGCGGGTACTTCACTGTGCGCTCCCTCCCGGGTGACCGGGGTTCCGGGGGTCACCCCCCGGGGGATTGCTTCGCGGCGCCCCTCCCAGCAGCCGCTGCAGTGCGGTGTCGAGATCACGGCCCAGCTGTGTGTGGTCCGCCTCGCCCGCGCCCGGCAGGGCTCGCACCACCACCAGGCTACCGGCGGGCAGCTGATCCAGCCGGTCACGCATGAGGTGGCGAAGACGCCGCTTGACGGAGTTGCGGACGACGGCACCGCCGACGGCCTTGCTCACGACGAAACCCGCACGCACCGGAGGGGCGATCCCCCCCGGTGTGTGCGGGTCCGTGTTACCGCTGCGTAGGTGGACGACGAGGAGCGGGCGGCCGGCCCTGCGTCCTCGACGAACCGCGGTCGCGAAGTCCTCGCGCCGCCTCAGCCGAGACTCGGAAGGCAGCACGTCAGGACCTCGACGTCAGACTGGTCAGGCCGACAGGCGGGCGCGACCCTTGCCACGGCGGGACGCGAGGATCGCGCGGCCGGCACGGGTGCGCATGCGCAGGCGGAAGCCGTGGGTCTTCGCGCGGCGGCGGTTGTTCGGCTGGAAGGTGCGCTTGCTCACTCGGGGACTCCAGAAATGAATTGATGGCGGGACATCGCCTGGCTGTCACCGTGCGCCCGCGAGGAGCTCGCAATACGCCCAAGTGCACCGCTTCATAACCACGACCCGTTAGGATCATGATCTTTGCCCATCGGAGGCAGGCGGCAGCAGCCATCGACAACTCGACCTGGTCACGGTACGCGCGGTTACGCCATCCGGTCAAACCGGCAGTGCACCAGGCATACACCGTAGCTTCTTCAGGGCCGGAACGGCGCCACGCGCCACGGCATGGCACATTTGTACACACCCTGTGGACAACGACTTGAACCGCACCACTCGCCCTGACTACCGTGACTGAACTCCGAATCCTTCCCGCCCGTCCCGAGAACCACACATTCGTGGGACTCCCGGGCACCCCCCGTGACCCGTGACTGAGAGAGCGTGCCCTGTGGCTGACCTGCCCGCCGATCTTGCCGCAGTGTGGCCGCGCGTGCTCGAACAGCTCCTCGGTGAGGGGCGGGGCCAGGGCGTGGAGAGCAAGGACGAGCACTGGATCAAGCGGTGCCAGCCGCTGGCGCTGGTGGCCGACACCGCGCTGCTGGCCGTGCCGAACGAGTTCGCCAAGGGCGTCCTCGAGGGCCGGCTGGCCCCGATCGTCAGCGAGACCCTCAGCCGTGAGTGCGGCCGCCCCATCCGGATCGCGATCACCGTCGACGACTCCGCGGGCGAGCCCCCGGCCCCGCAGGCCCCGGAACCCCGCCAGCAGCCTTCGCACGGCTCCGGCCAGGGCGGCCGGGACACGTACGAGGGATACGGGGACCGCGGCGGCTACGACGGCCGTGACGCCTACGGCGCCCGGCCCGGCGGCGACGACCTGCCGTCCGTACGGCCCGCCTACCCCGACTACCAGCAGTCCCGTCCCGAGCCCGGCGCCTGGCCGCGCGGCTCGGCGTCCGCCGGCCCGTCCGGCGGCGACCGCGGCGACCGCGGCGACTACGGCTGGCAGCAGCCGCGGCTCGGCTCCTACGGCGAGGGCGAGCGCGATCCCTACGCCTCCCCGTCGCAGTACGAGCAGCAGTCCTACGAGCAGCAGCAGGACTACCGCTCGCCGGAACGGCCCGAGCGCATGTCCTACGAGCAGCAGCGCCGGGAGCTGCCCGACGTCCCCGCCCGCGGCGGCTCGGCGTCCGGCCCCGGCGCGCACTCGGACCGCTCCTCCTCGTCCTCCGGCTCCGGCGCGTCCTCGACCGGTGGCGCCGCGGAGCCGACGGCCCGGCTGAACCCGAAGTACCTCTTCGACACCTTCGTCATCGGTGCGTCCAACCGCTTCGCCCACGCGGCGGCGGTCGCGGTCGCCGAGGCGCCGGCCAAGGCGTACAACCCCCTGTTCATCTACGGCGAGTCGGGGCTGGGCAAGACCCACCTGCTGCACGCCATCGGGCACTACGCGCGCAGCCTCTATCCGGGCACGCGGGTGCGCTACGTGAGCTCCGAGGAGTTCACGAACGAGTTCATCAACTCCATCCGCGACGGCAAGGCGGACGCGTTCCGCAAGCGCTACCGCGACATGGACATCCTGCTGGTCGACGACATCCAGTTCCTGGCGAGCAAGGAGTCGACGCAGGAGGAGTTCTTCCACACGTTCAACACCCTGCACAACGCCAACAAGCAGATCGTGCTCTCGTCGGACCGGCCGCCCAAGCAGCTGGTGACCCTGGAGGACCGGCTCCGCAACCGCTTCGAGTGGGGCCTGATCACCGACGTGCAGCCGCCGGAGCTCGAGACCCGCATCGCGATCCTGCGGAAGAAGGCGGTCCAGGAGCAGCTCAACGCTCCGCCGGAGGTCCTGGAGTTCATCGCGTCCCGTATCTCGCGCAACATCCGTGAGCTCGAGGGCGCGCTGATCCGGGTCACGGCCTTCGCCAGCCTCAACCGGCAGCCGGTCGACCTGGGCCTGACCGAGATCGTCCTGAAGGACCTGATCCCCGGCGGCGAGGACGCCTCCCCGGAGATCACCGCGCCGGCCATCATGGCGGCGACCGCGGACTACTTCGGGCACACCGTCGAGGACCTGTGCGGCGCCTCGCGCAGCCGGGTGCTGGTGACGGCCCGGCAGATCGCCATGTACCTGTGCCGCGAGCTCACCGACCTGTCGCTGCCGAAGATCGGCGCGCAGTTCGGCGGCCGCGACCATACGACCGTGATGCACGCGGACCGCAAGATCCGTGCGCTGATGGCCGAGCGGCGCTCCATCTACAACCAGGTGACCGAGCTGACGAACCGCATCAAGAACGGCTGACAGAGCCTTACGAGGGCCTGCGCGAGGGCGCTTCGGGACGTTTTCCCGGGGCGCCCTTCGCCGTTCCCGGGCCCCTGTGGAGCCTTCCGGACGTCCCTCGGACGGCACCCGGACGGCACCCGGACGGCCTCCGAACGACCCCAAAACGGCCCCTGGACCGCCCCCGCGCCGTCCCCGGAGCGTCCCCAGCCTGTCGCCCGCGGCCTCGCGTCTGTTCGAATTCGGGTCCTGACCTGGCGGTTCTCCACAGATTCGGCCCCAAGTCACCGTCCACACCCTGGGGACCGGGAGGTTATCCAGATGATGTCCACAGACCAGGCTGTTGATATGCCATCAGGCGAGGTCAGGGGGGTGTGGATTTGTGGTCGACGGGGTTCCACAGCCTGTGGACAGACGATCTGTGCCCAGCGGCCCCGGAGGTTGTCCACCGGCCGCCCACAGGAGGACCGGTGTTATACACAGTCTTTCCACACGACTGTCCACTGTTCGGCAACGAAACGCCCAAGCTCACCGCACCGAGTGAAAGGCGTCACACCAAGCTGCCGGGTTGGCCTGTGGGCAACGTGGGTAAACCTGGGGACGCACCTGGGGAGAAGTGGGCCCTGCCTGTGCACCGGGTGTGCAGAACTTTCCGTGGTCCACAGAACCCCCCGGTTATCCACCGTCGTCACCCACAGGCCCGGTGGACAAAAAATCCGGCCTGACCTGGGCAAAGGAAGTTTTCCACGGTTTCCACAGGCCCTACTACTACGACCACTGAGATGTAGCGGAGAACTCGTTTCGAAGTGGGTGCTGTGGATGAAGCGGCTGCACGCCGCGCCACGCCCCGGACCTCGACTTGACCGCCACCCGCACCGACTGTCAGCGGCGTGCGTCAGACTGGTCTCCGGCGACTGAAGCCGACGAAGAAGCCAGCAGGGCGAGCCAGCAACAAGCAGGAGGCGGTTCCGGTGAAGATCCGGGTGGAGCGCGATGTACTCGCGGAGGCAGTGGCCTGGGCGGCCCGCAGCCTCCCGGCCCGTCCGCCGGTGCCGGTCCTCGCGGGGCTGCTGCTGAAGGCCGAGGACGGCTCGCTGAGCCTGTCCGGCTTCGACTACGAGGTCTCCGCCCGCGTCTCCGTCGAGGCGGATGTGGAGGAGGACGGCACCGTCCTCGTCTCCGGCCGCCTGCTCGCCGACATCTGCCGCGCACTTCCCAACAGGCCTGTGGAGATCTCCACCGACGGCGTGCGGGTCACCGTGGTCTGCGGCTCCTCGCGATTCACACTCCACACACTGCCTGTGGAGGAATACCCCGCCCTGCCCCAGATGCCGACCGCCACGGGCACCGTCCCGGGCGAGGTCTTCGCCTCGGCCGCCGCCCAGGTGGCCATCGCCGCCGGCCGCGACGACACGCTCCCGGTGCTCACCGGCGTGCGGATCGAGATCGAGGGCGACACCGTCACCCTGGCCTCCACCGACCGCTACCGCTTCGCGGTCCGCGAGTTCATGTGGAAGCCGGAGACCCCGGACATCTCCGCCGTCGCCCTGGTGCCCGCCAAGACGCTGCTGGAGACCGCCAAGTCGCTCAGCGGCGGCGACACCGTCTCGATCGCCCTGTCCGGCTCCGGTGCCGGCGAGGGCCTGATCGGCTTCGAGGGCGCCGGCCGGCGTACGACCACCCGCCTCCTCGAGGGCGACCTGCCGAAGTACCGCACGCTCTTCCCGACCGAGTTCAACTCCGTCGCCGTGATCGAGACCGCCCCGTTCGTCGAGGCCGTCAAGCGCGTGGCGCTCGTCGCCGAGCGCAACACCCCGGTCCGTCTCAGCTTCGAGCAGGGCGTGCTGATCCTGGAGGCCGGTTCCAGCGACGACGCACAGGCTGTGGAAAGGGTCGACGCCCAGCTCGACGGCGACGACATCTCGATCGCCTTCAACCCCGGCTTCCTGCTGGAGGGCCTGTCCGCGATCGATTCGCCGGTCGCCCAGCTGTCCTTCACCACGTCCACCAAGCCGGCCCTGCTCAGCGGCAAGCCCGCCGTCGACGCCGAGGCCGACGAGGCGTACAAGTACCTGATCATGCCGGTGCGCCTCTCGGGCTGACGCCCGGAGAAGCGCGCGGTCCACAGGGCCGCGACCGCCTGTGGACCGGGGCGCTCTCACCCGATGAGCGCCCCAGCCCACAGCTGTGCACGGACCCTCGGGCGTAGGCTCGGGAGCACGTACCTCCGGTACGCATCGGACGACTACGGCATGAAGGATCACTGATGGAGCTCGGTCTCGTCGGCCTCGGCAAGATGGGCGGCAACATGCGCGAGCGCATCCGCCGCGCAGGCCACACCGTCATCGGATACGACCGCAACCGCGACCTGGCGGACGTCCACAGCCTCAAGGAGCTTGTGGACGGCCTGCAGGGTCCGCGCGTCGTCTGGGTCATGGTCCCGGCCGGTGCCGCGACCCAGTCCACCATCGACGAGCTCGCCGAGCTGCTGTCGCCCGGCGACGTCGTCGTCGACGGCGGCAACTCCCGCTGGACCGACGACGAGAAGCACGCCGAGGAACTGAAGGCCAAGGGCATCGGCTTCGTCGACTGCGGCGTCTCCGGTGGCGTCTGGGGCCTGGAGAACGGCTACGCCCTGATGTACGGCGGCGACGCCGAGGACGTGGCGAAGGTCCAGCCGATCTTCGACGCGCTCAAGCCGGAGGGCGACTTCGGCTCGGTCCACGCGGGCAAGGTCGGCGCGGGCCACTTCGCCAAGATGGTCCACAACGGCATCGAGTACGCGATGATGCAGGCCTACGCCGAGGGCTGGGAGCTGCTGGAGAAGGTCGACTCCGTCACCGACGTGCGCGAGGTCTTCCGCTCCTGGCAGGAGGGCACGGTCATCCGCTCCTGGCTGCTCGACCTGGCCGTCAACGCCCTGGACGAGGACGAGCACCTGGACGGCCTGCGCGGCTTCGCCGCCGACTCCGGCGAGGGCCGCTGGACGGTCGAGGCCGCCATCGACAACGCCGTGCCGCTCCCCGCGATCACGGCCTCCCTCTTCGCGCGCTTCGCCTCGCGCCAGGAGGACTCCCCGCAGATGAAGATGATCGCCGCGCTGCGCAACCAGTTCGGTGGCCACGCGGTCGAGACCAAGAAGTAACACCCAGCACAGCCGGGGGAGGTCGGCGCGCAACCATGCATGTCTCGCATCTGTCGCTCGCCGACTTCCGCTCGTACGCCCGGGCCGAGGTGGCCCTCGACCCGGGCGTCACCGCCTTCGTGGGCCCCAACGGCCAGGGCAAGACCAATCTCGTCGAGGCCGTCGGCTATCTGGCCACCCTCGGCAGCCACCGGGTCTCCTCCGACGCGCCCCTGGTGCGCATGGGCGCCGAGCGCGCGATCGTCCGCGCCGCCGTGGTCCAGGGGGAGCGGCAGCAGCTGATCGAGCTGGAGCTCAATCCGGGCCGGGCCAACCGGGCCCGGATAAACCGTTCCTCCCAGGTCAAGCCGCGCGACGTGCTGGGGATCGTGCGCACCGTGCTGTTCGCCCCGGAGGACCTCGCGCTGGTCAAGGGCGACCCCGGGGAGCGCCGCCGCTTCCTGGACGAGCTGATCACCGCGCGCGCCCCGCGCATGGCGGGCGTGCGCTCGGACTACGAGCGCGTCCTCAAGCAGCGCAACACCCTGCTGAAGTCGGCCGCGATGGCCCGCCGCCACGGCGGCCGCGGCATGGACCTGTCCACCCTCGACATCTGGGACCAGCACCTGGCCCGCTCCGGCGCGGAGCTGCTGGCGCAGCGGCTGGACCTGATCACCACGCTGCGGCCGCTGGCCGACAAGGCGTACGAGGAGCTCGCGCCCGGCGGCGGTCCTGTCGCCTTCGACTACCGCGGTCCGGCCGGCGTGGAGGGCGCCCGGACCCGCGAGGAGCTGTACGAGGTCCTGCTGGCCGCTCTCGGCGAGGTGCGCAAGCAGGAGATCGAGCGCGGCGTGACGCTCGTCGGGCCGCACCGCGACGAACTGCTGCTCAAGCTCGGGCAGCTGCCGGCCAAGGGCTACGCCAGCCACGGCGAGTCCTGGTCGTACGCGCTGGCGCTGCGCCTGGCGTCGTACGAGCTGCTGCGCTCGGAGGGCAACGAGCCGGTGCTGGTGCTGGACGACGTCTTCGCCGAGCTGGACGCCCGCCGCCGCGAGAGGCTGGCGGAGATGGTGGCGCCCGGCGAGCAGGTGCTGGTGACGGCGGCTGTGGACGACGACGTCCCGGGCGTCCTGGCGGGTACGCGGTACGCGGTCGCCGAGGGCAGGGTCGAGCGCGCGTGAACGGACACCGGTCATGAACGGACACGGCGAGAAGCCGGCGGCACCGAAGACCCCCGAACCCTCGGGCGTGGACCTGGCGCGGGTGGCCCTGCGGGCGGCCAAGGAGCAGGCGCGCGCCAAGGGCAACGCCGCGCAGCAGAAGAAGCAGGTGCGCCGTGGCGGCAGCCTGCGCTCCGGCGCGCGCGCCGACGGGCGCGATCCGCTGCCCCTGGGCGCGGCCATCAACCGGCTGATCACCGAGCGCGGCTGGGAGACGCCCGCCGCGGTCGGCGGGGTGATGGGCCGCTGGCCGCAGATGGTGGGCCCGGAGGTGGCGCTGCACTGCGAGCCGCAGCGTTATGACGAGGACGCCCGGGTGCTGACGGTGCAGTGCGACTCGACGGCGTGGGCGACGCAGCTGCGGCTGCTGGCGCCGACGCTGGTGGCCCGGCTGAACGACGACCTGGGCCAGGGGACCGTGAAGATGATCAAGGTGCTGGGGCCCGGCGGCCCCGGGCGCCGGTACGGGCCGCTGCGCGCCCCCGGGAGCACGGGACCGGGCGACACCTACGGGTGATCCAGTGCCTCGGATCGACCTTCGGGCGTCGCGGCGGTGAACCGAGTGACGCCCGCCGACGGCTGAGACTGCGCTCACGGTAGCGGGCGGTTGACAGCTCGAAGCGCTGAGTGCCGCTGTGAGCCTCTTGGAGCCCCGGTCCCCATATAGGGAGTCGGCTGATGCCGGTTCAGGGCGGCACATGAGGACCCAGGCACCGCCAAACCCCCATTCATGTCAGTGCCACCGGTACACTGTGTAGTAATCCCGCCGGAATCGCGGGACTCGTCGATACACGCTGAACGACGCAGCCGCTCCTGCCTGCCCCGGACACCCCCGCCGCAGCAGGGAAGGCCTGTGCTGTGCCAGAAAGGGCGCTTCGTGGCCGATTCCGGCAACCCCAACGAGAACACCAACCCCTCCGAGACCCCGGGCACCGCGCCCGGAGGCGAGGCGTCGTCGTACGACGCCAGCGCGATCACGGTGCTGGAGGGTCTGGACGCGGTCCGCAAGCGACCCGGTATGTACATCGGCTCCACCGGTGAGCGCGGCCTGCACCACCTTGTGTACGAGGTCGTCGACAACTCCGTCGACGAGGCGCTGGCCGGCCACGCGGACACCATCGGGGTGACGATCCTTCCTGACGGCGGCGTGCGCGTCGTCGACAACGGCCGTGGCATCCCGGTCGGCATCGTGCCCTCCGAGGGCAAGCCCGCCGTCGAGGTCGTCCTGACCGTGCTGCACGCGGGCGGCAAGTTCGGCGGCGGCGGCTACGCCGTCTCCGGTGGTCTGCACGGCGTCGGCGTCTCCGTCGTGAACGCGCTGTCCACGCGCGTCGCCGTCGAGGTCAAGACCGACGGCTTCCGCTGGACCCAGGACTACAAGCTCGGCGTCCCGACCGCCCCGCTGCAGAAGAACGAGGCGACCGACGAGACGGGCACCTCCGTCACGTTCTGGGCCGACGGCGACATCTTCGAGACCACCGAGTACTCCTTCGAGACGCTCTCGCGGCGCTTCCAGGAGATGGCCTTCCTCAACAAGGGCCTGCGCATCTCGCTGACCGACCTCCGCGTCGACCACGTCGACGAGGAGGGCAAGGCGCTCACGGTGGAGTACCACTACGAGGGCGGCATCGTCGACTTCGTGAAGTACCTCAACTCGCGCAAGGGTGAGCTGATCCACCCGACCGTCATCGACATCGACGCCGAGGACAAGGAGCGCATGCTCTCCCTCGAGGTCGCGATGCAGTGGAACAGCCAGTACAGCGAAGGTGTCTACAGCTTCGCCAACACCATCCACACCCACGAGGGCGGTACCCACGAGGAGGGCTTCCGCGCCGCGCTGACGGGTCTGATCAACCGTTACGCCCGCGACAAGAAGCTGCTCCGCGAGAAGGACGACAACCTCACGGGCGAGGACATCCGCGAGGGTCTGACCGCGATCATCTCCGTCAAGCTCGGCGAGCCGCAGTTCGAGGGCCAGACGAAGACGAAGCTGGGCAACACCGAGGCCAAGACGTTCGTCCAGAAGGTCGTCCACGAGCACCTCACGGACTGGCTGGACCGCAACCCCAACGAGGCCGCGGACATCATCCGCAAGGGCATCCAGGCCGCGACGGCCCGCGTCGCCGCCCGCAAGGCGCGCGACCTGACCCGCCGCAAGGGCCTGCTGGAGACCGCCTCCCTGCCGGGCAAGCTGAGCGACTGCCAGTCGAACGACCCGACCAAGTGCGAGATCTTCATCGTCGAGGGTGACTCCGCCGGCGGCTCGGCCAAGTCCGGCCGGAACCCGCAGTACCAGGCGATCCTCCCGATCCGAGGCAAGATCCTCAACGTCGAGAAGGCGCGCGTCGACAAGATCCTGCAGAACACCGAGGTCCAGGCGCTGATCTCCGCCTTCGGCACCGGTGTGCACGAGGACTTCGACATCGCGAAGCTCCGCTATCACAAGATCATCCTGATGGCGGACGCCGACGTCGACGGTCAGCACATCAACACCCTGCTGCTCACCTTCCTGTTCCGCTTCATGCGGCCGCTGGTCGAGGCCGGGCACGTCTACCTCTCCCGCCCCCCGCTGTACAAGATCAAGTGGGGTCGCGACGAGATCGAGTACGCCTACTCCGACCGCGAGCGCGACGCCCTGATCCAGCTCGGCCGGGAGAACGGCAAGCGGATCAAGGACGACTCGGTCCAGCGCTTCAAGGGTCTCGGTGAGATGAACGCCGAGGAGCTGCGCGTCACCACGATGGACGTCGACCACCGCGTGCTCGGCCAGGTCACCCTGGACGACGCCGCGCAGGCGGACGACCTGTTCTCGGTGCTCATGGGTGAGGACGTCGAGGCACGGCGCTCCTTCATCCAGCGCAACGCCAAGGACGTCCGCTTCCTCGACATCTGAGCCTGTCGGCCCACGAGAAACAGCCGCAGCGCGAAAGGACTTTGAACACCAATGGCCGACGAGACCCCTGAGACTCCCACCGCTCCCGTGCCCGAGGTGACGCCCGAGGGCGCGCCCGCGCCGCTGGAGGGCGTGGGGATGCGTGTCGAGCCCGTCGGGCTCGAGACGGAGATGCAGCGCTCGTACCTCGACTACGCGATGAGCGTCATCGTCTCGCGTGCGCTGCCCGACGTGCGGGACGGCCTCAAGCCGGTGCACCGCCGCGTGCTCTACGCGATGTACGACGGCGGCTACCGCCCCGAGAAGGGCTTCTACAAGTGCGCCCGCGTCGTCGGCGACGTCATGGGTACGTACCACCCGCACGGCGACGCCTCCATCTACGACGCCCTGGTGCGCCTGGCGCAGTCCTGGTCGATGCGCATGCCGCTGGTGGACTCCAACGGCAACTTCGGTTCCCCGGGCAACGACCCGGCCGCCGCCATGCGGTACACCGAGTGCAAGATGATGCCGCTGTCCATGGAGATGCTCCGGGACATCGACGAGGAGACCGTCGACTTCCAGGACAACTACGACGGCCGTAACCAGGAGCCGACGGTCCTGCCGGCCCGCATCCCCAACCTGCTGATCAACGGCTCGGCGGGCATCGCGGTCGGAATGGCCACCAACATCCCGCCGCACAACCTGCGCGAGGTGGCCGAGGGCGCCCAGTGGTTCCTGGCGAACCCCGAGGCGACGTCCGAGGAGCTCCTCGAGGCGCTCATGGAGCGCATCAAGGGCCCCGACTTCCCGACCGGCGCCCTCGTGGTGGGCCGCAAGGGCATCGAGGAGGCCTACCGCACCGGCCGCGGCTCGATCACCATGCGTGCGGTGGTCCAGGTCGAGGAGATCCAGAACCGCCAGTGCCTGGTGGTCACCGAGCTGCCCTACCAGGTCAACCCGGACAACCTCGCGCAGAAGATCGCCGACCTGGTCAAGGACGGCAGGGTCGGCGGCATCGCCGACGTCCGTGACGAGACGTCCTCCCGCACGGGCCAGCGCCTGGTGATCGTCCTCAAGCGGGACGCGGTCGCCAAGGTCGTCCTCAACAACCTCTACAAGCACACCGACCTGCAGACGAACTTCGGCGCCAACATGCTGGCGCTGGTGGACGGCGTGCCGCGCACCCTGTCGCTGGACGCCTTCATCCGCAACTGGGTCACCCACCAGGTAGAGGTCATCGTCCGGCGCACCCGCTTCCGGCTGCGCAAGGCCGAGGAGCGCGCCCACATCCTGCGCGGTCTGCTCAAGGCCCTGGACGCCATCGACGAGGTCATCGCGCTGATCCGGCGCAGCGACACCGTCGACGTCGCCCGCGGGGGTCTGATGGGCCTGCTGCAGATCGACGAGATCCAGGCCAACGCGATCCTGGAGATGCAGCTGCGCCGCCTGGCGGCCCTGGAGCACCAGAAGATCACCGCGGAGCACGACGAGCTCCAGTCGAAGATCAACGAGTACAACGCGATCCTCGCCTCGCCCGAGCGGCAGCGGATGATCATCAGCGAGGAGCTCGCCGCCATCGTCGACAAGTTCGGCGACGACCGGCGCTCCGAGCTGATCCCCTTCGACGGCGACATGTCCATCGAGGACCTCATCGCCGAAGAGGACATCGTCGTCACCATCACCAACGGTGGCTACGTCAAGCGCACCAAGACCGAGGACTACCGCTCGCAGAAGCGCGGCGGCAAGGGCGTACGGGGCACGAAGCTCAAGCAGGACGACATCGTCGACCACTTCTTCGTCTCCACCACGCACCACTGGCTGCTGTTCTTCACCAACAAGGGCCGGGTCTACCGCGCCAAGGCCTACGAGCTGCCGGACGCCGGCCGGGACGCGCGCGGCCAGCACGTGGCCAACCTGCTGGCCTTCCAGCCGGACGAGAAGATCGCCCAGATCCTCGCCGTCCGCGACTACGAGGCGGCGCCCTACCTGGTGCTCGCCACCAAGTCCGGCCTGGTGAAGAAGACCTCGCTCAAGGACTACGACTCGCCGCGCTCCGGCGGTGTCATCGCCATCAACCTCCGCGAGACGGACGGTGGCGTGGAGGACGAGCTCATCGGCGCCGAGCTGGTCTCCGCCGAGGACGACCTGCTGCTCGTCAGCAAGAAGGCCCAGTCCATCCGCTTCACCGCGACGGACGAGGCGCTGCGCCCCATGGGCCGGGCCACGTCCGGCGTCAAGGGCATGAGCTTCCGCGAAGGGGACGAGCTCCTCTCGATGAATGTGGTCCGTCCCGGTACGTTCGTCTTCACCGCCACCGACGGTGGCTACGCGAAGCGGACGAACGTCGACGAGTACCGCGTCCAGGGCCGCGGCGGCCTCGGCATCAAGGCCGCCAAGATCGTGGAGGACCGCGGATCGCTCGTCGGTGCTCTGGTGGTGGAGGAGACGGACGAGATCCTCGCCATCACGCTGAGCGGCGGCGTGATCCGTACACGGGTCAACGAAGTCAGGGAGACGGGCCGTGACACCATGGGCGTCCAACTGATCAACCTGGGCAAGCGCGATGCCGTCGTGGGCATCGCCCGGAACGCCGAGGCCGGTCGCGAGGCTGAGGGTGTCGAGGACTTGACCGACGCAGCCGGCGGCGACGGGTCCGAGGCGGCCGAGGGTGTCGCGCCCCCGGTCGAGGACACCGAGGAGTAATTCGTGAGTCGAGCCACGGGCACCGCCGACGGCGGTGCGGGTACCAAGCGGCGGGACCCTGCCCGGCCCGCCACCGGCAAGACCGGTGCCCGTGGCTCGGATACGGATACGGATACGGCCAAGCCCGTCGACGCCGACGGGAAGCAGGCCGGGAAGTCGTCCGCCGAGCCGACGGAGAAGCCGGCCGCTCAGGCGGCCGACAAGGCGGCTGGGACCGAGCCGGACGCCAAGGCCGAGGCCGAGCCGGACGCCAAGGCCGAGGCCAAGACCGAGGCCAAGGCAGCTGACGCCAAGACCGACGCCAAGGCGGTCGCAGGCAAGGCCGACCCCCGGGCCGCGGTCGCCAAGGGCGAGGCCGGGAAGACCGGCGACGAGACGGTCGCCATGAAGAAGGTCGCCGCCGGCAAGGCCGGTGACAAGAAGTCCGACGCGGACGGCGCCGGCTCCGTGGACGGCGGGGCCGGGCCCGCAGGCAGGGGGAAGACTGTGACGGAGACCCGAGGTCCGCAGCCGTACCACCCGCCGAAGGCCTACGAGCCTCCGGCCGAGCGTTCCGCTTCCGGTTCCACTTCTGGTTCCGCTTCCGCGGCCCAGCCCGCCGAGGCCGCGGCCGACGGCAAGGGTGCCAAGGCCGCCAAGGCCGCCAAGAACGCGGGGAAGGCCGTCCCCGCCGCCCGGCAGGCGCCCGACCGGGCCGAGGCCCCCGCGGCGCGCCCGGCGGCCCGTACGGCCCCGGCGGACGTCACCGCCCCTCGTACGCGCAAGGCCCGGCTGCGGGTGGCCAAGGCCGATCCGTGGTCGGTGATGAAGGTCAGCTTCCTGCTGTCCGTCGCGCTGGGCGTCTGCACCATCGTGGCCGCGACCGTGCTGTGGCTGGTCATGGACACCATGGGCGTCTTCTCCGCCGTCGGCGGCACGGTCAGCGACGCCACGGCCTCCGGTGAGGGCGGCGGCTTCGACCTGGAGTCGTTCCTGTCGCTGCCGCACGTCCTGCTCTTCACCTCGATCATCGCGGTGATCGACGTGGTGCTGGCGACGGCTCTGGCGACGCTGGGCGCCTTCGTCTACAACCTCTCGGCGGGCTTCGTGGGCGGCGTCGAGCTCACTCTCGCCGAGGACGAGTAGCACTCGTGAGCACGGGGCCCGGACACGATTTTGGGACTGGGCCCCACGTGCGCTAATCTTTCGGTGTCGCGAGGGGCTATAGCTCAGACGGTTAGAGCGCTTCCCTGATAAGGAAGAGGCCACAGGTTCAAGTCCTGTTAGCCCCACTCGCACGATCGGCCCGGACGGAATTCTCCGTCCGGGCCGATCGCTTTTGGGAGTTCGCCGGCCGCGGGCGGACCGGACGCAGGTCACCGATCGGTATCGGCCGGTGTGTATCATCGGCCCCCAGAGGTCCCCTCACGTCAAGGAAAGACGAGGTCGCGCGGTGAAGAAGCTGCTCCTGGTCGCACTGGCCGCCATCGGCGGGCTCCTCGTGTACCGGCAGATCCAGGCGGATCGCGCCGAGCAGGACCTGTGGACGGAGGCGACCGACTCCGTGCCCGCAGGTTCGGGTGTGTGAGCCACAACAAGCCTGATGCAGGGCCCTGACCGCTTCGGCGGTCGGGGCCCTGTCTCGTTTTCGCCGGTGCCGGCCGCCACCGGCCGGAGGCGCCGCGGCCGGGCGGCCCAAGGGACGGAACGATTTTGTTGCGTTCGCAAATAAAATGATTGCGAAAGTGAAGAATGTCCCGCCCTGGCGGTTCAGCCCGCCCTGAGCGCCCACACCCCCACGGCGATGCAGAGCAGCGCCACGATCAGCACGGGGACGGCCACCTTCGCCGGCGGCCCCGAGTGCCCGCGCGCGGCCCGTACGGGCGCCGCCGGGGCCTGGCGGGCCGAGGGTGGCGGCACGGCCCGGGGACGGGCTGTGGGGCCGTGTAGGGGCGTGTGGGCGGGTAGTTCGGGCGCGGCGGGACCTGGGGAGGGCCGGGCGGCGGCATCGGGTGGCGCTCCGGCCCCTCCGGGCCGAATCCCGGGGGCAGCGGGCCCAGCTGGTCGAAGACCTCGATCTCTTCCTCGTCGGCGGGCCGTTCGCCCAGCAGCTCGACGGCCGCCGCGAGGGCCTTCCTCGCCCCGGCGGCCGTACGGAAGCGGGCGTACGGATCCGGGTGCAGCAGGCTCGAGATCACCTCCCACAGGGGCGCGGGCACCTCCTCGGGGGCATTCGGCATCCCTTGTTCCTGAAAGCGCTCCACCAGTGCCTCGGCGTCCGGTTTCCGGCCGGTGAGCAGATAGAGCGCCACCAGGCCGACGGCGAAGAGATCCGCGGGGAAGTCGGGCTCCTCGCCCAGCATTTGCTCCGGCGCGAAGTAACCGGGCGTACCCATCACAAAGTTGGTGTCGGTCAGCCGTGGCTCGCCCTTGCGCATGGCGATCCCGAAATCGGAGAGCCGTAAATGCGGCCGGCCCGTACCGGTCGCCTCCAAAAGGAGATTGGCGGGCTTGATGTCCCGGTGCACCACGCCTTCCGCGTGCACCGCCGTGAGCCCGGACAGCAGCTGATCCAGGAGAACACACACGAAATGCGGCGGTAACGGCCCATAGTCGCCGATGAGATGGGCGAGCGAACCGCCGCCCACCATCTCCATGGTGAACAGCACCTTGTCGTCGTCCGCCGCCCAGCTCATCGGTGCCAGCACATGCGGGTGGTCGATGCGCAGCGCCTGTTCGCGGACGAACCTCAGCAGCGTGTGGGCGTCGCTCTGCTGCAGCACCTTCGCCGCCACATAGCGCCGCCGTCGCTGGTCCCAGGCCCGCCAGACGGCTCCCACCCCGCCCCGCCCGATCGGGTCCACCAGCTCGTACCGCCCAGCGAAGACCTCACCCATGTCCGACGCGTCGCCCCCGCTTCCCCGGCACCGGTCCCGCCCCGGCACGGTCAGCTCTGATGCGCCTCGTAGTGCGCGACGGCCTCGGCCGTCCGTCCGGCTCCGTACACCCGGAGGAACTCGGCCAGTTCGGGATGGGTGGGGGCGAGCGTGCCGGCGGCGTCGATGATGTCCCCCGCGCCCGCCACCGACCGCAGCAGCGACTGGATCTCGCGCACGACCCGGCGCACGGTCGGCGCCCCGCTGCTGGCGGTGGTCTGCGTGGAGTTGAGGACGGAGCCGCCCGAGCTCTTCTTGACCTCCTCCATCCGCTCGGCGGCCTCGGCGGCGCTCACGCTGCCGTCGGCGACCTGGCTGGAGAGCTCCTGCAGGGCCTGGACCCGCTGGACGACGGCGGGGTTGCCGATCTTGGCTCGCTGACCACTCATCAGCTGGGACAGCATGGGCGCCGACAGGCCCAGGACGGACGCGAGCCGGGCCTGGTTGAGGCCGAGATCGTCGATGAGGCGACGGAAGAGCGCCCCCAGAGGCTCCCCGTACCAGCTGCGCTGCAGCTCCCGTGCGCGGGCGGTGGCTTCCTGCTGTGCTGCGTCCATTCGCTCTCCCCTTCGCTTCGCTGCAGCGAATCTTGCGGTGCATCCTACGGAGAGTGGTGGGTCGCGGCGATACCCGGTCGGGAAACACTCCAGGCACCGGGTAGTCTGGTCCCCGACGGGGCCTTAGCTCAGTTGGTAGAGCGCTGTCTTTGCATGGCAGATGTCAGGGGTTCGACTCCCCTAGGCTCCACAAGAAAAACCCCCTGACCTGCGCACATGCGGGTCGGGGGGTTTTGCTGTAGGGCGCCGGCGCGAACTCTTGCGCAACGGCTGCGACCGCTGGGATCCATGTGATCCGTGGGTCAGAAAACGGTGTTCCGCAGCCGGGGGCTCGTCCAGCAGGCCGGTGGCCGGAACGCGGCGAGCGTCGTCCAATGGGGCGTGGGCAGCGCCGCGCCGCCCGCCGGCGAGTCGTCCTCCGGCTCGCCCGAGCACAGGGCGAGGCCGATGACCAGCGCGGCGAGCTCGTCGGGGTCGGGGCGGCCGCGCGTCACCCGAACCGTGGTGGGGTCGAGGGCGCCGGACAGGTCGTCGTTCATGAGCGGGGCCTTACTGCCGTACCGGGTCGCTGGGGACGCCTTCCACCGTGCGCTCGATCACCGGCGGACGGGAAGCCGGGTACCTCCGGACGAGTGACGGCCGCGCGGTCGACGGAAACCTCGAGGGTCGACGGAAACCTCGAGGAACGACGACGGGCCCGGAAACCCCGTGGGTCTCCGGGCCCGCTCCCGGTCGTCCGCCCGCCTCCGTGCCGGTCAGCGCGGCGGGCCGTTGTCGTCCGGGGACGACGCCTCCGTGTCCGCCCGGTCCTGCTTGGCCTGGACCTCCGGGTCGAGGCCGGCGGAGCTGCCGTCGACGGAGGTCAGCGAGGACCGTTCGCCGGGCTCGGTGGCCTCCGGGGGCTCGACCAGCCAGTCGGGGTTGGCCTGCTTGTCCCACCACTTCCACACGGCGACGGCTGCGCCGACGAGGACGCCCAGCACCACCAGGCGCTTGGCCGCCCGCCCCGCCCGGCCGCGGCGGCACCGGCGCTTGCCGAGCTTGCGCACGTCCTCCGCCGACACCTCCCCGCGCAGTGCGGCGAGCGCGGCCGTGCCCCGGGAGAGTGCCTCGTCCCGCATCGGCTCGGCGACGGCGCGGGCCCGCACGGCGGCGTGGTCGATCCTGGGTGGCAGCGCTTCCCGGGCGTGTTCGAGGCGGGGATGGAGGTGTGCGTCGTACTGCGAACGGGCCTGGTGCGCCGCCTCGGCCACCTTGGGAGCGAGCCGGGTGCGGGCCTCATGCGCGTAGTGCACGGCCGTGTCCTTCGCGGTGCCGGCGTAGGGCGCCACCACTTCCGCGGCGTGGCGCACGCTGTCCTTGGCAGTGTTGGTCGCGGCGCGCACGCTGTCCTTGCGGGTCACGAGTACCTCCTCCTCGGTGGCGTATGGTTTGTCGCCTTTCCACCCATTGAAAAATCATGCCTGCCGATGGGCGGTGCGGCATGTGCGAGCGGGCATCCGGGTCAAAGGGGGGCTTCGGTCGACAATGCCATGCTTCGCCGCCGCGCGCGGGGCTTTGGTGGTTACTCGCCGCGAAGGCGCCGTGCGAGGATCGTCAGTCGTCAGCGAAGACTATGGAAGGTAGATCGTGGCTGAGCAGCTCTACGCCACCCTGAAGACCAACCAGGGCGACATCGAGATCCGGCTTCTCCCGAATCACGCACCCAAGACGGTCGCGAACTTCGTCGAGCTCGCGGAGGGCAGGCGCGAGTGGGTGAACCCCGAGACCGGGGAGAAGACCACGGACAAGCTGTACGACGGCACGGTCTTCCACCGCGTCATCGAGGGCTTCATGATCCAGGGCGGTGACCCGCTGGGCAACGGCACGGGCGGCCCCGGCTACAAGTTCAAGGACGAGTTCCACCCCGACCTCGCCTTCACCAAGCCCTACCTGCTCGCCATGGCCAACGCCGGCCCGGGCACCAACGGCTCGCAGTTCTTCATCACCGTCTCGCCCACCGCGTGGCTGACGGGCAAGCACACCATCTTCGGCGAGGTCGTCAGCGACGCCTCGAAGAAGGTCGTGGACGCCATCGCGACCACGCAGACCAACCCGCGCACCGACCGCCCGGTCAACGGCGTCGTCATCGAGTCGGTCGTCGTCGAGACGCGCTGACCCCCGGGCCGTACGGTCCCACGGGAACCTGCCGCCCCGCCCGTGCGTATGACCGGGCGGGGCCGCGCGGTGCGGACAGGGCACACCGGCCCAGGGCCGACCGGCCCGCGACAGGGGCAAGGGGAGAGCATGAGCGACCAGGCCGTCCGCTGCTACCGGCACCCGGACCGGGAGACGGGCATTCGCTGCACCCGCTGCGAACGTCCGATCTGCCCCGAGTGCATGGTCAGCGCCTCGGTCGGCTTCCAGTGCCCGGAGTGTGTGAGCAGCGGTTCCGGTACGGGTCACGCCCCCCGCGCCAACGCCCCGCGCACGGTCGCGGGCGGCGCCCATGTGGACGACCCGCGCCTGGTGACCAAGGTCCTCCTGGGGATCAACGTCGCCGTGTGGATCGCCGTGATGGTCACGGACGGCATCCTGCTCGACAGCCTCGAGCTGTTCGGGCGGGCGGCGCTGACGGAGGGCGGCCCGCTGGAGGGCGTCGCCGAAGGGCAGTGGTACCGCCTGCTGACGGCGACCTTCCTGCACCAGACGCCGATGCACATCGCCTTCAACATGCTCTCGCTGTGGTGGCTCGGGCCTCCGCTCGAGATGGCCCTCGGCCGCGCCCGCTTCCTGGCGCTCTATCTGCTCTCAGGCCTCGGCGGCAGCGCGCTGACCTATCTGGTCGCCCCCGAGAACCAGCCCTCCCTGGGCGCCTCCGGTGCGATCTTCGGGCTGCTGGGCGCCACGGCCGTGCTGCTGCGCCGGCTGAACTACGACATGCGCCCGGTCATCATCCTGCTGGTGCTCAACCTGATCTTCACGTTCACCTGGAGCAACATCGCCTGGGAGGCCCACGTCGGCGGCCTGGTGGTGGGCACACTGGTGGCGTACGGGATGGTGCACGCGCCCCGCGAGAAGCGGGTGCTCGTCCAGCGCCTCACCTGCGCGGCGGCGCTGCTGGCGATCATCGTCGTGGTGGGCGTACGGACGCTGCAACTGACGCCCTGAGGGGCCCGCGACCCGCTGAACGGGCCCGTTTCCGGGCCCCGCCGCCCCTCACCCACACCGGTGGACGCACAGGTTGTCCACAACGAGTGGGGAATCTTGTGCACGACGTGGGGAACATGTGTTCGTGGCGGCCGTCACGCCCCTGAGCTGGGTTTCTGTCCCGAGATGCCGGGGCCGCCATCGATACGCAGTGCTCGCGATCAGTCACACCGGCGTCAACTTCGGGGAAGTTATCCACAGACAGTCTGAGTTTTTCCCCACTGTGGACGAGGGTGTGGATAACTCCACGGCAAGCTCAGGGCAGGGTTTTACGGGTGCGGCGCCCGGCCATGGTCCGGGCGCCCGCCGCCTCGCTCGGGACGTGCCCTACTTCCACTGTGTGGAGACGACGAATCCCGCGGCGATGAAGCCGAAGCCGACCACGATGTTCCAGTTGCGCAGGGCGTGGATCGGCATGTCGCCGCTCGTCACGTAGAAGACCACGATCCAGGCCAGCCCGATCAGGAACATCGCCAGCATCAGGGGTGCCACCCAGCCACGCCCGGTGCTCAGCTTGAGGTTCTGCTGCTGCTTCGCCGGCGGGGGCGTGAAGTCTTCTTTCTTGCGGATCCGTGACTTCGGCACGAGGGAACTCTCCTGTCGATGCGCTGCGTGACCGCGCTGGGATGAACGCTGGGATGAAACGGGCCTGTCCGCCGGGGCCGGAACGACGGGAACGCCGCCTTCCCCCGGGCGTCCGTTAGCGTAGTGCTTCCGCGGCGTCGGAGAGGATAAGGGTACGTTGAGCAATTCTGCCGACTCCACCGGTGCGCCCGTCCGGCGGTTCCGTCCGGTACGACTGTTGACCGGCGGCGTCTTCGCGCTGGCCGGGCTCATCTTCTGGATGAGCTTCAACACCGCCCAGGGCACCAACATCCGTACCGACGCCTCGATGCTGCGGCTGTCCGACCTCATCCAGGAGCGCAGCCGCAAGAACGCCGACCTCGAGGACAGCGCCGCCGGCGCCCGGGCCCAGGTCGACGCCCTGGCCCGGCGCGACACCGGCAACACCGCGCAGGACCGCAAGCTCACCGCGCTGGAGACCGCCGCCGGCACCCGCAGGCTCGACGGCCCCGGACTGACCGTCACCCTCATGGACGCCCCGCCCAACGCCACCGCCAGGATCCCCGGCGTCCCGCAGCCCCAGCCCAACGACCTGGTCATCCATCAGCAGGACCTCCAGGCCGTCGTCAACGCCCTGTGGAAGGGCGGCGCCAAGGGCATCCAGGTCATGGACCAGCGGCTGATCTCCACCAGCGCCGTCCGCTGCGTCGGCAACACCCTCATCCTCCAGGGCCGCGTCTACTCACCGCCCTACAAGGTCACCGCCGTCGGTGACCGCGGCATGCTGCGCAAGGCCCTCGACCAGTCCCCCGCGATCCAGAACTACCTCCAGTACGTCAACGCCTACGGCCTCGGCTGGAAAGTCGACCAGCACGACGCGGTGACGCTGCCCGGATACTCGGGCACAGTGGATCTCCACTACGCCAAGCCCGTGGGGTGACCCGGGAGGGAGCCGGCGATGGGGTTACGGCTCGTCGTCCGCACGCTCAGCGAACTGTGCCTGACCATCGGCACGTTGATCGTCCTTTTCGTGGTGTACGTCCTGTACTGGACCTCGGTCCGCGCGGACGGCGCGATGGCCAACGAACTCGACCGCCTCGAGCAGCGGTGGGCGGCCGGACCTGCCGCGCCCGCCGCGCCGGGCTCAGGGCCCGGCACCGCCACCGGCACCGAACCCGCCCCGGACGCCGGTGACGCCGGCCCGTCGGCCCCTCCGCCCCTCGCGGGCGAGCAGCCGGATGACGCCGCCGTCCCCCCGTCACCGGGCGGCGGAACGCGACGCCCGGCCGTTCCCGCTCCCCGTACGGACTACCGCTCCGGCGCGTCCTTCGCCGTGATGCGCATCCCCCGCTTCGGCCCCGGCTGGGTCAAGCCCGTCCTCCAGGGCACCGGCACCGAGCTGCTCAAGAAGGGCCTGGGCCACTACGAACGCACCGCCCGCCTGGGGGAGACGGGCAACTTCGCGGTCGCCGGCCACCGCCGCACCTACGGCGACCCCTTCAAGGACCTCGACGAGCTGCGGCCCGGCGACGCCGTGGTGCTGGGCGACGGCACCAGCTGGTTCACGTACCGCGTGGACACCCGCCCGTACCGCACCCTGCCCGGCGACACCGCCGTGCTCGACCCCGTGCCGGCGGCCGCCGGCTACCGGTCGCCCGGCCGCTATCTGACGCTCACCACCTGCGATCCGGAGTGGGGACACAGCCACCGGCTGATCGTCTGGGCGCACCTGGAGGAGACCCGCCCGGTCGCCGCGGGAAGGCCCGCGGCTTTGTCCGGCTGACCCCCCGCTCACGGCGTGTCGCCCCTTAGGCTGGTGCCGCACATTACTGAACCGACCATCGGCGAGTGGGTAGAGCATGTACGTCTGGATCTGGCGTCATCTGCCGGGCAACGCGTGGGTGAAGGCGCTGGTCTCGCTGCTGCTCGTGCTGGGGACGGTCTACGTCCTCTTCCAGTACGTCTTCCCCTGGGCGGAACCGCTGCTGCCGTTCAACGATGTGACGGTCGACAACGGCATGCCCGCCGGCGGCGCAATGACGGAATGGCGGTAACGCGGTGAGCGCGCGCATCCTCGTCGTGGACAACTACGACAGCTTCGTCTTCAACCTCGTGCAGTACCTCTACCAGCTCGGCGCCGAGTGCGAGGTGCGCCGCAACGACGAGGTCGAGCCCGGCCACGCCCAGGACGGCTTCGACGGCGTCCTGCTGTCCCCCGGGCCCGGCGCGCCCGAACAGGCCGGCGTCTGCATCGACATGGTGCGGCACTGCGCCAACACCGGCGTGCCGGTCTTCGGCGTCTGCCTGGGCATGCAGTCGATGGCCGTCGCCTACGGCGGGGTCGTCGACCGGGCCCCCGAGCTGCTGCACGGCAAGACCTCGCCGGTCACCCACGAGGGCAAGGGCGTCTTCCAGGGCCTTCCCTCGCCCTTCACGGCCACCCGCTACCACTCGCTGGCCGTGGAGAGGGACAGCTGGCCGGACGAGCTGGAGATCACCGCCTGGACGGACACGGGCATCGCCATGGGCCTGCGCCACCGCGACCTGCCGGTCGAGGGCGTGCAGTTCCACCCCGAATCGGTGCTCACCGAATGGGGCCACCGGATGCTCGCGAACTGGCTCGCCGCCTGCGGTGACACGGGGGCGGTGGAACGTTCGGCCGGACTGGCCCCGGTGGTGGGCAAGGCCGGAGCGTGACCACGCTCCGGCCCGAGCAGGAACCCCGGAGTACGGCGGCGGCCGCACGGCCGCCGCAGGGCGCCACGCACCACGCGTACGGCACGGGCTCCCTCTCGCAGCCGCTGCCGCCCGAGGACGTCCCGACGATGACGCTGCGCCGCCTCGAGCCCGAGCCGCCGGCCGCCACCGGAGGGCGCGCGGAGCGCCGCCGGGCCGCCCAGCGCGCCGCGCGCGCCCGCAAGGACAGCCCCGGCGTGATCGTGAGCCGGTTCGTGGGCGAGCTGTTCATAACCGTCGGTGTCGTGATGCTGCTGTTCGTCGCCTACCAGCTGTGGTGGACCAACGTCATCGCCCAGCGCCAGGCGGGCGGCGCCGCCAAGGACCTGCAGCACAGCTGGGCCGGCGACGACGCCGGAGCCGACCGCGACGCGGGGGAGTTCTCGCCCGGCCAGGGCTTCGCCATCCTCTACATCCCCACGCTGGACGTGAAGGCCCCGATCGCCCAGGGCATCGGCAAGCAGAAGGTGCTCGACCGCGGCATGGTCGGCCACTACGCCGACGGCCCGCTCAGGACCGCCATGCCCTGGGACCGGACGGGCAACTTCGCCCTCGCCGCCCACCGCAACACCCACGGCGAACCGTTCCGCTACGTCAACAGGCTGAAGCCCGGCGACAAGATCGTCGTCGAGACCAGGAGCGCCTTCTACACCTATGAGATGACGAGCCGCCTGGATCAGACGTCTCCCGCGAACGTGCGGGTCATCGAGCCCGTGCCCGCCGGTTCCCGCTTCACCGGGCCCGGCCGGTACATCACGCTGACCACCTGCACCCCCGAGTTCACCAGTACCTACCGCATGATCGTGTGGGGCAAGATGGTCGACGAGCGGCCCCGGAGCAAGGGAAAGCCGGACGCGCTCGTCAACTGAGACACGCGAGAGACGCACCAGAACAGCGAAGCGGGGTACGAACGTCTGTGGCACGGACAGACCGCGTACGGGGGCGCATCGCCGCCACCGTCAGCGTCATAGGCGAGCTGCTGATCACAGCAGGCGTGATCATGGCCCTCTTCGTCGTCTACTCCCTGTGGTGGACGAACGTCCTGGCCGACCGCGAGGCGAAGAAGCAGGGCAACCAGGTGCGCGACCACTGGGCCAACGCCCCGTCCGGCCCCGGCGCCCTGGACACCAAGGACGGCATCGGCTTCCTGCACGTACCCGCCATGAAGAACGGCGAGGTGCTGGTCAAGCCCGGCACCGGCGGCAAGGTCCTCAACGAGGGCGTCGCCGGCTTCTACCGCGAACCGGTGAAGGCCGCCATGCCCTGGGACAAGCGCGGCAACTTCACCCTGGCCGCGCACCGCGACGGACACGGCGCGAAGTTCCACAACATCGACAAGATCAGCACCGGTGACCCGGTCGTCTTCGAGACGCGCGACGTCTGGTACGTCTACAAGGTCTTCGCCGAACTCAAGGAGACCTCCCGCTTCAACACGGACGTGATCAACCCCGTCCCCAAGGAGTCCGGCAGGACCGCACCGGGCCGCTTCCTGACCCTGACGACCTGCACGCCCGTCTACACCTCCGACTACCGCTACATCGTCTGGGCGGAACTGCAGCGCACGGAGAAGGTCGACGCCAAGCGCACACCGCCCAAGGAACTGCGCTAGCGGCGCCCACACGGCACGAAGAAACCCCGGCGGCCATCGGGATGGCGCCGGGGCTTTCGCGTGCCCTACGGGGCGATCAGCTGCGTCGGCCGCCGGTGAAGCCGCCGAAGAGGCCGCCGATGTCCTGGTTGCCGCCCGTCTGACCGCCGGTCTGGCCGCCGGTGGCGGGGTTGGGCGGGCCGGCCAGCGTCATCAGGTTGACCGGGGTGTCCTTGGCGACCTGGGCGCCGGCACCCGGGTCGGCGGTCACGACCACGGCGTTGTCGTCCTGCGGGCCGTTGATGCTGCCGACCTTCAGGCCCGCGTCCGTCAGCGTCTTCTTCGCGTCCTTCAGCTTCTGCTGGAGGACACTCGGCACGGTGACCTTCGCGCCGCCCTTGGAGACGTACAGGGTGACCGTCGAGCCTGCCCGGGCCGAGGTGTTGCCGTCGGGGCTCTGGCGGGCCACGGAACCGGCCGGGACGGTCGCGGAGTCCTCTTCGTCCCTGACCACCTGGAAGCCGAGGTCGCTGAGCTGCTTCTTGGCTGCGTCGAAGGTCTGTCCGACGACGGACGGGATCGTCTTGGTCGCGGCCGGCGTGGCGACGGTGAGCGTGATCTCCGAGCCCTTCGGCGCCTTGTTACCGCCCTTGGGGTCCTGCGCGGTGACCACGCCGGGGGTCCGCTCGGACTCCTCTGCCTTCTTGCTGACGGTGAAGCCCTTGGCCTCGAGCTCCTTGCTGGCGGCGTCGAACTGCTGGCCGGTCACGTCCGGGACGGCGATCTGCTCCGCGCCCGTCGAGACCACGACCTTCACGTCGCCGCCGCGCTTGACCTTGGAGCCGACGCCCGGGTCCTGCGAGCAGACCTTGCCCTTGTCCTGGTCGCAGGGCTTCTTCTCGGCCTCGACGACCTTGAAGTCGCCGTTCTCGCCCAGCTTCTGGGCGTCCGCCAGCGATTCGCCGATCAGCTTGGGGACCGAGACCTCGTCGTTGTTGCCGCCGCCGCTGAAGAGCGAGCGGCCGATGAAGATGGCGCCGACGAGCACCAGGATGCCCGCGACGACCAGCAGGATCGTCGAGAGGTTGCTCTTCTTGCCGCCGTTGCCGCCCCGGTGCCCGCCGGAGTGGTCGTCGTAGCCGCCGTAGCCGCCGCCGTCGGAGACGGGCGGCATCATCGACGTCTGGCCGGCCGCGCCCGCGTGGTCCTGGGAGCGCAGCATGGTGGTCGGCTGGTCGTCGCCGTAGCCGACGACGCCCATGGAGGCCGTGGCGGCCACGGGCTGGCCCTCGAGGGCCGCCTCGATGTCGGCGCGCATCTCGTCGGCGGACTGGTAGCGGTAGTCCGGGTCCTTGGCCAGCGCCTTGAGGACGATGGCGTCCATCTCCGGCGTGACCTCGGGGTCGTGGATGCTCGGCGGGTTCGGCTCCTCCCGCACGTGCTGGTACGCGACGGCCACCGGCGAGTCGCCCACGAACGGGGGCCGGACCGCCAGCAGCTCGTAGAGCAGGCAGCCGGTGGAGTAGAGGTCGGAACGCGCGTCGACCTGCTCGCCCTTGGCCTGCTCGGGCGAGAGGTACTGGGCGGTGCCGATGACGGCCGCGGTCTGGGTCATCGTCATGCCGGAGTCGCCCATCGCACGGGCGATGCCGAAGTCCATGACCTTCACCTGTCCGGTGCGGGTCAGCATGACGTTGGCGGGCTTGATGTCGCGGTGGACGATTCCGGCGCGGTGGGAGTACTCCAGCGCCTGCAGCACGCCGATGGTCATCTCCAGCGACCGCTCGGGCAGCAGCTTGCGCCCGGAGTGCAGCAGTTCCCTCAGGGTCGACCCGTCGACGTACTCCATGACGATGTACGGGATCGAGACGCCGTCCACGTAGTCCTCGCCGGTGTCGTACACGGCGACGATGGACGGGTGGTTGAGGGAGGCGGCCGACTGGGCCTCGCGGCGGAACCGGGCCTGGAAGGACGGATCGCGGGCCAGGTCGACCCGCAGCGTCTTCACGGCGACGGTGCGACCGAGCCGGGTGTCGTGCGCGAGGTAGACCTCGGCCATGCCACCGCGGCCGAGCACCGAGCCCAGCTCGTACCGGCCGCCGAGGCGACGCGGCTCTTCCATAGCTCCAGCCCTTCCGTGTTCCTGACCTCACCGGCGTGGGTCCGGCGGTGTGCTGTCCGGCATACCGTACCCGGCGCGATGGGCGCCTTCCGGGCGCCACCGTCACCCGATATACGACCGGTACAGACGGCGGCGCTCAGCGGAAGCGGCGGGTGAGCCGGATCACTTCTCCGTGGCGAGCACCGCCTGCATGACGCTCTTCGCGATGGGCGCGGCCAGCTTGCCACCGGCGATGTCGTCGCGGACCGTCTCCGAGCCCTCGATGACGACGGCGACGGCGACCGGCGAGCCGTTGTCGGTCTTCGCGTAGGAGATGAACCACGCGTAGGGGTTGCCGCTGTTGTCGACACCGTGCTGGGCGGTACCGGTCTTGCCACCCACCTTGACGTTGTCGATCTGGGCCGCGGTTCCGGTGCCCTTCTCGACGACCGTCTCCATGATGCTCTGCAGCTTCTGCGCGTTCTCGGCGCTGAGCGGCTGGTTCATCTGCTTGGGCTGGTGGTGCTCGATGACGTTGAGGTTCGGGGCGCGCAGCTTGTCGACCATGTACGGCTCCATGAGCTTGCCGTTGTTGGCGACGGCCGCGGCCACCATGGCCATCTGCAGCGGGGTGGCGCGGTTGGACGCCTGGCCGATGCCCGCCATGGCGTTCTGCGGGCGGTTGTCCTTGGGGTAGACGCTGGGCACGGCGCGCACGGGCGTGTCGACCGGCTTGTTGAAGCCGAACTTCTCCGCCGTGTCCATCATCTTCTTGTTGCCGAGGTCGGCGCTGACCTTGCCGAAGACGGTGTTGCAGGAGTACTGCAGGGCGACCCGGAGCGAGGCGTCCTTGCAGGGGATGCTGCCCTCGTTCTCCAGCGCCACCCGGGTGTCCGGCAGGATCCACGGCAGCGGCGAGTCGGTCTTGGAGTCCACGTCCTTGTACAGGCCGTTCTCCAGCGCCGCGGCGGCCGTGACGACCTTGAAGGTCGAGCCCGGCGGGTAGGTCTGGCGCAGCGCCCGGTTGAGCATGGGCTGGTTCTTGTCGTCCTGCAGGCTCTTCCACGCCTTGTCGTCCTGCGCCCCGGCGATCTTCGACGGGTCGTACGACGGGGTGGAGGCGAGGGCGAGGATCTTGCCCGTGCGCGGGTCGAGGGCGGCGACCGCGCCCTTCTTGTCGCCCAGGCCCTTGAAGGCGGCCTCCTGGGCCTTGCTGTTGAGGGTGGTGATCACGTCACCGCCCTTCTTGCCCTTGCCGGTGATCATGTCGACGGTGCGGTTGAAGAACAGCCGGTCGTCGTCGCCCGTGAGGACCTTGTCCTCGAGCTTCTCGATCTGGTTGGCGTCGAACACCTGCGAGCTGTAGCCCGTGACCGGGGCCCACATATCGCCGTTCTTGTAGGTGCGCTTGTACTTGAAGTCGATGCCGCCGGTCTCCTGGGAGCCGGTGACGGCCTGCCCGTCGACGATGATGTTGCCGCGGGGCTGGCTGTAGCGGGCGATGGTCACCCGGCGGTTGTGCTTGTTCGACTTGAGCTCGTCCGCCTGGACGAACTGGATCCAGTTGTCCCGGATCATCAGCGCGAGGACGAGGAGACCGCAGAAGATGGCGATCCGGCGCACGGGCTTGTTCACGGGCGGACCACCTGGGTCATCTCGGCGTCGGGGGACGGGGCAGGGGCGGGCGCGGGACGCCGAGCGGTGTCGCTGATCTTGATGAGGACGGCGATCAGGGCCCAGTTGGCGATGACCGACGAACCACCCTGCGCCATGAACGGCATGGTCATACCGGTCAGCGGGATGAGGCCCATGACACCGCCGGCGACCACGAAGACCTGGATGGCGAAGGCGCCGGACAGGCCCGTGGCGAGCAGCTTGCCGAAGGGGTCGCGGGCGGCCAGCGCGGTGCGCACGCCGCGCTCCACGATCAGGCCGTAGACCAGGAGTATGGCCATGACGCCCGCCAGGCCCAGCTCCTCGCCGACCGTGGCCAGGATGAAGTCGGAGTTGGCGGCGAAGCCGATGAGGTCCGAGTGACCCTGGCCCCAGCCCGTGCCGAAGACGCCGCCGGAGCCGAACGCCATCAGGGCCTGGGCGATCTGGTCGGAGCTGCCGTCCTTGAACGCGTCGAAGGGGTGCAGCCAGGCGGTGACGCGCTCCTGGACGTGGTGCTCGAAGGTGGACACGGCCACCGCGCCGACGGCGGACATCAGCAGACCGAAGACGATCCAGCTGGTGCGCTCGGTCGCGACGTAGAGCATCACGACGAACATGCCGAAGAACAGCAGCGACGTACCGAGGTCGGTCTCGAAGACCAGGATCAGGATGGAGAACGCCCAGACCGCCAGGATCGGGCCGAGGTCACGGCCGCGGGGCAGGTACAGGCCCATGAAGCGGCGGCTGGCCAGGGCCAGGGCGTCGCGTTTCACCATCAGATAGCCGGCGAAGAAGATCGCCAGGACGATCTTCGCGAACTCGCCCGGCTGGATCGAGCCCAGGCCGGGGATGGTGATCCAGATGCGCGCGCCGAACTTCGCCGGGAAGAACATCGGGGCGACCAGCAGGATCAGCGCGGCCACCATGGAGATGTAGGTGTAGCGCTGGAGGATGCGGTGGTCCTTCAGGAGGACCAGCACGGCGACGAACAGGGCGATGCCCAGCGCCGAGAACATCAGCTGGTTGGTGGCGCTGGCCGTGAAGAACTTGCGGGCCTGCAGTCGCGGCGACTGGTCGAGCCGCCAGATGATGACCAGGCCGATGCCGTTGAGGAACGTGGCCAGCGGCAGCAGCAGGGGGTCGGCGTACTTGGCGAACTTGCGCACCACCAGGTGCCCGACGCCGGCCATCAGGCCGAGGCCCATGCCGTAGCCGAGCAGACCGGAGGGCATCTCGCCGTCCATGGCGAGGCCCACGTTGGCGTAGGCGAAGCACGGGATCAGCACCGCGAAGGCCAGCAGCGCGAGCTCGGTGTTGCGCCGGCTCGGCGCGCCCTCGGTGCTGATCGTCGTCGTGTTGGTGGTGTTGGGCATGTTCGGCATGGGTGAAATAGGTGACATGGCTTGATGGCCCCCTACGGCTTCACTGCGATGCGCTGCTGCACTGCGGGACCAACTTCTGCTCTTCCTCGCTGAGGGTGGGGCCCGGGGACGGTGCCGGGGTGGCCTGGACGGCGTTGTTGCGGGTCTCGGGGGCGCCGGGTTCCTTGGTGGCGCCACCGGTGCGGTCGCTGTTCTGCTTCTCGCTCTCCCGCTGCTGCGCCTCGGCCTTGCGGCGCTCGTCGTCCTTCTTGCAGGCGCCCGCGAGCGTGCCGAGCTCCTTGGCCTTCTGCAGGGCCTGTTCGCGGCTGCCGACCGTGATCGTGTCCACCACGCGGCTGCGCTGGTCGACCGGGAGGTACTTGAGTTCGATCTCGGGGTGGTCCTGGTAGAGCCTGCTCAGGCTCACCCATGCCAGGTCCTGGTTGATGCCCTGGTAGACGGCCACGTGGTCGTTGTCCTTGGCGCCCACGTAGTACTGCGTCTGGGTCCACTGGTAGCCGCCGTAGAGGCCGCCGCCGACGAGACCGAGCGCCAGGGCGATGATCAGCGACCGCTTGAGCCACCGGCCCTTGCGCTGCGGCTTGACGAAGTCCTGGTCCGTGAACGGGCCGAAGGAACCGTCCGGCGCGCCGCCCATCACCGGGTCGCCGCTGCCGGGCGGGCCGAAGCCGCCCGAGGCGTCCTGCTGCGGTACGGGCCGGTGGGCGCGGGCGTGCTCGGCGGCCCGGCCGGCCGGGGTCTGCATGGCGCCGTTGTCGCCGAGCTGCATCTGGTTCTCGGCCACCGCGCCGACGATCACGGGCGTGTCGTTGAGCTGGCCGGCCATGGTGTCACCGCCGTCGACGTCGAGGACGTCGGCGACGATGCAGGTGATGTTGTCGGGGCCGCCGCCGCGCAGGGCGAGCTGGATCAGCTCCTGGATCGTCTCGTGCGGACCCTGGTAGCTGGCGAGGGTCTCCTCCATCGTCTGATGGCTGACCACGCCGGAGAGCCCGTCGGAGCAGATCAGATAGCGGTCGCCGGCCCGCACCTCGCGGATGGAGAGGTCCGGCTCCACGTGGTCGCCGCTGCCCAGCGCGCGCATCAGCAGGGAGCGCTGCGGGTGGGTGGTGGCCTCTTCCTCGGTGATGCGGCCCTCGTCGACCAGGCGCTGCACCCAGGTGTGGTCCTGGGTGATCTGCGTCAGCACGCCGTCGCGCAGCAGGTACGCGCGGGAGTCGCCGACGTGCACCAGGCCCAGGCGCTGACCCGTCCACAGCAGCGCGGTCAGGGTCGTGCCCATGCCCTCGAGCTGGGGGTCCTCCTCGACCATGACCCGCAGCTGGTCGTTGGCGCGCTGCACGGCGGTGCCGAGGGAGGTCAGGATGTCGGAGCCCGGGACGTCGTCGTCGAGCGTGACCAGAGTGGAGATCACCTCGGAGGAGGCGACCTCGCCGGCGGCCTGGCCGCCCATGCCGTCGGCGATGGCGAGCAGGCGGGGGCCGGCATAACCCGAGTCCTCGTTGCCCTCCCGGATCATGCCCTTGTGCGATCCGGCGGCGAAGCGCAGTGACAGACTCATGCGCACCTCGCCCGTCGGCTCCGGGTACAGCCCCTTCCCAGCCACGCTGCCCACCCTCCGGTCGTCATGGTCCTACTACTTCCGCAGCTCGATGACGGTCTTGCCGATGCGGATCGGCGCGCCGAGCGGGATCGGGGTCGGAGTGGTCAGCCGGGTCCGGTCGAGATAGGTGCCGTTGGTCGATCCGAGGTCCTCGACGATCCACTGGCCGTCGCGGTCGGGGTAGATCCTGGCATGCCTGCTGGAGGCGTAGTCGTCGTCGAGGACGATCGTCGAGTCGTGCGCGCGGCCGAGGGAGATGGTCTGGCCCTGCAGGGCCACCGTGGTGCCGGTGAGGGTGCCTTCGGAGACCACCAGCTTGGTGGGCGCGCCGCGTCGGCCGCGGTCCGCGCGGCGACCGCCGGCCGGCGGCTGCTGCTGCTGGCGCTGCTGCGGCGGCGCGGCCTGGGCGCGCTGGGCGCCCGCGGCCCCGGCGCCGCCCCGGCGCGAGCCGCGCTGGGTCACGCGGGTGCCGAAAAGATCACTACGAATGACCTGTACGGCCACGATGACGAACAGCCACAGTACGGCGAGGAAACCCAACCGCATGACCGTGAGGGTCAGCTCTGACATTGCCCCCGCTTCACCCTTCGGCTTGCCTGTAAACGATGGTGGTGCTGCCCACGACGATGCGTGAGCCGTCGCGGAGCGTAGCGCGCGTGGTGTGCTGCCCGTCCACCACGATGCCGTTGGTCGACCCCAGGTCCTGGACCGTAGCGGGGGTGCCGACCCGGATTTCGCAGTGCCGGCGCGAGACCCCGGGGTCGTCGATGCGTACGTCCGCTTCGGTGCTGCGGCCCAGCACGAGGGTGGGCCGCGAGATTTGGTGACGGGTGCCGTTGATCTCGATCCAGCGGCGCGTCTGGGTGCCCGGCACGGCTCCCGGCCCCGGACCACCGGTGCGCGGCAGGGGGCGGGCGCCGGGCGGCGGCGAGGTGGGCATGGGCGGCGCGCCCGCGGGGGAGGCGTAGCCGGCCCCGCTGGTGACGGCGCCGCTGCCCCGTGGGGCGGCCTGCTGCCGGGGCTGCGGGTCCTGCGACTCGCTGGAGGCGAGGGTGCGGCTGCGGACCCGGTACAGACCGGTGTCGAGGTCGTCGGCCTTCTCCAGGTGGACCTTGATGGTCCCCATGAAGGTGTACCGCTGCTGCTTGGCGTAGTCGCGGACCATGCCGGACAGCTCGTCGCCGAGCTGGCCGGAGTACGGGCTGAGCCGCTCGAAGTCCGGTGCGCTCAGCTCCACGATGAAGTCGTTCGGAACGACGGTGCGGTCGCGGTTCCAGATGGTCGCGTTGTTGTCGCACTCCCGCTGGAGTGCGCCCGCGATCTCGACCGGCTGCACCTCGGACTTGAACACCTTGGCGAAGGTGCCGTTCACGAGACCCTCGAGTCGCTGCTCGAAGCGCTTCAGTACTCCCACGGGGCACCTCCTTCCCTCAGTGACGTCTCTGATGCTCAGTGTCGTTCCTGATACTGCTTACTGATCGTATCCACGCGTCGGGAAAAGAGCTGGTTCCCCTTCGACGCCATGAGTGACGAGTGTCGCCTTGTTCGGCCGCGCACGTCGCCCACGGGGGATCGTAGAGCCGCCTTGAGGCCAGTGTCCCGCAACCGGAGCCCTCCTCGCGGCCCCCCTGAGCACGGGGCGGCGGCAATGGGTGTGAAGGTGCCGTCCGGGCCGTGCTAATGTTCTGCATGTCGGAAGGCGGACGGACACGAACCGGGCGGAAACGCCGGGGGAACGGTCGGAAAGCAGAAGACACACCCATGCGCGGGTGGCGGAATAGGCAGACGCGCTGGATTCAGGTTCCAGTGCCCGAAAGGGCGTGGGGGTTCAACTCCCCCCTCGCGCACAATGCGATGCGGCCCCTCCGAGTGACGAGAGTCACCCGGAGGGGCCGTTTCGTCATGTCCGTAACCGGCGGGCTTCGGCCCGTCGCGGGGGCGGGGACGGGGCGCGGCCTCCTCCGGTCGTCGCCGGAGCACGAACCGGAATCCGCGACGGCGGGCCACGAGCCGGACGACGAGCACGGTCGCGCCGATCGGCCGTCGACAGTGACGATTACCACGATGCCGCCGACGAACATCGGACGAACGTCAGCACAGGACGTGCCGGACCGCCGCGGGCGGTCGGCGGACACGGACCGTCCGCTGCGTCCCGTCCGCTGCGTCCGGGCGGACCGGAGCGAAGTCGTCCTCCCCCGGGAGGAGTTGCCGCCCCCGGCCTCGAGGGCGCCCCCGTATCCGGACCGTCGGAGCGTTGTCGGTGGCGAGGGGTACCGTCGTGGGGAGTCGACGCCGGTGACGCCGCGCGGGGGGAAGCCGCCGTGCCGTGCTGAAGGGGGAGGTGGCGCCGCGATGACGCGACTGCCGCACATACCTGGGTTCGCTGGTCCTGTGGCCGAAGGGGCCGCGCGCAAGGGCGGCAAGGCCGAGGGGAAGGCCGCCGGGAAGGCGCTGCGGGAGCGGGTGCCCCGGGGCGCGCACGCCGACTGGAAGCCGGACGGCGCCCGGCCCGGCGCGGTGGAGTCGGTCGAGGCGGGCAACGCCGGGCGGCTGACGGAGCTGACGCCGATACGCGTGGGCCGCATGGCCGCCTCGCCCTTCGCCTTCCTGCGCGGCTCCGCGGCCCTGATGGGTCACGACCTCGCGGACACGGCCGTCACCGGCGTGGGCGCGCAGCTGTGCGGCGACGCCCACGCCGCCAACTTCGGCCTCTACGGGGACGCCCGGGGCGAGCTGACCATCGACCTGAACGACTTCGACGAGACCCTGCACGGGCCGTGGGAGTGGGACGTCAAGCGGCTCGCCGCGTCGCTGGTGCTGGCCGGCCGGGAGGCGGGGGCGGACGAGCTCACCTGCCGACAGGCGGCGCGCGACGCCGTCGGGGCCTACCGGCACACGATGCGGCTGCTGGCCCGGATGCCGGCCATAGAGGCGTGGAACGCCATCGCCGACGAGGAGCTCGTCTCCCACGCGGACGCCCATCAGCTGGCCGGCACGCTGGAGCTGGTCGTGGAGAAGGCCCGGCGCAACACGAGCGCGCGCTTCGCGGCCAAGGCCACGGAGAAGGACGGCACGGGCGGGCGGCGCTTCGTGGACGCGCCGCCGGTGCTGCGCCGGGTGCCGGACCGGGAGGCGGCGGCCGTCGCCGCCGCGCTGGGCCCGTACACCCGGACGCTGCCGCCGGACCTGCTGCCGCTGCTCGCGCGGTACGCGGTGCAGGACGTGGCGTTCCGCGTGGTGGGCACGGGCAGCGTGGGGCTGCGCTCGTACGTGGTGCTGCTGCTCGACCACCGCGGCGAGCCGCTGGTGCTCCAGGTGAAGGAGGCGCGGCCCTCGGTGCTGCTGCCGTACGCCCGCGCGGCGGGCTTCGCGTCGCCCGACGAGGGGCACGAGGGGCGGCGCGTGGTGCTGGGGCAGAAGTCGATGCAGGTGGTCAGCGACGTGCTGCTGGGGTGGACGACGGTCGAGGGACGGCCGTACCAGGTACGGCAGTTCCGCAACCGCAAGGGAAGCGTCGACCCGGCTGCCCTGGCGGGCGACGAGCTCGACGACTACGGGCGCATGACCGGCGCCCTGCTGGCCCGGGCGCACGCCCACAGCGCGGACCCCCGCCTGATAGCCGGCTACTGCGGCAAGAGCGAGGAGCTCGACGACGCGATCGCGACGTTCGCCGTGGCCTACGCCGACCGTACGGAGGCGGACCACGCGGAGCTGCTGGCCGCGGTGCGCTCCGGCCGGCTGCCGGCCGAGACGGGGGTGTGAGGAGGGTCCGGGGCCGGTTCCGGGCCGCGTGGCGGGAAGCCGTGCCCGGGGCCTGCGGGCACCTCGTACGCTGGGCGGGTGATGAACCCGGAAGCTGAGCAGAGCGCCGACCCCGGATCCGCGAGCCCCGGAGCCGCCGGTCCCGGCCCCGCCGAGGACACCACGCGGCTGGAGCGGGCCGTACGGGCCGCCGAGCAGGCGCTGATCGAGTTCGAGATCGCGGTGGAGACCTTCCGCGTGGAGGTGGAGAACTTCTCCCGCCTGCACCACCAGCGGCTCGGCCCGATGTACGCCCGCCTCGACGAGCTGGACGCGCTGATCGCCGAGGCGGTCGCCGCGCGCACGGGCGACGCCGAGGACCAGCGGCGGGCGCGCGAGATGCGCGGGCTGGTGCAGCCCATGCCGGGGGTCGACGAGCTGTTCGGCGGCTGGATGGACGGCGAGGGACTCTCGCCGGAGGCGACGGCGATGCTCACCGAGAAGCCGGTGCAGCCCCCCAAGCGGGTGCGCCCCAGCGACGAGGCCCGCCGCGCCTACCGCGAGCTCGTCCGCAAGGCCCACCCGGACCTGGCACCGGACGAGGCGGACCGGGTGCGCCGCGAGGCCTTCATCGTGCGGGTCAACGCCGCCTACGGCGAGGGCAACGAGGCGCTGCTGCGCGAACTGGCCGAGGAATGGGCGGCCGGGCCGGTGCCCGCGCAGCGCCGGCCCAGCCTCGGCGAGGAGCTGTACGCCCGGCTGGAGTGGCTGGCCGAGCGCAAGGAACTGCTGTCGATGGTGGCCGCCGAGCTGGAGTCCTCCGCGATCGGCGCGATGATCAAGATGGCGCCGGACGACCCGGACGGGCTGCTGGTGGAGATCGCCGACGGCCTGGTGGTACAGATCGCCGAGCGCGAGGCCCATCTGGCGTCGCTGGTCGGGTAGCGTCGGGCTCATGGTTTTTGGTTCCGGGATTCCCACCGTCGGCGTCGACGCTCTCTCGTCGGACGACTTCCTGCTGGACGTGCGCGAGGACGACGAGTGGCAGGCGGGGCACGCCGAGGGCGCCCTGCACATTCCCATGAGCGACTTCGTGGCGCGCTTCGGTGAGCTGACCGAGAAGGCGCCCGAGGGCGGCCGCATCAACGTCATCTGCCGCGCCGGCGGCCGTTCCGCGCAGGTCACCGCCTACCTGGTGCAGCAGGGCATGGACGCGGCGAACGTCGACGGCGGGATGCAGGTCTGGGAGGCCGCCGGCCGCCCGGTCGTGTCCGCCGACGGCACTCCCGGCACGGTGATCTAGCCGGGCGTGACTTAGCCGATCGGTGACCCGGCCGGTCGGCGATCTAGCCGTTCGGCGGGTGGGCGGCCAGGAGGTCGCCCAGGGCCTCCTCGTGGGCGGCGGCCGGGCCGAGCGAGAGCTCGAGCTGCTTGGCCCACGCGTGATAGCGGTGCAGGGCGTAGTCGGTGTCCGCGCCGAAGCCGCCGTGCAGATGCTGTGCGGTCTGGACGACGCGGCGCACGCCCTCCGCGGCCCAGACCTTGGCGACGGCGATGTCGGCCGCCACGGGCAGCGGGCCCGACGCTCCCGATTCCAGGCGCCAGGCCGCCTGCCAGAGCGTCGCCTCCATCGAGCGCAGGTCGATGTAGCGGTCGGCCGCCTGGACGGCCACCGCCTGGAACGTCGCGATGGGGAAGCCGAACTGTTCGCGCTTGCTCGTGTACGCCCCCGTCATCGCCGCTGCGGCCTCGCCCAGGCCGAGGGCGAGGGCGCAGGTGCCGGTGGCCAGCAGGCCGCGCAGCCACTCCCACGCACCGTCCGCGGTGATCAGCTCGTCCTCCCGGACGCGTACGGACTCCAGCGCCACCTGTGCGTACCGCTCGCCGCTGGTGGACACCTGGTCGGCGAGGGCCACTCCGGGGCGGTCCGGTGGGACGAGGGCGAGGACGGCGCGGCCATCGGCGGTGTGGGCGGGCAGCAGGACGCGGTCGGCGCCCTGAGCCCAGGGAACGGCCGTCTGTAGCCCGTCGAGGAGCCAGTGGGCCCGACCGTCGGGGCGGGCGGTGACGGCCAGCTCGGCGCCGTCGTGGCCGGTCCGGCCGCTGGCGGCGACGGTCACGACGAGCTCGCCGCGGCCGATCGCGGGCAGCACGCGGCCCGGTCCGGCGGTGCCGTACGTCCGCAGGACCAGGGCTGCCGCGCTCGTCTCCAGCAGCGGAACACGCGCCAGCACCTTCCCGGCCTCGCGCAGCACCAGGCACAGGGCGATCGGCCCGAGCCCCGCGCCGCCGTGCTCCTCCGGAACCATCAGGCCCAGCAGGCCGGAGCCGGCCAGCCGGCGCCACAGCGCGCGGTCGAAGTCCTCGGCGACGGCGCCCGGCACCAGCGCCGGGCTGGGCACGGCGTCGGGGGCGACCCCGGACAGGACGGCCCGCGCCGCCTCGGCGGCGGCCTGCTGTTCCTCGGTGAAGGTGAAGTCCACTGCCCGGCCCTTCCGCTCGCGCCCACGCCAGGGCGTCGGCATACCTGACGGTTCGTCAAGTTAGGGCAGTGTGAGGGAATTGGGAACAGCGAATGGGGAACCTCAGCGGTCGAAGTCCAGCTCCACCTTCTCCGTGGCCGGGTGCGACTGGCAGGCCAGTACGTACCCCGCGTCCAGCTCCTCCCGCTCCAGAGCGAAGTTCCGGTCCATCCTCACCTCGCCCGACACCAGATACGCCCGGCACGTCCCGCACACCCCGCCCTTGCAGGCGTACGGGGCGTCGGGGCGGTTGCGCAGCACCGTCTCCAGCAGCGACTCCCCGTCCCGTACCGGCCAGCTTCCGCTGCGCCCGTCCAGCGTCGCGGTCACCGCGCTGTGCTCCGGACCGGGCGGCGCCCCGGCCCCGGCGCGCGGCCCGGAGGGCGCGTCCTCCACGTGGAAGATCTCCTCGTGGATGCGCTCGCGGGCCACTCCCAGGGCGCGCAGCGCCGCCTCCGCGCCCAGCACCAGGCCGTGGGGGCCGCACAGAAACCAGCCGTCGACCGTGTCCACCGGCAGCAGCGCGGGCAGCAGCCGGGTCAGCCGCTCCTCGTCGAGCCGCCCGGACGCCGGACCGGCCTGCTGCTCCTCGCGGGAGAGCGTCTGGACGAGCTGGAGGCGGCCGGGGTAGCGGTCCTTGAGGTCGGCGACCTCGTCCAGGAACATCGTCGACGCGGTCGTGCGGTCGCTGCGTATCAGGCAGAACCGGGCCTCGGGCTCGCGGGCCAGCAGCGTGGAGACGATGGAGAGCACGGGCGTGATGCCGCTGCCGCCGACGATCGCGGCGAAGTGACCGGGGCGCGGCTCGAGCACGAACCGCCCGGCCGGGGCCATCACCTCGACCGTGTCCCCGGGGACCAGCTCCTTGAGCGCGTAGGTGGAGAACGCGCCGCCGTCCACCAGCCGCACCGCCACCCGCAGCGTGCGCGGCCCGTCGGCGCCGGGCGCCTGGCCGCAGAGGGAGTACGTGCGGCGGATCTCCCGGCCGTCCACGGTCCGGCGCAGGGCCAGGTGCTGGCCGGGGACGTGGCGGAAGTCCTCGCGCAGCGCCGGGGGCACGGCGAGGGTGACGGCGACCGCGTCGTCGGTGAGCGGGTCGACGGCCGCCACTCGCAGGGAGTGGAAGGCGCCATGGCGGGCCGCTGCCATCTACAACTCCTTGAAGTGGTCGAACGGTTCGCGACATGCCTCGCAGCGGCGCAGGGCCTTGCAGGCGGTGGAGGAGAAGCGGCTGAGCAGCGTGGTGTCGGTGGATCCGCAGTGCGGGCAGCGGATGGCGAGGTCGACCGGCACCGGGCCGCTCACCGGGCCCGTCGTCCTGGGCGGGGCTATGCCGAACTCGGCGAGTTTGCGCCGTCCTTCGGCGGTGATGTCGTCCGTGGACCAGGCCGGGGAGAGGACCGTACGGACGGTCACCTCCTCCTGCCCCCGCTCGCGCAGCACGCGCTCGATGTCCGCGGACATCGCCTCGACGGCGGGGCAGCCGGTGTAGGTGGGGGTGAGCTCCACCTCCACCCGGCCGGGGCCGGTGACGTGCAGGCCGCGCAGCACGCCGAGGTCGGCGAGGGTGAGCACCGGCAGCTCGGGGTCGGGGACGGCCCCGGCCAGCGCGCGGAGTTCCTCCTCGAGGGGCGTGGGGCCGAGGGGCGGGGTCGAGAGGAGTAGGGCCGATGGGCGTGTGCGTGGTCACCATGTCGCCCCCGGGTGGCTGCGGTGCAGGTGCTGCATCTCCGCGAGCATCCTGCCGAACGGTTCGGTGTGGATGCCCTGCCGTCCGGCGCCGGCCGTCCAGGCACCGACCTGGGGGCCGCCGGGCAGGGTCAGCGTGGCGCGGGCCACGACGTCGGTCACGGTGGTCAGCCAGCCGTCCCGCAGCGCGGTCCAGTCGACGGGCAGGGCTTCCACCGGCTCGAAGAGCTCGCCCGTGTACCGCCACAGGGAGTCCAGGGCGCGCTGCATGCGCTCGTTGCTCTCGGGCGTTCCGTCGCCGAGGCGCAGCGTCCAGTGCTCCGCGTGGTCGCGGTGGTAGGCGACCTCCTTGACCGCCTTCGCCGCGACCGGCGCGAAGGCCGACCGTCCCTCGCTCGCCAGCTGCCCGTACAGCAGCTCCTGGTAGGAGGAGAAGTAGAGCTGGCGGGCGATGGTGTGCGCGAAGTCGCCGTTGGGCTGTTCGACGAGCTGGACGTTGCGGAAGGCGCGTTCTTCCCGGAGGTAGGCGAGTTCGTCCTCGTCGCCCTCGAGCGAGAGCAGCACACGGGCCTGTCCGAGCAGGTCGAGGGCGATGTTGGCGAGGGCGACCTCCTCCTCGAGCACGGGAGCGTGCCCGGCCCACTCCCCCAGTCGGTGGGAGAGCACGAGGGCGTCGTCGCCCAGAGCGAGTGCGGCGGTCACAGGTGCTGCACCCCCTCGGGGATGTCGTAGAAGGTCGGGTGGCGGTAGGGCTTGTCGGCGGAGGGCTCGAAGAAGGGGTCCTTCTCGTCGGGCGAGGAGGCGGTGATCGCCGTGGACGGCACCACCCAGATCGAGACGCCCTCGCCGCGCCGGGTGTACAGGTCGCGGGCGTTGCGCAGGGCCATCTCCGCGTCGGGCGCGTGCAGGCTGCCGGCGTGGGTGTGCGACAGGCCGCGCCTGCTGCGCACGAACACCTCCCACAGCGGCCAGTCGGTGCCGGTCATGCGCTTGCCTCCCCATGCCTGGCCGCGTACGCCGCGGCAGCCTCGCGCACCCAGGCGCCTTCCTTATGGGCCCGCCGACGCTGGGCGAGCCGCTGGTCGTTGCAGGGGCCGTTGCCCCGGAGCACCTCGTGGAACTCGTCCCAGTCGATGGGGCCGAAGTCGTGGTGCCCGCGCTCCTCGTTCCACCGCAGGTCCGGGTCGGGGAGCGTCAGCCCCAGCGACCGGGCCTGCGGGACGCAGATGTCGACGAATCGCTGGCGCAGCTCGTCGTTGGAGTGACGCTTGATCTTCCAGGCCATGGACTGGGCGGAGTGTGCCGACTCGTCGTCGGGCGGGCCGAACATCATCAGGGAGGGCCACCACCAGCGGTCCACCGCGTCCTGGGCCATCGCGTGCTGGGCCTCGGTGCCCCGGCTCAGGGCCAGGAGGAGTTCGTAGCCCTGGCGCTGGTGGAAGGACTCCTCCTTGCAGACGCGGATCATGGCGCGGGCGTAGGGCCCGTAGGAGCAGCGGCACAGGGGGACCTGGTTGGTGATGGCCGCGCCGTCGACGAGCCAGCCGATGGCGCCGACGTCCGCCCAGGTCAGGGTGGGGTAGTTGAAGATCGAGGAGTAGCGCTGGCGGCCGCTGTGCAGCTTGTCGAGCATCTCCTCGCGGCTGGTGCCCAAGGTCTCCGCAGCGCTGTAGAGATACAGGCCGTGGCCCGCCTCGTCCTGGACCTTGGCCATCAGGATCGCCTTGCGCCGCAGCGAGGGCGCCCGAGTGATCCAGTTGGCCTCGGGCTGCATGCCGATGATCTCGGAGTGGGCGTGTTGGGCGATCTGCCGGACGAGGCCGGCGCGGTAGGCGTCGGGCATCCAGTCGCGTGGCTCGATGCGCTCGTCGGCGGCGACGGCGGCGTCGAACACCGCCTCGAGCGCTCCTGCCTCCGGCGCAGTCGTGGTCATGCCGTGCCCCCTCGTGCTCGTTGGTGCCGAATCTCCCTACCGACCGATCGTTCGGTTCAATGGTGAGGGGAGCCCAGGACCGTGTCAACCCTGTGGATAACCCGTGGGCGCTGTGCCTCGTGGGGCGTCGTCGGTACGGTTCGGGTGCGCGCCGAGACGGCGTGCACATGGCAGCAGGGCGCGGCACCAGGCGCGGCACAGCGGAACGGGGCGGGTATGGAAACGGACGACGGACACGAGCGGCCCGGCGGCGACGCCGGACTGGAGGGGCTGTCCCTGCTCTCACGCGTCGTCGTCGCGGCCGGGGCCGCGGTGGTGGCGGTGGCCGCGGCCGTGCATCTGACGATGGTGTTCCTGCACGTGGCGCCCGCGAACACTGTCAGCAAGCAGCACGCGGCGGAGATCGACGACTACGTCCTCCCGGAGTTCGAACAGAACTGGAAGTTCTTCGCCCCCAACCCGCTGCAGCAGAACATCGCCGTCCAGGCCCGCGCCGAGCTGCGCGGACCCGGCGGCCGCCCGGTCGTCACCCCCTGGACCGACCTGTCCGCCCAGGACGGCGCGGCCATCCTTCACCACCCCCTGCCCAGCCACACCCGGCAGAACGAGCTCCGCCGCGCCTGGGACTTCTACTCCGGCACCCATGACGCCCGCGAGCAGCCGAGCGGCCTGCGCGGCCGCCTCTCCGAGCAGTACATCCGCCGCCTCGTCGTCGCCCGGCTGGGCGCCGAGCGGGACGGCCGGCCGGTCGACCGTGTGCAGGTGCGGTCCGTGACCGTGCCCGTCGCACCGCCGCCGTGGAGCGAGGAGAAGGCCGACACCAGGCCGGTCCACCGGGTGCTGCCCTGGTGGCCGGTCGCCACCGCCGACCTCCCGGAGGCGAAGAACCGATGAACGCCTCCGCCCTCCAGCGCGGGCTCGCCCGCGTCACCGGTTCCTCCCTGGGCCCGTACCAGACGGCCGTCGTCCGTATCGGGCTGTCCTTCACCTGGCTGTGCTACCTGCTGCGCGAGTGGCCCAACCGCCATGAGCTCTACGGGCCCGACTCACCCTGGAGCTGGGACCTGGCCCGGCAGCTGATCGCCGACAACCACGCCTTCACCCCGCTGATGTGGTCCCGGGGAAGCCTGTGGTTCGAGACGGTCTACGCGCTGGCGATCGTCTCCAGCGCGCTGCTGCTGCTCGGGTGGCGCACGCGCACCATGTCGGTGCTGTACATGCTCGGTGTGCTGGCACTGCAGAACCGCAGCGTTTTCATCGGCGACGGCGGCGACAACGTCATCCATCTGATGGCGCTGTACACGGTGTTCACCCGCTGCGGCCAGGTCTGGTCGCTCGACGCCCGGCGCGCCGCGCGCCGCGCCGGACGCGACGCCGCGGAGCGCGGTGCGGACCGGGACGTGCCCGGCATCGTGCTGTGGGCGGCGTGCGGTCTCGCGCTCGTCGCCGCGCAGGCCCTGGGCGGGACCGGGCTGTCGTGGACCGCGCGCGGCCCGCTGCCGGGGATCGGCTGGGCGACCGCCCTGTGGGGCCTGTGGCTGGTGCACGGCCTGTGGTGGCTCGCCCGGCGGCACGCCCCCGGCGAGCCCCGGGCCGTGCTCGACACGCTGGCCCATCTGGCGCACAACGCCGCGCTGTTGGTGATCATGGCCGAGGTCTGCCTGATCTACGCCACGGCCGGCTGGTACAAGGTGCAAGGCTCGCGCTGGCAGGACGGCACCGCGCTGTACTACCCGATGCACCTCGACTACTTCTCGCCCTGGCCGGGGCTCTCCCACCTGCTCGCGGGCAGCGGGGTCGTCGTGCTGCTGCTGAGCTACGGCACGGTGGCCGTGCAGGTGGCGTTCCCCTTCACGCTGCTGAACCGGCGGGTCAAGAACGTCCTGCTGGCGCTGATGATGGCCGAGCACGTGGGGATCGCCGTGCTGCTCGGGCTGCCGTTCTTCTCCCTGGCGATGATCGTGGCGGACGCCGTCTTCCTGCCCACGTCCTTCCTGCGGCGGGTGGGGGCGGCCGTACGGACGCTGGTGCTCGGCGCCCGTCCCGCGGCGCGGCCGGAGCTCCCCGCCGGACCCGGGGCGGTCGTTCCCGGCATCCGCCGGGAGGCGCCGCCGGAGACGGAGAAATCCGCCCCGTAGGCTGAGGCGCATGACCGAGGACGACGCCAGGGCCGCCGCCGCGCTGCGGCTCTGGGAGGCCACCGCCCCCGACGCCGTACTGCTCGACGGCTTCCACGCGCTCAAGCACGCCCTGCGCTTCGAAGCCCCCGTACGGGCGGCCGTCACCAGCGACAAGGCGGCCGCACTCGCGCTCGCGGCCGATCTCGCCGACGACCTGACGGACACCCTCGACCGGCTCCTGGTGGAGGTGCCCGCGGGGACGCTGCGCGAGCTCGTGCCCAGGGTCCACCCGACGGGCGTGGCCGCCCTGGCCGATCGCCGGAACCGCACGGCCAACCTCGACGCCATGTCGCGGCTGCCCCGGCGGTCGCCCGTCGTCGTCCTGGACAACCCCCGCAACCTCGGCAACGTCGGCGCGGTCGTGCGCCTGGCCGCCGGGTTCGGGGCCGCGGGCGTGGTCACCACCGGCGACCTCGACCCCTGGCACCCCAACGCCGTGCGCTCGGGCGCCGGCCTGCACTACGCCACGGCCGTCGAGCGGCTGCCCCTGGAGGAACTGCCGCCCGGGCCGCTGTACGTCCTGGACCCGGAGGGCGACGACATCCGGTCCGTCCCCCTCCCCGACGACGCTCTGATCGCCTTCGGCTCCGAGCGGCACGGCATCTCGCCGGACCTGCGGGAGAGGGCGACCCGGCTGGTCGCCCTGCCCATGCGGCCCCAGGTCTCCAGCTACAACCTCGCCACCAGCGTCGCCATGGCGCTCTTCCACTGGGGCGGCCCGGCGCCGCTCTGACCGGATCAGGCCGGCCGGCGCACCTCCACCGTCCGGAAGCGCGTCGCCACGAACGCGCTGTCGCACAGCGCGGCGTTGGCCGCCGGGTTGCCGCCGGAGCCGTGGAAGTCGGAGAAGGCGGCCGTCTGATTGAGGTACACGCCGCCGGTGAGGTTCAGGGAGAGCTGGGCGCACTCCTCCAGACAGGCCTCCTCCACCAGCCGCTCGACGTCCGCCGCCGTGGTGTACGCGCCGACCGTCATCGCGCCCTTGTCATGCACCGTGCCGCGCAGCAGCTCCACGGCGTCCGCCGCCGAGTCGACGGCGACCGCGAACGAGACCGGGCCGAAGCACTCCGAGCGGTAGACCGCCTCGCTGTCCGGCTTCGCCCCGTCCAGCTTGACGATCACGGGGGTACGGACCGTGGCGCCGGGGAAGTCGGGGTTGGCCACGGACCGGGAGGCCAGCGCCACCTCGCCGAGCTGCGCGGCCGCCTCGAGGCGCGACTTCACCCCGTCGTTGACGATGGCGCCCAGCAGGGCGTTGGCCCGGGCGTCGTCGCCCAGCAGCTTGTCCACGGCGGTCGCCAGGTCGGCCACGACCTCGTCGTAGGTCTTGTGGCCGGCGTCGGTGGCGATGCCCTCGCGCGGGATGAGGAGGTTCTGCGGGGTGGTGCACATCTGGCCGCTGTAGAGCGACAGGGAGAAGGCCAGGTTGGAGAGCATGCCCTTGTAGTCGTCCGTGGAGTGGATGACCACGGTGTTGACCCCGGCCTTCTCCGTGAAGACCTGGGCCTGGCGGGCGTTCTCCTCCAGCCAGTCGCCGAAGGCGGTGGAGCCGGTGTAGTCGATGATGCGGATCTCCGGGCGCAGGGCCAGGGACTTGGCGATGCCCTCGCCGTCCCGCTCGGCGGCCAGCGCCACCAGGTCGGGGGAGAAGCCGGCCTCCCGCAGTACCTCGCGGGCGATGCGCACGGTCAGCGCGAGCGGCAGCACCGCGCGCGGGTGCGGCTTGACCAGCACGGCGTTGCCGGTGGCCAGGGAGGCGAACAGCCCGGGGAAGCCGTTCCACGTGGGGAAGGTGTTGCAGCCGATGAGCAGCGCGATGCCCCGCGGCACGGCCGTGAACTGCTTGTTCATCTCCAGGGGATCACGCTTGCCCTGTGGCTTGACCCACTGGGCGGACGCGGGAGCGGCGGTCTGGGCCTCGTAGGCGTAGGCGACGGCCTCCAGGGCGCGGTCCTGGGCGTGCGGGCCGCCGGCCTGGAAGGCCATCATGAACGCCTGGCCGCTGGTGTGCATGACCGCGTGCGCGAACTCGTGGGTGCGGGCGTTGATGCGGGCGAGGATCTCCAGGCAGACCGCCGCCCGGGCCTGCGGCCCGGCGTCCCGCCAGGCGGGCATGGCCGCGCGCAGGGCCGGCAGCAGGACATCGATGTCGGCGTGCGGATACTCCACGCCCAGCTCCAGGCCGAAGGGCGAGACCTCGGTGGCCGTCCAGCCGTCCGTGCCCGGCTGGTCCAGCTCGAAGCGCTTGCCGCGCAGGGCGTCGAAGGCGGCCTGGCCCGCGGCGGCGTCCAGGCTCCCGGCGATGCCCTCAGGGCCGTAGGCCTTGGGGTGCTCGGGATACGGGGACCAGTACGCGCGCGTGCGGATGACGTCCAGCGCCTGGTCGAGGGTCGGGAGGTGCTTCTCGGTCAACTGGGCGGTGGTGAGTGCGGCGGTCACGTCTGACCAACTCCTCGTCGAGCGGGGCTCCGATACGGGGGACCGACAGATACGGGGGACCGGCAGCACCCCCGGTGGATACAGTAACCGAACGATCGGTCGGGACAAGAGGGCCCGGCGAACCTGTGGACAACTCATCGGGGAGGATCACTGCCATGACCGCAATCGACCCGGCCCGCACCGTCTCGGTCGTCGGTACCGGGACCATGGGCCAGGGCATCGCCCAGGTCGCCCTGCTCGCCGGGCACCCCGTGCGGCTGTACGACGCCGCACCGGGCCGCGCGGCGGAGGCCGGACGCGCCATCGCCGCCCGCCTCGACCGCCTCGTGGACAAGGGCAGGCTCGACGCGGCCCGCCGGGATGCGGCCCTCGAGGGCCTGCGCCCCGCCGAGGACCCGGCCGAACTCGCCGACTCGGCGCTCGTCATCGAGGCGATTCTCGAGCAACTCGACGCCAAACAGAAGCTGTTCGTCCGCCTGGAATCGGTCGTCCGCGACGACTGCCTGCTCGCCACCAACACCTCCTCCCTCTCCGTCACCGCCGTCGGCGGCGCGCTGCGCCTGCCCGGACGCCTCGTCGGCCTGCACTTCTTCAACCCCGCACCGCTGCTGCCGCTGGTGGAGGTCGTCCGCGGCCACGCCACGGACCGGGCGGCCGCCGACCGCGCCCGGGCCACCGTGGCCGCGTGGGGCAAGGCGCCGGTGAGCTGCGCCGACACCCCCGGCTTCATCGTCAACCGCGTCGCGCGGCCCTTCTACGCCGAGGCCTTCCGCGTCCATGAGGAGGGCGCGGCGGACCCCGCCACCATCGACGCGGTGCTGCGCGAGAGCGGCGGCTTCGCCATGGGGCCCTTCGAACTGACCGACCTCATCGGCCAGGATGTGAACAACGCCGTCACCCGTTCGGTCTACGAAGCCTTCTTCCATGACCCGAAATTCAGGCCCGCGCTCTCCCAGCAGCGCCTGGTCGAGGCCGGCCTGCTGGGCCGGAAGTCGGGCCAGGGCTGGTTCGACCACGCCGAGGGCGCGGCGCAGCCTCGTCCGCACACCGCCGAGCCGTGCGCTGCCCCCGACACGGTCGGCCTGCACGGCCGGCTGCCCGCCAACGCCGACGTCCTGCGCTCGATGATCGAAGAGGCGGGCATCAAGGTCGTCCACGACCGTGCAGTCGCAGGTCAGGACGGGTTCATCGCACTGCCCGGCGGCACGGAGCTCACCCTCGCCGACGGCTCGGGCGCCACGGACAGGGCGCACCGGGGCCCGCGCATCACCTTCGACCTGGCCCTCGACTACCGCGACTGCCCCCGCGTGGCGCTCGCGGCCTCCGAGAACGTGCCCGCAGCGGACCTGACGGCGGCGACCGGCCTGTTCCAGGCCCTGGGCAAGAAGGTCAGCGTCATCGGAGACGTCCCCGGGATGATCGTCGCCCGGACGGTCGCGATGCTCGTCGACTTCGCCGAGGACGCCGCGGGCCGTGGCGTCGCGAGCCGCGAGGACACCGACACCGCCATGCGACTGGGCGTGAACTACCCGATGGGCCCCCTGGAGTGGGGCCGGTCGATCGGCTACGACTGGGTCCGCCGCGTGCTGCGGAACCTGGACGACGAATACCCCGGCGGCCGCTACGCCGCCTGCCAGCCCCTGCGCCGCCGTGCGGCCGTCGAAGAGAGCCTGCTGTAATCATGACCATGGCCAAGCGCGACACCTACACGCCCGAATCGCTGCTCGCGGTCGCCGTCACGGTGTTCAACGAGCGGGGCTACGACGGCACGTCCATGGAGCACCTCTCCAAGGCGGCCGGGATCTCCAAGTCCTCCATCTACCACCACGTCAAGGGCAAGGAGGAGCTCCTGCGGCTGGCGATAAGCCGCGCGCTCGACGAGCTCTTCGCCGTCCTGGACGAGCCGGGGGCCACCGGCGGGCCGGCGATCGACCGGCTGGAGTACGTCACCCGGCGCACGGTGGAGGTGCTCATGGCCGAGCTGCCGTACGTGACGCTGCTGCTGCGGGTGCGGGGCAACACGGGCACCGAGCGCTGGGCGATGGAGCGCCGCCGCGAGTTCGACCATCAGGTCGCCGAGCTCCTGAAGGAGGCCGCCGCGGACGGCGACCTGCGCGAGGACGTGGACGTCCGGCTGGCGACCAGGCTGCTCTTCGGAATGATCAATTCCGTCGTGGAGTGGTACCGCCCGGAGCGCGGTGGTGCGGCCACCAGCGAAGAGGTCGCCGACGCCGTCGTCCGCACGGCCTTCGCCGGCCTGCGCACGTACCGCTAGCGGCGCACGTACCGCTAGCGGCCCTCCTCGAGGGGGCGGTCCTGGCCGGAGTGCCGGTCCTCCTTCAGGTCCGTCTCCTCGAAGACCAGTAACGTCCGGGTGCTCAACACGTCCTCGATGGCCTGGATGCGGGTCAGGACCAGCTCGCGCAGAGCGCGGTTGTCCTTGGTGTGCACCAGCAGAAGAACGTCGAAATCGCCGCTGACCAGGGCGATGTGCGCGACCCCCGGCAGCTCTCTGAGCTGTTCGCGGACCGTCCGCCAGGAGTTCTGGACGATCTTCATGGTGATGTACGCCGACGCGCCGTGACCGGCCCGCTCCTGGTCGATGCGGGCGCCGAAGCCCCGGATGACCCCGTCGTCGATGAGCCGGTTGATCCGCGCGTAGGCGTTCGCCCGCGAGACGTGTACACGCTCGGCCACGGACCGTATCGAGGCCCGGCCGTTGCTCTGGAGCATGCGCAGAATCGAGCGGTCGATGTCGTCGAGCGGACGGGCGGCCTGCCTGCCGCCCGAAGTGGCCATCTGTTCGTCCGGCATACCGCCATGCCTCCCCTTCATGGACGCCCTGCCCATATCTCAGGCTGTGGAGAACCGTTTGTCCACAGGCTTGGGCCGCCTGTAGCCAAAAAGTGCCGTCAACCGAACAATCGGTAGGGAGAGCGCACGTCGCTTTCCGGTCAAGCTCGTCCCAAGAGGAGGTGCTCGCCATGACGGTTCTGGAGCAGCCCGGCTCGTACCGGCCCACCCCGCCCCCGGCCTGGCAACCCCGTACCGACCCCGCGCCGCTGTTGCCCGACGCGGAGCCCTACCGTCTGCTGGGCACCGAGGCCGCCGACAGGCTGGACCCGGAGCTGCTGAAGCGGCTGTACGGCCACCTCGTGCGCGGCAGGCGCTACAACACCCAGGCCACCGCCCTGACCCGGCAGGGCAGGCTGGCCGTCTATCCGTCCTCCACCGGCCAGGAGGCCTGCGAGGTCGCCGCCGCCCTGGCCCTGGAGGAGCGCGACTGGCTCTTCCCCAGCTATCGCGACACGCTGGCCGCCGTGGCGCGGGGCCTGGACCCCGTCGAGGCCCTGACGCTGCTGCGCGGCGACTGGCATACCGGCTACGACCCGCACGAACACCGCATCGCCCCGCTGTGCACCCCGCTGGCCACCCAGCTTCCCCACGCGGTCGGCCTCGCGCACGCCGCGCGGCTCAAGGGTGACGACGTCGTGGCGCTGGCCATGGTGGGCGACGGGGGCACGAGCGAGGGCGACTTCCACGAGGCGCTCAATTTCGCCGCCGTCTGGCGGGCCCCGGTCGTCTTCCTCGTGCAGAACAACGGCTTCGCCATCTCCGTGCCGCTCGCCAAGCAGACCGCCGCGCCGTCGCTCGCCCACAAGGCGGTCGGCTACGGCATGCCCGGCCGGCTGGTCGACGGCAACGACGCCCCCGCCGTCCACGAGGTCCTCTCCGAGGCCGTGCGGCGAGCCCGCGCCGGCGGGGGCCCCACGCTGGTCGAGGCCGTCACCTACCGCGTCGACGCGCACACCAACGCCGACGACGCCACCCGCTACCGCAGCGACGCCGAGGTCGAGGCCTGGCGCGCGCACGACCCCATCGCGCTGATGGAGCGCGAGATGACCCGTCGCTCTCTGCTCGACGACAGTGTCGTGCAGGCCGAACGGGACGCGGCCGAGCGCATGGCCGCCGATCTGCGCGAGCGGATGCACCAGGATCCCGTGCTCGACCCGATGGAATTGTTCGCACATGTTTACGCCGAGCAGACTGCCCAACTGCGCGAGCAGCAAGCACAATTGCGAGCCGAGCTGAACGCGGCGGGGGAGTTCCCGGACGCCCACGGCGGCGGCCCCCAGGAAGGAAGGCAGCGATGACCACCGCGCCCGTCGACGCCGGCCGCAAGCCCGCCACCATGGCGCAGGCCCTCGGCCGCGCCCTGCGCGACGCCATGGCCGACGACCCGGCCGTCCACGTCCTCGGCGAGGACGTCGGCACCCTGGGCGGCGTCTTCCGGGTCACCGACGGGCTCGCCAAGGAGTTCGGCGAGGAGCGCTGCACGGACACCCCGCTGGCCGAGGCCGGCATCCTCGGCACGGCGGTCGGCATGGCCATGTACGGGCTGCGGCCCGTCGTGGAGATGCAGTTCGACGCCTTCGCCTATCCCGCGCTCGAGCAGCTCGTCAGCCACGTCTCCCGCATGCGCAACCGCACGCGTGGCGCCCTGCCCATGCCGATCACCGTCCGCGTCCCCTACGGCGGCGGCATCGGCGGCGTCGAGCACCACAGCGACTCCTCCGAGGCCTACTACATGGCCACGCCCGGCCTCCACGTGGTGGCTCCGGCGACCGTCGCCGACGCCTACGGCCTGCTGCGCGCCGCGATCGCCTCGGACGACCCGGTGATCTTCCTGGAGCCCAAGCGGCTCTACTGGTCCAAGGCCGACTGGGACCCCGACCGCCCCGAGCCGGTCCCCGGCATCGGCCGCGCGGTCGTCCGCCGGCCGGGCACCTCCGCGACGCTCATCACCTACGGGCCGTCGGTGCCGGTCTGCATGGAGGCCGCCCAGGCGGCTACCGCCGAGGGCTGGGACCTGGAGGTCGTCGACCTCAGGTCGCTGGTGCCCTTCGACGAGGAGACCGTCTGCGCCTCCGTACGCCGCACCGGCCGGGCCGTGGTCGTCCACGAGTCGCCCGGCTTCGCCGGCCCGGGCGGCGAGATCGCGGCCCGCATCACCGAACGCTGCTTCCACCACCTGGAGGCGCCGGTGCTGCGCGTCGCGGGGCTGGACATCCCGTATCCGCCGCCCATGCTGGAGAAGCACCATCTCCCCGGCGTCGACAGGGTGCTGGACGCGGTGGCGCGCCTGCAGTGGGAATCGGAATGGACCGTCGACGAATATGAGAGTGGTGCGCGCTGATGGCCGTGGTGCGCGAGTTCACGCTGCCCGACCTGGGTGAAGGACTCACGGAGGCACAGGTCGTCCGCTGGCTGGTGAACGTCGGTGACGTCGTCGCCGTCGACCAGCCCGTGGTCGAGGTCGAGACGGCGAAGGCGATGGTGGAGGTCCCCTGCCCCTACGGGGGAGTGGTCACCGCCCGCTTCGGCGACGAGGGGACGGAACTGCCCGTCGGAGCACCGCTGCTGACGGTCGCGGTGGGCGAGCCGTCGCCCCGGCCACCCGCCGGGGACACGGCCGCCGCGGCCGCCGCCCGGGACGGCGACGGCGGCCAGGACGAGGGCTCGGGCAATGTGCTGGTCGGCTACGGCACGCAGGCCCCCGCGGCGCGTCGCCGCCGGGTCCGGCCGACGGGCCAGGACGGCGCGCGCCCGGTCGAGCCGGACCCCGCGCCCACGGCCGTCGCGGTCATCTCCCCGCTCGTACGGCGCCTCGCCCGCGAACGCGGCGTCGACCTCGCCCAGGTGCGCGGCACCGGCCCGGACGGGCTGATACTGCGCGCCGACGTCGACCAGGCGGCGCGAGCGGCACAGACGGTGCCCGCCGCCCCGGCGTCGCGCGAGACGCAGGCCGGCCACGCGGGCCGCCCGGCGGCCCGTTCCGGCCGCCGCGTCGCGGCGGGCCGCCGGACGGCCGACGGGCTGCGCGTGCCGCTGCGCGGAGCGCGCGGCGTCGCCGCGGAGAAGCTGAGCCGCAGCCGCCGGGAGATCCCCGACGCGACGTGCTGGGTGGACGCGGACGCCACGGAGCTGATGGCGGCCCGCCATGCGATGAACGCCTCCGGAGGGGCCAAGGTGTCCCTGCTGGCCCTTCTGGCGCGGATCTGCACGGCGGCTCTCGCGAAGTACCCCGAGCTCAACGCGACCGTCGACGTCGACGCCCAGGAGATCGTCCGGCTGCCCGACGTCCACCTGGGGTTCGCGGCGCAGACCGACCGGGGCCTGGTCGTGCCGGTCGTCCGGGACGCCCACGCGCGCAACGCCGTCGAGCTGTCGGTCGAGATGGCCCGGCTCACCGAGGCCGCGCGGGCGGGCAAGCTCAGCCCGGCCGAGCTGACCGGCGGCACGTTCACCCTGAACAACTACGGGGTGTTCGGCGTCGACGGCTCCACGCCCATCATCAACCACCCGGAAGCGGCCATGCTCGGCGTCGGCCGGATAGCCCCCAAGCCATGGGTGCACGACGGGGAGTTGGCGATACGGCAGGTGGTCCAGCTGTCGTTCACCTTCGACCACCGGGTGTGCGACGGCGGAACGGCGGGAGGGTTCCTGCGGTACGTGGCCGACTGCGTGGAGCAGCCGGCGGTGCTGCTGCGGTCCGTCTGACGATGTCCGTCTGACGCGGGCGGTCTGCTGCGGGCCGTCCGAGCAGGGGGCCCGTCGCCGTCCACCGTGCCCGTAGGCCTGGCCATACTCGACGGATGACGGTTTACGACGCGGTAGTGCTCGCCGGAGGCGCCGCACGGCGGCTGGGCGGGGCGGACAAGCCCGGGCTGCGGGTCGGGGGCCGGACGCTCCTGGACCGGGTCCTGGGCGCCTGCGACGACGCCGGGCGCACGGTGGTGGTCGGACCGCGGCGTGCCACGGCCCGGCCGGTGACCTGGGCCCGCGAGGAGCTCCCGGGCGGCGGCCCCCTGGCCGGGCTGGACGCCGGGCTGCGCCGGGTCGCGGCCGAGCGGGTGCTCGTCCTCTCGGCGGACCTGCCGTTCCTGACCCCGGCCGCCGTACGGGCGCTGCTCGAGGCGCTGGACGGCGACGGCGCGGTACTCACCGACCCCGGCGGCCGGGAGCAGCCGCTGGTGGCCGCCTACCGCACGGAGTCGCTGCGCCGCGAGCTCGCCCTGCTCGCGGCCGAGCACGGCACGCTCGCCGGGCTGCCGCTGCGGCTGGTCACCGCCGACCTCTCGCTCGCCCGGGTCCACCACCCCACCGCCTCCTTCGACTGCGACACCTGGGAGGACATCAGCACCGCCCGTGGGCGCATCAGGGACGATAGGAGCGTGCTGGATGAATGGATCTCCGCGGTCAAGACCGAGCTGGGCATCGATCTCGACGTCGACAAGACCGGTCTCCTCGATCTCGCGCGCGACGCCGCGCACGGTGTGGCGCGGCCCGCGGCGCCCCTGACGACTTTCCTCGTCGGCTACGTCGCCGCCCTGCGCGGCGGCGGACCGGAGGCGGTGGCGACGGCGATCCGCGAGGCCGAGGCGCTGGCGGCGCGGTGGGCCGAGGAGGCCCGGGCGGCCGAGGGGCCGGGGACGCCGGACGGCTCGTCATGAGGGACCTGGAGGGCGACTCGGGGCTCGACCGGGCCACCGACGAGGCGCTGTCCCTGCTCGCCGACGAGCGCCGCGCGGCCCCCGGCCCGGGGCCGCGCGCCGGCTCGGCGCACCCGGGCGGCGGCCGCTTCTTCTTCGACTTCGTCGAAGACCCGTTCGCCGACGAGGCCACGTCGCCGCCTCCTGGCAGGCCGGCCGGAACGCCCGCCGGAAGGACACCCCGCACGACCACCGGCATGACCACCCCCACGACCACCGGCACGACCGACAGCACACCGGCCGGAACGACCGCCCGCGCCGCCGACGACGAGCTCGACGTGCCCTTCGCCGGGGTCCGGTTCTACGACACGATGCGGTCGCGGGAAGGCACCGCCTCCGCCCCGCCGTCCCCCGGGCCGGGAGCCCCGCCGGCCCCTCGCCCCTCGGGGCGACCCGGCCGGCCCCGCCCCCGACAGCCCGGCCCACCTCCTGGACGCCCCTCACGCCATGGCAGAGACACACCTCTCCTGGGCCGCCGCCCGCGCCGCGGCCTCCCGGGCGGCCCGGCCGCTCGAGCCGACGGTACGGCCCCTCGGCGACGCCCTCGGGCACCTGCTCGCCGCACGGCTGACCGCGCTCACCGACCTGCCGTCGTTCGACACCTCCGCCATGGACGGCTGGGCCGTCGCGGGGCCCGGGCCGTGGCGGCTGCCCAAGGACGGCGGCGGCGTGCTCGCCGGCCACGGCGACGCCGGCCCGCTGGCCGACGGCGAGGCCGTCCCCATCGCCACGGGCGCGCGCGTGCCGCCCGGTGCCACCGCCGTCCTGCGCAGCGAGCACGGCACCGTACGCATGGACGAGGAGCTCTACGCGAGCCGGCACCTGACGCAGGGCCAGGACATCCGGCCCAAGGGCCAGGAGTGCCAGGCGGGCGACGTGCTGCTGCCCGCCGGCACGCTCGTCACCCCCGCCGTGGTCGGCCTGGCGGCCGCCGCGGGCTACGACCAGCTGCGCGTCGTCCCCCGGCCCCGCGTGGAGGTGCTCGTGCTCGGCGACGAGCTGCTGCGCGAGGGGCTGCCGCACGACGGCCTGATCCGCGACGCCCTCGGGCCGATGCTCGCCCCGTGGCTGCGCGCCCTGGGGGCCGAAGTGGCCCAGACCCGCTGCCTCGGCGACGACGAGACGGCGCTGCGCGCCGCCCTGGAGGCGTCCGACGCCGACGTCGTCCTGACCACCGGCGGCACCGCCGCAGGCCCCGTCGACCATGTGCACCCCACGCTGCGCCGGCTGGGCGCGGAGCTGCTGGTGGACGGAGTGGCGGTGCGGCCGGGTCACCCGATGCTGCTCGCCCGCCTCGCGTCCGGCCGCCACCTGGTGGGCCTGCCCGGCAACCCGCTCGCCGCCGTCGCCGGCCTGCTGACGCTCGCCGAGCCCCTGCTGCGGGCGCTCGCCGGCCGGCCGTCCGCGCGGCCGGTGGCGGCCCGGCTCACCGAGCCCGTGGCCGGTCACCCCACCGACACCCGCCTCGTCCCCGTCGTCCGCCGCGGCGACGGCACGGCCCGCCCGCTGAGCTTCCACGGGCCCGCCATGCTGCGCGGCCTGGCCGCGGCCGACGCGCTGGCCGTCATCCCGCCGGGCGGCACGGTCCGGGGCGGCGAGGCCCTCCTGCTGACCTTCGCCCGGCACGCCGAGTGGTACGCCGAGCGGCACGACGAGTGGCACGAGGCCGCCGGGGGCGGCGCCCCGTGATCCTCCCGCGCCAGGACGCCGCCGCCCGCGAGGCCCACCACGACACCGACTTCCGCGTCCTGCTGCCGCGCTACGGCGTGGCGCCGATACGGCAGGTCGGCCGGCGTCTGCTCATGGCGTTGCTGGTCATGGTCGCCACGATCTTCATCGTCTACTCCGACCGCGCCGGCTACCACGACAACGCGGACGGGAGCGTGGACTTCCTCGACGCCGTCTACTACTCCACCGTCACCCTGTCCACCACCGGATACGGCGACATCGTCCCGTACAGCGACAGCGCCCGGCTGAGCAACGTGCTGCTGGTGACGCCCCTGCGTGTCCTGTTCCTGATCATCCTGGTCGGCACCACCCTCGAGGTCCTCACCGAGCGCACCCGCGAGCAATGGCGTCTGACCCGCTGGAGGTCCGCCTTGCGCGATCACACCGTCGTCGTCGGCTTCGGCACCAAGGGGCGCTCCGCCGTGCAGACCATCTGCGGTCCCTCCGCCTCCCCCCGGGAGAAGGAGCGGATCGTCGTGGTCGACCCCAACCCCAAGGTCGTCGAGTCGGCCACCGCCCACGGCTACGCGGGCGTCATCGGGGACGCCACCCGCAGCGACGTGCTGCTGCGCGCCGAGGTCCAGAAGGCCCGTCAGATCATCGTCGCCACCCAGCGCGACGACACGGCCGTGCTCGTCACGCTCACCGCCCGGCAGCTCAACCGCGCCGCGAAGATCGTGGCGGCGGTGCGGGAGGAGGAGAACGCCCCGCTGCTGCGGCAGTCGGGCGCGAACGCGGTCATCACGAGCGCCAGCGCCGCGGGCAGGCTGCTGGGTATGTCCGTGCTCAGCCCCAGCGCGGGCACCGTCATGGAGGACCTGATCCAGAAGGGCAGCGGCCTCGACCTCGTCGAACGGCCCGTCGTCAAGGCCGAGGTGGGACGCGGGGTGCGGGACACCGACGACCTCGTGGTGTCCGTGCTCCGCGGCCACCGGCTGTTGGCGTACGACGACCCGGAGGCGAGCCCGCTCAAGGCGACGGACCGTCTGATCACGATCGTCCGGGCGTGCCCGGACGGATCCGGCGCATAGCGCGCGCCACGGGAATCAGGACGGCACCGGGAGTAGTTTCGCTGGCATGCATGCGATCACCATTCCCGTTCCCGGCGGACCCGAGGCCCTGGTGTGGGCCGAGGTCCCCGACCCCGTGCCCGGCGAGGGCGAAGTGCTGGTCGACGTCGTGGCCAGTGGTGTCAACCGCGCCGACGTGGTGCAGCGGCAGGGCTTCTACGACCCGCCGCCCGGCGCCTCCCCCTACCCGGGGCTGGAGGTCTCCGGCCGGATCTCGGCGGTGGGGCCGGGCGTGAGCGGCTGGACCGTCGGCGACGAGGTGTGCGCGCTGCTGGCCGGCGGCGGCTACGCCGAGAAGGTCTGCGTGCCGGCGGGGCAGTTGCTGCCCGTGCCGGCCGGCATGGACCTCGTCTCGGCGGCGTCCCTGCCCGAAGTGACCGCCACGGTCTGGTCGAACGTGTTCATGGTGGCCGGGCTGCGGCCCGGCGAGACGTTCCTGGTGCACGGCGGCGGCAGCGGCATCGGCACGATGGCCGTGCAGCTGGCGAAGGCGGTCGGCGCCCGGGTGGCGGTCACGGCCGGCGGCCAGGACAAGCTCGAGCGCTGCCGCGAACTGGGCGCCGACATCCTCATCGACTACAGCACCCAGGACTTCGTCGAAGAGCTGCACAAGGTGACGGGCGGCGTCGGCGCGGACGTCATCCTCGACATCATCGGCGCGAAGTACCTCGACCGGAACATCGACGCCCTCGCCGTCAACGGCAGGCTGGCCATCATCGGCCTCCAGGGCGGCCGCAAGGCCGAGCTGGACCTGGGCAAGCTGCTCACCAAGCGGGCGGCCGTCGCCGGCACCTCGCTGCGCGGGCGGCCGCTCGCGGAGAAGACGGCCATCGTGGCGGCCGTGCGCGAGCACGTCTGGCCGTTGATCGCCGGCGGGCGGGTACGGCCCGTGGTCGACCGCACGCTGCCGCTGCGGGACGCCGTGACGGCCCACCGGGTGCTGGAGGAGAGCTCGCACGTCGGCAAGGTGCTCCTCACTACGTGAGGAGCGTGACGGCGTGACGTGAGGAGGGTGGCCGTCCGTGGCCGCGTTCACCCGACCGGCCGCTCAGCGCGCCTCCCGGCGGCGCGCGTGTGAGGGTGGGGGTGTCCGTAGGGGGGTGACTCGTACGGAGGACGGCGACATGAGCGGTGGAACGAGGGCGGCGATCCTCTTCGGGCTGGCGGTGTCGGCCTCCCTGATAGCGCCGGAGGCCGCGCGGGCGGACGACCCCGAGCCATCGGCCCCGCCGCCCTCGATACCCGTCGCCTCCACGACGTCGACCACCGTCTTCCCGTCCGCGCCGCCGTCGCCCGGGGCCGGGGACCTGGCCGGCACGGCGGCGGGCGCCGGCCGCAGACACCCCGGCCGAGCCGCCGAACCGTCCCCGGCCACCTCGGCGGAGGCCGAGGGCCGGAAGGCCGCCGAGGAGCCGGTCCCGAAGCCGGCGCCGCCTCGCGCCCCGGCCCGGCGCGCCGCGCCCGAGCGACCCCGGCACGAAGCCTCCGGCGCCGACCGGGAGCGGGTGATGCGGGTCCTGCCGCTGGGCACCGGAATGGCCCTCACGGGCCTTGGCCTGGGCTTCATCGCCCTGCGCCTGCGCCGCAGATAGAACCCCGGTCAGGGCCCGTACAGGCCCCGGACAGGCCCCCGACAAGGCCGTCGCGGGAGCGGCGAAGGCCCGTTGCGCGGGCGGCGGTACGGGCGTGCGCCCGAAAATCTGTGCGCCCCTGTGCGCCCCTGCGTTGGATCAGGTGTGTACGGGGGCATCACCAGGGGGAAATCACTTGTGCGAGAGAATGGCGGCATGGATATGCCGAGGAATGAACGGTCGCAGGAGAGCCCGCACGTCCTGGTCGTGGGACCGGACGGCATGGCTCTCGGCAGCGCCAGCCCCGGCGGCGGGGAGGGCGACGACGAGTCGCGCGAGGTCCCGGTGACGGAGATGGTGGAACAGCCCGCCAAGGTCATGCGCATCGGCAGCATGATCAAGCAGCTGCTGGAGGAGGTGCGCGCGGCACCTCTGGACGAGGCGAGCCGCGTCCGGCTCAAGGAGATCCACCACAGCTCCGTCAAGGAGCTGGAGGACGGACTGGCTCCCGAGCTGGTGGAGGAGCTGGAGCGCCTGTCGCTGCCCTTCACGGACGAGACGATTCCGACCGAGGCGGAACTGCGCATCGCGCAGGCCCAGTTGGTCGGCTGGCTCGAGGGTCTCTTCCACGGCATCCAGACCGCGCTCTTCGCCCAGCAGATGGCCGCCCGGGCCCAGTTGGAGCAGATGCGCCGGGCCCTGCCGCCCGGGATGTCGGGCGACGACGACCACGAGGACCTGCAGCACGGCGGCGCCCGCTCGGGCCCGTACCTGTAGGCACGCCGGACACGCTCGACGGATACGACGGATACGCCGCGACACGCCGAAGGCCGGTCACCGGGGAGCACCCGGTGACCGGCCTTCGCCGTAAGGTCGCGCCGGCTCCCGGCCGGCGACAGCCCCCTGGAAGGAGCCCCCTAGGAGGGCGCCTGGCCCGACGACACGGTGAGCACGAACTGACCGGTCTTGGGGTCGAACGGGTCGCTCGAGTCCGGGAGCTGGGTCATGACGGTGCCCTTGCCCCAGGTGTTCTCGTCCACCGTGTCGATCCGGTACTTCCACCCGGCGGCGACGAGGCACTCCTTCACCGAGTCGATGTAGATGTACTTGAAGTCCGGCGCGCTCTTCTTCGTCTTGTCGCGGTAGCTGTCGTAGGCCTTCGTGCACCGCTCGGAGTCGATGGTCTTGGACTTGTCGCCTTCCTTGACCTTCGCCTGGGTGCCGCCGCCGGTGGTGCCACCGGTGACGCCTCCGCCGCCGCCCGGGGAGGCCGCGGACGCCGACGGGGTCGGGCTGTCCTTCGCCTCGTCGGTTCCGCCGCCGCGGTTCAGCGCGATGGCCGCGATGACGCCGATGACGGCCAGCACCGCCACCACGCCCGAGCCGATGAGGACCGGCTTGTTGCTCTTGCCGCCGGAACCGCCGGGGCCGGAGGCCGAGGGGTTGGCGTAGGGCGGCGGGGTGCTCGGGCCGCTCTGGTAGGGCTGCGTGACGGTCGGGTAGCCCTGCGGGCCGGGAGGCGGCGTGGAAGGGCCGTAACCGCCGCTGTACGGGCTCTGGGGGGCCGTCTGGGGCTGGTACGGGGTCTGGACGCTGTGCGGGCCGGGAGCGGCCGCCTGACCGTCCACGGGCGGGAAGACCGCCGAGCCGACGCCGGCGCCGCTGCGGGCCGGCGGACCGCCCGCGATGATGATCGGCGAGGGCGCGGACATGGCCGTGCCGGCCACCCGGGCGCACTCGTCGCGCATCGCCTCGGCGCTGGGGAAGCGCTCGTTCGGGTTCTTCTTCAGCGCGCGCAGGACCAGCGCGTCCACGGCCGGCGGGATCGACCGGTTGATCGTGGAGGGCGCGACCGGCTCCTCCTGGACGTGCGCGTAGGCGATGGCCAGCGGGGAGTCCGCGTCGAACGGCAGCCGGCCCGTCAGCAGCTCGAAGAGCATGATGCCGACCGAATACAGGTCGGAACGGGCGTCGACGCCGCGCCCCAGCGCCTGCTCGGGCGAGAGGTACTGCGGGGTGCCGACGACCATGCCGGTCTGGGTCATCGAGGTGACGCCCGACTGCATGGCGCGGGCGATGCCGAAGTCCATGACCTTGACCACGTTGCGCTTGGTCATCATCACGTTGCCGGGCTTGATGTCGCGGTGGACCAGGCCCATCTCGTGGCTGACCTCGAGCGCCGCCAGCACATCGGCTGTGATCTTGAGCGCCTTCTCGGTGGGCATCGCGCCGTACTGCGCCACGTCCGCGTCCAGCACCGAGCGCAGCGGCTGGCCCTCGACGTACTCCATGACGATGTACGGCATGGTCGAGCCGTCGAGGTCGTCCTCGCCGGTGTCGAACACCGAGACGATGTTGGTGTGGGTGAGCTTGGCCACCGACTGCGCCTCGCGGCGGAAGCGCTCGCGGAAGGAGGCCTCGCGGCCCAGCTCGGTGTGCAGCGTCTTGATCGCGACCTGGCGGTCGAGGACCGAGTCGTAGGCCAGGTGTACGGACGCCATGCCGCCCTCGCCGAGCAGATCGCGCAGCTGGTAGCGGCCGCCGCCGACCGTCCGGCCCGCGTAACGGCCCTGTGCGCCGTCCTGGCTCATGGTGTTACTTCCCCCTCGGCGCACTGCCTCGCGTCGAACAGATCATCGAACAGGCTAGTGAACAGGCCATTTCGGACTCTTCTGAGTGCCTGTTCAAAGGTCTGATCCAGCTGTTCCTCGTTGAATCTTCGTCGTATCCCGGCCAAGTCTGCCCCAGGCCACGGGCACGTCAAGCCGCGTGCCCGTTCCGTGACCGGATGCGCGACAAGGTGTCACGGGATTTGCCTTGCTCATACCGGTACGGGTTTGATAACCGGTCCATCCCGGACCGGCGCATGCCCCGGAGGCTGTAGCGTGCCTTAGCGGAAGGCAGCTTCAAAGAGTTTCCCCGCGCATTCGCCTCTCAGTGCGAAGCGGACCAGACACGACGGCGAGGACTGATGGCACAGACGCAGAGCGCCCAGGGTCCATCCGACCCTGACGCCAACGGGGGCGGAATGCCCGATGTGCCTGAAATGTGGGGTAACGGCGGACTGGTCGGGGACGGCCGCTACCGCCTGACCCACCGGCTGGGCCGCGGCGGCATGGCGGAGGTCTTCGCCGCCGAGGACGTCCGCCTGGGCCGCACGGTCGCCGTGAAGCTCCTGCGCGCCGATCTCGCCGAGGACCCGGTCTCCAAGGCCCGCTTCACCCGCGAGGCACAGTCCGTCGCCGGCCTGAACCACCACTCCGTGGTCGCCGTCTACGACTCGGGCGAGGACACCGTCGGCCGCAACGTCGTGCCGTACATCGTCATGGAGCTGGTCGAAGGCCGCACCATCCGCGACCTGTTGCTCAACGCCGAGGCGCCGCCGCCGGAGCAGGCGCTGATCATCGTCTCGGGTGTGCTCGAGGCGCTGGCCTACAGCCACCAGCACGGCATCGTGCACCGCGACATCAAGCCCGCCAACGTGATCATCACCAACACGGGCGCCGTCAAGGTCATGGACTTCGGCATCGCCCGCGCCCTGCACGGCGCGGCGTCGACCATGACCCAGACCGGCATGGTCATGGGCACCCCCCAGTACCTCTCTCCCGAGCAGGCCCTCGGCAAGACCGTCGACGCCCGCTCGGACCTCTACGCCACCGGCTGTCTGCTCTACGAACTGCTGGCCCTGCGCCCGCCATTCACCGGCGAGACCCCCCTGTCGGTGGTCTACCAGCACGTCCAGGACACCCCCGTGCCGCCGTCCCAGGTGACGGACACGGTGCCGCCGGAGCTCGACGGCCTGGTCATGCGCTCCCTCGCCAAGGACCCGGACGACCGGTTCCAGAGCGCCGAGGAGATGCGCGGGCTGGTCCAGTACGGCCTGCAGATGCTGCACGACGCCGGCAGCCACACGGGCGTGTGGAACACCGGTCCGGTCGACCACGCCACCGCCGCCACCCAGGTGATCGGCGGCGTCGGCATGGGCGCCACCACGGCCATGCCGCACCCGCAGCACGGCGACACCTCGCAGCAGCCGGTCATGCCGCGGCGCCCGGGCGGCGACGACGGCGGCTTCGACGGCTACAACGGCGGCCGGGGCCCGGGCGGTGCCGGCAAGGGCAAGATGTGGCTGGTCGCCGCGCTGGCGATCGTCGCGGTCGTGGCGGGCATCGCCTTCATGGTCAAGAGCGGCTCCCTCGGCAGCAGCGGCGGCGGGACGAAGGGCAAGGACAAGCAGACCACCGTGTCCACCTCGCCGACCCCCGAGGCCAGCAAGGGCTCGAAGAAGCCGAGCGCCACGCCCAAGGACCAGGGCGGCACCACCGGCAACACCGGTGAGCGCGACAACGGTTCCGACTCGGAAGGCGACACGAACACCTGGCACAGCCGCGGCCCGCAGAGCCCGGAGCCGTCGACCCAGCCCTCGACCGTGCCGTCGACCCAGCCCTCGAAGGAGCCGTCCACCGGCCCGTCGGGCGGCGGTGGCGACAACAAGCCGCCGACCGCGAACCCGCCGACCCCCGACCCGGCCACCCAGGGCAACGCCGCCCAGGGCCCGACGGGCTGACCCCGGGGCCGGGCCGTAGGGGCCCGGCTCAGTCGGTGAACGCGTCGCGTACGGACTCGTACGCGCGCGTCCACCACACCGACAGCGCGGCCGACGCCGGGAAGCCCGGATCGGCGCGGTGGTCGCCGAGCTGGTAGCGCCAGCGCAGCATCCAGAAGTCGTTCAGCCGCTCCCACCACACCCGGTGCACGGCCGCGGCCAGCTCGGCCGCGTCCGCGCCCGTCGCCCGGCGGTAGGCGCGCGCGTACGGCCGTATCTTCGCCAGGTCCAGCGTGCCGTCGGGCTTCAGGAAGAAGATCACCGCGGCCCGCACGGCCTCCTCGGCGCGGGGCTGGACCCCGAGCCGGTCCCAGTCGACGATCGCGGCGGGCTCGCCGCCCTGGTAGAGCAGGTTCAGCGGGTGGAAGTCGCCGTGCACCCAGCCGCGGGCCGGTGTGGCGGCGGCGGGCGGCCTGCGGTGGGCGTGCCGCTCCAGCAGGGCGCGGCGCTCGACGAGGCGGTGTTCGGCCAGTTCGTCGAAGGAGTCGCGGGGACGGACGCGGATCAGCCTCAGGAGCTCCTCGATGAGGGTGAAGGTCTCCTCCGGCCGGGCCGCGGTGTCCGAGGCCCCTGAGGGGCCCGCAGCGGCCTCCTCGGGGCCGTTCATGACCTGTTCCAGGCAGGTGTGCACATGGCCCAGCAGCGCGCCCAGGCGGCGGGACTGGGCGGCGGTGAGCTCGCCGCCGTCGCGGTGGCGTCCCTCGATCCAGGGATGCAGGGCGTAGCAGCGGCCGCCCAGAACGGTGACGGTGTTGCCGTCGTCGTCCGCGACGGGCGGGGCGACGGGCAGACCCAGGGCGTCCAGGCGGCGGGTCACCGCGTGCTGGCGGGCGATGGCCTCGCGGTCCCCGTCCAGGTGGTGTTTGAGGAAGAAGCGCCCACGGGTGGTGGAGAGGCGGTAGCCGCGGTTCAGCAGGCCTTCGGTGAGGGTTTCGCAGGCCACGGGCTCGCCGGCGCCGTCGTAGCGGCGCAGGAGCGTGCGCAGGGTGCCGGTGTCGGGGCCGGTGTCGGGTGGGGCATCGGTGACAAGTGAGCGCGGCACGCCCCAAATGTTAGTTCACGCTGAGTGCTCGACTCGTCGCGCGGGTACACCTTCGAGGTGGTGCAGGGAGATGAACTGGGGTTCTATGCACAGGTATTCGGGGATGAAGGGGGCGTCGTCCGCCGAGCGGGGGGCCCGGCCGAAGAGCCCGAGCTCCGCGGGCCCCGGCGTGAAGATCCGGGCGGTCCCGACGAACTGCACGGTCCAGACGGACTCGTCGCCCTCCTCGCGGCCGGCGAGGTTGTCGGCGCCGTAGGCCACCACGCTGCCGTCGCAGGCCTGCGCGTAGCCGAAGCCGCCGTGCAGCCGCAGCAGCACCTGCCCGTCGACGACGACGTGCCGGGCGACGGTCACGAACGGCAGTGCGCGCATGCTGACCGACACCCTGCCGTAGGGGGTGCGGGCGAGCAGTTCGAGTGCCCGGTAGTCGTCGGAAGGCCCGGAAGGCGCTGCAACCATGGGCACCACTGTGCACTGCCGTCACCCGGTCACCTAGAGCCACCCGCCCCTGCCCGGGAGGGACGTTGGTCCCGGAAATCCGCCCTAGCGCTTCTCCGCCTGCAGCCGGGCGACGTAGGCCGCCGCCTGGGAGCGGCGTTCCATGCCCAGCTTGGAGAGCAGGCTGGAGACGTAGTTCTTGATGGTCTTCTCGGCGAGGTGCAGCCGCTCGCCGATGACGCGGTTGGTCAGGCCCTCGCCGATCAGGTCCAGGATGCGGCGTTCCTGCTCGGTGAGGGAGGCGAGTCTGTCGTCCCCGCGCGAGGTCTTGCCGTCCCGGAGCCTCTCCAGCACCCGCGCGGTCGCCACCGGGTCGAGCAGGGATTTCCCGGCGGCCACGTCGCGTACGGCCGAGAGCAGTTCATTGCCCCGAATGGCCTTGAGGACATAGCCGGACGCGCCCGCCACGATGGCATCGAAGAGCGCTTCGTCATCGGCGTACGAGGTGAGCATCAGGCATTTGATGTTTTCGTCCTGCGAACGGATCTCACGACAAACTTCCACTCCGCTGCCATCCGGAAGGCGAACGTCCAGTACGGCCACGTCGGGCCGCGTGGCGGGAATGCGGACCAGGGCGTCGGCCGCGGTACCGGCCTCTCCCACCACTTCGATGTCCTCTTCACCGGAGAGCATCTCGTGGACGCCACGGCGTACGACCTCATGGTCGTCAAGCAGAAATACCGTGATTTTTCCTTGTTCGGGCACGCTGCCAGTCTCACACATCGACTCTTCCCCTGCTCTTGTCCTCCGGGATAACGTGCCCCCGTTCCGGCGGCTCGCAAGGCGCTGACCAGTGGATTGACCTCCGCTTTGGCCCGGCTTTCTCGATTTACTTGGAAATCCAAGCAAAATCGCAGGTCAGGTGGGGTTTCGCAGGAATGCCACGCACTGGGTAACGTGCTTATTGCAGGCCATTGGCCGGGGCGACCTGTCACGCCCGGTTCCGGCCTCGGCACACCCACCCCGTGTGCCGTCGGGGATCGGGCGAGCCTCTCTCCGCCTCGCGGCGGAGGGACCCCCTCTGGCCGCCGGCGACCCCGGGGGCCGGACAGACGGAGGAGCACACGTGACCGTGGACAGCACTGCCGCGCGCAAGCCGCGACGCAGCAGCAAGCGCGCCGGCGCCAAGAAGGCGGCCGGCGAGCCCGAACTCGTCCAGCTGCTGACGCCGGAAGGCGAACGGGTCGAGCATCCGGACTACTCCATCGACCTGTCGCCCGAGGAACTGCGTGGTCTGTACCGCGACATGGTTCTGACCCGCCGCTTCGACGGCGAGGCGACGACACTCCAGCGCCAGGGCGAGCTGGGCCTGTGGGCCTCGCTGCTGGGCCAGGAGGCCGCGCAGATCGGCTCCGGCCGGGCGACGCGCGACGACGACTACGTCTTCCCGACCTACCGCGAGCACGGCGTGGCCTGGTGCCGCGGGGTCGACCCCACGAACCTGCTGGGCATGTTCCGCGGCGTGAACCACGGCGGCTGGGACCCCAACGAGAACAACTTCCACCTCTACACGATCGTCATCGGCTCCCAGGCGCTGCACGCCACCGGCTACGCCATGGGCGTGGCCAAGGACGGCGCCGACTCGGCCGTCGTCGCCTACTTCGGCGACGGCGCCTCCAGCCAGGGCGACGTGGCCGAGGCCTTCACCTTCGCCGCCGTCTACAACGCCCCCGTCGTGTTCTTCTGCCAGAACAACCAGTGGGCGATCTCCGAGCCCACCGAGCGGCAGACCCGCGTCCCGCTCTACCAGCGCGCCCAGGGCTACGGCTTCCCCGGCGTCCGGGTGGACGGCAACGACGTGCTGGCCGTGCTGGCCGTGACCAAGGCCGCCCTGGACCGCGCCCGCACCGGCCAGGGCCCGATGCTGGTCGAGGCGTTCACCTACCGCATGGGCGCCCACACCACCTCCGACGACCCCACCCGCTACCGCCGCGACGAGGAGCGGGAGCTGTGGGAGGCGAAGGACCCGATCCTGCGCCTGCGGGCCTACCTGGAGAAGCAGGGGCTGGCGGACGAGGCGTTCTTCGCCGGGCTGGAGACGGAGAGCGACGCGCTCGCCAAGCGGGTACGGGAGACCGTGCGCTCCATGCCCGACCCCGACCACCTGGCGATGTTCGAGCACACCTATGCCGACGGGCACACCCTCGTCGACGAGGAGCGCGCGCAGTTCGCCGCGTACCAGGCTTCGTTCGCCGAGGAGAGCAAGTGACCATGAGCACCGAGAAGCTCACGATCGCCAAGGCGATCAACGCCTCCCTGCGCACCGCCCTGGAGACCGACCCCAAGGTCCTGGTCATGGGCGAGGACGTCGGCAAGCTGGGCGGCGTCTTCCGCGTCACCGACGGCCTGCAGAAGGACTTCGGCGAGGACCGTGTCATCGACACCCCGCTCGCCGAGTCCGGCATCGTCGGCACCGCCATCGGCCTGGCGCTGCGCGGCTACCGGCCGGTGGTGGAGATCCAGTTCGACGGGTTCGTCTTCCCCGCGTACGACCAGATCGTCACCCAGCTGGCGAAGATGCACGCCCGCGCGCTCGGCAAGATCAAGCTGCCGGTCGTCATCCGCATCCCCTACGGCGGCGCCATCGGCGCGGTCGAGCACCACAGCGAGTCGCCGGAGTCGCTGTTCGCGCACGTCGCGGGCCTGAAGGTGGTCTCGCCGTCGAACGCGGCCGACGCCTACTGGATGCTGCAGCAGGCCATCCAGAGCGACGACCCGGTGATCTACTTCGAGCCCAAGCGCCGCTACCACGACCGCTCCGAGGTCGACACGACCGCGATCCCGGGCCCGCTGCACGCCGCCCGCACGGTCCGTGAGGGCACGGACCTGACGCTCGCCGCGTACGGCCCGATGGTCAAGACCTGTCTGGAGGCCGCGGCGGCGGCCGCCGAGGAGGGCAAGTCGCTGGAGGTCCTGGACCTGCGGTCGATCTCGCCCATCGACTTCGACGCCGTCCAGAAGTCCGTGGAGAAGACCGGCCGGCTGGTCGTCGTCCACGAGGCGCCCGTCTTCTTCGGCTCGGGCGCCGAGATCGCCGCCCGGATCACCGAGCGCTGCTTCTACCATCTCGAGGCCCCGGTCCTGCGGGTCGGCGGCTACCACGCGCCCTATCCGCCGTCCCGGCTCGAGGACGAGTACCTGCCCGGCCTGGACCGGGTTCTCGATTCCGTCGACCGCGCGCTTGCGTACCAGGGCTGAGGGAGGGCCGTGACCATGACTGCGAACAGCCAGCGTTTCCGTGAGTTCAAGATGCCGGACGTCGGTGAGGGACTCACCGAGGCCGAGATTCTCAAGTGGTACGTCGCCGTCGGCGACACCGTCACCGACGGGCAGGTCGTCTGCGAGGTCGAGACCGCCAAGGCGGCCGTCGAGCTGCCGATCCCCTTCGACGGCGTGGTGCACGAGCTGCGCTTCGGCGAGGGCACGACGGTGGACGTCGGCCAGGTGATCATCTCGGTGGACACCACGCCCGACGCGGGGCCCGCGGAGGAGGCCCCGGCCTCGACCGCCGCCCACGCGGAGCAGAGCGCCGCGGAGAGCCTGGAGGCCGAGCCGGAGCAGCCGCGCCGCCAGGCCGTGCTGGTCGGCTACGGTGCCGCCCCCTCGTCCACCAAGCGCCGCCCCCGCAAGGCACGCCCCGGCGCCCCGGCGCGGCCGCCGGTCGCCGCCGCCGTCCAGGCCGAGCTCAACGGCCACGCGGCCGTACCCGCCCCGGCCCCGGCTCCGGTCGCCCCGGCTCCGGTCGCGCCCGCCGCCCCGGCCGTGCCCGCCGGCTCCCGGCCGCTGGCCAAGCCCCCGGTGCGCAAGCTCGCCAAGGACCTCGGCATCGACCTGACCGTGGTCGTCCCGACCGGGCGCGACGGCGTCGTCACCCGCGAGGACGTGCACGCGGCGGCGAGCGCCGCCACCCTGGCCGCGACCCCCGAGGTCCCCGAGCAGGCCGTCGCCCCGGCGCCCGCGCCCGAGGGCGTGGCCGCCCTCGCCGCCCGCGAGACGCGGATCCCCGTCAAGGGCGTCCGCAAGGCCACCGCCCAGGCCATGGTGGCCAGCGCCTTCACCGCGCCGCACGTCACGGAGTTCGTCACCGTCGACGTCACCCGCACGATGAAGCTGGTGCAGAAGCTCAAGGACGACCCGGACATGGCGGGCCTGCGGGTCAATCCGCTGCTGCTCGTCGCCAAGGCGCTGCTGGTGGCGATCCGGCGCAACCCGGACGTCAACGCCGCCTGGGACGAGGAGAACCAGGAGATCGTCCGCAAGGACTACGTGAACCTGGGCATCGCCGCCGCCACCCCGCGCGGTCTGATCGTCCCGAACATCAAGGAGGCCCAGGCCAAGACGCTCCCCGAGCTGTCCCGGGCCCTGGGCGAGCTGGTCGCCACCGCGCGCGAGGGCAGGACCAGCCCCGCCGAGATGTCCGGCGGCACCGTCACGATCACCAACGTGGGCGTCTTCGGCGTCGACACCGGCACGCCCATCATCAACCCGGGCGAGTCCGCGATCCTGGCGTTCGGCGCGATCAAGCTGCAGCCGTGGGTCCACAAGGGCAAGGTCAAGCCGCGCCACGTCACCACCCTGGCGCTGTCCTTCGACCACCGCCTCGTCGACGGTGAGCTGGGCTCCCGCTTCCTCGCGGACATCGCGGGCGTCCTGGAGAACCCCCAGCGTCTGATCACCTGGGGCTGACGGACGGCGGAAAAGGACACAGGGCCCGGACTCCCGCTCCTCACCCCCCTCCAGCGAGGAGAGAGCTGTGCGTCCGGGCCCTCTGTCTGTGTACGGAGCGGCCTCGGGCCATCCGTCGGCGACCGGGTGGAATGGCAGCCCCCGGCAACCGGGTGGAATGGCCCGTGCTGGGCAATTTACTTAAGATTGACCGACACTTGCAGTGTCGGAATTGGAGGCTGCGGTGGACCGCGAGGACGGCGAATCCATCAGCCGCCTGCTCCGGGCCTGGCGCGGCCGGATCGACCCCAGGACCGTCCGCGAGCTGCGCGGAGTCCTGCCGCGTCCCGGCCGGCGGCTCTCCCAGAAGCATGTCGCCCGGATGACGGGCGTCAGCGAGGGCTGGTACCGGGCCCTGGAGGCGGGCCGCCGCCAGGACTTCTCCGAAAGCTTTCTGCTGAGGGTCGCCGAGGCGCTGCGGCTGAGCGAGGCGGAGACGCTCACGCTCTTCCTCGCCGTCTGCGGCCGACGGCCCCCCGAACGCGGCCACGCCGAGGAGGACTTGCCGCGCGGCGTCAAGGCCCTGCTCGAGCAGCAGGTCAGCTATCCGGCCTACCTCTCCGACGTGGCCTGGAACATCGTCGCGTCCAACGCCCTGATGGGCGAGTGGTTCCCCTGGGTCCACCGCCCCCGCCCCAACCTCATGCGCTGGGCCCTGCTGCATCCCGAGGCACGCGAACAGATGCTCGACTGGGAGGACAGCTGCGCCCGCGTCTACCTCGCCATGCTCCGCGTCGCCGCGAACAGCGACCCCGGCAACGAGGAACTGCGCGGCCTCGTCCACGAGATCCTCGACGCCGACGCCGACTGCCGCCGCATCTGGGCACAGGAGTACGACGTGGTCGAGCACCGCGACGGCCATGTCTTCCGGCTGCGCCTGCCGTACCACGGCAACGCCGAGATCCGGGTGACGAGCCATGTCCTGCTGCCCATACAGCGCACCGACCTGCGGTTCGTCTTCATCACCCCCGTCGACGGCTGGGCGGGCGTCTAGCGGGCGCGCCACGGCCCGTACGCCCAGGCCGGTCTGACGATCCGTCGATCGTCCGGATCGCGGACGCCCCCTCACCAGGCGTCCTTGTTGTATCTATGCTGTGCGCATGTCTCCCGCGCCCACCGTCCAGGACAGACAGCCCCCCGCCGCCGAGCGGGTGTACGCGCACGTCAAGGAGGCGGTACTGCAACGGCGCTACGAGGGCGGCACGCTGCTCACCGAAGGCGATCTGGCCGAGGCCGTGGGGGTCTCCCGCACGCCCGTCCGCGAGGCGCTGCTGCGGCTGGAGGGGGAAGGGCTGCTGAAGCTCTACCCCAAGAAGGGGGCGCTCGTGCTCGCGGTGTCCGCCCAGGAGATCGCGGACGTGGTGGAGACCCGGCTGCTGGTGGAGAAGCACGCCGTCGGCAAGGCCGTACCCGCCCCGCCCGCGCTCCTCCACCGGCTCGAGGAGCTCGTCGACGCCATGCGCCGGCAGGCGGCCGAGGGTGACCTGGCCGCCGTCTCGCTCAGCGACCGCGCCTTCCACGCCGAGATCGTCCGCAGCGGCGGCAACCGCATCCTCTCCGGGCTCTACGAACAGCTCCGCGACCGGCAGTTGCGCATGGGCGTGGCCGTGATGCACGCCCACCCCGACCGGATCGCCAAGAACATCGCCGAGCACACCGAGATCCTGGAGGCCCTGCGCTCCGGGGACGCCGCCGCGGCGACGGCCGTCGTCGACCGGCACATCAGCTGGGTCCGCAATCTCGCCCGGGGGGAGACCCGATGAGCTCAGGCCCGATATCACTGCCCGGCGACCCACCCGGCGGCCGCCGGGCCGTGGCCGTATGGGGCATCGGCGTCGCCGTCTACTTCGTCGCGATCATCTTCCGCACCAGCCTGGGCGTCGCCGGCCTCGACGCCGCCGAACGCTTCCACATCAGCGCCTCCGCCCTGTCGACCTTCTCCATCCTCCAACTCCTCGTCTACGCCGGCATGCAGGTACCCGTCGGCCTCATGGTCGACCGGCTGGGCACCCGCAAGGTGCTCGCCCTGGGCATCGTCCTGTTCACCGCCGGACAGCTCGGCTTCGCCCTCGCCCACTCCTACCCCGCCGCCCTGGCCTGCCGGGCGCTGCTGGGCTGCGGCGACGCCATGACGTTCATCAGCGTGCTGCGCCTGGGCGCCCGCTGGTTCCCCGCCCGCAACGGCCCGATGATCGCGCAGGTCGCGGCCCTCTTCGGCATGGCGGGCAACCTCGTCTCCACACTCCTGCTGGCCCGGCTGCTGCACACCGCCGGCTGGACGGCCACCTTCGCCGGCAGCGCCGCCGCGGGCGTCGTCGTCCTCGTGCTGATGCTCGCCTTCCTCAAGGACCACCCCGAAGGCCACGAACCCGCCCCCGGCCCCCGCCCCGCCAAGGGCTACGTACGCCGGCAGATCCTGCGCGCCTGGCGCGAACCCGGCACCCGGCTGGGCCTGTGGGTGCACTTCAGCGCCCAGTTCCCCGCAATGGTCTTCCTGCTGCTGTGGGGCATGCCGTTCCTCATCGAGGCCCAGGGCCTGGACCGGGGCACGGCCGGCTCGCTGCTCACGCTGATCGTGCTGGTGAACATGGCGGTCGGGCTCGTCTACGGCCAGATCATCGGCCGCCACCACGCCGCCCGCCTGCCGCTGGTGCTCGGCACCCTGGCCGCCACCGCCCTGCTCTGGGCGGCCGTCGTCGGCTGGCCGGGGGAGCGCGCCCCGATGTGGCTGCTGATCACGCTGTGCGCCGTGCTCGGCGCCTGCGGCCCCGCCTCCATGATCGGCTTCGACTTCGCCCGCCCCGCCAACCCGCCCGAGCGCCAGGGCACCGCCTCCGGCATCGTCAACATGGGCGGCTTCGTCGCCTGCATGACCACGCTGCTGGCCGTGGGCATCCTGCTGGACGCCACCGGCGGGAGCTACCGCGTGGCCTTCGCCTCCGTGTTCGTCCTCCAGGCCCTCGGGCTCTCCCAGATCCTGCGGCTGCGGGGCAGAGTCCGCCGGCGCGAACGGGAGCGGATCGTGGCCTCGCGCGTGACGACCGTCCACGTGCCCGTATGGGCGGACGGCGACGTCAGGGGGTGACCGTCAGAGGGCGACCTGTCAGGGGGTCACCGCGAACTCCCGCAGGATCGCCCCGGCCAGCCGCCGGTCCCCCTCGACCCCGATACGGTCGGCCACCGCTGCCGGCCGCACCCGCCCGCACGCCAGCCGGACGTAGGTCTCCCAGTCCAGCGAGAACGACACCGTCGGCCCCAGCGAGACGCTGCCGTCGATCGTCCCCTTGCCCTGCGGCCCCACCCGCACCGTCCGCAGGAACTCCAGCGGCCCGTGCACGTCGAACGCCGCCGTCACCCCCGGCCGCGCCCCCGCCTTGCGCGCGACCACGTCCGGCAGCGCCCGCAGCAGCATGTCCCGGGCGAGCTGCGCGGCCGGCGAGTCCAGGTTGCCCGGCACGCCCAGCGCCCGGCGCAGGTCCTGCTCATGGGCCCAGACGTCGAAGGCCCGTACGTGCAGGGTGCGTTCGAGCGTGCGCTCGTCGCCACTGCCCAGCGGCCAGCGGATCATCGTCTGCGGGGAGCGCGACTCGTTGCGCAGCTGCCGGGAGCGCCGGATGATCGTGTACTCCAGCTCGGAGGTCATCTCCAGCGCCGTGTGACAGCGCCGCACGTCGACCTGCACCTCGATGTAGCGCGAGAACTCGTCGGTGACATGGCGCAGATCGCGCGGCAGCGTATGGATCGGCCGCGGCTCGCCCAGCATTTCGCACTCGACCCCGATGACGTGCGAGACCACGTCGCGCACCGACCACCCCGGGCACTCCGTGGCCCGGTTCCAGTCGCTCTCGGCGAGCGGTCTCACCAACTCGTTGACGGCTTCGACGGAGTGGGTCCAGGCGTCGATCGCGGGCTGAAGACTGGGATGGACTGTCACGGGCGGATCCCTCGGGCGGTGCTCGGCGATGGCTGCGTGCGCGCGGGTGGCAAGTGCGGTCTGGGTTCTACCCAGTTAAGTTACGCTGCGGACGGTCGCCCCGGCAGAGGTTTCGTGTGACGCATGCGGAGAGTGGTGGTACTGTGCGCGCTTCTTTGATCCAGCTCGGTGTCGATGACGACGAGCCCGTCGCCGCCCGCCGCGAGCGCGCCGCCGGCCTCGTCCGGGCGCAGAGCGGCAGCGACCTGGTGGTCCTCCCCGAACTGTGGCCCGTCGGCGCCTTCGCCTACACGTCCTTCGCCGCCGAGGCCGAGCCCCTGGACGGCCCCACGGCCGAGACCATGTCGCGGGCCGCGCGCGACGCGCAGGTGTGGCTGCACGCAGGCTCGATCGTCGAGCGGGCCGCCGACGGGCCCATGTACAACACCTCGCTCGTCTTCTCCCCCACCGGCGCCCTCGTCCGCACCTACCGCAAGATCCACCGCTTCGGCTTCGACCAGGGCGAGGCCGTCCTCATGGGCGCCGGCGACCGCCCCGTCACCGCCCGCCTCCCCGAGACCGTCGTCGGCCTGGCCACCTGCTACGACCTGCGCTTCCCCGAACTCTTCCGGGCCCTGACCGACGCCGGCGCCCAGACCTTCGTCATCCCCGCCGGCTGGCCCGAACGCCGCCGCGAGCACTGGAGCCTGCTCGCCCGCGCCCGCGCCGTGGAGAACCAGGCCTACGTCCTGGCCTGCGGCACCGCCGGCACCCACGCGGGCGTACGGCAGGCGGGCCACAGCGTGGTCGTCGACCCCTGGGGCGAGGTCCTCGCCGAGGCGGGCCACGACGAGGAGGTGCTCACCGCCGTCCTCGACACCGGCCGGGTGGCGAAGATCCGCGAGGAGTTCCCGGCGCTGAAGGACCGGGTGCTCGGACGTTAAAGCGGGAAGATCGTAGTTCTCGACTTTCTGAAATAGACAACAGAGCACCGAAGCTTTCGCCACACTGAGTGTGTGCACAAAGACACGATCTGTGATCTGTGCCTCCGCTTGTCCCTCGACCGGGACGGCAAGACCGCAATCGAACGGCAGGAAACCGACTGCCGTGCCTGGGCCGACCGCAATGGACTGACGGTCCGCAAGGTGCACATAGACAGAGGGCGCTCCGGCTACAAGACCGTTGAGCGCAAGGGCTTCGACGCCGCACTTGCGGCAGTCACCGCAGGTGTTGTCGGCACACTGATCGTCTGGAAACTGGACCGCCTGTCTCGCAAGGGCATCGGTCAGGTCGGCAAGGTGCTGGACGACATCGAGAAGGCCGAGGGGCGTCTCGTCTCGGTTGTCGACGGACTGGACACATCGAACGACTCGGCGCGCATGGTTGTCGCGATGCTCGCCGAGCTTGCGCGCTCGGAGTCCAAGAACCTCGGCACCCGGGTCGGACACGCGAAGCGGTACCTGCGCAGCAAGGGCCGGTGGATCGGCGGACAGCCTCCGTACGGGCTGCTCATCGACCCGAGGACCAAGAAGCTCGTCCACGACCCGGAGCACGCCGTCTACGCACGTCTCATCGCGGATGAAGCGTTGGCTGGAACCTCACTGGTAAAGATCGCCCGACTTCTCAACGAGTACGAGATTCCTTCGCCGAGGGGAGGGCAGTGGAATGCGGCCAGCATCATGCAGCTCCTGCGTTCCCCCGCGTTCGCCGGCCTGATGCCGGAGACCGAGACCGTCGCGACGGACGATGGTGAGCGGAAGTACACGGGCAGGGTCTTCCCGTATCGCGATCCCCGGACGCTCGACACGGTCGAGATCGGCGAGGGGATCATCACGGTCGGAGAGCGGGAGCAGATCATCCGCACCCTGGAATCCAGAACGTTCGTGCACGCGGGAAAGCGGCGGCCGAAGCCCGAGGGGACGGCGCTGCTCACCGGACTCGTCTATTGCGCGGTTCCTGGCTGCGGTCGCCGGATGCACCGTGTGGGCGGCAGCTATCAGTGCATGGCTCGACGTGCGGGAAATCAGTGCGTCGGAGCATCGGCGCTGGCTGAGGCGGTTGACCAATACGTGACCGAACAGTTCCTCACGAAGCTCCCGGCGCTCGAACCGGACGATCCGCTGCTTGTTGCGATCGCGGATCGCTGGGTGCACCGTGTGGACCCGGAGACCTTTGCGAAACGTGATGCCCTCACTGCGGAGATCCAGGACGTGGAAGTTCGTCTGGCTGATCTGGAGGATGCACGCTACCTGCGTGGTGAGTTCAGCGACGCCGCAGCCGTGGAGCGCTACAACCGGCTTTCAGAGCGCTTGAGAGGACGAATCGACGGCCTCCGCGGCGATCTCCACAGGCTTCCCATGCCGTCCGTGGACGTGTCTCCGATGCTTGATGGCGTCACCCTGCGAGAAGCGTGGGCGGATGCGACGAGTGAAGGCAGGCGCGAACGGCTGTCGCTCGCCATAGACCGCGTTGAGGTGAGCAAGGGGGTACGTGGGCGGAGGATCGTCCCCGAGCAACGCATCCAGATCCATTGGGCGAAGCTGGTGGGCACCGACAGTGCCGCGCGCTGATGACGAGCGCCATGCGTGCCCAGTGAGGGTGTCAGTCGCCAACCTGGTGTTCCACGCGGTGGCGGATGTACTCGTCCGCATGGGACCGGGCTATCGCCACCGCGGCGTCCACCAAGTCGTGCAGCTCCGACGGGTAGGCCTCCTTTCGGAGCGACAGGCCCGGCAGGACGCAGCGCCGGACGTCCAGGTGCTCGTTGCTCACGAACTCGCGCAGGGCAGCCTCGTTCCACTCGGCCACCACGGCCGAGCCGTCATGCGGCTCCGCCCGACCGGTGGTTCCGGGGTTCTCCGCCCGCACGACGGGCATCCGCAGGGGCAGGGCTGACCAGCACCAGGCCCGTGCGGCGCCCGCCCGCTCAAGGTCTGTGCCCGTTCGCAGGTACCGAGCAGAGCGGTGCGGACGCGTCTGTGCCCGAATGCGTTCAGGGCCGGCTCGACGAACTGGCGGTTGAAGCTTGGGTCGGGATCGTGGACGGCTGCTTTGAGCAGCACGTCGAAGGACTCCTCGGAAAGGGTCAGGCTCCGGCGGCAGGCGTCGCGCAGCGCTGCCCGAGCGCGACGCTGCCAATTCCAGAGATCGCCGCCCTCCGATTCGGGGGCGACAACGAGCCCGAGGCTCCGGACGACTTCCGCCAGGCACGCCTCGAACGCCTCCCTCCGGTCCTCTGTGCGTCCCGGCAGCGCCCCGAAAAGCTGTGCCTTCGGCGCCTTCCCGTCGGCAGTCGTCTCGTTCCCGTCCGCAGTCATCCGTCGCTCCCCTGCCGTGCGCGGTGCCGTACGCGTGTAATCCGACGTTCATACCGGGATGGCAAGCTTGAAGCATGAACGATGCCGCCCCGACGCCCACCTCCGCGCCCGAGCCTCGCCGACGTGCCCGTGTCCGCGCCCCCGAGCTCATCGGCAAGGGCGGCTGGCTCAACACCGGAGGCAAGGAGCTGACCCTCGCCGACCTGCGAGGTAAGTGCGTCATTGTTGATTTTTGGACGTTCTGCTGTGTGAACTGCCTGCACGTCCTCGACGAGCTGCGCGAGCTCGAGGAGGCGCACCGCGACACCGTGGTGATCATCGGCGTCCACTCGCCGAAGTTCGTCCACGAGGCCGAGCACCAGGCCGTCGTCGACGCCGTCGAGCGCTACGAGGTCCACCACCCCGTCCTCGACGACCCCGAGCTCGCCACCTGGAAGCAGTACGCCGTCCGGGCCTGGCCCACGCTGGTCGTCATCGACCCCGAGGGCTACGTCGTGGCCCAGCACGCGGGCGAGGGCCACGCCCACGCGCTCGCGAAGCTGGTCGGCGAGCTGGAGGCCGCCCACGAGGCCAAGGGCACGCTGCGGCGCGGCGACGGGCCGTATGTCGCGCCCGAGCCCGTCGCCACCGACCTGCGCTTTCCCGGCAAGGCCGTGCTGCTGCCGAGCGGGAACTTCCTCGTCTCCGACTCCACCCGGCACCAGCTGGTGGAGCTGGAGGCCGACGGCGAGACCGTCGTGCGCCGCGTCGGCACCGGCGAGCGCGGCTTCACCGACAGCCCCCCGAGTTTCAGCGAGCCCCAGGGCCTTGCCCTGCTCCCCGACGGCACGGTGATCGTCGCGGACACCGTCAACCACGCGCTGCGCACCTACGATCCCGGGACGCAGGCCGTCACGACCGTGGCGGGCACCGGGCGGCAGTGGTGGCAGGGTTCGGCCGCCTCGGGTCCGGCCCGTGAGGTGGACCTGTCGTCGCCGTGGGACGTGGCCTGGTTCGCGGACCGGGTGTGGATCGCCATGGCGGGCGTGCACCAGCTGTGGACGTACGACCCGGAGAAGGGGACCGTCGAGGTCGCGGCCGGCACGACCAACGAGGGTCTGGTCGACGGCCCGGCCGCCGAGGCGTGGTTCGCCCAGCCCTCCGGCCTCGCGGCGGCCGGGGAGCGGCTGTGGCTCGCCGACTCCGAGACGTCGGCGCTGCGTTACGTGGAGGCGGACGGCGAGGGCTTCGCGGTCCGTACGGCCGTGGGCGAGGGCCTGTTCGACTTCGGGCACCGTGACGGGGACGCCGGGCAGGCGCTGCTCCAGCACCCGCTCGGGGTGACCGCGCTGCCCGACGGCTCCGTCGCCGTCAGCGACACCTACAACCACGCGCTGCGCCGCTACGACCCGGCGACGGGCGAGGTGACGACGCTCGCCACCGATCTGCGGGAGCCCTCGGACGCGGTCCTCGTCGGGGAGGACATCGTGGTCGTGGAGTCGGCGCGGCACCGGCTGACGCGGCTGCGGCTGCCGGAGGAGGCGGTGCGGGTGGAGTCCGTGGCGCACCGGACGCGGCGGGAGGCCACGGAGGTCGCTCCCGGGAGGCTGGCGCTGGATGTGGTGTTCCAGGCGCCGGCCGGGCAGAAGCTCGACACCCGCTACGGTCCGTCGACGCGTCTGCTGGTCAGTTCGACCCCGCCCGGTCTGCTGGCGGAGGGTGCGGGCCAGGGCACGGACCTGAGCCGGGAGCTGGTGCTCGCGGACGGGGTGGGCGAAGGGGTGCTGCACGTCTCCGCGATGGCGGCGTCGTGCGACGACGACCCGGCCAACGAGTATCCGGCCTGCCATGTGCACCAGCAGGACTGGGGAGTTCCGGTGCGGGTCGTCGAGGGCGGTGCCGCGCGGCTGCCGCTGGTGCTGGCGGGTATGGACAGCTGAGCCGCCCGGCCCGCCGGGTGGCCCGCCGGGCTCAGCGCGTGATCCGGTGGTCCTCCTCGACGACGTGGGCGGCCGGGGGCGGCGGCTGCATCCTGCGGCGCTTGAACACGCTCACGTAGGCGCTCAGCCCCAGCAGGCCGGCGGCCATGAGGATCAGGCCCACCAGGGTGATGTTCATGCCGTCGATCTGCCAGTCGACCGCGAAGGTGAGGATGCCGCCCGCCGCGATCAGACCAATGCACCATCCCATTCCCATGGGAAACGCCTCCTGACGTGGTCGGCCCCTACCGGCGTCGCCGGCCGGGCACAGGGCGGGTACCCCGGCCCGGCGGAGCGAACCACGTCCCGGTCACGCCGGGGCTGTCGCCGCCGGGGCTACCACTTCAGGGCGGTGGCCTCGTCGGACAGCCAGTACGAGGTACTGGCGGAGTCGTCGATGTGCAGCTTTCCGCCCGGCAGGGGCGCCTGGGACGGGGTGCCCTCGAGGGGGTCGCCCTTCGGCGTCTGGAAGGTGACGGAGATCTGCTGGGCGTCGCGGCCCTTGCCGCCCGAGCCGTCGGCCGCCGAGGCGCGGACCCCGGCGTAGGCGGACGCGCCGGGGGCGAGGCGGATCGGGTTCTTCGGCTTGCTCTCCTCGACGACTCCGGCCGTGGCCTGGTCCTGGTCGAAGCGCAGGAACGGGAAGCCGTAGGCGGAGCAGGGCGACTTCGAGGTGTTCGTCGCCACCAGCAGCACGTGGTCGACGGGCGACTTCACCGCCTTGACCTCGAGCTTGACGGCACCCGCGGCGCAGGCGTCGCCCTTGTCCTGGGGCTTGGCCGACTCGTCGCCCGAGCCGTCGTCGCCGCCGTCACTGCCCTCCGCCCCGTCTCCCGGGGCCATGGAGGCCTGCTCCTCGCCCTGGGCCTTGTCCTCCTTGGCGGACGAGCCGCCGCAGGCGGTGAGGGTGAGGGCGGCCGCGGCCGTGAGCGCGGCGGCGGCGATCCGCAGGGTGCGAGTGGTCATGCTTCCCCCGGTGGGCTGTTCGAGTCGTCGGGCTGTGTATATCAGCCCTCGTGCATCAGCCCTCGAGGAAGGCGGTGAGCGCGGCGGCGAGGAGGTACGGGTCGTCGGCGCCGCACAGTTCGCGCGCGGAGTGCATCGACAGGATGGCCACGCCGATGTCGACGGTGGAGATGCCGTGGCGGGCGGCGGTGATGGGGCCGATGGTGGTGCCGCAGGGGACGGAGTTGTTCGACACGAAGTGCTGCATCGGCACGCCGGCGCGCTCGCAGGCGGCGGCGAAGACGGCCCGGCCGCTGCCGTCGGTGGCGTAGCGCTGGTTGACGTTGACCTTCAGCAGGGGGCCGCCGTTGGGCATGGGGTGGTGGCCCGGCTCGTGGCGCTCGGCGTAGTTGGGGTGGACGGCGTGGCCGGTGTCGGAGGACAGGCAGATGGTGCCGGCGAAGGCGCGGGCCTTGTCCTCGTAGCTGCCGCCGCGGGCGAAGACCGAGCGCTCCAGGACGTTGCCGAGCAGGGGGCCTTCGGCGCCGGTGTCGGACTGGCTGCCGTTCTCCTCGTGGTCGAACGCGGCCAGTACCGGGATGTAGGGCAGTCCTTCGGAGCCGATGGCGGTGGTGAGCGCGGCCAGGCCGGCGTGCACGGACAGGAGGTTGTCCATGCGGGGGCCGGCCAGCAGCTCGTGGTCGCGGCCGAGGTAGGCGGGCGCCTCGACGCTGTGCGTCATCAGGTCCCAGCCGCTGATCTGCCCGGCTTCCAGGCCTGCTTCCTCGGCGACGAAGCGGATGAGGTCGCCCTCGGTGACGTGGCCCAGGCCCCAGATGGGCGTCATGTGGCGCTGCTTGTCGAGCTTGACGCCGTCCTGGTTGACGGTGCGGTCCAGGTGCACGGCGAGCTGGGGGACGCGCAGCAGGGGCCGGTCGATGTTGACGAGGTGGTCGCTGCCGTCGCGCAGGGTGACGCGGCCGGAGAGGCCGAGGTCGCGGTCGAGCCAGGTGTTGAGCAGCGTGCCGCCGTAGAGCTCGACGGCGACCTGCTGCCAGCCGTGGGTGCCGGTGTCCGGCAGCGGCTTGACGCGCAGGTTGGGGGAGTCGGTGTGGGCTCCGATGATGCGGAACGGGGTGGCGGCGGTGGCCCCTTCGGGGACGTACCAGGCGATGATGGCGCCGCCGCGTGTCACGTACTTGCCGCCGGCCTGTGCGTCCCAGGCGTCGGTCTCCGCGACCTGGCGGAAGCCGGCCTTCTCCAGCCGCTCGGCGGTGTTGGCCACCGCGTGGTACGGCGACGGGCTGGCCGCGAGGAAGGTCATCAGGTCGTCGGTGTGGCCGCGGTCGAAGCGGTGCGCAGAGCTCATGGCCTCAGGATAGGGATCAGGGCAAGGGCCGGGCGCTCCTTTTGAGGCGCCCGGCCCTTGCCCTTCGTCACGGTGTTCCGGTGGTCGGCAACCGCCTTAGAAGGCGGCCTCGTCCAGCTCCATCAGCGACTGGTCGACGGCCTCGGCGAGCGAGCGCTCGACGGCCACGGCCGGCAGGACGGTGTGGGCGAAGAACTTCGCCGCCGCGATCTTGCCCTCGTAGAAGGCCTTGTCCTTGGTGGAGGCGGTCGGCAGCTTCTCGGCGGCCACGGCCGCGCCCTTGAGGAGCAGGTAGCCGACGACGACGTCACCGGAGGCCATCAGCAGGCGGGTGGTGTTCAGGCCCACCTTGTAGATGGACTTGACGTCCTTCTCGGTGGCGGCGAGGTCGGTCAGCATGGCGCCGACGATGCCCTCGAGGTCCACGGCGGCCTTGGCGAGCTTCTCGCGGGCGTCGGCGAGGTCCTCGCCGCCGGCGGCCTCGGCGAGGAACTTCTTGATCTCCTCGGAGAGCGTGGTCAGGGCCTGGCCCTGGTCACGGACGATCTTCCGGAAGAAGAAGTCCTGGCCCTGGATGGCCGTGGTGCCCTCGTAGAGGGTGTCGATCTTCGAGTCGCGGATGTACTGCTCGATCGGGTACTCCTGCAGGTACCCGGAGCCGCCGAAGGTCTGCAGGGACTGCGCCAGCTGCTCGTAGGACTTCTCCGAGCCGTAGCCCTTGACGATCGGCAGGAGCAGGTCGTTGAGGCCGTGCAGGGCCTTGGCGTCCTCGCCCGCGGCCTCCTTGACCAGGATCTCGTCCTGGACCGAGGCGGTGTAGAGCACCAGGGCGCGCATGCCCTCCGCGTACGCCTTCTGCGTCATCAGCGAGCGGCGGACGTCGGGGTGGTGGGTGATGGTGACCTTGGGCGCGGTCTTGTCCATGAAGTTGGCCAGGTCCGGGCCCTGCACGCGCTCCTTGGCGTACTCCAGCGCGTTGAGGTAGCCGGTGGAGAGGGTGGCGATCGCCTTCGTGCCGACCATCATGCGGGCGAACTCGATGATCATGAACATCTGGCGGATGCCGTCGTGCTTCTCGCCGATGAGCCAGCCCTTGGCGGGGTGCTTGTCGCCGAAGGTCATCTCGCACGTGTTGGAGGCCTTGAGGCCCATCTTGTGCTCGACGTTGGTGGCGTAGACGCCGTTGCGGGCGCCCAGCTCGCCGGTCTCGAAGTCGAACTCGTACTTCGGGACGAGGAAGAGCGACAGGCCCTTGGTGCCCGGGCCGTGGCCCTCGGGGCGGGCGAGGACGTAGTGGAAGATGTTCTCCGCCATGTCGTGCTCACCGGAGGTGATGAAGCGCTTGACACCCTCGATGTGCCAGGTGCCGTCCTCCTGCTTGACGGCCTTGGTGCGGCCGGCGCCCACGTCCGAGCCGGCGTCCGGCTCGGTCAGCACCATGGTGGAGCCCCACTGCTTGTCCACCGAGAGCTTGGCGATCTTCTTCTGCTCCTCGGTGCCCTCGGCGTAGAGCACGCCGGCGAAGGCCGGGCCGGAGGAGTACATCCAGATCGCCGGGTTGGCGCCCAGGATCGTCTCGGCGAAGCCCCACAGCAGCGAGCGCGGCGTGGTCGTGCCGCCGATGCCCTCCGGGATGCCCAGGCGCCACCACTCGGCGTCCATGTAGGCCTGGTAGCTCTTCTTGAAGGACTCCGGGACCGGAGCGGTGTTGGTCTCCGGGTCGAAGACCGGCGGGTTGCGGTCGGCGTCGACGTAGGAGGCGGCCAGCTCGTTCTCCGAGAGGCGGGCGATCTCCGACAGCACGCTCTTCGCCGTCTCGACGTCCATTTCACCGAACGGGCCGGTGCCGTACAGCTTGTCGCGACCGAGAACCTCGAAGAGGTTGAACTCGATGTCGCGGAGATTCGACTTGTAGTGGCCCATGACAGACGGCTCCGTAAGGTGACGGGAGGGCGATCCTCTGTGCGTACCGGTCAGTAAGAAACATGATGCTACCCAGCGGTAACAAGACGCAAGGCCTGATCGCCCAACTGTGACTCGTTACGCTTCGGTCCATGTACGGCTACGACCAGAACGCGGCACAGCAGGGCTACGCGCCTCCGCAGCAGCCCGGCGGCTACGGCGAACAGCCGCTCTACCCCGAGCCGTCGCCCCCGTCGCTCGCCGACGCGGTACGGGCCTTCACCACGGGTCAGATGTCCGCCGAGGACTTCCAGACGATCTTCTCCAACTCCAAGGTCTACTGCCCGCGCGGCGACAACCCCGGCTTCCTCGCGCTGCACAACACCCAGCAGCCGGTGATCCCGATGTTCACCTCGCTCAAGGAGCTGCGCCGGTACGCGGGCAAGGAGTCCAAGTACTTCGTGATCACCGGCGCCGAGGTCCTGGACCTCCTGCCGACGGGCTACGGCTTCGTCCTGGACATGGAGGGCGACCACCGCATCGTCTTCGACGCGAAGTCGGTGGAGCAGATGGTCGACTTCGCCATGCGGCGGATGTACGGCTGACAGGCCCGAGGGCGCGGCGCCCGGGCGGCTACCGCGCGGCGCGCTCGTAGAGCTTCTTGGCCGCCTGACCGAGGTAGGGGCTGTACGACGTCTCCTCGTCGCCCCCCTCGTCCTTGCCGCCCAGGACGCCGGCGAGGGTGCCCAGGCCCGTCGAGGCGTCGACGTCGGTGAGGAAGGGGCTGCCGCTCGTGCCGTTCGGCAGCCGCTCGCAGTCGAAGCGCTGCTGTGTCCCGCTCTCGGCGGCCGTGGCGTTCTGGCAGGAGACGGGTCGCTCCGCCTCGTTGGGGTAGCCGAGAACGCGGGTGGGCCGCTCGCGGGGCGGATCGAAGCGGACGCGCTCGGCGCCGGTGACGCGCTCGAGGCGCGCGCTCCCCTCCACCGGTCGCATGCGCAGGAACGCCACGTCGTGGTCGGGGTCGCGGTCGTCGGCCCACTCGGGGGCGACGTCGACGGCGACGGGCACCCACACCCCGTAGGGCGCCGCCCCGTCCCGGTAGCCCGGCACGAAGGCGATGTCAGTGCGGAAGCCGCCGGTGTGCACGCAGTGCGCGGCGGTCGCGATCAGGTCGCCCCTGGGGCTGTGGACGACGCTCGCCGTGCAGCCGTGGGCGGGTATGCCCCCGGTGGTGTAGAAAAGCGGGCCGATCGCGGGCGACGGCTCGGCCTCGGCGGCGGCCAGGGGGCTCGAGGCCGGCAGCGGGTCCTTGCGCCCGGCCGCGCCCCGGGCGGCGGGGGCGCTCAGCGGTGCGGGCGCCTGGGTGCGCACGGCGGCCTTCATGGCCCGGCCCGCCGCGTCCGCCTGGTCCCGGGGCTGCTCGAAGTGCCCGGTGGAGTCCCCCTCGGCCGTGGGTCCGCCCGTCGCGGGGACGCGGCCGGCCACGAGCAGGCCGACGGCGGCCAGGGCCGCGACGACGGCGGCGAGGAGGGCGAGCTGTCTCAGGCGCATTGATCAAGTGTCCCTCGTGGGAACGCACGTGTTTGTCGCCGGGAACGCGACCGTCTCCGTCGCCGGGAATGCCCGCGTCCCTCGCCGGGAATGAAGTCACCCTTGCTGATGGTTCACTATTCAACTAACTTGGAAGGCGCAACCACCCGAGGAGGCCGAAATGCCCGCCGTGACCGTAGAGAATCCGCTGGTCCTGCCCCGTGTCGCCGCACCCGCGCAGACGGCGCCGCAGCGCCCCGTGCTGCACGTGGGCACCGCGCCGGGAGGATTCGAGGGCGAGGGCTTCCCCGTGCGCAGGGCGTTCGCGGGGATCAACCACGCCTACCTCGACCCGTTCATCATGATGGACCAGATGGGCGAGGTGGAGTACGCGCCCGGTGAGCCCAAGGGCACCCCCTGGCACCCCCACCGCGGCTTCGAGACCGTCACCTATCTGATCGACGGCACCTTCGTGCACCGCGACTCCCACGGGGGCGGCGGCACGATCAACGGCGGCGACACCCAGTGGATGACCGCCGGCTCCGGGCTGCTGCACATCGAGGCCCCGCCGGAGGAGCTCGTCGTCAGCGGCGGACTCTTCCACGGCCTCCAGCTGTGGGTGAACCTGCCGAAGAAGGACAAGATGATGCCGCCCCGCTACCAGGACATCGGCGGCGGGAAGGTCGCGCTGCTCACGTCCCCGGACGGCGGCGCGCTCATCCGCCTCATCGCGGGCGAGCTCCAGGGAGAGGACGGCGGCCACCAGGGCCCCGGCATCACCCACACGCCCATCACGATGGCGCACGTGTCCCTCAGCCCGGGCGCCGAGCTCACCCTCCCCTGGCGCCCCGACTTCAACGCCCTCGCCTACGGCCTCGCCGGGCGCGGCACCGCGGGCACCGAGCGGCGCCCGTTCGGCACGGGACGCACCGTGGTCTTCGGCGACGGCGGCTCCCTCACCGTCACGGCCGACGCCACGCAGGAGTCCCGCAGCCCGAACTTCGAGTTCGTGCTGCTGGGCGGGCTGCCGATCCGCGAGCCCATGCGGCACTACGGGCCGTTCGTGATGAACACCGACGCCGAGCTGAAGCAGGCCTTCGAGGACTTCCAGGCCGGACGGCTCGGCACGATCCCGGTGGGCGAGGAGTGACGGCGGTCAATAGCCGTTGCCCGGGTTGTAATCGTTCCACCAGGAAGCCGTCAGCGCTGCGAAGACGACGAAGAGCACGACGCCGATCGCCGCGATGATCGTCGCGATCAGCGAGAACAGCCGTGCCTTCGACGACGAGTCCGCCGCTCCCGCGTAGTCGCCCATCTCGTACTTGCTGTTCACTTGCGCGGCGAAGATCACCGCCGCGATGCCGAGCGGCCAGAAGAGGATGATCGAGATGATCGCCCAGACCAGATGGCTTGCCGGTCGCGGGGGCCGCATGCCGTGGCCGTAGTACGGCTGCTGCTGGGGAGCGCCGTAGCCGGGAGGGTACGTGCCCTGCGGGGCGTACGGGCCCGGCTGCTGCTGGGCGCCCGGCGGGGGCGGCCAGGAGCCGGGCTGCGGGCCCGTGCCGGGCTGCGGGTTTCCCTGGGGCCGGCCCTGCGGTGGGGGCGGCGGCGGATATCCCGGACCGCCGTCGGCACGGGTGGGTTCTTCGCTGCCCGGCGGAGGCCGGGAAGGGGGCCGGTCCTCCGGAGGGGGTTGGCGGTCCTGCCACGGGTTCTGGCTCATGAGCTCTCCTCGTCCGCGTGATGAACCCGGAGTCCCCTGATTCCAGGCTCACCCCGGCGGAGTACTGCCGCAACCAGCCGCGCCCGCCGGCCGGCACCGGCGGGGGACGGATCAGGTGATCGCGTCGAAGTCCGTCTCCCGGGCGGGCTCGAAGAGCTCGAACCAGATGTTCTTGCCCTCGCCCCGGGGATCGACGCCCCACGCCTCGGCGAGCAGCTCCATCAGCACCAGCCCGCGCCCGGAGGAGGCCATCTCCCCCGGCTGCCGGCGGTGCGGCAGCTCGTCGCTGGCGTCCTCGACGTCGACCCGTATCCGCCGCTCGCCCGGCCGCCCCGATATCTCGGCGATCAGCAGCGCGTCCCCGTCCGTGTGGACCAGCACGTTGGTGACCATCTCGGAGACCATCAGCACCGCCGAGTCGGTCTGGTCCGGGTCGGGCCAGTCGTGCATGAGGTCGCGGATGTGCCGGCGGGCCTCGGCGATCCGCTCGGGCTCGGCCTGGGCGATGGTCAGCACCGTGCGCCGGGGCGGCCGCGGCGTGACGGGCGGCGCGCCCACCTCGGTGGGCGCCGGGAGCTCGCGGCGCAGGAGCAGCAGGGCGATGTCGTCCTCGCGGCGGTCGATGAGCGGCCCGGTGGTGTAGTGCGAGGGCGGCCCGTGGACGGCCTGGACGAGGGCGTCGGCGAGCTTCTCGAGATTGCCGCCGTCGCCGTCCCCCGGATGCCCCTCGACGACCTCCCGCAGCCGGTTCCAGCCGGTCTCCAGGTCGTGGCCGCCCGTCTCGATCAGGCCGTCGGTGCAGACCAGCATCGTCTCGCCGGGCTCGAGGGTGATCCGGGTGATGGGGTAGTCGGTGTCGGGCACGATGCCCAGCGGCAGCCCGCCCGCCGTGGGGCGTACGAGCATGGTGCCGTCGCTGAGCCGGATCGCGGGGTCCGGGTGGCCGGCGCGGGCGATGACCAGCAGTCCGCTGTCGGGGCAGGCCTCGATGTAGAGGCAGGTGGCGAAGCGCTGGTCGGCGGACGGCTCGCCGGAGTCCACGTCGTCGTTGATGCCGGCCAGGAAGCGGGAGGCGCGCGAGAGCACGGCGTCGGGGTGGTGGCCCTCGGAGGCGTACGCGCGCAGGGCGATCCGCAGCTGCCCCATGAGCCCTGCGGCGCGCACGTCGTGTCCCTGGACGTCCCCGATGACCAGGGCGATCTTTCCGTTGGGCAGCGGGATCATGTCGTACCAGTCGCCGCCCACCTCCAGGCCGCCGCCGGTGGGCACGTAGCGCGCGGCGACGGACATGCCGGGGACGTCGGGCCGCAGCGTGGGCATCATCGAGCGCTGCAGGCCGACGGTCAGCTCGCGCTCGGACTCGTGGACGCTGGCCCGGCCGAGCGCCTGGGCGAGCATCCGGGCGACGGTGGTGAGCACCGAGCGCTCGTCGGGGGTGAAGGAGACCGGGACGCTGAAGCCGGCCATCCAGGCGCCGATGGTGCGGCCCGCGTTGATCAGCGGCAGAAAGGCCCAGGACCGCCGGCCGAAGCGCTCCACGAGGGGGTAGATGGCCGGGAAGCGGCGGTTGTAGTCCTCGGGGGAGGGCAGGTAGACGGCGCGCCCGGTGCGGATCACCTCGGCGGCCGGGTCGCCGGTGTCCATGGGCTGGTCGAGGAACTCCTCCATGTCGCCCGGCGCGTAGCCGTGGTGCCCGATGAGCTTGACCCGGCCGCCCTCGCCGACGAAGACGGCCAGCCCCGACGGCTCGAAGCCGGGCATCGACAGCGTCGCCGCCACCCGCAGCACCTCGGCCGTCGAGCGCGCCTCGGCCAGCGCCCGGCCGGCGTCCAGCAGGAAGGCCTCGCGGTTGCGCCGCCAGTCGCCCGTGACCGGGGTGCGGGCGGCGGTGGTGCCCGGCTGCGGCTCGGGGACCTCCTCGATGGTGCCGACGAGGGTGTAGTCGCCGTCGCGTCCGACGGGCCTGGTGCGGCTGCGTACGGTCCGCAGGACCCGGCCCTCCTCGTCGACGACCCGGATCCGGGCCTCGGCGAGGGTGCCCTCGGCCACGGCGAGGTTGATGATGCCCTGGACCTCCACCCAGTCCACGGCGTGGAAGCGGGCGCGGGCGGCGGATTCGGTCAGCTCCACGCGGGTGGGGGGCATGCCCAGCAGCCGCGCGGCCTCGGCGTCGAAGGTGGCCCTGCGCGAGGCGTTGTCCCAGTGCCACAGCCCGGTCGCGACGGCGGCCAGTACGTCCTCGGTGCGCATTGCCCCACTTTATGCAGGTATGCGCAGCAGAGACCACCGATGCCGGGTGGGGCGATACCCTTGCTGGGTGCTGTATGCACACTGCCCGCACGGTAACCCGGTGCGGGCGCCCTGTGCAGCTCGGCACGGCGCGCTATACGACCAACGCCCTCGACCCGACTTGGATGAACGATGCATCGGTACCGGTCCCACAACTGCGGCGAGCTCCGTGCGGCTGACGTCGACACCGACGTCCGTCTGAGTGGCTGGCTGCACAATCGGCGCGACCTGGGCGGCATCCTCTTCATCGACCTGCGGGACCACCACGGCCTGGTCCAGCTCGTGGCCCGCCCCGGCACCGCCGCCAACGAGGCCCTCAGCCACCTGACCAAGGAGACCGTCGTCCGCGTCGACGGCAAGGTCATGAGCCGTGGCGCCGAGAACGTCAACCCCGAGCTGCCCACCGGCGAGATCGAGATCGAGGTCACGGAGGTGGAGGTGCTCGGCGCGGCCGAGCAGATCCCCTTCACGATCAACGCCGAGGACGGGGTGAACGAGGAGCGCCGCCTGGAGTACCGCTTCCTCGACCTGCGCCGCGAGCGCATGCACAGCAACATCATGCTGCGCTCGGCCGTCATCGCCTCCATCCGCGAGAAGATGACCAACCTCGGCTTCAACGAGCTGGCCACCCCGATCCTGTCCGCCACCTCTCCCGAGGGCGCGCGCGACTTCCTGGTGCCCTCGCGTCTGCACGCCGGCAAGTTCTACGCGCTGCCGCAGGCCCCGCAGCAGTTCAAGCAGCTGCTGATGATCGCGGGCTTCGACCGCTACTTCCAGATCGCGCCCTGCTTCCGCGACGAGGACGCCCGCGCCGACCGCTCGCCGGGCGAGTTCTACCAGCTCGACATGGAGATGTCCTTCGTCGAGCAGGAGGACGTCTTCCAGGTCATCGAGAAGGTCATGACCGACCTCTTCGAGGAGTTCGGCAACGGCCGCCACGTCACCTCGCCGTTCCCGCGGATCCCCTTCCGCGAGGCGATGCTCAAGTACGGCTCCGACAAGCCGGACCTGCGCGCCAAGCTGGAGCTCGTCGACGTCAGCGACGTCTTCGCCGGCTCGGAGTTCAAGGCCTTCGCCGGCAAGCACGTCCGTGCGCTGGCCGTGCCGGCCCTCCAGGACCAGTCGCGCAAGTTCTTCGACGGCCTCGGCGAGTTCGCCGTCGAGCACGGCGCCAAGGGCCTCGCCTGGGTCCGCGTCGGTGAGGGCAACGCCCTGACCGGCCCGATCGCCAAGTTCCTCACCGAGGAGAACGTCAAGGCCCTCGCCGAGCGCCTGGGCCTCGAGCCCGGCCACGCGATCTTCTTCGGCGCCGGCGAGTTCGACGAGGTCTCCAAGATCATGGGCGCCGTGCGCGTCGAGGCCGCCAAGCGCGCCGGCCAGTTCGAGGAGAACGTCTTCCGCTTCTGCTGGATCGTCGACTTCCCGATGTTCGAGAAGGACGAGGAGACCGGCAAGATCGAGTTCTCCCACAACCCCTTCTCCATGCCCCAGGGCGGCCTGACGGCCCTGGAGACGATGGACCCGCTGGACATCCTGGCCTGGCAGTACGACATCGTCTGCAACGGCACCGAGCTGTCCTCCGGCGCCATCCGTAACCACGAGCCCGAGGTCATGTACAAGGCCTTCGAGATCGCCGGTTACTCGAAGGACGAGGTCGAGAAGGAGTTCGGCGGCATGCTGCGCGCCTTCAAGTTCGGCGCCCCGCCGCACGGCGGCATCGCCCCGGGCGTCGACCGCATCGTGATGCTGCTGGCCGACGAGCCGAACATCCGCGAGACCATCGCGTTCCCGCTCAACGGCAACGCGCAGGACCTGCTGATGGGCGCCCCGAGCGAGGTCGACGAGGCCCGCCTGAAGGAGCTCCACCTCTCGCTCCGCAAGCCGCAGGCGAAGTAACACCCGTACCGCGTGAACGCCGCCGGGCGGGCTCGACACCGAGCCCGCCCGGCGGCGTTCGCACGTTCGGGGGCGGTCAGACCAGGGCGGCGGTTATCGGCACTCTCGGGCAGCAGCCCGCCGCCTGGTGGACCGCCCGCGACAGCCGGCCCGGCGTCAGCCTCTCGCCCCACAGCACGGACCGCACGCCGTACTCCGCCACGGCCATCAGCTCCGTCTCGCCCAGTTCCTCGGCGACCACCACCAGCGGCGCGCGGCCCGCGCGCGCCAGCCGGCGCAGCTCGCCGGGGGCGGCGTCGTCGTGCCGTCCCATGATCAGGATGTCCACGGTGGCGTCCTCGTCCCCCCGGACGACGCCGACCCCGGGCAGGGTCCGCAGCTGCCTGATGACGCGATGACGGCCCAGTTCGTCGGCGGCCCGGACGTTCACGGTGATGCGTTTCTCGAACACTGCTCTTCCTCGTCTTCCCCCGAGTATCGACTCCCTCATGGTCACCGGGCGGGCTGAACGATCGATTGCCGAACGATCAACGGGCGCGCGAAGGGCCCGGAACCGCGTCGGTTCCGGGCCCTTCGTCCGTGTGGAAGGCGGTGCCTACGCCTCGCCGTCACCGCCGCCGAAGCGCTCGACGTACGAGGCCAGGTCGTCCTCGGTGATCTTCGCGAAGAGCACCGGCGGCACGGTGAAGGGCGTGCCCGCCGGGACGAAGGTCAGCGAGCGGGCCTCGTCCTGGGTGACCCAGGTCGCGGTGTCGCCCTCGAGCTGGAAGGCCGAGCGCATGGCCGCGGCCGAGGCCGGGATGAAGGGCTCGGAGACGACCGCGTAGAGGTGGATGAGGTTCATCGCCGTGCGCAGCGTGAGCGCGGCGCCCTCGGGGTCGGTCTTGATCTCCAGCCAGGGGGCCTTGGTCTCCAGGTAGGAGTTGCCCGCGCTCCACAGGGCGCGCAGCGCCTGCGCGGCCTTGCGGAACTGCAGCTCCTCCATGTGCCGCTCGTACTCCGCGAGCAGCTCCGCGATCTGGTGGCCCAGCTGCGCCTCGGCCTCGCCCTCCTCGTTGCCCGCGGGGACGTTGTCGCCGAAGCGCTTGCGCGAGAACGACAGCACGCGGTTGACGAAGTTGCCGAGGGTGTCGGCGAGGTCCTTGTTCACCGAGGCGGCGAAGTGCTCCCAGGTGAAGGAGGTGTCGTCCGACTCCGGCGCGTTGGCGATGAGGAAGTAGCGCCAGTAGTCGGCCGGCAGGATCTCCAGGGCGGCGTCGGTGAAGATGCCGCGCTTCTGCGAGGTGGAGAACTTGCCGCCGTAGTACGTCAGCCAGTTGAAGGCCTTGACGTAGTCGACCTTCTTCCAGGGCTCACGGGTGCCGAGCTCGGTGGCCGGGAACATCACCGTGTGGAAGGGGACGTTGTCCTTGGCCATGAACTGCGTGTAGCGCACGTCGTCGGCCTCGTACCACCACGACTTCCAGTCGCGGTTCGCCTCGTCCTGGCTCGCCCACTCCTTGGTGGCGCCGATGTACTCGATCGGCGCGTCGAACCAGACGTAGAAGACCTTGCCCTCGGCCGCCAGCTCCGGCCAGGTGTCGGCCGGGACGGGCACGCCCCAGTCCAGGTCGCGGGTGATGGCGCGGTCGTTCAGGCCCTCGGTCAGCCACTTGCGGGCGATCGAGGAGGCCAGGACGGGCCAGTCCTTGCCGTGCTCGTCGATCCAGGCCTCGACCTCGCCCTGCAGCTTCGACTGCAGGAGGAAGAGGTGCTTGGTCTCGCGGACCTCCAGCTCGCCGCTGCCGCTGATCGCCGAACGGGCGTCGATCAGGTCGGTCGGGTCCAGGACGCGGGTGCAGTTCTCGCACTGGTCGCCGCGGGCCTTGTCGTAGCCGCAGTGCGGGCAGGTGCCGACGATGTAGCGGTCGGGCAGGAAGCGGCCGTCGGCCAGGGAGTACACCTGGCGGATCGAGCGCTCCTCGATGAACCCGTTCTTCTGCAGCTGGCGGGCGAAGTGCTGGGTGATCTCGCGGTTCTCCGGCGAGGAGCTGCGGCCGAAGTAGTCGAAGGACAGCGCGAAGCCGTCGTAGACGGCCTTCTGCGCCTCGTGCTGCTGGGCGCAGAACTCGGCGACGGGCAGCGCGGCTTCCTTGGCGGCCAGCTCGGCGGGCGTGCCGTGCTCGTCGGTCGCGCAGATGTACAGCGCCTCGCGGCCGGTCTGGCGCAGGAAGCGGGTGTAGACGTCCGCCGGGAGCATGGACCCCACCATGTTGCCCAGGTGCTTGATCCCGTTGATGTACGGAAGGGCGCTGGTGATGAGGTGTCGAGCCATTGCGGCTGCTCCCTGGTCGGTGTGTGTTCAGGTTGAGGTGCACCTTTAGCGTATCCGAGGGCCAGGGGCGGGACGGGCGGTGTTTATGACGGCTGTGTCAACGCATCCAGGCCCGCCAGGGCCGGGTGATCAGCTCTCTGTACGTGTGGTGCGCGGGGTTGCGCCCGGCGTGCTTGAAGGTCCAGCTCTGGGCCACCGACGCGTCCTCGCTCGGCTCCGAGGCGGCCCCGCACACCGCGCACTCCATGGCGTAGGTCAGCGGCTCCGCGTCGGGCTCCTGGTCGGGCTGCAGCGTCCAGGTCCCGAAGAGGAAAACCGTTCGTGCAGTCATGGGCGCCACCTCCGCTCGCCCTCGGCCGTCTCCTCCTCGGCCACGGGCCGCGCGTGCTCGGGCGGGCAGTTCCACTCGAGCCCGCCGCGCGGCGGTCGTAGCTGTACGTAACCGGCGTGGTGGTCCATGACCTGTCCGAGCCGGCCGGTCCTGGTATCGACGGCATAGGCGCCGGCGGGAATGTCTTTGCTCACGCCTTATGCATGCCCACTGGGACGGAACCTGATCAGCCGGAGGGTCGGCACGGAGAGTGATATTTCGATGGGCGCTCCGCACGACGAGGGCCGCCCGCCGGCCATGGCGGGCGGCCCCCGTACGGCCCGGAGCGCTCGCTAGCGCACGATCCCGGCGGCGCGCGCCTCGGACAACCACTCGGGGAACTCGACCATCAGTTCCCGGTAGAGCTCGTCGTCCGACACCAGCCGCGGGTCGCGGCCTGCGTGGAAGAAGCCGGCGTTGTCGACCACGCGCTTCTCCGGCACCGGCAGGTCGTCCAGCTTGCGCAGGAAGTCGAAGCCCTTGCCCTCGGGGTCGCCGAATCCCACGAACTGCCAGAAGATCGGCAGCTTCGCCGCCTCGCACAGCGCCCGCTCGGCGGCCGGCTTGCTGTACGGGGCGCCGTCGGTCTGGAAGATGACGAAGGCCGGGTCGGTCGCGCCCGACTTCGTGTAGTGGTCGACGACGGCCTCGATGGCCCAGTGGTAGTTGGTGCGGCCCATGTGCCCGTAGGACTCGTGCAGCTCCTGGATCCGGCCGTCGTAGTCGCTCAGGTCGAGCTCGGCGGTGCCGTCGACGTCGGTGGAGAAGAAGACGACGGGCACGACGCCGTCGTCGTCCAGGTTGGCCGCGAGTCCCAGCGCCTGCTCGGCGAGGTGCTGGACGGTGCCGTCCTTGTAGTAGCCGCGCATGGAGCCCGACCGGTCGAGGACCAGGTAGACGGCCGCGCGCTGTCCGGCCAGGCCCTGCTTGCGCAGTGAGACGCCGGCGGACTTGTAGAGGCTCACCAGGCCGGGCGCGGTCTGGCGGACCTTCTCCAGGCTGACGGCCGGGGCGCCGTCACCGGCGGCCGTCATCGCGGGGGAGGGCTCGGGTTCCGGGCCAGGGGTGGGCTCGGGGAAGGGGCCCGGTGCGGGCCTCGGGGCCGGCTCCGGCTCGGGAACGGGCTTCGGGGACGGCATGGGGCGGGGCTCGGGCTCGGGCTCGGGGACCGGCTGGGGCCGGGGCGGGCCGGGCGTGGGGATCGGGCCGAGCGGGCCGGGGTCGGGGACGGTGGGGCGGGTGCGGTCCGCGGTCTCGGCGGTCGACTGGGCCGGGACGGACACGGCGGCGGCGGCGCTGTCGTCGGGCCCCGCACTCTGCTGAGGCAGGCTCGGTTCGTCGCGCCCGGCTGTTCTGGACCGGCCGAACGCGTTCCGCAGCAGACTCCGAATGCCCATGGGGAGATGTCCTTCATGTGTCTCGGGTGCGAGTGAATTGTCCGTAGTGCGGGGATAAATCCCCTGGCTGGCGACTACGTAAGGCTAGCCGTCAAGTCCGGTCCCGTCCGTTCACACCCGACACGCCGTCAGTACGTGTCATCCCGGGGCATTGTGGTCTGTAGCGGTGCGTCTCCGGTCATTCGTGATCGGGAATCCAGTTGCCGTGAAAGCCCAGCGGCACCCGTACCGGCAGATGGACGCGCGCCACGGGCCCGGCCGCGAAGTCCTGGGCGGCCAGCACCACCAGGTCCGTGGCGGCGCGCTCCGGCGCGTAGGCGTACGCCAGCACCCAGCCGTCGTCCTCGGCCGCGTGCGGCGCCGCGGGGACGAACACCCCCTCGCCCACGTCGCCGCCCGCCGGAACCTCGAACTCCACGCAGCTGCCGCGCTCCAGGTCGTACTTGAGCAGGGCGGTGTCCGCCTCCGCCGTCCGCTCGCGCATGGCGTAGCCGTAGCGGTGCGGCCGGCTCAGCCGGCGCGGGTCGACGCGGGGGTACTCCACCGGGCGGTCGTCCACCCGCTGCCGCCGCACGGTCCCCGCGGCCAGGTCGACGGTCCAGCGCTCCAGGTGCGCCGTCCGCTCGCCGGGCCGGGGGCGGCCGGTGTCGAAGAAACGGTCGTAGCGGACGAGGTGCACGGTGATGAAGCGGCCGTCGTGCTCGAAGGCGTTCATGGGGTGGAAGACGAAGCAGGGGTCCGTCTCCAGCCAGCGCACCTCGTGCGCGGCCCCCTCGCGCGGCAGCACCCCCAGGCGGGCCGGCCGCCCGGGGACCCAGGCCGGATGCGGGCCGTCCGCACGGCCGTTCCCGGCGAAGACGACCGGGAGGTCGTACAGCAGCACGTACCGCTCGGTGAGCGAGAAGGCGTGCATCATCGGATGCCCCGGGACGGGGATCTCCACGTGCCGGCGGATCCGTCCGTCGACGCCGGCGACGACGTACTGCACATACGGCCAGGCCAGGCAGTAGGACACCGCGTGCAGCTCGCCGTTGCGCGGGTCGACGACGGGGTGCGCGGACAGCCCGCCCGGCAGCGTGCCGTGGAAGTCGAACGGCCCGATCGTGTAGAGCTCCGGGTCGAGCTCGTAGGGCAGGGTGCCGCCCTCGACCAGCGCCAGGCAGTGCCCGGCGAAGAACTGCACATGGGTGTTGGGCGCGAAGTCCATGTCCAGGTGGCGCGGGCCGTGCAGCAGCTTCTCGCCGAGCCGCCCGGCCACCGCGTCCGAGCGCACCCAGCGGTTGCGGTACCACTCGGCGCGGCCGTCGCGCAGCCGCACGCCGTGGATCATGCCCTCGCCGCCGAACCAGTGGTAGCCGGCCGGGTCGTCCACGTGCAGCGGGTTGGGACCGTTGCGCAGGTAACGGCCGCGCAGGGACTCGGGAAGCGTGCCGGTCACCGGCAGGTCGACCGCCGTCGTCTCGTCCCGCACCGGCGCGTAGAGGCCACTCAGATAGGGATTGGCCGCGCCGTGCCCGGGGCCGTGTGTCGTGCCGGTCATCTCGCCCACCTCCACCGGCCCTTCCCCGGCTGCCACCGGGCGGTGCCCCCACCGCGGAGCCGTCTTTTCACCATCCAGCGGAAGGCAGGGTTCGGCCAGCCTCCATCTGCGCGTCGGCTCGCCGTCATCCATCGCGGGTAACCGGCCCGAGCCGGGATTCGTTGCCGGGAACGCCGGGAGAAGAACAGGACACCGGCAGGACAAGAGCGGGGCAATAAACGGTCATAGGGCAACCCTGTCCGCCCGTTCCCGCCTCTTTATCGGTGACTATTGCCGGACCGAACATGAGTACCCACCACGGGGGCAGGGAGTTGAGGGGCGCATGGGCCTGACCAGCCGGTCACTCTTGTACACGGTGGCGTTCGTCGCCATTGTGTGTGTGGGGCTCACGATATGGCTCTGGCCGAGGCTCGCCGGGCGGGGCCCGCTGCCCGTCCTGGGACGCCTCGGCGCGATCCTGGTGACCCAGTTGACGATCATGTCCACGGTGCTGCTCGCGGTGAATTCCGCCAACAGCTTCTTCGGCACCTGGGGCGAGCTGATCGGCAGGTACGACCGGTCGCAGGGGCAGGTCACCCAGGGGGCCGCCGAGGCCGGCGGCAACGCCCGGGTCGACGCGGGCAAGGGCGGCCTGGTGCGCCCGGCGGGCTCCGAGGGCCTCGACCGGGCCGCGCTGCCCAAGGGCCCCCGGGACCGGGTCGGCGCCCTGGAGTCGGTGCGCCTGGTCGCCCGCCGGGCCAACGTGATCGAGCCCGCCTTCGTCTATCTTCCGCCGCAGTATTTCCAGAAGCAGTACGAGCGGGCCCGCTTCCCCGTCATCGTGGCCATCAGCGGCTATCCGGGCGGCATCAACAACCTTTCCCAGTATCTGCAGGTCCCGAAGACCGCGAGCACCCTCATCTCCGAGCGCCGGATGCAGCCCACCATCGTGGTGATGGTCCGGCCGACCATCGCCCCGCCGCGCGACACCGAATGCGTGGACGTCCCCGACGGCCCGCAGGCGGAGACGTATTTCACCAAGGACCTTCCCGAAGCCCTCAGGAGCGCCTACCGGGTCGGCCACGAGGCGAGCGCCTGGGGCGTCATGGGCTATTCCTCGGGCGGCACCTGCGCCCTCGAACTGGCCATGCGCCAGCCTGGGATCTATCCCGTCGCGGGCGCCCTGTCCGCCGATTACAAGATCAAGAATGATCTCACCACCGGAAAGCTCTTCGGCGACGACGAGGCGGGCCGCAAGCGGCAGCGCGAGCACGACCTGATCTGGCGGCTGAAGAATCTGCCCGTTCCGCATGTGTCGGTGCTCGTCACCAGCAGCGAAAAGGGCGAGAAGAACTACGAGGAGACGAAGAAGTTCCTCGCCGCGGTCAAGGAACCCATGACGGCCGCGAAGATCATTCTTCCGTCGGGCAGCCACAACTTCACCACGTGGCGGCGGGAGATCTCCCCGACGCTGGAATGGATGGGAAAGCAGCTCACCTTCCCGCAGGACACGGCGGACAAGCAGAAGCCGGGCGACAAGCGGCGCGAGGAGGAAAAGAAGAAGGAAGAGCAGAGGAAGGAGGAGGAGAAGAAGCGCGCGGAGGAGGAGAAGAAGAAGAGCGCCGAGGACGGGGCGTCCAAGGACGAGGCGGAGCAGGACGGCGACCAGCCGTCCGGCGAATGACCCGGCGGTCTCACACCGCCGCGGGACCGGCGGGCGGGGGAGCCGCCGAGATCGTGCAGGAGAAGAGCAGCTCGTCGTCCTGATGCCCGCTGACGCGGGTGACGAAGGACCCCGACGCGTCCGGGTCGTCGCGGTCGGCGGCTATCCGTACGGGGCTGTCCAGCTCGGCGTAGCGGTGGAAGGCGCCGGTCAGGGACGCGGGGAAGACCACCGGGTGCGGGGCCAGGGCGGTGGCGGCCTGCCGGGCGGCCTCCAGCAGCACCATGCCGGGGATGTGGTCGACGGGGTGGTCGAAGAGTATGGGGTGCCGGCCGTCGGCCCGCAGGAGCCAGCGCCCCGGGCGGTCCCGGTCGTCGCCGCCCAGGACCACGTCGAAGGCCGAGGCGCGGCCCACGTGTTCGGGTGCCACGGGCGGCGAGCCCGCCTCGGTGGGGGTGCCCGGCAGCCGGGGGCCGCGGATCCTGCGGTATACCTCCGGCGAGGTGCAGGTGAAGGACGCGCTGCCGGTCGCGGCGACCGCGCCGTCGCGGTGGACGGCGACGTCGTAGCGCATGCCGGTCAGGACCCGCCCCCGCCGCCGTACCTCCGAGCAGACGACGTCCAGCACCAGCTCGGCGGGCGCCGCCCCGATCGCCAGGTGCTCGGTGTGGACCGCGTAGTCCAGGTGCCACATCAGGAACTGGTAGCCGAGGGGGACGTCGAACTCCGCGTGGGCCAGGAGCGAGCCGACCTGGCGGACCGTCTCGGCGACCATCATGGGGTCGTGCCACCCGCCGCTCACCGGCGTGAAGAAGCTGTGCCCGCGTGGCCATTGGGCGCGGACGCGAAAGCGCTCCTCGTCCACCCGGCTCCACCCGGTGAGCAGCACCTCCGCCACGGCCGCGCGATGGACGAACTCGCGGGGCACGGTCGTCGTCAGCCGGGGCAGATCGGGCGCGAAGGACCCCGGCACGGTCGTGGACGGGTACATGTTTCCCCCTCAGTCGATAAGAAGAGCGGGCCGGATGGCCGCCAATGTCAAGGTGCGCGCCATCGGGTTTTCTTTTAAAGTGCTACGGTTTCCCCGGCCAACGCCCTCCGGGGGGCCAAGATACAAGGCGGTTGACGGCCGATCAGCCCCGATGTGAGTTACCTCTCGCGTGCGGAACATCCGGACGGGACGGTTTAATTTCGAGGCTCTTCCCCCAACAATGGAGGTCGATAGTGGCCGCTCCGCTGAGCCGGATACGACTGGCCGCCGTCAATATCGACGGCGTCCTTCTCAATGACACGTTCAGTCCGATGATCCACCGCTTCGTCACCCGTCGCGGCGGGCGCTACACCGCCGATGTCGAGCGGGCCGTCTTCTCCCAGCCGCAGCTGGTGGCCGCCCGCGCCATGGGCGAGGCGGCCGGCCTGGACTGGGCCCCCGAACGCGTCCTCGAGGCCTATTTCGAGGAGCGCGCCGACTACCTCGCGAGCGACCCGATCCGCCTCCTCGACGGCGCCCTGGACCTGCTGCACCGGCTCCGCGCCCTCGGGCTGCGCACGGTCTGTTACGGCGGACTCGACGCCTCCCACTTCACCCGGTACCTCGGAGAGCACGCCGCGCTCTTCGACGGCCCCGGGTATGTGTGCACCAACGATTTCCGGCCAGGCATCACCGAGATCGCCGAGGGCGTCTTCGGACTGCGTCCCGACGAGGCGCTGTTCATCGACGACGTCGCCCGCGTCGCGGAGACGGCGCGCACTCTCGGCACCGCCTTCATCGGCCACCCCTCCGGTTTCCCGCACGGCTTCCAGGGCGAGCTGATGCGCGCGGTGGGCGTGCGGCACGTGGTCGGTTCACTGTCCGCGATCGACGAGGCGCTGCTGCGCACGGTCGACGCGGAGACCGAGGCCGGAACCCTGTGGTCGGGGTCCGGCGCAGACGAGGAAGAAAAAGGGTACGCATGATGGCCGGTGAGCACGGGCTGCTCCGGGGCAGGGTCGCACTGATCACGGGAGCCAGCAGCGGCATCGGCGCCGCGTCCGCGCGGGTGTTCGCGCGCGAGGGGGCCACGGTGGTGCTGGCGGCCCGGCGCGAGGACCGGCTGCGCGAGCTGGTGGAGGAGCTGCGGGGCACGGGCGCCGAGGCCGCGTACGTGGTCACGGACGTCTCCCGGCGCGAGGACACCCGGCGCGCCGTGGGCTTCGTCCTCGAGCGGTACGGGCGGCTGGACTCGGCGTTCAACAACGCCGGCTGGGGCATGGGGCGCACCCCGCTGCACCTGATGGACGACGCCGCGTACGACAGCATCATGGACGTCAACGCCCGCGGCGTGTGGAACTGTCTGCGCGACGAGATCGCCGCGATGCTGGCCAACGGCGGCGGCACGATCGTCAACAACAGCAGCGTCGGAGGCCTGTTGGCGACGCCGGTCGCGGCCCCGTACGTGGCGGCCAAGCACGCGGTCATCGGCTTCACGAAGGCGGCCGCCGCGGAGTACGCCGCCCAGGGGATCCGGGTCAACGCCGTGGCCCCGGGCACCACCCGCAGCGAGGTCGTCGCGGACTGGTTCGCCCAGAACCCGGGCATCGAGGAGGCGCTGCACGCGGCGACGCCGCAGCCCCGCACGGCGGAGCCCGAGGAGATCGCGGAGGCCGCCGCCTGGCTGCTCAGCGACCGGGCGTCCTTTGTCACCGGCGCCACGGTGCCGGTGGACGGCGGATTCACCATGGTGTGATTCGGCCACTGCGATTCGACCTGGCGGAAGACATTCACCAGGGTGAGAATTGCGCCAGATTGCGAGGCCGGGCTTGATAGGATACGGACTCGCCGGTTTGATTTCGGGGGCGACAACCGCACCAGGGGGGTGCACCCGTCGTCCTCGCCGCCGACTTGCGGCGAAGAGACCCAATTGATCCGGAGGCAACCGTGGCAAAGCAGGACCGTGCGATCAGGACTCGCCAGTCCATTCTGGAAGCGGCCGCGGTGGTGTTCGACGAGCGGGGCTACGACGCCGCCACCATTACGGAGATCCTGGCGCGGGCCGAGGTGACCAAGGGGGCGCTGTATTTCCACTTCGCCTCCAAGGAGGAACTGGCGCTCGCGGTGATAGACGCCCAGATGTCGACCGTCCCCGATCCTTCCGACCTGGCCGGCACCTGCAAGATGCAGCAGCTGGTCGACATGGGAATGATCTTCGCCTGTCGGATGGTCGAGGACCCGCTGCTGCGCGGCAGCGTCCGGCTGACGCTCGAGCACGGCTCGTCGAACCTCAACCGCGCCAGCCCCTTCAACGGCTGGACCGAGGTGCACACCCGGGTCCTGGTGGAGGGCAAGGAGCGCGGCGAGGTGCTGCCCCATGTGGTGCCGGACGACACCGCCGAGCTGATCGTCGGCGCGTACGCGGGCATCAACACCATGTCCCAGGCGGTCACCAACCGCGCCGACCTCGAGCGCCGGGCCATCGTGCTCTACGAGCACCTGATGCCCAGCGTGGCGGTGCCCTCGGTGCTGGCCCGGCTCGACATGAGCCCCGGCCGCGGTCCCCGCGCCCTGGCGCTGGCCGAGGCGGAGCGGAGCGCGGGCCGGGCGGAGGACGGGCAGCTGATCGCCGCCGGCTGACGGGGCGGATCCGTTCCGGGAAGCGGCCCGGACCCGCCGGCGGCCCTGCGGCGAGCCATCAAACCGACTCGACGGTATGGAGTGCTCGCGGGGGCCGTGCGGGGTCACCGGACCGCGGCCGGCTTCGCCTCCGCGCGGCCGGCCGAGTCCAGGATCTCCAGGGCGACCTGCAGGAGGGCGGCACGCTTGTCCTCGGGGTCGCCCTTCACGCCGTCCAGGGCGAAGGTTCCGAAATGGACCGTCAGCAGGGCGCTGGAGGACCGTACGGAGCTCTCCAACGCCCCGTCACCCGACTGGATGAGCGTGGAGACGGCGGTCACCCGCCGGTGCAGCGTCTCGCCGATGGTCAGCTCGCGCAGCGTCGCCTGGTTCTCCTGCAGGATGCGGTAGATCGGGGCGGCGTCCCGCAGGGCGGCGCTGTAGCGGCGCAGCAGTTCGCGCTTGGTCTCCAGGGTGGGGGGCTGGGCCTCGCCCCAGGCGATGAGCTCGTCGACGGGCCGCCCGAGCTGCTCGGAGAGGGCGCTGAGAATGTCCTCCTTGGTCTTGAAGTGGTAGTACAGCGCGGCCTTGGTGACCCCGAGCTCCTCGGCGATCTCGCGCAGCGACGTCTTCTCGTAGCCCCGTGACACGAACAGGTCCAGTGCCGTCTTCTGAATGCGCTCGCGGGTGTCGCTCTTGCGGGGCTGTGGCGTGCTGCCCATGGGCTCACTCTCCTGCTGTCCGTCGTCCGTCGCACATGTACTCAACTAACCCGCTGGCAAGTAAGTACAGGTGGGCCTCCCGCACACGTTAGGGGAGAAAGATCGCCCCCCAGGACCTGATCGGCACGGGGTTACCGCCCGACACCGGTACTCCAGGGGGCGTAGGGGCGGTGGTCGCGGCGCCCGCCGCCTTCCTGCCGGGCGCTCGGGGCGGTGCCGCCCCCGCGGCGGCGCCGGACGGACGTGAACAAAACTCTCCGCTGGTCACCGTGTTCGCGGTCAACCGATCGATGTGATGTGGCGTCACCCGGCCGCCGCTGGCCGGTTCCTTGTGGCCGGGATTTTTCGTTGAGTGGTCTCTTACCTGTCGACAAGTAAGTAAAAAGCATACTTGACGCCCGGTTAGGGGCTGCATACTCTTCCGGCGGAGCTGGCTGGCCTGGCGGCAAGTACGAAAAACGCGACTGGACCGAGGGGATGGTGCGCGTCGGGATGGCACACAACATTGCTGCCGCGATCGACTACTACGCCGTACACGACTACGACGCGGTGGACCACGAGGTGGACGGCGGTGCGGCCGAGGAGCCCGTCCCCGCGGTCTTCGAGGGGCTGAGCGTCCCGGTGCGGACCGCGGCCTCGTTGCTCGGGCTGACGCCATGGACCGTCGCCCACCTCATAGAACGCGGCGAATTGCGCAGCGAACGTGGCGGGCAGTATCGCTACGTCACGCTGACCAGAATTTTTTCCTATCGAAGGCTTGCACGTTGATTCCGATTTCGCGGTAGCGGCACCCACTGGCTCGAATGAGTGAAAGCCCGAGTAATGCCCGGAACTTCCCGAATGGGCCGGAGTTATTCAGAACGCTTTCTCAGTGGGGGCGCTACTCGATCGAAAGGCAATTGACGTGCTCAAGAAGGTACTCGCGACGACCGCCCTGTCGGCTTCCGCGGTCGGCGTCATCGCTTCCCCCGCGATGGCCATCGGCAACGACCAGGATGTCTTCAACGCCAACGGTGCGAAGACCGGCTACGGCAACACGCACACCGGCGGCAAGGAAAGCCCCCAGATGAGCCTGATCCAGGGCACGCTGAACAAGCCGTGCCTGGGCATCGGGAAGATCAACGCGCAGGGTCTGGTCGGGGCGGTGCCCATCAACCTCCAGGACATCCCGATCCTGACGTCCCAGCAGCAGCAGCAGTGCACCGACAACTCCACGATCAACGACGGCGACGACCCGCTGTCGCACATCCTGGACGAGATCCCGATCCTGTCGGGCAACGGCTCGGGGAACGCCGGCCCGCTCTTCGGCGAGTACGGTCACGGTCACTGACCGGAGTCCGGACCACTGGGAATTACCCCTGCGGCGGGTGTGCGGGACCCGCTGCGGGGGGTTTCCCTATGGTGTGGAAAAAAGAATCGGGCCGGGTCTTCCCATGGGCCGAATGAATGAAGCCCGATAACCTTTGCGGACCGCTCCGGGTTAGACATGGTGTTCTCTGTCATTCGTCGGCCCGGTCGGCTCGGAGCGAAGGAACAACTGTGATCAAAAAGGTAATGGCCGCGGCCGCGCTCGCCGTCTCCGCCGTCGGCGGGACCGCCGCCCCGGCCATGGCCGTCGGCGGAGGCGGTGACTCCAAGGACCTCTACAACGCCAACGGGGCCACCCAGATGTACGGAAACACCTGGACCGGCGGCTATATGAGCCCTCAGATGGGCCTGATCAACGGCTCGTTCAACAAGCCCTGCATCGCCATCGGCAAGCTGGGTATCCAGGGACTCCTCGGAGCGGTGCCCATCAGCCTCCAGGACATTCCGATCCTGTCCTCGCAGCAGCAGCAGCAGTGCACCGAGAACTCCGTGATCAACGACGGCGACGACCCGCTGTCGCACATCCTGGACGACGTCGCGATCCTCTCCGGCAACGGTTCCGGCAACGCGGGCGGGCTGTTCGGCCGGCTCGGCGGGCACGGCAAGCACCGCCGCCACTGACCGGGGCGCGCCCCGCACACGAGAGCCGCCCCCCGGCGATCCCAGGGGGCGGCTCTCCGCGTCACCGGCACCGGCCGGCGCGCCCGCCCGGCGCGGACGGAGGCGGCGCGGTCAGCCCTCGTAGTAGACGGTGAGCACGGCGCCGCCCACGTCCACCCGTCGCCGGCCCAGCCGTTCGCCGCGGCGCAGCGCTCCCAGGCACGTGCGGAACATGCCCATCTCCTCGTCGGTCAGCACGGCGGCCGCCAGGTCGAGGAGTTCGTCGACGCTCCGGTCGGTGAGCACTTCGGGCAGGTCGCCGGAGAGCAGGACGACGGATTCCCCGGTGCGTCCCCGGACGACGGCATTGGACGTCGAGCCACCACTGACAACGAGCACGCATTCCCCCTGGCCTCGGCAGGTCGAGACGATAGCCGGGAGCGGGCATGATCCTCGGCCGGACGGGAATATTCGCTGGATTCAACCATCCCGGGAACCGGGGCAGTTGAGGGCGGCGTCCGGGACGCCGGGATGCCGGGGAAACGGCCGGTTCAGTCCTGTGAGGGTGACTCCTTGGGCGCGCGTTCGAGCAACGACTCGACCAGCGCGGCCACATGCCGGCGGTCGTCGGAGGACAGCCGCTGGACGCTCGCGATCAGCAGGTCGACCTCGGGGTCCGGCGGGGACTGCGGGGCGTCCTGGCTCGCGGGGTAGAGGTGGATGCCGCAGGCCTCGGCGGCGGCCCGGCGCACGGTGTCCAGGGGCAGGTCGAGCCCCCGCGACAGCCCCTCGAGCGTGGCGGGCTGCGGCATGCGCACCAGGCGTTCGGCGGTGGCCAGATGGTGCACGGTCGAGCGGGGGATGCCGCCCCTGCGGGCGACCTCTCCGTAGGACCACCCCTGCCGGTCCAGGCGCTGTCTCATCAACTGCTGCAGTGCGTTGGCCACTGACGGTCGCTTCCTGCTCTCGGCGGTTCGGCTCTCGGCTGGCCCGTCCCTCGGGTGGAACCGATTCTACGGGCGGCGTCCAGACGAACCGCTTGCGCGGGGCGGACGCCCGCCGCTAGTGTCCAATCTCGTTGGACAAGCCGTCCGACCGCATCGGACGCGAGGCCGGGGGGTCCTGCCCGTGCCCGAGAGCGCAGTACGTGACACACCATCCCGGAGGGGGACGACCATGCTCGACGCGCATGAGCTCGAGGCCGAGTCCGCTGAGCTGCTGCCGGGCCGTGAGGCCCTGGGCAAGCTGAAGTTCAGCTTCACCCGCACCACGAACGTCACCAAGCACGTCGCCGACGTCACGGCGCACAACTCCTCGACGGCGCTCAACGTCTGCTCGCCGGACGCCGTGGCCCAGTCCGCGGCCGGTCAGTCGATCGCCATCCAGCAGTAGCACCCCGCGGCGGTAGTACACCGCGGCCGCACGCCGTCGTAGGCGACAGGCGTGCAACAGAACGTCATCAGAGGTGTCCGCGGGCCGCATCGGTCGCACGGCACGTCGTTGCACACGTCGTTGGAACAGAGAGGCACAGCCATGAGCATGAACCCGATCGAGCTCGAAGCCGAGTCCGCCGAGCTGCTGCCGGGCCGTGAGGCCCTGGGCAAGCTGAAGTTCAGCTTCACCCGCACCACGAACGTCACCAAGCACGTGGCCACCGTCCACGCGCACAACGAGTCCCTGGCCGTGAACGACAGCTCGCCCTGGGCCGTCGCGCAGTCCGAGGCGAGCCAGGCCATCTCGATCAAGCAGTAGCCCGGCCCACGCACTCGGCGGGCCGCGTCCAGGGGAAGGCGCGGTCCGTCGACAGGGGGGGGGAACAACAGCGGTTTCGCCGAGGGGGAGGACGTGGATGACGGTGGTCGGAGACCACGAGGCCGGCCGCAGTCGCCATCACGCCATCGGCGAGACCGCGACGCTCCAGATCGACACCGGGACGTCCGGCGTCCGGACAGGGGACGCCGGAGCCCCGGTGCCGGGGCCCGGCGGCTTTCCGTACACCGCCGCCCCGGAGGCGTACGGGACCGGGGAGCCCGAGGACGTCACCCGCCGGCCGCCGCTCGCGCGGCCGCCGGAGCCCGAGCCGCGGTCCGAGGCCGAAGCCGTCGTCCCGCGGCTCGGCGCCGGACTGCGGCTGCACGGCGAATACCAGGGCTCGGGCTTCAACGAACCCAAATACATCGCCCGGCGCGGCGACGGCCAGGTCGTACAGCTCTCCAGGCTGCTGCACCTGGTCGCGTCGGCCATCGACGGCGTGCGCGACATGCGGGCGGTCGCGGCCGAGGTCAGCGCCGGATACGGACGCGAGGTCAGCGGCGAGAACATCGCCTACCTGGTGGAGAAGAAGCTCGAGCCGCTCGGCATCACCGTGCCGCAGGGCCAGGAGAGCGACGAGGTCCACGGCCCCCGCTCGGACCTGCTGCTGAGCCTCAAGGGCCACCGGGTCGTCTTCAACGAGAAGCGGGTCGCCGTCATCGCCCGCTCGCTCGCCTGGCTGCACCGCCCGCCCGTCGTCGCGACCGTGCTGTCCCTGGCCGTCGCCATGGACGTGTGGCTCTTCGGCTTCCACGGCGCGATGGAACCCGTACTCAGCGTCCTCGACCAGCCGTTGCTGCTGCTCGTGGTCTTCGTGCTCACCGTCGCCTCGCTCGTCTTCCATGAATTCGGGCACGCCTCGGCGTGCAGATACGACGGCGCGCATCCCGGCTGCATCGGCTGCGGCATCTTCCTGATCTGGCCGTCCATGTACACCGACGTCACCGACGTCTACCGGATCGGGCGCGCCGGGCGGATCCGCACCGACCTCGGCGGCGTGTACTTCAACGTCGTCTTCATGCTGCTGCTGACCGGGGCGTACTTCGTCACCGGCCAGCCGTTCCTGCTCTGCGCCGTCTACCTCGGGCACTTCGAGGTGCTCGAACAACTGATGCCGGCCGTACGGCTCGACGGCTACTTCATCCTCGGCGACCTCGCCGGCGTCCCGGACCTCTACGGCAAGATCAAGCCGATCCTGCTCAGCATGATCCCGGGCCGCAAGCCCGATCCCGCCGTCGCCGACCTCAAGCGCAAGACGCGCGTCATCGTCACCACCTGGGTGCTCACCATGGTGCCCTTCCTGCTCGGCGAGCTCTGCTACGCCCTGTGGAACCTGCCCCGCCTGGTCGCCACCGGCATCCGCTCGCTCACCCAGCAACTCACCGGCACCTACGAGGCGTTCGCCGCCGGCGAGCTGCCGGCCGGGCTGGCCGGCGTGCTCGGCAGCCTCATGCTGATCGTTCCGCTGGCCGGCATGACGTACCTGTCCATCCGCCTCTCGGGACGGCTGGGCCGCAACGCCCTGCGCTACACGGCCGACCGCCCCCGCCTGAGGATCGGGCTCGTCCTGGGCGTGGGGGCCGTCGCCACGACCCTCGCCTACGCCTGGACCAGCGGCGTCACGCCCAAGCCGCTGCCGCCCGCGCCGCCGATCGCCCCGATCCTGCAGCCCCACGTGCCCACCGCCCCGGCGTCCCCGAGCCCCACCCTGCCGGGTCACGACCCGTCCAAGGAGAACGGGCCGGGCGTCTGGGCACCGGACGGCGCGGCCCCGGTCGTGACGCCGCTGCCCTGGCGCACTCCGCCGGCCGCCCCGGGCTGCCGACGCCGGTGCCCGCCGTGGTCCCCGCCCCGCCGGGCGCCCCGGCCGCCGCACCCGCCCCGGCCGCACAGCCCACGAAGGCCCCCGTGCCCGTCGTCCTCCCGCCCACGATGCCCCCGCGCTCCCGCCCGCCCTGCCGCCGAGCGCCCCGCCCAAGCCCGCGCCGGCGCCCAGCGCCACGGCCGCGCCCTCCCCGGCCGCGTCCCCGACGCCCGCCCCGGCCCCGGAGCCGTCGGCGAGCCCGTCCGCGGCGGCCACCGCCCCGGCGCCACCCGCGCCGGCCACGTCGCCGCCATCGTCACCGTGAACCGCGGTGAATCACCGTGAACCGTTCCAGGAGAAGACCGTGAAGCCTGCGAAGTCCCGTACCTCCCGTCACTTCCTGCGCCTCGGCCTGCTGGCCGCCGGCCTCGCCGCGGTCGCCACCGCGGGCCCGGCCCAGGCCGCCGAGGCGGTCGCCATCGCGCACGACGGCGTCCGCACCACCGCCGACCACCGCCACCACACGCAGTTCCGCGACAGCTTCTCCGTCCGCCAGCTCGGCACGGTGGCCGCCGCCCGCGTGGACAACCGGGCCGTCGCCCGCTCGGCGGGCTGCACCGCCGACGACGCCTGCCGGTCGGTGGCCCTGTCCTTCCAGATCATCACGCTCTCGGGCGAGCACGTCCGGCTCGCCGCCGTGAACAACGGCCGCGCCATCAACGACCACTGCACCGGCTGCCAGACCCTCGCGGGCGCCTACCAGTTCGTCCTCTCCACCCCGAAGGCCACCCGCCTCACCCCGGCCGCCCAGCGCCGCCTCGCCGACATCCACCGCCGCCTGGACGCCCTGGGGGCCTCCCGCCTCCCGGCGGCCGACCTCAGGAAGAAGGCCGACGCCCTGGCCGCCGAGGTCACCTCCGTCCTCGCCGCCCCGTCCTCGACGACCGCCGACCACTCGGCCCGGCCCACCGTCAAGGTCCACCGCCAGCTGGACGGCTGGCCCGGCCGCTGACGGCACGCGGGCCCCGCCTGCGCGATAATCCCGATCATGAGGCTCACCGGGTCGCACCAGCGGCTGCTCGCCGATCTGGCCGCCGTCGGGGCGTCGTACCCGCTCGCCCTGTCCGGCGGCCACGCCATGGGGGCGCACGACCTGGTGGACCGCCCGTGCCGGGAGGTGGAGCTGGCCACCGACAGCCCGGTGCCGATGGAGGACATCGCGGCGGTCGTCCGCTCCGGGCTGACCGAGCGCGGCTGGCGGGTGAGCGGGGCCGACACCGTCCCGCTCGGGGCCCGGCTCCTGCTGACCGACGCCACGACCGAGGAGGAGCACACGGTGGTCCTCCTCAAGGAGACGGTGTGGCGGCCGCCCGTCCGTACGGAGTACGGCCTCGTCCTCGCCGCCGAGGACGTCGTCGGCACCCGCGTGCGCGCCCTGGCCGACCGGGGCCTGGCCCCGGACCTCGTCGACGTCCAGGCCGCCTCGGCCCGCTGGCCCCTCCTCGAGCTGGAGGAGTTCGGCCGCCGGCACGCCTCCGACACGTTCGATCCGGCCGATCTCCAGGCCCGCCTGGAGGCGGCCGACTGGATCGACGACGGAGAGTTCGCCGCCTACGGTCTGGACGCCGCCGCCACCGAGGAACTGCGCCGCTGGGCCCACGGCTGGGCCACCGAGATCGCGGAGCGGATCGCCGAGGAGACGCCGTACGAGGACGAGGACGGCGTCGGCGGCGGAGACGGGGACGACGGCGGGGACGTCAGCGGGGACGACGGCGGGAACGGCTGACCGGCGGCCCGTGCGGGCGCCCGGTCAGGGGCCGGCGGGCCGGTCCGGGCGATCCGGGCGGTCCTCGCGGCGGCGCAGTTCCTCGTTCAGCCGCAGGGCCTCCTCGAGCTGGTCCTCGAGGATGATGATGCGGCAGGCGGCCTCGACCGGGGTGCCCTGGTCGACGAGCTCGCGCGCGCGTGCGGCGATGCGCAGCTGGTAGCGGGAGTAGCGGCGGTGGCCACCGCCGGATCTCAGCGGGGTGATGAGCCGTGCCTCGCCCAGGGCCCGCAGGAAGGCGGGCGTGGTACCGATCATCTCGGCGGCGCGGCCCATGGTGTAGGCGGGGTAATCGTCGTCGTCGAGATTGCCCGCGGCGTTCTGTCGGGCCTCTGGAGCCATGCGGGGACCTTATCGGCTGGCGGAGAACGATGTCTATCGCGGCCGTTGCAGGTTTGGGCCGGTGAGGGCCTTGTGCCGCGTGGGCCCCGTCCCCGGACCGGTGCGGCCGTGCCGTCGGGCGGGGGCGGGGACGAAGGACTTTCTAGCGATGAATATCTCTTGCGGCGGCGGCAGAAATTACGTGTCCGCCGGCGCCGGTATTTCCGGCGCGGACCCGCCGATCCGGGAAATCTCTATACGGCGGCGGATGGCCCGTGCTACTGTCGATTTCAGTTGCAGTTGTGGTTCCCATAGCCTCGGATGTCTGTCTTCCGTCTTTTTGTCGGTGGCGGCTTCTAGTACCCCGGAGTTCTCCGGATGGGGCGATCGCGGCGACGCGAGGCTCACGAGGTGTGAGTCCAAGGCATTTCCCCGAAGGAGAAAAACATGGCCACCGGTACCGTGAAGTGGTTCAACGCGGAAAAGGGCTTCGGCTTCATCGAGCAGGACGGCGGCGGCGCCGACGTGTTCGCCCACTACTCGAACATCGCCACCCAGGGCTTCCGTGAGCTTCAGGAAGGCCAGAAGGTGAGCTTCGACGTCACGCAGGGTCAGAAGGGCCCGCAGGCGGAGAACATCGTCCCCGCCTGATCCCTTCAGGTGTTGCAGCGCCGGGGCCCGCATCTTGGGTGCGATCCCCGGCGTTTGCTGTTTGTACAGAAATTCCTCGGCGTGTGCGCGTCGGGGGTCGCGACGGCCGAATGTGCTCGATATTTTAATTCGACCCGTTCGTGCGATTTCCTGCACGGCCTGTAGCGGGGAATTTCCCGTGACGCCAGCTCTTCCTCCCATCCTGATGAGGCTCCATGCGATGCGTGATCGCTCGTTTTCCCTTCGACTTCATCAAGAGTGAGGTGCAGACGCTGATGTCCGGCGTCGAGCCCGAGGACGCCACCGGCCCCTGCGCCGTCATCGACGACCGCACCTATCCCGTCAAGCAGGTCGGCCAGGTGATCACCGGCCTGGACCGGCGGGACTTCACGGCGCTCGAGCTCACCCGGGCGCTGGGCCGTCTGGGGTTCACCTGCGTCACCGCTCCCGTCGCCGGCCGGCTGGGCCCCATCACCGACTTCTGACGGCCTCAGGCGTCACGGCACCCGCCCCGCGAGCGGCGCGGAGCATCGCGACCGCCATGACCAGGGCCCACGCGTCCACCCCGAAGGCGGCGACGCGTTCCAGGCCGCCCAGCCCGGTCCCCGGGTCGGCCTGGGCGAAGAACATCCCCGCCGCGGCCACCGCGAGGGCGGCCAGGACGAGCGAGACGGCGCGCAGCCTGCCGAACAGGGACCGGCCGGGGACGAGCCCCGTGCAGAGGAGCCCGAGGTTCCCCAGGCCCATGATGAGCAGCGCGCCCAGCACGTGGACGTTCTCGTCGGCGTCCGCGGGCACCAGGCCGACCAGGACCCAGCCCCCGGCGTTGACGGCCATGAGTATTCGGGCGGTCACCGCCGCCCCGCCGCGCCCCCAGCAGGCGCCGGCCAGCAGGGTGCCGGCGAGCAGCAGGACGCCGTGCACCACGAACGAGGCGTTCATGGCGTCGTGCCAGGGTGAGCAGACGTACCGGGGCCGCGATGCGTCCCAGGTCCCGCAGTGGATGTTGCCCAGGTCGCTGATGTTGTTGGCCGCCCAGCTGTAGGGCGTGCGCCAGCCGGACTCCACGACGAGCTGGACGACGAAGAACTGCGCGACGGCGACGATCCATACGACCGCACCGGCCTTCGCGGCCGGTGGGACGAGGCTGCCGGAGTGCGGCGCGGGTCTCGGTTTCACGATGTGCCTTTCAGGGCCGCCGACTTGAGTCACGCGAGTTGCGTGAGTCGTTTGCGTCCCGTCAACGCTCTCAGCCGGCGGTACCCCGGCACATCGCTGCGCGGAGGGAACCCGGAATCCCCCTCTCGAGCGAGCCGGCACCGGCTCGCGCGGGGGAGGGGCGCCTCAGCGCGGTGACCTTGGCCCCGGCAGCGGCAGCTTGCTCGCCACCGCGTTCATCCGCGCGGTCGTCGCACTGGCGGAGGCGGCCGCCCCGACGAGTTGCCGCACCGACGCCATGAGGAGCTCGCCGTCCGACCGGGCCGTGGCCTGTTCGCAGGTGCGGCCGGCGCCCTCCAACTGGGTGGTGAACCTCTTCCAGTGCGACTGGGCCTGCGGATCGGGCACCCGGAAGTAGTCCCCGGCGTCCCGTGAGATCCGGAGGAACGCGGCGCAGTAGGGGCGGACCCGGGATTCCTCGATCGTGCCCTTCCCCTGGACGAGAAGTCCCGTGAACGCGCGGGAGGTGGTCATGAAGCGGCCGACCAGGTCCTCTCCGCCGTAGGCGTACCAGATGATCACCTGGACCTGCCGGGTCCGGTCGGACACGGGCACGTCCGGCGTCCGTGCGAGCGAGGCCGTGCCCGGCCGTGAGGTCTGCCGCGGCGTGTCCGCCATCGCCGTCGCGGTGACGCCCAGCGCGGCGGCGCACAACGCCCCCACCCAGACGCGGCGGGCGGCGGTTCCGCGCCCCTGCCCACCGGGCGGCCACGCGGGGGCCGCGCTCCACGCCGACGGTCCCCGTGAGCTCCGTACCGCCGCCACGGCCGCCACCGCCATGGCCGCGACGACGGCGGTGAGCGCGCCGAGCAGGAGGGCCGGGCCCATGAGGTAGTGGAAGACCGGCCAGGACATGCCGGGTCGCCAGTCGCAGGTCCGTACGAGCGTGTTCAGCGGCTGGACGCATCCGTCGGTGGAGGCGAGGACGAACGTCCCGGCGAAGGCCACCGCCGTCGCGGCCTGGGCCGCGATGAGCGCCGTGAGCAGCCGGAAGCGGCGCGCCCGCGCGCTCGCGACGAGGGCGGCCGTGGCCGCCGCCGCGCCCAGGGCCACCAGCGCCCACGCGTAGTAGCCGACCGCGAAGTGCCGCGTCAGCTGCCCGGGCGCCGGCTGCCGGGTGTGCAGGACGGCCATCACGCCGACGAGGGCGGACCAGCCCGAGGCGCCGCCGAGTACGCCGGCGAGCAGTACCCCGCGCAGCGACGGCACCGCGTCCTCCGCCCGGCCCGGCGTCTCCTCGTCGCCGCCCTGCACGGCGCCGCGTACCCAGGCGGGCGTGCCGGCGGCCGGGCGGATCACCCAGGCGAGCAGCGGGACGATCCACAGGGCCGCGATCGCCGGGAGGGTGAGGGGGCCGCTGGTCACCTTGCCGAGGTTCACCATGGCCGCGACGGGTGTGGTCCGGTACGCCTCGGGGACGGACTCCAGCGCCGAGGGCTCGTACAGCCTGGTGAGGTCGAGGGGCGTTCCCATGGCGAAGAACGTGCCGCTGCGCTGCCACCACGCGAACCACGCCGACAGCACCAGGCACATGGCGGCCAGGCCGAGCAGCATCGCCGGGCGGATCGTCCGCCCCCGCCACACCCGGACCCACAGGTGGGCGCACTGGGTGGCCCACCAGACGATCACCCCTCCGGCGAGCACCACCAGGGCGAGGACCTCGGGCCGGGCGGGCAGCCAGCGGAAGAGGGTGACGTCGTCCACGACCAGTTCGCCGACGGCCATCCCGGCCCCCAGCCACAGCCCCGCGCGTACGCCGGAGGGTACGCGGCGGCCGGTGAGCACGGCGTGGGCCACGCTCCGCCACAGGGCGATCCCGACCACCGCGGTGATCAGACCGGCCGAGAGGAGCACCCTCACGTGCTCCGCCCACAGGCCGTTCCACCGGGATGTCGCGGTCTGGGCCTGGTAGTTGATCAGGGTGGCGGCGGCTCCGGTGAGGAACAGCGGCAGCGCCCGTATGCCGAACAGCGCCGCCGAATCGGTGAGGGAGTCCCGGCGCAGGTCCCATCGCGGGTGTGTGCGCCAGAGCTCGGCGAAGGCCGCGAGCGCCCGCCGCGCCGCGCTCCGCGCCGGCGGGGGCGTCGCGACGGCCCAGCCACGGGGGTCCGCGCCCCAGCGCATGGCGGCGCGGTCCGCGTAGATCTCCCGGTGGCGCAGCACGTCCGCGCGCGCCAGATAGACCAGCACGACCATGAACGCCATGAGCGCGACGCCACGGGTCAGGGCCGGAAGCTCGGCGGGGCGGAGCATGGGCGACATCCGGACGGCGGACCGGACGAAGTACGCCACGGCGGGCACGAGCACCACGACGACGAACGCCCGCCACACCGCGACGGTGACGTAGGTGACGGTCACGTCGCCGTGGCGGATGTGGGCCATCTCGTGCAGCAGCACCGCCCGGAAGCCCTCCGGGTCGGTGCGCCGGCGGGCGAGCAGGCCCCCGTGCAGGCACACGGTCGGGCGACGGTTGCTGCCGAACACCACGGCGCCGGTCGAGGGCGCCGCCGGATCGACGACGACACGCGGTACGCGGGCCAGCCCCGCCACCGCCGCGAACTCCTCCAGCAGGCGGCCGATCGCGCCGTCGTGGTCGATCGCCGCCAGCGGCACGACCCGGCCGCGCCGCGCCTTCCAGGCGGGCAGGCCCCAGAACAGCAGACAGGCCACGGCCAGCAGCAGGACCGGCCAGGCGAGGCTCACCCACCAGGGCAGCTGTGGTTCGTAGCGGGCCGTGCAGGCGTCGTAGGCCTTGCTCTGACTGGACGCGCTGAGCAGGCTGTCCAGGGCGGTGCCGTGGAAGGGGTCTCCCCCGGAGGCGAGCAGACAGCCCATGCGGCCGAAGCCGGCCGGGTGGGAGAACGCCCGGGTGATGCCTCCCATCACATAGCCGCAGCTCACCAGCAGCAGGACCACCAGCAGCACGAAACGCACCGTGGTGCCCGCGCCCATCGACCGCTCGTCGACGACCCGTGTCCGGGGGAGTGTCGTGGTCATCCCGCCCTAGCCCTGGGCCGGAGTTCCGCTTCCCGCCGTGCTTTCGGGGCCCGGTGGCCCCTGGGCCTCCTCGCCGGGTCCGGCCAGCGCGAGCCTGGCCACCACCGCGTCGGCGATCACCGCAGCGCGTTCGCCGCCCAGCCCGCGCTGTACGGCCGACTCGACCACGCGCCGGTGGATCTCGGCGAGCTGCTCCCGGGTCAGCTCGGGGACGGTGACGGGCGCGTCCGGCCGGCGCAGGAGTCTGCGCATGACGGTCCTCGTCCCGGTGGTGGCACCGGTGGCGACGGCGGCGGCTATCTGGCGTGCCGTCTCGTCCACCACCAGCCACACGACGGGAGCCACCATCGCCGCGATCTCGCCCAGCCCGAACCCCAGGGGCTCACGCCGCCCGCCCCGCCGGCCCAGCCGTCGCACGACCGTGGCGTCGTCGAACCGGGCCAGCGCCTCCACCAGAGGCAGTTCCTCGGGCGCGACCCGGGCCACGACATCACGGACCACGTCGCGCACCCTGGTCCCTTCCGTCAAGAAGTGCTCGCCGGCCGAAGCTGCTCCAGAGCCCATCGTGCCCTCCTGTGGCCCGTGTTCCGCCAGAGCACGCTACTGCGGAAGCTCAGACTCCGTCCTGGATTACGCCTATCCGGTCGGCCGGCCGGTCAGGAGCGTCCCTCAACAGCGAGGAGGCTGGCCGATCTGGCGGGTGAGATTGTCGCCGGACATCCAGCCCGAGGTGCTCGTACCGTCCACACGGACGTAAATCCATTTGTTGCCATAGGCGTTGACGACGGAGCACTGGTACAAGAGCTTCGTGCCGCTCTTGGCCCGGGACACGGAGGGGCACGTCTGGTACGGCCCCGTCACCACGTGGTAGTCGCCGGACAGGTAGCCGTACGAGCCGGGCTTGGGGTCCTTGTGGCTCCAGCCGCCGCAGCTCTTCGACACCGAACCGGGCTTGGCCGTCGGCGTACTGGCCTTGGCCGTCGGAGAGGCCGGGCGCGAGGCCGCGCCGGACGGCTTCCCCGGCGGGTGCATGGACGACGAGGCGCTCGGGGCGGTGGATGTTCCGCCCCCGCTCGGGTCGCCGCCGGCCGCTGGGGAGGCGCTCCCGGGCGCCGCCTGGGCCCCGCCGCCCTTCGTACCGCCGTCCTTGCCGGCCAGGGCGTACGTGACGCCGCCCCCGGCGAGCAGGACGGCGGCGACGGCCGCCGCGACGAGGGTGCGGCTGCGGCGCCGACCTCGGTCGGCCGCGGAGCTCCCGACGCCCGGAGCGTGGGTCGCGACCGGTCCTCCGGGCTGCCCGAGCGCGTGCGGCGGCCCGGGCGGCGGGTAGCCGGTGTGGGGAGGCTGGGGGGACGGCGGGGGAACGGTGCCGCCGGGCCGAACCCGGGCGGCGGCGGGGCGACGGCCGGCGCCGGGCGGGCAGGGGCGCCGGCATGGGCATGGGTGCGGGGGCCGGCGTGGGCGTGGGTATGGGCGGTGCGGGGGCGTCGTCCCGCCCGCGGCCACCCGCTCCAGCATCTCGCGCGCCTGGTCGGCGGTCGGCCGGCTCTCCGGCTCCTTCGCCATCAGTGCCCGCAGTACGGGAGTGAGCGGCCCGGCCCGGCGGGGCTCCGGCAGCGGCTCGTTGACGATGGCCGTCATCGTGGACCACACCGACGTACGGCGGAACGGTGCGGCGCCCTCCACGGCCGCGTACAGCGTCATGCCGAGCGACCAGATGTCGGACGCGGGGCCGGGCTCCTTGCCCTGCGCCCGCTCCGGCGGCAGGTAGTCGATGGAGCCGATGATCTGGCCGCTCTGGGTCAGCTTGGTCACGGCGTCGTCGTCGGCGTCCATGGTGGCGATGCCGAAGTCGGTCAGCACCACCCTGCCGCCGCGCTCCAGCAGCACGTTCGCCGGCTTGACGTCCCGGTGCAGTACGCCGACGCGGTGCGCGGCGTCGAGCGCGTCCATCAGCTTGGCGCCGATGGCCGCGGCCTCGTGCGGCTCCAGCGTGCCGCGCTCCGCCAGTACGTCGTCGAGCGAGGGCCCGTCGACGAGCTCCATGACGATGACCGGCAGGCCCTGCTCCTCGGTCACGTCGTGCACGGTGACCACGCCGCCGTGCCGGATGCGGGCGGCGGCCTGCGCCTCCCGCTGCATCCGGGCGCGCAGGTCGGCCAGTTCGGGGGCGGAGGCGTCGGTGAAGGCGCGCAGGAGCTTGACGGCGACCTCGCGGTTCAGCAGTTCGTCGACCGCCCGGGCGACCACTCCCATGCCGCCGCGCCCGATCGTCGACGTGACCCGGTATCGCCCTCCGAGCAGCTTGCCCGCCAGTTCTTCGCCGTTCGCTTCCCCCGAGGTCACCGCACGCTCCGTCCCGTCACCGTTCGTCATTCGTATGGGCGGCCCAAGAGTAAGGGGAAGAGTGTGGGGAGGAGCCGGACCGCCGGGTGCAGCAAAGAACCCCCAGGTCGATGACCTGGGGGTTCTTTATGAAGAGCGGGCGACGAGAATCGAACTCGCGCTCTGAGCTTGGGAAGCTCATGTTCTACCATTAAACTACGCCCGCGCGAGGCGCCCATCGGGGCGTCGCATCGTCGCACACTGTACCCCATCGAAGGCCCCCGGCGCACTTGCCGTGGTGGCCTTCTCGTCGTGTGTGGGGGTGTGGCGGGGGTGGGGATGCGGGCGTGGGGCGCGGGAGTTGGGGCGTACCGTGGGGCACGGCAAGAGGCGCGGGGGCGACGGGGTGCCGCCTTAAGGTCGGCTGGATGGATCCCCTAATGTGGCTTTTGTCTTTCATGTCGTGCCGGAGGCGCGCATTCAGTAACGCCATGGGGAAAGGGAGCTCGATGGAGCGCACCGTCGTTCGTTGTGCCGAAGGGCACGTGTTCAGCACCGCTTCGTTCCCGATGCAGAACCTCGGTACCGGCCGGATCGGCCCGGGGCGGCTCCTGCGCTGCCCACGCTGCGCGCGACTGCGCCGGTCGGTGCCGGTGGGGAGCGAGAAGAGGTGATCGGGCGCGGGCCCGGGCCGGGGCGGCCCGGGCCCGCGTTGTCAGGTTGTCCGTCTTCTTTGCGTATCCTCGAGGCGTGCTTCTCTCAGACAAGGACATCCGGGCCGAGATCGACGCCGGCCGAGTGCGGATCGACCCGTTCGACGAATCGATGGTGCAGCCGTCGAGCATCGATGTGCGGCTCGACCGCTACTTCCGGGTGTTCGAGAACCACCGGTACCCGCACATCGACCCCGCGGTCGAGCAGGCGGACCTCACGCGCGAGGTGGTGCCGGAGGGCGACGAGGCGTTCATCCTCCACCCCGGTGAGTTCGTGCTGGCCTCCACCTACGAGGTGATCACGCTCCCGGACGACGTCGCCTCGCGTCTGGAGGGCAAGTCCAGCCTCGGCCGGCTCGGCCTGCTGACGCACTCCACGGCCGGCTTCATCGACCCGGGCTTCTCCGGGCACGTGACGCTGGAGCTGTCGAACATGGCCACGCTGCCGATCAAGCTGTGGCCCGGGATGAAGATCGGGCAGCTGTGCATGTTCCGGCTGACGTCGCCCGTCGAACATCCCTACGGGTCCGCGAAGCACGGTTCCCGGTACCAGGGCCAGCGCGGGCCGACGCCCTCGCGGTCCTTCCAGAATTTCCACCGCACGCAGGTCTGAGCGACCAGGGAACAAGGCGAAGAGCAACAGTGAGCGATATCCGCGAGAACCTGACCTACCCGATCTTCGGGCAGGCCGTCCGTGAGCTGGCGCAGACCATCGCGGACGACGGCTACGAGCCGGACATCATCCTGTCCATCGCGCGCGGCGGCGTCTTCGTCGCGGGCGGCCTCGCCTACGCGCTGGACTGCAAGAACATCCACCTGGTGAACGTCGAGTTCTACACGGGCGTCGGTACGACGCTGGAGATGCCGGTCATGCTCTCCCCCGTCCCGAACGCGATCGACTTCTCCAACAAGAAGGTCCTGATCGCCGACGACGTCGCCGACACCGGCAAGACGCTCAAGCTCGTGCACGACTTCTGCCTCGACCACGTCGCCGAGGTGCGCAGCGCGGTCATCTACGAGAAGAGCCACTCGCTCGTGAAGTGCGAGTACGTCTGGAAGAAGACGGACGAGTGGATCAACTTCCCGTGGTCCGTCGAGCCGCCGGTGGTGCGCCGCGAGGGCCAGATCCTCGACGCCTGAGCGCGCTGAACGCCAACGGGGAAGGGCCCGTCGCGATCTCGGAGACGAGATCGCGACGGGCCCTTCCCCGTGGCTGCCGTACGGCTACGGCTACAGCGTGCCCAGCTTCATCAGCGACAGCAGCGCGACCAGCTGGATCGCCGAGGCGCCCAGCGCCCGCGGCCAGGGCAGGTCGTGCGACTTGGCGACCATCGAGGTCAGCAGGGCGCCGCCGGCCACCCAGGTGGCCCAGCCCAGCACCTGCACGAGCGTGCTGTCGCCGCCCAGGAACATCGCGAAGAGCAGCCGGGGCGCGTCCGAGATCGACATGATCAGCATCGACAGGCCGACCGTCGGCTGCCAGAGGCCGTCGCCGCCGAGCTGCCGGGCGAGGGTGTGGGTGACAGCGCCCAGGATCAGCCCGGCGATCACCACCACGACGCCGGTGATCAGCACCGCCGGCAGGCTGTTGGCGAGCGAGGCGTTCAGGACGTCCTCGCGGGCCTTGTCGAAGCCGAAGACGGCGAGCAGGCCGTAGACGAACGTGACGATCAGCGCCGGGCCCCACATGGCGTGGTCGCGCATCTGCCAGAACGTCCCCTGCGGGCGCAGCACGATGCCGCTCAGCAGGTCCTTCCAGTGCAGCCGCGGCCCGGGGGGCGGGGCGGGCACCCCGGCGTCGCCGTACGGGGCGTCGCCGCCGTACCCGCCGTACGCGTCCGGCGCCTCGCCGAGGCTGAACTGCTGCGTGCGGCCCGGATCGTCGGGGGTCCGGCCGTAGTACGGGTCGTGGGCCGCCGGCCCGCCGTACTGCTGCCCGTACCCGGACTGCGGCGGCGCCTGGTGCCCGCCGTTGCCGAAGTACTCCGGCTCGTCGTACCCGCCGGGCTGCTGCTGCCACTGCTGCTGGCCGCCGCCGTAACCGGGTATGCCGGGCTGCCCCGGCGCACCCTGGCCGCCGTAGGGAGCCTGCTGTCCTTGCCGCGCGGGTCCGGGGTCGTGCGAGTCCCGTCCGCGTCCCATCCTGAATCCAGCCACGCTTTGAACGTACCCGGTCCCGGAGTGTCCGGGAGCCGGGCCCGGGGCTACGAGCCCGGCATTGCGGCCGACCTGTGACATCCCTTAGGGGAAAGGTCCGGGACCGGTGCGGCCGAAAGTACGTTTGGAGGCGCGATAGCGGCCAAGAGGCGCGTAGTCAGGGAGTGGTCGGCGCGTGCTCAGGAAGAGAGCGCCCCGATGCCCCCGGTGTTCTCGACCATCCGCTGCAGCACCCTGACCACGGTCGCGTACTCCTCGTCGCCGATGCCGTCGTGGATCTCCCCGCGCACCCGCACGACGACCTCCTTGGTCCGCTCCTTGGCCGCACGGCCGGCGTCGGTCAGCCGGAAGCGGCCGGCGTCGTCCGGGCCCGTCACCCAGGCGCGGGCGACGAGGGAGTCGAGCGCCAGGTCGATCGAATCGCGCCCCTCGTCGAGGAACGTGGCCAGCAGCCCGTGCAGCTCCTGGCGCGTCAGCCCGTCCGTGGCGGCTTCGACGCGGTTGAGGATCCACCACTGTGGCTGGGTGATGTCCACCTGGGCCATGGCCGCGCGGATGTGCCGGATCACGGCCTTGTTGGCGACCCAGCTCCAGTAGCCGATGGGCTGGCCGGCGAGGTTGGCCGTGTCGGGGTTCGGGATGTCCGGCTTCGTCGTCGTCATGCGAACGACGGTAGAACCTCAAGCTCGCTTGAGATCAAGTGTGTTGGGGGTCACGAGGGGTACGTGCGGAATTCGGAGGTGTCGACGGTCCAGGGGCCGACGGTCACCTTGTCGCCGAAGACGTAGTCGTGGCGAGTGCGGTAGCAGGGCCGCCCGCCGGGACCGGGACCGGGATCGGACATCACCGACCCGGTGCCCTTGCGGGGGTCGACGAGCAGGTACAGCGGGATGCCCATGGCCGGGTACTCGTCCATCTTGTCCAGGTAGTCGTTGCTGTGATTGGACGGCGAGACGATCTCGGCGACAAGGAGCAGGTCGTGCGGAGCGAACGGTGCGTTCTCCTCACCGAAGACTTCGTCCGGCACGACGATCAGGTCCGGGCGGCGGAGCCTGCCGAGCGCGGGGTCCTCGACGTCACCGCCCGGGAAGGAGACGAGCCCGTCATCCAACTGGCCGTCCAGCTGGCGGTTGAGGCGCATGGCGATGAAGTCGTGGAACCTGGACGGCGACATCATCATGTAGATCCCGTCCCCGCTGATCTCGAAGCTCTTGACCGGCTCGGGAGCGTGCTTCATCAGCTCCTCGGCGATGGCGCGCATACGGGCGTAATCCATGACGTGGCTCCTGCTGATTGCGAGCTGCCTACCGCGTACGACTTCATCGTCCCACGCACCTACGACAACGGCCGGGCCCCGCGGGAGGTCGCGGGGCCCGGCCGTTGTCGTAGGTGCGTGGGACGCTTACTTCACCGGCTACTTCACCGGCTCCGGCTCCGGCGTGTCCGCCGTCTCGCCGTCGCCCTCCGGGGCGGCCGGGGTCTTCACCGACTCCAGCAGCAGCTGGGCGACGTCGACGACCTGGATGGACTCCTTGGCCTTGCCGTCGTTCTTCTTGCCGTTGACCGAGTCGGTCAGCATGACGAGGCAGAAGGGGCAGGCGGTGGAGACGATGTCCGGGTTGAGGGACAGGGCCTCGTCCACGCGCTCGTTGTTGATGCGCTTGCCGATGCGCTCCTCCATCCACATGCGCGCACCGCCGGCGCCACAGCAGAAGCCGCGCTCCTTGTGACGGTGCATCTCCTCGTTGCGCAGGCCCGGCACCTTGGCGATGATCTCGCGCGGCGGGGTGTAGACCTTGTTGTGGCGGCCCAGGTAGCAAGGGTCGTGGTAGGTGATCAGACCCTCGACCGGGGTGACGGGGACCAGCTTGCCCTCGTCGATGAGGTGCTGCAGCAGCTGGGTGTGGTGGATGACCTCGTACTCGCCGCCGAGCTGCGGGTACTCGTTGGCGATGGTGTTGAAGCAGTGGGGGCAGGTCGCGACGATCTTCTTCTTCGCCTTCTCGACCTTGACGCCCTCGTCCGCGTCCTCGCCGAAGGCCATGTTCAGCATCTCGACGTTCTGCTGGCCGAGCTGCTGGAAGAGGAACTCGTTGCCCAGGCGGCGCGGGGAGTCACCGGTGCAGTTCTCCTCGCCGCCCATGATGGCGAACTTCACGCCCGCCATGTGGAGCAGCTCGGCGAAGGCCTTGGTGGTCTTCTTGGCGCGGTCCTCGAGGGCGCCGGCGCAGCCGACCCAGTAGAGGTAGTCGACCTCGGTGAGGTCCTCGATGTCCTTGCCGACGACCGGGACCTCGAAGTCGACCTCCTTGGTCCACTGCAGGCGCTGCTTCTTCGCCAGGCCCCAGGGGTTGCCCTTCTTCTCCAGGTTCTTGAGCATCGTGCCCGCCTCGGACGGGAAGGAGCTCTCGATCATCACCTGGTAGCGGCGCATGTCGACGATGTGGTCGACGTGCTCGATGTCGACCGGGCACTGCTCGACGCACGCGCCGCACGTGGTGCAGGACCACAGCACGTCGGGGTCGATGACGCCGTTCTCCTCGAGCGTGCCGATCAGGGGGCGCTCGGCCTCGGCCAGGGCCGCCGCCGGGACGTCCTTCAGCTGCTCCTCGGTCGCCTTCTCGTTGCCCTCGGCGTCCTTGCCGCCGCCGGCGAGCAGGTACGGGGCCTTGGCGTGCGCGTGGTCGCGCAGCGCCATGATGAGCAGCTTCGGCGACAGCGGCTTGCCGGTGTTCCAGGCCGGGCACTGCGACTGGCAGCGTCCGCACTCGGTGCAGGTGGAGAAGTCGAGGATGCCCTTCCAGGAGAACTCCTCGACCTTGGAGACGCCGAAGACGTCGTCCTCGCCCGGGTCCTCGAAGTCGATCGGCTTGCCGGCGCTGACCATCGGCTGCAGCGCGCCGAGGGCGACGTCGCCGTCGGCCTCGCGCTTGAACCAGATGTTGGGGAAGGCCAGGAAGCGGTGCCAGGCGACGCCCATGTCCGTCTTGAGCGAGACCGTGATCATCCAGATGAAGGAGGTCGCGATCTTCAGGCCCGCGAAGAAGTAGGTGAGGTTCTGGAGCGTGGAGACGTCCATCCCCTCCAGCCACGAGACCACCGGGTACGAGACGAAGAACGAGGCCTCGTAGCCGTCCACATGGTGCTGGGCGCCCTCGAGCGCGTGCAGCATGAAGATGCAGACGCCGACGATGAGGATGACGGCCTCGACGAAGTACGCCTGGCCGGTGTTGGAGCCGGTGAAGCGGGACTTGCGGCCCGGCTTGTCCGGCCGGTTCAGCTGCCGGATGACGATGAGCGTCAGGATGCCGAGCGCGGTCATCGTGCCGAGGAACTCGACGAAGACGTTGTACGGCGTCCACTCACCGATGATCGGCAGCAGCCAGTCGGCCTGGAAGAGCTGACCGATGGCGTTGACGATCGTCAGCAGCAGGGAGAAGAAGCCCACCGCCACGAACCAGTGCGCCACGCCGACCACGCCCCAGCGGTTCATCCGCGTGTGGCCGAGGAACTCCTTGGCGACGGTGACGGTCCGCTGCGTGGGGTCGTCGGTGCGGGTGCCGGCCGGTACGGGCTGACCCAGCCGTACGAAGCGGTAGATCTGCAGGAGGGCACGGCCGAACAGCGCGACGCCGACCGCGATAAGGACCAGCGACACAATGATCGCGGCGAGTTGCATGGGAAGGGCTCCTCGAACCTGCGAGAGCGGGATTACTAATCGGTAACTTATCCAGTCCGTACGAGACTACTCACTCCCGCGTGCGCGATATACCCGCACCGCCGGTGATCTGTGTCGCCAAGGCAAGCCTTGCTCCCTTCCTCGCTCCCTGCTGTGCGATCGCGACTGCCGGTAAGACCTACATAAAAGTTGAGCGGGTCCGACTCAGGTCTGTTGACAGGTTTGCGGGGGCTGTTGCACCCTTGAGTCTGTTCCACTCAAGTCAGCTGGAGGAATCGACATGGCACGTGCGGTCGGCATCGACCTGGGTACGACGAACTCCGTCGTCAGTGTTCTCGAAGGCGGTGAGCCCACCGTCATCACCAACGCCGAGGGCGCCAGGACCACGCCGTCCGTCGTCGCCTTCGCGAAGAACGGCGAGGTGCTGGTCGGCGAGGTCGCCAAGCGCCAGGCCGTCACCAACGTCGATCGGACGATCCGCTCGGTCAAGCGCCACATGGGCACTGACTGGAAGATCAACATCGATGGCAAGGACTTCAACCCGCAGCAGATGAGCGCCTTCATCCTGCAGAAGCTCAAGCGGGATGCCGAGGCCTACCTGGGCGAGAAGGTCGTCGACGCGGTCATCACCGTCCCGGCGTACTTCAACGACTCCGAGCGTCAGGCCACCAAGGAGGCCGGTGAGATCGCGGGTCTGAACGTCCTGCGCATCGTCAACGAGCCCACCGCGGCCGCCCTGGCCTACGGTCTCGACAAGGACGACCAGACCATTCTGGTCTTCGACCTCGGTGGCGGCACCTTCGACGTCTCGCTGCTCGAGATCGGCGACGGCGTCGTCGAGGTCAAGGCCACCAACGGCGACAACCACCTCGGTGGTGACGACTGGGACCAGCGCGTCGTCGACTACCTGGTCAAGCAGTTCGCCAACGGCCACGGCGTCGACCTGTCCAAGGACAAGATGGCGCTGCAGCGTCTGCGCGAGGCCGCCGAGAAGGCGAAGATCGAGCTGTCCTCGTCCACCGAGACCTCGATCAACCTGCCCTACATCACGGCGTCCGCCGAGGGCCCGCTGCACCTGGACGAGAAGCTCACCCGCGCCCAGTTCCAGCAGCTGACCGCGGACCTGCTCGACCGCTGCAAGACCCCGTTCCACAACGTCATCAAGGACGCCGGCATCAGCCTGTCCGAGATCGACCACGTGGTCCTGGTCGGCGGTTCCACCCGTATGCCCGCCGTCGCCGAGCTCGTCAAGGAGCTGACCGGCGGCAAGGAGGCCAACAAGGGTGTGAACCCGGACGAGGTCGTCGCCATCGGCGCCTCGCTCCAGGCCGGTGTCCTCAAGGGTGAGGTCAAGGACGTCCTGCTCCTCGACGTGACCCCGCTGTCCCTCGGCATCGAGACCAAGGGCGGCATCATGACCAAGCTGATCGAGCGCAACACCACGATCCCGACCAAGCGCTCCGAGATCTTCACGACGGCCGAGGACAACCAGCCGTCCGTGCAGATCCAGGTCTACCAGGGCGAGCGCGAGATCGCGGCGTACAACAAGAAGCTCGGCATGTTCGAGCTGACCGGCCTGCCGCCGGCCCCGCGTGGCGTCCCGCAGATCGAGGTCTCCTTCGACATCGACGCCAACGGCATCATGCACGTGACCGCGAAGGACCTGGGCACGGGCAAGGAGCAGAAGATGACCGTCACCGGCGGCTCCTCGCTCGCCAAGGACGAGGTCGACCGCATGCGCCAGGAGGCCGAGCAGTACGCGGAGGAGGACCACCGCCGCCGCGAGGCCGCCGAGACCCGCAACCAGGGCGAGCAGCTCGTCTACCAGACCGAGAAGTTCCTCAAGGACAACGAGGACAAGGTCCCGGCCGAGGTGAAGACCGAGGTCGAGACCGCGGTCGCCGAGCTGAAGGAGAAGCTCAAGGGCGAGGACGCGGCCGAGATCCGCACCGCGACCGAGAAGGTCGCCGCGGTCAGCCAGAAGCTCGGTCAGGCCATGTACGCCGACGCCCAGGGCGCCCAGGCCGCGGGCGGTGCCGACGCCGGTGCCGGCCAGGCCAAGGCCGAGGACGACGTCGTCGACGCCGAGATCGTGGACGACGAGAAGCCGAAGGGCGGTGCGTCGGCGTGACGGAGGAGACCCCGGGCTTCGACGAGAACGAGAAGCCTGAAGGCCCCTCCGACGCCACGACCCCCGATGACGCGGCGAAGGCCGCCGGATCCGCCGACAAGGCGGGTCCGGCCGGCCCGGCCGCGCCCGGCGAAGAGCTCGTCGAGGTAGGCCTCCAGGCACAGCTGGACCAGGCCCAGGCCGCGCTCACCGAGCGCACCGCGGACCTCCAGCGGCTCCAGGCCGAGTACCAGAACTACCGTCGCCGTGTGGAGCGGGACCGCGTCACGGTCAAGGAGATCGCCGTCGCGAACCTCCTGTCCGAGCTCCTGCCCACGCTCGACGACATCGGTCGCGCCCGTGACCACGGCGAGCTCGTCGGCGGCTTCAAGTCCGTCGCCGAGTCGCTGGAGACGGTCGTGTCCAAGATGGGCCTGCAGCAGTTCGGCAAGGAGGGCGAGCCCTTCGACCCGCTGGTGCACGAGGCCCTGATGCACAGCTACGCGCCCGACGTCACCGAGACCACCTGCGTGCAGATCCTGCAGCCGGGGTACCGGATCGGCGAGCGCACGATCCGCCCCGCGCGGGTCGCGGTCGCCGAGCCGCAGCCGGGCGCCGGCCCCAAGGGCGACGAGGCGTCGGACGAGGAGAACGGTGGCCCGGAAGAGGGCTGACGCCCTGGGTGACGGGAAGGAGGGACGTCGGGGATGAGCCTGAGCAGGGACTTGCTGGAGAAGGACCTCTACAAGGTCCTCGGCGTCCCCAAGGACGCCACCGAATCGGAGATCAAGAAGGCGTACCGGAAGCTCGCCCGCGAGTACCACCCGGACGCCAACAAGGGTGACTCCTCGGCCGAGGAGCGCTTCAAGGAGATCTCCGAGGCGAACGACGTCCTCGCCGACGCCAAGCGCCGCAAGGAGTACGACGAGGCGCGCGCCCTGTTCGCCAACGGCGGCTTCCGCGCCGGGCCGGGCGGCGGCGGCTCGTTCAACTTCGACCTGGGCGACCTCTTCGGGGGCGCCCAGGGCGGCGGCGGTGCGGGCGGTGCCGGCGGCTTCGGCGGCGGGCTGGGCGACGTGTTCGGCGGCCTCTTCAACAGGGGCGGTACGAGCACCCGCACCCAGCCGCGTCGCGGCCAGGACATCGAGTCCGAGGTGACACTCAACTTCACCGAGGCGGTGGAGGGGGCCACGGTCCCGCTGCGGATGTCCTCCGCCGCGGCGTGCAAGGCCTGCTCCGGCACCGGCGACAAGAACGGCACGCCCAGGGTCTGCCCGACCTGCGTCGGCACCGGCCAGGTGTCGCGCGGCTCGGGCGGCGGCTTCTCGCTGACCGACCCCTGCCCGGACTGCAAGGGCCGCGGGCTGACCCCCGAGAACCCCTGCGACGTCTGCCACGGCAGCGGGCGCGCCAAGTCCTCCCGCACGATGCAGGTCCGCATCCCCGCCGGCGTGTCCGACGGCCAGCGGATCCGGCTGCGGGGCAAGGGCGCGCCGGGCGAGCGCGGCGGCCCGAACGGCGACCTCTACGTCGTCGTCCACGTCGGCACCCACCCGGTCTTCGGGCGCAAGGACGACAACCTCACCGTCACCGTGCCCGTCACCTTCGTGGAGGCGGCGCTGGGCGGCGAGGTCAAGGTCCCCACGCTCGGCGGCCCCCCGGTCACCCTCAAGCTGCCCGCGGGTACGCCCAACGGCCGTACGATGCGCGCCCGTGGCAAGGGCGCGGTGCGCAAGGACGGCACCCGCGGCGACCTCCTGGTCACCGTCGAGGTCGCCGTGCCCACGGACCTCGACGACAAGGCCAGGGAAGCCCTGGAGTCCTACCGCGAGGCCACCGCGGGCGAGGATCCGCGAGCGGAGTTGTTCGAGGCTTCGAAGGGAGCGTGACCCATGGAAGGTGTCGGCCGCCGACGAAACCCCTATGAGCTGACCGACGAGTCGCCGGTCTACGTGATCTCGGTCGCCGCTCAGCTATCGGGGCTGCATCCGCAGACGCTGCGGCAGTACGACCGTCTCGGCCTGGTCTCCCCCGACCGTACGGCCGGGCGTGGCCGACGCTATTCCGCGCGCGACATCGAGCTGCTGCGGCAGGTCCAGCAGCTGAGCCAGGACGAGGGCATCAACCTGGCCGGCATCAAGCGCATCATCGAGCTGGAGAACCAGGTGGCCGCGCTCGCTGCGCGCGTCGCCGAGCTCCAGGCCGTCGTCGACGGCGCGGCGGCCGCCATGCAGCAGCGCGAGGCCCAGGTCCACGCCTCGTACCGCCGCGACCTGGTGCCGTACCAGGACGTCCAGCAGGCCGGCGCGCTGGTCGTGTGGCGTCCGCGACGGGACCAGCGGGAACGCTGACACCGGGACCCGGAAGGGGCCGGGAGAGCCAGAGGCTCTCCCGGCCCCTTCGTTTTTCCCTGGCGACTTTTCCCTGGCGACTCATCCACGGCGACTTGTCCACAGAGAGTTATCCACAGGCCTGGCGGGTGACGGTGGGTGACCGGGACACTCGGGGCATGACGGGGGACACGACTTCTCTGCGGGCCCTGGCCGATGCCCAGGGCGGGGTGGTGCTCACGGCCCAGGCGCTGGCCGGGGGCTGGACGCGGGGGCGGCTCGGCCTCTTCCTGGCGTCGGACGGATGGGCGAGGATCCGCGGCGGCGCCTGGCTCGCGCCCGGCCGCGAGGCGGGGCCGGAGGAGCTGCTGTGGGCGCATCAGCTGCTGCGGCCGGAGTTCGTGGTGAGCCACTGGTCGGCCGCCGCGCTGCACGGTGTCGAGGGCGGGCCGCCGGCCCGGCCCGAGTTCGTCTGCGCCGCCCGGGCGGCGGTGAAGGGCGTGACGCTGGCACCGGCTGCCGCTGGAGCCCGGCGAGGTGACGGCCGTCGGGGGCCTGCGGGCGACCACCGCCGCGCGGACCATGGCGGACCTGCTGCGGGCCGGGCCCCGGGACGAGGCGCTGCTGGCGGTCGACTCGGCCCTCGCCTGGCGGCACGTCGCGGCACCGGGCGCGCGGGGCGCGCGAAGACCCCCGCTGACCACGCTCGACGCGATCGGCCGTGCCCTGACGAGCGCCCCGGCGCTGCGCGGTGCCCGGGTCGCCGCCTGGTGGCTGGCGCTGGCCGACCCCAGGGCGGGCTCCCCCGCCTGCGGATGCACGACGCGGGGCTCCATCCCGAGACGCAGGCCGTGCTGGTGGTCCCGGCCACGGGCCGGCGCGTCTATCCCGACTTCCTCTTCCGGCGGCAGGGCCTGGTCGTGGAGACCGAGGGGTACGCCTGGCACGGCAGCAGGGCGCAGCACCAGCGGGACGTCATACGGTTCAACGCCCTCGCGGCCTGCCCGGAGGCGCGCCGCATCCTGCGGTTCACCACGGCCGACGTCCGTGACCGCCCGGCCTTGATGATCCGCGACATCCGCGCCGCGCTGGCCTGACGGCCCGGGACTCAGCCCCGGCCCAGCGCCCGGGTGACCGTGATCTCGATGACCACGCGCTCGGGGTTGGGGCGCGGGACGCGCTCGTAGCGCTCGGCGTAGCGGGTGACGGCGTCGGCGACGGCGTCGGCCTCGGTGCGGACGACGGCGCGGCCCTCGAGGGTGGCCCAGCGCCGGCCCTCGAGCTGGCAGACGGCCACGCGGGCGCCGTCGGGGCCCGCGGCCAGGACGTTGAGGGCCTTGCGGCTGTTCTTGCCGGTGATGACGCGGGCGATCCGGGCCCCGGGGTCGAAGGTGACGCCGACGGGGACGACGTGCGGCGAGCCGTCCGGGCGGGGGGTGGTGAGGGTGCAGATGTGCCGTTCGCGCCAGAAGGCGAGGTAGGCGGGGTCGAGATCGAGGAGGTCCAGAGCCATGGAAGGAAGCCTAGGCGGCCGGGGGGCCGGGCCGGGGGCGGTCGCGCCCCCGCTCGCGGGTTCGGGGCGCGGCGGCTTCACTCACAAGTGGGGCATTTCGCCGTGACCGTCTACCGAAGACGAGGTTGAGTGGAATAGACTCAACTTATCGCATGCTGATCCCAGCAGGACTGTGAAATCCAGGCCTGCGACACCGCAGGCGAGCACGAGCCACAAGGAGGAGCGCGAAGCCGTGGATGCCGAGCTGACCAACAAGAGCCGTGAGGCGCTCAGCGCCGCGAACGACCGCGCCGTGTCGGCGGGCCACGCCGACCTGACGCCCGCGCATCTGCTGCTGGCGCTGCTGGCCGGCCGGGACAACGAGAACGTGATGGACCTGCTGGCCGCCGTGGAGGCCGACGCCGCCGCCCTGCGCTCGGGCGCCGAGCGGATTCTCGCCTCGCTGCCCAGCGTCCAGGGGTCCACCGTGGCCCCGCCGCAGCCCAACCGCGAGCTGCTGGCCGCCCTGGCGGACGCCTCGGAGCGGGCGCGCGACCTGGGCGACGAGTACGTCTCCACCGAGCACCTGCTCATCGGCCTCGCCGCCAAGGGCGGCCGGACCGGCGAGCTGCTGGCCGACCAGGGGGCCTCGGCCCGGAAGCTGCTGCAGGGCTTCGAGACCGCCCGGGCCGGGCAGCGCGTGACCTCGCCGGACCCGGAGGGCACGTACAAGGCGCTGGAGAAGTTCGGTACGGACTTCACCGCCGCCGCCCGGGAGGGCAGGCTCGACCCCGTCATCGGGCGGGACCACGAGATCCGCCGCGTCGTGCAGGTCCTCTCGCGGCGCACGAAGAACAACCCCGTGCTCATCGGCGAGCCGGGCGTCGGCAAGACCGCCGTCGTCGAGGGGCTCGCGCAGCGGATAGTGAAGGGCGACGTCCCCGAGTCCCTGAAGAACAAGCGCCTGGTCGCGCTGGACCTGGGGGCCATGGTCGCGGGCGCGAAGTACCGGGGCGAGTTCGAGGAGCGGCTGAAGACCGTCCTGGCCGAGATCAAGGCCAGCGACGGGCAGATCATCACGTTCATCGACGAGCTGCACACCGTCGTCGGGGCCGGCGCCGGCGGGGACTCCGCCATGGACGCGGGGAACATGCTCAAGCCCATGCTGGCGCGCGGCGAGCTGCGTATGGTCGGCGCGACCACCCTCGACGAGTACCGCGAGCGGATCGAGAAGGACGCCGCCCTGGAGCGCCGCTTCCAGCAGGTGCTGGTCGCCGAGCCGTCCGTGGAGGACTCGATCGCCATCCTGCGCGGTCTCAAGGGCCGCTACGAGGCCCACCACAAGGTGCAGATCGCCGACTCCGCGCTGGTCGCGGCCGCCACGCTGTCCGACCGGTACATCACCTCCCGTTTCCTGCCCGACAAGGCCATCGACCTCGTCGACGAGGCCGCCTCCCGGCTGCGCATGGAGATCGACTCCTCGCCCGTCGAGATCGACGAGCTGCAGCGCGCCGTCGACCGGCTGAAGATGGAGGAGCTCGCGCTCAACAACGAGTCCGACGAGGCCAGCAAGGAGCGGCTCGCCAAGCTGCGCCGCGACCTCGCCGACAAGGAGGAGGAGCTGCGCGGCCTGACCGCCCGCTGGGAGAAGGAGAAGCAGTCCCTCAACCGCGTCGGCGAGCTCAAGGAGCGCCTCGACGACCTGCGGGTGCAGGCCGAGCGTGCCCAGCGCGACGGCGACTTCGACACCGCCTCCAAGCTGCTCTACGGCGAGATCCCGGCCGTGGAGCGTGAGCTGGCCGAGGCCGCGGAGGAGGAGGCCGAGGCCGAGCAGGAGGCCGCGGCCAAGGACCTCATGGTCAAGGAGGAGGTCGGCCCGGACGACATCGCCGACGTCGTCGCCTCCTGGACCGGCATCCCGGCGGGCCGCCTGCTCGAGGGCGAGACGCAGAAGCTGCTGCGCATGGAGGACGAGCTCGGCAAGCGGCTGATCGGCCAGAGCGAGGCCGTGCGGGCCGTCTCGGACGCCGTGCGGCGCTCCCGGGCCGGCATCGCCGACCCCGACCGCCCCACCGGCTCCTTCCTCTTCCTCGGCCCGACCGGCGTCGGCAAGACCGAGCTGGCCAAGGCGCTCGCCGACTTCCTCTTCGACGACGAGCGGGCGATGGTCCGCATCGACATGAGCGAGTACGGCGAGAAGCACTCCGTCGCCCGGCTGGTCGGCGCGCCGCCCGGCTACGTCGGCTACGAGGAGGGCGGCCAGCTGACCGAGGCCGTGCGCCGGCGCCCGTACAGCGTGGTGCTGCTGGACGAGGTGGAGAAGGCCCACCACGAGGTCTTCGACATCCTGCTGCAGGTGCTCGACGACGGCCGGCTCACGGACGGCCAGGGCCGGACGGTGGACTTCCGCAACACCATCCTCATCCTCACCTCCAACCTCGGCTCGACGTTCCTGATGGACCCGCTGCTGAAGGAGGAGCAGAAGAAGGAGAGGGTGCTGGAGACGGTACGGGCCTCCTTCCGCCCCGAGTTCCTCAACCGCCTCGACGACATCGTGGTCTTCCACCCGCTCGGCACCGGCCAGCTGGAGCGGATCGCCCAGATCCAGCTCGGCCATCTGCAGCGCCGCCTGGCCGACCGCAGGCTCACCCTGGAGGTGGGCGACGACGCGCTGCGCTGGCTGGCCACGCTGGGCCACGCGCCGCAGGCGGAGGGTGGCGAGGCGCCGGACCTCACCTACGGCGCCCGCCCGCTGCGCCGCCTGGTCCAGACCGCCATCGGCGATCAGCTCGCCCGGGCCATCCTGGCGGGCGACGTCCGGGACGGGGACACGGTCCGTGTCGATGTCGCCGAGGGACACGGGTCGCTCACCGTTTCGCCTGCTCGTGAGGGTGCCATCGGGAAATAGATGGGACAACAGGCCGGGCGGGGGTTGCCAGCTCCCGCCCGGGATGGGGGAGGATGGCGTCAGACCGTACGAAGGGAATAACACGGTGAGCATCGACCCGTCCTCGATTCCGAATTTCGGGGGCCAGCCCGAACCGCAGCCTGAGGCGGGCCCGACAGGCCCCGTCATCCCCGACCAGGACCTGGTCAAGCAGCTCCTCGAGCAGATGGAGCTGAAGTACGTCGTGGACGACGAGGGTGACCTCGCCGCGCCGTGGGAGCAGTTCCGGACGTACTTCATGTTCCGCGGCGAGGAGGAGCAGCAGGTCTTCTCCGTGCGCACGTTCTACGACCGTCCGCACGGCATCGAGGAGAAGTCCAAGCTCCTCGAGGTCATCGACGACTGGAACCGTCGCACGCTGTGGCCGAAGGTCTACACCCACACCCACGACGACGGCACTGTTCGCATGATCGGTGAGGCGCAGATGCTGATCGGCGTCGGCGTCGCGCTGGAGCACTTCGTCTCCAGCACCGTCAGCTGGGTGCGGGCCTCGATCGAGTTCGACAAGTGGCTCGTCGAGCAGCTCGGCCTGGAGGCCGACGTCGAGTCGGACGACGAGAAGCCGGACGACGAGGCGTAGGACCCGGCCACGGGGCCCCCGGGGCTGCGTGTCACATCGGGACTCTGGCGACCGCCAGCAGGTAGGTCCCGTAGAAGAACGACAGCCCGGCCAGCGCGCCCGCCGTCATGGCGACGGTGCGCGGCCGGGCTCTGGCCATGGCCACGGCGGCCGGCAGCAGCAGCGGGAAGGCCGGCAGTAGGAAGCGCGGCTTGGACGCGAAGTAGCTGGAGCCGCCGACCGCGATGACGGTCAGCACGAGCACGTACACCAGCAGGGCCGCCGGCGGGCGGTCCAGGGCGAGGAAGAGCAGCGCGACGAGGGCGGCGCCCAGGATCGCCAGCGTGACGTAGTACGCCATGTAGTCCCGCGCGACGATCAGGTGCCGGGCGAAGAGGAACGCGTCCCGCCCGAAGTCGAAGCGCGAGCCCCACAGCCGCTGCACCTCGAAGTAGCCGAGCGGCCCGCCGCCGGAGCGGAGCCCGGCCCACAGCACGTAACCGGCCCAGCCCAGCGGCGCCATGGCCGCGCACGCCCACACCCGCCAGTCCCCGCGCGAGCGCCCGTCGCGCCACAGCGCGAGGCCGGCCGCGCAGGCGACGGCCGCGGCCACGGCGACGGCGTTGGGCCGGGAGAGCCCGGCCAGCAGGGCCAGCGCCCCCGCCGGCAGCCACCGCTCGGAGATCGCCGCGTACAGCGCCCATGCCGCGAGCGCCGTCATCAGGGACTCGGTGTAGGCCATGGTCTGCACGATCCCGTGCGGCAGCAGCGCCCACAGCAGCACCAGCAGGGTCCCCACCCGCGGCCCGTGCAGCCGCTCGCCGACCGCGTAGATGCCCCAGGCCGCCGCTCCGGCCGCCGCCCAGGCCACGAGCAGTCCGGCGCTGACGATCGTCAGCGGCAGGACGGTCGCCACGGCGCGCACCAGCCCGGGGTAGAGCGGGAAGAAGGCGAGGTCGTTGTAGAAGACGTCGGGCGAGGTGGGGGAGGGGACGATCAGCCCGTAGCCGTCGCGCGCGATGCCGGCGTACCAGATGCCGTCCCAGAGGTGGCCGAGCAGCGTGCGCGGATGCTTGCCCACCCACCACGCCCACGCCGCCATCACCGTCATGCCGGTCAGCCGGACGGACGCGTACAGCCAGAGCGCGGGCAGCGCCCGGCGCAGCGCCTCGCGCACCCGGTCCGCGCGGTCGGCGCGGCGGCGGTCGCGGGCGGTGCGGCGCTGACCGGGCGTGCGGGCGGGCGCCGCGACGCGGTGGACGGTGGGGCCGGCGGCGGACACGGGGGCACCTCCGGTGCGGTGCTGCGGGAACGTGGAGGTATACCGAGGCATACCGACGGCAGCCCGTTCGGCATCCCGGCGGCATACCGACCATGCGGCCCGTGCCTCGCGCGCGCGACCTGCAGCGCCCGTAAGCGGTGCACCTTCCACCCGCTCGGCCGCACAACCGGAGTGTCTGCGTCCGGTCGATCCCGCGTCGTGTGCCGCGCGGGTGTGCTGTGCCGCCCGGGGCGTTCTGCCTAGGGTGAGGACGATCAGCGGAGCCGATGAGGACCGAGGGGAGCGGGATCGGGGATGGCCGAGAACGTCGAGATCACGGTGGGTGCGCGGGGGGCGGACTGGAGTCCGGCGGCGCGGGTGCGCGGCCTGGGGACGTCCGTCTTCACGGAGATGACCGAGCTGGCCCGCAGCACGGGAGCGGTCAACCTGGGCCAGGGGGTGCCCGAGCTGGACGCTCCCGCGGCCCTGCTGCGGGACGTCGCCGAGACGGTGCTCGCGGGCGGCAACCAGTACCCGCCCGCCCACGGCTTCCCCGCGCTGCGGGAGGCCGTCGCCGCGCATCAGCTCCGGCGGTACGGGCTTTCGTACGACCCGCGGGACGAGGTGCTGGTCACCACGGGCGCGACGGAGGCCCTGGCGGCGGCGCTGCTGGGGCTGTGCGACCCGGGCGACGAGGCCATCGCCTTCGACCCCTGCTACGACGCCTACCCGGCGGGGGCGCGCTTCGCGGGCGCCCGGCTGGTGCCCGTACCTCTCGCGGAGGACGGCGACGGTTTCGTGCTCGACGCGGACGCGCTGCGTGCCGCGGTCACCCGGCGCACCCGCGTCCTGCTGCTCAACACCCCGCACAACCCCACCGGCAAGGTGTTCACCGACGGGGAGCTGGCCGCGGTGGCGGAGGTCTGCCGGGAGCACGACCTGACGGTGGTGACGGACGAGGTCTACGAGCACCTGGTCTACGACGGGGCCGGGCACCGGACGATCGCCGCGCTGCCGGGGATGCGCGAGCGGACGCTGACGGTCTCCTCGGCCGGCAAGACCTTCAACGTCACCGGTTGGAAGGTCGGCTGGGTGTGCGGCCCGGCGCATCTGGTGGCGGCCGTGGCGGCGGCGAAGCAGTTCCTCACCTACGCCTCGGGCACGCCCTACCAGGAGGCGCTCGCGCGGGCGCTGGGGGGCGTGGAGGAGTGGGCGGCCGAGCTCAGGGCGGCGCTGCGCCGCAATCGCGATCTGCTGAGCGAGGGGCTCGCGCGGGCGGGTCTGCGCCCCCTTCGCGCGGACGCCGGCTATTTCGTGCAGGCGGACATCCGCGCGTGGGGGCACGCGGACGGCGTGCGATTCTGCCGTGAACTCCCTTTGCACGCCGGGGTGGTGGCCATTCCCACGTCCGCCTTCCAAATGCGCCCGGACGCCCCGTCCTATCTGGTGCGATTCTCCTTCTGCCGGCGCGAGAAGTCGGTGGTCGAGGCGGTGGAGAAGCTGGTAGCCGCTATGTGATCAGTGGGTTTGCAACCTGCTCAAGGCCATTCGCATATGCGTCCGGCGGATTTCGACATCCGTCGGACGCCGGTGTGTTGAACATTTGAGCTGCACGGCCCTCGCGTGGATGGAAAGTTGCAGATGATGGGTAAAACTGCTGTGCACGCGGCTCATTCGTGATTCCCTCTCATTCAGAGCCACGTTGAGAGACAACTCCTCGGAATCGCCGGAATCCGGATTCCCACCCGCCGGAGCGGAACCAGGGGCCTCGAATGTGGGTATGAGCCGGCGCACTCGAAAGGAATCTGGTCCTCCTCGGGGCGGGCCGGCCCACCCTCCACTGCTCGCTCGCGGAGCCGACCCATGCTCACCACCCTCAAGACCACCTACACCGATACCCGCGCCGCCGATCTCGCCTGGTGTCTGGGCAAGGAGCCCCTTCCCGCGCTGGCGGTGCTCGACCTCCACCTCGACGGCGCGGCCGTCCAACTGCGCCTGCTGGGCGCCTCCCACCAGGTCATACTCGAAGAGGAGGGCGGCATCTGCTCGGAGACGGTCGCCTGCATAGCCGGCAGCAGTACCCCGCTCCCGCTGGGGGTCGCCCGGCGCGTCGGCGCATGGGAGTACGAATTCGCCGCCCGCGTCGAGACCCTCTCCAGCTGCTCGTTCGCAGGGCGCGCCCAGGAGCTGCTGGCCCTGGTCGCCGAGCACCCGCAGGGCCTGGCCGGCACCTTTCCCGGCAGCCCCCACGCCTTCACCGCGCTGCTGGCCCAGCGCCACGACGGCCAGATCAGCTGGCGCACCTGGCACGCCTACCCCCAGGAGGGGAGGCTGGTCGCCACCCGCACCCGCGTGGGCGTGCGCATGGCGGCCCCGATCTGAGGTCACCCCAGCGTGTGACGATTAAACCCGTGTGGGTGACAAAGGGTATGCCGGTTCGTGACGTAGCGTTCCCGCATGGTCCACCACCCCCCGGTACCAGCGAGGCTGCCCGTACCGGCCGGGCTCGGCCGCCTCCTCGTTCTGACCACGGTCTTCGTCTGCGCGGCCTGCGGGCTGGTGTACGAGCTGGAACTGGTCGCCCTGGCCTCGTACTTGATCGGTGACTCCGTCACCCAGGCCTCCGTCGTCCTGTCGGTGATGGTCTTCGCCATGGGCGTCGGCTCCCTGCTCGCCAAACGGTTGCGCGACCGCGCGGCCGTCGGTTTCGCGGCGGTCGAGGCGGGGCTGGCGCTGACCGGCGGGCTGTCGGCCATGGCGCTGTACGCCTGCTTCGCCTGGTACGGACAGGCCCGGCCCGCGCTGGTGGGCTTCTCGCTGGCCATCGGGGTGCTGATCGGCGCCGAGGTACCGCTGTTGATGACCCTCATCCAGCGCATCCGCCGGCAGGACGCGGGCGGCGCGGTCGCGGACCTCTTCGCCGCCGACTACGTGGGCGCCCTGGTCGGGGGGCTCGCCTTCCCGTTCCTTCTGCTGCCCGTGCTGGGCCAGTTGACGGGCGCCCTGCTGACCGGCGCGGTGAACGCCGTGGCGGGCGGGGCGCTGGTGCTCTGGCTCTTCCGGGGCGACCTGAGCGCGCGGGCGCGCTGGGTGCTGGTCACCGCGAACGCGCTGGTGCTGGTGCTGCTGGCCGTCTGCTCGGCGCTCACCGGACCCTTCGAGCGGGCCGCGCGCAACGCCGTGTACGGGGCCGACGTCCGGGTGGCCGTGCAGTCGGAGGTGCAGGAGGTCGTCCTGACCGGCGGCGGCGCCGACGGCCATCCGCTGTCCCTCTTCCTGGACGGGCGGCTGCGGGTCAGCGGCGACGACGAATACCGCTACCACGAGGCCCTGGTGCACCCCGCGATGGCGGGCCCCCACCGCGACGTCCTCGTCCTCGGCGGCGGCGACGGCCTCGCCGTGCGCGAGCTGCTGCGCTATCCGGACGTCGGCTCGGTGACCGTCGTCGAGCTCGACTCCGCCGTGCTGCGGCTGGCCCGCACGGACGCCGGCCTCGTGGCGCTCAACCGCGGCGCCTACCGCGACCCGCGCGTCAGGGTCGTGGCCGCCGACGCGTTCGAGTGGCTGCGTGCGCCGCGCGGGGCCGCCGAGGGCCCGTACGACGTGGTGATCTCAGACCTGCCCGATCCCGGCGTGACGCCCAGCGCCAAGCTGTACTCCCAGGAGTTCTACGGGCTGGTGACGCGGGTGCTCGCGCCCGGTGGCCGATTAGCCGTGCACGGGGGCGACCTCGACGTGCGTCCGCGCACCTTCTGGACCGTGGACGCCACGGTCCGTTCCGTGGGGCTGCGGACCGCGCCCTACGAGGTCCGGGCGCCGACCGCGCGGGACGAGCGCCGCCCGGGCTGGGGCTTTCTGCTCGCCGCCCGCTCACCCGTACGGCTGCGGCTGCCCGACGCCCGCCCGTACCTGCCCTCCCTGACGCCCGAGAAGCTGGGCGAGGAGGCCCACGAGGCCGCACTGCGCAGGGAGACGGGGCTGCTGCCGTCCACGTTGATGCACCCGCGCTACGCGCAGTGAGGCCCACCGGGCGGCGCCGGCCGCAGGGACGCGCGGAAGGCCCCCGGGGCGAGGCCCGCGCGGTGCTGGAAGAACTTGGAGAAGTTCGCCGCGTCGTCGAAGCCCAGGCGGCCGGCGATCCGGGCGGCGGACAGGTCGCTGTGCGCGAGCAGCCGCTTGGCCTCCAGCACCACCCGCTGGTCGACGAAGTCCTTGGCCCCCGCCCCGGTCGCCGCCAGTGTGGCCCGGGAGAGGGTGCGGGAGGAGTAGCCGAGCGCGCGGGCGTAGTCGGCGACCCGGCGGTGGGTGGCGAAGTCACGCTCGACCGCGGCCCGGAAGCGCGAGAACGCCTCCCCGGCGGCGGGCGGCGGCCCCACCACGGCCGCGGTGTGCGCCAGGCGGAGCACCAGCACGGAGAACAGGTGCCGCAGGACGTCCGTGTGCACACCCGGGGGGAGCCCGGAGCCGGTGCGGTAGTCGGTGGCCAGGTGGCGTACGGCGCAGAAGACGGCCTCCCGGTCGCCGCCCTCGGGCCGCCACAGCACCGGTCGGAACGGGTCGTCCGCCGTGGCCGCGACGCTGCTGCCCGGCGGCAGGAAGCCGGGCTCGACCAGGACGACGGTGCCCTCGACGGCGGTGACGTCGTCGCCGAACTGCTGCACCTGGCCGGGGCGCACCCACAGCACGCGGCCTGCGGCGAGGGAGTGGGCGGTGAAGTCCACGACGTGCGAGGCGGCACCGGAGTCGACGGCGATGATCTGGTGGAAGTCCAGCCGCTGGGGCCTGGTCAGCAGGCCGTCCAAGGCGCGCTCGCGGAGCTCGGCGAGCGTCATCACCTCGAGGCCCGCGGGGCTGCCGGGCGGGGGGTCGTAGGCGAGGTCGAGGATCTCGCCGGGCTCGCCGTCCGGGTCGTCGTGTCGTTTTCTCACCATGAGCAGGCGCGAGCCTACCTCGCCGCGGGGCACCGGTCTGCCTAGCGTGGGTGTTCGGCACTGACCGCCGTTTCCGCAGTTCCAGAGGAGAAACCCCCATGGCCAAGATCGCTCTCTTCGGCGCCACCGGCACGATCGGCAGCCGCGTCCTGCGCGAGGCGCTGGACCGCGGCCACCAGGTCACCGCGGTCGTCCGCGACCCGGCGAAGGTCACCGAGCAGCACCCCAACCTCACCGTCACCACCGGTGACGTCCTCGACCCCGCGTCGGTCACCGAGGCCGCCCGGGGCCGGGACGTCGTGGTCAGCGCGGTGGGCGGCGGCGACGGCCCCGGCCACCTGGCGACCATCGAGCCCGCGGCCAAGTCGCTGGTGGAGGGCCTGCGCGCGCTCGGCGACGAAGCCCCGCGGCTGGTGGCGGTGGGCGGCGCGGGCTCGCTGCGCACGCCGGACGGCAAGCAGGTGTGGGATGCCGAGGGGCTGCCGGAGTTCCTGCTGCAGATCATGCACGCGCACGGTGACGCGCTGGACTTCTACCGCACGGTCTCCGACGTCCGCTGGACCAACATCAGCCCCGCGGGCCTCATCGAGCCCGGCGAGCGCACCGGCACCTACCGCACGGCGCTGGACGACCTCGTGGTGGACGCGGACGGCAAGAGCCGGATCTCCGCCGAGGACTACGCGGTGGCGCTCATCGACGAGATCGAGACGCCGAAGCACGTCGGAGAGCGCTTCACTGTCGGAGACTGACCGTCTTCTGACGGAAAGTTCGATCGGATTCGACCGGGGCGGTACCGGTACGGGGCCCGGTGGGTAGGCTCGCTAGCTATGGAGCATGAGGTGTTCGTTCCGTTTCCCGTGGAAGCGGTGCGGCGAGTTCTTTCCGACCCCGCGCGCGTCGCGCGCTGCGTGCCCGGCCTGCAGCAGGACGCCTCGGCCGGCGCCGCGCTCACGGGGCGCCTGAGGCTGCGCATCGGCGGCTCGACGATCACCTACCGGGGAGCGCTCCGGCTCACCGAGCGGGACGGCTCGTACGAGCTGTCCGGCGAGGGCACGGAGGCACGGGGCTCCGGCACGGTCACCCTCATGCTGAGCGCCATGCCGGAGGAGATGCCCGGCGGCACCCGGCTGACCTGCACCGGAACGGTGGGCGGCGCCGGACGGCTCACGGAGTTCGACACCAAGACCGCGGAGTCGGCGGCGCGGCGGCTGCTCGACCGGTTCGCCGCGGCGCTGGCCGAGGAGCTGCGCGACGACGCCGCGGCGGCGGTGGAGGCGGTGCCGCCGGCCGCCGTGGAGGCGGAGGGCGCCCCCGAGTTCGAGGACGACGTCCTCGACGACGAGGAGCCCCCGGCCGAGGCCGCGCACGCCCGCCGCACGATGATCGGCCGCAGCGCGGAGGAGGTCGACCACGCGCCGCCGAGGGGCCGTTACGCCCCGGTCCCGGCACCGGAGACGGCCTCCGGCACGGCGGTCCTGCGCTGGGCCGGCCCGGCGGCGGCCATCGCCCTGGCGGGCGCGGTGGTCGTGACCCGGGCCCTGCGGCGCAAACGCTGAAAGTCCTGACCGTCTCCAAACCGTGCGTCTCCCACCGGAATCGGTGGGTGTGTCCGGGCGTCAGGACATAGGCTCGAAGAGTGAGCGATGACGTACGCCTGAAGGCCGCGAACGCCGCGGTGACCCTGGATCCCGGCAACGGCTGCCGCCTGAACAGCCTCAAGATCGACGACACCGAACTCCTGCGCCAGGGCGACCACTACGGCGCCTTTCCCATGGTCCCGTGGTGCGGCCGCATCGAGCTCGGCCGCTTCCGCAACGGCGGTGACGTGCACCAGATGCCGGTCAACCACCCCCCGCACGCCATTCACGGAACCGGGCGGGACACCGCCTGGCGCACCGCCCGTGCGGACGAGCGCTCGGCGGCGTTCACCTACGACCTCGCCGACCCCTGGCCGTACTCCGGCCGCGTCACCCAGCTGGCCGAGCTGACGGAGAATTCCCTCACCCTCACCATGGGCGTCGAGACCTACGACGACTCCTTCCCGGCGCAGGCCGGCTGGCACCCCTGGTTCCTGCGCAACCTGGGCACCGGCAAGGACGTGGAGATCGGCTTCCAGGCCGCCTGGCAGGAGGAGCGCGGCGACGACCACCTCCCCACCGGCCGCCGCATCACCCCCCGGCCCGGCCCGTGGGACGACTGCTTCGGGATGCCCGACGGCGTGGACGTCACCCTCACCTGGCCCGGAGCCCTGGAGCTGAAGATCACCAGCCGTGCCGAGTGGGTCGTGGTCTACGACGAGCAGACCGAGGCGGTCTGCGTCGAGCCGCAGTCCGGCCCGCCCAACGGGCTGAACACCCACCCGCGCCTCGTCACGCCGATCGACCCCCTGGAGATCTCCACGACGTGGACCTGGCGGTCGCTGGCCTAAGCTCATGGCCATGAGCGATGCGCGTGACGCCCTGCTGCAGCAGATCAAGGACAAGGCCGTGGTGCACGGCAAGGTGACCCTCTCCTCCGGCAAGGAGGCCGACTACTACATCGACCTGCGCCGGATCACCCTGGACGCCGAGGCCGCGCCCCTGGTCGGCCAGGTGATGCTGGACGCCACGGCGGACCTGGACTTCGACGCCGTCGGCGGTCTCACCCTGGGCGCCGACCCGGTCGCCACCTCGATGCTGCACGCGGCCGCCGCGCGCGGCCGCAAGCTGGACGCGTTCGTCGTCCGCAAGGCGCAGAAGACGCACGGCATGCAGCGCCGCATCGAGGGCCCGGACATCACGGGCCGTCGCGTGCTCGTCGTCGAGGACACCTCCACCACCGGCGGCTCCCCGCTGACCGCCGTCGAGGCGGCCCGCGAGGCCGGCGCCGAGGTCGTGGCCGTGGCCACGATCGTCGACCGCGGCGCCCAGTCGGCCATCGAGGGCGCGGGCCTGCGCTACATCACCGGCTACTCCCTGGGGGACCTGGACCTGGGCTGACCCCGCCGCACCCTCCGGGCCGGATGAGGTCCGGACTCGGGCCGGATTCGGGCCGGATGCGGGCTTTCCCGGAAAAGCGTCGCCGAAGGGCGCGTGGTTTCACGTGAAACCACGCGCCCTTCGTCCGTATACGCCCTTCGCATATGTGTATACGCCCTTCGCAAATGAGCGTGGTGGACCTCATGTGGAGCAATTCGAGGAGTCTGGGAAGATGGGTCCGACGATGACCGTCGCCCCCTAGGTCAGGGCCCGTATTTCGCCCGTACCCGCACATCACAAGGAGCGGACAGATGCCCATCGCAACCCCCGAGATCTACAACGAGATGCTCGACCGGGCGAAGGCAGGCAAGTTCGCCTACCCGGCCATCAACGTCACCTCGACGCAGACGCTCCACGCCGCGCTGCGCGGCTTCGCCGAGGCGGAGAGCGACGGCATCATCCAGATCTCCACGGGTGGTGCGGAGTTCCTGGGCGGCCAGTACAGCAAGGACATGGTCTCGGGCGCCGTCGCGCTCGCCGAGTTCGCGCACGTCGTCGCCAAGAAGTACCCGGTGAACATCGCGCTGCACACCGACCACTGCCCGAAGGACAAGCTGGACGGCTACGTCCGTCCGCTGCTGGCCATCTCGCAGGAGCGCGTCGCCGCCGGCCTGAACCCGCTCTTCCAGTCCCACATGTGGGACGGCTCCGCCGAGAAGCTCGACGAGAACCTGGCCATCGCCAAGGAGCTGCTCGCCGAGGCCGTGAAGGCGAAGATCATCCTCGAGGTCGAGATCACCCCGACCGGCGGCGAGGAGGACGGCGTCTCCCACGAGATCAACGACGACCTCTACACCACCGTCGCGGACGTGGAGCGCACCGCCGAGGCCCTCGGCCTGGGCGAGAAGGGCCGCTACCTGCTGGCCGCCTCCTTCGGCAACGTCCACGGCGTCTACAAGCCGGGCAACGTCGTGCTCCGCCCCGAGCTGCTCCGTGACCTCCAGGACGGCATCGCCGCCAAGCACGGCAAGGCCGACCCGTTCGACTTCGTCTTCCACGGCGGCTCCGGCTCCACCGAGGAGGAGATCCGCACCGCGCTGGAGAACGGCGTCGTGAAGATGAACCTCGACACCGACACCCAGTACGCCTTCACCCGCCCGGTGGCGGCGCACATGTTCAAGAACTACGACGGCGTCCTGAAGGTCGACGGCGAGGTCGGCGACAAGAAGACCTACGACCCGCGCACCTGGGGCAAGCTGGCCGAGGCGAGCATGGCCGAGCGCGTGACCAAGGCCTGCGCCGACCTGCGCTCCACGGGCACCAAGCTCAAGTAAGCGCGTGAGCGTCGAGTGAGCGACGTCGAGGGCCCGGCACGGATCACCGTGCCGGGCCCTTCGCGTTCGCACAGGCCGTCCGGAGCGTCCGGCCCGCACTGGCCGTGGGCGCCCGGCGCGGGGATCATCCAGGTATGAGCGACTCGGCAGCGGACGCCGGCGCCGTCCGTCTCGGCACCCCCGCGGGGCGCTGGGTCGTGCTCACGGCGGTGCTCGGGTCGGGCATGGCGATGCTGGACAGCACGGTCGTCAACGTCGCCCTGCCGCACATCGGCAAGGACCTCGACGCGGACCTGGGCGCCCTGCAGTGGACGGTCAACGCCTACATGCTCACCCTCGCGGGCCTGATCCTGCTGGGCGGCTCGCTGGGCGACCGGTACGGGCGCCGGCGGGTGTTCGTGACCGGCACGGTGTGGTTCGCGCTGGCCTCGCTGCTGTGCGGGCTGGCCCCGGACGCCGGGATCCTGATCGCCGCCCGCGCGCTGCAGGGCGTCGGCGGGGCGCTGCTGACCCCCGGCTCGCTGGCGCTGATCCAGGCGGTGTTCCACCCCGACGACCGGGCGGGCGCGGTGGGCGCCTGGTCGGGCCTGGGCGGCGTGGCGTCGGCCGTCGGCCCGTTCGTGGGGGGCTGGCTGGTGGACGGGCCGGGCTGGCGCTGGGTCTTCCTGATCAACCTGCCGCTGGCCGCCGTCTGCGTGCCGGTGGCCCTCAAGCACGTGCCCGAGACCCGCGACCCGTCCGCCCACGGCCGCTTCGACGTCCTCGGCGCGGCGCTGGGGGCGCTGGCCCTCGCCGCGGTGACGTACGCGCTCATCGCGGCCCCGGACAAGGGCGCCTCGCCCTGGGTGATCGTCCCGGGCGTCGCCGGAGTGCTGCTGGGCGTTGCGTTCGTGTACGTCGAGAGGCGGCGGGCGAACCCGATGCTGCCGCTGGAGATCTTCCGCGTCCGGCAGTTCTCGGCGATCAACGTCGTCACGGTCTTCGTCTACGCCGCCTTCAGCGGCTTCTTCTTCCTCTCCGTCCTCCAGCTGCAGGTGGTGCTCGGCTGGTCGGCCCTCGAGGCGGGTACGGCCCTGCTGCCCACGACCGTGCTCATGCTGATGCTGTCCGCCCGTTCGGGACGGGTCGCCCAGCGCGTGGGCGCGCGCCTGCCGCTGACCGTGGGGCCGCTGCTGTGCGCGGCGGGCCTGCTGCTGATGACGCGGGTGGGCGCGGGCGCGCGGTACTGGACCGACGTGCTGCCGGCCCTCGTCGTGCTGGGCCTGGGCATGGTGGTGCTGGTGGCCCCGCTGACCGCCACGGTCCTGGCCTCCGTCGACGTCGCCCGCGCCGGGCTGGCCAGCGGCATCAACAACGCCGCCGCGCGCGCGGCCGGCCTGATCGCGGTGGCCGCGCTGCCGCTGGCGGCCGGGATGGGCCCCGACGTGTACCGCGACCCGGCGGCGTTCTCGGCCGCCTTCGACCGCGCGATGCTGCTGTGCGCGGGCGCGCTGCTGGTGGGGGCGGCGCTGGCCTGGGGGACGGTCCGGGCGCCCGAGCGGGGCGTGTGTCATCCCGAGTGCGAATACCACTGCGGGGTCACCGCGCCGCCCCTCGACCCCGGGGAGGCCTTGGGGGAGCCTTAGGGGACGTCCAGCCCGGCACGGACCGTGGCCGCCGTCCGCCGCTGGGGCAGACTGGAGCCCATGTCCATTCACGAGAACCTTCTCGGGGGCCCGGCCCCGACGCACCTGCCCGACGACCCCGAGCCGCGCGAGCTGCTCGCCTCCGGAGCGGCCCCCTCCGAGGTCGCCGCGAAGTACCCGGCGTCCTCGCTCGCCTGGGCCCAGCTCGCCGACGAGGCGTTCGAGGCCGGCCGCGTCGTCGAGTCCTACGCGTACGCCCGCACCGGCTACCACCGCGGCCTCGACGCGCTGCGCCGCAGCGGCTGGAAGGGGCACGGCCCCGTGCCGTTCGAGCACGAGCCCAACCGGGGCTTCCTGCGCGCCCTGCACGCCCTCGCCCGGGCCGCGCAGGCCATCGGCGAGAACGAGGAGTACGAGCGCTGCTCGACGTTCCTGCGCGACAGCTCCCCGACGGCCGCCAACACCCTGGGCTGAGCCTTCGGCACCGGCCGGAACGCCCCGCCGCCGCGGGGCGTTCCGGCCGGTCAGCTCTTGCGCGAGCGAAGCGGGCGACGCATGATGCGCGCAGGGGACCGGGGCTCCGATGCCGACAGGAAGGGGCGGACCGCTACCCGGAAGCACGACGTGCCGAGGAGCCCGCCATGCCGCACGCGCAGCCCGCCTTCCCCCCTGCCCTCAGGGACTCCGCACCCGAGACCGGGGCGTCCCCGAACCTCGCCTTCGAGGGCACCACCCCGTACGAGGACTACGTACGGGCCGAGATCCTCACCAACCTCCAGAAGCCGATCTCCGACGACCCCGGCGAGATGGTCTTCCTCGTCACCACCCAGGTGATGGAGCTGTGGTTCACCGTCATCGTCCACGAGTGGGAGACCGCCGCGCGGGCCCTGCGCGAGGACGACCTGCCGGTCGCGCTGGCCGCGCTCAAGCGCTCGACGTACGAGCTCACCTCCCTCAACGCCTCCTGGGAGCCGCTCGCGCACCTGACCCCCGCGCAGTTCAACGCCTTCCGCTCCGCGCTCGGCGAGGCGTCCGGCTTCCAGTCGGCGACGTACCGCCGGCTGGAGTTCCTGCTGGGCGAGAAGTCCGCCGCCATGCTCGTTCCCTATCGCAACGCCCCCGGCGTCCACGCGCGGCTCGAGGGGGCCCTGAACGCGCCGAGCCTGTACGACGAGGCGCTGGGCTGGCTCGCCCGGCGCGGGCACGCGATACCCGCGGCCGTCCTGGAGCGCGACCCGTCCGAGCGGTACGCCCCCGTCCAGGAGGTCGAGGACGTGTGGCAGGCCGTCTACGCGGGCGACCAGGGCAGCGAGGAGTGCCGGCTGGGCGAGGCCCTGACGGAGGTCGCCGAGCTCGTCTGGCGCTGGCGCAACGACCATCTCGTCGCGACCCGGCGGGCGATGGGGGCCAAGGTGGGCAGCGGCGGCTCGGCCGGCGTCGCCTGGCTGGAGAAGCGTGCCGGCAAGCACGTCTTCCCCGAGCTGTGGACGGCGCGCAGCAATGTCTGACCTCACGCACGAGGCCCTCGCGCTGGACGCCGCGGACGGACTGCGCGCCAAGCGCGCCGAGTTCGTCCTGGACGACGACACCGTCTACCTCGACGGCAACTCCCTGGGCGCCCTGCCGGGCGCCGTCGCCGGCCGCCTCGCCGACGTCGTCGAGCGGGAGTGGGGACGCCTGCGCATCCGGTCCTGGACCGAGTCCGGGTGGTGGACGGCGCCGGAGCGGGTGGGCGACCGGATCGCCCGGCTCGTCGGCGCCGCGCCGGGTCAGGTCGTGGTCGGCGACTCGACAAGCGTCAACGTCTTCAAGGCCGTTGTCGCCGCCGTCCGCCTGGCCGGCGAGGGCCGTGACGAGATCCTCGTCGACGCCGCCACCTTCCCCACCGACGGCTACATCGCCGCCTCCGCCGCCCGCCTGACCGGCGCCCGCGTGCGGGCCGTCGACGCCGCGGACATGGCCGCCGCGGCCGGGCCCCGCACCGCCGTCGCGCTCGTCAACCACGTCGACTACCGCACCGGCCGGCTGCACGACCTGCCCGGCACGACCGCCGCCGTGCACGCCGCCGGGGCGCGCGTGGTGTGGGACCTGTGCCACAGCGCGGGCGCGCTGCCCGTGGCCCTCGACGCGGACGGCGTGGACTTCGCGGTCGGCTGCACGTACAAGTACCTCAACGGCGGCCCGGGTTCGCCCGCCTACCTCTACGTCCGCCGCGAGCTGCAGCCCCGCTTCGACTCGCCGCTGCCCGGCTGGAACTCCCACGCCGACCCCTTCGGCATGTCGGCCGTCTACGAGCCCGCCGACGGCGCCCCGCGCGGGCGGGTCGGCACGCCCGACATCCTCTCCCTGCTCGCCCTGGAGGCCGCGCTCGACGTCTGGGACGACGTCGACGTCACGGCCGTACGGGCCAAGAGCCTGGCCCTGACCGACTTCTTCCTGCGCTGCGTCGCGGCGTACGTGCCGGCGGGGCGGGCCGAGCCCGTCACGCCGCTCGCGCACGCCGAACGCGGCAGCCAGGTCTCCCTGCGCTGCACCGGCGCGGAGGAGGTCATGGCCGAGCTGATCCGCCGGGGCGTGGTCGGCGACTTCCGTCCCCCGGACGTGCTGCGCTTCGGGTTCACCCCGCTCTACACCGGCTTCGCCGACGCCGAGCGCGCGGCCCGGGTGCTGGGCGAGGTGCTGGGAGGGTGACCTCCGAACGGGAGGAGGAGGCGCTGTTCGGCCTGCCGTACGTGCCGCCGGACGAGACGGTGGCCTACGGCCCGCATCCGAGCCAGGTCGTCGACTTCTACGGCCCGCCCGGCGCCGCGACCCGCATCACGCTGCTGCACGGCGGCTTCTGGCGCGAGGCGTACGACCGCCGTCACCTCGCGCCGCTGGCCGCCGCGCTGGCGGGGGAGGGGCTGCGGGTCGCCCTGGCGGAGTACCGGCGCGTGGGCGGCGGGGGCGGCTGGCCGGCGACCTTCGACGACGCCGCCCGGGCCGTCGGCACGGGCGGCACGGGCCGGGCCCCGGCGCGGCACGTCGTGGCCGGCCACTCCGCGGGCGGCCACCTCGCGCTGTGGCTGGCCTCCGGGCCTACGGCCGCGCAGCTGGACGGCGTGGTGGCGCTCGCCCCCGTCGCCGACCTCGCGCGCGCCCGGGCCCTGCGGCTGAGCGACGGCGCGGTCGCCGGCCTCGTCGGGCCCGCCGACGAGGCGCAGGCCGACCCCATGCGGCTGCCGCCGCCGGCCGTACCGGTCACGCTGCTGCACGGCGACGACGACCGCGAGGTGCCGGTGGCCTTCTCGGCGGCCTACGCCGCGTACGCCCCGGCCGTGGCCTTCCGCCCGCTGGCCGGCACCGGCCACTACGCCCCGGTCACGCCGGGCACGCCCGCGTACGGGGCGCTGCTGGCGGCGATCGTCGGGTAGGGCGCAGGAGGGCCTGCGGGGGTTCGCGTAGTACTTGAGACGGACCCCCGTAGATCCTCATCGGTGCGGACGCCGGGAGCACGCGCGCGTGCCTACCGTTGACGCTGTGATGGACACGTATGAGACGAACGGGCTGCGCAGCGAGATGCGCATCGCCAAGAGCGCCCTCGAGGGCATACGCCAGGACCTTTTCACCGACCCGTTCGCCTTCCGGCCGCTGCCACCGCTCGGCGGCGGACGCGGGCGGTACGTCCGGTGGCTGCCGCACGCCGCCGTCATCGCGTTCACCGGCATGGTCATGCTCGCGGCGATGGCCTACGAACCCAGCAGGGGCGGCGTGCTGCTCGCGCTGCTCGCGGGCGCGCCGCTGCTGACGACGCTCTTCCGGCCGGTCGGCGCGTGGTGGCTGTCGCTGGGCTTGGTGTTCGCCACCGGCATCCTGTTCGTCCCCGCCCCGTGGACGCCGTCCGGTTTCGTCTCTCACCTCGCGGTGATGGTGATCGTCACGATCCGCACCCGGCCGCGCGCGGCCGCGTGGATGTGGCTGCTGACGGCCGCCCTGGGGGTGTTCCTCGGCACGGTGCGCGGCCACGAGTACGACTCCTCCGTGTACGCGATGACCCTGCTGTCCGCCGTCGTGCTCTTCGCCGTCGCGGCCGTGCGGGGGCTGAACGACTCCAAGCGGCAGGTCGCCGCGCAGGCCGCCGTCACCGAGGTGGAGCGCTCCCGGCGCACCGTCCTCGAGGAGCGCACGACCATCGCCCGCGAGCTGCACGACGTGGTCGCCCATCACATGTCCGTCGTCGCCATCCAGGCCGAGGCCGCGCCCTACCGCGTCCAGGACACCCCGCCGGAGCTCGCCGCCGCGTTCCAGACCATCCGGGAGAACGCCGTCGCCGCCCTGACCGAGCTGCGCCGCGTCCTGGGCGTCGTACGGTCGGAGAACCCCGACGCCTTCGCCGGCCCGGAGGCCCCCCAGCCCACCCTCGACGCGCTCCCCTCGCTGATCGACAACGTCCGCGCGGCCGGACTGGCCGTCGAGCACGTCACCACCGGCGCGGTGCGCCCGCTGCCGCAGGGCGTGGAGCTCTCGGCCTACCGGATCGTCCAGGAGGCGCTCAGCAACGTGCTGCGGCACGCGCCGGGCGCCCAGGCCCGCGTCGAGGTGTCGTACGTCCTCGGCGGGCTCGGCCTGCGCGTGGTCAACGGCCGCCCGGACCGGCTGGCCAAGCCCTCGCCGGGCGCCGGCCACGGCGTCCTCGGCATGCGCGAGCGGGTCGCCATGCTCGGCGGCGACATGACGGCCGAGGCCACCGGCGAGGGCGGCTACGAGGTCGTGGCGTTCCTGCCCGTCGCGAACCCGGCCGAGGCCGCCGCGTGAGCGCCCCCATCCGCGTCCTGATCGTGGACGACCAGATGATGGTCCGCGAGGGCTTCTCGGTGCTGCTGGGCGCCCAGCCGGACATCGAGGTCGTCGGCGAGGCCGTGGACGGCCGCCAGGCGCTCGCGCAGGTCGCCGCACTGCGCCCCGACGTCGTCCTGATGGACATCCGCATGCCGGAGCTCAACGGCCTGGACGCGACCCGCGAGATCGTCGCGGCCGACGCGGACGCCAAGGTGCTGGTGCTGACCACCTTCGACCTGGACGAGTACGTCTACCAGGCGCTGCGGGCCGGAGCGAGCGGCTTCCTGCTCAAGGACGCCTCCGCCCGGCAACTGGCCGACGGGGTGCGCGTCGTGGCCGCCGGCGAGGCCCTGCTGGCGCCCACGGTCACCAAGCGCCTGATCCAGGAGTTCTCCCGGCTGGGAGCGCCCAGGGCGCCCACCCAGGAGCGCGTCGGCGACCTCACCGAGCGGGAGACCGAGGTGCTGGTGCTGGTCGCCCAGGGCCGCTCGAACTCCGAGATCGCCGAGGGGCTCGTGGTCGCCGAATCCACGGTCAAGACGCACGTCAGCCGCATCCTGGTGAAGCTGGGCCTGCGCGACCGCACCCAGGCCGCGGTCTTCGCCTACGAGGCCGGGCTGGTCACCCCGGGCGGCTAGGACACCCCCTAGGCGCGCGGCAGGGTCAGCCGCCAGGCCTCCGGGTGGGCGGTCCAGGTGCGGGTGCGCACCGGCCCGCGGATGCGGTTGTCCGCGCGGTAGCGGAAGTCCGGCCCCGAGACGGTGACCGCGCGGGCGCGGGCCCGTACCGGCTCGTCCCCCGAACGCTGCTGGACGACGACCTCGGCCAGCCCCTCCACCGCCGAGACCGCGACACGCCCGACGGGCCGGTCCAGGTCCGCCAGCAGCACCCCGTCCGCCTCGACCCGCAGCCGGGTGCAGGAGGGCAGCGGATGCCGCCCGCCGGGTCCGGAGAGCATGGTCAGGGCCGTACGGGCGGTGCGCGCGGCCGGCGACCACCACGACTGGTGGCCGGCGCCGCCCCCGCCATTCCCGCCGCTCCCCGCCGGCCCGGCCTCCGCGGCGGCGGGGGCCCGGCCGCGCCGCGCGCCGGCGGCGGGAGGGCCTGGCGTGTTCCGGTGGGTGGCCCCCGCGGGCACCCACAGGCCCCCCAGGACGACGCCGTCGCTGTCGTCGGCCAAGAGCCCCAGCCGCCGCTCCGCGCCGTCCAGAACGGCGCGTGCGGCCGCGACGGCGCTCAGCGGCACACCGAGCACCCGGGCCACCGACACCGCCGGGAGCGCGCCGACCGGCACCCAGGCCAGCGGTGCCACGGCCAGCTCCCGTCGCCGGTGCAGCAGGCCGACGACGCGCAGCAGGGCGCGGTCGTCCCCGATGACGACGGTCCGGCGGCGCCCGCGCCGGGCGACGGCGCGGGCGACCTCCTCCGGGCCGTTCGGGAGGCAGATTTTGGCCACCGCTCCCGCGCACAACACGTCCCGCGCGATCCGCGTGGACTCGCCGTCCACGCGCCGGGCGGCCGGGTCGATGACGACGAGCAGCTGCGCTCCTGTCGGGTCTGCAGCCGACACCTTCGTCCTTCCTCAGGTAATCTCTCGGTGCAAGAGCCCCTGTCGCTGTTGCGCCAGGGGCTTCGTCTATCCGGGGCACCGGTTCGACGGCTCTAGCAGTGGTGAACGCCCGATTCACGCGGGCTTCCGCCACCTGTGCACGTTGGACATGCCCCGCCCGGAAGGGGTGTACGCCTGTGCCCGCACTTGTGCTGCTCGGTGCTCAGTGGGGTGACGAAGGCAAGGGAAAGGCCACCGACCTGCTCGGTGGATCCGTCGACTACGTGGTGCGCTACCAAGGTGGCAACAACGCCGGCCACACGGTCGTCGTGGGTGACCAGAAATACGCGCTGCATCTCCTCCCTTCCGGAATCCTCTCGCCGGGGTGTACCCCGGTCATCGGCAACGGTGTCGTCGTCGACCCTGCGGTCCTGCTCTCCGAGCTGAGCGGGCTGAACGACCGCGGTGTCGACACGTCCAAGCTGCTGCTCAGCGGTAACGCTCACCTGATCACGCCGTACCACACCACGGTCGACAAGGTGACGGAACGCTTCCTCGGCAAGCGGAAGATCGGCACCACCGGCCGCGGCATCGGCCCGACCTACGCGGACAAGATCAACCGCGTGGGCATCCGGGTCCAGGACCTGTACGACGAGTCGATCCTGGAGCAGAAGGTCGAGGCCGCTCTCGACTTCAAGAACCAGATCCTGGCGAAGCTCTACAACCGCCGCGCCATCGAGTCGGGCAAGATCGTCGAGGAGCTGCTGGCGTACGCCGAGCAGATCAAGCCGTACGTCGCCGACACCACGCTGATCCTCAACAACGCCATCGACGAGGGCAAGGTCGTCCTCTTCGAGGGCGGCCAGGGCACGCTCCTGGACGTCGACCACGGCACGTACCCCTTCGTCACCTCCTCCAACCCGACCGCGGGCGGCGCCTGCACGGGTGCGGGCGTGGGCCCGACGAAGATCAACCGCGTGATCGGCATCCTCAAGGCGTACACCACCCGCGTCGGCGCCGGTCCGTTCCCGACCGAGCTGTTCGACAAGGACGGCGAGGCGCTGCGCACCATCGGCGGCGAGCGCGGTGTGACCACCGGCCGTGACCGCCGCTGCGGCTGGTTCGACGCGGTCATCGCCCGCTACGCCACCCGCGTCAACGGCCTGACGGACTTCTTCCTCACCAAGCTCGACGTCCTCACCGGCTGGGAGCAGATCCCGGTCTGCGTCGCGTACGAGATCGACGGCAAGCGCGTCGAGGAGCTGCCCTACAGCCAGAGCGACTTCCACCACGCGAAGCCGATCTACGAGATGCTGCCGGGCTGGTCCGAGGACATCACCAAGGCCAAGACCTTCTCCGACCTGCCGAAGAACGCGCAGGCGTACGTGAAGGCGCTGGAGGAGATGTCCGGCGCGCCGATCTCCGCGATCGGCGTCGGCCCGGGCCGCACCGAGACGATCGAGATCAACTCGTTCCTCTCGTAGGCGGTACCGCCGCGTGAGCGGTACGACGCGAGCGGCACGCACGCGTGCACGGCGCCCCGGTGGCTCAAGGCCACCGGGGCGCCGTCATGTCCGGGCGGTCCCGGCCGGGGTCAGGAGATCTTCCGGTAGACGAGTGAGGCGTCCTTGGTGCCGGAGTCGGTGAAGTCGCGTCGCATCCTGCCGTCCGGGAGCAGGACCAGGTCGGACGACGAGCCCGGCTGGCAGGCCGACGTGGGCATGGCCCGGCTGACGCTGGAGGGACCGACGTGCAGCGGCGCCCCACCGGTGCCGCCGCCGGTGGCGGTCGTGTGCCAGCCGCAGACGTACGAGGTGCCGTCGTCGAGGACGCCGCTGCCGTCGATGGTGACGTCGACGACCGAACCCCGCGTGATGGTGATGGTCCGGGTGTTGACGTGCGCGCCGCCGCCGAAGCTCGACTGCCAGGTGCCGATGAACGCGGCGGGTCCGGAGTCCGGCGTGGCGCTCGGCCCGGCGGACGGCGTCGTCGGCCCGGCCGTGGGCGGCTGCGGCGCGCCGGACGCCGAGCGGGCGGAGGGCGTCGGCGCGGGGTCCGGGGAGCGGGCGTCGTCCTGGGTGTGGCGGTTGAGCAGGAAGACCGTGCCGCCGCCCGCGAGCAGGCAGACGGCGACGACGGCGGCCAGCACGTAGGGCGCCTTCGAGCGGGGCGGCGGCGGTGCGGGAAGGCCGTAGGGCGAGGGGCCGTACGGGCCGGGGTAGCCGTAGCCGGCGGGCGCGGGCGGCGGCAGCGGCCCCGCGCCGGGCGCCGCGGTGACGGTCGGCGGCTCGGCGGGGCGCGCGTCGCGCGGTTCGGCCCGCGTCTCGATGCGGGTGGGCGCCTCGGAGGCGACCGGGGGTATCGGTTCGGCGGCCGGGCGGGCCGGGTTCTCGACGTCGAGCAGCTGGACGGCGTGCCGGCCGAGCTGGGCGACGAGCCCGCCGGGCAGCCAGGGTTCCGCGGTCCGCAGGTCGGGGAGCAGGTCCTCCACGCCGGTGCGCTCGAGGACCTCGTCCGGAGTGGGCCGTTGCGCGGGATCCTTGACCAGGAACGCGGAGATCAGCGGCCGCAGCGTGGCCGGAACGCCGGTGAGGTCCGGCTCCTCCTCGGCGATGCGGTACATGAGCGCGTGCACGCCGCTGTCCGCCGTGCCGAACGGCATCGTGCCGGTGGCCGCGTAGGCCAGCACCGAGCCGAGGCAGAAGACGTCGCTGGCCGGGGTGACCTGGGCGCCGCGCACCTGCTCGGGCGACATGAAGCCGGGCGAGCCGACGGCCGCCCCGGTGCGGGTCAGGCCGCCGTCGGTGACGGTCTCCAGGGCCCGGGCGATGCCGAAGTCGATGACGCGCGGGCCGTCGAGGGTGATCAGGACGTTGGAGGGCTTGAGGTCGCGGTGGACGATCCCGGCGGCGTGGATCGCCTGCAGGGCGCGCGCGAGCCCGGCGCCGAGGATGCGCACGGAACGCTCGGGCAGCGGGCCGTAGTCGGTGTCGACGACCTGGCGCAGCGAGGGGCCGGCGATGTAGCCGGTGGCGACCCAGGGGATCTCCGCCTCGGTGTCCGCGTCGAGCACGGGCGCGGTCCACTCGCCGCCGACCCGCCGGGCGGCCCGTACCTCCTGGCGGAAGCGTCGGCGGAACTCCTCCTGGCCCGCCAGTTCCGGCTGGACCAGCTTGACCGCGACCGTGCGTCCCCGGTCGGACCGGGCGAGGTAGACCCGGCCCATGCCTCCTGCTCCCAGCCTGCCCAGCAGGCGATAGGCGCCGAGTTCTCGCGGGTCTTCCGGCGACAGTTCTTCCATGCCGGTGCCCTCCTTCCCCCATGTTTCGTCGCGGGGAGAATAGCGGCACGGCAAAGGGCCGGGTATCCGCACCGGCGAAAGTGCGGTCCCGGCCCCCGGCTCCGGGGGGCCGCCGGGGCGGCCCCGGGCCCCGGCGTCAGGCCGGAAGGATGTTCTCCGCCTGGGGGCCTTTCTGGCCCTGGCTGATGTCGAACGTGACCTTCTGGCCCTGCTGGAGTTCCCGATAGCCCTGACTGACGATGTTGGAGTAGTGGGCGAAGACGTCGGCGCCGCCGCCGTCCTGCTGGATGAAGCCGAAGCCCTTTTCCGAGTTGAACCACTTCACGATGCCGGTAGCCAAGACGATCTCCTTATGAGGGGGCGTGCGGAGGAATTCCGCGCGCCCGGGGGTGAAAAACGCGAGTGCGCCCGAGGTCGCGGACCTCAGGCGCACAAGACAAATGGGTACCAAACTGCAACCGCAAAGGACCGTAGCAGGCGAATTGCCATCGAATTGGGATTTCTCGTACGGCGATTTGCGTGATCCCGTGCCCACCGTCCGCGCCCGGCATTGTGTCCGCGTGCGCGGCGAGCGGTGCGACACAGTGCCGGTACCGGCCCGGGCGGGGCTTTCGTAGGCTCGGGGCCGCACAGCCCACGCCTCTTTCCTCCCGCACTCCCGATCAGAGGTCACGCCCGTGAGCACGCAGCCCGATCCCGCCCGTGGCGCCGCCGTGAAGGCGGCCGACCGCGCGCACGTCTTCCACTCCTGGTCCGCCCAGGGGCTCATCGACCCGCTGGCCGTGGCCGGCGCCGAGGGCTCGTACTTCTGGGACTACGACGGCAACCGCTATCTCGACTTCTCCTCGCAGCTGGTCAACACCAACATCGGCCACCAGCACCCCAAGGTCGTCGCCGCGATCCAGGAGCAGGCCGCCCGGCTGTGCACCATCGCGCCCGGCTTCGCCGTCGATGTGCGGTCCGAGGCCGCGCGGCTGGTCGCCGAGCGGACGCCCGGCGACCTGGACAAGATCTTCTTCACCAACGGCGGCGCCGAGGCGGTGGAGAACGCCGTCCGGATGGCCCGGCTGCACACCGGCCGGCCCAAGGTGCTGAGCGCCTACCGCTCGTACCACGGAGCGACGGCCGCCGCGATCAACCTCACCGGGGATCCGCGCCGTTGGGCCTCCGACACCGGCTCGGCCGGCGTGATCCACTTCTGGGCGCCCTTCCTCTACCGCTCGCCCTTCCACGCGGAGAGCGAGGAGCAGGAGTGCGAGCGGGCCCTGCGGCACCTCGAGGACACCATCGCCTTCGAGGGCCCGGCGACGATCGCCGCGATCCTCCTGGAGACCGTGCCGGGAACCGCCGGGATCATGGTCCCGCCGCCCGGCTACCTCCCGGGCGTCCGCGCGCTCTGCGACCGGTACGGCATCGTCCTCGTCCTCGACGAGGTCATGGCCGGCTTCGGGCGTACGGGCCGGTGGTTCGCCGCCGACCACTTCGGCGTCACCCCCGACCTGCTGACCTTCGCCAAGGGGGTCAACTCCGGCTATGTGCCGCTCGGCGGCGTCGCCATCTCCGCCGAGATCGCCGCCACCTTCGAGACGCGGCCCTACCCGGGCGGGCTCACCTACTCCGGGCACCCGCTCGCCTGCGCCTCCGCCGTGGCGACGATCGACGCGATGGCCGAGGAGGGCATCGTGGAGAACGCCGCGCGCATCGGCGAGGACGTCCTCGGCCCCGGCCTGCGCGAACTGGCCGAGCGCCATCCCTCGGTGGGCGAGGTGCGCGGCCTCGGCGCGTTCTGGGCGGTGGAGCTCGTCCGCGACCGCGCCACCCGCGAGCCGCTGGTGCCGTACGCGGCGACGGGCGAGGCGAACGCCCCCATGGCCGCCTTCACCGCGGCGTGCAAGGCGGCCGGCCTGTGGCCGTTCGTGAACATGAACCGCACCCACGCCGTTCCGCCGTGCACCGTCACCGCGTCGGAGGCCAAGGAGGGCCTGGCGGCCCTGGACGAGGCGCTGACGGTGGCGGACCGGTACACGGTCTGACGGCCCCCGCCGCCCCGGCGGCACGGCCCGGGGGACCGAACCGCCCGTACCCACCCGTACCGCCCAGCCCGGCGATCCGGTAGCGTTCGCCCTTCCCGTGCTCACGGCCATATCGCCCGTGACGGCCCTCGCATATCGTGGCGGGGGCCGTTCGCATGTCAAGCGCGGCGGCCAGGGGACATCGGAAAAAAGCGGAGACGGAGACCCATGCCCGGCAGCGAGACTGTCAAGCGCACCACGCTGCGCTCACAGATCGCCGAGGCGTTGCGCGACGAGGTGATCGCCGGGCGGCTCCCGGCGGGCCGGCAGTTCACCGTCAAGGAGATCGCCGAGCAGTACGGCGTCTCGGCGACGCCCGTCCGCGAGGCGCTGCTCGACCTGTGCTCGCAGGGGCTGCTCGACGTGGAGCTGCACCGCGGTTACCGGGTGCGGGAGTTCTCCTACGCCGACTTCCGCGACATGATCGAGGCCCGCACGCTGATCGTCGAGGGCATGTTCCGCCGCTCCGCCGAGCGTGCGCTGCAGGCCGCGACGCCGCAGGCGCTGGCCTCCGTGCGGCGGCGCGCGGAGGAGGCCGGACGGGCCGCGCTGGCGGGCGACCTCGACATCCTCATCGGCTACGACCTGCGCTTCTGGCGTGAGATGGCCGGGCTGGTGGGTAACCCTTACATATCGGATTTCCTGGACCGGGTCCGGGTGCAGAGCTGGATCTTCACGGTGCCGCTGCTGCGGGGCCTGGGGGACCTGCGGGGTCGGCTGTGGCACGGCCACGCCGACCTGGTGGAGGCGGTGGCGTGCCAGGACGTGGTCCGCGCGCAGCGGATCGTCGTGGCGTACAACCACCACTCGCTGGCGTTGATCGACGGCTTGACCCCTCGACCCGATCGGAATCCGACCACATAAGGTCGATGTCGCTCGCCGTCGTCGACAAACGGAATGTGATTCGCCATGAAGCCGGCACCGGCCCAGCCGTCGGATCCCTCCGAAACGGCGGCTGAGGCAGCCGTCGATCTGACGGTGGTCATCCCCGCGTACAACGAGGAGAACCGGCTCGCCCCGACGCTCACCGCGGTGCGCGCCCACCTCGAGAGCCTCGAACCCCTGAGCTGGGAGCTGATCGTCGTCGACGACGGCTCGGCCGACGGCACGGCCGCCGTCGCCGAGGCCGCCGCCGCCGAGGAGCCCCGCGTCCGGCTGCTGCGCACCCCCGCCAACCGCGGCAAGGGGCACGCCGTACGCACCGGAGTGCTCGCCTCGCGCGGCCGCCGGGTCCTGGTCACCGACGCCGACCTGGCCACCCCCATCGAGGAACTGACCCCGCTCCAAAGACGGCTGGACGAGGGCGTGGCCGCCGCCGTCGGCTCCCGGGCGCTGCCGGAATCGCGGATCGCCGTACGCCAGAACCTCGTGCGGGAGGTCATGGGGCGGCTCGGCTCCGGGCTGATACGCGCGGCCGCCGTGCCGGGCATACGGGACACCCAGTGCGGCTTCAAGCTCTTCGACGGCGACAAGGTCCGCACGGCCTTCGAGGGCTCGCGGCTCGACGGCTGGAGCTACGACGTCGAAATCCTGCGCTTCTTCCACCAGATGGCCTGGGAGGTCGCCGAAGTGCCCGTCCGTTGGGCCCATCAGCCCGGTTCCAAGGTCCGTCCGTTCGCCTATCCCACCGTCCTGGCGGACCTCGTGCGGCTGCGCTGGCGCGCGGTGCGGCCGGAGCAGATAGCCATACCCGCGATCTTCCTGGTCCTCGCCTTCTTCCTCTACGGGGGCCTGTGGGGCGGCCTCGGCGGCGCCTATCTCGCCGACTCGGGCTCCGACCAGCAGCAGTGGGAATGGTTCTTCGCGGTCACCGCCGACAACGTCGCCCACCTGCGGAACCCGCTCTTCACCGACCTGCAGAACGCCCCGCTCGGGGTGAACCTCATGGCGAACACCGCCATGCTGGGCCTGTCCGTACCGCTGGCGCCCCTCACCCTCGCCCTCGGCGCCCACGTCACCTGGGCCGTCGTGCTCACCGGCGGGCTGACCGCGACCGCCTGCTCCTGGTACTGGCTCATCGCCCGGCGCTTCGTGCGCTCCCGCTGGGCGGCCGCGCTGGGCGGCGGGTTCTGCGCCTTCGCGCCGCCGATGATCTCCCACGGCACCGCGCACCCCAACTTCGCGGTGCTCTTCATGATGCCGCTGATCATCGACCGGGCGCTGCGGCTGTGCGAGGGCAGGCGGCCCACCCGGGACGCCGTCGTCCTCGGCCTCTTCCTCGCCTACCAGGTCTTCCTCGGTGAGGAGGCGCTGCTGCTGGCCGTCACGGGCATGCTCCTGTTCGCCTTCGGCTACGCGGTCGCCTCCCCGGACGTGGCCAAGGCCGTCGCCCCGCCCCTGCTGCGCGGCCTGGGCATCGCGGCTCTGGTGGCCGTGCCGCTGGTGATGGTGCCGCTGGCCTGGCAGTTCTTCGGCCCGCAGAGCTATCGCAGCGTGCTGCACGGGCAGGTCGGCAACCACCCCATGGCGCTGCTGGAGTTCGCCACCCGCTCGCTGGCCGGCGACGAGCACGTCGCGGCCTCGCTGTCGCTCAACCGGACCGAGGAGAACGCCTTCTTCGGCTGGCCGCTCGTCGTCCTCGCCGTCGCCCTCGTCGTCCACCTGCGCGACCAGCCGCGCGTGCGCGCCCTGGGGTTCACCGCGCTGGCCGCCGCCGTGCTCTCCCTGGGCCAGAACATCCCGCTGCCCGGCACCGGCAAGACCCTGCCGGGACCGTGGCGGGTGGTGGCGCCGCTGCCCGTCTTCGAGTCGGTCATCGAGTCCCGGATGGCCATGGTCTGCGTCCCGGCCCTCGGCATCCTGCTGGCCCTCGGCTGCGACCGGCTGGTCCAACGGCGCGTCCGCAGCGAGCGCGAGAGCTCCCGCCGGATCCTCGGCGCGGCCGCGCTCGTCGTGGCCGTGCTGCCGCTGTTCCCCACGCCGTACCGCACCGTCGAGCGCGCCCCCGTGCCCGCCTTCGTCTCCGACGGCACCTGGCGGGAGTACGTACGCCCCGGCCGCTCCCTGGTGCCCGTACCGGTCCCCTCCCCGGCCGACACCACCGCACTGGGCTGGCAGATCGACGCCGGCCTCGGCTTCCGCATCCCCGGCGGCTACTTCAACGGCCCCTGGGGCCCGGAGCGCATCGGCATCTACGGGCCGCAGCCGCGCCCCACGTCCGAGCTGCTGCGCAAGGTCCGCGAGACGGGCAGGGTGCCGGTGATCAGCCCCCAGCAGCGCCGCGAGTTCGGCTGGGACCTCGACTTCTGGCGCGCCGACGTGCTCGTCCTGGCCGGTCAGGACAACGACGAGGCGCTGCGCACGGCGGTCACCGCCCTCGCGGGCCGGCAGCCGAAGCGGGCGGCCGACGTGTGGGTGTGGGACGTGCGGGCGGGCCGCTGACGCGGGCGGTGGCGGGAGGCGTCCACGGCCGTGCGGAGTGCGCGATTCCATCTGCGTCGGCCCTGTGTGACAACCGGCTGAGCGGCACTACTCTGGCCCGACCATCGCATGCCCCGACCATCGCACGAACGCGAAAACGAGAGTGAGTTCACGTGGCCTGTGACCTCTGGCTAGTGCCCCTTGTCGACGTGCTGTGCCACAGCCCCGACAACCCCTTCGCCGAGGAGATCGCCGCGTACGACAAGGCCCTCGGCGAGGCCGGACTGCCTCCCGTGCCCGTCTTCGGCTACATGCCGGGCCTCTCCGGCGACGTGGCCCCGGTCGCGGGCTTCGACTACGACGCGCTGCACTTCCTGCGCCGCGCCCACCTGCTCAACCTGTGCGGCCTTGCCGTCACCCCCGTGGATGAACTCGGCGGGGACTACGAGCAGTTGCTGGAGATGTTCGAGAGCACCGCCCAGCAGTCGCACCTCGTGTGGCACTACGACCACGCCGGGGCGTACGTCCCCGTGGACTTCGCGCATCCGCTGTACAACGACGAACTCCTCGAGGGCGGCGGCCCCTTGGGCTCCAGCCACGGACTGCTGCGCGAACTCCTCGCCGTGGCGCCCGTCCTGGGCATCGACCCGGCCAACCCGCCCGCCGCGCCCGCCGCTCCGGACCACCCGACCACCCTCGAGGAGCGCGCGGCCCCCGGCCCGCACGACGACAGCCCCTTCGCCCGGGAACGCCATGTGTGGCTGGGCCTGCACGCGGCGGCGACGCGCAGCCTGGGCCAGGGATCGATGATCGTCTTCAGCTGACGGGCGCCTCCAGCCGACGGGCGCCCCCGGTGCCGGACGGCGGCCACGGCCGTACGGCACCGGGAGCGCCCGGGGCGTGTCCTAGCGCGGCGACTCCGGCGGCCGCTGCCGGGGCATGTTCGGCCGCGTGTGCGGCGGCATCGGGAACCGCCCCACGGGCCCGTTTCCCTCGCCCCGCGGGCCCCACGCCACGAGCGACTGCGTCAGCAGCGGCGCCGGGCCCGCCCGGAACTCCACCATCCAGTCCGCCGTCTCGGCCCGTACGAGCTCGGAGACGTCCTCCGAGAAGCGCCGCAGCACGGTCAGGCAGCGCTCGGCGGCCTCGCTGGCCGTGCCCTCGGTCGGGCCGAGCACCTCGCGCACGCACTCCGACGCCCAGTCGAACTGCAGCACCTCCAGCCGCCGCTGCACCGCCTGCGCCGTGGCCACCGCCCGCATCCAGCCGGACGTCAGGCCGAAGTAGCGGTCGCAGGCCACGCAGGCCACCGCGCCCAGCAGCGCCAGGAACGCCCAGGCCGAGCCCGTGCGCAGCACCTTCGTCAGCTCCAGCAGCGGCAGCGCGGCCCCCACCAGGGCGCAGGAGGCCGCCGCCAGGCGCAGCCCGCGCGCCCAGCGGCGCTTCCAGGCGCGGTCGGTCAGGTACCAGTCGGCGAGATTGAGGGCGCCGCCCTCGACCCATCTGTACAGCTCGTCCAGCCGCTCGGCGGGCTCTCCCCAGTCCCCGAGCGGGAAGGTCCGGCCGCGCAGGTCGCCCCGGTGCTTCCCGTCCTGCTCCCGCGGGAGCCCCTCGGGCTGCATCTCAGGCTGGCTCACGCCTGCACTCCCTCTCCGCCGTGTGCGCGTCCACGCACCTCAACCGTGCTGGCAGCCTCCTTCCTACCGCCGAACGGTTGGCGTTGGGCGCAAGATCCAGCCTTTTCCGTCCGTAAGTGCGGCGCAATCAGGTATAGGAGGTCCTCGGTCTCACTCGAAAGAGTTCGCCCCGGCCGGGGCGTGGACGCCCGCGGGCGCCCGGGAGACGCGCCACGAGGCCGGTCAAGAGCCGATCAAGAGGTTCCTACGAAGAGCGGGCGGCACCCGAGTCGTGGTGATCCACAAGGCAGGCAATAGGGTGGCCCCTGTGAAGGTCCTCGTCATCGGCGGCGGCGCCCGCGAACACGCCCTGTGCCGCTCTCTGTCCCTCGACCCCGACGTCACCGCGCTCCACTGCGCCCCCGGCAACGCCGGGATCGCCGAGGTGGCCGAGGTGCATCCCGTGGACGCGCTGGACGGCGCCGCCGTCGCGGAGCTGGCCGCGTCGCTGCGCGCGGACCTCGTGGTGGTCGGCCCGGAGGCGCCGCTGGTCGCCGGCGTCGCCGACGTCCTGCGCGAGCGCGGCGTCCCCGTCTTCGGGCCGTCGGCCGAGGCGGCCCTGCTGGAGGGCTCCAAGGCGTTCGCCAAGGACGTCATGGCCTCCGCGAACGTCCCCACCGCCCGCAGCTATGTGTGCACCACGGCCGAGGAGATCGACGCGGCCCTCGACGCGTTCGGCGCGCCGTACGTCGTCAAGGACGACGGCCTGGCCGCCGGCAAGGGCGTCGTCGTCACCTCGGACGTCGTGGCCGCCCGGGAGCACGCGCTGGCGTGCGAGCGTGTGGTGATCGAGGAGTTCCTGGACGGCCCCGAGGTCTCGCTCTTCGCGATCACCGACGGCGAAACGGTCCTTCCCCTGCAGCCCGCCCAGGACTTCAAGCGCGCCCTGGACGCCGACGAGGGCCCCAACACCGGCGGCATGGGCGCCTACTCCCCGCTGCCGTGGGCCGACCCCGAGCTGGTCGACGAGGTGCTCCGGACCGTGCTCCAGCCCACCGTCGACGAGCTGCGCCGGCGCGGCACGCCGTTCTCCGGGCTGCTCTACGCGGGCCTGGCGATCACCTCGCGCGGGATGCGGGTCATCGAGTTCAACGCCCGCTTCGGCGACCCGGAGACCCAGGTCGTGCTGGCCCGCCTGCGCACCCCGCTGGCGAGCGTCCTGTTCAACGCGGCCACGGGCAACCTCGCCGCCGAGCCGCCGCTGCGCTGGAGCGACGACGCGGCCGTGACGGTCGTCATCGCCTCGCACAACTACCCCGGCACCCCACGCACCGGTGACGTGATCGAGGGCCTGGAGCGCGCGGCCGAGGTGGAGCAGGCCTACGTCCTGCACGCCGGCACCGCGCACGACGCCGAGGGCCGCGTGGTCAGCGCGGGCGGCCGGGTGCTGTCCGTCACCGCGACCGGCGCCGGCCTGGAGCAGGCCCGCACGCGCGCGTACGAGGCCGTCTCCCGCGTCCGCCTGGACGGCTCGCACCACCGGACGGACATCGCGGCGAAGGCCGCCGCGTCCGCCTGAGCCCGCCGCGACCCGCCCCCCACCCGTTCGTCGAACGCCAGTGCTGGCGGAGCGGGTGGGGACGGTGTGCGCATGGGCCTTTGCCCAAAGCCATTCCATCGAGTGACCGATCCGCCAACCGGCTGACGGGTGCCCCGACCCCAACTAGGGTGCGGCGAAGGCCTGCTGCGCGTCCGGCAACTGGCCCACCGGCATTGCGATGTCAGAGGCCGGTGCCACAGTGGGGGTGGTAAGCACCCGGGCAGCACTACAGGCGACTGGGGGTGATCGGTCTCGTGGCAGGTCCCGAAGCAGGCGTGCTGACCGCACGCGCCCGTGCCCTCGCCGTGCTGCGGGTGCGCAGCACGGCGCTGGCGGTCGCCCTGCTGCCGGCGGCGGCCGCGGTCGTACTGGCGGCGGGCTCGGCCATGGGGCGTATTCCGGACGATTCCGTCTGGGACGTGGTCCGGCCCGTCGTGAGCGCCCTCGCGGTGCTGGCGCTGGTGCTGGCCGCCGGCGTGGCCGCCGTGGTCGCGCGGGCCCGGCCGGCCCTCAGCCCCACCGTCCCGATCCCCGAGTCGACGGCCCCCGACCTCTACCGCCTGGTCCGTGACCTCGCCGAGCGGCTGGACGTCCCCGCCCCCTCCGCGATAGCCCTCACCCCCGACTGCGACAGCTGGCTGGAGGACCGTACGCATCCCGCGCACGGCCCTTCGCGCGAGCGGCCGCCGGCGCGCCGCCGGGCCGGGGACGCGCCGGTGCTGGTGATCGGCTCGCCGTTCCTGTGGTGGATGCGCGTCGCCGAGCTGCGCGCCCTGCTCGCCCCCGTGGTGGCGGGCACGGGCCCGGCCGCCCACCCCGACATAGCGGCCGCCCGCCGCTTCGTCCGCGGCCTGGACGCCGCCGTGGCGGTGGCGGCCGGGCGGCCGCTGCTCGCGTTCGTGGGCTGGGCCGCCCGGCTGCTGCTGCGCTCCTGCCGCGACCACGCCGCCGAGATGGAGCGGGGGGTGGCGGCGGCCGCCTCCGAGCGCGCCCAGGCGGTCGACTACGGCCTGCGGATCGTCGCCCAGGAACAGGTCGGCCTCGCCTACGCCGGCTGGGACCGGCTGCTGAACCGCGTCGCGCTGCCCGCCTGGCGCATGGGCCGCTGGCCCTCGCGCCTCGACGCGGGCGTCGTCTCCGCGCTGACCGAGCTCTCCCGGCGCGACCGGCTGGCGGAGGGCTTCGCCTCCCGGCTGGGCGAGCGGCCCGCGTGCGACCTGCTCGAGGAGCCCGGCCTCATCGACGAGGCCGCGTCCCTGCTGGCCGCCCGCCTCTTCCACGGCGGCCCGCCCGAGCCCGGCCCCGACTGGTCGCCCGTCAGCTGGAGCCAGTACCCGGAGGAGGTCGTGGACCGCAAATGGCGGCTGGAGGCCGCCCGGCTGCACCGCGTCCTGGACGACATCGCGCCCCGCGCGCTGCCCGGCCTCCCGGACGCCGGGCGGACCCCCCTCGTGCCGGACCCCACGCCCGCGGCGCCCACGGTCGCCCGGGTCCTCGAGCGCCTCACCGGCCCGGCCGGCGGCGGGGTGGGCGAGGAGCTGGGGGTGCGGCTGAGCGCGGAGGTCGCCCGCGAGGCGGCCCGGGAGGAGCGGGTGGCCGAGCGGGGCGGGCTCGGCGCCTCGGCCGGCTCCTGGATCGACGGCCTGGCCCCCCTGTTCCCGCTGCAGCCGCCGCGCAGCGGCCGCGAGCTGCTCGCCGACCATGTGACGGCCATGGTGTGCTGCGCCGCCGTCGACACCGCCGGGGCCGTGCCCGGCCTGGACTGGCTGGACGGGCCCGCCCTGCTGATCGGCGGCGCCCGCCGCGCCGATCTGGCCCGTACGGTCCTGAGCCTGATCGAGGACGGCGACGGCGAGCCCCTGCGTGCCTGGCTGGGGGAGATCGGGGTGCGGCCGGAGAAGCCCGTCCGGCTGGGCTGAGGGCTCCGGCAGCGTCTCCGCCCCGCCGTCACGGACGGTGAAGCGGTGACGCTGCGTGGAGGCCGAGCCATCACTTCCGGGGAATTTGCCGACGAACAGTGACGAGCCGGGTGTGTCCTGTGATCTGCTGGGAAACCGAATAGGTATGCGGTGATCCAGGGGAGGGAGAGCGCACATGGGGACGGAGCAGGTCCGGCGCTGGGAATCCGGGGCACTCGCGCACGCCGTCTCCGATCCCTTCGGACAAGGGCCACTGCCCTGGCTGCGCGGTGGCGAGTACTACTTCGACGGCACCGGCCAGATCATCCCCTGGTACGTCGACCCCGTCGTCGCCCCGGCCGGCGCGCGCGTCCCGCCGCCGCGCAGGCCCGGGCCGCGCACCGCCGACGACGTCCACTGCCAGATCAAGGGCTTCGCCACCGACAGCGCGGTGGCCCCCGGAGAGGCCGTGGACTTCCGGATCACCGTGGATCCCCCGCAGCAGTTCTCCGTCGACATCTACCGCATCGGCCACTACGGGGGCGTCGGCGCCGCGAAGATCACGACGAGCCCCCGGCTGTCGGGCATCGTCCAGCCGCCGCCGCTCACCGCGGACCGCACGGTCTCCTGTCACCACTGGTGGCTGTCCTGGCGGCTGCAGATCCCCAGCTTCTGGAGCACCGGCGCCTATGTCGCCGTCCTCACCACCGCCGACGGCTACCGCAGCCACATCCCCTTCACCGTCCGCGACAGCACCCCCGCCGACCTGCTGCTCGTCCTGCCCGACATCACCTGGCAGGCCTACAACCTCTATCCCGAGGACGGCCGGACCGGCGCCAGCCTCTACCACGCCTGGGGCGAGGACGGCCGGCTGCTCGGCGAGGAGGGCGCGGCCACCACCGTCTCCTTCGACCGCCCCTACGCCGGCGCCGGGCTGCCGCTGCACGTGGGCCACGCCTACGACTTCATCCGCTGGGCCGAGCGCTACGGCTACGGCCTCGCCTACGCCGAGACCCGCGACCTGCACGCAGGGCGAATCGATCCGGCACGCTACCGGGGCCTCGTCTTCCCCGGCCACGACGAGTACTGGTCGCCCGCCATGCGCCACGCCGTCGAGAACGCCCGCGACTGCGGCACCTCGCTGGTCTTCCTCTCCTCCAACACCATGTACTGGCAGGTCGAGCTCGCCCCCTCGCCGGCCGGCACCGACCACCTGCTGACCTGCCGCAAGCGCCGGGGCCCCGGCCGCTCGGCGCTGTGGCGCGAGATGTCGCCCCCCGAGCAGCAGCTGCTCGGCATCCAGTACGCCGGCCGCGTCCCCGAACCCGCCCCGCTGGTCGTCCGCAACGCCGACCACTGGCTGTGGGAGGCCACGGGCGCCGGCGAGGGCGACGAGCTGTCCGGCCTCGTCGCGGGCGAGGCCGACCGCTATTTCCCCCGTACGGCCCTGCCCGAGCACACCCGTCGCATCCTGCTGGCCCACTCCCCGTACGAGGACGGCGAGGGCACCAGACGCCACCAGGAGACCTCCCTGTACCGCGCCCCCAGCGGGGCCCTGGTCTTCGCCTCCGGCACCTTCGCCTGGTCCCCGGCCCTGGACCGGCCCGGCCATGTGGACCCCCGGATCCAGCGGGCCACGGCCAATCTCCTGGACCGCATCTGCAAACGCGCCTGACCCCCGGCGGAGCCGCGCGCCGCCGTACGGCAGAATCGGGGTGTTTGGACAAACCACCAGGAGGACGCGTGTCCGGATTCGTCGAGAAGCCCAAGCCCGTCGAGGTCCCGGGCCTGACGCACCTGCACACCGGCAAGGTCCGCGACCTCTACCGCGACGAGGCCGGCCGGCTGGTGATGGTCGCCAGCGACCGCATGTCCGCCTACGACTGGGTGCTGCCCACGGAGATCCCCGACAAGGGGCGCGTCCTCACCCAGCTGTCCCTGTGGTGGTTCGACCGCCTGCGCGACCTCATCCCGCACCACGTGCTCTCCGACGAGCTGCCCGCCGGCGCCCCCGCCGACTGGGCCGGGCGCACCCTGGTCTGCCGCTCGCTGGAGATGATCCCGGTCGAGTGCGTCGCCCGCGGCTACCTCACCGGCTCCGGCCTCGTGGAGTACGAGCAGACCCGCACCGTCTGCGGGCTCGCCCTCCCCGAGGGCCTGGTCAACGGCTCCGAGCTGCCCCAGCCGATCTTCACCCCGGCGACCAAGGCCGAGGTCGGCGAGCACGACGAGAACGTCTCCTACGAGGAGACCGCCCGCCGCGTCGGCGCCGAGACCGCCGCCATGCTCCGCCAGACGACCCTGGCCGTCTACAGCCGCGCCCGCGACATCGCCCGCGACCGGGGCATCATCCTGGCCGACACCAAGTTCGAGTTCGGCTGGGCGGACGGCGACCTGGTCCTCGCGGACGAGGTGCTCACCCCCGACTCCTCCCGCTTCTGGCCCGCCGACTCCTGGGAGCCGGGCCGCGCCCAGCCCTCCTTCGACAAGCAGTTCGTCCGCGACTGGCTGTCCTCGCCGGCCTCGGGCTGGGACCGCAACGGCCAGCTCCCGCCGCCGGAGCTGCCGGCGGAGATCGTCGAGCGCACCCGCGCGAAGTACGTCGAGGCGTACGAGCGCCTGACCGGCTCGAAGTGGGCGTAGCGGCGCCGACCGGGCGGCTGTGAGGGCCCTCGTGGCGGTAAGGGCCCTCTCTAAGAGCTCTCTCAGACAGCGCATGCCATCGTGGGGGCACGCACAAGATCCCGTACCCCCGCCGGAGGCGCGATGGCCGAGACGCCGACGTCCGTACTGGTCGTGGACGACGACCCCGACGTACGGGCAGCCGTCGTCGACAGCCTGACCGTCGAGGGCTACGCCGTGCGCTCGGCCGCCGACGGGCTGGAGGCCCTCTCCGCCGTCGCGAGCGCACCGCCGGGAGCCATCGTGCTCGACCTCGCCATGCCCGTGCTCGACGGCCTCGCCGTCTGCCGGCGGCTGCGCGAGCTCGGCGACCGGACCCCGGTCCTCGTCCTGACCGCCCGCGACACCGTCTCCGACCGCGTCGCGGGCCTGGACGCCGGGGCCGACGACTATCTGGTCAAGCCCTTCGCGCTGGACGAGCTGCTCGCCCGCCTGCGGGCCCTGCTGCGCCGCGCGGCCCCCGCCGAACCGGTGGGGGAGGAGCGGGAGTTGGCCTTCGCGGACCTGCGCGTCGACCCCGTCACCCGGACCGGAGAGCGCGCCGGGCTCGCCCTGGAGTTCACCCGGACCGAGTTCGCGCTGCTGGAGGTGTTGCTGCGGCACCCGGGACAGGTGCTGCCGCGCGAGGTGATCCAGGAGCGCGTCTGGGGCGCGGACTTCGGCCCCGAGTCCAACTCCCTCGCCGTCTACGTCGGCTACCTCCGGCGCAAGCTCGAGGCGTCCGGCGCGCCCCGCCTCGTGCACACCGTCCACGGCGTCGGCTACCGGCTGGCCCAGCGGTGAGCCGCCGCACCGGCCCCCTCGGCCGCAGGCCGCTGCGCACCCGCCTGACGCTCGTCACCTCCGCCGCCGTGGCGCTCGTCGCCCTGGGCGTGCTGGCCGGCGCCTATGTGGTCATCCGCTACGAACTCGTGCGCCAGCTGGACCTCCAGCTCAAGCAGCAGGCCGGGCTCGTCGCCCAGCAGAGCCGCGGCGGCGCCGACCAGGGTGTGCTCTACGACCAGTGCGCCTGGCGGGCCGCCCCCGCCTGCGCCCAGATCGTCCGCGCCGACCCGGCGGCCCCCGGCCAGAACGGCCTGGTGCTGCCCGTCACCGGCGCGACCCGCCGGGTCGCGGCCGGCACCCTCGGCGCGTACTACAGCGACATCACCCACCACGGCCGTCCCATGAGGATGCTGACCACCCCGGTCCCCGGCCGGGACGGGCGCGCCCTGCAGGTGGCGGCCCGCTCCGACAGCGTCGACCAGAGCGTGGAACAGGCCGGGCTCTACCTCGGCGGGGTCGGCGCCGTCGGGGTCCTCCTCGCGGCGGCGCTGGGCCACCTCGCCGCGCGCACCTCGCTGCGGCCCGTCACCCGCCTGACCGCCACCGCCGAGCGCATCGCCGCCACCCGCGACCCCGCCCACCGCATCGAGCTGCCGCCCTATGAGGCACGCCGCCAGGACGAGATCACCCGCCTCGCCACCAGCTTCAACACCATGCTCGGCGAGCTGGAGGAGGCCGTCGCCGCCCAGCGCCGGCTCGTCGCCGACGCCTCCCACGAGCTGCGCACCCCGCTCACCGCGCTGCGCACCAACGCCGAGCTGCTCGCCCGCGCCGACCGGCTCTCCACCGCCCAGCGCGAGCGGGCCTCGGACGCCCTCGGCCGCCAGCTGCGCGAGGTGACGGGCATGGTCAACGACCTCATCGAGCTGGCCCGCGACGAGGAACCCCAGCAGCTGGTCGAACAGGTGCGGCTGGACCTGCTCGCCGAGCGCTGCGTGGCCGACGCCCGCGGCCACTGGCCGGCCACGCTCTTCACGGCCGACCTGGCCGGGGCCACCGTCCCCGGCGTGCCCGCCCGGCTCGCCCGGCTGCTGTCCAACCTGCTGGACAACGCGGCCAAGTTCAGCCCGGCCGGCGCCATGGTCGAGGTGCGCCTCGCCCGCACGGACGGCACCCTCGACCTCACCGTCCGCGACCACGGCCCCGGCATCTCGGACGAGGACCTGCCGCACGTCTTCGACCGCTTCTACCGCTCCCGCCAGGCCCGCGCCCTGCCGGGCTCCGGCCTGGGCCTGGCCATGGCACGCCAGATCGCCCGCGCCCACGGCGCCGAGCTCACGGCGGAACAGGCCGGCACGGGCGGCGCCCTCTTCCGCCTGAGCTTCCCTGCCTCCGAACCTCGCTGACACCGGGAACGACCGGGGAAAGACCCGGGGAACGCCGAAGGCCCCGGTCGTTCCCGACCGGGGCCTTCGTTCTCTGAGCGGACGACGAGACTCGAACTCGCGACATCCACCTTGGCAAGGTGGTGCTCTACCAACTGAGCTACGTCCGCATTCGCCCCGCGCTCTCGTGCGGTGCGGGTACCACTATAGCCAACCCTGAGCGCGTGCGATGCGCGCCGCCGCATGACGGTTCTCCGCGCCCAGCTTCGCGGCCGCCGAGGAGAGGTAATTGCGGACCGTCCCGGGTGTCAGCGAAGCCTTCCGCGCGATCTCCGCGATGGGCGCGCCGTCCTCGGCCAGCTCGAGCAGTTCCGCCTCGCGCGCGGACAGCGGGGAGTCCCCGGCGCTGATCGCGTCGGCCGCCAACTCCGGGTCCACGTAGCGGCTTCCGCCGTGCACGGTACGGATGATCTCGGCGAGCCGCTGGGCCGAGACGGTCTTGGGCACGAACCCCCGCACCCCCGCCTCCAGGGCCCGCTTCAGGTGCCCGGGGCGGCCGTGACCCGTCACGATCATGGCGCGGCAGGAGGGGAGTTCGGACCGCAGCGATGTGGCGACCGTCACACCGTCCGCCCCTGGCATCTGGAGATCCAGTACGGCTACGTCCGGCCGGTGGCACCGGGCCATCGCCAGCGCCTCCGGTCCGGACGCGGCCTCGGCCACCACCTGGAGATCGTCCTCGAGCCCGAGGAGGGCGGCCAGCGCCCCCCGGATCAGGTGCTCGTCGTCGGCGAGCATCACGCGGATCGTCATGCGCCCGTCCTGTCCACCGTGAGGCCGTCCGGCTCACGGGCGTCAGGGGGCGCGGCCCCCTGCGAGCGAGCAGGCACCTCCGACGTCTCCAGCGGTGCCGAACCGCGCTCCGCACCCGCCGCCGGCGAGGCGACCGGCACCTTCGCCGACAGCCGGAACGTCTCGTTCGAGCCGTACTCGTACGACACCGTCCCCCCGAGCGCCGTCAGGCGCTCCCGCAGACCGGCGAGGCCGGAGCCGGCACCGTCCGGAGCGGCCGGCCGCACGCCGTTGTTCTCCACCGTCAGCACGGCCAGCCCCTCCCTCTGGCGCAGCCGCACGGCGCAGCGCCCCGCGTCCGAGTGCCGCAGCACGTTCGTCGTGGCCTCGCGCACCACCCAGGCCAGCGCCGACTGGACCTGCCGCGGCAGCTCGTCGGCGGCGGTGTCGTCCATGCGGCACTCGATGCCGGCGGCGGCCAGGATGCCGCGGGCCCCGACCAGTTCCGTGTGCAGGTCGGCCTCGCGGTAGCCGCGGACGACCTCGCGCAGCTCGCGCTGGGAGTCCTGGGCGATCCGCTGCACCTCCGCCATCTGCGCCGAGGCCGTGTCCGAGCCCCGTCGCGAAAGCTGCTCGGCGAGTTCGCTCTTGAGCGCGATCGCGGCGAGGTTGCGGCCCAGGATGTCGTGCATGTCGCGGGAGAACCGCAGCCGCTCCTCCGCGACGGCGAGCCGCGACTGCACCGCGCGGGCCGCGTCGAGCTCCCAGATGATGGAGAGCATCCATCCCGAGACCCGCGCCATCAGCGCGACCCAGCCGCTGACGAAGAGCGCGCCGAAGGCCACCCCCGTCAGCGCCGGAGCGTCCGCTCCCATCACGCCGAACGGCACGGTCGCGACCAACGAACCGGCCGTGCACAGCCCGAAGTAGGTCCGCTTGCGCACCACCAGGCACAGAGCCCCCAGCGGCGCCACCGTCAGGCCCATGAACATCGTGGACCCGAGCTGACCGAGGTTCCCGTCGCTGACGGCCAGCAGTCGCGCGAAGAGGCACAGCGCCAGCACCAGCAGGACGAACGAGAAGACCAGCCGCCCCCACAGGGCGGTCGTCTCCTTGCGCAGGTAGCGGTCGAGGGCCCGCCGGATCAGACCGATGCCGAACGTGGCCTGCAGGGCACCCACGACGATCAGGGAGACGGCGAGCGCCCGAGGCAGGGGCCGGGGCCCCGCGAGACTCACCAGGCCCCCCGCCTCGAGCACCAGGAAGAACCACGGGACGACGTACAGCGCACTGCGCGTATAGAGATCGATCTGCTCGAGCCTGCTCCGGCTCCGAAAGATGCGCACCCGATGGATCATGCGCCGTCACCCCCGATGTTTCCCCAGCTCAGCGCCGTGGTTCCCAGCGGAACCACCGCCGTACAGCAAACACCCCGACGATCACCCAGACCAAGGCGGCCCCCAGCCGGCCCAGGATCTCGGCCGTGCTCGCCCCGCCCAGCCAGCCGGTGCGCATCAGCTCGACGACCGGTGTCATGGGCAGCACCTCGCAGAACCGCGCCAGGGCCTCGGGCATCGCCGCCAGCGGCCAGAACATCCCCGAGCCCAGCATCGAGACCATCGCCAGCGGCATCGCCGCGAGCTGCGCGCTCTCCGAGGTCCGGGCGAGGGCCGTGGACGCGGCGGCCAGCGCGGCGAGCAGGACGATGCCCAGCAGCACGCCCACGAGCAGCAGATCGGGGCGCGCGGGGGCGGGCATGTCCAGCCAGACCGAGCCCGCCACGACCAGCAGCACGCACTGCGCCAGGGCGATCGCCGCGGAGGGCAGCGCGGCGCCCGCGAGGATCTCCGCGTCGCCCGTCTCCCCGGTGCGCAGCCGCTTGAGCACCAGTTCCTCGCGGCGGGCGGTGTAGGCGCTCATGAGGTGGTAGTAGACGACGAAGAGCAGGACGTATCCGAAGGCGCCGGTCATGGTCACTTCCTTCACCGACAGTCCGGTGGCCTCCAGGTCCAGGTTCTTCGTGCCCGAGCGCATCGCGTAGACCATGAAGACGGGCATCAACAAGGTGATGTACAGCGCCGACTTGTTGCGGAGGAGGAGGGTCAGCTCGGCCCGCCCCAGCGCCAGTGCCCGTCCCGCGACCGTCGTCGAGCTCGTCGGGACCCCCGTACCCGTCGTGCCCGCCGGCCTCATGCCGTTGCCCGCCATCACTCGCCCCTCCCCGCCGTCGTGCCCGCTATCGCGAGGAACGCCTCTTCCAGCGAGGCGGTCCGCGCGTCGAGCCCGTCCAGCTCGATGTCCTTCTCCCGCGCCCAGACCAGCAGTCCGGTGAGGGTCCGCTGCAGCTCCTTCGTCTGCAGCTCGATCCGCCCGGCGCCCTCCTCGTGCCGCAGGACGCCCAGCGCGGCCAGCGGCGGCAGGTCCCCGACGAACCATCCGTCCGGCATCGCGAAGCGGATCCGCGCCGGATACCCGCCGATCACCTCCGCGGGCGTCCCGCCCGCCACGATCCGCCCCTCGCGCATGATCGCCAGCCGGTCGGCCAGCGCCTCGGCCTCTTCCAGGTAGTGGGTGGTCAGCAGCACCGTCGTGCCCTCGTCGCGGAGTGCGCGCACCAACTCCCACGTCATGTGCCGCGCCTCGGGGTCGAGGCCGGTCGTGGGCTCGTCGAGGAAGAGCACCTCGGGACGCCCGAGCAGGGCCAGCGCGAGGTCCAGCCGCCGCCGCTCGCCGCCCGAGAGCTGCTTGATACGGACGTCCCGGCGGTCCGTGAGCTGTACGAGGGCGAGCGCCTCGCCGACGGGCCGCGCACCCGTCGTGCACCCCGCCCACATCGTGACCGTCTCCGCGACGGTCAGCTCGGAGGGGAAGCCGCCCTCCTGGAGCATCACCCCGATCCGTGGGCGCACCGCGCGCCGTTCCTCGTACGGATCGTGGCCCAGCACCCGCACCCGGCCCTCCGTGGGCCGCGCGAGGCCCTCCAGAAGCTCGACCGTGGAGGTCTTCCCCGCGCCGTTCGTCCCCAGCAGGGCGAACAACTCGCCCCGCCGCACGGTGAAGGAGACGCCCCGCACCGCTTCGAAACCACCGTCCCCTGACTGCCCGTACCTACGCCGCAGCCCTGAGACCTCGATCACACTCGCGCCGAAGTCCATGCTTCAAGGCTCCCGGCCCGCGCGGCTCCGGATCAGTGCGGCCTGTCATGACTTCGGATGACGAATGTCATCGGGCCGGCCCGGCGGGTGTCCGCGGGTACCGGGAAACGCCGAAGGCCCCGGTCGTTCCCGACCGGGGCCTTCGTTCTCTGAGCGGACGACGAGACTCGAACTCGCGACATCCACCTTGGCAAGGTGGTGCTCTACCAACTGAGCTACGTCCGCATACTTCCGCTCGACAGCTTCTCGAAGAGAGGGCCGCCGTGCGGTGCGTGCACCACTGTACCTGATCCACCGGAGTGGTCGGTAAGCGATGAGAGCGGGTGACAGGAATCGCACACTGCGCCTCCCCCTTGGAAAGGGGGCGCTCTACTACTGAGCTACACCCGCATGACCATCCACCCGAGCCACGTACGTGACTTGGTCGGACGTTCAGAGCGGGTGACAGGAATCGCACACTGCGCCTCCCTCTTGGAAAGAGGGCGCTCTACTACTGAGCTACACCCGCGCGTCCATCCACCCGGCCACATACGTGGACGGTTGGACGGTCAGAGCGGGTGACAGGAATCGCACACTGCGCCTCCCCCTTGGAAAGGGGGCGCTCTACTACTGAGCTACACCCGCATGACCCCGAAGTTCCGGCTGGTTTCCCGGCCTTGCCCCTCGGCGTGATCCAGACTCTAGCTGATCATCCGGGGTGCTTGGCAAGTCGGACCGGAGGAAGCTGTTCCACCCGTTCGGCCGACAGGCCGCCCGGGCGGACCTCGACGTTCCGCCCGGCGGCCTCCCCGGCCTTCCGTAGGCCCTGCCGGGCCCGGGCGCCCGGCCTCAGGCCGCCTCGTTGAACGCCTCGTAGACCTTCTTGGGGATCCGGCCGCGGGGCGGGACCTCCATGCCGTGCGAGCGGGCCCAGGCCCGTACCGCGGCGGGGTCGGGCGCCACGGCCGTGCGGCGGTACGTCTTGCCCGAGCGGGAGTGCTTGCGGCCGGCCTCCACGTAAGGGGCGAGGACGGTTCGCAGTTTCTTCGCATTGGCAGTGTTCAGGTCGATCTCGTACGACTTGCCGTCGATCCCGAACATGACGGTCTCCGCGGCTTCCCCGCCGTCGATGTCGTCGGAGAGTGTGACCACTACGCGCTGCGCCACGGAAATGGGTCCTTTCGGCCGGTATCACCGCGTTGACCTGCGGTGACATGAGGGTTGCGGTTGTTCTCGGTCAATACGTATTCACTTGTACAACAAAAGGCAATGCGTGGTGAAGCCCAGTTAATTCCGTCCGCGTGCCCCATCGCAATCGCGACGGTGCGATCATCCCGTGTTTTTCCGGAATTTTTTCCGTGCGTTCCCGTGCGGCCCCGCGTAAACGCGAGGGATAAGCCAGACATATCTATGCGCGTAGATTTTTCGGGACTGTACTCTGACATCACCGCTTCAGCTCACGCACCACACACCGGGAGTGCCAGTGGCACGCGTCGTAGTCGACGTCATGCTCAAGCCGGAGATCCTCGACCCGCAGGGCCAGGCGGTGCAGCGCGCGCTGCCACGCCTGGGTTTCGAGGGGATCGCCGACGTCCGTCAGGGCAAGCGCTTTGAACTCGAGGTGGAGGGTCCGGTCGACGACGCCGCCCTCGCCCGAATCCACGAGATGGCGGAAACGTTTCTCGCCAACACCGTGATCGAGGACTTCACCGTGCGAGTCGAATCGTGACCGCACGCGTAGGAGTCGTCACGTTCCCCGGCACCCTGGACGACCGCGACACCCAGCGCGCCGTCCGGATCGCCGGCCTCGAGCCCGTGCCGCTCTGGCACCGCGACAAGGACCTCAAGCAGGTCGACGCCGTGGTCCTGCCCGGCGGTTTCTCCTACGGCGACTACCTGCGGGCGGGCGCCATCTCCCGCTTCTCGCCGGTCATGGAGACCGTCATCGAGCAGGCCAAGGGCGGCATGCCCGTCCTCGGCATCTGCAACGGCTTCCAGGTGCTCACCGAGACGCACCTCCTCCCCGGCGCGATGCTGCGCAACAACCACCTGCACTTCATCTGCCGCGACCAGAAGCTCCGCGTCGAGAACGCGGACACCGCCTGGACGGCCGACTACGAGGCGGGCCAGGAGATCTCCGTCCCGCTGAAGAACATCGACGGCCGCTACGTGGCCGACGAGCGCACCCTCGACGAGCTCGAGGCCGAGGGCCGCGTCGTCTTCCGGTACCTGGACGTCAACCCCAACGGTTCGCTCCGCGACATCGCCGGCATCACCAACGCCGCCGGCAACGTCGTCGGCCTGATGCCGCACCCCGAGCACGCCGTCGAGCCCCTCGTCGGCACCGGCCGCACGGATGGGCTCGGATTCTTCACCTCGATCCTGAAGAAGCTGGTCAACGCATGACTCTCGACACCGTCAAGCACGCCGACGAGACCCCCGACGTCGAGCAGCCCTGGGCCGAACTGGGCCTGAAGCAGGACGAGTACGAGCGCGTCCGTGCCATCCTCGGCCGCCGTCCCACCGGCGCCGAGCTGGCCATGTACTCGGTCATGTGGTCCGAGCACTGCTCGTACAAGTCCAGCAAGGTGCACCTGCGCCAGTTCGGCGAGAAGGCCCCCGAGAACGACGCCCTGCTCGTCGGCATCGGCGAGAACGCCGGCGTCGTCGACGTCGGCCAGGGCTACGCGGTCACCTTCAAGGTCGAGTCGCACAACCACCCGTCGTACATCGAGCCCTACCAGGGCGCGGCCACCGGCGTCGGCGGCATCGTCCGCGACATCCTCGCCATGGGCGCCCGTCCCGTCGCCGTCATGGACCCGCTGCGCTTCGGCGCCGCGGACCACCCCGACACCAAGCGCGTCCTGCCGGGCGTCGTCGCGGGCATCGGCGGCTACGGCAACTGCCTGGGCCTGCCCAACATCGGCGGCGAGGTCGTCTTCGACGCCTGCTACCAGGGCAACCCGCTGGTCAACGCCCTGTGCGTCGGCGTGATGAAGCACGAGGACATCCACCTCGCCAAGGCGTCCGGCGCCGGCAACAAGGTCATCCTCTACGGCGCCCGCACCGGCGGCGACGGCATCGGCGGCGTCTCGGTCCTCGCGTCCGAGACCTTCGACGACTCCAAGCCCACCAAGCGCCCCGCCGTCCAGGTCGGCGACCCCTTCCAGGAGAAGCTCCTCATCGAGTGCACCCTGGAGATCTTCCGCGAGGACCTCGTCGACGGCATCCAGGACCTCGGCGGCGCCGGCCTGTCCTGCGCCACCAGCGAGCTGGCCAGCGCCGGCTCCGGCGGCATGCGCGTCGAGCTGGACCGCGTACCGCTGCGCGACGCGACGCTCTCGCCCGAGGAGATCCTCATGAGCGAGTCGCAGGAGCGCATGTGCGCGATCGTCGAGCCGGGCAAGGTCGCCCGCTTCCTCGAGATCTGCGAGAAGTGGGACGTCATCGCCACCGTCATCGGTGAAGTCACCGACGGCGAGCGGCTGGAGATCTTCTGGCACGGCGAGCAGATCGTGGACGTCCCGCCGCGCACGGTCGCCCACGAGGGCCCGGTCTACGAGCGCCCGTACGCCCGTCCGGACTGGCAGGACGCCCTGCAGGCCGACGACGCGAACAAGCTCGCCCGCCCGGGGACCGCCGAGGAGCTGCGCGCGCAGGTCCTGAAGGTGATCTCCTCCCCGAACCAGGCGTCCAAGTCCTGGATCACCGACCAGTACGACCGGTTCGTGCAGGGCAACACCGTGCTCGCCCAGCCCGAGGACTCGGGCATGGTCCGCGTGGACGAGGACACCGACCTCGGCGTCGCGGTCTCCACGGACGGCAACGGCCGCTACGCCAAGCTCGACCCGTACGCGGGCGCGCAGCTCGCGCTCGCCGAGTCGTACCGCAACGTGGCCGCGACCGGCGCCCGGCCGCTGGCCATCTCCAACTGCCTGAACTTCGGTTCGCCCGAGGACCCGGCCGTCATGTGGCAGTTCGCCGAGGCCACCCGTGGCCTGGCGGACGGCTGCCTGGCGCTGGGCACCCCGGTGACCGGCGGCAACGTCTCGTTGTACAACCAGACCGGCGAGACGGCCATCCACCCGACCCCCGTGGTCGCGGTGCTGGGCGTCATCGACGACGTCAACCGCCGTACGCCGATGGCGTTCTCGGACGAGGGTCACCTGCTCTACCTCCTGGGTGACACCAAGGAGGAGCTGGGCGGTTCGGCCTGGTCGCAGGTGATCCACGACCACCTCGGCGGGCTGCCGCCGGCCGTGGACCTCGACCGGGAGAAGCTGCTCGGCGAGATCCTCATCTCGGCCTCCCGCGACGGCATGATCGACGCCGCGCACGATCTCTCCGACGGCGGTCTGATCCAGGCCCTGGCCGAGTCGTGCCTGCGCGGCGGCAAGGGCGCCCGGATCGTCGTTCCCGACGGCCTGGACCCGTTCGTCTTCCTGTTCTCGGAGTCCGCGGGCCGCGCGGTCGTCGCCGTGCCGCGCAGCGAGGAGCTGCGCTTCACCGACATGTGCGGCGCGCGGGGCCTGCCGGCGGCGCGGATCGGCGTCGTCGACGGCGAAACCATCGACGTCCAGGGCCAGTTCGAGCTTCCGCTGGCGGAGCTCCGGACGGCGCACGAGGCGACGATTCCGGCGCTGCTCGCCTAGCGGGGAGCGTCCCGGAGCCGACATGTCGGCGGCCGGGCCGGCGGGTTCGCCCGCCGGTCCTGGCCGATGTCACAGGGCCGTCCTAGGCTCGGCGTCATGTCTCCCGCTCCGCGCACGCCACGCCCTCGTCGTTACGACCCCGCCAAGGTGCGCGCTGCCCTGGACGGGCAGGTTCGGGTCGTATGCGAGGCGGTGGACGCGCTGTGCGCGGGTCCTGACGCCCGGGCGGTGCTCGACTCGCCCACGTGGCAAGGGGATCGGACGGTGCGCGACCTGGTCGTGCGTCTCGCCGGAGTGCTGGAATCACTGCCGCGCCGCCTCGCCGAGGCGACCGCGGCGGGCGCTTCCGCGCGCGCCGGGATCACCCTCATCGACTATGTGAGCGGCCCGAGTTCACGGGCCGGGGAGCTCGCGGCGGCGGCCCCGGCCGATGCCGCGGCGCTCGCCTCGGTGGAGCCGCCGGCACTCGCCGGCCGGCTGCGCGAGGCTGCCCGGAACCTGGCGGACGCCGCCGCCGGCACGGATCCGGCGACGGTCGTTCCGACGGTCGCCGGGGCCATGACGGTCGCCGATTTTCTGGTGACCCGACTGCTCGAGACGGTCGTCCTCGCCGACGACTTGGCGGACGCCACCGGTACGGCCCCGCGGCACGACCGGCAGGCCCTGGCGGCCGTCACGCGCCTGCTCGCGGACACCCTCGCGGCCAAGGCTCCGGGGGGCTCCGTGGAGGTCCGTATCCCGCCGTTCGCCGTGGTTCAGTGCGTGGCGGGCCCCCGGCATACCCGCGGCACCCCGCCGAACGTGGTCGAGACCGATCCATTGACGTGGATTCGCCTTGCCACGGGACGTTCGAGCTGGGCTGTCGCGCTCGACGACGCCGCCGTGAGCGCGAGCGGCGAGCGTGCCGACATTTCCGATCAACTACCGCTGCTCAGTTGAGCGAAGAGTGTTCGCAGCGCGTGCGAGTGATTTCTTTCGGCCACGAAAGGGTGATTCGCTGTGCCTGTCGAGTGGCTGTCCGTGGTGTGAGCCATAACCGGTGGTCCCCGGTTCGGATGAACCTCGTCCCTGCCATAGACTCAAGGTGTGCCTCGTGGTGACGGACGACTCAACCACGACCTGCTTCCGGGCGAAAAGGGCCCCCAGGACGCTTGCGGCGTCTTCGGTGTCTGGGCTCCGGGAGAAGAGGTCGCAAAACTCACCTATTTCGGGCTGTATGCGCTGCAGCACCGTGGACAGGAGTCCGCGGGCATCGCGGTGAGCAACGGCTCCCAGATCCTCGTTTTCAAGGACATGGGACTGGTTTCCCAGGTCTTCGACGAAACCTCTCTCGGCTCTCTTACGGGCCATATCGCGGTCGGTCACGCCCGCTACTCCACCACCGGAGCCTCGGTGTGGGAGAACGCTCAGCCGACGTTCAGGGCGACGGCCAACGGCTCGATCGCCCTGGGCCACAACGGCAACCTGGTCAACACCGCCGAGCTGGCGGAGATGGTCGCGGCGCTCCCCAAGGAGAACGGCCGTGCCACCCAGGTCGCGGCCACCAACGACACCGATCTGGTGACGGCCCTGCTGGCCGGCCAGACCGATGACGACGGCAAGCCGCTGACGATCGAGGAAGCGGCCACCAAGGTGCTGCCCGGCGTCAAGGGCGCGTTCTGTCTCGTCTTCATGGACGAGCACACGCTCTACGCCGCCCGTGACCCGCAGGGCATCCGCCCGCTGGTGCTCGGCCGCCTCGAGCGCGGCTGGGTGGTGGCCTCCGAAACGGCCGCCCTGGACATCTGTGGCGCCACCTTCGTGCGCGAGATCGAGCCCGGCGAGCTGATCGCCATCGACGAGAACGGCCTGCGGACCTCCCGGTTCGCCGAGACCAAGCCGCGCGGCTGCGTCTTCGAGTACGTGTACCTGGCCCGCCCGGACACCGAGATCGCCGGCCGCAACGTCTACCTCTCCCGTGTGGAGATGGGCCGCAGGCTCGCCGCCGAGGCCCCGGTCGACGCCGACCTGGTGATACCGACCCCGGAGTCCGGCACCCCCGCCGCCGTGGGTTACGCGGAGGCCAGCGGCATCCCGTACGGCACCGGCCTGGTCAAGAACTCCTACGTCGGCCGGACCTTCATCCAGCCGAGCCAGACCATCCGCCAGCTCGGCATCCGGCTCAAGCTCAATCCGCTCAAGGAAGTCATCAGGGGCAAGCGCCTGGTGGTCGTCGACGACTCCATCGTCCGCGGCAACACCCAGCGCGCCCTGGTGCGGATGCTCCGCGAGGCGGGGGCCGCCGAGGTCCACGTGCGGATCTCGTCGCCGCCGGTGAAGTGGCCGTGCTTCTTCGGCATCGACTTCGCCACCCGCGCCGAGCTGATCGCCAACGGCATGACGGTCGACGAGATCGGCAAGTCGCTGGGCGCGGACTCCCTCGCGTACATCTCCCTCGACGCCATGGTCGAGGCGACCACCATCGCCAAGCCGAACCTGTGCCGGGCCTGCTTCGACGGCGAGTACCCGATGGAGCTGCCCGACCCCGAGCTCCTGGGCAAGCAGCTCCTGGAGAGCGAGCTGGCCGGCGGCTCGGACGCGGCCGACGCGCTGCGCCGTCCGTAGCGCTCGCCCGCCCGTAGTGACGAACGACCGTACTTACGAACGACACGAAAGATCTCAAGACCATGTCTTCTGAGACCACCGGTGCCAGCTACGCAAGCGCGGGCGTCGACATCGAGGCGGGCGACCGCGCCGTCGAGCTGATGAAGGAGTGGGTGAAGAAGGCCACCCGTCCCGAGGCCGTCGGCGGCCTCGGCGGCTTCGCCGGCCTCTTCGACGCCAGCGCCCTCAAGCGCTACGAGCGCCCGCTGCTGGCGTCCGCCACGGACGGCGTCGGCACCAAGGTCGACATCGCCCGCCGCATGGGCGTCTACGACACCATCGGCCACGACCTCGTGGGCATGGTCGTGGACGACCTGGTCGTCTGCGGCGCCGAGCCGCTGTTCATGACCGACTACATCTGCGTCGGCAAGGTCTTCCCCGAGCGTGTCGCCGCGATCGTCAAGGGCATCGCCGAGGGCTGCGTCCTGGCCGGCTGCGCCCTGGTCGGCGGCGAGACCGCCGAGCACCCGGGCCTGCTGGGCGTGGACGAGTTCGACGTGGCCGGCGCCGGTACGGGCGTGGTCGAGGCGGACCGTCTGCTGGGTGCCGACCGTATCCGCGCGGGTGACGCCGTCATCGCGATGGCGTCCTCGGGACTTCACTCGAACGGGTACTCACTGGTCCGCCATGTGCTCTTCGACCGGGCCGGCTGGGAGCTGGACCGCGAGGTTCCGGAGTTCGGCCGCACCCTGGGCGAGGAGCTGCTGGAGCCCACGAAGATCTACTCGCTGGACTGCCTGGCCCTCACCCGTACGGCCGAGGTGCACGCCTTCTCGCACATCACCGGCGGCGGTCTGGCCAACAACCTGGCCCGGGTGATCCCGGACGGCCTGCACGCCACGGTGGACCGCTCCACCTGGGCGCCGGGCGCGGTGTTCGACCTGGTCGGCAAGCTGGGCGGGGTCGAGCGGCTCGAGCTGGAGAAGACCCTGAACATGGGCGTCGGCATGATCGCCGTCGTGCCGCAGGAGTCCGTGGACGTGGCGCTGGCGACCTTCGCCGACCGGGGCGTGGAGGCCTGGGTCGCGGGCGGGATCACCGAGCGCGGCGCTCACTCCGAAGCGGTGGCCCTCACCGGTGACTACTCCGCCTGATCAGCGGAACACGACCGCCCGGGGCCGAGGGTTCCGGGCGGGACGGTCATGGCCCGGGACGCCTGCGAGAAGCCGAGTCCGGCCGCGGGCAGCACAGAACCCGGTCCGGGGCGAGGCCCCGGACCGGGTTTGTGGAAGTCGTCGCGTCAAGCGCGGCGACGATAGACGGACGGGTCGGACGACTGCTCGTCCTCGTCCTCATCGTCGTTGTAACGCGCCGCGTACTGAGCGTACGGGTCGTCGTCCAGCTCGTCTTCCTCAAGCGGCTCGCTCTCCGGCGGCTGCTTGATCGACGGCTGCGTTGCGCCTAGCTCATTGGCCAGACGTGAGAGGTCGGTCCCGCCGCTGCTGTACTTCAGCTGGCGGGCGACCTTTGTCTGCTTGGCCTTGGCCCGGCCGCGCCCCATGGCTCGACCCCCTCATTGACGGGGCTCGACGGCCCCAGAGTCTTGACACGCGTTCACGTTCATGAGTCAGAGCGGACCCCTGTGAAAGGTGTCCGGCCTGTAGAGCTTCAACGGTACCTGCTTCCGCGGCCATACGGTACGTCGCCCGCATGACGTGCCACGCAGCAGAACCGGCGAGATGCTCCGTACTCGCTGGTCAGCTGCGATTTTAACGTGTCCTGGGCGCCGACCCGCCGAGGGGTGGTGAGAGATCTCTCCTTCACCCCCCTCGGCGGCGTGTTTCTGTCGGGACCGGTGTGCGGGTACCGATCACTCACTCGGACCGCAAGTTCACCCGGTCGAGTGATGGCGATGCGGAGTGTTACCGGGCCGCGCGGGCCTCCGCCATGCGCTGCTCGGCGAGCCGGTCGGCCGCGGCGGCCGGCGGGATGCCGTCCGACTTGGCCCGATCGAATATGGCCAACGTCGTGTCATAGATCTTGGTGGCCTTGGCCTTCGCCCGGTCGAAATCGAACCCGTGCAGCTCATCGGCGACCTGGATGACGCCACCCGCGTTCACCACGTAGTCGGGCGCGTACAGGATGCCGCGGTCGGCGAGGTTCTTCTCCACGCCGGGGTGGGCGAGCTGGTTGTTGGCCGCGCCGCAGACCACGGTCGCGGTGAGGGCGGCCACGGTCTCGTCGTTCAGCGCGCCGCCGAGGGCGCAGGGGGCGTAGACGTCGAGCGGGGTGCGGATGAGCACGTCGGCGTCCGTGACGGCCGTGACCTGCGGGTGCCGGGCGGTGATCCGCTCGACGGCCTCGGCCCGGACGTCCGTGATCACGACCTCCGCGCCGTCCTCGACCAGGTGCTCCACCAGGTGGTGGCCGACCTTTCCGACGCCCGCGACGCCGACCCGGCGGCCGCGCAGCGTCGGCTCGCCCCACTGGGTGCGCGCGGCGGCGCGCATGCCCTGGAAGACGCCGAAGGCGGTGAGCACGGAGGAGTCGCCGGCGCCGCCGTTCTCGGGGGAGCGGCCGGTGGTCCAGCGGTTCTCCCGGGCGACCACGTCCATGTCCCGCACGTACGTGCCGACGTCGCACGCGGTGACATAGCGGCCGCCGAGGGAGGCCACGAACCGTCCGTAGGCCAGCAGCAGTTCTTCGGTCTTGATCAGATCGGGGTCACCGATGATCACCGCCTTCCCGCCACCGTGATCGAGTCCCGCCAGGGCGTTCTTGTACGACATGCCGCGCGAGAGGTTGAGCGCGTCGCGCACGGCCTCCTCGTCGGAGGCGTAGGCGTGGAAGCGCGTGCCGCCCAGGGCGGGGCCCAGGGCGGTGGAGTGGAGGGCGATGACGGCCTTCAGGCCGCTCTCGCGGTCCTGGCACAGAACGACCTGCTCGTGGCCGCCCTGATCGGTCCGGAACAGGGTGTGCAGCACGCCGCTTTCGGCGCCGGCGGTGGGACGTACGTCAGTCACGGTGGTGACTCCATATGTCGCGGAGGTCGCCCTCCGAGGGGTGGTGGAGGGCCGGTTGCCCAAGAGGGTAAGACCTGCCGGCCCGCAGAGCCGGTCCCGTGCCGAGGATCACTCTCCCGTGCTCCGGCGCCATGGGACGATTTGGACAGTATGGGGAGGGGCGCCCGCAACTCCCTGGGGGTGTCCTACGGCTTGAGGGAGCGAGCGTGGGCCTGGCGTCGTCGGTGACCGTCCCGTACGCGGCATATCTGCGGGTCTACGAGCCCCTGGCCGCCTTCCCCGAGCCCGAACGGGCCCACTGGGCCCGCTACGCGCGCCGCGAGAGCTTCCCCGGCGTCCAGGACGAACTGCGCCGGTCGCTCGCCGACTTGCTGCCCACCCCGCCGGTGCCCGTTCCGGTGCACGAGAGCGGGGACGCGTTCGTCGCGGTCGTGGACGGCGTGGTGTGCGTCTGTCCCTGGCGGACCCGGCTGCGCGGCTGGCTGGCGCTGGAGGGGCTCGCCGAGCGGTTTCCGGCGCCCGTCCTGGACGCGGTGCTGCCGCCCGTCGTGCGCCGGCAGGCGGAGGCGGACTACGAGCGCTGGCTCGAGCGCAATCCCGACGCCCGCCCGTGGATCAGGACGGCCACCTGGCAGGTGCCGCTGCGCTGGTTCGTGCTCTTCTCGGACGAGGAGCGCGAGTACGGCAAGGGGGAGCCGGGCGGCGAGGGGCTGATGCTGCGCTACCGCACGCCCATGGTGCAGGCCCGGCGGCGGGTGGCCCGGGGGCTGCGGACGCTCCGGGACGCGATCGAGGAGGGGCCGCTGATCGACGGCCTCGTGGACGTGGGGCGGTGGCTGGAAGAGTTCCATCCGAGGTCCCTGGTGGAGCTGGACTACGGCGGACTTGTGCATATGGTTCCCGAGGCGCAACTGGAAGAGGACCATTCCGCTGCCGACACGGCGGAGGGTCTGGCCGCGCTGCGGGCGGGTGACGGAGCGCGGGCCGGTGCCGCGTACGAACGGCTGACGGAACGTTGGCGGGCCGTGCGCGACCGCCAGTTCGCGAACTGATCCGGGGCACGGCGGGACGGTCGGCGCTGGGGGCGGGACCTAGGTCCCGATCCGGGCCATTGCCACAACCGTGACCTATAGCACTTACTTCAGGTCTTGCGCCCATCGCCCATCCTCGTGGCAAAATAGGACAAGGAGTCCGGGAAGGGCTCCTTCCGCCCAAGTAAGGGCGGATAGATCGGTATTGCACTCCTTGGCGGGTCTGGTGACCCCTGATCTGATTGATCCCGCTGTGACTGATCGTCACGGTGGCGTGACTGTCCGCTATGGCATGGTCCATCGGCTTCCGTCGAGGTTGAACACCTGAGAGGGCAATTCCATCGGTTTGGCCGACGTGGCTGGACAGATGGTGTAGTTGTAGTGCCGAGGACAAGCCGTTCGTCCTATAACCGACTCGGCCCGCGTCCGCCATTTCGGGCAACGCGGGTCAAGGTGCAGAATTTAGAGGAAAGAACCGACGTGATGGTTCGGTTCTCCCGAGGAGGCCGCTCATGACCGCTCGCACCCCTGATGCCGAGCCGCTGCTGACCCCGGCTGAGGTTGCCACGATGTTCCGCGTGGACCCGAAGACGGTCACCCGCTGGGCCAAGGCTGGCAAGCTCACGTCCATCCGCACGCTCGGAGGACACCGGCGCTACCGCGAAGCGGAGGTCCGCGCCCTGCTGGCGGGCATCCCGCAGCAGCGCAGCGAGGCCTGAACAACTGAAGAACGGGTGATTTCCGGGGCCCCCAACCCGGCAGCCGCCCACTGAAGCTCCACCTGCGCAACAAGCGACCCGGTGCCTGCCCCAACAGGCATCGTGCCCACCGACTTGGGTGAGTCGTCGATCGCGCTGGACTCCGCCGGGTCCAGCGCGATCTTTTTTATGCCCTGACGCCGGCCGTCCGCCGCGTCGGGGGCCCGATCCGGAAGGACTGTCCGGACGGCCCCGGGGTAGGTGCAATTGCACATATTAAATTGACCGGGTGTAGGGAGGGGTTAAGCTCCCCCCCTTCCGTAACTCTTTCGGTGACTCCCGTCACAGTGCGGCATGCTTGTCGCCCACCACCCTTGTGGGGTAAAGGACTTGAGCGTCCGTGCCGCACGGGTCACCGGGCCTCGGCATCCGGGTCCCAGGGCTCCTGTGTCTCGCCCGCGGCCTCCTGGGCCAGCCGCAGCAGCCGGTGGCAGACCGGGCAGTGCCTCGTCAGGTGGCGGTAGCCGGCGGCGGCGGAGAGGTGGGCGCGCAGCAGCGCACGGGTCTCATGCCGGATGCTCTCCGTCCGCTTGTCGGGCCGGGTCGTCGTCATGGGGCGCAGCACCTCCCACTGACTGGGTACCCCTGGCACGTGTCCCAGTCAAGGTCGAACGCACGAAGCCCGGAACCAGGGGAGTGGATTCGGGCCTTCCGCCGACGCGCCCTCAAAGGGCTCCGAACAGCAGCAAGGCCCGCGCCAAGTCTATGGCGCGGGCCTTGCTCTGATGCGGTCCTGACGGGATTTGAACCCGCGGCCTCCACCTTGACAGGGTGGCGAGCACTCCAAACTGCTCCACAGGACCTTGCTTGCTTTCCCGGTTCCCCGGGGCTGCGAAACAAGACTCTACAGCAGGTCAGGGGGTGCGGTCGAACTCCCTCGGTGAGGCGTGGGGCACACGCCGCCGACGCCGCGCTCGGCGGCGCCGGCAGCCCGCGCGCTCAGGGCGCCAGCTGGTCGATCGCCTTGACGATCCGCTTGTCCGAGACGGGATGGGCGGTGCCGAGGGCGTGGGCGAAGTAGCTCACCCGCAGCTCCTCGATCATCCAGCGGATCTCGCGGGCCTCCTGGGGCACCGGCCGCCCCTTGGGGAACTGCTCCAGCAGCCACGCGTACTCGTCCCGCATCTCCGTCACCTTCGCCATCCGGACGCGGTCCCGCTCGGCGTTGGACGGCAGCTGCGTCAGCCGCCGGTCGGCGGCCACCAGATAGCGCAGCAGGTCCGGCAGCCGGCGGACGCCGTGGGCGGTCACGAAGCCGGGGCGGATCAGATCCGCCAGCTGCTCCCTGACGTCCGTGAGGGACGGCAGCAGCACCGGGCTGGCGGTGGCCTTCAGGCGGCGCTCACAGGCCTGCCAGGCGGCCAGCACCTCCTGGACCTTGCGGATCGTGTCCAGCGTCGCGTCCACGATGTCGGCGCGCACGGCGTCGAAGAGCTTGCGGAAGGACTCCTCGTCCCAAGCGGGGCCGCCGTGGGCCGCCATCAGCCGGTCGGCCGCGCCGGAGACGCAGTCGTCGAAGAGGGCCTGGATCGAGCCGTGCGGATTCCGCGACAGGGCGAGCTTCTGCTGGTTGCCGAGCTTGTCCTGGGCGAATTTCGCGGGGTTCGAGGGCAGGTTGAGCAGGATGAGACGGCGGGTGCCGCCCCACATGGCCTCGCGCTGCTCCGGCTCGGTGTCGAAGAGCCGTACGGCCACCGACGCGCCCTCGTCGACGAGCGCGGGGTACGCCTTGACCGGCTGGCCGGCGCGGCGGGTCTCGAAGGTGCGCGGCAGCGCGCCGATCGTCCACCGGGTCAGGCCCGAGCGCTGCTCGAGGCCGCCGCCGGAGGACTCCGCGGCCTTCTCGAAGGCCTTGGTGATCGCGGCCTGCGTCTTCGGCTTGAGTTTCAGCCGCAGCGCCTCCAGGTCCTTGTCCTCCGCGATCTTGCGCTTGCGCTCGTCGATCACCCGAAAAGTGATCTTCAGGTGGTCCGGGACCTTCGCGAGGTCGAAGTCCTCCGCCTCCATCCGCACGCCCGTCATCCGGTGCAGCCCGCGGGCCAGCGCCGTCGGCAGCGGCTCCTGCAGCGGAACGGTGCCGTCCAGGAACCGCTGGGCGAAGTTCGGCGCCGGGACGCAGTTGCGGCGGATCGGCTTGGGCAGCGAGCGGATCAGCTCCGTCACCAGGTCCTCGCGCAGCCCCGGGATCTGCCAGTCGAAGCCCTCGGCCGAGACCTGGTTGAGTACCTGCAGCGGGATGTGGACGGTCACGCCGTCCGCGTCCGCGCCCGGCTCGAACTGGTACGTCACCCTGAACTTCAGCCGGCCCTGGCGCCAGGAGTCCGGATAGTCGTCCTTGGTGACCGCCTCGGCGTTCTCGTTGATGAGCATCGAGTGCTCGAAATTGAGCAACTCGGGCTCGTCGCACCGCTTGTGCTTCCACCACGAGTCGAAATGCGCCCCGGACACGACATGTTCGGGCAGCCGCTGGTCGTAGAAGTCGAACAGCGTTTCGTCGTCCACCAGGATGTCGCGTCGGCGGGCACGGTGCTCCAGCTCCTCGACCTCGCCGAGGAGTTTGCGGTTGTCGTGGAAGAACTGATGATGCGTCCGCCAGTCGCCCTCGACCAGGGCGTTGCGGATGAACAGCTCCCGGCTGGTCTCCGGATCGATCCTGCCGTAGTTGACCTTCCGCTGCGCCACGATCGGCACGCCGTAGAGCGTCACCCGCTCGTACGCCATCACCGCGGCCTGCTTCTGCTCCCAGTGCGGCTCGCTGTACGTGCGCTTCACCAGGTGCTGGGCGAGCGGCTCGACCCACTCCGGCTCGATCTTCGCGTTCACCCGGGCCCAGAGCCGGGAGGTCTCCACCAGCTCCGCCGACATCACCCAGCGCGGCGGCTTCTTGAACAGCGCCGAACCGGGGAAGACCGCGAACTTCGCGCTGCGGGCACCGACGTACTCGTTGTTCTTCTCGGTGTCCTTCAGGCCGATGTGCGACAGCAGACCCGCCAGCAGCGACTGGTGCACGCGCTCCGGCGCCGCGTCCTCCTCGGCGAGGTGGATGTCCATCGTCCTGGCGACCGTACGCAGCTGGTAGTAGATGTCCTGCCACTCGCGTATGCGCAGGTAGTTCAGGTACTCCGACTTGCACATGCGGCGGAAGGCGGACGACGACAGCGTCTTCTGCTGCTCGCGCACATACCGCCAGAGGTTGAGGAAGGCGAGGAAGTCGCTCGTCTCGTCCTTGAACCGGGCGTGCTGCTGATCGGCCTGCGCCTGCTTCTCCGACGGCCGCTCGCGCGGGTCCTGGATGGACAGGGCGGCGGCGATGACCATGACCTCGCGGGCGCAGCCGTTGCGGTCGGCCTCCAGCACCATCCGGGCCAGCCGGGGGTCGACGGGCAGCTGGGAGAGCTTGCGGCCCAGCTGGGTGAGTCTCTTCTTCGGATCCTTCTGCTGCGGGTCGATCGCCCCGAGCTCCTGCAGCAGATCGACACCGTCCTTGATGTTGCGCCGGTCCGGCGGGTCGATGAAGGGGAACTTCTCGATGTCGCCGAGGCCGGCCGCGGTCATCTGCAGGATGACGGAGGCCAGGTTCGTCCGCAGGATCTCCGCGTCCGTGAACTCCGGACGGGAGAGGAAGTCGTCCTCGGAGTACAGCCGGATGCAGACGCCGTCGCTCGTCCGGCCGCAGCGGCCCTTGCGCTGGTTGGCGCTCGCCTGCGAGACCGGCTCGATCGGCAGCCGCTGCACCTTGGTGCGGTGGCTGTAGCGCGAGATACGGGCGAAGCCGGGGTCGATGACGTACTTGATGCCGGGGACCGTCAGCGACGTCTCGGCCACGTTGGTGGCGAGGACGACGCGGCGGCCGGTGTGCCGCTGGAACACGCGGTGCTGCTCGGCGTGCGACAGACGCGCGTAGAGCGGAAGGATCTCCGTGCTCTGTCCGATGGCGCCTCCGGCGCGGAGAAACTTCTTCTCGAGCGCGTCGGCCGTGTCGCGGATCTCCCGCTCGCCGGACAGGAAGACCAGGATGTCGCCCGGCCCCTCCTTCTGCAGCTCGTCGACGGCGTCGCAGATCGCGGTGATCTGGTCGCGGTCGGCGTCGCCGGAGTCCTCCTCCAGCAGCGGGCGGTAGCGGACCTCCACCGGATACGTACGGCCCGAGACCTCGACGATGGGAGCGTCGCCGAAGTGGCGGGAGAAGCGCTCGGGGTCGATGGTCGCCGAGGTGATGACGACCTTGAGGTCGGGCCGGCGGGGCAGCAGCTGGGCCAGGTAGCCGAGCAGGAAGTCGATGTTGAGGCTGCGCTCGTGCGCCTCGTCGATGATGATCGTGTCGTACTGGCGCAGCTCGCGGTCCGTCTGGATCTCCGCGAGCAGGATGCCGTCGGTCATCAGCTTGACCATGGTCTCGCCGCCGACCTGGTCGGTGAAACGGACCTTCCAGCCGACCGCCTCGCCCAGCGGCGTGCGCATCTCCTCGGCGACGCGCTCCGCGACCGTGCGGGCGGCGATCCGGCGGGGCTGGGTGTGGCCGATCAGGCCCTTGATGCCGCGGCCGAGCTCCAGACAGATCTTGGGGATCTGGGTGGTCTTTCCGGAGCCGGTCTCACCCGCGACGATCACGACCTGGTGGTCGCGTATCGCCTCGAGGATGACGTCCTTCTTCTGGCTGACCGGAAGCTGCTCGGGATAACTGATCTCGGGGACGGCGGCGCGGCGGCCCAGGACCCGCAGCTCGGCCGTGTCGGCCTCCGCCGCGATCTCGGCCAGGACGGCCGCACGGGCCTCGGGCTTACGGATACGGCGTGCCCCGTCCAGCCGCCGCCCCAGTCGCTGCGCGTCGCGCAGCATCAGCTCGGGGAGGCGGGCGGCGAGGCCGTCGAAGGTGGCGGGGGCAGGCTGCGTAGACATACGAACCCCAGGATCGCACCACGCGCCGCGAAGCGGCGAACGCATTTAGCGGGGGGAAAGCACGGAGACCCCCATCCGGCGGCGGAGCTCATCGGGGCGGGGCCGGGGTCGCGGGCGCGGCCTCCACCTTGCCGGGGTGGCGAGCGGTGATCGGGGCGTGTCGTGCCCGGAAAACACCGAGACCCCCATCCGGAGATGGGGGTCTCATGGTGGCTGGGGCCGGGGTCGAACCGGCGACCTTCCGCTTTTCAGGCGGACGCTCGTACCAACTGAGCTACCCAGCCACGTGACCGTCCGAAGACGATCACAGCGGTCCTGACGGGATTTGAACCCGCGGCCTCCACCTTGACAGGGTGGCGAGCACTCCAAACTGCTCCACAGGACCATGCTATGTGCGAGCACTAGTCTCGCACACGGTACAGCGTGCCCCCAACGGGATTCGAACCCGTGCTACCGCCTTGAAAGGGCGGCGTCCTGGGCCACTAGACGATGAGGGCTGATGGCCCACCTGGGCGCTTCGCAGCGCCTCGGGGACGTGAGAAGCATATGGGATGGGAGGACCGATCGCCAAAACGGTTTGCCGAGGCGCTCCGCCGGACCGTCCTGATGGGCGTTCGTGCCGGACAATGGCGGGGTGCTGGAGATGACGCGCGAGGAGTTCGAGGAACTGGTCGCCGAGGGCCTGGACCGGATCCCGCCGGAGCTGACACGGCTGATGGACAACGTCGCCGTGTTCGTCGAGGACGAGCCGCCGGCGGACGCGCCGGACCTGCTCGGGCTGTACGAGGGCACGCCGCTGACCGAGCGCGGCGAGTGGTACGCCGGAGTGCTGCCCGACCGGATCACGATCTACCGGGGGCCGACGCTGCGGATGTGCGAGAACCGCGACGAGGCGGTGGCCGAGGTGGAGGTGACGGTCGTTCACGAGGTCGCCCACCACTTCGGGATCGACGACGCGAGGCTGCACGCGCTGGGCTACGGATGATCGATGGCTGACGGCCGACCGCCCGGCGTGTCCTGGGCGGGGCGGGGCCAGTTGGGCAGGAAGTCTGTCCCCTGCACCCGAAGGCGGTCTCTTCCATGCGCGCATCGTCGGCGCCCGCGTCAGCGCTCACCCGTCTCGCGGCCGTGGCTGTGGCCACACTGGCCCTGGGTGGGTGCATGAGCGTGAGCGACCCCGGGCACCACGCGCCCGGCGGGACGGGCAAGCAGCGCGAGACCGGGGCGCAGCCGGACGGCGGGATCCAGCTCCCGGGCGGCCGGGCGGGCCGTGCGGACGCGAAGGCGGGCAGGAACGGGGCGAGCGGAAGCCCGGCGGCCAAGGGCGGGCGCTCGGGTTCCGCCTCGGCGGCGCCGTCGACCGCCCCGGGGTCGTCGCCGCCCGCCGAGCGGCCGGGCAAGCCGGGGCCGCAGAAGCCCCCGTCCGGCCCCGGTCAGGGCACCTCGCAGCCGCCGGGCAAGCCGTCGGCCCCGCCGCAGCCGCCCACGCAGCCCCCGAGCACCCAGGCGCCGCCCTCGCCGCCGTCCCAGCCGCCGTCGTCCTCCCCGCCGGCCCCGCAGCCGGGGCCGCAGGCCGGGCCGTCGTAGGGCGGGGCGTCACGGACAGCGGCGTCTCGGCGCGTACGGTCAGCGGCCTCGTACCCTGTCGGGCGGCCGCCGTCGGGGACGGTGTGGCGCAGGCCATCGGACGGCGGCTTGCGCAGCACGGCCTTGGGTGCGTATGGTGGTAGATCGTTTGATCCCATTTGCCCGGCGCCTCACAGAAGCGCGCCGTGTGGCGCGTTCCTTACCTTGCCGTGGCTGACCGCATCGAGGCGGTCATTTGTGAAGCCGACACGGAGCTTGGGCGCGTGCCGAAACTCCGGAAGGTTTCGCATTTCGCATGTCCATTTCCACTGACACCACCACCATGCCCGAGGCCGACGAGATGATCGTCGAGGCCGCCGCGGAGGTCGTCGAGGCCGCCGCCGAGGCCGCCGAGGCCGCCGAGCCGCAGATCACCTTCGGCGACCTGGGCCTGGACGACGCCATCGTCCGCAAGCTCGCCCAGAACGGCGTGACCACCCCCTTCCCGATCCAGGCCGCGACCATCCCGGACGCCCTGGCCGGCAAGGACATCCTCGGCCGTGGCCGCACCGGCTCCGGCAAGACGCTCTCCTTCGGTCTGCCGCTGCTGTCCACGCTGGCCGGCGGTCACACCGAGAAGAAGCGCCCCCGCGGCCTGATCCTCACCCCGACCCGCGAGCTGGCGATGCAGGTCGCCGACGCCCTTCAGCCGTACGGTGACGTGCTCGGCCTGAAGATGAAGGTCGTCTGCGGCGGTACGTCCATGGGCAACCAGATCTACGCCCTCGAGCGCGGCGTCGACATCCTCGTCGCCACCCCGGGCCGTCTGCGCGACATCCTCAACCGCGGTGCCGCCACCCTCGACAAGGTCCAGGTCACCGTCCTCGACGAGGCCGACCAGATGGCCGACATGGGCTTCCTGCCCGAGGTCACCGAGATCCTCGACCAGGTTCCGGCCGGCGGCCAGCGCCTGCTGTTCTCCGCGACGCTGGAGAACGAGATCGACACCCTCGTCAAGCGCTACCTGGTCAGCCCGGTCACGCACGAGGTCGACGCGGCGCAGGGTGCGGTCACGACCATGACCCACCACGTCCTCGTCGTGAAGCCGAAGGACAAGGCCCCGGTCACGGCCGCCATCGCCGCCCGCAAGGGCCGCACGATCATCTTCGTCCGCACCCAGATGGGCGCCGACCGCGTTGCCGAGCAGCTGCTCGACTCCGGTGTCCGCGCGGACGCGCTGCACGGCGGCATGACCCAGGGCGCCCGTACCCGCGTCCTTGAGGACTTCAAGGCCGGCTATGTGAACTGCCTGGTCGCCACCGACGTCGCCGCCCGCGGCATCCACGTCGACGGCATCGACCTGGTCCTCAACGTCGACCCCGCCGGCGACCACAAGGACTACCTGCACCGCTCCGGCCGTACGGCCCGCGCCGGCCAGTCCGGCACGGTCGTCTCCCTGGCCCTGCCGCACCAGCGCAAGCAGATCTTCCGTCTGATGGAGGACGCGGGCGTCGACGCCTCGCGCCACATCGTCGGCGGTGCCGGCGCCTTCGACGAGGACGTCGCCAAGATCACCGGCGCTCGCTCCCTCACCGAGGTCCAGGCCGACTCCGCGGCCAACGCCGCCAAGCAGGCCGAGCGCGAGCTCGCCGACCTCAACCGCCAGGTCGAGCGCGCCCAGCGCCGCGCGACCGAGCTCCGCGAGGAGGCCGACCGCCTGCTGGCGCGCGCCGCCCGCGAGCGCGGCGAGGACCCGGAGGCCGCGGTGGCCGCCGCCGCCGAGGAGGCCCAGGCCGAGGCCGCCGCGCAGGAGCAGGAGGCGGCTGTCGCCGCGTCCGTGCCGGCGCAGCAGGCCGCGCCCGCGTACGAGCGCCGCGACGAGCGGGGCAACTACGAGCGCCGTGGCAGCAGCGAGCGTGGCGGCTTCCGCCGCGACGACCGTCGTGACGACCGCCGCGATGACCGCGGTGGCGACCGTGGTGGCTTCCGCCGTGACGACCGTGGCGGCGACCGCGGTGGTTTCCGTCGTGACGACCGCCCGTCGGGTGGCTTCCGTCGTGACGACCGTGGCACCGACCGTCGTGACGACCGCGGTGGCGACCGTGGCGGCTTCCGTCGTGACGACCGCCCGTCCGGTGGTTTCCGCCGCGACGACCGCCCGTCGGGTGGCTTCCGTCGTGACGACCGTGGCACCGACCGCCGCGACGACCGTGGTGGCGACCGTGGCGGCTTCCGCCGCGACGACCGTCGTGACGACCGCCCGTCCGGTGGTTTCCGCCGCGACGACCGTCCCTCCGGTGGCTTCCGTCGTGACGACAACCGCCCGTCCGGCGGCTACCGCTCCGGTGGCGGCGACCGTCCGTTCAACCGCGACCGTCGTGACGACAACCGCCCCTCCGGTGGCTACCGCTCCGGTGGCGGCGACCGTCCCTCCGGTGACCGTCCCTCCGGCGGCTTCCGTCGCGACGACCGCCCGACCGGTGGTTTCCGCCGCGACGACAAGCCTCGCTGGAAGCGCAACGGCTGATCCGCACAGCTGAACTGAGGGCCCGTACGGCGCGTTCGTCGCCGTACGGGCCCTCGGCCGTTCAGGAACCCGCCATAAGGACTCGGGCTCCGGCGGTCGGCCGGGCTATGCTGCGGTGTGCGGGCCGTTAGCTCAATTGGCAGAGCAGTGGACTTTTAATCCATTGGTTGTGGGTTCGAGTCCCACACGGCCTACCGCGGAGGCCCAGGTCGGATCCATTCCGGCCTGGGCCTCTTTGGCGTTTCGGGCGGCGTTCGCGGGCCCGGGGGAGGGCCTGCGCCGGAACGGGCGGCGAACGTGGGGACAACGGCCGGGGGTGGGTGGCGGTCGTGCGCGGCCGCGCCACCCGCGCGGGTGGTCGCGGGGGGATTCCGGTCCGCTTTCGTGAGGGTTTGCCGGTGATGGGCCGGTGCGGGCCGCCCTAGGGTGACGGGCCCCGGACCGGAATTGCCGGAGGTAACACGCCATGAGGCATATGCAGCTGCTGCGCTCCAGGCCCGTTCGGGTGCTGTGGCTGTCGATGGCGTTGTCCGTCCTGGGCGACCGGCTCTACGGACTGGCCGCGATGTGGGTGGTCTACGAGTCGACCGGCTCGTCCTCGCTGATGGGGCTGGTGGGCGTCGTCGAGTCGCTGCCGTACATCGTGCTGGGCGCGGCGGGTTCACTGGTGGCGCGGTTCACCTGCTGGCACTCGCTGGCCAGGGTCGACGCCGGCCGCGCGCTGGTCGCAGTGGCGGTCCCGATGCTGTGGTCGCCGGACCTCCCCGGCTTCCTGGTCATGCTCGTCCTGGTGCTGCTGCTCGGCTCCCTCAGCGCCGTTTTCGAGCCGAATCTCGGCGCGTTGATTCCCCAGCTCGTGGATCCGGACCAGGTGGAGCAGGTGAGTTGCCTGTTCGACCTGACCTCGCGGGTCGCGGCGGTCGTCGGCCAGGGGAGCGTCGGGGCGCTGCTCGTGCTCGTACCCGAGATCCATCTCTTCGCCATCGACGGCTTCACCTTCGCCGTGTCGGCCGCCGCGCTCGGCTGGCTCGGCCGGCGCAGCGCGATGGCGTCGGCCGGCATGACGGCGATGCCCGTGCCGGAGGTGCCGGTGCCGGTGGTACCCGTGACGGAGGAGGGCGCGACGGGAGCGGGCGGGGCGGCCGGTGTCGGGCATGCGCCGGTCGTGCGCGCCTGGGGCCTGCTGCGTGCCCACCAGGGCGTGGGCGTGGCCATCGCCGTGCACGGCGTGGCCCTGTTCACCGCCGCCGTCTCCACCGTCGGCCTGCCCCCGCTGCTCGTCACCCGCTTCGGCCAGGGCGCCGCCGGCTACGGGCTCTCTCTCGCCGCCACGGCGGCCGGCGGCCTCGGCGGCAACCTGCTCACCGGGCACCTGCCGCCCCGCCGGCCCTGGCTGGCCACGTACTGCCTCGCCTGGACGGCGTCCGGGCTGGCCCTGGCCGGGCTGGGCGTCGCCGGCTCCATGACGACGGTGATCGCGCTCTGCGTGACCTCCGGGCTGCTCTTCCCCGTGACGGCCGTGACGTTGCGCGCCCGCCTCCTGGCCTTCGGCACGGCCGAGCGGCTGCGGCTGCTCACGGTCGATCAGACCGCGATCCGTACGGCCGGTACGGCCGGTCTCCTGCTGCTGCCGTTCGCCGTGGACGCGGCCCCGGCGACCGCCTTCGTCGGCGCGGGCCTGCTGCTGTCGGCGGCGGCCCTGCTGGGGTGGTGGCTCGGCGGGCGTACGGACGGGGGTACGGGGGCGGGTACGGACGGCCGGGGTGACCGGAGTCCGTGTTAGGCCACCCGGGCGGTGTTCGCCGGCACGATCTCGCGGACGCGGACGCTCTGCGGCCCCCGCTGCGCCGGGAGTTCGGGGACGCGCCTGCGAGTGGCGTCCGCGTGACGTCCGGGTGGCGTCAGAGGGCGGCCGGGGTGGTTCACCCCGCCGCCCAAGGCCTGCCGCCAGTTGGTGAAAACCCCGCCCCGGCGCCGTGTTCGCGCCGCTACGGTAAGTGCGCGGGGTGGGGTTCGGTGTGGCGAGGTCGGGAGGTCGGCAGGCATGACGCAGACGCGAGCGGGCGGGGGCGAGGGCGAGAGCAGGGGCGGCTGCGGTGAGCCGGGCGGCCCCGGACGCGGTCCGCGGGGCGGCGCGTCCGAGCCGACGCCCGCCGAGCAGGTCGAGGAGCTGCTGAAACGGGCCCAGAACGGCTTCGAGATCGCCGAGCGGGTGCTGGAGCGGCTGGGCACGGCGCTCATGCACCAGGCCGAGCTGCGCTCGTACCGCCAGCGCAACGACGAGAGCCGCCCGCTGCGGTGCAACACCTACCGGCACATCTTCCTGCTGGCGGACGGCAGCAGCCTGCTGCTGTACGAGCTGGAGCACGACACCGGGCCGCAGGAGTGCTTCCTGTACGAGCTGTACGCCGACGAGGACGCCCTCGACGCCGCCGAGCGCCGGGTGCACGACCGGATCGGCGGCGGGGGCATCGGGCCGGGCAGCGAGGCCGAGGAGCTGCCGGCCTGGCTGGCGGAGGAGCTGCTGCTGGCCATGGGGCCGACGCGGCCCCGGAGGGAGTACGTCTGCGAGGCCTCGCCCGACCACGCCCGCAGGCTGCTGCGGCGCGCGGAGAACACGGACGGCCCCGGTGAGGTGGTCCGCGACCTGCTGCGGGGGGCGCTCGGCCATCACATCGCGCTGATCACCAAGCCCAGGCGCCGGGGAGCCGGGCGGGACACCACCTGGTGCCGGTTCTACGAGCACGCGTTCCTGCTGGAGGGCGGCGGCGAGGTCAGCCTCTGGGAGCTGGAGCACAACATGACGACGGACGGCCGGCTCGTGTGTGAGGTGTATCTCGACGAGGCGGAGGCGGAGGTGGCGGCCGACCGGCATGCCCGGGCGCAGGGCGTCGAGTTATAGGGCCGGGCGGGGGTGGGGAGCGAGGGCTTGGGGTGGCGTGATAGTCATGTACGTGCCATCCCTGCGGTTTCCTCGTGCTACGATCGTTCGAGTTGCAGTTGTGGTACCCATGAACTCGTGTGCGCCTCGGCCATGTAGCCGAAGGCGCATTTTTGGTTTCGCCGGTCTATTTCCGGTTTGGGGCCCATCCCATCACTAAGGAGACAGACATGGCGACCGGCACCGTTAAGTGGTTCAACTCGGAAAAGGGCTTCGGCTTCATCGAGCAGGACGGCGGCGGCCCCGACGTCTTCGCCCACTACTCGAACATCGCCTCCAACGGCTTCCGTGAGCTGTTCGAGGGCCAGAAGGTGTCCTTCGACGTCACGCAGGGCCAGAAGGGCCTGCAGGCGGAGAACATCGTCAACATCTGACGATCACCCGCAGCGCCGTAGCGCGCCGCAGCGCGCCGACGCTTTTGATGGGGCCCGCACCACTGGGTGCGGGCCCCATCGTCGCGTCCGTCCGAACAGGGGGTTAGGCACCCCATTGAGGGAAGGTCCCCCCGAATGACTCGCTCCACCGCACGCCCCGCTCGTTCCGAGCGCCCCGACCGTTCCGAGCGCTCCCCGCGCACGTCCCGCCCCGCCCGCAGCCGCGGCGGCGACGGTGGCGGACGCCAGTCCTCCGGCCGCGGCCGGACCGTCGAGCCGCAGGGCGGCGAGTTCGAGACGCCGGTCAGCACGACCCCGGGCCTGCCGCCGGTCGACTCCTTCGCCGAGCTCGACATGCCCGCCGGCCTGCTCGCCACCCTGACCCGCGAAGGCGTCACCGAGCCCTTCCCGATCCAGGCCGCGACCCTGCCGAACTCGCTGGCCGGCCGGGACGTCCTCGGCCGCGGCCGCACCGGCTCCGGCAAGACCCTGGCCTTCGGCCTCGCGCTGCTCGCCCGTACCGCCGGACGACGTGCCGAGTCGGGCCGTCCGCTCGCGCTCGTCCTCGTCCCCACCCGCGAGCTGGCCCAGCAGGTCACCGACTCGCTCAGCCCGTACGCCACCGCCGTCAACCTCCGGATGGCCACCGTCGTCGGCGGCATGTCCATCGGCCGTCAGGCCCAGACGCTGGCCCGTGGCGCCGAGGTGCTGGTCGCGACGCCCGGACGCCTCGCGGACCTCATCCAGCGCGGTGACTGCAAGCTCGGCGACGTGGCGATCACGGTCCTCGACGAGGCCGACCAGATGGCCGACATGGGCTTCCTGCCGCAGGTCACCCGGCTGCTCGACCAGGTCGCCCCGCAGGGACAGCGGATGCTGTTCAGCGCGACGCTGGACCGCAACGTCGACCGGCTCGTGCGCCGCTTCCTCTCCGACCCGGTCACGCACTCCGTCGACGCCTCCGTCGGCGCGGTCGTCACGATGGACCACCACCTGTTCCACGTCACGGACCAGGACAAGAAGGACTCCGTCACCCGCGTCGCCGCCCGCGCCGGCCGCGTGATCATGTTCGTGGACACCAAGCGCGGCGCCGACCGCCTGGTGAAGAAGCTGCTGTCCGAGGGCGTACGCGCCGCCGCGCTGCACGGCGGCAAGAGCCAGCCGCAGCGCAACCGCGTGCTCGACCAGTTCCGCACCGAGCAGGTCACGGCCCTGATCGCGACGAACGTCGCCGCGCGCGGCATCCACATCGACGGTCTCGACCTCGTCGTGAACATCGACCCGCCGACCGACCACAAGGACTACCTGCACCGAGGCGGCCGCACCGCCCGCGCGGGCGAGTCCGGCACGGTCGTCACCTTCGTCCTGCCCGAGCAGCGGCGCGAGATGAGCCGCATGATGGTCACGGCGAAGATCACCCCGAACGTCATCAAGACCTACCCCTCCGACCCGGAGCTCGCCCGCATCACCGGCGCCCGTGAGCCCAGCGGCGTCGCGGTGGTCATCGCGCCGCCGGTCGCCGCCCAGCCGCAGGCCTCCTCCAAGCCGTCCCGCTCGCGCGGCAGCCGTGGCGGCCGTGGCCGTACGCGCACGGAGGGCGGCGGCTCCGGCACCTCCTCCGCCACCTCCTCCGGCGGCGGCTTCCGCGGCTTCGGCGGCGGCAACTCCGAGGGCGGCTCCCGGCGCTCCGGCACCCGCCCCGGCAACGCGGTCGGCGGCCGTTCGCGCCGCAGCGGCGGCGGTGCCGGCGGCGGTCGCGCCTCCCGCTGAAACCGGCAGTGCTTGAAACCCGGCACCCGGCCTGAAGCCGGCCGGACCTGAGCCGACGAGGGCGCGGCGCTGTCACGGCGCCGCGCCCTCGTCGGCTTCACTGCGTCGCACCCTCGTTCGGCGCACCCCGCTCGCAGGAGCGCCCGACACCCGCGAGGGTGGACCGGAACGCATGAATCGCTCGGTACGCGCGCGTGCTGCGCGACGTACTGCGCGACATGCCGCGCGTACGGCGTGTCGGTGAGCGGCGAGTCGGTGAGTCGGGCAGGAGAGCGCACGGTGCGAAAGCGGTGGCGGCGGGAAGGCACCGAAGCGGACCGGCCCTCCGCGCGGGAGCACCAGGCCTCCCGGGCGCGCCGGCTGCCGCTCGTGGTCATCGCCGCCGGCATCCTCTTCGACGTTCTCACGCCCCCCAAGTACTCCTCGGCCCCCTTCTTCGCGTCGGCCCCGCTCATCGCGGCATCCCTGCTGTCCCCGCGCGGCACCCTTCTCGTCGGGCTCACGGCCCTGGCCGCGATGGTGGGGCTCAGCATCGGCCATCAGGCGCCCGAGACCGGCGAATCCGTGACCGAGGTGGTCACCGTGCTGACCGTCGGCGCCCTCGCCCTCGGCATCAACCGCATCGTCCACAGCGGCGACCGGAAGCTGGCCTCCGTACGCGGCATCGCGGAGGCCGCGCAGCGTGCCGTGCTCCCCGCGCCCCCGGCCCGGATCGCCGGCCTGCGCGTCGCCGCCCGCTATGTGGCGGCCCAGGCCGACGCCCGCATCGGGGGCGATCTGTACGCCGTGCAGGACACGCCGCACGGCGTACGCGTCATCGTCGGGGACGTACGGGGCAAGGGGCTCGGCGCGGTGGAGGCGGTCGCGGTGGTGATCGGCGCGTTCCGCGAGGCGGCGGAGCAGGAGCGCACGCTGGAGGGGCTCGCAGCGCGACTGGAGCGCGCTTTGCAGAGAGAAGGCGCGCGCCGGGCAAACATCGATCGGACGGAGGGTTTCACCACCGCCGTGCTCGCCGAGGTCCCGCACGGCGGCGGCGCGCTGCGCCTGGTCAACCGCGGCCATCCGCCGCCGCTCCTCGTCTACCCCGACGGCATGATCGGCGAGGCCCGCCCCGCCGTGCCCGCGCTGCCGCTCGGCATGGGGGAGCTGGGCGAGTGGCCGGACCGGGTGGAGGAGTGGGAGTTCCCCGTGGGCGCGACCCTGCTGCTGTTCACCGACGGGGTGAGCGAGGCGCGGGACGCGAGCGGCACCTTCTACGACCCGCGGGGACGCCTGACCGGCAGGCAGTTCAAGAACCCCGACTCGCTCCTGGACACCCTCGTCGCGGACGTCGCCCGGCACGTCGGCGGCCGGACCGACGACGACATGGCCCTGCTCGCCATCCGGCGCGGCGACGGCCGTCACCGCCCCGCCACGGTCACCCACGCGATCGGCCCGGGCACGGCGCGTACGATCCGCGTCCAGCCGGATAACGGCTGACGAACGGTCACGTCCGACGTATCCCGAACTCACCCCAAGAGGCGGGCGGATTCACGCTTTCGGCTTGGTTTCCGGCCGCCATGTCTATTAACGTTCGATAACGCAGCGCGGACGTTGCAACCGCCGCAAGAGGCGGCACCGCGCCCTTCGCCGAATCCCGTGGATGGAACCGGGGAACCATCAACCTTTGGGGTGAATCGGGCCGTCGAACCGGCCCGTAGGAGACCTTCCTGCTCCGAACCCGTCAGCTAACCCGGTAGGCGAGTCGGAAGGAAAGGAGTGCGCCTCGTGGCGTCCAACAGGCCTGATCCGGACGGAACTTCGCACGACGGGTACGGCACGTACGACACGTACGACACGCCAGGTACGTACGGCACGACCGGCGGCGCGTCCGCCGCCTATGAGACGTACGACGGCCATGACGGATACGGCGGCTACGACGCCGGTCCGCAGTCCTACGCCGACGCCGACGCCGGCGAGCCGGCGAGCGAGTGGAACCCCTCCGAGGACTCGCTGGTGCCCCCGGCCCGCGGCAGACACCGGGTCGTCAAGCAGCGCGGCGGCACGATGGCCCGCAGTGGTGCGGTGCTGGGCGTGGGCATGATCGCGGCGGTGGGGGCGGGCGGCATGGCGAGCGCCCAGGACCGGCCGGCGGCACCGATATCCGTGCCGGAGCTGGCCCAGAAGATCCCGGGCGTCGGCACGCTGATGACCGATGGCGAGAAGGCCGAGGGCGGTCAGGCCCGGCACGTGACGCCGGCCGCGGTGGCTTCGACGGTCTCGACGGCCTCGACGTCCGGGGAGTCCGCCGAGGCCGCGCCGGAGCCCGCGCACAGCGCCGCCGACGCGGGTGAGGTGCTGCGGGCCCGCATCCTCCAGCAGGCCGAGCGCCAGCAGGGCCTCGCGGACGACGCGGCGCGCGAGAGCGAGGAGCGGGCGGCGGCCGAGTCGACGCGCAAGGTGGCCGCGAAGAAGGCGGAGGCCCACGAGGCGAACAAGGCGCAGGAGACACACGAGGCGCAGGAGGCGGAGCAGGCCGGGAAGGCCGAGAAGGCGGCGCAGGCCGCTCAGGCGGTGCAGACCGGGACGCCGAAGGCCGGTTCGGGGCACGCCGAGGCGGGCCAGGAGGCCGTCGGCGCGGCGGCCGGGGGCCAGGAGAGCGCCCGGCGGGCCGCCCGGGGCACCACCCGCACGACGCCCGTCCGCTCGTACGTCCTCCCCTTGGGCTCGTACACCCTCACCGCCGGCTTCGGCCAGGCCGGCGACATGTGGTCCGCCAACCACACCGGCGAGGACTTCGCCGCTCCGACCGGTACGCCGGTGAAGGCGGTCGGCGGCGGCAGGGTCACCCAGGCCGGCTGGGCGGGGCCGTACGGCTACCGGATCGTGCTGACCCTCGATGACGGCACCCAGATCTGGTACTGCCACCTGTCGTCGATGGTCGTGACGTCGGGCAAGGTCGGCGCCGGCACGGTCATCGGGCGGGTGGGGGCGACCGGCAATGTGACCGGTGCGCATCTGCATCTCGAGGTGCGGCCGGGCGGCGGTTCGCCCATCGACCCGCTGTCGTGGCTGCGGGGCAGGGGCCTGCAGCCGTAGGGGGACGCGGTCATGGGAAGCCGGGGGACGCTCCGTAGGCGGCCGTGCGGACCGCCGCGATCGCGGCGGTCCGCAACCGTAGCGGGGCACCTGGGTTACAGCCGTCGAATATCCCATTTGGTGGGAATGTTCTGCTGCTGATCGGGAAATCAGAGCATGTGACGACGACCGCGACAACGATCACCACGTCGGTGCCTGGGCGCCTGGACCGCCTTCCCTGGTCCCGGTGGCACTGGACTGTGGTGATCGGTCTCGGCACGGTATGGATCCTGGACGGCCTGGAGGTGACGGTCGTCGGGAACATCGCCGGCCGGCTCTCCGAGCAGGGCAGCGGCCTGCCGATCACCTCGGGCGGGGTGACCGGTCTGGCCGCGGCCCTCTATGTGGCGGGAGCGTGTTCCGGCGCGCTCTTCTTCGGCCGGCTGACGGACCTCTTCGGCCGCAAGAGGCTCTTCATGGTCACGCTCGCCGTCTATCTGGGCGCGACGGCGATGACCGCGCTCTCGTACTCGTCCTGGTGGTTCTTCGCGTTCCGCTTCATGACGGGCTTCGGCATCGGCGGCGAGTACGCGGCCATCAACTCCGCCATCGACGAACTGATCCCCGCCGTCTACCGGGGCCGGGTCGACCTGATCATCAACGGCAGCTTCTGGCTCGGCGCCATCGCGGGCTCGCTGCTGTCGATCCTCATGCTCGACACGAGCATCTTCCCCAAGGGCCTGGGCTGGCGGCTGACCTTCGGGCTGGGCGTCATCCTGGGGCTGGTGATCCTGCTCGTACGGCGCCATGTGCCGGAAAGTCCGCGCTGGCTGTTCATCCACGGCCGCGCCGACGAAGCCGAAAAGCTGGTGACGGCGATCGAGAAGCGCGTCACCAAGGAGAAGGGCACCGAGCTGCCACCCCCCAAGGGCAGCATCACCATCGGTCAGCGCGAGAGCTTCGGCTTCCGGGACATCGCGCTCACGGTCTTCTCCGACTACCGGCGCCGGGCCGCCCTGGGACTCGCCCTCTTCATCGGGCAGGCGTTCCTCTACAACGCCATCACCTTCGGTTTCGGCGCCATCCTCACCCGCTTCTTCGGCGTCTCGACCTCCCGCACCGGCTATTACTTCGCCGTCATAGCGGTGGGCAACTTCCTCGGCCCGCTCCTCCTCGGCAAGCTGTTCGACACCGTCGGCCGGCGCATCATGATCTCCTCGACCTATCTGCTGGCCGGGGTCCTGCTCTTCGGCACGGCCTGGCTCTTCGGCGCCGGCCTGCTGAACGCCGTCACCCTCACCGCCTGCTGGGCCGTCGTCCTCTTCTTCGCCTCGGCGGGCGCGAGCAGCGCGTACCTGACGGTCTCCGAGATCTTTCCGATGGAGACCCGGGCCATGGCCATCGCCTTCTTCTACGCGGTGGGCACGGCGGCGGGCGGCATCAGCGGCCCCCTGCTCTTCTCCGCCCTGACCCAGAACGGAGTCGTCGGCGACACGGTCCTGGCCTTCTCGATCGGCGCGGCGCTGATGTGCGTGGGCGGAGTGGTGGCCGCCTTCCTGGCCGTACGCGCCGAGGGCCGCTCCCTCGAGGACATCGCGGCACCCCTTTCCGTCCACCCTCCGGAGCCCCTGCCGGCGCCCGCACCCGCGGAATAACTACCTGCGCAGGGGAGTTGACACTTCGCATGGCTGACAACACTCCTCGTAAGATCGGCAGTCTTTCCGTCCACCCCCTGGCCCTCGGCGGCAACGTCTTCGGCTGGACCGCCGACGAGAAGCAGTCCTTCGCCGTCCTCGACGCGTACGCGGAAGCGGGTGGCGATTTCATCGACACGGCCGACGTGTATTCGGCCTGGGTGCCCGGAAACCAGGGCGGTGAATCCGAGACCGTCATCGGCGACTGGATCGCCGCCCGCCGCAACCGCGACGCCGTCGTCGTGGCCACCAAGGTCGGCCACGGCGTCCCGGCACACCGCGGCCTGAAGCCGGCCGTGATCAGGGCGGACGTCGAGGCCTCCCTGCGCCGCCTGCGCACGGACTACATCGACCTCTACTACACCCACGTCGACGACACCTCGGTGCCGGTCGAGGACATCATCACCACGCTGGACGGCCTGGTGAAGGAGGGCAAGGTCCGCGAGATCGGCGCCTCCAACATCACGGCCGAGCGCCTGCGGGCCTCCCTCGACTTCTCGGCCGCCTCCGGCCTGGCGAAGTACGTCGCGATCCAGCCCCACTACAACCTGGTCTCCCGCGACACCTACGAGGGCGACCTGGCCGCCGTCGCCGCCGAGCACGGCCTGGCCGCCGTCCCGTACTTCGCCCTGGCCTCGGGCTTCCTCACCGGCAAGTACCGCCCCGGAGCCACGGTCGACAGCGCCCGCGCGGGCGGCGCCCAGAAGTACCTCGAGTCGGAGCGGGGCCCCCGCGTCCTCGCCGCCCTGGACGAGGTCGCGGCGGCCCACGGCGCCGAGCCCGCCACGGTCGCCCTGGCCTGGCTCGCCGCCCAGCCGACGGTCTCCACCCCCCTGGCCAGCGCCCGCACGGTGGACCAGCTCCCGCCCTTGCTGGCGGTCGCGGACCTGAAGCTGACGGGGGCCGACCTGACGAGGCTGACGCAGGCGTCGGCGTAGGCCCGGGAGCGGCGCTGCTCAGGCGCGCCGCTCCACGGCCCACGAGGCAAGCGCGACGGCCCCGGCCACCCCGAACACGGACGGCCAGGCTCCCACCTTCTTCGCCAGCGGGTGCGACCCGGCGAAGGCGGCGACGTACGCCCCGGTCAACGCGGCGGCGGCACCCTTCCCGGCCGAGTCCTTCCACTGCCTGGCAGCCACAGCCCCGGCAGCAGCCAGCACCACCCCACCGAGCGGCCGCTTCTTGGTCCACCGCGCCACGCCGTACCCACCGACGAGCCCGGCGGCGGCGATCACGGACGTAGGAACCTTCATCGCTGCTGCCACTGCTGCAACCTCCCCGTAGAGACCTGATCCTTCCCGAGGCTAACGCGCCCCTTCCCGCTGCCGCGTTCGGGCCAGAAGGCGCAGCCGGGAGACCAGGACATGAACGTCCTCGCCGACCGGGACGGCCGCCCGATCCACCTCCGGCGGCTCGCCGTGACAAGCACGACAGAGGCCCCCGGAAAGCGCCTCGGGCCGCCCGGGGACGCCACAGCCGGTGCATTCCATGACGCGGCGGGACGGTGGTGTGGTCGCGTGCGCGTCGGGGAGCGGCTCGGGCGGCACCTTGTCGACGAGCCTCTTACGGGTGAAGGCGCCCGGACTGTGGATGACCTTGGGCAGCCCCGTCGTAAGGATCCGCACGAAGTCCGTCGGCGCCACGCCGCGCTCGAGCCACTGGGCGGCGAGATCCTCGAGGTCGGCGCATTCGGCGGCGGAGAGCGAGAGCTGGGGGCAGGCCTGGCCGAGGGCGACCAGCGCGGAGTAGGCGGGGGAGTGGAGGGGACGCGGGGAAGCCGGCAGGGCGACGGGCGCGGGCACGGGCGCAGGTACGGGCGCGGCATCCGTAGCCGTGTCGCCGCTGAGAAACCGCTCCCACCAGGCGTCATCGCGCGGGGTCCGGGAGAAGTACGTCCGCGACACCCACTGCGTACGCCCCTCGCCGAGAGTCTCCCGGAACCGCCGCAGATGACCGACGACGGAGAGCTTGTTGAGGGCGGTCGCCACGGCCTGCTGCCCGTAGGCGGGGATCTGCTTGGCGAGCGTCTTGATGTCGACGGCGGCCCCGTCGGGAAGCCGGTCGACGTAGGCGGCGATGTACGCCTCGCGGACGGGCAGATGCGCGAAGTCGTTCTGGCTCCGCGGGGCTTGGCAGGGCGCGGATTGCTTGCCGTATCCGGGCGCGGCCATGGGGACGGCGGTAAGGTTGGCGTCAGCCACGAGATCGTCCGTTCGATCTAGGTGGTCAGACCCCCGCGCGGTGCTGCTAACACCGTTGCGGGGGTTGTTTGTTGCGCCGCACGCTACACGCCGACAGCGCACCGTGGCGACTCGGTTGCGAAAAGTCATCCCGGTGTGCTGGCAGGCGAGTTGGGCGAGGGGAGGGCGGGTGGTGGGAGTGGGTTCCACCCACCCCTTCCTTGGTAGAGCGCTCGAATCCCGCCCCCCGAGTCTCAGGTCCCGGACGACCAGGCAGTCCAGGGTGGCCGCCGGCTTCACCCACGGCGCCGCCCACCCGAACCCCGAGCTTCGGGCCGGCGAACGTCAGGCGAGAGCCCCGTCCCGCAGGCCCGCGACAAACCCCGCCCATGCCGAGCACGAGAACGCAAGGACGGCGCCGCCCACAGCCTTGGAGTCTCGTACGACGGCACAGCCCGCCGCGAACGCGGTCTCGACGCACTCGGTGGCACCGGCACCACTGTGTGAGGACTTGAACCACGCTTCCCTCGGTATCGCTGAGGGCACTTCTTGCATCACATCTCCCTGAGCACGCGTTCGATAAGGGCGGAGGTGGCCGCCATGTCCAACGCTTGTGCGCGCAGGTAGTCGAACGCAAGTCTGTACCGCTCCAACTCCTCGTCCTTTTCCATGAAGAGCGAGCCGACGTGGATGTCCACGTAGACCACGTCGAGCGAAGGCTCCACCCCTCCGAGGATCACGAAGCTGCCCATGGCGGCCGAGTGAGCGCCCTTGGTGAAGGGCAGAACCTGCAAGGTGATGTTGGGGGACTCGTTCGCCTTCAGTAGGTGCGATAGCTGCTCGCTCATCACGTCACGCGAGCCGACGGTTCGTCGCACCACTGACTCGTCGAGGATCACCCACAGGTGCGGTGGGCTGGTGCGCTTCAGGATCTCCTGGCGCTTCATGCGGATGTCGACAAGCCGCTCGATCTCTTCGGTGGAGAACCGCATCTCGGAGGCGTGCTGCACAGCCTCGGTATATCGACGCGTCTGCAACAAGCCGGGAACGTAGAGACAGGCGAAATGGTCTTCGCGGACAGCTTCGTCCTCGAGCGTGAGCAGCAGATTGATGTGCTCGGGGATGGAGTCGGCGAAGGAGTTCCACCACCCTTGCTGTTTCACGTCCTTCGCCAGCGCGACGACGGCTGTGCGCTCGGCTTCGGTCGCCCCGTACTCCCGGCACAGGGCATCCACGATGGGCCACTTCACGGGCCCGGCCTGCGTCTCGTACCGGCTCACGGTGGCCTTCGAGACGCCGACGATCCGCCCTGCTTCCTCCAATGTCATGCCTTTGCGCGCCCGCAGCTTGCGCAGGGTCGCACCAAGCTGGCGGCGCCGTGTTGTGCTTCGCGCGGGCATGACATCTGCCTCTCATCGTTGGCCTGGCTTCAGCTCTGACAAGCCAACCAGGCTAAGAGGTCGGCAAGTTGCGTCCCATCAGATTCACTCTCCCGGTTCGTGAGAAGTTGCATGACGAGACTTCTCAGTCGCCATACTCGCCTCAGCGATGCTTACGCAGTGCGGTCGTACGGACACGACCAGGCGCAGCGCTGCCGTGGCGGAGGGACTGGTTCGCATGAGCATGTGTCAGTGCGACGTGCCACCTATGACGTGGGAACTTCCATTCGTGGCGGTTCCCGAACACGTGGCTCGTCTCCGACGGATCGTCGTCACTCCCTTGAGACTCTGGGGAGTCTCGAACCTCGTGGCGGTGGTGCAGCTCTGCCTGACGGAGCTCATCACCAACGTCATCACCCATGTGGGCGCCAAGACCCCGGTCTGGATTGCCCTCTCCCTGCACGGAACGCGGGTACGGGTCGAAGTACGCGACCCCGACCGGCAGGGCTTCCCGGTACTAAGGCAGGCCACCTCGGCACAGGAGACCGGCCGCGGTCTACGTCTGGTCGACGCCGTAGCCGACCGTTGGGGCGTGACCCCCAACGACCACGGCAAAACGATCTGGTGTGAGTTGCCGATTGGCCCTACGCCCACCGCAGGCCGATGTGACTCCGGCCCACGGGTGTCGCCCGCGGAAGCGCTCCTAACTCTGAACAGGCGGACTCCCGTGGTGGGAGGAAGTAGCTCTCTTCTCGGTCATGCGGTCGCCGAAGGAGCGGTAGCTGGGTTGATCGCAGACCTGCTCCACTGGTGTCAGATCCACGGTGATGACCCCAAAACGCTCCTCCGCCATGCGCGGGCACGTTTGACGGCACAGGTGGAACGGACGTGAGGGCCGGCTTCGGTGGCGCAGACCTGGCTGCCATATCTAAGGCGTACGAGAGGGAACGGAGACGGTCGGCCCACGGACTCGACGTGGAGTCGCTTGTTTCAGCAGCGCAGTCATGTGGGTTCTTGGAAGGCATCGTTGTCTACCCCCTGATCCCCGTCAGCGTGGATGACGACAGCCTCTTGGTGACCGCGATCATCGGCCCCTCGGTGGTCGCAAGCTCAACCCCAGTTCAGAGGAGTGAGGTGCTGCCACCGCCGCATCTGGGTGGGTGCGATGCGTTGCACTACGCCCTGGTTCGGATCTGCAACATCGGGTGGCAGCTGCGGTCCGACTTCGCCAAGTGCGTGCGCCTGTGGGGGACTTTCTAGGCGCTGAGCGCCCTTGTGGGGGCGCTCACACTTTTGTTCGCCTGTGTGCCATGGTGATCGCCTCGTTGACACCATGACTCCATGTCGAAACCGATCAAGTTCGGAACCCCGCCTGGCGTGAAGGAAGGCGACTGGTTCGCGGACCACGATGACCTCTATGCCAAGGATGTGCACCGGGGACGGGGGCGGGGCATCTCTGGGACTGCCAAGACGGGCGTCGATTCCATCGTCATGTCAGGTGGATATATCGACGATGATGACCGTGGGGACGAGATCTTCTATACGGGGGCAGGCGGACGTGACCGCGACACTGGTCGCCTCATCAGTGACCAAACTCTTGAAGAACGAGGAAATGCAGGGCTGGTCTTCAATCAGGCCGCCGGCCACCCTGTTCGAGTAATCGAGGGCCTCGAAATACGCGGTAAGAAGCGGCGCCGGGCGACGGGTGGGTATCGGTATCGAGGGCTCTATCGAGTCGCCGATCACTGGATGACGCCCGGTAAAGAGGGGTTTGTCATCTGCCGATTTCACTTGGTGAAAATGGAGCACGATGACGATATATCTCCGCAGCCGGAGGCTGTGTCGACTACCGAAGGTGTAGACGCCGACATGACCCCCTTGGAGGCGCAGGTGCGCCGATACATCAATTCGCGGCAGCTGGCGCGGGACACGGCTGCCGCGAACAGGATTAAGGACATGTACGGGCAAACTTGCCAGATGTGTGACCTGAGGTTGGTCGTGTCCCCTACAGGCGAGGCGTACAGCGAGGCTGCCCACATTCAAGCTCTAGGGAAACCTCACGGTGGACCGGACGTGATAGAGAATATCCTCTGTCTTTGCCCGAACTGTCATGCACTATTCGATCGTGGTGCACTCCAGATAAGCGATTCACTAGACGTCATTGACGGGCTGAGTGGGCAATATCGAAGAGCGCTAACCCGCCTTAGTGAACACCGGATCCAGGTGTCCTATGTCCGCCAACATCGGTCTCGCTGGGCGGATCGTAATGGGCAGATAGGCGTGTTCGAGCTCTAGAAGAGCCCTCTCTGCTGGTTTCGCCAGCAGAGAGGGCCGTCTACTTCCCTGACAGTGCTGTATCGATGTCGCCGAAGCCGTTTAGTATTTCGCGAACTGTCTTCAGTTCGCGCTCGGGGTTTGGCTGGACGCGCGTCTTTCCTGATGTGTGAGCAGTAGCTCCTCGCTGCCTGGCCCATGCATCTGTGGCCGCCAGCCACTCAGTGTCGATTTCGTCCTCCAGGACGCCCAGTGGGAGCAGCATCCGGAGCAGATTTTTCTCTCTTATGCCGTGATTTTTGGTGCGTGCGTAGCTCGTCAGTGAGCTCCTTGCAGAAGAAACCCGACTCGCAAGGTCTGGCGATTTCTTCTGCGGCGGCTGGAGGAGGGATGTCGGCTCACCATATCCAGCCTCGTTGTAAGCGAGGAGAGCGAGTAAGCAAGGTGATATTTGGTTGTAATTGACCCATGCTTCGAAAGCTGTGTTAGCTACGTCAACAACGCGATCCTCTATGAACGATTCGAACTCGGCGTGTGCCAGGACGCGAAATGCTCGAGTGTGGTCGTAGATGTCGTCGCCATAAAGGCCGGTCGGCTCGAAATCCTCTTCTTTTGGAAGTAGGTTATTCCGAAGCTCAGATATTCTCTCCGAGAGGTCATTGAAGCGGCTTGAGTACATTGCGCCGCCTAAGACGACAGTCGGTTGTCGATGAAGCTAGGGATCCTTACCGGTACTCCCAGCTCATCTCGCAAAACCAGGCCCCAGGCAGCCAAGCGTCGGTGAGTCGCCTCGGGGGTCTTTGTGGTGGTTTGAATCGACTCAACAAACTTGGTGTCTCGTGCGCAGAGCTCCTCGAAGGCGCGCTTTACGCTGGCACGATTTGCTGGGAGCGCGTCACGTACTTCTGGGCGACTGAAGTAGTACGTCATGATGTCGAATACTGCGCGATTAAACCGACCTTCGTACCCGCCCTCGGACCAGCGGTGGAAAGAATCGGAGCCAAAGATGTCAAATGTCATCTCGATGGCACGATCGCATTCGCCTGCTGCATCCTTGATCTGAGTGGGGTCTGACGCCCAGATTGTGTTCAATTTTTGCACCGTTTCGTCCAGGAACTTCTTGAGGTTGCCTGAATAGTGCGAAAGGCGGAAGTGGAACGCATAGAACCTCAGGAGTACCTCTACGTCGCGCATCCTGAAGTCTGGGCGATCGATACGGAATGCTTTTTGCAGCCAGACACTACTCGAAGCTGCATCGTCTAGATAGTCGGTGAACTCTCCGGGGTGCAGAGCTTGGCGCAGCTCCTGAGGTGAGAGGCTAACGCTTCCCGTGTTAAGGCGCAGGAATACCAGGTTGAGGAAATCCTCGTTGGGCCAGCTGCGAACGACGACTGTTCGTATCGTTTGGTTGAGGAATGCATTGAGATCGTCGACGCGTTCTGGGTCACTCTCAAGCTTATCGAGAGTCATGCGGCTTAGGTCGTCTCGTACCTCCAGGCCGCTGAGGCCAAACTTGCGGAATCCGGCCTCTCCGCTGCTTGAGCCGAAGGAGGAGCCGGAGGCGAACTGGCTTATTGCCAAGAGTCGCTGTTTTCCGTCGAGAACGATAAACTTACCGCGCCTCTCTTTGTCTTCAGCGAGGACGATCTGAGGAATCGGAAGCCCTAGAATTAGCGATTCAACGAACCGACTCTTGCGCGCCTTATTCCAGGCGTCGCGTCGTTGGAATCTTGGGTTAAGCTGAATGTTCCCCCGGCGGAGTTGGCTAAGGATCGTCTCCGTAGTCCAGTCGGTGTCCGTGACAACTGCCCTCATGGCGTCATCGGAACGGACTTCGCTAGGGTCGCTATTCTCCTCGCCGTCAGCGTCATCCCAGTCGTTCAATTCTGCCACGGTATTCACCTTTCTGTTGATACAGATTTGATGGATGCGTTTTTAGAGACGCGACTGGCAAATCTCACCGATGTAGCCCCGGTCGCTGGGGCCACTCCGCCCCTGGGACAGGCATCGCGGGCGGTGCCCCCCACTGCTGCACCGGAAGCCCCCCGAACGGCGTCGCCCCCACCATCGGCCCCCCGAACGGCCGGGGTACTCCCGCCGTGGCCTGGGCCAGGGCCGGCTGGGCCAGCGTCTTGCGCTGCCACAAGTGGTGGAGCAGTTCCTGCTCCCGTGCCGTGAAGTCGGGGTCGGGGGTGCCGCGGTGGGCGCGGTGGCGGAGGAAGGCCAGGGAGGTGGCGAACGAGATGTACTCGGCGACGGTGCGGGCCGCGGCCGGGCCGCCGGTGCGGCGGGCCACGTCGCGGGCTATGCCGCGGGCGCGCATGGAGGAGAGGGCGAGGGGCTCGGGCGGGGTGAGCCAGCCGGCGGCCTGGTAGGCGGGGAGGTGGGCCTGGATGATGCGGAGCTCGTTCTGGCGGGACCAGATGGTCAGCCAGGTCAGGAGGCCGAAGACCGGGACCATGAAGAGGGCGTAGACGGCCAGGAAGCCGAGGCCGCCCAGGCTCGCCGAGCCGTTCCACAGGCCGTGCAGGAGCATGGCGGTCAGGAGGGCGGTGACGGGTACGAGCACGCGCAGGACGCGGCGCCGCGGTGCCAGCGTCGCGGCCAGGCCGAAGCCGAGGCCGGTCATCGCGGTGAAGAGCGGGTGCGCGAAGGGCGACATCAGCACGCGGATGAAGAAGGTCGCCGCCGTCGTGGAGTGCAGGCCCGAGTAGCCGAAGCTCTGGTCGGAGGCGAAGGCGTTGCCGAGGTAGAGGATGTTCTCCGTGAAGGCGAAGCCGGTCGCCGTGACGCCGGCGACGACCACGCCGTCGACGATGCCGTTGAAGTCCCGCCTGCGGAAGAGGTAGAGCAGGAGGACGGCCGCGGCCTTGCCGCTCTCCTCGACCACCGGCGCGACGAAGGTGGCGCCCACGCTCGAGGCGTCGCCGCGCTCGGAGAAGTCGATCGTGGTGACGAGCCACTTCGTGGCGATGCCGTTGGCCAGCAGCGCCACGAGCGTGGCCGCGCAGGCGCCCCAGGCGAAGGCGAAGATCAGGTTCCGCCAGGGCTTCGGGTCGACCCGGTCCATCCAGCGGAACGCGGCTATGAGCAGCGGTACGGGCAGTACGGCCAGCCCCAGCCCGACCAGGAAGCCCTCGGTGCCGGTCTGCTCGCGCACGAGCGCGAGGATGATCAGACCGCAGAGGGCGAGCAGCAGGAACAGTCCGCCGACGCGTACTGCCTTGTTGTCCCAGAGCGTGTCCCACAGCGCGCGGCGCGGCTTGTAGTGGGCGAACGCCGGAGGGGGCGGGGGCTGCTGGTGGGGCGCGGTGGCGGACTCATGCACGCGTCGACCCTAACCAAGCCCCGCCCGGTGCAGTGACCGTTTTCCGGCCCGGGCGGGGTGGGGCCGCCGGCGTGCTCCCGCCGGGTTCCTACTGGTGCGCGCGGCGGCGGAACAGCAGGTCGTGCACCACGTGCCCCTTGTCCAGGCCCTGACCCTCGAACCGGGTCAGCGGGCGGAACTCCGGGCGCGGGGCGTAGCCGCCGTCGGCCTGGGTGTTCTCGAAGTCCGGGCTGGCCGAGAGCACCTCGAGCATCTGCTCGGCGTACGGCTCCCAGTCCGTCGCGCAGTGCAGCAGGGCACCGGGCGCCAGGCGGGTGGCGGCGAGCGCCAGGAACTCCGGCTGGATCAGGCGGCGCTTGTGGTGGCGCTTCTTGGGCCAGGGGTCCGGGAAGTAGACGCGGAGGCCGGCGAGGGAGTCGGGGGCGAGCATCTCGCGCAGCAGGATGATCGCGTCGCCGTTGGCCACCCGGACGTTGCTCAGGCCGTTCTGCTCGGCGAGGTTGAGCAGGTTGCCCTGGCCGGGGGTGTGCACGTCGCAGCCGAGGATGCCGGTGCCGGGGTCGGCGGCCGCCATCTTGGCCGTCGCCTCGCCCATGCCGAAGCCGATCTCCAGGACGACGGGCAGCTCGGGGTCGCCGAAGAGCTCGCCGAGATCCAGCTTGCTCAGACCGTCGATGTCCAGGCCCCACTTCGGCCACAGGCGGCGCAGAGCTTCGCCCTGCCCGGTCGTGACGCGGCTGCGGCGCGGCTGGAACGAGCGGATGCGGCGCTCGTGGTGCGAACCCGCGGGGTCCGGGGCCGGGCCGTCGGGGAACATCGGTTCCCGCCGGGCGCGGGGCATGGCCGGGCTTGCGGCGGGAGCGGCGGGGGCGGGGGAGGCGTGGTTCTCGGACACAGTTCCCCAAGTCTACGGGCGCCCGGCCCGTCCCCGGAGGGCTGAGGGAAGCGGCGGCCGTCACACCGTTTCGACCCTCGTGACGCCGCATGACGCCGTCCTGGACAGCCGATCATGCGCTCAGCCGATCGTGTGATCAATCGTGTTGGTGGTGTGGCGTCGCCCCTGCCTCGGCCGTCGCCCCTCTTACGCTCCTCGTGGCCCGGCCCACCAGGGCGGAGAACCCTCCCCCTCTTCCTCCGACGGAACCCCCGGAACCCCTCATGCGACTGCGCCTCCCCTCCCTGACCGTGGCGATCACCGCAGCCATCGCCGTCCTCACGCTCGCCGGCACGGGCTGCGGCCCGACCCACTCCGGTGACGACGTCCGCGACGACGACGCCGCGCCGCGCAAGCGCGCAGCCTCCGTCGCTCGCGCCGCCCGCGAAGCCCGCGACGATCAGAGCGACCAGGACAGGTGGAAGCTCGTCTGGTCCGACGAGTTCCAAGGCCCCGCCCGCCGCGGCCCGGACCGCACCAAATGGGGCTTCGAACTGGGCGGGGAGCCCAAGTGGGGCAACCACGAGTGGCAGTACTACACCGACCGCCCCTCCAACGCCTCGCTCGACGGCCACGGCAACCTCGCCCTCACCGCCCGCCACGAACGGCTGCGCGGCATGAGATGCGGCGTCGGGCCCTGCGACATCACCTCCGCGCGGCTGACCACCAAGGGGAGGTTCGCCCGCGCCTACGGCCGCTTCGAGGCCCGCATCAAGATCCCCAGGGGGCAGGGGCTGTGGCCCGCCTTCTGGATGCTCGGCGCGAACTCCGACAGGGTCACCTGGCCCGCCAACGGCGAGATCGACGTCATGGAGGCGCTCGGCAGGGAGCCCGGCACGGCCCACGGCGCCATCCACGGCCCCGGCTACGTCACGCAGGGCCTCGAACGGCACACCGCGCTGCCCAGAGGAGCCAGCCTGGCCGACGGCTTCCACACGTACCGCGTCGACTGGACCCCGGACAAGGTCACCTGGTACCTCGACGGCACGACCTACGGGAACGCGTGCAAGAACCAGCTGCGGCGCGGCCAGAGGTGGGTCTTCGACCACCCGCACTACCTGCTGCTCAACCTGGCGGTCGGCGGCGACTGGCCCGGACCGCCCGACCGCTCCACGCCCTTCCCCGCCCGGATGCTCGTCGACTACGTACGGGCGTACGCGCCCCAACGCTGACCCGCGCCCGGCCCGGCCGTCACCCCCAGGCCGACCCGCACGCCGCCCCCACACCCTTCACTCGAGTCACTCGAGCCCCGCCAGCACCCTCCGCGCCACCTCCCGCCCGATCGGCAGCGACGCCGTCGCCGCGGGCGAGGGGGCGTTGAGGACGTGCACCATGCCCGGAGACTGGGCGAAGAGGAAGTCGTCGACCAGCGTCCCGTCGCGCAGCACCGCCTGCGCCCGTACGCCCGAAGGCGCCGGTATCAGGTCCTCCGCCCGCACCGCCGGCAGCAGCCGCCGCACCGCCGTAGTGAAGGCGCTCCTGGACAGCGAGCGCCGCACCTCGCCCGCGCCGTACCGCCAGTGGCGCCGGGCTATCCGCCACGCGCCCGGGTACGTCACCGTCTCCGCCAGCTCGCCCGGCCGCACCGTCCCCCAGTCGTACCCCTCGCGCGCCAGCGCCGGCACGGCGTTCGGCCCCACGTGCACCGTGCCGTCGACACCCCGGGTGAGGTGGACGCCCAGGAAGGGGAAGGCGGGGTCGGGCACCGGGTAGACGAGGCCGCGCACCAGGTCCGCACGGTCGGCGGCCAGCTCGAAGTACTCACCCCGGAAAGGGACGATCCGCATGCCCGGGTCGTCGCCCGCCAGCCGGGCGATCCGGTCGCTGTGCAACCCCGCGCAGTTGACCAGCGCCCGGGCCCGCAGCACCTCGCCGCCCGCCGTGCGCACCGCGACGGTCGCGCCCCGCCGCCCCACGGTACGCACCTCCGCCCCGTAGCGCACCGAGCCGCCGGCGTCCTCCGCCAGGCGCGCCAGCTGCCGCGCCACGGCGCCGTAGTCGCACACGCCCGTCGTGCCGACGTGGATGGCGGCCAGACCCCGCACCGCCGGTTCGTACTCCGCTATCTGCGCCGGGCCCAGCTCCCGCACCGGAATGCCGTTCTCCCGGCCGCGCTGGACCAGGGCGTGCAGCCGCGGCAGCTCGGACCGCTCGGTGGCGACGATCAGCTTGCCCGTCACCTCGTGCGGCAGGTCGTGCTCGGCGCAGAACCCGACCATCTCCGCCGCGCCACGCACCGCGAAGCGGGCCTTGAAGGAACCGGGGCGGTAATAGATCCCGCTGTGGATCACGCCGCTGTTCCGTCCGGTCTGGTGGCGTGCCGGGCCGCTCTCCTTCTCCAGCACCACCACGCGCGTGCCCGGCGCGGCGCGTGTGATCGCGTAGGCCGTCGACAGGCCCACGATCCCGCCGCCGATCACCAGCACGTCGCAGTCGTACGCCACCCTCACGTCACCTCCCCGCGCTCGCCGCCGTGCATGCCCCTCAGCGCCTCACCCACGCACCCATGATGACCTGTACCACTGACATCGACGCGCCTGATGAGAACACTGAAGATCACTCACGGGCAGCCGGACAGCGATCCGGCCAGCGCGCCGAGGTCGATCGGACAGTGATCCGGCTATGCCGGAGCGAAGAGCAGCGGCCGGGCCCGCTCGCGCAGCTCCGCCACCCGCGGCTCGTTGCCGTACGGCTCCAGCCGGTGCAGCAGATCGCGTACGTACTCCGTCGTACGCGCCGAGGAGATCCGTCCGGCGACCTCCACCGCCCGCGTGCCCGCCGCGCATGCCGCGTCCAGGTTCCCCGACTCCAGCTCGGCGACCGCCGAGACCACCAGCCGCAGGCCGTGCGAGCGTACGAACTCCTCCGTCGGACGGGCCAGCGCCTGCTCCGTGAAGCGCTGCACCTGCCGCGGCATCCGCAGATCGCGGTAGCACTCCGCGGCGTCGGCGGCGAACCGTTCCGGGGAGTAGAAGTCCAGCCAGGACGGGTCGGCGTCGCCCGGACGGGCCCGTTCCAGCCAGCCTTCGGCGGCCTTGAGCGCGGCACCGCAGGCCGGCGCGTCGCCCGCCCTCGCCTGGGCACGCGCCTCGACGAGCCGGAAAAAGCTCATCGTGCGGGCGGTGGCCAGGCCGCGGTTGCGCTCGAGGGCCGCCTGCGCGAGATCGACGCCCTCGTCGCCGTAGCCGCGGTAGGTGGCCTGCAGGCTCATCGACGCCAGGACGTAGCCGCCCAGGGGGACGTCCGCCGCCGCGCGGGCCAGCCGCAGCGCCTGGATGTAGTAGCGCTGGGCCGCCTCCTGCTGGCCGGTGTCGAAAGCCATCCAGCCCGCCAGCCGGGTCAGTTCGGCCGTCGCACCGAACAGCGCGCGCCCCACGTCGTCGCTGTACGAACCCAGCAGCAGGGGAGCCGCGTCGACGCGCAGGCACTCGGGGACCATCGACGAACGCCAGTCGCCGCCGCCGTACTTGGAGTCCCAGCGGCGGGCGTCGTCGGCGGCCTCCCGCAGCTTGGTCACGTCGCTGTGGCCGACCCGCTGCGCTAAAGCGGAGTCCGGGCCGGCGCCGTGGGCGCCGCCGGCACCGTCCGCCCGGATGCTCTCGGCCTCCCTGGCCGCCTGCTGCGGCTCGCGGGCCACCGAACTGTCGGCCGGCGTTATCAGCCAGCGCGAGGCGGGGGTCGAGTAGGCGCTGACGGAGAAGGATCCGGCCAGGCTCTGCCAGATGCCCCCGCCGCCGCGCCGACCGGCGAGATCAAGCCGGTAGAGCTCGGTCGCGGAGCGCACGGCCTGGCCGACATCGCGCGGAAAGGAAAGCCCCACCTCCGGCGCCGGATCCGCGTCCGCGAGCCCGATCTCGTGCAGCGGCACGGGGCGGCCGAGCTTGGCCGCTATGGCCGCGGCGATCAGGTGAGGGGCCGCGCCCTGGGGAACCATGCCCTTGGACACCCAGCGGGCGACGGAGGTCTTGTCGTAGCGGAGGGTCAGTCCGCGCTGCGCACCCAGGTCGTTGACCCTGCGCGCGAGACCGGCGTTGCTGATCCCTGCGAGGGCGAGGACAGTGCCCAGCTTCTCATTCGGCCCGCGTGGCTCCCTGGACATGCGCACCCCTCGACGACACGACGCCCGCCCCGGCATAGGCAGGAGGCATTCGTAAACCCAGCGTAGTTCGCCGCATCCCGACCGTTAAGAGGTGATGTCCCGGATGGCGAGATTCTGGTCCGTATGTGCGTGCATTGAGGGGCACGTGCTCCGGTTGTGTGTGGCCGTGCGCCCATCGTGCGCTCTGTCCGCGCCAACGCGGACGGAGGTTCCATGGAGGAGCGTGGGTCGGCCCGCTGCATTGGATTCAGTGGGCTGGGGGAAGCCGCCGCCTCATTCCCCGCGGGCGGCGGAACGGTCCGGGAGGTGGCTCGCGCCTCCCGGACCGTGATGCCGCAGGCCGCGCCGACGGAAGCGGAAGGCCGCCCGGAATCCGCCCGGGGGCGGCCCGGCCGGCGCCGGCGGCGCGCAGTGCCCCGGCCGCGCCCGCGCGAGCGCACCGGCGGGTGCTCCGGGCGGTGCGCCAAGTGCGCCGCGAGGCTGCGACAGTTGGCGAAAGGTCCGGATTCAACCCCCGCCGTGCGGACGAATCGAATTTGGCCGGATCCGGCCGCCGCAGCAGCCCGCACTCGCATCGTGCGCCACCCGCCCCTGCCGCCAGGCGAGTTGGAGGGGCGAGCGCCCGACGCATCGCCGCAATCAATGTGTTGCACGCCGGATGTCGCAACGGCCGTATCGCTGTGCATGATGACTGCTACCTGTTGGTTGTCCACAGCCTGTGGAGGCGGCGATGCGCTGGTTGGTGGGCTGGAGCCGCACCGCCGCAGGAACCGGACACGGTTCCGGTCCAGGCCCCGGACCCGGTTCCGGTCCAGGCCCCGGACACGGCTCCGGTGAACCCGCCGGCCCCGGCGACCCCGCCGTCCGTCCCGTCGGCGGCCGGCTCCTGTGGGGCGGTACGGCGCCCCTGTGGGCCGTCGGCGACTGGCGCCCCGACGAGATCCGCGTCGTCCAAGCCGATCATGCCACCCGTCTCGCCGTCCTCGGCCGTTGCGGCGCGAGCGACGAGACCCTGCGCTCCGCCCTGTTCGCCGCCCGCGGCGGCGCGCTGCGCCACCTCACCGCCTGGCCGGGCAGCTACACCGCCGTCGCCCAGGCCGGCCGGCGCGTCACCGTCGCCGGGGACCTCGCCGGCGCCCGGCCCGTCTTCCACACCGCCTTCTCCGGCGGCACCGCCTACGCCACGGCCGCGCTGCCCCTGGCCGACCTCGTCGAGGCCCAGCTCGACATCGGCCACCTCGCGGCCCTCCTCGCCTGCCCCGACTCGCCGGAGGCCCTGAGCGACGGCACCCCCTACCTCGGCGTACGGCGCGTCCCGCCCGGCCACGCGCTGATCCTGCGCGACGGCGCCCGCGACATCACCGGCTACGAGCCCACCGCCTCCCTCGCCGTCGCCGCACCCCGACTCGACGTGCGCCAGGCCGTCGAGGACGTACGGGACGCGCTGGTCGAGGCGGTACGCACCCGCCTCGCCGCACCCCACACCACCACGACCCACGACGGGCCGGGCCACAACGGCAACGGTCCGGGCCACCGCGCCCCCGGCCCCGCATCCGAAGGCTTCGGGTCCGGCGCGCCCGGCTCCGCTCCCGCCCCCGGTGCGAGCACCCACCGGCACCGCCAGGCGCTGCACGGACCGGTGCCCGGCGTGGGCGCCGACCTCTCCGGAGGCGTCGCCTCCAGCACGCTGGCGCTGCTGGCCGCCGGGCTGCCGGGCATGCCGGGCCCGCCCTACGGGCCCGGGCGCGGCACGGGAGCCGGGGAACGGCTGCTCGCCGTCACCTTCAACGACCTCGCGGCGGGCGGCGGCCCCGCCCGCGAGTCCGAGCTGGAGCGCGCCCGCGCCATCGCCGCCGACCCTCGCCTGCGGCACGTGATCGTCGCGGCCGGCGCGGAGGCGCTGCCGTACGCGGGCCTGGCCGGCGGCCCGCTGACGGACGAACCCGGACCCGCCCTCGCCACCGCCGGACGGCACCTGCGGCGGCTGGCCGCCGGCAGCGCCGACCACTTCGTCGGACACGGCGCCCGTCAGGTCCTGGACGCCCATCCGGCCCGGCTGGCCGACCTGCTGATGGACCGTCGACGCCGCTATCTCCTGCGTCCGGTCTCGGCGCTGGCCCGCGCGGACAGCTCGTCGACGCACTCGCTGTCCGTCCCGTTCACCGTCTACCGGGCGGCGCGCCGGCTGGCCCGTACGACCTACCGGGAGGGTGTGGAGGAGGCCGCGGCCCGGCTGCTGGCGCCCGGCTTCCGCACGGGCGGGGCCGGGGCGGTGGACGCCTCGCTCGCGGCGCTCGCCTGGTGCCGGCCGGGGCCCGCCGCGCGCTGGCTGACGGGTGAGGCGCTCGCTGAAGTATCGGTTCGCCTTCAGCGCGCGGCCGTCCGCCCGGCGGGTCAGCACCAGCGCCCCGGCGAACGCCGCGCCGCCGCCGCGCTCACCCGCCACGCCGCCGACCACCGCGTCTTCGAGCAGGCCGCGGAGGTACGCGGCCAGCGGCTGCACGCCCCCTTTCTCGACAACCAGGTCGTACGCGCCTGCCGCGCCCTCCCCGAGTCGCTACGGGTACGCCCCGGGGCGCGCGCATCCGTACTGCGCGCCGCCCTGGCCGGTGCCGGCATCCGCGACCTGCCGCCCGGCTGGGGAGCGACGTCCCACGCCTCGCACGCGTCGGCGCTACGGGCCGGGCTCGCTGCCGCCGCCGGCCCGCTCCTGGACCTCTTCGACGCGCCCCTGCTGGCCGAGGCGGGCCTGATCGAGGCCGCGGTCGTCCGGGACGCGCTCCGCGCGGCGGCCGCCGGAGAACCGCTGCCGCTCGACGGACTCGCGGAGATCGTCTCCACCGAGGTCTGGCTGCGCCGCCTCCTCGCCCGGCGCGGCTCCTGCTGGACGGGCACGGCCCCCGAGTCCGGCAGGCGCTCGGTCGTGGGCGGCGGCGCGCCCCATCCCGGCCCGTGAGGGGCGTGCGGGGGCGCGAGGGCTGGCGCTGCTCAGCGGACCGCGCGCGACGCACTCCGTAAAATGACTGGACGGGCGCGAGCGCGCCGGGCTCTACTCGGGCCCCGACCAGGCAAAAGGAACCACGGTGGGCACGGTGGCAGGAATTCCCGAAGACGCGGAGACCGGCAAGGGCGGTCCCGCCCTGCGCGGAGACTGCGAGAGCTGCTTCGGGCTGTGCTGCGTCGCCCTGCCCTTCGCCGCCTCGGCGGACTTCGCGGTCAACAAGCCCGCCGGAAAGCCGTGCACCAACCTGCAGACGGACTTCCGCTGCGGCATCCACACCCGCCTCAGGAAGCAGGGCTTCCCCGGCTGCACCGTCTATGACTGCTTCGGCGCGGGCCAGAAGGTCTCCCAAGTCACCTTCGGCGGGCAGGACTGGCGACAGGCCCCGGACACCGCTCAGCAGATGTTCGACGTGTTCCCGGTCATGCGGCAGCTCCACGAGCTGCTCTGGTACCTGAACGAGGCGCTTGCCCTCCCCGCCGCCCGCCCCGTCCACGCCGACGTGCGCCGCCTCCTCGACGAGACCGAAGCCCTCACCCGCCGCGACTCCGCCTCCCTCCTGGAGGTCGACGTGCCGGGCCACCGGCAGAAGGTCAACGTCCTGCTGCTGCGTACGAGCGAACTCGTCCGCGCCAAGACCGGGCGCAAGACGAAGAACCACCGGGGCGCCGACCTCATGGGCGCCCGGCTCAAGCGGGCCGACCTCCGCGGCGCAAACCTGCGCGGCGCCTACCTCATCGCGGCCGACCTCTCGGGCGCGGACCTGAGAATGGCCGACCTCATCGGCGCCGACTTCCGCGACGCCGACCTCTCGGGCGCCGACCTGACCGGGAGCATCTTCCTCACCCAGCCCCAGATCAACGCCGCCAAGGGCGATGCCGCCACCAAGCTGCCGCCCGCGCTGACCCGTCCCCCGCACTGGACGCCGTCGGCGACCGCAGCGACCCGCAGCTGATCCGCGCGTCGGCCCAGTCCGCGACCGCGACGCGATCCGCCGCGGACCTCGGCTCGACGACCAGGCGCAGCGTCCTGTGGCCCGCCAGAGGCGTGTGGACGGGGACGGCCGGACGGCCGCCCCGCACCAGGCCCGAACTCCACAGGCGCTCGCCGTCCGCGTAGACGGAGAAGGTGACGGCGCCCAGGCCCAGCGTCATGTCGTCCACGCCCGCCAGCGCGTCGTAGGACGTGCAGGAACGGTTCAGTTCGATGGCCACCGACGACGCCGCGTGGACGCTCGCCCCGTCGCGGTACGTCGTACCGCCCACCCGCAGCCCGTACCGCTGCCACAGCCAGCTCCCGCCGAGCCGCACCTCCGGCTCGCCGCCGTCACCGTCACCGATGCCGCTGTACCGCAGCTCATTGAGCGCATAGACGTGCGAGGGAGGCGGCGGGGGAACGGGCGTCGGCCGGTGAGGAGTGGCCGGCGTGGACGGTTTCGCCTTCGGCAGGCTCGGCGACGGCCGGGGCGAGGGCGAGGCAGGCGGTGTGGGAGAAGCGGAAGCGGAGGGGCCGGCGGAAGCGGACACCGACGGCGACGGCGATGGTGACGGTGACAGTGCCGGGGAGGACGACTTCGGGGCGGACTTCGCCACCAGCGCGGGAGGGGCACTGGGCGCGGGCGAGGCCGTCAGGCCCGGCCGTGGCCCCGGCTTGTGCGGCGGCGCCGGTACGACCGGAGCCGCCGTGGCTCTCGCCTGCGGTCTGTCCGGCGGCGCGGGGAGTGCCCGGCGACGGCGTACGCGATGACGGCCCCGGCAGCGGCCAGCACCCCCGCCCCCAGCGCCACCTTCACCGGAAGCCCCAGCCCCTCACCCACCACGGCCCCGGCCCCGGCCCCCGACCGAACCACCACCGGCCCCGGCCCCGGCACTGGCGCCTGCCCCGGCAGCAGCCCCGGCACCAGAGCCCGCACCAGCGGAAGCCGCCCCAGCCCCACTCGCTGCACCGGCCGCCCCCGTGGCACCGGCCGACCCTGCGCCAACCGACCCGGCAGCACCCGCAGCGGCTCCCGCACCAGCGGCCCCGGCCGCCGCACCCGCCCCGACCGCACCAGCCGCCGCACCAGCCGCCGCACCCGCCGCGAGTCCCGCGGCGGCCTTGACCGACCAGCCGGCGGCGAACCAGCCGATGACCGCGACCGGCAGCAGCGCGCGCAGCCGCTCGTTGACGTCCGCGACCTCCAGCGCCGCCGTACGGCACTTCGCGCAGCCCTCGAGATGCCTGCGCATCCCCCGCTCGGCACGCGTACGCAGCCTGCCCCGGGCATACGCGCCGAGCCGGTCGGCGTACTGCGCGCAGTCGCCGCCCGCCATCAGCTGCGTATTCACATGCGCCTGCAGATAGGCCTGCTTCAACCCCTCCCGTGCCCGGTGGGCGAGCACCGCCGTCGCGTTGGCGCTCAGCCCGAGCAGCGGGCCGACATCGCTCGGCGACTCCTCCTCCACCGTCGTGTGCCACAGCACCGTCTGCCATCGCTCGGGCAGGCTCCGGAAGGCCTGCACGGCCAGGGACTCCTCGGCCTCCTGCATGGCCCGCACGTCCGCGCCCAGGTTGAGCGTGTCCTCGTCGGCCGTCACCGACGAGGACGCTGCCGACGTGGCGAACACCGCGAAGTCCTCGACCAGCTGCTCGCGCTTCGCCGTCCTCGCCCAGGCCGCCGCGACCCTTCGCACGGTGGTCAGCAGATACGCCCGTACCGCCGAGTCCGGGCCCGAACCGCCGCGCACCGCCTGCAGGGTGCTGGTGAAGACCTCGTTGGTCAGGTCCTCGGCGGTGTGCTCGTCGCGGCAGCAACTACGGGCGTACCGGCGGACCGCGTCGGCATGGCGTCGGTACAGCTCCTCGTACGCCTCACCGCCCTCGCCGCTGCCACGCAGCTGGGCGACCAGCTCGAGATCCGACGGAGGCCCGTCCGCGTCGCCGGCACCGACCTCGGCACCGACCTTGGCACGGACGCCACTACTGGCGTCGGTCCCGGCACCAGCATCGGCGTCGGTCCTGCCGTCGGCCCCGGCATCAGTACTGGCATCGGTACCGCTACCAGACGGCTCGCGACCTGCCTTGGCGGGAAGGGCCGGAAGCCCCGACCGCGCAGGCGTCCGCTGCTGCGGAACCTCGGGATCAGGGCCGTCGCTCCACAGATCCAAGGAGGCGGAAGCGAACGGACCACCCTGGCCGGGCACCTTGTGCGGCGCCGGTGGGTCGTCCGACTCCTCGCTTCTGCGCGGCTCTTCTCGCCCGTCAACACCCATAGCGGATGCTCCCCGTACACGCCGTCACACACGAATACCGAGCAGCGTGACACACGGGAGTGCCTCGGAATCATTTCGCGAACGGCAACCACTCATCCGGGTTCTGTTCGCGCGCTCGAGCACGGGACGTCACTCGAACAGATGAGGATTACTGAACACCAGCCCCCTTCTGCCGACCTCTTCCGTGGGCTCTCCGGAGAAGGAGGCCCACGGAAGCTCCGCGTCGACGGTGATGACTGCCGTGACGACTGCAGTGAAGACCGCTGTGATGACTGCGATCGCGCCGCGGTTACTGCACGGGCCGCGAACGGAGGCCTTCCAGCAGGATGTCCAGCAGCCGCGAGGACGCCGCCGCCTGCTGCGCCGCGTCCGGAAGCGACGGAGCCGCCGTCGCGATCACCAGCAGCACATCGGCGACCGTCACGTCGGCGCGCAGCTCACCGGCCGCCCGCGCCCGCTCGACCAGCCGGCCCACGACGTCGAGCAGCGCCGCGGCACCCGCGTCGTCCCGCTCGTCGACCGCTGTCGGCCGCTGCTCGACCAGCCGCAGCTCGTGCAGCTGACCGCCACCGATCCCCGGCTGCCGCTGCTGCGGCACACGGGCCCGGTCCGGCACTGCGGCCTGCAGGCGCTGCTCCTCGGACTCCACGTCGACGCCGACCCGCAGGACCTGCGGCGGCAGCAGCCGGCCGGCGCCGGACGCCACCGACGTGCGCAGGAACCGGGACAGCGCCGACCACGGCTCGTCCTCCTGCCCCAGTGCCGTCCGCGCCTGCTCGGTGAGCCGGGCCGTCTCTTCCTCGGCTATGCGCCGGACCAGCACGTCCTTGCTCGGGAAGCGGCGGTAGACCGTCCCCACTCCGACCCGGGCCCGGCGCGCCACGTCCTCCATCGGCGCCCCGTACCCCAGCTCGCCGAAGACCTCGCGAGCCGCCCGCAGCACATGTTCCAGATTGCGCTGTGCGTCCACGCGCAACGGCGTATTACGGCCACCCGTGCCGTCAGCCGTCGCGACAGCAGCAGACCAATGAGAGCTCTGAATGTGCATACGTTCCCCCGGTTATGACGTCTCCCCCCGGAGACTCCCCGCCCTGACTGCCGGGGCACGTCTCGACACCCCGACGGAGTACGAACATAGTTGAGCCCAGGTCAAGAAAGAAGGGGGTAGCTCCGCACAGGCCGTCCCCGATTGGAGTACGGACCTGCTCCCCCTTGATTCTGCACCACCGCACCACCCCGCCGCATCCCCCCTGACCTGCGAGCCTTTCCCGCAGAGCGGCTTTCTCGAGACGGACGGATCAGCTCCGGCACCGGTCATACATTTCGCGAGTCCTGTGGACAAACCACCGACGTCGATGCGTCATGAGGAGGAGTTGTGCCACAACGCGAGAACGACCGAGTACGAGCGAGCACGACGGGTACCCGAGTAGAGCCGAGTACAGCCGACAACTGCCGAGGACGACGCGACGACGCGAGGAGGAAGAGGCCTTGGTGAACGAACCGGCGCGGGAGGGGCAGGCAGGACACGAGGGGCAGACGGAGGAAGCAGGCCGGACAGCGCCGGAAGAGCGGGAAAAGCAGGAGCGGCAGGAACAGCAGCAACCGCAGGAGCGGCAGCAACAGCCCACGCGGCAGGCGCAAACACAGCCCACGCCCCCCGAAGGAAACGCGCAGCCCCCCATCCCCACCCGCATCCTCGTCATCGGCGGCGGCTACGTCGGGATGTACACCGCCCTGCACCTCCAACGGAAGCTCAGGCGCGGCGAGGCGGAGATCCTGGTCATCGACCCCGAGCCGTACATGACCTACCAGCCCTTCCTCCCCGAGGCCGCCGCCGGCTCCATCTCTCCCCGCCACGTCGTCGTCCCGCTGCGACGGGCGCTCGGCGAGTGCCAGGTCGTCACCGGTGAGGCGGTCGCCATCGACCACGCCAAGCGCACGGCCAGCATCAAGACCCTCGCCACCGAGGACGAGGGCACCGGCCCCATCGACATCCACTACGAGGAACTGGTCCTGGCCCCCGGCTCCATCTCCCGCACCCTCCCCATCCCGGGCCTCGCCGACTACGGCATCGGCTTCAAGACGGTCGAGGAGGCCATCGGCCTGCGCAACCATGTCCTCGAACAGCTGGACATCGCCTCCTCCACCCGCGACCCCGAGGTGCGCGACGCGGCGCTGACCTTCGTGTTCGTCGGCGGCGGCTACGCGGGCGTCGAAGCGCTCGGCGAGCTGGAGGACATGGCCCGCTACGCCACGCGCTACTACTACAACATCGAGCCGGACGATCTGAAGTTCATCCTGGTCGAGGCCACCGGCCGCATCCTCCCCGAAGTCGGCGAGGACATGGGCCGGTACGCCGTCCGGGAGCTGCGCGGCCGCAACATCGACGTACGCCTCGACACCCGGCTGGACTCCTGCGAGAACCGCGTGGCCGTCCTCAGCGACGGCTCGCGCTTTCCCACGCGCACGATCGTATGGACGGCCGGCGTCAAGCCGCATCCGATCCTCGCCGCCACCGACCTCCCGCTCGACGAGCGCGGCCGGCTCAAGTGCGCCCCGACCCTGCGGATCGAGGGCGTCGAGCACGCGTGGGCGGCGGGGGACGCCGCGTCCGTCCCCGACCTCACGGCCGAGAACGGCGGTACGACCTGCGCCCCCAACGCCCAGCACGCCGTGCGCCAGGCCAAGGTCCTCGCCGAGAACATCCTGTCGTCGCTGCGCGGCAAGGACCTCCAGGACTACCGCCACAAGTACGTCGGCTCGGTCGCCTCGCTCGGCCTCCACAAAGGCGTCGCCCATGTGTACGGGAAGAAGCTCAAGGGCTACCCCGCATGGTTCATGCACCGCGCCTACCACCTCAGCCGGGTGCCGACCTTCAACCGCAAAATGCGCGTCCTCGCCGAATGGACCCTCGCGGGACTCTTCAAACGTGAGATCGTCTCGCTCGGCTCGCTGGAGAACCCCCGGGCCGAGTTCGAACTGGCCGCAGGCACCGGCCGTCACCCGGAAGCGAGTTGAAGCACGGTCCGCCGGCGGGACATCGCGGCAGGTCGCGGGCGGGGACGGGAACACGCGGCGCGTTCACCCGACACGGCGCCTGACGGATGTCAGTCCTGTCGGCCACACTGGTCGTGTGACCATGGGTGGGCTGGTATCAGCGAAGAGTAATAATCATGAGGATTCGGACGTTTGCTGCATTCCTTCGGGGGCCGTTCCCCGCACCGCCGGCGGCGGCCCCACACCGGGCCCGCGGCTGAGCCACCCCACGTGCCCCGCGCGGCACACCACGCGGCACCCCCTGGGGCAGCACTCCACACGGCACCCCACGTGGCATCCCGCGTCGCCGAGCTGATCCGGAACGACTCCGCGAGGTAATCCTCAGTGAACTTCACCCGCTGGAGCGCCCGGCTCCCCGGCACACAGCGCCGAGCAGCGGCCCGCGCCGACCGCACACCCGCCGCGGCCCCACAGGCCTCCGCCGCGTCCACCGCCGCCGGCACCGGATCTGCAACCGGATCCGGGACCGGTCCCGGGACCGGCACCGGCTCCGTGCCCGCCGCCCGGGCCGAGGCCGCCCCGGCCAAGGACGCCGAGCCCGTCACCCTCGACGGCCTCTCCGTCCACGACATCCTCGGCAAGGTCCCCGCCCTCGCCACCGTCGTCTACGGCCCCGACCACCGCATCGCCTACGTCAACGACGCCTACGCCGCCCTCTTCGGCCCCCGCCCCACCGGAACCCGCGCCCGCGACACCCTCCCCGAGCTCGAGGAACTCGGCCTGCTCCCCCTCATGGACCAGGTCCTGCGCAGCGGCAAGCCCCGCACCGTCAAGTCCCGCCGCGTGACCGTCCCCGCACCACCGGACGGGACCACCGCCCAGCCGGCCACCATCGACCGCGGCCCCCGCCCCCGGCACGGCTACTACACCTTCACCTGCTCCCCGATCGCGGTGGGAGAGGGCAAGGACGCCCAGCGCGGCGTCCTCGTCTTCGCCGCCGACGTCACCGACCAGGTGGAAGCGGCAGAGCGCCTGCGCGTCAGCGAACGCCGCCAGCGCGAGGCGGCCGTCACCCTCCAGCGCAGCCTGCTCCCCCAGGAGCTGGAACAGCCCGACGACCTCCGCGTCGCCGCCACGTACCAGCCCGGCGGCAAGGACACCGCCGTAGGCGGTGACTGGTACGACGTGATCACCCTCGGCGCCGGCCGCACCGCCCTCGTCATCGGCGACGTCATGGGCCGCGGCGTTCGCGCCGCAGCCGTCATGGGCCAGCTGCGCACGGCCGTACGGGCCTACGCGCGCCTCGACCTCCCGCCCCACGAGGTCCTGCAGCTCCTCGACGGCCTCGCCGCCGAGATCGACGCCACCCAGATCGCCACCTGCGTCTACGCCGTCCACGACCCCAACGAGGGACGCCTCGTCTACGCCTCCGCCGGGCACCTGCCCATCCTCGTCCGCGACCCCGACGGCACCGTCCGCCGCGCCGCCGAACCCACCGGCCCCCCGCTCGGCACCGGCGGCTGGCTGCACACCTCCGGCACGGTGCCCCTGTGCCCCGGCTCCAGCGCCGTCCTCTATACGGACGGACTCGTCGAACGCCGCGACGAGGACATCGACGAAGGCGTCGCCGCCCTCGAACGCGCCTTCGCCGGAGCCACCGGCTCCCCTCAGGTCATGTGCGACCGCCTCATCCGCGCCCTCGGCGTGACCCAGGAACACGACGACGACGTCGCCGTCCTCGTACTCCAGCACCCCGCCCGCACGGGACACGACGCCGAGCTCTTCCACAACGCCGCGCTCGAGCTCCTCGGCGGAGTCGAGGCCGCACCCCGCGCCCGCGCGTTCGCCTCCGGCGTCCTGGCCAGCTGGCGCTTCCCCACCGACCTCCGTGACCTGGGCGTCCTGGCGGCGAGCGAGCTCGTCGCCAACTCCCTCCAGCACGGCACACCCCCCATGCGCCTCCGCCTGCGCCGCACCGACCGCCGCCTGATCATCGAGGTCACCGACGGCGACGACCACCTCCCGCGCCGACGCCGCGCCGAGCCCGCGGACGAGGCCGGCCGGGGCATCTCGATCATCGCCACGATCGCCTCGTCCTGGGGCTCCCGCCGCACACCGGGCGGCGGAAAGGCGGTGTGGTGCGAGTTCGCCCTGCCGGCAGGGCACGGATGACGGCAGATGACGACATACGAAAGCGCCGGGGGCGGGAAGTAACGACTTCCCGCCCCCGGCGCTCGCGCATCGGCGCGCAGCTATCTGCAGATACAGATCAGGCAGCTACAGGTCAGGTAGCTACGGATCAGGCGGCTACGGCCACGCGATCGGCTGACTCAACCGGCTCGACCGAGTCCGCCGGCTCAACCGAATCCACGGATCCTGCAGCCGCCAGAGCCTCCGCCCGCCGGGTCCGGCCGACGAACGGGTTGTCCTGGGAGGCGGTGAGCCGACGGCCCAGCCGCAGCGCCAGAACGGTGATGCCGAGCGAGAACATGATCAGCAGCGACACGTACGCGACGTGCAGGCCGAGCCCCACCAGCAGCGCGCCCAGCAGCGGCCCCGAGGCCATCGCCAGCTGCTTCACCAGGGCGAAGGCCGAGTTGTACTGACCGATCAGCGACGCCGGCGCCAGGTCGGCCACCAGCGGTGCCACGGTCGGGGACAGCATCGACTCGCCGACGCCGAACAGCACGTACGTCGAGATCAGCAAACCCGTCGCCACCGCCTGGGCCCCGTGCACCAGACCGGACAGCGCCGCCGCGACCCACGCCACGGTCCAGATCAGCCCGACCAGCGCCATGACCCGGCTGCGCCGGCGCCGCTCCACCAGCTTCAGGACGACGAACTGCGTCACCACGATGGCGGCCGTGTTGGCGAACAGCGCGATGCCCAGCATGGCGGGGGAGACCCGAGTGACCTCGGTGGCGTACGCCGCCAGGCCCGCCTCGAACTGTCCGTAGCAGGCGAAGAACATCACGAAGCCCAGCGCGCACAGCCACACCATCGAGCGATCCCGCATCAGGGCGCGCCACGCACCCTCGGGCCGCTCGCCGGTCGGCACCGCGTCCTCGACCTTGGGGGCGGCGGGCAGCCGTACGGTCGCCACGGTCGCACCCAGCACCAGGAACATCACCGACTCGATCCCGAACAGCCGGATGAAGCTCGACGCGGCGTGCTCGTCGACCATGAGGCCACCGATGAGGCCGCCGACGCCGAGGCCCAGGTTGTTGAGGAAGAACTGCGTGGCGAACGAGCGCGAGCGGGTCAGCGGCGTCGAGCACCACACGATCATCGTCGCGAGCGCCGGCTGGATCACCGCTATACCCGCACCGAGCGCGGCGGCGGAGGCGATCACCAGCGGAGTGCTGCCGGACAGCCCCATCCCCAGCGAACCGATCGCCGCCGAGACCGTACCCACGATGGCCACGGGCAGCGGACCCCGCCGGTCGATCGCCCGACCGGTGAAAGGCAGCACGATCAGCGCCGCGACGGCCAGCGTGAACAGCGTCAAGCCCGCTGTCCCCGCTCCCAGGCCCCGCACCTTCGCCACATAGACGTAGAGATACGGAACCGTGAAGCCGTTGCCGAACGCGCTCAGCGCGTTGCCCAGCTGGATCCGGCGCAGAGCCGCGCCCATCGCGGTGGTCACACTCACCCCTTGAACTTGAAGACTTCAGACCTAAACTTCGAAGCTAAACAGTACATGGCGAAGGTCTTTATGTCGAATGGTTTCTGCCATACTGCGGCTCATGGCTGACACCCCCGGGCCCGCCGAACCGAGCCTCGAAGAGCAGATCGCCGCCTACCAGCGCGAGTTTCAGGGCCTCGATCCCCAGGTGGAGCGGGTCGTCTCCGCCCTCAGCCGCCTGAACCGGCGCATGAACGTCGCGTACGGCCGCCAGACCGCCGAGCTCGGCATCAGCAACGCGGAGTGGGAGGTCCTCAAGGCCCTCGTCCTCGCCGGCGAGCCCTACCGCCTCGGCCCCGGCGACCTCGCCAGGCGCCTCGGCCTCACCCCGGCCGCCATGACCCACCGCATCGACCGCATGGTCGCGGAAGGCCTTGTCACACGGGAGCGCGACGAGAGCAACCGCGTGCGCGTCATCGTGGGCATTACAGAGGAGGGGCGAGCCAAGTGGCTCGAGGGCCTCCGGATGGCCACGGTCTTCGAGGAGGAACTGCTCCAGGACCTCTCCGGCGACGAGCGCACCCAGCTCGGCGCGATGCTGACCCGGCTCCTCCGCCGAGTCGAAGAGGCCCAGCCGGACGCCGGCGGACGCCTCACCGACCTGGACTGAGGGCCGGTCAGAGGCGAGTTGACACGGGTCTACCGGATCCGTAGTGTTCTCCGAGTTGTCGCGGGGCCAGTCGGCTCAACGGCGGCACTTCGAGCCGCACTGGCGGCGATCACCACTTGCACGGCCCTTGAACGGGATGAATTTCGGCGTGCCCGGAATTCTGAACGGGATGGCTCGGGACTCCGATTAGGAGCCGCCGGGAAAATCCGCTAAAGTAGTGATCACGCCGGAAGGCGCGAGAAACCCCGCTCCAACAGGGGGCCGGAAACGAAATCCGAACCGACTGCTTCGAATGTGAAGCGGTAAGGAACGGAAAACGGATCTGGTAAGGTTGGAAACAACGAAGGGAAGCGCCCGGAGGAAAGCCCGAGAGGGTGAGTACAAAGGAAGCGTCCGTTCCTTGAGAACTCAACAGCGTGCCAAAAGTCAACGCCAGATATGTTGACACCCCGTCCATCTCGATGGATGAGGTTCCTTTAAAAGTCCTACCGGGTCCGATTACGGATCGGGTGGGCACACACAGCGAGGACGCTGTGAACGACCGGGCCTATTCCGCCTGGTTGTTCCGCTCAACGCGAGTGTGAACCGGATTACCGGTAAACATTCACGGAGAGTTTGATCCTGGCTCAGGACGAACGCTGGCGGCGTGCTTAACACATGCAAGTCGAACGATGAAGCCCTTCGGGGTGGATTAGTGGCGAACGGGTGAGTAACACGTGGGCAATCTGCCCTGCACTCTGGGACAAGCCCTGGAAACGGGGTCTAATACCGGATACGACCTTCGAGCGCATGCTTGAAGGTGGAAAGCTCCGGCGGTGCAGGATGAGCCCGCGGCCTATCAGCTTGTTGGTGGGGTAATGGCCTACCAAGGCGACGACGGGTAGCCGGCCTGAGAGGGCGACCGGCCACACTGGGACTGAGACACGGCCCAGACTCCTACGGGAGGCAGCAGTGGGGAATATTGCACAATGGGCGAAAGCCTGATGCAGCGACGCCGCGTGAGGGATGACGGCCTTCGGGTTGTAAACCTCTTTCAGCAGGGAAGAAGCGAGAGTGACGGTACCTGCAGAAGAAGCGCCGGCTAACTACGTGCCAGCAGCCGCGGTAATACGTAGGGCGCAAGCGTTGTCCGGAATTATTGGGCGTAAAGAGCTCGTAGGCGGCTTGTCACGTCGGATGTGAAAGCCCGGGGCTTAACCCCGGGTCTGCATTCGATACGGGCAGGCTAGAGTTCGGTAGGGGAGATCGGAATTCCTGGTGTAGCGGTGAAATGCGCAGATATCAGGAGGAACACCGGTGGCGAAGGCGGATCTCTGGGCCGATACTGACGCTGAGGAGCGAAAGCGTGGGGAGCGAACAGGATTAGATACCCTGGTAGTCCACGCCGTAAACGTTGGGAACTAGGTGTGGGCGACATTCCACGTCGTCCGTGCCGCAGCTAACGCATTAAGTTCCCCGCCTGGGGAGTACGGCCGCAAGGCTAAAACTCAAAGGAATTGACGGGGGCCCGCACAAGCAGCGGAGCATGTGGCTTAATTCGACGCAACGCGAAGAACCTTACCAAGGCTTGACATACACCGGAAACGGCCAGAGATGGTCGCCCCCTTGTGGTCGGTGTACAGGTGGTGCATGGCTGTCGTCAGCTCGTGTCGTGAGATGTTGGGTTAAGTCCCGCAACGAGCGCAACCCTTGTCCTGTGTTGCCAGCATGCCCTTCGGGGTGATGGGGACTCACAGGAGACTGCCGGGGTCAACTCGGAGGAAGGTGGGGACGACGTCAAGTCATCATGCCCCTTATGTCTTGGGCTGCACACGTGCTACAATGGCCGGTACAATGAGCTGCGATACCGCGAGGTGGAGCGAATCTCAAAAAGCCGGTCTCAGTTCGGATTGGGGTCTGCAACTCGACCCCATGAAGTTGGAGTTGCTAGTAATCGCAGATCAGCATTGCTGCGGTGAATACGTTCCCGGGCCTTGTACACACCGCCCGTCACGTCACGAAAGTCGGTAACACCCGAAGCCGGTGGCCCAACCCTTGTGGAGGGAGCCGTCGAAGGTGGGACTGGCGATTGGGACGAAGTCGTAACAAGGTAGCCGTACCGGAAGGTGCGGCTGGATCACCTCCTTTCTAAGGAGCACATAGCCGACTGCGAGCGAATGACTCGCACGGTTGCTCATGGGTGGAACGTTGACTATTCGGCACAGTTCTTGAGGGATCACTAGTACTGCTTCGGCGTGGAACGTGAATCTTGAAAGACTGGGCCGGGCACGCTGTTGGGTATCTGAGGGTACGGACTTCGGTCTGAACCTTCGCGATGCCGGCCCCGGTAAAGCTTTGCTTCGGCAGAGTGTGACGGGTGGCTGGTCGTTGCTTGAGAACTGCACAGTGGACGCGAGCATCTGTGGCCAAGTTTTTAAGGGCGCACGGTGGATGCCTTGGCACCAGGAACCGATGAAGGACGTGGGAGGCCGCGATAGGCCCCGGGGAGCTGTCAACCGAGCTTTGATCCGGGGGTGTCCGAATGGGGAAACCCGGCAGTCGTCATGGGCTGTCACCCGCTGCTGAACACATAGGCAGTGTGGAGGGAACGCGGGGAAGTGAAACATCTCAGTACCCGCAGGAAGAGAAAACAACCGTGATTCCGGGAGTAGTGGCGAGCGAAACTGGATGAGGCCAAACCGTATGTGTGTGATACCCGGCAGGGGTTGCGCATGCGGGGTTGTGGGATCTCTTTTTCATGGTCTGCCGGCCATGAGACGAGTCAGAAACCGTTGGTGTAGGCGAAGGACATGCGAAAGGTCCGGCGTAGAGGGTAAGACCCCCGTAGCTGAAACATCAACGGCTCGTTTAAGAGACACCCAAGTAGCACGGGGCCCGAGAAATCCCGTGTGAATCTGGCGGGACCACCCGCTAAGCCTAAATATTCCCTGGTGACCGATAGCGGATAGTACCGTGAGGGAATGGTGAAAAGTACCGCGGGAGCGGAGTGAAATAGTACCTGAAACCGTGTGCCTACAAGCCGTGGGAGCGTCGCGCATCAAGCTTGCTTGGTGCGTCGTGACTGCGTGCCTTTTGAAGAATGAGCCTGCGAGTTTGCGGTGTGTTGCGAGGTTAACCCGTGTGGGGAAGCCGTAGCGAAAGCGAGTCCGAATAGGGCGATTGAGTAGCGCGCCCAAGACCCGAAGCGGAGTGATCTAGCCATGGGCAGGTTGAAGCGGAGGTAAGACTTCGTGGAGGACCGAACCCACCAGGGTTGAAAACCTGGGGGATGACCTGTGGTTAGGGGTGAAAGGCCAATCAAACTCCGTGATAGCTGGTTCTCCCCGAAATGCATTTAGGTGCAGCGTCGTGTGTTTCTTGCCGGAGGTAGAGCACTGGATAGGCGATGGGCCCTACCGGGTTACTGACCTTAGCCAAACTCCGAATGCCGGTAAGTGAGAGCGCGGCAGTGAGACTGTGGGGGATAAGCTCCATGGTCGAGAGGGAAACAGCCCAGAGCATCGACTAAGGCCCCTAAGCGTACGCTAAGTGGGAAAGGATGTGGAGTCGCAGAGACAACCAGGAGGTTGGCTTAGAAGCAGCCACCCTTGAAAGAGTGCGTAATAGCTCACTGGTCAAGTGATTCCGCGCCGACAATGTAGCGGGGCTCAAGCGTACCGCCGAAGTCGTGTCATTCACACAATAACCCCAACGGGTGTGTGGATGGGTAGGGGAGCGTCGTGTGCCGGGTGAAGCAGCCGCGGAAGCGAGTTGTGGACGGTTCACGAGTGAGAATGCAGGCATGAGTAGCGATACACACGTGAGAAACGTGTGCGCCGATTGACTAAGGGTTCCTGGGTCAAGCTGATCTGCCCAGGGTAAGTCGGGACCTAAGGCGAGGCCGACAGGCGTAGTCGATGGACAACCGGTTGATATTCCGGTACCCGCTTTGAAACGCCCAATATCGAATCAGGCGATGCTAAGTCCGTGAAGCCGTCCTGGATCCTTCGGGTGAAGGGGAGTGGTGGAGCCGACGAACCAGACTTGTAGTAGGTAAGCGATGGGGTGACGCAGGAAGGTAGTCCAGCCCGGGCGGTGGTAGTCCCGGGGTAAGGGTGTAGGGCGTTGTGTAGGCAAATCCGCACAACATACAGCCTGAGACCTGATGCCGAGCCGATTGTGGTGAAGTGGATGATCCTATGCTGTCGAGAAAAGCCTCTAGCGAGTTTCATGGCGGCCCGTACCCTAAACCGACTCAGGTGGTCAGGTAGAGAATACCGAGGCGTTCGGGTGAACTATGGTTAAGGAACTCGGCAAAATGCCCCCGTAACTTCGGGAGAAGGGGGGCCATGTCCGGTGATGAGTCTTGCACTCTGAGCTGGGTGTGGCCGCAGAGACCAGCGAGAAGCGACTGTTTACTAAAAACACAGGTCCGTGCGAAGCCGTAAGGCGATGTATACGGACTGACGCCTGCCCGGTGCTGGAACGTTAAGGGGACCGGTTAGCTCTGTTTCGACAGGGCGAAGCTGAGAACTTAAGCGCCAGTAAACGGCGGTGGTAACTATAACCATCCTAAGGTAGCGAAATTCCTTGTCGGGTAAGTTCCGACCTGCACGAATGGCGTAACGACTTCTCGACTGTCTCAACCATAGGCCCGGTGAAATTGCACTACGAGTAAAGATGCTCGTTTCGCGCAGCAGGACGGAAAGACCCCGGGACCTTTACTATAGCTTGATATTGGTGTTCGGTTCGGCTTGTGTAGGATAGGTGGGAGACTGTGAAGTCATGGCGCCAGCCATGGTGGAGTCGTCGTTGAAATACCACTCTGGTCGTGCTGGATGTCTAACCTCGGTCCGTGATCCGGATCAGGGACAGTGTCTGGTGGGTAGTTTAACTGGGGCGGTTGCCTCCTAAAGAGTAACGGAGGCGCCCAAAGGTTCCCTCAGCCTGGTTGGCAATCAGGTGTTGAGTGTAAGTGCACAAGGGAGCTTGACTGTGAGACCGACGGGTCGAGCAGGGACGAAAGTCGGGACTAGTGATCCGGCGGTGGCTTGTGGAAGCGCCGTCGCTCAACGGATAAAAGGTACCCCGGGGATAACAGGCTGATCTTCCCCAAGAGTCCATATCGACGGGATGGTTTGGCACCTCGATGTCGGCTCGTCGCATCCTGGGGCTGGAGTCGGTCCCAAGGGTTGGGCTGTTCGCCCATTAAAGCGGTACGCGAGCTGGGTTTAGAACGTCGTGAGACAGTTCGGTCCCTATCCGCTGCGCGCGCAGGAGTCTTGAGAAGGGCTGTCCCTAGTACGAGAGGACCGGGACGGACGAACCTCTGGTGTGCCAGTTGTCCTGCCAAGGGCATGGCTGGTTGGCTACGTTCGGGAGGGATAACCGCTGAAAGCATCTAAGCGGGAAGCCTGCTTCGAGATGAGGACTCCCACCCACTTGATGGGGTAAGGCTCCCAGTAGACGACTGGGTTGATAGGCCAGGTGTGGAAGACCGGTAACGGTTGGAGCTGACTGGTACTAATAGGCCGAGGGCTTGTCCTCAGTTGCTCGCGTCCACTGTGTTAGTTCTGAAGTAACGAACTCGCCTTGCTGGCTGGAGTTCTAACTTTATAGTGTTTCGGTGGTCATAGCGTTAGGGAAACGCCCGGTTACATTCCGAACCCGGAAGCTAAGCCTTTCAGCGCCGATGGTACTGCAGGGGGGACCCTGTGGGAGAGTAGGACGCCGCCGAACTCCTTTTGAAGAAAGCCCTGGCAGGGTTCCCCTGCCAGGGCTTTCTTGCGTTTCCGGACCTTTTCGCGTTCAGCGCCTTTTATGCGGTCTGGCGCTCATACCGCCACCACTTGGCCCGTCGCCTCACCGTCGCCGTTCTCGTCGCCCCTCCGCACCGCGGCGTTTCGTTCCGCCCAGCCCAGAAGCGCGGTGCGGCAGGCGCGGTCCATGTGCCGTAGCCCGCTCAGGTCCAGTTCGACGCCGTAGCCCGTGCGGGGCAGCGCGTCGAGCTCGTCCAGCAGCCTGGGCAGGCGCAGGAAGTTGGCGTTGCCGAGCACGCGCGCGTGGATGACGCCGTCGGGACGGGTCACCGTCTCGATGTGGACGTGGGAGGTCTCCCAGGCCGCCTTCACGACGGCGGTGAGCAGGCCGACGATGACGCCCTCGAAGAGGTTGGTGACCACGATCGCCGTGGTGGTCGTCAGCAGTACGGCCACTTCACCGCGGTGGTCCCGCCACAGCGGGCCGAGTTCCCTCCCCGGCAGGAGCTTCCAGCCCGCGTGGACGAGCACGCCGGCGAGAGCGGCGACCGGGATGAGCTCGAGGGCCCAGGGCAGAAGGGTGACGAAGACCAGCATCCAGACGCCGTGCAGTACGCGGGAGGCCTTCGTCCGCGCGCCCGCGTTCACATTGGCCGAGCTGCGGACGATCACGGCCGTCATCGGCAGTGAACCGAGCACGCCGCACAGGGTGTTGCCGGCACCTTGCGCGATGAGCTCCTTGTCGTAGTCCGTGTGGGGGCCGTCGTGGAGCCGGTCGACGGCCGCCGCGCTGAACAGCGTTTCCGCGGAGGCGATGAGGGCGAAGGCCAGGACGGTCCCGAGCACGCCGAACTCCGTCAGCCGCGCGAAGTCCCCCCCGCCCGGTGGCTGGATCGCGTCGAAGAGACCGCGCACCTGCACTCGGTCGACGGGCAGCCGCAGCAGTGCGACCACGGCGGTGGCCAGTGCGACCGCCACCAGCGGTCCGGGCACCACCCGCTGGGCCTGCCGCCAGCGCGGCCACAGGGCCAGTACGGCCGCGGTGCCGGCGCCGACCGCGACGGCGGCCATCGCGTCGCCCGAGGCGAGGGTGTCGGTGAGCAGGGTGACGAGGCCGCCCAGCTTCTCCAGGCCCCCGGCGGGCGGGTCCGCGTCGGCGAGCGCGTAGAGCTGACCGGCGATGAGGACGACGCCGATGCCCGCGAGCATTCCCTGCACCACCGCTACGGAGATGGCCCGGAACCAGCGCCCCAGTTTGAGCAGACCCATGGCGACCTGGAGCAGTCCGGCGGTGAGCACCAGCACGCCGAGGGCCCTGAGCCCGTACTCCCGCACGGCTTCGTAGACGAGCACGGTCAGGCCGGCCGCCGGCCCGCTGACCTGCAGGCTGCTGCCCGGTAGCAGCCCGGTGAGGAGGCCGCCGACGATGCCGGTGACGAGGCCCAGTTCGACGGGGACGCCGGACGCGACGGCGATGCCGACCGAGAGCGGCACGGCTATGAGGAAGACGACCAGCGACGCGGTGAAGTCGGCCCGGAGGTTGGCCTTGAGGGTGCTCATCAAGCCAACGCGGGGTCCGGCATTTCGGGCATGGCGGAAGGATTTCTTCTGCATGAGGATGGCCTCCAGCGCGCTCCAGGCGCGCAGCGATGCGATGGGGATCGTTGCGTCGTTGCGGGACAGGCGGAGTGGGGTGTGGCGGCGGTGGGGAGTGAGGTCGAGCAGAACGGTGGTGAGCCGAGGCGAGCGGGGAGCGGTGAATCCGTTAATCACTCGACCATATTTTGGCCAAGTTGTGGTGCGGATCAGCGAGTTGATGTGTAACCACGATGTAAACGCGGTGTCGAGCAAGGTGCCGAACAGCAGGAGCGGACGGTTCCGATCACCCCGGCGGAATCCCACGGGCATGGGTCCGCCACCTCCGCCTCATGCGTACCGATGCCCGGACAAAGAACCCGCACCGCGCCGACGAATGCGAAGATGACCGGCCTACGACCCGTCGATGCCGGCCGGCGCGCACTCGGCCCCCCGCCGGACGACCAGCGCAGCGAGAAGGTGAGCCCGTGAGCCCCGTGGCACAGAAAGTCGCCGTCCTCGGTACCGGAAAGATCGGCGAGGCCCTCCTCAGCGGAATGATCCGCGCCGGCTGGTCGACGGACGACCTGATGTGCACCGCCCGCCGGCCGGAGCGCGCCGAGGTCCTCCGGATCCGCTACGGCGTCGAGGCCGTCACCAACACCGAGGCCGCCAAGGCCGCCGACACCCTCATCCTGGCCGTCAAGCCGCAGGACATGGCGACCCTGCTCGGTGAACTGGCCCCGCACCTGACCGCCGACCGGCTGGTCATCAGCGCCGCGGCCGGCGTGCCCACCGCCTTCTTCGAGGAGCGGCTCCCGGCCGGCACGCCTGTCGTGCGGGTCATGCCCAACACCCCCGTACTCGTCGACGAGGGCATGTCCGTCATCTCCGGCGGCTCCCACGCCACCGAGGAGCACCTCCTCCGCACCGAGGCGATCTTCAAACCCGTGGGCAAGACGCTCCGCGTCCCCGAGACCCAGCAGGACGCGGCGACCGCGCTGTCCGGCTCCGGCCCCGCGTACTTCTACTACCTTGTCGAGGCCATGACCGACGCCGGCATCCTCCTCGGCCTCCCGCGCGACAAGGCCCACGACCTCATCGTCCAGGCCGCCATCGGCGCCGCCGTCATGCTCCGCGACAGCGGCGAGCACCCGGTGAAGCTCCGCGAGGCCGTCACATCCCCCGCCGGTACGACGATCAGCGCGATCCGCGAGCTGGAGAAGCACGGCGTACGAGCCGCCCTGATCGCCGCCCTCGAGGCGGCCCGCGACCGAAGCCGGGAGCTCGCCTCGGGGGGCGCCTGAGAAAACCGGTCCTGAGGAATCCGGTCCTGACGAACCGCTTCTGAACGAGGAGGAGGCCCGGTCCCATGACCGGTGAGGCGGAACGGGCCGGGCGGCGGCGCCTGCGTTTCGCTGTGCTCGGGCCTGTTCGCGCCTGGCGGGGAGACGAGCCGCTGAACACCGGGGCTCCGCAGCAGCGGGCCCTGCGAGCCGCCCTGCTGCTGCGCGGCGGACGGACCGCCACCGCGCCCGAGCTCGTCGACGCCTTGTGGGGCGAGGACCACCCGCGCGCTGCGCCGGCGGCGTTACGGACGTACGCCGCGCGGCTGCGGAAGATGCTCGGCCCGGATGCGGACGCGCTGGTGAGCGAGTCGAGCGGTTACGCGCTCCAGGTCGGCCCCGGCGGGCTCGACATCGACGCGGCCGAGCGGCTGGCGGCGGAGGCCGACACGGCACGCGGCAGCGGGAACCCGGCGCGGGCGCGGGGCCTGATGAACGACGCCCTGGCGCTGTGGCACGGCGAACCCCTGGCCGAGGTGCCGGGACCGTACGCGCAGGCGCAACGAGCACGCTTGGCCGAGCGGCGGCTGAGCCTGCTGGAGACGCGCCTCGCCCTGGACCTCGACGTGGGCGCGCGTGCGGAGTCCGTCTCGGAGCTGACCGCCCTGACGGCCGCGTATCCGCTGCGCGAGCTGCTGCGGGAACTGCTGATGCTCGCGCTGTACCGCAGCGACCGCCGGAGCGAAGCGCTGGCGGTCTACGCCGACACCCGGCGCCTGCTCGCCGACGAACTGGGCGTCGACCCCCGCCCGGAACTCACCGAGCTGCGGCAGCGCATCCTCGACGGCGACGCCGGCCTCGGCGTCTCCTCGACCACGGCCGGCGGCGCTCCGCCCGGACCGGCCTTCATCCGGCCCGCGCAACTCCCGGCGAGCGTCTCCGACTTCACCGGCCGCGCCGCCGCCGCCGTCGACGAGCTCGGCTCTCACATCGCCGCCGCGGCCGGCGAACGCGGCCATGGCGCCGTCGTGGCCGTGGCGGGCATCGGCGGCGTCGGCAAGACGACTCTCGCCGTCCATGCCGCGCACACCGGCCGCCGCCACTTCCCCGACGGCCAGCTCTACGCGGACCTGCAAGGCGCGGGTACGTCCCCGGCCGCCCCCGAGGCCGTCCTCGGCTCTTTCCTCCGCGCCCTGGGACTGCACGATTCCGAGATTCCGGACGGATTGCCGGAACGCGTCGCCCGCTATCGATCCGTCCTCGCCGACCGCCGTGTTCTCGTCCTCCTCGACAACGCCCGCGACGCGTCCCAGGTCCACCCCCTGCTGCCCGGCAACGCCGGCTGCGCGACCCTCGTCACCAGCCGCAACCGCATGATCGACCTTGCCTGCGCGCACGTCGTCGACCTCGGCGTGATGCCCCCGCCCGAGGCACTCGAGCTGTTCACCGCGATCGTCGGAGCCGAGCGGACCGCCGCCGAACCCGACGCCGCGATGGCCGTCCTCTCCGCCTGCGGCTTTCTCCCTCTCGCCATCCGCATCGCCGCCGCCCGCCTGGCCTCCCGGCGCAGCTGGAGCGTCTCGGTACTCGCGCTCAAGCTCGGCGACGAACGCCGCCGCCTCGACGAACTGCACGCCGGCGACCTCGCCGTGACCGCGACCTTCGAACTCGGCTACGCCCTCACCCCCGAGCAGGCCCGGGCCTTCCGCCACCTCAGCGTGGCCGACGCCCCCGACCTCTCGTCCTCCGCGGCCGAGGCCCTCCTCGGCACGCGGACCGCCACCCCCGCCGGCGAATTGCTGAAAGCGCTCGTCGACACCTCACTCCTGGAGACCCCAGCTCCCGGTCGCTACCGCCTGCACGACCTCGTACGCCTCTACGCCCGCACGCGCATCGACAGCGACGAGCAGGCGCAACGGGAAGCCGACGCCGCCACCTCCCGCCTCCTCGACTTCTACCTGGCCACGGCCGCCCGGGTGTACGCGCTGGCGCGCCCCGGCGACCGACTCGTGCACCATCTGGCCCCCACACACCACCCCGGCCTTCCTCTCAGGACGCAGAGCGAGGCCGTCGACTGGCTGTTCACCGAAGCCCGCTGCCTCCTGACCACGGCCGCCCAGGCCTGCCAGGGGAACGCCGGCGTGCGCGGGCCTGCTGGCAGGAGGCGCTGTCGGTCCACGAACGCCTGGAGTCAGCAGAACAGGCCGAGGTCCGTCACCTCCTCGAGTGAACGGGTGACCGGCCCTACCGGGAAGAGCCGCCCGACGGCAGGGGCGGCATCAGGCCGATCGCCCGGTACGCCGCGTCGACCGTCGGCCGGGCGAGCGACCGCGCCTGCTCGGCACCCGCCCGCAGGACCTCGTCCACATGTCCCGGATCGGCGCACAGCCGCGCATGCCGTTCCCTGACGGGTCGCAGCAGCTCAACGACCGCGTCGGCCGTGTCCCGTTTCAGCGCGCCGTACGAGGCGTACGACGCCGCCAGCTCCACCGGACTCCGGTGCGTGCACGCCGCCAGGATCTCCAGCAGGTTGGTGACGCCGGGCTGCCCCTCGCGGTCGTACGTCACCTCGCTCCCGCTGTCGGTCACCGCCCGCATCACCTTCTTGTGCACGACATCCGGCTCGTCGAGCAGATAGACGATGCCGGACGTCTCCGCGTGCGACTTCCCCATCTTGGAGGTCGGGTCCTGCAGGTCCATGACCCGAGCGGCCACCGTAGGGAGCACGGCCCTGGGGACGGTGAAGGCGTGCCCGTAGCGCTGGTTGAAGCGGGCGGCCAGGTCGCGCGTCAGCTCTACGTGCTGAGCCTGGTCGTCACCCACTGGGACCTCGTCCGCCCCATAGGCGAGGATGTCCGCCGCCATGAGGACGGGGTACGTCAGCAGCGACAGCCGTACGCTCCCGCCCGTGGCCCGCTCCCGTGCCGCCTTCTCCTTGTACTGGATCATCCGGCGCATCTCCCCGTCGGTGGCGGTGCACTCGAGGAGATACGCCAGCCGGGTGTGCTCGTCCACGTGACTCTGTACGAACACGGTGCAGTGCGCCGGATCGAGCCCGGCCGCCAGGAGAAGCGTCGCGGCTTGCCGGCTGAGCCTCCGCACGCGGGCCGGGTCGTGCTCGACGGTCAGCGCGTGCAGGTCGACGACGCAGAAGAGGGCCTCGGCGCGGTGCTGGTCCGTGTCCACCCACTGGCGGACGGCGCCGAGGTAGTTGCCGAGGGTCAGGTGGCCCGTGGGCTTGATGCCGCTGAAGATGCGTGTCATGGGTCGGTGCGCTCCTTGTGGATGAGGACGCCACCGCCACAGACAGCAAACCGGCCGCCGAGGCGGCGGCCGGTCGCGTGCATGCGCAAGAGGTGGGCCGCCGTCAGGCGGCCCACCACTGCTGGACGAGCGCATGCTTGGTCATGGGCTGACGGTACGCCGCCGAAACCCCCTTGCGCCACGGGTTTGATGCGGCCTACGCGAGCGTGTAGAGTTCTTCGAGTTGCCGCGGCGTCCCCTGAGGAAGCCGGGGCGGCACTTCGAGCCGCACTGGCGGCGATCACCACTTGCACGGCCCTTGAACGGGATGAATTTCGGCGTGCCCGGAATTCTGAACGGGATGGCTCGGGACTCCGATTAGGAGCCGCCGGGAAAATCCGCTAAAGTAGTGATCACGCCGGAAGGCGCGAGAAACCCCGCTCCAACAGGGGGCCGGAAACGAAATCCGAACCGACTGCTTCGAATGTGAAGCGGTAAGGAACGGAAAACGGATCTGGTAAGGTTGGAAACAACGAAGGGAAGCGCCCGGAGGAAAGCCCGAGAGGGTGAGTACAAAGGAAGCGTCCGTTCCTTGAGAACTCAACAGCGTGCCAAAAGTCAACGCCAGATATGTTGACACCCCGTCCATCTCGATGGATGAGGTTCCTTTAAAAGTCCTACCGGGTCCTTTGCGGATCGGGTGGGCACACACAGCGAGGACGCTGTGAACGACCGGGCCTATTCCGCCTGGTTGTTCCGCTCAACGCGAGTGTGAACCGGATTACCGGTAAACATTCACGGAGAGTTTGATCCTGGCTCAGGACGAACGCTGGCGGCGTGCTTAACACATGCAAGTCGAACGATGAAGCCCTTCGGGGTGGATTAGTGGCGAACGGGTGAGTAACACGTGGGCAATCTGCCCTGCACTCTGGGACAAGCCCTGGAAACGGGGTCTAATACCGGATACGACCTTCGAGCGCATGCTTGAAGGTGGAAAGCTCCGGCGGTGCAGGATGAGCCCGCGGCCTATCAGCTTGTTGGTGGGGTAATGGCCTACCAAGGCGACGACGGGTAGCCGGCCTGAGAGGGCGACCGGCCACACTGGGACTGAGACACGGCCCAGACTCCTACGGGAGGCAGCAGTGGGGAATATTGCACAATGGGCGAAAGCCTGATGCAGCGACGCCGCGTGAGGGATGACGGCCTTCGGGTTGTAAACCTCTTTCAGCAGGGAAGAAGCGAGAGTGACGGTACCTGCAGAAGAAGCGCCGGCTAACTACGTGCCAGCAGCCGCGGTAATACGTAGGGCGCAAGCGTTGTCCGGAATTATTGGGCGTAAAGAGCTCGTAGGCGGCTTGTCACGTCGGATGTGAAAGCCCGGGGCTTAACCCCGGGTCTGCATTCGATACGGGCAGGCTAGAGTTCGGTAGGGGAGATCGGAATTCCTGGTGTAGCGGTGAAATGCGCAGATATCAGGAGGAACACCGGTGGCGAAGGCGGATCTCTGGGCCGATACTGACGCTGAGGAGCGAAAGCGTGGGGAGCGAACAGGATTAGATACCCTGGTAGTCCACGCCGTAAACGTTGGGAACTAGGTGTGGGCGACATTCCACGTCGTCCGTGCCGCAGCTAACGCATTAAGTTCCCCGCCTGGGGAGTACGGCCGCAAGGCTAAAACTCAAAGGAATTGACGGGGGCCCGCACAAGCAGCGGAGCATGTGGCTTAATTCGACGCAACGCGAAGAACCTTACCAAGGCTTGACATACACCGGAAACGGCCAGAGATGGTCGCCCCCTTGTGGTCGGTGTACAGGTGGTGCATGGCTGTCGTCAGCTCGTGTCGTGAGATGTTGGGTTAAGTCCCGCAACGAGCGCAACCCTTGTCCTGTGTTGCCAGCATGCCCTTCGGGGTGATGGGGACTCACAGGAGACTGCCGGGGTCAACTCGGAGGAAGGTGGGGACGACGTCAAGTCATCATGCCCCTTATGTCTTGGGCTGCACACGTGCTACAATGGCCGGTACAATGAGCTGCGATACCGCGAGGTGGAGCGAATCTCAAAAAGCCGGTCTCAGTTCGGATTGGGGTCTGCAACTCGACCCCATGAAGTTGGAGTTGCTAGTAATCGCAGATCAGCATTGCTGCGGTGAATACGTTCCCGGGCCTTGTACACACCGCCCGTCACGTCACGAAAGTCGGTAACACCCGAAGCCGGTGGCCCAACCCTTGTGGAGGGAGCCGTCGAAGGTGGGACTGGCGATTGGGACGAAGTCGTAACAAGGTAGCCGTACCGGAAGGTGCGGCTGGATCACCTCCTTTCTAAGGAGCACATAGCCGACTGCGAGCGAATGACTCGCACGGTTGCTCATGGGTGGAACGTTGACTATTCGGCACAGTTCTTGAGGGATCACTAGTACTGCTTCGGCGTGGAACGTGAATCTTGAAAGACTGGGCCGGGCACGCTGTTGGGTATCTGAGGGTACGGACTTCGGTCTGAACCTTCGCGATGCCGGCCCCGGTAAAGCTTTGCTTCGGCAGAGTGTGACGGGTGGCTGGTCGTTGCTTGAGAACTGCACAGTGGACGCGAGCATCTGTGGCCAAGTTTTTAAGGGCGCACGGTGGATGCCTTGGCACCAGGAACCGATGAAGGACGTGGGAGGCCGCGATAGGCCCCGGGGAGCTGTCAACCGAGCTTTGATCCGGGGGTGTCCGAATGGGGAAACCCGGCAGTCGTCATGGGCTGTCACCCGCTGCTGAACACATAGGCAGTGTGGAGGGAACGCGGGGAAGTGAAACATCTCAGTACCCGCAGGAAGAGAAAACAACCGTGATTCCGGGAGTAGTGGCGAGCGAAACTGGATGAGGCCAAACCGTATGTGTGTGATACCCGGCAGGGGTTGCGCATGCGGGGTTGTGGGATCTCTTTTTCATGGTCTGCCGGCCATGAGACGAGTCAGAAACCGTTGGTGTAGGCGAAGGACATGCGAAAGGTCCGGCGTAGAGGGTAAGACCCCCGTAGCTGAAACATCAACGGCTCGTTTAAGAGACACCCAAGTAGCACGGGGCCCGAGAAATCCCGTGTGAATCTGGCGGGACCACCCGCTAAGCCTAAATATTCCCTGGTGACCGATAGCGGATAGTACCGTGAGGGAATGGTGAAAAGTACCGCGGGAGCGGAGTGAAATAGTACCTGAAACCGTGTGCCTACAAGCCGTGGGAGCGTCGCGCATCAAGCTTGCTTGGTGCGTCGTGACTGCGTGCCTTTTGAAGAATGAGCCTGCGAGTTTGCGGTGTGTTGCGAGGTTAACCCGTGTGGGGAAGCCGTAGCGAAAGCGAGTCCGAATAGGGCGATTGAGTAGCGCGCCCAAGACCCGAAGCGGAGTGATCTAGCCATGGGCAGGTTGAAGCGGAGGTAAGACTTCGTGGAGGACCGAACCCACCAGGGTTGAAAACCTGGGGGATGACCTGTGGTTAGGGGTGAAAGGCCAATCAAACTCCGTGATAGCTGGTTCTCCCCGAAATGCATTTAGGTGCAGCGTCGTGTGTTTCTTGCCGGAGGTAGAGCACTGGATAGGCGATGGGCCCTACCGGGTTACTGACCTTAGCCAAACTCCGAATGCCGGTAAGTGAGAGCGCGGCAGTGAGACTGTGGGGGATAAGCTCCATGGTCGAGAGGGAAACAGCCCAGAGCATCGACTAAGGCCCCTAAGCGTACGCTAAGTGGGAAAGGATGTGGAGTCGCAGAGACAACCAGGAGGTTGGCTTAGAAGCAGCCACCCTTGAAAGAGTGCGTAATAGCTCACTGGTCAAGTGATTCCGCGCCGACAATGTAGCGGGGCTCAAGCGTACCGCCGAAGTCGTGTCATTCACACAATAACCCCAACGGGTGTGTGGATGGGTAGGGGAGCGTCGTGTGCCGGGTGAAGCAGCCGCGGAAGCGAGTTGTGGACGGTTCACGAGTGAGAATGCAGGCATGAGTAGCGATACACACGTGAGAAACGTGTGCGCCGATTGACTAAGGGTTCCTGGGTCAAGCTGATCTGCCCAGGGTAAGTCGGGACCTAAGGCGAGGCCGACAGGCGTAGTCGATGGACAACCGGTTGATATTCCGGTACCCGCTTTGAAACGCCCAATATCGAATCAGGCGATGCTAAGTCCGTGAAGCCGTCCTGGATCCTTCGGGTGAAGGGGAGTGGTGGAGCCGACGAACCAGACTTGTAGTAGGTAAGCGATGGGGTGACGCAGGAAGGTAGTCCAGCCCGGGCGGTGGTAGTCCCGGGGTAAGGGTGTAGGCCGTGTGATAGGCAAATCCGTCACACATTAAGGCTGAGACCTGATGCCGAGCCGATTGTGGTGAAGTGGATGATCCTATGCTGTCGAGAAAAGCCTCTAGCGAGTTTCATGGCGGCCCGTACCCTAAACCGACTCAGGTGGTCAGGTAGAGAATACCGAGGCGTTCGGGTGAACTATGGTTAAGGAACTCGGCAAAATGCCCCCGTAACTTCGGGAGAAGGGGGGCCATGTCCGGTGATGAGTCTTGCACTCTGAGCTGGGTGTGGCCGCAGAGACCAGCGAGAAGCGACTGTTTACTAAAAACACAGGTCCGTGCGAAGCCGTAAGGCGATGTATACGGACTGACGCCTGCCCGGTGCTGGAACGTTAAGGGGACCGGTTAGCTCTGTTTCGACAGGGCGAAGCTGAGAACTTAAGCGCCAGTAAACGGCGGTGGTAACTATAACCATCCTAAGGTAGCGAAATTCCTTGTCGGGTAAGTTCCGACCTGCACGAATGGCGTAACGACTTCTCGACTGTCTCAACCATAGGCCCGGTGAAATTGCACTACGAGTAAAGATGCTCGTTTCGCGCAGCAGGACGGAAAGACCCCGGGACCTTTACTATAGCTTGATATTGGTGTTCGGTTCGGCTTGTGTAGGATAGGTGGGAGACTGTGAAGTCATGGCGCCAGCCATGGTGGAGTCGTCGTTGAAATACCACTCTGGTCGTGCTGGATGTCTAACCTCGGTCCGTGATCCGGATCAGGGACAGTGTCTGGTGGGTAGTTTAACTGGGGCGGTTGCCTCCTAAAGAGTAACGGAGGCGCCCAAAGGTTCCCTCAGCCTGGTTGGCAATCAGGTGTTGAGTGTAAGTGCACAAGGGAGCTTGACTGTGAGACCGACGGGTCGAGCAGGGACGAAAGTCGGGACTAGTGATCCGGCGGTGGCTTGTGGAAGCGCCGTCGCTCAACGGATAAAAGGTACCCCGGGGATAACAGGCTGATCTTCCCCAAGAGTCCATATCGACGGGATGGTTTGGCACCTCGATGTCGGCTCGTCGCATCCTGGGGCTGGAGTCGGTCCCAAGGGTTGGGCTGTTCGCCCATTAAAGCGGTACGCGAGCTGGGTTTAGAACGTCGTGAGACAGTTCGGTCCCTATCCGCTGCGCGCGCAGGAGTCTTGAGAAGGGCTGTCCCTAGTACGAGAGGACCGGGACGGACGAACCTCTGGTGTGCCAGTTGTCCTGCCAAGGGCATGGCTGGTTGGCTACGTTCGGGAGGGATAACCGCTGAAAGCATCTAAGCGGGAAGCCTGCTTCGAGATGAGGACTCCCACCCACTTGATGGGGTAAGGCTCCCAGTAGACGACTGGGTTGATAGGCCAGGTGTGGAAGACCGGTAACGGTTGGAGCTGACTGGTACTAATAGGCCGAGGGCTTGTCCTCAGTTGCTCGCGTCCACTGTGTTAGTTCTGAAGTAACGAACTCGCCTTGCTGGCTGGAGTTCTAACTTTATAGTGTTTCGGTGGTCATAGCGTTAGGGAAACGCCCGGTTACATTCCGAACCCGGAAGCTAAGCCTTTCAGCGCCGATGGTACTGCAGGGGGGACCCTGTGGGAGAGTAGGACGCCGCCGAACTCCTTTTGAAGAAAGCCCTGGCAGGGTTCCCCTGCCAGGGCTTTCTTGCGTTTCCGGCCATGTTGATGGGCTGCGTTTATAGAGCCGTTTAGGGTGGCGCCATGCGCTATGACCTCGTCATCTTCGACAACGACGGCGTGCTGGTCGACAGCGAGCCTCTCGCCAACAGGGTGCTCGCGGAGTACCTGACGGAGCTCGGCCATCCGACGGCCTATGAGGAGTCGATACGCGACTACATGGGTGGTGCCGTCCACCGGGTGCACGACCTGATCCTCGAGCGGACCGGCCGGCGGCTGCCCGCGGAGTTCGACGACACGCTGCACTCGCGTACGTTCGCCGCTTTCGCCCGTGAGCTCCGGCCCGTCAAGGGCGTCACGGAGGTCCTCGAACTGCTGGCCTCCTCCGGCGTTCCCTATTGCGTCGCCTCCTCCGGCAGCCATGAGCGCATCCGGACCGGGCACCGTGCGGCGGGTCTGACGGAGTGGTTCGCGGACGAGGTGATTTTCAGCGCCGAGGACGTCGGCCGGGGCAAGCCGGCGCCGGACCTGTTTCTGCACGCCGCCCGGTCGATGGGGGTGGACCCGGCCCGTTGCGTCGTGGTCGAGGACAGTCCGCTGGGTGTTCAGGCGGCCGTCGCGGCGGGCATCGACGTCTACGCGTTCACGGCGATGACACCCGCCGAGCGTCTGTCCGGTGCGGCCGGCTTCTTCGGCGAGATGACAGAACTCTCCGATTTTCTCGTATGAGTCGTCCATTTGGGTGGGGCCCGTGAGCGCATTACGGTGTCGCCCATGAGCGGCGGCCAGGCACAGTTGATGTGGGACGAGGCGGTAACGGGCTACGACTTCGGTCCGGGGCATCCCATGGATCCCGTGCGCCTGGCGCTCACCATGCGTTTGGTCGAGGCGTACGGGCTGGACCGTGCGGTCCGTACGGTCTCGGCCGCCGCCGCCGGCGAATCGACGCTCCGGCTTGTGCACCGGGCGGACTACATCGCGGCCGTGCGGGCGGCCTCCGCCGACCCGCGGGCCGCCGACGGCTCGTACGGGATCGGCACTGTGGACGATCCGGCGTTCGCGGGGATGCACGACGCGGCCGCGTTGATCGCGGGACAGTCGGTCGCCGCGGCCGAGGCGGTATGGCGCGGGGAGGCCCTGCACGCGGTGAACTTCTCCGGCGGGCTGCATCACGCGATGCCGGGCGGGGCCTCCGGGTTCTGTGTGTACAACGACGCCGCCCTCGCCGTCGCCCGGCTCCTCGAGCTGGGGGCCCAACGGGTCGTGTACGTGGATGTGGACGTGCATCACGGGGACGGCGTCCAGGCGGTGTTCTGGGACGACCCCCGGGTGCTGACGATCTCGCTGCACGAGCATCCGCGCACGCTGTTCCCGCAGACCGGGTGGCCGGAGGAGACGGGCGGTGCCCAGGCGGAGGGCACGGCCGTCAATGTCGCGCTCCCGGCGGGGACGGGGGACGCCGGGTGGCTGCGGGCGTTCCACGCGGTCGTGCCGGAGCTGCTGGCGGCCTTCCGGCCCGAGGTGCTGGTGACCCAGCACGGCGCCGACACCCACTTCGAGGACCCGCTGGCGCACCTCGCCGTCTCCGTCGACGCCCAGCGCCTCGTGGCGGAGGCCTGTCACCGCCTGGCGCACGATCACGCGGGGGCCGCTGGGTCGCGCTGGGCGGCGGGGGTACGCGGTGGCGGAGGTCGTGCCGCGGTCGTGGACCCACCTGGTGGGCATCGCGGCGGGGCGGCCGGTCGACCCGGAGTCCCTCGTGCCGGAGGAGTGGCGCAGCGAAGTGTTCCGTCGGACCCGGCAGTTGGGGCCGTTGCGGATGACGGACGGCCGGCAGCCCGTCTGGCGGGACTTCGCGGAGTCCGGGTACGACCCCGCCGACCGGCTCGATCAGGCGATCCTGGCGACCCGCCGGGCCGTCTTCCCCTCCCACGGGCTCCTTCCGTAGGCCGCAGGGGCCTGCTCATGCCCGCCGTCGGCCCCGCCGTCGGCCGTGTCCGTTAGCCCACCCGTGGGATCCGTGGGGTGAATTCGGCGCGCGGGCGGGTTCGTTGGGCGAGCATCGGCGGCGTGCCGAGCCCCGTTGCCCGCTCCGTCCCCAGTCCGCGAGCTCTGCGCTCGCACCTCCTCTCCAGTAGCCTCGCCGGTGCCGTGGCGACGTCGCGGGAGCGGAGCCTGACGCGTTACCGGATGTTCGCGGCCCGCGACCCCCGCGTGCTGATCGGTCTGGAGCCGAAATACGACTGGTGTTTCGCCGACTTGTTGCACCTGATGAGCCAAAGGTGTGGAGTTTCGGCCGATCCCAAGGACACTTCCGGGCATGATGTGATCGACCCGGATCGCACGATGGTGGCACTCGATGCCTTCGCCGACCGCCTCGCGACGGTGGCCGCGACCGGGGCGCCGGTGCTCCTCGGCACCGGGCACCCGCACCGACTCCTGGGCTTCTACGCCGCCTTGGCGGCAGGCCTCTCGGCGGCCGGGTGCGATGTCCTCACCCCCGCGCAGGGTAGAAGTGTCGACATAACGACCCGGTTCGGCGTACGCACGTACAACCTTGACTACGTCCGGGGAGTCGCGCTGATGCGTGAGCCCGGCGCGCGAAAAGCCGGGAGTGAGCCGGGCGCGCATACGCATTCACCGCTCCCGGTTCGGGTCGTGCTGGCTGCCGCCGCCGACGGTGCCGGGCCCCTGCCGGCCTTGGTCGTCGGGGACCACGGATGGGTCTGCGGGGCAGGTCAGCTGGGCATTGAGGCCATCGGGCTGGCCGACTCGGACGACCCCGCGCTGTTCGTCGGAGAGGCCGAGGGCCGGGTGTCCGTAGCCGTTCCGCTTGATGACACTGTGCGGTCTGATTACTACCGACCGCTTACTCGCTATGTACTCAATCGAGCGTGTCTGTCACAGTAGGCGGCCGATGGCTGCTCCTCTTCCCCACTCGCATCACCCGCCCCTAATCTGGGGAGTGAGCGCGCAGCGACGAGGAGTCACCGGAGGGGAAGCCGGTGCGCGTCATGTGCGGAAGGTTCAGGTGTGTCATGGCTGCTGGCGAAAGGCCTCTCAACGAGGTCGTGTTCCTGACCGTGGCGGAAGTCGCCGCGGTGATGCGAGTCTCCAAGATGACCGTGTACCGCTTGGTGCACAGCGGTCATCTGCCGGCGATCCGGGTGGGCAGGTCGTTCCGGGTCCCAGAACAAGCGGTGCACGAGTACCTCCGAGAGTCCTACGTGGGGGTGGAAACAGCCTGAGGATCCCCTCGGATTACGCTGTTCGCCCGGTGCCGGGTAGGCTGGCCCGATGTAGGTCGTGTGGGCTCGGACGCCCCGCACCGAGTGAATCGATGTAAGCGAGGGTAGTCGTGGGCTCTGTTATCAAGAAGCGGCGCAAGCGGATGGCCAAGAAGAAGCACCGCAAGCTGCTCAAGCGCACGCGTGTTCAGCGTCGCAACAAGAAGTAAGCACGCCGCTAGTGCTCGTCCCGCAGCCCTTCCGCCGGTTCCCGGCGGGAGGGCTGCGGTGCGTTGCGGGGAGTAAGGCCTTCGCTACGGCTTGAAATGACGCCCGACCTGTCCGGCGGTCATCACAGTGCAACAACGACCCGCTACGGTGGCCGCGGCAGGCACCTCTCGGGTCGGAAGGAAGGCGCTGATCTTGGGCAAGGTCGTGCTCGTCACCGGAGTCGCACGGCAACTGGGCGGTCGCTTCGTCCGCCGGATCCAGCGCGAGCCCGACGTCGACCGGGTGATCGGGGTGGACGCAGTGCCACCCGAGCACCATCTCGGCGGGGCCGAATTCCTACGGGCGGACATCCGCCACCCCACGATCGGCAGGGTCCTGGCCGAGCAGGCCGTGGACACCGTCGTCCACATGGACGTCAACGGCACCCCCCTGGGCAAGCGCGGCAGCCGGGCCACGGTCAAGGAGACCAACGTCATCGGCACCATGCAGCTGCTCGGCGCCTGCCAGAAGACTCCGAGCGTCAAGCGACTGGTGGTGAAGTCGAGCACGAACGTGTACGGCTCCGCGCCCCGCGATCCCGCGATCTTCACGGAGACCACGCCTCCCAAATCGCTGCCCAGCGGCGGCTTCGCCAAGGACGTCGTCGAGGTCGAGGGGTATGTGCGCGGCTTCGCCCGCCGCCGCCCCGACGTCGCGGTGTGCGTGCTGCGCTTCGCGAACATCCTCGGGCCGTGCGCCGACTCGCCGCTCGCGGAGTACTTCTCCCTGCCCGTCCTGCCCACGGTCCTCGGCTTCGACCCGCGCCTGCAGTTCGTGCACGAGGACGACGCGATCGAGGTGCTGCGCATCGGCGCCGGCGAGCCCGCCCGCTCCACCCTCAACAGCGGCACCTTCAACATCGCGGGGGACGGCGTGCTGCTGCTCTCCCAGGCCGCCAGGCGCCTCGGGCGCCCCACCCTGCCCTTCTTCCTGCCCACCGTCACCTGGGTGGGCTCGGCGCTGCGGTCGGCCGGTTTCCTGGACTTCTCGCCCGAGCAGATCCGGCTGCTCACCCACGGCCGTGTCGTGGAGACGACGCAGATGCGCGACACGCTGGGCTTCCGTCCCCGCTACACCAGCCCGGAGGCATTCGAGGACTACGCCCGCAGCCGCGGCCCGGGGCTGCTGCCGCCCGAGACCCTCGCCCGTACCGTCGACCGGATCGCCGCGCTGATGCCTGCCGGCCGCGGCCAGAACTGAGGAGCGCACGCACCATGGCCGATGCGAAGGTCATCCCGTTCGGCGAGGAGCCCCGCACCAAGAGGAGGGCCCGGCGCGGCGGTACGGGCCGTACGAACCGGGCGGCCGCGCCGCTGGCGCCCGTACCGGCCCCCGCGACCGAACAGCCGTCGGCCGCGGCCGCCGACGGCGGGCCGGAGCAGGGCGGCGCCGGCGAGGCCCCGGCCGGGGTCGGCGGCTGGGAGCGGAAGGTCGCCCACGGGCTGAACTTCCTGCGGCGCAGGATCACCGGCGAGTACGAGGTCGACGACTTCGGGTACGACCAGGAGCTCACCGACCAGGTGGTGATGTCCGTCCTGCGGCCCTTCAAGGAGAAGTACTTCCGCGTCGAGGTGAAGGGCATCGAGAACATCCCGGAGAAGGGGTCGGCGCTGATCGTCGCCAACCACTCCGGCACCCTGCCCGTCGACGGGCTGATGCTCCAGGCCGCCGTGCACGACCATCACCCGGCCGGGCGCAACGTCCGCATGCTCGCCGCGGACCTGGTCTTCATGCTGCCCGTCATCAACGAGCTCTCCCGCAAGCTCGGGCACACCCTCGCCTGCGCCGAGGACGCCCAGAAGCTGCTGGAGCGCGGCGAGGTGGTGGGGGTGATGCCCGAGGGCTTCAAGGGGATCGGGAAGCCGTTCTCCGAGCGCTACAAGCTGCAGCGCTTCGGGCGGGGCGGCTTCGTACAGACGGCACTGCGTGCCGGGTCGCCGATCGTGCCGTGCTCGATCGTCGGGGCGGAGGAGATCTACCCCATGATCGGCAACTCCAGGACGATGGCCCGGCTGCTGGGCATCCCGTACTTCCCGCTGACGCCGGCCTTCCCCTGGCTCGGGCCGCTGGGGCTGGTGCCGCTGCCGACGAAGTGGACCATCCAGTTCGGCGAGCCGATTCCCACGGACGGCTATCCGCCGGAGGCGGCGGACGACCCGATGCTGATGTTCAACCTCACCGACCAGGTCCGGGAAACCATTCAGCACACGCTGTACAAGCTGCTGGTGCAGCGGCGGTCGGTGTTCTTCTGACGGTGCTTTTCCCAGCGCGGCCATCTCAGCGCGACGACGGTCGGCGTCCCTCCGAGCGGTTCGCTGCGGAGGGACGCCGACCGTCGGCACCCGTCGGTATTACTTGTCGTCCTCGCCGTGGATCCCGAGCCCCGGGAGGATGTCCGGGAGCAGCGGCGGGATCGTGATGTCGGGCTGCTTGGACGGCTTGCCGTCCTTGCCGTGGGCGCGGTCCGGCCCGGCGCTGCCGGAGCTGGGGGGCGGCTGCAGGAGGCCCGTGCCGCCCAGCAGGCCGTCCTGCTCGGCGTGGGCACCCGGCGACGACTGCTGGGGCCCCGCGCCGGGGCGCTTGCCGTCGGAGCGCTCGGGAGCCTTCGAGGCGGGCGCCGAGTGGCCCTTGCTCCCGGGAGAACCGTGGGAGGAGGGCCCCCCGCGGCTCGCGCCGCCCGCCTTGCCGTGCTTGTCCTCCGGCAGCAGCGAGCGCAGCGGCTCGACCTCGTCGTCTATGGCGGCGAAGACCGACGTCACGTCGTCGGCCACGTCGGTGAGCTGGACCGGCAGACGGTCGCGCAGCCGGCTCCAGCCCTCGCGCTGCGAGGAGGAGAAGGACGACAGCCGCTGGATGGCGCCGAGCGAGCCGTCGCGTTGGTAGACGCCGTGCAGCAGGCGGTGGCCCTCGGAGGCGTCGTGGCGCATGCCGGCGAGGGTCCTGCGGATCTCGGTCAGGGACTCGTGGTCGAGCTCGCCGGAGCGGCCGCGCTCCATCAGCCGACGGGCCTCGCCGAGGCGTGTCGTGGCCTGGTCCAGGAGCAGACCGCCCCGGGCGGAGTCACCGTCGGCCATGCCGAGCCTGAAGTCCTCCATCCCGCGCTTGAGGCCGTACAGGGTGTCGCCCGGCAGGGCGTTGGAGCTGGCCGCGGCCACTCCGCCGAAGGCACCCGCCGCCACGCCCACCGTGAGCCCGCCGGCGGCGAGCCCCTTGGACCAGCGGGAGCGCGGCCTGAGCCGGCTCAGCGGGCTCGCCCGGTGCGCCCCGCGGGCGGCACGCTGCTGAGGGACGGCCGCCCCTCCGGCGAACTGGGCTTCCATGGCGGCGATCAGCTGCGCCCGCTGCACGGTTTTGACCTCGGCGTCCAGCTCGGGCGACGGCAGTGCGCCGAGCCCGCTCGCCACGGCCAACAGCTTTGCCCGCTCGGCGTCTTCCGCCGGTGGCTCGGGCTGTGCGGCCGCGGCACTGTGGACTTCCTGGTCCTCCAGGGCCTGGGCGAAGGCGTTCGCCCGCCGGTGCGCCGATACATTCGCGATCACAGGCGGCACCTCCTCTCGTCATGACGATCGACTCCCCTGGGCACCTGAAGGGTTGCACGCCGGGAGAACATCCACTCGATCGAGTGAGTGTTCAGAGGCGTGACGCGGCAGCGGGAAGTCTGCATCCCGGACAACGAGCGGCGCGGCAGTCGGGTTACGCGGCCGGGGCGAGGTGTCCGCCGGTGAGTGAAAGGGGGCATCGGGGGCTGGGGGTGTCAGCGGGCGTCGTCCGGGAGGAGCCGTGCCAGGGTGCGCACCGCGCGGTACTGGAGGGTCTTGATCGCGCCCTCGTTCTTTCCCATGACCCGGGCGGTCTCGGCGACCGAGAGGCCCTGCAGGAAGCGCAGGGTGACGCACTCCTGCTGCTGTGGGTTGAGCTTGCGCACCGCCTCCAACAGGGCGGCGTTGGACAGGGATTCGAGAACCGAGTCCTCGGGGCTGCGCTCGACCTCGTTGGCGTCGAGCATCTCTCCCGTGGTCACCTCGAGCCGGAACCTTGACGACTTGAAGTGGTCGGCGACCAGGTTGCGGGCGATGGTCACGAGCCAGGCGCCGAAGTCGCGGCCCTGCCAGGTGAAGGTGCCGATCCGGCGCAGGGCGCGCAGGAAGGTCTCGCTGGTGAGGTCCTCCGCGGTGGCCCGGCCGCCCACGCGGTAGTAGATGTAGCGGTAGACGGTGTCGGCGTACTGGTCGTAGAGGCGGCCGAAGGCCTCGGCCTCGCCGGCCTGGGCCCGCTCGACCAGGTCGAGCATGCGGGCGCTGTCGCTGTCGGCGCTCGGGCGGCGGGTGGTCGTGGATGTGCCGGTGCCGGAGCCTCGGCGGGCGCGTCTGCCGACGGCCGCGCTGCTCTCGGCGAGGGCGTAGCAGGGGCCGGCGGGTCCGCCCGCTACGGCCGGGGACGGCGTGGCGAAGGCGGGGACGGCGTACGCGGTGGGGACGAAGACGCGCAGACGGTCGAGGACCGCTGCGCGCAGCGTAGCCAGGCCCGAGGCGTCAACCCCGACGTGTGGGTACACGGGACTCCCAGAGGCAGAGCTTCCATCACGTGCAGTGCGGGACCGTTCACTCGTCGTAGGGACAAGCGGGTACCGGCTTGCGTCTGAGGAGAATAACCCTTCGTACAGGCAGCGCTACACCGAGTTGCTCAAATCATCGTTTCCGTTCGTTCTGGGACCTATTGATGACAGATCAAATATCGAACTGAGAACGGAAGTTGACCGGATTTGCCGCTGGTGTGGCCGATTGGGCAGCGTGTTGTGGCAATCCGGACACCGCAGGACTGTCGTGGGCCATGTGGGGGTATGACAACAGGATTGCCTGTGCGGCCTGTTCGGTTACTGGCCGTGGCCAGGAGGCGCGCCGGAGTTGTCGCCCGTTCCGGTGATGTGGCTGATGTGCCCGTGGAGGCCCGGGCGTTCAGCGGCGACGGCGGTGCAGCGCGACGGCGGCAGCGGCGCCGCCCGCGAGGGCGCCCACGCCGGCCGCGGCCGGGAGGCCGATCCGGGCCGCCTTGCGGCCCGTGCGGTAGTCCCGCAGCCGCCAGCCGCGCTCGCGCGCGTGCCTGCGCAGCCTGCTGTCGGGGTTCACCGCGTAGGGGTGGCCGACGAGCGAGAGCATCGGGATGTCGTTGGCGGAGTCGCTGTAGGCCGCGCAGCGCTCCAGGTCCAGGCCCTCGGCCGCGGCCAGCGCCCGGACGGCCTCGGCCTTCGACGGGCCGTGCAGCAGCTCGCCGACGAGCCGGCCGGTGTAGACGCCGCCGATCGACTCGGCGACCGTGCCCAGCGCGCCGGTCAGGCCCAGCCGGCGGGCGATGATCGTCGCGGTCTCGACGGGGGCCGCGGTCACCAGCCAGACCTTCTGCCCGGCGTCCAGGTGGGCCTGGGCCAGGGCGCGGGTGCCGGGCCAGATGCGCTCGGCCATGTACTCGTCGTAGATCTCCTCGCCGATGGTCATCAGCTCGGAGACGCGGTGGCCCTTGACGATCGACAGGACGCTGTCGCGGGCCTCCTGCATGTGCTCGGGGTCCTCGATGCCCGCGAGCCGGAACCAGGTCTGCTGCCAGGCGAAGCGGGCGAGCTCGCGCTTGCCGAAGAAGTGCCGTTTGTACAGTCCGCGGCCGAAGTGGAAGATGGCGGCGCCCTGCATGACCGTGTTGTCGAGGTCGAAAAACGCGGCGGCGCGCTCGTCGCCCGCCACCGGGAACTCCGGCTCCGGCTCCCGGTCGCCGGGGGTGGCGCCTCCGGCCAGGGCCTCTTCGTTTTCCTGCGCGGACTTGCGGGCTGCCTCCGCCGCGGCCTCGCCTGCCAGCACGCTGCGTGCGGTGGCGGAGCGCCTGCGGTGGGTGAGCCATCCGAGTGCGGCCATGCGGCGAGCATAGTCACTTTGTTCGGGGTAACCGGAAGTCGGGACGGTGCGATGGCGTGAACTCTGCGCGTCGGTCCGGTTACCCACCGCGCGGCGCGCCGCGCTCAGCCGCCCAGGGCCTTGCGCAGCCGGTCGGGGTTCACCCGCCAGAAGTCGTGCTGGGCGCCGTCGACGAGGATCACGGGGATCTGCTCCCAGTACTTGCTGTGCAGCTCGGCGTCCTCGGTGATGTCCTTCTTCTCCCAGCGGGCGCCCAGCTCGGCGCAGACCTCGGCGATGACGGCCTCGGCGTCGTCGCACAGGTGGCAGCCGGGCTTGCCGACGAGCGTGACGAGGCTGTCGGCGGGGTTCTTGCGGGGGCTACGGCGCAGCAGGGGGCTCATGGCGGCAATTGTGCCGCCTTCGCCGACGGTCGCGCGGCCGGAATGGGTGCCTGAGTCGACTACCATCATGGGCGATTTGTAGGTGTCCGGGGGTATCGAGGTGAGGAGTGAGCGCCCGTGTCCCCGTCCGCGTGCCCGTGGTGCTCATGTGGCCTGTGTGATCGTCGAGTCCTGCCCGTCCATGGTTCCCGGACCGGGCGGAATCACCGCGTGACACCCATCACGTTGGCCGGGCAAATCGGACACCATCTTTGTGCACGCGTTCACAAAGGCATAGCCTGCGTTCGACGGGGCGGTCCTGGGACAAGGCGCCGCCTACAGCCCCGCTCTACCCGCAGGAGCACCGTGGCAACTGGCCGAACTCACCGACCGGCGACCCGAAGCCGAGGAATCCCCGAGGCCACCGTCGCCCGGCTTCCGCTGTACCTGCGTGCGCTGACCGCGCTCTCCGAGCGTTCGGTCCCCACGGTCTCCTCCGAGGAGCTCGCCACCGCGGCCGGTGTGAACTCCGCCAAGCTCCGCAAGGACTTCAGCTACCTCGGCTCGTACGGCACCCGCGGGGTCGGCTACGACGTCGAGTACCTCGTGTACCAGATCTCCCGTGAGCTCGGCCTGACCCAGGACTGGCCGGTAGTGATCGTCGGTATCGGTAACCTCGGCGCCGCCCTGGCCAACTACGGCGGCTTCGCCTCGCGCGGCTTCCGTGTCGCGGCGCTCATCGACGCCGACCCGGCCATGGCCGGCAAGCCCGTCGCCGGGCTGCCCGTGCGACACACCGACGAGCTCGAGTCGATCATCACCGACAACGGCGTCTCCATCGGCGTCATCGCCACCCCGGCCGGCGCCGCCCAGCAGGTGTGCGACCGCCTGGTGGCCGCCGGGGTCACCTCGATCCTCAACTTCGCGCCGACCGTGCTGTCCGTGCCCGAGGGCGTGGACGTGCGCAAGGTCGACCTCTCCATCGAGCTGCAGATCCTCGCCTTCCACGAGCAGCGCAAGGCCGGCGAGGAGTCCGGGCAGACCGCGACGACGCCCGCGCAGCCCCGCACCGGCGCCCCGGCCCGTACGGCCGCGGCCGCCGTGGGCAGGAAGGGACCGGAGGGGGACGTCCCCGCCGTGATGCCGGCATGAGTCTTCTGGTCGTCGGCCTCAGCCATCGCAGCGCGCCGGTGAGCGTGCTGGAGCGGGCCGCCCTCAGCCGCGAGACCCAGGCGCGTCTCGTGCACGACGCCCTGGCCGCCGAGCCCGCCACCGAGGCGGCGGTGCTGGCCACGTGCAACCGCATCGAGCTCTACGCCGACGTGGACAAGTTCCACGCCGGCGTCGCCGAGCTGTCCACGCTGCTCGCCCGGCACTCGGGCGTGCCCCTGGACGAGCTCACCCCCTACCTCTACGTGCACTACGAGGACCGGGCCGTCCACCACCTCTTCTCGGTGGCGTGCGGACTGGACTCGATGGTCGTCGGCGAGGGGCAGATCCTCGGCCAGATCAAGGACGCCCTCGCCCTCGGCCAGGAGCTGCACACCGCCGGACGGCTGCTGAACGACCTCTTCCAGCAGGCGCTGCGGGTCGGCAAGCGCGCCCACAGCGAGACCGGCATCGACAAGGCCGGCCAGTCGCTGGTCACCTTCGGCCTCGAGCAGCTCGCCGGCCCCGTGGCCGTCGCCGACTGGGCGGCGGGCAAGCGCGCCCTGGTCATCGGCGCGGGCTCGATGTCCTCGCTCGCCGCGGCCACCCTCGCGCGCGCGGGCGTGGCCCACATCGCCGTCGCCAACCGCACCCTGGAGCGGGCCGAGCGCCTGGCCGCCATCCTCACCGAGCCCGGCGGCCCCGGCGCCGGCGCCCTGACGGCCGCGGCCGTCGAGATGGCCGCCGTCCCCGCCGAGCTCGCCCTCGCCGACATCGTCGTCTCCTGCACCGGCGCCACCGGCCTGGTCCTGACGGCCGAGGCGATAGGGCGCGCGCTGGCGGCCCGCGCGGACGTGTGCGCCGTCGAGCCGGGCTGCGGCGCGGTGGCGCTCGCCCTGCTCGACCTCGCCATGCCCCGCGACATCGACGCCGCGGTCCACCGCCTGGAGGGCGACGGCGTCCGCCTGGTCGACATCGAGACCCTCGCCGAGGCCTCCGCCGACGCGCCCATGGCCGCCGACGTCGACCAGGTGCGCGCGATCGTCTCCGACGAGGTCGCCGCCTTCGGCGCCGCCCAGCGGGCCGCCCACATCACGCCCACCGTGGTGGCCCTGCGCACCATGGCCGCCGACGTCGTCGCGGGCGAGATGGCCCGCCTCAACGGCCGGCTGCCCGACCTCGACGACAAGCAGCGCGCGGAGATCACCCAGACCGTCCGCCGCGTCGTCGACAAGCTTCTGCACGCGCCCACCGTGCGGGTCAAGGAGCTCGCCTCCACCCCCGGCGGCGCCGGCTACGCCGACGCCCTGAGGGAACTCTTCGACCTCGACCCTCAGGCGGTCGCGGCCGTCAGCCGGGCTGATCTTCGGCAAGGCAGCCCCAACACAGCACGGGAGTCGGCATGAACGACACCACAACCCCGCAGCGCCCGCTGCGTCTCGGCACCCGCCGCAGTCAGCTCGCCATGGCCCAGTCCGGACAGGTGGCCGAGGCCGTCCGGCGTGTCACCGGCCGTCCGGTCGAGCTGGTCGAGATCACCACGTACGGCGACGTCTCCCGCGAGGCCCTCGCGCAGATCGGCGGCACCGGAGTCTTCGTCTCCGCGCTGCGCGACGCGCTGCTCGCGGGTGAGATCGACTTCGCCGTCCACTCGCTGAAGGACCTGCCGACCGCGCAGCCCGACGACCTCCTCCTGGCCGCGATCCCGCGCCGCGAGGACCCGCGCGACGTACTCGTCGCCCGCGACGGGCTCACCTTCGGGGACCTCCCGCGCGGGGCCCGTATCGGCACCGGCTCGCCGCGCCGCATGGCGCAGCTCAACGCCTGGGCGCGCTCGCTCGGGCAGGAGATCGAGACCGTGCCGATCCGCGGGAACATCGACACCCGAGTCGGCTTCGTCGAGAGCGGCGAGCTGGACGCCGTGGTGCTGGCCGCGGCGGGTCTCACCCGCATCGGCCGGATCGGGGAGGCCACCCAGTTCCTGGAGCCCGACCAGGTTTTGCCCGCCCCCGGCCAGGGGGCCCTGGCGATCGAGTGCGCCGTGACCAACGCACCCCTCGCCGCCGCGCTCGCCGAGCTCGACGACCCGCACACGCGGGCCGCCGTGACCGCCGAGCGTGCCCTGCTCGCCGCCCTGGAGGCCGGCTGCAGTGCGCCCGTTGGCGCACTGGCCGACCTGCTGGCCAGCGGGCAGGTTGTCACCGAAATGCGCCTGCGCGGCGTCGTCGGTTCCACCGACGGCTCGACGCTGGTGCAGCTGTCCACCACCGGTCCCGTACCCGCGTCCGAGGAGGACGCTCTTGCTCTCGGCCGCGGACTCGCCGCCGAGATGCTCGACAAGGGTGCGGCCGGTCTTATGGGGGAGCGAGCACTTTGAACCCCACCGCCCCGAACCACCCCGCGCACGGGCACGTCACCTTCCTCGGTGCCGGCCCCGGAGACCCGGGACTGCTGACGCTGCGCGCCGTGGAGGCACTGGCGGCCGCGGACGTCCTGATCGCCGATCCGCAGGTGCTCGACGTGGTGCGTACGCATGCGCGCGGCACCGTGGACATGCCGGCCCAGACGGTTACCGACGAGTCATCAAAGACCGTTGGTGTGCCGGTCCTTAGGGACACCGCCAATCTTGTCATGACGGCCGCGCGCAGCGGCAAGCGGGTCGTCCGTGCGGTTCTCGGCGACCCCGGCCTCGACGGCAACGCCGGCGACGAGATGCTCGCCTGCGCCGACGGCGGCATCACCTTCGAGGTGGTGCCCGGCGTCGCCACGGCTGTCGGCGTGCCCGCCTACGCCGGAGTGCCGCTGCGTGACGGACAGGGCGGCGACGTCCGCTTCGTCGACGCCCGCACCGCCACCGCCGTCTGCTGGGCCGAGGTCGGCACCAGCGAGGCGACCGCGGTGGTCTCCACCACCCTGGACTCCGTCGTCGCCGCCGCGGGCGAGCTGGTCGCCGGGGGCCGCCGGCCCGAGACGCCCGTCAGCGTCACCGTCGCCGGCACCACCACCCGCCAGCGCACCTGGACGGCCACCCTCGGCACGCTCCAGCAGACCCTCAAGGCCGCGAAGGTGCTGCCGTCCGCGGACGGCTCCCAGCCGGTCATAGCCGTGGTCGGCGAGCGCAGCGCCGCCGAGCGGCGCGAGCGGCTCTCCTGGTTCGAGTCCAAGCCGCTCTTCGGCTGGAACGTGCTCGTGCCGCGCACCAAGGAGCAGGCCGCCTCGCTCTCCGACCAGCTGCGCTCGTACGGCGCCGTGCCCAGCGAGGTGCCGACGATCGCCGTCGAGCCGCCGCGCACCCCGCAGCAGATGGAGCGGGCGGTCAAGGGCCTGGTCACCGGCCGCTACGAGTGGATCGCCTTCACCTCCGTCAACGCCGTCAAGGCGGTGCGGGAGAAGTTCGAGGAGTACGGTCTCGACGCCCGTGCCTTCGCCGGCATCAAGGTCGCGGCCGTCGGCGAGCAGACCGCGAAGTCGCTGATCGAGTTCGGCGTCAAGCCCGACCTGGTGCCGTCCGGCGAGCAGTCCGCCGCCGGCCTGCTCGAGGACTGGCCGCCCTACGACCCGGTCTTCGACCCGATCGACCGCGTCTTCCTGCCGCGCGCCGACATCGCCACCGAGACCCTGGTGGCGGGCCTGATCGAGCTGGGCTGGGAGGTCGACGACGTCACGGCCTACCGGACCGTGCGCGCCTCGCCGCCGCCGGCCGAGACCCGCGAGGCGATCAAGGGCGGCGGTTTCGACGCCGTGCTGTTCACCTCGTCCTCCACGGTGCGGAACCTCGTCGGCATCGCCGGCAAGCCGCACAATGTCACCGTCATCGCCTGCATCGGCCCGGCCACCGCGAAGACCGCGGAGGAGCACGGCCTGCGGGTGGACGTGCTGTCGCCCGAGCCCTCGGTGCACAAGCTGGCCGAGGCGCTCGCGGAGTTCGGCGCGGCCCGGCGCGACGCGGCCCTCGAGGCCGGCGATCCCGTCACCCGCCCGAGCGAGCGGCGGCCCGGATCGCGCAGAAGGGCACGGAGTTGAGCACCACGTACGGCACGTTCCCGGGGTCCCGGCCCCGGCGCCTTCGCACCACCCCCGCCATGCGCCGCATGGTCGCGGAGTACCGGCTGCACCCGTCCGACCTGATCCTTCCCGCCTTCGTGCGGGAGGGCGTCAGCGAGCCGGTGCCGATCTCGGCGATGCCCGGGGTCGTCCAGCACACCCGTGACACCCTGCGGAAGGCCGCCGTCGAGGCGCTGGAGGCCGGCGTCGCCGGCATCATGCTCTTCGGCGTTCCCGAGGAGGCCAAGAAGGACGCGCTCGGCACCCCCGGCACGGACCCCGACGGCATCCTGCAGGTCGCCATCCGCGATGTGAAGGCCGAGGTCGGCGACGAACTCGTCATCATGTCCGACCTGTGCCTGGACGAGTCCACCGACCACGGCCACTGCGGCGTCCTCGACGCCGAGGGCCGTGTCGACAACGACGCCACCCTCGAGCGCTACGCCGAGATGGCCCAGGTCCAGGCCGACGCCGGCGTCCACGTCGTCGGCCCCAGCGGCATGATGGACGGCCAGGTCGGCGTCGTCCGCGACGCCCTCGACCAGACCGGCCACGAGGACGTGTCGATCCTCGCCTACACCGCCAAGTACGCCTCCGCGTTCTACGGCCCCTTCCGCGAGGCCGTCGGCTCCTCGCTGCAGGGCGACCGCAAGACGTACCAGCAGGACCCGGCCAATCTCCGCGAGTCGATGCGCGAGCTGGCGCTCGACCTCGCCGAGGGCGCCGACATGGTGATGGTCAAGCCGGCGCTGCCCTACCTCGACGTCCTCGCCAAGGTCGCCGAGAGCGTCGACGTGCCCGTCGCCGCCTACCAGATCTCCGGCGAGTACGCGATGGTCGAGGCCGCCGCCGCCAACGGCTGGATCGACCGCGACCGCGCGATCATGGAGACCCTCACGGGCATCAAGCGCGCCGGCGCGAACATGATCCTCACCTACTGGGCCACCGAGGTCGCCCGGCAGCTGTAGCGGCCGCTACGGTCGGCACGGCCGCCGCCCGTCACGCAGCGCAATGGCGGTGCCCCCGGACCACGAGGTCCGGGGGCACCGCCATTCGTGTCTCCGAGCCGGACCCGCCGACTGCGAGGGACTCGCGTTTGCGCAGCTCACGCGAGACGGGGTGCATAGTTCACGATCGTCACCCACACAGGTCGTCTCTCGCGGAAACGACGCGGGCGTACCGCACGGGCTCCGACCATCGTTACCGTGTGTGTCAGGCCGCTTACGCTACGGAGGCGTGCATGAGTCATGACCCCGAACTCACGGAGGACTGGGAGTACACGCTCCAAGTCCCCTCCGATCCCATGGCGCCGTGCATCGCACGACGCACGCTCCGCACCATCCTCGAGGAACACGGCTTCCTCGAGCTCGCCGACACCGCCGAGCTCCTCACCTCCGAGCTCGTCACCAACGCCTACCGCTACTCCGACGGCCCCGCCTCGGTACGCGTCAAGCGCGAAGGCGACCGCGTACGGGTCGCCGTATGGGACACCAACCCCCGGCTCCCCGCACTCGACGGCGTCGCCCTGCCCGACGCCACCGAAGCCGCCGAACGCGGCCGCGGCCTCGGAATCGTCCAGTGGTGCGCCGACAGCTGGGGCGGCTTCGCCCTGCGCGACCAGCCCCAGGGGCTGGTCGGCAAGCTCATCTGGTTCGAACTCGGAGCGGGCGCCGGATGACGCCCCCGGCGGCTAGAGCCGCTCGGGCGTACGAATGCCCAGCAGCGCCATGCCCCGGTGGAGCGTACGAGCCGTGAGGTCGCACAGGAACAGGCGGTTCTCCACGACCTCGGCCGGGTTCTCCTCGCTCAGCACCTGGCACTGGTCGTAGAACGACGTGTAGAGCGAGGCCAGCTGGTACAGATACCCGGCCAGCTTGTGCGGCGCGTACTCCCCGGCCGCCTCCGCCACCGTCGCCGCGAACTGGTCCAGGTGCAGACCCAGCGCCCGCTCGGCCGGGGCCAGCGCCAGCTCCGGGTGCGCCACCGGACCGGCCGTCCCCGCCTTGCGCAGGATCGACTGGATACGGGCGAACGCGTACTGCAGGTAGACCGAGGTGTCGCCGTTGAGGGACACCATCTGGTCCAGGTCGAACTTGTAGTCACGGGCCGCCGACGTCGACAGGTCCGCGTACTTCACCGCGCCGATGCCCACCTGGGCGGCACGATCGGCGATCTCCTCCTCGGTCAGGTCCCGGGCCTTCTCCCGCACCACGGCCGCCGCCCGCTCGATCGCCTCGTCGAGCAGGTCCACCAGCCGGACCGTCTCGCCCTCACGCGTCTTGAACGGCTTGCCGTCCTTGCCCAGCACCGTGCCGAAGCCCAGCTGCACGGCCTTGACGTCATCCGTCAGCCAGCCCGCCCGGCGCGCGGTCTCGAAGACCATCTTGAAGTGCAGCGACTGCCGGGTGTCCACCACGTACAGCAGCGTGTCGGCCTTCAGGTTGAAGACACGGTCACGGATCGCGGACAGGTCCGTCGCCGCGTAGCCGAAACCACCGTCGGACTTCTGCACGATCAGCGGGACCGGGTTGCCCTCCGGACCCTTCACATCGTCGAAGAACACGCACAGCGCACCCTCGGAACGCACCGCGACACCCGACTCCTCGAGCATCCGGCAGGTCTCGGCCAGCATGTCGTTGTAGCCCGACTCGCCGACGATGTCCTCGTCGCGGATCTCCACGTCCAGCTTGTCGAAGACCGAGTAGAAGTAGATCTTCGACTCGTCGACGAACTTCTGCCACAGCGCGATCGTCTCCGCGTCGCCCGCCTGCAGATCCACCACCCGGCGCCGGGCCCGCGTCTTGAACTCCTCGTCCGAGTCGAAGAGCGCGCGCGAGGCCTTGTACAGCCGGTTCAGGCTCGACATGGCCTCCTCACCGGACACGCCGCCCTTGTGGTCCAGCTCGTGCGGGTGCTCGATCAGGTACTGGATGAGCATGCCGAACTGGGTGCCCCAGTCGCCGATGTGGTGACGGCTGATCACCTTCTCGCCCGTGAACTCCAGAAGCCGGACGACCGAATTACCGATCACCGTGTTCCGCAGGTGACCGACGTGCATCTCCTTGGCCACGTTCGGCTGCGCCCAGTCGATCACCGTGGCACCCGGGTGCTCCTTGAACGGCACGCCCAGCCGCTCGTCCGCCGCACGCGCGGCCAGCGTCTCGGTGATCGCCCTGTCGGACACCGAGATGTTGAGGAAGCCGGGCCCGGAGACCTCGATCTCCCGCATCAGCTCGCCCTCACCGACCGGCAGCCCCTCGACGACCTTCGCCGCCAGCTCGCGCGGATTGCCCTTCAGCTTCTTCGCCAGCGCCAGCATGCCGTTGGCCTGGAAGTCCGCCCGGTCGCTTCGTCGCAGCAGCGGATCGGCGGCACCGGCCTCCGGCAGGGCAGCCGAGAGAGCGTCCGCGATGCGCTGGTGGAGCGTGGAAGCGAGGGAAGGAACCGAAGCCATGGGATGGGAGCCATTCCGGTAGGCGGCATTTTCGACCCCCCGAGTATCCCATGCATGTACCACAACCCCGCCGGGAATTCCCTCGCGCCCGGGCAACCCAGGGAGCACCCTGACCGTCTGGGACAATGGTCATGCCAGGACCGTAAGGAAGGAAGTGCCGTGGCTCAGGCTCAGAGCACCGAGGCCGACTGGGTCTCCCGTTTCGCCGACGAGGTCATCGCCGAAGGTGAGCGCCGTGCCCCCGGCAAAACCATCGTCGTCGCCTCCGGCCTGTCCCCCTCCGGCCCGATTCACCTCGGCAACCTCCGCGAGGTCATGACCCCGCACCTGGTCGCCGACGAGATCCGCCGCCGCGGCCACGAGGTCCGCCACGTCCTGTCCTGGGACGACTACGACCGCTACCGCAAGGTGCCGGCCGGCGTCGAGGGCATCGACGAGTCCTGGGCCCAGCACATCGGCAAGCCCCTGACCTCCGTCCCCGCCCCCGCCGGGTCCGCGTACGCCAACTGGGCCGAGCACTTCAAGGCCGCGATGGTCGACGCCCTCGCCGAGCTCGGCATCGAGTACGACCCCATCAGCCAGACCGAGCAGTACACCACCGGTGTCTACCGCGAGCAGATCCTGCACGCCATCAAGCACCGCGGCGACATCGACGCGATCCTCGACCAGTACCGGACGAAGGACAAGGCCACCGGCCAGCCGAAGAAGCCCCAGCAGAAGCAGCAGCAGAAGCCCGTCGACGAGGCCGAACTCGAGGCCGCCGAGGGCTCCGGCGCCGCCGCCGAGGACGACGGCAGCTCCGGCGCGGGCTACTTCCCGTACAAGCCCTACTGCGGCGTCTGCGAGCGCGACCTCACCACGGTCACCTCCTACGACGACGACACCACCGCACTCGCCTACACCTGCGTCTGCGGCCACGCCGAGACCGTGCTGCTCAGCGAGTTCAACCGCGGCAAGCTCGTCTGGAAGGTCGACTGGCCCATGCGCTGGGCCTACGAGGGCGTCATCTTCGAGCCCTCCGGCGTCGACCACTCCTCGCCCGGCTCCTCCTTCGTCGTCGGCGGCCAGATCGTCCGTAAGGTCTTCGGCGGCGAGCAGCCCATCGGCCCCATGTACGCCTTCGTCGGCATCAGCGGCATGGCCAAGATGTCCTCCTCCAAGGGCGGCGTCCCCACCCCCGGCGACGCGCTGAAGATCATGGAAGCGCCCCTGCTGCGCTGGCTCTACGCCCGCCGCAAGCCCAACCAGTCCTTCAAGATCGCCTTCGACCAGGAGATCCAGCGGCTCTACGACGAGTGGGACAAGCTCGAGGCCAAGGTCGCCGACGGTACCGTCCTGCCCGCCGACGCCGCGGCCCACAGCCGCGCCGCCCGCACCGCCGCCGGCGAGCTCCCGCGCACCCCGCGCCCGCTGCCGTACCGCACGCTCGCCTCCGTCGTCGACATCACCGCCGGCCACGACGAGCAGACCCTGCGCATCCTCAGCGACCTCGACCCGGCCAACCCGGTCACGTCCCTCGACGAGACCCGGCCCCGCCTGGACCGCGCCCAGCACTGGATCCTCACCCAGGTCCCGGCCGAGAACCGCACCATCGTCCGCGCCACCCCCGACGCCGAACTCCTCGGCTCGCTCGACGACGAGGGCCGCGCCTCCCTGCGCCTCCTCCTCGAGGGCCTGGACGAGCACTGGTCCCTCGACGGGCTCACCACCCTGCTCTACGGCATCCCCAAGGTCCTGGCCGGGCTCGAGCCCCACGCCAAGCCCACCCCGGAGCTCAAGGCCGCCCAGCGCGCCTTCTTCGTGCTCCTCTACCAGCTGCTGGTCAGCCGGGACACCGGCCCGCGCCTGCCCACGCTGCTGCTGGCCGTCGGCGCCGACCGCGTCCGCGAGCTCGTCACGGCGCCGTAAGCGCCCCACGGCACGCGCCCACGCGAAAAGGGCCGCCGCCCGGTGAACATCACCGGGCGGCGGCCCCTTTTTCCGTACCCTTCGCGACTACTTCTTGTTGGCGTCGCCCACCGAGGTCACGACCTCCTTGGCCGCGTCCTGCGCGCCCTTCTTCATGTCGTCCGTGCTCGGCGACTTCGCACCCTCGTAGCCCGCACCGCTGTACTTCACGGTGATCACCACATTCTTGGTCCGCGCGACGACGGTCGCGTTCTTGAAGTCGTTGTCGCCCTTCTTCGAATCCGCGGTCACCACGTTCGCCTCGTCACCGATGCCCGAGGCCTTCTCCGTCTTCGCGTCCTTCGCGCCGTCCGCCGTGGCCGCCACCGTCGTCTGCTTCGCCACGAAATCACCCGCACGCTTCTCGCCCGTACCCAGCGTCGGGTCCGAGACGAACCGCTTCAGCGAAACGGTCATCGTGCGGAACTGCATGTCCTTGACGTCCTCGTCGTCGAGACCGCTCCAGATGCAGCTCGCCGCGTCATTGGTGTCCGTCGCGGGAAGGGCCTTGCCCTCCTTCTTCTCCGCCTTCGGCACCAGCTTGTCGACCGTCTTCTCCGAGACCGTCTTGCAGACCTCCGGCAGCTTGGCGAAAGCCGCCGCCTGCATCGTCGGAGAGGTGTTCGGCGCGGCCGACTGCGTGGGCTTGCCCGATTCCTTCTTCGCCCCCGAATCGTCGTCCGAGGAGCAGCCGGTGGCGACGAGCATCACCGGTACTGCGGCGCAGGCGAGGATTCGGGCGAGTCGCGGGGCTGTACGTCGGTGCATGGGTCCTTCGCTCATTCGGTCAGAGGTGACGGGGGCGCCTGACGGTGCCTACCGGCACGGTACGCGGCCCGCGCCCGGCCTGGGCCGAAGCGGGCCCTGTCGAGGGGGCTAATTGCCGAAGTGCCCCGCATCCAGCTCCCGGGCCAGGCCCTGGGCCTTGCCCTGCAGATCCTGGCTCGCGGGCACATGCTGCTTGTCCGTCGTCCACTGGTCGTACGCGATCGTCACCAGCACGTTCGACGACCGGAAGACCACCGTCACATCCCGGTGCACGCCCGAGCTCGTCGTCGCCAGCACATCGTTGACGAACGCGTCGTCCCCCAGATCGTCCAGCACCCGCGGCGCCAGCCGCGGATCCGCCGACATCGACGGATTCGCCGACGACGGCGCCACCGACGCGTCCGCCAGCTGCGGGCCCGGACCCGGATCGCTCGAACCCGCGCTCCTGCTCGCCCCCGGCGAGGGCGAGGCGGACGCCTTCGGGGAGGGGGACGACTTCGCCGAGGGGGCGGCCGAAGGGATGCGCGCCGCCGTCGCCTGGCGCTCGTACAGCTGCTGCGCCCGCGCCTCGTCGCTCACGCCCGGCTGGTACGACACCACGCGCTCGAAGTCGACCGTCAGGTGCCGGGTGCCGTTGGGCGTCTCCAGCTTCCATCGGCAGCCGACCCGGCGGTCGGTGTCATAGGTGATCGCGGCCGTCCCGCGCAGGAGCTTCTCCGCCTCCTGCTCGTCGCCCTCGCCCGCGCCGGGCAGCATCCGCCGCACCGTCTCCGGGCTCACATAGCCGCACGGCTCCGGCAGGCTGTGGTACTTCCCGGGCGGTCCCGCGGGCACCGCCGAGCCCGCCTGTCCGGCCTTCGCGTCGATGCCCTTGCCGCCGGCCCCGCCGCCCCCGCCGCACCCGGCGAGCGCGGCCGACATCACCGCCGCGGCCAGTGCGGCTACCGGTGCGTACGCCCTCCGCTGCACTGTCCGTGGCTCCCTTCGCCCGAATATTTGGTTGCCGCCGTTGACCGGCGACCGGAAACAATGTCTACCGCACGCGCCGCCGAGTCTGCCGTCCCAGTGTCCTGGACGAGCACTTACGTCCGGCTTTTGCGCTTTGTAGACTTTTCGGGGGAATGAGGAAGTTATGTCGTACACCGAGGTACCCGGAGCCCGCGTACCGATCCGCATGTGGGCGGATCCCGACACGGTCGAGCCCGTGGCCATGCAGCAGCTGCGGAACGTCTCCACCCTGCCCTGGATCCAGGGCCTCGCCGTGATGCCCGACGTCCACTTCGGCAAGGGCGCCACGGTCGGCTCGGTGATCGCCATGCGCGGCGCGGTCTGCCCGGCGGCGGTCGGCGTCGACATCGGCTGCGGCATGTCCGCGGTGAAGACCTCGCTGACGGCCAACGACCTGCCGGGCGATCTCTCGCGACTGCGGTCGAAGATCGAGGAGGCGATTCCGGTCGGCTTCTCGATGCACGACGACCCGGTGGACCCGCGCCGGCTGCACGGACTGCCGACGGCCGGGTGGGACGACTTCTGGGGGCGGTTCGACGGGGTCGCGGAAGCGGTCAAATTCCGTCAGAGTCGGGCGCTGAAGCAGATGGGATCGCTCGGCGGAGGAAACCACTTCATCGAGTTCTGTCTCGATGAGTCGGGTTCGGTCTGGCTGATGCTCCACTCCGGCTCCCGGAACATCGGCAAGGAGCTCGCCGAGTACCACATCGGCGAGGCGCGCAAGCTCTCGCACAACCAGAACCTGGTCGACCGCGACCTGGCCGTCTTCATCGCGGACACCCCGCAGATGGCCGCCTATCGGCACGACCTGTTCTGGGCGCAGGAGTACGCGCGCCACAACCGCGAGATCATGATGGCGATCTTCAAGGACGTCGTCCGCAAGGAGTTCAAGAAGGCCAAGCCCATGTTCGAGGAGGTCATCTCCTGCCACCACAACTACGTGGCCGAGGAGACCTACGAGGGCGTGGACCTGCTGGTCACCCGCAAGGGCGCGATCCGCGCGGGCGGCGGCGAGTACGGCATCATCCCGGGCTCGATGGGCACCGGCTCGTACATCGTGCGCGGTCTGGGCAACGCGGACTCGTTCAACTCCGCCTCGCACGGCGCCGGCCGCCGGATGAGCCGCAACCAGGCGAAGAAGCGGTTCTCCGAGCGGGACCTGGCGGAGCAGACGCAGGGCGTCGAGTGCCGCAAGGACCGTGGCGTGGTCGACGAGATCCCGGCCGCCTACAAGCCGATCGAGCAGGTCATGGAGCAGCAGCGGGACCTCGTCGAGGTCGTGGCGAAGCTCAAGCAGATCGTCTGCGTGAAGGGCTGAGGCCCGGGCGGATCCGCCCGGGCCCGTGCCCCGCCTACGCCTGCTGCTCGCGGTCCTCGGCGTACCAGCGGAGCTCGACCGTGTTGCCGTCCGGGTCGAGGACGTAGAGGGACTCGGCGGTGCCGCGGGCGCCGAAGCGGGGGCCGGGGCCGTCGACGACGGTGAAGGTGCCGGCGGCGACGACCTCCTGCCAGTCCAGGGGGGCGACGGTCAGGCAGATGTGGTCGACGTTGGACTCGCCGCGCTCGCGGGCCACCAGGTCGATGATCGTGGTGGGGCTGACGCGGACCGAGGGGAAGGAGACCTTGCCCGCGCGCCATTCGTCCACGCGGACCGGCTCCAGGCCGAGCGGGCCGGTGTAGAAGGCCAGGGCGCGCTCGACGTCGGAGACGTTGAGGACGAGGTGGTCGAAGGCGATGACGCGCATGGGGCTCCCCCTGTTTCGTACGGGCCGCCCCGCTGCCGGGGCGGCTGTGCGTACGACGGTAGCGCTCCATGATCAACTGCGCATCGGTCGCGGGTCCTGCGACCTCGGTCCCGGCCGGGTCAGCCCTCGCGGTGGACCTTGTAGTTGGAGGCCTGGGCGCGGGGGCGGACGACGAGCAGGTCGACGTTGACGTGCGGGGGGCGGGAGACGGCCCAGGTGATGGTCTCGGCGATGTCGTCGGCGGTGAGGGGGTCGGCCACGCCGGCGTAGACGGCGTCGGCCTTGTCCTGGTCGCCGCGGTAGCGGGTGAGGGCGAATCCCTCGGTGCGGACCATGCCGGGGGCGATCTCGATGACGCGTACGGGCTGGCCGCACAGTTCCAGGCGGAGGGTCTCGGCGAGGACGTGGGCGCCGTGCTTGGCGGCGACGTAGCCGCCGCCGCCCTCGTAGGTGGCGAGGCCGGCGGTGGAGGACAGGACGACGAGGGTGCCCTCGGCCTTGACGAGGCGGGGGAGGAGGGCCTGGGTCACGTTGAGGGTGCCCAGGACGTTGACGTCGTACATGGTGCGCCAGTCGGCGGGGTCGGCGGTGGCGACGGTCTCGGTGCCGATGGCGCCGCCGGCGTTGTTGACCAGGACGTCGATGGGGCCGTATTCGTCGAGGAAGACGGCGAAGGTCATGACGGCGGCGCGGTCGGTGACGTCGAGGGCGTAGGCGACGGCCTGGTGGCCGGCGGCGGTGAGTTCCTCGGTGAGGGCGTGGAGGCGGTCCTCGCGGCGGGCGGTGAGGACGACGCGGTAGCCGGCGGCGGCCAGGTGGCGGGCGGTGGCGGCGCCGATGCCGCTGCTCGCGCCGGTGATGACGGCGGTGGGGGCTGCGGTGCGGGTGCGCATGGGTGGGCCTCCTGGGGCTGGCGTGGTCTGTGCGCAGCATAGGCCGGGAGGCGTCCGGGGTCAGCGGCCGCGCGGCGCGTACATGATCACCGCCACGCCGGCCAGACAGATCAGGGCGCCGGCGATGTCGTAGCGGTCGGGGCGGAAGCCGTCGGCGGCCATGCCCCAGGCGAGGGAGCCGGCGACGAAGACGCCGCCGTACGCGGCGAGGATCCGGCCGAAGTGCGCGTCCGGCTGGAGGGTGGCGACGAAGCCGTAGGCACCCAGGGCGATGATGCCGGCGCCGGCCCAGGTCCATCCGCGGTGCTCGCGGACGCCCTGCCAGACGAGCCAGGCGCCGCCGATCTCGAGGAGGGCGGCGAGGAGGAAGAGGGTGGTGGAGCGGGCGATCGGCATGGGGGAAGGTTAGGGCGTGTCCGCCCCGGGCCCCTCGCCGCCCTTGGGGTGGTTCGGGGTGGTTTCTACGGCCAGACCAGGCAGTACGGCTGGTGTCCCGCCTCGTGCAGGCGGTGGGAGAAGTCCTGCCATTCGTGCAGCAGCCGGTAGACCGAGAAGGCGTCGCGGGGGCCGCCGCGGTCGGGGACCGTGGACCAGATGAACGCCGCCGCGCCCACCGATTCCTCGCCAATACCGCGCAGCGGGTCGACCACGGTCATGGGGAGCTTGACCACGGCGTAGTCGGGGTGGAGAACCACCAGTTCGAGCGGGGGGACCTTGTGCAGGGGTATGCCCTCGATGCCGGTGAGGACCATGGCGGCCACCGTCTCCGGCTTGATCTTGGTGAACATGCCGCCCATGCCCAGCTCGTCGCCGCCGAGCTCCTCGGGGCGCATGGAGATGGGAACCCGGGCCGCGGTCGCGCCGTTGGGGGCCCCGAAGTACTTGTAGGTCACCCCCACTCGGCCACTCCTGCTTCCCGTGCTGTGCTCGATGTGCTCCTGGTGGTGCTCTTCGCGGCGGTGCCGGCCCCGCTGGGCGCGCTGGGCTCGCTCGGGCCCCAGGTCATCGGTGCCCTCGCCCAGTCCGCCACCGCGATGCATATCTCCACCCGACCGCTTTTTTACGCAGCACAGCCCCCGCCGCGCAACCAGATCATCGTCTCAGAGACCTCCCCCGTGGGCGCCGTGCGAAACGCCCGGACGCGACCGGCCGGGACGCTCTGAGACCATGGCTAGCGTGAGCTACCCATACAGTGCCCCAGTCTCGCAGACGCTCTTCGACCGTGCGGCGGTCGTGACGCCCGGTGGCGTGAACTCTCCGGTCCGGGCGTTCCGCGCCGTGGGCGGTACGCCCCGGTTCATGGTTTCCGGCACCGGTCCGTACCTGACGGACGCGGATGGCCGGGAATATGTGGACCTCGTGTGTTCATGGGGGCCGATGATTCTCGGCCATTCCCACCCCGAGGTGATCGCCGCGGTGCAGGAGGCCGTCGCGCGCGGCACCTCCTTCGGTACGCCCGGTGAGGGCGAGGTGGCGCTGGCCGAGGAGATCGTCGCCCGGATCGAGCCGGTCGAGCAGGTGCGTCTGGTGTCCTCGGGCACCGAGGCGACGATGTCGGCGATCCGGCTGGCGCGCGGCTTCACCGGCCGGGCCAAGGTGATCAAGTTCGCGGGCTGCTACCACGGTCACGTGGACGCGCTGCTGGCCGCGGCCGGCTCCGGGCTGGCCACGTTCGGCCTGCCGGACACGCCGGGTGTCACGGGCGCGCAGGCCGGGGACACCATCGTGCTGCCGTACAACGACCTGGAGGCGGTGCACGCCGCCTTCCACGCCCACCCGGGTGAGATCGCCTGCGTGATCACCGAGGCGTCGCCGGGCAACATGGGCGTCGTCCCGCCGCTGCCGGGCTTCAACGCGGGGCTGCGGGACGCCTGCGCCAAGAACGGCGCGCTGTTCATCTCCGACGAGGTGATGACGGGTTTCCGTACGTCGAAGGCGGGCTGGTACGGCATCGACGGCGTCAAGCCGGACCTGATGACGTTCGGCAAGGTCATGGGCGGCGGTTTCCCGGCGGCGGCGTTCGGCGGCCGGGAGGACGTGATGGCCCACCTGGCCCCGGCGGGCCCGGTCTACCAGGCCGGCACGCTCTCGGGTAACCCGGTGGCGACCGCGGCGGGCCTGGCGCAGCTGCGGCTGCTGGACGACGCGGCGTACGAGCGGGTGGACGCGGTGTCCGCCGAGATCAGCGGGCTGGTGGGCGAGGCGCTGACCAAGCAGGGCGTGGCCCACCGTCTGCAGACGGCGAGCAACATGTTCTCGGTGTTCTTCACCAACCGTGAGGTGCGGAACTACGACGAGGCGAAGGCGCAGGAGTCGTTCCGCTTCAACGCCTTCTTCCACTCGATGCTGTCGCAGGGCGTGTACCTGCCGCCGTCGGCGTTCGAGTCGTGGTTCGTCTCGACGGCGCACGACGCGGCGGCGGTGGAGCGGATCGCGGCGGCGCTGCCGGCGGCGGCGCGCGCGGCGGCCGAGGCGACCGAGGAGGGGAAGTAAGTGAGCACGGAGAAGAAGCGGGACGACATCACCGTCGTCCACCTGATGCGTCACGGCGAGGTGCACAACCCGGACGGCGTGCTGTACGGGCGGCGGTCGGGCTATCACCTGTCGGACCTGGGCCGGCGGATGGCGGACCGGGTGGCGGAGCACCTGGCGGACCGGGACGTGACGTACGTCGTGGCCTCCCCGCTGGAGCGGGCGCAGGAGACGGCGATGCCGGTCGCCAAGGCGCACGGGCTGGACCTGGCGACGGACGAGCGGCTGATCGAGGCGGCGAACGTCTTCGAGGGCAAGACCTTCGGGGTGGGCGACGGGGCGCTGCGCAAGCCGGCGAACTGGAAGCACCTGACGAACCCCTTCCGCCCGTCGTGGGGGGAGCCGTACGTCGAGCAGGTGGTGCGGATGATGGGCGCGCTGGACGCGGCGAAGGACGCGGCGCGCGGTCATGAGGCCGTGCTGGTGAGTCATCAGCTGCCGATCTGGATCGTGCGCAGCTTCGTGGAGAAGCGCCGGCTGTGGCACGACCCGCGCAGGCGGCAGTGCACGCTGGCGAGCCTGACGACGTTCACCTACCGGGGGGACAGGATCGTTTCGGTGGGCTACAGCGAGCCCGCGCGTGATCTGGTCCCGGCGCATCTGCTGGCGGGTGCCAAGCCGGTGAAGGGCGGCGCGAAGGCCTTCGGCGCCTAGGGCGTGTCCGATGCGCGGGGGTGTGCGCCCTGGCGCTCGGTCAGGTCCGCACTGCGATACCCCCCTAAAGGCGAGTAAAAGAGCGCAACCGTCGTAGCTCGGCGCGCCCTCATACCCAATGTCCATTTATATGGACGACATATGGTATTGGGGCGCATCGATCTGGACGGAGACGACATGCGCGACATCAGCCGACGAGGTCTCCTCGAACTGGGGGTGGGGGCGGCCGCCGCGCTGGGCACGGTCGCGGGGTGTTCTTCGGGCTCGGGCCCGGCCGGCGGGCCGGGCCCGAAGCAGGTGGATCCCGCCGCCAAGCCGGCCGCCAAGGCCCGGCTCCTGGGCGACGGCTCCACGGCCGACGCGGGCAAGCAGCCCCACCAGCCCCCCAAGCCGGAGCCGCTGGAGCCCGGTCAGAAGCCCCCGCAGTTCGTGATCTTCTCCTGGGACGGGGCGGGCGAGGTCGGCAACGGCCTCTTCCCCCGCTTCCTGAAGCTGGCCCGGGAACACGACGCGAAGATGACGTTCTTCCTCTCCGGCATCTACCTTCTTCCCGAGTCCAAGAAGGAGGTCTACGAGCCGCCGAACAACCCTGTGGGCGCGTCCGACATCGGCTACCTGACCGACGGGCACATCAGGACCACGCTCACCTGCCTGCGCCAGGCCTGGCTCGAGGGCCACGAGGTCGGCACGCACTTCAACGGGCATTTCTGCTCCGGCAGCGGATCGGTCGCCCACTGGACGCCCGCGGACTGGGAATCCGAGATCGAGCAGGCCGTCTCCTTCGTCACCCGCTGGCGGACCCACACCGGATTCACCGACCTCGAGCCGCTGCCCTTCGACTACCGCAAGGAACTCGTCGGCGCCCGCACCCCCTGCCTGCTCGGCCAGGACAATCTCCTGCCGACCGCCGCGAAACTCGGCTGGCGCTACGACGCGAGTTCCGCCGGCGGCCAGCAGGTGTGGCCGGGGAAGAAACACGGGATCTGGGACCTTCCGCTGCAGCAGATGCCCTTCCCGGGTCACTCTTTCGAAGTCCTCTCGATGGACTACAACATCCTCGCCAACCAGTCGAAGAACACGACGCGGGGAGCCTCGTACAACTACCCCGCCTGGCGAAAGCAGGCCACCGAGGCGTACATCGCCGGCTTCGACCGGGCCTACGAGACGAACCGGGCGCCGTTCTTCGTGGGAAACCACTTCGAGGAATGGAACGGCGGGATTTACATGGACGCCGTGGAGGAGGCGTTCAAATACATGGCCGACGACAAGCGGCGTGACGTCCGCGTGGTGTCCTTCCGGCAATTCGTCGACTGGCTCGATGTGCAGAGCCCGGCGGTGCTGAAGAAGCTGCGCCGGCTCGACGTGGGCGAGAAATGGAGCGCCAAGGCCGACTGAGAACGGCGGGCCGCCGCAGGCCGGGCGGTGGAGGGGGCCGAAGCGGACCGAGGGGGGTGCGGAAGATCCCCAAACCGCCCATGCGAAACTTTTCACATGAGTGCCTGCCGCGCCCTTCGACGCCCACTTTCACGCCGTCGTACCACCCTGCCGGCCGCCGCCGTCGCCGTCCTGGCGGCGCTGACGCTCAGCGCCTGCGGTTCCGGCAAGACCTCCGGCAGCGGGGGGCAGACCCAGTTCGTGCAGGGCACGGGCGGGGTGAGCGTGGTCAAGGAGCGCGGGGACCGACAGGCCGCGCCGGACCTCACGGGCAAGACCCTGGAGGGCAAGGACCTCGACGTCGCCGGCGACTACAAGGGCAAGATCGTCGTCCTGAACGTCTGGGGCTCGTGGTGCTCGCCCTGCCGCGCCGAGGCGCCCAACCTCGTCAAGGTCGCCAACGACTACAAGGCCAAGGGCGTGCAGTTCGTCGGGCTCGACACCCGCGACCCCGACCCCGCCCCCGGCCTGAAGTTCGAGAAGGAGTTCGAGGTTCCGTACCCGAGCCTGTACGACTCCTCCGGCAAGCTGCTGCTGCGCTTCCCCAAGGGCAGCCTCAACCCGCAGGCCATCCCCTCGACGATCTTCATCGACCGGGACGGGAAGATCGCGGCCCGCGCCCTGAAGGCGCTGACCGAGGACGAGCTGCGCAAGACGCTCGACCCGCTGGTCGCGGAGAAGTGACCCCGGTGACCGCCACGATCACCCTGGCCGCCGTGGGCGACGTGAACCAGACCGTCGAGACCGGCGCCCTGCTCCTGGCCCTGCCCGTGGCGGTGCTCGGCGGGCTGGTCTCCTTCTTCTCGCCGTGCGTGCTGCCGCTCGTCCCCGGCTACCTCTCCTACGTCACCGGCGTCAGCGGCGCCGACATGGCCGACGCCAAGCGCGGCCGGATGGCCCTGGGCACCTCGCTCTTCGTCCTCGGCTTCACCGCCGTCTTCGTCTCCTTCGGCGCCCTCTTCGGCTTCTTCGGCGAGACGCTGCTCGCCCACAAGCAGACGATCTCCCTGGTGCTGGGCGGCGTGACGATCCTGCTCGGCCTCGGCTTCATGGGGGCCTTCAACCTCTTCGGCCAGCGCGAGTTCCGCTTCCACACCCGGCCCACCATGGGCCTGGTGGGCGCGCCGCTGCTGGGCGTCCTCTTCGGGCTCGGCTGGACGCCGTGCATCGGGCCGACGCTCGGCGCCGTGCTCTCCCTGTCCTCGCAGCAGGCCAGCGCCGGCCGCGGCGCGCTGCTGACCGTCGCCTACTGCGCGGGGCTGGGCGTGCCGTTCGTCCTGGCGGCCGTGGCGTTCCGGCGGGCGCTGGGCGCGTTCGGCTGGGTCAAGCGGCACTATGCGTGGGTCATGCGGATCGGCGGCGGGATGCTCGTCGCGGTCGGCCTGCTCCTCGTCACAGGTTTGTGGGACAGCATGGTCGCGGACCTGCAGACGTGGTCGAGCAACTTCACCCCTGGGATCTGATCGATGGCCAAGACCGATAAGAGCGCATCCGCACCGGCCCCGGAGGAATCCGAGGCCGGCGCCGCGGGCGCGCGGATGTCCACCGCCCCCGCCGAGGACCGGGGCCAGGCGATGCCCGGCTCCTTCGGCGGCGTGCGCGCTCCCGGCGCGCTGGGGTGGCTGGCCTGGTCCGCGCGCGAGGCGACGGGCTGGGTGCGCTGGTTCTGGCGCCAGCTGACGTCCATGCGGGTGGCGCTGCTGCTGCTGTTCCTGCTCTCGCTCGCCACCATCCCCGGCTCGCTCGTGCCGCAGACCGGCGTGGACCAGCTCAAGGCCGAGCAGTGGCAGAAGGAGCACGAGACCCTCGCGCCCCTGTACGAGAAGCTCGGGCTCTTCCACGTCTACAGCTCGGTGTGGTTCTCCGCGATCTACATCCTGCTGTTCGTCTCCCTCATCGGCTGCATCATCCCGCGCACCTGGCAGTTCGTCGGCCAGCTGCGCGGCCGCCCGCCGGCCGCCCCGCGCCACCTGGACCGGATGCCCGCCCACGCCACCTGGCGCACGTCGGCGGAGCCGGAGCAGGTGCTGGCCGCGGCCGGCCGGATCCTCAAGCGGCGCCGCTTCCGCACCGAGACGGCCGCGGACTCGGTCGGCGGCGAGAAGGGCTACCTCCGCGAGGCGGGCAACCTCCTCTTCCACATCTCCCTGATCGTGCTGCTGGTGGCCTTCGCCTCCGGCCAGCTGTGGAAGTCCGAGGGCGGCAAGCTCGTCGTCGAGGGCGACGGCTTCGCGAACAACCTCACCCAGTACGACGACTTCAAGGCCGGCTCGCTGTTCGACGCCGACGACCTCGACCCCTTCGACTTCGACCTCGACAGCTTCTCCGGGAGCTACGAGCGCACCGGCCCCCAGAAGGGCACGCCGCGCGACTACGCCGCCCACGTCACCTACCGGGACAAGCCCGGCGCCGAGCGCCGCAAGGCCACCATCAAGGTGAACGAGCCGCTGGAGACGACCCGCTCGAAGGTCTACCTCATCGGCCACGGCTACGCCCCGATGGTCACCGTCCGCGACGGCAAGGGCGACATCGCCTTCAAGGGCCCGATCCCCTCGCTGCCGCTGGACAGCAACGTCACCGAGACCTCGGTGCTGAAGGTGGCCGACTACCGCGACAAGGACGGCAAGCCCGACGACCTCGGCTTCCAGGGCAACTTCGTGCCGACGCTGGACCTGCGCACCGGCACCATGTTCAGCCAGTTCCCCGCGCTGGACAATCCGCGGCTGGTGCTGACCGCCTACCGGGGCAGCCTCGGCGTCGACTCGGGCGTGCCGCAGAGCGTGTACCAGCTCGACACGACGAAGATGAAGCAGTTCAAGAACCCGGACGGCAGGGCCTTCGCCCAGGCCATGAAGGTCGGCGACACCATGACGCTGCCGGACGGCGCGGGCACGCTGCACTTCGACGGCATCCGGCAGTGGGCCACCTTCCAGGTGTCCCAGAAGCCGGGCAACGGCGCCGCGCTGGCCGGCGCCGTCGCCGCGCTGGTCGGCCTGGCCGGGTCGCTGTTCATCCAGCGCCGCCGCGTGTGGGTGCGGGCGGTCAGGGGCGCGGACGGCACCACGGTCGTGGAGCTGGCCGGCCTCGGCCGCAGCGAGTCCGCCCGGCTGCCCGAGGAGCTCGCCGACCTGGCCGCGGCCCTGCAGCCCGACGCCCCGCAGGTGGCCGGCGACGCCACCGGTGACGCCGAGGGCGACGACTCCGGGGCCGCCGCGCCGGACGCGCCCGCCGACGACGCCCGCGAAGGCGCCTCCCCAGCCCCCGAAGCCCCCGCCGAAACGTCCGAAGGAGCGCGCGCGTGACCCTCGCCGCCGCAACCAACGAGAACCTGGCCCACATCAGCAATGTGCTGGTCTACTCGGCCATGGCCGTCTACACCCTCGCCTTCCTCGCGCACATCGCGGAGTGGGTCTTCGGCAGCCGCAGCGCCGTCGGCCGGACCGCGGCCGCGCTCACGGCGCCGGCCGCGGCCGCGGTGACCGTCACCACCGCCAAGAGCGCGCAGAGCGGCGGCACGGCCGTCCTGGAGCGCCCCAAGGTCGTCACCCGCTCCGCCCCCGGCAGCCGTGACGTCCCCGACGGCCCCGGCGCCGCGGGCGGCAGCGAGAAGGGCGACCTCTACGGCCGCATCGCGGTCTCCCTGACCGTGCTGGCCTTCGCCCTGCACGTGGGCGGCGTGCTCAGCCGCGCCCTGTCGGTGCAGCGGGCGCCGTGGGGCAACATGTACGAGTTCTCCACGACCTTCGCCATGGCCGCCGTCGGCGTCTACCTCGGCCTGCTCGTCGCCAAGAAGAACGTCCGCTGGCTGGGCCTGCCGCTGACCACGTCGATCCTCCTCGACCTGGGCCTGGCCGTCTCCGTGCTCTACACCGACAGCGACCAGCTGGTGCCCGCCCTGCACTCGTACTGGCTGTGGATCCACGTCTCCTGCGCCATCCTCTCGGGCGCGGCGCTGTGGGTGGGCGCGACGTCGAGCCTGTTCTACCTCTTCCGCGACGCCCACGAGGCGCACGCCGCCGAGGGCCGCCCCGCCGGCGCCTGGGACAACGTCCTCTCCCGCCTGCCGTCGGCCGCCACGCTCGACAAGTTCGCGTACCGCATCAACGCCACCGTCTTCCCGCTGTGGACGTTCACGATCATCGCGGGCGCGATCTGGGCCGAGGCCGCCTGGGGCCGCTACTGGGGCTGGGACCCCAAGGAGGTCTGGTCCTTCATCACCTGGGTCGCCTACGCCTGCTACCTCCACGCCCGCGCCACCGCCGGCTGGAAGGGCCGCAAGGCCGCCTACCTGGCCCTGCTGGCCTTCGCCTGCTACCTCTTCAACTACTACGGCGTGAACATCCTGCTGAGCGGCAAGCACTCCTACGCGGGGGTGTGACCGTACCCTCGCGCCACGCGCGCGTACGAAGGCCCGCTTCCTCGTTCGGGGGAGCGGGCCTTCGCGCGAGCGCCGGCAGGCGAGCCGCTGCCGACCGTGTTAGACGTGGACCCATGGAGATCCCCTCCCCCTACGGCGCGTCCGAGACCAAGGGCGACATCCACGTCCTGCGCTACGAGCTGTCGATCCCGTACCCCGTCGACGAGGTGTGGGCCGCCATCGCCACCCCCGAGGGGCTGCCGGCGTGGCTGGCCGTCGCCGATCCGTTCGAGCAGCGCGAGGGCGGGGCGATCACGCTGCGGTGGCAGAACACCGACGCCAAGGGCCACGCCACGGTCGCTCCCGGCCGGGTGACCGCCTGGGATCCGACGCAGCTCGTCGAGTACACCGTCGAGATCCACGGGCGGATCCGCTTCGAGCTGGAGCGCGGGCCGCTGGGCGTGGGCGGGACGCTGCTGCACTTCACCAACGAGATGACCGGGCCCGACGACGTCCGCCTGGACTGCCTCGCCGGCTGGCACCACCACTTCGAGTACCTGCTGCAGGCCCTCGGTGGGCAGCCGGCCGACTGGTCGCAGTGGACGATGGACCGCTGGCGCGAGCTGAGGGAGCGCTACGAGTCCGGGCGGCTGGACTAGCCCGCCGGCCTAACCCTTCGGGCCCTCGCCGCCCGGGTCCTTGTCGTCGTCCTTCCTCAGCGAGCGCAGGAACTCCGGGTTGTCGTCCGGTGCCACCCACTCCCGGCGCGCCGGGCGGGTGTGCGTACGGGTGCGGGGCCGGCCGGCGACCAGCCAGGCCACCGGGCCCACGAGCACCTCGCCGAAGAGCAGGATGACGAACACCCACGCCAGCTTCGGCAGGCCCCGTACCTCGTTCTCCGGAGTGTTCAGGCAGTCGATGAAGGCATAGATCCACAACGCCAGGATCAGCAGGAACGGCAGATACCTGAGCATGGCGGCGGCCCCCGGAGAGCGGTGATGCGGGCCGCTCGGCGGCCCCCGTGACGGGTCCAGGGTAGTGCGTGCTCGATACTGGAACGCATGGCTTACGACGATCTTCGCTCCTTCCTGCGGGCACTGGAGCGCGATGGCGATCTCAAGCGCATCAAGGCTGAAGTCGACCCGTACCTGGAGATCGGGGAGATCGTCGACAGAGTGAACAAGTCGGGCGGTCCCGCGCTGCTCTTCGAGAACGTCAAGGGCGCGGCGATGCCGCTGGCCATGAACGTCTTCGGCACCGACCGCCGGCTCCTCAAGGCCCTCGGCCTCACGTCCTACGAGGAGATCAGCGAGAAGATCGGCGGGCTGCTCAAGCCCGAGCTGCCGCAGGGCTTCATCGGCATGCGGGAGGCCTTCGGCAAGCTGGGCGCGATGGCGCACGTACCGCCGAAGAAGGTCAAGGACGCGCCGGTCCAGGAGGTCGTCCTCACCGGCGACGACGTCGACCTCGAGCAGCTGCCGGCGCTGTTCACCTGGCCCGAGGACGGCGGCTCCTTCTTCAACCTCGGTCTCACCCACACCAAGCACCCCGAGACCGGCGTCCGGAACCTCGGCCTCTACCGCCTGCAGCGCCACGACAAGCGCACCATCGGCATGCACTGGCAGATCCACAAGGACAGCCGCAACCACTACCAGGTGGCCGCCAAGCGCGGCGAGCGCCTGCCGGTCGCCATCGCCTTCGGCTGCCCGCCGGCGGTGACGTACGCCTCCACCGCGCCGCTGCCCGGCGACATCGACGAGTACCTCCTCGCCGGCTTCATCCAGGGCAAGCGGGTCGAGATGGTCGACTGCAAGACCGTGCCGCTGCAGGTCCCGGCCAACGCCGAGGTCGTCATCGAGGGCTGGCTCGAGCCCGGGAAGATGCTTCCCGAGGGCCCCTTCGGCGACCACACCGGCTTCTACACGCCGCAGGAGGACTTCCCGGCGCTCACCATCGACTGCGTCACCATGCGGCGACGCCCGCTGCTGCAGTCGATCGTCGTCGGCCGTCCGCCGACGGAGGACGGGCCGCTGGGCCGGGCCACCGAGCGCTTCTTCCTGCCGCTGCTGAAGGTGATCGTCCCCGACATCGTGGACTACCACCTGCCGGAGTCCGGCGGCTTCCACAACTGCGCGATCGTCTCGATCGACAAGAAGTACCCCAAGCACGCCCAGAAGGTCATGCACGCCATCTGGGGCGCGCACATGATGTCGCTGACCAAGCTGATCATCGTCGTCGACTCCGACTGCGACGTCCACGACCTGCACGAGGTGTCCTGGCGGGCCCTGGGCAACACCGACTACGCCCGCGACCTCACCGTCGTCGAGGGCCCGGTCGACCACCTCGACCACGCCTCCTACCAGCAGTTCTGGGGCGGCAAGGCGGGCATCGACGCCACCGCGAAGTGGCCCGAGGAGGGCTACACCCGCGACGGAGGCTGGCCGCGGATGGTCGAGTCGGACCCCGAGACGGCCGCCACGGTCGACCGCCGCTGGAAGGAGTACGGGCTGTGACCACGGCCGTCGTCGCCCAACCGGGCCGGACCAAGGCGTTCCTGCGCCTGGTGATGATCGAGCACTCGGTCTTCGCGCTGCCCTTCGCCTACATCGCCGCCCTGACGGCGATGTTCCAGCTGGACAGGAACATCCACTGGGTGCGGCTGCTGCTGGTCACCGTCGCCATGGTGGGACTGCGCACCTTCGCGATGGCCTGCAACCGCGTCATCGACCGTGAGATCGACGCCCGCAACCCCCGCACGGCGGGCCGGGAGATGGTGACGGGCGCGGTGTCGGTGCGCTCGGCGTGGACCGGGGCGGGGGTGGCCGTGGTCTTCTTCCTCGGTGCCGCCGCGCTGCTGAACCCGCTGTGCCTGGCGCTCGCGCCGATCGCCGTGATCCCGATGGTGGTCTATCCGTACGGCAAGCGCTTCACCCACTTCCCGCACGCGATCCTGGGCCTCGCCCAGGCCATGGCGCCGGTGGGCGCGTGGCTGGCGGTGACGGGGAAGTGGTCCTGGGAGTCGGTGATCCTGGGCCTCGCCGTGGGCGTCTGGATCGGCGGCTTCGACCTGATCTACGCCTGCCAGGACGTGGAGTCGGACCGTGAGCACGGGGTGAAGTCCACCCCGGCCCGCTTCGGCGTCCCGGCCTCGCTGTACGGCGCGCGGGTCTGTCACGCGATCACCACGGGCCTGCTGGTCTGGTACGCGCTGGCCGTCGGCGCCGGAGTGTTCTTCTGGGCCGGGCTGGTGGTCGTGGCGGGCGCCTTCCTGTACGAGCACACGATCGTCAAGCCGCACGACCTCTCGCGGCTCAACCGCGCGTTCTTCACGGTCAACGGTTTCGTCGGTATCGCGCTTTTCGCCTGCGCGCTGCTCGACCTGCTGGTGCGGGGCCTGACGGTGTCCTGACCGCACGTACGGACACAGCCGTACGGACGTAAAGGGGCGGCCCCACCTTGAGAGGTGGGGCCGCCCCTTTGTGTCCGTCCCGCCGTCAGATGCCTTCGAAGCCGGTCTTCTCCGGGCGCCCGTGCGCCCCGCCCTCGTCGGCGAGTCGGTCGGCGCCCATGGTCATGAGCGCGCGGAGGAGGTCCTGCGGCTTGAGTTCCTGGGCGCCGGAGGGGGCCTCGACGGCCGCGGCGTCGCCGTTCTTGACGGTGATGGTCAGCGGCAGGTGGCCCTTGGCCTTCTTGTCGAACTGGGCGGCGTCGACGGTCAGCCCGGTGAGCGTGCCGTTCTTGATGGCGACGTCGGCCGTGAGCTTCTCGGGGAGGTCCTCGAGGCTGTCGTCCTTGCCCTTGTCCTGCTTGCCGAAAGGATTCAGCTTGTCCTTCAGCGGCTTGAGGCCCTCCTTGACGTCCTCGGCGACCTTCTTCGCGGGGACGGTGACCAGCACGTGGTCCACGCCGTTCTTCTTGCCCGCGTCCTTGAAGTGCGCCTCGTCGCCGAGCGCCTTGCGGAAGGCGTCGAGGAACCGCTTCTGGGACTTGCCGTCCGGCGAGAGGGGGTTCGGCGCGCCGGGGGTGTCGCCGGCGCCCTGGGACTTGGCGAACTCCTCGGCGGCGGCGTTGTCGAGGACGACCCACTCGCCCTTGAGGGCGCTCTTGACCCCGCCCATGTCAGCGGGCAGCCGGTCGGCCTTCTTCGTCATCTCGTCGATGACCGCCCCCGGAGCGCCCGGCTCCGAGCCCCCGCCGTCCTTGCCGGACTTCTGGACGAGGGAGACGACCTCCTTGAGGTCGGTGCGCACATAGGACTTGCCGTCGGTGGAGCGGACCTCGACGAGCTGCTTGCCGCCGCGGACCACCTTGTAGGCGATCTTCGCGCTCTTGTCGTCCTTGTCGGTGACGTCCTTGAGCGGCTTGTCGTAGGTGGCCGAGAAGGAGTACTTCAGGCCCGCGAGCATGTCGGCGTCGCCGCGGTCGAAGTCGTCCGTGTCCTTGAGGACGTCGTAGATCTTCTCCGCGTTCGCGTCGACGGACATCTCGGCGGAGTAGGCCTTCTGCTTGCCCAGGTTGTCGAAGGCCCGCTGGACCTTGGCCGCGGTGCCGACCTTGCCGGGCTCGCAGGCGGTGGATGCGGCGGCTATGAGCGCCAGGCCGCCGAGTGCGGCCAGGCCCTTGTGCGTGCGGTGGATGATGGCCCCCCCAATTGACTGATCCTGGGCAAAACCTAATCAATGCCAGGAAGATTAAGCATGTCAAAGGACTTTTCGGCCGTGACTGCGGCCTGCGGATAGGCTCGGGGCGTGGAGCGGTATGAACACACAACGCAGCGCCGGCCGTGGGTGGTGGGCGTCTCCGGCGCGTCCGGGACGCCGTACGCCGCGGCAGTGGTGCGCGGGCTGCTGGCGGCGGGCGAGGCGGTGGACCTGGTGGTCAGCCGGGCCTCGCGGCTGACGCTGCTGGACGAGACCGGGATCGCGTTCCGGGACGCGCACTGGCGGGACGACCTGCGCGCCTGGCTGGCGCTGGGGGCGGACGGCAAGCCGGCGACCTTCGACGCCGACGTGTCCGACGTGCGGTACTGGGCGGCGGGCGACCTCGCCGCCGGGCCGTCGTCGGGCTCGTACCCCGTGAAGGGGATGCTGATCGTCCCGGCGAGCACGGCCTGTGTGGCCGGAGTGGCCATGGGTCTGTCGAAGGACCTTCTGCAGCGGGTGGCGAGCGTGACGCTCAAGGAGCGACGGCCGTTGATCGTCGCGGTGCGCGAGACGCCGCTCAGCGGTCAGACGCTCAGGCAGCTCGTGGCGCTCGACGAAGCGGGAGCCGTGGTGCTGCCCGCCTCGCCGGCGTTCTACGCGGGGGCGACGCACATCCAGGATCTGGTGGACTTCGTCGCCGGGAGGGTGCTGGACGCGGCGGGGGTGCCGCACCGGCTGTACCGCCGGTGGGAAGGAGAACTCGGTGGTGCCAGTGGTCCCCGCCGCGCGGGTTAGCGCTTCTTGGCGCGGCGGAAGCGGGGCTTCTCGTTCGCGCGGTGCGCGTCGGCGGACTGGTGGGCACGCGAGCGGTTGGCCAGGTCCTGCAGCTCACGCATGCGGGCGTAGGCCATCTCGATCGAGTACACGGGCGCTTCACTCCTGAGATCGAAGGATCGTCGTTGATTCGCTGATCTGGTGAAAGATTTATGGGGCCGGGAGCCCCGTACGCCTTAGATTCTACACGTAAACCGGCGACTTCGCTGATTATTGAAAGGTGCCAGGCAATGGACGCGGTGGACAGGCAGCTCATCCAGGCTCTACGGGAGAACGGCCGGGCCTCGTACGCGGAGCTGGGCAGGCTGGTCGGCCTGTCCGGGCCGAGCGTCACGGACCGGATCAACCGCCTGGAGGCGGCGGGCGTCATCACCGGCTACCGCGCGACCGTCAACTCCGCGTCGCTCGGCCTGGGCGTCACCGCCCTGATCGGCATTCAGCTCTCGGACGCCGCCGACCACGAGGACGTGGCCCGCCGACTGCGCGACCTGGAGGAGATCGAGGACTGCTGGTTCATCGCCGGCGACGACTCGTACATGCTCAAGGTCCGCGTCGGCGACGTGGACGGCCTGGAGCGCACCATCCGCCGCCTGTCCGGCACCAAGGGCGTCAGCCGCACCAGGACGACCATCGTGCTGTCCACCAAGTGGGAGAACCGGGTGGGTGAGCTCCCCGAGGAGGCGTGAGAGCGGGGGAGTACGCTCGTTGAGGTTGCCGCAGCAGCGGAAGTGACAGAGAGGCGGGCGCATCCATGGACGCGGGGCTCAAGCGTGAGCTGGAGGAGAAGGTGCACGCCGGTGAGCGGCTCACCCGCGAGGACGGCATCGCTCTGTACGAGTCCGACGACCTGGCCTGGCTGGGCGGCCTGGCCAACGAGGTGCGCACGCGCAAGAACGGCGACGTCGTCCACTTCAACGTCAACCGCCACCTCAACATGACCAACGTGTGCACGGCGTCGTGCGCGTACTGCTCGTTCCAGCGCAAGCCGGGCGAGAAGGACGCGTACACCATGCGCATCGAGGAGGCCGTCCGCCTCGCCAAGGCGATGGAGAACGACAACCTCACCGAGCTGCACATCGTCAACGGCCTGCACCCGACCCTGCCCTGGCGCTACTACCCGCGCTCCCTGCGGGCGCTGAAGGAAGCGCTGCCGAACGTCTCCCTGAAGGCCTTCACCGCCACCGAGATCCAGCACTTCGAGAAGATCTCCGGGCTGCCCGCCGACGAGATCCTCGACGAGCTGATCGACGCCGGTCTGGAGTCGCTGACCGGTGGCGGTGCGGAGATCTTCGACTGGGAGGTCCGCCAGCACATCGTCGACCACGACACCCACTGGGAGGACTGGTCGCGCATCCACCGTCTGGCGCACTCCAAGGGCCTCAAGGGCCCCTGCACGATGCTCTACGGCCACATCGAGGAGCCCCGCCACCGCGTGGACCACGTGCTGCGGCTGCGCGAGCTGCAGGACGAGACCGGCGGCTTCCACGTCTTCATCCCGCTGCGCTACCAGCACGACTTCGTGGACATGAAGGACGGCAAGATCCGTAACCGCCTGCAGGCGCGCACGTCGATGGCGACGGGCGCCGAGGCGCTCAAGACCTTCGCGGTCTCGCGGCTGCTGTTCGACAACGTGCCGCACGTGAAGGTGTTCTGGGTGATGCACGGCGTCCAGACCGCCCAGCTCGCCCTGCAGTACGGCGCGGACGACATGGACGGCTCGGTCGTGGAGTACAAGATCACCCACGACGCGGACAACTACGGCACGCCCAACAAGCTCACCCGCGACGACCTGCTCGAGCTCATCCGCGAGGCGGGCTTCCGGCCGGTCGAGCGCAACACCCGCTACGAGGTCATCCGCGAGTACCCCGGTCCGGACGCCTCGCTGCGGGAGTCGCCGCAGCCGATGCGGGTCTGAGATCCACTTCGCGGCGTGCTGTACTGGCTGTACCAAAGCCGCACCTTTCGGTCGTCGTCGAGAAGAAGGTCCCGTCCGTGAGTAGCCAGAAGTACGCGTCGCTCCGCTACACCGCCCTGCGTCTGGGCCTGCTCGTCGCATGCTTCGCCCTGGTGTGGGTGCTGTGCTACGCGCACGTCATCCCGCTCGGGGCCGGCGACTCCAACCTGGTCTGGATGGTGCTGCTCGCGCTCATCCTCTCCGCCCCGCTGAGCTGGGTCCTGCTGCGCAAGCAGCGCGACGCCATGTCGGTGCAGATCGTGGAGCGGGTGGACCGGGCCAAGGCCCGCCTCGACGCCAGCGCCGGCCAGGAGGACGGCGCCCAGAACGGCGCGTAAGTCTTCTCACACCTCATCGACGCCCTGTCGCGGAATACCCCTTTCGCGCCAGGGCGTCGACGCGTTTCGGGCATCGTGCGTCTCAAAGTTTCCCTTTGGGTGGCTCAAAGCGCCGGTGTTACCGTGGTCGGCATGTCGACGCCCCCGTCCAACCCGGCGTCCGCTCAGCGCGGGCGCATATCGCGCATCCTCAATGTCCCCTTCTGGGCCCAGATCCTGCTCGCCCTCGTGCTGGGCGCCCTGCTGGGCTGGGTCGCCAAGAGCGGTGACGTCTCCTGGCTGCAGACCGCCCTCGACAAGACCGGCGGCATCTTCGTCCAGCTGCTGATGGTGGTGGTCGCGCCGCTGGTGTTCTTCGCCATCCTGGTGTCGATCACCAACCTGCGGAACGTCTCCAACGCCGCCCGGCTGGCCACCCGGACCCTGCTCTGGTTCATGATCACGTCGCTGATCGCGGTCGTCATCGGCCTCGCCATCGGCCTGCTCACCGACCCGGGCGCCGGCACCGGCCTGACCGCCGCCGACGGCGCCGAGCCCAAGAAGCACGGCTCCTGGCTGGACTTCCTCACCGGCATCGTCCCCACCGACGTCATCACGCCCTTCACCGAGCTGAACGTCCTGCAGATCGTCTTCATGGCCGCCGTCGCCGGCGTCGCCGTGCTGCAGATCGGCGAGAAGGCCCAGCCGCTGCTGACCTTCAGCGAGTCCGTCCTCCAGCTGCTGCAGAAGGTGCTGTGGTGGGTCATCCGCCTCGCCCCGCTCGGCAGCCTGGGCCTGGTCGGCAAGGCCGTCTACACCTACGGCTGGGGCCTGATCAGCAAGTACGCGACCTTCACCGCCGACATCTACGTCGGCTGCGCCATCGTGCTGTTCGGCGTCTACCCGCTGCTGCTGGCCACGGTCGCCAAGGTCAACCCGCTGCGCTTCTTCAAGGGCGCCTGGCCGGCCATCCAGCTGGCCTTCGTCTCCCGCTCCTCCGTCGGCACCATGCCGCTGACGCAGAAGGTCACCGAGCGGCTCGGCGTGCCGAAGGAGTACGCCTCCTTCGCGGTGCCGTTCGGCTCGACGACCAAGATGGACGGCTGCGCCTCGATCTACCCGGCCATCGCCGCGATCTTCGTCGCCCAGGTCTTCGACGTGCCGCTGGAGATCAAGGACTACGTCCTGATCGTCTTCGTCTCGGTCATCGGCTCCGCCGCGACCGCCGGCCTGACCGGCGCCACGGTGATGCTGACCCTGACCCTGTCGACGCTGGGCCTGCCGATGGCGGGCGTGGGCCTGCTGCTGGCCATCGACCCGATCGTGGACATGATGCGCACCGCGACGAACGTCGCCGGGCAGTCGGTGATCCCGATCCTCGTGGCGTCCCGGGAGAAGATCCTGGACCGCGAGGCGTACGAGACGGCCGACGGCTCGCGGCTGGAGCCGGCCGTGCAGGCGGCGCCGGAGCCGGCCGCGGCGTGAGCCGGGCGGCTTGATCCCTACCCTTGACGTCCCTCCTCCCCGTGATATTACCTGCCGGTAACGTGACGGGGGGGAGGGATTTTGTCGTGAATGTCATGAGTTCCATCGAGCCCGTGGAGTCCAGGGCCAAGCGCAAGGCCGGCGGCAGGACCAAACGGATGCCCCGGGAGGTGCGCGAGCGGCAGATGCTCGACGCGGCCGTCGAGGTGTTCGCCCGGCGCGGCTACAACGCCGCGTCCATGGACGAGATCGCCGAGCTGGCCGGCGCCTCCAAGCCACTGGTCTACCTCTATCTGAACTCCAAGGAAGACCTGTTCAGCGCGTGCATCCGGCGCGAGGCCGAGGCGCTGCTCGCGGCGGTGCGGGGCGCGACCGTGCCGGACGCGCCCGCCGACCGGCGGCTGTGGTGCGGGCTGCTCGCCTTCTTCGCGCACACCGCCGAGCACCCCGCGGGGTGGGCGGTCCTCAGCTGCCAGGCGCGGACCCACGGGGAGCCGTTCGCGCTGGTGGTGGCGGGGCTGCGGCAGCAGATCGTCGACCTGGTCACCCGGCTGATCGCGGAGACCGCCCGCTCCGCCGCGCCCGCCGTGCCGCTGGCGCCCCACGAGGCCGCCGGGCTGGCGCACGCGGTCGTGGGCGCCGCCGAGTCCCTGGCGGGCTGGGCCAACTCCGGGGCCGACACCGGCCCCTCGGAGAAGGCGACGGCGGAGACGCTGATGAACGTGGTGTGGGTCGGCCTGGACAACCTCATGAACGGGCGTCGCTGGACGTGTACCGCCCGTCCGTGAGTCGTCCGGCGCCGGCGCGGCCCTGGCCGCCCCCCGCCACCGCGCGTACATTTACGGCCATAGATTTACCGCTGAGTAAGGTTACTTGCCGGTCTCGCATGTGGGTCAGGAGCCGCACGTGTCCGTACCGCCCAGCACCACCTTGCCTCCGCTCGTCCCGCCCCGCACGACGGCCGTCGCCGGCGTCGTCCGCGAGGCCTTCGTCCCCCCGCTCGCCGGACCCGCCCCGCGCGGCTCGCTCGGCGACCTCCCCTTCGACAACGCCGCCGAGGCCCCCGCCGACGTGGTGCTCGGCCGCAGGCAGCCCGACGGGCTGTGGCGCGACGTCACCGCCGCCCGCTTCGCCGCCGAGGTGCGCTCGGTCGCCAAGGGCCTCCTCGCCCACGGGCTGAGGCCCGGCGACCGGCTCGCCATCATGGCCCGTACGTCCTACGAGTGGACGCTGCTGGACTTCGCGGCCTGGGCGGCGGGCCTGGTCACCGTCCCCGTCTACCCCACCTCCTCGCCCGTCCAGACCCACTGGATCCTGCGCGACTCCGGCGCGGTCGCCTGCGTGGTCGAGACCGCCGGCCAGGCGGAGGTCGTCGCCGCCGGGGACCTGCCGGACCTCGCCCACCTCTGGCGCCTGGAGGAGGACGCCGTCGGCGCGCTCGTCGCCGCCGGACGGTCCCTGCCCAACGCCGCGGTGGACGAGCGGCGCGCCGCCCGTACCCCCGACGACATCGCCACCCTCATCTACACCTCCGGCACCACCGGCCGCCCCAAGGGCTGCGTCCTGACGCACGCCAACTTCTTCGCCGAGGTCGACAACGCGACAGGGCTGCTGCACCCGGTCTTCAAGGCCACGACCGGGGAGGCCGCCTCCACCCTGCTCTTCCTGCCGCTCTCGCACGTCTTCGGGCGCATGGTCGCGGTCGGCTGCCTGCGGGCGCGCGTCCGGCTGGGGCACGCCCCCAGCATCCGCCCCGAGGAGCTGCGCGCCGACCTCGCCGGGTTCCGGCCGACGTTCCTGCTGTCCATCCCCTACGTCCTGGAGAAGATCTACAACACCGGCCGGGCGACGGCCGAGCGCATGGGCCGGGCCGGCTCCTTCGACCGCGCGGCCTCCGTCGCCCGCCGCCACGGCGAGGCCGACGCCGCCCGGCGGCACGGCACCGGGCCCGGCCCGGGGCCCCGGCTGAGGGCGGCCCGGGCGCTGTACGACCCGCTGGTCTACCGCCGCATCCGCGCCGCGCTCGGCGGCCGGGTCCGCTATGTCATCAGCGGCGGCTCCCCGCTCGGCCCCCGGCTCGCCGCCTTCTACGCGGGCGCCGGCATCGAGGTCTTCGAGGGCTACGGCCTGACCGAGACCACGGCCGCCGCCACCCTGACGCCGCCGCTGCGCCCCCGCCTGGGGACGGTCGGCTGGCCGCTGCCCGGCGGCGGGGTGCGCATCGCCGAGGACGGCGAGGTGCTGCTGCGCGGCGGGCATGTCTTCGCCGGGTACTGGGACGCCGGCCGGCGGGAGGCGGTGCGGCCGGACGCGGGGGAGTGGTTCGCCACCGGGGACATCGGCGCGCTCGACGACGACGGCTATCTGACCATCACCGGCCGGAAGAAGGAGCTGATCGTCACCTCGGGCGGCAAGAACGTGGCCCCCGCCCCGCTGGAGGACCGGCTGCGGGCGCATCCGCTGGTCGACCAGTGCGTGGTGGTCGGGGACGACCGGCCCTACGTCGGCGCGCTGATCACCCTCGACGCGGACGGCTTCGCGCACTGGCAGAAGATGAACGGGCTGGAGGACGTGCCGCTGCAGGAGCTCGTGGCGGACCCGGCGCTGCGGGCCGCGCTGCAGGAGGCGGTGGACGACGCGAACTCGCTGGTGTCGCGGGCGGAGTCGATCCGGCGGTTCACGGTGCTGCCGGTCGCCTTCACGGAGGAGTCGGGGTACATCACGCCGTCGCTGAAGCTCCGGCGCGCCGCCATCGCGCGGGACTTCGCCGCGGAGATCGCGGCCCTGTACGGCGGGTGAGCCCGGGGCGGGTCCGGGGGCCGCGGCCCCCGGACCCGCCCCGTCCCGCTAGCAGTTGCCGGCGGCGGGCTTGCCCGCGAAGCGGTCGGCCAGCCAGTTGGCCGCCGGTATCGACTCCGTGATCACGCCCAGGACGTGCTCGCCGAACGGCAGCGACTTCCACTGGACCGCCGCGCCCTTGGCGCACCAGTCGGCGCGCAGCTGCTTGCCCACGCCGTACGGGATCAGTTCGTCGATCACCCCGTGGTAGAGGTACACGGGGTGGTCCGGCGCATGGGTGCCCAGGTCGGAGTCGTGCAGGGCGCGCTGCCAGTCGGCGGCCTGGAGGGGGTTGGTGACGGTGACGTCCGAGATGCGCTTGAAGAGGCCGGCGACGGCGCCGACGGCGACGCAGTTCTTCTTCATGAAGTCGATGTAGGAACGGCCCTTGGCGTTGAGGTAGCGGTCCAGGTCGAGCTCGGGGTAGGCGGCGTTCTGGCCGGCGGCGGCCATCAGGGCGAGGCCGGCGCCGATGCCGCCGTCGTTGTACTGGGCGGTCTTGAGCAGGTCGGCGGGCACGCCGCCGGTGGCGGTGCCGCGCACGTCGAGTTCGGGGGCGTACGAGTCGTGCAGCTCGGCCGCCCAACTGGTGGCCTGGCCGCCCTGGGAGTAGCCCATGATGCCGACGGGGCTCTTCGCGCCCAGCCCGGCGGCCGGCAGCCGCTGCGCGGCGCGGGCGGCGTCGAGGACGGCGTGGCCCTCGGCGCGGCCGACGGCGTAGGTGTGATCGCCGGGGGTGCCCAGGCCCTCGTAGTCGGTGACGGCCACGGCCCAGCCGCGCAGGGTGAGTTGCTGGATGAGGTTGGCCTCGAGGGTGGTGCCGCGGGGGAAGCCGGCCGAGGGGGCGCAGTGGTCGGCCAGGCCGACCGTGCCCACGGCGTAGGTGACCAGGGGGCGCGGGCCCTTTCTGCCGTCCTGGGGGACGATCACGGTGCCGGAGACGATGTTGGGCGCGCCCTGGGCGGTGGTGGAGCGGTAGGTGATGTGCCAGGCCTTGGTGAAGGTGGGCTGGCCGGGCAGGGGGTGGAAGGAGGTGGGGGCGGAGGTGACGATGTCGCCGGGCGATCCGGCCGTCTGCCCGGTGGCGGAGGCGGTGCCGTTCGTCAGGCCGAACGAGACGGCCAGCGCGGCGAGCGCGGTGAGGGCTCTGGTGCGCAGGTGCATGCGGTTCTCCCAACTGTCCGGTGTGGCTGAGGCAGTTGGGCCGACGGTAGTGACCGGCGGGTAACACGGCGTTGACCAGGAAGCTCAGCTTCGCTGACCGCGGAGCCGGTAGACGCCCGGGGTGACTCCGGTCCAGCGGCGGAAGGCGCGGTGGAAGGCGGTGTCCTCGGAGAAGCCGAGCCGCGCGGCGAGCTCGGCGATGGGCTCCCGGCCCTCGGCGAGTCCCGCGATGGCCGCGTCCCGCCGCACCTGGTCCTTCAGCCGCTGGTAGGAGGTGCCCTCCTCCTGCAGTCGGCGGCGCAGCGTCGCCGGGCTGACCGCGAGGCGGGCGGCCAGCTGGGCGACCTCCGGCAGCCGGGCCGGGCGGCCCTCGCGCAGCGCCCGTACGAACGTCCGCCGCACCTGCTCGGTGACGGTCGTGCCGTACTCGCGGTGGCTGAGCAGCTCGGCCGGGGCGCCCCGCAGCAGTTCGCGCAGGCTTTCCTCGTCGCGCACCAGGGGTGCCGCGAGCCAGCGGGCGTCGAAGGCGGCGCCCGTGCTCGCCGCCCCGAACCGCACGGGGCAGCCGAGCATCAGGGAGTACTCACCGGCGTGCGGCGGCTCCGGGCAGGAGAAGCAGGCCCGCAGCAGGGGGATGCGCCGTCCGGTCAACCAGCTCGCCAGCCGGTGCCAGACGACGAGGACGCACTCGGCCAGGAAGCGGCCCTCGGGGTGGTCGCGCGGGTCGTCGCGGACGGTGAACACCGCTTGGCCGTCGCGTCGTTCGAGGCACAGGTCGGGGCCGCCGGGGAAGAGCCCGTAGAAGCGGGCGGCCCGTTCCACGGCGCTGCCCAGGTCGCGGCAGCCCAGGCAGGCGTAGCACATCATGGCGAAGCTGCCGGGTCTGCTGGGCGCCGGTCCCAGTCCGAGGAACTCGTCGCCCGTGGCGCGCTGCAGGGCCCGTATCAGGTCGGCGAACCGCTCGGCCGGCACCCGCGCCCGGTCGTCGCCGAGGAGCAGCGGGGGGATGCCCGCCCGCTGCAGCAGCGGCACGGCGTCGATGCCGAGCCGTCGCGCGCCGCCGAGCGCGGCCCGCAGGTGGTGCACGCTGATCGTCGGCATGCTCATGCCCTGCACGGTAGCCCGCCTGAGCGCCGGGGTCAGTGGCGCTGACGTTTCCGGTCATCCCTGTGGGATGGTCGTGCTGCCTAGCGTCGGGTGGGGTGGGACCTATTCCAGGAGGCGGCATGGAGCGCGCACGGCCCGGCACACTCGCGACCTTCATCGACTGGGCGGCCGAACGGTACGGGGGGCTGCCGGCCCTGCGCTTCCGCTCGCGCGAGGAGGGCGGCGGCTGGGCCGAGACGACCTTCACCGCGCTGCGGGAGGAGGTACGGGCGGTCGGGCGCGGCCTGATCGCGCTGGGGGTGCGGCCGGACGACCGGGTGGCCATCGTCTCCGAGACCCGGCCGGAGTGGACGGTGGCCCAGTTCGGCGCGCTGTCCGCCGGGGCCGCGGTGGTGCCGGTCTACCCGACGGCCGGGGAGGACGAGCTGGTCTGGGTGCTGGGCGACTCGGGGGCGTCGGTCGTCGTCTGCGAGGACGCCGCGCAGGCGGCCCGGGTGGCGGCGGTGCGGGCCAAGCTGCCGTTGCTGCGGCATGTGGTGCTGATGGACACGGACGGCTGCGAGCCGGGGGAGCCGGCCCTGCGCCGGCTGCCCGGCGGGGTGGGGCAGGGCGAGCTGGAGAAGCGGAGCGCGGCCCGCCGGGGCGAGGACCTGTGCACCATCATCTACACCTCCGGCACCACCGGCCTGCCCAAGGGCTGCCGCCTCACCCACACCAACGTCATCTCCAACCAGGACGCCACCGTCCACCTCACCGAGAGCGGCCCCGGCGACACCACCTACCTCTACCTCCCGCTCGCCCATGTCCTCGGGCAGATCATCCAGCTGACCTCGCTGCGTCAGGGCGGCACGCTGTGCTACTTCGGCGGGAAGGTGGAGAACGTCGTCGCCGAGCTGGCGGAGGCCCGGCCCACCCACCTGCCGTCGGTCCCCCGGCTCTTCGAGAAGATCCACGCCGAGGTCGTCTCCCTCGCCGAGGCGCAGGGCCCGGGCGGGCGGGCGCGTCTGGAGGAGGCGGTACGGACCGGGGTAGCCGTGGCGGACGCCCGGGCGCGCGGCGAGGAGCCGGCGGGGGAGCTGCGGGCGGCGTGGGAGACGGCGGAGGAGAGCCTGTTCTCGCTCGTACGGGCGGCCTTCGGCGGGCGGCTGCGCTGGGCGCTGACCGGGGCCGCGCCGATCGCGCCGCAGACGCTGGACTTCCTGCGGGCCTGCGGCATCGGCGTCTACGAGGGCTACGGGATGACCGAGGGCTCGGGAGTGATCACGACCAACCACCAGCGCGCGGCCCGGCCCGGCACCGTGGGGCGACCGGTGGAGGGCTACGAGGTGCGGATCGCCGAGGACGGCGAGGTGCTGGCCCGGGGGCCGGGCGTCTTCGCCGGCTATCACAACAATCCGTCCGCGACGGCCGGGGCGGTCGACGCCGACGGCTGGCTGCACACCGGTGACCTGGGCACGCTGGACGCCGACGGCTATCTGACGATCACCGGCCGCAAGAAGGACCTGATCATCACGTCGAGCGGCAAGAACCTCGCGCCCTCGCCGGTGGAGTTCGCCATCCAGCGCTCGCGCTTCGTCTCCCGCGCGGTGATGGTGGGGGACCGCCGCCCGTACCCGGTGGCGCTGCTGACCCTGGACGCGGCGGAGGTCGCGGCGTGGGCGGCCCGCGAGGGGCTGGACCTGGGGGAGGCGGGGCCGGCCCGGCACCCGGAGGTGCGGCGGCTGTGCCAGGAGGCGGTCGACGAGGCCAACGCCCGGGCGGCCCGGCCCGCCCGAATCCGTGCGTTCGCAATCCTGAACGAGGACTTCAGCGTGGAGAACGGCGAGCTGACGCCCACCCTGAAACTCCGCCGGGCGGTGGTCGGTGAACGCTATGCGGCCGAAATCGATGCGCTGTACGAACGAGGGGACAAAAGTTCGGGTGAGGGAAGTGGCGTCAGTGATGGCAGTGACGGCAGTGAAATGAGCGATAAAGCGAGGTGAAAAGGCAGGAGCCCTGCCCTCCGCGGAAACGGAAGGCAGGGCTCCTTGGGTACAGCACGATCGACCGCGATCCGGTCGGCCGGAGAGATCCGAAGATCAGACCGGGGTGACGTTCTCGGCCTGCGGACCCTTGGGGCCCTGCGTGACGTCGAAGTTGACCTGCTGGTTCTCCTCGAGGGAGCGGAAGCCAGAGGCGTTGATCGCGGAGTAGTGAACGAAGACGTCGGGGCCCCCGCCGTCCTGGGCGATGAAGCCAAAGCCCTTTTCAGCGTTGAACCACTTCACGGTTCCGGTAGCCATAAAGCCCTCCTTGGGCCCAAAGGGTTGCCCTGCTCCAGAACCTGCGAGAAGTCTGAAAACTACAAAAGCCTGCGGGTCACATGCTCCGCAGGCTCTGTACTGCAAGGGAAACCAAACTGCAACTTGCGGCGAGCCTAGCACGCCACGTTCTTCCGGGGAAGGAGTCAAAGATCACGCTCACGGGGGGTTTTCCGGCCCTTCGCTCCGGAAAAGATGTCCGATCGGGCCGGAGTGGCGGCACCCCGCCCCGGCGGTCGCCGGAGCCCGGGGCTAGCCTCCGGATGTGGACAATTCAGCCTCAGACGTAGCGATCGCCGACGATGTGCCCGAGCCGCTCCGCAGCCGCCCGCGCGTCGGCCACATCCAGTTCCTCAACTGCGTGCCCCTCTACTGGGGCCTTGCCCGCACCGGCGCGCTGCTCGACCTGGATCTGACCAAGGACACCCCGGAGAAGCTCAGCGAGCAGCTCGTCCGGGGCGACCTCGACATCGCCCCCGTCACCCTGGTCGAGTTCCTCAGGAACGCCGACGAGCTCGTGGCGCTGCCGGACATCGCGGTCGGCTGCGACGGACCGGTCATGTCCTGCGTGATCGTCTCGCAGCTGCCGCTGGAGAAGCTGGACGGCGCCCGGGTCGCCCTCGGCTCCACCTCGCGCACCTCGGTGCGGCTGGCGCAGCTGCTGCTCGCCGAGCGCTACGGCGTGACGCCCGAGTACTACACCTGCCCGCCCGACCTCGGCGCGATGATGCAGGAGGCGGACGCCGCCGTGCTGATCGGGGACGCCGCCCTGCGCGCCTCCCTGCACGACGCGCCCCGGCTGGGCCTGGAGGTCCACGACCTCGGGCAGATGTGGAAGGACTGGACCGGTCTGCCGTTCGTCTTCGCGGTCTGGGCCGCGCGCCGCGACTACCTGGCCCGCGAGCCGCGGATCGTGGCCAAGGTGCACGAGGCGTTCCTGGCCTCCCGGGACCTGTCCCTGGAGGAGGTCGGCAAGGTCGCCGAGCAGGCCGCGCGCTGGGAGGCGTTCGACGCCTCGCTGCTGGAGCGCTACTTCACCACGCTGGACTTCCGCTTCGGCCCGGCGCAGCTGGCCGGGGTCGAGGAGTTCGCCCGCCGCACCGGCGCGGACACCGGCTACCCCGCCGACGTGCGGGTGGAACTGCTGAAGCCCTGACCCCCGCGAGGGGTCAGGGCTTCGGAGCGAGTGACGCGCGGGCCGCCGGGCGGGCGGCGCCGCCGGGCTCCCGGGGAACAGACCGGGGCCCGGCGGGGTGGGGATCAGGGAGCGACGGGGCCTTCCATGTGCTCACTGATCCACTGCATGCTGCCCGCGTCCATGCCCTCGATGTAGGTCTTGGCGTTGTGCCGACCGCCCTCGATCTTCTGCAGGCGCGTGTGGACGGGGCCCCTGTTGCCGTAGGTGGCGAGGAACTTGTCCACGTGCGGGATGACGCTGGACTCCTTCGTTCCGTACTGGAACGCGAGGTAGACGTCCGGCCCCTTGGCGGCGATCAGGTTCTTCGCCAGCACCTCGGGGTTGTTCTCGGCCTTCTCCTTCTCGTGGCCGTTCCACAGCCGCGAGTCCGGGACGATGTCCGGGCCGGAGGCGATCACGGCCTTGAACTTGTCCGGGTGCTTGAGCACGGCCTTCAGGCCGGCGAAGGCGCCGGAGGAGGAGCCCATGAAGGACCAGCCGTCGCGCGACTTGATCGTGCGGAAGTTGGCGCGGATCAGGTCCGGGACGTCCTCGGTGAGCCAGGTGCCCATCTTCGGCTGGCCGGGGATGTCACTGCCGTCCCAGTACAGGCCGCCGGTGTCCGGCTGCGGGTTGAGGACCGGCATGGCGAGGATGAAGGGCTTGCCCTTGCCCTCGTTGTACCACTTGGTGATCGACGACTCGAGGTGCAGGCCTCCGTCGTCCATCCAGTAGTTGTTCGGGAAGCCGGGACCGCCGGGCAGCGCGACCATCACCGGGAAGCCGTGGTCCTTGAACTTCGGGTCGTTGTACGCCTTGGGCGCCCAGACCCACACCTTGCCCTTGAACCCGGACTTCTTGCCGTCCAGGGTCGTGACGGCCACCTGGGTGCCGTCGGACAGGGTGCTGGTGTTCTTGAACTCCGCCTTGGGGCCGGTCGGCAGCGAGACCTTGGAGTCCGGCTTCTGCGCACCGGCGCCGCCCGCCTGGCCGCCGCCGGCCTGGTCCTGGCCGAAGCTGACCGGCTTGCCCTTGTCCGAGAACGGGCCGATCTTGAAGTAGCTCAGGACGCCGGCCGTGATCAGGCCGAGCACGGCTATGGACGCCACGATGATCGTCCATTTTTTGGCGCGGCCGGCCCGGGCGCGGCCCTGGGACTGGTAGGACCCGTCGGGGTCCCAGTCGCCGTCCGGGCGCTGGTACGTCTGGGTCTGCTGGTAGCCACCCTGGTGCGGGGGATAGTCCCCGCCGCCCTGGTAGCCGCCGTGCGGCTGCTGGTATCCCCCGTTGGGCGGCCCGTAGCCCCCGTTGGGTGTGTGCGTCATCGCGTCGCTCCGGATGATGCTGCTGCCCCGAAGGACATGACGGTCTGTTCCGTCCTAGTGGATGGGCAAACCAGGCGTCGGGGTTCCTGGCGGGTGCCGTGAAATGAGTCATAGGCTGATTTCGGGGCCGCAGGGCCCCGCCCGGGGGGAGGCGAAAGGCCCGATGCAGCCACTGACGGCAGAAGATCCGCAGGTCATCGGCGCGTACCGGCTGCTGGGCCGGCTGGGGGCGGGCGGCATGGGCCGGGTGTACCTCGGGCGCAGCGCCGGCGGCCGCACGGTGGCCGTCAAGGCCGTACATCCGCATTTCGCCCTGGACGAGCGGTTCCGGGCCAGATTCCGCCGGGAAGTGGAATCCGCCCGTAAGGTCGGCGGCGCCTGGACGGCGCCCGTGCTGGACGCCGACCCGGACGCCGCCGTGCCGTGGGTGGCCACGGGGTACGTGGCCGGGCCCTCGCTCACCCAGGCCGTCGCCGAGGTGGGGCCGCTGCCGGAGGCGACCGTGCGCACGCTGGGCGCGGGGCTGGCCGAGGCACTGGCGGCGGTGCACGCGCTGGGGCTGGTGCACCGGGACGTCAAGCCGTCGAACGTACTGCTGGCGCTGGACGGCCCCCGGCTGATCGACTTCGGCATCGCCCGCGCCACGGAGGGCACGGCCTCCCTGACCACGACCGGGGTGTCGGTCGGCTCGCCCGGCTACATGGCCCCCGAGCAGATCCTCGGCAAGGGCGTCACCGGGGCGGCGGACGTCTTCTCGCTGGGCGCGGTCCTGGCGTACGCGGCCACCGGCGCGCCGCCCTTCCCCGGCGAGAGCTCGGCGGTGCTGCTGTACAAGGTCGTGCACGAGGAGCCGGTGCTGGGCGAGGGCCTCGGCGGCGAGCTGCGGGAGCTGGTCGTCCGCTGCCTGTCCAAGGCGCCGGAGGACCGGCCGGGCCCGCCCGAGGTGGCCCGCCGGCTCGCCCCCGCCGCGGGCGCGAGCGGACTCGTACGGTCCGGCTGGCTGCCGGCGCCGCTGGTGGAGACGGTGAGCCTGCAGGCGGTGGAGCTGCTGAACCTGGAGGCGGCTGTGGTGGGCGGGGCGTTCGGGCCGCCGGACGGCGCGTACGGGCCGGGGTCCACGCAGCCCTCGCACTCGCCGCGCGCCCCCGGGCGGCGGTGGCCCAAGCGGCGGTCCGCCCCCGCCGCGGAGCCCGCCGCGGACGCGCCGCAGGGCGGCAGGCGGATCTCCCTGGCCGCCACGGCGGGCGGCACCGAGCGGCGCAAGGTGAGCTGCTCCCTCGTGCTCACCGTCACCGGAGTGCTGGCCGCCGGCCTGCTGACCGGCGCCTTCCTCAGCGGCCTGCTGCCCGGCACCGGCGACGGCGGCAGAGACGCCGCGTCCCCGCCCGGGACGACGGCGTCGGCGTCGGCGCCGGGCACCGGGGCGAGCCGCTCCGACGTGCCGGGAGAGTTCCTCGGCACCTGGACCGGCCAGGTCATCCAGGCCGACGGCACGCCCAACGGCACGATCACCAGCACCATCACCTCCGGGGACAAGGGCTCCTACGTGGTCCGCGCGACCTACTCCGTGCTCGGCGTCATGGAGTGCCGGGCCAAGGCGAAGCTGGTCACGGCGACCGCGAACAAGATCACGCTGGAGGAGGTGACCGACGGCGAGCGGAAGGCGCTGTGCACGGGGGCGAAGGCGACCGTGACGTACTCCCTCGCCGGGGGCGGCCACCTCACCTACACCTCCGACGACGCCCAGGGCGGCCGGCCGACCGCCACGCTCGCCAAAGCGGGTGGCTGACCGGCCCGGGCGGGGCCCGGCGGGGCCCCTCGCGTAGGCTGACCCGGTATCGCATACCCCCTCCGAAGGGACGCCCGGTGACCGACGCCGACCTCAAGTCCTTTGATGTCACAGCCGTCCTCGACCGCGCCGCGGCCGGTGGCCGGATCACCCCGGAGGAGGCGCTCGAGCTCTACCGCTCCGCGCCGCTGCACGCCCTGGGGCAGGCGGCCGACGCCGTGCGCCGCCGGCGCTACGCGGGCACCGAGCACATCGCGACGTACATCATCGAGCGCAACATCAACTACACGAACGCATGCGTCACCGCGTGCAAGTTCTGCGCCTTCTTCGCCCCGCCGAAGAGCGAGAAGGTCTGGACCCGCCCGATGGACGACATCCTGCGCCGCTGCGCGGAGACCGTCGAGCTCGGCGGCACCCAGATCATGTTCCAGGGCGGTCACCACCCCGACTACGGCGTGGAGTACTACGAGGAGCACTTCTCGGCGATCAAGAAGGAGTTCCCGCAGCTCGTCATCCACTCCCTCGGCGCCTCCGAGATCGACCACATGGCGCGCATCTCCGGCGTCAGCGCCGAGGAGGCCATCCGCCGCATCCACGCCGCCGGCCTCGACTCCTTCGCGGGCGCCGGCGCCGAGCTGCTGCCGGAGCGGCCGCGCAAGGCCATCGCGCCGCTGAAGGAGTCCGGCGAGCGCTGGCTGGAGATCATGGAGCTCGCCCACAACCTGGGCGTCGAGTCGACCTCCACCATGCTGATGGGCACCGGCGAGACCAACGCCGAGCGCATCGAGCACCTGCGGATGATCCGGGACGTGCAGGACCGCACGGGCGGCTTCCGCGCCTTCATCCCGTACACCTACCAGCCGCAGAACAACGTGCTGAAGGGCCGGACGCAGGCCACCGTCTTCGAGTACCTGCGCATGATCGCCGTCGCCCGGCTGTTCCTCGACAACGTCGCCCACATCCAGGGCTCGTGGCTGACCGTCGGCAAGGAGGCGGGCCAGCTCTCCCTGCACTACGGCGCGGACGACCTGGGCTCGGTGATGCTGGAGGAGAACGTCGTCTCCTCGGCCGGCGCCAAGCACCGCTCCAACCGCATGGAGCTCATCGACCTCATCCGCAAGGCCGGCCGCGTCCCGGCGCAGCGCGCCACGACGTACGAGCACCTCCTCGTCCACGACGACCCGGCCAACGACCCGGTCGACGACCGCGTCGTCTCGCACCTGTCCTCGACGGCGATCGAGGGCGGCACCGCGCACCCCGAGCTGAAGATCGTCCAGGCGAGCTGACGCGCGGACGATGTCCACGGTCCACCGCGTCCGCGCGGTCCGGCTCACGGAGGACGGCGAGCTCCTCGAGGCGCCCGGCGGCTACGCCGTCGCCGTCGCCGGGAGCCTGCTCGCCGCCATCGGCCCGTACGAGCGGGTGCGCGCGGAAGCCGGCGAGCACGCGCGCGTGCGCGAATGGGACGGCGTCCTCGCGCCGGGCCGCCACGAGCCGGACGCCGCCGCGTACCTGGAGGCCGCGTACCACCCCGACCCCCGCGAGGCCGACGCCCTGGGCACCGAGCCCCTGACCGGAGCCGCGCTGGCGGCGCTGGAGATGACGGACACCCGCTGGGGCGGCAGCGCCCGGCGCGGCGTCCAGCGCCTCCTGGCGGCGGGCACGACCAGCCTGTCCGGCCCGTTCGTCCGGGCCTCGGTCCGCACCGCCGTCGAACGCTCCGGCATCCGCGTGCTGCCCGGCCCGCGGCCGGCGGCGCTGACGGTGTCCGCACCCGCCGACTTCGTGGTGTTCGCCGCCGACGGCACCGCGCTGGTGACCGTCCTCGACGGGCGGCTGGTGTACCGGCGCCGATGAGGGCGGCCGGGGCGGCGTGGAAACCCGTTCATTACTTCGGGTGACGCTACCGTCGTATATGGGACCGCGATCCGTACCCGCGTCCACACTCGCGTCCATGGGAGCAGCGATGATCGCAGAACGGCTGGAGAAGGCCACTCCTGAGAACTGGATGTTCCCGCCTGAGGAGGGCTGGACGGTCGACCAGGTCGAGGACCTGGAGCTGCCGTTCGACTGGGAACTCGTGGACGGAGTGATCGCGGTCCGGGGGAGGACGGTGCCGTGGCACAACTTCGTGCGGGCGGGCATCGAGAGGCGTCTGGCGGAGTGCCTGTGTGAGCCCTGTGCCGTGCTGTCGGAGCAGTGCGTGCTGATCGACGGGAAGAACCCGCCGGTTCCCGACATCGTCGTCTTCGACAAAAGGGATTTCGACCTCTTCCAGGCGAAGTACATCCCGGTGGAGAAGGCCGTCCTCCTGGTGGAAGTGGTATCGACGGGTTCACGCTATGACGACCGTGTCCGTAAGCCGGAGATGTACGCGGCCGCGGGCGTGAAGAACTACTGGCGCGTGGAACGCGGCGAGAACGGCATCCCCGAGGTGCACGAGTTCTGGCTCCACAGCGAGACGGGCGAGTACATCTCCGCTCCCGACCGCCCTGTGCATCTCGGGAAGCTGGAGACCGACCGGCCCTTCCCCGTCACGATCGACCTTGCGAGCCTGGTCGAGCTCTGACCAGCCCGTCAGTGATCCGTAAGGACGGCGTCCGCGCACGTCAGGGCCTCATCAAGGGGAGCCGTTCCGGCCGGTTCCGCCCGGCAGGATGAACGGCGCGGGGGCGGCCGCCGAGAACGGCCTCCCGGTGCGGATGTGGAGGGCCCGCCGTCAGGGCGGGCCGTTGAGGACGCGCACCGCCGGTCAAGGAGTCCGATCGCCGAGGGGGCGACGGGCAGGGGGACCGGTGGTCCCGTGGGCGTGGGGGTCCACCGGAACGCGCAACCGCACCGCGAGGCCGTCCGTCCTTCCCGGGCGAGCCGTCCCCGTCCAAGAGCGCCGGGGCCCGTGGTGAACAATGGGCACGTGACCCGAGCATCCCTGGACAAGCAGCCGCATGAAGTCGCCGCGATGTTCGACGACGTGGCGGCGAAGTACGACCTGACCAACGACGTCATCTCGCTCGGCCAGGCCCGGCTGTGGCGCAAGGCCGTGGCGCAGGCGGTCGCCGCCCGCCCGGGGCAGAAGGTCCTCGACCTCGCCGCCGGCACGGGCACGTCCTCGCTGCCCTTCGTCGCCGACGGCGCGTACGTCGTGCCGTGCGACTTCTCCCTCGGCATGCTGCGCGAGGGCAAGAAGCGCAACCCCTGGCTGCCGCTGACCGCCGGCGACGCCACGAAGCTGCCCTTCGCGGACGACGTCTTCGACGCCGTCACCATCTCCTTCGGGCTGCGCAACGTCCAGGAGACCGACACCGCGCTGCGCGAGCTGCTGCGGGTGACCAAGCCCGGCGGGCGCGTGGTGATCTGCGAGTTCAGCCAGCCCACCTGGGCGCCGTTCCGCACCGTCTACACCGAGTACCTGATGCGCGCCCTGCCGCCGATCGCCCGCACGGTCTGCAGCAACCCGGACGCGTACGTCTACCTCGCCGAGTCGGTCCGCGAATGGCCCGACCAGCCCGCGCTCGCCGCGCGGCTGCAGGGTGCCGGCTGGTCGAACGTCGCGTGGCGCAATCTGACCGGTGGCATCGTCGCGCTGCACCGCGGGTTCAAGCCGGCGAACTGAGCCGAAAACGGCGCAAAGGGCGCTGAAACGCCGCGAACAGGTGGTGACCGAGGGGCGAACGAGCGTCCGGAACATGGCGGGAATCCCCGCATGGTCCCGGAGATAGTCCCGCATAGGGGACTTGCTGCGCGTGTCGACGATTGTCATGGGCAGGCTGCGCCGGATCGGTACGATCATGATCGGCCAACTCCGGCCATGCCCCTCCCGCCTCTCGCCCCAGCCTCGGAGCGCCCTATGCCGTCGTTCTGTCCCGCCTGTGGTTCCGCGTTCGTTGAGGACGCGCGCTTCTGCATGAAATGCGGGAAGGAGCGGCCTGAGGGCGACGCGGCGGCCGGTGCCGCCCCGTCGGCCGTGGCCACGGCACCGGCCCCGGCGGCGGTTCCCGCCCAGGCCCCGGCGGCACCCGCCGCGCCCCCGATGCCGGCGACCGTGCCGCCCCGGCCGCGCCCCCGCCGGCCGCGCCCCGGCCCGGACAACCGCCCTTCCCCGCCGCCCCGCCCGGGTACGCCCCCACCCGCAACCCTCCCGCGCCGGCCTGTTCCTGAGCCGCACCTTCGCCGGCGACTGGGTGGGCGCGCTCAAGGTGACCGTGTGGCCCACGGCGCTGCTCCTCTTCCTCGCGACCGTGATCGCGGCGCCGTCCGCCGACGCCTACGAGGCCGCCGAGTTCGGCAACTTCTCCGACCGCTTCCAGGTCGTCCTCGCGCTGCTCCTGCAGGGCCTCGGCGCCACGCTCGAGGTCGAGATGCGCAGCGGCGGGCTGCTGTCGATGTTCATCCGGGGCAGCGGCTCGGTCTCCGTATGGCCGCTGACCATCACGCTCCTGTGGGCCTTCATGGTGGCCCTCGGCGCCAAGCGGCTGCGCGACGCCCGCCCGGCCGGTGCCGGCGGCGGCGCCGAGGCGGCGGTGCGGGTCGCGCTGGTGTGCGGCGTCGTGGTGCTCGTGCTGGGCCTGATCGGCCAGCCGGACGTGCCGGTCGTGGCGGCCTCCACCAACCCCGCCCTCGCCGCGCTGTTCTCGTGCGCGCTCGCGGGCGCGGTGAGCGGTGCGGTGCTCTGCCGCGACGCGCTGGCCGCCCGCCTGGGCCCCGACGCGCGGATGGCCGTACGGGCCTGGGGCACGGCCCTGCGCGCGCTCGGGCTGACGACCGGACTGTGCGCGATCGTCGCCTTCATCGTCGTCGCCTCCCACCAGGAGGACGCCGGCGACTGGGGCTGGCTGATCATCCTGCCGCTCCTGGTCAACGCGGGCGTGGCGACGCTGGGCCTGTCCTGGGGCGCGGGCATCGAGGCCTCCTCCAACGAGGGCAGCCGCCAGGAGGGCGGCACCCTCGGCCTCTCCGAACTCGGCGAGGCGGCGGGCGGTTGGGCCCAGGCCGGTGCCGTGCTGCTCGGCGTGGTGTGCGCGGTGCTGCTGGCGGTCCTGGTGGCGCGGCGCTCGGCGGACCGCCGCGAGCAGGTGCTGTCCGGGGTGTTCTTCCTGGCGGCGCTGTGGCTGCTGTCGCTGGTCTCCGGTGCGTCGATGGAGATGACGGCGGGGACGTCGCTGTCGTACCGCTCGCGCGGGGTCGAGGCGTCGGTCGCCACGAACGCGGGCGAGCTGCTGCTGTTCGGCCTGCTGTGGACGGCGGGTGCGGTGCTGCTGGCGACGCTGGTGATCCGCACGCCGGGCGGCGGCGGGTTCGGCGGATTCGGTGGGTTCGGTGGCCCGGGCGGTCCGGGTGGCGGCGGTGGCGGTACGAAGGGCTTCACGCCCGCGCCGCCGATGCCGGGGTTCGCGCCGGAGGGTTCGACGACGGCGACGCCGGTGGTGCCGCCGCAGGCGCCGGCGCCTGCGTCTGCGCCCGCGGCTCCGGCCACTCCGCCCGCCCCGGCTGCTCCTTCCACTCCCACCGCGCCGCCGGCGCAGGCCCCGGCGCAGCAGCCTCCGGCAGCTCAGCCGCCCACGACCCAGTGGACCCCTCCCGGCCCGCCCTCCGCTTCGTTCACTTCCTCCGCTCCTTCGGCTCTTTCGGTTCCTTCAGGTCCTTCCGCCCCGCGTCCGCGGATGGTCCGGCGGCCGCTCGTGTGGGTGGCGGCCGGCCTGGCGGCGTTCCTCGTCGGCGGCGTCGTGACCGGTGGCCTGATGCTGGTCCGCAAGGGCGACGACAAGCACGACAGCGCGCGCAAGAACGACAAGAGCGTGGTCGTCACCCCCTCGGGCGGGGCGAGCGGGACGCCGTCGCCGGCCGCGCCGAGCACAGGGCCCACGACCGGGCCCTCCCCCTCCGACGCTCCCTCGCCGCTGGCCTCCGGCTCGGCCTCCGTGCCCTCCGGCTACTCCATGGTCGACGACCCGATGGGCTTCAAACTCGCGATCCCCGAGGGCTGGCAGCGCAAGGAGCAGGGCAGCTTCCAGACCGACTACGAGGCGAGCACGGGCGGCTCGTACGTCAGGGTCGGCCTGGTGCTCAAGAGCAAGCAGTCCTCCTACGACCACTTCCTGGAGCTGGAGAAGACGCTCCAGGAGAAGAACAGCACGTACAAGCGGGTCTCGCTGGAGTCCAACACCTTCCAGGGCCTCCCCGGCGCCCGCTGGGAGTTCACCTGGACCGAGCGGAACACGGGCAGGACGATGCACGCGATCGACCAGGCGTACGCGAACGACGCGGGCACGGAGTACGCGATCTACTTCCAGGCGCGCGACGAGTACTGGTCCGGTTCGCGGAAGGTGTTCGACACGGCCGTCTCGACGTGGACGGTCATGCCGGTCGACTTCAACTGACCCCCGCAGGCCGGGCGGGGCCTCCCCCATAGACTGCAGGTGTTTCTCCAACCGACGAGTCTTCGGGAGTCCCCGCCGTGACCGAGTCCCCCTCCGAACACAGCGCTGATGTGATCGTCGTCGGGGCGGGCCCGGCCGGCTCCACGACCGCCTACTACCTGGCCAAGGCGGGGCTCGACGTCCTCCTGCTGGAGAAGACGGCCTTCCCGCGCGAGAAGGTGTGCGGCGACGGCCTCACCCCCCGCGCCACCAAGCAGCTGGTGGCGATGGGCATCGACATCTCCGAGGAAGCGGGCTGGCTGCGCAACAAGGGCCTGCGCATCATCGGCGGCGGCGTCCGCCTCGAGCTCGACTGGCCCGACCTCGCCTCGTACCCGGACTACGGACTCGTCCGCAAGCGCGACGACTTCGACGAGCAGCTCGCCCGCCAGGCGGTCAAGGCCGGCGCCCGGCTGTACGAGCGCTGCAACGTCGGCGCCCCCGTCATCGACGACCGCACGGGCCGGATCACCGGCGTCGAGGCGAAGCTGGGCGAGGAGAAGACCCCCGTCACCTTCCACGCGCCGCTCGTCGTGGCGGCCGACGGCAACTCCTCCCGGCTCTCGCTGGCCATGGGCCTGCACCGGCGCGAGGACCGCCCGATGGGCGTGGCCGTTCGCACATACTTCACCTCCCCGCGTCACGACGACGACTACCTCGAGTCCTGGCTGGAGCTGTGGGACCGCCGCGGCCCCGGCCCGGACCGGCTGCTGCCCGGCTACGGCTGGGTCTTCGGCATGGGCGACGGCACCAGCAACGTCGGCCTCGGCGTTCTCAACACCTCCGACTCCTTCAAGGAACTGGACTGGCGCGAGGTCCTCAAGGCGTGGTGCGCCTCCATGCCCGAGGACTGGGGCTACACCCCGGAGAACATGACGGGCCCGATCCGCGGCGCCGCCCTGCCCATGGCCTTCAACCGCCAGCCGCACTACACCCGCGGCCTGCTGCTCGTCGGTGACGCGGGCGGCCTGGTCAACCCCTTCAACGGCGAGGGCATCGCCTATGCGATGGAGTCCGGCCAGCTGGTCGCCGACGTCATCGTGCAGGCCCACGCCCGGGCCTCGTACGCCCAGCGGGAGCTGGCGCTGCAGCGCTACCCGAAGATCCTCAAGGACACGTACGGGGGCTACTACACCCTCGGCCGCGCCTTCGTGAAGCTCATCGGCAACCCCAAGGTCATGAAGATCGCGGCCGAACGCGGCCTGACCCACCCGCTGCTGATGAAGTTCACGCTGAAGATGCTGGCGAACCTCACGGACCCGACGGGCGGCGACGCCATGGACCGCATCATCAACGGCCTGTCGAAGGTGGCCCCGAAGTCCTGACGACGGGGTCCTGACGATCCGGTTACGGGGGCCGGCCGCTTCTGCGGTCGGCCCCCGCGGCATGTCCGCCCCCGGGCTCAGTGGGCGGCCTTGGCGTGGCGGGCGCGGACACGGTCGGGGTAGCGAGCGGTGAAGGCGGCGGGGAGCGCGAATCCGGCGACCTGTATCGCCGTGGTCACTCCGCTGCCGAGGTGGTTGGCGTCGGCGACGGCGAGCGCGGCGGCGGCCAGGGTGAAAGCGGCCGCCCAGGCGGCGGTGATCGCGACGTTGATGTGGCGGAAGACCGGGGTGTTCCAGACCTCCGGCGGGGCCTGGCGCTTGGCTATGCCGGTGGTGAACGGGCGGCCGACGGCCAGCGTGGCCCAGGCGGTCAGGGCGAGCCAGCCCAGCGACATGGCGCCCCCGAAGTCCTGCAGTGCGCTGTGCGGGAGGGTGAAGGCCAGGGCGGTCAGCGCGGTGAAGAAGCCTGCCGTGCTGAACTCGAGTATCAGCGATTCCCCGGCGGTGCCCGCCGTGCGCTCCTTGATCAGCAGGGCGACGGCGGTGACGAGGCCCGCGGCGGCGCCCCACTGCCAGCCGGAGGAGGAGACGATCGCGAAGGCGATCCAGGGCAGAAAGCCGCGCAGGTAGTTCATCGGAAATCCCCTCGTCAGGTGGCCGTGGCCGGCCGTGTCGGCGCCGGCCCCCGGCCGACGTTCCAACTATGACATGTCAGTTGTGGACTGTCCACCCTCGACATGTCTGTTGTGGAGGGTAGAGTGGGGTCATGAGCCTGAGACACGCGATGCTGGGCCTGCTGGCGAACGAACCGGCCAGTGGATACGACCTGATGAAGGGGTTCGAGACCTCCCTGAGCAATGTCTGGCCGGCCACGCAGAGCCAGGTCTACGGCGAGCTGGCCAAGCTCGCGAAGGCCGGCCTGCTGGAGGTCTCGGCGGAAGGCCCCCGCGGCCGCAAGGAGTACGCCATCACGTCGGATGGCCGCATGGAGCTCCACCGCTGGCTCACCGAGCCCCAGCCCGACACGCCCCGCCGCAGCGACGCCCTGCTGCGGGTCTTCTTCCTCAATCACCTCACGCCCCTCGAGGCGATCACCTATCTCACGGGCGAGGCCGAGCGCGCCTCCCGGCAGCACGAGGCGCTGACGGAGTTGGAGGGGCGGATCGACTGGGGCGACGACCCGCTGTCCGTCAACGGCCGTCTGGCCTTCGAATACGGCCTGCGCTTCACCGCCATGCGCGAGGAATGGGCCCGCTGGGCCGCCGAGGAGCTCGACAAGACCCGGGGGGAGTGAAGGGTGCGATAGCGCCGCACCCCCGCCAACGCACGGCGAAACAGCCGACATTCACCCCTTCGAGTAATTTCCGCACGGTTTCGGCGTGTCCGCTTTGCGGAAATATCGAGGTAAGCCCGGTTCCGGTTGGGGTCGGAACGGCTACCACGTGGAGGGGATGTGGTCGTCATGCGCGACGCGAGGAGACGTGCCCGACGGCTCGTCACCGTCGCGGCGGCAGCCCTGTTGCCGACCGTGGCCCTGCCGGTGACGCCAGCCCGCGCCGAGACCGCCTGCACGGTCAACGGCGTTCCGGCCTCTGGGCCGCTCGTCGCCGGCACCGAGCTTGAGGACCTGATCGTCTGCCACGCCGTCGACGATGGGACCGTCGTCGACGCCCGCGGCGGGGACGACACGGTGATCCTCGACGGCGTCGTGAGCGGCCGGGTCCGCGCCGGCTTCGGCGACGACCGCGTCACGCTGGGCGTCACCGGCGTGGTGGAACCCGGCGCGTTCGTCGACGCCCAACGCGACGACGACGTCCTCGACATCGCCGGCGTCGTCCGCGGCGACGTCGGAGGCGGCGCCCAGAACGACGCCCTCACCGTCCGCGACACGGCACGTATCGAGCCGGGCGGCTCGGCCTTCGGCGCCGCCGGCGACGACGTCCTCCGCGTGGAGACCGGCCCGAACGCCTACGCCGGCCGCGCCGACGGCGGCCCCGGCGCCGACCTCCTCGACCTCCGCACCACGCTGGCCCCCACCGGCCGCGCCCTCGGCGGCGACGGCAACGACTTCCTCCACGTCCACGTCGACCTCGGCGTGACGGACGGAGGCCCAGGCTTCGACGTCTGCCGCGTCGACGCGGGCAACCCGCCGATCGGCTGCGAGCTCTGACCTCCCGCCCGGATTCCGCCAGCTCTGACATCTCGCCCGCACTCCGCCAGCTCTGAGCTTCCGCCCGCACTCCGCCCGCCGTGCGAACGCCCCCGCACGGCGGGCGGTTCCACGCCGGGCCAGGCCCTGGGCGGGGGCATTGAACGTCACTCTCCGGGTTGGCAGGTCAAGTGTGCCGCGCCTCAGTCTCGCGGGTTCGAGCTGGGGGACGGCCGCGCCCATTGACGATCACGTGCGGCGGCGCCAGGTCGCGTACAGGCCCGACAGTGCGATGGCGACCGTCGCCAGCGACTCGGGCGGGACGCCCCGGCAAACGAGGACCGTTCCGGTGAGAAGTACGGAGAGGAAGACGATGAGGTCGTGAACTCGCCTATTGTCGTTGCTCATTCGTCCAGCGTGGGCGGTGGCGGTGGTGCTGCGGCAGTGACAGCGGTGTTGCCGGACTGTCGGCAGCAGTGGTGATCAGGGGGACCAGTGGGGGAGTTACAAGCATTTGGCGGTGGCCTGGCGCCCGAGACACGCGCCCTGGCCCAGGCGTTGCGTGATCTCTTCTCGGGTCTCGGTATCTCCGAGCGTCGCTACGCGGCCCGCCGCAGCTACGACTCCTCCACGATCTCCCGCTATCTGAGCGGACAGCGGCTTCCTCCTTGGGAGTTCGTCCTCCACCTGCTTCACGACGTCGCCGAGGAGCGCGGCACCGTACCGACCGTCGAGACGACGCGGATGCTGCGCGCCCGGCACATGGCGGCGCTGAAGGCCGGCAAGAGTCCGAGCCACAAGGTGCAGCTGCTGGAGCAGCAGCTGGCGTTGGCCGATCAGGAGGCCCGGCGCGTCTCCGCGCGGGAGCGGGTGCTGGAGGACGCCCTGCGGGACCGCGAGTACCGCATCCGGGACCTGCAGCTGCAATTCCGCCAGCTTCAGGCCACGTCGGAGCCGGCGATGACCGACGACGCGCCGGATGACGAGCGGGAACGGCTCCAGGACGAGATCCGCCAGCTGACGGAGGAGCTGGAGCGGACGCGGGAGCTGCACCGGCAGGCGGAGTCGCGGTGCGACCAGCTGGAGCGGCAGCTGGCCGAGTCGGAGCGCCGCACGGACCGCCCGGACGCGCCGGCCGCCCCCGGGTCCGGTGCGGCCGGGAGCGGGGCGACGTCTCCCTTCGCGGATCCCTTCGCGCGAACCGTCATCCACGGTGACGTGCACATGAATACCGGGATCTGGAACGTCGACGAGTCGTTCGTCGACTCCGTCACCGTTCAGGTCGCCGGGGACGCCGTCGGAAACGGGCTGCTCATCGACCCGGTGACCGTGGTGACCACATGGTGGGCCATCTGGACTTCGCGGGGGACGAAGCCCGAGAAGGTGCACGTTTTCGACTTTTCCCGGCGGGTGAGTCTCGCCGCGCAGGTGGTCGAGTCGCTGCCGGCCGAGCATGATGACGCAGCCCGCGGCGCACCTTTTCCGGCCCTTGCGGTGCTGCGGCTGGAATCACCCTGGGAACGTCCCGTCCCAGCGTTCGGCCTCGGCGGACAGCCGGCCCCCGGAAGCCAGCTGATCATCAGCGGGAGAGGTGCGGAAGGCGAGGACTGGGAACCCTACTCCTGCCTGCTGGAGGTGAAGGGTCGCAGTGGAGCGTTGTTGCGCCTCGAGGGAGATTTCATCCACGGGCTGCGAGGGGCTCCCGCTTTCCATACGGGCACGGGCCGGCTGGCGGGGCTGGTGAGCGGCTATTCGCGGCAGGAAAGGCGAGGCGCCCTCGTCCCCGCCGACGCCCTCCGCGGTCTCACCACCCTCGGTTACGGGCCCACCCCCTGATCCGCCCGCACCCACGGCACTACCCGTCCGACCTGCGACGTTTCGCCTCCCGCCCCATCGTTCATACGCCCGATTTCGACTCGGGCCGAAGGGGTTTGCGGGCTCGTTCGCCGGGTGCGCACACTCCAGGTACCGGCACGGGGGGTCCGGGTGCCCGGGGTAACGGGGGTGGGCACCCGGGCACGACAACCCGTCCGGACCATGCGGAAGGCCGCCGCTCCCGAGCGGGGAGAGCGGCGGCCTTCCGGATGAGGCGTGAAGCCCGGTGACGAGGGGGCGGGTCAGAGGACGCGCACGGCACCCGTCGGCGGGGAGTAGCTCAGGGACCGCTCGACGACGCCATCATTCGAGTTCTGCGCGCCGATGAAATTGCCGCCACCCACGTACACGGCCACGTGGGTCGCGCTGCCCGCGGGGCCCCAGTAGAGGATGTCGCCGACCTGCAGGTTCGAGGTCGACACCTGGGTGCCGACCGTCGACTGGTCCTGCGAGACGCGCGGCAGGTCGATGCCGATCTGGCTGTAGGCGGCCATGACCAGGCCGGAGCAGTCGTAGGCGTTCGGACCGGTGGAGCCCATGACGTAGGCCTTGCCGACCTTGCTGTACAGGAAGTCGACCAGGGTGGCCGCGCTGCCCGTCGCGCTGGACTTCTTGGTGGACACGGAGGTGCCCGACTCGTCGGCGGACGCCGACTTGGTGCCCAGGGCAGAGCGCTCGCCGCCGCGGGAGGCACGTGCCTCGTCCGCCTCGGCCTTCTCCTTGGCCTTGCGCTCCGCCTCGGCCTTGCGCTCGGCCTCGTCCTTGGCCTTCTTCGCGTCGGTCTTGGCGTTGTCGAGGGCCTCCTCCACCTGCGCGCGGACCTGGTAGTCGACGGCGGTCTGCTGGGTGGCGACCGCGCTCTGCGCGATGGACGTGGCGAGGTCCGCGTTGAACGCGGGCATCTCCATCGTCGCCTCGGTGGGCTTGTCGGCACTGGCGGAGGCGGAGCCCGCGCCGGCGACGGCCAGGGTGCTGAGGACGCCACCGGCCACACCCGTGCGGACGACCCAAGACTGGGACGCGGGGCGACGGGGCTTCCGGTGGCTGGTTATGTGCGCGTTCGGGGACATGGGACAAGGGACTATCAGTCCGCACTGGGTGAGTTCAAGGTAAGTGACCTGCGCCACATTTGGCGTGTACGCGTCGGAAATTCCCGACTTTGATCACGGGACGGTCACGACGCGGGGGAGGCCCGGACGGCGGAACAGGCGCCTCAGCACGGCTTTTGGACTCCGGCGGCGCATGGATGGCCTCTTATCACCTTTACAGCTCGCGCGTCGAGACTACCCATCAGAACCGGTCGCCGAACCTCCCGTCGCGTGGCGGAACTCACGCAACGCACGTCTCTGTGGAGGCTTGTGAAGCGGTATGCGGATCGGTCGTGCGACGGGAGTGAAGCGGCCCGCCGGGAACGGCACGGGAGCGGTCCGGAAGGATGCCCGGGACGCGTGCTGACCGCCGTCGCCCCAGCGGGTTGCGCACGCTTATCAGTTGACAGTGGATCATGTCAATTTGCGTGCGGGCGGCACTTCTTGATAGTGGCTCACCGCCTCCGACCAGCGCTTCGACCCCCGGATGTCACCCTTGGTCACCGCTCGACCGCTTCGCGTATGAAGATCGCCGATCATCCGACTTGATGATCGTTCGTCAGGTGGTGGAGATCACAAACGTGGTCGTGTACGCCGTGTCGCAGATCACAGACCGGCGGGCATAGGATGCAGTCGACCCGGGCTTGTGAACTGCCTCACATGTCGGCGATCTTCGCCGAGGACCTCCGCCGCCGGGTCCGGTCAGCCAGCAGTCAGCGTCGACAGACTGGAAGGAGCGAGGAGCGGTGAACGCCTACGCGCCCATCCTCGTACTGGGAGCCCTCGGTGCAGGCTTCGCGATCTTCTCCGTGGTCATGGCGTCGATCGTCGGGCCCAAGCGCTACAACCGGGCCAAGCTCGAGGCCTACGAATGCGGCATCGAACCGACCCCGCACCCGGCCGGTGGCGGCCGCTTCCCGATCAAGTACTACCTGACGGCGATGCTCTTCATCGTCTTCGACATCGAGATCGTCTTCCTCTACCCCTGGGCGGTCACCTTCGACTCCCTGGGGATGTTCGGGCTCGTGGAGATGCTCCTCTTCGTGCTCACCGTCTTCGTCGCCTACGCCTACGTATGGCGGCGCGGCGGCCTGGAATGGGACTAAGGGGGCCCCGGATGGGACTCGAGGAGAAGCTGCCGAGCGGCTTTCTGCTGACCACCGTCGAACAGGCCGCGGGGTGGGTGCGCAAGGCATCCGTCTTCCCCGCCACCTTCGGCCTGGCCTGCTGCGCCATCGAGATGATGACCACCGGCGCGGGCCGCTACGACCTGGCCCGCTTCGGCATGGAGGTCTTCCGCGGCTCGCCCCGCCAGGCCGATCTGATGATCGTGGCGGGCCGGGTGAGCCAGAAGATGGCGCCCGTGCTGCGGCAGGTCTACGACCAGATGCCCAACCCCAAGTGGGTGATCTCCATGGGGGTCTGTGCGTCCAGCGGCGGCATGTTCAACAACTACGCGATCGTGCAGGGCGTCGACCACATCGTGCCGGTGGACATCTATCTGCCGGGCTGCCCGCCGCGCCCCGAGATGCTCCTGGACTCGATCCTCAAGCTGCACAAGAAGATCCAGAACGAGAAGCTCGGCGTGCACCGCGAGGAGGCGGAGGAGGAGGCGGAGCGCGTGGCGCTCAAGGCCCTGCCGCTGATCGAGATGAAGGGGCTGCTGCGATGAGCGAGCCGAACCCCAAGAACTCGAACCCCAAGAACTCGGACTCCGAGGGCCCGGACGCCAAGGGATCGAAGCCCAAGGGCCCGACCACCAACGGTTCGAAGGCCAAGGCGGCGGAAGCCAAGGCCCCGGACGCCGCAGGAGCGGCTCCCAAGGCGGCCGACGGGGCCACCGCGGCCAACGCCGCCAACGGCGTCAACCCCGACAAGGAGGCCGCCGCCCAGAACCTCCCCGGCCAGCGGCTCGACCACGGCGAGGTCATCGGCGTCCGGCACGGCATGTTCGGCCCCGACGCCGGCGGTGACACCACCGGCTACGGCCGGCTCGTACGGACCGTACGGCTGCCCGGCCAGGCCACCCGGCCGTACGGGGGGTGGTTCGACGAGGTCGCCGACGAGCTGGAGGGCGCCCTCGAGGAGCAGGGCCTGGTGCCGGAGAACGCGATCGAGAAGACCGTCGTCGACCGCGACGAGCTCACCTTCCACATCGCCCGTGAGCACCTGCCGCGCGTCGCCCGGACCCTGCGCGACGACCCCGCGCTGCGCTTCGAGCTGTGCACGGGCGTGAGCGGGGTGCACCTGCCCGGCGACAAGGGGCGCGAGCTGCACGCCGTCTACCACCTGCGCTCGATCACCCACAACCGGCTGATCAGGCTGGAGGTCGGCGTCCCCGACGACGACCGGCATCTCCCCTCGATCGTCGACGTCTATCCCACCAACGACTGGCACGAGCGCGAGACCTACGACTTCTTCGGTCTCGTCTTCGACGGTCACCCCGCGCTCACGCGGATCATGATGCCGGACGACTGGCAGGGCTTCCCGCAGCGCAAGGACTATCCCCTCGGCGGCATCCCCGTCGAGTACAAGGGCGCCCAGATCCCGGCTCCGGACCAGCGGAGGTCGTACAGCTGATGACCACCCCGAACGACGCCGGCCCCCGCGAGACCACCGAGGGCCCGGTCTACACCGTCACCGGCGGCGACTGGGACGAGATCGCCTCCGCCGCCAGGCAGGCCGACGACGAGCGCATCATCGTCAACATGGGCCCCCAGCACCCCTCCACCCATGGGGTGCTGCGGCTGATCCTGGAGATCGACGGCGAGACGGTCACCGAGGCCCGCTGCGGCATCGGCTACCTCCACACCGGCATCGAGAAGAACCTCGAGTTCCGGACCTGGACCCAGGGCACCACGTTCGTGACGCGCATGGACTACCTCACGCCCTTCTTCAACGAGACGGCGTACTGCCTGGCCGTGGAGAAGCTGCTGGGCATCGAGGGCGAGGTCCCCGACCGGGCCTCGGTGGTCCGGGTCATGCTCATGGAGCTGAACCGAATCTCCTCCCACCTGGTGGCCATCGCCACCGGCGGCATGGAGCTCGGCGCCACCACGATCATGATCTACGGCTTCCGCGACCGCGAGCTCGTCCTCGACATCTTCGAGCTGATCACCGGCCTGCGGATGAACCACGCCTACGTACGCCCCGGCGGCCTCGCCCAGGACCTGCCGCCCGGCGCGGTGGACCAGGTGCGCGAGTTCGTCAAGAAGATGCGCCGGAACCTTCCCGAGTACGACAAGCTCGCCACCGGCAACCCCATCTTCAAGGGCCGCATGCAGGACGTCGGCTACCTCGACCTGACCGGCTGCATGGCGCTGGGCGCCACCGGCCCCATCCTGCGCTCCGCCGGCCTCCCGCACGACCTGCGCAAGGCGCAGCCGTACTGCGGCTACGACACGTACGACTTCGAGGTCCCCACCGCCGACACCTGCGACGCCTACGGGCGGTTCCTGATCCGCCTGGAGGAGATGCGCGAGTCGCTGCGCATCGTCGAGCAGTGCCTGGACCGGCTCCAGCCCGGCCCCGTCATGGTCGCGGACAAGAAGATCGCCTGGCCCGCCCAGCTGGCCCTCGGCCCCGACGGGCTCGGCAACTCCCTCGACCACATCAAGAAGATCATGGGCACCTCGATGGAGGCCCTGATCCACCACTTCAAGCTGGTGACGGAGGGCTTCCGGGTGCCGCCCGGCCAGGCGTACACGGCGGTGGAGTCGCCCAAGGGCGAGCTCGGCGTGCACGTGGTCAGCGACGGCGGCACCCGCCCCTACCGGGTCCACTTCCGCGACCCCTCCTTCACCAACCTGCAGGCCATGGCGGCGATGTGCGAAGGCGGCCAGGTCGCCGACGTCATCGTGGCCGTTGCCTCGATCGACCCCGTCATGGGAGGCGTGGACCGGTGAGCGACGTACAGCTGGGGATGCCGCAGCTCCCCGCGCCCGACTATCCCGCCGACGTACGGGCCCGGCTCGAGGCGGACGCCCGGGAGGTGATCGCCCGTTACCCCGACAGCCGTAGCGCCCTGCTGCCGCTGCTGCACCTGGTGCAGGCCGAGGAGGGGCACGTCAGCCGCACCGGCATCCGCCTGTGCGCCGAACTCCTCGGCCTCACCACGGCCGAGGTCACGGCGGTCGCGACCTTCTACACCATGTACCGGCGCGCGCCCGGCGGCGACTACCAGGTCGGGGTGTGCACCAACACCCTGTGCGCGGTGCTGGGCGGCGACGCCATCTTCGACGACCTCAAGCGCCACCTGGGCGTCGCCAACGGCGGGACCACCGAGGACGGCAGCATCACCCTCGAGCACATCGAGTGCAACGCCGCCTGCGACTTCGCGCCCGTGGTGATGGTCAACTGGGAGTTCTTCGACAACCAGACCGTCGAGAGCGCCCGGCGGCTCGTCGACGACCTCCGCGCGGGCCGCACCGTCGAGCCCACCCGCGGTGCGCCCCTGTGCACGTACAAGGAGACGGCCCGCATCCTGGCCGGCTTCCCCGACCGGCGGCCCGGCGCCGTCGAGGCGGGCGGCGGCGCCGGACCCGCCTCGCTGGCGGGGCTGCGGCTGGCCAAGGGCGAGGCCGGACCGGCGCGCGTCGGGCCCCCGCGCGGCGCGCCGCCCCACGACGAGCGCCCCCCGGAGCACCTCAGCTCCCACGACGCGCCCCAGAAGACATCCGCCTCGGACCCCGATCACCCCAGCGGGCCGGTCGCCGAGGAGGGGGAGGGATGACCGTGGCACCCGAGATCTTCGAGACCAGCCCCGAGAAGCTGCTCGCTCCCGTCCTCAGCGCGTTCTGGGACGAGCCCCGCTCCTGGACGCTGGAGACCTACCTGCGGCACGAGGGCTACGAAGGCGCGCGCAAGGCGCTCGCCATGACCCCCGACGACGTCATCGCCTACGTCAAGGACTCGGGTCTGCGCGGCCGCGGCGGCGCCGGTTTCCCGACCGGCATGAAGTGGCAGTTCATCCCGCAGGGCGACGGCAAGCCGCACTACCTCGTCGTCAACGCCGACGAGTCCGAGCCCGGCACCTGCAAGGACATCCCGCTCCTGTTCGCCAACCCGCACTCCCTCATCGAGGGCATGCTGATCGCCTGCTGGGCGATCCGCTCCAGCCGCGCGTTCATCTACCTGCGTGGCGAGACCGTGCCCGTGCTGCGCCGGCTGCACGAGGCCGTGCGCGAGGCGTACGCGGCGGGCTACCTCGGCCGGAACGTCCTCGGCAGCGGGCTCGACCTGGACATCACCGTGCACGCCGGGGCGGGCGCGTACATCTGCGGCGAGGAGACCGCCCTCCTCGACTCCCTCGAGGGCCGGCGCGGCCAGCCCAGGCTCCGGCCCCCCTTCCCGGCCGTCGCGGGCCTGTACGCCTGCCCCACGGTGGTCAACAACGTCGAGTCCATCGCCTCCGTGCCCGCGATCCTCAACAAGGGCAAGGAGTGGTTCCGTTCGATGGGCAGCGAGAAGTCCCCGGGCTTCACGCTCTACTCCCTCAGCGGCCACGTCGCCAACCCCGGCCAGTACGAGGCGCCGCTGGGCATCACGCTCGGCCAGCTGCTCGGCATGAGCGGCGGCATGCGCCCCGGCCACCGGCTCAAGTTCTGGACGCCCGGCGGCTCCTCGACCCCGCTGCTCACCGACGAGCACCTGGACGTGCCGCTGGACTACGAGGCCGTGGGCGCGGCCGGCTCGATGCTCGGCACCAAGGCCCTGCAGTGCTTCGACGAGACCACCTGCGTCGTGCGGGCCGTCACGCGCTGGACCGAGTTCTACGCCCACGAGTCCTGCGGCAAGTGCACCCCCTGCCGTGAAGGGACGTACTGGCTGGTGCAGTTGCTGCGCGACATCGAGGCCGGCAAGGGCCGCATGAGTGACCTCGACAAGCTCGCCGACATCGCCGACAACATCAACGGCAAGTCCTTCTGCGCGCTCGGCGACGGCGCGGCGAGCCCCATCTTCTCCTCGCTGAAGTACTTCCGCGCGGAGTACGAGCAGCACGTCAAGGGCCGGGGCTGCCCCTTCGACCCGGCGAGGTCCACCGTCTGGGCCGACGACCCCGACAACCACCGGCACTCTCCCGTGGGAGTGAACGCATGACCGTCACCACGTCCGCTCCCTCCGGCGGGGGGAGCGCGCCCGTACCGCCCGAGGACCTGGTGTCCGTCACCATCGACGGCATCCAGATCTCCGTCCCCAAGGGGACGCTGGTCATCCGGGCCGCCGAGCTACTCGGCATCGAGATCCCGCGCTTCTGCGACCACCCGCTGCTGGACCCGGTCGGCGCCTGCCGGCAGTGCATCGTCGAGGTCGAGGGCCAGCGCAAGCCGATGGCCTCCTGCACGATCACCTGCACCGACGGCATGGTGGTGCGCACCCAGCTCACGTCGGCCGTCGCCGAGAAGGCGCAGCGCGGCGTGATGGAGCTGCTGCTGATCAACCACCCGCTCGACTGCCCGGTCTGCGACAAGGGCGGCGAGTGCCCGCTGCAGAACCAGGCCATGTCCGCGGGCCAGGCCGACAGCCGTTTCGAGGGCCGCAAGCGCACCTACCAGAAGCCGGTGCCCATCTCCCCGCAGATCCTGCTGGACCGCGAGCGGTGCGTGCTGTGCGCGCGCTGCACCCGCTTCTCCAACGAGATCGCCGGCGACCCGATGATCGAGCTGCTCGAGCGCGGGGCGCTGGAGCAGGTCGGCACGGGCGAGGGCGACCCCTTCCGGTCGTACTTCTCCGGCAACACCATCCAGATCTGCCCGGTGGGCGCGCTCACCTCGGCGGCGTACCGCTTCCGCGCCCGGCCGTTCGACCTGGTCTCCTCGCCGACGGTGTGCGAGCACTGCGCGGGCGGCTGCGCGACGCGTACGGACCACCGGCGCGGCAAGGTGATGCGCCGCCTGGCCGCCGAGGACCCGGAGGTCAACGAGGAGTGGCTGTGCGACAAGGGCCGCTTCGCGTTCCGCTACGCGCAGCGGCCGGAGCGCTTCGGGACGCCGCTGGTGCGGGGCGCCTCGGGGGCGCTGGAGCCGGCGAGCTGGCCGGAGGCCCTGGCGGCGGCGGCCCAAGGGCTGGCGGCGGCCAGGGGCCGGGCCGGGGTGCTGCCGGGCGGGCGGCTGACGGTGGAGGACGCGTACGCCTACGCCAAGTTCGCGCGCGTGGCGCTCGACACCCATGACGTCGACTTCCGGGCGCGGGTCCACAGCGGCGAGGAGGCCGACTTCCTCGCGGCCCAGGTGGCCGGGCGCGGGCGGGACGTGGACGGCACGGGCGTGACGTACACGGCGCTGGAGCAGGCGCCGGCCGTGCTGCTGGCCGGCTTCGAGGCGGAGGAGGAGGCCCCCGGCGTCTTCCTGCGGCTGCGCAAGGCCTGGCGCAAGCGCGGCCTGCGGACGTTCTCGCTGGCCACCCACCTCACCCCGGGGCTGGTGAAGGCGGGCGGCACGCTGCTGCCGGCGGCGCCGGGCACCGAGACCGAGTGGCTGCGGGCGCTGGCGGGCTCCTCGGGCCTGGACGCGGACGGGCGGGCGGCCGCCGAGGCGCTACGGGCACCTGGCGCGCTGATCGTCGTCGGCGAGCGCCTGGCGGGCGTGCCGGGCGCGCTGACGGCCGCCGTGGCGGCGGCCGGGGCCACGGGCGCGCGCCTGGTGTGGATCCCGCGCCGGGCGGGCGAGCGCGGCGCGCTCGAGGCGGGCGCCCTGCCGGGCCTGCTGCCGGGCGGCCGGCCGACGACCGACCCGCGGGCGCGGGAGGAGACGGCGGCGGCCTGGGGCGTGGACGAGCTGCCCCGCAGCCCCGGCCGGGACACGGGCCAGATCCTGGAGGCGGCGGCCCGGGGCGAGCTGGGCGCGCTGCTCGTGGGCGGCGTGGAGGTCGCGGACCTGCCCGATCCGGCGCGGGCGCGCGAGGCGCTGGACGCGGTCGGGTTCCTGGTCAGCCTGGAACAGCGGCCGAGCGAGGTGTCGGACCGCGCGGACGTGGTGCTGCCGGTCGCGGCCGTGGTGGAGAAGGCGGGCACGTTCCTGAACTGGGAGGGCCGGGCCCGGCCGTTCGAGGTGGCCGTCAAGCCGGACCAGGTGACGCGGCGGCACACGCTGCCGGACGCCCGGGTGCTGCACATGCTGGCCGACGCGATGGGCACGGACCTGCGGCTGCCGGACGTGCACGCGGTGCGGGCGGAGCTCGCGGGGCTGGGCGCGTGGTCCGGTGAGCGGGCCGCGGGCCCGGACGAGCCGGGGCGGCCGCTGCCGCGCCCGGAGAAGGGCGAGGCGGTGCTCGCCGGGCACCGGCTGCTGCTCGACCGGGGCAGGCTGCAGGACGGCGACGAGGCGCTGGCCGGCACGCGGCACGAGGCGCTCGCCCGGCTGTCGCCGGCGACCGCCGCCGAGGCGGGGGTGCGCGACGGCGAGGTGCTGGCGGTGACCGGCCCGGCCGGCACCGTACGCCTGCCGCTGCGGGTGACCCCGATGCCGGACCGGGTGGTATGGCTGCCGCTGAACTCCGTGGGCGGCGGCGTGGCCTCCGACGCGGGGGCGCGGCCGGGGGAGCTCGTACGGATCGGCGCGGATGTCGACGAGAGCGCCGGCGACACCGGCGACGCGGGACGGGAGGTGCGGCCGTGAGCCCTGCGCTGAGTGGTACCGGACTGGTGGGGCTGGCCGCGGAGGACCTGTCGGTGTTCGGCAGGGATCCGTGGTGGCTGGTGGTGGTGAAGGCCGTCTTCTGCTTCGCGTTCCTGATGGTGACGGTGCTGTTCTCCATCGTCTGGGAGCGCAAGGTCGTCGCCTGGATGCAGCTGCGCATCGGCCCCAACCGGCACGGCCCGTGGGGGATGCTGCAGTCGCTGGCCGACGGCATCAAGCTGATGCTCAAGGAGGACGTGATCGTCCGGCGCGCCGACAAGGTCGTCTACGTGCTGGCGCCGGTCGTGGCCGCGATCCCGGCCTTCATGGCGATCGCCGTGATCCCCTTCGGCCCCTCCGGCAACGAGGTCTCGATCTTCGGCCACCGCACGACCATGCAGCTGACCGACCTGCCGATCGCGGTGCTCTACATCCTCGCGGTCGCCTCGGTCGGCATCTACGGCATCGTGCTGGCCGGCTGGTCGTCGGGCTCGACGTATCCGCTGCTGGGCGGCCTGCGGTCGTGCGCGCAGATGATCTCGTACGAGATCGCGATGGGCGCGGCCTTCGCTTCGGTGTTCCTCTACTCCGGCTCGATGTCGACCTCGGCGATCGTCGAGGCGCAGCACGACCGCTGGTACGTCCTGCTGCTGCCGGTGTCGTTCCTGATCTACATCGCGACGATGGTCGGAGAGACCAACCGGGCCCCCTTCGACATGCCGGAGTCCGAGGGCGACCTGGTCGGCGGCTTCAACACCGAGTACTCCTCGATCAAGTTCGCGATGTTCATGCTCGCCGAGTACGTGAACATGGTGACGGTCTCGGCGGTCGCGGCCACCCTCTTCCTGGGCGGCTGGCGGGCCCCGTACCCCGTCTCCACCTTCTGGGAGGGCGCCAACCACGGCTGGTGGCCGATGCTGTGGTTCGTCATCAAGGTGCAGCTGCTGCTCTTCTTCTTCATCTGGCTGCGCGGCACGCTGCCCCGGGTGCGCTACGACCAGCTGATGAAGCTGGGCTGGAAGGTGCTCATCCCGGTCTCGGTGACCTGGCTGATGCTCGTGGCGACCGTCCGGGCGCTGCGGAACGAGAACTACGACTTCCAGGACATCGTGCTCTACGTCGGGGGCGCCGTCCTCGCCGTCCTGCTGCTGTCGATGCTCGCCGACCTCTTCCGCGGCCGCGGCCGGGACGGCGAGCGGGGCGGGGAGCCGGCCGCGGGCCCGCCGCCCGCGTTCGACCCGATGGCGGGCGGCTTCCCTGTGCCGCCGCTGCCCGGCCAGACCCCGCCCCCCGTGCCCCGGCGCCGCTCCCGGCAGGACCGGGAGCTCATTGTCAGTGGCGGGGTGGACACTCCTCGTGACCGAAAGGAGGCCGACGGTGTCTGAGTTCCAGAACCCCGTGGCCGGCTTCGGCGTGACCTTCAAGGCCATGTTCAAGAAGCGGCTGACCGAGCAGTATCCGGAGGAGAAGAAGCACACGGCGCCGCGCTTCCACGGCCGCCACCAGCTCAACCGCCATCCGGACGGGCTGGAGAAGTGCATCGGCTGTGAGCTGTGCGCCTGGGCCTGCCCGGCGGACGCCATCTACGTCGAGGGCGCGGACAACACCGACGAGGAGCGCTACTCCCCGGGCGAGCGGTACGGCCGCGTCTACCAGATCAACTACCTCCGCTGCATCCTGTGCGGCCTGTGCGTCGAGGCCTGCCCGACCCGGGCCCTGACGATGACGAACGAGTACGAACTGGCCGACGCCAGCCGCGAGTCGCTCATCTACACCAAGGAACAGCTGCTGGCGGGGCTGGAGGACCGCATGGTCGACACCCCGCACGCCATCTTCCCCGGCATGACGGAGAAGGACTACTACCGCGGCCTGGTGACCGAGGCCGCGCCGGGGACGGAGCGCCAAGTGGCCGTCTCCAAGGGGGAGAAGCCCGAGGGCGAAGGGGTGGAGGCATGAGTTCGCTCGCCGCTGCCGCCTCGAGCACCTCCACCGGCGAGGCGGTCCAGTTCTGGGTGCTGGCGGTCGTCGCCGTGGCGGGCGCGCTGGGCGCGGTGCTGATGAAGAAGGCCGTGCACAGCGCCCTCTCCCTCGCCGGGACGATGATCGTCCTGGCGGTCTTCTACCTCGCCAACGGCGCCTACTTCCTGGGCATCGTGCAGATCGTGGTCTACACCGGCGCGATCATGATGCTGTTCCTGTTCGTGGTGATGCTGGTGGGCGTCACCGCCGCCGACTCGCTGAAGGAGACGATCCGGGGCCAGCGCCTGCTCGCCGGGCTGTGCGTGCTGGGCTTCGGCATCCTGCTCGGGGCCGGCATCGCCAACGCCTCGCTGCGGGACTTCAACGGCCTCGGCCAGGCCAACGCCGGCGGCAACGTCCAGGGCCTGGCCGCGCTGATCTTCACCAAGTACGTCTTCGCCTTCGAGATCACCGGCGCCCTGCTCATCACCGCGGTCGTCGGCGCGATGGTCCTCACCCACCGCGAGCGCACCGGCCGCCCCGCCACCCAGCGCGAACGCTCCGAGGCGCGCGTGCGCGGCAAGCACCTCCCGCCGCTGCCCGCCCCCGGCGTCTACGCCCGGCACAACGCCGTCGACATCCCCGGCCTGCTGCCCGACGGCACGCCGTCGGAGCTCACGGTCAACCCGACGCTGCGCGCCCGCGGCCAGGTCCGCGACGTCTCCGGCGAGGCGCTCGAGGACCTGGCGGCCCTGGAGCAGCGCTCCAAGGAATGGCTGGAGAGGAACAACGACCGTTCCGAGGAGCGTGCCCAGTGAACCCGGCCAACTACCTCTACCTGGCGGCCCTGCTGTTCACCATCGGCGCCGCCGGCGTGCTCATCCGGCGGAACGCGATCGTCATCTTCATGTGCGTCGAGCTGATGCTGAACGCCTGCAACCTGGCCTTCGTCACCTTCTCCCGGCTGCACGGCAACCTCGACGGCCAGATCATCGCCTTCTTCACGATGGTCGTGGCCGCCGCCGAGGTCGTGATCGGCCTGGCCATCATCGTGACGATCTTCCGCTCCCGCCACTCGGCCTCGGTCGACGACGCCAGCCTGCTGAAGCTGTAAGGGGACACCACGGTGGAGAACCTCATCGGATTGCTCGTCCTGGCCCCCTTGCTGGGCGCGGGCGTGCTGCTGTGCGGCGGCCGACGGCTCGACCGCACCGGGCACTGGATCGGCACCCTGCTCGCGGCCGCGTCCTTCGTCATCGGCGTGGTGCTCTTCGCCGACCTCCTCGGCCGGCCCGCCGACGACCGCGAGCTGGGCACGACCGTCTTCAGCTGGGTGCCCGTCGGCGGCTTCCGCGCCGACGTGGGCTTCCAGCTCGACCAGCTGTCGATGACCTTCGTGCTGCTGATCACCGGCGTGGGCTCGCTGATCCACCTCTACTCGGTCGGCTACATGGAGCACGACGAGCGGCGGCGGCGCTTCTTCGGCTATCTGAACCTCTTCCTCGCGGCGATGCTGCTGCTGGTCCTCGCCGACAACTACCTCCTGCTGTACGTGGGCTGGGAGGGCGTCGGCCTCGCCTCGTACCTGCTGATCGGCTTCTGGCAGCACAAGCCGAGCGCCGCCACGGCGGCCAAGAAGGCCTTCCTCGTCAACCGCGTCGGCGACATGGGCCTGTCGATCGCCGTGATGCTGATGTTCACCACGTTCGGCACCTTCGCCTTCGGCCCGGTGCTCGAGCACGCGGACCAGGCGGGCGAGGGCAAGCTGACCGCCATCGGGCTCATGCTCCTCCTCGCCGCCTGCGGAAAGTCGGCGCAGGTCCCGCTGCAGAGCTGGCTCGGCGACGCCATGGAGGGCCCGACGCCCGTCTCCGCGCTCATCCACGCGGCGACGATGGTGACCGCCGGCGTCTATCTCATCGTCCGGTCCGGGGCGATCTTCGACGCGGCCCCCGACGCGCAGACGGCCGTGGTCACGGTGGGCGCGGTGACGCTGCTCTTCGGTGCGATCGTCGGTTGCGCGAAGGACGACATCAAGAAGGCCCTGGCGGGCTCGACGATGTCCCAGATCGGCTACATGATCCTCGCCGCCGGCCTCGGCCCGATCGGCTATGTCTTCGCGATCATGCACCTGGTCACCCACGGCTTCTTCAAGGCCGGGCTCTTCCTCGGCGCCGGCTCGGTGATGCACGGCATGAACGACGAGGTCGACATGCGGCGTTACGGCGGCCTGCGGACGTACATGCCGGTCACGTTCGTGACGTTCGGGCTCGGCTACCTCGCCATCATCGGCTTCCCGGGCCTGTCCGGCTTCTTCTCCAAGGACAAGATCATCGAGGCGGCCTTCGCCAGGGGCGGCACCGAGGGCTGGATCCTGGGCGGCGCCGCGCTGCTGGGCGCGGCCATCACGGCGTACTACATGACGCGGGTGATGCTGCTGACGTTCTTCGGCGAGAAGCGCTGGCAGCCGGACGCCGACGGGAAGCTGCCGCACCCCCACGAGTCCCCCCGGACGATGACGATCCCCATGATCGTCCTCGCCTTCGGATCGGTCTTCGCCGGCGGCCTGTTCAGCCTGAACGACGCCTTCCTGAAGTGGCTGGAGCCGGTCACCGGCCACGCCGAGGGCGACTCCCCGCTCACCGCCACGCAGGTCACCGCGGCCACGATGGTGGTGCTCGTGGTGGGCGTGGCGCTGGCCTGGGCGCAGTACGGACGCCGGCCGGTGCCGGTCACGGCGCCGCCCGGCGGGCTGCTGGTGCGGGCCGCCCGGCGCGACCTGCTGCAGGACGACTTCAACCACGTCGTGCTGGTCCGCGGCGGCGAGCACCTCACCCGCAGCCTCGTCTACGTCGACCACACGCTGGTCGACGGCGTCGTCAACGGCACCGCCGCCTCCGTCGGCGGCCTGTCGGGCCGGATGCGCAGGCTGCAGAACGGCTTCGCGCGGTCGTACGCGGTCTCGATGTTCGGCGGTGCGGCGGTGCTCATCGCCGCGACCCTGCTGATGAGGGCGGTCTAGTCATGTCATTTCCCCTCCTGACGGCCACGGCCGTGGTGCCCGCGGCCGGCGCCCTCGCCACGGCCGCCGTCCCGGCCGCGCGGCGCACGGCCGCCAAGTGGCTGGCGCTGGGCGTCTCGCTCGCCACGCTGCTGCTCGCGGCGGCGCAGCTGGTGCGCTTCGACCCGGACGCCGCGGGCCCGTTCCAGCTCACCGAATCGCACGCCTGGATCAAGGACTTCGGGGTCCGCTACGACCTGGGCGTGGACGGCATCTCGGTGGTGCTCATCGCGCTCACCGCGCTGCTGATCCCCTTCGTCGTCCTGGCGGGCTGGCACGACGCCGACCCCCTCGAGGACTCCTCCACGCGCTGGCGGCCCACGCAGGGCTTCTTCGCGCTGATCCTCATGGTCGAGGCGATGGTGGTGATCGCCTTCGAGGCCACCGACGTCTTCCTCTTCTACATCTTCTTCGAAGCCATGCTCATCCCGATGTACTTCCTCATCGGCGGCTTCGGGGACCGGGCGGGCGAGCGCGGCGAGGCCGAGACGGCCGCCCAACGCTCGTACGCCGCCGTGAAGTTCCTGCTCTACAATCTCGTCGGCGGCCTGATCATGCTGGCCGCCGTCATCGGGCTCTACGCGGTCACCGCCCACCAGCTGGGCACCGGCACCTTCTCCCTCACGGAGATCGTCCAGGCCCGCGCCGACGGCAGGCTGGAGTTCGCCACCACCACCGAACGCGCCCTGTTCCTCGGCTTCTTCTTCGCCTTCGCGGTCAAGGCGCCGCTGTGGCCGCTGCACACCTGGCTGCCCAACGCCATGGGCGAGGCCACCGCCCCCGTCGCCGTGCTGATCACCGCGGTGGTCGACAAGGTCGGCACGTTCGCGATGCTGCGCTTCTGCCTCCAGCTGTTCCCGGAGGCCTCGAAGTGGGCCACGCCGGTGATCCTGGTGCTGTCGCTGATCAGCATCCTCTACGGGGCGCTGCTGGCCGTCGGCCAGCGGGACATCAAGCGCCTGATCGCCTATGCCTCGATCTCCCACTTCGGCTTCATCGTCCTGGGCATCTTCGCGATGACCACCCAGGGCCAGGGCGGCGCCACGCTCTACATGGTCAACCACGGGATCTCCACGGCCGCGCTGATGCTGGTGGCCGGCTTCCTGATCTCCCGGCGCGGCTCGCGGCTCATCGCCGACTACGGCGGCGTGCAGAAGGTCGCCCCGGTCCTGGCCGGCACCTTCCTCGTCGGCGGTCTGGCCACGCTCTCGCTGCCGGGGCTCGCGCCCTTCGTCTCCGAATTCCTGGTGCTGGTGGGCACGTTCAGCCGCTACCCGGTCATCGGCGTCCTGGCGACCGTGGGCATCGTGCTCGCCGCGCTGTACGTCCTCGTGCTCTACCAGCGCACGATGACCGGGCCGGTGGCCGAGCCCGTGCGGGGGATGCCGGACCTGCGGGTGCGCGAGCTCGTCGTGGTGGCGCCGCTGATCGTGCTGCTGCTGGTCCTCGGCATCTACCCCAAGCCGGTGACCCGGATCGTCGATCCGGCCGTCGAGCACACGATGTCGCAGGTGCACCAAAGCGACCCGAAGCCCGACGTACACGTGAACGATGTGGAGGCCGCGAAGTGAGCCACGCAGCAACCGTCCACAGCCTGTGGACAGCGGCGGCGGCCGAGCCGCCGGTCAGGATCCCCGGGCCGCACATCGAGTACGCCCAGCTCTCGCCGACGCTCATCGTGCTCGGCGCCGCCCTGCTGGGCGTCCTCGCCGAGGCCTTCCTGCCGCGCCGCGTCCGCCACCACGCCCAGCTCCTGCTGACCGTGGTCGGCCTGGCCGCCGCCTTCGCCGCAGTGATCGCGCTCGCCGCGGGCGGCTACGCCGGCGACAAGGCGCGCATCGCCGCCATGGGGGCGGTCGCCGTCGACGGCCCGGCGCTGTTCCTGCAGGGCACCATTCTCCTCGTCGGCCTGGTCGCGGCGTTCACCTTCGCCGAGCGCCGCCTCGAGCCGATGGCGCACGGCCGGCCCGTCGACTCCTTCGCCGCGCAGGGCGCCGCCGTGCCGGGCGGCGAGGCGGAGCGCAAGGCCGTGGCGGCGGGCATGACGACCACCGAGGTCTTCCCGCTCGTGCTGTTCGCCATCGGCGGCATGCTCGTCTTCCCCGCCGCGAACGACCTGCTGACCCTCTTCGTCGCCCTCGAGGTGTTCTCCCTCCCGCTGTACGTGCTGTGCGCGCTCGCGCGCCGCCAGCGGCTGCTGTCGCAGGAGTCGGCCGTCAAGTACTTCCTGCTGGGCGCCTTCTCCTCGGCGTTCCTGCTGTTCGGGGTGGCGCTGCTGTACGGCTACGCCGGCACGGTCACGTACTCCGGCATCGCCGACGTCGTCGGCGGCACCACGCGGACCCTCGACCCGGCGCTCGCGTCGACGACCGGCAATGACGCGCTGCTGCTGATCGGCGGCGCGATGGTGCTGGTGGGGCTGCTGTTCAAGGTGGGCGCGGTGCCGTTCCACATGTGGACCCCCGACGTCTACCAGGGCGCTCCCACCCCGGTCACGGGCTTCATGGCGGCCGCGACGAAGGTCGCCGCGTTCGGCGCCCTGCTGCGGCTGTTGTACGTCGTGCTGCCGGGCATGCGCTGGGACTGGCGGCCGGTGATGTGGGGCGTCGCGATCGTCACGATGCTGGTGGGCGCGGTCGTGGCCGTCACCCAGACCGATGTGAAGCGGCTGCTGGCCTACTCCTCCATCGCCCACGCCGGGTTCATCCTCGCCGGCGTCATCGCCACCACCCCCGACGGCGTCTCCTCGGTGCTCTTCTACCTGGGCGCCTACTCCTTCGTCACCCTGGGCGCCTTCGCGGTCGTGACGCTGGTGCGCGACGCGGGCGGCGAGGCGACGCACCTGTCGAAGTGGGCCGGGCTGGGCCGCCGTTCGCCGCTGCTCGCGGCAGTCTTCGCGGTCTTCCTGCTGGCCTTCGCGGGCATCCCGCTGACCAGCGGCTTCGCCGGGAAGTTCGCCGTCTTCAAGGCGGCGGCGCAGGGCGGCGCGGCGCCGCTGGTCATCGTGGGCGTGCTGTCCTCGGCGATCGCCGCGTTCTTCTACATCCGGGTCATCGTGCTGATGTTCTTCAGCGAGCCGAAGGCGGAGGGCCCGACCGTCTCGGTGCCGAGCCCGCTGACGTCCACGGCCATCGCGCTGGGCGTCGTGGTGACGCTGGTGCTCGGTGTGGCCCCGCAGTACTTCCTCGATCTGGCGGGCCAGGCGGGGACGTTCGTGCGCTGATTGCACCGCGGCCGGCCCGCCGGTCCGTACGACGACGCCGCTGCCCGGCACCCCCGCGAGGGGTGCCGGGCAGCGGCGTATACGTCCGACCGGAAGGTCAGTTGCCGGGCTTGACGGGGAGGCCGGCCGGAAGCCCCGCGAGCTTGGTGAGCTTGTCCTGCGTGCCCGAGTCCCAGGCCACCGTGAAGGACTTGCCGTCGAAGCTCTTGACGGTGCCCGTGGTGTGACCGGGGCAGTTCTTCATGGTCAGGGTGACCGGCTGGGCGTTGTCGACGACCTGCCCGGTGCACGTGGCCTTTCCGGCGATCACCACATGCGACTTGGTGAAGGTGTAGGACTGCAGGCTGTTGTCCCCGTGCTTGCCGCCGTTGGTCCAGCTGCCCTCGAGGTCGGCGGCCGTGACCTGCTTGGCCGGGGTCTCGGCCGGCTTGTCCTTCGGGGCGTCGGCGGGCTTCGAGGCCTCGGTCGGGGCCGGCTGGCCCGTCTCCTTGTCCTTCTCGCCGCCGCTGCTGCCGCAACCCGTCATCAGTACAGCGGCGATGACCGCCGCCCCCGTGATCTGTACTGCCTTGCGCACGTGCGCCCTTTCCTTTGTCATGTCCCGGCCCGGGTGGGCCGGGCACGACAAGCTAGCAGCACCCGGACGGCTCAATCGCCTCCGCCGCAGCCCCCGCCACAGCCTCCGTGGCCGCCGCACCCGTGGCCTCCGGCATCGCCGCCGCCCCCGCTGCTGCCGCCGCCGGAATCGGAGTCGCGCAGGACGTTGCGGTACACCGCGGAGGCGATCCACGCCTCACGCCGCAGGCCGCGCAGTCGCTTGCGTTCGCTCCGGCCGCCCCAGCCCGGGTAGAGGGCCTTCGCGACGCCCGTCGCGGACACCAGGGCGGCCAGCGCCTGGCTGCGCGGGTCGGGGAAGCCCGCCTGCCGGGCGGCCTCGAAGCGCTGCCGGGTCGGCGCGGTCAGGTCGTTCGGGCCCACGACGTAGCGCCGCCCGCGGATGACCGCGAACCGGTCGGGAGCCTGCGCGGTGAGCGCCTGGCGCTCCAGCAGCCCCAGGAGCCACGGTTCCTCCACCTGGCGGGAGGTCTCCCGTATCCACTGGTGCGCCTTCTTGCGCCCCTTGGCGCCGTGCGCGGGCAGATCCGCCAGCGGCTGGGCGAGCCGCGGGTCCGCCGGGCGGGTGCCGGCGGCCCTGCCCGGCCGCCCGCCCTCGTGCGTGATGAGCCCGTGCAGCTGCAGCTCGGCCAGGACGGCCCCGGCCAGGCCGTACTGCAGGTTCCGGCCGGGGGCCAGCCGCTTGCCGTCGGCCGGGCCGTGGGCGAGCAGGAGGAGCTCCTCCGGCAGCGTCAGGCCGGAGGCGGGGAGGGCGCTCACGCGCCCGGTGGCGCCGTGCGCGCCGGGGTGATGCGACCGGTGACCTCGCCGAGGCCGATGCGCGCGCCGTTCGCGCCGGGCGCCCACGCCGTGAGCGTGACCTCGTCGCCGTCGGCGAGGAACGGGCCCTTGCCCCGGGTGAGCTCGAGCAGGCAGCCCAGCTGGTCGGGCTCGGGGCCGCTGACCGTGCCGGAGGCGTAGAAGTCGCCGGTGCGCAGGGAGGCGCCGTTGACGGTCATGTGGGCCAGCTGCTGGGCGGCCGTCCAGTACATGGCGGAGAACGGCGGCCGGGAGACGGTCTCGCCGTTGATGGTCACCTCGATGCGCAGGTCGATGCCGCCGGGCTCGTCGGCGGAGTCGTCGAGGTAGGGCAGCAGGGGGTACGTGCGCGCCGGCGGCGCCGTCCGGGAGGCGTCGAAGGCGTCCAGCGGGGTGATCCAGGCCGAGACGGAGGTCGCGAAGGACTTGCCCAGGAAGGGGCCGAGCGGCACGTACTCCCAGGACTGCAGGTCGCGGGAGGACCAGTCGTTGACCAGGCAGACGCCGAAGACATGCTCGCGGAAGTCGCTCAGCGGGACGGGAGTGTTGTCCGGGGCGGGGGTGCCGACGACGAAGCCGACCTCGGCCTCGATGTCGAGGCGCAGCGACGGCCCGAAGGTGGGCAGGTCGTCGCCGGGCGCCTTGCGCTGGCCCTGGGGGCGCACGACGTCCGTGCCGGTCACCACGACCGTGCCGGCGCGCCCGTGGTACCCGATCGGCAGGTGCTTCCAGTTGGGCGTGAGGGCCTCACCGCCCGGGCGGAAGATGCGGCCGACGTTGGCGGCGTGGTGCTCGCTGGCGTAGAAGTCGACGTAGTCGGCGACCTCGAACGGCAGGTGGAGGGTGACCTCCTCCAGCGGGTGGAAGTACGGCTCGTCCAGCCAGCCGCGCACCTCGGCGCGTACGGCCTGCCACGCGGGGCGGCCGGCGGCCATCAGCGGATTGAGCGTGGGCGCTGCCAGCAGGTCCGCGTAAGCGGAACCGTGCGCGGCGGCTGCCGCCGCGGCGTCCAGGACGTGCGCGCCGTAGCGGACGCCGACCCGGGGGCGGTCGGGCGCGTCAGGGGTGGTGAACACGCCGTACGGGAGGGTGTCCGGGCCGAAGGGGTCGCCTTCGGCCAGGTCACGCGGGTGGTGCTGGGGCATGGAACGCTGCCTCGCCTTCGTCCTGGACGGTTCGTCAGCCGGGGGCCGGTTGGAGCGGTGCTCACACTACGTCGCGGTGGCCTTTCGGCACGAGGGCCAGGACAGGTGTCCGACCGCTGGCTAAAGGGAGGGCAATGTCCGGTAACTCCTTGCTGGAGGTGTCGATTCCGAAGTAGCGTCCTAAGTCGGGTCACACACAGTGGGGGGCCGCTGAGGCTGGGTGGCCGAGGGGGGTGCTGGTGGCGAGCAGGAGCGCGCCGGTGGCGGTGGACCGGTCCGTACCCGGGTTGATTCTCAAGATCGGCGACTATCCGCTCCACCACGGTGGGGTCGGCGCGATCCGCAGCCTCGGACGGCTCGGCGTCCCGATGTACGCCGTCACCGAGGACAGATGGACTCCCGCCGCCGTCTCCCGCTATCTGCGCTCCGGTTTCGTCTGGCCGACCACCGGCACGGAACGTCCCGAGGAGCTGGTGGCCGGGCTGCTGCGGATCGGGCGGCGGATCGGCCGTCCGGCCGTGCTGATCCCCACCGACGAGGAGGCGGCGGTGCTGATCGCCGAGCACGCCGCGGAGCTGGCGGGCTCGTTCCTCTTCCCGCCCGTGGAGCGGGGGCTGCCGCGCCGGCTGGCCAGCAAGCAGGGGCTCCACGAACTGTGCGTGGAGCACGGTGTGCCGTCGCCGGCGACGCTGTTCCCGGCCTCGTACGAGGAGATCGAGAAGTACGCGTCGGTCGCCGTCTTCCCGCTGGTCGCCAAGAACCGCGAGGCCTTCGAGCGGCGTCGGCACCCGGCCGTGCAGGGCACCACGCGCATCGGCGGCCCCCGGGAGCTGCTGGGGCTGGCGCGCGACTGGGGGCCCTCGCCGGGGGTGATCCTGCAGGAGTACCTCCCCCGCGAGGAGGCGGAGGACTGGATCGTCCACGCCTACTTCGACGCCGAGAGCACGCCGCTGGCGATGTTCACCGGAGTCAAGGTGCGCTCCTGGCCGCCGCACGCGGGCATGACCGCCAACGCGTACATCGTCGACAACCCCGAACTGGCCGCCATGGCCGCGCAGTTCATCAAGCAGATCGGCTTCAGCGGGATCGTCGACCTGGACTGGCGCTTCGACCGCCGCGACGGGCGGTACAAACTCCTGGACTTCAACCCCCGCATGGGCGCCCAGTTCCGCATGTTCGAGAACGAGGCGGGCATCGACGTCGTCCGCGCCCAGCATCTGGACCTCACCGGGCGGGCCGTGCCCGAGGGCGAGCAGCTCACGGGCCGCCGCTTCGTCGTGGAGAACATCGACCTGCCCGCCTTCGCGGCCTACCGCCGCAGCGGCTACACCACCCCGCACGCCCCCGCCCGTGCCAGCGGCACGGAGCTGGCCTGGGCCGCGCGGGACGACATGAAGCCGTTCTTCACCATGCTCGCCCGGTTCGTCCGGCCGGGCATGCGCCATCTGTGGCAGCTGTGGCGTTCCAGGCGCCGCTCCGCCGCCGTCTCCGAATGACCGAGCGACCGAGCGACCGAGCGGCCGAGTGACCCAGCGACCCGCGTGACCGAATGACCATGTGATCGACCGTGTGACCGAGTGACAACCGCGTGCAATGTGCCCGGCAGCAACGCCCTGGAGGGGACTCGTGACACTTCCGGTAGCCGTCATCGGGGCCGGCCCGTACGGCCTGTCGACCGCAGCCCATCTGAAAGCGCGCGCCGTACCGACGCGCGTCTTCGGCTCGCCGATGGTGAGCTGGCGCGAACAGATGCCCGTCGGGATGCTGCTGAAATCCACCCCCTCCGCGTCGAACATCGACGCACCGCAGCCCGGGCACACCCTCTTCGACTACTGCCAGGACATGGGGGAGCGGCGCTTCGAGTCGGACTGGGACACCATCCCCGTCGAGACCTTCGCCGGCTACGGACTGTGGTTCCAGCAGCGGCTGGTGCCCCAGCTGGAGCACGAGCGGGTGGTCTCGGTGGAGCGGCGCGACTCCGGCGGCGGCTTCGAGCTGAAGCTGGACTCCGGGGAGCAGTTCGCCGCCCGTGCCGTGGTCGTGGCCACGGGCCTGAGCGGGCTGGCCCAGCTGCCGCCCGAGCTGGCCTCCGCCGTCCCGTCCGGGCCCTCGCCCGCCGGGCCCGTCTCGCACAGCTCCCAGCACCGCGACCTGTCGGTGTTCGCCGGGCGCGAGGTGGTGGTCGTCGGCGCCGGGCAGTCGGCGCTGGAGAGCGCGGTGCTGCTGGCCGAGGCGGGCGCGGCGGTGCGGGTGGTCGCGCGGCGGCGCGGCGCGGTCCGCTTCGGCGCGGCGCCGGACGGGCAGTCGCCGTTCAAGCCCGACACCCCCTTCGGGCGGGCCTGGTCGCTGTACGCGTTCTCGTACCACGCGGACGGCTTCCGGCACCTGCCGGCGCCGACGCGGCGCTATCTGGTGCGCCGGGTGCTGGGGCCGCTGGGCGCGTGGTGGCTGCGCGAGAGGTTCGTGGGCCGGGTGCGGGTCACCGAGGGGAAGCGGATCGTACGCACCCGGGTGGAGTCCGGGCGTCCGGTGCTGACGCTCGCCGGTGAGGGCGAGGGCGCGCCCGAGAGCGAGCTGCGCGCCGACCACGTGATCGCCGCGACGGGCTACCGGGTGGACGTGGCGGCGCTGGACTTCCTCGGCCCCGGCCTGCGCACCCGCCTCGCGGTCGCCGCGGGCGGGCCGCGACTGGGCGCCGGCTACCGCTCGTCGGTGCCGGGGCTGTTCTTCACCGGGCTGCCGGCGGCCGCGAGTTTCGGGCCGGTCATGCGGTTCGTGTGCGGCACGGAATACGCCTCGCCCCGGCTGGCCAGGGCGGTGGGTCAGGGATAGACCGGGCATTTCCCCAGACACCGGGCGGGCTGAGTCGTCAGCCCGCCCGGTGTTCGATGGCTGGGGAGCGCCACGGGGAGGTCGGCGGGGAGCGTCTGAAAGGGACGGCGCCCACGGTGATCGAGAGCCGACCGGATACGCTGACTTTTGGTGAAGACAGCGACACATCGACAATCCCCGTGTTCGCAGGCAGACAGGAGTACCCCTCGTGACCGTCGTCGGGCCTTTCGGGCTGAGCGTGCGGGACCAGGCTCTTGAAGCCGATGTCCAGGCCGGGTTGGCCGCCGTCGAGGAGGGCCTCCTCGAGGCCACCAAGAGCGGCGTCCCCTTCATCACCGAGGCCGCCCAGCACCTGGTCCGGGCCGGAGGCAAGCGGTTCCGCCCGCTGCTGGTCGCGCTCGCCGCGCAGTTCGGCGACCCCTACGCCCCGGGCGTGGTGCCCTCGGCCGTGGTGGTCGAGCTCACCCACCTGGCCACGCTCTACCACGACGACGTCATGGACGAGGCCGACGTGCGCCGCGGCGTGGCCAGCGCCAACGCCCGCTGGGGCAACTCCCTGGCCGTCCTGACGGGTGACTTCCTCTTCGCCCGCGCCTCGCACATACTGGCCGATCTCGGCCCCGAGGCCGTACGCATCCAGGCCGAGGCGTTCGAGCGGTTGGTAACCGGCCAGATCCTGGAGACCGCCGGCCCGCGCGACGGCCGCGACCCCATCGAGCACTACCTGGACGTCATCGCCGGCAAGACCGGCTCGCTGATCGCCGTCGCGGGGCGCTTCGGCGCGATGATGTCCGGCGCCGACGAGCGGACCGTGGAGATCCTCACCCACTACGGGGAGCGGCTCGGCGTCGCCTTCCAGCTCGCCGACGACGTCCTCGACATCGCCAGCGACTCCCACGAGTCCGGCAAGACCCCCGGCACCGACCTGCGCGAGGGCATCCCCACGCTGCCCGTGCTGCACCTGCGCGCCCGCGCCGCGGCCTCCGGCGACCGGGACGACGTCGAACTGTGCGAGCTGCTCGACGGCGACCTCGCGGACGACGCCCGGCTCGCCGAGGTGCTGCGCCGGCTGCGCACCCACCCCGCGCTCGAGCAGGCCCGGCGCGACACCGTCCGCTACGCCGAGGAGGCGCGGGCGACGCTGGCCCCGCTGCCGCAGTGCTCCGCCAAGGCGGCGCTCGAGGAGCTCTGCGACCTCGTGGTGCACCGCGCCGGCTGACCCGGGCCGGCGCCGGTGCGCGTCCCGCCGCTCCGCCCTCCGGCGGGCGTGCCCCTAAGGGGCGTCATACCGAAGGCGTACGGTGACTTGATCCCGTCGGCTGACGACTTCTGGTGGCCGGTTTGGTGGAATCGAAAGCGTCTTCCTCCGGGGGAAACCCCGGACTCCAGCGCCTCCACCGTGCGGTCGGGCCACAATGAGCCTAGGTGTGGGCGTGTGCACGACGCGAAAGACCGCCGCCGACGACGGAGGTAGAGCACATGGCACGGATCCAACCGACACCGGGCACCGACGGCGCCACCGGGCCCGACGGGGACGGTACGGGAACGGGCCGCCGCCGTAAGGCCGTCCGCTACGCGGTCCCGGTCGCGGTGGCGGGCGTGGCGGCCGCGACGATCGGCATCACGTCGGCGTTCGCCGGCACGGGCGACCCCGATCTGCCGAGGATCAGCGCGCAGGACCTCATAGCCAAGATGGCCCAGTCCGACACCCAGCGGATGTCGGGCACGGTCAAGATCAGCACCGACCTGGGCCTGCCCTCGCTCCCCTCCGGCGCCTCCTTCGGGGCGGACGGCAAGGACGGCAAGGGCGGCAAGGGCGGTGGCCACGACGGCGGGAAGGGCGGCGCGGCCCCCTCCCCGGAGTCCAAGCTCACCGAGCTCCTCTCCGGCACCCACACGCTGCGCGTCGCCGCCGACGGCCCCGACAAGCAGCGCCTGTCGCTCGTCGAGCGCGCCGCCGAGTACAGCGTCATCCGCAACGGCGACCAGCTCTGGGCGTACGACAGCGCGAGCAACACCGTCTACCACTCCGAGGCCCCCAAGGCCCCGGCCGAGGGCAAGGGCGGCAAGGCCGGGCAGGACATGCCCAAGGGCCTCGGCGCGGCCTCTCCGCAGGAGCTGTCGAAGAAGGTCCTCGCCGCGGCCGACGAGTCGACGTCCATCACCGTCGACGGCACGGCCAAGGTGGCCGGCCGCGACGCCTACCAGCTCGTGATCAAGCCCAAGCAGGGCGAGTCGACGGTCGGCTCGGTGCGGATCGCGGTCGACGCCAAGAGCGGCGTGCCGCTGAAGTTCACCCTCGCCGCCAAGAGCGGCGGCAAGGCGGTCGTCGACGCCGGCTTCACCAAGGTCGACTTCGGCAAGCCCTCCGCCGGCACGTTCGCCTTCACCCCGCCCAAGGGCGCCAAGGTGACGGAGGCCGACGAGAAGGCCGTCGGAGCCGGCCGCGACCACAAGAACGACCACAAGAGCGGCCTGCCCGAGGCGCTGGGCCTGCCCGGCGTCGGCGGCGACGCCTCCGTCGCCCCCGAGGTGACCGGCGAGGGCTGGGCGTCGATCGCCCGGTTCTCGGCGGGCAAGGACGCCGGGACGGCCGTCACCGGCAAGGCCAAGAGCGGTGCCAAGGGCGGCGAGAAGAACGCCGCCGACGCCGGGGCGCTGCTCGACAGCTTCGGCACCAAGGTCTCCGGCGGCTTCGGCTCCGGCCGGGTCTTCAGCACGAAGATCGTCAACGCCCTGGTGACGGACGACGGAAAGGTCTACGTCGGCGCGGTCGACAAGGACGCGCTGGTCAAGGCCGCGAACGCCGCCAAGTAGCGGGCTGTTTGCCCCGTGTGGCCCGGGCTCCGGCGATCGTCGCCGCGCCCGGGCCCGACGCGGCCGCGGGCCGCACACCCGAGAGGAGACAGCGTGGAGGGCCGGTCCAGGCCGGAGCCGTGGCCCGGCGCCACCGAAGGGGCTCCCGTGGTCGAGACGCGTGCGCTGACCAAGCGCTTCGGCGGTCAGCTCGCCGTCGACGGCCTCGACCTGGTCGTGCCGCGCGGCAGTGTCTTCGGCTTCCTCGGGCCCAACGGGTCCGGCAAGACCACCACCATCCGCATGCTCATGGGCCTCATCGAGCCGACCTCCGGGACCGCCCGGGTGCTGGGCGAGGAGATGCCCCGCGGCACCCGGCGGGTGCTGCCCAGGGTGGGCGCCCTGATCGAAGGGCCCGCCCTCTACGGCTTCCTGTCCGGCCGTGACAACCTCACGCGCTTCGACGCCGCCGACCCCACCGCCGACGCCCGCACCCGCCGGGCCCGCGTCGGCCACGCCCTGGACCGGGTGGGGCTCACGGGCGCGGCGGGCAAGAAGGCCCGCGCGTACTCCCTCGGCATGAAGCAGCGCCTGGGCCTGGCCGCCGCCCTGCTCCAGCCCCGCGAGCTGCTCGTGCTGGACGAGCCCACCAACGGCCTCGACCCGCAGGGCATGCGCGAGATCCGCACGCTGGTGCGCTCGCTGGCCTCGGAGGGCACCACCGTCTTCCTCTCCTCCCACCTCCTCGACGAGATCGAGCAGGTCTGCACGCACGTCGCCGTCATGGCCCGGGGCCGGCTCCTGATCCAGGGGACGGTGGGCGAGCTGGCCTCCTCCGCCCGCGGCAGGCTGGCCGTCACCACCCCCGACACGGCGGAGGCCGTGCGGGTCCTCAAGGAGCACGGAGTGAACGACCTCGCGGTCCTGGACGACCGGGTCACCGGCGAGCTGCCGGCCGGCCCGGCGACGGAGCTCGCGGACCTCAACGCCGCGCTCGTCCGGGCGGACGTGCGCGTACGGGCCTTCGGCGCCGAACGCGCCTCGCTGGAGGACGCGTTCGTCGCGCTCACGGGGGAGGGCTTCGATGTCGCGGGCTGAGGCGGCGCCCGCGGGCGCGACGGCGGTCCCGGCCTCGGCCGCGGCCCGGCGGTGGGGGCTCTCGCTCCTGATCAGCGAGGTGACCACGACCTTCCGGAGGTGGCGCACCCTTGCCCTGCTGGGGGTGCTCGCGGCCGTCCCGGTGCTGATCGGCATCGCCGTGAAGATCGAGACCGGCGACGACGGCGCTCACGGCGGCGGGGGACCGGCCTTCATCAGCCAGGTCACCAACAACGGTCTCTTCCTGGTCTTCACCTCGCTCGCCGCGACCCTGCCGTTCTTCCTGCCGATGGCGATCGGGGTGATCGCGGGCGACTCCGTCGCGGGCGAGGCGGGCTCGGGCACGCTGCGCTATCTGCTGGTGGCCCCGGCCGGACGGACCCGGCTGCTGTTCGCCAAGTACGCGACGACGATGGCGTTCTGCTTCGCCGCGACGCTCGTCGTGGCCGTCTCGGCGCTGGCGGTGGGGGCGCTGCTCTTCCCGCTCGGCGAGGTCACGCTGATCAGCGGTACGACCATCGGATTCGGCGAGGGGCTGCTGCGCGCGCTGGCGATCGCCGTGGTGGTGGCGCTGTCGCTGGTCGGCGTCGCCGCGCTGGGGCTGTTCGTCTCCACGCTCACCAACAGCGGCGTGGCGGCGATGGCGACCACGGTCGGGCTGCTGATCACGGTCCAGATCCTCGACCAGTTCCCGCAGCTCAGTGCCATTCAGCCGTATCTCTTCCCGCACTACTGGCTGAGCTTCGCGGACCTGCTGCGCGACCCGGTCCTCTGGGACCAGGTGCTGCGCAATCTGGGCCTGCAGGCGCTGTACGCGGCCGTGTTCGGCTCGGCGGCGTGGGCGCGCTTCACGGCGAAGGACATCACCGTGTGAGCCGCATGAGCGGACCGTATGGGACGAACGGGTGTGGACGGCATGGGACGAACGGGTGCCGGGCCGTGGTGGGCCGGCCCGGCACCCGCTCCATGGGGGGTTAGAACGTGAGCTTCCAGCTGGCGATGTGGCCGGAGTCCTGCGCGGCCACGTCCTGGACGCGGAGTTTCCATGTGCCGTTCGCCGTCTCGGCCGAGGCGTTGACGGTGTAGGTCTCGGTGACGTCCGCCGCCGAGTCGTTGCTGCTGGAGTTCTTCAGCCGGTACGCCTTGCCGCTCGGGCCGACCAGGTCGACGACGAGGTCGCCGCGGTAGGTGTGCCGGATGTCGACGGTGGCCTTGAGGGCGCCGGGGGCGTTGCCCTGCACGCCGCCGACGGTGATCGAGGACTCCACGGCCGCGCCCGCGTCGGGGATGTCGACCTGGGACTTGCTCTCGAAGACCTTGCCGGTGGGCGGCGTGGTGGAGCCGCTGCTCAGGGTCCACACCGCGTGGGCGATGGCGTCGGAGTTGTTGTCCAGCGCCGTGTCGTTGATGTTCGCCGTGGTGTCGCAGGAGGCGTGGTAGCAGCGGTCGAAGGGCTGGCCCGCGGTGCCGCCCCACTTGGCCGCCTGGTCGGCGGTCTTGGTGTAGTCGGCGCCGCTGAAGAGGCCGCCGACGCGGACGCCCGCGTTCTTGAAGGGGGCGTGGTCGGAACGGCCGTCGCCCTCGGTCTCGATCTCGGTGGCGATGTTCTTGGTGGCGAAGTAGTCCTTGAAGACGCCCTCGAGCTGGGGGTCGTCGTCGTAGACGAAGTAGCCGGGGTTGGGCGAGCCGATCATGTCGAAGTTCAGATAGGCGTCGATCTTCGACCGCTCGGCGGCGGGCAGCTGCCGGACGTAGTTCTGCGAGCCGACCAGGCCCAGCTCCTCGGCTCCCCACCAGGCGAACCGCAGGTGCTTGCCGGGCTTGTAGCCCTCCTTGGCCACGGTGAGGGCGACCTCGAGGATGCCCGCCGAGCCGGAGCCGTTGTCGTTGATCCCGGCGCCGCGCGAGACGGAGTCGAGGTGGGCTCCGGCGAAGATGACGTGGTCGGCGTCGCCGCCGGGCCAGTCGGCGATGAGGTTGTAGCCGGTCGAGCCGTTCGAGGTGAACTGCTGGACGCTGGTGGTGAATCCGGCGGCGTCCAGCTTGCCCTTCACATAGTCGATGGACGCCTTGTAGCCGCTGCGGCCGTGGGCGCGGTTGCCGCCGTTGGCGTTGGCTATGGACTGCAGCTGGTTCAGGTGGGCCTTGACGTTGGCCACGGAGATGTCGGGCGCGGCGGCCGCCCGGGCGGCGGTCTTCCCGGCGGTCGCGGTCGCGGTCGTGGCGGCGGCGGTGGTGGGAACCGCGTTGGCCTGGACCGAGGAGACGCCGAGCAGCGCGGCGGTCACGGCCGCGCCGGTGGCGAGCAGGACCGCGGCGCGTCGTGATCTCCGGGGCAGGGTTGGTCCGTTGAGTTCAAGCATGGGGGGCTCCCAACTCCATTTGACGTGGCCATGATGTTGAGGTCCTCCTGACGCTCCGTCAAGGGCGGTTTTCGGACGCCGATCACCGGTTTCCGGATATCGGGCAGGTGCTCATGCCCCCTGAGCTGTGGTTTCTGTGATTTCTGCGCTCTGCGGGGCAATTGTGTTTTCTGTGTTACCAGTTGTCGCGCGCACCCGGGCCGCCTCCAACTCCACCCGAGCGTGACGGGCCGTACGCACCGCGTCCCAGGTGAGCATCGCCAGCGCCAGCCACACAAGTGCGAAGCCCGCCCAACGCTCGGCCGGCATCGCCTCGTGGAAGACCAGCAGTCCGAGGGCGAACTGGAAGACGGGGGCGAGGTACTGCAGCATGCCCAGCACCGACAGCGGCAGCCGCACGGCCGCCGCGCCGAAGGAGATCAGCGGCACCGCGGTGATGATGCCGGTGCCCAGCAGGAGCAGGGTGTGGCCGCCGCCCTCGGAGGCGAAGGTGGAGTGCCCGCGCGCCCCCAGGAAGATCAGGACGGCGAGTGCCGGGAGGAACTGCACGGCCGTCTCGACGGCCATCGACTCCAGCCCGCCGAGGCCGACCTTCTTCTTCACGAGGCTGTACGTGCTGAAGGTGGCCGCGATCGCGAGTGCGATCCACGGCGGCTTGCCGTAGCCGACGGCCAGCACGACGACGGCGACCAGGCCGACGCCCACCGCCGCCCACTGTGCCGTCCGCAGCCGCTCGCGCAGCACGAGGACGCCGAGGGCGATGGTGGCGAGGGGGTTGATGAAGTAGCCCAGGGACGTCTCCACGACGTGCCCGGAATTGACGGCCCAGATGTACACCCACCAGTTCGCCGAGATGACGACCGCGCCGAGCGCGGCGATGCCGAGTCGCTTGGGCTGCCGCAGCAGCGGGCGTATCCACTGCCAGCGCCGGGTGACGGCCAGGGCGGCCGCGACGGTGACGAGCGACCACACCATGCGGTGGGCGAGGATCTCGATCGCTCCGGCCGGCTCCAGCAGCGGCCAGTAGAGGGGGAAGAGCCCCCAGATCCCGTAGGCGGCGACGCCGTACAGCAGTCCTGTACGGGTCTCGCCGGATGACGGAGTGGGTGGCGGCGTGGGTGACGGAGTGGGTGACATCGGGGGTCCTTCCCGGGGGCTCGGCGCAGGCGACCTTGCGACGGTAGACCCCGGTGCGGCGGGCTGTCATGCCCGTATCGCATTACGGTCGTGGCGTGCCCTCCCCGGCGCCGGACCGCTGCCGCTGGATCGCCCGGGTGACGTCGAACGGCAGGATCGTCACGGCCACGTTCGGCAGCTGCTCCAGGACCCTGGCCATCTCCTCCGCCGTGCCGCGGTGCAGCAGCCGCCCCCAGGACGTGGAGTACGTGCGGCGCGGGATCAGCAGGGTCAGGGCCGTCGTCCCGTCCGCCGTGGTGCGGGCGGCGTGCGCGGCCACCGCGTGGCGCAGCCGGCGGTCGGGGCAGTCGACGAGCTCCAGCGGCACGGTGGTGCCGGAGGAGCGGTCCCAGCGTTCGGCCAGGTGCCGGCCCCGGGACTCGTCGATGACGAAGTGCAGGGCCCGCACCTCGTCGGGCCGCAGCTCGTGGGCGTAGCGCAGGGCCTTGATCGTGGCCAGGTCGAGGGAGTCGACGAGGATGTGGACCACGTGCCGGCGCCAGTGGGGGCGGTCGGTGGTGAAGGAGGGCACGTTGTCCAGGGCGGCGGCCTCCTGGCGGTACTGCCGGTTGATGCGGATCAGTGCCCACACCCCGAGGGGGAAGACCACCACGACCAGCCAGGCGCCCTCGGTGAACTTCGTGACCGCGAAGATCGCGACGACGAGCGCGGAGACCACCGCGGCGGCCAGGTTGGCCGCGATCTTCGCGTGGCTCTCCCGGCGCCGCCAGTGGTGGGCCGTCATCCCGGAGGCGGCCATGGTGAAGCCGGTGAAGACGCCGATGGCGTACAGGGCGACGAGCCTGTCGACGCTGGCGCCGGTCACCAGCAGCAGCGCCAGCGAGATCACCGTCAGGCAGATGATGCCGTTGGAGAAGGCCAGCCGGTGTCCGCGCCGCGTCAGCTGGCGGGGCAGGAAGCGGTCCTCGGCGACGAAGCTGGCGAGGAAGGGGAAGCCGGTGAAGGGCGTGTTGGCGCCCGTGTAGAGGATGAGGGCGGTGGCGAGCTGGACGTAGACCAGTCCCACCGTGCCCGCCCAGCCGTCGCCGAAGACGAGGTGGGCCTCCTGGGCGATGACGGTGGGGTTGCCGTCCTCGTAGGGGATGGCGTGGGTGAAGTGGGCGAGGGTGGAGACGCCCAGCACCATCATGCCCAGGACGCAGCTCATGACGGTCAGGGTGCGCCGGGCGTTGACGCCCTGGGGGCGGCGGAAGGCCGAGACGGAGTTGGAGATCGCCTCGAGGCCGGTCAGCGAGGAGCCGCCGTTGGCGAAGGCGCGCAGCACCATGAACACCGACACCCCGTACAGCCAGCCGTGCCCGGGCTCGCCCAGCGGAACGGCCCCCGCCGCGTGGATGTCCGCGTGCGGCAGGCCGCCGTCCAGCGCCCGGATCAGGCCCACGACGAGTATCAGCGCCACCGCGAGCATGAAGAGGTACGCAGGCGTCGCGAAGGCCCGTCCCGCCTCCCGGACCCCGCGCAGATTCCCGTACATCAGGATCACCACCACTCCCGCCGTGATGGGGAGCTTGAGGTGGTCGATGCCGGTGTAGCCCTCGCCGGTGAGGTGGGCGAGGGAGATCAGGGCGTCGGTGCCGGCGGCGGTCTGCACGGCGACGGTGACGATGTAGTCGACGAGCAGGGCGACGGCGGCGATCTGCGCCACGCGCGGCCCGAAGTTCTCGCGGGCGACGACGTAGGAGCCGCCGGCCCGGGTGTACACGGAGACGACGTCGCGGTAGGAGAGGGTCAGCAGCACCAGGACGAACAGGATCGCGCCGGTCACCGGCATCAGCAGGCTGAAGGCGGCCGCCCCCGCGACGGGGACCAGGATGCGCAGCATCTCCTCGCTGCCGTAGGCGGTGGAGGAGATGCAGTCGGAGGCGAGGACGCCGAGCGCCATCGGGTTGGAGAGCTTCTCGGTCGCCAGCTGCTCGGTGACCAGCGGCGGCCCGAGGACCAGGCGCTTGACGCGGTACGCGAGCCGGTCGCGCACCTCCGGCGCCGGGGGCGTCGTGGCGGCACGCGGATCGGCGGCATCGGGATCGGCCATACCCATATGAGAGCGCCTTCCCCGCCGAAGCCCCGTCAGACGCCCCGGCCGGGCACCCGTTTCGGGTGTCCGGCCGGGGAACGGGCGGGCGTACGGGCGTACGGGCTAGCCGACGACCGTCCAGGTGTCGTTGCCGGCCAGGAGCGCGGCCAGGTCGCCCTTGCCCTTCTCCTCGATGGCGGCCTCGAGCTGGTCGGACATCAGGGTGTCGTAGACCGGGCGGTCGACGCTGCGCAGCACGCCGATGGGCGTGTGGTGCAGCGTGTCGGGGTCGGCCAGGCGCGAGAGGGCGAAGGCGGTGGTGGGGGAGGCGGCGTGCGCGTCGTGCACCAGGACGTCGGAGGCGTTCTCCGGCGTGACCGTGACGACCTTCAGGTCGCCGGTGGCCCGGTCGCGTACGACGCCCTTCTCGTTCTCCGCGCCGAAGCGGATCGGCTGACCGTGCTCCAGGCGGATGACCGCCTCCTGGGCCCGCTGCTTGTCCTTGAGGGCTTCGAAGGCGCCGTCGTTGAAGATGTTGCAGTTCTGGTAGATCTCCACCAGCGCTGTGCCGGGGTGGGCGGCGGCCTGGCGCAGCACCTCGGTGAGGTGCTTGCGGTCGGAATCGACCGTACGGGCCACGAACGAGGCCTCCGCGCCGATCGCCAGGGAGACGGGGTTGAAGGGCGCGTCCAGCGAGCCCATCGGCGTGGACTTGGTGATCTTGCCGACCTCGGAGGTGGGCGAGTACTGGCCCTTGGTCAGGCCGTAGATCCGGTTGTTGAACAGCAGGATCTTCAGGTTGACGTTGCGGCGCAGCGCGTGGATGAGGTGGTTGCCGCCGATGGACAGCGCGTCGCCGTCACCGGTGACGACCCACACCGACAGGTCGCGGCGGGAGGAGGCGAGGCCGGTGGCGATGGCGGGGGCACGGCCGTGGATGGAGTGCATCCCGTAGGTGTTCATGTAGTACGGGAAACGGGAGGAGCAGCCGATGCCGGAGACGAAGACGATGTTCTCCTTCGCCAGGCCGAGCTCGGGCATGAAGCCCTGCACGGCGGCGAGGATGGCGTAGTCGCCGCAGCCGGGGCACCAGCGCACTTCCTGGTCGGACTTGAAGTCCTTCATGGACTGCACGGCCTCGGCCTTGGGCACCAGCGAGAGCGCCTCGATCATCGACCCTGTCGTCTCAGCCATGGTGGATGGCCTCCTTCAGCACGGTGGCGAGCTGCTCGGCCTTGAACGGCATTCCGCTCACCTGGGTGTAGGAGCGGATGTCGGTCAGATATCTCGCTCGCAGCAGGGTGGCGAGCTGACCGAGGTTCATCTCCGGTACGACCACCTTGTCGTAACGCGCCAGCACCTCCCCGAGATTCCCGGGGAAGGGGTTGAGGTGGCGCAGATGGGCCTGGGCGACGCGCTCGCCCTCGGCGCGCACGCGGCGCACGGCCGCCGTGACGGGCCCGTAGGTGGACCCCCAGCCGAGCACGAGCGTGCGGGCCTCGCCGGAGGGGTCGTCGACCTCGACGTCGGGCACGGCGATGCCGTCGACCTTGGCCTGCCGGGTGCGGACCATGAAGTCGTGGTTGGCCGGGTCGTAGGAGATGTTGCCCGTGCCGTCCTGCTTCTCGATGCCGCCGATGCGGTGCTCGAGGCCGGGGGTGCCGGGCACGGCCCAGGGGCGGGCCAGGGTGTGCGGGTCGCGCTTGTACGGCCAGAACACCTCGGTGCCGTCGGCGAGCTCGTGGTTGGGGCCGGAGGCGAACTGGACGCGCAGGTCGGGCAGTTCGTCGGTGTCCGGCACCCGCCAGGGCTCGGAGCCGTTGGCGAGGTAGCCGTCGCTCAGCAGGAAGACCGGGGTCCGGTAGATGAGCGCGATGCGGGCCGCGTCGATCGCCGCGTCGAAGCAGTCGGCGGGCGTGCGGGGGGCCACGATCGGCACCGGCGCCTCGCCGTTGCGCCCGTACATCGCCTGCAGCAGGTCCGCCTGCTCGGTCTTGGTGGGCAGGCCGGTGGAGGGGCCGCCGCGCTGGATGTCGACGATCAGCAGCGGCAGTTCGAGGGAGACGGCCAGGCCGATGGCCTCCGACTTCAGGGCGACGCCCGGGCCCGAGGTGGTCGTCACGGCGAGCGCGCCGCCGAAGGCCGCGCCCAGCGCCGCGCCGATGCCGGCGATCTCGTCCTCGGCCTGGAAGGTGCGCACGCCGAAGTTCTTGTGCTTCGACAGCTCGTGGAGGATGTCCGAGGCCGGGGTGATCGGGTACGAGCCGAGGTAGAGCGGCAGGTCCGCCTGGCGGGAGGCGGCGATCAGGCCGTAGGAGAGCGCGAGGTTGCCGGAGATGTTGCGGTAGGTGCCGGGCGGGAAGGCCGAGGTGGCCGGGGCGACCTCGTAGGAGACCGCGAAGTCCTCCGTCGTCTCGCCGAAGTTCCAGCCGGCCCGGAAGGCCGCGACGTTGGCCTCCGCGATCTGCGGCTTCTTCGCGAACTTCTTCCGCAGGAACGCCTCGGTGCTCTCGGTCGGCCGGTGGTACATCCACGACAGCAGGCCGAGCGCGAACATGTTCTTGCTGCGCTCGGCCTCCTTGCGGGACAGGCCGTAGTCCTTGAGCGCCTCGATCGTCAGCGTCGTCAGCGGCACCGGGTGGACGTTGTACGCGTCCAGGGAGCCGTCCTCCAGCGGGCTGGCGTCGTAGCCCACCTTGGCCATGGGGCGCTTGGTGAACTCGTCCGTGTTGACGATGATCTCCGCGCCGTGGGGCACGTCCGCGATGTTGGCCTTGAGCGCGGCCGGGTTCATCGCGACCAGCACGTTCGGCGCGTCGCCGGGGGTGAGGATGTCGTGGTCGGCGAAGTGCAGCTGGAACGAGGACACGCCCGGGAGCGTGCCGGCGGGAGCCCGGATCTCGGCGGGGAAGTTCGGCAGGGTGGAGAGATCGTTGCCGAACGACGCCGTCTCGGAGGTGAACCGGTCTCCCGTGAGCTGCATGCCGTCACCGGAGTCGCCCGCGAAACGGATGATGACCCGGTCCAGCCGGCGCACCTCCTTGGCGGGCGGATCGGCTGGTGCGGCCCCCTCGGCCGTGCTGCTGACCTGGCTGGTCACTGCTTCGGACCTCCCTCGTGGCGGCGCCGCGCCTTCGGTGGCGCCCAACGGCGTTCCCACGGTCATCGTATGTTCGGACGATCATGTACGGGTATGAAGTTTGCCTCGGCGCTCTGATGCCGCACTGACGGCCGATGCCGCGTCGGTGCGGACCGCACCGCCGACAGTAGGCCGTCACCCCAGACGGTAGGCCGTCGCCGCCGACGGTAGGTCGTCACGACCGGAGGTAGGTGAGAACCGCGAGCACCCGCCGGTGATCCCCGTCGCTGGGCGACAGCCCCAGCTTCAGGAAGATGTTGCTGACGTGCTTCTCCACCGCTCCGTCGCTGACCACCAGCTGCCGGGCGATGGCGGAGTTCGTGCGCCCCTCGGCCATCAGCCCGAGGACCTCCCGCTCGCGCGGGGTGAGCCCGGCCAGCACGTCCTGCTTGCGGCTGCGGCCCAGCAGCTGCGCGACGACCTCCGGGTCCAGCGCCGTGCCGCCCCGGGCGACCCGGACCACCGCGTCCACGAACTCGCGCACCTCGGCGACCCGGTCCTTCAGCAGATACCCCACGCCCCGGCTGCTGCCGGCCAGCAGCTCCGTGGCGTACTGCTCCTCCACGTACTGCGACAGCACCAGCACCCCCAGCTCGGGGTGGTCCCGGCGCAGCCGCACGGCCGCCCGGACGCCCTCGTCGGTGTGGGTCGGGGGCATCCGCACGTCCGCGACCACCACGTCCGGCAGGCCGTCCCCGGCGGCGAGGTCCGTGATGGTCTTGATCAGCGCCTCGCCGTCGCCCACCCCCGCCACCACGTCGTGGCCCCGGTCGGTCAGCAACCGGGTCAGGCCCTCCCGCAGCAGCACCGAGTCCTCGGCGATGACCACCCGCACCCTGTCCTCAACGATCACGATCTTCCGGCCCCCAGGCAGCGACGCTTGAACGAACGCCCCCAGCATCGCAGCATCCGGCCCCGGAGCGGGCGGCTCCGGGGCCGGTCGGCGGGGCGGGCGGGCGCCCGCGCGGGGATCAGCCGCGCCAGGGCAGCTCGGCCGTGACGACCGTCGGGCCGCCGGCGGGGAGTCCACGAGCAGCAGCCCGTCCACCGCCTCCAGCCGCTCGGCCAGCCCGGCCAGTCCGCCGCCGCCGGCCGTCCGGGCGCCGCCGCGCCCGTCGTCGGTGACCTGCAGCATCAGCCGGTCCGCCGTGCGCCACACGTCCACCCGTGCCGAGGTCGCCTGGCTGTGCTTGCTGATGTTCTGCAGGAGCTCGGAGACGGTGAAGTAGGCGATGCCCTCGATGGCCGGCGCCGGGCGCGCGGCCAGGTCCACCTCGGCCGTCACGGGCACCGTGCAGCGCGCGGCCAGCGCGGACAGGGCGGGGCCGAGTCCGCGGTCGGTGAGGATGGCGGGGTGGATGCCGCGGGCGAGGTCGCGCAGCTCCTGGAGGGCGAGCTTCACCTCGCCGTGCGCCTCGTCCACCATCCGGGCCGCCGCCTCCGGGTCCTCGTCGAGCTTCTCCTTGGCCAGCCCCAGGTCCATGGCGAGGGCGACGAGGCGGGCCTGGGCGCCGTCGTGCAGGTCGCGTTCGATGCGGCGCAGGTCGGCGGCGGCGGTGTCGACCACCACGCCCCGGTCCTCCTCCAGCTCCCACACCCGCGCCGCCAGCCGCGACGGCCCCAGCAGCCCCGACACCATCAGCCGGTCCACCTGCGCCAGGCCCCGGACGACCCACGGCGTGCCCAGGACCACCAGCAGGCCGAGGCCGCTGGTCACGAGGATCTCGAAGGGGCTGTCGAGGTAGAAGCTCTGCCCACCCGCCTCGCCGTAGAGCTGGATGCCCGGCTGGTCGAGGTACGTCGGATGGATCCACTGCCACGCCGGGTAGAGGAACAGCCCCCAGCCGACCGTCATCAGCACCAGCGACGTCACGAACGTGAAGATCGCCCACGGGAAGTGCAGCACCATGTACAGCAGGTGCCGCCAGGACGTCCCGCTCTTGAGCAGCGCCCCCACCCACGCCATCAGGCCGCCCCGCTGCCTGCCCCTGGCGCTCACGCGCCGGGGCCGTACGGGCTCGGGATCGGCGACGTCCAGCCGCAGCAGCCCCCGGGCGCGCATCCGCTCCAGCGCGCCCAGACCGCGCGCCCCCGCGAGCGTCGCCGCCAGCACCGGCACCCCGAGGAAGGTGACCAGCAGGCCGACGCCCAGCGCGGTCATCGTCACGGCGTACGAGAACAGGACGACCGAGACCGGCAGACCGGTCAGGAAGTAGAGGAACTCCCGCCAGGTGCGGCCCTCCAGCGGCGCGCGCAGCACGGCGGGCACGCGCGGCGGGCCCGCCGCCGCCCGTCGCCGGTCGGTTCCGTAGTCGATGGCCATCCTCGCCGTCCTCGTCCTCGTCGTCCGCGGTGCCGGTCCCGCCCGTCGCGGGGCTCCCGGCCTTCCGCAAGGCTCCCGTCCGAGGGGGGTGCGCGGCCATGCGGCGAGTCGGTGTTCCGGGGGTGGGGCTGTCCCCACCCCCGCCGTGACGTCAGCCGCCGGTACGGTCCCGGGCGTCAGCCGCCGGCACGGTCCCGCCAGGGCAGCTCGGCCGTGACGACCGTCGGGCCGCCGGCGGGGGAGTCCACCACGAACAGCCCGTCGACCGACCCCAGCCGCTCGGCCAGCCCGGCCAGTCCGCTGCCCCCGGCCGTGGAGGCGCCGCCGCGCCCGTCGTCGCGCACCTGGATCAGCAGCCGGTCCCGCTTCCGCCACACCTCGACGTCCGCCATGGCCGCCCGGCTGTGCTTGCTGACGTTCTGCAGGAGCTCGGAGACGGTGAAGTAGGCGATGCCCTCGATCGCGGGCGCCGGCCGGGCCGGCAGGTCCACCGCGACCCGCACCGGGACCGTGCAGCGCGTCGCCACCGACGACAGCGCCGGGCCGAGCCCCCGGTCGGTGAGGATCGCCGGGTGGATGCCGCGGGCGAGGTCGCGCAGCTCCTGGAGGGCGAGCTTCACCTCGCCGTGCGCCTCGTCGACCATCCGCGCCGCCGCGTCCGGATCCTCCAGCAGCTTCTCCTTGGCCAGGCCGAGGCCCATGGCGAGGGCGACGAGGCGGGCCTGGGCACCGTCGTGCAGGTCGCGCTCGATGCGGCGCAGGTCGGCGGCGGCGGTGTCGACCACCACGCCCCGGTCCTCCTCCAGCTCGGCCACCCGCCGCTCCAGCTCGCTCGAGGGGGACAGCAGGCCGCGCACCATCGCCCGGTCCACGAGCGTCAGGGCCCGCGCCAGATGCCCCAGAACCGGCCAGGCGACGAACAGCGAGACCAGGGTGACGCAGAACGTGAGAACACCCCATGGCAATCGTATGAACGCGTACAGCGTGCTGCGCCACGCCACCGGGTCCTTCAGCGTCGCCCACAGCCAGCCGAAGAAGCCCCGGTCCGCCCGGCCGCGCGCCAGCGGGCTGGGCTCGTCGATCCGCACGCCCAGCAGGCGGCGCGCCCGCCCCGCTCCACCCGCCCCAGCACCCGGGCCCCCATCAGGCCCAGCGCCAGCAGCGGCAGGCCCACGACGGTGACGGCCAGGGCGACGCCCGCGTAGAGCCAGAGGGAGACGTAGAGGAAGCCGAGGATGCCCTCGGGCAGGTTGAGGAGGAGGTGTGCCACCTCCTTCCAGGTCCGCGCCCCGAAGGCGAAACGAGCGGGTGGCAGGTGGTCCTCGGCGGAAGCGGAATCAGCGGTTTCGCTGCCGGCGCTGCTGGCGTTCATACGGCAAGCCTGCCCGGCCCGTACCGGCCGTCGCCATGGGGGCCATGGGTGGGGGCGGGTGGGGATAACCCCACCTCCGGCCGGACAGCGCGGCTCACCCCGGCCCTGGCAGGGCCTAGACTCGCGTGCGTACAGATCGTCGAACAAACAGGACAGGGAACGAGGGGCGGACGTGCCGGAGGCAACCGTGCGCACCAGCAGCGCCGATGTCCAGCTCGCGTCGGAGTACTTCCACGCCTATTCCGTGGTCGGCCTCGTCGCGGTGATCGGAGTGCTCTTCGTCGCCGTGGCCTTCGGGGCCGGACGGCTCCTGCGGCCGGTGGCGCCGACGCCGGAGAAACTGCTCACCTACGAGTGCGGCGTGGACCCCGTCGGCGAGGGCTGGGCGCACACCCAGGTCCGCTACTACGTCTACGCCTTCCTATACGTGATCTTCGCGGTGGACTCGATCTTCCTGTTCCCCTGGGCGACGGTGTTCGCCGCGCCGGGCTTCGGCGGAGCGACGCTGGTGGAGATGTTCATCTTCCTCGGCTTCCTCGCCGTGGGCCTGTTGTACGCATGGAAGAAGGGCGTCCTCGAATGGACGTGACACCCCCAGTGACCGCGCCCGTGGACCTCCCGGAGCCGCGCCGCCTCGGGCCGCTGGCCCGCCTCGCGCCCGAGCCCATGAAGGTCGTCCTGAACTGGGGCCGGCGCTACAGCCTGTGGGTCTTCAACTTCGGGCTGGCCTGCTGCGCGATCGAGTTCATCGCCGCCTCCATGGCCCGGCACGACTTCATCCGCCTCGGCGTCATCCCCTTCGCGCCGGGCCCCCGGCAGGCCGACCTCATGATCGTCTCCGGCACGGTGACGGACAAGATGGCACCGGCCGTCAAGCGGCTGTACGAGCAGATGCCCGAGCCGAAGTACGTCATCTCCTTCGGCGCCTGCTCGAACTGCGGCGGCCCCTACTGGGACTCGTACTCCGTGACCAAGGGCGTCGACCAGATCATCCCCGTGGACGTCTACGTACCGGGCTGCCCGCCGCGCCCCGAGGCGCTGCTGCAGGGAATCATCAAGCTGCAGGAAAAGATCGCCCAGGAGTCGCTGGGCGAGCGGTACGGCTCCGCCGCGGGCGGCCGGGCCTCGGTCGGCCAGCTGCGCAGCGGCCTGGTGACCCCGCCGGCGGCGCCCACGGCGCCGCAGGCGCCGGACACGACGGGCCAGGGTGCCGAGGAGACGGACCGATGAGCGAGCCGACCCAGCCGGATGCGACACCGTCCGACGCGACACCGCCTGACGCGACGGTGGCCGACGTGACGTTGGCCGACGTGACCCAGCCGGCCGTGGGCTGGCTGCCCGCCGGCGCCGCCGAGCTGTTCGGCGAGGGCGCGAGCGCCGAGGAGGCCTACGGCCTGCTCACCGTCGACGTCCCCGCCGAGGCCTGGATCACCGCGCTCGAGACCGCCCGGGACCGGCTCGGCTGCACCTTCTTCGACTGGCTCAGCGCCGTCGACGAGCCCGGCACGGGCTTCCGCGTGTGCTCCCACGTGGCCGCACTGCCCGGCGCCGGCGAGGGCCCGCACGGCATCCGCCGACTGCTCCTGCGTACGACCGTGCCGCACGACGCTCCCGCGCTGCCGACCGCCGTCGGCGTCTACGCCGGCGCGGCGTGGCACGAGCGGGAGACCCACGAGATGTTCGGCGTCGACTTCACCGGCCACCCCCACCTCGTGCCGCTGCTCCTGCCGGAGAACTTCGAGGGCCACCCCCTCCGCAAGGACTTCGTCCTCGCGGCCCGCGTGGTCAAGGCCTGGCCGGGCGCCAAGGAGCCGGGCGAGGCGGCGGAGGGCGGCCCCAAGCGCCGCCAGATGCTCCCGCCGGGCGTCCCCGACCCCAACGAATGGGGCCCCCTCAAGGGCCAACTCCCACCGGCCCCCGCCCGCCCCACCCGCACCCCCGCGCGACCGCCGGCGCGGGCGCCGGCACGGACCGCCCGGTGCGCCGTGCGCGCAGCGTGACGGAGGGCTCGGCGAGCCAGGCCGGCGAGGCCGCGCCGCGCCGTGCGCGGAGTGCGACGGAGGGTTCCGCGAGCCAGGCCGGCGAGGCCGCGCCTCGGCGTACGCGGAGCGTGGCGGACGGCTCGGCGAGCCAGGCGGAGGGCGCTGCGCCCACGCCGCGTCGCACCCGCAGTGCGGCAGAGGGCTCGGCCAGTCAGGCCGGCGAGGCTGCGCCCCGGCGTACCCGCAGTGCGGCGGACGGTTCGGCGAGCCAGGCGGAGGGCGCTGCGCCCACGCCCCGGCGTACCCGCAGCGCGGCGGACGGTTCGGCCAGTCAGGCCGGCGAGGCGGCCGCGGAGCCGCAGGCCACGCGCCCGCGCCCGGCGCCCCGCTCGTCCGACGCCCCCTGGCACCACGCCCGCCCGGCCTTCGACGACCCCACGGCGAAACCGGCCCCCGAGACCCCGGCGAGGCCGAGCCCGCTTCTTCCCGCCGCGACGGCGGCGAGCCCACGCGGCCCGCCCCGGCGGTGCCGACCGGCCCGGAGCCCCAGGCCCCGGCCCCGGCCGCGGACGCCCCCGGCGAAGCCGAGCCCTCAGCCGCCACCGGCGAACCCGGCAAGCCCGGCGCAGCCGAACCGGCAGCCGAACCCGCTGAGGCCGAAGAACCCCGCAAGCCCGGCGCAGCCGGAAGCGGCGGGACCGAGAACGACACGAACCCCGCCGGAGGCGACCCCGCATGAGCGACATTCTGGACGTCGTCCTGCGCCTCGCCGCCGTCTTCGTCGTCTTCCTGGTGCTGCCGCTGGCCATCGGGCAGACGGAGCACAAGGTGATGGCGCACATGCAGGGCCGTCTGGGCCCGATGTACGCCGGTGGGTTCCACGGCTGGGCGCAGCTGGTGGCGGACGGTGTGAAGTTCGCGCAGAAGGAAGACATCGTGCCGACGGGCGCGGACCGGAGGATCTTCCAGCTCGCGCCGGCGGTGGCGTTGCTGCCGTATCTGCTGGTGCTGGTGGCGATCCCGGTAGGGCCCGGCAACGCGGTGGGTCAGTTCATCGACGCGGGCATCTTCTTCGTGCTGGCGGTCATGGGCGTCGGCGTGCTGGGTTCGCTGATGGCGGGCTGGGCCTCGGCGAACAAGTTCTCGCTGCTCGGCGGCCTGCGGACCGCGGCACAGCTGATGGCGTACGAGCTGCCGATGCTGCTGGCGGCGGCCTCGGTGGCGATGGCGGCGGGCACGGTGTCGCTGCCGGGGATCGTGGACGCCTTCCACTGGTGGTGGGTGCCGTGGCAGATCGTCGGCGGGCTCGTGTTCTTCACGGCGGGTCTGGCGGAGCTGCAGCGGCCGCCGTTCGACATGCCGGTGGCCGACTCGGAGATCATCTTCGGCGCGTACACCGAGTACACGGGCCTGCGCTTCGCGATGTTCCTGCTCGCGGAGTACGCGGGCATCGTCGTGCTGTGCGGTCTGACGACGGTGCTCTTCCTCGGCGGCTGGCACGGCCCGTTCGGGGCCGACGGCCTGGGCTGGCTGTGGACGCTGCTGAAGACGGCGCTGCTGGCCTTCGTCGTCATCTGGCTGCGGGTGAGCTATCCGCGGTTGCGCGAGGACCAGCTGCAGAAGCTGGCGTGGACCGTTCTCATTCCGCTCGCACTGGCGCAGATCGCGCTGACCGGCGTCGTCAAGGTGGTGACCCAGTAATGCCCATTCCCGGCTCCGGCCTGGCCAAGGGCCTGGCCGTCACCCTGCGGACGATGACCCGTCGCTCGGTGACCGCGCAGTACCCCGAGGTGCAGCCCGAGCTGCCGCCCCGCACGCGCGGCGTCATCGGGTTGTTCGAGGAGAACTGCACGGTGTGCATGCTGTGTGCGCGCGAGTGCCCGGACTGGTGCATCTACATCGACTCCCACAAGGAGACGGTGCCGGCCGCCACCCCGGGGGGCCGCGAGCGCAGCCGTAACGTCCTCGACCGCTTCGCGATCGACTTCGCCCTGTGCATGTACTGCGGCATCTGCATCGAGGTGTGTCCGTTCGACGCGCTCTTCTGGTCGCCGGAGTTCGAGTACGCGGAGACGGACATCCACGAGCTGACCCACGAGCGGGACAAGCTCCGCGAGTGGATGTGGACCGTGCCCGAGCCGCCCGCGCTCGATCCGGCGGCCGAGGAGCCGAAGGAGATCGCGGCGGCCCGTAAGACGGCCGAGAAGCTGGCCGCGCAGGCCCAGGAGAAGGCCGAGGAAAAGCCCCAGGAGAAGCCCCAGGAGAAGGAGGACGACGCATGACCGGCACCACCGTGCTCGCCGCGAACGCGCCCGGCTTCCTCTCCCCGTCCGGTGTCGAGATCGCCTTCCTCCTGGTGGGCATCGCGACCCTGGGGGCGGCCGTCGTCACCGTCACCACCAAGCAGCTGGTGCACGCCGCGCTCTGGCTGGTGATGGCGCTCGGCGGGCTGGCCGTGGAGTACCTGCTGCTGACGGCGGAGTTCATCGCCTGGGTGCAGGTGCTGATCTACGTCGGCTCGGTCGTGGTCCTGCTCCTCTTCGGGCTGATGCTCACCAAGGCGCCCATCGGCCGCTCGCCGGACGCCGACTCGGCCAACCGGTGGCCCGCCCTCGGCGTGGCCGTCGCGGCCGCCGCCGCGCTGGTCTGGGTGGTCGTGGACGCCTTCCGTACGACCTGGATCGACCTGCGCGGCGCGCCTCAGGGCTCCACCAAGGTCTCCGGGGAGATCCTCTTCCGGCACTGGGTGCTGCCGTTCGAGGCGTTGTCCGTGCTGCTGCTCGCCGCGCTCGTCGGCGCGATCGTCCTCTCCCGCAGGAAGAAGGAGGAGCGCTGATGCACCTCGTCTACGCGGCCGTCCTCGCGGCCCTCCTCTTCTGCGTGGGCCTGTACGGCGTGCTCGCCCGGCGCAACGCGATCCTCGTCCTGATGTCCGTCGAGCTGATGCTCAACGCCGTCAACCTCAACCTCGTCGCCTTCGATGTGTGGCTGCGCGACACGCTCCACGCGGGTCAGGCGCTCACCCTCTTCACCATCGCCATCGCCGCCGCCGAGATCGGCATCGGCCTGGCGATCGTCCTGCAGGTGTACCGCAACCGCGGCACCGCCGACGTCGACCGGCTCCGCGACCTCGGCGAGGACGCCCACCGACCCGACCCCGACCGCGCAGACCGCGAGGAGAAGGCCGAGGCCGCCGCGTGAGCACCACGACCACCGCCGTCCTCGTCCCCCTGCTGCCCTTCCTCGGCGCCGCCGCCGGCCTTCTGCTCGGCCGCCGCGCGCCCGGAGCCGTACGGCCGCTGGCCGTGCTGCCGACGCTGGCCGCCGCCGTGCTCGCGGTCGTCGTCGCCTGGCAGCAGGGCGGGGAGAAGCCCCTCGACGCCTCGACCCGGCTCACCCCCACCGGGTCCGTGCCCATCGACCTCGCCCTGCACCTGGACGGCTTCGCCGTGCTGGTCGCCGTGCTCGTCGGGATCGTGGCGACCTGCGTCCAGCTCTACTCGACCGCCTACCTGCGCGACGACCCCCGCTACCCCTCGTACGCGGCCCTCGTCTCCCTCTTCACCTCGGCGATGCTGCTCGTCGTCTACTCCGGCGACCTGATGGTGCTGCTGGTCGGCTGGGAGGTCATGGGCATCTGCTCGTACTTCCTCGTCGGCCACTACTGGGAGACCCGGGCCGCCCGGTCCGCCTCCCTCAAGGCCTTCCTGGTCACCAAGCTGGGCGACGTCCCCTTCCTGATCGGCGTCTTCGCGCTGGCCGCCGACGCCGGAACCTTCCGGATCAACGGCATCCTCACGACGGCCGTCTCGGGCGGCATCGAGCACCCCACCCTGGTGGCGCTGCTGCTCCTGGCCGGCGTCGCGGGCAAGTCCGCGCAGTTCCCCCTGCACACCTGGCTGCCCGACGCGATGGCCGGCCCCACCCCGGTGTCGGCGCTGATCCACGCCGCGACGATGGTCGCGGCCGGCGTCTACCTCATCGCCCGGCTCCTCCCCGTCTTCGCCGCCTCGGCGGCGGCCCTGGTCGTGATGGCCGTGATGGCCGCGGTCACCATGGCCGGCTCGGCGCTCGCCGCCCTCGCCCAGGACGACATCAAGCGCGTCCTGGCCTATTCGACCGTCGGCCAGCTCGGCTACATGACCGGCGCCCTCGCCGTCGGCGACCGCGGCGCGGCCGTCTTCCACCTCATCTCGCACGGCGCGTTCAAGGCCCTCCTCTTCCTCGGCGCGGGCGTGATCATCCACGCGGCGGGGACCAACTCGCTCGCCGCGATGTCGCGGATGAACCACCTCGCCAAGCGCGTCCCCGACGCCTACTGGACGATGACCGTCGGCCTCCTCGCCCTCGCCGCGATCCCGCCCTTCAGCGGCTTCTTCTCCAAGGAGGCCGTCCTCGGCGCGGCCGAGCACGCGACCACCGGCGACGCCCACGGCATCCCGGCCGCCGCCGGCTGGATCGTGCTGGTCGCGGGCCTGCTCACCGCCCTGCTCACCGCCGGCTACGCCACCCGCCTGTGGCTGCTGGCCTTCCACGGCAAGGGCGCCGAGGCCGCCGGGCACGGCCGCGAGCCGCTCGCCATGAACGCCGTCCTGTGGGTCCTCTTCCTCCCCACCGCCGCGCTCGGCCTGGCCGCCTGGAAGCTGCCCGACTGGTTCGACGGGGGTTCGCTGACCCCGACGCTCACCACCTCCGTCCTCTCCACCGGCCTCGCCCTCGCCGGCGTGATCGTCATGTACGCGGCCTGGCGCAGGACCGCCGCGTACGCCGCCCGCACCCCCTTGGGCGCCGTGGCCGCGGACCCCGGAGCCGCCCCGTACGTCTCCGAGGAGGAGACCATCGCCACCCACGAGGCCGCCTACGGCGGCATCGCGGGCGCCCCCGACCCCGCCGACCCGGGCAGGCTCCTGCTCGGCCCCCTGCACCGCCACGCGGTCGGCGGCTTCCACCTCGACGCCGTGTACTCCGTGCTCTTCGTCCGGCCGACGCGTGCCGCCGCCCGCCTCGCCCGCTTCCTCGACCGCGAGGTCGTCGAGGCGTACGTGCGCGGCGCGGGCGGCGCCCCCCGCCTGCTCGGCGCGGCCGTCCGCCGCGCCCAGACCGGCAACGTGCAGACCTACCTCAGCGCCCTGCTCGCCGGCTCCGTCGTCCTGGCCGTCGCCGCCGTACTCGTCGCCACCGGAGCCTGACCGTGAGTCATACCGTGCTGCAGATCCTCCTCGCCGCGATCGTGGTCCTCCCCCTCGTCGGCGCCGTCGCCGCCCTGCTCCCCGCCCCGCCCGGGCTGAAGGGCAAGGACCCGGACCAGGCCGTGCTCCGTCACGGCGTGACCGTCACCGGCGCCGTCCTCGCGCTGTCCGTGGCCCTGGCCGCCGGCTTCGACCACGACCACCCGGCGCGCATGCAGGCGACCACCGACATCAGCTGGATCCCGGCGCTCGGCGTGCGGATCCACCTCGGCGTCGACGGCATCTCGCTACCCCTCCTCGTCCTGACGGCGCTGCTGACCTTCCTCTGCGCGCTGTACAGCTACTCCAAGATGCCGTCGGGCCCGTCCCCCAAGGCATTCGTCGCGCTGCTCCTCGTGCTCGAGTCCGGCACCCTGGCGACCTTCGCCGTCCTCGACCTGATGCTGTTCTTCCTGGCCTTCGAGATGGTGCTCATCCCGATGTACTTCCTCATCGCCCGCTGGGGCGGCGAGGGCAGGGAGCGCGCCGCGTGGCGGTTCATCCTCTACACCCTGCTCGGCTCCGTCGTGATGCTGCTCGGCCTCCTCCTCATCGGCATCAAGGGCGGCACGTTCGACATGGTGGCACTGGCCACTGACAACGGGTCCGGGCTCGGTCACACCACGCAGGTCATCGCGGTCCTGGCCATCGGGATCGGCCTGGCCGTCAAGGCCCCGATGTGGCCCCTGCACAGCTGGCTGCCCGACGCCCACACCGCCGCCCCGACCGCCGGCTCGGTGCTGCTGGCGGGCGTCCTGCTGAAGATGGGCACATACGGCTTCGTCCGGATCGTCCTGCCGATCGCGCCGGAGGGCGCCCACGCCTTCGCGCCCTACCTCGCGGCCTTCGCCGCCGTCGGCATCGTCTACGGCTCGCTGGTCTGCCTGGCCCTGGCCCGTTCCGGCGGGAAGGGCGACCTCAAGCGCCTGATCGCCTACTCCTCCGTCGGCCACATGGGCTTCGTGCTGCTGGGCATCGCCACGCTCACCCCCACCGGGATCAACGGCGCGCTGTTCGCCAACATCGCCCACGGCCTGATCACCGGCCTGCTCTTCTTCCTCGTCGGCGCCATCAAGGACCGCTACGGCACCAGCGACCTCGACGAGCTCTCCGGCCTCACGGGTGCGGCGCTCTACGGCAGGGCCCCCCGCCTGGGCGGCCTGCTGGCCTTCGGCGCCGTGGCCTCCCTCGGACTGCCCGGCCTCGCCGGGTTCTGGGGCGAGATGCTGGCGATGTTCGGCTCCTTCCGCCCCGCCGACGGGCTCAGCCGCCCCGCGTTCCTCACCTTCATGGCCCTGGCCGGCCTCGGCACGCTGTTGACGGCCGCGTACCTGCTCGTCGTCGTCCGCCGGGTGTGCATGGGCGGCGACGGGGACGGGGACGGCGTCACGCCCGCCACCGCCCCCGGCCCGTCCGGCGCGCTCGCGGACGTCCGTCCGTACGAGTTCGCCGCCTGGACCCCCCTCGTCGCCCTCACCGTCCTCGCCGGACTCTGGCCCGCGGCCCTCCTCGGCCTCACCGACCCGGCCGTTCAGCAGCTCCTCGGAGGTGGCAACTGATGGGCTCCTCCCTGGTCCAGTCCGTCGACTGGCTCGCCATCGCCCCGCCCACGATCACGGCCGTCGTGGCGCTGGGCATCCTGGTGGCCGACCTCTTCCTGCCGGAGGGCAGGAAACCCCTCCTCGGGTGGATCGCCGTCACCGGCCTGATCCTCGCCGGGCTCTCGCTCCTGCCGCTGCTGGACGGCGACCGCTCGACGTTCTGCCTCACCGGCACCACGGGCGGCGGCGCCTGCAGCTACACCGCCGACCACTTCACGCTCGTCATCCAGCTGCTCGTGCTGGGCGGAGCGCTGCTGACGGCCCTGCTGTCCTTCAGCGACATCGCGGATTCCGAACTCCCCGCCGGGGAGTTCTGGTTCCTGCTCCTGTCCTCCGCCGCCGGCGCGGCGCTGCTGCCCGCCTCCCGGGACCTCGCGACCCTCGTCGTGGCCCTCGAGGTGGCCTCGCTGCCCGCCTTCGCGCTGGTCGGCCTGCGCCGCGGCGACAGCCGCTCCTCCGAGGCGGCGCTGAAGTTCTTCCTCTCCTCCGTCACCGCGACTGCGGTCACGCTGCTGGGCGCGAGCTTCGTCTACGCCGCCACCGGCACCCTGCACCTCACCCGCATCGCCGACGGCCTCACCCACGTCGACCCGCGCCTGGCCGTCCTGGCCCAGGCGGGCGTCGCCCTGACGCTCGTCGGCTTCGCCTTCAAGACCGCGGCCGTCCCCTTCCACTTCTGGGTTCCCGACACCTACGCGGGCGCCCCGCTGCCGGTCGCCGCCTACCTGTCGGTCATCGGCAAGGCCGTCGGCTTCACCGGGCTCATCCTGGTGACGGTCGTCGCCTTCCCCTCGTACGCCGACGTGTGGGCCCCGGCCCTCGCCGTGCTCGCCGCGCTCACCATGACCGCCGGCAACGTCGCCGCCCTGCGCCAGCGCTCCGACCGCGAGCGCAGCGCCGTCCGGCTGCTGGCCTGGTCCTCGGTCGGCCAGGCGGGCTACCTGCTGGTCCCGATCGCCGCCGCCGGCTACGCCGACGACGCCTCCCGGGCCATCGGCTCCACCGTCGCGTACGCCCTGATGTACGCCGCCGTGAACCTCGGCGCCTTCGCCGTCGCCGCCCTGGTGGCCCGCACGAGCCCGGCCAACCGGATCGACGACTACCGCGGCCTGTACGCCCGTCGCCCGCTCGCCGCCCTCGCCCTGGGCTTCTTCCTGCTGTGCCTGGCGGGCCTGCCGCCGGGCGTCATCGGCCTGTTCGCGAAGGTCACCGTCTTCTCGGCGGCGGTCGACGCGGGGCTGGGCTGGCTGGCGGTCGTCATGGCCGTCAACGTCGTGATCGCCCTCTACTACTACCTGCGGTGGACGGCGGTGCTCTTCCGCGGCGCCGGGACCGAAGCGGAGCGGGTGCCGCTGCGCACCTCGCGCAGCCTGACCGCGGCCATCGCCCTGGCGGCCGTGACCGGCGTGGTGCTCTCCGGCGCCCCGCAGCTGGTGCTGCGCTTCGCCTCGCAGGCGCTGCTGTAGGAGCGCTGCCGCAGGCGGGCGGCCGGGCGGTCGGGCCGCGGCGGAATCACCCGGTCGCGGCGGGAATCACCCGGCCGGTCCAGGGCCGGGCGGGGTGGGCGGGGGAACTGGCGGTCCCCGCCTGGCGTTGACCAGTTCGAAAGGTTCCACTGGTTCAAGGGTTCCCCTGCCGCACCATTTGGAGGGCGTACCGTGCACCGCCGGCACAACGGGCTCCGGACGGCCGTGCTCCTCGGAGGGCTGTCCGCGCTCATCATCGTCATCGGCAGTATGTTCGGGCGTACGGGCCTGATCGTCGCCGTCCTGGTGGCGCTCGGCACCAACGCCTACGCCTACTGGAACAGCGACAAGATCGCCCTGCGCGCGATGCGGGCCCGCCCGGTCAGCGAGTTCGAGGCCCCCCAGCTCTACCGCATGGTGCGCGAGCTCTCCACGGCCGCCCGCCAGCCCATGCCCCGCCTCTACATCTCCCCGACCGAGGCCCCCAACGCCTTCGCCACCGGCCGCAATCCCCGCAACGCCGCCGTCTGCTGCACCGACGGCATCCTGCGCCTGCTCGACGAGCGCGAGCTGCGCGGCGTCATCGGCCACGAGCTCAGCCACGTCTACAACCGCGACATCCTCATCTCCTCCGTGGCGGGCGCGCTGGCGTCGGTGGTGATGTTCCTGGTCAACTTCGCCTGGCTGATCCCCATCGGCCGCTCGGACGACGACGAGGGCCCCGGCATCATCGGCATGATCATGATCATGCTGCTGGGCCCCATCGCGGCCTCCCTCATCCAACTGGCCGTCAGCCGCTCCCGGGAGTACGAGGCCGACGCCTCCGGCGCCCGCCTGACCGGCGACCCCCTGGCCCTCGCCTCCGCCCTCCGCAAGCTCGAGGCGGGCACCCAGCGGCTGCCCCTGCCGCCCGAGCCGCGCTTGGAGACGGCGAGCCACATGATGATCGCGAACCCGTTCCGCGCGGGGGAGGGCATGACCAAGCTCTTCTCCACCCACCCCCCGATGCGCGAGCGCATCGGCCGCCTGGAGCGGATGGCCGGCGGCCAGGGCGGCTAGGGCGCGTCCGAACCGGGGACGGGAACGTCAAAGCCGAGGATCTGGCCGTCCTGCGAGCCCCCGGCGCAGACCTTCTGCAGGGTGGGCGCGAGGAACGTGCCGCCCACGCTCACCCCGATCGTCCCGCCCCCTTCCAGGCACTCCTTGGGCCCGGTGTCCCCCGGCCCCGCCGCGTGGGCCCGGGCGCCGCCGAACGCGCCCAGGGCGGCCAGCGCCACTGCCGCGAGGGCCGTTGCGGTCATGAGGTGTACGCGCATGGGAGCTCCTCGGTCGCGGTCCGCGCGGACGGGGTCATTCCCCCCATGACCGCACGCGCGAGGGGAAGCGGCACGCCGCGTTGCCCCATCCGGGGGCCGGGCGAGGGCCGCCGTTCCGTCCCCGCCATCCCCTAGGGGGCATCTCAGGGTCTCCCACCTGCGGGAACCCGCAACCGCGGATCACCCTTCCGGAGTCTCACTGGTCGGAGAACCGGTCGCCTGAGAGGCTTGGAAACATGAGGTTGATCCTGAATCTTGTCTGGTTGGTCCTCTGCGGACTCTGGATGGCGATCGGGTACGTCGTCGCGGGCGTGATCTGCTGCCTGCTCATCGTGACCATCCCGTTCGGCATCGCGTCCTTCAGGATCGCCGGCTACGCCCTGTGGCCCTTCGGCCGTACGACGGTCGAGCGGCGGGACGCCGGTGCGGGCTCGCTCATCGGCAACATCATCTGGATCGTCTTCGCCGGGTGGTGGCTGGCGCTGGGGCACATCTTCACCGGCATCGCGCTCTGCGTGACGATCATCGGCATTCCGCTGGGCATCGCGAACTTCAAGCTGATCCCGATCTCGCTGATGCCGCTGGGCCGTGAAATCGTCCCGACGGACCGGCCGTTCGCGACGCGCTGAGCCACCGGGCGCCGGTACGTGACACACGAGAGGGCGCGCCGGGAGCGGAGACAACTCCGCTCCCGGCGCGCCCTCTTGGCGTGCGGTTCCGCCTGCCGGCCGACGGCTAGCGGTAGTTCACGAACTGGATCGCGAAGTCCAGGTCCTTGCCCTTGAGAAGGGCGATGATGGCCTGCAGATCGTCGCGGCTCTTGGAGGAGACGCGCAGCTCCTCGCCCTGGACCTGGGCCTTGACACCCTTCGGGCCCTCGTCGCGGATGATCTTGGCGACCTTCTTGGCGTTCTCCTGGGAGATGCCCTCCACGATCGAGGCGAAGAGCTTGTATTCCTTGCCGGAGGGCTGCGGCTCGCCGGCGTCCAGGGCCTTCAGGGAGATGCCGCGCTTGATCAGCTTGGACTGGAAGGCGTCGAGAATCGCGTTGACCCGCTCCTCGGAGTTGGCCCGCATCTCGATCTTCTCGCCCGACCATGCGATCGAGGCGCCGACGCCCTTGAAGTCGTAGCGCTGCGAGATCTCCTTGGCGGCCTGGTTGAGGGCGTTGTCGACCTCCTGCCGCTCGACCTTCGAGACGATGTCGAAACTGGAGTCGGCCATATTGAGTTGGCTCCTCGTGCGTAGATCCGTCAGGGGGGAGCGGCCCGGCGAGGGCCGCGTGGTCAGCCTAGTCACCCGGGGGGTGATCGAGGGGCCGCGAACCGAGTGGCGGACCACCCCAGGTCATCGGGTATGGTTTACGTCGTTGCCCCGGAGCGGCTCGAAAGAGCGACCGAGGCGACCACCCATGGCGGTGTGCCCGAGTGGCCAATGGGAGCGGACTGTAAATCCGTCGGCTTAGCCTACCCAGGTTCGAATCCTGGCGCCGCCACGGAATGAGGCCCCTGACCTGAAAAGGTCAGGGGCTTCTTTCGTTGTTCGGGACCGTGCCGGGGTCGTCCCGGGGCCGGTGTCGCGGCCCGTCTAGGGCGCCACTGCCTTGACCGCCTCCGCCACCGGCGTGTCGCCGCCGATCAGCTCCAGCGTCAGGCCCACGCTTCCCCGCTCGTCCTCCAGCAGGGCCGCCAGCACGGCCGCCACGTCGTCGCGGGGCACCGCGCCCCGGCCCGTGGAGCCCGTGGAGAGGGTCACCAGGCCCGTGCCGGGTTCGTCCGTCAGGGCGCCCGGGCGCAGGATCGTCCAGTCGAGCCCGGGCCGGGAGCGGATGTCCGCGTCGGCGGCGCCCTTGGCCCGCAGGTAGGCGGCGAAGACGGGGTCCGTGCCCGGCGGGGGCTCGCGGTCGGCGCCCATCGAGGAGACCACGAGGAAGCGCCGCACCCCGGCGGCCTCCGCCGCGTCGGCGAAGAGGACGGCGGCCGCGCGGTCGACGGTGTCCTTGCGTTCGGCGCCGCTGCCGGGGCCCGCGCCGGCCGCGAAGACGGCGGCGTCCGCGCCCTCCAGGTGCCGGGCGATGTCCCCGACCGTTGCCGACTCCAGGTCGCACACGACCGGCTCGGCGCCGGCCGCCAGCAGGTCTCCCGCCTGTCCCGGGCGGCGGATGACGCCCGCCACCTCATCGCCGCGCCCGGCGAGCAACCGCTCGAGCCGTAGCGCGATCCGACCGTGTCCTCCAGCGATGACAATGCGCATGATCCGACCGTACGCCCCGGCCTCCCGGCTCAGGCCGGATCTCCGCCGCGTGGCGACTGGCGGGGCAGGTCGAGGGCCACGGTGGCCTGGACGTCGCCGTACTCCCGCACCGCGCTCGTACGGGCCACCACGCGCCCCTTGTGCACCACGAGCCGGCTGTAGCCCAGGGACAGCACCGCGGCCACCCCGCCGCCCCGCACCGCCAGCAGCTCGGCCGGGAACCCCGCCTCCACCCGCACCTCCGGCAGCCCCAGCGCCGCCCGGGCGTGCCCGCTCACGGCCTCGTACGCCTGCTCCGGGCTCAGCTCGCCGCGCGAGGCCAGCAGGAAGGCCGCCTCCAGGGGATCGCCCCGGCCGACGGGGTTGGCGGCGTCGCGCAGCGCCCCGCTGCCCGCGGTCACCCGTACGCCCGCCGCCCGCAGCAGCCGTACGGGCACGCCCCACGGCCCCCTGGCGGCCCCCGGAGCGCCGCAGTCGCCCTGGGGCAGGCAGACCACCGTCACCCCGGCCGCGGCCAGCTGCTGGGCCGCTCGCACGGCCTGGTCGTACGGAAGCCGCGCGAGGCCCCCGCACGGGCCGATGGTCACGCCCGGCCGCAGCCCGCCCGCCATGGCGGCCAGGCGCCCCAGCCGGGCCGGGTCGGCGGCGTCGGTGTGCAGGTCGACGGCGCAGCCGTGCTCGGCGGCGATGCCGAGGACGGCCTCGGCGTAGCCCGTCGGGTCGGGGTCGAGGTCGGGGCAGCCGCCGACGACGGTGGCGCCCATCTTGACCGCGTCCCGCAGCATGGCCAGCCCGTCGGCCCCGGCGGCGCCCGTCAGCAGCCGGGGCACCGCCACGGCGCTGAGCTCGGTCAGCCCGCGCAGCGCCCGCCGGGCCTGCAGCACGGCCTCCAGCGCCCGCAGCTCCCGCACGTCGCCGATCCGCACATGGGAGCGCACGGCGGTCACGCCGTGGCCCAGCTGGAGCAGCGCGGCCTCGGTGGCCCGGCGCTGGACCTCCTCGGGGGCGTGCGGGACGGGCCCGCCGAGGTCGGCGGTGAGCGCGGTGTCGTAGTGGGCGTGCGGCTCGGCGGGGGCGGGCAGCAGGACGTAGCCGCCGAGGTCGACCCGCGGGCCCGGGGCGAGGCTGCCGGCCGTGCCGACGGCCTCGATGCGGCCGCCGCTCAGGCGCACGTCCACGACCCGGCCGTCGGCGAGCCGGGCGCCGCAGAGCACCAGGGGGCCGTCGCCGGACTGCGGGGCGGCGGCGTCGCCGTCGGGGCTTCTGGCGGGCTGCGGCTGACTGTCGGGCATCGCGATCCTCCGGTCTGCCGGGGCGGGCATGATCACGCAGCGTGGTCCGAGCGTAGGCCGCCTAGGAAGCCGGTTCGAGCAGGCGACGAATAGTCGTACTGGTGTGGTCCTCGGGCCGGGCGGGAGAGCCGTGGAGAAGGGCCTGGCGGGGGCGGCCGGATACGGATTTCACCTTCGGCCGCAGACCGTGTAATGTCTTCCTCGCTCGCCCCAATAGCTCAGTCGGCAGAGCGTCTCCATGGTAAGGAGAAGGTCAACGGTTCGATTCCGTTTTGGGGCTCTGGTGTGGAAGGTTTCCCCGTCTTAGGACGGGGAAGCTCTCCCGCATCAAAGCGGTGTAGCTCAGTCGGTAGAGCAAGCGGCTCATAATCGCTGTGTCACCGGTTCAAGTCCGGTCACCGCTACACACAGTAGCCGATTGTGGGGTCGGTCCTCCGATCGGCTACTCTTTTCTGCGTTAAATCCGTCCATTCCGTCAAGGAGCACTCACGTGGCTGCCACCGACGTCCGCCCGAAGATCACGCTGGCCTGCGTGGAGTGCAAGGAGCGGAACTACATCACCAAGAAGAACCGGCGCAACGACCCGGACCGCCTTGAGATGAAGAAGCACTGCCCGCGCTGCAACGCCCACACGGCGCACCGCGAAACGCGCTGACGCAAAGTCTCGACCATGAGGCCGCCCCCAGATGCTGGGGGCGGCCTCATGGTGTATTCACTCCCGGTTCCACCAGTCCAGCAGGAGGTACCGAGCCAATGGCGCTCGACCAGTCCTTCGTCGGACGGATCTACCCGGCCACCGACCCCTACGAAGTCGGCCGGGAGAAGATCCGCGAATTCGCCGAGGCCGTCGGCGACGCCAATCCGGCCTACACCGACTCCGCGGCGGCCGTCGCGCTCGGCCATCCGGATGTGATCGCCCCGCCGACTTTTGTGTTCGCCATCACTTTCAAGGCCGCCGGCAAGGTCATCGAGGACCCGCAGCTGGGACTGGATTACTCGCGTGTGGTGCACGGCGACCAGAAGTTCGTCTACACCCGCCCGATTCACGCGGGCGACCGGCTGACGGTCACCTCCACGATCGAGTCGATCAAGTCCCTGGCGGGCAACGACGTGCTGTCGGTGCGCGGCGAGGTCCACGACGCGGACGGCGGGCACGTCGTGACCGCGTACACGACGCTGGTGGCGCGCGCCGCCGAGGAGGCGTGATGGCCGCCAAGATCTCCTACGCCGACGTCGAGGTCGGCACCGAGCTGCCCGCTCAGTCCTTCCGTGTGGACCGCGCCACCCTGGTGCGCTACGCGGGTGCCTCCGGCGACTTCAACCCGATCCACTGGAACGAGAAGTTCGCCAAGGAGGTCGGCCTCCCCGACGTGATCGCCCACGGCATGTTCACCATGGCCGAGGCGATCCGCGTGGTGACCGACTGGGCCGGCGACCCGGCGGCCGTGGTCGAGTACGGCGTCCGCTTCACCAAGCCGGTCGTCGTCCCCAACGACGACAAGGGCGCGGTCATCGAGGTCAGCGGCAAGATCGCGGCCATGCTCGACGACGAGGCCCGCACGGTCCGCGTCGACCTGGTGGCCATGAACGAGGGCCGCAAGGTCCTCGGCATGTCCCGCGCGGTCGTCCGGCTCGCCTGACGCGACACACGGTAAGGGGCGCACCTCCTTGGAGGTGCGCCCCTTACTGCGTGAAGGCGGTGGCGAAGGCCGGTCCCCGCGTCCCCGTACCCTGGTGCGCGTGCAGGAACGACACGACGCCCCCCTCGCCCCCCTGACCACCTTCCGCCTCGGCGGCCCGGCGACCCGTCTGATCACGGCCGTCACCGACGCCGAGGTGATCGACGCGGTCCGCGAGGCCGACGCGAGCGGCACCCCGCTGCTGATCATCGGCGGCGGAAGCAACCTCGTCATCTCCGACAAGGGCTTCGAGGGCACCGCCCTGCGCATCGCCACCACCGGCTTCGACCTCCAGGGCACCCGCCTCGAGCTCGCCGCCGGCGAGAACTGGTCCGACGCCGTCGCCCGCACCGTGGAGGCCGGTCTCGCCGGCATCGAGTGCATGGCCGGCATCCCCGGCTCGGCCGGCGCCACGCCCATCCAGAACGTCGGCGCCTACGGCCAGGACGTCTCCGCCACGATCACCGAGGTCGTCGCCTACGACCGCCGGTCCGGCGAGACGGTGGTCGTCCCCAACGCCGAGTGCGCGTTCTCCTACCGCCACAGCCGGTTCAAGGAGGACCCCACGCGCTACGTCGTCCTGCGCGTCCGCTTCGAGCTGGAGGACGCCGGAGGGCTCTCCGCGCCCCTGAAGTACCCCGAGACCGCCCGCGTCCTCGGCGTCGAGGCCGGAGACCGCGTCCCGGCCGCCCGCGCCCGTGAGACGGTCCTCAAGCTCCGCGCCGGCAAGGGCATGGTCCTCGACCCCCAGGACCACGACACGTGGTCGGCCGGGTCGTTCTTCACCAACCCCGTCCTCACCGCCGCCGAGCACACCGCGTTCCTGACCCGCGTGGCCGAGCGCCTCGGCCCGGACGTGGCGCCGCCGGCCTTCCCGGCCGGGGACGGCCTGGTCAAGACGTCCGCCGCGTGGCTGATCGACCGGGCGGGCTTCACCAAGGGCTACGGATCCGGGCCCGCCCGGATCTCCACCAAGCACACGCTCGCCCTGACCAACCGCGGCGAGGCCACCACGGAGGACCTGCTGGCCCTGGCCCGCGAGGTCCGTGACGGTGTCCACGAGGCGTTCGGGGTCACGCTCGTGAACGAGCCCGTGACGGTGGGCGTCAGCCTGTAGGGGCCAGCCAGGCGTCGATGTCCGCCAGCAGCCCCGCCCGGACGTCCGCCGGCGCCGCCGAGCCCCGTACGGACTGCCGCGCCAGCTCCGCCAGCTCCGCGTCCGTGAAGGCGTGGTGCTCGCGCGCCAGCTCGTACTGGGCGGCCAGCCGGGAGCCGAAGAGCAGGGGGTCGTCCGCGCCCAGCGCTATCGGCACGCCCGCCTCGAACAGCGTGCGCAGCGGCACGTCGCCCGGCTTGTCGTAGACGCCCAGGGCGACGTTCGACGACGGGCAGACCTCGCACGTCACGCCGCGCTCCGCGAGCTTGCGCAGCAGCCGCGGGTCCTCGGCGGCCCGCACGCCGTGCCCGACACGGGCCGCGTGCAGGTCGTCCAGGCAGTCCCGCACGCTGCTCGGCCCGGTGAGCTCGCCGCCGTGCGGGGCGGCCAGCAGACCGCCCTCACGGGCGATCTCGAAGGCCCGGTCGAAGTCGCGGGCGAGCCCGCGCCGCTCGTCGTTGGAGAGCCCGAAGCCGACGACGCCGCGGTCGGCGTAGCGCACCGCGAGCCGGGCGAGGGTCCGGGCGTCCAGCGGGTGCTTCATGCGGTTGGCGGCGACGAGCACCCGCATGCCCAGGCCCGTGTCCCGGGAAGCCGTCTCCACCGCGTCGAGGATGATCTCCAGCGCCGGGATCAGGCCGCCCAGCCGGGGCGCGTACGAGGTGGGGTCGACCTGGATCTCCAGCCACCGGGAGCCGTCCCGGACGTCCTCCTCGGCGGCCTCGCGCACCAGCCGCCGGATGTCGTCCTCGGAGCGCAGGCACGAGCGGGCGATGTCGTAGAGCCGCTGGAAGCGGAACCAGCCCCGTTCGTCCGTGGCCCGCAGCTTCGGCGGTTCCCCGCCCTGCAGCGCCTCCGGCAGGTGCACGCCGTACTTGTCGGCGAGCTCCATCAGGGTCGAGGGGCGCATCGACCCCGTGAAGTGCAGGTGCAGATGGGCTTTCGGCAGCAGCCGGACGTCACGAACACTCTCCATCCCAGGATCTTGCCGTAACCGTCCGGCAACCGGAAGGGACTTTTCCCGAAGGACGCCGAAGGGGCGCCGCCCCGAAAACACATGCGGGAACACATGCGGGAACACGTGCGGGCCGAAAAAACGTGCGGGCCCCGGCCGGAGCCGGGAGCCCGCACGGAAGCGAGGGGGACGGCGGCTACGCCTTCGCCTCCGCCAGCAGCTTCTGGATCCGCGAGACGCCCTCGACGAGATCCTCGTCACCCAGCGCGTAGGACAGGCGCAGGTAGCCCGGCGTGCCGAACGCCTCACCCGGGACCACGGCGACCTCGGCCTCGTCCAGGATCAGCGCGGCCAGCTCGACGGACGTCTGCGGCCGGCGGCCGCGGATCTCCTTGCCGAGCAGCTCCTTGACCGACGGGTAGGCGTAGAAGGCGCCCTCGGGCTCGGGGCAGAGGACGCCGTCGATCTCGTTGAGCATCCGCACGATCGTGCGCCGGCGCCGGTCGAAGGCGACCTTCATCTCCTCGACGGCCGTCAGGTCGCCGGAGACGGCGGCCAGGGCGGCCACCTGGGCCACGTTCGAGACGTTCGACGTGGCGTGCGACTGCAGGTTGGTGGCGGCCTTGACGACGTCCTTCGGGCCGATGATCCAGCCCACGCGCCAGCCCGTCATCGCGTACGTCTTGGCGACGCCGTTGACGACGACGCACTTGTCCCGCAGCTCCGGCACGACCACCGGCAGCGAGGAGAACTCCGCGTCGCCGTAGACGAGGTGCTCGTAGATCTCGTCCGTGAGCACCCACAGGCCGTGCTCGGCGGCCCAGCGGCCGACGGCCTCCACCTGCTCGCGGGAGTAGACCGCGCCGGTGGGGTTCGAGGGGGAGACGAAGAGCAGGACCTTCGTCCGCTCCGTGCGCGCCGCCTCCAGCTGCTCGACCGAGACCCGGTAGCCCGTGGTCTCGTCGGCGACGACGTCCACCGGCACGCCGCCCGCGAGGCGGATCGACTCGGGGTAGGTGGTCCAGTACGGGGCCGGGACGATGACCTCGTCGCCCGGGTCGAGGATGGCGGCGAAGGCCTCGTAGATGGCCTGCTTGCCGCCGTTGGTGACGAGCACCTGGGAGGCCTCGACCTCGTAGCCCGAGTCGCGCAGCGTCTTGGCGGCGATGGCGGCCTTGAGCTCGGGGAGACCGCCGGCCGGGGTGTAGCGGTGGTAGCGGGGGTCGCGGCAGGCCTCGATGGCGGCGTCGACGATGTACCCGGGAGTGGGGAAGTCGGGCTCGCCGGCGCCGAAGCCGATCACCGGACGCCCGGCGGCCTTGAGGGCCTTGGCCTTGGCGTCCACGGCGAGGGTGGCGGACTCGGAGATCGCACCGATGCGGGCCGACACCCGGCGTTCGGTGGGGTGCTGGGCGGGAGGAGTGGCGTCGCTCATGGGGGCATCGTCCCAGACCGGCAGGGGGCCGGACACACACGTTTCGGATGCCGGGCGAGGCCCTTCGCGGACGGCCCCGAAGGCCCTTCCGGGGGTCCGTCGCAGGCCGCCGCGCCCCCGGCTGTTCGACGGCAGCGCCAGGACCACGTACACTCATGCGTCGTTGGCCCCTCACAGGCGAATCGCTCCATGCATGCACACCGTGCCCCGTGCACACCGTGCTTCCGGGTGGATGCGGTACGTTGGGGGAACCACAAAGGGTCGTAGCTCAATTGGTAGAGCACTGGTCTCCAAAACCAGCGGTTGGGGGTTCAAGTCCCTTCGGCCCTGCTACACGCATCGTCACCAGGGTGCGTGCATGCGTACGCACTGAAATGCACCGCCGTGCGGCTCAAACCGGGCGCGGCACGGCCACGACCCGGATTCAGGTGAGGACGTAGTGACGGAAGCCCTTGGCTCCACCGCGACGCCTGAGAGCGGTCGTCCCGAGGACGAGGTGGCCGCCAAGAAGGGCCGCCGTGGCGGGAAGCGCGGGAAGAAGGGCCCTCTGGGACGCCTCGCGCTCTTTTACCGTCAGGTAGTAGCAGAGCTCCGTAAGGTCGTCTGGCCCACCCGGAGCCAGCTGTCGACGTACACCACCGTGGTGATCGTCTTCGTTGTCATCGTCATTGGTCTGGTGACCGTGATTGACTATGGGTTTGAGCAGGCCGTCAAGTACGTCTTCGGCTGAGCCGGCCCCGTGCGTAAGGCGGCCCTCCCCGAGAGCCGCCTCTTCGCTCGTTCCACCCCTTGAAGCCAGGAAGAAGCAGCCACGTGTCTGACCCGAACCTGAACGACGCCGCCGAGCCCGTCGCGGCTGAGGCCAACGTTGACGAGGCTGTCTCGGCCGAGGTCGAGGACGACACCGCGCAGGAGATCGTCGAGAACGCCGACGGCGCCGACGAGCTGGACGCCGAGGAAGCCGCCGCGGGCGAGCCGGCCGAAGAGGCCGCGCTGCACGTCGAGGGCGACGAGGCCGAGTCCGGCTCCGAGGAGGCCGCCGAGGCCGTCGAGGCCGAGGAAGCCGCTCCGGTCGACCCGGTCGACGCGCTCCGCGACGAGCTGCGTGGCCTGCCCGGCGAGTGGTACGTCATCCACACCTACGCCGGTTACGAGAACCGCGTGAAGACCAACCTCGAGCAGCGCGCCGTCTCGCTGAACGTCGAGGACTACATCTTCCAGGCCGAGGTGCCGCAGGAAGAGGTCGTCCAGATCAAGAACGGCGACCGCCGCACCGTCCGCCAGAACAAGCTCCCCGGCTACGTGCTGGTGCGCATGGACCTGACGAACGAGTCCTGGGGCGTCGTCCGCAACACCCCCGGCGTCACCGGCTTCGTGGGCAACGCCTACGACCCGTACCCGCTGACCCTGGACGAGATCGTCAAGATGCTCGCCCCCGAGGCCGAGGCGAAGGCCGCCAAGGAGGCCGCCGAGGCCGAGGGCCGGCCGGCCCCCAGCCGCAAGGTCGAGGTCCAGGTCCTGGACTTCGAGGTGGGCGACTCGGTCACGGTCACCGACGGTCCGTTCGCGACGCTGCAGGCCACGATCAACGAGATCAACGCCGACTCGAAGAAGGTCAAGGGCCTCGTCGAGATCTTCGGCCGCGAGACCCCGGTCGAGCTCAGCTTCGACCAGATCCAGAAGAACTGACACTTCTGAGCAAACGCTTCCGAACAGGTCAGACCGTGCATACAGCCGGTCTGACCTGTCGGTTTTTGGCCCGGCCGCGTTACCCGTTATCGTGGTGCGGTATGCCTGCGCGCAGTGTGCGTAGGCAAAAAAACTCTCACTAGGACCCGGAGAGAGCAATGCCTCCCAAGAAGAAGAAGATCACGGGGCTTATCAAGCTCCAGATCAACGCCGGTGCCGCCAACCCGGCTCCGCCGGTCGGCCCCGCGCTGGGTCAGCACGGCGTCAACATCATGGAGTTCTGCAAGGCCTACAACGCCGCGACCGAGTCGCAGCGTGGCATGGTCGTGCCGGTGGAGATCACGGTCTACGAGGACCGTTCCTTCACCTTCGTGACCAAGACTCCGCCGGCCGCCAAGCTGATCCTGAAGGCCGCGGGCGTGCAGAAGGGCTCCGGCGAGCCGCACAAGACCAAGGTCGGCAAGATCACCGAGGCTCAGGTCCGCGAGATCGCCACGACCAAGATGCCCGACCTGAACGCCAACGACCTGGACGCCGCGACGAAGATCGTCGCCGGCACCGCCCGTTCCATGGGCATCACGGTCGAGGGCTGATCTCCACCCCCCTGTAGCACCCCGTGGAAGGGCCTGCGCGGCCCGCACCACGACTCCAATCACCACTGAGGAGTTTCAGTGAAGCGCAGCAAGACTCTTCGCAACGCGGACGCGAAGATCGACCGGGAGCGTCTGTACGCCCCGCTCGAGGCCGTCCGTCTGGCGAAGGACACGACCTCCGTCAAGTTCGACGCGACCGTCGAGGTCGCCATGCGTCTGGGTGTCGACCCGCGCAAGGCCGACCAGATGGTCCGCGGCACCGTGAACCTTCCGCACGGCACCGGTAAGACCGCCCGGGTCCTGGTCTTCGCGACCGGTGACCGTGCCGAGGCCGCGCGTGCCGCCGGCGCCGACATCGTCGGCGCCGACGAGCTCATCGACGAGGTCGCCAAGGGCCGCCTGGACTTCGACTCCGTCGTCGCCACCCCGGACCTCATGGGCAAGGTCGGCCGCCTGGGCCGCGTGCTCGGTCCCCGTGGTCTGATGCCGAACCCGAAGACCGGCACCGTCACCCCCGACGTGGCGAAGGCTGTCACGGAGATCAAGGGCGGCAAGATCGAGTTCCGCGTCGACAAGCACTCGAACCTGCACTTCATCATCGGCAAGGTCTCGTTCGACGAGGCCAAGCTGGTGGAGAACTACGCCGCCGCGCTCGAGGAGATCACCCGCCTCAAGCCGTCCGCCGCGAAGGGCCGCTACATCAAGAAGGCGACCCTGACCACCACGATGGGCCCCGGCATCGCGCTGGACCCGAACCGCACCCGCAACCTCCTGGTCGAGGACGAGACCGTCTGAGGACTCTCTCGTAGCGCGTGACGCGACGTGGGCCGGGCCCCGCACCCCTTTCGGGGGGTGCGGGGCCCGGTTCGTTGGCGGGCCGCACACGGGGCCTTTACAGGCCCGCAGGGCCGGTTTCCGCTCGATTTGCGTCTTCGTGACGCCATCACCTAAGGTATCGAAAGCCAAAGACCGCTGGTCGTTGCTGTGCCTCCTCCTGGAGGTGTGGTGACCGAAGGATCCGCTAGCTGCGGGCGACCTGCGCAGGTGATTTGTGGTTGCACTCCCGTCGAGACGTAAGAGCATTACGTCCCCGCGGTCGAGTCACGCCCCGAGCGCCTGCGCCGGGGCGTTTCGTTTTGCCCAGGTCCCTTCTCGCGCCTATGCGGTCCGATGAATCACCCGGAAGGAGGCCGAGGCTCATGGCGACGTCCGCCAAGGCTTCTGCGGTTGCCGAGCTGACGGACAAGTTCCGCAGCTCGAACGCCGCAGTGCTGACTGAGTACCGCGGTCTCACCGTGGCGCAGCTCAAGACGCTGCGCCGTTCGCTCGGTGAGAACGCCCAGTACGCCGTGGTGAAGAACACGCTGACCCAGATCGCCGCCCGTGAGGCCGGGATCACGCTGGAGGACCAGCTCTTCGCTGGCCCGACGGCCGTTGCCTTCGTCACCGGTGACCCGGTGGAGTCGGCGAAGGGTCTTCGTGACTTCGCCAAGGAGAACCCCAACCTGATCATCAAGGGCGGTGTCCTTGACGGTAAGGCGCTGTCCGCCGATGAGATCAAGAAGCTTGCGGACCTCGAGTCCCGCGAGGTTCTGCTCAGCAAGCTGGCCGGTGCCATGAAGGGCAAGCAGTCCCAGGCTGCCTCGCTCTTCCAGGCGCTGCCGACGAAGCTCGTCCGCACTGCGGACGCGCTGCGCGCCAAGCTCGCCGAGCAGGGCGGTGCCGAGTAATTCGGCTCGCGCATTGATCGGTGCCACCCGGCACCGGTCGTAGCGGGCCGTACGCCCGCCGACATGTACATCCGGCACCTGCCGAATTAGTGGAAGGACCGCCATCATGGCGAAGCTCACCCAGGACGAGCTGCTCGCGCAGTTCGAGGAGATGACCCTCATCGAGCTGTCCGCGTTCGTCGCGGCGTTCGAGGAGAAGTTCGACGTCACCGCCGCCGCTGCCGCGCCGGTCATGGTCGCCGGTGTCGCCGGTGGCGACGCCGCCGCCGCCGTCGAGGAGCAGGACGAGTTCGACGTCATCCTCACCGCCGCCGGTGACAAGAAGATCCAGGTCATCAAGGTCGTGCGCGAGCTGACCTCCCTGGGTCTGAAGGAGGCCAAGGACCTCGTCGACGGCACCCCGAAGCCGGTCCTCGAGAAGGTCGCCAAGGACGCCGCGGAGAAGGCCGCCGAGGCCCTCAAGGGCGCCGGCGCCTCCGTCGAGGTCAAGTGACTTCACGGAGTCCGTTGACTCCTGTCTGACGTAAGTCAGTAACCTAAGGGCGATCACCCATGCGGGTGGTCGCCCTTAGGCGTTCCCGGGAGGGATGCGCGCGGTAGCTCGCGGGGACGAGTATGGTGATCTTCGTTGTCCTGTCGTGGCCGCGTCCACCGGGGCCGCCGTCGGCGGGCCGTGCGGCCGCCACGAGGGGCCGGCCGGAGGCCGAGAGGCCTTGACGAACGGCACGCCGCGCGCGATTCTCAGGACGCGTCGCAGGACGCACCGCCGCATCGGTCCTCCCTCCGAGGCATGGATCGAAGGCGGAGAGGGAAGTATGGTCATGCGCTCGTGGCGCATGGCATTGCGTCGGGCAGGCGCCGGGCGAAGAGAACAACAGAGGATCCCGGAGGGAGAGATTGGTATCGCACCGGTCTCCGGAAATCCGCTCTGGACATCAGTGGGCCAAGTGGCTACACTGACCCTTTGCGCTGCCTGTTAGCTGCTCCCTGCCCGTCACCAGGGGCATGCCCACTTCCGAGCACAGCTGATGGAAACCCCCTGAGCTGGGATTTCTCTCCTATGTGCGGAGTGGGACCGGTACGCGCGTAGTGAGTCCGAGCCCTCGGAAGGACCCCCTCTTGGCCGCCTCGCGCAACGCCTCGACCGCCAATACGAACAACGGCGCCAGCACCGCCCCGCTGCGCATCTCTTTTGCGAAGATCAAGGAGCCCCTCGAGGTTCCGAACCTCCTTGCGCTGCAGACCGAGAGCTTCGACTGGCTGCTCGGCAACGCCGCCTGGAAGGCTCGCGTCGAGGCTGCGCTGGAGTCTGGTCAGGACGTCCCCACCAAGTCCGGTCTGGAGGAGATCTTCGAGGAGATCTCCCCGATCGAGGACTTCAGCGGGTCGATGTCGCTGACTTTCCGCGACCACCGTTTCGAGCCCCCGAAGAACTCCATCGACGAGTGCAAGGAGCGCGACTTCACGTACGCGGCTCCGCTCTTCGTCACGGCCGAGTTCACGAACAACGAGACCGGTGAGATCAAGTCCCAGACGGTCTTCATGGGCGACTTCCCGCTCATGACGCCCAAGGGCACCTTCTGCATCAATGGCACCGAGCGTGTCGTCGTCTCGCAGCTGGTCCGCTCGCCCGGTGTCTACTTCGACTCCTCCATCGACAAGACGTCCGACAAGGACATCTTCACCGCCAAGATCATCCCGTCCCGGGGTGCCTGGCTGGAGATGGAGGTCGACAAGCGCGACATGGTCGGTGTCCGCATCGACCGCAAGCGCAAGCAGTCCGTCACCGTCCTCCTGAAGGCTCTCGGCTGGACCACCGAGCAGATCCTCGAGGAGTTCGGCGAGTACGAGTCCATGCGCGCCACCCTGGAGAAGGACCACACCCAGGGCCAGGACGACGCGCTGCTCGACATCTACCGCAAGCTGCGTCCGGGCGAGCCGCCGACCCGTGAGGCCGCGCAGACGCTGCTCGAGAACCTCTACTTCAACCCCAAGCGCTACGACCTCGCGAAGGTCGGCCGCTACAAGGTCAACAAGAAGCTGGGCGCCGACGCTCCGCTCGACGCGGGTGTGCTGACCACGGACGACGTCATCGCGACGATCAAGTACCTGGTCAAGCTGCACGCCGGCGAGCAGGAGACCATCGGCGAGAACGGCACCTCGATCGTCGTCGAGACCGACGACATCGACCACTTCGGTAACCGTCGTCTGCGCAACGTCGGCGAGCTCATCCAGAACCAGGTCCGTACCGGCCTGGCTCGTATGGAGCGCGTCGTCCGCGAGCGGATGACCACCCAGGACGTCGAGGCGATCACGCCGCAGACCCTGATCAACATCCGGCCGGTCGTCGCCTCCATCAAGGAGTTCTTCGGCACCAGCCAGCTGTCCCAGTTCATGGACCAGACCAACCCGCTGTCGGGTCTGACCCACAAGCGTCGTCTGTCGGCGCTGGGCCCGGGTGGTCTCTCCCGTGAGCGGGCCGGCTTCGAGGTCCGAGACGTTCACCCGTCGCACTACGGCCGCATGTGCCCGATCGAGACGCCCGAAGGCCCGAACATCGGTCTGATCGGCTCGCTCGCCTCGTACGGCCGCGTCAACGCGTTCGGTTTCGTCGAGACCCCGTACCGCAAGGTCGTCGAGGGCGTCGTCACCGACGAGGTCGACTACCTGACGGCCGACGAGGAAGACCGCTTCGTCATCGCCCAGGCGAACGCCCCCCTCACCGAGGACATGCGTTACGCCGAGTCCCGCGTGCTGGTCCGCCGCCGTGGCGGCGAGATCGACTACATCGCCGGCGACGACGTCGACTACATGGACGTCTCCCCGCGCCAGATGGTGTCGGTCGCGACCGCGATGATCCCGTTCCTCGAGCACGACGACGCCAACCGCGCGCTCATGGGATCGAACATGATGCGCCAGGCCGTTCCGCTGATCAAGGCGGAGGCCCCGCTGGTCGGCACCGGCATGGAGTACCGCTGTGCGGTCGACGCCGGCGACGTCATCAAGGCCGAGAAGGACGGTGTCGTCCAGGAGGTCTCCGCCGACTACGTGACGGTGGCCAACGACGACGGCACGTACAACACGTACCGGGTCGCCAAGTTCTCCCGCTCGAACCAGGGCACGTCCTTCAACCAGAAGGTCGTCGTGGACGAGGGCGCCCGCGTGACCACCGGCCAGGTGCTCGCCGACGGCCCGTCCACGGACGAGGGCGAGATGGCGCTGGGCAAGAACCTGCTCGTGGCGTTCATGCCGTGGGAGGGTCACAACTACGAGGACGCGATCATCCTGTCGCAGCGCCTCGTGCAGGACGACGTCCTCTCCTCGATCCACATCGAGGAGCACGAGGTCGACGCCCGTGACACCAAGCTGGGCCCCGAGGAGATCACGCGGGACATCCCCAACGTCTCCGAGGAGGTCCTCGCCGACCTCGACGAGCGCGGCATCATCCGCATCGGTGCCGAGGTCGTCGCCGGCGACATCCTGGTCGGCAAGGTCACCCCGAAGGGTGAGACCGAGCTGACCCCGGAGGAGCGCCTGCTCCGCGCGATCTTCGGTGAGAAGGCCCGTGAGGTCCGTGACACCTCGCTGAAGGTGCCGCACGGTGAGATCGGCAAGGTCATCGGCGTCCGCGTCTTCGACCGCGAAGAGGGCGACGAGCTGCCGCCGGGCGTGAACCAGCTGGTCCGCGTCTACGTCGCGCAGAAGCGCAAGATCACCGACGGTGACAAGCTCGCCGGCCGTCACGGCAACAAGGGTGTCATCTCCAAGATCCTCCCCGTCGAGGACATGCCGTTCCTCGAGGACGGCACCCCGGTCGACATCATCCTCAACCCGCTCGGTGTCCCGTCCCGAATGAACCCGGGACAGGTCCTCGAGATCCACCTCGGCTGGCTCGCCAGCCGCGGCTGGAAGGTCGAGGGCGACGAGGAGTGGATGAAGCGACTCCAGGCGATCGGCGCCGACGACGTCGCCGCCGGCACCAACGTCGCGACCCCGGTCTTCGACGGCGCCCGCGAGGACGAGATCGCCGGTCTCTTCGAGTCCACGATCCCCAACCGCGACGGCGAGCGCCTGGTGCTCCCGTCCGGTAAGGCCCGGATGTTCGACGGCCGCTCCGGCGAGCCGTTCCCGGACCCGATCTCGGTCGGGTACATGTACATCCTCAAGCTGCACCACCTGGTCGACGACAAGCTTCACGCCCGTTCGACCGGCCCGTACTCCATGATCACCCAGCAGCCGCTGGGTGGTAAGGCTCAGTTCGGTGGCCAGCGCTTCGGCGAGATGGAGGTGTGGGCGCTGGAGGCTTATGGCGCCGCGTACGCCCTCCAGGAGCTGCTGACCATCAAGTCCGACGACGTCACCGGCCGCGTGAAGGTCTACGAGGCGATCGTCAAGGGCGAGAACATCCCCGAGCCCGGCATCCCCGAGTCCTTCAAGGTGCTCATCAAGGAGATGCAGTCCCTCTGCCTCAACGTGGAGGTGCTGTCCTCGGACGGCATGTCCATCGAGATGCGGGACACCGACGAGGACGTCTTCCGCGCGGCGGAGGAGCTCGGTATCGACCTGTCCCGGCGCGAGCCGAGCAGCGTCGAAGAGGTCTGACGGGTCTGGTGGGGGGCTTCCCCGGAAGCCCCCCACCGTCCCCGGACCCCCAGACCACTGATGTAGAGCCCATAACTCGCTAGCGCGAGGGGGCACGAACCCTGAAAGAGGGATTGACGACAAGTGCTCGACGTCAACTTCTTCGACGAGCTGCGGATCGGCCTGGCGACCGCGGACGACATCCGAACCTGGTCCCACGGCGAGGTCAAGAAGCCGGAGACCATCAACTACCGCACCCTGAAGCCCGAAAAGGACGGACTCTTCTGCGAGAAGATCTTCGGTCCGACCCGGGACTGGGAGTGCTACTGCGGCAAGTACAAGCGTGTCCGCTTCAAGGGCATCATCTGTGAGCGCTGTGGCGTCGAGGTCACCCGCGCCAAGGTGCGCCGTGAGCGGATGGGCCACATCGAGCTTGCCGCTCCCGTCACCCACATCTGGTACTTCAAGGGCGTCCCGTCGCGTCTGGGCTACCTGCTCGACCTGGCCCCGAAGGACCTCGAGAAGGTCATCTACTTCGCCGCCTACATGATCACGTGGGTGGACGAGGAGCGCCGCACGCGCGACCTGCCCTCGCTGGAGGCCCACGTCTCCGTCGAGCGTCAGCAGATCGAGCAGCGCCGCGACGCCGACCTCGAGGCTCGCGCCAAGAAGCTCGAGTCCGACCTGGCCGAGCTCGAGGCCGAGGGTGCCAAGGCCGACGTGCGCCGCAAGGTGCGCGAGGGCGCCGAGCGTGAGATGAAGCAGCTGCGCGACCGCGCGCAGCGCGAGATCGACCGCCTCGACGAGGTGTGGAGCCGCTTCAAGAACCTCAAGGTCCAGGACCTCGAGGGCGACGAGCTGCTCTACCGCGAGCTGCGTGACCGCTTCGGCACGTACTTCATGGGTGCGATGGGCGCCGCCGCGCTGCAGAAGCGCCTGGAGTCCTTCGACCTCGACGAGGAGGCCGAGCGCCTCCGCGAGATCATCCGGACCGGCAAGGGCCAGAAGAAGACCCGTGCGCTCAAGCGCCTCAAGGTCGTCTCCGCCTTCCTGCAGACCCGCAACAGCCCCACCGGCATGGTGCTGGACTGCATCCCCGTGATCCCGCCGGACCTGCGTCCGATGGTGCAGCTGGACGGTGGCCGCTTCGCGACCTCCGACCTGAACGACCTGTACCGCCGTGTGATCAACCGCAACAACCGTCTGAAGCGTCTGCTCGACCTCGGTGCCCCCGAGATCATCGTGAACAACGAGAAGCGGATGCTCCAGGAGGCGGTCGACGCCCTCTTCGACAACGGCCGTCGTGGTCGCCCGGTCACGGGCCCCGGCAACCGTCCGCTGAAGTCCCTCAGCGACATGCTGAAGGGCAAGCAGGGTCGTTTCCGTCAGAACCTGCTCGGTAAGCGTGTCGACTACTCGGCCCGTTCCGTCATCGTCGTCGGCCCGCAGCTGAAGCTGCACCAGTGTGGTCTGCCCAAGGCCATGGCGCTGGAGCTCTTCAAGCCGTTCGTGATGAAGCGCCTGGTCGACCTGAACCACGCGCAGAACATCAAGTCGGCCAAGCGCATGGTCGAGCGTGGTCGCACCGTGGTGTACGACGTCCTCGAAGAGGTCATCGCCGAGCACCCGGTGCTGCTGAACCGTGCGCCCACGCTGCACCGCCTCGGCATCCAGGCCTTCGAGCCGCAGCTGGTCGAGGGCAAGGCCATCCAGATCCACCCGCTCGTCTGCACCGCGTTCAACGCGGACTTCGACGGTGACCAGATGGCCGTCCACCTGCCGCTCTCCGCGGAGGCGCAGGCCGAGGCCCGCATCCTGATGCTGTCCTCGAACAACATCCTCAAGCCGGCCGACGGCCGTCCGGTCACCATGCCGACCCAGGACATGGTGCTCGGTCTGTTCTTCCTCACCACCGACGAGGAAGAGCGCAAGGTCATCGGCGAGGGCCGGTCCTTCGGCTCGGTCGCCGAGGCGATCATGGCGTTCGACGCCCGTGAGCTCTCGCTCCAGGCGAAGGTCGACATCCGCTTCCCGATCGGCACCGTTCCCCCGCGCGGCTGGGTTCCCCCGGTCGCCGAGGAGGGCGAGCCGGAGTGGCAGCAGGGCGACTCGTTCCGCCTGCGCACCACCCTGGGCCGCGCGCTCTTCAACGAGCTGCTGCCCGAGGACTACCCGTTCGTCGACTACTCGGTGGGCAAGAAGCAGCTCTCCGAGATCGTCAACGACCTGGCCGAGCGCTACCCCAAGGTCATCGTGGCGGCGACGCTCGACAACCTGAAGGCGGCCGGTTTCCACTGGGCCACTCGTTCCGGCGTCACCGTCGCCGTCTCCGACATCGTCGTGCCGGAGGCCAAGAAGGAGATCGTCAAGGGCTACGAGGCCCAGGACGAGAAGGTCCAGAAGCAGTACGAGCGCGGTCTGATCACCAAGGACGAGCGCACGCAGGAGCTCATCGCGATCTGGACCAAGGCGACCAACGAGGTTGCCGAGGCGATGAACGCGAACTTCCCCAAGACGAACCCCATCTTCATGATGGTTGACTCGGGTGCCCGAGGAAACATGATGCAGATGAGGCAGATCGCCGGTATGCGTGGTCTGGTGTCGAACGCGAAGAACGAGACCATTCCGCGACCCATTAAGGCGTCGTTCCGTGAGGGTCTCTCCGTGCTGGAGTACTTCATCTCCACCCACGGTGCCCGTAAGGGTCTCGCGGACACCGCCCTGCGTACCGCCGACTCGGGTTACCTCACCCGTCGTCTGGTCGACGTCTCCCAGGACGTGATCATCCGCGAGGAGGACTGCGGCACCGAGCGCGGCCTCAAGCTGGCGATCGCCGTCAAGGGCGAGGACGGCGTCCTGCGCAAGACGGACGACGTCGAGACGAGCGTCTACGCCCGCATGCTGGCCGAGGACGTCGTCGTCGACGGCAAGGTCATCGCGCCGGCCAACGTCGACCTCGGTGACGTGCTCATCGGCCAGCTCGTCGCCCACGGCGTCGAGACGGTCAAGACCCGTTCGGTCCTCACCTGTGAGTCCGCGGTCGGCACCTGTGCCTTCTGCTACGGCCGCTCGCTGGCGACCGGCAAGCTGGTGGACATCGGTGAGGCGGTCGGCATCATCGCCGCCCAGTCCATCGGTGAGCCCGGTACCCAGCTGACGATGCGTACCTTCCACACCGGTGGTGTGGCCGGTGACGACATCACCCAGGGTCTGCCCCGTGTCGTCGAGCTCTTCGAGGCCCGTACGCCCAAGGGTGTCGCCCCGATCTCCGAGGCCGCCGGCCGCGTGCGGATCGAGGAGACCGAGAAGACCAAGAAGCTCGTCGTCACTCCGGACGACGGCAGCGACGAGACGGCGTTCCCGATCTCGAAGCGTGCCCGTCTGCTGGTCAGCGAGGGTGAGCACGTCGAGGTGGGCCAGAAGCTCACCGTGGGTGCCACCAACCCGCACGACGTCCTGCGCATCCTCGGCCAGCGCGCCGTCCAGGTCCACCTGGTCGGCGAGGTCCAGAAGGTCTACAACTCGCAGGGTGTGTCGATCCACGACAAGCACATCGAGATCATCATCCGGCAGATGCTGCGCCGCGTGACGATCATCGAGTCCGGCGACGCGGAGCTGCTGCCGGGCGAGCTCGTGGAGCGTTCGCGCTTCGAGTCCGAGAACCGTCGTGTGGTCACCGAGGGCGGTCACCCCGCCTCCGGCCGTCCGCAGCTGATGGGTATCACCAAGGCCTCGCTCGCGACCGAGTCCTGGCTGTCGGCGGCGTCCTTCCAGGAGACGACCCGGGTTCTGACCGATGCGGCGATCAACGCCAAGTCGGACTCCCTGATCGGCCTCAAGGAGAACGTCATCATCGGTAAGCTCATCCCGGCCGGTACGGGCCTGTCCCGCTACCGCAACATCCGGGTGGAGCCCACCGAGGAGGCCAAGGCCGCGATGTACTCGGCCGTCGGTTACGACGACATCGACTACTCGCCCTTCGGCACCGGCTCCGGCCAGGCGGTCCCGCTGGAGGACTACGACTACGGTCCGTACAACCAGTAGTCATCGCTGCCTCGTCAGGGCGGTCACCCCGATCATGGGGTGGCCGCCCTGCGGCGTTTCCAGGGGTGCTTCCAGGGGCCGGGTCAGTACGCAGGCCCCAGCAGGAGCGTCGCCTCCCGGATCTCCGCTATCGCCGCCTCCACCTCGTAGTACCGGTCGGCGACCGCCCGGTCCGGCTCGAGGTCGACGACGCCGGCGTCCAGGTCGCGCAGCCGGTCCCCGATGGCGTTGAGCCGCACCTCCAGCGCGAACTTGCCCTGGGTCGCGGGCCCCGCCCAGGCCAGCTCGCCGGCCGCGGCGGACAGGGCGGCGTGCGCCCGCTCGCGGATGGGGGTGAGCGTGCGGAGCAGCTCCGCCAGCGTGGCGTAGAGGTCGCCGAGGCCGTTGACGAGCTCGTTCAGCCGCTCCATGGTGGGAGCGCAGGAGGAGATGTACTCCGTGAGGTACTCGGCGGCCGGTGTCAGCGACTCGAAGTCCGCCTCGTCCGCGCCCTCGCGCCACGAGACGCGCACCTTCTCGTACTCCGCAGACCTGTCGCGGGCGTCGCGCCGGAGGTTCTCTACGTCCGGCAGCCGCGCGCGGATCGACCGGGCCGGCAGGCCGGCGCCCTCGTCGAGCAGCTCCTCGACGGCGGCCCGCATGTCGGTCAGCGTCTCGAAGGTCTCCATGGTCATGCGGAGCGAGTCGTCCGCCATGTCGAGCATCCCCGCGAAGCCCTCCCGGGCCTCCGCCAGCATCTCCTCGTAGGAGGGCTTCGCCCGCTTGCGTCCCCACATGACCGCTTCCCCGCCCCTCTCCCGTATCCCCGGCATCTCCCCGCGCCTGGCGGCGTAATCGATCTTACGTTCAAACCGGTCGTCCGGTCTGTATCACAGAACGTCCTCCTGAGGAGACGGAGTGTCAGAGTGGCGGTTTGTTGCGTCTACGCAATGAACCGTCCTCAGCTTGCGTGCGAGAGCGCAACAAGCGAGCTTCGGGCGACTCTCCGCGCCTGCCGTCACGGCGGCAACGCACCAGATAGCCCAACCTCTGGCGTGGATTTCCCCCGCGAGGTAGCCAGTTGCGGGCACGCACTCCATCCTGGTTATTGCGTGCGCGATCGGACGCTAGGGTGCTGGGTGCGGAGGGAGCGTGTCATGGGCGAAAAGGGCTCGGACATGGAGCGGTTCGCGGGCTGGGTCGAGCATCTGATGCGGGAGCGCGGATACGACATCGACAGCCCGCGGGGCGGTGGCAGGTCGCGGCTGGCGGAGGACGCCGGGGTGCATCGCGCGGCGGTGACCCGGTTGCTGCAGCGCCGGAGCCTGCCGGACCTGGAGACCATGCGCGCGCTGGCGCGGGTCCTGGGCGTCGGGCTGCGCGACATGCTGATCGAGTCCGGGAAGGCGTCCGCGGAGGACCTCCCGCTGCCGGGCGGGACGCCCGCCGGGCGCGTGACGCCGCCGGAGGCCGCCGAGATGCTGGGCATCCCGGACAGTCACCGCCGCCAGTTCGTGGAGATGACGGAGATGATCCTCGCCGTCAGTGGGGCCCGTCCGGAGGAGACCCGCCCCGCTCCGGGGGGCGTGTCGGCCGACCGCCGAGTGTGGCCGACGTCACCCGTTCGGCGACCCCCGGCGCGCCCCGCGAGGCCCCTTTGATCCGCGACCTGCGCAGGCCACAGGGGTGTCCTCCGTGTGTGCATTTGTTTTGACCCCAGCCCATGCGGTAGGTACGCTCTGACCTTGTGCCTGGGGTGTCCCTGGGCTCTCGTGCGTGCCTTCAAACCGTGCGAGAAGCTCGGAACCGGACGGAGCTGAACCGTTCGGAGACACCGAAATCTGCTCAATCCACCATTCGGTGGGATCTGCAGCCTTCGACACACCCGACCGCGTGGGTCGGTGGTTCCAGGTTAGTTTTATCGTGATCGGCACACAGAAACCGGAGAAACGGTGCCTACGATCCAGCAGCTGGTCCGAAAGGGCCGGCAGGACAAGGTCGAGAAGAACAAGACGCCCGCACTCGAGGGTTCGCCCCAGCGTCGTGGCGTCTGCACGCGTGTTTTCACGACCACCCCGAAGAAGCCGAACTCGGCGCTCCGTAAGGTCGCGCGTGTGCGTCTGACCTCCGGCATCGAGGTCACCGCTTACATTCCGGGTGAGGGCCACAACCTGCAGGAGCACTCCATCGTGCTCGTCCGCGGTGGCCGTGTGAAGGACCTGCCGGGTGTTCGCTACAAGATCATCCGTGGTTCCCTCGACACGCAGGGCGTCAAGAACCGTAAGCAGGCTCGCAGCCGCTACGGCGCCAAGAAGGAGAAGTAAGAATGCCTCGTAAGGGCCCCGCCCCGAAGCGCCCGGTCATCATCGACCCGGTTTACGGCTCCCCCCTGGTGACGTCGCTGATCAACAAGATCCTCCTGCACGGCAAGCGCTCCACCGCCGAGCGCATCGTGTACGGCGCCATGGAGGGTCTGCGCGAGAAGACCGGCAACGACCCGGTCATCACCCTCAAGCGCGCTCTCGAGAACGTGAAGCCGGCTCTCGAGGTCAAGTCCCGCCGTGTCGGTGGCGCCACCTACCAGGTGCCGGTCGAGGTCCGTCCGGGCCGCGCCTCCACCCTGGCGCTGCGCTGGCTGGTCGGTTACTCCCGCGCCCGTCGCGAGAAGACCATGACCGAGCGCCTCATGAACGAGCTGCTGGACGCCTCGAACGGTCTCGGCGCCTCGGTCAAGAAGCGTGAGGACACGCACAAGATGGCCGAGTCCAACAAGGCCTTCGCGCACTACCGCTGGTAGTCGCTACCCCCATCGAGAACCGAGAGAAGACTGAGCCATATGGCCACCACTTCGCTTGACCTGGCCAAGGTCCGCAACATCGGGATCATGGCCCACATCGACGCGGGCAAGACGACCACCACCGAGCGGATCCTGTTCTACACCGGTGTTTCGTACAAGATCGGTGAAGTCCACGACGGCGCTGCCACGATGGACTGGATGGAGCAGGAGCAGGAGCGCGGCATCACGATCACGTCTGCCGCGACGACCTGCCACTGGCCGCTGAACGACGTCGACCACACCATCAACATCATCGACACCCCGGGCCACGTCGACTTCACCGTCGAGGTGGAGCGTTCGCTGCGCGTGCTCGACGGTGCCGTGACGGTGTTCGACGGCGTCGCCGGTGTTGAGCCCCAGTCCGAGACCGTTTGGCGTCAGGCGGACCGCTACGGCGTGCCGCGTATCTGCTTCGTCAACAAGCTGGACCGTACGGGTGCCGAGTTCCACCGCTGCGTCGACATGATCGTCGACCGCCTCGGTGCGGTTCCGCTGGTCATGCAGCTGCCGATCGGTGCCGAGGCCGACTTCAAGGGCGTGGTCGACCTCGTCCAGATGAAGGCTCTGGTCTGGTCCGCCGAGGCTGCCAAGGGCGAGATGTACGACGTCGTCGACATCCCGGCCACGCACACCGAGGCTGCCGAGGAATGGCGCGGCAAGCTCCTCGAGGGTGTCGCCGAGCACGACGACGCCATGATGGAGCTCTTCCTCGAGGGCCAGGAGCCCACCGAGGAGCAGCTGATGGCGGCCATCCGCCGCATCACGCTGGCCTCCCGTGGCGGCGCCGACTCCGTCACCGTCACCCCGGTGTTCTGTGGCACCGCGTTCAAGAACAAGGGCGTTCAGCCCCTGCTCGACGCGGTCGTGCGCTACCTGCCGTCGCCGCTCGACATCGAGGCCGTTGAGGGCCACGCGGTCAACAACGCCGACGAGGTCGTCAAGCGCAAGCCGTCCGACGACGAGCCGTTCTCCGGTCTTGCCTTCAAGATCATGAGCGACCCGCACCTCGGCAAGCTCACCTTCGTCCGGGTCTACTCGGGCCGCATGGAGGCTGGATCCCAGGTCCAGAACTCCGTGAAGGGCAAGAAGGAGCGCATCGGCAAGATCTACCGGATGCACGCGAACAAGCGTGAGGAGATCGAGTCGGTGGGTGCCGGTGACATCGTCGCCGTCATGGGTCTGAAGCAGACCACCACCGGTGAGACCCTCTGCGACGCCGCGAACCCGGTGATCCTCGAGTCGATGGACTTCCCGGCGCCGGTCATCCAGGTCGCCATCGAGCCCAAGTCCAAGGGCGACCAGGAGAAGCTGGGTGTCGCCATCCAGCGCCTGGCCGAGGAGGACCCGTCCTTCCAGGTCCACACGGACGACGAGACGGGCCAGACCATCATCGCGGGTATGGGCGAGCTGCACCTCGACGTGCTGGTCGACCGTATGAAGCGTGAGTTCAAGGTCGAGGCCAACGTCGGCAAGCCGCAGGTCGCGTACCGCGAGACGATCCGCAAGGCCGTCGAGCGTATCGACTACACGCACAAGAAGCAGACTGGTGGTTCCGGCCAGTTCGCGAAGGTGCAGATCGCGATCGCGCCCCTCGAGGGCGACGGTTACGAGTTCGAGAACAAGGTCACCGGTGGTCGTATCCCGCGGGAGTACATCCCGTCCGTGGACGCGGGTTGCCAGGAGGCCATGGAGTTCGGTGTTCTGGCCGGCTACCCGCTGACCGGCGTCAAGGTGACGCTGCTCGACGGTGCCTTCCACGACGTCGACTCCTCGGAGCTCGCGTTCAAGATCGCCGGTTCCATGGCGTTCAAGGAGGGTGCTCGCAAGGCGTCTCCGGCTCTGCTTGAGCCGATGATGTCGGTCGAGGTCACCACCCCCGAGGACTACATGGGCGACGTCATCGGTGACATCAACTCCCGCCGTGGCCAGATCGAGGCCATGGAGGACCGTCACGGCGCCAAGCTCGTCAAGGGCCTGGTTCCGCTGTCGGAGATGTTCGGCTACGTCGGCGACCTCCGCAGCAAGACCTCGGGTCGCGCAAGCTACTCGATGCAGTTCCACTCCTACGCCGAGGTTCCGCGGAACGTCGCCGAGGAGATCATCGCGAAGGCCAAGGGCGAGTAACGAGCTCCGTCTCCACAGACGAGGCTCACGCCGTAGGCTTGACACCGACTGTTGGGGCATACCACGGCAAACCGTAAGGTTTCGCCGCGGGTGCCCCGGCAGCCGGCTCCCCAGCAAAGATCCCTGGCGCCGATCGAAGTAAGGCGTACAGAACCACTCCCAGGAGGACCCCAGTGGCGAAGGCGAAGTTCGAGCGGACTAAGCCGCACGTCAACATCGGCACCATCGGTCACGTCGACCACGGTAAGACGACTCTTACCGCGGCGATCACCAAGGTGCTGCACGACGCGTACCCGGACCTGAACCCCTTCACGCCTTTCGACGAGATCGACAAGGCCCCGGAGGAGCGTCAGCGCGGTATCACCATCTCGATCGCGCACGTCGAGTACCAGACCGAGTCGCGTCACTACGCCCACGTTGACTGCCCGGGTCACGCGGACTACATCAAGAACATGATCACCGGTGCCGCCCAGATGGACGGCGCGATCCTCGTGGTCGCCGCGACCGACGGTCCGATGCCGCAGACCAAGGAGCACGTGCTCCTCGCCCGCCAGTCGGGTGTTCCGTACATCGTCGTCGCCCTGAACAAGGCCGACATGGTGGACGACGAGGAGATCCTGGAGCTCGTCGAGCTCGAGGTTCGTGAGCTCCTCAACGAGTACGAGTTCGCCGGTGACGACGCTCCGGTCGTCCGCGTCTCCGCGCTGAAGGCGCTGGAGGGCGACAAGGAGTGGGGCGAGAAGCTCCTCGGCCTGATGTCGGCCGTCGACGAGCACATCCCGCAGCCCGAGCGTGACGTCGACAAGCCGTTCCTGATGCCGATCGAGGACGTCTTCACGATCACCGGTCGTGGCACCGTCGTCACCGGTCGTATCGAGCGTGGTGTCCTGAAGGTCAACGAGACCGTCGACATCATCGGCATCAAGACCGAGAAGACCACCACCACGGTCACCGGTATCGAGATGTTCCGCAAGCTGCTCGACGAGGGCCAGGCCGGTGAGAACGTCGGTCTGCTCCTCCGTGGCATCAAGCGCGAGGACGTCGAGCGCGGCCAGTGCATCATCAAGCCGGGTTCGGTCACCCCGCACACCGAGTTCGAGGCCACGGCCTACATCCTGTCGAAGGACGAGGGTGGCCGTCACACCCCGTTCTTCAACAACTACCGTCCGCAGTTCTACTTCCGTACGACTGACGTGACCGGTGTTGTGACCCTCAAGGAGGGCACGGAGATGGTCATGCCCGGCGACAACGCCGACATGTCCGTCTCCCTGATCCAGCCTGTCGCGATGGAGGAGGGCCTGCGCTTCACCATCCGTGAGGGCGGCCGCACCGTCGGCGCCGGCCAGGTCACCAAGATCAACAAGTAAGTTCTCTCTTACTTGACGGTCTGAGAGGGCCCGCACACCTTCGGGTGTGCGGGCCCTCTCGCCTTTTCCCGGACCGTTTCGGGCTCTTCCCGGACCGCTTCCGGCCGCTCAGGCCTCTTCCGGGACGTACGGCAGGATCTGCCGCAGCAGCCCCTTGGGGTGGCCCCGGCGCCGCCATTCCCTCGGATAGCCGATCGAGACCTCCTCGAACCGGACCCCGTCGTACCAGGTGGTCCGGGGGATGTGCAGATGGCCGTACACCACCGCGGCGGTGTTGAACCGGGTGTGCCAGTCCCGGGTGAGGACGGTGCCGCACCACTGGGTGAACTCCTGGTACGTCATGACCTCCGTGGGCTCGCGCACCAGCGGCCAGTGGTTGACGAGCACCAGCGGTACGGACGGGTCGTGCGCCGCCAGCCGCTCCTCGGTGGCCGCGACCCGCGCCCGGCACCAGTCCTCGGCGCCCTCGTACGGCTCGGTGTGCAGCAGGTACTCGTCCGTGCACACGATGCCCGCCGCCCGGGCCTGGGCCAGCGACTCCTGCTTGGTGGCGGCCGTGGGGGTGCGGAAGGTGTAGTCGTACAGCGTGAACAGCGGCGCCACGGCCACCGGGCCGCCCTCGCCGTCCCATACCGGCCAGGGGTCCTCCGGCGTCACCACGCCCATGCCCCGGCACAGCTCGACCAGCCGCTCGTAGCGGGCCGGGCCGCGCAGGGCGACCGGGTCCGGGCGGGGCGTCCACAGCTCGTGGTTGCCCGGGGTCCAGACGACCTTGGCGAAGCGGCCGGCGAGCAGCTTGAGCGTGCGCTCGACGTCCGCGAACTTCTCGGCGACGTCGCCGGCCACGATCAGCCAGTCGTCGTCGGTGGTGGGGCGCAGTGATTCGGCGATGGGCACGTTGTCGGTCATGCCGGTGTGCAGGTCGCTGACGGCCAAGAGCCGTCGGCCTGGGCTGGGCGAATTCGGCTGCTGCATGGGCCTACGGTAGGCCGTACGATCCGACGGTCCGTCAGCAGCCGGTCCGTGGGCGGCCCGGGCGGCCGCGCGGCTCAGCCGGCCCCGCCCCGCGCGAGCGGCCCCCGGCCGTTGAGCAGGTCCCGGCCCAGGACGCTGAGGGTGTGGTACGCCCGGCCGTTCGTACGGTTCGTGGTGATCAGCCCGGCGGCCCGCAGGACGGTGGCGTGGTGGCTGGCCGTGGCCATGGCGATGCGCACCTTGCGGGCGAGCTCGCTGGTGGTGCAGCCGCGCGCGGTGGCCTCCAGGACCTCGGCCCGGGTACGGCCCAGCAGGGCGGCCAGCGGCGGCTCGCCGCGGTGCTCGCGTGGGCCGTGGACGTCCAGGAGCCAGCCGGGGTCGTGGACGACCGGGTAGACGAGTACGGGCGGCAGCTCCGGATCCCGCAGCACGGTCGGGGCGCGCCAGCAGAAGAAGGAGGGCACGAGCCTCAGCCCGCGCCCCTCCAGATGGACGTCCTCGTCGGTGCCGGGGATCGCCACCTCCAGCACGGGCGGGTTCCAGCGCACGGCCGGGTGGAGGGTGGACAGCAGGTGCTCGCCGCCGCTGTGCAGCATGGACTGCGAGCGGGCGGCCCGGTCGGCCGAAATGTGCTCCCGCAGCTTGTCGAGGTAGGGCCGCACCGCCAGGTCGTGGAAGGCGGTGATGCCGTCGCCCAGGGCGTGCAGGGCCGTGCTCTCGCCCTCGGCGAGGGCGCGGACGAAGTGCAGGTCACGGCGGTCGGGCGTCAGCAGCGCCAGGTCGCGGCGGAGGGTGCGGCGGGGCAGCGACAGCATGGCGTCGAGGCCGTCGCGCAGCCCCTCGGCGGATTCCGGCGGGGTGAGGAAGTCGGGGGAGTAGCCCCGGGGCGGGGCCAGGGCCAGCAGCCGGCGCATGGGGTCCGTCAGCCGGCCGCGGATCCGCTCGCGCCACTGCCCGAAGACCAGGGGCCCCTGGCCCGTCTGGACCATGTGGGCGGCCAACAGGTTCTCCCACATGATGTCGGGCTCCGCCGACACCCTGATCCGGCCGAGGTCGACGCCCGTGAAGTGAATGCGCACGCCCTTGCCATTGCCCCTGTGGGGCGCGGCTTGAACGTGGCGGTGGCCGAGGAGGGGTCCTCCTCGGCCATTCGGGTGAAACCGGCGCGTACGGAGCCTCAGGCGCCGGAGCCCGGCGCCGGGCGCCACACCCAGGGGGTGGCGTCCGGGCTCAGGCCCACGGCGCACAGCCGGTGGGCCGCGTCGGTGAGCAGGGCGGGGGAGCCCACGGGCACGTAGGCGGTGGGCGGGAGCAGCGGGGAGTCCCCGGACTCGGCGTCGGTGAGCTGTATCCCGCCGCTCACCGCGCGGCCGAGGACCATCATCGAGTCGGTGCGGCCGCGCCGGGGGACGGTGGCCGCGGAGAGCTCCCCGTAGCCGGCGAAGGAGCGCAGGCCGGTGCCCGTGGTGCGGTCGGTTCCGGAGCCGTCGGCGGTGAGGCGGTAGGCGGCGGGCTCGGCGGTGGCCGGCGTGCGGTAGACGACGGTGAGCGCGCCGTCCGGGCCGAGGGCGGCGCCCACCCGGTCGCCGCCGGGGCCCGGCAGGCCCTTGAGCGGCATGTGGCGCACCGGCTTGCCGGGGGCCTCCTGGCTCCAGTGGTGCACGGTGTCGCGGCCGACGCCGAAGACGTGGACGCGGTTCTGCCGGTCCAGGGTGACGGTCAGCCCCTCCTGGATCTCCTGGCCGTGCAGGCTCTGCCACTTGCCCCAGGTGCCGTCGGCCTCGCGGACGCGGCTGGAGAGGCCCTTGCCGGCGTTGCGGACGAAGAGGTGGACCCGGCCGTCGGGGGTGGCGACGGCGGCGGGCATGCCCACCCGGCGGCCGCGCTCGGTCTTGCGCTCGGGGTTGCCCAGGCCCGTCCAGGCCTTGAAGGAGCCGCCGGGGGTGCGCTGCTCCAGGACGACGATCTCGCGGCTGTTGGAGCGGCCCTGGCCCTCCAGGCCGGAGAAGCGCAGGGCGAACAGCAGGCGGCGGCCCTTGGCGTCCTTGACGGCGGCCAGGGAGGGCGCCAGCGGCCCACCGCCCAGGTTCTGCGGCGCGCCCCAGCGGCCGCTCCCGGGGGCGGACTCCTGCCAGCGCACGGCCTGCAGGCCGAGGACGCCGTAGGCCTCCAGCCGGCCGGAGCGGTCGCTGTCGGCGGCGACGGTGGCGCCGGGGTAGCGGTAGTGGGTGGAGCGGATCCAGCCCTTGCGGTTCTTCAGGGGGCGGTCGCCGCCCTGGCCGTAGTCGCCGCAGCCGGCGGTGTTGCCGCACTGCCAGGAGGGCTCGCCGCCGTAGGCCTCGACCAGGCGGTGCTTGCCGTCGACGACCTCGGTGGGGAGGTTGTGGGGCCAGCGCTGGTTGTAGTAGCCGCGGAAGGAGTTGACCGTGAAGCGCGGCGGGTGCCCGGCCCGCCGGGTGGTCTCCCCGACCCACTGGGAGAGCGCCTTCCAGGTGAAGAGGGCGGTCGGGGTGTGGTCGCGGTGGTCCGAGCACGCCCCGTAGTCGTTGTCCTTGGGGTGCGTGGCGTCGTGGACCTGGTAGTCGGGGTCGGGGTCCATGGTGTGCACGACCGTCGGCTCGTACTTCGCCATGATCCCGGCGAGCGCGTCCACCAGGGTCTTGTGGCGGTAGCTGCTGACGGTGGTGCACGGCGAGCCGGTGGCCACCATGCTCTGCATCACGGCGTACGGGCGCTCCCACAGCTGGGGCAGCCGGGTGTTGCCGGCGGAGAGCATGGCGATGTTGAGGAAGATCAGCCGGGCCGCGCGTCTGCCGTTGGTCAGCTCGTCGATCTCGGCCCGGACACCACCCGGAAGGTCGATCACGGACTTCTTCCAGGGGGTGAACCTGTCCTTGCCGATCATCTCGGCGTAGGCCTGGCGCAGGCCCTGGTGGCGGGCGGAGGAGTAGGCGGCCTTGTCGGTCCTGGGCGGGGGCATGCCCGGGATCCAGTTCTGGCCGACGGCCTCGCCTGCGGTGACGTAGACGGAGACGACGGGGACGCCCGCGGTGACCAGGTGCTGGGCGTCGGGGTTCATGAAGAACAGGTCGTCGTCGGGGTGCGCCATGATCTGCAGCAGCAGGGCGTCCTTGGCGTTGTTGAACGACTGCGTAGCGCGGGGGTCCACGGACTCCATGGCGTCGGGGGAGGCCACCCGCCCCGAGCTCGAGCCGCTGCAGCCGGCCGCCGTCGCCGCCGTCACGGCGGTGATACCGGCGAGTACGGCCCGGCGTGATACGCCCCTGCGCTGTGAGATGTTCAACTAAGTGTCTCCGTCCCGTCGTGCAGCGCGCGCGGCCCCCGGCTGCCCCAGCGTGTTAGGGAGACGGTGGAGGCCGGACATGGGTTGCCCAAGCCACGACAAAGCCTTCTCGTACTCTTGGAACCGGCGGGTGGCCTGCCCGGCCGTGCCGCCGAACGGGTGACGGCCGTGATGCCGGGTTGTTCGGCACCATAGTGTCCCGTATGTCGGCGGGGTGGTTTGACAAGTGCGCCGGTCGGGGTACGGTCTTCTGCTTCGATTGGCGTCTCTTCGGGACCGTATGGCACACTGTTCAGGTTGCTCGGTTGAGTGCCGATGCTGCGCGCCTCCCGCCGGGAGGACTGGAAGCGAGTCCCGCAGTACTCGTCGTCCCTTATGAGGGGCGGAAGTACGGGAATCTTCCGGGAAGCGTCAGCGGGGCCCCAACCAGGCGCTCGGTGGGTGTTCTTCCCCCACAAACCCCTTCATCAGGGAATTCCTTAGGGAATTTTGCTGGAAGGGGCGCGACACGCCCGACCGCGTGGGTCGGAGGTGGAGTGAGGAAGGGCAGCATCCGGAAGGCCTCCGGAGGCAGCCGACCGAGTCCCAGAGCGTTACGAGAGACAGGACTACTGAGTAGCCATGGCGGGACAGAAGATCCGCATCCGGCTCAAGGCCTACGACCACGAGGTCATCGACTCCTCGGCGAAGAAGATCGTCGAGACGGTGACCCGCACTGGTGCGTCGGTCGCGGGCCCGGTGCCGCTGCCCACTGAGAAGAACGTGTACTGCGTCATCAAGTCGCCGCACAAGTACAAGGACTCGCGCGAGCACTTCGAGATGCGCACGCACAAGCGCCTCATCGACATCCTCGACCCCACGCCGAAGACGGTTGACTCGCTCATGCGCCTCGACCTGCCGGCGGGCGTCGACATCGAGATCAAGCTCTGAGGTGACGCGCGAGATGGCTAAGAACATTAAGGGCGTCCTGGGCGAGAAGCTCGGCATGACCCAGGTCTGGGACGAGAACAACCGTGTCGTCCCGGTGACCGTCGTCAAGGCCGGGCCCTGTGTCGTCACCCAGGTCCGCACCAACGACAGCGACGGCTACGAGTCGGTCCAGATCGCCTTCGGCGAGATTGACCCGCGCAAGGTGAACAAGCCCCTCAAGGGTCACTTCGCCAAGGCCGACGTCACCCCGCGCCGCCACCTGGTGGAGCTGCGTACCGCTGACGCCAGCGAGTACACGCTCGGCCAGGAGATCACCGCTGCCGTGTTCGAGTCCGGCGTCAAGGTTGACGTCACGGGCAAGAGCAAGGGCAAGGGCTTCGCCGGTGTCATGAAGCGTCACAACTTCAAGGGCCTCGGCGCCGGTCACGGCACCCAGCGCAAGCACCGCTCCCCCGGTTCCATCGGTGGCTGCGCCACCCCGGGCCGTGTGTTCAAGGGCCTCCGCATGGCGGGCCGCATGGGCAACGAGCGGGTCACCACCCAGAACCTGACCGTCCACGCCGTTGACGCGGAGAAGGGCCTGCTCCTCATCAAGGGCGCGGTTCCTGGTCCGAACGGCGGCCTCGTCCTGGTCCGTACCGCGGCCAAGGGGGCCTGAGGTAACGATGAGCACCATTGACATCCTTTCGCCGGCAGGCGACAAGGCCGGGACCGTCGAGCTCCCCGCGGAGATCTTCGACGCGAAGGTCAGCATCCCGCTGATCCACCAGGTCGTCGTCGCGCAGCTGGCCGCTGCCCGTCAGGGCACGCACAAGACCAAGACTCGTGGCGAGGTCCGCGGCGGTGGCCGCAAGCCTTACCGCCAGAAGGGCACCGGTCGCGCCCGTCAGGGTTCGACCCGCGCGCCGCAGTTCGCCGGTGGTGGCGTCGTGCACGGTCCCGTGCCGCGTGACTACTCGCAGCGCACCCCGAAGAAGATGAAGGCCGCCGCCCTGCGCGGTGCCCTCACCGACCGGGCGCGCCACAGCCGCATCCACGTCGTCTCCGGCGTGGTCGACGGTGCGGTGTCCACCAAGGCCGCCAAGGCCCTCATCGGCAAGGTCAGCGAGCGCAAGAACGTGCTCCTGGTCGTCGAGCGTGCCGACGAGGCCGCGTGGCTGTCCGCCCGCAACCTGCCCCAGGTTCACATCCTGGAGCCGGGCCAGCTGAACACGTACGACGTGCTCGTCTCCGACGACGTGGTCTTCACCCAGGCCGCCTTCGAGTCCTTCGTGTCTGGCCCCAAGGCCGTTGAGACCGAAGGGAGCGAGGCCTGATGACTGAGGCCGTCGTCACCAGCAAGACCTTCTCGGACCCGCGCGACCTGCTGGTCAAGCCGGTTGTCTCGGAGAAGAGCTACGCGCTGCTGGACGAGAACAAGTACACGTTCATCGTCGACCCGCGCGCCAACAAGACCCAGATCAAGCAGGCCGTCGAGGCGGTCTTCTCGGTCAAGGTCACCGGGGTCAACACGATCAACCGTCAGGGTAAGCGCAAGCGCACCAAGACCGGTTTCGGCAAGCGCGCCAACACCAAGCGCGCCATCGTGACCCTCGCCGAGGGCGACCGTATCGACATCTTCGGCGGTCCGACCGCCTAAGGGCGGTCTGGATCGTCCGGAATCGGACGAGGACTGAGAAATGGGTATCCGCAAGTACAAGCCGACGACCCCGGGCCGTCGTGGCTCCAGCGTCGCCGACTTTGTCGAGATCACGCGGTCCACGCCGGAGAAGTCGCTGGTCCGCCCGCTGCACAGCAAGGGCGGCCGTAACAACACCGGTCGTGTGACCGTCCGCCACCAGGGCGGTGGCCACAAGCGCGCCTACCGAGTGATCGACTTCCGTCGTCACGACAAGGACGGCGTGCCGGCGAAGGTCGCTCACATCGAGTACGACCCGAACCGCACCGCGCGCATCGCGCTCCTGCACTACGCGGACGGCGAGAAGCGCTACATCATCGCTCCGGCGAAGCTCAACCAGGGCGACCGGGTTGAGAACGGCCCCACGGCCGACATCAAGCCGGGCAACAACCTCCCGCTGCGCAACATCCCGGTCGGTACCACGATCCACGCGATCGAGCTCCGTCCCGGTGGTGGCGCCAAGTTCGCCCGCTCGGCCGGTTCGTCCGTCCAGCTGCTGGCGAAGGAGGGCACCTACGCCCACCTGCGCATGCCGTCCGGCGAGGTCCGCCTGGTCGACGTCCGCTGCCGCGCCACCGTTGGCGAGGTCGGCAACGCCGAGCAGTCGAACATCAACTGGGGCAAGGCCGGCCGTATGCGCTGGAAGGGCGTTCGCCCGACCGTCCGCGGTGTCGCGATGAACCCGGTTGACCACCCGCACGGTGGTGGTGAGGGTAAGACCTCCGGTGGTCGCCACCCGGTCTCCCCGTGGGGTCAGAAGGAGGGTCGTACTCGTTCTCCCAAGAAGGCGAGCAACAAGTACATCGTCCGCCGCCGCAAGACGAACAAGAAGCGCTAGGAGCGGGTTTAGATGCCGCGTAGTCTCAAGAAGGGACCCTTCGTCGACGGACACCTCATCAAGAAGGTGGACGCTCAGAACGAGGCTGGTACCAAGAACGTCATCAAGACCTGGTCCCGTCGCTCCATGATCGTGCCGGCCATGCTCGGCCACACGCTCGCGGTGCACAACGGCAAGACGCACGTCCCGGTGTTTGTCACCGAGTCGATGGTCGGCCACAAGCTCGGCGAGTTCTCGCCGACCCGCACCTTCCGCGGCCACGTCAAGGACGACCGCAAGTCGAAGCGCCGCTAAAGGCGGGGTGTGAACGACTATGACTGACACCGAAGGGACAACCATGGAAGCCAGGGCCCAGGCGCGGTACATCCGCGTCACGCCCATGAAGGCCCGCCGCGTGGTGGACCTCATCCGTGGCATGGATGCCACGGAGGCTCAGGCGGTCCTGCGTTTCGCCCCGCAGGCCGCGAGCGTGCCGGTGGGCAAGGTGCTTGACAGCGCCATTGCCAACGCCGCGCACAACTACGACCACACGGACGCTTCGTCGCTGTACATCAGCGAAGCGTTCGTGGACGAGGGCCCGACCCTGAAGCGGTTCCGTCCGCGTGCTCAGGGCCGTGCCTACCGGATCCGCAAGCGGACCAGCCACATCACCGTGGTCGTCAGCAGCAAGGAAGGAACCCGGTAATGGGCCAGAAGGTTAACCCGCACGGGTTCCGGCTCGGCATCACCACGGACTTCAAGTCCCGTTGGTACGCCGACAAGCTGTACAAGGACTACGTCAAGGAAGACGTTGCCATTCGTCGCATGATGACGAAGGGCATGGAGCGCGCCGGTATCTCGAAGGTTGAGATCGAGCGCACCCGCGACCGCGTCCGCGTTGACATCCACACCGCCCGCCCGGGCATCGTCATCGGCCGCCGTGGCGCCGAGGCCGACCGCATCCGTGGCGAGCTGGAGAAGCTGACCGGCAAGCAGGTCCAGCTGAACATCCTCGAGGTCAAGAACCCCGAGGTCGACGCTCAGCTGGTGGCCCAGGCCGTCGCCGAGCAGCTGTCCTCCCGCGTCTCCTTCCGTCGCGCCATGCGTAAGAGCATGCAGTCGACGATGAAGGCCGGCGCCAAGGGCATCAAGATCCAGTGCGGTGGCCGTCTCGGCGGCGCCGAGATGTCCCGCTCGGAGTTCTACCGCGAGGGCCGTGTGCCCCTGCACACGCTCCGCGCGAACGTCGACTACGGCTTCTTCGAGGCCAAGACCACCTTCGGCCGCATCGGCGTGAAGGTCTGGATCTACAAGGGCGACGTCAAGAACATCGCCGAGGTCCGCGCCGAGAACGCTGCCGCTCGTGCGGGCAACCGCCCGTCGCGTGGTGGCGCCCAGGACCGCCCGGCCCGTGGTGGCCGTGGTGGCGAGCGTGGCGGCCGCGGCCGCAAGCCGCAGCAGTCCGCCGAGGCCCCCAAGGCCGAGGCCACCGCTGCTCCGGCTGAGTCCACCGGAACGGAGGCCTGACCGACATGCTGATCCCTCGCAGGGTCAAGCACCGCAAGCAGCACCACCCCAAGCGGAACGGCATGGCCAAGGGTGGCACCGAGCTCGCGTTCGGTGAGTACGGCATCCAGGCCCTGACCCCGGCCTACGTGACGAACCGGCAGATCGAGTCCGCTCGTATCGCCATGACCCGTCACATCAAGCGTGGCGGCAAGGTCTGGATCAACATCTACCCGGACCGTCCGCTGACGAAGAAGCCGGCCGAGACCCGCATGGGTTCCGGTAAGGGTTCTCCGGAGTGGTGGATCGCGAACGTCAAGCCCGGTCGGGTGATGTTCGAGCTGTCCTTCCCGAATGAAAAGGTCGCTAAGGAGGCGCTCACCCGCGCCGCCCACAAGCTTCCGATGAAGTGCCGCATTGTTCGGCGCGAGGCAGGTGAGTCGTGATGGCCGCTGGTATCAAGGCGACCGAGCTGCGCGAGCTCAACGACGAGGACCTCGTCGCGAAGCTCCGTGAGGCCAAGGAAGAGCTGTTCAACCTCCGCTTCCAGGCGGCGACCGGGCAGCTTGAGAACCACGGTCGGCTCAAGTCCGTCCGTAAGGACATCGCCCGGATCTACACCCTGATGCGCGAGCGCGAGCTGGGCATCGAGACGGTGGAGAGCGCCTGATGAGCGAGAAGAATGTGACTGAGACGAACGAGCGCGGTTTCCGCAAGACCCGCGAGGGTCTCGTCGTCAGCGACAAGATGGACAAGACCGTCGTCGTCGCCGTCGAGGACCGCGTCAAGCACGCGCTGTACGGCAAGGTCATCCGCCGTACGAACAAGCTCAAGGCGCACGACGAGCAGAACGCTGCCGGCGTCGGCGACCGCGTCCTCCTGATGGAGACGCGTCCGCTGTCGGCGTCCAAGCGCTGGCGCGTCGTCGAGATCCTCGAGAAGGCCAAGTAATTTCTGAGGGGTTTCCCTCGGATAAGTTCCGCCAGGCTCGGCAGGGGCTCCTCGGAGCCCCTGCCGGGAACCGGCAGACGATCAGGAGATAGACGTGATCCAGCAGGAGTCGCGACTTCGGGTCGCCGACAACACTGGTGCCAAGGAGATCCTTTGCATCCGTGTTCTCGGTGGTTCGGGTCGCCGCTACGCGGGCATCGGTGACGTCATCGTCGCCACCGTCAAGGACGCGATCCCCGGTGGCAACGTGAAGAAGGGTGACGTCATCAAGGCCGTCATCGTTCGCACCGTCAAGGAGCGCCGCCGTCCGGATGGCTCGTACATCCGTTTCGACGAGAACGCCGCTGTCGTTCTCAAGAATGACGGTGACCCCCGCGGCACCCGTATCTTCGGCCCCGTGGGCCGAGAGCTGCGCGAGAAGAAGTTCATGAAGATCGTCTCGCTCGCGCCGGAGGTGCTGTAACCGATGAAGATCAAGAAGGGCGACCTGGTCCAGGTCATCACCGGTAAGGACAAGGGCAAGCAGGGCAAGGTCATCGTGGCCATGCCCAGCGAGAACCGCGTCCTCGTCGAGGGTGTCAACCGGGTCAAGAAGCACACCAAGGCCGGCCAGACCGCTCGTGGTTCGCAGACCGGCGGCATTGTCACGACCGAGGCCCCCATCCACGTGAGCAACGTTCAGCTCATCGTGGAGAAGGACGGCAAGAAGGTCGTCACGCGTGTCGGTTACCGCTTCGACGAGAACGGCAACAAGATCCGCGTTGCCAAGCGCACCGGTGAGGACATCTGATGACTGCCACCACCAACGCGCCGCGTCTCAAGCTGCGCTACCGCGAAGAGATCGTCGGCAAGCTGCGTGAGGAGTTCTCCTACGAGAACATCATGCAGGTTCCCGGCCTGACCAAGATCGTGGTCAACATGGGTGTGGGCGACGCCGCCCGCGACTCCAAGCTGATCGAGGGCGCCATCCGCGACCTCACCACGATCACGGGCCAGAAGCCCGCCGTCACCAAGGCTCGCAAGTCCATCGCGCAGTTCAAGCTGCGTGAGGGCCAGCCGATCGGCGCCCACGTCACCCTCCGTGGTGACCGCATGTGGGAGTTCCTGGACCGTACCCTGTCGCTCGCGCTGCCGCGCATCCGCGACTTCCGTGGTCTGTCCCCGAAGCAGTTCGACGGTCGGGGCAACTACACCTTCGGTCTCACGGAGCAGGTCATGTTCCACGAGATCGACCAGGACAAGATCGACCGTGTCCGGGGTATGGACATCACCGTGGTGACCACGGCGACCAACGACGACGAGGGCCGCGCCCTCCTCCGTCACCTCGGCTTCCCCTTCAAGGAGGCGTGACCGAGATGGCGAAGAAGTCTCTGATCGCGAAGGCCGCGCGCAAGCCCAAGTTCGCGGTCCGTGCGTACACCCGTTGCAACCGCTGCGGCCGTCCGCACTCCGTGTACCGCAAGTTCGGCCTCTGCCGCGTGTGCCTTCGTGAGATGGCTCACCGTGGCGAGCTGCCGGGCGTGACCAAGAGCTCCTGGTAACAACCCACTTGGGTTGACCAGGGCTCTCGGTAAGCATCAAGGATGGTGGGGCCCAGTCCTTCACTCGCGTAGAGTTGAAGGGTTGGGCGCCCGCCGCCCATGACCGTCTTACTACGCCGTAGGTCCCCGCACCGCACCCGCTCCGACTGATGTTCGGGGAGAGGGATGGCGCAGATAGGAAACCACGGCGAGAGAGGCCGAAGGCCAAACATGACCATGACCGATCCGATCGCAGACATGCTGACCCGTCTGCGGAACGCGAACTCGGCTTACCACGACTCCGTGGCGATGCCCCACAGCAAGATCAAGGCGCACATCGCCGAGATCCTGCAGCAGGAGGGCTACATCGCCGGCTGGAAGGTCGAGGACGCCGAGGTCGGCAAGAAGCTCGTCGTCGACCTCAAGTTCGGCCCGAACCGTGAGCGCTCCATCGCGGGCATCAAGCGGATCTCGAAGCCGGGCCTCCGGGTCTACGCAAAGTCCACCAACCTGCCGAAGGTCCTCGGCGGCCTGGGCGTGGCGATCATCTCCACGTCCCACGGTCTCCTGACCGGCCAGCAGGCCAGCAAGAAGGGCGTGGGTGGGGAAGTCCTCGCCTACGTCTGGTAATCGGGAACGGAGGAAAAGCTAATGTCGCGTATTGGCAAGCTGCCCATCCAGGTTCCCGCTGGTGTGGACGTCACCATCGATGGCCGCACGGTTTCGGTGAAGGGTCCCAAGGGCACCCTGACCCACACCGTGTCCGCGCCCATCGAGATCGCCAAGGGTGAGGACGGCGTCCTGAACGTCACCCGCCCCAACGACGAGCGTCAGAACAAGGCCCTGCACGGCCTGTCCCGCACGCTGGTGGCGAACATGATCACCGGCGTGACCCAGGGCTACAGCAAGGCTCTTGAGATCAGCGGTGTCGGCTACCGCGTCCAGGCGAAGGGCTCCAACCTGGAGTTCGCCCTGGGCTACAGCCACCCGATCCTGGTCGAGGCCCCCGAGGGCATCACCTTCAAGGTCGAGTCGCCCACCAAGCTCAGCGTCGAGGGCATCGACAAGCAGAAGGTCGGCGAGGTTGCCGCCAACATCCGCAAGCTTCGCAAGCCCGACCCCTACAAGGCCAAGGGCGTGAAGTATGCGGGTGAGGTCATCCGCCGCAAGGTCGGAAAGGCTGGTAAGTAAGCCATGGCATACGGTGTGAAGATCGCCAAGGGTGACGCGTACAAGCGCGCTGCCAAGGCCCGCCGCCACATCCGCATCCGCAAGAACCTGTCGGGTACGGCCGAGCGCCCGCGTCTCGTCGTGACGCGCTCCAACCGTGGCATCACCGCCCAGGTGATCGACGACCTCAAGGGTCACACCCTGGCGTCGGCGTCCCACCTGGACGCGTCCATCCGCGGTGGCGAGGGCGACAAGAGCGCCCAGGCCAAGAAGGTCGGCGCCCTGGTTGCCGAGCGTGCCAAGGCCGCCGGTGTCGAGGCTGTCGTGTTCGACCGCGGTGGCAACCAGTACGCCGGGCGCATTGCCGCTCTGGCGGACGCCGCCCGCGAAGCCGGGCTGAAGTTCTAAGCCCCGGTTCCGGAGCTAGCGGACGTAACAGAGAGAGGTAAATCCAATGGCTGGACCCCAGCGCCGCGGAAGCGGTGCCGGTGGCGGCGAGCGGCGGGACCGGAAGGGTCGCGACGGTGGCGCTGCCGCCGAGAAGACCGCGTACGTTGAGCGCGTAGTCGCGATCAACCGCGTCGCCAAGGTTGTCAAGGGTGGTCGCCGCTTCAGCTTCACCGCGCTGGTCGTGGTGGGCGACGGTGACGGCACGGTCGGTGTCGGTTACGGCAAGGCCAAGGAAGTTCCGGCTGCCATCGCCAAGGGCGTGGAAGAGGCCAAGAAGAACTTCTTCAAGGTCCCCCGTATCCAGGGCACCGTGCCTCACCCGATCACTGGCGAGAAGGCGGCCGGTGTCGTGCTGCTCAAGCCTGCTTCCCCCGGTACCGGTGTTATCGCCGGTGGCCCGGTGCGAGCGGTGCTCGAGTGCGCCGGCATCCACGACATCCTGTCGAAGTCGCTCGGTTCGTCGAACCCGATCAACATCGTGCACGCCACGGTGACGGCCCTCAAGGGACTGCAGCGTCCCGAGGAGATCGCCGCTCGTCGTGGTCTGCCGCTGGAGGACGTCGCCCCCGCCGCACTGCTGCGGGCGCGTGCAGGGGCGGGTGCGTAATGGCTCGCCTCAAGGTCACGCAGGTCAAGTCCTACATCGGTAGCAAGCAGAACCACCGCGACACCCTTCGTTCGCTTGGTCTCAAGCGCATGAACGACGTGGTGGTCAAGGAGGACCGTCCCGAGATCCGCGGCATGGTGCACACCGTCCGCCACCTCGTGACGGTTGAGGAGGTCGACTGACATGGCGGAGAACAACCCGCTGAAGGTCCACAACCTCCGGCCCGCCCCGGGCGCCAAGACCGCCAAGACCCGTGTCGGTCGTGGTGAGGCGTCCAAGGGTAAGACCGCCGGTCGTGGTACCAAGGGCACCAAGGCCCGTTACCAGGTTCCGGAGCGCTTCGAGGGTGGGCAGATGCCCCTCCACATGCGCCTCCCGAAGCTGAAGGGCTTCAAGAACCCCGCCCACAAGCAGTTCCAGGTCGTGAACCTGGACAAGCTGGCCGCGCTCTACCCGCAGGGTGGCGAGGTCACGGTGGCCGATCTGGTCGCCAAGGGCGCGGTGCGCAACAACGAGCTCGTCAAGGTCCTGGGCCAGGGCGAGATCACCGTGGCGCTGCAGGTGACGGTGGACGCCGTCTCCAGCTCCGCCAAGGAGAAGATCGCTGCCGCCGGCGGCAGCGTTTCCGAGCTCATCTGAGTTCGTTGATCTGACAACCGGGGATGTCCCAAAAGGGGCATCCCCGGTTGGTCGTTCCAAGGGGGGCACGGTCGCCGGTAAGGTGGCGTGCACTGTTGCTGTATCAGTGGAGGCCCATGCCTCCGAGCCGCCCGGCCTGTGTCCGGGTGGACTTGACAGTTAAGTATTCGTCGAACCACAACACCGTCACCTCTCACGTGGCTGCGTGAGAGGCGCAGGAGGCACCGTGCTCACCGCGTTCGCCCGGGCGTTCAGGACGCCCGACCTGCGCAAGAAGCTGCTGTTCACGTTGGGCATCATGGTGCTCTTCCGGCTCGGCGCCCATGTGCCCGTGCCCGGTGTCGACTACCGCAATGTCCAGACCTGCATGGACCAGGCCAAGAGCGGGATGGGCCTCTTCGGCCTCGTGAACATGTTCAGCGGTGGTGCGCTGCTGCAGATCACGATCTTCGCGCTGGGCATCATGCCCTACATCACGGCGAGCATCATCCTTCAGCTGCTCACCGTCGTGATCCCGCGTCTGGAAGCCCTCAAGAAGGAGGGCCAGTCGGGCCAGGCCAAGATCACGCAGTACACGCGCTATCTGACCGTCGCCCTGGCGATCCTGCAGGGCACCGGACTCGTCGCGACCGCCAGCAACGGCGCGCTGTTCGGCAACTGCACCGTCGGCAACCAGATCGTCCCGGACAAGTCGGTCTTCGCCACCGCCGTCATGGTCATCACCATGACCGCCGGCACCGCGATCATCATGTGGCTGGGCGAGCTCATTACCGACCGCGGCATCGGCAACGGCATGTCGATCCTGATGTTCACCTCCATCGCCGCCGGCTTCCCGGGCGCCCTCTGGGCGATCAAGATGCAGGGCAAGCTGATGGGCGGCTGGCTGGAATTCGGCCTGGTGATCCTCTGCGGTCTGGCCATGGTCGCGCTGGTGGTCTTCGTGGAGCAGGCTCAGCGCCGCATCCCCGTGCAGTACGCGAAGCGCATGATCGGCCGCCGTTCCTACGGCGGCACGTCCACCTACATCCCGCTCAAGGTGAACCAGGCCGGTGTGATCCCGGTCATCTTCGCCTCGTCGCTGCTCTACATCCCGGCCTTGCTCGTGCAGTTCACCGGCTCCAAGGCGGACTGGGCGAACTGGGTCCAGGCCAACCTGGTCAAGGGTGACCACCCGATCTACATGGTCACGTACTTCCTGCTGATCGTCTTCTTCGCGTTCTTCTACGTCGCCATCTCCTTCAACCCCGAAGAAGTTGCCGACAATATGAAGAAGTATGGTGGCTTTATCCCGGGCATCCGGGCCGGCCGTCCCACGGCCGAGTACCTGAGCTACGTGCTGAACCGCATCACGTGGCCGGGTTCGCTCTACCTGGGTCTGATCGCCCTTGTGCCCACCGTGGCACTGGTCACACTCAACGCGAATCAGAACTTTCCGTTCGGTGGAACCAGCATCCTGATCATCGTGGGTGTCGGTCTTGAGACTGTGAAGCAGATCGAGAGCCAGCTTCAGCAGCGCAACTACGAAGGGTTCCTCCGCTGATGCGAATCGTCCTCGTCGGGCCGCCCGGCGCCGGCAAGGGTACGCAGGCCGCGTACCTCGCCAAGAACCTCGCCATCCCGCACATCTCCACGGGCGACCTGTTCCGGGCGAACATCAGCCAGGGCACGCCCCTGGGCCAGAAGGCCCAGGAGTACATGCGCGCCGGCCAGCTCGTGCCGGACGAGGTCACCATCGGGATGGCCAAGGACCGCATGCACCAGCCGGACGCCGCGAGCGGCTTCCTGCTGGACGGCTTCCCGCGAAACCTCGCCCAGGCCGAGGCGCTGGACGGGATCCTCAAGGCCGACGACCTCAAGCTGGACGCGGTGCTGGACCTCGAGGTCCCCGAGGACGAGGTGGTCAAGCGGATCGCCGGTCGCCGGATCTGCCGCAAGGACAGCAGCCACGTCTTCCACGCGATCTACAACCCGCCGGCCGCGGAGGGTGTCTGCGACACCTGCGGCGGCGAGCTGTACCAGCGCGAGGACGACAGCGAGGACACCGTCCGCAAGCGGCTCGAGGTCTACCACAGCGAGACCGAGCCGATCATCGACTACTACAAGGCCCAGGGCCTCGTGGTGACGATCTCGGCGCTCGGCAAGGTCGCCGAGGTCACCCAGCGCGCGATGGCCGCGCTGGAGCGTGAAGGTTCCTGACCCACTCGGGTCGCATACGGCCGCGATGCCCTGCCGGGCATCGCGGCCGTATTGTGTTGTGGCGGGCGGGCCCGTGCCCCGGGCGGCCCGCCACGGCTTCGCCGGGCGGGTGCGGACACCCCGCCCGTGCCGCGGGTCGCCGCCGGGAGCGGCGGGTGCCCGCGGACACGTTTCATCCGTCGTTCAGAAAGGCGCCAGCCGTCATGGTCGAGATCAAGACCCCGGAGCAGATCGCGAAGATGCGTGAGGCGGGGCTGGTCGTCGCCGCCATCCACGCGGCCACCCGGGAGGCCGCCGTGCCCGGTGCCACCACCAAGGACCTGGACGAGGTCGCCCGCAAGGTGCTGGCCGAGCACGGGGCCAGGTCGAACTTCCTCGGCTACGGCGGCTTCCCCGCCACCATCTGCACCTCGGTGAACGAGGTCGTCGTCCACGGCATCCCGGACACGAAGACCGTCCTGAAGGACGGCGACATCATCTCCATCGACGCCGGCGCCATCGTGGACGGCTGGCACGGCGACGCGGCCTTCACGGCCTTCGTGGGCACCGGTCACGCTCCGGAGCTCATCGAGCTCTCCCGGGTGACCGAGGAGTCCATGTGGGCGGGCATCGCGGCGGTCAAGGGCGGCAACCGCCTGGTGGACATCTCCAAGGCCATCGAGGGCTACATCCGCCGCCAGCCCCGCCCGGCCTCGGGGAAGTACGGGATCATCGAGGACTACGGCGGCCACGGCATCGGCTCCGAGATGCACATGGACCCCCACCTGCTGAACTACGTCTCCCGCAAGCGCGGCAAGGGCCCGAAGCTGGTGCCGGGCTTCTGCATCGCGATCGAGCCCATGGTGAGCCTGGGCACGGCGAAGACGCACGTCCTCCCGGACGACTGGACGGTCCTCACGGACGACAAGAGCTGGTCCTCCCACTGGGAGCACTCCGTCGCCCTGACGGAGGACGGCCCGCTGGTCCTGACGGCCGTCGACGGCGGCCGGGCGAAGCTGGCCCAGTACGGGGTGACGGCGGCGCCGGATCCCTTGGCTTAAGGATCTCTGCGGCGGGGCAAGCACCCTGGATTAGGCTTTCCGGTTGCCCTGACGTAGACTGATGCGTCGGCTCTCGTGTATCCGCATGCCTGCGTGCATATGGGGGAGTCGATCAAGGTAGCCGATTCGAAAGGCGAAGCGTGGCCAAGAAGCAAGGTGCCATCGAGATCGAGGGCACCGTGATCGAGTCTCTGCCGAACGCCATGTTCAAGGTAGAGCTCCAGAACGGTCACAAGGTCCTCGCGCACATCAGCGGCAAGATGCGGATGCACTACATCCGCATCCTTCCGGATGACCGGGTCGTCGTGGAGCTTTCTCCCTACGACCTGACGCGTGGCCGGATCGTCTACCGCTACAAGTAGATCTTGTCGGCGCCCCACCGCTGTGGGGTGACGGCACTGACCCGGAGAACCTCACACCCATGAAGGTCAAGCCGAGCGTCAAGAAGATCTGCGACAAGTGCAAGGTGATCCGCCGCCACGGCCGGGTCATGGTCATCTGCGACAACCTGCGCCACAAGCAGCGCCAGGGCTGACGCAGAACCTGCACTCCGCAGTTTCTTCGCGCGACGCACAGCAATACGTACATACGCAGAGCCCGTCCAGCCCAGGCTGGCGACACCTCCGGCGGGGGCCGGGGACCCGGAACGTACCTAGTACGGCGGCCGGGAACGGCTCTGTGTCAGACCCCCGAGAACATCTGGAGCCATTGAATGGCACGCGTTTCCGGTGTTGACATCCCGCGCGACAAGCGCGTGGAGGTTGCACTCACCTACGTCTTCGGTATCGGCCGTACCCAGTCGCAGGCGACTCTCGCCGCCACTGGCGTGAACCCGAACACCCGCGTTCGTGACCTTCCCGAAGAGGACCTGGTCAAGATCCGCGAGTACGTGGACGCCAACCTCAAGACCGAGGGTGACCTCCGTCGCGAGATCCAGGCCGACATCCGCCGCAAGGTCGAGATCGGCTGCTACCAGGGTCTGCGTCACCGTCGTGGCCTGCCGGTCCACGGTCAGCGCACCAGCACGAACGCTCGTACCCGCAAGGGCCCGCGTCGCGCGATCGCCGGCAAGAAGAAGCCGGGCAAGAAGTAGTCCGCAGCGGACGCTCACCAGCGGTCTTCGCTGTAGGACCGATCACCTCCACTCCACAGGAGTAAGACATGCCCCCCAAGGGTCGTCAGGGCGCTGCCAAGAAGGTGCGCCGCAAGGAAAAGAAGAACGTCGCTCACGGCCACGCGCACATCAAGAGCACGTTCAACAACACCATCGTTTCGATCACCGACCCCACGGGCAACGTGATCTCCTGGGCCTCCGCCGGCCACGTCGGCTTCAAGGGCTCGCGCAAGTCCACCCCGTTCGCCGCGCAGATGGCCGCCGAGTCGGCCGCTCGCCGCGCGCAGGAGCACGGCATGCGCAAGGTTGACGTCTTCGTCAAGGGCCCGGGCTCCGGTCGCGAGACCGCCATCCGTTCGCTCCAGGCGACCGGCCTCGAGGTTGGCTCCATCCAGGACGTCACCCCGACCCCGCACAACGGCTGCCGTCCGCCGAAGCGCCGCCGCGTCTGATCCGTCGGGCCGCGAGGCCCGCTGATCATCATCGCGCCGCTTCGTAACGGCACACGGGCGGTACGGCTCCTCGGGGCCGTATCGCCCGTACCCTTGTAGTACCTCAGGACATCAAATAGTGGGTGTCCATGACTGAAGGATTCACACCATGCTGATCGCTCAGCGTCCCTCGCTGACCGAAGAGGTCGTCGACGAGTTCCGCTCGCGGTTCGTGATCGAGCCGCTGGAGCCGGGCTTCGGCTACACCCTCGGCAACTCCCTGCGTCGTACGCTCCTCTCCTCGATCCCGGGTGCGGCGGTCACGTCCATCCGCATCGACGGTGTCCTGCACGAGTTCACCACCGTGCCGGGCGTCAAGGAGGACGTCACCGACCTCATCCTGAACATCAAGCAGCTGGTCGTCTCCTCCGAGCACGACGAGCCGGTCGTGATGTACCTGCGCAAGCAGGGTCCCGGCCTGGTCACCGCTGCGGACATCGCCCCCCCGGCCGGCGTCGAGGTGCACAACCCCGACCTGGTCCTGGCGACCCTGAACGCCAAGGGCAAGCTGGAGATGGAGCTGACCGTCGAGCGCGGTCGCGGCTACGTCTCCGCCGTCCAGAACAAGCAGGTGGGCCAGGAGATCGGCCGTATCCCGGTCGACTCCATCTACTCGCCGGTTCTCAAGGTCACCTACAAGGTCGAGGCGACCCGTGTCGAGCAGCGCACCGACTTCGACAAGCTGATCGTCGACGTCGAGACCAAGCAGGCCATGCGCCCGCGCGACGCCATGGCGTCCGCCGGTAAGACCCTGGTCGAGCTGTTCGGTCTGGCCCGCGAGCTCAACATCGACGCCGAGGGCATCGACATGGGCCCGTCCCCCACGGACGCCGCCCTGGCCGCCGACCTGGCGCTGCCGATCGAGGAGCTCGAGCTCACCGTTCGGTCGTACAACTGCCTCAAGCGCGAGGGCATCCACTCCGTGGGTGAGCTCGTCGCCCGCTCCGAGGCCGACCTGCTCGACATCCGCAACTTCGGTGCGAAGTCGATCGACGAGGTCAAGGCGAAGCTGGCCGGCATGGGCCTGGCCCTCAAGGACAGCCCGCCCGGATTCGACCCGACCGCTGCCGCCGACGCCTTTGGTGCCGACGACGACGCGGACGCCGGGTTCGTGGAGACTGAGCAGTACTAAGAGCTCGGGCCTCACGGTTCTGTAGCCTTCCCGCGCCCCTTCGGGGGCGCGGGTCTTCGACGGGCGACCGCCCGCTCGGATACTGACTCCGGTACCTGATACGGCCGGGGCAGACACCTAGGAGAAACACCATGCCGCGTCCCACCAAGGGTGCCCGTCTGGGCGGCGGTGCCGCGCACGAGAAGCTGATGCTGGCGAACCTCGCCAAGTCGCTCTTCGAGCACGGCCGCATCACGACGACCGAGGCCAAGGCCCGCCGCCTGCGTCCGGTCGCCGAGCGCCTGATCACCAAGGCGAAGAAGGGCGACATCCACAACCGTCGCCAGGTGCTGCAGACGATCACCGACAAGGGCATCGTCCACACCCTCTTCACCGAGATCGCCCCGCGTTTCGCCGAGCGTCCGGGTGGCTACACCCGTATCACCAAGATCGGTAACCGTCGTGGCGACAACGCCCCGATGGCCGTTATCGAGCTGGTCGAGGGCGAGATCGCGAAGAAGGCGACCGTCGCCGAGGCCGAGGCCGCCACCAAGCGTGCGGTCAAGGAGTCCGAGGCTGCTGCCGAGGCTCCGGCCGAGGAGTCGAAGGACGCCTGACAACGCTGATGCGTGTCAGTGACGGGCCCGCCCCTTCCGGGGGCGGGCCCGTCCCGCATTTCTGAGAGGAACACTCGGTGAGTGACGAGGTGGCGCCCGGTTTCGTCCGGGTGCGGCTGGACCTGTCCTACGACGGCAAGGACTTCTCCGGCTGGGCGAAGCAGCGCGAGGGACAGCGCACGGTCCAGGGTGAGATCGAGGCCGCGATCCGGACCGTGACCCGGTCCCAGGAGACGTACGAGCTGACGGTCGCCGGGCGTACGGACGCCGGGGTGCACGCCCGCGGGCAGGTCGCGCATGTCGATCTGCCGGCCGAGGTGTGGGCCGAGCACGAGGACAAGCTGCTGCGCCGGCTCGCCGGCCGGCTGTCGCACGACGTCCGCGTGTGGAAGGTCGCCGAGGCGCCGGCCGGTTTCAACGCGCGCTTCTCCGCGATCTGGCGGCGCTACGCGTACCGGGTCGTCGACCACGTCGGTGGGGTCGACCCGCTGTTGCGCGGTCATGTCCTGTGGCACGACTGGCCGTTGGACGTGGACGCGATGAACGCCGCCGCGCGTGCGCTCGTCGGCGAGCACGACTTCGCCGCGTACTGCAAGAAGCGCGAGGGCGCGACGACCATCCGCACGCTCCAGCAGCTGAGCTGGGAGCGGGACGCGTCGGGTGTCATCACAGCGACCGTGCGCGCGGACGCGTTCTGCCACAACATGGTGCGTTCGCTGGTGGGCGCGATGCTGTTCGTCGGCGACGGTCACCGTCCGGTCGACTGGCCGGGGAAGGTGCTGGCCGCCGGGGTGCGGGACTCGGCGGTGCATGTCGTGCGGCCGCACGGGCTGACGCTGGAGGAGGTCGGCTATCCGGCCGACTCCGAGCTGGCGGCGCGGAACCTGGCGGCCCGCAACAAGCGGACGCTTCCCGGCGCGGGCTGCTGCTGATCCATCAGGTGGGCCTGGCGATGCGTCAGGCCCACCTGATGTCGTATCAGGCCTCTTCGGTGGCGGGAACGTTCACGGCCAGGTCGCTGGACATGGTGAAGTACGGGCGGACGCCCGAGACCGTGGGGTAGAGGTCGGTCTTGTTGCGGTCGACGATGTCGCCGATGAGCCGGCCGACGCGGATCGGCTCCGCGTCGGGGGTGATCCGCAGGGCCAGGTCCCACGTCGTGGCCTCGCCGTCGGACCGCGCGGCGCGCAGCGCCTCGTAGGGGAGGGTGACGCGGAAGGACGCGGGGTCCACGACCTCGACGTCCGCCGACACCTCGGACGCGGTCTCGCCGCGCGGGGTGCCGATGACCACGGGGTTGCTCTCGGAGGTGAACTCCGCGCCGTGCAGGGTGCCTTCGACCGTGAGCGCGTCGTCGCCCGAGCGCACCGAGCGGGCCTCGGCGTGGGCGTCGCGGTGCCAGGCGCGCAGGGCGAGGTAGCCGTCGACGGTGGGGTAGGGCACCCACCAGGTGAACGGGCCGCCCGGCAGGGGCTCGAGCTCGACCAGGCCGCGGCCCTCGGCGAGGTGCGAGACCACGCGGCGGCGGGCCTTGTCCTCGGCGCGCACCACGTGCAGGTCCCAGCGGCCCTCGCCCAGGCGCAGCGCGCTCCGTTCGAGTACGGCCGTCCAGGGGGCGCCGTCGGTGGCGGGCGGCCGCAGCGGCACGGCGATCGGCTTGCCCTCCTTGCGGCGGGTGACGGTCAGGGAGAGCGTTTCGCCGCTGACGCCCTTGGGCTGGACGAGGACGTGGATGTCGCCGGCGGCGTCGACGCGGCAGGAGGCCACCGGGCGCAGCGGCTTGCGGACGACGATGTCCTTGAGGACGGTCTTGACCGGCGGCTTGGCGGCCTTGGCCACCGGGCGGCGCAGCGGTCGGATGATCTTTCCGGCGGTGCGGCGCAGCAGCTTGCCGAGCGGGATCTGCTCGGGCTCGGCGGCGGCGGTGGCGGCGGGCGCGGACGCGGGCTCGGTGGTGCGGGGGCGGGGGCCGCCGAGGCTGTCGATCAGTTCGAGGTACGCGTCGGCGATGCGTTCGGGGGCGTATCGCTGGGCGGATTTCCTGGCGGCGGCGCCCATGGCGCGGCGCAGCTCGTCGTCCTCGATGAGCTTGAGGAGTCCCTTGGCGATGGCGTCGCTGTCGCCGACGGGGACGAGCAGGCCGTCCGTGCCGTCGGTGATGATCTCGCCGGGGCCGTGCGGGCAGTCGGTGGCGACGACGGGGACGCCGCAGCCCATGGCCTCGACGATCGTCATGCCGAAGGACTCCTCGCGGGAGGTCACGGCGGCGATGGAGCCCTTGGCCCACTCGGTCTCGATGGGGGAGTGGGCGCCCATCAGGGTCACGGCCTCGGCGAGGCCGAGCCGATCGATCTGGGCGCGGAGCTTGGGCAGCTCGGGGCCGCGGCCGTAGATGCGCAGCTTCCAGTCGGGGCGGGTGGCGGCGACGGTCTCCCAGGCCTTGACCAGCAGGTCGTAGCGCTTGACGGGGATGAGGCGGCCGGCGGCGACGACGAGCTTGGCGCTGCCGTCGGAGGGCTCGACCTCGGACGGGGGGCAGCCGTTGGGCAGGCAGACGAGCTTGGTCCTGACGTCCGGGAACCGCTCGCGGTGGGTGCGCGCGTCCGCCTCGGAGACGGTGGTGTGGGCGTCCAGGTGCGGGATGGCGGCGTCCTGGTAGGCGCGGATGGTCGGCTCGTGGGTGCCGTAGATCCGGTGCTCCTGGCCGATCCGCAGATAGCGGTCCTGGCCGAACTCCGCGAGGTACATCACCAGGCCGGGGCGGGTGGCCACCACGACGTCGGCGTCGGTCTCCGCGAGGTGTGCGGCGACACGCTGGTCGGTGAGGGCGTTGAAGTGGGCGCCCTTCGCCTCCACCGGCGGGATGTACCCGCTGTCCTGCGTGAGCAGGGCGTTCTCGCGGTCTGCGCCCTTCTCGGCCCGCTGGTCGATGAGGTTGACCAGCTTGACCTTGGGGTGCAGGGGGAGGCTGGGCTTCTCGCCGGTGCGCATGGTGGACACGATCTCGACGTCGTGCCGGGCGGCGAGTGCGCTCGCGACATTGAACGTGGACCGGATCGTGCCGCCGATGCCGTAGGCGTTCTGCAAAAGGAAAGAGATCTTCATGGCGGTGTGTGCGCGGCCCGTCGTCGGCGGCGCGTCCGTCCTTCCCCCGTGGCCTGGGTGATGTCCGGGTCGTCCCGTGCTGATCGGCCCGATGGTTTGGTTGTGCGGTCCGATCCGCCGGTTAAGACCGTTGGGAGGGATTTCGGTTGCCTGCGCAGCCTACATTGTGGCTTGGGTCACGTCGCAAGAAGGTGTGAGGAGGACCGGCGCGGTGGGTGCTGGGAGGCGGGGAAGAGTGCGGAGGCGGTCGGTGGCGGCGGGTGTCGCCACGGCCGCGGTGCTGGGGCTGGTGGTCGGCTGTCAGGGCGGCGGGCCCGGCGCGGAGGGCGGTGCCGGGAGTGCCGAGACCGTCGAGGGCAAGGACGAGCCACGGGTGGTGGGGGCCCGGGAGGCCGGCCGGCTCGGGCATGTGGAGCTGGGGCCGGGGGAGGTGCCGGGCCTGGTGATCGAGCGGGGCTCCGCGGCCACCGCCGGGCACGGCCGCCCGGACACGGACCGGGAGGCCTGCCGTCCGCTGGTGGTCGCGCTGGGCTCGCAGCCGCAGCCCGCGCCCGTGGCGTCCGTCGTGGACACGTTCGCGGCGCCCGCCGGGGGCCGGGGCTCCCAGGGGCTGCTGGGCACGATCCGGGTCTCCGCCTACGAGGGCGACGGCGCGAGCAGGACGCTGGGCGAGCTGCGCGAGGCCGCGGCGGAGTGCGCGGACGGCTTCGGGATGACGACGGGCGAGGGCGAGCCACAGCGGTTCGAGGCGGTTCGGGTCCTGGGCGCGCCGGCGCTCGGCGACGAGGCCATGGCGTACCGGCTGGTCAACGCGGCCGAGCGGGCGCCGAGCCTGGTCACGGTCGTGCGCAGCGGGAGCACCCTGTCGATGTTCTTCGCCACCAATCTGGCCGATCCCGGGGGCGTGGAGATCCCGGAGCGGCTGGTGGCCGCGCAGGTCGCGAAGGTGGAGCGACCGGTCCGGTCCGGCCGGCCGGCGGTCGTGGCGACCGCCCGCCCGCACCTCGCCGAGGCGGGGGAGGCGGGTGCCGACGACGGCGGCGAGGCGGCGGAGTAGCCGGGCGGTCGGTGGCCGGGCGGTCAGCTCTCCTCCTTCTTGGGGGAGGCCGATCCGGACGGCGAGCCGGAGGGGCTCGCCGGCTGCGAGGGCTTCGTGGACGCCGCGGCGGAAGGCTTGCCGGAGGCGGCCGCCTGGGCGTTGGCGCGGGCCATGATGCGGCGGAAGGTGTAGCCGGACACGTCCCGGCCGGCCTGGAGGGCCTTGGTGTCGTCGGAGGGCACGGCCTCGCCGTTGGTGTAGCCGGCGACGGTGAAGTAGGCGTAGCGGCCCTCGGCGTTCGCCGTCAGCCGGCAGGCGGTGTTGCGGCAGAAGTCGGGCGCGTCGCCGCCGGTGAGGGACTCGATGTTGCCGGTGGACTTGGCCTTGGCCTTGTCGGCGGCGGCCTTGTCGTCGAACACGGCGACGCCGACGGTGACCGCGACGCCGTCGCGTACGTAGGTGGCGCGCAGCACCTTGCGGCAGCCGCTGTCCTTGAGGACCTGGCCGAGGCCGTTCTGGGCGGCCGTGTCGCAGTCGTCGGTGGTGGCCGTGTCGACGCGCTTGTAGACGCGCTTGTCGAGGCTGGGCCGGGAGTGCGGGAAGAGCGTCTTGGTGGTGAGCGGCGCCTTGTCCTTGTCCTGGCTGGCGATGAACTCACGGGGGTTGGGCGGGGCCACCGGGGAGAAGGTGGGCTCGGGGCTGCCCGAGGCGCTGGGGCGCTTGTCGGCGACCGACTTGCTCTTGTCGCCCTTGTCCGACATGACCACGGCCGTGGCCACGACGGCGGCCAGCGCTGCGGCGGCCAGCACGCCGCCGCCGATCATCAGCACCTTGCGGCGCCGGCCGCGCGCGGCGGTGGAGTCGGCGAGGTGGTTCCAGTCGGGGCCTGGCCGCCGGGCCGGGTATCTGGTGCGGCGTGCCGCCGCCGAAAACGGGCGGCTGGGGCTGGGGCTGGGGGTGCGGCTGCGGCTGGTGCGGGGCTGGGCCGCGGCTTGGGGGTGGGGCTGGGGCTGCTGAGCCGGCTGAGGCTGAGGCTGGGGCTGGGGCTGTCCCCAGGCCGAGCGGGGGTCGGGGGCGTGTCCGGGCGCGGGCTGCTGCGGCTGCCACGGGGGCAGGGGGCGCCCCCGCCCTGCGGCGCGGCGGGAGGCTGCGGTGCGGGTGCGGGTGCGGGTGCGGGTGCGGGTGCGGGGACCGGAGCGGGCGCGGGGGCCGGGGCCGGAGCGGGCGGCTGCGGCTGCTGGGGCTGCTGCGGCCCTTGAGCCTCCGGGGTCTGCCCGGCCGGGGCCGGTGCGGCCCCTGGTGCGCCCCCCGGTGCGGCCGGCTGCGCCGGCGGGGGCGGCGGCCCCCACGGCGGCGTGGACGGCTGAGACTCCCCCGGGGGCCCGTACGGCCCTGCCTGCCCGAAACTCATGGCGTGCATCGTAAACCGTTGGTCAAGGGCCCTCGGCACCGGCGAGAATCGCCCTCATGGGACATGTGGAAGCGGCGCATCTGGAGTATCACCTTCCGGACGGGAGGACGCTGCTCGGCGATGTGTCGTTCCGGGTGGGCGAAGGGGCCTCGGTGGCCCTCGTCGGGGCCAACGGCGCGGGCAAGACCACGCTGCTGCGGCTGATCTCCGGCGAGCTCCAGCCGCATGGCGGCTCGGTGACGGTCAGCGGCGGTCTCGGCGTGATGCCGCAGTTCGTGGGATCCGTCCGGGACGACCGTACGGTCCGTGACCTGCTGGTCTCCGTGGCCCACCCGCGCATCCGCGAGGCGGCCCGGGCCGTCGACGTGGCCGAGCTCGCGATCATGGAGCGGGACGACGAGGCCGCGCAGATGGCCTACGCGCAGGCGCTCAGCGACTGGGCCGAGGCCCACGGCTACGAGGCCGAGACCACCTGGGACATCTGCACCATGGCCGCGCTCGGCGTCCCGTACGACCAGGCCCAGTGGCGCAAGGTGCGCACGCTCTCCGGCGGTGAGCAGAAGCGCCTGGTGCTCGAGTCGCTGCTGCGCGGCACCGACGAGGTGCTGCTGCTGGACGAGCCGGACAACTACCTCGACGTCCCCGGCAAGCGCTGGCTGGAGGAGAGGCTGCGCGAGACGAAGAAGACCGTGCTCTTCGTCTCCCACGACCGCGAGCTGCTGGCCCGCTCCGCCGAGAAGATCATCAGCGTCGAGCCGGGCCCGGCGGGCAGCGACGTATGGGTGCACGGCGGCGGCTTCGGCACGTACCACGACGCCCGCAAGGAGCGCTTCGCCCGCTTCGAGGAGCTGCGCAAGCGCTGGGACGAGAAGCACGCCCAGCTGAAGAAGCTGGTGATCAACCTGCGGCAGGCCGCGGCGGTCAGCCACGAGATGGCCTCCCGCTACGCCGCCGCCCAGACCCGGCTGCGCAAGTTCGAGGAGGCCGGTCCGCCGCCGGAGCCGCCGCGCGAGCAGGACATCCGGATGCGGCTGCGCGGCGGCCGCACCGGCGTGCGGGCGCTGACCTGCGAGAAGCTGGAGCTCACGGGGCTGATGAAGCCCTTCGACCTGGAGGTCTTCTACGGCGAGCGGGTGGCGGTGCTGGGCTCGAACGGCTCCGGGAAGTCGCACTTCCTGCGCCTGCTCGCCGGGGACGCCGAGAACCCGGTGGCCCACACGGGCATGTGGAAGCTGGGCGCGCGCGTCGTGCCCGGGCACTTCGCGCAGACCCACGCCCACCCGGAGCTCATGGGGCGCACCCTGACCGACATCCTGTGGACCGAGCACGCCCGGGACCGGGGCCAGGCGATGTCGGCGCTGCGCCGCTACGAGCTGGAGAAGCAGGGCGACCAGCCCTTCGAGAAGCTCTCGGGCGGGCAGCAGGCGCGCTTCCAGATCCTGCTGCTGGAGCTGGTGGGGACGACGGCCCTGCTGCTGGACGAGCCCACGGACAACCTGGACCTGGAGAGCGCGGAGGCGCTGCAGGAGGGGCTGGAGGCGTACGACGGGACGGTGCTGGCGGTGACGCACGACCGCTGGTTCGCACGCTCGTTCGACCGCTTCCTGGTCTTCGGCGCGGACGGGACCGTCCGCGAGGTCCCGGAGCCGGTGTGGGACGAGGGCCGGGTGGCCCGTAAACGCTAGGGCGCGGGTGTCCGGTGGGACCATGTTTTGACCCGGCCAGTGGGCGCCCGGTACTCTACGAGTTCGTTATGCGTATTGGCTTGGTCGTTCTCACGCGAGGGGCCCTTACGCTTGTCCGCCAGGGTGATCGCCGCTGGCCGGCACGCGGGTTGCGTCCCCGTTGTGCGGCCGTTGCTGCGTGATCGTCCCAGGCGGGCCGTGTCAGGACCCACTCACTGAAGAAGCGAAGGCTACGACCGTGCGTACGTTCAGCCCCAAGCCCGGCGATGTCCAGCGCCAGTGGCACATCATCGACGCGCAGGACGTCGTCCTGGGCCGTCTGGCCTCTCAGGCCGCCTCCCTGCTGCGCGGCAAGCACAAGCCTGTGTACGCCCCGCACATGGACATGGGTGACTTCGTCGTCATCATCAACGCCGACAAGGTGCACCTGTCCGGCAACAAGAAGACCCAGAAGATGGCCTACCGCCACTCTGGCTTCCCGGGTGGTCTGCGCTCCGTCCGCTACGACGAGCTGCTCGACAAGAACCCCGAGAAGGCCGTCGAGAAGGCGATCAAGGGCATGCTGCCCAAGAACTCCCTCGGCCGTCAGATGCTCACGAAGCTGAAGGTCTACTCGGGCGACCAGCACCCGCACGCCGCCCAGCAGCCGCAGCCGTTCGAGATCACCCAGGTCAAGCAGGGCTAAGTCCCGGCCACCGCCGAACCAGAAAGTCTGAGGAGAATCGTGGCTGAGACCACCGCCGAGATGCCGGTCGAGGGCGTCGAGGAGTACACCACCGAGACCGAGGTCGTGGAGTCGGAGTACACCTCCGAGTCCCTCGCGTCCCGCTTCGGCGACCCGCAGCCGGCCGCCGGCCTGGGCCGTCGCAAGAACGCCATCGCCCGCGTCCGGATCGTTCCGGGCTCCGGCAAGTGGAAGATCAACGGTCGCACCCTTGAGGACTACTTCCCCAACAAGGTGCACCAGCAGGAAGTCAACGAGCCCTTCAAGGTGCTCGAGCTCGACGACCGCTACGACGTCATCGCCCGCATCGCGGGTGGCGGCGTGTCCGGCCAGGCCGGCGCCCTGCGCCTCGGTGTGGCCCGCGCCCTGAACGAGGCGGACGTGGACAACAACCGCGGCCCGCTGAAGAAGGCCGGCTTCCTGAGCCGCGACGACCGTGCGGTCGAGCGCAAGAAGGCCGGTCTGAAGAAGGCCCGCAAGGCTCCGCAGTACAGCAAGCGCTAAATCCGCGCTTTGCAGCACTGCCCGAACGCCCCGGCGGCACGTTCCGTGCCCGCCGGGGCGTTCGGCCATTACCGGTCAGTACTTGGTACGTATGTTCGGGGCCTCGCGGCGTGGCCCCGCCCCGCTTTTTGGGAGGACACCAGTGGGACGACTCTTCGGTACGGACGGCGTGCGCGGTGTCGCCAACGCCGATCTGACGGCTGAGCTCGCGCTCGGCCTGTCGGTCGCGGCGGCGCACGTGCTCGCCGAGGCGGGTACGTTCGAGGGCCATCGGCCGGTGGCGGTGGTCGGGCGTGATCCGCGTGCGTCCGGGGAGTTCCTCGAGGCCGCCGTGGTGGCCGGACTCGCCAGCGCGGGCGTGGACGTCCTGCGGGTGGGCGTGCTGCCCACCCCGGCCGTCGCCTACCTCACCGGCGTGCTCGGCGCCGACCTCGGCGTGATGCTCTCCGCCAGCCACAACGCCATGCCCGACAACGGCATCAAGTTCTTCGCCCGCGGCGGCCACAAGCTCGCCGACGAGCTCGAGGACCGCATCGAGGAGACCTACCGGTCCCACGCCTCCGGCGAGCCCTGGGACCGCCCCACCGGCGCCGGCGTCGGCCGCGTCCGCGACTACGACCAGGGCTTCGACAACTACGTCGCCCACCTGATCGGCGTCCTGCCCAACCGCCTCGACGGCATCAAGGTCGTCATCGACGGCGCCCACGGCGCCGCGTCCCGCGTCTCGCCCGAGGCCTTCTCGCGCGCCGGCGCCGAGGTCGTCACCATCGGCACCGAGCCCGACGGCCTCAACATCAACCACGAGTGCGGCTCCACCCACCTGGACAAGCTGCGCGCCGCCGTCGTCGAGCACGGCGCCGACCTGGGCGTCGCCCACGACGGCGACGCCGACCGCTGCCTGGCCGTGGACGCCAAGGGCACCGAGATCGACGGCGACCAGATCCTCGCCGTCCTGGCGCTCGCCATGCGCGAGGCGGACTCGCTGCGCAAGAACACGGTCGTCGCGACCGTCATGTCCAACCTGGGCTTCAAGCTGGCCATGGAGCGCGAGGGCGTCCAGCTCGTCCAGACGGCGGTCGGCGACCGCTACGTCCTGGAGGAGATGAAGGCGAACGGCTTCGCCCTGGGCGGCGAGCAGTCCGGCCACGTCATCGTCCTGGACCACGCCACGACCGGCGACGGCACCCTCACCGGCCTGATGCTGGCCGCCCGCGTCGCCGCCACCGGCCGCACGCTGGCCGACCTGGCCGGCGTCATGGAGCGCCTGCCGCAGGTCCTGATCAACGTCCGTGACGTCGACAAGTCCCGCGTGGGCTCCTCCACCGAGCTCGCCGCGGCCGTCAACGCCGCCGAGCAGGAGCTGGGCTCCACCGGCCGCGTCCTGCTGCGCTCCTCCGGCACCGAGCCGCTCGTCCGGGTGATGGTCGAGGCCGCCGACATCGAGCAGGCGCGCGCCGTGGCGCAGCGCCTGGCCGACGTCGTGAAGTCGGCGCTGGGCTAGCTTCCCGCCTGTCGCGCGGTGCGCTCGCGCTGCCTCGCCCAGAACCACTTCTGGGCGAGGAGCGTGAGCGTGCCGGCCGCGATGATCCCCAGCAGGTTCAGCGCCAGCTGCACGGCCGAGCCGCGGGTCTCCGACCAGTTGCCGTAGGAGAGGGCCACGGCGGCGTTCGCCGCTGCCGGAACCGTCGTCACGGAGATCGCCACGCCGATCAGCGCCCCCGACTTCGCCGACGTCAGGGAGAGGATTCCGGCGATGCCGGCCAGGAACGCCACGATGAAGGAGAAGGCGTCCGGCTGCCAGATGAACGCCGTCTGGGGGCGGGGCGCGAGGAACCTCGCCTCGTGGAAGAGGCCCAGCCAGTCCATCAGCACGCTGAAGCCGCCCGTCAGCGCCATCGCCACGGGGAAGCCCACGAGCAGCGCGGTCAGCGACCGCCAGGCCAGGCGCGGCGCCCGTCGCACGACGGCCGTGCACAGCCCGGCGAGCGGGCCGAACTCCGGGCCCACCGCCATCGCGCCCACGATCAGGATCGCGCTGTCGATGATCACGCCGCACGCGGCGAGCATCGTGGCGACCGTGAGGAACACCAGGAAGGTCACGGTCAGCGAGGACTCCTCGTGGGTCTCGCCGACCAGCGACTCCCAGACGACGGCGTCGGCGCCGTCGCCCGGCGCCTCCTCCTCGGCGACGTCCGCGCGCCGGGAGAGCACCAGGTCCGGCTCCTCGACGGAGACCGCCCCCCAGTCCCGCACCCCGGCCTCGCCCAGCTTCTCCAGCAGTTCGTCGGCGGCCTCGCGGGCCACGTCGCACAGCACGACGTCCCCCTGAGGGTCGCGGGCGGCCCCCGTCAGCACCGCCAGGTGGGTGGCGCCGACGGTGCGCTCGACGAGGGCGACGACCTCGTCGGTGCGGTCGGCGGGCGTCATCATCCGCAGATGGAGCATGGGCGAAATCGTCCCCGGAGTCTCAGAGCTTGCGCAACGACAGCCGCTGCACCTTGTGGTCCGGTCCCTTGCGCAGGATCAGGTTGGAGCGGCCGCGGGTGGGCGCCACGTTCTCCAGCAGGTTCGGCTTGTTGATGGTGCGCCAGTTGCGGCGCGCGTAGTCCAGCGCCTCCTCCTCGGAGACCTGGGTGTAGCGGCGGAAGTAGGAGTCGGGGTCCTGGAAGGCCGTGGCCCGCAGCTTTCTGAACCGCTCGTAGTACCAGCGCTCGATGTCCTCGGCGCGGGCGTCCACGTAGACGCTGAAGTCGAAGAAGTCGGCGAGCGAGACGCGGGTGCGGCCGTCCTGGCCGGGCTGGGCCGGCTGCAGGACGTTGAGCCCCTCGATGATCAGGATGTCGGGGCGGTGCACGGTCAGCCGCTCGCCGGGCACGATGTCGTAGATGAGGTGGGAGTAGACCGGCGCGGAGACCTCGTCCTTGCCGGCCTTCACGTCCGCGACGAAGCGGGTCAGGGCCCGGCGGTCGTAGGACTCGGGGAAGCCCTTCCGCGACATCAGGCCCCGGGCCTGCAGCTCGGCGTTGGGCAGCAGGAAGCCGTCCGTCGTGACCAGCTCGACGCGCGGGTGCTCGGGCCAGCGGGCCAGCAGGGCCTGCAGCAGGCGGGCCGTGGTCGACTTGCCCACCGCGACGCTGCCGGCGACGCCTATGACGAAGGGCGTGCCGCGCTGGGCCCCCTTCTCGCCCAGGAAGGTGTTGAGCGCCCCGCGCAGGCTGCCGGTGGCCCCGACATAGAGGTTGAGCAGGCGGGACAGCGGCAGGTAGATGTCGCGGACCTCGTCCAGGTCGATGACGTCACCGAGTCCGCGCAGGCGCTCGACCTCGTCGGCGGTCAGCGGCAGGGGGGTGTTCTCACGCAGCGCGCTCCACTCCGCCCGGGTCAGGTCCACGAACGGCGAGGAGTCTGCGCGGCGCCTTTGCTGCGGCTGCTCAATGGTGGTCGGCACGGGCCCATTGTGCGCGGCGGGCGCGTCGGCATCACTTCGGGGGGCCCGAGGGGCTCGCGCGCAGGCAGTGACGCAAGGGATCGGAGGGGTACCAGTGGGTGAAGTTTCTCGCCGGGGTCTGTACTTACTTGCCGGTCAGGAATAACGTCCAGCGTCCTGTCCGCACGCATCACGCGAGGAGCCCGGCTCCGTGTTCGTCTTCCTGCTCGTACTCCGCCGCGTCCGACTCGCCCGGCAGGGCGTCCTCCGCCTCGTGCGCCGCGGGGCGCCGCCCGCGCACACCGCCCTCGGGACGCGGCCCTCCCTCGCCGACCGGGTGCACGGCGACCTGTCCGCCGAGCTGCCCGACGAGGACCTCGGGCAGGACCTCGACGACTGCCTCGACCGGTACGTTCTCGGCAGCAAACCGCGCTGCGAGGAGGTCGAGTACCTGGAGCTCGTGCAGGAGGCCATCGACCGGATCGAGCGCGGGCGTTGACCCACGGGCGCCGACCCCCGGCCCGTACGCTGCACACCATGTGCGGAATCGTTGGCTATGTGGGAGGGCAGTGCGCCCTCGATGTCGTATTGGCAGGGCTGCGGCGCCTGGAGTACCGCGGCTACGACTCGGCCGGGGTGGCGGTCCTGGCCGACGGCGGGCTGGCGTCGGCGAAGAAGGCCGGCAAGCTCGCCAACCTGGAGAAGGAGCTCGCCGACCGGCCGCTCCCGTCCGGGCCGACGGCCATCGGGCACACCCGCTGGGCCACGCACGGCGGCCCGACGGACGCCAACGCCCACCCCCACCTCGACAACCCGGGCCGGGTGGCCGTCGTCCACAACGGCATCATCGAGAACTTCGCCGCGCTGCGCGCCGAGCTGGCCGAGAGGGGGCACGCCCTGGGCTCGGAGACCGACACCGAGGTCGTCGCCCACCTGCTGTCCGAGGCCTTCTCCTCGTGCGGCGACCTCGCCGAGGCCATGCGGCAGGTCTGCCGCCGGCTCCAGGGCGCGTTCACGCTCGTGGCGGTGCACGCGGACGAGCCGGACGTGGTCGTGGGCGCGCGGCGCAACTCCCCGCTGGTCGTCGGCGTCGGCGACGGCGAGAACTTCCTCGCCTCCGACGTCGCCGCCTTCATCGCCCACACCCGCGAGGCCATCGAGCTCGGCCAGGACCAGGTCGTCGAGCTGCGGCGCGACGGCGTGACCGTCACCGGCTTCGACGGCGCCCCCGCGGACGACGTGCGCACGTACCACGTGGACTGGGACGCCTCGGCGGCCGAGAAGGGCGGCTACGACTACTTCATGCTCAAGGAGATCGCCGAGCAGCCCAAGGCCGTCGCCGACACGCTGCTGGGCCGCATCGACGCGGCGGGCTCCCTGACGCTGGACGAGGTGCGCATCCCCGACTCCGTGCTGCGGGAGGTCGACAAGGTCGTCATCGTCGCCTGCGGCACGGCCTACCACGCGGGCCTGATCGCCAAGTACGCCATCGAGCACTGGACGCGCATCCCGTGCGAGACGGAGCTGGCCAGCGAGTTCCGCTACCGCGACCCGATCCTCGACCAGCGCACGCTCGTCGTCGCGATCAGCCAGTCCGGCGAGACCATGGACACCCTCATGGCGCTGCGGCACGCCCGTGAGCAGGGCGCCAAGGTGCTGGCCATCTGCAACACCAACGGTTCGACGATCCCCCGCGAGTCGGACGCCGTCCTCTACACCCACGCCGGCCCCGAGGTGGCGGTCGCCTCCACGAAGGCGTTCCTGACCCAGCTGGTCGCCTGCTACCTGGTGGCGCTGTACCTGGGCCAGGTGCGCGGCACCAAGTGGGGCGACGAGGTGCGCGGCGTGGTCCGCGAGCTGTCGGTGATCGGCGCCCAGGTGGAGGAGGTGCTCGCCACCATGGAGCCGGTGCGCGAGCTGGCCCGCTCCCTGGCCGACAAGAACACCGTGCTCTTCCTGGGCCGTCACGTGGGCTACCCGGTGGCCCTCGAGGGCGCCCTGAAGCTCAAGGAGCTCGCCTACATGCACGCCGAGGGGTTCGCGGCCGGAGAGCTCAAGCACGGGCCGATCGCGCTGATCGAGAAGGACGTGCCGGTGGTGGTGGTCGTGCCCTCGCCACGCGGGCGCTCGGTCCTGCACGACAAGATCGTCTCCAATATCCAGGAGATCCGGGCGCGCGGCGCCCGCACCATCGTGATCGCCGAACGGGGCGACGAGGCGGTACGCCCCTACGCCGACCACCTGGTGGAGGTCCCGGCGACGCCGGTGCTGCTGCAGCCGCTGGTGGCCACCGTGCCGCTGCAGGTCTTCGCGTGCGAACTGGCGACGGCCCGGGGCAACGAGGTCGACCAGCCGCGCAACCTCGCGAAGTCGGTGACGGTCGAATGATCGTCGGAGTGGGGATCGACGTCGCCGAGATCGAGCGGTTCGACGCGGCGCTGCGGCGCACGCCCGCCATGGCGGGCCGGCTGTTCGTGGAGCGCGAGCTGTACCTGCCCACCGGCGAGCGGCGGGGCATCGCCTCGCTGGCCGCCCGCTTCGCCGCGAAGGAGGCCCTGGCCAAGGCCCTGGGCGCGCCCGGCGGGCTGCTCTGGACGGACGCGGAGGTCGTGACCGAGGGCAGCGGCCAGCCGCGGCTGGTGGTCACGGGAACGGTGGCCGCGCGCGCGGAGGCGCTGGGGGTGACGTCCTGGCACGTCTCGCTGAGCCATGACGCGGGGGTGGCCTCGGCGGTGGTGATCGCGGAGAAGTAGGGGGTCCGAGGGGCCGGGGGCCGTGGCCTGCGGCTCCTCACACCTCCCCGGCGTCGTGGACCAGCAGCGCGATCTGCACCCGGTTGTTCAGGTCCAGCTTGGTGAGGATGCGCGAGACGTGCGTCTTGACCGTGGGGACGGACATGTAGAGCTCCGCCGCGATCTCGGCGTTCGCCTTGCCCCGCCCCACGGCGGTGGCGACCTCGCGCTCCCGCTCGCCCAGGACCGCCAGCCGCTCGCGGGCCGCCTCCGCCCGCGGGCGCCGCTGCGCGTCGCCGCCCGACACCTGGGCGATGAGCTGCTGCGTCACAGCCGGGGACAGCACGGGCTCCCCGGCCGCCACCTTCCGTACCGCCTCCACGATCTCCCGTGGCGGGGTGTCCTTGAGGACGAACCCGGCCGCGCCCGCCCGCAGGGCGCGCAGCACGTGCTCGTCGGTGTGGAACGTGGTCAGCACGATCACCTCGGGCGGCTCCGGCCGCCCGCGCAGCGCCTCGGTGGCGGCCAGCCCGTCCGTGCCCGGCATCCGGATGTCCATCAGCACGACGTCGGGGGAGTGCGCCGCGACCAGCGGCCCCACCTCGCCGCCGTCGGCGGCCTCGGCGACCACCTCGAGGTCGGGTGCGCCGCCGAGCATCAGGCGCAGCCCGGCCCGTACCAGCGGGTCGTCGTCGACGAGGAGCACGCGGATGCTCACGGCGGGGCCTCACATTCGGGGGCGGTGCGGGCGGTGCGGGTGCCGGACCGGGCGCGGCGCTCCCGGCCGTCCGGCCTCATCCGGCCGGCGGCGGTTCGCGGTGCGGGTCCGCGGGCCAGGGTAGCCAGGCGGCCAGCCGGAAGTCCGCCCCGTCCCGGCCGTGCTCGAGCCGTCCGCCGGCCAGCGCGGCCCGTTCCCCGAGCCCGATGAGCCCCTGCCCGGCCCCGGGAATGGCCGGCCCGGCCGACGAGGGCCCGCCCGCCGTGGCATCGGGCAGGGCGTTGCGCACCTCGATGCCGAGGCCGCCGCCCGGCCCGCCGGAGATCCTCACGCGCACCGGGACGTCCGGGGCGTGCTTACGGGCGTTGGTGAGGGCCTCCTGGACGATGCGGTAGGCGGTGCGTCCCAGGGCGGCCGGGGCCGCCCCGGTCTCCGCCTCGCCGGGCGGCTCGTAGTCGATCCGCGTGCCCGCCTTCCGCGCCTCCTCCACCAGCCGGGCCACGTCGCCGAGCGTCGGCTGCGGCCGCCCGTCGCCCACGGGCGCGCGCAGCACCCCGATGACCTCGCGCAGGTCCTGCAGCGCCTGGTGCGCGCTGTCGCGGATCACTCCGGCAGCGCGCCCGATCTCGGCGGGTGGGGCCCCCGGGTTGTACTCCAGCGCCCCCGCGTGGACGCTCAGCAGCGACAGCCGGTGCGCGAGCACGTCGTGCATCTCCCGCGCGATCTCCTCACGGGCCCGCTGGGTCGCCCGGGCGGCCCGCAGGGCCGACTCGGCCTCCGCCAGTTCGGCCCGCTCCCGCAGCGAGTCGATGAGCTGCCGCCGGGAGCGGCGGAACAGCCCCCACCCGAGGGCCCCGGCGATCAGCGCGAAGTAGGTGAGCGCCGCGCCGGCCCGGCTCTCGTCCGTCTCCGGCAGCTCGTAGAGGAACACCGGCAGCGGGGCGAACGCGAGGGCCGCGACCCACGCGGTGACGCGCCACGGCCGGCCGGCGGCGACGGTGAACACCGCGACCAGGGCCGGGCCCGTCATGTAGTGCGCCAGGCTCCCGGCCACCAGCAGCGCCACGGCCAGCTGCACCGGCCACCGCCGCCGCAGGAACACGGCCGCGCACCCGAGCCCGCCCACCACCTGGTCGGCGGCCTGCCAGCCCGGGCCCATGTCCTGCGGCAGCGGGATCGACCGCGAGCTGATCGCGGCGAAGCAGGCCGCGAAGAGGAACAGCCCGATGTCGGCGGCCCAGTCGCGGCGGGTTCGGTGAACGTGGTGCATGACGGCGAATCTACGGTTCTGTTCGAGGGCGCCGGGCCGCCGCCGGGCGGGCGGATACTTTCGGATGACGGGCGGCCGTGCGGCCGGAGACTTTGGTCGCCTCACGGCCCTCGAACCGGCTCCCTACGGCCGATGCGGGGCACGGCCCGCCCTTCGTACCGTCGGGGCATGAACAATCCCCTCAAGCGCCTGCTGGGCTTCGTCAGCTTCGTCCTGATCGTCGGCGGCATCAGCTGCCTGCTCCACGAATGGCTCGGATGGTTCCGCCTGTTCGGCTTCCTGCGCTTCCTCGCGCCCGGCGGCTACGAGGTCTACAGCTACGTCGTGATGATCGCCCTGGGCATAGCGGTGGGCGCGGCGAGCGAGGCCGTGGGCCGGGAGCGGCCCCGCCCGTAGGACCGCCAGGACGGTCCGAAGCGGTGTCCGTGCCTACGCTTTGACTCTCCAGCGACGGGAGACACCAAGGTGGCGGGCATGGACGGCGACACCTCCCTCTACTCCATCGGCGAGCTGGCTCGTCTGACCGGTCTCACGGTCAAGACGATCCGGTTCTGGTCCGACGAGGGCGTGGTGCCGCCGGCCGACCGTACGCCCGCCGGCTACCGGCTCTACGGGCAGGACGCCCTGGCCCGGCTCGGCCTCGTCCGTACGCTGCGCGACCTCGGGGTCGGCCTCGCGACCATCCGGCAGGTGCTGGAGCGCGAAGTGACCGTCGCCGAGGTCGCCGCGGTGCACGCCGAGGCGCTGGAGACGCAGATCCGCACCCTGCGGCTGCGCCAGGCCGTCCTCCGAGCCGTCGCCGGACGCGGGTCCACACCGGAGGAGATGGAACTCATGCACACTCTCGCCCACCTGACCGACCGGGAACGCCGCCGCCTCATCCACGACTTCATCGACAACGCCTTCGAGGGCCTGGACGTCGACCCCGGCTTCCTGGCCACCCTGCGCGACGCCATGCCGGTCCTGCCCGACGACCCGGCGCCGGAGCAGGTCGACGCCTGGGTGGAGCTCGCCGGGCTCGTCCAGGACGAGGACTTCCGCGCCGGCATGCGACGCGCCGCCGAGGACCAGATCCGGGCGCGGGACGAGGCCGGGCAGCCCGAGCCGGACGAGGCGCGAAGGCTGGCCGACCTGATCCGCGAGCGGACCGCCGAGGCGCGGAAGGCCGGCCTCGCACCGGAGTCGGAGGCGGCGCGGCCGCTCGTCGACGAGCTGGCGCGGCAGTGCGCCGGGCTCGCCGGGCGCGAGGACGGCCCGGAGTTCCGGCGGTGGCTGCTGGAGCGGCTGGAGATCGGCAACGACTCCCGCTACGAGCGCTACTGGCGGCTCCTCGCCGTGATCAACGGCTGGCCCGCGCCGGATATGGGGCCTGCCGTCGAATGGCTGATCGCCGGGCTGCGCGCCGCCTGATGTGATCCCCCGTCCCCCGCCGTCCTGCTGTCGTATCGTCAGGTGGGACGGCGGAGGCGAAGGGGGCGGCGGCGTGCATCCGGCAAGGGAGCGCATTGCGGCGGTGTTCGGCGGGCGAACCCAGGGCAGCGGCTATCTGCTGGCACCGAACCTCGTCCTGACCGCGGCACACGTCGTCGGCGACTGCGAGGCCCCCACGGTGATCGTCCCCGGCGGGGTCGGCAAGGTGCGCTGCCGGGTGGCATGGGCGCGCGACGACAACCGCCGCTGTGACGTCGCCCTGCTCGTCGCCGAGCGGGACGTCGTCGACGAGGAGACGGCCGCCGCCTTCGAGCCGCTGGTGTGGGGGCGCGCGTACGACCTGCGGGCCTGGCCCGGCGCGCAGGCCATCGGCTACCCGCACGTCCAGCGGGACGCGGCGGGCGACCTCGACACCGAACAGGTCGTCGGCGCTCTCAAGCCCGGCAGCCATCTCCTCAGCGGCCGGCACGTCCTCGACAGCGACCACGGCGCGCCGGCGCCGCAGCCCGACGGCGGTTCGCCGTGGGCCGGGATGTCGGGGGCCGCCGTCTTCGTGGACGGGCTGCTCGCCGGCGTCGTGTGCGCCGACCCGGGCGGGTGGCGGCACGGGCGGCTGACGGTCACGCCGTCGGAGACGCTGTGGCAGGACTTCCGCTTCCTGCAGGAGTGCCTGCTCGCCGGCCACAAGCCGGAGTCGCGTTCGCTCGCCTCGCCCCAGCAGCTCGAGGTGGAGGCGTTCGAACGCCGGTTACGCGACTTCATCGTCGGCAAGTCCGGCGAGCTGACCATCATCGGGCTGACGCTCGGCGACGGCGACGGGGAGACCTGGCCGCTGGACGCCGCCTACCTCAGCCTCGAGCTGTCGGGCGGCGGCCGGGTCATGACCGCGGAGGGCTTCGAACTGCCCGGCGGCGGCCCGACGGCCCGGTCCGTGCCGTCGCCCAAGCGCGCGGAGGAGGCGCTCTCCGGGCACAAACGGGTGCTGCTGCGGGGCGCGGCCGGCTCGGGCAAGACCACGCTGCTGCAGTGGCTCGCCACGATCACCGCCCGGGGAGAGCTGCCCCCGGGGTTAGGCCACCTGAGCGGATGCATGCCGCTGACCCTGCCCCTGCGGACGCTCATCCGGCGCGGCGAACTCCCACAGCCCGAGGAGTTCCTCGAGGCCGCCGCCCGACCGCTGGCCGGACTGCCCGCCGCCCGGGGATGGGCCACCCGGCGGCTGACCGAGGGCACGGCACTGCTGCTCATCGACGGCGTCGACGAGGTCCCCGAGGCCGACCGCCGCCGCACCCTGGCCTGGGTCAAGGATCTGCTGGCCGCCTACCCCGAGGCCCGGTACGTCATCACGACCCGCCCCTCCGCCGTACGCGAGGGCTGGCTGGCCGACGCCGGCTTCACCGAGCTCGAGCTCCTGCCCATGAGCCGCGGCGACGTCCTGGCCTTCATCCACCGCTGGCACGACGCGGCGGGCCTGCGGCACGACGAACGGCTACGGGCCTTCCGCGACGCCCTGTCGGCGGCGGTCGTCGCCAAACGCGACCTGGGACGGCTGGCCACCAACCCCCTGATGTGCGCCCTGATCTGCGCACTCAACCGCTCGCGCCGCGGATACCTCCCCCACGGCCGCATGGAGCTCTACCGCGCCGCACTGGACCTCCTCCTCATCCGGCGGGACCGCGAGCGCGAGATCGCCGTCGGCCTGGAGGGCCCCGAGCTGGAACAGGCGCAGACCGCCCTCCTCCAGAAGATCGCCTACTGGCTGATCAGAAACGGCCGCTCCGAGATCGAGTGGCACAAGGCCGTGGAGATCCTGGAACGGGCCCTGCCCGCCATGCCGGCGGTGGCGGCCCGGGGGAGCGCCGAGGACATATTGCGGCACCTGGTGGTACGCAGCGGCCTGCTCCGGCAGCCGACGAGCGAGACCCTGGACTTCGTCCACCGCACCTTCCAGGACTACCTGGGCGCCCAGGCCGCCGTCGACGACTGGGACTTCGACCTGCTCGTCAACCACGCCCACGACGATCAGTGGGAGGACGTCCTGCGCATGGCGGTGGGCCACGCGCCGCCCCGGGCGCGGGCCGAGCTGCTGCGGATGCTGCTGGAGCGGGGGCAGAAGGAAGAGGCCTATAGGGCTCGCCTGCACCTGCTGGCCGCCGCCTGCCTCGAGCACGCCACCGAGGTCGACTGGGAGGTGCGTACGCGAGTCGAGCAGGCGGCGGCCGAGCTGGTGCCGCCGCGCGACATGGAGTCCGCGAAGGAGCTCGCGACGGTAGGGCCGGTGGTGCTGGACTTGCTGCCGGGGCCGGAGGGCCTGTCGGAGGAGGTTGCCTACGCGGTGGTCGTCGCGGCGACGACGGTGGCGGACGACCAGGCGATTCCACTGCTGGCGCGGTACGCGGACCACCCGTCGCTGGGGGTCCGGGCGCAGCTGGCGTGGGCCTGGGACCGCTTCGACACGCAGCGGTACGCGGACGCGGTGATCGCGCGGCTGGCCCACGAGGACAATGGCTGGGGCCGGCTGGCCTTCGTGGTGAAGTCCGGCGAGCACGTCGCCGCGCTCAAACGGCTCGGGGGCCGGCCCGAGGTGCAGGTCGACGGCCTGCTGACCGCCGAGGACCTTGCCGACCTCGACACTCCGGCGCTGACGAACCTCAACGTCCGCTCGTTCGATCCGTCAGGGGAGCTGCCGTTGCCGCCCGGGCTGACGTATCTCTCCTTGGGCTCTGACGCCGGCGGCATCCGGCTGACAGGCCTGAGTCACCACTCTCGTCTGGAGACGGTGTTCTTTGGCCACCCGGGCGCGGATCTGCGGCAGTACGGCCTGGAGACGCTCCCCCGGCTGACCGGGCTGGGCTGGTGCGAGGCGGACCTGACCTCGCTGGCGCAGGTGCGGCCGATGCCCCAGGTGCGGCAGCTTTACTTGCAAGCGCCCACCGGCCTCGAGGGCCTGGCCCTTCTGTCGAAAGCCTTCCCGATGATCGAACGCGTGACTGTCGTTGCTGATGGCGCCGACAGCGAGCCGATCGACCTGGCACACCTGCGGGACTCCACACCATTCAGTCTGTGCATCCACTACCCGGGGCCCATCCTGAACCGCGAGCTGCTCGGCGACGGCTGGGACCTGGACTTCGAGACACTGTTCTAGCCGACGGACCCCTGACCGCCCCCTCACCCCTCTGCCACATCCCGCCAAACCTCCCGCAGCGCCCCCGCCACACCAAGAGCCGTGAGCGGCGCGGTCCCGAGCCGGCGGGCGGCCAGGCCGTGCAGGTACGCCCCCACCGCCGCCGCGTCGATCGCCGGGAGGCCCGCGGCCAGCAGGGAGCCGGTCAGTCCGGACAGGACGTCGCCGCTTCCGGCCGTGGCCAGCCAGGGGGTGCCGGTCGGGTTGGCCCGGACCGGGCCGGTGGCGTCGGCGACGAGGGTGGTGGAGCCCTTGAGCAGGGCGGTCACGCCGTAGCGGTCGGCCAGCGCCCGTACCGAGGCCAGGCGCTGGGTCTCGACCTCCTCGCGGGAGACACCGAGCAGTACGGCGGCCTCGCCGGCGTGCGGGGTGATCAGCGTCCGGGCGGCCCGGGCGCGTACCGCCTCCGGGTCGAGCAGTCGTAGGCCGTCCGCGTCGATGAGTACCGGCACGTCGGAGGCGAGGACGTCCTCGAGTGCCTGCCGGGCGTCCGCGCCGTCGCCGAGGCCGGGGCCGACGACCCAGGCCTGTACGCGGCCGGCCTTGGACGGCGGGCCGGTCGTCACCAGGGTCTCGGGGAAGCGCGAGATCACCGCGTCGACCGCCGGGCCCGCGTAGCGCACGGCGCCCGCGCCGCCGCTCAGGGCGCCGGCGACGGCGAGGACCGCCGCGCCGGGGTAGCGGGCGGAGCCGGCGACGATGCCGATGACGCCGCGCCGGTACTTGTCGCTCTCGGCGGCCGGGTACGGCAGCAGGCGGGCGATGTCGGCGTGCTGCGGCGCCTCCACGTCCGGTTCGGCCGGCAGCCACGGGCCCAGGCCGATGTCGACGAGCCGCAGCGCGCCGGCGTACTCGCGCGCCGGGTCGATGAGGAGGCCGGGCTTGTACGCGCCGAAGGTCACCGTCGCGTCCGCCCGTACGGCCGCGCCGCGTACCTCGCCCGTGTCGGCGTCGACGCCGCTGGGCAGGTCGACGGCGACGATCAGCGCGCCCGCGTCCTCGGCGGCGAGGACCAGGGCCTCGGCCTCCGGGCGCAGCCCGCCCTTGCCGCCGATTCCGACGATGCCGTCGACGACGAGGTCGGCGCGCCGCACGGCGCGTACGCCGTCGTCGGCGGGCACGACGCGCCCGCCGGCCGCGCGCAGGGCGCGCAGGCCGCCCTCGTGCGCCCTTCCGGGGGCCGTCAGGACCGCCGTGACGCCCGCGCCGCGCCGGGCGAGGCGGGCGCCGGCGTAGAGGGCGTCGCCGCCGTTGTCGCCGCTGCCGGTCAGGAGGGTGACGCGGGCGCCGTAGACGCGGCGGCCGAGCAGGTCGGCGCAGGCGGCCGCGAGACCGGCGGCCGCGCGCTGCATCAGGGTGCCGGGTGGCAGCTCGGCCATGAGAGCTCGCTCGGCGGTCCGTACGGTTTCCACGCTGTGGGCAGTCCTCATGGGGCCAGCCTGGCGCAGGCGGGCGGCCTGTGACCACCGGGCCGGTGGCCAGGGGGGAGCGGGGTCGCCCCGGCGGCAGCCAGACCAATACGTTCCCGGCAAACGGACCGCTGCGTTCCCCCAGGCGATCCGCCCGGCGGCCCGGCCTGAGACACTGGCGGGGATGAGTGAGACACCGATGCGCGCCCGTGCTGTGGTCGACCTGGCCGCCCTGCGGGCCAACGTACGTGCTCTGCGGGCTCGCGCCCCCCGGGCGCAGCTGATGGCCGTCGTCAAGGCCGACGCGTACGGGCACGGGGCGGTGCCCTGTGCGCGGGCGGCCCGGCAGGCCGGTGCCGAGTGGCTCGGTACGGCCACGCCGCAGGAGGCGCTGGCGCTGCGTGCCGCGGGCGACACGGGTCGGCTGCTGTGCTGGCTGTGGACGCCCGGCGGGCCGTGGCGGGAGGCCGTGGAGGCCGACATCGACGTCTCGGTCAGCGGCCTGTGGGCCCTGGAGGAGGTCACCGCGGCCGTGCGCGCGGCGGGCCGTCCCGCCCGCGTGCAGCTGAAGATCGACACCGGTCTCGGTCGCAACGGCTGCCAGCCCGGCGACTGGGAGAAGCTCGTCGCCGCCGCCCGTGACGCCGAGCGGGCCGGTCTGGTCAAGGTCACCGGCGTGTGGTCGCACTTCGCGTGCGCCGACGAGCCGGGCCATCCCTCGATCCGCGCCCAGCTGGGCGTCTTCGAGGACGCGCTGTCCTATGCCGCGCGCGAGGGGCTGACCCCCGAGGTCCGCCACATCGCCAACTCGCCGGCCACCCTCACCCTCCCCGAGACCCACTACGACCTGGTGCGGACGGGCGTGGCGATGTACGGCATATCGCCCAGCCCCGAGGTCGGCCTTCCCGAGGACTTCGGCCTCAGGCCCGTCATGACGCTCACCGCGTCCCTGGCCTCCGTCAAGCGGGTGCCGGGCGGGCACGGGGTCTCTTACGGCCATCTCTACGTCACCCCCGGCGAGACCACCCTCGCGCTGGTCCCCGTGGGCTACGCGGACGGCATCCCGCGCGCCGCCAGCGGCACCGGTCCGGTGCTGGTGGGAGGCAAGTGGCGGACGGTCGCGGGCCGTGTCGCCATGGACCAGTTCGTGGTGGATCTGGGCGGCGACACCGCCCGCGTCGGCGACGAGGCGGTGCTGTTCGGCCCCGGTGACCGGGGCGAGCCGACCGCCGAGGACTGGGCCAGGGCGACCGGAACCATCGCCTATGAAGTCGTCACGCGCATCTCGGCACGCGTGCCCCGCGTCTATACCGGGGAGATCCCGGAGGACAGCACGAGCCACGACACGGGGGAGTGACGACATGGGCGAGGGCGGCGACAGCGCGGGCACGGCGGCGGAAGCGGTAGCGGCCGCGGCGGCGGCCGCGAGGACCGGCGGGGTCGCGGGCATGGGCGCCGCGGCCTGGCGGCGCGGGGCGGGTGTCGCCGGGGCCGCGGTCGGCCTGGTCGCCGCCGGGGCCGCGGTCGGCGTCGCCGTCGAGCGGCTGACCGTGGGGCGCGGAATGCGCCGCAAGGCCCGGCTCGCCCTGGACGCGGTGGGCCCGTACGGCACCCTGCGCGGCACGCCCGGCGTCGCCGTCGCCGACGACGGAACGTCCCTCCACTACGAGGTGGACGAGGTGGAGGGGCAGCCGGCGGACGGCGGGCGTCCCCGGTTGCTCGGGCGGAAGCCGGCCCCTCCCGTCACCGTCGTGTTCAGCCACGGCTACTGCCTCAACCAGGACTCCTGGCACTTCCAGCGCGCCGCCCTGCGCGGCGTCGTGCGCACGGTCTTCTGGGACCAGCGCAGCCACGGCCGCTCCGGGCGCGGCAAGGCGCGGCGCGACGGCGGCGAGCCCGTGACCATCGACCGGCTCGGCCGTGACCTCAAGGCCGTCATCGACGCCGCCGCCCCCGAGGGGCCGCTGGTGCTGGTGGGGCATTCGATGGGCGGCATGACGATGATGGCGCTGGCCGACCAGTTCCCGTCCCTGATCGCGGAGCGGGTGGCCGCGGCGGCCTTCGTCGGCACGTCCCCGGGCCTGCTGTCCGAGGTGACGTACGGGCTGCCGGTCGCCGGGATGAACCTCGTGCGCCGGGCGGTGCTGCCCGGGGCCTTCAAGCTGATGACGGACCGGACCGACCTGGTCGAGAAGGGTCGCCGGGCCACCTCCGACATCGTCGGCGCGATCATCAAGCGCTATTCGTTCGGCACGCGGGACGTCGATCCCGTGGTGGCCCGGTTCGCCGAGCGGCTGATCGAGGCGACGCCGGTGGACGTGGTCGCCGAGTTCTATCCGGCCTTCGACGCGCATGACAAGGTCGCCGCGCTGAGCGCCTTCGCGGGCCGGCCCGTGCTCGTCCTCGCGGGCGAGAAGGACCTGATCACCCCGAGCTCCCACAGCGAGGTCATCGCCGACGCCCTGCCGCACGCGGGCCTGGTGGTCGTGCCCGGCGCGGGGCACCTGGTGATGCTCGAGCAGCCGCAGCTGGTGTGCGAGAAGCTGTCGGAGCTGCTGGCGCAGGTGCCCGCCGGCCTGGCCGGCAGCCGCTCCGGCGGCCGCGGAGCATGGGCGCGCGGCGAGCACCGGGCCGCGCCCGAGTAGGGCTCCGCGCCACGCCACGGCACCCCGTACCATCGGCGGATATGAACGTCCCGCACGACACCTCCGCCGCCACGGCCGCGCGGCTCACCGTCAAGTCGGCTGAAGACATGCGCGAGTTGGGCCGCAGGCTGGCCGCGCTGCTCCGGCCGGGCGACCTGGTCCTGCTCTCCGGCGAGCTGGGTGCCGGCAAGACGACGATGACCCGCGGGCTGGGCGAGGGCCTCGGCGTGCGCGGCGCCGTCACCTCCCCGACCTTCGTCATCGCCCGCGTCCACCCGCCGCTCGGCGACGGCCCGGCGCTGGTCCACGTCGACGCCTACCGGCTGTCCGGCGGCCTGGACGAGATGGAGGACCTGGACCTGGACGTCTCGCTGCCCGAGTCGGTCGTCGTCGTGGAGTGGGGCGACGGCAAGGTCGAGGACCTGTCCGAGGACCGCCTGCGCGTCGTCATCGAGCGGGCGGTCGGCGCGGACGCCCCGACTGTCGTCGACGGGGACGACGCCGACGCGGCGGACGACGTGCGCAGCGTGACCGTCACCGGCGTCGGCGAGCGCTGGACGGGCGTGGACCTCACCCCGCTGGGCTAGGGCCAGGGCGACGGGGGCTGGGCAACGGGTCGGGAACGGGCCGGGGAACGGGTCGGGCTGTACTTTCCGACAAGCCGTCGGGAAGATGTTGCGCGCGCGGTGTCGCGCGTGGTCACATGGAGAACGGAGAGATGGTTAGGCCTGCCTAACCGCTCTCCCGGCCCGAGCTGCTCCAGGAGGCATTCATGACGGCCCACGAGCCCGCTGCCCCCCTGACGGACCGCTCGGAGGAGCGTCCGCGCCCCCTGTCGGTGCGCGATGTCCTCGCCGCCTGCGCCGCGGCCGACGCGGTCTCCACGCCGCCGAAGGCCCCCCGCGCCACCCGCGAGCCCGACGAGAACACGTCGCACACCCCGCACACCGGCCACCACGCCGAGGAGCGCGACGCCGCCTGACGCGCCGACGCGCGCGACACGGCCCCGAATAGCCCGAACGGGGGACGCGGCCGCTGCCACGCCCCCCGAACGCCAGGTCTTTACGTTCGTCGCCCGGCTACGGGACGACGACCACCTTGGTGTTGTTCACCGCGAACTCCCACATCGCCCGCCCGTCCGCGGGCTGCTCGCGGATGCCGCCGGTCTTCTTCGCCGGGTCCGGCTTCGGCGACGAGCCGTCGACGGCGGCGCTGAAGCCGAAGACGATCCCGGTGGCGTCCTTGTGGAAGCGCACCACGTGCTCGATCGGAATGCCGTCCGAGCCGGTGACCTGCGGGGAGCGCGAGGTGACCGTGTACGCGCCGGGCGGCGGGCTGACGGTGCTGGGCGCCACCTCGTACGTCCGGGTGGCCTTGCCGTCCGAGCCGACCAGCCACACGCGCTTCTGCGCGAGCCCGTAGACCACTCGCAGCCCGGTGCCGGAGTTCTCCGGAACGGCGTTCTGCGCCTGGCCCTGGTCCGCCCCGGCGCCGCCGGTCTTGTCCTTGCCGCCCGTGTCCTCGGTCTTGTCCTTGCCGGCCTTGGCCGGGGCGTGCGCGCTCGCGGGGCGGTCCGGAGCGGCCTCCGCCTGGAACGCGAGGAAACCGACCCCGCCCAGCGCCGCCGCCGTGAGCACGGCCACGATCGCCCCCGAGCTGCTGCGTGCCACGGTGCGCACCCTTTCGTCCCGCGTACGGGTCCGTCCGTACCGGCCCGTGCCGGTCGTACCCGCCCGTACTCGTCGTACGTCCTGCTCATACAGCCGCTCGCACGGCTATGCGGCTGACGGTAGCACCCACCCGCGACCCCGCCGCGCCCCCGGCGAAGGCCAATGCGCGCACCGGACGCCCCATGGCGCGCCGTAGGCTTGTCACGTGCTGCTGCTCGCTCTGGATACCGCCACCCCCGCTGTCACCGTCGCCCTCCACGACGGCGAGTCCGTCATCGCCGAGTCGAGCCAGGTCGACGCCCGCCGGCACGGGGAGCTGCTGCTGCCCGCCGTGGACCGGGTGCTGGCCGAGGCGGGGCGCAAGCTGGACGCCGTGACCGGCATCGTCGTGGGCGTCGGCCCCGGCCCCTACACCGGCCTGCGCGTCGGCATCGTCACCGCCGCGACCTTCGCCTCCGTGCTGGAGGTGCCCGTCCACAGCCTGTGCACGCTCGACGGCATCGCCTTCGCCGCCGGGCAGGCGGGCCTCGAGGGCGAATTCGTCGTCGCGACGGACGCCCGCCGCAAGGAGGTCTACTGGGCGCGGTACGCCGACGCCCGCACCCGCGTCACCGAACCCGCCGTGGACCGCCCGGCCGAGCTCGCCGAGCGCGTGGAGGGCCTGACCGCCGTCGGCGCGGGCGCCGCCCTCTACCCCGACTCCTTCACCGACGTACGCGCCGACCTGCCGCAGCACCAGTCTGCGGGCGCGCTCGCCGCCCTGGCGGTCGAGAAGCTGCGCACCGGCGGCGAGTTCCTGCCCCCTCAGCCGCTGTACCTGCGCCGCCCCGACGCCCAGGTGCCGGCCAACTACAAGGTGGTCACACCGCAGTGACCGGGTCAGCCGCGGCGGTCGGCATCCGCGAGATGCGCTGGTGGGACATCGGGCCGGTGCTGGAGCTGGAGAAGGCGCTCTTCCCGCAGGACGCCTGGTCCAAGGGCCTGTTCTGGTCGGAGCTGGCGCACGCGCGCGGCGCGAACGCCAACCGCCGCTACGTCGTCGCGGTCGACCCGGACGGCCGGATCGTCGGCTACGCCGGCCTCGCCGCCATCGACGGCACGGGCGACGTGCAGACCATCGCCGTCGCCCAGGAGCACTGGAGCACCGGCCTGGGCGCCCGGCTGCTCACCGAACTCCTCACGACCGCGACCGCCTTCGAGTGCCGCGAGGTACTGCTCGAGGTGCGCGTCGACAACACCCGCGCCCAGCGCCTGTACGAACGCTTCGGCTTCGAGCCCGTAGGCGTCCGCCGGGGCTACTACCAGCCCGGCAACATCGACGCGCTCGTGATGCGTCTGACCGATCCGAACTTCGCAGTGCAAGGAATGACCCATGGCTCGTAAGGCTGACGAACCCCTCGTCCTCGGCATCGAGACCTCCTGCGACGAGACCGGCGTCGGCATCGTCCGAGGCCACACGCTGCTCGCCGACGCCGTCGCCTCCAGCGTCGACGAGCACGCCCGCTTCGGCGGCGTGGTCCCCGAGGTCGCCAGCCGGGCGCACCTGGAGGCCATGGTCCCGACGATCCAGCGCGCCCTGAAGGACGCCGGGGTCAGCGCGAAGGACCTCGACGGCATCGCCGTCACCGCCGGCCCCGGCCTCGCCGGCGCCCTCCTCGTCGGCGTCTCCGCCGCCAAGGCCTACGCCTACGCCCTGGGCAAGCCGCTCTACGGCGTCAACCACCTCGCCTCGCACATCTGCGTCGACCAGCTCGAGCACGGCGCCCTCCCCGAGCCGACCATGGCCCTGCTGGTCAGCGGCGGCCACTCCTCCCTGCTGCTGGCCCCGGACATCACCGCCGACGTCCGCCCCCTCGGCTCCACCATCGACGACGCGGCCGGCGAGGCCTTCGACAAGATCGCCCGCGTGCTGAACCTCGGCTTCCCCGGCGGCCCGGTCATCGACCGCTACGCCCGCGAGGGCGACCCCGACGCCATCCGCTTCCCGCGCGGCCTCACCGGCCCGCGCGACCCGATATACGACTTCTCCTTCTCCGGCCTCAAGACCGCCGTCGCCCGCTGGATCGAGGCCAAGCGCGCCGCCGGCGAGAACGTCCCCGTCGCGGACGTCGCCGCCTCCTTCCAGGAGGCGGTCGTGGACGTCCTCACGAGGAAGGCCGTCCGCGCCTGCAAGGACCACGGCGTCGACCACCTCATGATCGGCGGCGGCGTCGCGGCGAACACGAGGCTGCGCGCCATGGCCCAGCGCCGCTGCGAGGACGCCGGCATCACGCTGCGCGTCCCGCGCCCCAAGCTCTGCACCGACAACGGCGCGATGGTCGCCGCCCTCGGCGCCGAAATGGTCGCCCGAAACCGCGCGGCCTCCTCCTGGGACCTGTCGGCGGACTCCTCCCTGCCGGTCACGGAGCCGCACGTACCGGGTGCCGACGGGCACGACCATGAGCACGGGCACGGGCACGGGCACGGTCATGAGCACAGCCACGACCACTTCCACGAGCTGAGCAAGGACAACCTGTACTCGTAGACGGCCGTCGGGCGGGCGTTCGCGCGCCTGCCCGATCAGGTGGTCGTATGCCTGTTTGACCTGGGTACGGTGGGCGCACGGAACAGAATCCTGTCCATGGGAGAACCTATGACCGCCGATGTTCCCGAGCGCCCGCTGATCCCGCAGCCGCCGACTACGGTGACCCATTTGCGGCGAGCCGTCGCGAAGATCATGCCTGCCTCGCTGCCCGAATTCGCCAGTCAGCTGGACGACGCGGTGGACGAGGCCGTGGATCCGGCTCAGCAACGAGCGGAATTCGGCCCCCTGTGGCGGTTCACCACGCGCTGGGCCGTCTACGTGTGGATCCAGCGCCAGCCGCGCGTGGCGGCACGGTTCCAGGAGCTCGAGGACCTTGCGGTCACGTTGGACGATCGGGAGCAGATCCGCGCGGCGACATCCGAGCTCGGCCGCATTCTCGACGATGCCCACGAGGCGATCGGGTACGGGCGGCGTTGAGCGATGTCTGGTCCTGGGAGTACGACCCGGACCGCGAGCACGTCGCGGGAGGCGTTCCCGGCGACTTTGTGGCTGAAGTCGAGCGTCTCGTCGCCGAACTCGTCGAGCTGGCGGGCATGGGGGCGGATATCGAGAACGTGGGAATCGGCCCGAAGCGCGGGGGTGGGATGAGGGAGTTGCATGCCTATGGCGGCTACTTCTACTTTCTCCCACTGCGTCGAAAACGATTGATCGTCGTCACGAGAATCACCCCGCCCTTCAAGGACCTCTGACGCGGACGGTGCGTGCGCCCAGGGACACCTGGGCACCGCCGGGTGGCCCCCGCCCGCTCAGCCGCGCGGGCGGACGTGCAGGTCCAGCCCGGTCGTCCCCGCCGCCTCCACGCCCGGCAACAGCCGCATGTCGTGGTCGTAGTCGCTGCCGACGAGCGTGCGGTACGGGACCGGCTCGTCCGTGAACAGCGTGTCGAGCCGCCGCCCGTACGCCCGCTTCGCGGCCTCGAAGCGCTCCTCCGGCAGGTCGTTCGAGCCGTACACCGCGAAGGGTTCGAGCGGTGCCATGCCGGTGAACCAGAACAGGCCGTGCTGCAGAGGGTGGAGGACGTCCTCCAGCCGCCCGTGGATGCCCCGGTCGGAGAACGCCGACTCGCGGGCGCCGGCCGTCACCGATATCAGCGCCCGCCGCCCCGCCAGGGTGCCCTCGCTGTAGGGCGGGGGGACCTTCGGGCCGTAGGCGAACCCGCTGGTGAACACCCGGTCGATCCAGCCCTTCAGGATTGCGGGCGCCGAGAACCACCACATCGGGAACTGCAGGATCACCGCGTCCGACCAGCGCACCTTCTCCTGCTCCTCCGCGATGTCCGGCGACAGCCGCCCCGCCAGCGTGGCGCGCTCCGAGGCGCCCATCACCTGCAGCCGCCGGTCCCCGGTGTGGTCGGGGAAGTCGTCGGCGTCCACCGTCGCCTTCCACTTCATCGCGTGGAGGTCGGACACCCGCACCTCGTGCCCCGCCGCGCGCAGCCTCTCCACCGCGAACGCGGCCAGCGCGGCGTTGAGCGAACGGGGTTCGGGGTGGGCGCTGACGACGAGGATCTTCTTCGGCTGCTGCGGCGTGGTTTCGGTCATGCCGCTACGTTCTCCCGGGCGCGACCGGGCAGCCAGCACCCTGTTCAACGGCGGAACGACAATCCTGGTACTGCGAGGGCCACCCATACTGGAACGCATGAACGGGGTGGACCGCATCGACGGGATCGGCGACAACGGACGGGCGCTCGGCGGCTTTCTGCGCGCCCGCCGGGGCCGTGTCGCACCGGAGCACGTCGGCCTCACCGGCGGCCGTCGCCGACGCGTACGCGGGCTGCGCCGCGAGGAGTTGGCCCAGCTCGCCGGGATCAGTGTGGACTACTACGTGCGCCTCGAACAGGGCCGTGCCACCCAGCCGTCCCCCGAGGTGCTCGATGCGCTCGCCACGGCACTCGGCCTCGACGCGGCGGAACGCGGACACCTCGCCACCCTGGCCTGCGCCGGGCGCGGCCCCGCGCCCCGTGCCCGGGTCAGCCCCCTCCTCCAGCGGCTTCTCGACGCCATGGCCCACTTTCCGGCCTTCGTGACGGACCACCGGCTCGACGTCGTGGCCTGGAACAGCCTGGGCGACGACCTCATGGGCGGCCTCTCCGACCCGGCCCGCCGCGACCGGAACCAGGCCCGGTTCCTCTTCCTCGACCCCGCCTCCCGCGCCGTCTTCCCGGAGTGGGAGGACCGGGCGGTGGAGGCCGTGGGCCAACTACGGGTCGCCGCGGGCCGCTACCCCGACGACGCGGAACTCTCCGCCCTCATCACCGACCTGTCCGCCCGCAGCGACGACTTCCGGCGCATCTGGGCCACCGGCGAGGTCGTGATGTGCGCGGCGGGCCGCAAGCGCGTACGGCACCCGACGGCCGGCCTGCTCACCCTCGACTACGAGACCCTCCACGTCCCGGCGGCGCCCGGCGAGACCGGCCTGGTCGTGCACGTCTTCAGCGCCGAGAGAGGCAGCCGCGAGGCCGCCGCCCTCGCCCGTTCGGGGCGGGAGGATCAGGGCGTTCGGGGCGCGAGCCCGTGATGGCCGCCTCAGGCCGTCGGCTGCAGGAGCAGCAGCGCGATGTCGTCCGCGTGCTGGCCGGTGGGGCAGGCGTGCTGGACGAGGCTGTCGATGACGTGGTGCAGGGGGAGGCCGCTCGCGTCGGCGAGGGCGCGCGCGATGTCCGCGGTGGTCTCGTCGATGTCGGTGCCGGACGTCTCCACGAGCCCGTCGGTGTAGAGGGCGAGGACGGCCCCGGCCGGCACGGACAGCGTGGTCACGGCGTACGGGGCGTCGAAGCCGATGCCCAGCGGTGGACCGGGGTCGACGTCCACGGTGCCGGCCCGGTGTCCCGGCCGGTGCAGGAGCGGGGGCGGGTGACCGGCGCTGGCGAGGGTGATCCGCCGGCTCGCGAGGTCCAGGTGGGCGTAGAGGCAGGTGATGAACCGGCCGGGGTCCATGTCCGTGAGGTCGCGGTTCGTCCGGCCGAGGACCTCGTCGGGGTACGCGCCGGCACCGGACGTGGCGTGGGAGTGGATCACCGTACGGACCTGCCCCATCAGCGCGGCGGCGGTCACGTCGTGGCCCTGCACGTCGCCGATGACGGCGGCGACCGTGGTGTCCGTCAGGCGGACCAGGTCGTAGAAGTCGCCGCCGATGTCGAGGCCGTGGCTGGTCGGGAGGTAGCGGGCGGCGACGTTCAGCCCGGCGACGGTGGGCAGGGCGCGGGGCAGCAGGCGCTTCTGCAGGGCGTGGGCGAGGTTGTGCTTGGCGTCGTAGAGCCGGGCCCGGTCCAGGGCCTGGGCGATGAGGCTCGCCAGGGGGGTGAGGGTGGCGCGTTCGTCGACGGAGAAGTCGTGCGGCCGGCTGTAGGCGAGCACGCAGCAGCCGATGGGGCGCCCCGAGGTGATCAGCGGCAGGAACGCCCATGCCTGCTTGTCGCTGAGCTGTGGAGTGTCGGGGTAGCCGTGGGACAGTTCGGCGCGGTTGGCGAAGAAGGACGGGGCACCGGTGGCCAGGGCGTGCCCGACGGGGGTGGTGTCGGCGTCCATCGGCAGCCCCTCCAGCTGGTCGATCAGCGCCGGGTCGTAGCCGAGGGAGCCGATGGACACCAGCCGGCCGGCTTCGGCCGTTGCCATGATCAGGCCGTCGGCGCCGAAGGTGGGGAGGACCAGCTCCTCGATCAGGTCGACGACGTCCTGCACGCTCACGGTCTCCGTCAGCGCCGCAGCCAGGTGCATCAGCTGGTGGATCCGGCCCGCGGCGGCGGCGGATTCCGCCGCTGCCCCGACCGGACGGCGCTGCGCGGCGTCGGCGGTCCGGCTGGGGGCGATGAGAACGCTGATGCCGCCGGCATCCGGGTAGAGACGGATGTCGAGCCACCGGCCCGGCGGGCGCTCAGCGGTGCAGGCCACCGGCTCACCGCTGAACCAAGCGGCGCGGTACGTCTCCATGCACGCACCGGTCCCCAGCCACGGCACGGCCTCCCACAGCACCCGGCCCAGCAACTGCTCGTGCGTACGGCCCAGCAGGTCGACGGCCGTGTTGCTGACGAACGTGACGCGTCCCGTGCGGTCCATGGCCAGGACGCCCTCCGGCAGGCGCTCGACCAGGTCGGCCGCCGCGAGGGCGGGCTGCACCGGCTCCGCGGCGGCCAGGTGCACGGGGACGACACGCGGGCGGTCCGGGATCTCCGGACGGTCGCCGGCCTCGTCCAGAACGCGGGCGATGCGCCGGGCGCTGAAGAGGATCTGACCGCGCTCCCGCCGGGTGATCCGCGACGACCGGCCGACGTGCCACGACAGCGAGAGCGCCCCCCAGCAGCGGTGTACGCCCCTGAGCGGAGTACACGCCATCGTCGTCCGATGGGGGAAGGTCGCCGCACCGCGCGGATACTGGCGCGCCATGTCCTCCTGGGAGCCCACCCACACCAGACGGTCCTCGCGCACGGCCTGCGGCGCCGGGCTCTGGCGACTGACAGCCAGACGCCACCACGGCTCGGTGACCTCGGCGGGCCCACCACACATCACCGCCGTGACCAGCGTCTGCTCCTCCTGGTCCAGCAGATAGACGCTGCCGCCCGAGGCGCCTGTGCGGTGCACGGCCCTGACCAGGGCCTCATCCAGAAGACCGGCCGCGTCCGGCTGCTTGCCGCGACCGGACATACCTGAACGATATGCCGGACGGGCGGTCGCGGCACATCGGGCCCCACCTGGGTCAGGGCGCCGTGAGGGGGTGACGTTGCCGATCCCCGGCGCCGGGGCGCTCATGCGTGGCTACTTTGAGTGGTAGCGATGGGAAGGGGTGGCCCATGGGAGAAGCGGACTCTCAGCCGCCGATCGGGTGGCGGTACTGCGGAGACCAGCTGAAGCGGTGGCGGGAGCGGTCCGGGGTCTCGCGGGAAACGCTCGCCAAGGAGGCCGGATACGGCTACGAGGCCATCAAGTCGATGGAGCAGGGGCGGCGGCGGCCGAGTTTGCGGGTGCTGCAGGTCGCGGATCAGATGTGCGGGGCGGGTGGGTTGCTCGAGGCGGCGCATCCATATCTGACTCCGGAGGGCCCCCGGCCTGCGGCGCAGGACTTCTTCCGGTACGAGGCCGAGGCGATCGCGATCAGTTCGAGTGAGCCGATGCTCATTCCCGGCCTGCTGCAGACGGAGGAAACCGCACGGGCGCTGTTCGGCAGGTGCTGGCCGCCGGTGGATGACGAGACGATCGAGGAGCGGGTCTCCGTCAGGTTGGGGCGTCATCGCGTGCTGGACACGCAGTCGACAGCGTTCTCCTTCGTCATCGGCGAGATGCCTTTGTGCCGCCCACTTGCCGATGTCGCGACCCATAAGGGGCAGTTGCGTCACCTGCTGGAAGTTGCGGTACGGCGCAATGTGAACATCCAAGTCATGCCGATCGGTGCACTACAGGTGGAGCTCAACGGTTCAGTCGTCATGATGGAGCTGCCCGGCCAGGAGCGGATTGCCTACCAGGAGGGCGGCTTCGCGGGTGTACTGGTAACCGACCCTGAAAGGGTCGGTCTCATTGCGCATGGGCTCTCGCTGATCCACCAAGTTGCCCTCAGCCCGGTTGAGTCCACGCGTTTCATCGCGGCCCTGTTGGAGAAGCTGTGAACGGCACGTTGGCATGGTTCAAATCCAGCTACAGCAACATGACGGGTGACAACTGCGTCGAGGTGTTGCGCTCCGGGCCCCGGGAGGTGCGGGTCCGGGACTCGAAGCGAATAACCGGACCGGAACTGACCGTCCCGACGCCGTCCTGGACGGCGTTCGTCGCGGCGCTCGGCGGGGCCGGGGCTTGAGCTCCGGGCTCCGAGCCCTTTCTGTAAGGAATGGGTGGTCGGGTCTGAACCCACCCACCCTCCCCAATGGCGCGTATACCACGCGGAGTTCACTTTGTGTGATCCGGTTGCGACGCACGGTCGCAACCCTCTAGCGTCCGGAACAGCAAACGACCCCGGCAGGTGCTAGCAACACCAGGCCGGGGTCTGACCATCAAGATCGAAAAGGACTCGATCTCATGGCTGACGCCAACCCTAGCGCCGCCGTGCGCTCCCCGCACGCCTTCCCGATGGCCAAGCCCGGCTACGGCAAGAAGAGCGCGCCGGGCCAAGCCCCGCGTACCGCCACCGACTTCGCGCACCTGCCGCCCCGTGAGGCGCAGATCGCCGCGTTCGTCGACCGCCTGCCCGAGGGCGCGGCCATGGACGCCAAAACCCTCGCCGCCCAGCTCCCCGCCTACGGCCAGGCCGCGTGCCGCACGGCGCTGCGGCGCCTGTCGGAGGCCGGGCACCTGCGACGGGTGAAGGAGCACCTCAAGGGTGACGACGGGGCGTATCACTGGGTGACGCGCACGTACTTCTCGCGCACCGCGCGGGACGACGCCTGGTGGACCGCCGTCCTCACGGGCAACACACCCCGGCCGGAGGCCCCACCCGCACCGCGCTCACGCGCGTACGCCCTCCTGGCCACCCTCGGCCGCACGGACCCCCGCATGACGCTGTCGCACGCCGACTGCGTCGCCCTCGAACCGCTGGCAGCGCCATGGCTGGAACGAGGCGCCACCGAAGCCGAAGTCGTCCGCGCGCTCACGGCCGGGCTGCCGCCGGAAGTGCATCGCGCCGCCGCGCTCGCCCGCCGTCGACTCGTCGACAAGTTGCCGCCCGAGCCGCAGCCGGCGGCAGCCACACGCCTCCTGCTCGTCGAGTGCACCGTCTGTGCCACCCCCGGCCGCCCCGAAGCACTCCCCGGCGGCCTCTGCCGGGACTGCCGGGGCGAACCACACACGGCCGCCCTGGCGGCGCCCCTCTCGCCCGAGGAGGTCCACGCCAGGGCGGCCCTCCTCCGGTACATCAACCGCGAACCCGAAAGGAATCACGCATGACCGCTGTGCATGACGCGCCACCCGATGTCGGGGCACGATGGGGGCAAGGAGGCGACACCATGACCCCCAGCACCGCTGATCAGCCCCTGCTCCTCGCCGAAGAGTTCGAAGAGCTGGCCCGCATGGCGCCCGAGACCGTGCGCCTGGAGTTCATCAACGGAAAGATCGAGGTCAAGCCGGTGCCGGACGGGGATCACGACGAGATCATCATGTGGCTCCGGGATATCTGCACGGAACGATTCCCGAACCTGCGTCTATACGGTGAGAGGGGCTTGAAGGTCGAGAGCTACCGGAAGGGACGTGCCCGCCCCGATGGACTTCTCGCGCCTCACCGGCACTTCTCCGGGCACGGCGAGTGGTCCGACCCCGACGGCCTCCTGATGGTCGTCGAGGTCACCTCGCACGACACCGACACGAACCGGCGCGACCGCATCGAGAAGCGCGACGGTTACGCGGCGGCGGACATCCCCGTCTACCTCCTGATCGACCGCGAGCATGGCACCGTCACCGTGTACTCGGAGCCGAAGGACGGGACGTACCAGAGCCTGACGGCGCGTCCGTACGGCACGCCGATCGAGCTCCCCGCCCCGGTGGGGTTCACGCTGGAGACCGAGGAGCTCAAGGCTTTCGCTCAATAGGCAACGGAGGCGTTCCATGACCACACCGCGGGACTTGTTGATCACCGTCATGGACGAGGTGCCCGGCGACCCCGCCGAGCGAGGCGAGGTGTCGCTGGGGCTGGCAGGTGCCGAGCTGATCGACCTGCTGGCCGCCGGGGCCGTCACGCTGGGCGGCGATGAGGGCGATCGGATCGTGCCCGGCGGGCCGACGGGCATGGACGACCGCCTGCTGGACCAGGCGAGGGCGTCGCTCGTTGCGGAGGCGCCGTACGAGTCGGTCGGCGACTGGCTGTGGCGCAGGGGACGGGACCTGGCCTCGGCCTATCTGGCCGCCCTTGAGGCGGACGGGCTCGTGACGCGTCAGCGCCGCGGCTGGATGTCCTTCAGGCCCGGCCAACCCGTGCTGGCCGATTCGCTCGAGCACCGCCTGGCGGGGGACCACCGGCGGTCGAACGAGCCCGTCCTCGCCGCTCTCGTCACGGCCGTCGGGATCCGCGACGAGGAGGACGACGGGGACGCCCCGGGCGTGGCCGACGACGCGGTGGACACCGTGCTCGCCGCCGTCAACGACGCAGCGCTGGAACTGGAGGCCCTGCGGCAGCGGCGGGAGATCGAGCAGTCGGCCTTCGACAACATCTGGCGGGGCGAGTGACCCCTGGGGCGTGTCCGCCCTAGCCCTTCGCCACCGCCTGCCCCAGCAGCATCGTCGGCGCGCCGGCGACCCGCGTCAGCACGACGACGCAGGAGTTCGGCCCGTCGAGCTTGAGCTTCTTGCGCAGGTCCTCCGGCTCGACGGCCGAGCCGCGCTTCTTGATGACGGCCACGCCGATCCGGCGCTCGCGCACGATCGCCTTCAGCCGCTTCAGATTGAACGGCAGTACGTCCGTGATCTCGTACGCCGCCGCGTAGGCCGTCTCGCGCAGCTCGTCCGACGTCACGTACGCGATGGTCTCGTCGATCAGGCCGCCGTCGCCGAGCTGCGCCGCGACGTCCGCGACCAGGTGCGCGCGGATGACGGCGCCGTCCGGCTCGTAGAGGTAGCGCCCCACCGGCCGTACGGCCGGATCCGGCAGCCCCTGCCCCACCAGTGACGCGCCGCCCGGCAGCAGGGTCGCCCGCCGGGCGCCCGGTTCCGTGCCGAACCACAGCACGGCTTCCTTCACGTCGCCGCCGTCCGAAATCCATTCCGCTTCCGCGTCGTCCGGGATCGCCTCGTGCGGCACGCCCGGGGCGATCTTCAGGGCGGCGCGGGGGGCCGTACGGGCGGCCTCGATGGCCCAGGACAGGGGCGGCGAGTACGCCTCGGGGTCGAAGATGCGGCCGCGGCCGCCGCGCCTCGCCGGGTCGACGAAGACGGCGTCGTACGTCGACGTGTCGACCTCCGCGACATCGGCGCAGCGCACCTCGATGAGGTCGGACAGGCCCAGGGCCTCGGCGTTGGCGCGGGCGACCTCGCAGGTCAGGGGGTCGCGGTCGACGGCCAGTACGGAGATGCCGGCGCGGGCGAGGGCGATCGCGTCGCCGCCGTTGCCGCAGCACAGGTCGGCGAGGCGGCGCACGCCCAACGCCTGGAAGCGCTGGGCGCGGTGGAGCGCGACGGAGGCGCGCGTGGCCTGTTCCACGCCGTGGGGCGTGAAGAACATGCGGTACGCGTCCTCCGCGCCGAACTTCGCAACCGCGCGCTGCCTCAGCCGCGCCTGGCCGAGCGCCGCCGAGACCAGCTCGGCGGGGTGCTCGCGGCGCAGCCGGGTGGCCGTGGCGAGCTCCTGGGAGGGGTCGTAGTCGCGCAGGCCGTCGAGGAGGGCGCGCCCCTCGGCCGTCAGGAGGGCGGTGAAGGCGGCGGTGGCGTCGGCGGCGGGGTTCGGCGCGGGGTTCGGTGCGGGCACGTGGCTCATTCTCCCTTGCGGGCCACGACCGCACGTCGCGACCGCACGCCGCAACCGCCCGCCACCGCAGGCCCGGCCCCCCGCGCGCGGATCGAACGTATGCACAAGAATCGTTCGGGTGAGCCTGTCTGTTTCCGGCCGTCGTGGCCGACGCCCCGCCGCCGTCCTCGCCTGTGCCGCCCTGCTGCTGACCGGAGTCCTGTCCGGGTGCTCCGGATCGTCGTCCTCCGGCTCCTCGGGGCCGTCCGGCCGCGCGGGGGCGTCGCGGCCGGCGGGGACGCCCGCGCCGTCCGCCACGCCCGACGACGCGTACCGCCGCTGGGGACTGGACAAGCCCCTCGCCGCCCCGCCGGCCCCGCCCGCGAAGAAGCCCGTGGCGACCGCAGGCCCCGGCGGCACCCCTCCGATCGTGCGGCGCATACCGACCAACGACAAGGTCGTCTTCATCACCATCGACGACGGGGCCGAGAAGGACCCGGAGTTCGTGAAGATGGCGCAGGACCTGAAGCTGCCCTTCTCGATGTTCCTCACCGACGACATCGCCCGCGCGGGCAGCGGTTACGGCTACTTCGACCGGCTGCGCGCCCTCGGCAACGGCGTCCACAACCACACCCTCAGTCACCCCAACCTGCGCACGCTGTCGGCGGATGCGCAGCGGCGCGAGATATGCGGGCAGCAGGACGCCCTGGAGAAGCGGTTCGGCACCCGGCCCGCGCTCTTCCGGCCGCCCTACGGCAACTACAACGACGCCACTCTGACCGCGGCCGGCGGTTGCGGGGTGCGGGCGGTCGTGCTGTGGGAGGTCACGATGCAGATCAACGACATGCGCTACCAGGACGGGGACAAGCTGCGGCCCGGCGACATCGTGCTGGCCCACTTCCGCGGGCCGGGGGAGCTCAAGGGCACCTCGATGACCAAGATGGTCACCAACATGCTGCGCAGCATCCAGCGGCAGGGATACACGGTGGCCCGGCTCGAGGACTACCTCTAGGGCCGCGAGGGGGAGTGCGGTGATCCCGGGCTGGGTAGAGCACCCCTCGGCCACGCCGACGCCGCCCCCAGCCACCGAAACCAGGGGCTCGCCGCACGGCGAATTGGCACTCCGCTTGACCGAGTGCTAACCGCGTCATAGTCTCGGCACCGTTGGCACTCTCCACTGGTGAGTGCCAAACACAGCGACGGGCAGATCCGGCACCCGCGACGACGGATCTACCAGGTCGCCACCTCAGACAATTGACCCCGTGAGATCTCCGAAGGGGGAGGTCGGATCGTGACGACCGCCAGCTCCAAGGTTGCCATCAAGCCGCTTGAGGACCGCATTGTGGTCCAGCCGCTCGACGCCGAGCAGACCACGGCCTCCGGCCTGGTCATTCCGGACACCGCCAAGGAGAAGCCCCAGGAGGGCGTCGTCCTGGCCGTGGGCCCGGGCCGCTTCGAGGACGGCAACCGCCTTCCGCTCGACGTCCAGGTCGGTGACGTCGTGCTGTACAGCAAGTACGGCGGCACCGAGGTGAAGTACAACGGCGAGGAGTACCTCGTCCTCTCGGCCCGCGACGTTCTCGCGATCGTCGAGAAGTAGTTCACTCGAAGCTGTTCGAGCTCTCGAAGAGGCTTTCGAAGCTTTTGATCTGTGCCCCTGGTTCCCGTGCCTGCTAGCCGGGCGCCGGGGGCGCAGTTCGTTTGAGATTACGGCGAAGGATACGTAACCCATGGCCAAGACCCTGAAGTTCGACGAGGACGCCCGTCGCGCCCTTGAGCGCGGCGTCAACAAGCTCGCCGACACCGTGAAGGTGACGATCGGCCCCAAGGGCCGCAACGTCGTCATCGACAAGAAGTTCGGCGCCCCCACCATCACCAACGACGGCGTCACCATCGCCCGTGAGGTCGAGCTCGACGACGCGTACGAGAACCTCGGCGCCCAGCTCGTCAAGGAGGTGGCGACCAAGACCAACGACATCGCGGGTGACGGCACCACCACCGCGACCGTCCTGGCCCAGGCGCTGGTCCGCGAGGGTCTGCGCAACGTCGCCGCCGGCGCCTCCCCGGCCTCCCTGAAGAAGGGCATCGACGCCGCCGTCAAGGCCGTCTCCGAGGAGCTGCTGGCGACCGCCCGCCCGATCGAGGACAAGTCCGACATCGCCGCCGTGGCCGCGCTCTCCGCGCAGGACCAGCAGGTCGGCGAGCTCATCGCCGAGGCGATGGACAAGGTCGGCAAGGACGGTGTCATCACCGTCGAGGAGTCCAACACCTTCGGCCTGGAGCTCGACTTCACCGAGGGCATGGCCTTCGACAAGGGTTACCTCTCGCCGTACATGGTCACCGACCAGGAGCGTATGGAGGCCGTCCTCGACGACCCGTACATCCTGATCCACCAGGGCAAGATCTCGTCCATCCAGGACCTGCTCCCCCTGCTCGAGAAGATCATCCAGGGCGGTGCCTCCAAGCCGCTGCTGATCATCGCCGAGGACGTCGAGGGCGAGGCCCTCTCCACCCTCGTCGTCAACAAGATCCGTGGCACCTTCAACGCCGTGGCCGTCAAGGCCCCCGGCTTCGGCGACCGCCGCAAGGCGATGCTGGGCGACATGGCCACCCTCACCGGTGCCACCGTCATCGCCGAGGAGGTCGGCCTCAAGCTCGACCAGGCCGGTCTGGACGTGCTGGGCTCCGCCCGCCGCGTGACCATCACCAAGGACGACACCACGATCGTCGACGGTGGCGGCAACCACGCCGACGTCGAGGGCCGCGTCGCCCAGATCAAGGCCGAGATCGAGACCACGGACTCGGACTGGGACCGCGAGAAGCTCCAGGAGCGCCTCGCCAAGCTCGCCGGTGGCGTCTGCGTCATCCGCGTGGGTGCGGCCACCGAGGTCGAGCTCAAGGAGAAGAAGCACCGTCTGGAGGACGCCATCTCCGCGACCCGCGCCGCGGTCGAGGAGGGCATCGTCTCCGGTGGTGGCTCCGCTCTCGTCCACGCCGTCAAGGTGCTGGACGGCGGCCTGGGCAAGGAGGGTGACGAGGCCACCGGTGTCGCCGTCGTCCGCCGCGCCGCCGTCGAGCCGCTGCGCTGGATCGCCGAGAACGCCGGCCTCGAGGGCTACGTCATCACCTCCAAGGTGGCGGAGCTCGAGAAGGGCCAGGGCTTCAACGCCGCGACCGGCGAGTACGGCGACCTGGTGAAGGCCGGCGTCATCGACCCGGTCAAGGTCACCCGTTCCGCGCTGGAGAACGCCGCGTCCATCGCCTCCCTGCTGCTCACGACCGAGACCCTGGTCGTCGAGAAGAAGGAAGAGGAGCCCGCCGACGCCGGTCACGGCCACGGTCACGGCCACGCGCACTGACGCACGCCTTCCGTAACGGCCCGGCCCGGTCTCCCCGCGAGGGAGGCCGGGCCGGGCCGTTTCTCTGTGAGTTCAGAGTTTTCGTGAGCTCAGGGTTTTCTACGAGCTCACGGCACCCAGCCGACGCAGCAGCCCCAGCATGTCGTAGACCCACCAGCTCTCCGCGATCTTCCCGTCGACGAAGCGGTGGATCGTCACCCCGTCCATGGTGACCGTCTGCCCCGTCGGCTGCAGGCCCATGAAGTCGCCCTGGTGGCTGCCCCGCCACGTCCAGTGGGTGGTGACCTCGTCGCCCTCGGCCAGCTGACGGTGCAGGGTGAAGCCGAAGTCGAAGGCGTCCCGCCAGCCCGCCACGTCCTGCTTCATGGCCTCGCACCCGACCACGGCCTGCTCCGCCTTGCCGATGTCGTGGTCGACGTGGTCGGCGGTGAGGAGCTCGTCGAGGAGGTCCAGGTTGCCGCCGACGGCCACGTCGTCGTAGAAGCGCCGTGCGGTCGCCTTGTTCAGCTGCTCGTCGCGCACCACGTCGAGGTCGGTGAAGGTCGGCATCCCGTCGCAGAGCGAGACCATCTCCTCGAAGATCCGGTTGGTCTCGGGGAGGTTCGAGTTCTCCATCGCCTTGGCGTAGGAGGGGAACTCGATGATCTCCACGAAGTGCTCGCTGTCGGTGTGGTCGCGGCCGACGATGGAGTGGGTGGCGGTGCGCTTGCCCTCGGTGGCGGCGACCCAGTCGTCCATGAGCCGGTTCATGTCGTCGTACCGACGCGTCTTGCAGTCGATTACCTGTACGAAAGTCATGGCGCCTCCCGGGTGATATATCCAGGTTAGTCCTGGATCGGCACACCCGAGAGGCCCGCTGTTCCGTCAGTTCGGCTCCGGCTGTCCGGCTCGCCGGTTCGCTTCCGTCAGTTCGGCCCGTACCTGCGCCCGGTCGTGGCCCCCGCCCGCGAGACCGCCCGGCGCGGGGCCAGCTTCATCAGGCCGGCCAGCGCCTTGTAGCGCGGGTCCGGAATGGACAGCGACTTGCCGCGCGCCAGGTCCTTCAGCGCGGCCTCCACCAGCTTGTCCGCGTCCAGCCACATCCAGCCCGGGACGTTGTCCACGCCCATGCCGGCCCGCTGGTGGAACTCCGTCCGTACGAAACCGGGGCACAGCGCCATCAGCCGCACCCCGCTCCCCGCCAGGTCCCGCGCGGCACCCTGGGTGAACTGCACCACCCACGCCTTGCTCGCCCCGTACGTCCCGCGCGGCACGAACGCGGCCACCGACGCCACGTTGACGACTCCGCCGCGCCTGCGCTCGCGCATGCCCTTGGCCGCGGCCGACGTCAGCCGCAGGACCGCCTCGCAGTGCACCTTGAGCATGGTCAGCTCGTCGGCCATCGAGACCTCGAGGTAGCGGCCCTTGTTACCGAAGCCGGCATTGTTGACCAGCAGGTCCACCGGGTTCTTGCGGTCCGAGAGCCGGGCCTCGACGGCCGCGATGCCCTCCTCCTCCGACAGGTCCGCGCGGAGCACCTCCACCTCCACCTGGTGGCGGTCGTGGAGTTCGGTCGCCTGTTCGTTCAGCCGCTTCTCGTCGCGCGCCACGAGCACCAGGTTGTGCCCGTCGGCCGCCAGACGCCGGGCGAAGGCCGCGCCGATGCCCGCCGTCGCCCCCGTGATCAGTGCAGTCGTCATACAGGAACGTTAGTGCTCGGCGTGACCCCGTGAAGCCCTTCCCGTCCCTCTCGCCGCCCCTGGGGGCCCTACGCGCCGGGCTCCTGACGTGCCGTACCCGCCTCCTGGCGCTCCACATAGGTCAGCGCCTTCCGCCGCACCTCCGGATCGAGCGCGTCACCGGCGGCCAGGACGGCGGGCAGCAGCGCACGTTCGGTCGTCATGGCGCGGAAGACGACGGAGACGGACACCTCGTGGCCGGGCCGGTGGACGACCGTGACGGGGTCGCCCGCCCGGATCTCGCCGGGCGTGACGACGCGCAGGTACGCGCCCGGCGCCGCCTGCTGGGTGAACCGCCGGATCCAGCCGGCCTCTCCCAGCCAGTCCGCGAACGTACGGCAGGGAATGCGCGGCGAGGCCACCTCCAGCACCAGATCCGTACCTATGCGCCAACGCTCCCCGATCCGCGCGCCGTTGACGTCGAGCCCGCCGGTGGTCAGGTTCTCGCCGAAGGAACCGTCCGGCAGCCGCCGGCCCAGCTCGCGCTCCCAGCCGTCGAGGTCCTCGCGCGCGAACGCGTACACCGCCTGGTGGTCCCCGCCGTGATGGCGCAGGTTCACCACCGTGTCGCCGGCGAGGCCGCTGCCCGCGACGCCCTTGGGGCCGGGCGCGGCCACGGCGACCGGGCCGGTCACCGGGCGCTTGTCGATGCCGGTGCGCAGGCCGTCCGCGAAGGCGCCGCCGGGGCCGGAGCGGTCGTCGGAGGTGCGGTCGCGGCCGGTGTTCACGGAGATCAGGTGCATGGGGAAAGGGTAGGCGGGAGGCTCTCCCCGCCGGCGGGTAACCGTCCTCAAAGTCACTGGCCGGTATTTCCTGATCGGCCCCAAGGTGGGCTTATGCTCGAGGCATGATCGAGGCTCGTCATCTAAGGGTGCTGCGCGCGGTGGCCGGCACCGGCTCCTTCTCGGCCGCGGCCCGCGAGCTGGGCTGCACACAGCCCGCCGTGAGCCAGCAGATGAAGGCCCTGGAGCAGTCCACGGGCACGCCCCTGCTGATCCGTACGGGCCGGGAGATGCGGCTGACGGAGGCGGGCGCGGCCCTGGTGCGGCACGCCGCCGGGATCCTGGCGGGGCTGACCGCCGCCGAGGAGGAGATCGCGGCGATCGCCGGGCTGCGGGCCGGGCGGGTGCGGCTGGTCTCCTTCCCCAGCGGCAGTTCGACGCTGGTGCCGACCGCGCTCGCGGACATGCGCGCGGCGCACCCGGGCACCCAGGTGTCGCTGGTGGAGGCGGAGCCGCCGCGTTCGGTGGAGATGCTGCGCGAGGGCGACTGCGAGATCGCCCTGGCCTTCCGCTACCCCGACGTGCGCGGCGCCGATCCGGCCGCCGGCGCCGAGTGGGACGACCTGGTCGTACGGCCGCTGCTGACCGATCGCCTCATCGGCGTGGTCCCCGAGGGGCACCGGCTCGCCGGGGCGGAGCGGATCGCGATAGCGGAGCTGGAGAAGGAGCCGTGGATCGCGGGCTGCCCGCGCTGCCGGCGGCATCTGGTCGAGGTGTGCGAGTCCGCGGGGTTCACGCCGCGCATCGACTTCGCGACGGACGACTACCCGGCGGTCTTCGGTCTCGTCGGCGCCGGCCTCGGCGTGGCGGTGATGCCCGAGCTGGCGCTGGAGTCGGTGCGGCCCAAGGGGGCGCGGATCGTGCCGGTGGAGCCGGTGGTGCAGCGCGAGATCGTGGCGCTCACGCTGCCGGACCTGGCCCGGGTGCCGGCGGTCGGCGCGATGCTGGACCGGCTGGCGGCCGCGGCGAGCCGGTGAGCCGGTGAGGCTGTCCGGACCGTGCGAGGCGGCCTTGCCCGCGCGAGCTGCCCGGCCCGCGCGAGGCCGGCGGGCCGGCGCGGTGAGCGCCCGGTCCGGAGCCTGCGGGTGAGCGGGGAGCCGCTCGACTACTGAAACGTTTTTTCGTGGAGCCCGGCGTGGCGGCGGGAGCTCAGGCGGTCATCGCGCCGGCGCCGGCGCCGCTCGCCGTGATGGAGCGGTGCCGTGCGCGCCCCATGAGCTCCTCGCGCTCGTCCTCGGTGAGGCCGCCCCACACGCCGTAGGGCTCCCTCACCGCCAGCGCGTGCGCCGCGCACTCGGCGCGTACCGGGCAGCGCATGCACACCTCCTTCGCCGAGGTCTCCCGAGCGCTGCGGGCGGCACCGCGCTCGCCCTCGGGATGGAAGAAGAGCGAGCTGTCGACCCCTCGGCACGCCGCCAGGAGCTGCCAGTCCCACAGGTCGGCGTTGGGACCGGGAAGGCGGGAGAAATCTGCCATTGCTTATCCCCTCGAAGCGATCGTCGCAGCGATTGGTGCTGTGACCTTGACGGGTGACCTGGTCGAAGCGATCTCATGCAGTGCCCATGCCGTTCATCCGCTATGTGAGCAGATGAAAATATGACTCATTGCGAATCTAGCCATAGACAGCAGCAAATGGGAAGAAAAACAGGCCCGAGTGGGCAAATGGGGCATAGCTTGGTCCACGGGCCGGGCGCCCCCCGTGCGCCCTGCTCCGTGTCCGCGCCCTCACGTAGAGTGCCGAACACGACCGACCGAGACCGTAACTCTTTCGGGTGACCGTCGTTGAGAGTGCGGAGACGGTTGACGCGTGAAGCAGTCGGGCGGGTGGCAGGTGCCCGGGCGTCGTCAACCGCACAGGTGACGATCAGTACCAGCCTCTGGAGGCTCAAGGTGACGCGCATCAGCTGCGGAGGGCGGCCATGACATCCGTCCTCGTCTGCGACGACTCCCCGCTTGCCCGAGAAGCGCTCAGGCGCGCGGTGGCGACCGTGCCCGGCGTCGAGCGCGTGACGACGGCGGCCAACGGCGAGGAAGTCCTCCGCCGCTGGGGCGCCGATCGTTCGGACCTCATTCTGATGGACGTACGCATGCCCGGACTGGGCGGTGTGGAGACCGTGCGCCGGCTGCTCTCCGCCGACCCCGGCGCCCGGATCATCATGCTCACGGTGGCCGAGGACCTGGACGGCGTCGCGCTCGCGGTCGCCGCCGGGGCGCGCGGCTACCTCCACAAGGACGCCTCGCGCGCCGAGCTGCGCGCCACGGTGACCCAGGCCCTCGCCGACCCGACCTGGCGGCTCGCCCCGCGCCGGCTGCGCTCGGCGGAGATGGGCGCGGCGCCCACGCTCACCGCGCGTGAGATCCAGGTGCTGGAGGGCATGAGCCACGGGCGCTCCAACGCCGAGATCGGCCGGGAGCTGTTCCTCTCGGAGGACACCGTCAAGACCCACGCCCGGCGACTGTTCAAGAAGCTGGGCGCCTCGGACCGGGCCCACGCGGTGGCGCTCGGATTCCGCTGGGGTCTGGTCCGCTAGGGCGGGACGTGGCGCGTGGCGCCGTGCGGTCGCGGTACGCGTCACTCGGACAGGTGGTGCGCACCGCGGCCTCATGTCGCCGCTCACGGCCCCGTCGGCCCCGGTCCCCCTGGTCGCGGGTCCGCGATCACGCCGGTCGAGGGTGCGCGCTCAGGCGTGCGATCACCCGGTGACGGGCGTCCGACTCCGAAACCCCGAGGGATGCCGCATCCTTGGAGTGTGACTCCTCCCCGGCGGAGGCCGAGGTTTCTCACTCGGCCGGAAGAGACCTCATGACGGACAGGCCCTGCCCGATGCCACGCGGCACGGGCTCAAGCTATCGGTGGAGTCGTGGGCGCGGGGCGGGTATACCCGGAAGGGGGCGACGCGAGACGTGAGTGCGAGGACACCGACGCGTAACGGTTCGACGTACAACGATGAAGGCGATGCCGTGGATCGCTTGACGTCAAGGCACCATGGACCGATGCGTGACGACGAGACCCCGGAGCCCCCCGTGGCTGCCGGACCGGGGGAGATCGGCGCCCTCGTCAGCCGCGCGGTCGAGGGGGACCGGCGGGCCACCCACGATCTGCTCGCCCTGGTGCACCCGCTCGCCCTGCGCTACTGCCGCACCCGGCTGTCGCGGCTGCCGGGCGACGCCCGGCACTTCGTGGACGACCTCGCCCAGGAGGTCTGCCTCGCGGTGCTGTGCGCCCTGCCGCGCTACCGCGACACCGGGCGCCCCTTCGAGGCCTTCGTCGTGGCCATCGCCGCGCACAAGGTCGCCGACCTGCAGCGCGCCGCCATGCGCCACCCCGGCAGCACGGCCGTGCCCTCCGACGAGATGCCCGAGCAGCCCGACGACTCGCTGGGGCCGGAGGAGCGGGCGCTGCTCAGCAGCGACGCCGAGTGGGCCAAGAAACTGCTCGCCAACCTGCCGGAGAACCAGCGCGAGCTGGTCCTGCTGCGGGTCGCGGTCGGGCTGACGGCGGAGGAGACCGGACAGATGCTGGGCATGTCGCCCGGTGCCGTGCGGGTGGCCCAGCACCGGGCGCTCAGCAGGCTGCGCGCGCTCGCCGAGCAGTGAACGCGTGCGAATTCGTAGGAATCTCTAAGTGATGCGGGACTCAGTCATCGTGGAATGGGACACGCGTGGCGGCCGTTAGCATGGGAGTCCTCGCTGGGGCAAGACCATTTGGGAAGGTGTCATGACTGACAACGTCGACGGAATGCCCGGAAAATTCGCGATGCTCGGTCTGACATACGACGACGTCCTGCTGCTGCCGGGCGCCTCCGAGGTCCTGCCGAACGGCGTGGACACCTCCTCCCGGGTTTCGCGGAACGTACGAGTCAACATCCCGCTGCTGTCCGCCGCCATGGACAAGGTCACCGAGGCGCGCATGGCCATCGCCATGGCCCGTCAGGGTGGCGCGGGCGTGCTGCACCGCAACCTCTCCATCGAGGACCAGGCCAACCAGGTCGACCTCGTCAAGCGCTCCGAGTCCGGCATGGTCTCGGACCCGATCACGGTCCGCCCGGACGCCACGCTGGCCGAGGCGGACGCCCTGTGCGCCAAGTTCCGCATCAGCGGCGTGCCGGTCACCGACCCGGCGGGCAAGCTGCTGGGCATCGTCACCAACCGCGACATGGCCTTCGAGGTGGACCGCAGCCGCGCCGTCCGCGAGATCATGACCCCGATGCCGCTGGTCACGGGCAAGGTCGGCATCTCCGGCGAGGACGCCATGGAGCTGCTGCGCCGCCACAAGATCGAGAAGCTGCCGCTGGTGGACGACGCCGGCGTGCTCAAGGGCCTCATCACGGTCAAGGACTTCGTCAAGGCCGAGAAGTACCCCAACGCCGCCAAGGACGCCGAGGGCCGCCTGGTCGTCGGTGCCGCGGTGGGCGTCGGCCCCGAGGCCTTCGAGCGCGCCCAGGCGCTCGTCGAGGCCGGTGCCGACTTCCTGGTCGTCGACAGCGCCCACGGCCACAGCCGCGGCATCCTCGACATGATCGCCAAGGTCAAGTCCAACATCAACGTCGACGTGGTCGGCGGCAACGTCGCCACCCGCGACGGCGCCCAGGCCCTGATCGACGCCGGCGTGGACGGCGTCAAGGTCGGCGTCGGCCCGGGCTCGATCTGCACCACCCGCGTCGTCGCCGGCATCGGTGTCCCGCAGGTCACCGCCATCTACGAGGCAGCCCAGGCCTGCCACGCCGCCGGCGTCCCGCTGATCGGCGACGGCGGCCTGCAGTACTCGGGCGACATCGCCAAGGCGATCGCCGCCGGCGCCGACACGGTGATGCTCGGCTCGCTGCTCGCGGGCTGCGAGGAGTCGCCGGGCGAGATGGTCTTCATCAACGGCAAGCAGTTCAAGTCGTACCGCGGCATGGGCTCCCTGGGCGCCATGCAGTCCCGCGGCCAGGCGCGCTCCTTCTCCAAGGACCGCTACTTCCAGGACAACGTCCTCTCCGAGGACAAGCTGGTCCCCGAGGGCATCGAGGGCCAGGTTCCCTACCGCGGCCCGCTCTCCTCGGTGGCCCACCAGCTCATCGGCGGCCTGCGCGCCTCCATGGGCTACGTCGGCTCGGCGGACATCCAGGAGCTCAAGGACAAGGGCCGCTTCGTGCGGATCACGTCCGCGGGCCTCAAGGAGAGCCACCCGCACGACATCCAGATGACGGTTGAAGCCCCGAACTACTCCCGCCGGTAGTAGTAGGAGCTTCGCACAGCGCCCCCGGAGCCCGCAGCCGCCAGGCCGCGGGCTCCGCCGCGTCGGGGATACTGGTATGCGGCAGACGGAGCGCCAAGGAAAGTGAAAGGCCACAGACGTGACTGAGATCGAGATCGGGCGCGGCAAGCGCGGCCGCCGGGCGTACGCGTTCGACGACATCGCCGTCGTCCCGAGTCGCCGTACCCGCGACCCCAAGGAGGTCTCGATCGCCTGGCAGATCGACGCCTACCGCTTCGAGCTGCCGTTCCTGGCCGCCCCCATGGACTCGGTCGTCTCGCCCGAGACCGCCATCCGCATCGGTGAGCTGGGCGGCCTGGGCGTGCTGAACCTCGAGGGTCTGTGGACCCGCCACGAGGACCCGGAGCCGCTGCTCGCCGAGATCGCCGAACTGGACGAGACCGCCGCGACCAAGCGTCTCCAGGAGATCTACGCCGAGTCGATCAAGGAAGAGCTGATCGGGCAGCGCATCAAGGAGGTCCGCGACTCCGGTGTCGTGACCGCCGCCGCGCTCTCCCCGCAGCGCACCGCGCAGTTCTCCAAGGCCGTCGTCGACGCCGGCGTGGACATCTTCGTCATCCGCGGCACGACGGTCTCCGCCGAGCACGTCTCCGGCGCCTCCGAGCCGCTGAACCTGAAGCAGTTCATCTACGAGCTCGACGTGCCGGTCATCGTCGGCGGCTGCGCCACGTACACCGCCGCCCTGCACCTGATGCGGACCGGTGCCGCCGGTGTCCTCGTCGGCTTCGGCGGTGGCGCCGCGCACACCACCCGTAACGTCCTGGGCATCCAGGTCCCGATGGCGACCGCCGTCGCCGACGTCGCCGCCGCCCGCCGCGACTACATGGACGAGTCCGGCGGCCGCTACGTCCACGTCATCGCCGACGGTGGCGTGGGCTGGTCCGGCGACCTGCCCAAGGCCATCGCCTGCGGTGCCGACGCCGTGATGATGGGCTCCCCGCTCGCCCGCGCCACCGACGCGCCGGGCCGGGGCTTCCACTGGGGCATGGAGGCCGTCCACGAGGACGTGCCGCGCGGCAAGCGCATGAACCTGGGCACGGTCGGCTCCACCGAGGAGATCCTCACCGGTCCCTCGCACACCCCGGACGGCTCCATGAACATGTTCGGCGCCCTGCGCCGCGCCATGGCCACCACCGGCTACAGCGACCTGAAGGAGTTCCAGCGTGTCGAGGTGACGGTCGCTCCGTCGCAGCACGACAAGCGCTGACGCCTCGTCGGTGACTTCGCGCAGGGCCCGGGCCGCTTCGGCGGTCCGGGCCCTTTGCCGTGTCGCCTTGTCGTGACTGCGGGGGTTGTTCGCTCTGTTCGCTCCGTATAAAGGTTCGAGCATAGGGAATACTGGCGACTTATGGCGCAAAGCAAGTCGTTCAGCGGCAGGGACATGGGCATCGACCTCGGCACCGCCAACACGCTGGTGTATGTGCGGGGGAAGGGGGTGGTGCTCAACGAACCGTCGGTCGTCGCCGTCAACGCCGAGGACGGCAGCGTGCTGTCGGTCGGCTTCGAGGCCAAGGAGACCATCGGCCGCACGCCCTCGAACATCGTGGCCATCCGCCCGATGCGGGACGGCGTCATCGCCGACTTCGAGGTGGCCGAGCGGATGCTGCGGCACTTCATCAAGAAGGTCATGGGCAACCGCCGCTTCTCCCGGCCGCGCGTCGTGGTGTGCGTCCCGTCCGGCATCACGGGCGTCGAGCGTCGCGCCGTCATCGAGGCCGCGTCGCAGGCCGGAGCCCGTCAGGTGCACCTGGTCGAGGAGCCGATGGCGGCGGCGATCGGCGCGGGCCTGCCGGTCAGCGAGCCCACCGGCTGCATGGTCGTCGACATCGGCGGCGGCACCACCGAGGTCGCCGTGATCTCCCTGGGCGGCATCGTCACCGCGCGCTCGGTGCGGACGGCCGGCGACGCGATGGACGCGGCGATCATGTCGTACATCAAGAAGGAGTACGCCCTCGCGATCGGTGAACGCACCGCCGAGGAGATCAAGATGAGCATCGGCTCGGCCTCGCCCACCGGCTACTCGTCGTCGGACGCGGCCGGCGGCGACCCGGAGGAGACCCAGGGCCTGCGGCCCGGGGACCGGCTCACCATCCGGGGCCGCGACCAGGTCAGCGGCCTGCCCAAGACGCTGGAGCTGACCGCCGACGAGATCCGGCACGCCCTGACCGAGCCGGTGGACGCGATCGTGATGGCCGTGCGCCAGACCCTCGACGAGACGCCGCCCGAGCTGTCCGGCGACATCATGGACCGCGGCATCGTCCTGACCGGCGGCGGCGCGTTGCTGCGCGGCCTCGACGTGCGGCTGAGCCAGGAGCTCGACATTCCGGTGATCGTCGCCGACGAGCCGCTCGACTGCGTGGCCGTCGGCACCGGGCGTTGCGTGGAGAACTTCGCCTCGCTGCGCACGGTCCTGGACGCGCAGCCCCGGATGCTGTCGGGACGGCTGTAGGGGCGGCTGTAGGGACGGGCTTTCGACAGGCCGTACAACCCCAGGCCTAGAGCCGGTGGGCGCCGGCGGGGCTCGCGCCGCGGGTGTCCAGCAGGAGCTGGGCCTTGACCGTGAGCCCCTGCAGGTCGTACGAGCGGTGGTGCTGGAGAAGCACCGTCAGGTCGGCGGCGGCAGCGGCCTCCAGCGGGCAGTCGGCTCGGGGCACGGGCTGGCCCAGGACGCGCCACTGCGGCACGTGCGGGTCGTGGTACCTCAGCTGGGCGCCCATCTCCGTCAGCCGGGCGGCGATCTCCCGGGCGGGCGAGCCCTCCTGGTCGCCCAGGTCGGCCTTGTAGCCGACGCCCAGCAGCAGCACGCGGGCCCCGCGCGCGGACTTGCCGTGCTCGTTGAGCAGGGTGGCGCAGCGCTGGATGACGTAGCGCGGCATCCGGCCGTTGACCTCCTGCGCCAGCTCCACCATGCGCAGCGGGTAGCCGAGGCTGCGGCCCCTGTAGGAGATGTAGTTGGGGTCGATGGGCACCCCGTGGCCGCCCACGCCCGGGCCCGGGCGGAAGGCCTGGAAGCCGAACGGCTTGGTCTCGGCGCAGCGCACGACGTCCCAGAGGTCGACGCCGATGTCGTGGCAGAAGACGGCCATCTCGTTGGCGAGCGCGATGTTGACGTGCCGGTAGTTGGTCTCCAGCACCTTGACCGCCTCGGCCTCCCGGGGGCCGCGCGCGCGGACGACGCGTTCGCAGATGCGTCCGTAGAAGGCGGCCGCGGCCTCCGTGCAGGCCGGGGTGAGGCCGCCGATGACCTTGGGGGTGTTGGTGTAGCCGTACTCGCGGTTGCCGGGGTCGAGGCGGCTGGGGGAGTAGGCGAGGTGGAAGTCCTTGCCGGCGCGCAGGCCGGAGCCCTCCTCGAGGATGGGGCGGAGGTAGTCCTCCGTGGTGCCGGGGTAGACGGCGGACTCCAGGAGCACGGTGGTGCGCGGGCGCAGCCGGGCCGCGAGGGCACGGGCGGCCTCGCCGATGGGGCTCAGGTCCAGCGCCCGGTCCTCGCCGAGCCGGGTGGGGGCGCAGATCACGGCCGTACGCACCCTGCCGAGCTCGGCGTCCTCGGTCGTGGCGCGGAAGCCGGCCGAGAGCATGCGGCGGATGCCGGCGGCGGTCAGGGATCCGTCGCAGACCTCGGAGGGGACGCGGCCGGCCCGCAGCTCGGCGACCCTCCGGGGGTCGGTGTCGTAGCCGACGGTGGCGATGGCGGCGGCGGTGGCGGCCTGGGCGAGGGGCAGTCCCAGGTGGCCGAGACCGATGACGGCGAGATCTGCGGGCATAGGGGGAGGCGGTCCTTCCCGGAGGGGATTACCGGCGGGTTTCCGGCGGGTAGGCCGTTACATCAGGTTAGGCGGATATATGACTGTTTTCCGGTATTGCCGTGGGAGAGTCGGTGCCGCGCCGGGGTGGTGACGCGGTTCCGGCGCGGCCCGCACGGCGGATCTGGGGCAGCATCGAAGGAGGACGGGTGCCCGCCCGGCGCGGCGAGGGAGCGACGGGCGGCGTGCGGCGGCGGCAGTGACGGGTCACCGGCAACGACGGCGAGAGCGGTCAGGCGGGAGGCAATGGTGAGGACGGCGACACTCGGTCCGGCCGAGCGCGGTGAGGCGCTCGCCCGGATGGCGGAGCGGGAACTGGACATCCTGGTGGTCGGCGCCGGCGTCGTCGGCGCGGGCACCGCGCTGGACGCGGCCACGCGCGGGCTCACGACCGGGCTCGTCGAGGCGCGCGACTGGGCCGCGGGCACCTCCAGCCGGTCCAGCAAGCTCATCCACGGCGGCCTGCGCTACCTGGAGATGCTGGACTTCGCCCTGGTGCGCGAGGCCCTGAAGGAGCGCGGCCTGCTGCTGCAGCGGCTCGCCCCGCACCTGGTGAAGCCCGTGCCCTTCCTCTACCCGCTCCAGCACAGAGGCTGGGAGCGCTTCTACGCCGGGTCGGGCGTGGCCCTCTACGACGCGATGTCCGTCTCCTCCGGCCATGGCCGCGGCCTGCCCACGCACCGTCACCTCACCCGCAGGAAGGCGCTGAGCGTCGCGCCGTGCCTGCGCAAGGACGCCCTGATCGGCGCCCTGCAGTACTACGACGCCCAGATGGACGACGCGCGCTACGTCACCACCCTCGTGCGCACGGCCGCCGCCTACGGCGCCGACGTCGCCAACCGGGCGCGGGTCGTGGGCTTCCTGCGCGAGGGCGAGCGCGTGGTCGGGGTGCGCGTACGGGACCTGGAACAGGGCGGCGAATTCGAGGTCCGCGCCCGCCAGATCGTCAACGCCACCGGAGTGTGGACGGACGACACCCAGCAGCTCATCGCCGAACGCGGACAGTTCCACGTACGCGCCTCCAAGGGCATCCACCTGGTCGTGCCCAAGGACCGCATCCACTCCACCACGGGCCTGATCCTGCGCACGGAGAAGAGCGTGCTCTTCGTGATCCCCTGGGGCAGGCACTGGATCATCGGCACCACGGACACCGACTGGGACCTGGACAAGGCCCACCCCGCCGCCTCCAGCGCCGACATCGACTACCTGCTGGAGCACGTGAACTCCGTGCTCGCGGTCCCCCTGACGCGCGACGACGTGCAGGGCGTCTACGCGGGGCTGCGCCCGCTGCTGGCCGGCGAGTCGGACGCCACCAGCAAGCTCTCACGAGAGCACACCGTGGCCCATCCGGTGCCCGGGCTCGTGGTCGTGGCGGGCGGCAAGTACACCACGTACCGCGTGATGGCGAAGGACGCCGTGGACGAGGCGGTGCACGGGCTCGCCCAGCGGGTGGCGGACTGCGTCACGGAGGACGTCCCCCTGGTGGGCGCCGAGGGCTACCGCGCGCTGTGGAACGGCCGCGCCCAGCTCGCGCGGCGCACGGGCCTGCACGTGGCCCGCGTGGAGCACCTGCTCAACCGCTACGGCTCGCTGGTGGACGAGGTGCTCTCCTACGTCCTGGCCGACCCCGCGCTCGGCGAGCCGCTGACCGGGGCCGAGGACTATCTGCGCGCGGAGGTCGTCTACGCCGCCTCGCACGAGGGGGCGCGCCATCTCGACGACGTCCTCACGCGGCGGACACGGATCTCGATCGAGACCTTCGACCGGGGGACGCGCAGCGCCCGGGAGACCGCCGAGCTCATCGCGCCCGTGCTGGGCTGGGACGCGGCGCAGGTCGACAAGGAGGTCGAGCACTACGAGAAGCGCGTGGAGGCCGAGCGCGAGTCGCAGCGGCAGCCCGACGACCTGACGGCGGACGCGGCCCGGCTGGGGGCGCCGGAGATCCAGCCGGTCTAGCCGGTCCGGCCGGTGCGGTGGGTGGGGCAGAACGCCGTGCTCAGGAGCTTCGCTTCGGCCGTCCGGGAGATGTCCGCGTCGCTGTTGGCGCGGTAGCTGACCACACGTCGGCCGTCGGCGGTGGCGAGGGTCTGTACGTACGAGCCGTTGATCTCGCCGTTGTGCCCCCACACCGTGCGCCGGCAGGGCAGCCGGACGGGGAACAGGCCCAGGCCGTACCGGCCGCCGGACGCCGTGGTGTCCCGCATGGCCCGCAGCTGCGCCGGGGGCAGCAGGCCCCCGCCGAGCAGGGCAGCGAAGAAACGGTTGAGGTCGGGGAGGGTGGAGACCAGCTCGCCCGCGGCGCCCGCGGCGGACGGGTTGAGGTCCGTGACGTCGGTGACCCCGTCGTCCCGGCCGGGGCCTGACGGGCTGTACGCCCGGCCGTGCGGGGCGGGGAGCGTGGTCCGGACGCCGGGGAAGCTGGTGCCGGTGAGGCGCAGGGGGGTGATGACCCGGTGCCGGGCCTCGGTGGCGTAGGACCGTCCGGTGACCTGACGGATGACCATGCCGAGGAGGAGGTAGTCGGTGTTGGAGTAGCGGTAGCCGCTGCCGGGCGGCGCGTACGCGGGGTGGGCGAGCGCGGTCCGCAGCAGGGTGCCGGCGGTGTGGCGCTCGTAGCGGTGGGCGGCGAAGCCGGCGCCGAAGACGCGACCGAAGAAGGCGCTGTCGTCGGTGTAGGAGAAAAGGCCGCTGGTGTGCCCGAGGAGTTGGCGGACCGTGACCGGGCGGTCGTGTTCCGGGAGGTCGTGCCCTGGGCGTTCGTATTCCGAGCGATCGGGCCCTGAGCGGCGCAGGGCGGCTGCCGCGTCGGCCGGGAGGTGGCGGGTGACCGGATCGTCCAGATCGAGCCGGTGTTCGGCCACGAGCTGGAGGACGACGGTGGCGATGACCGTCTTGGTGATGCTCCCGGCGCGGAAGCGGTCGGTGGGAAGGATGCGGCGTCCGGTACGGACGTCCGCGACGCCCGCCGTGGTGAACCGGACCGCCCCATGAGCGTCTTGTGACAGCTCGGCCGCGCCGGGAACCGTACGTTCCGAAACGAGGTCCTCTACAGGGGAGCGGGCGACGGCGCCACCGCCTCCCGTCGTCACCGAAACCGCCACGGCGCAGCTCAGCGCGGCCATGGCCGCCGTGAGGCGTGGGAAGGCGGCACGCGTCGGCATGCGCTTATCATCCATGGCCTCTCGGACCCTGGCCTTCCGCCGGTCCGCGGATGAGAGACAATGGTCGCTCTGCCAGGGTCGGTTGGTCGCAGAGCTGATTGCCAGAGGGGACGCATGTCGGAGGCGGAGCAGACGCAGGGCACGGCAGGGCGCCTCCTCGCCGGGCGGTACCGCCTCGGGGACGTCCTCGGGCGTGGTGGCATGGGCACGGTCTGGCGGGCTACGGACGAGACCCTGGGCCGAGTGGTCGCGGTGAAGGAGCTGCGCTTCCCGGCCAACATCGACGAGGACGAGAAGCGCCGCCTCATCACGCGCACGCTGCGTGAGGCGAAGGCCATTGCCCGCATCCGCAGCGCCGGCGCGGTCACGGTCTACGACGTCGTGCACGAGGACGACCGTCCGTGGATCGTCATGGAGCTCATCGAGGGCCGCTCCCTCGCCGACGTCATCCGCGAGGACGGGCCGCTGAAGTGGCGCAGAGCCGCCGAGGTGGGTCTCGCCGTGCTCGACGTGCTGCGCGCCGCGCACCGCGAGGGCATCCTGCACCGCGACGTGAAGCCGTCCAACGTCCTCATCGCCGACGACGGCCGTGTCGTCCTCACCGACTTCGGCATCGCCCAGGTCGAGGGCGACCCGTCGGTCACCTCGACCGGCATGCTGGTCGGCGCCCCCTCGTACATATCCCCCGAACGGGCCCGCGGCCAGAAGCCCGGCCCCCCGGCCGACCTGTGGTCCCTGGGCGGCCTGCTCTACGCCGCCGTCGAGGGCGTTCCGCCCTACGACAAGGGCTCGGCCATAGCGACCCTCACCGCCGTCATGACGGAGCCCCTGGGGCCGCCGCGCAACGCCGGGCCGCTGGCCGAGGTGATGTACGGACTGCTCGCCAAGGACCCGCAGAAGCGGCTCGACGAGGCCGGCGCGCGGGCGCTGCTCACCGACGCCGTCAACGCCCCGGACGAGCGCCTGCCCAAGCCTCCGGAGCCCGTCACCCCCGACCTGGACGCCACCCAGGCCATCGCCGTTCCGGTCATACCGGAGAAGCCCTCCGCCTCGTCCTTCCGCTCGTCGTCCAAGGCGAAGAGGGACGACTACGGCTACGGCGGCCGTTCGTCGTCGGCGTCCTCATCGGCCCCGTCCACGGGCTCCTCGTCCGGACGGTCCTCCTCCCGGTCCTCGTACTCGGCCTCCGCCGGCGGGGCGCGCCCCGGCGACGCGGCCACCGAACGGACCCGCGGCGCCTTCCGCCCCCTGCGGGACGACACCCCCTCGAGCTCGTCCGTCACGGCCGACCCGGAGGGGTCGGACCAGCCCGTGCGGCTGCGCGTGGGGAGCGTCGCCGCCAACGCCCGCAGCAACCGTGGCGGGCGCGTCACGACGTACGGCCGTGCGTCGATCACCGACGTCGTACCGCGCCGCGTCCTGCTCGTCGCGGCGGTCGTCGTCGTGCTGGCCGTCATCGGCACCGTCCTCGCCCTCGCCCTGAGCGGCGAGGACAAGGGCGACAACGGCAAGAGCGGCTCCACCCCGCACAAGAAGGCCTCGGTCTCCGTCTCCGTCCCCGTCGTGGCACCCCTGGACGGGGTCGGGGCGTACGAAGAGTAGGACGGCGCCCGCGGATCGTTCCGCGCGCAAACGGACGGCGCGAACAGCGTGAACCGGCCCGCCCTCCCCGCGGGAGCCGCCCCCGAGGCATACCCGTTGCCGGGCCGGGGGACGTACTGAGCCGTACGGGCCCGAAGGGGCGGGTTCGGCACGTATCGTGAGTCCTCGTGGACCGTACGCAGCCGCAATAAGCAGTGGAACGACCGGCTTTGACGGTTGTTCGGGCAATGGTGGTGGATCGCACGTTTGGGCGGATCGCACGATTGGGGAGGCGTCGTGGACGACTACGCGGGCCGGGTGCTCGCCGACCGCTACCGCCTTCCGTTGCCACCTTCCGAGGCGTTCGACCTCGTGGAGACCCGGGCCTTCGACACATACAGCGGTCAGGAGGTCCTGGTCCGGCAGATCCCCCTGCCGGAGGTCGTGGACGCCGAGGTCGTCGGCGACGGGAAGCCGTACGGCGGGGCAGGGCCCCGGGGCGGCGGCAGAGCGGGGAGCGCAGGCACGGGGCGTGGCGGCGCCGACCCCGCGGTGCGCCGTGCGCTGGCGGCCGCGACCGCCGCCGCGCAGGTTCCCGACCACCCTCGGCTCGACCAGGTCTTCCACGTCTTCGCCGAGGCCGGCAGCCTCTGGATCGTCAGCGAACTGGTCTCCGCCCGCCCCCTCGCCGCTCTCCTCGCCGAGCGCACCCTCTCCCCGCACCGCGCCGCCGAGGTGGCCGCCGACGTCCTCGCCGCCCTGCGCGCGCTGCACTCCCAGGGCTGGACCCACCGCAACATCACCGCCCGCACGGTCCTCATCTGCGACGACGGCCGCGCCATCCTCACCGGCCTGGCCGCCGGCGCGGCCGAGGAGGCGCTGTGCGGCTACGACCCCGTCCCCGGCCCCCGGCGGCCCGGCGTCCCCGTACGCCCCGGGCCAGGGCGGCGCCGTCCTGCCGCGTCAGGGCGTGCCGGGTGCCGCGGGCAGCGGACCGGCCGCAGGGCGCGGGGCCGGCGTTCAGGGCGGTGCGGCCGGTGGCGGCTCCGGCACCAGGCCGGGCAGTGGGGCCGGAGGGAAGACGGCCGGTGTGCCGCCGCAGGGCGGCCCCGCCTACCGGGACCAGGGACCGGCGGGCCCCGCCGCGCGCACCGACGCCGCCGGCGGTGGCCCGAACGCACCCCAGAGCTCTCGGGCCGTACGCTCCGGAGCCATCGCCGCCTACCACGCGGCGGCCCGTGCCGCCGCGCGCGCGGCCGCCGAGAACGGCTCCACGCCGTCGACCGGGGCGTCCACCTGGGGCGGCGGCAGCGCCGCCAGCGGCACGGCGCCCGCGCCCGACGCCACGCCGCCGTGGAGCGCGGGATCCCTGGTGCACGGCCCGCCCTCGAGCCGCGACGCGCGCCCCGGCAACGCCGCCCCGCCGTCGGCGGGCGTCCGGCCCGACAGGCCCGGGGCCCCGGATGCGGCCGCGCCGGGGAAGGCCCGGCCCGGCGGCGAGTCGGCTGTCCCTTCCGCCACTCCTGCCGCTCCCTCTGCTTCCGCCGTCCGGCCCTCCGGCGAGAGCTGGGGCCCGCCCGCCGGCCCCGGCAGCGCCCTCGACGCCGAACGGACCCGGCAGGCGCGCATGGTCGTCGTCGGCGCCGTCACCGAGCGCTGGGCACCGGAACAGGCCTGGCCGGTGCGGGAGAACTGGCAGCTCGCGCCGCCCGTGGGCCCCGCCGCCGACCTGTGGGCGCTGGGCGCCCTGCTCTTCCGCGTCGTCCAGGGCCACGCCCCCTACCCCGAGGAGAGCACCGCCGAGCTCGTCCAGGTCGTCTGCGCGGAGCCGCCCGCGTACGCCGAGGAGTGCGGCGCCCTGCGTCCCGTCGTCGAATCACTGATGCGCAAGGACCCGGGCGAGCGGCCGGAGTTCGAGGAGCTCCGTGGCTGGCTCCGCTCGCTGATCCGCTCGGCCCCGGAACCGGACATCGGCAGCCGTACGGTCACCGTGCCGTCGATCGGCCCCGCTGCGCCGACCGACGTGCGCCGCCTGCCGGTGGTCCGGCGACGCGGTGAGGTGGCCCGCCGCCGCGGCCGTACCTCCGCCGCCGGCCCGGCGGCGCCGGGCGGTCACGGGCGCCACAAGCGGACGGCCAAGGAGCGGGGCGGAGCCGCGCAGAGCCACGGCCACGGCGGCTTCACCACGGGACACCTGCAGGAGCAGTTCGTGGGCACCGCGCCCTCCCCGCAACGCCTGGGACGGCTGCTGCTGGGCCTGATCCTGCTCGCCCTGATCGGAGCCGTGCTCTACGCCCTGCTGTTCATGCCGCGAACGGACGAGAGCGCGGGCGGGGCCCCGGCCGACCGTACCGGCACCGCCGGAGCGCTGAGCGCGGCCACCGGCAGCCCCGCCGCCGCCGAAGGCCGGAGCGGCCGTGCCACCGCCACCGGTGCCCAGGAGGAACGGACCGAGGGGACCGGCAGCCTCCCCAAGGAATTCGCCCTGCGCAAGGACCCCAGGGGATTCAGCGTGGCCGTGGCGGAGGACTGGCGGCGGCGCGGCGAGAACGAACGCGGCCAGGTCGTCTACGTCGGCGGGGACTACGAGCTGATCATCGTGCCCGGCCGGGACAAGGTCGCGGAGTTCGGCAGCGACCCGATGGCCTACCAGCAGGACAAGGAGCCCGAGCTCGCCCCCTACCGGTCCTCCTCCTGGTCCGGCTCCTCCGGCCTGCGCCGCGGCGACGTCGGCGGCTCGGCGACCGCCGAGGGCGCCTTCAACTGGAACGACAGCAGCGGCCGTCAGGTCTACGTACGCAACGCCGCCATGATCCTTTCGGGCCGCTATCACCTCGTGCAGGTCAGGGGCCCGATGGACGAACAGCGCTCGGTCGACGCCTTCTTCGAGCGGGCCAGGGACACCTACCGCGCCCAGGAATGAGTCTGCTGCGGTAACTGAGCCAGGCGGTCAGGGTGATCAGCCGGAGAAGCGCTCGCGCAGCTGGTACTTGAGCACCTTGCGAAGGGTGTCGTTGCGCGGCAGTTCCTCCACGAGCTCCAGCTGCTCGGGGAGCTTGTGCACCGCCAGCCCGGCGGCCCGCAGGTGGGTCGTCACGGCGTCGAGGGTCAGCGGCTCGGCCGCCGGGGGCTGCTGGACGACCGCGCAGACGCGTTCCCCCCGGGCGGGGTCGGGCAGACCGATGACGGCGACGTCCGCCACGCCCGGATGACCGTGGAGCAGCTGCTCGATCTCCAGCGCGGAGACGTTCTCGCCCTTGCGGATGATGATGTCCTTCGTGCGCCCGGTGAGCACGAGGTACCCGTCCTCGGTGAGGTGTCCGAGGTCGCCGGTGATGAGCCGGCCGTCCGCGTCGAACGCCTCGGCGGTGCGCTCCGGGTCGAGGTACCCCTGGCACACGGCTTCGCCCCGCAGCCGTACCTCCCCCTCGACGCCGGCCGGCACCGGGCGTCCGTCCGCGCCCACGACGCTGATCTCCATCCCGGCGGGAGGACGCCCCTCCGTGGTGGCCAGCCTGTCCGGGGGATCGTCCGGGGAGCCCATCGTGATCATGGGCGCCTCCGTCATGCCGTAGCCGTGGGCCAGGACGCACCCCAGCTCGCGGACGACCTCGTCGTACAGCCCCGGCGGCCGGGGCGCGCCCCCGCCCGCCAGGAGCCGGAGGGTGGGGATCAGCCTGCGGGTGGGGTCCTTGCGCTGTTCGGCGAGGAACATCGCGTAGAAGGCGGTCGAGCCGCCCGCCATGGTCACGCCGTGCCGCCGGTACGCGCCGAGCGACTCCGGCAGGGCGAAGTGCTCCAGCAGGAGGGAGGGGATGCCCTCGAGGAGCGTCATCACCGTGTAGTCGGGGCCGGCCACGTGCGCGTAGGGGAAGGCCATGGAACCCACGTCGTCGGGCGTGAGGCCGAGGGCGTCGGCGAGGCAGGATCCGGCGGCGATGAGGCCCCGGTCCGTGTGGAGGGCGCCCTTGGGGGCGGAGGTCGTGCCGGACGTCCAGTACACCCAGCGGACCTCCGTGCCGTCGGCGGGCGGCGGCGGGAGAACCGTGGCGTCGGCCTCGGGGAGGGTGCCGTGGACGGTGAGGACCAGGGGCCGGGCGGCCAGGGTGGGGGTGAGACGGCGGGCCATCGCGAGGTGGTCGAACCCGCGCCACACCCCTGGCACCACGAAGACCTGGGCCCCAGTGGCCCGCAGGGCGTGGCCGACCTCCCGGTCGCGGCAGGAGGGGATGAGGGGCGTCTGCAGGGCGCCCAGCCGGGCCAGCGCGAACGTCAGGACGACGGTCTCGATGCGCGTGGGCAGCTGCCAGGCCACCCGGCTCCCGGGCCGCACCCCCAGGAGGTGGAGCCACGCCGCGACACGTTCCGCCCGGGCCCGCAGGTCGCCGAACGTCAGGCTCCGGTCGCCGTCGGCTTCGCCGGCACGTCCGCCCATGGGGCCCCGGGTGGGTTCGCCGGCCTGGATCAGCGCGAGCGCCCGTGGTGTGAGGGCGGCACGGCGGTCCAGCAGCTCCCACAGGGCGCGTGAGCCGGCCAGTTCGTGTGCGGTGCCGGACAGCATCGCGGCCCCCCTCCTCGAGATGACGCATCGTCACATCCGCCGGGAGCGTAGGCCCACACGCCTTGTCGGTCCAGGGGGTGCGGTCTAGCCTCGCTATAACTGACGGAACGTCAGATGTGGAGGGAGTCCCCATGGACCTGCCGCGCATCGTCAGCGTCGACGACCATGTCATCGAGCCCGCCCACCTCTTCGAGACCTGGCTGCCGGCCAAGTACCGCGACCGCGGCCCCCGGCCCCTGACCCACGGCATCGGCGAGCTGCGGTACATCGGCGGCGCGTACCGGCTCACCATGGACCCCGACGGGCCGCCGGCCGACTGGTGGATCTACGAGGACCTCCGCTTCCCGTACAAGCGCACCATCGCCGCCGTCGGATTCGACCGCGACGACATGACCCTCGAGGGCATCACCCGCGAGGAGATGCGGCCCGGCTGCTGGGATCCCGCGGAACGCCTGAAGGACATGGACCTCAACCACGTCGAGGCATCCCTGTGCTTCCCGACCTTCCCCCGCTTCTGCGGCCAGACCTTCGCCGAGGCGCACGACAAGGAGGTGGCCCTCGCGTGTGTCCGCGCCTACAACGACTGGATGGTCGAGGAGTGGTGCGGCGACAGCGGCGGGCGGCTCATCCCCCTGTGCATCGTCCCGCTCTGGGACGTCGGCCTCGCCGTCGCGGAGATCCGCCGGAACGCTGCCCGTGGCGTCCGCGCCATGACCTTCAGCGAGCTCCCCACCCACCTGGGTCTGCCCAGCATCCACACGGGCTACTGGGATCCCCTCTTCGCCGCCTGCCAGGAGACCGGCACCGTCGTCAACATGCACATCGGCTCCTCCTCGCAGATGCCCGCCGCCTCCCCCGACGCACCGGCCGCCGTCCAGGCGACCCTGTCCTTCAACAACGCCATGGCGTCGATGTCCGACTACCTCTTCAGCGGCGTCCTCGTCCGCTTCCCCCGGTTGAAACTCGCCTACAGCGAGGGCCAGATGGGCTGGATACCGTACGCCCTGGAGCGGGCGGACGACGTCTGGCGCGAGCACCGGGCCTGGGGCGGCGTGCGCGACCTGATCCCCGAACCGCCCTCCACGTACTACTACCGGCAGATCTTCTGCTGCTTCTTCCGCGACAAACACGGCATCGCGTCCCTCGACGCGGTGGGCCGCGACAACGCCACCTTCGAGACCGACTACCCCCACGTCGACTCCACCTTCCCGCACACCAAACAGGTGGCTCTCGACCACGTCCGCGGCCTGGACGAGGAAACCGTCCACAAGCTGATGCGAGGCAACGCCATCCGGATGCTCGGCCTGGACCTCGACGCGGCCCCGTCCCCGGACCCGATTTCGGAGCCGATTTCGGACTCGGTGCCGGCCCCGGAGCGCGGCGTCGGACCTGCGGACGTGTGACCGCTGTGGACCTCACCCGCACCCGCGAAGAGGAAGACTTCCGCCGCCGGCTGCGCGACTGGCTGCACAGGACGCTTCCCACCCTGCCCCCCAAGCCGTCCCCGGCCGACTGGCCCGCCCGGCGCGCCTACGACTGCGCCTGGCAGCGGGCACTGTACGACGCCGGATATGCGGGCCTGCACTGGCCGGCCGACGCGGGCGGACAGGGTGCCACCCCCACCCAGCACCTGATCTTCCTCGAGGAGACCGAGCTCGCGGGGGCGCCCTACGTGGGCGCCAACTTCGTCGGGCTGCTGCACGCCGGCCCCACCATCGCCGTGGAGGGCACCGCCACCCAGCGGGCCCGCTGGCTGCCACCCATCCTGCGCGGTGAGGAGGTCTGGTGCCAGGGCTTCTCGGAGCCCGAGGCCGGCTCCGACCTGGCCTCCCTGCGTACCCGCGCGGTCCGCGACGGGGACGCGTACGTCGTCACCGGCAGCAAGACATGGACCTCGCACGCGGAGGTCGCCGACTGGTGCGAGCTGCTCGTCCGCACCGACCTCTCGGCCCCCGGCCACCGGGGCCTGTCCTGGCTCGCGATGCGCATGGACGCCCCGGGGGTCACTGTCCGCCCGCTGCGCACCCTCGCCGGATCCACGGAATTCGCCGAGGTGTTCCTGGACGAGGTACGCGTGCCGGTCGCCCAGCGGGTCGGCGCGGAGAACGACGGCTGGCGCGTCACCATGGTCACCCTCTCCTTCGAGCGCGGCACCGCCTTCGCCGGAGAAGTCGTCGCCTGCCGACGCACCCTGGCCCTGCTCGCCCGCGCGGCACAGGAGAACGGACAATGGGAGGACGCTGCCCTGCGCCGCCGCCTCGGCCGCCTGAACGCCGAATTCACGGCCCTGTGGCGGCTCGCCCAGTGGAATGCGAGCGAGGCCGCTCACGCGTTGCGGACGGGTGGCCGTGGTGTACCGGGTGTGGGCGCCTCGGTCTTCAAGTTGCGCTATTCCCATGCCCGTCAGGACCTTTACGACGCGGCCGCCGAGGCTCTCGGCCCTCTGTCGCTCGACGCCGGCCATGAGTGGACCCTCGAGCGCCTCTCCTCCCTCTCGTACACCATCGCCGCCGGCACGTCCCAGATCCAGCAGAACATCATTGCCGAGCGCATCCTCGGACTTCCCAGAGGGCGGTGACAGCGATCATGGATTTCCGGCTGAGTGAGGACCAGCGGGCCCTGCGAGCGGGAATGCGCGATCTCCTGGCGGCGCGTTTTCCCCGAGAGAAGCTACGGAAGTCGGCCGAAGCCGATCCGGCGAAGCGGGCTCCTCTCGACCGCGCCCTGTGGCGGGAGTTGGGGGAGATCGGGATGTTCTCACTGCGCCTTTCGGAGAAGGAAGGGGGCGCCGGGCTCGGACTGCCCGAAGCGGTGCTCGTCTTCGAGGAAGCCGGCCGAGCCCTGCTGCCGGGCCCGCTGGCCGCCACGCACCTCGCCGCGGGGCTCGTGCCAGGTGCCGCGGACGGCGCGACGGTGGTGACGGCCCTGGAGGGAGACGGAGTCGTCGAGCAACTCGACGCGGCCGACGCCGTGCTGCTGCTCGAGGGCCCGACGGTCCGGGCGCTCCCGGTGGACGACGGGACGGGGGCCCTGGCAGCGGCCCGGCCCTTGCGATCGGTGGACCCGACCACCCCGCTCCACTACCTGCCGCCCGCCGATGAAGCCATGCAGGGGGCCGAAAGGGCGGGTCAGGCAAAGGGGTTGGCCGTCGGTCGTCTGTGCGGTGAGGCGGCGCTTCTGACCGCCGCCCAGCAACTCGGCAGCGCGGCCCGCACCCTGGAGATGGCCGTTGCCTACGTGAAGGTCCGCACCCAGTTCGCCAGGCCGATCGGAGCCTTCCAGGCCGTTCAGCATGTGTGCGCGCGCATGCTCGCGCGTACGGAAATCGCACGCAGTAGCGTCTATGCGGCCTCCTTGACGATGACGCTCGGTGACACATGTGCGGCCAAACTGCTCGCTGATGAGGCTGCTGTCCGTAATGCCCGTGACTGTTTGCAACTGCATGGAGGCTTGGGTTTCACCTGGGACGCCGATGTTCATCTCCATCTGAAGCGAGCATGGGTCCGGCAGGCTCAGTGGCAGTCGGCGGCGAAGGCCGAGGAGGCCCTGGCGGCGGCCCTCCTGGAAGACCCCGGGGATTGCATGACGGAAACCGCGAACCGAGCGAATGGGGCCGTGTAATCGGTGTGGGTGAATTACCGCCTTCCACCCGATAAGTGATCACTCTGCGTCGATATCGACTTGTGTTCTTCGTGTAACTCGTCACGGTACGGAGTCGGGCCGGACCTCGGGTACTCTCCGTCGGGTGCGAGTGGTTCAAGGGTGGAACAAAGTCGGTACGGCCGAAGCGGCGGTGCCGAGTGCGGTGGAAACCCTCGCTCGCCATGTTCCGGGGCGTACAGCGCCCCTCTGTTCGAGTCCCCGCAGTGCGCGTCGCACAGTATGCAGTACGCATACTCCTTTGCGCCGGAATATGCCCGAAGCGCTTGTTGGGGTAACTGTACGTCAACCATGCTGTCCTCGACGGGGATCACGTTCAGTGATCTCTTCGGGACGCGAGGCGTTGTGTCCGCCGGTTCGGATGGTGTGAGCGGTGCAGGTGCTTCAGATGCAGATGGAGGTCCGGGCCGACCCCGCGGAAGTGGGGCGGGCTCGCAGGTGGGCGCGGTCCCGGCTGGCCGGGTCGGGCATAGGGGTCGACGAGCCACTGGCCGAGACCCTGATCCTGCTGATCTCCGAGCTGGTCACCAACGCCGTGGTGCACACGGGGTGCCCCGCTGTGCTGCGGATGCTCCTCCCCGGTGTGGCCGGGCCCGCCGGCGCGGCGGCCGGAGGCGTCGGTACGGTCCGCGTCGAGGTGGCCGACATCAGCGCTCGTGCGCCGCGACGACGACGGGCCCAGGGCGACGAGACCGGGGGCAGGGGCCTGGAGTTGGTGGACGGCCTCGCCGACCGCTGGGGCTGGCATCGCGAAGGCGCCGGCAAGCGCATCTGGTGCGAGGTCGATCGCGGAGAACCGTGCTGGAGTGGCGCTTTTGAGCCACAACACGCAGCGACAAATCGGGCTTAGTCGACAAAGTCCAGACCAGGTGTTGACGTGAAGTGGTCACGTGATCACCCTTGGATGCAGCGATTCGTTGCGAGGGGACGTCGAGAGGCCCGTCTGTCGGGCTGCTTGGCGAGTGCGGGTCGCGATCCGGCGCGACAACAGGGCTCAGGCGCCGGAGCTGGGTGGCGGCGCACGGTGCCGTGCTCGGGGTGCGCATCTGTGCGCCGCCGCCCGCCCGTCTTCCGAACGGGCCCGGGAGCCCGCGTGATGGTGCCGCGTGAGGCGGTCTCCTCAGAAGACGGCCACCGGCGCCACCGGTGTTCCCGTCCCGCCCACGAACGGCTCCGGCATCGCCGCCAGCAGGAACGCGTAGCGCCCTGATGTGGCGCAGGCCTCGGAAAGCGCCTCCAGATTCCAGTTCTGGCCCTGCGGCATACCCATCTCGACCAGGTCCAGTGCGTGGACGGGCATCCACAGGTTCTCGATCTCCGGCGGGAAGATCTCGAAGGTGAGGGTGTCATTGGCGACGGCGGCGACATCGCGCGTGTGGAACCACTCGGGCGTGCGGATCGAAAGGCCGGGCGAAGGATAGGCGTACGCCTGTTTGTCTCCCGCCAGGTAGTGCTGGATCTGGCCAGTCCGCACCAGCACGATGTCGCCGGGCCGCACGGTCACCCGCGCCAACTCCTCGGCCGCCTCCAGGTCCTCGGGCGTCACGGCGTGTTCGCCGGCGAGCCGGTCCACCCCCCTGGCGCGGGCGACGTCCAGCAGGACGCCGCGCGAGACGATGTGCCCGGCCTTCTCGACGCCGTGGAACGCGGCGCCCCCCTGGGCGGTGATCGAATCCGCCGGCCGGCCGTTGTAGAGCCTGCCGCCGTGCGAGACATGGGAGAGGCCGTCCCAGTGGGTGCCGGCCTGAAGGCCCATGGTCACGACGTCGTCGCTGGTGGCGACGGTCCCCGGCCCGAAGAACTCGGCGTTGATCGCGACCATGGTGTGCAGGGGGTTGACCCTGCCGGGTATCAGCCCGGTCTGCACGCCGTCCTGCCGGAGAGGCAGGGCCAGCGGGACGCGGCGCCCGCTGGTGACCGTCGACGCGGCGGCCCGTACGACCTCGTCCGTGATGAGGTTGAGCGTACCGATCTCGTCGTAGTCGCCCCAGCGACCCCAGTTGTTCAGTCGTTTGGCCAGCTCGTGGAACTCCGTCGGCAATGACATGGATTCCTCCCGCAGTCGTGGCCGTGTCGGCCGTTTTCCGCTTCTCCAGGTCTTGTGCTCGGGACCGCCCTGCTCAAAAATCTAACGGTCCGTCAGAAAATGCGGGAAGGGGGCGCGCCATGGGGAACTTCCTGGCCGGCAAGGTGGTCGCCGTCACCGGAGCGGGGCGGGGCATCGGCCGGGCGGTGGCCCTGGCCTGCGCCGCCGAAGGTGCTCGTGTCGTCGTGAACGACTACGGCGTGTCCGTCACGGGCGACGAGCCGGCGAGCGAGGTCGCGGCAGCCGTGGTCAAGGAGATCGAAGCGGCGGGCGGGGAGGCCGTCGCCGTCGCCGACGACGTCTCGACCATGGCCGGTGGCCAGCGGATCGTCGACACCGCCCTGGCCCGGTACGGACGGATCGACGGTGCCGTATGCGTGGCGGGGATCCTGCGTGAGCGCATGATCTTCAATATGACCGAGCAGGAGTGGGATCCGGTCGTCGCCACTCACCTCAAGGGCACCTTCACCGTCTTCCGCGCCGCCTCCGCGGTGATGCGCAGACAGCGCGGCGGCGCCCTCATCGGCTTCACCAGCGGCAACCACCAGGGCAGCGTCTCCCAGGCCAACTACGCCGCCGCCAAGGGCGGCATCATCTCCCTCGTGCGCAGCGCCGCCCTGGGGCTGCACAAGTACGGGGTGACGGCCAACTGCGTGGCCCCCGTGGCCCGTACCCGCATGTCCGCCAACGTGCCCATGGAGCTCAAGGAGATCGGCGAGCCGGAGGACGTGGCCGCGCTCGTCGTCTATCTGCTCAGCGAGCGCGCCCGTCAGGAGGGGATCACCGGGCAGGTCTACACCGTCGCCGGCCCGAAGATCGCGGTCTGGGCCCAGCCCCGCGAACTGCGCGCCGCCTACGCGGAGGGCTCCTGGACCCCCGAGCGGATCGCCGACCTCCTCCCGGGGATGGTCGGCACCGACCCGATGCCCATGCTGGACAGGCTGGGAGCGATGGCCGACGCGGCCGCGGCCGGCGAGCGTCCCAACGCCTGAGACCTCGAACGGCGAAGGAGTGGGGATGGACTTCGCATTCGGACCGGAGGACGAGGCGTTCCGCCACGAGGCGCGTGCCTGGCTGGCCGAGCACCTCGCCGGCGACCTGCCTCCCGTCCCCGGCCGCGCCTGGGAGCGCGAACTGGGTACGGGCGGCTGGATCGGCCTCGGCTGGAGCGACGCACGCGGCACCTACGGGAACCGGACCGCGACCCTCGGCGGGCAGGTCGTCTGGGCGGAGGAGTACGCCCGGGCCCACGCGCCCGCCCGCCTCGGCCACCTCGGCGAGAACCTCCTGGGCCCCACCCTCCTCGCTCACGGCGACGCCGCTCAGCGCACTCGCTTCCTCCCCGCCATCGCCCGGGGCGAGGAGCTCTGGTGCCAGGGCTACAGCGAACCCGGCGCCGGGTCGGACCTCGCCGCCGTACGGACCGTCGCCGTGCGGGCCGATGGTGGCGGTGCGTACCGGATCAGCGGACAGAAGACCTGGACCTCCCATGCCCACGAGGCCGACTGGTGCTTCGTCCTGGCGCGCACCACCCCGGGGTCGCGACGCCATCACGGACTCTCCCTTCTTCTCGTGCCGATGGGCCAGCCCGGCCGGATCGAGGTCCGCCCGATCCGGCAGCTGTCGGGCGACGCCGACTTCAACGAGGTGTTCTTCGACGGCGCCGAGGCCCGTGCCGAACACGTCGTCGGCGGAGAAGGCAATGGCTGGCGGGTCGCCCTGGGCCTCCTCGCGCGCGAGCGCGGCGTGTCCACCCTCACCCAGCAGATCGGCTTCGCCGCCGAACTGGCGAGAGTGATCCGGCTCGCGGTACGGACCGGCGCCGCAGAGGAGCCGGCGGTACGGGACCGGCTCGTACGGCAATGGGCCGAACTGCAGACGATGCGCTGGCACGCCCTGCGGACCCTGGCGGGCGACGACGCACCGGGGGCGCCCAACGTGGCCAAGCTGCTGTGGGCCGGCTGGCACAGGCGGCTCGGCGAACTGGCGATGCAGGTGCGCGGCGCACCCGCCGTCCTGGGACCGGACGACTGGCACCCCGACAGGCCGTACCGACTGGACGCCCTGCAACGCCTGTTCCTCTTCAGCCGAGCCGACACCATCTACGGCGGCTCGGACGAGATCCAGCGCGGCATCATCGCCGAGCGCGTGCTCGGCCTGCCGAAGGAGGCCCGGCCATGACGACGTACGGTCACTGGACCGCCGGCGCGTGGCGTGCGCCGGAAAAAGGGCACTATCCAATTGTCAATCCGGCGACCGAAGAGGTCGTCGGGGAGGCCCCGGAGTCGACTCCCGCCGAAGTCGCCGACGCCGTGGCCGCCGCGCAGGCCGCGCGGAGCGGCTGGTCCCGCACCGATCCGCGCGAGCGCGCGGCGGTCCTGGACCGGATCGCAGATCTGTTGTCGGAACGCAGAGGGGAACTCGTCCCTCTGCTTCAGGCCGAGACGGGCGCGACCCTGTGCGTCGCCAAGAGCCTGCAGATGACTCCGGCCGTGGACCGCTTCCGGCGCTACGCCCGGGGCGCCCTGGAACCGGACGTTGTCCCGCTCGCGCCGTCGCCCGTCCCGGCCGGGCCGCCGGCTCCCGGCGGCCTGATGAACGCCGCCGCGGTCCGGCGCCCGGTGGGCGTCGTCGGTTGCATCACCTCCTACAACTTCCCGGTCGTCAATCTCGCGGGCAAAGTGGGCCCCGCCCTGGCCATGGGAAACACGGTCGTCGCCAAGCCGGCCCCCCAGGACCCGCTCTGCTGCCTCGAACTGGGCCCCCTCTTCCAGGAGGCCGGCCTGCCGGACGGGGTGTTCAACGTGGTCACCGGATCGGGCGCGGACGCCGGAGAGGCGCTCGTCGCCCACCCCGGCGTCGACATGATCAGCTTCACCGGCTCCACCGGAGTGGGAAGGAAGATCGCCGAGACCGCGGGGAGGTCGATGAAGCGCACCCTGATGGAGCTGGGCGGCAAGGGCGCGGCCATCGTCCTGGAGGACGCCGACGACAAGGTGCTCGAGTCGGCGATCGGGGCGGTCGGTTCGGTCTGGTCCTTCCACAGCGGGCAGTTCTGCACAGCGCCGACCCGGGCGCTCGTCCATCGATCGCTGTACGAGCGGGTCGTCACCGGTCTGCAACGCTACGCCGGAGCGCTGACGATCGGGAGCCCTGTGGATAACTCCACGATCGTCGGCCCGTTGATCTCCGCCGCGCAGCGCGATCGCGTCGAGGCCTACATCGCCGGGGCCCGTGACCAGGGCGCCCGCATCGTCGCGGGCGGCAGCCGCCCCGCCATGCGGCCCGGCTTCTACGTCGCACCGACCCTCATCGCCGACGCCACGCCGGAGATGGCCGTCGCCCGCGAGGAGATCTTCGGACCCGTCGTCGTGGTCATGCCCTTCGACGACGAGGACGAGGCGGTCCGTATCGCCAACGGGACCTCGTACGGCCTCTACGACTATGTCTTCAGCGCCGACACCGGCCGCGCCTGGGCCCTCGCCGCCCGGCTGCACAGCGGAAACGTGGGTATCAACACCGTCCGCAGGCACCCCGAGACGCCGTTCGGCGGATTCAAGAAGAGCGGCATCGGCCGCGACGGCGGCTCCTTCGCCCTCCACGCGTACAGCGAACTCCAGTCGCTCGTCTGGCCGTCCTGACCACCCAGCCTGCCGGAGAGGACAACCAACCATGCGAGGCGTCATCTTCGACGGCAAGTCCCCACAGGTCGTCGACGATCTGGAAGTCCGCGATCCGGGCGTCGGCGAGGTCCTGGTCGCCGTCGCCGCCGCGGGTCTGTGCCACAGCGACCTGTCGGTCATCGACGGCACCATTCCGTATCCCGCGCCCGTCGTCCTCGGCCACGAGGGCGCGGGCGTGGTGGAGGCCGTCGGGCCAGGCGTCACACACGTCACGCCCGGCGACCACGTCGCACTGTCCACGCTCGCCAACTGCGGTGCCTGCGCCGACTGCGACCGCGGCCGGCCCACCATGTGCCGCTCGGCCATCGGCAGGCCCGGCCGGCCGTTCGCCCGGCGAGGACAAAGGCTGTTCCAGTTCGCGTCCAACTCCGCCTTCGCGGAGCGCACCGTCCTCAAGGCCGTACAGGCGGTCAAGATCCCCGACGACATGCCGTTGCTCTCGGCGGCTGTCATCGGCTGCGGCGTCCTGACGGGCGTCGGGGCGGCCCTCAACCGCGCCCGGGTGGGCCAGGGCGAGTCCGTACTCGTCATCGGTGCCGGCGGCATCGGGCTGAACGTGCTGCAGGGCGCGCGGATCGCCGGGGCCTCCACCGTCGTCGCCGTCGACGTGGACGCGCGCAAGGAGCCACCGGCCCGCCGCTTCGGCGCCACGCACTTCATCGACGCCTCCGCCGTCTCCGACATCCCGGCCGCGGTGCGGCGGATCCTCCCCACAGGCGTCGACCACGCCTTCGAGTGCGTCGGGGACACCCGCCTCATCCGGCAGGCGATCGACCTCCTCGACCGGCACGGCCAAGCGGTTCTGCTGGGAGTGCCGCCCGCCGACGCGGAGGCGTCCTTCCGCGTCTCCTCGCTCTATCTCGACAAGTCGATTCTGGGCTGCCGCTACGGCTCCTCCCGTCCCCAGCGCGACATCGCGCTCTACGCACGGCTGTACCGCGAGGGCCGGCTCCTCCTGGACGAGCTGGTCACCAAGGTCTATCCGGTCGAGGATTTCGAGCGCGCGGCAGCCGAGCTGAACAACCCTTCGGTGGCGCGCTGCGTCCTCTCCTTCGACCGGAAGCCGGGGCTCCCCGACGTGTGATCCCTGCCGCAGTTTTCGCACAGAACGCTGCCTGAGTGCGGGGTGTGATCGTACTGTTGCCCGAGCCGCCTTGATTCGGGGCAACCTGGATCATTCGGCAGGAATGCACCGCCCGGGCAGCTCATTTGTGCTGCCCGGACTCACAGTCGGTGGGCCGATGAGCACCGAGCGCGGTCTTCGGGCTCTTCGCAGCGGAACCTCTCGACCTCTGGGGGACTCATTTCGGGAGAGGGAGGGGCGGAGATGACACAGCAGGCCGAGCCGCATGTGATAGGGGGCGACGCGCCCGACGCCACGTCCGCCGAGAGGTGTGACCGGTCCGGGCGCGCGCCGCACGGCGACGGCTTCGGTGCCGCGTTCTGCGCCTCGATGGCCGCGCTGTGCGCGGAGGCCGTCATCGGCGGGACGGCTGCCGTGCTGGTCATGCTCTCCCGCGAACACGACGGAATTCCCGGGAACATCCCGCTGGTTCTGGCCCTCGCGCTGGGGGTGCTGCTCCTGACCGTGCTCGTCAGCGGCTTCGTCACCGCTTCGGTCGTGATGCCCGCACTGGCGCTCGCCCGCAGGTTCGCGCGTACCCGTGACACCGCCGGCCCGTGGTGGACCGTCGGCGCCGTGCCCGTGGTCTCGGCCGTGACGGTGGCCGTATTCGGTGCCGTGGCGGCGCTCGGCAGCCTTTCCTTGGCGCCGCCGCTCGCCTACCTCCTGTGGTGGGGGGCGCTCACCGGCGTACTGCTGCCCGCGACCCTGGCCGGCCGGGCCGCCGCTCGGCGGGTCCGCGAGGGCCGCGCCGGGAGCGTGGCCCGGAGGGTGACGCGCGACGGCCTGCTGGCATCGCTGGTCGTCGGCGCGCTGGGGGCGGGGGCGTACGGAACGGGTCTGGTGAGCGTGTACGAGCCGCCGCGGCTGGCCACGTCGGACTTCGCGGGTATGTGGACCGACGGCCGTGGGGGCACCGTCAGACTCGCGTCCGACGGGAACGCCGTCGCCCATGGGCTCGACAACTTCGTCTGGGACGGCACGGGCAAGGACAGGCCGACGGACTGCGACGGCTCCGGAACCTGGAAGCCGGTCAGGACGGAGGGCACGGTGCGGGGCGTCTTCCTGAGGATCGGCGCCTGCGACCTCACGCGCGACTGGACCGCCATCGGTACGCAGAAGGGGCCGCGGATCTACCACGAGATCGGCAAGCCGGGCTCGGGCAAGCGGTACGTGCTGACCAAGGTGGTCAGGCACAGGAAGTAGCGGGGCCGCCGCACCGCCTGGTCCGGCCTTCGTACGTCGCGAACTCAGCCCTCGTATGTTCCGAACGCGTCGAAGGCGCCGAACGCGCCCCGGTGGAACAGCAGTGGCCCGGCGTCCGCCGCGCCCGGATCGGCTCCGAGAGCCTCCACGCGTCCGACCACGATGAGGTGGTCCCCGCCGGTGTGCACGGCGTGGATCGTGCAGTCGACCCAGGCGGACGCGTCAGCGAGCCGTGGCGAACCGGTCACCGGAGACGGCTCGTGTGTCACTCCGGCGAACTTGTCGGCTGTTTGTGAGCTTCTGGCGGCGAAACCTCTGCAGAGGTCCTTCTGCCCGGAACCGAGGATGTTGGCGCAGAAGACTCCGGCCCGCGCGATGCGCGGCCAACTCGTCGACGCACGGCCCACCATGAACGTGACGAGAGGCGGGTCGAGTGACAGCGAGCAGAAGGACTGGCAGGCGAACCCCGCAGGGGGTTCCCCGTCTTCGCCCGGTGCGGTGATGACGGTCACCCCGCTGGCGAAGTGGCCGAGGACGTTCCGGAATTCCTCCGGCGTCGGCGGGGGCGGCTCGTCCGCCCGTACGGCCCGCAGTCGGGGGCGGGGCGAGGGGTCGCGAGGCTGCGCGGTGAGGGCCGGTGAGCCCGTGGACCGCAGACAGCGCACCGCGATGGCCGCCATTCCGGCGTGTCCCATCATGCGGCCCATTGAATCCGATGAGCCATGAGATCGGAACCCTTCCGGCACGCGCCGCGACCGCCGTGAGCCGGTGCCTCGCACGGCATACGTTCAGCGCCCCCGGAACGCGGCGTCGCGCCGCTCCACGAAGGCGACCACGCCCTCGGCCGCGTCCGCCGTCGCCGAATTGATCTCCTGCGCGGCCGCCTCGGCGGCGAAGGCCGCCGCCCTGCCCCCTTCGAGAGAGGCGTTGACCAGCTGCTTCGTCAGCGCGAGCGCTCGGGTCGGGCCGCTCGCCAGCCGTTCGGCCCAGGTGCGGGCAGTCCCGGCCAGCTCCTCGTCCGGCACCACGCGATTGACCAGCCCGAAACGTTCCGCCTCGGCCGCGGAAAGGGTGTCGCCGAAAAACATCAGCTCCTTCGCGCGCTGCGGCCCGACGAGCCGTGGCAGGAGATAGGCGCCGCCGCCGTCGGGGACCAGGCCGCGCCGCACGAACACCTCGGTGAACCGCGCCGATTCCGCGGCCAGCACCAGGTCGCAGGCGAGCGCGAGATGCGCCCCGAGCCCCGCCGCGGTGCCGTTCACGGCCGCGATCACGGGCTTCTCGCAGTCCAGCACCGCGCTGATCAGCCGCTGGGCGCCGTCCTTGATCATGCGGGCCACGTCGCCGGGTACGCGCTCGGCCAGCCCCGCGGCCGGGGCCGCGCGCAGGTCCGCGCCGGAGCAGAAGCCCCGGCCGGCACCGGTGATGACCACCGCTCGGACGGCGTGGTCCGCCGAGTCGCGAAAAAGCCGGGAAATCAGGTGTTCGCGCTGGTCGGAGGTGATGGCGTTGAGTGCGTGGGGCCGGTTGAGCGTGATCCACGAGACTCCGTTGTCAGTGGTGTGCAGTACCAATGACTCAACGGATTCGGTGGACGTCGCGGACCCGTCGGCTTCGCCGTGTCCATCGCAGCCGACGGGTGTCTCACGGGGGGAGAGGCTCATGCGAAGGCTCCTTGGTTCGGCGGCAGAACGTGGTTCAGCGGCAGAACGCCAGCGCGTCGAGTGCCACGGCGCCCTGGCCTCGCTCGAGCACCACGAGGGGGTTGATGTCGAGCTCGGCCAGGCCGTCGAGCTCGAGGGCCATGTGCTGGACGCGCAGGACGGTCTCGACGAGGGCGTCCACGTCGGCCGGGGGAGCCCCCCGGACGCCGCCCAGCAGGGCTTTTCCACGGAGTTCGCCGATCATCGTCCGTGCCTGGCCCTCGTCGAACGGCGGCACGCGTACGGCCGTGTCGGCGAGGACCTCCACCAGCACGCCGCCCAGGCCCGCCGTCACCGTGGGGCCGAAGAGGCTGTCGTGGGTGATGCCCACGGCCATCTCGACGCCCGGGCCGACCATCTGGCAGACGAGGACGCCGTCCAGGGGAAGGTCTTCGTAGCGCGCGATGTCGGTGAGCTCGCGATAGGTGTCGCGCACCTGGCTGGCGGAGGTCAACGCGATCCTGACGAGACCGAGTTCGCTCTTGTGGGCCAGCTGCGGGCCCGAGGCCTTCATGACCACCGGGTAGCCCACCTGGGCCGCCGCTCGCACGGCCGCCGCGGCGCTGGTCACCAGCTGTTCGCGGGGCACGCGGATGCCGTACGCGCGCAGGAGTTGCTTCGCCGCGTGCTCGCTGAGCTGCTCGCCCGGGCGCAGCAGTGCCTGCGCCTTGCGCGCCGAGGGGGAAAGGGAGCGGGGCGCGTCGTCGAAGGGGGAGCGGTAGCCGGCCGTGAAGCGGTGGTGGTCCAGATAGGCGCGGACGGCCGTGACGCAGTTGGAGAAGGTGCGGAAGGTGGCCACGCGCGAGGAGCCGAGGAGGGTGGTGCGGTAGGCGTCCTCGGTGCCGACCGGGGAGCCCCACACCACGCACACCAGCTTGTCCGTGGTCTCCGCCGCGTCGACGAGGTCCCGAACGAGCCTGTCGCTCAGGGGCGGGAAGGGGCCGGTGACGGGGCACACGAGGACGCCGATGGCGGGGTCGGCGAGCACGGCGTCGATGATCTTGCGGCCGCGCCAGTCGCCGACGGGGTGACCGCCGTTGTCGATGGGGTTGGCCACGCTCAGGTAGCCGGGTATCCACTGGTGCAGTTCGCTCTGTTTGCCGGGGGACAGGACGGGCAGTTCGAGGCCGGCCGCCGTGGCCAGGTCCGCGAAGTGGGCGCCGGTGCCGCCGGAGATCGAATACACGGCGACGCCCGTGGTCCGGGGCGGCCGGGCCCGGGCGAGCAGGGCGGCGGTGTCCTGAAGCTCGTCCAGGCCGTTCACCCGGATCACGCCGAACTGCCGCATGGCGGCGTCCACCACATCGTCCGCGCCGGTCAGCTTGCCGGTGTGGGTCGCGGCGGTGCGGGCGCCGGTCTCGGTCCTGCCGACCTTGACGGCGACGACGGGCACCTTGTGGCGGGCGGCGCGGTCGGCGGCGAGCAGGAAGGCCCGCCCGTCCTTGAGGCCCTCCACATAGGCGGCGATCGCCCCGACCTCGGGCCGGGTGGCGAAGTAGGAGATGAAGTCGGCGCATTCCAGGTCCGCCTCGTTGCCGGTCGGGGCCCAGTGGGAGAGGCGGATGCCCAGCTCCTGCAGGGCGAAGACCGGCCGGCCCTGGTGGCCTGACTGGGTGATCAGGGCGATCGCCGGGCCCTGGAGATCGTCGCGGAAGTGCTCGAAGGCGTTGAGGTTGGTGTTCGGGCCGAGGAGGCGGATGCCGGCGCGTCGGACGGCCGCGGCGAGCCGGGCCTGGGCGGCGGCGCCCTCGCCTCCGGCCTCGGCGAATCCGGAGGCGAAGGCGACGGCGAACTTGATCTTGCAGTCGGCCAGTTCCTCGATGACGGGGGTCGGGTCGCCGACGAGGAGGACGGCGAGATCGACCTGCTCGGGCAGGTCGCGGACCGAGGGGTGGCAGGGGAGGCCGAAGACGGTGGTTCTCGTGGGGTGTACGGGGTGGACGCGGGCACCGACGCGCTCGGCCCAGGCGATCAGTTGGCGGGTGATGCCGGTGTTGGGGCGTCCTTCGGTCTCCGAGGCGCCGATGACGGCCACGGACTCGGGCCGGAAGAACCGGTCCAGGTCGGGGACGTCCGACCGCAGAGGACGTCCGCTGACGTCCACGTCCTCGGCGGCAGCGGTGCCGTGGACCACCGGGCCGGGGCGTTTGCCGCAGGCCACCACGCGGGCCGGACGGGAGGTGGTGGTGAGGGTGCCGTGAGTCGATCCGAGCATCGTTCTCGCCCACTCCTGCTCGCTGGCCGATAAGCTGACGTTGAGTCAGATTACAGATTTGACAAGCCGTCAGGAACGGTCTTGCGCCGGAACGGTCCGAACAGTCCGGAACAGATGACGAGGTGGGCACCGTGAACGGATCGCCGCGCTCCGACGTGCCGGAGATCGACGACTTCACACGGCCGTACTGGGACGCCGCGGCCGTCGGCCGGCTGCTGATACGCCGCTGCCACGCCGCCGGCTGCGGGAAGGCGCACCACTATCCGCGCGAATTCTGCCCGCGGTGCTGGAGCGCGGAGGTCGCCTGGGAGGAGGCGAGCGGCCGCGCCCGGCTCTACACCTGGTCCGTGATCCATGTGAACGACCTTCCGCCCTTCGGGGCCAGGCTGCCGTACACGGCCGCCGTGGTCGATCTCGAGGAAGGGCCGCGCATGATGACCGAGGTGATCGACTGCCCCGAGCGGGAACTGCGCATCGGCATGCGGCTTCGGGTGGCCTTCCGCCGGGATCCCGGCGTCCCGGTGGCGATACCGGTGTTCCGGCCGGAGTGAGGCGGCCGGTCGGGTGCGAGGGGGGTGAGGGGGGCGGTCAGTCGCGGCCGAGGACGACCGTGCCGGAGGAGCAGAACCAGCCGCCGGTCCCCGAGGCGACGGCGAGCCGGGGCGCGGCGCCGTCGGCCGTCCGCACCTGGCGGCCCTCCTCGGCCTCGCCGCGCAGCTGGCGCACGGCCTCCACCAGGAGGAACAGTCCTCGCATGCCGGGATGGCAGGCGGAGAGGCCGCCGCCGTCGGTGTTGACGGGAAGGCCGCCGTGGACGGTCAGCCGCCCGTCCGCGGCGAACGCTCCGCCCTCGCCCTTCGCGCAGAAGCCCAGGTCCTCCAGCGTCACAAGGGTCATGTAGGTGAAGGCGTCGTAGAGCTCCGCCACGTCGATCTCGTGCGGTGCGACGCCGGCGCGCTCGAAGGCCAGGCGTCCGGACACGGCCGCGGGGGTGACCGTGAAGTCCTCCCACTCGGACATCGCGGTGTGCGACACGGCCGTGCCCGCTCCCAGCACCCACACCGGCGGCTTCGCGACGTCGGCGACGTACTCCTCGGCCGCCAGGAGGACGGCGCAGCCGCCGTCGGAGCGGATGCAGCACTGGAGCTTGGTGAAGGGGTCGGCGATCACGGGGCCGGAGAGCACGTCGTCGATCGTCAGGGGGGTGCGGTACATGGCGTGCGGGTTGTGTGCGGCGTTGGCGCGGGCCTGCACGGCGATGTCGGCCAGCTGGGCCGGGGTCGTCCCGTACTGGTGCATGTGGCGCCGGGCCGCCATCGCGTACTTGGCGATGAGGGTGTGGCCGTAGGGGGCTTCGAACTGCGCGGGGCCCCGGTTGCCGAAGGAGAGGGCGGCGGTGCGGCGGCCGGCCCGGATGTCGGCGCGGGCGGTGGAGCCGTACACCAGCAGGACGGCGTTCGCGTGCCCGGCGGCGATGGCGTCGGCGGCGTGGGCGGCCATGACCTCCCAGGTGGAGCCGCCGACGGCGGTGGAGTCCACCCAGGTGGGCCGCAGGCCCAGGTATTCCGCGACGTCGGCGGGGGCGAGCGTGCCCAGCCCGGCGGAGGCGAATCCGTCGACGAGGTCCTTGCCGAGGCCGGAGTCGGCGAGGGCGCGGCGGGCGGCCTGGGCGTGCAGGGCGTACGGCGTGGTCGTGTCGAGGCGGCCGCAGTCCGCGAGGGCGACACCGAGGACGGCGGCTCTGCGCTTGCCTGGAGTCATGGATCTGACGGTACATCAGCTGCGCTCTGGGAAAGCCGGTCGTGCCAACCTAATATGACTGCCCGTCAGTTCCGCCGAGAGGGGTGCCGCTCATGGATGCCACGGTCAGCGAGGAGCAGCGGGAGATCCGGCGTACCGTCCGTGATGTGCTGCTCAAGCACTGCGGTTCCGGTGATGTCAGAGCGGCGGCACTGACCCCGGGCGGCTACGACGAGGAGCTGTGGCGGCGGCTCGGGTGCGAGCTGGGGCTGGCGGGGCTGGCGGTGGAGGAACGGTACGGGGGAGCCGGCTACGGGCCGATGGAGCTCGCCCTGGCGTGCGAGGAGACCGGGCGCGCGCTGTGCCCCTCGCCGCTGTTCGCGACGGCGGCGCTCACCACGCCGCTCGTGGCCGCGCTCGGCACCCGGGAGCAGCGCGAGAGGCTGCTGCCTCGCCTCGCCTCCGGCGAGCTGACCGGAACGCTCGTGCTGCCGAGCGGCACCCTTCCGGCCGCCCTCGGCCTGACCGACCGGGCCGCTGCCATCAGCAGGAAGGAGGCCGGCGGGAACGCGGCCGACTGGTCCGGCGGGGGCCGGTCGGGCGGCGTGCAGGCACGGCGGACGGACGACGGCTGGCGGCTCTACGGCGAGGCCGGCCAGGTGCTGGACGGGCACAGCGCCGGCCTCCTGCTGGTCGCCGCGCACACCGGCGGATACGCGCGCGGCCGGACGCTGCTCTTCCTCGTCCGGCCGGAGGAGGCGCGCGGTGCGGTCCGCAGGCGGCTGACCGCTCTCGACGAGACCCGGCCCCAGGCCCGCGTCCAGCTGCGGGACGTACGGGCCGAGCGGCTGGGCGAGGCGGACGACGCTGCGGACGACGACGTGGGCGGCGCCCTGGCGGCGCTGGGCGGCACCGTGGCGGCCGTCCTGGCGGCGGAGGCGGTCGGCGCGGCGGACCGGGTGCTGGAGAGAACTGTGGAGTACGCGCGCGTGCGGGAGCAGTTCGGCAGGCCGATCGGCTCCTTCCAGGCCGTGGGGCACCGGCTGGCGGATCTCCACGTGGCCGTACAGGCGGCCCGCTCGGCGGCGTACTACGCGGCGTGGGCCGCCGGTGCGGGGCAGGCGGCCGCCGGCGCGGCCGTCGCGGGCGTGGCGCTCGCGAGGGCGCTGGAGACGGCCCGGCTGGTCGCCGGGGAGGCCATTCAGCTGCATGGAGGCATAGGGGTGACCTGGGACCACGACGCGCAGCTGTACTTCAAACGGGCGACGTCTGACGAGCTGCTGTTCGGGCCGGTGCACGGTCTGCGCGCGCGGGCGGCGGCAGCGGCCGGGCTGTTTGACGCGACGGACGACCGGGAAGCGGTGGTGCTGTGATGGCCGCCTTGGTGCGCCTGGTGCAGAGGGTGTCCTCGAGTCGTACGTTCGCCAGGGTCGCCCCGCATTTCCTCCCGGCCGTGGACCGGGCGGTGCACCGGTTGACGGGCGGAAGGGCGCTGCTGAGCGCTCGCATGCTGCCCAGCGTCGTCCTGACGTCCACGGGCGCCAGGAGCGGCCAGGCCCGGCGGACCCCCCTGGCGTGCATGCCGGAGCGGGGCACGGGCGATGACACATGGGTTCTGATCGGCAGCAACTTCGGGCGGCCCGGTCACCCCGCCTGGACGGTGAATCTGCTGAAGCACCCGGACGCGGAGATCAGCTGGAAGGGGCACGACATTCCCGTGCGGGCACGGCTGCTGCGGGGGGCGGAGCGGGAGGCCACGTGGGCGGCGGTGCTCGACTTCTGGCCTCCGTACGCGCGGTATCAGGCGCGTATCGAGCGGGAGATCCGGCTCTTCCGGCTGGAACGGCGATAGTCGCGGTGAGCGGGCGACAGCCGCGGTGAGCGGACGCGGGCGACGGGCGCGGAGGGCGAGCGCGGTGGGTGCGGTGCGGAGTAGGCGAACGCGCGAGCGGCGTCCGCTGACGCGTCGCACCGCGGCGGGCCGCACGGGGCCGAGCCCGAGCGGCCCGCCGCTGCGATGACAGGACGTGCGTGGTGCGGCGCTCCCGCGCCGGATCGCCGTGCGCCGGGGCCTGTTCGGCCGGCGGCTCCGGGCGTTACTTGGTCGGCTTCTTGCCCGTGATGCCCAGGTGCACCAGGAGCGCCAGGTTGGGCTTGAGCTCGGCCTGCTTGACGCCCCAGCTCTGGAAGCCCTTCTGGTGCGAGGCCACGGCGGCGAGCATGGCGACGAGCGCGCCGGCCACGGCGGCCGGGTTGACGTCCTTGTCCACCTTGTTCTTGGCCTGGAGCTCCTTGACGGAGTCCGTCAGGGAGTTGGTGACGGCGTTGAGGATCTTCATGCGGATCTTGTAGAACCGCTTGTCGCCCTCGGCCGCCCCGAGATCGACGACGCGGAGGATCGCGTCGTGCTTCCGCCAGAAGGCCAGGAAGCCGTCGACGAGTTCCTCGGCCGTCTGCCAGCCGGACCTGCCCACCCATGAGCGCCCTGCGACGAATTCGGTCAGGCTTGCGCCTTCCTTCGCCATTTCCTCCGCGATCTCGAGGACGGCGCCCTCGACGTCGGGGAAGTACTGGTAGAAGGTCGCGGGTGAGGTGCCGGCCCTGCGGGCGACGTCGATGACCTTGACATCCCGGTAGGGCGAGGAGCTGAGCATTTCACTGAGGCAGTCGAGCAGCTTCTGCCGCGTCGCCTGGCCGCGCCGACCGGCCACCCGGCCGTCGACGGTGCGTACTTGTCCTGTCATGCCGTCAGCTTACCGAGGGGTGATCGGAGCGCGATTCGGCCGCATGCAAATGGGGGCGGGGGTCTGCGGTGGGGTACAACCGCAGGTCAGAGCCGTTGTGAGAGCCCGGGAAGACAGTTGAACCGGATTGGCCCGTACCGGTGAATTGTCCTATGAACAAGCTGTAGACGCGGATATCCACAGGCCCATTCCCGGCGCTGTCCACAGGCCGCGCGGGATCGGGGAAAGCCCCTTACCGTGGCAGCGAGAACACCCGGTGCGCCGGGTGTCGTGTCCACCTCGCACAGCCCGGTCGCGCAGTCCGGTCGCGCGGGAAGGAGCCGACCATGAGCACAGCCACGGACGGAATCCAGGAAGGCGTGCCCTGCTGGGCGGATGTGATGCTGTCCGACGTCGAGGCCGGCAAGCGGTTCTACGGCGAACTCCTCGGCTGGACCTTCCAGGACAGCGGCGGCGAGTACGGCCACTACACCCAGGCCTTCCACGACGGGAAGAACGTCGCGGCGCTCGCGCCCAAGCCCGACGGCCGGATGCCGACGGCCTGGTCCGTCTACTTCGCCTCCGCCGACGCCGCCGCCACGGCGGACCGGATCCGGGCCGCGGGCGGGCAGATCATCATGGGGCCGATGGCGGTCGGCCCGTTCGGCACGATGCTCATGGCCGTCGACCCCGGAGGGGCGGTGTTCGGGGTCTGGCAGGCGGGCAGCCACAAGGGCTTCGAGAAGCGGGGCGAGCCCGGCTCGTTCGGCTGGGCCGAGGTGTTCACCTGGGACGTCAAGGCGATCGACCCCTTCTACGAGGCGGTCTTCGGCTTCAGCACCCATGACGTGAGCGACGAGGCGGGCATCGAGTTCGCGATATGGACGCCCGCCGGAAAGGCCGCCGCCCCGGAGAACGCCGTGGTGGGCCGGGCCGTCATGGACGGTCGGTTCCCTCAGGAGATGCCCGCCCACTTCCTCGTCTACTTCGTCGTCGAGGACTGCGACGACACGGTGCGCACGGCGCTGCGTCTGCGCGGCCGGGTCCGCCGGGATCCGCAGGAGACGCCCTACGGGCGCTTCGCCGTGCTCGCCGACGACCAGGGGGCCGACTTCGCCGTCATCGATGTCTCCGACGTCACCGGGCCGGGACAGGGGTAGCCGGGGCTGGGCGGGACGGGGGAGGGGAGAAAAACGCGAGGTGAGGAGGGGGTGTAGGGGTGAGTGATCCGCATGTGATGGCATATGACCGGATATGGCGGAGACACGGCGAAGCGTGCCCCGGGTTCGCAACCGGGGGCTTCGCCAGGAAGAATCAGGGTGCGTACCCCGGGATAATTTCGCGGTGAGACGCTGCACGGGGCTGAAACTCTTCAAGCCCCCACGGGGAGGTGGCAGGTCAGTGGTGGAGCAGCTTACGCAGCACGACCCGAGACGGATCGGCCCGTTCGAGGTGCTCGGCCGACTCGGTGCCGGCGGCATGGGGCTGGTCTATCTCGCCCGCTCGGCGTCCGGCCGGCGCGTGGCGATCAAGACGGTGCGTACGGAGCTCGCGGAGGACCAGCTCTTCCGCGTCCGCTTCACCCGTGAGGTGGAAGCGGCTCGTGCGGTCAGCGGTTTCTACACCGCCGCCGTCGTGGACGCCGATCCGCGGGCGGCCGTGCCCTGGCTGGCCACCGCGTACGTCCCTGCGCCCTCGCTCGAGGAGATAGTCAATGAGTGCGGGCCGCTCCCGGCCCAGGCCGTGCGCTGGCTGGCCGCCGGCATCGCGGAGGCGCTGCAGTCCATCCACGGCGCCGGGCTCGTGCACCGCGACCTCAAGCCGTCGAACGTGCTCGTGGTGGAGGACGGTCCGCGGGTCATCGACTTCGGCATCGCGTCGGGTGTCTCCAACACGCGACTGACCATGACCAATGTGGCCGTCGGCACCCCCGCGTACATGTCACCCGAACAGGCGCGCGATTCCCGCAGCGTCACGGGCGCCAGCGACATCTTCTCCCTGGGCTCCACGCTGGTCTTCGCCGCGACCGGGCACGCCCCCTTCCATGGCGCCAACCCCGTCGAGACGGTCTTCATGCTGCTCAGGGAGGGCCCGGACCTGAGCGGCCTGCCGGACGAGCTGCGACCGCTCATCGACTCCTGCATGCAGATGGCGGCGGAGAGCCGCCCCAGCCCGGCCGACCTGCAGTCCCAGCTCGCCCCGCACCTGTTCGCCTCCGGCGGGGACGACGACAGCGGCACGGCCTCCGCGTGGCTGCCCGACAACGCCGTCTCCCTGATCGAGCAGCGCCGGGCCGGGCACCGCCCGCCCGCCGCCGGAGGGGCCCGTGGCGGCGGCCGGAGCCGGTCGAGCGTGCCGCCCCGGCCCGCCCAGCCGCCGACTCCCGCCCGCACCCCCGAGCCGGCCTACGAGCCGTCGGGCGGCCGCGCCCCGGCCGGCTGGGGCGACGGCCATGCGAGCGGCCCGGTCGCCGGCCGGTCCGCCGTGGGTGCGCCCGACCCCCGGGGCGGGCTGAGCGGTCCGCACGCCGCACGCTCCGGGGTGGCCCCCATCAGCCCGCAGGGCCGGCACGCCGCCGTCCCGGCGGCCGCCGCGCCCGACGGGACCGTCCGGCTGGCGGGCTCGCAGGTGCCGATCGGGCCGGGGCCGCGCGTCGCCGACGCCCGCGATCCGCTCGACCGTACGGGCGCGAGCTCCACGACCGGCTGGGTACGCCCCCCGGCCGGCTCGCCCATGGCGGCCGTGCCCGCCCAGCCGCCGGCGCCCGCGCCGGAAGCGACGCCGGACAGCGGCGCCAACACCCAGGAGACCCCGGGACGTTGGCGGCCGTGGCGGTTCCGCATGTCCAACGACGTGTGGGGCACCCCCGTCGTCTCCGAGGACCTGCTGTACGTCACGTCCTTCGAGGTCCACGCCCTCGATGTGGCCAGCGGACGACGGCAGTTCAAGACCCGCGACGTGGCCTGGGCCATGGCCGTCGCCGACGGCCGCATACACGCCTCCGACGGCCCGACCCTCTACGCGCTCGACGCCGCCGACGGTACGGAACGGTGGCGGCTGGCGACCGACGGGTGGGTGTACTCCCTCAAGGCCGACCGGGGCACCGTGGTCACGGGCACCCGTGGCGGCGGCGTCCAGGCGTGGGAGGCCGCCAACGGCGAGCTGCTGTGGGAGATGAGCGGGGCGCAGACCGACTTCGAGACCCCCGACTGCGGGCCGGTCGTCCACGACGGCACGGTGTACGTGTGGGCCGACGCGCGGCTGCGCGCGCTCGAGGCCCGCACGGGCGTGGAGCGCTGGTCGTACCCCGTGGGCGACACGGCGGCCTGCGGCGGCGTGCCGGTGCGGCTGCTGCAGGCGCCCGACGGCGTCGTCTACGTCGCCGCCGGGACGCGCGTCCTCGCGATCGACGTGGCGCGGGGCGACGTGCGCTGGCGCTTCGAGGCGCCGGCGGTGTTCCTGAGCGCGCCCGCGTTCGCCTCCGGGCCCGCGGTGACCGGCGGCGGCGTCTACATCGCCGACTACCTGGGCACGGTGTACGCCCTGGATGCGACGACCGGTCGGGACCGCTGGCGTATCGCCACCGAGGCCCGCCAGTCGACCGAGCCGGTGCTGGTCTCGGCCGGGGCGGTGCACCTGGGCAGCGGCAGCGCGCTGTACACGCTGGACGCCGTCACGGGCACGCCCAGGTGGCGGTTCGCGGCGGGTGGCGAGATCGTCGGGGCCCCCGTCGTCGCCGACGGCAGGGTCCACTTCGGCTCGGCCGACCACTGTCTCTACACGGTGGACGCGGCGGGCGGGCAGCTCCGCTGGAAGCTGGCCACGGGCGGCGAGATCACCGGCTCGCCGGTGGCGGCCGCCGGCGTCGTCTACGCGTGCAGCAAGGACCGGTGCGTCTACGCGCTGGACGCGGCGAAGGGGACGGGTCTGTCGCGGCGGTGACGGCCCGCGGTCACCGCACCCGGTGGTCGCGGGTGCGGGCGGCGAAGCGTGCCGCCTGGTCCGCCGGCGGCAGGCTCCCCAGCGAGACGAGGTGGGGGGCCAGGGCGAAGGCGTGCGCGCGGGCGGCCTCCTTGGCCGCCCACAGGGCGCGCACGGTGCCCTGGACCGCCTCGGTCGGACAGGCGGCGATCACGGCCGCCACGCGCAGGGCCGAGGCCACGGCCTCGCCCGGCGGGGTGAGCTCCGAGACCAGCCCGATGTCGTACGCGCGGCGGGCGGAGAGGCGCTCGGCCGTGCCCGTCAGCGCCATGCGCGCGGCCTCGCCGAACGGCATGCGCTGGGCCATGTGAAGGGACTCGTAGGCGCTGACCATGCCGTACGAGGTGTGGGGGTCGAAGAAGGTCGCGTTCTCGGAGGCGACGAGGAACTCCGACTCGCCCAGCAGGTAGAACGCCCCGCCGCAGGCCATGCCGCCGACGGCCGCCACGACCGGTTTCCACAGGTCGGCGGCCTTGGGGCCGACGTCCAGGAGAGGGTCGTCCAGGGAGTACGGGGAGCCGGGCTGCGGGACGTCCGCCGAGCGGTCGATGCCCGTGCAGAAGGCGCGGTCCCCCGCACCGGTCAGCACGACGGCCCGGACGCCGTCGTCGCGGCGGAACTCGCCCCACAGCCGCTTCAGCCGGGCGGCCGTGGGGAGGTCGATGGCGTTGTGGCGTTCGGGCCGGTCCAGCGTGACGAGCGCGACCCCGTCCGGCCGGACGTCGGTGCGGACGGTCATCGGCCCTCCAGGATCCAGCGCGGCACGGTGACGCCGGGCGCGACCTCGGCGAACACCGCCGTGACGGGAGCGCCGATCCGCAGCCGCGAGGGCGGTACCGAGCCGAGGCCGGCATCGGCCGCCGCCACCACATTGCCGACCAGACGGATGCCGGGGGAGTCGGCGAGCTCCACGATGACGACGTTGTACGGCACCTGTGCGGCGTACGCGGGCAGGAGAGGCGGATGGGGCAGGACGTACGACCAGATGTGCCCGCGCCCGGACATCCGGCGCCACTCGGTGGCGAACGAACCGCAGCCGGGGCAGCAGGGGCGGGGCGGGAAACGCGGCGCGTGACAGTCCGCGCAGGCCTGAACGCGCAGCTCACCACGTGCGGCGTACTCCCAGAACGGCAGGCCGTCCGCGTCCGCCACGGGCAGCAGCGGCCCGTTGTCAGTGGTGCCCCTCATCATGGAGGACATGAGCACTCAACTCCTCAGCAGAAGTGCCGAAGTGGGGACGCCCTCGCCCGCCGTGACCAGGCACGTCGTGGCGCCGGGCACCTGCGCGGTGGAGCTGCCGCGGAGTTGCCGGACACCTTCGGTGATGAGGTTGAAGCCATGGACGTAGGCCTCGCTCAGCCCGCCGCCACCGGTGTTGATGGGCAGCCGGCCGCCGATCTCGAGGGCGCCGCCCTCGGAGAAGGCCGCGCCCTCGCCGCGCCCGCAGAAGCCGTAGCCCTCGAGCGAGAGCGGGATCAGCGGGGTGAACGCGTCGTAGATCTGGGCCACATGGACGTCGGCGGGGCCGAAGTCGGCGTGCTTCCACAGCTGCCGGGCGGCGGCCCAGGAGGGGCCGGTCAGCGGGTCGTCGGTCCAGTAGTTGACCATGCCGTGGTGCTGGGCGGGCAGCCCCTGGGCGGCGGAGTGCACATACACGGGGGCGCGGCGGCAGTCGCGTGCGCGGTCGGCGGAGACGACGACGCAGGCCAGTGCGCCGTCCGTTTCCAGGCAGTTGTCGAAGAGGCAGAGCGGATCGCTGATCCAGCGCGAGGTCATGTACATCTCGCGGGTCAGCGGACGGTCGTACATCATCGCGGCGGGATTCTGGTTGGCGCGGTTGCGGCAGGCCAGAGCGACGTCGAAGAGGTGGTCCCGGGTGGCGCCGTACTCGTGCATATAGCGGCGGGCGAGCATCGCGATCTCGTCCACCGGGCGCAGGAGTCCATAGGGGCGGGTCCACTGGGCCGGGGTGGGGAGCTGGGCCCGGGTCTCGGTCCACGGGCGCGGGCCGGAGCCGCGCTTGCGTGAGCGCCAGGCCACGCCGACGGTCGCCTGACCGGTGGTGATCGCGGCGGCGAGGTGCGCGACGGTGGCGCAGGAACCGCCGCCGCCGTAGCCGACGCGGGAGAAGAAGGTCGCGTCGCCCGCGCCGATGGCCTTGGCGAGCTCGACCTCGTCGGTCTCCTCCATGGTGTACGAGGCGAAGGCGTCGACCTGGGAAGGGGGGATGCCGGCGTCGTCCAGCGCGGCGAGGACGGCGCGACAGGCCAGGGTTTTCTCGGATTCGGGGAGTTGTCGGGCGAAGGGGGTCTGACCTATGCCGACGATCGCAGTGGTGTCCTTGAGCGTTGCCGTCATCGCGGCCTCCGGACTGCTGGTCCTGCTGACAGCGCGGAAGGGTATCGCTAATCTGACGAACAGTCAGCTCATGGGGATGCCGGGTACGGGGCGCCGGGCGACGCCTGGGGCCCGGGAGGGCGTGCGATGCGCGGTGACCTGGAATTCGGCTCGATACCCCGGCTCGTCCATACGGCGGCCGCCCGGTACGCCGATCGCGAGGCCGTCGTCGACGGCCGCACCCGCCTTACGTACCGGGAGCTCGGCGAGCGGGTCGACCGGGCCGCCGCCGCGTGCCTGGCCCTCGGGGTCGAAGCGGGTGACCGGGTCGCCGTATGGGCACCGAATACGGTGGACTGGATCGTCTCCGCCCTGGGGGCCGTGACGGCCGGCGCGGTGCTGGTCCCGGTCAACACCCGCTTCAAGGGCGCCGAGGCGGTCCAGGTGCTCGCGCGCACCCGGGCCAGGCTGCTCTTCGTCACCGGCACGTTTCTCGGTACCTCCTACGTCGCCACCCTGCGCAGTGCGGCGAGGGCGGGAGCCGGAGCGGCACCGGGAGCGGGATCCGAGGTGGCGGGCCCGCTGCCCGGGTTGCCGGAGCTACGGGACGTCGTCGTCCTGGCCGATGACGCGCCCGCCGACTTCCACGGCTGGAAGGAGTTCCTCGCCGCCGGGAACGCGGTGCCCGCCCGGTCCGTCCAGGCGCGGGCCGACTCCGTCGACCCGGACGCGCCCTCGGACATCCTCTTCACCTCGGGCACCACGGGGGTGCCCAAGGGAGCCGTCATCACCCACGCCCAGACCCTGCGGGCCTTCGGGGACTGGAGCACGCTGGCCGGACTGCGGGAAGGAGACCACTATCTGATCGTCAACCCGTTCTTCCACACCTTCGGCTACAAGGCGGGCGTCATCGCCTCGCTGATGCGCGGGGCCACGATGGTTCCCCAGGCCGTCTTCACCCCGGAGGCCGTGCTGGCCACCGTCGCGGCCGAGCGGATCACCGTGCTGCCGGGGCCGCCCACGCTCTACCAGTCGCTGCTCGACCACCCGGCGAGGGGCGGGCACGACCTCTCGTCGCTGCGGGTGGTCGTGACGGGGGCGGCGGTCGTGCCGCGGCCGCTGATCGACCGGCTGCGCGGCGAACTGGGCGTGCCCACGGTGCTGACCGCCTACGGCATGAGCGAGGCCACCGGGCTGGTCACCATGTGCCGGCGAGGCGATCCGGCGGAGAAGGTCGCGACGACGTCGGGGCGGGCCGTGCCGGGCACCGAGGTGAAGGTGGTGGGGGCCGACGGGGCCCTGCTGCCGCCCGGCGGGGCGGGGGAGATCCTGGTGCGCGGCTACCAGGTGATGTCCGGCTACTTCGAGGACGCCGAGGCCACGGCGCGGGCCGTGGACCGGGAGGGATGGCTGCACACCGGGGACGTCGGAGTCCTCGATGGCGAGGGCAATCTCCGGATCACCGACCGGGTGAAGGACATGTTCGTCGTCGGCGGCTTCAACGTGTACCCCGCCGAGGTGGAGCGCGTGCTGGCGCGGCATCCCGGAATCGCGGAGGTCGCGGTCGTCGGCATGCCGGACGCGCGGCTGGGGGAGGTCGGCAGGGCATTCGTGGTGCGGCGTGCCGGGGTGGAGCCGGAGCTCACCGCGGAGCGGCTGATCGCCTGGGCGCGGCGCGAGATGGCCAACTACAAGGTGCCGCGCGGGGTGGAGTTCGTCCCGTCGCTGCCACGGAACGCGGCGGGCAAGGTGCTCAAGCGGAAGCTGAGGGACCTGCCTTAGGGCGCCGCCTGGGGCAGGGCTCAGGCGCTCGGCGTTCAACAGCCGGACGGGCTCCCCTCGGCCCGTCCGGCCTGCCCGTCGTCAGCCGATGCGGTCGTACGAGACGGCGTCAGGGTGGTCGTCACCGCCGCCGGCGGGGTGGTCGTCGAAGACCCGCTGCGCCTGCACGGTGGCGGTCTCGTCCGCCGGGTGGTCGTCGTCGGCGACCGCCGGGACGGCGCCGATGATCGCCGCGGCCGCGGCGACGCCGAGTATCGCGAGCGCCCTTCTGCCGCGTGCCGTCTTGGCGATCGTGGTCGTGCGGTTCATCGCTACTCCTCTGTTCGGGGGTTGATGCGTGGGCCGGTTGGTCCCGGGTGCTCCGTGGTGCTCCGTCGGCGGGTGCCGTGGTGGGGCACGGCTCCGCCTGGGACGCCACGCAGGGGCCGGCATCGACGGCTCCCCCTCCCCGCCGTCGACGCCGGCCCCTGACGATCCCCGTTGCTCAACCCCCGTTCCCCCGATTCCCCCGTTCCCCCGTATCCCCCGTTGGACCCGTTCCCCCGTGTCCCCGTTGAGCCTGACCCCCGTTTCCCCGTGGGTCCGTCCCCCGTTTCCCCGTGGTCCCCGTTGGACTCAGCCCCGCGTTTCCCCGTTGGGCTGAGTCCCCGTTCCCCCGTTTTCCCCCGTGCCCCCGTTACCTCCGTTGGACCGGCCCCCGTTCCCCGTTGGCCTGTCCCTCGGTTTCCCCTGTGGCCCTGGTTCCCCGTGTCCCCTGGACCGTTCCCCGTGACCCCCGTGATTCCCCGTGGTTCCCCGGTGGCCTTCGTGCACCCTCTCCGTACCCGTCCCCTGATTTCCCCCGTTGCCCCCAGGGGAGCCGGTGGGCCCGGGAGCTTCCGGCCGATGTGTGGCGGAAGCTCCCCGGCTCACGCCGTGGGTCGGAAAGCTCTTGGAAAGCTGTGGAGCGTGAGAGCCGCGGCTAGAACGGCTTCTCGGTGGTCGGGTGGTCGTCCAGCAGGCGGAGCGGCGGAGGACTCGTGGGGTGGTCGTCCATCAGGACGAACGGCTCGGTCCCCGTCGGGTGGTCGTCCCCCGGCCGGGCCTGGACCGCGACCAGCGGTTCGGTCCCCGTCGGGTGGTCGTCCTGCGGTATTGCGTCGACCGGCTTGAGCTGTCGCTCGTCGCTCATCGTCTTCTCCAGATGGTCAGTGCGAGTCGTAAGGTTCGATGGGGACTGCAGAACCCGCCCGGCGACTCCCCCGAGGACCGCCGGACGGGCACATCAGGGCTGTTCACCCTGGAGGTGAGGCCTCACCTACGACCCGCCTGCCCCCCGACGCGACGGATCGACATCCCTTAGAGTGCCGTACCGCGATAAACGATCGATGAACGGGCACGTGACAGCGTTTTTGCGGCCCGCACCAGGCCCTTTCGGGGCCTTTTCGGGGCCCGGACGGGGCCCTTCCGGGCCGTTCCGGGGCATGCGCAACAGCCCATGAAAGGGCGAAGAGTCCCGCAAGGAATCCCGCAAAAAACCCGCCGCCCCGGCCCCCGCCGCCCCCGCCCCCTCCGCTACGCGGCCGCGACCGGCGTCAGCAGGCTGCGTACCTCCATGGCCTCGGACGAGCCCAGCTGCTCGAAGATGGCCAGGGCCTCCGTCCAGCAGGCCTGTGCGCGGCCCGGCTGGCCCAGGGCGTTCAGGGAACGGCCCAGTACGGTCAGGACGTTTCCGCGCCGCCTGGCGCCGCCGATGCCGCGCAGCTGTGCCAGCGCCTGCTCGGCGTGGGCTGCGGCCTGGGCGGGCCGGCGGGCGGCGAAGTGGAGCTCGGCCATGCGGAAGACGGTCATGCCCTCCCACAGCCGCTGCCGGTTGTCGCGGAAGATGGGCAGGGCTTCGTTGAGCCGCTTGAGCGCGTCGTCGAAGCGCCCGGCCTTGGTGAGGGCCAGTGCGTAGGCGTAGAGGCCGTTGGCGAGCCGCCAGGAGACGTTGATCTCGCGGTAGATGGCCAGGGCCTGTTCGGCGAGGCGGACGGCGGACTGGACCTGTCCCATGCCCAGGTGGACCCGGGAGAGGTTGCTCAGGGTGCTCGCCTCGCCGGGGCGGTTGCCGTCGGCGCGGAAGTAGCTGAGGGCCTGGTTGACGAAGGCCTCGGCGTCCTCGTGGCGCTGCTGGTAGATGGCGGCGATGGCGCGGTTGTTGGAGCCGTAGCAGCAGGCGATGGGGTCGCCGGTGGAGCGGCCGAGCCGCACGGCGTGGCGGCCGTGCTCGTCGGCCAGGGCGAAGCGGTCGGACCAGTTGTAGACGTGGGTCAGCACGGTCCGCGCGCGGCCCTCGGCGCGGGCGTCGCCGGCGGCCTGGGTGGCGGCCAGGAGGGACGTGGCGGCCAGTTCGTACTGGCGGGCGTCGGCGCCGGACTCGGCGAGGTCCTTGGCGGCCAGCAGCAGGTCGACGGCGCGCCGCAGGGTGTCGCCGCCGGAGTCGGCGTGCTGGCGCACGCAGGCGAGCAGGCACCCGGCCTCGACGTAGAGCCAGTCGCCGGCCGCGCTGCGGTCGGTGAAGGTGAGCCCGGGGTGGGTGGTGGGCGTCAGGTGGGCGAGGAGCTGGTCGCCGGGCCGTTCCATGACGTACACGCCGGCGGCGGTGGCGAGGTAGAAGTCGAGCAGGCGCGACATCGCGGCGGCGCGTTCGGCGGGCGGCTGTTCGTCGCGTTCGGCGCATGCACGCGCGTAGAGGCGTACGAGGTCGTGGAAGCGGTACCGGCCCGGGGCGGCGGATTCCAGGAGCGAGGTGTCGACGAGCGACTCGAGGAGCTCCTCGGTGTCCTCGAGGTCCAGGTCGAGGACGGCGGCCGCGGCGGCCAGCGAGATGTCGGGGCCGTCGGCCAGTCCCAGCAGGCGGAAGGCGCGGGCCTGGCCGGGTTCGAGCTGTCCGTAGCCGAGCTCGAAGGTGGCCTTCACGGCCAGGTCGCCGGCCCGCAGTTCGTCCAGGCGGCGGCGTTCGTCGCCGAGCTTGCGGGCCAGGACCGACACGGTCCAGGTGCGGCGGGCGGCCAGCCGGGAGGCCGCGATGCGGATGGCGAGCGGCAGGAAGCCGCAGGCGGCCACGACGTCCATGGCGGCGTCGCGTTCGGCGCCGACCCGCTCGGAGCCGACGATGCGGGTGAAGAGGACGAGCGCTTCCTCCGGGCTCATCACGTCGAGGTCGACGAGGTGGGCGCCGGCGAGGTCGACCATGCGGATGCGGCTGGTGACCAGGGCCGCGCAGCCTTCGGTGCCGGGCAGCAGGGGGCGGACCTGGGCGGCGTCGCGGGCGTTGTCGAGCAGGGTGAGCACGCGGCGGCCGTCGAGGGTGGAGCGGAAGAGGGCGGCGCGTTCCTCGACGCCGTCCGGAATAGCGGAATCCGGGATTCCGAGGGCGCGGAGGAAGGAGCCGAGGATGGCTTCCGGTTCGGCGACGACCGGCCCGGCGCCCTGCAGGTCCACGTACAGCTGGCCGTCGGGGAAGTGGTTCCGCGCGGCGTGCGCGACATGCACGGCGAGGGTGGTCTTGCCGACGCCGCCGATGCCCGCGACGGCGGAGACCGCCATGATGCGGCCCTCGGCCGTCGCCAGCTGCTCGCTGAGCTCGTCGACGAAGGCGGCGCGGCCGGTGAAGTCCGAGACGGTCGCCGGCAGCTGGGCCGGGCGGACGAAGGTGGGGCCGGCCGCGACGCGGTCGGCGGTGGTGAAGTGGACGGTGAGGTCGGCGTCGGCGTTGAGGATGCGCTGCTGCAGCTCCGACAGCTCCGGGCAGGGGTCGACGCCCAGTTCGTCGGCGAGCAGGCGCCGGGTGTCGGCGTAGACGGCCAGGGCCTCGGCCTGGCGGCCGCTGCGGTACAGCGCGAGCATCAGCAGCTCCCGCAGCCGCTCGCGCAGCGGATGCGCGGCCGTCAGGGCGGTCAGCTCCGAGACGGCCTCCGCGTGCCCGCCGACCTCCAGATCGACGTCCAGCCGGGCCTCCAGCAGGCTCAGCCGCCACTCCTCCAGCCGCGCCCGCTGCGTGTCGGCGTACGGCCCGGACAGGCCCGCCAGCGGCTCGCCGTCCCACAGCGCCAGGGCGTCGTTCATCAGCTCGCGCGCCCGCAGCCGGTCCCCGCTGCCGTGCGCCTTGTCGGCCTCCGCCGCCAGCCGCTCGGCCACGTCGATGTCGAGCCCGTCCACCGGGACGCGTATCGCGTATCCGCCCGCCTCGCTCACCAGGGCGTCCGCGTCCGGCCCGAACGCCTTCCGCAGCCGCGAGGCGTACGTGCGCAGCGCGGCCAGCGCCGCGTGCGGCGGCTCGCCGCCCCACAGGGCGTCGACGAGCTCGGGCGCGGTGGCGGTGCGTCCGCCGCGCAGCAGCAGGGCGGCGAGCAGGGCCCGCTGCTGCGGAGACCCGGTGTTGAGCGGTGTCTCTCCCCGCCAGGCGCGAACGGGCCCGAGCACAGCGAAACGCAGCTCCAGCCCGTGCCCTGTATCACCGGCCATCGTGACCCCCTGCCTGTCCTGCTCGGTCGCACCGGCCAGTCTGCCTTGTTCGGGCCCTCTGCGTCAGCAGGGGTCTCCGGCCTCTCGCCTCCGCCCACCAAGGGCCTTCCCCGAGCGTTACTGACGAAGCGTCAGATCGGCGCTAACGTGTCGGCCATGGCGAGCTTCCCCGCGATAATCTCGGTGGACGACCACACGGTCGAGCCCTCCGACGTCTGGCGGAACCGGCTTCCGTCGAAATTCCGCGACGTCGGGCCACGGATCGTAAGGGCGCCGGTGAAGGAGATGACGTTCACCGGCGGACGCTTCGCGACCGTCATGGGCGCCCCGGGGGACGAAGGGCCCGTGGCGGACTGGTGGGTCTATGAGGATTTGTTCCGTCCTCTCACACGGCTTGATACCGCCGTCGGATACTCCAGAGACGAGATCCGGCTCGAGGGGATCACCTACGAACGGATGCGGCCGGGTTCGTACAGCGTTCCCGAGCGACTGGCCGACATGGACCTCAACCACGTCCAGTCGGCTCTGTGCTTCCCGACGTTCCCGCGCTTCTGCGGGCAGACCTTCACCGAGGCCGCCGACCGCGAGCTGGCGCTGCTGTGCGTGCGGGCCTACAACGACTGGATGGTCGAGGAGTGGTGCGGCCCGGCCGCCGGGGGCCGGCTGATCCCGCTCGCCATCGTGCCCCTGTGGGACGCGCGCCTCGCCGCCGAGGAGGTGCGGCGCAACGCCGCCCGCGGCGTCCGCGCGGTGTGCTTCTCCGAGATCCCGCCCCGCCTGGGCCTGCCGTCCGTCCATTCCGACGGCTGGGACCCCTTCCTGCGCGCCTGCGCGGAGACCGGGACGGTCGTGGCCATGCACATCGGCTCCTCCTCGCGCATGCCCTCCACGTCGGAGGACGCCCCGCCCGCCGTCAGCTCGGCCCTCACCTTCGCCAACTGCTGCTTCTCGCTGGCCGACTGGCTGATGTCGGGCACGTTCGACCGCTTCCCCGGCCTTCGCATCATGTACGCGGAGGGGCAGATCGGTTGGATTCCGTACATCCTGGAGCGGGCGGACGTGGTGTGGGAGGAGAACCGCGGCTGGGGCGGCATCGGGGACAAGGTGCTGCGGCCGCCGTCGGAGGCGTTCGCGGAGCATGTCTACGGCTGCTTCTTCGACGACGCCTTCGGCCTGCGCAACCTCGACGCCATCGGCGCCGGGAACGTCCTCTACGAGACCGACTACCCGCACTCCGACTCCACCTGGCCCAGGTCGCGGCAGGTGGCCGAGGAGCAGATGGCGCATCTGTCGCCCGAGGTCACCGAGCGCGTCGTGCGCGGCAACGCCATCGAGCTGCTGGGGCTCACGCCGGAGGGGCTGTGGGTCGGCGGGTGAGAGCGCCTGCCGGTGGGGGTCGCTCCATGAGGGCGTCCGCGGAACCCCGCCATGGGCCTCTTCGGCCTCTTGACGCTCCCCGCGCGCGGTGCCACAGTCGCACCTACTTGATCTGACGGTACGTCAGAAACCTTGGAAGACGGGCGGTGGCCACCGTGGAATTCGGGATCTTCGTGCAGGGCTACGTACCGGCGACCCGCTCGCGGGCCGATCCGCGAGCCGAGCACCACGCGCTGATGGAGGAGACCGAGTACGTCATCCAGGCGGACAGGGCGGGCTTCAAGTACGCCTGGGCCTCCGAGCACCACTTCCTCGACGAGTACTCCCACCTGTCCGCCAACGACGTCTTCCTCGGCTACCTCGCCCACGCCACCGAACGCATCCACCTCGGCTCGGGCATCTTCAACCCGTTGCCGCAGGTCAACCACCCCGTCAAGGTCGCCGAGAAGGCCGCCATGCTCGACCACCTCTCCGGCGGGCGGTTCGAGTTCGGCACCGGCCGGGGCGCGGGCAGCCACGAGATCCTGGGCTTCCTCCCGGGCGTCACCGACATGGACGCCACGAAGGAGATCTGGGAGGAGACGATCGCCGAGTTCCCGAAGATGTGGCGGGAGGGGGAGTACGAGGGCTTCGCGGGCCGGCACTGGTCGCTGCCGCCGCGCCGGATCCTGCCCAAGCCGTACGGCCCCTCCCACCCCGCCATGTGGTACGCCGCCGGCTCGCCCTCCTCGTACGCCATGGCCGCCCGCAAGGGGCTGGGCGTGCTGGGCTTCAGCGTGCAGAAGGTCTCCGACATGGAGTGGGTCGTCGACTCCTACCGCACGGCCGTCCGGGAGGCCGAGGCCGTGGGCGACTTCGTCAACGACAACGTCATGGTCACCACCACCGCCATCTGCGCCGAGACCCACCAGGAGGCGGTGCGGATCGCGGCGAGCAGCAACCTCCACTACCTGCAGTCGCTGCTCTTCCGCTACCACGACACCTTCCCGCGCCCCGAGGGCATCCCCGAGTGGCCCGAGCTGCTGCCCGAGTACACCGAGGAGATCATCGAGCTGCTCATCGCCGAGGAACTGATGATCTGCGGCGACCCGGACGAGGTGTTCCGCCAGTGCAAGCGCTGGGAACAGGCGGGCGCCGACCAGCTCTCCTTCGGGCTGCCGGTGGGCGTGCCGTACGAGGACACGATGCGGACCATCCGGCTCATCGGCGAGCACGTCGTCCCGAAGATCGACACCGATCCGGTCCACCGCACGACGCGCTTCCGCCAGGCCGCCGCCACGGCCTGAGCGCCGCGCCCCCGCGCACCGGGGCGGCGCCTCCCGGGCCGCCGCCCCGGCCCCGCTCGTAGGCCCCTGCGGGTACGCACGCGTGCCCGCTGCGTACGACGAGCACGCGTGCCCGCGCACACGACGAGGACGAGTGAGAGGACCCGACCGTGCTGGACCACCTCTACCGCCGCGCCACCGTCGTCGACGGCACCGGAGGAGCCTCCTACGTCGCCGACGTCGGCATACGGGAGGGCCGGATCGCGGTGATCGAGCGCGGCAGTCACGGCAGGGCCGCCGTGAAGGCGGGCGGGCGGCTGGGTGAGCGGGCGCGCACCGAGGAGGACGCGGACGGGCTGGTCCTCGCCCCCGGCTTCGTCGACCCGCACACCCACTACGACGCGCAGCTCTTCTGGGATCCCTACGCCACCCCGTCCATGAGCCACGGCGTCACCACCGTCGTCGGTGGCAACTGCGGCTTCACCCTCGCGCCGCTCGACCCCGCCCGCCCGGCCGACGCCGACTACACGCGGCGGATGATGAGCAGGGTCGAGGGCATGCCGCTGTCGGCCCTCGAAGAGGGCGCGCCGTGGGACTGGTCGTCGTTCGGCGACTACCTGGACGCCCTGGAGGGCGGCGGCATCGCCGTCAACGCCGGGTTCATGGTGGGCCACTGCGCGCTGCGGCGGTACGCGATGGGGGCCGACGCCGTGGGCGGTACACCCGACGAGGCGCAGTCGCGGCGGATGCTCGCGCTGCTGCACGAGGCCATGGACGCCGGCGCCTGGGGGCTGTCCACCACCCAGTCGGACACCCACTCCGACGGGGCGGGCGACCCCGTGGCCTCCCGGCACGCCCTGCCCGGCGAGCTGCTCGCGCTCGCCCGCGCGGTCGGCGAGCACGAGGGGACGCAGCTGGAGGCGATCGTCGCCGGCTGCCTGGACCGCTTCTCGGCGGCGGAGGCCGAGCTGCTGGTGGGCATGACGGAGGCCGCACGGCGGCCGCTGAACTGGAACGTCCTCACCATCGACTCGGCCGTGCCCGGGCGCGTGCCGCACCAGCTCGCCGCGAGCGAGCGGGCACGCACGCGTGGCGGCAGGATCGTCGCCCTGACCATGCCGATCCTCACCCCCATGAACATGTCGCTGGGCACCTTCTGCGCGCTGAACCTCATCCCGGGCTGGGGCGCCGTCCTGGCGCTGCCCGTGCCCGAGCGGATCGACCGGCTGCGCGACCCGGCGGTACGGGCGGAGCTGCTGCGGGGTGCGGCGAGCCCGGAGGCGGGCGTCTTCCGGCGGCTGGCCGACTTCGGCCGCTACGTCATCGGGGACACGTACACCAAGGAGAACGACGGCCTGACCGGTCGCGTCGTCCGCGACATCGCCGCCGAGCGGGGCACCGACCCCTTCGCCACGCTCGTCGACATCTGCGTCGCCGACGAGCTGCGTACGGTCCTGTGGCCGATGCCGACGGACGACGACCCGGCGAGCTGGGAGCTGCGCCGCCAGGCCTGGGACCACGAGGACGTGCTGCTCGGCGGCTCCGACGCGGGGGCGCACCTGGACCGGATGTGCGGAGCGCCCTACACGACGCGTTTTCTCGGCGACTGCCTGCGAGGGCGGCGGCTGGTGCCGCTGGAGCGGGCGGTGCGGATGCTGAGCGACGAGCCCGCGCGGTTGTTCGGGCTGCGCGGGCGGGGGCGGATCGCCCAGGGGTGGTGCGCGGACCTGGTGCTCTTCGACCCGGGGCGGATCGACGCCGGGGCGGCGACGCTGGTGCGCGACCTGCCGGGCGGCGGGGCGCGGTTGGACGCGCGGGCGGTGGGGGTGGTGAGCGTACGGGTCAACGGGGTCGAGACCGTGCGGCACGACGTGGTGACGGGGGCGGTGCCGGGGCGCGTGCTGCGGTCGGGACGGGATACGGAGACGGTGGGGACGGGAAATTTTTGAACCGGGATAAAAGGGGCGGCGTTGCGGTTACCGTAGCGGGCTCCGGGGGCGCTCGAGCCGAGGTGTTACCGGTCGTAACGTGTGTGCTGCCTTTATTTGCGAGGTCAATCGCCGGGAATCATGCGCCTGTTCAAGGTTCGATGTCCGGATGTTTGTCCTCCGGTTGCGGAAACAGCACCGCTTAACGTCCTCGCCATGGTTCAGGTACACGCACGGCCAGGGGCCGGAGACACGGTAATGAACGTCGCGGGCCGCGACGCGGGAGATGTGCGCGCCAAGGGACTCAGCGGGAACTCCGTCGGCCTGCTGGGCAGCGCCGTCATCGGGATCTCCACCGTCGCGCCCGTCTACTGCCTGACCTCCACCCTCGGCCCCACCGTCGGCCAGGTCGGGGTGCAGATGCCCGCCGTCTTCCTCGCGGGCTTCCTCCCGATGCTGCTCGTCGCCTTCGCCTACCGCGAGCTGAACGCCGTACTGCCCGACTGCGGCACGTCCTTCACCTGGACCGTACGGGCCTTCGGGCCCCGCATCGGCTGGATGTGCGGCTGGGGCCTGGTCATCGCGACCATCATCGTGCTGTCCAACCTGGCAGGCGTCGCGACCTCCTTCTTCTATCTCCTGCTGGGCGAGATCACGGGCAGCGACGCCGTCGCCGCCCTCGACGACAACCGGATCGCGCACGTCGGTACCTGCCTGGCCTTCATCGCCGTCGCGACCGCCGTCAGCTACCGCGGCATGACCGCGACCAAGGGCGTGCAGTACGCGCTCGTCGGCCTCCAGCTGGCCGTCCTCGCCGTGTTCGTCGCCATGGCGATCGTGAAGGCGCGCTCCGGCGACCTCCCCGGTTCCATCGACTTCTCGTGGAGCTGGCTGAACCCCTTCGGCGTCGAGTCCTTCAGCGCCTTCACGGCGGGACTGTCGCTGTCGATCTTCATGTACTGGGGCTGGGACGCCTGCCTCACCGTCAACGAGGAGACCGAGGGCAGCGCCAGGACCCCCGGCCGGGCCGCGCTCCTCGCCATGGTCGTGCTCGTCGGCTCCTACCTGCTGACGGCCGTCGCGGCGCAGATGTTCTCCGGCGTGGGGGAGAAGGGCACCGGCCTCGGCAACCCCGACACCGCCGGCAACGTCTTCGCCGCCCTGGCCGACCCCGTGCTGGGCACGGCGCTCGGCGTACTGCTCTTCGTCGCCGTCCTGGCCTCCGCCGCCGCGAGCCTGCAGACCACGTTCCTGCCCGTCGCGCGGACCGTGCTCGCCATGAGCACCTACCAGGCCCTGCCCCCGTCCTTCGCCCGCGTCCACCCGCGCTTCAAGTCCCCGGGCCGCGCCACGATCGCCGCCGGCGTGGCGACCGGCGTCTTCTACGCCGTCATGAGCTTCCTCAGCGAGAACGTGCTGATCGACACGGTCTACGCGCTGGGCCTGATGATCTGCTTCTACTACTCGATCACGGCGTTCGCGTGCGCCTGGTTCTTCCGCCACGAGCTCCGCAACTCGGTGCGCGACGCGTGTTTCAAGGGCGTCTTCCCGCTCATGGGCGGCGTGTTGCTGGCGGCCGTCTTCTGCAAGACGCTCTACGACATGTGGAACCCGGCCTACGGCAGCGGCAGCGCGGTCGCCGGCGTCGGCTCGGTCTTCGTCATCGGCGTCGGCCTGCTGCTCCTCGGCCTCGTCCTGATGCTCCTGATGCAGCGCCGCAGCCCGGCGTTCTTCCGCGGCGAGGTACTGACCCGCTCGACGCCGGCGCTGGTGGCGGAGGACTGAGGGGGCGGGGTCGCGGGGCCGCCGGGCCGCGGGGCTGCGAGGCCGCGGGGCCGCCGGGCTGCGGGGCCACGGGGGCGGCCTGGTAACCGGCGTGCCCTGTCGGTCTCCAGGCGGAGGGGACGTTCGCCCGTGCGGGGGAGCGGGATGGTCCTCCGGCACGAAGTGGGCGTCCGCGGTGATCGGCAGCATGGGGTGCATGAACGTTGCCGCGGACGCCAGTGCCGCCGTCACCCTGATCCGTCGCACACTGCTCCGGCCCGCCCGGCCGGTGCCCGCGCGGGTTCGCGTACGGGTGGCCGCGTTGCTGTCGGTGGCGGGGTCGCTGGTGTACACGGGGCAGAAGGTGTACATGGCCGCGCACGGGCAGGTCGGCATGCCCGGCCATCCCGCTCCCCCCTCCGTGCAGGCGCAGTTCGAGCATCCCGGGCTGGCCCAGGCGGGCAACGCCTCGCTCGGCCTCGTCGCGGCGCTGGTGGCGTGGGCGACCGTCGCGCGCTGGGGCGACCGCGTCCCCCGGTGGGCGCTGCTGTCCGCCCTGGCGGTCGCGGCGGTGATGCAGTCACTGGGCGCGGTGATCATGATGGGGCGCGCGGACCTCGCCCCGGGGCACCTCGGCTGGAACGCCGTCTACGACGTCGTGTCGGGAAGCGTCGGGCTCGCGGCCTGGGCCGTGGTGACGGTCTCCTACTGGCTGCGGACACGCACGCGTGCCCGTAACGACTCCCCGGGCCGTGGCCGTACAGGCGGCGCCGCCCGGCCCGCCCACACGGCGGTCGCGGCCCATGCCGCCCTCGGCTGTGCCCTGGCCTACGGCCTGATGAAGCTCGACTGGGCGCTGGGCGGCGAATTCCTCATGCGGCAGGCCCCGGTGCCGTCCGCCCCCCTGAACGACCTGCTGAACCGCACCCCCGGCGCGGTCGCCGGGCACTGGGCGTCCGTGGCGCTGGCCCTGGTGGGCGTGGCGGCCGCGCTGCACCTGTCCGGCCGCTTCGGGCCGCTCGGAAGGATCCGCCGCACGGCGCTGCTCGCCGGCTCGTGGGCGGGCTGCGCGTTCATGGTGACGCGTGCCGTCGGCCTCGTGGGCTACGGATTCGCCGGCGACGTGCGCGTGCTGGCAGGCCTGGGCTCCGTACCGTCCGCCTACGAGGACCTCGCGCGCGACCAGGCGTTCTGGGACCTCGTCCTGTGGTCGCCGTACTGGCTGTTCTTCGGTACGTGCTGGGGTGTCGCGGCCTGGCGCTACCGCAGGGCCCGGTAGGGCCCGGTAGGGCCCCGGGGGCGCCGAACCGGCGCGGTCGGCTCAGGAGCGGGCGATCAGCGCGGCGACGCCGTCCAGGATGCGTTCCAGGCCGAAGTCGAGCGGGTCGTCGTCGTGGGGGGCGAAGGCTCCGGCGGCGATGGCGGCGGTCAGTGCGGGGTAGCGGTGGCCGTGGCGTTCCAGTACGTCCGCGGCGAGCCGGTTCCACTCCTGGTCGCCGGTCTCGTCGGCGTCGACGAGCTGCTGGGCGAGGTTTCGGATGTGCCCGATGACCAACAGGACGGTGTCGTGCTGTCGTGCGGCGGGCAGCCCGGTCGGCTCGAGGGCGGCCAGCGCCGCGTCGAGCCAGGCCAGTTGGTTGGGGCCCATGAGCTGGCGGCGCATCGCGGTGGCGGTGAGGATCCAGGGGTGGCGGCGGTAGAGCGCCCAGCACTGGCGGGCCCATTCCGTCAGCCGGGGACGCCACTCGCCCGGGTCGGCGGTGTGCGCGGTGTGCGCCGGGGGCGTGCCGAGGGCGGTGTCGACCATCAGGTCGATCAGTTCGGCCTTGCCCGGCACGTAGCGGTAGAGCGCCATCGTGGTGACCTCGAGCTCCGAGGCGACCCGCTGCATGGAGAGCGCGTCCAGGCCCTCCCCGTCCGCGATCGCGATGGCGCCCGTGACGATGCGCTCGGCGGTCAGTGAGGGCTTCGGGCCGCGACGCGGCTGCTCCTGCTCCCCCCACAGCAGCGCCAGGCTCGCCTTCGGGTCGCGCTTCTTCTCCCTGCTCCCGGCCATGCCGGCTCCTCCCGGACGCTCCACCGGCGGTCGTTCGTTGACGGCCGTCCAGGAACTGTGTATAACATAAACTCAATTGCGTACGACATAAACAGTTCACGGGTCGGCGCAGTCGCCGAAGTCGTTTCAGGGGGAGTACCAGTGATCAGCCTCGTTCTCATGACGTCCGCCGCCGCCCTCGCCGCACCCGTGGCCGGGGCGCTGGGCCACCGGCGGCTCCAGCAGGCCCGCAACGCCCGGCTGATGCGGATCGACACCCCGAACGGCATCGACGAGCAGGGCTTCGTCCGCATCGGCGGCATCGACCAGTGGATCTCGATCCGTGGCGAGAGCCTCGACAACCCCGTGATCCTCGAGATCCACGGCGGCCCCGGCTCCTCCAACTCGGCCTACGGACCGCGCACCCGCTCCTGGGAGAAGCACTTCACGATCGTGCGCTGGGACATGCGCGGCACCGGCAAGACCCTCGGCCGCACCGGCGCCGACGGCCAGGGCGGGATGAGCTTCGCGCGGCTGTACGAGGACGCGCTCGAGGTCACCCGGCACGTCCACGCCCGCCTCGGCGTCGACCGCGTCGTGCTCGTGGCCAACTCCTTCGGCAGCGTCTTCGGCCTGCACCTGGCCCGCCGGCACCCCGAGCTGTACTCGGCCTATGTCGGCACCGACCAGAACATCCACGACGCCGGCCGCGACGACTCCGCCCGCCGCGCGCTCCTGGCACGCCTGCGTGCGGCGGGCAAGCGCAAGGAGGCCTCCATCGTGGAGGAGATGGGCCCCGACAAGCGCGCCTGGACCGCCGGGCAGTACGCCGCCTACGCCAAGATCACCGTCACCACCGACGCGCTGACCTTCGCCACCATGAAGAGCGTGGTCATGAAGTCGCTGTGGTTCTCGCCGCTCCACTCGCTGCGCGAACTGGGCGACCTCGCCAAGGGCATGTCGTTCTCCGAGCGGATCCTCCCCGAGACCGCCACGTTCGACGACTGGGCCGACGGCACCCGGTTCGACCTGCCCTTCTTCGTCTTCCAGGGCGACCAGGACGTGCTCACCCCGCCGGAGCGCGCGCAGCGGTTCTTCGACGACGTGCAGGCGCCGGTCAAGGACTTCGCCCTGATCGACGACGCCGCCCACTTCGCGTCGTTCCGGCACCCCGAGCGGTTCCTGGACCTGATGCTGACCAAGGTGCGGCCCGTGGTCACGGGCCGGCGGCAGGCGGTCGTCGCGCGGTAGCGGACGTGTCCAATTCGTGGATGCCGCGACCTGCACCGCCGTACGATGCCCGCACATGCGTGTTGAGGAGGGGGACGGAGATGCTTGGGGAGTCATTGACGGCCTTAGCAACGGCGTTGGGCGCGGCGGTCGTTCAGGCCGTCGGTACGGACGCGTGGGCCGGCTTCCGGGGGCGGCTGGCCCGGCTGGTGGGGCTGGGCGACAGCGGGCGCGAGCGTGTCGAACTGGAGCGGCTCGACCGGACGGCCGCGGCGCTCTCGGAACCGGCCGGGGAGGCGGGCGAAAGGGAGCGGCAGCGCCAGCAGGTGGTCTGGGAGACGCGCGTCGCGGACCTCATGGAGAGCCTGCCGGACGATCAGCGCGCCCGGTTCGCGGTCGAGTGCAGGGCGCTCCTCGAGGAGGCGGCCCGGCGGGCGGAGCGAGGCGGCGCAGGCGGAGGGGGAGGCGTGTCCGGCAACACCTTCCACGGCCCCGCCGCCGTGCAGACCGGCAGCTACAACCAGCAGCACAACCACTTCGGGCGGGGCGCGTGAGCGAGCCCGGTGCCGGTGGCCGGCCGGGCCATGGCGGTACGTCCGGGAACGAATTCCACGGTCCCGCCGCCGCGCAGGCCGGTCAGTACAACACCCAGGTCAACCACTACGCCCCACCGCGCAGCAAGGTATGGCTCGCGGTGACCGGGGCCGCGGCAGTGGTGCTGACCGTCGGTACCGTGCTGGCCCTGCTCAAGTTCGGCGATGACTCGGACGGTTCGCCGCGGGACGGGGGCGGGGCCGCCGTTCCGCCGGGCGTCGCGTCCTCACCCTCGGCCGCGGGGCTCGCCACCGTTCCGGTCCCGGCGCAGAACGGGTCCGGCCCGACTCCCTCGGGAGCCGCCGCGCCGGCCGACGCGGTCCAGTGGACCGGGGCCGTCCGTATCGCGGAGACCGGTCCGAAGCTCGACGCGGTCCCGCCGACGACGGAGAGGTACGGGCTCGACATCCGCCTGGGCATGGTCAGCCCGCCCCGGCTCTTCGGCGCCGACATGGCGTCCAGCACCACGAACCTTGCCGAGTGGAAGGGCCCCGGCAAGCCGACCCGGAAGGCGTGCGCCGACCTGGTCGCCAGTCAGGGGCTCTGGCAGTTCGGGGAGGTCAAGGAGGGCACTGTGATCTGTGTCCGAACGAACGGCGGACGCACGGCCGTTCTGACCGTCACGTCCATCAGCGACAGCTTCGGTACGGGCGTCATGGCTGACGCGATCGTCTGGTCCCAGGTCTCCGGAGGGCGCTGAGGGCCGGACCGTGCCGCGCCATGACAGGTGGCGGGGCCGCCCGTTCAACTCCGGGTGCGCCACGGGGGTGGGGGCGGGGCCGGGGCGGATGGGCCGGGCCCTTACGGGACTGGATTATTTACGGCCCGGAGCCGTTCCACGGAGATGATTGGCCCGCACTTGGGCCGCAAATAACCCTGACGTCCCTCTCAGGGCCCGGCCCATCCCGCCCCGGCCCCTCCGGCCGTCAGTCGAGCGGGCGGCGTCGATGAGGTTGTCGGCCACTTCCGTTGTGGCGCCCGTTACTTCACGCGCGCGTGCCGGACCGCTGGAGCGCGGGGCAGGGGGTGATTAGTGTCGTGTCCCGTGAGTGAATCCTCCCCCTCGCCGCATGCGACGGCGCACGCGACGGCCCAGGCGTACAACGACGTCGCCGCCCTCTATGCCGAGCTCGTCCGCGACGCGCTCGACCACCTTCCGCTGGACCGCGCCGTGCTCGCCGCGTTCGCCGAGTCGGTACGGGCCGCCGGCGCCGGGCCGGTCGGGGACCTCGGATGCGGGCCCGGGCACATGACCGCGCTCCTGCGCGACCTGGGACTGGACGCCTTCGGCGTCGACCTGTCGCCGGCGATGATCGACCTGGCCCGCCGGGCACACCCCGACCTGCGCTTCGAGCTCGGTTCGATCGACGCGCTGGAGTCTGCCGACGGGGAGTTGGGCGGCGTCGTCTCCTGGTACTCGGTCATCCACGCCCTGCCGCAGGATGTCGCGTCCTACCTGGCCGAGTTCCGGCGGGTGCTGGCCCCAGGAGGCCATCTCCTGCTTGCGTTCTTCGAGTCCGAGGGCGGCCCGGTGGTGGCGTTCGACCACAAGGTGACCACGGCGTACCGGTGGCCGGTTGACGATCTTGCGGGGCTGGCGTACGAGGCCGGGTTCGACGAGGTCGGTCGGATGCTGCGCGAGCCCCTCGAGGGTGAGCGGTACCGCCGGGGGCATCTGCTGATGCGCAGGCGGTAGGTCCGGGCTCGGGCAGTGGGTTCGGGCTCAGGGGACTAGGACGACCTTGCCCAGGTTGCGGCGCTCTTCGATGACGGCGTGGGCCCGGGCTGCCTCGGCGAGCGGGATCTCCTCGTGCACGGCAGTGCGCAGCGTGCCCGCGTCGCGCAGCTGCCACAGCTCGCGCAGCCAGCGGTCGTACAGCTCGGGCTTGCCGAGGGCGACGGCCCGCATCTGGAAGCCGATCATCGAGGCGCCGCGCACCAGGAGCTCGTACGCCTCCACCGTCCCGCCGCCGGAGCTGAAGGCCACCAGGCGGCCGCCCGTCCCCAGGGCCCGTACGGCGCGGCCGAGCAGGTCGCCGCCCACGCCGTCGATGATCGCGTCGTACGGGGCGCCCCAGTCGGCGTCCTCGTACAGGACGACCTCGTCGGCGCCCAGGCCCCGGACGAAGTCGGCCTTGTCGGCGCTGCCGACGGCGGCGACGACCCGTCCCGCCCCGCCGGCCTTGGCGAACTGCAGCGCGAGTGTGCCGACCGCGCTGGCCGCCGCCGTGACCAGGACCGATTCGCCGGGCTCCACGCGTGCGGCCTCGTAGGCGCCGCGCGCCACCAGTCCGCTGCGGACCAGCGCGACCGCCTCCACGGCGCTCGCGCCGTCCGGTATCCGGGAGACCATCGCGGTGTTCAGGACGGCGTACTCGGCGTAGGCGTCGGTGAAGCACAGGCCGGTGACGCGGTCCCCGACGGCGAAGTCGGCGACTCCCGCGCCGACGGCGACGATCTCCCCGGCGACCTCGCCCCCGAACGACGTCGGCTCGCTGCCCTCGCGCACCTTGCGCACGGTGGGCAGCGTCACCCCGACCGCCTCGGACCGGATCAGTACCTCCCCCTCGCCCGCCTCCGGCCGGTCGACCTCCTCGGCGAACAGCACCTCGGGCCCACCGTTGACCTCATGGCGAATGCGCAGCACAGGACCTCCCCGATCCGATCCGGTTAATTCATTGGGTGCCCCAACGGTAAGGGGAAAGTCGTGGGGAAGTCCAACGGTTTTCGTTAGAGTGCTCGCATGACCTCACCGCTCCAGCACATCCAGTCCCTGCCGACCTGGCTCGTCGGCCGTGTCGCGGCACGTGGCCGGGGTCTGGTCGCCGACGCGATCGCCGCCGAGGGGCTGAAGCTGATGCAGCACGCTGTTCTGGCCGCGACCGCCGAGTACGGTCCCGTCGCCCAGGCCGACCTGGGCCGCCGGCTCGCCGTCGATCCCAAGGACATGGTCGGCATCCTGAACCACCTCCAGGACGCGGGCCTCGTCCTGCGCGCCCCGGACCCCGCCGACCGCCGCAAGAACGCCGTCACCGTCACCCCGGACGGCGAGGCCGTCCTCCGCCGCTGCGCAGCCCTCGCCGAGGCCGCCAACGACGAGCTGCTCTCGCCGCTCGCCCCGCAGGAGCGGCAGCAGCTCATGGCCCTGCTGACCCGGCTCCACGAAGCGCCGTAAGGCGTGAAGGCGTGGCTGTGAGGCGGGTGTGAGAGGGTGACCCCCGGCCTGCGGGGAGTGTGTTCGTCCGCAGTGGACGACAACAACAAAGGCGAAGGGGTGTACCCACCCTTCGCCACTCTTAACTTATAGCGCACGGGGGGCCTTGCGGCAAGGCCCCGGTCATGCCGCACAATCGACCGCTCGAGGCCGGAACCTGCGGAAATGAGACCCATGAACTCCCTGACCACCAGCGCGTTTGATCTTCCCGAGCGCCTGGCCGCCAAGGCCGCCCCGAAACTGATCGCCGACGACGAGCAGCACTTCGCCGCCCTCGGGGAGAGCCTCGAGCAGGCGATCACCGAGCTGTCCGACAGCCTCGACGCCCTGCGCAGGGCCCCTGGCGGCCTGGGTCGGGAGGCCATGGACCGGGACGCGGAGATCCACCGGATCACCGCTCGCCTGCGCGCCCTGCGCCGCTTCGGCCTGGACCTGTGCCTCGGTCGTATCGTCAGCGCCGACGACCCCGAGCCCGTGTACATCGGACGGCTCGGCCTCACCGACGGCGAGGGGCGCCGGCTGCTGATCGACTGGCGTTCGCCGGCGGCCGAGCCGTTCTTCGCCGCGACCCACGCCAACCCGATGGGCCTGGCCAGCCGCCGCCGGTACCGGTGGACCCGCGGCCGTATCGGCGACTACTGGGACGAGGTCTTCACCGCCGACGGCTTCGAAGGCCACGCCGCCCTCGACGACCAGTCCGCGTTCATCGCCAGCCTCGGCAGCCACCGGTCGCCCCGGATGCGCGACGTCCTCGGCACCATCCAGGCCGACCAGGACGCCATCATCCGCGCCGGTTCCCGTGGCGCCCTCGTCGTCGACGGCGGCCCGGGTACGGGAAAGACCGTCGTCGCCCTGCACCGCTCCGCCCACCTCCTCTACTCCGACCCCCGCCTCGGCCACCGTCGCGGCGGCGTGCTCTTCGTCGGCCCCCACCAGCCCTACCTCGCCTACGTCGCCGACGTCCTGCCCAGCCTCGGCGAGGAGGGCGTGCAGACCTGCACCGTGCGCGACCTCGTCACCGAGGGAGCCGCGGCGGCCCTCGAGGCCGACCCCGAGGTGGCGCGCCTGAAGGCGAACGCGGACATGGTGAAGGCGATCGAGAAGGCCGTCAGCATCTACGAGGAGCCCCCGACCACGGGGATGACGGTCTCGACCACCTGGGCCGACATCCGGCTGACCGCCGACGACTGGGCCGAGGCGTTCGACGCGGCAGCCGGTACCCCGCACAACGAGGGGCGCGAGCTGATCTGGGAGGAACTCGTCACCATCCTGCTGGACCGGTGCGACAACGAGGACCTCCCGCAGGACCTGTTCCGCAGGGCGCTGCGACACGACCAGGAGCTCGTCGGAACCCTCAACCGCGCGTGGCCCCTGCTCGAGGCGGCCGACCTCGTCGGAGACCTGTGGGAGGTGCCTGCCTACCTGCGTCTTTGCGCCCCCTGGCTCAGTGCGGACGAGATACGCAAGCTGCAGCGCAAGGACGCCCCCCAGGCCTGGACGGTCTCCGACCTGCCGCTCCTCGACGCCGCACGGCAGCGCCTCGGCGACCCGGAGTCCGACCGGCGACAGCGCCGCCACAAGGCCGCCATCGCCGCCCAGCGCGCCCGCATGGCCACCGTGATCGACAACGTCCTCGCCTCCGACGAAGACGGCGAAGGCGCGGTCACCATGCTGCGCGGACAGGACCTGCAGGACACCCTCATCGACGAGTCCGCCCTCCCCACCGCCGACCCGGACCGGCTCGCCGGCCCCTTCGCGCACATCGTCGTCGACGAGGCCCAGGAACTCACCGACGCCGAGTGGCAGATGCTGCTCCTGCGCTGCCCGTCCCGCAGCTTCACCATCGTCGGCGACCGCGCCCAGGCCAGGGACGGCTTCGCCGAGTCCTGGCAGGAGCGGCTCGAGCGGATCGGGCTCGACCGCGTCAACGTGGCCTCGCTGAGCGTCAACTACCGGACGCCGGCCGAGGTCATGACCGAAGCCGAGCCCGTCATCCGGGCCGTGCTCCCCGACGCCAACGTGCCGACCTCCATCCGCAGCAGCGGCATCCCCGTCGTCCACGGATCCGTCGCCGACCTGGACTCCATCCTCGGCGCCTGGCTGGCCGAGAACGCCGACGGTATCGCTTGCGTCATCGGCGATCCGACGTTCCGGGCGACGTCCCGCGTCCGGTCGCTCACCCCCGAGCTCTCGAAGGGCCTCGAGTTCGACCTGGTGGTCGTCGTCGACCCGGAGGCGTTCGGCGAGGGCATCGCCGGAGGCGTCGACCGCTATGTCGCGATGACGCGAGCGACCCAGCAGCTCGTCGTCCTCACGAGCGCCTGACCCGGAGGGCGAGGAGGACAAGGAGCCCGAAAGCGATCGCGGCAGTGAGGGTGCGGGCGTCGTTGAACAGTTCCCAGCGGCGCAGGATCGCCGCGTAGCCGTCCGGTGGCTCGGTGGCGGCCCACTGCTTGATGCGGCCGTTGATGGGGACGTTCCCGAACCGTGTGATCAGGAACGACGCGACCACCAGGGCTCCCGCCGCGCCGGCCAGGACGCGGGCCCGGCCGCGCTCCGTGGCGGCCAGGGCGAGGGTGGTGAGGGCGGAGACCGCCATCGTGGCTTGCATGGTGATGCCGTTCATCTTCATCAGCTGGGCGTGGAAGTCGAGCCTCATGTCGATCGGCACGGCGTTGAACGTCGGGACGAGGTTGGCGGCGCCGTAGCCGAAGGCGCCGGCCAGCAGGCCGGTGGAGAACAGCGAGAGTGCCTGGAGAAGTCGGGTACGCATGTCTTTCACCGCCCGGTGAAGGTGAATCGGCTGCCCGGCTCGCCGCGGAGGCGGCCGTGCGCGAGCCTGCGGCCGAAGGCGAGCAGGAGGAGGTCCTGGGCTGCGCCGTACACCGGCGCCCCGGAACCGTAGGACCAGTCCATGTCCTCGGCGCACAGCCGCACTCCGCGGAGGTCGACGCCGAAGAACTTCAGGCCGCTCGGCTTGATGTCGTCCAGCAGGAAGCGCAGCCGCTCCTCGGGTACGCGCCGGTCGAGTCCGAGGGCGACGGTGACGTCCAGCCCGTGCACCACGTCATGACCGAGGGCCGCGACGAACCCACCGACCGGCGGCGTCCAGGGGTGGTCCGCGTTGTCCCGCAGGAACGCGCTGAGCTCGCCGACGGAGTGGGCGGCCGCGTCCCTTCGCGCGACGCGGTCGGTCATGCGGTGCAGATTCCCGCGCGCCTTGACCAGTTCGCCCAGCGTGGCGGGCAGGGAGAGCCGGAACCCCATCGACATGTGGGCTACGACCTCGCGGACCCTCCACCCCTCGCACAGGCTGGGCGCGTTCCATTCATCGGCCGACAGGCCCTTGAAGAGACCGGCCAGCTCCCGGCGTTCCGCCGCGATAGCGGCCCTGACGTCCGTCTCGACGCCGGCCTGCTTGCCGGGGCGCCCCGTCGCGTTGTGCATGTGATCAAGCGTGCGGGCGGCCGATCCATACGTCCAATAGATGGTTGTGCTGCCGCCTAGCATTGACGCTTATGGAACTTCGTCAGCTGCGCTACTTCGTCGCCGTCGTCGATGAAGGCGGATTCACGCGCGCGGCCGCCCGCCTGCACCTGGCCCAGCCCGGCCTGAGCGCTCAGATCCGCCAGCTGGAACAGGAGCTCGGGCAGCCGTTGCTCGACCGCTCCCACCGGTCGGTGACGCTGACCGAGACGGGCCGGGCCGTCCTGCCGTACGCCCGCGCCGCCCTGGCCGCCGCCGATGCGGTCAGGCAGACCGTCGACGCGTACACCGGGCTGCTGCGCGGCCGCGTCTCGCTCGGACTGGTCTCCGGGGCCACCGGCAACGCCTTCGACATCGCCTCGTTCCTCGCGGACTTCCACGACGCCCACCCCGCCCTGGAGGTCGCCCTCACCGAAGACACCTCCGAGCGCATGCAGGCCGCGCTCCTGGCCGGCGAACTCGACATCGCCCTCCTCGGACCGACCGACGAGGTCCCCCCGGCCGGCCTGTCCCTCCAGACGGTCATCGACGCCCCGCTTGCCGTCGCCGTCGCCCCCGGAGACCCGCTCCTGGGTCCGGCCGACCGTACGAGCATCCCGCTCGCCGAGCTGCGCGACCGCGCCCTGATCTGTCTGCCGCGCGGTACCGGGGTGCGCGCGGCGCTCGAACGCGCCTGTGTGCAGGCCGGATTCCGGCCCCGCGTCACCTTCGAGGCGGCGGCGCCGCACGTGCTCGCGCAGCTCGCCGCCCGGGGCCTGGGCGTTGCGGTGCTCCCCGCGGGCGAGGGCCGCACGGCCTTCGACGGGCAGCTGCGGACACTGACCATCACCCGCCCGGGCATCCGCGCCCGCATCGCCCTCGCCTGGCGGTCCACCGGCCCGGCGAGCCCTGCCGCCCGAGCGCTGCTCGACGCCCTGCGCGGGGCCCTGCCGGCGGTGCCGGTGCGCTAGCCGGCTAGGTGCCGGTCAGGCGGTCGGCCTGGACCTCGCGGATGAACGAGGTCCAGGCCGCGGCCGGTATGACGACGGCGGGGCCGTTGTTCTGTTTCGTGTCGCGGATGCCGACCCGGTCGGTGAGCGGTGCGATCGAGACGCAGCTGGCTGCCCCGGTGTCAGTGCTGTAGGACGACTTGAACCAGGACTTCTCGTTGGCTATTTCCAAGGCTGTCGGGCCGACTTCAGTGATCATCGAGTTCTCTCGCTAGTCGGTGCAGGAATTCGGCTGTCTTGGCCGGGGCCAGAGCGCCTTCGCGCATGGCATCGAACTTCCGGGCGTGCATCCAGACCTCGCGCCGCTTGTCGGACACCGTCATGACAGCCGGGCCGTCCTGCATCACGACGGGATCGAGTCCACCGTCGAAGTCGAGAATGACGAAGTTGTCGGCTGCACGGTACGTGGCGAGGTTCTGCGGCAGGATCTGCACCGTCACGTGATCAAGCGCAGCCAGCTTTTCGATCTCCTCGTACTGCTCGCGCATCACGTCCGGGCCACCGATCACACGACGCAGCGCCGACTCGTCGAGGACCACGCGGAGTTCCACCGGGTCCTCCCCGTAGAGGATCTCCTTGCGTCGCATGCGGAGAGTCACGTTGCTCTCGACGAACTCGGTTGTTCTTTCGTAGACGGGCTTCGATGCTACGAACATGGCTCGCGTGTAGCTCTCGCTCTGCAGGAGCCCGAAGACGACCTGTGAATGCCATGCGCGCATGGCGGCTGCATCCGACTCCAGCCCCATGTAGAGCAGCTGTCCTGAGGGCAGGAAGTTTTGGTACGGCCTGTACCAGTCGGCGCTGAGCGAGTCGCGGTGCAGCATCAGTAGGTGCTCGCGATCGGCGGGGTCGTGGACGCCGTACAGCTCGAGCAGGTCTTCCATATCGCGCACGCGTGGCAGTTGGTTGTGGCCGGACTCAACCCTGTTGAGTTTTGACTCCGAGCTCTCGATGGCTTCGGCCGCTGCCTTTGTGGTGTACCCCTTTCTCTCACGCAGGCGTCGGAGCTCCTTGCCCAGCTCCCTCCGGCGGAACGTCGGACCGCGTCGTGCTGCCACTTTCGAGCCCTTCCGGTGCCTTACCCGTAGGCGCGCCCCTGTACGCCGTTGGCGCAGCCCTGTTGGTCTCCGGGGGCCCTCTGTTGCCTCTGAAAGCCGCCCTGTTGGCAGTCTTCCAGTCCCTGTTGGGGCTCGGGGAAGCGATGCCCGGATTTGGCATATTCCAATTTCTCACCCTTTTTGGGGCTCGCTTGCGATCGAACTTTGGGCTGCGGGACCGTGGTTACGCCAGCGGCGCGAGCCGACTGGCACCCCCCACCGCTGCTCTCGAAGGAGCCGCCATGCCCTTCTTCCCCCGGACCGCGAACAGCGGTCCCGCGCTGACCGGCAGGGCCGGGCCACGGCCCTGGCTGGGGCGCGAGTCGATCGAGGACGTGATCCGCGAGGCCGCCGGCACCGGCAGCTGGTTTCCCGATCGCGGCGGGTGCGGGCGGTGACCGCGCGGCTTCGGGTGTTCGTGCAGGAGAGGGCCTACGACGTGGAGGTCGCCGCCCGGGCGCGGGCGGTCGGCGATCCGGTCCGGGGCCCGGCGCTCGCCGCCGTGCGGGAGGCGCGGTACCGGCTGGGGCTGGGGCCGGGGGACGGGTACGCGTCGGCGATCACGTTCGCCCGGAGCCTGGGGCGGGCGGCCGAGGACCTGCTGCATCACGAGCGGCGGCTGCGGCGGGAGGAGGCGTGAGGCGCCTGTGGCCCCTGGGGCGCCGCCGGGCGGAGGCACCCCAGCCCCCGCCCCCGAGCAGGCCCCGCCCCATGCTCCTCGCCCACGCCTCCGGACCCCCACCCTGCCGGAACGGCACCTGGCTGCGGCGACGCGGGCCGGGTACGCGCCGTTGTTCACGCGCCCGGCCGGCTGTACCTGCGCGGCGCGGCGCGAAACGTGGGGTGCGCGTCGTTGACGCCATCCGAGGCCCAGCCACACAGTAAAAAACGTGGATCAGCGCCGCATCGCCTTCGTGCTCTTCGACGGCTTCCAGTCCCTCGACCTCTTCGGCCCGTACGAGGTGTTCCAGCATGCCCACCGGCTCACCGGCGGGTACGACTGCCGGATCGCGGCCCCGCGGCCGGGGCCGGTGCGGTCGGCCAGTGGTCTTTCGGTGCACGCTCCCTACGGCGTGGCCGATCTGGACCCGGAGACGATCGACACCGTGGTGGTGGCGGGCGGTGACGGCGTCGACGAGGCCCGGCACGATCCGGCGCTGACCGAGTGGATCGCCGCCACGGGGGTGAGTGCCCGGCGCGTCGCGTCGGTCTGCAGCGGGGTGTTCCTGTTGGCCGCCGCCGGATTGCTCGAGGGGCGGAAGGTGACGACCCACTGGGCGCGTGAGCAGCAGCTCATGCGGGAGCATCCCGAAGTGGTCGTCGACTGCGATCCCATTTTCCTCAGGGACGGGCGGGTGTGGACGTCGGCGGGCGTGACGGCGGGGATGGATCTCGCGCTCGCCCTGGTGGAGGACGACCTGGGCCGGGAGGTCGCCCACGCCACGGCGCAGGAGATGGTGCTGTTCCTGCGTCGCCCCGGCACGCAGTCGCAGTTCAGCGTGCCGTTGTGGTCGGCGCAGCCGGCCACGGATCCGATCCGGGCGGTGGTGTCGGCGATCCACGCCGATCCCGGTGCCCGGCACGGCGTCGCCGAGCTCGCGTCGCACGCCGGGCTGAGCCCCCGCCATCTGCAGCGCCGATTTGCTGCAGAGCTCGGCGTCGGGCCCGCCGCGTATGTCGAGGGCGTACGCATCGAGGCCGCCAAGCGGGCGCTCGCCGAGAGCGAGCATCCCGTCGAGACCATCGCGCGGCGGTACGGATTCGGCACGGCGGAGACGCTGCGCCGCGCGTTCCACCGGCATCTGGGTGTCGCGCCGTCCGACTACCGCGACCGTTTCCGATCCACCAGGGAGTACATGTGACCACCTATGGCCTGCTGATCTTCGACGGGGCCGAGGAGCTGGACTTCGTCGGGCCGTGGGAGGTGTTCACCGCCTCCTCCATGCTGCGCGACCACGCCGACACCGTGGTGCTGATCGCCGACGGCTCCGACGCTGTTCGCTGCAACAAGGGCATGCGGGTCCTGCCGGACCACACGCTGCACGACCACCCTCCGCTGGACGTCCTGCTGGTGCCGGGTGGCAACGGAACCCGCCGCGAGGTGTCCAACCCCGTGCTCATCGACTGGATCCGCGAGACCGCGACGAACGTCGCCTGGACGACCAGCGTGTGCACCGGGGCCCTGCTCCTGCACAAGGCGGGCCCGGCACGCGGCCGTCGGGTGGCGACCCACTTCCAGTTCGAGGACGACCTCGAGGCCAGGGGCGACGTCACCGTGGTCCGCGACGCGCGCTTCGTCGTCGACGGGAACGTGGTCACCAGCCAGGGCGTGTCCGCCGGGATCGACATGGCCCTGTGGCTCATCGGCCGTCTTCACGGCCGTGAGCACGCCCGGGCGGTCCGCCGGTACATCCAGTACGAGCCGGCCCCGCCCTACCTGTCCGACGAGCCGGTCGCCGCCTGAGAGCGCCGCTCCAGGAACACCGGGTTCGTCAGGGCCACCATCGCCCCCGACGACCGGCGGATCTCCGCCCGTACGTACGCCGACCGGGCGGGCGTGGTGTGCCACTCGAGGGTTCCGTCGGCCGGAACGGGGGCCGTGAACAGCACGCCCTGGTCCGTCACGAAGGTCGCGGTGCAGCCGGTGGCGCCCTTGGTGGTCAGGCGGAGGGTCACGGCGTCGTCCGTGCGCAGGCGTTCGCCGAGGCCCGCGTGGCCGCCACGGGTGTCCGCGGCGGTGAACGTCAGGTCGATCGCGCGGGACTCGGCGATCCAGCTGTGGCCCGCCCGCAACCCGGCCAGCAGGGCGTCGTGCGAGAGGTCGTCGGCCAGGACGACCGTGTGCGGCAGGCCCACCACCTGCGGCTCGCGGTGGGCGTCGCTGTTGCCCATCGCCGGCAGCCACCGGCCGCCCGATCGGGCGGCCGTCGCCAGCATCGCGTCCCAGGCGGCCACGGCCATCTCGTCGTCCGGGGTCCAGGTGCCGTTCCAGACCTCCAGCGCGTCGGCGTGCTCGTAGCCGAACTTCCAGTTGCAGCCGACGCAGGCGCCGAAGGGGTGGGCCGGGACGACCATGCCGCCTGTTTGCCGGATTCTGCGGGCGAAACGTCCGAACAGGTCGTCTCTCGCGCGGTAGCGCCAGTCGATGAAGGTGCCGGGGTCCGTGCCGAGCGCCACGATGTGGCCGTTGCGGGTGGTGACCTCCTCGCCGGTGAGGATCAGCAGGTCGTCGCCCCACAGGCCCTGCCAGGCGGCGTGGGAGGAGGTGGTGTTGTGCTCGGTGGTCGTGATCCAGTCCAGGCCGGCGGCGCGGGCGGCCGCGGCGATCTCGGCGGGGGTGCGGAGGCCGTCGGAGTGGACGCTGTGGAGGTGGTTGTCGCCCCGGTACCAGGCGCGGCCGCGGCCCTTCGCCCGGCGCGGCGGATGGACCGGATGCGGGGTGGCGCCCTGGCGCCCGTACCGCAGGGTGACCCTGACCTCGTAGGCGAGGCCCTGAGGGGCGACGGTGTAGGGGCCGAGGACGACGTGCCAGGTGCCGGGGCGGACGGGGCCGGGGAGATAGCCGGGGGTGGCCCGTTCGGCGCTGATGGCGAACTCCGTGCGGGCGCCGCCCGACCAGCCGCGGAAGCCGAGGCCGCCGAGCGCGGTGCCGCGCTCGTCGAAGATGCCGATGTCGCAGGCGTTGCCCTGGGTGCCTGGTGGGACGGACGGTTTGTCGTACGTATAGGAGACGGCGATCTCGCGGACGCCGCGCGGTACTTCCACGGGGAGGTAGACGAAGTCCGCGGTGTCGGCCGGAAGCCGGCCGGTGAGCGTGCGGGTCTCCTCGTCCGGGGTACGGGCGGGGCCGTCGGCGTGGGCGGAACTCACGCCGTCGAGCGTAAGCACGGTGACGGCTCCGGCGATAGCCGTCGTTCTGAGGACGTCGCGGCGGCGCATGGCCGCAGTGTGGCGGAGGGACGCCCGTGTGGGCCAGTGGTGTGTCGGCTGATTGTCGTGGGGGTCACGGTGCCCCGGCAGGGCTTACCTTTGGTCACACGCGACGACAGGGGTGCCCGGCATGCGCATCGCCACCACGACCTTCCTCACCGACGAGACGATCACTCCGGTCCGGCTCGCCCATGAGCTGGAGCAGCGTGGTTTCGCCGGTCTCTTCCTGCCCGAGCACACACATGTCCCGGTCAGCCGGGTGACGCCGGCGCCGGCGGGCGATCCGCTCCCGCGCGAGTACGGGCGCGCCCTGGACCCGTTCGTGGCGCTCTCCCAGGCGGCGGCCGTCACCCACAGGATCGAGCTGGGGACGGGCGTGACGCTGGTCGCGCAGCACGACCCCATCGTGCTGGCCAAGCAGGTGGCCTCGCTGGACTTCCTCAGCGGTGGCCGGTTCACGTTCGGCGTCGGCTACGGCTGGAACGTGGAGGAGGCCGCCGACCACGGCGTGGAGTGGCACACGCGCCGCGATCTGGTGCGCGACCGGATGGCGCTGATGCGGGCGCTGTGGGCCGGGGAACCGACGGCGTTCGCCGGGGGCTTCGGGTCCGTGGAGGCCAGCTGGGCGCATCCCAAGCCGGTGCGGGCGCCGCGCGAGCGCAAGGGCGTCGAGCCGCTGACCGGGCCTCGGACGCTGATCGGCGGGTCGGCCGGGCCGAAGCTCTTCGCGCACATCGCGGAGTACGCGGACGGCTGGATGCCCGTCGGCGGCAGCGGGCTGGGGGAGTCGCTGCCGGAGCTGCGCCGGGTGTGGTCGGAGGCGGGCCGTCCGGGGGAGCCGGAGGTGGTGCCGTACGCGGTGCATCCCTCGGCGGGAAAGCTCGCGCACTACGCCGATCTGGGCATCGCCGAGGTGGTGGTGGGGCTTCCGTCGGCGCCCGAGTCCGAGGTGCTCAGGGCGCTGGACGCGCATGCGGAGTTCCTCTAGGCGTTCAGGACAGAGCGTCCTCGGCCGTGGTCAGCCAGTACGTGACGCGCAGCGAGTCGTCGATGTGCACGCCCTCGGCCGGGAGGGCGACTTCGGTCATCTTGTCGCTGCCCTGGAAGCCGATCTCCAGGCTCCGGGCCGTGTAGCCCTTGCCACCCCGGCCGTCACCGGCGGACAGGATCACGCCCGCGTAGCCCTTCTTGCCGGGCCGGAGCGAGGTGACCGCCTGCGGCTTGGTGTGCTCCATGACCGGCGGGACGGACTGGGCGCCCTCGAACTTGACGATGGGGTAGTCCGCCAGGTCGCACAGGGTGGAGCCCGTGTTGGTGATCGTCAGCAGCATGTGGTTGAGCGGGCGGGAGACCGGGGTGGCCACGACCTCGGTGTTGTCGGCGGTGCAGGGCACGCGGTTCTCCGGGGCGCCCGGGTCGGCGTCAGCGGCCGGCGCCGACGCGTGGCCCCCTCCCTTGCCGGTGCCCGTACCGCCCGTGCCCGTACCGCCCGTCCTCTTCGCGGCCGGGGTCTTGGCGGCGGCCGTCCCGCCAGGCGTGGTGGCGGGCTTGTCCTGGGCCGGTGACTGCGGGGACCGGGCGGGCTGCGAGGCGGCGCCCTCCTCGCGGATTCCCTCTCCCTTGTCGCACGCCGTCAGGGCGAGCGAGGCGATCGCGAGGGAGGCGACGGCGAGCAGACGGGGTCGGCGGACGGAGGCGCGCATGGCGGATCTCTTTCTTCACGGGTGGGCAGCGGAGCGCCGCTCGACCGGATCCGGGAGCGGCGTGCTTGGATGACGAAAGCTTGTGCGACGCCGTGTCCTGGGCGCCAGCTTCACTGGCCGGTTAGGGACGCTGGAACGTTGACACCGGCTCTGACCTGGGGGAATGGGTGTTCTCTGGAACGAGGACATGGGATGGAGGAGTGGCGTGGGGGCAAGCGATCTCGCGGAGGCGCTGCGATCGCTGAAGGAGCGGTCCGGCCTGAGTTACGGAGTGCTGGCCAAGCGGCTGCACGTCAGTACGTCGACCTTGCACCGGTACTGCAACGGGTCCACCGTGCCGACGGAGTTCGCTCCGGTCGAGCGGTTGGCGCGCCTGTGCAAGGCCACTCCGGAAGAGCTGCTCCAGGTCCACCGGCTGTGGATCCTCGCGGACGCGACGCGCAGCCGTAAGCCGAGGGCGGACGGAGCGTCAGCCGACGCCGTCCAGCCGGAACCCGCGGCTCCGGTAGAGCCGGAACCCATGGTTCCGGTAGAGGAGGCGGCTACGGCACCGGTGCCCGACGTGGCGGCCGCTCCTCCCGGTCCCGCCGGCACGCGGTCGAGCGGGCCGACTCCCCCGGCCTCCCCGGCTTCGTCGAACGGCCGCCCACAGCGGGAACGGCGGTTCCGGAAGGCCGTGCTGGCCGCCCTGGCCGTCACCTGTGTGATGGGCTCCACCGCGCTCGCCGTCGGCCTCGCCGATGGCGGCGACGACGACAAAAGGCCCCGGCGCCCTGGAGCCTCCTCTTCCAGGGGTGCCGAGGCGGCCCGGCCCGGCAGGCCCGGGACGAGCCCGGTCGCCACGCCGTCCTCCTCCCCGGGGGAGGAAGAGGGGAAGGAGAGCGGCGAGCCCGCCGCCTCCGCCGGGCCGGACGGCACCGCGTCTCCTTCCTCCGCCGGCAAGCAGGACGGCGGTGACGACCAGGGCGACGTTCCGCTGACCGTCCACACCCGGCCCTACGCCTACGAGAGCCCCTGCTCCCAGAGCTATTTGGTCAACCGGGGCCCCGACCAGATGCCGAAGCCTCCCTTCGAGCAGGACGCGCCCGCCTGGGTGTCCGAGCTCGGAGCCGTCTCCGCCGACAACCAGTTCGTCAAGGTCACCTTGCAGGGGACCGGCACGAGCACGGTCGTGCTCGAAGAACTGCACGTCCGGGTGGACGGCACGAACGCGCCGCTCGCCTGGAACACCTACGCCACGGGCGTCGGCTGCGGCGGTGACGTGGCGACGCGGTCCTTCGGCGTCGACCTTGACGCCGGGTCACCCGCCCTCACCCCGATCGCCGGCCAGCGCGCCTTCCCGTACAAGGTCAGCCGGACCGACCCCGAGGTCTTCTACGTCAAGGCCGACGCCAAGCAGCACGATGTGCGGTGGCACCTGGAAGTGCAGTGGTCCAGCGGCAGCCGGCGCGGGGTGCTCAGGATCGACGACCAGGGCAGGCCCTTCCGCACCAGCGGTTCCACGGGCAGGCCCTCGTATCAGCAGCCGCCGGGGGACACCCGGTGGTCGCCCGCCCCCCAGGGCTGACCGTCCGCGTTCCACCGAGGCGTTCCACGGCCTGGCATGTGCGCAGGTCGGATCGACGACAGCGCGGCCGTCACCTCCTGGCAGTCCCATGCCGCCGACGCCTTGGTGTGGTGACAACGGCGCTGCCCCAGCCAGGAGAAGACCGCCCGGATATTCCGGAGGATGCCTCCGTATGACGTGACAAGAGGCACATGGAACCGGCGCATCCAGTACGTCACGGCGTCAGCGGGCGCTCGTATGCTCGGACAATGACTTCGAGCGCACAGCGACCCGAGCAGCCCGCACCGACCGCCAACGCGATGCGGCGCGCGCTCAGGCGCGCCCGGGACGGCGTGGCGCTCGACGTCACCGAGGCGGCCGTGCTGCTGCAGGCGCGCGGCGACGACCTCGTCGACCTGTGTGCCTCCGCCGCCCGGGTCCGCGACGCGGGCCTGGAGGCGGCGGGCCGGCCCGGAGTCATCACCTACTCCAAGAGCGTCTTCATCCCGCTCACCCGCCTCTGCCGCGACAAGTGCCACTACTGCACCTTCGCCACCGTCCCCGGCAAGCTGCGGCGCGCGGGCCACGGGATGTTCATGTCGCCCGACGAGGTCCTCGCCATCGCCCGGCGCGGCGCCGAACTCGGCTGCAAGGAAGCCCTCATCACCCTCGGCGACAAGCCCGAGGACCGCTGGCCCGAGGCCCGCGAGTGGCTCGAGGCCGAGGGCTACGACGACACCATCGCGTACGTACGCGCCATGGCGATCCGCATCCTTGAAGAGACCGGGCTGCTGCCGCACCTGAACCCCGGCGTGATGTCCTGGACGGACTTCCAGCGGCTCAAGCCCGTCTCCCCGTCGATGGGCATGATGCTCGAGACCACGGCGACCCGCCTGTGGAGCGAGCCCGGCGGCCCGCACCACGGCTCGCCGGACAAGGAACCGGCCGTCCGGCTGCGCGTCCTGGAGGACGCCGGGCGCAGCTCCGTGCCGTTCACCAGCGGGCTGCTGATCGGGATCGGCGAGACCTATGAGGAGCGCGCGGACTCGCTGTTCGCGCTGCGCCGCGTCTCCCGCGCCTATCACGGCATCCAGGAACTCATCATGCAGAACTTCCGCGCCAAGCCGGACACGGCCATGCGCGGCATGCCCGACGCGGAGATGGACGAGCTCGTCGCCACCGTCGCCGTCGCCCGGCACATCATGGGCCCCTCCGCCTGCCTGCAGGCGCCGCCCAACCTGGTGGACGACGAGTACGCCCGCCTGATCGGCGCCGGCATCGACGACTGGGGCGGCGTCTCGCCCCTGACGCCGGATCACGTCAACCCCGAGCGCCCCTGGCCCCAGATCGAGGAGCTCGCCGAGCGCTCGGCCGCCGCCGGCTTCGAGCTGAAGGAACGGCTCGCGGTCTACCCCGAGTTCGTCCTGCGCGGCGAGCCCTGGCTGGACCCGCGCCTGCTGCCGCACGTACGGGCGCTGGCCGACCCCGAGACGGGCCTGGCCCGCCCCGACGCCGTCGTCGAGGGTCACCCCTGGCAGGAGCCCGAGGAGGTCTTCGTCCCCAGCGGGCGCACGGACCTGCACCGCACCGTCGACACCGAGGGCCGCACCGCCGACCGGCGCGACGACTTCGACGAGGTGTACGGCGACTGGGAGGCGCTGCGCGAGGCCGCGGCGCCCGGCATGGTGCCCGAGCGGATCGACACCGACGTGCGCGAGGCACTGTCCCAGGCCGCCGACGATCCCACCCGGCTCACCGACGCCCAGGCGCTGGCCCTGCTGCACGCCGACGGCCCCGCGCTGGACGCGCTGTGCGGCATCGCCGACGACCTGCGGCGGGCCACGGTCGGCGACGACGTCACCTACATCGTCACGCGCAACATCAACTTCACCAACGTCTGCTACACCGGCTGCCGCTTCTGCGCCTTCGCCCAGCGCCGCACGGACGCCGACGCCTACACCCTCTCCCTGGACCAGGTCGCCGACCGCGCCCAGCAGGCGTGGGACGTGGGCGCGGTCGAGGTGTGCATGCAGGGCGGCATCCACCCCGACCTGCCGGGCACGGCCTACTTCGACGTCGCGCGGGCGGTCAAGGAGCGCGTGCCGGGCATGCACGTGCACGCCTTCTCCCCCATGGAGATCGTCAACGGCGCCACCCGCACGGGCCTGTCCCTGCGCGAGTGGCTCACCGCCGCCAAGGAGGCCGGGCTCGACACCATCCCCGGCACCGCCGCCGAGATCCTCGACGACGAGGTCCGCTGGGTCCTCACCAAGGGCAAGCTGCCCACGGCCACCTGGATCGAGGTCGTCAAGACCGCGCACGAGGTCGGCATCCGCTCGTCCTCCACGATGATGTACGGCCACGTGGACCAGCCCCGGCACTGGCTGGGCCACCTGCGCACGCTGGCGGAGATCCAGAAGGAGACCGGCGGGTTCACGGAGTTCGTGACCCTCCCCTTCATCCACACCAACGCCCCCGTCTACCTCGCCGGCATCGCCCGCCCCGGACCGACCCACCGCGACAACCGCGCGGTCACCGCCATGGCCCGGGTGCTGCTCCACCCGCACATCACCAACATCCAGACGAGCTGGGTGAAGCTGGGCGCCGACGGGGCGGCGGAGATGCTCCGCTCGGGCGCCAACGACCTGGGCGGCACGCTGATGGAGGAGACCATCTCCCGCATGGCGGGCTCGTCGTACGGGTCGTACCGCTCGATCCACGACCTGGTGGCCATAGCGGAGAAGGCCGGACGGCCGGCGCGGCCGCGCACGACGGTGTACGGCACGGTGTCCCAGGAGCGGCAGGACGCGGCGCTGGCCTCGGACGGCCATCTGCCCGACCTGCTGCCGGTGCTGGGGAACGACTGACAACCGCTGGGGAACGACTGACAACCCGTATTCGCACAAGTGTTGCGGTTCTGTCGCCGCCCGCCGACCCGGCGGCGACAGACCCCGCATAGGGTTTCCCGCATGTCTTGGCCCCAGAACCCTCAGCAGCCGCAGCAGCCCGAGCAGCCGCAGGACCCTCAGGCGTCACAGGGCGGCTTCGGCCCGGCGCCCGCGTGGGGCCCGAACGGCGACGGACACGCACAGCCCACGATGCTCTCCCAGCCGGCCGTGCCGGCGCCGCCGGGACCGGCGCACGGTGGCCCCGGCATGCCCCCGCCCCCGCCGGGTCCGGCGCAGGGCGGCGCCCACGCACAGCCCACGATGCTCTCCCAGCCGGCCGTCCCGCCCCCGCCGGGACCGGCAGGGCGGCGCCCACGCACAGCCCACGATGCTCTCCCAGCCGGCCGTCCCGCCCCCGCCGGGACCGGCACACGGCGGCGGCCCCGGCATGGCCCCGCCCCCCGCCGCCCGCGCCGTACGGCGGCCCCGGCATGGCCCCGCCGCCCGGAGCCCATCAGGCGCACCAGGCGCCGCAGCAGCAGCCGCAGTACGGGATGCCCCCGGGCATGCAGCAGCCGGGCATGCAGCCGGGCGGCCCCGCGCCGCGCCCGCCGAAGAAGAACACCACGCTCCTCGCCGTCGTCGGCGGCGTCGTGGCGCTGGCGGTCATCGGCGGTGCAGGCGTCTACTTCCTGACCGGCGACGACGGCGACAAGAAGGCCGACGAGTCCCAGGGCGCGCCCAAGAACCCGGGCAACGAGAAGGACAAGCAGCCGGAGGCGCCCGCCCAGGGCGACGACGGCGGCGCCTCGGCCGCCCCCGGCTCCTCCCAGCCGATGGTCGCCGGCTGGCAGACCCAGATGCGCCAGGAGCACTTCTTCCAGTACGACGTGCCGGGCAAGGCCGACAAGTGGAAGGTCTTCCCCACGGACACCGCCGTCTCCTACACCGAGAACGGCAAGCCGGCCGTCGTGATGTCCGGCACCGCCAACTTCAAGGAGGGCGGCTGCGCCTCGTCCGCCAACCCCGACTCGGTCGGCGAGGCCGGCAAGGGCCAGCTCGCCACGGTCGGCACCACCGGCGGCGGCCGGGACGGCGACCTCAAGACGAACGCCCGGAACTGGGCGGGCAACTGGGGCTTCTTCGCCTACGGCGGCAAGGAGCACAAGCCGAAGATCGAGATCACGGACGAGAAGGCCTGGACGCGCAACGGCCTCGAGGGCTGGACCGCCACCGCCAAGGTGACGATCGCCAACCGCCCGAGCCCCTGCGTGCCGGCCACCGCGATCGTCAAGAGCATCGCCCAGAAGATGCCCGACGGCACCTTCCACGGCTGGGTCCTCTACGCCGACCAGGGGGTCCCGGACGCCCTGACCACCGAGCAGATCGACAAGATCATGGGGACGGTCCGGCCGCTCAAGAAGAGCTGACGGGCCGGAAGGTCCGGTGGACATGACGGAGCCCTCTCGGCCGGGACGGCGTGCCAGGCGAGAGGGCTCTGTGCGGCGGTGTCCTCACGGCGATCGCGGTGATGGCGACGCTGTGCCGGAGGACCCGCGGCTGATCAGAGAGCGCGCGAACCGTCGTTGACGACCGCCACGAACGCGGACCAGTTCTCGGGGGTGAAGGCGAGGGACGGGCGCTGCGGGTCCTTCGAGTCACGGACCGCGATCGTGTGCCGCACAGGGGAGGCGACCTCCACGCAGTCGCCGTGGGCCAGCGAGTACGAGGACTTCCGCCACGTGGTCTTTCCCTGCTGAATCGCCATGAGTTGCTCCGATGCCATTGAGGTACAGCTGTGTGCTGATGAGCCCTGATCCTTTGGTGGATCAGACCGCCGGTTTCCCGAGGCGCGATCGACGTTACGCGCCAACATCACCGGATGAACGGGCTCATCACTCGACCGGATGGCGTATTCCATTCATCCCTTCCGTGGGGAGGGGGAGCGGTGTATCTTCCCTCCCTCACGAGCGGACGGACGGAATTCGGTGGCAGTAGAGCTGGATGGGGCCGGACGGGCCCTGAGGGAACGGGCCTTGGGGCACCGTCCCTCGGGCGGCGGCGTCCCTCGGGCCGCGGCCGCTCAGCCCTCGCCGGCCCCCGCCCAGTCCTCGGCGATCTGGAGGATGAACCGCCGGGAGTCCTCGGCGTTGAGAGCCTGCATCCGCAAATGCTCGTACATCACGCTGTAGGCCTGGACGTCATTGGGCTTCTCCAGATAAAGATCGCTGGTGATCCCCTCCAGGTACACCGTGCTGGCGTCCTGCGGGTCATGGAATTCAAGAATCGAGAATTTTCCGTACATGCCGGGATGAGCGCCCACCGAATAAGGCAGCACCTGCACCGTGATGTGCGGCTGGAGGCTGAACTCCACCAAATGTTCCATCTGTTCCCGCATGATGGAGCCGCTGCCCACGATCCGGCGCAGCGCCGACTCGTCGATCACCGCCCACAGGCGCATCGGGTTCTCCGGGTCGGTGATGCGCTCCTGGCGCCGCATGCGCACCTGCACCCGCCGCTCGACATCCGCCGCCGTCGCCTCGGGCCAGGAACCCTCGGTCACCGCACTGGCGTAATTCGGGGTCTGCAGCAGACCCGGAACGAGCGACGCCTCGTACACCCGCAACGAGGCGGCGTCGGTTTCCAGGCCGATATAGACGCTGTAGGGAATGTCGCCGAAGGCGTGCCACCAGCCCTGCTGGCGCGACTCCTTGGCCATCTGCATCAGGGAATCCACGATGCGGTGGTCCTCGACCCCGTACACGCTGCACAGGTCCCGGACGTCACGCTGGCTGATGCTGCGGCGGCCGTTCTCCAGCCGGCTGATCTTCGACTGCGATGCCAGTAGCCGCTCGGCCACCTCCTCGGCGGTCATGCCCTTGAGTTCTCGGAGCTTGCGCAGCTCCTGCCCCAAGCGGCGCCGCCTTACGGTGGGGTTGACACTGGACGCCACGGGACGCACCTCCGGCTCCGTCATGCTGCTTCTCTCCTGCTCCGCAGCCTGCCACCACTGGCCTGGGCGGCGCTGGAAAATGCTTACACCAAGTCCGCTTGCGGCGACCGGCACTGGGGGCGCGTGACGTAGGGCGTCTACGCGCGGGCGCGCGGACAGGCGCGCGGGGCGGCGGGGCCGTGTCGTCGGGGTCGACGCCACGGCCCGCCGCCCCGCGCGCTGTCGCGGCTACCGGACCGGCTCGTGGGGACTGCGGTGCGGTCGGGTGGAGCGGAAGGCGATGCGTGGTTCAGCGGCTGCTGAACCGTTTCACGAGACGCCCGCGCGGGCCATGACGCCATGGTGCTGCGCCTGCTGCGCGGCGGCCACCCCGGCCGCCTCGGAGGGCGGCCGTACGGCCGTGCCCCGGCGTCCCGTTCCATTGCCGCCGGCCGTCGCCGGCGCCCGTCGCGGCTGTGCCGCGACGCCGTTCTGCACGTCCATCACGGCGTGCGCCACCAGCCCGCCCATGGGGTCGTGCCGGATCAGGTCCCGGAGCCGGGAACGCGAGGAGCGGCCCTCGTTCCCCGGGTAGAGGTGCTTTCCGAGACCGACCGCGTGGGCCAGCGCGGCGAGCGCCGCGGTCCGCGGGTCCGGCGGGACGCCGGTGCGGATCGCGCTGTCCAGCCGGGTCCTGATCTCCCGGCTGATGGCCGTGTCCGTCGCCTGGTAGCGCGTGGTCGGCAGCACCCCGCACATCTGGCCCGCCACGGCATGCACCATGCCGCACCGCTCCAGGTGCGTGAGATACGTCTGACGCAGCCCCAGCCGGGGCCCGCCGATCCAGTGCACGGCCCGCACCGGGCTGCCGCGACGGCGCAGCAGTTCGAGTGCGGTGTCCAGCGTCGGATCTCCTGTCGGCCGTGGGTGGACCACGGCGATACGATCCCCGTCTGGGGCTATCCGTCCGGCCAGAGCCAGCTCCACGAGCTGTGCTCCGGCGAGACCGAGGTCGAGCGACTGCGGCTGCGCCGTTGTTCCCGTCGCCGGGTCCAAGGCGAGCAGCAGAAGCTCCTCCGGAATTGTTCTGCGGCTCCTGCCCATCCATGCCTCCCCGCGTGGATGAATGACAGGGTGACCCCTCTCACATTGGTCTGTCGAGAGTGCGTGGTGGCTTCGGGCGGGAACCGGTAGGTATGTCGTCTCGTCTTGCACGTGGGTGAAGACCCGACGATGTCCTCTGACGTACGGTGCGCTGCGACGTGACGTGCCAGAGGACACTGGTACACGTTGAGAGCATCGGGGAGCGGGGCGACCAGTCGCCCCGCCCTCGGCGTATGGCGCGGGAATTCGAGGAGGCATCGGTGGCGGGCGAGTCCCCCGACAAGTCGGAGCAGCGGAAGTCGTCGGGGGAGACGACTGGCACGACCGGCGGCGAACGCGATCCCAGGCTCGGAGTCATCCGGGAAACGGGGTCTTCGGTGAAGACGGCCGTGAAGCCGTCCTCGGCCGCGCCCGGCTCTGAGGACGTTTCCCCCGAGGAGAGCACGGACGCGGCCCGGGCCGACGCCGGAGCCGGCCCCGGCAAGGGCACTGGGAAGGCTGCTGACGGGGCCTCTGCGTCCGCAAAGGCCCCGGGCGGCGACGACCGCCTGAAGGCCGCTGTGGAGGCGTGGGTGGCCGGGGCGGACGAGGACGAGGCCGACGAGGCCGACTCCGGTGCCGACGCCGGCGAAGGCGATGCGGAGACCGGCGGCGCCGCCTCCGCTCCCGCGGAGAAGCCGGACCCGAAGCCCGCTGTCGACAAGCCGACCGCGGTCTTCAAGACCGTCACCCCGAAGGACGCCAAGGCCGACGAGGGCGCCAAGGACGCCAAGGCCGACGAGGACGCCAAGGGTGGCAAGGCCTGTGAGGCCGACAAGCCCGCCGCCGACCAGCCGACCGCCGTCTTCCGTACGATGCCGGCGAAGACCGAAAAGGCTGACAAGGCTGACAAGAGCGAGAAGGCCGAGAAGGCCGACAAGCCTGCGGCCGATCAGCCGACCGCCGTCTTCCGTACGATGCCGCCGAAGGCCGAGGGCAAGCAGGACGACTCGTCCGCCGACGACAAGCCTGCCGTCGACAAGCCCACCGCGGTCTTCAAGGCCGTGGCCCCGAAGGACGCCAAGGACTCGAAGGACGCCAAGGGCGGCAACGAGGCCAAGGCCGGCGGCAAGCCCGCCGCCGCCAAGCCCGCCATCGAGGAGCCCACCGAGCTCCTCAAGGCGCCCACCCCGCTCCCGACCCCCGGTCAGGAGCGCAAGAGCCAGTTCGTCCCGCTCAAGAAGGACGACGAGGCCCCCGCCAAGCCCGCGACGCCCAAGCCCGCGACGGCGAAGCCCGCCACGCCCAAGGCCGGCGCGCCCGCGAAGCCGGCGGCGCCCAAGCCCGCCGTGCCCGGCAAGCCGTCCGTGCCCGGCAAGCCCGGCGTCCCGGTGTCGGCTCCGCCGCCCGTCGGGCCGCCCGGGGGTGCCGCGGCGCGTCCTCAGGGGCCGCAGCAGCCGCCGGCGCCGCTGGACCTGCTGGCTCAGCTGACCAACACTCCGCCGCCGCCGGAGACGCCCGTCCGCACGTTCGCGCGCCGGGTGAAGATCTGGACGCCGCTGGTGATCCTGCTGGGGATCGTCTTCGTCGTCGTGCAGTCGTTCCGGCCGCTGCCGGAGCCGAAGCTCTCGCTGGCCGGGAAGAAGTCCTTCACGTTCGCGGGCGAGCAGCCCGACATGGCCTGGCCGCAGCAGGGTCAGTCCGCGGTGAAGGTGCTGGGTTCCGGTGACGTGGGCACGTCCGGCGACCAGAAGCCCGTGCCGACGGCGAGCGTCGCCAAGGTGATGACGGCGTACGTGATCCTCAAGGACCACCCGCTGAAGCCGGGCGAGAAGGGCTCGCCGATCACCATCGACGCCCAGGCGGCCGCCGAGTCCCAGGCCAAGGACGAGTCGCGCCTGGTCGTGACGGAGAATCAGCAGTTCTCGCAGTACGACATGCTGCAGATGCTGCTCATCCCCTCCGGCAACAACATCGCCCGCCAGCTGGCGCGCTGGGACTCGAAGTCCGAGGAGGAGTTCGTCACGAAGATGAACGCCGCCGCCAAGGACCTCGGCATGACGAACACGACGTACACCGACCCCAGCGGTCTGAAGGAGACGACCAAGAGCACCGCCTCGGACCAGGTGAAGCTGGCCGAGGTGATCATCAAGAACCCGGTCGTCCGCGAGATCGTGGGCAAGCCCAACGCGACCATTCAGGGCCTGAACGAGCCGATCTACAACAACAACGACAAGCTGCTGACCAAGGGCACCGGCGTGCTGGGCGTCAAGACCGGCTCCAGCGGCCCGGCCGGCGGCGCGCTGATGTGGGCGGCCAAGCGGACGATCGACGGCAAGGAGCGGCTGATCGTCGGCGCCACCATGGACCAGCGCAACCCGCGCTCGAACGACGCCAACGCCCACCTCGCGGTGGTGCTCGAGAACAGCTACAAGCAGACGCTGGCCGTCCAGAAGTCCCTGACCTCGGCGCCCGTGATCAAGAAGGGCGACGTCGTCGGCCATGTCGAGGACGGTCTCGGCGGCCGCACCCCGGTCGTGGCCACGAAGGACGTCACGGCCGTGGGCTGGGCGGGCTTCACGACCAAGTTCACGCTGAGCGACGCCGGCCGCAAGCTCCCGCACTCGGCGAAGGCCGGGACCGAGGTCGGCGAGCTGACCGTGGGCAGCGGCGCGGACGCGGTCAAGGTGCCGGTGGCGCTGAAGGCGCCCCTGGCCGAGCCGTCCTTCGGCTCGAAGCTGACGCGTCTGGGCTGACGAGTCCGGGCCGAGGCTCCCGGTCCGTACTCCGCGTACGGGCCGGGAGCCGCCGCACGGCCCCGGAGATGTGTGGAGGCGTGTCAGGACGTGGGGGTTTGCTCGCCACGACCGGGCATGCGTGAAGATGGGGTGATTGGAACCTCGGGGGAAAGACGGGGAGAGCCGCAGTGAGCACCGTGGGGCCGGCGCGTGCCGGTAGGCCGGGAGAGCCGGACAGTGAGAGATCCGGCGACGGCGCCACCGGACCGTATCCGGCGCCCGGAGCGTCCGGCCGGCGCCGCCCGTCGTGGGCGGTGGTGCCGGGCCACCGGCGCGACGGCGGGTGGGCGCTCCTCACCCGGACCGTCCCCCTGACCCTCCTCGTGGCCGCGGTGCTGAACCTGCTGTGGGTGCTGGTCTTCGCCAACAGCGGCGGCGACCTGGCCGCGCAGGACGCGTGGGCGGAGTTCGCGCTGCAGCACCCGGAGTCGGCGTACAACCTCGCCTGGTACGGCGGGATGCACCCCGTCTCGTACAGCGTGATCTCGCCCTACCTCATGGCGCTGCTGGGCGTGCGCACCACGATGATGATCGCGAGCACGGTCTCGGCCGGGTTGATCGCGCTGCTGCTCGTGCGCAGCCGGGTGGTGAAGCGGCCGCTGTGGCCGGCGCTGTACGGAACGTTCGCGCTGCTGTGCAACGCCATATCCGGGCGGGTGACCTTCGCGCTCGGCGTGATGTTCGGGCTGGCGGCCGTGGCGACGATCTTCGCGTGGCCGGCGGCCTGGCGCGCGGACGGCCGCTACCGCTGGGGGCGGGCGGCGCTGGCCGGGCTGACGGCGGGGCTGGCGACGGCCTCGAGCCCGGTGGCGGGCCTGTACGTGGGCATCGTGGCCGCCGCGCTGTGGCTGGGCGCCCGCCGTCCGGCGGCGTACGCGCTGGGGCTGACGCCGGTGCTGGTCGTGGGGCTGTCGGCGTGGCTGTTCCCGTTCTCCGGGCAGCAGCCGATGTCGTTCGCCTCGGTGATCCTGCCCCTCCTCGCGGGCGTCTTCGGGATGGCGTTCACGCCCTCCTCGTGGCGGACGGTCCGCGTCGTCTCGGCGCTGTACGTGCTGGGCGTGCTGCTGGTCTGGCTGATCCCCTCGCAGATCGGGACGAACATCTCCCGGCTCGGCATGATCTTCGGCGGGGTGGTGCTGATCGCGGCCCTGATGGAGATCGAGGTCCCGCCGCGGGCCGAGCTGTTCCGGCGCGGCCGGGTCTGGACCGCGAGCGTGCTGGCGGTGCTGACCCTCACGGTCTGGCAGTCCGCCAACTCCATCAGCGACATCATCCACACCACCCCCGCCGCCTCCTGGGCCCGCGAGCTGGCCCCCCTGGTGGACCGGCTGCAGCGGGTGGACGCCTCGCGCGGCCGGGTCGAGGTCGTGCCGGCGCGCAGCCACCGCGAAGCCTCGGCGCTGTTCCCGTACGTGAACCTGGCCCGCGGCTGGAACCGGCAGGCCGACCTCAAGCGCAACCCGCTCTTCTACGAGGAGGGCCTGCTCACCCCGGCCAGCTACCGCGACTGGCTCGACCGCTGGGCCGTGCACTACGTGGTGCTGCCCACCGACGAGCCGGACAACGCGGGCGTCGAGGAGGCCAAGCTGGTCGGCGCCGGGCAGACGTACCTGCGCGAGATCTGGTCGGACGCCAACTGGCGGCTGTTCGAGGTCAAGGACCCCACGCCGCTCGCGGACCCGCCGGCGACGGTGGACAAGGTGAAGGCCAACGAGATCACCGTCACCGTGCGGTCGGCGGGCGTGGTGCGGGTCCGTATCCCGTACTCGCCGTGGCTGGCGCTGGTGGACGAGGGCGGCAAGGCGCTCCAGCCGCCCAAGGCGGGGCCGCGCGGTGAGCCGCCGGTCAACATCCACGGCTGCCTGGCCAAGCAGGTGGTGCCCGCGAAGGCGGGCGAGCCGGAGGACGACTGGACCCTGCTGCGCGCCCCGCGCGGGGGGACGTACCGCATCGCGTCGCCGTACAAGCTGCCGCGCGGCACGGGCTGCCCGGACGATCTGGTGCCCTGACGCCGACGGAACGCACCACAACGCGAGTCGAACGGGTGACCGAGGGTAGTGCCTCGGTCACCCGTTCGTCGTCCGCCGGGCTGCGGGCCGGGGGGATCGCGGCTTCGCTCGGCATAGAGAAGCGCGGAAACCCGACTCCGCTGCGGCACATCGGCGTGCCGCGTCCGCGCTCACGGAGGAAGCATGCGTACTGCACGAGTGCTCACCGGGGCCGCCCTCGCCATAACGGCACCGGTCCTGTCGAGCGGCCCCGCGCACGCCGACGACGCCTTCGGACAGCTGGAGGTCAGCCCGAGCAGCGTGCGGCCGGGCGCGACGGTCACGGTGAACACCACCGCCTGCGGCCCCAAGGGACACGGCACGGGTGACGCCAGCGCGGTCGGCGGCCCGGCGTCGTTCGACCTCACGCCCGGCAGCCACAAGGAGGTCGTGGTGGGCCGGTTCAAGGTGCCCGATTCGGCCAAGCCCGGCACGTACGGCATCGGCGCCAAGTGCGACGACGGCAAGGAGGCCACGGGCGACCTGATGGTCACCGAGGGCGCCGGAGGCTCCCGGTCCGCCTCGTCCTCCGCCCCCGCATCGGCCCCCGCCTCCGCCGCTCCCGCCTCGCAGCCGGCCGCGCCGAGCATGCCGGCGACCATGCCGGCGACGCCCGCCTCGCCCCCATGGGCGGCATGCGCACCGGCGTCGGCGGGACGAGCGAGAGCTCGGGCACGGCCGAGATCGTGGCGGGCGCGGCCGTGCTGGCCACGGCGGCCGTCGCCGGCACCTGGTTCCTGCGCCGCCGCGGCGGCGGCAGCCGGGTCTGACCGAGGCCCTCCCGGGTGCCGGCCGGTCCGCCCCTCGGTCCCCGGACGCGCGCACGGCGTCCGGGGCCTGGGACGGCCCCGGAGGGTTCCCGGGCAGCGGCGCCTTCCTGCGGGCCGCGCCCGCGCCCCGGGGCGCCCTGAGGACCGCGTCGAGCGCGACGCCCGGCGCAAGGCGCTGCTCGCCGCCGTGCTCATGGTCGCGCTGCTGGCGGGCAGCTGGCTCATCGAGCACGGCGCCAAGGACCAGGCGCCGCCGCCCCAGCCCTCCAGGGCCGAGGCGTTCGCCGCCCCGGACGAGCCCTCCTCGGCCCGCGCCGCAACGAGCGGGCCGTCCGCCGCTGCCGCCCGCCGCCCCCACGCGCGTGGTCATCCCCGCCATCCGGGTCGACGCCCCCCTGATGCCGCTCGGGCTGCTGCCGGACCGGAGCCTGGCGAGCCCGCCGGAGGCGGACACCAACCTCGCCGGGTGGTACGCCGCCGGCACCGCGCCCGGCGCGTCCGGCACCGCCGTCGTCGCCGGGCACGTCGACAACGAGAGCGGCCCGGCGGTCTTCTACAACCTCGGCGCCCTGAAGAAGGCCGACACCGTGGAGATGGCCCGCGCGGACGGGCGGACCGCCGTCTTCACCATCGACGCCATCGAGGTCTACGACCGGCAGCGCTTCCCGTCCGCGAAGGTGTACGGCTCCTCCGGGCGGGCCGAGCTGCGGCTGATCACCTGCGGCGGAGGCTTCTCGACGGAGGACGACGCCTACCTGGGCAACGTGGTCGTCTACGCCCACCTGACCGGGGTGCGCGTGACACCCCGGCCTGCGGGCGACTGGAAGGCCCCGGCCCGGGACCGAGGTCGAGACCGAGGCCCGAGGGCGCCCTAGAACTCCTCGGAAGTCCTCAGAAGTCCTCGAAGGGGGGTTCCTCGTCGCCCCAGTGCGGCTCCTCCTCGGGCCACGGCGGCTCGTCCCCGGCCGTCGGCCGGGGGGCCGCCGGGCGGGCCTGCTGCGGCCGGCTGTCCGCGCGCGGCGCGGGCACCTGCGGCGCCGGGGCGTGCGGCGCGGCAGGTGCGACCGGCGCGGCCGGGCTGTCCGCGGCGTCCGCCCCGGCGTCGCCGAGCCCCGTGAGCACCTCGAGGATCTGCTCGCCGTACTTCGCGAGCTTGTTCTCGCCGACGCCGCCCACCGCGGACAACGTCCCGAGCGAGGCCGGCCGGGCCGTGGCGATCTCGCGCAGCGTGGCGTCGTGGAAGATCACGTACGCGGGCACGCCCTGCTCCCGCGCGGCCGCCGCCCGCCAGGCGCGCAGCGCCTCGAAGACCGGCACCGCGGAGGCGGGCAGGTCGACCGGGGCGGCGCGCTTGCCCGTACCCGAGGACTTCGCGGACTTGGACGAGCGGGCCGGCTTCTTCGGCTCGCGGCGCAGCGGCACCTGGCGGCGCGAGCCGAGCACGTCCGCGCTGGCGTCGGTGAGGACGAGCGTGCCGTAGTCGCCCTCCACGGCCAGCAGGCCCTGGGCCAGCAGCTGCCGCACCACGCCCCGCCACTCGGCGACGGACAGCTCGGCGCCGATGCCGAAGACGGACAGGGCGTCGTGGTCGAACTGGATGACCTTCGCGGTCTTCTTGCCCATCAGGATGTCGATGATGTGGCCCGCGCCGAACTTCTGCCGCCGCTCCCGGGCCAGCCGGAAGATCGCCGACAGGAACTTCTGGGCGGCGACCGTGCCGTCCCAGGTTTCCGGCGGGGTCAGGCACGTGTCGCAGTTGCCGCATGCGCTGCTCGGCTGGCCGAAGTACTCCAGCAGCCGCACGCGACGGCAGGAGACCGTCTCGCACAGGGCCAGCATGGCGTCCAGGTGGGTGCCCAGGCGGCGGCGGTGCGCGTCGTCGCCCTCCGAGCCGTCGATCATCTTGCGCTGCTGGACGACATCCTGCAGACCGTAGGCCAGCCAGGCTGTCGAGGGCAGGCCGTCACGGCCGGCGCGGCCGGTCTCCTGGTAGTACCCCTCGACGGACTTGGGGAGGTCCAGGTGGGCCACGAAGCGGACGTCCGGCTTGTCGATGCCCATGCCGAAGGCGATCGTCGCGACCATGACGACGCCGTCCTCGCGCAGGAAGCGCGACTGGTTGGCCGCGCGCGTGCCCGCGTCCAGACCCGCGTGGTACGGCAGGGCCTCGACGCCGTGCTGGGCCAGGAACGCGGCGGTGTCCTCCACCCCCTTGCGCGAGAGGCAGTAGACGACGCCCGCGTCGCCTGCGTGCTCGGTGCGCAGCAGCTCCAGCAGCTGCTTCTTCGGGTCGTTCTTGGGCTCGATGCGGTACTGGATGTTGGGCCGGTCGAAGCTGGCGACGAAATGCCGGGCCTCGCGCAGGTTCAGCCGCGTGGCGATCTCCGTGCGCGTGGCGTCGGTGGCGGTCGCGGTCAGGGCGATGCGCGGCACGTCCGGCCAGCGCTCGTGCAGCGCGGACAGGGCGAGGTAGTCGGGCCGGAAGTCGTGGCCCCACTGGGCCACACAGTGCGCCTCGTCGATGGCGAAGAGGGAGATCTTGCCCCGCTCGAGCAGCCGCAGCGTGGCGTCCACGCGCAGCCGCTCGGGCGCCAGGTAGAGCAGGTCCAGCTCGCCGGCGAGGAACTCGGCCTCCACCGTGCGGCGTTCGTCGAAGTCCTGCGTGGAGTTCAGGAAGCCGGCCCGCACGCCGAGCGCCCGCAGCGCGTCGACCTGGTCCTGCATGAGCGCGATCAGCGGCGAGACGACGACGCCCACGCCCGGCCGGACGAGCGCCGGGATCTGGTAGCACAGCGACTTGCCGCCGCCGGTCGGCATCAGGACGAGCGCGTCGCCGCCGGCGACGACATGCTCGATGATCTCTTCCTGATCGCCGCGGAAGGCGTCGTAGCCGAAGACGCGGCTCAGGCAGGCCAGGGCGTCGCTGCCGGCGGCTTCGATGATCGTTGTGGGGTCGGCCATTGAAGAAGTCTACGAGCCGCCACCGACACCCGGCGGTGGATCACACGATCGGGCCGGGCCGGGCGGTCAGGCGACGTCGATCAGGCCATGTCGGTCAGGCCACGTCGATCCCGTAGTCGCGCACGAGCGCCTCGAGCCCGCCCGGGTACCCCTTGCCGCCGATCACGAAGTCCCAGTCGCCGCTCGCCCGCCTGCGGAAGGAGCCCAGCACCAGCGCCTTCTCGCCGGGCCGCCCGTCGGAGACCTCCAGCCGCCCCAGCTCGGCGCCGGAGGCGTCGGCCAGGCGTATCCGGGCGTCGGTGAAGTGCGAGAGATCGGCGTCCGGATCGACCGCCGGGTCTATCGCCGCCACCAGCACCAGCCGGTCCGCGCCGGACGGCAGCGCGTCGAAGGCGACCCGCAGCGCCGCCTTGTCGGCGAGCGTGGGCTCCGCCGCGCGCACGGAGCCGTCGGGGGTGCGCGGGTTGTTGTAGAAGACGAAGTGATCGTCGCTGAGGACGCGGGTGCCGTCGCAGACCAGCGCGCAGACGTCGAGGGCGACGCCCCCGGACCAGGACATGCCGAGCAGGTTGTGGTCGTCCGGCGGCGCGGCGGCGGCCCGCCGGCCGCGCGGCGCGCCGCCCCCCAGCCGCCCGCGCAGCCCGTGCTGGGCCAGCAGCTCCACCAGCTCCTCCCCGGGCACCAGCGTCAGCGGCTTGCCGTTGGCGAAGGCGTACGAACCGGGGCCGAACCCCGAGGTGGTCACGAGCACGCCCTTGTTGGCCCCGGCCCCCTGCACGGTGCCGTACAGGTCGCGCACGGCGGTCGGCGGGACGGTCTTGCGGTAGCGCTTGACCTGCACGATGATCCGGCCGCCGCTGATCGGGTCCGGGTCGACGGCCTCGACGTCCACGCCGCCGTCGTTGGAGCGCTGGGTGGTCACCGCGCGCATGCCCCGGGCCCGGAACAGCTCGGCGACCAGTCCCTCGAACGCGACGGGGTCCATCTCGAAGAGGTCCGGGTCGTCGTCGCCGCCGTGCGAGACGACGCCGCGGCCGACCTCGTCCGGCCGCCGCCCCGGCCGCACGGCCGCCATCTGCTCGGGGCGGGCGGCCAGCTGCCCGCCGAGCGCCTCGGTCAGGCACTCCACGGCGCTCACCTGCTCCAGGCGCAGCCCCGCGAAGACGCTCCGGGAGACGGTGACGGCCGCGAGGAAGATCTGCGCGGGCCTGCCGGTGGCCGGGTCGTTGCCGTCGACGAACCCGTTCAGCGCCACGGACTCCAGCGCCCCGAACCCGTCCGCCGCGAACAGCTCGTGCACCGCCAGCAGCACGCACTGCGCCAGCACGTCCCGGTACAGCGCCCGGCGCTGTGTGACGGGCCGGGACATCTCCTTCTGCTCGTCGGCGTTGACCATGTAGCGCACCGACTTCACGTCGGGGACGACCTCCGGGCCGGGCAGCTCCCAGTCGAGCACCAGCTGCCGGGCGGCCGGGTCGTAGGCGGCGGCGATCCGGTGGGGGAAGTCCTCGGGCCAGGCGCCGGAGGCGTAGAGCGCGGCGGAGAAGTACTCCACCACCGCCTCCGGGTCGCCCTCCCGCAGCGCGGCCGCCATCTCCCCGATGCCGGCGTTGTACTCGCGGGTCTCGGCGAGCGTGGCCGCGGCCCACCGGTCGTACTGCTGCCGGTACTCCTCCAGCCGCCGCAGCCGCTCGGTCTCGGCGGCCTGCGCGGCGTACCAGTCGTCCTCGAAGCCCCGCCGGTCGCGCTGGTAGCGGGGGTCGTAGGGGTCCGGCATGACGATGGGCCGGGCCAGGTCGCCGGGGTTGAACGGCTCAAGCCGCTCGGACCGGGCCAGCGCCGCGGTGGTGAACGCCGGCGCCCCGCAGCCGGCCGCCAGCATGCCCTCCAGCGCCGCGACCTTCTCCTCGAGTTCCTCCGTCAGCCGCCGGGCCTCCGCCTCGCGCGCCTGCCGGTAGGCCTGCCGGCGCTCCCGGTCCTGGCGGGCCATCTCGCGGTCGTGCGCCCGCTGTTGCCGCTCCTGGTCCCGCTGCTGCTGCGCCGCCGCCCGCTGCCGGGCCTCGTGCTGGCGCTGCTGCTGCCGCTGGGCCTCCGCCCAGACGCCCATCAGTCCACTGGAGCGGCGGCTCATCGGCTGTGTTCCCTCCCCCGGATACGCCACAGGGCCCCCGGACCACACGTCAGTACTGGCCCGATGACCAGCGGCGATCCCCCAACTCTAATGGGCGGAGGACAAACTGGTCACGGTGTGGTCACAAGGGCCCCGTGGAGGAGAGGAATCCGGTCAGCTCAGCGGGGGATGGGCGTAGGTGGTCGCCAGCAGGGGATGACGCGTCGCGCCGTCACCGTGCACCAGATGACGCACCGACGAGGGGATGAGCCCCCCGAACAGCGTGCCGACCAGCCCCGCCGCCTGGCAGCGGAGGTTGAAGTCGTACGTCGCCATCGCCGCCCGCACCGCGCTGACGCGGTAGCCGTGGGCTCCCGCCCAGCTGTCCGCCCGGTCCAGGTCGGCGTACACCGCGACGATGCCCGCGGCGGTGGAGAACTCCCGCTGCACGCCCAGGTCCTCGGCCGGTCCGAGCACGTCGAGATCGGCCAGGTAGGAGGTCTCCTCGGCGGTCACCCGGTAGACGCCGGGCTCGGCGCCCTCGCTGCGGAACGCGAAGACGAAGCCCTCCAGCGGGCCCGCCACCTCGTCCAGGCCCCAGTCGTCGCGGTCCCGGCGCAGCACCTCGCCCACCCGCGCGAGGATCACGTCGGTGCGTACGGGCGTCTGCGCGTACTGCAGCGAGGAGCGCCGCAGCGCGAGCGTGTCCCGCAGGTCGTGGACCGGCCGCAGGTCCTCGGCCTCCGGGGCCGGGGCGACGGGCACGGCGTTCGCGAACGGCACCGGCCGGCGCTCCGCGGCCAGGCCGTCCGAGGCGCTCGTCCGGGAGGTGAGCCCCTCCAGGACGGACCTCATGGTGTCCAGATCGCTCCTCATGCCGTTCCTCCCAGGGTCGCGACGGCGACGACGGGCTCGTCGGCCGGTGACGTGCCGAGCACATGGGCCAGGGCGTCGTCGTCCCAGTCCGGTGCCGGGGCGAAGCCCAGCCCCAGGTGCCGCGCGACCTCCCGGGCACTGGTCAGCCCGCAGCCGGCGTCCAGGAACGCCAGCCGGAAGCCGAACGTGCCGTATTTGGTCATGACCTTCTTCAGATCGCCGGTGACGACGATCTCGCACGGCGCGTCGCCCGCGGGCACCGCGCTCGAGACGGCCGCGAGCGTGTGGCTGCCCACGGCGTACGCGTAGACGCCCCGGGGCAGCACCCGGTCGTCGCGCAGCACCACATAGGCCGTGGTGCAGCCGATGTTCCCCGCCGCCGCGGTCCAGCGCTTGACGCGCTCCGGCGTGCTCTCGTCGTCCTTGATGCCGAAGGCGACCTTCAGTACCAGCCCGAGGGCGTCCGCGGTGAGCGGGACGTCGCCGGGGGACTCCTCGGGCCGCCCGGCCCCGGCGAGCACGGAGAGGTCGGGGGCCGGAAGCGCCGTGTGCGGCCGGCTCGGCCAGTCCTTGAACTGCGACTGCAGACGCAGGTTGGACGCGTAGTAGTGCGCCTGATGGTCCTTCGGGGACAGGAACGCGCGCGGCGGGATCGCGACCGATGCCTCATAGACGGCGCCGGCCGGTGCCTGCGGCGCGACCGGCCCCGTCGCGTACGAGCATCGCGGGCACCCCGGACGGCTGACCGCGGGGCGGTAGGTCGTGGCGAGGGTCGCGGCGTCGATCACGCTGGAGTCGATCGGCAGGTGCGTGATCGTGGACCGCGCCACCAGCGCGGTGACGTGGTGCGAGGCCAGGCCGGCGACAAGGTCGCGCAGGTGCTCGGGCGGCTCGCCGGACGGGGCCGCCTCACCGTGGCGGCCGCACTCCAGACAGGGCGTGATCGCGGGATCGACGTACGGGCCGACGACGATCGTCGTGGCGTCGGCGCGCACCCTCAGCAGCGGGCGCCCGTCCTTGTGGCAGCGTTCCTCGGTGGCGGCGAGCAGCGCGGTCGACGAGGCCGTCTCGAAGAACACGGTGAGCTCGTCCCCGGGTCCGGACGGGCCGGACGGGTCCTCGACCACCTGGCACACCCCCCGCAGCGCCGCCCGGGCGGCGGCGACGAGGGCGGAGTCGCCCTCGAGCCGCACCGGGCGCCGCACCAGCCGCGCCACGGCGTCCGCCCAGGACGGGTTCGCCCCGGTGGAGTTGCCCAGCCGGGAGAGGAACACGGCGAGCTCGGGAGCCACGCCCGGCTCCTCGCCGGACGCCGCCTCCTCCACCACGCCGGCCGTCCACAGCAGGGCCAGGCACTTGTAGACCGCCGCCTCGTCGAGCCCGAGCTCGCGCGCCAGCGCCGCGTGATCGCGGGTGCCGTCGCACGCCTCGGCCAACGGCACCAGTCCTTCGCGCGCGAACGCGCCGGAGAACGCCTGCCCCCGGTCCGCGCCGTCGAGCACGACGGAGTCCCCGGCCCGGCGCAGCCTCACCCCGCGTCGCAGGACGGGCCGGACCGGAACCGTCAACTGCATGTCCGTACGCGCCGCCCGGCCGATCTGCTCGGCCTTCATCTCGGCAACCATGACCAATCCCCCTCTTTACCGCAGCAGTTCCGGAACCGGCATCGCGCTCGCCGCGCGCTCCTCGGCGAACCGGTCCCCGCACCGCGGGCACCGGTTCACCGACACCGTCGCCGCGGCCGAGACCGCCCCCGAGACGAGGTTGAAGGTCCGCACGGTGCCCCCGATCCCCGTGACGCCCGAGGCGATCTCGGTCAGGGCGAGCTCCACCAGGCCCGAGGCGACGGCCAGGTGCTGCGGGCCGAACCCCTCGGACAGGCCGGACAGGGACGCGTCGATGTCGTAGTGGCGGGCCGAGCCCGCGTGCTGCGCGGCACGCTTGCGGTGGCAGGCGAAGCACGCCGTCCGGCCCGGGACCACCACGGGCCCGCAGACGATCCGGGTCGGCTGCAGCTGGAGTCCGACGGACGGGGTGCCCCGCTCCGCGCAGATCCGGTCGATCTCGTCGCGGAGCTCCTCGTCGCCACCGGAGTGCACGGCGACGACGACGTCCGCGTGCGGTGCCGTGCCGTCGCGGAACTCCTCGAAGGACACCCGCCGCTCCGGAGGAACACCGCGGTGGTCCATGAGTCTTTGGCCGAAGGCGTCACCGATGACGTACAGGCACTGCGGGCGCGGGTCGTGCGGCATGCTGCTCTGCTCCTTCTTCGCGCTCACGCGAACGGCTGGTGCTCGGGGTTGATCGCGTCCTCGGGGTGGCTCGGGTGGCCCATCGCGCGGGGGGCGTCGTACAGGCGCTGCGTGCCGAGGAAGCGCTCGCCGTGCACGAACGACACGGGCATCGCCTCGGGCACGAGCACCTTCACCGCCCGCATGCCGACCTGACGCGCCTCGTCCGTGGTGATGTCGGCGACGAGCACCTCGGCGCCCCGCTCCGCGAGCCGGGAGACCGCGGTGTCCAGCGGGTCCGCCCCGGCCGGCAGGGCCGGCATGCCCTCGAGGCCGTACGACGGGCGCTCGCCCTCCAGCAGGAAGTCGAAGACGTCGCGCCGGGCGCGCGCCCCGTTGTGGACGGCGCCGCCGACCACGCTCACCTTGGCCGGGTCGAGCTCGCGCCCGGCATAGGCGGACACGTAGCCGCGCAGGGCCACCCGCAGGGAGGACAGTTCGCGGTAGATCTTGCCCAGGGCCCGGTCCGGATCGATGTCGCAGGTGGCGGCGACGACCTGGGCGAGGGTGGGATCGGCGTCGGAGAGCTGCACCGCGTAGATCACCGGGATGCCGAAGTCCGTCGTCGCGTCGAACAGCCTCACGCGCAGGTCCGTCGAGGTGCCGACGCGGTAGTACTCGCGGGTGACGGGGTCGAGCCGCTCCGGGTCCACGGCCAGCTCGGGCAGCCGCAGCCGCTGGAGCCAGACCATGGCGATGGCGTCCCGCTCGACGACCTCCAGCAGCCCGCCGAGCACCGCGGTCCGCACGTCGGAGTGGACCGCGGCGCCCGTGGTGATGCCACGGGTGAACCGCTCGGACTCCGACTCGTAGGGCATGTGCAGATAGACGGAGATGGCGGGCACGAGCACCGGCACCCGCCGGGTGAGCGACCAGGCGCGCACCCAGCGGATCGGGACGGACGGGTCGTACTCGGCCAGGCTGCAGTCCTCGCGCGCGAGCTCCGTGGGGGACAGCTTGGGCCACCGCGACGGCGAGATGAACTCCTCGTCGAGGTCGTTCTCGGCGGCGAGCACCATCGCGTCGTCGTCCCACGCGCACGTGGAGTACCGCTCGAGCGCCTCCGCGATGGAGATCAGCTCGGCGCGTTCGGGCGTGAGCCCGGTGCCCGCGCCGTCGGCGTTGCCCAGGTCCTCGTCATGGGCCCATGTGTGGAGGTTGGCGAGCGCGCGGGACGGGACACCGAGGTACGCCAGGTGGACGGCGAAGGACGGTTCGCCCTCGCGCACCGGCAGTGACGCGGTGCGCGAGACCAGTCCGTACGGCGAGACGAGGTCCTTGAGACCGCGCAGCTCGGCCGAGATGTGCTCCTGGGGCCTGCTCAGATCCATGTGGTTCTTCTTCCTGCGGTCGTGTGGTCTCCGTGCTCGCGCCGCGTCACTCCGCGGCCGGTGCGGAGACCGCCGCCATGCGCCGGGCCAGCCCGTCGAGCTCGTCCTGGAGCACCTGCATGGGCTTCCCGACGACCTCTTCGTTGGCCCGGGCGGCGACGTAGCAGAAGACGTAGCGCTCCGCCAGGCTGAAGCCGAGGGTGTACAGGCAGCTGTAGAGCATGCTGGTCTGCAGCCGGAAAGCCATGAAATCGGCGTCGCGGTTCATCAGGCGATCCAGCTCGGCACTGGGCGGCGTATGGAAACGCGTCGGTTCGACCGGACCGCCTCGCTCGCGGACGAGATCCTCGAGCGTTCGGCCGGCGTTGACGACGGTACCGTCCAGGAAGTCCTCCGCCAGCGAGCCGGATCTGGACACGATGAACTCGGACCATTGCCGGACCGGTGTACCGGCCGTCAGTACGTTACCTGGATCGCCGCATTCCGCGATGAATTCCCGAGTGACGGATCCAACCTGTTCATAGAACCTTGCGCAGGCCGCTTCGAAGGATTCCGGATCCTTACTGCGCGCATAGATCGCCTCGTAATGGGAGCGGTAGCTCAATAGGCGCAGGGATAGCAGATCCCGGAATGCATACCCCTCGAGTTCTCTTTGCGGAGACCTCAGCAGGGTCGATCTGCTGTGCGCGACCATGAGGCGGATCGCATCAAGCGCCGGCGTCAGTGAATCCTGTTCATGCATCGTGCGATGCATGAACGAAACGAGGATCGGTGCGGCTTCCTGGAAGAGCCGCTTGGAGGAAGCGGAGAATCCAGTTCCGTCGAAGCCGGCGTTCCAGAGGGGCGACGGGACCTGGTCCAGCGGCGTCTCCTCGACCCGAGGTGTGCAACCGAAGGCCTGTGCCACGCCGCGCAGTTGATCGCGGAAGGCGTCGGGATCGGTGACCCCGTCGACGCTGATCTGCAGGACCTCCGCACCGGCCCGGCCGTCCCACGTACGGACGAAGTAGTAAGGGCCGTGCGTGCTCGTGCGCTCGGGCGAGAAGAGCTCTCCTATGAGGGGCGCGAACGTCTCCTTATAGGTGGAACCCTCGGGCTGCGGGATGGTGACAAACAAATGCACAGGTAGATCCCCCCAGATCTGAGCCCGCCCAGATCGGCCGACACGTGTACTGGCCGCCGACCGTAACTCACATGATCATCACGGTGAAGGGCGCGTGTAGTGTGATCCACGCCACCTTGAATATCGCTTGCATGCCGCTCGAGCGAATAGCTAACTTCTGAGCACACCAACAAACCCAAAAGGGGGTGCTTCAAAATGGAGCAGCAGATGGACCTCAACGTTCTCGAGATCTCCGACCTGATCGCCGGCGCCGGCGAGAACGACGACCTGGCGCAGGTCATGGCCGCCTCGTGCACGACCAGCAGCGTCTCGACGTCTTCCTCGTCGTCCTCGTCCTGATCCAGGGCTAGCAAATAGTTGAGCCACCGTCGAGGTGCACCTCGGCGGTGGCCTTCTGTTCTCTTACGCGCGTAATCAGAAATATTTAAACCGCGAACTTAACCGGTTCGGTGGAATGACAGGCGGGCTCCGAAGCGACGGGCCCCCTTCTCCACGGCCCGGCCCCCGACGTCCGCACGCCGTGGTGAACCGGGCCCGCGTGACGAAGCTGGGGGATTCCTATGGGTGTGAGTGTCAGTCCGTACGTCGTCTACCGACGGAGCAGGCTCCCACTGGGTGAGCTCGAGGGGATGTCGTTCACCACCGCCTGGTCGCGCGTCGACGAACTGCACGCCCTGCGCGAGGAGATCGGCAAGCGGGCCGCCGGCCTGTCCGACCGCCTCGGCGAAGCCGTGCCCACGCTGGACGACAGCGCCCGGGCCGATCTGATCCGGGTGCGGCGCGACGTGCACAACCTGCGCCACGACCGGGCTGCCGCACGCCTGGACTCACTGCGCCCGCACCTCGGCACCGAGACGCTCGCCGAGCTCGAGAGCTGGTGCGCCCTCGGCGTGCGCGCCGAACAGTGCGAGCGCGAGGGCCAAGAGGCGCTCGAGAACGAGAAGAAGCAGGCGGTCGCGGGCTTCCGCGCGCTCTTCGAACACGATGCGATGGCCCGGAGCATCCAGCTCTCCGGCGACCAGCTCTACCGCGGCCTGCACGACTTCGTCACCGGCGAGGGCGGGTCCCTCAAGCCCAGCAAGGCCCGCGTGCGCGAGTCGTCGCTCGTCAACTTCGCCTACCGGGCCGCCCTGAAGCCGTCGCCCTTCGGGCGCTTCACGGAGATCGGCGCGTTCCCTCCGGACGACCCGGGCGCCGCGGCGCCCGCCCGGGACCACGGGCCGGACGCGTCGGACGCGTCGGTCACGGTGCTCAACCGGCTGCTCGTGAACTGGGTGCTCGCCGCGCTGCCGCGCATACCGGGCGGCCTGGAGACGGGTCACCTGGTGGTGAACTCGACCCTGCGGGCCGGCGCCGAGGCGATCGAGTTCATCGGGGTCGCCCCCGGCACCCACGACGGCGAGAACATCGCCTCCGAGACGGTCCTCCGGATGCGCCGCGAGGCGCTGTTCGACACGCTGCTCGCGGCGATGCCCGGAGGATCCGCCCCCGCCGCCACCGTGTTGGGCGCGCTCACCGCCGTCACCAAGAGCGACGAGCTGAGCCGCAAGGTCGTCCACGGCCTGATCCGGGCCGGCGTCCTGTTCTTCCGCCCCGAGGTCGACGACCACGACCCCGAGTACTCCACGAAGCTCGACGGGATGCTCGCCGCCGGCGGCACGGCGGAGACGGCGGAGCTGCGCGAGCACTTCACCGAACTCAGGCGCCTGGAGCAGGACTTCGCCGCCGCGACGGCCGAGGAGCGCCAGCGGCTGCTCGACTCGGCGTACCGGGCGATCGGCGGCATCGCCGAGCTGTGCAAGGTGTCCCCGCCCCCCGAGTCGGTCCTGAAGTCCCCGGTCTTCGAGGACACCCCCGCCGCCACGGCACCCCAGGCATGGAGCCTGCCGACGGTGGAGGGAAGCGTCCCTGCCCTGACAGGCCTCTGGCGGCTGGCCTCGATGCTGGACAACGGCCAGGTGAAGCGCATCGGCCTGCACGCCTTCGCGACCCGTGTGCTCGGCGACCGCCGCACCATGCCGTTCCTGGAGTTCTTCAAGGCGTTCTCGTCGCTGACCGATCAGGACCAGCTCGATGTGCTCATGGGCCGTGGCGTGGCGGCGGCCGAGACGTACCGGGTGCAGCGGGCCGAGGCCCTGCGCACGATCCGGGAGCGTCTCGTGCCCGGCGACGGCGCCGTGCACCTGGACCCCGCGGACATCGAGCGGGCCTGCGCGGGCGTGGAAGACCTCGTGGACACCGAATCCGTGACCTTCCGGGCGCAGTTCGCCCAGGGTGTCCTGCCGGACCGGGACCGGACGCTCGTCGTCAACGGCCTGCTCACCGGCTACGGCGTCTACTTCTCGCGGTTCGGCTCGTTCGTCGCGGGCACCGAGGACTGGTCCCTGCAGGAGGCGCAGCGGAAGCACCTGGCCGACCGGTTCCCCGGCCAGGTCGACCTCAACTCCGTGCTCGGCTTCAACTTCAACCTCCACCCCCCGGTGACCCCGGGCGTCGTGAACTACCCCGGCGCGGTGACGCTCGGCGCGGACCGGACGGTGTACGGGCCGGAGCGTCTGGAGGTCCGCGCGGACCACGCCACCCGGTCGGTGCGCCTCCACGACCCGGAGTCGGGGGAGGACCTCGGCCTCGTGCCCATGAACTTCCTGACCCCGATCGGGGTGCCGCTGCTCTACCGCCTGCTCGAGGCGCTGTCCCCGTCCAACCGCTACATGTGGAAGCCCCTGGACGACATCCGGGACGTCGGAGGCTCCGTCGAGTACACGGGGACGACGCCCCGCCTCGTCGTGGGCGACGTCGTGGCCGACCGCAGGTCCTGGACCGTGGCCGCCGCGGACATCCCCATGCTCCAGGACCTGAGCCGGGACTCGTACGAAGCCCTCGTGGCCTTCGACGCGTGGCGCCGGTCCCAGGGCCTTCCCCGGCACGCCTTCGTGCTGTGCCAGACGGCCGAGGAGCGCGACGTGATGGCCGGACGCGGCAGGAAGGTGACCCGCAAGTGGGCCGACTACGCCCACCTGCGCCGCGCCAGCGTCCACAAGCCGATGTACGTCGACTTCCGGAACCCCTACCTGGTCCGGAGCTGGGCCAAGTCCGCGCTGTCGCGCGGCGACGTGCTCGTGTCGATCCGCGAGTGCCTTCCTTCGGTGGACGACTACGGCCCGGAAACGGGCTGGACCGCAGCAGAGGAGTTCTTCGTTGAACTGCACACAGACCAGCAGTGAGCAGACCGGGACGGCCCAGTGGCGTCCGGTGCACATCCACATCCCGCCCTCGCTGCACACCTCCTTCCTGTGCGACGTGGTCGGCCCGCTGCTCGAGGACGAGGGACTCCGGGACCACTTCTTCTTCCTCCGGTACTGGCAGGGCGGGCCCCATGTGCGGCTGCGGATGCTCTGCGGCCCGGAGGCCGGCTCGGCGGAGGCGGCCGAACGGGTCGTCGCGCGCCTGGCCGACGCCATGCCGGAGTTCGACGCCGCGGCCCGTGAGGAGTACGCGGTCGGGCTGAGGCTCCAGGACGAGCTCGCACGCCTGGAGGGCGAGACCTCCCGGGAGGGGCAGCCCCTCGGCGCCCTCGCCCCGGTGACCTACGAGCCGGAGTTCCGCAAGTACGGCGGCACGGAGGGCGTGGCGATCGCCGAGACCGTCTTCCGGAAGTCGTCCGTGGCGGTCCTCGACCTGCTGGCCCGGCAACCGGCGGCCGCCGGCGCCGGGCGGGCACCCGTCGGCGAGGCCGCCAAGATCATGGTGATGTTCCTGCACGGGGCGGGCCTCGACCCGGAGGCCGCCACGCGGTTCCTCCGCGAATACGAGGACTACTGGCGGAAGTACGCCCCCGAGAACGTGCAGAGCGCCTGGCCGAAGATGTACGAAGGCGTCTCGTCGCAGCTCACGAACCTGTGCGCCGCGGTCTGGCGCGGCGAGGGCACGGGCGACGTCTTCCACGGAATGAGCGTCGAGGCCACCGCCCGCGCCCGTGCCGTGTGCGGTGCGGAGGCCGACGCCGACGTCCACGAGCTGCGGCTCGACGGCACGCCGTACCTGAGCTGCGTCTCGAACTACGTGCACACCACCAACAACCGCCTGGGGCTGATCCCCGCCGGTGAGGGGCTCGTCGCCTACCTCGTCCGCCGGGGGCTCGAAGGACTGGTCGGCTAGCGGACGTCGTGAAGCCGGGCGAGTGACCTCGCCCGGCTTTCGGCTGCGCCCGTCAGGACGGGTGCCTCACCTCAAGGCGCGTGCCTCAGCACGTCACCGGGAGCTTGTGCAGTCCGTACACGCCCATGCTGTCCTTGAACGACAGCTCCGCCACCGGAGCGGCCAGCTTCAGGCCGGGGATCCTGGCGAAGAGGGTGGTGAAGACGACCTCCAGCTCCATCTTGGCGAGGTTCTGGCCGATGCACTGGTGGATGCCGTGGCCGAAGGCCAGGTGGTGCTTGCCGCCCCGGTCGATGTCCAGCCGGTCCGGGTCGGAGTACACCGCCTCGTCGAAGTTGCCGGAGGCGCTCAGCCCGATGACGCCTTCGCCTGCGCGGATCAGCACCCCGCCGATCTCGATGTCCGCCGTCATCACGCGGGAGGTCACCTGGTCGGCGATGCTGAAGTAGCGCAGCAGCTCGTCGACGGCCTGCGGGGCCAGAGCGGGGTCGGCCGTCAGCTTGGCCAGCTGGTCGGGGTTCTCCAGCAGGCCCACGACGCCGAGGGAGATCATGTTCGCGGTGGTCTCGAACCCGCCGACCAGCAGGACGTTCGCCATCCCGACCAGGCCGTTGTGGTCGAGCGTGCCGGTCTCGCGGTTCTTCAGGACGAGCCTGCTGAGCAGGTCGTCCCCGGGGTCCGCCTCCTTGGCGGTGATCAGCTCGGCGAAGTACGCCTGCAGATCCTGATGCGCCTGGTTCCGCTCCTGGGGGTCGGTGTCGACCGAAACGATCTTCTTGGAGCAGTCCTGGAAGAACTCGCGGTCCTCGTAGGGCACGCCGAGCAGCTCGGAGATCGCCAGGGACGGCACGGGAAGGGCGAGCGCCTCGACCAGATCGACCGGCCCCTCGGCGGCGAGCATGGCGGTGACGCACTCGTCCACGATCTCCTGGATGCGGGGACGCAGCTGGAGCACCCGCTTGACGGTGAACTCCGGGATCACCATCTTGCGCTGCGCGGTGTGCACCGGGGGATCCATGGCGAGCATCACCGGACGCATCTGCTCCATGACCTCCGCCGGGATGTCGAAGTGGAGCGGATAGCCGGGGTGGGCCATATTCGAGCTCACGTCGGGACTGGCGAGCAACTGCCGGATGTGCTCATGGCGGGTGAGCAGCCAGGCGGTCCGCCCGGAGGCCAGGGTTATCTTGCTGATCGGCTGTTCGGCGCGCAGGGAGGAGTACTCCTTGGGCGGCTGGAGAGGGCAGGTCCTCGGATAGGGGAAAGCGCCGATCTGACTGTCCGTCATGGTCTGCTCCGCTGGCAACTCAAGGGAATTTGCTGACGCACTCTATCCGGCTCTATTCGCCGCCACGGGATAATGAGGCCGATCTCACGCGACGCGATGTGATTAACCCGGGTGTATACCACCTGGGTTCACCTGCGGAATCGTGCCATCCGTTCTCTCTGTACCGGAGAAGACGCACGTGGGGGCGGGGGTGGTCACCGGAACAACTCCCTCCGGATAAGCCGGTTCTGATGCCCGGTGGGCCCTCGTGCGGGCACGTCATGACAGGTAGTCTGCGGGAGGGAATCCACACCGTGGAGTTGTCGAAGTCAGCCGTGCGTATGGGGGCGTTGGGTTATGTACGTTTCGATCGTCATGTGGGATCTGAAGAAGTCGGAGGCCACTGTCGAGAGCCTCAGGGATTACCTGCGTGACTATGCCGTCGACGCCTACTCCACGCTGGACGGCATGCGGCTCAAGGCGTGGTTCTCCAACGCCGAACGGCAGGTGTGGGGCGCGGTCTATCTGTGGGACCGGCCCGATCAGATGCAGAGCCTGTTCAGCGTCAGCAAGGCGATCGAAATCATCGGCTATCCGCCGACATCGGTCGGCGCCTTCGCCCTCGAGGCGATAGCCGAGGGAAACAGCGTGCACGAGACACTGACCGGCCTGGGGCTCGCCCTGGAGAGCGGTCTCGAGGCGGGGCCGGAGACCGGGCCGGCGGCCGGGGTCTGATACGACATGCCAAAACGCCGACCTGGGGAAGAAACCCCAGGTCGGCGCGTTGTCGCTGGTGCCCCCGGGCAGATTCGAACTGCCGACACCCGCTTTAGGAGAGCGGTGCTCTATCCCCTGAGCTACGGAGGCTGGACCGCCGTCAGTGTAGCGGGTGCCGGGGCGGCGGGGGCAGGGCGGCCGAGGCGCGGGTCAGGCGTGGTGGGCCGGTGGGCGCGTGCGGGTGACGGCAACGCGATACGCGCCGGACGGAGTCCGTTCCAGGACGTCGATCGTGACGCCCGCCGTCGTCAGGCTCTGGCCGGGGCGGTAGGCGGCGTCCGTCATGTCCGCCGCCACATTGGGGTCGCCCCGGTGGCAGCCGCGGCTGCCCGGCGTGGCGTCGGCGGTGCGGACCGGGCCGGCGCCGGAGGAGAGGTCCGAGGCGATCGTGCTCACCACGACGCCCGGGCGGCAGACCGCGTGGTCGAGCCGGCCCGGGGCGCGGGCCTCCAGCGTGATCGCCCGGGTGCGGGTGAGGGGGACCACGGCCAGCTTGGCGCCGCCCGGCGCCGAGGTGGGGGTGAGGGTCACGGTCCGGGTGCCGGGGCGGGCCAGGCAGTGGACCTGGCCGGGGCCGAGCCAGCCCAGCTTCCACTTGTGCCAGGCCATGAAGTCGTTCGAGGGGCCCCAGTCCTCGTCCATGAGATCCCAGTGGCCCACCGGGGTGTGCCCCGCGCGGGCGCGGCCGCCGTAGTAGAGGTCGGGCAGGCCGAAGCTGTGGGCGTTCTCGTGGTTGAGGACACGGAAGGGGCTGTCCCCGGTCTGGCGGCTCCAGATGAAGGACACGTTCTGGATGTCGACGCCGTCGTCGGTCTCCAGGCCCGTGGGCGCGCCGGCGAAGGTCACCGAGCGCACGTCCCGGGTGGCGGGCGGCCCGGCGTTGGGCGCGGCCAGCACGTTGATCAGGTCGTAGCGCCGGAAGTCGACGTCCTCGTCGACGGCGTCGAGGATCTCGCGGGCGATCGCGTGGTAGCCGTCGTTGCGCGCCGGGTCGAAGGTCGTGCCGCGGGTGATGCCGTACGAGCGGTACGGGCGGGACATGCGGATCCAGCGGGGCACCGGGGTGGAGCGGTAGTCGAGGCGCCCGTAGGAGCTGGCGCGGAAGTAGTCGGCGACCGCGGGGAAGAACTCGGCGTACCGCTTCCGGGGGCTGATGCGCGCCGGGGCGTCGGGGAAGTCGATGAAGAAGGTGATCGCGCGCACCCGGCCGCTGGAGGGGGCGAAGCCGCGGGGCGTGCGGGCGCCCTCGGAGACATCGCGGCTGAGGGTGCGCAGCGCGCAGGGGCCGTACGGGCGGACGCCCGCGCCGGCCGGCGCGCCGGGGGCCGCCGGGCTCTGCTTCCCGGCCCGGGTCGGGGCCGGGGCGGCCAGGGCCAGCACCGCGGCGATCGTGACGGCGATGACCAGGGTCTTCATGCCGTCCACACTTCGCCGGGCCGCCCGGGGGCGCCCGCCGGGTTGCGGCAGATGGCCGCAGCCCCCTCCCCGGGGTGTGACGCGCATCTCATTCGGAGGCGAAATATCCGGGGAGCTTCTCCCCGTTTAACTGAGCGTTCCTGCCAAACGGGGAGTCCATCCCCGATTGCGGAACAGCCCAGAGCAAGAGCCCAGAGCGGGCCCGGTGCGGAGCCCCAAGGCCCGGACGGGCCCCGACAAGCCCAGGTAAGGAGTGATCGGCCGTGGTCACAGCCCCGCAGCCGCGTCTTCGCGCCGACGCGCTCCGCAACCGCGAGCGGATCGTCGCGGCCGCCCGCGAGGCGCTCGTCGAACACGGTGCCGATTCCTCGCTCGATGAAATCGCTCGACGCGCCGGGGTCGGAAATGCCACGCTGTACCGGCACTTCGCGGACCGCCGCGAGCTGATCCACCATGTCACCCTCTCCGTCATGGACCGCATCGCGGACCAGGCCGAGCAGGCACGAGCCGAGGAGCCCGATGCTTTCCGCGCGCTGAGGCGCTTCGTTCACGCCGCCGCCGACGAGCGGATCGGGGCACTGTGTCCGCTGCTGCGCGAAGGCGGCGTCGACCAGGACCACCCCGAACACGTCGTGGCGCGCGAGCGCCTGGAGACGGGGATCGAGGCGCTGATCGAGGCCGCCCACGCGTCCGGCCAGCTGCGCCCCGATGTGGCCATCGGCGACCTGATGGTGGCGATCACTCAGCTCACCAGGCCGGTGCCCGGCACGGACTGCCTCGGCTTCGAGGACTTCTCGCGGCGCCATCTCCAGCTGTTCCTGGACGGGCTGATGACCCCGGTCCGCTCGGAACTCCCCGGCTCCCCCACGACTTTGGAGGACCTGCGTCGTGCGGCGCGGGAGTCCTCCGTGCTCCACCGCTGACGCACTACGAGCACCACGCACCACTGGCGCCACGCACCACCGGCGCCAGGCCCGACTCCTCCACCACCTCTCCGCAACCCGCTAGGTAGGCCTCATCCATGCCTGACGCTCTGTCGCAAGCCGACCCCAAGCGCTGGAAAGCGCTCATATTCATCGCCCTGGCCCAGCTGATGGTCGTGCTCGACGCGACCATCGTGAACATCGCCCTGCCCTCCGCCCAGTCCGACCTCGGCATCTCGGACGGCAACAGGCAGTGGGTCATCACGGCCTACGCCCTCGCCTTCGGTGGTCTGCTGCTCTTCGGCGGCCGCATCTCCGACCTGTGGGGCCGCAAGCGCGCGTTCGTCGTCGGCCTGATCGGCTTCGCCGCCGCGTCCGCGCTCGGCGGCGCCGCCGTCAACACCGGCATGCTGCTGGGCGCCCGCGCCCTGCAGGGCGTCTTCGGCGCGCTGCTCGCCCCGGCGGCCCTGTCGCTGCTCGCCGTCCTCTTCACCGAGGCGAAGGAGCGCGCCAAGGCGTTCGGCATCTTCGGTGCCATCGCCGGTGCCGGCGGTGGTGTCGGCCTGATCCTCGGCGGCCTGTTCACCGAGTACCTCAACTGGCGCTGGACGTTCTTCGTGAACATCCCCTTCGCCGTCGTCGCCGCGGCCGGCGCGATCGCCGTGATCCACGAGCCCGAGGGCAGCCGCAACCCCTCGAAGCTCGACATCCCCGGCGTCATCCTGGCCACCCTCGGCCTGGTCTCGCTGGTCTACGGCTTCACCCGCGCCGAGTCCGACGGCTGGACCGCCGGCAGCACCCTCGGCCTGTTCGCCGCGGCGGCGCTGCTGCTGCTCGCCTTCGTGCTCGTCGAGCGGAAGGTCAAGGCGCCGCTGCTGCCGCTGCGCGTGCTCACCGACCGCAACCGCGGCGGCATCTACGTCTCGCTGGCCCTCGCCGCCATCGCGATGTTCGGCCTCTTCCTCTTCCTGACCTACTACCTCCAGGTCGTCCGGGGGTACTCGCCCGTCAAGACCGGCCTCGCGTTCCTGCCGATGATCGCCGCGATGATCACCGGTTCCACGCAGATCGGCGCCCGTCTGATGACCCGCGTCCCGGCACGGCTGCTGATGGGCCCGGGCTTCCTGCTCGCGGCCGTCGGCATGGTCGTGCTGACCCAGATCGACCTGGACACCTCGTACACCACCGTCGTCCTGCCCGGCCTGGTGCTGATGGGCCTCGGCATGGGTACGGCCTTCATGCCGGCCATGAGCCTGTCCACGCACGGCGTCCAGGCCCGTGACGCCGGTGTCGCCTCGGCGATGGTCAACACCTCGCAGCAGGTCGGCGGCGCCATCGGCACCGCGCTGCTCAACACCATCGCCGCCAGCGCCACCACGGACTACTTCAAGGACCACATGGGGTCCGGCGCCAACCCGAAGCTGCTCACCTTCCAGTCGATGGTGCACGGCTACTCCACCGCCGTGTGGTGGGCGGCCGGCATCCTGACGGTGTCCGCGGTCGTCGCGCTCGTCGCCATCAACGCCGGCCACCAGGGCGGCCCGGTCGCCGGTTCGGCCGACGGCGAGGGTGCCGAGGACGTCGTCCCGGTGATGGCCCACTGATCGGCTAGTACCGCACAGGCGCCTACCAGCACGCGAAAGCCCTCGCCGTTCCCCGGCGGGGGCTTTCGCGTCGTGTGCGTACGTCGTGGTGCGTACGTCGTGTGCGTAAGGCGTCGGCAGTCGTGCGCGTAAGGCGTCAGCGCAGCCAGGGCAGGTCCGCCCCCGCTGGCTGCAGGCCCGCCGCGATGATGCGGCAGGCCTCGCCGAACTGGGCGGCCTGTTCCGGGGTGAGGCGGTCGAAGACCGCGGCGCGGACGGCCTCGACGTGGCCCGGCGCCGACCGCCGCAGCATCTCGAAGCCGGCGTCGGTCAGCACGGCCAGCTGGCCCCGCTTGTCGGAGGGGCACTCCTCGCGGCGCACCCAGCCGTTCTTCTCCAGCCGGGCGATGGCGTGCGACAGCCGCGAGCGGGTGATCTTGGCGGACTGGGCGAGCTCGGTCATCCGCATCCGGCGGCGCGGCGCCTCCGAGAGCTGTACCAGCAGCCCGTAGTAGATGTGCGGCATCCCCGCGTCCCGTTGCAGCTGCCGGTCGAGGTGATCCTCCAGGAGCGTGTAGGCGTGCATGTACGCCCGCCAGGTGTCCTGCTCCGCCGGGGTCAGCCAGCGGGGTTCGGCGGCGGCCCCGGGGGTCTCGGCGGACGGGGCCTCGGCTCGGGCCTCGGCGCTCGCCGCGGGTCGGTTCTTCATAACGTCCACTGTTTCACTCGCTGCCTCCCCGGCGCGTGCCCGGAGCTCGATGCTTGAAGTTTAAATAAGTATGAACTAAGGTCGGACGCAGAGCTTGATATTTCAAGTAGATCCTCGAGGAGGCCCTCATGCGCATGCCCGCCCTCTACCTCTCGCACGGCGCGCCGCCCCTCGCGGACGACCCCGTATGGCCGGGCCAGCTGGCCGACTGGGCCGCCGACCTGCCCCGCCCCCGCGCGATCCTGATGATCTCCGCCCACTGGGAGGAGGCCCCGCTCGCGCTGGGCGCGACCGGGACCGTCCCCCTCGTGTACGACTTCTGGGGCTTCCCCGAGCACTACTACCGCGTCCACTACCCCGCCCCCGGGGCCCCCGAACTCGCCGACCGGGTGCGCCGCACGCTGCGCGGCGCCGGTACGCCCGTGCAGGACCTGCCGGAGCGGGGCCTCGACCACGGCGCGTACGTCCCGCTGGTCGAGATGTACCCCGACGCCGGCGTACCCGTGCTCCAGATGTCGCTGCCCACGCTCGACCCGCGACGGCTGATGGACATCGGCCGCAGGCTCGCGCCGCTGCGCGACGAGGGTGTGCTGATCGTCGGCAGCGGCTTCTTCACCCACAACCTCGCCGCGCTCAAGCACGCGGGATCCGGGCCGCCCTCCTGGTCGGCGGAGTTCGACGCGTGGGGGCGCGAGGCGCTCGAGGCCGGGGACGTCGACGTGCTCGCCGACTTCGCCCACAAGGCCCCGGCGGGCCGGCTGGCCCACCCCCGCACCGAGCACTTCGCGCCGCTCTTCGTGGCCATGGGCGCCGCCGAGGGCGACCTCGGCGGGCAGCGCAGCGTCATCGACGGCTTCTGGATGGGGCTGGCCAAGCGCTCGGTGCAGTTCGGGTGACTCCCGGCGCCCGCCTCCGGGAAGGAGTACGGGCGCCGGGCGCGGGTAGCCGCGTTCAGTGTTCGTGCCAGTAGAAGATGTAGTACGACGCGAGGCCCATGCCCAGGCCGAAGGCGAGCCCCACGAAGCAGGAGTCGAGGACCGACGCCCCGCTCAGGCTGCGCAGGAAGCCCATCGAGACTCCGAAGAGGGTGCCGAACGCCGCCGCGCGCACCTCGGTGATCATCCGGTTGCGCTCGTGGATCACGGCGTAGCCCAGGGCGGCCGCGATCACGCCGGCGACGATGCCCAGCACCCAGCCGCCGCCCTCGGAGAAGCCGTTGTCGTGGGCGAGGAAGACGGCGTAGAGGCCGAGGACCACGCCGCCCGCGACGGGGACGGCCCGGACGGCGCGGGAGGCCCGCCCCTCGTGGCGCACATGGCCGGTCCGGGAGACCGGTCCGGGGGCTTCGTGGGCGGGGTACCGCCCGGTGATCGAGTGCGTCGGCATGACGGGCTCCTCTCACTCACCCTCCGTCCCACCAGCGCACACCCGGCCACCGGGCCCGGCAACTCGATCATCCGGCGGAACACGGCCGTCACCTGGTGGAACGCGGCCGTCACCCGGCGGGACGGCGGCCCGGGAAACCGACCTTCCGGGATTTCTCCGGGCAACCGGAGCCCGCCGGGCGGCGTCTGTGCAGGGGAAGGGTGGCCACGGACGGACGGCGCCGGAATGTGACGGCCGTCTCATGGACGCCCTGGCCGCGCGGTGGCGCGGCGGGCGCGACGACGGCGTCGCCGCCCGTCTGACCTGCGCTTCCGTCCGGACCGGCCGGCCGGCCGCCCCGGTTGCGACCGCGCAGGATACTGCATGATCACAAAAAAGAAGAAAGCTTCGGGGAATTCTGTCCGGATTCCGGCCGTTCTTTACTTCGGACGGGGCGCCCTACCGGTCGCCCGGCCCACCCCGCGACCGTCTCATCGCAAGGGAGTACGCATGGCAACCCGTGCCGTCGCCCGTCGTCGGACCACCAGCGCCACCGGTGGAACGGACGAGGCAAGCAGCGTTCGCGTGTCCTCAGGCGGGGAGATCGCCGATCGCGACCTGGTCGGCATGTACCTGGACGAGATCGCGCGTACGCCCCTGCTCGACGCCGCCAAGGAGGTCGAGCTCTCGCAGACCATCGAGGCGGGCGTCTACGCCCAGCAGATCCTCGACGGCCTCGAGGACGGCGGTGACAAGGCCGGCGCGGCATCCCGCGAGGAGCTGGAGGCGATAGCCGCCGACGGCGCCCGCGCCAAGGACGTCTTCATCAAGTCCAACCTCCGCCTCGTCGTCGCCGTGGCCCGTCGCTACCCGCGCAGCGGCCTGCCGCTCCTCGACCTCATCCAGGAGGGCAACGCCGGCCTGGTGCGCGCGGTGGAGAAGTTCGACTACGCCAAGGGATTCAAGTTCTCCACGTACGCCACGTGGTGGATCCGCCAGGCCATCACGCGTTCGATCGCCGACCAGTCGCGCACGATCCGGCTGCCCGTCCACCTGGTCGAGGAGCTCGGCCGCATCCGACGGGTCCAGCGCGAGTTCAACCGCGAGAACGGCCGCGACCCCGAGCACGCCGAGATCGCCACCGAGCTGGGCACCACGCCCCAGCGCGTCGGCGACGTGCTCGACTGGGCCCGCGACCCGGTCAGCCTGAACATGCACGTGGACGACGAGGGGGAGACCCAGTTCGGCGACCTGCTGGAGGACACCTCCGCCGTATCGCCCGAGCAGTCCGTCATCGCGCTCCTGCGCAGCGAGGAGCTCGAGGGCCTCATCGGCCGCCTCGACCACCGCACCGCGTCGATCATCAAGGCGCGCTACGGCATCGAGGACGGGCGCGAGCGCACGCTCACCGAGGTCGGCAAGCAGCACGGCCTCACGCGCGAGCGCATCCGGCAGATCGAGAAGCATGCTCTGTTGGAGCTGAAGAAGATGGCTCACGACACCGGGTTCGACGCGGCGGCGTAAAAGGGCATACCCTCATAGACCGGGCCCCGGCGCCTCCCCCCCTTGCGCCGGGGCCCTTCTCTCTGCCCGTTTTCCGCCTGCTTGCCGCCCCACAGGGCTCAGCGCGCGGCCGCCGCGCGGCTGATCCGGGCGCCCAGCCCCTCCAGGAGCTCGACCAGCTCCCGCGGCTCCTCCACGGTGAACTCGCAGTCCACCATCGCCAGCCGGAAGGCCACCCACTCCAGCGCGTCCGACGACGTCACGTCCAGCCGGCAGGCGTCGTCGCCGTCCGCGGCGGGCACCCCGAGCCAGTTCGGCAGCCGCGCCGCCACGAACTCCACGGGCGCCCGGAACGTCGCCACCAGGCGGTACGTCGGCTGCAGCCGGGCCATCGACCGCTTGAGGAACTCCGCCGCGTCCGCCACCGGCAGCTCGCGCGGGGCGAAGCGCGCCCCCGTGGCGAACGGCTCGCTCACCCGGTCGACGCGGAAGGTGCGCCAGTCGTCGCGGTCGATGTCGTAGGCGACGAGGTACCACCGGCGGCCGGTGCTGATCAGCCGGTGCGGCTCGACCAGCCGCTTCGTCTCGGTGCCGTCGCCCGTACGGTAGGTGAAGCGCAGCCGCTCGTGGCCGGTGGCGGACGAGGCCATGACGGTCAGCGTGCGCGGGTCGACGGTCGCGCCGTCGCCGGAGGTGAGCGGCACCGTCGCCGCCTGCAGGGCGGAGACGCGATGCCGCAGCCGGGACGGAAGGACCTGCTCCAGCTTGGCCAGGGCGCGCACCGACGCCTCCTCGATACCCTCCACGGCATGGCCCGCGCCCGCCCGCAGCCCCACCGCGATGGCGACCGCCTCCTCGTCGTCGAGCACCAGCGGCGGCAGGGCGGCTCCGGCCGCCAGCCGGTACCCGCCCTCCGCTCCCATCGTTGCCTGTACGGGGTAGCCGAGATCGCGGAGCCGCTCGATGTCCCGCCGGATCGTGCGGGAGCTGACGCCGAGCCGGTCCGCGAGCTCGCTGCCGGGCCATTCACGAGGCGTCTGGAGGAGGGACAACAGATTCAGTAGCCGTACCGGGGTGTCCGTCATGGTCCTCACAGTGTCAGGGATGTAGGACTCCTTTTGTCCTACATCCGGGTTAGCTTTTCCCGAGCGACATGGACGACACCGGACGAACCCGGCGAACGACAAGGAAGGCCCCGCTTGTGACCACCACCGCGACCACCGATCCGCCCCTCGAGGGCGCCGCCGACCGCCGCCGCTGGCTGGCGCTCGCCGTGGTGATGACCGCGTCCTTCATGGACCTCGTCGACGTCACCATCGTCAACATCGCCATGCCGAGCATCCAGAAGGACATCGGCGCCTCCTTCAGCATCCTGCAGTGGATCACCGAGGGGTACGCGCTCGCCTTCGCCGCCGGCCTGATCACCGGCGGCCGCCTCGGCGACATATACGGGCGCCGCCGCGTCTTCCTCCTGGGCATGGGCGGCTTCACCGTCGCCTCGATGCTCTGCGGCCTGGCCGGCGACCCGCAGCTGCTCGTCGCGGCCCGCGTCCTGCAGGGCGCGACGGCGGCGCTGATGGTGCCGCAGGTGCTCGCCATCGTCCACGCCACGTTCCCCGCGCACGAGCGCGGCAAGGTCTTCGGCCTCTTCGGCGCCATCGTCGGGCTGGGCGCGGTCTCCGGGCCGATCCTCGGCGCGCTGCTGACCCAGTGGAACCTCTTCGGGCTCGAGTGGCGCCCGATCTTCCTCGTCAACCTTCCGGTCGGCGTCGCGGGCCTGATCCTGGGCCGTAAGTTCATCTCCGAGTCCAAGGCGCCGCAGGCCCTCAAGCTCGACCTCGTGGGCGTCGTCCTCGCCACCGGCGGCCTGCTGATGCTGCTCTACCCGCTCACCCAGGGCCGTGAGCTGGGCTGGCCGCTGTGGGGCCACCTGTGCATGGCCGGCAGCGTGCTGGTCTTCGCCGCCTTCGTGGCGTACGAGCGGTACAAGACCCGCAAGGACGGGTCGCCGCTGGTCGAACTGTCGCTGTTCAAGGTCAAGAGCTTCGCCGCCGGCATCGGCGTCGAGATCGCCTTCGGCATCGTCTGCGGCATCTTCTTCCTCATCTGGACGCTCTACATGCAGATCGGCCTCGGCTGGAGCCCGCTGCGGGCCGGCCTGACCGGCATCCCGTTCTCGATCGGCGTCTCGGTGGCGGCGGGCATCTCGGTGCAGAAGCTCGTCCCGAAGTTCGGCCGCAAGGTCCTGCAGGCCGGCGCGCTGTCCATGATGGGCGGCGTCGTCCTCTACATCTGGGAGACCGAGCACTTCGGGCTGGACATAGCGCCCTGGCAGATGGCCCTTCCGCTGATCGTCATGGGCCTCGGCATGGGCCTGATCGTCGCCCCGCTGACGGAGACCGTCATCGCCGAGGTCCCGCGCGAGCACTCCGGCTCCGCGTCCGGTCTGATCAACACCACGCAGCAGCTGGGCAACGCGATCGGCCTCGGCCTGGTCTCGGTCGTCTTCTTCAACGCCCTGGACGAGAAGAAGATGGCCCAGGGCCAGGCGGGCGAGGCGTTCGCGGGAGCGTTCCGCCACGGCATGTGGTGGGCGGCCGGCGTGCTCGTCGTCGTGCTGGCCCTGATGTTCGCGCTGCCCCGCAAGCCCACGGCTCCCGCCGAGGTAGTCGAGGACGCCGCGGCGGGCGACGCCTCCGCCGACGCGTCGGCCACCGGCAAGGAGACGGCCGCGACGCGCTGAACCGACGCCTGAGGGCCCGGTCCTCCCCCGTGGGGACCGGGCCCTCGCGCGTGGTGCGCCGGACGTCTTTCCCCCGTTGCCCCCGCCGCTTCATTCTTCCTTTCCGCCCGTACCGGCCGGAAGCGAGCAGTCATGCGCAGGCGGGCGGGATTGATAACGTTGCCTGCATGGCGAAGGGCAGCGTGTCCGATCCGAGCGTGCGCCAACTGCGACTGCTGCTCGTCCTGTCGGAGGAACTGCACTTCGGACGGGCGGCACAGCGGCTGTTCATCAGCCAGCCGGCCTTCAGCCGGCAGATCCGGGCCCTCGAGGAACGCCTCGGCCTCACCCTCGTCGAACGCTCCACGCGACGCGTGGAACTCACCACCGCCGGAGAGGCCCTCCTGCCCCACGCACGAGCCATGGTGGACGCCGCCGACGGACTGCGCCAGGCCGTGGACACGGCGCGGCGGACCCGGACCCTGTCCGGGCGGCTGGTCTTCGGCGCGTACGCCGTCGCCCTGCCCGTCATCCGGGCCGTCGTCGAGCGGATGGGCCGGCTCCACCCCGGCCTGGACGTCGAGCTCCGCGAGGTCACCTTCGCCGAGCAGGCGCAGGTACTCCTCGAGGACCGCGTCGACGCGGTCCTGTGCTTCGGCCCCCTGCCGCCCGGCCTGCAGACCCTGGAGGTGGCGACCCAGCACCGGCTCGTCTGCCTCCCCGACGGCCACCCCCTCGCCCACCGCGACCGGGTGACCATCGCCGAACTGGCCGGCATCCCGCTCGTCAACGTCGCCGACCGCGTCCCCCGCGTCTACCGCGAATTCTGGTCCGTGGACCCGCGCCCCGACGGCTCGCCCGTCCTGGCCACGGACCACCGCGCGACCACGCTCGACACCCTCATGTCCGCCGTCTGCCTCGGCCAGGGCATCACCTTCGCGGCGGCCGACGTCCGTGAGCTCATGCCCCGCCCGGGCATCAGCTACGTCGAGGTCACCGACCTGTCGCCGTGCAGCGTGGTCCTCGCCTGGGCGGCGGCACGGCGGGAGAAACCGGCGATCGTCGCGCTGCGCGGCGTCGTGCGCGAGGTGTGCGGCGCGACCGCGGGGGCCGGGCCGAACGCCCGGTGGTGGGACACGCCCCCGCCCACGCCCACGCCCCCGGCTCAGTCCGGCCAGACGCCGTAGCGGCGGGCGAACGTCACCTCGGCCGCCTTCAGGCCGAGCTCCTCCTGCACGGTCGGCGGACGCAGATTGGACGTGGGCGTACGCCAGGTCGTCCCGTTGGGGTGCCGGACGCTGGCCATGCGGTCGGCATCGATGGCGGTCACCTTGCCCCGCCCGCCGGTGACGGTGTCCACCGCGTTGGCCCCGACCTCGATCTCGACCTCGACCCCCATCAGCGACCCGCCCCCGTCCCCGCCTCGATCACCCGCGCGAGATCCCGCGCCGCGTGCGGCCGCACCATCCCGAGGTCGACGAACACCGTCTCGCTCATCCCGGGCGCGGTGTGCAGACCGAGGGCCGGCAGCGCGATTCTGGCGCCGAAGAGCGCCTCACGGAGCGTGGCCAGCGCGGCTTCGGCCTCGTCGAACGGGTCGAGAGTGGCGTGTGGGACGGGGGTGGGCATGAAGACCTCGGATTGTGTTCGGGTGTTCACTCGTTCGAGCGGGTCAACTACTTTGCCGGAGACCAGGGTTGCGCACGGTGCGTACCGTCGGTAGGGGGTGGGGATCCCAACCCCGACCATGGGATAGGGGGCGGTGCGTATGGCTCGGCGCGTACGGGAACTCACGCCGGAGAAGTCGGCCCGACACCTGTTCGGCGCGGAGATCCGGCGCCGCCGCGAGCAGGCCGGGATGACGCTGGACGGACTGTCGGAGGTCGTGCGCTACAGCCGCAGCCACCTTTCGCGCATCGAGATCGCGGACTATGTGCCACCGCCGGACCTCGCGGCGAAGCTGGATGCGGCGTTCGGGACGGACGGGCTTTTTGAGCGTATCTACGCGCTGGCGCGCCACGAGGTTCATCCGGATCAGTACCGGCGCCGGATGGAGATGGAGGCGCAAGCACGCGTCATCCACGAGTACGCGGGGCAGTTCGTCCCCGGACTCGTGCAGACGGAGGCCTACGCTCGGACTCTCTTCCGCGTCGGCGACCCCAGGCGGACGGAGGACAAGGTCGCCGAGATGCTGGCGGCCCGCCTGAATCGGCAAGCCCTGCTGAAGACGGAGCGCGCACCGGACTTCGCGTGTGTGCTCGACGAGGCGGTTCTACGGCGTCCCGTGGGCGGGCCTTCGATCTGGCGCGAGCAGCTGGCCGCGTTGATCGCGATCGTGGACACGCCCACGACTACTGTGCAGGTTCTGCCGTTCGAGCACGGGGAACATGCCTTGATGGGTGGGTCGCTGGCACTCTTCATCGCCGAAGACGGCCATGCCATTGCTTACGAGGAAAGCAACAGCACGGGGCAGTTGCTGGAGGATCCGGAGGTCGTCAGCCGTCGGCGACGTGCCTACGATCGGCTCAGGTCCTATGCCTTGTCGCCAAATGATTCGGCGGCCTTCATCCGTCACGTCATGGAGGAACTACCCTCGTGAACGCCACTCCGGACCTGTCCAAAACGGTGTGGACCAAGTCCAGCTACAGCAATCCCGACGGCGGCGGCTGCGTCGAGTGGGCTCCTGCCACAGCCAGAACCGGTGTCATACCCATACGCGACTCCAAGCGCCCCGAACGCACCCCGCTCCTCTTCGCCCCCGGAACGTGGGCGGCGTTCGTCGCGACGCTCAAGTCGTAGACCGGTAGAGCTCGCGGTACGAGGGGAAGACGCCGCCCGGCCCGTCGACGCTCTCCGCCGCGAGCACGCCCTTGACCACCGCCCGCGTCAGCACGTCCGCGCCCGCCGCCAGGATCTCGTTGACCGCGCCGGCGGCGAAGTCGGCGCTGCCGGGCAGGTGTTCCTCGTGCGGCAGCGGCCGGCGGCCCGTGGCCATGGCGAAGACCGTGTCGCCGTCGGTCAGCAGGTGTACGGGCCGCACCGCGCGGGCCAGGCCGTCGTGGGCCGTGCCCGCCAGCTTCTGCGCCTGGGCGCGGGTGAGGACGGCGTCGGTGGCGACCACGGCGATGGTCGTGTTCAGCGGCGGGTGCGCCGACGCCGCCCAGCGCCGCGCCGACTCCTGGCGGGCCGCGTCCAGGGCCCGCTGGGCGGAGGCGTGGCGCTCCGGCTCCGGGTACTCGACGCGGCCGCCCTCGACATAGCGGCCGTAGAGCACGCCGGTCGCCGGGTCGGCCACGGACCCGGCCGCGTTCACGGCCGCGAGGGCCGCGACCGTCACCCCGGAGGGCAGCACGAGGCTGGCCGTGCCGATGCCGCCCTTCAGACCGCCGGCCACCGCGCCCGTGCCGGCGCCCACATTGCCCTGCACCACGGGGTCGCCGGGGCGGCTGCGGGCCGCCGCCTCGGCCGCCTCCCGGCCGAGGGCGGCGTCCGGGCGGGCGCGCCAGTCGCCGCCGCGGCCGAGGTCGAACAGGGCCGCCGCCGGGACGACCGGTACGACCTGGGCCGGGTCCGGGCCCACGCGGAAGCCGCGGCCGGCGTCCTCGAGGAACGCCATGACCCCGGCCGCCGCCTCCAGGCCGAAGGCGCTGCCGCCGGTCAGGACGACGGCCTCGACGCGCTGGACGAGATTGCGCGGGTCGAGGGCGTCGGTCTCCCGTGTGCCGGGCCCGCCGCCGCGCACGTCCACGGCGGTCACGACCCCGCCCGCGCCCGTTCCCGTGCCTGGGTCGGTGAGGACGACGGTGGTGCCGGTCAGGGCGCCGTCACCGGTGCGTTGCGCGTGACCCACGCGCAGGCCGGGCACGTCCGTGAGGGCGTCGAGGGGGCCGGGGATCGGGGCGGGCCGCGTGGTCGTCATGCGGCATGCGTACCACGGGACGGACGTTCGGACAGGCCCGTTTCCCCTCTCGCCGCCAGCACCGCTCCCACCGCCACCGTCGCCGCCGCCACCAACCCCGCGAGCAGCACCGCCGCGCTGCCCGCGAACGTGCAGGCCAGGACTGCCACGGACGCGGTCGGCAAGGTCAACTGCTGTGCGGGGCCCCGTTTGTAGTGGCGGGAGTGGAGGAGCCAGACCGAGAACGTGAAGAGGGCCGCCGGGACGGTCACCGTGGCCGACGCGGCGAAGGTGGAGATGTGGGCCTTGCCGATGACCTGCTCGACCGCCACCTCGATGCCGGCGCCCATGGCCGCCGCCGAGCAGAAGACCACGTAGTGGCCGTAGCCCCAGAGGAAGGCCTGGCGGTTGGAGGCCAGGTGGAGGTGGATGGGGACCGCGAAGTAGATCCAGTAGGCGGCGAAGATCAGGAGCAGGCCGCCGGCCGCGATCGGCACCAGGGTGCCCAGGGCCTCGTGCTCGTCCGCGGCCGACTGGACCGCCGTCGTGGCGGCCGCCACCGTCTCGCCGAGGACGATGATGGTGAACAGGCCGTACCGCTCGGCGATGTGATGCGGGTGCCAGGCGGTCGCCCGGCCGCGTTCGGCGACGACGGGGACCGTCATCTCCGCGATCGCCATCACCACGAAGACCCACGGCTCGGCGCGGTCGGGCAGGACCAGTAGGCCCAGCCAGCCGACCTGGCAGAGGCACACGCCGATGGCGTACCGCAGGGCCGTGCGTCTCTCGGCCCCCGTCGACGCGTGCGCCGCGCGCAGCCACTGGAAGACCAGCGCCAGGCGCATCACCAGATACCCGAACCACACCAGCGAGAAGTCGCTCGCGTCGAACGCGCGGGGGATGCCCGCCGCCAGGATCAGCACGCCGGCGATCTGCACCAGCGTCACCACGCGGTAGAGCGCGTCGTCCGTGTCGTACGCGGACGAGAACCAGGAGAAGTTCATCCAGGCCCACCAGATGGCGAAGAACATCATCAGGTAGCCCGGGATGCCGTGGCCCGGATGACCTTCCGCGAGCGCGTGCACCAGCTGCCGGCCGGCCTGGGCGACCGCGACCACGAAACAGAGGTCGAAGAAGAGCTCCAGCGGGGTCGCCGTCCGGTGCTCCTCCTCGCGCCCGCGCTCGGTCATGGGCCGCAGCAGGCCCGAGCTCCGGGCGGGAGGCGATTCCTCGCTCATAGGGCGATTGTCGCCGGGGCGCCCGCCCGTCGCCCGGCGAACGCCGCCCGTCGCCCACTGAACGCCTGTCGCCCGTCGCCCGCCGACCGCCCGCCGCTGGGCCCGCCCGTACCCTGGAGGCATGAGTACCGCCCCCGAACCGCGCACGCCCCGGCGTGACCCGGCCACCGCAGCCGCGCTGATCTTCGACGACCCGCTGTCGCAGCAGTCCTCGGACGACACCGACCGTGGGTGGGGCGACCGCCCGGCCTCCGGCGGTGGCGACAGCGCCGCCGACCTGGCCCGCTTCCTGGACGAGAAGCCGCCCCACCACGTCTGACGGGCGCACCGGTGCCGCCCGCCGCGCGTCCGCCTAGCGGGGGGCCGGCACCGAGTCCGAGCCCGGGCCCCGGCGCTGCTCGATCAGGGTGTCGCGGATCTGGGCCAGCAGCTCGATCTCCGTCGGCTCGGCGGGCTTGTTCTCCACCGGGGCCTTGGCGGCCTGGCGGTCCTGCCAGCGCTTCATCGGCAGCAGCATGAGGAAGTAGACCACCGCCGCCGTGATCAGGAACGTGAGCGAGGCGCTGAGCACCGCGCCCCACTGGATGTAGACCCCCTTGGTCACCTCTCCCGTCGCGCTGCGCGCGCAGGGGCCCTTCAGGCAGGCCGCGTAATGATCGAGGTCCTTGGTGCCGAACGCACCGACGACCGGGTTGATGACGCCCTTGACCACAGAGTTCACGATGTTGGTGAACGCCGCCCCGATGACGACGGCGACCGCGAGGTCCACGACGTTGCCTCGCATCAGGAATGCCTTGAAGCCTCCAAGGACCCCTGTCTTCTTCTCGCTCACCGAACAACCTCTCTCTGTGCGTACCTGTGACGGAATGGTCGATTCCATAACATACGAGAGAATCTGGCTGCCCTGTGACATCCCCAAACACGATCAGCCCAGCCGCCGGCGGACCGGCCGCGCCGCCCGCTCACGCGCACCGGAGCGAAGAGCGGCACGCGTCGGCGCGGGGGCGTCCACGGCGGAGGCGGAGGGGGAAGCGGAGAAGGGGACAGAGGGGGAGGGGGAGTGGGAGCAGGCATGCCGGGCCACCGCCTTTCGTGAGGAGCGCGAGCGCGTTCTCGGCGCTCCTCACGATCCCGGCTTTTCCCGGACCCCGCCCGGGCCTGTGGACTACCGCCCGGTTGTGGAAAACCCCGTGCCCCGTGTGGGGGTGACGCAGGCATCACCCCACGCGGCCCCGGCCGGTTACGGCAGCTCGATCCCCAGGTCCCAGCCGTCGTGGGCGCGGGTGCACAGGCAGTCGCGGTCCTCGGTCTTCGGCAGCGCCGCCACCGCGTCGAAGAGCACCTCGCGCAGCCGTGCCACGTTCTCGCCGAAGACCCGCAGCACGTCCTCGTGGGTGACGCCTTCGCCCGTCTCGGCCCCCGCGTCCAGGTCCGTGACCAGCGACAGCGAGGTGTAGCAGAGGCCCAGCTCGCGGGCGAGGACGGCCTCCGGGTGCCCGGTCATGCCGACCACCGACCAGCCCTGCGCCGCGTGCCAGAGCGACTCGGCGCGGGTCGAGAAGCGCGGGCCCTCGATCACCACCATCGTCCCGCCGTCCACCGGCTCCCAGTCGCGCCCGCGCGCCGCGCCCAGCGCCACCGCGCGCCCCACCGGGCAGTAGGGGTCGGCGAAGGTCATGTGGACGACCTCGGGGACCGTGCCGTCGGCCAGCGGCGTCCCGTCGAAGAAGGTCTGCGTGCGGGCCTTGGTGCGGTCGACCAGCTGGTCCGGCACGAGCAGCGTCCCCGGCCCGTACTCCTCGCGCAGCCCGCCCACCGCGCACGGCCCCAGCACCTGGCGCACGCCGAGCGAGCGCAGGGCCCAGAGGTTGGCGCGGTAGTTGATGCGGTGCGGCGGAACGGTGTGGGTGCGGCCGTGGCGGGGGAGGAAGGCGACCTTCCGGCCGGCCAGTTCGCCGAGGAAGAGCGAGTCGCTCGGCGCCCCGTAGGGCGTCTCCATCGTGATCTCGGTCACGTCCTCGAGGAAGGAGTAGAACCCCGATCCCCCGATGACGCCTATCTCCGCCGTGCCTGCTGATGCGCTGATCGTGTCGGCCATGCGGTCACCCTAGCGGGACCGCCCCGCCCGGCCCCGGCTGGACATACGACGAAGCCCGTCGCCCCCCAGTGGGGGCGACGGGCTCCGGTGCATACGTGAGGCTGCGCGTCAGGCGGCCGAGCTGCTGCTGCTCGAGCCCGATGACGCGGCGGGCGCGGAGGAGGTGCTCTTCGACGCAGAGGACGACGCGGAGGGCGACGCGGACGACGAGCCGGTCGACGTGGACGTCGACGACTTCGTGGCCGGGCTGCTGCTGGACGACGAGCCGCGGCTGTCGTTCCGGTAGAAGCCGGAGCCCTTGAAGACGATGCCTACCGCCGAGAACACCTTCTTCAGGCGGCCGTCGCACTGCGGGCATACGGTCAAGGCGTCGTCGGTGAACTTCTGCACCGCCTCGAGGCCTTCCCCGCACTCGGTGCACTGGTACTGGTAAGTCGGCACTTGCTCCTCCTGGCACTCTCACTCAATGAGTGCTAACGATGCTCAATAGTGCAGTATTCCGGTCCGTCAGTCCACCGAAACGGGCTGACGGTGACCGACCCCACGTGCCGCGACGACCGACTCCGACCGAGGGGTCAGGGCCTTGCGCAGCGTGAACAGCACCACCAGGGCGATGGCCGTGCCGACCAGCGGCACCAGGAAACCGGTGCTCGCGCCATGGGCGTCGATCAGCCGTCCGCCCACGGTCGCGCCGGCCGCCTGGCCCAGGCCGACGGCGCCCGTCAGCCAGGTGAACGCCTCGGTGCGGGCGCTCGCCGGGACCAGCTTCTCCACCAGCGTGTAGCCGGTGATCAGCGAGGGCGCGATGCACAGGCCCACCAGCATGCCCACGGCACCCAGCAGCACCATGGAGTCCGCGGCCCACAGCGGGGAGGTGGCCAGCACCAGCAGCGGGAAGGCCGTCAGCAGCCGGCGCTGCGGGCTGGACTTCCACGCCACGAGGCCGCAGACGATGCCGGCGATCATGTTTCCGGCCGCGAACGCGCCGTACATCAGACCGTTCAGGCCGGGCTCGCCCAGCTCCTTGGTGAAGGCCGTCATCGACACCTGCATGCCGCCGAAGACGGTGCCGATGCCGAGCATGACGACCGCCAGCACCCGCACGCCGGGCACGGACAGCGCGGAGGCGCGCTTGCCGTCCGCCGCGCCGGCCGCCGAGCGGCTCGGCTGCGGCTGCGTACGCCGCTGCGTGGCGAAGAGCAGGCCGCCGGCCAGGGTCAGCACGGCCTCCGCGACCAGGCCGGCGGCCGGGTGGACGCCGGTGCACAGCGCGGTGGCCAGCACCGGGCCGATCACGAAGGTGAACTCGTCGGTGACGGACTCGAAGGCCGCCGCCGTGGACATCAGCGGCGAGCCCTCGAGCTTGTTCGCCCACCGGGCCCGCACCATCGGCCCGATCTGCGGGGTCGAGGCGCCGGCCGGCACGGCGGCCGCCAGCAGCGCCCACAGGGGCGCGTGCGACAGCGCGAGCACCGTCAGCAGCGAGATCGCGGCGGCGTGCACGACGACGCCGGGGATCAGCACCGCGGCCTGGCCGAAGCGGTCCGCGAGCTTGCCGCTCTGCGGCGCGAAGAGCGCCATGGCCACGCCGGCGGTCGCCGAGACGGTGCCGGCGGTGCCGTACGAGCCGGTGGTGTCGTTGACCAGCAGCAGGATGCCGATGGTCAGCATCGCGAAGGGCTGCCGGGCCAGGAAGCCGGGGAGCAGGAACGTCCAGGCGCCGCGGGTGCGCAGCAGCTGTCCGTATCCGGGGCGGGCCCCGGCGGAGTCGTTGACCGTGGATGCCACGGCCGGCCTTTCCGCTGCCTGGTAGCGCGCTCCGGACGGGTGTCGCACGGAGCGCGCCGAGAGCTGTCCTCTCGCGCAGGACCGTGGTAGATGCCTATCCGGCCGCCTTGTGGCACCAGGGGCCACGCGACCGCGGCCGCCGTGCGGTCGCGCCAGCCCTGCATCAGGCAGAGTTGGTTCGGTGTGAAGGTCAGACACGGTGCGTAACGAAACTCCCGTTACGCACGTGAATAAGCGGATAGCTTACTTAACTGACTTCCTCTTTACCAGACCCCACTTTGCTTTGGGCTTCGCGACCGCATCGCCCACCACGTTTCCCGCGCCCAGCCAGCCGGCCAGCTTGCCGCCCTCGCCGACCGCCCGCAGCCGTCGCTCGGTGGCGTCGCGCACCGGGTCGGTGGCCACGACCATCAGCTCGTCGCCCTTGCGCAGGACGGTCGTGGGCCCCGGCACGAAGCTGGCGTCGTCGCGGACGACCAGGGTGACGGCGGCGCCCGGGGGCAGGCGCAGCTCGGAGACCTCGACGCCGTGCATCTTCGAGCCCTCGGGGATGGCCACGGACAGCAGGTGCCCGCGCAGCCGCTCCAGCGGCGCGGACTCGATGCCCAGGTCCTCCGCCTCGTTGTCGCCGAGCCGGAGCCGGCTCGCCAGCCAGGGCAGGGTCGGGCCCTGCACCAGGGTGTAGACGATCACCAGCACGAAGACGATGTTGAAGATCCGGCGGCTGTCCTGGACCCCGGCCACCATGGGGATGGTGGCCAGGACGATCGGTACGGCCCCGCGGAGTCCCGCCCAGGACAGCAGCACCTTCTCCTGCCAGGGCGTACGGAACGGCGCCGTGCTCAGGAAGACGGACACGGGCCGGGCCACCATGGTCAGCACCAGGCCGACCATGAGCGCGGGGATGATGTCGTCGAACAGCTCGTGCGGGGTGACCAGCAGGCCGAGCAGGACGAACATGCCGATCTGGGCGATCCAGCCGAGCCCCTCGGCGAAGCCGCGGGTGGCCGGCCAGTGCGGCAGCCGGGCGTTGCCGAGGATCAGCGCGGCGAGGTAGACGGCCAGGAAGCCGGAGCCGTGGGCGAGCGCGCCGCCCGCGTAGGCGGTGACGGCGATGGCCATCACGGCGATGGGGTAGAGGCCGGAGGCGGGGAGGGCGACGTGTCGCAGCCCGTAGGCGCCCAGCGTGCCGATCGCGAGGCCGACGGCCGCGCCGATCGCCAGTTCCAGGGCGATCCTGCCGAGCAGGACGTACCAGTGGTCGACCGGGCCGGCGGCCGAGAAGGCGACGACGAGGATGACGACGGGGGCGTCGTTGAAGCCGGACTCGGCCTCCAGGACACCGGTGAGCCGGCCGGGCAGCGGGACGTTGCGCAGGACGGAGAAGACGGCCGCGGCGTCCGTGGAGGACACGACGGCGCCGATGATCAGGGCCTGGCGCCAGTCGATGCCGGCCAGGTAGTGCGCGGCGGCCGCGGTGACGCCGACGCTCACCGCGACGCCGAAGGTGGAGAGCACGGCGGCGGCCGGCAGGGCGGGCTTGATCTCCTGCCACTTGGTGCCGAGGCCGCCCTCGGCGAGGATCACGACCAGGGCGGCGTAGCCGATGACCTGGGTGAGGCCGACGTCATTGAAGGAGATGCCTATGCCGTCCTGCCCGATGGCGACGCCTATCCCCAGGTAGATGAGCAGGCTGGGAAGCCCGCTGCGCGAGGAGATGCGGACCGCCGCCACCGCGACGAGCAGGACGAGCGAGCAGAGCAGCAGGAGTTCGTTGAGGTGGTGGACAGTCAGGGGCCGGTCCCTTCACGAGGTTTTGACACGGTCTCTTCCGCCGACCGACCGGAACGTTTCACCAGCCGATGGGAAGTTCGTTTCCTAATCTAATATTTTACGGGTTCTTGACGCGGTCGCGACGGGGAGGTCCCCGGGCCGGGCAGGGGACCGGGCGTGGGAGGCGACTCCGCGTCGGGGCCTTCCCCGCCCTGCGCCTATGGTTGCTTCCAGCATTCCAGGACCACCTGCCCCTCTAAGGACAGCGATGCCCGCCAACAAGAACGGCCCCGGCAAGAAGAAGAAGGGGCGACGCGCCCGCCTGCTCGTGATCACATTCGTGCTGCTGCTCGTGGCGGGCGTCGCCTTCGGCGCGTACTGGAGTGTCAGTACCGTGCGCGCCTCCTTCCCCACGACGGACGGCACCCTGAAGCTCAAGGGTTTGTCGGGCGAGGTGAAGGTCGTCCGGGACGACCACGGCATCCCCCAGATCTACGCGGACAACGCCGAGGACCTCTTCCGCGCCCAGGGCTTCGTCCAGGCGCAGGACCGGTTCTGGGAGATGGACGTCCGCCGCCATCTGACGGCGGGACGGCTCTCCGAGATGTTCGGCTCCGGCCAGGTCGAGACCGACGCCTTCCTGCGCACCATGGGCTGGCGCCGGGTCGCGCAGCAGGAGTACGACACCAAGCTGTCGCCGGCCACCAAGAAGCACCTCCAGGCGTATTCCGACGGAGTCAACGCCTACCTCAAGGACCACAAGGGCAAGTCGCTCTCCGTCGAGTACGCGGCCCTGGAGTTCGAGAACGACTACAAGCCCGAGGCCTGGACCCCGGTCGACTCGGTCGCCTGGCTCAAGGCCATGGCCTGGGACCTGCGCGGCAACATGCAGGAGGAGATCGACCGCTCGCTGGCCTCCTCCCGGCTGAGCCCGAAGCAGATCGAGCAGCTGTACCCGGCGTACCCGTACGACCGGAACAAGCCGATCACCGAGGGCGGAACGGTCGATACCGCCACGAAGACGTACGACCCGAAGGGCGCCGCGGGCACCGGCACACAGGCCGGCGCAGGTCAGAACGCCACGACCGGCGGCGGCGCCGCGGCCGGCGGGCTGCGCTCCAGCCTGTCCTCGCTGTCGAGCACCCTGGAGAAGGTCCCGGCGCTGCTCGGCCCGAACGGCAACGGCATCGGCTCCAACTCGTGGGTGGTCTCCGGCAAGTACACGACCACCGGCAAGCCGCTGCTGGCCAACGACCCGCACCTCGCGCCGCAGATGCCCTCGCTCTGGTACCAGGTGGGCCTGCACTGCACCAAGACCGGCGCCCAGTGCCCGTACGACGTCGCCGGCTACAGCTTCTCCGGCATGCCGGGCGTGATAATCGGCCACAACAAGGACATCGCCTGGGGCATGACCAACCTGGGCGCGGACGTCTCCGACCTCTACCTGGAGAAGGTCACCGCCGACTCCTACCTCTACGACGGCAAGCAGAAGCCGTTCGTCACCCGCAAGGAGACCATCAAGGTCGCGGGCGAGAAGAGCCGCGAGATCACCGTCCGCGAGACCAACAACGGCCCGATCGTCTCCGACCGCAACGACGAGCTCGTCAAGGTCGGCGCGAAGGCGCCCGTCAAGGACCCGGCCCCCGACCGCGCCGACGGCTACGCCGTCGCGCTGCGCTGGACCGCGCTGGACGCGGGCAAGACCATGGACGGCCTGTTCGCGCTGAACAAGGCGAACGACTTCCAGTCCTTCCGCAAGGCGGCCGCCGACTTCGACGTCCCCTCGCAGAACCTGATCTACGCCGACACCAAGGGCAACATCGGTTACCAGGCCCCGGGCCGCATCCCGGTCCGCGGCAAGGCGGGCGAGGCCAAGGGTGAGGCCAAGGGCGAGGACCAGGCGACCGGCCAGACCGGCCAGACCGGTGCCAACGGCACGACCGCCCGGACCGACACCAACGGCGACGGCCGGATCGACGCCAAGGACGAGGCGAAGACCGACGGCAAGACCGACGCCCAGGCCGCGGCCCCCGACGGCCGCCTCCCGGCCCCCGGCTGGGACCCGGCCTACCAGTGGACCGGCTGGATCCCGCAGTCCGCGCTGCCGTACGACTACAACCCCGAGCGCGGCTACATCGTCACCGCCAACCAGGCCGTCGCCGACAAGAAGTACCCCTACCTCCTCACGCAGGACTGGGGCTACGGCGCCCGCAGCCAGCGGATCAACGAGCTCATCCAGTCGAAGATCAAGGACGGCGGGAAGATCTCGACGGACGACATGCAGAAGATGCAGCTGGACAACAGCAGCGAGATCGCCAAGCTGCTGACGCCCTACCTGCTGAAGATCGACGTCAAGGGCGCCAACGAGCGCGAGACGAAGTACGTCCGCGAGGCCCAGAAGCTGCTCAAGGACTGGGACTACAACCAGGAGGCCGACTCGGCCGCCGCCGCGTACTTCAACGCCGTCTGGCGCAACACCCTCAAGCTGGCCTTCGGCAACAAGCTCCCCAAGGAGCTGCGGGTCAAGGACCAGTGCCTGCGGGTGCGGCCGGCGGACGACTCGCGTCCGCAGGAGGACCTGGACGGCAACACCCGCCTGGTCCTGGAGTGCGGCGAGCGCGAGCCGGACAACGCCCAGCCGGACGGCGGCGACCGCTGGTTCGAGGTCGTCCGCAGCATCCTCGACAAGCCTGAGGACTCCTGGTGGAAGACCAGCGGCACCCGCACCAACCCGGGCGCCAAGAACCGCGACGAGCTGCTGGAGCGCGCCATGAAGGACGCGCGCTGGGAGCTCACCTCCAAGCTCGGCAAGGACGTCACGTCCTGGAGCTGGGGCCGGCTGCACCAGCTGAACCTCAAGAACCAGACCCTCGGCAAGGAGGGCCCCGGCATCGTGAAGTGGATGCTCAACCGGGGGCCCTGGAACCTCGCCGGCGGCGAGGCCGCGGTCAACGCCGCGGGCTGGAACGCGGCGGGCGGCTACGACGTGATCTGGGTGCCGTCCATGCGGATGGTCGTCAACCTCGACGACCTCGACAAGTCCCGCTGGATCAACCTCACCGGTGCCTCCGGCCACGCCTACAACGCCCACTACTACGACCAGACGGACAAGTGGGCCAAGGGCGAGCTGCTGCCGTGGGCCTTCAGCCCGGACGCGGTGAAGAAGTCGGGCGACGCGACGCTCACGCTCAAGCCGTAGCCGGCCTCGGCGCTAGCCGAAGCGGCGCACCCCGCCAGGGGTGACCACCGCGTGCACGGGGTGGTCGTGCGGTTCCTCCGGGACCCGCGCGACCACCTCGTCGTCGTAGAGGAGGACCACGCGCGCCGGGTCGGCCCCGGCCCGCTCCAGGCGGGCCAGCACCCGGTCGTACGAACCGCCGCCCCGGCCCAGCCGCAGGCCGCGGTCGTCCACCGCCAGCCCCGGCAGCAGCACGGCGTCGGCGCCGGTGACCGCGTCGGGGCCCAGCCGCTCGCCGTCGGGCTCCAGCAGGCCCTTGGAGGCGCGCACGAGACGGTCCGCGCCCCGGTAGGGCGCCCAGTCGAGGTCGTTGTCGGGCAGCAGGACCGGCAGCAGGACGCGCACGCCCCGCGCGCGCAGCGCGTCCAGCAGGGCGCGGGTGCCCGGCTCGCTCCCCACCGAGACATAGGCGGCCACCGTCCGCGCCCCGGCGAGCTCGGGCAGCTCCAGCGCCCGGCGCGCCAGAGCGGCCTCGGCCGCCGCGATGTCATCCGAGGTCAACCCGGATCTCACGGCCAGGAGGGAGCGCCGCAACCCGCTTTTACTAGGCTGGGGAGGGCCTGGAAACGCATTGGCTTCGATCATTGTTCGTACAAACTCCTCGCCTCAGGTCATACTCGGCGGAGTAACATCTTCCGCCCAAACGCAACGGATAGTGTTCGGCTCATGACTCAATCGCGCCCTCGGATCAGCAAGGCTGTCATCCCTGCCGCCGGGCTCGGAACCCGCTTTCTCCCGGCCACCAAGGCCACCCCCAAGGAGATGCTCCCGGTGGTCGACAAGCCGGCGATCCAGTATGTGGTGGAAGAGGCGGTGCACGCGGGCCTGTCCGACGTGCTCATGATCACCGGACGGAACAAGCGGCCGCTTGAGGATCATTTCGACCGCAATTACGAGCTCGAGGAGATGCTGCGCCGCAAGGGCGACGCGTCCCGGCTCGCGAGGGTCCAGGAGTCCAGCGACCTGGCGACCATGCACTACGTCCGCCAGGGCGACCCCCGGGGCCTGGGCCACGCCGTGCTGTGCGCCGCCCCGCACGTCGGCGACGAGCCCTTCGCCGTCCTGCTCGGCGACGACCTGATCGACGCCCGCGACCCGCTGCTGTCCCACATGGTCGACATCCAGCGGCTGCACGGCGGCAGCGTGATCGCCCTCATGGAGGTCGACCCCGCCCAGATCGGCCTCTACGGCTGCGCGGCCGTCAAGCCCACCGACACCGAGGGCGTCGTCGAGATCACCGGCCTGGTCGAGAAGCCCGACCCCGAGGAGGCGCCGAGCAACTACGCCGTCATCGGCCGCTACGTCCTCGACCCGGCCGTCTTCGACGTGCTCCGCGAGACCGAGCCGGGCCGCGGCGGCGAGATCCAGCTCACCGACGCCCTCCAGGCGCTGGCCGCCGAGCCGGGCCTCGGCGGACCCGTGCACGGCGTGGTCTTCAAGGGCCGCCGCTACGACACCGGCGACCGTGGTGACTACCTGCGTGCCATTGTCAGACTGGCATGCGAACGGGAAGACCTGGGGCCGGACTTCCGGGCCTGGCTCCGCAGTTACGTCACCGAGGAGATGTAGCGCTTTGAGCACCAGCACGGGCACGGGCACGCCCCCCGCCACGACCGCGGACACGGACCGTCTCTGGTCGGTGGACGAGCACCTCGACGACATCCTCGGGAAGCTCCGCCCGCTGGAGCCCATCGAGCTGCAACTGCTCGACGCCCAGGGCTGCGTGCTGGTGGAGGACGTCACCGTCCCCGCCGCCCTGCCACCCTTCGACAACAGCTCCATGGACGGCTACGCCGTCCGGGTCGCCGACGTCGAAGGGGCGAGCGAGGAATTCCCCGCGGTGCTCACGATCGTCGGCGACATCGCGGCGGGCAGCGGCGAGCTGCCCGCCGTCGGCCCCGGCGAGGCCGTGCGCATCATGACCGGCGCCCCGGTGCCGCCCGGCGCCGAGGCCGTCGTGCCGGTCGAATGGACCGACGGCGGCACGGGCGGCGGCCGGGCCGACGCGATGACCGCCGGGCGGCCCGCCGCGGACGGCGACGGCCCCGGCCTCGGCGAGGTGCGGGTCCACCGCCCCGCCGCCGCCCGCGCCCACATCCGCGACCGCGGCAGCGACGTCGGCGCCGGCGAGATCGCCGTCCGCGCGGGCACGGTCCTCGGCCCCTCCCAGATCGGCCTCCTCGCCGCCATCGGCCGCGCGTCCGTGACCGTACGCCCCCGCCCCCGCGTCGTCGTGGTGTCCACCGGCAGCGAGCTCGTCCCGCCCGGCGAGGCCCTGACCGCCGGGCGGATCCACGACTCCAACAGCTTCATGCTCACCGCCTGCGCCCGCGACGCCGGTGCCATCGCGTACCGCGTCGGCGCCGTCGACGACGAGCCCGCCACCCTGCGGTCCACGCTGGACGACCAGCTGGTGCGCGCCGACGCGGTCGTCACCAGCGGGGGAGTGAGCGTCGGCGCGTACGACGTGGTCAAGGAGGCCCTCTCCGGGCTGACCGCCGAGGAGGGCAGGGTCTCCTTCCGCCGCCTGGCCATGCAGCCCGGCAAGCCCCAGGGCTTCGGCCGCATCGGCCCCGACCGCACCCCGCTGTTCGCCCTGCCGGGCAACCCCGTCAGCGCGTACGTCTCCTTCGAGCTCTTCGTACGGCCCGCCGTCCGGGCGCTCATGGGCCTCCCGCCCTTCGGCGACCGCCGGACCGTGCGCGCGGTGTGCCCGCAGGGCGTCGCCTCCTCGCCCCGGGGACGCCGGCAGTACCTGCGCGGCCACTACGCCGACGGCCGGGTGACCACGGTCGGGGGAGCGGGCTCCCACCTGGTCAAGGCGCTCGCCGACGCCAACGCCCTGATCGTCGTGCCCGAGAACGTCACCTCGCTGGCGGCGGGCGCCGAAGTGGACGTGGTCCTTCTCGACTGACGGCCCGCCCCGCCGGGTACGGTGGCTGCCCACAGGCACCACAGGGGCCCGGACCGGGAGAACGATGAGCAGCGCCCAGGAGCATCTCACCCACCTCGACGACACGGGCGCGGCCCGCATGGTCGACGTCTCCGCCAAGGAGGTCACCGCGCGCACCGCCCGCGCGAGCGGCCGGGTGCTCGTCTCCCCCCGCGTCGTGGAACTGCTGCGCGGCGAGGGCATGCCCAAGGGCGACGCCCTCGCCACCGCCCGCATCGCCGGGATCATGGGCGCCAAGCGCACCCCCGAGCTGATCCCGCTGTGCCACCCGCTCGCCCTGTCCGGCGTCACGGTCGACCTCGCGGTCGCCGACGACGCCGTCGAGATCCTCGCCACCGTGAGGACGACGGACCGCACGGGCGTGGAGATGGAGGCGCTGACGGCGGTCTCCGTCGCCGCGCTGACCGTGGTCGACATGGTCAAGGCCGTGGACAAGGGCGCGGTCGTCACCGACGTCCGCGTCGAGGAGAAGACGGGCGGGAAGTCCGGGAAGTGGAGCCGCGGGTGAGAGCGCTCGTCGTGACGGCGTCGAACCGGGCGGCCGCGGGCGTGTACGCCGACAAGGGGGGCCCGCTGCTGGCGGAGGGGCTCACGGCCATGGGCTTCGCCGTCGACGGCCCGCGCGTCGTGCCCGACGGCGACCCCGTCGAGGCCGCCCTGCGCGAGGCGGTGGCGGGCGCGTACGACGTGGTGCTGACCACAGGCGGTACGGGCATCTCGCCCACCGACCGCACCCCCGAGGCGACGCGGCGCGTCCTCGACTACGAGATCCCGGGCATCCCCGAGGCCCTGCGGGCCGAGGGGCTGGCGAAGGTCCCCACGGCGGCGCTCTCGCGGGGCCTGGCCGGGGTCGCGGGGCGCACACTGATCGTGAACCTGCCCGGTTCGACCGGCGGGGTGCGCGACGGGCTGGCCGTGCTGGAGCGCCTGCTGGTGCACGCGGTGGAGCAGATCCACGGCGGTGACCACTCCCGCCCCTCCGCATGAGCGTCCGGCCCGAGCGACCGGCCGGTGACCGGGGTGAGCGTGTGAGCGGTGTCGGGCGGGTGAGCGCATGAACTTCTGGCCGGTGACGCTGATGGACGGCGATGTGGCCCTGCGCCCGATAAAGGTGCGCGACCAGCGGGCGTGGCGCGAGGTCAACCAGCGCAACCGGGACTGGCTGCGCCCCTGGGAGGCCACGATCCCCCCGCCGCCGCCCGGCGTGCCCCCGGCGCGACGGCCCACGTACCGGCAGATGGTCCGGCATCTGCGCGCCGAGGCGCACGCCGGGCGCATGCTGCCGTTCGTGATCGAGTACCGCGGCCGGCTGGTGGGCCAGCTGACCGTGGCGGGGATCACCTGGGGCTCCATGTGCTCGGCCCACGTCGGCTACTGGGTGGACGAGGCCGTGGCGGGCCGGGGCGTGATGCCGACGGCCGTGGCGCTGGTGGTGGACCACTGCTTCCACCGCGTCGGACTGCACCGCGTCGAGGTGTGCATCCGGCCGGAGAACCTGCCCAGTCGCCGGGTGGTGGAGAAACTCGGATTCCGTGAGGAGGGGCTGCGCCCGGGGTATCTCCACATCGACGGCGCCTGGCGCGACCACCTGGTCTACGCGCTGACCGCCGACGAGGTCCCGGAGGGGCTGGTGGCCAGGTGGCACCGGCGCTCCCCGGAAATAAAATAAACGTTCGAAATCGACTGTCAATTGACGGTATTCGTAGGGTTCCGGTCTCAACAATCACAAAAAAAGTTCGAGATATCAGCCGGATCGTGCGACACACCGCGCCAATTGGCGGAATCCCCCGCGCGTCCCCCTCTACCGTGTGAAGGGTGAGCAGCAGCGGCCTGATCTACGCAGTCATCGTCGGGGCCTGGGCCGCCTACTTGGTGCCGATGTGGCTCCGTAGGCAGGACGAGCTCAATGAAGCCCGTCCGACGGAACGCTTCAGCACAGCCATCCGGCTTCTGTCCGGACGGGCGGGCATGGAGCGCCGTTACGCCAAGGACCTCGAGGGGCGCGCCTCCGGCGACGCCCCGGCGCCGGAGGACCCCACGGGGTCCGAGCCCGGCGCGCCCGAGCCGGACGCCGCGACCGACCCGGTCGCCGTCCGGTCCTTCGGCGCGCCCGCGTCCGGCGCGGAGCCGGACCGGCCGGCCGCCCCCGCGAGCCCGGCCGCCCAGAGCGCCGCCGCCCAGAGCGCCGCCGAGCGGGCCCGCCGCTCCAAGGTCCTCGCCCGGCGCCGGCGCACCACGGTGCTGCTCTTCCTCGCCTTCACCCTCGGCGCGGTCGTCGCGGGCGTCGGCGGGCTGGCGTTCCTGTGGGCTCCGGCGGGGCCCGCGGCGCTGCTCAGCGCGTACATCGTCTACCTGAGGCTCCAGGAGCGCCGCCGGTTCGCCTTCACCATGGACCAGCGCCGCGCCGAACAGGCCGCCCAGCGGCTGCGTGAGGGCCGTGCCCGCCCTCACGCGGCGGCGCCCGAGAGCGACCCGGCCGCCGCTGACACCGTTGTCCACCACCAGGTTCCCGCGCCGCCGGCGATGTCCGCCCACAGCGCGGGCCGCCGCGCGCTGGTCGAGCAGACCGACCACGCCGAGTGGGTCGACCAGCAGCGTGACCGCGGCACCGGCGAGGGCTGGGAGCCCGTGCCCGTGCCGCTGCCCACGTACGTCTCGGCGCCGGTCGCCCCGCGCGCCACCGGCGCCGGCGCGGACGCCTGGAGCTCGGCCCGCTCCAGCACCGTGGAGCCGTCCTCCGACCGCAAGCCCGCCGCCGAGGAGCGCCGCCCCGCCCGCTCCCGCCGCCCCCGCCGCGAGCGCGGCCGCACGCCGCTCTTCGACCAGTACGCCGACGACGACCGCCCCCGCGCCGCCAACGATGATCGGATCCCGGACCGGCCCCGGCGTTGACCAGCGGGGAGTCGCGGGGGAGCGGATTTCCGAGCACCCGGATGGAAGTGCTAGAGTTCCACTCGTTGCAAGGGCCTGTGGCGCAGTCCGGTAGCGCACCTCGTTCGCATCGAGGGGGTCAGGGGTTCGAATCCCCTCAGGTCCACCGCACATGAAAGCCCCCGTCGGGAATCCGACGGGGGCTTTCGCATGCCCGGGATCCCACAGCGCCCGGCGGGCCCGCGCGGGTTCGCGCGGGGCGGGCGCAACGGGCTCAGCCGGTGGCGAGGTTGCGTTCCAGGAGGGACAGCAGCCGGGACAGCTCGGCGCGGTCGGCCTCGGTGAGGCCCGCGACCGTACGCTCCTCGAGGTCCCGCCACACCTGCTCCACCTCCTCGCGCAGCGCCTCGCCCGCCGGGGTGGTCTCGATGAGGACGGCCCGGCGGTCGCCGGGGTGGGCGCAGCGGCTGATCAGCCCGGCCTGCTCCAGCCGCTGGACCATGCGGGTCACGGTGGAGGGGTCGAGCTCCATCAGTTTGATCAGTTCGGACTGGCGCTGCGGGCCGGCCTCCCACAGACGCATCATCAGCAGCTCCTGCCCCGGGTAGAGCCCGAGGCGCCGCAGCAGGTGCCCGGCCGTGGTGCGGTGGGACCGGGCGACGCGGGCGAGGGCGTGGCTGACCTGGCCGCCGCACGCGGGGCGTGCGGAGGGGGCGGGGAGGCGGCTGTGCCGCTCTGCGGGGTGGGGCCGGGCATGAGGTGCTTCCTTCGCCGGGGAATGGTTCCCCACCATTATGTTGGCTGGCCAAGTAATGGGCTACAGTGGCTCCCGGCCCGATTACTTGGCTGGCCAATAACTTGTGGAGGGGACAGCTATGACCACTGCGTTTGATCCGATCGATGTTGCCGGTATGCGGCTTGCGAACCGCATCGCGATGGCACCGATGACGCGTAGCCGTGCCGGGGCGGGCGGGATCGCGACCGACCTGATGGTGGAGTACTACTCCCAGCGTGCGAGCGCGGGTCTGATCATCACCGAGGGCGTGCAGCCGTCCGTGGTGGGCCAGGGCTACCCCTGGACCCCGGGCCTGCACAGCGACGAGCAGATCGCTTCCTGGCGCAAGGTCACCGACGCGGTCCACGCCAAGGGCGGCCGGATCTTCGCGCAGATCATGCACACCGGCCGGGTCGGCCACCCCGTGCTCCTGCCCGAGGGCATGACCCCGGTCGCCCCGTCCGCGATCGCGGCCCAGGGCCAGGTCTTCACGGCCGAGGGCATGAAGGAGTTCGTCACCCCGCGCGAGCTGACCGAGGACGAGATCCTCGCCACGGTCACCGACTTCGTCACCGCGTCCCGCAACGCGATCGAGGCCGGCTTCGACGGTGTCGAGCTCCACGGCGCGAACGGTTACCTGATCCACCAGTTCCTCGCCCCGAACTCCAACCACCGCACCGACCGGTGGGGCGGCAGCGTGGAGAACCGCATCCGCTTCGCCGTCGAGGTCGTGCGCGCGGTCGTCGCCGAGATCGGCGCGGACAAGACCGGCCTGCGGATCTCGCCCTCGAACGCCCTGAACACCATCGAGGAGCCGGAGCCCGCCCCGGTCTACACCGCCCTGGTCGACGCGATCGAGCCGCTCGGACTGGCCTACCTCCACATCCTGGAGTCCACCGACATCCGCGAGCTCACCCTCGACCTGCGCAAGCGCTTCACGGGCACCCTGATCCTCAACGCCCTCACCGAAGGCCCCACCGGCCCGGACGCCCTCCACCTCATCGAGGACGGCATCACCGACGTCCTCTCCTACGGCTTCCTCTTCGTCGCCAACCCCGACCTCCCCGCCCGCCTCAAGGCCGGAGGCCCTTCAACACCCCCGACCCCACCACCCTCTACGGCGGCGACGCCAAGGGCTACACCGACTACCCCACCCTCTGACCCCACGCGAAACGGCGGACCCCTCCGCGCCTCCCCGCTGTCGAAGAGCGGCGGAGGCGCGGAGGGGTGAGGGAACAGGACGCCGGGCGACCAGGACGCCCGGCGCCCTGTGCGTCGGACGTCCTCGTCGTCACACGAGGACGTCACACGACGCGAAGATGCGCGGGCGCGTCACACGACGCGGAAGTTCGCCATCATTCCCATCGCCGCGTGGTCGAACATGTGGCAGTGGTAGACGTAGGTGCCCCGGTAACCGGTGAAGGTCGCCTGAATCTTGACCGTCTCGCCGGCCTTGACGCTGACCGTGTCCTTCAGACCGCTGTCGTTGCCGGAGACGACCGGCTGGCCGTTGCGCTCCAGCACCCGGAACTGCACCAGGTGCATGTGGAAGTTGTGCGGCGCGCGGGCGTTGGCGTTGTGGACGGTCCAGATCTCCGTGGCGCCGTACTGGATCTCGGTGTCGATCCGGTCCATCTCGTAGATCTTGCCGTTGATGTACGCCTGGGCGTGCTCGCCGCCGGTCTCGTCCATCAGCAGCTCGATGTTCCGCTGCACCGTGGCGGCCGGCAGCGCCGGCAGCGTGCGCAGGGTCGCCGGGACGGTGCTGGTGTCCGTGGCCGTACGGGTCACGCGGAACTGCATCACCTTGCCGACGAGGTCCATCGGGGTGCCGGGCGGGCCGGGCTCGGTGTTCTCCACCACGAGGGTGGTGCCCACCGGGTACTTGGAGAAGTCGATGACGATGTCGGCGCGCTCGCCCGGGGACAGCGCCAGCGAGGTCGTCGTGTACGGCTTCTCCAGCAGGCCGCCGTCCGTGCCGATCTGCGTGAACGGGGAGCCGTCGGACAGCTTGAGGGTGAAGAACCGCACGTTGGCGGTGTTGTAGAGGCGGAAGCGGTACTTGCGCGCCGCCACCTCGAAGTACGGCCACGGCTTGCCGTTGGCCAGGATCACCGTGCGGCCCGCGATGTCGCCCATGGTGTAGGCGAACTGCCCGGCGTCGTGGAAGCGGGCGTCGCGGATGGCGATGGGCACGTCGTAGCTGCCGGACGGCAGGTTGAGGTTCTTCTCGACGCTGTCCGTCAGGAGGTAGAAGCCGGTGAGGCCGCGGAAGACGTTCTCCGACTCCTCGTGGTGCGCGTGGTCGTGGAACCACAGGTTCGCGTGCGGCTGGTCGTTGGGGTACGTGTAGGTCTTCGTACCGCCGCCCGGCGCGAGGACGTCCATCGGCGAGCCGTCGCTGGACTCGGGGACGTGGGCGCCGTGCAGGTGCACCGAGACCGGGACGCCCAGCGCGTTGGTCTGCCGGACCACGACCCGCTGCCCGGACTCCGCCTTGATCACGGGGCCGGGGAAGACGCCGTTGTACGCCCGTACCCGGGTCAGCTTCCCGGGCAGGATCTGGGCGTTGGCCTCCTTCATCGTGACGTCGTAGTAGCTCGTCGTCCCCGAGACGGACGTCGGCTTCAGGACCGGCGGCACCGGCATCTTCTGCTGGAACTGCGGGATCGTCGTCGGGTCGAGGTCCGTGGCCGCGGCCGTGGCCGTGGGGCTCAGCGCGGGCACCAGCAGCCCGGCGCCGCCGATGGCGCCCGAGACCACCGCGCCGGCCTTGAGGAAGGATCTGCGTTGGATCATGGTTCCCCCCAGGGGCGAGAAAAGGGCCGAGGATGTGGGCGCGGCCACGCCGGACTGGGCAGGCGTGGCCGCTGTTAGGGGTGTGGCGCGGGCTACTGAGCGAGGGTGGGGTAGTCGGTGTAGCCCTTGGCGTCGCCGCCGTAGAGGGTGGTGGGGTCGGGGGTGTTGAAGGGGCCTCCGGCCTTGAGGCGGGCGGGGAGGTCGGGGTTGGCGACGAAGAGGAAGCCGTAGGAGAGGACGTCGGTGATGCCGTCCTCGATGAGGTGGAGGGCGTCCGGGCCGGTGGGGCCTTCGGTGAGGGCGTTGAGGATCAGGGTGCCCGTGAAGCGCTTGCGCAGGTCGAGGGTGAGCTCGCGGATGTCGGTGGACTCCAGGATGTGGAGGTAGGCCAGTCCGAGCGGCTCGATCGCGTCGACCAGGGCGGTGTAGACCGGGGCGGGCTCCGGCTCCTCGATGGTGTTCAGGGCGTTCGAGGGCGAGATCCGCAGGCCGGTCTTGTCCGCGCCGATCTCGGCGACGACCGCGCGCACGACCTCGACGGCGAAGCGGATGCGGTTCTCCACGCTGCCGCCCCACCGGTCGGTGCGGTGGTTGGAGTTCGGGGCGAGGAACTGGTGGATCAGGTAACCGTTCGCGCCGTGGAGCTCGACACCGTCGAAGCCGGCCTCGATCGCGTTGCGGGACGCGGTGACGAAGTCGGTGACCGTGGCGAGGATCTCGTCCTCGGTCAGCTCGCGCGGGGTGATGAACTCCTTCATGCCCTCGGCCGTGAAGACCTGGCCCTGGGCCGCGATCGCGGACGGGGCGACCGGGGTCATGCCCTCGGGCAGGAGCACGGGGTGGCCGACCCGGCCGGTGTGCATGATCTGCGCGAAGATCCGGCCGCCCTTGGCGTGGACCGCGTCGGTGACCTTGCGCCAGGAAGCGATCTGCTCGTCGCTGTGCAGGCCCGGGGTCCAGGGGTAGCCCTGGCCCACCACGGACGGCTGCACGCCCTCGGTGATGATCAGACCCGCGCTCGCACGCTGGGAGTAGTACTCCACCATCAGGTCGGTCGCGATCCCGCCCGCCCCGGCACGGCTACGCGTCATCGGTGCCATCGCGATGCGGTTCGCAAGCCGCATACCGGCAACATCGATCGGATCAAACGCAGTGGTCATGGAGAACTCCCAGGACGTAGTGAACAAGGGGATCGCACGAGGTGCGGGGCACAGCGTGTCCGGAGTTGCTCCAGGGACGCTTGAGCACAGCTGGAAAACCGCGGGTGCCGCCCTCGGGCCCGCGTCGGACCCCCTGGTCCGGGCCGAATCGGAGGGACTCCACTCGCTTTCGGAGGGCCCCCGGGAGGCCGCCTAGGAGCGGGGGCGGATGGGCAGGTGGATCTCCAGGCGGGTGCCGCCCTCACCGGGCCCGCGGATGGTCAGCCGCCCGCCCAGGTCCTCCAGGCGCTCGCGCATCGAGCGCAGGCCCCGCGCGGGGCGGCCGGGCACAAGCGGCGCCTCGGCGTCGAAGCCCCGGCCGTCGTCCTCCACGCGGGCGTACACGTAGAGGCGGGTGAAGCGCAGGGAGACCGCCACCTCGTCCGCCCCGGAGTGCGTGAAGCTGTTGCGCAGCGCCTCGCGGATGCCGAGGAACAGCTCCCGCCGGCAGACGTCGGAGACGAGCGTCTCCTTGCCGGTGGCGGAGATCTCGAAACGCACTCCGGCGGGCGCGGTGGTCTCGGCGAACTCGCGCAGCGCCGGGACCAGCGCGGGGACGGCGGTGGCGTGGTGGAGGCCGTCCACCGCGTGCTCGGTCAGCTTGATGGCCTCCCGCAGCGCCGCACGGGCGGCCTCGAGATCGGCGGGGTCGCCCGGCCCGCTGTCGTAGCGCTCCATGTGGTGCGCCACGAGGGACAACGTGGTGCCCAGCTCGTCGTGCAGGCCGCGGGCCAGGCGGCGGCCCGCGCGCCAGGAGGCGTCCGGGTCGGCGCCGCCGGGTTCGTACGGCAGGGTCAGCGGGCCGGAGGCAGCGTAGGCGAGGGCGTGCCTGGAGGGCGGGCGGTCCTCACGTGCGGCGTCGCCGCCCGCGCCGTGGTGCGTCGCGTAGGCGGTGGCCCGGTTGCGGGCGTACTGGGAGCGGCTGAGGCCGGCCTGCAGGGCCCGGGTGAATCCCTGGCCCACCATGGCCTCCAGGCGTGCCAGGCCGAGGGAGTTGGAGGTTTCGGGGCTGCTTGTGGTGACAGAAGAGGCACCCACCAGCGTCTCCTTGCACATGCGTGTGGTGGACGCCCTCGCCGGGCGGCGAAAGCGCTGTACCTGTCGCGCTAGCGGCCCTGGAAGCTAACAAACCGAGGAGGCGGTTTGTCAACGACGTTCAAGTGTGATCGATCCGGCACCCGCGGGCTCGCCCGGTCCGTACGGCGGTTACTCCGCGCCGCCGCCGGCCCGGGATGGCGCGGCGCTCGCGGTGTGCACCGGAGTGGGCCGCACCCCGGCCTTCGGGCAGGCCAGCTGAGGCAGCATCAGCCGCCAGAATCCGGTCAGCGAGGTCTGGCCGGCCCACCTCCGGTCCCGGTGGCTGAGGACCGCGAGGCCCACGGTGACGCCCGTGACCGCCACGGCGGCGTCGCGCATCGGGACGCCGCCGGCCAGGGCTCCCTCGTCGCGCGCCGCAGCCAGCAGCGTGCGCACACAGGAGTGCCAACGCTCGCTCAGCGGAAGGCCGTTCGTGCGCGTGGTGTCGTAGCTGAGCCGGAACCCGGCCCGTACCACCGAGTCCTCGCGCAGCACGGCGGCCAGTGAGTGCGAGGCGTCGACGAGCGCCTGCAGCGCGCCCGAAGGGCGTACCCTGGCCATCTCGCCGGCTCGGTGCAGCGCGGCCGAGGCCTCGGCCTCCACGGCGTCGGCGAGCGCCTCCTTGTTGTCGAAGTGGAAGTGCAGGGCGCCGCTGCTCACTCCGGCGCGGCGGCAGACGTCATTGAGGGTCGTGCGGGCGAAGCCGTGCTGCTCGAACGCGGCGGCGGCGCAACGGATCAGCTCGCGACGGGTGCGGGCAGCCCGATCCTGCATGGCCACTGACAGGCTCCGTTTCCGGTCGGCCCGCACCGTTGCGGGCGTTCTCCGCGCCGGCGGGCGTCGGTCGGCGATATTAAACCGCCCAGATGGTTTTGATGCCAGGCCCTACGGAGGGGGAGCGGACCTTCGGGTATTCCCGGTCGCATGGCCTCTACCTGCGGTAATAGCACTGTGAACGCCATGTTTCAGGGGCCGTTGAAGATTCCGGAGGGAATGGTTCCAGAGAGTGACGAGCAACGCACTGACTGCTATTGCCAACCGCTTCGTCGGTTTGTAGCGTCCCCGATAGTGCAACTCGATCCCGGCATTGCGCATGTACAGGAGATCCTCATGGCACCGCCTGACCCATCCGGTCCCACCATCCGCCCCCTGGCCGCGAGCCGCGTGGGCTGACCCGTGCGTCCACTGGCCGTCCAGCGGCCCGGTTGGGTCGCCGTTCTGATCGTCGTCACGGTGCAGATCGTCTGCGTCGTCACCGCCGCCGCCCTCGACCCGCTCAACGGTCAAACGGGTTGGTGGACCGTCCTGTTCGCCATGCTGACCACCGCGGCGCTGTGCGTCGCCGTGCCGGCCGGGGCCTGTCTCCACTCCCCGGGCGTCGTCCCTCACCGCCGGTGGGCGCCGCTGGTGCCGCTCACCGTCCTGGGGATCTCCACTCTCGTCCTGCCGCTCGGCGGCCTCGTCTACGTCGCGTTCACCGCGGTGGCCTCGACCGCCGCCGTCTACGGTCTGCGCCGCTGTCTGGTGGCGCTGGAGGCGCAGCGGCGGCGTGCCGTCGCCGAGCGCCGGCACGCCATGGAGGAGCGCCGCCGCCTCCAGCGCGACCTGCACGACCTGCTCGGCTACAGCCTCACCGCCGTCGCCGTGCAGGCGGAGCTGCTCGACACCCGGCTCGCCTCGGGACTCGTCCCGGAGCGGCTGGAGGTCGCGGAGCTGGTCTCGCTGTCGCGCAAGGCGCTCGCCGAGGTGCGCGCCGTCTCGGCGGGCCCGCGGAACATGTCGCTCAGCGGCGAACTCGTCTCCGTCTCCACGGTTCTGGGCGCGGCGGGCGTGGTGACCGAGGTGGAGGGCGAGGCCCCCGCGGTCGCCGATCCCCGCCTGGCCACGACCCTGGCGGCGGTCCTGCGCGAGGGCGCCACCAACATCCTGCGGCACAGCGAGGCGCGGCGCTGCCGGATCACGCTGCGCGAGGAGGCCGGCGTGGTCGTCCTGGCGATGGCCAACGACGGCTACGACCCGGCGGGCGACGGCGAGCCGGGCACCGGGCTCGACAGCCTCACCGCGCGGATCGCCGCCGTGGGCGGCACGCTCACCTGGTCGCACGACGGCGAGTGGTTCCGCCTGCGCGCGGTCTGTCCGGCCGAGACCGTCACAGCCATCCCGACTGCTCGGCGATACGTACGGCGTCCAGCCGGTTCCGCGCGTGCAGCTTGGTGACGGCGGCGGTGAGGTAGTTGCGCACCGTTCCGGTGGACAAGTGCATGCGCTGGGCGATCTCCGTCGGTTCGGCGCCGCTCGCGGCGTGGCGCAGCACGTCCGACTCCCGTGTGGTCAGCGGGCTGGTGTCGATGTCCCAGGAGGCCACCGCGAGTTCGCGGTCGATGACCCGGCCGCCCTGCGCTATCCGGCGGATCGCCGCCGCCAGCTCCTGCGGCTTCGCGTCCTTCAGGAGGTATCCGCTGACGCGGGCGGCCAGGGCGCGCTGGAGCGTGCCCGGCCGGCCCAGCGCGGTGAGGACCAGCGTGCGGCACTCCGGAAGTCGCTTGTGCAGGGCGGCGGCCGCGGTCAGGCCGTCCAGGCCCGGAAGGTCGATGTCGAGGACGGCCACGTCCGGCCGGACCTCCAGTGCCGTGGGCACGATGTGGTCGCCGCGCTCGACCTCCGCCACCACCTGCAGGCCGCTCTCGCGGGCCAGGAGAGCGACCAGAGCGCCGCGGATCATGTGCATGTCCTCGGCCAGCATCACCCGTATCACGTCTTGCTCCCCCCGTCCGGGGCAGTCGACGAAGCTCCCCGGAGCGGCCTGAATCATACACAGCCGGTATCGGGCATTTCATGTCATTTCTCTCACATCAGCACATCAACACAGCCGCGCGACCGTAGCGCGCGCACCTGTACACCCCCCTGGAAAGAGGCGTCGTGGAGTTCGGAATATTCAGCATCGGTGCCATGGCACCCCACCCGGTCACGGGCGAGGTGATGACCGAGCGCGAGAGACTGCGCGGGGTCGTCGAACTCGGCGTGCTCACCGAGCAGGTGGGCATGGACGTCTTCGCCGTCGGCGAGCACCACGACGGACCGTATGTCACAAGCTCACCCACCGTGATCCTCGGCCACCTCGCCGCGCGCACCACGCGCCTGCGGCTGAGCACCGCCGTCACCGTCCTGACCACCCTGGACCCGGTCCGGGTCGCCGAGGACTTCGCCACGCTTTCGCAACTCAGCGACGGCCGCGTGGACCTGATGATCGGCAAGGGTGTCTCCTGGCGCACGTTCCCGATGTTCGGGCGGGATCCGCAGGACCAGGACGCGCTGCTGGAGGAGAACCACCTGCTGCTGCGCAAGCTGTGGCGCGAGACCGACCTCGAATGGTCCGGCCGCTACCGCACTCCGTTGCGCAGGGTGACCATTCTGCCGCGCCCGTACGGCGAGCCCCCGGTCATGTGGCACGGCGCCGTGCGCAGCCCGGCGACCGCCGAGACCGCCGCCCGGTACGGCGAACCCCTCTTCCTCAACAACCTCTTCGGCCCGCTGGAGCACTTCGGCGCCCTCGCCGACCACTACCGCCGCGCCTGGGCCGCGCACGGCAGGAACCCCCAGGACGCCGTCCTCGGCGCCGGTGGACAGTTGCACATCGCGCGCCGCAGCCAGGACGCCGTCGCCGGCTTCCGCCCGTACCACTCCGCGCTCATCGCCTCGCGCGGCGGCTTCCCCACCCCGGGCGGCCTCGAGCGCGAGATGGCCGGCACCACCCTGACCGTCGGCAGCCCCCAGCAGGTCGTGGAGGCCGTGCTGAGCTTCCGCGAGCGCTACGGCCACCAGCGGCAGCTGTTCGCGCTGGACATGCCCGGCATGCCCTACTCCGAAGTCGCCGAACAGATCGAGCTGTTCGGCGCCGAGGTGCTGCCCCACCTGCGCCAGGCGACCGGACCCGCTCGAGGCGCCCTCAGCGGCGCCTCGAGCACCGGCGGCGAGGATGGCCTGTCCCCGCAGCTCACCGAAAGGGCCCTGTGACGATGCACCGCCTCGACGACGCCTTCGACCCCGTCGGCGTGTGGCGCCTGGTCGCCTACTACGACGTCGACGAGGCCGGGCGCACCAGCGACGGCCCGCTGGGGTCCGCCCCGCAGGGCATGCTCGTCTACACCGCCGACGGCCACCTCTCGGTGAGCATGATGCGGGCCCTGGACGGCGCGGGCGGCGGCACGGAGACCTTCATGGGCTACGCGGGCCGCTGGCACCTGGAGGGCGCCCGGATGGTGCACGAGGTGGCCGTCAGCGCCCACCCGCACATCGTCGGCACCGACATGGTCCGCGAGGTCGAACTCGACGGCGAGGACCTGCTGCTGGGCGGCACCGCGCAGATCGAGGGGCGGTCCCAGCGCCGCCTGCTGCGCTGGCGGCGGGCCGCCGCCTTCGAGAGGACGGGGGCGCCCGCGGCGACGTGAGCGCCCCGCGGCCGGACGGGGATCCCGGCCGCACCGCCACCCGCCGGACCGGCCCTCCAGGAGCCGGTCCGGCGGGTGCGGCTTTTCCCGCCCGGCCGGAGTCCTCTTCCCCCCAACGCAAAGCGGCGCCGGGGGCCCGTGGAGGTACGGGTCCCCGGCGCCGTTCGTGCGCGCGCGTGCGGAGAGGTCTCCGGGCGGAGAGGTCAGAGACCGAACGTGTGCGAGGCGTACAGCGTGGCCGCCGGGTCGAAGGCCAGCAGCACATGGGTGGAGATGGAGTTCACGTCGCGCCAGGCGCGCTGCAGCGGGCTGTCCGTGGCCTGCCCGGAGGTGCCGGCGGTCGAGAACAGGCGGTTGACCGCGCTCACGGTCATCTCGGCGGAGAGCGCGCAGTCGCGCAGGTTGCGGGCCGTCTCCCCGGCGGTGACGGCCGGGCCCTTGTCCGCGAGGCGGGAGGCGCGCTCGAGCAGCAGCTGGGCGCTGTCGATCTCGCCGGCGCTGCGGGACAGGGCGGCCTCGTAGGTGGTCCGCACGGGCCCCGGCATCCCGGGCCTGCCCGCGCCCCGGGCCAGGCGGCCGGCCGTCTCGGTGGTCCACCGGGCGAGCGCGCCCCGGGCGGCGCCCACGGCGGGCACCGCGAACGACAGACCGTTGGCGGCCTGCAGCGGCACCGTGTGGCACGCGGCGTCCGACCCCAGCGGCGCACCGTCGAAGAGCCGGCGGCGGCTGTAGCTGTGCGTCTCGGGGACGAACACGTCGTCCGCGATCAGGGTGTTGCTGCCCGTGCCGCGCATGCCGGAGCTGGTCCAGGTGTCCTTGACGGCGTACGCGCCGCGCGGCAGCGCGAAGATCCGGGCCGGCGGCGGGCCGTCCTGCGGCTCCCCCTCGGCCCGGGGGACGACGGCGCACACCAGCGCCCAGTCGGAGTAGTCGATGCCGCTGATGTACGCCCAGGAGCCGCTGACCCGCCAGCCGCCGGGCGCCGGAGTGGCCTTGCCCAGCGGCGACAGGGTGCCCACCAGGAAGGTGTCGGGCCCCTCGCGCCACACGTCCGCGTGCGCCTCCGTGGGGAGGTAGGCGGCCATGCGGGACAGGCTCGCCGCGATCGACGCGCACCACGCGGTGGCCGTGTCGGCCTCGGCGACGGTGATCAGCGCCTGGGTGAGCTCCTCGAACGTGCCGTCCTCGCCGCCCTGGGCGGTCGGCGTGAAGTGCCGTGCGAAGCCCGTCCGGAGCATGTGCTCGACCACGTCGGGCGTCAGCCGGCGCTGCTCCTCCGCGTCCTGGGCGCGATGCCGGGCCAGTTCGGCCAGTTCGACGGACCGGGACGTCAGCCCGGTCCCTTCCGGAGCCTGTGTGCGCATCCTCGCCCTCCTAGTGCCGGCGTTCGGGAGGGCCGATCCTGCGCGACGCCGATGGAACGCCGCTCGGGGCGGGCTCGAGTCGCGGCGAGGGCCGGTCCGTTCCGCCCCCGTGGCGGAATGGACCGGCCCTCTCTTGACACAAAACCGCTGAGCTGGTTTCTTTCAGTGGTCGGTCTGGGAAGGGGCGGTTCCGACGCCACCCCCGCTCAGGACGTCACGTCGGATCAGGACGTGACCCGCCCGTCAGCTCGCCGAGACGCTGAAGGAGGCCACCTGAAGCTGAGCCCCCTGCCCCCACAGGCGGTTGCCGGCCAGGCTCTGGTCGTCGAAGAAGGACTGCGCGGTGGGCGCGCCGACTGACGGCTTGTAGTAGGAGTTGGCCGTCGAGTCCAGCTTGACCAGGCCCTTGCCGTCCGCTCCCGACCCGTCGAGCAGCGTGAACGTCCCCAGTGCGCACTGCATCTGGCGCGGGGCGACGACCTCGTCGTTGCCGCCGTGGTCGATCAGCAGGTACTTGCGGTCGAGGGCGCGCGTGCCGATCTTGCTGACGGTCAGCATGGTGACCCCGTTGACCTTCCAGCGGGCACGGGTGCGCTGCTGGTCGAGGGTGATGCTGTACGCCACCTGCTGGCCCTTGGTGATGGTCATCACCGGCACGGCGTAGCTGAACGAGGCGTAGGTGCTCCCCGGGGAGCGCAGGCGCTCGTAGAACGCGTACACCGTGTTGTTGGTGACGAAGAAGTCGAAGACCATGTTGGTCTCCTGGTCGAAGGAGACCAGCGCGCCGGAGGCGAGGCGGGGGTCGGTCTGGGCGTTGGAGACCGCGGCGCCGAACGGGTGCTTGTCGGTGTTGGTGGTCGTCACCCCCATCCGGGTGTTGCACGACTGCGTGCCGAAGTCGGGCGTGTCCCAGCCGGGGAAGCCCTTCGTCGAGTAGTGCCGCGGTGAGGTCAGGTACTTCAGGTGGTCGGCGTCACCCTGGCCGCCGGCCGATTGCTGGCCCGTGGTGTACGCGAAGGCGGGGTTGCCGGCGGAGTCCTTGCCGCTCGGGACGACCTTCAGGCCCGCCGAGGATGTGCTGGTGATGCCGTCACCGCTGGTCAGCCCGCCCACGGGCATCTGGAACCACTTGTTCGTGGTGTCGAAGCCCGACTGGAAGTTGTCGCTGAAGACGGTGTGCGAGCCCTCCTCGCCGTCCTCGGCGGCGTTGGCCGTGGCCGGAACGAAAGCGACGAACAGCGCCGTCGCCAGGGCGGTACCGCTCAACCGTGCCCTCAGACCCATGTGCGTTCCCTCCGTAGGTTGTTCGTTGGCGGCCATCGTGAGGGGCTCCCCATGAACATCACTTGAGCGCGGCATCCGGTGTGCCTCGAGCCGGGACCGAAAGGCTTCGGCCAGAACCGAAGCGATCCCCCGAGGAGAAGAACATGTCGCCGAAGCTCACCGAAGTGGCGGAGAACGTCCACGCCTACGTCCAGCCCGACGGCGGTTGGTGCGTGAACAACGCGGGTGTCGTGGTGGCGGACGGCGAGGCGCTGTTGATCGACACCGCCGCCACCGAGGCCCGCGCCCACGCCCTGCGCGACGCCGTCAAGGGTGTGAATCCGGCCGCGCCCAGGATGCTGGTCAACACCCACTCGCACGGCGACCACACCTTCGGCAACTTCGTCTTCCCCGAGGCCGTCGTCATCGGTCACCGGCGCACCCGCGACGAGGTGCTGCAGATCGGTCTGCACCTGACGACGCTGTGGCCCGACGTGTGCTGGGGCGACGTCGAACTGACCCCGCCGCAGGTGACCTTCGACGACCGGCTGACCCTCCACGCCGGCTCCGTGCGGGTGGAGCTGATGCACCTGGGCCCGGCCCACACCACCAACGACACGGTGGTGTGGCTGCCCGAGCAGCGGGTGCTGTTCACCGGCGACCTGGTGATGTCCGGCGCCACGCCGTTCTGCCCGATGGGCTCGGTGTCCGGGTCGCTCGCGGCGGTGGACGCCCTGCGCGCGCTCGGCCCCGAGGTCGTGGTCTCCGGGCACGGGCCGGTGGCCGGCCCGGAGCTGCTCGACAGCACGGAGGGCTACTTCCGCATGCTCCAGCGGCTCGCCAGGGAGGGCGTCGCGGCGGGCCTGACCCCGGTGGAGGTGGCGCGCGAGACCGACCTGGGCGAGTACAAGGGCCTGCTGGACTCCGAGCGGATCGTGCCCAACCTGCACCGCGCCTACCTCGAGGAGAAGGGCGTCGCCCCGGGCTCGCCGGTCGACATGCCCGCGGTCTTCGCCGAGATGGTCGAGTTCAACGGCGGGCTCCCCGCCTGCCACGCCTGACCCGGGCGCCGGGAGCTCTCCCGCACATCTCCCACGCGTCTCCCGGAGGGGGGACTTCCAGGCAGTTTCCAGCATGCCTCGAGCCGTGCACCACAGCCTCGGACGGCATCACTGCCCTGCAGACCAGCCGTCTTCCGGGGCGGTCTCCTCGTGACCGTCCCGGCCGACCTCAGTGTGAAGGACGAGAAGTGAGCCTGCGTAAGGTGTTGATCGCCAATCGTGGCGAAATCGCTGTCCGTGTCGCTCGTGCGTGCCGGGACGCGGGGATCGCCAGTGTGGCGGTCTATGCCGATCCGGATCGTGACGCGTTGCATGTCCGGGCGGCTGACGAGGCGTACGCGCTGGGCGGTGACACTCCCGCCACCAGCTATCTGGACATGGCCAAGGTCCTCGCCGCGGCCGCCGAATCCGGAGCGGATGCCATCCACCCCGGCTACGGGTTCCTCTCCGAGAACGCCGAGTTCGCCCAGGCCGTCCTCGATGCCGGGCTGACCTGGATCGGTCCGCCCCCGCAGGCCATCCGCGACCTCGGCGACAAGGTCGCGGCCCGCCACATCGCCCAGCGTGCCGGCGCGCCCCTGGTCGCCGGCACCCCCGACCCCGTCAGCGGCGCGGACGAGGTCGTCGCCTTCGCCCGCGAGCACGGCCTGCCGATCGCGATCAAGGCCGCCTTCGGCGGCGGCGGCCGTGGCCTGAAGGTCGCCCGGACCCTGGACGAGGTCCCCGAGCTCTACGACTCCGCCGTCCGCGAAGCCGTCGCAGCGTTCGGCCGCGGCGAGTGCTTCGTCGAGCGCTACCTCGACAAGCCCCGCCACGTCGAAACCCAGTGCCTCGCAGACCAGCATGGCAACGTCGTGGTCGTCTCCACCCGCGACTGCTCCCTCCAGCGCCGCCACCAGAAACTGGTGGAAGAAGCGCCGGCGCCGTTCCTGTCGGACGAGCAGAACGCCCAGCTCTACACGGCCTCCAAGGCGATCCTCAAGGAAGCCGGCTACGTCGGCGCGGGCACGGTGGAGTTCCTCGTCGGCGCGGACGGCACGATCTCCTTCCTCGAGGTCAACACCCGCCTGCAGGTCGAACACCCCGTCACCGAAGAAGTCACCGGCCTCGACCTCGTGCGCGAGATGTTCCGCATCGCCGACGGCGAGGAACTCGGCTACGACGACCCGGTCGTGCGCGGGCACTCCTTCGAGTTCCGGATCAACGGCGAGGACCCGGGCCGTAACTTCCTGCCCGCCCCCGGCACCGTCACCCGCTTCGCACCCCCACCGGCCCCGGCGTCCGCCTCGACGCGGGCGTCGAATCCGGATCGGTGATCGGTCCGGCGTGGGACTCGCTGCTGGCCAAGCTCATCGTGACCGGTGCGAGCCGTGAGCAGGCGCTGCAGCGGGCGGCGCGGGCGCTGGCGGAGTTCCAGGTCGAGGGCATGGCCACCGCCATCCCCTTCCACCAGGCCGTCGTCACCGACCCCGCCTTCACCTCCGACCCGTTCCGTATCCACACCCGGTGGATCGAGACCGAGTTCGACAACACCATCACCCCCTTCACCGGCGTCACCCCGGACGAGGACGAGGAAACCCCCGGCCGCGAGACCGTCGTCGTCGAGGTCGGCGGCAAACGCCTCGAGGTCACGCTCCCGGCCTCCCTCGGGGCCGTGGCGGCCGCTCCCGCCACCGCCAGGCCCAAGCAACGGCGCGCGGCCCGGAAATCCGGCCCCGCCGTGTCCGGAGACGCATTGATGTCGCCGATGCAGGGCACCATCGTCAAGGTGGCCGTGGCGGACGGGCAGGAGGTCCAGGAGGGCGACCTGGTCATCGTCCTGGAGGCGATGAAGATGGAGCAGCCGCTCAACGCCCACCGCAGCGGCACGGTCAAGGACCTGGCGGCGGAGGTCGGGGCATCGGTATCGTCCGGCGCTGTGATCTGCACCATCAAGGACTGATAAGGACCGGGTATGAGATTTTCATACCCACTCATGCCCCATGCACTGGTTGAAGCCGAAACCTGGCTGCGATGCTCCAGTCATGCAAATCGAAGTTCTGGGACCGATCGCGGCACGGGTGAACGGCACCTCGATTGTGCCGACCGCAGGGAAGCCCCGACAGATTCTCGCTCTGCTCGCCATTCGCGCGGGCCGTGTCGTCGCGGTGGAAACCCTGATGACCGAAGTGTGGGGCGACGCCATTCCGCGTAGCGCCGCCACCACACTGCAGACCTACATCCTTCAGCTCCGCCGGAAGATCAGCGAGGCGGGGCCGCAGGAGGACGGCCGTACGGCCAAGGACATCCTGGCGACCTGCTACGGCGGGTACCAGCTCAACCCGATGGAGTACTCCTGCGACCTGCTGGAGTTCCAGCAGCTCGTCCGGCGCGGCAGCCGCGCCATGGGGGAGAACGACCCCGCCACCGCCACCGCCGAGCTGAGCCGGGCGCTGGAGCTGTGGCGGGGTCCCGCGCTCGTCGACGTACCGGTCGGCGAGGTGCTGGGCATGGAGATCATCGGCATGCAGGAGGAGCGCACCCGCGCCCTCGAGCTGCGCATCGAGGCCGACCTCCAGCTCGGCCGGCACGCCGAACTCATCGGCGAGCTGCGCATGCTGGTCGCCCAGCAGCCGATGCACGAGGCGCTGTGCGCCCAGCTGATGACCGCCCTGTACCGGGCAGGCCACCCCTGGCGGGCGCTCGACGCCTTCCAGTCGCTGCGCCGCGCCCTGGTCGAGGAGCTCGGCGTGGAGCCGTCGCCTCGGCTGCAGCGCCTGCACCAGGCCGTCCTCGCCAACGACGAGCGGCTCGAAGTGCCCGCCCCCACCCATGCGTTGCTCACCGCGTAGAGCGGTGAGGAGGGCGGCGGGCTAGTCGGCGAACCGATACCCGGGAGACCGGGTCTGGGCCGTACTCACGACATACGAGTCGTCGGCGTCGATCCAGTGGGTGGTGAACTCCCACTCCACCGGATGCGCCGGCGCCCCCTCGGCGTCGCGCAGTACGGCCCTGTCGTCGTCCACCGCGAACCCGAACTCGCGGAAGGGCAGCCGCATGCCGACGCCGATGGCCTTGGTGTAGGCCTCCTTCAGGGTCCACAGCCGCAGCATCGCCCGGCCCCGCTCACCGGCCGGCAGGTCGCCCAGGGCCTCCATCTCGGCGTCCGTGCACACCCGGCGCACCAGCGCCGGGTTGCACATCGACCGGCTGAGCGCCTCGCTGTCGGCGCCGACGCGGCCCGTGGCGCTCAGCGCGAGCACCAGCAGGTCGCCCGTGTGGCTCAGGCTCAGCCCGAGCCAGCCGCAACCGCGCAGGTACTTGCGGCCGCCCGGGCTGATCGCCAGCTCCAGCGTCCAGGGGGAGACGCCGAGTACCGCCGACGCCGCGTACTTGATCAGCCGCCGGGAGGCCACGAACCGGTCCTTGCAGGCGGGGTGCCGCGTGGAGGCGTAGCGGCGGTGCTCGCGGCCCAGCAGCAGGGACAGCTCCGGGCTGTCGGGCGCCTTCCACTCCTCGACGAGGCAGTGCAGGACCACGGTCCGGCCCTCGCGTACGGCCGTGGACACCGACGTCGCCCAGGCGCCGCCCGGGCCGTCGGCGTGCACGAGCTCTACAGCGGGCATGGGGGGACCTTTCCGGCCTTCGGGGGAGGGAGGGATCACACGCCGGCCAGCTGGCGGGCGGCCGAGCGCGCGGTCCGCACCACGACCGACGACGTGCGGCAGTACAGGTCCGCCTCGTCGAACAGGGCCCCGCTCAGCTCGGCGTCGGGACCGGCCGGCTCCCGGTCGAGCCGTACCGCCAGCCGGGACAGCGCCCCCACCAGGCGGGTCAGGTCCGCGAGCCGGTGCTGCCGGTGGCCCTTGCGGCGCTGCCAGTCGTCGACGCACGCGGCGGCCGCGGTCAGCAGCGCGTAGCGGTCCGCCCGTGCCCAGTCCCGTGCCGTCGGACTGCCCTCGGACAGGGCGCAGTCGTCGATCAGCTGCCGGCGTTCGCGCTCCAGATCGTCCAGCATCCTGTGCAGGGCGGTGGGCAGGGACATCGGCCGCACCGACGTCATGGGGCGCGAGAGCCGGTCGTCGCCGTAGAGCGGCAGGGACAGCCGCTCCACCACCGCCATCAGGCGTTCCTCGTGGTCCGGGTGCCACATCGCCTCACCGAGCAGGCGGGCCCGGCGCCGGTACTCGGCGCTGGCCCGGCTCGCCCGGTGCAGCTCGGTCCCCAGCAGCACGGTCAGCCCGTCGACGCTCTCCATCAGCAGGCGCGGCACGAGGAAACGGGCGCTGGCGGATCTGATTCCCCCGTCGGCGCGCAGCAGCCGCTCGCACGCCCACAGATCCAGATAGGCGGCACCGGCCGCTGCCTTGGCCAGCCGGGACGGCGTACGGGCGGTCGCGGCCGCCATGGCGCTGCGCAGCGCTGCGTCCGCGTGGGCCAGCAGCCGTTCCGGGGTCGGCGACGCCTTCATCGGCTCAGACCAGCTGGTCGTAGCTGACGGAGCGGGAGCGCAGCAGGATCTCGCCGTCCGTCAGGTCGATGACGTCGTGCACCACGGTGCTCGGCCAGACCTCCGGCTGCTCGTTGGGGCGCACGCGGATGATCAGGGCGTAGACGGTGGAGCGGAGGCTGCCGTCCTCCTGGGGGTCGAGGATCATCTGGTTGAAGTAGTGGCGGCGCTGGGTGGGGTCGTCGTCGTACTTCTTCAGGAAGGAGCGCAGCTCGGCGAGGATGTTGTCGCGGCCGAGCACGGGGTCGATGCCGGGGGAGTGCTGGAAGCTGCCGTCCTTGGTGAAGGTGGCGGCGTACTCCTCGATCCGGCCGTTGTCCAGGGCCTGCATCTGGCGCGCGTAGAAGTGCTGCACCTGCGTGTAGAGGTCGCTGCTGACGGTCGTCGCGGTCATCTCGGTCCCTTACGGAGTGGCTGACGGGGTTCCGCAAGAATCGCGGCCCCGCCTCGAATCGCCCTTGAGAACCGTCGGGGCGTCGGCGGAGGGCCGCAAGGTGCCTTCCAGGGGCGTTCCAGCGCGACGCGAGGAATCCCCGACAGGCTCGGCGCCGGACCTGCCCACAGCAGCTATTCGGGAGAAGCACATGGCACAGGAAGTCAAGCCGGTCGCCCTCGTCACGGGCGCGACCAGCGGGATCGGCCTCGAGATCGCCCGCCGGCTCGCCGGGCTCGGCGCCCGCGTCTACCTCTGCGCCCGCCAGGCCGACCAGCTGGCCGCCACGATCAAGGAGCTGAGCGACGAGGGGTTCGAGGTCGACGGCACCACCTGTGACGTCGCGGACCCGGCCCAGATCAAGGCGTTCGTGGCGTCCGCGGTGGACCGCTTCGGCACGGTCGACATCCTCGTCAACAACGCCGGCCGCAGCGGTGGCGGCGCGACCAACGAGGTCCCCGACGAGCTGTGGTTCGACGTGATCAACACCAACCTCAACAGCGTCTTCCTGATGACCAAGGAGGTGCTGAACGCCGGCGGCATGCTCGAGAAGAAGCGCGGCCGCATCATCAGCATCGCTTCCACCGGCGGCAAGCAGGGCGTCGTCCACGCCGCCCCCTACTCGGCGTCCAAGCACGGCGTCGTCGGCTTCAGCAAGGCGCTCGGCCTGGAGCTGGCCCGCACCGGCATCACCGTGAACGCCGTGTGCCCCGGCTTCGTCGAGACGCCGATGGCCGAGCGGGTGCGCGGTCACTACTCCGGCATCTGGGGCGTCAGCGAGCAGGAAGCCCACGACCGCATCACCACCCGGGTGCCGCTGGGCCGCTACGTGGAGACCCGCGAGGTCGCCGCCATGGTCGAGTACCTGGTCAGCGACGACGCGGCCGCCGTCACCGCGCAGGCCCTCAACGTCTGCGGCGGCCTGGGCAACTACTGACCGGCCCGCACACCGCACTCCCGCCCGCGCCCCCTCCCGTTCCCCCGGGAGGGGGCGCGGGCGCGTCGCGTGGGCGCGTCGTTGGGCCGGGCGAACACGACGACGCCGGCCTCCGCACCCTTCCGGGTCCGGAAGCCGGCGTCGTCGTGGGGGACGGACGCGGGCGGCGCCCTACGCGGTCACGCCGCCGTGCTCCTTGGCGTACGCGGCCGCGTGGGTCATCGTCGCCAGGCTGTTGCGGCCCAGGGCCTCGCGGATGAAGGTCCGCGCGTCGTCGAGCGTGGCCTGCTCGCCCAGGACCTCGGTGACGGTCGCCGGGTTGAGGGCCACCGTGTGGCGGGCCGTGGCCAGCGGGCCGTCCGGGCCGTCGGTGAAGGTCCACAGACCGCTGTGGCCGGTCAGCAGCTTCGGCAGGATGCTCTGCTTGTAGGCGATCCACGAGGGGGCCTTGCAGATGCGGGTCGAGCGCGTGGTGTGCGTCGAACCGTCCGCGGTCAGGGTCTCCATGCGCAGGTCCTGCACCCCGGGGACGTCCTCGGTCAGCACCACGCTGCTGACGTGCGGCAGCCGCTCGGCCCACAGGTCGGCGCGGTTGACGAAGTCGTACGCGGACTCGGCGCCGCCCTCCAGCGGGACGATGTCGGTGAAGGAGAACACGATGTCCTCGACCGGGTGGCCGAGCTCCGCCACCCGGGCCAGGGCCGCCAGCTCCTCGCCGCTGTTGCGGTCCAGCGCGGCCAGCAGGTTCTGCACGGCCTGCGGGTCGTCGCCCTCCACGCTGAAGCGGTGCCGCAGCACGACCTCGGTGCGGCCGTCGGGCAGGGAGCGGAAGAGCCAGCCGCCGCCCATCGAGGTGACGGGCGGGAAGCTGCGCTGCTGCCGGAAGCTCACATAGAGCCGCTCGGGGTCCAGGGCCCGCCGCGAGGTCCAGTTGGCGACCTTGCCGTTGACCTGGGCCCAGATCTCGAACACCTCGGAGCGCTCGGTGCGCTCGAGGTGACGGACGTGCACGCTCGGCCCGAACACGGCCGGCCACAGCGTGACGTCGGAGACCAGGTCGTAGAGCACCCGGGCGGGCGCGGAGACGACGAGGGTGTGCTCGGTGCGGTGGATCACGGGTCGTTCCATGAGAGGTTCTCCTCGGCTTGAGCGGTGCGCCTGCCCGGCGCTGATGGGCAGGGGCCCGTATCCCCCCGCCGGGCGGGATACGGGCCCCATGGGTCGCCGGCCGGCGGATCAGGCGGCGGCGACCTCGGTGGCGTTCACCAGGTCGAGGAGGGCGCGGGGCGTCTCCACGTCGCCGACGGCGTCGTCGGAGAGGTCGATGCCGTACTCCTGCTTGATCCGGGCGGTGCTCTCCATCAGGGCGAGGGAGTCGTAGCCGAGGTCCTCGAAGCTGATGTCGAGGATGTCGCCGGTGAGGTCGATGCTGTCGTCCTCACCCGCGCAGGCGATCAGGATGCGCCGCAGGTCGTCGATGCCGAGCTGTGCCATGAGGGTCTCTCCTGTGGAAGTGCGGGATGTCAGTTGCTGTGCCGGGTCACGACGACCGCGGAGTTGAAGCCCCAGCGGCCGCGGGCCAGCACCAGGGCGGCCCCGACGGGCTTCGTGCGCGGCTCGCCGACCACCAGGTCGATGCCGTACTCCTCGGGGATCCGCGAGGAGTGGCCGCTGGCGGGGACGACGCCGTCGCGGATCGACAGCAGCGCCGCCACCAGGTCGGCGGGGCCGCCGCCGGCGTACATGCGGCCGGTCAGCGCCTTGGGGGCGGTCACCGCCACCCCGCGCACGCCGAAGATCGCGCGCAGCGCCGCGGCCTCCTCGCGGTCCTTGTCCGGCAGGCCGGAGGCGTCGGCGAACACCACGTCGATGTCGGCGGGCACCAGGCCCGCGTCCTCGATGGCGAGTTCGGCGGCCCGGCGCAGGCCCGGCTCCCGGCCGGACTCCGGCTTGGGGTCGAACGTGGAGGCGTAGCCGGCGATCTCGCCGTAGATCTGCGGCGCGCCGCGCTCGAGCGCGGAGGCGGAGTCCTCGGCGATGAGGATCGCCCCGCCCTCGCCGGGCACATAGCCCGCGGCCCGCTCGTCGAACGGCAGATACGCGGCCTCGGGGTCGGCGACCGTGCTGACCAGGCCGCCCGCCAGCTGGGAGGCCCAGCCCCACGGGTCGAACGCCGCGTCGACGCCGCCGGAGACCACCAGCTTGGTGCCGCGCCGCACGGTGCGCCGGGCGTGACCGATGGCGTCCAGGCCGCCCGCCTGCTCGCCCACCAGCGCTGCGCTGGGGCCGCGCAGCTTGTGGCGGATGGAGATCTGGCCGGTGTTGACGGCGTAGAACCAGGCGAACGACTCGTAGACGCTGACGAACTCCGAGCCCTTGGACCAGAGCTTGTTGAACTCCTGGTGGGTGAACTCGAAGCCGCCCAGGGCGTTGGAGGTGACCGTGCCCATGTCGTAGTCGGGCAGCGTCTCCTCGGTGACGCCCGCGTTCTCCAGCGCCCACGCGGCCGCCGTCAGGGCGTAGCGGGTGGAGACGTCGGTCTGCGGCAGCAGCCGGCTGGGCAGGTGCGCCTTGGCGTCGTAGTCCGTGATCTGCCCGGCCAGCCGGGAGGCGTACTTCGAGACGTCGAAGCCGGTCAGCTCCTTGACGGCGTTGTGGCCGGCCAGGGTGGCCTTCCAGAACTCCTCGGCGCCCAGGCCGTTGGGCGTGACCGCGCCGATGCCAGTGATGACGGTGCTCATACGGAAGCCACCTCCGGGCGGTGCAGGACCATCGCGCTCTGGAAACCGCCGAACCCGCTGCCCACGGTGAGGACCGTGTCGACGCGCTGCTCGCGCGCGGTCAGCGGCACGTAGTCCAGGTCGCACTCGGGGTCGGGGGTGTGCAGGTTGGCCGTCGGCGGCACGACGTTGTGCTCGATCGCCAGCAGCGAGGCGGCGATCTCGACGGAACCGATGGCGCCCAGCGAGTGGCCCACCATCGACTTGATGGAGCTCACCGGGACGTTGTAGGCGTGGTCGCCCAGGCTGCGCTTGAACGCGGCCGTCTCGTGGCGGTCGTTCTGCTTGGTGCCCGAGCCGTGCGCGTTGATGTAGTCGATCGTGGTGCCGTCGAGGCGGGCCTCGTCGAGGGACACCCGGATCGCCTCGGCCATCTCGCGGCCGTCCTTGCGCAGACCGGTCATGTGGTGGGCGTTGCAGCGGGTGGCGTAGCCGCCGACCTCCGCGTAGATGTGCGCGCCGCGCTTCTTGGCCGCCTCGTACTCCTCGAGCACGAACATGGCCGCGCCCTCGGCGAGGACGAACCCGTTGCGGGTGCCGTCGAAGGGCCGGGAGGCGTGCGCGGGGTCGTCGTTGCGCGTCGTCGTCGCCTTGATCGCGTCGAAGCAGGCGACCACGATCGGCGAGACGGGGGTGTCCGCGGCGCCGGCGACGACGGTGTCGACCGTGCCCTCGCGGATCAGCTGGACGGCGTACCCGACCGAGTCCAGGCCGGAGGTGCAGCCGTCGGACACCATCGTCACGGGGCCCTCGGCGCCGACCTCCCAGGCCACCTCGGCCGGCATGACGCCGGGGCTGAGGTAGTCGAACATGTGCGGCGACAGGTAGGCCGGGTCGACCTCCCAGGACTTGCCCGCGTCCGACATCACCAGGTACTCGTTCTCCAGGCTCGTCGCCGAGGCGACGGCGCTGCCCAGGCTCACGCCGACCCGGTGCGGGTCGACGGAGCCCAGGTCGAGCCCGCTGTCCGCGAGCGCGTCGCGGGTGCAGGCCACGGCGAACTGGGTCGCCCGGTCCATGCGACGGATCTCGCGCGGGCTGAATCCCTCGGCGACCGCATCGAAGTCGACCTCGCCGGCGATCCGGGACCGGAACTGCGATGCGTCGAAGAAGGAGATGTTCCGTGTGGCGGTACGGCCGTTCGACAGCAGGTCCCAGAACGCCTTTGTTCCGTTCCCGCCGGGGGCGCGCACGCCGATTCCGGTAATCACCACGCGCCGGGTCATATCTGGCCCGCGTTTGTAGAGAACATCGCTGTTCTGTCCTTTCGCCTCTGCACACCGGGACTTACGTCATTGCAGGCTGCGGCCGGATGCTCGAGCACTGCTCGAAGCCGCCTCGGGCAGTCGGGGACGCCCGCGGACCCCGTGAACGCTCCACCGGCGCTCGAGCCGGCGGCGGTCCACTTCGCGTGCCAACCCCCAAGGACGGAGCGCACGATGACCGACCGCCCCCACCCCGGCGCACCGGCCGCACCGGCCCGGCCGGTCCTGGTCACGCTGCTGCTGGTGAGCATGCTGACGGTGATGGCCGGCGCGACGATCTCGCCCGCGCTGCCCGCCATGCGGCGGCACTTCGCGGACGTCGACGACATCACCTTCCTGGTCCGCCTGGTCCTCACCGTGCCCGCCCTGGCGATCGCGGTGGGCGCGCCGGTGGCCGGACTCCTGGTGGACCGGGCGGGCCGCAAGCCCGTCCTCGTCGGCTCGGTGGTGCTCTACGGTCTGGCGGGCGGCTCGGGCCTGGTGCTGGGCGACGTCTACGCCATCCTGGCCGGCCGGGTGCTGCTCGGCCTCGCGGTGGCCGGGGTGATGACGGCGGCCACGGCGCTGGTGGCCGACCTGTACTCCGGCCCCGAGCGCTCCCGGGTGCTCGGCCTGCAGGCCGGGGCCATGGGGATGGGCGGCGTGGTGTTCCTCTCGGTCGGCGGGCTGCTGGCCGGCCTCGACTGGCGGGGCCCCTTCGCGGTCTACCTGGCGGCCCTGCCGCTGGCCGCCCTGGTCGCGCTGGTCGTCAAGGAGCCGGCCCGGGCCGAGCCCCCGGTCCGGCGGGCGGGGACCACGGGCGGCCGGGCGCTGCCGGGCGCCGCCCTCGCCATCTTCGCGCTGGCCTTCGTGGGCCAGGCCGTGTTCTACACGGTCCCCACCCAGCTCCCCTTCCACCTGGCCGACCTGGCGGGCGTCGGGGCGGTCGGCAGCGGTCTGATCCTCGCCTCGATGAGCGCGGTGCAGGCGACCGTCTCGGCCAACTACGGGCGCATCGCCCGGGGCCGGCGCGAGGCGGCCCTGGCCGCGGTCGTCTTCGCCGTCCTGGGCGCGGGCGCCGCGCTGATCGGCTTCGCGCCCGGCGTGCCCGTCGTCCTGGCGGGCCTGGCCCTGATCGGCACCGGAGTGGGGCTGCTCGTCCCGCACTTGAACACCTGGCTGGTGGCGCGGACGCCGGCCGAGGTGCGCGGCCGCACCCTCAGCGGGATCACGGCCGCCATGTTCCTGGGCCAGTTCCTCTCGCCCGTCGCCGCCCAGCCGCTGGCCGGCGAGGGCCTGGACACGGTCTACCTCGCCGCGGCCGCCGTCGCCCTCGCGGTCTCCGTCACCGTCGCGCTCGCCTGGCGGCGCCCCGCGCGGGAGGAGGCCGCCCCGGAGGGCGCCGGGGCCCCTCGCGAGCGGAACGCCACGGGGAGGACGGGGGCTTAGGCCTCCGGGCCCGTAGCACCGACGCGTCGAAGGGCGGCCCGCCTGTGCGGGCCGCCCTTCGACGCTTTCCGGCGGAGAGGGCAGGATTCGAACCTGCGAGGGGTGGTGCGATCACCCCGACCGGAAGAGCTTCCGGACCTCGTTGGGCCGCTTCGAGTACCTCTCCTTGACGTGGACAACACTGCCAGGGGGCGCTGACGCGGCGCTGACACGCGGGGTGGTCCAGACCTACCGCCCATTGTGATCCAGATCATCGTTTAGCTCCGGAGAAACGGTTCTGCGGACATGTCGGGTCATGACACGATCATGCGAATCGCTACCGCGAGTATCTCTGCCGTGTGATGCGGTCCACGGGTGCCAACTCCCCCCGTACCGCCCCCACCTCACGCACACAAGGACTCAACTTTGCGCAGAACCACCAGGTATGCCGTTTTACCTGCACTGACCGCCGCGTCCCTGCTGGCCGTCACCGCCTGCTCGTCGGGCGGCTCCTCCGCCGCCGGTAAGGCGACCGACGCCGAACCGGTCGCCGCCACCGCCGCGCCCACGGACCCGGGGCTCGCCGTCGCGGCAGCGCCGGCCGGGGCCGGTGCCCCGAGCGCGGTGGCCCGCGCCGACAAGGGGACGGGCGTCAAGGCGGCCAAGTCGTCGCTGAAGGTCGCCTCGTTCGACCAGAAGAGCGGCAAGGCCGTCATCGCCGCCGCGCCCGCGGCCGGCAAGAAGAAGCCGGACAAGGGCGTCGCGCCCAAGCCGTCGCAGTCCGCGCGGGAGGGCGTCGCCGTCGGCGACGTCATCGCCAGCGCGCCCGCGCCCGGCGCTCCCCACGGCGTCCTGGCCAAGGTCACCAAGGTGGTCGGCGCCACGGACAAGGGCACCGAGGTCAACACGGCCCCGGCCACCCTGGACGCGCTGCTCGGCGACTCCGAGGCCAAGGGCAAGGTCCCCGTGGACCCCTCGGCCGTCAAGGTCGTGCCGCTGATGAAGGGCGTCCAGGTCTCCTGGACCAAGCCCGACGGCATCCACGCCGGCCCCAAGGGCGCCAAGGTGCCCCTGGGCAACCTCCGCCTGGACGTCGGCGCCTCCATCCCCACCCCCGAGGGCTCCCCGGTCTCGGCCGAGGCCTCGGCCTCCGGCTTCGTCCAGCTGGCCCCCGAGGTGGACTTCTCCTACAACGGCAAGGGCACCGGCTCGAGCGGCGGCCCCGGCACCGCGTCGCTGGCCCTGAACGGCAACTGGTCCTCGGCCTGGGAGCTCAAGGGCGAGGCGAAGGCCACCACGGCGGACAAGCCGCTGCGGCTGCCCTTCGCCAAGCTGCACGCGGACCCGGTCCTCCAGGTCGGGCCCGTGCCGGTCGTCATCAACCTCGACCTCACCTGCTACCTGCAGGTCGACGCCGAGGGCAAGCTCAGCGTCGACGTCAAGCAGGAGATGAAGGGCGACTTCACCGTCGGCGGCTCCTACAGCTGGGGCAAGGGCTGGACGGGCATCAGCAAGGCGAACTCCGAGGTCAGCCCGGTGCGCGCCACGGCCTCCGCCTCCGGCAAGGTCAAGGCGTCCCTCGGCACCGAGGCGTCCGTCGGGCTGTACGGCGCGGTGGGCGTGAGCGCCGACCTCGCCCCCTACCTGCGGGCCGAGGGCGAGGCCAGCGCCACCGCGTCCAGCGACGGCAAGGCCTCGGCCTCCGGCAAGTGGGCGGCGTACGGCGGCGTGGACCTCACCGGTGCGCTGTCGGCGCACCTGAAGATCTTCGGTACGCCGCTGTTCGAGCGGCGCATCCCGCTGGACCTCTACCACCACGAGTGGAAGCTCGCGGGCGGCGAGGGCAGCGTGAGCACGCCGAAGAACGGTGTCGCCCCCAAGAAGAAGGCCGCGGCCTCCTAGGCCACGCCACGCATCACGAGGACGCCGGACGGGCCACGGCCCGCCCGGCGTTCGCGTTATTCAGAGGAAGTCCTCGGCCGGGACTACAGCCGGGACGCCACCATGCGGGCGATCCGCACGAGGTCCCCGGCCGGCCGCGTCCGTACGGCCGGCGGCTGCCGGGTCCAGCGGTCCTCCAGCGCGAACCAGTCGACCGGCCGGGGCGCGCGGCCGTTCTCCAGGGCCTCGTCCAGCGCCGTGAAGTACGTCTTCCAGCGCAGCCGGTAGAGGCCGCCGACCAGCCCGGACCACTCGCGGTTGGCGTAGTCGTGCAGCTTGCCGCCGTCGGCGGAGGCGCGCGGGCCCCAGACCGTCAGCAGGGAGAGCGCGTCGGCCTGCAGCCGCTCGCGTTCGTCGGCGGTGGAGCCCCAGGCGCGGGCGTCGGCGAGCCAGCGGCCCAGCAGGTGCCGCTCGTCGGTGGCCACCACCTGCTCGAGCAGGGCCATCCACTCCATCCACTGGTCCGCCAGCTCCCCGAAGCGGTCCCGCTCCCCGGCGTCGTACGCCGCCTTGAGGCGCGGCAGCAGCAGCCGGCTGCGGTTGGCCACGCACTGCCGGGCGACGTCCAGCAGGTCGTAGCGGTAGGCGGAGCTGTCGCGCAGCGCGGGGGCGACCGCCAGGAGCGCGGGCAGCGCCTTGTCGAACTCGGCCGCGTCGTAGCGCAGTTTTCGCGGCGACCAGGCGGCGGCGCGGTTCACGGCCAGGTCGGGACGGGCGCCGAAGAGGCCGTCGGCCTGCTCGCTCCAGCCGTCCTCCCGCGAGGTGCCGTACGCGGTGCGGCGCAGCACGTCCCAGGCGCGCACGGCGTCGGCGTCCGTACCGCCGTAGCGCTGGACGGGCCACCGCTCGAACCAGCCCTTGAGGTCGACGGGCCCGTCCGTCCAGGCCAGGTCGGAGAAGAGGGCGAGGGCGGCGGGGTTGTTGTCGGCGGCCTCGGGCATGAGGGCGATGCCGCGCAGGGCGCTGCCCGGCTTGGTTCTCCACCGGTCGTACAGCCGCGCCCAGTCGGGGGCGTTGGCGCCCAGGGCGGTGTGGCCGCCGAAGTTCCAGATGGTGCCGAAGGCGTACGGCGTGCCGGCCCAGTCCGCCTCGCGGTCGGTGACCTTGGAGTAGTGGTCGGAGACGCCGTCGAGGATGAGCATCCGCGAGCGGTCGACGGCGTCGATGATGGCCCGCTTGGGGTTCTCCTGCCAGCCCAGGATGGCCCAGGTCGCGCCGGGGTGGGCGGTGCGCAGCGCCTTCTCCACGGCGCGGGCGGCGTCGCCGACGGGCACGTCGCCGGGGTTGCCGCCCTCGTGCAGCAGGTCCATCTTGTACATCGGGCTCGCGCCGTAGAGCTCTCGCTGCACGCGGTAGAAGGTGCGGGCGACGGCGGCGAAGTGGGGGGTGCGCGGGTCGAGCCAGTCGGGGCGGGGGAAGCCGCCCCAGTCGCCCTGGGGGATGACGCGGGCGCCCTTGTTGCGCTCGGGGAAGCCGGGCGGGACGGTGCCGTAGTAGCCGGGCAGTACGGGCGTCATGCCCAGCTCGCGCAGCCGGCGCACGATCTTGCGCGCGAGGTCGGTGCGGCGGTCGAGGAGCTCCCGGGAGACGGGCCCGCCGTAGGACGCCATGTTCTGCAGCAGCCACCACGGCTGGTGGGCGGGGCCGGGAACCCACCGGCGCACTTCGGCGTCGCTGTAACCATGTTCGATAAAGGTGCGGTGGTAGACGGCGTCGGCTCCGGCGTAGACGAGCACCTCGTTGAAGCCGTGCAGGGCCAGGACGTCGATCTCGCGTTCCCAGTAGTCCCAGCCGTGGTACGGGCCGGTGTAGCCGTCGTTGGTGTCGTTGAGCGCGAAGCGGTGGACGGCGTTGGAGGTCCCGGCCAGCGGGGCGCCGACGGCGGGGAGGCGGTCGGGGAGGCGGCCGGTCTGGGTGCCGCTCCAGGAGAAGTGGGCGTGCGCGACCTGCCGCAGGTACCGGTGGAAGCCGGTGAGCTGGACGGCCGGGGTGGTGCCCTCGACGGTGATCCGGCCGGCCTCTCCCGACACCCGGAAGGCGTCCCGGCCGCCCCGGCGGGGAACGGTACGGAAGGTGACCTGTCCGTGGTGCCGGGGCAACAGGCGGGCCAGCGCGGCGGCCGCGCCCGCCGGGGCCGGCGCGGCCCCCGCGGCGGACACGCCCGCGGTCCCGAGTGCGGCGGAGCCGGCGAGGGCGCCGAGGAGCGTGCGACGGGCGATGTGCATGGGTGACCTCCACCGTGACGCGGGAGCGACTGGCTGGACCGGACCACGTGAGCGCGCAGATCCTATGAGCCGGCGAAGGGAATCGGTCAAGGGCACGGGCGTCGAACCAGCCACGCCGGTTACATTTGGCACGAATGGCCCCACGGGCCGCTCGGGGCCTGCTAGGCCCGCCCCGTCCTGCCCGACCTGCCCCGTTCGTACGGCCCGTTCGCCCCGTCAGACCGCCCTGCCCCGTCCGTCCCGCGTCCCGACAGCATGAGGAATCCCGTGCGACCACTGAACGCGGCACTCGGCGCCGTGGCCCTGACCGCCGGCCTGCTGAACGGGCTGCTGTGCGGCTGCGCCGACCCGGGCGGGCTCAAGGTCGCCGGTCCCGCGCAGACCGCCGCCCCCACCGCCGGGCCGGTCCAGGTCGTGGAGGGGCCCGGTCAACCCCCGCTGCGCCGCCCGGCGTCCTTCGTGATCGGCGACTCCGTCCGGCTGACCGGCCTGCGCTGGCGCACCTGGGGCGGGCCGACCGCCGAGGCCACCGGCGAGGTGTCCGGCAACTGGTGCCTGCCCGCCTGCCGCGCCACCCCCTACCAGGCCAGGGTCACGCTCGCCGGCCTGGTCCGGAAGGACCGTTCCGCCTACTACGGCCGGGCCGAGGTCGTGGCCGACGGGCTCCCGCCCGAACAGCACCGCGAGCTGCGCGACCTGCGGCTCTTCGTCCCCCAGCGCTAGCAGCGCCGCAGCCGAGGAGAAGACGGGCCCATGGGACTGCGCACGAAGATCGGGGTGGCGATCACCGCCACCGCCGCGCTGGTCGCCGTCCTCATCGGCCTCGTCGTCCACCACCGCACCGCCGTCAACCAGCTCGAGACCGCGCGCGACGCCCTCGACCAGCGCCTGGTCTCGGCCGCCGAGGACCACGCCGCCGGCGTCGACCGCCCCCGCGTGATCCTCAACCCCTACCGCCTGCCCGCGCCCCTGCGCCGGGCCGCCGAGCAGGGAAAGCGCGCCACCTACCTGGACCGCTCGGGCCCCGAGCCCGTCCTGTGGGCGGCGACGAAGGTCCGCGACGACATCGTCGTGCTCAAGCACTCCTACCTCCGCCAGACCCGCAACCTCCAGGGCCTCGACGAGGACCTCTGGCTGGCCGGCGGCGTGGGCACCGCGCTCGCCGGCGTCGTCGGGGTGGGCCTGGCGACCGTGGCCGGCCGCCGCCTCAACGCCTCCGCGCGCACCGCCGAGCGCATCGCCGGCGGCGACCTCGTCGCCCGGCTGCGGCCGCGCGGCGGCAAGGACGAGATCGCCCGGCTGACCCACGCCGTCAACACGATGGCCGACTCCCTCGCCGCCCGCCTCCAGGCCGAGCGCGAGGTCACCGCCAACATCGCCCACGAACTGCGCACCCCTGTCGCCGGGCTGGTCGCGGCCGCCGAGCTGCTGCCGCCGGGCCGCCCCGCCGAGATGGTCCGCGAACGCGCCCAGCGGGTGCGGTCGCTGGTGGAGGACGTCCTGGAGGTGGCCCGCCTCGACGGCGCCGACGAGCGCGCCGAGACGGACGTACGGGCGCTGGGCGAGCTGACCCGGCGGGCGGTGCGGGCGGCGGCCGGCGACGGGCAGGAGACGGCGGAGGTGCGGATCACCGGCGACTGCCTGGTGGAGACGGACGCCCGGCGCGTGGAGCGGATACTGGCCAACCTCGTCACCAACGCCTTCCGGCACGGCGCCGGGCCCGTCGTCGCCGAGGTTGAGGACGGCGTCATACGGGTCCGCGACCAAGGGCCCGGCTTCCCCGGGCACCTGCTCGCCGGCGGCCCGCAGCGCTTCCGCACGGGCTCGGGAGCGGGCCTCGGCCTGGGGCTGACGATCGCCCAGGGCCAGGCCCGGGTGCTGGGCGCCCGGCTGACCTTCGCCAACCTCCGGGACGGGGGAGCGGAGGCGACGCTGGACCTGCGGGACGCGGTGCGGCCGGCTCCGCCGGAGGGCGGCGGCTGAGGTGCGGGGCACGGGCCGGGGCACAAGAGTGGATGCCATGAACGACAACATCCTCTTCCTGTCCGTGTCCTCGGCCGACAAGGGCCACCGCGCCCTGGACGCCCTGCGCCAGGCGCACACCGACGGCGGCCTGACCCTGCGCGAGGGCGCGGTGATCGCACGGGACGCGGAAGGCGTCCTGGACTTCCCCGACGCCGTCGACAACACCGGCACGGCCACGGCCTTCGCCATGGGCGGCCTGCTCGGCGGGCTGCTGGGCATCCTCGGGGGCCCGCTCGGCGTGCTGGTCGGCTTCGGCGCGGGCGGCCTGATCGGCGGCGCCCACGACGCCCGCCGGGCCACCGCCTCCAACGCCGCCCTGGAGATGCTGGCGGCGGAGGTGCCGCCGGGCAGCACGGTGCTGATGGCCGAGGTCCGCGAGGAGGACCACGCGGTGGCGGACGGTGCGTTCGCGCCGTACGGCGAGGTGCGCCGCTACCCGGCGGAGAAGATCCGCGAGGAGGTCGAGGCGGCCATCGCGGGACACGGCGGAGCTTCGTAGGCCGCGCCCGCCGGCCCCTCAGCCGCTCAGCCGCCGGTGAGCGGCTTGGCGAAGCAGAGGCTGGAGTCGTAGGTGCGGTAGAACCCGAACTTCGGCACGGCGGGCTCGTAGCCGCTGGAGCGGTACAGGGCTATCGCCTCCGGCTGCCGGTCCCCGGTCGACAGCACCATGCGCGTACGGCCCGCCGCCCGCGCGCTGTCCTCCAGCGCCGCCAGGATCCGCCGGGCCAGCCCCTGGCCGCGCGCCTCGCGGACCACGAACATCCGCTTCACCTCGGCGTCGCCGTCCGCGTACTCCTCACCTCTTTCATCGTCTCGCTCCATCGACCGCCAGCCGCCGGACGCCAAAGGCGTGCCGTCGGGGCCGTAGGCGATGAGATACAGGCCACGCGGCGGGGCGAACTGCGCGGGGTCCATAGGGGCGAGATCGGTGTCGCCGTAGCGCTCGAGGTACTCCGATTGCACCTGGTCATCGAGCTTTGCGGCGTCCGGATGATCAACGGGGACAGGCAAGATCCTCATGACGGCAGCGTAGGGTCGGGGAGCCGGTGGTCGGCACCGGTTTTCGGGAGTGGGTATCGTGCCGGGAATGTCGAACCTGACCGTAACCACCGCAAATGTGAACGGACTGCGCGCCGCCGCCAAGAAGGGCTTCGTGGAGTGGCTGGCCGCGACCGAGGCCGACGTCGTCTGCCTGCAGGAAGTCCGCGCCGAGGCCCACCAGCTGCCCGACGAGGTGCGCGAGCCCGAGGGCTGGCACGTGGTGCACGCCCCGGCGGCGGCCAAGGGCCGGGCGGGCGTCTCGCTCTACTCCCGGCGCGAGCCGGACGCGGTGCGCGTGGGATTCGGCTCGGCTGAGTTCGACGGCAGCGGCCGGTACGCCGAGATCGACCTGCCGGGCGTGACGGTGGCCAGCCTCTACCTGCCCTCGGGCGAGGTCGGCACGGAGCGCCAGGACGAGAAGGAACGCTTCATGGCGGAGTTCCTCCCCTACCTCGTCGACCTCAAGGCCCGGGCCGCGGCCGACGGCCGCGAGGTGCTGGTCTGCGGCGACTGGAACATCGCCCACACCGAGGCCGACCTGAAGAACTGGAAGGCCAACCGCAAGAGCGCCGGCTTCCTCCCCGAGGAGCGGGAGTGGCTGACCAAGGTCTTCACGGAGTACGTGGACGTCGTCCGCGCCCTCCACCCGGGCGCCCCGGGCCCCTACTCCTGGTGGTCCTACCGCGGCCGCGCCTTCGACAACGACTCCGGCTGGCGCATCGACTACCTCGCCGCCACCCCCGGCCTCGCCGACCGCGCCCTCAAGGCCCGCGTGGAGCGCGCCGCCACCCACACGGAGCGCTGGAGCGACCACGCCCCCGTCACGGCGGTCTTCGGCGCGTAGCGCTCACCCTTCCGGGGCCCCGGCAGACTCCCGGCCCCCGGAGGTGCGACCCGCGGTAACTCCCGTTGTCCACAACCATGTACGGCCGGTAGGCCTCTCCCCTACGCTCGCCACTGTGCCAGTAATCGCTGGCACCGTTGTGTCGAGTGTGTCGACCGGGAGGCTGCGGCATGGCCGAGCATGAGCGTCAGCACGTACGCGTGGCGGTGATCGGTTCCGGGTTCGGAGGGCTGGGGGCGGCCGTGCGGTTGCGCCGCGAGGGCGTCACCGACTTCGTGGTCCTGGAACGCGCCGGCGCCGTCGGCGGGACCTGGCGGGACAACACCTACCCCGGCTGCACCTGCGACGTCCCCTCCCACCTGTACTCCTTCTCCTTCGCCCCCAACCCCGAGTGGCCGCGCACCTTCTCCGGCCAGTCCGCCATCCGCGGCTACCTCGAGCACATCGTGGACACCTTCCGCCTGCGGCCGCACCTGCGGCTGAACTGCGAGGTCACCGCCCTGCGCTGGGACGCCGACGAGCTGCGCTGGGAGGTCGCCACCGCCGACGGCCCCGGCTGGACCGCCGACGTCGTCGTCTCCGCCACCGGCGCGCTGTCCGACCCCAGCGTCCCCGACGTGCCCGGCATCGACGGCTTCCCCGGCAAGGTCTTCCACTCCGCCCGCTGGGACCACGACTACGACCTGCGCGGCAAGCGCGTCGCCGTGATCGGCACCGGCGCCTCCGCCATCCAGATCGTGCCCGCCATCCAGCCGGACGTCCGCCGGCTCACGCTCTTCCAGCGCACCCCGCCCTGGGTCCTGCCGCGCTCCGACCGCAGGATCACCGCCGCCGAGCAGTGGCTGCACGCGAAGGTGCCCGCCACCGCCGCGCTGCGCCGGGGCACCGTGTGGGGCATCCGGGAGCTGCAGGTCGGGCTCTTCACCAAGTGGCCGGACCGGCTGCGGCTGGTGGAGAGCACCGCCAGATCCCATCTGCGCAAGGCCGTCAAGGACCCCGCCCTGCGCGCCCGGCTCACGCCCGACTACCGCATCGGCTGCAAGCGCATCCTGCTGTCCAACGACTACTACCCCGCGCTCACCCGCCCCAACGTCGACGTGGTCGCCTCCGGCCTCGCCGCGGTGCGCGGCTCCACGCTCGTGGCCGCCGACGGCACCGAGGCCGAGGCGGACGCCATCGTCTTCGGCACCGGCTTCCACGTCACCGACCTGCCGATCGCCGACCGCATCACGGGCGTGGAGGGCACCACGCTGGCCGAGGAGTGGAAGGACGGCATGGCGGCCCTGCGCGGCGCCAGCGCCGCCGGCTTCCCCAACTTCCTCACCGTCGTGGGCCCCAACACCGGGCTGGGGAACAGCTCGATGATCCTCATCATCGAGGCCCAGCTGAACTACCTGGCCGACTTCCTCCGCCAGCTCGACACCCTCGGCGGCCGGGCCGCCCTCGACGCCCGCCCCTCGGCCGTCCGCGCCTGGAACCGCAGGGTCCAGCAGCGCATGGAGCGGACGGTGTGGAGCACCGGCTGCAGCAGCTGGTACCTGGACGCGAACGGTCGCAACACCACGCTCTGGCCCGGCACGACGTCCGAGTTCCGCAAGGAGACCCGGCGGCTGGACCTCGCCGAGTACCAGATCATGCGGCTGCCCGGAGCGCGACGGGCGCCGGCCGCCGCGAAGGAGGCGACGCGATGAGGCCCCGTACGAGCCTCGCCGGCCAGGTCGCCGTCGTCACCGGGGCGGCCCGCGGCGTAGGGGAGTTACTGGCCCGCAAGCTGTCCGCGCGCGGGGCGAGCGTGGCGCTGGTGGGGCTCGAGCCGGACGAACTGCGCCGGGTCGCGGGGACGCTGCGCTCCGACACCGCCCACTGGCACGCCGACGTCACCGACCACGAGGCGATGGAGCGCGTGGCGGGCGAGGTGAAGGACCGGTTCGGCAAGGTGGACGTCGTCGTCGCCAACGCGGGCGTGGCCACCGGCGGTCCGCTCGCGGAGTCGGACCTCGCCGCATGGCGCCGCGTCATCGAGGTCAACCTCGTCGGCAGCGCCGTCACCGGCCGCGCCTTTCTGCCCGTGCTGTCCGAGAGCCGCGGCTACCTCCTCCAGATCGCCTCGCTGGCCGCCCTCGCCCCCGCGCCGATGATGACGGCGTACTGCGCGTCCAAGGCGGGCGTCGAGGCGTACGCGCACAGCCTGCGCGCCGAGGTCGCGCACAAGGGCGTACGGGTCGGGGTCGGGTATCTGAGCTGGACCGACACGGACATGGTGCGCGGCGCCGACGAGTTCGAGGTGATGCGCGAGATGCGCCGGCGGCTGCCGTGGCCGGCCAACCGCACCTATCCGGCGGGCCCGGCCGTGGACCGGCTGGTGGCGGGCATCGAGCGGCGCTCGGCGCATGTCTACGCCCAGTCCTGGCTGCGCGCGATGCAGCCGCTGCGGGGAGCGCTGCCGGGCCTCGTCGCCCTGGGCGGCCCGCGCGAGATGCGGCGCGTGGAACCTCGTCTGGGCGGGGTGCGCGTGGGCCTGGTGGGGGCGGGCGGGGCCGCCGACGCGGGAGCGAGCACGGAGCGTCACTGATCGAAATGCGCGGTTCGTCCCGGCGTGTGAGGCTGATCGCGGCCCCGATTCCCCGATCTCCCCTAGGAGTGAACACGCATGGGCATCAAGGACGAGATGCAGAACAAGGCGCAGAAGGCCAAGCAGAAGGCCGAGCAGACCAAGCAGCAGGCGCAGCAGAAGGGGCAGCAGGCCCAGCAGAAGGTGCAGCAGGGCCAGCAGAAGGGCCAGCAGAAGAGCCAGCAGGAGCAGGAGCGCCTCCGGCAGCAACAGCAGGGCCGCCAGGGCTCCATCGACGACATCCAGGACGACCTGGACGACCGTCTCTGAGTCGCTCCTGGTCGCGGTCGAGGGGCGCACCCGAGCAGGGTGCGCCCCTCTGTCATGCCACGACTGTCATGTCACAACTGTCATGCCACGACTGTCACGTCATGACGATCACGCGTCAGACGCGGGCCGGCTCGCGCTTCCCGTCGAGGTCGGGGTCGGCTTCGGTGTCACCGGACGCCGCCGCCGGCGCCGCCGGCGCGAGGTGCTTCTGCAGCCCCTCGCCCTCGACGTCCACGTTCGGCAGGACCTTGGAGAGCCAGCGCGGCAGCCACCAGGCCGTCTTGCCCAGCAGGGCCAGCACCGCCGGCACGATCGCCATGCGGACCACGAACGCGTCGAAGAAGACGGCGATGGCGAGGCCGAAGCCGATCATCTTGATCATCTGCTCGGACGAGCCGATGAAGCCGGCGAACACGCTCATCATGATGACGGCGGCCGCGGTGACGACCCGCGCGCCGTGCCGGAAGCCGGTCACGACGGCCTCGTCCGGGCGCTCGCCGTGGACGTAGGCCTCGCGCATCCGCGTGACGAGGAAGACCTCGTAGTCCATGGCGAGGCCGAAGACGACGCCCACCATGAAGATCGGCATCATGCTCATGATCGGGCCGGTCTCCTCGACCCCGAAGAGGCCGCCCAGCCAGCCCCACTGGAAGACCGCGACGACGGCGCCGAGCGCGGCGACGACCGACAGCAGGAAGCCCAGCGCGGCCTTCAGCGGCACCAGCACGGAGCGGAAGACGACCATCAGCAGCAGGAAGGCCAGGCCCACGACGAGCGCCAGGTAGGGCAGCAGCGCGTCGTTGAGCTTCTGCGAGACGTCGATGTTCATCGCCGTCGAGCCCGTGACCAGCACCTTGGCGCCGGTCTCGGACTTCAGCGAGGCGCTCTCGCCGCGGATGGCGTGGACGAGGTCCTCGGTCTCGGTGCTGGTCGGCTTGGACTTCGGGACGACCATGAGCATCGCCGCGTCCTCGGCCTTGTTGAACTGGGCCGGGGTGACGGTGGCGACGTCGTCCAGCTTCTCCAGGGTGTCGTGGACCCGCTGGGCCGCGCCCTTGGCGTCCTTCGCCCCGGACAGGTCCATGACGCCGATGAGCGGGCCGTTGAAGCCCGGGCCGAAGCCCTCGGACAGCAGGTCGTAGGCCTTGCGCTGGGTGGTGTTCTTGGACGCCGCGCCGTCGTCGGGCAGGCCCAGCTCCAGGGAGGCGGCGGGCACGGCGATCGCGCCCAGGCCCAGCACGCCGGCCGCGAGCACCAGCACCGGCCGGCGCAGCACCAGGCGGGCCCAGCGGGTGCCCATGTTCGGCTTGTCCTCGGCGGCCGCGTCCGGTTTGGCCTTGCGGGTCTTGCGGGCGAGGACCTGCTTGCCCGCGAAGCCCAGCAGCGCGGGGATGAGGGAGAGCGCGATCAGCACGGCGATGGTGACCGTGCCGGCCGCGGCCATGCCCATCTTGGTCAGCATCGGGATGTTGACGACCGCGAGGCCGGCCAGCGCGATGACGACCGTCAGGCCCGCGAAGACCACCGCGGAGCCGGCGGTGCCGACGGCGCGGCCCGCGGCCTCCTCGCGCTCGCGGCCCTCGGCGAGCTCCGCGCGGTAGCGGGAGACGATGAAGAGGGCGTAGTCGATGCCGACCGCGAGGCCGATCATCATGGCGAGCGTGGAGGTGTTGCTGGACAGGTCCAGGACGGGCGCCAGCGCGGCGATCGAGGAGACGCCGATGCCCACGCCGATGATGGCGGTCAGCAGCGGCAGGCCGGCCGCGATCAGCGAGCCGAAGGTGATGACCAGGACGACCGCCGACACGGCGATGCCGATGATCTCCGAGCCGCCCTCGGGCATCTGCTGCAGGACGCTGCCGCCGACCTCCACGGTCAGCCCGGCGTCGCGCCCGCGCCGGGCGGCGTCCTTGAGCTCGTCGCGCGAGGACTCGGTGAGGTCGGTGGACTTGACCTTGTACGCGGCGGACGCGTAGCCGATGGTCTCGTCCTTGTTGACGGTCTTGCCCTCGAACGGGTCGGCGGCGCCGGCCACCTGGGAGCTCTTGCGGAGGTCACCGATGACCCGCTCGACGGCCTTCTTGTTCTTCGCGTCCGTCAGCTTCTGGCCGTCGGGGGCCTTGAAGACGACGCGGGCGCTCGCGTTCTGTTCGGTGTTTCCGGGGAAACGCTTCTCCAGCAGGTCGAACGCCTGCTGCGCCTCCGTGCCGGGGATCGAGAAGTCGTTGTTGGTGGACTTGGACGCCGTGGCGGCGCCGACACCGGCCAGCACCAGCAGCAACACCCATATCAGGGCGAAGTACCAGCGCCGCCGGAAGGCGAGCCGGCCGAGTCGGTAGAGGAACGTGGCCACGAGTGTGGTGCTCCCTGTCGGGTCGGATTCGTGACGAATCGGATACGTGAGAACTGGAATGCGGAACCAGCCCGACGAGAGCGGTGCGTCAGGTGGGGCCTCAGTGGGGGTGTGGGTGTGAGTGGGGGGATCAGACGCCGAGAGCGGGGAGGATCACGGCGTCGATGTAGCGGGAGAGATAGCCGGCGTCCGGCACCCGGTCCTCGATGAGCGGACAGGCCAGGAAGCCGCCGATCATCATGTGCGCGACGAAGGGGATGGCGGGGTTGTCCGCCGCCAGTTCGCCGCGGTCGACCGCGCGCCGGAGCAGGGTGTCCAGCCACACCAGCTCGGGCTCGATCAGCCACTCGCGCAGCGCCCGGTGGAGTTCCGGGTTGGTGTGCACGGAGTGGCCGAGCCCGCGCATCAGGGCGGTGTCCTTCTCCATCTGCTCCGTATCGGCCTGGCACACCATGGCGTGGAAGTCACCGCGCACCGAACCGGTGTCGATGCTCTCGATGCCGCCAGGTTTGTTGTGCCGCAGGGCCTTGGCCACCAGCTCCGGCTTGCCGTTCCACTGGCGGTAGAGGGTCGCCTTGCTGGAGTGGGTACGCGCGGCCACGGCGTCCATGGTCAGGGCGTCGTAGCCGACCTCGCGCAGCAGCGCGAGCACCGCCTCGTAGAGCTCGGCCTCGCGCTCGGGGGTCAAACGGGTGCGGCGCGCCGCCGGCTTGGGTGGTTCCGTGGACATGCCGCCCCCCTCACGAGAAGTCGTACGAAACGGTTTCGTACCGATACGAGGATACGTCCGCGACGTCCGGCGGCTCATCGAAACGACATCGTTTCGACGGTGTTCTCCGTCACGAACCGAGTTGCCGGGGCTCCCGGGCGCCGAAACCATGGGATGCGTGAGCGACGACGCCTACCTCCGCTTCCCCCATCTGCACGGCGACCGGCTCTGCTTCGCCGCCGAGGACGACCTCTGGCTGGCCCCGCTGCCCGCCGCCGGGGAGGGCGCCGCGCGGGCCTGGCGGCTGACCGTCGACCGGACCAGGGTCGGGCACCCGCGCTTCTCCCCCGACGGGCGGCACATCGCCTTCACCAGCTGGCGCAGCCTCGACCCGGAGATCCACCTGGCCTCCGTCGACGGCGGCCCGGCCCGCCGGCTCACCTACTGGGGCAGCACCGACACCCGGGTCTGCGGCTGGACACCCCCCGAGAACGGCGTCTCCCACATCCTCGCCGTCAGCTCGCACGGCCAGCCGTTCTCGTACTACTCCTGGGCCTACAAGGTGCCCACCGACGGCGACCCCGGCGGCAAGCAGCCCTGGGGCCCGCTGTCCGACATCGCCGTCGCCGACGTGGGCGGCGAGCACAAGACCCTGATCCTCACCGGCAAGCCCCCGCACGAGCCCGCCTCCTGGAAGCGCTACCGGGGCGGCGCGACAGGCCGGCTGTGGCTGGGGGGCACCCGGCTGCTACCGGACCTCGGCGGCCACCTCGACTCGGTGATGTTCGTCGGCGACCGCATCGCCTTCCTCTCCGACCACGAGGGCATCGGCAACCTCTACTCCTGCCGGCACGACGGCTCCGACCTGCGCCGCCACACCGACCACGCCGACTTCTACGCCCGCCACGCCTCCACCGACGGCGAGCGCGTCGTCTACCAGTGCGCCGGCGACGTCTGGCTCGCCGAGGACCTCTCCGCCGACGGCACCCCGCGCCGGCTCGGCATCCGCCTCGGCGGGCCGCGCGCCGGGCGGCGCACGTACCAGGTGCAGGCCTCCCGCCACATCCAGTCGCTGAGCGTCGACCGTACGGGCCGCGCCAGCGCCGTCCAGGTGCGCGGCGGCCTGTACTGGCTGACCCACCGCGACGGCCCCGCCCGCGCCCTCGCCGACACCCCGGGCGTACGGGTGCGGCTGCCGGAGATGCTGGGGGCGACCGGCCGCATCGCCTACGTCACCGACGCCGACGGCGAGGACGCCGTCGAGATCGCCCAGCTGCCGCGCGCCGCCGGCCCCTCCGCACCGCGCCGCCTGGCCGCGGGCCGCATCGGGCGGGTGCACGAGCTGATCGCCGCCCCGGACGGCGGACGCCTGGCCGTCGCCGCCCACGACGGGCGGCTGCTGCTCGTCGACGCCACCCCCGAAGGGGACGGCGAGGTCACCGAGCTCGTCCGGTCCGCCAACGGGCCCGTGCGCGACCTCGCCTTCTCGCCCGACTCCGGCTGGCTGACCTGGTCGCACCCGGGCATCGGGCGCTCGCTGCGGCAGATCAAGGTCGGCAGGCTCTCGGACCGGACGGTCGTGGACGTCACCGACGGCCGCTTCGAGGACGAGCAGCCGGTCTTCACCCGCGACGGCCGCTACCTCGCCTTCCTCTCCTGGCGCGGCTTCGACCCGGTCTACGACGTGCACACCGGCGACCTGTCCTTCCCGCTGGGCTGCCGCCCCTACCTCGTCCCGCTCTCCTCCGCCACGCCCTCGCCCTTCGCGCTCTCCACGGAGGGCCGCCCGGCCGGCGGCGGCCTGGACCTGGAGGACGCCGGCGACACCGAGGGCGCGGTGACGGTGGAGGCGGAGGGGCTCGAGAGCCGGGTGACGCCCTTCCCGGTGGCCGCCTCGAAGTACTCCTCCCTCCACCCCGTCCACGGCGGCGGCCTGGTGTGGCTGCGCTGGCCCATCTCCGGCGCGCTGGGCGAGACCTTCGCCAACCCCACCGACACCTCCGGCCGCCCCACGCTCGAGCACTTCGACCTCGTCAAGGCCAAGCGCACCGAACTCACCTCCTCCGTGGACTGGTTCGCGGTCAGCGGCGACGGCACCCGCCTGGTCCTCAACGACGAGGGCGACCTGCGGGCGGTGCCCGCCACGGACCCCGGGGACAGCGACACGACCGTCTACATCGACATGCGGCGCATCCTGCACGAGGTCGACCCGGCCGCCGAGTGGCGGCAGGCCTACGCCGAGGCGGGCCGGATCATCCGGGCGTACTTCTGGGAGCCGGGCATGTGCGGCGTCGACTGGGACGGGGTGCTGGAGCAGTACCGTCCGCTGGTCGAACGCGTCGCCTCGCCCGACGAGTTCGCCGACCTGCTGCGCGAGGTCCTCGGCGAGCTGGGCACCTCCCACGCCTACGTCACCCCCGCCCGCCGCAACGAGGGCCCGCCGCACTACCAGCGCGCCATCGGCCTGCTCGGCGCCAACCTCACCCACCGCAAGGACGGCTCGTGGGCCGTGCGGCGCATCCTGCCCGGCGACTCCTCCGACTCCAAGGCCCGCTCCCCGCTGGCCGGTTCCGGCATCCGCGAGGGCGCGGTGCTCACCCACGTCGACGGCCGCCCCGTCGACCCCGTCACCGGCCCGTCCCCGCTGCTGTCGGCGGCGGGCGGCACGACGGTCGAGCTGACCTTCACCACCCCCGAGGGCGAGGGGCACGAACGCCGGGTCGCGGTCGTGCCGCTGGTCGACGAGCGGCCGCTGCGCTACCAGGACTGGGTGGCCAAGCGCCGCGCGGTGGTCCGCGAGGTCAGCGGCGGCCGGTGCGGCTACCTCCACATCCCCGACATGGGCGGCTCCGGCTGGGCGCAGTTCAACCGCGACCTGCGCCGGGAGATGTCCATGCCGGCGCTGATCGTGGACGTCCGCGGCAACGCCGGCGGCAACATCAGCGAGCTGGTGGTGGAGCAGCTCACCCGCACCATCATCGGCTGGGACCTCACCCGCGACGCCGAGCCCGTGTCGTACGCCTCCAACGCCCCGCGCGGCCCGGTCGTCGCCATCGCCGACGAGATGACGTCCTCCGACGGCGACATGATCACCGCGGCCTTCCGGCTGCAGGGCATCGGGCCGGTGGTCGGCCTGCGCACCTGGGGCGGCGTCGTCGGGATGACGGGCCGCCACCGGCTCGTGGACGGCACCTCGATCACCGTGCCGATGAACGCGGCGTGGTTCGACGAGTACGGCTGGAGCGTGGAGAACCACGGCGTCGAACCCGACATCGAGGTCGACCGCACCCCGCTGGACTGGGCGGAGGGCCGCCACAAGCAGCTCGACGACGCGGTGCGCGTGGCCCTGGACCTGCTGGAGCGGCACGGCGCGACGGAACCGCCGGACTACTCGGGCGTGCCGGACCTGAGGCGGCCGGAACTCCCGCCGAGGTCCTGACCCGGCCCCCGCAGGGCGGCCCGCAGCCCCACGTTCCCGATGAGGATCCCGCCGTCGACGGGCAGCGTGACGCCCGTGATCCAGGCGGCGTCCGGCGACGCCAGGAACGCCACCGCCGCGGCGACGTCCTCCGGCCGCCCCACCCGCCCCAGCGGGTAGAAGGCCGCAGCCCGCTCCAGCGCCTCCTCGCGGCCGTCCCAGTTGGGCGTGTGCACCGTGCCCGGCGCCACCAGGTTCACCCGCACGCCCCGGGGCGCGCACTGGCCCGCCAGGGTGCGGGTCAGGCTCGCCAGGCCCGCCTTGGCCGCGCTGTAGGCGTGGTTGCCGAAGTCCTGCTCGCCGTTGACCGAGCCGACGCTCACCACCGAGCCCCGGCCGCCCGCCGCCGCCAGGTGCGGCATGGCCGCCCGTACGCAGCGCAGGGCGCCGGTCAGCGTGACGTCCAGGTCCCGGGCCCAGACCTCGTCCGGATAGTCCTCCACCAGCGGCGGGTCCGGCTGACAGGAGAAGGCGTTGTTGACCAGGACGTCCAGCCGGCCGAAACGGTCCACCGCGCGGTCCACCGCCGCCCGGACCGCGGCGTCGTCGGCGACGTCGCACGCCAGCGACTCGGCCCCCAGCCCGTCCGTCCGCAGCGCCGCCGCGGCCTTCGCGGCCCGCTCGCCGTCCACGTCCGTCAGCAGCACCGCCGCGCCCTCCGACGCGAAGCGGCGCGCCGTGGCCGCCCCGATGCCGCGCCCCGCGCCCGTGATCAGTACCGCGTGGCCCTCGAAACGCCCCGTCGCCGCCATGCGGCGAGCACTACCCCGCCAGCGCCCTGCCAACCGCCCGCACCAGGGCCTGGGCGCGCGGGTCGGCCGTCACGTTCTTCTGCATGCCGTTGGTGACGTAGCCGAACGCGATCCCCGACTCGGGGTCGGCGAAGGCCAGCGACCCGCCGCGGCCCGGGTGGCCGAAGGAGCCGGGCGCCAGCAGCGGCGAGGCCGGGCCGTGGAGCATGTATCCGAGGCCGAAGCGGGTGTTCACGACCAGGACGCGGTCAGGGCCCGCCGACTCCTCCGTGCGGGCCATGGTCAGCGTGGCGGGGGCGAACAGGCGCCGGCCGCCGTCCACCACGCCGATGAGCGAGGCGTAGAAGCGGGCCAGCGCGTCGGCCGTGGCGATGCCCGCCGAGGCGGGCAGCTCGGCGGCGCGGTAGGCGGGGTCGTTCTCGTCGGCGGGCGGCTCGATCGCGGCGAACGCCCGGTGCGTCAGCGACGCCGGGTCGCGGTAGGCGTCGGCGACCGACGTCTTGGGGCGTACGCGCAGGCCGGCGGAGGCGGGGGCGGCCGGGGCCGTGACGGGGGCGACGCGGCCCACCCGGGCGCGTTCGGCGTCCGGCAGGCCGATCCACAGGTCCAGGCCCAGCGGGCCGGATATCTCCTCCGCCACCCACGCGCCGATGCTCCGCCCGGTCACCCGCAGCACCAGCTCGCCGAGCAGCCAGCTGTACGTCTGCGCGTGGTAGCCGTGGTCGGTGCCCGGCTCCCAGGCCGGGGCCTGTGCGGCGACGGCCCGCGGCCCGCTGACGCCGTCGACGGCCTGGGCGGGGGTGAGCGGGGTGTCCAGCACGGGCAGCCCGGCGCGGTGCGCGAGCAGGTGCCGCACGAGGACGCGGTCCTTGCCGTTCGCCTTGAACTCCGGCCAGTACGTGCCCACCGGGGCGTCCAGGTCGACCTGCCCGCGCTGGTGCAGCACGAGCAGGACCGCGGCGGCCACGCCCTTGGTGGCGGAGCGGACGACCTGCGCGGTGCCGCGCCGCCACGGCTCCGTGCCCCCGTCGGCGTCGCGCGCGCCGCCCCACAGGTCGACGACCCTGCGCCCGTCCCGGTAGACGGTCAGGGCCGCGCCGCGCTCACCGCGCCGGGCGAAGTTGTCGGCGAAGGCGTCCCGGACCGGTTCGAAACCGTCCGCCACCGTGCCCTGGACGTCCACGTCCACGTCCCCGTCCGCCACTGTTTCCCGCTTCCACGTGCCGATCACAACAAATCCATCCACCATGGTGCATCGTGACCGGCCGGGCCCGTGGACCGGGGGCCTCGGGCGGGCTCAGCCCCGCAGGGCCACCGAGCGCGGGTCGAAGCCGAACGGCAGCTCCAGCCGGTGCGCGGCCATCAGCTCCTCGTCGCACAAAAGCTCCCGCGTGGGGCCGTCCGCGGCGATGACGCCGTCGCTGAGCACCACCGAACGCTCGCACAGCTCCAGGGCGTACGGCAGGTCGTGGGTGACCATCAGCACGGTGACGTCCAGGGAGCGCAGGATGTCGGCGAGCTCCCGGCGGGAGGCCGGGTCGAGGTTGGAGGACGGCTCGTCGAGGACGAGGATCTCCGGCTCCATGGCCAGGACGGTGGCCACGGCCACCCGCCGCCGCTGGCCGAAGGAGAGGTGGTGCGGGGGCCGGTCGGCGTAGCCGGACATGCCGACCCGGGCCAGCGCCCGGTCCACGCAGGCGGCCAGCTCCGCCCCGCGCAGCCCGGCCGCCGCCGGGCCGAAGGCCACGTCCTCGCGCACGGTGGGCATGAAGAGCTGGTCGTCGGGGTCCTGGAAGACGATGCCGACGCGGCGGCGGATCTCGGCGAGGTGGCGCTTGTCCACGGGCAGCCCGGCCACCCGCACCGAGCCCGCGCCGCCGCCGAGGATGCCGTTGAGGTGGAGGACGAGCGTGGTCTTGCCGGCGCCGTTGGGCCCGAGCAGGGCGACGCGCTCGCCGCGCCCGACGGACAGCTCGACGCCGAAGAGGGCCTGGTGGCCGTCGGGGTAGGCGAAGGCGAGGCCGGAGACCTCGAGCGAGGGGGGCGTGGCAGGGGTCATGTCAGCATCCATCCGGTCAGGCAGACCGCCAGCGCGGCCAGCGGCAGCGCGGCGGCGTACGTCCACTGCGCACGCGTCGCCGTCACCTCGTCGATCACGGGCATCGTGCCCGTGTAGCCCCGGCTCACCATGGCCAGGTGGACGCGCTCGCCGCGCTCGTAGGAGCGGATGAACAGCGCCCCCGCCGAGGTGGCCAGCACCTTCCAGTGGCGTACGCCGCGCGCGGTGAAGCCGCGGGACTCGCGGGCGATGCGCATGCGGCGCATCTCGTCCGTGACCACGTCGCCGTAGCGGATCATGAAGGACGCGATCTGGACCAGCAGCGGGGGCATCCGCAGCCGCTGCAGCCCCAGCAGCAGCGCGCGCAGCTCGGTCGTCGAGGCCAGCAGCACCGACGCGGCGACGCCCAGCGTCCCCTTGGCGAGGATGTTCCAGGCGCCCCACAGGCCGGACTCGCTGAGCGACAGTCCCCAGACCGTCACCCGCTCGCCCTGGGCCACGAACGGCAGCAGCACGGCGAAGGCCACGAACGGCACCTCGATCAGCAGCCGGCGCAGCAGGAAGGCCGCCGGGACGCGGGCCGCGGCCGTGACGACGGCCAGCAGCAGCGCGTACAGCCCGAAGGCCCACAGCGCCTCGCGCGGGGTGGCGACCACGACGAGTACGAAGCAGAAGACGGCCGCGATCTTGCAGTGCGGCGGCAGGGCGTGCACGGGCGAGCGCGCGTGCCGGTAGAGCTTGTGGGCGTGACCCGCTCCCATGTCAGACGGCCTCGGATCCCGCCGGGGCGGCCGCGGCCCGGGAGCGGCGCCGGCGGACGGTCAGGAACACGCCCGTGCCCACCGCCAGCGTCGCCCCCACGCCGATCACGCCGGCCAGGCCGCCGGAGATCCGCGCGTCGCCGACGTCCTTGACCTGGTAGTCCGCCAGCGGCGAGTCCTTGGCGGCGTGCTCCTCGGCCTTGCTGTCGATGCCCTTGTCGTGGGCGACCTTCTCCAGGCCGTCGGGGCTGGTGGAGGCGTAGTAGCTGACGAAGCCGGCGAGGGCGAGGGCGGCGAGGAGGCCGACGAGCGCGAGGCGGCGGACCGGGCGCGGGGCGACGGGCGAGATCACGGGCTCGATCACCGTTCCGTCGGCCCTGCGCAGCTCGAGCGGCTTGGCCAGCCCGCGCGCGCCGTACACCAGGTCGGGCCGCACGGCCACGACCGCGCCCACGGTCAGCGCGGTGATCGCCGCCTCGCCGAGGCCGATGAGGACGTGCACGCCGACCATGGCCGTGAACACCTTGCCGATCGGCACGTCCGTCGTGCCGCCCAGCGCGTACAGGAGGGTGAAGGCCCCGGCCGCGGCCGGTACGGACACCAGCGCGGCCACGAACGCGGCGGCGGTCACCGAGGAGCGCCGCCGCGGCAGCACGGTCGCCAGCAGCCGGAAGAGGGCGTAGGCGACGACCGTCGTGACGACGGCCATGTCGCAGACGTTCACGCCGAGCGCGGTGAGACCGCCGTCCGCGAACAGCACGCCCTGCATCAGCAGCACCACGGATATACAGAGGACGCCGGTATAGGGGCCGACGAGGATCGCCGCCAGCGCGCCGCCCAGCAGATGCCCGCTGGTGCCGGCGGCGACGGGGAAGTTCAGCATCTGGACGGCGAAGACGAACGCGGCCACGAGCCCGGCCAGCGGGGCCGTCCGCTCGTCGAGCTCCCGCCGCGCCCCGCGCAGGCTGACCGCGACGGCCGTGGCGGCGACGGCACCGGCGGCCAGGGAGACGGGGGCATTGATGAACCCGTCGGGTACGTGCATGGCGGTGCTCCGTCCGTTTGCGCTTTCGTCACTGGTCCAGGCGTTTCCACTCCTCGCGTGAACCGCTCGTCGTGAGCGCTCGATGATAGGGGGCAGCTGCGAACAAGTGGCAAGAGCGTGCGACACGCGACTGCGCGCCCCTGGCTCGGCCCCGCGCCCGCCAGAGGTGGCGCGGCCGGGCGGCTGACCGAATGCTGGGCACGGGAGGTACGTCACGATGACCACGGCCACCGCAACCGCCCCGCCCGCACCCCCGGCGCTCGGCCGCCGCCGCACCAACCTCGTCTTCGTCACGATCGTGCTCGGCATGCTGCTCGCCGCCCTCGACCAGACGATCGTCTCGACCGCGCTGCCCACGATCGTCGCGGACCTGGGCGGCGGCGGGCACATGGCCTGGGTGGTGACGGCCTACCTGCTGGCCGAGACGGTCTCCACGGTCCTGGTCGGCAAGTTCGGCGACCTGTTCGGCCGCAAGGTGGTCTTCCAGGTCAGCGCGGTCGTCTTCGTCGGCGGCTCGGTCTTCGCGGGCGCCGCGACCTCCATGCCCATGCTGATCGCCGCCCGCGCCGTGCAGGGCGTCGGCGGGGGCGGGCTGATGGTCACGGCCATGGCGCTGATCGCGGACGTCATCCCGCTGCGCGAGCGCGGCAAGTACCAGGGGGCCCTCGGCGCCGTCTTCGGCGTGACCACCGTCGTCGGGCCGACCCTCGGCGGCGTCTTCACCGACCACGCCACCTGGCGCTGGTGCTTCTACGTCAACGTCCCCGTGGCGATCGTCATGGTCGTCATGGCCGCCCGGACCATCCCGGTCGTCCGCTCGGCCGTCCGCCCGGTCGTCGACTACGCGGGCATCGTGCTCGTCGCCCTCGGCTCCTCGGGGCTGGTCCTGGCCCTGGAGTGGGGCGGGAACGAGTACGCCTGGGGCTCGTCGGTGATCACCGGGCTGCTCGTGGGCGCGGTGCTGCTGCTCGCCGCCTTCGTCCTCGTGGAGCTCCGGGCGAAGGAGCCCATGCTCCCCATGCACCTCTTCCGCAACCCCGTCTTCACCGTCTGCTCCATCCTCAGCTTCATCGTCGGCTTCGCGCTGCTCGGGGCGATGACCTACCTGCCGACCTACCTGCAGTACGTCGACGGGGTCTCCGCCACCATGTCGGGCGTACGGACCCTGCCGCTGGTCGCCGGACTGCTGGGCACCTCGATGCTCTCCGGCACGGTCGTCAGCCGCACCGGCCGCTACCGCTGGTTCCCGGTCTCCGGAATGGCCGTCACCGCCCTCGGCCTGTATCTGATGTCCACGATGGGCCGGACCACGGGCGTGTGGCTGGAGTCGCTGTACATGCTCGTCCTCGGGCTCGGCATCGGCCTGGCCATGCAGGTGCTGACCATCGCCGTGCAGAACACGGTCGCGTACCGCGAACTGGGCACGGCCACCTCCGGCGTCACCTTCTTCCGCACCCTCGGCAGCTCCTTCGGCACGGCCGTCTTCGGCACCCTCTACAGCGGCCGGCTCGAGCCCAACCTGCTGGACGCGCTCGGCCGGGCGCCCGGGGTGCCCGTCTCGGCCGTCCTGAGCCCCCAGGACCTGCGGGCGCTCCCGCCCGACCTGGCCGCGCCGGTGATCGACGCCTACGCGGCGACCGTGGACTACGTCTTCCGGTGGGTCGTGCCGGTCGCGCTGCTCGGCTTCGTCGTGGCCTGGTTCCTCAAGGAGGTGCCGCTGCGCGACAGCGCGCGGGCGGGCGCCTCGGACATGGGGGAGGCGTTCGCCGCGCCGGACTCGGCCGAGGCCGACCGGCAGCTGGAGCGCGCGGTGGCCGGTGTGATGCGCGCGGCCAAGGACGGGCCGGTCAGCCTGCAGGTCCTCGAGTCGTCCGGCAGCCGGCTCGGCCCGGTCGAGGCGTGGACCCTCGGCCAGATCCACTGGCGGCTGCGCGTGCGCGGCGAGGCGAGCCTCGCGTCGGTGGCGACGGCCCACCGGATGCCGCCGGAGGTGCTGGAGCCGGCCTTCGCCCGGACGGCCGCCGCCGGGTACGCGCGCGTGGACGGCGACCGGCTGCTCCTGACGCCCGCCGGCGAGGCGGAACTCGACCGGCTGGGCGCGGCCTGGCGCTCATGGCTCGCCGACCACCTCGACGACTGGGACCTCGCCGACCCGGAGGACCGGGCGCGCATGGACCGCGCCCTGGACAGCCTCGCGGAACGGCTGCTGGAGGAGGACGAGCACGCGCGGGACCGGACGGGCGTGTGAGGGGTCGGCAAGCATCAGGGCCGGGCGGGTGAATTCATCACCTCTGCGGTGTATGCGGCCTTTTTCGGCGCACTCCTCAAGCAGCTGCATCGGCTTGTCGCCAGAGAAGGAGATTGCATGCGTTCCCAGGACATATCCGGACGCCGGTACCGCCGCCCGATCCTCGCGTCCCTCACCGCAGCCGCCGCCCTGGTGCTGGCGGCGCTCCCGGCCACCGACGCCCACGCCCTCCCCCCACCCGGCCCGGACTTCGTGCACGGACTCTCCGTACGGCCGCTGGAGGCCGCCCGGCCGATGGACTACGAGGAGGTCGACTGCGAGGGCCCGTCGGCATGGGAGGGGGACATCTACACGACGCCCCCGAAGGTCGCGCCCAAGGACCCGAAGGAGAACAACGAGCCCAAGGAGAACAAGGAGAACAACGAGAGCAAGGAGCACGCGGCCCCCAAGGCCGAGCACGACGAGAACGCGCACCACCACAAGACGGGCCCGGCGGACATGCCCGTCAAGGCGGCGTCCGACGCGCCCGCCAAGACCCCGGCGGACCCCGCCAAGGCGGCGTCGCACATGCCCGCGAAGACCCCGGCGAAGCCCGCCAAGGCCGCGCCGGACATGCCCGCCAAGACCCCGGCGAACCCCGCCAAGGCCGTCGTGGACCCCGCCAAGGCCGCACCGGCCGCGCCGGGCGCCCACGGCAGCTACCGCAGCTTCCCCGCGAAGTGGCCCAAGAACGTCCCGGACCGCGACGAGGCCACGCGCCTGCTGCAGGACCTGGACGTCAAGCCCTTCAACAGCAAGGGCTACGACCGCAAGCACTTCGGCGGCGCCTCCTGCTGGGCCCTGCACGGCCCCAACCGGTGCACCACCCGTGACCTCGCCCTCAAGATCCAGTCCGTCGTGCCCGCCACGCTCGACGGACCGTGCCGGGTGGTCGGCGGCGAGTGGCGCAGCGAGTACGACGGCCGGAAGGTCATCGACCCGATGCACGTGGACGTCGACCACATCGTGCCGCTGCGGCACGCGTGGGGTTCGGGGGCGAACAACTGGTCGCCCGAGAAGCGCCTGGAGTTCGCCAACGACCTGACCGCCGCGCCGCAGCTGATCGTGGTGTCCACCTGGAGCAACCGCACCAAGGGCGACAAGGGCCCGGAGAAGTGGCTGCCGAAGGGCGCCGAGTGCCCCTACAGCCAGGCGTGGGTCGCGGTGAAGGACTACTACGGGCTGAGCGTCACCCAGGAGGAGAAGGAGAAGCTGCTGCAGATCCTCGGCAAGTGCTGACCGCCGGTCGTCCGTAGCGGGGGCCGGGCGGGGCGGACCGAGAGGTCACAGCGCCGCCCGGCTTCCCGTGCTCACCGGGGTCGTCGCGTCCGCCGCACGCCGTGCGGCGGACGCGACCTGGCCGGCGGTCAGGACGTAGCCGGTCTCCGCGTCGGCGGTGGAGCGGGCGAAGACGACGCCGTAGACCTTGCCGGACGTCGTCAGCAGCGGGCCGCCGGAGTTGCCCGGGCGGACCGTGGAGCGCACGGAGTAGACCTCGCGGGTGGTGATGCCGTCGCCGTAGATGTCCTGGCCCTTGGCGCGCACCTCGTTGGCGACGGTGGCGGCCCGCAGGTCCAGGCCGCCGTTCTCGGGGAAGCCCGCGACGACCGCCGCGTCGCCGCGCTTGGCGCTCTTGTCGAAGGGCAGCACGGGCGCCGGCAGCCCCGGCACGTCGAGGACGGCCACGTCCGTCCTGGGGTCGAAGAGGACCACCTTCGCGCGGTAGGCGCGCCCGACGCCGCCGACCTTGACGGTCGGGTCGTTCACGCCGGCGACCACGTGCGCGTTGGTCATCACGTGCTCGTGGGAGAAGACGAAGCCGCTGCCCTCCTGGCCGCGCCGGCCGCCGCCGACGTCCGCGACGCCCTCGACCTTGACGACGCTCGTGCGCGCCGCCTGGGTCGCGGTGGGGGTGACCGCGTCGCCGGACGGCGGGGCGACGCTCGTGGCGGGCTCGCTCTCGAAGGGGTTGAAGACCTGCGGGAAGCCCGCCCCCGCCAGCGCGTCCGTGGTGCGGCTGAACCAGGTGGGGGCCTGCTCCGGCATGGCCCTCTGCACCGCGCCCAGCAGCGTCGACTCCTTGATCTCCCGGGTCAGCAGCGTCGAGTTCGCGGAGACCAGCACGCTCGCGGCCATCCAGCCCACCAGCAGCACGGCCAGCGAGTTGACCACCGCGCCGCCCACCCCGTCGACGCCCCGCACAGGCGCCCACGTCAGCCGCGAGCGCAGCCGCCAGGCGAGGCGGGCGGCCAGGGCGTGGCCCATGGCGGCCGGTACGAGCACGACGAGCACCGCGACGATCGCGGCGGTCGCCGTCCCCGCCTCGAAGGGCCGCAGCACGTAGGGCAGCGCCCATACGCCCAGCACGGCGCCGCCGAGGAACCCGGCGAGCAGCACGGCGCTGGCCACCAGGCCGCGCCGGTAGCCGGACACGGCATAGCCGACGACTATCAGCAACAGCAGCAGATCGATCAGGTTCAACGCGGAGCCCTTTCTTCACGCACGCGCCCCCCGACCGCGTCCACAGGTGTGGACCCGTAAAAACGCCCGTACGGACGTCCGTGGTTCCCCTTCATGGCGAATTCATGGCGTACGCCACGTCGGTCCGCTTCGCGCCGGGCCCGCGCCCCCGACCGCGCGGCGCCCCCGGGACTCCCACAGGCTCGTTCCCTACGATGGCGCGGTGACCAGTGACACCGCGACGCATGCCCGGCAGGGCCGACCGACGGACGAGCAGCCGCCTCCGTGGCAGCGCAGACTCCGCCGCTTCGGCTACGCGGGCCCCCGCCACGCGACGGCACTGACCGGGGTGCGCGAGCGGCTGGTGCCGCCGTACCCCGAGCCCGGCACGCGGCTGTGGGCGGCGATGGGTGCCTCCCCGGCGGCCGCGCGCCTGCTCGCGCTGTCCATGGGATGGGCCGGTCCGCTGCTGGTGGCGCTGCTGGCCGGGGGGATCCGGTTCTGGCACCTGGGCAGCCCCAAGGCCGTCATATTCGACGAGACGTACTACGCCAAGGACGCCTGGGCCCTGCTGAAGAACGGCTACGAGGCCGACTGGGGCAAGGACAAGGACATCAACGACCGGATCGTCGCCGGTCATACCGACGTCCCGGACGCCATCGGCTACGTCGTCCACCCGCCCGTCGGCAAGTGGGTCATCGCCGCCGGCGAGTGGCTGCACGGGCTGAACCCCTACGGCTGGCGCTTCATGGTGGCGCTGCTGGGCACCCTGTCGGTGCTCATGCTGTGCCGCATCGGGCGGCGGATGTTCCGGTCGACGTTCCTGGGGTGCCTGGCGGGCGCGCTGCTCGCCGTGGACGGGCTGCACTTCGTGATGAGCCGCACGGCGCTGCTGGACTCGGTGCTGATGTTCTTCGTGCTGGCCGCCTTCGGGTGCCTGCTCGTGGACCGGGACGCGGCGCGCGGGCGCCTGGCGGCGGAGCTCGCCGACGGCCCGGAGGCGCTGCCGGACGCCGACGTCGGGGACCGGCTGGGGCTGGGGTGGCGGCCCTGGCGGCTGGCGGCCGGGGTGTGCCTGGGGCTGGCCTTCGCCACCAAGTGGAACGGCGCCGTCTATCTGGCGGCGTTCGGGCTGCTGACGGTGCTGTGGGACGTGGGCTCGCGGCGGGTGGCGGGGGCCCGGCGGCCGTGGCGCTCGACGCTGCGGCGGGACGTGCCCTGGGCGTTCGCGTCCACCGTGCCGGTGGCGCTGGGCGTCTACGTCGCCTCCTGGACGGGCTGGTTCGCCAACAGCGGTACGTACGGCGAGACCACCGGCTGGCAGAAGAGCGGCTACTACCGGCACTGGGCGGAGACCGAGGGCGGCTACAGCCCCGACGGCTTCCTCGCCGGGATCCTCAACCCGCTGCGCAGCCTGTGGCATTACGAGGAGCAGGTGTGGGACTTCAACACCAACCTCACCTCGCCGCACACCTACCAGTCGAACCCCTGGAGCTGGCTGGTCCAGTCCCGGCCGGTGTCGTACTTCTACGAGTCCCCGGGCCCCGGCCGCGACGGCTGCCCGGTGGACGCCGGCGACAAGTGCGCGCGCGAGGTGCTCGCGCTGGGCACCCCGCTGCTGTGGTGGGCGGCGTGCTTCGCGCTGCTGTACCTGCTCTACCGGTGGGCGCTGCGGCGCGACTGGCGCGCCGGCGGGATCCTGTGCGCGGTGGCGGCGGGCTACCTGCCGTGGTTCCTGTACCAGGAGCGGACGATTTTCGTCTTCTACGCGGTGGTCTTCGTGCCGTTCCTGTGTCTGGCGGTGGCCATGATGATCGGGGCGATGCTGGGGCCGAAGGAGGCCTCGGAACGGCGCCGGGTCGTGGGCGCGGTCGGGGCGGGCACGCTGGTCCTGCTCATCGCGTGGAACTTCGTCTACTTCTTCCCGCTCTACACGGGCCAGGCGATTCCGCTGGACGCCTGGCGCAACCGGATGTGGTTCGACACCTGGATCTGACCCCCGCGCAAGGGTCTGTTTCCGGCCAATTCACTCCCATGCGTCACTGAGGTCCCGTACAGTGCGACCCGGGTTTTGATCGGGTGATTAAAACCCGGGGGAGGGGCTGGGGAGATGCGTACTGGTGTGAAGATCGCCGTCGGCGGTGTCACCGTCGCGATCGTGGGGGCGGCCGGGCTGGGGGCCTACAACCTGGTGGACGCCGTCGCGGGCGGCAACGACTCGGGCGGCACGCGCGCGGCGCCCGCGCCGACCGGACCGCCCACGGCGGCCGAGACCGAGAGAACCGCGCGCGCGTTCCTCGCCGCGTGGGCGGCCGGCGACTCCGGCAAGGCCGCCGGCCTGACCGACGACGCGCGGGCGGCCACGGCGGCGCTGACCGGCTACCACGACGCCGCCCACGTGCAGAAGGTGACGTTCAAGCAGGGACCGGCCACGGGCGCTACGGTGCCGTACGCCGTCACCGCCGAGGTCGTCCACGGCAAGCAGCGCTCGACCTGGACGTACGACGCCTCGCTGGCCGTCGTCCGCGGCGCCGCGGGCCGCCCGGTCGTCGGCTGGCGGCCCACGGTCCTGCACCCGGACCTCGCGCCGGGCCAGGCGCTGACGACCGGCGCCGTCGGGGCGCCGCCGGTCACCGTCGTCGACCGCGACGGAGCCGAACTGGACGTCAAGACCTACCCCTCGCTGACCCACCTCCTGCCCGAACTGCGCAAGCGCTTCGGCGAGAAGGCGGGCGGCGAGCCGGCGATCGAGGTACGGGCCGGCGCCCCGGGCGTCACGGCCGCCCGGACCCTGCACACCGTCTCCCAGGGCAAGGCCGCCCGGCTGAAAACCACCCTCAGCGCGAACGTCCAGCGGGCCGCCGAGTCGGCCGTCTCCCGCCGTGCCGACGCCTCCGTCGTCGCCGTGAAGCCGAGCACCGGCGAGATCCTGGCGATCGCCAATGCGCAGAAGACGGAGTTCAACCCGGCGCTCAACGGCCAGACGGCGCCCGGCTCCACGATGAAGGTCGTCACCGCCGCGCTGCTGCTCGAGCAGGGCAAGGCCGCGCCGGGCAAGGCGCTGCCGTGCCCGAAGAACGCCACCTACGGCATGACCTTCCACAACGTCGAGGACAGCGAGAACCCCAAGGCCACCTTCGCCCAGGACTTCGCCGCCTCCTGCAACACCGCCTTCATCTCGCTGGCCGGCCAGGTCGGTGACGACGCGCTCGCCGCCCAGGCCCGGGACGTCTTCGGCCTCGGGCTCGACTGGAAGGTCGGCGTGGGCGCCTTCGACGGCAAGGTGCCCGCCGACGCCGGCGCCGGCAAGGCCGCCGCGATGATCGGTCAGGGCCGGGTGCAGATGAGCCCGCTGAACATGGCCTCGGTCGCCGCGACCGTGCACACCGGCTCGTTCCACCAGCCCTACCTCGTGGACCCCGCGCTGGACGACCGTCAGGTGGCCAAGGCCGCCCGGTCGCTGTCGCCGTCCGCCGCCCGGGACCTGCGCTCGATGATGCGGCTGACGGCCGTCTCCGGTACGGGCGCGCGGGCGATGTCCGGGCTGGGCGGGGACGTCGGCGCCAAGACCGGCTCCGCCGAGGTCGACGGCCAGAGCGCGCCCAACGGCTGGTTCACCGCCTACCGGGGCGACGTCGCCGCGGCCGCGGTCGTCCCGCAGGGCGGGCACGGCGGCGACTCGGCCGGACCGATCGTCGCCGCGGTCCTGCGCGCGGACTAGCGTGACCCCGCTCGTCGCCGCCGCGCCCCCTGACGCGCCGCCGGGCGGGTGACGAACGACCACCGGGGCCGTCGACTCGAGTATTCCTGGCATTCCATTCCAGATGGAGGGATACCGAGACCATGCGCATCCGTGAGGCGATCGGCATCGCCGCAGGCGCCGCCACCCTGACCGCTACCGCCGCCGTCACCGGGGCCGCCCCGCAGGCCGCGGCCGCACCCGTCCGCCCACCGAACCACCTCGCCATCGACCACGTCGGCCACCTCGCCCCCGACGGAACCGTCACCCTCACCGGCACCTACCGCTGCGCCCCCTCGCCCCGCCCGCCGGCACCGTCTACATCGGCAGCAACCTCAAGCAGGGCGGCCTCAACGACAGCGTCACCAACGGCATCGGCGGCTCCACCGCGACCTGCGACGGCAAGGAGCACCGCTGGCGCCACGCCTCCCTCCCCTACCGCATGCGCTACCGGGCCGGAACGGCCCGCGCCGACGGCATGCTGATGCAGTTCAAGAAGAACCGGCAGGGCATCCCGCTGCCGCACTTCATCACCATCGCCCCCGAGCGCGAGATCACACTCGTCGCCGGGCCCTAGCGCGCGACGGCCCAGCGCGCCGCCGTGCCCGGGCCGGGGTCCTGCGAGGATGGAGGGGTGACTGGAACGCTCGTACTCGCAGGAACCCCCATCGGCGACGTCGCCGACGCGCCCCCACGGCTGGCCGCCGAGCTCCTGGCCGCCGAGGTGATCGCCGCCGAGGACACCCGCCGGCTGCGCCGGCTCACCCAGGCCCTGGGGGTGCACACCACCGGCCGGGTGGTCTCCTACTTCGAGGGCAACGAGTCCGCCCGTACGCCCGAGCTGGTCGAGGCCCTCGTCGGCGGCGCCCGGGTGCTGCTGGTCACCGACGCCGGGATGCCGTCGGTGTCCGACCCCGGCTACCGGCTGGTCGCGGCCGCCGTCGAGCAGGGCGTGAAGGTCACGGCCGTGCCCGGCCCCTCGGCCGTGCTGACGGCGCTGGCGGTCTCGGGCCTTCCGGTGGACCGGTTCTGCTTCGAGGGCTTCCTGCCGCGCAAGGCGGGCGAGCGGCTGGGCCGGCTCCGCGAGGTGGCGGACGAGCGCCGCACGCTCGTCTACTTCGAGGCCCCGCACCGGCTGGACGACACCCTCGCCGCCATGGCCGAGGCCTTCGGCGAGGACCGCCGGGCGGCGGTGTGCCGGGAGCTGACCAAGACCTACGAGGAGGTCCGGCGCGGCCCGCTGAAGGAGCTGGCCGAGTGGGCCGCCGAGGGCGTGCGCGGCGAGATCACGATCGTCGTCGAGGGCGCCGCCGAGCGCGGCCCGGCCGAGCTGGACCCCGCCGAGCTGGTGCGCAGGGTGCGGGTGCGCGAGGAGGCGGGCGAGCGCCGCAAGGAGGCGATCGCGGCCGTCGCGGCCGAAACCGGCCTGCCCAAGCGCGAGGTGTTCGACGCGGTCGTAGCGGCAAAAAATGCCGCACAGCAGGATCGACCGTAAAGTAAAGGGCTAATCTGAAAAGCAAAGCTTAGGCATGGCAGCCGGCGCCTCAGGGCATGTGGTCGCCAAGTTTGTCCCAATTCGCGGGTCGGGCTGCTGCGCCATCGACGGGATGGGCGTTCCCTGGTTGTGGGACGTCCGATCCCGGAGAGACTTGTCCAGCGGACAAGAGGAGCTGCCATGAGCGAGACCGCAGGAGCCTCGAGCGGTGTTCAACCCGCCCCCGTGACGCGCACCCTCACCCAGCAGGGTGCGGGCGCTCTCGAGACGGTGCACGAGTCATATGCCTTCGCCTGCATGAGGTGCGGGTACGGCTGGGAACAGTCGTACGCGATAGAACACCACATCGACGCGGAGGGCCGGCCCTTCGTTCTCTACTACGCGGACGGCGAGCGTGTGCCGTCCCCGCTGACCCGCCCGACCTGCTCCAACTGCGGCGAGCACGTGGTGCGCATCATGAAATCCGGGCAGGTGTCCCAGGTCGCCGATGCCCTGCACCTGCCCGGTCGTACGGTCGTCCCCCAGGCGACCGCGGGCCCGCTGCAGAACGGCGGATCGCACGAACCGCACGAGGACCGGCACCACTGGCACCTGTCGGACCTGCTCAAACCCTTCCACCGCAAGTGATCCCGGCCGCGCGCGGTACCTAGAATCGCGCTCATGGCGGCAACAGCATCGAACAACGGCCCGGTCAGCGGCGAGCGGAAGAAGAACGACGACAAGGACGTCCCCCCGCCGCTCCCGGAGCCGTTGAACGTGCCCGTGGCCGACTCCCACACCCACCTCGACATGCAGGCCGGGACCGTGGAGGACGCGCTGGCGAAGGCGGCCTCCGTGGGCGTGACCACGGTGATCCAGGTCGGCTGCGACCTCGCCGGATCGCGCTGGGCGGCCGAGACGGCCGCCGCCCACGACGCCGTCTGGGCGACCGTGGCCCTCCACCCGAACGAAGCCCCCCGCATCGTCCTCGGCGACCCCGACGGCTGGTCGCGCCAGGGCGTCCGCACCCCGGGCGGCGACGCGGCGCTGGACGCCGCGCTCGAGGAGATCGACCGGCTCGCCGCCCTCCCGCAGGTCCGCGGCGTCGGCGAGACCGGCCTCGACTACTTCCGCACCGGCCCCGAAGGCATGGCCGCCCAGGAGTACTCCTTCCGCCGGCACATCGACATCGCCAAGCGGCACGGCAAGGCCCTGGTCATTCACGACCGCGACGCCCACGACGACGTGCTGCGGGTGCTGGCCGAGGAGGGCGCTCCCGAGACCGTCGTCTTCCACTGCTACTCCGGCGACGCCGAGATGGCCAAGATCTGCGCCGAGCGCGGCTACTACCTGTCCTTCGCCGGGAACGTCACCTTCAAGAACGCCGGGCACCTGCGCGACGCCCTCGCCGTGGCCCCCCTCGAGCGGGTGCTCGTGGAGACCGACGCACCTTTCCTCACCCCGATGCCGTATCGCGGACGGCCCAACGCGCCCTACCTCGTTCCGGTCACTTTGCGGGCGATGGCCGAAACGAAGCGCGTCCACGAGGACGCCCTGGCCACGGCAGTCGCCGCGAATACCGCACGCGCCTTCGGATACTGACCCCTGAATTCGCGACACCGTGTGACTATGCGACTTTGGAGGGTGAGGGCGGCTCCGCTACAGTCCCGGGCCTAGCCGGACCCATGGAGTGTCGTGAGTCATGCACAGGGCAGTCCCCACGCCTCGTCCCGCGCCGCGACGGAGACGCAGCCGTACGACCCGTACGCGCCGCACGACCCGTACGGGACGCCCGAGCCGCAGGGGGCCTTCGAGCCGCACGGGGCGGTGTACGAGCCGCACGAGGCGTACGAGCCGCCGTACGAGGCGTACGAGCCCTTCGGGCAGCACCGGCTGCCCCGGCAGGCCGTCGCGCCCGGCCGGGCGGGCACCGAGAACCCCTACGGGCCCTCCTACGGCCCGCCGCCCGTCCTCCCGCACGAACCCCCGGCCCGCACCCTCTACGCCCCCGTCGACATCGCGCTGCCCGACCTCGACCCCGAGGTCGAGCCGCCCGTCACCGGCGGCCGGGCCGCCGCCCGCCGGGCGGCCGCGGGCGACCGCCGCAAGCGCACCGGCACCCGCGAACGCACCCGGGAGAAGCCGCGCGAGCGCACCCCCGAGCCGCTGCGCAGGCTGCTGCCCCAGGCCCTGGTGGTGGCCTTCCTCGCCGGCGGCACCTCCGCCTTCGTCGCCAGCGACAAGGCCGTCCAGCTCAGCGTCGACGGCAAGCCCCGCACCCTGCACACCTTCGCCGGCGACGTCGGGGAACTGCTGGCCGACGAGGGCATGACCGTGGGCGAGCACGACATCGTCGCCCCCGGCAGGCATCACGACCTGGCCTCCGGCGACCGCGTCATCGTCCGCTACGGCCGCCCCGTCGCCCTCACCCTCGACGGCGAACGCCGCGAGGTGTGGACCACCGCCCGCACCGTCGACGGCGCCCTGCGCCAGCTCGGCGTGCGTGCCGAGGGCGCCTACCTCTCCGCCTCCCGCTCCGCCCCCATCGGGCGTCACGGCCTGGACCTGCACGTCCGCACCGAGCGCACCGTCACCTTCGTGGCCGACGGGCGCGAGCGCACCGTGCGCACCAACGCCGCCACCGTCCGCGAGGCCATCGAGGCGGCCGGCATCACCCTGCACGGCCAGGACACCACCTCCGTCGACCCCGGCAGCTTCCCGCGCGAGGGCCAGACGATCTCCGTCATGCGCATCACCGGCGGCGAGGAGGCCCGCGAGGAGCCCATCGCCTACAGCACCGAGCGCCGCGAGGACCCCGCGCTCTACAAGGGCACCGAGGTCGTCGCCCAGCACGGCGAGATGGGCGTCGAGCGCGTCACCTACGCCCTGCGGACCGTCAACGGCGTCCGGCAGAAGCCCCGCAAGATCTCCTCGGAGATCGTCAGGCAGCCCCGCACCCAGATCGTCAAGGTCGGCACCAAGGCCCGCCCCGTCTCCGTCCAGGGCGCCGACGGCCTGAACTGGTCCGGGCTCGCCCAGTGCGAGGCCGGCGGCCGCCCCGGCGCGGTCGATCCCTCGGGCACCTACGGCGGGCTGTACCAGTTCGACGTCCACACCTGGCACTCCCTCGGCGGCAGCGGCCGCCCGCAGGACGCGTCGGCCGCCGAGCAGACCTCGCGCGCCAAGAAGCTGTACGTCAGCCGGGGGGCGAGCCCGTGGCCCGTGTGCGGCCGTAAACTTCACGGGTGAGCTCCAGCCCCAGCACAGACGATTCCGGCGCCCTCCTCGGCCCGGCCGACATCCGCGAACTGGCCGCCGCCCTCGGGGTCCGCCCCACCAAGCAGCGCGGCCAGAACTTCGTGATCGACGCCAACACCGTCCGGCGCATCGTCCGTACCGCCGAGGTACGGCCCGACGACGTCGTGGTGGAGGTCGGCCCCGGGCTCGGGTCGCTGACCCTCGCCCTGCTGGAGGCCGCCGACCGGGTCGTCGCCGTCGAGATCGACGACGTGCTCGCCGCGGCCCTGCCCGCCACCATCGCCGCCCGCATGCCCGCCCGCGCCGACCGCTTCTCGCTCGTCCACAGCGACGCCATGCACGTCCAGGAGCTGCCCGGCCCGCCCACCGCGCTCGTGGCCAACCTGCCCTACAACGTCGCCGTGCCCGTGCTGCTGCACATGCTCGACCGCTTCCCCAGCATCGAGCGCACGCTCGTCATGGTGCAGGCCGAGGTCGCCGACCGGCTCGCCGCCACACCCGGCAACAAGGTCTACGGCGTCCCCTCGGTCAAGGCCAACTGGTACGCCCAGGTCAAGCGCGCCGGCGCGATCGGCCGCAACGTCTTCTGGCCCGCCCCGAACGTCGACTCCGGCCTGGTCTCCCTGGTCCGGCGCGACAAGCCGATCGAGACGTCGGCCACCAAGGCCGAGGTCTTCGCCGTCGTCGACGCCGCCTTCGCCCAGCGCCGCAAGACGCTGCGCGCGGCGCTCGCCGGCTGGGCCGGCTCCGCCGCGGCCGCCGAGGCCGCCCTCGTGGCCGCCGGCGTCTCGCCGCAGGCCCGCGGCGAGTCGCTGACCGTGCACGAGTTCGTCGCCATCGCCGAGCAGAAGGGCGCCACCACGTGACCGCCTCCGTCACGGTCCGCGTACCGGCCAAGGTCAACGTCCAGCTCGCCGTCGGCCCGGTGCGGCCCGACGGCTTCCACGACCTGGCCAACGTCTTCCTGGCCGTCGGACTCCACGACGAGGTCACCGTGCGCCCGGCGGACGAGCTGCGCGTCACGTGCGAGGGGCCGGACGCCGGCCAGGTGCCGCTGGACGCGAGCAACCTCGCCGCCCGCGCCGCCCTCGCCCTCGCCGCCCGGTACGGCCGCGAGGCGAACGTCCACATCCACATCGCCAAGGACATCCCGGTGGCCGGCGGCATGGCCGGCGGCAGCGCCGACGGCGCGGGCGCGCTGCTCGCCTGCGACGCCCTGTGGGGCACCGGCGCCTCCCGCGAGGAACTGCTCGAGATCTGCGCGGAGCTGGGCAGCGACGTGCCCTTCAGCCTCGTCGGCGGCGCCGCCCTCGGCCGCGGCCGAGGCGAGCTGCTGACGCCGCTCGAGACCGGCGGCACCTTCCACTGGGTCTTCGCCGTCGCCGACGGCGGACTGTCCACGCCCGCCGTCTACGCGGAGTGCGACCGCCTGCGCGGCGCCGCCGAGGTGCCCGAACCGCTGGCGTCGGCCGCCCTGCTGGACGCCCTGCGCACGGGTGACGCGAAGGCCCTGGCCGACGCCGTCAGCAACGACCTGCAGCCCGCCGCCGTCTCCCTGCGCCCGTCCCTCGCCGCGACCCTGGCCGCCGGCGAGGAGGCCGGCGCCCTGGCAGCCATGGTCTCCGGCTCGGGTCCGACGACGGCGTTCCTGACCGCCGACCCCGCGAGCGCCGACCAGGTGGCACAGGCCCTGCACGCCTCGGGCACCTGCCGCGCGGTCCGTATCGCCTCGGGCCCGGTGAAGGGCGCGACCGTCCTGGCGTAAAGCCGGTCGCGACGGGGGTCCGGGGCGAAGCCCCGGGAAGGCGCCCCACCGGCGCGTGGGATCCTGGTGGGAGTCCCACGAATCAAGGAGCGGCAGCGCCATGGCAGCCAACCTGGTCAACCTGGAAGCCGTCGACAAGGTGTACGGAACCCGTGCCCTTCTCGACGGCATCTCCCTCGGCGTCAACGAGGGCGACCGGATCGGTGTGGTCGGCCGCAACGGCGACGGCAAGACCACCCTGATCCGCATCCTCGCCAAGCTCGAGGACGCCGACAAGGGGCGCGTCACCCACGCCGGCCACGTGCGCCTCGGCGTGCTCACCCAGCACGATTCCCTCGACCCCGCCGCCACCGTGCGGCACGAGGTCCTCGGGGACATGGCCGACCACGAGTGGGCGGGCAACGCCAAGATCCGCGACGTGCTGACCGGGCTGTTCGGCGGGCTGGACCTGCCGTCCTTCCCGCAGGGCCTGGACACCGTCATCGCCCCGCTCTCCGGCGGTGAGCGCCGCCGCATCGCGCTGGCCAAGCTCCTGATCGCCGACCAGGACCTCATCGTCCTCGACGAGCCCACCAACCACCTGGACGTCGAGGGCATCTCCTGGCTCGCCCGCCACCTCCAGCAGCGCCGCTCGGCGCTGGTGTGCGTCACCCACGACCGCTGGTTCCTCGACCAGGTCTGCACCCGCATGTGGGACGTGCAGCGCGGCACGGTCCACGAGTACGAGGGCGGCTACAGCGACTACGTCTTCGCCCGGGCCGAGCGGGAGCGGATCGCCGCCACCGAGGAGGCCAAGCGGCAGAACCTGATGCGCAAGGAGCTCGCCTGGCTGCGCCGCGGCGCCCCGGCCCGTACCAGCAAGCCGCGCTTCCGCATCGAGGCCGCCAACGAGCTCATCGCCGACGTGCCGCCGCCGCGCGACAGCGCCGAGCTGATGAAGTTCGCGAGCTCGCGCCTGGGCCGGACGGTCTTCGACCTGGAGAACGTCACCGTCCAGGCCGGCCCCAAGGCGCTCATCGAGCACCTGACCTGGCAGCTGGGCCCCGGCGACCGGATCGGCCTGGTCGGCGTGAACGGCGCGGGCAAGACCTCGCTGCTGCGCACCCTCGCCGAGGCGGCCGCCACCGAGGGCGAGAAGCAGCCCGCGGGCGGCAAGGTCGTCGTCGGCAAGACCGTGAAGCTGGCCTACCTCTCGCAGGAGGTCGTCGAACTCGACCCCACCAAGCGGGTCCTGGAGGCCGTGCAGCAGGTGCGCGACCGCGTGGACCTCGGCAAGGGCCGGGAGATGACGGCGGGGCAGCTGTGCGAGAAGTTCGGCTTCACCAAGGAGAAGCAGTGGACGCCGGTCGGCGACCTGTCCGGTGGTGAGCGGCGGCGGCTGCAGATCCTGCGGCTGCTGATGGACGAGCCCAACGTCCTGTTCCTGGACGAGCCGACGAACGACCTGGACATCGAGACGCTGACGCAGCTGGAGGACCTCCTCGACGGCTGGCCCGGCTCGATGGTCGTCATCAGCCACGACCGGTACTTCGTCGAGCGCACCACGGACCGGGTGTTCGCGCTGCTCGGCGACCGCGCGCTGCGGATGCTGCCGCGCGGCCTGGACGAGTACCTGGAACGGCGTCAGCGTGTGCTGGAGGCCGCGGCGGCGGCCGTTCCGGCCGTCGCTCCGGCGGCCGCCAAGGCCAAGCCGGCCGCCGACGCCCGCGCGGCCAAGAAGGAGCTGCAGAAGATCGAGCGGCGGCTGGACCGGATCAGCGAGCAGGAGGCGAAGCTGCACGCCCGGATCGCCGAACAGGCCACGGACTTCGAGGCGGTCGCCAAGCTGGACGCCGAGCTGCGCGAACTGGCGGGCGAGCGGGACGAGCTCGAGCTGCGCTGGCTCGAACTCGCCGACGACGTCTGAGCGGTGCTCGCGCGCGCACGGAGCGGTCCAGCGCAACAGTCTCGTCACGGGCCGGTCTCAGGTGGTGGATAGGTCTGAGATCGGCTCCTGGGCTGTCAGCGACGGGTGGTACAAAGAACATCCGCTCGCCTGCCGCACACTGGCGGGATTCATGTCCTGGACCCGCGCGTAAAGAGGAAGCTGATGTCACAGCCGCCCCAGCCCCCACAGCCACCGCAGGGCCCTCCGGTCCCGCCGGGCGGAGGCTTCGGCGCGCCGCAGGCACCGCCTCCCGGCTTCGGCGCTCCGCCGCAGGTTCCCCCGCCCCGCCCGGCGCGCCCGCGCAGCCGCCGGCGCAGCCGGGCTACGGCTACCCCCAGACCCCGCCGCCGGGCGCGGCCTCGCAGGGCCCGCCCCTGCCCCCGCCCCCGCCGGGCGCTCCGCCGGCCCCGCCGGGCGCACCCCAGGCCCCGCCGCCCCCTCCGGGCGGTTACGGCTATCCCGCACAGCCCGGACCCGGCGTCCCGGGCCGCCCCGACATGCCCACCCAGGCCTTCGGTGCGGCCCCGCCGCCCGCGCAGCAGCAGTTCGGGATGTACCCGCCCACCGCGCAGTTCCCGTCCGGCGCCCCGGGCGGCGCGCCGGACGGCAAGGCCCGGCAGCGCATGATGATCATCATCGCCGCCGTGGTCGCGCTGGTGCTGGTCGCCGGCGCCGGCTTCTTCTTCCTCACCAAGGGCGGTGACAAGGACGACGAGGCCAAGGGCGGCGGCTCCAACAGCCAGGACAGCGGCAAGCAGGGCGCCGACGGCGGCAAGCCCGCGCCCAAGACCGTCGACGGCAAGCTGCTGTTCAGCGTCGAGTCGCCCAAGGTCGACGACCTGATCACGGTCAAGGGCATGTGGGTCAGCGACAAGGCCTTCGCCAAGGCCGACGTCTACAAGATCAACGGCTATGGCCTGTCCGGCGGCCAGAAGTGGGAGTACCCGCTCGACGGCGAGCTGTGCTGGGGCTCCAAGCAGACCTCGCCCGACGGCAAGATCGCGCTGGTGGTCAAGGACGGCAAGCCGAACGCCGAGCACAAGTACGGCGGTCCCTGCACCCAGGTCGTCGTGCTCGACATCAACACCGGCAAGAAGGTCTGGCAGCAGACCGTCAAGGACGGCGACCGCGACGTCATCTTCGACGAGGTCACCATCGGCGGCGGCACGGTCGCCGCGGGCGGCATCCGCGGCGGCGCCGCCTGGACGCTGGCCGACGGCAAGGAGCTGTGGAAGCCCAAGGGCGGCGAGAGCTGCCGTGACGACGGCTACGGCGGCGGCTCCAAGCTCGTCGCGGTCCGCCGCTGCGGCGACTACGGCAAGCCCCAGATGCTGGTGCAGACCGTCAACCCGCAGTCGGGCGCGATCCAGTCGGAGTACAAGGTCCCGGCCGGCCTGTCGTACGTGCACGTGGCGTCCACCGACCCGCTGGTCATCGCGGTCGACGCGGGCGACTCCACCGGCAGCGCGGCCTCCGACTTCCTGGTGATCGACGACAGCGCCAAGGAAGGCAAGCTGCGCAGCAAGATCTCCACGCAGAACGGCAAGTTCACGCCGAAGTGCCCCGCGACGGACGTCGAGGGCTGCCAGAAGCTGGCCGTCACCAAGGACACGCTCTACCTGCCCACCGAGGACCACCAGAGCGGCGACTCCCAGCAGCCCGGCCGGATCAACGAGATCGTCGGCTTCGACCTGGCCACCGGCCAGTCCAAGGGCAAGACGGACGGCGTCCCCGGCTCCACGCTGGTGCCGCTCGGCCTGGACAAGGACGGCTACCCGATCGGTTACCAGGAGCCGACGTACCGCAAGGGCGGCAGCGTGGTCCGGATCGATCCCAAGACGTTCAAGACCGATGTGCTGCTGCGCAATCCGGACTCCTCGGCCGAGACCGAGGGGCGGCTCTCGCCCTCCATCCACCAGGGTCTGTGGGCCCAGGGCCGGCTCTACCTGGGCGGCAGCTACGCCAACAAGCCCAGCTCGTACAGCCTGGGCAAGGACTACCTGACGATGGTCTTCGGCGGGAGCTGATACTGATCGTTTGAGGAACGCCTCGAGCCGTATCCCTGTCCATCGCGCGTACATGCCTGAACGATCCGTTTCAGTCGCGAAGTACACGTGATTGGCAGGGATTTCGGCATTCCGGGGGACTTCTCACCGGTAAGGGGCGCGGAACGTCGAACAAGCGTGTAGCTTCCGGGGGCAAGAGGGTGCCGGAAGGCCGTGGGCGGGCGGGCAGAGGGCGGCAGCGGGCGACAGGGGGAAACGCATGGGCGTGCGGCTCATGGTGGTCGACGACCATCGTCTGCTGGCCGAGGCCCTCGCCTCGGCACTGAAGTTGCGCGGCCACCGCGTGCTGGCCGCGGCCGCGCCCAGCGCCGGAGCGGCCGACCTGGTCATCAGCCGGGCCCCCGAGGTCTGCCTGCTGGGCACCGCGGCCCCGGCCGAGCCGGGCGCCTTCGACCCGGTCGTACGCATCAAGCGCGAGCGGCCGCAGGTCGCGGTCGTCGTGCTGGGGCCGGTGCCGAGCCCGCTGGGCATCGCGGCCGCCTTCGCCGCCGGCGCCTCCGGCTACGTACGGCACAACGAACGCATCGAGGGCGTCGAGCGCGCCATGATGAAGGCCCGGGCGGGCGAGGCCGCGGTCGATCCCCAGCTGCTGCAGGGCTCCTTCGCCGAGCTGCTCAACCCCGCCGCCCAGCCCGACGACGAGGGCGCCCGGCTGCTGCAGCTGCTGACCCCGCGTGAGGTCGAGGTGCTGGTGCGGGTCGCCGAGGGCGAGGACACCCGCCTGATCGCCGCGGGCATGGGGATAGCGCCCAGCACGGCCCGTACGCACGTCCAGCGCGTCCTGATGAAGCTCGGGGTGGGCTCCCGCCTGGAGGCGGCGGCCCTGGCCGCCCGTACGGGCCTGCTGGACCGGGCCACAAGCGGCGGCGGGGGCCGGATCCCGCCGCAGGCGCCGCCGCGCGGCGTCCCCGGGGCGCCGTAGCCCCTCATGCACCGTTGACCGGGTTGTCCGGTCGTGATTCTTTGTGTTCGCTTCTGAGTGGTGGTGTGTGAGGAGGCGGCGTGAAGAAGACGGCGACCCGGCTCGCGGACGGCCGTGAGCTGATCTACTACGACTCCCGCGACGACGCCGTGCGCGACGCCGCCGACCTGCGGCCGGCGCGGCCGTCGCGCTCGACGACCGAGGTCCGCCGCGACCCGCTGCTCGGCGACGACGTCGTCATCGCCTCCCACCGCCAGGCGCGGACGTACCACCCGCCGCCCGACCTGTGCCCGCTGTGCCCTTCCCGGCCCGGGCGGCCCACCGAGATCCCCGCCGCCGACTACGAGGTCGCCGTCTTCGAGAATCGTTTCCCCTCCCTGGCCGGCGACGCCGGCCGCTGCGAGGTCGTCTGCTTCACCGACGACCACCACACCCGCTTCGCGGACCTCGACGAGGACCGGGCCGCGCTCGTCCTCGCCGCCCTGACCGACCGGACCGCCGAACTGGGCGAGCTGCACGGCGTCGAACAGGTCTTCTGCTTCGAGAACCGCGGCCCGGAGACGGGCGTGACCCTCGGCCACCCGCACGGCCAGATCTACGCCTACCCCTTCGTCACCCCGCGCACCGAGCGCGTCCTCGCCTCGGTCGCCGCCCACCACGCCCGCACCGGCGGGCGGAACCTCTTCGACGACACCGTGGCCGGCGAGCTCGCCGACGGCCGCCGCGTCGTCCTCGCCGGCGAGCACTGGACGGCCTTCGTGCCCTACGCCGCCCGCTGGCCCTACGAGGTCCACCTCCACCCACGCCGCCGGGTGCCCGACCTGCCCGCCCTCGACGACGCGGCGCGCGCCGAGCTCCCCCGGATCCAGCTGGAGCTGCTGCGCCGCTTCGACCGGATCTTCGGCCCCGGAGAGCCCCCCACGCCGTACATCGGCGCCTGGCACCAGGCGCCGTTCCACCACCCCCACAGGAGTGAATTCGCCCTTCACCTCGAGCTTTTCACCATTCGCCGCGCTCCCGGAAAGCTGAAGTTCCTCGCGGGTTCGGAATCCGGCATGAACGTGTTCATCAACGATGTGCCGCCCGAGGCCGCGGCGCTGCGACTGCGAGAGGTAGCGAGCGAATGAACGGCATGAACTGCCTGGTCACGGGTGGTGCGGGCTATATCGGCGGCGTCGTCGCGGCGCGTCTGCTGGAGGCCGGTCACACCGTGACGGTGCTCGACGACCTCTCCACCGGCCACCGGGCCGCCGTTCCCGAGGGCGCGCGCTTCATCGAGGGGCGCGTCCAGGACGCCGCACGCCATCTGGACGGCTCCTACGACGCCGTCCTGCACTTCGCCGCGTTCTCGCAGGTGGGGGAGTCCGTGGCGCGGCCCGAGGAGTACTGGCGCAACAACGTCGGCGGCACGCTCGAGCTGCTCGCCGCCATGCGGGAGGCCGGCGTGCGGGCGCTCGTCTTCTCCTCCACGGCCGCCACCTACGGCGAGCCGGATGCCGTCCCCCTCACCGAGGACGCCCCCGCCCGCCCCACCAACCCCTACGGCGCCACCAAGCTCGCCGTCGACCACATGATCGGCGACCAGTGCGCGGCCCACGGCCTGGCCGCCGTCTCGCTGCGCTACTTCAACGTCGCGGGCGCCTACGGCCGGCACGGCGAGCGGCACGACCCCGAGTCGCACCTGATCCCGATCGTCCTGCAGGTCGCCCTCGGCGAGCGGGAGGCGGTCTCCGTCTACGGCGACGACTACCCCACCCCCGACGGCACCTGCGTACGCGACTACATCCACGTCGCCGACCTCGCCGAGGCCCACCTGCTCGCCCTCGGCGCCGCCCGCCCCGGCGACCACCTGATCTGCAACCTCGGCAACGGCGACGGCTTCTCCGTCCGCGAGGTCATCCGGACCGCCCGCGCGGTCACCGGCCACCCCATCCCCGAGACCCCCGCCCCGCGCCGGGCCGGCGACCCGGCCGTGCTGGTCGCCTCCGCCGAACGGGCCCACACACTCCTGGGCTGGCGGCCCGAGCGCCGGGACCTGTCCGGGATCGTCGCGGACGCCTGGGAGTTCGCCCGGCGGACCCGGGGAGGCCGGTGAGCGCCCGGCGGGCCGCCGAGGCCTTCAGGGCGGTCCACGGCGCCCCGTGCGAGGGCGTGTGGGCGGCGCCCGGCCGGGTCAACCTCATCGGCGAGTACACCGACGTCAGCGACGGCTTCGTGCTGCCCTTCGCGCTGCCGCACCTGACCTGGGTGGCCGCCCGCCGGCGCCGGGACGGCCTGCTGCGGCTGCACTCGGCGGCCGTCGGCGGCGGGGTCGTCGAGCTGCGCGCGGACCGGCTCGCGCCCGGCACGGTGGGCGGCTGGGCCGCCTACCCGGCCGGCGTCCTGTGGGCGCTGCGCGCGGCGGGGCATCCGGCCCGGGGCGCGGACCTGCACGTGGAGAGCGACGTGCCGGCCGGGGCCGGGCTGTCGTCCTCGGCGGCGCTGGAGGTCGCCACGGCCCTCGCGCTGGACGGGCTGTACGGGCCCTTCACGGACCCGCCCGGGCTCGCCCGGCTGGCGCGGCACGCGGAGAACGCCTTCGTGGGCGTCCCCTGCGGCGCCATGGACCAGACGGCCGCCGCGTGCTGCGTCGCGGGCCACGCGCTGCACCTCGACATCCGCCACCTGACATGGCGGCAGATCCCCTTCGACCCGACGGCCCACGGCCTGCGGCTGCTGGTCGTCGACACACGGGTCGCCCACGCCCTCGGCGACGGCGAGTACGCGCGGCGGCGTGCGGGCTGCGAGGCGGCCGCGCGGGCGCTCGGCGTGCGCGCCCTGCGCGATGTGCCGTACGCGCATCTGCCCGCCGCCCTCGACGCGCTGCGCGACGATCCGGGCCTGCGGCCTCTCGTGCGGCACGTGGTGGGCGAGAACCACCGCGTCGGCGCGGTGGCGGCGCTGCTGGAGGCGGGCGACCCGAGGGCGGCCGGGCCGCTGCTGACCGCGGGTCACGCGTCGCTGCGCGACGACTTCGGCGTCTCGTGCCCGGAGCTGGACCTGGTGGTCGCGGCGGCGTGCGGGGCGGGCGCGGTGGGGGCCCGGATGACCGGGGCGGGCTTCGGGGGCTCGGCGCTCGTGCTGGCCGAGGAGGCGGACGACCGGGCGGTCCGGCGGGCCGTCACCGACGCCTTCGCGGCCGCCGGCCACCGCCCGCCGCGGATCTTCGCGGTGGTGCCGGGGAGGGCGCCCGACGGGTGGGCTGATGTTCGACATGCCGTCGTTCCGAGTCGTTCACCGCCCCAATACTGAACATAAAGCTCACGATAAACACCGGGGTCAAGCAGTTTTGCCAATCGCCTTCCGTCGCCGGAACCCGGCCGTACCCTGATGCACAGCGTCGGTGGGGGCCGACGCTGATCAGGGGGCGAGACAGGCAGGTACGACGCCCGGGGCGGGGTGGTTGTCAGGGCACGGCGGCGGCCGTGCGCGCGTTGGCGGCGGCTCCGGATCGGGCGCCGTACCCGCACTGCCCTCGCTTTCCGGGATATGGGGGTGGTTGTGGCACGTATTCGGGTACTGGTGGTCGACGACCACCGCATCTTCGCCGAGTCGCTCGCCGCCGCCCTCGCGGCCGAGCAGGATGTGGACGTCTCGGCGGCCGGCAGCGGGCCGGCGGCCCTGCGCGCGCTCGAGCGCGCGGCGGGCGAAGGGCGGCGCTTCGACGTCCTGCTGATCGACGCCGACCTCGGCACCGTGGGCCCGGACGGCGCACAGCCGCCGGGTCAGCTGAGGGCGCCGGGTGCGGTGGACGGCCCCGGGCAGGCCGAAGGTGTGGTGGACGGCATCTCGCTGGTGGCGCGGGTGCGCTCGGGTCACCCGGGCGTACGCACGGTGGTGCTGGCCGAGCGCGACGACCCCCGCCGCGCGGCGGGAGCGCTGCAGGCGGGCGCCGGGGGCTGGGTCGCGAAGGACTGCTCGCTCTCGCGGCTGCTCGCGGTGATACGGGGCGTGCTGCGGGACGAGACGCATCTGCCGCCCGCCCTGCTGACGGGCGTCCTGCGGGAGCTGACGGCCGCGCGCAAGCACCGCACCGAGAGCGAGCGGCTGGTGGAGTCGCTGACCCCGCGCGAGCGCGAGGTGCTGCGCTGCATGGTGGCGGGCCTGGGCCGCAAGGCCGTCGCCGAGCGTCTCTACCTCTCCCCGCACACCGTGCGTACGCACATGCAGAACGTGCTGGGGAAGCTCGGGGTGCACTCCACGCTGGCCGCCGTCGCGCTGGCGCGGCGGGCCGGGGTGGGGCCGGTGGACCTAGCCGGGGACGTTGTCGAACGGGGCGGTCAACTGGCGTAGCAGACCGGCCAGTTCGCCGCGCTGGGCGGAGGACAGCTCGGCGAGGATCGCCCGCTCCTGGGCGAGCAGCCCGGCGAGCGCCTGATCGGCGCGGTCCTGGCCCTCGGTGGTCAGCCGGACGAGCACGCCGCGCCGGTCGCTGGGGTCGGGCTCGCGCTGGACCAGGCCCTTCTTGGCGAGCCGGTCGATGCGGTTGGTCATGGTGCCGGAGGTGACCAGGGTCTGGGTCAGCAGCTGCCCGGGGGAGAGCTGGTAGGGCGCCCCGGCGCGGCGGAGCGCGGTGAGCACGTCGAACTCCCACGGCTCCAGTTCGTGCTCGGCGAACGCCAGCCGCCGGGCCCGGTCGAGGTGGCGGGCGAGCCTGCTGACCCGGCTGAGCACCTCGAGTGGTTCCACGTCGAGGTCGGGGCGCTCTCGGCGCCACGCCGCGACCAGCCGATCGACCTCGTCCTCCATGGGATCAGTGTAGTTGGTCTGTCGACATGAAGTCTCTTGACGTCAAGACACTGGAGGGGCCGGTGTCATCGCCGAGGCGAGCGCGCGCCCCTGAAGGGCGCGGTGCGCCCTGTCGCGCGCACCGCCCACCTGCGTGACCGCCGTCAGTTCTTGCGGTGTCCCACCAGCCGTGGCTTGGCCTCCAGGCCGTCCAGGCCGTGCCAGGCCAGGTTCACCAGGTGGGCCGCGACCTCCGCCTTCTTCGGCTTGCGGACGTCCAGCCACCACTGGCCCGTCAGCGCCACCATGCCCACCAGCGCCTGCGCGTACAGCGGGGCCAGCTTCGGGTCGAAGCCGCGGGCCTTGAACTCCAGGCCCAGGATGTCCTCGACCTGGGTGGCGATGTCGCTGATCAGGGACGCGAACGTGCCCGTCGACTGCGCCACCGGCGAATCGCGGACCAGGATGCGGAAGCCGTCCGTGGACTTCTCGATGTAGTCCAGCAGCGCGAACGCCGCCTGCTCCAGCAGTTCCCGGGGGTGGCCCGCGGTCAGCGCCCCCGTCACCATGTCGAGCAGCTGCCGCATCTCGCGGTCCACGACCACCGCGTACAGCCCCTCCTTGCCGCCGAAGTGTTCGTAGACCACCGGCTTGGAGACCCCGGCCTTCGCCGCGATCTCCTCCACCGACGTCCCCTCGAACCCCCGCTCGGCGAAGAGCGTGCGACCGATGTCCAGCAGTTGCTCACGGCGCTCCGCGCCGGTCATCCGCACCCGGCGGGGCCGGGCGCGCCGGGGCGCCGGAGCCGCGGGCAGGTCCTTGTCACTGGTGGTATTGCTGTCGATCGCCACGCTGTCAATCATGCCGCGTGAACGGCATCTTCCTTCCCCTGGGAATTCCGCTTCGACTCGATACGGCCCGCGTCCGGCCAGCGCACGTCGTACGCCCAGCCCGCCTTCTCGAACCAGCGGATGATGCGGGCGCTGGAATCCAGCTGCCCCTTGAGCACACCGTGCCGCGCCGACGTGGGGTCGGCGTGGTGCAGGTTGTGCCAGGACTCGCCGCACGAGAGCACGGCCAGCCACCAGACGTTGCCCGAGCGGTCCCGCGACTTGAACGGGCGCTTGCCCACCGCGTGGCAGATCGAGTTGATCGACCACGTCACATGGTGCAGCAGCGCCACCCGGACCAGCGAACCCCAGAAGAACGCCGTCAGCGCCCCCTGCCACGACCAGGTGACCAGGCCGCCCACCAGCGGCGGGGTCAGCAGCGAGACCGTCGTCCACAGCACGAACTGCCGCGAGATCGTCCGAACGACCGGATCCTTGATCAGGTCCGGGGCGTACTTCTGCTGCGGGGTCTGCTCCTGGTCGAACATCCAGCCGACGTGCGCCCACCACAGGCCCTTCATCAGCGCCGGCACGGTCTCGCCGTAGCGCCAGGGGGAGTGCGGGTCGCCCTCGGCGTCGGAGAACTTGTGGTGCCTGCGGTGATCGGCCACCCAGCGCACCACCGGTCCCTCGACCGCCAGCGAGCCCATGACCGCCAGGGCGATCCGCAGCGGCCGCTTCGCCTTGAAGGAGCCGTGGGTGAAGTAGCGGTGGAAGCCGATCGTGATGCCGTGGCAGCCGATGTAGTACATCGCCACCATCAGCCCCAGGTCCAGCCAGCTCACCCCCCAGCCCCAGGCCAGCGGCACTGCGGCGAGCAACGCGACGAACGGAACGACGATGAACGCCAGCAGGGTGATCTGTTCGACCGACCGGCGTTGCTCACCTCCGAGCGTGGCGGACGGCAGTGGACTCTCCTGGGCCTGCGGCGCGTTCTCGATCACGTCGGGGCTTGCAGTCATGGGTTCCCTCAGGGGGTCGGGGCTTGGCCACGGTCTCCGACCGCGATCTCTGACCGCGATCTCTGGCTACGGTTCCGTAACCTACGGCTTCGTAAGTATGGCAGGGCTCGGCGCCGGGGCAAGAGGCCGTGGCCAACCGCGCGTCGTGCGGAGACCTATGCTGGGGGCGTCGGACAGCGCGGTCCGCCACCCCTCCAGACGTGCTCGGAAACACCGCAAGGAGCCGCACCTGTGAGCAGTGCCGACAACACCAACGCCGCCCTGCGCGCCGACATCCGCCGCCTCGGGGATCTTCTGGGCGAAACGCTGGTCCGCCAGGAGGGTGACGAGCTTCTCAACCTCGTCGAACGCGTGCGCGCCCTGACCCGTACGGACGGCGAGTCCGCCGCCGAGCTCCTGAGCGCCACCGACCCGGAGACCGCCGCCAAGCTCGTGCGGGCCTTCTCCACCTACTTCCATCTGGCCAACGTCACCGAGCAGGTGCACCGAGGCCGCGAGCTGCGCGCCCGCCGCGAGGCCGAGGGCTCGATCCTCGCCCGCACCGCCGACCAGCTCAAGGACGCCGACCCCGACCACCTGCGGGCCACCGTCGAGCACCTCGGGGTACGTCCGGTCTTCACCGCACACCCCACCGAGGCCGCCCGGCGCAGCGTCCTCAACAAGCTCCGTCGTATCGCCGAGCTCCTCGACGCCACCGACGCCGGCACCGGCGAGAAGCGCCGCACCGACCTCCGCCTGGCCGAGAACATCGACCTGCTCTGGCAGACCGACGAGCTGCGCGTGGCCCGCCCCGAGCCCACGGACGAGGCCCGCAACGCCATCTACTACCTCGACGAGCTCCACGCGAGCGCCGTCGGCGACGTCCTGGAGGACCTCGCCGCCGAGCTCGACCGGGCCGGCGTCGCCCTGCCCGCCACCACCCGCCCGCTCACCTTCGGCACCTGGATCGGCGGCGACCGCGACGGCAACCCCAACGTCACCCCCGACGTCACCTGGGACGTGCTGATACTGCAGCACGAGCACGGCATCACCGACGCCATCGAGCTCGTCGACGACCTGCGCGGCGCCCTCTCCAACTCCATCCGCAACAGCGGCGCCACCGAGGAGCTCCTCACCTCCCTGCAGCGCGACCTCGAGCTGCTCCCCGAGATCAGCCCCCGCTACAAGCGGCTGAACGCCGAGGAGCCCTACCGGCTCAAGGCCACCTGCGTCCGGCAGAAGCTCGTCAACACCCGCGAGCGCCTCGCCCGCAACACCCCCCACCAGGAGGGCCGCGACTACCTCGGCACCGGCGAGCTCCTCGCCGACCTCCAGCTCATCCAGGGCTCCCTGCGCGCCCACCGCGGCCGGCTCATCGCCGACGGTCGCCTCGAGCGCGCCATCCGCACCCTGGCCGCCTTCGGCCTCCACCTGGCCACCATGGACGTCCGCGAGCACGCCGACGCCCACCACCACGCCCTCGGCCAGCTCTTCGACCGCCTCGGCGAGGAGTCCTGGCGCTACGCCGACATGCCCCGCGACTACCGCCGCAAGCTGCTGGCCAAGGAGCTGCGCTCACGGCGCCCCCTCGCCCCCAGCCCGGCCCCCTCGACGCGGCCGGCGCCAAGACCCTCGGGGTCTTCCACACGGTGCACGAGGCGCTGCAGACGTTCGGCCCCGAGGTCGTCGAGTCGTACATCATCTCGATGTGCCAGGGCGCCGACGACGTCTTCGCCGCCGCCGTCCTGGCCCGCGAGGCCGGACTCGTCGACCTGCACGCCGGCTGGGCGAAGATCGGCATCGTGCCGCTGCTGGAGACCACCGACGAGCTCAAGGAAGCCGACCGCATCCTCGACGAGATGCTCGCCGACCCCTCCTACCGGCGCCTGGTGGCCCTGCGCGGCGACGTGCAGGAGGTCATGCTCGGCTATTCGGACTCCTCCAAGTTCGGCGGCATCACCACCTCCCAGTGGGAGATCCACCGCGCCCAGCGCCGGCTGCGCGACGTCGCCCACCGCTACGGCGTGCGCCTGCGCCTCTTCCACGGCCGCGGCGGCACCGTCGGCCGCGGCGGCGGCCCCACCCACGACGCGATCCTCGCCCAGCCCTGGGGCACCCTCGAGGGCGAGATCAAGGTGACCGAGCAGGGCGAGGTCATCTCCGACAAGTACCTCCTGCCGGCCCTCGCCCGGGAGAACCTCGAGCTGACCGTCGCCGCGACCCTGCAGGCCTCCGCCCTGCACACCGCGCCCCGCCAGTCCGACGAGGCCCTCGCCCGCTGGGACGCGGCCATGGACACCGTCTCCGACGCCGCCCACCGCGCCTACCGGCGCCTGGTCGAGGACCCGGACCTGCCGGCCTACTTCTTCGCCTCCACCCCCGTCGACCAGCTCGCCGAGCTGCACCTGGGCTCCCGCCCCTCCCGCCGCCCCGACTCCGGCGCCGGCCTCGACGGGCTGCGCGCCATCCCGTGGGTCTTCGGCTGGACCCAGTCCCGGCAGATCGTCCCCGGCTGGTTCGGCGTCGGCTCCGGCCTCAAGGCCGCCCGCGAGGCCGGCCTGGACACCGTCCTGGACGAGATGCACGACCACTGGCACTTCTTCCAGAACTTCCTGTCCAACGTCGAGATGACGCTGGCCAAGACGGACCTGCGGGTGGCACAGCACTACGTGGACACGCTGGTGCCGGACGAGCTGAAGCCCGTCTTCGACGTGATCAAGGCCGAGCACGAGCTGACCGTGCGGGAGGTGCTGCGCATCACGGGCGAGGACGAGCTGCTGGCCGCGAGCCCCGTACTGCGCCAGACGTTCCACATCCGCGACGCCTACCTCGACCCCATCTCGTACCTGCAGGTCACCCTCCTCGACCGGCAGCGCCGGGCCGCCGAACGCGGCGAGAGCCCCGACCCGCTCCTCGCCCGGGCCCTGCTGCTGACCGTCAACGGCGTCGCCGCCGGCCTGCGCAACACCGGCTGACCCGGCGGACCCCCGGACACACCGGTGCCCCCCTCGCCGTATGGCGAGGGGGGCACCGGCATCCGGAGTGAGGAGTCGCCCGGGTCAGGAGTTGTACGTGCCCTGCGCGCGCTCCAGACCGTCCACGATCAGCGTCTCCACCGCGTCCGCCGCCCGGTCCACCTCGAACGCCAGCTCCTTGCGCTCGGTGGAGGAGAAGTCCTTCAGCACGAAGTCCGCGACCTGCATACGGCCCGGCGGGCGGCCGATGCCGAACCGCACCCGGCAGTAGTCCGGCCCCATCGTCTTCGTGATCGACTTCAGGCCGTTGTGGCCGTTGTCGCCACCGCCCAGCTTCAGCCGCAGCTGCCCGAAGTCGATGTCCAGCTCGTCGTGCACGGCGACGATCCGCTCCACCGGCACCTTGTAGAAGTCCCGCAGCGCGGCCGTCGGGCCACCCGACAGATTCATGAACGACATCGGCTTGGCGACCACCACCCGGCGGCTCGACGGACCCGGCGCGCCCAGCCGGCCCTCGACCACCTGCGCCCGCGCCTTGTGCGCCTTGAACTTCGCCCCCAGCCGCTCGGCGAGCAGGTCGGCGACCATGAAGCCGACGTTGTGGCGGTTGCCGGCGTACTCCCCGCCGGGGTTGCCCAGGCCCACGATCAGCCAGGGACTCGAGTCGTCCGTCATCTGCATGTCTCCTTCATAGCCAACCGCCGCCCCGCTCCGGTGGAGCGGGACGGCGGTCGAAGAGAAAAATCCCGCGAGCCCGAGGATCAGGCCTTGACGACCAGCAGGTCGACGTGCTCGAGGAAGCCCTTCAGCGGGTCGCGCTGGACCTGCTTGGGGACGACGCGCTCGGTGCGGCCCTCGATGTCCAGGGTCAGCTCGACGCCGGCGTTCTTGAGCGCCATCATCAGCTCGTGGCCCGGCAGGGAGACGTGGACCGGCTCGGCGCCGTGGCCGTAGACGACGGCGGGAACCTGGTCGGCGCGGCGGATACGGCGGGCGGCGCCCTTGCCGAAGTCGGTGCGGACGGCGGCGGTGAGCTGGATCTCAGCCATGGTGCACTCCTCGTGAGCAGTGGTGGTGGACGGTTACCCGGCCCACGAAAGGCCTGCTACGAAGAGCGCGTCGATAACGGACCGCCGGCACCGTGAAAACGGTGCGGCCTCCCTCGCCGAGCAACTCGAGGAGTCTACCCGGCGGGGGAGGCCGTCCAGAAATCGATCAGTGAAAGATCGTTACTCCGCTCAGCCCAGCTCGTCGAAGAGGCTGGTGACCGAGCCGTCCTCGAACACCTCGCGCACCGCGCGGGCGATCGTCGGCGCGATGGAGAGCACCGTGATCTTGTCGAGCTCGAGCTCGTTCGGGGTCGGCAGCGTGTTGGTGAAGACGAACTCGCTCACCTTCGAGTTCTTCAGACGGTCCGCGGCCGGACCCGAGAGCACACCGTGCGTCGCCGTGACGATGACGTCCGCCGCGCCATGGGCGAACAGCGCGTCGGCGGCGGCGCAGATCGTGCCACCGGTGTCGATCATGTCGTCGACGAGCACGCAGACGCGGCCCTTGACGTCACCGACGACCTCGTGGACGGTGACCTGGTTCGCCACGTCCTTGTCGCGCCGCTTGTGCACGATCGCCAGCGGCGCGCCCAGACGGTCGCACCAGCGGTCGGCCACCCGCACACGGCCGGCGTCGGGGGAGACGACGGTCAGCTTGTCGCGGTCGACCTTGGCGCCGACGTAGTCGGCGAGGATCGGCAGCGCGAACAGGTGGTCCACCGGGCCGTCGAAGAAGCCCTGGATCTGGTCGGTGTGGAGGTCGACCGTCAGGATGCGGTCGGCACCGGCCGTCTTCATCAGGTCCGCGATCAGGCGGGCGGAGATGGGCTCGCGACCGCGGTGCTTCTTGTCCTGACGGGCGTAGCCGTAGAAGGGGAGGATCACGGTGATGCTCCGGGCGGAGGCCCGCTTCAGAGCATCGATCATGATCAGCTGCTCCATGACCCACTTGTTGATCGGAGCAGTGTGGCTCTGCATCAGGAAGCAGTCGGCGCCACGAGCCGACTCCTGGAAGCGAACGTAGATCTCGCCGTTGGCGAAGTCGAATGCCTTGGTCGGGACGAGAGAGACGCCCAGCTGGTGCGCGACCTCCTCGGCAAGCTCGGGGTGGGCGCGGCCGGAGAAGAGCATCAGCTTCTTCTCGCCGGTCGTCTTGAACCCGGTCACAGCACATTCTCCTTGGATGTCGCTTTGTGTGCGCTTATCACGGTACGCCCCGCACGGCGTGCCGGTGTCACGGTCACTGCTCGCCGTCGGTCTCCCGGCGAGCTGCGGAAGCGGCCTGAGCGGCTGCGCTTCCCGGGCGCTTACGGGCCACCCAACCCTCGATATTCCGCTGCTGGCCACGTGCGACAGCGAGCGAACCCGGGGGCACATCCTTGGTGATGACGGAGCCGGCGGCGGTGTACGCGCCGTCCCCGATCGTGACCGGAGCCACAAACATGTTGTCCGATCCGGTGCGGCAGTGCGAGCCGATCGTCGTGTGGTGCTTGTTGACACCGTCGTAGTTCACGAAGACGCTCGCCGCGCCGATGTTGCTGTACTCGCCGATCGTGGCGTCACCCACGTACGACAGGTGCGGCACCTTCGTGCCCTCACCGATCTCGGCGTTCTTCATCTCGACGTAGGCGCCGGCCTTCGACTTCGCGCCCAGGCGCGTGCCCGGCCGCAGGTAGGCGAACGGGCCCACGGTGGCGCTCTCGCCGATCACGGCCGAGTCCGCCACGGTGTTGTCCACGCGGGCGCCCGCTCCGACGGTGGTGTCCGTCAGCCTGGTGTTCGGGCCCACCTCGGCGCCGGTCGCCACGTGGGTGGCGCCCAGCAGCTGGGTGCCCGGCTGCACCAGCGCGTCCGGCTCGAACGTCACCGTCACGTCCACCCAGGTCGTCGCCGGGTCCACCACCGTCACACCGCTCATCATCGCGGCGTGCAGCAGTCGGTCGTTGAGCAGCCGGCGGGCTTCCGCCAGCTGGACCCGGTTGTTGATGCCCAGGATCTCCCGGTGGTCGGCGGCCACGGCCGCGCCCACCCGGTGACCCGCCTCGCGCAGGATCCCCAGTACGTCGGTGAGGTACTCCTCGCCCTGGCTGTTGTCCGTACGCACCTTGCCCAGCGCGTCCGCCAGCAGCTGGGCGTCGAACGCGAACACCCCGGAGTTGATCTCGCGGATCGCGCGCTGCGCGTCCGTGGCGTCCTTGTGCTCGACGATCGCGGTCACCGCGCCCGTCGCCTCGTCCCGCACGATGCGCCCGTAGCCGGTGGAGTCCGGCACCTCGGCGGTGAGCACGGTCACGGCGTTGCCGTCGGCGGCGTGGGTGTCCGACAGGCGCCGCAGGGTCTCCCCGGTCAGCAGCGGGGTGTCGCCGCAGACGACGACCACGGTGCCGTCGAGGACGATGCCGTTGCCGGACAGCTCCTCCAGGCCCATGCGCACGGCGTGGCCGGTGCCGTTCTGCTCGTACTGCACGGCGGTGCGGACGTCCGGGTCGATCTCGGCCAGGTGCGCCGAGACCTGCTCGCGGGCGTGCCCGACGATGACGACGAGGTGCTGGGGGTCCAGCTCCCGGGCGGCGGCCACGACGTGCCCGACGAGGGAGCGGCCGCTGATCGCGTGCAGGACCTTGGGGGTCGCCGACTTCATGCGGGTGCCCTCACCCGCTGCGAGGACGACGACGGCTGCCGGGCGGTTGGCGCTCACGGGTGTGCCCTTCGGCTTCGAGGGGGTGGACACCCGCAGGATACCGGGGCGTAAGAGGGGGGAAACGCGCGCGGGTCCTGACCTGCGAGGTCAGGACCCGATATTCGAACTTTGAGCTCCCCCGCCAGGACTCGAACCTGGAAAGACGGCACCAAAAACCGTAGTGTTGCCAATTACACCACAGGGGATGGCAAAGATTGCCAAACCGGACAGATCGTCTAGATCGCCGAGCTGGCCCCCACCACTATGCCGTACCACCAGCCCTCAATGCGACGGTACGGCTCGGCGCTTCTCGGCACGCCGGCGACGAGGCGGCCGCGAGAGCCGCGGCCCCTGTTCCCGCGCCCCCTTTCCGGGACCTCGTCCGGCGCGTCGCATGCCGCCGGATGCCGTGGCACGCCCCGGAAATCCGGTGGCGCCCGCCCGTAGTCTGGGTGGTATGACCACAACGGGGGCAATCGCGGAGGCGGGCGCGCGAGGCGCGCCCGTCGGGCCGTGGTGGTGGGTGCGCCGGCGGAGCCTGGTGCTGGATGCGGTGCTGGCCGTGGTGTCGGCCCTGGAGTGCGCGCTGGAAGGGGTGAGCTTCGCCCAGGAGGCGGGGCTGCCGGGGGTGCTCGGGGGCTGGTCGGGCTGCCGGCGGGGCCACGCTGCTGTTGCGGCGGCGGTGGCCGGTCGCGGTGGTGCTGGTGTCGATAGCGATCCTGCCCGCCGAGATGGGCGTGCTGCTGGGCATCGTGTCGATGTACACGCTGGCGGCCTCCGAGGTGCCGCGGCGGATCATCGCGGTGCTGGCCGGGGCGTCCCTGGTGGGGACGCTGATCGTGACCTTCGCGCGGTTCCACCGGGACATGGCCCAGGACGGTTACCAGCCGGGTTACTGGCTGACGTTGGTGTTCTCACTGGTGATGGCGCTGGGGCTGACGGCGCCGCCGGTGCTGCTGGGGCTGTATGTGGGGGCCAGACGCCGGCTGGTGGAGAGCCTGCGGGAGCGCGCGGACGGGCTGGAGCGGGAGCTGTCGCTGCTGGCGGAGCGGGCCGAGGAACGCGCGGTGTGGGCCCGCAACGAGGAGCGGACGCGGATCGCGCGCGAGATGCACGACGTGGTGGCGCACCGGGTTTCGCTGATGGTGGTGCACGCGGCGGCGCTGCAGGCGGTGGCGCTCAAGGACCCGGAGAAGGCGTCGCGGAACGCGGCGCTGGTCGGGGACATGGGCCGGCAGGCGCTGACGGAGCTGCGCGAGATGCTGGGCGTGCTGCGTTCGGGTTCGGACGGGGCGGCGCGGCCGCAGGGCGCGGTGGACTCGGAGCGGCTGGCCGCGGTGGCCACGGCGGCGTCGGCCCGGGTGCGGGTCGCGGCGGGTGCCGCGGCCGGCGACGCGGGGGACGCCGGGGACGGCGGGCCGTGCCTGGACGGGCTGGAGGACCTGGTCGGGCAGTCGCGGGACGCCGGCATGGCCGTGGAGCTGTCGGTGATGGGGGACGAGCGCGCGTACGCGCCGCGGGTGGAGCAGACGGCGTACCGGGTGGTGCAGGAGGCGCTGACGAACGTCCACAAGCACGCTCCGGGCGCCAAGGCGCTGGTGCGGCTGGCGCACCGGGAGGCCGAGGTGGCGCTGCAGGTGGAGAACGGCCCCTCGGACGCCGGCGCCGACGCCGGCCCGGGGCTGCCGAGCGGCGGGAACGGGCTGGTCGGGATGCGGGAGCGGGTGGTCGCGCTCGGCGGTGTGTTCGTGTCGGGCCCGACGGACGCGGGGGGCTTCCGGGTCTCCGCGGTGATACCGGACACTCCCTAGCCGGGCGGGGCCGGCCGGGGTCTAGGCGGGGCCGGGGGCGGTGAGGCGGGAGGGCCGGGTTCCGGTGACCAGGGCGCCGATGGCGTGGTCGATGTCGGAACCGAGGTACCAGTCCCCGGTGTGGTCCAGGCTGTAGACGCGGCCGTGCGCGTCGATGGCGAGGAGGGCCTGGCCGTCCATCTCCTGGCCGAGGGGGCACATCTCGGTGCCCAGCGCGCGGCCGAGGTCGGCGACGGTACGGGCGAGGTGGAGGCCGTGCAGGGGGTCGATGTGGAACGGCGTGGGGCGATGTGCCGGCCCGGTCCGGGCGGGGTGATGTGGAGCCCGCCGAACTCGGCCCAGGCCTCGACGGCGGCGGGGAAGACGGTGTGCCGGTGGCCTGCGGGGCTGGTGTGGGCGCGCAGGGCGTCGGCCCAGCGTTCGGCGGCCTTGATGTCCCAGCGGCCGGGTTGCCAGCCGGCCTCGCGCAGGGCGGCGTCGACGGCGACGGGGAAACGGGTGGCGGCGGTGCGGTCGAATGCGCGCATCGGTGGTCGTCAGTTCCTGCCGTGGGACGGGGCGCCGGGGTCGACGGGCCGTACGCCGAAGTGGTCGAGGAGGGCCGTACAGGAGCGGCAGGGCGGGGCGTACGCGCCGTGGCGGGGTCGCCGTCCTCGCGGATGTGGCGGGCGGTCAGTTTGGATCCCTTGAGGGCGCGGCGGGCGTCGCCGTGGGTGAGGGGTTTGCGGGCGGCGCGTTTGCTGCGGGCGGGTTCGTGGGCGGTCAGGTAGCGGGTGAGGAGGACGGCTTCGGGGCAGCGGCCGGTGAAGCGTTCGCGCCGTTCGATGGTGAGGGTGTCCAGGAAGTCCTGGACGAGGGGATGCAGTCTGGGGGGCTGGCCGGACTTGCCGGCGGTGCAGGTGAGCGTCTCGCCGCGGACGGACAGGGCGGCGGCGACGGTCGGCAGGATGCCGTCGCGGCGGCGCAGCAGGGCGGGCGGCCGGTCGGCCTCGTCGGCGGAGCTCCAGGTGAGCCGGGGGTCGCCGGGTGTGCCGCTGTCGGTGTGCCGGTCCTGAGTGGTGTGCATGACGCTTCTTCCCTCCCGTGCAATCCCCCTGTTGCGGGGATCAGACTGCCAAATGGGGTGGCCACTGTGAAAGCCAGGTCTGTTTTGCGTGGTGCTCCTGCGGTGAATGATCACTGTGGGGTTACGAGTTGTCGCGGGGCGGCGCGTGACAGGGCAGGGGCTGGTGGGGGTTCGTACGCATCTGCAAGCGTGTGCACGGGCTGTGCGGAGGCGGGGCCGGGCGGCGGCCGGGACCCTCGCCCGCGACACCGCATAGGCTGTCGCCCACGAGTGTTCCCGGCGTCCGCCGCATGTCCGGGTCTTCAGTAGTCCTGTAGGAGACACAGTCAGCAGGGGGCTTCCGCCATGACGACAGGTCGGCTCGGGCAGCAAGCCGCGCCACCGAACGCGGCCTATGCCGGGCAGGTCGTGCACTTCCCGGACCCGGTCCGGCGCGGCCGTTATCCCAAGGGCGTGCGCGTGGACGACCGGGGTTTCCCGGACTTCTCGCCGTACGCCCGGGCGGCCGCGGAGATCGCGGAGCCGCCGGAGGGCTTCGGCGTCGACGAGCTGCGGCTGACCGACTACGTGTCGGCCAACGCGGCCCAGCACGCGGCCGGCCACGAGCTGTGGGCGAGCCTGTCGCCGGTGGCGACGCCGCACGGCTGGACCTGGCACCACGTCGCGGGGACGCGCCGGCTGGAGCTGGTCCCGGCCGAGGTGAAGGCGCTGCTGCGGCACCACGGCGGCCTGGCGACCGCCGCCGTCGACCAGGACAAGCGCGGCACGCGCCCGCTGCAGGAGACCCGTCCGGTGCACTTCGCGCTGCCGCACCGGGACCTGCCGGTGACGGAGGAGCAGGTGCAGGGCGTCGAGGAGGACCTCGGCTACCGCCTGCCGGGCGCCTACCGCGCGTTCCTGAAGGCGGCCGGCGGCTGCGCTCCGGTGGGCGCCGCGCTGGACGCGGACCTGGGGCTGCTGCTCGACCAGCCGTTCTTCACGGTGCGCGACGACGCCGCGGTCAACGACCTCGTCTACATCAACAAGTGCCTGCGCGACCACTTCACCAAGGACTATCTGGGCGTGGCCTTCGTGCAGGGCGGCGTCCTGGCGGTGAAGGTCAAGGGCGAGGCGATCGGCTCGGTGTGGTTCTGCCCCTACGACGACGCCCGGGACCGTGACGGCTGGGCCGTGCAGGAGCGGGTGGAGCGGCTGCTGCTGCCCTGCGGCGAGGACTTCGACGCGTTCCTGTCGCGTCTGGCGGGTGGACCGCCGGAGCTGGAGACGGTGGCCAACCTGATGGTGGACGGCGGTTTCGCGTACGCCGTCCCGGTGGAGGAGTGAGCGGCGCCATGGTGACATTCGCGCAGGCGCAGGAGCGAGCGGAGCGCTGGGTCAACGGAGACGTGCCGGCCTATCTCCAGCGTGAGGTGTGCGTAAGGGAGTTCGACCTGGGCTTCGTGGTCTGGGCCGAGGACCGCGAGGACGGCCCGACGGGCGACGGCGGCCGGCTGCGGCTGGTCATCGCGCGCGACAGCGGCGAGACCACGCTGTGGCCCGCCCTGCCGGTCGGCGAGGTGATCCGGCGGTACGAGGAGGAGTACGGGGCGGTGGAGGAACCGGTGAACGAGACGCCGGAGCCGCCGAAGCGGGTGGACCTGAACGCGACGTCGTTCCTGCTGAGCCCGCCGGAGTGGCTGCAGGAGGCGGCGGACGCGATGGGCATCCCGGACCGGCGGTCCTCGTCCGGGTCCTCGTCGTCCGGGTCCTCGTCCGGCTCTTCCCCGGCCGAGGCCCCGGCGGATGCCGCCGCGGCGTCCGGTGCGGACGACGCGGCTGCCGGTCCGGCGGCTGCGCCTGAGCCCGAGCCTGTGCTTGTGCCCGAGCCCGCGCCGGTTTCCGAGGTGTCGGAGCGGGAGGCGTCCGCCGTCGCGACCGACGCGGACCACGCGGAATCGTCGGACGATCCGGCCGGCACGCCTGACGACGTGCTGGAAGCCGGGGCGCCCGCCGACGCGGTGGTCCCGGACCCGCAGGAGCCTGCCGATATGTTCGCCAAGCCGTCTGCCGACGTGTCGGCCGACGCACCGGCGAGCCCGGAAGCCGCGCAGGCCCCGGTGGAGTGGCCCTCGGGCGGTGACGCGTCGGAGGCGCCGGCCGGTGCCGAGCCGTGGGCGGGTGCCGACGTGTCCGGGGACGACGGCGACGACCACGTGGTGGGGCTGCCCGCCACGGTTCTGACGCCCGCGCTGTCGGGCGTGGACGTCGACGACACCCCGCCGCCGAGCGTCCGGCCGGAGGCGAAGACGGCGCTGATGCCGCAGGGCAGCGCCCTGCCGCGCACGACGATCGCCCCGGCGGTCGGCGGCCCGGCCGCTCCGGCGACCCCGCCCGTGGCCCCCGCCGCTCCGGTCGCTCCTGCGACGCCTGCCGCTCCCGCCGCACCGAACGCCGTACCGAACGCCGCTCCGGCCGCCGCGCCCGGCGCTCCGGCCGGTGGGTACGTACGGACGCAGATGGTCGCGCAGCTGGACGAGTCGGGTCAGCCCGTCATGGCCGCCCCGGCGGCTCCCGCGACCCCGCAGGCGCCCCCGCGCCGCCCGCGACCGGTGGCGCGCACGCCGCGGCCACCATGCTGGCGAGCCCCGGCGGTCCCGTGCCGCCCGGCGCACCCGCGGCTCCGGGCCGGCCTCCGGCCGCCCCGCACGCCCCGCATGCCCCTCAGGCCCCGGGCGTACCCGGTGTCCCGGCCGCGCCGCAGGGCGCCCGCCCCGTGCACGCGGCGGCGACGATGCTCGCGAGCCCCGGCGGCCCGGGTGCCCCGCAGGCCCCCGGCGTGCCCGCCGCACCCCAGGTCCCGCAGCCGCCGCAGGCCCCGGCACCCGCGTACGGCTACCCCCAGGCCCCCACGGGCCTGCCCACCGTGGGGCCCGGCTACATGGCCGTGCTGCGCTACCGCGCCCACGACGGGTCCGAGCAGCAGATCATCCGCCGCAGCGCGCCCGGCACCCCGCACCCCGAGTGGCAGATCCTGCACGAGCTGCGGGCGATGAACGTGCCGCCGCAGCAGGTGCTGGAGCTGCACACCGAGCTGGAGTCGTGCGACCTGCCCGGCGGCTACTGCGCGCGGATGATCCGCGAGACGTGGCCGCAGGTGAGGATCAGTCACACGGCCGCCTACGGGCGCGACCACGCCACCCGCCAGCAGGGTGTGCGTCACCTCGTGGAGCACCAGGGCGAGCTGCACCAGGTGGCGGACGGGCCCGCGCGGCCCGCGCCGAACCGGGTGCCGCTGCCGCACCCGCAGCAGATCCAGATGGCGCCGCCGGTGGGGCCGGACGTGATCGGGCGGGAGCTCGCCGAGGCCTTCGGGCCGCAGGTGTTCCGCTTCGACCAGCGGGCCGTCTCCCGTCAGGGCGTGCCGGACATCGTCGCGCAGACGCTGGTCTGGGCGGGGCTTCCCGCCGACTTCGGACCGTTCTTCTGGGGCCAGGCCCAGCCCGGCCGCCCGGTGCCGACGCTGGCGGAGCTCGCGGCCGAGCGCGGGGTGCGGGCGGCGGCGGACGCCGGTTCGTACCTCGTCATGGGCAGCGACTACGGCCGTCAGCTGTGCGTCCAGTACGGGACGGCCCACATCGTGGCCGTGCCGATGGAGTCGCCCGACGGTCAGCCGGCGCCGCCGCAGTTCGTCAACACGAGCCTTCCTCAGTTCGTGCGCTCTTTGGCGCTGCTCGGCAAGATGTGGCGGTGGCGCTACGGGCTGACGCCGGAGCAGGCCGGGCGCTGGACCGTGGACTTTCAGGACCAGCTGGCCGCGCTGGACCCGGCGGCGCTGTCGTCGCCGGAGAACTGGTGGGCGGTGCTGCTGGAGCAGATGTGGGACGGTCTCTTCTAGCGGCCGGCCGAGACGTGCGCGGACGGCGCGGGGCGCCCACCCCGGGACGGGGGGCGGGCACCCCGCGCCGCGGAGTGTCGCGGCAAGGGCACTTCGCTCGTACGGGAATGATGTACGCCGGACCTGTCGCATACCGGATTTCCGGATATAAGGGGCTACAAGGATGAGTTCATCGCTGTCTCCTGACGGTTTCGCTGTCGTACGAGGCCGCGGTTACCGGCCTGAGCAGGTCGACCGCACGCTGGCGGAGTTCGCCCGTCAGCGCGACTCCGCCTGGGAGCGGGCGGCGCGGCTGACCGTCCTCGCCCGCGAGATGGAGGACGAGGTCCGGCGCCTGGAGCAGGTCGTCGCGAAGATGCCTCCGCAGACGTACGAGTCCCTCGGCCCGCGCGCCCAGGGCCTGGTGACGACGGCCGAACTGGAGGCCGCGGGCCTGCGGGAGCGTGCGGAGGCCGAGGCGGCGGAGGTGCAGGAGAGCTCCCAGGCCCACGCCCGGAGCCTGCGCGACGCGGCGCACGAGTACGCCGTGGCGGTACGGGCGGAGGCGGAGGAGTGGGCGCGGCAGGCGCTGCTCGCCGCGGAGACCGTCGCCGACGACGTGTGCACGACCGTGACCCAGGAGGTCACGAAGCGCCGTGAGGAGTCGCTGGCGGCGCTGACGGAGATGCGGCAGCGCACGACGCACGTCCTGGCCGAGCAGGAGAAGGAGCACACCGAGCGCTGGGACGCGGCGGGCCGTGAGATCGCCGAGCGCGAGGCGGCGATGGACGCGCGCGTGGCGGCGCTCGAGGAGTACGCGCGTACGGCGCTGGGCGACGCGCGCCGCCGGTACGCCGACACCGAGGAGGCGGCGCGGCACGGGCAGGAGGACGCCGAGGCGCAGGCTGCCGCGGTGATCGCGCAGGCCCGGGTGCGGGAGGAGCGGATCGCGCGGGACACCGAGCGGGTGCTGCGCGAGCACGAGGAGCGGCGCGAGGAGCTGAAGTCGCACATGGCGCATGTGCGGCACAGCCTGGCGGCGCTGACGGGCAAGCCGGTGGTCGAGGACGCGGGCGCCGCGGACTGACCCGGCTGATCCGGAAGCCGCCGGGAGACACGTGGTCCCGCCCGCCGGGGGCGGGCGGGACGTCCGTGACCTACTGGGCCGGCGTGGGCGTGCCCGCCGGCTTCGACGGCTCGGGCTTCTCCGGCGCGGGGGCCGCGACGGTCAGCTCCAGCACGAGGACCGTTCCGTCGCCGGTGGCCAGGCGCAGGGTGTAGGTGCCGGTCCGCTCGTCGGTGAACAGCTCCGGCAGCGTGACCAGACCGTCCTTGTCCGTCTTGGGCAGGGCGAGCGTGCGGGTGGGCTTGCCGTCCTTGTCCTTGAAGTAGGGGCCGGCCTTCGTGAGGGGCTTGCCGTCGGCGTCGAGCACGGTGGCCGTGATCGCGGTGTCGGACACCGGCTTGTCCTTGCCGAGCGCCTTGACCTGGATCTTCTGCGTGAACGTGGCCTTCGGCGCGGCCTTGAGGTCTCCCTCGCCGACGCGCTGGAGCTTGTCGGCACGCGGCGCGGGGGCGTTCTTGACGGTCGCGTCGAAGTCGACGGGGGCGACGTCGCGGCCCACGACGGTGGCGCGGACGGTGAACTGCCCGGGCCAGTCGCCGGCGTGGAGCGTCGGCGCGGTGGCGGTGCCGTCCGCCTTGGCGCGGACGGTGGCCTCCTTGGTCTTGCCGGGGAAGCGGGCCTCGGTGCTGCCGATGATCTCGAAGCGGACGCGGGTGCCGTCCGGGGCGGCCTTTCCGGCGCCGGTCAGGGCCCGTACGCGCGGCTGCGCGGTGAAGTCCTCGCCCGCCGTGGCCTCCAGCTTGCGCTCGCTCACCCGGTCGAGGCGGGTGACCGGGGCGGGCGCGGGCGGGGTGGGCTTGTCGGTGCCGCCACCGCCGGGCTTCTCGCCGCCGCCACCGGGCTTCTCGGGAGCCGGCTTGTCGCTGCCGCCGTTGTTACCGGTGCTGCCGCCCGGCTTGTGGGGCGTGGTGGAACCGCCGCCGGGGGTGGCGGGCGGGGACGGGGGACGACGGGGACGAGGGGGCGGGCTGGGTGCCCGAGGGGGAGGGCGGCAGGCCGGGGCCGTCCGGCATCACGCCGACCTGGCCGTCGGAGTACTTCCGCATCCAGGCGAGGACCGCGTTCACGTACTCGCGGGAGTTGTTGTAGCTCAGCACCGCCTTGTCGAGGTCGGCGGCGCGGGTCATGTCCTTGTTGCCGGAGCACAGGTAGCGCGCTGTCGCGGCGGCGGCGTCGAAGATGTTGTTGGGGTCCTGGACGCCGTCGTTGTTGCCGTCGGCGCCGAAGTCGGTCCACGTGGAGGGGATGAACTGGGTCGGGCCGACGGCCCGGTCGTAGAGCTTGTCGCCGTCCCAGCGGCCGCCGTCGGTGTCGGTGATCTTCGCGAACTCGCCGCCCGTCAGCCGGGGGCCCAGGATCGGTCTCTCCGTCGTCCCGTCCGCGTTCAGCCGGCCGCCCATGGCCGCGTGCTGCGACTCCACCTTGCCGATGCCCGCGACGAGCTGCCAGGGGATGTGGCAGCTCGGGTACTTCTCCTTGGCGATGGCCTCGGCGTTCTTGTAGGCGGCCAGCGCGGTCGCCGGGATGCCGGAGTTCTCGCCGCCGGACGGCAGCGCGGACTCGCCGGGCTTGCCCGTGGCGCCGGGCTTCGGACGGAGGTCGGGGAGGGTGAGGTTGGGGGTGCCGTGCGGGCGGCTCTGCGGGCTGTCGTTGCCGGGGGAGGGGTCGCCGTCGGCGGCGTTGTGCGGAGTGGCTCCGACGGCGGCCGTGGTAAGGCTGGCGACGAGCAGAGCAGCGCACAGTCCCTGACGGGAGACGCTGGCAGCGCGTGTACCACGTATCTTCACGGAGACTGCTTCCTCGGGAGACCGGCGGCCGTTCCCAGCAGGGGGTCGCACGTCAGCCCCCCACGGCCATAGACCCGAACACTAATTCTCTCCGGCCCCAATTGTCTTGTCAGGGGACCGGCTTCACGGTTTCTTCGCCGTTCGTTACCCCTCAAGGGTCGGTTTCTCCATCGATGTACGTACCCGACCCTGAGAAGTCATCGTGCTGAGGGAGGTCTTCCCCTAGGGGACGCTCCTTACGTTCTCCTCCTCGCGGTTCGTACCGCAGCAGGACGAGTGGCCGGAAAGCAGCGTCTAGATTCATGGGGGCGGCCGGGGGGCGCCGGGTGGGGCTGGCCCCACCCCCAGAACACGGACGAGCACCATCGCGTCCGCCACCAGGTCTGCCACAGGCTTGGACCCGTTCCCGCCACTGAGGCGGACCTCGCACGATCACTAGGAGAAAACCCACCGTGACAACGGCTGTATCGATTCCCAGGACCGGGGGCAGTGGAGGGCATGCGGCCGTCGCGGCGAGGGCCCGTCAGGTCCTGAAGGCGTACGGGTCCGGGGAGACCCGCGTCGTCGCGCTCGACCACGTGGACGTGGACATCGCCCGTGGGCAGTTCACGGCCATCATGGGCCCCTCCGGCTCCGGCAAGTCGACCCTGATGCACTGCCTGGCCGGCCTCGACAGCGTCTCCTCGGGGCAGATATTCATCGACGAGACCGAGATCACCGGGCTCAAGGACAAGCACCTGACCCGGCTGCGCCGGGACCGCATCGGCTTCATCTTCCAGGCGTTCAACCTGCTGCCGACGCTCAACGCCCTGGAGAACATCACGCTCCCCATGGACATCGCCGGCCGCAAGCCCGACAAGCAGTGGCTGGACCAGGTCGTGGAGACCGTGGGCCTGGCCGGGCGTCTGAAGCACCGCCCCAACCAGCTCTCCGGCGGCCAGCAGCAGCGCGTGGCCGTCGCCCGCGCCCTGGCCGCCCGCCCCGAGATCATCTTCGGTGACGAGCCGACCGGAAACCTGGACTCGCGGGCCGGCGCCGAGGTGCTCGGCTTCCTGCGGCGCTCGGTGGACGAACTGGGGCAGACCATCGTCATGGTGACGCATGACGCGGTCGCCGCCTCCTACGCGGACCGCGTGCTCTACCTCGCGGACGGCCGGATCGTCGACGAGATGCACTCCCCGACCGCCGAGGCCGTCTTCGAGCGGATGAAGAACTTCGACGCCCGGGGCCGGGTGTCGTGACCGTTCTCAAGACCTCGTTGCGCAACTTCCTCGCGCACAAGGGCCGCATGGCGCTGTCCGCCACCGCGGTCCTGCTGTCGGTGGCGTTCGTCTGCGGCACGCTCGTCTTCACCGACACCATGAACGCCACGTTCGACAAGCTCTTCGCCAACGTCGCGTCGGACGTCTCCGTCGGCCCGAAGGAGAACGACGACGCGCAGCAGACCGGCAGGCCGGCGACGGTTCCGGCCTCGCTGCGGGAGAAGCTCGCCAGGATCGACGGCGTCGCCAAGGTCGAGCCGTCGGCCGACAGCCGGCAACTGACCGTCGTCGACGGCAGGAAGAAGAGCCTCAGCCCCACCTCCGGCGCGCCCACCGTGGGCGCCAACTGGGACGAGGGTGCGAAGAAGTCCGTCGAGATCACCAGCGGCCACGAGCCGCACGGCCCGGCCGAGGTCGTCCTCGACTCCGACACCGCCGACAAGCACGGCGTGAAGACGGGCGACACCCTCCGGGTGATCGCCGCCCCAGGCGACTTCACCGTCAAGGTCGTCGGCATCGCCACGTACAAGACCACCAACCCCGGCGCGGCCGTCTTCTACTTCGACACCCCGACCGCCCAGGCCAAGCTCCTCGGCAGCACCGACGAGTTCAGCGGCTACGGGCTGACCGCCGCCTCCGGTGTCAGCGACGAGCAGCTCAAGGAGCGGGTCTCCGCCGCGCTCGGCTCCTCCGCCGGCGACTACGCCCTGCGGACCGCCGCCGAGAGCAAGGAGGAGAACAAGAAGGACATCGGCTCCTTCCTGGACGTCATGAAGTACGCGTTGCTCGGCTTCGCCGGCATCGCCGTCCTCGTGGGCATCTTCCTCATCGTCAACACCTTCTCCATGCTGGTCGCCCAGCGCACCCGTGAGATCGGCCTGATGCGGGCCATCGGCTCCAGCCGCCGGCAGATCCTGCGCTCGGTGCTGGTGGAGGCCGTGCTGCTCGGCGTCGTCGGCTCGGTGCTGGGCATCGGCGGCGGCGTGGCACTGGCCGTCGGGCTGATGGAGCTCATGGGCTCCATGGGCATGAAGCTCGACACCTCCGAGCTGACCATCAAGGCCGCGACGCCGATCGTGGGCCTGGCCATCGGCGTGCTCGTCACCGTGCTCGCCGCCTTCCTGCCGGCCTTCAAGGCCACCAAGATCTCCCCGATGGCCGCCCTGCGCGACGCGGGCACCCCGGCCGACGGCAAGGCCGGCAAGGTGCGCGCCGCCATCGGCCTGGTGCTGACCGCCGCGGGCGGGCTGGCGCTGGCCGCCGCCGCCCGGTCCGACGACGCCGCGGCGGGCTCGGGGATGCTCGGGCTCGGCGTCTTCCTCACGCTCGTCGGCTTCGTGGTCGTCGGCCCGCTGCTCGCCGGGTTCGTCGTCCGCGTGATCAGCGCGGTCGTGCTGCGGGTCTTCGGGCCCGTCGGCCGGCTCGCCGAGCGCAACGCGCTGCGCAACCCGCGCCGCACGGGCGCCACGGCCTCGGCGCTGATGATCGGCCTCGCGCTGGTCGCCGCCCTGTCGGTGGTGGGCTCCTCCATGGTCGCCTCGGCCACCGAGCAGCTCGACAAGTCGGTGGGCGCGGACTTCATCGTCCAGTCCGAGAACCAGCAGCCGCTGAGCCCGGCCGTGGTCAAGGCGCTCAAGTCCGCCGGTCACGTCGAGCACGTCACGGAATACACGGTCGTCAACGCGAAGATCACCACCCCGGACGGCAGGAGCGGCACCCAGCGGCTGTCCGCGGTGACGCCCACCTACGCCGACGACGTGCGCGCCGAGACGGTCGAGGGCGATCTCAAGGACGCCTACGCCAAGGACGCCATGTCCGTGCCGGAGGGCTTCGCCAAGGACCACGGCGTCAAGCTCGGCGACCGGCTGACGGTCGCCATGGTCGACGGCCGGACGGCCAAGCTGACGGTCAAGGCCGTCACCTCGGACGACACCAGCATCGACAAGGGCGCGATGTACACCGACATCGCCACCGCGCGCAGCTACCTCCCGGCCGGGAAGATGCCGCTGGACCTCATGGTCCTGGCCAAGGCCGCCGACGGGCAGACGAAGCAGGCCGCCGCCGCGCTCAAGGCGTCGGTCGAGGACTACCCGCAGGTCAAGGTCCGTGACCAGTCCGACTACAAGAAGCTCATCCAGGACCAGGTCGGCCAGCTGCTCAACATGATCTACGGCCTGCTGGCCCTTGCGATCATCGTCGCGGTCCTGGGCGTGGTGAACACGCTCGCCCTGTCGGTGGTCGAGCGCACCCGGGAGATCGGCCTGCTGCGGGCGATCGGCCTCTCGCGCCGCCAGATGCGCCGCATGATCCGCCTGGAATCGGTGGTCATCGCCCTCTTCGGCGCCCTGCTGGGCCTCGGCCTCGGCATGGCCTGGGGCACCACGGCCCAGAAGCTGCTGGCCCTCCAGGGCCTCGGCGTCCTGGACATCCCCTGGCCGACGATCATCGCGGTCTTCGTCGGCTCCGCGGTGGTGGGCCTGCTCGCCGCCCTGATCCCGGCGTTCCGGGCGGGCCGGATGAACGTCCTGAACGCCATCGCGACCGACTAGCGGGGCCGCCGCCCGAAGGCTCGGACGGCCCGGACGCGACACGGGGGTGCGCGTCCGGGCCGTCCGGCGTTTCCCGGGCCCGCCCCACGTGACCGACGGTGGCGAACGGAGCCCGCCCCGCTACGCACCGGCGGGCGTCAGCCCACCGTCGTAGTCTGGAGACCCCCGGCTCGGCCCGTACGGCACGCGCCGGGCCGTTCGCGTTGTCCACCCCCGGGACGGGAAAGCCTTCATGAGCCTGCACGGTCTGCTCGACGCCGTCGTCAATGATCCGGCGCTCGCCGAAGCGGTGAAGGCCGCGGGCGACGGCGATCGGCCGCACATCGACCTCGTGGGGCCGGCCGCCGCACGGCCCTTCGCCGTCGCCGCGCTCGCGCGCGACGCCAAGCGGCCCGTGCTCGCCGTGACCGCCACCGGCCGGGAGGCGGAGGACCTGGCCGCCGCCCTGCGCTCCCTGCTGCCCGCCGACCGCGTCGTCGAGTACCCCTCCTGGGAGACGCTGCCGCACGAGCGGCTCTCCCCGCGCTCGGACACCGTCGGCCGCCGCCTGGCCGTGCTGCGCCGGCTGGCGCACCCCAGCACGGACGACCCCGCGGCGGGCCCGGTCAGCGTCGTCGTCGCGCCCGTACGGTCCGTGCTGCAGCCCCAGGTCAAGGGCCTGGGCGACCTGGAGCCGGTGAGCCTGCGCAGCGGGCGGAGCGCGGACCTCGGCGAGGTCACCGAGGCGCTGGCCGCGGCCGCCTACGCCCGGGTCGAACTGGTCGAGAAGCGCGGCGAGTTCGCGGTGCGCGGCGGCATTCTCGACGTCTTCCCGCCGACCGAGGAACACCCGCTGCGGGTCGAGTTCTGGGGCGACGACGTCGAGGAGATCCGCTACTTCAAGGTGGCCGACCAGCGGTCGCTGGAGATCGCCGAGCACGGCCTGTGGGCGCCGCCGTGCCGTGAGCTGCTGCTGACCGACGCGGTCCGGGAGCGGGCCGCGGCGCTGGCCGAGGAGCACCCCGAGCTCGGCGAGCTGCTCGGGAAGATCGCCGAGGGCATCGCGGTGGAGGGCATGGAGTCCCTCGCCCCGGTCCTGGTGGACGACATGGAGCTGCTGCTGGACGTGCTGCCGGCCGGGGCGATGGCCGTGGTCTGCGACCCGGAGCGGGTCCGTACCCGGGCCGCCGACCTGGTGGCGACCTCGCAGGAGTTCCTGCAGGCGTCCTGGGCCGCCACGGCCGGCGGCGGCGAGGCGCCCATCGACGTGGACGCCGCCTCCCTGCGGGGCATCGCCGACGTCCGCGACCGCGCCCGCGAGCTGGGCATGATGTGGTGGTCCATCAGCCCCTTCGCGGCGGACGAGGAGACGGACGGCGACACCCTCAAGCTCGGCATGCACGCCCCGGAGACGTACCGCGGCGACACCGCCCGCGCGCTGGCCGACACCAAGGGCTGGGTCTCCGGCGGCTGGCGCACGGTCTTCCTCACCGAGGGCCACGGCCCGGCCGCCCGTACCGTCGAGGTGCTCGGCGGCGAGGGCATCCCGGCCCGCCTCGACGCGGACCTGGCGGAGCTGTCCCCGTCCCTCGTGCACGTCTCGTGCGCCGGGATCGACACCGGCTTCGTCGACCCGGGCCTGAGGATCGCCGTGCTGACGGAGGCCGACCTGACCGGTCAGAAGTCCGCCAGCAAGGACCTGGGCCGGATGCCGGTGCGCCGCCGCAAGACCATCGACCCGCTGACCCTGCAGGCCGGCGACTACATCGTCCACGAGCAGCACGGCGTCGGCCGCTACCTCGAGATGATCCAGCGCACGGTCCAGGGCGCCACCCGCGAGTACCTCCTCGTCGAGTACGCGCCCGCCAAGCGCGGCCAGCCCGGCGACCGCCTCTACATCCCCACCGACCAGCTCGAGCAGGTCACCAAGTACGTCGGCGGCGAGGCGCCCACCCTGCACCGGCTCGGCGGCGCGGACTGGACGAAGACCAAGGCGCGCGCCAAGAAGGCCGTCAAGGAGATCGCCGCCGACCTGATCAAGCTCTACTCCGCCCGCATGGCCGCCCCCGGCCATGTCTTCGGCCCCGACACCCCCTGGCAGCGGGAGCTGGAGGACGCCTTCCCCTACGCGGAGACGCCCGACCAGCTCACCACCATCGCCGAGGTCAAGGAGGACATGGAGAAGTCCGTCCCCATGGACCGCCTGGTGTGCGGCGACGTCGGCTACGGCAAGACGGAGATCGCGGTCCGCGCGGCCTTCAAGGCGGTGCAGGACGGCAAGCAGGTGGCGGTGCTGGTGCCCACCACGCTGCTGGTGCAGCAGCACTTCGGTACGTTCTCCGAGCGGTACTCGCAGTTCCCGGTCGTGGTGAAGGCCCTGTCGCGCTTCCAGACGGACGCCGAGGCGAAGGCCGTCCTGGAGGGGCTGCGCGAGGGCTCGGTCGACGTCGTCATCGGCACCCACCGCCTCTTCTCCTCCGAGACGAAGTTCAAGGACCTGGGCCTGGTCATCGTCGACGAGGAGCAGCGCTTCGGCGTCGAGCACAAGGAGCAGCTGAAGAAGCTGCGCGCCAACGTGGACGTGCTGACGATGTCGGCCACGCCCATTCCGCGCACCCTGGAGATGGCGGTGACCGGCATCCGCGAGATGTCGACGATCACCACCCCGCCGGAGGAGCGGCACCCGGTGCTGACCTTCGTGGGCCCCTACGAGCAGAAGCAGATCGGCGCGGCCATCCGCCGCGAGCTGCTGCGCGAGGGCCAGGTCTTCTACATCCACAACCGGGTCGAGTCCATCGACCGGGCGGCCGCCAAGCTGCGCGAGATCGTGCCCGAGGCGCGCATCGCCACGGCGCACGGCCAGATGTCGGAGTCGGCCCTGGAGCAGGTCGTGGTCGACTTCTGGGAGAAGAAGTTCGACGTGCTGGTCTCGACGACGATCGTCGAGTCCGGCATCGACATCTCCAACGCCAACACCCTGATCGTCGAGCGCGGCGACAACTTCGGCCTCTCCCAGCTGCACCAGCTGCGCGGCCGCGTGGGCCGCAGCCGCGAGCGCGGCTACGCCTACTTCCTCTACCCGCCGGAGAAGCCGCTGACCGAGACCGCCCACGAGCGGCTGGCCACCATCGCCCAGCACACGGAGATGGGCGCGGGCATGTACGTGGCGATGAAGGACCTGGAGATCCGCGGCGCGGGCAATCTGCTGGGCGGCGAGCAGTCCGGGCACATCGCGGGCGTCGGCTTCGACCTCTACATCCGCATGGTGGGCGAGGCGGTGGCGGACTACCGGGCCTCGCTGGAGGGCGGCGTGGAGGAGGAGCCGCCGCTCGAGGTCAAGATCGAGCTGCCGGTCGACGCGCACGTCCCGCACGACTACGCCCCCGGCGAGCGGCTGCGCCTGCAGGCCTACCGCGCCATCGCCTCGGCGACCAGCGAGGAAGACATCAAGGCCGTCCGCGAGGAGCTCACCGACCGCTACGGCAAGCTGCCCGAGCCGGTGGAGAACCTCCTGCTGGTGGCCGGCCTGCGGATGCTCGCCCGCTCCTGCGGGGTCTCCGACATCACGCTGCAGGGCGCCAACGTGCGCTTCGGCCCGGTGGACCTGCGCGAGTCGCAGGAGCTGCGGCTCAAGCGGCTCCACCCGCGTACGGTCATGAAGCCGGCCACCCAGCAGATCCTGGTGCCGCGCCCGGCGACCCGCCCCATCGGCGGCAAGCCGCTGGTCGGCCGGGAGCTGCTGGCGTGGACGGGCGAGTTCCTGACCACGATCCTGGGCTGAGCCACCTCCCTCCCGGGGGCCGGCGGCGGCTAGGCCGTGCGCTGGAGCACGACGATGCCGCCGTCGCCGCCCAGGAGGGCGTAGCGGGCGCCGGGGTGCATCCGCTGCGCGTCGGCGACGAGGTCCTGCGGGCTCCTGCCGTCGGCGACGCGCAGGGCGACGTAGTCGGGGTCGATGCCGCGGGTGTCGCCTATCCAGAAGACCCGGCAGCGGCTGACGAGCCGGCTTATCGGGGCGACGTCGGCCTCGACGGTGGCGTCGTCGGGGATGCGGGCGAGGAGGCGTTCGGCGTCCTTGACGCTCTGCGGCACGCGGTAGGTGTCGGGCTGGGTGAGGCTGTAGACGGGCAGCGAGGCGCTCAGCGCGAGGGCGGCGGCGACCACGGCGGCCGGCAGCTGGTGGGCGTAGCGGCGCAGCCAGGGGCGCCGGCTGTGCCGGGCGGTGGCGAGCGCGTCGGTGAGAGCGATGAGGACGACGGGCATGAGGACCGCGCTGTAGTGCCAGTCGGTGCCCCAGTAGTGCTCCTCGTGGGAGGCGAACCGCCAGCCGAGGGTGGGCAGGGCGACGATCAGCACCGGTGAGCGCAGGGCCAGCAGGCCGGTGGTGGGCAGCAGCACCCACAGCAGGGTGCGGACGGCGGTCTCGGCCGGGATGACGGGGGCGGGCCCGTCCCCGCCGCCGATCTTGTTCCAGTAGTCGTAGGAGCCGCCGCTGTTGAAGCCGGGGATGATCAGGCCGAGGGCGATCGCGGTGGCGGCGAACCCGAAGACGACCAGCGCGGCGGCGAGCGCCGTGGCCCCCTTCTCGCGGCGGCCCCCGCGCAGGCGGATCAGCATCAGCACGCCGATGGCGGCGACCGTGACCCCGAGGTCCTCCTTGACCAGCACCAGCGGAGCCGCCCACAGCGCGGCGGCGCGCCAGCGGCGGGTCACCACGGCCTCCAGCGAGAAGGCCAGCAGCGGCATGGCGAAGGCGATCTCGTGGAAGTCGAAGTCGACCGCCCGCTGCACTCCCCACGACAGCCCGTAGGCGACGCCGATCGCGAGGCCGCGGCCCCGGCCGAGGAGGCGGGCGGCGAGGCGGGTGACGGGCACGGCGGACAGGGCGAACAGCGCGGCCTGGACGACGAGCAGCGTCACCGGGCCGGGGAAGAGCCGGTAGAACGGAGCTATCAGCGCGGTGACGGGGCTGAAGTGGTCGCCGAGGATGTTGGTGCCGGGCCCCTTGAGGTCGGCCATGGGCGCCCGGAGCCGGGAGTAGGCCTGTATCGCCTGCTCGAAGATGCCCAGGTCCCAGGACATGGTGAGCATCCGCAGATGGCGGCTGAGGGACAGCGCGGTATAGAGGACGAACAGGACGCCGCCCACCCAGTACGGGTCGAGCCCCGGCGCACGCAGGCGCGAGCGGCGGGTGGGCCTCTCGGGCGTGGCCTCGTCCGTGCCGCGGCCGGGAGCCGGAGCGGCGGCGGTGGCCGAGTCCATGATCGGTGTCCTCCGGTGTGGTGCGGGTCCGCGGCCCCTGTCGGGCCGGCGAGACGAACGATATGCGGAGGCCGGTGCGGGTTCGGCCTCCCCTTCGAAGACGAGCGGCCGGACCGTCCGGTTCAGCCGCTTTTCTTCCCGCCCGGCGCGTCGGCCGGTCTTGCAGTATGCGGCGTCGCCGGGCCGTGGCCGGCGGTCGGCACGGTGGCCGGCCCGGGGAGCGAGTGGGCCACGTGCCCCGACATCCGCGGGCTCGTTGGCCGAATCAGTGGCCCGGGTCACGTCGAGTGCCTAACATCGATCACCGCCCCGCCCCTGTTTGTTCGTGATCTCTGCCGGGAGGCTTCATGATCCGCCGCAGGACAGCGCTCTCCGTATCCGCCGCCGCTCTGCTCGCCGCGGCCCCGCTGCTCACCGCGTGCGGGTCGGCACCGCACCCGGGGGCCGCGGCCGTCGTGGGCAAGGACCGCATCACCGTCTCCCAGCTGCAGCGGGAGGTCGAGGACGTGCGCGAGGCGCAGCGCTCCTCGCCGCAGGGCCCGCAGCTGCTGGCCGCCGGCGCCCGGCTCGGCCAGGACACCCTCGTCCGCCTGGTGCAGTACCGGATCGTGGAGCGGGCCGGGCAGGACAACGGCGTGGACGTCACCCGCCGGGAGCTGCAGGAACGCCGCCAGCAGGTCGAGCGGATGCTCGGCGGCCCCGAGGCGGTCGAGGGCCGCTTCCTCGCGGTCGGCATCGCCCCCGGCCAGGTCGACCAGGAGCTGCGGACCGGTCTGGTCCGCTCCAAGCTGGAGCGCAAGCTGGGCCAGGCCCGCACCAACGAGGTCCTGAGGCGGACCTCCGACGCCCTGCGGGTGGACGTCAACCCCCGCTACGGCACCTGGGACTCCCGGCGCGGCACCGCCCGGTCCGCGCTCGAGCCCTGGCTGCGCCCGGCGGAGCCGCCCGCCCCGGGGCAGCCGGCGTGAGCTGCCGCCCGGCCTCTCGCCTAGGCTCGGCCGTGTGAACGACCTGAACGACTCCCGCGGCCGCATCGTCCTGCTCACCACCAGCCACCGGGTCGCCCCCGGAATGCTGTCGTGGCCCGCCTGGCGGACGCTGCGCGAGGCCGACCGGGTCCTGTGCGCCGACGCCGGCCACCCGCAGCTGCCGTATCTGCGGGAGGCCGGCGTGACGGTCGAGCACACGGCCGCCACCGCCCGCGAGCTGGTCGACTACTGCGCGGACGGCCGGCGCACGGCCGTGGTCCTCACCTCCGCCGAGGGCGAGTCGGCGCTCACCGACGGCCTGGCCCGGCTGGCCGGCTCCGGCCGGGAGTCGATGCCGGCGCTGGAGCTGCTGCCCGGCTCCTACGACCTGCCCGGCGCCCGGCTGCTGGACCTGGTCCAGGTCATGGACCAGGTCCGCCTCTCCTGCCCGTGGACCGGCATCCGCACCCACGAGGACCTGGCGAAGTACGGCCTGGAGGAGATGTACGAGCTCCTGGAGGCCATCGAGACCGGCGACCGCGAGGCGCTGCGCGAGGAACTGGGCGACGTGCTGCTCCAGGTCGTCTTCCACGCCCGCATCGCCCAGGACGACCCGGACGAGCCGTTCTCCGTCGACGACGTCGCGGGCGGCATCGTCGACAAGCTCATCCACCGCCACCCGCACGTCTTCGGCGACGAGAGCGCCGAGACGCCCGAGGACGTTCACGAGCACTGGACGCGGACCAAGGCGGCGGAGAAGGGCCGCGAGTCCGTCACCGAGGGCGTGCCGCTGGGCCAGCCCGCCCTGGCCCTCGCCGCCAAGCTCGCCTCCCGGGTGCGCTCGGAGGGCCTGCCCGTGGACCTCCCGGCCGGCGAGGGGATCGGCTACGAGCTGCTGGCCCTGGCCGCGCGGGCCGAGGAGGCCGGCACCGACCCGGAGACCGCCCTGCGGGCCGCGGCCCGGACGTACCGCGACGCGATCCTCGAGGCCGAGGCGGCGGCCCGCGCGAGCGAGTGACGGACGCCCGTTCGGCCCAGTGACGGTCTTGACGGGGGCGCGCGCGGGTACCCGCATCCCATGCGTACTGAGCACACGGACCTCGCCCTGCCCCACTGGGTCGGCGGCATCGCCCCGTTCATCGTGGGGCTGTGCGTCGTCGGCCTGCTGCTCGCGGCCTTCGTCTACGGGCAGCGCTGGCGCGACCGGGAGCCCCCGCCGCCGAGCCAGCCGCAGCGCCGCCAGGGGGCCTGGCAGACGCGCGCGGAACACGACACCGGTCCCACCTCGCCCGACCACGGCCCGGGGCACGCCGACGACAACGGCAAGATCGACTACGTCACCGAGCACCGCGAGTCGGACCCCCTGCAGACGGAGGCCGACGGGGAACGCGTGCTGCCGCACGAGATCCACAACCCCGGCAGCCACCCCGAGGAGCCGACCGAGGAGCGCAAGAAGTGGAGCCCCGGCAGCAGCGGCTCCTTCGGCAGCGGCGGCAGCAGTCACACCTAGGTAGCGTCGGGGCGTGCACGAGAACCGTACGCCCCCCGCCCCGCCCCTGTTCACCTGGGAATTCGCCGCCGATCCGTACCCCGCGTACGCCTGGCTGCGCGAGCACGCCCCCGTCCACCGCACCGCGCTCCCCAGCGGGGTGGAGGCCTGGCTGGTGACGCGGTACGCCGACGCCCGGCAGGCGCTGGCCGACCAGCGGCTGTCGAAGAACCCCGTGCACCACTCCGAGAGCGCCCACGGCAAGGGCAAGGTCGGCATCCCCGGCGAGCGCAGCGCCAACCTGATGACGCACCTGCTCAACATCGACCCGCCGGACCACACCCGGCTGCGCCGGCTGGTCTCGAAGGCGTTCACCCCGGGCCGGGTCGCCCAGTTCGCGCCCCGCGTCCAGGAGCTGACCGACCAGCTGATCGACGGCTTCGCCGGGACGGGGGAGGCGGACCTCATCCACGAGTTCGCCTTTCCCCTGCCCATCTACGCCATCTGCGACATGCTGGGCGTCCCGCGCGAGGACCAGGACGACTTCCGGGACTGGGCGGGCATGATGATCCGCCACGGCGGCGGGCCGCGCGGCGGAGTGGCCCGTTCGGTGAAGAAGATGCGGGGCTATCTCACGGAACTGATCCACCGGAAGCGGGAGGATCTCGGCGAGGACCTCATCTCGGGACTGATCAGGGCGAGTGACCACGGCGAGCACCTCACCGAGGACGAGGCCGCGGCCATGGCTTTCATCCTGCTCTTCGCCGGTTTCGAGACCACCGTCAATCTGATCGGCAACGGGGTCTACGCCCTGCTGCGCAACCCCGGGCAGCGCGAGCGCCTCCAGCGCGCTCTCGCCGCCGGCGACGAGGGCCTGCTCGCCACGGGAGTGGAGGAACTCCTGCGCTACGACGGCCCGGTGGAGCTCGCCACCTGGCGGTTCGCCACCCGGGACCTGACCATCGGCGGACAGCGCATCGCCGAGGGCGACCCCGTGCTCGTGGTGCTCGCCGCGGCGGACCGCGACCCCGAGCGGTTCGCCGACCCCGACACCCTCGACCTCTCCCGGCGCGACAACCAGCACCTGGGCTACGGGCACGGCATCCACTACTGTCTCGGCGCACCGCTCGCCCGCCTCGAGGGACAGACGGCGCTGGCCACCCTGCTGCGCCGCCTGCCCGACCTGCGACTGGCCGCCGACCCGGACGACCTGCGGTGGCGCGGAGGCCTGATCATGCGCGGATTGCGCACTTTGCCCGTGGAATTCACTCCCGAGGGAACCGAACACGCATAACCCCGGCTCTTACCCCGTGACGCGGTATCAAACCACGTGATCTGAACGTGACCTGCGCTACACCGGCTTGTGACTCATCGGCGCCGTCGCTATGTTCGACGACCACATCAGCCGCCACACGAGAGGCCAGCACATGCGCTCAGGGTCCGGTAGACATCGCCGCCCCCGCCAGGTACCCGCCATCGTGGTCGCGGCGGGGGTGACGGGAGCGAGCATCGCCATGCCGCTGCTCGCCGCCTCCGGCGCCTCCGCGGCCGACACCGACACCTGGGACAAGGTCGCCCAGTGCGAGAGCGGCGGAACCTGGAGCGCCAACTCCGGCAACGGCTACTCCGGTGGGCTCCAGCTCACCCAGGAGATGTGGGAGCAGAACGGCGGCACCACCTACGCCCCGCGCCCCGACCTCGCCAGCCGCTCGCAGCAGATAGCCGTGGCCGAGCAGATCCTCCGGTCCAAGGGCCCCGACGCGTGGCCGAGCTGCGCCGTGAGCTCCGGCCTGCAGAAGGACGCCCCGGCGCCCGAGGTGAACCCCGGCAGCGGCAGCGACGGCACCACCCGGGCCCCCGAGCCGGAGCCCACGCGCGGGTCCGCGAAGGAGCGCCCGACGCCCTCCACGCCGGCGCACGAGTCCGACAAGCCGTCCGACAAGCCCTCCGGCACCACCGAGCCCACGCCCGGCACGTCGCAGACGCCCGGCACGCCCACCCCGTCCGGCAGCTCCGGCACCGGTGAGGGCGGCAAGCACCGCAAGGACCCGTCCACGGAGCCCTCCGGCGGCACGGCGACCCCCTCGGGCACGCCCTCCGGCACGCCCTCGGAGACCCCGTCGCAGACGCCCGGGACCTCCCCGGCGCCATCCGGCTCCCAGACGCCCGGCACCCCGTCCGACAGCGCCACCCCCGGTGCGGACGCGGGCACGGAGACGGGCACCGGCAAGCACCGTGCCGAGCCGTCGCGTTCGGGCGACGAGGCCCAGCGCTCCTCGCGCGGCGACGCGCGGACGGACCCGGCGGGCCCGTCCGACTACACCGTGCGTCCGGGTGACAATCTGTCAGCCATCGCATCGGAGCACGCCGTCGACGGCGGATGGAAGACGATCTATCAGAAGAACGAAAAGACGGTCGGATCCGATCCGGACCTCATCCAGCCCGGTCAGCGCCTCGACATCCGTAAGTAGCGGGCCGGTTCGGGCCGAATGTCCGTTCCAGTCGAAAGTGAGACATGGGTCTCGTCCCCCGACGCCCGGAGTGTCCCCGTCCGTTGCTCTTGTACCCGCTCCCACCTGCGAGAATGATCGTTCTCGGTAGGCCGTAACCAGCAACTGTGGCCGAAAAGTGGGGTTTGAACCTGTCGGCCGCCTGTGTTTAACGTCGTTTCCGCTCGCTACCGCGGGCACCTCGACCGCCACGCCGAATCCTGCCGGCGGTCGGGGGAGTCGTCGCGCAAGCGCCGTTGGCAGGAGCGGGGGAACCAGGTAGGGCGCCGGCACGCACCGACGGTCAACGACCGACGGGACGGGACGGCTTGGGGTGAAGCCCGGTGCGCGCGAGCGGACCGGGCCGGGCGAACTCACTAGCCCGAACCCGACAGCTCACCTCGTAGGCGTCGGTGAGGAAACCGACTTATGTCCAAGGGCAAGCACCGTCGTCCGTCCAAGGCCGTCCGCATCGTCACCCTCGCCGGTGTCACCGGCGCGGCTGTCGCCGCCCCTCTGATGGTCGCGACCTCCGCCAACGCCGCCTCCGTCCAGGCCTGGGACAAGGTCGCCCAGTGTGAGGCCGGGGGCAACTGGTCCATCAACACCCAAAACGGCTTCTACGGCGGCCTGCAGTTCTCGAAGTCCTCGTGGGACGCCGCGGGCGGCGGCAAGTACGCCTCCTACCCGCACCAGGCCACCAAGGCCCAGCAGATCCTCGTCGCCGAGCGGCTCCTCGCCCTGCAGGGCCCGGGCGCCTGGCCCAACTGTGGCGGTGGCCTGACCCGTGGCGGCCCGGCGCCCGACGTCGACGGCGGCTCCTCGAAGTCCAAGCCGTCCAAGCCGTCCAAGTCCACCGGCGACCGCGACACCTCCACCAAGACCCACGCCGACCGCGGCGAGCGCCCCTCGGGCAAGCACGCCAAGCCGGGTTCGGGCACCGAGACGCCTGCGCAGAAGCAGACCCCGGGCAAGCACGCCAAGACCCCGACCTTCAAGAAGGGTGACGGCGAGTACGAGGTCAAGCAGGGCGACACCCTGTCCACGATCGCGACGGCCAAGAAGGTCAAGGGCGGCTGGGCGAAGCTCTACGACCTCAACAAGAAGATCATCGACGACGCCGACGTCATCTACCCCGGGCAGATGCTGCACCTCGGCTGACCGCCGCCGGACCCCGTCCGCACGCCCGGACGGTCCCACCGCCAGGACGAGCCTTGCGCTCATCCGACGGACCGCCCCGCTCCGATGCGCCTACCCCCCGAGCCGCATCGGAGCGGGGCTCCGTCGTTTGCGCCCCCGGAACCCCGTGCCGGCCGTCCCCGTTGAGCGAACACACCGGCGATTCATCCGCTGATCTCGGCTTTTGTGCCAATTTTCGGTCCGCTGATCGATCCAAGGGCGGGCGCAGCCTCCGGCGCCCGTTAGGCTCGTGCTGCAGAACTCCAGCACACACGAAGGAGACCCTCGTGCCGTCCATCGACGTCGTCGTAGCTCGCGAGATCCTCGACTCGCGAGGCAACCCCACGGTCGAGGTCGAGGTCGGCCTCGACGACGGCTCCACGGGCCGTGCCGCCGTGCCGTCCGGCGCCTCCACCGGCGCCTTCGAGGCCATCGAGCTCCGTGACGGCGACCCCAAGCGCTACCTCGGCAAGGGTGTCGAGAAGGCCGTCCTGGCCGTCATCGAGCAGATCGGCCCGGAGCTCGTCGGCTACGACGCCACCGAGCAGCGCCTGATCGACCAGGCCATGTTCGACCTGGACGCCACCGACAACAAGGCCTCGCTCGGCGCCAACGCCATCCTGGGCGTCTCCCTGGCCGTCGCGCACGCCGCCTCCGAGGCGTCCGACCTCCCCCTCTTCCGCTACCTCGGCGGCCCGAACGCGCACCTGCTGCCCGTTCCGATGATGAACATCCTGAACGGCGGCTCGCACGCCGACTCCAACGTGGACATCCAGGAGTTCATGATCGCGCCGATCGGCGCGGAGTCCTTCTCCGAGGCCCTGCGCTGGGGCACCGAGGTCTACCACACCCTCAAGTCGGTCCTGAAGGCCAAGGGCCTGTCCACCGGCCTCGGCGACGAGGGCGGCTTCGCCCCGAACCTGGGCTCCAACCGCGAGGCCCTCGACCTCATCCTCGAGGCCATCAAGCAGGCCGGCTACACCCCCGGCCAGGACGTCGCGCTCGCCCTGGACGTGGCCGCCTCCGAGTTCTACAAGGACGGCGTCTACAAGTTCGAGGGCAAGGACCGCTCCGCCGCCGAGATGACGGAGTACTACGCCGAGCTCGTCGAGGCGTACCCGCTGGTCTCCATCGAGGACCCGCTGTTCGAGGACGACTGGGCCGGCTGGAACACCATCACCGAGAAGCTCGGCGACAAGGTCCAGCTCGTCGGCGACGACCTGTTCGTCACCAACCCCGAGCGCCTCGCCCGTGGCATCGAGGAGAACTCCGCCAACGCCCTGCTGGTCAAGGTCAACCAGATCGGTTCGCTGACCGAGACCCTGGACGCCGTCGAGCTGGCCCAGCGCAACGGCTTCAAGTGCATGATGTCCCACCGCTCCGGCGAGACCGAGGACGTCACCATCGCCGACCTGGCCGTCGCCACCAACTGCGGCCAGATCAAGACCGGTGCCCCGGCCCGCTCCGAGCGCGTCGCCAAGTACAACCAGCTGCTGCGCATCGAGGAGATCCTCGACGACGCCGCGGTGTACGCGGGCCGCTCGGCGTTCCCGCGCTTCAAGGGCTGAGCTCCACACGGGCTGAGCCTTAAGGGCTGAGCTCTCGCCAGTCTCCGTACGTCCCCGGCCGCGGTCCCGTACCGTGTCCGGGGACGTACGTTCGTAGAGGACTCCGAGCACTCACTGGGGAGGCGACGTGGGCGCGGACCGGTTCTCCACCGCGACCAGGCTCAAGGCGCTCGGCACGGCGCTCGTGCAGGGGCCCGCCGTCGCGCGGGTCTACCGGGCGCGGCCGCAGCGGCGCAGCCGGCTCACGGGACGCGCCGCGCTGCTCGCGCTCGTCGTCTGCTCCCTCGTCGTCGCCCTCGCCTATCCGATGCGCCAGTGGGTCACCCAGCGCTCGGACATCGCCGACCAGCGGCGCCGGACCGAGCACGCCCGCGAGCAGGTGAAGCTGCTGCGCGACGAGAAGGCCCGGCTGGAGGACCCCGCGTACGTCGAGCAGCAGGCGCGCGAGCACCTGCACTACCTCCGCCCGGGGGAGACCGGCTACAGCGTGGTGGGCGGCGGTGGTCCCACCAAGCCGCCCAGGGACCGGGGCGCGGCCGACCGCCCCTGGTACAGCAACCTCTGGGAAGACATCGACTCCTCCGACGGGCAGCAGCGCCGAGCGCTTCCCTGACGCCCCCCCGCGCACCGCATCCGAACCAGACCGAGCATCAACGAGCACGAGCGAGCACATGGACACGCCTCCTCCGAAGACCGAGCCCACCGAGCCGACCGACGCGGACATCGCCGCGTTCAAGGAGCAGCTGGGGCGCCCGCCGCGCGGCCTGCGCGCCATCGCGCACCGCTGCCCGTGCGGCAACCCCGACGTCGTCGAGACCGCGCCGCGGCTGGAGGACGGCACGCCGTTCCCGACGCTGTACTACCTGACGTGCCCGCGCGCCGCCGGCGCCATCGGCACGCTCGAGGGCTCCGGCCTGATGAAGGAGATGCAGGACCGGCTGGCGACCGACCCCGAACTGGCGGCCGCCTACCGGGCCGCGCACGAGGACTACATCGCGCGCCGCGACGCGATCGAGGTCCTGGAGGGCTTCCCGAGCGCCGGCGGCATGCCGGACCGGGTCAAGTGCCTGCACGTGCTCGTCGGGCACTCCCTGGCCGCGGGCCCGGGGGTGAACCCCTTCGGCGACGAGGCGCTCGCGCTGCTGCCGGAGTGGTGGAGCAAGGGTCCGTGCGTCACCCCCTGCGGCGGCGCCGGCGAATGCGGCGAGGAGCGGGCATGACGCGGGTCGCCGCCGTCGACTGCGGCACGAACTCCATCCGGCTGCTCGTCGCCGACGCCGACCCGGCGACCGGTGAACTCAAGGAGCTCGACCGGCGGATGACGATCGTGCGGCTCGGCCAGGGCGTCGACCGTACGGGCCGCTTCGCGCCGGAGGCGCTCGAGCGGACGTTCGCCGCCTGCCGGGAGTACGCCGAGGTCATCCGGGCGCTCAACGCGGAGCGGGTGCGGTTCGTCGCGACGTCCGCGTCCCGCGACGTGTCCAACCGCGAGGAGTTCGTGCGCGGCGTCGTGGACATCCTCGGCGTGGAGCCCGAGGTGATCACCGGTGACCAGGAGGCGGAGTTCTCCTTCACCGGCGCCACCAAGGAGCTGACGGGAGGAGAAGGCGCAGGCGCGAAGCGCCTTCCTGCGAAGGGTGGTGGTGGGCGACGGGCGGGCGACCTGGCGAAGCCGTATCTGGTCGTGGACATCGGCGGCGGCTCCACGGAGTTCGTGGTCGGCGACGACCACGTGCGGGCGGCGCGCAGCGTCGACGTGGGCTGCGTCCGGATGACGGAACGTCACCTCGTGGTGGACGGCGAGGTCACCGACCCGCCGACGCCGGAGCAGATCGCCGCGATACGCGCCGACGTCGAGGCCGCGCTGGACCTGGCCGAGGAGAGCGTCCCGCTCACCGAGGCCCGTACCCTCGTGGGCCTTGCCGGCTCGGTCACCACGGTCGCGGCGATCGCGCTCGGCCTGGACGCGTACGACTCCGAGGCCATCCACCACTGCCGCGTCTCCCTCGAGCGGGTCCGCGAGATCACGGCCATGCTGCTGGAGTCGACGCACGAGCAGCGCGCGGCGTTCTCCGTGATGCACCCCGGCCGGGTCGACGTCATCGCCGCCGGAGCGCTCGTTCTGCAGTGCGTGATGGAGCGTTCCGGGGCCCGGGAGGTCGTGGTCAGCGAGCACGACATCCTCGACGGGATCGGCTGGAGCATCGCCTGAGGGCGACAGAGAAGCACCGCTGACTGGCGGTGCTCGGCGTCGACGGCAAAAGACCCCGTCCGCACGCTTTCGGGGAAGCGCGCGGACGGGGCCACGTGATCAGACGAGGTCGACTCCGGCCTGAGCCTTGATGGTGTCCACGGCATCATCGGTGAGCCACCGCAGAGGAACCACGGTCCACCTGTCACGCTTGCGCATGACCACAGCCTTGCCGTCCGGGGTGGTCTCGCACCGCATGAAGCCCTGTTCCCTCAGGTCGCGAATCAGGTCCTCGCCCAGCTTCACTAGTCCTCCCGGTCCTTGTCGTCAGCGTGCGAGCTGTGAACGTCGCCGTTTCCAGAGACCCGAGTGTCGGGGTCGGTGACCTGACCCTGGTTGGCCTGAGGGGCCCAGGCTTCGCCCGCTTCCTCGAAGTCCTTCCTACCCATTTTTGCGTCTCCTTCCTGCCCAGGCCTTGCCGACACAGGGGACCGTCCCCCATGCCGTCGTGCGGTGGTGCCACCTGCCGGCCCTCTGTCTGCCACAAGGGCGACCAGGCGGGTTCCTGCTCCTCCGAGCGGGGAAAACGCCGACGAAGGGGCGGGGTCTGTGTGGGCGCATTCGCTCAGGCGCCGCGCCCGCTCCCGCAGGTGCACACGAGGGGTGCGTAGTAGGCGCGGATGGCGGCGGGCTGGTCGGGCTGGGGCATGTGGGGCACCCGGTAGAAGGGGGACACTGACTCGGCCCACGTGCGCCGTACAGGTGCCGCCGGTACCGCTACGTTCTCGGGAGTCTCGCCCACGGTGAGCCACGACCGGTACAGCCGGTAGAGGCAGTGCCCTAGGCGTTTCATGGGCGAGCCCCCTCTCGGCGCGCGATCCGGTCCAGCCGTCCGAGCCGGCAGGACGGGGGGTGAGGTGTCGTGGCTCATGGGTGCATCACCCGCATGTGCCGACCCAGGGCGAGAGTGAAGCCGTGAACGGTGGCGTGGCGTCCTGTCTTGTGCGCTTTGCTGCGTTCGGCCTTGATCCTGTCGCAGAAGTCGCACCGCTCCGGTACGACGATCTCGAGGGTGTCGGGGCCGGCCTCCCACTCCCGTCCGCCGGTGAGAGGGCGCAGCTGGTAGTTGGGCCCGACCTTGTCCATCACCTTCCCCAGTAGGTCTCGGGCGATGTCCCGGGCCACCTTGCCGATCAGCGGATCAAGCTCGGACCTGGTGTCGGTACTGCTCGTGGTGGTGCACAAGGGAAGCCCCCGGCGTCGTCGGTCGTCTGTCAGGTGACCGTAGGACCGCCGGGGGCGCGTAGCAGGTGGGGTCCGTACCCCCTCGGTAAGGGGTACGGAATGTACCTATGCCACTGCGGGCAGGTTCATCCTTTGGCGCAGGTACTCGGCGTCTCGCCTGATCAGGGCGTTGCCCCTCGTGGAAAGCTCGGAGACCGCCGAGCGGGCAAAGAGGTTGAATCGCACGGTCTCCGGGGATTCCTCATGAGCCTTCTTGAGAAGGGTCACGACCGCGATGTCCTCCCCTTGGATTCCGTATGCCCTTGCCGACTCGACAAGGTGGAAGCTGCGGCGCGTGGCGCTGGGGATGGTCTCGAGATTGATGTTGGCCGCGTGGACGGCGTCGCTGCCGTGCAGCAAGTCCGCCTGCATGGTGATGGCGTAGGCATCGACTACGCCGCGGCCAAAGATCAGGAAGGGGTGGCTGTAGCCCTCCCCCAGCGCTTTGGCGGCCCTGTCGGCCTGGTCCCAATGGCGCCACGCGTTGCCGGACTTTCCCACCTTCGCGTAGGAGAGGGCAGCGGCGAGGTGAAGCAGGCCCCAGCGTGCGCGGTCCTCGACTCCCCTCTCGGGGTTCAGGAGGTCGGCTGCTTGCATGGCGAGGTCGACGCGCGCTTCGGAACGTTCTCCGGCATCACGGAAGACGTGGTTCAGGTACCACGCAGCCACGGCAATGGCGTGGGGGTCGTCGGCCTCCTGGGCTGCCATCATGGCTCGGTCTCCGGTGAGCATCACGGATTCCGGGGACGGCTGGAAGCTGAGAAACAGCTGCGCAAGGTGGTATGCCTGGGCAAGGGCGGCCAATGCGCGGCGTCGCTCCTTCCCTTCGTATGCGCGGGTCGCGTGCTGGAGATTCGCGAGTAGGCCCGGTAGGACAGGTGCGATGCTCGACCGGTGATCACCTGCGTTGTGCCACAAGCACCATGCTCGGGTGACGCCCTTCTCCAGCTCCGGGACCGGCAGTGGTTCCTCGCTGTTGTTCGCGAAGTGATACGTGGTCAGAGCTGCCTTGATCGCGGGAAGGTCCTTGTGAGCGGCCTTGGTGTACGTCGCTGCTGCGAGACGTTCATCGCCGGTGAGCTCGGCGAGGTCGTCCACCCCCAGCTCTTCGGCCAGCCGCAGAAGCAGGGGAAGGCGGGGCATCTTGAGGCGGCCTGTCTCGATCGCCTTGACCCACTCTGCCGAACGGCCCACCAGGCCGCCGAGGGTGGCCCGCGTCTTCCCGCTGCGTTCACGGGCCCGCTGTACGCGCTGACCGAAGGTGCTGGGACTTGGGTAGGTGCAACCGGGCATGGCGGACTCCGTTCTGACCTAGACACTCAGAACGGTACCCACGGAAACGGGGGCGCATCAGGCGATCGTCACAGCCCCCGGCAGGGGCGGATCTTCGTCGGCTGTGACGACTGCCTCCGGTTGTCTCGGGACGCGCGGCGTCACCGGTAACGAACGGATGACCACCTGGCTCGGGGTGTGCGCTCTGCCTACCTGTCCTTCGGCCTGGCCGCCCGGAGACTTGTGGTCCCGGCGAGCTTGATCGGGGATCACGAGGCGACCGCTGGGGGGCGAGCTCCAGCCCTTTCGTGAGACATCGGACCCGTGCGACGACGCTCGAAGGTGAGTCGCGCTTCGTCCGTGATGGCCCGAACAACATCGCCTGGAAGCGGTATTGGGGCGGCTGACCGCACCGGCGAGGGTGTCCGGCCGGGGGTCCGGGGGGTTGTCCCCCGGTGTGGGCAGTCTTGATGGGATCGGCTGGAGCATCGCCTGAGGGCGTCCGCCGGAGAATGTTCGTGAAATCCTTCACATGAAATAGCGGTCCTAGGACCCCGGAGGGAGGCCTTCTGGCCTCCTTCCGGGGTCCGTCGGCCCCTGGCGGCCGGAAACCGTGTGGTTTTCGCCGTCTTAAAGAAACGCTTATGCGGAAGCCCCGGGCGGAGTGGTCCAGTCCACCTCGAGGCCGCAAGGCCAGTTCAGCAGGGGTGATCAACGCCCGGCGGGACGGCCTGGTTCCCTCATGGGGCTATGGCGTCGGTCACGGGGGCGGCGGAGTGTAGCAGACCCCCCTCGGGCTCTTGTGAAGGGGCTCACGAGCACCCCTGCGGGGAGTGCTGGATACTCGAATCATGAGCACCACGGAGCGTCCACGGATCCTCGTAGTAGGCGGTGGGTACGTCGGCCTGTACGCGGCACGTCGCATTCTGAAGAAGATGCGCTACGGCGAGGCGACCGTCACGGTCGTCGACCCGCGCTCGTACATGACGTACCAGCCCTTCCTCCCTGAAGCAGCCGCCGGCAGCATCTCGCCGCGCCACGTCGTGGTGCCGCTGCGCCGCGTCCTGCCCAAGGCGGAGGTTCTCACCGGCCGTGTCACCACGATCGACCAGGACCGCAAGGTCGCCACGATCGCGCCGCTCGTCGGCGAGGCGTACGAGCTGCCTTTCGACTACCTGGTGATCGCGCTCGGCGCCGTCTCCCGTACCTTCCCGATCCCCGGCCTTGCCGAGAACGGCATCGGCATGAAGGGCATCGAGGAGTCCATCGGCCTGCGCAACCACGTTCTCGAGCAGCTGGACAAGGCCGACTCGACGAAGGACGAGGAGATCCGCCGCAAGGCGCTGACCTTCGTCTTCATCGGTGGCGGCTTCGCCGGCGCCGAGACGATCGGCGAGGTCGAGGACATGGCGCGGGACGCCGCCAAGTACTACCCGAACGTGAAGCGCGAGGACATGCGCTTCATCCTCGTCGACGCCGCGGACAAGATCCTCCCCGAGGTCGGTCCGAAGCTCGGCGAGTACGGCAAGAAGCACCTGGAGAGCCGCGGCGTCGAGATCTACCTCTCGACCTCCATGGACTCCTGCGTCGACGGCCACGTCGTGCTGAAGAACGGCCTCGAGGTCGACTCCAACACGATCGTGTGGACCGCGGGCGTCAAGCCCAACCCGGCGCTGTCCCGCTTCGGCCTGCCGCTGGGCCCGCGCGGCCACGTCGACACCTCCGAGACCCTCCAGGTCCAGGGCACCGACTACATCTGGGCCGCGGGCGACAACGCCCAGGTCCCGGACATGGTCGGCCGCAAGGCGGGCAACGAGAACGCCTGGTGCCCGCCGAACGCCCAGCACGCGCTGCGCCAGGCCAAGGTCCTCGGCGACAACGTCCTGTCCGGCATGCGCGGCTTCCCGCAGAAGACGTACTCGCACGCCAACAAGGGCGCGGTGGCGGGCCTCGGCCTCCACAAGGGCGTCGCGATGATCGTCATGGGCAAGACCAAGATCAAGCTCAAGGGCCGGCTGGCCTGGTACATGCACCGTGGCTACCACGGCATGGCCATGCCGACCTGGAACCGCAAGATCCGCATCTTCGCGGACTGGACCCTGGCCATGTTCCTCAAGCGCGAGGTCGTCTCCCTGCGCGCCATGGAGAACCCGCGCGAGGAGTTCTACGAGGCCGCCAAGCCGGCCCCGCAGCCGGCCGCCAAGGCCGACGCGAACCAGGGCCAGAAGGCGAAGGCCTCCTAAGCACGGCATCGACCGGAAGGGCGTCCACCAAATCCGTGGGGTGGGCGCCCTTCGGCGTACCCGGAACGCGAAGTTGACCTAATCTGGATCGGCAGAAGGACTACAGCACGGCCTGTTGGTGTTCAGGTGTCAGATGAAACTATCTCCTGACACTTCATCATGGAGGTGTGCGACATGGCCGAGGCCGCCTCGCGGCTCACCACGCTCGCCGAGCAGGTACTGGGGAGGCCCTTCCCCGTCCGCCTGCGCGCCTGGGACCGCAGCGAGTCGGGACCGCCCGGCACTCCCGTCCTGATCATCAATCACCGCCGCGCCCTGCGCCGCCTGCTGTGGAAGCCGGGCGAGCTCGGCCTGGCGCGCGCCTGGGTCGCCGGCGACCTCGACGTCGAGGGCGACCTCTACGAAGCCCTCGACCTGCTCGCCGGCTCCCTGTGGGAGCGCGCCGAGGACGCCGCCCGGCCCGCCGGCCCCGCCGCCCTCCTCGGCGCCCTGCGCGACCCGGCGCTGCGCGCCGCGGGCCGCGAGCTGATCGCCCTCGCCGGACCCTGGGCGCCGCCCGCGCCACCGCCCGAGGAGGCCCGCCGCACCGGCGGCCCGCTGCACACCCTGCGCCGCGACAGGCAGGCCATCAGCCACCACTACGACGTCGGCAACGCCTTCTACGAGCGGGTCCTCGGCCCCTCCATGGTCTACTCCTGCGCCTATTGGGAGAGTCCCGGCTCCACCCTCGAGGACGCCCAGCGCGCCAAGCTCGACCTCATCTGCCGCAAGCTGGACCTCGGGCCGGGCCGGCGCCTGCTGGACGTCGGCTGCGGCTGGGGCTCGATGGTGCTGCACGCCGCCCGCGAGTACGGGGTGAGCGCCGTCGGCATCACCCTCTCCGAGGAACAGGCCGCCTACGCCCGCAAGCGCGTCGCCGAGGCCGGCCTGACGGACCGTATCGAGATCCGCGTCCAGGACTACCGGCTGGTCTCCGACGGGCCCTACGACGCCATCTCCTCCGTCGGCATGGCCGAGCACGTCGGCTCCGCCCGCTACGCCGAGTACGCCGCCGACCTCTACGCCCTGCTCCGGCCCGGCGGCAGGCTGCTGAACCACCAGATCGCCCGCCGCCCCCTGAAGGACGAGGAGGCCTACCGCGTCGACGAGTTCATAGACCGCTACGTCTTCCCCGACGGCGAGCTCGCCCCCGTCGGGCGGACCGTCGCCCAGCTGGAGGAGGCCGGGTTCGAGGTCCGGGACGTGGAGGCCCTGCGCGAGCACTACGCCCTGACGCTGCGCCAGTGGGTGGCCAACCTGGAGACCCACTGGGACGAGGCCGTACGGCTCACCTCCCCGGGCCGGGCCCGCGTCTGGCGGCTGTACATGGCCGCCTCGGCCCTGTCCTTCGAGCGCAACCGCATCGGCGTGAACCAGGTACTGGCGGTGCGCACGCCGGAGTCCGGCGAGCCGGGCCTGTCCCTGCGCACCCGCGACTGGCGCGGCTAGCGTCGGGACGCGCGAAGGGGCCCGGTCCGCATGGACCGGGCCCCTTCTCCGCATTTCCGCTTGCGCGTGCGGGCTACTCCGCCTTGATGGCGTCGAGCATGTTCAGCTTGGCCGCCCGGCGGGCGGGCCACAGCGCGGCCAGCACGCCCACCAGGGCGGACAGCAGCAGGAAGATGCCCATGCGCTCCCAGGGCAGCACCAGCTCGTAGGTGCTGATGCCCTTCTTGATGAGGTCGCCCGCGGCCCAGCCGAAGAAGACGCCCAGCCCGACACCCATCACACCGCCGAAGACCGAGATGATCAGGGACTCCAGCCGCACCATGCGCTTGATGCCCTTGCGGTCCAGGCCGATGGCGCGCAGCATGCCGATCTCCTGCCGGCGCTCGAAGACCGACATCGCCAGGGTGTTGACGACGCCGAGGACGGCGACGACCACGGCCATGGCCAGCAGGCCGTAGAGCATGTTGAGCAGCAGGCTGATGCCCTTGGAGATGCCGTCGGAGATGTCCTGCTTGGTTTGGATCCGGATGGCGGGGTTGTCGCCGAGGGCCTTGCCCAGCGCGTCCTTGGTGGCCTCGCTGGTGCCGGCCTTGGTCTTGACCAGCACCTGGCGGTCGTCGATCTGGCTCTGGTGCGGGGCCAGCGTCCTGGTGTCGACCATGATGCCGCGCATCAGGTCGTTGCCCTTGTAGACGCCGGAGACCGTCAGCCTGGCCTTCTTGCCGTCCTCGAAGGTGACGTCGAGGGACGAGCCGGTCTTCCAGTGGTTGGTGCGGGACGTGGCGTCGTCGATGACGACGTGGCCGCCCGAGAGGCCGGCGAAGGAGCCCGACGTGAACTCGAGGTTCATCAGCTTGCCGATGGCGGCGCCGTTGACGCCCATGAGCTCCCTGTGCTCGCCGGCGACCATGGACCAGGAGCTGCGCAGCGGGCTGGTGGCGGCGACGTCCGGGTGCGCGGAGAGCTTCTTCTCCACGTCGGTGGACAGCGGGGTCATGCTGGCCATGGAGACGACGTAGTCGGCCTTCATGGAGCCGGTGGCCATCTTGTCGATGGCCTGCTGCACGCTGCCGGCGATCACCGTCAGGCCGGTGATCAGGGTGAGGCCGATCATCAGCGCGGAGGCGGTGGCGGCGGTGCGGCGCGGGTTGCGGACCGCGTTCTGCCGGGCCAGCTTGCCGGTCATGCCGAACGGGCGCAGGATCGGGGCCGCGGCGGCGATCACCGGGCGGGACAGCAGCGGCGTCAGCACGAACACGCCGATGAGGACCAGGCCCGCGCCCAGACCCATCATGGTCGAGCTGGTGGCGGTCAGGACGATCGCGGCACCGATGGCGGTGATGACGCCGCCGATGGAGTTGCGGACCACCAGGGACTTGGTGGTGGCCACCGCGTGCACGCTGTTCATCGCGGCGACCGGCGGGATCTTCGCGGCGCGGCGGCCGGGCAGCCACGCGGCGAGCATGGTGACGACGACGCCGACGACCATGGACACCAGGACCGTGCTCGGGGCGATCACCAGCGGGCCGTCCGGGATGGTGGCGCCGGTGCCGCCGATCAGCGCCCGCAGGCCGGCGCCGATGCCGATGCCCGCGAGCAGACCGGTGACGCCCGCGACCGAGCCCACGACGAACGCCTCGATGAGCACCGAGCGGGTGACCTGGCGGCGGCTCGCGCCGACCGCGCGCAGCAGCGCCAGCTCCTTGGTGCGCTGGGAGACCAGCATGGTGAAGGTGTTGGCGATGATGAAGACGCCGACGAAGAGGGCTATGCCCGCGAAGACCAGCAGGCTGGTGCGCATGCCGTCCATGCCCTGGGCGATCACCCGGCTCTGCTCGTCGGCGAGCTCCTTGGCCGTGGTGGCCTTGGCGTCCTTGGGCAGGATCTTCTCGACGGACGCCTTCAGCGCGGCCTGGGAGGTGCCGGCCGCCGCCTTCACGTCGATCCGGTCGAACTCGCCGGGCTGTGCGTAGAGCTTCTGGGCGGTGGGCGTGTCGAAGAGGGCGAGGCTGCCGCCGGCGGAGACGTTGCCGTCGTCGGTGGTGAAGACGCCGGTGAGCTTCTGTCGCAGGACCGGTCCGTCGACGGAGACCCGGACGGTGTCGCCGACCTTGTAGCCGGCGCGCTCGGCGGTCTTGGCGTCGAGGGCGATCTCGCCGGCGCCCTGCGGCGCGCGGCCGCTCTTCATGGGGTAGCGGGGGTCCTTGCCGCCGCCGCCCGCGTAGTAGTTGGCGCCGGAGGAGTTGAAGCCCTCGCCGACGAGCTTGCCGTTCTTGTCGGCGACGGCGGCGAAGCCGCTGACCGAGCCGGTGGCGGAGGCGGCGCCGGGGACCTTGCCGGCCTGGTCGAGCAGCCGCCGGCCGAGCTTGGGGGTCCGGCCGGGCTTGTCCTCGTCGCCGGACGCCCGGTGGGGCTCGACGGCGACGTCGACGCCCGTGAAGCCCTTCTCGGAGCTCTTCTGGTACGCGGCGGAGATGGTCGAGGTGAAGACGAGGGTGCCGGAGACGAAGGCCACGCCGAGCATCACGGCGAGCACCGTCATCATCAGCCGGGCCTTGTGCGCGAGCACGTTGCGCAGGGCGGTACGGAACATTTCGGGGTCAGTCCTGGAGATCGAGTCCGGCGGTGATCAGCTCGTACGGCCCTTGGCGTCGAACCGCTTCATGCGGTCCAGGACGGCGTCGGCGGTGGGGTCGCGCATTTCGTCGACGATGCTGCCGTCGGCGAGGAAGACGACGCGGTCGGCGTAGGAGGCGGCGACGGGGTCGTGGGTGACCATGACGACGGTCTGGCCGAGTTCGCGCACGGAGTTGCGCAGGAAGCCGAGGACCTCGGCGCCGGAGCGGGAGTCGAGGTTTCCGGTGGGCTCGTCGGCGAACATGATCTCGGGGCGGCCGGCCAGGGCGCGGGCGACGGCCACGCGCTGCTGCTGGCCGCCGGAGAGCTGGTTCGGGCGGTGCTTGAGCCGTCCGGACAGGCCGACGGTGTCGACGACCATGTCGAGCCACTGCTTGTCGGGCTTGCGACCGGCGATGTCCATGGGGAGCGTGATGTTCTCCAGGGCGGTCAGCGTCGGCAGCAGGTTGAAGGCCTGGAAGATGAAGCCGATCTTGTCGCGGCGCAGCCGGGTCAGCTTCTTGTCGTTGAGGGTGGTCAGCTCGGTGTCGCCGATGCGGGCGGAGCCGCCGGAGACGGAGTCGAGGCCGGCCATGCAGTGCATGAGGGTCGACTTGCCGGAGCCGGACGGGCCCATGATCGCGGTGAACTCGGCCTGCCGGAACTCCACGGAGACCGCGTCCAGCGCGACCACCTGCGTCTCGCCCTGTCCGTAGACCTTGGTGAGATCCGTGGCGCGGGCTGCGACCGCGGTGCTGCGGACGGCGGTCGGGGCGCCGAAGGGGGTGGTGGTCACGGTGGAGCGCTCCTGTCGGGACGGCATGTCAGGGGACGTACTCCATGGTCCTGTGCGGACACGGGGCGCGGATCAGCCGGAGCTCCGGTTCTCGGGGCAGTCTCGGGAGGTACGCGAGGGCGGCCCCGTCATCCCTGGGTAGGAGACGGGTGCTTACCGAGAGCGACGAGATTGCGACAATTCCGCTTCCTCCCGGGGGTGGGGTGATGAACGGGGGAGATGGGCCTCTGGCATGTGCCAAAGGCGTCATCCCTGCACTGATGGGGGCTCAGTTGCCATTAAAATAAGACAACCTCGGGTCATCGTTCCGCTGATTGGGGGGCGCTGCCCGGCTAGGCTCGTCCTGCTCTCCTCGCGGTGGAGGTTCGCGCACCTCTCCGCCCGCTCCTGCCCGAGAGCCCACGCCCGGATGGTGGAATGCAGACACGGCGAGCTTAAACCTCGCTGGCCCTTCGGGCCGTGCCGGTTCAAGTCCGGCTCCGGGCACTTCCTGCTCCGCTTCCCTGCAGCTTCACCCGTCGCCTCGGCGCCCTTCCGTATCGTGCGGACCGGGCGCCACGCGGGAATACCCGCTTTCCCGCGTTCTTCGCGGAACCGATCGTCGCCCGTTCGCGTTGTCCGGTACGTATCCGCAGGCATCCAGCAGACATCCGGTGGGCATCCGGTAGGCATCCGGTACGGAGTGCGGTAAGAAAAGATCGTCCCGAAGCAGGAGAGTCGTTCTTTTGCCTACCTATTACCCTTGAGCCCAAGGCCGCGCCGTGTGGCCATGGAGGAGTGAGATGAGGAGCAGGAACCCGGTCTTCTCGCGACGGGGGTTCAGCGGCGGTCACGCGGGCTTCGACGCGGGCCCGCAGGCCGGGACCGCGCAGGCCCAGGGCAACCCGTACGCGGCCAACCCGTACGCCGGAAACCCCTACGGCCAGCCCGCCAACCCCTACGCGGCCAACCCGTACGCCCAGGGCGGTCCGGACCTTCAGCAGGGCTACCCCCCGCAGGCGCCCGCGCGCGCCGCCGACCGCATGACGATCGACGACGTCGTCGCGCGGACCTCCATCACGCTGGGCCTCGTGGTCCTCGCCGCCGGCGCCGCCTGGGCGCTGCGGCTGCCCGTGGGCGTCGGCTTCGCGGCCGGCCTCGTGGCCATGGTGCTCGGCTTCGTCCAGTCCTTCCGGCGCACGGTCTCCCCGGCGCTCATCCTGGGCTACGCCGTCTTCGAGGGCCTGTTCCTCGGCGTCATCAGCCAGGTCTACAACGAGGTCGCCAAGGGCGCCCCGATGCAGGCCGTGCTCGGCACGATGGCCGTCTTCGCCGGTGTGCTGATCGCCTACCGGGCCAAGATCATCAGGGTCAACGCCCGCTTCATGCGGTTCGTGATCGGCGCCGCCATCGGCTTCGCGCTGCTGTCGCTGGTCAACGTCCTGGTCGCCGTCTTCGTCGGCGGTGACGGGCTCGGCCTGCGCACCGGCGGCCTGGGCATCGTCTTCGGCGTCATCGGCGTCGTGATCGGTGCGGCGTTCCTGGCGCTTGACTTCAAGCAGGTCGAGGACGGCGTGCGGTACGGCGCTCCGCGCGAGGAGTCGTGGCTGGCGGCGTTCGGTCTGACGATGACGCTGGTGTGGATCTACACCGAGATCCTCCGGCTCATCGCGATCCTGAATAACGACTAGCGCGCATAAATGCGTAACCGGTGACGGGGGATCCCCGGCCGGCGACGGGGCCCGGGAGGACTTTGTCCTCCCGGGCCCCGTCGTGTTTGCGGCGCCCGCTACCGGAGCTTCCGCGCGGCCCGTCGCAGGTCGTACTCGTGGACGATCGCCTTTGCGTGGCCGTAAGCGAGATTGTGCTCTCCGCGCAGCCAGCTGACCTTCTCCTCGAAGCGGAAGAGAGAGGGTCCTTCTTCGACCGTGCGCAGCCAGTCGGCTACTTCGCGGCCGGTGCAGTGGGGGATTCGGGAGAGCAGGTTCCGGTGGGTCTCGTCGGAGAAGACGTGGGACATCGGCGCCTCCGGACGCGTGGAATGATGGTCCTTCATGTCACCGTGCCCGAGTGTTCAAGCGTTGGCAACAGTCGGTGGGCGGCGCATAGGCTCGTGGCGTGGATGATGTGACGCCTCTCCTGGCCGCCGTGGACAGCTTCGCCGACCGGCTGCGGACCCTTCCCCAGTCCCGACTCAGCCGCGGGGCGGCGGCGGAAGCGCTGGCCCTGGCGCGAGAGTTGGCCGCCTGGACCCAGCGGATCGAGGAGCCGGGGGCCGTCGAGCTGAGGGAAATGCCGGACGCCGGGATGTTCGCGGTCGCCGACCAAGTGGCGGTGGCCGGCCATGATTTGGCCGAAGCGCTCATCGCCTCCGGCGGGGTGGCCGAGGGTGCGGCGGAGGCCGTGTCGCTTGTGCGGGCCGCCGAGCGGCGGTGCGGGCTGTAGGGGGCGGGGTCGTCGGTGGGGCGGGGCCGGGGCGGGACGGGCCGGGCCCTTCCGGGGCTGGATTATTTACGCCCCCCTCTGGCGTGAGGGTGCTCCGCGTGTCGCCGCAAATAACCCTTACGCCCCTGCCAGGGCCCGGCCCGTCCGCCCCGGCCCCTCCGGTCGGTCCTCGGGTGCGGCTCCTTACGGCGACGCTCTGGCCGCCCCGGCCCCTCGGGTGCGGCTTCTTACAGCGACGCTATGACCCTGTCCGCCAGGACGTAGACGCTGCCCGTCCGGCAGCGGAAGGTCAGGGCGTAGGCGCCCGAGACGCCCGAGCCGCCCAGCAGTACGGGTGCGTCGCCCGCGCGCAGGGCCTCGGCCAGGCGCTCGGCGGTCTCGCGGTGGCCGGGGGTCATACAGACCGTGGTGCCGTCGGCGAAGACGTAGACGTCGAGCGTGCCCAGCGGGCCCGGGCGGACGTCCGCCAGCGGGATCTCCGCCTCCGCCAGCTCCTCGAGGAGCTCGACCGTGTGCTCGTGGTCGGTCGCGGCCGCCGCCACCGGCGAGAAGTCCGGGTGCGAGGGGTGCCGGCGGCGCGCGGCGGCCAGCTCGGGGGAGTCCGCGGCCTCCGCCTCGTCGGCCGGGTCGACCTGGCGGGGCAGGTAGAAGCCGCCGTACGGGCTCTCCAGGAGCGGCTCGTCGCCCAGGCCCGGCAGCCCGCCCAGCAGGGAGGGGGCGTCGGCCGCGTTCGTCAGGTCGCGCGCCTCCTGCGCCGCCCAGAACGCGCGGGCCTCGGCCAGCTCCCGCTCGCGCTCCTCGGCCAGGGCGTCGGCCACCGCCGCCCGTATCTCGGAGAGCTCGGCGACCGGCGCGCTGCGGGCGGGAGGCACCGTCGCGGTGCGCGTCTCGCGCTCCGCCGTCGCGGCCGCCAGGTCGGCGCGCAGCTCGGTGAGCTGGCGGCGCAGGCCGCGCGTACCGAGCAGGGCGGCGACGCCCGCGGCCGTGGCGGCGGCAGCGGCCAGCAGCAGGGCAAGAGACATGGCGCTCACTGGCGAACTCCCGGTTGCTATGGATCCCCCGAATTCCTACCTCAGCTTCGCGCACGTCCTGGGAGTCCCGCAGTGCGAAACGTCATGAACCGGACGGGACTTGGGTCCCGGACGTTGTACCTTCAACCACTCTGACCTGCGGAAACGAATCTCCCCCGGGATGTTCGTCACATCCTGGGGGAGATTCGGTCACGTTTTGGCAAGGTCCGTGCCTGGTGCTGCTGGCAGTTGCCCGGCGGTCACGATGGCCGGTGTCAGCTCAGGCGCTCGATCACCATTGCCATGCCCTGGCCTCCACCGACGCACATCGTCTCCAGGCCGAACTGCTTGTCGTGGAACTGGAGGGAGTTGATCAGCGTGGTGGTGATGCGGGCGCCCGTCATGCCGAAGGGGTGGCCGACCGCGATGCCGCCGCCGTTGACGTTGAGCCTGTCGATGTCGATGCCCAGGTCGCGGTAGGAGGGGATGACCTGCGCGGCGAACGCCTCGTTGATCTCGACCAGGTCGATGTCGCCGATCGACAGGCCGGCCCGCTTCAGGGCCTGCTTGCTGGCCTCGACCGGGCCGTAGCCCATGATCTCGGGCGACAGCGCCGAGACGCCGGTGGAGACGATGCGGGCGAGCGGGGTCAGGCCCAGCTCGCGGGCCTTGGTGTCGGACATGATCACCAGGGCGGCGGCGCCGTCGTTGAGCGGGCAGCAGTTGGCGGCCGTGATCATGCCGTCCGGGCGGAACGCGGGCTTGAGGCCCGCCACGCCCTCGAGGGTGACGCCCGCGCGGGGGCCGTCGTCCTGGGAGACGACCGTGCCGTCGGGGAGCGTCACCGGGGTGATCTCGCGCTGCCAGAAGCCCTTGGCGAGCGCCTGCTCGGCGAGGTTCTGCGAGCGGACGCCGAACTCGTCCATCTCCTCGCGGGTGATGCCCTTGAGGCGGGCGAGGTTCTCGGCGGTCTGGCCCATCGCGATGTACGCGTCGGGGACCAGGCCGTCCTCGCGCGGGTCGCGCCAGCCCTCGCCGCCCTGTTCGGCGCGGGCGGCCGTGCGGGCCTCGGCGTCGGCGAAGAGGGGGTTGTGGGTGCCGGGCATGCCGTCGGAGGAGCCGTTGACCGAGCGGGAGACCGTCTCGACGCCCGCCGAGATGAAGACGTCGCCCTCGCCCGCCTTGATGGCGTGCAGCGCCATCCGCGAGGTCTGCAGCGAGGAGGCGCAGTAGCGGGTGATCGTGGTGGCGGGCAGGTGGTCCATGCCCATCTGCACGGCCACGATCCGGCCGAGGTTGTGGCCCTGCTCGCCGCCGGGCAGGCCGCAGCCGAGCATCAGGTCGTCGATCTCGCGCGGGTCGAGGCCGGGCACCTTCTCGAGCGCCGCCTGGATGATCGTGGCGGTGAGGTCGTCGGGCCGCATGTCCTTCAGCGAGCCCTTGAAGGCGCGGCCGATGGGGGAGCGGGCGGTTGAGACGATCACGGCTTCGGGCATCACACGGCTCCAAGTGACGAGGGACGACTTCCCGGAAGTTACCCGCCCGTAGCCTCTTGGTCACGATCTGCGGGCTGTGATGCGGGCCTCTTTTCTAAGCGCTTGCTCACTCGTCGTGCTCACAGCGTACGCCCGGGGGCGGGCCGGGCGGGGTGGGTCTCGGCCGCCTCGGTGTGGGCGGGCAGCCGGCGCCGCTTGCGGTGCTTGAGCAGCGCCCAGCGGCCGCGGGCCGTCGCCGTGACCTCCGTGCCGCCCTCCGCGGCGGCCTGGGCCGCGGCCGTGGCCACCGGAAGGATGCCCTCGCGGCGGGCGGCGTCCGGCCGCTCGTCCTCGGGCCACAGGCCCAGCGCCGCGCAGAGGGTGGGCAGCAGGGCCATGGCCGCCGTGGCGTAGCCCTCGGCGGACGGGTGGTAGTTGTCCGGGCCGAACAGCTCGCGCGGGTTCGACGCGAACTCCGGGCCCAGCAGGTCGCCCAGCGAGACCGTGCGCCCGCCGGCCTCCAGCACCCCTATCGTCTGCGCCGCCGCCAGCTGGCGGCTCAGCCGCCGGGCCAGCCAGCGCAGCGGCTGGTAGACCGGCTCGATCGTGCCCAGGTCGGGGCAGGTGCCCACGACGACCTCGCAGCCCGCGTCGCGCAGCCGGTGCACCGCCTCCGACAGCAGCCGCACGGAGCGGGCGTAGGGCACCCGGTGGGTCACGTCGTTGGCGCCGATCATGATCACGCAGACGTCGGGGATGCGGTCGGGGAGCGAGAGGATCTGGGTGACCTGGCGCTCGAGGTCGTAGGACTGGGCGCCGGACAGCGCCACGGTGCGCAGTTCCACCGGGCGTTCCGCCACCGCCGCCAGGCCCGAGGCCAGCAGGGCGCCGGGGGTCTGCCGGGGGCGGTGGACGCCCTGGCCGGCGGCCGTGGAGTCGCCCAGGACGCCCAGCAGCAGGGGTTCGCGTCCCAGGCGGTGGACGAAGGCGGAGCCGTAGCGGCCGTCCGCGTGCGGCGGGCTGTCGTTGTGGCCGCCGACCACGCGCCGGGCCAGGGCCACCTCGGTGAGCAGGACGCCGAGCACGGCGCCGCCCAGCAGGCCCGCGCCGCCTCCCCCGTATGCCGCCGCCGCCGCGATCCGCCGCGCGACCCTCGCCCTCTGCATGGACATCGGCAGGCCTCCTTCGCGCCACGAAAACCCGATCACAAGCCGTTTTACAAACGCTTCATAAAAGCTTCACGAACCGCGCGGGCCCTTTGCCGGAGCGCGTTACCAGCAGGTTGCCCCGTGAGCGGCCGCGTGCAACCGCCACTGGTGCAGTCGGACGCGCAATAGGCTGGCGGTATGGGCACGCGACGACCGCTAGTGCCCCCGACCGCGGAGATCACCGTGCAGTATCGCGATTCGATGATTGAGCTCGTTGGCAACACCCCGCTCGTGAAGCTCAACAGCGTGACCGAAGGCATTCAGGCGACCGTGCTGGCCAAGGTCGAGTACTTCAATCCCGGCGGCTCGGTCAAGGACCGCATCGCCCTGCGCATGATCGAGGCCGCCGAGAAGTCCGGGGAGCTCAAGCCCGGTGGCACGATCGTCGAGCCGACGTCCGGCAACACCGGCGTGGGTCTGGCCATCGTGGCCCAGCAGAAGGGCTACAAGTGCATCTTCGTCTGCCCGGACAAGGTCTCCACTGACAAGATCAACGTGCTGCGGGCCTACGGCGCCGAGGTCGTGGTCTGCCCGACCGCGGTCGACCCCGAGCACCCGGACTCGTACTACAACGTCTCCGACCGTCTGGTGCGCGAGACCCCCAACGCCTGGAAGCCCGACCAGTACAGCAACCCCAACAACCCGCTCTCGCACTACTACTCCACCGGTCCGGAGCTGTGGGAGCAGACCGAGGGGAAGATCACCCACTTCGTGGCGGGCGTCGGCACCGGCGGCACCATCAGCGGCACCGGCCGCTACCTCAAGGAGGTCAGCGACGGCCGGGTGAAGGTCATCGGCTCCGACCCCGAGGGCTCGGTCTACAGCGGCGGTTCCGGCCGTCCGTACCTCATCGAGGGCGTCGGTGAGGACTTCTGGCCGTCCGCCTACGACGGCACGGTCACCGACGAGATCATCGCGGTCTCCGACAAGGACGCCTTCCAGATGACCCGCCGCCTGGCCAAGGAGGAGGGCCTGCTCGTCGGCGGTTCCTGCGGCATGGCGGTCGTCAGCGCGCTGGAGGTCGCCAAGCGGCTCGGCCCGGACGACGTGGTCGTCGTCCTGCTGCCCGACAGCGGCCGCGGCTACCTGAGCAAGATCTTCAACGACGAGTGGATGGCCGACTACGGCTTCCTGGAGGAGCCCGGCGACGCCGCCCGCGTCGGCGACGTGCTGCGCCGCAAGGACGGCGGCATCCCCTCGCTGGTGCACATGCACCCCGAGGAGACCGTGGGCGAGGCCATCGAGGTGCTGCGCGAGTACGGCGTCTCGCAGATGCCGATCGTCAAGCCGGGCGCCGGCCACCCCGACGTGATGGCCGCCGAGGTCATCGGCTCGGTCGTCGAACGCGACCTGCTGGACGCGCTGTTCACCCAGCGCGCCTCGCTCGGCGACCCGCTGGAGAAGCACATGAGCACCCCGCTGCCGCAGGTCGGCTCCGGTGAGCCGGTCGCGGACCTGATGGCCGTGCTCGGCGACGCGGACGCGGCCATCGTGCTGGTCGAGGGCAAGCCGACCGGCGTGGTGAGCCGTCAGGACCTGCTGGCCTTCCTGGCCGAGGGCCACAACGGCGCGGCGAAGCAGGCCGCGCCGCACGTCGCCTGACGGGCCGTGACGCGTCGCGGGGCGGGTTTCCCGGCGCGTCGCCGGACGGCTCGCGAAAGGCACGCGTGCGTCATGCGCGCGCAGCGTGGGCTTAACACGCGCCCGGCATAGTGAGGGACGTCGGCGAGGGCGGCACCCCGCCCGGGCCGGCGTCCCGATCGCGACGGCCGGGCCTTCGGAGCGGCTCCCGGACCCGGCCGTCGGACGCGGGGTCAGGCCTTCGGGTCCGGACCGCGCCCCACGTGGGACCGCCGTCGTCCCGACCCCGGCTCCGGCCGGGGTGCGGCGGTCCCGCGTCGATCGGCCCGCGGCGCGGCGCTCACCGGCGCCGCGTCGGCTCCACTCCTCAGCTCCACTCCTCGGGCCGGTCCTCGCGGGCGCGGCGCGACCAGGGCGGTCCGCCCGCCGCCTGGGCGACGTTGACGCCCACGATGCCCGCCCAGGTCACCAGCAGGCCGGGCAGTCCGGCGTTGACCGCGCCGATCGCCGACAGCGGTACGGCCAGCACCAGCGAGAGCGTCGCGAAGCCGAAGCGTTCGCCGAAGGTGCCGGTGCCCGGGCCGTCGGCCGTCCGCCCCCGGGCGACGGCCATCCGGTGCTCCGCCAGGTGCCGGCGCACCTGCCGGTCGGCGGTCGCGTCCAGCTTTCGCTCGATGTGCTGCTCGACCCTCTCCAGGAACGAGTCGAGGAGCTCCTGTTCGTACTCCGGCCCCAGCTCCTTGCGGGTCTGCAGGGTCGCGTCGAGGTCCTTCTTCAGGTCGGTGTCGCGAGCCATCATGCCTACGACGGTACGGTCGCCTCGGGCCCCGGGTCGCTGGGGCCAGCACCCGTATCCGCGGAGGGGGTGCCCCCCGAGCGGGGCGAGCCCCCGGGGAAGGAGCAGACCGTGAGCGACGCACCCGAGGCCATGGGGCCGGGGACGAGGGCGCAGGGCGCGCCCGCCGGTGGGAACGTGGTGCCCCCGCCCCTGCTGACGTCCCTCCTCGCGCCGGACGCCGGCGACCGGGCGGACGCCCTGACCGTGGCCGGGCGGTCCCTGTCCCGGGAGGAACTCCTGGGCGCGGCGGGCGCGGTGGCCTCGCGGATCGCCGGGGCCGCGTCCGTGGCGGTACGCGCCGAGGCGACGCCCGAGACGGTCGTGGCCGTCGTCGGCGGCCTGCTCGCCGGGGTGCCTGTGGTGCCGCTGCCGCCGGACGCGGGGCCCGCCGAGCGCGACCACATCCTGCGCGACTCCGGCGCCGAGCTGGTCCTCGGCGAGGACGTGCCGGTGGACACGGCCGAGCGGGGCTCGTGGTCGGGTCCCGAGGCGGACCCGGAGGCGACCGCCTTCGTGCTCTACACCTCCGGCACGACCGGGGCGCCCAAGGGCGCGCTCATCCCGCGCGGCGCCGTCGCGGCGGGCCTGGACGGGCTCGCCGAGGCGTGGCGGTGGACGGCCGAGGACACCCTCGTGCACGGGCTGCCGCTCTTCCACGTCCACGGCCTGGTGCTCGGCGTGCTGGGCGCGCTGCGCACCGGCTGCCGCCTGGTGCACACCGGCCGGCCGACCCCCGAGGCGTACGCGGCGGCGGGCGGCAGCCTGTACTTCGGCGTGCCGACCGTGTGGTCGCGCGTCGTGCGGGACCACGCCGCCGCGCGGGCGCTCGCCGGCGCCCGGCTGCTGGTGTCGGGCAGCGCCGCCCTGCCCGCACCGGTCTTCCGGGACCTCGAGGCGCTCACCGGGCAGCGGCCCGTCGAGCGCTACGGCATGACCGAGACCCTGATCACCGTCTCGACGCGGGCGGACGGCGAGCGCCGCCAGGGCTCGGTCGGGGTGCCGATCCGGGGCGTACGGACCCGGGTGGTGGCCACGGGCGAGGAGGGCGGCATCGGGGAGCTGGAGGTGGCCGGGCCGACGCTGTTCTCCGGCTACCTCGGCCGGCCGGAGGCGACGGCGGCCTCGTACACCGCCGACGGCTTCTTCCGTACGGGCGACATCGCCGCCCTCGACGAGGACGGCTCCCACCGCATCGTGGGGCGCGCCTCCACCGACCTGATCAAGTCCGGCGGCTACCGCGTCGGCGCGGGCGAGGTCGAGAACGCCCTGCTGGACCACCCGGCGGTCAGCGAGGCGGCGGTCGTCGGGCTGCCGCACGAGGACCTGGGGCAGGAGATCGTGGCGTACGTGGTGGCCGACGGGGTGAGCGAGCGGGCGCTGATCGACTTCGTGGCGGGGCACCTCTCCGTCCACAAGCGCCCGCGCCGCATCCGTTTCCTGGACGCGCTGCCGCGCAACGCGATGGGCAAGCCGCAGAAGAAGTTGCTGCCGCCCCTGTGAGGGGCGGCCGGCCTCCCGTACCCTGCATACTTTCATGCAGGGTACGGGTGGACTGAATGGCCAAGGAGGGTCATGAGCGAGACCGGGAGCGAACCGGAAGCCATCGCACGGCTGCAGAAGCTCTTCGAGGGGCACCGGCTGACGCCCACCCAGCGCCGCATCGCCCACTGCATGGTGCGCCGCGCCGCCGACGCGCCGTTCCTCTCCAGCGTGGAGCTGGCCGACCTCGCCGGCGTCAGCCAGCCGTCCGTGACCCGCTTCGCGGTCGCCCTCGGCTTCGACGGCTACCCGGCGCTGCGCCGGCACCTGCGGGACGTGGTCCCCGCCGTCGAGGCGCCGGCCGAGAGCTCGTTCAACGAGTACCAGCAGGCGGTCCACGCCGAGATCGACAACCTCCGCCACCTCGCCTCCCTGCTCGCCGACCCGGCCCCGGTCTCGCGCGCCGGCCGGCTGCTGGCCGCCTCCCGCCCACTGCCCGTCCTCGGACTGCGCGCGGCCGGCGCCCAGGCGGCCGGCTTCGCCTACTTCGCCCGCAAGGTCCACCCCGACGTGCGGCTCCTCGACGAGGGCGGCACGCTGCTCGTCGACCGCGTCGACGCCGCCGTGCGGGCGGGCGCCAGCGCGCTGCTGTGCTTCGCGCTGCCCCGCCACCCGCGCGAGGTCGTCGACGCCCTGGAGTACGCGCGGAGCGCCGGCCTGACCGTCGTCACGGTCGCCGACTCCACGTTCGCCCCCGTCGCCCGGCACAGCGACCTCCTGCTGCCCGCCGCCGTCGGCACCGGCCTCGCCTTCGACACCGCCTGCGCCCCCATGCTGCTGGGCAGGGTGCTGCTGGAGGCCATGTGCGACGCGCTGCCCGAGGCCCAGGCCCGCCTGGAGGAGTTCGACGCCAAGGCGGCGACCCGGGGGCTGTTCGTCGAGTGAGGGCCGCCCGGCCGCCTCAGCGGGCGTACCGCATCTCCGGGAAGCGCGCGGACGGCCCGTCCAGCAGGTGGTCGTCCGTGCCGCGCAGGAAGCGGTCCAGGAACGACGCCACATAGGCCCGCGTGGCGGCGGTCGCCCGCTGGGCAGGGACCGTCCCGATGTCCTTGCGCACCGTCTCCCACGGCACCGCCCCCTGCCGCGCGAGCTGCGGCAGCAGCGGCGAGGCGTCGGTGTACGAGCCGTGCTGAGAACCCGTCAGCGTGACGTCGCCGCGCCAGCCGCGCGCGTGCTGCCACAGCGCCTTCCACGAGGGCTGCCGGCCGTACTCGCCGGAGTCCTCGGCGTCCGTCCCCATGAGCAGGAACGGCCGGTCCACGCCGTCGCGCGCCGCGGCGCCCAGCCGGTCGGCGAGGTCACCCTCCCCGGGGTACTCCATCGTGCCGTCCATGTTGACGGCGGCCGAGATGCGCCGGTCGGCGTGGAGGGCCTCCAGGGCGGTGAAGCCGCCCGCCGAGTGACCCACCATGCCCACGTGCCGCAGGTCCATCGCGTCCGCCAGGCCGCGCGGCAGCACCGGCCGGTGCGCCCGGCCGCCCAGGGTGTCCAGCACGAAGCGGGTGTCGTCCACCCGCGCCTTCATCGCCGTGCGCAGCACCGCCGCGGCGTCGGTACCGGGCTGCTCCGCGAGCGCCGGCAGGACCGACGTCGCGAGCCGCCCGCCGGGCAGGGCCACCTCGGAGGCGTCGTGGGTGTGGTCCACCGTGACGACCACGTAGCCACGCGAGGCCAGGTCCTCCACCAGGGAGGTGTTCCAGGTGCGCGGGTCGCCCAGGCCGGCCGAGTACAGCACGACCGGGTGCGCCCCGCCGTCCCGCACGGCGGGAGCGTCCACGCGGGCGTGGGTGCGCGTGCCGGCCCAGTCGGCCGCCCCGGCCGGCACGCCGTACCCCCGGTGGCCCGCGCCGTCCGAGGAGCCGAAGTGGGTGGCCGCCCGTTCCTCCATGTGGGGTGCGGTGGGCCGTCCGGCGTGCGCTTCCGCACGGTCGGCCGGGTACCAGAAGCTCACCATCACCTCGCGGGGGCCGCGCTCCGGGCGCCAGGGGTCCTTGCGCGCGGTGTCGACCAGGTGCCGGGTCGTGGTGCCCACGGCGTACGGGCCGGTGGGGGCCGGCAGCCCGGCGAGGGCGCCCTCGGCTCCGACGGCGTCGGCCCGGGGCGCGAAGGCGCTCATCAGGCCCGTCAGCGCCAGCGCCCCCGCCGCCAGCAGCGCCCGTCGCCTCAGTCCCCGCTCGTCGACCCGCATTCCGGCTCCTCCCGTCGCTCGGCCGATGGTGCGATGACCTTAGGGGCCACTCATGCGCGGATACGACATACGCAGGGGCCAACTCGCGCCTGATACCGGGGTATGACACCGAGGGCGGGTGACGGCCGGACGGTTCTCAGGCCGCACTCAGATTCGTTGGCTAGCGTGCCGGACGAGACACGAAACGAGGAGGTCCGACGTGGGGCGCGGAGCATATGCGGTGGCGCGGGTGGCCGTGATCGTACGGGCCCCCGCTCGCAGGCTGTGGGCGCTGGGCGTGCTGGGCGCGGGCGTCGGGGCGCTGGTGCCGGGGCTGACCGGCCGCCGGATCGGCTTGATGGCGGGCGCGGTGCTGTTCGCCGGCGCGGCGGCCGCCGCCTTCCTGGCGCGGCGCGGGCGCTACGCCGAGCTGGCGGGCGGCGCGTCGCGCGCCGGCCGGTCGGTCTTCCTGCAGGACCGCGCCGTGACCGTGCGCAACTGGAGCCGGGCCCGCCGCTGGTGGCTGGCGGCCGGCTTCCTCGCCGCCGTCGGCTCCTCCTTCGCGGTGCCCGCCGCGGCCGGCCTGGCGCTGGCGGGCGCGGGTACGGGCCTGTGGGCCAAGGCCCTGTGGCTGGGCGGCCTGGAGCGCCGGGCGGACGCCCTGCTGTGGGTGCGTACGGACTGGGTGCGGGGCGGCCCCGCCGGCAAGGGCGTGCCCGGCTACCTCACCACCGGCATCGGCGCGGGCGACGCCCTGCCGGGCGGCGCGCGCCGCCGGGGCAGGGCGGCGCCGGGCGGGGCCGCGGTCAGCGCAGCGCGCTGAGGTCCCCGGCGTGGGCGGCGCCGCCCTCGGCCACGAGCTCGTCGAGGGTCTGGGGCGGCCGTACGATCGCGAAGCGCACGCCCGGTGAGCCGTCCGCCTGTTGGTCGTCGACGCAGCCGTAAACCCCCGGGCGGGGGAGCGTGTTGTACGCGTAGTGGTTCGAGAAGTAGTACGCGCCGGTGTCGAGCAGCGCCACATGGTCCCCCGCCTCGACGCGGGGCAGCATCCGGTCCACGGCGACCAGGTCGCCCGCGAAGCAGCACGGCCCCGCCACGTCCTGCGGCACCGGCTCCGCGCTCTTCGGCAGCCCCCGCGCGTCGTACACCGCCACGCGCAGCGGCCAGGACGCGGGCGCGAAGACGGTGCGCACGGCCACCTGGGCGCCGGCGTGCGCGATCGCGATCCGGCGGCCCCCGGCCGACTTGGTGTACTCCACCCGGGCCAGGATCAGCCCGCTCTTGGCCAGCAGCGACCGGCCGAACTCGGTCACCAGGCGGTAGCGGCCGTCGAACAGGCCCGGCGCCCGGGCGGCCAGCAGCCGCGCGTAGTCGTGGTGGGTGGGTGTGACGTCGTCGGACGCGAAGTTCACCGGAAGGCCGCCGCCGATGTCGACCGTGCGGATCCGCCGGCCGCCCACGGCGCGGTTGACCTCCTCCGCCAGCTCGTAGGTGTCCCGCACGCCCGCCGCCATCAGCTCCAACGGGCAGCCCTGCGAGCCGACGTGGGCGTGGATCCGGGTGAGCCACGGCCGCTCGGCGTAGGCCCGCACGAGCCAGCGCCGCGCGCCCTCGTCGCGCAGCGGCACACCGAACTTCGACGTCTCGGTGGCGGTGCTGAGCGCCCCGATGCTGCCGCCGCCGACCTGCGGGTTGACGCGGATGCCGACGGCCGGGGCCTCCGGCGCCCCGGGGGCGGCGAGCAGGGCGTCCAGCCGTGCCAGCTCCTCGCGGCTGTCGGCGTTGACGGCGAGGCCGAGGGCGAGGGCCTCGCGCAGCTCGGCGGCGGTCTTGGCGGGGGAGTCCAGCACGATCCGTTCCGCCGGCACCCCCGCCGCCCGGGCCAGCGCCAGCTCGCCGGGGCTGGCGACCTCGGCGCCGAGCCCCTCGTCGGCCAGCAGCCGCAGCACCGGCACCAGCGGCGCGGCCTTCACGGCGAAGGCGTGCAGCACCTCGCCGCCGCCGAACGCCGCCCGCAGCCCGGCGGCCGCCGCGCGGACGCCACGCACGTCCAGCAGCCCCGCGACGGGCCGTTCCGCCGTGACCAGGCCCTGCCGCACCGTCTCCCGCACCGCCGCGTCCCGCCAGGCGCCGTTCGCGCTCTCACCGAGGCCCATGGGCCCACTCCACCACCGCGGGGCGGCCCGTGCCATGCCCCGGACGTGTCCGGTTCGCCTGTTGACTAGCGCTATTCAGCGACACACACTGTGCAGTGTTCTATTCAGAACGCGCCAGAGAGCCAGGGAGGCAGCGCCCATGTCAGGACCGCGACCCGTGCGAGCAGCGCGAGGCACCGAGCTCAGCACCCGGGGATGGCAGCAGGAAGCCGCACTGCGGATGCTGCAGAACAACCTCGACCCCGAGGTCGCCGAGCACCCCGACAAGCTCGTCGTCTACGGCGGCACGGGCAAGGCCGCCCGCGACTGGCGCTCGTACGACGCCATGGTGCGCACCCTGCAGACGCTCAAGCAGGACGAGACGATGCTCGTCCAGTCCGGCCGCCCCGTCGGCGTCATGCAGACCCACGAGTGGGCCCCGCGCGTCCTGATCGCCAACTCCAACCTCGTCGGCGACTGGGCCAACTGGGAGGAGTTCCGCCGCCTCGAGGCCCTCGGCCTGACCATGTACGGCCAGATGACGGCCGGCTCCTGGATCTACATCGGCACCCAGGGCATCCTCCAGGGCACCTACGAGACCTTCTCCGCCGTCGCCGCGAAGAAGTTCGGCGGCACCCTCGCCGGCACGATCACCCTGACCGCCGGCCTCGGCGGCATGGGCGGCGCCCAGCCGCTCGCCGTCACCATGAACGACGGCGTCGCCCTCTGCATCGACTGCGACCCGCGCGCCATCGACCGCCGCATCGAGCACCGCTACCTGGACGTCAAGGCCGACTCGCTCGACCACGCCCTGCAGCTGGCCGTCGAGGCGCGCGACGCCCGCCGCCCGCTGTCCATCGGCGTCCTCGGCAACGCCGCCGAGCTCGTGCCGCAGCTGCTCGCCATGAACGCCCCCATCGACATCGTGACGGACCAGACCTCCGCCCACGACCCCCTGGCCTACCTCCCGGTCGGCATCGACTTCGACGACATGGCCGACTACGCCGCCGAGAAGCCCGCCGACTTCACCACCCGCGCCCGGGAGTCCATGGCCCGCCACGTCGAGGCCATGGTCGGCTTCCAGGACGCGGGCGCCGAGGTCTTCGACTACGGCAACTCCATCCGCGGCGAGGCCCAGCTCGCGGGCTACACCCGCGCCTTCGACTTCCCCGGCTTCGTGCCCGCCTACATCCGCCCCCTCTTCTGCGAGGGCAAGGGCCCCTTCCGCTGGGCGGCCCTCTCCGGCGACCCCAAGGACATCGCGGCCACCGACAAGGCCATGCTCGACCTCTTCCCCGAGAACGAGTCGCTGGCCCGCTGGATCAAGATGGCCGGCGAGCGCGTCCACTTCCAGGGCCTGCCCGCGCGCATCTGCTGGCTCGGCTACGGCGAGCGGGACAAGGCCGGCGAGCGCTTCAACGAGATGGTCGCCGACGGCACCCTGCAGGCCCCCCTCGCCATCGGCCGCGACCACCTCGACTGCGGCTCCGTGGCCTCCCCCTACCGCGAGACCGAGGCCATGCTCGACGGCTCCGACGCGATCGCCGACTGGCCGCTGCTCAACGCCATGGTCAACGTCGCCTCCGGCGCCTCCTGGGTCTCCCTCCACCACGGCGGCGGCGTCGGCATGGGCCGCTCCATCCACGCCGGCCAGGTCACCGTCGCCGACGGCACCGCCCTGGCAGGCGAGAAGATCCGCCGAGTCCTGACCAACGACCCCGGCATGGGCGTCATCCGCCACGTCGACGCCGGCTACGACATCGCCGAGTCGGTCGCCGAGGACCGCGGGGTCCGCGTCCCGATGCGGGAGGAAGCGTGAGCGAGGGTGTGGGCAATCGTTCCGCAGGGCGGAACGGGTGGGCACAACCGGACCACGGGCCCGCACCCGAAGCGGGTACCCCCGGCGCGGGGAACGCGCCGTCGCCGGCCGCGGGTCCGGGCGTGCCCACCCGTTCCGCCCCAGCGGAACGACTGCCCACACCCTCCTCTTTCCATGAGATGTGGCGCGATCTCGCGCCCATCGGCCGCAACGCGGAAAGCGGCGGATACCGCCGCTTCGCCTGGACCGGCGCCGACGCCGACTGCAGGTCGTGGTTCCGGGCCCAGACGGAGTCCCGGGGCCTGGTCTACGAGCTCGACCGCAACGGCAACCAGTGGGCCTGGCTCGGCGACCCCACCGCGGGTGACGCCGTCGTGACCGGCTCCCACCTGGACTCCGTCCCCGACGGCGGGGCCTTCGACGGCCCCCTCGGCGTCGTGTCGTCGTTCGCGGCCCTCGACGAGCTCCGCGGGCGCGGCGTGCGCCCGGACCGCCCCCTGGCCATCGTCAACTTCGGTGACGAGGAGGGCGCCCGCTTCGGCCTCGCCTGCGTCGGCTCGCGCCTGACCGCCGGGCAGCTCACGGCCGAGAAGGCGCACGCGCTGCGGGACGCCGAGGGGATCTCCCTCGCCCAGGCCATGGAGCGCGCCGGATACGACCCCGAGGCCATCGGGCCCGACCCCGAACGCCTCGCCCGCATCGGCGCCTTCGTGGAGCTCCACGTCGAGCAGGGCCGCGCGCTGGCGGAGACCCCGCACGCCGTGGGTGTGGCCTCCGCGATCTGGCCGCACGGCCGCTGGCGGTTCGACTTCCACGGCGAGGCCAACCACGCCGGCACCACCCGCATCGAGGACCGCCGCGACCCGATGCTGACCTACGCCAACACCGTGCTGGCCGCCCGCAAGAAGGCCCGCCTGGCGGGGGCCCTGGCCACCTTCGGGAAGGTCGGCGTCGAGCCGAACGGCGTGAACGCCATCGCCTCCCTCGTGCGCGGCTGGCTGGACTCCCGCGCCGCCGACGAGGAGACCCTCGCCGACGTCGTGGCCGAGATCGAGCGGGCCGCCGTCGAGCGCGGCACCCGTGACGGCGTGGACGTCCGGGTGACCCGGGAGTCCTTCACCCCGGTCGTGGAGTTCGCCCACGACCTGCGCGACGAGCTCGCCAAGCTGCTGGGCGGCGTGCCCGTGCTGCCCACGGGCGCGGGGCACGACGCGGGTATTTTGTCCGGCGTGATCCCCACCGCCATGCTGTTCGTGCGCAACCCCACCGGCGTCTCCCACTCCCCGGCCGAGACGGCGGCGGAGGACGACTGCGTGGCCGGCGTGACCGCACTCGCCGATGTTCTGGAGGGCCTCGCGTGCAGGTGACCTACTGGGCCGAGCACGCCTGGCTCGGCACCCACGTCGAGCCCGGCGTGGCCATCGAGACGACGGACGGCCGGATCACGGCCGTCCGCACCGAGGTCCCCTTCCCGCCGCCCGGGGCGGTGGCGCTGCGCGGGCTGACCCTGCCGGGAATGGCGAACAGCCACTCCCACGCGTTCCACCGTGCCCTGCGCGGCCGCACCCAGGTGGGCAGCGGCACGTTCTGGACCTGGCGCGACGTGATGTACGGCGTCGCCGACCGGCTCACCCCCGACAGCTACTTCGCGCTCGCCCGGGCCACGTACGCCGAGATGGCCCTCGCCGGCATCACCTGCGTCGGGGAGTTCCACTACGTCCACCACGCCCCCGGCGGCACCCCCTACGCCGACCCCAACGCCATGGGCGAGGCCCTGATCGCGGCCGCCGCCGAGGCCGGCATCCGCATCACCCTCCTCGACACCGCCTATCTCTCCGCCGGCTTCGGCCAGGCCCCCAACCACCACCAGCTCCGCTTCTCCGACGGCACGGCCGACGCGTGGGCCGAGCGCGCGGCCGCCCTGAAGCCCGCCGGTCACGCCCGGATCGGCGCGGCCGTCCACTCCGTGCGCGCCGTGCCCGCCGACCAGCTGGCGACCGTCGCCGGCTGGGCGAAGGACCGCGAGGCCCCCCTCCACGTCCACCTCTCCGAGCAGACCGCCGAGAACGACGCCTGCCAGGCGGCCCACGGCCGTACGCCCACGCAGCTGCTCGCCGACCACGGCGTGCTGGGGCCGCGCACGTCCGCCGTGCACGCCACGCACCTCACCGACGAGGACATCAGCCTCCTCGGCGGCGCGGGCTCGACCATCTGCATGTGCCCCACGACCGAACGCGACCTCGCCGACGGCATCGGCCCGGCCGTCCGCCTCCAGCGAGCCGGCAGCCCGCTGTCCCTGGGCAGCGACAGCCACGCCGTGATCGACCTGCTGGAGGAGGCGCGCGCCATGGAGCTCGACGAGCGGCTGCGCAGCCGCACGCGGGGCCACTGGACCGCCGCCGCGCTGCTGCGCGCGGCCACCGAGGACGGCCACGCCTCCCTCGGCTGGGGCGACGCGGGCCGTATCGAGCCGGGCGCCCTCGCCGACCTCACCACGGTCGCGCTGGACTCCGTCCGGACCGCGGGGCCGTCCCCCCGGCACGGAGCCGAGACGGCCGTATTCGCCGCGACGGGCGCGGACGTCCGCCATACGGTCGTGGGTGGCCGGCACGTCGTACGCGACGGGGTCCACCAGCTCGTACCGGACGTGCCGCGGGCACTGGCCGACTCCATCGCCGCCCTGAGCGGCTGACGCCGAGGACCGGAGCAAGCATGAGCACGGCAATCATCAACATCAGCAGTCTGGTCACCAACGACCCCTCCCTCGGCGAAGGCCCCCTCGGTCTGGTCCAGGACGCGGCCGTCGTCATCGACGGCGACCGCGTCGCCTGGATCGGTGAGACCAGCAAAGCACCCGCCACTGACAACGCCGTCGACGCCGCCGGACGGGCGGTCGTTCCCGGCTTCGTCGACTCCCACTCGCACCTGGTCTTCGCGGGCGACCGGACGGCCGAGTTCAACGCGCGGATGTCCGGCCGGAGTTACAGCGCGGGCGGCATCCGCACCACGGTGGCGGCGACCCGCGCGGCCACCGACGCCGAGCTCGAGGCCAACCTCACCCGCTATCTCGGCGAGGCCCTGCGCCAGGGCACCACGACCTTCGAGACCAAGTCCGGCTACGGCCTGACCACGCACGACGAGGCCCGCGCCCTGCGCATCGCCGCCGCCCACACCGACGAGGTCACCTACCTCGGCGCGCACGTGGTCGCCCCGGAGTTCGCCGACGACCCCGCGGCCTACGTCGAGCTCGTCACCGGCGAGATGCTCGAGGCCTGTGCCCCGCACGCCCGCTGGGTCGACGTGTTCTGCGAGCGGGGCGCCTTCGACGGCGACCAGGCCCGGGCGGTCCTCGAGGCCGGAATGCGGCACGGCCTGGTCCCCCGCGTGCACGCCAACCAGCTGGGCCACGGGCCCGGCGTCCAGCTGGCCGTCGAGGTCGGCGCCGCCTCGGCCGACCACTGCACCCACCTGAGCGACGCGGACGTGGCCGCCCTGGCCGACGGCGACACCGTCGCCACGCTCCTGCCCGGCGCCGAGTTCTCCACCCGGGCCCAGTGGCCCGACGCCCGCCGGCTGCTGGACGCCGGCGTCACCGTCGCGCTGTCCACGGACTGCAACCCCGGTTCGTCCTTCACCAGTTCGATGCCGTTCTGCGTCGCCCTGGCCGTCCGCGACATGGGGATGACCCCCGACGAGGCCCTCTGGGCCGCCACGGCGGGCGGCGCGGCCGCCCTGCGCCGCACCGACGTCGGCCGTCTGACCCCGGGCGCCCGGGCGGACCTCGCCCTGCTGGACGCGCCCAGCCACGTCCACCTCGCCTACCGCCCCGGCGTCCCGCTCGTCTCGGCGGTCTGGCGGCGCGGGGTGCGCGAGGTCTGAGACCCGGCGGGCATGCCGCGCGCGCCGTACGGGATTCCGTGCGGCGCGCGCGGCATAGAGGGAGGGGTCACCCGGCCCGGGCCCGCTACTCCTCGCTCAGCAGGCCCCTGCGCAGCCGCACGAGGGTGCGGGAGAGCAGGCGGGAGACGTGCATCTGGGAGATGCCCAGCTCGTCGCCGATCTCGGACTGGGTCATGTTGGCGACGAAGCGCAGCGAGAGGATGCGGCGGTCGCGCGGCCCCAGTTCGGCGATCAGCGGCTTGAGGGACTCGACGTACTCGACGCCCTCGAGGCTGTGGTCCTCGTAGCCGATCCGGTCCGAGAGCGAGCCCTCGGTCTCGTCCTCCTCCGCCTGGGCGTCCAGCGAGCTCGCGGTGTACGCGTTGCTCGCGGCCATGCCCTCCAGGACCTCGTCCTCCGTCAGCCCCAGGGCTTCGGCGAGTTCGCCGACGGTGGGGGAGCGGTCCAGGCGCTGGGAGAGCTCGTCGCCGGCCTTGGCCAGGTCGAGCCGCAGCTCCTGCAGGCGGCGCGGTACGCGCACGGACCAGCTGGTGTCGCGGAAGAAGCGCTTGATCTCGCCGATGATCGTCGGCATGGCGAAGGTGGGGAACTCGACACCGCGGCTCAGCTCGAAGCGGTCGATGGCCTTGATCAGGCCGATCGTGCCCACCTGGATGATGTCCTCCATCGGCTCGCTGCGGGAGCGGAACCGCGAGGCGGCGAACTTCACCAGTGCCAGGTTCAGTTCGACCAGGGTGTTGCGGACGTACGCGTACTCGTGGGTGCCCTCCTCGAGCGACGCGAGGCGCGCGAAGAGAGTCTTGGACAGAGCACGCGCGTCGACCGCTCCCACCTCGTCGTACGGGGGGATCTCCGGAAGGCCGGGCAGGCCGGGATCGGTGTGCTCGGGCGGGATTGCCGACGAGGCGGTCTCGTGGGCCTCGAGAGAGGTGCGGGAACGCTTTTCGTCGAGCCGGGGTGACATGGTCTCCTCCATCATTCTCGGCGCATGGCCGCCGATGCCGTGACCCTTTGCTGCGGTTTGCGGCGCCTCCGAAGCCGTCCGTGGCGGATGTGTCCCTACTAGCCCTACCCGGCTTTGCCGTATCAAGGCAAGTCCAATTTGTCCCTGTACGTCCTTGATTGGCGGAGGTTCGGCTTCCAGACGGCCGTAAGGAAGGCGTAGGGTTTCGCGTGCGCCACGTGGGCACAACTACGAAGGGCACGAAGGGAAGCGCATGGATCGCGGGATGGTCGGCAACGCGAGTACGGGCCGGCTGCAGGTGGAGGTCCGGCGCCACGGTGTGAGTTCCGTCGTATCGCCGGCGGGTGAGCTCGATCACCACACGGCGGAATTGCTGCGCGAGCCGCTCGAGGCATGTGTCCGGGAGGGCGACGCGCGCGTGGTCGTCGACTGCTCCAGGCTGGAGTTCTGCGACTCCACGGGCCTGAACGTCCTCCTCGGCGCGCGGCTGAAGGCGGACGCGGTGGGTGGCGCGATTCACCTTGCCGCGATGACCCCCGTCGTCGCCCGTGTCTTCGAGATCACAGGGGCGGGAGCGGTCTTCACCGTGCACGACACCCTCGAATCGGCCCTGGCCGACTGACCTGTCCGAACGGCCTCCGTTGCCCGTGTCACAGGACTCGGGGTGAATCCGTGGGTGTTCTCACGATTTCGCCGGGCAGGAGTCTGCTTAATCCGTGGAAGATGTTCGTGTACGAATCGGTGAATCGGTGAGGTGAAGCGCTGATGAGCACCACCCGGGCCTTCCCTCCGCCGGACGGCCCCGGTCCGGAGGCGGAGGGCGCCGCCTCGGCCGGCTCACCGCCGCCGGGCGCCCAGAGCCGCCGGCTGCGTCTGGTGGGGGTCAGCGGCGCCGTGCCGCTCTCCCGCGACTTCACTCGCCAGGCGCTCCATGACTGGGGCTGGCTGCCCGCCGCGACGGCCGATCACCGTGCCGCCGCCGAGGACGTCCTGCTGGTCGTCTCCGAGCTGGTCACCAACGCCTGCCTGCACGCCGACGGCCCCGAGGAGCTGCGCGTCAGCCGTTCGGGCAAGGTGCTGCGCCTGGAGGTCGCCGACCTGGGCGCCGGTACGCCCGCGCCCCGCACCCCGCACCGCGCCGGGCGGCCCGGGGGTCACGGCATGTTCATCGTGCAGCGGCTCTGCCTCGACTGGGGGGTCCAGCGGAGCGAGGCCGGGATCGGCAAGACGGTCTGGGCGGAGCTGGCCGGACCGTCGTAAGGCCGGTCCGCCCGCCCGGTCGAGCCGGTCCGCCTGCCCGGAAAGCCGGTCCGCCCGCCTGGTTGGGCCGGTCCGCCTGCCCGGAAAGCCGGTCCGCCCGCCTGGTTGGGCCGGTTCACCGTCTTCCCTCTCCACGGTCCCGGGCGTACCTTCGGCGTCCGATCTGATGTGTCGTCAGTTTTCTTCGGTGGCGGCACCGGATGCGAAGGGAGCCCCAGGTGTCCCCCATGTCACGCCGCTCCGCGCGGCGCGCCGGCGCGCTCACGGTCTCGGCGACCCTGGCCGCGAGCGCGGTCCTGCTGGTCGCGCCGGTCGCGCACGCCGAGGTCGTCGACGTCGACTACGCCTGCAAGACCCCGATCGGCGACAAGAGCGCCGTCTCGCCCATCGACATCAAGGCCGTGGCGAGCGGCGACACGTACAAACTCACCATGTCCTTCCAGAAGGGCGTCTCCTCCAGCCCCGTCGAGCTCGGCAAGGGCGCGATGCGGCCAAGTGCCGTGATCAAGCTCGGCGGCGCGGACTCCGGCACGGTGGCGGTCTCCGGGCCCGCCAACGACGCGCCGATTCCGGCCAACACGCCCATCAAGATCAGTGATCTCTCGGGGACCTACACCCCCAAGAAGGGCGGTCAGGTCACCTTCACCGCGGGCACCCTCACCATCCTCGCCCTGGGCACCACGACCACCTGCAACCCCAGCAACAACCCCAAGCCCTCCCTGACCCTCGACGTCAAGGCGCCGGGAGGCACGACGGGCGGATCCACCAGCGGATCCACGGGCGGTTCGACGGCCGGGTCCACCGGCGGCTCGACCGAGGGCTCGACCGGAGGGTCCACGGGCGGCGGAACGACGACCGGCGGATCCACGACCGGCGGCGGCACCACGGCCGGCTCGACCGGGGGCTCGGCCACCGGCGGCTCCTCGGCCACCGGCGGCGGCCAGCTCCCGCAGACCGGACCCTCCGACTCCGCCATCGCGCTGGGAACCCTCGGCGGCACCGTGCTCCTCGCGGGCGTCGCCGGCACCCTCTGGCTCACCCGGAGGCGGCGCACCGCCGGCTGACCGCCGTCCGCCCACGCCACCGCACAGGGAGCCGCCGATGACGCCCCGCACCCGTGCCGCCGCCCCGCTCCTCGCCGCCCTCGCCGTCCTCGCCGCGCCTCCGGTCCCGGCCGCCGCGGACGCGGCGCCGTGGACGGCGGCGCCCGTAACCGGCGCCAAGGGCGGCGGCGGGGGCGGACGCGGCCCGCAGGAGAGCCGTTCGGCCTTCTACCTCGAGGGCACGCCGGGCACGGTCCTCGAGGACAAGCTGTCGGTGCGCAACCCCGGCGACCGGCCGCACACCGTCGAGCTGCGCGGCACGGGCCCGTGGATCTCCCTGGCCGCCCGCCGGGTGGACGTGCCGCCCCGCACCCGCGCGGACGTCCCCCTCACCGTGACCGTCCCGGCGGGCACCCCGCCCGGTGACCACTCCGCGGCCGTGGTCGTCTCCGGGGGCGGCCGGTGGGTCCGGGTGCCGATGACCGTACGGGTCGGCGGCCCGGCGCTCTCCGCGCTGTCGGTCGAGCACGTACGGGTCAGCGGTACGGGCCGGAGCGCGGTGATCCGCTACGCCCTGGTCAACCGCGGCAACACCGCGCTCGCCCCGCGCCTGACCATCCGCGCCGAGGGCCTGTTCGGGGAGCTGCTGAGCCGGCCGGCGAGCGGGGTGCCCGACCGGCTGCCGCCGGGCGGGAGCGTACGGCTGGAGGAGCGCTGGCCCGGCGCCCCGCGCCTGGACCGGGTGGCGGTCCGCGTCACGGCCACGGCCCCGGACGGCACCCGGGCCGCCGCCTCGGGCTCGTACGCCCCGCTGCCGTGGCTCGGCCCGGCCCTGGCCGGGCTCGGCGTCCTGGCCGCCGCGGTCGTGGCCCGCCGGCTCCTGCGGCGCCGCCGGGGCCCCGCGTGAGCGGCGGCGTACGGGCGTGGCCCGCGGCCGTCCTGGCGGCGCTGCTGCCGGCCCTGCCTCTGGCGGCGCCGGTGGCGGCCGCGCCGCCGTCCGGGGTGCCCACGGCCGCCGTGGACCGCGGTGAGGCGCCCCGGGGCGGCAGCGTCACCGTGACGGGGGCCGGCTGGCGTCCGGGGGCCCTGCTCACGCTCCTGCTGTGCGGGCAGAACATGATCGGAGGGACGAACGCCTGCGCGAACGCCGACGGCCGGGCCGTGACGACCGCCGCCGACGGCACCTTCCGCCGGGACCTTCCGGTCGTGGCCCCGCCCACGCCGTGCCCGTGTGTCGTGCACGTGGCGACCGTCACGGGCGACGCGGCGGCGGCGGACGCGCCGCTGGCCGTCACGGGCCACCCGGTGGCCGCGCTGCCGGAGCAGCCGGGCGGTGAGCGGCTGAGCGTGCTGGACGCGGGCCTGGAGGGCTCGAGCGGGCTGCTGACGTGGTTCGGCGCGCCGGCCGGGCGCCGCCTGGTCGTCACCGTCGCCAATCTGGGCCCCGCCCCCGCCAGGGATCCGGTCTTCCGGGTCGGGGTGGCGCGCGGCGTGCTCGCGCCCTCCTGGGAGGAGCGGCCCTGGCGCGGCACGGTGGCGGCGGGGAGCAGGGAGCGGGTGGCGCTGGAGGTGGAGCTGCCGGCGGGCGCGTACGGCGACTACACCGTCTCGCTGGCGTACGGCGGCAGGACGCTGGTCGAGCAGCCGTGGGCCGTCGGCCGCCCCTGGGGCGTGACGCTCTTCTGGATCCTGCTGGGCGTGGTGGTCCCGCTGGCCGTCTTCCGCGCCGGCATGGCGGTCGTGGACCGGGTCCGGCCGCGTACGCCCGCGGCCGCGCCGGAGGCGGAGGAGGCGCCGGAGGCGGAGAAGAGCACGGGAGCGGCCCCCGCCCTGCCCTGGTTCACCCCGACGGCGGACCCGCGCGCCGGGCCGCCCGAGGGGCGCGAGGGCGCGGGGTAGGGAGTGCGCGGAAACCAGAGAAAACAGAAGTGCCCCCGGCGCGTCCTCGCGCCGGGGGCACTTCTCACGTACGGGCCGATCGGGTCGGCGTCAGCGCACGTCGCCCATCAGGGCCTCGATCTTCTTGCGGTACATCCACACCGCGACACCGGCGAGCGCGGCGAGCGCCGCCTGCAGAAGGATCATGCCGGTGCCGTTGAGGTCCACCTCCGCGATGGAGAGCAGACCCGTGGTGCAGTCACCGGCGGTGACGGCGAGGAACCACACGCCCATCATCTGGCTGGCGTACTTCTGCGGCGCCATCTTCGTGGTGAGCGAGAGGCCGACCGGGGAGAGGCACAGCTCGCCGATGGTCTGGATCATGTAGATCATCAGCAGCCAGGCCGGGCTGACCTTGGTGCCGTCGCCGGCCATCCCCATCGGGACGGCGAAGACGAAGAACGAGGCGCCGATGACGACCATGGCGATCGCGAACTTCACCGTGGTGCTCGGCTCGCGGTCGCGGCGGGCCAGCCACAGCCACAGCCAGGCGAAGACCGGGGCCAGGGCCATGACCCACAGCGGGTTGACCGACTGGAACCAGGTGGAGGGGAAGTTGAAGCCGAAGACGTTGTCCGCGGTCTTCTTCTCGGCGAAGGTCGACATCGTCGAGCCCGCCTGGTCGAAGATCATCCAGAACACGGCGGCGGCGACGAAGAACCAGATGTAGCCGCTGACCTTGGTCTGCTCGGTCGCCGAGAGCTCCTTGTCCCGCTTGATGCGGAAGAGCACGGTGATCGGGATGATCAGACCGGCGAGCGTGATCGGGATCAGCGCCCAGTTCAGGGTGAAGTGGCCGGTGCCGCCCACGATGCCGTAGAAGACCGCCGCGATGGCGAGCCAGACCAGGCCCTTGGTGAGCGTCGACTTCTTCTCGGCGGCCGTCAGCGGCTTGGGGACGACGCTGCTCTTCGGGTTCAGGTGGCGGGTGCCCCACAGGAAGCACGCCAGGCCGATGGCCATACCGGCGGCGGCGATGCTGAAGCCGAGGTGCCAGTTGACCTTCTGGCCGATGGTGCCGATGACCAGCGGCGAGAAGAAGGCACCGAGGTTGATGCCGATGTAGAAGAGCGTGAAGCCGCCGTCCCGGCGCGGGTCCTGGGGACCGTCGTAGAGGTGGCCGACCATCGTGGAGATGTTGGCCTTCAGCAGACCCGAGCCGATCGCCACGAGAGCCAGGCCCGCGAAGAAGGAGGGCTTGCCGGGGATGGCCAGCGCCAGGTGGCCCACCATGATCGTGCTGGCCGCGATGGTGACCGTCTTGCGCGGTCCCCAGACACGGTCGCCGAACCAGCCGCCGGGCATGGCGAGCAGGTACACCATCGCCACATAGACGGAGTAGATCGCGACCGAGCTGGCCTCGGGCATCGCCAGACCGCCGCCCTGGCTGTCGGGCTTGGCGTCCGGGCCGCCGGCGATCAGGTAGACGACGAGAAGGGCGCGCATGCCGTAGTAGCTGAAGCGCTCCCACATCTCCGTCAGGAAGAGGGGGGCCAGGCCGATGGGGTGGCCGAAGAACCTCGTGTCGGAGGCCGGAGAGGTCTTCTCCCGCTCCGCCTCGTCCTTCGTCAGGCTGGACGCCATGGTCAATCCTTGTGTCTCGGGACGCGCGGTGGAGCGAGTGCGCGCCCGGGTGGGGGTTGGCCGGCACCGGCTACGTGCCGTCCGCCCCCACGCCCGAGGGGTTCGGCCCCACGGATTGCGGAGGGCCGGCAGGACGGCCGTAGACCGGGATCCACGCCGCCCGCGCATCTTCGCGCGAAGGGGCCCGGCCGACAGGTCATTCACTGTGAAACAAGACTGGGGGGTCCAGCCCTGCGCACAACAGAGACCTTCGGCGCGTCGGACAAGCCGAAGGTCCCTCGGTAGTGCTACAGACGTCGGGTCACCATACGTCACACCCTGCCCCGGAATGAAAGCCGTTGAGACATGGATCACACGGTTTTCCGGAACCGTTTATGCATATTCGAAGGTGATAGCACTTTCGGTGAAGTGTTGCCCTAGGTAGCCCTCCGCACACCTCTGACGTGCGCCCGAGCGGACTACCATCTCTGCATGACCCGAGTACTGCTCGCCGAGGATGACGCTTCCATCTCGGAGCCGCTCGCACGCGCTTTGCGTCGCGAAGGGTATGAGGTGGAGGTACGCGAAGACGGGCCCACGGCGCTGGACGCCGGCCTTCAGGGAGGCGTGGACCTGCTCGTCCTCGACCTCGGGCTGCCCGGTATGGACGGTCTGGAGGTCTGCCGCAGACTCCGCACGGAGGGTCACGGCTTCCCCGTACTGGTGCTCACGGCCCGCGCCGACGAGGTGGACACCGTGGTCGGCCTGGACGCCGGCGCCGACGACTACGTCACCAAGCCCTTCCGGCTCGCCGAACTCCTCGCCCGCGTACGGGCCCTGCTGCGGCGCGGCACCGCCGACAGCCACCAGCAGCCGCCGGCCACCCACGGCGTGCGCATCGACGTCGAGTCGCACCGCGCCTGGATGGGCGACGAGGAACTGCAGCTGACCGCGAAGGAGTTCGACCTGCTGCGGGTGCTGGTGCGCGACGCCGGCCGGGTCGTCACCCGCGACCAGCTGATGCGCGAGGTCTGGGACACCACCTGGTGGTCCTCCACCAAGACCCTGGACATGCACATCTCCTGGCTGCGCAAGAAGCTCGGGGACGACGCCGCCAACCCGCGCTACATCGCCACCGTCCGGGGCGTCGGCTTCCGCTTCGAGAAGAGCTGAGGCTCTCTCAGGGCCTCGGAAAGAAGAGACAGGCACCGTGCGCCGCCGACTGATCAACTCCACGCTCGCCGTCGTCCTCGTCGTGATCGCCGTCTTCGGCATCTCGCTGGTCATCGTCGAGACCCGCACGATCGAGAGCAGCGCCCAGGAGAGCGTGCAGTCCGAGGCCGTGCGCCTGGTGAGCATCGTCGACAGCCGGCTGGCGGGCGGCGAGCGCGTGGAGTCGGAGGTGCTGCGCGAGCAGATCACCCCCGAGCGGTACGCGCGCATCGACATCCCCGGCCGGCAGTCGATCGAGATCGGCAGCCGGCCCGAGGGCGGGGTCATCACCGCGACCCAGAAGGGCGAGCAGGGCGAGACCGTCCGCGTCGAGGAGTCCCGCTCCACGGTCAGCCGCGAGGTCGGCCGCACCCTGCTGGTGATCCTCGCGGTGGCCCTGCTGGCCGTGGTCGCGGCCGTCTTCCTGGCGGTGCGCCAGGCCAACCGGCTCACCGCCCCGCTCACCGACCTCGCCGAGACCGCCGAGCGGCTCGGCTCCGGCGACCCCCGCCCCCGGCACCGCCGCTACGGCGTGCCGGAGCTGGACCGGGTGGCCGACGTCCTGGACGCCAGCGCCGAACGCATCGCCCGGATGCTCACGGCGGAGCGGCGGCTGGCCGCCGACGCCTCGCACCAGCTGCGGACGCCGCTGACCGCGCTGTCGATGCGGCTGGAGGAGATCACGGTCACCGACGACCTCGACACGGTCAAGGAGGAGGCCGCGATCGCCCTCGCGCAGGTGGAGCGGCTCACCGACGTCGTCCAGCGGCTGCTGACCAACTCCCGCGACCCGCAGACGGGCTCCGCGGTCACCTTCGACCTCGACGAGGTCGTCAAGCAGCAGATCGAGGAGTGGCGGCCCGCCACCCGCACCGCGGGCCGGGCCCTGGTGCGCTCCGGTAAAGAGGGGCTGCGGGCCGTGGGCACCCCCGGCGCGGTCTCGCAGGTGCTGGCGACGCTGATCGAGAACTCGCTGATGCACGGCGACGGCACGGTGGCGATCCGTACCCGCGTCACCGGCAACCAGGCGGTGGTCGAGGTCTCCGACGAGGGGCCGGGCGTGCCGGCCGACCTGGGGGCGCGGGTCTTCGAGCGGACGGTCAGCGGCCGTAACTCCACGGGCCTGGGGCTGGCCGTCGCGCGCGACCTGGCGGAGGCGGACGGGGGCCGGCTGGAGCTGCTGCAGCAGCACCCGCCGGTGTTCGCGCTGTTCCTCAGCAGAGAAGCGGAAGCGGACTTCTAGGGCGTTCGACGGGTCGGAGCGGGCCTTGGCGGGCCTTGGCGGGTCGGAGTGACCCCTACTTACCCGCGTCCACGCGTTGCGGCTTGGCGTCGGCCAGGAACGATTCGGCGGTCTGGACGGCCTCGCGGGCCGGCAGCGACTGGAACACCCAGGTCCGGTAGGACCAGAAGCGGAAGACCGTGCCGATGCCGAGGCCGATCACGTTCTTGGCGATGTTGTCCGCGAGCGAGGAGGTCAGGCCCAGGCCGTAGTGGGAGAGGGCCAGGATGCCGTTCTCGATCACCAGGCCGATGCCGCTGAAGAGCAGGAACAGCGAGAGCTCGCGGCTGCGCCGGCTCTTGTCGGTGTCGCGGTAGGTCCAGTAGCGGTTGCCGACGTAGTTGGTGGCGATGGCGACGGCCGTGGCGATGACGCCGGAGCGCACCACGGCGAGGCCGAAGCCGTGGACACAGATGTTGAAGACGATGAGGTTGACCACGAAGCCGATGGCGCCCACAGCGCCGAACTTCGCGATTTCGCGGGCCAGCCGCTCCAGCCGGGAACGCACTGTGCGCCGTTGAGTCATGACGTTCATGCTAACCAGCGGCTGGGTCGGCCGACCTGGAGAGTCGGTGAACGAACGGCGAAGGCGCGCTTTTCGGTCCTTATCGATACCCCTTCGTCGGCGAATCGTAGGGGGAGCGAAACCCTCCGGACTTGGAGGAACATCCATAGGCGGTAGGGATGGTTCGTGCGTACGGATACCCTGGGGGCGTGACGTTCCCGGTAGTCGGCATGGTCGGCGGCGGCCAGCTCGCCCGTATGACCCACGAGGCGGGCATCCCCCTCGGCATCAGGTTCAAGCTGCTCAGCGATACCCCACAGGACTCGGCGGCCCAGGTGGTCAGCGATGTCGTCATCGGCGACTACCGCGACCTGGACACCCTTCGTGCTTTCGCACGAGGCTGCGATGTGATCACCTTCGATCACGAGCATGTGCCCACCGAGCACCTGAGGGCCCTGGAGGCGGACGGCATCCCCGTCCGGCCCGGGCCCGACGCCCTCGTGCACGCCCAGGACAAGGGCGTGATGCGGGCGAAGCTCATGGAGATCGGGGTGCCCTGCCCCCGGCACCGCATCGTGGCGGACCCCGCCGACGTCGAGCGCTTCGCGGCGGAAGGCGATGGCTTCCCCGTCGTCCTCAAGACCGTGCGCGGCGGCTACGACGGCAAGGGCGTCTGGGTCGTGCGCTCCGCGAAGGAGGCCGAGGAGCCCTTCCGGGCGGGCGTGCCCGTCCTCGCGGAGGAGAAGGTCGACTTCGTCCGCGAGCTCGCCGCCAACGTCGTGCGCTCCCCCCACGGCCAGGCCGTCTCGTACCCCGTCGTCGAGTCCATCCAGGTCGACGGCGTCTGCGACACCGTCATCGCCCCTGCCCCCGGGCTCTCCGAGGAGCAGTCCGCCCACGCCCAGCAGCTCGCCCTCAGGGTGGCCAAGGAACTGGGCGTGGTCGGCCACCTGGCGGTGGAGCTGTTCGAGACCCGCGACGGCCGGGTGCTCGTCAACGAGCTGGCGATGCGCCCGCACAACTCCGGCCACTGGACCCAGGACGGCGCGATCACCTCGCAGTTCGCCAACCACGTCCGGGCCGTGCTGGACCTGCCGCTGGGCGACCCGCGGCCGCGCGCCAAGTGGACCGTGATGGCCAATGTTCTCGGCGGCGACTATCCGGACATGTATTACGCGTACCTCCATTGCATGGCACGCGACCCCGGCCTGAAGATCCATATGTACGGCAAGGACGTCAAGCCCGGCCGCAAGGTCGGACACGTCAACACCTACGGCGACGACCTGGCGGATGTGCGCGAGCGCGCGAGCCACGCCGCCGGATACCTGCGAGGAACGATCACGGAATGACCGCAGCTGCCGGGGCGACCCCCCTCATCGGCATCGTCATGGGCTCGGACTCCGACTGGCCCGTCATGGAAGCCGCCGCCAAGGCCCTGGACGAGTTCGAGATCCCCTACGAGGTCGACGTCGTCTCCGCGCACCGCATGCCGCGCGAGATGGTCGAGTACGGGGAGCGGGCCGCGGGCCGCGGCCTCAAGGCGATCATCGCCGGAGCGGGCGGCGCCGCCCACCTCCCCGGCATGCTCGCCTCCGTCACCCCGCTGCCGGTGATCGGCGTGCCCGTACCGCTGAAGTACCTCGACGGCATGGACTCCCTGCTGTCCATCGTGCAGATGCCGGCCGGGGTGCCCGTCGCCACCGTCTCCGTGGCGGGCGCGCGCAACGCCGGCCTGCTGGCCGTCCGCATGCTCGCCGCGCACGACGAGGACCTGCTCGCGCGCATGCGCCACTTCCAGGACGAGCTCAACGAACAGGCCACCGAGAAGGGCCGGCGACTGCGCGCCAAGGCCCAGGGCGCCGCCGGCTTCGGCTTCGGGAAGTGAGCGCCGTGAGCGGCACGGACGCGACCCTGGCCCGCGCCCGCGAGCTCCTCGCCGACCACCCCGTCGTCGACGGCCACAACGACCTCCCCTGGGCGCTGCGCCAGCACGTCCGCTACGACCTCGACCGCTGCGACATCGCCGTCGACCAGAGCGCCGCGGGCCTGCACACCGACCTGCCCCGGCTGCGCGCCGGCGGCGTCGGCGGCCAGTTCTGGTCCGTCTTCGTACGCGCCGACATGGCCGGCGACGAGGCGGTCAGCGCCACCCTCGAGCAGATCGACGTGGTCCGGCGGCTGGCCGAGCGCCACCCCGCCGACCTGCGCCTGGCGTTCACCGCCGACGACATGGAGGCGGCCCGGGCCGAGGGCCGCATCGCCTCCCTCATGGGCGCCGAGGGCGGCCACAGCATCAACTGCTCGCTCGCCACGCTGCGCGCCCTGCACCGGCTGGGCGTCCGCTATATGACCCTCACCCACAACGACAACATCCCGTGGGCGGACTCGGCGACGGACGTACCGGCGGTGGGCGGGCTCACCCGCTTCGGCGAGGAGGTCGTCCGCGAGATGAACCGCGTCGGCATGCTCGTCGACCTCTCCCACGTCGCCGACGACACCATGCGGGACGCCCTGCGCGTCACCGAGGCGCCGGTGATCTTCTCCCACTCCTCGGCGCGTGGCGTCTGCGACCACCCCCGCAACATCCCGGACGACGTGCTCGGCTCGCTCGCCGCGAACGGCGGCCTGGCCATGGCGACGTTCGTGCCCAAGTTCATCCTGCCGGAGGCCGGGGTCTGGATGCGGGCGGCCGACGAGAACATGCGCGCGCACGGCCTCCACGCCCTCGACACCACCCCCGAGGCGATGGCCGTCCACCACGCCTTCGAGGAGGCCAACCCGCGCCCGCGGGCCACCACCGCCACCGTCGCCGACCACCTCGACCACATGCGCGAGGTCGCCGGCGTCGACCACATCGGCCTCGGCGGCGACTACGACGGCACGGCCTTCACCCCCGACGGCCTGTCGGACGTCTCCGGCTACCCCAACCTGATCGCCGAACTGCTGCGGCGCGGCTGGTCCGAGGCGGACCTGGCGAAGCTGACCTGGCAGAACGCGGTGCGCGTGCTGCGGGCCGCGGAGGACGTGGCACGGGAGCTGTCCGCGACGCGCGGCCCGTCCATCGCCACGATCGACCAGCTGGACGGCACCGGCGCCCGACCTGGCGCCTGACCGGCCCGGCACCCGTCGATCCACCCGGTGACGCCCGCCGCGACGGCCCCGGCCGTCGCGGCGACGGCGGGGACTACGCCCGGGGCCGGCCCATCGCGCGGAAGACCCAGCCGGCCTCCCGCCAGGCGGCGGCGTCCAGGGCGTTACGGCCGTCCAGCACCCGGCGGGCCGCGACGACCTCGCCCAGCTGCGCCGGGTCCAGCTCCCGGAACTCCGACCACTCCGTCAGGTGCAGCACCACCTCCGCCCCGCGGCACGCCTCCAGGGCGCTCGGCGCGTAGGCCAGGGTGGGGAAGAGGCGGCGGGCGTTGTCCATGCCCTTGGGGTCGTACACCGTCACCTGGCCGCCCTGCAGGTGGATCTGACCGGCGACGTTGAGCGCGGGGGAGTCGCGGACGTCGTCCGAGTCCGGCTTGAACGTCGCGCCGAGCACGGCCACGCGCCGGCCGAGGAAGCTGCCGCCCACGCTCTCGCGGGCCAGCTCGATCATGTGGCTGCGGCGCCGCATGTTGATGGAGTCGACCTCGCGCAGGAACGTCAGCGCCTGGTCCGCCCCGAGCTCCCCGGCGCGGGCCATGAAGGCCCGGATGTCCTTCGGCAGGCAGCCGCCGCCGAAGCCGATGCCGGCCCGCAGGAACTTCTTGCCGATGCGCTCGTCGTGCCCGATGGCCTCCGCCAGCTTCACCACGTCGCCGTCCGCGGCCTCGCAGACCTCGGCCATGGCGTTGATGAAGGAGATCTTCGTGGCGAGGAAGGAGTTGGCGGCGGTCTTGACCAGCTCGGCCGTCGGATAGTCGGCCACCACGAACGGGGAGCCCTCGCCGACCGGCGTGGCGTACACCTCGCGCAGCAGCTTCTCGGCGCGCTCGCCCGCCACGCCCACGACGATGCGGTCGGGGTGCAGCGTGTCCTGGACGGCGAAGCCCTCCCGCAGGAACTCCGGGTTCCAGGCCAGCTCGACGTCCGCGCCCGCGGGCGCCAGCCGCGTCAGCAGGTCCGCGAGGTGCGCCGCGCTGCCCACCGGGACGGTCGACTTGCCGACGACCAGCGCCGGGCGGCGCAGCTGCGGGGCCAGGGAGGCGAACGCGCTCTCGACGTACGACATGTCGCAGGCGTACTCGCCGTGCTTCTGCGGGGTGTTCACACAGACGAAGTGCACATCGCCGAACTCGCCGACCTCCTCCCAGGAGGTGGTGAAGCGCAGCCGCCCGGTGGAGCCCTCGATGCCGGCGACGTGCTTGCGCAGCAGCTCCTCCAGCCCCGGCTCGTACATCGGGACCTCGCCGCGCGAGAGCGTCTCGATCTTCTCGGGCACCACGTCCAGGCCCAGCACCTCGAACCCGAGCTCGGCCATGGCCGCGGCGTGGGTGGCGCCGAGGTAACCGGTGCCGATCACGGTGATCTTGAGGGCCATGCGGTGCTCCAGGTGCTGACGGGGTGGCCGGCGGTTCTCGAGGACCTTCTGCCTTTATAAGGCCGCCGGGCCGGATTGCGTTGCCCGAGCATAGTCGGGGCCCGGCCGGGAAGGATCCCGGGTGATCACCCGTTGTCGGCAAGCTCACGTATCCCCCGCCGGGGCCGCGACCCTAGAATCGTGGTTACTAAACAGTAGTTAACTCTCTGGGGAGTACGCCTTGGCGGGAAACAAGGACTTCGACCTGTACCGGCCGTCCGAGGAGCACGACGAGCTCCGAAAGGTCGTGCGCTCGCTCGCCGAGGCGAAGATCGCGCCGTTCGCCGCCGAGGTGGACGAGGAGGGCCGCTTCCCGCAGGAGGCGCTCGACGCGCTCGCCGCGGCCGACCTGCACGCGGTGCACGTACCGGAGGCCTTCGGCGGCGCCGGTGCGGACGCCCTCGCCACGGTCATCGTGATCGAGGAGGTCGCCCGCGTGTGCGCCTCCTCCTCGCTGATCCCGGCGGTCAACAAGCTCGGCTCGCTGCCGGTCGTGCTCTCCGGCTCCGAGGAGCTGAAGAAGAAGTACCTGAGCCCGCTCGCCAAGGGCGACTCGATGTTCTCGTACTGCCTCAGCGAGCCCGACGCGGGCTCCGACGCGGCCGGCATGAAGACCAAGGCCGTCCGCGACGGCGACTTCTGGGTCCTCAACGGCGTCAAGCGCTGGATCACCAACGCCGGCGTCAGCGACTTCTACACGGTCATGGCCGTCACCGACCCGGAGAAGCGCTCCAAGGGCATCTCCGCCTTCGTCGTCGAGAAGGCCGACGAGGGCGTCTCCTTCGGCGCCCCGGAGAAGAAGCTCGGCATCAAGGGCTCGCCGACCCGCGAGGTCTACCTCGACAACGTCCGCATCCCCGCCGACCGCATGATCGGCGCGGAGGGCACGGGCTTCGCCACCGCGATGAAGACCCTGGACCACACCCGCATCACCATCGCCGCCCAGGCGCTGGGCATCGCCCAGGGCGCCCTGGACTACGCCAAGGGTTACGTCCAGGAGCGCAAGCAGTTCGGCAAGCCGATCGGCGACTTCCAGGGCGTCCAGTTCATGCTCGCCGACATGGCCATGAAGATCTCCGCGGCCCGCGCCCTGACCTACCAGGCCGCCGCCGCCTCGGAGCGCCTCGACGCCGACCTCACCTACCTGGGCGCCGCCGCCAAGTGTTTCGCGTCGGACGTCGCGATGGAGGTCACCACGGACGCCGTCCAGCTCCTCGGCGGCTACGGCTACACCCGTGACTACCCGGTGGAGCGCATGATGCGCGACGCCAAGATCACGCAAATTTATGAAGGCACGAACCAGGTCCAGCGGATCGTCATGGCCCGCAACCTCCCGTAAGTCGTTCTCGCAGGTCAGAGGACACAGCCCCCGGCGTGGCGCCGGGGGCTGTGTCACTGGACGCTCACACGAGGCTGATCCCGGCCTGGGTCTTGATGGTGTCTACAGCCTCTTCGGTGAGCCAGCGGAGGGGGACCACGGTCCACCTCTCGCCCTTGCGCATGACCACGGCGCTACCGTCCCCGGTGCGTCCGACGTGAACGAAGCCGTGATCACGCCGCAGGTCCTTCGCCAGGTGCTCGCCGTGGATCACGGGCGTTACTTCCCTTCGCGGTCGACCTGTCCAGGGTTTCCGCAGCCGGGGCGAGGGGCTTTACTCGGCGCGGACCACCATCGCGAACGATGTACGGATGCGCCGAAAACCAGCGTGACCAGCCCGGCCCGTGTGGCTCATGCACTCCACGTCGACAGCCGCCGAGTCATCGGCAGGCGTCGCCCCGCAAACGGTCCGGTGCCTGACGACGAGGCCATCGTCAGGATTCCGCCCGCATGATTCCGATGATCAGGGAGGCGTGTGATGCCGTCGAGCGTGCCCAGCTTCGCTGAGCTGCCTGGCCACTGCCAGCGATCCGCCGTCCACCTGGAACTTCGTGACTCATACGCTGCCACGGACCGGTACGAGGCGTGGAAGCGTGGCGAGCGGATCAATTGGGAGCATCGCGAGTCCTGGTGGCATCCCTACGACCAGCTGATCGCGGACACAGTGTCCAGGGGCGTGGTGATCCGCAGGGCTCGGGTGATCTTCGAGCCGGTATCGGACTACATCCGGTGGGAGCACTACGTCACTCATGCCAACGTCACGGCCGGTGAGGAAGTCCGCTGGCTGCCACGGCGGCTGGCCACGGCCATCGCCCTGCCGGGGAACGACTTCTGGCTGTTCGACGATGCGCTGCTCCGGGTGCACCACTTCTCAGGTGACGGCGGGGTGGTGGAGGACGAGATCACGGCGGACGCGGAAGCCGTGAAGCTGTGCTCCGCTGCCTTCGAAGCGGTTTGGGAGCGAGCGACCCCGCACCACCGGTACCAGGTCTGAGGAAAGCCGGCTCCATGCCCCCGCACCCCTCTTCACGCGTTCAGAAGGCCCGCGAGGATCTTGCAGGGCGTCTGCGCGAGATCCGGAAGGACGCGGGGATCAGCGGGCGGGAGCTGGCCGTCAGGTGCGGTTGGTCGGAGTCGAAGTCGTCCCGGATCGAGAACGCCAAGACGCCTCCCTCCGATACGGACATCCGAGCATGGTGCCGGGCCTGCGCCTCTGGCGATCAGGCACCTGACCTGATCGCGGCAAACAGGCAGTCCGCAGATGCTCAGGTGCAGTGGAAGCGCCTCCAGCGGACCGGCCTTCGGCACCTGCAGGAGTCCGCCGGGGACCTGTACCAACAAACCAAGACCTTCAGGGTCTACGTCTCCGACGTGATCCCCGGTTTTCTCCAGACCTCCGGATACGCCGCTGCTCTGCTGTCGTCCATCGCGGGCTTCCGGGGCACTCCGGATGATGTGGGCGATGCCGTGGAGGCACGCATGAGGCGTAACGCGGTGCTGACCAGTGGTGCACACCGGTTCTCATTCGTGCTGGAGGAGTCGGTCTTGCGGTACCGGCTGTGCAGCGCTGAAACCATGGCGGCACAGCTCGGCCATTTGCTCGGGGTCATGGACCTTCAGAACGTCGCCGTGGGCATCGTCCCGTTCTCGACGCAACGGACCGTGTGGCCCATGCCGACCTTCACGATCTTCGATGGAGGCAGGGTGCACGCGGACACGCTGGATGCTGCTTCCACGCTCACACAGCCCAGCCAGGTCGAGCTGTACGCCCGTGCCTTCGAAGGTCTCTCGCAGCAGGCCGCAAGGGGAGCGGCGGCCCGCGCCCTCATCGCGGAAGCGGTGGCATCCCTGGGCTGACCAGCGATGGCGGCGCCGCTGCTGCAGGTGATCATGGGGAAATGCCGGGGAGGCGCACTCCGCGGCACGGACCACGCGATGAAACGGCCCCCGGCGACGACCGCCGGGGGCCGTTCGCCGCTTCCGGTGGCGGGCCGTCGTGGGGCGGGTGAAGGTGGTCGGGGGTAAGTCCGTACTGCCAGGGAGGCCCGCGTCATGCCCGAGGTAACCAAGCCCTACACCCCCGGCACGCCCTGCTGGGTGGATCTGGTGGTTCCCGACCAGCGGGAGGCGCTCGACTTCTACCGGGACCTCTTCGGCTGGCAGGGCGAGCCCGGGCCGCCGGAGACCGGCGGGTACGCGGTCTGCAGCCTGGGCGGCAAGGCCGTGGCCGGGATCATGACGTCGATGGCGCAGGAGGGCGGCTCCAAGCCGCCGCCGGCGTGGACCACGTATCTGGCGGTCGCCGACGCCGACGCCACCCTGCAGAAGATCAAGGACAGCGGCGGCACGTCGCTGATGGACCCGACGGACGTGCTCACGCTGGGGCGGATGGCGGTGGTGGCCGACTCCACGGGCGCGGTGTTCGGGACCTGGCAGGCCGGGGACTTCATCGGCTCGCAGGTGGTCAACGAGCCGGGCTCGGTGGTGTGGAACGAGCTGAACACCGCCGACCCCGACACGGCGGCCGCCTTCTACGCGGCGGCCCTGGACATGACGGCCGACCCGATGGAGGAGGCTCCCGGCTACTTCGCCCTCAAGGCCAAGGGCCGGGTGGTCGGCGGCATGCAGGACCTCGAGAAGTCCCCGCCCGGGTCGCCGTCCCACTGGCTGACGTACTTCTGCGTCGACGACACCGACAGCACCGTGGACGCGCTGGTCAGGGCCGGCGGCAACGTCCTCAAGCCGCCGTTCGACATGGTGGCGGGCCGCATGGCGGTCGTGCAGGACCCGCAGGGCGCGGTGTTCGCCCTCATCAACGCCACGGGGCCGTCGCCCGAGGCCGGCTGACGGCCGGCCCCGCGCGGTGTCACCGGCGGGTCACTGCGACCCGCCGGTGACGGTGACCTTCTTGTCGTCGCGCAGCTGGCCGAAGAGCTGCTTCGCCTTGGTCATGTCCCACTTCACGGCCACCCCGTCGGTGCGGGTGGGGAGGTTGGGGTTGGCGATCGGCACGGTGGTCTGCTGCCCGTCCCCGCCGGTGACGCCCTTCATCGCCCAGAACATGTCCATCAGGTCCCACAGCCCCATGTCCTTGTCGACGATGAGGGTGTCGAGGCCGGAGCCGATGACGGGGTAGAGACGGAAGGGGTTGAGGACCGTGGTGGGCGAGGCGGCCTGCTTGGCGAGGGTGTTCAGGAACTTCTGCTGGTTGCGCATCCGGCCCAGGTCCTGGTCGGCCTCCTGGTGGCGCTGGCGGACGAACGCCAGCGACTGGGCGCCGTTGAGCTCCTGGCAGCCCGCCTTGAAATCCGCGCCCGAGTCCCGGTCCTTCAGCGGCTTGTCCAGGCACATCTCCACCCCGCCGAGCGCGTCGACGAGGTTGCGGAAGCCGCCGAAGCCGATCTCGGCGTAGTGGTCGATGCGCAGGCCGGTGTTGTACTCGATGGTCTGCGTCAGCAGCTCGGGGCCGCCGTCCGCGTAGGCCTGGTTGAGCTTGTGGGTGGCGGCCGGGAAGTGTTTGCCGGACTCCTTGCCGGTGAAGGCGGGGATCGTCACATAGGAGTCGCGCGGCAGGCTGAGCATCGTGGTGCCGTTGTCGCCGGTGTGCAGGATCATCATCGAGTCGGTGCGCTTGCCCTCGGCCGACCCGGTGTGGAGGTCCTTCTTGTCCTGGTCCGACAGGCCTTCGCGGCTGTCGGAGCCGACGATCAGGTAGTTCGTGCCCTCGCCGGCCTTCGGGCGGTCCTTGACCTGACCCAGGTCGACCTCGCGGCGCATCTTTCCGTCGGCCCAGAAGTACGTGCCGCCGCCGACGGCCAGCAGCGTGGCGACGAGGGCGATCGCCCCGATCTTGACGCGCTTGCGCCAGTCCGGTGCGCCCGCGCGCGGCGCCCGGCCGCGTCCGGCGGGCCCGCCGGTGCCGCCGGAGGCGCCGCCTCCGTGCCCGTAGACCTGTCCGGTGTTGTATCCGTCACCGCTTGCGTCGTTCCGCAGGGCGCCGGGGGAGTCGTAGCCCTGGGGCGGCCGGTACTGCGGCGGGGGGCCGTCGCGCCGGACGTGCGGCAGGGGACGGGCGCTCTCCGGCTCGGCACTGGTGCTGCCGGCGCCGTACCGGTCTCGGCGGCCGGGGGTCCGCCCTTCGGGCCAATCGTTCATGTCATCGAGTGTGCCTTGTGGGCGCGGCAGACCCGCGGGGTGCGGACGGGACCGTGGCGGTGCTGTTGCAGAGCTGATGCAAACCCGGCCCTCGCTCCGGGCCCCGCATACAGTGGTGGGCATGACCAATCAGGACCGGAGCCCGGAGCCGGACATATCCGGCAAGCCCACCTCGGCTTCCCGTACGACGCTCTCCCACATCATGACCGCCCATGACACCAATCTGCTGGGGACCGTGCACGGCGGTGTGATCATGAAGCTGGTGGACGACGTCGCGGGCGCCGTGGCCGGCCGGCACTCCGGCGGCCCGGCGGTCACCGCCTCGATGGACGAGATGGCCTTCCTCGAGCCGGTCCGCGTCGGTGACCTCGTCCATGTGAAGGCGCAGGTCAACTGGACCGGGCGGTCCTCGATGGAGATCGGCGTGCGGGTGCTCGCCGAGCGCTGGAACGAGTCCACGCCCGCCGTCCAGGTCGGCAGCGCCTATCTCGTCTTCGCCGCTGTCGACGAGGAGGGCAAACCCCGGCGCGTCCCCGAGGTGCTGCCCGAGACCGAGCGCGACCGCCGGCGCTACCAGGAGGCGCAGATCCGGCGTACGCACCGGCTCGCCCGGCGGCGCGCGATCATGGAGCTGCGCGAGCGGCGGGCCGCCGAGGGCATCGAGGACTGAGGTCGCTCTCCGCCACCCTCTACCCCTGCTCCGGGCAGACCACCTGGTCCCCGGTGACCACCGGGATGCCACCGGCCCCCTGCGGCGGGGTCTCGGCGCGCACCGGGAGCACCTCGGTGAAGTCCTTCCCCAGGATCACCTTCATCACCGGCCCCTGGCCGGGGACGGGCCGCAGCTCGGCGTTCGGCAGCGCGGCCGCCACCGAGCGGACCGAGCGGTCCCAGCGCGGGTCGTAGGTGATCACGGTGTGCCGCACCACGCGCGGGGCGTCGACGGGAGAGCCGGTGGTGACGAAGCCGGTGGCGCGCAGCGCCAGGTCGGTCGAGCGGGCGAGGCCGTCACGTCCGCTGCCGTTGAGGACCTGCACCTTGACCTGCTCGGGCGCCACGTCCACCGTCCTCGCCCGCGGGCCGGGCCCGCCGGGCGGCTTGGCGTCCTGCGCCCGGTGCGGGGCGCGCGGGGCGGTGTTGACCGGGCGGTCCTCGCGCAGGGCCTGGAAGAGCTTGCCGGCGGCCGGCTCGTCCCACTTCACGGTCGAGCCGAGGCCGGGGACGGGGAAGTTCGCGGTGGCGATCGGCACGGAGGTGAACTCGGCGGACGCGGGGGTCAGGTTCCGCAGCGCCCGGCCGAGCTCGACGAGGTCGTCGCTGCCGAAGCCCCGGTCGGCGCGGACCGAGCCGACCACGGCCGAGGACACCTCCTGGAACTTCACCGGGTTGAGCAGCACCCCGCCGTCGGCCACCTTGTGGATGAGCGAGGCGAGGAACCGTTGCTGCCGCTGCATCCGGCCCAGGTCGGCGGCGCCGTCCAGGTGCCGGGAGCGGACGTACTGCAGGGCCTTGCCGCCGTCGAGGGTGCTGGTGCCGGCCGGGAGGTTCAGGCCGGTGTAGGCGTCCCTGAGCGGCCGCACGGTGCACACCTGCACCCCGCCCACCGCGTCGACGGTCTCCATGAAGCTGCTGAAGTCGACCTCCATGTAGTGGTCGACGTGCACGCCGGTCAGGCGTTCGACGGAGCGTACGGTCAGGCTGGGGCCGCCCTCGGCGTAGGCGGCGTTGAGCTTGAGGGGGTGCGCGGGGCGGGTGCGGCCCGTGCCGTCGGGGTGCTCGGGGATCTCGGTGTAGGTGTCCCGGGGCAGGCCGACCACGGTGGCCCGGTCGCGGTCGGCGGACAGGTGCACCAGCATCATCGTGTCGGTGCAGTGACAGGGGGCGCCGCCGAGGTGGTAGCGGTCGCGGTCCCGTTTGGTGATCTTGTCGCGGCCGTCCGTGCCGACGAGCAGGACGTTCATGCCCCGCCCGCTGCCGGGCCGGTTCGACAGGCCCTCGAAGGGGTCCACCCGGCCGATGTTGCCCTCGATGCCGTGGACCACCGCGTGCCCGATGCCGCCCGCGCCCAGCACCGCCACGGCGGCGCCCGTGGCCAGTCGCATGCCCAGCGGGGCGGCCGGCGGGGAGGGGCGCGGGTTCGGGCGGGGCCGGGGGAACGGGTCGGTGCGGTCACTGCGAGACCTCCGCGACGATCGGGTCCCTGACGGGGAGAGACCGGGAACACGGTAGGCCCATACGATGATCTGTCTGCGGCCCCACGCCGTCGCCGGCGGCCCCGCCACCCGGCCGGGTCGGAAGCGTGTCCCCCATTGGCGGTAACGTGGCCGGGGAGACCGACGAACCAGCCGTCCGCCGCGGGGTGACCCCGACCCCCGTACCCCCGAGGAACCATGCACGATCAGCAGCCGCCAGCCGTTTCCGTGATCATGCCGGTGCTCAATGAAGAGCGGCATCTGCGCACCTCCGTGCGGCACATCCTGGAGCAGGAGTATGCCGGTGAACTGGAGGTGGTCATCGCCCTCGGTCCGTCCACGGACCGTACGGACGAGATCGCCGCGGAGCTCGTCCGGGAGGACTCCAGGGTCCATACCGTGCCGAATCCCACCGGTCGCACCCCTGCCGCGCTCAATGCCGCGATCAAGGCATCACGTCACCCGATCGTGGTACGCGTCGACGGCCACGGGATGCTCTCGCCGAACTACATCGCGACGGCGGTGCGGCTGCTGGAGGAGACCGGCGCCCAGAACGTGGGCGGCATCATGCACGCCGAGGGCGAGAACTCCTGGGAGCGGGCCGTGGCCGCCGCCATGACGTCCAAGGTCGGCGTGGGCAACGCGGCTTTCCACACCGGCGGCGCGGCCGGCCCGGCCGAGACCGTCTACCTGGGCGTCTTCCGCCGTGAGGCGCTGGAGACGCAGGGCGGCTACAACGAGGAGTTCATCCGCGCCCAGGACTGGGAGCTGAACTTCCGCATCCGGGAGGCCGGCGGGCTGATCTGGTTCTCGCCCGAGCTGCTGGTCTCCTACCGGCCGCGCCCGAACGTCAAGGCGCTCGCCAAGCAGTACAAGGACTACGGCCGCTGGCGGCACGTCGTCGCCCGCTACCACCAGGGCTCGATCAACCTGCGCTACCTCGCCGCCCCCACCGCCGTGGTCGCGATCGCGGCCGGCCTGGTGGCCGGCGCCACGGTCACCCCGTGGGGCCTGATCGTTCCGGCCGGCTATCTGGCGGCCATCACGGCCGGCTCGGTGCCCGCCGGCAAGGGCCTGCCCCTCGCGGCCCGGGCGCGCATCCCGGTGGCGCTGGCCACGATGCACATGTCGTGGGGCTTCGGCTTCCTGACCAGCCCCCGCTCGCTGGCGAAGAAGGTCATCGCCAGCCGCCGCCCGGCGGTCCGGACGAGCTGACGGGCGTACGACGCCCATCGGGGCCCGTGGCCATGCCGGCCACGGGCCCCGACGCGTTCGCGGGCGCCGCTCGGAAGCGGCCCCGCTCAGAAGCGGTTGAGCGGGTTGACCTTCATGCAGGCCGTCCTGTCGTCGCCGTTGAGCGGGTCCGAGCTCTCGGGGGCCTTGTTGTCGTCGGGCTTCTTCGTGCCCTTGCCGTCGTCCTTCTGCCCGTCCTTGCCGGCCTTGCCGTCCTGTCCGGTCTTCTCGTCCCCGGCGCCCTTGCCGTCCTTCGCGGAGGGCGTGGAGGCGGGGTCCGCGCTCTCGTCCTCGCCGCCGTCCTTGGGGTAGGACGTGCCGCCCTTCCAGTCGCCGCCGATGACCAGGGTGATCTGCTGGACCTCGGGGGAGTGCCGCACCGCCGTCTCCGGCAGGCCCAGGGCCTTGGCCACGGCGAGGGCGTCGCCGCGCTGGGTCGCCCGCGGGTAGGTGAGCGTGGTGTCCGCCTGGGCGCGCGGCGTGGAGTCGGAGGTGACCTTGGCGAAGCCCTGCTTGACCAGGAACGAGGCGATGTCCGAGCCACGGCCGGTGACCGGCGGCTCCACGACGGTGCCCGTGCCGTTGAACACGGTGACCGCGATGTCCTTCTTCGGGGCGGCCGGGGGCGCGGAGGGCAGGGACTTCGGGTCCTTCTTCTTGTCCTTGCCGTCCAGCGCGATGTCGTTGCGGACCAGGGAGAAGAGCTTTTCGGCGTCGCCGGGCTTGGGGATCACATGCGCGTCCGGGTTCTGCGGGTCGGAGACCCAGGGCATGGTCGTCATGGTGATCCGGCCGGAGGGCACGCGCTTGATGTCGTCGGCGAGGTTGTAGAGCTTCTTGACCGAGCCGAGGTCCTTGTCGACCGTGAGCGCCTTGGTGGCGGCCTCGGCGAGGTCGGTGAGCTGGCCGGGGTCGGAGAGCTTGGTGCCGGACTTCAGCTGACGGACCATCGCGTTCATGTACATGTGCTGGGCGTGGGTACGGCCGATGTCGCTGCCGTCCTCGAAGCCGTGCCGGGTGCGCAGCCACTGCAGGGCCTGCTCGCCCTTGACCGTGCGGCTGCCCTTGAGCAGGCGCAGACCGGACTTGTCGTCGTAGATGTTGCTGTCGACGCAGACGGGCACGCCGCCGACGGCGTCGGCCATGCTCACCACGCCCGCGAAGTCGATCATCATGAAGTGGTCGACGGGGATGCCGGTGAGCTCTTCCCAGGTGGCCACGGTGCAGCCGGGGCCGCCGTTGCCCAGGCTGGTGTTGATGATCTGGCCGTTGGTCCCGCGGTAGACCTTGCCGTTCTCGGGGTCGGTGCACTTGGGGATCGTCACCCGGGTGTCGCGGGGGACGCTGATGACCGACATGTTGCTGCGGTCGGCCGAGACGTGCACCAGCATCTGCACATCGGCCAGCGGGGGCCGGTCGGCGTCGTCGCGGGCGCCGCCGAGGTCCTGGTTCGCCTTGCTGTTGCGGCTGTCGGAGCCCAGCAGCAGGATGTTGAGGGGACGCTGGCCGTCGGCGTTGGCGGCGCTGCGGTCGAGCTGCTTGTCGCCGAGGTTGAGCTTGTTCTTCCTGATGTTCCCGTTGAGGTGCTCGTAGTAGAAGTACCCAGCGGCGGAGACGCCGAGGACGAGCACGGCCAGGCCGAGCGCCGCCCAGCGGGCTATTCGCCCGATGCGGCGGCGCCGGCCGCCGGCTATGGATCCGTCGGCGTCCTTCGTGTCCTCGGACTCCTCGGCCCCGGGCGTGTCGCCCTTGGCCTTGCCGTCCTTGGACTGCGCGGCCTGCTCTTCCCGCACGCCGCTGCTCTGCCGCATCGGGCCTCCCCTGAATGGTGCGTCCGGCCCGATGGGCAGGCATGTCGTACCTGATGAGTATTACTGCGTAATGAGATGCGAAAGCCCGGCAGGGGGGTTCACTTGGCGCAGATGTTCTTGTCGTCCGCTTCGACCTTCTGAATGCCCTCCGGGGCCTTCTTGGGGGCGGAGACCGGGGTTCCGGCGCCCTTGAAGTCCTCGCCGAGGATCAGCGTCATCTCCGCGGTGGGCGCCGCGTTGCTCGAGCCCTGCTTCAGGGCGTCGACGGGCAGGCCCATCTCGTCGGCCAGCCGGCGGGCCTGGTCGGCCTGGTTGGGGGCGAACTCCAGGACCGTCTTGTCCTTCTTGCCGCCGGAGGCGTTGCCGCCGTTGCTGGTGCGGGGCATGCCCTTGGAGTTCTGCATCCAGGCGACGGTCTCCCCGGCGGCGCCCATCCGCCCGCTGCCGTTGAGCACCTTGACGCGTACGGTCGCGGGCGCGGCGCGCGTCCCCTTGAGCAGGGCCGCCTGCTTGGCGTCCGCCTCCTCCTGGGCCTTCTCCTCCTTCTCCTTCACCTCGGTGAGGGAGACGTCCTGACGGACCATGGCGAAGAGGGGCTCGGCCTTCGACTTGTCCAGAATGACCGTCTTGTGGTCCTTGCCCTCGGCCGGGTTGTCGAGGACGGGCACGGTGGCGAAGGTGATGTTCTTGGTGTTGACCTTGCTGAGCTCCTTGGCCAGCGAGGTCAGCTTGGTGATGGAGCCTATGCCGGTGTCGACGGTGAGGGAGTTCGTCGCGGCGTCGCTGAGCTCGTAGAGCTTCTTGGGGTTGGTGAGGGTGTCACCGGACTTCATCTTCCGGATCATGGAGCTGAGGAACTGCTGCTGCAGCTCGATCCGGCTGAGGTCGCCGCCGAAGCCCACCGAGTGCCGCGTGCGCACGAACGCCAGCGCGTCCTCGCCCTCGACGGTGTGCCGGCCCTTGCTCATCTTCAGGTGCGAGTCGGCGTCGTTGATGTCCTTGGCCACACAGACCTCGACGCCGCCGACGGCCGAGGACAGCTCCTTGACGGCGTTGAAGTCGGCCATCATGAAGTGAGTGACCTTCAGCTTCGTCAGCTGCTCCACGGTCCGCCAGGTGCAGCCGGGGTCGCGGTCCTCCTGGCCCAGGCTCTCGTTGAAGCGGACGCCCTTGGAGCCGGGGATGGTCTTGGTGGAGCCGTTCTTCTGCTTGGTCGGGCAGTCCGGGATGTTCGTGATCATGTCGCGCGGGATCGACAGCGCGGTGGCGTTCGTACGGTCCTCGGAGACATGGAAGAGCAGAGTGGTGTCGGCGTGTCCGACGCTGCCGGCGTCGCCGTAGCCGGTGTTGCCCTTGCCGGAGCGCTTGTCGGTGCCGATGACCAGGATGTTCACCGGGCCCTTGGTGACGGCTCCGTTGTTGATGCCGACGTCGACCTTGTCGATGTTGTCGTTCAGGTGCTGGTAGAGCAGGTAGCCGCCCACCGTGGCGACGACCAGCACCACGCCCACCGTGCCGCCGGTCCACATCAGGGCCTTCTTCTTGCCCGACTTCTTCGGCTTGGGTTTACGGCGTCCCGTCGCCGCGGCCTTGGCCGCGGCCCGGCGGCCGCCGCCGGTGCCCCGCTGTCCGGGCACGGCCCGGCCCCCGCCCCCGCCGGCGCCCGGCTTGGGCTTCGGCTTGGGCCGGGGCGCGGCCGACGCGGCGGCCCGCTTCCCGGGCCCGGGCGACGGTGTCGCGGCAGGGGTGTGTCCGGCCGGTGTCACCGGCTCCCCGGCATGGTCCAGGCGCAGCTCGTAGCTGCCGGTTTTGGGGTCGAACACCCACTGGTCGGCGGGGTCGATATCGCCCGCTCGCCCACGGCCTTGCGCGTCCACGGTCGCTTGAATCCTCCGTCGGTGCCACGCGGCGCCTACCCCCCCGAGGCGCTCGATCATGTCAACTTGCAGTGCGCGGTCAGCCCGGCCGTGCGCACCGGATCGCTCACACTATCCGCCCAGTTCAGCGTCAAGCGACGCCCGTGACAAATTGCACTCCCCTACAACTGGGCAATCTGCCCAATCCCTTCGCGGAGAAGGGCGTCGGAGCGAACATCGGTACGGAATGATGATCGTACCGTTTGGCGGGGTTGTAGCGGGTTTCCCACGAGTTCCCGGCTGGTTCCCGACTGCTTCCCGGCGAGCCGCCGGTGTCAGCCGCAGACGCCCCGCGCGGCGGTGGTGCCCTCGTAGGTCGGCGGCGTCGTGGGCAGCGGCGACGGCGACACGGACGGCGACACGGATGATGGCACGGACGGCGGCGGCGCGGATTCCGGCACACCGGGCACAACGGACCGCTCCGGCCCCTCCGTGCCGCCGGACTCCTCCGGCCCCGGCCCCGGCTCCCGCCACGAGCGCGGCTTGTCGTCCGCCGGGCGCACATGGGCGCTCACGGCCACCGGCCGGTCCAGGCGCAGCTGCTGGAAGAGCTGGTCCGCGTCCGGCTGGACGAGCTCGTCGCGGGCGCTGTTGTACGGGTACGGCCGGCGCGGCACCGTCAGGAACTGGACCCGGTCGGTGGGGATGCCCCGCACGGTGCGCACCAGGTCGTACATCTTCCTGATCGAGTCCAGCCCGGAGTCCGTGGTGAGCGACCGCGTGGCGGCGTCCAGGACGGGGTAGAGCCGCGTCGGGTTGAGCATCACCCCGTCGCTCTGCATCTCGCGCACCAGGGAGCCCAGGAACTGCTGCTGACGCCCCATCCGCTCGGTGTCGCTGCCGTCCCCGATGCTGTAGCGGGCCCGGACGTAGCCCAGCGCCTGCTCCCCGTGCAGCACCTGACGGCCCGCGGGCAGCTTCAGCCGCGCCTCGCGGTCGTCCACCGGCCGCTTCAGGCACACCTCCACGCCGTCGATCGCGTCCACCAGGCCCTTGAACCCGTTGAAGTCCAGCACGATGTGATGGTCGATCCGGATCCGGGTGATGTTCTCGACGGTGCGGATGGTGCAGGCGGTGCCGGCGAGCTCGTACGCCCAGTTGAACTGCGCGAAGCGCTCACGGGTGTACGTGCCGTCCGGCCGGCGGCAGGTGGGGATCGTCGCCATCAGGTCGCGCGGCAGGCTCACGGCCGTCGCGCGGCTGCGGTCGGCGGCCACGTGCAGCAGGATCGTGGTGTCCGAGCGCTGGGTGCCGCTGTCCCCGCCGTACCGGCCGTTGCCCGAGCCGCTGCGCGTGTCCGAGCCGATGACCAGGATGTTCTGGGCGCCCGCCACCAGCGCGCTGGGGCGCTCCTTCTCCCAGCGGCGCAGCTCCTCCTCCGTCTCGGTGTCGGTGGTGATGTTGTCGTTGAGCCGCTCGTAGAGCACCCAGCCGACCCCGGCCAGCACCAGCACCAGCAGCGCCATGACCAGCGCCAGCCGGCGCGCCCAGCGTCGCCGCCGGGGCGCGGGTGGCGGGCCGGGCGGCTCCGGGGCGAAGAAGTCGTCCGGCCACGGGGGTGGGCCAGGGCTGTGGGTCACGGCTGCGCTGCGTCCCTCCTCGGCGGTTGCCGGCGTACTCGCCGATCATCGCCCGGGACGCGCGCGGCGGCAGCGTCAGAGGGCCGTCACGGTGACGCGCTCACTCTCGCGGCGCTTCTCCAGGCCGCCGCCGGAGAGCCGGTCGAGGTGGCGGCACAGCACCACCGAGCCGCCCGCGGCCAGCGGCGCGAAGAGGCCGGCCGACAGGCCCTCCCAGTGGTCGTACGGCAGCCCCGACAGCAGCCGGGAGCCCGGGCCCAGGCCGTGCTGGAGGGCGTCCGTGCGCGCTTGCTCGACCAGCTGCGCGCCCGTCAGCTCCCGGCCGCCCACGACCAGCGCCGGGGCGTTCGGGTCCACGGGGGCGAACGGGGCGAACCGGTCGCCCTGCGAGGGCACCTCGACGGCGTAGTCGGCGAAGCCGGCCGGAGGCTGGGGGAAGCGGCCGCCCAGGGGACGCAGCGCCAGCGCCATCCGCTCGCCGGAGCAGGCCGCCGCCTCCTCGAGGGTGTCCGGACCGCTGACGACCAGGTCGGCGGCGGCCGGGTCGCCGCCCACCTCGGCGACGACGCCGACGGAGGAGCACGCGATCAGCCAGACGGCGGTCTGCCAGTGCGCGGGCAGCAGCAGCGCGAGACGGTCGCCGGGGCCGGCGGCGAGATCGCCCTGGAGCAGATTGGCGGTCTTCGCCACCCAATTGGCGAAGGTCGCCACGGACAGTTCCACGCGTTCGCCGGTGGCGTCGTCGTAGAAGGTCACGAGCGGGCGGGCCGGGTCCGCGGCGAGCGCGGAACGCAGCAGGTCGGCGGGGGTGCGATCGGTGGAGTTCATCGCCGTCAGCGTACGCGGGGAAGGGCCTGACGGGCAGTTCGCCCAGGGCCCGGGAGGGCCCGTCGGGACCGACTCGCCGTCAGCTCGCGAATGGACAGATATGGCTAAATATGCCCAGGATTTCAGGTATGCGTGGAATCCTCGTCTCCTCGGCCGTCGTCGCCTGCGCCGCCGCCCTGACCCTGCCCTTCCTCGCCACCCCCTCCGGAGCCCTCGCTCCCGTTCCCGCGCCGACCGCCGCCCCGACCGCCGTCCCGGGCTCCACCCACTCGCTGCCGCTCGTGCCGCTCGCGCCGCTCGGCCCCCGCAGCCGCGCCGGCGGCCGGCCCGAGCGGGGCCTGCCGCCCCGGAAGGTGGATCCCTTCTCCCTCGTCGGCATCGTCTGGGACGACGCCGGCAAGGAGCTGAGGGCCCGGGCCCAGGTGCGCACCCGCCCGGTGGGCGGCAAGGAGTGGTCGGGCTGGCAGGACGTCGAGACCCACGACGACGACCGCCCCGACCTGCGCTCGCCCGAGGCCCGCGGCGGCACCCTGCGAGGATCCACCGCCCCCTGTGGGTCGGCGCCTGCGACGCCGTCGAGGTCAGGGTCCGTCAGGAGGCGGCCACCGGGCGGGCGCCCGCGCCGCCGCTGCCCGCGGGCCTGCGCGTGGAACTCGTCGACCCCGGCAAGGACCCGGCCGCGTCCCGCCCCGCCCGCCGCGCCGCCCCGCTCCCCGCCGAGGAGGACAACGCCGCCTCCGCGGCCAACCTCCCGCTGGCCCCGCTGGGCGCCACGGAGATCCCCGCCCTGGCCCGGCCGGAGTCGGCCCGCGACGTCCTGGCCACCCGGGTGGACCCCGACCACTCGAGCACGGCCGTCAAGGACGCCAAGCACACGGACCCCGACGGCCACGGCGAGACCGACCCCGAGGGGGAAGGGCAGTCCGAGGCGCCGGCCGCGCCCCCGGGCCCGCCCGGACCGCCCGCGCCGCCCGACCCGTCCGACTCGCCCGAGGACATCGACGACGAGGCCGGCGTCGAGCCCGGCTACTACGTCGGGCCGCGCCCGCGCATCGTCACCCGGGCCGGCTGGGGCGCCGACGAGTCGATCCGCGAGAAGGGCTTCCCGTACGACAAGACCGTGCGGGCCGCGTTCGTGCACCACACCGCCTCCGGCAACGGCGCCACCTGCGCACAGTCGGCCTCCGTCATCCGGGGGATCTACCGCTACCACGTGGTGAGCAGCGGCTGGCGGGACATCGGCTACAACTTCCTCGTCGACAAATGCGGCACGGTGTACGAAGGCCGGGCAGGCGGTGTGGCGAAACCCGTCAGAGGCGCCCATACTCTCGGTTTCAACACCAACAGCATGGGGATCGCGGTGCTCGGATCCTTCGGGAAGGCCAACCCGTCCGCGGCCGCGGTGGACGCCGTGGCCGCCATCACCGCATGGAAGCTCGGCCTCTACGACATCAACCCCGCCGGCAGCACCACCCTGGTCTCCGGCGGCGGCAACCTCTTCAAGAAGGGGACCTCCGTCAGGCTCAAGGTGATCTCCGGGCACCGCGACGGCTACTCCACCGAATGCCCCGGCGACCGCCTCTACAAGCGGCTCGGCGCCGCCCGCTCCGAAGCGGCCCGGCTCCAGGGCCGCTGACCGGGCGCGGCCGGAGCCGCACGTTCTGCATACACTGGCCGCCGATCACGGCCCGGCCCCAGCAGGAAGCAGAGACGACAAGGTGACAGAAGCGATCCTCCTGGTCGGTGGCAAGGGCACCCGGCTGCGCCCGCTGACGATGCACACACCCAAGCCGATGGTCCCGGCGGCGGGCGTGCCGTTCCTGACCCACCAGCTGGCCCGGGCCCGGGCGGCGGGCGTCGAGCACATCGTGCTCGCCACCTCCTACCTGGCCGAGGTCTTCGAGCCGTACTTCGGCGACGGCTCGTCCCTGGGCCTGCACCTGGAGTACGTGACCGAGGTGGAGCCCCTGGGCACCGGCGGCGCCATCCGCAACGTGGCCTCGCGCCTGCACTCCGCCCCCGACGAGCCGGTGCTGATCTTCAACGGCGACATCCTCACGGGCCTGGACATCGAGGCGCTGGTCGGCACCCACCGCACCACCGGCGCCGACGTCTCCCTCCACCTGACCCGGGTGGCGGACCCCCGGGCCTTCGGCCTGGTCCCCACGGACGCCACGGGCAGGGTGCAGGCCTTCCTCGAGAAGCCGCAGACGCCCGAGGAGATCGTCACCGACCAGATCAACGCGGGCGCCTACGTCTTCAACCGCTCGGTCATCGACGAGATCCCCGCCGGCCGCCCGGTCTCCGTGGAGCGCGAGACGTTCCCCGGCCTCCTCGCCGCCGGCGCCCACCTGCAGGGCATGGTCGACTCGACGTACTGGCTCGACCTGGGCACCCCGCAGGCCTTCGTGCGCGGCTCGGCCGACCTGGTCCTGGGCCGGGCCCCGTCCCCGGCCGTCCCCGGCCGCTGCGGCGACCGGCTCGTCCTCGACGGCGCCGAGGTGGCCCCGGACGCCAAGCTCACCGGCGGCACCGTCGTCGGCACGGGCGCCCGCGTCGAGCCGGGCGCGATGGTGGACGGCAGCACCGTCCTGGACGGCGCGGTGATCGAGGCGGGCGCCGTCGTCCGTGACTCCCTCGTCGGCGCCGGGGCCCGCATCGGCGCCCGTACGGTCCTGGACGGCGCGGTCATCGGCGACCGGGCGCAGATCGGCCCGGACAACGAGCTGCGCGCCGGGGCCCGGATCTGGTGCGACGCGCGGATCCCCCAGGGCGCGATCCGCTTCTCCTCCGACCAGTAGGACGACGCGTACGACCCGTAGGGCGACGTAGGACCGGCAGGACGACGTACCCTGGCCCGATGGCCACCCGCACGTGGGCCCCGCCCGGTGGCGGCCCGTACGACCTGGAACGCACCCTGTGCGTCCTGGCGCGCGGCCCCGGCGACCCCGCCTACCGGGTGGCCCCGGACGGCTCCCTCTGGCGGGCGAGCCGTACCCCGCAGGGCCCCGGCACGCTGCGGCTGACGTACGACGGCGGCACGGTCCACGGCGAGGCCTGGGGACCGGGCGCGGACTGGCTCCTGGACCGCCTGCCCACCCTCCTCGGCGCGAGCGACGACCCGACGGGGTTCACCCCCCGCCACCGCCTCGTCCACGCTTCCCACCGCCGTAACCCCGGCCTCAGGCTGGCCCGCACCGGTCTGGTCCTGGAGTCGCTGATCCCCTCGATCCTCGAGCAGAAGGTCACCAGCGACGAGGCGTACCGCGCGTGGCGCCTGCTGCTCCAGCGCCACGGTGAGCCCGCGCCGGGCCCCGGCCCCGGCCTGCGGGTGATGCCGGACCCCCGGGCATGGGCCCTGATCCCCTCCTGGGAGTGGCACCGGGCCGGCGTGGACGGCCGGCGGTCGGCGACCATCGTGCGGGCGGCCCGCGCCGCCGCGCGCCTGGAGGAGGCCGCGTCGATGGACGAGGCCGACGCCTCGGCCCGCCTCCAGGCGGTCCCCGGCATCGGCCCCTGGACGGCGGCCGAGACGCTGCAGCGCACCAACGGCGCCGCCGACGCGGTCACGACGGGCGACCTGCACCTGCCGAAGATCGTCGGCTACGCCCTGACGGGCCTGCGCGGCACGGACGACGACGGCATGCTCGACCTGCTGGCCCCCTACGCCGGCCAGCGCCACCGGGCGTGCCGCCTCATCCTGCTGAGCGGCGTGGTGCCCCCACGGCGCGCCCCGCGCTTCTCGGCGCGGGACTTCTCCCGGATCTGACCGGATCCGGGGGCACTCTCGGCCTACCGCACCACCACGAACGCGTCGGCGTCCCGCGCGCCCCGGGCCCGCGGCGCGGCCGCCGGCCGGCCCACGGCCACGGCGCCCATGGGATGCCAGTCCTCCGGCAGTTCCAGCACCTCGCGCACCACGTCCGGACAGAACATCGTCGAGGACACCCACGCCGACCCCAGCCGCTCACTGGCCAGCGTCACCAGGAAGTTCTGCACCGCGGCCCCCATCGCGACCACGAACATCTCCCGCTCCGCCGCCGAGCGCCGCGCGTCGGGATAGTCGTGCGAGCCGTCCATGACCAGGCACGGCACCACCAGGTAGGGCGCGTTCCGCAGCACGTCACCGCGCCGCACCCGCTTGGCGATGCTCGCCTCCGAGCGCCCGTCCGCCCGCAGGTCCGCGACCCACGCGTCCCGCATGGCGTCCAGCAGCCGGGTCCGCGACTCCGCCGACTCCAGCAGCACGAACCGCCAGGGCGTCGTGTGGTGCGGCGCCGGCGCCGTCACGGCCGCGGCCACGGCCCGCCGCACCGCGCCCGGGTCCACGGGGTCGTCCGTGAACTCCCGGACGGTGCGCCGCAGCGACACCGCCTCCCGTACGGCCTCCGAGGTGCCCAGCCGGAACATGTCGTCCTCGGCCGGCCGCACCAGCCACCGGGCGCCCTCGTGCTCCGGCGCTTCGGTCACGACGTGCGCCAGCCCGCGCACCACGGCGACGGGCAGCCCGCCGGCCTTCCCCTTGACCAGGTCGCCGGCCGCGGCCAGCTCGTCGACGGTCGCCACGACGGTGGCGACCAGCGGATTGCCGTACGCGTCCACACCGCCGCGCAGGTCGTCCGCGACCCGCACTCCGGCCGCGCCGATCGCGAAGTCCGTGACGCCCTTGCGCCAGGGCCGCCCGGCCGTGTCGGTCACCACGACGCCCACGTCGACCCGCAGCGCGTCCCGCAGCCCGTCGCGGATGCGCCGGGCGGAGGCGTCCGGGTCCTCGGGCAGCAGCAGCACGGTGCCCGCCTCCGTGTTGGAGGCGTCGACGCCTGCCGCGGCCATGACCAGGCCCAGCCGGTTCTCGACGACGCGCAGCGTGCCGCGCCGGGCCACCAGCCGTACCGTCTCCGCGTCGATCGCGGCCTCACGGTCCGCGGCCGCCTGGATCCGTCCCTCCGCCTTGCTGACGATCTTGGAGGTGACGACGAGGACGTCCCCGTCGGCGAGCCCCGGCCGTCCCTCGGCCGTCACGGCGGCGGCGATGAGCTTGACGAGGTCGTCCCCGGGGCGCACCTCGGGAATCCCGGGCACGGCCCAGACGCGGAAGCCGGGGGCCGGCGTCTCGTCGGCGCTCATCCGCGCACCTCCTCGGCCAGGGCCAGCGCCTCACGGGCCATGGCGGCCGTGGCGTCGAGGTCGGTCATCATCAGCGGTACGGCCCGGCAGCGGATGCCCGCCTCCTCGACCTCGGCCACGGCGTCCGCGTCCACGGAGTCCACGAGCCAGCCGTCGATCAGCCCGGAGCCGTAGTGCCGCGCGACGGCCGCCGCGGTGGCCTCGACGCCGACGGCCTCGAGCACCTTGTCGGCCATGCCCCGCACGGGCGCGCCGCCGACGATGGGGGAGAGGCCGACCACGGGAGCGGAGGACGCGGCGACGGCCTCCCGGATCCCGGGCACTCCCAGGATCGTTCCGACGCTCACCACGGGGTTGGACGGCGGAAAGAGTATGACGTCCGCGGCGGCGACGGCCTCCAGCACGCCCGGCGCCGGCTTGGCCGTCTCCGCGCCCACCGGAACGATGGCGTGGGCGGTCACCGAGGCGTGCAGCCGCACCCAGTACTCCTGGAAGTGCACGGCCTTACGGGCGCCCTCGCCGCCCTCGGGGTCGTCGATCATGACGTGCGTCTCGACGCGGTCGTCGCTCATCGGCAGCAGCCGCACCCCCGGCCGCCACCGCGCGCACAGCGCCTCGGTGACGGCGCTGAGCGGGTACCCGGCGCCGAGCATCTGCGTCCGCACGATGTGCGTGGCGAAGTCGCGGTCGCCGAGCCCGAACCACTCGGGCCCGACGCCGTAGGCGGCCAGTTCCTCCTTCACCGCGAAGGTCTCGCCGGCCCGGCCCCACCCCTGCTCCTCGTGGATGCCGCCGCCGAGCGTGTACATCACCGTGTCGAGGTCCGGACAGACCTTCAGCCCGAACAAATGAATGTCGTCGCCCGTGTTCCCGATGACGGTGATCTCGGCGTCGGGGACTGCTGACTTGAGGCCACGAAGGAAGCGGGCGCCCCCGATCCCGCCGGCCAGAACCACAATGCGCATGGTGGCAGTCTGTCAGCAGAGGAACACGCGCTCGCAGAAGGGCGGCCCTACGACGCCGCGACCGGGGAGGCGGAGGCGGCCAGCGCGCCGCAGTGCGCCTGCCGCGCCGGGTGCATCGGCATCTCCGTGAGCCCCGGGAAGTACACGTGCAGGCTCACCGCCGGCTCGAGCGAGTCGTTGACGACCTCGTGGGCGTAGCCGGGGGCGAAGACCCGCTGCGCCCCGGCCTCCAGCACGCGGTGCGCGTCCCCGGAGCGCTCCGACAGCTCGCCCTGGAGCACGGTCATCACCCCGGAGGAGGGGCCGTGGTCGTGCGGCCCGCTGCCCTGGCCGGGCACCCAGCTCAGCAGCCAGACCTCGTATCCGGGGCCGGTGCGCAGCCGGTGGTACCAGCGGGTGACGGCGTCGTAGCGCACCAGCGGGGCCCAGGAGGCGGCGTCGGCGGCGATGGTGCGGGCGAGGCCGGCGAACTCGGCGACGGTGGCCGGGTGGGCGGCGGGCGCGGGCATCAGGTGGGGGAGGGCGAGCGGGTCGCCGGCGATCTGGACGTCGCTGTTCATTGCGGGATTCCTCGACGGATGTGCTGTGCGGCGGCACGAGTCGGACGATCGGACGATCAGACGGGTGGCGTCGACGGCCGACGACATGCACCCGAAGGGGCGCGGGCCGAAGGCGTGACGACGGCGGCGAGCCGGTGAAGGGATCACCGGAAGGCCGGAGCGATCAGAAAGAGCCCGAAAGGCTCGGAAAGATCAGCTGGAGCGAAGGCGAGAAGGCATCAACAGCTGGAACAGCGACAGCGCGCGTGCACAGCACAGCGGGACCCGTAGGCACGGGTCAGGCTGAGGGTCCCCGGGGCGGTGGCCACGGGAGCGTAGGTCGCTGGCATGCGAACAAGGAGACCGGCTCGACCGCCCGCCTGTCAACCGCATGTCCCTTTTGGTGGCCTCTTTCACTCTTCCGGTTACAGAGTGAGGTCAAAGGTTTGTGTCGCGGTGTGTGCGGACAGTCGGGCGGCAGGGGGAGTCGTAAACATCGTTCCGTGCCTCGTTGGGACGGTCCTGCAACGGCTTCGCCGCGTGCCGCGTCCTCTTCATATAAGTGGGGAGAGCGGGACGCTTGTGACGACTGAGGGAAGTGTCCACTCTTGTGGTGGTTTGGCAACTTTCCGCTCAGCCTTGGTTCCGCAGAGTGAATAAGGGGCCCAATAGCAGATCCCGGCTTGACTGGCCCGGATCGGCGCACTTGTAATTTCACTCGTGTCGTTCTGCCGCACCTGACGCGCGGCAGCACACGGGGACGCAATCAGACGAGGGGCGCACATGACCGAGCTGTTCCAGCAACTGCTGGTCGAGGAGGCGGACGAGGAGCTCGGCTGGCAGGAGCGCGCGTTGTGCGCTCAGACCGACCCCGAGTCCTTCTTCCCCGAAAAGGGCGGTTCCACCCGCGAGGCCAAGAAGGTCTGCCTGGCGTGCGAAGTCCGCTCGGAATGCCTTGAATACGCACTGGCGAACGACGAACGCTTCGGCATCTGGGGCGGTCTGTCGGAGCGTGAGCGCCGCCGCCTCAAGAAGGCCGCGGTCTGACGTCCGCGGTCCGACGGCCGGCGTCGCGACCTGACGAGATGTCTTGTCCAAGGCAGTACACGGGGACTGAGGGCCTGTCCGCTCCACCCTCCACCACCACCCGCCTCATACCGCACGGTCCGCCTCTCGCACCCCGCACGCGAGAGGCGGACCGCTGTGTTGACGGGCACGCCCGGCGCCGCGAGCACCGCCGCGTACCACCACTAGGGTGAGGCCCCTCCGGAGTCGCACCACCGCCCTCTCCGGGGCCGATACCCTCCGGGGCCCGACGTCACCGCACTCCGAACCGGGGCCCGCAGCTGCCATGTTCGACCCCACCCTCCCCGCGTTGTTCGACCCCGCCATCCCGCCCGCGTTCCCCCGTCACGTCGTCACCGCCGTACTCGTCGCCCACGACGGCGCCCGCTGGCTCCCCGACGCCCTCTCCGGCCTGCTCGGCCAGGAACGGCCGGTGCAGCACACCGTGGCCGCCGACACCGGAAGCACCGACGACTCCCGCCGCCTGCTCGCCGACGCCCTGGGCGCCGACCACGTCCTGCACCTCGCCCGCCGCTCCGGCTTCGGAACGGCCGTCGAAGAGGCCGTCCGTACCGCCCCCGAACACACCGCGGACGACCTGCCCTACCTCAGGCGCTCCAGCGGCTGGGACCCCGTCAGCCGCGGCTGGACCGAGGACGCCCCCGGCACCGACCGCGCCGACCTCGAACCCGTCCACTGGCTGTGGCTGCTCCACGACGACTGCGCCCCCGAACCCGCCGCCCTGCACGAACTGCTGCGCGTGGCCGAGGCCGAGCCCGAAGCGGCCGTCATCGGCCCCAAGATCCGCGGCTGGTACGACCGCCGGCAGCTGCTCGAGGCCGGCGTCTCCATCGCCCGCAGCGGCCGCCGCTGGACCGGCCTGGAGCGCCGCGAACAGGACCAGGGCCAGCACGACCGGGTACGGCCCGTCCTGTCGGTCTCCACGGCGGGCATGCTCGTCCGCCGCGACGTCTTCCACGCGCTCGGCGGCTTCGACCCCCGCCTGCCGCTGATGCGCGACGACGTCGACCTGTGCTGGCGCGCCCACGCCGCCGGCCACCGGGTGCTCGTCGCCCCCGACGCCGTGCTGCGGCACGCCGAGGCCGCCGCCCGCGAGCGCCGCCCCGTCGACTGCGTCGGCCGCGGCAGGGTCGACCCCCACCGCGTCGACAAGGCGGGCTCCGCCTACACCCTCCTCGCCAACACCCGCGGCCCGCTCCTGCCGTACGTCCTGCTGCGGCTCGTCCTCGGCACCCTGCTGCGCGCCCTCGGCTACCTCGTCGGCAAGGCCCCCGGGCAGGCGCTCGCCGAAGCCGCGGGGCTCGCCGGCGTGCTGATGCGCCCCGGGCGCATCAGCACGGCCCGCAAGCGGCGCGCCCCCGCCAAGGCCGCACCGGACGCGCTGCGGCCGCTCTTCCCGCCGCCCGGCGCGACCGTCCGCGCGGCCGTCGAACAGCTCCTGAGCGACGTCGGCGGCAGGACGGACGACCGGTACTCCGCCACCGGCCGCCACGGCGCCGTCGAGTCGGGCCCCACCGGCGACGAGGCGGACTACCTCGAGGCCGAGCAGTTCGCCCGGCTCAAGCGCCTCGTACGCAGGCCCGCGCCCGCCCTCTTCGCCCTCCTGCTGCTCGTCTCCGCCGTCGCCTGCCGCCACCTGATCGGCGGCGGCGCGCTGTCCGGCGGCGCCCTGCTGCCCGCCCCCGCCCACGCCGCCGGCCTGTGGGCCGCCTACACCGGCGACTGGCACCCGGTCGGCGTGGGCACCACCGCGAGCGCACCGCCCTACCTCGCGATCCTGGCCCTCCTCGCGGCGCTCCTCCCGGGCTCCGCCGACCTCGCCCTCACCCTCCTCCTGATCTGCTCGGTCCCGCTCGCCGGCCTCGCCGCCTACCTCACCGCCCGCCCGCTGACCGCCTCCCGGCCGCTGCGCGCCTGGGCCGCCGTGACGTACGCCCTCCTGCCCGCCGTCACCGGCGCGCTCGCCACGGGCAGGCTGGGCACCGCCGTGCTGGCCGTGCTGCTGCCGCCGACGGCCCGCGCGGCCGTCACGGCGTGGGGGCGGCCGCCGGCCGGCGCTCCCCGGGCGGCCGGCGCCGCCCGGCGCGCGTGCTGGACGTACGCCCTGCTGCTGACCGTCACCACCGCCTTCACGCCCGTGGTGTGGCCGGTGGCCCTCGTGCTGGGCCTGGGCGCGCTGGCGTGGGGCCTGACGCGCGGCGGGACGGCGCAGGTCCGGGCGCTCGGGCCGCGCGTCCTGGCGGTGACCGCCACGCCGGTCCTGGTGCTCGCCCCCTGGTCGCTGGAGCTGTTCGCCCACCCCGGGCGCTTCCTGGCCGAGGCCGGGGCGGCCGGCCACGGGCAGGGCGCGGCCTCGCCGCTGGGACTGCTGACGGGCGACCCCGGCGGGCCCGGCACCTTCGGCGCCGTGCTGTCCGGCGGCCTCGTCCTGGCCGCGCTCGCCGCGCTGCTGCGCGAGGACCGGCGGCTCGCGATCCGTACCGCCTGGGTCGTGGCCCCGGCCGCGCTGCTCTGCGCGGCGCTGACCGGCGGCCGGGCCTGGCCGGGCCCCGCCATGCTCGTCTACGGCCTGGCCCTGATCGCGGCCGCCGTCGTCGGCGCCGAGGGGGCCCGCGAGCGCGTCGCCGCGCACGGCTTCGGCTGGCGGCAGCCGCTCGCCGTCCTGATCGCCCTCGGCGCGGGGGCGGTGCCCGCGGCCGCCGCCCTGACGTGGATGGCCGTCGGGGCCGACGGGCCGTTGCAGCGGCGCGATCCGGTGCAGGTACCGGCGTTCGTCGCCGAGGAGGCCGGCACCCGTGACCAGGCCCGCACGCTCGTGCTCGGCGGCCACGGCGACCGCGTCGCCTACACGCTCGTCCGCGGCTCGGGCGCCCGGACGGGCGACGCCGAACCGGCGGCCGCGGCGGGCCGCGACCCCCGCCTCGACTCCGTCGTCGCCCACCTCGTGGCGGGCTCCGGCGCCGACCAGGCGGACCGCCTCGGCGACTACGCCGTGGGCTACGTGCTCGTCCACGACGACGCGCCCGCCCTCGCGTCCCCCGGCGGCGGCCGCCGCCCCACGGCCCGCGTGCTGGACGCCACCCCCGGCCTGACCCGCCTCAGCCGGCAGGACCACCGCGCGCTGTGGCGGGTCGACCGGCAGGTCGCCCGCGTCACCGTCGTCGGCGGCGCCCGGCGGCAGGAGACCACGGAGAGGAGCGCCCCGGTGCCGGTCGCGGCGGGCCCCGTCGAGGCCCGCGCCACCATCCCGGCCGGACCCGCCGGCCGGGTGCTGCGCGTCGCGGACCGGGCCGCCCCCGGCTGGCGGGCCACGCTCGACGGCCGGCCGCTCGTACGCCGCACGGCCGACGGCTGGGCCCAGGGCTTCGTCCTGCCGGCCGGAGGCGGGCGGCTCGCCCTGACCTATGAGCCGTCGGCCGCCCGCACCGCGTGGCTGTGGGCGCAGGGGCTGCTCGCGGCCGTCCTGGTCGTCCTCGCGCTGCCGGGACGCCGCCGCCAGGTCGACGACGACCTGCCCGAGCGGGCGTCGGCGGCCGTTCCGGCGCAGGCCGGGGCGGGCGAGGGCCGCCGGGCGCGCAGGCTGCGGGCCGCGGCGGGGGCGGCGTCCGGGTCCGCCACGACCGCCGCCGCGGTAGCGGAGCGGACCGAACCGGCCCCCGCCGCCGATCCGTACGCCGCCGTCCCGCACCCGCAGTACCCCGCATGGGACGCCGACGCGGGCTACGAGCAGCCGTACGGCGACGACGGCTACGGCCCGGCCACGGGCGCCTGGCCCGAGCGCGACGAGCGGCCCGGGCACGACGAGCACGAGCCGCCGGACGCGGCCCAGGGGCGGTATCCGGCGGACCCCTACGCGGGCGGCGCCTACGACCCGTACGGCCATGACGGGAGCGAGCAGCGGTGAAGCGCACCACCTTGTCCTTGTTCGCCGCCACGGCCTCGCTCGCCGTCGTCACCGGAGTGGCCGCACTCGACCCGGCGTCCGGCGGCGCCGGCACGGGCGCCCGGACGAGCTCCGCGCGCCTGCCCGTCCAGCGGTCGACGCTGCTGTGCCCGGCGCCGGTGAGCTCGGACGCGAGCGAGACGACGTACGCCGCGTTCACGCCGCCGGGCACGGACGGGCCGCGGACGTCCTCGGCGGACCTGCTGCCGGCGGCGGGCCCGGCGCGGACCGAGGCCGCGAAGGACGCGCGCAAGGACGCGAGGCGCAAGGCAGCGGGAGCTCGGGGCGCGAACGGCCCCGTCCTGTCCGTGAAGGAACCCGGCCGGCCCGTCACCGTCACCACGGACCGCGCCGACGCCCCCGCCCTCCTCGGCACGGCCGACGGGCCGCTCGCCCCCGGCTGGAGTGCCCAGCAGACCACGACCGTCGCGTCGGGCGCCGGGCGCGGGCTGCACGGGGTGGCCTGCGCGGCGCCCGACACCTCCTTCTGGTTCCCCGGCGCGAGCACCGCCAAGGGCCGCCAGGACTATGTGCACCTCACCAATCCGGACGGCGCGGCGGCCGTCGTCGACGTCGAGCTCCACGGCAAGGACGGCCGGGTCGGCACCCCCGCCGAGGACGGCGTCAACGTCCCGCCCCGCTCGACCGTCGCGGTGCTGCTGTCGTCGCTGACGGACGCCGCCCACGAGGACCTCACCGTGCACGTCGCCGCCCGCTCCGGGCGGGTCGGCGCGGCGGTGCAGACGACGGACGAGGCGCTGGGCGGCGACTGGCTGCCGCCGTCCGCCGACGCGTCACCGGCCGTGGTGCTGCCCGGCATTCCGGCGGACGCCACGTCGGTGCGGCTCGTCGCGTTCGCTCCGGGCGCGCGGGACGCCGACCTGGTGCTGCGGCTGGCCGGTCCGGACGGCTCGATCAGCCCGGCGGGGCACGAGTCGCTGCACCTCAGGAGCGGCCTGACCGAGGCCGTGGACCTGGGCGACGTCACCCGGGGTGAGGCGGGCTCCCTGCTGCTGACCGCCGAGCGCGGCAGCGCCCCGGTCGTCGCCGCGCTGCGCGTCACGCGCGGCACGGGCAGCGCGCGGGAGACGGCCTTCATCCCGGCCACACCCGCCGTCGAGGCGCGCGGCACCGTCGCCGACAACCGTGGCAGGGGCGGCGTCCTGTCGCTCACCGCTCCGGGGGAGGAGGCCCGGGTGCGGGTGACGGCGTCGGCGGGCAGCGGGGGAGGCGCCCCTCTCGCCCGGACCTACACCGTCCGGGCGGGCAGCACGCTGGCGGTGGAGCCGCCGCGGCCGCGCGGCGGCAGGGGCGTGTACGCGCTGACCGTGGAGAAGCTCTCCGGCGGACCGGTGCACGCCTCGCGGATGCTGACGCTGGTGCAGGACGGTGTGCCGATGTTCACGATCCAGCCGGTCGCGGACGACCGCTCCACGGTGGTGGTGCCGGAGGTGGAGCAGGACCTGTCGGTGCTGAACGACTGACCGGACGGCTGACCGCTGCGAGGCGGGGCGGGGCGTCAGTCCTGCCCGTAGCGCGGGTCCACCGACTCGGGGGCGAGCCCCAGGAGTTCGGCGACCTGTTCGACCACGACCTCGTGCACGAGCAGCGCGCGCTCGTCGCGCGCCTTGGTGCGGATCTCCACCGGACGGCGGTAGACGATGATCCGGTCGGGTGCGTCGCCGCGTGCGGCGATGTACCGGCCGAGCGGGACGGAGTCGCCCTGGAGGAGGTCCAGGACGCCGGGCCCCTCCGGGCCGCCGCCTCCGGTGGGGACGGGCACCTCGAGGACCAGGAACTCCACCGCCGACAGCTGCGGCCAGCGCCTTTCCAGCCGTTCGGCGGAATCCTGGACGAGATCCACGAACGCCTCGGCCCGGCTGGCCGACAACGGCACCTGTGGGGGCGCGATGGGTCCGCGCATGCCGCGTCCATGGCGGTCGCGGTGGCGTGGTCGCGGTCCGTGCGGTCGGGGGGATACGGGGTTGTCCATCACTTCCGAGGGTATCCGCCGGGCGGCGGTACGCACGCGGGAGTCGCCCATCTCCTGGCATGTCGCCCGATGAGCGTTCCGGCCATCTATGCGATCAATTAAGGCCACCTCCGGTATAGGCGCTCGCACGCCGAATGACACTATGTGTGCCTGGTGGTGACCGATTTCTCGTCGCCGGACGCCCCTGAGTTCCGCCTGTCGCACGGGCCGACCAGGCCGTTCGGCAACGGCGTCCACGGGACGAAGCGGGACGACACGGAGGGGTGAGCCGGGGGTGAGTCGTCGCGGCCCGCTCAAGAGTGCGGTACCGTCCCACCTCGTGAGCTCTGTACGTCGCTGTTCGCGCACCGCGTGCGGCCGCCCGGCCGTCGCGACGCTGACGTACGTCTACGCCGATTCGACCGCCGTCCTCGGCCCGCTCGCCACCTACGCCGAACCCCACTGCTACGACCTGTGCGCCGTGCACTCCGAGCGGCTGACCGCCCCCCGGGGCTGGGAAGTCGTCCGTCTCGCCGTGGACACCGGCCCGAGCCGTCCCAGCGGTGACGACCTCGAAGCCCTGGCCAACGCCGTGCGCGAGGCCGCCCGCCGAGGCCACCTCAGGGTCCTGCGTTCCCCCGACTCCTGACGAGCCGTACGTCCGTGCGGCGCTCCGCACGGTCGGCGGCACCGGTGACGGCAGGTAGGTTTGTTGTCCCGTATTGGCACTCCAGGAGGGGATGGCTGTGGCTGATCTGTCGCAGATCGTGAAGGCGTACGACGTGCGCGGCGTCGTGCCCGACCAGTGGGACGAGTCGCTGGCCGAGCTGTTCGGTGCCGCCTTCGCCCGGGTCACCGACGCGAGCGCGATCGTGGTCGGTCACGACATGCGCCCCTCCTCTCCCGGCCTGACCCGCGCCTTCGCGCGCGGCGCCGCGGCCCTCGGCGTGGACGTCACCGAGATCGGCCTCTGCTCCACCGACCAGCTCTACTTCGCCAGCGGCCAACTGGGCCTCCCCGGTGCGATGTTCACCGCCTCGCACAACCCGGCTCAGTACAACGGCATCAAGATGTGCCGCGCCGGCGCCGCACCCGTCGGCCAGGACACCGGGCTGAGCGAGATCCGCGCCCTCGTGGAGGGCTGGGTCGCCACCGGCGCCCCCGAGCCCGCCGCCACCCCCGGCACGATCACCGAGCAGGACGTCCTGGCGGACTACGCCGCCCACCTGCGCTCCCTGGTGGACCTCGGCCGGATCCGCCGCCTGAAGGTCGTCGTCGACGCGGGCAACGGCATGGGCGGCCACACGGTCCCGACCGTCCTCGACGGGCTGCCGGTCGACCTGGTGCCCATGTACTTCGAGCTCGACGGCACCTTCCCCAACCACGAGGCCAACCCGCTCGACCCCGCGAACCTCGTCGACCTGCAGGCCAGGGTCCGCGAGACGGGCGCCGACATCGGCCTCGCCTTCGACGGCGACGCCGACCGATGCTTCGCCGTCGACGAGCGCGGCGAGCCCGTCTCCCCCTCCGCGATCACCGCCCTGGTCGCCGCCCGCGAGCTGGCCAAGCACCCCGGCGGCACGATCATCCACAACCTCATCACCTCCTGGTCGGTGCCCGAGGTCGTCGAGGAGCACGGCGGCAAGGCCGTCCGTACGCGTGTGGGGCACTCCTTCATCAAGCAGGAGATGGCCCGCACCGGCGCGATCTTCGGCGGCGAGCACTCCGCGCACTACTACTTCCGCGACTTCTGGAACGCCGACACCGGCATGCTGGCGGCCCTGCACGTGCTGGCGGCCCTCGGCGGCCAGGACGGCCCGCTGTCCGAGCTCGTACGCCAGTACGACCGCTATGCCGCCTCCGGCGAGATCAACTCCACCGTCGCCGACCAGGCCGACCGCGCCGCCGCCGTCAAGGCCGCCTACGAGGGACTCGAGGGCGCCACCCTCGACGAGCTCGACGGCCTGACCGTCACCACCGCCGACTGGTGGTTCAACCTCCGCGCCTCCAACACCGAGCCCCTCCTGCGGCTGAACGTGGAGGCCCGCGACGAGGCGACGGTGACCCGGGTGAGGGACGAGGTCCTGGCGATCGTGCGGGCGTGAACCACCCGCCCGGCGGGCCCCGCACGTCCGTCCCGGCCCAGCCGGGTATGTGGCTTACGCTGACCACAAAGAACCCGTACATCCCGAAGGGAACCCCCATGCCGCTCGAAGCCGGCCTCCTGGAGATCCTCGCCTGCCCGGCGTGCCACGCCCCCCTCCGCGAGGAGAACGCCACCGAGGAGACCCCCGAGCTGGTGTGCGAGGGCGCGAGCTGCGGTCTGGCCTACCCCGTCCGCGACGAGATCCCCGTCCTGCTGGTGGACGAGGCCCGCCGCCCCGCCTGACCCGCCCCGGCCTGCCCGCACGCGAGGGCAGGCTTCCCCGTACCGCACGGCGACCGGAGGCTGATCCCCGTTGTTCGACGAGTCACTCCTCGATAACCCCGACGGCCTCTCCCGCGCCGACCTCCACGGCCTGCTCCGGGGCGCCGCCGAATCCGGCGCCCGGGTCCGCACGGCCGCCCGCAACGCGGCCGAGGCCGGCGTGGGCGCCCTGCAACCCGACGGCCGCCCGCGCACCGTCCTGGTCGCCGGCCCCGGCCCCGCCGCCGGCTCCACCGCCGACCTGCTCACGGCCCTCGCCGGCGACACCTGCCCCGTCACCCTGGTCCGCCCGGCCGGCGTCGCCCCGGCCCCCGGCGCCCTGCGCTGGACCCTGCCGGGCTGGACGGGCCCGCTCGACCTCCTGCTCGTCGCCAGCCCCGACGGCACCGAACCGGGCCTCGCCCTCCTCCTCGAGCAGGCCTACCGGCGCGGCTGCACCGTCGTCACCGTCGCCCCCGCCGGCTCCCCGCTGGCCGAAGCCACCGCCCAGGTCCGAGGCCTGGTGGTGCCGCTGACCAGCACCCCCTACGAGACCACGATGGCGGGCGGCGAGAGCGCCGCCGGCATGCTCGGCGACGTCTCCGACAGCGTCCTGCCCACCGGCCCCGGCACCCTGTGGTCCCTGGTCACCCCGCTGCTCGTGCTCGGCGACCGCGTCGGCCTCCTCGACGCCCCGGCCGCCGCCATCGAGGCGCTCGCCGACCGCCTCGACCACGTCGCCCAACGCTGCGGCCCCGCCATCGCCACCTACAGCAACCCCGCCAAGACCCTCGCCGCAGAGCTGGCCGGCACCGTCCCGCTGATCTGGACCGAGGGCGACCTCGCCGTCGCGGCCGGCCGCCGCTTCGCGACCGTCCTCGCCGCCCTCGCGGGCCTGCCCGCGCTCGCCGCCGAGCTCCCCGAGGCGCTCACCGCGCACGGCACCCTTCTCGCCGGCGCCTTCGCCGCCGGCGCCGACCCCGAGGACTTCTTCCGCGACCGCGTGGACGAGCCCGAGGCGCTGCACGCCCGCGTCGTCCTGCTGCGCGAACGCGAACCCGCCGTCACCTCGCCCGCCCCCGCCGCCCGCGAGCTGGCTCTGCACCGCGACACCCCCGTCAGCGAGCTCGAGGCGACCGAGGGCAGCAGCCCCCTGGAGATCGCCGCGGAGTTCCTGGCCATCACCGATTTCGCCGCCGTCTACCTGGCGCTCGCCTCGAGCCCGTAGAACAGGCGCAGACCCCGCCCGTACGAGTCCAGCGCGCGCAGTAACAGGCCGACCCGAGACTTCGCACCAACAGTCAGGAACGCCCATGGACCGCCTCGTCAACACCGTGCGCCCCTACGCGTGGGGCTCCACCACCGCGATCCCCGAGCTGCTCGGCACCCCGCCCACCGGCGAGCCCCAGGCGGAGCTGTGGATGGGCGCCCACCCCGCCGCCCCTCCCGCGTCGACCGCGGCGCCGGCCCGGTCCCGCTCGGCGACCTCATCGCCGCCGACCCCGAGGGCGAACTCGGCGCCACGACCGCGGGACGCTTCGGCCCCGTCCTGCCCTTCCTGCTCAAACTGCTCGCCGCGGCCGACCCGCTGTCCCTGCAGGTCCACCCCGACCTCGGGCAGGCCGCCGCCGGCTTCGCCGAGGAGGAGGCGCGCGGCGTCCCCCGCGACGCGGCGCACCGCAACTACAAGGACACCCACCACAAGCCCGAGCTCATCTGCGCCCTGACCCCCTTCGACGGCCTGTGCGGCTTCCGGGCCCCCGACGCCACCGCCGAACTCCTCGCCGCCCTCAGCGTCGACTCCCTCAAGCCCTACGCCGACCTCCTGCACGCCCGCCCCGAGAGCGCCGCCCTGCGCGAGATGCTCACCGCCGTGCTGAGCGCCGAACGCACCGCCATGGCCGAGACGGTCACCGCCGCCGCCCACGCCGCCGAGCGCCTCGCCGCGAGCGACCACCCCCACCGCGCCGCGTACGCCGCCTACGCCTCCATCGCCCGGCACTACCCCGGCGACCCCGGCGTCATCGCCGCCATGCTCCTCAACCACGTACGCCTCCAGCCCGGCGAGGCCCTCTACCTCGGCGCCGGAGTGCCGCACGCCTACCTCGACGGCCTCGGCATCGAGATCATGGCCAACTCCGACAACGTCCTGCGCTGCGGCCTGACCCCCAAGCACGTCGACGTCCCCGAACTGCTGCGCGTCGTCCGCTTCGAGGCCACCGAGCCCCGCGTCCTGCGCCCGGAGGCGGACCCCGACGGCGCCGAGGTGTACGAGACGCCCGTCGAGGAGTTCCGCCTCTCCCGCTACGCCCTGGCCGCCGGCTCCGAGCCCCACCGGCTCGACGACCGGACCCCGCAGATCCTGCTCTGCGTCGACGGCCGCGCCCGCCTGCGTGGCGAGGACGGCACCGAACTGACCCTCGGACGCGGCGAGTCCGCCTACGTGCGGGCGGGGGAGCGGGTCACGGCGGACGGCGAGGGCGCCCTCTTCCGCGCCTCGGTCCCCGCGTCGCGTTGACCGTCCGGGGCCTTTCGGGTCGACCGCCCGGACCTCTCGGCGCGCGGCCGGGCGCGACTGCTGCGACAATGACCGGCCGTAACCGGTAAAGGGAAAGCAAAGCAGGCGACCGCAGCAGCAGTAGTGGCGGAGTCGCGGAAGGGAAGTCCCGCACCATGAGTGCATCAGGCGGAACCAAGGCCATCGTCGCCGCCCTGGGCGCCAACCTGGCCATCGCGGTGGCGAAGTTCGTCGCCTTCGCGTTCAGCGGCTCGTCGTCGATGCTCGCCGAGGGCGTGCACTCGGTCGCCGACTCCGGCAACCAGGCACTGCTGCTGCTCGGCGGCAAGAAGGCCCGGCGCAAGGCGAGTGAGGAGCACCCGTTCGGCTACGGCCGCGAGCGCTACATCTACGGCTTCCTCGTCTCCATCGTGCTGTTCACCATCGGCGGCGTCTTCGCCCTCTACGAGGGCTACGAGAAGATCGCGGAACCGCACGAGCTCGACAACTGGTACTGGCCGATCGGGGTCCTCGTCTTCGCGATCATCGCCGAGGGCTTCTCCTTCCGCACGGCCATCAAGGAGTCCGACGAACTGCGCGGACAGCAGAGCTGGCGCTCCTTCATCCGTACGGCGAAGGCACCCGAGCTTCCGGTGGTCCTGCTCGAGGACTTCGGCGCGCTCGTCGGCCTCGTGCTCGCCCTCGGCGGCGTCGGCCTCACCCTCGCCACGGGCGACGGCATCTGGGACGGCATCGGCACGATGTGCATCGGCGCGCTGCTCGTCCTGATCGCCCTGGTGCTGGCCGCCGAGACGAAGTCGCTGCTCCTGGGCGAGGCCGCAGGCCCCGAGCAGGTGGCGAGGATCCGCGAGGCCGCCGCCGACGGCGAGAGCGTCCTCGGCGTCATCCACATGCGCACCCTCCACCTGGGCCCGGAGGAACTGCTGGTCGCCGCGAAGATCTCGGTCCGGCACGACGACACCGCCGCCCAGGTCGCCCGCGCGATCGATGAGGCGGAAGCCCGCATCCGCGCCGCCGTCCCGATCGCCCGCGTCATTTACCTCGAGCCCGACATCTACAGCGAGGCGGCGGCCGCGGCGGGCGAGGACCCCGCGGCGACACCGGGCGGCCCGGGGGCCTGAGCCCTCAGCCTTGATTCCCGGCCCGTCCGGCGTTTGAGGACACCGGGGCGGGACGGGGGCAAGGCCCCCCACCCGCCTCAGCCCACCTCCTCCAGAACCCGCAGGGCGGACGCCACATCCGGCGCCGCCAGCAACCGCCCCCGGAAATCCGCGTCCAGCAGCTTGCGCGCCAGCAGCGCCAGAATCCGCAGGTGCTCCTCCCCGGCCGCCGCCTCCGGCACCGCGATCATGAACACGAGCCGGGCCCTCGTCCCGTCCAGCGCCCCCCACTCGATCCCCTCGGCCGACCGGGCGAAGGCCACGACCGGCTCCGTCACCGCGTCCGTCTTCGCGTGCGGGATCGCGATCTCCTCGCCCAGGCCGGTCGTGCCCAGCCGCTCCCGGGCGAGGACGGCGCCGACGAGGGCGTCGACGTCCGTCACCTTGCCGGAGGCCGCCAGCAGCTCGGCCATCTCCCGGATCGCCTCGTCCTTGCGCCCGGCGGCGAGCTCCTGACGCACGGTCCGCTCGGAGAGGTGGCCCGAGAGCGCCCCGGGCGGTCCCCCGGCCGGCGCGGCGGTCCGCGCGCCCCCGGGAGCGCGTGTCCCGGCAGCCGGGCGGGGCACCGGCAGCGCCGCGCGGGCCGTCGGCGCGCCCAGGGCCATGAGCGTGACGGTCGTCAGCGCGGTCACGACCGTTCCCATCGCGATGGCGGTCAGGTACATCGGCACCCCGCCGACCGCTCCCAGCACCGCCACGATCGGCCCGCCGTGCGGCACGCTGTCCGTGACCCCCGCGAGTCCCGCGATGGCACCCGCCACCGCGCCGCCCGCCATGTTCGCCGGGATCACCCGGGCCGGCCGCGCGGCAGCGAACGGAATGGCGCCTTCCGTAATGCCGAAGAAGCCCATGAACAGCGCGGCCAGCCCGGTCTCCCGCTCCGGATCGCTGAACATCCCGCGCCGCAGCACCGTGGCCAGCCCCTGCCCCAGCGGCGGCACCGGAATGGCGGCCGCGCACATGCCCATGACCTCCGGGTTCCGCGAGACCAGCCCCGCGCCGAAGAGGAACGCCGTCTTGTTGACGGGCCCGCCCATGTCGAACGCGATCATCAGGCCCAGCACCACGCCCAGCACCGCCGCGCCGGCCCCGGTCAGCCCGCCGAGCCAGTCGGTGAGGTGCTCGAAGACCCAGGCGATCGGACGGCCCAGGACATAGATGAAGAAGAGCCCCACGGCCGAGGTCGCCAGGACCGGGATCACGATGACCGGCATGACCGGCCGGACGAACCTCGGCACCCGGGCCTTCTTGATCCACAGGACCACGTACCCGGCCAGGAACCCCGTCACGATCGCACCGATGAAGCCCGCCCCCGACTTGGAGTCGTAGAGGGCACCCGTATTGGCGATCCAGCCGCCGATCATGCCGGGGACGAGCGCGGGGCGGTCCGCGATGGCGTAGGCGATGTAGCCGGAGAGCACCGGGATCATCAGCTTGAAGCCGATGTCCCCGATGTCGAAGACATGCCGCCAGAACGACCCCTCGGGAATCACCAGCCCGCCGTCCGGCTGCGGATGCCCGCCCAGAGCGAGCGACACCGCGATCAGCAGACCGCCGACCACGACGAACGGGATCATGTACGACACGCCGTTCATCAGCGCCCGGTAGACGACCCCACGGCCGCCCCCGCCGCCGCGCCCGTCGCCGCCGCCCAGGAGGGCGCCCCCGGCGCCGGCCCCGCCCCCGGCCTCGTACACCGGGGCGTCCCGCACCCGCTCGATCAACTGCTCGGGGTGATGGATCCCCTCGGCCACGCCCACCGCCAGCACCCGCTTGCCCGCGAAACGACTCAGGTCGACGTCCTTGTCGGCGGCGACGATGACCCCGTCGGCGTGGCGCACCTCGTCGTCGGACAGGACGTTCTCGGCCCCGATCGAGCCCTGCGTCTCGACCCTGATGTCATGGCCGAGCGCCTCCGCGGCCTGCACCAGCTTCTCCGCCGCCATGTACGTGTGGGCGATGCCGGTCGGGCACGCGGTCACGGCGAGCAGCTTGAGCCTCCGCCCGCTCGACGCCGGGCGCACGGGGGGATCGGCTGAGGGCGTCACACGGTTCTCCTCACCACTCGCTCACCATGGGTCGGTCACTGGTCGTCCGCACTGATCGTCCGCATGGATCGTCCACCGCATCCTGCAACAGAGGAAGGGCCCGAGGGCGGGTACGACGGGGCCGAACGGAGGCCAAGGGGGCTGGGGTTCGCCATACCCCCCGGTGTAGATTCGTGCCGAGAAGCCAGACGTCGCTGCTGATGGCGGTCGGGCGGCCCGCGCGACGGACCGGCCGAGGGAGAGAGGGCCTCCGACGGACTGGGCTGCGGCAGGGGATCAGTGTGGACCGAGCCGTGTCCGCGCTGTCCGGCCGCGTGCACAGCCGTACCCACTCCCGCTCGTCCCTAGAGGAGCAGCCCGTATGACTACCACTACCGGCCAGGACTTCAAGGTCGCGGACCTGTCGCTGGCGGCCTTCGGTCGTAAGGAGATCACCCTCGCCGAGCACGAGATGCCCGGCCTGATGGCGATCCGCAAGGAGTACGCGGAGGCGCAGCCCCTCGCCGGCGCCCGCATCACCGGCTCGCTGCACATGACCGTGCAGACGGCCGTCCTGATCGAGACCCTCGTGGCCCTGGGCGCGCAGGTGCGCTGGGCCTCCTGCAACATCTTCTCGACCCAGGACCACGCGGCCGCCGCCGTCGCGGTGGGCCTGGACGGCACCCCCGAGGACCCGCGCGGCGTGCCCGTCTTCGCCTGGAAGGGCGAGACGCTGGAGGAGTACTGGTGGTGCACGGAGCAGGCGCTGACCTGGCCGAACACCCCCACGGGCGGTCCGAACATGATCCTGGACGACGGTGGCGACGCCACCCTCCTCGTCCACAAGGGCGTGGAGTTCGAGAAGGCGGGCGCCGCTCCCGACCCGGCGACCGCCGACAGCGAGGAGTACGCCCAGATCCTCACCCTCCTCAACCGCACGCTCTCCGAGAACCCGCAGAAGTGGACGCAGCTGGCGTCGGAGATCCGCGGTGTCACCGAGGAGACCACCACGGGCGTCCACCGTCTGTACGAGATGCAGCAGGCCGGCACGCTGCTCTTCCCCGCCATCAACGTCAATGACGCGGTCACCAAGTCGAAGTTCGACAACAAGTACGGCTGCCGCCACTCCCTCATCGACGGCATCAACCGCGCCACCGACGTCCTGATCGGCGGCAAGGTCGCGGTCGTCTGCGGCTACGGCGACGTGGGCAAGGGCTGCGCCGAGTCGCTGCGCGGCCAGGGCGCCCGCGTGATCGTCACCGAGATCGACCCGATCAACGCCCTCCAGGCGGCGATGGACGGCTACCAGGTCACCACCCTGGACGACGTCGTCGAGATCGCCGACATCTTCGTCACCACGACGGGCAACAAGGACATCATCATGGCGTCCGACATGGCCCGGATGAAGCACCAGGCGATCGTCGGGAACATCGGTCACTTCGACAACGAGATCGACATGGCCGGCCTGGCCAAGGTCCCCGGCATCGTCAAGGACGAGGTCAAGCCCCAGGTCCACACCTGGACCTTCCCCGACGGCAAGGTCCTGATCGTGCTGTCCGAGGGCCGCCTGCTCAACCTGGGCAACGCCACCGGCCACCCGTCCTTCGTGATGTCGAACTCCTTCGCGGACCAGACCCTGGCCCAGATCGAGCTCTTCACCAAGCCGGAGTCCTACCCGACCGACGTCTACGTCCTGCCCAAGCACCTGGACGAGAAGGTCGCCCGCCTCCACCTCGACGCCCTCGGCGTCAAGCTGACCGTGCTCCGCCCGGAGCAGGCCGCGTACATCGGCGTCCCCGTCGAGGGCCCGTACAAGCCCGACCACTACCGCTACTGATCCGGCGACCGAGGCTGCTGAGACGGCTGACGCGAGTCTGAGTAACTTGTAGAGCCCCAGAAACCGGTGGAACAGGCCCCCGCCCGCACGGCGGGGCCTGCCCCGTTCGCGTCAAGGACCCCGCCATGCCCCGCGGCCGCTACTCGCTCCACGACCCCACGATCACTCCCCCTCGGCAACGAGCACTTCCACTGCGCCCCCGGCCCCTCCGGCTGGCGCTACGTCTCGCAGCTGACCGGCCCCTCCGGCACCCCCGCCGGCTCGGTCGACCTCGCCATCGACGACCTCGGCCGCCCCATCCGCCTCCAGCTCCAGCGATCGGACTGGCAGGTGCGCGGCGCGGCGATCGACGGCATGACATGGGTCCGCACCGACCCGACCGGCGAGCACGCGACGGAAGGCAACGTCCGCGCCCACGCCTTCACCGGCGCTTCCCCCGCGTTCTACGTGGCCATCGCCCGTCTCCTCCGGCTCTCCCCCGGCGACGAGGCCGTTCGAATCCGCCTCGTCTCCTTCACCGCGCCCGTCCTCGCCCCGCGCACGCTCGACCAGTCCTGGGCCCTGGTCGCCAGGACAGCACACGCCACTGACAACGGCCCGCTGGAAGTGGACGAGTACCAGGTCAGCGAGCTGGACACGGGGGAGCAGTACGCCGTCCACCTCGCCGGCGACGTGGTCCTCTCCGCCCCCGGCATCGAGCTCGAGGACCTCGAGAGCCCGCCGTCGTCCTTCGGGGCCCCCTGAACCTGGTACTGTTCTCCTCGCCTCGCAAAAACCGTTGACACGGGATGAGCGGGGAGGTAGATTCGAACGGTTGCGACGAGGTGGACCTGGTCCCCTGCAACGGTTAGTATCTGACCAGCTTCGGCCAGTGAAGACAATTCAACGGCGAAGCGGCTCGACTCCCTCCGGAATCGGAAAGCCGATGTGAATCGGCCGGAACGGTTTCTGATAAAGTCGAAAACGTCGAAACCCCGCTCCAACAGGGGGCCGGAAACGAAATCCGAACCGACTGCTTCGAATGTGAAGCGGTAAGGAACGGAAAACGGATCTGGTAAGGTTGGAAACAACGAAGGGAAGCGCCCGGAGGAAAGCCCGAGAGGGTGAGTACAAAGGAAGCGTCCGTTCCTTGAGAACTCAACAGCGTGCCAAAAGTCAACGCCAGATATGTTGACACCCCGTCCATCTCGATGGATGAGGTTCCTTTAAAAGTCCTACCGGGTCCTTTGCGGATCGGGTGGGCACACACAGCGAGGACGCTGTGAACGACCGGGCCTATTCCGCCTGGTTGTTCCGCTCAACGCGAGTGTGAACCGGATTACCGGTAAACATTCACGGAGAGTTTGATCCTGGCTCAGGACGAACGCTGGCGGCGTGCTTAACACATGCAAGTCGAACGATGAAGCCCTTCGGGGTGGATTAGTGGCGAACGGGTGAGTAACACGTGGGCAATCTGCCCTGCACTCTGGGACAAGCCCTGGAAACGGGGTCTAATACCGGATACGACCTTCGAGCGCATGCTTGAAGGTGGAAAGCTCCGGCGGTGCAGGATGAGCCCGCGGCCTATCAGCTTGTTGGTGGGGTAATGGCCTACCAAGGCGACGACGGGTAGCCGGCCTGAGAGGGCGACCGGCCACACTGGGACTGAGACACGGCCCAGACTCCTACGGGAGGCAGCAGTGGGGAATATTGCACAATGGGCGAAAGCCTGATGCAGCGACGCCGCGTGAGGGATGACGGCCTTCGGGTTGTAAACCTCTTTCAGCAGGGAAGAAGCGAGAGTGACGGTACCTGCAGAAGAAGCGCCGGCTAACTACGTGCCAGCAGCCGCGGTAATACGTAGGGCGCAAGCGTTGTCCGGAATTATTGGGCGTAAAGAGCTCGTAGGCGGCTTGTCACGTCGGATGTGAAAGCCCGGGGCTTAACCCCGGGTCTGCATTCGATACGGGCAGGCTAGAGTTCGGTAGGGGAGATCGGAATTCCTGGTGTAGCGGTGAAATGCGCAGATATCAGGAGGAACACCGGTGGCGAAGGCGGATCTCTGGGCCGATACTGACGCTGAGGAGCGAAAGCGTGGGAGCGAACAGGATTAGATACCCTGGTAGTCCACGCCGTAAACGTTGGGAACTAGGTGTGGGCGACATTCCACGTCGTCCGTGCCGCAGCTAACGCATTAAGTTCCCCGCCTGGGGAGTACGGCCGCAAGGCTAAAACTCAAAGGAATTGACGGGGGCCCGCACAAGCAGCGGAGCATGTGGCTTAATTCGACGCAACGCGAAGAACCTTACCAAGGCTTGACATACACCGGAAACGGCCAGAGATGGTCGCCCCTTGTGGTCGGTGTACAGGTGGTGCATGGCTGTCGTCAGCTCGTGTCGTGAGATGTTGGGTTAAGTCCCGCAACGAGCGCAACCCTTGTCCTGTGTTGCCAGCATGCCCTTCGGGGTGATGGGGACTCACAGGAGACTGCCGGGGTCAACTCGGAGGAAGGTGGGGACGACGTCAAGTCATCATGCCCCTTATGTCTTGGGCTGCACACGTGCTACAATGGCCGGTACAATGAGCTGCGATACCGCGAGGTGGAGCGAATCTCAAAAGCCGGTCTCAGTTCGGATTGGGGTCTGCAACTCGACCCCATGAAGTTGGAGTTGCTAGTAATCGCAGATCAGCATTGCTGCGGTGAATACGTTCCCGGGCCTTGTACACACCGCCCGTCACGTCACGAAAGTCGGTAACACCCGAAGCCGGTGGCCCAACCCTTGTGGAGGGAGCCGTCGAAGGTGGGACTGGCGATTGGGACGAAGTCGTAACAAGGTAGCCGTACCGGAAGGTGCGGCTGGATCACCTCCTTTCTAAGGAGCACATAGCCGACTGCGAGCGAATGACTCGCACGGTTGCTCATGGGTGGAACGTTGACTATTCGGCACAGTTCTTGAGGGATCACTAGTACTGCTTCGGCGTGGAACGTGAATCTTGAAAGACTGGGTCGGGCACGCTGTTGGGTATCTGAGGGTACGGACTTCGGTCTGAACCTTCGCGATGCCGGCCCCGGTAAAGCTTTGCTTCGGCAGAGTGTGACGGGTGGCTGGTCGTTGCTTGAGAACTGCACAGTGGACGCGAGCATCTGTGGCCAAGTTTTTAAGGGCGCACGGTGGATGCCTTGGCACCAGGAACCGATGAAGGACGTGGGAGGCCGCGATAGGCCCCGGGAGCTGTCAACCGAGCTTTGATCCGGGGTGTCCGAATGGGGAAACCCGGCAGTCGTCATGGGCTGTCACCCGCTGCTGAACACATAGGCAGTGTGGAGGGAACGCGGGGAAGTGAAACATCTCAGTACCCGCAGGAAGAGAAAACAACCGTGATTCCGGGAGTAGTGGCGAGCGAAACTGGATGAGGCCAAACCGTATGTGTGTGATACCCGGCAGGGGTTGCGCATGCGGGGTTGTGGGATCTCTTTTCATGGTCTGCCGGCCATGAGACGAGTCAGAAACCGTTGGTGTAGGCGAAGGACATGCGAAAGGTCCGGCGTAGAGGGTAAGACCCCGTAGCTGAAACATCAACGGCTCGTTTAAGAGACACCCAAGTAGCACGGGGCCCGAGAAATCCCGTGTGAATCTGGCGGGACCACCCGCTAAGCCTAAATATTCCCTGGTGACCGATAGCGGATAGTACCGTGAGGGAATGGTGAAAAGTACCGCGGGAGCGGAGTGAAATAGTACCTGAAACCGTGTGCCTACAAGCCGTGGGAGCGTCGCGCATCAAGCTTGCTTGGTGCGTCGTGACTGCGTGCCTTTTGAAGAATGAGCCTGCGAGTTTGCGGTGTGTTGCGAGGTTAACCCGTGTGGGGAAGCCGTAGCGAAAGCGAGTCCGAATAGGGCGATTGAGTAGCGCGCCCAAGACCCGAAGCGGAGTGATCTAGCCATGGGCAGGTTGAAGCGGAGGTAAGACTTCGTGGAGGACCGAACCCACCAGGGTTGAAAACCTGGGGGATGACCTGTGGTTAGGGTGAAAGGCCAATCAAACTCCGTGATAGCTGGTTCTCCCGAAATGCATTTAGGTGCAGCGTCGTGTGTTTCTTGCCGGAGGTAGAGCACTGGATAGGCGATGGGCCCTACCGGGTTACTGACCTTAGCCAAACTCCGAATGCCGGTAAGTGAGAGCGCGGCAGTGAGACTGTGGGGATAAGCTCCATGGTCGAGAGGAAACAGCCCAGAGCATCGACTAAGGCCCCTAAGCGTACGCTAAGTGGGAAAGGATGTGGAGTCGCAGAGACAACCAGGAGGTTGGCTTAGAAGCAGCCACCCTTGAAAGAGTGCGTAATAGCTCACTGGTCAAGTGATTCCGCGCCGACAATGTAGCGGGGCTCAAGCGTACCGCCGAAGTCGTGTCATTCACACAATAACCCCAACGGGTGTGTGGATGGGTAGGGGAGCGTCGTGTGCCGGGTGAAGCAGCCGCGGAAGCGAGTTGTGGACGGTTCACGAGTGAGAATGCAGGCATGAGTAGCGATACACACGTGAGAAACGTGTGCGCCGATTGACTAAGGGTTCCTGGGTCAAGCTGATCTGCCCAGGGTAAGTCGGGACCTAAGGCGAGGCCGACAGGCGTAGTCGATGGACAACCGGTTGATATTCCGGTACCCGCTTTGAAACGCCCAATATCGAATCAGGCGATGCTAAGTCCGTGAAGCCGTCCTGGATCCTTCGGGTGAAGGGGAGTGGTGGAGCCGACGAACCAGACTTGTAGTAGGTAAGCGATGGGGTGACGCAGGAAGGTAGTCCAGCCCGGGCGGTGGTAGTCCCGGGGTAAGGGTGTAGGCCGTGTGATAGGCAAATCCGTCACACATTAAGGCTGAGACCTGATGCCGAGCCGATTGTGGTGAAGTGGATGATCCTATGCTGTCGAGAAAAGCCTCTAGCGAGTTTCATGGCGGCCCGTACCCTAAACCGACTCAGGTGGTCAGGTAGAGAATACCGAGGCGTTCGGGTGAACTATGGTTAAGGAACTCGGCAAAATGCCCCCGTAACTTCGGGAGAAGGGGGCCATGTCCGGTGATGAGTCTTGCACTCTGAGCTGGGTGTGGCCGCAGAGACCAGCGAGAAGCGACTGTTTACTAAAACACAGGTCCGTGCGAAGCCGTAAGGCGATGTATACGGACTGACGCCTGCCCGGTGCTGGAACGTTAAGGGGACCGGTTAGCTCTGTTTCGACAGGGCGAAGCTGAGAACTTAAGCGCCAGTAAACGGCGGTGGTAACTATAACCATCCTAAGGTAGCGAAATTCCTTGTCGGGTAAGTTCCGACCTGCACGAATGGCGTAACGACTTCTCGACTGTCTCAACCATAGGCCCGGTGAAATTGCACTACGAGTAAAGATGCTCGTTTCGCGCAGCAGGACGGAAAGACCCCGGGACCTTTACTATAGCTTGATATTGGTGTTCGGTTCGGCTTGTGTAGGATAGGTGGGAGACTGTGAAGTCATGGCGCCAGCCATGGTGGAGTCGTCGTTGAAATACCACTCTGGTCGTGCTGGATGTCTAACCTCGGTCCGTGATCCGGATCAGGGACAGTGTCTGGTGGGTAGTTTAACTGGGGCGGTTGCCTCCTAAAGAGTAACGGAGGCGCCCAAAGGTTCCCTCAGCCTGGTTGGCAATCAGGTGTTGAGTGTAAGTGCACAAGGGAGCTTGACTGTGAGACCGACGGGTCGAGCAGGGACGAAAGTCGGGACTAGTGATCCGGCGGTGGCTTGTGGAAGCGCCGTCGCTCAACGGATAAAAGGTACCCCGGGGATAACAGGCTGATCTTCCCCAAGAGTCCATATCGACGGGATGGTTTGGCACCTCGATGTCGGCTCGTCGCATCCTGGGGCTGGAGTCGGTCCCAAGGGTTGGGCTGTTCGCCCATTAAAGCGGTACGCGAGCTGGGTTTAGAACGTCGTGAGACAGTTCGGTCCCTATCCGCTGCGCGCGCAGGAGTCTTGAGAAGGGCTGTCCCTAGTACGAGAGGACCGGGACGGACGAACCTCTGGTGTGCCAGTTGTCCTGCCAAGGGCATGGCTGGTTGGCTACGTTCGGGAGGGATAACCGCTGAAAGCATCTAAGCGGGAAGCCTGCTTCGAGATGAGGACTCCCACCCACTTGATGGGGTAAGGCTCCCAGTAGACGACTGGGTTGATAGGCCAGGTGTGGAAGACCGGTAACGGTTGGAGCTGACTGGTACTAATAGGCCGAGGGCTTGTCCTCAGTTGCTCGCGTCCACTGTGTTAGTTCTGAAGTAACGAACTCGCCTTGCTGGCTGGAGTTCTAACTTTATAGTGTTTCGGTGGTCATAGCGTTAGGGAAACGCCCGGTTACATTCCGAACCCGGAAGCTAAGCCTTTCAGCGCCGATGGTACTGCAGGGGGGACCCTGTGGGAGAGTAGGACGCCGCCGAACTCCTTTTGAAGAAAGCCCTGGCAGGGTTCCCTGCCAGGGCTTTCTTGCGTTTCCGGACCCTTTCGCGTTCAGCTTCCCACCCCCTCCGCACGGTCCCGACTCCCCCGGGGGCGAGGGCCGGGGCGTGTGGGGAAGCGGAGCGCTTTCCCCACACCCACCAGATCAATTACTACTGCTCGCCCTCCGCGGCGGCCCGCGCGAGTTCGATGTCCAAGGACTCGCGACGAATGCGCTGATCCATATACAGAAGAGCCGTCACCCCGGACGTAATGGGCAGGGCGATGGTCGAGGAAATGGTCGCGCTGATGCCGCTGATGATCAAGTAGGACCAGCTCATGGAGCCGCCCTGGAAACCGGCGGAGAGGTTTTCAAGATCAACGCTCGTGAACAGTCCGATGATGGTCGCCGGAACCTGGACCACCGTGCCGATCATGAATACAAGGAGAGTGGCGAGAAGCTGTATTCCGAGGATCCGCCATCCCGAGCCCCGCACCAGTTTCGCCGAGCGCCGCATACTCGCGATGGCGCCCTGCTTTTCCAGTACGAGGGCCGGCGCGGCGAGGCTGTAGCGGACCCAGAGCCAGGCGGCCAGGACGATGGCCGCGATCGCTCCGGCCGCGAGGGCCAGGAGCCCCGGACCTTCCGCACCGCTTGCGACGATCAGCCCGCCCGGCAGCAGGCCGGCCGCGAAGACGCCCCCGACCAGCAGGGGCATCAGGCAGAACAGGCCGGCCATGCTCCCCAGGTGGGGGCGGGTGCGAGCCCAGGCCTCGCGGGCCGTGACGGGGCGCCCCAGGACCGCGCGGCTCACGACGAAGGTGAGCATCGCGGCGGCGAAGACCGAGCCCACGAGGCCGACGAGTGCCATGACCGCCGTCCCGCCCAGATCCTTCACAGCGGCGTCGAGCCACTCCCGCACCGGCGTGGTCTCGTCCAGCTCCGTCACGTCGGGCAGATCGCGGAGCCACAGCCCCGTCACGACCGTGCCCACGGCCTGGGTGGAGGCCGCGACGACGAAGGACACGCCCAGTGCCGTCCTCCAGTGCCTGCGCGCCGCGCTGAACGCGCCGTCCAGGATCTCGCCGACGCCCAGCGGCCGTAGCGGCACCACACCCGGCTGTGGCGCCTGAGGCTGCTGAAAGCCGCCCCAGCCGCCTCCAGGGCCCCATCCTCCGGGTCCCTGGCCCTGGCCGCCGCCGCTGGTGGCGCGGGCCCTGCCCCAGCCGGGCGGAGTGCCGCCCGGAGAGTCGTTCATTTCCATAGCTCCTTCTGAATTCCTTACCGGTCGGCCATCGTGTCACGGGCCCCTGCGGCGCCCCCGGGCTCCTGATCCTCGTAAGAGGGAGCCGGGCGGAGGTGGCCTTCAATAGTTGCTGTGCGCGGGGCAGACTGGACTAATGGCTGATCAGCACGCGGCACCCGCGTCCCGCTCCGGATCGTCCGCCGTCCCCGCCCTGCGCTGGGAGGACCTGCCGGAAGGTCCCGTGATCGTCCTTCTGGACCAGCGGCGGCTTCCCGTCGACGAGACCGAGCTGATCTGTACCGACGTACCCGCGCTGATCGAAGCGATACGCGGCCTCGCCGTGCGCGGCGCCCCTCTTCTGGGGATCGCCGGGGCGTACGGGCTCGCGCTGGCGGCCGTACGCGGCTTCGACGTGGAAGAGGCGGCCGAGAGGCTCGCCCACGCCCGTCCCACCGCCGTGAACCTGGCCTACGGCGTGCGTCGCGCCCTCGCGGCCCATCGCGTCGCCCTGAGGTCCGGCGCGGGCCCGGAGAAGGCCGCGGAGGCGGCCCTCGCCGAGGCGCGCGCCCTGCACCGGGAGGACGCCGAGGCGAGCGCGGACATGGCGGCGCACGGGCTCACGCTGCTCCAGGAGCTGCTGCCCGGCGGGGGCTATCGCATCCTCACCCACTGCAACACCGGTTCCCTGGTCTCCGGCGGCGAGGGCACGGCCTTCGCGGTGGCGAGGGCCGCGCACCGGGCCGGTGAGCTGCGGCGGCTGTGGGTGGACGAGACGCGGCCGCTGCTGCAGGGCGCCCGGCTCACCGCGTACGAGGCGGGGCGGGCCGGCATGCCGTACACGCTGCTCACCGACAGCGCGGCCGGCTCGCTGTTCTCGGCGGGGGAGGTGGACGCGGTGCTCATCGGCGCGGACCGGATAGCCGCGGACGGCTCGGTGGCCAACAAGGTCGGCAGCTATCCGCTGGCCGTGCTGGCCCGCTATCACCATGTGCCGTTCGTCGTCGTCGCGCCCACCACGACCGTCGACCTCGGTACTCAGGAGGGCGCGGCGATCGAGGTGGAGCAGCGGCCCGGTCACGAGGTGACGGAGTTGCCGACGACGGCCGACGCGACGGGAACGACGGCTTCTGTCCCCGTCGCCCCGGTGGGTGCGCAGGCCTACAATCCTGCGTTTGATGTCACACCGCCGGAGTTGGTGACCGCGATTGTCACGGAAAACGGCGTTCTCTCACCCGTCACGGAGGCGGGTCTGGCGGAGCTGTGTGACAGGTCACGATCGGGTAATGGGATGATGTCGATATGAAGGGACGCGTCCTTGTCGTCGACGACGACACAGCACTGGCCGAGATGCTCGGAATTGTGCTTCGTGGTGAGGGTTTCGAGCCGTCGTTCGTAGCGGATGGCGACAAGGCTCTCGCTGCTTTTCGAGAGGCCAAACCCGATCTTGTATTGCTCGATCTGATGCTGCCCGGCCGTGACGGCATTGAGGTGTGCAGACTGATCCGGGCCGAGTCCGGGGTGCCGATCGTGATGTTGACGGCGAAGAGCGACACCGTCGATGTGGTGGTCGGGCTGGAGTCCGGCGCGGACGACTACATCGTCAAGCCGTTCAAGCCGAAGGAGCTGGTGGCCCGCATCCGGGCCCGTCTGCGCAGGTCGGAGGAGCCGGCGCCGGAGCAGCTGACCATCGGCGATCTGGTGATCGACGTGGCCGGCCACTCGGTCAAGCGCGACGGGCAGTCGATCGCGCTGACGCCGCTGGAGTTCGACCTGCTGGTGGCGCTGGCACGTAAGCCGTGGCAGGTGTTCACCCGCGAGGTGCTGCTCGAGCAGGTCTGGGGCTACCGCCACGCCGCCGACACGCGGCTGGTGAACGTGCACGTACAGCGGCTGCGCTCGAAGGTCGAGAAGGACCCCGAGCGGCCGGAGATCGTGGTGACCGTCCGTGGTGTGGGCTACAAGGCGGGGCCGAGCTGACATGCCGGGCAACGGTGCCGCTCCGGAGCGGGACACGGGGCGGCCCGTCGGCACGTCGTCGGGCGGCGGCATATCGTTCTTCCGCCGTCTGTGGCGTGCCGGAAGGCTGCTGTCGGACGGCGCGGGCGCGGGGCCGGTGCATCCGCTGCTGCGCCTGTACGTGCGCTGGGTGCGGCGTCCGCTGCTGCCCGCGATGCGGCTGTGGCGTCGCAACATCCAGCTTCGGGTGGTCGCCACCACGCTGTTGATGTCGCTCGGCGTGGTGCTGCTGCTGGGCATCGTCGTCATCGGGCAGGTGCGCAACGGTCTCCTCGACGCGAAGCGGCACGCCTCGCAGAGCCAGGCCGAGGGTGGTTTCAAGGCGGCGAGGGACGCCGCCGACCCGGGTGCCGAGGGACGCGGCCAGGACGGCTCGCAGTCCGGCGGCCGGGGCAATCCCGACTCCGGTGCGTGGCTGACCGCCCTGGTGCAGCAGCTGGCCAGCGGTGGCCAGGGTGTGTACCACGTGGTGGCGCTCAGTGCCGCGGGCGACGGCAGCGGTTCGTACGTGGGCGTCGGCGGTACGCGCGGCCCGCGGGCTTCGGGGGACATCGACCCCGAGCGCAGCGTGCCGGCGGATCTGCGCCGGCAGCTGGACGTGCGTACGGGCACGTTCGAGAAGCCCGGCACGATCAAGCGCAGCGCCTCGGACGAGGGCGAGCCGGCGCTGATCGTCGGCAAGCGGATGTACGACGTCAACGGCGAGCCGTACCAGCTCTACTACCTCTTCCCCTTCACCCAGGAGGAGAAGTCGCTGAGCCTGGTCAAGGGCACGTTGACGACCGCCGGGGTGTTCGTGGTGGTGCTGCTGGGCGCCATCGCGTGGCTGGTGGTGCGGCAGATCGTCACGCCTGTGCGGATGGCCGCGAGCATCTCCGAGCGGCTCGCCGCCGGCGTGCTGCAGGAACGGATGAAGGTCACCGGCGAGGACGACATCGCGCGTCTGGGTGAAGCCTTCAACAAGATGGCGCAGAACCTCCAGGTGAAGATCCAGCAGCTGGAGGAGCTGTCGCGCATGCAGCGGCGCTTCGTCTCGGACGTCTCGCACGAGCTGCGGACGCCGCTGACGACCGTGCGGATGGCCGCGGACGTCATCCACGAGGCGCGCGACGGCTTCGACCCGGTGACCGCGCGCTCGGCGGAGCTGCTCTTCGGGCAGCTCGACCGCTTCGAGTCGCTGCTGGCGGACCTGCTGGAGATCAGCCGGTTCGACGCGGGCGCGGCCGCCCTGGAGGCCGAGCCGATAGACCTGCGCGACGTGGTGAACCGGGTGATCGACGCCGCTCTTCCGCTCGCGGACCGCAAGGGCAGCAGGCTGCTCGTACGCGGCGACGAACAGCCGGTGATCGCCGAGGCGGACGCCCGGCGCCTGGAGCGGATCCTGCGCAATCTCGTGGTCAACGCCGTGGAGCACGGCGAGGGCCGGGACGTGGTGGTGCGGCTGGCCGTGGCCGGCGGCGCCGTGGCGGTCGCGGTGCGCGACTACGGCGTCGGCCTCAAGCCGGGCGAGGCGACGCGGGTGTTCAACCGCTTCTGGCGGGCCGACCCCGCTCGGGCGCGGACGACCGGCGGCACCGGCCTGGGCCTGTCGATCGCGGTCGAGGACGCGCGGCTGCACGGCGGCTGGCTGCAGGCCTGGGGCGAGCCGGGCGGCGGTTCGCAGTTCCGGCTGACCCTGCCGCGCACGGCCGGCGACACGCTGCGCGGATCGCCGATCCCGCTGGAACCGGACGACTCGCGGCGCAACCGCGGGCTGAACGAAGCGGGGGTGCCGCAGGCGCTGCCGGGAAGGCAGGCGCCGGTGCCGGCGCAGACCAGGAACGTACGCCCGACGGCGGATCCGACCGCCCTGCCGGGCAGCGGGGCACGCGTGGTGCCGCGTCCGGGCGGGACGCTCGGCGGGGACAGGAACGAGAAGAACGGTGACCGGGCGGGCCATGGGTCCGGGGGCGGCGGTCGAGGGACGACCGGAGGCGACCGTGACGGTCAGGCGTAGGACCCGGCGGATGGCCGGCGGCGGCCGCGGCCGGCGGGCGGCGGGATTCGGCGTGCCGGTGGTCGTCGGCATGCTGCTGGCCGGCTGTGCCTCGATGCCCGGCAGCGGCGAGGTGAGCTCGGTCGACTCCTCGCAGCGTGCCGACGCCGACGCGCAGGTGCGCGTGTACGGCGTGCCGCCGCACAAGAACGAGCACCCCCAGGAACTGGTGGCGGGCTTCCTCGAGGCGACGACGAGCGACGACCCGGACTACGAGACGGCCCGGATGTACCTGGCCAAGAGCGTCAAGCGGCACTGGGACCCGTCCGCGGCGACCATCGTGCTCGACCGCACCCCGCAGGTGCGCGTCGAGCGCCGCGGGGGCGACCGGGAGCAGTCCTACACCGTCACCCTGACCGGCAAGCAGATCGCGCGGGTGGACGCCAAGCACGCGTACAAGCCGGACGAACAGCAGTTCACGACGACCTTGCACATGGCGCGCGAGGACGGCGAGTGGCGCATCGACGCGCTGGACGCCGGGCTGGTGCTGGGGGTCTCGGACTTCCAGCGCATCTACCGGTCGGTCAATAAGTACTACTTCGCCGAGCTGGGCCCGGACGGGGGCGGCGCGGACAGCACCCGGGGCGTGCTCGTCGCGGACCCGGTGTACCTGCGCAAGCGGATAGACCCGGTGACCTCCGGGGTCAAGGCGCTGCTGGACGGGCCCACGAACTGGCTGGACCCGGTCGCCGGGACGGCCTTCCCGACCGGTACGCGCCTGGTCGAGCCGCGGCTGTCCCTGGACGATTCGAACGCCCTGAAGGTGCGGCTGAACGACCGGGCGGCCGGCGCGGACCAGGAGCAGTGCCGGCGCATGGCCGCGCAGCTGCTGTACACCGTTCAGGAGTCCGCCAAGGTCACCGATGTGACGCTGCAGCGCAAGGACGGCTCGCGGCTGTGCACGCTCGGCCGGGAGCAGGCCAAGGAGTACGCGTCGGACCAGACCTCCGGGCGGCCGGATCGGCAGTACTTCGTCGACGGCCAGCACCGGATGGTGAGCCTGGCCGACACCGACCACGAGGCGCGCCGGGTGGCGGGGCCGTTCGGCACGGACGGCGCGGCCCAGCTGCGGTCGGTCGCGGTGGATCGCCACCAGCGGCGCGCGGCCGGGGTGTCCGCCAACGGTCAGTTGCTGTTCGTCGCCCCCCTGCAGGGCGGCGCGCCGCTCGGCGAGGCCCGGGTGACCGTGCACGGCGGCGGCACCGCGAGGACGGGGCTGACCGCTCCGAGCTGGGACGGACTGGGCGACCTGTGGTTCGCGGACCAGGACCCGGATCGGCCGCGGCTGCTGCGGCTGGCGGGCGGCACGGGCGCGCCCGAGGAGGTCCAGGTGCCCGGGCTGGACGGCGGGCGGATCAGCGGGGTGCGGGTCGCGGCGGACGGCGTCCGGATCGCGCTGCTGGTGACGAAGGGGGACCATACGGTCCTCAAGCTCGGCAGGGTCGAGCGCCGGGGGAGCGTGGGACGGCCGAGCCTGTCGGTGCAGGAGCTGCGTTCCGTGGCCCCGCGGCTCGAGGACGTCGTCGCGGTGTCGTGGGCGGGCGCGAGCCGGCTGCTGGTGGCGGGCAGGGAGCAGGGCGGCCCGCAGCAGCTGCAGTACGTCGAGACCGACGGATCCCAGCCGAACGGTTCGGGGCTGCCCGGCATCACCGTGGTGCGCGGCATCGCCGCGTCCGAGACGCCCGGCAAGGCGCAGGCGCTGGTCGCCGAGGGCGACGGCGGCATCTTCCGGCTGCTTCCGGAGTCGAACTGGAAGCTGGTGGGCAAGGAAGGCTCGGCTCCGGTCTACCCGGGGTGACGGCCTGGCCGAGGTGCCCCCCGACTGAGGCCCTGGCGTTCGTGCTGGTCGGGGCCCGGTTTTCGGGGTTTTCCACAGGGGTGGCGGGGGTGCCGCCGCGGCGGGACAGTAGAGGCATGCGCGGATGGTGGCGGGAGATCACGGGCCTGGTGCTGCCGCCGGTGTGCGCGGGTTGCGGGCGGTCCCGCCTTGTGCTGTGCGCGGAGTGCCGGATACGGCTGTGCGGTGGGCGGGCGCGCCGGGTGGTGCCGGATCCGGTGCCGCCGGGGCTGCCGTCGGTGCAGGCGGCCGCGCCGTACGCGGACGCGGTGCGGCATGTGCTGCTGGCGCACAAGGAGCGTGGAGCGATGGGACTGGCGGAGCCGCTGGGCGCCGCGCTGGCGGGCGCGGTCATGGGGGTGCGACGGTCCGGTGCGGCGGGGGATGTACGGGGCGGGAGCGGCCCTCTGCTGCTCGTCCCGGTGCCTTCCACGCGGAGGGCGGTGGCCGGGCGGGGGCATGACGCCGGGCGCCGGATCGCTCTGGCGGCGGCGCGCGGGCTGCGCGCCGCCGGGATACCGGCCCGGGTGGCGGCCGTGCTGCGGCTGCGGCGGGCGGTCGCGGATCAGGCGGGGCTGGACGCATCGCACCGCAGGGCGAATGTGGCGGGGGCGATGGGGGTAACAGAACGAGTGGGACGCCTGTGGCTGCAGGGAAAGCAGGTGATGGTGGTGGATGACCTGATGACGACCGGGGCCTCGCTGGCGGAGGCGGCGCGGGCGGTGTCCGCGGCGGGTGGCCGCGTCGTGGGTGCCGCCGTGATCGCGGCTTCCCCGCGTGCTTTCGAAAACCACCGGAACTGACGGAGAAGGCCCTTCGTTCCTGAGGGAAACGGCGGGAAAACACCTGAATGGAGGTACGTCGCGGTAGGGGGTACCGACGGGCTTCCCAGCGAGATATGTTCGGTTGTGAGGAATGGCAGGAGCTATGCCTCATATCTCCGATTGGCGCGTTTCGTACGCCTTCGATGAAGCTTGAGACAAGCGCGAAGGGGCTCGAAGCCAGGGGGTGCAGATCTTGTCGACGGGGGAGGAGGAGGTGGAAACCGCCTAGTCGGTGGCTCCGGAGAACCCCGGAGCCTGTTGCAAGAGGGATGCGCTCCGCAACCTTCGGCGGGGCGATCCGGGAACGGAGTTCTGCGTGGACATCGTCGTCAAGGGCCGCAAGACAGAGGTGCCCGAGCGGTTTCGCAAGCACGTGGCCGAGAAGCTGAAGCTGGACAAGGTCCAGAAGCTGGACGGCAAGGTGATTCGCCTCGACGTGGAGGTGTCCAAGGAGCCCAACCCCAGGCAGGCAGACCGGTCGGACCGGGTGGAGATCACGGTGATCTCCCGTGGACCGGTGATCCGGGCGGAGGCCGCGGCGACGGATCCCTACGCCGCGCTCGATCTGGCAACCAACAAGCTCGAGGCGCGACTGCGCAAGGAGCACGACAAGCGCCACGACCGCCGGGGCAACGGACGCATCCCGGCGAGCAACGTCGCGGCGACCGTCATCGGCGCCGCGGAACTCAACGACAGCGGTCAGCTGGCTTCGGAGCAGCAGACGGGCGGGGTGCCCGTCACACACATGGGTTCGCTGGAGGTCCAGGGCGAAGGGCCGCTGGTGGTCCGCGAGAAGACCCACTCCGCAGCCCCGATGACGCTCGACCAGGCGCTCTACGAAATGGAGTTGGTCGGCCACGACTTCTATCTGTTCGTCGACTCCGAGTCCAAGCTGCCCAGCGTCGTCTACCGGCGACACGCCTACGACTACGGCGTCATCCGCCTCAACGCCGACCCGCTCTTCGAGGCGGAGCCCGGCGGCTCGGGCGGAGCACTCGGAGGCTGAAGCGCGCGGCCACGGCCGCGATCGGCGGCCGTGGCCCGTGTGAGCCGTTGAACCCGTTGAAGGTGCCCCAGGAGCGCCGGTGCGCCCCCGGGGCACCGCCGTGCGACCGCGAAGAGCACTGCCCGGCGGCCCGGCATGGAATCATGAGGGGCCAACCTCCGGTCCTCCGAAACCGGTTGGGGCGGCGCAGACTGTGCAACCGCGAGGGGCCATGGCCTTCAGGGGGAGGAACGATGGCGGACAGGTTCGGACTCGTGACCGGGCCCGGTGAGGACGACGACGGGGGCGCCCACCCGGACCGGGGGGCCGCCCGGGCGGAGCCGATCCGGGTTCTGGTCGTGGACGACCACGCCCTCTTCCGCCGGGGACTGGAGATCGTCCTCGCGCACGAGGAGGACATCCTGGTCGTGGGGGAGGCCGGGGACGGCGCGGAGGCGGTGGACAAGGCGGCCGACCTGCTGCCCGACATCGTGCTGATGGACGTCCGCATGCCCAAGCGCGGCGGGATCGAGGCCTGCACCTCCATCAAGGAGGTGGCCCCCAGCGCGAAGATCATCATGCTGACGATCAGCGACGAGGAGGCCGACCTCTACGACGCCATCAAGGCCGGGGCGACCGGCTATCTCCTCAAGGAGATCTCCACGGACGAGGTGGCGACGGCCATCCGCGCGGTGGCGGACGGGCAGTCCCAGATCAGCCCCTCGATGGCGTCCAAGCTGCTGACCGAGTTCAAGTCGATGATCCAGCGCACCGACGAGCGACGGCTGGTGCCGGCGCCCCGGCTCACCGACCGCGAGCTGGAGGTGCTCAAGCTCGTGGCGACGGGGATGAACAACCGCGACATCGCCAAGGAGTTGTTCATCAGCGAGAACACCGTCAAGAACCACGTCCGCAACATCCTGGAGAAGCTGCAGCTGCACTCCAGGATGGAGGCCGTGGTCTACGCGATGCGGGAGAAGATCCTCGAGATCCGGTGACCGGTGACCGGTGACCGGAGCCCGGCGGTCCGTGATTCCGGTGTCCCCGGGCCCGTTCCGCCGGCGGCCCCGGCCGGTGCCGTCAGCCGAGGGCCGAGACCAGCGCCGCGGCCAGGCGGGCGTCGTCGCAGCGCTCGACGCGCACGGCGTCGCAGCCCACCCACTCCGCGGCCTCCCGCAGCGCCCGGGCCATGGGCTCCACGGCCCGGGGCCCCTCGAGGGAGACCTGCCGGGCCACCAGCGTCCGCCCCTCGCGCGCCGGGTCCACCCGCCCGGCCAGCCGGCCGCCCGTCAGCAGGGGCATCGCGAAGTAGCCGTGCACCCGCTTCGCCTTGGGCACGTACGCCTCCAGCCGGTGGGTGAAGCCGAATATCCGCTCCGTGCGCGGCCGGTCCCAGATCAGGGAGTCGAACGGCGACAGCAGCGTCGTGCGGTGCCGTCCCCGGGCGTCCTCGGCCAGCGCCGCCGGGTCCGCCCAGGCCGGCTTGGACCAGCCCGCCACCGCGACCGGGACCAGGCCCGTGCCCTCGATGACCGCGTCCACCTGCTCGCCCCTGAGCCGGTGATAGTCGGCCAGGTCCGCCCGCGTCGCCACGCCCATCGCCGCGCCGGCCTGCGCGACCAGGCGCCGGGTGCACTCGGCGTCGTCGAGGTCGTCGTGGAAGAGCGCGTCCGGCACCGCGCGCCGGGCCAGGTCGTACACCCGCTTCCAGCCGCGCCGCCGCGTGCACACCACCTCACCGGTGTCGAGCAGCCACTCCACCGCGATCTTGGTCTCGGACCAGTCCCACCACTCGCCGCCGTTGCGCGCGCCGCCCAATTCCGCCGCCGTCAGGGGCCCGTCGGCCTCGAGACGGGCGCGGACGGCCGCGCACGAGCGCTCGGAGTTCTGCATCACGTGCCAGCGGTGGCCGCGCGCCCGCAGGGCGCGGCGCCGGAAGGCGAAGAGCGGCCACTCCTCGACGGGCAGGATGCACGCCGCGTGCGACCAGTACTCGAAGGCGTGGTCACCGGACCAGTACGCCTCCTCGACCGCTTCCCGCCCGACCGCGCCCAGGCGCGCGTACGGCACCAGCTCGTGGGAACGCGCCAGCACCGAGATCGTGTCCAGCTGGACCGCGCCCAGCCGGCGCAGCACTCCGCGCGTCGCCGCGCGCCGGTCGGGCGCGCCGAGCAGGCCCTGGGCGCGCAGCGCCAGCCGCCGGGCCTCGTCGGCGGACAGTTCGGCCTCGGGCCGGGGCGTCGCGGGCGTACGGGCGGTGCTCGTACGGCCGTTGGGGGTGGCGGCGGTCGTCATACCCGTCACCCTAGAGCCGGCCACTGACATCGCCGCCGGGAAGATCAGCCGCGCTCGGGAAAGGGCAGGTAGGGCGTGGGCGACGGCATCCCGAGGTCGGAGGGGAGGAGGGATCCGGTCCAGGCGTCGCGGCGGGTGCCGTTGTGGTGGATCTTCGCGCGCTGGATCCCCTCCATCCGGAAGCCCGCCTTGAGCGCGACACGGCGCGAGCCCTCGTTCCCGGCCTCGGCGTACCACTCCAGGCGCTCGACGCCGAGGTCCTCGAAGGCCCAGCGGATCACCTCGCGCGCCGCCTCCACGGTGTGGCCGCGGCCGCGGGCCTCCTTGGCGGTCCAGTAACCGAGCTCCGCCTGCCGCTCGGGGGTGCGGAGCTCGGCGAGCCGGTGCAGGCCCATGGAGCCGACGAGGCGGTCGTCGTCGCGGCCGAAGAGCCCGAAGTTGTACATGGAGTCGTCGCGCCATCCGTTCGGGGACATCTCCTCGACGAAGGCGCGGGCGTGCTCCAGCGAGTAGGGGGAGGGCACGTGGGTGTAGCGCGGAATGTCCGGGTCCTGGCAGGCGGAGTGCACCGCGGGCACGTCGGCGGGGGTGAAGGGGCGCAGCACGAGCCGTTCGGTGGTCAGCTGTATGGGCTCCATGGCCGGAGTGTAGAGAGGAGCCCGCGGAACGGCGTCCGAATATCGGTGCCCGGCACCTTCCGGGAGCGCCGTTCGTTCTCCCTGTGGGTGACACCCGGCCTGGGTGGCGACGGACCTCCCGGCGCGGCGGGGTCCTCGCTTACGATGGCCGTTGCGGCGGGGACTGTCCCGTCGTGCCCGCGCACCCCACCGTGCCCAGGCCCGACCGGCAAGGAGCCAGCCTACGTGTCCGTCTTCGGCAAGATCATGCGTGCAGGAGAAGGCAAGATCCTGCGCAAGCTGCACCGCATCGCGGACCAGGTCAATTCCATCGAAGAGGACTTCCTCAACCTCTCCGACGCCGAGCTGCGTGGCCTGACCGAGGAGTACAAGCAGCGGTACGCCGACGGTGAGAGCCTGGACGACCTGCTGCCCGAGGCCTTCGCGACCGTCCGCGAGGCCGCCAAGCGCGTCCTCGGTCAGCGTCACTACGACGTGCAGCTCATGGGCGGTGCCGCCCTGCACCTGGGATACGTGGCGGAGATGAAGACCGGTGAGGGCAAGACCCTCGTCGGTACCCTCCCCGCGTACCTGAACGCGCTGTCCGGCAAGGGCGTCCACCTGATCACGGTGAACGACTACCTCGCGGAGCGCGACTCCGAGTTGATGGGCCGGGTGCACAAGTTCCTCGGCCTGTCGGTGGGCTGCATCCTCGCCAACATGACCCCGGCGCAGCGTCGCGAACAGTACAACTGCGACATCACGTACGGCACGAACAACGAGTTCGGCTTCGACTACCTGCGCGACAACATGGCCTGGTCGCAGGACGAGCTGGTCCAGCGCGGCCACAACTTCGCGGTCGTCGACGAGGTCGACTCCATCCTGGTCGACGAGGCCCGTACGCCGCTGATCATCTCCGGTCCGGCCGACCAGGCCACCAAGTGGTACGGCGACTTCGCCAAGCTGGTCACCCGGCTGACCAAGGGCGAGCCCGCCAACCCGCAGAAGGGCATCGAGGAGACCGGCGACTACGAGGTCGACGAGAAGAAGCGCACGGTCGCCATCCACGAGGCCGGCGTCGCCAAGGTCGAGGACTGGCTGGGCATCGACAACCTCTACGAGTCGGTCAACACCCCGCTCGTCGGCTATCTGAACAACGCCATCAAGGCGAAGGAACTGTTCAAGAAGGACAAGGACTACGTCGTCATGGACGGCGAAGTCATGATCGTCGACGAGCACACCGGCCGTATCCTCGCCGGCCGCCGCTACAACGAGGGCATGCACCAGGCGATCGAGGCGAAGGAAGGGGTGGACATCAAGGACGAGAACCAGACGCTCGCCACGATCACCCTGCAGAACTTCTTCCGCCTCTACGGCAAGCTGTCCGGCATGACCGGTACGGCCATGACCGAGGCCGCCGAGTTCCACCAGATCTACAAGCTCGGCGTGGTGCCGATCCCGACGAACCGGCCCATGCAGCGCATGGACCAGTCGGACCTGATCTACCGCACCGAGGTCGCGAAGTTCGCCGCCGTCGTCGAGGACATCGCCGAGAAGCACGAGAAGGGCCAGCCGATCCTGGTCGGCACCACCTCGGTCGAGAAGTCCGAGTACCTCTCGCAGCAGCTCGCCAAGCGCGGCATCCCGCACGAGGTGCTCAACGCCAAGCACCACGAGCGCGAGGCGTCGATCGTCGCCCAGGCCGGCCGCAAGGGCGCCGTCACGGTCGCCACCAACATGGCCGGCCGTGGTACGGACATCAAGCTCGGCGGCAACCCCGACGACCTCGCCGAGGCGGAGCTGCGCCAGCGCGGCCTGGACCCGGTCGAGCACGTCGAGGAGTGGGCGGCGGCGCTGCCCGACGCCCTCAAGAAGGCCGAGTCCGCGGTCAAGGAGGAGTTCGAGGAGGTCAAGTCGCTGGGCGGCCTGTACGTCCTGGGCACCGAGCGCCACGAGTCCCGCCGCATCGACAACCAGCTGCGCGGCCGCTCCGGCCGTCAGGGCGACCCCGGCGAGTCCCGTTTCTACCTGTCGCTGGGCGACGACCTGATGCGCCTGTTCAAGGCCCAGATGGTCGAGCGCGTGATGGCCATGGCCAACGTCCCCGACGACGTGCCGATCGAGAACAAGATGGTCACCCGCGCCATCGCCTCCGCCCAGTCCCAGGTCGAGCAGCAGAACTTCGAGACCCGTAAGAACGTCCTGAAGTACGACGAGGTGCTCAACCGCCAGCGCGAGGTCATCTACGGCGAGCGCCGCCGCGTCCTGGAGGGCGAGGATCTGCAGGAGCAGATCCGGCACTTCATGGACGACACCATCGACGACTACATCCGCCAGGAGACCGTCGAGGGCTTCGCGGAGGAGTGGGACCTCGAGCGGCTGTGGAGCGCCTTCAAGCAGCTCTACCCCGTGCGCGTGACCATCGAGGAGCTCGAGGACGCCGCCGGCGACCGCGCGGGCATCACCGCCGAGTTCATCGCCGAGTCCATCAAGGACGACATCGCCGAGCAGTACGCGGCTCGCGAGGAGCAGCTGGGCTCCGACATCATGCGCGAGCTCGAGCGGCGCGTCGTGCTGTCCGTCCTGGACCGCAAGTGGCGCGAGCACCTCTACGAGATGGACTACCTCCAGGAGGGCATCGGCCTGCGGGCCATGGCCCAGAAGGACCCGCTCGTGGAGTACCAGCGCGAGGGCTTCGACATGTTCACCGCCATGATGGAGGGCATCAAGGAGGAGTCCGTCGGCTACCTGTTCAACCTGGAGGTCCAGGTCGACCAGCAGCTGGAGGAGGTCCCGGTCGACGAGGCCGAGCGGCCGTCGCTGGAGAAGGTCCAGGACACCGTGCCTGCCGCCCGTCCCGAGATCCGTGCGAAGGGCCTCGCCGCCCCGCAGCGGCCCGACCGGCTGCACTTCTCCGCCCCTACCGTGGACGGCGAGGGCGGCGTGGTCGAGGGCGACTTCGCCAACGACGAGCCGGGTGAGTACCGCTCCGAGGCGGACGGCCTGACCCGCGCCGAGCGCCGCAAGGCGCAGCGCAGCGGTGGCGGTGGCGGCCGCCGTCGCAAGAAGTAGTCCGCACCGGCGGGCGCGGAGGGGCGGGACACCACGGGTGTCCCGCCCCTCCGGCGTTCTCCCCCCCCGCCCGCGGACCACCGCATGGCCGCGCTGCCCCGCGTCATGGCCGCCGCGCCCCGCCCAGCTCGACGGCCGAGCACCGCCAGCGCAGGTCGGGGCAGTGCTCGAGCCGGAAGGCCAGCGCCTGCAGCCGGTCGCCGGAGGCGATCCGCGCGTACGCCTCGATCACCCCGGGCCGGGGCCGGAACTCGTCGCAGCGGCGTACGACCGGGGTGGCGCCGCCCGGCGGCTCGGGGCGCAGGGGCGCGCCGGGGGCCAGCTCGGTCAGCTGGTCGTAGGCGGGGCCGAGGGCGTAGCCGAGCATCCAGTGCACCGGGCGCTGCCCGCTGAGGGTGAGCAGCAGGCGCTCGGCGAACCAGTAGCGGGGTGCCGCTCGCGTTCGCGGCGGCGGGCGGCGGGCCCGTCGGCCGGGCGCCGGGTGTCCGTACGCCGGGTGTCCGGCCGGCGTGGCGGCGCGTTCCTGAGGCCGCTCTTCGTCCTGTGCATCTCTCGCCCCCGCGGTGCCCGGGCCCGGTGCGTCGTACCGGGCGGTAGGTCGGTCGTGGATCTTCTACCGGCGCCTTCGCGGGGACGGCAAGGACGCGGCGCGGGCGACGGCGCGGCGGGCGGGGTTCACCTATCCGGGGAGGCGGGCCGTGTCGCGCGGGTGCGGCCGGGAACCCCGGTGACCGACGGGCCGGACCGTGGGGGTGACCGGCACTTCGAAGGGGGACTCGCGCCCGTATGCTGGCAGCACTGTTCGTAAGCCCTCAGTCACCCAGGAAAGCGGCGGTCATGCGCGTCTACGTCCCCCTGACCCTCCCCGGCCTCGCCGAGGCGCACAAGGCGGGCGAGCTGGGCCCGGCGCCGCTGGACGCCTACGCCGTCACTCCCGCCCTGCGCGAGTGGTACGTCTCGGAGGACATCGAGGAGCTGGAGTACGCGGCCCTCGGCCGCGCCGCCCAGGGCTCGCTGCGCCGGCTGGCCGCAGACCCGCGGGCCCCGCGCCGGCGGGTGGTCGTCGCCGTGGACGTGCCGGACGGCGCCGTGACCATCGACCCGGAGCGGGGCCTGGACCAGTCGGCGCTCGGCTGGGTGCGGCTGGCCGAGCCGGTGCCGCTGCGGAAGGCGGCGGCCGTGCACGTCGACTCCGACGACGCGGAGGAGGACGTGACCGCCGCTGCCGCCGCCCTGGGCGCGGCGGACCGGGGCGACGACGACGCGCAGTTCACGGTGGACGGCGCCGACGACCACGACCTGATGTGGTTCGGCGTGCAGGAGATCCCGAACCTGATCTGACACCGGTCCGGGGGTTGTCACAGCCCCCGGGTACCGTCTGGGCATGGGGACGCACAACGTAGAAGACGCTGGAAGCGCTGCCGCGGCCGAGGGCGCTGTGAAGACCGTGAACGCCGTGAAGGCCGTGAACGGGGACGGGCCGGCGCACCTCGTCTGGGACTGGAACGGCACGCTCTTCCACGACATCGACGCGGTGATATCGGCGAGCAACGCCGCCTTCGCCGAGATCGGCCTGGAGCCCATCACCCTCGCGCGCTACCGCGAGCTGTACTGCGTGCCGATCCCGCGCTTCTACGAGCGGCTGATGGGCCGCCTTCCCACCCCGGCCGAGTGGGACCACATGGACCTGGTCTTCCAGCGGTACTACCGGGACCACCTCATACGTTGCGCGCTCGCGGACGGGGCCGAGTCGCTGCTGCGGAGCTGGCAGGAGGCGGGCGGCACGCAGTCGATCATGTCGATGTACGGGCACGAGGACCTGCTGCCGCTGGTGCGCGGCTTCGGCATCGAGCGCCGGTTCATCCGAGTGGACGGACGTACGGGCCCGTCCGGCGGCAGCAAGGCGGAGCACATGGCCCGCCACATAGCCGGCCTGGACGGGGTGAGCGCCCGCCGCACGGTGGTCATCGGCGACGCAGTGGACGACGCCGTGGCGGCGGCCCACGTCGGTGCGCACGCCGTGCTGTACACGGGCGGTTCGCACAGCCGCGAGAGTCTGGCGGAGGCCGGTGTCCCGGTTGTGGACAGTCTGGCGGAGGCCGTCGCGGAGGCCGAGCGTCTCGTCGGGTGAGTCGTCGCTGTCCAGAGCGTCAAAGTTCGGGCCCCGGATTTGTACGAAAGCGGCTCGTGACGTTTTCGGGGGGAAGAGCGATAGCCTTACCAGGTGATCAGCGCGATATCCAGCAGGGGCGACGTCGCCCCTGCCCTGCGCCCGGGATGCCACCGCTCCCGGGCCGCCGCTGGTCCCCGGAACCGGGCGCTTCACACGAACTTCATCGAGAACGTCCCGGTCACCCCTCATCCCGGCATAACGTCGAAGACGACCGGAGACTCCGGGTCACGGCGTGAAGCCATCACCACCTATGTCTCGCAACGGCGCGCGACAGGAGCCAGAGGACATGCAGACCAAGCTGGACGAAGCCAAGGCCGATTTGCTCGAGCGGGCGGCCCGCGTCGCTGAAACCGGATCGGCCGGGGGCCCACGCCCGGCCGGACCCCAGGGTGAGGGCGGGGTCGACCACGAGACCATGACCGCCTACCTCCAGCGTTACTACCTGCACACCGCGCCCGAGGACCTCACCGGACGGGATCCGGTCGACATCTACGGCGCGGCCATGTCGCACTACCGCCTGGCCGAGCAGCGGCCGCAGGGCACCGCGAACGTGCGCGTCCACACCCCGACCGTGGAGGAGAACGGCTGGACGTCCAGCCACTCCGTGGTCGAGGTCGTCACCGACGACATGCCCTTCCTGGTCGACTCCGTCACCAACGAGCTCTCCCGGCAGAACCGCGGCATCCACGTCGTCATCCACCCGCAGGTGATCGTGCGCCGCGACGTGACCGGCCGCCTGCTCGAGGTCCTCGGCTCCGCCTGCGACGCCCACGGCACGGGCACGGACACCGAGGCGCCGCACGACGCGCTCGTCGAGTCCTGGATCCACGTCGAGATCGACCGCGAGACCGACCGCGACGACCTCAAGCAGATCGCCGCCGACCTGCTGCGCGTCCTCAACGACGTCCGCGAGACCGTCGAGGACTGGGGCAAGATGCGCGACGCCGCCCTGCGCATCGCCGACGGCCTCGCCGACGAGCCGACGAACGACATCCCCGGCACCGAGCTCGACGAGGCCCGTGAGCTGCTGCGCTGGCTCGCCGCCGATCACTTCACCTTCCTCGGCTACCGCGAGTACGACCTGACCAAGGTCGCCACCAGCGGCGGCGAGGAGGACGTCCTGACGGCCGTTCCCGGCACCGGGCTGGGCATCCTGCGCTCCGACCCCTCCCACACCCCCGACGGGCACCACGACGGCCACCACGCGCCGCTCTCGCGCCCCTCCTCGCCCTCCTTCAGCCGGCTGCCGGCGGACGCCCGCGCCAAGGCCCGCGAGCACAAGCTGCTGGTGCTGACCAAGGCCAACAGCCGCGCCACCGTCCACCGCCCCTCCTACCTCGACTACGTCGGGGTCAAGAAGTTCGACGCCGCGGGCAACGTCACCGGCGAGCGCCGCTTCCTGGGCCTGTTCTCCTCCGCCGCGTACACCGAGTCCGTGCGCCGCGTCCCGGTCATCCGCCGCAAGGTCGCCCAGGTCCTGGACGACGCCGGCTTCCGCCCCGACAGCCACGACGGCCGCGACCTGCTCCAGATCCTGGAGACCTACCCGCGCGACGAGCTGTTCCAGACGGACACCGACCAGCTGCGGTCCATCGCCACCAGCGTGCTCTACCTGCAGGAGCGCCGCCGGCTGCGGTCGTACCTGCGCCGCGACGAGTACGGGCGCTACTACTCCGCCCTGGTCTACCTGCCGCGCGACCGCTACACCACCGGCGTCCGGCTGCGCCTGATCGACATCCTCAAGGAGGAGCTCGGCGGCTCCAGCGTCGACTTCACCGCCTGGAACACCGAGTCGGTCCTCTCCCGCCTGCACTTCGTCGTCCGCGTCGAGCCCGGCGCCACCCTGCCCGACCTCACCGACGCCGACGCCGACCGCATCGAGCAGCGCCTGGTGGAGGCCGCCCGCTCCTGGGCCGACGGCTTCGCCGAGACGCTGACCGCCGAGGTCGGCGAGGAGCGCGCCGCCGAGCTGCTGCGCACCTACGGCCAGGCCTTCCCCGAGGGCTACAAGGCGGACCACAGCCCCCGCGGCGCCGTCTCCGACCTCGGTCACCTGGAGAAGCTGACCGCGGCCGGAGGCGACCGCGACTTCGAGCTGAGCCTGTACGAGCCGGTCGGCGCGAAGCCGGGCGAGCGCCGCTTCAAGATCTACCGCACGGGCGAGCCGGTCTCGCTCTCCGCCGTCCTGCCGGTGCTGCACCGCTTGGGCGTCGAGGTCGTCGACGAGCGCCCGTACGAGCTGCGCTGCTCGGACCGGGCCACCGCCTGGATCTACGACTTCGGGCTGCGGCTGCCCGACAACATCGTGGGCGACGACGCGCGCACCCGCTTCCAGGAGGCCTTCGCGGCCGTGTGGACCGGCGCCGCGGAGAACGACAACTTCAACAACCTCGTGCTGCGGGCCGGCCTCGACTGGCGGCAGGCGATGGTGCTCCGGGCGTACGCCAAGTACCTGCGGCAGGCCGGTACGACCTTCAGCCAGGCGTACATGGAAGACACCCTCAGCAACAACGTCCACACCACGCGGCTGCTGGTCAACCTCTTCGAGGCCCGGATGTCCCCGGCCCTCCAGCGCGCCGGCAACGAGCTCATCGACGGGATGGAGGAGGAGCTGGACGGTGCCCTCGACCAGGTCGCGAGCCTGGACGAGGACCGCATCCTGCGCTCCTTCCTGACCGTCATCAAGGCCACGCTGCGCACGAACCACTTCCAGCGCGACGCCGACGGCGCCCCGCACCCGTACCTGTCGATCAAGCTCGACCCGCAGGCCATCCCGGACCTGCCGGCGCCCCGCCCGGCCTTCGAGATCTGGGTCTACTCCCCGCGTGTCGAGGGCGTGCACCTGCGCTTCGGCAAGGTCGCGCGCGGCGGTCTGCGCTGGTCCGACCGGCGCGAGGACTTCCGCACCGAGGTCCTGGGCCTGGTCAAGGCGCAGATGGTGAAGAACACCGTCATCGTGCCCGTCGGCGCCAAGGGCGGCTTCGTCGGCAAGCAGCTGCCGGACCCGTCGGTGGACCGCGACGCGTGGCTGGCCGAGGGCATCGCCTCGTACAAGACCTTCATCTCCGGCCTGCTCGACATCACCGACAACATGGTCGGCGGCGAGGTCGTGCCGCCCAAGGACGTCGTCCGCCACGACGAGGACGACACCTACCTCGTCGTCGCCGCCGACAAGGGCACCGCGACCTTCTCCGACATCGCCAACGAAGTCGCGCAGTCCTACGGCTTCTGGCTCGGCGACGCCTTCGCCTCCGGCGGCTCGGCCGGATACGACCACAAGGGCATGGGCATCACCGCCCGCGGTGCCTGGGAGTCGGTCAAGCGCCACTTCCGCGAGCTGGGCCACAACACCCAGACCGAGGACTTCACGGTCGTCGGCGTCGGCGACATGTCCGGTGACGTGTTCGGCAACGGCATGCTGCTCTCCGAGCACATCCGCCTGGTCGCCGCCTTCGACCACCGGCACATCTTCCTCGACCCGACCCCGGACGCGGCCGTCTCCTACGCCGAGCGCCGCCGTCTGTTCGAGCTGCCGCGCTCCTCCTGGGCCGACTACGACACCTCCCTGCTGTCGCAGGGCGGTGGCATCCACCCGCGCACGGCCAAGTCGATCCCGGTCAACGCCCATGTGCGCAAGGCCCTGGGCATCGAGCCGGGCGTCACCAAGATGACCCCCGCCGAGCTGATGAAGGCCATCCTCAGCTCGCCGGTCGACCTGCTGTGGAACGGCGGCATCGGCACGTACGTCAAGGCGTCCACCGAGTCGCACGCCGACGTGGGCGACAAGGCCAACGACGCCATCCGCGTCGACGGCCAGGACCTGCGGGTCAAGGTCGTCGGCGAGGGCGGCAACCTGGGCCTGACCCAGCTCGGCCGCATCGAGTTCGCGCTGACCGGCGGACCGGAGTCCACCGGCGGCAGGATCAACACCGACGCCATCGACAACAGCGCCGGCGTGGACACCTCCGACCACGAGGTGAACATCAAGATCCTGCTCAACGCCCTCGTCATCGACGGCGACATGACCGTCAAGCAGCGCAACAAGCTGCTGGCGGAGATGACCGACGAGGTCGGCGAGCTGGTGCTGCGCAACAACTACGCGCAGAACGTCGCCCTGGCCAATGCCGTGGCCCAGGCCCCCAGCCTGCTCCACGCCCACCAGCGGATCATGCGCAGGCTCACCCGCGACGGCCACCTGGACCGCGCGCTGGAGTTCCTGCCCAGCGACCGGCAGATCCGCGAGCGGCTGTCGGCCGGCCGCGGGCTGACCCAGCCCGAGCTGGCGGTCCTCCTCGCCTACATCAAGATCACCACGGCCGAGGAGCTGCTCACCACCGAGCTGCCCGACGACCCGTACCTGCAGCGACTGCTCTACGCCTACTTCCCGCAGGCGCTGCGCCAGTCGTTCGGCGAGCAGATCGACAGCCACGCGCTGAGCCGCGAGATCATCACCACCGTCCTGGTGAACGACACCGTCAACACCGGTGGTTCGACCTTCCTGCACCGCCTGCGGGAGGAGACCGGGGCCTCGCTGGAGGAGATCGTCCGGGCGCAGACCGCGGCCCGCGAGATCTTCGGTCTCAACGCCGTGTGGGACGCCGTCGAGGCGCTGGACAACGAGGTCGCCGCCGACGTCCAGACCCGCGTGCGGCTGCACTCGCGCCGTCTGGTCGAGCGCGGCACGCGCTGGCTGCTCAACAACCGGCCGCAGCCGCTGCAGCTGGCGGAGACCATCGAGTTCTTCCGCGACGGCGTGAACGCGGTCTGGGCCGAGCTGCCCAAGCTGCTGCGCGGCGCCGACATGGAGTGGTGGCAGTCCATCCACGACGAGCTCGTCGCCGCCGAGGTGCCCGACGAGCTGGCGGTCAAGGTCGCCGGATTCTCGTCCGCCTTCCCGGCGCTCGACGTCGTCGCCACCGCCGACCGTTCGGGCAAGCAGCCGCTGGACGTGGCCGAGGTCTACTACGACCTGGCCGACCGGCTGCACATCACCCAGCTGATGGACCGGATCATCGAGCTGCCGCGGTCCGACCGCTGGCAGTCCATGGCCCGTGCCTCCATCCGTGAGGACCTCTACGCCGCCCACTCGGCGCTCACCGCCGAGGTCCTGTCGGCCGGCAACGGCGCCTCCACCCCGGAGGAGCGCTTCGTGGAGTGGGAGGAGCGCAACGCCGCGATCCTGACCCGGGCGCGCACGACGCTGGACGAGATCCGCGGCTCGGACGCCTTCGACCTGGCCAACCTGTCGGTGGCGATGCGCACGATGCGCACGCTGCTGCGCACCCACGGCTGAGGCGCGGCCTCCGCATCGGTATGAAAGGGGCGGCTCCGGGGAAAACCCCCGGAGTCGCCCCTTTCGCATGCTAAGAGAGACGGATGGCAGTCGTTCCACGGCTCGTTTCCCGCCCGTCACGGCTCGTATCCCTCCCCGCCCGTCGCGAGACGGCCGTCGCGGTGGCCCTCCATCTGGCCGTGGCGGCCGTCGGCTTCGCCGTCCTGCTGCTGGTCAGCCACCACCTCGGGCACGGGGTGCGCTGGGTGCTGTACCGCTGGGACAGCGGCCACTACCTGCGCGTCGCCGAGCGCGGTTACCCCAGTGCCATCGTCTACCGCCCCGACGGGACGCCCGCGTACAGCCGGCTCGCCTTCTTCCCGCTCGTGCCGGCCCTCATCCGCGCCGCACACCTGCTGACCGCGCTTCCCTACGCGTACGCGGGCGTGCTCGTCTCCTGGTGCGCCGCCGCGGCGGCCGCGGCCGGGGTGTTCGCGCTCGTACGGGCGGCCGGGGGCGGCGCGGGCGCCGGGTACGCGTGCGTGGCGCTGTGGTCCTGCTCGCCGTACGCCTTCGCGCTGTGGGTGCCGTACTCGGAGGCGGTCTTCAGCGCGCTGCTGGTGTGGGCCCTGGTGGCCCTGCTGGCGGCCCGCTGGCTGACGGCCGGCGTGCTGTGCGCGCTGGCCGGCGCCGTCAGACCCACGGCCACGGTCCTCATCGCGACGCTGGCGCTGGCGGCGGGCTGGGCGGTGCTGCGGGGCCGGGACGGCTGGCGGCCGTGGGCGGCGCTGGCGCTGGCGCCGCTGGGGCTGGTGGCCGGGTGGCTGTTCCTGGGCAGCAGGGTGGGTCGCTGGGACGGCTGGTTCGAGGCGGAGCGGGCCTGGGGTCAGTCCTTCGACTTCGGCGCGGGCACGGTCGGGTTCCTGTGGGAGGTCTTCCTCCACCGCGACGGGCAGGCCGAGGACGTACGGCATGTGGCCGTGGTGGCGGTGGTGCTGCTGACGGCCGTGGGGGCGCTGGCCCTGGCGCTGGACCGGAGCGTGCCGTGGCAGCTGGCCGCGCTGGTCGCCGCGGCCTGGCTGCTGATGATGGGGACGCCGGGCTCGCAGTTCTCCAAGCCACGCTTCATGCTGCCGTTCCTGCCGGTTCTGCTGCTGTTGGTGGCCAGGCCGCTCGCGCGTGTTCCGCTTGGGGTGCGGTGCTGTCTCTACGGTGGAGGTGCGGTGGTCTCGGGTTGGTACGCGGCCGGTTTGCTCGTGCTGTTCGACGGCTCGCCGTGACCGTCGCCGGCCGCGCCGTCGTGCTCGGACGCCCGCCGCGGGACGTGGCCGGGCAGGGCGCGGAACACCCAGGCGCGGTAGGACCAGAAGCGGAACAGCGTGGCCGTGGCGATGCCGGCGAACTTGAAGACGTTGCTGAGGAAGGGGCTCGCCCATCCGAAGCCGTAGGTGGCGGCGTAGAGGATGCCGTTCTCGATGACCAGCCCGACGCCGCTGAAGGCGGCGAAGAGGAAGACCTCCCTGCTGCGGTGGCTCTTGTCGCGGTCCCGGTAGGTGAAGTAGCGCAGGCCGAGGTAGTTGAAGGCGATGGCCACGGTGGTCGCGATCACGCTGCAGCGCACCACCGGCAGTCCGGTGGCCCCGCGGCAGATGTTGAAGACGCCGAGGTTGACGAAGATCCCCAGGCCGCCCACCGTGCCGAACTTCGCGAACTCGTGAACGAGCGCCAGCAGGCGGCCGCGGCCACGCGCGCGTGCCCCTCTCGTCGCTCTCCCTCTCGTCCCTCTCGATGGTGTCGGTCGCAAGGGCTTCTCCCGATACGGTCGCCACGCCTAGCGGACATTTCACGCAGACAACCGATTGTAGTGTAAATTGCCGCAAAAAAAGACGCACTGCGATGAGGCGACCACAACGGGCGAGGAACTGGCATGACAGAGGCGGTACTGCTCGTCGGCGGCAAGGGCACTCGGCTCCAGCCGCTCACCATCAACACGCCCAAGCCCATGGTCCCGGCGGCGGGAGTGCCCTTCCTGGCCCACCAGCTGGCCCGCGCGAGAGCCGCCGGGGTGGACCACGTCGTGCTCGCCACCTCCTACCTCGCGGAGGTCTTCGAGCCCTACTTCGGCGACGGCTCCGCCCACGGCCTGCGGCTCACCTACGTCACCGAGGACGAGCCCCTGGGCACCGGCGGCGCCATCCGCCACGCCGCCCGCGCGCTGACCTCCGGGCCCTCCGACCCCGTCCTGGTCCTCAACGGCGACATCCTCACCGGCCTCGACATCCGCGGCCTGCTCCTGCGCCACGAACGGGCGCAGGCCGACGTCACCCTCCACCTGACGCGGGTGGCGTCCCCCGGTGCCTACGGGCTCGTGCCCACCGACGCCGACGGCCGGGTCCTCGCCTTCACCGAGAAGCCGCAGCGGCCCGAGGAGATCGTCACCGACCAGATCAACGCCGGCTGCTACGCCTTCCGGCGCGAGGTGATCGACGCCATCCCCGGCGACCGCCCGGTCTCCGTCGAACGCGAGACCTTCCCCGGCCTGCTCGCCGACGGCGCGCTGCTGCACGGCGTGGTCGACGCCTCGTACTGGCTGGACGTCGGCCGCCCCGCCTCCTTCGTCCAGGCCTCCGCCGACCTCGTGCGCGGCGTCGTCCGCTCCCCGGCCGTCCCCGGGGAGCCCGGCGAACACCTCGTGCTGCCCGGCGCCCGCATCGAGCCCGGCGCCCGGATCGGCGGCGGCACCGTCGTCGGATCCGGCGCCCACATCGCGGCCGGAGCCGACGTCCAGGGGTCCGTCGTCCTCGACGGCGCCCGCATCGAGGCGGACGCGCGCGTGCGCGCCTCCATGGTCGGCAGCCGCGCCCGGGTGGGCCCGCGGACCGTGCTCGACGGCGCGGTGATCGGCGACCACTCCCGGATCGGCGCGGACAATGAACTGCGCGAGGGGGCCCGCATCTGGTGCGGCACGGCCATCCCCGACGCCGCCATCCGCTTCTCCGCCGTGTGACCCCCGCTCCCGCCCGCCCTCCACCGGTCGTGGTCTTCTCCGCCGGTCGTACCGACAAGGAACCGCTGCCCATGAGCGTTCACCACCGCACCGCCCCCGCGACACCGCTCCCCGCGGAATGGGGCCGCACCCCCCTGACCGTGGTGATGCCGACCTACAACGAGGCGCAGAACCTGCCCACCATGGCCGAGGCGCTGATGGCCCTGCCGCTGCCGGGCCTGAGCCTGCTGGTCGTCGACGACGACAGCCCCGACGGCACCGGCACCATCGCCGAACAGCTGGCCGAGAAGTACAACGAACTCGGCCGCACCCGCATGGGCGTCCTGCACCGCACCACCAAGGACGGCCTCGGCCGCGCCTACGCCGCCGGAATGGGCCGGGCCGTCACCGAGGGCGCCGCCTACGTCCTGCAGATGGACGCCGACGGCAGCCATCCCGCCGACCGGATCGCCGAGATGCTCGGCGTCGCCCTGGCCACCGGCGCGGACGTCGTCGTCGGCAGCCGGTACGTGCCCGGCGGCACGCTCTCCGACGCCTGGGCCACCCACCGCAAGCTGCTCTCGCGCTGGGCCAACGCCTACGCCAGCGGCATCCTCGGCACCCGCGTCCGCGACATCACCGGCGGCTTCAACCTCTGGAGCGCACAGGCGCTGCGCGCCATCGACCTCGCCTCCCTCGACAGCGCCGGCTACAGCTTCCAGGTCGAGATGAAGTACCGCGCGCTGCGGGACGGCTTCACCGTCATGGAGGTGCCGATCCACTTCGAGGACCGTGCCGCCGGGGAGTCGAAGATGAACCTGGCGGTCCAGCTCGAGTCCGTCGCCATGCCCTGGCGGCTGCGCTCGAAGGCGCTGCGCGCGGCGAAGCCCGGCAAGCGCGCCCGCTGACCCGTGACCCGGACCGCCCCACCTCTCGCCGCGCGCGCCGCGCTGTGGCGGTCGGCCGCCGTCGGCGTCGTGCTGCTGACGGTCCTGCTGCTGCTCATGGTGGTGCGGCTGCCGTGGTCCGGCGACCTCGGCATGCACGGGGCGGTCCTCGAGCGGCTGCGCGCCGACCTCGTCCATCCGGGCAACCCCCTGGTGGACGAGGACACCGACAGCCCGTACTACTCGCCCTGGACGGTCTCGCTGGCGCTGGTCGCCACGGCGGGGGGCTGGAGCACCTTCGCGGTGCTGCGGCTGGCCGCCCTGGCCGGCCTCGTCCTGCTGGGCACCGGGACCGCCGCCTTCGTACGGACGTTCAGCCGCCGGCGGGGGGCGGTGCCGCTCGCCCTGCTGTGCGTGCCGCTGCTGTACGGGGTGCGGCTGTTCGCGTGGAGCGGTGTGCCGGGCCTCACCTCTCTCTGTCTGACCCTGGCCTATCCCAGCACCTTCGCCCTCGGGCTCGCCCTCCATCTGTGGGCGCTGCTGCGGCGGGCCCTGGCCCAGGCCTGGGGGCCGGTGGGCTTCCTGGGGCTGGGGGTGCTGCTGGCCGGGGTGCTGCTGTGCCATCAGTTCACGGGAGCGGTCGCGGTGCTGGGCGCTACGGCCGTGCTGCTGGGCGCGCGGCCGGGGCCGGGCACGGCGGTGCGGCGGAGGCTGGCCGCCGGGGCCGCGCTGGCGCTGGCGCTGCTCCTGTGCTGGCCGTACTACCCCTTCCTCGCGCTGGCCGGCGGGGGCGGCCTGGACGCCATCCACCGGCCGCTCTACGGCCATCTGGCGCAGAAGTTCTGCCTGGCGGGGCTGGGCGTGGTGGCGCTGGCGGTGCGGTGGCGGCGCGACCACCGCGATCCGCTCGCTCTGCTGTTCGTCCTGGGCACCGTGGCCTTCGCCGCCGGATGGGTGAGCGGCCACTACGCGTGGGGGCGGGTGCTGCCGGCGGTGCTGATCTCCGCCCAGCTCGCGCTCGCGGTCGAGGTGGCGGAGACGGCCGCGAGCGGCGCCGGCCGACGGCGGTGGGTGCCGGCCGCGGTGACCGGGGCGGCCCTGCTGGCGGGCGCGTGGACGCAGGCCGGCGTGCTGGCGTACGTCCTGCGCGAGGACGCCGTTCCGCCCGGGCTGCGCGACGTGCCGTCCGTCGCCCTCTGGCCGCGGTTCGGCTGGGCGGCGGCGAAGGTGCCCAAGGGCGCGACGGTGATGACCGACGACTACTACGCGCTGCGCACGCTGCCCGCCTACGGCCCGTACACGGTGGCGCCCGCCTACCCCGACGCCTTCCTCCCCGACGAGAAGCGGCGCCGGGAGGCCACCCGGCGCTACTTCACCCCTGCCACCTCCCGGGCCGAACGGCTCGGCATCCTCAAGGAGTACGGCGTGCGATGGGTGCTGCAGAAGAACGGCGGAGCGGGCCTGCCGCCCGGCGATCCGGCGCTGCGGGCGACGGCCCGGGGGCCCGGCGGGTTCGCGCTGCTGGAGGTCGTGGAGCGGTGAGCGCCCCCTCGAACGCTTCCTCGAACGCCTCCTCCGGGCGTCCGGACGGCCTGGGCCGCCTGCTGCGCGCCAGGGCCTCGTGGCCGGTGCTGACGGCCGCGGTGCTGCTGTTCGCGCTGAGCTCGATCCGCCCGTACGCCAAGGACCGCATCGGCATCGACAACGCGGTCGTCGTGCGCGCGGCCCGGGCGTTGCTCGAGGGCGGCTCGCCGTACGCGGACCGGCGGTTCCTGTATCTGCCGGGTGCCGTCTTCGCGGCGCTGCCCCAGACGGTGCTTTCCGAGCGGGTGCTGTTCTACGCCGTTCCGGTGGTGACGGGCGTGCTGGTGGCGGTGGGGGCGGTGCTGGCGCTGCGGATCTTCGGCGTACGGGCCGACAGCCGGCTGGCGGCGGCGGTGGCGGTGGGGATCGCGTTGTTCCTGCCGTTCCACAGCCTGGTCTTCCTGGGCAACTGGACGGCGGCCTCGGTGGTCGCCTTCCCGGCGGCGCTGCTGCTGGCGCGGCGGGGGCGGTGGAGCGCGGCGGGCGCGGTGGTGGGGGCGGCGATCGCGCTCAAGCCGATACTGGTGCCGCTGTTGCTGCTGTTCGTGCTGGCCCGGCGGTGGCGGGCGCTGGGGTGGGCGGTGGGCGTTCTGGTGGGGGTGTCGCTGGCGGCGGCCTCGGCGATGCCCCGGCCCGGGCTGTTCCTCACCCGGACGCTGCCGTTCCTGTTGCATGGGCAGGATGCCTACGCGCGCCCGTACGACGCCGCGTGGCCGTCCGTGCTGCCCCGGCTGGGGGTGCCGCAGTCGCTGGCGTTCGCCCTGGCCGTGCTGGCGGCGGTGGCGGTGCTGTACTGCGCCGGGCTGCGGTGGCGGGGCGGGGGTGAGCCGGGGTCCGGCTGGTGGAGCGGGGCGCTGCTGATGCTGGCGGCGTTCGTGGTGTCGCGGCCGTCGTTCCTCAACTACGCGCTGGTCGTCGTGCCGTCGCTGGTGGCGTCGGTGGTGGTGCGGGGGCGGTGGTGCGGTCGGTGTGGTTCTGGATGCCGCTGGTGCCGCAGTTGGGCGGGGTGCCGTGGCCGGGGCTGGACTCGGCGGAGCGGCACGCGTTCAAGGACATCGTGATGTTCGGCGGCCTGGCGGCGGTGCTGGCGCTGGCGGCCTGGCGGGGAGAAAACCGCGGGCGGATCGAGGGTTTGGTTACTGTGCGTAGCGGTGATTACTCTAAGTATCGACAGTCGGCCACCGCCGACGCCGCCGAGTCGCTGCCCGACCGGAAGTGAGGTGATCGTATGCCCGCCACGGCCGAGCCCCTGCCCCCCGCCGGTGAAGCCTTCCCCGCCGCCGCTGCCGGCACTCCCGACGTCAGCGTCGTGGTGATCGTCTACAACGATGCCCCGAGGCTGCCGCGCGCCGTCCGGTCGGTGCTCGGACAGTCGCTGCGCCACCTCGAGGTGATCGTCGTCGACGACTGCTCGACGGACGCCACGCCGTCCGTCGTGCGGGAGCTGGCCGGCTCCGACCTCCGGGTGCGCGGCCTGCGGCTCGCGTCGAACAGCGGAGGGTGCGGCGCACCGCGCAACGCCGGCATCGCCGCGGCCCGGGCGCCCTATGTGATGTTCCTCGACAGCGACGACGAACTCCCCTACCACTCCTGCAAATCGCTGCTGCTGGCCGCCGAGGAGACCGGCGCCGACTTCGTGACCGGCGAAGTCACCCGCCTTTTCGAGGAGACCGGAACCACGGGCCTGTGGTACCCCGAACTCTTCGAGGACGTCCGCGTCGTCGAGGGCGTCCGCGCGGCCCCCGAGTACTTCACGGACAGCCTCTCCACCAACAAGCTCTACCGCGCCGACTTCATCGACCGGCACGGCCTGCGCTTCCCCGAAGACCTGCACTACGAGGACCAGCTGTTCACCGCCAAGGCCTTCACCCTGGCGCGCGCCTTCGCGGTGGTGCCCTGGCCCGTCTACACCTGGCGGCTCGCCGGCGACCCAGCGGCCGGGCCGTCCATCTCCTCCAGCCGGCACAAGATCCAGAACGTGGCGGACCGCATCCGGGCGGCCCGGCTCGTCGACGACTTCCTGGAGGAGACGGGCAACGCCGACCTGAGGCCGGCCAAGGACGCGAAGTTCCTGAGGCACGACCTCCGTCTCCACCTGGGCGACCTGCCCTTCCGCGACCCGCGGTGGACCGAGGAGTTCGCCGCCACCGTCGCCCCCTATCTGGCCGGCATTCCGGCCGAGGCCTTCGAGGCCCTCCCGCGCGAACAGCGGATCTGCCAGTACCTGCTGACGCGGGGACGGCTCGAGGAGGCCGCCGAATGCGCGCGCACCCTCGACCGCCCCCGGCTCGCCCCGCGCCACGTTGTGGTGGACGACACCGGACGCACCTTCTGGGGCCGGACACCGCCCGAGGACGCGCGAGCCGCCGCCGCGCTGGACATCAGCGCGTGGCGGCTCGGCGAGCAGCCGTTCACCACCGGCCCGCTGCGGCACGAGGTGACCGCGCTCGAGCGGGCCGGCGCCCGGCTGCGGATCGCCGTCAGCACGTACGACCCGGCCCGGCTGCTGGCCGGCCGGGTGCCGGTCACGGCCGAGCTGCGCGTCGCCGCCGCCGGCGAGCCGCTCGCGGTGCCCTTCCGGTACGCCCCCACGCAGGACCCTCCCGGCGCGGAGCGGGGACCGGCGGTGCGGACCGCCGACGTCGAGCTCGATCTGTCCCAGGTGCCCATGGGGCTCAAGGGATTCCGGGGCCGGCGCCACCCCGTGATCACACTGGACCGGCTGGGGCTGACCCGCACCGACCCGCTGCTGGCCCCCGCCGGCCTGACCCCGCTGCGCGTCCGGGCGGGAAGGCACGAGATCCGGGCGGCGTGCGAGGGGCGGGGCGCGGGCCGGCTCGAGCTCACCTGGGAGCGTGCGGGCGCCCTGGGCCGCGCCGAGGCCGCCGCGCCCCACCTGACCCCCGTCAGCCGCGGCGCCCGCCGGCTGACCCGCAGGATGACCGGCCCCCGCGCCAAGGCCCTGGCCTACCACGAGCTGCAGAAGCTCCCCATCGACGACGAACTCGTCGTCTTCGAGGCCCTGGAGGGCCGCGGCTACGCCGACAGCCCCCGCTACATCCACGAAGAACTGTGCCGGCGCGGCCTCCCGCTGCGCGCCGTGTGGTCGTACACGGGCAGCCCCTCCTCCTACCCGGACGGCGTGGAGCTGATCAGACGGGGCAGCTGGGAGTACGTCCGTACGGTCGCCCGCGCGCGGTACTGGGTGGACTCGCACGGCTTCCCGGCGCTCTTCGCCAAGCGGCCCGGCACCCGCTATCTGCAGACCTGGCACGGCCAGGCGTTCAAGCACATGGGGTTCGACATCCCCGAGCTGCGCCTCGCCGCCCCGGAACGGCGCCGGCAGCACCGCGAGATGGTGAACCGCTGGGACGCGCTGATCGCCCCCAGTGAGGAGTTCGAGCGCACCTTCGTGCGCGCCAACGAGTACAGCGGCAAGCTGCTGCGCACCGGCCTGCCCCGCAACGACGTGCTCGTGCGGTGGAACGACCCCGAGCAGCGCGACCGCGCCGCCGCCACCCGCGAGCGGCTGCAGATCCCGGACGGGCGCGCGGTGCTGCTGTACGCCCCCACCTTCCGCGACGGGGCGCGCGGCAGCGGGGAGTCGGTGCGGGTGGACCTGGCGGAGCTGGCCCGGGAGGTCGGCGACGCGTGGACGGTCGTGGTCCGCCCGCATTACTACGAACGCTTCACGGTGCCCCGCGAGCTGGGGCACGCGGTGCGCGACGGCCGCGAGTTCACCGACCTCAACGACCTGATGCTCGCCTCCGACGCGCTGCTGACGGACTACTCGTCGGTGATGTTCGACTACGCCAACCTCGGCCGCCCCATCCTGCTCTACGCCGACGACTACGAGAACTACCGCTCCGTCTCGCGCGGCACGTACTACGACCTGGCGGACATCGCCCCCGGGCCGATGCTCTCCACGACCGGCGAACTGGCCGCGGCGCTGAAGGACCTGAAGGCGGTGCGCGAGCAGTGGGCGGGGGCCCACGCCGCGTTCCAGGAGAGGTTCAACCCGCTGGAGACCGGGCGGGCGAGCAAGGCCGTGGTCGACCTGTTCTTCGAGGGGAGCTCCCGATGAGCCGCCGCGACCTCCTCCTCGTGGGCATCGACGTCGACTCCATGGGCGGCTCCCAGCGGGTGCTGCACACCCTCGCCCAGGGATTCGCCGAGCGCGGCCACGCCGTCGAGCTGATCGGCATCCGGCCGAGCCTCGAACCGCACACCTACGTCGCCGACCCGGCGTACCGCCGCACCACGCTCTACCGCACACCGGCGCCCTCGCCCTGGCAGGCCGCCTCGCTCTCCGAGCGGCTGAACCCGGCACGGCTGCGTGAGGCCCACGCCGAACGAACCGAGCGCGACCGCGCCCGGCGGCGGCTGGTCCGGCGCTTCGCGGCGGCGCGGGAGGGCCATGTCGTCATCGGCTCGCCCTGGGCGGCGGTCTGGCTCGAGGCCGTGCCCCGGCCGCCGGGGCTGCGGGCCATCGGCCAGTATCACGAGTCCTTCCTGCAGGCCCGCTCGTCCGTCAACCTCCAGCTGATCCTGCGCCACTACCCGGAGCTGGAGAAGGCGCTGTTCCTCAGCGAGGCGGACGCGGCGGAGTTCCGCCGCCGGAGGCTGCCGAACGCCGGGGTGATGCCCAACCCGCTGCCGTTCACCCCCCTCGCGCCCGCGCCCCTGGACACCCGGCGCGTCGGCGCGGTCGGCCGCCTCGATCCCGTCAAGCGCCTGGACCGGCTGATCGACGCCTTCGCCACGGCCTGCGCCGGACACGACGGGTGGGAGCTGCACCTCTTCGGCGACGGCCCGCTCGAGCCGGAGCTGCGGGAGAGGGCCGTCCGGCGCGGGATCGGCGACCGGGTGCGCTTTCGGGGCAGCGTCCGCGACATGGCCGCCGCCTACCGCGAGCTGTCCGTCCTGGCCCTCACCAGTGAACGCGAGGGGCGCCCCATGGCCCTGGCCGAGGCCTCCGCGGCGGGGGTGCCCTGCGTCGGCTTCGACCTGTCCGGCGGCGTACGCGAGCTCGTCGCGCACGGCCGCACGGGCACGCTCGTCCCGCACGGCGACACGGCGGCGTTCGCCGTGGCGCTGGAGGAGCTGATGGCCGACGGCGCGCTGCGCGAGCGCTACGGGCGGGCAGCGCGCGAGCACGTCGCGCCGCTGGCGCTCCCGGCGGTGCTGGACCGGTGGGAGGCGCTGTTCGAGGAGATCGACCGGTGAGGCGGGAGAAGCGGGTGAAGGGGGCGAGGCCGGCGGTGTGCGCGCGGTGCGGGGTGGCCGTGCCGGCGCGAGGTGCCGCCGACCCGGGGCGTGTCCTACCAGGGCGTGCTCTGACGGACCCGGCGGCGCAGCCTGCGCAGGGCGACGCCGGTGGCGCACCGCACGCCGGGCGCGAGCCGCAGGGCGAGCGATCCCCCGCCGGTGGCGTAGGGCTGTGCCAGCAGCAGTCCGTGCCGGGCGCTGGGCAGCGCGACCGGCCGCATGTCGTCGCCGGCCGCCCGCACGGCGGCCCGCAGGATGCCGCCGTGGGTGCAGTGGATGCGCACGCGGATGTCCCAGGCCTGCGGGGCGTCGGCGGGGCGCCGGCCCCGCCGCGCCAGCTCGGCGAGGTCGAGGTTCAGCTCCGCTCCCCACATGGAGTCGTCGGCGGCCAGCGGGACGGTGTGTTCGAGGACGGCCTTGCCGTCCCTGAGCCGGAGTTCGATGTCGACGGTGTGCGGGCGGGCCGCCGTCAGGCGCCCGTAGAGGTCGTGGACGCACAGGCGCAGCTCGGTGCGGGCGCCCGTCCGTGGGCGCAGCTCGGCGTCCACGGTGACCGGCAGCCGGCGGGCGGGTTTGGCGCCGGAGCCGGTGAGGCCGTCGAGGAGGACCTGCGGCAGGTCCGTCGCCCAGACCGCCCGGCCCGCCACTTCGGCGTACGGAGGGAGCAGCCGGGCGGGGCGGGCGGCGAGCTGGGCGAGGCGGTCCAGGTCGCGGGGCGTCGCCGTGGCCAGCACGACCCGGGCGATCCAGCGCGCCGGGGCGCGGGCGGCGCACAGGTCGGCCTCGTCGTAGGAGGCCAGGCAGTCGCGGGCCACGCGCCACCAGGCGCGGCGGTAGCCGGGCCCGTGGCCGGGCAGCTCCCGGACGTACATGCGCAGGTCGTGGTCGAGGAACTTCACCCGCGCGGCGTGGGCCAGCGGTGCGCTGCCGGCCTCGCGGAAGACCTCCACGCTGTGCTGGTGGGCGCGGACGCGGGCCTGCCAGTTGGAGACGCGCTCACGGTCGAGGGAGATCGACGGGCGGTCCGCGTCCCGCCGCACGTGCCAGATGTAGACGGTGTCGGGGACGGTCGCCACCCGGGGGGCGGCCGCCAGGACCCGGGCGGTGAAGACGAAGTCCTCGTAGCGGAAGGCCCCTTCGGGGAAGGCGATGCCGTGCCCGGCGAGGAAGGCGCGGGCGTAGAGCTTGTTGACGCAGAGGGTGTCGCGCAGCAGCGCCGGGTGCCGCTCGGGGCAGTCGTGGACGGCGGGCCGCCGGTAGAGGGGGGCCTGCCAGGGGGTGTCGCGCCGCCGGGGGAGCTCCCGGCGCACGCACAGCCCGGCCGCCACGGCGGCGTCGTGCCGCAGCGCCGCGTCCAGGAGCGCGGCGGCCGCGCCGTGGGGCAGGACGTCGTCGCTGTCCAGGAACATCACATAGGGGGCGGTGGCCGCGCGGACGCCGTCGTTGCGGGGGGTGCCGCAGCCGCCGCTGTTGACGGGGCGGTGGATGACCCTCAGGCGTGGCTCGCCGGCGGCGATGCGGTCCAGGACGGCGCGGGTGCGGTCGGTGGAGGCGTCGTTCACGGCGATGACCTCGGCGACGGCCGGGCCCTGGGCGAGGGCGGAGCGTACGGCGTGACCGATGTGCGCGGCGTCGTTGTAGCCGATGACGATCACGCCGACCCGTGCGGTGAGGATTCCGCTCCCGTTCACTGTCACAAAACACAGTCTTATCGAATAAGTAGTGTCAATCAGGGCATTCTGCTCGTCCGCGTGGCCGGACGGGCCGTCGAAGGACCGGCGCAGGGGAGGGGCGCGCATGGTGAGGGAACGGGAACACGAACGGACGCGGGAACGGGAGAACGAACGGGAGGACGAACGGGCGTGGGAGCGGCCCGCGACGGCCGCGGCGGCGCGACGGGGGTGGGCCGGAGCCGCGCCGCTCGCGACCGTCGTACCGGCCGCCGTCATGCTCGTCCTCGGCCTGTGGGGGCTGGACCGGGGCACCATGTGGCGGGACGAGGCGGCCACCCTCCAGGTGGCGCGCCGCTCGCTGCCGGAGATCCGGCGCCTGCTCGAGGACGTCGACGCCGTCCACGGCCTGTACTACCTGCTGATGCACCCTCTGGCGGCCCTGGGCGCGGGGGAGACGACGCTGCGGCTGCCGTCCGTGGTGGCGGCCGCGGCCACCGCCGCTCTGGTCGCCGCCCTCGGCCGCCGCCTGGCCCGGCCCCGGGTGGGCCTGTGGGCGGGACTGCTGTACGCGGTCACCCCGTTCGTCAGCCACTACGCCCAGGAGGGCCGCTCGTACGCCCTGGTCGCGGCGGGGGCCGCGCTGGCCACCTGCCTGCTGATACGGGCCGTCGAAGGGACGCCGGGGGAGGACGGCGGGCCGCCCCGGTACGGGCGCTGGGCCGGTTACGGCGCGGTGGTCGCGGTCACGGCGCTGCTCCACGAGTTCGCCGTCCTGCTGCTGGCCGCCCACGCCGTGACCCTGCTGGTCTCCCGGGTTCCCGGGCGGGTGTGGCGCGGCTGGGGCTGCGCGGCGGTGGCCGCCTGCGGGCTGCTGGCGCCGCTGGCCGTGCTCTCGCGCCGGCAGAGCGAACAGGTCTCGTGGATCCGCACCCCGGGCTACGAACAGGCCAGGGCGCTGCTGTACGCCTTCGCGGGGCCCGGCGAGGCCGTCGTGGTGGTCACGCTGCTCCTGGCGGCCGTCGCGATCGTCGCCCCCCTGCCCCGCAAGGGGCCGCTCGGGCTGACCGCGGTGGCCCTGCCCCTGGTCCTCGTCCCGCCCGTGCTGCTCTACGCCGCGTCCCAGCGGCAGCCGCTCTTCCTCGACCGCTATCTGCTCTTCTGCCTCGCCGGGCTGCCGCTGCTCGCCGCCGCCGGCGCCGAGCGGCTGCTCGGCCTCCTGCCGTGGCGGCGGGTGGCGACGGCGGCAGGCGTCGCGGCCATCGTCCTGGCCTTCGTCTGGCAGCTGCCCTTCCACGAACGGGAGCGGCTGCCGGGCAGCCGGGGCGACGAGCTCGCCCGCGTCGCCTCCGCGGTCGGCCGCGTGGCCCGGCCGGGGGACGCGGTGCTGTTCCTCCCGCTGCACGAGCGCCGGATATCCCTGGCTTACCCGCGCGACTTCACCGGGCTGCGCGACCTCACGCTCAAGAGGACGCCCGCCGCCTCCGGCACCCTCTTCGGGAAGGAGGTCGGGACGGACGAGCTGAGGGCCCGGCTGCGGGGGCTGCCCGCGCGGCAGCGGGTGTGGGTGGTGGCCGATACGACCACCGTGGGCACGCCGTGGTTCCGCGCCCAGCGCGAGGAGTTCGCCAAGACGACCGCGCTGGGCGCGCTGTACCGGGAGGAGTCCACCGTGTTCGTGCGCGGCGGCGCCGTGTCGCTCTACATGCGCCGCTAGCAGGGGCGGTGGGCCGCCGGTTCACTTGACGGCGCCGGCCATCACCCCGCTCACGAACTGGCGCTGGAAGGCGAAGAAGACGCCGAGCGGCACGATCATCGACAGGAACGCGCCCGAGGCGAGGATGTCGACGTTGTCGCCGAACTGACGGACCTGCTGCTGCAGGGCGACGGTGATCGGCGGGTTGCCACTGTCCGCGAAGATCAGCGCGACCAGCATGTCGTTCCACACCCACAGGAACTGGAAGATGCCCAGCGAGGCGATGGCCGGTCCGCCCAGCGGCAGCACCACCCGGGTGAACAGCCGCAGCTCGCCCGCCCCGTCCAGCCGGGCCGCCTCCAGCAGCTCGCGCGGTATCTCCGCGAAGAAGTTGCGCAGCAGGAACACCGCGAAGGGCAGGCCGAAGGCGGTGTGGAAGAGGACGACGCCCACCGTGGACTCGAAGATGCCCAGGGTGTTGAAGAGCTTGGCCACCGGAATGAGGGCGACCTGGACGGGCACCACCAGCAGCCCCACGACCACCATGAACCACCAGTCCCGGCCGGGGAAGTCCAGCCAGGCGAAGGCGTATCCCGCGAGCGCGCCGATCAGGATCACGAGCGCGGTCGCCGGAACGGTGATCAGGGCGGTGGTCAGCAGGGAATGCATGACCTTGTCGTTGGCGAAGAGGGTGTTGTAGCTCTCCGTCGTGAGCTGGGCCGGGTGGGCGAAGACCTGCCACCAGCCCGACGCCGCGATGTCCGACTTGTCGCGGAGCGAGGAGAGCAGCAGCCCCACCGTGGGCATCAGCCAGAACAGCCCCACCACGACGAGGAAGACCCGCAGCAGGCCGCCGCCAAGCCGGGCGGCTATGCGGGCCGGCAGCGACTGCTCGGCCCGTACGACCGTGTTCGCGGTCGGGGTGACGCGCGTGGTGCTCATCGCCGGCCCTCCTTCTCCCTGCGGATCCGCCGGACGTTGACGACCACCACCGGCAGGACGAGCAGCAGCAGGAAGACGGCGATGGCGCTGCCCACGCCCTGGTTGACGTTCGTGCCGAAGGAGGACTGGTAGAGCTGCAGGGCCAGCACGTTGGCGTTGTCGAGGCTGGAGCCGGGGGCGATGATGTAGACGAGGTCGAAGATCTTCAGCACATTGATCATGAGCGTGACGACCACGACCGCCAGCACCGGCGCCAGCAGCGGCACGGTCACCCGCCGGAAGACCTGCCACTCGTTCGCGCCGTCCACCCGCGCCGCCTCCAGCAGTTCCCGGGGCACGCCCGCCAGGCCCGCCGCGATGAGGACCATGGCGAAGCCCGCCCACATCCAGATGTAGGCGCCGATGATGGACGGCGTCACCAGGGTGGGCCCCAGCCAGTCCACCCCGTTGTAGGCGGTGGCGAAGTTCGCGGCGGGCAGCCGCAGCCGGGCGCCGTCCGCCGCCGGGGGCAGCGTGAAGGTCCCGTCCGGGTCGGTCGTGGCCGAGGCCACCGTGCGGCCGTCCTTGACGGCCTCCACCGTCACCCCCGCGAGCGCCTTCTCGCCCGCGTCGATCTTCCCGGCGGTACCGCCGCCGCCCCGGGTGAAGTCCATCCACACGGTGCCGGTGACCTTGCCCGCCACGTCCCGCGCGGGGATCGCCTCCTTCGCGCCGCCGACGTCCTCCGGCTTCACGGCCACCAGCGGCAGCGCGACGGCCGTGCCCGCCCGCACCACGCCCCGGGTGGTGTACGAACCGCCGTCGCTCGCCGCCAGCTCGCCCGCCGGCCGGGGCCGTGCCCCCGGGTAGGGCGCGGGGGCCGCGAACGTGTCGTGGATGCCGACCCAGACCGCGTTGGCGACGCCGCGGTCCGGGTTCTGCTCGTACACCAGCCGGAATATGATGCCGGCGGCGAGCATCGAGATGGCCATGGGCATGAAGACGACCAGCTTGAACGCCGTGCCCCAGCGCACCCGTTCGGTGAGCACGGCGAAGATCAGGCCCAGGGCGGTGGCCACGGCCGGCGCCACGACGACCCAGACGACGTTGTTCTTCAGGGCCGTGCGGATCCGGTCGTCGGTGAAGACCTCCTGGTAATTGTCGACGCCGACGAAGCCGTCGCCGGAGGCGTCGAAGAGGCTGCGGTAGACGGAGTAGCCGATGGGGTAGACGACGAGGGCGCCGAGCAGGGCCAGCGCGGGCAGCAGGAAGCAGGCGGCGATCCACGGGCGCGTGCCGAGCACGCTCCGGGTCCTGGCCGCCGGGCGCTTCCCGGCCGCGGGCGGGGGAGCGGTCGCGGAGGTCACGGCGGTGGCCCCGTCAGCCCGTGAAGGCCTTGGCCGCGTCGGTCTCCAGCCGTTGCTGGGTGCCCTCCACGTCCTTGGGGTTGCGCAGGAAGTCCTGCAGCTGCTTCCACTCGCCCTGCCCCGGCTTGCCGCCGAACGCGGCGGGAGCCTGGTCGGACATGTCGAAGCGGAAGTCGTCGCCCGCCGCCACCACCGCCTTGGCGATGGAACCCATCACCTGGTCGGGGTAGACGGTCAGCGGCAGGTTCTTGTTCGGCGAGACGAAGCCGCCGTCCTTCGCCCAGATCCCCGCCGCGTCCGGGGAGGCCAGGAAGGTCAGCAGCGCCTGGGCGGCCTGCCCGTCCTTCAGCGCCACGCCCACGTCCCCGCCGGTCACCACCGGGGAGCGGCTGCCCACGGCGGGGAAGGGGAAGACCTTGGCGTCCGTACCGATCTTCGCCTTGGTGCCGGCGATGGTGGCGACGGAGAAGTCGCCCTCGAAGACCATGGCGGCCTTCGCCTTCTCCCCGCCGCTGAAGGTCTGGCTGACCGAGGCGGGGAACTGCGTCTGCAGCGCGCCGTCGTTGCCGCCCGCCAGCAGCTGCTTCGTGCCGAAGAGCTGGGCCAGCGTCGTCAGCGCGTCCTTCACGGACGGATCCGTCCACTTGATCTTGTGCTGGGTGAGCTGGTCGTACTTCTCCCGGCCCGCCTGCGAGAGGTAGACGTTCTCGAACCAGTCGGTGAGCGTCCAGCCGTCCGCGCCGCCGACCGAGACCGGCGCGACGCCGTAGTCGGCGATGGCCTGTGCGGTGCGCAGGAATTCCTGCCAGTTCTTCGGCTCCTTGGCGCCCGCCGCCTCGAAGATCTTGGTGTTGTACCAGACGAGGGACTTGTTCGCGGCCTTGAAGTACACGCCGTACTGCTTGCCCTCGGAAGCGCCCAGGTCGCGCCAGCCCTTGGCGTAGTTCTTCTCCAGCTGGGCGTTGGCCTCGGCGCCGAGCGGCTTGAGCCAGCCCTTCTTCGCGAATTCCCGCAGCACGCCCGGCTGCTGCAGTATGGCGACGTCCGGCGGATCGCCGCCCGCGACCTTCGAGCCGATGAACGCCGACATGTCGTCACCGCTCGGCACGAACGAGACCTCCGCGCCGGTGCGCTTGGCGAACTCGTCCAGCACCTTGGTGAAGCTCTTCTGCTCGGCGCCGGTCCACACGGCGGTCACCTTGAGCTTCTGGCCGTCGAGCTTGGGGAGCTGGACGGTGTGGGGGATGACGTCGGACTTGCCGGGAACCGGTTCGCCGCTCGCGCCGCCCTTCTTCCCGCCGTCATCGCCGCCGCAGCCGGCCGCGGTGAGCGCCAGGCCCCCCGCCACGACCAGGGAGAGCGCGCCGCGTATGGCGCGGGTGGATGGTGTTGCGGTCGGTGATGCGGTCGGTGATGTGCGTGTCGCCCTGCGCATGGCCCGTACCTCCCGTGCCCGGTCCCCGTTGGCGGCCGCGCCGTGCGTTGTCCCTGCATACGGCCGCACTCCCGTGCGACAGTCCTACGCCCGGTGTCAGGTCACCGCAATACCGTCTCGGGGGTTAACGAGCCGATCGTGACCGGGATGTGACGCGCTGCCAGATGGGCGACGGCAGCGCGGTCACGACGGCGGCGCGGTCACGGCGACGGCGGGGGCGACGACAGCCGGGGCGACGGCGGCGCGGTCACAGCAACGGCGGGGCGGCCTGCGCGGCCGCGGACTGGGCCGCCCGCTGCAGGGCGCTGGCCAGCAGGGCCAGATCGGTCGGTCCGTTGCCCAGCTCGCGCAACGGGCGCCGGGTGGGCGGGTCGCCCATGCGCTGCCAGTCCAGCGGGACCACCGTCGGCCGCTGTGTGGCCGTGCGCGGGATGCGGCCGGTGACCCGGCCCGCCTGGAAGGGGATGGTCGCGGCGTCGTCGGGGCGCTGCAGCCGGCCCCGGCCGGGGGCCGGTTCGCCCGCTCCCGTGCCGTCCGGCTCCGCGGCGGAGGCGTCGGCCGGCGCGATCTCCAGCGTCGCCCGCAGCCCGGCCCGTTCGACCGCCGCCGTGTCGGCCGTACGGTCCGGGCGGCCGGACGCGACGATCAGGTGGACGCCCAGCCGCTCGCCGTCACGGGCCACGGACTCCAGCGCCCGGACCACCGAACCGGCCGCCGGCCGGCCCGTGGCACCCAGGGCGGGGGCGACCAGGGCGTCGAAGTCGTCGACGAGGACGACCAGGCGCGGCAGCGCGGTCTCGGCCGTGCGGGCCGGACCGCCGCGCTGGGTGCGCAGCTTCAGGGTGCCGGTGGAGGGCGTCTCGAGGTCGCCGGAGGAGGGCTCCACCGGGCGGCGGGGAGCCACCACCGACGGCGCGGACGCCGCGGTGTCGCGCTCGTGCCAGCCGGAGAAGTCGAGCGTGCCCAGCAGCTCGGCGCGGCGCTTGAGCTCCGAGCTCAGCGCCTGGGCGAACTCCCGCATCCGCACCGGGTCGGAGGCGGCGAGATAGGTGGAGACGTGCGGCAGGTCCGTGCAGACCCGCAGCCCCTCGCCGCGCTCGGCGGCCGCCCCGTCGACGAGGACCAGCGAGAGCCGGTCGGGCCGGTCGGCGGCGGCCAGCGACGCGGCGAGCGAGCGCAGCAGCTCGGTCTTGCCGCTGCCGCGTCCGCCGTGCACCACCAGATGCGGGCCGTCCGCCGCCAGGTCGACCGTGAGCGGCCCGTGCGGCCCGGCGCCCAGCACGGCGACGGCCCGGCCCCCGGGGCGGGCGCCCCGGTCGGTCGCGGCCGCCCAGCGGGCGGTCAGCGAGGCGGGGGTGGCGCGGGCGAGCCCCAGCTCGTCCAGCAGGCGCGCGGTGCGCGGCAGGGCCGCCGCGATGCGCGAGCCCTGCAACGCCCCGGCCGTGTCCGCGAGCCGCAGGGGGGCCATCGCCCGGGCGAAGCGCTCGGCCCAGGCGGCGGAGACGGCGTCGAGCGCGGCGATGGCCGGCCGCCCGGCGGCGCCCTCGGCACCGCCGGTGTTCCGGTCCGTGGCGGGCCGCTGGGCCGGCTGCCCCTGGCCGCCGGCGACCGGGGCCGCCTCCGGGGCTTGGCGGATGACCTGGACGACCGTGGCCACGTCGCCGCTGAGCAGGGCGACGGCGCCGCAGTGCGGGAAGGCGGGCGAGGCCGCCGCGGCCGTCTTCAGGGTCGCCGACACCGGGGAGGAGGGCGTGGTGGCCGGGGCGTCCGCCAGGCACAGCAGGTGGATGCCGGCCGCCGGGCCGGCCACGGCCAGCCGGGCGACCGTCTCGCGCAGGCCCGCCGAGCCGGGGTCGCCGTCCACGATCAGCACGGTGTACGGGCCGCGGTGGCGTCCCGCGGCCGCGGCGACGACCTCGGGGGACGCGCCCGGCCAGCTGGTGCCCAGGGGGCCGTCGTCCAGGCGGCGCACCAGCTCGGCCGTGCGGGCCTCGGCCTGCTCGCGGTCGTAGGCCAGCAGCAGACGGCAGTCCTGCCCGTGCGCGGGCCGCGCGTGCGGCAGCCAGCCCAGCCAGGACCACTCCGCCAGCCGCTCCTCGGCGGGGCGTGCGCGGTCGGCGCTGATGAGGACGTACTCGAGCGCGGCGGGCGCGTGCAGCGCGGCGAGCTGGGCGAGCACGGACCGGGCCAGTCCGGACAGCCGTGCCCGGGGACCGGCCAGGCCCAGCGACCCGGCCTGGCGCAGGCCGACCGTGACCGGCACGGACGGCAGCGGGCCGCCGCCGTCGGGGCGGTAGCGGTCGGCGGTGCCCAGCCGCACGGTCAGCAGGTCGGGGTGGTCCGGGCCGCGCTCCCACAGCCGCGGTCCCGGGCCGAGGGCGGTCAGCAGGACGGTCGCCGGGTCCGGCCAGCGCTCGCGCAGCGCTACCGCGCCGCAGGCGGCGGGACCGCTCGCGGCGGGGTCGTCGCCGGCCGGGCGCTGCTCCACGGCCGGGTCGCCGGGGCGGCGGTCGGCGTCGCGCCCGGTCAGCCCGCCGGTCAGCCGGCGGGCCCAGGCTCCTATGCCGCGGCCGCGCCGCTTGCCGCCGGGCTCGGTGCCCTCGGCCGGCTCGGGACCCGCGGCCGGGGCGGAGGGGGTGCTCAGGTCGGCGTACCCGGCGGCGCTGGTGGTGGCGCCGGCCCCCGCCGGGGCGGGCGCGGTGGCGGGAGGGGCCGGGGGTGGCCCGCGCCGGGGCCGCCGCGCCAGGTGCCCTCGCCGTAGGCCGTGCCCGGCGCACTGTCGCCCCGGTCGGCGCGCGGGGGCGTGCCCGAGGCGCTCTGCGCCGGGGCGGCGTCCGGCGTCGCCCCCACCCGCAGGTGCCCCTCGCCGTCCGGGACCGCCGGCAGGACGCCGGGCCCCGAGCCGTCGGGGGAGCCCGCGCCGTGCAGGCTGAGCGTGGATTCGCCGACCCGCAGCAGGGCGCCCGCCGGCAGCGGCACGGGCTCGCCGTCCACGGCCTCGCCGTCGAGCAGTGTGCCGTTGGTGGAGCCCATGTCGTGCAGGGTGACGGTGCCGTCGTCGGCGAGGGTCACCGCGCAGTGCAGGCGGGAGACGTCGGGGTCGTCCAGGGGGATGTCGGCGGAGCTCGAGCGGCCGACGCGGACCTCGCCGCCGTGCAGCAGGTGGACGCCGCCGGCGTCCGGGCCGGAGACCACGTGCAGCCGGGCGGCCGCCTCCGGGACGCCGGAGTGGAGCACGCCCGCGTGCCGCTCGGGGTCGGCGGGGGCGCCCAGCGAGAGCACCGCGCCGTCCGTGAGCGGTGGCTCGCCCAGCGCGCAGCGCTGTGGGTCGAGGCGCTCGCCGCCGGCGTGGACCACGACGGCACCGCTGCCGAGGTCGGAGCCGGCCGCCGCGACGGCGGTCGCGAGGCCACTCGCCACGGCCGCCAGGGCGGTCCCCGTGGGGGCGGTCACGAGCACATCGCAGGCGCACGTGGTGTGGCCGCTGAGCGGCCCGAGGACGGTCAGCCGGATCTGCATCGCCGTCAACGGTCCCTTCCTGCCCCGGGTGTGCGGCGGGGCCGGAACTGAAGCCACCCCCACCGCGCACGGGCGCGTCGGCACGTACAGGTCACCACGTTCGCGCGGGGTCTCCCGCTCCCTCCCCGCCGCATCCGTGCTGCGAGCATCCTCGCACCTGCCGCCGACGACGCGCCCGGCGAGAGCCGATTCGTGATCTTGAACGACCATCCGAGTATGGGAAAGCTCGCAGCCCACGGTCGCCCTTGGCTGATTTCTTTAACCGCTTGTCCGCTCTCGACCTATTTCTTGCCGTTATTTACGAGAGCCTCCGCCGCGCGGCAACCATCCGCCCGCGCCCCGCGTCTATCCCACAAGCCCCACCGGATTCGCCGGACGGACGGTCCGGGAGGCGGCACTACAGTGGGCGCGAAGCCGAACACCTCGGAGAGCTTGGATCACAGAGCTCGCATCACGACCAGGGAGCGCATGACGTGCGGCCGGTAGGCAGCAAATACCTGCTCGAGGAGCCGCTCGGACGCGGGGCCACGGGCACCGTCTGGCGAGCACGCCAGCGCGAGTCGGCCGGAGCCGAGGCGGCGGTGGCCGGGCAGCCCGGCGAGACCGTCGCGATCAAGGTCCTCAAGGAGGAGCTGGCCAACGACGCGGACGTCGTGATGCGCTTCCTGCGCGAGCGGTCCGTCCTGCTCCGGCTCACCCACCCGAACATCGTCCGCACCCGCGACCTGGTGGTCGAGGGCGACCTGCTCGCGCTCGTCATGGACCTCGTCGACGGCCCGGACCTGCACCGCTACCTCCGCGAGAACGGCCCCTTCACCCCGGTCGCCGCCGCGCTGCTGACCGCGCAGATCGCCGACGCCCTCGCCGCCAGCCACGCCGACGGCATCGTCCACCGCGACCTGAAGCCCGCCAACGTCCTGCTGAAGAACGACGGCGGCCAGATGCACCCGATGCTCACCGACTTCGGCATCGCGCGCCTGGCCGACTCGCCCGGCCTCACCCGCACCCACGAGTTCGTCGGCACCCCGGCCTACGTCGCGCCGGAGTCCGCCGAGGGCCGCCCGCAGACCTCCGCCGTCGACATCTACGGCGCCGGCATCCTGCTGTACGAGCTGGTCACCGGCCGTCCGCCGTTCGCGGGCGCGACCGCGCTGGAGGTGCTCCACCAGCACCTGAGCGCCGAGCCGCGCCGTCCCACGACGGTCCCCGAGCCGCTGTGGACGGTCATAGAGCGCTGCCTGAGCAAGCGGCCCGAGGAGCGGCCGTCCGCCGAGAACCTCGCCCGCGCCCTGCGCGTGGTCGCCGCGGGCGTCGGCGTCCACGCCTCCCCCGCGCAGGCCGAGGCCGCCCTCGGCGTCGGCGCGCTGCTCGCCCCGGACCCCGAGCCCGCCCAGGTGCCCGGCACGGGCCTGGGCGCCGCTCCGGCGGCCGGCTCCGGCGACGCCGACCCCACGCAGATGCTGCCGCCCGTCGCCCCCGGCTCGTACGACCCGAACGCCGCGACGAGCGTGATGAACAGCACCGGCCACGGCGCCGGCCCCAACGCCGACCCCACGCAGGTGCTGCCCGCGGGCCCCGGCGCGTACGGCGGCGGGGACCCCACGCGCGCCATGCCGCCCGTGCCCCCGGGCCCGCCGCAGGGCCGCCCGGACCAGCAGCAGGGCGACAGCCCGCACCCGTGGCAGACCCAGATGCGCGCGGCCCGCGACCGCAACGACCAGACCCAGGTGCAGTACCTCGACCCGAGCGAGGACCCGCTGCGCCGCCGTCCCGCCCGCCGTCCGGGGCCCGCGCCCCAGCAGCCCCAGCAGTACGGGCAGCAGCACGGACAGCAGGGGTACGGGCAGCAGCAGTACCCCGCCCAGGCCCCCAGCCGCAGCCGCGTCCCCAGCAGTACGCGCCGCCGCGCGCCCCGCAGGGTCGCCCGGACCGGCGGCCCCAGCGGCACCACACGCCGCAGCCGCCCCAGCCGCAGCCGTACACCCCGCCGCCGGCCCCGCGCCGGCCCCCGCTCCGCGCCGCGAGCCGCGCCCGCCGCGGCAGCGCAGCGCGAACCCGATGCGGATCCCGGGGCTGGGCTGCCTCAAGGGCTGCCTGTTCATGATCCTGGTGCTGGTCGTGGGCTCCTGGCTGGTGTGGGAGTTCACCCCGCTCAAGGACTGGGTCGCCGACGGCAAGAGCTTCTGGGACGCGACCTGGGACTGGTTCACCGACCTCAAGGACTGGGTCTCGAACGTCGGTTCCGAGGCCAAATAGTCCGTCGTGCCGGACTCCCCATGTCTGTCGATTTGTCGACACCTGACGGGTGTTTTCTGCCGCAGAAGTGGCGGTTGGCGGCGAATCGGAGTCCCCAACGGTGCGTCAGACGCGTAGCTTGGTCGCCAGTGCGTCTGTCGGATGACGGAGGAGTCGGGGAACAGTCTTGGCACGGAAGATCGGCAGCCGGTACACCGCCCACCAGGTCCTGGGACGCGGCAGCGCCGGGACGGTGTGGCTCGGCGAAGGCCCCGAGGGGCCCGTCGCCATCAAGCTCCTGCGCGAGGACCTCGCCTCCGACCAGGAGCTGGTCGGCCGCTTCGTGCAGGAGCGCGCGGCCCTCCTCGGTCTGGACCACCCCCGCGTGGTCGGCGTCCGCGACCTCGTCGTCGACGGCGCCGACCTCGCCCTGGTCATGGACCTGATCCGCGGCACGGACCTGCGCACGCGCCTCGACCGCGAGCGGCGCCTGGCGCCCGAGGCGGCCGTCGCCATCGTGGCCGACGTCGCGGACGCGCTCGCCGCCGCCCACGCGGCCGGGATCATCCACCGCGACGTCAAGCCCGAGAACGTCCTGCTCGACATGCAGGGCCCGCTCGGCCCCGCCGGCGCGCACCCCGCGCTGCTCACCGACTTCGGCATCGCCCGCCTCGTGGACTTCCCGCGTCCGGCCCGCGAGCGGCCCGCGGCCTCCGGCGACACGGCGGGCGGCCGCTCACCGAGCCAGCGCAGCGTCATCGGCACCCCCGACTACCTCGCCCCCGAGATCATCGAGGGCCTGCCGCCGCGCGCCTCCGTCGACGTCTACGCCCTGGCCACCGTCCTCTACGAGCTGCTGGCCGGCTTCACGCCCTTCGGCGGCGGCCACCCGGGCGCGGTGCTGCGCCGGCACGTGACGGAGACCGTGGCGCCGCTGCCCGGCATCCCCGACGAGCTGTGGCAGCTGATCGTCCAGTGCCTGGCCAAGGCGCCCGCCTCCCGGCTGCGCGCCTCGGAGCTCGCCGCCCGCCTGCACGAGATGCTGCCCGGACTGGCCGGCATCCCGCCGCTCGACATCGACGAGCAGCCGGACGAGGAGCCCGAAGCGGCGGGTGCGGAGCGCGAGGGGCCGTACGAGTCCGCAGCGGCCGCGCCCGGCGCCGTGGAGCCGCGTCGGCGCGGCGCCGTCCCGCTGGTGCCCGGCGGCGTCTCCGACTCGTCCCGCGACACGCACACCAGCATGCGCGTCCCCGGCCCCGAGGAGCTCGCGGGCGGCGCCCACGGCACGGCGCGCGCCCCGCGCTCGCCCGGCCAGCCGCGCGCCGGGTCCGCCCGCAACCGGGCCGAGGCCGCGCGGCGGCGCCGGATCAAGCTGGGCGCCGCGGCCGTGGCGCTCGCCGCGGCCGCCGGAGTGGGGGGCTGGTTCGCCACGAGCGGCGGCTCCGACCCCGGGGACGCCAAGCCGGGCGGCAAGCCCGGCGTCCACCGCACCGGCCCCGCCCGGCCCCCGGCCGGGCCCGGCCAGGACCCCGGCCAGGGCTCGGTGGCCCCGCTGCGCTAGGCGTCCGGGCCGTCGCGGGGCCGCCTCCGGGCCCTCCGCGGCGGCCGCCGGACCGCCCTTCGGACCGGGATGTTGCGCGTAGCCGTTAGTCTGGGTGCGTGGCAGTCGTTGACGTATCCGAAGAGCTGAAGTCCCTCTCCTCGACCATGGGGTCGATCGAGGCCGTCCTGGACCTCGACAGGATGAGGGCCGATGTCGCCGTGCTCGAGGAGCAGGCGGCGGCCCCGTCGCTGTGGGACGACCCCGCCGCGGCGCAGAAGATCACCAGCCAGCTGTCGCACCTGCAGGCCGAGGTCCGCAAGGCGGAGACCCTGCGCGGCCGCATCGACGACCTCGCCGTGCTCTTCGAGCTCGCCGAGGCCGAGGACGACGCGGACACCCTCGCCGAGGCCGAGGCCGAGATGGCGTCGGTCCGCAAGGCGCTGGACGAGATGGAGGTCCGCACCCTCCTGTCCGGCGAGTACGACTCCCGCGAGGCGCTGGTCAACATCCGCGCCGAGGCCGGCGGCGTCGACGCCTCCGACTTCGCCGAGCGCCTGCAGCGCATGTACCTGCGCTGGGCCGAGCGCCACGGCTACAAGACCGAGATCTACGAGACCTCGTACGCCGAAGAGGCCGGCATCAAGTCGACCACCTTCGCCGTCCAGGTCCCGTACGCCTACGGCACGCTCTCCGTCGAGCAGGGCACGCACCGCCTGGTGCGCATCTCGCCCTTCGACAACCAGGGCCGCCGCCAGACGTCCTTCGCCGGCGTCGAGGTGCTCCCGGTCGTCGAGCAGACCGACCACGTCGAGATCGACGAGTCGGACCTGCGCGTGGACGTCTACCGCTCCTCCGGCCCCGGCGGCCAGGGCGTCAACACGACCGACTCCGCGGTCCGCCTGACGCACCTCCCCACCGGTATCGTCGTCTCCTGCCAGAACGAGCGCTCGCAGATCCAGAACAAGGCGACCGCGATGAACGTCCTCCAGGCCAAGCTCCTCGAGCGTCAGCGCCAGGAGGAGCGCGCCAAGATGGACGCCCTCAAGGGCGACGGCGGCAGCTCCTGGGGCAACCAGATGCGTTCGTACGTCCTGCACCCGTACCAGATGGTCAAGGACCTGCGTACCGAGTTCGAGGTCGGCAACCCGCAGTCCGTGCTCGACGGCGAGATCGACGGCTTCCTGGAGGCCGGCATCCGCTGGCGCAAGCAGCAGGAGCAGACGGCGAAGTAAATCTTCGCGTAAAGCTCTGCGTAAACCTCACCCGACAACTGCGAACAACCCCCAACGCAGCGGGACATACCCGCCCGTAACTTCCTTGACGCTGCCCGGAAAACTGGGAAGGCTGACGGGCGGCATGCGATCACTGGGGCGCGTGTGGCGGGGGGCGAGCGGCCCGGCCGGTACGACAGTCGTACGGCCGGTCAGTCACGCCGCCCCCAGGACGCCACCGCCCCGTGGAGAGCTGCTCCAATGACGAGATCGGCTACTGGGGGTAGCAGCAGATGACGAACAGGACGCGACTGCGTGTCGCGCGAATAGCCGCGGGCGCGATGATCGCCGCGGGCGCCTCCCTGACGGCCGCGGGTGCGGCCTCGGCCGCCGGTGTCGACGTCGAGGTCGGCGGCGTCGGCGTGAAGGCCCACGTGGGCGTCCGCGCCCCCGACGGCGACCCGACCACGGGTCCGACCGAGATCCCGCAGCCCCCGACCTCCGGGGGCTCCACTTCCGGCGGTTCGACCAGCGGTGGCTCCACTGGTGGTGACCCGTCGACCAGCGGCGGCTCCACGAGCGGTGGCTCGACCAGCGGTGGCTCCACCGGTGGTGACCCGACGACCTCCGGCGGCTCCACCTCCGGCGGTTCGACCAGCGGTGGCTCCACTGGTGGTGACCCGTCGACCAGCGGCGGCTCCACGAGCGGTGGCTCCACCGGTGGTGACCCGACGACCTCCGGCGGCTCCACCTCCGGCGGTTCGACCAGCGGTGGCTCCACCGGTGGTGACCCGACGACCTCCGGCGGCTCCACCAGCGGCGGTTCCACCTCGGGTGGTTCCACCAGTGGCGGCTCCACCTCCGGCGGTTCCACCTCGGGTGGCTCGACCAGCGGTGGTTCGACCTCCGGCGGCTCGACGAGCGGCGGCTCCACCAGCGGCGGTTCCACCTCCGGTGGCTCGACCTCCGGTGGTTCCACCAGCGGCGGCTCCACCGGCGGCGACGACGACCACAGCGGCTCCTCCGCCACCGGCGGCAGCGGCTCGACCGGCGGCAGCGGCGACGACGCCCACACCTGCCCCGTGGACACCGACGGCAACTGCAACACCGGCACCGACAGCGCCGGCTCGCGGCCCGTGGACCAGGGCAAGGACAAGGAGGAGCTCGCCCAGGTCGGCCAGCCCAGCCAGGGCGGCTCGTCCGGTTCCTCCGACTCCGCCGCGCCGTCCGGCGAGCTGGCCCAGACCGGTGCCGGTCAGACGACCTTCCTGCTGGCCGGCGCCGCGACGATGATCGCGGGTGGCATCGGCTTCCGGATGCTGCCGCGCCTGATCAACCGCGGTACCGCCGCCTGACGGCCGTACCCCCTGGTGACACGATCGAGGCCCGGAGCGCTGTCGCGCTCCGGGCCTCGATGGCTCATGTCCGCGTCGGGGCGTCACCCGGCGAAGCCGCGGGCGAGCACGGCCACCGCGACGAGCGCCACCAGCAGCGCTATCAGCGCGGCCGGCGTCAGCCCGCCGAAGACGCCTTCCTGGTGCTGCAGCCGCTCACGGCTGGCCCGGCACACAGGGCACCTGCCCTCGGCGACGGGGGCCGCGCAGTTGGCGCACACCAGTCGGTCGCATGTCATGCGAATTCCTCCTCCGGTACGTCCAACGCGCGAGAAAGCCGAGCGGTTCCCCTTACCACTGTGCCAGCTTTCCCGCCGTTCGGCGCGGGCGGTCCCCCAAACCACGGGATGGGGGCCGAATGTCCGGGACTTTGTCCCCGATGGGGCGGTCGTCGGCGTCAACGCCGGATGCCCACTGCGCGTGCACGAGCGGTTCGGTAGGGTCACGCACACCGACGGACGCCGTACGAGGCGGCGTCCGTGCCGCTACGAGGCGACGCGTGGTGCACTTGTGATCCGATTCGACAACGTCTCCAAGTCCTACCCGAAGCAGAACCGGCCGGCTCTCCGGGACGTCTCGCTCGAGATCGAGAAGGGCGAGTTCGTCTTCCTGGTCGGTTCCTCGGGTTCCGGGAAGTCCACGTTCCTGCGCCTGCTGCTGCGCGAGGAACGCGCCACCCACGGCCAGGTCCATGTGCTGGGCAAGGATCTCGCCCGGCTGTCGCACTGGAAAGTGCCCCACATGCGCCGCCAGTTGGGCACCGTCTTCCAGGACTTCAGGCTGTTGCCCAACAAGACCGTCGGCCAGAACGTCGCCTTCGCCCTGGAGGTCATCGGCAAGCCGCGCGGGGAGATCCGCAAGTCCGTGCCGCAGGTCCTGGAGCTGGTGGGGCTCGGCGGCAAGGAGGAGCGGATGCCCGGCGAGCTCTCCGGCGGCGAGCAGCAGCGGGTCGCGATCGCCCGCGCGTTCGTCAACCGCCCGCTGCTGCTGATCGCCGACGAGCCGACCGGAAACCTGGACCCCCAGACGTCCGTCGGCATCATGAAGCTGCTGGACCGGATCAACCGCACCGGGACCACGGTGATCATGGCCACCCACGACCAGCAGATCGTCGACCAGATGCGCAAGCGCGTCATCGAGCTCGAAGAGGGCCGTCTCGTACGTGACCAGGCGCGCGGCGTCTACGGCTACCAGCACTGAACCGTCCAGACGGCACTGTGGGCATTGACCCTGTAGGCATTGAAAGGACGCCATGCGCGCCCAGTTCGTCCTGTCGGAGATCGGCGTCGGTCTCCGCCGCAATCTCACGATGACCTTCGCGGTGATCGTCTCCGTCGCCCTGTCGCTCGCCCTGTTCGGGGGCTCCCTGCTCATGCGCGAGCAGGTCGGCACGATGAAGGGCTACTGGTACGACAAGGTCAACGTGTCGATCTACCTCTGCAACAAGAACGACGCCGAGACCCAGCCCGCCTGCGCCCGGGGCGCGGTCACCGAGGACCAGAAGAAGCAGATCAGGGCCGATCTGGAGCAGATGCCGATCGTCCAGAACGTTCAGTTCGAGACGACGGACGAGGCGTACAAGCACTACAAGGAGCAGTTCGGCAAGTCGCCGATCGCCTCCTTCCTCACCCCCGACCAGATGCAGGAGTCCTTCCGCGTCAAGCTCCGCGACCCCGCCAAGTATCAGGTCGTCTCCAGCGCCTTCGCCCAGCGCGCCGGGGTGCAGGAGGTGGAGGACCAGCGCAAGACGCTCGAGCCGCTGCTCAACCTCCTCAACGGCATGAACATCGCGGCCCTGGGCGTGATGGCGCTGATGCTGGTGGTCGCCCTGATGCTGATCGTGAACACGGTCCGGGTCTCGGCCTTCAGCCGCCGCCGAGAGACGGGGATCATGCGGCTGGTCGGCGCCTCCAGCTTCTACATCCAGATCCCGTTCATCATGGAGGCCGCGTTCGCCGGGCTGCTCGGCGCGGGCTTCGCATGCGTCCTGCTGGTGGGCGGCCAGTACTTCCTGGTGAACAACTGGCTGGTTCATCAGATCGACGTCATTCAGTTCATCGGATGGGACGCGGTACTGGCCAAGCTCCCGCTCGTGCTCGCGATCGGGCTGCTCATGCCCGCTCTGGCGGCCTTCGTGGCGCTGTGGAGATACCTCAAAGTGTGAGACGTGCCAAGGGCGTCGTACGGTCAACTCCCCATGCGGCGCCCCGCGGTGTCCTAGACTCACGCGCATGCCCGGCCCGACGATGTTCGCTCCGCAGTGCCGCGTGCGCCGTGGAGCGGCGCTGACACTGGTCTTCGCCGGTGTGCTGGCGGCGGGCGCCGCCGCCGGGGCGTTCGACGCGGACACCGACGACGGCCGGACTCCGGCGTACGGCGCCCCCGCGCGCACCGCCGCCCGGGCCGTGGACCGCAACGCCGTGGACCGCCGGGCCGTCGAGGCCGCCGCCGAGGCGGCCGCGCAGAACGGCCGGTCCGGCTCGGAGGCGGCCGCCGAGGTGGTCAGCCGCAGCGGCGACAGCTGGGGCGCGGTCTACAGCGCCCGCGAGTACGAGGGCTTCGCGCTCGCCCTGGACGGCGCGTACGTCGGCGTCGGCCTCACCATCCGGCGCACCCCGGACGGCCGGATGGAGGCGGGCGGCGTCGTGCCCGGCAGCCCCGCGGAGCACGCCGGCATCGCCTCCGGCGACCGCATCGTCGGCATCGACGGCACGGACGTCACCGGCCGCCCGGTCACCGAGGTGGTCTCCCTCCTGCGCGGCGACCGCCTCCGCGACGGCCGGTCCTCCTCGGCGGCCTGGGGCCGGCCGGACGGCGTCGGCACGTCCGTACGCCTGGAGCTGCGGCGCGGGGGGCGGCGGTGGGAGCGCACGCTGCGGCGGGAGCGGCTGGTCACCCGGAGCGTCGAGGTCGAGCGGATCGGTGACGGTGACGGCGCGGGGCCGCCCGCCACCCTGGTCAAGGTCGCCTCCTTCACCAAGGGCACCGGGGAGCGGGTCCGCGAGGCGGTGGCCGCGGCAGCGCCCGGCGAGGGCGTCGTGCTGGACCTGCGCGGCAACTCCGGCGGGCTGGTCACCGAGGCCGCCACCGCCGCCTCCGCCTTCCTCGACGGCGGTCTCGTCGCCACCTACGACGTCCACGGCCGCCAGCAGGCCCTGCGGGCGGAGCCGGGCGGGGACACCCGGCGGCCGCTGGTCGTCCTCGTCGACGGCGGCACCATGAGCGCCGCCGAGCTGCTGGCCGGGGCGCTGCAGGACCGCGGCCGGGCGGTCGTGGTGGGCTCGTGGACCTTCGGCAAGGGGTCCGTCCAGATGCCCAGCCGGCTGCCCGACGGCTCGGTCGCCGAGCTCACCGTCGGCCACTACCGCACCCCCGCCGGCCGCCGCGTGGACGGCGCCGGGATCGCCCCCGACCTGGCCGTGCGCGGCGACGCCGAGCAGCGGGCCCGCACAGTATTGGGTGGCCTCGGGGGTGGGTCCTAGTGCGAGAATGGCGACGCTATGACTAAGAAAGAGAAGACGGGTCGCAAACTGGTCGCGCAGAACAAGAAGGCGCGACACGATTACCACATTCTGGACACCTATGAATGCGGCATGGTGCTGACCGGCACCGAGGTGAAGTCGCTGCGCCAGGGTCGTTCCTCGCTGGTGGACGGCTTCGTGCAGATCGACGGCGGCGAGGCCTGGCTGCACCAGGCCCACATCCCCGAGTACGCCCAGGGCACGTGGACCAACCACAGCGCGCGCCGCAAGCGCAAGCTGCTGATGCACCGGGCGGAGATCGACAAGCTCGACTCGAAGTCGCAGGAGACGGGGCACACCATCGTGCCGCTCGCCATCTACTTCAAGGACGGCCGGGCCAAGGTCGAGATCGCCCTGGCCAAGGGCAAGAAGGAGTACGACAAGCGGCAGACGCTGCGCGAGAAGCAGGACACGCGCGAGTCGAACCGGGCGATCGCGGCCGCCCGCAGGCGTCAGCGCGCCCAGCAGGCCCAGCGGGGCTGACCCCTCCCGGGAATACGCTGGCACCCTCGTGCGTTGGTCACGTACGATGGGCGAACCGCACACCGGTTGGTAACCGGTGCGCAGCTTGAAAACACAACATGGGGATGATCGGTTTCGACAGCGGATGTCGAAGCAGGGGAAGCGTGTCGAGGAAGCGGCAATGATCTCGTAAACCATATGTCGCAACCAATAATCGCCAACACCAAGCGCGATTCCTTCGCCCTCGCTGCCTAAGTAGCGACTTGCGAAGTGTCAGCCCGGGGCTGTTCCCGACCCGGATCCTGGCATCAGCTAGGGAACTAAACCACTAGGTCCGGTCACGGGACCTGGTGGGAAATCAAACAGTGACTGGGCCTGTCGGAGACTTGTTCGCGTGATCTCCGGGGCCGAGAAAAGCGCAGCGAACTGCACACGGAGAAGCCCTGGTTCTGCACCGTTGGACGCGGGTTCGATTCCCGCCATCTCCACTCATCCCATGTTTCATGTGAGGCGAAGGCCCCACCGCCGAGAGGCGGTGGGGCCTTCGTCGTCTCCAACGGCCCTCCGGGAGCAACCGCCCGGCCCGGCCGGCCCTCTTACAGGAGGACCGAAGGGGGTGGCCGGGTGAACTGGACACGGACGGCGGTCGCCGTGCCGGCAGTCGTCGCGCTGTGGCTGGGCGCGGTCCCGGCCGCGTCGGCCGACGACGGACCGGGCGGGGTGCAGCTGCTGCTCAACGGCGCCTACGACAACCGCCCCGGCGAGCTGATCGACATCGATGTGCGGGGCGTACGGGGCCCCGGCGAGGTCACCGTCTCCTCGCCCGTCTTCCCCCGTCCCGTGCGCCTGGCCCCCTACACCCAGGACGGCGCCGGTCACCACGGGCGGCCCGCGATCTCGATGACCGTGGCGCCTGGTACGTACCCCCTCACCGTCCGGGCCGGCGGCAGGGCGGTGGCCAAGGAGCGGGTGGAGGTCAAGGCCGCGCGGCGGCCGGAGTTCCTGGCGGGCACACCGGGCGACGTGCTGCGGCCGGGGGAGCGGCTGGCCCTGTCCTTCGACGACCTCTACCCGGGGGAGCGGGGCGACGTCTTCACGGCGGCCTCGCCGGCCTTCGCAGCGAAGGTGCGGCTGACCCACGACCCGGCCGGCGGCCACTGGAACAACCCGCGGATGTTCACCGCGTTCGTCGCCCTGCCGACGGACGTCAAGGACGGCACGTACAAGGTCGCGCTCAGCGGCCCGGACGGGCGTCGGATCGACGAGAAGCCGCTCGAGGTCCGCGCGGCCCGCCCCGGCGACTCCGACTACGTGGGCAGGGCGCGGGGACCGGCGTTCTTCACCGCCTCCGGCCGGCCCGACGACGCCCGCCCGCACGGGCACCGGGTCCGGGCCGGCGGCAGCGTCAACGTGCTGTGGAGGGACGCCTCACCCGATCCGGGGGAGGAGGAACGGCTGATGGCGACCTCGCCCGCCTTCGAGCGGCCCGTGCCGCTGCGGCGCGACGACAGCAAGGCCGGGGACGGCGACGACCCCCGCTACTACGGCCCGGCCCGCGTCCGCGCGGGCCTGGAGGCCGGCCGCTACCCCGTCACCGTCATCAGCCACCACGGACGGGTCAAGCGCACGGGCCACCTCGTCGTCACCGGCCACGCCGCCTCCGCGGCCGCCTCCGGTCCCGGCGACGACGGCCCGGACCGCACCCTGCTGATCACGGCCATGAGCGCGGGCCTCGCGGCGGCGGTCGCCGCGACGGGCGTCGCCCTGCTGCGGCGCCGCAGCAGGGCCGGAGGATGGCGGCGCGAGCACGCCGAGGGGCCCGCGCGGAGCTGACCGGCCCGGGGGTTTTCGAGGCCGGCCGGCCGGGGCACCCTGAGGTGCGGCAGCTCGGGCGGGGCCGGGAACGCGGCGCCGCCGAGGGACTCGTGGAAAGGGGACGCGCATGGCGTCGGCAGCGGCCTCCTACGACCTGCGCTTCGACGCCGGGAGGCTGTGCCTCGACCTGGTCGCCACGGCCGAGCCGGTGGAGCGGCTGGACAGCCCCCGGCGATTACGGGCCTGGCTGCTCGGCGTGGGCCTGGTGCCGCCGGGCACCCCGCTCGACGCCGTGGACGCGGCGTGGCTGGCGCGTTTCCAGGCGGCCCGCGGCCTGCTGCACCGCGTCGTGCACGCCGAGATCGACGGCCGGGCCGCCGACCCCGACCTGGAGCGCGTCAACGCCCTCGCGGTCACCGCGCCGCCCGCACCGGTCGTCGTGCGGAGCGCCGACGGCGACCTCGTACGCGCCGTCACCGGAACCCCCGACTGCGGCGCCCTGGTGGGGCAGATCGCCCGGGACGCCGTGCAGCTGCTCACCGATCCGGCGGAGCGGAACCGGCTGCGCCGGTGCGAGGGGGAGGGCTGCCCGCTGGTCTACCTCGACACCTCGCGGGGGCGGCGCCGGCGCTGGTGCTCCAGCGAAGTGTGCGGCAACCGCGAGCGGGTGGCCCGCCACCGGGCGATGAAGCGCCGGTAGGCCACCGGCGGAGATTTCCCGCCCCGGAGGTGAACACGGCGGCCCACGCGTGCGTACTCATGGCCGGAAGGGGCTCTCGGCCCGCACCCGCACACCAAGGGGACGTCATGACGGCACACGCGCGGAGGACCGCACGCATCGGCCTGTTCGCGGTCGGCGGGGCGGTGGCACTCGCGCTCACCGCGACGGGCTGCGGAGCGGGCGACTCCTCGTACGGCGGGAGCGACAAGAGCACGCCGGGCCCGCAGCAGGAACAACCGAAGGAACAGCCGCAGCAGCCCGACGCCGGCGCCGCCGGCCTGACCACGGCCCAGGACCCGAAGCTGGGCACCGTCGTCACCGACACCAAGGGCTTCACCCTCTATCGCTTCGACAAGGACACGGCCAAGCCCTCCGCCTCCCACTGCGAGGGCGACTGCGCCGCCGCCTGGCCGCCCGTGACGGCCGCCGACCAGGTCTCCCTCAAGGGCGTCGACAAGAGCCTCGTGGCCACCGTCACCCGCGCCGACGGCTCCAAGCAGCTGACGCTCGGCGGCTGGCCGCTCTACCGGTTCGCCAAGGACGCCAAGCCCGGCGACACCAAGGGCCAGGGCGTCGGAGGCACCTGGTTCGCCGCCGGGCCGCAGGGCAAGAAGGCGCAGGCCCCCGCCAAGGCCCCGGCCGGTGACTCCGGCTCCACCGGCGGCACGTCCGGCGGAACCGGCGGTTACGGCTACTGACGGCAGAGGGAAGCCGCGCCCCGGGAATCCCGGACCGCGCTCTCGACCGAGGGGGATGGCTTGCGCAAGGATGCCGCCGTGGCTGACAGGACGCGTCCCGACGAGGACCTGATGCGGTCGCTCTACGAGGAGCACGCCGGCCCTCTGCTGGCCTTCGTGCTGCGCCTGGTGGCAGGCGACCGCCAGCGGGCGGAGGACGTCGTCCAGGAGACGCTGCTGCGCGCCTGGCGCAACGCCGACCAGCTGCGCGGATCCGCAGGCTCCGTACGGCCGTGGCTGGTGACCGTCGCCCGGCGCATCGTCATCGACAACCACCGCAGCCGGCAGTCCCGCCCCCGCGAGGTCGATCCCGGCCCCCTGGAGCTGATCCCCGCGGCCGACGAGATCGACCGGGCGCTGCGCCTGATGACCATCTCCGACGCGCTCGGCGACCTGTCCGAAGCCCACCGAGAGGCCTTGATCGAGACCTACTTCAAAGGACGTACGGTGAGCGAGGCAGCACAGGCGCTGGGCGTACCGGCCGGGACCGTCCGGTCCCGCGTCTTCTACGCGCTGCGCTCCCTGAAGCTCTCGCTCGAGGAACGAGGAGTGACGGCATGAACGGGCCGGCACCGGACCATGAGCACCCGCGCCGGGACGACGGGCACACCGCCGTCGGCCCCTACGCCCTCGGCGTCCTCGACGAGGCCGACGCCGCCCGCTTCGAGGAACACCTCGCCGAGTGCCCCCGGTGCGCCGCCGAGCTCGACGACCTGATGGGCCTCACCCCCTTCCTCGCCGAGTTCAAGGAGTCGTCCCCCGACCCCGGCCTCCTCACCGTCCGGCCCCGCCCCGAGCTGCTGGACCGGGCGCTCGACGACGTCACCGCCACCCGCCGGGCTCGGCGCGTCCGCCGGCTGTGCCTGGCTGCCGCGGCCGCCGCGCTGATCGTCGCCGGGCCGTTCGCCGGCGCCGCGCTCACCGCACGGGACGTCCCCGACCACAGCGGCGTCAGCGCGGCCAAGCAGATGTACGAAGAAGGCGACAAGATCGGCGCCGTCGATCCCGTCACCAAGGTCGACGCGACCGTCTCGCTGCAGAACAAGCCCTGGGGCACCCATGTGGCGCTCCGGCTGGGCAACGTCAAGGGCCCCCTGACCTGCGACCTCGTCGCCGTCGGCAGGAACGGCCAGGAGCAGACCGTCACCACCTGGGCCGTCCCCGCCTCCGGATACGGCATGGACAAGGGGGACGGCTCCCCGGCCAAGTGGGGCGCCGAGCCGCTCTACACCCACGGCGGCGCCGCGTTCGAACGCGCCGACATCGCCCGTTTCGAGGTCCGCACCCTCGACGGAAAGCACCTCGCGACGGTCAGGATGTGATTCGTCAACAGGCAACAGTCGTGGCAAACCCCTCATGTCATGACAGGTGCGGTCGGCACCCTTGTTCGCGTACGGTTGACGGCTGCCCTACGCACAGCAGAAGGGGGCCTGGGTGGCCGCGCAGAACGCCACACACGCGCACGTGGCGACAGGACCGGCGATGGAACCCGACGGGGTCCGCGACCGTGAGATCGGTGCCGAACAGCACCATCTGGACCGGGTGTACCGGCGCCTGGAGGAGAAGATCCACGAGGCGGAGTTCCTCATGGACGACGCCGCCAAACGAGGCCAGGTCGGCACGCCGGGCGCGCTCGCCGAGCGGGACGCGCAGGTGTTCCGCGCGGGGGTGCACCTCAACCGGCTGAACAACGAGTTCGAGGACTTCCTCTTCGGCCGGATCGACCTCCTCCTCGGCAAGGACGGCAAGAAGGGCCCCGACGGCGCCTACACCTCCGTCGAGCCCGCCGACGACGCCGTGTGCGAGGACCGCGCCGAGATCGCCGAGACGCTGCACATCGGCCGCATCGGCGTGCTCGACGCCGACTACTCCCCGCTGGTCATCGACTGGCGTGCGCCCGCCGCCGCGCCCTTCTACCGCGCCACCCCGGTGGCGCCCGGCCGGGTCGTACGCCGCCGCGTCATCCGCTCCAAGGGCCGCAAGGTCCTCGGCGTCGAGGACGACCTGCTGCGCCCCGAGCTGACCACGACGCTGGACGGCAGCGCCCTGCCGGTGGTCGGCGACGGCGCGCTGATGGCCGCCCTGGGCCAGGCCCGCAGCCACACCATGCGCGACATCGTCTCGTCCATCCAGGCCGAGCAGGACATGGTCATCCGCGCCCCCGCCGCCTCCGTGACCGAGGTCGAGGGCGGCCCCGGCACCGGCAAGACCGCCGTGGCCCTGCACCGCGCCGCCTACCTCCTCTACCAGGACCGCAGGCGCTACGCGGGCGGCATCCTCGTCGTCTCCCCGACCCCGCTGCTGGTCGCCTACACCGAGGGCGTGCTGCCCTCCCTGGGCGAGGAGGGCCAGGTCGCCATCCGCGCCGTCGGCTCCCTCGTCGACGGCGCCGAGGCCGACACGTACGACGAGCCGGCCGTCGCCCGCGTCAAGGGCTCCTCCCGCATGCTCAAGGTGCTGCGCAAGGCGGTTCGGGGCGCCCTGGAGGTCCCCGCCGGGGGCACGGGCACCCCGGACCGGCTGCGCGTGGTCGCCTTCGGCGCCCGCGTGGAGCTGGAGGCCGACGACCTCCGGCGCATCCGCGAGTCGGCCCTGGGCGGCACCGCGCCGGTCAACCTGCTGCGGCCGCGCGCGCGGCGGCTGATCCTCGACGCCCTCTGGTCGAGGGCCGGCGGCCCCCGGCGCTACACCGACCCCGAGCTGGCGGCCGAGGCCCGTTCGGCGTTCGACGAGGACGTCACCACCGAGGACTCCTTCATCGACTTCCTCGAGGCCTGGTGGCCCGAGCTCACCCCGCGCCGGGTGCTGGCCTGTATGGCCGACGAGCGCCGCCTCTCGCGCTGGGCGCGCCGGGTGCTCAACCCCCGCGAGGTCCGTCAGCTGGCCCGGTCGCTGGGCCGCCTGGACGGTCAGGGCCGGGGCCCGCTGTCGGTGCACGACGTGGCGCTGCTGGACGAGCTGGAGACGCTGCTGGGCGTGCCGCACCGGCCCAGGAAGCCGCGCGAGGCGGACCCGCTGGACCAGCTCACGGGGCTGGAGGAACTCATGCCCCAGCGCGGCGAGTCGCGCCGTGAGCGGGCCGAGCGGCTGGCGCAGGAGCGCCGGGACTACGCGCACGTCATCGTCGACGAGGCGCAGGACCTCACCCCGATGCAGTGGCGCATGGTCGGCCGCCGCGGCCGCCACGCGACGTGGACGATCGTCGGCGACGCCGCCCAGTCCTCCTGGTCCGCCCCGGACGAGGCGGCCGAGGCCCGCGACGAGGCGCTGGGCGCCCGTCCGCGCCGCCGCTTCCGGCTGACGGTGAACTACCGCAACCCCGCGGAGATCGCCGAGCTGGCGGCGAAGGTGCTGGCCCTGGCCATGCCGGGCATGGAGTCGCCCTCGGCCGTCCGTTCCACCGGCGTCGTGCCCCGCTTCGCCGTGGCGGGCGCCGACCTGGGCGCGTCCGTACGGGACGAGGCGCTGCACCTGCTGGCGGACGTGGAGGGCACCGTCGGCGTGGTCGTGCCGATGGGCCGCCGCGCCGAGGCGCGCGGCTGGCTGGCCGGTCTCGGCGACCGGGTGGTGGTGCTGGGCAGCCTGGAGGCCAAGGGCCTGGAGTACGACGCCACGATCGTGGTCACGCCCGCCGAGATCGCCGACGAGTCGCCGGCCGGACTGCGCGTGCTGTACGTGGCGCTGACCCGCGCCACGCAGCGGCTGACGGTGCTGTCGGGGGAGCGGGACGATCCGGACGAGTTGGGTGTGCCGGACCTGCTGCGGGACTGACGGCGAGGGAGGTGGGGCGGCGTCGACAGGCTGACGCCGTCCGACCGGAATTGACGTGCCCTAAATGGAAGACGCCCTACCGGAATGACTTCCGGGAGCGGTTTGTTAGCCTGGGTACGGCACCGGCTCGATCCAAGCCCCCGGGCCCAACCTTAGTCGCTTCGAGCGACCACTTGCCGCGAGGCGAGCATGGCGGGTCGGTGTCACAGACGTCCCGTACGGGCGTCCCTCTCCATCGGAGGGGGACGCCCGTTCGGCGTTTTCGGCCTTCTCGTATCTTGGAAGGCCCCTTCCGGTATGCGGCGCTGGTTACCGCGTACTGGCCGGTAGGTGGGACGATCAGGCATCGCGCATCACTGAGCGCGGCAAACGAAACAGGGAAAGCAGAGGAAAGCGGCCATGGCAACGGCGCCTAGCGTCTCGTACTCGATGACGGTCCGACTCGAGGTCCCCGCGGGCGGGACCGCGGTCAGCCAGCTCACCACGGCCGTCGAGTCCTCCGGCGGCTCCGTGACCGGCCTCGACGTGACCGCCTCCGGCCACGAGAAGCTCCGGATCGACGTCACCATGGCGACCACGTCCACCGAGCACGCCGACGAGATCGTGGAGAAGCTCCGCGGCATCGAGGGCGTCGTCCTGGGCAAGGTCTCCGACCGTACGTTCCTGATGCATCTCGGCGGCAAGATCGAGATGGCGTCCAAGCACCCCATCCGCAACCGTGACGACCTCTCCATGGTCTACACCCCCGGCGTGGCCCGTGTGTGCATGGCGATCGCGGAGAACCCCGAGGACGCCCGCCGTCTGACCATCAAGCGCAACTCGGTGGCCGTGGTCACCGACGGCTCCGCCGTGCTGGGCCTGGGTAACATCGGCCCCAAGGCCGCGCTGCCGGTCATGGAGGGCAAGGCGGCCCTCTTCAAGCGCTTCGCCGGCATCGACGCCTGGCCGATCTGCCTGGACACCCAGGACTCCGACGCCATCGTCGAGATCGTCAAGGCCATCGCCCCCGGCTTCGCGGGCATCAACCTCGAGGACATCTCCGCCCCCCGCTGCTTCGAGATCGAGGCCCGGCTGCGCGAGGCCCTGGACATCCCCGTCTTCCACGACGACCAGCACGGCACCGCCATCGTCGTCCTCGCCGCGTTGACCAACGCGCTGCGCGTGGTCGGCAAGGGCATCGGCGACGTACGGGTCGTCATGTCCGGTGCGGGCGCGGCCGGCACGGCCATCCTGAAGCTGCTGACCGCCGCCGGCGTCAAGCACGCCGTCGTCGCCGACATCCACGGCGTCGTCCACGCCGGCCGCAAGGACCTCGTCTCGGCCGACCCCGAGTCCGCGCTGCGGTGGATCGCCGACAACACCAACCCCGAGGGCATGACCGGCACCCTCAAGGAGGCCGTGCGCGGCGCCGACGTCTTCATCGGCGTCTCGGCCCCCAACGTCCTGGGCGGCGAGGACGTGGCCGCCATGGCGGACGACGCCATCGTCTTCGCGCTCGCCAACCCCGACCCCGAGGTCGACCCGGCCATCGCCCGCCAGACCGCTGCCGTGGTCGCCACCGGCCGCTCCGACTTCCCCAACCAGATCAACAACGTCCTGGTCTTCCCCGGCGTCTTCCGCGGCCTGCTGGACGCCCAGTCCCGCACGGTCAACACCGACATGATGCTCGCCGCCGCCCGCGCCCTCGCCGACGTCGTCGCCGGCGACGAACTCAACGCCAACTACATCATCCCCAGCGTCTTCAACGACAAGGTCGCCGGGGCCGTCGCCGGTGCCGTGCGGGAGGCCGCCAAGGCCGCCGGAGCGGCTGTGACGGCCGCCACGACGGCCTGACGACGGCGCGTCGAGTGGCGCGGGGCTCCTTGAGCCCCCATAAGGTGTCGGGCAGACATCCGGGGCCGCAGAAATGCGCCCGCATCCGAGGCTGTGACGCTGGCCGTGGCGCTTTCCGTGTGACTCTCCAGGGTGCCGGATTGGCTTTCCCGCCACTGGTGGGGGCAGGATGCGTAACCAGGCGCGAGGGTCTGGCATACGGACCCGGGTCCGGGGACTGTCCGAGGGCCCTGGCAGCATCGGCTTCGATCTCACGCCTCATTGGCAAGAAGAACACGGGAGTACAACATGAACCGCAGTGAGCTGGTGGCCGCTCTGGCCGACCGTGCCGAGGTGACCCGCAAGGACGCCGACGCCGTTCTGGCCGCGCTCGCCGAGACCGTCGGCGAGGTCGTCGCCAAGGGCGACGAGAAGGTCACCATCCCCGGCTTCCTGACCTTCGAGCGCACCCACCGTGCCGCTCGGACCGCGCGCAACCCGCAGACGGGCGAGCCGATCCAGATCGCTGCCGGTTACAGCGTGAAGGTCTCCGCGGGCTCGAAGCTCAAGGAAGCCGCGAAGGGCAAGTAAGCCTCGGGCGCCGCGTCAAGCGTCGCAAGGGCGGCCACCCCGGTCCGGGGTGGCCGCCCTTTTGGCGTTCGTGAGGGCCTGTCAGCCCCGTGAGCGGCCTCGGAACGCGAAGAAGCCCGTACGGACCTTCGAAGGTCTGTACGGGCTTCACGCGGCCTTACGGGGCGTCAGGCGCCGGGCGGGCCGCTTCGGGCGCCTTACGGGACGTCAGGCGCCCTGCGGGCTCAGGCTCCCGGGCGCTCCACGTTCGCGCCGAGGACCTTCAACTTCTCCATGCTGTGCTTGCCCGGGGGATGACCCCCGGACCCCCAGCCCGGCATGGGTCAGCCGGCGGAGACGCCCGGGCGCTCCACGTTCGCACCCAGCACCTTGAGCTTCTCCATGAAGTTCTCGTAGCCGCGGTTGATGAGCTCGATGCCGTGGACACGGGACGTGCCCTCGGCCGCGAGGGCGGCGATCAGGTAGGAGAAGCCGCCGCGCAGGTCGGGGATGACCAGGTCGGCGCCCTGCAGCTTCGTCGGGCCGGAGACGACCGCGGAGTGCAGGAAGTTGCGCTGGCCGAAGCGGCAGGCGGAGCCGCCCAGGCACTCGCGGTAGAGCTGGATGTGGGCGCCCATCTGGTTCAGGGCGGAGGTGAAGCCCAGACGGGACTCGTAGACCGTCTCGTGGACGATGGACAGGCCGGAGGCCTGCGTCAGCGCCACGACCAGCGGCTGCTGCCAGTCGGTCTGGAAACCGGGGGCGACGTCCGTCTCCAGCGCGATGGCGTTGAGCGGGCCGCCGGGGTGCCAGAAGCGGATGCCCTCGTCGTCGATCTCGAAGGCGCCGCCGACCTTGCGGTAGGTGTTGAGGAACGCGACCATCGAGCGCTGCTGGGCGCCGCGGACGTAGATGTTGCCCTTGGTGGCCAGGGCCGCCGAGGCCCAGGAGGCGGCCTCGAGGCGGTCGGGCAGGGCGCGGTGGTTGTAGCCGTCCAGCTTGTCCACACCGGTGATGCGGATGGTGCGGTCGGTGTCCATCGCGATGATCGCGCCCATCTTCTGCAGAACGCAGATGAGGTCTTCGATCTCCGGCTCGACGGCCGCGTTGGACAGCTCGGTGACGCCCTCGGCGAGGACGGCGGTGAGCAGGACCTGCTCGGTGGCGCCGACCGAGGGGTAGGGCAGACGGATCTTGGTGCCCCGCAGGCGCTGCGGCGCCTCCAGGTACTGGCCGCCCTCGCGCTTCTCGATCGTGGCGCCGAACTGGCGCAGGACCTCGAAGTGGAAGTCGATCGGCCGGCCGCCGATGTCGCAGCCGCCGAGGCCGGGTATGAACGCGTGGCCGAGGCGGTGCAGGAGCGGGCCGCACAGCAGGATCGGGATGCGCGACGAACCGGCGTGGGCGTCGATGTCCGCGACGTTGGCGCTCTCGACGTACGTGGGGTCGAGGACCAGCTCGCCGGGCTCGTCGCCGGGGCGCACGGTCACACCGTGGAGCTGGAGCAGGCCGCGCACGACGCGCACGTCACGGATGTCCGGGACGTTGCGCAGACGGCTGGGGCCGTGGCCGAGCAGGGCGGCGACCATGGCCTTGGGCACGAGGTTCTTCGCGCCGCGGACGCGGATCTCTCCCTCGAGCGGGGTGCCGCCGTGGACAAGCAGGACATCGTCAGGGCCGGTCATGGATCTCGCGTTCCTGGAGTTGGGCAGGGGGCAAGAAGAAAGGGTAATGCGACCGGAGCCCCTTTCGGCCGCCCCGAGGGCGCTCAGGGCACGCAATGGTTTTGTCACAACACTCTGCGTTTATGGAATGGTCGCTACCGGTTATCGCGACGTCGCATTCCGGTCATATGCGCGGGCGCTGCTCTCGTACGCCCCCTTCCCGCCCCCGACGGTCGTCCCCGTCCACTCCCCTCCGGCCCCGAAATGCGGGATCATGTGGCCATGACCGAGGTGTCCTCGCTCACAGGGCGGCTGCTCGTCGCGACGCCCGCGCTGTCGGACCCGAACTTCGACCGCGCGGTGGTGCTGCTGCTCGACCACGACGAGGAGGGCTCCCTCGGCGTGGTCCTCAACCGGCCGACCCCCGTCGACGTCGGCGACATCCTCCAGCCCTGGGCCGCGCTGACCGGGGAGCCCGGGGTGGTCTTCCAGGGCGGCCCCGTCTCGCTGGACTCGGCGCTGGGCGTGGGCGTGGTGCCGGGGGAGCAGCACGACCAGGACGACCGGCACGCCGCCCCCGCGGCGGGGGACGGGCCCCTGGCGCCCCCCAGGACGCGCCCGGGGCGCGCGGACCCCATCGGGTGGCGCCGGGTGCACGGGGCGATCGGCCTGGTCGACCTGGAGGCCCCGCCGGAGCTGCTGGCCGCCGAGCTGGGCTCGCTGCGCATCTTCGCGGGCTACTCCGGCTGGGGCCCCGGCCAGCTGGAGCAGGAGCTCGTCGAGGGCGCCTGGTACGTGGTCGAGTCCGAGCCCGGCGACGTGTCGTCCCCCGACCCGCGGCAGCTGTGGCGGGCCGTTCTGCGGCGTCAGCGCAACGAACTGGCGATGGTCGCCACCTATCCGGACGACCCGAGCCTCAACTGACGGGGCCCGGCCCCAGTACCCTTGGAGACCATGAGCACTCTCGAGCCCGAGCGCGGGGCAGGTACCGGCACCCTCGTAGAGCCGACACCGCAGGTGTCGCACGGCGACGGCGACCATGAGCGCTACGCCCACTACGTCCAGAAGGACAAGATCATGGAGAGCGCGCTCTCCGGTTCTCCGGTGGTGGCGCTGTGCGGCAAGGTCTGGGTTCCCGGGCGCGACCCGAAGAAGTACCCGGTCTGTCCCATGTGCAAGGAGATCTTCGACGGCATGGGCGCCGGCGGCGACGGCAAGGGCGGCAAGGACGGCAAGGGCGGCGACAAGAAGTAGCTCCCGTTCCACCCACCTCAGGCTTTTCCACGGCTCCTGGGAGGCGCGCACGCGCCTCCGGGAGCCGTTCGTCTTCGCCGGGCCGCGCACGCGCCCTCGGCGGCTCCCGGCGCCCGCGCACGGAGGAGTGACGCATGGCCGATCCGCTGACAGCTCCGTCGACCGGTCTGTCGACCGGTCCCCCGGCCGCTCCACCCCCGCTCCCGGACCTGATCCCTGCCCCGCGCCGGATGCGGGGCGCGCCGCCCGGGGCCGTGTACGCACCCGGCGAGGACGGCGGCGTGGTCCTCGACGAGGACACCGTGCTCGAGGCGCGGCCCGGAACCGAGGACGTGGCGCGCTGGCTGCGCGCGACCGTCGGCGCGGCGACGGGCCTGCCGCTCGCGCCCCCGGGCCCGGCTCGGCCGGACGGCGCGGATCCCGGCGCGGGGCGCGGAGTGCGCGTCGTGCTGAGCGTCGACGCGGCCGTCGGGCGGGAGCTCGGCTCCGAGGGGTACCGACTCGTCGTCGACGCCCACACCGTGCGCGTCGCCGGGGGCGGGGCCGCCGGGGTCTTCTGGGCGGCGCAGACCCTCCGTCAGCTGCTCGGCCCGGAGGCGTTCCGGCGCGCGCCGGTGTCCCCGCGCCGCGCGTGGACCGTGCCCCGCGTCGTCGTCGAGGACGCCCCGCGCTTCCGCTGGCGCGGGGTCCTCCTCGACGTCGCCCGGCACTTCATGCCCAAGGACGGCCTATTGCGCCAGATCGACCTGCTCGCCGCCCACAAGCTGAACGTCCTGCACCTGCACCTGACCGACGATCAGGGCTGGCGCGTGGAGATCGAGCGCTACCCGAGGCTGACGGAGACCGGCGCCTGGCGGGCGCGCACCCGGACCGGGCACGGCGCGTCCGCGCTGTGGGACGAGCGGCCGCACGGCGGTTACTACACGAAGGACGATCTTCGCGAGATCGTCGCGTACGCGGCCGGACGGCACGTCACCGTCGTGCCCGAGATCGACATTCCGGGCCACTCGCAGGCCGCCATCGCCGCGTACCCCGAACTGGGCAACACCGACGTCATCGACACCACCACCCTCTCCGTCCGCGACACCTGGGGCATCAGCGAGAACGTACTCGCCCCCACTGACAACACCCTGGCCTTCTACGAGAACGTGCTGGCCGAGGTCCTCGAGCTCTTCCCCTCGCCCTTCGTCCACATCGGCGGCGACGAGTGCCCCAAGGACCAGTGGAAGGCGTCACCGGCCGCGCGGGCGCGGCGGGAGGCGGAGGGGCTGGCGGACGAGGACGAGCTGCAGAGCTGGTTCGTCCGGCACTTCGACCGCTGGCTCGCCGGCCGGGGCCGGCGGCTCATCGGCTGGGACGAGATCCTCGAGGGCGGCCTGCTGGACGGCGGCCTGTCGCCCGGGGCCGCGGTCTCCTCCTGGCGCGGCCGCGCGGGCGGCGTCGCCGCGGCCCGTGCCGGGCACGACGTCGTCATGTGCCCCCAGGAACAGGTCTATCTCGACCACCGGCAGGCGCCGGGCGACGACGAGCCCGTCCCCATCGGCTACGTCCGCACCCTGGAGGACGTCTACCGCTTCGAGCCGGTACCGGCGGAGCTGACGGAGGCGGAGGCCGGCCGGGTGCTCGGGGCGCAGGCCAACATCTGGACCGAGGTGATGGAGAACCAGCAGCGCGTCGACTACCAGGCGTTCCCGCGGCTGGCCGCCTTCGCGGAGGCGGTGTGGTCCGACCTCCCGCCGCCCGCCGTCCGCGACTACCCGGGCTTCGAGCGGCGGATGACCGCCGCGCACTACGCCCGGCTCGACGCCCTGGGCGTCGACTACCGCCCGCCCGGCGGCCCGCGCCCCTGGCAGCGCCGGCCCGGCGTGCTCGGACGTCCGATCGAGGGTGCGCCCCCGATCGTGTGAGGCGCGGCGGAAGGTGACGAACCGTGGGGCGGCCCCTGGCACGGTGGTCGTTCACACACTGCCGTAAGTCGTACAAGGGTCACCGAAGCATGGCAATACGCAGGCAATACGCACAGATTGCCCAGAGTGCTCATGAGGGAGAGAGCTCCCGAATCCGGACTTTTCCTGCCTCCATCCCGAGTGAGGGCAGTCCGGCGGTTCGTGGACCCTCGCGACGGCGCACCCGGAAGATGTGCCAGAGTTGCCACGTCCGGGCCGACAGCACGTACCGTACGGCGAGACCTGGCGGAACAGTCGGGACCTCCGGGGAAGGGGCAGCTGGGTTGACCACGCACGCACCGCAGGCGGCGCACACGGTGACGTTGCCGGGCTCGCTCGACGAAGCCGTGGCGGCGCTGGCCGCCATGCCCACGGCCGTGCCCGTGGCGGGCGGCACGGACCTGATGGCCGCCGTCAACTCCGGGCTGCTCCGGCCCGCCGCAGATCCGCAACGCCGGCACCCTCGGCGGCAACATCGCCTCCGCCGCCCCCACCGGCGACGCGCTGCCCGTGCTCGCCGCGCTGGAGGCCTCGCTCGTCATCGCGGGGCCCGGCGGCGAACGCCGCGAGATGCCCATCGGCCGGCTGCTGGCCGGCCTGGACATGCTGCGGCCGGGCGAGCTCATCGGGTACGTGCGCGTGCCGCTGCTGCACGCCCCGCAGACCTTCCTCAAGGCCACCGGCCGTACGGGCCCCAGCCGCGCCATCGCGTCCGTGGCCGTCGTCCTGGACCCCGCGCGGCGCAGCGTGCGGTGCGCGGTGGGCGCGGTGGCGCCGATGCCGCTGCGGCCGTTCGACGCGGAGCGCTGGGTCTCCTCGATCATCGACTGGGACGGGGAGCGCACGCTCGCCCCGGACGTCCTCGCGGCGTTCGGCGACTACGTCGCCACCGCGTGCATCCCCGACCCGCCCCCCGCACAGTCCGCCCTCGACGGCACCGAGCCGGGTACCCTGCCGCCGGCCGTCCTGCATCTCCGTCGTACGGTGTCGACTCTGGCCCGCCGAGCTCTGGGGAGGGCACTCGCGTGAGTGACGAACAGCAGCGACACCCCCATGCGTCCGCCGCGGGCGGCTGGCAGCCCATTCCCCGAGGCGGGGAACTGGACGCCGAAGGCACGACCTTCGTGCAGCTCCCGCCGGAGCTCCTCGCCCACCCCGGCACGGGCGCCGGAGCCGGCGCGCAGGCATCCTGGGGACCGCTCGCGGCACCCGGCACGGGCTACGCCCCCCCGGTGGCCGACACGTGGCAGCAGCCCGTGGCCGCGCCCGTCCCGGTCGCGCACGGCGGGCAGCACGGCGGTCAGTGGGACGCGCCGGCGTACGAGGCCCCCTACGGCCACGCGGGCGTGCCCGCCGACTCCGCGCCGGGCGGCGCCGACGACGGCGGTGCCGCCGACCCGCACGCCACGGAGCAGTGGCCCATGCCGTTCGCGGCCGAGGACGGCCAGGGCGGGCAGGCGGGGCACGAGGTCCAGTTCGGTCATGACCTCCAGTTCGGTCACGACGGCCAGGCCGACCCGTTCGGTCACGAGGCCCAGGCCGGCCAGTTCGGTCACGACGGCCAGGCCGGCCAGTTCGGTCACGACGGCCAGGCGGGCCAGTTCGGCCACGACGGCCAGGCGAGCCACGGTGGCCAGATCGGTCACGACGTTCCGTTCGGTCATGACGTCCAGGGCGGCTATGAGGCCCAGGCCGGCCATGGCGGCCAGCCGGGCCGGCCGGGCCAGTTCGGTCACGACGGCCAGATGGGCCACGACGTCCAGGCCGACCCGTTCGGTCACGACGTCCAGGCCGGTCACGACATCCAGGCGGGTCGGTTCGGTCACGACGTTCCGTTCGGGCATGAGGTTCCGCCCGGTCACGGAGGCGTTCCGGCGGCCGATCCCGCGGTGACGGGCCAGTGGTCCGTGCCTGCCGCCGGCGACGACTCGGTGGACGAGTCGGGGGAGTACCCCCTGCGCGAGGCGGGCCTGGAGGCGCGCCACGAGTACGCCGCGCCCGTCGGCGAGGTCACCGGTGCGGGCGACGATCCGACCGGAGAGTGGACGACGGCCGCGCGCGCGGAGGCGCCGACGGAAGGCGATCCCGCCCCCGAGTCGCCCGAGCCCCCGCTCGACCACGCCGCACCCGACGCCACGTCCCCCGACCACGCCGCGCCGGCGGCACCCGAGGCCGCCACTCCGGCACCCGAGCCCGTGGCCGAGCCGACGGCGGAGCCCGTGGCCGAGCCCGAGCCCGAGGCCGTCCAGGCGCCCGCCGCCGAGGCACCGGCCGTCGCGCCGGAGGCCGTGGCCGAGCCCGTGCCCGTACCGGAGCAGTACGCCGGGCCGGAGGCGTACGCCGCGGCCGGGGCGCAGCCGGAACCGCCGCTGGAAGCGCAGCCGGAGCCGCAGCCCGAGGCGCTGCTCCAGCCGCACAACGAACACCCGTGCGCCTCGTACGTCCTGCACGTCAACGGCACCGACCGTCCCGTCACGGACGCCTGGATCGGCGAGTCCCTGCTGTACGTCCTGCGCGAGCGCCTCGGCCTCGCCGGCGCCAAGGACGGCTGCTCGCAGGGCGAGTGCGGCGCCTGCTCCGTCCAGGTCGACGGCCGGCTCGTCGCCTCCTGCCTGGTGCCCGCCGCGACCACGGCGGGCTCGGAGATCCGTACGGTCGAGGGCCTGGCGCAGCACGGGCAGCCGTCCGACGTGCAGCGGGCGCTCGCCGAGTGCGGGGCCGTGCAGTGCGGCTTCTGCGTCCCCGGCCTCGCCATGACCGTGCACGACCTGCTCGAGGGCAACCACGCCCCCACCGAGATGGAGACCCGCCAGGCCATCTGCGGCAACCTCTGCCGCTGCTCCGGCTACCGCGGCGTGCTGCAGGCCGTGCGCCAGGTCGTCGACGAGCGCGCCGAAGCGGCCGCCGCTCTGGAGGAGACCCAGCAGCAGCAGCCGGACGCGGCCACGACGGACATCCCGCACCAGGCGGGCCCGTACGGCCCGTACGGCGACGGCAGCGACAGCGGTGACGGAAGGGCGATGGCATGACGGGAATGGGCGGGACCGCCGGAATGGGCGGCCTCGGGGGCACGACGGGCGCGGGAGACATCCCGGCGTCCGTCACCACCGCCACCCTCGTGCCGCCCGCCGTCCCCGAGGGCCCGCCGCGCGGCATCGGCGTCTCCCTCCCGGCCGCCGACGCGCTCGCCAAGGCGCAGGGCACCTTCCCGTACGCGGCCGACCTGTGGGCCGAGGGCCTGCTGTGGGCCGCCGTGCTGCGCTCACCCCACCCGCGCGCCCGCATCGTCTCCGTCGACACCACCACCGCCGCGACGATGCCGGGCGTCCGGGCCGTCGTGACGCACGCCGACGTGCCCGGTGATGCCGCCCACGGCCGGGGCGTCGCCGACCGGCCCGTCTTCGCGTCCGACACCGTCCGCTACCACGGCGAGCCGATCGCCGCCGTAGCCGCCGACCACCCCGACACCGCCCGCCTCGCCGCCGCGGCCATCGCCGTCGAGTACGAGGTGCTCGAGCCGGTCACCGACCCCGAGGCGGCCTTCGCCGCCGAGCCGCTGCACCCCGACGGCAATCTGATCCGTCACATCCCGCTGCGCTTCGGCGACCCGGACGCCGTCGGCGAGGTGATCGTCGAAGGCCTGTACCGCATCGGCCGCCAGGACCCCGCCCCCATCGGCGCCGAGGCCGGCCTGGCCGTACCCCGCCCGGACGGCGGCGTGGAGATCTACACCGCCTCCACCGATCCCCACTACGACCGCGACCTCGCGGCCGCCTGCTTCGCACTGGAGCCCGAGCGCGTCAAGGTCGTCGTCACGGGCGTCCCCGGCGCGATGGGCGACCGCGAGGACGTCGGCACCCAGATCGCGCTCGGCCTGCTGGCCCTGCGCACGGGCCACCCGGTCAAGCTCGCGGCCACCCGCGAGGAGTCCTTCCTCAGCCACGTCCACCGCCACCCCACCCTGCTGCGCTACCGCCACCACGCGGACGCCGACGGCAAGCTGGTGAAGGTCGAGGCCCAGATCCTGCTGGACGCGGGCGCCTACGCCGACTACTCCTCGGAGGCCCTGGCCGCGGCCGTGTCCTTCGCCTGCGGCCCGTACGTCGTCCCGCACGCCTTCGTCGAGGGCTGGGCCGTACGCACCAACAACCCCCCCTCCGGCCATGTGCGCGGCGAAGGCGCCATGCAGGTGTGCGCCGCGTACGAGGGCCAGATGGACAAGCTCGCGGCGAAGCTCGGCCTCGACCCGGCCGAGCTGCGCATGCGCAACGTCATGGCGACCGGCGACCTGCTGCCCACCGGCCAGACCGTCACCTGCCCGGCCCCCGTCGCCGAACTCCTGCGCGCGGTCCGCGACTACCCGCTCCCCGACCTCCCCCAGGACGACCCCGAGGACGACTGGCTGCTGCCCGGCGGCCCCGACGGCGCCGGCGAGCCGGGCGCGGTACGGCGCGGCGTCGGCTACGGCCTGGGCATGGTCCACATGCTCGGCGCGGAGGGCGCGGACGAGGTCTCCACGGCCACGGTGAAGGTCAGCGGCTCGGTCGCCACGGTCATCTGCGCGGCGGTCGAGACCGGCCAGGGCTTCACCACCCTGGCCCGCCAGATCGTCCAGGAGATCCTCGGCATCGAGGAGGTCCACGTCGCCCCCGTCGACACCGACCAGCCCCCGTCCGGCCCGGCCGCCCACGGCCGCCACACCTGGGTCTCGGGCGGTGCCGTGGAGCGTGCGGCGCGCATGGTGCGCACCCAGCTGCTGCAGCCGCTGGCCCACCAGTTCGGCATGTCCACGGAGCTGCTGACGATCGCCGACGGCAAGATCACGTCCTATGACGGCGTGCTCAGCACGACGGTCGACGAGGCCCTCGACGGCAAGGAACTCTGGGCCACCGCCCAGTGCCGCCCGCACCCCACCGAGCCCCTCGACGACACCGGCCAGGGCGACGCCTTCGTCGGCATGGCCTTCTGCGCCGTGCGGGCGGTCGTCGACGTCGACGTCGAGCTCGGCTCCGTGCGCGTGGTCGAGATGGCCGTCGCCCAGGACGTCGGCCGCGTCCTCAACCCGGCCCAGGCCCGCACCCGCATCGAGGCGGGCGTCACCCAGGGCGTCGGCGCGGCCCTCACGGAGAACCTCCGCACGAGCGGCGGCCAGGTCCGCCGCCCGGATCTGACCGGCTACTCCCTCCCCACGGCCATGGACGCGCCCGAGGTGCACATCGTCAAGCTGGTCGAGGAGCGCGACGTCGTCGCCCCCTTCGGCGCCAAGGCGATCAGCGCCGTCCCCGTCGTCACCTCGCCGGCCGCCGTGGCGGGCGCCGTACGGGCCGCCACGGGCCGCCCCGTCAACCGCCTGCCGATCCGCCCCCAGACGGCCGCGGCGGCTGTGACCGCCGTGACGCAGGAGGTTTGAGTACCCGTACTCAGGTGGATGTCATTCCCCGTCAGTAATCTGTGACAGGTTGCGACATGTGACGGGGGATGACACGAGGGGTGGGACGGACGTGAGTGCCGGGTCGGCGGCTGCCGGAATGTACGCGGAGCTCGAGTCACTGAAGATCTTCCGGGGGAAGCTGGAGGGCATCCTCGCCTCCCTCCCGGGCACGGAGGCGGACCCGAAGCTCGTCGCGGACAACCATTTGACGGTGGCCCAGCTGGGTGTAGGTTTCCCCGAGGCCGACTCGCTGCACGGCGCCTACAACGACATCCACGGCCAGCTCAAGACGCTGGTCTCCCTCCTGAACGACCAGATCGAGGCCCTCAGCACGGCCACCCACGCCGCCCGCGTCGGCTACGCCAACGTCGACGAGGACCTGCGCGCACGAATGGCCGCGATCCAGGCCAGGACCCTGGCCCTCTACGACCCGAGACTCGACCCCACGCCCCGAAGACGCCCCCCCAGGCTCCCCTGCGGCCCGCCCGAAGGACACCACCGAGGGGAGCGTCGGATGACGGCATCGACACCGTCGACACCATGGTCACCGGGTGGGTGCGGGTGCGGGTGCGGGTGCGGGTGTGGGGTGAGCCCGATCCTGCCGAAGCCGGCCAGTGGTCTGATCATCGCGTCGGATTTCGAGTCGAAGTCGCATGACGAGTTGTATGCGATGGTCGAGCACGCGGATGTGGAGCGTACGACGTTGGTGGCGGCTCGGCTGTCTTCGGCTGCGGCGTTGCTCGCGTTGTTGGGTGATGAGCTCAAGGGTCATGTGTCGCAGGTGCGGTGGGAGGGTGAGGCGGGCGAGGCCTTCCGTGTGTGGGGTGCGGACATGGCCAATGCGACGTTGCGGCTGGGTGAGCTGAGTGGCAGTGCGGGTGAGTGGATGGCGCATGCGGCGTCGACGCTGTCGAGGGTGAAGTCGGCGATGCCGAAGCCGTCGGCGGCGCGGGCGACGCTGGATGCGTACCGGCAGGGGAATCCGGAGCGGGTGGGGCAGGTGCCCTCGCCGCTCGTCACGGACCAGTCGGGGGGCCTGCGGACGTCGGGGCCCACGCAGCGTCAGGCGTATGAGGCCCAGCAGGCCCCTGCGGAGGCGGCGCGCCTGATGCGCCAGCTTGCGGAGTCGTACGCGTGGTCGGCGCATCAGCTGTCGGTGGCGCCGCGGCCTACGTTCCGGCCGATGCCGCCGCTATTTCCTGATGACCGAGACCGTCATCAGGAGTATTTGCCGCTCCCTGAAGCCCAGAACGGAAGGGGAGCTGACAGCAGTTCACGAGGGACGGCCGGTCTGCCGGGAAGCCTGCCAGGCATTTCCCATCCAGCGAACGGGAGTTCCACTGTTGCAGGACCGGCTGAGCTTCCTGGAACGCGTCCGATCCCGTTGGAGGTCGCGGGAGGCGCGACGATTCCGCAGCTTCCGAGCCTGCCCTCCGGAGGACCTGCGGATCCTCCATTTTCTGGAGGTGGCGGTGCGGATCGTCACCCTCTCCCGCCTGCCGCGGCATTCCCGCAGGTCTCGACCATCCGTCCCACACCAGTCGGGCTTGGTGATGGAGCCGGGAGCCCTGCTGATCGTCGGAGGCCCATTTCCGGCTTCCCCGGGCGTGCTGTTGGGGGAGGAAGAATCAATGTGCCTCTGCCTGGCGTACCCAGTGACGGCATCATCGGCGGCCGGCCTGTGCCGCGCGCGTCGAACCAGGGCTCGTCCCAGCTTCCTCGTGGCACGGTCGTCGGAACCGAGACCACTCAAGGGCGGCCGCAGACGGGATTTGCGCCGGGCGCGAGCGGCGCCATGCCCGGAAGCCCAGCCAGCCGAGGGGGCAGCGGCAGCACGGGTGGTCGACGGCTTGCGACGGAACGCGGTGGGGTTGTGGGAGGCCGCAGGCAGCAGCGCGTCAGCGGCGAAGGAGCTCCCGCTTTTACTCCGGGCGGGGCTGGTTTGGTTCGGGGCACGAGTGAGCCGGGGCTTGCCAACGGGGCCAACAGGCGGCGGCAGAGGCCCGACTACCTGGTTGAGGATGAGGAGTCCTGGTCGCAGAGCAATCGTCGTCTCGTTCCCCCTGTCATCGACTGATCTCAAGAAGAGGACTGGAGGAAAGACGTGCGACGGAGCGGAAGGTCCGCTGGTAGATGGAAGAGCGTGGTGTGCGGTGCTGCTGCGCTCGGCATCACTCTTGTCTCGAACGGGTTGGCTGAGGCCGATACGATCCGTTCTCAACAGTGGTATTTGGACGCCATGCACGCCGACGAAATGTGGCAGACGGCCACTGGAACCGGAGTGACGGTAGCCGTGATCGACAGCGGTGTGGACGCTGAACTGTCCGATCTACGTGGGCAGGTACTGCCTGGCGAGGATTTCGCAGGCCTAGAGGGTGACGCCCACTCCGACTACAGCGGCCATGGGACGACTATGGCCGTGCTCATCGCGGGAACGGGCGAGAGTTATGGCGGTGCTGGAGCGGTGGGCCTTGCTCCGGGGGCCAAGGTCTTGCCGCTGCGCGTACTGGGCGTCAAAGCACCGCCTTCCAGGATAAGCCCTGATAAGGCATTGGCTAGAGCGATCCGGTTCGCCGCAGACTCGGATGCCAAGGTCATCAACATTTCGATGGGCAGCCCAGGCGACAGTCAGGAGCAGCAAGAAGCAGTCGAGTACGCCGTCGCCAGGGGAAAACTGATTTTCGCTGCCGCCGGCAACGACGGAGACAAGAGCAACCTGCTCGAATTCCCCGCAGCATACCGGGGGGTGGTTGGTGTGGCAGCTGTTAACCAGGAGATCAGGGCTACGCAGGAATCGACGCACGGACCCCAGGTGGATCTCGCGGCCCCCGGTGACAACATCGTCGCCACCTGCAAGGGCGGCACCGGCCTCTGCCGTACCAGCGGCACGAGCGACGCCACCGCCCTGGCCTCCGCCTCCGCGGCCCTGGTCTGGTCCGCGCACCCCAGCTGGACGGCGAACCAGGTCCTGCGCGTCCTCATCAACACCGCCGGCGGCCCCAAGAGCGGCGAGAAGCGCAGCGACAGCCTCGGCTACGGCGTCGTCCGCCCCCGCATCGCCCTGCAGAACCCCGGCGACCCCGGCCCCCGGACGTCAGCCCCCTCCCCGAACTGGCCGCGGCAGCCGCGAAGCCGGTGGCGTCGGCTCCTGCCAGGCCACAGGCCGGTGGTGCGAAGAGTTCCGAAGACGGCCACTTGTTGCTGATTGCGGGCGTTGCCGCCGCGGTCGCCGTGGCGGCAGGTGCGGCCGCGATTCTCATGTGGCGCCGCCGGGATCTACCGAACTGATTCTGTATTCGCCGTCATATGTTTATCTCATCAACTTGCTTAGTTAAGGCTCACCTTGACGGATGCTCCGCGCCCTGAAGCCAATGGCGATTCCCGAATATCGCTCGCCTCCGCCGGTCCCGCCGACGGAGGCAACGGCACCCACAAGGCGAGTGTCTGGCCCTGGACCACTGCCGCGGGTGTAGCCGGTGAGCTGCGCCAAGTGATCCGATTCCTGAAATTGGCGGAATAATGCATGCTTCTTTGAAGCTCGACATGGATCTCCTCCCGGCCTGATAGACGGAGATGAGCGGAGTGCTGTGAAGTTACTGACGCCAGCCGATTTAGACTTCGGTGCGAATCTCGTAGAGACGGGAAGCTCTAGAGGGCGCAGTGGGTGCTGGGGAAGAGATTCTGAAAGCCTCAAAAATCAAGCCCGCATGGCGGTCAGGAAGCGTAAAGAGTCCGGAATCACAGTGCCTCTGGTATCCGCATGCTTCCGCTTGGCGGAAGGCCCTGATCTGCACGGTGAATACTGACCGTCAGCGCCTCGCACGGCGTCGTACGCTTGGCCGATGAGATCCTTACGCTGCCGGTTTCTTCGCCCAGGGGCGGTCGTCATGCTGCTTGCTGTAGCCGGGTGCTCGTCGGGTGGGACTGCGGACGCGCGGCCTGAGCCGCGTCCGTCGGGGGAGGAGACGCGGTATTGCCGGGCATTGCTCGCGGCGTTGCCTGGTGAGGTGAACGGGGCGAAGCGGAGAGACGGCGGGCGTGGCTCCGAGTTCAGCGCGGCCTGGGGGCGTCCGTCCGTTGTGTTGCGTTGTGGCGTCGGGCGGCCGCTTGTTGTTACCGAGGGGCATAAGAGCTACGACCCGTATGCCCCCACGATGGAGATCGACGGCGTCGAGTGGTTGCTCGAGCCGCAGCGGGACGGCAGCGTCCGCTGTACGACGTCCAAGCGCCGGGCGTGGGTGGAGGTGACCGTACCCAAGGAGTACATGGGGAAGGCGGGCGGTATCAGTCTGCTCACCGACCTCGCCGATGCCGTGAAGAAGACAGTGCCTTTCGGATACATCTGACGTGGCACCGAAGGGACTCAGGCGCGGACCCTGAGCTCAGAGCAGGTGGTCGAGCTCGCCGCGCTTGGCGGCGGTGATGAGGTTGCGCAGGCCTTCGGGGGTGGTGGTGATCAGCCTTGTTGGGCGGGCCTTTCGGGGCGCAACATGCTCGTGGCGGGTATTACCGCCGCAGCCGTTATGGAAATCGCCGTAGCCACCTGTGTTTGACGTCCTGCCGGTGCGGTTACGGCGGCACCGGTATGGATCTGTCTCTTGCTGTGCCTCGCGGGTCGGTTACAGCCTGAAGACTCCGCGCCAGGTCCACCCTGAGCTGAGGACCACCTTCTGCAGGGCATTCCTCATGTCCCGTGTGTCCAGGCGATACGTCTCGACTCTGTGACGGCGGCCGTCGGGCCCTCGTTCGTATGCCCACGCCCGTTCAACCGAGTACCCTCACCCACGGCTGTACCCGCCCGACCGGGACAGTCCCTCCCTGGCGGAGGTCCACTGCTCCTGGAGAATCCGCACCTCATGCCCTGACGGGTCCAGGCGCATCCGGATCCTGAGTCTCCGTTCCACCTTCTCACGGGAGGAGGAGCGCGCCGGGATCCACCATTCCGCCGTCAGGTCGGCTTTCTCCCAGGGATTGGCCCTGCGCACGCGGTAGGGCACGTCCGGGCTGTTGACCGCGAACAGGGCGTTTCGGGCCTCCGTGGCGGAGCGCGGTGCGACATCGCTGTCGGGGTGCTTGGTGCCGAGGATCTTGCTCCAAAGGCCCATCGTCAGACCTCTGCTCCGGCACCCGGGCGCACCGTGCGCACGAAGTCCTGGAAGTCTCCGAGAACGGTGTCGGTCACCACTCGTTTTTCCCAAGTCCGCGCCAGATCCATCCGGCGCCGAGGACCGCGTCGCGCAGAGGCTTCTTCATAAGACGCGTGTCGAAGCGGAACGTCTCGACCTTGCGCCGGCGGCCGTCGGATCCCCGCTGGAACTCGCTCTCCCAGGAAACTTCAAAGATTTGCCCACGGCCGTGCTCGCGCGACACGGCAAACTTGGGAGGATCCCCGACCCACATCACCTTCCACTGCTCGTCGATGCTCTGCACTTCGCACTTCGCAGGGTCCAGGCGCATCCAGACATGGAATTTCCGCTCGAGCTGCTTACGGGAGCGGGCGGAGCCCCAGGCCGGCTCCCAGACCCGCCACTCCGCCAACAGCGTGGCTGCATCCGATCGGGAGGAGCCGCGCACGCTGATAGACACGTCCGAGCCGTTGATCGCCAGCAGCGCGTCCCGGACCTCTGCAGGGGAGAGCGGTGTGACACCGCTGTCGGGGTACTTGGTACGGCTCAGGTCGTCCCGGAAGCGGTTTATCTTGTCTCGAAGGCGGCCCATCGCTAGACGCCACCCTCGGTGTGCGGACGCACCGTGCGCACGAAGTCCTGGAAGTCTCCGCGAACGGCGTCGTGCTGGGCCGCGGTGGCGGTCAGAGCCAGCCGGACCACCGCCCGCTTGTGCGGCTCCTCGATGTCCGGCATGGACAGGTACACCTGGGACTGGATGAGGTCGCGGCGCGTGTCGCCGGCGACGGCCGAGAAGGCCACTCGCTGGGTCAGGGCGGGGACGTCCGGGGAGCCGGCCTCGCGGCGGTGGGTCACCACCACCGACTCGGCAACCTCGCGCAGGCGCTCCATCGACTCGTCGGCGAGCTCGGCCAGTGTCGCCGCATCCGACCGGTATTCGCCGTCGACGGTGATGTTGGCGGTGAACCCTGCGTCCGGCTGCGGATGCACCGCGGCGAACGCGACCGCGGGGGCGTCGACCCCCTCAGGACGGGCCGGGAGCCATCCTTCGGGCAGGCGGAATTCGATCGGCACCGGCAAACTCGCAGCCACTTTGGGCTTTCCTTCCGTGGAGAAATACATCAGAACCAACTGCTGACGGCTTTCTTTGCGGAGCCGGCGGCGTCGTCGACCGCGTCAAACGCATCGCCCACCGCGTCGGCCACATCGCCGGCAGCTTTGGTCACCTTGTGCGGATCGACGGTGATCTCGAATCCCACTGCTCCGCCGACAACGGGCGAGCCTCCTGCCTTTCCGCCGAGCTTCCACACTCCGGTCTTTTCGTCCTTCTTGTAGCCCCACCAAGCCTCCGCGCCAGGACCGGACCACCCCTCGGCCGTCGAGCCGATGCCGATTCCACCGACCTCCGCACCCCAGGCGACGGTGCCCTTTTCGCCGGCGAACGACTTCGCGCCGATAGTGACTTCCTCCTTGGTGGCCTTGGCATTGACCCCGACCTCGGCACCGGAGAACCCTTCGGCCCGCGCGTAACCACCGACTTGCCCCAACCCGGCCCGGCCTTCGACGGTCGCCCGATGCCCTATCGACGCCTCGGCCTTGCCGGCGACGCCCTTTTGGTTGAAACCGTAGTTAGCGGTGGCTCTGGCCCCACCGTAGGCGTCGACGATCCCGGAGAGCTTCATTGGGCCGTGGGATTCCGACACTTCCGCGGTTACGTGGTACAGGTCGATATTTGCCTTGACCGAGCCCTCCTTCCCGTACTTGGGGTCGCTGGTAACGGTGAAGCCCACATCGGGCCCGGTCGCCTTGACCTTGCTGTCGACTCGTGTACGGGAGTCGGAGTGGTGTGACCACGCCGCCGCGGCCTTCGCCAGGCCGCCCTCGGCATGCGCGTTGAAGCCGTTGCCGAAGGCCACCGCACTGCTCAACGCACGCTGAACCCCTTGGTCGACCTCGTCCACGGCTCGTACCGCCTTGGCGATTCCGTCCGTCCACTCTTGGGCCATCTGCTGGGCCTGGGCCACCAGCTGGGGGTAGCCCGGGTCGTGGTGAAGGGCGTTCTGCTCCTGTGCGGAGAGCTTGCTGAAACCGACATACGTGGCCCTGCCCGAACCGTCGACCTTGTAGTCCTTCGCCTCCGCGTCGGCGACCAGGTCCTTCACTGCTTTCTGCAGCCGGGTGAGCTCGGTGTGTGCCTGCTTCAGGAGGCTGGCGACGGCCAGTGCCTCCGTCTTGGCTGCAGCGTATTCAGAGGCCGTGGCCGCGGAGCTGTTCTGATGCGCGGTGAAAGCCTGGCCCTGCCATTTGCCGTTTGCCATCGCGCGCTGGACGTGCTTTTCGTAATCCTCTTTCAGCTCGGCGAAGCGATTGCCCATCTTCTGCCACAGTTCGGACGCGTTCAGCAGTGGCGACAGATCGGCGGCCGTCACATCCTGGTAGCTCAGCGCCATGATCGACCCCCGGTCACCAGTCGTTTATACGGCTGCGAAACGGCTCCTGCGGCGCAGTGCTTGCCGAGCCGAATTGCGCCGCAGTGGCGGCGTCCTGGCCCTGGAGAAGAGTGTTCGTGCTGCGCAGCGCATTCAGCTCCCGGTTCAGCCGGGCCATCAGCCAGCCCGCTTGCATCTGCCAGACGCTCATCGCTTCCGACAGCCCTTTGTCCGCAGCCCAAGCGGACAGTCCATTCAAACCGCTGTCCGGCTTCAGCAGACTTGACCGCGCCCCCGGGTCGACCATGGGCGGGTGCACCGTCCCGCCGCCTTCCCCAATGCGACCGGCAGCCTGGGTGTCCGGCAGCAGATGCCGCTCCATGAACGTCGCGGCACGCTGTTTGTCGCTCGCCGAGCTCGCCAGTGTCCCCTGGTCACCGCTCACTCCGCCGGCATTCGCCGGGGCCGGCTGCAGCCGTTGTCCAGCAGAGTTCCCGTCACTCATGCAACCCCCCCTAGGGTTTGGGCCTCTGTCTGTTCCGCGCGCCAAGCGGGCGCGGAAACAGATACCTGGCATGCACCTTACAGGTATGGGGCTGGTGTGAAGATCTAGAAACATGGCTCAGATGACGCGCCCAAAGCCGCCTGATTGTTGGCGTGCGTAGTCGCTGTCAGTGGCCGTCAGCAGCCTTGTTCCGCAGATCTACGGAGGACCTGGTGCGGACGATCGGGCGCGAGCGAATGCACGTTATGCGGTTCAGTCCCCGCGACGGCGCAGGAGCAAGGGGCGGCTTGGGAGAGCGCGGCCTACCACGGGAGATTTGGCCAATGGCCGATTGAGTGGCTTGTTTCGAAGGCGTTGGCCCTCATTGCCGAGGGTGGTGGTGAAGCAAGCGGCGGGCCATGCCCAGACCGGGCCAGTACCAGCTTGGGGTCCGATACATCGTCGATGCCAACAGTCGCATCGGATATGCGCTGTTCTGATGCGGGGAGTGTCTGCAAGGGATTTCGGTCTCCCAGGCGCGTGCTCCTGAGGGTATGCAGGCATGGTCACTCGGTGATCCAGCCGCGGTCGCGGGTGTCCTGACTCCACCCGACACGAATGGCGCGTGGCCGAGCCGAACACTCAACGGCATCTACAGCAAGTGGTCGAGTTCGCCGCGCTTGGCTGCTTCGATCAGGTTACGGAGGCCTGCGGGGGTCGTGGTGATCAGTTCGGTGGGGTTGGCGGTCTCGCGCAGTACCGGGGTTCCGTCCGGGGTGTGTCCTATCTGCAGGCAGGCGTTGCCGCCGTCCCCGCCGCATATGGGGTTCTGCCACTGGATCTCGGACATGGGTAATCCCTTCAGAGTTCCTTGCGGATGGAGAGGATGAGGTCGCGCGACTCGGTCGGGGAGAGGCAGGCGTCCTCCATGGTGTCGAGAAGGCGTCGGTAGCTCCTCAGCTGCGTCTCGGCGTCGACGAAGACGGAGCCGTGGAAGCTGTCCAGCTGGACGGTGTCCAGGCCGGCGACCGTTCCGTTGGCGTACAGCATCGGCTGACCTGCGCCTGCGAAGCCTCCGGCTGCGAAGGGGAGCGCCAGGATGGTGATGCCGCTTCGTTCGCTCATTTCCAGCAGGTGGGTCAGTTGGTCGCGGGCTACCTTCCGTCCACCGAACTGCATGCGTAGGGCGGCCTCGTGAACGATCGCGAGGTATCGCGGTGGGTGCTCCCGGAGCGTGAGCACCTCCTGGCGCCGCATGCGGTACGTGGCGCGGATCTCGACTTCTCTCGCTGGAAGGAAGACGAGGCTCTTCTCGAAGACGGCGCGGGCGTACTCGGCGGTCTGGAGCAGGCCGGGCATGTGCACCATGACGAAGACGCGCATGGCCGTGGCGTGGTGTTCGAGCTCGGCGATGTCCAGGAACGACGGCGGTAACTTTCCCCGGTAGGACTCCCACCAGTGGGTGCTTCGTTCTTGCGCCATGTTGACCAGAGCGGTGGTGAGGTCGCGGTCCGCGCAGCCGTAGTTGACCGCGAGAGTGCGCACGCGGTCGGCGCTGATGCCGAAGCGGCCGGACTCCATATTGGGGATGCGCGTGCGGTCGACACCCAGCAGAGCTGCGGCTTCGTGTGTGCTGACACCTGCGGCTTCACGCATTCTGCGCAGTTCGGCGCCGAGGCGCTGTTGGCGAACGGTGGGGGTGCTCCGTGGCGGCATGTCACCTCTCTCGGGGTTCTCGGACAGTCTGCTCCTGCATGGTTGGCGAATCCATCGAGTAGCAGTGTTTTACGAGCGAGCCGCACTGTGCATCGCCAATGCGCTACCGTCGGTATCGCTTGGCTCACACGCAGTGGCGCCGGAAGTGCACCGCGCGGCATGCCCTCCTTCCCTGGGTGGGGTGTGTCCGTGCCCAGGGAGGCAAGCCACCGGTGGTCCGTCGCGTGCGAGAACTCCCCCACCTGTGAACGTGCTTGGAGTCCGCACATGAGCAATCGCGATGAACTCTGCATGCCCGCCTCACCGCCGACGGCGACGTCGGACCGGCCGGACCGGGCGAATCTGGACTACTCCTTCGGGTTGCCGGGCGGTGCGTACTGCCTGGGGACGGCCCGTACCGCCGTGGGGCGGGTGCTGGCCCAGCACGGGCTCGGGGACATGGCGGAACTGGGCGTGCTCGCCGCCTCCGAACTGCTCAGCAATGCCGTGGTGTTCACGCCCGGCCGTGCTGTGAGTCTCGCCCTGCGGTGGCGCTTCGGGGTGTTGCGGCTGACCGTGTTCGACGAGCACCCCGAGCACGCGGACAGCGTCGAGATCGTCTGCCGGGCGCATCGGCGGGAGGCGTTGTCCACGTTGCAGGCGGTCGTGGACGAGTGCGGGGGCGTGGTCGGGCTGGCGGCGGCGGAGAAGCCGTTGGCCGGGAGCAAGCTGTGGGTGGCGATGCCGCGCGTGGCGGGGAGGCATTATGCCGAGCTCTGAGGCATGCCGGACGTGGCAGGCGTGGCGGATGTGCGCGCATCCGGCGGGGTGGTCGTACTTCGGCGGTGTGGCGCGCTGCGAGCGGTGCGGGACGCGGCGGTTCTTGGACTACGGGGCCCTGCGGCCGCCCGGGATGCCCAGCGTCGTACGCTCGGCCGATGGGGTTCTTACGCCGCCGGTTCCACCGCCCGGGTGCGGCCGTCGTCCTGCCCTGTGCCCTTCGGATACATCCGAGGCCGCCCCCGTGGCCGCCCTGCTCACCGGTACGCGTTGGCCAAGGCGATCCACAGCCACGCGAGAAAGATGACGGGTACCACCGTCGTCAGGACGCCCAGTACGAGGCCCGTGAGCGCCAGGCCTCCTCCCGTCGTCTCGCCTCGCTTCGCCTTGGCGCGTCCTCTCAGGCCGGTGATGACGGCGGCGATGCCGAGAGGGATCGAGAAGAGGAGGCTCGACAGGTCGCCCGCGCTCCACAGGGCTGCCATGCCGCAGGTGAACGCCGCCCAGCCGTCCTTGTTGGAGGGCTTGGACAACGTCGTCGTCAGGGGCTGGAGCGGTTCGGTGTTCATTTCGGTGTTCATGAGGTGATCTCATCGCTTCGGCATCGCCTCCGGGCAGCGCGGAGGTGCTCAATGCCGGCTGAGTGGTCGTACTCAGTGCCGGGCTTCCCGTGCCCTGAGCCGCCGCAGCGTGTAGCCCGTTCCCGTCGGGTCGACGGTCTTCGTGGCCTGCTTGAAGAGGTACTCCGCGCGTTCGTAGGACAGGCGGCGGCGGCCCGTGTCCGGGCAGAGGTCGGCCTCCGAGGGGGTCCGGGCCGGGCCGGGGCGGCGGTCGGAGAGGAACAGTGGGCCGCGGGTGCGGCCGGCCACCAGCGGTGGGAGCAGCCGGGCGGTTTGCTCGTGCCAGGTGATCCACGAGCCGTTCGCGCGGGCGCGACAACCAGAAGGATCGAGGTCCTCGACGTTCAGGGACAGGGCGGTGCTCACGCCGGCCGCCGACTCGTGCAGAAGGCTCCACAGGGCCCGCTCGCGCGGGGCGATCCCCGGGCGGCCCAACAGCTCTACGAGCTCCGCCCCTTCGATCGCCGGCGCCGGGGGACCGGTCGCCGCACGCCGTTCGAGGTGCGCCGCGAGGCCCTCGAGGGAGGCCCAGGTGCCGAAGGAGCTGACGGCCGACCGGTGCCGGTTCCACGTCCGGGCGGCCGCGTCGCCCCAGGCCGTCGCGAAGACCCGGGCCACCACGTCGGCGGTCAGCGAGGTCAGCGGCAGGTCGTCGCCCAGGGCCCGGCACAGGCGGCGCAGGGTCTGGCCGTACGAGCGGATCGTCGCGGCGTCCAGGCCGTCGCGCCCCAGGAAGTCCCGGGCGGCCGAGCCCAGGGTGGCGGCCGGCGCGGCGGGGCCGGTGAGGGCGTCGGCGCGGCGGTGCAGGAAGGCGCGTTCGGCGGCGTTCCGGGTGAGGGACGCGGCGCGGCGGAACTCCAGCCGGGCCTCTTCGTCGCGTCCGAGGCGGGCCAGCAGATCGCCCCGCACGCCGGGGAGAAGGTGGTAGTCGCGCAGCGCGGGGTCGGTCAGGAGGGAGTCGGCCTGGTCGAGGCCCGCCTGCGGGCCGTGTGCCATCCCGGTCGCCACGGCCCGGTTGAGCCGTACGACGGGCGTGGGCAGGAGCCGGACCAGCGCCTCGTACAAGGCCGCGATCCGCGCCCAGTCGGTGTCCTCGGCCGTACGTGCCTGGGCGTGGCAGACGGCGATCGCCGCCTGGAGGACGTACGGGCCGGGCGGGCCGCCGGCCTCGCGTGCGCGCAGCATGGCGGTGAAGCCGCGGCGGATGAGCAGCTGGTCCCAGCGGCCGCGGTTCTGCTCCTGCAGCTGGACGGGTTCGCCGGACGGGCCGGTCCGGGCGGCGGCACGGGAGGCCTGGAGCTCCATCAGCGCGACCAGACCGTGCACTTCGGCGTGGTCCGGGGCCAGTTCGGCCAGCATGCGGCCCAGCCGCAGGGCCTCGAGGCAGAGGTCCGGCCGGATCAGGTCGTCGCCGGCCGTCGCCGCGTAGCCCTCGTTGAAGACGAGGTAGACGACGCCGAGTACGGACGACAGGCGCTCGGCGAGCTCCGCCCGGGCGGGCAGCTCGAACGGCACCCGTTCCTCCGCCAGCGTGCGTTTCGCCGCCGCGATGCGCCGGGCGATCGTCGTCTCGTCGACGAGGAACGCCCGCGCGATCTCACCGGCGGTCAGGCCGCCGAGCAGCCGCAGTGTCAGTGCGACGCGGGCCTCGGCGGGCAGGACCGGGTGGCAGGAGACGAACATCAGCCGCAGGACGTCGTCCCGTCCGTCCTCTGCGGCGTCTTCCCGCACATCGCGGGCGATCTGCTCGTGCTTGCGCTCCAGGAGCCGGTCACGCCGGATGCGGTCGACGGCCCGGCGCCTGGCGGTGGTCATCAGCCAGGCGCCGGGGTTGGCGGGTACCCCCGACAGCGGCCACTGCTCGAGGGCTGCGACGAGCGCGTCCTGGGCGAGCTCCTCCGCGAGGCCGACGTCGCGCACCAGCCGGGGCAGGGCGGCGACGATCCTGGCCGACTCGAGCTTCCAGACCGCGTCGACCGCGCCGTGGACGTCCGTCATGGGCTTGGTGCGGGGCCGGTCAGGGACCGAAGACCTGCTGGATCACGCTCTCGCCGTCACCGACGAGCTTCCGGAAGCGGCGCGCGATCTCGATCGCCTCCTCCTTGGAGCGGACCTCGACCAGCGCGAAGCCGGCCACGGCCTCTTTGGCCTCGGCGAACGGCCCGTCCGTCACCGTTATCTCGTCGCCCGCCGACGTCACGCGAAAGCCCCCCGGCTCGAGGCCGCCGGTGGCCAGCAGGACGCCCGACGCCGTCAGCTCCTCGATCCACGCGCTCATCTCCGCGAACAGCTTCTCGTCGGGGGCGGCCTCGGTGGGCTTGGTCATCATCAGGTAGCGCATGGGTCTTCCTCCGTCTGTCGTGCGGTCCTCGGTGGCCCGCTTCCGACCAAGCGTCGATCAGCCTATGTGACAGGGAATCAGGCAGCAGACGGGCGGCACCGACGGCGGTAGTAGCCGTAGGTCTGCGCCAGCACCAGCGGGCCCCACAGCACGAACAGGCCGCTGACGGTGTTGGCCAGCGACGCCCACCCGGCGTTGTCGAAGTCCGGGTTCGAGAAGCCCGCCAGGCCGAAGGTGCACAGCACCCAGTCGGCCAGCAGTGCGGTCAGGCCGAGACCGGCCAGCGTCGCGGGCACGATCACGGCGAACGGCGGGACGCGCCTGCCGCCGATCCTCGGGATCCAGCGGGGTACGACCTCGCCCCAGGGGCGTACGAGGCCGAAGCACAGCAGCGCGAACGCCTCGGACAGCAGGCTGAGCCCGAAGACGTAGGGGATGGTGAACCACAGCGGTTCCGATGGCGGCTCGAGACCGATGCCCATCATGTACCCGAAGGCGATGGGCAGTCGCCAGAGGCAGACGGGCAGGCCGAGCAGGGGGATGAGGTGGGCGGTTCGCTCCGCCCAGCGGGTTACGGGCCGCTCGGTTCGTGTCGCGCTGATTGCCATGACCCCAGCCTGTCCGGCCACTCGCGCCCGTGGATCATGCGCGAGTGCGATCGGCCTCCGCCGTACGGCGGAGCCGGGATCGGCAGTGCGGCCTAGCCCGCGTACAGGTACAGCGCCAGGCCCACCGGGCCCGGGCAGGCGACGGCGGCGACGATGGCCGAGCGGGTCGGGGCGGTCAGGCCGAAGAGCCTGAGGCCCTGGTAGGCGGCCGCCAGGAGGAGGGCGGCCGCGGCGAGGACGCCGACCACCTGCAGCAGGAACTCCCCGGCGGGGGCGCCCGCGGCCGCTCCCCAGACGGCGATCATCGCCACGACCACCAGGCACAGGCCGAGGGCCTGCGCCGTGATGGCCCAGAGGACCACGGCCAGAGTCTCCGTGAACCCCTTGCGCCGCGAGGGACGGACGGGCAGGGCGGGAGACGTGGGGTACGTGTTCATGTGATGCATCCTGCGCCGACGGCTGCGCCGGGATCATGAGTACCGCTACTCAACGGCTACTCAAGCTCTACTCAACAGGAGTGGAGGCCGTGACTGGAATCGAACCAGCGTAACTCGCTTTGCAGGCGAGCCCCTAAGCCACTCGGGCACACGGCCGTGCTGTTCTTCTTATGGGCACGACCCTAGGGGCATGTGCCGGGGGCCTCAATGGGGCGGACCGTGCTGGCACAAGACCGCCATGTGCCGTTCATGAAGCGCGAGCCGTGTCCGGCAGTGGCCACGACCGCAGGAACTCCTCGCCTCGCCCGCGGGCACAAGTCCACCATGTCGGATCTATTCGGTGATCCAAAAGCAACCCACGCCCCCTCGCCCCATTAACCCAAATTCCGCTTATGATTTCGGCGTGTTCGACTCCCGGCACATCAAGACGTTCCACGCGGTCGTGACCGCGGGGTCGTATTCGGCTGCCGCCCGCGCGCTGGGCTACACCCAGCCGGCGATCACCCAGCAGATGAAGGCCCTCGAACGGTCGGTCGGCACTCCGCTGTTCACCCGCGTCGGCCGCCGCATGCGGCTGACCGAGGCCGGCGAGGCGCTCGCCCGGCACTCCGAGACGATCCTCGCCAGCCTTTCCGCCGCGCAGCAGCAAATGAGCTCGCTGACGCGGCTGCGCGCCGGGCGCGTCCGTGTGTGCGCGTTCCCCAGCGCCGGGGCGACCCTCATCCCCGAGGCGCTGGCCCGTCTCGCCGCCGACCACCCGGGCGTACGGGTGGAGCTGCAGGAGGCCGAGCCACCGGACTCGCTGAGCCGGGTCGTGCGCGGCGAGTGCGACATCACGCTCGCCTTCACCTATCCCGGCCTGCGCGAAGAGGTTCCCGACGAGCTCGTGGAGATACCGCTCTTCGAGGACCAGCTGACCGTTCTGCTGCCCACCGGGCATCCTCTCGCCCGCCGCCGGGCGGTCAAGCTCGCCGACCTGGCCGAGGAGCGGTGGATCGCCGGCTGCCTGCGCTGCCGCACGAACTTCCTCCACGAGTGCGCCGAGCAGGGATTCGCACCCGACATCGCGTTCACAACGGACGACAACCTCGTCGTGCAGTCGCTCGTGGCCGAGGGGCTGGGTGTGGCGATGATGCCGGCGCTCGTGCTGTCCTTCCTCCGGCACGACAAGATCACCGGACGGGCCCTGGATCCGGCCGCCCGCCGCTTCGTCTCCGCGTACGTGCTCCGCGACCACCTGAGAATCCCCGCCAACGCGCTGGTACTTGACGAGCTGAAGGCCGTCGCCGCCCGGCGCGTCGGCTGCTGAGCGGGCCCGCTCGGTCCATAAGCGCACGTTGACGGCATGGCAACAAACTGTCGTTGGACGTGATGGATCAAGCGCCTCGACGCTGCGTGTATGACCACACCTACCGCACCCCTGACGACCGCGCGGCTCGACCAGCTCGTCGGCGACGTCCGGGACGCCGTAGGCCGCGGCCTGCCGCCCGACACGACGGCGTACCTCGTCGGCGAGCGGCTCGCGGTCCACCTCGGCGCTCCCGATCTGCTCACCGACGAACAGTGCGAGGGCGACCCCGAGCGCTACCGCCAGCACATCCTGCACGCCGAGAGCGACGGCAGCTTCTCCGTCGTCGCGCTGGTGTGGATGCCCGGCCAGCAGACCTCCATCCACGACCACGTCTCCTGGTGCGTCACCGGCGTCCACCAGGGCACCGAGAGCGAGCGCCGCTACCGCCTCGTCCCCGAGGGCATGACCGCCCGCCTGGTGGCCACCGAGGACGTGGTCAACCGGCAGGGCGACGTCTGCGGCTTCGCGCCGCCCGGCGACATCCACCGGGTGCGCAACGCCTGTTCGTCCGTCGCCATCTCCCTGCACATCTACGGGGCCGACGTCTCACGCCTGGGCTCCAGCGTCCGGCGCGTGTACGACCTGCCGGCCGACGCCCTCTGATGGCCCTCCTCCACCAGCGGGCCGCGAGCCCGCCGAACCCGCCGAACCCCTCGAGCCCGCCGCGCCCGGCGGCGCCCGGCAAGCTCCCCGGCCTCGCCATGGCCGTCGGCGGGGTCGCCCTGGCCTGGGGCGTCCACGCGCTCCTGCCCGTCGTCCCCATGCTCACCGCCGCCGTCGTCCTGGGCATCGCCGCGGCCCATCTGCCGGGCGTACGGGCCAAGGTGCGCGGCGCCGGCAAGCCCGGCCTGACGCTCGCGGGCAAGCGGCTGATGCGGGTCGGCATCGTGCTGCTCGGGCTCAAGCTCAGCCTGGACGACGTGCTCGGGCTGGGCTGGGCCACCGTCGCGATGGTGCTCGCGGTGGTCGCCGCGACGTTCTTCGGGACGCTGTGGCTCGGCCGCCGGCTCGGGCTGCGCGGCGACCAGCCGCTGCTGATCGCCACCGGCTATTCCATCTGCGGCGCCTCCGCGATCGGCGCGGTCAGCGAGGTGTCGGGCAGCGACGAGGAGGACGTGGCGACGTCGGTGGCGCTGGTGACGCTGTGCGGCACGCTCGCCATCGCCGTGCTGCCGCTGCTGCACCACCCGCTCGGGCTGGGCGACGCGCAGTTCGGCCGCTGGGCCGGGGCGAGCGTGCACGACGTCGGCCAGGTCGTGGCCACGGCCCAGACCGCCGGCCAGGCCGCGCTCGGGGACGCCGTCCTGGTCAAGCTGATGCGGGTGGCACTGCTGGCGCCGCTCGTCGCGGCCGTGGCGGTGTCCGCGCGCGGCCGCCGCCGGGGCGTCGTCCAGGCGTCCGGCAAGCGGCCCCCGCTCGTACCGCTCTTCGTGCTCGGCTTCCTCGCCATGGTCGCCGTACGGACGACCGGCCTGGTGCCCGGCGGCGTGCTCGACGCCGCCCAGCACGCCCAGGAGCTGCTGCTGGCCGCCGCCCTCTTCGGGCTGGGCAGCGCCGTGCACCTGCCCTCGCTGGTGCGCACCGGCGGCCGGGTCGCGGCGCTCGGGCTGAGCTCGTGGGTCGTGATCGCGGGCGCCTCGTACGGCGGGGTGCTGCTGACCACGTGAGCCGATCACGTGGGCCGATCACGTGGGCCGACCACGTGAGCCGACTACGTGAGCTGACCACGTGAGCCGACCACATGACACGGGCGGGCCACATGACCCGGGCGGGCTCCCCCGCCCACGAGGGCCTCGAAGGCCCCGGCGCCTGGACCTGCGACGCGGGCACCGGGGGCCGGGGCCTTCGGACTAGGCCCTACGGACGATGGGATTCCATTCGTCCGGCCGGGGGCAGAAGGGCCGGTCCCTTCCTACGCTGGCCGGCATGACCACAACCGACGCCGAAGGCACCGACCTCGCCCTGTCCGCAACCACCCCGGAGGACCCCGGGGGCATACTCGGGCGCCGGTTCCGGGCGCTCACCCTCGGCATCGTCTCCGTCGTCTCCCTCATCGCCTTCGAGGCGAGCGCGGTCAACACCGCGATGCCGGTCGCGGCGCGCGCCCTGGACGGCCTCGAGCTCTACGCCTTCTCCTTCTCCGCCTTCTTCACCGCGAGCCTGTTCGCCATGGCGCTGTCGGGGGAGTGGTGCGACCGGGCCGGGCCGCTCGCCCCCCTCTTCACCGGCATCGCCGCCTTCGGCGGCGGGCTGGTCGTCGCCGGGTCGGCGGGGACGATGTGGATGTTCGTCGCGGGACGCGGGGTGCAGGGCATCGGTGCCGGGCTGGTGATCGTCTCGCTCTACGTCGTCGTCGGGCGGGCCTACCCCGAGCGGCTGCGGCCGGTGATCCTCGCGGCCTTCTCCGCCGCCTGGGTCGTCCCCGTGATCGTCGGCCCGCTGGTGGCCGGCACCGTCACCGAGCGGATCGGGTGGCGCTGGGTGTTCCTGGCCATCCCCGTCCTGGTCCTGCCGCCGCTGGCCGTGATGCTGCCCGCGCTGCGCAAGCTGCCGGCCGGCGACCGCACCGCGGCCATGGACCGCCGCCGGATCCTCCTCGCCCTCGCCGTGGCCGTCGGCGCCGGACTGCTGCAGTACGCGGGCCAGGACCTGCGCCCCGTCTCCCTCCTGCCCGCCGCCGCCGGACTCGCCCTGCTCGTCCCGTGCGTGCTGCGGCTGCTGCCCGCGCGCACCTTCCGGGCCGGGCGCGGGCTGCCCACGGTGGTGCTGCTGCGCGGCGTCGCCCAGGGGTCCTTCCTCGCTGCCGAGACGTTCGTGCCGCTGATGCTGGTGACCGAGCGCGGCCTGTCGGCCACCCTCGCCGGGCTCTCCCTCACCGGCGGCGGGCTGACGTGGGCGCTCGCCTCGTACACCCAGAGCCGCCCCCGCCTGGAGCCCCACCGCGAGCGGCTGATCGGCCTGGGCATGGCGCTGCTGGCGCTCGCCGTGGCGCTCGCCCCCCTGGTGCTGATCACGTCCGTGCCGGTGTGGATCGTGGCCGTCTCCTGGATCATCGGCGGCTACGGCATGGGCCTGACGATCTCCGGCGGCGCGGTGCTGCTGCTCAAGCTCTCCCGGCCGGGGGAGGAGGGCGCGAACTCCGCCTCCCTGCAGGTGTCGGACGCGCTCGGCAGCATCGTGCTCGTCGGCCTCGCCGGTGTGCTCTTCGTCTCCTCCGGCGGCGGCTCGGTCGCCGCGGACGCCGACGGCGCGGCCGCGCCACCGCACGCCTTCGTCGCCGTCTTCGTCCTGGCGTCGGCGAGCGCGCTCGCCGGCTCGTATCTGGCGACCCGTCTGCGGCCGCGGGGGCAGGGCGTGTCCTAGGGCCTTCGGCGGTTCGTTCCCCGGGCCGCCCCCTCGATGACCAGGGGCTCCGCCCGCGGACCCCTGGTCATCGAGGGACGAACAGGATGAATTCGGCCACTGTGACCTCCGTCCCACCCCCGGGTGAGCCCCGGTCGTACCGCCCGGGAGCCCTCGCGGACGCGGGTAGGCTTGCGCGGTTGCCGATCGCCGAGCCAGCCGACGGAGACCGTGACTACCACCACAGCGAACCACCATCTCTCACCCGCCTTCCCCGGCCGGGCCCCCTGGGGTACCGCGAACAAGCTGCGCGCCTGGCAGCAGGGCGCCATGGAGAAGTACGTCCAGACGCAGCCCCGCGACTTCCTCGCCGTCGCCACCCCGGGCGCCGGAAAGACCACCTTCGCGCTCACCCTCGCCTCCTGGCTGCTGCACCACCACGTCGTCCAGCAGGTGACCGTGGTCGCGCCCACCGAGCACCTGAAGAAGCAGTGGGCCGAGGCCGCCGCCCGGATAGGCATCAAGCTCGACCCCGAGTACAGCGCCGGCCCGCTGGGCCGTGAGTACCACGGCGTGGCCGTCACCTACGCCGGCGTGGGCGTGCGCCCCATGCTGCACCGCAACCGCTGCGAACAGCGCAAGACGCTCGTCATCCTCGACGAGATCCACCACGCCGGCGACTCCCGCTCCTGGGGCGAGGCGTGCATGGAGGCCTTCGACCCGGCCACCCGCCGGCTGTGCCTGACCGGAACGCCCTTCCGCTCCGACACCAACCCCATCCCCTTCGTCACGTACGAGGAGGGCAACGACGGCATCCGCCGCTCGTCCGCCGACTACACCTACGGCTACGGCAACGCCCTGTCCGACGGCGTCGTCCGGCCGGTCATCTTCCTCTCGTACAGCGGCAACATGCGCTGGCGCACCAAGGCGGGCGACGAGCTGGAGGCCCGCCTCGGCGAGCCGATGACCAAGGACGCGATCTCGCAGGCCTGGCGCACGGCCCTGGACCCGCGCGGCGACTGGATGCCGAACGTGCTGCGGGCGGCCGACCGGCGGCTGACCGAGGTCCGCAAGTCCATCCCCGACGCCGGGGCCCTCGTCATCGCCTCCGACCAGGAGTCGGCCCGCGCCTACGCCAAGCTGATCCGGGAGATCACGGGCGAGGGCGCCACCCTCGTGCTGTCCGACGACTCCGGCGCCTCGCAGCGCATCGACGACTTCGCGCAGTCCGACTCGCGATGGATGGTCGCCGTCCGCATGGTGTCCGAGGGCGTGGACGTGCCCCGCCTCGCGGTCGGCGTGTACGCCACCACCATCTCCACACCGCTGTTCTTCGCCCAGGCCGTCGGCCGCTTCGTACGCTCGCGGCGGCGCGGCGAGACCGCGTCGGTGTTCGTGCCGACGATCCCGACGCTGCTGACCTTCGCCAACGAGATGGAGGTCGAGCGCGACCACGTCCTGGACAAGCCGAAGAAGGACGGCGACGACGAGAACCCCTACGCCGAGGAGGACAAGCTCCTGGCGGAGGCGGAGCGGCAGCAGGACGAGGACACCGGCGAGAACGACCAACTCTCCTTCGAGGCGCTGGAGTCGGAGGCCGTCTTCGACCGCGTGCTCTACGACGGCGCCGAGTTCGGCATGCAGGCCCACGCCGGCAGCGAGGAGGAGCAGGACTACCTCGGCATCCCCGGACTGCTGGAGCCCGACCAGGTGCAGCTGCTGCTGCAGAAGCGGCAGGCCCGCCAGATCGCCCACAGCCGCAAGCGCCCCGACGCCGAGGTCGACCTGCTCGAACTCCCCGCCGAGCGGCGCCCGGTGGTCACCCACAAGGAGATGCTGGAGCTGCGCAAGCAGCTCAACACGCTGGTGGGCGCGTACGTCCACCAGAGCGGCAAGCCGCACGGCGTGATCCACACCGAGCTGCGCCGGACGTGCGGCGGACCGCCCAGCGCGGAGGCGACGGCCGGACAGCTCACCGAGCGCATCAAGAAGGTGCGCGAGTGGGCCACCCGTATGAAGTGACGTTCACGCGGGCGTTCGGGCGGAAGCCCCAGCGGACGTGACATGACGTGCCGGACAGGGCGCGGGCTCCCCGACCGGGGGCCCGCGCCCTGTCCACATGGTGGGAACTGCCCGCCGATACCCGTGAATCCGCTGCACAGTGACCGGATTGTGGGCAGACTCTTCCGCTGAGCGGACCGGCGGCGCTACGGTGCCGCTCACGCACACGCCCCGTGGCAGCGCCGCCGCGGAGCGCAGCCGGATCATGCGTCAACGGCCGGCGGCCTCTCTTCGCGCGCTGCCGGACGGGACCGGTGGCGCACCCCACCGTGACGAGGGCCGCCTCTCATCGGAGGAGGGGCGTCGTGACCGCGGAGACTTCGCAGACGCTCGACAGAGGACTGCGCGTCCTCAAACTGCTCGCCGACACCGATCACGGTCTGACCGTCACCGAGCTGTCCACCCGGCTCGGCGTCAACCGCACGGTCGTCTACCGGCTGCTCGCCACGCTCGAGCAGCACGCACTCGTCCGCCGGGACCTCGGCGGCCGGGCCCGGGTGGGCCTGGGAGTGCTGCGGCTGGGCCGTCAGGTCCACCCGCTCGTACGCGAAGCGGCCATGCCCGCGCTGCGGTCGCTGGCCGAGGACATAGGGGCCACGGCCCATCTCACGCTCGTCGACGGCGCCGAGGCGCTCGCGGTCGCCGTCGTCGAGCCGACCTGGACCGACTATCACGTGGCCTACCGCGCCGGGTTCCGACACCCCCTGGACCGTGGCGCGGCCGGACGGGCGATCCTCGCCGCACGCCGGGGCGAGGTCGACAACCCCGGATACGCCCTCACCCACGGCGAGCTGGAGGCCGGGGCGAGCGGGGCGGCGGCGCCGCTGCTCGGGGTGAGCGGGATCGAGGGGAGCGTGGGTGTGGTCATGCTCGCCGATTCCGTCCCCGAGCGGGTGGGAACGCGGGTCATGGAGGCCGCGAAGGAGGTGGCGGACGCGCTGAGGTAGCCCCGAGGGAACGCTGAGGCAGTTCCCAACGCTGAAGTAGTTCCAACGGCACGCCGGTGTCGCCCCGGCGGCACCCCGCCGGGGCGGCACCGTGCGGGCGGCCCGACGGCCGCCCGCCTGCCTCGCCTGCCGCTCGCGTGGCGCCCGCACGCCGCCCACCGGCCGCCCGCGTGCCGCGCCCGCCCCGCGCGTGAATTAGATTCGCAGCATGCCTGCTCCGTCCCAGCCCGCCCCGGGCGCGAAGACCACGGCTGCCACGACCGCCGGGAGGAAGCGCGCGCGCACCCTCGCCGTCTGCGCCGCGCCCGTCGTCGCCCTGCTCGCGGTGGCCGCGCTCGTCCCCCTGCCGTTCGTCATCGCCCAGCCGGGCTCGACGACCGCGAACGTCCTCGGCGAGCACAAGGACAAGCCGGTGATCTCCATCACCGGCGCGGCGACCCGGAAGACCAGCGGACAGCTGCGCATGACCACCATCGAGGCCACCGGGCCGGACGCGCGCGTGGACCTGGGCGACGTCGTCGACAGCTGGTTCCGCACCGACCGGGCCGTGATGCCGCGCGACTCGGTCTACCCCGCCGGGCAGAACGACGAGGAGATCGAGCGGCACAACGCCGCCGAGATGAAGAAGTCGCAGGACTCCGCCGCCCAGGCCGCCCTGCGCTATCTGCACCGCTCGCCCAAGGACGTGAAGGTGGAGCTGAGCCTCGCCGACGTCGGCGGCCCCAGCGCCGGGCTGCTCTTCACCCTCGGCGTCATCGACAAGCTCGACGGCGACGGCCGCGGCGGCGACCTGACCGGCGGCCGGAGCATCGCGGGCACCGGCACCATCGAGCCGGACGGCACGGTCGGGCCCGTCGGCGGCGTCTCGCTCAAGACGCAGGCGGCACGGCGCGACGGCGCCACCGTCTTCCTCGTCCCCAAGGAGGAGTGCTCGGACGCGCGGGCCGAGCTGCCCGCCGGCCTGCGGCTGATCCCGGTCGCCGACCTCAAGGACGCGGTCTCCTCGCTCAAGGCCCTGGCGGCCGGGCAGCGCGTTCCCGCCTGCCCGGCCTGACGCCCGCGCCCGTCCTCCTCGAGGGGCCTGCTCAGTCCTCGGACGCCTGCTTGACCAGCGGGATGATCCTCAGCGGCACCGGGTTCTCCATGACGATCGCCGTGGAGGCCCGGACGATCCCCTCGAAGCCCACCACCCTGTCGATCACCCGCTGCAGGTCGGCGTTCGAGCGGGCCACCAGCCGGCACAGCATGTCGCCGTGGCCGGTCGTGGTGTGCAGCTCCAGCACCTCCGGGACGGACGCCAGGTGGGTGCGGACGTCCGCACCCTGGCCCTGTTTGATCTCCAGCGTCGCGAAGGCGGTCACCGGATAGCCCAGCGCGGCCGGGTCCACGTCCGGGCCGAAGCCGCGGATCACCCCCTGGGACTGCAGCCGGTCCAGCCGCGCCTGGACCGTGCCGCGCGCCACGCCGAGGCGCCGGGAGGCCTCCAGCACCCCTATCCGGGGCTCCTCCGCGAGCAACTCGATCAGCCGTCCGTCCAAACGATCGATCACCCTGGTCCGCCTCTCGTGGTCATCCTGCACAGATCGCCCGGATTCCCCGGGCCTCCGCTATGCAGGATGCCCAGGGAAAACGCAAACTATTGCGCACCTTGTGGTTCGGAGAGACCCTGCGGCCATGACTCAGACCACGGATCACACCCCGCACACCGCGCGGCAGGCCGACCCCTTCCCGGTCAAGGGGATGGACGCGGTCGTCTTCGCCGTCGGCAACGCCAAGCAGGCCGCCCACTACTACTCCACCGCCTTCGGCATGAAGCGCGTCGCCTACTCCGGACCGGAGAACGGCAGCCGCGAGACCGCGAGTTACGTCCTGGAGTCCGGCAGCGCCCGGTTCGTCTTCACCACCGTGATCAAGGCGAGCACCGAGCGCGGCCGCTTCCTCGCCGAGCACGTCGCCGAGCACGGCGACGGCGTCGTCGACCTGGCCATCGAGGTGCCGGACGCGCGGGCCGCGTACGCCTACGCCCTCGAGCACGGCGCCACCGGTCTGGAGGAGCCCCACGAGCTGAAGGACGAGCACGGCACGGTCGTCGTGGCGGCCATCGCCACCTACGGCAACACCCGGCACACCCTTGTCGACCGGTCCGCGTACACCGGCCCGTACCTCCCCGGCTACGTCGCCGCCGCCCCGCTCGTCGAGCCCGGCCCGCGCCGCTTCCAGGCCATCGACCACTGCGTCGGCAACGTCGAGCTCGGCAAGATGAACGACTGGGTCGGCTTCTACAACAACGTCATGGGCTTCACCAACATGAAGGAGTTCGTGGGCGACGACATCGCCACCGAGTACTCCGCGCTCATGTCGAAGGTCGTCGCGGACGGCACCCTCAAGGTGAAGTTCCCGCTCAACGAGCCGGCCATCGCCAAGAAGAAGTCGCAGATCGACGAGTACCTGGAGTTCTACGGCGGCCCCGGCGTCCAGCACGTCGCGCTCGCCACGAACGACATCGTCGCCTCCGTCCGGGCCATGCGCGCGGCCGGCGTGCAGTTCCTCGACACGCCGGACAGCTACTACGACACCCTCGGCGACTGGGCCGGCGAGACCCGGGTGCCGATCGAGACCCTGCGCGAGCTGAAGATCCTCGTGGACCGCGACGAGGACGGCTACCTCCTGCAGATCTTCACCAAGCCGGTCCAGGACCGCCCGACCGTCTTCTTCGAGATGATCGAGCGGCACGGCTCCATGGGCTTCGGCAAGGGCAACTTCAAGGCGCTCTTCGAGGCCATCGAGCGCGAGCAGGAGCGCCGCGGAAACCTCTGACGAGGCGATCTTCCGCCCTGCCGCCGACGGTGGCAGGGTGGGGGCCATGGGCGATCTGATCAAGCTCCTGCTCGAGGAACTCCCCGCCGAGGCGGTCCTCACCGACCCCGACGTCACCGCTTCGTACGCCAACGACATGGCGAGCTTCTGCGCGGCGGGGGCGCCGGCCGTCGTCGTCCTGCCGCGCACGGTGGACCAGGTGCGTCACGTCATGCGCACCGCCACCGCCCTGCGGGTGCCGGTGGTGCCGCAGGGCGCGCGCACGGGCCTGTCCGGCGCGGCCAACGCCGTCGACGGCTGCGTGGTGCTCTCGCTCGTCAAGATGGACCGCATCCTCGAGATCGACCCGGTCGAGCGGATCGCCGTGGTCGAGCCGGGCGTCGTCAACGCCGTGCTCTCCCGCGCGGTCGCCGAGCAGGGCCTGTACTACCCGCCGGACCCCTCCAGCTGGGAGCAGTGCACCATCGGCGGCAACATCGGCACGGCCTCCGGCGGGCTGTGCTGCGTGAAGTACGGCGTGACCGCCGAGTACGTCCTCGGCCTCGACGTCGTCCTCGCCGACGGCCGGCTGCTGACCACCGGCCGCCGCACCGCCAAGGGCGTCGCCGGCTACGACCTCACCCGCCTCTTCGTGGGCTCCGAGGGCAGCCTCGGCGTGGTCGTGCGCGCCGTCCTCGCGCTCAAGCCCGCCCCGCCGCGCCGGCTGGCCCTGGCCGCCGAGTTCCCCTCCGTGGCCGCCGCCTGCGAGGCGGTACGGCAGATCATGGCGCGCGGCCACGCGCCGTCACTGCTGGAGCTGATGGACGCGACCTCCGTACGGGCCGTCAACTCCTTCGCCCGCATGGGCCTTCCCGAGTCCACCGAGGCCCTGCTGATGGCCGCCTTCGACACCCCCGACCCCACGGCCGACCTGGCCGCCGTGGCCCGGCTGTGCAGCGCCGCCGGGGCCACCGAGGTCGTCCCCGCCGAGGACGAGGCCGAGTCCGACCTGCTCCTGCAGGCCCGCCGGACGGCCCTGCCCGCGCTCGAGACCCTGCGGCCCGCCACGATGATCGACGACGTGTGCGTGCCGCGCTCGAACCTCGCGGCCATGCTGGAGGGCACCGCCGCCATCGCGCGCGAGCACGACCTGACCATCGGCGTCGTCGCGCACGCCGGGGACGGCAACACCCACCCCGTCGTCTGCTTCGACCCCGCCGACCCCGACGAGGCACGGCGGGCCCGGGAGTCCTTCGACGCGATCATGGCACTGGGCCTGGAGCTCGGCGGCACCATCACCGGGGAGCACGGGGTGGGCCTGCTGAAGAAGGAGTGGCTGGAGCGGGAGGCCGGGCCGGTGGCCATGGAGGTCCAGCGCGGCATCAAGGCCGTCCTCGACCCGCTCGGCCTGCTCAACCCCGGCAAGGTCCTCGACGGCTGACGCGGCGGGCGGCCGGGCGGGGAGGTTACGCGCAGGTCCGTACCGACCACCCCAACGGGTTCCTCCCCGGCGACCGCCCCGCACCCGAACGGTCCCCTCCGGCTAGGCGCCGGGCGCCAGCAGCTCCCGCAACGCCTCGTCCAGGGGCAGCCATTCGCGCTCGGCGCCCGGCGCCACGGTCCGCAGGGTCCTCTCCAGCCACGCCGACACGCCCGCCGCCGGGGCCATCAGCAGCGCCTGCCCATCCGGCGAGGACAGCGCGATGCAGACCATGGGCCGCCCCCGGTCCTTGCCGGGGAAGACCCGCACGTCCCCCTCCCCGGCCGCTCTGAACGTCCCGTCGACGAGCAGTTCGCGGGAGAAGGTCCACGTCACGGGCTTGTCCGAGGTGACGTGGAAGGTGATGTGGACGGCATAGGGGTCGTCCGTACGGTAGGTCAGCCGGGCCGGGACGGGGATGCTGCGCTGCGGCGACAGCACCAGGCCGATCTCGAGCTCTCGTTCCACCACGGTGTGCATGACGTACGCCCTCTCTGCTCTGCTTCCGTCGGCGCGCGGCCCCCTCGCAAGGAGAGGCCCGCTCCTGGAGAGAGCGCTCAAGGCGCACATCATGACGCGACTTCCCGGGATCGGTACCGACTTTTCGCGCGGTCCGCGCAGTCGCACGTGTGAGTGGTCCGGCCCGGGGACGGTCACAGACCCAAGTGCCGTCTGGTAGACCTGTTGGCTACCCAGTACGGCCGAGCAGATACGGGACACCGGAGACCATGAGCGCACCTATCTCGGGATCCGCTGACAGCAGCCCCGCCAGCGGCTACTATCCCGACCCCTCCATCCCCGGTTACATCCGCTACTGGAGCGGCACCGCCTGGGTCCCCGGCACCAGCAGGCCCGCGCCCGCCGCGGGGGAGCCGATGCCGGCCCCGCCCGCCGGCGCGGCCCCCGCCCCGCTGCCCGCGCTCGCCGCGCCCGTACCGCCGACGCCCCGGGCCGCCGTCCGGCAACTGCCGGACGAGACCGGCCCGGTGTTCCTGGACGAGGAGCCGCGGAGCGGCCCGGAGCGGGCCGGGGCCGCCCCGGCCTGGCAGGCCGACACCGCGCACCAGGAAGGCTTCGGCGGCGAGCAGGACCGGCGCGTCTCCTGGGGCGGTGACGTCCCCTCCGCCTCCTCCGCCGCCCCGGCGCTGCCCGCGGCGCGCGACCCGCGCGTGGCCGAGCCGCCCGCCCGGGAGGCGACGCCGTCCGCCGGGCCCGACGTTCCCGGGCAGGGCACCCTGACCCTGCGGCCCAAGCCGCACGGCGCCGCCCGGGCGGGCCGCCCGCCCCGTCCCCTCCGTCGACCCGCGCCGGGAGCCCGCCCCGACGACGCCCGCCACCCCCGCCCGCAGACCCCGCAGGCGCAGGGGGTCCAGACCCCGCCCGAGAGCGGGGCCGCCCTGCCCGTGCGGCGCCCGGAGTCCGCGCCGGTGCCCGTCACCCAGCCGCAGCCCGTGGGCTGGGCCCAGCAGGTGCAGCAGCTCGCCCAGCAGGGCCCGCGGCCCGGCGCGGGGGAGCCGGCGCCGGCCTGGAAGCCGCCCAAGGAGGATCCGTTCCTCAGCGCCGCCCAGGCGCAGGGCCGTCCCGCCGGACTCGGCCGGCGGCTCGCGGCCCGGCTGCTGGACACGCTGCTGCTGGGCGGCGTGGTGGGCGCGGTCGCCGTGCCGCTGTGGGGCAGGGCCGTCGACCACATCGACGCCAAGGTCGACCAGGCCCGGCAGACCGGCGAGACCGTCACGGTCTGGCTGCTGGACGGCACGACCGGCGGCTATCTGGCCGTCGTGCTCGCCGTGCTGCTGATCGGCGGGGTGCTCTACGAAGCGCTGCCGACGGCCAAGTGGGGGCGCACGGTGGGCAAGAAGCTGTGCGGGGTGCGGGTGCTGGACATCGAGTCGCACGAGACGCCCTCGATGGGCGCCGCGCTGCGCCGGTGGCTGCTCTACGGCGTGCTGGGCGTGCTCGGCGTGGGGGCGCTGGGCGTGCTGTGGTGTGTGTTCGACCGGCCGTGGCGGCAGTGCTGGCACGACAAGTCGGCCCGTACGTTCGTGGCGTCGGCGGAGAGCTGAGCTGACTCGAACGGCATACGGCCGGATGCGCCCTTCGGAGCCCCGGGTTCCACTGGGTCCATGAGCACCGAGCCGCCGCCGGACGCGGACGACAACGACCCGTTCAAGAAGCAGCAGCCGCCGCCCGGGCCCCCGCCGCCGTACCCGGGATCGGGCGGCGGGAGCCCGTACGGGGGCGGCCCCGGGGGCGGCGCCCCGGGCGGCGGCGGGCCCTACGGTGGCGGGCCGTACGGCGGCGGGTCGGAGAACCCCTACGGCGGCCGGAACGGCGCGGCCGATCCGCTGGCGGGGATGCCGCCGCTGGCCAGCCGCTTCAAGCGGCTGATCGCGAGGATCATCGACGCCTTCATCGTGGGCATTCCGGTGAGCGTCGTCTTCTGGCTGGCGACCTGGGGCTACGACCCGTGGAGGGACACGAGCAAGAACACGGGCCTGAGCATCCTCATCTCGCTCGTCTACTTCCTCTACGAGGGCCTGATGCTCACCACGCGCGGGCAGACGCTCGGCAAGATGGCGATGCAGATCCGCGTCGCGATGCTGGACAACGGCGCGATCCCGGAGGGCAGGCCCGGCTGGACGCGCGCGGCGGTCTACTCCCTGCCCGAGATCGTGCCGTGCTGCGGCTTCGTCTTCTGGCTGCTCAACGTGCTCTGGTGCACGTGGGACGAGCCGTACCACCAGTGCATCCACGACAAGGCGGCGAAGACCGTGGTGGTCTCGACGGTGCAGTGAGCGCCGTCAGCCGTGGAGGGAGTGCTCTCCCACGGCGGACGCGGCGTGCGCGGGCGTGCGCTGCTCGGGCAACCGGGCGGCGGCGTCCGCGCGTTCGCGCGGGATCCGCACCAGGGACGCGACGAGCAGTCCGAGGGCCAGGGCGGCCAGCGCGATGACCGCGACTTTCGGACCCGCGTCCGCCCCTGTCAGCAACAGCATGGCGAGGGTCGTGAAGACGACGGTGGCCGATCCGTAGGCGATCTGTGCAGGAGTCGGACGCGACATGGCGGGATCCGTCCTCAAGGCATCGAGAAGGGGGGTGCGGAGCCGGCTGGTACATACAGCAATCCCGACTCTACGGTGCTCTCTGCCCGAGCGGAACTGGCGGTAAGCGTGACCTAACCCACGGTACTCGGAGCATTCGGGGCGCACGGGGTCGCGGGGCGCGCCAAGGCGTGCCGGGCGCACGCCCGTTGTGGCCCGAAATCCGCAACATAAAGACCGGATAACGTACTTGCTCGCGGCGCCTCAGTCAAGATCTGTCTTTTCTTGAGTCTCTCCGGTCAAATACCTCCACAGTTCTTACTGGGGAGGACATTCACAAGTGAAGAGCAGCCAACGGCGGGTCGCTCGATCCGCCGCCGTGGTCGTCGTGGCCGCCGCGCTGGGCGCGGGGACGCTGACGACGGGTATCGCGCAGGCGACGGGCTTGACCGCCCCGTCCGGCGCGGACCAGGGCCCCTCGGCCGTCGCCGCGCGCCAGGACCCGGCACAGAAGGGCCGTGCCGTCGAGCACGACCTCAAGGGCCCGTTCAGCAAGAAGAAGGAAGCCCAGCGCAAGGCCGCGCTGGAGCAGGTGATCGCCGGCGACGCCAAGACGGAGCAGCGCGGCGCGTCGAAGGTCGTGCAGCTCGGCCGGGGGAAGTACGTCGAGCTCGCCCGGGAGAAGACCGACAGGATCTTCACCATCCTGGTCGACTTCGGCGACAAGGTCGACGACACCACGATGTACGACCCGGACGGCCCCGACGGCCCCAAGCCGCCCGTCAAGAAGTACGGCGGCAAGGCCGGCCCGGCGCACAACACGATAGCCGAGCCGGACCGTGCGAAGGACAACAGCACGGCCTGGCGCAAGGACTTCGACCGGCAGTACTTCCAGGACCTGTACTTCTCGCACGACAAGGACAAGGAGTCCCTGGCGAAGTACTACGAGAAGCAGTCCTCCGGACGCTACTCGGTCGAGGGCACCGTCACCGACTGGGTGAAGGTGCAGTGGAACGAGGCCCGTTACGGCTCCAACTACTGCGGCTCCACCAACTGCCCCAGCGCCTGGGACCTCGTCCGCGACGGCGTGAACCAGTGGGCGGCGAACCAGAAGGCCGCCGGTCGCAGCGACGCCGACATCAAGGCCGAGCTGGCGAAGTACGACCAGTGGGACCGCAACGACTACGACGGCGACGGCAACTTCAACGAGCCGGACGGCTACATCGACCACTTCCAGATCGTCCACGCCGGCGAGGACGAGTCCGCCGGCGGCGGCGCCCAGGGCAAGGACGCCATCTGGGCCCACCGCTGGTACGCCTACGGCTCCGACGCCGGCAAGACCGGCCCCACGGGCAACAAGGCGGGCGGCGCCCAGATCGGCGACACCGGCATCTGGGTCGGCGACTACACCATGCAGCCGGAGAACGGCGGCCTCGGCGTCTTCGCCCACGAGTACGGCCACGACCTGGGCCTGCCCGACGAGTACGACACCACCGGCACCGGTGAGTCCTCCGTCGCCTACTGGTCCCTGATGTCCTCCGGCTCCTGGCTGGGCGAGGGCAAGGAGAGCATCGGCGACCTGCCCGGCGACATGAGCGCCTGGGACAAGCTGCAGCTGGGCTGGCTCAACTACGGCAAGGCCAAGGCGGCGACGAAGTCGACGCACAAGCTGGGCGTGGCGGAGTACAACACCAAGGACAAGCAGGCGCTGGTCGTCGATCTTCCGAACAAGAAGGTCACCACGGACGTCGTCAAGCCGGCCGAGGGCACCCAGCAGTGGTGGAGCGGCCAGGGCGACGACCTGAAGAACACCCTCACCCGTAGCGTCGACCTCACCGGCAAGGCCAAGGCCTCGCTGGACCTGTCCGGCTGGTGGGACATCGAGGAGAACTACGACTACCTCTACGCCGAGGTCTCCACGGACGGCGGCGCCAACTACACGCCGCTCGACGGCACCGCCGACGGCAAGGTCATCACCCGTGACGGCGGCGACAAGCCGGCCCTGACCGGTGTCTCGGGCGCGTACAAGAAGCTCTCGTACTCCCTCGACGCCTACGCGGGCAAGAAGATCGACCTGCGCTTCCGCTACGCCACCGACGGCGGCACCTCCGGCAAGGGCTTCACCGCCGACGCCATCACGCTGACCGCCGACGGCGCGAACGTCTTCTCCGACGGCGCCGAGGCCGGCGACAACGGCTGGACGGTGAAGGGCTTCTCGCGCATCGGCGCCTCCTTCACCAAGGAGTACCCGCAGTACTACATCGCCGAGAACCGGCAGTACGTCTCGTACGACCGGACCCTGCGCAACGGCCCGTACAACTTCGGCTGGCGCAGCACCAAGCGCTCGTGGGTCGAGCACTTCCCGTACCAGACCGGTCTGCTGATCTGGCAGTGGGACACCTCGCAGGTGGACAACAACGTCGGCGTCCACCCGGGCACCGGCCGCATCCTGCCCGTCGACGCCCACCCCAAGGCCGAGAAGTGGGCCAACGGCAAGCTCATGGACAACCGCTTCCAGGCGTACGACTCGGCCTTCGGCTGGTTCCCGGCCCAGGGCTACACCGTGCACTCGGACGGCGTGGCGACGCGCGTCAAGGGCAAGCTGGGCGTTCCGGTCTTCGACGACCACAAGAACACCTACTACGACGCGGAGAACCCCACGGGCGGTGTGAAGATCACCGACACCAACACCCGGATCCGGATCCTCACCCAGGCCCCCAGCGGCTCGACCATGACGGTCCAGGTCGGCCCGGCCGGCAAGTGACCCACCGGTAGGCGGGAGCTCCGCGACCGCGCCGCAGGTCGGAACCGCACCGGCCGTCGCCCCCTGGCGGGCGGCGGCCGGTCGGCTTGAGAATGCCTCTCATGATGGTCTTATCGACAGCCTTGTCCATCAGGGAGGCATGAGGCGGATGACAGGTGGTGGATTCGTCCGGCTCCCCGACGGCAGCGTGGTCGTCGCCCTGTCGCTGACCATGCCGCCCGACGACGGCCCCCGGCCGGGAGCACGCGTCCGCGTCCTCGTCCACGCCGCCAACCGCGCCCGGGCCCTGACCCGGCTGCGCAACCTCGGGATGCGCGCCGTCTACCTGCGCGGCAACACCGAGCCGCCCGTGCCCGACGAGATCACCGCCGTGCTGCACCACCCGGACGGGGTGGTCTGGCGGTCCGCCCCCGACGACGACACCGAGTCCTGGCACCCCATCGCCAGCCTGCTGCGGGGCAGGCCCGCCGGAGCCGCCTGAGAGCCCCCGTACGGCCCCCCGGGCGCCGTCAGCCGCCCTGGACGACCGGCTTGCCGCTGAGCTCCACCCCGGCCTCCCGCAGCTCCTCCAGCGCCCGCTGGGTGGTGTGCGGGGCGACGCCGGCGGTCAGGTCGAGCAGCACATGGGTGGCGAAGCCGTGCCGCCGGGCGTCCAGGGCGGTGGCCCGTACGCAGTGGTCGGTGGCGATGCCCACCACGTCCACCTCGGTCACCCCGCGCTCGCGCAGCCAGTCCGCCAGCGGCGTGCCGTTCTCGTCCGCGCCCTCGAAGCCGCTGTACGCGGCCGCGTGGGCGCCCTTGTCGAAGACGGCCGCGACGGCGCCGGAGGCGATGACGGGCGCGAAGTTGGGGTGGAAGCCGCTGCCCTCCGTGCCCGCCACGCAGTGGGCGGGCCAGCTCTTCTCGTAGTCGGGGCGCTCGGAGAAGTGGTCGCCGGGGTCCACGTGGAAGTCGCGGGTGGCGACCACGTGGGCGTAGCCGGCCGGCGCCTCGCCCACCAGGTCGGTTATGGCGGCGGCCACGTCGGCGCCGCCGGCCACCGCGAGGCTGCCGCCCTCGCAGAAGTCGTTCTGCACGTCGACGATGATCAGCGCACGGTTCATGGTGCAGATCCTTTGTGAGGGGGCCTCGGCCGACGACGCGATCAACCCTGTGTGACCGAGGGTAGTGACTGCCCTTGCGCAATGGGAGGGGCACTCGGGCGCGCCCGGGGGCATCCCGTCAGGGATCTCCCGGGCGCGCGGAGTTCCCTCAGAGGTACTCCGTGGGCAGCACGGGCTCGCCGCGCGAGAGCTGGGTCGCCGACATCGGCAGCCCCCCGCGCGCCGCGGCGTGCCGCTCCCGCGCCGCGTCCAGGGGCTCGCGGGCCACGACCTCGCCGCCCCTGACCAGCTCCACCAGCAGCTGCCGGTCGGCCAGCTCGGCCGGGATCTCCCCGGTGCCCACGACCTCCGCCTCCGCGACGCCCGAGGCGTCGGTGCGGCGCGCGGCCCACTTGCGGCCGCCGAGGGAGGTCTTGCCGCCCATCGACTTCTTGGCGACGGGCCGCAGCGGAGCCCCGGGCTCGTCCGCACGGGCGACGAGCTTGTAGACCATCGAGCAGGTGGGGTGGCCGCTGCCGGTCACCAGCTGGGTGCCGACGCCGTAGGCGTCCACGGGGGCGGCGGCCAGCGAGGCGATGGCGTACTCGTCCAGGTCGCTGGTGACCACGATGCGGGTGTCCTTCGCGCCCAGGTCGTCCAGCTGCTGCCGGACGCGGTGGGCGAGCAGCAGCAGGTCTCCGGAGTCGATCCGGACCGCGCCGAGGTCCGTTCCGGCGACCTCCACGGCCAGCCGGACCGCCTCGGTGACGTCGTAGGTGTCCACCAGCAGCGTGGTGCCCGAGCCGAGCGAGTCGACCTGGGCGGTGAAGGCGTCGCGCTCGCTGTCGTGCACGAGGGTGAAGGCGTGCGCACTGGTGCCGACCGTCGGAATGCTGTAACGGAAGCCCGCGGCGAGGTCGGAGGTGGAGGAGAAGCCGCCCACGTAGGCCGCGCGGGCGGCGGCCACGGCCGCCAGCTCGTGGGTGCGGCGCGCGCCCATCTCGATCATCGGCCGGTCGCCCGCCGCCACCGCCATCCGCGAGGCGGCCGCGGCGACGGCGGAGTCGTGGTTGAGGATCGAGAGGATCACGGTCTCGAGCAGCACCGCCTCGGCGAAGGTGCCCTCGACGCGCAGCACGGGGGAGCCGGGGAAGTAGACCTCGCCCTCGGGGTAGCCCCAGATGTCACCGCGGAAGCGGTAGTCGGCCAGCCAGGCGAGGGTGGGCTCGTCCACGATCCGCTGCTCGGCGAGGAAGTCCAGCACGCCGCTGTCGAAGCGGAAGTTCTCCACGGCGTCCAGGACGCGGCCGGTGCCCGCCACGACGCCGTAGCGCCGGCCTTCGGGCAGGCGGCGGGTGAAGACCTCGAAGACCGAGCGGCGGTCGGCGGTGCCGGACCGCAGCGCACCCTGCAGCATCGTGAGTTCGTACCGGTCGGTGAAGAGGGCCGTCGATGGAACGTCCACCGGGAGCCTCAGGTCCGCAGCGTTCATGGCACAAGATGCTACCCCCAGATCTCGTCAGAGTGACGATTTCTGGAGCGTGATCTACGGAACCCCTGCTCGGGCCTGTGTGCGAAACCCGGACCCCGTTTGTGCGGGCGGGGGGTGCGAGTGGCAGCATGGATACGTGAGCGACGCACGCGAGGCCGCCGGGCCGCAGAAGATCTCAACCCGCACTTGCGCCTCGCGGGCGGAGAAGCGACCCATGGAGCGCGCGTGAGTGTTGCACCGGTCGAGATCGAACGGCCCGAAACGGGCGAGTCGCCCTTCGCGGTGGCCGAACCCGATGTTCCTTGGGTGACCCTGGTTCATAACGACCCCGTCAACCTCATGAGTTATGTGACGTATGTGTTCCAGGCCTACTTCGGCTACTCCAAGGACAAGGCGCACCGGCTGATGCTCGACGTCCATCACAAGGGCCGCGCGACGGTCTCCAGTGGCAGCCGTGAGGAGATGGAGCGCGACGTGCAGGCGATGCACGGCTACGGGCTCTGGGCGACGCTGTCGCAGGACCGTTGATGGCCGGGCACTTCGAGCCGCTGGCCGGCGGCGGGGCGGCCGTCGCCCTGGACGAGGTCGAGGTCTCCATCCTGCGCAGCCTGGCCGTGCAGCTCCTGGAGCTGATCGGCCCGGGTGACGACGGGGGCCCGGACGCCGCCGACCCGCTGGCCCGGCTGTTCGCGGAGGGCCCCAGCGAGCCCCCGGCCGACCCGGCCCTGGCCCGGCTGTTCCCCGACGCCTACGGCGACCCGGACAGGGAGCAGGACCGGCAGGAGCGCGCGCACGCCGCCGAATTCCGCCGCTACACCGAGAACGACCTGCGCACCCGCAAGCGCGAGGACGCGCTCGGCATGGTCCGCTCGCTGGACTCGCTGACGGTGTCGGGCGACGACGCCGCGGTGCTCCGGCTGGGCCCCGAGGACTGCGGGCGCTGGCTCGGCGCGCTCAACGATCTCCGGCTGACCATCGGCACCCGGCTGGAGATCACGAACGAGGACGACGGGGACGAGCTGTTCCGGCTGCCGGACGAGGATCCGCGCAAGCCGATGGTCATGGCCTACCTCTGGCTCGGGGGCCTTCAGGAGACCCTCGTCGAGGCCCTGATGGCCTGAATGAGGACGTCCGCTCAGCGGAGCCTCAATTCCGGATAACGATCGAATCACTGTAACGGCGGCCTTTGGCTGCCGTTGTTCGCTATGTCCGCTTTTATTTGTGGCGTGCGCCATAACGCGCAGGACGATCACCCGGTCACTCGTGATACATCTTGCCGACCTGCCTCTGCGACGCCACCCCTGTCGCAGCGGAAGCGCTAGCCGACCGACCGTCGGCGCTGAGCAGGAACTCCATCCGGGGGGATCGGAACCCGATCCGGAGCATCCGGATCGGTATGGAGAAAGGCGCACCACCATGACCTCTGAGCAGGTCGCCGACCGCACCGCAGTGCGGGACGGAGAGGGAAGCGGCAAGGAAGCTTCCGAGGGTTACCAGCGGGGACTGGGTAACCGACAGATTCAGATGATCGCCATTGGTGGCGCCATCGGCACCGGCCTCTTCCTGGGCGCGGGCAGAGCGATATCGAAGGCCGGACCCAGCCTGATCCTGGCCTACGCGATAGCCGGCCTGGTCATCTTCTTCATCATGCGAGCGCTCGGTGAGCTGCTCATGTACCGCCCGGTGTCGGGCTCCTTCTCGGACTACGCCCGAGAGTTCCTCGGCCCCTTCTGGGGTTATGTGACCGGATGGACGTACTGGCTCTTCTGGGTCGTCACCGGCATCGTCGAGGTGACCGCCGCGGCCTCCTATGTGCAGTACTGGAACAAGTCGATCCCGCAATGGGTCTCGGCGCTGGTCTTCACCGTCATCCTGTACTTCGCCAACCTGATCTCCGTGAAGCTCTTCGGTGAGCTGGAGTTCTGGTTCTCGATGGTCAAGGTCACCGCCATCATCGGCATGATCCTCATCGGCATCGGCGTGCTCACCATCGGCTTCTCCGACGCCGGTGACACCGCCACCGTCTCCAACCTCTGGAACGACGGCGGATTCTTCCCGCACGGCATCGGCAACACCCTGATGACCCTGCAGATCGTGATGTTCGCCTTCCTCGCCGTCGAGCTGGTCGGCGTCACCGCGGGCGAGGCCAAGGACCCGGAGAAGACGCTCCCCAAGGCGATCAACACCGTGCCGTGGCGCATCGCGGTCTTCTACATCGGCGCGCTGATCATCATCCTGGCCGTGGTCCCGTGGGGCGAGTTCATGCCGGGCGTCAGCCCGTTCGTGGCCGCCTTCCAGAAGATCGGCCTGCCGGCCGGCGCCGGAATCGTCAACTTCGTGGTCCTCACCGCGGCGCTGTCGTCCTGCAACTCCGGTATGTACTCCACCGGCCGCATGCTGCGCGACCTGTCCCTCAACGGCCAGGGCCCGAAGTTCTTCGGTCAGCTGAGCAAGAAGGGCCTGCCGCTGCGCGGCACCACCTTCTCGGCCGCGCTGATGCTGGTCGGCGTCGTGATCAACTACGAGTGGCCGGGCAAGGCGTTCGACTACGTCGTCTCCTTCGCGACCATCTCCGGCATGTGGGCCTGGATCATGATCCTCGTCTGCCAGCTCCGCTACCGTCGCAAGGCCGACCGCGGCGAGCTCCCGCAGTCCGCGTTCCGTGCCCCCGGCGCGCCGTGGACCAGCCTCTTCGCCCTCGCCTTCATCTTCATGGTCATCGTGATGATGGGCATCGACAAGGACGCGCGGGTCTCGCTGTACTGCGCCCCCGTCTGGGCGGCGATCATGTGGGTCTCGTACATCGTGCTCAAGAAGCGCAACCCCGAGGCGTTCGAGCGCAAGGAGTACTCGCAGGTCTCCTGACGACCGCCACGTGAACGACGGAACCCGCCCGTACCACTGGTACGGGCGGGTTCTTCGCGTTCGGCCGTGTTCCGAAACCGGTCATGTTCTTGAAACATCGCGACCGGCCCGCGCGACGCACACCCCTTCTATTGTGGGCGCATGCTGACCATCACCCAGGCCCTGTACGACCGGATCGTCGCGCACGCCCGTGCCGACCACCCCGACGAGGCGTGCGGCGTGGTCGCCGGCCCGGCCGGCAGCGACCGCCCCGAGCGGTTCGTCCCGATGCTCAACGCGGCCCGGTCGCCCACGTTCTACGAGTTCGACTCGACGGACCTGCTGAAGCTCTACCGCGAGATGGACGACCGCGACGAGGAGCCCGTCGTGATCTACCACTCCCACACCGCGACCGAGGCCTACCCCTCCCGCACCGACGTCTCCTACGCGGGCGAACCGGGCGCGCACTACGTCCTGGTCTCCACGGCCGACGGCGACGGCGCCGGGCCGTTCCAGTTCCGCTCGTTCCGGATCGTCGAGGGCGAGATCACCGAGGAGGACGTCACGGTGGTCGAGGCCTACTGAGCGGCCCCCATCCGCTCACCACTCAAGACGACCTGTTTCACATACCGGGACGAACATACGGCTGCCGCACGGGGAATCGATACGATGCGCCCACAGTTCTCCCTCAGGAACCAGGAACCTCCCGCACTCCGACAGGAGCACAACCCATGGCCATCGAGGTCCGCATCCCCACCATCCTCCGCACCTACACCGACGGCCGGAAGGCCGTCGAGGGCAGCGGCGCCACGCTCGACGAGCTCTTCAAGGACCTGGAGACCCGCCACGCCGGCATCCGCGAGCGCCTGGTCGACGAGTCCGGAGAGCTGCGCCGCTTCGTGAACGTCTACCTCAACGACGAGGACGTCCGCTTCCTGGCCGGGATCACCACCGAGCTCGGCGACGGCGACAGCGTCACCATCCTCCCGGCCGTCGCCGGCGGCATGGCCTAGATCGGGCAGCCGGTGCGCTACGACAGCCCCCTGGCCGCGGTGGGCAACACCCCGCTCGTCCGCCTGCCGCGCCTGTCCCCGTCCGCGTCCGTGCGGATCTGGGCCAAGCTGGAGGACCGCAACCCCACGGGATCGGTCAAGGACCGCCCCGCCCTGCACATGATCGAGCAGGCGGAGAAGGCCGGCCGGCTCACCCCGGGCTGCACGATCCTCGAGCCCACCTCCGGCAACACCGGCATCTCCCTCGCCATGGCCGCCAAGCTCAAGGGCTACCGCATGGTGTGCGTGATGCCCGAGAACACCAGCGAGGAGCGGCGGCAGCTGCTCGCCATGTGGGGCGCCGAGATCATCCCCTCGCCCGCCGCCGGCGGCTCGAACACCGCCGTGCGGGTGGCCAAGGAGCTGGCCGAGCAGCACCCCGACTGGGTGATGCTCTATCAGTACGGCAACCCCGACAACGCCGGTGCCCACTACGCCACCACCGGCCCCGAGATCCTCGCCGACCTCCCCGAGATCACCCACTTCGTGGCCGGCCTCGGCACCACCGGCACCCTGATGGGCGTGGGGCGCTATCTGCGCGAGCACCGGCCCGGTGTGCGGATCGTCGCCGCCGAGCCGCGCTACGACGACGTCGTCTACGGCCTGCGCAACCTCGACGAGGGCTTCGTGCCCGAGCTCTACGACGCGTCCGTCCTCACCACCCGCTTCTCCGTGGGGTCCGAGGACGCCGTCCGTCGCACCCGCGAACTCCTCGCCGAGGAGGGCATCTTCGCGGGCGTGTCCACGGGCGCGGTGCTGCACGCCGCGCTCGGCGTCGCGCGCAAGGCGGTACGCGCCCAGGAGAGCGCCGACATCGTCTTCATCGTGGCCGACGGCGGCTGGAAGTACCTCTCCACCGGCGTCTACACCGCCGCCACCACCGAAGAGGCGGTCGAGACGCTGCACGGCCAGCTCTGGGCGTAGTGTTCCCGTGCCGTCCGCGCGCGCCGGTCCGTATGAACAGACCGGTCCGTAAAGAACAGAACTGTGCACGGATGAACTGCTACTACCGATGTTGGGAAGCGGCTGACATCATCCCGTAGGAGACGCACATGAACTGTCCCGCATGTGGATCTTCGGACACGAGGCAACTCAACAATGGAAACTGGCAGTGCGGAAGCTGCGGCGCAGTCACGGCTGGATAGGGCGGCGTGGGATGCACTCGCCCCTGAAACGCGCGAGCGGCTGGCGGCCTTCATGTCGCCGGAGGTCTTCACCGTGACGGCGGGCAGCAAGGAGTCGGCCGAGCGCTTCCAGCGCTTCATGGACACCCTCGACCGCGCCGAGCGGCACCGCCCCCTGTAAGGCGCCCGGCTCCGGCCGCGTACCGTCCGCGCGGCCGCGCCACCCGTGCGTACGTATGTCCCCCTGCCCGTCCCCGTGAGGGCCCCGTCCGCGCCGCGTCGTCCGGCGCGGGCGGGGCCCTGCGCCCATGCGGGGGGTCGTCGGGCGCCGTAGCGGACCACGTCCGTCCTGGTGATTCCGCCCACACGCCCCGCCCCGGAGGAGTCCGCGCCTCCATCTCGCCTTACCCTCGACTGCACCGCATGGCCCCCCGTAACCAGCCCACGGAGGTTCAGGCCCGCATGAAGCTCACCGTCGTCGGATGCTCGGGCTCGTTCCCGTCCACGGAATCGGCCTGCTCGAGCTATCTGGTGGAGGCCGACGGCTACCGGATCCTCCTCGACATGGGCAATGGCGCCCTCGGCGAGCTGCAGCGCCACATCGGTCTGTACGACCTCGACGCCGTGCTGCTGTCGCATCTGCACCCCGACCACTGCATCGACATGTGCGGCTACTTCGTCGCCCGCTACTACCGCCACGAGGGCGGCCGTGCCGACGCCATACCCGTCTACGGCCCGGAGGGGACCGAGCGGCGGCTGGTCACCGCCTACGGCGACGTCCCCCACGAGGCCTGCATGAGCGAGGTCTTCGACTTCCGCACCCTCGCGCCGGGCACGTTCTCCCTCGGCCCCCTCACGATCCGCACCGCCCGGGTGAGCCACCCCGTGGAGGCGTTCGCCTTCCGGGTCGAGCACGACGGCTCGGCGCTGGTGTACTCGGGCGACACGGGCCCCTGCGAGGCGTTGTCCGAGCTGTCGCGGGGGGCGGACCTGCTGCTGTGCGAGGCGTCCTTCACCCACGGCAAGGAGGACATCCCCGATCTCCACCTCAACGGCCTCGAGGCGGGTCAGACGGCCGCCCGGGCCGCCGTGGGGCGTCTCGTCCTCACCCACATCCCGCCGTGGACGGACCCCCTCACCAACCTCCGCGACGCGCGCTCGGTCTACGACGGCCCGGCGGAGCTGGCCCGCGCGGGCGCGGTCTACGAGCTGTAGGGGCGCGGACGGTACGTACGCACAAGGCCCGCGGAACCGGAGTGGTTCCGCGGGCCTTGTCGGTCCGGCCGGGCGCTACGGCCCCGGTGCCGTCAGGACTTGATGTCCTCCAGCTGGCCCTCGGGCTCACGGCCCGGGGTGGGGAGGTTGAACTTGGTGATCGCGAAGCGGAACACCACGTAGTACAGGGCGCCGAAGCACAGGCCCACCGCGGCCAGCATCCACGGCTTGCTGGCGATGCCCAGGTTCAGCAGGAAGTCGATGGCGCCGGCCGAGAAGCCGAAGCCGTCCTTCATGCCGAGCGCCCAGGTCAGGGCCAGCGAGACACCGGTGAGCACCGCGTGGACGGCGTAGAGCGCCGGGGCGATGAACATGAAGGTGAACTCGATCGGCTCGGTCACACCCGTGACGAACGCGGTGAGCGCGAGGGAGAGCATCATGCCGCCGACGACCTTGCGGTTCTCCGGGCGGGCGCAGTGGACGATCGCCAGGCACGCGGCCGGCAGCGCGAACATCATGATCGGGAAGAAGCCGGTCATGAACTGTCCGGCGTCCGGGTCGCCGGCGAGGAAGCGGGCGATGTCGCCGTGCTTGCCGTTGAAGTCACCGGCCTGCAGCCACGGGAAGGAGTTGAGCAGGTGGTGCATGCCGACGGGGATCAGCGCGCGGTTGGCGACGCCGAAGATGCCCGCGCCCACGGCGCCGGAGCCGACGAGCCACTCGCCGAAGTTGTGCAGACCCGTGCCCAGGACCGGCCAGATGAGACCGAAGACGATGCCGATGACCAGACCGGCGAACGCCGAGAGGATCGGGACGAGGCGGCGGCCGCCGAAGAAGCCCAGCCAGTCGGGGAGCTTCTTGCGGCTGTAGCGCTGGTAGAGCAGGGCCACCACGAGACCCATGACGACACCGCCGAGGACGCCGGCGTTGACGGGCGCCTCGTTCATGACGATCTTGCCGTCGACGACCGCGGCGACCTTCGGCAGGTTCTTGTCGGTGAAGGTGGCGAGCACCTCCTTGAAGACCAGGTAACCGGCCACGGCGGCCAGCGCCGTGGAGCCGTCGGACTTCTTCGCGAAGCCGATCGCCACACCGACGGCGAACAGCAGCGCCATGTTGCCCAGCAGCGCGTTGCCGCCGGCCGACATATAGCTCGCGATCTTGGTGATGAACTCGGGGAACGACTCGCGACCGAGCATGTCGTTGTTGCCGAGGCGCACCAGCAGTGCGGCGGCGGGCAGGACCGCGACCGGCAGCATCAGGCTGCGGCCGATACGCTGGGCGACGGCCATGGCGCCGGCGCCCCGCTTCTTCTTCTGCGGTGCCGCCTCTTCAGGCGCCGCCTTCGCCGCCTTGGCTGCCGTACTCATCGGATTCCTCCAGGTGAGGCGGGCGCTCGGGGGGATGGGGGACGGCCCGCATTTGGTCTACACCACTAGTGGTTTAGACCTGTTGTAGCACGTGAGTCGGGCATAAAGGAATCCACAGTTCCAGGTGCTGTGGGCCACATCCGTAAAGATCACGTGAAGCTTAGGCGCTGCGTCACGTCGCGTTCACCACACGGTGACGGCGGGGGCCACCGGACCGCCTTCTACTTGACGTTCTCCTTCTCGATCTCCTCGGCCAGTTCCTCGGGTTCCCGCCCGGGCGTCGGCAGATCGAAGAAGGCGATGGCGAAGCGGAAGATCGCGTAATAGACGGCCGCGAAACCGAGCCCGATCGGAATGATCAGCCACGGTTTGGTCGCCAGCCCCCAGTTGATGACGTAGTCGATCAGCCCGGCCGAGAAGCTGAAGCCGTCGTGGACCCCCAGCCCCCAGGTGAGCGCCATCGAGACGCCGGTCAGCAGGGCGTGCACCACGTACAGCAGCGGGGCGATGAAGAGGAAGGAGTACTCGATCGGCTCGGTGATGCCCGTGACGAACGAGGTCAGGCCGACCGAGAGCATCATGCCGCCCACCGTCTTGCGGTGCTCGGGGCGCGCGCAGTGCGTGATGGCCAGCGCGGCGGCCGGCAGCGCGAACATCATGATGGGGAAGAAGCCGGAGGTGAACTGCCCGGCGTTCGGGTCGCCCGCCAGGAAACGGTTGATGTCGCCGTGCACCACCGTGCCGTCCGGCGTGGTGTAGGAGCCGAACTGGAACCACACGAAGACGTTCAGGAACTGGTGCAGGCCGATCACCAGCAGCGCGCGGTTGGCGACGCCGAAGATGCCCGCGCCGGTGGCGCTCAGGTCGGACAGCCACTCGCTGAAGCTCGTCAGCCAGCCGCCCACCGTCGGCCAGATCCCCAGGCACAGCACGGCGAAGGCGATGCCCACGAACGCCATGATGATCGGTACGAGCCTGCGGCCGTTGAAGAAGCCCAGCCAGTCCACCAGCCGGACCCGGTGGAAGCGCTGCCAGAACCAGGCCGCCAACAGGCCCATGACGATGCCGCCGAAGACGCCGGGGTTCTGGTACGAGGCTGCCGCCGGCGTGCCCGCCGCGGTGACGCACACGCCGCTCAGCAGGCCCAGGACGGCCGGCTTGGAGCCGGCGGGGCAGGCCTCGGGGAACTGGTGCAGCACCGCGTAGTAGACGAGGAAGCCGGCCACCGCCGCGAGCGCCGTGGAGCCGTCCGACTTCTTCGCCATGCCGATGGCCACCCCCACCGCGAACAGCAGCGGCAGGCCCAGCGAGGAGTCCAGCAGCGCACCGCCCGCGCCGGCCATGACCTTGGCGACGTCCGTCCAGCCCAGCCCGTCCCTGCCGAACACGTCCGGCTGCCCGAGCCGGTTGAGGATGCCCGCCGCGGGGAGGACCGCGATCGGCAACTGCAGGCTGCGGCCCATCTTCTGCAGGCCCTGGAAGAGGCCGTGCCGGCGCTTGCGCTCCGGCGGACGCGCCGCGGCGGTCGAGCTCATCTGCGTCCTCCGGCTGCTGGCATACTGGTGTAGACCACTTGCGGTGCGGTCGCGGACCTCCCGGAACAGGTGTGCCGGGTGGTCGCCATCTTTCGGTAGATGGCGGACATATGCCCGCATAGTTGGGCTATACGTGGGTAACCGTGTGAAAGCCGGTCGGCGGGATCGCCGAGGGGCTGAGACAACCAGGAGTGCACATGGCCAGCAAGGCTGAGAAGATCGTCGCCGGCCTCGGCGGGATCGACAACATCGACGAGATCGAGGGCTGCATCACCCGCCTCCGCACCGAGGTGAACGACCCCTCCCTCGTCGACGAGGCCGCCCTCAAGGCCGCCGGCGCCCACGGCGTCGTGACGATGGGCACCGCCATCCAGGTCGTCATCGGCACCGACGCCGACCCGATCGCCGCCGAGATCGAAGACATGATGTGAGCTGAGCCCCAAGGCTCCTCGCACAGGGCCCCGTACCGGTTCAAGCCAACCGGAACGGGGCCCTCTGTTGTCCGGATAGGCTCACCACCATGTCTCGCATCGACGGCCGTACCCCCGACCAGCTCCGCCCCGTGACCATCCAGCGCGGCTGGAGCAAGCACGCCGAGGGCTCCGTCCTCGTCTCCTTCGGCGACACCAAGGTCTTCTGCACCGCCAGCGTCACCGAGGGCGTGCCCCGCTGGCGCAAGGGTTCCGGCGAGGGCTGGGTCACCGCGGAGTACTCGATGCTGCCCCGCTCGACCAACACCCGCGGCGACCGCGAGTCCGTCCGCGGCAAGATCGGCGGCCGTACCCACGAGATCTCCCGCCTCATCGGCCGCTCCCTGCGCGCCGTCATCGACTTCAAGGCGCTCGGCGAGAACACCATCGTCCTGGACTGCGACGTCCTCCAGGCCGACGGCGGCACCCGCACCGCCGCCATCACCGGCGCCTACGTCGCGCTGGCCGACGCCATCACCTGGGCCCAGGGCAAGAAGCTCGTCAAGCACGGCCGCAAGCCGCTGACCGGCACCGTCTCCGCCGTCAGCGTCGGCATCGTCGACGGCGTCCCGCTCCTCGACCTCTGCTACGAGGAGGACGTCCGCGCCGAGACCGACATGAACGTCGTCTGCACCGGCGACGGCCGCTTCGTGGAGGTCCAGGGCACCGCCGAGGCCCAGCCCTTCGACCGCGACGAGCTCAACCGCATCCTCGACCTCGCCGTCGCCGGCTGCGCGTCCCTGGACGCCGCCCAGCGCGAGGCCCTCGCCCGCACGCTCTAGCGGCCCCGGTCCCGGGGACCGGAGGCGGTCCCCGGGATAATCGGCGCATGAAGCGCCTGATCCTCGCCACCCGCAACGCCCACAAGGTCACCGAGCTCCGCGCGATCCTGGCCGGGGCCGGCCTCGACGTCGAACTCGTCGGCGCCGACGCCTACCCCGAGATCCCGGACGTCAAGGAGACCGGCGTCACCTTCGCCGAGAACGCCCTCCTCAAGGCCCACGCCCTCGCCCGTGCCACCGGCCACCCGGCCGTCGCCGACGACTCCGGCCTGTGCGTCGACGTCCTCAACGGCGCCCCCGGCATCTTCTCGGCCCGCTGGGCGGGCCGGCACGGCGACGACAAGGCCAACCTGGACCTCCTGCTGGCCCAGCTCTCCGACATCGCCGACGAGCACCGCGGCGCCCACTTCGCCTGCGCGGCCGCGCTCGCCCTCCCGGACGGCACCGAGCGCGTCGTCGAGGGCCGCCTCGAGGGCACGCTGCGCCACGAGCCGGCGGGCTCGGGCGGCTTCGGCTACGACCCCGTCCTGCAGCCCCTCGGCGAGTCGCGCACCTGCGCGCAGCTGACGGCGGAGGAGAAGAACGCCATCAGCCACCGCGGCGAGGCCTTCCGGGCGCTGGTGCCCGTGGTGCGCGAGCTGCTGGGCTGAGACCGGACGCCGAAGGGCCGCCCCGCGACGCGCGGGACGGCCCTTCGTTCGTGTGCGGCCGGAGGGACTCGAACCCTCACGGGTGTTACCCCACTGGGACCTAAACCCAGCGTGACTGCCAATTCCACCACGGCCGCCGGTCACGGCCATCGTATCGGCCCCCAGGCGGTAGTTGGGAGGCGGTCCGGGCGGCGCGCGCCCCGCGCCGGACACGTCGCCGGCGCCCGCGAGGCGAAGCCGGTGCGCCCCGACGGGAACGCGGAGTGCCGTTTCACCGTCCCTCAGAGCGGGAGTGGACACGCCCGTGAACGAACACCCGCACGTGATCGAGGAAGAGAGCCCGATGACCGACCGCGCCGTGGCTCGTTGGGCGGGCATGCGCACCGTGGTGGCGATCCTGGCAGGAGTCGCCGTGCTGGTGCTCGGCGGGGTCTGGCTGGCCAACGCCACGGACCGCGCGCGCAGCGTCGACGAGGCGCCGAAGACCACCGCCGCCCAGAAGTCGCGGGCGGCCGGGCAGGAGTCGCAGGTGGAGGTCGACGACGCGGACTCGCGCGAGGTGCCGGGCGTGCGGGACTGCGGGGTCGGGGAGCCGGTCCCGGAGCCGACGATCATCACCCTCGACTGCTCCACCGCGGGCCGGGTGGCCAGCGGCATCCAGTGGGACCGGTACACGGCGGCCGGCGCGGACGGCAGCGGAGTGGTGCAGGTCTCCAGCGGCGCCGCGGGAGCGGCGGCCGGCAAGTCCTTCCCGGCACGGCTGCGGCTGTTCGGGCCGAAGGAGGTGGACGGGCTGGTGGCCTTCACCGCCCTCGAGGTGACGTACACGGGTGCCACTCCCAAGGGGGAGCACACAGAGGTGTTCCCGATCGCGTGATGGGTATTCGTGGCCGGATCGCGCTCGCGATCTCCTTTGTCACCGCCTTGGCCGTCGTGGTCCTCGGCGTCGCCGTGCACCACATCTCGGGCATGGAACGCGACCGGCAGGCGCTGGCGTACCAGGACGGACTGCTGAGCTCCGCCCTGCAGATCTACCAGCGCGACGGCACCCTCGCGCTGGGCGCCCAGCTGGACGACTCCACGCTGCCGTTCCCCCTGGAGAAGGCCGTGGCCAAGGGCCAGTCGGGCACGTACATCAGCGGCGGCGACGACCCGCGCGTGTGGGCCGCGACGCCGGTCGGCGACGACAAGGTGCTGTCGATCTCGGCGTCGTACCCCGACCGCGACCCGCTGCAGGCCGCGCTGGACAAGGCGCTGGTGGTGGCCGGCGCGGCGACGGTGGCGCTGATGGCGGTGGTGGCGTGGTTCGTCGCGCAGAGCCTGTCGCGGCGGCTGCGGCTGAGCGCCGCGGCGGCCCGGCGGATCGCCTCCGGCGAGGCGCCCGACGCGGACGCGCTGCACGCCGGCGGCCGCGACGAGGTCGCCGAGCTGGGCCGGTCGGTGCACCACATGGCCATGTCGCTGGCGGCGCGGGTGTCGGCGGAGCGGCAGTTCACGGCGGACGTGGCGCACGAGCTGCGCACCCCGGTCGCGGGACTCGTGGCGTCCGCGGAGCTGCTGCCGCACCCGCGGGCCGTGGAGATGGTGCAGGAGCGCGCGCAGACGATGCGTGCGCTGGTGGAGGACCTGCTCGAGGTCTCCCGGCTGGACGCCGGGGTGGAGAGCGCCCAGCTCGAGGCGGTGGAGCTGCCCTCGCTGGTGCACGGCATCGTCAAGCGGGCGCGCGGCCAGCGCGGGGTGGGCGACGTGGCCGTCGCGGTGATCGGCGAGGGCCGGATCGTGGTGACCGACGCCCGCCGGGTGGAGCGGGTTCTGGTCAACATCCTCGCCAACGCCGCCAAGCACGGCCGTCCCCCCATCGAGATCACCGTGGAGGGCACCCGGATCGTCGTCCGCGACCACGGCGACGGCTTCCCGCCGGGCCTGGTGGACCAGGGGCCGCGCCGGTTCCGTACGGCCGCGCCGGAGCGCGGCACGGGCCACGGCCTGGGGCTGACGATCGCGGTGGGCCAGGCGGCGGTGCTCGGGGCGCGGCTGGCGTTCGGGTCGGCGGAGGGCGGCGGCGCCCAGGCCGTCCTCGACCTGCCGGAGGCCGAGGACGAGGGCGAGCCCGAGCGGTCGCCGTGCCCGCGGGCGATTACAGCCCCAGGTCCTTGATGATCTTCGCGACGTGGCCGGTGGCCTTGACGTTGTAGAGGGCGCGCTCGACCTTGCCCTCCTCGTCGACGACGATGGTCGAGCGGATGACGCCGGTGACCGTCTTGCCGTACAGCTTCTTCTCGCCGAAGGCGCCGTAGGCCTCGAGGACCGCCTTGTCCGGGTCGCCGACGAGCGTGACCTTCAGGCTCTCCTTCTCGCGGAACTTCGCGAGCTTCTCCGGCTTGTCCGGGGAGACGCCGATGACGTCGTAGCCGTGCCCGGCGAGGAGGTCGAGGTTGTCGGTGAAGTCGCAGGCCTGCTTGGTGCAGCCCGGGGTGAGGGCGGCGGGGTAGAAGTAGACGATGACCTTGCGGCCCAGGTGGTCGGCGAGCGAGACCTGCTTGCCGTCCGCGTCGGGCAGGGTGAAGGCGGGGGCGGTCTCGCCGGGCTGCAGTCGCTCGCTCATGGCTCTCCTCGACAGATCGTGGTTACGGTCCCGAGGGTAGTCAGGTCACGGATCGGGGGTGCCGCGGGGCGCCGGGCCGGGGCAGCTGACAGACTGTAGTCATCACTCTTCATTCTTATCGACGAGACGGAGGCAGCGCGGTGGCGGAAGCCAGGACCCCTGCGCAGATCGAGGCGGACATCGCCCGTCGGCGGCAGGAGCTCGCCGTGACGCTCGACGAGATCGGTGTGCGGATGCACCCGAAGACGATCATCGGGGACGCCAAGGCGAAGGTCGCCTCCAAGGTGGACCACACGGCGGGCCGCGCGTATGTGGCGGCCAACCGGGTCGTCTCCGAGGTGCGCGCCCGCTTCACCGCCGAGGACGGCTCCCCGCGCCTGGAGAGGATCGTTCCGGTGGCCATGGTGGCCGTGGGCGTCGTGGGCCTGCTGGTGGCCTCCTCGAAGAAGTCCTCGAAGCCCTCCGGCCGCCGTAAGCGGTAGGCCACGGTGACCGGTTCGGGCCGGATGACGGCCCTGTGGCCTCGCCGCCGGGCCCGGGCAGGTACCGTCTTCGCGTGAGTACGAACACCACCCACGACAAGCTGCCCATCCGGATGCTCCACGACCGCGTGCTGGTCCGGACCGACATCCCCGAGGGCGAGCGCCGGTCCACCGGCGGCATCGTCATCCCGGCGACGGCGGCGGTGGGCCGCAGGCTCGCCTGGGCCGAGGTCGTCGCGGTCGGGCAGAGCGTACGCACGGTCGAGCCGGGCGACCGGGTGCTCTACGACCCGGAGGACCGCGCCGAGGTGGAGGTCCGCGGGGTCGCCTACGTCCTGATGCGCGAGCGGGACCTGCACGCGGTGGCGGCGGAGCGCCTCGAGGGATCCGAGGACTCCACAGGTCTCTACCTCTGACGGATGTCCCTGTCCGTCCACTTTTGATACGGTCGTCATACCCGACGAGACGCGCCGTACCGGGTCAGGACAAGACGACGCACCCCTGGAGAGTCCCTTTTCCCCCGGAGGTGCCGTCATGGCATGGGTCCTGCTCGCCGTCGCCGGTCTGCTCGAGGTCGGCTGGGCGATCGGCATGAAGTTCACCGAAGGTTTCACGCGGCTGTGGCCGAGCGTGTTCACCGTCGCCGGCATCGTCGCCAGCATGCTGCTGCTGGCCCAGGCCGCCAAGACGCTCCCCATCGGCACGGCCTACGGAGTGTGGGTCGGCATCGGCGCGGCCGGGGCGGCGGTGCTCGGCATGACCGTGCTCGGCGAGCCGGTGACCGCCGCCCGGGTCCTGTTCATCACCCTGCTGCTGGTGGCCGTGGTCGGCCTGAAGGCCACGTCCGGCCACTGAGCGGCCGTCAGTAGTCGTACCCCAGCAGGTCGCCGGCGCCCCGGTGCTCCGCCGGATGCCGCTCCTTGCCCTCGTTCGGCGGCCCGAACGTGGGCAGTCCCGGCGGCGTCGGGAAGCCCGGCGGGGTGACCGGCGGAACCGTGAACTCCGGTGGCTGCCGCGGGCCCTCGGTGGGCGGCGGGCTGAACGGTGGGACCGTCGTCGGCGGGGCGGTGGGCTCCGTCGGCGGAGCCGACGTCGGGCTCGGCTCGAGGGGCGGCGTCACCACGCCGCCCTGCGGCTCCAGGTCGAAGTCGGTGGCCTCGGTGCCCTCCAGCGCGTCGGCGGTGTACGACGCCCAGATCCGCGCCGGATAGTCGCCGCCGTTCATACGGGCCTCCCCGGCCGCCCCGTACAACGGCTTCTGGTCGCCGGTGTCGGGGTCCTGGCCCATCACCGCCACGACGGTCGCCAGATCGGGGGTGTAGCCCGCGAACCAGGCGGCCTTGTCCTCCTCGGCCGTGCCCGTCTTGCCCGCCGCCGGCCGGCCCGCGGCCTGGGCCCTGCGGCCGGTGCCGCTCTCCACGACGCTCTGCAGGATCGAGGTCGTGGTGTCGGCGGCCTCGCGCGTCACCACCTGCTTGACCTCCCTGCCGTCCGGCAGCTGGATGTCCTCGCCCGACTTGGCCACCGACTCCACCAGCGTGTACGGGCCGTGCCGGCCGTGGTTGGCGAGCGTCGCGTAGGCCTGGGTCATGTCCAGGACGCTGGCGGTGGCGACACCGAGCGCGATGGAGGGGGTGGCGGTCAGGTCGGGCGTCCGGGCGGGGACGCCGAGGGCGACGGCGGTGGCCTTGACCTTCGCGGGGCCGACGTCCTGGGCCATCTGCGCGTACACGGAGTTCACCGACAGGTCGGTGGCCTTGGTGACCGTGATCGGGCCGTAGGACCGGCCGTCCTCGTTCTCCGGCGCGTAGCCCACCGGGCCGCCGCTGCCCTGCACCGGCCGCCTGTTGGTGCCGTCGTAGACCGTGTACGGCGTGATCGGGCGGCCCTGCTGGGTGGTGGAGTCGTTGTCGACGGCCGAGGTGAAGACGAACGGCTTGAACGTGGAGCCGACCTGGTAGTCGCGCCGGGTGGCGTTGTTGACGTACTGCTTGGTGTAGTCGATGCCGCCGTAGAGGGCGACGACCTTGCCGGTCTTCGGGTCGATGGAGGCGCCGCCGGCGCGTACGTACCGGTCGACCTTGCGGTCGTCGCTGAGGTCGTCCATCAGCTGCCCGCGCACCGCGTCGACGAAGGCGGCCTGCTTCTTCCTGTCGATCGTCGTGGTGACGCGATAGCCGCCGGCGGCCAGCGTCGTCTCGTCGATGATCTTGTTGGTGGTCAGGTAGTCCTTGACGGCCTCCACCAGATAGCCGCGCTGTCCCGTCATGCTCAGCCGCGGCTTGGTCTTGCCGGGCATCGGGAACGTGATCCGCGCCCGCTCGTCCTGCCCGAGCCACTTCTTCTTCAGCATGCCGTCGAGGACGTAGTTCCAGCGGGCCAGCGCCCGCGGCTTGTTCTCGGGATGCGCGCCCACGTCGTAGGCGCTGGGGGCGTTGAGGAGGGTGGCGAGGTAGGCGCCCTCGGCGGTGGTGAGCTTGTCGGAGTCCTTGCCGTAGTACGCCTGGGACGCGGCCTGGATGCCGTAGGCGTTGCGCCCGAAGTAGCTGGTGTTGAGATAGCCCTCGAGGATGTCGTTCTTGCTCTCCTCGCGGTCCAGCTTGATGGCGATGAAGAACTCCTTCACCTTGCGGCTGATGGTCTGTTCCTGGCCGAGGTAGTAGTTCTTGACGTACTGCTGGGTGATCGTCGAACCGGACTGCTTCCCCTTGCCGGTGACGGTGTTCCAGGCGGCGCGCAGCATCGCCTCGGGATTGACCGCCGACTCGGAGTAGAAGTCGCGGTCCTCGGCGGCGAGGACGGCGTGCTGGACGTCCTTGGGGACGCGGCTGAGCGCCACGCTCTCGCGGTTGACCTCGCCGTCGCGGGCGAGCTGGGAGCCGTCGGAGTAGAGGAAGACGTTGCTCTCGGCGACGGCGGCCTTGTTGGCCGGGGGGATGTCGACCAGCAGATAGCCGGCGACCAGCGCGCCCACGATCAGCAGGACGATCAGGAGGAAGCCCCCGAGCACCATGCGCCAGGTGGGCACCAGCCGGCGCACGCCCGTGCGCCGGGGGCGGCGGCCTCGTCCGCCGGGCGCGCCGGGTGCCGCGGCCGCCTCCCCCCGCGGGGCCCAACGGGGCGGCGCGTGACCAGCACCGGCGGACCGCTGCTGTGACTGCTCGTCGCTCATGTCTCCAGGGACTCCTCGGCCGCCGCCGAGGTTGTGCGGCCACGGCGGAGCAGTATCGGGTCGGGCGGTTCCGAACTGCGTCGTACGCCCCGAAAGACACTGTCGCATCAAGCGTTCCGGCTGAAGGTCCCAGCGCACGTTTGACAGCTCCGTAAGGGCCGTTCAGGCCAGCCCGACCACTCCATGGGGTGAAATTCCGTGGTTCGAGGACGATACGTACGGCTAGGCTCGTGCGCTTCGGCGACGACGAGGGGGATCGCGGGATGCGGCTGTACGCGGCCGTCGCGGCCGGCGGCTTCCGGCGGTACGCGACGTACCGGACGGCCACCGCCGCCGGGGTGTTCACCAATACGGTCTTCGGTTTTATCGTCGCCTCCACCTACATCGCCCTGTGGAACGAACGCCCGCACCTGGGCGGTTACGACCGGGCGCAGGCGCTGACGTTCGTCTGGGTCAGCCAGGCGCTGCTGGCCTCCGCCTCGCTGCTCGGCGGGGGCTTCCAGGAGGAGCTCCAGGACCGCATCCGCTCCGGCGACATCGCCGTCGACCTCTACCGGCCCGTGGACCTGCAGGCGTGGTGGCTGGCGAGCGACCTGGGACGGGCGGCCTTCCAGCTGCTGGGACGCGGTGTGGTGCCGCTGGCCGTCGGCGCCCTCGCCTTCGAACTCGCCCTCCCGGCCGACCCCGTGACCTGGCTGTCCTTCCTGCTGTCGGTCCTTTTGGGCCTCGTCGTGGGCTTCGCCCTGCGCTATCTGGTGGCGCTGTGCTCCTTCTGGCTCCTCGACGGCGCCGGGGCGGGCATGCTGAGCGCCCTGCTGTGCATGTTCTTCTCCGGCACGCTGCTGCCCCTGAACGTCTTCCCCGGCGCCTTCGGCGAGGTCGCGCGGACCCTGCCGTGGGCGGCCATGCTGCAGGTGCCCGTGGACGTCCTCCTGGAGCGCCACCGCGGGACCGGCCTCGCCGCCGCGCTGGCCTTCCAGGCGGTGTGGGCGGCGGTCCTGCTCGCGGCGGGACGGCTGCTGCAGTCGGCGGCGACGCGCAAGGTGGTGGTCCAGGGTGGCTGACGCCGCCGTGCGCCGGTGGGGCGAGGGGCTGCGCTGCTACGGGCTCATCGTGGGCATGTGGGTGCGCTCGACGATGGCGTACCGCCTGTCCTTCCTGATGATGGCCGCGGGCAACTTCGCCGCCACCGCCCTGGACTTCGTGGCCATCGCCATCATGTTCTCCCACGTCGACGTGCTCGGCGGCTTCTCCCTCCCCGAGGTGGCCTTCCTCTACGGCACGACGAGCACCGCCTTCGGCATCGCCGACCTCACGCTCGGCAACATGGACCGCCTCGGCCGGCGGGTGCGCGACGGCACGCTGGACGTGCTCCTGACGCGCCCGGTGCCCGTCCTCGCCCAGGTGGCCGCCGACCGCTTCGCGCTGCGGCGGGTGGGCCGGCTCAGCCAGGGAGTCCTGCTGCTGGCCTGGTCGCTGACGCGCCTCGACGTCCACTGGACGCCCGTGACGGTGGCGCTCGTCCCGCTGATGCTCGTCAGCGGAGCGGTCATCTTCGGGGCGGTCTTCGTCGCCGGGGCGGCGTTCCAGTTCAGGGCCGACGACGCCTCGGAGATACAGAACGCCTTCACCTACGGCGGGACGACGCTGCTGCAGTACCCGCCCACGGTCTTCGCCACCGACCTGGTGCGCGGGGTCACGTTCGTCGTCCCGCTCGCCTTCGTCAACTGGCTGCCGGCACTGCGCGTCCTGGGCCGCGACGACCCGCTGCGGCTGCCCGCCTGGGTCGACTTCGCCTCGCCCCTGGTGGCGCTCGGGTGCTGCGCGGCGGCCGCTCTGGCGTGGCGGACGGGACTGCGGAGCTATCGGAGTACGGGGAGTTGACGAGGGTGGACGCGTTCATCGAGCTCGACGGCGTGCGGAAGGTCTTCGACGTTCGCCGCAGAACGGGCCTCCTGCGCCGGGAACGGCACCAGGTGCGGGCCGTGGACGGCATCAGCTTCCGCGTGCCGCGCGGCGAGATGGTCGGCTACATCGGCCCCAACGGCGCCGGGAAGTCCACCACCATCAAGATGCTCACCGGCATCCTTACGCCCAGCGGCGGGCGCCTGCGCGTCGCGGGCGTCGACCCCTCCCGCGACCGGACGGGGCTCGCCCGCCGCATCGGCGTGGTCTTCGGGCAGCGCACGACCCTGTGGTGGGACCTTCCCCTGCGCGACTCCTACGGCCTGGTGCGCCGCATGTACCGCGTCCCCGAGGACCGTTATCGCGCCAATCTCGAGCGCTGCGTGGAACTGCTCGACCTCGGCCGGCTGCTGGACGTGCCCGTACGGCAGCTCTCGCTCGGCCAGCGGATGCGCGGGGACATCGCGGCGGCGCTGCTGCACGACCCGGAGGTGCTCTACCTCGACGAGCCCACCATCGGCCTCGACGTGGTGAGCAAGACGAAGGTGCGCGAGTTCCTGCGCGAGGTGAACGCCGAGCGCGGCATGACCGTTCTGCTCACCACGCACGACCTGACCGACATCGAGCAGCTCTGCAAGCGGGTGATGGTCATCGACCACGGCCGGCTCGTGTACGACGGCGCGCTGGACGGGCTGCACGCGGTGGGGGAGAGCGAGCGGACGCTCGTGGTCGACCTGGAGCACGAGATGCCGCCCATCACCGGAGTGCCGGGCGCGCGCACGGTGAAGGTCGAAGGGACGCGGCAGTGGCTGGCGTTCCCCGCGACCCACAGCGCCGCGCCCGTCGTGGCGGCGGTGGCCGGACGGTATCCGCTGGTGGACCTGTCGGTGCGGGAGCCCGACATCGAGGAGGTCATCGCCCGGATGTACGCCGAACGGCCCACGCCGTAGGCCCTTAGGCTGAACGCCATGATGAGCGAACTTCCTGAGATGCGGGCCTCCGACGCGGAGCGCGAGCGGATCGCCGAGGCCCTGCGCGAGGCCGTCGCCGAGGGGCGGCTGGACATGGAGGAGTTCGAGGAGAGGCTGGACGCCGCCTACAAGGCCCGCACCCACGCCGATCTGGAACCGCTCGTCCGGGACCTGCCGATGCCCTCCCGCACGCGCGTCGGGGCCGCCGAGCCGGCCACCGGGGACTGGGCCGGGCGGATCGGCGGCCGGGCGACGTCCAAGGGCGCCGTGGGCATCATGGGCGGCTTCCAGCGCCGCGGCGGATGGACCGTCCCCCGGCGGTTCACCGCCTTCACCTTCTGGGGCGGCGGCGAGATCGACCTGCGCGAGGCGCGGTTCGAGGACCGCGAGGTCGTCATCCGCTGCGTCGCCGTCATGGGCGGCATGCAGGTCACCGTCCCCCCGGAGCTCGAGGTGCAGGTCGGGGGCATCGGCATCATGGGCGGCTTCGACGACAAGGCCTCCGGCCCGGGCACCCCCGGATCCCCCACGGTGCACATCACCGGCTTCGCCTTCTGGGGCGGCGTCGGCGTCGTCAGGAAGCTGCCGAAGGCCGAGCGGAAGCGGCTGCGGGAGGAGCGGCGCGAGGAGCGCCGCCTGGACCGCGAGGAGCGCCGGAGCGACCGCAAGAGGCTGGAGTGAGCGTTGGAGTGATCGTTTCTCCTCGCGTCCGGGCCGCGGCCGCGGCTCACAGCGCGGCGGCCACCGGCCGGCTCTTGAGCCCGTCGAGGTCCAGGGCGTCGGCCATCGCGCGGTAGCCGGCGTCGCTGGGGTGCAGATGGTCGCCGCAGTCGTACGCCGGGAGGAGCTGCTGCGGGTTCGCCGGATCGCGCAGCGCCCGGTCGAAGTCGACCACATGGTCGAAGACGCCCCCGGCGCGGATCTCGGTGTTCACGCCCTGCCGCACGACCTCCTGCTCCGGCACGACGCCCTTGTGGCCGCTGATGGGCGTCAGCGTGGAGCCCACCACGCGCACCCCGCGCGCGTGCGCCCGCGCCACCAGCTGCCGCAGGCCCGCCACGATCCGGGCCGGGTCGGTCTGCTTGGGGCGACGCAGGATGTCGTTGACGCCCAGTTCGACGACCACGACCCGCACGCCGGCCCGGGACAGCACGTCGCGGTCGAAGCGCTCGAGGGCGCTGGGGTTGTTCGCCGGGGAGGTGCCCTGGCCGCCGAGCAGGATCCGGTTGCCGCTGATGCCCTGGTTCAGCACGCCGTAGCGCGGGGCGTCGGGCTCGGAGCGCAGCCGGTCGGCCAGGAAGTCGGTCCAGCGGCGGTTGGCCCCCACGGTGGAGGACACGCCGTCGGTGATGGAGTCGCCGAGGGCCACCACCGAGCCGCGCGCCTCGGTGCTCCAGACGTCGACGGCGGTGACATAGCGCCAGTAGGGGCTTTTGGTGGTGTACGCGCCGGCCTCGGTGTCCTCGACCCGGTCGCCGTTCGCGAGGTAGGCGGTCTGGCGGGCGTACGGGTGAAGGGTGACCGGGCCCGAGGGCGTGGGGGAGTAGGTGGTCACCATCAGGTCGGCCGCGTAGCCGACGGCGAACCGGACCGGGTCGCTGACGGTGGCCCGGCCGGCCGGGATGGTCACCGTGCTGCGCCCGCCGAAGGTGAGCGCGCGCATGCTGCCGGGCACGGCGGCGGGGCCGCCCGGCGTGGCGGCGAGGGCCAGCGAGGCGTGGCTGACGGTCAGCGGGGTGGTCCCGAAGAGGTTGGACAGGTGCACCCGGGCGCTGCTGCCGGCGAGCGTGGTGTGCAGCACGTTGCGGATCGAGCGGCCCGGAAGGCCCTGGGGGGTGTCCGCCTCGGCCACCGCCGGGGAGGTGGACCAGGCGCCCACCCAGCCGCCCGTGGCGGCCGGCGCAGCCGAGCGCCGGGCCTCGTGGGCCCGGTCCGCGGGCCGGTCGTCGGACCCGCCCGCGGTGAGGAATATCGCGACCGAGACCACGATCACCACGCCCACCAGCGACGCGAGCACGGCGTACGCGGCGCCGTGGGGCAGGGGTGACCTCTTCATGGGCGGTTGTCTCCTGGGTACTGCGGAGCGTACGGCTCCGGGCCGGCCTGGCGGCCTGTGGGGGCGAGAGCCACGCAGCGCGTGCTCGTGACATGTCATGTGCGACTTGTCAGACGCGGGGAACTCTTCGTCCGTTCCCCGAGTAGGTCGGGCAGGGACAATGCACGTGAGGACAGCCGGAAGGGGTGGTGCGGATGAAACGGTCCCATGGACAGGAATCGGCTGCCGCCGGTGACGGTGCGAATGCCGCCGATGGAGTGATGCCCGCCGTGCCCGGCGGACTCACCTACAGCGCGGCGGACGCCGAGAAACAGCGCGGCGTCCGCCGGATGAAGGCGCTCGCCACGGGCCTGCTGCTGGCCGTCGCGGCCGTCTACACGCTCGCCACGTGGGCCCGGACCACGGGGTGGGGCGGAGGCTGGGCCGGCTTCGTCGCGGCCGCCGCCGAGGCGGGCATGGTCGGCGCGCTCGCCGACTGGTTCGCCGTCACCGCGCTCTTCCGGCGGCCCATGGGCCTGCCGATCCCGCACACGGCCATCATCCCGACCAAGAAGGACCAGCTGGGACAGAACCTCGGCGACTTCGTCGGCGAGAACTTCCTCTCCGGCGTGGTGGTGCGGCAGCGGCTGCGTTCCGTCGGCATCGGCTCCCGGCTCGGCACCTGGCTGAGCCGGCCCGAACACGCCGACCGGGTGACCGACGAACTCGCCACCGCCCTGCGCGGCGCCCTGACCGTCCTGCGCGACGCCGACGTCCAGGCGGTCGTCGGCGAGGCCATCACCCGGCGGGCCGACGCCGCCGAGATCGCGCCGGGCATCGGCACGATGCTCGAGAGGATCGTCGCCGACGGGGGCCACCACAAGGTGGTGGACCTGGTGTGCGTACGGGCCCACGACTGGCTCGTCACCCACAGCGACTCGGTGATGGCGGCGGTCGCCGGAGGGGCCCCCGGCTGGACGCCGCGCTTCGTGGACCGCAAGGTCGGCGAGCGGGTCTACAAGGAGCTGCTCCGCTTCGTGACGGAGATGCGCGACATGCCGGATCATCCGGCGCGCGGCGCCGTCGACCGCTTCCTCGCGGACTTCGCTCACGACCTGACGTCCGACGACGACACACGCGCGCGTGTCGAGCGGCTGAAGTCCGAGGTGCTGGGCCGCGGCGAGGTGCAGGACATCATCGCCTCGGCGTGGTCGTCCGTGCGCGCGATGATCGTGGCCGCGGCGGAGGACGAGCGCAGCGAGCTCCGGACGCGCACCCGCGCCTCGATCCTCTCCCTGGGCGACCGGATGACCGGCGACGAGCGGCTGCGGCGGAAGGTCGACGGCTGGCTGGAGGACGCGGCCGTCTATGTGGTGACGACCTATCGGGACGAGATCACCGCCCTGATCACCGACACGGTGGCCGGCTGGGACGCGGAGCACACCTCCCGCAAGATCGAGGCCCACATCGGCCGGGACCTGCAGTTCATCCGGATCAACGGCACGGTGGTGGGGGCGCTGGCGGGGCTGGTGATCTACACGGTGTCCTGGCTGTCGGGGGCGTAGGGCTGCGTAGGGGGCGTAGGCGACGTAGGCGGGGCGGGCGGAGTCCGGGGTGCGGGGGCCGGGGCGGCGGCCGGGCTTCTCGGTGCTGAGGCCGGAATCGGGGGCTTAGGGCGGAACGGGCTCGTCCGCGACCTAGGGTCGGTCCGTGAAGAAACGTCCCAACCTGCTGTGGCTCCTGGCCCCGTATGTCCTCTACCTGGGCACCCTCCCCCTGGTGGACCGCGTCCACCCGACCGTCCTGGGCCTGCCCTTCCTCTTCTTCTGGCTGCTGCTGGCGACGTTGCTGACCCCGGCCGCCGTCTTCCTCGCCTGGCGGGGCGACCGCAAGCGGGGACGCGCGTGAGCGGCGACGCCGCCGTCGCGTCGGCGATCTTCGGCGGATTCATGCTCCTGACCGTCGCCCTGGGGCTGCTGGCCGTCCGCGGCCACGGCCGCACCACCGGACTGGCCGAGTGGTCGGTGGGCGGCCGCAGCCTCGGCACGGTCTTCATCTGGGTCCTGATGGCCGGTGAGGGCTACACCAGCTTCAGCTACCTCGGCGCCGCCGGCTGGGGCTACAACCACGGCGCCCCCGTGCTCTACGTCATCGCCTACATGTCCTGCGGGTACGCGCTCGGCTACGTCGTCGGCCCGACGCTCTGGTCGTACGCCCGCCGGCACGGCCTCGTCACCATCACCGACATGGTGGCCCACCGCTACGGCCGGCCCTGGCTCGGCACGGCGGTGGCGATCCTGGTGACCGTGTGCCTGCTGCCGTACATCCAGCTGCAGATCACCGGCATGGGCGTCGTCGTCTCGACGATCTCCTACGGGGCGATCAGCCTGAACTGGGCCTACTTCATCGCCTTCGCGGTGACGACGGGCTTCGTGGTGGTGAGCGGCCTGCGCGGCAGCGCCTGGGTCTCGGTGCTCAAGGACCTCATGGTCATCGTCACGCTCGGCTTTCTCGCCGTCTACGTGCCCCTGCACTACTTCGACGGCTACGGCCCCTTCCTGGACCGGATCGTGGCCGAGAAGCCGGACTGGCTGACCTTCACCGGGCACGGCGGCAGCGGGCTGGGCGGCAGCTGGTACGTGACGACCAGCTTCCTCAACTCCCTGACGGTCGTCATCTTCCCGACCACCGTGGCGGGCTACCTGGGCGCGCGCAACGCCGACGCGCTGCGGCGCAACGCCATGCTGCTGCCGTTCTACAACGTGCTGCTGTTCGTGCCGATGCTGCTGGGCATGGCGGCGATCTTCGTGGTGCCGGGGCTGACCGGGGCCGGCTCGAACCTCGCGCTGTTCAAGCTGGTCGTCGACTCGCTGCCGGCCTGGGCGGTGGGCGTGATCGGGGTCGCGGCGGCGCTGTCGTCGATCGTGCCGATGGCGGTGTTCATGCTGGTCATCGGGACGATGTGGGGGAAGAGCGTGCTGGGTGCGATCCCCCGGCTGGCCGCCCGGCCGGACCGGCAGAAGACGGCGGCGCAGGTCGTGGTGGTGGCGGCGGGCACGCTGGCGCTGGTGCTCACCTACACCGAGCCCAACACGCTGGTGCGGCTGTCGCTGATCTCGTACGAGGGCATGGCGCAGCTCGTCCCCATGATTCTGCTGGGGCTGGTGTGGCGGCGGATGACGCTGTGGGGCGCGGTGAGCGGCCTGGCGGCGGGTGGTGCGCTGGTGTGCTGGCTGGTCTTCACCGGGCACGATCCCGTGTGGGGGGTGAACGCGGGCGCCGTGGCGCTGGTCGTGAACCTGGCCGTGGCGCTGGCGGTTTCGTTCTGGGGGCCCCGGACGGCCGACGCGCGGCCGGACGAGGAGGTGCTGGCGTCGGATCCGGGCCGGGATCCGGACCGGGACGCGGGCGGGGATACGGACCCGATGGGGGGCGTTGTCAGTGGGGCGGTCTACCATCGGAACGACTGAACTGGTGAGCGGCTGAACTGCCGTTCTCTCATTCGACCGTGCGAGGGGGAGGGGCCCGATGCGTCACGTACTGCGTGCCGTGGCGCGTGACGTGCTGTGGACGCACGTCAGCGTCTTCCTCCTCCTGCTCGGCGAACTGCTGCTGGCCCAGACCGGCCTGCTGTCCGCCGTCGCGTTCGCCGCGACCACCGCCGTCGCGCTCGCGCTGACGCTGTGCGCCGTCGCCGTGGCGGCCGCCCGCACGGGCGGTCCGCTCACGCCGACCCGAATACGCACCGCGATACGGGACCGGGAGCTGCGCACGGCGTTCCTCGCCCAGCGCGATCCCGACGCCCAGGGCCGCCGACGGCCCCGAGCGCCCGGCCTGCCCCTCCCGGCGGCCGCGTAGGCGCGTTCCGCGCATCCCTGTCCTCCCGCCGGCGGCATGCTCTTCATCGCTTGCCGCCCGCGCTCACCGGGGTGCCCGGGGGCTGTGCCCACGTGGCTCGTCACGCCGAATTCCCTTGCTTCCTTCGGCACGACGAGACCCGTGGAGGGCTCACTCACCATGTCCGTCTTCTCTCCCCTCTTCACCTCACTCGGCTCGCTCCTCACGCATCTCGCCGACGCGCTCGACCCGCTGCTGGGCGCCTCGGCGACCGCCGGGGCGATCGTGGTGTTCACCGCGTGCGTGCGGCTGGCGCTGCACCCCCTGACCCGTTCGGCGGCCCGTGGCGAGCGGGCCAGGGCCGAGCTCGCGCCCCGGCTCGCCGAGCTGCGGCGGAAGTACGGCAAGAAGCCCGAACGGCTGAAGGAGGAGGCCGCCAAGCTCTACGCGGAGACCGGGACGTCCCCGCTGGCCGGGTGCCTGCCGATGCTGGTGCAGCTGCCGGTGTTCTACGTGATGTACCACCTGTTCTCGACCGGTGACGGAGGAGGCGATCTGCTGAAGCACAAGCTGCTGGCCGCACCGCTCGGCGGGCGGTGGGCCGACGCCCTGGACGAGGGCGGCCCCCTGGGCGCGCAGGGGCTGGTGTACGCGGCGCTGTTCGCGCTGATGGCCGTCGTCGCCACCTGGACGTACCTGCGCAACCGCAAGACCGCGGCGGCGCTGCCCGCGGCGGCGGGCGCGGACGCCCCGGCGCCGGGGGTGGCGACGATGGTGAAGCTGATGCCGCTGCTCTCCTTCGGCACGCTGGTCACGGCCGCCGTGGTGCCGCTCGCGGCGGGCCTGTACCTCGTGACGACCACCACGTGGACGGCGGTCGAGCGGGCGTACCTCCAGCCGCTGCGGACGCCGGCAGGGCGGGAGAAGCAGGAGGAGCGGGCTTCCGCCACGTAGGGCGAGTCCGATGGGCCCTGGGTGCCACGGACCGAAAGGGGGCTTGTGGAGTGTGCCTCCGTTCTTGGACGATCGAGCGGAGGGGCTTGACGACTGGGGGGAGTTGTAGCGATGAGACTGCTGCGGGTGGGGCCCGCCGGGGCGGAACGCCCGGCGCTGCTCGAGGACGACGGGACGCTGCGCGATCTGTCCGGGCTGGTCCCGGACGTGGACGGCGCGCTGCTCGGCGACCGGGCCGCGCTCACCCACGTCCGGGCCGCCGTTGGCGCCCGCATCCTGCCCGTCCTCGACCCGAGGGGGCTGCGGATCGGCCCGCCGGTCGCCCGGATCGGCAAGATCGTCGGCATCGGCGCCAACTACCGGGACGCCGTGGCCGAGGCGGGCCTGGCGGCCCCGGCCGAGCCGGTGGTCTTCCTCAAGGCGCCGGACACGGTCGTCGGCCCGGAGGACACCGTGCTCGTGCCGCGCGACAGCGAGAAGACCGACTGGGAGGTCGAGCTCGCCGTCGTCATCGGCCGGACCGCGCGGTATCTGCGGACGGACGAGGAGGCGCTGGCATCGGTGGCCGGGTACGCCGTGGCCAACGACGTCACCGAGCGCGAGTTCCAGAACGAGCGCGGCGGCCAGTGGGACAAGGGCAAGAACTGCGAGACGTTCACTCCGCTGGGGCCGTGGCTGGTGACGGCCGACGAGATACCCGACCCCCAGGCGCTGGGGATGCGGCTGTGGGTCAACGGCGAGCTGATGCAGGAGTCCGGCACGGCGGAGCAGATCTTCCCGGTCGCGTATCTGGTGCGGTACGTCAGCCGGTTCATGACGCTGTATCCCGGCGACGTCGTCAGCACGGGCACGCCCGCCGGGACCGCGTTCGGCAGGCCCGAGCCGAAGCCGTATCTGCGGGCGGGGGATGTGATGGAGCTGGAGATAGACGGGCTGGGGAGGCAGCGCCAGCAGGTGAAGAACGCGTAGGCCGTCCGGGGGCCGACGGGTGTGGCTCCGTGATCCGCTCCGCGCAATATGCATATTTTCGGATATGTCTCAGAGGGAGCGTGGAACGCGCCGGGTCGTCCGTTCGGTCGCCGCCGCCACGGCCACACTGGCCGCGGCCGGGGGCACCCTGCTGGCATGTGCCTTCGCGGCACCGGGCGCGGGTGACGGGCGGCCCGTCGCCGGGCCGGGGCCCTGTGTGCCGGGCAGGTGCCCGGCCGCGTACCCGGACCCGCACGGCGGCGCCGTCGTGGGGCGCGACAACGGCGTCAACGTCTTCGTCGGCGGCGACTTCGCGGTGCGCGGCGCGGCGGCCGGGGCCGAGGGCCGGGTGGTCGTCGAGGGTGAGTTCGACCTGGCCAAGGGGTCGGGGTCGCCCCGGCGTACCACGTGGGGGCCGTGGGGGTGGGCTCCCGGGTGCCGCCCGACAACGGTTCGCCGTTCCTGCGGGTGGGCGGCGACCTCAAGCTCGCCGCGGGCCAGCGGCTGCTCGCGGAGGACGGTCCCGTCAACGGGACGGTCGCCTTCGCCGGACGGCAGACCGGCACGGGGACGGTGAGCCCGAAGGCCGTGCGCGACACGGGAGCGCTGGCGGCGTTCGACGGGCTGCGGGAGGAACTGACCGCGGCCAGCACGTGCTACGCCTACGACAAGGGGGTGCCGAGGAAGCCGACGGGGACGGCGGTGAACCAGGGCAAGGTCACGGTCTTCACGGGGGACGGCACCTCGGCGTTCCAGGTCTTCAACGCGCCCTTCGACCTCGTCGCACCCGACGGGAGCGCGCAGAGCCTCTCCTTCCGGAAGATCCCGGCGAACGCGACGGTGCTGGTGAACGTGACCGACGAGAATGGTGAGGCGCGGACGATCAACACCTCGGCCGTGGCGCTCGCCGGCGTGCGGCGGGAGCGGCTGCTGTGGAACATCCCCGACGCGAAGGTGGTCCGGATCGCGGGCGGCGGGCAGCTGCAGGGCTCGGTGCTGGTGGGCCGCCGCTCGTCCACGACCCGCCTGTCGGTGGCGGCGGTGAACGGGCGGGTGTTCACGGCGGGTTCGCTCGCCCATGAGTCGGGGACGGGCGGTGCGGGCGGCCAGACCATCCACGCCTACCCCTTCGTGGGCGTGCTGCCCGAATGCGGGACGGGCCCGACCCCGGACGGCGGCCACACGGACACCGGTGAGCCGGTGCCCTTCCCGACGGGAGTGCTGCCGCCCGGCTTCCCCGGCCTGGAGGGTCTGGAGGGCCTGGAAGGCCTGATGGGACGCCCGGGGGCCGCCGGCCCGGACGACGCCGCCCCCGCCGAGGGGCGCGAGCTACCGCGCGAAGGGCCGCCGATGAGGGCCTCGATGGCGGTCGGCGCGACCCTCATGGCGGTCGGCGCGGCCCTGGCGCTGACCGTACTCTTCCGCACCCGTTCGGGCCCCGGCTCCGGCCCCGGCCGCAGAACCTGACGGGACACCGGCCGCCGACCTCCGATCGCGGCGGGTTACCGCCCGGCGGCCGGCCGGTAGGTGCAGACGTTGACGCCCGTGCCGCTGGTGACGGTGGAGACCAGCTCGAGCGTGCGCAGCGTGCCGTCGACGGGGAAGATCGTCTTGCCGCCGCCGAGGAGCACCGGCATGACCATGAGCCGGAGTTCGTCGACCAGGTCCTCGCCCAGGAGGGTGCGCGCCAGGGTGGCGCTGCCCATGACCAGCAGGTCGCCGCCGTCGGTCCCGCGCAGCTCCCGGATGCGGGCGACGGCCTCGGCGCCGGGGATGCGCGTGGTGTTGTTCCAGGTCAGCTCGTCGTCGCCCAGCGTGCTGGACACGACGTACTTCGGGAGGGCGTTCATCCGGTCGGCGAACGGGTCGCCGGCCCGCTCGGGCCAGGCCGCGGCCATCGTCTGCCATGTGCGGCGCCCGAACAGCAGCGCCTCGGCCCTGCCCGTCGCGTCGGCGAAGGCGCCGCCGACCACCTCGGGGTCGAAGAAGGGGTGCGACCAGCCGCCGTGGGCGAAGCCGCCGTCGGTGTCCTCGCCGGGGCCGCCCGGCGCCTGGACGACACCGTCGAGGCTCATGAACTCACTGATCACGATGCGCATGGGGAGTGCTCGGCTTCCTGTTCGGACGTACGGCAGGTCACTGCCCGGGCTGTGACGGATCACTGCCCGGGCTATGACAGGAATGGAAGCACGCGCCACTGACAACGGCCGCTGCCCGCAGGGCGGATCAGTCGTACAGTCTCCCGGCGTACTGCGGGCCGTAGTAACGCTCGAGGTCCTCCAGGGCGTCCTCGGGCCGCTCCAGCGACTTGGAGATGCGCGCCCGTGAGGGGACCGCGTCGGGGTTCCAGGTCTCCGGCTTCCAGAGCCCGGAGCGCAGGAAGGCCTTCGAGCAGTGGAAGAAGACCTCGTCGATCTCGACGAGGACCGCGAGCTGCGGCCGGTGGCCCTTGACGACCATCCGGTCGAAGAACGGCGCGTCGCGGACCAGGCGGGCCCGGCCGTTGACGCGCAGCGTGTCGCCGCGGCCCGGCACCAGGTAGATCAGGCCGATCCGAGGGTTGCTCAGGATGTTGTGGAAGCCGTCGGCGCGGCGGTTGCCGGGACGTTCCGGCACGGCGATCGTCGTGTCGTCGAGAACGACGGTGAAACCGGGCGGGTCGCCCTTGGGGGAGACGTCGCAGCTGCCGTCGGCCGCGGAGGTCGCCACCAGGCAGAACGGCGACTGCGCGAGCCAGCGCTTGTCGTGCTCGTGGAGCCGGGTGCGGACCTTGCCCGCGGCCTGCGGTGTGGGCCGGCCGAGCAGCTCGCGCAGCTCGTCCCCCGAGGTGATCTCGACTATGCCGGCGGCGGTCCCCATCGGTGCGTCCTTTCCCCGTACGTGTCCCGTTCGGAGCGTAACCGCCCCGGATGGGCATTGCGTGGGCGTGTGGCGCACGCCATGAAGGGATTGCGTACCGAAGGGAAATGACAGCCCATCAGGGGTGTGGGGCGGATCGGTGGGGCTCGGCGAGGAACCGTTCCAGCGCCTCGACGACCAGCGCGTGGTCCTCGCCCTGCGACAGCCCCGACACCGCCACCACGCCCACCACGCCTGTGCCGCGCACCCGCAGCGGGAACGCGCCGCCGTGCGCGGCGTAGCGGCCGGGGTCGAGGCGGGAGGAGTCCTCGAAGGTGCGGCCCTTGGCGCGGAAGCGGGCGCCGACCAGGTACGACGACTCGGCGTAGCGCTCGACGACCCGGCACTTGCGGTCGATCCAGGCGTCGTTGTCGGCCGAGGTGCCGGGCAGGGCGCAGTGGAAGAGCCGCTGGGCGCCGCGCCGGATGCCGACCGTGACGGCCGCGCCGCGCTCACGGGCCAGGTCCGTCAGCAGCCGGCCCAGCCGCCAGGCGTCGTCGTGGTCGAAGCGGTCCAGGACGAGGCGCCGTTCGTCGTCGGCGAGCCGGGCGACCTCCTCGCTCACCGCGTCTCCTCCAGGCGGACCGTACGGCCCTCGGCCGCCGAGGTCTTCGCGGCCTCCAGCACGCGCAGCGCCGCCGCGGCCTCCGTCGCCGTGACCGGGGGCCGTCCGCCCGTGCGCAGGGCGTCGGCGATCGCCGCGTAGTACGCCGGGTAGTCGCCCGGCAGCGTCCGCACCGGTTCGCCGCCGCCCGTGAGCGGGGACTCGCCGGCGCCGAGGCGGCCCCAGGACGACTCGGCCTCGACGCCCCAGGCGCGGCCGTCGCCCGGCCGCAGGCCTTCGCGCAGCGCGGCCTCCTGCGGATCGAGCCCGTACTTCACATAGCCGGCCGTGCTGCCCAGCACCCGGAAGCGCGGGCCGAGCTGGGAGGCGGTGGCGCTCATCCACAGGTGGGAGCGGACGCCGCCGGTGTGGGTGAGGGCGATGAACGTGTCGTCGTCGGCCTCGGCGCTGTCGCGGCGGACGTCGGCCTCGGCGTAGACGGTCGCGGCGGGGCCGAAGAGGGCCAGCGCCTGGTCGACGAGGTGGCTGCCCAGGTCGTAGAGGATGCCGCCGACCTCCGCCGGGTCGCCGGACTCGCGCCAGCCGCCCTTGGGGCGGGGGCGCCAGCGCTCGAAGCGGGACTCGAAGCGCAGTACCCGCCCGAGGGCGCCGTCGGAGACCAGCCGGGCGACGGTGCGGAAGTCGTTGTCCCAGCGCCGGTTCTGGAAGGCGCTGAGCAGCAGGCCCCGGCTGTCGGCGAGCGCGGCCAGCGACTCGGCCTCGGCGGCGGTCGCGGCCAGCGGCTTGTCGACGACGACCGGCAGCCCGGCCTCGAGGGCGGCGCGGGCGAGCGGGACGTGGGTGCGGTTGGGGGAGGCGACGACGATCAGGTCGAGCTCGCCGGCGCGGGCGAAGAGGGCGTCCGCGCTGTCGGCGGTACGGGCCCCGGGGTGCTCGGCGAGGGCCTGGCGCCGCCGTTCGGGGTTGGCGGTGACGACCGTGTCGAGGACCAGCCCGTCGGTGGCGGCGAGGAGCGGGGCGTGGAACACCGAGCCCGCGAGGCCGTAGCCGATGAGGCCCACGCGGAGGGGGGCGCGGAGGGCGCCGGTGGCGTCGTCCGGGGCGGCATCCATGTCCGTGGTTTCCATGCCCTCCACTTTGGCAACAGTGTTGCGTAAGTGCAAGCGGAGTGGAGAATGAGGCCGTGAGCACTATCGGAGCCGGTCCCGGAACCCATCCTGGGGCCAACCTCGCCGCCCTGCGCGACCACAACGCCGCCCTCGTCCTCGGCCTGCTGCGCGACGCCGGCGAGGCCGGCGCCAGCAGGGCGGAACTGGCCGCGGGCACGGGACTGACCCCGCAGGCCGTCAGCAAGATCACCGGTCGGCTGCGGGAGTCCGGCCTCGCCGCCGAGGCGGGCCGCCGCGCCTCCACGGGCGGCAAGCCCGCTACTGTCCTGTGCCTGGTGCCCGGCGCCGCGCACGCCCTCGGCCTCCACCTCGACCGCGACACCCTGACCGTCACCCTCGCCGACCTCATGGGCGCGGCCGTCGCCACGCGCACCACGCCGCTCGCCTTCGGCGCGGGCGGGGACGCGGTGCTCGACGCGGTGGCGCGCGAGGTGACGGCGCTGCTCGCGGAGGCCGGGGCCCCCGCCGTCCTCGGCGCCGGAGTCGCCGCCCCCGGCCCGCTGGACCACCGCGGTGGCGTGCTCCACCGCGTCACCGGCTTCCCCCAGTGGGACGGCTTCCCCCTGCGCGACGCGCTGAGCGAACGGCTGGCCCTGCCCGTCACGCTGGACAAGGACACCAACGCCGCCGCCCTCGGCCTCGCCCTGCGCGGCCCGCGCGACGCCTCCTCCTTCGCCTACCTCCACCTCGGAACCGGCCTCGGCGCGGGCCTCGTGCTCGGCGGCCGGGTGCACCGCGGAGCCAGGACCGGTGCGGGCGAGTTCGGCCACCAGGTGCTCCAGCTCGACGGCCCCCCGTGCCCGTGCGGAAACCGCGGCTGCCTGGAGGTCCTCTGCCTCGCGGCCGTCGCGGCCGGCGACACCGCCCGCGCCGCCCGCCTGCTCGGCGTCGGCGCCGCCAACCTCGTCCGGCTGCTGGACATCGACCATGTGCTGCTCGGCGGCCGGACCGTGCTGGCGGACCCCGACGCGTACGTCCGCGGAGTGCGCGCCGAACTGGCCGACGCCACCGCCGTCCGCGTCGCCCCCGGAGGCGACCGCACGGTCGTCGAGGGCGCGGCCGAACTGGTGCTGGCCCCCCTCTTCGGCCGCGGTGTGGATGAGATGACCATCGGCCTATCGGGCGGACATTGACGCCCAGTCGGGCGCAAGCCGCGGGCGACGCGATGACCGGTCGCGGACCGGTGGGATGTTCCGGTACGACCGGAGCCGCCACCCGGAGAGGTCCCGCGATGCCTGCGCTGTCCGCGATGTGCCCGACCCGAGCGCCGAGGCCCGTCCGGCGGTTCCTCCTCGCGTGCGCCGCCCTCCTCGCCTGCGCCACCCCGGCCGCGGCGGCTCCGTCGCCCGCCGACCCCCCGTCGCAGCGGTGCGGCGACCCCGTCGGCAGCGAGTTCCCGATCACCTCGCGGCTGAGCGGCGGCCCCGGGGCGTACGAGCGCGGCGGCACCCCGCACACCTGGCGGCTGGAGCTGCACAACGACACCGACGGCGAGTGCCGGTCCATCCACCCCGTCGCCGTCCTCGCCGACAAGCGACGGGCCCTCCAACCCGGCCACGTCCACCTGGACTTCTACGACCAGAGCGGCTCGCGCTGGCTGCCGGTGCGCCTCGAGCACACGGACGAGGCGGAGAACGTCGGGGTCCTCGGCGACACCCCCTCCGGCTTCCCCGGCTTCGCGGTGCCCCCGCACGGATTCGTCACCGTCCAGCTGCGGCTCGGCTTCACCGCCGGGGCCCCCGAGGGAGCGGTCACCGCCAACGTCACGGCCGTCCAGAAGCGCGGCGCCGACGGCGCCTGGGTGGGGGAGTCCGACGACTACACCTTCGCCGTGGGGCCCGCCCGCGCGACCCCGGCCTCCTCCTCGCCGTCCGATCCGTCCGGGCCGTCCGCGGCGGACGTGCCGAGCGGCCCGTACGGCCCGTCCGGCGGGCCCGCCGACGCCGCCGCGGCCTCGTCCGCGCTCGCCGACAGCGGCGACGAACGCCCCGTGCTCGCGATGGGCCTCGTGGCCTGGGCCCTGCTGGCCGCCGGGGCGGCGCTGCTGATCGGCGCCCGCCTGGCCCGGGGCCGCCTGCTGGAGGCGGCGGAGGCCCCGGCGGAGGACGACGAGGAGCGGCATACCGGGACGGAACGCTAGGAATCGGCGGCCCGGGGCCACCGCCGGGGACTGATTAGGCTGGGGGTGTCAGGGCGGCGCACGAGTGGTGCCGCCCTGGCGTCCCGGTGTCCCGCCGGTGACGGGCGACAGCACGGCAGGAGTCCCGCAGTGGCAGAGCGCAAGCCGATCGAGTCCTGGCTCACCGACATGGACGGTGTCCTCATGCACGAGGGCATTCCGGTGCCCGGGGCCGACGCCTTCATCAAGGGGCTCCGCGAGTCCGGCAAGCCCTTCCTCGTCCTGACGAACAACTCGATCTACACCGCCCGGGACCTGCACGCCCGGCTGCAGCGGATCGGGCTCGACGTGCCGGTCGCCAACATCTGGACCTCCGCCCTGGCCACCGCCCAGTTCCTCGACGACCAGCGCCCCGGCGGCACCGCCTACGTCATCGGCGAGGCCGGGCTGACCACCGCCCTGCACGACATCGGATACGTCCTGACCGACGCCGACCCCGACTACGTGGTCCTCGGCGAGACCCGCACCTACAGCTTCGAGGCGCTCACCAAGGCCATCCGCCTGATCAACAACGGCGCCCGCTTCATCGCCACCAACCCCGACGAGACCGGCCCCTCCGCCGAGGGCGCCCTGCCCGCCACGGGTTCCGTCGCCGCGCTGATCACCAAGGCGACCGGGCGCGAGCCCTACTTCGTCGGCAAGCCCAACCCGCTGATGATGCGGGCCGGGCTCAACGCCATCGGCGCCCACTCCGAGACCAGCGCCATGATCGGCGACCGGATGGACACGGACATCCTGGCCGGGCTCGAGGCCGGCATGGAGACCTTCCTCGTGCTCACCGGGCTGACCCGGGCCGAGGAGGTCGACCTGCACCCGTTCCGGCCGTCCCGCGTCGTCGACTCGATCGCGGACCTCGTCGACCTGATCTGACGCCTGCTCCGCAACCGGCGTGACCGGTTCCAACGGCCGGTCCGATCCCGCCGCGTGGGGGTCGGATCCGGCCCGTAATTGGGCCGAACCGGTCTGATTGGTTCTGAAGATCGTCAAATGGAGCAATACGAGCACGGAGCGGATGCGTACGGCCGCCTCGGCGGGTGAACCTCTGGAGTACCAGGAGGTTCACTATGGCTTCAGTCCGCTACGCCCTCTGCGGCGCCGTGGCCGCGGCGGTCGTCGTCTGCGCCGCCACCGCCCACGCCAACGACGGCCCCGTCACCATGTCAGGAACCATCGAGCTCACGCCCGTCACCAGCAGGCCGGGTGCCGAAGTCCAGCTGCGGGTCGCCGGCTGCGAGAGCAACCGGGCGACCGCCACCTCCGAGGCGTTCGTGACCGACGCCAAGCTCACCAAGGACTCGGCCGGCATGTTCGCCGAGGCCACCATCCGCGAGACCATGGCCGCCGGAACGTACCCGGTCAGGATCAACTGCGAGGGCGTCGACGCCACGGCCGAGGGAAAGCTGACCGTCGTCACCGACGGCCGGGACCTGTCCGACCGTCACGCCGGCGCGCAGAGCGACCGGGCCGACGGCGACCGCGCCGCCGCCGTGGGCCCCGACCCCCGCGAGGCCTACGGCCACGCCTCGCCCGTCGCCCCGGTGCCCGCCGGAGGCGGCGGCACCCGTCATGTGGCCGCCGCCGAGGCGCCCGACACCGGGGGCCTCGTGCTCGCGGGCACCACCGCGGCCATCGCGGGCGGCCTCATCTGGTACCGGCGCCGCACCAACGCCCAGCAGCGCCGACAGCAGCAGCAGTAGCGCCATGCCGGACGAGCGCGCGAGCGGTGCAGGCCGTCTGCTGACCGGAATGGCCTGGTCCGCGCTGCTGGTGGCGCTGTGGCTGTGGGGCCGGGACGTCACCGAGGTGCCGATGGCGGTCTCTCCCACCACCGGCGACGTGGCCGCCGCCGGGCGGCCCGGCCACGCCCTGCCCCCGGCCCACGACCCCCTGCCCCCGGCCCGCCCGGGAGCCCTCACCATCACCACCGCGAACATACGTGCCCCCATCGAGCCCCACGGCCTGACCCGGCAGGGCGCCGTCGAACCGCCGCCCTTCACCCGCCCCGGCGCCGTCGCCTGGTACCAGGGAGGACCCGCCCCCGGCAGCCCGGGCGCGGCCGTCCTGGTCGGACACCTCGACACCGACCGCGCGCCCGCCGTCTTCTCCGCACTCGGCGACCTCGGCCCCGGCGAGAAGATCGGCGTCACCCGCGCGGACGGCTCCACCGCCGAGTTCACCGTCGAGGACGTCGCCGTCTTCACCAAGGACCGCTTCGACGCCGCGAAGGCCTACGGGCCGCGCCGGCCCGACCGGGCCGAGCTGCGCCTGATCACCTGCGGCGGCAACTACGACCGCGAGCGCCGCTCGTACAGCGCCAACATCGTCGTCTCCGCCTACCTGACGGACACGACCGCCCCCTTCGCCACCACCGACATCCGAAAGGCCTGACGATGAGTCCGACGCCGCGGCCGCGCCCGGTCCGGCCGAGTCGCCCGACAGGGCGACTCGGTATGTGTCATGGCATGACTGCCCACGGCCGTGGGCACGTCTGTGCCAGCATTGAGAAGGCATCTCCGGGCACCGCCAGAGGCAGTACACCCAAGGGGGAGTGGATGTACGGCAGCGACGCCGGACGCGCGCGTGGGGCCCGCCGGACGCGGGCACGGGCGGGGGCGACCGCGGGGATGCTCCTGCTCCTCGCCGTCGCGGGGTGCTCGTCGGGCGACGAGGCGTCGCCGAAGAAGAACCCCCCTTCCGTGTCGCCCGCCTCCCAGCTGCCCAAGTCCTCCTCCCCGTTCTGGGTGAACCCGGACGGCACCGCCGCCAAGGAGGCCACCCGGCTGCGCGAGGACGGCAAGAAGCGGGACGCCGACCTCATCCAGAAGATCGCCGGGCAGCCGGTCGCGGAGTGGGTGGGCGCGGACGACCCGGAGGGCCAGACCCGGGGCTTCACCGAGGCGGCCACCAAGGCCGACCGGGACGCCCTGCTCGTGTTCTACAACATCCCCCACCGCGACTGCGGCCAGTACTCCCAGGGCGGCGCGGCCGACGGCGACGCCTACCGCGCCTGGCTGGAGAAGGCCGTACGCGGTATCGGCGACCGCACCGCGACGGTCATCCTCGAACCCGACGCGCTGCCGCACATGGAGGACGGCTGCACCCCCCAGCAGTTCCACGAGGAGCGGTACGCCCTGCTGAAGGAGGCCGTGGGCAGGCTCAAGGAGCTGCCCCGCACCAAGGTCTACCTCGACGCGGGCAACCCCAGCTGGGTCACGCCGGGCGACCGGATGGCCGAGCCGCTGCGCCGGGCCGGCATCGACCGGGCGGACGGCTTCGCGCTGAACGTTTCCAACTTCCAGACCACCGAGGACAGCAAGGACTACGGCCGCAGGCTCTCCGCCCTCGTGGGCGGCAAGCACTTCGTCATCGACACCAGCCGCAACGGCAACGGCCCGCTCAGCGGCGGCGACCACGAGAAGGCCTGGTGCAATCCCTCGGGCCGGGCCCTCGGCGCCCCCCCGACCGTCCGGACCGGGGACGCGCTCGTGGACGCCTACCTCTGGGTCAAGCGGCCCGGCGAGTCGGACGGCGCCTGCAAGGGCGGCCCGGACGCCGGCCAGTGGTGGGAGACGTACGCCCTCGAGCTGGCCCGCAACTCCCGCTGACCCACCCGGCCGCTCCGGTCCGGCACCGAGCCGGAGCGGCCGTCCCACTGTGGAGCAGCGGAGCTCAGGAGGAGTTCGCCGACGACTCGGCGGCCGCCGCCGGGGAGAACTCCTCCGCCACCGGCACCTTGACCCACACCGCCTCCGACGGGGTCCCCTTCGCGTCGACGACGTTGAGCATGTACCAGCCGGGGGGCACCAGCGAGGGGTCCTTGGGGAGCGTCACGGTGAACGTGTCGCCCGAGACGGTCAGGTCCAGGGCGATCGAGCGCTGCTCGATGTTCGTGACGTGGGTGAAGGAGCCCGGCCGGATCAGCCGGCCCCTGACGATGCTCTTCGCCCGGTCCGCGCGGTAGGTGGCCGACTCTCCCAGCCGCACCGTGCGGGGCGCGGTGTCCTTGATCTCCGGGCGTTCCTCCCGGAAGGCGTAGGGCGGGGTGTAGAGGTCGATCTGCTGCTGGAAGGTGCCCGGCCTGGTGTTGTCCTTGTCGCCGAAGAGCGAGTCGGAGCCGAACGTCATCACCCGCCCGTCGGGCAGCAGCAGCGCCCCGGAGTGGTAGTTGCGCCCCACCAGCGGATCGGCGACCGGGCGGGTGCTGTTGGCCCTCGGGTCGTACAGCTCCGCCGCGATGACGTTGGAGTCGCCGCGGCCCCGGTAGTCGCCGGAGCCGTTGGTGGTCAGCACGGTGTCGTCGGGCAGGATGACGCTGCTGGGGTAGCGCACCTTGGCGTAGAGGTCGGGCCCGTCGTGGAAGCGGGGGCTCTCGTCGCGCAGGTCGACGATGCGGGTCCGGGCCGTGGACCTGCGGTCCTCGCCCACCCCGCCGCCGCCCAGGACCATGTAGCGCTGCAACTGGGCAGGCGGCAGCAGCACGGACATCGAGGTCTCGAGGATGTCCGGGTCGCCGATGCCCGGCACCACGGTGAAGTCGTTGCTCTCCAGGTCCCACAGCCCCGGCACCCGGCCCTTGTCGGCCGGGCCGTAGCCGGCGTTGGAGCCGGTGTAGAAGATCCTGCCCTTGTCGGTGAGGAACAGGGCGGGGTAGGTGGGGAAGAAACGCTCCTTGGGCAGGTACGTCCACTTCTTGGTGGCCGGGTCGTAGATCTCGTTCTTGCCGGGGACGACCTGGCCGATCTCGTCCAGGCCGGAGACCGACAGCACCCTGCCGTCCTGAAGGGTGGTCAGGGTGGGGTACCAACGGGCCTCGTGCATCGGGTCGACCGTGACATAGCGCTCGGCCACCGGGTCGAACTCGAAGGCGTCCTTGATGCCCTGGAAGTCCTTCTTGTCGAAGGAGAGCTTGTTGGCGATGCCGTAGGAGTTCCGGGCGTCGGCGCCGGACAGGCCCTCGACGCGGTAGTTGTCCGTCGCCCCGGTCTCGTACTCGTGGCCCTTGTCCAGCGCCTCCACGTACACCCGCGCCGTGCTGGCCGTGACCTTGACCTTGTCGCCCTCGCCGGTCTTGGCGGCGCGGGGCACGAGGACCGCGTCCTTGGACTCGAAGGTCTTGTGGTTGGCCTTGCCGGTGAAGCGGGTGCCCGCCGGGAAGGTCATCGGCTTGTCGGGGTTCTCGTTGTGGACGATCATCAGGCCGCCGGCCTTGTCGACGTCGCCGTCGAGCTTCTCGTAGCGCTGCGTGCCGCCCGCCACCAGGAGCTTTCCGTCGGGCAGCTGGGTGTGCCCGGAGCAGAAGAGGTCCTTGGGGGTGGGGATGTCCTTGTAGGTGTCCGTGCGCGGATCCCACAGGACCGTGCGGAAGGACTTGGCCTTGAAGTTGGCGGCGTTGTTGCCGGAGCCGGCCACGAGCAGCACCTTGCCGGTGTGCAGCAGGGCCGCGTGGATGGTGTTGATCCGGTACTCCTCCGGGACGTCCACCACGTCCCAGTGGCCGTTCCTGGCCTTGTACTCCGGCTTGTTGATCTTGTAGTCGTGGTACTGGTCGGCGGCGTATCCCCAGATGGCCGGTGCGTTCATCCCGCCCAGTACGAGCACGACCGCCGCACCGATCGCCAGGCGGCGGGTGCGGCGGCTCGGGGTGAATCTCATGTCTGGGGTGCCCCCTCGGGGTGCTCGGCGGGCCGCTTCGCGCGGTGGAGGGTCCACCACCAGGCGACGATCGGCGCGAGGGTGACCGCCAGCGCGAGCGAGGCCCAGGTGCGCATCGCCACATGGGTGTGGCCCGCGACCAACGAGGCCACCAGCGATCCGCCGAAGACCATCAGGAAGAACAGGTGGATGCGGAAGGTGCCGAAGAGGGTGTCGGGGCTGGCCGAGTCGCCCTTCGGGGTGACCACGAACCTGCTCTTGCGGCGCAGCACCGCGTCCGTCAGGGAACGGGCGTAGATCGGCGCGGAGAGCGCGGACATGACCATGCCGGCCAGGCCGCCCGAACCCTCGGGTTCGTGCGGCGAGACGTTGTGCCGGCGGTTCCAGACGTAGAGCCCGATCTGGAGGGCCGCCGCGTCGCTGTAGAGCATCATCCAGATTTCGGAATTGATGGAGATTCCCGAGGCGCCGAGCCCCAGGAAGAGCGCGCAGCTCAATGCGCCGAGCATCCAGTTGACAGCCGTCATCGGGTAGTAGATGACCATCAGGGTGTAGTTGAGGAACTTCCCCGGGGAAAGGGTGAAGGGCCCTTTCCAGTACTGCTTGATGATCGTCTCGTAGGTGCCCCGGGACCAGCGCAGCTGCTGGGTGAAGAAGTCCGTCCAGGCGCTCGGGCCCTCTCCGACGGCGAGGACGTCCGGGGTGTAGACCGAGCGCCACTTTCTGCCCGTCCCGGGATTGCGGTGGCGGTGCAGCTCGAAGCCGGTGGCCATGTCCTCGGTGATCGAGTCGTACAGGCCGCCGATGCCCTTGAGGGCGCTGATGCGCACGGCGTTGTTGGTGCCGACGAACATGGGGGCGCCGTAGCGGTTGCCGGCGCGCTGGATGAGGGCGTGGAAGAGGAACTGCTGGCTTTCGGCGGCCTTGGTGACGGCCGCGTCGTAGTTCCCGTACACCTGCGGTCCAACGACAAAGGCGACATCGGGGTCACGGAAATATCCGAGCATGCGCTCGAGGAAATTCGGCAGCGGTACGTGGTCGGTGTCCACGGAGGCGAAGAAGTCGTAGTCGTCGCCGTGCGCGTCGAGCCAGGCGTTGTAATTGCCGTGCTTGGTCTTCGCGCGGTGCGGGCCCTTGGGAAGGTTCCACTTCTCGACCCCCTTGCGGCTGAAGTGGTGCACGCCCAGCCTCCGGCAGACGTCCTTGACCTCGGGGTCGTCGCCCTCGTCGAGCAGCCATACGTGCACCGGACCGCGGTGGCGCACCCGGACGGCCGCCTCCAGGGTCCGGGTCACCATCTCGATCGGCTCCTTGCCGGGCACGAAGGAGGTGAGGAAGGCGACGCGGGTGCCGGTCTCGGGCACGACCGGTATGGGATCGCGGGCGACGAGCGTGGCGTGGGCGTTGGAGGTGACGTTGAGCGTGCGGAAGAGCTCGATCAGGCCGATGGACACCAGCATCACGGTGTCCAGGACCCGCATGAGGGTGGTGCCGTTCTCGCGCTGCGTCCAGTGGGCGGGCTGCATCAGCCACACCAGCAGGCCGAGCGAGACCACGGGCGCGGCGCCCAGCAGCAGCGCCGCCTGGACGCGGTGCGGCTCGTCGGCGAGCAGGCTGCGGTAGCGGACGCGGTACGGGCCGGGGCCCTCGCCGGGGTCGGTGAGCGGGCCGGCGAGGCGGCTGTAGTGCTCGTAGTCGAAGCGCGGAAGCGGCTTGCGATGGTGGGGCGGCGAGAGCCTCGGCGGGTCGGAGTGCCGGGGACGGCCTCCCGTGCCGGCCGGGGCCGGAAAGCGCAGCCGGGTCGTCACCGATGGATCGTAGGTCTGCTGCCGGGCATCGGCAGGCGTGGACGTCATGAGTCATCCCCCCGCACGCATGGTGAATGCGTGTACGTGCCAGTGCGTGGCCCCGCGGGCCCCCCTCGGCCGCGCGGGCGCGCAGGTGCCGGCTCCCCCCGGCACCAACCAACTCACTGGTCAGACAGTGACATTGGGTGAAGCTGTGCGTTTCAGGATCTCGGACCCCGCATCATGATCGCAAGGGTGAAACAAGGTGTTTACCGGGCAAAGCGGTACGTCGAACGAAGATGCGTACGAATGTTGCCCAAGTGGTCACGGGTGACACGCTTGTGTGTTCGTATCGCCCGGAGAACGACTCAAGGCCCCTCACCGAAAGGTGAGGAGCCTTGAGACTCGCGTGCGCCGCCAGGGACTCGAACCCCGGACCCGCTGATTAAGAGTCAGCTGCTCTAACCAACTGAGCTAGCGGCGCCTGCTGACAGAGAAAACTCTACCCGACTCCGGGGGTGCCTTTGACCACCCCCGCGATGCGGGGCCTCGGGAGCCCGTGGGGGTGATCCGGCGAAATCGAGTCCGATACGTCCGGTAATGACATGAATATTTGCTACGTACGGTAGCGCCTGGGCGACGTGCGGTCCCTTTCGGTCGCTGAGACGCTGTGCCGAGCGCCCGGGCGGTGGCCGAAAAAAATCAGCGGAAGCCGCCCGGGGCCGCCGGAAGCCGGAGGAAAGGCGGCCAAGGAGATGCCCGAGGACATATCCGGGGAGGGCGCCCGCCGTCGGCGGGGCGCCATGCGCGCCGCACTGCTGGCGGCGCTGGGGGCCGCGGCGATCGCCGGGCCGGGGGCGGTCGCGCGGGCGGCGGAGCCGCCACGGCCGGGCCCCGGTCAGGGGGCCGACACCGCCACGCTGGAGCCGAAGCCCGACGACCCGGAGCTCGCAGCCCAGGAGCTCGCCGGCCGTGAAGCCGCAGGCCAGGACCTCGCGGATCAAAACCTCGCGGAGGCGGAGGGCGCGGGCGCCGTCCCCGCCCTCGAGCCCGCGCTCGTCTTCGCGCTGCGCCAGGTGGGCGACCCGTACGCCCTCGGGGGCGTCGGGCCGCACCGCTGGGACTGCTCCGGGCTGGTCCAGCGGGCCTACGCCCGGGCCGGCGTCCGCCTGCCGCGCCTGGCCGCCGACCAGTACCGGGCCACCCGGCGCATCCCGCGCGGCGACCTGCGCCGCGGCGACCTCGTCTTCTGGTCCAGCGACGGCCGGGCCTCCGGGGTGCACCATGTCGCGATCTATCTGGGGGGCGGCCGCTACCTCGAGGCGGCCCGCCCCGGCACCCGGGTCCGGATCTCCACGTTCGCCGACTACAACCCGCACATGTACGGGCGTGTCACCCGGACGGCGGCGCGCTGACGGGGTGGCGGTGGTCGCGGTCGGTGAGGTGACCGTGGTGTGTCAAGGGTGCGAATTTGGCCTGGACATGGCGAATATCCGGGTCTAGCCTCCGTATTGGTCTGGACCGCAACCCACTCGACTCACAGAACCCCCCACGTTCTCGAGGAGTGCCAGCATGCGCAAAAAGATCAGTGCGGCGATCATCGGCTCAGGAGTCGCCTGCGTCTCGGTCCTCTCCACCACGAGCGCCTCCGGTCACGGCTACACCGACGCCCCCACCAGTCGCCAGGTGCTCTGTTCCCGGGGCACCGTCCAGGACTGCGGCGACATCCAGTGGGAGCCCCAGTCCGTCGAGGGCCCCAAGGGCTTCCCGTCCCGCGGCCCCTCCGACGGCACCATCTGCGCCGGCGGCAACAGCCGCTTCGCCGAGCTCGACGACCCGCGCGGCGGACAGTGGCCGGCCACCCAGGTCACGGCGGGCCAGAACCTGACGTTCCGCTGGAGGATCACCGCACGCCACGCCACCACGGACTTCCGCTACTACCTCACCAACAGCACCTACGACCCCCAGAGGCCGCTCACCCGGGCGGACCTCGCCACCCAGCCCTTCCTGACGGTGCCGTACGGAGGCCGCGTCCCCGACGCCACCGTCAGCCACCAGGGCACCCTCCCCGCCGGGAGGACCGGCAAGCAGCTGATCGTCGCCGTCTGGACCATCGCGGACACGGGCAACGCGTTCTACGCCTGTTCCGACGTCCAGTTCTGACGTCCGGCCGCCGCCCATGAGGACGGCCGTGGGGTGACCGGTCGGCGATCACCCCACGGCACTCATCCGGCGGCGCTCACTCGGGCGGTGTTCACCCGGCGGCGCTCACTCGTCGGGGTCGCGCCGCAGGGCGATCCGGGCGAGCACCCCCGCCACCACCAGGGCGACGACGGCCAGCAGCGCGTAGTCCGGCACCGCGTTGCCCACCCGGGAGGCCAGCTCCTCGAGGCGGAACTCCTGGTCGGCGTCCAGGACGCCCGGCAGGCCGGTCGTCCCGTCGTAGACGAGGAAGAGCGTCCCGATGCCGATGAAGAACAGACCGGAGACCAGGGACGTGGTGTGCAGCCGCAGCCGGCCCAGGCGTATCTCCCTGCCGCGCAGCCAGGCGCGCCCCCCGAGCCGGAAGCGGTCCCAGAAGAGGGCCAGGACGAACAGCGGCAGCGCCATGCCCAGCGCGTAGACGGCCAGCATCGAGGCCCCGTACACCGGGTTGCCGTTGACGGCGGTCACCGTCAGGACCGCGCCGAGGATGGGTCCGGCGCAGAAGCCGGCCAGTCCGTACACGCAGCCCAGCAGGAACGTCGACGCGGCGGTGCGCGGCGTGATGCGCCCGGCGGCCGCCTGGGCCTTCTTCGAGGCGAAGCCGAGGCCCACGATCTGTGCGACGCCCAGGGCGATCACCACCCAGCCGCCGGTGGTGACCAGCAGGTCCCGGTGGCCGTTGAAGAGCCGGCTGGCGGCGCTCGAGGCGGCGCCGAGCGGTACGAGCGTGGTGGCGAGCCCGAGGTAGAAGACGCAGGTCCGTGCGAGCAGCCGGCCGGGACTCGCGAGCGAGTACGCGAAGAACGCCGGCAGCAGCAGGGCGCTGCACGGGCTGACCAGGGCGAGTGCGCCGCCCAGGAAGGCGGCGAGGTAGCCGATGTCGGTCACTTGCCGGACTTCCCGGCGGCGTCCTTCACCGCTTTGGCCTGGGTGACGGCGGCCTCGAACTCCTTCAGCGGCTGGGCGCCCGCCAGCGGCCGGCCGCCGACGAGGAAGGTGGGTGTGCTCTTGACGCCGAGGGCGTAGCCCTCCTCCTGGTCCTTCTTGACGGCGGCCTCGGCGTCGGAGCCGTTCAGGTCCTCGCGGAACCTGTCGAGGTCCTTGACGCCCGCCGTGCCGGCCATGTCGACGAGCTTGTCCTCGGCGAGGGCGTCGCCCTTGCGGAGCTTGGCGAAGACCTCATGGTGGAACTGCGCGAAGCGGCCCTGGCGGCCGGCGGCCCAGGCGGCGCGGGCGGCGCGCTCGGAGTCCTTGCCGAAGATCGGGAAGTTGCGGAACTCGATGCGCAGGACGCCCTCGTCCACGTACTTGCGCACCAGCTCGGGCTGGGTCTCCCGGGTGAAGCGGCCGCAGAAGGAGCACTGGTAGTCGGCGTACTCCACGAGCACGACGGGCGCGTCCGCCCTGCCGACGGCCAGGGGGTCGCCCTTGTCGCGGCGGCTGGTGATCTTCTCCAGCCGGTCGTACGTGGGCTGCTGCGGGTCGAAGGCGGGCTGGGCGGCGGAGGGCTCGTGCCTGCCGGAGTCGCCGCCGTTCCTGGCGAGGGCGATGCCGGCGGCGGTGACGGCCACGACGAGGGCGATGATCGCGCCGATGGCCGCCAGGCGGCGGGAGGGCGTGGAGACGCGTGCGGACATGTGAGGTGGTGCTCCATGGGTCGTGAGGATCTGGGCATGCCGGAGCACGGCCCGTGCGGGGCCGTGGCGGGGGCGGTCCTAGATCCGCAGGACGGGGAGCAGCTCGGCGCAGCCGGCGACGGCACGGGCGGCGCCCGTGGGGCGCCGGGGCGGGGGCCTCGGTCTGGGGAGCGCCAGGCGGGTGGCGCCCGGGCCGGTGACGGGGTCGGCGTGCGCGGCGGCGACGGCGACCTCGGCGCCCTTGAGGGGAACGTCCTGCTGGCGGCAGGTGCCGCCGGTGTCGGCGGCCTCGGCCCGGGGCCGGGCCTCGGGCCGGTCCTTGGGCGCGGCGGCCGCGGCGGTGGTGTGGGCGCGGGTCGCGGCGAGGGCGGACGTGCCCGCTGGCGCGTGGACGGCGGGGGAGACGCCGCACAGGGAGGGGGCGAAGACGGCGGCGATAAGGAGCAGGAGCACGGCGGCTGCCGTCGGACGGCGTCGCTGCGACACGCGCGCCCCTCCTTCCCCTCTGTCCTCGCCGGTCTCTTCCGCCCGGGGCGGGAGACGGCCTCCCATGCTACGGGCCGTACGACGAAGGCCCCCACCGATCGGTGGGGGCCTTCGACTGTCTGTGCGCCGCCAGGGACTCGAACCCCGGACCCGCTGATTAAGAGTCAGCTGCTCTAACCAACTGAGCTAGCGGCGCCTGCTGACAGAGAAAACTCTACCTGATGTCCGGGGGTGTTCCGAACCACCGGTCACGCCAGCCCCTCGGACCCCCGCTCCGCCCCGCGCCACGGGCTGTCGGGGCCCCGCCCTACAGGGTCAGCGACAGCAGCATCGGCGCGGCGTGGCGGTTCAGCGTGTCCGCCGCCTCGCGCAGCCGGTGGGCGTGCTCGAGCGGCAGGGACAGGACCAGCGAGCCCACCGAGCGGCCCGCGGTGATCGGGACGGCCGCGCAGACCGTGCCCACCGCGTACTCCTGGAGGTCGAGGACCGGGACGGTGGCGGGCTGGGCGGCCAGCCGGCTGAAGAGGACCTTCTCGTTGGTGATCGTGCGGGAGGTGAGGCGGGCGGTGCGGTGCCGGGAGAGGTGGTCGCGCCGGTCGTCCTGGTCGAGCTGGGTCAGCAGGCACTTGCCGAGCGCCGTGGCGTGGGCGGCGGAACGGAAGTCGACCCATTCGTTGACCTTGGGGGTGCGGGGCCCGTCCGCGTACTGCGTGATCCGGATCTCGCCGTCGACGTAGCTGCTGAGGTAGACGGCCGCGCCGACCCTGTCGCGCAGCGTGTGCAGGGATCGCTGGAGCTTGGCGGCCAGCGCCTGCTTGCGGTCGCCGCCCGAGCTCAGCAGGGCCAGCGCCTCGCCGGTGACGTACGCCCCGTCGCCGGTGCGCTCGACGTACTCCTCGCGGCGGAGCATCAGCAGCAGGTGGGCGAGGTGTCCGGCGGGCAGTCCGGTCTCCCGGACGATCTGCGCCTCGCTGACGCCGCCGGTGTACTTGGCGACCGTCTCCAGCACGCGCAGGGCGTACTGCACCGAGTGGAACGGTGCGGTCGGCTCGGGCCTGAGCGCCACGGTCTCCCCCTAGCGATGTTCCTGCGGGTGTCCCGCTCTCCACGATAAGGGTGAATCCGGCTTCCGGGAGGCGGTGTTGAACAGAATGAACGCCCCACCCGTACCCCTGTCCTGGGCTTTGCGACCTTGGCATATGCCTCCGTCCTCAGGGTGCCCGCCCGGGACCGCCGAGGCCCGCCGGGAATAATCGGAGAGAGGCTCCGGTTGTGGCCGCTCAGGGTGCGACGCCGCACCCCGGACAGCTCCTGTCCGCTCGGGCTCCTGCCCGATTCAGGTTCTTGCTCAATCAGGGAGGCGGGCCACCGTGGCCGACGTGCGGGACGACGACATCATCCGGGCCAAACCCCTCGGCAGCGCCCCCGTGGCCCTGTCGGTCCTCGACCTGGCCACGGTCGGCACCGGCCGGACCGCCCGGCAGGCGCTGCTCACCACGGTCGACCTCGCGCGCCTCGCCGAGCGGCGCGGCTACCACCGCTTCTGGGTCGCCGAACACCACTCGATGCCCGGGGTCGCCAGCTCCTCCCCGGCCGTCATCCTGGCGCACGTCGCCGCCCACACCGAGCGCATCCGCCTCGGCTCCGGCGGTGTGATGCTGCCCAACCACGCCCCGCTGGTGATCGCCGAGCAGTTCGGCACGCTCGAGGCCCTGGCCCCGGGCCGCATCGACCTCGGCCTCGGCCGGGCGCCGGGCACCGACGGCGCGACCGCGGCCGCGCTGCGTCGCCAGGACCGGATGCCGCAGGGCGCCGACGACTTCCCGGAGCAACTCTCCGAGCTGACCCGCTTCCTGGACGACGACTTCCCCGACGCCCACCCCTACGCCCGCATCCACGCCGTACCGGGGCCGATCCAGGGCCGGGTGCCCGGCGGGGTGCAGCGCGCCGACCGGCCCTCGATCTGGCTGCTCGGCTCCTCGGGCTTCAGCGCACGCCTGGCCGGGCTGCTCGGCCTGCCGTTCTCCTTCGCCCACCACTTCTCGGCGGCCAACACCCTGCCCGCCCTCGAGGTGTACCGCGAGTCCTTCCGGCCGTCCGCCGTCCTCGACCGCCCGTACGCCAAGATCGGCGTCCAGGCGTTCGCCGCGGACGACGCCAAGGAGGCCCGCCGCCAGGTCCTCACCGGCGCGCTGTCCATGCTCCGCCTGCGCACCGGGCGTCCGGGCCTGGTGCCCTCGCCTGAGGAGGCCGCCTCCTACGCGTACGGCCTGGCCGAGCAGGAGTTCGTCGCCGACTGGCTGCGCAACGTCGTCTTCGGCACGCCGGACGAGGTGCGCGAGCAACTGACCTCGCTGGCCGAGCGGACCGGCGTGGACGAGCTGATGATCACGACCAACGCCCACGGCCCGGAGGCGAGGCTGCACAGCTACGAGCTGATAGCCGACGCGTTCGGGCTCCCCGGCGGCGCGTAGCCGCGGGCGCCGGGGCCCCGCCCCGCCGGACGGACCGCCACGGGGGTGCGGCCCGGCCGGCGGGGCGCCGCGCCCTCGGGCCGTACGCCCCGGCTCCGGGTCGTACGCCCGCGCCTAGGGCCGTACGCCCGCGCCGAGCAGCGCGTCGATGCGTTCCGGCGGCACGGGGCGGGAGTAGAACCACCCCTGGCCCGTGTCGCAGCCGATCCGCCCCAGGCGCTCGGCCTGTTCCGCGCTCTCCACGCACTCGGCCGTGACGGTCAGGCCCAGCCGGTGCGCGAGCTGGACGAGCGCCTCGACGATCGTCTCGTCGGCGGGGTTGGGGTGTTCCTCGGTGCGGAAGCCGCGGACGAAGGAGCCGTCGAGCTTGAGGGTGGAGACGGGCAGGCGGCTGAGGTAGGCGAGGTTGGAGTAGCCGGTGCCGAAGTCGTCGATGGCGATGGCGACGCCCATGTCGCTCAGCGCCTGCAGCTGTTGCAGCGGCCGGCCCGCCGAGCCCATCACCGCCGACTCGGTGAGCTCCAGCTGGAGCAGGCGGGCCGGCAGCCCGGTCTCCGCCAGGATCGCCGCCACGTCCGCCACCAGGTCCGAGTCCCACACCTGACGCACCGCCACGTTCACGCTGACCAGGATCGGTTCGGCGGGGTGGTCCAGCTGCCAGCGCCGCGCCTGGCGGCAGGCGGTCGCCAGCACCCAGCGGCCGAGCGGCACGATGGCGCCCGTCTCCTCCGCCAGGCCGATGAAGCGGTTCGGCGCCAGCGTCCCCAACTGCGGGTGGTGCCAGCGCACCAGCGCCTCCACGCCCCGTACGACGCCGTCGTCCAGCCCCACCAGCGGCTGGTACTGCAGGGAGAACTCCTCCCGTTCGACCGCCGGGCGCAGGGTGCTGGAGAGGGCCTGCCGGGTCATCCGGTGGGCGTTGCGCTCGGGGTCGAAGAGCGTCCAGCGGGCCTTCCCGTCGGCCTTCGCCCAGTAGAGCGTGGTGTCGGCGGCCTGCATCAGCTCGGTGGCGTGCGTTCCGGCCGCCGGGCGCTCGACCACGCCGATGCTGGCCGAGACCGCCAGCCGCTGCCCCGCCACCTCGAACGGCCGGGCCAGCCTGGCCTGTACGGCCGCCGCGAGGTCCACCAGCTGCTCGGTGCCGGCGGACTCCTCGACCAGCAGCGCGAACTCGTCGCCGCCCAGCCGCGCCACCAGGTGGCCGCCGGGGGCCGCGCACTCGGTCAGACGTCTGGCCACCGCGACCAGCAGCCGGTCGCCGGCCCGGTGCCCGAGGGTGTCGTTGATGGCCTTGAAGCCGTCCAGGTCCAGGTAGCAGAGCCCGATCCGGCCGCCGCCGCCGCGCGACACGGAGGCGGCGGCCAGCGCGGCGGCCAGCCGCTCGAAGAACAGGCTGCGGTTGGGCAGCCGGGTCACCGGGTCGTGCATCCGCAGGTGGCGCAGCCGGGCGCGCAGATCGCGCCGGTCGGAGATGTCGGCCACCGACAGCAGCGCGTCGCGGCTGTCGGGCAGCGCGGTGACGGTCACCTCGGCCCACACCCCCTGTCCGTCCGGCTGCCGGAGTCTGCGGGTGCAGTGCAGCCGGTCGCGGCGGCCCAGCAGGACGTCGCGGTACGCGCTCCAGGTGCGGGAGTCCTCGCGCAGGCCGGTGAACTCGGCGGCGGGGGAGTCCTGGAGCCGGGCGGGGTCGGTGCCCAGGAGCGCGCCGAGGGCGTCGTTGGCGGTGCGTACGAGGCCGTCGCGGCCGACGACGGCCATACCGAGGCGCGCGGCTCGGAAGGCGGCGCGGAAATCATTCGAAGTGACGTGACGTTGCGTGACGACTGGCGGCGTCGTACCGGGCGTGCCGCCCTGGCCGTCGAGTGTTCCGCTCAACGTTCGCTCCCGCGTGGCATTCGTTCCGCACGGGTCCCGTGCGGGTCTTCATGAGTCTCGTACGCGTGGTGGAAAAGGCGGCAAATGGCCGACTGTAGGGGGATTCCGTGCTGGAAGTGTGGCGAGCATAGAGCCCGCGCAGGGACCGTTCCAGCGGCCCGGCCGTGAGGGGTGGAGCCGCAGGCGGGGGTCCGACCGTTTCTGCGCGTCTGTGCACATCCATGGGCGATCACGGTTGGAGCTGCATGGTTGCGTCTTCTCGATTGACCACATGTGACCGTGTGTGATGTACCCAGAAGTCGGCTTAGTCACTCGACTGGGGTAGTGAAACGGGGCATAACACCGCAAATAACAAGAGGGTGGGTGAGGTCTCCCGATTCCGTCCCCGGAGGTCGACGTGGTGCGTCCGCTGACACCCATGGGAGTGGACCGGCCGCGGCCGCGCCGCGTCGAGCGGTCCCGGCTGCAGCGCGCGGGTGCCGTACTCACCAGCCTGTGCGCGATCGCCACCAGCCTCGCCGCCGCCCCGGCGCACGCGACCGGTCCCGGCGGCCCCTGCGCGCTGCCGCGCAGCCAGGCCCACCATTCCGAGGGCGTCGACTCCTGGAACACGGACTATCCCCGGCCCGTGGGCCGGCTCGACGCCGTCATGGTCTTCCTGTCGTTCCCCGACTCCAAGCCGAGCGTCTCCCCCGAACGGCTCGCCGCCGACCACTTCCCCGGCACGTCCCGCTTCTTCGAGCGGGCGTCCTACGGGCGGTTCACCCTGCGCGCCCACCCGCTGAAGCGGTGGTTCCAGATGCCCCGGCCCTCCGGGGACTACCACATACAGCGCGACTGGGACGGCGAACAGCGCTCCGCCTACCTGCGGGACGCCATCGCCGCCGTGGACAAGGACGTGAACTTCCGGCGCTACAACCTCGTCTACCTCGTCGCCGACCCCGACGCCCCGGGCGTCGACTCCGACGCGACCAAGGTCGTCAACCTCGAGGAGCCCATCGCCGTCGACGGCACGGAGCTGCACCGCGTCGTCACGGTCTTCGAGCACCACCCGCCGGACCGCAACGTCCTCGCCCACGAGACGGGGCACGTCCTGGACCTGCCCGACCTCTACCACCGGCCGACCGACGGCAAGGGCGACTGGGACACCCACGTCGGCGACTGGGACCTCATGGGCAGCCAGTTCGGGCTGGCCTCGGACCCCTTCGGCTGGCACAAGTGGAAGCTGGGCTGGCTCGGCCCCCGCCAGGTCGAGTGCGTCAGCCGCTCCGGCGGCTCGGCGCACGTCATCCAGCCGCTCGAGGCCCCGATGCGCCCGGGCACGGACGGGCGCACCCGCATGGTGGTGGCCCGCACCGGGGTGACCAGCGCGATCGTCGTCGAGGCGCGGGGCGCCTCCGGCAACGACGCCGCCACCTGCACCGAGGGCGTACTGGTCTACCGGGTGCGCAGCGACACCGCCTCGGGCGGCGGGCCGGTCCAGGTGCTGGACGGGCATCCGGGCACCCACGCCTGCTGGGGCGAGTCGGTCTACCCGCCGCTGGCCGACGCGCCGCTGGTGACGGGCGAGTCGCTGAGCGCGGACGGGGTACGGGTGGACGTGGTGGGGCACACGGTGACCGGGGCGTGGAAGGTACGGGTGACCCGGAGGTGAATCCTCCGCGGCGTGCCGGAGCCCGGACATGACGAAGGCCCTCACCAGTGGTGAGGGCCTTCGTCTGTCGGTGCGCCGCCAGGGACTCGAACCCCGGACCCGCTGATTAAGAGTCAGCTGCTCTAACCAACTGAGCTAGCGGCGCCTGCTGACGTGGAAGACTTTAGCACCCCGGTCCGGTGGAAAGAAAATCCGTATGTTTCAGCCCGCCGCAGGGGTGGGTACAGGGGTCGCCCGCGCGGCCCGTACACAGGCCCACAGCAGGACGTCCGCCGCCGGGAGCCAGGGACTGCGGCCGTCCGGGACGACCAGCCAGCGGCTGGCGGGCGGGGTGGGCTCGAGCCCCGCGGGCGGCGGGCAGAGCGGCGGGACGGTCACGGCGTCGCCCGTGCCGTAGGAGAGCAGCGGCGGCGGTGCCGTCCGGCCTTCGCCTCCCCACTCCTCCCAGGCCAGCAGCGCGGGCAGCCGCTGGGCCGTGCCGGGCGCGGCGAACAGCAGGAGCCGGCCGCGCTGCGCCGCGACCGGGCCCGAGCCGGGGCCCGCCGGCGACCACAGGCGGTCGAGCATCCGGCGGCCGAACAGCATCGGGGCGTCGATCACGTCGAACGCCGTGCCGCAGGGCAGGATGACCGTGGCCAGCGGGTCCTCGGCCCACAGGGCGTGGACGCTGTGCGGGAAGCGGCTGGCGGAGGCCAGCCAGTCGGCCCCGGCGAGCGGGACGTGGGGGCGGCGGGCCGGGGGCGGACGGGACGCGGATCGTGCGGCCAGGTGGTCATGGCCCTATGGTCGGCGGCCCGGCGGGGTGCGCCCGGGGGAGTTCGGGGAATTCGGGACAGGGCCGCGGGGGGTGCGCTACGGTGCGCCCCCGCATATGCCAACGGCCCATGATCGAAGATCATGGGCCGCGTCGGATCAGTCGCGGGCGCTGCTGCCGCGCAGCAGGTCACGGCCGAACTCGACCATCTTCTTCGTGTAGTCCTCGCTCCACTCGGCATGCTCGGCGATGACGGCCGTCGGCAGTCTGTCGAAACGCCGGGGATCGGCGAGCTGAGCCGCCGCCACCGCCTGGTACTCCGTCGCCCGGTCCGCTGCCGCGCGGAAGGCCAGTGCCAGCTCGGTGGAGCGGGACAGCAGCTCACGCGGGTCCTCGATCGACTCGAGGTCGAAGAAGTGCTCCGGATCGGCGACGGCCTCGGGTGGCTCGAAGAGCAGCTGCGCGGGCTTCAGGCGGCGCGGAGCACTGTCCTGCGCGCCGGGAGCCTGCTTCGGCTCGCACATGTACATACCTCCAGAATCGTCTGCACCGTCATCCATTGTCCTGCCGCGCGCAAGTGCGCCCCCGCGCCACGGCCCCCTCACGGCCGCCAGGGGACGCGGTGCTCGGCCAGGTGGGCCAGGACCGCGTGGTTGGCCTCCCACCCGTCCGGGAACTTCACCGTCACCCCCAGCTGCACCGGTTCCGTGGCGGGGTGGTCGTCCAGCAGGCGGTCGACGCCCGCCCGGCAGACCACCACGCACGCGTGCCGGTGCCGCGAGGCCAGGACGCACAGGCGGCCGGTCTCCAGGTGGAACGCCGTCGCGTCGGGGCGGCCCGACAGGGGGTGGAGCACGACCGTGACGTCGAATTCGCGCCCCTGGAGCCGGTTCGCCGTGTCCACCGTGACCCCGGCCACGCCGAGCTCCGCAAGGGCCGCGCGGACGGCCGCGGCCTGGTCGCGGTGGGCCGTGCCCACCGCGATCCGCTCCGCCGTCAGCGGGGCCGGATCCGGCGCGCTCTCGCTCGTCACGGCCCCGCCGCGGTCCAGCAGCCGCCGGACGACGTGCGCGACCGCGCCCACCGCCTCCGGGTCCGTACGGGGCGTGTGGCGCGCGGGCAGCTCCAGCAGGCCCCACCCCGACTCCGCCGCCTCGTCCAGCACCCGGTCCGGTCCGGAGCCGTCCGAGCGCACCGCGAAGGCGAGCCGCCGGTCGCCGTGGCCGGTGCCGCTGCGGAAGGGCGTGTACGGATAGAAGGCGTCCGAGACCAGCGGCGCGGCGGAGGCGGGCAGCCGCCAGGAGACCGGCAGCCGGTGCTGGGGAAGCCCGGGGTTGTGGGCGAGCAGGGTGCTGACCGCGCTCGCCGACGGGTCGTACGACAGCCCCGCCCACTGCTCCGCGCCGACCACGCTGAAGGGGTCGAGCTGCCCCGGGTCGCCCACGAACAGCGCCCGTTCGAAGAGCCCGGCCACGGCCAGCAGCGCGTCCGAGCGCATCTGGTACGCCTCGTCGACGATGGCGTGGCCCCATGGCTCGGCGATCTTGGTGTGCGCCCACTTGGCGGCCGTGGAGACCACGACGTCCAGCCCGGCGAGATCGGCGGCCTTCGCCGAGGTGACGACGGAGTCCAGCGCGTCGAGGGCAGGGTCGTAGGCGCGGCGCTCGCTGCTGTGCAGCCGGCCGACCGGCAGGTCGGGGTCCTGCTTGGCCAGGCGCAGCACGAGGTCGTCGACCTGGGCGTTGGTCTGGGCGACGATCATCAGCGGGCGCCCGGCGGCGGCCAGCTCCCGGGCCGCCCGGACGACCAGTGTCGACTTCCCTGCGCCGGGCGGGGAGTCCACGACGACGCCGCGGTGCGGGCCGTGCAGGGTGTCGCGCAGGATCGCGTCCGTGGCCTCGGCAGCCGCCCGGCCGGGGTCGAAGGCGCGCCCGCGCTCCATGCGTACGGTCACAGGTGGTCCTCCGCGGTCACCGGGTCGGGGGCCTCGGCCGCGGCGGCCGGCGGGCCGCCGTGGGTCCAGGGCGTCTGCTCGGGCTCGGGCAGCTCGGGGCCGCCCCTGGGGGCGTGCTCGAAGAGGGTCCAGCACACCTGGTCCCCCGGCTCGGGCACGGAGCCCGCCTCCGGGGTCTTGCCGCGCCCCATGCCTCCGGTCAGCCGTACGGTCAGGGTGCCGTCCGGGCCGTGGGAGACGAACTCCGCGGGCTGGGACCTGCCGTCCGGCAGCGCGCGGTGCAGCTTCACGCCGTCGGCGACGTGCGGGGCGTCCTGGGTGCGGAGGGTCACCAGCGGGCGCGGACGCGGAATCTTCGCTTCCGAATACTCCATCACCACCTCGGCGACCGGCCCGGCGAAGGCCTCACCGGCCAGCCGCCGCCCGGCCATCACCAGCGGATCGTCGAGCGCCTCCTGCGCGTCGAGCTGGGCCTGCGCGGTCTCGCGGGCGGCCAGCTTGCGGGCCGCCGTCACGGCGTCGTCCCGCCGCGGCTGCGGGGGCTCCCCGGCGCGGACGCGGTCGCGGTGCGCGGTGTACGACCAGCGGTCGCGCTTCCAGCGCTCGCCGACGCGGGCGCCCTCGGGCAGGGCGCGCAGCAGGTCGATGCCCTGCCAGACGGCGTCCCAGGTGGGCCGCAGCTGCCCCTCCAGGAGGTCGCGTATCTCCCGCTCGGCGTCGGCCAGCGCCCGGTGCGCCGCCGCGAACCGGTGCGGCGACGCCTGGAGGACGTCCGCGCGGGCCCGGTCGTAGCGGGCGATGGCCGGGGCCAGCCGCTTGTTGTCGAAGACCGGGTCGGTGGCGGGGCCCGCGGGCGGGTGGGCCGGCAGGCCCTCCGCGTCGCGGGCCAGCTCCGCCCGCAGGGCGGCCGCAGCGCCCGACGTCCCCTCCGGCGGGTCGATCCAGGCCAGCAGGGCCCCCAGGTGCTGGTCCTCGAGGACGCTCTGGCCGGTGGCCCAGTGGCGGCCCAGCACCTGGGTCATCGCCAGCAGCAGCGACGAGCCGGGGACGCGCGAGCGCTCCCCGAAGTGCGTCAGCCAGCGCCCGAGCAGCGGCACCCGAGGGGGAGCCGGATGCGGCGCGTCGGGGTCCTGTTCGGCGGTGCGGCGGAAGCGCATCGAACGGCCGAGCAGCCGGACGTACTCCACGCCCGCCGCGCTCGGCACCACCACCTGCGGGGCGTCCGCGCACAGCTCGACCTCGACCGGCACCTTCTTGCCCGTCGTCGGGTCGGTCTCCTTGCGCTCCTCGCGTTCGACGGCGTCGGCGCACTCCTCGATGCGGGGCAGCATGGCGTCGGCCAGCTCCGCGAGGAACGCCGAGCGCAGGTCGCGGTCGCGCGGCTGGGCCACGACGAGCAGGCGGGGGGCGTCCCGCTCGGTGCCCACGAGCGCCCCGAGCGGAGCACCGGCCTCGCCCGCGGTGGTCAGCGGCACGAACACCAGCGGCCGGTCGGAGACATGGCGGTGCCGCACGGTGGCCAGCGGCCGGGCCCGCCCGTCCCGCGCGGCCTCCAGCCGGGCGAGGGTGTCGATCAGGGACATGACGCCGCTCCCGCCGTCTCCAGCGACTCCGCCCGCAGCCGTGCCGCGCGGCGCAGCGCGGCGACCGCCGGATCGCCGGGGTCGCCGGCCTCGCCGGCCGCCGCGGCGAGGACCGCCTCGATCGTGCTCAGACCGCCGAGCTCGGCGCGCAGCGCGCGGCCCAGGGTCTGCACCGCGTCCGCCGCCCGGGACCGGGCGCGGCAGTGGAAGGCCAGCTCGCACGCCGCCAGGCACTCGGGGGCGTACGCCGCGCCGACGGCGTCGACCGCGGCGGCGAGCTCGTCGGCCGGCCGGGTGGGCGTCCGCCCGTCGTCGGCCAGGCAGAGGTCGAAGGTCGTGCCGTGGGGGAGGCCGTCGGCGATGTCGGCGACGCCCGTCAGCCGGTCCAGCTGACGGCGTGTCGTGGCGACCTGCTTGCGGAGGTCGACGAGGGCGGCGTCGGGGAGGTTGGAGAAGTTCTTCGGGCAGACCAGCAGCGCGCTGTGGCGGACCGAGGCGCCGTCGCCGATGCGCTCGGCGACGGGCTCCAGGGCCAGCGCGTACACCGCCGCCTGGCGGGCGGCCGCCCCCACCTTCGCCGCGTCGGCCGCGCCGTCGACCATGGCGAAGGACTTGATCTCCACGACCGTCCAGCCGCCGTCGGGGTGGACCACGACGGCGTCCGGCTCCAGGTACGCGGGCGTGCCGGCCACGGACAGGGCCAGCATGGGGTGGTCCAGCAGCGCCCACCGGCCGGCGGCCGTGGCCTCGCGCAGGGCGAGGGCGGTGCGGGCCGTGCGCCCCTCGGGCCCGGAGGCGGCGAGGTCCGGCGTGTCGACGCCGCCCGGTCCGGGCGGCGGGGGCGAGCCGTCGCCGAGCCGCTCGCACAGCAGGCGGATCAGCTCCGTGCCGCCGTCGTCCTTCGCGCGGGCCTCGAAGGCGTGGCCGCGCACGAACGCGAACTGGGACTGTCCGAACGTCGCCGGCGAGCCGAGCGCCCGGGCCAGGGCCGCCTTGTCGACGCCGGCGCCGTCGAGCAGGGCCCGGCGGTGGCAGCCGGGGTTCGCGGCCAGCGCCGCGAGCGCGCGGGCGTCGAGCGGCAGCGGTGCGACGGCCGGGCCGCGCAGCTCAGCGAGCCGCTGTCGCAGCGCCGTCGGTGCGGCTGTCTCCGGCCTCGCCCCGGGCCGGCTGACGGGGGATCTGGTCACTGGCGTCCGCCTCGCGAAGTCTCTCCGGCGCTCCCGGACGGCCGGCTCCGGCCGGGGAGCCGGGGGAGGACGTCCGGACGAGCGCAGTACCCGCCGCAGTCTCGCACCCGCCACTGACAATCGCGGGCGTCCCGGCGGTTTCCGCGGGCGCGGCGCCGGCGAAGCGGGTCCGGATCCGGTCGGCGAGGCGCACCGCGGGCCGCGAGAGCAGGAAGCCCGCGCCCATCACGGCGACGCCGGCGACGGCGTCGAGGAAGTAGTGGTTGGCGGTGCCCATCACCACGAGGGCGATGGCGAGCGGGTAGGCCACGCCCGCGACCTTCGTCCAGGTGGCGCGGCCGTGGCGCCAGAGCGCCACCCCGCACCACAGGGCCCAGCCGACGTGCAGGCTCGGCATGGCCGCGTACTGGTTGGTGAGCCCGCCCAGACCGCGCGGGGCGCTGGCGTCGCGGCCCCACCAGCCGTACGCGGAGTACTGGTGCATCGTGTCCACGAAGCCCTGGGCGTCGTCGAGGAGGCGGGGCGGGCAGGTGGGCAGCAGGGTGAAGCCGATGAGGCCGATGAGGGTGGAGATCATCAGCCAGGTCCGCATCCGGCGGTAGTGGTCGGGGCGGCGTCGGAAGAGCCAGACCAGCAGCGCGGGAGTGAGGAGGTAATGCAGGGCGGCGTACGCGAAGTCCGCGGGTATGCCGATCGCCGGATGGCTGGTGAACAGACGGTTGAGCGGGTGCTCGAAGTCTATTCGGAACGTTTTTTCAAGATCGAGAATGCCGAGGCCGTGATCCACGGCCGACTGCACATCTCCCCTGACCAGGAGCCGGCCCGCCGTGTACAGCCCGTACACCACGGCTATCAGTGGCAGTTCGGTCCACCAGCGCGGCCGCTTCCCGAGTGGTGCGGTGCGGTACATCCGGACGGCTCTCCATTTGTTCAGGCGGCCAACAAGCGCGCTTGCAACCGTACGGTGTACGCCACATTGCGCGCACACCGCCCCGGGACTTTCCCGGAACCCCGAGGCGGCGGGAGGGGAGACGCCGTCGCTGGCCAGAGGGTTGCCTGAGAGTGAAGTGAGTGATGATGGGGGCTGGACGGAACCGACGTCACGCCGGAACTGTCGCGAAAGTCACCGAAATCTTGTGAAGGGGCCCTCGCCATGGCACCGCGCATCCTGCTGGCCCGGCACGGACAGACGCAGTGGTCGCTGTCCGGGAAGCACACCGGCCGCACGGACATCCCGCTGCTCGACGAGGGCCGGCGCGGCGCCAAGCTGCTCGGCGAGCGCCTGCACCGCGCGCCGTGGAACGCCCTGCCGGACGTCGAGGTGCGCACCAGCCCGCTCGTGCGCGCCAAGGAGACGTGCGAGCTGGCCGGCTTCGGGGACCGGGCGAGCGACTGGGACGCCCTGATGGAGTGGGACTACGGCGCCTACGAGGGCATGACGCCCGCCGAGATCAAGGCGGGCCGCCCGGACTGGCTCATCTGGCGCGACGGCGTCCCCGAGGGCGAGACGCGCGAGCAGGTCGCCGCCCGCGCCGACGAGGTCGTCGAGTGGGCCCGCTCGGCCGACCGCGACGTCCTGGTCTTCGCGCACGGCCACATCCTGCGCACGATCGTGGCCCGCTGGCTGGGCGAGGACCTCTTCTTCGGCTCCCGCATCCGCCTCGACCCGACGTCCCTGTCCGTCCTGGGCTGGGCCTACGGCGCCCCCGCGCTGGTGCGCCTGAACGACACCGGCCACCTCGGCTGACGCACCGCCGGCCCCGCCGGCGCCCGCCTACCCGGCCTGCGCGGCGGGCCGGTGGCGGGCCAGGAAGCCCGCCACCACCGGCTCCGCCGCGTGCCGGCGCAACTGCCGCGCCGTGGCGGTCAGCATGGTGCGGACCCGGGACGAGCGGACCTCCTCCAGCAGGTCCAGCGCCCGGCACCCGGCGGCCGCCGCCTCGTCCGGGGCGCCGCCGCGGGCCAGGTCGCCCGCCAGCTGGGCGGTGTAGAGGGCGATGTTCCGCGCGAAGTGCGGGTCCTGCAGGTCCACCGCCCGCTCCGCGTGCTCCGCCGCGCGCCGCCAGTCGCCGAGGGCGGACCAGCACTGGGCCTCCAGGCCCTCCAGCTCCGCCTCGCCGAAGAAGGTCATCCACTCCGGGTCCGCGTCGTCCGGCCCCCGCCCGAACAACGTGCGCGCGCGCAGCAGCGCCTCCTCGCACGCCGCCCGGTCCTCCAGCCGCGCCCAGCCGCCGGCCTCCCGCAGGGCCAGCAGGGACATCAGCCGCGCCGAGCCCAGCCGCCGGCCGGCCCGCTGCGCGGCCTGTGCGGCGCGCACCGCCTCGCGGGGCCGCCCCGCGTCCCGGGCGAGGAAGGCTGTGTTGCAGAAGGCGTGCGCCTCCAGCGCCGCGTCGCCCGCCACCCGGGCGGTCGCCAGCGCCTCCGCGTAGTGCGAGCGCGCGTCGGGGAAGCGGCCCGAGTCATGGGCCAGCCAGCCCACCGAGATGGCGAGCTCGCCCGCCCCCGCGTGCAGCCGGTCGGCCACCGACCGCCGCCGCGTCTGCGCGTCGAGCAGCGCGTAGGCCGCCTTCAGCGGGCGGCCGGCGCGCCGGTAGAGGCCGTCGGCGCCGTGCCGGTCGTCGAGTACCCGGATCTGCCGGACCGCCTGCTCGACGGCGCAGGCCTCGGGCTCTCCCGCGCGGCGCGGGCCCGGGGTGCCGGGGGCGGCGCCCAGGGAGGCGGCGGCCATGGCGGCCGTGCCGGAGGTCATGAACGCGCGACGCAACACGTCGCTCTCCTTGTTGCTGTCGAAGTTGCTGCCGGAGCCTCGTGCGAAGGCCCCGTCCGCCCCGGGAGAGGCCCCGGGGGAGGTACGGCTTTCGGCGGGGCTCTCGGTTTGCCCGGGCAGCGCGGAACCCTTTTTGCGCGCCCCCCGTCCACGCACCGTTTCGCGCGGTGCGAAGCCCATGTCCACCGGCTCGAGGCCGGGGAACATGTGCCGGAACACCCGCTCGTAGGCGTAGTTGGGGCAGCGGATCTCGCCCGACTCGACACGCCCGACATAGCGCGCGTCGCAGGAGACGTGCTCGCTGATCTCGCGGCCCGCCCGCCGCACCGCCGCCGCGAACTCCCCTGGTGAGCGCTGTCCGCGCAGTTCCCGGAAGGCGGTGTTGGGGCGTGCTGACGAGGACGCGCGGTGCGACGCCATGGCGGACCCTCTCCCTGGCGAGCCGCCCCGGGGGCAACCCGCGGGGCGGGCGGCTGTGCTTGCCGTGTGGCGTGACGACCGTACCGGCTGTGGCGGGGCGACTACGCCGGGTTTGCCTACAAACGGGATATCCCACCTGTCATCCGCCATGAACTGCCATCCTTTGGCGCGGCATGGCGCCGTAGCCGTTGACGCCCACGGCCGTTGAACCCTCCGAGCGTGAGCGCGCTCGACGCGGAGTGGCACTGGCGTGAGGAGGGTTTCCCGTGGCGGAGGCCGGAGTGGACATCGGCGGCGGCTCACGGACGACGGCGCCGCACCGGCCGCGTCAGGACCACGGCCCCTCCCCCAGCCCGACGCGGGCCGCCGCCGAGGACGGCCGGCCGTGCGACCTCGTCACCGTCCCCTCCCGGCAGGGCCTCGAGGCGGTCGACATCCTCCGGCTGCGCGACGGCGTCGGGCCCGTGCTGCACGACGGCGAGGGCGACACCCTCGGCTTCCTCGTCCCGCCCGGCACCGCCGACCGCTGGGACGTGCCGGGCAGCGCCTGCACCCAGACCTACGGGCGCGGGCCGCACCCGGCGGTCGGCATGCCGCCCGTCAAGGGCACCGGCTGGCTCGTCGCGCCCGACGCCGCCTACGCCTGGGCCACCGACCCGGCCGTGCTGCGCGCCGCCCTCGGCGAGGCCGCCCGCACGATCGAGGCCGTCGACCGCTGCCGCTGAGGCACCCGTTCCGCCGGGCCGCCGCCGCGGCCGGAGCGCCGCGCGCCACCGGCGATACTTGACGGGTGGCGAAAGGCAAGCAGAAACCAGGTCGCGGGCGCACCGCGGAGGCGGTGACCGCGCGGGTCGACGGCGGTCTCGCCGAGCTCGTACCCGACCGCGACCGCCCCCGCGGCCGCACCCTGCTCATCGACGGGGCCCCGCAGTCCCATGTGGACCTCGACGACCCGGCCTACCTCGATTTCGCCTACCAGCGCAGGCTCGGCCACATCGCCGACCTCGTCGCGCCGCCCGGCAGACCGGTCCAGGTCCTGCACCTGGGCGGCGGCGCCTTCACGCTCGCCCGCTACGTCGCCGCCACCCGCCCCCGCTCCACCCAGCAGATCGTCGAGATCGACGCCCCGCTGGTGGCGTTCGTCCGCGCCGAGCTGCCCCTGGAGAGCACCTGGCGCGTCCGGGTGCGCGGCGGCGACGCCCGCGAGGGGCTCGGCAAGCTGCCGGACGGCTGGGCGGACCTGATCATCGCGGACGTCTTCAGCGGCGCCCGCACGCCCGCCCACCTGACCAGCACCGAGTTCGCGGCCGAGGTCCGCCGGGTGCTGCGCCCCGGCGGCTTCTACGCCGCCAACCTCGCCGACGGGCCGCCGCTCGCCTACGTCAAGGCGCAGATCGCGACCGTGGGGACCGTCTTTCCCGAACTGTGCCTGACCGCCGACCCGGCCGTCCTGCGCGGGCGCCGCTTCGGCAACGCCGTGCTGCTGGCCTCCGACCGCGAGCTGCCCGTCGCCGAGCTGACACGGCGGGCCGCCACCGACCCCCACCAGGGCCGGGTCGAACACGGCCGCGCCCTCGCCGACTTCACCGGCGGCGCGGCGCCCGTCAGCGACGTCGACGCCCGCCCCTCCCCGGCCCCGCCGCCCTCCGTCTTCGAGTGACGGCCGCCTCAGCTCGGCGTCAGCCGGCCGGTCCGGGCCACCCGGGCGTACCAGCGGGCGCTCGACTTGGGCGTACGGGCCAGCGTCGCGTAGTCGACGTACACCGCGCCGAAGCGCTTGCTGTAGCCGTACGCCCACTCGAAGTTGTCCAGCAGCGACCAGAGGAAGTAGCCGCGCACGTCGGCCCCGTCGCCGAGGGCGCGCAGCACCGCGTCGAGGTGGGCGTGCAGGTACGCGATGCGCTCGGGGTCGTGCACCGCCCCGTCCGCGTCCGGCTTGTCGTCGTAGGCGGCGCCGTTCTCGGTGATGATCAGCGGCAGTCCGGGCGCCTCGCGGGTGAAGCGCATCAGCAGGTCGTACAGGCCCGTGGGGTCCACCGCCCAGTCCATCGCGGTGCGTTTGCCCGGGGGCCGGTGGAACGCCACCCGGCCGGCGCCCGGCCAGGGCGAACGCCCGCCCGCACCGTGCCCGTCGGACCGGTCGGGCCGATTGTCAGTGGCGGCTGATACCACTGTAGGCGCGTAGTAGTTGATGCCCAGCGCGTCGAGGGGGTGCTTGACGATGTCCGTGTCGCCGTCCCGCACGAACGACCAGTCGGTGATCGGCTCGGTGTCGGAGATCAGATCCGCGGGGTACGCACCGCGCAGCATGGGCTCGGTGAAGATACGGGTGGCGAGGGCGTCGACGCGCCGCTGAGCGTCCAGGTCGCCCGGCGCGGGGGTACGGGCCCGCACGGCGGCGGGGTTGAGGGCGACGGACAGCCGGGCGTCCGCCGGCAGGACGGTGCGGAGCGCCTGGGCGCCGAGGCCGTGCGCCAGGTTGAGGTGGTGGGCGGCGCGCAGCGCGGCCTCGTCGTCCGTGCGGCCCGGCGCGTGGACCCCGGCGGCATAGCCGAGGAAGGCGCTGCACCAGGGCTCGTTGAGCGTGGTCCACAGCCCGACCCGGTCGCCCAGCGCCTCGCCGACCAGCAGCGCGTAGTCGGCGAAGCGGTGTGCCGTCTCGCGCGCGGGCCAGCCGCCCGCGTCCTCCAGCTCCTGGGGCAGGTCCCAGTGATAGAGCGTCAGCATCGGTTGGATGCCCCGGGCCAGGAGGTCGTCGACGAGCGCGCGGTAGAAGTCCAGTCCGCCGCGGGAGGCGGGCCCCCGGCCGGTGGGCTGCACGCGCGGCCAGGAGACGGAGAAGCGGTACGCGCCCAGCCCCAGCTCCGCCATGAGCCGGACGTCCTCCTCGCGGCGGTGGTAGTGGCCGGTGGCCGTGTCGCCGGTGTCGCCGCCCAGCACCCGGCCGGGGGTGCGGGAGAACGTGTCCCAGATGGAGGGGGTCCGGCCGTCCTCTCGGGCCGCGCCCTCGACCTGGTAGGCGGCGGTCGCGGCGCCCCACAGGAAGCCGGTCGGAAAGGTCACGGTCATGGTCGCTCCCGAAGAGGTGAGAGGAAGGGGAGGGGAGAGAGTGGACGGATCAGCCTTTGACCGCGCCCCGCATGATGCCGCCGACGATCTGGCGGCCGAAGAGGGCGAAGGCCAGCAGCAGCGGCAGGGTGCCCAGCAGCGCCCCGGCCATGACCACGGCCTGGTCGGGCACATAGCCCCGGCCGAGCCCGGTGAGCGCCACCTGCACGGTCGGGTTCTCCTGGGTCAGCGCGATCACGGGCCAGAAGAAGTCGTTCCACGCCTGGACGAAGGAGAGCATCCCCAGCACGGCCATCGCCGGCCGGGCGACGGGGAAGACGATGTGCCACACCACGCGCCAGCTGCTCGCGCCGTCCGTCCGGGCCGCCTCGATCAGCTCGGTGGGCAGCGCCTCCACGAGGTACTGCCGCATGAAGAAGACCCCGAACGCGCTGACCAGCGTGGGCAGCACCACGGTCTGCAGCCGGTCGGTCCAGCCCAGGCCGGCGACCACCATGAACAGCGGGACGACACTGAGCTGCGGCGGCACCATCATCGTGCCGACGGTCAGCGACAGCAGGACGTTCTTCAGCCGGAACCGCAGCTTGGCGAAGGCGAAGCCGGCGATCGTGCAGAAGAGCACTGTGCCGAGCGCGACCGTCCCGGCCACGAGCGTGGTGTTGAACAGCGCGAGCCCCATGTTGGCGTCGCTCCACGCCGTGCCCAGGTTCTCTCCGAGACGGTCCCCGAACCACAGCGGCGGCGGGGTGCGGGCCAGCCGGGCGTTGTAACGCGAGGCGGCGACGGCCGTCCAGACGAGGGGGAACAGCGAGCCCGCGGTGAACAGCGCCAGCACCGCGTAGCCGACCGGCCCGGCGCGCAGCGGCCGTCCCGCACGGGGTGGCATCGCCATGGGCTCCTCTCACCGGTCCTTCCGCAGCCGGCGCGCGATCAGCACGTTGACCGCGGCCACGAGCAGCAGAAGGAGGAACATGCTCCAGGCGACGGCCGAGGCCCGCCCGAGGTGGTAGTAGAACCAGCCCTGCTCGTAGAGGTAGAGCCCGAGCGTCTGGAACTGGTGCGAGGCGCCGCCCTTCTGGCCGCCCGCCCCGCCGAACAGCAGGGGCTCGCCGAAGAGCTGGGTCGCCCCGATCGTCGAGACCACGACGGTGAAGAGGATCGTCGGCCGCAGCGCCGGAACGGTGATGTGCAGGAACTGCCGCCCGCGCGACGCCCCGTCCAGCGCCGCCGACTCGTACAGCTCGTCGGGCACCGCCTGCATGGCGGCGAGATAGATGAGCGCGTTGTAGCCCGTCCACCGCCAGATCACGATCGAGGAGACCGCGCACCGCGAGCTCCAGGTGCCGTTCTGCCAGTCGACCGGGCCGACGCCCAGGGTGCCCAGGGCCCAGTTCACCAGGCCGTAGTCGCGCCCGTAGAGCAGGACGAAGACCAGGGTGGCGGCGGCGACCGAGGTGGCGTACGGGGTCAGCAGCGCGACCCGCCAGAACGTCGCGGCGCGCAGCCGGTAGTGGAGCAGATGGGCCAGGCCCAGGGCCATCAGCAGCTGGGGGACGGTGGAGAGGACCCCGATGGTGACGGTGTTGCGCAGCGCGTTCCAGAAGAAGTCGTTGTCGAGCAGCCGGAGGTAGTTGTGCGCACCCACCCACACCATGCGGTCCGGGGCGGTCAGCTCCACCCGGTGCAGCGAGGCCCAGCCCGTATAGAGGAGAGGGAAGAGCCCGAACGCGGCGAAGAAGGCGAAGAACGGCGCGACGAACGCGTACGGGCTGTAGCGCAGGTCCCAGCGGTAGAGGCGGCTGCGCCAGGCGGCCGGGCGGTCCCGGTCGCGGCCGGCGGGGCCCGCTTCCGCCCCCTCCACCGCCGTGGTCGTGGCGGTCACTCGTCCACCGCGTTCTTGATCTCCTTCTGCGCCGCCGCCCAGCCGGCCGCGGGGGACCTGCCCTGTTGTTCGACCTGGGCGATGCCGATGTCGGTGAACGCCGTGCCGATCTGCTGCTCCCCCGGGCCGAAGACCAGCAGGGGCACCGACCGGGCGGCCGTGGTGAAGATCCGCCCGATGGGGGCGTCGCCGAAGTAGGGGTTCCGCGCGTCCCTGACCGCGGGCATGGCGTACGAGGCCGGGGTGGAGGGGATGCTCGCCTGCCGTTCGAAGAGCCGGGCCTGCTGGGCGGGGGCGGTCAGCCAGACGGCCAGCTCGATCGCGGCCGCCTTGTGCCGGGCGGCCTTCGGGACCGTGACGAAGGAGCCGCCCCAGTTGGCGGGCCGGGGGGCCGCGGCCACGTCCCACGCGCCCCGGCCGGCGGCGCCCGACTTCTCCTTGATGTAGCCGAGCATCCAGGGCGGGCAGGCGACGGTGGCGAAGCGGCCGTTCGCGAAGGCCTGGTCCCAGGGCTTCTCGAACTGCTTGAGGCGGGCCGTCAGCCCGGCGCGCACCGCCTGCACGGCCAGGTCCCAGGACGTTCTGACCGCGGGGGAGTCCATGTAGACGGGCCGGCCGGAGCGGTCGTGGTAGCGCTCGGGATAGGCGTGGACCGAGGCGTTGTAGATGCCGGCCGCCGAGTCGGTGAAGACCGTGCCGGCCGGGGCCCGGCGGGCGTAGGCCTTGCCGGTGTCGATGTACTTCTGCCAGTCGCCGGCCCACAGCCGGCCGACCGCCTCCCGGTCGGTGGGCAGCCCGGCCCGCCGGAAGAGGTCCTTTCTGTAGCACAGGGCGATCGGCCCGATGTCCGTGCCGAGGCCGATGGTCCGGCCGTCGGGCGTGGTGGCCTGTGCCCACTTCCACGGCAGCCAGTCCGCCCGCCGGACGCCCTTCGCCCGGGACAGGTCCTCGAAGAGGCGGCCCTGGGCGGCCGCCACTTCGTGGACGTTGCCCACCTCCATGGCCTGGATATCGGCGAGCCCGCTGCCGGCCGCGAGGTGGGTGAGCAGCTGCGGGTAGTAGGCGTCGTTGCGCTCGATGACGCTTTCCTTGACGACGACGTCCGGGTGCAGCCGCTCGTACTCCTCGTAGAGCCCGGCCTGGCGGTAGCCGAAGACACCGAAGGTGCCGATGGTGACCGTGGTCCGCCGGTGGTGCCCGGCGTCGTCGTCACTGCCGTCCCGGGCGCAGCCGTCGAGCACGCTCACGACGAGGAGGAGCGCGGCGGCGGCCGCGAGGACCAGCGCCCGGCGTCGGTAGGGACCGCTCGGCCAGGCCGGGGTCACCTCTCGACGTTGACGTTCTCAGCCTGCGGTCCCTTCGGTCCCTGGGTGACGTCGTAGCTGACGCTGTCGCCCTCGTGCAGTTCTCGGAAGCCGGTGGTTTGGATGGCGGAGAAGTGGACGAACACATCCGGACCGCCATCGTCCTGCTGGATGAAGCCGAAGCCCTTGTCGGCGTTGAACCACTTCACTTTGCCCGTTGCCATCGATCATGACCCTTCGTCCGGTGTCGGCACCTGAGCATTCCCCGGACCGACGCCGAACTTCCCCTGGCCGCGCCGTGCATCACCCGTGAGGGCTACAAAACGATAAGAGCCCGGTCCGCTTACGCGAACCGGGCTCTTCATCAGGGTGAGTAACGGGACTCGAACCCGCGACATCCTGGACCACAACCAGGTGCTCTACCTGCTGAGCTATACCCACCATGTCCGGTGTTTGTTTCCGTGTTTCTTACCGGCCGAGAAAAAGTGTACAGGGTCCGGAGGGGTGCTCGCTCCCAGCTCTCGTCGTGCCGGGAGCGAGCTGCGTCACTATGCCTGGCTGCGGCTTTACGCCTGGACGGGCAGGACGTGTTTGGCCGCGATGGCCTTCGCCGTGTCGGAGTCCGGACCGGGCTGCGGCACGAAGATCGCCTCGCGGTAGTAGCGGAGCTCGGCGATCGATTCGCGGATGTCGGACAGTGCCCTGTGGTTGCCGGTCTTCTTGGGGCTGCTGAAGTAGGCGCGCGGGAACCAGCGGCGGGCCAGCTCCTTCACCGAGGACACGTCCACGATCCGGTAGTGCAGGTGACCCTCCAGGGCGGGCATGTCCCGCAGCAGGAATCCACGGTCGGTGCTGACCGAGTTTCCGCACAGCGGGGCCTTGCCCGCCTCCGGGACGTGCTCACGGACGTACTCCAGGACCTGACGCTCCGCTTCCTCGAGCGTCGTCCCGCCGTCCAGCTCCGTGAGCAGCCCGGAGGCCGTGTGCATCTGGCGCACCACCTCGGGCATGGTGGCGAGGGCCTCGGCGGGCGGGCGGATGACGATGTCCACGCCGTCCCCGAGGATGTTCAGCTCAGAGTCGGTGACCAGGGCGGCCACCTCGATGAGCGCGTCGGCCGACAGCGAGAGCCCGGTCATCTCGCAGTCGATCCACACCATGCGATCGTTCATACGTCTCACCCTACGGGGCGCTCCCGCTGACCGGGCAGGCGTGGAGCATAGAGGTCGGCATCCGATTTGCCGGAATCATTGGGGTTCATCCCATGACTTCCGCCGTGACCGGCGTGGCCCATATGACCTCCGTGGCCGACGTGCGGCGGCGGGCTGCCCAGGGGCGCACCCGTCACCGCGTGCGCGGCCGGAGCCATGGCCGTGCGCCGCATCCCCATGAGCGACGGCTCGCCGGAACGGTGCTCGACGGGATCCGGCCGGTCGAACCGGTCCCCGCGCTCACCCCGCTCCACACGCTCCGCCCGCTCGCTCCGCTCCACGCGCTCCGGCCCGCTCTGCGGCCGGCGCGCCCGGTAGGCGGCCCGGTAGGCGGCGGGGGAGGATCCCAGCTGCCGGCGGAAGTGGCCGCGCAGGGCCACCGGCGAACGGAAGCCGCAGCGCCCGGCGACCTCGTCCACGGAATAGTCCGAGGTCTCCAGGAGTCGCTGCGCCTGCAGCACCCGCTGAGTGATCAGCCACTGCAACGGGGCGCTCCCGGTGAGCGAGCGGAACCGTCGGTCGAACGTGCGACGGCTCATATAGGCGCGGGCGGCCAGGGTCTCCACGTCGAACTGCTCGTGGAGGTGCTCCAGCGCCCAGGCGACGACCTCGGCGAGCGGGTCGGCGCCGATCTCCTCCGGTAAAGACCTGTCGAGGTAGCGCTCCTGTCCTCCGCTGCGGCGCGGTGGCACGACGAGGCGGCGGGCCAGGGCCCCCGCGGCGTCGGCGCCGTGGTCGGTGCGGACGATGTGCAGGCACAGATCGATGCCTGCCGCGGTGCCCGCGGACGTCAGTACGTCGCCGTCGTCCACGAAGAGCTCCCGGGGGTCCACATGGACCGACGGATAGCGCTTGGCGAGCGTGGGCGCGTACATCCAGTGGGTGGTGGCGGGCCTGCCGTCGAGCAGGCCCGCGGCGGCCAGTACGAAGGCCCCGGTGCACAGCCCGACGATGCGGGCCCCCTCTTCATGGGCCCGGCGCAGCGCGTCGAGTGCGGCGGCCGGTGGCGGCTGGGTGATCGACCGCCAGGCCGGTACGACTACGGTGCCGGCCCTGGAGAGTGCCTCCAGGCCGTACGGTGCGGTCAATTCCAGGCCGCCGGTCGTTCGCAATGGCACATCTTCGCCCGCGCACACCAGCAATCGGTAGCGGGGAACTCCTGCGTCCTGTCGGTCGATCCCGAACACGGAGAGCGGAATGGAGCTTTCGAAGATGGGGCCGCCGCTGAAAAGAAGTACGGCGACGATCTCCCGGCGGCGGCGTCCGGAGAGCTTACGCGCGGCCTCCGGTGCGGTCGTGGAGTCCTGGCTCATGGCGCTAAGCCCCCCTCGGCGGTCGAGTCCTCTCGGTCCTGCACGTTTCCCCTCGGTCCTGAACGGTTCCCCCGCCGGTCATGGCCAAGATCGAATCTACTGCGTCGTTTGGAGACGCGGTGACCAGTTCACCACCCGCCTCTAAGTCGACATGACAACTTGGCGCGAAGCGTTCGATCACGAAGCGTTGCACTTGCAGGCCCCGGTGAAAAGTACGCCTCTCGCCCATGCCCTCTGTCCGTAGGCGGCAACCGCCCTGCAGGCCCGTTTCCTTGCTGGTCGACCGGCTGTTGGAGGGCTCTTTGGCCAAGGTGTGAAGTTCGGGCCGAACTTGGCTGAAAACCTACGGGTGCAGGCGTGCGAGAGGGTCCGTCGAGGGGGGATCAGGAGCCCGGATGACGCGCCCCGCGATGGCTTCCGCCGCCCGTCCGGCCGCGCCTGCCGCGGTGCGGAATCGGCTGTTCCGAGGAGACCCTCGCGGCGGTGCGCGCCGACTGGCGCAGGAGGGCGTGACAGGCGGAGGTGAGGGCCACCAGACCGGCCGCGGTGCCGGCCGCGCCGCCGAAGGACTGACCGCACATCAGCAGGACGACCGGAACCAGGACGCAGCTGAACGCCGCCCAGCGGACCACGTCGCTCACCGGATCGGGGGACTGCCCCTCGGAGGTGTCCTCGCGGGCGTCATCACGGGTTCCGGGCACGAGCGGCTCCCTGCTGGCGGCTGCTGGAGGTGGTACGCGGTACTACAACGGCGGCCCGGGGGCCTGGGTCACTGGGGAGTGGGTACCAGTGAGTAGAGCCGGGGCCATTGCGCTACGCGCCGCGCTCGTGCATGCTCCGGGGAACGCCCACGGGGGCTCGTTCCCGTGCGGCGGCCTCTGGGCAGGCAGGCAGTGTCGCCGTACCCTGGGGGTAAGCACTTGAAAAGATGAATCCCGGACGGATTTGGCCGTCCATGATCCATCCGAGGGCGTGCCCCCCGACAACTCCAACCAGTCCACCGCTGATCCCCTCGACACGAGGCTTCCTTCGCCGAGACACCGATGGCCGGTCACGAATTCTCCGAACCCGCGGACCGCAAGCGGATCGCCGATCAGACGGCGCATCCCGAAGCGGCGGAAGAAACACGTCATTCCTGCGATCCGGCGTTCCAGCACGGCGTCGTGGTGGGCTTCGACGGTTCCATGTCGAGCGAGCGAGCGCTTGCGTATGCAATCGGGATGGCCCGCCGTTCCGGCTCGGGCCTGATCATCGTGCATGTGGCCAACCGGCTGCCGACGACGGTGTGGGCCGGCTGTGAGCCGCCGGTCTTCGTGGACGTTCCCGATCACCGCACCGAGGTGCTGGGCCTGGAACTCGCCTGCGCGGACTATTTGTCCGAAGTGCCCTGGATTCTTGTGGAGCGTGGTGGGGACATCTGCCATGAGCTCGAAGAGGTCGGCCGGGAGTACGCGGCGGACGCGATCGTGGTGGGCTCCACGCACGGCCTGGTCGGCCGGATCTTCGGCTCGGTGGCGGGCCGGCTGGCGCGGCGCGCCCAGCGGCCGGTCGTGGTCATCCCGTAGAGCGACCGGACCTGTCCGGACATGCCCCGGAGGCATGTCAACTCCCGCGGACCGAAAGGCCGATGGCGTCGAATCCGGCGTGAAGCGCGTCTTGACGTGCGTCTTGGCATGCCTTGGCGCGTGCCTTGGCGAGCCGCGAAATCTACTCACGCGTAGAGGTGGCTCGTGCCCCGGGTGCGGGTAGGTCTCCGGCACACGACGCTGTCGTGCCGCCGGACGGGAGGTGACGGTTCCCGGGACCGGTGGCATCACCGCCGGTGTGAGGGCGACGCCGGCACAGGGGAGGCGGCCCTCCCCGCGCGCGTGGTGGCACGCGTGGGGAGGGCCGTCCTCTCGTACCTGTCGCGGACAGGTGCGGACAGGTCCGAGAGGGCTTGGGGGCCCGCCGGGGGCGGGCCGGGGCGGACCAGGGCGAAATCGCCCGGCCGTGACTACTCGACCGTGACGGACTTCGCCAGGTTGCGCGGCTTGTCGATGTCGCGGCCCATGGCCTTCGCCGTGTAGTAGGCGAAGAGCTGCAGCGGGATGCCCATCAGGATGGCGTCGAGCTCGTCCTCGTTCTTCGGCACCACGATCGTGTGGTCGGCCTTCTCCTGCTCCTGGTGCGCGACGGCGAGGATGCGGCCGCTACGGGCCTTGATCTCCTCGAGCGCGGCGCGGTTCTTCTCCAGCAGCTCGTCGTTCGGGACGATCGCGACGGTCGGCATGGCGGGCTCGATCAGGGCCAGCGGGCCGTGCTTGAGCTCGGAGGCCGGGTAGGCCTCGGCGTGGATGTACGAGACCTCCTTCAGCTTCAGCGAGGCCTCGCGGGCCACCGGGTAGCCCCGGACGCGGCCGATGAACATCATCGACTTGGCCTCGGCGTACTCCTTGGCCAGCTCCTCGATCTGCGCCTCGTTCGCCAGGATCTCCTCGATCTGGCCGGGCAGCTTGCGCAGGCCCTCGATGATCCGCTTGCCGTCGGCGACGGACAGGTCGCGGGTGCGGCCCAGGTGCAGGGCGAGCAGGCCGAAGGAGACCACCATGTTGGTGAAGCACTTGGTGGAGACGACGCAGACCTCGGGGCCGGCGTGCACGTAGATGCCGCCGTCGGTCTCGCGGGCGATCGCCGAGCCGACCACGTTCACCAGGCCCAGGACGCGGGCGCCCTTGCGCTTGAGCTCCTGGACGGCGGCGAGGACGTCGTAGGTCTCACCGGACTGGGAGACGGCGATGTAGAGGGTGTCGGGGTCCACGACCGGGTTGCGGTAGCGGAACTCGGAGGCCGGCTCGGCGTCCGCGGGGATGCGGGCCAGCTCCTCGATCATCTGGGCGCCGATCTGACCGGCGTGGTACGAGGTGCCGCAGCCGAGGATCTTGACCCGGCGCACCGCGCGGGCGTCGCGGGCGTCGAGGTTCAGGCCGCCGAGGTGCACGGTGGAGAAGCGGTCGTCGATGCGGCCGCGCAGCGCGCGGTCCACGGCGTCGGCCTGCTCGTGGATCTCCTTGTGCATGTACGTGTCGTGGCCGCCCATGTCGTACGACTCGGCCTCCCACTCCACGGTGGTCGGCTGGGCCGAGGTGGAGGAGCCCTCGGTGGTGTACGTGCGGTAGTCGTCGGCGCGCAGGGTGGCCATCTCGCCGTCGTCGAGGGTGACGACCTGGCGGGTGTGGCTGACCAGGGCGGCGACGTCGGAGGAGACGAACATCTCCTTCTCGCCGATGCCCAGCACCACGGGGGAGCCGTTGCGGGCGACGACGATGCGGTCCGGGAAGTCGGCGTGCAGGACGGCGATGCCGTACGTGCCCTCGATGTACTTGACCGCCTCGCGGACCTTCTCCTCCAGCGTGCCGGCCTCGGAGCGGGCGATGAGGTGGGCGAGGACCTCGGTGTCGGTGTCGGAGACGAAGACGAAGCCCTCGGCCGTCAGCTTGGCACGCAGGTCGGAGGCGTTGTCGATGATGCCGTTGTGGACGACGGCGACCTTCTCCTCCGCGTCCAGGTGCGGGTGGGCGTTGACGTCGTTCGGGGCGCCGTGGGTGGCCCAGCGGGTGTGGGCGATGCCGGTGGTGCCGGCGAAGCGCTTGGGGAGGCGGGCCTCCAGCTCGCGGACGCGACCCTTGGCCTTGGCGGACTTCAGGCCGCCGGCCTTGCCGCTGGCGTGCAGGGCTATGCCCGCGGAGTCGTAGCCGCGGTACTCCAGCCGCTGCAGGCCCTCCAGCAGCAGCGGAGCGACGTCACGCTTGCCGATGTATCCGACGATTCCACACATAGGTGACCCTCCCAGGTTAAACGATCAGTGGCGCCCGGAGGCGACGACGACGGTGGAAGCGGTGAGGCGGCCGTGCGGGGCCGCCTCACCGTTTCCGTCCCGGCTGCCGGTTCAGCCGTAGACGATGCGACGCAGTTGCCGCAGTGAGAGCTCGGGTGGTGCCACGGCGCGGTGCGGCAGCTCCGCGGCGATCCGCTCGAAGATCTCCGTGTTGTTCAGCCCGCCGGACTGCAACTCGCGGTGGCGGCGGCGGACGAACTCCTCGGCCGTCTCGTCGAAGTACGCCAGCACGTCCAGGACCACCCGGGCAGCCTCGCCGCGCTGAAGCGGCGTGCTGCGCACCAGGTGGTCGACCAGGTCGTCATGGGGCATACGGCGTTCGAGCACCCGTCGATACTGAGGGCTACGGAGAGCATTCGCAAGAATCCTGCCCGATTTCGGGCAGGGAATCCAGGGAATGTGAGGTGAATCAGCTGCAAACGTCTGAAGATCGCCTGATTTGCCAGGCCGGGCCGGCCGGCCGGGGAGGGCAGGGGCAGGCCGGGCCGGGCGGGGGAGGAAAGGGGCAGGCCGGGCCGGGCGGGGGAGGGTTCCCGCCCGGGTTCCCCCCCGAGCGGTCAGTCCGTGAGTCCCAGCTCGCGGGCGATCAGCATGCGCTGGACCTCGCTCGTGCCCTCGCCGATCTCGAGGATCTTGGAGTCGCGCCACATCCGGGCGACCGGGTATTCGTTCATGAAGCCGTAGCCGCCGTGGATCTGGGTGGCCTCGCGGGCGTTGGTGACCGCGATCTCGGAGGAGTAGAGCTTGGCCAGCGCCGCCTCCTTCTTGAACGGCTCGCCGTGCACCAGGCGGGAGGCGGCGTCGCGCCAGGCGATCCGGGCGGTGTGGGCCCGCATCTCCATGTCGGCGATCTTGAACTGGATGGCCTGGTTGGAGCCGATCGGCCGGCCGAAGGCCTCGCGGGTCTTCGCGTACGACAGGGACTCGTCGACGCAGCCCTGGGCCAGGCCCGTGGCCAGGGCGGAGATCGCGATACGGCCCTCGTCCAGTATCCGCAGGAACTGGGCGTAGCCGCGGCCCTGCTCGCCCAGCAGGTTGGCGGCCGGCACCCGGACGTCGGAGAAGGACAGCTCGCGGGTGTCGGAGGCGTTCCAGCCGACCTTGGAGTAGGGGGCCGCCACCGTGAAGCCGGGGGTGCCGGACGGCACGATGATCGAGGAGATCAGGGGCTTGCCGTCCGGCTTGCGGCCGGTGACGGCGGTGACGGTGACCAGGCCGGTGATATCCGTGCCGGAGTTGGTGATGAAGCACTTGGTGCCGTTGATCACCCATTCGCCGGTGGCCTCGTCCAGGCGGGCCGTGGTGCGGGTGGCGCCCGCGTCGGAGCCGCCGTCGGGCTCGGTCAGGCCGAAAGCGCCCAGCATCTCGCCGGAGCAGAGCTTCGGCAGCCACTCCCGCTTCTGCTCCTCGGTGCCGAAGCGGTAGATGGGCATCGCGCCGAGCGAGACCCCCGCCTCGAGGGTGATGGCCACGGAGGAGTCCACGCGGGCGAGCTCCTCGAGGACCAGCCCGAGGGCCAGGTAGTCCCCGTCCATGCCGCCGTACTCCTCGGGGAACGGCAGCCCGAACAGGCCCATGCGGCCCATCTCCCGCACGATCTCGTACGGGAACTCGTGCCGCTCGTAGAAGTCGCCGATCTTCGGGGCGACGACGTCGTGTGCGAACTCCTCCACGGTGCGGCGGAGTTCCTCGTGCTCGGGGGAGAGGCGGTGGTCCAGCGACATGGCTCAGGGCTCCTGGTGGGAGAGGGCACGGACGGTGCGGGACGGGCTGGGTCGGCCCAGTTGGCGGGCCATCCACACGCTGGTGGCGGTGAGACGGCCGAGATCGACGCCGGTGGTGACACCGAGGCCGTCGAGCATCCATACGAGGTCTTCGGTGGCGAGATTGCCGGTGGCGCTCTTGGCGTACGGGCAGCCGCCGAGGCCGCCGGCCGAGGCGTCGACCGTGCTCACGCCGTGCCGCAGGGCGGCGAGGGTGTTGGCGAGGGCCTGGCCGTAGGTGTCGTGGAAGTGCACGGCGAGGCGGTCGGTGGGCACGGCGGCCTCGTTGAGCGCGGCCAGCAGCGCCGTGACGTGGCCGGGGGTGGCCACGCCGATGGTGTCGCCCAGGCTCAGCTCGTCGCAGCCGAGGTCGAGCAGGCGGCGGGCGACGCGGACCGTCCGCTCGATCGGCACGGCGCCCTCCCACGGGTCGCCGAAGCACATGGAGAGATAGCCGCGCACCCTGAGGCCGGCCTCGCGGGCCGTCGCGACGACCGGGGCGAACATCTCCAGCGACTCGTCGACGGTGCGGTTGAGGTTGGCCTTGGCGAACGACTCGGTCACGCTGCCGAAGACGGCGACCTCACGGGCGCCGAGGGCGAGCGCGCGGTCGAGACCGCGCCGGTTGGGCACCAGCACCGGGAGGCGGGCCCCGACGCCCTCGAGCATCGGCAGCAGCTGCTCGGCGTCGGCCAGCTGGGGCACCCACTGGGGGTGCACGAAGCTGGTGGCCTCGACGGTGTCGAGCCCGGCGGCCGCCAGCCGGCGGATGAACTCCGCCTTGACCTCCGTCGGGACGATCGTCTTCTCGTTCTGCAGGCCGTCGCGGGGGCCCACCTCGTGGATACGGACGCGGGAGGGGAGGGCCGGGTCGGGCACGGCCATGGGCAGCTGGCCGATCATGATTCCTCCAGGGGCGCGACCGGGGTGACGACGGCCAGGACCTGGTCCATCGCCACCGTGCTGCCGGCGGTCACGTCGAGCTCGGTGACGGTGCCGGCGTGCGGGGCGGCGATGACGTGCTCCATCTTCATCGCCTCGACGACGAGGAGGCTCTGGCCGGCGGCGACCTCGTCCCCGACGGCCGCCTTGACCACGGTGACCGTGCCGGGCATGGGGGCGGTGAGCGTGCCCGCGTGGGCGGCGCCGCCGCCACCGGTGAGGGCGGCGGCCACGGGGTCGTGGGGGGTCAGGTGCCAGGCGTCGCCGTCCCGGGCGAGCCAGGTGCCCCGGGGGCCGGCCGCGTGGGCGAAGGCGTGGGTGACGCCGTCGATCTCGAGGGCGATCCCGGCGCCCCGGTCCGGCAGCAGCTTCGCGCCGGCCGGGCCGGCCTCGCCGACGGCCACCTCGCCCTCGCGCACCCGGACCGTCACCGGGGCCTGCCCCGGCACGCGGAAGTGGTGGGGCGTCCAGGCGGGGGTGCCGCCCAGCCGCCAGCCGCTGGGCGCGGAGAAGGGGTCCGCCCAGCCCGAGGGGCCTTCGGCCCGCTCCTCGGACAGCCGGGCCTGGGCGCGCAGGGCCCCGGCGGCGTAGACCTCCCGCGGCACGTCGGCCGGCACCAGGGACGCGGCGTCCCGGTCCACCAGGCCGGTGTCCAGGTCGCCCGAGACGACGTCCGGGTGGGCCAGCAGGCGCCGCAGGAAGCCCACGTTGGTGTCCACGCCCAGGACGGTGGTCCCGGCGAGAGCCGCCCGCAGGCGGCGCAGGGCGGTGGCGCGGTCGGGGCCGTGGGCGATCACCTTGGCGAGCATCGGGTCGTACGACGTGCCCACGTCGCCGCCCTCGGCCAGGCCGGAGTCGACCCGTATCCCCTCGCCCGCCGGCTCGCGCAGCGCGAGCACGGTGCCGGCCGACGGCAGGAAGTCGACGCGGTCGCCGCTCACGCGCGCCGTCTCCGCGCAGACGCGGGCCTCGATCGCGTGGCCGGAGAACGTCACGTCCTTCTGGGAGGGGCCCAGCACCTCGCCGGAGGCGACGCGGATCTGCCACTCCACCAGGTCGAGGCCCGTGACCAGCTCCGTCACGGGGTGCTCGACCTGCAGCCGGGTGTTCATCTCCATGAAGTAGTAGGAGGAGGGGGCGTCGCCGGGAACGATGAACTCCACCGTGCCCGCGCCCGCGTAACCGCAGGACCGCGCCGCCTGCACCGCCGCCTCGCCCATGGCCGCGCGCGTCGGCTCGTCCAGCAGGACGCTCGGCGCCTCCTCGATGATCTTCTGGTGCCGCCGCTGCAGCGAGCACTCGCGCTCGCCGAGGTGGATGACGTTGCCGTGGCCGTCCGCCAGTACCTGGATCTCGATGTGCCGGGGCCGGTCGACCCAGCGCTCGACGAGCAGCGTGTCGTCGCCGAAGGAGCCGCGCGCCTCGCGCCGGGCGGCGGTGATCTCCTCGCCGAGCAGCGCCTCGTCGCGCACGAGCCGCATGCCCTTGCCGCCGCCGCCGGCCGACGGCTTCAGCAGCACGGGCATGCCGATCTCCCGGGCGGCCTCGACGAGCCGCTCGTCGCTCAGGCCGCTGCCCACGGAGCCGGGCACGACCGGCACGCCCGCCGCCCGGACCGTCTCCTTGGCGCGGATCTTGTCGCCCATCAGCTCGATGGCCTCGGCGGGCGGGCCGATGAAGGCGAGCCCGGCACCGGCGCAGGCACGGGCGAAGGCGGCGTTCTCGGCGAGGAAGCCGTAGCCGGGGTGGACGGCCTCGGCGCCGGTGCGCGCGGCGGCGTCCAGCAGCCGCTCGATGGACAGATAGCTCTCGGAGGCGGCCGCCGGGCCGATGCGCACCGCGGTGTCGGCCTCGCGGACGTGCCGGGCGCCGGCGTCGGCGTCGCTGTACACGGCGACGGAACGGATGCCGAGGGCGCGCAGCGTACGGATGACCCGTACGGCGATCTCGCCCCGGTTGGCGACAAGGACAGTCTCGAACATGCTCCGCCTCACATCCGGAAGACGCCGTAGCCGGGCTCGCCCAGGGGGGCGTTGGCACAGGCGGTCAGGGCCAGGCCCAGCACCTGCCGGGTCTCCAAGGGGTCGATGACACCGTCGTCCCACAGCCGGGCGGTCGCGTAGTAGGCGTTGCCCTGGGTTTCGTACTGCTCGCGGACGGGGGCCCGGAAGGCCTCCTCGTCCTCCGCGCTCCACTGCTCGCCGCGCGCCTCGAGCTGGTCGCGCTTGACGGTCGCGAGGACCGAGGCGGCCTGCTCGCCGCCCATGACGGAGATCTTGGCGTTGGGCCACATCCACAGGAAGCGCGGCGAATAGGCGCGGCCGCACATGGAGTAGTTGCCCGCGCCGTAGGAGCCGCCTATGACGACCGTCAGCTTCGGCACGCGCGCGCACGCCACGGCCGTGACCATCTTGGCGCCGTGCTTGGCGATGCCGCCCGCCTCGTACTGCCGGCCGACCATGAAGCCGGAGATGTTCTGCAGGAAGAGCAGGGGGACGCCGCGCTGGTCGCACAGCTCGATGAAGTGGGCGCCCTTCTGGGCGGACTCGGAGAAGAGGATGCCGTTGTTGGCGACGATGCCGACGGGGTGGCCGTGGATGCGGGCGAAGCCCGTCACCAGGGTCTGGCCGAACTCGGCCTTGAACTCGGCGAAGCGCGAGCCGTCGACGACCCGGGCGATCACCTCGCGCACGTCGTACGGTGTGCGCGAGTCCACCGGGACGGCGCCGTAGAGCCCCGCGGGGTCGGCCACGGGCTCCTCGGCCGGCTCCACGGACCAGGGCAGGGGCCCGCGCTCGGGGAGCGTGGAGACGATGGTCCGCACGATGCGCAGGGCGTGGGCGTCGTCCTCGGCGAGATGGTCGGTGACGCCCGACACCTTCGAGTGAACCTCGCCGCCGCCCAGCTCCTCGGCCGTGACGACCTCGCCCGTCGCGGCCTTCACCAGCGGCGGGCCGCCCAGGAAGATGGTGCCCTGGCCGCGCACGATGACGGCCTCGTCGCTCATGGCGGGGACGTAGGCGCCGCCGGCCGTGCACGAGCCGAGGACCGCGGCGATCTGCGGGATGCCGGCGCCGGACATGCGGGCCTGGTTGTAGAAGATGCGGCCGAAGTGCTCCCGGTCGGGGAAGACCTCGTCCTGCAGGGGCAGGAACGCGCCGCCGGAGTCGACGAGGTACAGGCACGGGAGCCTGTTCTCCAGGGCGATCTCCTGGGCGCGCAGGTGCTTCTTGACGGTCATGGGGTAATACGTGCCGCCCTTGACGGTGGCGTCGTTGGCGACGATCACCGTCTCGCGGCCGGAGACCCGGCCGATGCCCGCGATGACCCCCGCCGCGGGGGCGGCGCCGCCGTACATCCCGTCGGCCGCCAGCGGGGCGATCTCCAGGAACGGCGAGCCGGGGTCCAGCAGGGCGTCCACCCGGTCGCGCGGCAGCAGCTTGCCGCGCGCGGTGTGCCGCTCGCGGGCCCTTTCGCCGCCGCCCAGCCGTGCCTCGGCCAGCTTCTCCCGCAGCCCCGCCACCAGCTCGCGGTGCGCGGCCTCGTTGGCCCGCCAGGCGTCGGAGGCCGGATCTGCGGCGCTCCCCAGCACCGGTGCCTGCTGCATGTACTCGAGCTCCCTTGCTCGGTTAATGAGCGTTAACACATCCGCCTTCAGGTTAACGACCACTAACGCCGCTGTCTAGAATCGATTTCGTGAATGACGCACCCGCCCGCCCCCAGGCGGCTCCCCCCCCACCCGCCGCGAGCAGATCCTCCGGGAGGCCGCCCGGCTCTTCGCCGAGCGCGGCTTCCACGGCGTCGGGGTGGACGAGATAGGAGCGGCGGTCGGCATCAGCGGCCCCGGGCTCTACCGCCACTTCGCGGGCAAGGACGCGATGCTGGCCGAGCTGCTGGTGGGTATCAGCGGCCGGCTCTTCGCGGGCGGCCGGCAGCGGGTGGCCGACGCCGCCGAGGCCGGGGCCGGCCCGGCCGAGGTGCTCGACGCGCTCATCGACGGGCACATCGACTTCGCCCTCGACGACCGCGCGCTGATCACCCTCCACGACCGCGAGCTGGGCCAGCTGCGCGACACCGACCGCAAGCTGGTCCGCTCCCTGCAGCGTCAGTACGTCGAGCTGTGGGTCGACGTGGTCCGCCGGCTGCACCCGGACGCCGCCGAGGCCGAGGCCCGGGCCGCCGTCCACGCCGTCTTCGGGCTGCTGAACTCCACCCCGCACCTCGGTCGCCCCGGCGCCCTGCCCAGCCGGGCGGCGACGGCCGCGCTGCTGCGCCGCCTCGCGCTGGGGGCGCTCGCCACGCTCTCGGCCTGACCGCCCGGCCGGGCGGTGCGTGGCGCGAAGCGGACCGTCGCGATCGCGCCGACAGGTTCTGGACAGCTCCGGTACCGGCCGGTAGCTTGCCTGAGCAAGCGCTTACACAGCGGGAGGGGAAGCCGTCATGCGCCGCACCGTCTTCAACGAGGACCACGAGGCTTTCCGGGAGACGATCCGGGACTTCATCGCCGCCGAGGTCGTGCCCCACTACGACGAGTGGCGCGAGGCGGGCATCGTGCCGCGCGACTTCTACCGCACGCTCGGCGAGCTGGGCGTCTTCGGCATCGAGGTGCCCGAGGAGTACGGCGGCGCCGGCCAGAGCTCGTTCAAGTTCCAGGCCGTCATCACCGAGGAGTGCGCCCGCGCGGGCGTGAGCTTCGGCGGCGCGGGCGTGCACACCGCGCTGTGCCTGCCGTACCTCCTCGCCTACGCGAACGAGGAGCAGAAACGGCGCTGGCTGCCGGCCTTCGTCTCCGGCGGGATGATGACCGCCATCGCCATGACCGAGCCCGGCACCGGATCCGACCTGGCCGGCATGAAGACCACCGCCCGGCTCTCCGAGGACGGCACGCACTACGTCCTCAACGGCGCCAAGACCTTCATCACCGGCGGCGTCCACGCCGACCGCGTGCTCGTCTGCGCGCGGACCGCCCCGCCCACCCCCGAGGACCGGCGCGGCGGCATCTCGATCCTCGCCGTCGACGCCGCCTCCGAGGGCTACGCGGTCGGCCGCAAGCTGGAGAAGCTCGGCCTGAAGACCTCCGACACCGCCGAACTGTCCTTCACCGACGTCAAGGTGCCCGTCGAGGACCTCCTGGGCAAGGAGGGCGAGGCCTTCTCCTACCTCATGCACAACCTGCCGCAGGAGCGCCTGGGCATCGCGTTCGGCGCGTACGCGCAGTCGGCCGCGGCCGTCGCGTTCGCCACGGAGTACGTACGGGACCGGACGGTCTTCGGCCGGACGGTCGCGTCCTTCCAGAACACCAAGTTCACGCTGGCCGACTGCCGGTCCGAGGTCGACGCGATGCAGGCGGTCGTGGACCGGGCCCTGGAGGCGCACGACGCGGGCGAGCTGACCGCCGCCGACGCCGCCTCCGCCAAGCTCTTCACCACCGAGCGCGCGGCCGTCGTCATCGACAAGTGCCTCCAGCTGCACGGCGGCTACGGCTACATGATGGAGTACCCGATCGCCCGCCTGTACGCGGACACCCGCGTCAGCCGCATCTACGGCGGCACGAGCGAGGTCATGCGGTCCATCGTCGCCAAGTCGATGGGTCTGTAGGGCGACCGATGACGAACGAGCCCCTCACCCCCCTCGACGACCTGCTCGGCCTGCTCGACCTCGAGCCGATCGAGGAGAACATCTTCCGCGGCGCCGCCGGCCGCGCCACCATCGTGCCGCGCGTCTTCGGCGGCCAGGTCGCCGCGCAGGCCCTGGTCGCCGCCGGGCGCACGGTGCCGGCCGACCGGCGGGCCCACTCGCTGCACTCGTACTTCCTGCGCCCGGGCGACCCCGGGGTGCCCATCGTCTACACCGTGGACCGCATCCGCGACGGGCGCTCCTTCACCACCCGCCGCGTCGTCGCCGTGCAGCACGGGCAGCCGATCTTCCACCTCTCCGCGTCCTTCCAGACCGAGGAGGAGGGGCTCGAGCACCAGGAGCCCATGCCCCCGGCACCGGACCCGCTCACCCTGCCCACCGCCGCGGAGATGCTGCCCCACTACGCCGACCGCCTGGGCGGCCCCGAGGTCGTCGAGCGCATCCTGGAGGCGCGCGACGCGGTCGACCTGCGGTACGTGGACGAGCCGCCGCTGGCCAGCGTCGGCGAGCGGCGCGAGCCGAAGTCGCAGGTGTGGTTCCGGACGAACGGCAAACTGGCCGACGACCCGATGCTGCACATCTGCCTCGCCACCTACGTCTCCGACATGACGCTCCTGGACTCCGTGCTGCTCGCCCACGGCCGCGGCGGCTGGGCCGTCGGGGACGTCGTCGGCGCGAGCCTGGACCACGCCATGTGGTTCCACCGGCCCTTCAGGGCCGACGAGTGGCTGCTCTACGACCAGGAGAGCCCCACCGCCCAGGGCGGCCGGGGGCTCGCGCGCGGCCGGATCTTCACGGCGGACGGGCAGTTGGCCGTGTCCGTCATCCAGGAGGGCGTCGTCCGCGTTCCGCGCGCCTGAACGACCTCGTACCCTCTTGAAGTCGATCAGTATCGGGAGGGGTACGGGGATGCCGCGCACGGGAACAGCCATGAGCAACGCGGTTCGAGCACTGCTGATGACCACCGGGGTGGCCTTGATCGCCTTCGGTGCCGTCTTCTTGTTCTTCTGGCACGCCGAGGTCGTCGAACTCGCCGGCAGCGCCCGGCTGATATCGGGCCTGGCGCTGAGGGCGGTCGAAGCCGCCGTGCTCTACGGCGGCTCCTGGCTGGCCGTCAAGGGCTGGAACGGCCGCTGGGGCAAGCAGGAGGCCTAGCCCCGCCTGGACGGCCCCGCCTACAGCAGCCCCGCCGCGCCCAGCAGATACGCGGTCATCGGCTCGTAGAAGCGCGGGTCCACGACGTGGTCGTCCAGCGGCACGGCCACCTGCAGGACGCCCTCGGCCTCGGCGAGGAAGAGGGCGGGGTCGTTGGAGTCGGCGAAGCCCACCGCGTCGATGCCGCGCTGCGCCGCGCAGCCCGCCCAGCCGTGGTCGGCGACCACGAGATCCGGCTGGGGGCGGCCCTGCAGCCGCAGGCCGTCGAGGATGGCGGCCATGGGGGCGGGGGAGTGGGTGTGCCAGAGGGTGGCCCCGCGCTCGTACACCGCCACGTCGGCGACCTGGTAGACCGAGCCGTCGTCCGCCCGCAGCCCGCCGGGGACGGAGACGATCTCGCACCCCGCCGCCCGCAGCGCGGCGGCCGTGGTGCGGTGCACGTCCAGCAGCCCGCCCGGGTGGCCCGTGGCGAACAGCACCCGCTTGCCGTCCTCCGCCGCCTTGCGCAGGAGGGTCGCCGCGCGCTCCAGCGCCGCCACCGTCAGCTCCGGGTCGATCGTGTCCTGGCCCACCCGGTGCTCGAGGTCGTCGCTGACGCCGCAGCGCTCGGCCATGACGGCCAGCACGTCCTGCTCGTCCGTCCACCGGTCGCCGAGCTCCAGACCGAACCAGTACTGCCGGTCGCCCTGCGCGAGCCTGCGGTAGTGGTCGAGGTTGTTCTCCCGGGGGGTGGCCACATGGCCCGCGATGCGCGTACGGAGGAGGTGATCGATCAGCTCGGTACGGCTGGGTGGTATCGGCATGGGCTCATTCTCCCCCGGCTGAGCGCGATGGACGTCGTGTCCATATGAACGGGCGGACCCTTCACTTCCGTACATGTGCGGAATCCGCCGCCCTGCCTACCCTCGGGTACGTCCTATGGCAGTCGCTCCGACGTTGACGTGACCGTGACCCGTCGGCGCCCCGTCCGTGATCCGAGAGGCCCCAGCATGAGCACCCCCGCCCCCCGTGAACCGCGCGGCCCCGTCGACTCCTCCCGCATCCCGCGCTACGCGGGCCCCGCGACGTTCGCCCGGCTGCCGCGCCTCGACGAGGTCGGCACGGCCGACGTCGCCGTCGTCGGCGTGCCGTTCGACACCGGCGTCTCCTACCGTCCGGGCGCCCGCTTCGGCGGCAACGCCATCCGCGAGGCCTCGCGCCTGCTGCGCCCGTACAACCCGGCCCAGGACGCCTCGCCCTTCGCCCTCGCGCAGGTGGCGGACGCCGGCGACATCGCCGCGAACCCGTTCAACATCGACGAGGCCGTCGAGACCATCGAGGCCGCGGCCGACGACCTGCTGGGCACCGGCGCCCGCATGATGACCCTCGGCGGCGACCACACCATCGCCCTGCCGCTGCTGCGCTCGGTGGCCAAGAAGCACGGCCCCGTCGCCCTGCTGCACTTCGACGCGCACCTGGACACCTGGGACACGTACTTCGGCGCCGAGTACACCCATGGCACGCCGTTCCGCCGGGCCGTCGAGGAGGGCATCCTCGACACCGAGGCGCTGTCCCACGTCGGTACGCGCGGCCCGCTGTACGGCAAGAAGGACCTCACCGACGACGAGAAGATGGGCTTCGGCATCGTCACCTCCGCGGACGTGATGCGCCGCGGCGTCGACGAGATCGCCGACCAGCTGCGCCAGCGCGTGGGCGACCGCCCGCTGTACATCTCCATCGACATCGACGTTCTGGACCCGGCCCACGCGCCCGGCACCGGCACGCCGGAGGCGGGCGGCCTGACCTCCCGCGAGCTGCTGGAGATCATCCGCGGCCTGTCCTCCTGCAACCTGGTCTCCGCCGACCTGGTCGAGGTCGCCCCCGCGTACGACCACGCCGAGATCACCTCGGTCGCGGCCTCGCACGCGGCCTACGAGCTGACGACGATCATGTCGCGGCAGATCGCCGCCGCGCGCGGCTGAGACCCCGCGTCGGGCATCACGCAACCGAACGGTTCCGGCAGCGGCGTAAAGACCGTGTAAGTCCGGGCCCGTCGGGCGACAAGGGCACGTAAGGGCACGCCGGGGGCGTGCCCTCAGGCGGTTTGCTGAGGCGGTCGTTCCCTGCCGCCCACACCGCCGAAGGCCACATCCTGATGCCGTACCTGGCGCCCGAAGCCCCCGCACAGGACCTCGTACCGCCGACGCCCGGCCCCAGCGCCCGGCGTCGCCACCGCCGCGTCTCCGGCGGTCTCGTCGACCCCCGGCAGCTGATCGCCTCCTTCCCGGACGCGTTACGCAAGCTGCACCCGAGGGCGATGGTCAAGCACCCGGTGCTCTTCGTGGTCGAGGTGGGCTCCGTCCTCACCACGCTCTCCGCCGTCCTGGACCCCTCCGTCTTCACCTGGCTCATCAGCGTCTGGCTCTGGCTCACCGTCGTCTTCGCCAACCTCGCCGAGGCCGTCGCCGAAGGGCGCGGCAAGGCCCAGGCCGAGACGCTGCGCCGGACCCGGAGCGTCACCGCCGCCCGGCGGCTGCGCGCCTGGCGGGTGGGCATGGACCGGCGCGACTGGGAGGAGGAGCGCGTCCGGGCCGGCGAGCTGCGCCCGCACGACGTCGTGGTCGTGGCGGCGGGGGAGGTGATCCCCGGCGACGGCGAGGTCGTCGACGGCGTCGCGGCGGTGGACGAGTCGGCCATCACGGGCGAGTCGGCCCCGGTCGTCCGGGGGTCCGGAGGCGACCGTTCCAGCGTCACCGGCGGCACCACGGTGCTCTCCGACCGGATCGTCGTCCGGATCACCTCGCGCGTCGGCCACACGTTCCTCGACCGCATGATTGCGCTGGTCGAGGGCACCAGCCGGCAGAAGACCCCCAACGAGCTGGCGCTGAACATCCTGCTCGCCTCGCTCACCGTGATCTTCATCCTGGCCGTGGTCTCGCTCCAGCCCATGGCCAGCCGGTCGGGCGCGCCGCAGAGCATCACGGTGCTCGTCGCGCTGCTCGTCACGCTGATCCCGACCACCATCGGCGCCCTGCTCTCCGCCATCGGCATCGCCGGCATGGACCGGCTCGTCCAGCGCAACGTCATCGCCCTCTCGGGCCGGGCCGTGGAGGCGGCGGGCGACGTCGACACGCTGCTCCTGGACAAGACGGGCACCATCACCCTCGGCAACCGCCAGGCCGTCTCCTTCGACCCCGTCCAGGGCGTCGCGCACGAGCTCCTGGCCGACGCGGCGCAGCTGGCCTCGCTGTCCGACGAGACGCCCGAGGGCCGCTCCATCGTCACGCTCGCCGAGCGATACGGCATCGGGCACGCCGCCGGCGACTTCGCCCACGGCCGCTTCGTGCCCTTCTCCGCCGAGACCCGCATGAGCGGGGTCGACTTCGCCTTCGACGGCGACTTCTGCCGCATCCGCAAGGGCGCCGGCGCCGCGGTCGCGCAGTGGGTCCACCGGCGCGGCGGACACGTGCCCGAGGAGGCCGGCCGGCTCGCCGACCTGATCGCCGCGGCCGGCGGCACCCCGCTGCTCGTCGCGGTCGAGGACCCCGAGGGGGCGCGGATCCTGGGTGCCGTCCACCTCAAGGACGTCGTCAAGCCCGGCATCGCGGAGCGCTTCGCGGAACTGCGGGCCATGGGCATCAGGACGATCATGGTCACCGGCGACAACCCCGTCACCGCCCGGGCCATCGCCGCCGAGGCCGGGGTCGACGACTACGTCGCCGAGGCCACCCCCGAGGCCAAGCTGGCCCGCATCCGCGAGGAGCAGGCCGGCGGCAAGCTCGTCGCCATGACCGGCGACGGCACCAACGACGCCCCCGCCCTCGCCCAGGCCGACGTCGGCGTCGCCATGAACACCGGCACCCCGGCCGCCAAGGAGGCCGGGAACATGGTCGACCTCGACTCCAGCCCCACCAAGCTCATCGAGATCGTCGAGGTCGGCAAGCAGCTGCTCATCACCCGTGGCGCGCTCACCACCTTCTCCATCTGCAACGACGTGGCCAAGTACTTCGCGATCGTCCCCGCGATGTTCGGCGGCGTGGCCGGCTACGAGGGCCTGGAGAAGCTGAACGTGATGGGGCTGCACAGCTCCACCTCGGCCATCGCGTCCGCGATCATCTTCAACGCCCTCGTCATCGTCGCGCTGATCCCGCTCGCGCTGCGCGGCGTGCGCTACACCCCCTCCTCCGCGCACGCTCTGCTGCGCCGGAACCTCGGCCTGTACGGGCTGGGCGGGCTCGTCGCGCCCTTCGCGGGGATCAAGCTCATCGATCTGCTGATCCAGTACGTACCCGGCATGTGACGCGTACCCGACCGGCCGTTTTGTTGCGCCGGGATGAAATCCGCAGCCCAGAGCGTTGGGGCCTTCCGTCGGAACAGGGACAGCGGGAGGTCTGGGGTGGCGGCGACGGATGCGACCGGTCAGGGGTGGGCCAGGCGGCTCGCCGGGTACTGCTGGCGGTACCGCGGGGCGGTGCTGCTCGCGCTGGGCTCCTCCCTCGCCGGCATGGCCGTCATGGCGCTCGTACCGCTCATACCCAAGATGATCATCGACGACGTCATAGGTTCCGGCGAGCGCCCGCTCGCCCCCTGGGCCACGCTGCTGATCGTGGCCGCGGTCGTCGTCTACGGCCTCACCTACGTCCGCCGCTACTACGGCGGCAGGCTCGCCCTCGACGTCCAGCACGACCTGCGGACCGAGATGTACGCCGCGATCGCCCGCCTCGACGGCAGGCGGCAGGACGAGCTCTCCACCGGCCAGGTCGTCGGCCGGGCCACCAGCGACCTGCAGCTCATCCAGAGCCTGCTCTTCATGTTGCCGATGATGATCGGCAACATCCTCCTCTTCGTCATCTCGCTCATCGTGATGGCGGTGCTCTCCCCGCTGCTGACCGTGGTCGCCCTCGCCGTGGCCCCGGCGATCTGGATCCTCGCCCAGCGCAGCCGCACCAAGGTCTTCCCCGCCACCTGGTACGCCCAGGGGCAGGCGGCGGCCGTCGCGGGCGTCGTGGACGGCGCCGTCACGGGCGTACGCGTCGTCAAGGGCTTCGGCCAGGAGGCCCAGGAGGCCGGGAAGCTGCGCGAGGTCAGCGGGCGCCTTTTCGCCGGCCGGATGCGCACGATCCGGCTCAACTCCCGCTACACCCCCGCGCTGCAGGCCGTGCCCGCGCTCGGCCAGGTGGCCATGCTCGCGCTCGGCGGCTGGATGGCCACGCGCGGACAGGTCACCCTCGGCACCTTCGTCGCCTTCTCCACCTACCTCGCGCAGCTCGTGGGGCCGGTGCGGATGCTGACCATGGTCCTCACCGTGGGCCAGCAGGCCCGCGCGGGCGTCGAGCGCGTGCTCGAGCTCATCGACACCGAGCCGGTGGTGCAGGAGCGCGCCGGGGCGCACGAGCTGCCCGGCGACGCCCCCGCCACCGTCGAGTTCGACGACGTGACCTTCGGCTACGACCCCGAGCGGCCCGTCGTGTCGGGCCTCTCGCTGCGCGTCGAGCCCGGCGAGACCGTGGCCGTCGTCGGCGCCTCCGGCAGCGGCAAGTCGACGCTGGCCCTGCTGCTGCCGCGCTTCTACGACGCCACCTCCGGCGCCGTCCGCGTCGGCGGCCATGACGTGCGCGAGCTGACCCTCTCCTCGCTGCGCGCCGCGATCGGGCTCGTGCCGGAGGACAGCTTCCTGTTCTCCGACAGCATCCGCGACAACATCGCCTACGGGCGCCCGGAGGCGACCGACGAGCAGATCCGGGCCGCCGCGCGCGCGGCGCAGGCGGACGGGTTCATCTCCGCGCTGCCCGACGGCTACGACACCACGGTGGGCGAGCAGGGCCTGACCCTCTCCGGCGGCCAGCGCCAGCGCGTCGCGCTCGCCCGCGCGATCCTCACCGACCCCCGGCTGCTGCTCCTGGACGACGCCACCTCCGCGGTGGACGCGCGCGTGGAGCACGAGATCCACGAGGCGCTGCGCGGCGTCATGGCGGGCCGTACGACCCTGCTGATCGCCCACCGCGCCTCCACCCTGGCCCTGGCCGACCGCATCGCCGTCCTGGACGGCGGCCGCCTCGTCGACGTGGGCACGGCCGAGGAGCTGGAGGAGCGCTGCGCGGTGTACCGGCGGCTCCTGACCGACCCCGAGGAGCTCGCGGGGGTGGCCAAGGACCCGGCGGGCGCCGCGATCCTCGTCGGCTCCTTCGGCGGCGAGGCGTCGGCCACGGGCCTCGCCGAGCCCCCGGTCCGCGACGCCGGCACCGAGCGGGCCGGCGTGGACGGCGTCACCCCGAGTCTGTGGGTGCGCAAGGACACCGGCGACGCGGCGGGCGCGGGCGGCGACTCGGCCGGGACGCCCGCCACGCCCGAGCTGCTGGCCAAGGTGGCGGCCCTGCCGCCGGCCACGGACACGCCCGGCATCGACGAGGAGCTCGCCGCGCGGCCCGAGGAGTCCTACGGCCTGCGCCGGCTGCTGCGCGGCTTCGGGGCGCCCCTGGCGGTCAGCCTGCTGCTGGTGGCCGTCGACGCCCTGGCGGCCCTGCTGCTGCCCGTCCTGATCCGGCACGGCATCGACCAGGGCGTCCAGCGCCTGGCGCTCGGCGCGGTCTGGACGGCCTCCGCCCTCGCGCTGCTCGTGGTGCTCGTGCAGTGGGCGGCGCAGATCGGCGAGACCCGGATGACGGGGCGGACAGGCGAGCGCGTGCTGTACTCGCTCCGCCTGAAGATCTTCGCCCAGCTGCAGCGGCTCGGCCTGGACTACTACGAGCGCGAGCTCACCGGCAAGATCATGACGCGGATGACGACGGACATCGACGCCATGTCGACGTTCCTGCAGACCGGCCTGGTCACCGCCGTCGTCTCCGTCCTCACCTTCTTCGGCATACTCGTCGCCCTCCTGGTCATCGACGTCCAGCTGGCGCTCGTCGTCTTCGCCACCCTGCCGCCGCTCGTCGTCGGGACGGTCTTCTTCCGCCGGCAGAGCGTCAAGGCGTACGAACTGGCCCGCGAGCGCGTCGGCTCGGTCAACGCCGACCTGCAGGAGAGCGTGGCCGGGCTGCGCATCGTGCAGGCGTTCCGCCGGGAGACGTCGGGTGGCCTCCGCTTCGCCGAGCGCAGCGCCTCCTACCGCGAGGCGCGGGTGCGCGGCCAGTGGCTGATCTCGGTGTACTTCCCCTTCGTGCAGCTGCTGTCGTCCGTGGCGGCTGCCGCGGTGCTGATCGTGGGCGCGGGCCGGGTCGAGGACGGCACGCTGACGGCGGGCGCGCTGGTGGCGTACCTGCTCTACATCGACCTGTTCTTCGCCCCCGTGCAGCAGCTCTCCCAGGTCTTCGACGGCTACCAGCAGGCGACCGTCTCGCTCGGCCGGGTGCAGGAGCTGCTGCGCGAGCCGACGACCACGCCGGTGGCCGCGAAGCCGTTCGCGGTGCGTGAGCTGAGCGGCGAGGTCGTCTTCGACGACGTGCGCTTCTCGTACGGCGGCGCCGACGGGGGCGGGGAGGCCGCGCTGGACGGCATCAGGCTGACCGTGCCGGCGGGGCAGACGGTGGCGTTCGTCGGCGAGACCGGCGCCGGGAAGTCCACGCTGGTCAAGCTGGTCGCGCGGTTCTACGACCCGACCTTCGGCGCGGTCCGCGTCGACGGCCGCGACCTGCGCGAGCTGGAGCCGGTCTCCTACCGGCACCGGCTCGGCGTCGTCCCCCAGGAGCCGTACCTCTTCCCCGGCACCGTGCGCGACGCGATCGCCTACGGGCGCCCGGACGCGAGCGACGCGGAGGTCGAGGCGGCCGCGCGCGCGGTGGGCGCCCACGAGATGGTCGCCACGCTGGACGGCGGCTATCTGCACACGGTCACCGAGCGCGGACGCAACCTCTCCGCCGGCCAGCGGCAGCTGATCGCCCTGGCCCGGGCCGAGCTGGTCGACCCGGACATCCTGCTGCTGGACGAGGCCACGGCCGCGCTGGACCTGGCGACCGAGGCGCTGGTCAACGAGGCCACCGACCGGCTGGCCGGGCGGCGTACGACCCTGGTGGTCGCCCACCGGCTGACCACCGCGGCCCGTGCGGACCGCGTCGTGGTCCTCGACGGCGGCCGTGTCGTCGAGGACGGCACGCACGCGCAGCTGCTGGCGAAGGACGGCGCGTACGCGCGCCTGTGGCGGACGTTCACCGGCGAGGTGGTCCCGGCCTGAGGGCCGGGGCCGCCCCCCGGGGCGGCCCGGAGCAGGACGAACCGGTCGAACCGGGCCGTACGCCCAGCAAGATCGAAATCTCCGCCCACTGACTCTGGCGTGGCGGATGGTGCCCCCGGTAGGTTCGCGGCGACCTTTGCGAACCCAGGGGAGGGCGCATGCGCAAGGCTCTCAGAGCACTGCTGGCACTGACGATGTCCATAGGGGCGGTCGGTGCCGGCAGCGCGGCAGCGGGCGCGGCGACGGCCGCCGACACCGCGCCGGACATAAAGGAACGCATCCTGAAGATTCCGGGGATGAGTTTCGTCGAGGAGAAGCCCTACGAGGGCTACCGCTACCTCGTGCTGAACTACAAGCAGCCGATCGACCACAAGAACCCGGCCAAGGGCACCTTCGAGCAGCGCTTCACGCTGCTGCACAAGGCCACCGACCGGCCGACGGTCTTCTTCACCTCCGGCTACAACGTCAACACCAACCCGTCCCGCAGCGAGCCGACCCGGATCGTCGACGGCAACCAGGTGTCGATGGAGTACCGCTACTTCACCCCGTCGCGGCCCAAGCCCGCCGACTGGTCGAAGCTGGACATCTGGCAGGCCGCCAGCGACCAGCACCGCCTCTTCCAGGCGCTCAAGCCGGTCTACAACAAGAACTGGCTGGCGACCGGCGGCAGCAAGGGCGGCATGACGGCGACGTACTTCCGCCGCTTCTACCCGAACGACATGAACGGCACCGTCGCCTACGTCGCGCCCAACGACGTGGTCAACAACGAGGACTCGGCCTACGACCGCTTCTTCGCGAACGTGGGCGACAAGGCGTGCCGCAACCAGCTCAACTCGGTGCAGCGCGAGGCGCTGCTGCGCCGCGACGAGATCGTCGGCCGCTACCAGAAGTGGGCCGACGCCAACGGCAAGACGTTCAAGGTCGTCGGCAGCGCCGACAAGGCCTACGAGAACGTCGTCCTGGACATGGTGTGGGCGTTCTGGCAGTACCACCTGCAGAGCGACTGCAAGACCGTCCCCGCCACCAAGGCGTCCACGGACGATCTCTACAAGTTCATCGACGAGATCTCCGGCTTCGAGGCCTACACCGACCAGGGCCTGGAGCAGTACACCCCGTACTACTACCAGGCGGGCACCGAGCTGGGCTCTCCGACGTTCAACTCGCCGCACCTCAAGGGGCTGCTGCGCTACCCCGGCATCTACGCGCCGCGCAACTACGTGCCGCGTGACATCCCGATGAAGTTCCGCAACGGCTCGATGGCCGACGTCGACCGCTGGGTGCGCGAGGACAGCAAGCGGATGCTGTTCGTCTACGGGCAGAACGACCCGTGGAGCGCCGAGCCGTTCCGCCTGGGCAAGAACGCCGAGGCCCGGCACGACTACCGCTTCTTCGCTCCGGGCGGCAACCACGGCACCAAGATCGCCGACCTGGTGGCCGATGAGCGGAACAAGGCCACGGCCGAGGTCCTGCGCTGGGCGGGCGTCGCACCGGCCGCCGTCCAGAAGGACGACCGCAAGGCCAAGCCGCTGGCCCCGTTCAACTCCAAGCTCGACCGCAAGGACGTGGAGCGCAACACCATGCTGCGTCCCTAGCGGCCGGTAGCACTCCGGGCAGGCTGTCAGGAAAGGCGGCGGGCGCACCCCACGGGAGCCCCGCCGCCGACCTGTACGTACAGGTCGGTCGCCGGGGGACAGTCCTCGCGGGAGCCCACCGCGCGGTCCACCCGGAACTCCGGTTCGTGCGGGCCGGAGCCGTCGCAGGCGGCCTCCTTCACCACGCCGTGCCGCTCGGTGTACACGCAGTCGCCCGGCACCGTCAGCGGGCCGCCGCCCATGCCCGGGTCGCCCGGGTGCGGCGGGCGCAGGTTGCGCATGCAGGCGTAGCCCTCGGGGACGCTGTCCGACTCCGACGTCCCGGCGTCGACGGCCGTGATGTGCAGGACGAAGTCGGTGCTCTCGGGACAGCGCGGACCGCCCGTCCGCGGGCCGTAGTAGCGGGCGAGGACGCTCGCCGCGGCCTGCTCGCTCCCGCAGTCGACCTCGGCGAAGGCGGGCCGCCCACGGCCCGTGCACGCCCCGCGGCCCAGGAACGTGGCGACATACCCCGAACCCGCGTCCGCGACGCTCCCCCCGCCCTGCGCGACGGTCTCCGCTCCGGTGCGCCCGGCGGCCTGACAGCCGGTGAGCGCGTACGAGCCGTACAGCACGGCGAGCGCGAACAGCGCCTTCGGCAGCGCGCGATGGCGCATGGTCTCCCCCAACCCACCCTACGAGCGTCCAGAGTTACCCGACGGCCACCGGCGCACACCAGGCGTGCGGGAGGCTTCGCGGAGGGTGACCGCGCGCCTCTCGTCTGCCTGCCGGGCGGTCCGCCACCGGTGCGTCGGAGGGGGTGCACCGGCGGCGGCGTGCTGCCGTCCGCAGGCGGCGGAGAGGGGGTGGGTCGGCGACGCGGCCAGCGGCGGAGCCGACACCGCTCTGCGGAACCCGGCGGCAGCACGCCCCTTGGACGGACCGCGCGCCGGAGCGGTTCCGCCCGGGGGTGCGCACCCCGTCGCCCCGGCCCGGTTTCCGGGTCTACCCGGCCGCGCGGCGCGCCCTGCCGAAGCCGCGCGCCCGGCGCCACCGGGCGGCCGGACGTACGGTCAGCAGCTTCGCGCGCGGGGCGAGCCGCCGGACCATCGCGAAGACCGACTCGGTGCGGGAGAGGTCGCTGTCCAGCACGGTGAAGAGGTTGACGCCGAGGTAGAAGGTGACCGCCGCGTTGGCCAGGTCCCTCGGGGGCATCAGCCGGGCGAGCGGGCTGCCCCCGATGACCCGCTCCAGGGTCTCCTCCATGAACGCCAGCCACGGGTCGACGCGTACGCGGATCTCTTCGCGCAGCTCCGGCTTGGCGACGGCGGCGGCGACCAGCTCGGACAGCAGCGTGATGTGACCGCCCTCGAGGTCGTCGCGGTACACGCGCGTGGCGGCCGCGGCGAGTTCCTCCAGGGTGCGGGCGCCCGCCACCGTGGCGGCGTGCTGTTCCAGGCGCTCGGCGGAGGAGCGGTCCAGGGCGGCGAACAGCAGGGCGTCGACACCGCCGAAGTGGTAGAAGATCAGCGCCGAGTTGACGCCGGCCTCCTTGCCGATCGTCCGCGCGCTGGCCTTGCCGTACCCCTGGGTGCGCAGGACCGTTCCCGCCGCGGTGATCAGCCGTTCCTTGGTCTCCACCGACATGTGCCGTCCCCTCGCAGAGCGCTCATCATACGGTTCGGGTCCTCCAGGATTTGAGCGAGTGGTCAAGACCCGGGGGGAGAGTCAGAAGCTGCGCTCCGGCCACCGCTCGCGCAGCAGCCGCACGGTCTCGTGGATGGCCGGACGGCGGGCCGCGCCCGCACGCCAGTAGGCGAACAGCCGCCGGATGGGGGTGGGTTCCAGCGGCACCGCCCGTACGCCCTCGAGGAGCGGGCCGCGGCCCAGGCGCGGCACGAGGGCGATGCCCAGCCCGGCCGCCACGAGCGCCACCTGGGTGTGGTTCTCGGCGACCTGGTAGGCCAGGTCCGGCTCGCTGCCCGCGCCGCGCAGGGTGCGCACCAGCCAGTCGTGGCAGACCGTGCCGGGCGGCTGGCAGACCCAGCGCTGGTGCGCCAGGTCCGTCTCGCGCAGCGGCCCCGGTCCGTCGAGCGGATGGCCCCGCGGCACCAGCACGTCGCACACGTCGTTGCCGATCCGCACCCGCTCCAGGCCGTCCGGCGCGGGCAGCGGCTCGATGTCCCATTCGAAGGTGACCGCCAGATCGAGCACGCCCTGCGCCACCAGGGCGACGGATTCGTGCGGGTCGACCTCGGCCAGGCGGGTGTCCAGGGAGGGGTGTTCGCGGGCGAGCGCGGCCAGGACGCCCGGCATCAGCCCGCGCGCGGCCGACGCGAACGCCCCGACCACCAGCCGGCCCGTGGGCAGCCCGCGCCGCTCCTCCAGGTCCGTCTCCGCGCGTTCGACCATGACCAGCAGCTCCCGCGTGGTCTCCGCCAGCCGCACGGCCGCGTCCGTCAGCACCACGCCGCGCCCGCGGCGCTCGAGCAGGATGGTGCGGGTCTCCCGCTCCAGCTTGGTGATGGACTGCGACACGGCGGACGGGGTGTAGCCGAGCGCGACGGCGGCCGCGCTGACCGAACCGTGCACGGAGACGGCGTGCAGGGCACGCAGCCGGGACAGATCCAGCATGATCCTCAGGCCCCCATCGTTGAGCGTTGCTGAATCCCATCATGAAGAAACCCGCGCTGGTGCTACATGGTGCGTACAGATGATGCTCGTCGCATGCGACCACCGCACATAGCCCTGGCCGTCGCCGTAGCGGCCCTGTGGGGCGTCAACTTCGTCGTCATCGACGTCGGCCTCCACCACTTCCCGCCCCTGCTCTTCTGCGGGCTGCGCTTCCTCGCCGCCGCGCTGCCGGCCGTCTTCCTCGTGGGGCGGCCGCCGGTGAAATGGCGGTGGATCATCGGAGTGGGACTGGCCCTCGGCGTGGGCAAGTTCGGGCTGCTGTTCGTCGGCATGCGTGCCGGGATGCCGGCCGGGCTGTCCTCGCTGGTCCTGCAGGCCCAGGCGGTCTTCACCGCCCTCTTCGCCATGCCGGCCCTCGGCGAACGCCCGGGAAGGGTCCGGCTGCTGGGCATGGGCGTGGCCCTGTCGGGCATCGTGGTCGCGGCCGTAGACGAGAGCGCCTCCGGGCCGGTCCTCGGCTTCGCCCTGGTCGTGATCGCGGCCGCCTTCTGGGGCGTCTCCAACGTCCTCACCCGCAAGGCCGCGCCCTCCGACGGCCTGCGCTTCACCGTCTGGATCAGCACCGTGCCGGTGCTGCCCCTCCTGCTGCTGTCCCTCGTCTTCGAGGGCCCCGAGGCCGACGCCGAGGCCCTGACATCCCTGGACTTCGCCGGGGTGGGCGCCCTGCTGTTCGTCGCCTGGGTCAGCACCGTGCTCGGCTTCGGCGCCTGGAACTTCCTGCTGCGCGGCTACGACGCCTCGTCCGTCGCCCCCTTCACGCTGCTGGTGCCCGTGTTCGGCATGACCTCCGCCGCACTGCTGCTGGGGGAGGACGTGAGCCCGCTGCGGTGGTGCGCGGCGGTGCTGCTGGTGGGCGGGGTCGCCGTCACCTCGCTCGCGGGGCGGCGGCGACCAGCCCCCGCAGATACTCCGCTCCCGGACCCGCCAGCTGCTCGAAGTCGGCCACGTGAGGATGCCAGCGCTTCTCGTACTCCCAGCACAGCCAGCCGTCCCAGCCCGCCCGGCTGAGCGTCCCCACGCAGGCGCCCAGCGGCAGGACGCCCGTCCCCAGCTGCACCGGGGTGGTGTCCTCGGCCGAGCCGACGTCCTTGACCTGCACATAACCCAGGTGCGGGGCCAGGGCGGGGAAGCTGACGGCCGGCTCCTCCCCGCCCCGCCAGGTGTGCAGCACGTCCCACAGCGCCCCGATGCTGCCGTGCCCCACGGGCCCCAGGACGCGCACGGCGTCCTGAGCGCGCCCATGGGAGTCATGGGTCTCCATCAGGACGCGCACGCCCGTGTCGGCGGCGAGCGGCGCGATCGCCCCGAGCCGGCGCGCGGCCGCCGCGTCGGCCTCGTCACCGGGCTGTTCGCCGGCGCCGGGGAACACCCGGACGTACGACGCCCCCAGGTCGCCCGCGAGCCGCACCAGGCCGTCCAGCTCCGCCAGCACCGGCTCGTCGGGGCCCGGTGCGGCCACGCGCGCGTACCCGGCCACCGCCAGTACCGCCACGCCCGCCCCGGCGAACGCCTCGGCCGCGGCGGCCCGCGACGCGGGCGGCATGCCGGGGTGCACGGGCTCCTCCGGATGGGCCCGCAGCTCGACGCCGTCGTAGCCGTGCTTCCCGGCGAGCCGCACCACGTCGGGCAGGGGCAGTCCGGGCGTTCCCAAGGTCGAAAAGGCCAGCTTCATGGTGATCGGTTTCCCCGTCCGGCGGCGGGAAATGCCCCTGATGCCGAAGTCGGGAACACCGGGGGACGGGAGGGCGACCGCGCATGACGGCCCGGGGAAGCGGAAAACCGCGCGTGACCACCAGGGACACGCGCGTGACGACCACGGACATACGCATCGCCGTGAACGGCGCGACCGGCCGGATGGGCCATCGCCAGCACCTCGTACGCTCCCTCCTCGCCCTCCGCGAGCAGGGCGGCGTGCCGCTCGGCGACGGCAGGACCCTGCGGCCCGATCCGGTCCTCGTCGGCCGCGACGGCGGCAGGCTGGCGGCGCTCGCCGCACGCCACGGAATCGAGCGGTGGTCCACCGACCTCGACGCCGTCCTCGCCGACCCGGACGTCGAGGTCTACTTCGACGCCCAGGCCACCTCCGCCCGGCCCGCCGCGCTGCGCCGGGCCATCGCCGCGGGCAAACACGTGTACTGCGAGAAGCCCGTCGCGGGCCGCTACGCCGACGCCCTGGAGCTCGCCCGGCTCGCCCGGGCCGCCGGGATCCGGCACGGCGTCGTCCAGGACAAGCTCTTCCTGCCCGGACCGCGCAAGCTCAAGAGGCTCGTCGACGAGGGCTTCTTCGGCAGCGTGCTGTCGGTGCGCGGGGAGTTCGGCTACTGGGTCCTCGAGGGCGACCGGGAGCCCGCCCAGCGGCCCTCGTGGAACTACCGCGCCCAGGACGGGGGCGGCATGGCCGCCGACATGTTCCCCCACTGGGAGTACCTGCTGCGGGAGCTGTTCGGCCCCGTACGGTCCGTACAGGCGCGCCTGGCGACCCACATCGACCGCCGCTGGGACGAACGGGGCCGGTCCTACGAGGCCACCGCCGACGACGCCGCCTACGCCATCTTCGAACTGGAGGGCGGCGCGGTCGCGCAGTTCAACTCCTCCTGGGCCGTGCGGGTGTACCGCGACGAACTGCTGGAGCTCCAGGTCGACGGGACGGACGGCTCGGCGGTGGCGGGGCTGCGCCACTGCCGGGCCCAGCACCGCTCGGCCACCCCCCGGCCCGTATGGGATCCCGACGGGCCGGCCGCCGAGGACTTCCGCGCGCAGTGGCGGGAGGTGCCGGACGCCCCCGGCGACGGCGACAACGCCTTCCGCGCCCAGTGGGAGCTCTTCCTGCGGCACGTCGCGCTGGGCACCCCGTGGCACCACGACCTCTTCGCGGGCGCGCGCGGCGTGGCCCTCGCCGAGGCGGGCCACCGGTCCTCGCGGGAGGGCCGGCGGCTGCCCGTGCCGGAGCCGGCGCCGTGATCCGCCTGCCGGACGCGTCCGGGGCGCTGCGCCCCTACACGCCACGGGCCGCGCGCCCGGTGCCCCCCGGGCCGCCGCCGCGCCTCCGTACGGTCCTGGCCGCCGCCCATGTCGTCGCCGACCCCTTCGGCGACACCGCCCCGGGCGGCCGCGCCGCCCTGGACTGGGACGCCACGCTCGCCTTCCGCCGCCACCTGTGGGCGCACGGACTGGGCGTCGCGGAGGCGATGGACACCGCCCAGCGCGGCATGGGCCTGGGCTGGGACACGGCCGCCGAGCTGATCCGGCGCTCGGCGGCCGAGGCGGCGGCGGTGGGCGGCCGGATCGTCTGCGGGGCCGGCACCGACCACCTGACGCCGCCCTACGGCTCGCCGGACGACGTCGCGGCCGCCTACGAGCGCCAGCTCGAGGTCGTGGAGTCGGCGGGCGCCCAGGCCGTCGTCATGGCCTCCCGGGCCCTGGCGGCCGTCGCCCGCGGACCGGAGGACTACGAGCGGGTCTACGGGCGGCTGGTGCGCCAGACGGAGCGCCCCGTGATCCTCCACTGGCTCGGCCCCATGTTCGACCCCCTCCTGGAGGGCTACTGGGGCGCCACCGACCTCGACGCCGCCACGGAGACGCTGCTGCGGATCGTGACCGCCCACCCCGGCAGGGTCGCGGGGGTGAAGGTCTCCCTGCTGGACGCCGGGCGCGAACGGGCGCTGCGACGGCGGCTGCCGGCGGGGACACGGTGCTTCACGGGGGACGACCTCCACTACCCGGAGCTGATCGAGGGCGACGACGGCGCGTCCAGCGACGCGCTGCTGGGCGTCTTCGACCCGCTCGGGCCGCGGGCGGCCCATGCCGCGCGCCTGCTCGACTCCGGCGACCGGCACGGCTTCCGGGCCGTGCTGGACCCGACCGTGCCGCTGGCCCGGCACCTCTTCGAACCCCCGACGCGCTTCTACAAGACGGGCATCGTCTTCCTGGCCTGGCTCGCCGGGCACCAGCACCACTTCGTGATGCCCGCGGGGCTGCACGCCGCGCGGACGGTGCCCCACCTGGCGCGGGCGTACGAACTGGGCGACGGCCTCGGCCTGTTCCCCGACCCCGAACGGGCCGGCGAGCGGATGGCGCGCTGGCTGGCGGTCCACGGGGTGGAGCGGTGAGCGGGCTCGAGCGGTTCAGCCTCAACCAGTGGACGGTCCGGCAGTGGTCGCTGCCCGAGCTGGTGGCGGGCTGCGCCGCCGCCGGGGTGCGGGCCGTGGGGCTGTGGCGGGAGCCGGTGCGGGAGTACGGCGTCGAGGCCGCCGCCCGGCTCGTACGCGGCGCCGGGCTGACCGTCAGCAGCCTGTGCCGGGGAGGCTTCCTCACCGCCGCCGACGCCCCCGGGCGGGAGCGCGCGCTCGCCGGGAACCGCGCCGCCGTCGAGGAGGCGGCGGCACTCGGTGCCGCCGCCCTCGTGCTGGTGGCGGGTGGTCTGCCGGCCGGCAGCCGGGACCTGCCCGGCGCGCGCGAGCGGCTGGCCGACGCCCTGGCCGAGCTGGGGCCCTACGCGGCCGGGTACGGGGTGCGGCTGGCGATCGAGCCGCTGCACCCGATGTTCGCCTCCGACCGTTGCGTGGTCTCGACCCTCGGTCAGGCCCTCGACCTCGCCGAGCGCTTCCCGGCCGGCCAGGTGGGCGTGGTCGTGGACACCTATCACCTGTGGTGGGACGACGCGGTGGGCCGCGAGCTGGTCCGGGCGGGGGAGGGCGGCCGGATCGCGGCCTTCCAGCTCGCCGACTGGATCACGCCGCTGCCCGAGGGGGTGTTGCTGGGGCGGGGGCAGCTGGGAGAGGGGTGCGTGGACCTGAGGTGGTTCCGCGAACGGGTGGAGGCGGCGGGGTACGCCGGGGCCGCCGAAGCGGAGATCTTCAGTCCGTCGCTGTGGGCGCGCGAGGGGGCGGAGGTGCTCGCGGAGACGCTGGACCGTTATCGCACGCATGTGCTGTGACCTGGGATTCGGTACCGTAGGTAACGGAATCATAACGCCTTGGAATCGTTGCAACCCTTCGGCGTCCTGGCGGGTCGTTATGAACATCAGGCTTCCCGGGGAGGGATCCGGGGGGATTCAGGGGAAGCCGGTTCCGGGGGGAACGCGAGGGGCTCGGTCGCAGACCGGGCCCCTCGAATCGTTCCGGCCCCGCCCCGGACCCGCTCGCCGGCTCCTCTCGCCCCAAACCGGAACCACGGCTATCCACAGGCCCGAACGACTGTCGGACCCCGGCGGTACCGTCGGGGCATGGTGCAACTGGCTGTGGTCGAAGGGGTTCTCGAGCGGATCACCTACGCCAACGAGGAGAGCGGCTATACGGTCGCGCGCGTCGACACCGGGCGCGGCGGCGGCGACCTCCTCACGGTGGTCGGCGCGCTGCTCGGCGCGCAGCCCGGCGAGTCGCTGCGCCTGGAGGGGCGTTGGGGATCCCACCCGCAGTACGGCAGGCAGTTCACCGTGGAGAACTACACGACGGTCCTGCCCGCCACGATCCAGGGCATCCGCCGCTATCTGGGCTCGGGCCTGATCAAGGGCATCGGCCCGCGCATCGCCGACCGCATCGTCAGCCACTTCGGCACGGACACCCTCGACGTCATCGAGAGCGAGCCCGCCCGCCTGATCGAGGTCCCCGGGCTCGGCCCCAAGCGCACCCGCTCGATCGGCGCCGCCTGGGAGGAACAGAAGGCCATCAAGGAGGTCATGGTCTTCCTGCAGGGCGTCGGCGTCTCCACCTCCATCGCCGTACGGATCTACAAGAAGTACGGCGACGCCTCGATCTCCGTCGTCCGCAACCAGCCCTACCGCCTCGCCGCCGACGTCTGGGGCATCGGCTTCCTCACCGCCGACCGGATCGCCCAGTCCGTCGGCATCCCGCACGACAGCCCCGACCGGGTCAAGGCGGGCCTGCAGTACGCCCTGTCGCAGTCCGCCGACCAGGGGCACTGCTTCCTGCCCGAGGAGCAGCTCATCGCGGACGCCGTGAAGCTCCTCCAGGTGGACACCGGCCTGGTCATCGACTGCCTCGGCGAACTCGCCGCGGACGAGGAGGGGGTCGTGCGCGAGAGCGTTCCCGGCCCCGACGGCGGCGAGCCGGTCACGGCCGTCTATCTGGTGCCCTTCCACCGCGCGGAGCTCTCCCTGGCCGGGCAGCTGGCGCGACTGCTGCGCACCGAGGAGGACCGCCTGGCGGCGTTTCAGGACGTCGACTGGGACAAGGCCCTGACCTGGCTCGCGGGGCGTACGGGCGCGGAGCTGGCGGCCGAGCAGCAGCAGGCGGTCAGACTCGCGCTGACCAGCAGGGTCGCGGTCCTCACCGGCGGGCCGGGCTGCGGCAAGTCCTTCACCGTGCGGTCCGTGGTGGAGCTGGCCCGGGCCAAGAAGGCCAAGGTGGTGCTGGCCGCGCCCACCGGGCGGGCGGCCAAGCGGCTCTCCGAGCTGACGGGCGCCGAGGCCTCCACCGTCCACCGGCTGCTGGAGCTCAAGCCGGGCGGCGACGCCGCCTACGACCGCGAGCGGCCGCTGGACGCCGACCTGGTGGTGGTCGACGAGGCGTCGATGCTGGACCTGTTGCTGGCGAACAAGCTCGTCAAGGCCGTGCCTCCGGGAGCGCACCTGCTGCTCGTCGGGGACGTGGACCAGCTGCCGTCGGTGGGGGCCGGCGAGGTGCTGCGCGACCTGCTCGCCGACGGCGGGCCGGTCCCGGCGGTCCGGCTCACCCGGATCTTCCGGCAGGCCCAGCAGTCCGGGGTGGTCACCAATGCACACCGCATCAACTCCGGGACGCACCCCATCACTCAGGGGATGCAGGATTTCTTCTTCTTCGTCGAGGAGGACACCGAGGAGGCGGGCCGGCTCACCGTGGACGTGGCGGCGCGGCGCGTCCCCGCCCGGTTCGGCCTCGACCCGCGCCGCGACATCCAGGTGCTGGCTCCCATGCACCGCGGCCCCGCGGGCGCCGGGACGCTCAACGGACTGCTTCAGCAGGCCATTACGCCCGCCCGCCCCGACCTTCCTGAGCGGCGCTTCGGCGGCCGGGTCTTCCGGGTGGGCGACAAGGTCACCCAGATTCGCAACAACTACGAAAAGGGGCAGAACGGAGTCTTCAACGGCACGGTGGGCGTGGTCACCGCGCTGGACGCCGTCGAGCAGCGTCTGACCGTGCGTACGGACGAGGACGAGGAGGTCGGCTACGACTTCGACGAGCTCGACGAGCTCGCGCACGCCTACGCGGTCACCATCCACCGCTCGCAGGGCAGCGAGTACCCGGCCGTGGTGATCCCTGTCACCACGGGGGCCTGGATGATGCTGCAGCGCAATCTGCTGTATACGGCGGTCACCAGGGCCAAGCGGCTCGTGGTGCTGGTGGGTTCCCGGCGTGCACTGGGGCAGGCGGTGCGCACGGTGTCCGCGGGCAGGCGCTTCACAGGGCTCGATTACCGGCTCACGGGGAGCGGCGGAAGACGTGACGGAGGTGGCATTCGTCTCTGAGCGGTTTACCAATGCGGGCGAAGGGGGCAGGATGGGCAGGCTGGGCGGCACTGAGTGCCGCCTTTAGGCCCTATGGCCGACCCCGAGTGCACGTACATCGTCCAAATGGGGGAAGGTAGGGGTAGTCAGGGCACCTCGAAGAAGAGGCACAACGTCGGTGAGGGATGACGTGAGCGACAACTCTGTAGTAGTGCGGTACGGGGACGGCGAGTACAGCTACCCGGTGGTCGACAGCACTGTCGGCGACAAGGGCTTCGACATCGGCAAGCTGCGTGCCCAGACCGGTCTGGTGACCCTGGACTCCGGCTATGGCAACACCGCCGCCTATAAATCCGCGATCACCTACCTCGACGGTGAGCAGGGCATCCTGCGCTACCGCGGTTACCCGATCGAGCAGCTGGCCGAGCGCAGCTCGTTCCTCGAGACGGCGTTCCTGCTGATCAACGGCGAGCTGCCGACCGTCGACGAGCTGGCGACCTTCAAGGGCGAGATCACCCAGCACACCCTGCTGCACGAGGACGTCAAGCGGTTCTTCGACGGCTTCCCGCGTGACGCCCACCCGATGGCCATGCTGTCCTCCGTGGTCAGCGCGCTGTCGACCTTCTACCAGGACAGCCACAACCCGTTCGACGAGAAGCAGCGTCACCTGTCCACGATCCGGCTGCTGGCCAAGCTGCCGACGATCGCGGCGTACGCCTTCAAGAAGTCGATCGGTCACCCGATCGTCTACCCGCGCAACGACCTCGGCTACGTCGAGAACTTCCTGCGCATGACCTTCTCGGTGCCCGCCGCGGAGTTCGAGCTGGACCCGGTCGTCGTCAGCGCCCTGGACAAGCTGCTGATCCTGCACGCCGACCACGAGCAGAACTGCTCGACCTCGACCGTGCGCCTGGTGGGCTCCTCGCAGGCCAACCTGTTCGCGTCGATCTCGGCCGGCATCAACGCCCTGTGGGGCCCGCTGCACGGTGGCGCCAACCAGTCGGTGCTGGAGATGCTCGAGAGCATCCAGCGCAACGGCGGCGACGTGGACTCCTTCATCCGCAAGGTGAAGAACAAGGAGGACGGCGTCCGCCTGATGGGCTTCGGCCACCGCGTCTACAAGAGCTTCGACCCCCGGGCGAAGATCATCAAGGCGGCGGCGCACGACGTCCTCTCCGCGCTCGGCAAGTCCGACGAGCTGCTGGACATCGCGCTGAAGCTGGAGGAGCACGCGCTCTCCGACGAGTACTTCGTCTCGCGCAACCTCTACCCCAACGTGGACTTCTACACCGGTCTGATCTACCGGGCCATGGGCTTCCCGACCGAGATGTTCACCGTGCTCTTCGCGCTCGGCCGGCTCCCCGGCTGGATCGCCCAGTGGCACGAGATGATCAAGGAGCCCGGCTCCCGCATCGGTCGTCCGCGCCAGATCTACACGGGCGTCGTCGAGCGCGACTTCGTCCCGGTCGAGCAGCGCTGACCCCCGTACGGCACTGGGGTCCGCGTCCCGCGGGCCCCTGGGCGCCCCGCACCGCTCCGGCGGTGCGGGGCGCCCTCGCGTTTTCGGCCTGCAGTGCGTTTTCGGCCCGCGGCGGGGCCCGGGCATGCGAAACCCGCAGGAAGCCCGGCATGCGAAAAGCGCCCCGTCTCCGATCCCCCCACGGGTCGGAGCGAGGCGCTTTTCTGTCCCGGCGCGGATTCCCCCCACGGGACCCGGCCGGGAGCCGACGGACGCGATCTGCCGGGACGCGTACGTACGGGAGGGCCGCTCAAAGCTCCCCGGGTACGTGTCCCGGCCACGCGTAGCCGGTCCGTCCCCCAAGACGATCCAGCACTGCCTGGTTAGACCAATGTCCCCCCACGATGGTTACCTGCCAATCGCTGTGATCTAGGTCTCCAGGAGAAAACGGGACGTCAGGGGCGTCGGGGACGTCAGGCGCGGCCGACGAGCTCGTAGCCCGCCTCGTCCACGGCCGCGCGGACCGCCTCGTCGTCCAGGTCGGCGCCGGCGGTGACGGTGACCAGGCCCGTGGCCGCCACGGCCTGGACCGAGGTGACGCCGGCGATCGTGGAGAGCTCGCCGGTCACGGCGGACTCGCAGTGGCCACAGGTCATGCCGGTCACCTTGTAGACGGTGGTGGTCATGTGGACTCCTCGGTAGGGAAGATTCGTGTGCCGTACGACGGCGGTACCAGACTACCCCCCGGGGGTATTCCCGGGGGGTAGGGGTGAGGGGGAAATGCGCCGCGGGCGTCAGGATCTCGGGCGGCGGTTGCGGTTGCCGGGCCGGGAGGCGACCCAGCTGCGGATGGTGTCGGCGAACCAGTACGGCTTCCCGCCCTCGCTGAGGTCCGGGGAGGGCAGCAGTCCGTGCTTGCGGTAGGACCGCACGGTGTCGGTCTGCACACCGATGTGCGCCGCGATTTCCTTGTAGGACCAGAGTCGACGGTCGGTCATCTCTCGCGCCTCTCCGCTGCGCCGCAGTCACGGAGGGGGGTCCGTGGGGGGAACTGCGACGCGGCCTTGGTGATCGTCAGCCTGCCCCCGGAGAACGACGCAGAGTGATCAGGCGGAGCCGTTGTCCGGCTCCTGTGACGGAAGGCTCGCGCGGATGTGACGCTCGTAACAAGAAGGTGACTCCGTAACAGCCGTCCTTCCGCGGGCCCCCGCCGGCCCGGCGGGTCGCCGCCCAGGCGGCCCCGGCTCCCGTCAGCCCACGTCCGCGAGCCGCACCGGACGCCGCTCGCGCCGTGAGACCTCGCAGGCCTCGGCGATGTGCAGGGCGCGCAGCCCCTCCGCCCCGGGGCAGGGGCTCGCGGAGCCGTCCCGTACCGCCCGTACGAACGCCGCGAGCTCGGCCCGGTACGCGCCCTCGAACCGCTCCAGGAAGCCCCGCCAGGGCCGCGCGGGCGCCCCGGGCCCGTCCGGCTCGGCCGAGGTCAGCGGCGCGCGCCCGGACAGCCCCACCACCCACTGGTCGCGCTCCCCGGACAGCTCCGTGCGCACGTCGTACCCGGCGCCGTTGTACCGGGTGGCCGTCGCCGTCACCAGCGTGCCGTCGTCCAGCGTGAGCAGCGCCGCGGCGGTGTCCACGTCGCCGGCCTCGCGGAAGAAGGCGGCACCGGCGTCCGAGCCGCGCGCGTACACCTCCACCACCTCGCGCCCGGTCAGCCAGCGCACCGCGTCGAAGTCGTGGACCATGCAGTCCCGGATCAGCCCGCCGGAGTGCGGCAGGAACTCCGGCGGGGGCGGCGCGGCGTCGGAGGTGACGCAGCGGATGGTGTGCACCCGCCCCAGCGCCCCCGAGCGCAGCGCCTCCCGGGCCGCCAGGAAGCCGGCGTCGAAGCGGCGCTGGAAGCCGATCTGCAGCAGGGTGCCCGCCGCCTCCACCTCGCGCAGCGCGGTGACCGTGCCGGCCAGGTCCAAGGCGACGGGCTTCTCGCAGAACGCGGGCAACCCGGCCCGGGCCGCGCGGGTGATCAGGTCGCCGTGCGCGGTGGTCGTGGCGGCGATCACGACCGCGTCCACGCCGCGCCGGTTGAGGACTTCGCCCACCGTGCGGGCCGCGTGCGCGCCGACGGCGCGCGCCAGCGCCGCCGCCCGCGCCGGGTCGGCGTCGGCGACCACCAGCTCGGCGACGCCGTCGGTGCCCGCCAGCGCGGCGGCGTGGAAGGTGCCGATGCGCCCCGCGCCGAGCAGCCCGATCCGCAGTCCGCCGTGGTTCACGGTGCTCATCCTCCGTAGAGGGCCGGGCGCGGCACGAGCGTGACGGGCGTGCGTTCGCCGGTGGCCTGGGCCCGTACCCCGGCCTCGCAGACGGCGGCGGCCGCGTAGCCGTCCCAGACGCCGGGGCCCGTGGTCTCGCCGCGCCGGGTGGCGTCCACCCAGGCCTGCACCTCACGGTCGTAGGCGGCGCGGAAGCGCACCACGTAGTCCGGGGCGATCTCCCCGCCCCACCGGCCGGCGGTGTTGACGTAGAGGCCGTGGGCGTCGCCGGCCCGGGCCGTGCCGTGTTCGCCGACCGCCTCGCAGCGCACCTGGTAGCCGAAGCCGCAGTTGAGGAAGACCTCGACGTCGACGACCGCGCCCTCCGCGGTCTCGAACAGCACGAGCTGGGGGTCGCTCAGCCCCCCGGGCGCGGCGGACGAGGAGGCGGGGCGCAGCACGGTGACGTGGGTGATCTCCTGGCCCAGCAGCCAGCGCGCCACGTCGATCTCGTGGACGACCGAGTCGTTGATCGTCATCGGGCCGGTGAAGCCGGGCGGGGTGGCGGCGTTGCGGTGGGTGCAGTGCAGCATCAGCGTCCGTCCGAACGCGCCGGAGTCCAGCAGCGCCTTGAGCTGTTGGAACTCGGCGTCGTAGCGGCGCATGAAGCCCACCTGCGCCCGCCGGTGCCCCAGCCGGACCTCCGCCTCCATCACCCGCAGCGCGGACGCGGCGTCCGGGGTGAGCGGCTTCTCGCACAGCACGGGCAGGTCGCGGGCGAACGCCTCCAGCAGCGCCGCCTCGTGGGCCGGGCCGGGGGAGGCGACGAGGACGGCGTCCACGGCGTCGTCCGCCATCGCGGCGGCCGGGTCGGTGTAGGCGGCGCAGCCCGGCACGGAGGCGGCCACGGCCCCGGCGCGCTCGCCGTCGATGTCGACGACGGCCGCCACCCGGGCCCCGCTGATGACCTCGTCGATGCGCCGGACGTGGTCCGAGCCCATCCTGCCGGTGCCGATCACGGCCACGCCGAGTGTTCCGTCTCGCGTCATTGCACGTTCCTCAAAGCTGGGGGGCCTCGGAGCTGGTGGGGCGGCGCCCTAGGCGCCGCAGGAGCGCAGGAAGGCGCGGGTGCGCCGGGCGATGGGCAGGGGCTTGCCGGGCGGGCAGGGGTACATGTCCTGCTCGACGATGGCGAAGAGGTCGACGCCCAGGCCCTGCGCCGCGGTCAGGACGGGCTCCAGCGCGGGGACGCCCGTCGGCGGTTCGCACATCACGCCCTGCGCCACGGCCGGGCCGAAGGGCGTGCCCCGCTCCACGACGCCCGCGAGGACGGCCGGGTCCACCTGCTTGAGGTGGAGGTAGCCGATCCGCTCGCCGTAGGTCTTGATGAGCTTGACGCTGTCGCCGCCGCAGTAGGCGTAGTGCCCGGTGTCCAGGCACAGGTGGACCAGCGCGGGGTCGGTGGCGTCGAGGAACCGCTCGACGTGCGCCTCGGTGTCGATGTGGGTGTCCGCGTGCGGGTGGACGGCGATGGTCATCCCGTACACGTCGAGGACCTCGCGCGCCAGGCGTTCCATGCCGGAGGCCAGGTGGCGCCACTGTTCGGCGGTCAGCTCGTGACTCTCGATCACCTCGGCCGTCCTGTCGTCGCGCCAGAAGGAGGGGATGACGACGAGGTGGCCGGCCCCCGTGGCGCGGGCGAGGCCCGCGACCCGGGAGACCTGCTCCCAGGTCTCCTCCCAGACGGCCGGGCCGCGGTGCAGGGCGGTGAAGACCGTGCCGGCGCTGACGCGCAGACCCCTGCTGCCGGTCTCCTCCAGCAGCAGATCGGGGTCGGTGGGCAGATAGCCGTAGGGGCCCAGCTCGATCCACGCGTAGCCGGCCTCGGAGACCTCGTCCAGGAAGCGCCGCCAGGGCACCTGCGCCGGGTCGTCGGCGAACCAGACGCCCCAGGAGTCGGGGGCGGATCCGACGCGGATCCGGTCCAGGGCGGGGGGAGGGGGCGAAGGCGTGGCGGTGGAGTCCATGCGGCGGCTCTCCTCTCGCCGGTCGGCGTTGACCGGTGAAGGCTTAAGGATGCCCGTAGCTTCATGGCTGTGCGGAAGAGTGTCAAGATTTCGTCCGGACATAAGGACGTAACGTCAATAGCGGCTCGATGACGTCCTTATGTAAGGACAAATGCTTGACAGGGTCGTCCGCCCCCCGCTAGACCTGAGCCCGGAGCGAGCCGCCGCGCGGAGGGGACGAGGAAGACCATGACCGGTCCGTACGAACTCATCACCATGGGCCGGCTGGGGGTGGACCTCTATCCGCTCCAGACCGGGGTGCCGCTCGCGCGGGTCGAGACGTTCGGGAGGTTCCTGGGCGGCTCGGCGGCCAACGTGGCGGTCGCCGCCGCCCGGCTGGGCCGCCGGACCGCGCTGATCAGCCGCACCGGCGACGACCCCTTCGGCGGCTACCTCCACGACGCGCTGCGCGACTTCGGCGTGGACGACCGCTGGGTGACCCCGGTGGCCGCCTACCCCACGCCCCTCACCTTCTGCGAGATCCACCCGCCGGACGACTTCCCGCTGTACTTCTACCGCCGGCCCAAGGCGCCCGACCTGGAGATCCACACCGACGAACTGGACCTGGACGCCGTCCGGGCCGCCCGCGTCTTCTGGATGACCGGCACGGGCCTGAGCGAGGAGCCCAGCCGCACCGCCACACTGGCCGCGCTCGAGGCCCGGGGCGGGCGTGGGACGACCGTCTTCGACCTGGACTGGCGGCCGGTGTTCTGGGGCGACGCCGGCGCCGCGGCCGCCCGCCCGCTGTACGCGGCCGCCCTGGCCCACGCCACCGTGGCCGTCGGCAACGTCGACGAGTGCGAGGTCGCCACCGGCGAGCGCGAGCCGTACGCCGCCGCGCGGGCGCTGCTGGCCGCCGGCGTGGAGCTCGCCGTCGTCAAGCAGGGGCCGAGGGGCGTGCTGGCCGTCCACCGCGACGGCACCACCGCCGAGGTTCCGCCGGTGCGCGTCGAGGTGCTCAACGGGCTCGGCGCGGGCGACGCGTTCGGCGGCGCGCTGTGCCACGGGCTGCTCGCGGGGTGGGAACTGGAGCGGGCCGTACGGTTCGCCAACGCCGCCGGGGCCGTCGTCGCCTCCCGGCTGGCCTGCTCCGCCGCGATGCCGACCCACGACGAGGTCACGGACCTGCTGGACCGGTCCGCAGAGAGGGACCGGCCGGCCGAAAGGGACCGTTCAGCAGAGACGGACCGGTCCGTCGAGAGGGGCCGGCCCGTCGAGATGGACCGTTCCGCCGAGAATGAGGGTTCCCCGTGAGCATCCGTATCGCCGACCTGCCGCGCGTGCGCAGCCGCCACCCCGAGGCCGTGGCCGAGGCCGCCGCCCGGCGCGCGCGCCGCCCGCTCGTCGGCGACAGCGGCCGGCTGATGATCGTCGCCGCCGACCACACCGCGCGCGGCGCGCTCGACGTGGGCGGGCGGCACCTGGCCATGGCCAACCGGTCCGACCTGCTGGAACGGCTGTGCCTGGCCCTCTCGCGGCCCGGCGTGGACGGCGTGCTCGCCACCGCCGACATCCTCGACGACCTGCTGCTGCTCGGCGCCCTGGAGAACAAGGTCGTCATGGGCTCCATGAACCGCGGCGGCCTCTTCGGGGCGTCCTTCGAGATGGACGACCGCTTCACCGGGCCCCGCGCCGACGACATCGTCCGGCGGGGCTTCGACGCCGGCAAGCTCCTGCTGCGCATCGACTACGACGACCCCGGTTCGCTCACCACGATGGAGTCGGCCGCGCGCGCGATCGACGAGATGGCGGCCCGCCGGCTGCCCGTGTTCGTGGAGCCCTTCCTCTCCCGGCGGGTCGACGGCCGTGTGCGCAACGACCTGAGCGCGGAGGCGGTCACGAAGTCCCTCGCCATCGCGTCGGGCCTGGGCGCGACGTCCGCCTACACCTGGCTGAAGGTGCCGGTCACCGACGACGCATGCGACATGGCGCGGGTGATGGAGGCCTCGACGCTGCCCGCCGTACTGCTCGGCGGCGACGTGGGCGACGACCAGGACGCCGCCTACGAGCGGTGGCGGTCGGCGCTGCGGCTGCCCACGGTGCAGGGGCTGGTGGTGGGAAGGGCGCTGCTGTACCCCGCCGACGGTGACGTGGTCCGGGCGGTCGACACGGCGGTGGGGCTGCTGTGACCGCGTCCGCACCGGCGCAGCGCCGGAAACGGAGGAAGGCCTTCCGCTACGGCGGCGAGCGGCCCCTGACGACCTGTCCGGCGTGCCGAGCGAGGAGAGACGCGCATGACCTCTGACCACCGACACCTGCCCGCCGGAGCCGGCGCCGACGGCGCCTACGACCTGGACATCGGACCGGAGCGCGCCGGATGGACGTACTCCTCGCTGCGGGTGGTGACCCTGCGGCCGGGCGCGGCCCACACCTTCGACGCCGGCGACAGCGAGTGGATCGTGCTGCCCCTTGCCGGCGGCTGCACCGTCACCACCACCGGTGACGGCGGCGGCGAGATGACGTTCGAACTGAACGGCCGCGACAGCGTCTTCACCGCCGTCACCGACTTCGCCTACGTCCCGCGCGACGCGCGCACCACGCTGACCTCACCTGGTGGGGGACGGTTCGCGCTCGCCGGGGCGCGCTGCGAGCGGGCGCTGCCCGCCCGGCACGTGCCCGCCTCCGCCGTCCCCGTCGAACTGCGCGGCACCGGCAGCTGCTCCCGCCAGGTCAACAACTTCGCCGCCGCCGACGTCTTCGCGTGCGAGCGGCTCATCGCGGTCGAGGTCCTCACCCCGGGCGGCAACTGGTCCTCCTACCCGCCCCACAAGCACGACGAGCACCACGCCGGCGAGGAGTCGGAGCTCGAGGAGATCTACTACTTCGAGATCGCCGCCGCTCCCGGCGGCGAGGCGGGCCTCGGCTACCAGCGCGTGTCGCCGTCCCGCGAGAAGGGCACGGACGTCCTCGCCGAGGTCCGCACCGGCGACGCCGTGCTGATCCCCGACGGCTGGCACGGTCCTTCCATCGCGGCGCCCGGCCACGCCATGTACTACCTCAACGTGATGGCCGGCCCCGGCCCTGGCCGCGAGTGGCTCATCCGCGACCACCCCGCCCACGCCTGGATCCGCTCCACCTGGCCCGGCCAGGACCCCGACCCCCGCCTGCCGCTGTACGAAGCGCCCTGAGGAGGCCCTTGATGACGACCCGACGGCTCACCGTCGCCCAGGCGCTGGTGGAGTTCCTCGCCCACCAGTACACCGAGCGCGACGGCCGCCGGCACCGCCTGATCGCCGCCTGCTGGGGCATCTTCGGCCACGGCAACGTCGCCGGCGTCGGCCAGGCCCTGCTGGAGTCCGGGGACGCGCTGCCCTACCTCCAGGGCCGCAACGAACAGGCAATGGTGCACGCCGCCGTCGGATACGCCCGGCACAACGACCGGCTCTCCGCCCACGCCGTCACCACCTCCATCGGCCCCGGCGCCACCAACCTCGTCACCGGCGCCGCCCTCGCCACGATCAACCGGCTGCCCGTCCTCCTGCTGCCCGGCGACACCTTCGCCACCCGTCCCGCCGACCCCGTCCTGCAGCAGCTCGAACACCCCGGCGCGGGCGACGTCTCCGTCAACGACTGCCTGCGCCCGGTCTCCCGCTTCTTCGACCGGATCACCCGCCCCGAGGCGCTGATCCCCGCCGCCCTCCAGGCGGCGCGCGTCCTCGCCGACCCCGTCGAGACCGGCGCCGTCACCCTCGCCCTGCCGCAGGACGTGCAGGCGGAGGCGTACGACTGGCCGGAGGAGTTCCTCGCCGACCGCGTCTGGCCCGTACGCCGTCCCGCCCCCGACCCGGCGGAGCTCGAGGCTGCGGCCGCGGCGGTACGGGCCGCCCGGCGGCCCCTGCTGATCGCCGGCGGCGGGGTCCACCACAGCGAGGCCGAGGACGCCCTGCGCGCCCTCGCCGACGCCACCGGCATCCCCGTCGCCTCCACCCAGGCGGGCAAGGGCTCGCTGCGCCACGACCACCCGTGCGACGTCGGCGGCATCGGCCACACCGGCACCGCCGTCGCCGACGCGCTCGCCGCCGGCGCCGACGTCGTCATCGGGGTCGGCACCCGCTACAGCGACTTCACCACCGCGTCCGCCACCCTCTTCGCCGCCCCGGGCGTCCGCTTCGTCAACCTCAACATCACCCCCTACGACGCCCACAAGATGGCCGGCCTGCCGCTCGTCGCCGACGCCCGCACCGGGCTCGAGGCGCTGACCGAGCGGCTGGCCGGTCACCGCGTCCCGGACGCGTACGCCAGTGCGTACACCGCCGGGAAGGCGGAGTGGGAGGCGACGGTCACGCGCGCGTACTCGTCGCGGGACGGCCGGGGCGACGGTGCCCGCCCCACCCAGGCGCAGGTGCTCGGCGCGCTGGACGCCGTGGTGGGCGACGAGGACGTGATCATCAACGCGGCGGGCTCGCTGCCGGGCGACCTGCACAAGCTCTGGCGGGCCCGCTCCCGCCGCCAGTACCACCTGGAGTACGGCTACTCCTGCATGGGCTACGAGATCCCGGCCGCCATCGGCGTACGGCTCGCCGACCCCGGCCGGCCCGTGTGGGCCCTGGTCGGCGACGGCACGTACCTGATGATGCCGACCGAGCTCGTCACGGCCGTGCAGGAGGGCGTCGCGATCAAGGTGATCATCGTGCAGAACCACGGCTACGCCTCGATCGGCGGGCTCTCGGAGTCCGTCGGCGGCGAGCGCTACGGCACCGCCTACCGCTTCCGGGCGCCCGACGGCACGTACACCGGCGATCCGCTGCCCGTCGACCTGGCCGCCAACGCCGCCTCCCTCGGCATGACCGTGCTGCGCGCCCGCACCACCCGCGAGCTGGGCGCGGCGCTCGCCGAGGCGCGCGCCTCGGACCGGCCCACATGTGTCTATGTGGAGACCGAAACAGCCGACACAGTGTCCGGCGCGCCTCCGGCGCAGGCGTGGTGGGATGTGCCTGTCGCCGAGACCGCGACCCGCCCGGCGGCCGTGACGGCCCGGGAGGAGTACGACCGCAACGCCGCCGCCCGTCGTCGTTATCTTTGACCGTAAGGAAGGCCGAGCAGATGAAGACCGTCAACCACTGGATCGACGGCAAGTCCGTCGAGGGCGGCTCCGGCACCTACGGGCCGGTGACCGACCCGGCGACCGGCGCCGTCACCACCCGGGTCGCCTTCGCGTCGGTCGAGGAGGTCGACGCGGCCGTCGCGGCCGCCAAGGCCGCGTACGCGACGTGGGGCGGCTCCTCGCTGGCCGCGCGCACCTCGGTGCTCTTCCGCTACCGCGCGCTGCTGGACGCCCACCGCGACGAGCTCGCCGCGCTGATCACCGCCGAGCACGGCAAGGTGCACTCCGACGCGCTGGGCGAGGTCGCCCGCGGCCTGGAGATCGTGGAGCTGGCCTGCGGGATCACCACCCAGCTCAAGGGCGAGCTGTCCACCCAGGTCGCGAGCCGGGTGGACGTCGCCTCCATCCGGCAGCCGCTCGGCGTCGTCGCGGGCATCACGCCCTTCAACTTCCCGGCCATGGTGCCGATGTGGATGTTCCCGCTCGCCATCGCCTGCGGCAACACCTTCGTGCTCAAGCCGAGCGAGAAGGACCCCTCGCCCGCGATCCGCCTCGCGGAGCTCGCCGCCGAGGCCGGCCTGCCGGACGGCGTCCTCAACGTCGTCAACGGCGACCGGACCGCCGTCGACCGGCTCCTGGAGCACCCGGACGTCGCGGCCGTCTCCTTCGTCGGCTCCACGCCCATCGCCCGCCACATCCACACCACCGCCACCGCCCACGGCAAGCGCGTCCAGGCTCTCGGCGGCGCCAAGAACCACATGCTGGTCCTGCCCGACGCCGACCTGGACGCCGCCGCGGACGCCGCCGTCTCCGCCGCCTACGGCTCGGCCGGCGAGCGCTGCATGGCCATCTCGGCGGTCGTCGCGGTCGGCGGGACCGGCGACGAGCTGGTGGCGAAGATCCGCGAGCGCGCCGAGAAGATCAAGATCGGGCCGGGCGACGACCCCACGTCCGAGATGGGCCCGCTGATCACCAAGGCCCATCGCGACAAGGTCGCCTCCTACGTCCACGACGCCGCCGCCCAGGGCGCGGAGGTCGTCCTCGACGGGACCGGCTTCACGGTGGCCGGCTACGAGGACGGCCACTGGATCGGGCTGTCGCTGCTGGACAAGGTCCCCACCACCGCCGACGCCTACCGCGACGAGATCTTCGGCCCGGTGCTGTGCGTGCTGCGCGTCGCGACGTACGAGGAGGGCGTGGCCCTCATCAACGCCTCGCCGTGGGGCAACGGCACGGCCGTCTTCACCCGCGACGGCGGTGCGGCCCGGCGCTTCCAGCTGGAGGTCGAGGCGGGCATGGTGGGCGTCAACGTGCCCATCCCGGTGCCGGTGGGCTACCACTCCTTCGGCGGCTGGAAGCACTCCCTGTTCGGCGACCACCACATCTACGGCAACGACGGCGTGCACTTCTACACCCGCGGCAAGGTCGTCACCACCCGGTGGCCCGACCCGGCCGACGGCGGGGTGGACCTGGGGTTCCCCCACCACCGGTAAGCCGGTTGGGTTGCCCCGGTTTGCTTCGGTATGGACCGTAAGCTCGGGGCATGACCTGGTCGAGCGCGCTGAAGGACACCGCACGCGCCGGGCTGACGATCGAGAAGGCCAGCCTGGAGCCGATGGTCGCGCTGCGCGGCGCGTGCGGTGTCGCGATCGTCATCGGACTCACGCTGTGGCTGGGCACCCCACGGCTCGCGGTGTCCTCGGCGTTCGGCGCGTTCGCCTCGGGACTGGCGACCTTCCAGCGCAGCTGGCGGCCGCGGCCGGTCCTCGCGCTCGCCGTGGCGATGGGGCTGGCCTTCAGCACGTTCGTGGGCTACATGGCCATCGCGAACCATGTGCTCTTCGTCGTCCTGCTGGCCCTGTGGACGCTGCTGGCGGGCATGGCCTGGGCGATCGGGCCCGTCTCGGGGATGGTGTCCTCGCAGATGGTCGCCGTCATGCTGTTCACCGTGACCCTGCCCACCTCCGTGCTGGGGGCGCTGCACCACGCCGGCCTGATCGCCTTCGGCGGGCTCGTGCAGGCCGCGCTCATCGTCGTCTTCCCCATCCGGCCCTGGGGGCGCCAGCGCGACGCCCTCGCCGACGCGCTCGCCGCCGAGGCCGACTACGCGCGCCGGCTCCGCCACGACCCGGTGGCCACCTTCGACCCGCAGCCGCTGATGGACGCCCGCAGCGCCGCCGCCATGACCCCGCGTCAGGCCCGACGGCGGCCCGGCCAGCTCGGCGGCCCGCGCGGCCTCGCCGAACGGCTGCGGCCCGTACTGGCCTCGCTCGCCGACCCCGTCCTCGGCGCGCCCCCCGAAGGCCCCGAGCGCGACCGGGTCCGCGAACTGCTCGGCGCCGCGGCGGCCGTCCTCGACGCGGTGGCGCACGCGGTCCGCTGGGGGCGGCCGGTGAAGGTCAGCCCGGAGGCCATGGCCGCGCTGGACGTGCCCGACGAGACCCGCCCGGTGCTCACGGGCGCCGCCCAACGGTCCGCGCTACGGCTGATCGTGCTCCTCGCCGACGTCGTGGAGTCCGCCGACGAACGCGTCGAGTCCACCCGCCCCACCGTCCCCGAGGAGCGCCGCCACCTGCTGCGCCCCTCCGTGCCCCGCCTCGTGCCCGTCGGCCTGCGCGCCCTGCGCCGCGAGGCGCGCTGGTCCTCGGCCATCGGACGGCACGCCGTGCGGGTCACGGCGGTGGTCTCGCTCGGCTACGCCCTGGGCTCCATGCTGCCCCTCGGGCACGGCTACTGGGCCCCCATGACCTCGGTGATGGTCATGCGTCCCGACTTCGCCCAGACCTACTCGCGCGGCGTCGCCCGCTTCGCCGGGACCGTGGTCGGCGTCTGGCTCGCCGGCGGGCTGATGGCGCTGTTCCACCCGGGCATGTACGTGTGCGCGGGGCTGGCCGTGCTGTGCATCGGGCTGATGTACCTGCTGATGCGCACGGGCTACAGCGTCGCCTCCACCTGCATCGCCGCCTACGTCGTCTTCCTGCTGGGCATCGCGGGCGAGGGCTGGTCGCAGACCGTCTGGGCCCGCCTCGCACTGACCCTGCTGGGCGGACTGCTGGCGCTCGCCGCGTACGCCGTCTTCCCCGCCTGGGAGACGCTCCGGCTGCGCGACCGCCTCGCCGACTGGCTCGACGCCAACGGCCGCTACGCCCTCGCGGTCCTCGCCCGCTACGCCCACCCCGACGTCCGCAAGCCGCGCCGGGTGCGCGAGGCCCTGCTGGACCAGCGGGCGGCCCGCCTGGAATGGGAGGAGGCCGTCGCCCGCGCGGAGAAGGAGCCGGTGCGCCACCGCGGCATCTCCCGCCGCGCGGAGCGCGCGGCGGAGTCGGCCATGGCCATGATGGGCCGGGCCACCATGCTGATGGAGGCTCACCTCCCCGACAGCGACGCCCCGCCGTCGCCGGGCGCCGAGGCCTTCGCCGCCGCCCTGCGCGACGCCCTGCCGGACGCGACGGCGGCCGTACGGGAGCGCCGCCGCCCGGACTGGACCGCGCCGCACGAGGCGTACGCCGCGTGGCGGGCGGCCGTGGACGAGGAGGGCGTGGCGGTCCGGGCGACCGAACTGCTACTGGACGCCGTGGACGAGCTGGCGGACGCCGTGGCGCCGCGCAGGCGGCGGGAGGCGCCGGGGCGGCCTACGGCGTGAACAGCCGGTCCAGGTGGGCGTCGGCCAGCGCCAGCGCCTCGGCCGGCGAGTGCACGTCGAGCAGCGTGTAGCTGGTCAGCCCGTCGACCAGGCAGATCAGCAGCGTCGCCTCGGTGTCCGGGTCGCGGTCCGGGGCGATCTGACCCTCCGCCATCGCCCGCCGGATCTGGTCCGCGAACAGCGCCCGCAGCAGCGGAACGCCCTCCTTCGCATGTTCCCGCAGCCGTTCGTCGTGCACGGCCTGCAGGAAGTACGCGACCTGCACCAGGTTGCCGCTGCGGCTCTCGTCGTCCAGCGGCAGCATCTCGGCGACCGACTCGCGCAGGATCACGCGCGGCGAGGGAGCGGTCGCCGACGCCTCGACGCGCGCCCGGACGCGCCGCGCGGCGAGCTCGTTGACGTGCTCGAGCGCGAACACCAGCATGTCGCCCTTGCTGCGGAAGTAGTGCTGCAGCTGCCCGAGCGAGATGCCCGCCTCGGCCGCCACGTCGCGCAGGCTCGCGCCCTCGAGGCCGCGCGTGGACGCGATCCGCCAGAGGGCCTCGGCGATGCGGCGTCGGCGTTCGTCGTGATCGACACGCTTGGGCACGTTTCCTGCCTCTCGTTTTTACAGGTCAGTTGTATTGCCATACGCTGCGGGCCTGGCAGTACAACTGACTTGGAAAGAATGGGGGACATGGTGGCCGGAAACCCGCACCATTCTCAAATCGGGCGGCTCCGGCCCCCACGGCACCGCGCCGGCCCCCGCGCCCGCCGCTGGTGGACCGCCCGGGCCTGGCTCGCCGTCGGCGGCCCGGCGCTCCTCGTCTCCGGCGCCCTCCTCGCCCCGTCGGCCCTCTTCTTTCCCGGGGCGCTGTTCTGGCTGGCCCCGCTCACCGCCGCCGCCCTCGCCCCCGCGCTCGGCTACGCCCTTCTCGCGCCCGCCCGGCGCTGTCGCACCCACGCTTGGGAGGTGGGGGAGTCGGCCGTCTACGCGGCGAGCGGCTGGTACTGGCGACGGCGCCGGATCGTCGCCCTGGCCGGCGTGCGCGACGTCGCCGTCCGGCGCGGACCGTTGCAGCGGCTGTACGGGCTCGCCACCGTCACCGTCACCACCGGCTCCACCGCGGCCGACCTGCGGATCGCGGGCGTGCCCGAGGCCGAGGCCCGGACGCTGGCCGAGCGCATCCGGACGGGGGTGGCGGCGTGACGGTCCTCGCCACGGCGGACATCCGCCGGCTCCGCTACGCCCCGCTCACCTTCTGGGTCTGGGGAGGCGTCCTCATCGCCGCCGGAACGGTGTGGAAGATCCTCAAGGCGACGGGCGTCAAACCCTGGCGGCTCGGCTTCGTGCGGCGCCTGGCCGAGGCGTTCGGCGGCGACGCGCTGTGGGTGTCCGTCCCCCTGGCGCTCGCGGCCATGACCGCGCTGGGCGTGGCGGGCGCGCTGGGCCTGCACGCCCTGACCTGGTCGCGGTACCGGCTCGAGCGCACCGCCGAGGGCGGCCTCACCGTCCGCCGGGGCCTTTCGGGCAAGGACGCCGTCTCCATCGCGCCCGATCAGCTGTGCGGGGTCGCGCTGCGTGAGCCGCTGCTGCTGCGGGCCGGCGGCGGAGCGTCCGTACGGGCCGTGGCGGGCGGCCTCGGCAACCGCGACCAGAACCGCACCCGCAGCGTGGTCCTGCCGCCGTCGCCGAAGGCGGAGGCCGAGCGGGTGTGCGCGGGCGTGCTCGGCGAGGGCGAGGGCGTGGACGTGGCCGGGCTGCGCGGGCATCCCCGGGCCGGTCTGCGGCGACGGGTCGTGGCCGCCCTCGGCTGGTGGGTGCTGCCGGTGGTCGTGGTGCTCGCGGTGCTGGGGTGGCTGCTCGCACTGCCCGTGCTGCTCGCCTGCGCGGCGGGCTGGGCGCTGGCCGTCACTCCGGTCGCGCTGATCCTCGCCCGGGACGCTTACCGGGGGCTCGGGCACGCCGTCCGAGGCCGCTATCTCGTCGTGCGATCCGGCACGTTCGGACGGGAGACGGTGACCCTCGCCCGGAATGCCGTACAGGCCTGGACATTTACCGATACGCCCTTTGCGCTCCGGGCAGGTGTGGTCACTCTCACTGCGGCGGTGCCCGGAGGGGAGGACGGATATCGCATTCGGGACATGTCGGCGGCGGAAGCGGCCGAGTTCGCGGAGTACGCGGCTCCGGGAATCGTCCGTGAGTTCTTGATCGATACAGATGCCTGAAAAGTCTGTCGTACATTCGCACCCAACTTTTTGTTATCTGCGGGCCGATCCCCGGTCTCCTAGGTGTCGGATCGAACGCCAACGTGGCGGGTGCGGAAAGAGGTGCGGGCGTGAAGAGTGTGAGCGTGGCCGTGATCGAGGCGGCGCGGGCCGGTGACACGGCGGCCCAGGACGAGCTCGTCGCCACCCACCTGCCGTTGGTCTACAACATCGTCGGGCGGGCCCTCAACGGCCACGCGGACGTCGACGACGTCGTCCAGGACACCATGCTCCGCGTGATCAACGGCCTCGACGGGCTGCGCGATCCCGCGAGCTTCCGCTCCTGGCTCGTCGCGATCACCATGAACCAGATACGCAGCCACTGCCGGGAGCCCCACCCCGAGGCTCCCGTCAGTGGCCTGCAGGACGTGGTCGGCGAGATCGCCGACCCCAAGGCCGACTTCGTCGACCTGACCATCGTGCGACTGGGTCTCGCGGGGCAGCGCAAGGAGGCCGCCGAGGCCACCCGCTGGCTCGACGAGGGCGAGCAGGAGGTCCTGTCGCTGTGGTGGCTGGAGGCCGCCGGCGAGCTGACCCGCGCCGAGGTCGCCTCCGCGCTCGAGCTCACCCCCCAGCACGCGGCCGTGCGCATCCAGCGCACCAAGGCCCAGCTGGACATCGCCCGGGGCGTGGTCCAGGCGCTCGCCGTCCAACCCCGCTGCCCGCAGCTCGCCGAGACCACCGCCACCTGGGACGGCGTCCCCTCCGCGCTGTGGCGCAAGCGCATCGCCCGCCACGTGCGCGGCTGCGGCCGCTGCACCGGCGCCCTGGCCGTGCTGGTCCCGGCCGAGGGGCTGCTCGTCGGCCTCGGCCTGGTGCCCCTCGGGGGCGCGCTGCTCGGCTGGTGGCGTGGCGCCGCGACGCTGCCGACGCAGTCGGTGGCCCACGCCGCCCCGATGGGCGGCCGCGCCCAGGCCCGCCGCGCGAGCGGTCACGGCCGACGCGCCGGCCGTGGCCACGGGGCACCCCGTACGAACCGCACGACCCGGCGGGCCGCGGTCGGCGCCGGCGTGCTGGCCCTCATAGCCGGCGGCGTGCTCGGCGGCGGCTACCTCTTCCAGAGCGAGCCCGAGAAGACCGTCAGGACCGAGGCGGACGCCGCCACGAGCGACCTGAAGCAGCTCAACGCCGGCGAGCCGTCGCCGCTGCGCCCCACCGCTTCGCAGTCCGCCAAGCCCAGCGCGTCGGCCTCGGCCAGCCCGTCGCCCAGCAGCTCCACGCCGGGGGCCAAGGCCTCGGCCAAGGCGTCCCCGTCCTCCTCCGCCGACGCCCCCGAGCGCACGGCCGCCGCGCCCAAGCCCACCCCGCGCAAGACCAAGGCCCCCTCCGGCGGTGGCGGGCCCCTCGCCCAGCAGGTCGTCGACCTCGTGAACGCCGAGCGCGCGAAGGCCGGTTGCTCGCCGGTGACGGAGAACAGCCTCCTCGACGCCGCCGCCCAGGGCCACTCCGACGACATGGCCGCCCGCGGCTTCTTCGACCACACCAACCCCGACGGCAAGGGCCCCGGCGAGCGCATCACCGCCGCCGGCTACCAGTGGAGCACCTACGGCGAGAACATCGCCTACGGGCAGCAGACCCCCGCCTCGGTCATGGACTCCTGGATGAACAGCTCCGGCCACCGCAAGAACATCCTCAACTGCAGCTTCAAGGAGATCGGCATCGGCATCAACAAGGCCCCCGGCGGCCCGAGGTGGACCCAGGTCTTCGGGGCGCGATAGGCGGGTCAGGCGGCGCCCCGGCGCCGCCGCTGCCGCCGCACCCAACGGGGCAGGACCCGTAGCGGCACCAGCAGCCCCCACCAGAACTTCGCGGCGGTGGGGGACGCCACGGCGACGGGAATCGACGTGGCGAAGACGACGGCCAGGGTCGCGTTGGCGTACAGCAGCCGCGCGACCCGCCCCGGCGACGCCTCCGGCACGAGCGGCGGGCCGCCGCCGGCGCGCAGCCGCAGGGTCATGACGGTCAGCAGCGCCGCGGTCAGCGCGATGGCGGCGGCGTAGCCGGCCGTGGCCTGAGCGGTCTCGCCGTACTCGCTGAGCAGCCGGGTGGGGAACGGCAGCGCGGCGATCACGGCCAGCAGCGCCAGCTCCAGGCGCACCGTCGCCCGGTCGATCTCGACGATCAGGCTGAACAGCCGGTGGTGCGCGAGCCACAGCAGGCCGACGACCGTGAAGCTGAGCAGATACGCGTAGACCTTGACCAGCACCTCGCCCAGCGCGTGGCCGAGCTGCCCGGCCGAGAGGCCTTCGGGGACGCGGATCTCCAGGGCCAGCAGCGTGATGGCGATGGCCGTCACCGCGTCGGCGAACGCCAGCAGCCGGTCCTTGCCTATCCCGTATGCATCGCTTCCGTACGCATCGCGCGGCACGGCATAAATCGTACGGAAGGTGGCGCCGCGTCATCGCCGTCGCCCGGTAAACCGCACGATCGGGTGAGCCGCCGTGGTCATGTCCCGCGCCGGACTCCTCCCTTGACCGTGGCGCGGAGGTACTCGCGGTTCATCGTGCTGATCGCCGTGAGCGGGATGCCCTTGGGACAGGCGGTGGCGCACTCGCCGGTGTTGGTGCAGCCGCCGAAGCTCTGCGCGTCCATCGCGTCGACCATGCCGAGCACGCGTGACGCCCGCTCCGGGGCGCCCTGCGGCAGGACGTTGAGGTGGACCACCTTCGCCGCCGTGAAGAGCATCGCCGAGCCGTTCGGGCACGCGGCCACGCAGGCGCCGCAGCCTATGCACTCGGCGTGCTCGAAGGCGAGGTCCGCGACGGGCTTGGGCACGGGCGTGGCATGGGCCTCGGGGGCCGAACCGGTGGGCGCGGAGACATAGCCGCCCGAGGCGATGACGCGGTCGAAGGCCGAACGGTCGACGACGAGGTCCTTGACCACGGGGAAGGCGGCCGCGCGCCACGGTTCGACGTCGATCGTCTCGCCGTCGCGGAAGTGACGCATGTGGAGCTGACAGGTGGTGGTGCGCTCGGGGCCGTGCGCCCGGCCGTTGATGACCATGCCGCACGCGCCGCAGATGCCCTCGCGGCAGTCGTGGTCGAAGGCGACGGGATCGTCACCGGCGAGGATGAGCTCCTCGTTGAGGTGGTCGAGCATCTCCAGGAAGGACATGTCCTCGCTGATACCCGTGACCTCGTAGGTGGTCATGGCGCCGGGCCCGGCCGCGTCGCGCTGGCGCCAGATGCGCAGGGTGAGGTTCACGCGTAGCTCCGCTGGGTGGGGTGGACGTACTCGAAACGCAGGTCTTCCTTGTGCAGGACGGGCGCGGCGCCGGGGGCGGTGAACTCCCAGGCCGTCGCGTACGCGAACTCCTCGTCCCGGCGCGCCGCCTCGCCGTCGGGCGTCTGGCTCTCCTCGCGGAAGTGCCCTCCGCAGGACTCGGAGCGGTGCAGCGCGTCGAGACACATCAGCTCGGCGAGCTCCAGGTAGTCGACGATCCGGTTCGCCTTCTCCAGCGACTGGTTGAGCTCCTCGCCCGAACCCGGCACCTTGATCCGCCGCCAGAACTCCTCGCGCAGCTCGGGTATCCGGCCCAGCGCCTTGCGCAGGCCGCTCTCGGTGCGGGACATCCCGCACTCGTCCCACAGCAGCTCGCCCAGCTCGCGGTGGAAGGACTCCGGCGTCCGGTCGCCGTCGTTCTCCAGCAGCCGGCGCAGGCGGGCCGTCACCTCCGCGACCGCCCCGGCGGCCGCGGGGTGGTCGTGCGGCACCTCGTCGTGGGGGTGGCGGGCGAGATAGTCGTTGATGGTGGCGGGCAGGACGAAGTAGCCGTCGGCCAGGCCCTGCATCAGGGCCGAGGCGCCCAGGCGGTTGGCGCCGTGGTCGGAGAAGTTGGCCTCGCCGATCGCGAAGAGACCGGGGACGGTGGTCTGCAGGTCGTAGTCCACCCACAGGCCGCCCATCGTGTAGTGGATGGCCGGATAGATGCGCATGGGCACCTCGTACGGATCCTCGGCGGTGATCCGCTCGTACATCTCGAAGAGGTTGCCGTAGCGGGCCTCGACGGCCTCGCGGCCCATGCGGGCGATCGCGTCGGCGAAGTCGAGATAGACGCCCTGGCCGCCGGGCCCCACGCCGCGCCCCTCGTCGCAGACGTTCTTGGCGGCGCGCGAGGCGATGTCGCGCGGGACGAGGTTGCCGAAGGCGGGGTAGATCCGCTCCAGGTAGTAGTCGCGCTCGTCCTCAGGGATCTCGGCCGGCGGGCGGGTGTCGCCCCTGGCCTTGGGCACCCAGATGCGGCCGTCGTTGCGCAGCGACTCGCTCATCAGGGTCAGCTTCGACTGGTGGTCGCCGGAGCGCGGGATGCAGGTGGGGTGGATCTGGGTGAAGCAGGGGTTGGCGAAGTGCGCGCCGCGCCGGTGGGCGCGCCAGACGGCGGTGGCGTTGGAGTTCTTGGCGTTGGTCGAGAGGTGGAAGACGTTGCCGTAGCCGCCGCTGGCCAGCACCACGGCATCGGCCAGGTAGGTGTCGACACGGCCGGTGACCAGGTCGCGGGCGACGATGCCGCGCGCCCGCCCGTCGACGACGATCAGGTCGAGCATCTCGGTGCGGGTGTGCATCTCGACGCCGCCCGCGTCGATCTGGCGGCTGAGCGCCTGGTACGCGCCGAGCAGCAGCTGCTGCCCGGTCTGCCCGCGGGCGTAGAACGTTCTGGACACCTGCACACCGCCGAACGAACGGGTGTCCAGCAGGCCGCCGTACTCGCGGGCGAAGGGCACGCCCTGCGCCACGCACTGATCGATGATCTCCACCGAGATCTGCGCCAGGCGATGCACATTGGACTCGCGGGCGCGGAAGTCGCCGCCCTTGACGGTGTCGTAGAAGAGGCGGTGGACGGAGTCGCCGTCGTTGCGGTAGTTCTTCGCGGCGTTGATGCCGCCCTGCGCGGCGATGGAGTGGGCGCGGCGCGGCGAGTCCTGGTAGCAGAACTGCACGACGCGGTAGCCCTGTTCGGCCAGCGTCGCCCCCGCCGCGCCGCCCGCGAGGCCGGTGCCGACGACGATGACGGTGTGTTTGCGGCGGTTGGCGGGGTTGACCAGTCTCGCCTCGAAGCGGCGGCGGTCCCAGCGCTCGGCGATCGGCCCGCCGGGAGCCGCCGCGTCGACGAGCGGCTCGCCGACGGCGTAGTGGAGATACTCGCTCATCTCAGCTCACGACTCCTGTCAGAACACCGAGGGGCACGGCGATGAAGCCGCAGGTCAAGAGCGCCGCGAGGGCATTGGCGACGGTCTTCAGGGCCCGGTCGCGGCGGGGCGAGCCCGCGCCCAGCGTCTGGGCGGCGCTCCAGAAGCCGTGCCGGATGTGCAGCCCGAGGGCGAGCATCGCGGCGATGTAGAAGGCGGAGACGTACCAGCGGTCGAAGGAGGCGACGAGGTTCTCGTACGGGCGGCCCTCCTGGGCGTTGGGGTTCACGTCGAGGGTGGTGAGGTCGAGGATGTGCCAGACGACGAACAGGGCGAGGATCACTCCGCCCCAGCGCATGGTGCGGGTGGCGTAGCTCTTGCGGCGCGGCCTGTGCGCGTACTTCGCCGGGCGCGCCGCCAGGTCGCGGCGGCTGAGCTGGTACGCGGCCACACCGTGCAGGACGACCGACGCGCTCAGCGCCACCCGGGCGGTCCACAGGAACCACTCGCGGTGCAGGAACGGCTCGCCGATGGTGCGGATCCAGTGCCCGTAGTGGTTGAACTCCCCGGCGCCGAAGAACACTTTGAGGTTGCCCATCATGTGGGCGACCAGGTACGCCAGCATGACCAGGCCGGTGGCGGCCATGACCGCCTTCTTGCCGACGGTCGAGCGCCACGCGGAGCGGATGAGGGACGGAGGCCGGTCCGTCCGGGTCGCCAGTGCCATGCCGCCGACGCTAGGGCGGGTGCCCACGATGCGTCCAAGACATGATCGGGCTCGTTTCCATAGGTACCTCCTATCTATCGTGGTGGGGTGCAACTTCAGCAGCTCCGCTACTTCGCCACGGTCGCCGAGGCGCGGCACTTCACCCGGGCCGCGGAGGCCCTGCATGTGGCCCAGCCTTCGCTGTCCCAGCAGATCCGCGCGCTGGAGCGCGAGTTGGGCGCCGAGCTCTTCCATCGGGCCCGGGGCAACATCACTCTCACCGACGCCGGCGAGGCCCTGCTGCCGCTCGCTCGCCGCATCCTCGCCGACACCGAGACGGCGCACCGTGAGGTGCAGGAGGTCGCCCAGCTGCGGCGCGGCCGGGTCCGGCTCGGTGCCCCGCCGAGCCTGTGCGCGAGCCTGGTGCCGGACGTGCTGCGCACGTACCACGCACGCTTTCCCGGCATCGAGCTGCACGTCGACGAGGGCGGCTCCCAGGATCTGGTGCGCCGCCTGGCCGACGGCGGGCTCGACCTGGCGCTGATCATCACCCCGCTCGGCGTCGGTGCCCCGGCGCTGGTGACGACGGAGCTGCTGCGGGAGGACCTGGTGGTGGTCTCGGCCCCGTCCGGGCCCCCGCCCACGCGTCGGGGCCATATCCGGGTGGGGGAGCTGCGGGATCTGCCGATGGTGATGTTCCGGCGTGGCTACGACCTGCGGGAGATCACCACCGCCGCGTGTCGTGCGGCGGGCTTCGAACCCTCCTTCACCGTCGAGGGCGGCGAAATGGACGCCGTCCTGGGTTTCGTGCGCGCGGGTCTCGGGCTCGCCGTCGTCCCCGGGATGGTCGCGGCCCGTTCCGGACTGCGCGTCACCCCCTTCGAGGACGACCGCATGCGCCGTACCGTGGCCGTCGCGCACCGGAAGGATGCGCCGCCTCCGCGCGCGGCCCGTGAGCTGCGGCGTGTGCTGCTCGAGCACTTGGGCGAGGAGTGAGCGCCCGGGGGTGCGGTGTGACCGGCCCCAGGGTGTGACCGTTTGCCGCGCCGGGGGCGGGCCCGGCGGCTTGGGGGCGGGGCTCAGCCCTCGCCGAGGTCGGCGCTGACGATCGCGCGGAGCGCGGCGAGGTGGGAGCGGTAGGCCGCTCGCCCCTCCTTGGTCAGGCGCAGCCACACCCGCTGCCGGGTCTCGCGCACGGCCCGCCGCTGCTCGACGTAGCCGGCGTCGGACAGGACCGTGACGTGCTTGCTCAGCACGGACGGGCTGACGCCGAGCGTCTCGCGGATCGTCGCGAACTCGATCTCCTCGACGGCGTCCAGCGCGGCGCAGATCCTCAGCCGGTTCGGCGCGTGGATCGTCTCGTTGAAGCCGTCTTCGGGGGCGGTCACTATGCGGGTATGCCCTTCGTGCGGGAATGCCTTTCGAGTCCCAGGATGCCCCCTCCGACCAGCAGCGCGGCCGGCACCCAGACCCAAGGCATGTCGGCCTGGTGTTCCACGACGAGCGCGGTCACGTACACCGTGATGCCGAGGATCGCGCCGACGGCCATCTGGCGCCCCGTCTTCGGGGTGGCGCGGTGCATGACGCCCATCTTGCGCACCTGCAGGACCACGAACGTCATCATGCCCACGAACAGGACGCCCACGGCGGTGATGTCGAAGGGGTCGGGAAGCAGATTCGTGAGGAAGATCCCGACCAGGAACGCGGCCAGCGTGGGTTGGTACCACCGCCCGGGCGAGATCGCCCCGACCGCGGCCTGAGCCTGTTCCGCGAGGGCCAGGGCCTGGGCGGCGCTCTCCCGCGAGGGCATGGACGGGTCGGACGGCCGTGAGTTCTCATCAGTTGCCATGACGGAAAGTGAACCACGCTGTTTCCGTCATGGCAACTGGTAATTTTCCGCTGTGGAAAGTCGGGTGAAAGGCCAGGTGGGAGCCCGATGGGGCGAGGGAGGGCCCGGCGGGAGCCCGGTGGAGAGGGAGGGCCTGGCAGAGAGGGGGAATCCGGTGCGGTCAGGCCGGAAGGCCGACCCACACCCCGGCGAAGGCCGCCCCCACCCCGCACGTCACGCTCGCGGCCGCGTTGAGGACGGCGTAGCCCCGCGCCCCGTCCTCGGTCAGGCGCAGCGTCTCGTACGAGAAGGTGGAGTACGTGGTCAGGGCGCCGCACAGGCCCGTGCCCAGGAGCAGGCGCAGGTGCCCGTCGGGCAGGGCGCCGGCCAGCAGGCCCAGGACGAAGCAGCCCGTGACGTTGACCGCGAACGTCCCCCACGGGAACACGGAATCGTGACGGGACTGGACGAAACGGTCGGTGAGGTAGCGCAGAGGGGCGCCGAACATGGCGCCGGCGATGACGAGGAGCCAGTTCACGCGGGAGTCTCCGGCGGAATCTCGACCTCGTCGAGGGTGATCAGGCCACCCGATCCCGGCCCGGTCAGTTCCCGCAGGACCGGCAGGAAGGCCCGTACGCGCTCGGCCGTGTCCACGATCACCACCGCCACCGGCAGGTCCTCGCTCAGCGACAGCAGCCGGGAGGTGTGGATCCGCGAGGAGGCCCCGAAGCCCTCGATGCCGCGGAAGACGCTCGCACCCGCCAGGCCGGCCGCGTGGGCGCGATGGACGATCTCGGAGTAGAGCGGGCGGCCGCCCAGGCCGCCCGAGCCCGCCGCCGTGTCCGACTCGCCGACGTAGACCGTCAGCCGCAACGCCGTGCCGGGTGCGGGCATTATCGGGCCCTCCGCGCGATCAGGCGCCGGGTCGCCGTCGCCGCGGTCCACACCGCCGCCATCGCCGCGCCGAGCGTCGCGGCCGCGTACGCCGCCGCCGTCCCCGCGTGGCCGTCCCGCACCAGTTCCTCGATGTCCACCGCGTATGTCGAGAAGGTCGTGAAGCCCCCCAGCACCCCTGTTCCCAGGAACGGCCGCGCCAGCCGGTGCGGGCTGCCCGCCTCCGCGATGGTCACCAGCAGCACTCCGATCAGCGCGCACCCGACCGCGTTGACCAGCAGTGTCGTCCAGGGGAAGGCGCCGCTCGGCGTCGGCCACAGCAGCCCGGCGCCGTAGCGGGCGGTCGCTCCCGCGGCGCCGCCCAGCGACACGGCGCAGAGCACTGGCCACTGCCCCGGCGCCCCGCGCCGTCGGGCGGGCGCGGGCGCGGCGCCCGCCCGTGCCACCGCCCCCGGCTGCGTCGTACCCATCGCCTCAGGCTAGCCCAGCGCTGCCCGCGCCATCGGTCCGCCGGGCCTCGGACCATCGGTCCGCCGGGCTTTCAGACCATCGGGCCGACGACCGTGGCCAGGCAGGCCTCCGCGCGGTCGGCGTCCATCAGCCATTCCTGGTAGTCGGCCGGGTCCGCGAAGCCGTTGACGTAGCGGTGGGCCAGCTCCGGATGCCGGGCGGCGGCCGCCAGGACGTGCTGGACGTGGTCGGGCAGCGGAGCGTCCAGCACCATGTTGGTGAAGGCCGTGGTGTGCCGGGCGTGGTCCCACCAGCCGGCGAACGTCTCGTGCATCCACGCCCGGTCGAACGGCCGATCGCCCCGCTCCAGCACCGAGCCCAGATAACGTTCCGCGCAGCGGGCGGCGTTGTTCGCCCCCTGGCCGGTGATCGGGTCGTTGAGGACGACGGCGTCCGCCATGCCGAGGACGTACGCCCCCGGGGCGACCTCCGCCACCGGATGCCGCACCACCGGCGTCAGGCTCCCGGTCAGCCACGCCCCCGGGTCCGTCGGTTCGGCGCGGGCGAAGAGTTCGTACTCCCAGGGCGCGTACGAGCGCAGCAGTTCCAGCGAGCGCAGCAGCGTCGCGTCCGGGCCCGAGACGTCGCCCCAGCAGTCGAAGGGGCCGCCGGGATGCCCCTCCCAGAGCAGGATCACGCACGGCCCCGAGCCCGTCAGCGCCGGCAGCACGAAGAACTCCCCGGCCTCCGGGAAGCCCCACATCCGCAGATAGGACGGCGGCAGCCCGGGGTCGGGCGCGGCACCGTGCAGGTAGACGCAGGCCAGGGTGCGCTTGGGGCCGGCGTACGGGCTGTGCCGGTCGTCGCGGCCGAACACCTGGCCGAGGGGGCCGTATCCGGTGGCGACGACCGTCAGGTCGTGACCGGCGGCGAGCGGCGCCAGATCGTCGGGGGCGACCTCCCGGTATTCCACCCGGCCGCCGCGGTGCTCGAACAGCTCCAGCCAGTGCGCGGTCTTCACCCGCTGGTCGACGGACCGCGCCGGCTCGTCGAGGGCGGCGGTGATGGTCCGCTCCGGGACGGGCACGCCCGGCGGGTCCACCGGACCGATCCGCAGGCCGTCGATCCGGGGCGTCGACTCGTCCCACATGTTCAGGGCCGCCGACCGCTCCAGGGCGAGCGCCGGACCGTACATCAGCTGGGTGGACATCACCCGCCCCCCGCGCACGGCGTCGGGTGTGCGCGCCGAGACCACGGTCACCTCGTAGCCGCCGGCCGCCTGCAGTCCCAGGGCCAGCTGCAGTCCCGCCTGGCCCGCGCCGACGATCGCAATCCTGCGCATGGTTGCCTCCGAAAAACCGGATTCCGTGGCTCGCCCCCGATGTAACCGTCCACGGCGCACGCTGTACAGACGGCACGCGAGTGGCGCCCCAACCGTCACCCGGCTCCGGGGATGGCAGGAAAACGGCGCTTTCGGCGCGCTGTGCCGGGGTAGTCGTCTGGCCGGTCACCTTCCGCCGTCTTCCGCTTCCGAGAACCGTCGAGAACGGAGCCACCCGCCCGTCGGGGTCGGTGAAGGCCGCAGCCGATCCATGGAGATACGCGATGACGAAGCAACCCCAGCCGCCCCATCCGGTGGCGCCTCGAACGGTGTCACCCCGGCTTCAACGGGCGAGAATGCTCGACCGGGTCGAGGAACGGCTGCGCACCGTCCTCGACGAGGAGCACCACCGCTGGCGCACCGCGGACGCGCGCGGCGCCGGGCTCGTGGAGTCCCTCGCGGAATTCGTGGCGGCGGGCGGGGACCGGGCCCGCCCCCTGGTCTTCCTCACCGGCTACCTCGCGGCCGGCGGCGACCCGGACGCCTCCCGGGCCGTCGACGCCGCAGCGGCCCTCGAGCTCCTGGACACCTGCACCCTCATACGGAGCGACGTCCGCGACAACGCCGCCCTGCGCCGGGGCATGCCCACCCTCCACGTCAGCCGCGCCGCCGAGCACGAGCGCGGCGGCTGGGCGGGCGAGGCCAGGCGCTTCGGGGAGTCCACCGCCACCCTCGCCGGGGACCTCGCCCTCGCCCACGCCGACCGCCTCATGGCCCCGCTGCCCGCCGAGGCCCGGCGGATCTGGGACGAGCTGCGCACGGAACGGGCGATCGGCTCGTACAGCCACCACGCCATGACCGCCGAATACCTCGACGACCCCTGGCCCGGGCGCTGTGTGACCGGCTGCGACGTGGGCTGCGCCGCGGGGTGGTACGCCCTGCGCCACCCGCTGCGGCTGGGCGCGGCGCTCGCCGGGCGGCCGGACCTCGACGGCCCCTACGAGGCGTACGCCCGGTCGTTGCACGCCGCGTGGCGGCTGCGGGGGTTCCTCGACGGCGGTCCGGAGTACGCGTGGGACGCCCAGCTGCTGCGGGAGATCCTGCTGGAGCCGGAGGAGCACGACGTGGCCGAGGAGCTCATCCAGGAGCTCGTCGAGCGCGCCTGCCGCACGGCGGAGTCGCTGTCGCTGGCCGCCGGCTGGGGCGAGGAGCTGGCCGCGTTCGCCGACCGGGTCGCGTCGCAGGACGGGTGAGCTCCGGCGGCGCCCGGCGCGCCCCCCGCGGGGCACGCCGGACGCCCCGCCCCTACTCCGGCACGACGGCGGGTGCCACGGACCGGTCGGCGGCCGTCGTGGTCCCGTCGGAGGCCGCCCGGTGCGTCGCGGGCACGGCGATGGCCGTCACGATCAGGCCGTCGTGCACGCGCCAGCGGCCGCTGAAGCCCGCCAGCCGGTTTCCGGTCGCCGCCAGCAGCGGCGCCGGGTCGATGAGGCGCGCCGTGAACGTCTGCGCGTCGGGGTCCACCTCGACCACGGCGTCCTCGAAGTCCAGCCAGAGGCCGGTGAGCGGGAACCACGCCTTGTAGACGCTCTCCTTGGCGCTGAACAGCAGCCGGTCCCAGTGCACGCCCGCGTGCCGGGCGGCCAGCCGCGCCAGCTGCCCGCGCTCCTCGGGTCGCGTGACCAGCCTGCGGACTCCCGCGTTGGGCAGGGGCTGGTGGGGTTCCGCGTCCAGTCCTATGGTCATCACGTCGCGGGCGTGCGCGACCGCCGCCGCGCGGTAGCCCTCGCAGTGCGTCATGCTGCCGATGACCCCGGCCGGCCACCGGGGCGCGCCGCGCTGCCCGGGCAGGATGGGGGAGGGGGCGAAGCCCAGCCTCCCCAGCGCGGCGCGGGCGCAGGACCGTACCGTCGTGAACTCCTTGCGCCGCTTGTCCACCACCTTGGTCAGCAGCGCCTCCTCCTCGGGGAAGAGAGGCGGAGGGTCCACCGGGTCGTGGAAGGACTCGGCGGACTCGACCGCCGACGGGAGCAGCGCGCCGATCAGTTCCGCCGGCCGTGACGCCGCCCGAGACATCTCACCGTGATTCACGGAAGGAACCCTGCCAGCCCGGAAGCCGGTGCGGAAACCCCCATTTCCGTTCATCGGTGCGCATTGGCATCACTCGAACGCTTCATGAACGAAACCTTTGTGCCCCCTACCCGTTGATCCGGGCTCCCGGCCGTCACCGACCGGGTGCTCGTCCCGTACGACCAAGCAAAGGTGTCTCCCCATGTCTCGTATCGCCAAGGCAGCAGTCGTCACCGCCGCCGTGGGCGCCACTCTCGTCGGCGTGGCCGGCGGCGCGGTCGCCGACGCCGGAGCCAAGGGTGTGGCGGCCGGTTCTCCCGGTGTCATCTCGGGCAACGTCATCCAGGTGCCGATCCACATCCCGATCAACATCTGCGGCAACTCCATCGACATCGTCGGCCTGCTGAACCCGACCTCCGGGAACATCTGCGTCAACAGCTGACCGGCGATCGTCCGACGCGGTCGATCCGCGGCTCCGGGGTGCGCTCCCCGACCCGGAACCGTCCCGCGCGTATGGCGCCCCCGACGCTCCGTCGGCGGGCGCCATGCGCCGTCGTGCGCCCGGCCCGTAGGATCACTCCTCCCGGCCGCGGAGGGGGCGGAACCGGGGCGGGACCGGGCGAGTTGGGGGCTGGGGCGTCATGGGCGACGGCAACGACAACACCATCGGGGGCGGCACGTTCCACGGCACCGTGGTGCAGGCGCGGAACGTGCACTATCACTCCACCGCCCCCACACGGCGGGCCCCGCGGCTGCTGGACGCCGCGCCGGAGGTGTTCGTCGACCGCGATCCGGTCTTCGAGATCCTCGCGCGCGCGGCCGCCGAACGGGCCGGGCGCACCGCCCCCCTGGTCGTCGTGGTCACCGGACTGCCCGGCATGGGGAAGACCGCCACCGCCCTGCGCTGGCTGCACCAGCTCGCCGCCGACTTCCCCGGCGGCCACCTCCAGGCCGACATGAGCCCGCAGGGCCCGCTCAGACCCCGCGACCCCGTCGCCGTACTCGAGGGCTTCGTACGAGAACTGTCCGACCGTCAGGACGACCGCCCGGCCGGCCCGGACGAGCTCGCCGCCCACTACCGGTCGCTGACCGCGGACGCGCCCGCCCTCGTGCTGCTCGACAACGTGGTCACCGCCGGCCAGGTACGCCCCCTGCTGCCCGGCCACCCCGAGAGCGTGGTCGTCGTCACCAGCCGCTCCCCGCTCACCGGTCTGCGGGCCTCCCACCCGCGCACCCTGGCGGTGCCGCTGCGGGCGCTGGACGCGGCGGCGGGCGCCGACCTCTTCCACACCGTGGCCGGGCGCCCCGACGTCCTGGACCGGCCGGCACTGGAGGACGTCCTGAGCGCCTGCGCGGGGCTGCCCCTGGCCGTGCGGATCGCGGGCGCCCGCGCGGGTGAACTCCTCGATTCCGGGGAGGATCCGGCCGTACTCGCCCGCGAACTCATCGACCGCCGCACCCGTCTGGAGGCGCTCGCCGTGCCGGACGACCTCTCCGTTCCGCAGGTCTTCGACGCCGCTCACGCCTCCCTGCCGGAAGGGGCGGCCGCGCTCTACCGGGCGCTGGGCGCGCACCCCACACCCGAGTTCTCGCGCGAGCTCGCGCGGCGCGTCGCCGACGCTCTGGACGCCGACGCGGAGACCGACGTACGGACGCTCGTGCGCGAGGGACTGCTGGAACCGGCCGGTACGGGGCGCCTGCGGATGCACCGGCTCGTCCACGACCACGCGCGGGCCGCCGCCACGAGCGCGGAGACCGAGGCGGCGGTGGGCCGGTACGCCGACTGGTACCTGCGGCGGGCCGCCGCCGTCGAGCGGCTGACCTCGTCCCGGTGGCGCTACGGCCCGCTCTTCGCGGGCCCCGGAAGCGACGACGGCGCCGGGCACGCGTTCCGGGACGCCGAGGAGGCGCTGGACGCCCTGGAGGCCGACCGTGCCAATCTGGTGGCCGTGGCCGAACTCGCCCACGGCACGCACCGGTACGCACAGACCTGGCAGCTGTGCGAGGCCCTGCGCGGCTTCTTCTTCCGCCGCAAGTACCACGCGGACTGGATCGCCGTCTGCCGGCTCGGCCTGGCCGCGGCCGAGCGGTGCGACGACCCCCTCGCCGTGTCCCGCATGCACCTGGAGCTGGCCTTCGCCTGCACCGACGCCCGGGACGAGCGGGCCGCGGAGCACTACCGGCACTCCCTGCGCCTGGCCTCGGCCGCCGGGCACGCGCGTACCGTGTCGTCCGCGCTGGAGGGGCTGGGGCTGCTGGCGCTGGCCGCGGACGACCCCGCCGCGGCTGCCGAGCACTTCGGGCGCGCGGTGGATGCGCTGGACGGCATCGACCACCCGCGGGGCCGGGCCCTGCTGACCCTGCACCTCGGGCGTGCCCTCGCCGCCGAACGCCGTCACGAGGAGGCGGCGAGCCTGCTGCTGCGCGCCCGCGACCTCTTCGCGGCACTGCCGGACCCCTTCAACGAGGCCAAGGCGCTGTGGCACTACGCGCATGCACGCGTGCGTGCCGATCGCTCCGACGAGGCGGTCGCCCCGCTGAACGAGGCGGCCGGGCTGATGCAGACGTGCGGGGCCCCGGAGGAGCAGGCCGGCATCCTGCTGCTGCGGGGCGACGTCGCGGCCGGTCGCGGCGAGCGGGAGGCCGCCGAGGCGGACTGGCGGACGGCGGCGGAGCTGTACGACCGGGTGGGCAGCCCCTTGGCGCGTACGGCGCGGGAGCGGCTGGGCGGCTGAGGTCAGCCCGCCGGGCGTTCGAGGACGCAGGGCAAGCCGGCCACGGTCACCACGACGCGGTCGCCGTCCGGCAGCGCGTACAGCGCCGACGCGGCGACGGCGACGGGGTCCGGCGGCGCCGCGCCCGTCCACCGGGCCGTCGTCCGCCCGCCGTCCCGTGTGAACGCCACACAGCTGTTCGCCTGCTCTCCGGCGAAGGCCGCCAGCCAGCACCCCGGATGCTCTCGGAAGACCCGCTCGGCGGCCTCTCGGAACGTTTCACCGCGCGCCGGCGGGCGGGCCAGCACGACGTCGGCCGTGCGGGACCAGCGGGAGTCGGGCTCGCCCTCGGCGGTCACGAGGTGGGGGTCGGGCAGGTGGCCGGTGACCGCGTCCTGCAGGGCGGCGGGGTAGCGGCGGAGCTCCAGCCCTCCGTCGGCGGTGCTACGGGCGTCGGCGTACGCGGCGGGAGCCACCGGCTCGTGGCGCTCGGCGGGGAGCGGCAGGGGCAGGGCGACGGGGCGGGGACGGCGGGCTGCTCCGGTTCGGGCAGCTCCATGCGGGAGTAGTACAGGCGGCGCAGCAGCTCGGCCGACCGCATGGGCCGGGAGGTGACCAGTGCGCCGATGCCGTCGAGCCGTTCGTCGCCGGCCCGGCCGGCGGCCGCGCGGGCGAGCTGCCGCTCCAGGGGGACGTCCGGCGCCACGCGGGCCAGCGCCGCGCCCAGCCGGTCCATGGGCGAGTCCTTCGCCACCACGTCCTCCCCGAACGCGCCGAGCAGCCCGGGCACGCCGAGCGCGGCCGCGTACAGGGTCAGCGAGCCGTGGTCGCCGGCGAACGCGTCGGCCGCCACGAGCGCCGCCTTCCAGACGTCGGTATCCGGTGACGGCAGGATGAGCCCGGCCCGCAGGAAGGGCGCCAGCCACGCGCGGAGCTGCCAGCCGCCGTGCCCGTACCAGACGTTGGGGTGCACGGCGGCCAGGACGCGGTACTCGTCGGACGGCAGCTCGGCGAGCGCGCGGCGCACGAGGTCCATGTTCGCGCCGAGGAGGGAGTGCGGGCCCCAGGTCGAGGTGAGGACCAGCAGCTTCTGTCCGGGGCGCAGGCCGAGCGCGGCGCGGTACTCCTCCCGGAAGGGGAGCGAGGCGCGCAGCCGGTCCATGCAGGGGTCTCCGGCGACGACGGAACGGGGCACGGCCTCCGGGCAGCCGCGGCGCAGGCGCTCGCGTTGTTCGTCGTGGGAGAGGACGATGGCGGAAGGAATCAACTCGCCGTCGTGAGTGAGCCATTCGGCATCAAGGCCGAAGGCCTCCGGTTTCCGGTTTCCGGTTTCCGGTTTCCGGTTTCCGGTTTCCGGTTTCCGGTTTCGCTGCAAGTATTTATTGTACCCGGCGCCGTGCGGGGCGCCGACGAGCGGCGCGTCGATCTTCTGCAGTTCGCCACCCCGGCTGCTGCTCACGGCGAGGTCGAATTTCTCGCCGAGGGCCATCTCCCAGGATATGCAAGGAAGTTCGCGGGCGGTCATGAATTCCCGTATCCCCGCCTCGAACGCAGACGACCCCGTGCAGGTGAAGACGACCTGGACGCGCGGATCGCCCTCGAACGGCTCCAGCAGGTCCAACAGCCGTGTCGCAGAGGTGACGTTGTGGATGACGCCCAGGACCGTGCGCACGGGAGAGGCGGTCGTCCAGCGCGCGGCGTCGTCCCTCAATGGGACGTACGAGACCCGGGATGCTCCTGTGTCCGGCACCGCCGCTCCTTGATCTCGCCTGCTCCGACCCCGCAGACGATACCGGCCGCCTCTGGGGTGATGGCGATGCGTTGTTCGATCATTACTTTGTGTATATATGCAAGTTCGTGGGGGAGTGTGTAGGCGAGGGGGCGGATATGGAGGCTGGTGGTTCGGCATCGAACAGGGCTCAGGAAGCCCGGCGGCACGAGCGTGAGCTGCGCGAGCAGTTGCGGGCCGCGCAGCAGGAGGCCCGGCGGTGGGAGGCGGCGAGCGAGGGCGAGCGCAAGGTCGCGGCCCAGCTGCTGATGCTCACCCGGCGCGGCTGGCGGCTGCTGGTGGACCGGCGGTGGCCGGGGACGCGCGCGGCCAACGTCGACATGTTGCTGGTCGGGCCCGGCGGGGTCTTCGTCATCGACGTCAAGAACTGGCGGGCGGCTCCCGGCGCCGCCGACGGTCATCTCACCGCCGGCCGCCAGCGGCGCGACGGCGAGATCGGCAAGCTCCTGGCCGTGACGCGGGTGGCGGAGGTGGCGCTGGCGCCCCTGGGCCTGTCGCCCGTGGCGGTCCAGCCGCTGATGGTCTTCGCGGGCCGCTCCTTCGACGGCACGCTCGACCGCGTACGGCTGCTGGGCGAGCGGGAGGTGGGCCCCGCCCTGCTGGCCGAGCGCACCCGGTTGGGAGCGGCCATGGTGTGTGCGATCGCCGACCACCTGGAGGTGGTGTTCCCGGCGTACGAGGGCTCGTACGTCCCCGAGGAGCCGTCCGTGCCCTCCGCCGATTCCGGCCGCCCGGCCCCCGACGGCGGGGGCACGTCCGACGCCGCCTCCGGCGACACGGCCGACGACAACGCCCTCTTCGACATCGCGAGCCTGTGCGACGCGGCCATGGACGCCGCGCGCCGCGCCCCCGTCGAACGGTGGATGACCTTCCTGCACCCCGACCAGGTCGCCCTCGTACGGCGCAACTGGTCCGGCCCCGCGCGCGTGAGCGGTCCGGCGGGCACCGGCAAGACCGTCGTGGCGCTGCACCGCGCCGCCCATCTCGCCCAGCGCACGACCGGGCGGATTCTGTACGTCACCTTCGCCAGCAATCTCCCGCGCGTCCAGGGCACGTTTCTGCGGACGATGGCACCGGCCGTCGCCGACCGGGTGGAATTCCGCAGCCTGCATTCCTGGGCGCGGAAATTCCTCGCCGAGCGCGGAATTCCGCACCGGCTGCACGGCGGCCGGTCGGAGGACGCCTTCAGCAGGGCCTGGGTGCGGTGCGGCCGGCCCAGCGTCCTCGCCGCTCTCGACCCCTGCCCGCGCTATTGGCACGAGGAGATCGACTGCGTCATAAAGGGACGCGGCATCACGGGTTTCGAGGAATACGCGACGCTGCGGCGCCAGCGACGCCGGGCCGCCCTGCGCCGCCCGCACCGCGAGGCGGTCTGGGCGCTGTACGAGGAGTACGAGCGCGTCCGCCGCGCGCGCGGCGTGCACGACTTCAACGACATCCTCAGCCTGGCCCTCGCCGAGGCCCGTGCCCGGCCGGGACGCTCCCCGTACGCGGCGGTCATCGCCGACGAGGTGCAGGACCTCACGCTCGTCGGGGTGCGCCTGCTGCACGCGCTCGTCGGGGACGCCCCCAACGGGCTGCTGCTGGTGGGCGACGGCCAGCAGGCCGTCTATCCCGGCGGCTTCCGGCTCTCGGACGCCGGCATCGACGTGCGCGGCGACCGCGGGCAGGTGCTGCGGACCAACTACCGCAACGCCCAGCAGATCCTCGACGCCGCCCTCGCGGTCGTGGCGGACGACGCCTTCGACGACATCGACGGCACCCGCCTCGCGGGTCTGCGCGACGTCGACCGCACCTATCACGGCGGTCAGGTCACCCGGTCCGTCTCCGGCACGCCCGCCGAGCACGACGACGCCCTTCTGGCGGCCCTGCGCGCTCGTGGAGAGGCCTCCTGGCCCGACTCGGCCGTGCTCTGCCGCTCCCGCCGCGAGACGGCCCACTACCAGCGCCTGCTGGCCCGGGCGGGAATCCCGTTCTGCTCCCTCGAGCGCTACGACGGCCGGCCGGTCGCCGCCGTGAAGGTGGGCAGCTACCGCCGGGCGAAGGGCCTGGAGTTCAAGCACGTCTACCTCCCGGACCACGAGCCCGCGCCGGCCATGCCCTCCGTCGCGGCCCCGGTGACGGCCTCGGTCACGTCCTCCGGCATGTCCGCCGTCAGGCCCTCTGCCGCGCCCTCCGCCACGTCCACGCGCGCGTGCACCGTCGTCGGAGACGAGGACATCGCCCTGGAGCGCGCGGAACTCTCCCGGACCCAGCTCTTCGTGGCGATGACCCGGGCCAGGGACAGCCTCTGGCTGGGCTCGGTGGCGCGTGGTTTGAGCGACGTGTCATAGCGGTGTCAGCGGACCACGCTTGGATGAAACGGACCACACGTCGAAATCGATGCAAAGGGGCGGCGGGCGTGCGATCCGCGTTCCGAGGGAGAAACCATGTACAAACCGAGCCACGCGCGCCTGTGTGAGGAGATCGCCGAGCAGAGCGGGCACCTCGCCAAGGCGCTCGCCCGCCTCGACTTCGCCGGGCGGATCGATACCTGCCCCGGCTGGACCGCGGCCCACCTCATGGGCCATATGCACACGGCCTTCGTCTGGGCGACGGGGATCCTGACGAGCCCGGGTGCCGAGTTCCACCCGCCCCACGTGTTCCTGCCCGAGATCCCCGAGGGCGCTCTCGACCCCGCGATGCCGTGGTCGCACTACGTCGACGCGCTCGCTCGCGCGTACCTGAACGCCCCGTCCGGCGAACGGGCCGTCGAGGAGCGTCTGGTCTCACCGGTGACGGACTCCGCCGACGCCTTCGTCGCCGCCCTGCAGGAGAGCGGACCCGACGCGCCCGCCTGGACGACCTACGGCGAGCCCCGGTCCCGGTTCTGGGCGACCTGGGGTGCGCTCGAGGCCGCCGTGCACCGCGCCGACGCCGACATCGCCCTGGGCGTCGAGCCCCGGCTCGACCCGGACGTGGCCCTGAACAGCCTGAACTTCTGGTTCACTTCGATGGGCGAGCCGGGTGTCGCCGCGTTCCTCAACCCACGGGTGGTGGATCTGCGCCGCTCCGGCGAGCTGATCCTCTTCCAGGGCGACGGCACTTCCCCGTCCCGGTCCGGGCAGTGGCTGCTGCGCCTGTCGCCCTCGGGCCCCGCCATCGTCGCTCCCGACAGCGGCCGCCCGGACGTCACCGTTCGAGCGCCGGCCGATCAGCTGCTGCTGCTGAGCAAGCGGCGGCTGCCCGTCACCGCCCCGGGGATCCGCGTCTCCGGTGACGTCAGCCTGGTGCATCACTGGCTCGACCACGTGCTGGCCTAGCCGGCGTCCGGCGACCTCGGCCCGGCCAAGGCGTCGCGCGGCGAAAACCCCTCCCGCCCGGGAGGGGTGAAGCGCCGGCTTATCGGTTGACGGCGAAATTCTTGTCGATCCGCTCGTGCAGCGCGATGCCGACCGCGACCGAGACATTCAGGGACTCGGTCGAGCTGATCATCTGAATCGATACCGAGGACGAGGACGCGTCCTTGAAAAGATCCGAAGGTCCGCCCTTTTCGCTGCCGAACAGCAGGGCCAGACGCTCCTGCTTGCCGCCCAGGTCCTTCACCGTGAGTTCGCCGTCGGCGTCGAAGACCATCAGCGACATTTCGCTGTCCCGAATGAAGGCGACCGCGTCCTCTCGATCGGCGAGGACGATGGGAAGCGAGAAGACGTAGCCGCGGCTGGCCCTCAGCAGGCGCCGGTCGGCGATGCTGGTGAGATCGCTGTCGACCAGCACGATTCCCGCGGCACCGAGCGCGAGCGACGTGCGCACGATCGCGCCGATGTTGCCGACGATCTTCACGCCGTCGAGCACGACGACGTCCCCGCCCCGCTTGGCGATGTCGCCGAACCTGGCCGGGCGCGGAACGCGGGCGAGGCCGAAGGTCTTGGCCTTCCGCTCCCCCTTGAACAACTGGTTGACGACCGACGAATCGACGAGGCGTACGGGAATGTTCCGCTGCTTGCACAGATCGAGCAGCTCGGGAGAGATCGGGCTGCTGTCGCTGCCGTATACCTCGATGAATTCCACCCCCGCATGGATGGACTGCATAAGGGGCTCGACGTCCTCGATCAGCGTAGTCCTGATGTTGGACCTCGAAGGCTTGGTGACATCGATAATTCGTTGAATCGCGGGGTCGGAGATATTTGCGATCGTGTCCAACTCAGTCATGCGTTGATCCTAACGGCTCCGGGGTGCGGCGATGCGGTAGCGAGCGACGGCCGGCCCCGCGCCCGTCGGGTCGCTCTCGTCGCGGTCCGTGACCATGCGGAGGGGAGGGAGGGGGCGGAGGCGGTGGGCCCCGCCGCCCAGCAAAACGCCCCTCCGGGGAAGAGAGGCGCGGAACATGGAGCGAGCGCCCCCGGCAGGACTCGAACCTGCGGCCAAGCGCTTAGAAGGCGCCTGCTCTATCCACTGAGCTACGGGGGCCGGTTGTACGGCGGTCGCGGACGGCTGAAGCCCCGGGCTCGGTGGTGCCGTGACCTTGCCGGGGACAAGGATAGGGCTCCGCGTACCTCGTCCCGGTTGCTTCACCTCCGTGACACGATGTGGAGGTTCGGTGAAGCGGTCCTGATAATCGCAGGCAGGTGCGAATTTCGCATCGTTTTTGACGCCCCGGGCGCCGGGTGTTGTGTACTCGTTATGCCTGAGCCCCTTGCGCCACGCCTCGCGCGCCAGGGGCTATACGCTTCAAAAACACACCAGAATTGGGCATTCTGCACGTGTGGCGACCTTGGACGTACGGCCCCGACTGCTTGACGCGCTGTCCGCACTGCGTGATCGCGTGGACGCCGCACGCTTTCCGCTCCCCCTCCCCGGCGCAGCACGTGCCCGCCGGAACCGGGCCGAGCTCCTGGCGCAGCTCGACGATTACCTGGTGCCCCGCCTGTGCGCCCCCGAAGCGCCGTTGCTGGCGGTCGTGGGGGGCTCCACGGGGGCGGGCAAGTCCACTCTGGTCAACTCGCTTGTGGGGCGCCGGGTCACTGAGGCGGGGGTGCTGCGGCCGACGACTCGCACGCCTGTCCTTGTCTGCCATCCGGACGATCATCACTGGTTCGCCGGATCGCGGGTGCTGCCCCGGCTCCAGCGGGTGTGGGTGCCGATGCAGGAGTGCGCCGCGGCGGCGTACGAGGCGGAGGCGATGGACGACGACGTGTCGGCGGATGCCATGGAGCACGAGCCCTTCGCCCTGCGCATCGAGACCGACCGCGCCCTCCCGCGCGGGCTCGCCCTCCTCGACGCACCTGACATCGACTCACTTGTCGAGCACAACCGTGACCTTGCCGCCTCGCTGGTCTGCGCCGCCGACATCTGGGTGCTTGTCACCACCGCGACCCGGTACGCCGACGCGGTGCCCTGGCATCTGCTGCGTACGGCCAAGGAGTACGACGTCACGCTCGTCACCGTGCTGGACCGGGTGCCGCATCAGGTGGCCGTCGAGGTCTCCCGGCAGTACGACGCCATGCTGGAGCAGGCCGGGCTGGGCGACGTGCCCCGCTTCACCATCCCCGAACTGCCCGAGTCGGCCGACGGCAGCGGGCTGTTGCCCGCCACCGCCGTGGCGGGACTGCGCGCCTGGCTCGCCCAGCGGGCCGAGGACCCCGCCGCGCGGACGGTGGCGACCGCCCGTACCGCCCGGGGCGTGCTCTCCTCGCTGGGCTCGCGGCTGCCGGGCCTCGCCGGGGCCTCGGCGGTGCAGCACGCGGCGGCCGTCCGGATGCTGCAGAGCGTGGAGGAGGCGTACGGGCGCGCGGTCGAGCGCGTCCGGCGTGAGATCGCGGCGGGGGAGGCGCTCGCCGGCGACGCGCTGACGCACTGGCGCGGGCATCCCCACGACAGCACCCCCGACGAACTGCTGAACGCGCTCACCGGCTCCGTCATCGCCCTGCTGACCTGTGCCGCCGACGCCGCCGACGAGGAGATCGCGGCGGCCTGCGGCGGCGACCCGGCGGCCGAGGCGGCGCTCGCGCCCCGCGACCCGGACGGTGCGAGCGGGCGCGTCGGCGTGGCCGTGCGCCGGTGGCGGCGCTGCCTGGAGGAGATCGCCCAGGAGGAGGTGCGGGCGGCGGAGCGCGACCGCGGCAACGAGGCGGAGAAGACCGCCGCGTTGCTGGCGGCGGCGCTGCTGGGCGGCGGCCGGGCGAGTGCGGCGGGGGACTCCCTGGCCAGGACGCTCGGGGCCGGCGCCGCGCTGCGGCTGCGCGACCGGGGCGGCGACCTGCTGTCCGACTGTCTCGAACGGGTCCTCGAAGGCGAGCGGGACCGCAGGACGGCCCCCCTCGAGGCCCTCGACCTGACCCCTGAGCATCAGGTCGAACTCATCGCGGTGCTGTCCCTACTGCAGAAGGAGAGATGACCGCCGTGCCGTCAGCAGACGAGGTGGGCCGCTTCTGGAACGACGGTTTGATCGCACGCCGCGGCCGGCCGGACGGCGGCTCCCGCCCGGGAGCCGAACCCGAGCGGCCGGTCCCGGTCGCCGCTCGCCCCCTGGTGCCCGCGGGCCCCCGGGTGACGACCTCCCCCGCCGGCCAGGCCCTCAGGCCCCGGCTCGACGCGCTGCGCGAGCTGGTGGGGCTTTCGAGGGCCCGACTGGACCGGCGCACGCTCGCTGAGGCGGGCCGGGTGCTGGAGGAGGCCGCGGCCCGCCACCGGCACTCACTCGACCTCACGGTGGTGGCCCTCGCCGGGTCCACCGGCAGCGGCAAGTCCTCCCTCTTCAACGCCCTCGCGCGGGCCCAGCTCTCGGAGGCGGGGGTGCGCAGGCCGACGACGGCTACGCCCTTCTCCTGCGCCTGGACCGACCGCGCCGACGGACTGCTCGACCGCCTCGGCATCCCCGCCCGGGCCCGCCGCCAGCCGGTCCGGCCGTACGACCCGGCGCTGAGCGGCCTGGTCCTGCTCGACCTGCCCGACCACGACTCGGCGGCGGTGGGCCACCGTGAACAGGTGGACCGGCTGCTGGGGCTGGTGGACGCGGTGATCTGGGTGGTGGACCCGGAGAAGTACGCGGACGCGGTGCTGCACGAGCGCTATCTGCGGCCCCTGGCCGGCTACGCGGAGGTGACGTTCGTCGTCCTCAACCAGGTGGACCGGCTGTCCACGGACGCGGCGGACCAGGTCCTGGACGACCTGCGGCGGCTGCTCGACGAGGACGGGCTGGCGCTGGGCGAGCACGGCGAGCCGGGGGCGGCGGTGCTGGCCCTGTCCGCCCTGACGGGCGAGGGGGTCGGTGAACTGCGCGAGGCCCTGGGCGCGTTCACCAGCCGGCGGAGCGCGGCGGAGCTGCGGCTGACGGCCGACGTGGACGGGGTGTCGGCGCGGCTGCGCAGGGCCTATGTGGCCGACGGGCGGCCGGGGCTGACGGAACGGGCGCGACAGGAGTTCGAGGACCGGCTGGCGGAGGCCGTGGGGGCCCAGGCCGCCGGGCTGTCGGCGGAGCGGGCCTGGCGGCGGGACGCCGAGCGGGCGTGCGGCACGGCCTTCAAGCGGGTGCGCGGCTGGCACGACCGGCTGTTCCTGGGCGCGCGCGCCCGGCACCACACCGCCGACGACACCGAGCCCGTCGGCTACGCGGCGCCGCAGCGCCGCACGGCCTCCCGGCCGCTGGTGGAACGGGCCGTACGGGCGCTGGCGTACGAGGCCTCGGCCGGGCTGCCCGGCCCCTGGGCACAGGCGGTGCGCGAGGCGGCGGCGCGGGGCGCGGAGGGCTGGCGGAGGCGCTGGACGAGGTGGCGGCGGTGGCCGCGGAGACGGCGGCGACGTGCGTCGGCGGTACGGCGCGGGCGGTACGGCCCCGCTGGTGGGCGGCGATCGCGGCGGGGCAGGGGTGCTGCTGGCGATGCAACTGCTGGGGGCGGCGTGGCTGGTGGGCATGTTCACCGGGGACTTCGGCGGGCCGTGGTGGCTGCCGGCGGAGCTGCTGGCCGGCGGCAGCCTGGGCGGCCCCGTCCTGGCGTGGTGCGGCCGGATCGCGGCGCGGGGGCCCGCGCGGGGCTACGGGCTGGAGACGGAGCACCGGCTGCGGGGCGCGGCGGCGGGGTGCGGGCGGGCCCGGGTGCTGGAGCCGGTGGCGGCCGAGCTGCTGCGGTACCGCGAGGTGCGGGCGCAGTTCGTGATCGCGGCCGGAGAGGCGTAACGAGAGAGGCGTAGGAGTTCTGGCGGTACGGGCGGTGTTCGCGTGGGGGAGGCGGTTGTCCACAACCGGTACGTCGTCCACAGCCCCCGGCGGGATCTGGACGTCGCGGGCACCATGAGATCCGAGACGACGACGGGGGAGGCGTTCCGGATGAACGAGACAGTGGTGACGGTCGTGGGCAACGTGGCCACGCAGCCCGACTTCAGGGAGGCGGCGAACGGCTCGGCCGTCTCGCGCTTCCGCCTCGCGGCGACCGTGCGCCGCTGGGACCGGGAGCGGGAGGAATGGGAGGACGCGTACACCAGCTTCTACACGGTGTGGGCGTGGCGCACGCTGGCGGCGAATGTGGTGGGTTCGGTGTCCGTGGGGGAACCGGTCATCGTCCAGGGAAAGTTGCGAATTCAGGAGCAGGAGCGCGAGGGAAAGCGCTGGCTTTCGGCCGACATTGACGCCGCGTCGATCGGCCACGATCTCACTCGCGGTACGTCGGCATTCCGCAGAGTGTCACCGGCGCGGCCGCTCCCGGTCGAGCCGGTGCGGTTGGCGGGCGCGGGGCCGGGGGCGCTCCCGGTGGCGCCGACGGGGGCCCGCGACCCGGCCGGGACTGCGGTGATGCCCGGCCCGGCGTTGACGACGCCCCTGTGAAATGAGCGCTTTGTCCCGGTGATTTGTCGATAATTCCGGGTCCGGTACGCCTATGCGATAACGATTCCGATTCGGATCGGTGATGCGAAGGCATGTGCGGGGGGCGGGTTCTGAGCGCTCCCTAAGATCCTTCTCCATAGCAACGGGGGCTTCTGAGTTTTGAGTTGCCCGGTGGGGCGCGCCCCCGAAGGTCCGCACCGGCCTTCGCGCGAGGCGCCCACCCGAAAGGAAATCCATGAACTCTGTAAAGAGGCGGGGCGTGACCCGCCTTGCCGCGGTGATTCTGACGACGGGTCTGGCGGCGGGCGGCACCGTCGCCACGGCGGGCGGCGCGTCGGCCGACGAGGCGCCGCAGAACCAGGGCGGCGTGATCGCCACCCTCGGCCGCATCACGGCCGGCGGCGGGGCCGTCGTCCACGACCGGCGCAAGACGGGCAACGTCATGGCCGGCCTGTTCGAGATGAAGGTCGAGGGCGGGGGCGCGCTCCAGACGTACTGCATCGACATCCTCACCAACACGGTCGACGGCGCGAAGTACAAGGAGACCGGCTGGAACGAGTCCTCCCTGCACGCCAACAAGAACGCGGGCAAGATCCGCTGGATCCTCCAGCACTCCTACCCGCAGGTCAACGACCTCGCCGCGCTCGCTACGACCTCCGGCGCCGGCACGCTCGACGCGAACACCGCGGCCGCCGGTACCCAGGTCGCCATCTGGCGCTACTCCGACAACGTCGACGTCGAGGCGAAGAACCCGGCGGCGGAGAAGCTCGCCGACTACCTCTACAAGAGCGCCGAGAACGTCGAGGAGCCCAAGGCCTCCCTGACGCTCACCCCGCCCGCCGTCTCGGGCCGGTCCGGCCAGAAGATCGGTCCCGTCACCGTCCACACCAACGCGAGCAGCGTCACTGTCGCCCCCTCCGGTGACGCCGCGGGCCAGGGCGTGAAGGTCGTCGACAAGGCCGGCAAGCCGGTCACCTCGACGGGCAACGGCGGCGAGCTCTACTTCGACGTCCCGGCCGGCGCCCCCGACGGGTCCGTCACCCTGAAGGCCACGGCCGCCACCAAGGTCCCGGTCGGCCGCGCCTTCATCGGCAACCACACCAAGACCCAGACGATGATCCTGGCCGGCTCCAGCGAGAGCACCGTCTCCGCCGCCGCCACCGCGAACTGGGCCACCAAGGGGGCGATACCCGCCCTCAGCGCCAAGAAGAACTGCGAGAAGGGCGGTGTGGAGATCACCGCCGACAACAAGGGCGACCAGCCCTTCACCTTCGAGCTGGAGGACCGGAAGCACACCGTGCGACCCGGCGGCTCCGAGACCGTCCTGGTGAAGGTCGGCGAGGACCAGGCGTACAAGTTCACGATCACCGGGCCGAACGGCCTCTCCAGAACGTTCTCCGGAATCCTGGACTGCAAGACTGCCGAGACCGGCAGCACCGGCGGCTCGACCGGCGGCACCGCCACGCCCTCCGCCACCCCCACTCCGGCGTCGGGCAAGACCACCAGCGGCACCACCACCGGCACCTCCGGCTCGGCCACCGGCGGTGACCTCGCCACCACGGGCAGCAGCAGCGCCACGCCCGTCATAGCGGGCGTGGCCATCGCTCTCGTCGTGGTCGGCGGCGGCGCGGTCTTCCTCCTGCGCCGCAAGAAGACGGTCGGGGGCGAGTAGCGCCCGGCGCGCCGACGCGGCCGCACGGCCGGTGACCGGGGGAGATCCCACGGTCACCGGCACGTCGCCCGCAACGCGTTTCCGCCAAGGGCTTCCCGTACGGCAAGATGGGGTGTATCTGCCCTCACTGCGGCGGAGCCGCACATTGGCCCTTCTCGAATGCCGGACGGTTTCTCTTGGCTGAGTACATCTACACCATGCGCAAGACGCGCAAGGCGCACGGCGACAAGGTCATCCTTGATGACGTGACGCTGAGCTTCCTGCCCGGTGCGAAGATCGGTGTGGTCGGCCCCAACGGTGCCGGTAAGTCCACCGTCCTCAAGATCATGGCCGGTCTGGAGCAGCCGTCGAACGGCGACGCGTTCCTGTCGCCCGGCTTCAGCGTCGGCATCCTGATGCAGGAGCCGAAGCTCGACGAGACCAAGACGGTGCTCGAGAACGTCCAGGACGGCGTCGCCGAGGTCAAGGGCAAGCTCGACCGGTTCAACGAGATCGCCGAACTGATGGCGACCGACTACTCCGACGCGCTGCTCGACGAGATGGGCAAGCTCCAGGAGGAGCTGGACCACTCCAACGCCTGGGACCTCGACGCGCAGCTCGAGCAGGCCATGGACGCGCTGGGCTGCCCGCCCGCCGACTGGCCGGTGGTCAACCTCTCCGGTGGTGAGAAGCGCCGCGTCGCGCTGTGCCGCCTGCTGCTGGAGGCCCCCGACCTGCTGCTCCTCGACGAGCCCACCAACCACCTCGACGCCGAGTCGGTGAACTGGCTGGAGCAGCATCTCGCCAAGTACGCGGGCACCGTCGTGGCGATCACCCACGACCGCTACTTCCTCGACAACGTCGCCGAGTGGATCCTCGAGCTCGACCGCGGCCGCGCGATCCCCTACGAGGGCAACTACTCCACCTACCTGGAGAACAAGGCCTCCCGCCTGAAGGTCGAGGGCCAGAAGGACGCCAAGCGCGCGAAGCGCCTCAAGGAAGAGCTGGAGTGGGTCCGCTCCAACGCCAAGGGCCGCCAGGCCAAGTCCAAGGCGCGTCTGGCCCGTTACGAGGAGATGGCGGCCGAGGCCGACAAGATGCGGAAGCTGGACTTCGAGGAGATCCAGATCCCGCCGGGCCCGCGCCTGGGCTCCGTCGTCGTCGAGGTCAACAACCTCTCCAAGGCGTTCGGCGACAAGGTCCTCATCGACGACCTGTCCTTCACCCTGCCGCGCAACGGCATCGTCGGCGTGATCGGCCCGAACGGCGCCGGCAAGACCACGCTCTTCAAGATGATCCAGGGCCTGGAGAAGCCGGACTCCGGCTCCATCAAGGTCGGCGAGACCGTCAAGATCTCGTACGTCGACCAGAGCCGCGCCAACATCGACCCGAAGAAGACGCTGTGGGCCGTCGTCTCCGACGAGCTGGACTACATCAACGTCGGCCAGGTCGAGATGCCGTCCCGCGCCTACGTCTCCGCGTTCGGCTTCAAGGGCCCGGACCAGCAGAAGCCGGCCGGCGTGCTCTCCGGCGGTGAGCGCAACCGCCTCAACCTCGCGCTCACCCTCAAGCAGGGCGGCAACCTGCTGCTCCTCGACGAGCCGACCAACGACCTCGACGTCGAGACCCTGTCCTCGCTCGAGAACGCGCTGCTGGACTTCCCCGGCGCCGCGGTGGTCGTCTCCCACGACCGTTGGTTCCTGGACCGAGTGGCCACGCACATCCTGGCCTACGAGGGCGAGTCCAAGTGGTTCTGGTTCGAGGGCAACTTCGAGTCCTACGAGAAGAACAAGATCGAGCGCCTCGGCGCGGACGCCGCCCGTCCGCACCGTGCCACCTACAAGAAGCTGACGCGGGGCTGATGCACCGGCTGTGCTTCGCCGACGCCGGGGAGGCGGCCGACCTGGCCGCCTTCCTGGCCCGGCTGATCCACTACGACCGGGCCGCCGCCGTCCGGCTGCAGGCCGGCGGCGGCGTGCTCGGCGTCTTCGGCCGCCCGCCGTCCTTCGAGGTCCTCGCGATCCGCACGGCCCGCCTGGCCACCGACGTCACCCTGGACGTGACCGTCTCGGCCGGACAGCTCGCGGACGCGCTCGACAACGGCGACCCGGCTGCCGACGGCGGCCTGGAGGCCGTGGTGCCCGAGGCCGTCACCGGCCCGCCCTGGGCCGGCGTCCTGCCGCCGCGCGGCGGCTGGCGGCGCGTCGAGCCCTTCCCCGGTGCCCAGGATGTACGGGGCGCGGTCGCGGCCGCCGTCGCGGAGTTCCGGGCCCGGGACGAGGCGCTGCCCGAGCAGCACCGCACCCGTGCCGAGCGCGAGCGCATCGGCCGGGAGATCTGGTCGCGCACCCTGGGCGACACCGGGCTGCCTCTGCGTGCCGTGCACGCCGCCCAGTCGCTGGGCTTCCTGCGTCCTGCGGGGGCGCGGGAGCGGGAGTCGCACCAGGCCGTGGCGAGCGTCGCGGCCGGTGCCGCCGTCCGCGCCGCGGGCGCGACGGCCCTGGCGCCGGAGCCGCTGGCCCTCTTCGCCGCACGCGGCTGGCTGCGGCTGCGCACCCCCTACGGCTCGGTGGCCGTGCGGACGAGCGGCCTGCGGGACCTGACGGTCACCCCCGCCTGACGGCACGGACGACACAAAGGTCACGGACTCACGGAGTCACGGACGCCCGGGGCGGTTCAGCCCTGGGTGTTGACCATGGAGGCGGCGGCGTAGGTCATATAGCCCCACAGCTGCCGCTCCAGCTCGGGCGCGAGCCCGAGCTCGTCCACCGCGTCCCGCATGTGCCGCAGCCAGGCGTCGTGCGCGGCGCGGTCCACCGTGAACGGCGCGTGCCGCATCCGCAGCCGGGGGTGGCCGCGGTTCTCGCTGTAGGTGCGCGGGCCGCCCCAGTACTGCATCAGGAAGAGCACCAGGCGCTCCTCGGCCGGGCCGAGGTCCTCCTCCGGGTACATCGGCCGCAGCAGGGGATCGCCGGCCACACCCTGGTAGAAGCGGTGGACCAGGCGCCGGAAGGTCTCCTCGCCGCCGACCTGCTCGTAGAAGGTCTGCTCCTGAAGCGTGCCGCGCGGAATCTCATTCACCCCTCCATGGTCTCAGACCACCCGGCGGAGGACCGGCGGCTTAGGACTCTCCCGCCGCTCCCGGCCCCTCAGCCCCGCCGGACCGTGATCGTCGTCCACGCCCCCACGTGCACCCGGTCGCCGTCCTGGAGCGGAACGGGCACATAGGGCTGGATCGGGTCCTCGGAACCGTTGACCGTGGTGCCGTTGGTGGAGTCCTGGTCGACGACCGCCCAGCCGCCGTCCGGCTGCTGCACCAGCATGGCGTGCTGGTGCGAGACGCCGGGGTCCTCCGGCGGGCGGGACAGGTCGATGTCCGGGGACTCGCCCGTGCTGTGCCGGCGGCGGCCGATGGTGACCTGGTGGCCGCCGAGCGGGAAGCGCAGCTCGGGGGAGTAGGCGGGCAGGTTCAGCCCCGACGCCTCCGGGCCGCTGCGGTTCATCATCGACAGGAAGTACTCCCGGTCGGGCGTGATGACCGCGACCCAGACGCCGCCCTGCGCGGGCACCCCGGGCGGCGGTACGGGCCGCGGGGCGCCCTCGGCCGGGCCGCGCTCGCCCTGGTGCTCGTAGGAGTACGGGGAGGGGGCGGCGGCCTGGCCCGGGACGGGCGGGGGCAGCACCCAGTCGTCCTCGCCGAAGACCTGCGGCTGCTCGTGCGGGACCAGCGGCTCGGCCGGGCGGTTCACGCGCGACGGGCGGGAGCCGTGGTAGTCGAAGCTCTGCGGCGGCTGGGCGTGCTGCGGCGGGGGCGGCGGCGCCGACTGGAAGCCCTGGACGGGCTGGGGCGGCTGGGCGTAGGGGTTCGCCGTCCGGGTCGCGAAGTTGTAGCGGCACTCCTCGCAGAACGGCGCCTGCGCCTCCCGGGGCGTACGGCACTGGGGGCACAGCTCCGCCTGGACGGTGACGTCGCCGCCGGCGGCCGGGAAGCCGTAGCCGCCCGTGCCGGGCGGCGGGGAGGACGGCGGCGGAGGCACGACAGGCGCGGGCGCGCCGGCCTCCGGCATCCGGTGGCCGCACACCTCGCACCAGTCTTCGGCACCCGACTGATGGCCGTTCGGGCAGGTCGGCATGGCGGTGGATTCCCCCTCGTCACTTCTTGACGCGAACGGTCTTGGTGGAGCGCGTCTCGAGCGTCATCTCCGCTTCCTCCGAGACCTTCGTCTTCAGCCGCACAGTACCGTTCGCCGCGTCCACGACGTCCACCACCTTGGCGAGCAGTTTCGCGGTGTCCTCATGGCCCGAGCGGCTGGCCAGCTGCACCGCGCGGCCGAGCTTCGCCGTCGCCCCGTCGACGTCCCCGGACTTGCGCAGGTCCAGCCCCTGCTGGATGGCCTGGGCCAGTTCGGCCTGGCCCGTGTAGTGCGCGACCTGCGGGTTGATGGACGTGGACGCGGCCAGGTCGTCCGTCCACACCGCCCGCACCAGCCCCTGCGCGAGGACGTGCGGCGAGGCGCCGTCCGGGGTGGGCAGCACCAGCGAGACCCGGGCGGCGAGCATCTCCTGGCCCACGTGGGCGCTCGGCACCCGCACGCACACGTGGTAGTCCCGCGACTCGTCGCCCCAGGAGCCGGTGGGGTAGTCGCTCGCGCGCGGACCGGCCGCGGACCGGCGGTCCGTCAGTTCCTCGACGGTGGGCGCCATCTGCTTGACGAAGAGCACCTCGGCGCCCTGCGGGGTCCACAGCCGCAGCGAGACGTCGCCGACCTCCTTGCCCATGACGGTCTCCATCATCGACGTGAAGTCCGCGGCCAGGGCGGCCGGGTCGGCGACGATGTCGGCGCTGCCCAGCAGGGCGGAGGCTATGCCCGTGACCTCCTTGACCTCCCAGTCGGTGCCCACGCCGCGCGCGTCGCAGGTGAACCGGCCCGCGCACGCGTCCAGCGACGCCCGCAGCGCCTCCGGCTCCTCGTGCTCGTTGCGCCCGTCGGTGAGCAGGATGCCGTGGCGTATGGAGGCGTCGGAGGAGGAGAGCAGCCGGTCGGCCAGGCGCAGCCAGGTGCCGATGGCCGTACCGCCGCCCGGGCCGAGCTTACGCAGGGCCTCCTTGGCCTGGCCGCGGGTGGTGGCGTCGGCCACCGCCAGCCGCCCGCCGCCGGGGTAGACCTCGCGCGCCTGGTGGGTGCCGGCGACGACGGCGAAGGCGACGCCGTCGCGCAGCGCGTCGATGGCGGCGGCCGTGGCGTCGCGGGCGTTGCGCATCTTGGCGGGCGGGTAGTCCATCGAGCCCGAGCAGTCGACCATGACCACGACCGCCGCGTCGGGGGCGTGGCCGCCGGGCGAGAAGGAGCCGGGGGACAGGGAGCCGGAGGGGAGCGACGGCTCGCCGGGGCCGCCGGCGGCGGTGACCGTGACGATCGCGTTGACCTCGCGGCCGCCCTCGGGGAGGTTGACGTTCTGGTACACCTCGACCGAGAACCGCGGCACGCTCGGTGGGGACATACTGGCCATCTCATCCGCTCCTTCGTACTCCACGTGGTCACATGGGGCGTGCGGCGGGGCGGACAGCCGCGCGGCGCCGGGCACGGCGCCGCGTATCGATCCCCCCGTGGTCACTCAAGGCCGTCAGGCCGATCCTGCCCCCTCGCGCGGGGCCGGGAACGGCAGTACGGCCACTGTTACGTTGTCGTGGCCCCCTCCGTCCAGGGCGTGCGTCAGCAGACGGCGTGCGCACTCCAGCGGCCGGGTGCGGGCGTCGGGCGGCACGACGGCCGCCATGTGCTCGGCGGACTCCGCGTAGTTCCACAGGCCGTCGGTGCAGACGATCACCACGCCCGGCCGGTCGGGGTGGTACGAGGCGGTGTGCGGCTCGACCTCGTAGGCGTCCGCGCCCAGCCAGCCGGTGATCGCGTGGGCGCGCTCGTCCGCGTACGCCTCGGCCTCCGACATCAGCCCGGCGGCCACCATCTGGGCCGCCCAGGAGTCGTCCTCGGTCAGCCGGGCGGGCTGGGTGGCGCGGTCGTCGGGCACCCAGTAGGCGCGGCTGTCGCCGACCCAGCCGACCGTCAGCAGGTCGCCGGTGACGATGGCGCTGACGATGGTGCAGGCGGGGGCGTTCTCCTGGCGGTAGTGCTCGTGTTCGCGCGGCCGGGGGGCGGGGGCGGCCGCCAGGCCGGCGACGGCCTCGGCGGCCAGGACGATCGCCCGGTGGGTGGCCTCCCTGGGGGGCGCGCCCCGCTCCAGGTCCTCGACCAGGGCGGCGTGCGCCGCGGCGCAGGCGGCGGCCGACGCCTCGTCGGGCCGCGAGGCGGACGACACGCCGTCGCTGACGACCGCGACGACGGTCCGGCCGCCGGCCAGGTCGGTGGTGGACACGGCGTACGCGTCCTCGTTGCGGTGGTGGCGCAGGCCGCGGTCGGTGACCGCCGCGACGCCTGCCGACTCGTGCTCCATGTGATCCCGTTCGCGCGGTTGTGCATGCCCGCAGTGTTCGCAGTACCCGTCTTTGTCGATCATGCCCGACCGGCAGGCCGCACAGGCTCCGCCGGGGGTCGCGCCGTGCGCCGGCTGGGTGGGCACCCCACCGGCCGGCGGGGCGAGGCGGTAGTCGTCCGCCCCTCGTACCACCGGCGTGTCAGGCTGCCGCCACCCGTCGGCCCGCGCCCTCCCGGGCGCGGCCGGCACCGCCGAGAGGTCCGCGCCGCAGCCTCCGCAGAAGTTGTCGGCCGGCTCCAGCGGCTCGTGACAGACGGGACACGCCGTCAGTTGTGGGGGCAGTTGCGACATCGATCACACCCATGTCCTGGGGCGGTAACGGTTGGCCCGCTCCACCAGTTCGATCCGTTCCTCACCGCGCTGGGCCAGGCGGGCGAGCACGCGGTACGAGCGTTCCAGCCCGAACCGCAGGTCCTGCTCGTCGAGGCCGCTGCCGAGCAGGCGCGCCGGCCCCGGCGCGGCTCCGCCGCCGGCGGCCGCGCCCTGACGGCCCGACAGCACCCAGTCCAGCGCGGCGCCCAGCACCTCGGACGACAGCTGCTCGCGCCGCACCGCGTCCAGGCCGAAGTCCGCCAGCCGCTCCACCTGCCCGGCGGCCGCGCCGAGGTCCGCCAGCAGCGCGTCCCGCGCGGAGCGCTGCCGCAGCCGCGCCCGGACCGCCGCGACGCGCGCCGCCGTGTAGTGGATGGAGGCCTCCGGCACGGACTCCAGGGCGGCGACCGCCCCGGCCCGGTCACCGGCGGCCAGCCGCACCCGGGCCAGCGCGAAGGCGGCGCCCACGAAGCCCGGGTCGGTCGCCCACACCAGACGGTAGTACTCGGCGGCGTTGTCGAGCTGGCCGAGGAGCTCCGCGCACACCCCCAGCGCCAGCTTCGGGGCCGGCTCGCCGGGGAAGGCGTCGTAGACGGCGTCGAAGGAGAGCGCCGCCGTCCCGTGGGCGCCGACCACCAGAGAGTGCACGCCGCGGTGCCAGACGGTGCGCCAGTCCTCGGGGTGGGCGGCCTCCAGGGCGTCCAGGGCCGCTCCCGCCGGGCCGTCCTCGCCGAGTTCCAGCTGGGCCCGTACCCGGCGCAGCCGCAGCTCCGGAGAGTCCGCGGGCGCCGCCCGCAGCGCGGCGTACAGCTCGGCGGGCTGGGAGGCGAGCAGGCCGGCCAGGAAGCCGGCGTTGGGGTCGGAGCCGTCGACGAGGGGCGGCGGCAGGGCGAGGGCGGTGGCCCGGGCGTCCAGCGGCTCGACGGCGGGCACCGAGGGCCCGGCGCCCTGCGCGGGGATCACGGCCGGGCCGGGGGCCCGCCGGCCCGTCGGCCGCTCGCCGAGCAGCGAGACCTCCCCGGTCCAAGGCGCGAACAGGCGGGTGTCCACCACCCGAGGCTCCGGCCCGAACAGCGTGGACACCGCCGGCCGGGGCGTGCCCGTCTGCAGCGCCACGATCTCCCGCAGGACGCCCGTCAGCTGCTCGGCCATCTCGTCGGCGGAGGAGAACCGGCGCGCCGGGTCCGGGTCGGTGGCCCGCACGAGCAGCCGGTAGAAGGACTCGTAGCGGGTGAGGACGTCGATGTTCTCCGGGTCGGGCAGGCCGTCGGCGAAGACGGTGGTGTAGCCCTGGAAGTCGAAGGTGAGCACGGCGAGGGTGCGCGCCACGGTGTAGAGGTCGGAGGCCACCGACGGGCCCAGCTCGGCGACCTCCGGGGCCTGGTAGCCGACCGTGCCGTAGATGGGGCTGTCGTGGTCGTCCATCCGCCGGACCGCGCCCATGTCGATCAGCTTGAGCCGGTCCTGCTGCTGGATGGCGTTGTCGACCTTGAAGTCGCAGTAGAGGAGGTTGCGGCTGTGCAGGTGGGCCAGCGCCTCCAGCGCCTCGATGCCGTACGCGCAGGCCTGCTCCACCGGCAGCGGGTCGCGCCGGCCGTCGGGCCGGCGCCGCTCGTTGGCGATCTCCTTGAGGGACTTGCCGCCGACGTACTCCATGACGATGTAGCCGTCGAGGCTGCCGGTGCGCTGGTCGAGGTGCTCGACGAAGTTGTAGATGCGGACGATGTTGGAGTGCTCGATCTCCGCGAGGAAGCGCCGCTCGGAGACGGCCGCGGCCAGCGCGTCCTCGTCGCCGGTGTCGAGCAGGCCCTTGAGGACCACCCACCGGTCGGAGACCGCGCGGTCGATGGCCAGGTAGATCCACCCCAGCCCGCCGTGCGCCAGACATCCGGCGACCTCGTACTGGCCGCGCACCACGTCGCCCGGGTGCAGCTTGGGTACGAAGGAGTAGGGGTGGCCGCACTTGGTGCAGAAGCCCTCCGTGCGCCCCGGGCGCCCGGCGCGCGAGCGCCCCACGGGGACGCCGCAGTCGCCCCTGCTGCAGAACCGCTTGCGCTCGGGCACCTCCGGCCGCTCGAGCACCGCGGCGCGGGGGTCGGGGCGCGGCAGGCCCGGCATCGTGACCAGGCCGGCGCCCAGCCGGTTGCGCCCGGGGCCGGAGCCTCCCGTCTGCCGGCTGCGCACCGAGACCGAGGGGGGCCCGCCGGCCTCCGTCCGTCCGGAGCCCGCGGACAGGGAACGGGAGAGCCGGCCGGGCACCGACCGGCGCGAGGAGGCGGACCGCGAGGACGACCGGGAGGACCCGCGTGATGACCCCGACGATCCGGACGACCCCGATGAACCCGACGCCCCCGACGACGACCCGGCGGAGGGCGCGCTTCCAGCGCTCCCGCCGCTCCCCGCGCTCCCCTCGCTCCCCTGCGCGGAACTGCCCCGTCCGCCCGCCCGGGTGACCCCCGTGGGAGGCGAGGAGATCTGCCCGCCGGGCGAGACCACCGGTGCCAGCCCGCACTCGCCGCAGTACAGCTCGCCGCCGCCGACGTCCTCGTAGAGGCCGCCGCAGTCCGGCCGCTGGCAGCTGGTGCCCGTCATGATTCCCCCCTGCCCTCGGCGGCCCCGGGAACGGCCGAACGGGCGGGCGGGGCCGCCGCCTCCGCCACGGCCCGCTGGAAGCGCAGCACGGCGCCCTCGGCGGCCACCAGATCGCACGGCGCGCTCCACAGCATGCGGCGCGCCACGTCGTACCGCTCGAGGACGAAGTGGTCCTCCGCCAGCCCCAGCCGGGCCGCCTTGGCGCGGTACGCGTCCAGCCGGCCACGCAGCTCGGCCCGTACGGCCAGCGGGGCGGTCACCGCCGTCAGCGACTCGCGGGCGCGCAGCAGCTCCTCCTCGGCGCGCTGCTCCAGGCTCTCCAGCAGCGGGGACAGGCGGTGCCACCGGGCGGCCTTACGGTGCTCGGAGGCCATCGCCAGCTGCTCGTAGAGCGCGGTCGGCGGCCCGGAGACGGCGGGCACCTCGGACGCGGCGATCTTCGACAGGACCTCGACGCGGGCCTGCCGGGCCTCGCCGAGGGTGCGGTCCGCGCGCGAGAGGACGTCGCGCACGCGCATCAGCCGCTGCTCGGCGTCCTGGCGGACGTCGAGCACGGCCTCGATCTCGCGGCGTACGTCCTCCAGGGCGAGGGCGGCGCGGTCGTAGCGGCCGGTGTCGGGGCGGCCCCCGCCGGGCGCGGTTCCGGCCGGGGCGCCGGTCCAGAAGGCGAGCGGATCGGATATCACTTCGGACCGCAGCGCGGTCAGTTCCGCGGCGATCCGCTCCAGGTCGTCGCCGGCGGGGTGGTCGCCGGGGCGCACGCCCACGGAGTGGGCCAGGGCGCGGCTGCGCTGCAGTTCGGCGGCGAGCAGGTCGATGCGGGCGGGCAGCGCGGACCAGACGGCGTCGGCGGCGACCACCACGTCCAGGGCGCGGGCGTACCAGCTGTTCATCCGGTCGACCAGCTCGTGCAGGCTGAGCCGTTCGCTGAGCTTGGCGGAGGCTCCCAGCAGCACGGCCGTGGCCGCCGGCGGGCCGGCGGGCAGGGTGATCCCGGTGCCGCGCAGCAGGTCCGTCAGCTCCGACAGCTCGCCCTGGGTGGGCCAGCGGCGGCGGGCGCGCAGCTCACGGGCCGCCTCCAGCGCGTCGGTATAGGCGTCGAAGTACACCCACAGCTGCGTGATGAGCGCCTCGGTGACCTCCCACCGGTCCTTGGTCACCCCGGCCAGCTCCGCGCCCTCCAGCAGGCGACGGCCGGCATGGTCCTGGAGGGCCAGCAGCGAGGACTCCACGGCCTCGTGCTCCGCGCCGAGTCTCGCCAGCGCACGGTCCACCTCCTCGCGGCTCAAGGCCGGCCCGGTGGGCCCCGCGACCGCCATCGATCCCCTCTCCTGTGCGCGGCCCACGCCACGCACGAACGCTGTGAACGGGATTCCCCGTCCGTGCCGGTACGTCGTCGGTCCCCAGTCCCTGTAGGTCAATCCTCGTACGTCGGTCCGTGTACGTCGCTTCTCGTGCTTCGGTTCTCCTGCGTCAGTCCTTGTACTTCGGTTCCGGAGGGGCGGTGATCCCCTTGAGGTCGGCCGCCAGCCACTTGCGGTAGGCCACCATCCACGGGCTCTCGGCGCCGCCCCGGCGGTAGTCCTCCAGAACCGCGTTGACCCGGCGTACCAGGTCCTGGTCGCCCAGGTTCATCGCCACGCCGTAGGACTCGGTGGTGAACGGTTTGCCGACGAGTCGCACGGACGGGTCCTGGGCCGCCTGTCCGGCGGCCAGCGCGCTGTCGGTGATCACCGCGTCGACCTGTCCGAGCTGGAGCCGCACCAGGCAGTCGAGCTGGTTGGGCACGGTCAGCACCGTGGCGCCGTGCGACTCGGCGCGCAGCTCGCTCTCGCCCGTGGATCCCTTGGCCGTACAGACTTTCTTCCCCTTCAGGCTGTCGTCGAACGCCGTGACCGGTGACCCCTTGGGGGCCAGCACCTGCTGCCCGGCCTCGAAGTAGGCCGTGGAGAAGGCGACTTGCTTGATCCGGTCGCAGTTGATGGTCATGGTGCGCGCGATGATGTCCACCTTGCCCTTTTCCAGCGCGGGTATGCGTTGGTTGGTGGGGATCGCCAGAAAGGTGACCTTGTCGGGGTCGCCGAGGACGGCCTTGGCCACGGCGCGCACGAGGTCGATGTCGAAGCCGCTGAGCTCACGGGTGGCGGGGTCGCGGTAGCCCCAGCGGTAGCTGTTCTGGTCCACGCCGGCGATGAGCCGGCCGCGGCTCTTGATGCGCTGCACCGCCGGGCCGTCGGCGATGGAGGGCCGCAGGCTCGCCTCCGGGTCGGCGCACTTGGCCGGCGCGCGCACCGCCACCTGGCGCACGGAAGCGGCGGCGGGCGCCCGGCCCCCGGCGTCGCGCGGGGCGGCGGGCGGCAGCGCGGCGAGCGCCGCGGCCATCGCACAGGCCGCGGCGGCGACCGCCGCCCACCGCCCGCCGGTCCGTCCGCTCATGGTCCAGCCTCCCCCTGTCACCGGTACTCCGAGAGCCTGCGCCCGATGCCCAGCACAGCGGCCGCGGCACCCAGCACGGCGAGCACGGCGGCCCCCGCCGCCAGCCCCGTCAGCGCCCCGCGGCCGTCGTCGGCGGCCGACCGGAACTCGCCCTGCTCATGGGCCAGCGCCTGGCCCAGTTCCCTGTCCACCCGGTCGAACGATTCGCCGGTGCTGTCCTTCTCGCCGATCACCTTCGGCAGCGCGCGTTCGTAGTAGCCGCCGTCGTCGGCGGCGCGGGCCTCGCGGTGCCGCTGCTGCCACTGGCGTACGTCCTCGATCGCCTTGACCAGCGGCTCCCGCCCGCCGTCGCCGTCGGCCAGCGCCCGCGCCCGGCCCAGCAGGCTGTCCGGCGCCGGGGCGCCGGACGCCGGCGTGTCCTTGGCGTCCGCCCCCACGAGCCGGCCCATTCCCGAGCGGTAGCTCGACTCGTAGGCGTCGCCGCCCTCGGGGGTGAGCACGGCGCCGCGCGCCACGAGGGTCAGGCTCTCGTCGCCGCGGGCCTGGAGCGAGGCGATGCGGGCCTCGTTGAGCACGCGCAGGGACTTGGCGCCGTGCTCGTAGGAGGTGGTCAGGCCCGACCGCGCCAGGGCGTGCCCGGTCACCAGCCACAGCAGCACCACCGCGCAGGCGGCGGTAGCGGCCAGCAGGCCGTGGTTGAAGACGCGGTTGGTGCGGTGGTAGTCGCGGCGCTGGGCCCAGCCGAGCGCGCCCAGGGCCAGCACGCCGGTGGCCAGCGCGACCCAGGGCCAGGACTCGGCGTCGTCGTAGTCGGAGCCGAGCCGTCCGGTCTCGGCCTCGTACAGCGCGCGGGCGGCGGGCAGCAGGTCGTCGCGCATCCGGTCGCCGGCGTGCCGCAGATAGGCGCCGCCCAGGGGCAGACCCTGGCGGTTGTTGGCGCGGGCCGACTCCACCAGGCCGGTGTAGACGGGAAGTTGGGCGTTGAGCAGGGCTATCTGGCGCGCCGCGCCGTGCGAACCCTCGGTGTTGGCGGCCGCCTTGACCAGCAGCTCGGAGGCGAGCGCGATGTCCTTCTCGTACCGCTCGCGGACCGCGCGCGGTTCCTGGCCGCCGGCGAGGAAGCCGCCGGCCGCGGCGGTGTCGGCGTCGGCCAGGGAGCGGTAGATGTCGGCGGCGTCGGCGCTCAGCGGCTGGCTGTGGTCGACGACGGCGTCCGAGGCCGTGGTCCGGTCGGTGACCTGCCAGGCGGTGACCGCCCCGAAGGCCACCAGCAGCGCCGCCAGCACGGCCCCGATGATGCGCAGTCTGCCGGGCTCCGTGGTGGCCGAGGCCTTCAGACGGTCCAGACCCTCGCGCCACGCTGTGCGCCGGGTGCCCGGATCCGGCTGCGGTTGTGACACGTGACCTCCCCCTTGGTCGCCGGCGGCGTCCGTCGCTCCGAGAGCCGCGAGGGACGGATGCCCGGCCAGCAGTATGGCCGCAGGGACTGACAAACACACCGGTCATGCATCGATCTTGTGCGGACCGGGATATTCCCCGGATTCCCCGGTGTGTCCGTGTCGGCCTTCTCCTGTGTCCACGCGTGGGGTGGCTGTTCGGTTCCCGTACGAGTGGACCGAGTGGACCAAGGGGGCGCGGCCGGACAGTCCCGGAGAAATGCCGTGGGGGCGGCGGGCCGGGGCCCGCCGCCCCCACGGGCGGCCGTACGAGAGGGAATCTCAGCTGTCGTACGTGTAGAACTTCGTGTGGTCCAGCATGTCGGCCGGGGTGACGTTGTTCCAGGGGCGCATGGTGTCGTTGAGGTCCACGACATTGGCCGTGCCGGCGGCCGGAAGGTACGTCGAGGTGGGGTGCAGACGCTGCCAGTCGGCCCACAGCTTGTCGATGAAGCAGTGGTGCAGCCAGAAGACGGGGTCGTTGGGCGAGACGCCGGAGGCCATCTGGCCGCCGATCCATACATGGACGCGGTTGTGGAGGTTGACGCCGCGCCAGCCCTCGAGGTTGTTGCGGAAGCCGTTGGAGGAGCTGTTCCAGGGGGCCATGTCGTAGGTGGCCATGGCGAGCACGGAGTCCACCTCGGCGCGGGTGGGCAGCGCCCGGACGCCCGCGCCCAGCTCGCGCTGGAGGAAGGGCCGGCTGTCCACCGAGACGTTGATGTTCCACTGGCCGGTGGAGTAGGCGAACGGGCCGGTGGTGACCTGGGAGTCACGGCTGCGGCCGGTGCCGCCGAGGAAGTCGGCCCCGAATATGGAGGCGGTCGTGGTGCGGTCGGCGGTCCAGTCCCAATAGGGGAGCGTCACCGAAGAATCGATTCTCTGCAGCTCCTGCTCGAACTGGAGGAGGAAGCGGCGGTGCCAGGGCAGGAACGACGGCGAGCGGTGGCCGACGCGGTCGCCGGAGTCGGAGTCGCTCATGATGAACTCGTTGTGCGTGCGCACGAATTCGTCGTAGCGACCGTTCTTCTTCAGCGCCAGCACGGCGTTGACGAAGTTGCGCTTCTCGGTGGCGGTCAGGGTCGCCTGGTTCTTGCGTACTGCCATGGGGATCGTGTCCTCTCGGGTCGGGGCGGGGTGGCCGGCAGCGGCCGGAATCAGGCGGTGGCGATCGGGACGAGCACGGCGCCCTGGAGCTTGTCGACGGCGGCGCGGGTCAGCGCCAGCGGGTCGGCGAAGGTCTGGTAGTGGTTGACGACGCTGATCCAGGTGCCGTCGGCGTTCTGCATGACGTGCAGTTCCTTGCCGTCGATGGTCACGGCGAAGCCGCCGTGGTGGGCCTGGTGGCCACCGGTGGCGGGGGCGCCGACGATGCGGCGGCCCTTGTACGTCTCGTCGAACGCCTGCGGGCCGTGACCGGCGTGGTCGCCGTGGCCGGAGTGGTCCATGGGCTTCGCGCCGGTCTCGGCGGTCGCGATGCCGGCCACGCCGGCCAGTGCGGCGCCGGCCACGGCGACGGCCGTGCCCCGGAGGACGAAGCGGCGGGTGACGGTCTTGGACATGGGTGTCCCCCCTCGGGATGCGGATGGTCGGGAGCAGGGGTTGCCACGAGGCCGCCGAGTACCGTTTTGGGGTGATTTCGGGGGCTGTTGGTCGTATTTCGTGATCAATCCGTGCGTGCCCGGATGCTTGCATGCGGCCGGAGAGGGGGAGAAACGGTTGCTCTGAATACGGACATTGGGGTACATGAATGGTCAACCAATGTCAGAAGAGAAATTTCTGAGGCGTCCCGTTGCTGACGTGATTGTCAGTAAGTTCGGTGAACAGGACGGGTCATTGATGGAGGATTTGCGGTCACCCGGGCCTCTCGGTGACGTCTCTCACGATGTGAAGATGACGTGAACAGACCGCACACCATGGAATCCGGCCACGCTGAGGCGGATCGCTACGCCGGATCCCACGGCACACGCGGGCCGCGGCACAAGGGGCGTCCTAGCCGTAGTGGGCGCGCAGCCTGCCGTACGCCGCGGCCGGCGCCCCGGCGCCGTCGAGGGCCAGCAGCGCCGCGCCCAGCACGGGCGGCGCGGTGACCACGCCCGGCACGGCCCGGGGCGCCCGCGCGGCCAGCCGCGCGACGACCCGCTCGTGGAGCAGCGGGTGGCGCGCCGCGAGCACGCCGCCGCCCAGCACCACCGGAACCTCGGCGTCCAGCAGGTCCAGCCGGCGCAGCGCGCTCACCGCCATGGCGACGACCTCGTCGGCCTGCCGGACCACCAGCGACCGGGCGATCGCGTCCCCGGCCGAGGCCACCGCGAAGAGGACGGGCGCCAGTTCGTGCCGCCGCTCCCAGTCGATGTGCCCCAGGTGCAGGGCCTCGACGAGCTCCGGCACTCCGGCCAGCCCGAAGTGGGCGGGCAGGGCCTCGCTGAGCGCGGTGGCCTCGCCGCGGCCGTCCGCCGCCCGCGCCGCCCACCACAGCGCCTCCTCCGCCAGGACCCCGCCGCCGCCCCAGTCGCCGGAGATCCGCCCGACCGCCAGGAAGCGCGCGGTCCGCCCGCCCGGCGCGATCCCCGAGCAGTTGATGCCCGCCCCGCACACGACGGCCACCCCCGCCCGCTCGCCCGCGTCCGGCAGCCCCGCGCGCAGCAGGGCGAAGGTGTCGTTGGCGACCGTGACCGTACGACCCCACCCGTACGCCGCGATCTCCGCGGCCAGCCGCTCCTCCTCCACCGGCAGGTCGGCGTTGGCCAGGCACGCCTGGACATGGGCCACCCGGCTCGGGGCACGGGGCCCGGCCCGCTCGACCGCCCGTGCGACCACGGCCGCCAGGCCGGCCACCGCCCGTGCGGCGCCCTCCGTCACCGGCTGGAAGCCGGCGCCGCGCGCCGCGCCGAGCACCGTGCCGTCGGCGTCCACCAGCACCACGTCGGTCTTGCTGTTGCCCGCGTCGACGGCGAGCAGCGCACCGCTCACGCCCACGCGAGGTGCTCCCGGTTGTGGGCGAGGAGGGCGTCGGTCAGCCGGTCCGCGGAGTCGCTCTGGCCGACGAGCGGATGGGCCAGCAGGGCCCGGAACACCCGGTCCCGGCCGCCCTTGAGCGCCGCCTCCAGCGCCAGGTGCTCGTATGCCGTCACCCCCGCGACCAGCCCCGCGAACAGCGGCTCCAGCGGTCGTACGGGCAGCGGGCGCGCGCCCTGCCCGTCCACGGCCGCCGGTACCTCGACGACCGCGTCGTCGGGCAGGAAGGGCAGGGTGCCGTTGTTGAGCGTGTTGACCACCTGGACGTCGCCGGTGCCCGACAGTAGCGAGGATGTCAGCGCGACCGCCGCCTCCGAGTAGAAGGCGCCGCCCCGCTTCGCCAGCAGCGCCGGCTTCTCGTCCAGCGCCGGATCGCGGTACATCGCCAGCAGTTCCCGTTCCATGTCCGCCACTTCGGCCGCCCGCGAGGGCCGGGTCCGCAGCTCCTCGACGACGGCGTCGTGCCGGTAGAAGTAGCGCAGGTAGTAGGAGGGCACGACCCCCAGCCGGTCCAGCAGCTCGCGCGGCATGCGCAGGTCGGCCGCGATGGCCTCGCCGTGCTCGGCCAGCAGCCGGGGCAGGACGTCCCGGCCGTCCACGCGCACGGACCGCTCCCAGGTGAGGTGGTTCAGGCCCACGTGCCCCAGCGTCACCTCCCGGGGATCCACGCCGAGCAGGGCCGCGAACTTCCGCTGGAAGCCGATGGCCACGTTGCACAGCCCGACCGCGCGGTGCCCGGCCGTCAGCAGGGCGCGGGTGACGATCCCGACGGGGTTGGTGAAGTCGACGATCCAGGCGGCGGGGTTGCGGCGGCGCACCCGCTCGGCGATGTCCAGCACGACGGGGACGGTGCGCAGCGCCTTCGCCAGGCCGCCCGCGCCCGTGGTCTCCTGCCCGACGCAGCCGCACTCCAGGGGCCAGGTCTCGTCCTGGTGGCGGGCCGCCTGGCCGCCCACGCGCAGCTGCAGCAGCACGGCGTCGGCGCCGTCGGCGGCCGCGTCCAGGTCGGCGGTCCAGGAGACGCGGGCCGGGTGGTCCTGCCGGGCGAGGATCCGCCGGGCCAGCGCGCCCACCGGCTCCAGGCGCCCGGTGTCCGGGTCGACGAGCACCAGCTCCGTCACCGGCAGCGTGGCGCGCAACCGGGCGATGCCGTCGACGAGTTCGGGGGTGTAGGTGGAGCCGCCCCCCACCACTGCGAGCTTCAACCCTTGACTCCTGTCGGTGTGACGCCTTCGACGAAGCGTGGCATGGCGGTACTTCCTTCGGGCCGAGGATGCGGGGAAGTGACGCGATGGGCGTACGGCGGTACTGGACGGAGGACTGCGCTGGGCGTAGGGCTGCGCTGGACGTACGGCGAGGAGCGGGGCGGGCGGCCGGAAGGGGACGTTCAGGCGGTGTCGAAGACGGTGTCGCGGGCGGCGGCCAGCGCGCCGTACAGCGCGCCGGCCAGGACGGGGGAGCCCTCGACGCCGCTCAGCCGCAGCCGCGGCCGGGGCAGCGCCAGCCCGGTCAGCTCGTCCTCGACCAGCTCGCGCAGCCGCTCGCCGCCGGCCCGGCCGACCTCGCCGCCGAGCACCACCAGTTCGGGGTCGACGACGGCGACGATCGCCGCCAGCCCGGTGGCGACGCGTGCGGCGAGCGCGGCGAGGAAGTCCTCGCCCGCGCCTGGGCTGGAGGCCGCGAGGAGCAGGGCCTGGGGGGCCGTCGGGGCGTCGATGCCGTGCTCGCGGGCGAGGCCGAGCACGGCCGCCGAGCCCACGAGCATCTGGAAGCCGCCCCCGCCGTCCGGCCCGGCGGTGGCCTGGGGGCCGCCGCGCGCGAGCGGGGCGCCGGGCAGCGGCATGTAGCCGACCTCGCCCGCGCCGCCGGTCGCGCCGCGCAGCAGTCGCCCGCCGAGGACGATGGCGGCGCCCACGCCCTCGTCGATCCACAGCAGGACGTAGTCGTCGGCGTCGCGGGCCGCGCCGCGGTGGCGCTCGGCGAGGGCGGCGAGGTTGACGTCGTTCTCGATGACGACGGGCGTGCCGAGGAGCGCGGCGAGTTCGGCGCGCAGGGCGGGCGCCTGCCAGCCGGGCAGGTGCGGGGCGTAGCGCAGCGTGCCGGTGCGGGGGTCGAGGGCGCCGGGGGTGCCGATGACCGTGTGCCGCAGGGCGGCCCGGCCGAGCCCGGCGGCGGCCAGGGCGCCGTCCACCGCCTCGGCCACCGGCTCGCACACCCGCTCGTCCGTGGCCGGGGCGGCGACGCGGTGTTCGCCGGTGACGGTGCCGGTGATGTCCGCGACGGCGGCGGTGATGCCCTTCTCGTCGACGGCGAGGCCGGCCACGTGCGCGGCGGTGGGCTCGATCTCGTAGAGCTGGGCGTTGGGCCCGGGGCGGCCGGTGACGTTGCCGGTGACGCGGACCAGGCCGGCGGCCGTCAGCCGGCCGAGCAGCTGGGAGGCGGTGGGCTTGGACAGGCCGGTCAGCTCGCCGAGGCGGGTGCGGGTGAGCGGGCCTTCCTCGAGGAGGAGGTCGAGCGCGGCGCGGTCGTTCATGGCCCGCAGGACGCGGGGCCTCCCGGGGACTCCGGCTCCGGCCATGGCTGTGCACCCGTCTGTCAGGGGTCCGGCAGGGAATTGTAAGGAAAGTTTCCTAATGGCGGAGGGACGCTATTGGGCGCCTCGGCAGGCCGTCAAGAGGGCCGGGACCCGCCCCGCGTGCCGTGGCGCCCGGGTGCCGGCGACCGTAAAAATCAGGCGACGCCCCCCACCCGCCGCTGTTAGCTTCCTGCCACATGGAACAACTCGGTGAAAACGCCATACGCGCCTCCTTCGTGAACTGCTCGAAGGGCGAGGCGCGCAGGATCAGCCTGCCCAAGGGGCTGGCCGAACTTCCCTGGGCGGACCTGGACTTCCTCGGCTGGCGTGACCCGGGTGCGCCGGACCGGGGCTACATCGTCGCCCTGCGGGGCGGCGAACCCGTCGGCGTCACCCTGCGCGTGCCGCAGGGCGGCCCCCGCAGCATGGCCAAGACCACCCTGTGCTCCGTGTGCCTGACCGGCCACGCCGGCTCGGGCGTATCCCTGCTCGCCGCCCGCAAGGTCGGCGCCTCCGGCCGCGACGGCAACACCGTCGGCACCTACATCTGCACGGACCTGGCCTGTTCCCTGTACGTACGGGGCAAGAAGGTTCCGGAGCTGACCATGCGGTACAAGGAGTCGCTCTCGGTGGAGGAGCGCGTGGCCCGGATGACGGGCAACCTCGACGCGTTCCTGGACAAGGTCTTCCAGGTGCAGGGCGCGCCGGTGGGCTGAAACGGCCGACGCCGAGACCCGCGCGGTCGGCGTGCATACGCAAGGGCCCCCTCGCCACATCGGCGGCGAGGGGGCCCTTGCGTCCTGTGCGTCCTGTGCGTCACTTGCCTATGGGAACTCCCGGCGTGACCGGCGGGATCGGTGTCGTCGCCTGGGACTGCGGGGACGTGGGGTTCGCCAGCGCGGACGGGGCCGCGACGGCGGCCGCCGGATCCGCGATGATCACGGTCTCCAGGTCCGGGTCGAGGGGGCGGCCCACGATGCGGATGCCCTCCGCGTCCAGCGCCCGCTTGATGCGCCAGCGCAGCTCGCGCTCCACCCCGACGGCCTTGCCCGGCATGGTCTTCACCGAGACCCGGATGATCACCGAGTCGAGGTAGATCGCGTTCAGGCCGAGCACCTCGACCGGCTCCCACAGCCGCTCGCTCCACGGCTCGGCCTTGCGCATCTCCTCACCGGTCCGGGTGATCACCTCGCGCACCCGGTCCAGGTCCTCGTCCGCGCGCACCTGGACGTCGACGCCCGCGGTCGCCCAGCCCTGGCTGAGGTTGCCGATCCGCTTGACCTCGCCGTTGCGCACGTACCAGATCTCGCCGTCCACGCCGCGCAGCTTGGTCACCCGCAGGCCGACCTCGATCACCTCGCCGGAGGCCACCCCGGCGTCGATCGTGTCGCCGACCCCGTACTGGTCCTCGAGGATCATGAAGACGCCGGAGAGGAAGTCGGTGACCAGATTGCGGGCGCCGAAACCGATGGCGACACCGGCCACACCCGCGCTGGCCAGCAGCGGAGCAAGGTTGATCTTGAGTACGGAGAGGACCGTCAGGGCCGCCGTTCCCATGATCACGAACGAGGCGACGCTGCGCAGCACCGAACCGATGGCCTCCGAGCGCTGCCGCCGCCGCTCGGCGTTGACCAGCAGGCTGCCCAGGGCGGTGCCGTCGACCGCCTGGGCGGTGCGGTTCATCCGCGCTATGAGCTTGGTGATGGCGCGTCGGATCAGGTGCCGCATGGCCACCGCGATCAGCAGGATCAGGATGATGCGCAGGCCGTTGCTGAGCCAGACGGACCAGTTCTGCTCGACCCAGCCCGCGGCGTCGTTCGCCGTGCGTTGGGCCTCGTCCAGGGACGTGGGACGAGGCGTCGAGTCTGCGGCCAGGGCAGCGGACCAGAACACAGCAGGAATCCTCCGGTGTGGGACGGACCCGCGACGAGGAGCGATGCGGGCGATCCACCACACTAACGGGGCAGGCAAGGTGCCCCGTTGTTCTGTTCGATACGGGACCGCTCTTGCGCGGGGATGGCCGTGGTGGGTCCGGCAGTGCTCCCCGGTGTGCTCCAAAACACCTGAGACCCGTTACTCAGTGATGGTGGCGCCGGTGGCGGGGGCCAGGGGACACTTGCAGGAGATCGTCCCGGCGCGAGCCACGCGCCGCCGGCGTACAAGGAGGCACCCGTGCCGCATGTCCTGGTCCTCAACGCGTCGTACGAGCCGCTCGGCGTCGTACCGCTCCGCCGCGCGCTCATACTCGTCCTCAATGAGAAGGCCATCAGCCTCGAGGACTCCGGCGCCTATCTGCACAGCGCGTCCTGCACCGTCCCCGCCCCCAGCGTCGTCAGGCTGAAGCGCTTCGTGCGGGTGCCCTTTCGGGGCCCCGTCCCGCTCACCCGCCGTGCCCTCTTCGCCCGCGACGGCGGGCGCTGCGCCTACTGCGGTGGCGTCGCAACCAGCGTCGACCACGTCGTCCCGCGCAGCCGAGGCGGCCAGCACGCCTGGGAGAACGTGGTCGCGGCGTGCCGTCGCTGCAACCACGTCAAGGCCGACCGGCACGTCGCCGAGCTCGGCTGGCGGCTGCGTCACCAACCCGCGCCGCCGTCCGGCCTGGCCTGGCGGATCATCGGCACGGGCCATAGGGATCCGCGCTGGCTGCCGTACCTGGAAGCCTACGGCGCGGAGGACGCGATGGCCCGGATCGACGGCATCTCCGCCTGAGATCACCGGGCCATCGTCGTCTGCGGGGCGCGTGGTGTCCCGGACGCGGCGATGACCCGGTCTCAGCGCGTCTGCTCGCCCTTTCCGGGCTCGCGCACGGCGTACGCCTCCACCTGCCACAGCGAGTAACCGAAGCGCGTGGCCCGTTTCTCGCCCTGGACGCGCACGAAGCGCGCGTCCGGCGCGTCCATGCGCACGGCCTCCACGCCGCCCTTGCCGTCGGCGACGGCGGCCGCGTCGCGCCAGGTGCGGCCGTCCGGGGAGACCTGGACGCGGTAGCGGGCGGGGTGGGCCTCCTGCCAGTGCAGGACGAGCCGGCCCAGCCGGACCGGGCGGGCCAGCTCCAGCTGCCACCAGGCGTCGTCCCGGGCGGGTGAGGACCAGCGGGTGCGCGGGTCGCCGTCGAGCGCCGCGGAGGCCGGGAAGCGGGAGGTCTCGTCGCCGGAGGAGGTCGCCCGGCCGCCCGGCGCCAGGTCGGGTCCACCGGTCGGCGGAAACGCCCGGACGGTTACGGTCCGCTCCTGTCCGGCGAGGCTGACGGGCACCGCGAACGCCCGGCCCGGGCTCCCGGCCGGCACGGTCAGCTCGATCCGGGCCGTGGTGACGCCCCCGCGCACCGCGGACAGCTCGGCCGGGGCCTTGACCGTCACCCCGTCGGGCACCTTGACGGTGAGCTTCTCGTGCACCGCCTCCGGGCGCTGGTTGATCATCCGGGCCTCGATGACGGCCGGCCTGCCGCCGGTCTCCGCGTCCACCTCGCCCTGCCCGACCTCGAAGACGGCCGTGCGGGTGTCGGCGTACCAGGGGGTGAGCTCGTGCACGGCCGGCGGGGCCGCCGCCGCGTCCCCGCTCCACACCACCCGCAGCGCGTCCGCCCGCAGCCCCTTGCCGGGCACCTGCGTCCAGCCGCCGGCCTCCACGGGCCCCAGCGGCTGCCAGCCCTTGACCGGGTCGTGCGCCTCGACGGTGCCCGCCGGCTGCCGCCCCTGCCCGGGGTCGGTGAGCAGGGTGACGACGGTCAGCGGGTGCGGCTCGGGCAGCCGTACGGACAGCGGTTCGCCGGGCTTCGGGCGGAGGGCGGTGGCCGGGTCGCCGTCGGTGGCCCGGCCCGCCGTGCGCAGCGGCCGGTCCACCCCGGTCCAGCCGTTGGCCCGGACCAGGGCCTGGTCCAGGAAGGGCGTCAGCACGCCCGTGCCCACGGTCACCCGGTCCTGGCCGATCCGCCCGCGCAGCCGCTGGACGTCCAGCTGGGCCCGCCAGGCCCCGGCGCCGTCGCCGCGCGCCTGGGCGGTGAGCATGTCCACGGCCCGCACGCCCGCCTCGCCGTGCCGGGCCAGCTGCTCCAGCCACGGCCGCACCTCCGCGCCGAGGGCGGGGGAGAGCTTCTCGCGCGCCGAGGCCATGGTGCGGAAGGCGGCCCGCAGCTTCTCCGCGGCCCCCTCCAGCCTGCCGGCGTCGGAGCCGGCCAGCGCCGCCCAGAAGTCGTCCAGCAGCGGCCGCAGGTACGCCGACTCCTCGCCGCCCAGCACGGAGGAGGCGTCGTTGCCGGCGAGCGCCCGCAGCGCCTCGCGGGCCTGGCCGTCACCGCCCGCGAGGTCGTCGACGGCGGCCCGCCAGGACTCCTCGGGCCGGTAGCCGCGCGGGTTCCAGGCGTAGTCGGCGGTGGTGAACAGCGGGATGCGGGACGCGGTCGGCTGGGCCGAGGCGTTGGCGAGCAGCGCGGCCGAGCCGGTGGCCACGGCCGGCTCGCGGCCGGTGTAGGGGCCGAGGAAGATACGGTCCTGCGCGAAGTCGTTGACCGGGTAGTTGTCCATGGTCACCAGCGGGTGGCCGAAGGCCGCGCGGGCGTCGGCCAGTTCGCCGCCGGTGATGGTCTTGGGCACCACCCCCACGCCCGTCCACGCCACCTCCACCCGTGGGTCCAGCGCGTCGGCCAGCGCCCTGCGGAAGGCGGTGCGGCCGTCCTGGTAGTACTCGGTGGGCAGCAGCGACAGGGGGGCTGCCGCGTCGCCCTTGGCGGCCAGGTGCCGGGCCAGCTCGCCCGCCACCTTCGCCTGTGCCTTGGCCGCCGCCTTGGGGCCCGATCCGAACGCGTCGGCGTCCGCGTCGCAGTGCCACTCGCTGTAGCTGACGTCCTCGAACTGCAGCTGGAAGGCGCGCACCCCCAGCGCCCACATGGCGTCGACCTTGCGCTTGAGCGCCCGCATGTCCCCGGCCGAGGAGAAGCACATGGCCTGCCCCGGGGAGACCGCCCAGCCCAGCGTCACATGGTTGCGACGGGCCCGCTCGGCCAGCACCCGGAACTCCGCGCGCTGCGTGGCGGGGTAGGGGTCGCGCCAGCGGGCCTGGCGGTAGGGGTCGTCGCCGGGCGCGTAGAGGTAGCGGTTGAGCTTGTTGCGGCCCATGAAGTCCAGCTGGGCCAGCCGCTGCGGCTGGGACCAGGGCCTGCCGTAGAAGCCCTCGGTGACGCCGCGCACCGCCGTGACGGGCCAGTCCCGGATCACCGCGCCCGCGAAGCCGTGCCCGCCGTCCCGCTCCACCACCAGCTGGCGCAGCGTCTGCGCGGCGTGGAAGAGCCCGTCGGTGCCCATGCCCGCCAGCGCCACCGCCGGCCGGCCGCCGGCGGTGCCCGTCGCCAGGCGGTAGCCGCCGCGGGGCAGGTCGGCGATGGGGCCCGCGCCCAGCGACCGCAGGGCGTCCTCGGCCGCCTGCCCGCCCGCGTAGACGATGAGCCCGGCCGGCGGCGGGGTGCCGCCGGGCTGGGCATCGACGACCGTGCGGGCGCCCGCGGTGCGCAGGACCTCGCGCAGCGCCTCGATGGCGTAGGGGTCGGTGCCCTGCTCGGCCATCAGGGTGACCTCGGCACCCACCCGGACGTACGAGCCCTGGGCGCGTGCCGCCTGGGGGCGCGGCCAGACGGGCGGGAGGCCGCCCGTGCTCTCCCGGTCGGGGGCGTCCGCGCCCGGGGCGCCGGCGGCCGGCGAGGGCCCGGGGTCGGCCAGGGCGTCGCCGGCGTTGCCGAGCAGCCCGCCGAGGAGGGCGGCCGCCAGGACGGTGACTCCGGCCCGCCGGGGGCGGCCGGAGGCGGAGGGGAGGACCCGGCCCAGCCGGCCCGTGCCGAGGGTGCGGCCGGGCCGCCGGTCGCCGCCGTCGTGTCCGTAGGACGCGTGTCCGTACGGCTCGTGCCCGCACGCGTCGTGTGCGTACGAGGGGTCGTCGCCCGGGAACCGCACGGCCTTCTCCTTGCCCCTGGTGTCACGCCCGTGAGCGATGAGCCCATCACCAGGTGCTGGGCGTGTCAACGCAGCTGCCCGAACTGCCGGTAATGCCCCACGGGTCACGGAAGGAAGCCGAAGCGGAACCGAAAGCGAAGTCTCCCGAAGGGGCGTCAAAGCGACATCGGGGAACGGAAGGTGTCGACGGCCGCGGCGGATGGGTAGGGCATCAGGCGACCGGCCCGGGCGACCACGGAGGTATCGATGGGCAGAGCGCGCCTTGCCGAACTGCACGGTGTCGCCACCACCTACGAGCCCGCCCCCGGCCACAGCGCCCGGGTCGCCGAGGACACCGTCGTCGCGGTCCTCGCCGCCCTGGGCGTCGACGCCTCCACCCCCAGGGCCGTCCACGACGCTCTCGAGGCCCACGGGGCCGCCGCGCGCGGGCGCCTGCTGCCCCCGGCCGTCGTCCTCCGCCAGGGCCACAAGCGGAATCTGCCGGAGCTCCCCGGGGGAACGCTGCTGCGCGTCGACACCGAGGACGGCGACAGCCTGGAGTGGGACGGGGCGGCGCCCCTGCCGCTCGGCGGCCACCTCCTGCGCGCCCAGGCGCCCGACGGCCGCGCCGCGCGCGCCCCCCTGATCGTCGCCCCCGGCCGGCTGCCCGTCCCCGACGGACGCGGCCACGGCTTCCTCGTCCAGCTCTACTCCCTGCTGTCCGCCCGCTCCTGGGGCATGGGCGACCTCGGCGACCTGGCCGAGCTCGCCGCCTGGGCGGGCCGCTCCTTCGGCTCCGACTTCGTCCAGGTCAACCCCCTGCACGCGGCCGTCCCCGGACCGCCCACCGACCCCTCGCCCTACCGGCCCTCCTCCCGCCGCTTCCCCGACCCGGTCCACCTGCGGGTGGAGGCGGTCCCCGAGTTCGGCTACCTCACCGGAGCCGCCCGCGAGGAGGCCGACGCCCTCCTGGCCCGCGCCGCCGGGCTGCGCGACGGCGTGCTGCGGCACGGCGCGCTGATCGACCGGGACGCCGTGTGGGAGCTCAAGCGCCGGGCCCTGGAGCTGCTGCGGGCCGTGCCGCAGGGCCCCGGCCGCCGCGCCGCGTACTGCGACTTCCTCGCCGAGCAGGGCCAGGCCCTCGACGACCACTCCACCTGGTGCGCGCTGGCCGAGGTGCACGGCCCCGACTGGCACACCTGGCCCGCCGGCCTGCGCGACCCCCGCTCGGCCCGCACCGCCCGCGCCCGCGGCGAGCTGCTGGACCGCGTCGACTTCCACTGCTGGCTGGCCTGGCTCACCGACGAGCAGCTGGCCGCCGCCCAGCGGACGGCCCGCGCCGCCGGGATGCGCGTCGGGCTCGTCCACGACCTGGCCGTCGGCGTCCACCCCTCGGGCGCCGACGCCTGGGCGCAGCAGGACGCCTTCGCCGCCGGGATGTCCATCGGCGCGCCCCCCGACGCCTTCAACTCCCGGGGCCAGGACTGGGGCCTGCCGCCCTGGCGCCCCGACGCCCTGGCCGCCACCGGCTACGCCCCCTACCGCGAGCTGCTGCGCGGGCTGCTGCGGCACGCGGGCGCCCTGCGCATCGACCACGTGATGGGGCTGTTCCGGCTGTGGTGGGTGCCCCAGGGCTACGAGCCCCGGCGCGGGGCGTACGTCCGCTACGACGCCGAGGCCATGCTCGGCGTCCTGGCGCTGGAGGCGCACCGGGCGGGCGCGGCCGTCATAGGCGAGGACCTGGGCACGGTCGAGCCCGGGGTGCGCGAGACGCTCGCCGAGCGGGGGGTGCTGGGCACGTCGGTGCTGTGGTTCGAGCGCGACTACGCCGGCGGCGCCGCGCGGCCCGAGCCGCTGGAGCCGGAGCGCTGGCGGGCCGGCTGCGTGGCCACCGCCACCACGCACGACCTGCCGAGCACCGCGGCCCGGCTCACCGGCGACCATGTGGAGCTGCGGCACCGCCTGGGGCTGCTGGACCGGCCGCTGGCCGTCGAGCAGCGCGAGGACGCCGCGGGGGTGGCGGAGTGGCTGGCGCTGTTCGGCCGGCTGGGGCTGCTGCCGGAGGGGCCGGGCGACGAGGAGGCGGCCGTCAGGGCGGTCCACCGCTTCCTGCTGCGCACCCCTGCCCGCCTGGTCGGCGTGTGGCTGCCGGACGCAGTGGGGGACCGCCGCCCGCAGAACCTGCCGGGCACCTGGGATCAGTACCCGAACTGGCGGCTGCCGGTCGCCGACGCCGCCGGGCGTCCGCTGTCCCTGGAGGAGCTGACGGCCTCGCCCCGGCTGCACGCGCTGATGGAGGACCTCCGTGAACAGGGGGGCGAACAGGGGGGCGGAGCCGGCGGACGCCGATAGGCCACCCCGGGCGCGCGCGGTCGGCGGCTGTCCGATACGTTGAGGCCGTGAGCAATAAGGTCAACAAGAACGCCGTGCGCGCCGGTGCCATCTCCGCCGGCACGATGCTGATGCTGCTGATGTCGTCCCCCGCGTTCGCGCTCACCCGCGACGACGGCGACGACCCGGGCCCGGGCCTGAGCGTGATCGACACGCTCGGCCTCTACGTGGCCCTTCCGATCGTCCTCTTCCTGGTCATCGCGGGCCTGACCATGGTCCTGGCCCGGGGCTCGGACAACCCCCGTACGCACGTCGCCAGCACGCACCACCCGCGCGCCTAGCGCCGAGGCCCAGCGCTCCACGCCGTACCACGCCGGCCATGACTCCGCTCCGGAGTCATGGCCGGTTTTTTGCTGCCCCGCACCGGGGCCGGGCGAGGTGGAACGATCATCTTTATGTCGCCTTTAACTTACGCTGACGTAACCTACGGGGCCGTAAGTAACTGTTGGTAAGCCGCCCCACCCCCAGGAGCCGTCCGTGACCATCGCCCCCTCCCTGCACGGCGACTCGGCCGTATGGAGCGACAGCCGGCTGCTGTACGCCCTCGAAGAGGTCGTCGAGACCGAGCTCAACCGGCACCTGAAGGTGGCGAAGGAATGGATGCCGCACGAGTACGTGCCGTGGAGCGACGGCCGTAACTTCGACGGCGTCATGGGCGGCGAGGCCTGGGCCCCCGAGCAGTCGAAGGTGACGGAGATCGGGCGCACCGCCCTGATCGTCAACCTGCTGACCGAGGACAACCTCCCCAGCTACCACCACGAGATCGCCTCGCTCTTCGGCCGCGACGGCGCCTGGGGCACCTGGGTGCACCGCTGGACGGCGGAGGAGGGCCGGCACGGCATCGTGATGCGGGACTACCTGCTCACCTCGCGCGCCGTGGACCCGGTCGCGCTGGAGCGGTTCCGCATGCAGCACATGTCGGAGGGGTTCGAGTCCGACAACCGGCACAGCATGCTGCACTCGGTCGCCTACGTCGCCTTCCAGGAGCTGGCCACCCGCATCTCGCACCGCAACACCGGCCACCACTCCGGTGACCCGGTCTGCGACCGCATGCTCGCCCGCATCGCCACGGACGAGAACCTGCACATGGTCTTCTACCGCAACCTGCTCGGGAAGGCCTTCGAGCTGGCGGGCGACCAGACGATGTGCGCGGTGCGCGACGTGGTGACCAACTTCCGGATGCCCGGCCACGGCATCCCCGGCTTCGAGCGCGCCGCCGCCCAGATCGCCATCGGCGGCATCTACAACCTGCGCATCCACCACGACGACGTGCTCCAGCCGGTGCTGCGCTTCCTGAAGGTCCTGGACATCACGGGCCTCGGCCCGGAGGGCCTGCGCGCCCAGGAGGAGCTGGGGCTGTTCATGGGCGGCCTCGACGACCAGGCGACGAAGTTCGACGAGAAGCGCGAGGCGCTGCTGGCCCGGCGACGGGCCCGGGCGGAGAAGGCCTGACAACGCCGAGGGCGCCCCGGACCGAACGGTCCGGGGCGCCCTCGCATGTGTGACCTCAGACGGCCGCGGCGGCGTCCGCGGCCTGGGCCTTCAGGGCCCGCTCGACGCCCGCGCGGGACTCGGTGACCAGGCGGCGCAGCGCCGCGTTCGGCTCGGCCGAGGCCAGCCAGGCGTCCGTGGCGTCCAGGGTGGCCTGGGAGACCTGCAGCGCGGGGTAGAGGCCGACCGCGATCTGCTGGGCGATCTCGTGGCTGCGGTTGTCCCAGACGTCCTTGACCACCGCGAAGTACTTCTCGGCGTAGGAGGCGAGCAGCTCGCGCTGGTCGGCCTGCTGGAAGCCGCCGATGACCGACTCCTGCACGGCGTTGGGCAGCTTGTCCGACTCCACGACCGAGGCCCAGGCGCGCTCCTTCGCCTCGGCCGTCGGGCGCGCGGCCCGGGCCCAGGCGGCGTGCTCCTCGCCCGCCGAGGTCTTGTCGCGCTCCAGCTCGGCGGCGATGGCCGCGTCGTCCGCGCGACCCGTCGCGGCGAGCCGGCCCAGCAGGTCCCAGCGCAGCTCGGTGTCGACGACCAGGCCCTCGACGGTCTCGGTGCCGTCCAGCAGGCCGGACAGCAGGCCCAGCTGCTCGTCGGTGCGGGCGGTGGCGGCGAAGGCCCGGGCCCACGCCAGCTGGTGGTCGCTGCCGGGCTCGGCCGCGCGCAGGTGCTCGAGCGTGGCCTCGGTCCACCGCGCCAGGCCCGTCTCGCGCCAGGTCGGCGCGGCGTACAGCTCGAGCGCGGTCTTGACCTGGCGGTGCAGCGACTGCACCACGCCGATGTCGGACTCCTTGGCGATGCCGGACAGCACCAGGTCCAGGTAGTCGCGGGTGGCCAGCTCGCCGTCGCGGGTCATGTCCCAGGCGGAGGCCCAGGACAGGGCGCGGGGGAGGGACTCGGCGAAGTCGCCCAGGTGCTGGGTGACGGTGGCCAGGGACTCGGCGTCCAGGCGCACCTTGGCGTACGACAGGTCGTCGTCGTTGAGCAGCACCACGGCCGGGCGGGCCGTGCCGACCAGCTGCGGGACCTCGGTCAGCTCGCCGTCGACGTCCAGCTCGATCCGGTCCTTGCGGACCAGCTTGCCGCCCTCGAGGTCGTACAGGCCGATCGCGATGCGGTGCGGGCGGAGCGTGGGCTCGCCCTGGGCGCCGGCGGGCAGCGCGGGGGCCTCCTGGCGCACGGCGAAGGAGGTGATGACGCCGGCGTCGTCGGTGGTGACGGCGGGGCGCAGGATGTTGATGCCGGCGGTCTCCAGCCACGCCTTCGACCAGGCCTTCAGGTCGCGGCCGGAGGTCTTCTCCAGCGCGCCCAGCAGGTCGGACAGGCGGGTGTTGCCGTAGGCGTGCTCCTTGAAGTACGCCTGGACGCCGGTGAAGAACGCGTCCATGCCGACGTAGGCGACGAGCTGCTTGAGGACGGAAGCGCCCTTGGCGTAGGTGATGCCGTCGAAGTTGACGAGCACGTCGTCCAGGTCGCGGATGTCCGCCATGATCGGGTGGGTGGACGGCAGCTGGTCCTGCCGGTACGCCCAGGTCTTCATGGAGTTGGCGAACGTCGTCCACGAGTGGGGCCACTTGCTGCCCGGGGCGTAGGCCTGGCAGGCGATGGAGGTGTACGTGGCGAACGACTCGTTCAGCCACAGGTCGTTCCACCACTCCATGGTGACCAGGTCGCCGAACCACATGTGGGCCAGCTCGTGGAGGATGGTCTCGGCGCGCACCTCGTACGCGGCGTCCGTCACCTTCGAGCGGAAGACGTACTGGTCGCGGATGGTGACCGCGCCCGCGTTCTCCATCGCGCCCGCGTTGAACTCCGGCACGAAGAGCTGGTCGTACTTGGCGAAGGGGTAGGCGTAGTCGAACTTCTCCTGGAACCAGTCGAAGCCCTGCCGTGTCACCTCGAAGATGGCGTCGGCGTCCAGGAACTCCGCCAGCGACGGGCGGCAGTAGATGCCCAGCGGGACGGTCTGCCCGTCCTTCTCGTACGTGCTGTGCACCGCGTGGTACGGGCCGGCGATCAGCGCGGTGATGTACGTGGAGATGCGCGGGGTCGGCTCGAAGCGCCAGACGTTGTCCGCGGGGCGCTCCGGGGTCGGCGAGTTGGAGATCACGGTCCAGCCCTCGGGGGCCTTCACGGTGAACCGGAACGTCGCCTTCAGGTCCGGCTGCTCGAAGGAGGCGAAGACGCGGCGGGCGTCCGGCACCTCGAACTGCGTGTAGAGGTAGGCCTGCTGGTCCACCGGGTCCACGAAGCGGTGCAGGCCCTCGCCGGTGTTGGTGTACGCGCAGTCCGCGACGACCTTCAGTTCGTTGCGCCCGGGCACCAGGCCCGGCAGCGCGATGCGGCTGTCCCGGAAGACCTCGCCCGCGTCCAGCGCGGTGCCGTTCAGCACGACCTCGTGCACGGCCGGCGCGACCAGGTCGATGAAGGAATCGCCCGCCTCGGCGGCCTCGAAGCGCACGGTGGTGACGGACCGGTAGGTGCCGCCCTCCTGCGCGCCGGAGAGGTCGAGGTCGATCTCGTAGGCGTCCACGGTCAGCAGGCGGGCCCGCTGCTGTGCCTCTTCGCGGGTCAGATTCGTTCCGGGCACCAGGGCATCTCCTTCACATCACGGCACATCACGACGTTCTGGGCCATCCTTCCACGCCGTCGCTGTCCGTGGCTGGTCCGTACGCTGACGGCGGATGCGCCGAGGGGGCGGGCCGGCCGGCCCGCCCCCTCATGACGTCGCGTCGTGGGTCAGCCGCGCAGCTCGGCGGCGACCAGCTCGGCGATCTGGACGGCGTTGAGCGCGGCGCCCTTGCGGAGGTTGTCGCCGGAGAGGAACAGCGCCAGGCCGTGCTCCACGGTCTCGTCCGCGCGGATGCGGCCCACGTACGAGACGTCCTTGCCCGCCGCCTGCAGCGGGGTGGGGATCTCGGACAGCTCGACGCCGGGCGCGTCCTTCAGCAGCTCGTAGGCGCGCTCGACGCTGACCGGACGCTCGAAGCGGGCGTTGACCTGCAGGGAGTGGCCGGAGAAGACGGGGACGCGCACACAGGTGCCGGAGACCTTGAGGTCCGGGATCTCCAGGATCTTGCGGGACTCGTTGCGGAGCTTCTGCTCCTCGTCGGTCTCGAAGCTGCCGTCCTCGACGATCGCGCCGGCCAGCGGCAGCACGTTGAAGGCGATGGGGCGCTTGTAGACGCCCGGCTCCGGGAACGCGACGGCCTCGCCGTCGTGGGTCAGCTCGGTCGCCCGGTCGGCGACCTCGCGCAGCTGGCCGTCCAGCTCGGCGACGCCCGCGAGGCCCGAGCCGGAGACCGCCTGGTAGGTGGTGGCGATCAGGGCGGTCAGGCCGGCCTCGGCGTGCAGCGGCTTGAGCACCGGCATGGCGGCCATGGTGGTGCAGTTCGGGTTGGCGATGATGCCCTTGGGGCGGTCGGCGATCGCGTGCGGGTTGACCTCGGAGACCACCAGCGGCACCTCGGGGTCGCGGCGCCAGGCGGAGGAGTTGTCGATCACGACCGCGCCCTGCCCGGCGACCTTCTCGGCCAGCGCCTTGGAGGTGGCGCCGCCGGCGGAGAAGAGCACGATGTCCAGGCCCGAGTAGTCGGCGGTGGCCGCGTCCTCGACGGTGATCTCGGCATCCTGCCAGGGCAGCGTGGAGCCGGCGGAGCGCGCCGAGGCGAACAGGCGCAGCTCGCTGACCGGGAACTTCCGCTCGGCGAGGATGTTGCGCATGACTGCGCCGACCTGACCGGTGGCTCCGACGATTCCGATCCTCACGCGTGCTCCCTAGCTCATGTACACCACAACTGTCACCGCCGGGGACGGCGCACCCGGCTGAACGGTTCCATCATGTGGTGGTACCCGCCCCAAAAGTCCAATCCATTGTCCGGGGACCGGGACGCCGGAGCACGGCGGCCACGCCGGGGCGGGCCGTGGAGCTCAGTGGAAGGCGTCCAGATCGTCCGCGTAGTGCTCGATCGCCCGCCGGTGGCCGTGCACCCCCGGGTCGCCGCTGGTGGCCGCCACCACCTTGAGCAGGGTGGTCACGGACTCGTGGTGCTCGCCGGCGTTGTACAGGGCCATGGCGGCGAACACCCGCAGCGCCGGGTCGTCGGGGAACTCCTCCAGCCCCCGGCGCAGCGTCTCCAGCGACCGTTCGTGGCGGCCGAGCACGCGGTAGGTGCTGCCCAGCCCGAGGAACGCGCCGTGGCGGTCCTGCGCGGTGAGCCCCGGGGTGCTCAGGGCCCGCTCGTAGTACGGCACCGCCTCGGCCTCCAGCTCGAGCTTGTCGTGCGCCCAGGCCGTCTGGTAGGCGATCTCGGCGTCCTCGGGGTACCGGTCGGTCAGCGCCAGCAGCTCGCCGCGGGCCCGCTCGGTCTCCCCTTGCTCGCGGAGGCGGACCGCGCGGGCGAGGGCGGCGTCTCGGTCATCGTTCATGAAGGGTCACGCTGCCACGCCCGGCCCGGGCGGGCCAAGGGGCGCTTCGCGTCAGGCGGGCTGGGCGGCGAGTTCCTCGTCCGGGCCCTTGGCGGCGGGCGCATCGTCGCCCGGGGCCAGGGCCCGCAGGTCCACGTAGCGGAGGGTGAGCAGGGTGAGCAGGACGGGGAGGGTGCCGCCGAGCACGAAGAACCAGACGACGAACTCCCGGCCGGAGCCGATCCCGGCCAGCGCCATGGAGACCGGCACCAGGGCGAGCGAGCCGAGCCAGTCGATGCTGAACACGCGGCCGCGCACCGCGGCGGGGACCCGCGTCTGCACCAGCGTCGACCAGTAGACGTTGCCCATGGAGGAGAAGACCCCGTAGACGGCGGCCAGCGGCAGCAGCATCCAGAAGGACGGCACGAAGACCATCAGCGCCAGCGGGGCCGCCCCGGCGGTCCAGGCGAGCAGCATCCACAGCGGGTAGTGCCTGGGCGGCCGCCGCGAGGCGAGGAAGAGCGAGCCGGCCATCGCGGAGATCCCGAAGACGGCGAGCAGGGTGCCGTAGTCCCGGGCGTCGCCGCCCAGGTCGTTGTGGATGACGAAGGGCAGCAGCACCTGCCGGGGGCCGGTCTGCAGGAGCAGCACCACGCCGGACCACAGGATGAGCACCCACAGCCAGCGCTCGCCGAACAGGTAGGACAGGGCCTTGCGGTAGGGGACCGGCTCGCCGTCGGCCTCCTCCCCGTCCTGTCCGCCGGCGGCCCGCAGGGGCTTGACCGACCAGGCGCACAGGGCCGCGACGCCGAAGCTCGCCGCGTCGAGCAGGATGACCGGCAGCGGGCTGAACAGCGAGATCAGTACGCCGCCGAGGGCGGGGCCGGCCATCCGGGCGGCGAGCGAGCGGACCACGGACTCCAGGGCGTTGGCCGCGTGCAGGTCCTCCTCGGGCACCAGGTCGGGGGTGAAGGCGTCGGCCGCCGGGCCGCTGACGGCGGCCGAGGCGCCCAGCACGAAGGCCGCCGCCGTCAGGTGCCACACCGCCAGGTGCCCGCTCGCGTGGGCCACGGCCACCGCCGAGAGCACCGCCAGGCTCGCCACGAAGGACCACGCGATGACCGCCTTGCGCGGATAGCGGTCGGCGAGGGCGCCGCCGACGAGGACGCACGAGACCAGTCCGACCGACTCCGCGCCGACGACCATGGCCAGGTCCGAGCTGCCGCCGCCGATGGTGATGGTGATCCACGGAAGGGCGACGAGCCACACCCCGTCCCCCACCATGCTGATGACGAAGGACAGGAAGAGCAGCCGGTAGCTCTTGTGCCGCAGGGGCGCCAGCGTTTTCGACGGGGCCAGCATGGGGTTTCCCACCTCTTGGACGACGACGGACGGGAGCCGGGCCGCGGCCGCCACGGCGGTCACGACCCGGCCGGGAGCGGCCGGCCTTCCCTAGGCCACGGCCTGGATCTTCTTGCGGAGGGCGACGCGGATCTTTCGTCCGTCGGGACCGTCGATGAGCATGACCGAGGGCGTCGCGTGCGTCGTGGGAAGCTCGCGCAGCCGCTTCTGGTCCGCCACCTGCTCCTCGTAGTACTCACGGCTCGCCGGGATGACGTTCGGCCGCAGCGAGGGGATGGGGCGCTGCTCGCGGGGCCAGTCGATGACGTCGTTGCCGGGGCGGTAGTCGCTGCCGTCCGCCGGCAGCAGGGTGCGCGGCCGGTTGATGGTGAAGACGTTCTCCAGGTGTTCGAAGGCGTGCCCGACGCCCGGAGGGATCAGCAGGTACCGGCGGGGGTCCGGGGTGAAGGTGATCGCGAGATCCGCGCCGTAGGTCGGCGAGTCCACCCGGGTGTCGATCAGGTGCAGGGTCACCTGCTGGTCCCTGGGGCCGACGAAGGTCAGCCGGTCCTCCTGGCCGAGGTGGATGCCGTAGGCGTCGTGGGAGTAGCCGGTCTCGCCGTGGTCGATGAAGTAGAGCGGGTGCCGGTCGAGCAGGGCGGAGAAGCCGGACTCGGGGCCGCTGACCACGACGGGGTGACGGACCCAGCCGGCACCCATGACGCCCTCGACCGGCTCCCAGGCCTTCTCTTCCGCCTTGGGCAGGCGCTTGCGCAGTTCCACGCGGCGGATCGTTCCGTCGGCGAGCCGGACCTCGCGCGTGAGGGGGTACTCGTGCGAGATCTTGGGGATCATGCTGCGCTGCTGGGAGGCCACCAGGTCGTACCAGAGCTCGCTCGCCGGATGGGAGTTGGGCCGGTAGTACGGCAGGTCCTGCTGGGCGATGTCGAGCGGGATGTTGATGATGTCGGCGTCGGGCTGCCACTCCAGGCTGCCGCGGACCCACTGCTCGGGGTCGGGGAGGAAGAGCTCGTAGGAGTTGATGGTGTTCACGAACTCCAGGCCGTCGAAGGTGTGGGCCACCCCCGGCGGAATGTAGAGGGCGCGTCGTGAGGCGGGGGACCAGACGTGCCGTTCCCGGACGCCCGCCGTGGGGGATCCCTCGCGGCAGTCGATGAAATACCCGGTGATTTCCCCGGTGGACGGCCCGAGGAACGTCAGGACGTCCGCCTGGCCGAGGTGAATTCCATAGTGACCGTAGCTGAATTCGGTCTCACCATGGAATACCAGCGTGGCCGGACGGAGCGTGGGGAAGGGGACGACGTACGAGTCCTTCCCGTTGTCGATTCGCCAGTTCTCGCGCCAGCCCAGTCCGTCGATGGAAAATGACTCGCTCACGGTGATCTCTTCTCTCGTCCCCTGTTCGGCGGCCCCGGGGCCGTTGTCGGGAGCGGGGCGCCCCGCCCGTGAGCGTGTGGAACCCCCACGGGCGGGGCGCCCCGGCGCGGTGGGTCAGCCGAGGATCTCGACGTCGTAGCCGGCCGCCTCGGCGGCCGCGCGCAGGTCCTCGACGGAGGTGGTCGGCAGCTCCTCGAAGATCTCCGTCACCATGAACTGCTTGATGCCGGCCAGGGAGGAGGAGAGCCGGGTGGCCTGCTCCGCGTCCTCGAACTTCGAGAAGGCCAGGTTCGCCATCAGCGACTGCAGGGCCTCGTCGCCGGAGGCGGCGGCCTCACGGAGCTTGAGGAGGGCCTCCTCGCTCACGCCGTCCCAGTTCGCGTCGGCCTGGACACCCTCGGCGTAGAGGCCGTCCAGCAGCTGCTTGGCCGGGGTCGTCACAGCGGTGTTCTCAGCCATGATTGGCTCCTTCTGGCTCGGTACGGATCAACAGGACCACGGATAAGGGAAGTTCCCCGGCTTTCGCCGTTCCGTCTGTGCATGCATTCGACCAGTCGCACAGAAGTCGGGTCAATGAAATGCCCATTGCGTTCGCTGAACCGCTCAATCGGACATGCCGATTCCCGCAGCTCCCGGCGGTCAGGCCGCCGTTGACATCGGATTGCCGCTCTCGTTCCCGCCGGAGTCCTCGGCCATGAATTCGACGGACCTGTCGATGAAGGTGCGCAGTTCCGCCGGCATCTGCCGGCCCCGGCGCCAGACGATCTGGGTGAAGACCTCGAAGGGCGGCGTCCAGTCGAGCGCGACCAGCGAGCCGGCGGCGATCTCGTCGGCCACCGCGACGGCGGGCAGCAGGCCCACGCCCAGCCCGGCGCGCATGCCGCGCTTGGTGGACTCGATGGTGCCGAAGCCCAGCACGCCGGCGGGGCCGCCCCGCACCCGCCGCACGGCGGTCTCGAACAGTTCGCGGTAGCCGCCGCTCTCCTCGGGGGCCAGGACGGGCACCCGCGCCAGGTCTTTGGTGGTCACCGGCCGCACCGCGGCCAGCGGATGGGACGGCGGGGCGACCAGGAGCAGGGGAGCGGGCCCGAGCACCGTGGCGCGCAGGCCGGGGTGCTCTCCCCTGGGCGCCGGCAGGAAGCCCGCGTCCAGGGTGCCCTGGCGCACCGCCCGCAGGGTCTCCGCGCAGGGAGTGGGCCGCAGCACGACCTCGAGCCGGGGGTAGCGGCGGTGGAAGAACTCGAGCAGCGGAGGCATCCGGTAGGAGATGACGCTCTCGGTGGTGCCCACCGTCAGGGTGCCGGACACGAGCCCGGCGCCCGCCGTCGCCGTGCGCGCCTCCTCGGCCAGCGACAGCATCCGCTCGGCGTACGGCAACAGGCGCTGTCCGGCGGGAGCCAGGACGACCCCGCCCGGCAGGCGCTCGAAGAGGCTGACCCCCAGCGAGTTCTCGAGCCTTTTGATCTGTCCGGTGACGCTGGACTGCGCGTACTTGAGCTCGGCGGCGGCCCGGGTGAAGCTCAGGAGGGTGGCCACCTTGTGGAAGGCGGCGAGCTGCCGGATGTCCATGTGTTCTCCTTTCACGCAAGAGGAGCCACGGGAAGGTGCGGTGCCGGCCGGCGCTTCAGCGGCCTCCGCCGACTTCCAGGACGGCTCCTGTCGTATAGGACGAGGCGTCGGACAGCAGGAACCACACGGCCTCCGCGACCTCGCCGGGCTTCCCGGCGCGCCCCAGCGGCACGTCGTGCCACGGCGGGCAGGCGCTCCCGGACGCGCCGCCGGTCCCGCCCCGGCCGTTCTCGATCACTCCCGGGGCCACGGCGTTGACCCGGATCCCCTCCGCCGCGAGCTCCTGGGCCGCTCCCCGGGTGTGGGCGTGGACGGCCGCGTGGAGGGCCGCGCCGTGCACGGAGAGGAATCCGCCGCCGGTGCGGGCGTCGAGCGAGGAGACGTTGACGACGGCGCCGCCGGCGCCGCCACGGGAGACGGACATGCGGTGGGCGGCCTCACGGGTGCACAGCAGCACGCTGCGCAGCACGGACCGGTACGCGGCGTCGGCCTGCTCGATGCTCAGGTCGCCGATCCGGGCCGGGAGGCCGGTCGCGCAGGCGTGGTTGACCACGCCCGTCACCGGTCCCAGGGTGGCCGTGGCCGTGTCGAAGAGGCGCTCCACGTCGCACTCCTCGGAGGTGTCCGCGCGGACCGCCAGGGCCTGGCGGCCGGCGTCGCGGACCGTGCGCACCAGCGCGTCGGCCCGGCGCCGGTGGTGCAGATAGCCGACGCACACGGAGTGGCCCAGGCCCGCCGCCCGCTGGGCGACGGCGGCTCCGATGCCGAGGCCGTCGGCGGTGACGATGATCAATGCGGCTCCCGGGCTCCGGTCGTCGACGGCACCTGCCGGCTGTGGGGCGTGTCCGCCCTAGGGCCTGTCCGATGGGTCGGCACAGGCCCCGCGACGCCTGGTACGGCACCTCGCCGCGTTGTCGCATCACCCGAGTACGCCCAGTACGCGGGAGATGCTCCGCCTTGCGATGTACCGCACCGGACGCCGCGGGGCCCGCACCGACCCATCGGACAGGCCCTAGGACGTACCCGCCGGCGCCCTCACGCCGTGCGGCACTGCCGGGCCGACACGGCGCGGTGGGAGGTGACGGCCCGGTCGAGGTTGGTCGCGGCGCTGATCAGCGCGAGGTGGGTGAAGGCCTGGGGGAAGTTGCCGAGGGCCTCGCCCGCGGGGCCGATCTCCTCGGCGTACAGCCCGAGGTGGTTGGCATGCGTGATCATCTTCTCGAAGATGTAGCGCGCCTCGCCGACCCGGCCCGCCCGGGCGAGGGCCTCGACGTACCAGAAGGAGCACAGGTTGAACGTCCCCTCCCGGTCGGGGAGGCCGTCCGTGCCGTCGGCCTCGTAGCGGTGGACGAGGCTGTCGCTCACCAGCATGCCCTCCAGTCGGCGCACGGTGGACAGGAACCGCGGGTCGGACGGTCCGGCGAACTTCACCAGCGGCATGATCAGGAGCGAGGCGTCCATCGTGGAGCCGTCCGCGTACTGGGTGTACGCGCCCAGGTCCGGCGCGTAGCACCGGTCCTGGACGAACCGGTAGGCGGCCGCGGCCGTGTCGCGCCAGCGCTCGACGGGGGCCGGCATGCCGCGGTGGCGGGCGATGCGCATCGCCCGCTCGAAGGCGACCCAGGTCATCAGCGCGGAGTAGGTGAAGCGCCGGCGGCCGCCGCGGGTCTCCCAGATGCCGTCGTCGGGCTCCTCCCAGTGCTTCTCCAGCCAGTCGAGCTGCCGGCTGAGGGCCTCCCACAGTTCGTAGGAGATGGGCTCGCCGTGCTTGTTGTAGAGGTAGACCGAGTCCATCAGCTCGCCGTGGATGTCGAGCTGCAGCTGCCGGGAGGCGGCGTTGCCGATGCGCACCGGCCGGGAACCGCGGTACCCGCACAGGTTCTCCAGGATCGTCTCCGGCAGGTCGGGCCGGCCGTCGATGCCGTAGAGCACCTGCAGTCCCGTGTCCGGCGGGGCCTCGACGCAGCGCCGGTGGAGCCAGTCGGTGAACGCGGCGGCCTCCTCCGTGAACCCCAGCCGCATCAGCGCGTACAGCGTGAAGGCCGCGTCGCGGACCCAGGTGTAGCGGTAGTCCCAGTTCCGGCCGCCGCCGAGCGACTCGGGCAGGGAGGTGGTCGGTGCCGCGACGAGGGCGCCGGTGGGCTGGTGGACGAGGAGCTTGAGGACGAGGGCCGAGCGTTCGACCGCCTCGCGGTAGCGCCCCTGGTAGCCGGACCGGCGCAGCCAGCCGTCCCAGTAGCGCAGCGTGTCGTCCAGCAGCCGTGACGCCTCCTCGGCGTCGATGGGCCGGATCTCGCCGCCCCACTGGGCGGCCAGCACCAGGGTCTGGCCCTGCTCGAGCACGACGGTCGCCGTCGCGGCGCCGTCCTCGGCGCGCAGCGGCACGGACGAGCGCAGCACCAGCGCGCCGGCCGGTCCGCTGAAGACGGCGCCGACGCCCTCGACCACGGTGACCTCGTGCGGCGCCCTGGCGTAGTCGAACGCCGGGCGGCAGGACACCTCCACGACCGCGCTCCCGCGCACCATCCGCACCTGCCGGATGATCTGCCGGACGTCCGAGGGCGGGTAGAGGGGATGGTCGGGCACCATGAAGTCGTACAGCTCGGCGACGGCGCGCTGCCCGAGGAAGCGGGTCAGCAGCACATTGGAGTCCGGCAGGTACATCTGTTTGGTCCGCTCGACCTCGCGCACCCGCACCGAGAACGCGCCGCCGCGCCCCGCGTCGAGCAGCGAGCCGAAGACCGACGGAGCGTCGAACCGCGGCAGGCAGCACCAGTCGATCGTGCCGTCGACCCCCACGAGCGCCACGGTGTGGAGATCACCGATGACGCCGTGGTCCTCGATCGGCAGATAGTCCCCCGTCCGGCCCCCGGTGTCGTGCTTCATGGCCGGTCCCCTCTCGGCGGGACACGCGATACCTCCCGTTATACCTCCGCGGCCGCGAAGGGGCCCGCGCGGGGCGGCCCCCGCGCTAGCCGGCGGGCCGGGACGTCAGCCGGAGGCGGGCCTCCAGTTCGTGCTCGCCGGGGACCGTGCCCTGGTCCTCGACGGAGAAGGCCTCCGCCAGCTCCTCCTTGACCTGGCGCACGGGGTCGGCGGCGCCGAACAGGTCGACGGTCACCGCCCCGCCCAGGGTCTGGCCGGCGGCCCGCGGAGGGCGGCGGGTGCGCGCGTCGACGACCAGGCACCACACCGTGGCGGCGGCGGCCCCCGGGCGCGCGGGGCGGCTCTCGGTGGGCGACGGGCCGGCGCCCTCGGGGAACGCCTCCTCCAGGACGCCGAAGACCACGCCCGCGTCGTCGTCGGCGCACCCGGTCAGGTGAACGCTGACGTGGTCCGCGCTCTCGGCACCGCTCATCACCGTGCTCCTCTGCCGTCGGCTCTCCTTCCCGACGGTACGAGCAGCGGCCCGCCCCGGCGCGGCGGCGCGGCCATCCGTGCGGCGAGCGCGGGGGAGGGGGCGCGCCGCCCCGCCGGCCATACGGCGCCGTACGGTCGTTCGTACGCATGTACAGCGAGGGGCCATCACCCCTTCGGGAGGCGCCACTTCGCGGTCGTCAGGAGGGTGCACCCCTTCGTTGTACGGGCGTTGCTCCGCCGGGCCCGCCGACGGCCGGACCAGGCGCGGGAGTCGAAAGGGGCAGGACTATGATTTCGATTCGGCATCGAACGTCGTCGCCGGCCCGGTGAGGCGCGCCAGGTGCCGCGAGACGCTCTTGGAGGCACCCCGTGTCGATCGAGCTGAACCACACCATCGTCCTCTCCCGTGACAAGCACGAGTCCGCCCGGTTCCTGGCGGACATCCTGGGCCTGGAGGCCGGAGCCCCCTTCGGACCGTTCGTCCCCGTCGCGACCGGCAACGGCGTCACCCTCGACTTCATGACCGTCGACGAGGGCGAGGAATTCACCCCCCAGCACTACGCCTTCCTGGTGTCGGAGGAGGAGTTCGACGGGATCTTCGAACGGATCCTGCGGGCCGGGATCGACTACTGGGCCGATCCGACCCGGAAGGTCCCGCGCCAGATCAACCACAACGCCGGCGGCCGCGGCGTGTACTTCACCGACCCGGGCGGTCACTACCTGGAGGTGCTGACCCGGCCGTTCGGCGGCGGCGCGCGCTAGTCGGACATCCGGGCGGACGGCCGCCCTCCGTCAAGGACTCAAAGGGATTCTTTGAGGACTTGACGGAATTCATTATTCGACTTATAGCGCGATTCTCGGTAGCTTCGGCGGAGTCCGAAGAGGCCGCATTCCGGCCCTCTTCCGCATCCGAAACCGAAGGCGGTGTGTGCGTTGGTGGCCGAGCGCCGAACGGCGGCTCCCTGGAAGTTCATGGCCGCCACAGCGATCCTGTGGGGCTCCGCGTTTCCCGCGATCCGCGTCGCACTGGAGGACTACCCGCCGACGGCCATGGCCGTCCTGCGCCTGACCTTCGCGGTCCTCTTCCTGCTCCCGTTCCTGTTCACCGGCCGCATCAGCCGCCTGAGCCGGGGCGACATCCCGCGCATGGCCGCGTTCGGACTGTCCGGGATGACGGCCTACCAGCTGCTGCTCTACGCCGGCGAACGGCACGTCGAGGGCGGCACGGCCGCCATGCTCGTCGCCACCTCGCCGGTCTTCGCCACCGCCCTGGGTATGCTCGTCCTGCGCGAACGCCCCGGCGCCTGGGGTGTCGCCGGCCTCCTGGTGGCCCTGGGCGGCGCCCTGGTCGTCGCGACGGCGAGCGGCGACGGCGGCGGCTCGTGGACGGGCATGGCGATGATCGTGCTGGCCGCCGCCGCCCAGGCCACGTCCTTCATCCTCCAAAAGCCCCTGCTGCGCCGCTACTCGGGCATGGACTGCATCTTCTACGGCAGCCTCTTCGGCCTCCTCCCGCTGCTCGCCTTCGCCCCCGAGGCGGCCGGGCACCTGGTGACCGCCGGCTGGCAGCAGAGCGCCGCCGTGATCTGGCTCGGGCTCGGCTGCACCGTCCTCGCCTTCTGCACCTGGTCGCGCGTGCTCGGCGCCGCCACCGCGTCGACGAGCTCCCTCGTCCTGTACGCCGTGCCGGTCGCCGCGCTGGCCCTGGACGCCCTGCTGCTGGGCTCCCTGCCGGCCCCCTGGCCGGCCTGGGCGGCCTGATCGTGCTGGCAGGCGTCGGCATAGCCGCCGTCCGCCGCCCCCGGCCCGCCCGGCCCCCACGCCGGCCCCGGAACCGGAACCGGCCGTGGCCGACGACGTGGCGAAGGACCGCATTCCCGCGTCCGTCTGAACCGACCCCGCTTGCCCGCACCGGCCGGATGACCCGCACAGGGTCATCCGGCCGTTCGGCTGTCCGGGCGACGGGGTGCATCGGGCGTCCGGCCGCGCGGAAGGCAGTAGGGCATGTTCGAGAACACCAACGCGTTCAGCGGGTTCGCCGTGAAGGACGTCGGGCAGGCCAGGAGCTTCTACGGCGAGACGCTCGGGGTGGCGGTGTCCGGGCAGGACGGCCTGATGTGGCTGAACTTCCCCGGCGGCACCAAGGTGCTCATCTATCCCAAGCCCGACCACAAGCCCGCGAACTGTACGATCCTCAACTTCCCCGTGCCCGACATCGAGGCGGCCGTCGACGAGCTCGGGCGGCGCGGGGTGACCTTCGAGCGCTACCCCGGCATGGACGCCGACGAGAAGGGCATCTTCCGCGGCGGCGGCCCGCTGATCGCCTGGTTCACCGACCCCTCCGGCAACATCCTGTCCGTCCTGCAGGAGGACTGACCGGCCCGCTCGCGCCGCACTGTCAGACCCTGGTGCGACACTCCCCTACGTGAGATGGGCAGTGGCGGATGCGGGCGACCAGGGCGTACGGCTCTGCCCGGTCGACGGTGACGGGCGGGCCGCCGGGCCCGTGGAGACGGCGCCGGACCTGGCCGCGGCGGTGCGGGCGCGGCCCGGCGTCGAGCGCTGGGTGTGGGCCTCCACGGCGCCGGCGTACGGCCGGCTGCTCGCGGCCGGCGTGCGCGTCGAGCGGTGCTACGACGTCGAGGCCGCCGAGGCCCTGATCGTCGGGCACGAGGAGGGCCAGTCGGGCCAGCCGCGCTCGCTCGCCGCGGCCTGGGCCCGGCTGCGCGGGCTGCCGGTGCCCAAGGACCCGCCGGTGCGGGCGGCCGGCGCCCAGCCCTCGCTCTTCGAGCCGGGCCCGGTGCCGCTGCCGCCGGGGACCGACGGCCTTCAGGCACTGCTGGAGGTGTACGAATCCCAGCTCGCCCGTACGGGCCGGACCGCCCACCCCGGCCGGATGCGGCTGCTGACCGCCGCCGAGTCGGCGGGCATGCTGGTCGCGGCCGAGATGGGCCGGGCGGGGCTGCCGTGGCGGGCGGACGTGCACCGCGACCTGCTCCACGAACTGCTGGGCGAGCGCTACCCCGGCGGCCAGGAGACACGGCGGCTGGCCGAGCTCGCCGACGAGGTCTCGCGCGCCTTCGGCGACGGCGTGCGCGTACGCCCCGATCTGCCCGCCGACGTCGTACGGGCCTTCGCCCGTGAGGGCATCGCCCTGTCCTCCACCCGCGCCGGGGAGCTGCGCCGGATCGACCACCCGGCCGTCCCGCCGCTGCTGGAGCACAAGAAGCTCTACCGCCTCCACACCGCCCACGGCTGGTCCTGGCTGCAGGCCTGGGTGCGCGACGGACGCTTCCGGCCCGAGTATCTGCCCGGCGGCACGGTCTCGGGGCGGTGGACCACCAACGGCGGCGGCGCGCTGCAGATCCCCCGGGTGATCCGGCGGGCGGTCGTCGCCGATCCCGGCTGGACGCTGGTCGTCGCCGACGCCGACCAGATGGAGCCCCGCGTCCTGGCCGCCGTCTCGCGCGACCCCGGGCTGATGGACGTCGCGGGCAGCGGCCGCGACCTGTACGCGGACCTCGCCGAGCGCGCCTTCGCCGGCGACCGCGAGCGGGCCAAGCTCGCCATGCTGGGGGCGATCTACGGCCAGACCTCGGGCGACGGCCTCAAGCACATGGCGGACCTGCGCCGCCGCTTCCCCCGGGCGGTGGCCTACGTCGACGACGCGGCGCGCGCGGGCGAGGAGGGCCGCCTCGTGCGGACCTGGCTGGGCCGCACCTGCCCGCCCTCGTCCACCGCCGTCCACGACGAGGCCGGCATCCCGCAGGAGGACGCCCAGGACGTGCCCGCCCACGGCAGCACGGCCGGCGCCCGGGCCCGCGGCCGCTTCACCCGCAACTTCGTGGTCCAGGGCAGCGCGGCCGACTGGGCGCTGATCGTGCTCGCCGCGGTGCGGCAGTCGATCGCCGGCCTGCGCGCCGAGCTGGTCTTCTTCCAACATGACGAGGTGATCGTTCACTGCCCCCGCGAAGAGGCGCCGGTGGTGGCCGAGGCGATCCGCACGGCGGGGGACCGCGCCGGGCGCATCGCCTTCGGCGACACGCCCGTGCGGTTCCCCTTCACGACGGCCGTCGTGAAGTGTTACGCGGAGGCCAAGGCGTAACGTTTCGCCGCGGCCCGGCGCAGCTCGGCCTTGTCCGGCTTGCCGGCCTCGGTGAGCGGCAGCGCGTCGGCCAAGGTGATGGACGCCGGCTCGTACATCGCCCCGCGCTCCCTGCGCACCAGCTCCCGCAGCTCCGCCTCGCCGACGCCGCCGTCCGGGCCGGCCACGACCACCGCGTGCACTTGCTCCATGCGGTCGGCGTCCCGGACGCCGAAGACGGCGCTCTGCAGGACGCGGGGGTGGGAGTTGAGGAGGTCCTCGAGCTCGGAGGTGTAGACGTGGCCGCCCACCACGATGATCATGTCCTTGAGCCGGTCGACGACCGTCAGGAAGCCCTCGTCGTTCAGCAGGCCCACGTCACCGGTGTGCAGCCAGCCGTCGCGCAGCACCTCGGCGGTCAGCTCCGGCTGCTTCCAGTACCCCTGCATGATGTGCGGCGAGCGCACGCAGATCTCGCCGTGCTCCCCGCGCGGCAGCGCCCGCCCGGACTCGTCGCGGATCTCCACCTCGACGTGGGGCAGCACCTGCCCCGCGGTCCTCAGCAGCTCCGGCCGCCGCTCCGGGTCGTGCTGATCGGGCATCAGCATGCTGATGCCGCCCACCTCGCTCTGCCCGTAGAACTGCAGGAGCACGGGCCCGAAGCGGCGTACCGCGTCGGCCAGCCGGGCGGGGGAGGCCTGGCAGCCCCCGTACACCAGCGAGCGCAGGCTGGAGGTGTCGGTGGTCGCCGCGTCCGGGTGGTCCATGAGGCGGTAGAGCAGCGGAGGCAGCAGGAACAGGTCGGTGACGCGCTCCCGCTCGACGGCGGCGAGCACGGCGGCGGGGTCGAAGTCCTCCTGCAGCACCACGCTGCCGCCCGCCCCCAGGGTGAGGTCGGTGAACATGCCCCCGACGTGGGCGACCGTGGTGCATACCAGCTGCCGGCGCACATGCTCGCCCTGCAGCGCCCGGATGTCGCTCACCTGGTCGAACGTGGTGCAGATGCCCTTGGGGTGCCCGGTCGTCCCGCCGGTGTGGCGGATGGTGCACACGTCGTCCGGCCGTGCCTCGCCGGGCACGGGCTCGTCCGACAGCCCGGCGGCCGCCGCCAGCAGGTCCTCGCCCGCGGGGGCGGGGCCGAGCGTGAGGACGCTCGCGACCGGCGCCTGCGCCGTCACCTCGGCGGCGCGGTCGGCGTAGCGGGGGTCGACGATCAGGGCGCGCGTCTCGACGTCCCGCACGATGGCGACCTGGGCCTCGGCCGAAAGCTTGTTGTAGAGGTGGTTCACGCGGCAGCCGAGGAGGTGGGCGGCGTAGCGGACGGCGATGACCTCGGGCAGGTTGCCGCCCAGCAGGCTCACCGTCGTGCCGCGCCCGAGGCCCCGCTCCTTCAGGGCGCGCGCCAGACGGTGCACCAGAGCGCGGAACTCGCCCGCGCTGACGCGCCGCTCGCCGTGGAGTAACACCTCCCGCTCGGGAGCGTCGTTCAGATGGTCGAGGATCTGCTCCGCGTAGCTGCGGAAGGGAGGCTGGGCGGCGTGCATGTGCGGCTCCTGGCGAACGGTCATATGGTTACCTTGGGCAATCATATGAAGGATGTCGCTCCGCGATCAACGCGTCAGAATGGGTCAATGCACCAGCAGACGCAACTCACCCACATAGGGGTTCCGGTAAGAACGCTGTCACCAGCCGCAAACGGCGGTGATCTTGCGGGACGTCACCCGTGTGGGTGAGTCCGGGGCCGTAGGGCTGCGGTGGGTGAAGCTCTGCGAGGACGATCGGCGATCGTGGCCCGTACTCCGTTGGACCTGGACGAACTCGTCGAGCACTGGACGCTGTTGAAGGACGAGCAGGCGCTTGTGTCCGGCAAGCGCGGTGCGACGCGACTGGGCTTCGCCGTGCTAGCGAACCGGAGTGGGCCGCACTTCTCACACCCGCCGACCGACGTGGCCTGACCCCGCTGTTCTGGTCCCACATCCGCCCGTACGGGGAGGTAAACCTCGACATGGACACCCGCCTGAACCTCACTGCGGGCTCGACGGTTCCCCGCCCTCGTACCGCTGCGGCCGTCGAGCAGCCGGTGCTGAGCCCCAGGGATCCGTGAGTGCCCGATTCCTGAACCTGGAGGGTTGCCGGGGTTCATACCTCGGTGTGGTGGGCGAGCGCGGCGTCTGGTTTGCCGTGGCCCTCGGTCTGAACGGTGTGGCCAGTGGCGGCAGTCGGCCGGGGGACGGCGTGGATGAGGCATGTTCGGCGGCGACCGCGAGTTCGTAGGCCTGGACCACGGTGAGCTGCGGGCAACAACGATGTCGGCTTCGGCGCGCAGTGTGTGGCCGATCCATGCGCATGCGGACCTGTCCGACGTCTCGGGCACCGTCGACATCGCGAAGGGCGGGCTCTGCCGTGACGACCAGATCGGGGTCGACGGAGCCCATCAGGCGCCGGTACACCTCATGGGCTCCTCGAACGGCGCGGGAGCCTCGTGCGTTGCAGCCAGCTTCCCCCCAAACGCCTCGGCCGACCAAACGCTCGACCGCCACCCCGTCCGCCGCCTGATGCGGAGAGCCTTCTCGTGTATTGGTGCGGCCTGCCCACAACCGCCCGCCATACGCGTAGCGAAGCCCTGAGAGGCGGCACTGACCCTGCCGGCCTGCTCAGCCGTGGAAAGTTATGCGTCCCTGCACGGTGTCATACCGTCACGACGCGCGTGTGCTCACATAGTTGGCGACAAGTCATGCTGGAACACGCTCCGCCTTCGAAGTGCCACCGGCCCGCTGTGCCATCAACGTCCACCACGCTCAGCTCACTCAATGGCGGAGTCGATGATATGCGGCATCCCCGGTGTCAGCTCCGTCCGCCTCCGCTTACTCTCCCAACAGGTGCGCCGCTCTCAGCTTGGCAAGAAGTGCGTTGAAATCAGCCTTCAGATGGTCAATATCCAACGCGTGCGAGTCCGGCTGATCTGGCACGCACTGTGGAATCGCCTCAAGGAACTTTTTGTTTCCGGGAGCTTCCAAGTCATTGAGCGTCTCCCACTCTAGGCAATTATCCTCAGTCGTATCACCAACAGTTTGGCTCCAGGGCTGCGGCTGACTTTGACCGGAGATGTTGAGGTGCGGGTCCAATGGGCCACCGACCTTGTACGCTTTCAGTCGATACAAGAAGCCATTGGCGGGCGTCGGGGGCAGCGGCTTGACGGTTTGCCCTATATAGTAGTGCGTGCTGGGAGCCCAGATAGAAGCCGCTTTCCCCCTTCCACACGCAGCCTTCACCGCCCACCCGATCGGGCCCTCGCGCTCCGCATCTCTAAGGCCATTGAGGATCAGATCACCCGGGCGGTAGAAGTTTGAGCTACCCGCAAGGGTATCGAAGGGATTTCCGCTATAAACAACACAGATTCGCCGCTCACCGTTATTATCAGGTCTTCCAATCCAGGCTTCCGGAAGCATCAGCGCGCCGGGGCGCGGACCGTTTGCGTACGCGGTTTGATAGTACGTAGGGAAAGTCTGGCCCTTACTCAGAAGGGACGTTTCAATCCTGCCGATACGAGGGTCATTAGAATCCCGAGATACCTGGACTTGGGTACGGAAGAGTGAATCCCCGTCGACGGGTTGCAACTTGCCGTCCACCATCATGGACTGAATATCCTGAATGATCGTGGCATCCACATTATTTCCGAGGGTGTTGGACGTTACGACCGAAGGCGGGCATGGGCCCAAGCATTCCCATGTCACACCGCCATCTTTTGTGCCATCCTGTGTCAGGCCCCCGAACGTTGGGACCTCCGTGAACCATTCATGAGGCATACCGGTCGGGTTTGCCGAACTAGCTCCGAGAGTATGCCCGCCGACTTTTGCTTCAAATAGGTATCCCAGCGCCTTTGGGGTTGGTTGGTCTGGTGCGGGTGGGGGCGGCGTTACCTGCTCGCCCCTATCTATATCGATCCCACCGGTGACGGCCCGATAATATTGCACTTTGGAAGAGTTATTTAGCACTTTCAGAGCAGAGGGTCCAGATCCTCCTCTGACGGCGCCATAGCCCCAGTACGTTGAGTCCGGGGTGATGTCCATGTCCCCTCCGACTACAGCGATATGCCCTCCCTTGAATACCGCTGGTGCATCCCCTTCGGCATAGCAACCGACATATACAGAGAACGCGCCATCGCTTTCGGAGTTGATGTTTCGGTGCTGGTTTGCTTCGGTGTGACACGAAACAAAGGTGCAGCCGAGGTACGAAGCATCATGAATTCCATCACGCCCGTTATCTGTGGCAGAGACGTTCATGAACAGCATGGTATTTGCATTATCCTTACCCTCGCTGCCGATGTCGAGCCCATGCTGACCATTGCCAAAGATAAGGCAATCGCGTATCTGTGTGAGGTTGGCATTAACTAGCGGCTTAAAGCCAGGCGGATAGCTTGCGTATATCGTTATTCCGTTACGCCTGAAGCCAGCGACCCGCACCTGCTCGATCCACGGGCCGTGCGCCATAACTCGTACGCCATCCATCTGCGGAACCTGATAGAGCGGGGGCGTGGGGGTGCCCCTCCTTTGTGAGGGTTTCGACTCGAGGGTGAACTGGCGAAGCACAGCATAGTCAGCACGACCGCGATCGGGCAGGTCGGTATAATAGCCCGTCAGGGCAATTGCGCAATAAACGGTCTCTCCGGCGCCTACTCCGACTTTACCGATACTGCCTCCGATACCTGGAGTGATTGGAGGAGGGGGTTCAAGGGGATTGGTCCTGGTGGAGAGGTTGAAATCTCCGCTTGCGACATCTGCGATTATTCGGGAAGTTCCTCTGAAGCCAAGGCCGGCTCCCTCCAGAATGCAACCGTTCGAGACGACAAGAGGCTTCGTAATCAGGTAGTCGCCCGGAGGAAGGTAGACGACTTTGCCGTCGGACAACGGGTCATAATCCGGCATCGTTCCGAGTCGCATTGCGCAGTCCAGGGCATCTTGGAGCGCGTCCGTGTCGTCGGTCTTTCCATCCCCTGCCGCTCCGAAGTCGAGCACGTTCAGCCGCGTGTCGCGGCGGGGCCGGATTGTCACCATGCCCGAGGCGTCACAGTCACCGATCCAGTTCGGAGCGCTGATGCAGACTTTTGCTTTTGTCGGATCGTTTTTGCGCACGCGCACGGCGTTAGCCCGCACGAGTTTTCCCGAACTGTTGACGCCAACCGCGCCAGGCTTTCCGGGGCCTAGGCCGCCTGCAACAACGCCGCCTATTTGAACATCGACCTTCGCCTTGGCGGCCGCCGTCTGCAGAGCAATCCCAAAGAACGGAAGGGTGTGCAGCGTCTGCAACGTCTCGTCGCTGGGTGGGTTGTTGCTCAGCGGGACAGCAGGGGCGACTGCAGGGCTGACGGCGGTGGTCGGTGATCCGGGGGTGGTCGGTGACTGGGTGATGCGGACCGCCTGGCCGGCTGTGACCTTCTCGGCGGCTTGCATGGTGACGATGACGATGTCCATGGGAACTTCTCTTCCGTTGAGACTTCGTTGGCAAACGCAGGTCCAGGGAACACGTCAGTTCCGGGAGCGGCCTCAGGGGAGGCCGGGCGATGGTCCGCGCTAATCAGCGCCAGAGGTATCACTGAATCCTTTATGGGCGCCGCCTCTAAGGGTAGGCGTGCCAAGCCGTCTCGGCGATTTGAGATCACGCACCACTGCCCTGGTCTGGCACCGCGAAGGGCGATGTCAACGCGCCCGTACGCGACGCCCTTATTTCCATGAACTCAGGCCCCCTCTTCCACGTCCCGGCTCGGCGCGTCCGGCCAGTTCGACTCGAAGACGGTGCAGGCTCTCGCCGCAGGGCTTCGACAGAGGTGCTCGATGTTCGGTTCGTAATCACATGAGTCCGAGCAGGGGTGAGCGGCCGGCGGGCATCGCGGGCATTGCCCTGAAGGGCGGAAGCCGTGGCGGTCTTGCGCGTCTTGCTCATCAATCGACCGATTGATGAGCAAGATCGGTAAGTGGCGGCGCGTGACCGGATCGACGCCGGATCATGCCCATAAAACGGTGTCAGAAAGTCGATGTGCGCAAGAACTTGAGGGGCACCCTTTTCTGTACGATCTGGCAGGTGCAGCCACCCCAGGATGACGACGCCGCCGATCTCCTCGCCCCCGCTCCGGCCGTCCGGACCGGCGGCCTCGTGGGATACGCACGCGTGTCCACCAAGGGGCAGCTGCTCGACCGGCAGATCCACGCTCTCACCGAAGCGGGATGCATCCGGATCTTCGCCGACAAGAAGTCCGGCAAGAACGCCGAACGCGAGGAGCTGTGGAAGGCCCTCGACTTCCTGCGCGAGGGCGACACGCTCGTCGTCCCGTCGATGGACCGGCTCGGCCGCTCCATCCAGGACCTCATCGCGATCGTGTCCGGCCTGCGCAAGCGCGGCATCGGGTTCACCTCGCTGCACGAGGCGCTCGACACGACCACACCCGGCGGGCGCCTGGTCTTCCACGTGTTCGCGGCCCTGGCGGAGTTCATCCGCGAACTCATCGTGCAGGGCACCAACGAGGGCCTGGACGCCGCCCGCGCCCGCGGCGCCCGGCTCGGCCGCCCGCCGGCGATGACCGAGGAGCAGGTACGTCACGCCCGCGACCTACTCGCCCGCCCGGGGAACACCGTCACCTCGATCGCCAAGCTCCTCGGCGTCTCCCGCAACACCATCTACAACTACGTGCCCGAACTCAAGGGTGGTCGCCTCGCGCTCGCTGAGGCGACCAACACGGCGGAACTGCCCCGGCCCTCCAGGTCAGAGGACTGACCACCGCCGTTTGCGGCTGGTGACAGCGTTCTTACCGGCACCCCAGATACCCGCCCCCGAGGGCGTCGCCCCCGCCACCGGATACAGCCACGTGGTGACGGGGTCCGGCCGCATGGTGGCGGTCTCCGGCCAGGTGGCCCTCGACGAGCACGGCGAGGTCGTCGGCGCGGGGGACACGACGGCGCAGGCCCGGCAGGTCTTCACGAACCTCGGGCGCTGCCTCGCCGCGGCCGGCGCCTCCTTCGCCGACGTCATCAAGCTCACCTACTACGTACTACGTCACCGACATCGCCCAGCTGCCCGCCATCCGCGTGGTGCGGGACGAGTTCCTCGACGCCGAGCGGCTGCCCGCCAGCTCGGCCGTCCAGGTGGTGGCGCTCTTCCGCCCCGAACTATTGCTGGAGGTCGAGGCGTTCGCGCTCGTCGAAGCGGGTGGTATCGCCCCCTGAGCCGGGTTTCCTTCCGACGGCCGGGGAAACCGCATCGTATGGTGCGAATCGGCTACACGATGATGACCGAGCAGGCGGGCCCCCGGGAACTCGTCGGCCATGTGGTGGGAGCGGAGGAGGCGGGCTTCGACTTCTCCGTCACCTCGGACCACTACTTCCCCTGGCTGGCCTCCCAGGGCCACGCGCCGAACGCGTGGGCCGTCCTGGGCGCCGCCGCCCAGGCCACGTCGCGGATCCCGCTCATGACCTATGTGACCTGCCCGACCGTCCGCTACCACCCGGTCCTCGTCGCCCAGCAGGCGGCCACGCTCCAGCTGCTGTCGGGCGGACGGTTCCGGCTCGGGCTGGGATCGGGCGAGAACCTCAACGAACACGTCGTCGGCGGCGGCTGGCCCGCCGTCAGCGTCCGCCACGAGATGCTCGCTGAGGCCGTCGGCATCATCCAGGCCCTCTTCGACGGCCGTACGCTCAACCACCGCGGCCCGCACTACGACGTCGAGCACGCCAGACTCTGGGACCTGCCCGACGAACCCCCGCCCATCGGCATCGCCGTCTCGGGCGAGGACTCCTGCCGGCTCGCCGGCCGGCTGGCCGACCTCGTCATCGCCGTCGAGCCCAAGAAGGAGCTGCTGGAGTCCTTCGACCGGCACGGCGGAGCGGGCAAGCCCCGCGTCGGGCAGCTGCCCGTCTGCTACGACCCCGACCGCGACGCCGCGCTCGACCGTGCCCACGACCAGTTCCGCTGGTCGGGACTGGGCTGGCCGGTCAACGCCGAGCTGCCCACCGACGTCTCCTTCGAAGCCGCGACCCGGTACGTCACCAAGGAGCAGGTGGCCGAGTCCATCCCCTGCGGCGCGAAGACGGAGGACTTCGTCGACGCCGTACGCGAGTACGCCGACGCCGGGTTCACCGAGATCGCCCTCGTCCAGATCGGCGGCGACCACCAGGCCGGCTATCTGCGCTGGGCGGAGAAGGAGCTCCTGCCCGCGCTGCGCGAACTCTGACCCACCGGGCCCCGCCCCCGTTGTCCGACGGGGGCGGCCGGGTCAGTCCAGCAGCCGCGCGGCGACCCGCAGATCGGACACCAGGCCCGCGTACGCCTCCTCCCGCGCCGCGGCGTCCGAGCGCAGCACGGCCGAGGGATGGATGGTCGCCACCAGCAGCCCCCCGCCCCCGCCGTTCCCCTCGCCGTCTTCGTCACCGCCGCCGTTCAGCGAGGGCAGCGGCAGCGCCACGCCCCGCTCGTGGCTCACCCGGAACGACGATCCCATCAGCGACTTGCCGGCCGTGGCGCCCAGCGCGACCACCACCTCGGGGTCCAGCAGCCGCAGCTCCGCGGCCAGCCAGGGCCGGCACGCGCCGATCTCGCGCAGGCCCGGCGCCTTGTGGATGCGGCGTTTGCCGCGCACGGCCTGCTCGAACTTGAAGTGCTTGACGGCGTTGGTGATGTACGCGTCGGCCGGATCGATGCCGGACTCGTCGAGCGCGCGCATCAGCACACCCCCCGCGGGGCCCACGAACGGCCGGCCCCGCCGGTCCTCCTGGTCGCCCGGCTGCTCGCCCACGAGCACCACGCGCGCCGACGGCTCTCCCGCGCCGAACACCGTCTGCGTCGCCTCGCGGAACAGCGGACAACCCTTGCAGTCCGCCGCGGCCTTCCGCAGCGCGTCGAGCCCGGCCCCCGAGGGCACGAACGGGCTCGCGTCGTAGGCGGAGTCGGTGCCGCGCGCACCGCCGCGAACCGAGTCGCCCACGAGGACCACCTCCGTGCCATCACCGGTGCCGGCGGCCTCCGCCGCCCGCTTCACCCCAGTGTGGCCCCGGGCGCGCCGTGGCGCCGGGCGGCCGCCGCCACGGCGCGCGGTGCCCCGATCACCCCAGGTCGGCGCCCATGGTCCTGGCGAACGTCGCCGGATCGGCGTCGAAGCCGTTGACGGTGCCCCGGAACCCCCAGGCGCCCGAGGAGTCCCGGGCGAACTCCGCGACGGTCGCCGCCGTGGCGTCCGCCACCGAGCCGAAGTCGTCCACCCGCAGCGCGGTGCGCCCCTCGCTTATCCGCACCGCGGTGTTCGCCACCTCGGCGAAGGTCCTGCGCCCCCAGCGCTGCTGGATGGCCACGCCGACGACGACCCGGACGTAGCCGGACGACAGGCGCTCGAGCTCCAGGGTCATCACCTCGTCGTCGCCGAAGCCCTGCCCCGTGCGGCTGTCGCGGTTGAGGGTGATGGTGCCGTCGGGCGAGCGGCTGTCGAAGTGCACGAGGTAGGCGGGCTCGCCGTACGGGTCGTCCGCGTGGTACGTGGCGGCGATGATGTCGAGGTCGTGGGCGGGCTCCCCGCCCGTGCTCGGATCCCACCGGAGGGCCACCTCCACGGTGCCGATCCCCTTGTTGGGACTGCTCATCGGGCTCCCCTTCCGCTGAACCGCTCCATCCGCACACCGGACGCCGCCGGTATGTCAGCGCATCATGCCACGTGCCCTCTCCCGCCCGGAGCACAACGGACACATGGGCGGTACCGAACGGTTTCGACGTGGGCCGAACACCGGTGACCGGCCCGGCGACGGCGCCCCATCATCACGCAGACACACCGCGTCGACCGTGGGAGGGGAACGTTGTCCAAGGCCCGTGCACACCTCGAGGTGCCGCCCGGCGTGCGCGCCGGCATCGCGGTGTTCGACCGCCGGACCGGCGCGTTCACCGCGCGGGCCGACGCCCACGCGCTCTTCCGGTCGGCGTCCGTGGTCAAGCTGCTCATCGCCCTCGACCACCTGTGGTCCCGGGGGCCCCGGAACCCCCTCACCACCGGCGACGGCGAGCGCCTCGACATCATGCTGCGCAGCAGCGACGACGCCGCCGCGAGCCACTTCTGGACGCGCAACGGGGACGGCGCGATCGTCGAGCGCATGGTGACGCGGCTCGGACTGGCCGACACCGTGCCGCCGCCCGAGGAACACCCCGGCTTCTGGGGCTACACCGGCCTCTCGGCCGCCGACACGGTCACCGTCTACCGGCACCTCCTCGAGGACGCGCCCGCGCCGGCCCGCGACCGCGTCATGGACGCCCTGCGCAACGCCACACCCCGGGGGACGGACGGCTTCGACCAGTCCTTCGGCATCCCGGCGGTCTACAGCCGCCCATGGGCGGTCAAACAGGGCTGGTCCGGCTTCGACGCCCAGGGCCGCTCGCCGGCCACCCCGAAGCGGCGGCCGGTGACGGCCGGCGGCGTGGACCTCGTCCGCGGCGCCGTGCACACCACCGGCACCGTCGGCGCCGCCGACCGCAGCGTCGTCGTCGTGCTCACCCTGCACCCCGAGGGCACCGGCTACGGCAGGGCGTGCGCCGACGTCGGCAGGCTGACCCGCACCCTGGACGTCCCCGGCGGCGTGCCCACGGACTGACCGCGCCCCGGGCCGTACGGAGCGCCCGAAGGGCCGGCGATCCGGGTGGCGGAGGTGCCCAGGCCGCTGGGAACGCCCCACGAGGGCGCCGTCCGCGGCGCGTGGTGCCGCAGCAGGTCCGCCTCGGCGTAGCGGTGGCACTCCCGGTGCCAGGTGAGGATCACGGACATCCAGTTCTTCAGCTCCTGCGCGTACCCCTCGAGCGTGGCCCGCCCCTCCTCGTCGAGGCCGAACTCCTCGCACACCAGGGGCAGCTGGGTGGTGACGACGTGCTGGAACTCGCGCATGCGGGAGTTCATCAGGTCGCTGACGATGCCGAGGGCCTCGGTGCGCCCGCAGTCGAAGAAGTCCTCGACGACGAGGACGGCGTTGTGCACCTCGCCCTCGAACTCGATCTCCTTCTGGTAGGAGAAGACGTCGTTGGTCAGGCAGGCGTAGTCGGCCGCGGCGTTCTCCATGGCCTGCACGGGACGGGAGCGGTAGACCTCGGGCGGCACGGCCCGGTCGTGGCCGATGCGGGCGAGGGCCATGGTGAGGTCCGAGCCGAAGGTCTTGCGCCGCATCTCGATGTAGTCGACGGGCTCCGGGACGCGGTTCGCCTTCTGGTTCGCCAGCTCCCACAGCCAGCTCTCCACCATGGTCTCGATGGCGGCCCGGAACGTCCGCCGGGCCTCCTCGCCCATGGGCGTCGCGGTACGGGTCCACAGGTCGGCGAGCCCGCGCTCGAGCGGGTTGAGCGGGTGCGGCGTGGCGCCGACGTCGAGCGGCGTGAACGCCATCAGACGGTCGTTGCAGGCCTTGGCGGCGGCCAGGTCGGCGGTGCGGCCGAAGACGACGGGGTACAGGTCGTCCCCGTAGGTGCCCCAGGTGAGCCAGTCCGTGGCGATGTCGAGCGCCTCGGGGGTGGCCTCCGGGTGGATGCCGGCGGCGCACAGCGCGAAGTCGTAGTCCCGCAGCTTGCCCTCGTCCCACAGGCCGGAGAAGGGGACGTCGGGGGAGGGGGTCAGCAGGCCCATCCGGTGGCTCCAGGCGATGTTGTGCCGGCGGGAGCCGTCCAGGTGGGGGCTGAGCGTGGTCGGGAACGGCATGTCGAAGTCGGGCAGCGGCAGGTGGCCGACCTTCTGGAAGGGCCGGTGACCGTGGCGGCGCGCCCGCGCGGGCAGGCTCGCCGCGATCGAGAGCGGCACCCGGGCCGCCGAGGTGCCGAGCCCGAGGGGGCCGCCCAGCGCCCGGCCCGTGACCGCCGGGGCGCCTCCGGTGGAGCCGTTCATATAGCGGCTGGAGCGCATGTGCCACTCGTGGCCGCCCGACTGCCAGTCCTGCAGGCCCTTGACGTAGGCGAAGACGTCGGCGCACTCCGAGGGGCCCAGGCCGTGCTCGAGGAGCAGCGGCCCCACCTCGGTGAGGGCGGTGTGCTCGAACTGCTGGAGCCGGGAGGTGAGCAGGTCGTTGACGGAGTCGGCGGCCTGCTGGGTGTCGCAGCCCAGGAACCGCTCCAGCACCAGCACGGCGTTGGCCAGCTCGCCCTCGGTCTCGGTCTCGCGCTGGTACGAGAAGAGGTCGTTGCGCAGGTGCACCCCGTCGGCGAAGGTGTCCTTGAGCACCCGCATCGGGCGGCTCGCCGCGATGACGTCGGGCACCTCGGCGCCGGCTGCGTACTCGACGAGATGGGCGGACCACGGGGCCCCGCCCACCTTGCGGCGCATCTCGATGTACTCGACGGGGTTGGCGACCCGGCCCTCGTTGATGTTCGACAGCTCCCACAGGGATTCCTCGAGCAGGTGCCAGGTGCTCTCGCGGAAGCGCCGCCGCCAGGCCTGCGACATCGACGGGACCGTACGGGCCCACAGGTCCGCCAGGCCCGCCTCGACCTGGTTGACGGGCTCGGGGGGAGCGGGGTCGCCGTCGAGCGGCATGAAGGCGGGCAGCCGGTCGAGGTAGGCCTTCGCGCCGGCCATGTCGCCGGTGCGCTTGAACAGGTGCAGGAAGTGGTCGTCGAAGAAGAACACCCACACGTACCAGTCGGTGACCAGGTCCAGCTGGGGCCCCGAGGCGTCGGGGTGGGTGTAGGAGCACAGCAGGGCGTAGTCGTGCGAGTCGACGTCGTTCTCGTCCCAGATGCCCGAGCCCTCGACCATGCCGAACGCGCGGGCCCACGCCTTGGAATGCTCCCGGGCGCCCTCCAGATGGGGGTTCAGCCGGGCCGGGTACGGCATGTAGAAGTCGGGAAGCTCAAAAGGGTTCGGCATCGCGTGCGCGGCCTTTCGGGGACGGTGCCGGGCGGGCGGTCACCGCGACGCTAGGCGCCGGACCCGGGGAAACGGGCCGGGTAGTCGGATTTCCCCTCAATATGGTGAAGGCGGGAGCGCTTCCGGTTAACGATCTTGAAGGCCCGTCACCAGCTCCAGCAGCACGGCGGTCAGGGGGCCGGTGGCCGGGGCCCGGCTGTCCCGGTCCGGCAGCACGAGGTAGACGTCGCGCGGCGGGAACTGCCCGGCCAGCGACCGCAGCGCGAGGCCGGGCCCGAGGCTCGGCACGGCGAGCGCCGGAAAGAGCCCGATGCCCATCCCCGCGGCCACCATGCGCTGCTTGCCGTACCAGTCGTCGCAGCACAGCCCCACACGCGGCTCGAAGCCCAGCCCCAGGCACAGCTCGCGCAGCGGGCCCAGGCAGTCGGGGTGCGCCCCCTCGATCCATGTCTCCTCGCGCAGCTCGGACAGGCCGATCGGCCCCGGCCCGGCCAGGCGGTGTCCGGCGGGGAGGGCGACGAGCTGCTCGTCGGTCATCAGCCGCAGCAGGGACAGGCCGTCGAACCGCTCGCCGGCCAGATCCCACTCGGTCACCAGCGCCAGGTCCAGCTCGCCCGCCCGCAGTGAGGCCAGGTGATCGGCCGGGCCGCCCGCGCACAACGACAGCCGGACGGCGGGATACCGCCGGGAGAAGCGGCTGAACAGCTCCGGGACGATCCCCGCATTGGCGCTGGCGAACGCGCCCAGCCGCAGCCGGCCCCCGGCCGTCCCGGCCAGCGCCCGGACGCGCTCCTCGGCCAGCGCCAGCTGGCGCATGATCACCCTGGCGTGCTCGATCAGCGCCTCTCCGGCCGGGGTCGGCCGGACCCCGCGGCTGCCGCGCAGCAGCAGCGGCGTCCCGACCTCGTGCTCCAGCGCCGTGATGCGCCGGGAGACGGCCGACTGGCTGTACGACAGGGCGTGCGCGGCGGCGGAGATCGAGCGGTGCTGCGCCACGGCGAGGAGAACCCGTAAGTGGGGGACATCCAGCATGGGCTCAGCATGGCACCGCCCGGGCGCCACCGGTCAGGCGGCGCATGGCCGCCATTCCCGGAACGCAAAGGTCCACAAGGCTCGGGTGTTCTCTTCGGACGGCCCCTCGACCAGGATGGGCAAGCGAACTCGCCCATCCATGCCGGGAGACCGGCGTTCGACGATTGGGGGTTTTCCTCTTGACCACCCAGGCCCACGCGAAAGACGAGACACGACAGGAGATGGCCGCGGGCTGCGTCTCCTACTCCTGGACACCGGAGGTGCACGACTTCTACGGTGATCCCGAGGCCATCCTCCACAAGATGGACCACGTGGACATGGAGCTCTCGAGCCGGAGGATCTTCGTCCTTCTCACGGAGAGTCAGGGAAGCGCGGACGTGCGCTTCTTCGAGCAGGCCGAGGGAGGCGACTACAAGGTCTCGACCTGGTCGGGCGGCTCGCTGGACGGGCTCGGCGGCCGGCTGGCCGACACCATCCTGAAGAACAAGGGAATCCACTGCGTCGGTGAGCAGACCCGTGCCCTCCTCGCCCCGCTCGGCATGACCGAACAGGCGACCGTCCCCGCACCGGCCAACCCGCGGGCGGCCTTCGCGCACACCGTACGCAACCACGGCAAGGACACGTTCACGCGCGCCACCTGCGCGCTGCTCTGCTGATCCGGGCCTCGGCGCACCCCTGGACGACCGCCTCCGACAGGCCGGAGGCGGTCGTTCCCTGCCGCCCCCGCATCCCGGCACCCTTGACCCCGAAGACCCCATGAGCAACCCCCGACGACCCCCGACGACAGGAGCCGCGGTGACCGCACCGGCGCGAGAGGCCGGCGCACGTGACTTCGCCGGACTGTGGGCCGCCTACGCGGTGAGCAATCTGGCGGACGGCCTGGTCGTGATCACGTTTCCGCTGATCGCCCTCACCCTGACGTCGTCGCCCGGGCTGGTGGCCGGGGTGAAGTGGGCGCAGACCCTGCCGTACGTGCTGTGCACCCTCCTCATCGGCGTCCTCATCGACCGCGTCGAGCGGGGCCGGCTGATCCTCGCCGCCCACGTGCTGCGGGTGGCGGCCCTGGTGCTGCTGGCCCTCGCCGTCGCCGGCGACGCGGCACCGCTGCCGGCCCTGTACGCCACGGCCTTCCTGCTGGGGACGGCCGAGATCGCGGCCGACCTGTGCACCTCCTCCGTCCTGCCCATGGTCGTGGGACGGGACCGGCTCGACACCGCCAACTCCCGGCTGGAGAGCACCCGCTCGTCGCTGAACGAGTTCGTCGGGCCGCCGCTGGGCGGCCTGCTCGTCGCGGCGGGGACGACCGTCGCCGTCCTGGGCACGGCCGGCGCCTACCTCGTGGCGGCCGGCGCCCTGCTGCTCCTCTTCCGGGGCCCCTACCCGCCGCCCCGGGCCGCCCGCGACGAACCCGTCCTGCGCTCGCTGCGGTCCGAGCTCGCCGAGGGGCTGCGCTTCCTCTGGCGCCACCGGCTGCTGCGCGGCGTGGCCGGCATGGTGTGCGTGATGGCGGGGGCGTGGAGCGCCTGGACGGCCGTCCTCGTCCTCTACGCGGTCGCGCCCGGCCCCATGGGCCTCAGCGGCACCGGCTACGGCCTGCTGCTGACCACCCTCGCCGTCGGCGGCGTGCTGGGCTCCCTCGCCGCCGGGCGCGTCCAGCGCGCCATCGGCGTCCGCAACCTGCTGGCCGTCGACGTCATCACCAGCGTGATCATGCTGGCCACTCCGGCCCTGACCTCCCAGGTCTGGGCCGTCGGCGCGGCCACGCTCCTGGGCGGCGTCGGCAGCGGCCTGTGGAACGTCACCGTCGTCACCCTCCGGCAGCGCCTGATCCCCGACGCCCTCCTGGGCCGGGTCTCCAGCGCCAGCCGCATGATCGGCTGGGGCGGCATGCCCGTGGGCGCCGCCCTGGCCGGCCTCCTGGCGCAGGTCTCCGGGCCGCGCACGGTCTTCGCCCTCGGCGCCCTGGCCTGCGCCCTGCTCCTGATCCCCTTTCTGACCGTGCTGCGCGAGGACACCCTCCGCGCCGCCCTCGCGGCGGCCGACCGCGCGCCGGAACAGGACCAGCCGGACCAGGACCAGCCGGATCGAGACCGGCCGGACCAGGGCTAGCGGCCGGGGGCCGGCGGGACGCCCAGGAGCTCCTCGAGCCGGGCGACGGTGGCGGCGGGGCCCGTGTGCCGCACCACGGCCATGCCCAGGTCCTGGGCGGGCGTGAGGTTGCGGGCGGAGTCGTCCACGTACACGCACGCCGCGGCCGGCAGCTCCATCCGCTCCACCATGACGGCGTAGAGCGCGGGGTCGGGCTTGCGCAGGTGATGGTCGCCGGACAGCACCACGACGTCGTACCGCGTGCCCAGCTTGTGGCCCTCGTACGGGTCGAACGGGGTGGAGCCGAGGCTGTTGGACAGCACGCCCACCCTCACCCCGGCGGCGCGCCACGCCCGCGCGGCACCGGTCAGCACGGGCTCGGGGCGCACGTCGGCCAGGACGCGGCCGAGGAGGTTCGTGGCGTCCACGCCCAGCAGGTCGGCCGTGCGGGCGTTCCACTCCGCCTGGGGGAGCACCCCGCGCTCCAGGTCCGCGAACAGCTCCCGGCCCACCGGATCGGCCGAGACGACGTCCGCGAAGGCGTCGGGGGCCAGGCCCTCGCGCAGGCAGAAGGCGCGGGCGCTCTCGGACACCGGCGTGCTCAGCACCCCGCCGAAGTCGAGGATCAGGCCCCGTCGCCGCGGCTGGGACATCGGCGGCTCCTCACCGTGCTCCGCGCCCCGGTGCCGGGCGCGTCCCGACACCTCCGATCGTGACGGATCCCCTCCGGGGCGTCAACGACGCACATCTGTCCACGACCAGGCCGCCGACGTGCGGCGATGCTCCGCCCGGCCGCGCCCGACTGGCCGCCCGGCCGCGACTCTGGTCACCTGGAGGCATCCTGTGGGCCCGAGGAGGATGACCGATGGACATCGGCGCACTGACCGACGAAACACTCCGTGACCTGCGCCGTCCGCGCGACTACCCGGCCGTGTCACTGCTGCTCCCCACGACCCGGCGCTCTCCGTACAGCACCGAGGACGCGGTACGGCTGCGCAACACGATCGCGGAGGCCAAGCGGCGGCTCGAGGAGGATTCCCGGGTGACCCGGGCCGCCCGGACCGACGTCGGGAACCGCCTCGACGCCGCGGCCGCGGAGGTCGACCTCACCCATACCACCGACGGGCTGCTGATCCTTGCCGCCCCGGGCGAGCACCAGGTCTGGTACCTGCCGCGCTCGGTGCCCCAGCGCGTGGTCGTCTCGGACACCTTCCTGACCCGCAACCTGGTCGCCGCCCGCATCGTCGAGGAACCGTACTGGGCGCTGGCGCTCTCCGAGAGCGAGAGCCGCCTGTGGGACGGCGCGGGCGAGAACCTCACCGAGGTCACCGGCGACGGCTTCCCGGTCCGCCCCGCGCTCCCCGACCACGAGGACGCGCTGCCCGGCCGCCACTTCGACAAGGTCGGCAAGCACGCGCTGACCTCCCGCGAGGAGGCCCACCTGGAGCGCGAGCGCCAGTACATGCGCACCGTCGCGGGCGCGCTCACGCCCGTCCTGAACGGCACGACCCGGCCGCTGTACGTCGTCGGCCTGCGGGAACAGATCGCCCTGCTCGAGAAGCTGCTCCCCAACCCCGGCGTCATCACGGCCCGGGTCGAGAACGGCGGGGCGAGCGCGAAGTCCGGGCACGAGCTCTACGACATCCTCCACCCCGCCTTCGACGCGCGCCGCTCCTCGCGCCAGGGCGAGGTGCTGCGCCGCCTGAGTGACGCACGCGGCCAGAAGCGCTACACCTCGGGCCTGGACGAGATCTGGCAGACCGTACGCCAGGGCCGGGTGGCCCTCCTTGCGGTCGAGGACCACTACCAGGTGACCGCGCGGGTGGACGGCAACGGCGGCCACCCCCAGAAGGTGGAGGCGCCCACCGAGCCCCTGCTGGCGGACCCCTCCATCCACGAGGACGTCGTGGACGAGATCGTGGAGAACGCGCTCCGCAGCGGCGCGGACATCGAGTTCGTCCCGGACGACACCCTCGCCTCCGAGGACCGGCTGGCGGCCGTACTGCGCTTCTGACCGACGGAAGCGCAGGGCACGGCAGGCACGCGGACGACCCCGGCCGGCAGACTCAGCCGGGGTTGTTCGTGTGGGTCAGGGTCTCCCAGGCCACGAACAGGTTGTCCGTCCCGCGCCGGCGCGCCGGCCGGGCGGCCTCCTCGGGGCCTGGGAGCGCCCACCCCCGGCGGTTGCCCAGGTGGTTGAGGAGGACCTCGGTGTCGGGCCCCATCCTCACCTTCAGCCTCCCGTCGCACAGCCATGACGGGGCCGGGTCGCCCAGCTGGTAGCGGGTGTGGAGGTCCAGCGCCGCGCGCAGCCGCTCGGCGATCTCGTCGTAGAGGTCCACACCCTGGTGCCAGGCGGTCTCCGCGACGTGGGCGGTGGCCGCGAGGGCGTAGCCGACGTGGGTGAAGTTCCGGCAGGTCTCCTGCGCGAGGCCGTCCACGAAGACGCGCTGGCCGAACCAGTACGTCCTGATGTCGTCCGCCGTCTTGATGCGGCTGCCCCGCGGCCGCTCGGGCAGCGGCCCGTCCGAGCGCAGGTAGAAGTAGGCGGGAACGCGGTCGCGGAACCGGCGAACGGCCGTCTCGAAGGCCTCGGTGTCGTCGAGGAAGACCGCGATGCCCATGCTCGCGTCGGCCATGGTCAGGTCCCAGTTCCCGTTGTGGTCCGGGGCGCCCCGCTCGGTCAGGGGCAGATACGCGGTGCGCAGTATCGTGGCGAACCGCCGCACCCGGGCGCGCGACCAGCCGTCGTAGGTGTAGCGCATGATCTCCCCGGCCCGCGCCCAGGAGCTCCCCGACCAGGCGGCCTGCAGCGGCGCGTTGCCCTCGGTGTGGTCCTCCACCTCCGCCGACCAGGCGTCCATGATCTGCACGGCCTTCCGGGCGTGCGCGCGGTCGCGGGTGACGTACCACAGCAGGGCGTGGGTGTACGCGGCGATCGCGTCCCGCCGCTCCTCCACGCACCCCCGGCCGGGCTGGGAACCGGGCGGACACCGCACGACCGCGACGGGCGCCGCCGTGTAGTCGAGCGATCCGTACGTGCTGGACCGCATGGCCTCGAACTCCGACGCCCACGGCTCGGCGCCGTCGGCGACCCGCGCGCGGATCCGCTTCAACTGCGCCCGGGTGAGCAGGACGCCGGGGTGCCGGAAGGCGTGCCCGGAGTCGTCCCGTCGTACGGGACGCCCGGGCGCGCCCGCCGCGCCGGACAGGACGGCGGCCGGTGCCGCGGGCGCGTCCGGGCGCGTCGGCGGGGCCTGGGGCGTCAGGGGCGTCAGGGGTGTCAGCGCGGCGGCGAGCGCGGCGACGACACCGGCGCGCGGCAGCACGCCTCGTGAGAAGGTTCCGGGCACTGCCACCTCCGGTGCGACTATCCGCAAGCCTCGGGCCCAACGGCGGGATCCGCCGGACGCGTTGCGCCGATCGGCGGCCACGAACCACCCGCCGGGGAAAACGGGTTGCCGCCGCGCACCGGCAGGCGCCACTCTTCCCGTGTGATCGAGACCCGGGAACTGACGGCGGACGACTGGCCGGTGTGGCGGCGCCTGCGGCTGGCCGCGCTCGCGGACGCGCCGGACGCCTTCGGAGCGCGGCTCGCGGACTGGCAGGGCGACGGCGACCGGGAGGAACGGTGGCGGGCGCGCCTGAGCATCACCGGTTCGCTCGACCTGGTCGCCGTCGTCGACGGCAAGCCCGCCGGCATGGCCAGCGGCGTCCCCGGTCCCGAACAGGGCGTCGTCGAGCTGATCTCGCTGTGGGTCGGCCCCGGCGCGCGGGGCCGGGGCGTGGGGGACCGCCTGGTGCGGGCGGTGGAGGACTGGGCCCGGCGCGGGGGAGCGGAGGTGCTGCGGCTCAAGGTGGTCCCGGACAACGCCCCGGCGATCGCGCTCTACCGGCGCAACGGCCTGAAGGTCACAGGCCGGCGCGGCGAGGCGGGACCCGGCGGCCGCGAGGAACACGTCATGGCGAAGCGGCTGCCCGGCCGGGCCCTCTGACGGTCCGTACGGCCCCTGCGCCTACCGGGCCCGCACGGTCGCCCGTACCGGGACGGCCGGCTGGAGGAGGAGGCCCACGGCGGGCCGGCCGTCGTGGGGGTCGGCCTCGAGGTGGAAACGCCGGGCCAGCGTGGCGAGCACCAGCGTCGCCTCGACGAGCGCGAAGCGCGCGCCGAGGCAGGTGCGCCGGCCCCCGCCGAAGGGGAACCACGCGTGGTCCGGCACGGCGTCCGGGGCGTCGGCGTCCCAGCGTTCGGGCCGGAAGGCCGCCGGGTCGCGGAACCACCGGGGGTCGCGGTGCGTGGTCCACTGGCTGCACCACACGATCGTGCCCGCCCGGACGGGCGATCCGCCCAGCGCGGCGTCCTTCCCGGCCACGGCGGGGATGACCCACGCGGGCGGGTACAGGCGCAGCGCCTCCTTGACGATCTGCCGGGTCCAGGGGAGCCGTTCGTAGTCCTCGTAGGCGGGCGGCCGCCCGCCGAGCACCCGGTCCAGCTCCTCGGTGAGCCGGGCGTGGGCGTCCGGGGAGCGGGAGAGCAGCAGCCAGGTCCAGGTCAGGGTCGTGGAGGTGGTCTCGTGGCCCGCGGCCCACAGGGTCACGGCCTCGTCGCGCACCTCACGGGCCGTCAGGGCCCGGCCGTCCTCGTCGCGGGCGGCGAGGAGGCGGCCGAGCAGATCGTCCTGCCGGCCGTCGGCGGGATCCTCGGCGCGCCGCGCGTCGATCAGCCGCCGGATCTCCGCGTCGACCACGGTCACCGCGGCCAGCAGGCGGCGCCGCCAGGGCGGGCGCGCCCAGGACGGCAGGAACAGATTGACGCCGCCCCGCAGCTCCGTCGCCAGCTCGCGCTGGATCGCGGCCATCGCATCGCCGAGGCGGCCGCCGTCGTCCTCGAGGTCGTTCCCGAAGAGAGTACGGACCACGATCCGCTGAGTGAGCCGCGTCATCTCGCGGCGCACGTCGACGCGTCGGCCCTCGCGCCAGGCGCCGGCCAGCTCCGTCGCGCAGTCGACCATCGTGGTGGCGTACGTGCGCACGTGGCGGGGGCGGACGGTCGGCTGGACCAGGGTCCGCTTGCGGCGCCAGTCGGCGCCCTTGCTCAGCAGGACGCTGTCGCCGACCAGTTGCTTGAGGCCCCAGCCGATCTCGAGCGGCTCGAAGGTCTGCTCGACCGCCGCGAGGAACTCGGCGATGTGGTCGGGCCGGGAGACGAAGACGCTCCTGCGCGGACCGAGCCGCCAGGTGACGACGTCGCCGTGGTCGCGCAGCCGGCCGAAGAAGGCCAGCGGATCCCTGCCGAAGGCGGCGAGGTTCCCGAAGAGGGGCAGGCCGCGCGGACCGGGAACGGGGCGGGCGGATGCTGCGGACACGGCCATGAGGGATATTCTCCGGCCCTTCCGGGTGGGCGTGGAATACGGCTTACGGGTGATGTCGGGACGCGTTCGCGCGGGGGCGAACGCCCGGGCGGCCTCACGCGCGGCGCAGGCCGCGGAGCACCTTGCCCTCGGTGCTGAGGTAGCCGTGGGCGTAGTCGAAGCGCGGGGTGTCGGCGAAGGTGAGGTAGAGCCATTTGAAGTTCTCGGCGAAGACGTAGGCGGGGCAGTGGTCGCCCTGGGGCATGGGCCGCCGGGTGACGTCGGCGACGACCGTGTAGCCGCCCGGGACGCGGTGGTACTTCCTGAGGTTCTGGAAGTAGCGCCAGGCCGTCGTGCGGTAGTACGCCTCGCCCGTCTGCCAGTAGAGCTGGAAGGCGCAGTTGGCGTACTCGGGGCGCAGCTCGTTCCTGGGGTCGACGGCCTGTAGGCGGGTGTAGTCGATCTGTTCCGGAATCACGGAGTACTTGTCGAGGACGGCCGTCCACGACCGGTAGTAGTCGGCCGCGAGGCCGGGGTCGCCGCCCACGGGCAGGATGGCGACGGCCAGGGAGGACTGCCGCCGGCTCGTGGTCGCCCCGGTGCCGAAGTCGACGTGCCGGAACCACAGCAGCCCGTCCGCCCGCTCGGCCTGGTGCCGGCGCAGCGCGTCGTCGAGCATGCGGAACCAGTCCCGGCACTCCTCGTCGCCGAACATCTCCCACGCGCCCCACAGATACTCGTAGAACGAGTCCGCCGGCGGGTCGACGGCGACGGCCTGCCGGTCGGCCCACCGGCCGGTCTCGACGTTCATGGTGGTCGCGAGCAGGTCCAGCCCCGAACGGCGCTCCACCAGGGCGCGCACGGCGCGCTTGGCGGCCCGGCGGTAGCGCGGGTCGCCGGTGAGCTCGGACAGGACGGAGAACTCCAGGAGATGGGTGCCGATCTCGGCCACCGGCGAGACGGCGCCCGAGACGCGGCCGGTGCGGAGGTTGACGTACCGGTAGGGCATGCCGGTCGGCGACGCGGTGAAGGCCGGCAGCAGCCGGTCCGTCAGGTCCGCGCACAGGTCGAGCAGGGCCCGCCTGCCGGTCGCCAGATGGCCCGCGAGCAGGCCGCCGACCAGGCGGATCGTCGCCTCGAAGACCTGGAAGTCGGCGTCGATGTCGAAATCCAGATGGTCGACGATCCACCGCACGCACCGGTCGGCCTCGTCGTCGAGCCCCATCAGATGGTGGGTGTCGAGCGCCTCGACGATCGACAGCCCGACGGGGTGACCCCGGGCGAAGAACTCGCGGTGACCGCCCGAGACGGGCAGGACCTCGTCATGCCCCCAGGCGAAGCGCTTGTACCCCTCCCAGGCGTGGAGGAACTCGTCGCGGATCTCCCGTGCCTTCGCGGCGTCCGGCCGTGTGCCGGGCATCACCCGCCGGGCTCCCGGCGCGGCGGCCGCGCCGGTCCCGCCACCCAGGGCGAGGCCGCTCGCGGCCGCGAGCGCGCAGAGCATGCCACGACGGGACGCGTGCGCCCCGAACGATGTGTCGGTCATCGGGTGGGTCCTCCTGACCATTCGTGCCGGGCCCGGCGGAGTGAGCGGTGATCGCAGTATGGGGCGCCGCGGCCGCTCTCCCCGGCAGGCGCGGCGCCGGGGCCGCCCTCGGCGTGACGGGCGTGGTCCGGAGACCGGCCCCGCCCGGGTCCCACGCCGCTCGGCTCAGCCGGGGAACCGCAGGAACCGCGGCGGCACCCGCTCCGCCAGCCACACCCCGTTCCCGGTCACCCGGAAGACGTGCCCCGCCGCGTGCATCGCCGCGGCGTCCACCGACAGCACCACCGGCTTGCCGCGCCGGGCGCCGACGCGCGTGGCGGTCTCCCGGTCGGCCGACAGATGCACATGGTGGCGGTTCATGGGCGACAGCCCCTCGGCCCGTATCGCCGCCACGTTGCGGCCGACGGTGCCGTGATAGAGGTACGGCGGGGGCTCGGCCGCCGGTAGCCCGAGGTCCACCGCGACCGAATGCCCCTGCTGCGCCCGGATGCGGTCCCCCTCCAGCGCGAACCGCCGCTTGTCGTTCGTGGCCACCACGTGCTCCAGCTCCTGGCGGCCGACGGGGAAGCCGTGGGCCGCCGCCGCGGCCAGCAGGACGTCGACGTCCACCCAGCCCTGCGCGTCGAGGCTGATGCCGATGCGTTCGGGCTGGTGGCGCAGGTGCAGCGAGAGGTACTTCGAGACCCGTACGGTCCGTCGTTCGTCCATGCCCCCAGCCTGCCTCGCCGGACGGCCCGTGGTCAGCCGGTTTTCCGCGGGCGACGGACCGGGGGCGTCAGGCCCAGGGGGCCAGCGGGTACCAGATCAGGTCCCGCCGGGCGAGGATCCGCACGTCCCAGTACAGGACCATGAACACGCCCGCGGCGATGAAGGCCGCCGCCGTCAGCGCCGACGCGCGGCTGGGCTTCGCGGCGAACCAGCCGTACAGCCGCTCGCCCGCCAGGCCGGCGACGAGCAGGAACAGCACGGCCATGATCAGGATGTTGCCGAGGGCCTGCAGGCCGAACGCCGCTGCGCCGTAGAGGACGTTGTGGCTCTCCGCCGCGTCGCGGAAGAGCTGACGGAACAGCGGATACGGGCGGCCGATGAGGAACGAGCCGGTCAGCGCGCCCATGACGACCATCGGGGCGTTCGGGAAGCGCGCCGAGAGGCGGGCCAGCGGATCGCGGACCAGGCCCAGCGAGGCGAGGCCGAGATAGGCCATGCACAGGCCGACCAGGCCGAACACCACCATGGACTGGATCAGCCGGGGCGAGAAGCCGCCCGCCGCGGTGGTGGACTGGAACTGGGGCATGCGGGTGCCGGCCAGCGCGACGACCACGCCGTAGGCCGCCGACACCGCGACCGATCCGGCGGCCAGCAGCCCCAGCGGCCGGATCATGCGCGCCATCCGCCCCCGCCGGGTCGGCACACAGCCGGCCAGCGGGGCGATGGCGCTGAAGGCGGCCACATTGCAGGCGGTGAACGTGCCCGCCACCCCGGTGGCGAGCGCGAAGGCGATGCCGCCCAGGGCTCCGGTGATGGGCGTCTCGCGCGAGTCGTGGCCCAGCAGCGTGTCGGCCACGTTGCCCCCGATGGTCCGGTCGACGAACTCCGCCGACCACACCACCGTCAGCGCGAATCCGAACAACGCGGCCAGGAGGACGACCAGGGCCCGGCGGCCGGGGAAGAATCCGTTGACGAAGAGGGACGTCGCCGGCGCCGTCCCACCCCGTCCCCGTATGAGAGGGCGTCGGGCATCGGGTCTGTCGGGTGCCTGGGTCATCGGATGGCCTTTCCCGGGGCGGACTGGCGTCGGCCCGGAAACTACTCGCGGTCCGCCCCGCCGGGGATCTGCCGGGGGAGGATTGAGCACGCCGGAAGAAGGCGGAGAGAGGCGACAGACCAGGTGGCCCTCGGGGTCGCGCGGCGGACGGGCGGTGCCCGGGATCCGGGTCCACCGACGGGCCGTACGCCGCCGCGCGCGGCCTCAGGGCAGCGGCTGCTCGGCCCAGATGACCTTGCCCTCGGCCGTGTACCGGGTGCCCCAGCGCTCGGCCAGCTGCGCCACCAGGAACAGCCCGCGGCCGCCCTCGTCCTCGGCGGCCGCGTAGCGCAGGTGCGGCGCGGTGCTGCTGGTGTCGGAGACCTCGCAGATCAGGGCGCGGTCGCGCAGCAGCCGGACGCCGATCGGGCCGGAGGCGTGCCGGATGGCGTTGGTGATCAGTTCGCTGAGGATCAGCTCCGTGGTGAACCCCAGCTCCTCCAGGCCCCACTCGGTCAGCTGCCGGGTGATGTCGGCCCGTGCGGCCGCGACGACCGCCGGGTCGGCGGGCAGCTCCCAGGTGGCGATCAGATCGGCTTCCAGGCGCCGGGTGCGGGCGATGACCAGGGCGATGTCGTCGGCCTGGCGCGCGGGGAGCAGCGCGCCGAGCACCGCGTCGCACATCTTCTGCGGCGACCGGCCGGGCTGCGCCAGCGTGCGGGCGAGGATCTCCAGGCCGACGTCGATGTCCCGCGTACGGTCCTCGATGAGGCCGTCGGTGTACAGGGCGAGGCTGCTGCCCTCGGGCAGGCGCAGCTCCACGGCCTCGAAGGGCAGCCCGCCCAGGCCGAGCGGCGGCCCTGCGGGCAGCTCCGGGAACTCCACCGTGCCGTCGGGACGGACCAGCGCGGGCAGCGGATGGCCGGCCCGGGCCAAGCTGCACATCCCGGTGGAGGGGTCGTAGATCGCGTACAGGCAGGTGGCGCCGGCGATCGGCGCCTCCCCGTCCACGTCCGCCGTCTCCTGGTCGATCCGGCCGATCAGCTCGTCGAGGTGGCCCAGGAGCTCGTCCGGCGGCAGGTCCAGGGAGGAGAAGTTCTGCACGGCCGTGCGCAGCCGGCCCATCGTCGCGGCGGCGTGCAGCCCGTGGCCGACCACGTCGCCCACGACCAGGGCCACCCGGGCGCCGGGCAGCGGGATGACGTCGAACCAGTCGCCGCCCACCCCGGCCTGGGCCGGCAGGTAGCGGTAGGCGATGTCGAGGGCGTTCTGCTCCGGCACGCCGCGCGGCAGCAGGCTGTGCTGCAGGGTCACGGCCATGGCGTGCTCGCGGGTGAAGCGGCGGGCGTTGTCGATGCACACCGCCGCCCGGGCCGACAGCTCCTCGGCCAGGGACAGGTCGTCGTCCTCGAACGTCTCGCTGTCCTGGGCCCGCCAGAAGTTCACGATGCCCATCAGCACGCCGCGCGCCTTGAGCGGAACGGTGATGAGCGAGTGGAAGCCGTAGTCGAGGATCTGCTGGGTGCGTACGAGGTCCTGGGTGCGCCAGCCGTCGGAGACGCGCAGGTCGGGCACGAGCACGGCCTGCCCGCTGACGAAGCCCTTCGCCTGCGGGGTGGTCGCGGCGAAGCGGTGCACCTCTCCCGCCTGGTAGAGGGGATGGTCGTCCGGGGAGCCGCTCAGGGCCACCCGGCGCAGTTCCGGGGCCTCGTGGCCCACCCCGATCCGGGGCTCCTCGCCGCGCAGCACCGGCTCGGCGAGGTCGACGGAGACGTAGTCGGCGAACCGGGGGGAGGCCACCTCGGCGAGCTCCTCGGCGGTGCGCTGCACGTCCAGGGTGGTGCCGATGGCCACGCTCGCCTCGTACAGCAGCCGCAGCCGGCCGCGCGCCACCTCGGCCTTGCCCGCGAGCGCGCGCAGCTCGGTGGAGTCCCGCAGGGTGGCCACGCTGCCCGGCGGACCGCCCCGGCGGTCGGTCGGCCGCTGGTTCACCGCCAGCAGCCGCTCCCCGACGGGCAGCACCTCGTCGGTGGCCACCCGGCGCGACGCCAGGAGCTCCGCCATCCGGGGATCCAGGCCCAGGGCGTCGACGGGCCGCCCCTCCACGTCCGTGGGCAGGCCGAGGAGCCGGCGCGCCTCGTCGTTGGCGAGCAGGACGTGGCCGTCGCCGCTGACGATGACCACGCCCTCGCGCACCGCGTGCAGAACCGCGTCGTGGTGCTCGTACATCCGGGTCATCTCGACCGGGCCGAGACCGTGGGTCTGCCGCCGCAGCCGCCGGGTCACCAGCGCCGTGCCGCCCGTAGCGAGCGCCAGGGCGACGGCGCCGGTGCCCAGGACGACCGGCAGCTGCCGGTCGACCGCGCTGCTCACCGAGCGGACCTTGAGCCCGGAGGAGACCATGCCGACGACCCGGCCGCGGTCCGTCACCGGCACCACGACCTGCAGCTCCTCGCCGAGGGGGCCGTTGACCTTCTCGACCGTGACGTGGCCGTGCAGCGACGGCTCGATCGTGCCGACGAACTTCTTGCCGATCTCCTTCGGTGAGGGGTGGGTGTAGCGGATGCCGTCGCGGTTCATCACCACCAGGAAGTCGACACCGCCCTGGTGGCGGGCGGCCTCGGTCAGCGGCTGGAGCGTGGCGGACGGGTTGGGGCCGCTCATGGTCTGCACCAGGCCCGGCGAATGGGAGAACGCCTCGGCGGCGGCGAGCGAACGGTCGCGCGCCGCCTGGAACCTGTCGCTGCGCGCCTGGAGCAGGAGCGTCACCACCGCGGCCACGATGAGCAGCAGCACGATCAGGACCTGCAGCACGAACATCTGGCCGGCGACGCTGCGGTCGGCGACCGACCGCAGGCGCCGAGCCCACGGCAGCCCTGCGCCCGCGCGCCTCTGTCGCCGCTCACGCCGGCTACCTCGGCGCCGACCGGCGAACCAGCGACCCGATGGCCTCCAGGAGCGGCCCCGGATTCGGGCCATACCCCTATGTCTACCCCGCCCTCTTCCGCGGCGCGAACGGTACGCGCCACCCTGTGGTCCTCTCCGGATGCGGAGGGCGCCCGGTGACGGCAGCGTGGGCGGGACGAAGGGACGGACGAGCATGCCGCGCAACGGAGCACACGACGGCACCCCGGACGGCCCCGGCGCGCGGCGGGGCCGGGGCGCGGAGGACGCCCTCGGCACGCCGGCAGGTGACCGGGCGGCGACCGGGCGTCACGAGACGCAGGAGGAACGCGCCGACCGCCGCTGGAACGAGCTGCTCCAGGAGGTCCGCGTCGCCCAGACCGGCGTCCAGATCCTCTTCGGCTTCCTGCTGACCGTCGTCTTCTCGCCGAAGTTCACCGCCCTCACGGCCACGGACCGCGCCATCTACATCGTCACCGTCGTGCTCGGCGCGGCCACCATGGGCGCCCTCATCGGGCCCGTCTCCTTCCACCGGCTCGTCACCGGGCACCGCCTCAAACCCCAGACCGTCGTCTGGGCCTCCCGGCTGACGCTCGTGGGCGTGGTGCTGCTGCTGGCCACGATCGTCTCGGCGCTGCTGCTCGTCCTGCGCATCGCCCTGCACTCCTCCGCGGTGCCCTGGCTCGTCGCGGGGCTGAGCACGTGGTTCCTGCTGTGCTGGTTCGGGCTGCCGGCGTGGGCCCGGCACCGCTACGCCGACGGGGGCCGGCCGAAATAGGCCGCCGCACCGGCCGTGCGTGGCCCGCCGGCCGGTGGGTTCACTGCTCGTAGGCGTCCACCAGGGCCTGAATGTCGATCTTCTTCATCTGGAGCATGGCCTTCATGACCCGGCCCGCCCTGACCGGGTCGGGATCGCCCAGCAGCTCGGTCAGCCTGCGCGGGTTGATCTGCCACCACAGGCCGTAGCGGTCCTTCAGCCAGCCGCACTGGCCCTCCTCGCCGCCCTCGCCGAGCCTGGCCCAGAGCGTGTCGACCTCCTCCTGCGTGGCGCAGTCGACCGACAGGGAGACGGCCTCGTTGAAGGTGAAGTGCGGACCGCCGTTGAGGGCGATGAACTGCTGCCCGGCGAGCTCGAAGGCGATGGTCATGACCGTTCCGGCCTTCCCCGGCCCGGCCTCGCCGTAGCGCTGCGTCTCCACGATCCGGGAGTCGTCGAAGACGGACATGTAGTGCCGCACCGCCTCCTCGGCCTGGTCGTCGAACCACAGGAAGGGCGTGATCTTCTGCATGACGGTGTCATACCGGACGGGGCCCGGCGGCCCGGCCCGCGGAAGGCCCGCGCCCCCCAAGGTCACCCGACCGGGTCCGCGTGGCCGGCCACCGGCTCGGCCGGGGACGGGGCGGACGGCTCGGGCGGCCCGGGGCGCACGAGGCGGTGCTGGGCCAGACAGGCGGCGGCGATGACCGTGCCGAAGGCGGTCCAGCCGAGGGGGCCGGCGGCGATGGCGGCGGTGACGGCCAGGGGGCCGACCGCGCGCTGGCTCGCCTGGGCCAGGCCGTGGACGCCGAGGTAGGAGCCCTGGGACTCCTCGGGGGCGAGGGCGACGGACAGCTCCCACGAGACGGTGGCGTGCAGCATCTCGGCGAGGGTGAAGCCGACGGCCGCCGCGGTCAGGGCGATGCTCGCGGGCACGGCCCCGTGCACGGCGGAGGCCGCCATGGCGACGCCGGAGGCCAGGAAGGTGAGGGAGAGCGGCAGCAGGAGGCGGCGGGCCGCGCTCGTCGTGGCACCGAACCGGGCCAGAGGGACCTGGAGGCCCACGACCATCACGTTGTTGAGGACCATCAGCAGGGGCACGAGGCCGTGCGGGGCGTCGGTGGCATGGACGGCCCACAGGGACAGCCCGACCTTGAAGATCGCGTCGTCGAGGAAGAGCACCGTGTCGGTGGCCACGTAGGCCAGGTAGGTCCGGTCGCGCCAGGGGCTGGTGGCGCGCACGCCGGCGGCGGCCCGGCCGCCGGTGGCGACGACGCGGGCCGGTGCGGTGGCCTCCGCGCAGCTCAGGGTGATCGCCGCGGCCGCGACGAAGGAGAGGGCGTCGCCGACGAGCAGGACCCGGTAGACGGTGGTGGTGCCGGCGGCGAGGGCGGCGGCCGCGCCGAGGCCGCCGAGGGCCCAGCCGACGTTGGCGACCGTGCGGTTGACCGCCTGGTAGCGCACGCGCTCGGCGCCCGCGACGCGGGTGCCGTACAGCTTGGTGAGCACGCTGGCCGCCCTGTCGCCGAACCCGGCGAGCGCCGAGAGCACCAGCAGCGGCGTGAAGTCGGTGGTCAGCAGCAGCCCGAGGGCGGACGCCGCGCGCAGTACCTGGCAGGCGGCGAGCACCCGGGTGAGCGGAAAGCGGTCCGCCAGCCTGCCGCCGACCGGTGCCCCCGCGATGCCGGCGACCCCGGCGACGGCCGCCAGCGTGCCCACCTGGGCCACGCTCAGCCCGGTGACGAAGGTGAAGTACAGCACCGAGGTCGCGGCCCACAGGCCGTTGCCGGTGCGGTCGACCAGTGCGACCGCGAGCATGCGCCGCCCGTCCCGGCCTCCCGGTATGCGTGCTGTCAGTGCGGCCCACCGCTGCGTCGGGCTCACGATCTCCCCCTGGTCCCTCGTCCGACGTCCGGCATCCGGCGTTCGAAACGCTTGCCGTCGGCTATGTATTGATACATAATCAGTTACGTGGCAATACGATATGGGATCACCGGCGGTACGGCCAAGGCCATTTCCGCCTCGGTCGAACGCGCCGTCACCGAAGGTGCCCTGGAGCCCGGCGCCGCCCTCCCGCCGGTGCGCCGGCTCGCGGACGACCTCGGCGTCAGCCCCGGCACCGTCGCGACCGCCTACAAGGAACTGCGGCAGCGCGGCATCGTGGTCACCCGCGGCCGCGGCGGCACGGTCGTCGCGGAGGGCCCCGGCGTGGCGTCGCGGCGGCCGCCGAAGGTGCCCGAAGGGCTGCGCGACCTGGCCGGAGGACACCCCGACCCCGCCCTCCTGCCCGAGCTGGTGCCGCCCGTACGCCTCTCGCCCGGCAGCCGCTCGCACCGCTCGGTGCCACGCCTGCCGCGCCTGGAGGAGACGGTCCGCGAGTGGCTGGCGGCCGACGGCGTTCCGGCCGGGCACGTCACGTTCGCCCACGGGGCGCTGGACATGATCGGACGGCTGCTGTCCGTCGAGCTCCGGCCGGGCGACGCCGTGGCCGTGGAGGATCCCGGCTACCACCACCTCCTCGACCTCGTCACGGCCCTCGGCCTGCGCACGGTCGCGGTCGCGGTCGACGACGAGGGCATGCGGCCCGAGGCGCTGCGCGCCGCGCTCCGGGAGGGTGTACGGGCCGTCGTGTGCGTCCCCCGCGCCCAGAACCCGTACGGCGGGTGCTTCTCGGCCGCGCGCCGCGACGCGCTCGCCGGCGTCCTGTGCGAGGCCCCCGACGTGCTCGTGATCGAGAACGACTTCGCCACCGAGATCGCCGGAGCCCCCCTCCACTCGGTGACCGGGGCCGGCCTGGCGCGCTGGGCGCACGTACGGACCGTCACGAAGTTCCTGGGAACGGACCTGCGATGGGCCGCCGCGGCGTGCGACGCGACCACGCTGGCCCGGCACGACGGGCGGCTGCTGCTCACCTCCGGCTGGGTGAGCCATCTGCTCCAGGAGACCGTGCTCGGCCTGATGGTGGACGCCGCGACGAGCGCGCTCGTCGGGCGGGCGCGGGAGGCGTACGCACGGCGGCGCCGGACCCTGATCGACGAACTCGGGCGGCACGGCATCGCGGCCCACGGCGCCAGCGGCATGAACGTGTGGGTGCCGGTGCGGGACGAGTCGGCCGTTGTCAACGGGCTGCGCTCGCACGGCTGGTGGGTCGCCGCCGGGGCCCGCTTCCGGATCGGCTCCGCACCGGGAGTGCGGATCACCACCGCCGCGCTGCCGACGTCCGACGGGGCGCGCCTGGCCCGGGACTTCGCGGCCGTCCTGGGCGAGTCGCAGGCCACATACGGGGGATGAGGCCGCCCGGGCCGCCGGCGGCCTCCTTGAGGAAAGCGGCCGCCGGGCGGGCTCAGGCCGCGGCCCGGCCGGTGGTGTGACCGATGATCGCGGCGGCCAGCGGGGCGAGCACCTCGCGGGGCAGGGCGTGGCCCATGCCCGGGATCTCCACGACGCGCGCCCCGCGGACGGCCTGGGCGAGGTGCTGCGGGTGCGGCGGCGGGAAGACCGGCTCGGCGGGGGCGGAGACGACGAGGGTGGGCACGCGGTTCGCGGCCAGCTCCTCGGTGCGCAGCAGCCCCGAGTCGTCGGCGCGGCCGTGCGCGGTGCCGGCGGTGTGGTGCCCGGTGTGTTCGACGATCCGCCGCTCGAGCGCGCGGAAGTACTCCGCGTCGAACGGGATGTGGCCGCCGCTCAGCACCCGCCAGTGTTCGACGCGCCGGTCCAGCTCGGCCTCGAGTCCACGGTCCTCGACGGGCCGGGCCCACATCTCCAGCACCTCGGGCGCGATGCCGGGCAGCTCCGTGGCCGGAACCAGGGTGCCGTCGGGGCGGGTGTAGGGGGCGGTGCTGAGGGCGCACGTACCCATCAGCGTGGCGCTGAGCAGCCGGCCGGGATGGTCGGCGATCAGCAGCTGCGCCAGCAGGCCGCCCAGTGACAGCCCGGCGATGTGGGCGCGTTCGATGCCCAGGCCGTCCAGGACCGCGACGGCATCCCGCGCGAGGTCGGCGATGGCGTAGGGCTGCCGCTCGAAGGGCCGGCTGGAGCGGCCCGTGTCGCGGTGGTCGTAGCGGATCACCCGGTGATGGACGGCGAGCGCGTCGACCAGCTCGTCCGGCCAGCCCATGCCGGAGGCCTGCGCTCCCATGATCAGCAGCAGCGGCGGGGCGTCGGCGGCGCCGCGCTCCTCCGCCCAGAGGCGGATGCCGGGTGCCGCGTCGATGAAGTGTTCCATGGGTTCTCCTTCTTGGGGCCGACGAAGACAGGCATGATCATACGAGACGTCTCGTCTCGCGGTCAAGGAGTGACCGGTTCCCGCCCGGCGCAACGAATCCCGTTCCTCCTCGTTGGGCCGGGCGGGCCGCCGATGGGGAAGACGCGCGAACGAGGAAGGGTGAGGCGATGCCGGTGACGCCGTACGCCCTGCGCGTGCGCGACGTACGCAAGGCGTACGGATCCCGCCAGGTGCTGCGCGGCGTCTCGCTGGATCTCCGGCCGGGCACCCTCGCCGGCATGGTGGGGGAGAACGGCGCGGGCAAGACCACCCTGCTGCGCATCCTCTGCGGCCAGACCGCGGCCGGATCCGGCGAGGTCGACATCAGGGGATCGCTCGGCTACTGCCCCCAGGAGACCGTGCTCAACGACTTCCTGACCGTCGACCAGCACGTGCGGTACTTCCGGGCCGCCTACGGACTGCGGAGCACCGGCCGCGCCGAGGAGCTCATCGAGGAGCTCCACTTCGCCGAGTACCGCCACACCCGCGTCGACGACCTCAGCGGTGGAACCCGGCAGAAACTGAACCTGACCCTGGCCCTCATGCACGACCCGAGCGTGCTGTTGCTCGACGAGCCCTACCAGGGCTTCGACTGGGAGACGTACCTGCGGTTCTGGAGCCTCGCCGCCCGACTTCGCGACAGCGGGCGCTGCGTGCTCGTCGTCTCCCACCTCGCCTGGGACGCCGAACGGCTGGACGTGCTCCACCGGCTGCGCGAGGGAGTCGCCGAGCCGTGGGAGCCCGGCGGCCGGACGGCGGCCCCCGCGGACGGCGACGGCCGGTGAACGGGGTGAACGGGACGTGGCGGCGGCTCGGCACGGCGGTGGGCTTCGCCCTGCTCGAACACGCCCGCAACCGCTTCGCCCTCGTCCTGGTCCTGTTCTACATTCCGCTCTGGCTCAGCCTCGAGAGCTGGTTCGTCGCCCGCAAGCCCGCGAGCTTCATGCTCCGTGCGACCGGACGGACCCTCACCGTCGACGGCAACCACCTCACGATGATCTCCGGGGCGGTCAACACGGTCACCCTCATCGTCGGCTTCATGATGTTCATGACCACCTTCAAGTCGCTGGCCTTCGACCGCCGGCTGGCCTTCGCCGGCTACCCCCGCGTCCATCTGCTCGTCGCCAAGGTCGCCGCCATGACGCTCGCGGCGGCCCTGATCGCCGCCTACGCCACCGCCGTCGTCCACTGCTACTGGGCCCCCGTCCGGCCCGGCCTGCTGACGGCCGGGCTGTTCACGGCGGCCGTCGCCTACGGCGGGATCGGCATCCTGCTCGGCTCGTTCCTGCGCAACGAGCTGGAGGGCATGTTCCTCATCATCATGATCAGCCTCCTGGACACCATGCTGCAGAACCCCATCAGCAATCCGGAGGCGAGCAAGGACGGAGTGCATCTGCTGCCGGAGTACGGACCGACGCAGGTGAGCATGGCCGCGGGCTTCACCCACGCCGTCCCGTACCGGCAGCTGCTCCTGGGGCCCGCCTGGTTCGCCGCGATGTGGCTGCTGGGAACCGCGGCCTTCCACCTGCGCACCCGCGACCACCGCCCCCGGGGACGGACCCCTCGCCCGGCCGGGCGGGCCCTCGATTGAGGACAGCCGGTGTCCTGTAACGCCCCTAGTGTCGGACCCGGAACGGGCGCCGCTTCGGCGTGAGGATGTCCCGTCACCCCTTGGTTCATTTCCTTGCGAAGAGGAGCAGCGATCCCCATGAGCAATACGTCCGGTGCGGCCGCGAACGAGGCCCGGGTGAAGTGCGCGGCCTTCTGGGGCCACGACGGCAAGGCGCTCGCCGAGTTCTATGCCGCCGCCCTGGGATGGAAGGTCACCGAGACCTACGGCGACGCCGCCGCGATGATCAGCGACGGCACGACGCGTTATGTCTTCTATACGGCGAAGGGATTCGAAGCTCCGCGCTGGCCCCAGGACGAGCTCGTCTTCCACCTCGACCTGAGCTTCGACGACGTCGCCGCCGCCGAGGACCGCCTGATCTCCCTGGGCGCCACCAAGCCCGAGCACCAGCCGGGCGGCACACACTGGACGGTCCTGCTGGACCCCTCCGGCCAGCCCTTCTGCATCAGCGCCCACCGCGGCTGAGAGCGCTGACGCACCGTGCGCGTACCCTCGCGCACGGTGCGACGCGGGGAGTCCTCGTGTGAGGCCGCCCATAGGGGCCAGATCACTTACGAAAGCGATTAGTGATCCTCCTTGAGGCGCGAAACCGGGATTTCCCGGCTTCCCGGACCCCCGCCATTCCGATTGCGCATAGTAGGTCACACCTTTGCCAGCGGGTTTTCGCGCCGCTAACAATTGCTGAGTCGCACGGCGCCGTCGACCGAGAAACGGCGCTCTTTTTGCGCCATTGACGGCCATTGCGACGTAAGCGATTGGAAGGGTTCAGCTCGTTATGCGCTCCACCGTCTCCGGTTATGCCGCTCTGTCCAAGGCCCATAAGTTCTCCGCTGCCGGTCTGGTGACCGTCGCCGGCACCGCCGCTCTGACCTTCGCCCTGGTCCCGCAGGCCTCGGCCGCCGATGCCCAGTCGGCCGCCGTGAAGCCGGTGGCGCAGAACGCTCAGTCCTTCGGCGAGACGCACGACGCCGAGCTGGCCAAGGCCGCGGACGACGCCGCCGCGCAGGCCAAGGCCAAGGCCGGTGCCACGGTGAAGGCCAAGGCCGACGAGGACCGCGCGAGCCGTTCGACCGAGCGCAAGCCCATCAAGCCCGCCGCCAAGCCGGCCCCGGCGAAGAAGGCCTACGCCGACAACCTGGACGGCTGGATCAACGAGTCCCTGGACGTCCTGCGCGCCAAGGGCATCCCGGCCTCGTACGAGGGCATCAAGCGCAACATCATGCGCGAGTCCACCGGTAATCCCCGTGCGATCAACGACTGGGACATCAACGCGGTGAACGGTGTGCCGTCGAAGGGTCTGCTGCAGATCATCGACCCGACGTTCAAGGCGTATCACGTCGAGGGCACGTCCTGGGACATCTATAACCCGGTCGCCAACATCACCGCGTCCTGCAACTACGCGGCCGACAAGTACGGCTCGATGGACAACGTCAACTCCGCGTACTGATATCACACGCACCGCAGCACCGCAGCACCGCGCGCAGAGGGCGGCGGCACCCCGGACCACCGGGGTGCCGCCGCCCTTTCGGTTATCGCGGCGGCCGGACGGACAGCGCGTGGCGAAACTCGTCGCGCGGATCCCACCGGGCCTTGATCCGCTGCAGCCGGGGGTAGTTGTCCTTGTAGTAGAGCGTGTGCCAGGGGACGCCGGAGGTGTTCAGGGCGGGGTCGGCGAGGTCGGTGTCCGGGTAGTTGACGAAGGAACCGTCGTTCGCCCCGCCCGGCGCGGGCACACCGCCGGTGTCCGCGTACACGGTCCGGTAGAAGTCCCGCACCCACGCCAGCGGCGGGCCGTCGTCCTGCCCGGCCTCCCAGCTCGACGTGTAGATCGCCTTGAGGATCGCGTCCCGCTGGGCGACGGCCGTCGCGTCGGACGCGACGGTGTTGACCCGGCCGCCGTAGGAGACCATCCACAGCGACCCGTCGAGGTCCGCGCCCGCCGTGCCCGACAGCCGCTCGTAGGCGACCTCGGCCTGGCGGTCGGTGAAGCGTTTGCGCAGGTAGGCGGCCTTCGCCTTGAAGCGGGCGGGCGCGGTCCCGTGCACCGCGCCCGCGGCCCGCAGCCACGGCACGCTCTCCTGGCCCCGGGCCGGCTTCGCGTCGACCCCCCGGCCGACCGCCGCCACGTAGTCGTCGAGCAGGCGTTCCGCGCCGCGTCCGGTGGAGTCCAGAAGACCCGCCAGGGTGACGGTGCCGGATTTGCGGGTGTTGAGCATCAGCACGCTGAACAGCCCCGCGTAGGGCGAACCGGGCGCGCTGTTCCGCTCGTGCCACTCCCCGTGGTTGCGCACCAGGCGGGTGAACGCGCGCCGGTCCAGGTCCTTCCAGGACCAGGAGGCGTAGAAGCTCGTCACCGCCTCCGGGGCCCTCGGCAGCAGCCGCGCGGGGTCGCCGCCCTTGGCCGCCGGGTCACGGAACCAGTAGCGGGTCACCACACCGAAGTTGCCGCCCCCGCCGCCGGTGTGGGCCCACCACAGATCGTGGTTCGGGTCCGCGGGGTCGCGGGTGGCCACCACGCTCCTGACGTTCCCCGCCTTGTCCACCACCACGACCTCGACCGCGTGGAGATGGTCGACCGACAGCCCGTACCGGCGCGACAGCGCGCCGTACCCGCCGCCCAGGACGTGCCCGCCGACCCCGACCTCGGCGGTGGCGCCCGCCGGGATGGCCACGCCCCAGCCCAGGAAGAGCTTGCGGTACACCTCGCCGAGGAGCGCGCCGGGCTCGACCGCGAACGCCTCGCGCCGTGCGTCGTAGTACACGGCCGACATGGGGGAGAGGTCGATGACCACGCGGACGGCCGGGTCGTCGACGAAGTTCTCGAAGCAGTGCCCGCCGCTGCGCACGGCGATGCGCCGCCCTTCCCGCACCGCCTGCCGCACCGCGTCGACGACCTGTCCGGTGGTGCTCACCACGCGGACGTAGTCGGGCCGGCCGACGAAACGGGCGTTGCAGCCGCGGTGGGTGAGGGAGGGGTAGCGCGGGTCGCCGGGAGCGACGGTGACCGCGTCCGCCGGCGGGGCCGTCGCGGCCCCGGGCGCCGCGGACGCCGCCGGCGCCGCGACGCCCTGGGCCACTAATCCGGCGGCCGTACCGCCCCATACCGCCGCGCCTGCCAGAACGCCGCGACGCGTCATGTCCGCCATGGTGCACTCCCGTTGACTCCGATTGCCGGGGACGATCTCGTCCCCTTCGCATGATCGACGTTCGGAGCGCGGACGGGCATCGTCCGCGATGACCATGTGGCCCGTACACCCTTCGGGGTACCGGCACCCTCCCGGCGGAGGTTGCGTCCCGGCGCCCCTGGCCCCCAGGGCGTGTCCCTAGTACCCGACGGTGAACCGCGTGCGGTGGTGGCGGGGGCCTTCGGCCTCGTCGAGGAGGGCCACGGCGAGGTCCTCCATGGAGATCTCCGAGACGCCCCGGTCGTCGACGAGCAGCTCGTCGGCGCCCAGCCGGTAGCCGCCGGTGCGCCGGCCCGGCTCCAGCAGGGCGGGCGGGCTCACGTAGGCCCAGTCGACGACCGTCTCGTCGCGGCAGACGGCGAGCTGCTCGCCGCAGGCCAGGGCGATGGGCCGCCAGGACGGGGGGACGAGCGCGGGGTCGTCGACCACGGTGCGGCCGCCGCCTCCCGGTACGGTCAGGCTGCCGGCGCCGCCGACGAGCAGCAGGCGGACGCCGGTCCGGGCGAGCCCGGCGAGCAACGCGCGGGTAGCGTCGGCGAGTTCGCCCTCGCTGCCGGGCGCCGGCCGGGTGGCGCTGATCACGAGGTCCTGCCCGGCGCTGAGCTCCGCCACGGCGTCGGCGTCGCGGGCGTCGCCCGTGCGGACCGTCGCGGCGGGCGGAAGGGCGCCGGCGCGGGCGGGGTCGCGGACGACGGCGGTGACCTCGTGGCCGCGGGACAGGGCCTCGGCCACGACCCGGCTGCCCACGTTTCCGTTGGCTCCGAAGACGGTGATGCGCATGCTGGTCAGCTCCTTGCAGAGGGGGAGGGGAGGGGGAGGGGGAAGTAAGGGGTGGGTGCCGGTCCGTCGGGCGGTCGCCGGTGCGGCGGTCTGCGCGGCGACGAGGGCGGCGAGGACGACGAGGCCGCCCACGAGCTGCGGTGCGCTGAGGTCCTGGCCGAGCCACAGCCAGCCGAGCGCGGTGGCGACCATCGGGCTGAGCAGGCCGAGGAAGGCCACCTTGGTCGGCGGCAGGGCCCGTATCCCCCGGAACCACAGGGCGTAGGCCACGGCGGTGCCGATGACGGCGAGGTAGCCGTAGCCCGCCAGGTTGGCGCCGGTCGGGACGGGCGGCCGGCCCTCGACGAGGAGTGCGACGGGGAGCAGCATCAGACCGCCCGCGGTGAGCTGCCAGCCCGTGGTCGCCAGCAGGGGCGCGGGCGACGTCCACCGCTTGCTGAGCACGACTCCGGCCGCCATGACGACGGCGCCTCCGGCCGCGGCCGCCACTCCCGTCACGTCCAGATGGGCGTCCGCCCGCAGGACGAGCAGGGCGATGCCGGCCACACCGGCGACGCCGGCGGCGGCCGTGCGCACGGTCAGCCGCTCGCCGAGCAGCAAGGCCGCCAGACCGGCCGCCAGCAGGGGCTGAATGGCGCCGATGGTGGCCGCGACGCCACCGGGCAGCCGGTACGCGGCGACGAACAACAGGGCGAAGAATCCGCCGATGTTGAGGGCGCCGAGCACCAGGGCCCGCCACCACCAGTCGCCCTGCGGCAGCCGGCGGGTGAGGGCGATCAGCACCAGACCGGCCGGCAGCGCCCGGACCGTCGCGGCCAGCAGCGGGCGGCCCGGCGGCAGGAATTCGGTGGTGACGAGGTAGGTGCTGCCCCAGACGGCGGGGGCCAGCGCGGTCGCGGAGACGACCTTGAGTCGATTGCTTAGCACTAAGCGAATGTATCTCACCGCTAAGCGAATCCGGCCTCGAGTGCGCCGTGATGTACCTCACCGCTAAGACGTCACTAAGGCATCGGTTAAGGCATTGGCTACGATGACGAGGTGGCAGATCACGTCGACCATGTACTGGAGCAGTGGGCCCGGCAGCGTCCCGACCTGGACGTATCGTCGATGGCGGTCATCGGGCGGCTCAAGCGGCTCTCCCTGCTGATCAACACCGAGCTGCGCCGTACCTTCGCCGCGCACGACCTCGACGCCGCGTCGTTCGACGTCCTCGCCACCCTGCGCCGCAGCGACGCGCCCCACCGGCTGACCCCCGCCGAGCTGATGCGGGAGTCCATGGTCACGTCGGGGGCCATCACCCAGCGCCTCGACCGCCTCGAGGGGCGCGGGCTCGTGACGCGCGTGCCCAGCGCGTCGGACGGCCGCAGCGTGGTCGTCTCCCTGACCGACGAGGGCCGTTCGCTCATCGACCGGGTGCTGCCCGACCACATCGCCACCCAGAGCCGGCTCCTGGCCGCCGTCGGCCCCGAGGGGTGCGACGATCTCGCCGGGGTGCTCCGGGATCTCCTGGAGTCGCTCGGGGACAAGCGCGGCTGACGGCCTCTCGGCCTCGACGGAGACGGTGCGCCTGCCGGGTCGCCGGGACGACGTCCGGCGGCCCGGCAGGCTTTCGTGCACCCGCCATGATGAACGACCGCCGTGCGCAGGCGTCACGGCCGAGGTGATGCCGCGCTTGCTGTGCGCACCGCAAGTGGAAGTTGGCGCACCGTATAGCCCATAGGGTTGTCGGACATTGTTCGCTGCACAACGAAGCTGCACAACGAAGCTGTGCGTTGAAGCGGTGCGACGAACACGAGCGACGGAGCACTCACGCGCGCTCCGCGCCGTGCAGCCGACAGAAGGGGCGGTCCGGGCGGTGGAGCTTCCGCGCGTCGAGTTCAAGGTGCTGGGGCCCATGGAGGCCGTCGCCGACGGCCGGACCCTGCCGCTCGGCGGCCCCAGGCAGCGGACCCTCCTCGCCACCCTGCTGGTCCATGCCGACGTCCCGGTGAGCGCGGACCGTCTGTGCGACGCGATCTGGGGAGAGACGCCGCCCGCGTCCGCCCAGGCCAACGTCCGCAGTTACGTCGCCGCGCTCCGCAAGGCGCTCGCCCCCGGCCCCGGCCCCGGCGAGGACCGCCTCGGCCTGGGACACCGCGGCTACCTGCTGCGCGTGGAGCCCGGCGAACTGGACCTCCACCGCTTCGAGGACCTCGCCGCCGACGGCCGCAGGGCGCTCGCCGTCGCCGACCACCACCGGGCGGCCTGCCACCTGAGGGAGGCGCTCGGCCTCTGGCGCGGCGCCGCCTTCGACGGCGTGGCGCACAACGAAGCCCTGCACATCGAGGCCGTCCGCCTCGAGGAGGCGCGGCTGACCGCCGTCGAGGACTACGCCGAGGCGCGCCTGGCGCTGGGCGAACACCGCGAGGCGGCGGGCATGCTGCGCGAGCAGACCGCCCTGCACCCGCTGCGGGAGTCGCTGTGGGCCAAGCTGATGCTCGCCCAGTACCGCAGCAACCGCCCCGGCGACGCGCTGCGGTCCTACGCGCACGCCCGCGCCGCCCTGCGCGAGGAACTCGGCCTCGAACCGGGCGACGAACTCCGCCGGCTGCACCGCGCGGTGCTCGTCCGCGACCCGGCGCTCGGCGCCGCCCCCGCCCCCCTGAGACCCGCCCGGGCCCTGCCCTCCTGGCGCACCGTCAACCAACTCCCCGCGGACATCGCCGACTTCGTCGGACGCGACCTCGTGATGTCCCGGGCCGCCGCGCTCCTGGAGCCCGCCGCGGCACCGCCCGTGGCCGCCTCGGCCCCCGGCGTGCCCTCGGCCGCCGCCCCCGTCGTGATCCTCACCGGGCCGCCCGGCGTCGGCAAGACCGCCCTGGCCGTCCGGCTCGCCCACCTCCTGCGCCATGCCTTCCCCGACGGCCGCCTCTTCCTGCGCCTGGACGGCACCCGAGGGCCCCGCCGCCCGGCCGGCGCCGTCCTGGCGGAGCTGCTGCGCGGCCTCGGCGCCGCCGCCTCGTCCCTGCCCGAGGCGACGGTGGACCGGGCCGCGATGCTCCGGCTGCTGCTGTCCGGCCGCAAGGTGCTGGTGGTGCTCGACGACGCGCGCGACGAGGAGCAGATACGCCCGTTGCTCTCCGGCGTCCCCGGCTGCGCCGTCCTCGTCACCGGCCGGGACCGGCCGGCGGCCCCGGCGGGCGCCCACCTCGTCGACGTCACCCCCCTCGACGACGAGGAGTCCCGCCTGCTGCTGCGGCGCACGGCCGGACCCCGCCGGCTCGAGGCCGAACCCGAGGCGACCGCCTGGGTCGTGGCCGGCTGCGCCGGCCTGCCCCTGGCCCTGAGGGTGGCGGGCGCGGTGCTCGCCGGCCGCCCCCACTGGCGGGTGAGATGCCTCGCCGACCGGCTCGCCGGCGCGCACGGCACCCAGGAGGAGCCCGCCCCGGACGCCCCCGCCGTGCACAGCGCCGTCGCCGCCGCGTACCGGAGCCTGCCCGCCGAGGCGGCCCGGGCCTTCCGGGCCCTCGGCCTGCTCCCCTCACCGCGCTTCCCCGGCTGGGCCCTCGCCGCCCTGCTCGACGCCGACGACCCCGACGGACCCCACGGGGGCACCCCCTCCGCCGCGCTCGACGCGCTCCTCGACGCACACCTCGTCCAGGTCGAGGGCGCCGACGCCCAGGGCCGGCTCCGGTACCGCAGCCACGACCTGCTGCACGCCTACGCCGCGGAACGGGCCCTGGCCGAGGAGCCGGCCCGGTGGCGGCGGGAGGCGACGGCCCGGGTCCTCGACGGCTGCCTGACCCGGGTCCGGGCGGCCGGCGACCAACTCCTGCGGGGCGAACCGGGCGACCTCGTCCGGGGCGGCCCGGGCGACCTCGTGGGATGGCTGGAGAACGAGCGGGAGGGCCTGGTCACCCTGGTGGAGTTCGCCGCCGCGACCGGCCACGGGCCGCACGTGGCCGCCCTCGCCGCCGCCCTGGAGGACGTCTGCCACCTGCGGAACTGGTGGGACGAGTGGGACCGGGTGGCCCGGGCCGCGCTCGACCGCGCCGAAGCCGACGGCGACCAGGTCGCCGTCGCGGTCGCCCAGGGCTCCCTGGCCCGGGCCCACGCCGTGCGCGGGCGCGTGGACGAGGCCGTGACCCGCTGGGAGCGGGCCCTCGAGCGGCTGGACGCGCTGGGCGAGCCGCACCACGCCGCCCGCCTGCGCACCCACCGCAGCTTCGCCGTGTCCGACCGGGGCATGGCCGAACTCGCCCACGACGACGCCCTGTCCGCCGCCGAGGCCATGGGCCGGCTCGGCGACGCCCACGGACAGGTCCTCGCCCTGCGCAGCCTCGGCTACGCGCTCGTGTGCCGGGGGCGCGAGGCCGAGGCCGCCCGGGCCCTGGAACCGGCCCTGGAGACGGCCGAGCGGCTCGGCCACCCGCTCCTGCTCGCCGACGTCCTGCAACTGCTGGCCGTGACCGACATCGGCCTCGGCCGGCTGGGCCGGGCCGCCCGGCAGACCCACCGGGCCCTCGCCGGCTACAGGATGGTGCGGCACCGCCCCGGCGAGGCGTACGCGCTGGTCACCCTCGGGCGGATCCACGTCCGCCTCGGCCCCGACCAGGCGCCCAGGGCCCTGGGGCCGCTCGCCGAGGCCGCGTCTATCTTCACCGAGCTCGGCGAGCGCCGGGGAGAGGCCCTCACCTCCTACTGGCTCGGCAAGGTCCACGCCGCCCTGGGCGAGACCGCCCGGGCGACGAGCCGGATCGCCGAGGCGCTGACCGGCTTCCGCGTCCTGCGCATGCCCTTCTGGGCCGAGACCGCCCGCCGGGAGCTCAGCGCCCTGGCACGGGCCGCCACCCCGCCCGGCCGCGCCCCCGACGGCCCGTCGGAGTGCCCCTACGCCGTGCGCTGAGGGGCCGTCGCGCGCCCTTGTGCGTTTCTCATGCGCTCGCCGACCACGGTGGTACCCAGTCCACGAAGGGAGGCGCGGTGTACGACGTCGCCGCACCCGCTGTCGAAACGGTCGCCGTCGACGTGCTCAAGGAGGTCCTGTCCCACCAGCGCAGACTGCGCGACGGAGGATGCGCCGGGGAGGTCTGCCCGCGATGCGTCCGCCACCACCTCGAGGCGGTGCGCCGCGCGATGGCGAGCGGCCGGCGCATCGAGTTCGTCCTGCCGGCGTTCCCCACGAAGTCCCCCAACCCCGCCAAGGTGCTCGGCCCTCTGCCCGACCTGGCCGAGGAACTCGCGCTGCGCTTCCTCGACGGGCTGTGCGAGCGCATCGCCAGGATCTATCCGCCGGGCGCCGTCATCCTCATCTGCTCCGACGGACGGGTCTTCAACGACCTGCTCGGCGTCGGCGACGAGAACGTCACCGGCTACGTACGGGCCCTCGACCGCATGATCACCCGGATCGGGGCCACCCGCCTCGAGCAGTTCACCCTCGACGAGGTCCATCCCGGCGCCGGGCACGAGGACATGCGCGCCATGCTCTCCGCCGGCCACGCCCCGACGCTCGAGGAACTGCGCGAGGAGGTTCGCGGGGGCGGTGCGCCGCTCGCCATGTACCGCGGCATCACCCGCTTCATGCTCGAGGACCTCTCCACCCCCGACTACACCGGCACCCGCTCCGCCCTGCAGCGCAGATGCCGGCAGCTCGCCTACCGCGTCATCCAGCGCAGCCGGGCGTGGGGGAACCTGCTCGACGAGCTTTTCCCGGACGCCGTCCGCCTGTCGATCCACCCCCAGCCGTGCGCCACGGACAAGATCGGCATCCTCCTCGCGGACACTCCGGACGCCTGGCTGACGCCCTGGCACGGCGTCGCCGTCGCCTCCGGCGGGCGCTTCACGCTCATGAAGCGCGCCGACGCCGAACGGGCGGGCGCCACGCTCGCCTACGTCGGCGGGCGCCCCAGCTTCTACGCGCTCGAGCCCGCCGGCACCGGCGGGAGCGCGCCCGCGGCCGCGCACCGCGAGCCCCTCGAGGGCGCGGCCTGCGCGTGAAGCGCGCCCGCCCCGCCCCCTCGGCGCCGGCCGCCCGGGCCCGTGCCGGGCGCGGCCGCCCGTACCACCTGAAGGAGAACACCATGACCGACGCCCCCGACGTCCCGGCCGCCGGCCGGTACGACGTCACGCCCGTCGAGCCCTTCGGGGTGGCGATCCTGGCCCCGGAACCCGGGGCACGCGTCGCCGACCTCGACGTCACCACCCTGCGCGCGCTCGTCCGCGCGCACCACATCCTGCTGCTCCGCGGCTTCGCGCCCTTCGGCGGCCCCGAGGAGCTGTCCGCGTACTGCGAGCTGTGGGGCGAACCCAGCGTCTGGCCGTTCGGCACGGTCCTCGAGCTGGTCGAGAAGGAGCGGCCCGAGGACCACATCTTCGACCACAGCCACATGCCGATGCACTGGGACGGCATGTACCGCGACCACATACCGGAGTTCCAGATATTCCAGTGCGTCCACGCCCCCGGCGCGGACGACGGCGGCGAGACGACCTTCTCCCACACCACCGCCGTGCTCGAGCACGCCGACCCCGGCACGGTCGCCCGCTGGTCGCGCATGACCGGCACGTACCACCGCGCGATGGAGTACTACGACAGCGTCACCGTCTCGCCGGTCGTCACCGCGCACCCTGTCCACGGCGCTCCGGTCGTCCGCTACAACGAACCCGTCGCGCCCGGCGACGGCGACTTCGTCAACCACCCGGACCTGCGCTTCACGGGCCTGCCCGACGACGAGCTCGCCGAGGCCCACCGCACCCTGCGCGCCGCGCTCCACGACCCCGCGCACCTGTACGTCCACTCCTGGCGGACCGGCGACGTCGTGATCAGCGACAACTACACGCTGCTGCACGGCCGGAACGCCTTCACCAGCGGCGCCCCCCGGCACCTGCGCCGGGTCCAGGTGCTCGGCACCCCGCCGCTGGTCAACCCGGGACTGGTCCGATGACCGGCCCCACCTCCCTGATGACGGGAGACGCCTATCTGGAGAGCCTGCGCGACGGCCGCCAGGTCTTCCTCGACGGGGAACGCGTCAAGGACGTCACCCGTCACCCCGCCTTCCGTAACTCCGCGCTGTCCGTGGCCCGGCTCTACGACGCCCTGCACGACCCGGCCACCGCCGGCACGCTCACCGCCGTCGACGAGGCCACGGGCATCCGCACCCACAGGTTCTTCAAGCCCAGCCGCTCGGCGGCCGAGCTGGTCGAGGCCCGGGAGGCCATCGCCACCTGGGCCAGGATGAGCTACGGCTTCCTCGGGCGCACCCCCGAGTACAAGGCGTCCTTCATGGCGGGCCTCGGCGTCAACGCCGGCTACTACGGGCCGTACGCCGCCAACGCCACCGCCTGGTACCGCGAGTTCGTGAGCAGGGCGCTGTACCTCAACCACGTCATCATCAACCCGCCCGTCGACCGCAAGCGGGCGATCCACGACATGGAGGACGTGTTCGTGCGCGCCGTGCGCGAGACGGACGCCGGCGTGGTGGTCAGCGGGGCCAAGATGCTGGCGACCGGATCCGCGATCACCAACGCCGGCTTCGTCGCCCCGGTCGGGTCGGCGGTCCTCGCACCCGGCAAGGCGGAGGCGTTCGCCCTGGTCTTCTTCGTCCGGATGGACAACCCCGGCGTCAAGCTCGTCTGCCGCACCCCCTACGCCACCCAGCACGCCGGCAGCCCCTTCGACGCCCCCCTCAGCAGCCGCTTCGACGAGAACGACAGCGTGCTCCTGCTCGACGAGGCGCTGATCCCCTGGGAGGACGTGCTCGTCCACCGCGACGTCGAACGCGCCACGGGCTTCTACGCCGCCTCCGGCTTCCCCAACCTCTACAACTTCCAGAGCGGCACCCGGCTGAGCGTCAAGCTGGACCTGATGGCCGGGCTGCTCGCGCGCGGTACCCGGGCCAACGGCACCGACGGGTTCCGGGGCGTCCAGGCCGCCGTCGGCGAGATCATCACCATGCGGGACATGGTGTGGGCGCTGACCACGGCCATGGCCCACGACCCCGAGCCGGGCAGCGGCGGCACGGTCGTACCCCGCCTGGAACACGCCAGTGCCCTGCGGATGTACAACGCGCAGGTCTGGGACCGCGTCCACGAGATCTTCGAGACCATCCTCGGCGGGGCGCCCCTCGCCGTGCCCTCCAGCGCCCGCGACCTCGCCAACCCCGAACTGCGCCCGCTGATCGACCGCTTCTACCGGGGCTCCGACACCAGCGCGCTCGAGCGGATCAAGCTGCTCAAGCTGGCCTGGGACGCCATCGGCACCGAGTTCGGCGGCCGGCACGAGCTCTACGAGCGCAACTACTCCGGCAACGGCGAACAGGTCAGGCTCGACGCCCTCAGGTGGGCGACCCGGCGCGGCGGCCTCGCCCGCTGCGAGGACCTGGTGCAGCAGTGCCTCGACGACTACGACCTCGACGGCTGGCGCAGGGGCCCCTGGCGCGACGTGGCCCTCACCGACTGAGAACGACGGCTAGGAGAACACCATGTGCGGCATCACCGGATGGGTCGACTTCACCCGCGACCTCACGACCGGGCCACCGGCGGCTCCGGTCCTCGACGCCATGACCGACACCCTCACGGCCAGAGGACCCGACGCACGCGGCGTATGGCTGGACACCCACGCCGCCCTGGGCCACCGGCGGCTGTCCGTCATCGACCTCGAGCACGGCACCCAGCCCATGCTCACCCCCGAACGCGGCCGCGGAGACCTGCCGCGGGCCGTGATCTCCTACGGCGGCGAGATCTACAACTTCCCCGAACTGCGCGAGGAACTCGCCCTGCTCGGGCACCGGTTCACCACCCGCAGCGACACCGAGGTGGCGCTGCGCGCCTACCTGCAGTGGGGCGAGGACTTCGCCCGCCGCCTCAACGGCATGTACTCCCTCGCCATCTGGGACACCGCCCGCGAGGAACTGCTGCTCGTCCGCGACCGGCTGGGCGTCAAGCCGCTCTTCTACCACCCCACGCCCGGCGGCGTGCTCTTCGGCTCCGAGCCCAAGGCCGTCCTCGCCCATCCGACGGCGCGGGCCGAGGCCGGGCCGGAGGAGCTGTGCGACGCGCTGCTGTTCCTGCGCACCCCCGGCCGCGTGCCCTTCCGCGGCATGCGCGAGGTCAAGCCGGGCCACCTGCTGCGGGTGGGCCGGTCCGGCATCACCGAGCTGCGCTACTGGGCCCTGGAGGCCCGCCCGCACACCGACGACCTGAAGACCACCGTCGCCACCGTCCGCGACCTGCTCGACGACATCGTCCCGCGCCAGATGGTCGCCGACGTGCCGCTGGTGTCGCTGCTGTCCGGCGGCCTGGACTCCAGCACGGTCACCGCCCTCGCGGCCCGCGCCCGCGCCGCCGACGGCGGCCGGCTCGCCACCTTCTCCGTCGACTTCACCGGCCACACCGAGAACTTCCGCGCGGACGCCATCCGCCCCACCCCGGACGCCCCCTACGCCCGCGAGGTCGCCCGGCACGTCGGCAGCGACCACCACGAGATCGTCCTGGACCGCGCCCGGCTCCTCGACCCGGCCGTGCGCCGCACCGTCCTCGGGGCCTGGGACCTGCCGTTCAACTTCGCGGACCTCGACGTCTCCCTGTACCTGCTGTTCGCCGCCGTCCGCGAACACGCGACCGTGGCGCTGTCCGGGGAGGGAGCCGACGAGGTCTTCGGCGGCTACCTGTGGTTCTCCGACCCCGAGGCGCGGCGCGCGGAGACCTTCCCCTGGCTGAAGCTCGGCGCCCACCGCGGCCTCGACCCCCGCTCGCTCTTCCACCCCTGGTTCGTCGACGACATCGACCTCGGCACGTACGAGGCCGACCTCTACCGCACCGCACTGGCCGAGGTGCCCCGCCTCGACGGCGAGGACGCCGAGAGCCGGCGGACACGGGAGCTGAGCCATCTGACCCTGACCCGGTGGCTGCCCATCCTGCTCGACAAGAAGGACCGGATGGGCATGGCCTCCGGCCTGGAGGGCCGGGTGCCGTTCTGCGACCACCGCATCGTCGAGTACGTCTTCAACGTCCCCTGGGAGATGAAGACCTTCAGCGGCCAGGAGAAGGCGCTGCTGCGCGCCGCCGCCGGCGACCTGCTGCCGGAGTCGGTGCTGCGCCGTAAGAAGGCCGCCTACCCCTCGATCCAGGACCCCGCCTACGACCGGGCCCTGATCGCGGGCCTCGGCGCGGCGGCCGCCGACGCCGGAGCGCCGCTGAGCCCGTTCCTCGACGGCGACGCGGTACGGCGGACGACCGTCAGGACCGCCACCGGCAGCCTGTCGGAGTTCGAACGGATCCTCGTGGAGTCCACCGTCCGGCTGGACGAATGGACCCGCGCCTACCAGGTGGAACTGACCGGAGTGAAGGGAACGGGCTGATGCGTGCGATCGAGATCCGGGAGACCGGTGGACCGGAGGTCCAGCTCTACGTCGACAGGCCCGACCCCGGGCAGCCCGGCGAGGGGCAGATCCTCGTCGAACTCGCCGCGGCGGGAGTGAACTTCATCGACCTCTACCGCCGCGAGGGCCGCTATCCGTTGCCCGTGCCGTGCGTGCCCGGCGAGGAGGGCTCCGGCGTCGTCCTGGCCGTGGGCCCCGGCGTCACCCGCTTCGCGCCCGGCGACCGGGTCGCCTGGACGACCGTGCTCGGCAGCTACGCCGAACGGGTCCTCGTGCCCGAGGACAAGGCCATCGTCGTGCCCGAGGCCATCGACCTGCGGACGGCCGGCGGCGTGCTCGTCCACGGCATGACCGCCCACTTCCTCGCCCACGACTCCTACCCCGCCCGGGAGGGCGAGACGGTGCTCGTCCACGCCGCCGCCGGCGGTGTGGGCCTGCTGCTCACCCAGATGCTCAAGCGGCGCGGCGTCCGCGTCATCGGTACGGTCTCCACGGGGGAGAAGGAGCGCATCGCCCGTGCCAACGGCGCCGACGAGATCGTGCGCTACACCGGGACCGACGACCTGGCCGCCGAGGTCCGCGCGCTCACGGGCGGGGAGGGCGTCCACGCGGTCTACGACGGCGTCGGCGCCGCCACCTTCGACGCGAGCCTCGCCTCGCTGCGCACCCGCGGCACGCTGGTCCTCTTCGGAGGGGCCAGTGGCGCCGTGCCGCCCGTCGACGTGATGCGGCTGCTGTGGGGCGGCTCGCTGACGCTGACGCGCCCCTACCTGGAGCACTTCCGGGCCACCGTCGAGGAGTTCGAGCGGCGGGCGGGGGAGGTGTTCCGGGGCATCGCGGGCGGCACGCTGACGTTCACCGTCGCCGGGACGTACCCCCTCGCCGAGGCGCACCGCGCGCACACCGACCTGGCCTCCCGCCGTACCTCCGGAAAGCTCCTCCTCATCCCGTGAACCCGTAAAGGAGACCGCTCATGGGCGACATCGCCGGTGCGGGCCTGCTCTCGCACGCGCCCGTCATCATGTTTCCCGAGCCCGCCCGGATCGAGGCCAACGGCGGCGGCGACTTCACCCTCGCGACCGGCCTGGAGCGGCTCCGGCGCGAGGTGACCGACCCGTCGGAGTACGACACCGTCGTGGTCCTCGACTCCCACTGGGCGACGACGACCGAGGCGGTGATCACCGCCCACCCGCGCCGTACGGGCCTGTTCACCTCGGACGAGATGCCCGGTGCGATCAGCCGGCTCCCGTACGACCTCCCCGGCGACCCGGAACTGGCCCGCGCGGTCGCCGCGGTGGCCCGGAAACGGTCGGTGTGGCTCGAGGCCAATGACGACCCCTACCTGCCGGTCCACTACGCGACGCTCAACCTCTGGACGTACCTCGGCCGGGCCGGCACACCGTGGGTGTCGGTGTCGGTGTGCCAGACGGCGACCACGGAGGACTTCCTGGCCATGGGGGAGGTGGTCGCCGAGGCGGTCGCCTCCGTCGGCCGGAGGGTCCTCCTGCTCGCCTCGGGCGGCCTGTCCCACCGCTTCCGGCCGCTGGCCGAGCTGCGCGACCGGATGGCGGCGGACCCGGCCAACATCGTCACGCCCGAGGCCCGGGCGGCGGACGAGCAGAGGATCGCCTGGCTGGAGGAGGGCCGGCACGACCGCGTGATCGCGACCATGCCGGAATACCTGCGCTTCGCCCCCGAAGCGCGCTTCGGCCACTACCTGATGCTGGCGGGCGCACTCGGCGGCGCGGCGTGCCGGGCGCGCGGCCGGCGGTTCGGCGCGTACGAGAACGGCATCGGCACCGGCCAGGTCCACCTGTGGTTCGACGAGCCCGCCGCCGGGCCGGGGCGGCCGTGAGCGGCTCGCGCCGGCGGGGCCGGACAGACGGATTCCGGCCGTCGTGGCGCAGTGCGGGAGGTTCCTCTTCGCGCGGCCGGTGACGTTCCGCTCGCCGCACGGTGGCCGACTCCGGCCGGTACAGCGAGCGTCGCCGTGTCGAGGGGCACCGCTCCGAAGGGCCGGTTCTCCGCCGCGCGCGTCCGGCCGGCGACGGCCGCACGCGCGCGCGGAACCGCCGGAACGTGCTGCTCCGCAGGGGGCCGGGGCGTATACGGGGGCATTCCGGCTCGGCTCAACCTGAGCTGTACATGCCCTCGGGCCGGTGGTGGCATGGACCGCACGAAATGAGCCCGCACACCAGTGGAAGGGGCTTCCGATGCTCAGACCTGCCATGATCGCCGGCGCGGCGCTCGTGCTCGTCGCCGCCTCGCAGTCACCGTCGTCCGCCGCCGATGACGGCGCCCCGCCGCCGGACAGGGTCGTCATCGACGTGGCGTCCGTCAACGGCTCGGGCTGCCCCGCCGGGACGGCCGCCGTCTCCGTGGCGCCGGACAACACGGCCTTCACCGTCTCGTACAGCGACTACCTCGCCCAGGTGGGCGTCGGCTCCAAGCCGACCGACTTCCGCAAGAACTGCCAGCTCGGCCTGAAGGTCCACGTCCCCCAGGGCTGGACCTACGCCATCGCCCGGGCCGACTACCGCGGCTTCGCCCACCTCGAGCGCGGCGCCACCGGCATGGAGCGGGCCAGCTACTACTTCCAGGGCTCGCCCAACACCACGGCCGTCAGCCACCGCTTCGCCGGTCCCGTCAGCGAGAACTGGCAGACCTCCGACGTCACCGACGTCAACGCCCTCGTCTACGCCCCCTGCGGCGTGCAGCGCATCCTCAACGTCAACACCGAACTGCGCGTCGGCGCCGGAAGCTCGGACCCGGCGACGACCACCAGCTTCATGGCGATGGACTCCACCGACGGCAACGTCAACACCCTCTACCACTTCGCCTGGAAGGAATGCTCCTGACCGTGAGCCGCACACGGCACACACCGTCGGGAGCGCCGCGCCGCAGCGGGCCCTGAGTCAGTGGGAGGGACCTCCATGTTCAGACCTGTGATGACCGCCGCCGCGGCCGCGGCGCTACTGGCCACCTCGTCCCCGGCGACCGCGACGGGGTGGCCGGGGGACGGCGTGCCCCCGCCGGACAAGATCGTGATCGATGTGGTCGCCGTCAACGGCTCGGGCTGTCCCGCCGGGACGGCCATCGTGACCGTCTCCCCGGACAACACCGCCTTCACCGTCTCGTACAGCAACTACGTCGCCCAGGTGGGCGTCGGCTCCAAGCCGACCGACTTCCGCAAGAACTGCCAGCTCGCCCTGAACGTCCACGTCCCGCACGGCTTCACCTACGCCATCGCCCAGGCCGACTACCGAGGCTTCGCCCATCTGGAGAAGGGCGCCACGGGCCTGGAGCGGGCCAACTACTACTTCCAGGGCATGTCGCAGACCGCGTTCGTCAACCACCACTTCACGGGCGCGCTCAACGACAACTGGCAGACGTCCGACACCACGCCGATCGACCAGGTGATCTACGCGCCCTGCGGAGCCACCCGCTACTTCAACATCAACACCGAGCTCCGCGTGGACGCCGGCACCTCCGACCCCTCCAAGACCACCAGCTTCCTGGCGATGGACTCCACGGACGGCAACATCAGCACCCTCTACCACTTCTCCTGGAAACCGTGCCCCAAGACCTGACCCGCGGCCCCCGCCCCGCGCCCGCCCACCGCGTCAATTCGGCTGTACGGCTGCGGAACCGGTGCGGTCCAAGGGACAGTGGAGGGGCGCGGCGCGGGGCGGGGGCAGGTGTCGGTGGGCAAGGTATTCATCAGTCACTGCACGAACCGTGACCGGCGCGCCCGGGCCCTTCGCGACCGTGTCGCGGAGCGCCTGCACGCCGACCGGTACGAAGTCCTCCTCGACGCCCGGGACCTACGCCCGGGGGAGGAGTGGCGGCCGAAGCTCTACGCATGGCTGCGCGAGTGCCGCGCCGCCGTCGTCCTGCTCAACCGCGACGCGCTGAAGTCGGGGTGGGTGCGCCGCGAGGTCGACATCCTCATGTGGCGCAGGAGCTTCAACCGCTCCCTGTTCGTGATGCCGCTGCTCGTCGACGACGTCACCACCCAGGACGTCCGCGACGCCGGCATGGAGGACCTGGCCGCCCTGCAGGTGGCCCGCGTGCGCTACGCGGCCGGGGACCAGGGGGTCCGGGAGGCGGACATCGCCGAGCTCCTGGCCGGCTTCCGGGAACTACCCGCCTACGACCGCCAGGACCCCGTGAGCGCGTGGACCGGCAGGATCGAGGCGCACCTCACCCGCGTCTGGGACGCCCGCGCCCTCACCGACGCCGGCCGGGCCCTGCGTCTGCCCGACGACGGCCACGACGCCCCCGGCGCCGACCTCAGCTGCGGCCTGCTCGCCGCCCAGATGCTCCACACCCACGCCGCGGCCCAACTGCGGGACGCCGTCGGCACCGTACGCGACTTCATGGACCCCGGCGTCTTCGGCAACCTCGTCGAACTGGTGCTGCCCGTATGGGTCGACGCCGCCTCGGCCCGCCACGTCCTGCCCGCCGGCCGCCACGCCCTGCGCCACACGGTCGTGCTCAAGGCCACCCACCCCGACACCGGCGCGTACTACCTGGGCCGCGCCTTCTGCATGGACGCCTCCCGCTACATCTCCATGTACGCCGGCGCCGGGCCGTGGGGCGAGGAGGACCCGGAGGAGGAGCTGAAACGCGCCTGCGAGGAGACGATCAGGGCGACGCTGCACGTCCAGCCCTGGAAGCGGCTGGACGAGGTGCGCCGGACGCCGGACTGCCTGACCTTCCTCGTGCTGGACGCCCAGGCCTGCTCCCTGGAACAGGCCGGGCGCGTGGTGGGCTGGCTGCACGACCTGATGCCCTGGCTCTGCGTCCTCGTGCTGCCCCACCCGGCACAGCGGGCGGACCCCGGGCCGTTCGCCTCGGCGGTGGACATCGCCCCGCCCTTCGGCGAGGCGGAGGAAGAGGAGTCGATAAGAGCCGCGGCCCAGATGGTCCGGCTCGCGCAGCGATCCGTTCAAGGGATGAGGGACTGGGGGCGGAGGGGATGAACGCGCACGACAAGGAGAGGGACGAGGGCGGCCCGGGCGCCCGCGGCCGGAGCGGCCACGCGCTGCCGGACCGCAGCGACGGAGCCGTCTACGTCATGTCCCAGGAGATCGAACTGGTGGTGAAGGTGGCCCGCGCGACCGGGCGCCCGCTCCTGCTGCGCGGCCGCCCCGGATCCGGCAAGTCCTCCCTGGCGCTCTACCTCGCGCAGACCAACCACTGGCGCTACTACGAACACGTCGTCACCCAGCGCACCCACCCCCAGGACCCGTTGTGGACCTACGACAGCGTCCGCAGGCTCTCCGACGCCCAGCTGCTGAGCACCCGGCCCCAGAACGCCCGGCTGGACGACGCGGCGTACGTCCGGCCCGGCGCCCTGTGGTGGGCCCTGGCACCCGAATCGGCGCGGCGGCGCGGCAGGGACCTGGGCCACGGCCCGGACGACACCTGCCGCGAGCCGTTCGAGGAGATCAACGCGGACCGCCGCGGCCGCCCCGCGGTCGTCCTCATCGACGAGATCGACAAGGCCGACCCGGACGTGCCCAACAGCCTCCTGGTACCCCTCGGCGCGCACCGCTTCACCGTCACCGAGACCGGCGCCGGCATCCACGCGGAGGAGGAGCAGGACGAGGCCCGGCTCTTCCGCCACCTCGTGGTCATCACCACCAACGAGGAACGGGAACTGCCCCAGGCCTTCCTGAGGCGCTGCGTCGTGCTCACCCTCCCCGACCACGACGAGCAGACCCTGGTGCGCATCGCCGTGCGCCACCTGCGGCACTGGTACGGGGCGGTGCTCCCCGAACACCGCACGCTCGCCTCGGCGCTGGCCCGGGAACTGGGCACCGTCCGCGCCGAGGCCGAACAGTTCGGGCTCCGCCCGCCCAGCACCGCCGAATACCTCGACGCGCTCCGGGCCTGCATCACCCTGGGCATCGACGTCTCCGACCCCGAATGGGAGTGGCTCAAGCACTGCGCCCTCCTCAAGCGCCAGCAGGCCGTCGGGGAGGAGTGGTGACGGGTCAGGCCTGGCTCGGCGACGTGGCACGGGCCGCCGTCGCCCTGGACGCCTCCTCCGCCGCCGACTGGCGGCACATCGCCGCATGCCTGGGCCTCGGCGCGCCCCGCCCCACCGGCCCCCGCCCCGAGCCCCGCGCCACGCCCGAGACCCACCCCCGGCGCCGCCGACCCCTCGGCCGGGGAGAGCGACGACCCCGCCCGGCCGGCCACCCCGCCCCCGCCCCGGGACAGCGCGCCCCCGGACGCACCATCGCCCTCACCCCGTGGAACACCGCCCGCCGGCGGCCACCGGATGGACCGTCGACCCTCTGCCGCCCCCGGCCGCCGCCGCCCACCGCACCGCGCTCGCCCACGACCCCCTCCTCGCCCCCGGACCACCGCCGCCGTCCTGCACGCCGCCCTGGCCCGCAGCACCTTCGAAGGAGAGCTCGACGTGGAAGCGGCCGTCGACCGGGTCTCCGCCTGCGGCCGCTGACCGAACTGCCCCGCCGCCCCGTCTTCACCCTGCGCTACGGCGTCCAGATCCTCGCCGACGTCTCGGCCTCCATGGAGCCCCTCGCCCGCGACGTGACGGACGTCGTCGCCCGCGTCCGCGCGCTGGCCGGCGTCGCCGGCACCCGCACGCTCTACTTCTCCGAATCCCCGCTGCGCGGCGCGGGCGAGGGGCCCAGGGCGCAGTGGCGCCCGTACCGCGTCCCGCCCGCCGGCACCACCGTGCTCATCCTCTCCTCCCTCGGCCTGACCGGCCCCGTGTTCAACCCCCACCGGGCCGCACCGGGGGAGTGGCTCGCCACCGTGCGGGCGATCCGCGCCCACGGCTGCCGGCCCGTGGCGCTGGTGCCCGCGCCCGAACGCCACTGGCCGCGCTGGCTGCGCGCCACGCTCCCCGCCGTCGTCTGGGACCGCGGCACCACCGTCGGCCGGGTGCTGGGAACCGTGCGATGAGCGGCGCGGCCGACCGGGAGCTGGCCGTACTGCTCAGCACCGCGACCCGCATCGAGCCCGAACTGATGCGCGCCGTACGGCTGACCGCCGCCCCTCGGCTGGACGTGGCGGCGGAGACCGAGCTGTGGTTCGGCGACCTCGTCGAGCGCCGCGCCTCCGGCCACATCGTGCTGCGCCGCGACCTGCTGCCCGAGCTGCGGCAGGAACTGGCCCGGCAGCTGGCGACCGCCCGCGAGGACGCCCCCGTCCACCGCGTCGGCGCCATCGTCGACGAGGCCCACCGCGCCGGCTCACCCGCGCTGCACGCCGAGGAGAGGGCCGTCTGGCACGCCGTGCGGGGCGGCCCGCGCAGCGAACGGCTCATCGAGGAGGCGCTGCTCCCCGCCCTGCGCGCCCTGGTGGACCAGCACCGCGACGGCGTCGCCCGCTGGTTCGCGGGCGCCTGGGGACGGCTGCCCGAGGCCGTGCGGAAGGTGAAGACCGCCTGGCAGCTGGCCACGGTGACGGCCGCGCTGCAGGGCGCGGCGGGCACGGGCGTCGCCATCCGGCGGCGCCCCCCGGACGGGCTGCTCCTGGCCGACGTCGGCCTGATCGCCGCACGGCTGCCGCGCACCGAACTCCCCGTTCTGCGCGACGGCCGGCACCTGATCCTGGGCCAGGAGGCCGCCGTCGCCGGCGCCTACACCCTCACCCTGCCCGACACCGACCCCCTCGTGCTGGAACTCACCCTCTCCTCGGGCCCCCCGACGACCCTGCTGGTCGGCCGGGGCGAGAGCGCGACCCGCAGGGTGGACGGGCACGGAGTACGGCTGGCGGTCGCCGACGGCTCGGTGTACGAGATCCCGGCACCCTCCGCGGCACCGGCCGGCCACGCCGGGACGGGCGATTCCACCGTCCCCGGACCGGGACGCGTCCTGATCAGCTACGCGGGCCCCGAGCGGCCCTGGGCCGTCTGGCTCGCCCATGTGCTCGAGCAGGCGGGCTTCCGGGCGAGCCCCGTGCACTGGGAGGTGGACCGGCGGGACGCGCTCGGCGGGGCACTGGAGGACCTGCGGGCGGCCGGGGGACGGGTGCTGCTCGTCCTCAGCGACTGGTACGTCCGGCTGGCCGACCGCACGGACGAGGAATGGATGACCGCCTGCCGGGAGGTGACGGAGCGCCACCCCGGGCGCATGACCGCCGTGAGCGTCACCCACCGCCCCCTGCCCGTGGGAACGGCCCTGCTGGAACCCGTGGAGCTGTGGACCGTCTCCGAGGCCGAGGGCTCGCCGGCGCGTACTGGACCGGCTCGGCGTCCCGGACGCGGCCCACGGCGTCACCGCCTCCCCGCCCGGCCGGCCCCCCGCTTCCCGAACGACCCACCCCTGGTGTGGGGCGCGGTGCCCCGGCGCAACGTCCGCTTCACAGGGCGCGACGCACTGCTCCTCGACATCCAGCGGCTGCTGACGGACGCACCGCCCGGGGCTGCGGTCTGCGCCCTGCTGGGCATGTCGGGCATCGGCAAGACCCAGCTCGCCATCGAGTACGCCCATCGGTTCAGCAACGACTACGACGTCGTGTGGTGGGTGGACGCCGACACCTCCGGCACCCTGCGCGAACGCCTGGCCGAACTGGCCGTCGAGCTGGGCCTGACCGCCGGCTCCGAACCGGGCGGGCGCGTCAGGGCGGTCCGCGAGGCCCTGCGCCGGGGCGAGCCGCACCGCGGCTGGCTGATCGTCTTCGACGGCTGGGACGACCTGGAGGAGGCCGGCGAGCTGCTGCCGCAGGGGCCGGGCCATGTGCTGATCACCTCGCGCAACCGCGGCTGGCACGACGCGGGCGCGACCGTCGTCGAGGTCCCCGCCTTCCTGCGCCACGAGAGCGTCCGCTATCTGACGGGCCGGGCGCGGCGACTCCAGCACGACGAGGCCGACGCGGTCGCCATCGCGCTCGGCGACCTCCCGCTCGCCGTCGCCCAGGCCGCCGCCTGGCTGAGCGAATCGGGCATGGGCGTCGACGACTACCTGCGCATGGTGCTCGAGGGCGAACCCTCCGAGCCGTACGGCCCCGACCAGGTGAGCCACCTCTCCCGCAGCGCCCTCACCTCCTGGCTGATCCTGATCGACCGGCTCCGTGACACGCAGCCGCACGCCGCGGAACTCCTGGCCCTGTGCACCTGCTTCGGCCCCGGCGCGATACCGCTCGGCCTGGTCCGCCGCGTTCCGCCCGGCGAACTCCCCGAGGCCCTCGCCGAGGCCGTCACCGAGCCGCGGCACTGGACCCGGGCCCTGGGCACCCTCGTCGACTACTCCGTCATCACCCGTGAACACCACGGCCCCGGCGACGAGGCGGCGCGCCCGGAGGACGACGTGGTGTACATGCACCGGATCGTCCACGACATCGTCGCCCGGCTCACCCCGCCCGACCTGCGCCGCACCTACCAGCGGCTGGTCCGCCGCGTGCTCGCCGCCGCCGGCCCCGGCAACCCCCAGGACGCCCGCCTGTGGCCCCGCTACGCCGAGCTGCTGCCGCACCTCGAGCCCTCCGGCGCGCTGTCCGCCGCCGAGCCCGACGTACGGCGGCTGGTGCTCAACTGCCTGATGTTCACGTACGTCAGCGGCATCTACCGCGCCGGTCTCGAACTCGCCGAGCGGGTACGGGCGCGGTGGGAGGAGCTGTTCCCGCCGGACGACCCGCAGATGCTCGACCTCACCGTCCGGCAGGGGAACATCCTCCGCGCGCACGGCCGGTTCCACGCCGCCTACGACCTCGACCGCGCCATGCTGGAGAGGCTGCGCGCCACGCCCGGCACCGGCCGGGACGTGGCCCTGATGTCCGCCACCAGCTGCCTGGCCGCCGACCAGCGCTTCCTCGGCCAGTACGAAGAGGCGCTCCAGCTCCAGCGCGAGGTCCTGGAGACCGCCCTCGCGCTCCGCGGCCCCGACGACTACCTGACCCTCCTCGCCCGGCACAACCTCGGCGCCGGCCTGCGGCTGCTGGGCCGCTACGCCCAGGCGTACGAGATCGACGTGGAGACCCTGCACCGGCGGGAGTCGCTGCTGCGCACCCGTCATCCGGCCACCCTGGGCTCGAGCCTGGCCTGCGCCCGGGACCTGCGTCTGATGGGCCGCTACCGCGACGCCCTGGCCCGCCAGGAGCTGGGCGTGCGGCTGCACGTCCAGGTCCTCGGCCCCCTGCACCCCCAGACCCTGCGAGCCCGGCACAACCTCCTCCTGTGCGAGCTGAGGGCGACGGGAGGACCGGAGACGGACGCGGGCATGAGCGGCCTGCTGGAGCAGATGGAGCAGGTGCACGGCCGCGACCACTACGTCACCCTCGGCCTCGTCGTGGACCTCGGCAACCACGCCCGCGAGCAAGGCGACCTCGACCGGGCCCGCGACCTCATCGCCGAGGGCGAGAGCGGCTTCCGCGACATGCTGGGCCCCGCGCATCCGGTCAGCACCGGCATGCTCTCGAACGTAGCGCTCGTCCTGCAGGCCGCCGGCGAACACGTCGATGCGCTCGCCCTGTTCGAGGCCGCCCTCGCCGGCTTGACCGCCACTCTCGGCCCCGACCACCCTTGGGTGCTGGGCTGCGCCCTCAACGCCGCCGCCGGCCGCAACGTCACCGGCCGCCTCGACAGCGCCGAGAACCTCAGCCGTGACACCCTCCGCCGCGCCCGCCGCGCCCTGGGCGCGGACCACCCCTTCACCCTCTCCTGCGAGATCGCCCTCGCCGCGGACCTGCGCGCCCTGCGGGAACGCGAGCAGGCCGCCAAGGTGGAGGAGGACGCCCTCCAGCGCCTCACCCGCACCCTGGGCGCCCAGCACCCGCAGACCCTCGCAGCCCGCCGACGCACGCGCCCCACCTGGGACTTCGAGCCGTACCTGGGCTGAGCCGCAGCCCCGGCGGACTTGACCTCAAGCCCGCTTGGGGTGTGATCGTTTCGTTCATGACACGCCTGACCGGCCTACGCCGTCCCGACGCCGGAATCACCCTCATCAGCCGCTGGGGCACCGGCACCCCGGAGCGCACGCGCGCCGCCGCGGACGCGCTCCTCGAACAGTGGTCGGCGGCGGACGCCCCGGCCATCCTGCTGGCCACCCATGTCTTCACCGACGTGGACGGCTCGGGCCTTCTCATCCACGGACAGTGGACCAGTGCGGAGGAGCACCAGGCGTTCGTCCGCGACGGCCGCGCGGCGCGGGTCGGCCGCATCGACGCGCGCGTCCCCGGCATCGAGCGCAGCGGTCTGAGCCGTACGCACCCCTACCGCGGCGTGGTCCTCGACGCCGACGGCGAGGCCGGCGTCTTCGCCGTCGCCTGCCACGAGACCGACGGCGCGCCCGGTGGCGCGCGGGCGTGGGCCGACGCGCGGGTGGACGCGCTGCGCGACGGAGCGCCGACGGGGCTGCTGGCCGCGCACCTTCACCTCGATGCCGACGACAGGCGCGTGGTGGAGATCTCGGAGTGGGCCGACGGGGCGGAAGGGGAGACGCCGGCCCGACTGGCCGGGCTGCCCCTCACCCGCTACCGCTTCTACGGCTCGGCCGACCGGTGACCCCGGCGGGGGGCGACCGCCGACGACCCCCCGTCCTCAATATCTTGAATGTGCGCTTGTGTGACTTAACGTTCCTTACGTGATGTCCTCGTGAACGGGCCCGGGCCGCCTCCACGGTGGCCACGCCGCCCCGTGGGCCCGGCCGCCGCGCTCACGGGGCTGCTCCTGGCCGTCACCACCACGGCCTGCGGCAGCCTGGACGAGCGCCGCGACGACGCGCGTGCGGCGGCCGTCCGCTTCGAGCAGGCGCTGCGGGGCGGTCGGACGGCGGTGTTGTGCGCGGTGCTCGCCCCCGGCACCCGGGAGGAAGTGGAGCAGTCGGCCGAGGAGCCCTGCGACCGGGCGGTGGAGGGGGACAGGCTCCCGGCGGGCGGCACGGTCCGGCACATGGACGTCTACGGCGACCAGGCGCGAGCGGTCCTCGAGCACGACACCCTGTTCCTGGCGCACTTCGACGCCGGCTGGAAGGTCACGGCCGCCGGATGCGAACCGCGTGGCGAACAGCCCTACCAGTGCGAGATCAAGGGCAGGTGACCCGTCCGTGAGAACGATGTTCGGATCGTGCCTGGTGCTGATCCTCGTGGGTCTGGCCTATTTCACGGCGCTGGGGCTGATGCACCGATGAGCCGGGACGGCGGAGCGGGCCGGGAACCGGCGCGGCACAGGAGCACGGGCCGCAAGGACAGGGGCCGGGTGCGGGGCTTCCTGTACGACAACGGCCTCGGGCTCGCCTTCGGCGCCGCCTTCGTGCTCGCCCTCGCCGGCCAGGCCATCGCCGGGCGCGCCGAGTTCAACAGCGACCTCATCACCGATGGCCTGCAGCCGGTGGGCTACCTCGCCTATCTGACCTCCTCGGACTTCGCGGTCGACGTCACCGAGAACTGGCAGTCGGAATACCTGCAGTTCTTCCTCTACATCTCCGTGACCGTCTGGCTCGTCCAGCGCGGCTCACCCGAGTCGAAGCCGGTCGACAAGGCCGGCCTCGAATCCGACCACGAGCAGCTGACCGGCGAACACGCCCGCCCCGACTCGCCCCGCTGGGCCGCCGCCCACGACTGGCGCCAGGCGGTCTACTCCCACTCGCTCGGCCTGGTCATGGGCACCATCTTCCTGATGTGCTGGTTCAGCCAGTCCGTCACCGGCGTGGCCTCCTACAACGAGAAGCAGCTGCGCCGGCTCGAGGCCCCCGTCGACTGGGGCGAGTACCTGGCCCGCGCGGAGTTCTGGAGCCGGACCCTGCAGAACTGGCAGTCCGAGCTGCTGGCCGTCGCCTCCATGGCCGTCCTCTCCATCTACCTCCGCCAGCGCGGCTCACCCGAATCGAAGCCCGTCGGCGCGTCCCACTCCAGCACCGGCGTCGAAGGCTGACACGGCGTCAGCCACCCCGAAGGAGGAGATTCCATGCCCGTGAGACCGAGCGAGGCCGTCGCCGCACCCCAACGGCCGCCGACGCGCGGCAGACCGCCCGCCCGCTCCCGTGCGTCCCGTACGAAGGAGCCGTCCGGCTATCCCATCGGGCCGTCCGACCGGTCCTTTCTCAGGCGGACCAGCACCCACCGCCCGACCACGGGTTTCTTCCTCGACTTCGACGGCCCGCCTCCGGCCCGCATGGAGCTGGCCGCGCGCGTCCTGGAACGGGCGCAGGAGCTGCCCGCGCTCAACGACCTGATCCGGACGGCGGACGGGAGCCGCTGGCGGGCGGGCGCGGGCGTACTCGACGCGGCGGTGCACATCCACTGCCGCACCGGCCTGAACGGGCCGGGACACGTCGACGAGGCCGCCAACGACCTGCTCCACCACGCGTTGCCGCCCGAGGGGCGCCCCCAGTGGGACCTCTGGCTCCTCGCCGGCACCGAACCCGAGGGCTTCCGGCTCTGCTTCCGGATCCACCACGCCATCCAGGACGGCGTGGGCGCCGCCCATTCCGCGCTCGCCCTCCTCGCCGACTCCGCGACCCGTGGCCCGCACCCGCACCAGGCCTCCCGCCCCACACCCTCCGGCATGCTCCGGGCCGGCCGGGACGTGGCCCGCGCCCTGCGACCCGAGCGCCGATGGCCCGAGCTCCAGGCGGCCCCGACCGGGCGTTCCCGCTGGACCTACGCGGACGTGGACGCCTCCCGCCTGCGGGACCTGGCCGACGCCCACGGCGCCAGCGTCAACGACGTCTGCCTCGCCGCGCTCGCCATGGCCCTCCGCTCCTGGCGCCACGAACGCACCGCGTCGACCGGCGCGGGAACCTGCCCCGACCTGCCGACGCTCGTCCCCATGTCGACCCGGCAGGCCCACGAGCTCCACACCCCCGGCAACCGCACGGTCGCCCACCGCCTGCTGCTCCCGTGCTCCGAGGAGCGCCTGCGGGACGCCGTGGCCCACGTCCACCGCCAGACCGCCGTCGTCCGGCGCGACCGCAGACGCGACGCCGCCCGTGCCGCCCTCGACAGACCCCTGGTGCCCGCGCTGGCAGACTGGACCGTCCGCGCGATGGGCAACCCGCGCACCACCCCCCTCAGTACCAGCAGCATCACGTTCCCCGCGGCCTTCAGCTGCTTCGGGGCCCGGCTCGCCGCCGCGTCGATGTTCTACAACGTGCAGGAGAACCTGCCGACCTACGTCTCCTTCACCCGCACCCCGACGACCGTCCGCTGCGCGCTGATGCGCGACGACGCCCTGGCCCGCACCGCCCCCCTCCCGCACCTGTGGAGGCGGACGCTGGACGAGACCGCCGTGTGACACGGGACGACCCGGGATTGGTCCGGACCTATTGACGGTCGACCATGCCCGCCCTACGTTCGGTGAAAGATTCCCCAACCGGCTCGAGGGGGACGGCACATGAGCGGACGAACAGCGCGCCTGATACGCCTCCTGGGAGCCGGGACCGCGGCGCTGACCATGGCGTTCGCCGCGCAGGGCCCCGTCGCCGCCGCGCCGGGACCACCGTCCGAGGACACGTGCGCGGTGAAGCCGAAACCCTCGGGGAAGGTGCTCCAGGGGTACTGGGAGAACTGGGACGGCGCCGCGAACGGCGTCCACCCGCCGTTCGGGTGGACGCCGGTCACCGACCCCCGCATCCGCGACCACGGCTACAACGTGATCAACGCCGCGTTCCCCGTCATCCGCTTCGACGGCACCGCCCTGTGGGAGGACGGGATGGACGCCACGGTCAAGGTCCCCACCCCGGCCGAGATGTGCCGGGCGAAGGCCGAGGGCGCCACGATCCTGCTGTCCATCGGCGGCGCCACCGCCGGCATCGACCTCGGCTCCAGCGCCGTCGCCGACCGCTTCGTACGGACCCTGGTACCGATCCTGAAGGCATACAACTTCGACGGGATCGACATCGACATCGAGACGGGCCTGATCGGCAGCGGCGACATCAGCAGACTCTCCACCTCCCAGGCCAACCTCATCCGCGTCATCGACGGCATACTCGAGCAGATGCCCCCGGAGTTCGGTCTGACCATGGCACCCGAGACGGCCTACGTCACCGGAGGCAGCGTCACCTACGGCTCGATCTGGGGCGCATACCTGCCGATCGTGAAGAAATACGCGGACAACGGTCGCCTGTGGTGGCTCAACATGCAGTACTACAACGGCAGCATGTACGGCTGCTCCGGCGACTCGTACTCCGCGGGGACGGTGCAGGGCTTCACCGCACAGACGGACTGCCTGAACAAGGGGCTGGCCGTCCAGGGCACCACCATTCGCGTCCCCTACGACAAGCAGGTGCCGGGGCTGCCGGCCCAGCCCGGCGCCGGTGGCGGCTACATGCCCCCTGACCTGGTGAAACAGGCTTGGAACACCTACGGCAACGGGCTGAAGGGCCTGATGACTTGGTCCCTCAACTGGGACGGCTCCAAGGGGTGGACCTTCGGTGACAATGCCAGGAGGCTGCAGGGCCGCTGAGCCCAGCCCGGCAATCGTCCGGTCGGTACGCCTGGCCGTTCTCCTCGGTGAAGACGAGACCTGAATTCTGGACGGCGGCCATTTCCTGGTCTCGGAAGATTTCGGCCAGCTGTGCAGGGTGATTTTCGGTCTGGCTTCGGGTGGGCGGGTTTGCGCTGGTTAGGATGTCATGTCCACCGTACGTACGCGCAAATGACGGAGGCGCCCGTGAACTCTGATAAGCCCACGAACCAATTCGGCTTCAAGAAGATCATCGGGATCGGCTGCATTGTCGCCGGTTCCGTTCTTGCCACTTTGTTCTGGGATCTGGAGGTCAAGTGGTTCCAGGGCGGCCCCCTCGGCCTGGTGCTCATTCTGCTCGGCGCGATGGACCTCTGGGAGGACTACCGGTCCTCCCAGGGAAAGAAGAGCAAAAGCATCATGGACGAGCTGCGGGAGGAGATCGGCAGCCTCGATCCGAACCGGAAGCGGAGCAATGATGAATGACGGAGTTGCCCCTCGTCACCGCGGGGGCGCGGCGTCCGCCGTCGCCGCCGTGGTGACGTCCGCGACCAGTTCCACCATGTCCGGGCCGTAGACGTCCGAGCCGATCACCTTCAGCAGGAGGCAGAACGTGCCGTCGAGGCCATGGCGGCGGGCGAGCCGCGCGTGGTGACGGGCCAGATAGCGTATGGCCGCCTGGTTGGTTATCCCCCGCTGGCCCGAGGAGAGGAAGACCGGGCGGCCGCCGGCCGGGGCGGTGAGCCGGGCCAGCAGGACGTACTCCACCCTGCCCTTGTCCATCCGGTACGTCTGGCCGCCGATGGTGAACGCGCCGCCGTCAGGAACGCTCTCGTAGTCGGTGTTCACCTCCACACCCGGCAGGAGCGCGCGCAGGTGCGCCTCGGTGCGGTGGTTCGACGCCGGTCCGCCCACGCAGAACTCGGTCCGGGTGCCGAACCCCTGCCGGGCGGCGTCGTGCGCCACGATGTCCGCGTTCGCCCCGCACTCCTTGATCAGCGCGGACAGCTCGAGCAGCGCGAAGGTGTCGTAGCGCGAGACGCTGTGGCCGCTCGCACTCGGGTCCTGGTTGACCACGAGCAGGCACTCGGACCCGCCCGGCAGGCCGAAGAACGTCTGCTTCCGCCGAAGTTGGCGCCGCCACAGCAGCGTTCTGACGAACCAGCCGGCGGCCCCGCTGATGCCGCTGGCCGTCAGGCCCAGCACGATGTTGCGCACGTCGTCATTCATGAGCGGGCAGCTTACGGGGCGTCATACGCCCTCGGCCCTACGGCCGGAGCCGGATGCGGGCGGTGATCCGGTCCTACGGCCCGAGCCCGATGCGGGCGATGATCCGGCACACTAGCGTCTCGGGACATGGAGATCACCGAGTCGCCCCGGAGCCCTGAACAGCGCAAGCACGACGTGCTGGAGAGACTGGGGCGTGAGCAGGACATCTGGGTCGCGTCGGCCGACGAGGACGGGCTGCCGTGCCTGGTGCCGCTGTGGTTCCTGTGGGACGGCGAGGCGATATGGATGTCCACCCGGTTCACCAACCCCACCGGCCGCAACCTGCGGGACGGCCGGCGCGCCCGCCTCGCGCTCGGGCACACCCGGGACGTCGTCCTCATCGACGGTGACGTGGAGAGCTTCACCGCACGGGAGGTGCCGGCCGCGGCGGCGGACGCGTTCGCGGAACGTTACGGGTGGGATCCGCGTCGCAACGGCGGCTCGTACGGGTACTTCAGGGTGCTGCCGCGTGCCGTGCAGACGTGGCACGAGGAGCACGAGCTGCCAGGCCGTCACCTCATGCGTGAAGGGCAGTGGGCTGTGTGACCTCGGCCGCCGGGGGAGGTGCGGGCCGGCGCGTGGACCGTCAGGCACCCGGGGGAGCGGACGCGGCCGGCGGCAGGCCGTCGCGGAGGAAGGCGGTGTGCGCCCCGCGTTCGGCCTCCAACGAGGCGGCCACGCGGCGCCGCAACGGCTCCGGGAACCGCGCCAGCGCCGTCTCCTCGTCGGCGAACTCGGCCGCCGCGATCTCCGAGCCCTGCAGGACCAGGTCCTCGGCCCGTACGGGACGGTCCGGGTGCGCGGCGAAGATGAACACCAGGAGGGACCTGCCGTACGCGGCCGCCGACAGGTTGTCCACCGCCAGCAGCCGCCCGGTGCGCAGGCCGCGCAGGCCCAGTTCCTCCTCGGCCTCCCTGGCGAGCGCCGCCGGGAGGTCCTCCTCGGCCTCCACGAAGCCGCCGACGATGTCCCACCCGGGTTTGTAGACGGGGTCGACGATCAGGAGCCGCCGGCGGTCGTCGCGTACGAGCGCGTCCACGGCGACCAGCGGTGCCGGCAGGCCCCGCAGGAACCGTGCCAGTCGCGTAGTGGGAGTGTCCATGCGTTCCTCCGGTGCCGTAGCCGCGCGGCCCACGACCGTGAGCATGCCCGGCGCGCCCGTACGGGAAGCGCATGGCCATCCACCCCTTAACGTGGTGACCATGATCAATGCCGACGACGTCCGCAGGATCGCGCTCTCCCTCCCGGAGACGGCCGAGAAGGAGGCGTGGAACATGCCGACCTTCCGGGTCGCGGGGAAGATGTACATCACGATCCCCGACGACCGGACGTCGTTCGCCGTCCGCTGCCCCCGGCACGAGCGGGCCGAACTCATCGCGGCGGAGCCGGAGAAGTTCTGGGTGCCCCCGCACGAGGCGAGTTCCGCGTGGGTGCGCGTACGGCTCGCGGCCCTGGAGGACCTCGACGAGCTGCGCGACATCCTCGTCGACTCCTGGAGGCAGGCGGCGCCGGAGCGCCTGGCGGATGCCCTGCCCGGCGGCGGAGCCCCCGGCGACGGCGCGGGCACCGGGAAGCGCTGACCGGGGCCGGGCCCGTGGCCCGCGCCGTCGCCGGGATCAGGAGTCGGAGAAGCTCATCATCATCAGCTTCCCCGGATCGGCGACGGGCGCGAACCCGACCCGGGCGTAGACCTCGTGCGCGTCGAGGGTGGACAGCAGCACCCGCTTGAGGCGGTAGGGGGCGAGGTGGTCGCGGACGGCGGTGGCCAGGAGCGTGCCGACGCCCCTGCCGCGGTGCTCCGGGGCGACGTAGACGTCGCAGAGCCAGGCGAAGGTCGCGAGGTCGGTGACGACGCGCGCGTAACCGGCCTGGCGGCCTTCGGCGTCGTACGCGCCGAAGTTGACGGAGGCCGCGACGGACCGCTCGACGGTCTCGAGGCTGCGGCCGATGGCCCAGAACGCGTCGGTGGACAACCAGCGGTGGACGAGCCCCGTGTCGAGGCGGCCGGGATCGGTCGAGATCTCGTATCCGTCGCGCAAGGCGTCCGCAGTGCGAGTGATCATGGACCGCAAGCGTAGGCGTGCGGCCCGGAGATGACCATTGATCAGGGCTTTCCGCCGGCGGCCGGCTGCGGCCACAGCGGGCCCGGGCCCTTGAGGAGGCGGTGGGTGGGGGCGGTGCTGGCGTGCTGGACGCCGGGCAGGGAGGCCACCGGGCCGGTCAGATAGCGGTAGAACGAACCGGCGTTCTGCGTGTTGATGCTGGCGCACAGATTGGTGGCGCCGGTGGTCGCCGCGGCGAACGGCACCTCCGGATGCTCGGCCAGCGCCCGGCCCACCGTGTCCAGCCGCGCCGGCTCGACCTGCAGCCACAGCGTGGCCCGGAACCCGTGGTGCAGGATCCGCGGGTGGTAGTCGAGGTCGAAGTAGAGGACGCCCGCCGCGCGCAGCTCCGCCAGTCGCCGCCGGACGGTGGTCTGCGACCAGCCCGTGGCCGCGGCCAGTTCGCCCAGCGGAGCGCGCCCGTCCTGGGTCAGCGCAGCCAGCAGGCGATGGTCGCGCGCTTCAAGGGGGTACGGCGCGGCCGGCTCGTGCGGGCGGCTCGCCGGAGCGTCGGCGGGGGTGAGGGCGGCGACCTGTTCGGGGGTGAGCGGCCCGGTCTTGCTGACCAGGCTGCGCTCCTGGCCGAAGAACACGTGCAGCAGGCTGTGCGCCGACACGTCCACGACCCGCGGCGTGCGCGGCAGCTTCTGCAGCAGCAGGGCGTCGCTCTCGCCCCGGTCGCGGGTGCGGACGTTGCAGATGATCTCCGTACCGCCCGAGGTCAGCTTCACCCAGCTGGTGTCCGGATGCCGTGCCAGCGCCTCGCCGACCGAGCCGGCGGCGTCCGGCGTGCAGCGCACCCGTACGAACCAGGGGGTGTCGCCGACCCGCATCGGATCGGTCAGCCCCACCACGCGCAGCGTGCTCGTGGTGCGCAGCCGGGTGTAGCGGCGGGCGACGGTCTGGTCGGACACCCCCAGCACGTCGGCGATCCGGCTGAAGGGCGCCCGCCCGTCGATCTGCAGGGCGTGGACGAGGGGCTGGTCCTGAACGTCGAGGGCGGGCAGGAGCGCCCGCAGATCGGTGTCGATATCCACCACAGAAGGCTACGGGATGTCGAAATCCGCCACGTAAGGATCATTGGCTGCGGCATCGGGCGGCATCACCGCAGGCTCGACGAGGACGGCTCACCGGACCCCCGAAGGGACCTCCGAGCCGGGCCCAGCACCTCTTCGACACTCCGCAGAACAACTCCGCGGACAACTCCACTGAACAACAACTCCACTGAACACTCCACGAAACGAGATTCGGATGCGTAAGTGGCGGCCCTTGATGGCTGTCTCCCTGGGCGCTTTCATCCTGCTGGTGGACGTCACGATCGTGAACGTGGCACTGCCGCAGATGGCCGAGGACCTGCACGCCGGCTTCGCCTCCCTGCAGTGGGTGGTCGACGCCTACGCCCTCGCCCTGGCCGCCCTCCTGCTCGCGGCGGGCTCGCTCGCCGACCGCTTCGGCCACCGCAGGCTCTACGTGGCCGGGCTGATCCTGTTCGCCCTGGCCTCCCTCGCCTGCGGGCTGGCATCCGGCGCCGGCGTCCTGGTGGCCGCCCGCGCGGTGCAGGGCGTGGGCGGCGCCGCGATGTTCGCCACCACCACGGCCCTGCTCGGCGCCACCTACCAGGGGCGTGACCGGGGCACCGCCTTCGGCGTCTGGGGAGCCGTCAACGGCGCGGCCGCCGCGGCCGGCCCGCTGCTCGGCGGCCTCCTGACCGAACACATCGGCTGGCAGGCCGTCTTCCTGGTCAACCTGCCGATCGCCGCGGTGGCCGTCCTCATGACGCTGCGCGTCATCGCCCCCGACCGGCGCGACGAGGCCCGGCACGCGGCGCCCTCCGGCCGTCTCGACATCCCCGGCGCCGTGACCTTCACCCTCGCCGCCGCCGCGCTCACCTACGGGCTCATCCGCGGCAGCGAGGACGGCTGGACCTCCGCGCTCACGCTGGGCGCCTTCGCCGTGGCCGTGGTGTCGCTCGCCGCCTTCGTGACGGCCGAGATCCGCGCCGAGCGCAAGGGCGGCCAGCCCATGCTGGACCTGGCCCTCCTGCGCAGGCCCTCCTTCAGCGGGCTGATGGGCGGCGCGCTCCTGCTCCAGGGCGGCGCCTTCGGCGGCCTCGCGCTGCTCTCGCTGTGGCTGCAGTCCGTCATCGGCCTGGGCCCGATCGACGCCGGCCTGTCCCTGACCCCGCTGGCCGTCGTCTCCTTCCTTGTCTCCCTCGTGGCCGGCCGCTACCTGCAGCGCCTGACGCCCCGGCTGCCGATCGGCCTCGGCCTGCTCGTGGTCGCCGGCGGCATGCTCCTGCTGAACGCCGGACTGACGGCGGACGCCGGCCGGTCCGCCGTGATCGCCGGGCTGTGCGTGACCGGCGCCGGCGCCGGGCTGGCGATGCCCGTGCTGGTGTCGGCGGCGATGGGAAGCGTGCCGCCCCAGCGCATGGGCATGGCGGGCGGCGCGGTCAGCACCTTCCGCCAGCTGGGCATGACCCTGGCGATCGCCGGCCTGGGCGCCGTCTTCACCAGCCGCGTCGAGAAGGTGCTCGAGGAGTCGGGTACGGCTGCCGACCCGCACGCCGCCGCGTCGGCGCTGGCGGGCGGGCAGGCCCACCGGATGATCGAGAGCGCTCCGGCCGCCGTACGCGACGACACCGCGCGCCTGGTCCACGAGGCCTTCGCGGCCGGCCTGGACCGCGTCTTCCTGTGCGCGGCGGTCGCGGCCGCCGTCGGCGGCCTCCTCGTCCTGGCGCTGGTGCGCCCCACGCCCCGCCCCGAGGGCGGTGCCCGCGCCGGCGGCACTCCGGCCGAGCAGGTGCCCGGATCCCGCGGCGAGGCCGAGCCCGCGAGGGCCTAGCGCCGAAGAGCGCGGCAGACGGCGAGTGGCCGGGGAAATCCCCCGGCCACTCGCCGTTTCCGTGCCCGCCCGCGCTATCCGGGCGGGGGCGGCACCGTTCAGCCGCCGGCGCGGGCGCGGCGGGATCCGCCGGAGGCACCCGCACTCCCTGCCCCGTCCACCGGCCGACGGCACGTCGGAAGGTCCCGGGCCCGGCGGACGGGGGAGAGGAGCAGCACCAGGCCGGCGAGCGGGACGCCCGCCGTCGTGATCCACATGGCAGTGCGCAGGCCGAGCGCCGTACCGAGCGCGCCGCCGAGCAGCGCGCCGAGCGGGATCGTCCCGTAGTTGACGAACGCGGTGGTCGCCGTGAGCCGGGCGAGGAGCTCCGGCGGGCAGTAGCTCTGCAGAAAGCCCGCCTTGATGACATTGCCGCCCACGACGCCGGCCGTCACGCAGAAGCCGCCCGCCACGAAGAGCAGCACCCCCGTGCCGCCGACGGTCAGCGGCATGAGCAGGGCGAACACGGCGAGCCCCACCTCGAACAGCAGCGTCGCGCGGGCCGTACCGAACCGGCCGGCGACCCGGCGGGCCGCGAAGGCCCCGGCCACCCCTCCGGCACCGGCGGCCGCGACGAGGACCCCCACCGTGCCGGGGCCCAGACCGACGTCCTGGACCAGGAAGACCACCCGTATCGACTGGTACCCCATGAGCGCCAGGTTGGAGGCGGCTCCGAAGAGCGTCAGCGTCCGCAGCCAGGGGTCGCCCGCGACGAGGCGCAGCCCCTCGCCGACCTCGCCCGCCAGCCCTCCCCGGCGACGCCCGGCCCTGGGGGGGCGGGGCTCGCGGTGCCGTATGCCCGCCAGACAGAGAAGGGACACCAGCAGCGTCGCGGCGTTGGCGAAGAGCCCGTTCACGGCGCCCGCCAGCTGTGTGATCAGACCGCCGGAGCCGAGCCCGGCGATCTGCGCGGCCGACGCGCTGCCGTGCAGCTTGGCATTGCCCTCGGCCTGGTCGGCGGGCTCCAGGAGACCGGGGAGATAGGCGGTGTAGGCGGTCTGGAAGAAGACGGCGGCGGTACCCGTCAGCAACGCCACGACCAGGAGCAGGCCGATGCTCAGGCGGCCGAAGGCGGCGGCCGCCGGGACGGCGGCGAAGAGGAGCAGCGAGGCCACGGCGGCGGCCAGCATGACGGGCCTGCGCCGGACCCGGTCCACCCAGGCACCCGCCGGAAGGCCGATGACCAGCCAGGGCACCCACGCGGCGGCGCTCAGCAGCCCGACCTGGAAGGTACCGGCCCGCAGGTCGGACACGGCGATCAGCGGCATCGCGACCCCGGTCACCGAGGCGCCGAACTTGCCTGCCGTCTCACCGCACCACAGCAGCCGGAAATCGCGGTGGCGGCGCAGGAGGCCGCCACCGCCGGCACTCCGCGTCATGAGCCGCCACGCTCCTTGCGCGGGAAGGACTGCAGCTGCACGACGACCGGCAGGGCGCCGGGGACGGGCTCGGCGTCCGCAGCGGGCGTGTGACGGGCGATGACGGCCATCAGCTCCGTGTTGAGGGCGGCGAGCTGCTCGGGCGACAACCGCAGGTCACGCCAGTCGGAGACGGTCCCCGCCGCGCGCCATTCCGCGTCCCAGTCCTCGTTGACGTAGGTCACGACCCGGCTGAAGTACTGCTGCACCAGTTCATGGAGATAGACGGACAGTGCGCCCCGGCTCTCGGGGTCGTCGCGGAACTCGGCGATGTTCAGCTCGTTCGCCACACCGACCCTCCGCCACCAGCGCTCACGCTTCGTGCCGCGTCCGGTCTCCTCCTCGATGAAGCCGTGCTCGGCGAGGTGGCGCAAGTGCCAGCTGACGGTGCCGGTGTTCTCCCCGAGGCGCTCGGCGAGCAGCGTGGCGGTCGCGGGCCCGTCGAGGCTGAGCAACTCGAAGATCCTCATCCGCAGGGGGTGGGCCAGCCCGCGCAGGCTGCGGGCGTCGATGCGGCGAGTGGGACGTGGGGCTCCGGAGGCTTCGGTCATGACGGCATCGTAAGTTGCAGAGACTCCTCTGCATAGAGTTCTCTGCAGAGGAGTCTCTGCAACATGCCCGGGCAGGGGCGTCCACCGCACTCGAGTGCTCACGTGCTGTGAGTCGAAGGGGGGTCGGTTGTGAGGCCCCTCATGGGGCCTGGATCACATACGAATCCGGGTAGTGGAGGCCGAGGCTTCAATAGGCCCCTTCGGCGCGCATTTCGTTCGGTGAATACGGCGTTCCGCCGTAGGTCACACCTTTGCCAGGGGGTTTTTGTGCCGCTAACAATTGCTGAGTCGCACGGCGCCGTCGACCGAGAAACGGCGCTCTTTTTGCGCCATTGACGGCCATTGCGACTAAGCGATTGGAAGGGTTCAGCTCGTTATGCGCTCCACCGTCTCCGGTTATTCCGCTCTGTCCAAGGCTCATAAGTTCTCCGCTGCGGGTCTGGTGACCGCTGCTGGTGCCGCCGCTCTGACGTTCGCCCTGGTGCCGCAGGCTCAGGCTGCGGATGCTCACTCGGTCGGTGTGAAGCCGGTGTCGCTGAGTGCTCAGGAGTTCGGTGTGACGCAGGACGCGGAGCTGGCGAAGGCCGCGGACGCTGCTGCCGGTCAGGCGCAGGTCAAGGCCGCTGCCGCGGTGAAGGCCGAGGCGAAGGCGAAGGCCGATGCCGCCGCGAAGGCGAAGGCCGACCGTGAGCGTGCGAGCCGTTCCGAGGCGCGTAAGCCGATGAAGCCCGCCGCCAAGCCGGCCCCGGCCAAGCCCGCCGCGAAGCCCGCTCCGGTGAAGAAGGCCTACGCGGACAACCTGGACGGCTGGATCAACGAGTCCCTGGACATCCTGCGCGCCAAGGGCATCCCGGCCTCCTATGACGGCATCAAGCGCAACATCATGCGTGAGTCGACCGGTAACCCCCAGGCGATCAATGACTGGGATGTCAATGCGGTGAACGGTGTGCCGTCGAAGGGTCTGCTGCAGATCATCGACCCGACGTTCAAGGCGTATCACGTCGAGGGCACCTCGTGGAACATTTACGACCCGGTCGCCAACATCACCGCGTCCTGCAACTACGCGGCCGACAAGTACGGCTCGATGGACAACGTCAACTCCGCGTACTAAACGCACCGAGCGGACGAGCACGGAAAGGGCGGCGGCACCCGGGACACCCCGGGTGCCGCCGCCCTTCGCGTTGCCCCAGGGATCGTGTCCTTCGCCCGGGTGACTCAGTTGAAGGGATACACGCCCGCGTGCGCGCACGCGAGCGGGCGATCGTATCGAGCGGAGAGGGGAGGGCCCCGCAGTGACGAGCGTGTGGCTTCCGCCGGAGGAGTACCTGGCGACGCTGCCCAAGGCGACCATGTACGGCTGTCTGTTCTTCACCGACAGTGAGGGCCGCCCGCTGCAGCTCCGGTCGTCGGTCGATCCGGGGCTGTGGCAGTTCCCCGGCGGCAACACCGACCCGGGGGAGACCCCGTGGCAGACGGCGGTGCGGGAGACGAGGGAGGAGACCGGCATCGTCTTCACGGGCCGGCCGCGTCTCCTCGCCACGCACTTCCTCCCGCCGGGCGGCGTCTGGACGGTCTCCAAGGTCGGGTTCGTCTTCGACGGCGGCACCCTCACCGACGAGGAACTGTCGCGCATCGTCCTGGACCCGGCCGAGCACTGCGAGTGGCAGGTGCGCTCCATGGAAGGCTGGGCTCCGGCGCTCGGCACGGCGACGTGGGAGCGGCTGGCGGCCGTGAACGCGGCCCGGGCGACGGGAGTGCCGGCGTACCTGGAGACGACGTTCGAGGTCTGCATGTGACCGGCCGGCGGGACGCGGCCGGGCGGGAAACGATCGGCAAGGATCCGAAAGCGACCGGGAAAGATCGAAAAGGGTACAGTCGGCCCCGCTGAAGGGGGCGGCGCAGGGCCGTTCCCCGGCATCGACGGGGGCAGGGCACAGGCATGGCGGGCGACCGGATCGCCGGGCGCGGGGACGAACTCGACGCGCTCGGAAGCTTTCTGACGGACATCCGCTCCGGCTCCGGCCGGGCCCTGGTGCTGCGCGGCGAGCCCGGGGCGGGCAAGTCCACGCTCCTGCGGTACGCCGCCGCGCACGCGGCCCCCGCGCGGGTGCTGACGGCGACGGGTGCCGAGCCCGAGTCGGGGATGGCCTTCGCCGCGCTGCACCAGCTGCTGCGTCCGGTCGTCGGCCTGGCCGACGCGCTGCCCGACGCCCAGCGCGACGCCGTCCGCGCCGCGCTGGGCCTGGCCGAGCCGGCGGCGGCCCAGGACCGGTTCCTGGTCTCGGCGGGCGTGCTGTCCCTCCTGACGGAGGCGGCCGCGACCGACGGCCTGCTCTGTGTCGTCGACGACTTCCAGTGGGTCGACCAGGCCTCCGCCGACGCCCTGCTCTTCGCCGCCCGCCGCTTCGACGGCGACGGCGTGGGGCTGCTGATCGGCACCCGCGACGTGGCCGCGGCCCGGCAGGCGCTCCGCGCGCTGCCCGCGCGGGACCTGGGCGGAGTGGACGCCGAGGGCGCGCGCGAGGTGCTGGCCGCACGTGCGGGGATCACACCGGAACCCACGGTCGTCGAGCTCGTCACGACCGCCACGGGCGGCAATCCGCTCGCCCTCCACGAGGCGGCCGGCCTGCTGACCGCCGAGCAGCTGACGGGCCGGGCGCCGCTGCCCGACCCGCTGCCGGTGGGGCACGGCGTCGCCGGGATCTACGGCGAGCAGATCGCCCGGCTGCCCGAGGACACCCGGACCGCCCTGCTCGCCGCCGCACTGGCGGGACGAGGCGACCCCCGGCTGATACGGGCCGCCGCCACCCGGCTCGGGGCGGACCCCGACGCCCTGTACGCCGCCGAGGCGGCCGGGATCGTCGACCTGCTGTCGGCCGAGGTCCGCTTCCGGCATCCGCTGATCCGGGCCGCCGTGCACGCCGGCGCCACCCCGGCGGCCCGTCGCGCGGCACACCGTCACCTCGCCGCCCTCCTGGAGGAGGCCGACGACCGCGACCGCGCGGCCCGGCACCGCGCCGAAGCCGCCACCGGCCCCGACGAGGACGTCGCCGCCGCGCTCGCCGCCGCCGGCGAACGGGCGCGCGCCCGGGGCGGCTACGCCGACGCCGCCCACACCCTCGCCCGAGCCGCCGAACTGACTCCCGACCCGGGGAGCAAGGCCCGCCGACTCAAGGACACGGCCGCCGCCGCGTGGCTGGGCGGCCACCCCGGGCGGGCCCAGACGGCCCTCGCGGCGGCCCGCGACCTCGCCCGGGAGCCCGTACTGCTCGCCGAACTCGCCCAGATCGGCGGCAGGTTCGAGCTGTCCTCGGGGAACGCCGCCGAAGCGCTGCGGGCGTTCCTCGCGGCCGCCGAACGCGCTGCCGCGCACACGACGGAAACGGACGGCTCACACGAGCAGGGCGACGCCGCCACCCGGCGCGTTGTCCTCGCGCTGCTCGCCGACGCCGCCGAGGCCGCCGCCGCCATCGGCGACACCGAGGCCGCCGTACGCATCGGACGGCAGGCGGTGGACTTGACCGGGCCGACCGGGTCGCCCTTGGTGCCCGCCGACGCGTTCCTGCGTGACGTCCTGATGGGAATGGGCGCGCTCTACGAGGGAGAGACGCGCCGCGGTGTCCCGCTGCTGCGCCGGGCCCTGGCCGGCCTCCCGGACGACGGACACGACGGCCGCGACGGAGGCGACGGTCATGACGGAGGTGACGGCGAGAACGCCGCGGCCCGCCTGCTGTGGGCGGCGGCCGCCGCCAGCCTCCTTGGCGAGAGCGACGCCGCCGCCCGCTATGGCGCCCGTGCCGGCCGCGTCGCCCGCGTCTCCGGCATGGTGGGCACCCTGCCCGTCGTCCTGGAGAACGCCGCCACGGCCGAGCGCATGAACAGCGGATTCGCGCTCAGCGCCGCCCTGTCCGAGGAGGGCCTGGCCCTCGCCCGGGAGACCGGCCTCGACAACTCGGTCGCGGCCCACCTCGCCAACCTCGCGGTCTGCGCCGCCGTCCGCGGCCGCGAGGACGACTGCCGCGCCTACGCGCACGAGGCACTGGCCATCGCCATTCCGCACCGCCTCGGACTGCGCGCCGGCGTGGCGTCGTACGCCCTCGGCCTGCTGGACCTCGGACTCGGCCGCTTCGACCGGGCCCACGAACGGCTCACCGCGCTCACCTCGGCGGGCCCCGGCGCGGGCCATCCCGTCGTGGTGTGGGGCTCGACCGCCGACCGGGTGGAGGCGGCCGTCGCCGCCGGGGACCTCGCGGCGGCCCGCGCCGCCACCGACTTCCTCGGCCGGTGGTCGGCCGACGCCGCCTCACCCCGCTCCCGGGCGCTGCTCGCCCGCTGCGAGGCCCTGGCCGCCGACGACGGCGACGCGATCGCCCTCCTGAGGCAGGCGCTCGACCTCCTCGGCGAGGACGACGACCAGGACGCCACCACGTACGACCGGGCCCGTACCGCGCTCCTGCTGGGCGAGCGGCTGCGTCGCGACCGGCGGACGGGCGACGCGCGGTCCCACCTGCGGCAGGCGGCGGAGGCCTTCCACCGCATGGGCGCCGGGCCGTGGGAGCGCCGGGCGCGCGGCGAGCTGCGGGCGGCCGGGGAGACGACCGGCGCCGCCCGCCCCGCCGCCCTCGAAACGCTCACCGCCCAGGAGCTGCGCATCGCCCGGCTCGTCGCCGAAGGTGTGAGCAACCGGGATGTCGCGGCCCGCCTTTTCCTCAGCCCGCGCACCGTCGAGTACCACTTGTACAAGGTGTATCCCAAGCTCGGCATCACCTCGCGCGCCGAGCTGGCCCGCCTGCTGCGCTGACGGCCCGCCACCCCCACTGGTCCGGCGGCACGTGGACGGCCAGTATTCCTACGGATGGCACCGGTGGGCCGGCACGGCAGAGTTCCACCTGTCCGCGGAACGAGCGGACGGCAGGACGAACGGACCGCGGAGAACAGGGGCAACGCATGTCAGCGACGTCAGAGATGTCAACGGTGGGACGCATGGTCGAGGTGGGCGGCATCGAGCTGTGGACCGAGGAGTTCGGGGATCCCTCCCACCCGCCGGTGCTGCTCATCGCCGGCTCGATGAGCCAGGGGCTGCTGTGGCCGGACGAGTTCGTCGGGCGGCTCGCGGCGGCCGGCCACCGGGTCGTCCGGTACGACCACCGGGACGTGGGCCGCTCGACCGCCCTCGACTTCGAGCGGAACCCCTACACCTGGGCCGATCTCAAGGCGGACGCGGTCGGCCTGATGGACGCCCTGGGGATGGGCTCGGCCCACCTGGTGGGCCACTCGGCCGGCGGAATGCTCGCCCAGTGGATCGCGGCCGAGCACCCCGGCCGCGTCGAGAGCCTCACCGTGATCGGCTCCTCGCCGCTCGGCGCCGGCGAGGCGCACGTGCTCGTACGCGCCCTCATGGGTCAGCCGCAGCCGGAAGGCAGCCTGCCCGAGCCCACTGCGGAGTTCGTGGACTTCTTCCGGAACGCGGCCGCCGGACCGCCGCCCGTCACCCGGGCCGAGACCGTCGACTTCCAGATCGAGCTCGCGCGCGTCCTGCGCGGCGCCGCGTGCCCGTCCGATTTCGACGAGGACGCCCAGCGCCGCCTGGAGGAGCGGCTCTACGACCGTATGCGCGACCCCCGCAGCGCCGCCAACCACCGGCTCGCCGGGATGGCCGACCCCGACGCGGAGCCGCAGGGCGCACTGGCACGGGTGAGTGCCCCGACCCTCGTCGTCGAGGGCACCGCCGAACCGGTCAAGCCGGGCCACGGCCGGATCATCGCGCAGGAGATCGCCGGAGCGCGGCTGGAGATGGTCCCGGGGATGGGGCACATGCTGACGGCGGACGCCGTCGAGCCGGTCGCGAACGCGCTCGTCGCGCACCTGGACGCCTCGGCGGGAGGACGCGGCGCGTGAGGGGAACGCGACCGGGCGGACCGACGGCGGCGACGCTCGAACCGGGCTCGCGGCCGGACCCTTCGCGGCCTTCGGCCACCCGATCCGGGCCGGGTGGCCGCCCGGTCGCACCACCGGATTCCGACGGGCGAGGAGACGGACGATGACGACGGACGCCACAGAAGGACACGACTGGGGCAAGAGCGACTTCGAGGACGTCTACGACCGGCCCGATCCGCGCGCCTACTTCACCCGGCTGCGGCCGCTGGACTACCGGATCCCCCACCACGCCCAGCCCGTCTACCGGGCCCTGGCCGAGGAGCGGGCCCGCCGGGCCCCCTCCCGGCCGCCCGGCGCGGTCGTCGACCTGTGCTGCTCCTACGGCGTCAACGCCGCACTGCTCAACCACGACCTGACCCTGGCCGACCTCTACGCGCACTACACCAGCCCCGACGTGGCCGCGCTGACGACGGAGGAGCTCGCCCGGCGGGACCGGGAGTTCTACGCCGCGCGCCGCCGCGCGGACGCCGTACCGGTCGTCGGCGTCGACGCCTCGCCGCGGGCCGTCGCCTACGCCCGTGACGTCGGCCTGTTGGACGCCGCCTTCGCCGTGGACCTCGAGACCGCCGACGCCTGCCCCGACCTGGCCCGCGCCCTGGGGAACGCGTGGCTGATCACGGTCACCGGCGGCCTCAGCTACATCGGACCGCGCACCTTCGACCGCGTGCTGGCGCACGCGCCCCGGGACGTCCAGGTGGCCGCCTTCGCCCTGCGGACCGTCGACTACGGGCCCATCGCCGGCGTGCTGCGCGACCACGGCCTGGTGAGCGAGACCTCGCCCGAGCTCCACCCGCAGCGCCGCTTCACCGACGAGGACGAACAGCGGCGCACGGTGGCCCGTGTCACGGCCCTCGGCATGGACCCGGCCGGATACGAGGCCGAGGGCTACTACTACGCCCGCTACTACCACTCCCGGCCCGCGGAACCCCTCGCGCCGCTCGCGCCGTAACCCCACCGCCGCACCTCACGTCACAGGGGGCGCATGCGTATCCGGCGAGCGGGTACTCGGCAGGTCCCGCCGTATCCACGGCGGGCCGAGGCACCCGCCGTACGAGCCGGAGGTGGATGGCATGGCCCGGGACAAGCACAGGAAGAGCGGTTCCGATCGGTACGAACGGACTGGCAAGGGCGGGACCGGAAAGGACCGGCGGTCATGACGGACCGGCGCCGCGGCGGCATTCCCCGCGACATGCAGGACCAGCAGGCGAGCGGCCCCCGGCGGGACCGGGCGGTCCCCAAGGGCGGAAAGGGCGCCCGCGACCGGCGCGAGGCCCGGGACGCCGGAACCGAGGACACCGGCGAGAAGGGAACCCGGCGTCGCGACGAGGCGGCCGGCACGGTGGACCCGGCGACGGGCGAGCCGCCGGACTGACGCCGCGACCCGCGACCGCGATCCGCGCCGGCCGCCGGGGCGTTCACGCGGGGCGGTCGCCCGTGCCGTCGGCGATCCGGTGCTCCAGCCGCTGCACGCGCTCCACGACCCTCGGCGTGACGGCGCGGTCCTCGGAGCGGGCCTGCCGCACCTGTTCGAAGCCGTGGTGGTCGAACCACGCGATGTCGCCCTGGCGCACGAACCGCTCCGGGGCGTGCCGCAGGAAGCGCAGCTCGCTATCCGGGAAGGTCGCCGCCGGTCACAGCGGTCAGGCGCCCGTCGGGAGCGCGGTTCACGCGGACCGCCCCGACGGATTCCGTATCGACGTCCTTGCTGAGCCGCCGCACCCCGTCGACCGATACCTCCAGCGCGCGCGTGCCGCCCGACGCAGGGATCTCCAGGAGCCGGGCGTAGCCGGTCTGCAGCCGGGTGCGCAGGGCCGGCTCGTCCAGGGCGACCTCCCCGTCCACGGACACCACGACGTGCTGTCCGTCGAAGCCCTCCTCCAGCGCGATCTTCAGGGCGCCCATGGGGCCCGCTCCCTCCGGTCGGGTTCGTCGTCGCCTCCGATCACACCACAGGGAGGCGGGCCGTGGTCGCCGGCCGCGCCCGGTACGCGCGAACGCCCGAAAGCCGGTTCCCCGGGTGCGGGGAACCGGCCTTCGGAGGGCGCCTGAACGGGAAGGTCAGTGTCCGTCGGCGGCGGTGGCGGTGCGCTGGCGCACGTAGCCGGTCACCGCGAGGGCCAGTGCCAGGCCGCCGGTGAAGTACAGCTGGACGCGGGTGTCGGTGTCGATGGTCATGAGCACGAGGACTCCGGCCACACCGGCCAGCGTCACCCAGGTCAGATACGGGAAGCCCCACATCCGCACCACGAGCTTCTCGGGCGCCTCGCGCTCCAGCCGGCGGCGCAGCAGCAGCTGCGAGGCGGCGATGAAGCCCCACACCACCAGGACGACCGCGCCGACCATGTTGAGCAGCCAGGCGAAGACGGTGGTGGGCCACCAGTACGACAGCAGCACGGCGACGAAGCCGAACGCGGACGAGGCGAGCACCGCGCGGCGGGGCACCCCGCCGGAGACCTTGCCCAGGGCCTTGGGGCCCTGGCCGCGGGAGACCAGCGAGTAGGCCATGCGCGAGGAGCCGTAGATGTTGGCGTTCATCGCCGACAGCAGCGCGACGAGCACGACCACGTTCATGATCTGGCCGCCGGCGGGCACGCCGAGGCGGTCGAGGACGGCGGCGTACGGGCCCATCTCCGTGACCGTCTTGTCGTGCCACGGGATGAGCGTGACGATCACCAGCATCGAGCCGACGTAGACGATGCCGATCCGCCACATCGTCGTCTTCACGGCCTTGGCCACGCCGCGGGCCGGGTCCTCGGACTCGGCGGCCGCGATGGTCACGGTCTCCAGGCCGCCGTAGGCGACGACCGAGGCCAGCAGACCGGTCAGCAGGCCGTCCGCGCCGGTGGGCAGGAAGCCGCCGTCGTGGAGCAGGTGCGCGGTGCCGGGGGAGTGGCTGCCGGGCAGGAGGCCGAAGACGGCGAGGGCGCCGAGGACCAGGAAGAGGGCGATGGCGCCGATCTTCAGGGCGGCGAACCAGAACTCGAACTCACCGAAGTTCGCGACCGCGCCCAGGTTGGTGCCGCAGAAGAGCGCCATGAAGACCAGCACCCACATCCAGGACGGGGTGCCCGGGAACCAGCCCTGCACGATGTGGGCCGCGCCGATCGCCTCGACCGCCACGCCCACGACCAGCAGGGTCCAGAACATCCAGCCGGCGGTGAAGCCTGCCCACCGGCCGATCGCGCGGTCGGCGTGGACGGAGAAGGAGCCGGAGACGGGGTTGGCGGCGGACATCTCGCCGAGCATCCGCATCACGCACATCACGAGAAGGCCGGACACGGCGTACGCGAGCACGATCGACGGGCCCGCCGCGGCGATGCCGGCGCCGGAGCCCACGAAGAGGCCCGCGCCGATGACGCCGCCGAGGGCGATCATCGACAGGTGTCGCTGCTTGAGCCCGTTCGACAGGGCGGAGCCCTGCTGCGGGGGGCTCTCCTCCGGTGTGCGGGAAGAGGGGAGTGTCCGGGTCATGGTCAAAACCTGTCCATAATGCGAGACTGAAGAAGGCTCGAGTATGGACAAGCGCGGGGAGAGGGCGCTCGCCCGTCCGATATGCGGACGGTCCGCTCACGCACCGTGATCACTCTGCGGCAAAGGCTTCGCGTCCCTTTGTCCGGTTCCTTCAGCGGCGCACATAACAGCGCGTGGTGGTGCCGCCCGGGAGGGTGTGGACGCGCACGAGGTCGCTGAGGTAGTGGACCAGGAGCAGGCCGCGCCCGCCCGGCCGGTCCGGCGGCGGTGGGCAGCGGCCCGCCAGCGGGTCGCCGATGTGGCCGCCGTCCGTCACCTCCCACACGACGTGTTCGTCCTCGGCCCAGATCCGTACGGTGCCCGAGCCGCCGCCGTGCAGCACGCTGTTCGTGGTCAGCTCGGCGACGGCCAGGGCGAGATCGTCCCGGCGCGAGGGTGCCAGGCCCAGCGCCACGGCGCGCTCGAGGACGAGGTGCCGGGCGGCCGGGAGAAGGTCGCCGTCGAAGACGAACGCGAAGGCGGCGGCACCGGGCGGCGGGAGCGGCCGGTTGTAGGCGGCGATGACACGGTCGGGGGCGTACGAGCCGCTCGGCGCCTCCTTGCCGTCGGCGATGACCACCGGGTGGGTGGCGTGCGCGTCCGCCAGCACCTCCGGGGCCAGCCCCGCCACGTCGTACGGGCACAGTATGGTGACCCGCCGGCCGGTGAAGGCGTGGTTGATCAGCGCCTCGTGCTGGACGCAGGCCGGGTACTCCACCGCGGAACGGCCGGCCCAGATCGGCTCACCGACGAGGCGGACGCGCACGCCGGGATGGGCGTCGGCGAAGGCCAGCAGGACCCGGGGGATGATCCGCCCCGGATTGCGCCCCGCCTGCTGCATGTCGAGGAACCGCACCGCCGCGCCGTCCGTGCCCAGCTCTCCGCGCAACTGCTTCAGGTTGTGCGACGGCACGGCCACCGCCACCGGCTCGCCGGCCTCCAGGCCGGCGCGGATGAACGACACATTGGCGGCGAGGTACTCGTACCGGTCCCGGTAGAACAACGCCGGATGTGTGAAGGCCTCGTCCGCGGCCGTCACGTCCCCCACCCGTCACCCCCCGATCGCCGACAAGCCGGACGACGATGTCTCCACGATACGGCGATGCACGACGAGGGGAAGTGGGGACGATGGGACGCGGCGTCATGACGCCGGCACTTTCCGTACGCCACGGCACCTCACTGTTCACTGTTCGGCGAGCATGTGCGTACGCAGCCGCGCGAGCGTTCGGCTCAGCAGGCGGGAGACGTGCATCTGGGAGATGCCGAGCCGCGCCCCGATCTGGGACTGCGTCAGCTCCTCGCCGAAGCGCATCCGCAGGATCTGCCGCTCCCGGGTGTCGAGCTCGGGCAGCAGCCGCCCCAGGACCTGGATGTTCTCGACCTTCTCCAGGTTCTCGTCCGTGGTGCCGAAGCGTTCGACCCACGCCCGGGAGACCGCGCGGGTGCGCTGCGGGGCCTCGTCGTCCGCCGGCATGTCGAGGGAGTTGGCCCGGTAGCCGTTGCTGGCGATCTGGGCCTCGACGACCTGCTCCTCGGACAGGTCCATCACCTCCGCCAGCTCCCTGACGTTGGGGGAGCGGCCGAGCCTGCTGGAGAGCTCGTCGGTGGCCTTGGCCAGCTCGACCCTCAGCTCCTGCAGCCGCCGGGGCACGTGCACCGCCCAGCTGGTGTCGCGGAAGAAGCGCTTGATCTCACCGGTGATGTAGGGAATGGCGAAGGTGGTGAACTCCACCTCGCGGGTGAGGTCGAAGCGGTCGATCGCCTTGATGAGGCCGATCGTGCCGACCTGGACGATGTCCTCCATCTGCTCCGAACGCGCCCGGAAGCGGCCGGAGACGAAGCGGACCAGCGAGAGGTTCATCTCTATGAGGGTGTTGCGCACGTACTGGTACTCGTGCGTGCCCTCCTCGAGGACCGCCAGACGGTCGAGGAACACCTTCGTCAGGGACCGGGCGTCCCGCGGGTCGACGCCGGCCGCGTCCTTGACCTCCGGCAGCCCCTCCGCCTGCCCGTCGTACTCCCGCGGGGAGTTGCTCTCCTCGGCCGTCGTCGACCGGGTCGCCTGTGTGGTGCTCACGCGCGCCCTCCTTCGTTCGGCTGTCGGACGTGCGCCTGCCCTACGCTCCCGCCCCTATTCCGCCGTGGGCGAAAAATTCTCCATGTCCTGTTCGTCATGTCAACGCATCGTGTCCACACGGGGTGGCGACGCGTCAGATCCTGGAGGCGGAGGGGATGGGCGGGGCATGAGCGGGGACGCCGCCGCCCCCGGCCGGACGCGGCCGGGGGCGGCGCGGCGCGCTCCCCGTCGCCCGGGGCGCGCGTGCGTCCCGCGGGCGGTCAGACCGCGCCGCGCCACTCGCCCGTCTCGATGCCCCGCGACTCGATGAAGGTCTTGAAGCGCTCCAGGTCGCCCTTGGCCTGACGGCGGACGAAACCGAGCTTGTCGCCGAGCGTGTCGACGAACCCCTCGGGGTCGTGGTCGAACTGCAGCATCACCTTGGTCCGTCCCACATCCAGATGGTGGAAGGTGACGACGCCCGCCTGCCGGACCTCACCGGCCACGGTCGTCCAGGCCACGCGCTCGTCGGGGATCTGCTCGGTGATCACCGCGTCGAACTCCCGCCGGACGCCGTCCGTCTTGGTCACCCAGTGGGTGAGCGTCGGCGTGCGCTGTTCGACGCGTTCCACGCCCTCCATGAACCGCGGGAACTCCTCGAACTGCGTCCACTGGTTGTACGCCGTGGTCACGGGGACGGCCACCTCGATGGATTCCTCGATCTTCGCCATGATGCCTCTCCTTCGCCGTCGGTGACGGTCGGTCACCGGTGCGGCTGCCCTCGATCCCCGCGCTCAGACCTCGCACGGCCGCAGTTTCCGTCCCGTCCTGCCGGGCAGCCGACGCGGAGAAGAGATCACGGAAGAGCCGACCCGAAAGGAGGGAGCACACGATGGCGTTCCTCGTCGCGGCTCTCCTCGCCCTGGGCCTCCTGTCCGGCACCGTGGCCCACATCCCGCCGGCGGTGAGCCTCGTCGCGGCGGCGCTCGTGTCCGCCTGGCTCCTGGTCTTCGCCCTCCGCGAGCGCCGGCCCCACCGGCGCGACCACTGACCGCACGCGCCACCCGGCCCGGCCCGAGAGGAAGGACCGATGAAACCCTCTGTCACCACCGTCACCCACGACCGCGAACGCACCGCGCCCCGCACGACCGCCCCCGCCGCCCCCGCCGGCACCGGCCGTCACCGCGCGGACGGCCCGCGCCGCGACGCCGACCTCATGGCGATCGCGTCCTTCGTCTCCGGACTGGTCGGGCTCCTCGTCTTCAACGTCGTGCTCGGCCCCTGCGCCCTCGCCCTCGGCGTCACCGCCCTGGCCCGCGGCACGGGCCGCCGCTTCCGCGCCCTCCTGGGCTGCGCTCTGGGCTGCGCCGACCTCGTGCTGCTGCTCGTCCTCTCCCTCGCGCAGGGAACGCCGAGCTGGCATCTGAACGCCTGACGGGACCCGGAGCCGTCGTCGCGGCCTGACGCGAAGGGGCGACGCTACTGACGGCGGCCGGAAGCCATTAGGGTGCCCGGCATGAAGATCATCGACCTCGCTCCCGGCGACGACCGCCTCATATCCGACCTCCTGCCCGTCCTGCGGCAGCTGCGCCCGCATCTGACGGAAGACCTCTTCCGGCAGGTCTACGAGGAGGGACACGGCCAGGGCCTGCGCTTCACGGCCGCGTACGGCGACGACGGCGTGTGCGTGGGCGCGGCCGGCTGGCGCGTACTGGTCAACACCGTCGCGCTGCGGGCGCTGTACGTGGACGACCTGGTGACCGCCTCCGACGCGCGCTCCACCGGCGTCGGCCACCACCTCCTGGCGCACCTCCAGGAGCACGCCCGCGAGTCCGGCTGCCATCTGTTCACCCTGGACTCCGGAACCCACCGCACCGACGCCCACCGCTTCTACCTGCGGGAGCGGATGGCCATCTCCGCCTTCCACTTCCAGAAGGACGTCGGCTGACGCGGCCGCCCCGAAGGCCGGCCGGCGCGGGCACCACGCCCGGGCCGGCCGGGCGGCGGGCCGCCCCGGCAGCCCGTACGGCCGAACGAGGCCGAGCGGCGCGGTGCGCGATCCCTCATGCTGGTCTCGGCGGCCCTGCGCGCCGCACGCGTCGAGGGGGTGACCGCACCGGGGGGCCGACCGAGGGCCGAAGGGCTGAGCACAGTGACGATCAAGACCTTCCTCGAGCCCGGCACGGACCGCCCCCAGGACCTCGCCGCCGCCAGACGGGCCTGCACGGCGCCCGGCGGCGCGCCCCTGCGGATCTCCGTCGTCATCCCGGCCCGTGACTGCGGCCCGACGATCGAGGGCGTGGTGCGGCCGGTCGTCGAGGAGCTCATGGCGGCCGGGGCGGTCGACGAGGTGCTGGTCGTCAATCACCACTCCACGGACGACACCGCCGAGCGGGCGGCCCGCGCCGGAGCCCGGGTGATCGACTTCTCGTCGGCCGGCCCGATCACCGAGATCCCGGACTCCGGCAAGGGATCGGTCATGTGGAAGGGCATCTGGGCCAGCGACGGCGACATCGTCGTCTTCATCGACGGCGACCACCTGAGATTCGACTCCTCCAAGGTCTCCCGGCTGATCGGGCCCCTGCTGGGCGACGCCTCGCTCCAGCACGTACGGGCCTTCTACGACCAGTACGGGGGCGGCCGCACCACCGAGGCCATGGCCCGCCCGATGCTGTCCCTGCTGCACCCGGAGCTGGCCGGCATGCGCCAGCCGCTCAGCGGCGAGCACGCCACGCGCCGCGCGACGCTGGCCGAGCTGGTGTTCCCCGTCGGGTGGGGAACGGAGTTCGGGATCCTCGACCAGATCTGCCGCCGCCACGGCGCCGCGGCGATCGGCCAGGTGGACCTCCAGTACAAGGAGCACGTCAAGGGGGACTGGGCGCACATCTCGATGCAGGCCTTCGAGCTGCTCTACGTGGCCATGCGGACGGAGTTCCGCGCGCAGGGCCGCCCGCTGCCGGAGCACTGGGGCAGCGTCGTGCTGACGCCCGGCGACCGGCCCGGCGAGGTTCTCCGTCGCCCCGCCCGGACGGGGGAACTGCCGCCGCTGATGAGCCTTCCGGGCTGGCCGGAGCGGGAGCGGCAGCGCCTCGGTGTGTGATCCGGCCGGCCCGGTGCGGACCCTTGGGTCACGCGAGGCCGCGGCCGCCCCGGCCGGCCGCGCCGCGGAGCTCGTCCGCGCTCACCTCGACGAAGCCGGCCGTGCGCGTGGTGGGAAGGCGGCCGTCCGCGTCGACGAGGCTCCTGAGGCCTTCGACGCGCGGGCGTTCCGCCTCGAACTCCTGGACGAAGCCGACCCAGTGGCGCAGGAGGCCGGGGAGCGCGTCGACGTCCGTGAACGACACCTCGCGCAGGAAGGTGGCGCGGAGCTCGGGGTGGGGGAGCGCGTCACTGATGCCGTCGACGGTCCACTGCCTGCCGGTGCTCATCGGGTCCTCCACGCTTTCGCGGCCGGCTGTCACGGTAGCGGATGAAGGGGGCCCGGGGCCCCGCCCTCGTGCATGCCCGCCGCCACCGTCGCCGCGGTGCGAGCGCGCCGGTTCAGGCGTGGTCGGTGAGCTGGGTGTAGCCCTTCGCCCGTGCGCAATGGGCGCAGCAGAAGAACATGCCGTCCGTCTCCAGGCCGTGGCCCAGGATGCGGCATCCGCAGTTGTCGCAGATCGGCGCGAGTTTGTGGGCCGCGCATTCGAAGCTGTCGAAGACGTGCACGGCTCCTGCGGCACGTACCTCGAAGGACAGTTCGTAGTCGTTGCCGCAGACCTCGCACACCGTCATGTCGCTCATTCCTTGCCGCTCTCTCGGTTCGGGGCGCTGTCGCCTCCGGGGCGCTGGGTCGCCAGGATGCAACACGCCGGGTCGCGGAGACCGTCGGCGCCACGACGACGCGGGCACGGGGGCGCGGGCATCGCCCGTCCGGCCTCACCGCCCGTCCGCGGGCGGGCTTCCGCCGTCCTCCTCCGCCCCGTGGGCCGTGCCGGGCACCGGCACGAGCGGGTCACGCCGTTCGATGGCCAGGATGGCCACGTCGTCGCTCACGGACCCCCCGGCGTGGGCGAGCAGATCGCGGTGGACACGATGGACGAGCCGCTGAGGATCTGTCTCCTGCCAGGAGGCGACCCGTTCGGCCAGCGGGTAGAAGCGTCCGTCGGCGTCACGGGTCTCGATGACGCCGTCCGTGTACAGCAGCAGCACATCGCCCACCGCGTAGGGGAAGGACTCGGTGGTGTAGTCGTCCTCCGTCAGGGCGCCGGTCATGCCGAGCGGCAGCGCGGGGTCGGCGACCGCCAGGGCGGTGACCTCGCCCCCGCTCAGCAGCAGCGGGGGAGGGTGACCGCAGTTGATCAGCTGGATCAGCGGCCGGTCGTCGGGGATGTCCAGGACCACCGCGGTGACGAACCGTTCCCCGCTCGCGTCCGGCTCCGTCATCTCCCAGTACGAGGCGTTCTGCAGATGGGCCACCAGCCGGGGCAGCGGAGGGTTGCGGTGCGCCGCCGCGCGGAAGGCGCCGAGCAGCAGGGCGGCGTCCCCGATCGCCGAGAGCCCCTTGCCGCGCACGTCGCCGATCATGACGCGGGTGCCGTGCCGGGTCCGCGCGACGGCGTAGAGGTCGCCGCCCATGCGGGTCTCGGCCTCGGCGGCGAGGTAGACCGACGCGCACGCCAGGGGTCCGATGCTGGCGGGGATCGGCCGCAGGAACACCCGCTGGGTCACCTCGGCGACCAGGCGCGCCTGGCTGAGCTGCCGCTCGTGGCCCTCCTGGGCGTGCCGGAAGATCACCAGGAGGATGGAGATGAGGAGCAGGGCGGCGATCTGGGCCTGGTGGTTCGGCGTCGTCAGGCCGCCGTGGAAGACCCCGATGACGACCTGGGCGGTCACGGCGAGGGCCCCGATGACGGCGGTGAGCGCCGCGCCGCCGATGGCGGCGGTGATGGCGGGCGCGGCGACCAGGAGCGGCCCCAGATGGATGTTCGGGGGCGTCAGCAGATCGACCACCGTGACCAGGGCGATGAGCCCGAGCGGCACCGCGATCAGCGAGCGGCGGCCGAGCGGCCGTCGCCGCCCGGAACCGAACCGTCTCCGCTGAAGGGCCATGGTTCCTGCTTACCTCGTCGGAGCGCTCCCTGCTCACCTGCCACCACCGTGCCCCTCGTCGTCACACGATCCGCGTCGTCGCCGGGGCGGCTCTCCACCTGGGCGCCCCGTCGCGCGGCGGCTACGGTGAACGGGTGGCGGGAACGTGGGCGATCGACGACGTGGGTGTTCTGCGGCTGCCCTCCGGGCGGCTGATCCGGGGCCGGGGGCTGCGCCGGGGCCTTCCGCCCGGCCCGCTCCCCGGCTTCGCCGTGTACCTCCTGGGCAAGCGGCCCCCGGAGGTTCCCTGGGAGTCCCGCTGGCTGCGCTGGCCCGACTTCCGGTTGCCCGACAGCCCCACGGACGCCCAGGCGGTGCTCGGCGAGGCCTGGGCGCGGGCGGGATCCGACCGCGTCGAGATCGCCTGCGGCGGCGGCCGCGGCCGCACGGGCACCGCCCTGGCCTGCCTCGCCGTCCTGGACGGTGTCCCCGCCGACGCGGCGGTGGCGTTCGTACGCCGCCACTACGACCGCCACGCCGTCGAAACGCCCTGGCAGAAGCGCTACGTCCGCCGCTTCGCCGACTGAGCTCCGGGGGTCGGCGGACCGGTCAGCGCTTGGCGTAGTCGGCGAAGCCCTGCCAGTCGACGAGGACGCACGGCTCGTCCCCGATGACCCAGGCGTCGTGACCGGGCGGGCAGATCATGTAGTCGCCCGGCCCGAAGTCGTCCTCCTGGCCGTCGTCCATGGCGATGTGCATCCGGCCCGAGATGACGTAGCAGGCGTGGGAGGCCTGGCAGCTGTCGGTCCCGGCGATCGGCTTGATGTGCTGGGTCCAGCGCCAGCCGGGTTCGAAGGTGGCCCTGCCGACGGCCCCGGCACCGGCGTCCACCAGCTCGAGCTTTCCTTTGCCGTCCTCGAAGGGGCGGACTTCCTCGGGCGAATCGAGGCTCTTGCGTACGAGACCGGCCATCGGGCGCTCTCCTCGGTAGCTGATCGGCTGCCTCGAACGTAGTGGCCGCTGCGGCGGGCGGCGAGCCGTGCGCGGCGGGCGGGTGACGGTCCCCGCCCGCCGCGTCCCGGTGTGCTCCCGGGCGTTCCCGGCCGTCAGGCCAGGGCGCTCACCAGGAGCTTCGCGGTCTCGGCGACCAACGCGTCCTCACCCTTGGCGTCGGGGCTGTGCTTGGTCGTCAGGACAGACAGCACGAGGGGCGAGCCGTCGGGGCTCCAGGCGACGCCCACGTCGTTGTTGGTGCCGTAGCTTCCGGCTCCGGTCTTGTCCCCGAGGGTCCAGCCGGGGGGCAGCGCCTTGCGGAAGCGGTCGGTGCTGGTGGTGTTGCCCAGCAGCCACTTCGTCAGCCGCTCGCGGTCCTCGGGCGCGAGGGCGTCGCCGAGGACGAGCCGGGCGTAGGTCCGGCCGATGGCGCGGGGGCTCGTGGTGTCCTCCACGCGCCACGGCTCGGCCGAGTTCAGCGTGGGCTCCCAGCGGTCGAGGCGGGTGACGGGGTCGCCGACCGAGCGGCAGAAGCGCGTGACGGCGTCCGGGCCGCCCAGCTCGCGGAGCAGGAGGTTGGCGGCGGCGTTGTCGCTCTGCTGGATGGTGGCCTCGCACAGCGCGGCCACGGTCATGCCGTCGGCGATGTGGTCCTTCGTCACCGGCGCCCAGACGGCCTTGTCGACATCACCCTGTGTGTAGTGGACGCGCTTGGCGAGGAACGTCCCGTCGTGGTCGAGGTCCCGCAGGACGGCGGCGACGGCGAGCGTCTTGAACACCGAGCACATCGGGAAGCGCTCGTCGGCCCGGTAGCGCACCGTCCGGCCCGTCCTCGGGTTGTGCGCGAACACCCCCACACGCGCGGAGTGCTCACGCTCGAGCCGGCTCAGTCGCCGGCAGATCTCGTCGTCGCCGGGCGTCGACGCGTAGGCCGTGCCGCTCGTGGCGAGGGCGGCGGTCAGCGCCGTTCCCGCGCCGAGGGTCAGCATCGCGCGGCGTGACAGGGTGCCACGGGTGGTCTGCGGGAGGGATTCCACGGTCGTACTCTTCTCTCTCGCTGGACAAAGACGATCTTGAAGACGCCGGCAGCAGACCGATCAGTTCCACTTGCGCGCCATGACGCCGATGACCGCCCCGCGAGGAGAGTCCCGATGAGCGAGCCCACCGTTCCCGACCCGGCCTGGTGGCAGGCGGACCCCGACCGCTGGGAACTGCTGGCCTTCGACGGCCGCTACGACGCCGAGGGCCTCCCGTACGACGCCGGCTGGAAGGACCGCGAGGAAGTGCTGGACCTGCTCCTCGCGGACCCCGGCCCCTGCTCCGCGGACTTCGCGCGCTTTCTGCTGCGCCAGGAAATCCTCGGTCACGGCCATGCCTGGGGGTACAGCGATCGCATCGGCATGGCGGCCCTGCTCGTCGCCGAACAGCGGCGGATCGAGGACGTCTGGCTGCTGTGGGATGCGAAGTCCAGAAGCTTCGACACCTTTTGCGGGCTGCCCGACGCCTTCCTCGTCGTCAACGGCGTCGAACGGACCCTGGAGTACATACGCGGAAGTGATGACTCCGGGCGGGACTGGTGTCTCGAGTTCCTCGACGGGATGGCATCGGTCACGGACGAAGCCGTCGCGGAAAAACTCGTCCGCATACGCGAGTACTACGGCGAGCTCAGGGAACTGCGGAGCGATGAGCCGGCCTGACGCCGGACCGCAAGCCTTTTGATCCGTTATCAGGAAGGGAATGCGCCCCCCAGGCCTCGGTCGGATAGACGAGTGATTGCGCCGACGTCACGATTGGGGCCAGGGGTGAAATTATGTTGATCTGTCGGTCGGTGGGGGACGTAGATTGATCCGCACACGACGGTCCGCGTGAACGCCGGGAAATCCGGCGTGCGGGAACGTTGTCTCACCGATCGAAAAGAAAGCTTTTCCATGCGTCGCATCACCGTCCGTCGTACCGCCATCGCCGCTTCCGCGATGTCGCTGGCCCTGCTCGCCGGCGCTTGTGGCTCCAAGGAGTCCGAGGCGAAGGACGAACCCAAGGCCAAGGCCTCCGCCGGCGCGCCCGCCGCCCCGGCCGGGAAGGCCCTGTCGCAGGCCGAGCTGGAGAAGCTCGCGCTGGCCGAGAGCGACCTTCCGGGCCTCAAGGTCGCCGGCGCCACCAAGGCGGACACCGAGTCGACCAAGACCATGGGCAGCGACAAGGCAGAGTGCAAGCCGCTGGTCGACGTCATGGCGATGCGCGGTGCCGGCAAGCCCGGCGCGACCGTGACGCGCAAGGCCATGAAGATGCCCGCGAAGCCGGCCGAGGGCGCCTCGGCCGAGGAGAAGATGAAGGCCGGCCTCGGCGCGCTCGGCACCACCGTCACGGCCGCCACGCTGGGCTCGCACGACGGCCAGGGCGCGGCGGACGCCATCGCCGCGGTGAAGAAGGCGGGAGCGGCCTGCGCCGGCGGCTTCGTCATGACGGCCGACGGTGAGAAGACGAAGTTCACCAAGGTCGAGCCCCTCTCCCTCACGGCGGGCGACGAGTCCGTCGCCTTCACCTTCGCCATGGAGGTGGAGGGCGGCGACGCCGCCACCACCCACATGGTGGTGGCGCGCAAGGGCGGTACGGTCGCCTCCTTCTACGCCCTGAGCCTGGCCGGCAAGGCGGAGCAGCCCAAGGACGTCGTCGACGCCCAGATGAAGAAGCTCGGCTGAGCCCTTCCGGCGAACGCCGCGGCAGGCCGGGCCCGGACGGGGGCCCGGCCTGCCGCGGCGCGTTCCGTGGCCGTCGCTCAGCCCCGGACGCGCACCCCGTACCGGGTGCGCAGGACGCGCACCTCCCAGTACGAGACGGCCGTGACCGACAGCGGTCCGCCGAGGAAGGCCGCGATCTGCACGGGCAGCGGCCCGTTGGGCAGGCCGTCGCCGAGCTGGACGAGGTTGAGCACCCACACGAGGACGGTGGTGAGCACGGCCGGCAGCGCGGCGTGCACGTCGGCGGTGTTGAAGGCGTAGCGGGCGGCGGGACCCGAGGCGAAGAAGAGGAAGCACGCCGACCAGACCAGATACGGAACCCCGACGACCAGGGTGAGCAGCCCGACCAGCATCTGGACGGCGACGACGTCCTCCATCAGTTTCAGCAGCCCGCCCAGGCCGAGGAACCCGCCGACGGCGAGGGCGGGAACGCCCAGGTACCAGCCGATGGCCTTGAGGGGGTAGCGCAGGCGTGAGCGGAGCAACGCCCGGTGCCGCGGGGGCGCGTACCAGATGAAGCCGGCGATGACGAGCGGCCCCACCAGTATCAGGGTCAGCGGGGCGAGGAACAGCTTGGTGAGCCCGTCCGCGAACACCGCGCTCCAGCCGCCGTCCACGCCGTAGACGGATATCAGCGCGAAGGTCGTCAGCAGGCCGGCTATCGCGCGTGCCTTTTGGACGCGACCTATGACGGGATCGCTCACCCGGCCCGTGCTGGGGGCCGCGAAGATGGCGACGGCCCGGGCGCGGGCGTGCCGGGCGGACCCCCATGCGAGGTTGCCCCGGATTCCCGCCGTCTGGTCTCTGAGCGCCATCGAGGCGTCCTCCCCTGTGAAGATCGATCTCGGGGGAGTCTATCGAGGGCCGCCGAGCCCTCCTCCGGCCCTCGCGCAGCAATATCGAAGATGCCCTTCCGCTCAGCGGCGTGTGATCATTCCAGAGGATCCAAAACGGACGGAATGGCGGAAGTGCCGCCAGCCGCCCGCGAGTTCTCGTTTCCGACCACTCGGATGGGAAGGGACACGACGTCATGGTGAATTTCAGGACCGGACCGTTACCCGCACTGGGCGCGGCCGCCGCGCTGGCCCTCGGCCTCTCCGTCGCGGCCCAGGCCCCCGCGCTCGCCGTCCAGGCCGCACAGATCACGGTCACCCCGTCGGAGAACCTCAACGACGGCCAGAGCGTCACCGTCTCGGTGACCGGCGCGCAGCCCGGCGCGGAGTACTTCGTCGGGCAGTGCGCCAAGGTCAACGGGGCCGACGCCTGCAACTGGGGCAGCGCCACCCCCTACCGCACCGACGACAAGGGCGCCGCCACCTTCCAGCTCGTGGTGAACAAGGCGTTCCAGGGCAAGTCGCCCACCACCGGCGAGGTCGTCGGGTCCGTCGACTGCGCCGCCGTCCAGTGCTACGTCGACTCGGGCGGCCCGAACGAGCACATCGGCCAGGTACGGCTGAGCTTCGCCGGATAACGCCCCGCCGGGACCGGTGGGTACGGGCAGGCCGCGTACCCACCGCCGTTTCCAGGCGAGGCAGCGGCTAGCGGCGCCCGGACCGCGCCAGGGCCTCCCGCACGGCCTCCTCCGTACGCCCCACCACGGCCGAGCCGTCGTCCGCCGTGATGATCGGACGCTGGATCAGCTTCGGATGCCGCGTCAGGGCCTCCACCCACCGCTCCCGGGAGCCCTCCTCGCGCGGCCAGTCCTTCATCCCCAGCTCCTTGGCCTCGGCCTCCGTGGTCCGGGTGATGTCCCACGGCTCCAGCCCGAGCCGGCCGAGCACCGCACGGATCTCCTCCGCGCTCGGCACGTCGTCGAGGTAACGCCGGACCGTGTAGCCGGCGCCCTCCGCGTCGAGCAGCGTGAGGGCGCTGCGGCACTTCGAACAGGCGGGGTTGATCCAGATCTCCATGGCCCTACGGTAACCGCCGGCTCGCACCCCGCCCGCCCGGGGCCGTGCCCGCCGCGTACCCCCACGCATGACCGTATGGGTCCTGGGTAGCCGAGCCCTCGTCCCGGTCAGGGTGGCCGGGGCGGGAGGAGAAAACCCGTGGTGATGGCTCACCCTGCGGTGCTGACCAAACTGATCGAGGAGTACGAGGAACTCCGCGCGCTGTACCGGGGCGAGGGCGGTGAGCAGGTACGGCGGCGCATGGACGACGTCGCCTACACCCTGTGCGTCTCCACCGGCACGCGCGACGTGGACGCCGCGGTCGTCGCCGCCCGGCGGCAGCTGGCCTGACGGACCGGGGGCCGCGCCGCCCGCGGCCTCCGCCGTGCCGGGGCCGGCGCCCCCGAGGGGCAGCGGTTCACCGGTCGAGCTCGGTGAACCGCTCCACGGCCGCCGTCCTGCCGGTGACGACGATGATGTCGCCGTGCTCGACGACCGTCTCGGCGGTGGCGTGGGTGAAGTCCTCGCCGGGCCGCTTGATTCCGACGACCGTCACCCCGTACTTGCTGCGCACCCGGCTCTCGCCCAGCGGCATCCCGGTGACGACCCCCGGGGCGGCGGTCTTCACCAGGGCGTAGTCGTCGTCGAACTGGATGAAGTCCATCATCCGCCCGGTCACCAGATGCGCCACCCGCTCGCCCATGTCGTGTTCCGGAAGCACCACATGGTGGGCGCCGAGCCGTTCCAGGATGCGGCCGTGCTGCCGGCTGACCGCCTTGGCCCAGACGTTGGGCACCTCGGCCTCCAGCAGGTTCGACGTCGTCATGATGCTCGCCTCGACGTCGGAGCCGATGGCGACCACGGTGCTGGTGAACTCGTGCACGCCGAGCTGCTGGAGCACCACCGGGTCCGTGCAGTCGGCCGCCACCGCGTGGGTGATCACGTCGCTCAGCTTCTGGACCCGCACCGGGTCGTGGTCCACACCGAGGACGTCCCAGCCGCGCCGCATCAGTTCACGGCACAGCGAATCGCCGAACCGCCCGAGTCCGATCACGACGACCTGCTGGCCGGCCGGGGGCTGGGGGCGCCGCGCGGTGCGCTTGTCACGGCGCGCTCTGAGGGGAGCTCTGAGGGGGTGCAGGTAGTCAGCCAATGACGGGTCGCTCCTTCGGTAGCTCGTAGCGGCGCAGGCGTTCGCGCAGCGCCAGCGCCGACACCAACGTGACCGGACCGAGCCGGCCGACGAACATCAGCGCGATGAGGATGAGCTTTCCGGCCGTGGACAGCCCCGGGGTGATGCCGGTGGACAGGCCCACCGTGCCGAACGCCGAGACGACCTCGAACAGCACCGCCGAGAGGGACTTCCCCGAGACGGTGAGCAGCACGAGGGTCGCCACGACCACCAGCCCGATGCTCAGCAGGGCGACGGTCAGGGCCTGACGCAGGACGGACGGCGCGAGGCGCCGCCGCATCACCTCGGCGGCGGGTTCGCCGCGCACCTCGGCGAACATGGCGGCGGCCAGGACGGCGAAGGTGGTGACCTTGATCCCGCCGGCGGTGCCCGCGCTTCCCCCGCCGATGTACATCAGCACGCAGGTCGCCAGGAGCGTCGACGGCCGCATGGCGCCGATGTCGAGGGTGTTGAAGCCGGCCGTACGGCTCACCGCCGAGTGGAAGAACCCGTTGAGGACCTTCTCGTCCCAGTCGAAGGGGCGCAGCGTGCCGGGGTTGGTCCACTCCAGCAGGCATGTCAGCACGGTCCCCGCCGCCAGCAGCACCACGGAGGTGAGCACGGTGAGCTTGGTGTGCAGCGACCAGTTGCGCTTGCCCTGGGTCCGCCTGCGGCGCCGGTGGCGCAGCACCTCGAGCAGGACGGGGAAGCCGAGGCCGCCGATGATCACGGTGAACGCCACCGGCAGGGTCACCCACGGGTCCTCGGCGTAGGGGACGAGGTTGTCGGGCCTCAGTCCGAACCCCGCGTTGTTGAACGCCGAGACGGCGTGGAAGAGGCCGAGGTAGGCGGCGTCCCCCAGGCCCCGCCCGTAGGCGAGGAAGAGCCGGAGAGCGAGCAGCGTGCTCACCGCGGCCTCGACGGTCAGCGTGATCACGGCGACGCCGACCAGGACGCGCCGTACGTCCCCGAGGCCCAGGCTCTTCGTCTCCGCCTGCGCCGTCAGCCGCATCCGCAGCCGCAGCTTTCCGGAGATCAGCAGCGCCAGCAGCGAGGCCATGGTCATGATGCCGAAGCCGCCGAGCTGGATCAGGGCGATGATCACGCCCTCGCCGAAGCCGCTCCAGTACGTTCCGGTGTCGACGACGACGAGCCCGGTCACGCAGGCGGCGGAGGTCGAGGTGAACAGGGCGGTGACGAAGTCCGCGCCGTGCGGGCCCTCCGTGGCGACCGGCAGCATCAGCAGCAGCGCGCCACCCGTGATCACCAGGGCGAAGGCGCCCACGAGGGTCCGTGCGGGATGGATGGTGAGCAGCCACCGCAGGAGCTGCGCCGTGTGCCCTGCCACCCGCCGACCTCCCGCCATGAATCGACTGATGTTGCCGAATATCTGACGAAAAGGTACCCGGGGATCCGCTCACGACCGGGTCACCCCGCCGATCCGCGGGGATCCGGCTCGCCGGACGAGTGCCGGCGATCAGCCGGCCCGGTGAACGTGCCCCGCCCGGATCGGGCTACGGCTTGTTCAGGTAGGTGAGGACGGCGCGGACGCGGCGGTTGGTGTCGTCGTCGTCCATGATGCCGAGCTTGCCGAACAGGGAGGTGGTGTACTTGCCGATGGCGCTCTCGCTGAGGAAGAGGCGGCGGCCGATGGCCTGGTTGGACAGTCCCTCGGCCATGAGACCCAGCACGGAGTGCTCGCGTTCGGTGAGTTGGCCGAGTCCCCGGCTCGGGGAACCGTTGGACAGCAGTCTCGCGATGACGGCCGGGTCCATGGCGGTCCCGCCGCCCGCGACGCGCTCCAGGGCGTCGATGAACTGGTCGGCGTCGAACACGCTCTCCTTGAGGAGGTAGCCGACGCCGCCGGAGCCGTCGGCCAAGAGCTCGCGGGCGTAGAGCTGCTCGACATGCTGGGAGAGGATGAGGACCGGCAGTCCGGGTATCTCGCCGCGGGCGGCGAGTGCCGCCCGCAGGCCCTCGTCCGACTGGTGCGGCGGCATGCGAACGTCGATGACGGACACGTCCGGGCGCCATGTCCGCAGCGCGTCGAGCGTCTCGGGTCCGGTGGCGGCCGTCGCCACCACCTGGTGCCCGTACGCCTCGATCAGGCGGACCATCCCGTCGCGCAGGAGGTAGAGGTCTTCGGCTACAAGGATGCGCATGGCACCGTCATCCTGACATGGGTAGGGCCGCCCGGCGGGCTGGTGATCTCCAGGGTGCCGTCGAAGACCGCGAGGCGGCGGCGCAGCCCCGCGAGCCCGCCGCCGGCCCGGGCGTCGGCCCCGCCCCGGCCGTCGTCCTCGACCTCGACGACGAGGCCGGTCTCGTCCCCGGCGAGGCGCACGCGCGCCCGCGACGCGTGGGCGTGCTTGACCGCGTTGGTCAGCAGCTCGGCGACGCCGAAGTAGACGGCGGACTCGATCGGCGGGTCCAGACGCAGCGAGGTGCCGGCGCCGACGGCCACGTCGAGGGGGACGTCCAGAGCGAGGGCACGGACGGCGTCGACAAGTCCCCGCTCGTTCAGCACCGGCGGGCTGATGCCCCGGATCAGCTCGCGGAGCTCGGTCAGCGAGGCGGTGGCGCCGGCCCGCGCGTCCCGCATCAGCGCCCTGGCCTGGTCGGGGTGGGTCTCCATCAGCTTTTCGGCGGTCGCCAGGGAGAGCCCGAGCGCGACCAGGCGGGCCTGCGCTCCGTCGTGCAGGTCCCGCTCGATCCGGCGGATCTCGGCGGCCTGCGCGACCGTCGCGTCCGCGCGCCGGGCGGTCAGCTCCTCCACCCGGTCCGCCAGCGCCATCGCGGGCGACGGGCGCAGGAAGCGGACGGCCACCGGCTCGACGGTCCGCCAGGCGTACGGGGCGGAGGCGACGGCCACGACCAGGCCGAGCGCCCCGACGAGGCGCGCGGCGGGCACCGGCAGGTCGAGCGCGAGAACCGCCGCGGCCACCATGGCCGGCGGGAAGGCGGCGACCACTCCCGCGGTGAGCGGCGCGATCCCCGTGAACCGAAGGTCGCGCCAGGTGGCCGGGTCGCCCCACCAGGTCCGCCACTTCTGATCCATGACGGCGTCCCGGCGGCTGCGCTCGTAGCCGAAGCCGTTCCACCAGTACCCGGTGGACATCCGCGTGACCGGCCCGCCCTGCCGGTATCCGGCGGGGATGACGGTGGCGGTCCACCTCGCGACGAGGAAGCGGATCACCCGGCAGACCGGGCGGGACAGAGCGAGCGTGCCCACGCACACCAGCACGAACGGCGCTGTCCACGACCACGGGTTGCCCGCGCCCCACCGGATCCCCAGCGCCACGGCGGCGGCCCACACGGCCGGGACCAGCATGCTCACGGCCGCTACGACGCACGCCCGCACGAACCCCACGCCGGCGCGCGCCACCCACGAACCCAGCTGTCTCATGACTCTTCCTCCGCTTGCCGTTCGGTGCTCCCACTGTGCACCGCGCGGAGCCCGCCACCGCCCCGGTCGGTCAGGGAGTGGGGCTACCCCCACCCACCCGTGGGTCCAGGCCGATACCGCGTCGGTCGAGCGCTCCGTAGCGTCGGTGAGCATGGAAACCAACACCCGCACCATGACCGGGACGGCACACCTCAACAGCCCCCGCGCCCAAGGGGCCTTCGGCACGGCGGAGATCAGCATCAAAGTCTACGGCGCACTCAGCACCGCCGCCCTCGTGGCCGTCATCGCGGTGTCGAGCAGCGGTCACATGGTGAACACCTTCATGTGGGTCCGGGCAGTCCTGCTGCCGGTGGTCGCCGTGCTGATCCACCGCTTGACCGTCTCCGCTTCCCGGGGATCCCGACGGGCCTTCGAGCGCGTGAGCGCCCTCGCCGTCATCATGCCGATCGCGATCATCGGCGTCGACCTGATCCCGGGTGTCTGCCCGCCGTGGTACGCCGTGATGCAGACCGTCTGCATGCTGCCCGTCGTCCGCGTCGCGTTCATCACCCGCGGCTCCGCACTGCGCGCCGCCTTCCCCAAGGGGCGCTGATCGGGCGCCGGACGCGTTGGTCCGCCACCGGCCGGCAAGTCCGGGTTGTTTCGTCGCCGAGCACGGCTCCAGGTCAGTCCGTGGACGGCACGGGCGCCCGGCTCGTGGGCCCGGGGTTCTTCCTCTCCGAACCGCCGGTGCACCGGCGCAGAGTTGCGGTGGCGATGTCCAGGAAGTCCGATGCGGGGCCGGCGCGACCGCTCTCCGGTACCGCCAGGCAGGTCTCGACGGGCAGGGCGTCGGCGACGGTCAGGTAGACGAGGTCAGGGCGGGAGTAGGACTCCGCGACGCTGACGGGGACGAGCGAGATGCCCTGCCCGGAGGCGATGAGCTCGAACTTCTCCTCCAGCGACGACGTCCGCCGCGTCCTGCCGCCAAGGATCGGCTCACCGTCGAGATCGGCCGATGTGAGGGTGCTGCGGCCGGCCAGCGGATGTGTCACCGGCAGGCACGCGACCTTGGTCTCGTGCCCGATGGGGACGGTGCGCAGCCCCGAGTCGTCGAAGGGGCGCCGGAGGTATCCCACGTGCGCGCGGCCGTCGCGGAGCGGCGCGTCCCGTTCCCACCAGCGCAGCGGGAAGACATCGACGGCGACCTTGGGATGGCTCGCCGTGAACGCCCGGATCGCGTCCGACACGTGCAGGCCGGGCGAGAACGCGACGACGAGCCGCTGCTCGCCCCGCTGGGCCTCGTGCACGCGTCGCAGCGCCAGGTCCACCACCATGGTGATCCTTGACGCCTCGTCATACAGCTGTATCCCCGCGGGGGTCAGCTCCACGCTGCGCGTGGTCCGCGTGAACAGCGAGCATCCCAGCTCCTGCTCGAACGCGCGGATCTGTCGGCTGAGGACCGGCTGTGCGATGAACAGCGCCTGTGCCGCCCGGCCGAAGTGCCGGTGCTCGGCCACCGCGACGAAATAGCGGAGCTTCCGCAGATCCAGATCCATGCCGTAACGGTATCAATGCGGCCCCAAGGGTATTGGACGTCCGGCCGACCCCACTCGGAGACTTGCAGCGTGCTCGACGCACTCACCCCACGGCCGTGAACGACGCTCCGCGACAGTGCTGACGCCCTGACCGCGAGAGGAATCACATCAGCCGCACCCGGCCCGCCGGACCGCCTCGACTCTCAAGGAATCACATGAACGACACCCGCAAGACCGCCGTCATCATCGGGGCCTCACGGACCCTGGGCCTGGGGCTCGCCGCCGAGTACCTCCGTCGCGGCTGGGATGTCGTCGGCACGGTCCGCGGCAGCCGGCGCACCGGCCTCCACGACCTGGCCGAAGCATCCGGAGGACGGCTGACCGTCGAGTCGCTGGAGATGACCGAGCCGGAGCAGATCTCGGCACTGCGCGACCGCCTGGCAGGGCGCACTGTGGACCTGCTCTTCGTCAACGCCGCCATCACACGAGGCGATATCCCGATCGGCGAGGTCCCGACGGACATGTTCACCGAAGTCATGGTCACCAACGCCCTCAGCCCGATGCGCGTCGTGGAGTCCCTCCGCCGGCTGGTCGCGCCGACGGGGACCATCGGCGTCATGTCCTCCGACCAGGGAAGCATCGCTTTGAACACGGAAGGCGGGCAGGACCTGTACCGCGCCAGCAAGTCCGCGCTCAACCAGTTGATGCGCAGCTACGCCGCCCGCCACGCCGAGGACACGCGGACGCTGCTGCTCATGGACCCGGGCTGGGTCCGCACCGAACTGGGCGGACCCGACGCCGACCTCAGCGTGGAGGAGAGCATTCCGGGGGTGGCGGAGACGATCGAGCGCCACCGGGGGAAGCCCGGCCTTCACTTCGTCGACCACCAGGGGCAGGTCGTGCCCTGGTAGGCCTCGGCGTCCGCTGCGGCCGCGGCTCTTCCGTCGCTGGAGCGTTTCTCCCAGGAGTGTCCTGAGGCCATGCCCTGCCCGAAAACGGGTGCGATCCCGCCGGTTCCCCGGCCAAAGAGGGAATCGAACACGACATGGCGTCATAGAGGGTGTTCGTCCGGCACACGAGGCTGCGAGAGTCCGGGGTGCCGCCCCTGTCCGGGGGCGCCGGTGGATGAACAACTCGACGAAGGGACACTTTCGTGGGGAAGAAGACCGCCACGATTCTCGCGGCCGCGGCACTCGCGGCCATGACGCTCGCCGGACAGGCGAGCGCGACGCCCTCCGGCCACGCCGTAACGGCCGCCAAGAGCACGACGGCAGGGCAGACGGTCAAGCAGAGCCGGACCATACACGCCACGTTCACCCTGGAAAGAAACAAGTCGGTGAGCTCCAACACCGCCCGGCTGGTCATGCAGTCCGACGGCAACCTCGTCATCTACGACGAGTTCAATCGGGCCCGCTGGGCCACCGGAACCGTCGGCCAGGGCTGGAAGGCCGTCTTCCAGACGGACGGCAACTTCGTGGTCTACACCCGCTCGAACCGCGCCGTCTGGGCCTCGAACACCGACGGCCACCCCGGCTCCCGGCTGGTCGTGCAGGACGACGGCAACGTCGTCATCTACGACGGCAGCCGCGCGATCTGGGCCTCCGGCACCGACCACTGATCCACCGCGCTCACCCGTCACCGTCACCCGGTGAACCGGGCCCCGTCGCCCGCACGCCACGTGCCGGGCGACGGGGCGAGGCCGGCCCGTCATCGCGACGGGCCGGCCTCGCCCGGTTCGGCCCCTGCGCCTCCCACACGGTCCAGCCGTCGGCCCCGGATCGCCCACGCACGGGCGGTGAAGGCGACCGACCGTCGGGCCGCGTGGGCACGGTCTCGCCGAGCGCGGACACGCGGCCTGCGGGCCTGCGGGGGAGGGGTCGCTCGGCGCCCGGCGGTGCCGCTCGTATGACTGTTCGTCCTCTGTCATCTCTTTCTCCCCCTTCGACCACCTTCGAAGGCTCTGGCCACGCTATGGGTACGAGGGCCAGGCTGATGTCCACGGCATCAGCCGTCCTTCCAACGAAGAGGGAGAGCACCATGACGTTTCGCGGATCATCCGCATCAGAGCCCGCCCGCCGTGGCCGTCGGCTCAGCCTGGCGACTGTCGTACTGGCCGGTGCCCTGGCCGCTTCCGTGGCCGCTCCCGCCAGTGCTTCCGCCCCGGCGGGCGCTGCCGCCCCGGTGAAGATCCAGGCCTGCGGCTGGAACAAGGGCGAGAACGGTGAGCGTGCCTACTACGAGCACTGCGCCACCAACACCAACGTCTGGATCCAGGTCACGCGCTGGCCGCGGTCCAACTACCACCGCTGCGTCGGACCGGGCCGTACCAACCTGGACTTCGACGCCACGGGAGCCTGGTACGACAGCAACTACCGCGGCGGCCTGTGCTCCCACCCGGGGGACACCGGCCCCTGATCCGAGCGCCGCGGGTCCACGGGCACGCGCGGACCGGCCCCCCGCCTGCTGTCGGCGGCAGGCGGGGGCGCCGCACCGCGTCCGAGCGGGCGCCTGGTTTGTGATGTCACTCTCGCCGGCCGCCACGGCCGGTGCGGGCGGCCGTAGGGTGACCCGCGTGAAGAGACACATCGCGTTCGAGCGACTGCACAACTTCCGTGACCTGGGCGGCTATCGGGCGGCCGACGGCCGCACGGTGCGCTGGGGCCGGCTGTACCGCTCCGACTCACTGGGCAAGCTGAGCGGCCAGGACAAGGACCAGGACCGCTTCCGCGCCCTGGGCATCCGCACCGTCATCGACCTCCGCTACCCCTGGGAGATCGAACGCAGCGGACGCGTCCCGCCCCACCACGGTCTGGCCTACCACAACCTGAGCATCGAACACCGGCCCTACGACCAGGCGGGCCTGGGCCCCGACGTCGAGCCCGCCCGCTTCCTGGCCGACAAGTACGGCGAGGTCGCCCACGACGGCGTCAAGGAACTCCGGCGCGCGCTGGAGATCGTCGCGGACGACACCGGTCCGCTGGTGTTCCACTGCCACTCCGGCAAGGACCGCACCGGCCTGCTGGCCATGCTGGTCCTCGCCCTGCTCGGCGTGCACGAGGACGACATCGTCGCCGACTTCGCCCTGACCGAACTGGCCACCGCACGCCTGGTCGCCGAGTGGCACATCAACTACCCGGACCTGACCCTCACCTGGCCCGCCTACGGCCGCGCCCCCGCCGAGGTCATGCGACTGTTCCTGGTCGACCTGACCACGCGCTACGGATCGGTGCACGGCTACGCCGCCGAGCGCCTCGGCGCCGACGAGGACCTGGTGACGGCACTGCGCGAACGGCTACTGCAGCCCTGACGCCTTCACGAGCCGCCCGCCTGGTGCCCTCAGCACTGGCCGAGGACCTCCTCGAGCCTGCTCTTCTCGGCGGAGGTGACGCTGAGCCCGTAGTAGTCCTTGACCCCGATCCAGGCGCGGCCGTAGGCGCATTCGTAGCCCTTGGGCAGCCACTTGTCCGGCATCTTGTCGCCCTTCTCGCGGTTGCTCCACGTGGAGACCGCGAGGAGCTGCGGGGAACCGCTGAGGTCGTTGGCGAACGCGCGGCGCTTGTGCTCCGGCCAGTCACGGGCTCCCGAGCCCCATGCGACCCGGAGCGGCACGATGTGATCGATGTCGACACGCAAGGGGTTGGTGAGCGTCATGTTGTCGTAGGCGCTGTGCCAGCGCCCGCCGACGACCTTGCAGTTGCCCTGCAGAGTGGCCGGGATCTCGGACAGGGCCTTGAGGGCGAGCTCACGGGTCGAGCACTTGTCGGCACCGTGCAGCACCCAGCAGCTCTTCCCGCCGAACCGGGTCCGCTCGAAACCCTTGCTGTCGAACGCCCGGACGTCCAACTCACGGAGCATGCGCGTGGCGTCTTCCAGATCGGGCATGTTGCGCGGCCACTTGACGGCGGGGACGCGGCGCGCCTCCCGGGAGCGCGGCCCGGCGGGCCCCGCAGCCGTCCCGGCTGCCGCGCCGCCCCCGGGCTGGTGCACGGCGCCCAGGCCCGTATCGGAGACGGGAAGCCGGTCCTCTTCTGCTCCCTCGCAGTCGAGCTCGTCGAAGTTGAGCGGAGCCCCGTGCTGCCGGCCGCTCTGCGAGCCGGCGGCCGGTGCCTCCGCGACGGCCGTCGCCCCCGGCAGCATCGCCGCGGGAAGCACGGCGGCGACGAGGGCCGAGGCTATGACCAGTCCTCTGTACGGATACCGGGGCATGAGGATCTCCTTCGACGGATGTGCCGTGACGCCCGCGTGTGACACCCGCCGGGCCGCCGGAAGCCCCGGCCGGTGCGGGCGACAGGCTGAACGCGAGGACGACGGCCTCTCGGACAGGACGCGTTCTCGAGCCTGACCCGGATGAACCGGCCACGCAGTACCAGGACGCCCGTCCGAGCGGCTGCGGGAGCGCGTTCCACCTGTTCGGCCCAAGCGGGGCGCGGAGCGCTCGCACGCGTGGCGTACCTGGCCACGGCCGTTGTCCTCAACGTCGCCGCACACCTGTCAGCGCCGACCCGCGCAACCTCATGGACGGGTCTTCAGGCCGTCCAGGGTGAGGTCGAGCAGGCGCTCTGCTTGCTGTCGTCGTTCGGGGCTCGCCGAGGTCAGGGCGATGCCTTCCAGGGCGGCTCCGATATCGGTGGGGCTGATGTCGGTGCGGATCGTCCCGGCGGCCGCGCACGCGTCCATGAGGGTGGTCAGGGCGGCCCGGATCATTTCCCGGCTGTGACCGTAGGGGTTGCTTCCTGCCGCGGCAATGGCGCGCAGGGCGTCGATCATGCCGTACTTGGCCGTCACGTAGTCCAGGAAGAGGCGGGTCCAGGCGCGCAAGGCCTCAAGGGGCGGTTTCGCTGCCAGCAGGGCGGGGGCCGCGTCGCACAGCTGGGCCACCTCGTTGCGGTAGACCGCCTCGACCAGTGCTTCGCGGGTGGGGAAGTTGCGGTACAGCGTGGCACTGCCCACCCCCGCCTCTTTGGCGATGCGCTCCAAGTGAGCGTCGAGCCCCTCCGACGCGAATACGCGCACCGCAGCCGTGAGGATCTTCTCCCGGTTACGCCGCGCGTCAGCTCGCAACGGTCGTTGCGCTCCGTCGACCATCAGCGCTTGCCATCCCCTCTCAGGCTCTCCGACTTGCTGATCGGAAGGCGCCTCCACTTGATCTACTCTAAGTGGAGGCGCCCCCACTTCTACTGTAGGTCAACGCGCCGACCTGCGCACAGCCCATGAAAGGAAGTTGGTCATGTCAGGTATCGAGGGCAAGGTCGTCGCGATTACGGGCGCCAGCAGCGGCATCGGAGAGGCGACGGCGATCTACCTCGCCGAACGCGGGGCCTGCTTGGTGCTCGGAGCCCGGCGAGAGGACCGGCTGAACGCGGTGGTGGACCGGATCACGGCGCAGGGCGGCTCGGCTGTCGGGGCCGTCGTCGACGTGACGCGCCGCGAGGACCTCAAGCGCCTGGCGGACACGGCGGTCGACCACTTCGGCCGGCTCGATGTCCTGGTCTCCAACGCGGGCACGATGGCGATCTCGCCGTTCGACGAACTGCGCCAGGACGACTGGGACGCCATGGTCGCCACCCACATCACGGGCCTGCTCAACGGTATCGGGGCAGCGCTGCCCATCTTCCGGCGGCAGCACTCCGGGCAGTTCGTCAACGTCGCCTCCACCGCGGCCTACGTCGTGAAGTCCCCCCAGGCCGTCTATGCGGCCACCAAGACCGCGGTGAAGGTGCTGACCGAGGGCCTGCGGCAGGAGTCGGGCCCCGACCTGCGGGTCACCCTCGTCTCGCCCGGTTTCACCAACACGGAAGGCGTGGGCAAGGGGGGAAGCCCCGAAGCGGCGGCGGCAGCCGTCCGGTACCGCGACGAGATCGCCATGCCGCCCTCCGCTGTCGCCTCCGCCATCGGTTATGCGATCGAGCAGCCCGACGGTGTCGACGTCAGCGAGATCGTCGTCCGACCCACCGTGCAAGCCTGAGGTGCAACCGGGAACGGTGCGCTCTAGCCTGCGGCCAAGCCCTGCTTCGGCAGACCGTCACTCTTGAGGGGAACCCTTTCATGGCATCCCTGCGCGCGTTAGCCCTTCGCACCGGCGTCGCCGCCGGCGCGGTGCTCTCCGTGGCGACGCTGGGTGTCCACCCCTGCACAGGCCGACCCGAACACCTCATCCGTCGCGGCGACGGCGACGCGCAGCAGATGGGCGAACACCGGCACCGGCAAATGCCTGGACGTGCGGGGCGGTGCCATCCAGGACACCGCCATCGTCCAGCAGAGTCCGGGCCATCACCCGCCGGCCAGTGGCCTGCAGGACGTAGCCATCAGTCCCACGAGTTGAAGAGCGCTGCGCCAAGCGTCGCTGGTCGCCAGTGCTTGATCTGCCTCCACTCCGCGGCGGACAGAGCAGAGGCGTCCGACTCTGCCAGCGGGGACAACAGCTGCGTTGCGCCCAGGACGGCGAAGCCGAAGTCGCTGAGGGCAGGGGCCCAGGCAGGGGGAGCCTGGAATTCGTCGGTGTACCAGTACTGCCGGTCACCGACGAAGGCGATCAGCGGATAGTGGGCGTGGAACAACGCGATGTGCGGGCCGTCACGATTGCTGATCGTGGCGCTGTGGAAGTTCTGGGGGTACTCGCGCTCCGCGAAGTCCTCAACCCGCCCACGGGCTGCTCGGGATGCGGCGTACCAGGCGGCACGGCACGCCTTGGGATCGGTACGCGGCACCGGCGGATCTCTTCGGTCACGGAACCCCGTGACGCCCCTCTCCAAACGGAAGGCGACGTGTGGGCTGTCCACCGTCACCCCCTCCGAGCAGGCCGCTCAAACTTCGATGGCACAAACTTACGAGTCATCAATCTTCCGCGACAATGACCAGCCCCGCGCACCGGCGGACCGCCCTGCATGCCCGCCGCGGCGGCGGGTACGACCCTTCCCGTACGGGGGAGTTGTGGAAGCGGCCGAGGAGCGAGGGGTGTCGGAAGTGATTCGAAAGCTGCAGGCGATCGCGCTGGACTGCGCCGATCCGGTACGGCTCGCGGCGTTCTACGCGGAGCTGCTCGGCGGCCGGGTGGTTGCGGAGCCGGAGGACCCCGACTGGGTCGAGGTGCACGGGTTCGAGGGAACGCCGCTGGCCTGCCAGCGGGTGGACGGCTACCAGCCGCCGGAATGGCCCGGCCAGCGGTACCCGCAGCAGCTCCACCTGGACTTCGACGTGGACGACCTCGACGGGGAGGAGAAGCGGGCGCTCGCCCTCGGCGCGACCGTGCTGGAGCGGACGGACCAGCTCCGCCCGGGGGCCAACTGGCGGGTCTACGCGGACCCGGCCGGCCATCCGTTCTGCCTCTGCCTCCACTGAGTCCACCGGGCACGGCGGGACGCGCGGCGGATCGCCCTTAGCGAGCTCGGAATCGAGTGGCACGGCCGAGGGGCCTCGCCCGAGAAGAAAGCCCAGGGGGCCGCGGGGTGAGAACCCCGCGGCCCCCTGCTGCTGTCTACCAGCTCCAGTAACCGTGCGAGATCCAGCCGGACACGCCGGTGTTCACGTCGTAGACCTTGTCCCAGTTACCGTCGCCCGAGACGTCACGGTGTGCCAGGCGGTGGTCGCTGTAGCACAGGCCGACGACCGAGCTGGACGTGCTCGCGGCGGCGCGGATGCGCACGCCCTCGCCCGTGCAGTGGCCGTAGACGTCGTCGGCGTACGCCGGCGCCGCCAGAGCCGCGCCGCCGAGCGTGGCGGCGACCAGCAGGCCCGCCACGGCAGCGGCACGCTTGCCCGCGCTCTTCCCCCGAATTACCGAATTCACTTGTTACTCCTCAAAGATGGTCCAGCCGAGTGCCAATGATCTTGGACCCGACGAGACGGAAAACTACCAGCAGATGATCTTGAAAAGGTCCCTAAAGCCGTTTCGAGACATGTCCATGACCAATCGGTGACAGTCCGTGCCGGAGGTGCGGCGGGGATGCCCCTCAGAGCCACACCTACGCCGCACCGTGCCGCCGATGTGCAGCGCGACTGGGCCGCTGACGGCTGTGTCGTCGCCTGAGGCGTCCCGGGCCGGGCGTCGGCCTACGCCCGGCAGTTGGCGACCGTGCCGCCCGCGCGATGGTCGATGCGGCAGAGGTTGTCGCCACGCCCGCCGTCGACGGTTCCGTATTCGCCGACGACGACTGCCGTGCCGCCGGGCCCCTGGATGACGTCATCGTCGTCGTCCCCCAAGGCCGTGACGTATGCGGCCTGTCCGATGGACGGCGCCTCGATGAGGTCGGCTCCGGCGCCCCCTCGGAGGTAGACGGGGCGCGCTTCGGAGTCGGTGCCGATGGCCCCGGCGCGGATGACGTCGTTGCCTTCGTCGCCGTCGACGGTGACGGGGGTGGGCAGGCGGGACGACAGCCGCGAGGTCCTCTCCACGGTGATCTTGTCGTCACCGGGGCCGCCATGGAGCGGGCCGCCGAGTTCCCCGACCGTGATGGTGTCGTCGCCGGGTCCGCCGTCGAGCCTGCTCGTCCTGTCCAGCGCGGTGACGCGGAAGGAGGCGAGGCGGAGGGTGTCGTTCCCGTCGCCGCCGTCGATGCTGGTGCCGGTCACGGCGCCGGTGGTGATCACGTCGGCCCCGGCGCCGCCGTTGATGTGCCCCCGGTAGGACACGTCGCCGGTGGTGAGGGTGTCGTTGCCCGCGCCGCCGTAGACGGTGCCCTGGACGCTCCACTTGTCCTTGTCGGTCACGGTGATCTCGTCGTCGCCGTCACCACCATCGACGAGTCCACGGATGTCCCCTCCGCTGCCACCGGCGAGGATCTTGTCGACGACGATGACGTCGTCCCCGCCGAGGCCGTTGACCACGCCGGACAGGTGGCCGCTGACGGCGTCGCCGCCCCTGACCTCGATGATGTCCGCCTTGTCGGTGCCGTTGAGGGGCCCGTCGGAGGAACGGAGCCCCTCCGTGCACACGATGTGGACGCCGCCGGCCGGCAGGTCGCCGCTGGTGCAGCCGGGCGGTAGGGCCGGGGCGGCGGTCGCGGCCGGGGCCGTGGGCGCGGCTATGAGCACGAGGCACGTGACGAGCGCGCCGACGGCGGTGTGTCTGACGGTGCGTCTGGGGGTGTGTCTGAAGGGCATGGTTGTTCCCTCCTGAAGGCGGTGAATATGCCACTGGTGAGGGCCAACAGCGTTCTCGCCCGGTCGCGGACTTCACAAGCGGGAAACCAGCCTGGCCGGATGGGTGCATGCGGAGGCCCGGGCAGGAAGACGTGGGGGAGCGGGGCGCGCGCCGCCGTGTGGCGTGTGGCTGGTTCTGAATTGTGGGGGTGAGGGGGCGTGCAACCCCCTTTGGGGTGTGGAGAGTCTTTGTGGGCACGGAGACGGCCGTCCCGCGTACGTCCATCAACCGGCACCATGCGACTTCCACGGAGGACACAGTGAAACGTGCTGTACGTACCCGCGTTGCGGGAGCTGCGCTGCTCGCCGCCGCCACGACCGTCACCACGCTGGTGGCGGGCGCCGGGACGTCCGTCGCCGCTCCCGCCCGCGCCGACGCCGCGTACAACCGGGAGTGCGGCTCCGGATACACGCAGGTCAACCAGATCCCGATCCCGGGCCGTGGGACGGTTTTCCTGGCCTACAACGCCGCCACCGGCAAGAACTGTGTGGTCACCAAGCGGAACAGCTCGAGCGGCTCACCGCTGTGGGTGGGCTCCTGGCTCCAGCGCAACAAGGAACTGAAGTCGAAGCAGGAACAGTACGGCTTCTTCACCTCGTACTCGGGGCCGGTCCACCTGAACGCCAAGGGCACGTGCGTCGACTGGGGCGGCGAGATCGACGGCTATGCCGTGGCCCGTTACAAGACAAACTGCGGCACCCTGGCGTAGACCGGGACGGCAGGCCCGCCGACCCGGAACCGGGCCGGTGAGCGGAGCGGTGGGCGGCGGGACGTACGACCCTGCCTGTCGCTCCGCTCATCTCCACAGCTCGGACAACGGAGGTACCGCGCATGAACGCCGACACCGACCGACCGACCTTCCTGCTGGTCCACGGAGCCTGGCACGGAGCCTGGTGCTGGGACCCCGTACGCGCCGCGCTCGACGCCGACGGTTGGCGATCCCACGCCGTCGATCTGCCCAGCGCCAATCCGCCGGCCGGCCGGCACGACGGCGCCCGCCCGGTGGGCATGCTGGACGACGCGGACGCCATCCGGGACAGCCTCCGGCGCATCGACGGCCCGGTGGTGGTGATCGCCCACTCCTACGGCGGCGTCCCCACCACGGAAGCCATCGCGGATGCCGCGAACGTGGTAGGGGCGGTGTACCTCGCCGGTTTCCCACTGGATGCGGGCGAGAGCATGTTCACGTTCCTCGGAACGCCCGTGCCGGACGACGGCACGGGCCACGCCCCGCCGTACGAGGACGCCCGGCGGATACTCTTCGACGACGTGCCTGAGGCCGATGCCGACCGCGCCGTGGCCCGGCTGCGCCCGCAGAGCGTCCGGTCCTTCACGGAGCGGGTCACCACGGCAGGATGGCGCACCGTGCCCTCCAGCTACGTCGTCTGCGACCGCGACCAGGCGCTCGAACCGTCCCGGCAACGCGAGCTCGCCACGCGCGCCGATTCCGTCCACCGGCTGCCGAGCAGCCACTCGCCGTTCCTCTCCATGCCCCGGCGACTTGCCACTCTCCTGGGCCGGATCGCCACCTCCGCCCACCCCACCCCACGACGATGACTCGCCCCGTCCCAGCCGGCTGGTCGGCCCGGGTGCGGGTTGAGGAGCGAGCGGGGGAGTACGGCAGAATCCCGCTGTGACGTCCATGAGGGTCCTGAGCGAGCTGGAAGCCGGCATGGCGGAGCTGTCCACGCCGATGCGGGTGTACGTGGCGGCCGGGCGGTTCACCGAACCGGACCCCGACCTGCCGGAGCTGGCGGCCCGGATCCGCACACTGCTGGCCGTGGTCGCGGCGGACGAGGCCTGGCGGCGCTTTCTGCCCGGGTACGCCCCGCCGTCCGTTCCTGAGATCTGCGCCGCTCTGGAACCGGTGGAAACGCACGGGGTCGCCGCGTTCCTGGCCCTGGTCGCGGGCGTCGACCTGGTCTGGCCGGGCCACCGGCATCTGCCCGTCGAGACCGCCGAGCCCGCGGCGGACCGTGTGGTGTCCCTGCTCGGACCGGAGGCCGGCTGGTGGACCAACCACGACGCCGGATGCGGCGCCGTGAACGGGCTTACCCCGCTGTTCGACAGCCTGCTCGCCGGAACGAACGGTGAGCACTTCGCGCTGGCCCTGCAGATCGCCGACGACTGAGCGCTCCACAGCCGCCGGCGTCGAGCGCCCTGCGCACTCCCGCGTGCGCAGGGCGCTCAGTCATGGTGTGCCTCAGGAGCAGCGGCCGCCGGTGTTGGTGCTCCAGATCGGCTGCCCGCCGGGCCGGTAGATGACCAGGTTGCCGTCGTTCTGGACCTGGAGGTAGGCACCCGGGTTGCCGTCGGTGCCCGAAGCCCACAGGGCGCGGCTGTTGGAGTCGTAGACGACGAAGTTTCCGTCGTCCTGCATGGTCGCCCGGTAGCCGTTGGGCCAGGCGTTCGACGCCTGCCACATTCCCGCGTTGCCGCAGTAGAGCACCAGGTTTCCGTCGTTCTGGAGCTCGATCCTGGTGTTGCCCGCCTTCATGTAGCCGCCGCGGTAGAGCGACGACCCGGCGGGGAGGGACAGGTCAAAGGCTCTCGGCGGGGCTGCGGTCGTGCTGGTGACCGCCGTGGTCGCCGAAGGCGCGGCGGAAGCGGTGGCGGCCGTGGTGGCGGCCGTGGAACCCGCCAGGGCGAGTGCTGCCAGCGCGAGAACCGCACGCTGCCTTCCGGTGCGCTTCATGATGTCCTCCATCGTCTGCACAGGCAGGGCCTGTGGCTGTGGTTCGCGGAGTTACGTGCGCCGTTGATGCGGTGCCGTGGTACCGGCGCATTCACAGCCTGCCGGTGAGGGGGCGGAGGCCACTACGACAAGTGGCGCGTTCGCGGACGGGATGTGCGCGGCGGTCTGTGGTGGCCGCCGTCGTCGTATGCGGCATCGGTGAGGGCGTCACACGACAGGACCGTGATGCCGCGACGCCGGGTGGCCACGGCGCCGTCGGCACGCAGCTGTTCCAGGGCGCGGGCGACGGAACGTAAGGACGTGCCGAGATGGTCGGCGAGTTCGGCCTGGGACAGCGGGATCGGGCGGGCCGGGGAGGCCTCGGAGCGACCGGGGCTGAGGTCGAGCAGGAGCAGGGCCAGGCGCTGGTGGACGGTGTGGGCGGCCGCGTCCAGGCGTCGGTGGTCCGAGGTGCGGAGCCGGTCGGCGACCGTACCCAGCAGGGCGAGGGCGGCGCCCGGAGTGTCCCGCAGGTAGCGCACGAAGTCGTCGGCGGGGATGGTCGCCGCCCGTACCGCGTCGGCGGCGGTGACCCGGGCCAGGCGAGGATGGCCGTCGATGGCGGCGAGTTCTCCGACGACGCTTCCGGGCCCCCGCAGGGCGAGCAGGATCCTGCGGCCGTTGCCGGCGGAGAGGGTGATCTTCAGGTAGCCCTCATGGACGAGGAGGACGTGGCGGGAGGTGTCGTTCTCGTGGAGCAACACGTCGCCGGTCGCGTAGGTTCTGGCCGTGCCCATCGCGAGCAGTCGCCGACGGGCCTGCTCGTCGAGCCGGTCGACGTAGGCGTACCGGTCGGTGAAGGTGCGCTCCATCTGTTCCTCCGTTTGAAGTGCGGCCTGTTCCTCCGTTTGCGGCGCGGCGGGAACATGCCATCTGTCGTGGTCTTCACGGCCGCCGTCCGGCATCCTGATCCGAACACAAGTGCAGCACCAACCAGCCCGCTCCCATGCCCCCTTCACCCGGCCATGCGCGGCGGCTTTGCGTCACGGAGGTTGTTTGATGACGGTCGTACCGGCCCGGCGGACCATGCTCCTGTTCGACATCGAGGACTCGCAGCGTCACCACGACGCCGGTCAGCAGGCGATCCGGCAGACCTTGTACGACGTCGTGGGCGCGCTGCTCGAGGAGTCGGGCGCCGATGAGGCCGCGTGCCGCACGGAGTACCGGGGCGACGGGCTGTTCGTCCTGGTGGACCCGGCCGTCCGACTGCCCGCGCTGTTACGGCAGTTGCTCATCACCCTGCCCGAGGAGCTGGCCCACCGCCGGCAGAACCACGGCCACGGCGCCCCCGTCCGGCTGCGGGTAGTGCTGCACCGGGGCACGGTCGTCGAGGACGAGAACGATGTGGTCGGCTCCACCCTCAACTCGGCCTTCCGCCTGCTCGACAGCGATCCGCTCAGGTCGTCCCTGCGCGGGGCCGGACCGGGGACCGACTTCGTCCTGTGCGTCTCGGAGACCGTGTACGACGACGCGGTGTGGCCGGGGCACAAGGGCATCGACCGGGAGGCGTTCCGGCAGGTGGTCGTCCCGGCCAAGAACGGCAGCCGGGTGCTGACCGGCTGGCTCTACGCACCGGAGAGACGGGGGCAGGGGGCCGAACCCTCCGAGGCCGGACCGGACTCGGCCGCTCGGCCCGGGCAGACCGGCCCGGCGGCGCCGGGCGGCGCGGGCGTGGTCAACGTCAAGGGGGCCCAGGTCAGCGGCGGTCACGTCGGCACCCTCACCAACACCTTCAACGGCTGAGGGCGCAGAGGCCACAGGAGACCACACGCATGGAGCGACAGCAGATCCCGGGGCGCCGTTCCCTGGCTCAGCGCCGACGGCAGCGGGCCGCGGCCGGCCACACGGACCTCTCGCACAAGGTCAAGGGAGCCCAGGTCAGTGGTGGCCATGTCGGCACGCTGACCAACAACTTCCACGCGGCGGCACAGCATCACCACTACCACGGGCCCGCCGACACCGCGCTGCCGCAGGCGGGCCGGGTGCCCTCGGAACGGCTGGAGCAGCTGGAGCGCGTGTACGTACCCGGTCCGTACCACGCCAAGGCGCTCGAGCAGCTGCTCGCGCAGCGTTACGTGGTGCTGCGCGGCCAGCCCGGCACCGGCCGCTCCACGGCCGCGGCCAGGATGCTCGCCGAGGTGGCCGGAACCGACGTGTACCGCCTCGCGGAGACGACGGAACCGGAGAGGATCCCCGACCGGGAATCCCGGACGGGCGGCTTCATCCTGCCCGTCTCGCCGCAGGGACGCGTACTGACCCGCGGCGCTCTGGAGACGACAGCCTCCCGGTTGCTCGAGAACGAGCAGTACCTCGTGCTCGTCGTCGACCACAACGTCCGGCTCAGTGGTGTGGAGCCGGTGGACTGGGAGCCCGCGCCGCCTCGCGACGTGCTCGCCCGGCACCTCGAGTCACTGCTCGGCGACGACGACTACCGTGCCTTCGGCACGGAGCTGATGCAGCTGGAGGCGACTCGCCTTTTCCTGGCCTCGCCCCCGGTACCACGCGAATGCCCCACGTACGCCCGACTCCTGGCCGGGTACCGGCGCGGCACGGTGTCGGAGGCGGAGCTGGAGGACTTCGACACCGAGGCCGACCGGCGCCGGGTCGCGTCCGCCCTGGGCAATCCGGACGTCTCGCTGTGGGACAAGGCGTTCCTGATCGCCCTGTCGGTCCTGGGCCCCGCGCCGTATCCACTGCTGATCCAGTGCGGTGACCGGCTCGCGGAAGGGTTGTACGCCGTCGAGCAACCCGGCACGCCCGTGGGTCGCCCGGTGTTCGACCCGGACCGGATGAGCAGGCTGCTGGGGATGGCGCACGCCTACCTGGCGGAGCCCGCCGGGACCCGGTTCGACGGCGCCGAGCGGCCGGTCGTCCGCATGTACGACGAGGACGACCGCCTGCACGTGCTGGGGCAGGTCTGGTGGCAGCATCCCGAGACCCGTGGCCCGTTGACCGAGTGGCTGGATTCGCTGGCGTACGACGGCGAGGACAGCCCGGTCCCGCTGAGCCAGGTCCTGCCGGCGGAGGACGCCCTGGCGGAGGGAGCGATGCTCCTCGGCCTGGTGGACTTCCCCGGCGCCTCGGACGACCTGCTGACCGTGTGGGCGATGTCCCCGAACGAGTCGGCCCGCCGCGTCGCCGCCACGGCGATGAACTACCTGGCGGAGTACGACGCGTCGGCCGACGACGTGCACGACGTGCTCGCCGACTGGAGCAGCGGCCCGGAACCGGAACTGTGCTGGACCGCGGTGCACGCCTACAGCACCCGCACCGACACGCTCGGCGCCCGCACGCCCGCTGAGGCGCTGACCGTCGTCGAGAACGCGCTGCAGGCCATGCTGGACCAGGCGGCCGGGACCGAGGACGAGGGGGAGGCCGAGGACGAGGGCGACGAGCCGGACCTGCTCGGCGAGTGCGGCGACGCGCTGTGGTGGATCGCCGAGGTGGGCGACGCCACCGCCATCCGGACGGTGACCGAGCACCTGCACTCCTGGGTGTTCGGCACCGGCGAAGCCGATGAGGAGAGCGAGGAAGGCGAAGAAAATGAGGAAGGCGAGGCGCGGTGGCGACGCCTGGGCCTCACGCTCTTCCTGCGCGCCAACCACGCCGCCGACGCCGACGAGGACACGCTGCTGGGCGTCTCCTTGCTCGCCCTTCTGGCCGACGACCGGCCCGGTGTACCGCAGCGGACCCGCGACCAGGTCCGCAACCTGTGGACCGAAGCGCTGAGCGCCCCGGACAGGGCCGACGACGTCCGGGAGCTGCTGCACACCTGGCTGGCCTGCGCCCGGGCACACAAGCCGTCACGCCACTACCTGGCCGAGCGGCTGCTGCCCGAGCTCACCGCCGATCACGACGGCAGCGAGCGGCTGCGCCTCCTCATACAGGAGACCGCCGCCGCCTCGGGCCGACCCGACGACGCCCGTCTCCTCACCCCATAGGCAGCCCCCATGTCAGCAGCCCTCCCCCGGCGGCCCCGCCCTCCCCACCGGCCGACACCACCACCGACCTCGCACTCCGGCTCCTGACGGAGAGCCGGAGGGAGATCGGCCAGGCCGACACCAAGGCGACCACCCTCCTCACCGTGGCGGTCGCGGCCGCCGGCGTCACCGTCACCGTCCTCGTCGGCCGCCCCTGGCACCCCGCCGTCCTGTCCACCCCCGCCCAATCGCTGTGGTGGACCGGGTGCGTTGCCTGGACCGCCGCCCTGATCCTCCTCCTCGCCGCCATCACCCCCGCCGCCTGCGCAGCCCCTGGCGACGAGGACACCCCTCGCCTACTTCGCCGACATCCGCCGGACACCCGACCCCCGCACCCTGCGCCAAGCACTCGCCGACACCGCCCGGGACCCCTCACCCCCCTGATCGGCGAACTCGTCACCGTCGCCCGCATCGCCACCGCCAAGCACCGCTGCGTCCACGCGGGCGCGTTGTGCCAGATCACCGCGATCCTGCTCATCACCACGGCTCTGATGGCCGGATGAACCAACGGCTCAGGGCGAGCCGGCACGCCGACTCACCGACCACCGTCAGCCGCACCGCCAGGCTCGAGGCCGGGCACACCGGCGGCGTCAGACGCCGGTCTCTGCCCGGCGCCGGGCCCAGAAGGGCGTGTCCCAGCGTTGTTCGCCCCGGTAGCAGAGGGTGCGCGCACGCAGGTACTCGCTGTGGATCGTCCTGACCCGTTCCGCGTAGGTCTCCAGTGCCCTCGGCTTTCCGGCGGCGTCCGCGTGAACGGCGTCGGCCGCTGTGATGCCCGTGGCGAGGGCCGTGAGGATGCCCCGTGCGGCGATGGGATCGGACGAGGTGGCGGCGTCACCGACCGCGGCCCAGCCCGGCCCGGCCGCCGCGGTCGTACAGGACGTCGCCGCCCGGGCGACGCGCAGCCGGACTCGAGGTACCGCTGCTCCGCGAACGACGCGTTCGCGGACGTGCGTGGTCGCCATCAGGGCGCTCCACCAGCGCTCGGGTGCATGGAAGGCCTGTTCGGCGACGAGGTCGGCGTCCGTCATCATCATGACGACCGCATGGCCACCCGGCAGCGGTGCGGTGTACCACCAGCCGTGGGTCGTGGACTCGACGAGCGAGGTGTGCGGAACGCCGCGGCGCACGGCACCACGCGGCAGGCAGGCCGCGATCGCGACCAGACGGTCGGAGCGGGTGACCGTGCCCCCGGCGAGGCGTGCGAGGCGCGCACCCGGTCCGGTGGCGTCGATGAAGTAGCGGGCACGGATCGTCTCCCGGCCGAGCGTCAGCCGCCAGTGACCGGGCAGCCGTCGTACGGTCGCGACCCGCCCGGTCCGTACGCGGGCCCCCGCCCGGCGGGCCGCATCGGCGAGCGTACGGTCGAAGAGGGTGCGATCGAGATGCCAGCCCGGCCCATGAGGGCCGGCGAGGAAATCGGTCTCGTCCACCGTGCTCCTTCCCCAGGCGGACTGGTACCCGTAGCAGGGCCTGTGCGATCCGTCGGCGACGCGTTCGAGCGCGCCGAGGCGTGCGAGCAGGGGCCTGGCCCGTGGCGAGAGGCTCTCACCGGGCTTCCACCGGGGCGTGCGGCCGGGGTCGACGAGGGTGACCGCCGCACCGTGACGCGAGAGGGTGATGGCGGCCGCGGCACCCGCAGGCCCCCCGCCCGCGATCACCGCATCGCAGGACTCCTCGGGCGCGCGGGTGTTCATCAGTGGACGGCTCCCATGCCGGTGATCTCGGGCTCGACGGCCCCGACGACGGCCCCAGCGACGGCTCCGGCGACGGCCCCTGCGAGGGCGTCGGCCATCACCGCTGTGGGCGTGGACAGCAGGACCCTGGCCTGTGGAGGTGCCAGGTCCGGCAGGGGGCATCCCGCCGCGATCCACGCGATGGTGACGTCGCGGCCGGTCCTGCCCGTGCCCGGCACCACCGCGGAGAACGCCCTGCCCATGGCGTTGGTGGGGGCGAGCAGATCTTCGACGAAGGGGCTCAGTTCAGGGTGACCGGGTGAGATGAGCCCGTTGTCCGGATGGGCGATGGCAGCCAGGAGCGAAGCGGTCGGCTGTGTGAACCACCAGGCCACCGGTTCCGTTCTGGTCCCGGCGGGATCCACGGGATCGGGGCCGGTGATGAGTTTGCGGGCGTGTGCGGGGACCCCCGTCTGGCGGGGACGCAGGGTGTCGACCAGCAGCGTCATGGCCTTGAGCGGGGTGACGACGGGGACGGGGTGCGGGGCGGGGGCGGCCAGCGACCGTGTCCACTGACGCCACAGCTCCAGCTCGCTGTCGGTGAAGACCTTGTACATGGGGCCGGTGTAGGCGGTCAGTTCGAAGAAGGGGCTGTGCTCCGGGTCGCCCGCCTGGATGAGGCCGGATTCCTGCAGGGCTCGGAGCAGGCCGGGCGGGTCGAGGAACCAGTCGTTGATCCTGGTCCCGCCCAGTTGCTTTCCGTCGTGGTTGAGCGAGGCGAACGGCGCCTTGCGCTGGATCAGGTCGATCAGGCGATCGGTCGTGGTGGGCGGTGCGGTCAGCAGCGCCTTGAGGTCCTCGCCCAGTTGCCCGGTGATCGAAAAGGCCACGTAGCCGTTCCAGATGCGCTGCCACTGCTGCTGGACGGCCTCTTCGCCACCGCTGTTGTAGACCTCTTCCAGGTACTGGACCACCGCGTCGCGGGCCTTGGCCCCATGCCCCGAGACGGCGTTGTCGATGCCGATGTGCATCCTGTAGAACTGCGCGTTGATGCCGTGGTGGTCGAACAGCCTGACCGTGGGGACCAGCCCCACCACTTCCCACTCCAACTGCAGCGTCATGCCGAGGATCTCCGGGAAGAACTGCTGGGAGTGCTGGGAGATGGCCAGTTGGAACGCCCCGACGGTGTACGCCGAGTCGAGCATCTCGGGCAGCATCGCGAACTCGTAGGAGTCCACCGGCGGCAGGTACAGGCCGACGCTGTGCAGCAGATCGTCGTAGAGATTGGCATGGTTCAGGGTGGGATCGCCGCCGCCCATCTCGTCGATCCAGATGGAGAACAGCAACGACTGGATCTCGCTGATCGGCCCGGCCCGGGTGATGTTGCGCAGCCACGCGCCGTCGAGGAGGTTGAACGGCGCGAACTGCCGGATGCGCTCGACCATGTCGTGGCGGGCGCGGAAGGTCGGGTTCAGCCCTGGGTCGAAGTTCTCCGATTCGGCCACCAGCGTGGTGTAGATCAGCTGCAGGCGTGCCTCCAGCGCGTCACGCGTGTACCGGAACGGGCGCAGTGTCAGGGGGAGGAAGGACGCGGCCCGGGCCGCTTCGAGTACGGCCTCCGCGTAGTGCCGGGCGGCCTGCGCCTGCTGGGGGAACTGGTCGGGGTGCTGGAGCGTGTAGAACCACTCGCGGTCGCTCAGTCCGACCTGCCCGGCGCGCTCCGTCTCCACCAGCACCGGCTCCCCGTCCGGGCCGGGGCGGGAGACGACGAAGCCGAGGCTGCTCCACTTCTCGACCATCTCATTGTCGCCCGCCTTGTCCCGGAGTACGGCCCAGAGCCTGTTGACCCGCTCCCGGTAGTGCTGGGCGCTCTCGCCGGGCAGTCGCTCGAGCTCGGGGGCGGGGACCAGCTGGATCCCCACACCGCGCGCCCACGGTTTGCGGTAGACGTCCATCTCGGTCGGTTCCGACGGGTCCGACGCGGCCCGGATCAGCTCGCGGTACTGCTCTTCGGGGAGGACCTCGTCCGGGCGTTGGGCCGGCCACCAGTGCGTGTTGCACTCGTAGAAGTCGGCCTGCCACGGAACGGCCATGTACTTGGTGATATCCCCTGCCGCCAGGCCCTCCCGGAGCCGGAACGGTGCGGCCCAGGTCGTGGGCTCGTCGGCGATGAACGTCATCTCGATGCCGGGGAAGAACGGGCCGCCCACACATGCTTCGAGCGCGGCCCGAACCAGTGCGTGCGGCCGTTCCGCCGGCGGCAGTTCGTTCAGGGGCAGGTCGTTGGGCGGCAGGGGTCCGGCGGCGGTGCCGGTGCCGTCGGCGACGAAGTCGCCTTCGGCCCACCTGCGCATCCGTTCGTACTGGCCGGGCAGGAGCGTGAACCAGGTGCGGGGCTTTCCTTCGATCGGATCGCCGTCGTCCCCCGCGAGCTGCGGCATGAACGTGTAGTTCGCCTGGGTCACGTCGTCGGCGCCGGGAGTGCGCAGCCTGCCGAACACCGACTGTCGCAGCGGTGCGGCGTCGGGGGCGCTCGATGCCAGCTGTGCGAAGCGATCAGGGTCGAGGAAGTCGGCCGACTCGCCCTTGCCGTGCCCGCGCGCGGCGTTCGCGCTCACCCAGGAGTACCCGCAGATCCGGGTGAGCAGCGGTTCGATGTCGCGGACGAACGACACCTCCTGCGCCTGCGGCAGCCGGCCGGCGCGTTCGGCGGCCTCGCGGGCGACGTCGTAGAGCGTCACCAGGTTCGGGACGTCCGGCGCGAAGTCGGGTGGCGCGACGATCACCCAGGCGGGGGTCACCGGAATCGTTCGCCCGCCCGGCACGCTCACGGTCGCCCTGACGGGCCCGTCGGAGGTGTCGTCGTACCAGAAGTCGTTGTTGGCGTAGGTGATCAGCGGGTTGTCCGGCTTCACGGACGCCGAGTGCCCGAATCCGCCCAGCACGAGAAGTCGTCCCGCCTCGTCCGTACGCAGTTCCCCCAGGGGGACGGGGGTGCCCAGGAACGTTCCGGTGTCGAACCGGGCGTCGGACCCGTCGGCGTCCGGGCCGCTCACGCTACGGGCCCCAGGTCCGATGACCAGTGCGGTACGCGCCTCGGGATCAGCGGGATCCACGTGTTTGTTACGTCGGTTGTCCGGTGACTCCGACTGATGGAAACGGCCGTTGAACTGGAACCATGCCCCTTTGGCGTTCGCCAGCTCGACAGCCCACGTCACGTCCGCCTCGGCTGCCGTGACCTCACCCAGTACGTTGTGGTCCTTGTCGAACCCGTAGACGCGGAAGCGCGCCGCCTGACGTTTGACCCGCCCGTCGGCATCCTTGAATCCTCCTGCCGGGCGAACCCCGGCCCCCGGCACCTCCGGGCCCGGAAAGAACTCGTCCGGGCTGTTGCCGACCCGTGCGATGCCGACCGTGGGGTGGATTTCGCAGTAGGCGACGTCGTCGAGGTTCACGGCGGTCTCCAGTCGGTTCGCGGCGGGCGTGACCAGGCTCGGTGTCCCCTGGGGCGACCGCTCGCCGAGTCCGGCTGATCTCTGGTGATTTCATGATGAATGGGCGTGTACGAGATCAGGGGTCGCCGCGCCGGAGGCATCCGGAATGTCGTGCACGGCGCGCGCACGGCTCACACCGTCGGCTGTCCGCTGTGAGCTGTCAGCCGAGGATCTCGGCGTTGGGCACGAAGCGGTACCTGCGTTCAGGGTCGACCATGTCGTCGAGGTCGGAGAAATAGAACGACGTCGTCGTGCCGGCCACCACGTCGAGAAGGAAGCGACTGCAGGAGACGGGAGTGGCCTCCCACAGAGGGCCGCGGCCCTCGTTGAGGATGACGGTCCACTCCTCCGGCTCGACATCGGGCCGGACCAGCCAGTACAGGAAGTGCCCCGCGCCTTCGTCGAATCCCCAGGGCACGAGCCGGACGTCGCGGTCCTCGAGTTCCCGCGGCCGCTCCTCACCCGCCTCCCAGAGCCCATCGAGGATCTCCTCGCGCTCCGCGGTCTGGGCGACGAGGTCGTACATCGCATCCGGGTATCCGGGCGCCAGCAACCAGAGCGTTCCCGCGAAGAGTCCGCCACCGTACGCCTGGACGATCCGCTTGTAGTCGGCCGGCAGGGGAGTGCCCAGGGCCTCCTCCACCGCGGCCCACTCCACGTCCTCGGCGCCGGTCGGCGGTGGTGGGCACAGCCGCTCCAGCGGTGCGGTGTGGCGCAGGGCGCGGGCCATCCGGATGTCATCGGACAGGGCACTGAGCCGCGGCGGGGTCCTGCCGGCGTCCAGCACGACCGCGCGCATCCGGTCGCCGACCGCGGGACGCGGCGTGTCCGACCACCATGAGGGGTGTTTGGCCTGATCCATGAAGCCTTCGTGCCCGTCCACGTCGACCACGGCCCCGACCGGAGCCACGGCCGTGACGACGACGTCGCACTCTTGATGATCGGTAAGCATGGCGTCCACCCTGCACCATGAGGCGGGCCGTGGACGCGGCGGGTGGACGCACTGCCGGATGACCGCCTCCGTTGAAGCGAGGCGGGCCGTATCAGACGTCCCACACCCCCGTCGCGGCGGCCGTGGCGGCGTACTCCTCGAACGTGCGAGGAGCGCGGCCGAGGGCCTCTCGCACGCCGTCGCTGACGTAGTCGTCCTCGCCGCGCCGGATGTCGTCCAGGTAGGAGGCGATGGCTTCGGCGTCCGCCGCGGAGTGGCCCTCGGCGATCCGGTCGGCGACGAAGTCGGCCGGGGTCTGGTGGCGGTGGCGGAGGTCGCGTCCGATGGCGGCGCCGATGACGGCGAGGGCCTCGGCGAAGGTGAGCGCGCGGGGGCCGGACAGGTCGTACGCCTTCCCCGCGTGGCCGTCGGCGGTGAACGCGGCGACCGCCACGTCGGCGATGTCTTCGACGTCGATGAACGGTTCGCGACCGTCCCCGGTGGGAGTCGGCAGATCACCGGCGCGCACACCGGACAGGAAGAAGTCCGGGGCGGCGAAGTCCTGCGCGAACCAGCAGGGCCGCAGCATGGTCCACTCGAGGCCCGACTCCCTGACCGCGGACTCCGTCTCCGGTACGCCGCCGTCGCGGTCGAGACCGCGCACCGACAGCTGGACGATCCGGCGGACGCCGGCCGCCTTCGCCCGGTCCACGAACGCGCTGCGCTCGGACAGACCGAGCGTCTCCGTCGGGACGAGATACACGGCCTCCGCTCCGGACAAGGCGGGATCCCAGGTGGAGCGGTCGGTCCAATCGAAACGGGTCGTTCCCGAGCGCGAAGCGGAACGGACGGTGTGGCCGAGGGCCTGGAGGCGAGGGACGACGCGACTGCCGGTCTTGCCGGTCGCGCCGAGGACGAGAATCTGTGTCATGCCCCCAGCCAACCCGGGCCGGGCCGTACGATCCATGATTGATACAGCCGATTCCCTGTGCGATCGTCCCGCTATGGATCTTCTCGACGACTACCTCGCCGGGGTCCGGGCGCACGGAGCCGTGTTCTGCAGCACGGTCAGTGCCCCACCCTGGGGGCTGCGGTTCACCGAGCCCGCACCGCTCGCGCTCACCGCGATGCTGCGCGGTGACGGATGGCTCGTACCCGCCGAGGGCGACCCGGTCGAACTGCCGGAGGGCGGCGTCGCGCTGATCCGGACGCGGCAGCCCTACACCGTCGCGGACCACCCGGACAGCCGGCCGCGGGTACACGTCGACGGCGCCGACCGCTGCACCCTCACCGGCGACGATCCGGCGGAGGAGGGACGCAACTGGCGGGTCACCGGTCGCCTCGTCGGCGAGAGCGCGGGCACCGGACCGGACCTCCTGGTCACCGCCGGATACCGGGGCGGCGGCGATCTGTGCGTACCCCTGCTCGACGCCCTGCCGCCTGTCGCGGTCGTGCAGGCGGAGCCGGGCCTGGTCTCGCTCCTCGCCCTGATCGCCGCCGAGGTGGAGCACGACGAGCCGGGCCAGCAGGTCGTCCTGGACCGCTTCCTGGACCTGCTCCTCGTCCGGGCCCTGCGCTCGTGGTTCGCCCGCTCCGACACCGCACCGCCCACCGGATACCGGGCCCTTTCCGACCCCCACATCGGACACGTGCTGCGCCGGCTGCACGAGGACCCGGCCCGGCCGTGGACCGTGGCCTCACTGGCGAAGGAAGTCGGCATGTCCCGTACGGCGTTCGCCCGCCGCTTCTCCGCCCTGGTCGGCCGGCCGCCCCTGACGTACCTCACGGAGTGGCGGATGACCCTGGCCGCCGACCGGCTGCGCACGCCGGGGGCCACGGTCGCGGCGGTTGCCAAGGACGTCGGATACGGGGACGGCTTCGCGTTCAGCGCGGCCTTCAAACGCGTACGGGGCGTAAGCCCCACCGCCTACCGCGCGAGTGCGCTCTGACCTGCACATAGGGTCCTACACGGCCTGGCGCGCCACGCGGTGGCGGAGGTAGACGACTCCCGAGCTGAAGGTGCGGGTCTCGACGAGTTCGAGATCCACCCGGCGCTCGCGCCGGGGAAAGAACGGAATGCCACCGCCGACCAGTACCGGGTGGACCCTGGCCCGGTACTCGTCGATCAGACCCAGCTCGGCCGCCTCGGCGGCGAGCGTCGCGCCGCCGATCGCGATGTCGCCTTCCCCCGGCTCGGCCCGCAACCGCTCGATCTCCTCCGCCAGGCCGCCGGAGGCCAGGCGGGCATTGCCCTGCACCGCCGACAGCGTGGTGGAGAACACCACCTTCGGGAGCGCCTTCCAGAGCGCGGCCCACTCGAGCATCGAGTCGTCGAGCGACGGATCCTGGTCGGCGGTCTCCCAGTACAGCATCGTCTCGTAGAGCCGTCGTCCCAACAGGTGGACGCCGACCTCACGGATCTCGTCGGTGACGAAGCGGAACACCTCATCGCCGGGCGCCGTCCAGCCGAAGTCGCCGTCCGGCCCGACGATGTAGCCGTCAAGTGAGACGCCCATCGAGTAGGTCACGCTGCGCATCAGAAGTCCTCTCGGTAACGGGTTCGACAGTACGACCGCCGGACGCCGCAGGGTCATCGCGGCTCGCGGCATCCTCTGAACCGAGTCGCCTCACGAGATCCACGCCCAGGCCAGCCGGCTACGCGACGGAGGCTCGGCAGTAGACGGACCCCGCTGCCACTCCTCCTACGCCGGCCCGTCAGCAGCCGGCTCGCGCAGCACCAGCCACTCCTGGAGCTCGATCAGATTCCCTTCCGGGTCTTCCAGGTAAGCGACCCGCATCCGGTCGCCCATCGGGCCCGGATCCCGGGTGAACTCCGCCCCCCCGCGAGGTGAACTCGGCATGGGCGGCGTCCAGGTCGTCCACCCGCAGCACCACCAGCGCGCGGTATCCCTCCGGCTCCGCCCCCAATCGCCCCAGCACGTCGGCCATCTGAGCCCGGTCCTGCAGCGCGATCGCGGCGTGTCCGGTGTCGGGGCTGAGCTTGGCGTACGGGCCGCCCTCGGCCTCGAACTGCGGCTTGAGCCCGAGCACGTCCCGGTAGAAGCGGTAGACGGCGGGGAAGTCGGACACCAACAGGCGTATCTGGGTGAGCTCCATACTGACCTTTCTAACCCAGTTCCGGCTCCGGTTCCGGCTTGATCGCGATCTTTGAGTGGGCTTCGCCGGAATTCAGCGGCGTATGCGGCTGTAGTCAGCGCCGTGCAGCCCGTGCGGCGCAGGTCATGCTCGTCGACCGTCGGCACCAGCTGCACGGACACCCTGTCCGGTGGGCTGTCGGCGGTCCATAGGCGATGTGTCGGTGTCCCCTGGGACCGTGGTGTCGGGCTGCCTCGTCGAGCAGCCGCAGCCGCCTTCAGCAGCAAGGGAGCGCCACCACTCATGTCGGGCATGTCCTCCACCCAGCCCTGGGATGTTCAACGGCTACCGCGCGCCGATGACAAGGTCTTCCTGATCACGGGCGGCAACGCCGGAATCGGGTACTTCGTCGCGGAGCAGTTGTCCGGAACCGGAGCCACCGTCGTGCTGGGCAGCCGGAATCCCGCCAAGGCCGAAGTCGCCATGGCCGCGATCCGTTCACGTGTGTCCAGCGCGCGGGTGCGGGCCGTACGGTTGGATCTCGCCGACCTCTCGTCGCTGAGAACAGCGGTGGAGTCGATGGAAGTGGATCGCCTCGATGCAGTGGTCCACAACGCCGGCGTCGCCCTCGACGCCCCGCCGCGGCGAGAGACCGGGGACGGCCACGAGCTGATGTTCGGCACGAACCACCTCGGGCACTTCGCGCTGACCCAGTGGCTGATGCCCCTGCTGTCGACCGCACCGGCGGCCCGTATCGTGACCACGGGCAGTTTCGCGGCGAAGTCCGAACGGCTCGACCTCGACGACCTTCACTCCCGGCAGGGCTACCGGCCCAAGCGCGCCTATGGCCGCTCCAAGCTGGCGCAGATGTACTTCGGTCTCGAACTCGACCGCCGCCTACGGGCCGTCGACAGCACAGTGGCGAGCGTGGTGGTCCATCCCGGCGGCGCCTTGGACTCCCTCACCCCGTCACGGCCGCCGGTCCACGCGCGGACCACTGGTGCGTGGCTCCGCATGGCCCCGGCCGCGCTCCTCGTCCACGGCAAGCACGCCGGTGCATGGCCCGCGGTCCGGGCGGTGCTCGACCCGTCCGTGCGGGGAGGGCAGTTGTGGGGACCGCGCATCTTCGGCCTGCGTGGCAAGCCCTGCCGGGAACCCGTATGGAGTCAGCTCACCGACACCTCCGTCGCCGCGCGGTTGTGGGACGCGAGCTGCGACCTGACCGGCGTCGACCTCGGCACCATCCCCGGATAGTCCCGGGCGCACCGGCCGACAAGCGTGCCCAGGTCGGCTGGCGGGGACGGTCAGGCGCCGGCCGGAATGGCGAACCGTACGTCCGTCAGCTGCTCCGACAGTTCCCACAGGCGGCGGCCCGTCTCGCTGTCGGCGGCAGCGGGGGCGAGTTCCACCCGCGTCGGGACGCCGCGCAGTTCGGCCGTGCCGTCCGGCCCGATGAACTGACCTCCCTGCGCATCGGGGTCGGTCGCGGCGTACAGCTGGGGCAGTGCGCCGCGGTCCGGGTCCTGGGCGAGGAGCGGGTTGCCGATTCTGCCGAACACGATCCGCCACAGGCCGGTCGGCGCGCTCGTCTGCAGGTTGGTCGCGGTGTAGCCGGGGTGGGCGAGCAGGCTGCGCACCGGGCTGCCGGCCCGGGTCAGCCGTAGATGGAGTTCTCGCCCGAAGACGGCATTGGCGAACTTCGACTGGTTGTAGAAGCCCATGGGCGAGTAGCCGCGCTCACCCATGAGGTCGTCGAAGCGCAGGTACGCCTTCCGGTGGTTGACCGAGCTCACCGTGACCACGCGTGGGTCGTGCCCGGCGGTCAGCAGGTCGAGCAGCAAGCCGGTCAGCGCGAAGTGGCCGAGGTGGTTGCAGGCGAACTGCAGCTCGTGGCCCTGCGCGCTCAGCGACCGAGGAGGTGCCATCACGCCGGCATTGTTGATGAGCACGTCCAGTCGTGCATGGTCGGCGTGCAGCTTCTCGGCGAACGCCCGCACCGAGTCGAGGTCGGCCAGGTCGAGGTGACGCACTTCGAGGGCGGCGCCCGGCTGCTCGGCCGTGATGCCGGCGGCCGCCCGGCGGCCCTTGTCCTCGTCGCGCACCGCGAGGATCACGTGCCCGCCCCGGCGGGCGAGCGCCCGGGTGGTCGCCAGGCCGAGGCCGCTGTTGGCCCCGGTCACCACGAACACCCGCCCGGTCTGGTCCGGGATCCGTTCGGCAGTCCAGTGCCGCTGCTTCCGCTGCTTTGTCATGCGACACACACTGCTGTGTGTGGCATGCAGTGTCAAGATGTCACCGAGTGACATGAAGGGCATGGCGTTACAATCGTGCGGTGACCTCCCGTCCTGAAGTGACCATGGCCGAGCGCAAACGTCGGCTCGTCGCCAACGAGCTGACCGAAGCAGCGCTGCAACTACTGGCGTTGAAGGGGTTCGACGCGGTCACCATCGACGAGATCGCGACGACCGCCGGCGTCTCCAAGCGCACGTTCTTCCGCTACTTCGCGTCCAAGGAGGACGTGGTCGTCCAGTTCCTGGCCGACATGGGCGCCGACATGCGCGCGGAGCTGGCGGCCCGGCCTGCCGGGGAGCGCCCCGCCGAGGCGCTGCGGCACGCCGTCGCCGTTCCCATCGCCACCTGCGCCGACCACTCCGACAGGGCATTGCGCGTGGTTCAGCTGATTCTGCGCACTCCTGCCCTGCACGCGCGCTTCCTGGAACGGCAGGCTCAGTGGCGCGACGACCTGGCGGCGGAACTGGCGCACCGCCTGGGGCTCGACCCCGACAGCGGCCTGTACCCGCGGCTGGCCGCCGGGATGGCGCTCAACGCCTTCGATGCCGTGCTGGACCGGTGGAGCGGGAGCGACGGGGGCGAGGACCCCAACGAACTCATCGAGCACGCGTTCGCCGTCATCGCCCCCGCACTGGACACCGCCTGACCCTCTGCCTCTCCGCCCCTCCCGGCCGTGCCCGGCTTCGCCCAACCGGCCCTGACCGTACGGCCCTTGGGTGACGCGTTCCCCGCGGCGAGTGCCGCGAGTAGGGTACCCATGCCCGCTGCCCCCGGAGTGTGCCGGAGCCGTGACCTGTCTGATCAAGGGGGCGTCACGTTCGATGATGTGTGAGGCCATGTGACTGATCTCGAGGAGTCCGGCGAATCGGTGGAGCAGCTCGCCGCGGTCTGGCGGGCCATGGTGCTCGACCGCGACGCGAACGCGGACGTGCGTGACCTGCCTGGCATCGCCGTTCGCTGGGCCGACTGCCGGTTCGCGTTCTGGAACTGCGTCACCTTGACCGACGTGGGGGCGCAAGCCGAGACCGTCGGCCAACGCCTGAACCAGGCCGCGGACATCATGCGCTCGAAGAAGCACCCGGGGTTCCTGTGGCTCTTCGAAGACCTTCTCGACGACGGGGCCCGCTCCGCGCTGGGGAGCGCGGCCGAGCGGGCCGGCCTTCAGGACGCCTTCGCCGGCACGGGCATGGCCGGAGACCTGCTCCCCATCCCCGAGCCGGCCCACCCCGACCTGACGTTCGTGCGCGTGACCACTGACGAGCAGCTGCGAGCCTATGCGGACATCAACTCGCGCGGCTACGGATTCCCCCTGGAGCACGGCCGCGACGGACTCGTCGGATCCACGCTCTGGAAGAACGAGGTGTACGCCTACCTGGGGATGCGGGGCGACGTTCCGGTGGCGTGCGCCGGAGCGGTCGAAGCGGAAGGCCGCCTCTTCGTCGTGCTCGTCGCCACGGACCCGCGGTGGCAGCGCAGGGGCTACGGAGAGGCGGTCACCCGCAAGGCGCTGTACGAGGGCGCCCGGGCCACCGGTCTGACCCGCGCGACGTTGCACGCGACCGCCGCCGGAGCTCCCGTGTACCCGCGTATCGGGTTCGAGCCGAACTCATCGATCCGCTTCTACAGTCTCAAAGACTGATCCCAGTGCGAGGCGGCGGCGCGAAGGGGTAGGACGGCCCCGGAATTCCCCGCCGACCCGAGCCGCGGCTTCGAGCGCGCTTCATCCGGCTCCACGCTGCCCGTACCCCGAGAGACCGGTGGCACCGGCCCGGCCTCGCCATCTCCTGCTGCCCACGGTGGTCCGGGCTGCTCCGTGAATGTCGTCGGAGTCGCTGGATTTTTGTTATCCGCTTCCTGCCCCCGCGTCTCCTGAGTGTTGGACGCAGTACTCAGAAGACGCGAACCGGAAGTGATTCACGTGAACCGTGAGAGCAAGACCTCGACGTTCGACCCGGCCTCCGACGGGCCCCGCCGTTCTCGCCGGCGCCCCGGCGGCCGGCCCCGCCGGGCGGTCGTGGTGTCCGGAGCGGTCGCCCTGATGGCCGTCGTCGGCGGTGGCTACGGCGTGGCCAAGACGATGGGCGGCACCAGCGGTGACAACGGCCGGGATGCCGAGGCGGCTTCCGCACGCGCCGCCGCCGGCCGGACGCCCGAGGGGCCCGCCGAGCCGTCCGCCGCCTACGCCCCTGCGGCTCCGAGCGCCACCCCGCGCGATGCGTCCCCGAGCGCGAGCACGAACAAGGACGCGTCCGGCAAGACTTCCGGCTCCGACCGGTCCGCGAAGACCGACGCCGGATCCGGCAAGGCCGCCGGTGGCGACGCCGGGTCCGGAGCCAAGGCCGAGCGCGGAGCCATGTCCGGAGCCACGTCCGGGGCGACCTCCGAGACCGGCTCCAAGCCGGCCCTCGCCGCCGGCAAGACCGGCGGCAAGGCCCCCACCGGCACGAAGAAGAACGGCTCCCACGTCCAGCAGGTCGTCGACATGGTCAACGCCGAGCGCGCGCGGCACGGCTGCTCGCCCGTCACCGTCAACGCGAAGCTGCAGGCCGCGGCCCAGGGCCACTCCGACGACATGGCCGCCCGCGACTACTACGCCCACACCTCGCCCGACGGGCGCGGCCCCGGCGACCGGATATCCGCCGCTGGATACCGCTGGAGCACGTACGGCGAGAACATCTTCAAGAGCCCCAAGGACGCCCGCACGGCCATGGACGGCTGGATGAAGAGCCCCGGACACCGTGCCAACATCCTGAACTGCGCCTTCAAGGAGATGGGGGTGGGCGTCAACTTCAGCTCCAACGGCCCCTGGTGGACACAGAACTTCGCCGCCTCCTCCTGATTCACTCCCCGCACCGCTCCCGCGCTCGCGGCCCCGCTCGTTTCCCTGGAGACAGTTCGAGCGGGGCCGCGAGACCCTGCCGAGGACGAACGGTCGCGCTGACCGACGCCTCGCTCCCGAAGCACTCCTAGCCGACTGTCTCGAGAGGGGGTGCCGCCGGCCTCGCTGTTCCGAATACCTCGTCGAAGGGTGTGGAGCGTTCCGCGGGGATGAAGTAGTAGGCGGTTCCGGATCCGATGGGGGAGTGGGGGCCGTGCCTGCCGGACAGCAGGATGTCCATGGGGGTGAGGACGCCGAGATCGTCGAAGACGTAGATGACCGGGAGCCGTGTCCATGCCGTCAGCTGGAGGTGGGCCATGACGGCGTCCCGTTGGACGGAGTGGCGGCCTGTGTCCCTGCTTTTCATCCGGCCCTTGCAGTCGACCAGGACGACGCGCTTCTCCTGGGCGGCGATGAGGTCCGGTGTCCAGCGCAGGGAGCTGTCCGTGCCGCGCAGGGCCCGGCTCACCACGTCGGTCAGTATCGCCTGTCCCCATGCGGCGACGTCCCACCCCCGTACGGTCAGCTCCTGCGCGACCCGGAGCTCGTGAGCGTCTCCTACGGCTTTCCTGTCGTGAAAGCTCGCCATACGGGCAAGTGTCGCCGAACCGCCGCGGGCTGAAACGATCAACGAATCCGTACCGGCCAGCAAGGGGCGGGAAGCCGGGGGACGAGTGGTGCTCAGTGGTGTCCGTGGGCGTCTGCCCGCGTCCATCGTGCCTCACCGCGCACACCCAGGTTTGACCGAATTGTGCGGTCCCCGTGCGTCGGCCTACCGTCGGCCGGCCTGGACGGTTCCGCATCGTCCGGCGAGACGACCCGCGCCGGCCCGGCCTTCGCCCGCCGCCACGGATTCGGCTCCAGCCGCTCCGTGCGGTGGCAAGTCGAAGCCCTCGACGCGCCGTACCGTCAGCTTCGTTCGGCGTCGCCGCCAGCACGCGGGTCGATCCGGAAGTCGAAGGCGACGGTCCCGGGGTCGACGGCCGTCACACCGCCGTCGACGGTGAGGACCGCGCCGTTGACGAAGGAGGCGGCGGGCGAGAGCAGCCAGGTGATGGCCTCGGCCACCTCCTCCGGTTCCCCGGGGCGGCGTGCGGGAATGAGGCGGGTCGCCTCCTCGTACGCGGCGTCCGTGCCGCCGTCCCCGAGGCCCGCCTCGTCGGCGAAGCGCGTCATCCTCCGGTCGGCCATCTCGGTGCGTACCCAACTGGGGCAGACGGTGTTGGCGCGCAGCCCGTGGCGGCCGTAGTCGACGGCCAGGGAGCGGCAGAGCTGCAGCAGGGCCGCCTTCGACGTGGCGTAGGCGGCGTTGCCCACGCCGTTGCGCAGCGCGGACACCGAGGCGACGGCGACGACCGAGCCCTGTGCGGTCAGCAGGTGCGAGAGCGCGGCTCGCAGCAGGAGGAAGGGGCCGGTGAGGTTGGTGCGCATCACGTTCTCCCAGTCCTCGACCGAGAGTTCGCCGACGCCCCCGCCGACGCCGATGCCCGCGTTGAGCACCAGGCCGTCCAGCCGTCCGTACGCCCCTACGGTCGCCTCGACGAGCTCGCGCACGGCGTCGGGGTCGGCGGCATCGGAGGGATGCGCAAGGGCGCCGGTCTCCTCCGCGATCTTCCGCAGTGGCTCGGGTCGCCGCCCGGAGACGACGACGTGGTGCCCGGCAGCGCGCAGCATCCGCGTGGTGGCGGCTCCGATGCCCGTGCCTCCGCCGGTAACGAGGTAAACCCGCTGGTCCGTCACGGTCGTTCCGCCCTCCGCAGTGGTCGCGTGCTCTCCTCGTGATCGTACCCGGCCCGTTCGAACGGACAGGATCCCACCAGCACGCCGAGGACGACGTCCCGTAGGGGGCCGATGACGTGTGTCTCGGCCTGGGCGTCCTGTTCGTTGCCCTCGCTCACCGAGGCGACGTTCGGTTTGCAGCTCGCCCGGTGCGGGGCGAAGGTTGGGTAAGAGGGGGTTGTGACGTGCCCGTATCGACTATCGACGGGCCGAAATCCAGCACGCGGGCGGCCTCAGCGCATGCATGTCGAAAGTGCATGCATGCTGAACTCATTCGGATGACGGGTTCCCGCCCGACAATTCCCGATGACTCGATGAATCGAGGTCGCGATGAACGCGAACCCGACTGTGAACGGCTGTGGCGAGCACCGTTCCGGCCCCGTCGTCGGTACGGCTCTGGTGAGGGGCGTGACGTTCCCGGTCAAGGGCGCCCAGTACGCAGAGGTGGACGGGATGGCGATGTTCGAGGGCGATATCGTCCTCGGTGCCGTCAACGAGATACAGGCCGCCGCCACGTCCGTCCAGGATGAACTGATCCTCGCCTCTGTAGGAGTCACGGGTGAGGAGTTCCGCTGGCCGAACGCGACCGTCCCCTTCGAGATCGACCCCGGGCTTCCCGACCCGCAGCGCGTCACGAGCGCCATGCAGCATTGGACGTCCCGCACCCGTATCCGCTTCGTGGCGCGGACTCCCGCCAACGCTGTGCAGTTCCCGGACTTCGTGCGCTTCGTGCCGGGCGGTGGATGTTCGTCCAACGTCGGTCGACGAGGCGGTCCGCAAACCATCACCTTGGGCTCGAACTGCAGCGCCGGGAATGCCATCCACGAGATCGGGCACACCGTGGGGCTGTGGCACGAGCAGAGCCGCGAGGACCGCGATCAGTTCGTCACCATCGTCTTCGCGAACATCGAGCCCGACATGCAGCACAACTTCGTGCAGCAGATCACCGACGGCGATGACCTGGGCCCGTACGACTACGGCTCGATCATGCACTACCCGCCGGGGGCCTTCGCCGTGGACACCAGCAAGCCGACCATCATCCCCAGGCAACCGCTGCCTGTGGGAGTGGTGCTGGGACAACGAACAGGGCTGTCCCAGGGCGACATCGACGGAGTCCACACGATGTACCCGGCGCCTTCTGTCACGATCAAGGAAGTGGCCAAGGACCCGCCCCTCGATATGCCGGCCAAGCCGCCCTTCCTGGAACCGATGAGCCCGAGCGCTGCCAGCCCCTTCGTGCTGGCCACTCCCCATCAGGCTCCTTCCATGACCTCCACGACCGCACAGCCCGACGGACTTGTCGAACAGGTCCGTCAGCTCACCCAGACGCTGGCCGCCCTTCAGCAAGGCCTCTCGGTTGCGGTCGCCAACCAGAACAACCTCATGGCCCAGCTCGGAGTAGCAGCCGTGAGCGGTACCGGACAGCCTCGATGATTCTGGTCGTCTCCTACGACGAGGACCACACAGCCGACGTCGTGCGCCGACTGGAGGCCGCCGGCCGAGAGGTGGTCCGTGTCGACCTGGCCGACCTTCCCGTCCGTGGCGAAATCACCATCGACTACCCCGCGGACGGCCGACCGGAGTACGCGCTCGCCACCCCGGCGGGGCGTACTCGACTGGACGAGTGCCGCGTCGCCTGGTGGCGGCGCATCCGGCCCTTCACCGTCGACCGCGCTCTGGGTGCGGCACGGGACCAGGGCTTCGCGGCCAGCGAAACCAGCCACGCGCTGCACGGCCTCTTCCACTCCCTCGGCTGCACCTGGGTCAATCCGCCCGCCCTGGACGCGATGGCCCACCACAAGCCCTACCAATGGGAGATGGCGCGCCAGGCCGGTCTGGTGCTGCCGCGCACTCTGGTCACCAATCGACCGGAAAAGGCCCGCCGGTTCATTGAGGAAGTCGGTGTCGGACGGACCGTCTTCAAGGCATTCATCGCCGGCGTCGATGCCTGGCGCGAAACCCGACTCGTTCGCGCGGAGGAGCTGGAAAACCTGGAATCCGTGCGCTATGCCCCCGTGATCTTCCAGGAGTTCGTCCCCGGGGCCGATCTGCGGGTGACCGTCATCGGCGATCGCGTCTTCGCCGCCGAGATCGACGCCTCGGCCACCAGCTATCCGGTCGACATGCGGATGGTGGTCGACGAGACCCCGGTGCGGCCGGTCGCTCTCCCGCCGCCTCTCACCGCCGGACTTCTCCGGCTCATGCGCCGTCTCGGCCTGGTGTACGGCGCCATCGACCTGCGTCGGCGCCCCGACGGGCAGTACGTGTTCTTCGAGGTCAATCCGGCGGGGCAATGGCTGTTCGTCGAAGAACGCACGGACATGCCCATCAGTGCGGAGGTCGCCGCTCTCCTGTCACGCAGGGACGCCCGGGATCCGGGCTCGGAACGGCTCCCCCCACGGACCCTCGCCGGCAGGGCGGGATGAGCGGCACCGTCAGGGGCCGGGTGTCCCTGCCCCCCGACGCCCCCAGGCTGCGGGCCGCCCGCCTCCTGGTGGAGGTACGGGACGTCTCCCGGTCCGACGCGCCTTCGACGGTGATGGGCTCACAGGTTCAGGCCGACGTGCCACTGGCCCCGGGAGGCAGCGTCCCCTTCGAGGTGGAAGTGCCCGACCTCGACCCCGCCGGCTCCTACGGCCTTCGTGTCCACGTCGACCTGAGCGGGACCGGAACCCTGGATCCGGGCGACTTGATCAGCACTCAGGCCAGCCCGGTGCCGGTGGAGACCACCGATTCGCTGATCGCTCCCGTCAGCAGGCTGTGAAGGCCCGGCGGCTGCCGGCGGCAGCCTCGGCCGCCCTGCGCGCCGACGACGAGGAGGGGGCCTGCGCCTGCCTCCTGCCGGGCCATCACACGTGATCGTCGTCCTGGCGCGCCCGCAACGCGAGCTGCCGGACCCGATACCCGGCCCTGGCGAGGCGCTGGTGCGGCTGGGTGCGGCCGGGGTGAACTACATGGACGTCGGCGCCCGTGCCGAGGGCGGCCCGGGCTGGGCGGCGCCCGCGATCCTCGGCGCCGGGGGAGGGGTTATGTCGCGGCCCTCGGGGAAGAGGTTCGGGACCTGGCCATCGGTGACCGGGTGGCCTGGTTCTACCACCCCGGCAGCTACGCCGAGCTGCTCGCCGTCCCGGCCCACTCGCTGGTCAAGGTGCCCGACGGCATCAGTGACGAGACCGCCGCCGACCACGTGCTGGTCCACTCCGGCGGCGGCTTCGAGGAGCAGGTCAGGGAGCTCACCGGCGGCACCGGGACGTTCCACTCCTCCCAGGCGGCCCTGCGCTCGCACGGGGTGCACGCCTACTACGGCCCCTTCATGGGCGTCCCGACCCTGCGGCCCACCGACCTGCCCAACAGCATCCTGCTGACCTACCCCGTGGTCCACCACCACGTCCCCACCCGCGAGACCCTGCTGCAGCGGACCGGGGAGGTGTTCGACCTGATCCTGTCCGGGCGGCTCACCCCGCGCGTCACCGGCCGCTACCCGCTCGCGGAGGCGGCCCGCGCCCACGCGGACATCGAGTCGCGCCGCACCACCGGCAAACTGCTGCTCCTGCCCTGACCGGCCGCAACCCGCTCCGGCCGCAGCCGCCGCGCCCGACCGCTTGAACCGAACACAACAGCTCGCACCGGGAGGACCGGTGCCGTTGACCCGCAAGGGCGCCGCGACCATGCAGGACGTCATGGCCCGCACGGCGACTAGCAAGAGCCAGCTCTTCCACTACTTCCCCGGCGGGAAGGACGACCTGCTCCTCGCCGTGGCCCGGCACGAGGCGTCCCGGGTGATCGACGAGCAGCAACCGGAGCTTGGCTCTCTCACCTCCTGGGTGGCCTGGCAGCAGTGGCGCGACAAGGTCGTCGCCCGCTACCGCGCGCAGGGCAGCGACTGTCCCCTCCACGCGGCCGTTGCCCAACTGGGCGGGACCACCGATGCCACCCGGACCGTGGCCGGCGAACTGCTCGGCCGGTGGCAGCGGCAACTCGCCGCAGGGATCCGCCATATGCAGGGCAGCGGCGGGATCGCCCCCGAACTGGACGCCGAACGAGAGGCCGCGGCCCTGCTGGCCGGCATCCAGGGCGGCGTGCTGATCCTCATGACCACGGGCGGCTCCACCCACCTGGAGGCCGCGATCGACCTGGGCATCGCCCACCTCCGCGCTTCCGTCCGCCGAGAGCGTTGAGAACCCCGCGGCCGGACGAGAACGCGCAGCCGTCGCAGGGTCGACAGCCGGGGGCTCCCCTGACGGGTCGTCCGAATCGGCTCCGCCGGCAGGCGGCGTGCGGGCAGCAGTGCGACCACACGTGTCCAGGGCGCGTCCGGAATGAGGCCGCCACGCACCCGGACACGCCAGCGACCGGAATCCCGAGTGCACGACCTACCGCTCGACTCGCTCCGGCGTGATCAGCCATCCCGCTCCTGCAGTCAAATGACAGATGTACTGGGATGCAGCTGTGGGGCACAGTTGGACCGACGCCGCCCCCGCAATCCACAACTGGATACAGTTCCCAAACTCGCCGATGCCGCAAATGCTTTGGATCGGCATGTCCAACCTCCGCTGCTCCCTGCCGCCCTCGGCAGCACGGCCGACAGCTCCGGGCTGAATTCCGAGAGAATTCACACCCTTCGACTCAAAAGCTCTCCGGTCGTGCTTTTCCAGCCGGACCCTTGACCGATCCGGAGGCGGCGGACGATGATCACGGTGCACCGCGGGCGAGGGAGCTTTCCAAAGGCGAGCGACTTTTCGATCTCATGCTTCATAGAGGTGCAGGGCTGTGCGTACCACCACCGCTCCAGTGACGGCGCCCATCGTGCCGGGCCGTTTTCCCTTACTCGGCCACCTGCCGCAGTTGGCCGTACAGCGGGTGGACTTCCTGCAATCGGTCAGGGCGCAGGGCGACATCGTCAGGATATTCCTCGGGAATCGGCCGGTGTTCGTCCTGAACTCGCCGGAGGCCGTCCACAGCGTTCTCGTGACGCAGAGCAGGAAGTTCGGCAAGGGGCTGCTGTTCGACATCGCGCGGCCTTTCGTCGGGAACGGCATCATCACGTCCGAGCGGGATTTCCACCGGCGTCAACGTCGCGCGCTCCAGCTCGCTTTCCACCGTGACAGCGTCGCCGCGTGCGCCGGCACGATGACCGACATCGCAGAGGAACAGGTGTCGTCCTGGAGCCCGGGCGAGGTGATCGCCATGGATCTGGTGATGCGTCGGATGATGACGGTCATGCTCGTCGCGACCCTGTTCAGCACCGAACGCCCGGACGGCGCCGCAGCCGTGGCCGAGCTGGGGGAGCGGGTCGCCGAGCACCTGACCACGGTGATGCGCGGGGTCTTCGTGGGCACCGTCCTGCCCGCCCCGATCGCGTCCTCGCCCGCGCTGGGGCACCGCAAGTACCTGTCCGCGGCCGCGGCGCTGCGCGATCAGCTGGGCAGCGCGCTCCCGTCGTCGCCACCGATCCCGATCACGGAGCCCGCTCCCGCCGCTCACACACGTGACCAGCGCCACAACCCTTATGAAAGGCCCCGCCATGTCCTACCCCGCCGCCCGCTACCACGGAGACAAAGGCGAAGTGAACGCCTCCTTCCGTACCGCGGACACCCCGCCGGACCTCACCTCGCCCCGCGGCGACGCCTACCGCTACCTCGCCACGCACGAGTCCACCGGGGGCGAGTACGGCCTGTACCAGGTGGACCTGGCAGCGCGGGCCGCCGGCGCCAAGTCCCACTTCCACAAGGCGATGTCGGAGGCCTGTACGTTCCGCCCGGCGGCCTGCACGCCTTCAAGAACGTGACGGACGAGCCCATGTCGATGCTCATGCTCTTCTCCCCGGGCGTCCCACGCGAGGATTTCTTCGAAAGGGTCGCGGAGATGTCGCAGCGCGGCAGCGAGGAACTCAAGGAGTTCCGCGTGCGGCACGACAGCTACTTCGAGGAGGACTTCGGGGCGGGGGCGGTGTAGCGGACTGCCGTTAAGGATCCTGGCAGGAGGGGCAAAGCATCGCCGGGCGCCTGCCGTATCGAATCACCAGGTACGCTCCCGGCCATGCGACTCTCGGTTGACGCCCTTTTATTCGATAGTGACGACACAGTCGTCTCCATGCGCTTGGTAGCCCGTGGCGCGTGGCGGCAATGGGCGGAGTCGTACGGCATGACCTTGGAAGAGGTGATGGCCCGGGTCCCGGTGCACGGCCGGCCCGCCTCCGCGATCATCGCGGACCTCATGCCCGCCGACCAGGTGGCCAAAGCGGTGCGGCGCCTGGAGGACGCCGAGGTGGCCGGCGCCCTGGCAGGCAACGTCACCCCGGTGCCCGGAGCCGCCGACCTCATCGCCTCACTGCCCGCGGATCGTTGGGCCGTCGTGACCTCCGGCACCCGCCGTGTCGCCGAGGCCCGGCTCGGGCAGCTCGGCATCCTCCCCAAGGTCCTCGTCACCGTCGACGACATCACCCACCACAAACCTCACCCGGAACCCTTCCTCCTGGCAGCCGAGCGTCTCGGCGTCAGCCCTTCCCGCTGCGCCGTCGTTGAGGACTCTCCGGCCGGTCTGGCCTCTGGGCGCGCGGCAGGCATGACGACCATCGCCCTGACCACCACACAGGCGGCGGACAGGCTTGAAGCGGATGTAACCGTCAAGGACCTCACCGCGATTTCTGCTCACGTCTCGCAGGACGGACAGCTCGAGATTACGGTCGGCTGACGACTCTGCGCCCCGGGCGGAACACCCATGGTCGGCGACCAGGGATGTGCGGGCGACAACGGCCTGCGGATGCAGGGCGAGAACCCCGGTCTCCTCTGGTTGCGAGGCACGTGCCGGCGGCCGGTCATGGGTGAGCCTCCGCCACGTGATTTGCAGTGGGACCGGTTCGCTCCAGGCCCTGAGGCATCGGCCGACAGCGCTCATGGAAATGTGCCCCGGGCGGGGTGGTGCTGACCTCCTCGGACGAACCAAGCGAAGGGGTGCTCACATGGGGGACATATCAGCGGAGCGGCGGCGCATCCTGCAGTCGCCTCCGCCCGGGCTCGTCGCGGAGGCGGCTGCGAACCCGGGCGGGTCGGTTGCGGCGATCGACTCCGACCTCATCGGCGACCCCAACGGCTACGTCCCGGGGGAAGCGATCGAGGGATTCTGGCGGGTCGGCGCGGACGGGAAGCTGACCGGCGAGTTCGTGGAGAATCCGAACTACGGCCCGCCCAAGGATGACTTCGTCAAGCTCACGGATTCCGAGCACTGGCTGGGCTGGCTCGGTGAACAGCCCGCCGTCGCGGTGCGCGACTCCATCGCGGGAATCCTGGACGAACAGGTCCCTGGAACGGTTCTGGAGTGGATCAAGGTCCTCGACGCTCCGCGTTACCTCACCGCAGGCCGCCCCCAGCCGGACGATGCGAGCCACATGATCGTCACCCGGGCCGGCATCGCCCTGTCCTTCGCGCTCTCCGTGACCAGCCCCGGACGCAGACGGGAGATCCTTCAGGGTGTGTTCTCCTGGGTCGCCGTCAGTCTCGACCAGCCCGGCACACGCAAGGACCGGGTCTGGCTCGACCTACGAGCTGACCTGGACTGGGCCGAGACGGAACTCCGCAAACGGATCTACCTCGTCGGCCAGGCCCCAGTCCCCGGCACCACCACCTGAACCGGCACCGCGAACAGCTCATCGCTCAGCTTCGGGTGGGAAACGGGCACTTTCGAACGCAGGGTGATCTCACCGCCCTCTTCCCACGCCCGGCGCCACCGCGGGACCGACCGCACACTCACCCGTAGACGACCACCAGCCGTCAGCCCCCACGACACCACGGCTACAAAGTCAGTAACGGCGAGCCGATGTGCGGCCGGCCGAAGAGCGCGGTGAACAGGCGACGAAGGGCCGGCCGGCGATGGACCGGCCGTCGGGCAACAACGCGGTCTGGGTCAACAACGCCCCCGGATGCCCCGGTTCCTGACACGGAGGCCCTCAGGTAGCTGCTGGCGCGTACCCGCTACGGGCCTTCGCTCTGCCCTCGGCGAATCTGCCGGGGGCAGAGAAAGCTGTCGCGGGGCCGCGCACGGCCGGAGAGTGGTGAAAGACCCGACCACGCCACCAACCCGGCCGAGGAGACCTCATGTCACCCCTCTTCTCACCCCTAGCCCTCGAACCGCGCGCCACCGACGGCGACGCGTCCCCGACCCGCTTCGACGACCACCTCGCCTCGCTGCTGCTCATGCAGCGCATCGTCTTCCTCGGCACGGAAGTCAACGAGGCCTCCGCCAACCGCGTCTGCGCACAACTGCTGCTTCTCTCCGCCGAGGACCCCCGCACCGACATCGCCCTCTGCATCAACAGCCCCGGCGGCTCGGTCACGGCCGGGCTGGCGATCTACGACACGATGCGGCTGATCCCCAACGACGTCTCCACCCTCGCCATGGGATTCGCCGCCAGCATGGGGCAGTTCCTCCTCACCGTCGGAACACCGGGCAAGCGCTACGCCCTGCCGAACGCGCGGATCATGATGCACCAGCCGTCGGCCGGAATCGGCGGCACCGTCGCCGACATCGCCATCCAGGCCGAGAACCTCGAATTCACCAAGAAGGCCATCGAGCGCATCACCGCCGAGCACACCGGCCAGTCCGAGGAGACCGTCTCCCGCGACGGCGACCGCGACCGGTGGTTCACGGCGCAGCAGGCGAAGGACTACGGCATGATCGACCGCGTCGTGGAGTCCCTGGAGGACGTCCGCCCGGCCGGCACCAAGCGACGGATCGGACTCTGACGACATGAGCCAGTACACCATTCCCACCGTCGTCGAGCGCACCTCGAACGGGGAGCGGGCCTATGACGTCTTCAGTCGACTGCTCTCCGAGCGCATCATCTTCCTCGGCACGGAGATCGATGACGGCGTCGCCAACGTCGTCATCGCCCAGCTGCTCCACCTCGAATCGTCCAGCCCGGACAGCGAGATCGCCCTCTACATCAACTCCCCGGGCGGATCCTTCACTTCCCTCATGGCCATCTACGACACGATGACCTTCGTCCGCGCCCCGATCTCCACGTTCTGCGTCGGTCAGGCCGCCTCCACCGCGGCCGTACTCCTCGCCGGCGGCGACCCGGGCCGGCGCTTCGTCCTCGAACACGCGCGGATCCTGCTGGGACAGCCCGCGAGCGGGGGCCGGCAGGGGACCGTCTCCGACCTCACCCTGCAGGCCAAGGAGATGCTCCGCATCCGCTCGGAAGTGGAAGAGGTCCTCTCCCGGCACACCGGCCACGACGTCGCGTCCCTGCGTGCCGACATGGACCGCGACAAGGTCTTCACCGCACAGGAGGCGGTGGAGTACGGCCTCGCGGACGCGGTCCTCAGCCGCCGGGTCCTGCCGACGGCCGCGTAGCCGCGGGGGCGGGTGGCCGCGCTACGGGGGTGGGCGGCCACCCGCCAAGCCGACGTCAGCCGGTCAGGCAGGCGATCAGGCAGGCGATCAGGCGGCGAGGCGCACTTCGCCCTGCCGCCGTTGCGCCTGCGACGCTGCCCGCCCGACCGAGCGGACGTGCGTACGGCTGGCCAGGCGGATGAGCTCTGCCTGGACCAAGGCGAGGAGCTCGGCCAGGCTGAGCCCGAGCGCCGCGGCGGCGGCCGCGAGCACTTCGGAGGACGCCTCCTTGAGCCCGCGCTCCACCTCGGAGAGGTAGGGCATGGAGATTCGCCCGGCGTCGGCCACGTCCTTGAGCGTCCGCTTCTGCGCCAGCCGCTCCCGGCGCAACACCTCCCCCACGATGTTCCGCCAGAGGGGCTCCCGGGCGGGGCGGAGGGGGATGACACGGGCGGGCGCGGGGTTGGACGCGGGCTTCGAGGCTTGGGTACTCACCCTTCCAGCGTAGAAGCGCGAAGGCACCCGGAGGCCGGTTGGACGTTCTGCCGCCCGCGAAACTGCGACGATTCTCGTGCGCCGACGCGGCCCACTCGTGGGCGGCGCCGGGGCCTCGGAGGCCACGAAGCGCACCGGCAAAGGGGGCTGCGAGCCGGGCGGTCGCGGACCTCGCCGGGAACCCGTCAGTAACTGGTGCGGGGGCGCGGTGTACGTGGGCCGCGCCCTTTCGCCATTCCGTAAGCGCGGTGTTCGCGTCGTCACCGAACTCGACACCGTTGACGGTGCAGACCCTTTAGCCGAGCCGCGCGGTTCTGCTGGCAACGAGTCGGCTGTCGGCGAAACCCTCCACGCGGGCCGATTGAGCGGTGGAGGCGTCGGGGATGGTGATGTCGGCCTGGCCGTCGGTGAGATCGACGGAGTTGCGTGGGCGCTGGTCGACGTAGACGTCCAACCGGTCGATGTTGGTGGCTTTGACCTTGAGCCGCAGAGCACCGTCGGTCATGGTCGCTTCCGTGATCGCCACAGGGTGTGGGGTCAGGCCCTTGAGGACCTGCCCAGCGCGCTCGAAGAGGTCGGCGTTGCCCTCCAGCAGGTCCCGGCGGGTCATTTGGTAGGGCACGTCCGGGGTGATGCCGAGGTCCTCCACCGGCGTACCGGAGTTGGCGCCGACCCGCAGGGTGCGGCGGATCGCCACCCGCATGCCGGCTCCCTTCGGCAGCGGTACGTACGGGGTGTCGGGTTCGTCCTCGAGGAGTGCTACGAGGTGCTCGTGGTCCCAGACGTTGGCGCCGCCGGCACCGGTGTTCTCGTCGGTGCCGAGGACGGGGCCGATCCGATGGTCCTGGAAGCCGGCGGCGAAGATGTCGGTGGCCGAGTAGCAGCGAGCGTTGGTGATGAGGACGACCGGGCCGAAGTACTGCTGGCCGATCGCATTGGCACGTGTCTCGGGTGTGATGGGGACAGCGCTGGAGAAGGTGGAGCCGATCTCGACGGCCTGCTCCATGGAGGGCACCCAGGCGCCCAGCTCATCCTGGTGCTTACGGCAGATCCGTAGGTTGAGCGGGGAGTTGATGAACTGCGTCGGCTCGGGTGTGATGGGGCGCGGGGTGAGCGTCTGCAGGGCGAACTCGGCGTTGAAGATGATGCCGCCGCCGTTGTCCCGGACGTCCAGGATCAGTCCGCGGTCCGGCATCAGGCCGAGCAGGCGGACGAACTCACTGACGAACCCTTCCACGTCGCGCTCGAGGAAGGTGAAGATCCGGATGTAGCCGAAGGTACCGGAGGAAGTCCGCACCTCCTGTGCCCGGAACACACCCGGCATCGAGGTGGCCATCTCACCAGCGCGTACCTCGGGGGCGGCCTCGCCTGCTTCGAGAGCCTTCTTTTGGGCGACGACCTGCGGAGCGAAGAGCATCACCTTGGCACGGTTGGCTTCGTCCATGTCGAGGTCCAAGCCCTCGGCCAACGTGGTGCCCATAGGCGCCTGCTCCTTGACGAAGGGTGGGAGATTCTCCACGATCCGCCAGGTCTCCCGCAGCTCGCGCTTGGTGCCGCTGTCGTCGGTGTAGCTGACGGTCACCCATTCCTCGAACGGAGGAAGATGCATGACGAGCGGCCGCACGGTCAGCGACTGAGTACCTCGGCTGCGGCGGGCTGCGGTGTTGCTGCCCGCGAAACGGGCGGCGTTGAGATCAACGGCCTTGGCGATGGGGATGCCGCTCCAGTGGGTAATCTCGACGCCGGGTTCGAAGCCCGGAGCGGAGAATCCCTGGGCCACATGGGTGACCATGAAATGCTCGCCCTGGTCGTCTTCGTACCGCTCGACGAGGAACGGCAGGAAGGCGACCTTGCGAGCGTAGGGGTCGGGGAGCAGATAGTTGGTGTGGAGGTCCCTGACCGAGTGGAAGATCTCCGACATCTCGGCGTGGAACATCCACTCCGGGGGTTTTGTCGTCTCGGTCTGTCTTTCCAGCCGGCCGCGCAGTACCCGTAGACGCTGCACCGGGTTGACGGCGTGCATCGCCGTTTTGAGCGGCAGATGGACGTAGTTCTGGTCCAGCATGAGCTTCGCCTGGTCCGCGATCAGCCGGCGCTCGTCCAGCGTCAGGGTGCCGGCGCCGGCGAGGAAGTCGGCCAGGCCGGTGGAGGTGGCCAGGTGTTCCCGGACTGGATCGGCGGCCTGTGAGACGAAATCCGGGGCAGAACCGTCGGCTGGTTGGGCCATCGTGTCTCCCGAGGTTGTTGGAACGGGTCTCTGGAGCTTTCGGTCTCAGTTATCGGCCGACGTCCGCAGGAAAGTGAGTGTCACAACCATCATTCGCCTGAAAAGACGTCGAGGCGCCGGAGTGCGCATGGCTGGCGGCAGAGATCTCCCGAATCGCTCCCGGAGTGCAGGCGGAGCACGTACCGGTGACCACGGCGGGGGACCGGTGGAGCGGGCCCCCGGTCGAGCTCGGTGGGAAGGCCGCGTTCATCAGGTCGGTGACGCAGGACGTCCTCGACGGACGCGCGGACATTGCCCTGCACTGTCTGAAGGACATGCCGGGCGATCTCCCGGATCCGGAGAACCTGGTGTGCTTGTACCCGCAGCGGGATGAGGCGGCCGACGTCCTGGCACCCGGGCGGCTGCAAGATCGACGATCTACCGCCCGGCACCCGCGTGTGTACCGAGATCCTCGGCGCCGACCGGATGACGCCCGCGCTCGGCGCCGGCCAGCTGGCCATGCAGCTGCACGGGGACGACGCGGCCACCCTCGCCGTCCTCGCCCCTCTGGCGGACGCCCGCGCTACCCGGGCAGCGGTCGCGGAGCGCTCCCTGCTGAGGGCCCTGGCCGGCCACTGCCACGCTCCACGTATCGGCCGTCGCGGGTGGTGAATCCGTAGACGTGGTGCCAGCTGGTTCCGTTGTCGCTGGACTCCGCCGAGTAGCGGCGTACGCAGCGGCCCTCCACCGCTATGCCACCGAACAGAGAGAGCAGCCGGCTGACAAGCTGCCACGTGAGGAACCCGCAGAACGAGCCGAAGACCGCCAGGAACAGCAGGCCCATCGTGAGGGCTTCGTTCATGTGAACCTCCTTGCATCCGTGATTGCCCGGGACGCACACTGCGGCCCGACTGGATCTTGAACCATGATCGTCACGGGCGCCACTGACAAAAGTCCGGGAGCTCGGGCGCCCCACGCCGCCGGCGACCCGGGCCAGCAACCGTCGCGGCCTGCTCCGGAGAGTCGGACGCGGAGGGAGCAGCAGCCCGTGCTCGGCCGCCACTTTTCCGGCTCCCTTGTTGCCCCCGGCGATCGGCGGGCATGCTGACGGGATGCTGACGCCCGCTTCCCACAACGACGGTCAGCCGACCGCCGCGCCGTCCGCTTGGCGGACGGTGAGCCGGAGGGCGGTGTACGAGGGCCAGTTCATCCGGCTCTTCCGGGACTCGCTCGAGGGCCCGAGTGCCCCGGAGGTCTACGAGCACGTCGAGGTAGCGGATGGGGTCCGCGTCGTCGCCCTCGGCCAGGACGGACGAGTCCTGCTGGTCGAGGACGAGTTCTACCTGCCCGGCCGACGCATGCTCACCCTGCCCGGCGGCGGAGCTGAGCCGGGCGAGGAACCGCTGGTGGCGGCACGCCGCGAACTCGAAGAGGAGACCGGCTGGCGCGCTGACACCTGGCAGCACCTCAGTACGATCCACCCACTGCCCTCGGCTACGGCCGCCCAGACCCACCTCTTCCTCGCCCGCGGCCTTGCGCCCGGTCGGCTCGCTCGTGACACGACCGAGGCGGGAATGACAATGCGCTCGGTACCCGTAGCCGAGGCCGTCGCGCTGGTCCGCTCCGGCGCGATGACGGAGGCTGGCAGTGTCACCGCCGTGCTCCTAGCCGATCAGGTGCTGGCCGTGGAGCGGCTGCGGTGACGTCACCGGCCCGGGACCTGTACTTCGCCCTTCACGACCTGGCTGCCACCCGCATCGTTGGCGACCTCGGCAACCTGGACGCCGGCCCGCCACACGGCTGCCGAGGCTCTACCGGACCTGGCGGTGCTGGACGACAGCCTCGCCACCAGCGTCCAGGCGGTACTCAGCCAGGGGGAGAGCCAAGCCGACCGGAATGCCCTTCTGGCCGCTCTGGACAGCCTGGCCAAGATCAGCGGCGGCGGTCTTCCGCTCCCGCTGCCGCGATTCGGCGATCACCTGCAAGCCCGCCCCAGGACTCCCCCCACAGGGAAGGCCCCGTAGAGACTGCGGAGGCAGCCCGCACTTCGCGGCCGGAGGCCGCCTGACACAGGACGGCATTACGGTCACGGTGGTGACTCCGCCCAGCTCTCCGGTCGCCGCCGCGCCACTCGAAGACCGTCCGTTCAGTGAGAGCCACGCTGTCGGCGTCCTCGTAGCCGGCCTGCTGGACGACGGCCGCGACGTCACGGTCCAGATTCGGTTGTACGAGATGAAAACGTCGTGGTGGGCCCGGAAGCCCGCACGCTCCGTTACTCCCGTCGCGAGGTGCCCGGTCACGAGGTGATGCGGGGGGCACCGGGCGTCAGCCGGTTGCCCTCACGGGTCCAGATAGTGGTCGCGTCACCGCTCGGGCAGCAGTGCGCGTCGTTGGGGCGGTACCACTTCTCGTGCACGATGATCCGGCCTGGTGCGAACTCCGCTCGTGCGAGTGCCGTGTGGTACGCGGTGGACTTCTGCCGTGGGGTGATCGAGCCGAGGACGGCGAGGTCCTTCCCCGCATGCGCGTACACCACGTATTCGACGGCGATGTCTGCGTTCTGCGTGGCTCCGTTGTCGTCGCACCCGACGAAGGCAACGGCCTCGTCGCGGTGGTCGCCGTCGGTGTCGCCATAGAAGACGTTCTTCGTTCGCCTGAAGCGCACCGGTCCCCATGTCCGCGAGGTGGCCATGGCCTCACCTGTGGGGCCGAGTCGCACGAGCCCCGGCACGCCGCAGAACTCGCCAGGGACAGGAACGTCGGCCCAGTTCACGTCATGCAGATCCGCCGGCGCCGGTCCGACGACTGTGGAGGCGTCTGGCGGAGAGTCAGGCGGGGAATCAGGGGCGGAGGAAGTCGGCCGCTGAGCCGACGGGGTGATCGGGGGAGCGGGGTTCGAGGCATCGCACGCGCCGGTCATCAGCAGGATCGTCAGAAACGCGGCGAGCGGGATGGTGCGCTGTAAGCCGTTTGCCACGGTGTCCTCCGTCTCGTGCGTCAGGAGCAGGGTGGGTCGTAGGGCCGGTCCGGGAGATACTGGGCCCACTGGTCGGGGGTGATTCGTGGGGACTCGGCGCACATTTGCCGCAGGATGCCGGTCCGGTCCACCGTCCACAGTCGAATGCCTGTGCTGTCGCTGCCCGCCAGTAGGCGTCCATCCGGGCTGAAGCCCACGGTCGCGTAGGGGTACAGGCCGCCGCCGCTCAGTGCGGTCACCTCGACGGGACGGGCCGGGTTCCTGACGTCCCAAAGGCGGATGCGGCCGTCCAGACCGGCGGTGGCCATGAGTTCCCCGCCGGGATGGAAGGCGAGCCCGGTGATGGCGCCGGTGTGCCGGGTGGAAGCCCCCTGGCGCACAGGACGTCCGGGACGCGATACGTCCCAGGTGCTGATCGTTCCGGTCTCGTCCCCGACGACCAGGGTGCGGCCCTGCGGACCGAATGCCAGCGCGCGGGGCTTCCCCTTCGCCGTGGGGAGGTCGCCCACGGGCCTGGGCGGGGCATGCCGGGCGACCCGCCAGAGTCGTACGCCGCCCGACCGGGACGATGCCGCCAGCAGCGTACCGTCCGGGCTGAAGGCGAGGTCCTGGCGTTCGGCGCCGGCACTGTCGAGCGTACCGAGCAGGGTGGGCCGCGTCTTATCACCGATGTCCCACACCTGCGCCCGCTCGCCAGGGCCGCCCCGTGCTGCCGCCAACGGAAGGACGGGGTTGACGGCTAGACTCTCCGCTCCGACCGTGCGGGCCGCCCCCCGGGTCAGGGGCCGTGGGTGAGTCGGGTCGGTCATGTCCCATGCCTTCAGGGGCATACCGGAGAACAGGGTGCGCCGGTCCATGCCGAAGGCCGCGGCTTGGCCCCCGGGATTGACCGTCTCCACAGTCGACAGGAGACGTGGCGTGCCTGTGCCGTCCACCCGCCACACGGTCGTGGGTTCGCCGCCACCGGCCAGTGTGCGGCTGTCCGGACCGAATGCGGGCGGAAAGCTCCCCTTGGTCGGCAGGGTCGTGAACGCGGAGGCCCGCTCGCTTCCCGACACCGACCACAACCGGACGGTGCGGGGGCCTGTGCCGTCGTCGAGCAGCGTGTCGTAGGCGTCGGCCGAGGCCACGGTGTGCCCGTCCGGGCTGAAGGAGAGCCCGCCCACCGTCCTCGTGTGGCCGCTCAACCGGGCGCCGGAACGGGGGCGCAAGGGGTCGGAAACGTCCCAGAGGGCGACGGTGCCGTCACTGTCCCCGGTGGCCAGGGTCGTCGCGTCGGGGGAGAACGCCACGGAGTGGATGCCGAGCCTGCTCTGTGCGTACAAGTCTGCTCTGGCGACCGGACGGGCGGGGTCTGCGACGTCCCACATCTTCACCCTGCTGTCCTTGCTGGCGATGGCGAGCAGCGGACCGTTGGGGCTGAACACCGCGCGCTGCCGGGATTCGGAGACGTCCACAGGTGGCGAGGCGAGCGTGGCGACCGGGCGTGGCCGGGCGGAGCCGGACACGCTCCACAGCCGCAGGTGTCCCAAGTACGCTCCTTGCGTGTCTCGTTCCTCCGTGACGATCAGATCGCCACCCGGGCTTGCCGCTACTGGATAGTCCGGCAGAGACCCGAGGGACCTCGGCCGAGCGGGATCCGAGACGTCGAGGACGGCGCCGGTTTTCCATGTCATGGCGACCAGCTGCCCGCCAGAGGTGACGACGAGGACGAGGACCTCCCTGCGATCGCCCACCCCGGACGTCTCTGCCAGGGCCCTGGGGCGGCTGCCGTCCGTCACGTCCAGCAGCCGCACCGTGCCGTTCGCGCCGCCGAGGGCCAACTGCTTGCCGTCCGGGCTGAAGGCGACCGCGGTCGCCTGGCGTTTCACGGACTCCGTGAAGATCGGCTGTGTTCCGCGCGCGGGGTCGAACAGCCGCAGACCGTCGTCGTCGGCCACAGCGAGCAGGCCCCGGCTGCTGTATGCGGCCGCGCGCACCAACCCGCGGCCGTGGACAACCCGGGGAATCGCGTAGCTGTCGACGAGCGCGCCGACCGCTTCCGCCGTCGGCGCGAGCCGGTACGCCTGCACCATCAACTGGCGTGCCAGATCCGGTTGGGCGTCCCTGATCGACGAGGCCTCGGCAACCAGTTGCCTGGACTGCGCGACCAGGGTCTGGGCGCGGGCGGTGTTGCGCTGGGTGTAGGCGGTGACCCCGCCGGCCAGGGCCAAGAGGAACAGTACGGTGAGCGCGGCGAGCGTGGCCTGCACCAGACGGCGGGTCTGGCGGTGCCGACGTACATGGTCGCCGATCAACTCGTCCTTGGACCTGCCCGTCAGGGGTGCGACGAATTCCGCGACGCACTCGACCAGCCGGGGGTCGGCCGCACTGGCTTGCTCCGGACTGCGCAGCCAGCGCAGGTCCACCCAACGGGGCTCCGCTTCGAACGCCCGCTCCATCTCCTGCTTCGGCAGGGCGTCCGTACGCGACCAGTCGAATCCCGCCCGTTCGGGGTCCCAGAACAATGTGCCGTCGGTCCAGCCGATGAGCAAGGTGTCCGCAGACCGGTGGGCGAGCCACCAGCGGATCTCCTGCCGCACCCACGGGGACGCAGCTGCCGAAGGGCTCGCCATCACCACGAGCCACCGCGACCGGGTCAGCCCCTGCTCGATCTCCTGCCACAGATGGGGACTTGCCGCGAGATTGGTCTCGTCACGGAACAGCTTCAGGCTTCTCGGCCGGTACCAGGGGCGATCGAAACCCTGCAACGCGATCTGGAAGGCCTTCGCTACGTCCTTGTCCCAGGCGTGGCTGTACGAGATGAACGCGTCGTATTCGCCTGGCTCGCCGCGAGGGGTGCCGCCTGCACCACGCCCGCGGATCCGTCCTATGCCTGTCGCTGGGAGGCTCACCGCGTGGTCCGCCCGTCGCCGCCGGGCGGCGTAGTGCTCCCCTCGGGTCTGGCGTCGGGGGTGCGGGGGACGGGCACGTGCCCGATGAGGGTCTCGGCTTCACGGACACCGGCGAGGCGGGCGAAGCCGATGGCGTAGGCGTGGATGTCGCGCTGCACCCGCTGTAGTTCTGCCCGGCAGGCGGCGTTCTCCGGCCATTCGGACTCCGGGCCGTCGGGGTGGGCCTGCTCGAACTCCCGCAGCCGTGGGTGCCAGTGGGACAGGAACGGCCTCAGCTCGCGGTTCAGCATGGTGATCGCGAGGTACTCGACCGTCTGCCCGCCGGGGACCGGAGCGGAGGGGCGCGCTGCCTTCAGCGTCTCCCGCGTCGTGGCGAACAGCCCGTACATCGATGTGAGCGCCTCCCGGACGACTCCCTCGTCACTGGCCAGGGGCTGTGTCGATACACGGGTCACCGTTTCGACGAACATGCGCCAGGCGACCTGGCGGGAGTCGTTGTTGACAGCGAACGTGAGCTCGCTCAGCTGCGGGATGGTGACCCTCACCTCGGTGAGCTGGGCGAGGCGCCGGTACCACTGCACGGCGAGGACGGTCACCGCACCCAAGGCGCCGCCCGTGACGACGAACAGAATGCGACTGGTCACCTGAGTGAGGCTGAAGACGGCCAGTCCCGTGAGCGCGCCGGCGGCAGCCGCCGCGACGAGTCGGACGACTGAGCCACCCACGCTCCGCCACCGACGGTCCTGTCGTGTACCGGGACGCCCTAAGTGTGCGCTCATCCGCTCCTTCGCCCCCGTCGTGCGTCCGGGCACGGGACCGCCGGCCACGCGCCGCCTGCCGAGTTTCTCACCCGGGTGATGAGAGAAGAACATAGCGCCACCCCGGCATCAATCGACATAGACGAACTCTGTCGGCTGTCATGTACCTCGTCTTTCGGCTTCGACCGCTGGAAGGCCGACGCGGCCCGGAAACGCTGGGGCCACTGGAGGCTCGCCCGGCCCGACGAACGCCCCGGTCCAGGGGCCCGAGACTGGTAAGCGCGCATGTTGAGGTGTCACGTATTCGAGGCTGAAGCCAACCAGTCATCACGTTCAGTGAGCATCTTCAGTCGCCGCCGCACCGGTGCGGGCGTCATCCGGAGGCTGTCCGGAGAGCGAGACGCTCGGCCGGCGCTCGCTCCTACTGCCGAGAGCATCCACTTGCTTGTGCCGCTCCTGGTCCTGGCCAACAGCGTTCTCACTCCCGCCGTCATGATCGCCTTGGCCGCCCGGCACGTCCACCACGTCGGCTCGGGCCGCGGCCAAACCGCCCGACCAACCGCCTGACCACGGTGCGGCTGTCCAAGGCGAGTGGCGCGATCGAGGCGGTGTACGCCTGTGACAGCGCGGTGTACTCGTGTGCGACCTCGCCCGGCGGCCGGTTCGTGTTCGCCGGTGACGCCTCCTCCTCTGTCTACTACCTCGCCCAGGACAGCACGCGGCTGTGGAAACCCGGCTGCACCGTGCCGCCTGCCCGTGACGTTGAGCTCGCCGCCGCCCTGTTACGCGTCCGCGACCGCACCGACGGCGGTGGCCGCGGTGCACGCGGTTCCGGCCGGATCGATCGTCGTCGAGTGCGTCCAGGACGTCGGCCGGCTACATGTCCACGTCGTCTCCGAGGGCTGCGACGCCTCCTGGAACGTCCAGTTCCCTCGCGCGATACGCGAGGCCCGGTACCCGTTACGCCGTGGATGCCCTCCACCCGGCGGCAGGCGGCTTCTGCCGGGTCCGGGGTGACATCCGTCGTCTGTCCTGACCGGGCGAGGTGAGTCCGGTGAGGGAGGCCGTCGGCTGGCGCTTCCGCGGCGAGGGGCCAGCCACACGAAGCGCGGACGTGGCGGTCTGACCACGAGAAGTACATGATGTTCAAATGTCTGATGTTTGTGTAGAGTGCTTCCATGAAACGCATCAGCGCACCGCGGCGGACCGCCAGCCTCTCCGCTCAGCTCGTGGACAGTCTCCGCTCCCACATCGAGTCGGGCGGGTGGCCGGTGGGGACGCGGATCCCGCCGGAGCAGGCCCTCATCGAGGAACTCGGCGTCGGACGCAGCACGCTGCGGGAGGCGATCGGTGCGCTGGTGCACCTGGGTCTGCTGGAGCCCCGAGCCGGCGACGGCACCTATGTCCGCTCATCGAGTGAGCTTCAGTCGGTCATGGTACGGCGGGCGAGTTCCGCGCAGCGGGACAAGGTGCTGGAGCTGCGGACCGTTCTGGAGGAGTACGCCTCCGGAGCCGCGGCCCTGCGCCGCGACGAGAGCCAGTTGCAGCAGCTGCGGGACCTGCTGGCCGACGCCGACGCGGCCTGCGCCGGTGAAGACACGTCCGCGGCCACGAACGTCGACGCGCTGTTCCACCGGGCCGTGGTCCGGGCGAGCGGGAACGACCTGCTGATCGAGATGTACGACTACCTCGGTACGGCGCTCACCTCGTCCTTGGGGGGCCTGCCCTGGGACGCCGTCCACGCCGAGGAGCACGCCCGCCTGCACCGGCGGCTCGTCGACGCGATCGAGGCCCGGGACGCGGGCGGCGCCCGTGCCGCGGCGGCCGCGATCGTCCAGCTCACTCGTGACCACGAGACCGGCGCACCACGAGCAGTGGAGGACCGGTGAGTGCGCGGCCGGCTTCCATGTCCCGTCAGCACTCCGCCGCCGGCCACCGGCCCGCCCCGCCGTGTCGGCCGGGTTCGTCATCGCTATCTGCCTCGTGGCGGCGAACCTGCGCACCACTCTCACCGGTGTCGGCGCGCTGCTGCCGGAGATCGAACACGGCAGCGGCCTGACATCGAGCTGGGGCGGGCTGCTGAGCACTCTCCCGCTGCTGACGTTCGCCGCGACGTCGCCCCTGGTCGCCCGGGCCTCCCACAGGCGGTCCCGGCTCGCCTGGCAGGTCACCCTCTTCATGGGCCTGCAGTCCCTGGCTTTCTACACCGCCGTCACGTGGCTGCCCAGCATACTGATCGACCGCGGTACGAGCGGCACCGCAGCCGGATGGATGCTGTTCTACTACCAGGTCGTGTCTCTGGCGGCCAGCAGCCTCCTGCCCCTGCTCACCCGGAGCCGGCACGACCAGCGCTGGACCGCGGCCGGGGCCTCGCTCCTCGTGGCAGCCGGCTTCACCGTACTGGTCGCCGCCCCCGCGCTGTCCGTCCTGGCGTGCACCCTGCTCGGGCTCGGCGGCGGCGCGTGCCTCGTCCTCGCGCTGACGTTCCAGAGCCAGCGCGCCGACAGCGCCGGCGAAGCCGCCGCGCCGGCAGGCATGGCACAGTCCATCGGCTACCTCGTGGCGGCGGCCGGCCCCTACTCCTCGGCATCCTGCACGACACCGCGCACCGCTGGACGCTTCCGCTCATCGTACTGGCTGTCCTCGGCACCGCCACGACGGTCGCCGGACACGGCGCGGGACAGGACCGCCACCTGCGTCAGCCCTCCCGCTGGCACGAACACCCTGCCCACACGGCAACGCCGCCCACCCGAACAGGCTTTCACGGCCGCAAAGGAGATCACTCGTGTCCCACTCCCGACCCCTCGCCGTCGAACTCGGCGCACGTACCGACCGGCGAAACGCCCACCTGCACGCGACCGACGCGCAGTTTCGTGACACCGCGCCCCTGGACGCCGTCACCGAGGCGATCCGGCGGCCGGGACTGCCGCTCGCCGCCCTGGTGGCCACCGTGATGAAGGGGTACGCGGACCGTCCCGCCCTGGGCGAGCGTGCCACGGAGCAGGTCACCGACCCGCAGACGGGCCGTACCACGCTGCGCCTGCTGAAGCGGTTCGACACGCTCACCTACGGCGAACTCTGGGAACGGGTGGGTGCGGTGGCCTCCGAGTGGCGGCACCACCCCGAACACGCGATGGGACCGGGTGACCTCGTCGCCGTTCTCGGGTCCACGAGCGCCGAATACACCGTGGTGGAGCTGGCCTGCATCCGCTCCGGCGTGGTGTCCGTTCCCCTCCAGGCCGGTGCCTCGGCGTTACACTTGGCCCCCATCGTCGAGCAGACCGGACCGCGCCTGCTTGTGGTGGACGTCCACCACTTGGAGGTCGCGACCGAGGTAGCGGAGAACGCCCCCTCGCTGGGCCGGATCATCGTCATCGGCCACCGCTCCGAGATCACCGCCCACCAGGAGGAGCTGGACTCCGCGCGCGGCCGGCTCGCGGCGCAGGACCGGGGCGTCACTCTGGATACCTTGGCATCGGTCATGGACCGGGGAAGGACGCTGCCGTCGCTCGCCGAGGTTCCCGACGGGTCGGCAGCCGACGCGCTCAGCGCACTGATCTACACCTCGGGCAGTTCCGGTATCCCCAAGGGCGCCATCTACACCGAGCGCTTGGTCAGGCAGTTCTGGATCGATTTCGTACCCGGCCAAGCGGTTCGGCCCTCCATCGTGCTGAACTACCTGCCCTTGAGCCACATGATAGGGAGGGGCGTACTGTTCGGCACGCTCGCCAAGGGAGGCCTCGCCTGCTTCACGGCGTCCAGTGACCTGTCGACGCTCTTGGAAGACCTCTCGCTGGTCCGGCCCACCGAGTTCCTCATGGTTCCCCGCATATCCGACATGCTCTTCCAGTACTACCGGGCCGAGTTGTCCCGCCGGACCGAGCCGGACGGCGATGCGACCGAGCAGGTGATGGAGGAGTTGCGGGAGAAGATCATGGGCGGCCGCCTCCTGTGGGCCGTCAGCGCCTCCGCTCCGCCGAGCGACGAGCTGACAGCGTTCGTCGAGAACTGCCTCCACGTCAGGCTGCTCGACGGCTACGGGTCGACGGAAGCCGGGATCGTCTCCCTCGACGGCCGGGTGCTGCGCCCGCCGGTGACCGACCACAAGCTGGCCGACGTGCCCGAGCTGGGATACTTCGCGACCGACTCACCGCACCCCAGGGGCGAACTGCTGATCAGGTCCGACCGGCTTGTCCCCGGCTACTTCCGGCGCCCGGACGCCACCGCCGAGGCCTTCGACGAGGACGGCTTCTACCGCACGGGCGACATCATGGCCCGCGTCGGCCCCGACGCACTGAGGTACGTCGACCGCCGCTCCAACGTCCTCAAGTTGTCACAGGGCGAATTCGTCACAGTCTCCCGCCTGGAGGCGCTCTTCAGCGGCAGTCCATTCGTCCGGCAGATCTTCCTGTACGGCAACAGCGCCCGCGCCTACCTGCTCGCGGTCGTCGTGCCGACGAAGGACGCCCTCGACCGCGCCGACGGGGACCCCCGGCGCATCAGGCCGGTCCTGCGGGAGTCCCTGCAGAAACTCGCCACCGAGGCGGGACTGAACTCCTACGAGATCCCACGAGACTTCCTCATCGAGAGCGAGCCGTTCACCCAGGAGAACGGACTGCTCTCCGGAGTGCGCAAGCCGTTGCGGCCCGCCCTGACGAAGCGATACGGCGAGCATCTCGAAGCGCTGTACACCGAATTGTCCGACCGTGAGGCCGACGAACTGCGGGCACTGCGCCGGCTCGGCCCCGACCAGCCGGTACCGGAGACCGTGCTTCGGGCCGCACAGGCGCTTCTCGGGCGGCAAAAGGGTGACGTGGAACCCGGCGCACGCTTCCTCGACCTCGGCGGTGACAGCCTCACGGCACTGTCGTTCTCCCAGCTGCTGAAAGAGATCTACCGCGTCGATGTTCCTGTCGACGTGGTCATCAACCCGGTCAACACGCTGCGGCGGGTGGCCGACCACATCGAGCGGGCGCTCGCGTCGGAACACCGCCGCCCTACCGCCGACAGCCTCCACGGCCCTGACGCGACACCACTCGACGCGGCCGACCTACGGCTGGACGCGTTCCTCGACGCGCGGACCATCGCGCGGGCCGAAAGGCCGGCCGGTCCGCTGCCCGCGGCCCGGACCGTGCTGCTGACCGGCGCCAACGGCTACCTGGGTCGTTTCCTGTGTCTCGAATGGCTGGAGCGCGTGGCGGAGCGCGGTGGCACACTGGTGTGTGTGGTCCGCGGCTCCTCCGCCGAGACAGCCCGGGCACGGCTCGACGCGGCCTTCGACAGCGGCGACCCGGAACTCATAGAGCGCTACCGCAAGTCCGCCGCCCGGCATCTCCACGTGATCGCCGGCGACATCGGGGAACCGAACCTCGGACTCGATGACAAGACCTGGCAGCGACTGGCCGACACCGTCGACCTGATCGTCCACCCGGCGGCACTGGTCAACCATGTCCTGCCCTACGACCAGTTGTTCGGTCCCAACGTACGGGGAACAGCCGAACTGATCAGGCTCGCGGTCACCTCCCGAATCAAGCAGTTCACCTACCTGTCGACGGTCGCCGTCTTCGGGAAGGAGGCAGCGGCCGACGAGTCGGCGGACATCCGCACCGCCTGCCGGACACGCGACCTCGAAGGTGATTACGCCGACGGTTACGCGGCCAGCAAATGGGCCGGCGAGGTGCTGCTGCGCGAGGCGCACGAAACGTTCGGGCTGCCGGTGGCCGTCTTCCGCTCGAACCTGATCCTCGCGCACCCGCGCTACCGCGGCCAGCTCAACATCCCGGATGTCTTCACCCGCCTCCTGCTGAGCCTGCTGGCGACAGGCATCGCACCCGGCAGCTTCTACGCCCGGGGCACCGGGGACGGCAGTGCACACTACGACGCCCTCCCCGTGGACTTCACCGCGCGGGCCATCACCTCGCTGGGCGACGACGCACGAGAGGGCCACCGGACCTACAACGTTGTCAACCCTCACGAGGACGGCATCTCCCTCGACACGTTCGTCGACTGGCTGGTGACAGCCGGGCACCCCCTGACACGTGTCCAGGACCACGCCGAGTGGCTCGACCGTTTCGAGACCGCCCTGCGGGGTCTGCCCGACCACCAGAAGCAGCATTCGCTGCTTCCTCTGCTGCACGCCTTCGCCGAGCCGGAGAAGCCACTGCCTGGGTCCGCCCTGCCGGCGGACCGGTTCCGTGCGGCGGTACGGACCGCTGCCCTCGACGAGGAGAACGACATCCCTCGTCTGTCACCGGCCCTGATCACCAAGTATGTGGCTGACCTACGGGCGCAGCGCCTGATTTGACGCAGCCGTCAGCTGACGCAACCCGGCCACCCTCGCCTTGGGCTGGGTCGATACGTAGGACACGCTCCCAGGGGGACTCACTCGGAAGGCTGGTGCCGGTGCGTGGGCGGTGGCGGTCAGGATGAGGACGGCTTGGTCGTCGTTCGTGCCGTCGCCGCCGGCGAAGTCGGCCCTCGGACTGGTGGGCTCGCATGTTGAGGTGTCGCGTTCCTCGGTAAGAGCCGGTCTGGGTGCCACCGTGTGTGGTCGCCGGGGGAGTATTGGGCCCACGTGCCTCCGGCTTCGGTGACCACCGAAACGGGTCGTGCGGCCCAGGTCGATGGAGGTCATCCATAACCTCGCGGAGCGCATGAAGAGGCCCGGGTGAATGACTGGTTCAGTGAAGTTCAAGGGCAACTTCGCACGCGAACCAGATGACGCTCTCGGCCGACCTCGCCGACGCCCGGCACTACCTGTACTTCACCCGGAGTCCGTCTGGGCTCCCCATTACCTCGAAGGCGGTTGCGCGGTGTCGGTAGTCGTGGTTCCAGCAAGGGAGACGTCGGCGACCTTCGCGGTCAGCTTGTCGCTGCTGGCTCCGGCAGTGGTGTCGGCTTCACCCCGCTGCACGAGACGCTCGAGACCAGCAGCCTCGACCACTACCACCGCCTGACCGCCCTGTTACGCCGCCGCAGAGCCGTCACCAGCAACACTTCTCGCCCAGCTCCTAAACGTCACCCGCACCAACCTGTCCAACCAGTTCCAAGACGGCCACCGCCTCCTGGACCTGCACCGCGTCGCGGTCACTCCGCTGTCCGGAAGCCCAGCCCGCACCCTCGCCCAACTACTGGGCCGCCTACCGTCACGCGACAATACCTACACAGATCGATTCTGACAGTTATTCCGACATAGGCCCCGGGCCGGACCGAGAACTGCCAGGTCGGGGTGTTCCTCGCCTATGCCACCGACTGCGGCCGCACCCTCATCGACCGTAGGTTGTATCTCCCGGCCTCGTGGACCGATGACCGCGAACGGTGCCGCCAGGCCGGCATCGACGATGATGTCGGCTTTGCCACCAAGGTGGCTATCGCCAAGGCCATGGTCCGCCGGGCGATCGAGGAGAAGATCCCGTTCGGGTGGGTGACCGCTGATGACGCCTACGGTTTCTCCAAAGGATGGCGGACCGAGCTCGAGCGGGCCGACGTCTTCCACGTCATGGCCACCACCCGGCACGACACGGTCGTGACCCGCTGGGGCCATGGACCATCCCGTTCACGATCTGTTCCACGGCCTGCCGCGGCAGAGGTGGAAGCGACGCTCGTGCGGAACGGGCGCCCACGGACCCCGTGTCTTCGACTGGGCCCGCGTCGAGGTGCGTCCCTGGCACCGGGAAGACCGGCAGCACTGGGTGATCGCCTGCCGCAGCGTGAGCCGGCCGGACGAGGTCTCGTACTGCATCGCCTACTGCCCCGCGGGCACCACCCTGGACCAGCTGCATCGCCGGCGCCAGGTGGGCGGTCGAAGAGTGCTTCCAGACCGCCAAAGGCCAGTGCGGCCTGGAGGACTACCAGGTCCGCTGTTACCCCGGCTGGCACCGCCACATCACCCTTGCCATGGCAGCCCACGCTGCCCTGACCGTCCTGCGGGCTCGGGAACTCGACACCGGGAAAGCAGAAACGGATCCCCCGGCCTCATCCCGCTCAGCCTCCCCGAACTCCGACGCCTGATCCACCGCATCACCAACCGCCGACCCGCCTCGGTCGACCATGTCCTGCGCTGGTCCCACTGGCGCCGCTGCGGGGGAGTCGGCGACCCTGGGCGATGCCGAGCGCAGAAGCCAGACTTCGCTGACTCATGCCCATACGCAACCACAGACGGCACAGACGGATTGCGGGTCGTCCTCCAGAAGCGCCGAAGGCGGCACCTCCAAGGCGGAGACGAGAGCTGGCAGGGTGCGCAGCGCATGGGCAACGAAGCCGGCGGCATCACGACTGCCCACCGTGACTCGCCCTCCCCAGGACATCCGCTGCGAGGCTACCGTCCTCGTGGCCGCCATCAACGAGTGGTTGTGACGTACTGGTCCGACGACAACTCGAACACCCGTACTCGCCGACCGTAGGTGGGATTGACGGTCTCACGGACCGGATGCATTCCCAGTTTGGTCATGATCCGTTCGGAGGCGTCGTTGCCCACTTGAGCGATGCTGACGATCCGCTCCAGCCCTCGCTCTTCGAACCCGAACCGTACAGCGGCCGCAGCGGCCTCGGTGGCCAAACCCTGCCCCCAGTGGGAACGTCCCAGCCGCCAGCCGATCTCAACCGCCGGCAGTACCTCCGGCAAGAAGTCGGGCACTGAAAGGCCGGTGAACCCGGCCAGCTCGCCAGTGGACCGGATCTCCACGGCGAACAGGCCGAAGCCCTGTGACTCCCACTCGCTCTCCCATGCCTGGACCCCGCTGCGAGTCTGCTGTTCGTCACGGACGCTGCCGTCACGGATCCACCGCATGACCTCGCGGTCAGCATTGACGGCAGCCATGGGCGCAACGTCTTCCTCGCGCCAGCGACGCAGGATCAAACGGGGAGTCTCAAGCGTGACCATCCAATCATTCTGGATCACGAATGGGCTCTCCGCCATCCTCACCAGGCACTTACGATTCACGCTCTAAAGATCTTCTCGTAGCCGGGTAACTGTGCTGTGATGGCAAGGGTGTTGTGGCTCCCTGGTCGGATCAGCCGGTGAGGGCGAGGTTGTGCATGTGGGCGACGCTGCTGGTGGCCCAGCGGACGCCGTAGCCCTTGAGTCGGCAGTCGCGGAGGATCTTCCAGTTCTTCATGCGGGCGAAGACGTGCTCGACACGTGCCCGCACCCGCCGGTGGGAGGCGTTGTGTTCCTCCTTCCACCGCTCGAGTCGTTCCTGTCCGGCTTTGCGGCGGTGCAGTCGTTGTGGTTGCCGGGCAGGGGCCGGCCGACGGCGAGCGCGAGCTTGGCGTGGGCCTTGATAAGGACCTGCATGTTCGCCGGGTAGCGGTGGTTCTTCGAGGGGGCGGCGACCGACCGGTCCCGAGTGGGCACCAGCGTTCCGTCCACGACGAGCACGTCATTGCCGCCGGGCCTGCGCTTGGGGGGTGCGAGGGTTAGCAGCGGCCCGTGCCGTTGGGCGATCCGGCCGACCGCTGCCGGGCTGGACGCCGAGGAGAACCGCCGTCGCCGAGCTCGCGCCGGCGTTCGCGGCCGGGCCGGCGCTGGCGTACCTGATGCCGACCTTCCACAATCCCCTGGGCGCGCCGCCGCCCCCGCCGTTGGCCGCGTACGCGCCGCGCGGCGCGACCGTCCTCAGCGTCGGCTCGGTCACCAAGACGATCTGGTCGGGCCTACGGGTCGGCTGGCTCCGGGCCCCCGCGCCGGTCGCCGACCAGATAGCGCGACTGAAGACCCTCGCCGACCTGGGCAGCCCCGTGCTGGACCAGGCGCTCACCGCCCGGACTTGAGCCGGCCCAGGCCGCCGGACACCGAGCCGCTCCGCCGACTGGCCCACCTGGAGGCGGCCCTACGCGCCCGGTTACCCGACTGGCGGTGGCGCCGGCCGGACGGCGGCTCGGCGCTGTGGATCGAACTGCCCGACATGGACGCCCGGGTCTACGCCCAGGTCGCGCTGCGGCACGGGGTGGAGGTCGTGCCGGACGCGACGCACATCCGGGTGCCGTTCACCCTCCCGGCGGCGACGCTCACCGAGCTGGCCGAGCGGCTCGGCCGGCCCTGGGACAGCCGGTAAGTCCCAGGCCCTGCCCTCGACGTGCGGCGTCCTGGCCGACACCGCCTGCCGTTCTACCGTTTGCTGCCGGCCTGACGGCCCGGCCTCACGTCAGGTGCCGGGCGAAGAACCGGGCCGCGTCGTCCACCTCGAACCACGGGGTACCGGCGTGCCCGCCCAGATTGGCGTGCAGCGTCTTCTCCTTGGTGCCGAAGGCGTCGAACAGGTCCAGGGCCGACTACCGTTCCGTCCCTTCGTCCTCGCGCAGGGTGCCGGGCACGAAACCCCCGGCGAAGAAGGCGGCGGCCGAGATACGCGGCTCGACCAGCGCCAGCCGGATGCCGATGGCGGTCATCCCGTCGTACCCGACCGGGCCGCCGACCGGGCCGCCGAGTGGTCGCGGCAGCGGCAGCTGATCCTCGTTGCAGGCGTCCCGCATGTCCGTCGCGGACGTCCGGGCTTGCTGCGGGCGGGCAGTGCAGCCGGCGTCAGCCGGGCGGCGGCGATGGTTCCTCCCGGGCGTCCACGGCCGGTACGATCCCGACCGGCCTGCCCTCGGACGGCCGACATCAAGGAGGTCCCCGGTGAACGACCCGGACCCGCTGAATCTGGTCGAACGCTATGGGGAGGGTTGGTGCGTGACCCTGGCGCACCGTCCGCTCGCCGAGGCGCTGGACGCCATGGGTGTGCCCGCTGAGCGGCAGACCGAGGTGGACGCGCCGAACGGGGAGGGCACGGACGTCGATCCGCCTCCGCTGCTGGCCGCCCGTTCGCTCCCGGACGGCTGGACGCTGGTGGTGGAGACCTCCGGCATGACGGGCTGGAGCGGCGAGCGCGACGACGTGCTGGAAGCACTCACCGAGGAGGGCGGGCGGGCGTTGGCCGTCGTCGTCGACCCCTCGGTCGACGTCGTGCTCTACGCCGAGGACGGCGAGGTGGTCCTGCGCTTCGTGCCCTCGCTCGCGGAGCTGGAGGGCTCCGGGGCCGAGCGGTTCCGGGACCGGCTGGAGAAGGCCGGGTTCTTCCTCGACGAGGACGGCTCGCTGCCCCCGGAACTCGATGACCTGCCGGGTGGCCGGCTCGCCGTCCACGGCGCCGAACTCGTCTGGGGCCGTCGCCTTACCGCCGACATGTTCGACGGCGCGGCCCCCTGGATCGGGGGAGAGCCGATCACGGACACGGTGCCCCCAGCCGAACTGGCCGAAAACGACTGATTGACAACGGCGGGCCGCTCGCCTCCGGCACCTTCGGCTTCGTCTTCCACTAACGTGCTCGAATCGACCCGCACAGGGGGTCGTTGCGAATTCGAAGGCCCCCTTGCGTGTCGAGGCATGTCATGCGCACCTCAAAATTCGCACCCGAGGCCATCCGGCCCGCTCACCCGGACCGGTGAGGAGCGCACTTCACGTCAGTGACGTCAGCGAGACAGGAGTGCACCGTGCAACCCTTTCGCAGAGGCACCGTCCATCACGCCAGACTCACCGTCCGCGGCTCTCTCGCCGCCCTCGCCGCCACGGCGGTCCTCATCGCTCCGACCCTCCTCACGCCCCCCGCGTCTGCCGCTGACGGTCCCGCCACCGCGTATCGCAACACCCTGAACAACAGCGGCGGCCCCAAGCCCATGCCTGCGAACGCGCCGGAGGGCGCGGCCGAGCGGCCCGTGACCATGGACGTCGGCATATCCTCCGAGGACCTCGAGCGCGTCCGCAACGGACAGCGCCCCAAGGGCACCCTCGGCACACAGCCCCTCCGGACGCTCGGCGAGACCGTCCCCGCGGAGTCCTTCACCGAAGCGGCGGCCGCGGCCCGTGCCCAGCTCAAGATGCGCTACGAAGCCCGCTCTGCGGATGACGTCCCACCGTCCTCCCGCCCACCCGCCGAGATCAAGGACACCCCCAACGCGGAGCTCCTGAAGGAGTGTTTCGACGGCAAAGCCGACAGCGACTACGGCAACTACGTCAACCGCTACACGTACTGCCAGAGCCGCAAGATGACCATCCGCTTCTTCGAGATCAGCCCCAACAAACCGCCCAAGTACCACGCCACCACCCGCTTCGTCTATGAGCTCTTCGCCCAGGGCGACAACAAGAACCGCCACATCCGCGTGTTCGGCCGTATGAAGCCGGGTTCGGCGGACTACGACTGGCCCTGGTACGACGACCTCCTCCAGACCCCGAAGATCATCAAGATGACCATGACGGGGGAGTGCGACGCCCCCGAACAGGAATGCAGCGGCCTCAGCGGCTCCCCGAGCCTCCCCTTCGGCTCGTGGAACAGCAACCGGACCTGGTTCGCCTTCGACATCGCCGACAGCTCGGGCTCGGCCGGCACCGCCCAGGGCCGCGACAAGATCTCCTTCAAGCGCTGGTACCTCGGATTCAGCGCCAAGGGAGAGGGCTACGAGACCATGCTCCCCGGTCGCAGCTCCGCACCCCTGATGCGCTGCGACTCCGGCCAGTACTTCTCCCCGGCCCAGAAGAACGCCTGCGTCTTCCCCGGCTCCCTGTCGATCCTGAACTACTACGCCACTCCCGGTTCGCCCACCGAACAGGTCGGCAAGCACATCGCCGACGCCCAGTACACCCCCGACACCACCTACCCTCGGACAGCCCCGGCCGGAACCCCGAACCCCCGCGCCAAGCGCATTCCCGGCGCGTACTTCAACGCCCCGCTGCACCGCATCACCGAGGCCGACCCCGAGTGGAAGACCAACAACGCCCACAAGAACGCGGCCTGCAAGGACCGCGGTGACTACAAGGGCATGGGCCTGCCCCCGGAAAAGCAGCCCAAGAGCGGCCAGCAGTGCGACGAGTACCCCTTCCGCACCACGCTGGAAGGCGCCGCGAGCAAGGACTGGGACTTCTCCGTACGAGCTGTCGACCGCTCCGACAACGCCAGCGCGGGCAGCCGCCTGAAGCTGTACGTCCTGCACGAGCGGATCCTGCGCTGGGACGCCGGCCTCGCCGACCCCCAGCGGTCCAACGACGCCTACTGGGTCAACATCCGCTACTCCACCCGCTGACCTCCGCCCCCGGCAGACCTGGCCGATCCGGCCGTCCCGGCCCGCCCCCGTCCATCCGACGGAGGCGGGCCGGGCATCAGCGACGTCCGCGAGTCCTGTCCGGTGCGTGTGCGCGCAAGGCGGGGAATAACGGGCGTACGAGCTATGCCGGAGGCCGCCGGACAGGCGGAGACGGTGGCGCGGTCGAGGCGCGCGACGGGCCGTGACGGGCGCTGGGCCGGACCTCCGATGCCCCGGAGGGACGCGGTCGGCGCTTCTCCGTTCCCGGACCGGATATCTAGACTGCTGGCATGGTTTCGGGGGGCTGGGGATGGTTTACGACTGTCGCGTCGATCCTGATCGGCCAGACCACGGTTGTGACGATGGGCTTCATCAACAACCGCTCCCAGACCAGGCGGGAGGCGCGGGCCAGGCTGGCCGAGCAGTACAAAGTGATCACGGAACGCCGTGAGACGTTCGAGCTGGCCCAGCTCGTCGAGGTGAACACCCTGCTGCGGAACGCCATGGCGTCCCTCCATGCCTTCGGTTCGGCCAGGCGGCACTACCGGTCGCGCCTGGGGGAGGACCCGGCCGCGTCGCCGGAGACCTACCGGCAGCCGATGCTGGACGCATCCGCCGCGTCGGACGCCGCTCTCGACGCCTTGCGGTCCCAGATCGGCTTCATCCTGGCGGATGACGTCCGGGCGCTGGCCGACGCCGCGGAGAAGGCTCTGACGATGGCCGCGGCGAGCGTCCTGCTCGACCAGTCGATCGACTCCGGCACCCTGGGCGCAAGGGCCAATGCGGCGTACGAAGCCCTGGCCGCCCGGCTCCGGGACATCTACGCGACCCGAGAGTCGGCTATGCCGAGCGCTTAGGGCCTGCCCGACCAGGGGAGTGACAGACCCACCCGAAAAACCCACATGCCGGAGTCATGCTGTCCATCCCGGTCGATAGCGGCCGCCTCGACGAGTGGACCCGGATGATCGGCACCAACATCACCGGCGCCCTGTTCATCATCCGCGCCTTCACCGCCGGCCTCGTCGCCGCAGCCACGGACGGCCGCTCCACCGACTGAACCTTGCGCCAGGTGATGGTCCTGCCGCCCGCCAGGCGTGACGCCCCTCACGCAGAACCGGGCGCCAGCCGTCCTTCTCCGTATGATCAGTGACGATTGGCTGGTGCATCGTCGGCTCGTATATACCGTCTCCGCGATAGGCGGAGGTCACTTTGCCGGTGCCGCCGCGAGCGTAGGCGTTTCCTCCGTTGTACGAGGCGGCGGAGGCCGGTGTCGCGGTCATGAAGGTGACCGTGGCCATCAGCGGCACGGTGACCGCCAGTATGCGTGAAGTTCACAGGCCTGCCTTTCGCGAATCCCTCTGTATGAACCTCAGCAGCTCGCAGCCCGTGGCGTAGCTCGCCCCGGGGCAATGGTTCGAGCCGTCCGGGGCAGGGGGCTGGATGTCCGGCCTGGTCGGGCCACTGTCCGGAGTCGGTCCGGACAGAGAGGTTGTCCGATGGCATGCCCACAGCAACCATGTGGGCATGGGGAGCCAGGGGGAGCCGGATCCGCACGCCGCGCGGGATGCCGCCGAGTTCGTAGCACTGCTGAGGCAGTTGAAGGAAGCAGCAGGCCTGACTTTCCGGCAGGTGGAGGCGCGCGCTGCCGAGTGCGGTGAGGTTCTGCCGCGCAGCACGCTTGCCGATGTGCTGCGGCAGGACGCCCTGCCGCGAGCGGAGCTGCTGGCGGTGTTCGTGCGCGCGTGCGGGCAGGGGGATCATGTACAGGAGTGGCTGGCGGTACGGGAGCGAATCGCCTCACAGCAGATCGCTTCACAGCAGCAGGACCCGTCCCCACCACGTAAGCAGGGTCGCATCGGCAGGTACAGCCGGGCACTGGGCGTCCTGCTGGTGCTGCTGGCACTGGTGGGCGGCGGCGCGTACCTCACGGTAGGGAGGAAAGGCGGCGGCCACGGCACGGCGGAAGGCACGACCGCCTCCAGCGGGCCGCCCGCCCTCGCACCCGGCACGTACCGCATCCGTTCGGCCGTCTCTTCGCTGTGCCTGTCCGAGCGGGACGGTGAGGGCACGGGGAACGTCTACCAGGCGGACTGCCGCAGCAGCATCCCCACGTACGCGCTGGAGGAGGCGGACGGCGGGGCGTACCGGATCCGCAGCCTGCACCCGGTCTTCGGGTACGGGTGCCTGGGTGTGGGGAACGGCAGTTCCAAGCGTGGTGCGCAGATGATGGACGACTACTGCGGTCACCGCGGCGTCGCGGAGAGTTTCCGGTTGCGGCGGGAGGGGACGCCGGCGGGCGGGTACCGCGTCATGCCGCTGCACACGGGGGCGTGCCTGTCGGTGCCCGGCGGCTCGAAGCAGCAGTGGGCGCCGGTGCTGCAACTGCCCTGTGCCGCCGCAGACGCGGGGCAGGTCTTCCGCTTCGACCCCGTCGCCTCCCCGCGCGCGATCCCCACGGTCAGCAGCAACTAGCCAGCCCGCACCGCAGCCCGCTCTCGACGTGACATCACAGGAGCCGCCTCTTGGGCAGCGGCTCTCGTGAGATCCGCTCGGCATGAGCTCAGCCGGGGACGGCCGTCCCGCCGGCCCGGTAGACGTCGATCGTCCGGGCCGCGTGGTCGTAGACCAGGCCGTAGCCTTCGTTGACGAGGGTGGGGGAGACGGGACCGATGTCCGTGCGGAGGTCTTGGCCCGTACGGGCGTCGAGCGTCATGGCCTGATCTACTTGGGCGTAGACCACCCCGTGCCACGCCGCGGTGACGACGGGCGCGACGCGGTGCGCCGACGCGTCGGGCAGGCGCCACAGGACCTGTGCGGTACGTACGTCCACCGCCCATACGACCGCGTCGCCCGAACCGTCGGCCCCGGCGCAGACCGTCGTGCTCCAGCCGTCGTAGCGGCACCTCTCCAGGGACGTGTCACCCGAGTTCAGACGGGTCCCGCCGGTTGCGGGGTCGATGAGCAGGGTGTTGCCCGCCTCGGTCCCGTCGGCCCAGGTCAGTCCGGGGCCCGGGTCCGCCGTCCGGGCCTCGCCGAGTCGAAGATCCCGCTGCCACAGCCGAGTGCCGTCCGAGGCGGACTTGCCCGCGAAGTCACCGTCACCGCGCACACCGACGGCCACCGACCGCTCCAGGTCCACCCCCTTGAAATCGGGGTCGGTCCAGATGACCCGGCCGGTTCGCGTGTCGAGCAGGGCGGACAGGGGCGGAGTCGTCGCGTAGCCCTCCTCGTACGAGGCGACGAGCACATGCCGGGCGTCGGCGCCGACCACATGGGGCACCGCCTCGGAGTCCACGGCGACCGTGTCACCGGCGATCTCGCGCGTCCACAGACTCCTGCCGGTGCCGGCGTCCAGGGCGATGACCGTGATACCGCGCCGGCCGGCATCGGTCCCCTCGCCCCGTTCGACGGTGGCGAAGGCGCCGATCACCGTGTCGCCGACCAGGCGTGGTGCCTGTGCGACGGCGGTGCCCTCCGGTACGGCCGTATGCCAGGCGAGGTCACCGGAGTCCAGCCGGAAGGCGGTGACATCGACGGCGTCCCGGTCATAGGCATACGCCCGGTGCGAGCCCAGCGTCACCACGTCGCCGGGATCGTCCTCGTCGGCCGGAGAGGGCCAGGCCCCCTGGATCCTGGCGCTAGGAGTCTCAGGAAAAGCCCCAGCCGGGACTTCCGGCCTCGTCACCCCACTGTTCCCGGCCGGTCGCCCGCCGCCGCACGCGGCCACGACGCACAGCAAGCCGGCAACAGCGAAGGCCGTACGCAGCCGACGCCGAACAACATGACGCTGAACAACACGACACCGAACGATGTGACGCCGGTTCGCGGAATCCACGGAGCTCATGGACACCACAGGGTGGCAGAAGAGTGATCCCGGCGAAGCCGTCTCCCAGATTGTTCATCGAGAAGGACCGGCTGCACCACCTCCCTCTGCAGGCCGCCGTATGAGGTGCCCGCGTCGTCCAGCGCCTCCACGGCCGGCTCCAGCAGCAGCCGGTGCTGCGGGTCCATGCGGGAGGCTTCCTTCGGGGAGGTCCCGAAGTAGCCGGCGTCGAAGCCGCCGAGGTCGTGCAGGAAGCCTCCCGCGGCGGTGTAGCTCTTGCCAGTGCGCGGCATCGATGTGTCGACGAAGCGACGGGCCTCGAACCGGTCGGGGGGAACCTGGCCGATCTGTTCCCGTCCTTGTTCCAGGGCCGTCCACAGCGAGTTCAGGTTGTCGATGCCCCCCGGGCAGCCGGCATGAGACGCCGACGACCGCGATGGCCCGGCCTGCCGGACCGGTTGCCGGTTGGTGCATGGCAGCCACCTCCCTCACGCGTGCCGGAAGCGATCTCTCCGGCGCCGTGGCGTGGTGAATCGATCCCCCAGGGGACTACCCCCACGGAGGGGCCCGTTTCACCGAAACCACAGGTCGCACTGCTGTCTGAGCAGGACGGCAGGTTGGTTTCCGTCCGGGGTGAGGACCTGGTGACTGCGCCGGGCGCGATGTGAGTGGAATACGTGAACGCCCCTCGGTCCGCCGCGGTCGGTTGATATGACGGGCGGGGTGTCGGGGGAGGTGCCGTGGGAATGAGGCGAAAGACCGCGCACGGTATAGCTGCCATGGTGCTTGTGGCGATGGTCGTGGTGGGTGGCTGCGGGAGCGAGGACCGTGATCCCGCGTCCGGGCCGCGGGGGACCAGCGACGGTTCGGGTGAGGGCATCCCGCCGGTTTCCCCACCCGTCACGCGTGCGTCACGGTATCCGGGGTGGGGTCCTGGGCTGACGGTCGCCCCTTCTGGAGGGGCTGCCACACGGCCCGCGACTTCGCGCCCGACCGCAGGTGAACGCCTGTCCTCGCCCGGAGGCCAGGGAAGTCCTTCTCGCAGCGGCCCGGACGAGGGCATTCCTCCGGTGTCTCCTCCACCGTCCACGAAGAGGCCCGGCGAGTGGAACCCCAACCTGCGTCCCACCCCCACCCCGAATGCCCCATCCGGGCCGGTTCCCCGGCCTGGGGCCACGCGCCCCGCGCCCGCTGGAACGTGACGGGCCATGACCGTCCCCCGGTGCCGGGGCCTGGCCGCTCGACGGCGAGACGTCTGGGCCTGGCGCGCTTTCTCCGCAGCCGCCCCACCCCGCCTCCGGCCCCTCCTCCCCCTCCGGCTGGGCCATCGCTGCCACCGGCGGCACCGATGTCACCGGTGGGACCGCCGCCCCGGCCACCAGATCCCGGCTCCCGATCCGGCGGAAGAGTCGAGATCCTCAACGCTGTCGTGGCGGCAGGTTCGTTCTGTGCCACTTTGATGTTCTATGCCGGCGCGGTGGGCAGCAGCTCCTATTACGCGTATTTCCATGTGTCCTACGCGTCCCTGGGGCTGAGCTTCTCAGAACTCGCGCTCGACAGCCTCCGGCTGATCACGATGCCGGTGCTGATGGGTTTGGCGTTGGTGATGCTGGTGCCGGAGCTGCCCGCTTTCCTGGGCTCTCTGGGCCTGCCGGATCGGTGGGTCTTTCGGGCCTGCCGTCTGGGCCATCTCGCAGCCGCCCGGTACCCCTGGTTCGTAGTGTCCGGTGTGTTGCTGATGGTCCTGTGGCCTTTCATAGCGCCGCTGCGATGGACGGCGCCGCTGCTGGTCGCGTCCGGGCTCCTGCTGGGTCAGACCCGCGCCGCACAACGGGCCGGACGCGGACCGGTGAGCGGGCGGCCGGGCGGAGAAGGGGGCGGGCGGCGGGCTCTGACCGTAGCGTTGGCAGGTTTGTTCGTGTTGTGGGCGGTTGCGCTGTCCTCTGGTCGGCAGGGTGAACAGGAGGCGCGGCAGGTCGAGGAGCGGCTGGTGGAGCGGACTTCCGTCGTCGTACTCAGCACCGATCCGCTGGCTTTCTCCGGCAGCCCTCGTCCTGGGATAGAGGATCTCGGCAGGGAACGGCATTACCGCTATCGCTATACCGGGCTGCGTCTGCTGGTCGAACGGGACAAGCGGTACTACCTGTTGCCGCTGGGCTGGCGTCACCGTACTGACCCAACCTATGTCATCGAGGACGACGACAGCATCCGCATCGAGCTTCACCCAGGGGTGCAGTTGGGCCTCGCAGGGTAACGGGCCGGGGGAGGCCGGGCGGTCGGCTCAGGCCGGCGGGCCAGGGCTCTTCCACAGCCATCGTCCGATGCTCCTCATGAGGCTGATGTCGTCGAGGAAGTCGGTCAGCTGTTTGGCGCCGGCCTGCATCACCTCGCGCCGGTGGCCGCTGGCGCGTACCGGGGCGACGGCCTCGTGGCGGTCGAGGCTGGTGTGTCGCCTCAGGGTACGGGGTCTGCCCAAACAGCTTGCTGTATGCGAAGGAAGCCCCGCCGGTCGGACCGGCGAGGCTTCCAAGGCATCAGTTCATAAGCAACAGCCGCCTGTTCGGCACCAGCTTCCGGTTAACGCTGGTGCTCTGCACGAAGATGGTGTAGTCGTCGTTGTGGTCCGGCTTGACGCGGATTTCCGTGTCCGGCAGGCCGAGCAGGGTTCGGGCTTCGGGCCCCGTGTATACCCGGTCCGTCTTCTTCTCCAGTACCGCGATGTGCTTGCGCGCCTGGATTTTCTCTGACTTGCTCAGCTGGTAGTACGCGCAGCCGGTGCGGTAGGTGTGCCCGCATTCGGTGACCCAGGCCCGGATGGCCGTTTCGCGGTCTACCGGGATCAGCTGGTACTGCGACGGATTCACTGGGGTGAGACCGGCTGCCTTGATGGTGTCCTCATTGACCGCCTGTGCACCCGTGGAGAATACCGCCCGGGATCCGCGGATGCCCTGGGAGCGGCCGACCATGAATTTCTCGGTGGCCTGTTGGATGACCTGCCCGGCTTCTTCCAGGCCTTGTGTGCTGGTGGCGTCCCAGATGGCGATGTTGTCTTTCGGGAAGCCGCACTGCATGGCTTCGCGCTTGCCCATCTGGTCCGGTACAAGGACGGCCAGCGTCCAGTTGTCTTCCTGTGTCTCGGTCATCTTGGCCACGGCCTGCACCAGTTCACGCGGATCCCTGGCAGGGGCATCCGGGCAGCGGTGGCTCGCGTTCTCCTGGCCATCGGTCAGTACGAATGTCAGGAAGCTGTGGTCGCCGTACAGTTGCGCAGTCTGTGCCAGCTCCCGCTGCGACTTCAGCGTGGCCGCCAGCAGTGCCGTCATTCCGCCGACCCGGTACAGCTGCTTCAAGGATGGCATCCGCAGCACGTCCTTGTCGTAAATGACGCACTCCACCTTGTCCGCGAAGACGTACACCGTGACGCGGGTTTCCTGATCGAGTTCCTTCGACCGGCGGGCCAGATAGGCGATCTGCTGGTCGGCGACTTCGACGACTTTGCGGCTCAGGCGTGACATGGACGAACTGGCATCCAGTACAAGAGCAACGTGGTTGATGTAGTTCTGGTTTCCGGACATGACCGCTCCCCCTTTTTCCGACTCGATGCTCAGATCCTCTCACCCACCACTGACAATCGACCTTGGACGCCAGACGGGACGCAGACCGCCAGGGGTGGGGGAGGGGCTTTCTCGCGACGGGGCGGTGGCCATCGCGCCGCGCGCCGGCGTATCGATCCATAGGGCGGTCCACGGTCACCCGGGGGACCGCTCTGTGACCGTGGCTCAGTGCTGCGACGGTTGGGCAGCTTCTGGGGGCCCGCGACGTCGCCCTCCAGCACGCGGCCGACGACGGGCTCTCGGGTGGTCTCCGTAGCCTGATAGGCGTGGCTGCCGCATCAGCGAGCGCTGGTAATCGAGGCCGCCGGTCCCGGTCGGCTCGCCGTGTTATGGAGCGTACTCCGGCCCGGCGGGCCGGACCGGGATCTGCCAGGCCGGGGTTCTTCGCTGTGCCACCGGCTGCGGCCGCACTCGCTTCGACTGCACGTGTCTGCCCGACTCGTGGACCGGAGACCGAGAACGGCACCGCCAGGCGGGCATCGGTATCGCTGTCGGCTTCCCTGCCAAGGTGGCCGTCGCCAAGGCCCTGGTCCGCCGTGTGATCCAGGAGAAGATCCCGTTCCGGTGGGTGAGCGCTGATGTCGTCTACGGCTTCGCCGAAGGGTGGCGGTCCGGGCTCGGGCGGGCTGGCGTCTTCTGAGCTGGGAGGATCCGTTTCGGCCACCGGGTCGAGCCCACCGGCGTGAACCTCGGGGTGAGCTGGGAGGAATTCGTCCTCGCCAACGCCCGGCTGTGGACAGCGAACCTGGTGACATGGATCGACGGCTTCGCCGAGGCGTTCGGCCGCCCCGTCGACGAGACGACCGTCGAGCCCGAGATGCTGGCGAGCTACACCTGGGGACGTCGGGTGAGCGGTGCGGAGTTCGTGCATGCCCTCGATGTGCGCAACCGGGTCGCCCGGTCGATCGGCGCGCACTTCGACCGTCATGACGTACTGCTGACGCCCACGCTTCCCGAACTTCCCGTAGCCATAGGCACCTACCACCACGGCGCGGAGGGGACGGACGGCCGGGGCTGGCTGGAGCACCTGTTCCACAGGTCACCGTTCACCGCGGCCTTCAACGTCGCCGGCACCCCCGCCATGTCGGTACCACTGGCGGCGGATCCGGCCACCGGCATGCCCATCGGCATCCAGTTCGCCGCCGGGTACGGGCGCGAGGACGTTCTGTTCCGCCTCGCCGGGCAACTGGAGAGGGCCGCACCCTGGGAGCGGCGCACACCCCCCGTCTGGGCCGGCACACTCCCGGCCGCCTGACCAGCCGCCGACGCCGCACGCCTGCCAAGGACGCGGACGGGCCTGAGCCGGACGAGAACAAGGACAACGCAGGCGCGCGGCGGTACCGGCCCATCGGCCCGCTACGTGCGTCAAGCACGTCCCGCCTGCCACCGGGCTTCCAGATCGCTCACCCTGTGGCCTCCGACCCCGATGTTCAGCCAGGTCACGGGCCGGTCCGGGTGCCTGAAGTCCCCACTCCCCCCGCGACGCACAGCGGGGACCCGAACCCGAGGCCGTCCTAGGGTCCGTCTTCAAATTGATCTTGCCCAGAGCAGGAGTGATGCGAGTGTGACTGCTGCTTCGTAGGAGGTGGCGGTCTTCTCGTAGCGGGTGGCGATGCCGCGGAAGCCTTTGAGTTGGTTGAAGCAGCGTTCGACGGTGTTGCGGCGGCGGTAGATCTCGCTGTTGAAGCTTGTCGGCCGGCCGCCTCGTCGGCCTCGGTTTCGGCGGTGCCGCTTCTGGTCGTTCTTCTCCGGGATCGTGTGTCCGATGCCGCGTTTACGCAGGTAGGCGCGGAAGCCGCGTGAACTGTAGGCCTTGTCTGCGATCACGTGATCTGGGCGGCAGCGGGGCCGGCCTGGTCCGGTACGGGGCACTCGGATGCGTTCGAGCAGGGGGCGTGCGCAGATGCCGTCGTGTCGTTGGCCCGGAGTGAGCAGGATGGCCAGGGGGCGGCCGCGGCCGTCGCAGGCGAGGTGGATTTTGCTGGTCAGGCCTCCCCGGGATCGGCCGAGGGCGTGATCGTCCGGTTCGTCCGTCCGGTGCCTCCCCCTTTTCGGCCGGTGGCGGCGGCGTGCTGGTGGGCGCGGACGATGGTGGAGTCGATCTGGACCAGCCAGTCGATGTCACCAGCGGCGTCGGCACGGGCCTGGATCCGTTGCAGGGCCCGGGTGAACACGCCGTCGATGGCATAGCGGCGGAAGCGAGTGTAGACCGTCTTCCACGGGCCGTAGCGTTCTGGCAGGTCACGCCAGGAGACCCCGGTCCGGATCTTGTAGACCATCCCGTTGATGACCCTGCGGTCCTCGGTCCGAGGCCGGCCTCTGCTGGCACTCGGTATCAGCGGAGCCAGTAACTCCCACTCGGAGTCGGTCAGTTCATGACGTCGAATCACGACACCATGATCCACCATCGAACGACCATTTGAAGACGGACCCTAGTACTGCAACGGTCTTTGCCGTGACGGTTGGGCAGTTCGGTCGGTGGTCGGCTCATGGGTGGGGAGCTTGCTGATGCCCGGTCGTGGGCATGCCCATCACCAGCGTCGTTACCGCACTGCTGCACGAGCAGACCACCCTCGACGAGGCCGCCACCTTGCTCCTGCAGCGCCCACCCAAGCGCGAGCACTGACCCCGCCGCCGGCTCCGGCCAAACGCCGACGCAGCGCGGTCACAGCTGGCCCGCGCTCGGATCCCCGCGATATACCACGTGGACATGCAGGTGCTTCGATTCCTGGTGGATGCCCAGGTTCGTTACCACCGTGGCCGCGCCATGCTCGTCACACACCCGGGCTGCCACCTCGCGCACCACGGCCATCACCTCGCCGATCACCTTCTCGCCGTGATCACCGAGGTCGATCAGCGACGGCACGTGCTGCTTGGGCACCACCACGAAATGCACCGGGAATGACGGCCGGGTGTGCTCGAATGCGAGCACCGTGTCCGTCTCGGCAACCACCGTCACGGGTGTCCGCCCGCTGAGTGCCTCGTCGCAGTAGAAGTCGCTCACCACGCCTCCCTATGGCTCACTCGGTCCGCGGTTCACCGTGCAGGCTGCTGCTCCAGCCCGGTCTCGGTCATGACGGTGTGGACGGTCTCCTCCAACGAGCTGTGCTGTTTGATCAGCGTCTCGTTCAGGCCGTCGAGCAGATCAGCCGGTCGGAACCAGTCCCGCATCTTGCTCTCGCCGAACTCCGAGGCTTCCGGCCGCGTGGCGTGCCGGCGCAGCGTCTCGGTGAACGGCAAGTCGAAGTAGAAGAACCGACTCGTCCCACGGTGGTCGTCGGCCAGCCGGTGCAGGAGTTCGCCCCACCGGCCGGCCGAGAGGATCCCTTCGAGGATCACGTGGAAGCCCTCGTCCAGGCACTGGCGGGTGATGACGTCGATCAGCCCCGGTGTTGCCCGCACCGGGCCGTGCGCTTCGCACAGGATCTCCCGTCGCACCGTGTCCTGGCTCACGATGGCCAGGCCGCTGCCGTAGCGCGCGCGGACGGCACGGGCGGTGGTGGTTTTTCCGGAGCCGGAGTTACCACGCAGCACCATCAGCCGCGTGGCCGCCGACCCCATGGGTCCTTGCACGGTGGTCAGCTCTCCTTCAGCAGCAGTTCCGCGGCGTCGCGGAAGGTGACGGCCGTCCGGTGCGGCTGCGGCCCATCCTGCGGCAGCGGGCGTCCGTGAGAAATCCACAGGGCGGACAGGCCGGCTTCCAGTGCTCCGCCGACGTCCGCGGTGAGGGAGTCGCCGACCATGACGACGCGCGGGCTCGGCTTGGCACCGAGGGTCGCGAGGGCGTGGCAGAAGATCTGCGGGTCCGGCTTGCGCACACCGACGCTCTGGGAGATCACGACGGCGTCCACGAGGTCGTACAAGCCGGCCTGGCGGAGCTTGGCGGTCTGATTGTCGGTCATTCCGTTGGTGACGACGCCGAGGCGCCATCCGGCCGCTCGCAGCGCTGCGAGCCCCGCGCACACCGCGGGATCGGGCTGGATGAGCTCGGGCATGCGGCGCCGGTACTGGGTGTACAGCTCGGCGACGGTGCCGGGAACGTCGAAGGTGGTCTTCACCAGTTCGAAGAAGGCGATCCTGCGGGAGGAATACGCCGGGTCTGTCCGCAGCAGCCAGCCGAGGGGCACGTCGTGTTCGGCGGAGAACTCGGCAGCCCATCGCGCGTACGTGCCGGCCCGGTCGACGAGGTTGTCGTCGAGGTCGAACAGTCCAACCCGCGTCTGATCGGTCACCGGTCCCCTCCGCTCGCAGAAGCCGCCAGGTGGTCGAGCTCCGCCCCGATCGCGCCCCGCAGAGCCTCGTGCTGCGGGCCGAGCGCATGCTCCTCGTCGCTCCAGCACCCGGACGGGTAGAGCCACACGGGCCGGTGGACGAGCCCGGCAGGCTCCCAGTCGTAGCGGGGCCAGATGTGGGCGTGCAGGTAGGGATCGGCGTTGCCGAGAATCTCCAGGTTCACCCGTCGGAACGCCGTATCGGTGCTGCGGCAGGCCCGCTCGACGGCTTCACCGAGACGGTCCATGCTCTCCAAGGATGCCCGCCGGCGGGCTCGCGGAAGGTCGGTAAGGCGCTGTACGGCCGGGTCGTCGACGAGGAGGACCGAGTAGCCGGGGAGGAACTGCGTGTCTCCGATCACCGCGAAGCCGGCCTCCAGGCGCCGCAGCACGGTGGGGTTCTCGCCCTGCAGGGCACTGCCGATCCGGTCACTGCGCCAGCCGGGGGTCGCCGGTGGGGTCATAGACGTCTCCTTCACGGGGGTTCACGGCTGGTGGGTCAGGGCTTGGCGAAGCCGCGCGACGAGGGCGTCCATGTCTTCCGGCGACGCGTTGATGACGCCGTGCTCGGCCATGAGGGCATGGAACTGCTGGTGTTCGTATGGAGTGCCCGGGGGCAGCCCCGCGACGTGCCAGTGCACGTGGGCGTTGCCTTGCTGGCTGCCGAGCGAATAGACGTAGGTCCGCTCCGGCCTGCAGACCTCTTCCACGGCGAGCGCAACACGGCGGACGAACAGCATCAGCCGCACATACGCGGCCTCGTCGAGGTCCCGGACGACGTGCTCGAGGTGCTGTTTGGGGGCCACGAGGACCTTCCCGGGAACGGTGGGCCACCGGTCGAGGAAGGCCACATGCTCCCCGTCGTCGGCGACCAGGTGGTGCTCGTAGCCGGGGTGCCCGGAGAGGAACGCGCAGATGAAGCACGGCCCAGTGCGGGCGCGCTCGGTGTAGGCACCGAGGTCCATCGGCTCCCGCACAGGACCGAGCCCGTGTCGGGGGGAAGGGTCACGCATATGCGTCCCCGAGGTAGACCGCGCCCCGGCCTGGATCGGCGGCCAGCGCGTTGGTGATGACGGCCGGCAGGCACGGCGGCAGCGTGCGCAGCCCGGCGAGCTTGTCCAGCGGGACCCACTCGACCCCGAGCTGTACGGAGTCCTCCAAGGGCCCACCGAGCACGGGCGGCTCCTGGAGGATGCGGCACCGGAACATCGCGTCGACCCGGTGCCCGGCTCCGGAGAGCATCTGGTGTCCTTCCGGGTGGTTGGTCTGGATGTATTCGCGCAGCACCACCAGGTTCTCGGCCTTCACTCGCACGCCTGTCTCCTCGAACACCTCCCGCTCCACGCAGGCCGCCAGGGTTTCCCCCGCCTGCTGGCCCCCGCCCGGCAGCCACCAGGTCCCCGGGCGCGGCCAGTCCCCACGCACCAGCAGTACATGCTCGTCCTGTACGACCAGGCCGCTCGCCGCGTTCCTGATCCGTCCCTGATCTGTCACCGCGCTCATCCTTTTCATCCGAGTCCTGAGCTCTGCATTCCGGTTGGCCGGAGGGTCACGTCGGCTCGTCCGAGGCGGCCAGCTGGGCCGAGATGGAGGTCTCCAGTTCGTTCATCGTGCGATCGAAGGCTTCGGCCAGGTCGACGCGGTACAGGTGGGCGAGGATCAGCACCGACCACAGGCAGTCCGCCAGCTCGTGCTCCAAAGCCGGCCGCCCTCCCGGGTTCTCCCGCGCCCCTTCCTCCGCCATGACCAGCTTGGCCAGATCGCCGACGTCCCCCACGAACCCGAGCATGAACTCGTCCGGCCGCCAGACGCGGCGGTCGCGGCGGTTCAGTTTGTCGTACAGGCCGTGAATCTCGATCGCCCGCTGCTGCATCTCCTCCAGGTTCACCGCTGCTTCTCCCTGGGTTCTGCCGACTATGGAACCGACGCGAGTGGTGACCGCGCAGTTGCGCGGCAAGCACGCGGCGGTGCGCGTTCTGGACAGGCCTTGCTACCGGGCTGCAGAGCCTTCGGAGAGCTGGCCAGGAGGGAGTTCGGTCAGTGGTCGCGGGATGGGAGCCGGCAGGCCCAGCTTTTCCCGGGCGGTATGGACGGCGGCGAGCTGGTCGGCGGTCTCGTCACCCCAGTCGAAGAGCTCTGCTGCTTGTTCGGGCGTGGCAAGGAGCCGGGTGTAGGTCTGGCCCGTTGCCTCGTCACGGCGTGGCGGCTGCCAGCCGGTGATCTGGGCCGCGTACCGGGCCCGGGCGCACGGTCGGCCCCCGGTTTCGTCGTGGAGGTACCCCAGGAAGTGCGCATCGCTGATGCGCACCCGCGCTTCCTCCCATGCCTCCCTGCGGAGCGTCCGTGCCGGATCGCCGTGGTCGGCCGGCTCGACGGTGCCGCCGGGCAGGCAGGCGGAGCCGGTGTCCTGGCCGATGAGGACGAGCACCCGCCCGTCGTCGGCGAACAGCCAGCCCCAGGCCTGCCTGACCGGAAGCTCCACCGGCACCGGATGAGACGTGTGCCAGCGCCACAGCTGCGGTTTGCGGGGAGTGCGTAGTACCTGGAGGTCGTCCAAAGGGGTCGGGGCCAGGGGGCGGCCGTCTTCGAGGATGGCGGGAGCGGCGCCGTTGATCCGCGCGCGGAGCGCGGCCAGCGCGCGCCGGGCGTTCGCGGGGTCCATGTGGCGCGGCAGGAGTGCCGGTTCGATGCGGCGGACGCCGGTGATCTCACGGCCCGGCAGGCGGACATGGGCGAGGTCGTCCTCGGTGAGCGTGCCGCCGTCGAACACGTAGATCGCCTCACCGGGAAAGCCCGGCGGGTAGCCGGGCGTGCCCGGGGGGATCCAGTCGACGGCCAGGACGCTGGAGAAGCGGCGCGTGAGCCCGAGTTCCTCGTGGACCTCGCGCGCGATGGCTTGTGAGGGCGCTTCGCCGGTGTCGATGCCTCCGCCGGGGAGCAGGCACGTGGGGCGGTAGTCGACGTCCTCGAGGACGACGCGGCCGCGGCCGTCGGTGAACAAGGCTGCCACGCCGCACCACAGCGGGCGGCGACTGGCCACGTACTGCGCGTCGGTCATTCTGGGCGACGGTGAACTCGGTTTCTTGCGGGAATGCGGATGGTGCAGCGCCACGGGCGGTGTCCCTTCGGTCCGGTGGTGTCTCGTCCGACAGGATGGCCGGGCTCAAGGGGTGTGGGGGAGGGCGTGCAGGAGCGCGGCCGCGCCGTCGCGAAGGAGCTGCTCGCCGGCGCGGCGGCCCACGGCGTCGGACTGGTTCGCTGCCCCGGTGGCCTGGGTCCGGATGGCGGTGTGGCCGTCCGGGGCGTACACGGCGGCGTCAACGGTGACGGTGGTGCTGGTGAGTGTGGCGTGGACGGAGGCTGCGGTCGTGCAGTTGCCGTGCAGTGTTGCCAGGGTGGCCCGTTCTGCGGCGAGCGCGGTGGCCGTGGCCGGGTGCGTGATGGGTGTGAGGAGGTCGCGGATCGCCGTGTCGCCGGTGCGGTACTCGGCGACGACCATGCCGGCGCCCGTGGCCGGGAGCCACAGGACCGGGTCGAGGATCTCCGTGGCGCGGTGGGTCTGGCCGAGGCGGTGCAGCCCGGCGTAGGCGACGAGCAGCGCGTCGACTCCGGTGCTGCCGTCGTCCAGACGTGCGATGCGGGTGTCGGCGTTGCCGCGGACGAGTACGGGCTCCAGGCGAGGGTGGCGCTGGTGGAGCTGGGCGACGCGGCGCGGGGAGATCTCACGAACGAGGAATGGGCCCGACTGAAGCCGTATCTACCCAAGTCCGGGCAACACGGTGGACGTTGGGCCAGTCACCGCAGGATCGTCAACGGAATCCTGTACCGGAACCGGACCGGGGTGCCGTGGCGGGATCTGCTGCGCGGTTCGGGAAATGGAAGACCGTGTATGAGCGACATAGGCGCTGGTCGGCGGACGGCACGTGGGACAGGATCTTCGCGGCCGTCCTGGCCGACGCGGATGCAGAGGGCCGCATCGACTGGTCGATGGTGTCGGTGGACTCCACCACCTGCCGGGCTCACCAGCACGCGGCGGGAGCACGCAGGAGGCCCCCGCGAGTGCCGGGAAAAGGCGCACGCCCCGGCAGCACCGCCCCGACGAGGGGCTGGGACGCTCCCGGGGCGGCCTGACCTGCAAGATCCATCTTGCTGGGGAAGGCGGCCGCCGGCCCCTGGCGCTGCTGGTCACTCCGGGCCAGTGGGGCGATGCACCGCAGCTCATCCCTGTCATGGAGCGCATCCGGGCCGGTCGGCCCGGCGGTGGACGCCCGCGTACCCGGCCGGAGCATCTCGGCGGCGATAAGGCGTACTCCTCCCACCGCAACCGCCGCTACCTGCGACGACGGCAGATCAAGCACACCATCCCCGAGCCGAAGAGCCAGCGGGCCAACCGCAAGCGCCCGCGGGAGCCACGGCGGGCGGCCCACCGGCTTCGACAAGACGATCTACAAGCGCAGGAACGAAGTGGAGCGGATGATCAACGCCCTCAAGAACTTCCGGGCTGTGGCCACGAGATTCGACAAGCGTGCCTACGTATTCCACGGCACCGTGATCGTCGCAGCGATCCGGCTCTGGCTCCGGGCATAGATCCATTATCCAGGTGCGGGGAGGTGCCTGTCACCGTTCTCCGGAATGATCTTTACGCCTGATTTGCGCCTTTAGGGTTGCGGTCGACGAGCACAACGCAACGACGTAACCAGGGAGTCGAAAGTGGCGCACGAAGTTGCCGCGCTGACGGTGGAACTCACCGACATGGCTGCGGCCGATCATCAGTCTTCAATCCGCGCGAACAGCAATGACCCGGCCGAGCAGTTGGCGTGGCGGCGGCTGACCACACGGCACGGCGACCGACTCGGCGAGATCATGAACGAGTACGGCTGGCCGACGGCAGAACTGGTCGGCGAGGAGGCCGCACGCGCGGCGTGGCTAATTGCCCAGCACGCTGACCGGCAGCTCGACGTCCAGCGTCGCGCCCTTCAGTTGATGGAGCAGGCGGTGTCGGCAGGCTCGGCTGGCCCACGCGAGCTGGCCTTTCTGCGCGACCGCACGCTGGTCAATGAGGGCCGTAAGCAGGTCTACGGCACTCAGATCGCCGGCGTGAAAGACGGGTCACCCGTTCCGTGGCCCTGTGAAGAGCCCGACCGCATGGACGAACTCCGTGCGGAAGTCGGCATCGAGCCCTTCGACGTGTACGTCGCCAAGTTCGCCATGCCTTGACGACCCGTCTCCAATCGCGTCCTGCGGATCACTGCCCGAGCCCACCTGCCGTGGGGCAATGATCCGCCGGACAGGGCCTAGTGATCTGAGTCGGAGATTCGTCGGCAGTAGGCGGTGACTTTGTCGAGGATTTCGTCGGCTGTCTTGGTCCAGATGAAGGGTCTGGGGTGCTCGTTCCAGTCGGTGAGCCAGGCTCGGATGTCGCGTTCGAGGGCTTGGACGGAGCGGTGGGCGCCGCGCTTGAGCTTCTTCTGGGTCAGCTCGGCGAACCACCGCTGGATCAGGTTCAGCCAGGACGCGTTGGTCGGTGTGAAGTGCAGGTGGAACCGTGGGTGGGCCAGCAGCCACCGCTTGATGTCGGGCGTCTTGTGGGTTGCGTAGTTGTCCGGGATCAGATGAACCTGCAGATCAGTCGGGACCTCCTTGTCGAGCTTCGCGAGGAACCTCTTGAACTCCGCTGCCCGGTGGCGGCGGTGCAGGGAGCTGATCACCTTGCCGGTGGCGACCTCAAGGGCGGCGAAGAGAGTGGTCGTGCCGGCCCGGACGTAGTCGTGGCTGCGGCGTTCGGGAACGCCGGGCACCGTCGGCAGGACCGGCTGGGATCGGTCCAGGGCCTGGATTTGCGACTTCTCGTCCACGCAGAGGACCAGGGCCTTCTCCGGCGGGTCGATAGAGACCAACGACGTCGCGGACCTTGTCGATGAACAGCGGATCCGTCGACAGCTTGAACGTCTGCGACCGGTGCGGCGCCAGGGCGAACGCCCGCCAAATCCGCGAGACCGTCGACTGCGACATGCCCGTGGCCGCAGCCATCGACCTCGTCGACCAGTGGGTCGCGCAGGTGGTCGACAGCTACGCTCCGGTCGTCGCGGAACTCGAACGTGATATCGAGCAGATCGAGGCGACGGTGTTCTCCGGGGAGATCGCCCCGACCGAACGGATCTACTTCCTGCGCCGCGAGGCCACCGACTTCTACCGCGCCGTGCACCCGCTGCTCGCCGTGCTCGGCCGACGGCTGCAGCCGGGCAGGTCGCCGGCCGGTCTTCAGCCCTACTTCCGCGACGTCCATGACCACCTGCTGCTGGTCAACGAGGAGGTCGCGGCCCAACGGGACCTGCTGGCCACGGTCCTCGAAGCGAACATCGCGGTGATCTCCGTCGAACAGAACAAGATCAATCTCCGGCAGAGCGCCACGATGGAACGGCTCACGATCCTCGCGTCCGTGTTTCTCCCGCTGTCCTTCGTCGTCGGCTTCTTCGGGCAGAACTTCGACTGGCTGGTCACCCGCATCAGCGGTTTCACGGCGTTCCTCGTCCTTACCCTGTGCGGACTGCTGCTGCCCTGCCTGCTGCTGTTCGTCTGGCTGTACCGAAGGGACCGCGGCATGCCACCGCCTATGCCGCACATGACCAACGCCGTCCACCGCACCCCGGCAGCCCCCGGGCGCTGAGCGGTCCCGCGTGCCGATGACCGAGCTGGCTGCCCGGCTGGGGTGTGTCTACGAGGGCTGCAAGGGACGACAGGACTTTCGGTAGCGACGACGATCCGTACTACGCCTGGTGGGTTCGCGTGCCGGCGGCCGAGTATGCGCGCCGGAGCCCGCGGGGCTGGCCGGTCGCTGTGGAAGAGCTGCGGGCGTACCTGGACCGGGAGTACGCGGACAACCATCACTGGCATGTGTTCGTGGACGAGCGAGGGACCTCGGCGTACGGACCAGGGCTGGCAGTGCCTTCGCCCGCCGCCTGACTCCACCGCACCCGGGCTCAGCCGTCCGGAACCGCCGTATCGGCCAGGGCACACGCGGCGAGTCCACCCCTCGGCATGCTGCTCCAGTCCCGGCTTCTTCTCAGAGGCCAGCTTTCTCACCCACCCCGGTCTCATACTCCCCGAGCCCGGATGCGGCTGTTTCGAGTGAACGAAGCCACCGACTCGATGGCTGGGTTGTGGATGCTGTCTCAGTTTCGTGAGTTCTGAGCCACTGGCTGGTGGGTGGTTGGTGTGATCGATGGATGGACCTGGAAGAGCATCATCCGGCCTCGGAGGGGTTGGACGGCGGTTCGAGCGTTGCGGGGCCCGGCAATGTGCCGGCTGTGGGCCTGCGCCGTGTCGCCTGGCTTCACCTATGAGCAGGCCGCGAACCGCCTTGGCCAGTGCAGTCCCAATGGCTTCACCTACAGCTACCACTTGCCCGGCTGACGCCGCTGCTGAGGTCGGGGCCGGCCCGCTGGCCCCGATGCGACGGCACCGGCTCCAGGGCCTAATGGATCCGGTCGGGCGCCCCCGGCCGCTCGCGAAGCGTCAGAGGGAAATGGTCTTGCCCTGGGCGAAGTCGGTGCCCGCCTGGCCGTAGACGGTGATCTTGTAGCGCGTCTTGGGGCCGGCCAGGTGCTCGCCCACGGCGAACAGCGTCATGGTGTTGGCGTCGGAGTTGAAGTAGAAGAGGGTGGTGCTGGTCTGGCCGTCCCCCGAGCTGGTGTGCAGCACCCGGTGGTTCTTGAACTTGTAGCCGCCGGTGGCTTTGCCGTCCCCGTTGAAGGCTTGGTTGAGGGCCTGCTTGAGGCTCGGCTCCTTTTTGAGCTGCCGTTGGTCCTTCAGGACGTTGACCATGTACGACTCGGCCTGGGGCTGCGCCATGGGCCGGGTCTGTCCGCCGCCGTCCCGCTTGTCGATGATCATCGACCTGCCCGCGGCCGCCGAGGGCTCGATGTTCGCCGAAGCGGCCGCGAGGGCGATGCCCACTGCGGCGCCGGTGCGTATGGCGGCTCGGCTCAGTTTCCTCATCGTGGTTCTCCTTCTCACAACGGAGCTGTTGTGCGGTCGGGAACACGATGCCGGCGAGTGATCGCCAGGGGATTGGCAAAAGATAAATGTACCTGGGTGCGTTCTCTCAGTTTCGTGACAGCGGTGACACCCGCTCGCCCCACCCGGCTCCGGCTGCTCCTGTGCTGGTCACCCGCGCCGGCAAAGCCGCTCCCGCGAGCGCATACCGCCGTTTTCAGTATTCCTGCCACGAACGACTGCCGTATCAGCTAACAGCCGATCTGCCCCTCGGCGCAGCGCTCTCAGCTGTCGTCTTCCTGCCTGCCCGCGGTCGGCATCTCCCGGAGCGCCTTGACGGGCATGTCCACCCACCGGGCCACCTCTTCCAGAGGCACCCCGCCGTTCACAGCCATCACTGCGGTCCGTTTCCAGGCGTTCTCGATCGGACCGGCACTGTGACCGAGCCCGCGCAGCAGCCGCCGGGCGACGTCGGAGGTCTGGCCGGTCTGCACCCCGCGCAGCTGCAGCAGCTGCTCTTCGGCGCTGTCGATAGCGCTGGTGATGAGCCGACGCTGCTCGGCGGGTACCGCCGCCCGCCACATCGTCCTCGAGCCCGGGGCCTTCTTCTCTTTGCCGAGGACCCGCAACTGCCTGGCCATGGACGCCGGCTGATGTTCCCGCCGCACCCGCCAGGGATCGTTCGCGTACCCGGGCGGGCCGCTGGCTCCGCGGCGCTGGCGGATGACGCTGCCCATCCAGGCGATCAGCGGACCGCCGTGATCCGCCGCTGCCAAGGGCCCAGCCACGTGCGCCCGACCCGCTCCCCGAGCCGGCGGCAGAACACCCCGTAGGCGGGCAGCGCCCGCGGCCGCCCCGCACCACTGTCCACCCACGCAACGCGCCGGCGACCACCACCACCTCGGGGAAGACGACCGCGTCCCGCCCCACGACCCGCCACCGCTCCAGATCACCTCCGGCGTCACCGCCCCCCACCGCTCCAGATCACCTCCGGCGTCACCGCCCGCGACCTCGTGCAGGCGCCGCGGCCAGATCGTCTCTCGCTCCCAGCCAAGGGCCTGTTCCCACCAACGGGCCACCACCGCATACGCTAGAGCGAACACCCTCTCCGGCTCGGCCCCGGCCCGAACAGCGCGCGGCGCCACACCCGCCCACCGCTGCTGCGCCGCGGTGCGTCCGCGTCCAGGAGCCACCTCCTGTGACGGACACACACCCGGGACCAAAGCGGTGCGTACCGCACGACCCGTAGGGCGGTTCCCGTACGTCGGGCGGTCACAGGCGGCAGCCGAACGCCACCGGTCCGGCGACCGTGCCACCGATCCGCCACATCGCCGCCGGCCATACCGCCGGCCGCCTCGGCCGGTGCCGCCGATCTCGCCCTGGGGCAGCAGCTCGCACACCTGCGCCGCCTGGTGGTGGTCCTAGCCGTGATGGTGGCGGCCCTGGCCGCCGGGGTGCTGCTGTACGTCCTGGTAGCCATCCCCGGCTCGTGGAACCGCTGGGGGCTGGGGCAGCGCCCTGGCGGGTATCGCTGGCGTTGTTGCCCTGGGGGCGACGGTCTGGCAGGCCTTGCGGCCCGGCGGCGCCTGACAGCCGGGCGCGTCACCCGGGCGCGGCGTCGGATGCTTGATCCCCGTTGACCCCGACGCCCAGAACACTCGCTGCTGGAACGGCTGGACGGTCTCACCTGACCACGACCCCCGGGTGGGCAGCGCCCGGCTTGCAGGAAGAGATGCGGCCGGGGCTGGCTCAGAGCTGGCCGCAGGCGGTCGCGAAGAGGACCGGCCAGGGGCGGAGTCGGCGCGACCGGTACGCGATCCGCTGGCCTGGGCCGGGCGCCTCGTACCGGGCGTAGACCGCAAGCCGGCCCGCGCCCGGATGCGGCTGCGCCGGGTGGCAGCCGGCGCTGATGAGGGCGGCGGGCGTTGTCCGCAGGTTGGTCGGCCGGGCTTTGCGGCGCTGGGTGCCGGATGTGGTGTGCCTGGGGTGCCTGTCTGGCCGGGTGGTGGAGGGAGTGCGCCAGGCGGAGCGGGAAGCGCGTGGGGCAGGCCGCTGGCCTGTGCGTGGGCGGCACCCGGACCGCTAACTGCCGGACCGGGAGGGATGCGGGGCTCTGTCCGGGGCCCGCACCCCCGTTCCGGAAGTCAGGCGCTAAGCGCATCTCAGCGTTCTATTGCCGAACCCTGATGCATAATTTGCATATTCTTCGAGTATGGTGGAGTCATGGGATTGGGTTTGGAGGAGTCGTTGCGGTTGACGGTGGCCGCGTTGATGCAGGCAACGGGGGATTCGCAGCGGGTGATCGCTGCGGTGCTCGGGCTGACGCAGACGCAGGTCTCGCGCCGGCAGTCCGGGGCTACCTCGTGGACCTTGCGTGACGTCGATGTCCTGGCCGGGCACTACGGGATCGCTGCGCTGGATCTGCTGGCGGGTCCGACCCGGGCGTGTGAGGCGCTGCCCGCCGCCCGGCGCCGCAACGCCAACGCGGAGAAGGGAATGGCCCGGTGAGTGACTTCGATGCGATCGACTCGCTGCTCGCCGCCGTCGGCCCGGAAGCCGAGCTGCCCTCTCCCCAGGTCCGCCAGGAGCTGCGGGAGCGGGCCCGGTTGTCCAAGGCCCAGGTGGCGAGGGCGCTGGGCGTGAGCCCGAGCACGGTCACCGGGTGGGAGGGCGGCCGGGACCCGGTCGGCGAGACGCGGACCAAGTACGCGTACCTGCTGGACGGGCTGGCCGCCAAGTTCGCCGCCGACACTGCCCAGCTCACGCCGCCTGCCGCCGAGCCGGCAGTGGCGCAGGCCCCTGTCGCGGCCGGGACTCCTCCGGCTTCCCCGGCACCCAAAGTGGCCGGTGAGGGTGATGAGGTGGAGGTCCTCGCTGTGCCGGAGGCGTGTGTGCTGTGCGGGCATCCGGCCGGGACCCGGGTGGCGGGGTTCGCCCAGCACCTGGACCCGGCCGACTGCCAGGCCACCGCTGCGGCGCCCGACAAGCCCGCTGCGCCGCCCGTCCAGTCCGGGACCGCTCCGGCCGGGAAGCCGGCGACCACAGCGCGTACACCGCGCACGCCGCGTCCTTCCGAGCGTTCCCAGGAGCCGGCCCGGCGTGCGTTCCAGGAGCCGTCCGGCCCGGTCGATCTGATCGGTCAGGCGGTCCAGGGGGCGCTTGCCGAGCATCAGGGGGACGTCGACGCGGCCACGGCCGCGTTGCTGAAGCGGGCGATTCCTGATGCGATGCGGTTGCTGGACGAGTGCCGCAAGGGCGCTCGTTACGACGTGATCGCCCACCCCTGGATCCCGGACATCCTGCGTAAGCAGAGTGCGAAGGGCACGGACCAGATCTGGGAGGCCCGCCCCAAATGGACCCGCCTTCATCTCCCCGCGGGCCGGCACGAGGTGACCGCGCTCGACATCAACGGCGCTTACCTGTCCGCTCTCAAAACCCATCTCCCGCTCGGTCAGCTCGAGCACTCCACCGGCCTGGCCCATGACCGCCGCCGCGCCGGGGTCCACCTGATCACCCCGCCTCCTTGGGAGCACGAGGCGGTACTGCCCAACCCGATCGGCCAGCGGGACGAACCAGGCCCTCTGTGGGTCACCGAGCCGACCCTGCGCCTCCTGCTGCGCCTGTCCGGCCCTAAATACGGCCTGTGTGAACCCCCGCTAGTCCACGAGTCCTACACCTCCGGTGCCACGGAGAATCTCCTGGAGAAGTTCCGTATCGCTTTGAAGGATGCCCGTGACACCGCGATCGCCGCCGGCGATACGGTGACGCTGGAGTATGTGAAGGCGATGTACTCGAAGTTCGTTTCCACGATGGGGGAGTCGAACTACAACAGGGAGCTGTACCGCCCGGACTGGATGCACATCATCCGCTCCCAGGCGTTTGCCAACCTCTGGCTCAAAGCCCTCAAGGCTCACGACGAGGGCCTCATGGTCGTCCGCGCGATGGGCACCGACGAACTCCACGTCATCGGCGACTGGCGTCGTGTCTTCCCCGAGGGCCGGGGTGTTAGCGAAGTCAAGGTCAAGGACACCTACACCGCCACAACCGACACCGACACCGACACCGACGCCGACACCGGCGCCGGCATGGTTGTGGGGGAGGAGCACCAGTAATGCCGGAGCGGAATCTCGACTTCGGGAAGTACGGCGCCCGGGGCATCAAGGGCAGTGACGCCGTCGCCCGCAAGCTTGACGAACTCGCCGGCGGCATCGCCACCCCCGTCACCGCGAAACGCGGCCTGATGGCACGTCTGCACTACCTGACGAGGTCGGACAAGAGCCGTCAGGCGGCCCGTCAGGCCGGCCTGACGGTCACCGACCGCACGCTGAAGGCATGGCTGGAAGGCAAGCGCCACCCGTCGAAGGCCAACCTGGAACGCATCGAGAGCGCCTACTGGGCGGTGCGCCGCCGTAATGTGGCCCGTCATCTCCTGGCCCGCCTCAACCGGGACGGACGCGGGACCCGGGTGGAGATCCATCCCTTCAACCAGTCCGGCGTGCCGCGCCAGCTGCAGCGGGTGGTGGAGTACCGGACGATGAACGTGCGCCGCTGGGACCGTATCGTCGCCTCCTGGGCTGCCGGTGACGACCAGGGCCTCGACGACACCTGGACCACCGACGTCCTGCCCGACCTGGGCAGCCAGTGGGGCCAGTACGAATACGTCACCAACATCGGCTTCGCCGCGTAGAGGCCGGCGCCGGGCGGGAAGTGGTCCACGGCGCTCACCCGCGCGGCATACGGTGGTGTGTCCCGGTGCGGGGTGGAGCAGCTCGGCAGCTCGCCGGGCTCATCACCCAGAGGTGGCAGGTTCCCATCCTGTCCCCGCTCCTGCCGAAGGGGGCCTGGATCCCACTGGATCCGGGCCCCCTTCGGCGTCGTTGGGGGCTTCCTGCTCCTCACTCCTGCCGGTGTTGGCCGGCCAGCGGAAGCGGCGCTGGCGCTCCACGTCCCGCACCGGGGAACCACCGTCTGGTGTGGTGGCAGCAGGAAGCGCACCGGTGATCCGCGCGGCGTTTGTCCTGGAGAGCCTCAAGCGGTCGAGGCGGGGCCAGGGTCTGGGTGATTCGAAGGTTCTGCCGCGCCCTGGCGTCTGCGTTTCAAAGGCAGTTTGGTGATCTTGCTGTTGGTTTCGCTGGAACGCGCGACGGAAGGGGGATACTGGCGCGTGACCGGGCCGTACGTTCCCGGGCTCTCAGGTGAGGACGCCGACGCGTGCGGCGAGTCCGCCGGAGTTCGGTGGTGGTCCGCCCGGAGACCGCAGGGCAGTCCGGAGACGAGAGACTTCACCGTAGGCCGCGCGTGTGTCTCCTCGGGGGCGTGGTGTTCGGCGGCCGGCAGCGCGCGGACGCACTCGCCGCAGCCGGTCCCACCGGCCGAAGGCGGTGGCGGTGTCGGTGTAGTAGCGGGCCCGCGCTCGGTGCTGGGCAGGCTCGCGGGCGCCGCCGCCTTCGCGGCGGTGAGTGCGGCACAGGGGGCGCCGGCGGAGTTCTCGGCGGAGATGCGGTGGAGCTGGACGGTGGTGGGGCTGAATCCTCCGCCGTGGTCGCGCAGCAGTACGGCGGGGCCGAGTCCCTTGGCGACGGCTGCGGCCTGGTCGGTCAGCTCCCGCATTCGGCCGTGTCGTCGGCGCGGGCGGCGATGCAAGCGGCGGTCTGGATGAGCAGGCCGCGCTCGGCCGCGAGGGCCGGACCGCCGCCGCGGAGGCCGGGATGGTCGGCGGCCGTCAGGGCGAGGACATCGCCTGTTCGTGCCAGTCGGCTTTGCGGGCGAGGACGGCGAGCCGGCGGGTGGCCTCGGCTACCAGGAGCGGGTCTTCGGCGGCCCCGGCGCTCTGGCGGGCACGATTGGCGGCCATCCACCCGAGCTGCTGCTCGTCGAGCTTGATCAGCATGCGGGTGGCCAGCAGATAGCTCTGGGCCAGCAGCGCCACGCCGCCGCTGGCGATGCGCGCGCGGCCGGCCTGGACGAGGCGGGGCAGGCGCACAGCAAGACTGCCCTAGCGACAGCTGTGGAAGTTGGTGAGGGCGCACGCGAGGCCGCCGTTCAGGACTGCGGCCGACGGAACGGCGATGTCGGTGCGCAGGCCGAGTATCGCGTCGCGAACGCGGCCGACAAGCACCTCGCCGAGCGCGGCCTCATCCACCGTCGTCCTGCCGCCGGGCGGGAAAGGGGCACCGGCTGCCGTGGCGGCCGTGACCGCGAGGTTCGCCGGCAACTGCCTGCGCCGCACCGGATCCTCACCGTCCCTACGAGCCGTCCCCGCCACCCTAGGGCCGGGAAGGCGAGGCTAGTAGCCGGTGGTGGGCCCGATCGCGTGCCCATGTCGAACCTCTGGCGCCGGATGGCAAGGTGCTCCTGCCGCACCGGCCGGCCGATGACTACCTCGGCGGGTTATGGGAGCTGCCCTCCGGAGGCGTCGAGGGCGGTGAGAGCCTGATCGAGGCCTTGCGGCGCGAGGTCACCAGCTGCGGCAGCATCAGCTAAGGGACCGGCCTGACTGTGGCCAAGGGCAGGCACTACCTTGGCCACTTCGGCTACCGTTCCGGCTGGCGTACAACTTCACCACCACCGTCACCGGGTACACGGTGCGCCTCAGCGAGCATGACGCCCATCTGTGGGCCGGTGACCCCAGAAGGCCCAGGTCTCCAGCGCCGTCCAGGCCGATGCCGCTGGAGACATCGACTGGTTGGTGAGCGTGGACTCCACGACCGTCCGCGCCCATCAGCACGCCGCCGGCGCCCGTAGAAAAAGGGGCTCCCGCGGGAGAACCCACCGATCACGCCCTCGGACGGTCCCCGAGGAGGCCTGACGATCAAGGTTCACCTGGCAGCCGACGGCCGGTGCCGCCCGCTGTTCGTGCTGGTCTCAGCCGGACACTGCCCCGATTCCCTGTTCTTCGAGACCGTCATGGCCGGCATCCGCGTGCCCCGAACCGAAGGCGGCAGCCCCAGAACACGGCCGGACAGTGTGAGCGCCGATCATGCGTGCTCCTCCCGCGCGATCCGCACTCACCTGCGCCGTAGCGGCATCACGGCGGTGATCCCGGAACCCGCTGACCAGATCGCCAACTGCAAGCGCCGCGGCTCACGAGGCGGACGCCCACCGAGCTTCGGCCGCCAGGCAGACAGGCACCGCAACACCGTGGAGCGATGCATCAACCGGCTCAAGCAGTGGCGCGGTATCGCCATGCGCACTGAAAGGCTCGCGCATCCACTACCTCGCGGCACTTCACGTCGCAGCGGTCTTCCTCTGGGCTCGCTCCTGATGAGGAGGCCGGTCACCTCTGCCAGGCAAGCGCCTCTATCGAGGCGATGTCACCCGCAGCCAGAAGTCCAAAGAGCCGAAGGATCTCCTCGCGGGCGACTTCGCGCATCTCCCCGGGAGCCATCACATCGTCCTCGGTGTTCTCCCAGATCAGAAGGCCACTGCTGAACGCGCTGAGACACCACCCGGCCTCATGGGACAGCGACACATCGGGGTGCTCGTCGTCGGCGTGCGCAAGACCGTCCAGCACCCGCCCCATCGTCTCCGCGTCAGGGTCGTCGACCGTCGCATCCATGACGTCGTACATGAAGTAGCTCACGCGCCAATTACCTCACACAGTGATCCACGGGACACGGCTTGACCATCCCGCCGGGAGCTGAGGCCGTACACGAATGCCTTCCAGCCTCGAGCCCGCTGCGACCTCGAGCCCGCTGCGACGCCGTCGACCGCCCCCGCTCGTCGTGCGTTGCGCCCGGACCGGCAGCGCGCAGTCGACAGCGCAGCACGCCACCTGAGTACCTGTTTTCCGAACCAGGAAACTGCAGGTCAGCGCCACGAGATGGGAGCGGCTGGCGGCCGCCGCCGTTCGCCTGGTGGTCACGGTGACGCAAGCGCGAAGGGAAACGTCGTGGCGGGCGATGCGCTGGGGCAGAAACCAGGTTCTCTGTGGAGGCTTTGGCCCAGGCGCTCGGCTTGGTGGCCGGGAAGACGGCTCGGGGCCCGTCTCCTCCGCGGGTATCGCGGCGCCAGCCCGGAGGTTTGGGCAGCACGTAGTGCGTGCCGGGGGTCAGCGTGCGTGTACTCCGTTGATGGCGATGGCAAGCAGGAGGCCGGCCTCGGTGGGGCCGTCGGCGTCCTGCTCGGTGGCCGGCGCGATGGCGCCGACGAGTTTCAGCAGCTGGGTGATGGTGATGTCAGGGCGCACGGTGTCTGCCGCTTGGGCGCGTGTGAGGAGGGCGTCGCCGGCCTTGGTGATCATGTTGTGGCAGGTCTCGCCCAGTGCCGGGGCTCCGTCGCGCATCAGTGATGCCCCCAGGACCCGGTTGCCTACGGCATGCGCGCCGACGGCGTGGAGCCAGGTGGCCAGTGCCTGGCCCGGGTCGGGTTCGTCGAGCAGATTGCCCGCCCTCGTACACAGGGTCTCCACCCTGTCTTTGAAGACGGCCTCCAGGAGGGCCTGCCGGGTGGGGAAGTGGCGGTGCAAGGTGGCCGAGCCGACTCCCGCGCGGCGGGCGATCTCCTCCAGGCCGCCCTCCACGAGAAGTGCAAGACCATCGCGTCCGGGGTCTGCCCGCACCTGTCCGGTCCCGTCTCCGGTCCTGTCACGCGGGCGGTGCCCCGGCGGGTCACGCGTGAGGAGATCAGCGTCGATGGCCGGCCGCTGTCCGACGCCGGGCCCTCGGACCCCGATTTCCCCCAGCAGCGGAGGATCCGGTGACCACCGTGGCCCGTTCCCTCTCCCCGCCCCCTGAGCGCCGCCCGGCAGGACCGTTCTGTGCCCGAACCGGGGAGGAGCGGCCGTAAAGAGACCCGTCGCCCGGCATACTCATGCATACTGAAGCTTCTTTGCCATCAGTCAACTGCCAGCGCGCACAGGGGTTGTGGAAGCATGGGTTCGCACGAGACGTACGAGAAGCTGCTCGCTCTGCTCGATGAGCACAGTGCCCAGTACCGGACGATCGAGCACGAGCCCGAGGGCGGCACGGAGGCCGTGAGCCGGCTGCGCGGGCACGAGCTCCACCAGGCGGCCAAGTGCATCGTCGTGATGGTGAAGCTGGGCAAGAAGGTGACGCGCTACGTCCTCGCTGTCGTTCCCGGTGACAGGCGAGTGGACCTTGCCGCGATCAAGGCCCTGCTCGGCGGAACCTACGTGGGGTTCGCCGAGCAGGACATCGCCGAACGGCTCTCGGGCTGTGCCAGCGGCACGATTCTGCCGTTCTCCTTCGACCGGCAGCTGGAACTGGTCGTCGACCCGGCGCTGCTGGAGAACCCGGAGTTCTTCTTCAACGCAGCACGTCTCGACCGGTCCCTCGCCCTGGCCACGCGCGACTTCGTCAAGATCGCCGAGCCGCGCGTCGAGGCCATCGCGCTCGCCTGACCTCACCGGGTGACCGGTGCGGGGCTCACTGAGTGGTCGGGGTGAGCGCGAGGGCCACGCCGAGGCCGACGAGCACCGTGCCGATCACCCTGTTCAGAAGGATCTGGCTGCGCAGCATCTTGGCGCGCAGCCGGTCGTTCGAAAAGAACAGCGCCGCCAGGGAGAACCAGGCCAGGTGGGCCAGCGACATGAACAAGCCGTAGCCGATCTGGCGCCACAGCGCCGCGTCCTGATGGATGACCTGGGTGAAGGTGCTGAGCACGAACAGGGTGGTCTTCGGGTTGGTCAGAAATCCGGTCCGCAGCGCCTGCATCCGGGAAATCGCCGCACCCGAGGAAAGATCGATGTCCATCTGGGTACGCTTCGCGAACGTCCTGCAGCCGATGTAGACGAGGTATCCGGCGCCGGCCAGCTTGATGACCGTGAAGGCCGACGGCGAATGGGCGATCAGAATTCCGACGCCCAGGACCGTGTACGTGACGTGCACCAGCACTCCGAGCGAAATTCCCACGGCGGAGAGAATTCCGGGGGCGCGTCCGTACAGGTAGCTGTTGCGTACGGTCATCGCGAAATCCGCCCCGGGGGCTGATGACAGCCAAGACAGTGATGAGGTGTGGGCACGGGCGGCACCGAATTCTGCTCGAACGTCGGCTTCGGGGTCCTGGAAGAACCGGTCCTGGCAGGAAGTGGTCCGCGGTGCTGGTTGTGATGGCGTACTGTGGGGATCACCGACGCGGGGTGGAGCAGCTCGGTAGCTCGCTGGGCTCATAACCCAGAGGTCGCAGGTTCAAATCCTGTCCCCGCTACTGCTGAAGAGGGCCCGGATCTACGGATCCGGGCCCTCCCGCATCTCCGGCCACCCCTATCGGGGACTTTCCTAGTGCTGTGACTGTGAAGGTTCGCCGGGTTGGTGGTCGCGACGGTTGGATGCGCGGAGACGTCCGATCCGATCGCTGGAGGCGCGGTGGCTGAGCCTGCCCATGTACGCAGACTGACCGACTGCGAACCGCAGCCCCCGAGCGCCGAAGGGGGCAAGTTCAGGAGACGGACAGCGACAGAAGGATGACTCAGGAGGCGAACGGCTCGATCTCCCCCGCGAAGACGATGACCTGATCGATGAGGCTCCGTCGCAGATGGACGACATCCGTTCCCGCCAGGCGGGGGCCTCCATCCGGCGTGGTGAAGACCCACTGGTACCGGGCCCATTCGTCAGGCATGTCCACCGCTGAGCAGCGCACCATCGTGCCGGTCCCCGCCGGGTGGCGCCGGATGTCCAGCACGAACCGCTCGACCGCCGCGATTCCTTCGCTGCGGCCCAACGGTCCCCAGAAGACCACGTCTGAGGTCAGGGCCTGGGAGAGCAGGGCAGTCACATAGCTGTCGTCCGAGGCGTTGAACGCGGAGATGAATGTGTCGATCGCGGAGCGTGCGGTCTCTTCCTGCATGCCCCAGTAATACCAGCCGTTTCGCGTGCGCTCGTCCCGCGAGCCACGTTCCGACCACGGTGAACCATCCCGGCCACAGCACTAGCTGGGCAGCGGACCAGTACATGCTCCCGTCGAGGTCCTGGCACGCGCCACGCCCAGGTCTCGACCATGGTCCTACCACTTCGGTACTTCCTCGCGTGCTTTCCGGCGCAGCTCACTGGCGCGTATGGACTGCCGGAAGCGCTCCACTTCGCGCAGCTCGGCGGCCCTCTTTTCCTCCGCGCTAAGCCCTTTGCCTTTGCGGTTGACTTTGGGCTTTTTCTTATCTTTTGGCCCGCTGTGGTCACCGCTGGTGAGCTGGACGCGCTTGGCGGAACCGTCCCAGTGCTGTCTGCCACGGCTGGTCATGAGTGCCACGGTAGGCCCGGCTTCGGGTCTCTCACATGCCTTGTGCAGTACTGCCGGGAAGGCCCGGAGCCATGTGGCCCTGGGTCCTGCCGCCGTTCCCGACCGCTCTCTACCGGGTGCTCCTGCTGGTTGCGCCGCTGGTCCAGCGCATGCCGAGTTGATCGAGGTGCGCGCGGCGTTGTTCGGTGAGCTTGTCGGCGCGTTTGCGAATGTTGTCGAGGACCATGCCGAGCTTCACCGCCAGGAGCTCCTCAGCGCCCTCCCGGCGGCCTTCTGGCTCCAGGTGCTCGACATGCTTCCGGGGCACGTTCAAGTGGCCCTCGCGGGCGTGGAACTGGCGTGCCGCCCGGAGATTGAGCGCCCACTTGTCTTCTTGCGTGCGTTTCACGGGCCGCTCGTGCTCTTCGGCGGGGGCGAGGCCGAGGACGTTTTCGAGCATCCACTGCTGGACCGGCATGAGAGCGTCCCAGCCGAGGCGGGATGCCTGGGCCCAGCGGCCGAGGTCTTCGCCCTGCACGATCACCTCGCCCGGCACCGTCGGTACCGCCCCGCCGCCTTGGACGTGAGCTTGCGCGAGGCGGAAGCAGCGCTGCCATCCGGCATCCCACACCGGGCACCAGCCCGGGTCGATCTCGTCCAGGGCTTCGCGTCGTGCCTGGGTGAGTGCTTTGGCGCTGGATTCGACGCGGAGGCCGGCTTCGCGGCGTTCGACGATGGTGTCCGCGATCCGGGCCGCGGTGCGCATGTTCTTGGCCCAGGTCCCGATGGGGTAGCCGTCCCAGACGGCGGTGGCGGGCGGGAGGAAGTGTCCGTGGGCGGCGGCCCAGGCGCAGGCGGCGGTGAGTCCTTCCTCGAAGGCGACGTCCTGGTGTGACCAGACCATCCCGAGCTCGTCCAGCTCGCCAACGCGGGCCGCAGTCAGGCGTCCGGCCTTGTTGAACCGCCGCTGATCCGCCAGCCAGGTGCCCAGAGGAAACCCGGCCGGTACCCAGTCCTCGGGCGTGACGAAGCCGTACGGCACCCGCAACTGCTCCGCGCCGGTCTCCTTCAGATACCGCACGCACGCCTCGATCCCGCGCCGCCAGAAGGCGTTCTCGGGCTCGATCACCCGCAGCTTCACGAACCGGGCCAGCAACGCCGGATCCCGGGGCGTGCTGAACCTCAGCAGCTCCCGCGCAGGCGCACTCGGCCCCTGCTCCCCCTCCGGCCGCGCCCGGCCGCCTTCACCGACCTCCTCCTCCGGCTGATACTGAACTTAAAAGCGTGATGTCGGTCAGGTCTCCAGGGCAAGGCCGGTGCCGGCGAAGCAGCCGTTCGCCGGCTAGTAGCAGGCCATCCCTGCCCTCGAAACCCGCCCGGAACCGCGACCATCCTCCCGTCGGAGGACTCGATACCCCTCGCGGGGGTGACCATCAGATACTGCTTCAGGGCGATCCCCGGCGCCGGCCGGGCAAGGAAGATCGGCCCATGCGATTCAAGACGCACCCGTCCCCGACGGTCGGCAACACTGCACGGCCGGTCCCCCCGTGGGCCATCCGCGTGGCCCGGGTCATACCCCTGGCCGTCCTGCCATCGTGCATCTGGCGCCTGCCGTTCGCATTCAACTACGAGATGGGCCAGGTCTACGCCGTCCACAAGACGTGGCACTGGTGGGTGATCCTCTACGTCTTCGGGCTGAGTCTTCTCTCCGAGGGGCTCGCCTACATGTCCTTCGGCCTGGTGGCCGGATGGGGCGAAGTGGTTCCTTCCTGGATCCCGTTCATCGGCGGCCGACGCGTTGCGCCGCTCGCGGCGATCATCCCGGCCACCTTGGGCGCTCTGGGGCTGATCGCACTGTGGGACCAGCTGCCGTTCGGCTTCCTCAACGTCGGCGGGTTCCACATGGTCGGGTACTCCAGCGGCTGGTGGAAGGCCCTCGCGGCAACGGCCACACTGCCGCTGACTCTGTGGGGCCCGCTTCTCCTGGCTTTGACATACGCGTACTACAAGCGGCGCCGCGGAGAGTGACATGTGATCAACTTGATTGGGTGGAGTCGGTGCCGTTTGCCTGACAGCCGGCAGATGCTGTCGGTAGCCCTGTGCTGTGAGGTACGCGCAGGGCGGTGGTTTGACCGACATGGAGAGGGCCGCGCGGGAGCGGATCCGGCGGCAGGCTGTGGAACGCTTCGAGAGCGGGGACCGGAGCAGGGACATCGCGGCGGCACTGCGGGTGAGCGTGCGTTCGGTGGAGCGCTGGCGCCGGCAGTGGCGCGAGGGCGGTGCGGCAGAAGTGGCCTCGAGGGGCTCACCCGGTCGTCCCAAGCTCTCCGATGCCCAGATCGCGCGGCTGGAGCGGGAGTTGGAGCGTGGTCCGCTGGCCCACGGCTGGGAAGACCAGCGGTGGACTCTGGCACGGGTGAAGACGCTGATCGGCCGGCTGTTCCACGTCTCCTACACGGTGGAGGGGACGTGGGTGTTGCTGCGGCGCCACGGTTGGTCCTGGCAGGAGCCGGTTCGCCGGGCCATCGAGCGCGATGACGCGGCTGTCGAGTTGTGGAGGAAGGAGACGTGGTCGCGGGTAAAAGCACCGCGGCGGTCCGCGGGGCCTGGCTGGTCTTCGAGGACGAAGCCGGGCAGTCGATGAGGCCGCCGCGTGCCAGGACCTGGGGCAGAGTCGGCTGCACGCCGGTCGTGCGGGTGCGCGGCCGGGGAGCCGGCCGGGTCTCCATGGCAGGGCTGAGCTGCTACAAACCCGGTCAGCGCTCCCGAATGCTGTACAGCTTCCACGTGTACCGGGGCCGCAAGGGCGAGAAGAAGGGCTTCACCTGGCAGGACTACCGGGACCTGCTCATCCGCGCGCACATCCAGCTCGGCGGCCCGATCGTGCTCGTGTGGGACAACCTGCGTGCCCACCTGATGCCGCCGATGCAGGAGTTCATCGAGGCGAGCAAGGACTGGCTGACCGTCTTCCAACTCCCCTCGTACGCACCGGACCTCAACCCGCAAGAGGGCATCTGGTCGCTGGTCAAGCGCACCATCGGCAACCTCGCCGCCGCCAACCTCGACCAGCTCGCCCGAGCCGTCAAGCGCAGCCTGAAGCAGATCCAGTACCGACCCCACCTCATCGACGCATGCCTCGCCACCACCGGCCTGATCATGGACGGCTGACCACCCTCAGACCGACATCACGAATTCAAATTCAGTAGCTCCCGCTGCGCACGCGGGGGTCGGCGAGGGCTTCGACGGTGTCCGTATCGTGCGCGCGGAGTGCTTCGAGGATCTTCGCCAGGATTTCGTAGGCGGGTGAGGTCAGTATTTCGTCGGGGTTTTCACCTGGCGCGAGGAATACTGGGACGATCAGCGATGCGATTTCCCCTTCGCCCGGTTTCATACGGAGGGCGCGGCCGACCATTTGCACGATGTCGACCATTGATCCCCTGGCGTCGCAGAAAGCGACGGAATCACAGTTCGCTGTATCGACGCCTTCGCCGAGCACCTTCACGGAGCTGAGCACGCGCAGTGCGGCCGGCTGCAGGCCGTCCCGGTCCTCGATGACGTCGGAGGCGAACTCGGTGAGGACGGCGCGCCGGTGGCTGGGGGCATGGCCGCCGTAGAGCCAGTCGGCCCAGACCCGTTCCGGCGCCGGGAACCGCCGGGGATCGTCCTGCCAGAGCCGCCGCGCGACGTCGATGACACCTACGGCCATGGCCTCCGCCTCGCTGACCTTGCTGTGGAACGCCAGCACCTTCCGCAGCTCCTCCCGCGCTGCTGCGGTGAGGACGCCGGTCTGCAGCGCTGCGAGCCTGGCTCCGCGTACCGCGTCCGAGCCGGGTCCGGCCGTCTGCTGCGCCTGGTGGAGTTCGGGGTCGGTAATGTCGATGCACACGACCTGGTAGGGGGCGACCAGTCCGCGGCTGATGGCCTCGGACAGGGTGAGCTTGAACGCCACGGGCCCGAACAGCGGAGACTCCGGGTCCATGCTCGCGATCAGCCGGGGCGCTTTGCCGCAGCGGCCTTCGGCCGCCTCCCAGATTCTGGCGGTGGCGGTCATGTAGAGCCGACGGCCCGTCGGGATCTTGCCCTGGTCGTGCACGGCTGCCCAGGGCTTTCCCGCGTCCCCGCTGGTCCGGTGCGCCTCGTCCACGACCATCAGGTCCCACACGCCCAGGCCCTGAGCATGGGCGCGCTGGAGAATGCCGAGGCCCACGGCGGCGTAGGTGGCGAACACCGTTACCCGCTCCAGCCCGTTCGCCCAGGCCACGAGCTCGGCCGGATCCGTCGTACAGGGCATGCCGTCAGCGTCCTCAGCCGTTAGACGGCAGACCCCGATCATCGCCCCGGTACGGCCGCCCTCCCGCCATGAGGCCGCGGCCTGGGTCAGGAGATCCAGAGTCGGCACGAAGACCAGGACCCGCCGGGCAGCGAGCTTTTGGGCGGCCTCGGTGGCGATCAGTGTCTTGCCCGAGCCGGTCGCAGCGATGACCTGGGTCCGCAGCCCCTCGGCCGGCATGTGCCCGTCGGCGGGCGTCTGCAGAACACGGAGGATGGCGTCGACCGCTTCCACCTGATGCGGAAACAGTTCTTTACCCGGCATGCTATTTTCCTTCGTCGTATGTGACTGACGTGTTCTCAGGGCCGCTGTAATCTGGGTGTGCTGGAATTCTGGAGTTGGGTAGTGGGTGTTTATCCAGCTTTTGAGGGGCGGTTTCCAGGTGGTTATTTGTGGCCTTCCGGTGGCTCCGGAGATGGTGGAGGTGGTTTATCTCTCCATAAGGTAGCGGGTCTGGCAAGATGACGCATACGGTTGTTGGAAGCGTTCTGTTCCGTTCGTTTCTGCTATCCGTTGCGGTGAGCGTTTGTTCATCGCTCCGGTCCGTGCCCTGCTCTAATCGCCGTGCGGAGCGGGCCCCTTGAATCCCCATCAGTCCCGAGCTGCAACCTCCTTCCCTCTCTGCCAGCGTCAGGAACGCGCGGAGCGTGTTCCATCAGGCCGGATCGCGGAGCGATCCGAGCCCAAGGCCAACGGAGTTGGCCTCCTGGGCCACGGAGTGGCCCAGATTT